>NZ_CP085336.1 GCF_020618475.1 Haladaptatus halobius | reverse complement strand
CGATGTTTTCTCGACCACTTCCCTTACAATTTGGCCTGTTTTTGAGCTATGTTTCAGAGTTACAAGTAGAGGAGAAGCAATTTCAGAACACTATTAAATATGATGGGTAGCACAAAATAACAAATAATATGAAATTCATGTGATCTTCTCAATTTGGTTTTGAAGCAGATCATTGGAAATAGTTTTGATAATCTGCACCTGCATGATTGGGCAGAGTCGCAAGAAACCGGACCGAAATAACTTTCCTGTAAATTCGGCGTATTGAACGATTAAAATCCAATCATATTTCGAATAGTGTATAATAATTTAAATATGTTTTAGATTTGGGAGTATACTGAAAGGAATATGTGTTGGTAATAGCCTCTTGACCATGTCCTCAGGCCAGATCAAAAAAGAGCATCATATTAGACAACATACCAAATTTGCAGTATGTATATAAATATGTTTTTTCGAGTTCTATCCTCTCCTAATCATTTGGATATTAGTTTTATTCGCCTGTTCTAGAAGTAGGGGCTAGTTAGTTTCCTGAAAGATTTTCTGAGCGAAACTAGAGTCGGTCAATCGTATCGAACCTCCGATTATTGATGGCCGAAGATCGCAAGTACAGGTTAGCATCTTATACTAGCTTCCCACGTGACCCGGTACTGACGCTCAACCGGCTTGAATATGCGCCTGTTCGAATTTTTATACTATGTATAGAAACCAAGTCAATAGTGACTTCTATATATGTGTATGATTTCAAGTAAGATTGTAACATTTAATAACATAATCTGTCTATTCCATGTATTATTAATACGTGACGAGTTGGTCCCCACGTATTTGGTTGGTAGTTCTTGGTTAGTATGATATACTAACCAGTACCCGGTATGTCGTGAACTCATTCTCATATGGAATAGACTCGTCTCGTTGTGAGCGCACACTTTCATCTAACGAAGGTGTTCATCCTGCAAGCCAGTGTTTTGTTTCACTTCCGCTCTGGTTGGCTGACCTCTTTATCGATGGCCTTCGAAGAAGGATCTGTTGTCGTCGTAACCCAGTACACGGCGTGGCTCCTATGCCCCTACCCACCCTGACACGCCGTGTGCTCCCCTTGCATCATCAGACCAATAACGAGGCGAGTGTGCATATTATCCCGAGGATTTACGTCGGTAGTAATTGTCCATGATTATATCGATGATTTCGAATCGGCGACCACCGCTTACACCACTTGCGCAAGACGCGCTCGATACACTCGCAAGCAAACTTCCGAGTGAGGGAGAACTCACGTACGAGCACGCGTACGCGATTCTCAAGGATCGCAAGGAGCTTGAGCAGCCCGCTGCTGAAGATATCATCGAACGACTCTACATGCGGGGCCACATCTACGAAGTTGAAGGAAAGCTTCGGCTGACTGATCACCGACCTGAATAGCGAGGATGGCATCGGTGGCAAAGCCATAATCGGCGCTCAAATTCAACGGTTCCTAACTCACTCCCTTCTCTGTTCGATTACCTCGATAATCTTCGCTGCCGTCGTCCGAATTCGTCCAAGCCGCTCTTGAATCACATCCACATCATCGTGATTCGGTCGTCCGTCGACATCACTACACAGTACTCGCGATATATATTAAGCAATAACAATAGCGTCTCTTCCCTGTTGAGCTGTGTTCCGCAATCCGGGCATATTTTATCTGGAACCCGAGTGACGCTCATCGATTCACAGATGAAATGAGGAATATAAATTTTTCACAGTCCACGATCTCAGGCGGTTATCTCGCTCTCCGTCTCTTCTATCATCTCGTCTGGATCCATATCTGCCATCGATTCATCACCAAGTTGGAGTCGGAGGCGGGGACGCCCCACATCGATTGGGACTTTTTCAGTATCGATCAATCCGAGGTCTTCTAATCGCGTTTTGGTGCGGGAGAACGTGGCTTTGCTTGCCACCCCGACATCTTCACCCCACTTACTGATATCGTACAGAAGGACGTTGTTTCGTGCGGCAATCATCAAGGAGATAACTACTTCATCTGTCCCATCAGCTTCAATTGTTTCTACAGACTCGAGAATAGCTTCGAAATCGTCTGCAGTGTCGTCACCGATTTCCTCTCGTAGCGTTTCCTTAACTTGCGACAACGGCGGTGTTCTAAGGGAAAATTCGCTTGCGTTTTCCCATTCGTTCATGAACGTTTCTCGCGCCTGGTCAACAAACTCGCTCTCATCAGACCGAAGTCCCTTCACTTCTCCGTCCATCGTGATCAGTGAGACGACTTCATCTTCGGTGACGAGCATCGAATTTCGCCGAATTTCTTCTGATGTTCGAAGCGAGAGTTTTTCTTGGTCAACGAGGTCCGCGGCTTTGCTCGCGATGATGAAATCATTGACCATCTCTTTCAGACCCATCGGATCAGATATCACGCGAAGTTCCGGAATATCCTCGTCTGATTCGGTAGTGACGGTGATGAGCGCTTCCAGTTCTTGTTTTGACGGATTTACAATGAGGATCGGCTCTGACGCCTCTTCGAGGATCGTTTCAGCCAATTCTTCGACGTCGCTGCCAATCAAATCTGCTGTTGACATACAATCCTAGTTAACAATGAAATACTTAGTTCTGAACCCGTTTCTAATGGGAAATCAAGGGTTGAAGAAACTATGATGTTGCTTACTGAACTAGAATACATGGTCGAAAAAGTAGCGGAGTTATCTGACATCAACTTGATGAGCTAGAGAATGCAGAGATTATCGCTGTCGACACGAAATTCGAGAATCAGGATGACTGGAGATACCAGTGCCAGGCAGACAAGCGAGCAAAGTAACGAGAATAGCCAGACCGGCGTTGCAGTTGCCTTAAACTACGCTGAAGACATCGAGCAGGAAAATGAAATAAACTTTGGAGATGGCCCGCCACCGCAACCGAATAGCCTCAGTAACCTCCCCTGGTAATCACACTGCGTAGCGACACTCTGATTCGACGACTTTTGACTTACTCACTACTCGTTCCGACTACCTCAATAATCTTCGCTGCCGTCGTCCGGATTCGTCCAAGTCGATCGTGAATCACATCCGCATCATCGTCCTGCCACGCCGCGAGGTAGAATGCTGATCCACTCGTATCGAGATCGAAATACTGACCGACGATGTACGCGACGGCTTCCGCCTCGACTTCGCGTTTCGCTCGTTCACACTCGTTGTCGATATCAAAATACAGCAGTGCGTGCGCGTATTCGTGGATAAGCGTCACAGCGAGATCCGCGTGATTTGCTCGAGCTTTTACCTCGACGATTGGCTGGAGGTCGTACAGACTCCGCTGTTTGTAGACACCCTTTGCCTCTCCGTGTTCCCAGTCGTCAACGTCGACGATTCGAACCGTCGCACCGAGATCATCGGCTGCATCTTGAAGGGTGGGCACGAGATTTCCAGCATCTCCTATTGCCGCGGTCTCCAATTCGGGAAGTGGTTCACCCTCCGTCTGAGACACATCGAAAACAGCCGTGAGTTTGAATCCGACCAGTCCCTTCGACCACGCTTCAGGTGGTGTCTTGTCATATTCACATTCACTTTGTTCGTGGTAACTGGGCGAGTTCTCGCATTCGGGACACTGCTTTGTGATGATCGGCGCCCAGATCCAGATTCCGTTCTCTCCTTCCTGGACGTGACGATCGAAGTCGGTCCGCCAGGTGTTGTACCCAGCGACCTTCGTCGCACTTGGACATTGAAGAGTGATCAAGAGCGTGTTCCGATGGGAGTAGTCGGGGAATTTGGATTGAACAGTTAACCACTCCTGAAATTGCTGACTTGCTCTCGCCTCGTCAGTCAACGCAGTGAGCTCATCGATCCATTGTTCGATCGTGTTGTGCATCTGGTCGCGTCGGGTGTCGTAATCGTCGAACGACACCGCAGAGTCGGTACTCGAAGCCATTGGTTTTTCGAACACGGACGCTTCTTTTGAGCGCCCCGCACCCCTGAGGGGCCGAAAAAATCCCCGTGGAGTAGTGGAATCAGAGCTACCAGCGCTTCTTGGGTGGTACCGCCTTCGATTCTGTCGTACCAATTCGAGATTGTGTGAGCCGTCTACTAGATTTCTGTGCGCCGCTTGGCGTCTCATCAACCGAACAGTGGCTGCGATATGGTTTTCGATGCTGATCGATGTCTACATCATTCTGATACCAAATTGAGAAGAGGCCGAATTATTTATTGTGTTGGGTAAAAAAGGTCAGATCATATGCCGCTCCCTGTCATAGTGCGGCGGTGGCTCTCTGTGGATGAGAGCGTTATTCGCGAGTGTCGCGATTGCGGGACGTCACTCGAAACTACCGAACAGCCGTGCCCTACCTGCGGATCGACTGAAACCGTGGCGTTCGACGTTTCATAATCCCGTTTTGACGTGGTTGGGAGCTGGCTTGACCTCCATATTAGGTTGATACTAGATACGTCGCAGTCACGCTTGCAATGGTCTATCTTGATTCAGGCGAGAGAATCCCGCCCTTGAGGGTGGGAGTGAATCGCCGTCTTTGTTCATTTCACTGTACGGTATAGTCTTAGGTGCTTTCCCGCCGTTTCTATGTTTATCCGACGCGGTATGTCCGCGCCCATGCCGGGACAATTGGGCAATATCGGAGTTCCAACCCATATCCATCAAAGGTATCCCCTTCGAAAGGACGGTGAGGATACCGACGAAAAACAATCAGGTAACTCCAAGTCCTTCGCAGGATAGGAGTAGCGGTCACGTGGCATGGCCAGCACCTCGTCGGTGTGTAAACCCTAAGAGAACAACGAAACAAGGACCGGCCTTGTGGGAACCCTCGTCGTTTACGACGAGGAGGATGTCACCTCCGCACTGAAGTCTTTGAGTGAGGGTTCAGTGTTCGTCTCCGTGATTTAAAGTTGATAGTTGTCGGCGAGGGCCATTTGCCGATGCACCGCTATTTCTGGTCGATTGCTCATCCGAATCGAGTCTCCACCTTCTTTCGGGGTGCAAAAAATTGCTTGTGATCAGCAATTCTGGTGATCAATGGCTCAAAAGAATCATTTGCCTACTGTGCCACCCAGACCTCCAATTTGAAGGCTTTTAGCGCTCGTACTGCCTGCTGACTTATGCACAGTATCTCGCCGTCTGGGGTCATCTCACTTACTCGGGGCGCCGGTATCATCGCCCCACTATTAGATCTTCCCAGCCCAGTGGCGAAGTTCGATCTGATCAAAAAGCTGGCGCGCTGTTGCGAGGGCCGCCAGCCCTGGATAGTCAGTCTCAATGTCTGCATAGATATATGACGTGAATAGGTTCTCATTCGATGTCTTGCGCTGATGGAGATACGCTTGCTGGTCGTGCGTCAGCTCTTCAAGTTGTTCTTGGATTGTGCCCAATCTATCACTTCGCTCAGCAAACAGGTACTCGCCTCGTTCGATTGCCGCTAATTCGTCACCGATTTCGGCAAGCGACCCGTGAAGCTCTTCCAGTCGTTGTCGTTCTGCTGCCAATATCGGCAGTGTTTGCTGGCGGGTTTCGATGGCCGCTTCACTCGCATCCTGGAGTTCGTTCCACAAGAGCTGTGACCACGTCGCGGACCCGCCGGTCAGTCCGGCTGCCACATCGGCGCCGAATTCATTTGTAATACTCTCGAGGGGAGTCTCCTCACCGTATTCGTCCTTCCAATGGTCGACTGCCAGAACCGTCTCATAATAGGCGGTTTCAACAGCCCCCTGGAACGTGTATTCGGCTTGAGATGGAAACCGAACCGTCTCTTGGAGTGATCCACCGTCAGTTCGATAGGGGTGTGGCGGGATCGCGGCAAGCCGGTCGAGAAAGTCCTCGAAGGCGTCGATTTCAGCCTGGAGGTAGGATTCTTCGTCAGTGAGGCGTCTCTGTACGTCCGGGAGTGACGTGCGCTCGATTAACTGGTTCCTGCTCTGTGCCATTGATACTCAATAACATACTACTGAGTGAGGATTATTATACTTTATTGCCAACTAAAAATAGTGAACTTTATACAATGAGGCGTTCTTATTGCCGATATCTCGATCAAGCTACGAAAGATAGACCATTCTGCGAGAAGAACAGACTCACACGTGATTCACGCTACTCCTCTGGGAGATCGCGACGCCCGGATCGGACACAGGACCAACACGGAAAGCCACTAAGTCTATCACAGTAACAGTCGGCTGGCTGGTTCGTGTCGCTGTCTTCCGCATGATTTTCAGGCTCGTTCTCGATTTGTATCCCACCGTCTGCGACAAGGGAATGGTCTGTCGCTGCCTGCAGGAGTGGCGTTCGAATCGCAACGCCAACCCGATGTTTGCAGGCTCCCTCATAGCGATCATCCGCAGGACATTCACAGGCGATGGGGATTCCATCATGAACAGTGACGAGATATTCGGGATCCGCTGGATTCGCGTGACTCGTATTCCGAACGAGGACACCCCTCGTTTCGAGTGAAAATTCGAGGGCTTCATACTGGGCGCGCTTTGCGACTCGTTTAATGAACGTCAATTGGGACAGGACGTTTTTACTGGACATACCCGCTCCACGAGGCACATCTGATTCGCCCCGCACCCCTTGGGGGCACAAAAACACGTTTCTGGCGATGAGTACTAATTCGATATCCAGTTATCCTTCACCTGGCTCTCTACAGAGTGCGGCACATTCAAACGTACGTTTCTATATAAGAATTACAGAATGATTAGTGACTATGTGTGCTCGGTGCGCAACTAACCGTGGTAGGTCGGGAGTCTTTCCTCCAAGAGATTCTCAATAATTTCCCAGAGGATGAGCGAGGAGGTCGTGTGCTGAAGCGTAACTGCTTGATGAGTCGTTTCTCCGTCAATCGAGTACTGGAAATGCGCTCGCCCGAGGTCTGTGTGATCTTTGTCTTGGTGCCATCCAGCGTGGAAATCTGTGTTTGGGTCGCTATAGTTGACGCGAAACCAATCATGTGGGATTTGACGATACCACTCGATAACGAGTTGGGGTGCCTCTGGACCAGTGGGTGGATTGATGCGGCTCGGATCAAAGGTTGCCTGCAGCTGTTTGGCTTCAACGTCATCCGGAACGTACTCGATCGTTGTGATATGTGGCACGCGTTCGAGGACATCGCGTTTGAGTTGCTCGTACAACTGTGCGTTCGGATTTCCGCCTGGATGTGGGACGGACATCCGTCAGTTACCAGCCTCGGCACGCTCTGTATTTGGGGCCAAGAAATCCCACTCACGAATCGCAAATCCAACAATCTGAATTCGCTGTTGGAGATGATCCCAGTCTCGAGCGATTGTCCGTCGCTGAGCTTCTTCATCCGAGCTGAGGGTCTCGTCTGCAATCGTTGCTCGCAATTGATTGGGTGACTCGACTGCGTACGTTTCTTCCCAATCCCGAATTTGGGTTTTCATCTCGCTAAGCCGATCGGTCAATTCCTCGACTGTCCGGTGACCATCACGAAGTCGGACTGCCTCTTGCATTGCCTGCCGACGATAGTCTGGATAGTAGGTTGTGTGAGCGCCACTCTCATCACGGCGAAGCACGCCATCATCCACGAGTCGCTCAAGGACGCGCTTGGTCGGCTCGTGTGACCACTCTGCCTCCGAGGCAATCCAATTCACGGTACGGGGTTCAGACACTTGGCGAGCGACCATCCGGACACGGTCTTCACCTGTCGTCTGACGCTCCATGAGCCCTGTTTCCGGTTCTTCTGGATTCTCGTCCATGTCTGTACTAATGGACTGCAACTCCATATAGATTGAGTCACATTCATCCTATATCGAACCTCTCAACTAAATCGATCTATCGACACTCTCCAGACCAAGTGGTGCTGATTTTATTCCTAGCCCCAGTAGATATGGATGAATATTGCTAATTGCACCCTTAGAGGCGACAAGACACGTTCTTGACGATCGCAGAAAGGGATCGCTCGTAGCAAAGATCGACAGGCGAATAAGTTGGTCAATCGAATCGGTAAATCGCAATCCCGTCATGATCGCATTCCGGACACACGCGCGTTTCGACCTCGACCGTGGTTCCACACTGCCGACACTCGGCGATGACAGTGCTGTGCGACCGGCTAGTAATTGCATCAGGCGGTCTTTCATGCGAGCTCTGGCCTGTGATTGATTCATTGTTCGTCGATGACGAGGCTACAGTCATCGCAAACTGTTTCGATCACGTTGGTAGTGACCTGGCCGCCACATCTGTGACACTGGTTGGTTAGTTCGCTCGGTACGTCTTCGTCGAAGTCGGTTGCGTAGCTGTCGCTGAGTATCATCGAAATCACTCCTCATCGAGACGCTCAATTTCGAACGCCCCGCACCCCTCTGGGGGTGAAGAAATTCCATGCAGTCGAAGCATATCGGCAGATAACACACGAATCAGATAATGACTATCAAAAATAATTTTATTTAATTTGATGGCTTTGAGCATCGGTCAACGTGTCTATTGTAGTAGTCTTCCCCCTCTCGTCGTCGATAGTTGGGTCTTATTGATGCTGAAGCAATGTTCGTGCACACACTGAGTGGGGAAGTAGACAAATATGAACAGATCGACCTTTAGATCGATTATTCCTCTTGGAGCAGCGCCTCATCGCCGTACGTCTTACGGAGCGAGCGTAAATACTCGCGTTGATTCCGAAGTCGATTAGTCGGTTCAGCGTACGTATAGTCGAACATCTCATCTGGATTGGCATCGTGTTCCTCCACTGGTTCGATCAGATTTGCAAGGGTAGCGTCGATTTCAGAATTAATATGGCTAATCTCGTTGTCATCGAGGCGATCTGTGTTGCGGAGGAATGATTCGAACCGACTCAGTGGATCACGCTGGCGCCAGCGTTCTACATCTGCTTGGTCACGATACACTGAGGGGTCATCGGCAGTCGTATGTGCGCCGAACCGGTATTGAACTGCTTCGATCAGAGTCGGACGTAAGTGACCGTCAGTCGGTTGTTTTGCCTTCTTGCGAGCAGCATGCGTTACGGCATACATCGCAAGCGGATCCATGCCATCGACCTGTACGCCTTCAAAACCATAGGCATGAGCTTTCTGTGCGAAGGTCGCACTGGCGGTCTGGCGCTCGACGGGGACGGAGATAGCCCATTGATTATTGTTGCAAATAAACACCGCCGGAACGTCAAACACACCCGCGAAATTGAGCGCCTCGTGGAAATCTCCCTCCGACGTAGCACCGTCACCGAAGTGGGCAACCGTCACGTGGTTATCATTTTGTAATTTTGCCGCCCATGCCATCCCGACCACGTGCGGGAGGTGATCGGCGATAGTGATATTGAGTGGCAGAATGTTCTCATCTGCGAGTGCTGCGTTCCCGTGTTCATCACCTGCCCAGTACAGTAAGTACTCCCACGGGAATCCTCGTGCGACAACAGCGCCGTGTTCACGGTATTGGTAGGAGATGATATCATCGTCGGCCAGTGCATACGTTGAGCCGATTTGTGCACCCTCTTGGCCAGCTAATGATGAGTAGGTTCCAAGACGACCCTGTCGCTGTAAACTGATGATCCGCTCATCAAACCGACGACAGAACTGCATATCGCGGTACATTGCCACAAACGTCTCATCATCAAGGTCGGGCACGAGCTCTGGTGTGACAACGTGGCCTTCAGCGTCCAATACTTGTATCCGATCACTTGGATCGCGTGATAGTAGCTTAGTTGTGCGTATCATTCACTATCGAATACGTTGCCCGACCGGTCACAAGAAACATAGGGTCGACAACGACGGAATTGACCATGTAGTTCCGACCACAATTGCGGTGGCCAGTATTCACTCTCTCCCTCCCGCTGGTTTGTCGCCGATAGCCGCCGATACAACTGCCGTACTCACGAGTAGCCGTACACCGTCAGTCCCGAACTGTGTCAATTCGGGACGTCCACACCCGCGGTCGTGTCGGAGTTCGTGGTAGAGTTGTTACCCTCTCGGGCGTGATTTCGTTCCGACCACGTTACTCTCCGGCAACCGTGTCTGTGGCCGGAGCAGTGTCCGTGCTCTTGTTCGTAACTTCATCTGGAAGCTCGACATCTGCTTTCAACACGAGCCGAGTTTCTTGATAGCACAATCCGTCCTTGGATCGCTGGCGTTTGATCTTCCCGAGCCGATTTTTCGATAGCTCGCACATTGCGTCCATCGTCCGTCGGGCAAGTTCCTGACAGTACTTCTTGCATCACCCCGGACTCTTTCAGCCGAATCCACTCGGCGAGATCTGAGGCATCGAGAAAAGCACGAATCTCGCCACTGCCATTCGACCAGAGTGAATACCGACTCGTATCGTCGCGTTCGCACCACACCTTGGCTGCGAGTTCGTCGGGTTTGCGGTTGGTCACTGACGTGAGCATTTCATCGTCGTAGCGAGCCAATCGTTGAATCGGCAAAAGATCGGCCGTTGAATGGGCAACTACACCACCGCGACCGAAAGCGTCTTCTTCACCGGGAAGGCGAAAGTAGGTCTTCCCATCGTCTTTCGTGATGCGTTTGAGTCTATTTCCCGCGACGGTGAGCCGGTCTTCCTCGACGTTCTCGGCGAGCAAGTGGGCACCTTTTTCGAACTCATGGGCTTGCAACTCGTCGATCCGCTCGTCGCAGGCCTGCGTTTTGCGGGCAATTGCTGTCCGATGGGCCTTTGCTTCGTCTGCTGTGTTCGCTATATTCTCTACGTGGTCTTCAAGCTCTTCGATCTGGGAGTCTTTCTGCTCAAGGTCGACACGGAGATCTGTGATTCGCTCGTCTTTCTCTGCTACTTTTGCTTCGAGGTCGTCGATACGGTCGGCAAGCGTCTGGATATGGTCGGCGAGGTCACTGACCGATAGCTCGTCGCCATCGAGAGTACTGGATGCTCCGGAAACAGTGGTGTTACTCATTGGCATGCACCTCCGTTCTGAGTGCGGTGCTGTCGTCCGGTGTGGAGAGCCGAGGAAAGTGTGCAATAGTGGTGAGCGAACCGATACAGCGGGCGGTCGTGCACTGGCGGTGTGCGTATACTCGATGACGGTCATGGACGAATCAGAAGGGCTAGCGGTGCAGTGGTAGGTGGCTTGCTGCGTAGCGTGCTGTGTAGTCGTCGTGAGCGGTGGTGCGGTCAACACGAGATGTGGTACCCGACTCGTCACGGGGTGTGTTTCTCGCACTGTGCAAATCGTCCGTGGCAAGTCAGTCGTCGTAATGCGAACGCGATCACCGGGTGAGAGCTGTTGGACGAGTGCCTCTGAATTCCGTGGATTCAGTGGCTTCGGAATGATCGAGTGAGACATTTCACACCGCACAAAACGGCAAGGTTATTTCAACGTTATATGGATTGAATAATTGGTGGCGACGCTAGTAGTAGCTCTTCTACTATGCCTGCGTCAGGGCGTGGTTCGTCGCTCAAGCGCGAGCTTCACACCAAAGCCGACAAGAACACTCCCACTGACGGTACGGAGAATCGATTGAACAAGTTCCCGCTCGGTGATCGTTTTCCGGGCACGCGATGAAAAGACTGCCAGTAGTGCTTGGTAGAGGAACCCAAGACTCGCAAACAACACACCAAGGGTAAAAATCTGGAGAGTGGTATCACTCCCTGGTTGGACGAATTGCGGAAGGAAAGCAAGGAAGAAAATCGCCACCTTCGGATTTAAGACGTTAATCATGAGTGCACTTCGAAAGGACTCGCGTGGCGTGTAGCTAGTACTCTCTGGCGTAATGTCGAATTCCTCGGTATTTCGGAACGTCTGTACTCCGAGATAGAGGAGATACGCTGCGCCAACAAATTTGACAATTGAGTATGCTAATGCAGATGTTCGCAGGATAGCCGATAACCCCACCACAGCAGCTGTTGTGTGGACGATGCTTCCCGTCGAGGATCCAAGCGCGGCCATCACCCCTGATGATTGCCCATCGCTCACACTGCGAGTCAGTGTGTAAATGCTGTCAGGGCCAGGTGAGATAATGAGGGCGATTGCAACTGGGACAAAGGCGATGAGTACACCGACGCCAAACATACACCACGTTTGTAAAGTAATTATTATCAATACAGGGGTTGTGGCAACTACTGAGATAGTTGGCCTGCCGAGACGGCACACAAACGCGCACAGTGGGAACAATTTACCTTCGATGTGGAGGCCCCAGGAATGGTCGATGTCACCAATCAGAGCCATGAGAACCCCGCAGAGCATCAATACGTGGTCTCCATCGACGACGTGACCGAACAACTAATGGCCTGTACGTGCCCCTACCACGTCCACCACGATGCATTCTGCAAACAAATGGCTGAAGTTGAGAATGCGACCGACGCCGGGGTGCATACGCTTTCCTCGTCATATATGAGGACGACGCAGAGTCAGACGAAGTTTCCTTGCAAAGATACCTCTTTCTGCATTATGACTATTTACTGAGTCTTGTTTTCACGTTATCAGATAACAGGTACTTATTGTAGCTTCTGTTCTATAGTGTATAAACAACAAAATACTATATATGGATATACTGTAATTATTTTTGGTGATTCAATGATACGATCGGGTGTAGACATCGGTGGGACCTTTACTGACGTTATCATCTTCAACGACGAGACTGGAGAGATCGAAATCGCGAAAACTCCATCGACGCCAGCGAATCCAGCAGAGGGTGTCATCAATGGGTTGACCAAGGTCGAAACGGACATTGCGAACTTGGATTTCTTCTCCCATGGATCCACGGTTGGCACCAACGCCCTCATCGAACGCGACCTTCCTCGAATTGGGCTGATCACGACCGAGGAATTTCGTGACGTTCACGAGATACGTGACGCAACGAAAGATGAGCTCTGGGATGCCTACGAGGATGTCGCTGATCCATATGTCCAGCGACGCGATCGACTCGAAGTAACGGAGCGTATCGATACCGATGGTAATGTGGTCACCCCGCTCGATGAGGAGATGGTCCGCGAGGCCTCCCGCATCTTCGAGAAACGTGGCATCGACACCATCGCCGTGTCACTAGTTAATGCCTACGTTGACGGCGAGCATGAACGACGGGTTGCCGAGATTCTCGCAGAGGAATACCCTGATGCGTTTGTCTGTACTTCCCACGAGATCCTTCCAGAGATGTTCGAACATGAGCGAACTAGCACGACGGTTATCAACGCGGCGTTGGTTCCGGTTGTTCGCGAGTATTTAGTGGATCTCTCGGTACAGCTCAACGAGCGCGACTATGACGGTGACGTGCTCGCCATGCACTCCGGCGGTGGCGTGATGACAACAGAAGCTATCGCCTACTATGCCGCTCGCATCGCCAATTCAGGACCGACTGCGGGTGCGATCGCGAGTCAATACATCGCCGAACAGTGTGGCTTCGAGAACGCTATCGGCTTCGACATGGGAGGTACCAGTGCCGACGTCTCGCTTACTTTCCAAGGTGATATCGAGATGACCGATGAGTGGTCCGTCGAGTACGGCTATCCCATCATGTTCCCGTCGACGGACATCGAAACCATCGGAGCCGGCGGTGGCTCAATCGCCTGGATCGACGACGGCGGTTCCTTACGCGTGGGTCCAAGGAGCCAGGGGGCCGACCCTGGCCCAGCTTGCTACCTTCGAGGTGGGGATAAGCCGACTACGACCGATGCCAATGTCGTTCTCGGGTGGGTTGATCCCAACAAATTCCTCGGTGGTGATATGGATGCCACTGCCGACCCCGCTCGCGAGGTAATCGAACGCGACATCGCTGACCCGCTAGGTCTCGATCTCACTGAGGCTGCTTCGGCCATCGAGCGGATCGCGGTCGCCAATATGTGTAATGCTGTTCGCCTGGTTTCAACGAGCAAGGGGTATGATCCTCGAGATTTCGCGCTGGTCGCCTTCGGTGGTGCTGGTCCGATGCATGCCGCTCACGTTGCCAAGGAAATGAGCATCCCGAAGGTCGTTATCCCCCCATATCCTGGCATCAACTCGGCACTGGGTTGTCTACTGGTTGATGTCGAACACGACCTCTCACAGACATTCATCGCAGACACCACCGGGGATACAGTAGATGATATCGAGGACACCTTCGCAGAGATGGAGAACGAGATTCACGGCCGCCTTGACAAGGAGGGCATCGACGATGATCAGATTCGAATGGAGCATGAGGTAAAGATGCGGTACGTCGGCCAGTGGCGCTCGCTGGAAGTGCCCTGTTCACGACCGACCGACAGTGTCGAATCCATCCGGGAACGGTTCCATCGTCAGCACGAACAGACCTATGCTTACTCCGACGAAGATCAGCCTGTCGAGATATACGGCCTCCACGTCACCGGCAAGGGTATCGTCGAGAAACCCTCGTTCCCCGAGATTAGTAGGGGTGATTCTGCTGATGCCCACCAGGATACTCGTGAAGCGTACTTTAAGGAGGTGGGAGAATACGTAGACACGGCCGTTTATGACCGTACGGCGCTCAGTGCAGGCGCCACCTTCGATGGACCCGCTATAGTCGAACAGATGGACTCCACTGTCGTCATTCCACCCAGAATGACGGCTGAAGTGGACGAAACTGGAAACATCATCATCACCGTCTAACCATGTCAGACACACAGCCACAGCAGCAGATTGACCTTGACCCGGTCACGTTCGAGGTACTCCGCAGTTCATTCACGAACCTCGTTGATCGAATGGCCGAACAGATACAACGAACCTGCTATTCCTTTGTCATCTACAACCGTGACTTCAGCAACTGTCTGAACGACGCAGAGGGCAATACAGTAATGCAGGGCTCACAAGACATTGCTGTCCACGTCGGCACCCTTCACTACACCTGTAAGGAGACGCTGGAGTACTTTGAGGGGGACATCAATCCTGGTGATGTCTACATAGTCAACGATCCGTATCTCGGTGGTACTCACATTAACGATGTCCGTATCATGCGCCCAGTGTTCCATGATAGCGAGCTCATTGCCGTCACCCAATCGAACGGTCACTGGGCTGACGTCGGTGGGCCTGCTCCGGGTTCGTTCAACATTAACGCTAATGATCACTTCGCTGAAGGTCTGCGCATACCCCCACTGAAAATATGGGACGCAGGGGAGTTCCGCGATGACGTTGCAAACCTATTAACAACCAATATGCGTCTTTCAGAGGATCGTCTCGGCGACATGCGGGCTCAAGCCGAAGCGACACGTATTGCCGAAGAACGCCTCCTTGAACTTGTCGAGAAGTATGGTGTCGACACAGTGATAACCGCCTTCGATGAGTCCAAGGACTACGTCGAGCGTATGATGCGCAAGCAGATTCACGACTTGCCCGACGGCACTTGGCACACCCAGGACTATATCGATGCCGACCCCAACAAGGGAGAGGGATTTGTGACTGTTGACGTCAAGATGACGATCGACGGTGACGAAGTTCACTATGACCTCTCGGGATCGGACGAATACATTGGGAACTTCCTGAACTCGACATTCGGAACCTCCTTTTCCGCTGTCATCGCTGGGACGAAGATGTTTTTCCCGGACGTGCCACTGAACTCGGGGATGTATCGAGTCGTCAATGCTGAACTCCCGGAAGGGACGGTGGTGAACGCACCGGAACCGGTACCCGTCACAGGCTCCGTCGCCGGCGCCTACGAGAAAGTGATGAATGCAATCTTCGAGTTATGGTCAGAGGTGTTGCCGGAACGCGCGATGGCATGTGCATTCAACCTCGAGTACCTACTCGCAGGAGGTCAGGACCAACGCCCGGGCCGAGACGGTAAAGAGTTCGCCTGGTATGATTGGATGGCCGGTGGTTGGGGCGGACGTGACGGCAAAGATGGCGCTACCGCCACGGCGCCGGTATTCGGTGCTGGCCTTGCTGTTCAATCTTTAGAGGGTCAAGAGCGAGACACCCCACTTCTGACAAGTGAACATTCCATCGTTACGGATTCTGCTGGTCCGGGAGAATACCGCGGTGGCTGCGGAGTTCGGAAAGGCGGTCGATTTTTAGAGTGCGAAAACAGTGTTATTTCGTATTGCTCGGATCGTGCCCGCTCTATCACTTGGGGAATCAAAGGTGGACTCCCTGGAATCCCTCACGGTGTCACTCTCGCAAAAGATGGAGAATCTGAGGAGCTGGGCACGGTATTCTCTAACGTCCCCATTCAGGAGGACAACGAATTCGTCCGCCCCTCTTCAGGCGGTGGTGGCTTTGGCGATCCTCTCGATCGCAACCCCGAGGATGTCTTGGTGGACGTTGAGGATGACTATGTGTCGATCGAGCGTGCTGCCAAGGACTATGGCGTAGTCATTGAAGAAATCGACCCAGATTTGTGTGAGTACGAGATCGACTTGGAAGCTACGGAACGAAAGCGCGAGTATATTCGTGAGAACCGGAAAGACTGGCTAAGCGAGGATCCCAAGTCTGTTACCAAGCGTTACAACGAAGGCGAACTCGATATACTTGATCTCATTCGACGTTATGGTGTCATCCTCGACTGGTCAAGCGGTGACCTGCTAGAGCAAACGACTGAGGATTTCCGAGAGATGCTTCACGACCGCGCTGTTAGCGAGTGGTCGTAACTTACAGTCTGTAGTCGCTATACTGCTCTTTCTATTCTTGGGCGTGTTGAAACACGCAGGGTGTTGGCACATCTTGCACTGGTCTTCCAAATTCTGAGAAGATCATGAGTACAAACCCATCCGCAGCCCGTGACGCTGCCGAGACGGCACAGAAACGCGCACAGGCCGAACAATTTTCCTTCAACGTTGATGCCCCCGGACTCATCGAAGTCACCAACGAGATCCACGACAACCCCGAAGAACACCAATACGTCGTCACGCTCGACGACGTGACGGGCGATGCACTGGCCTGCACCTGCCCGCACCACGTCCACCGTGACGCTTTCTGCAAGCACATGGCTGCGGTCGAAACCGTGGCGGACGACGGTACCCTGACGGCGTTCCCATCGGAAGAGGACGAGACCACCGACGAGACGGATGACGATGCTGAACCGGCAGAGTGCGATTGTGACGGTCTGAATGACTTCCCGTACTGGCCGTGTGTTCGGGCGAGTCGCAAAGAACTACCGGATTAACTACCGCTTTGATCCCTTTTCTTCATGCACATCAATTGTCATTCTCGGAAGTCACTGACCAGCGACCACTCGCAGAGAGTGCGAATACAGCAACTGCGGAATAAAAGAACGCACTATAACCCACCAACCTGTTCAGACCATGAATAGTTGTACGAGAAAGATTGCCGTTATTGCAAGCGAGAGACCAGCCATCCCATAGGCTAGTGGTCCGTATTTGGTTGGTTTCCGTTCTTCTTTCTCAGGTTTCCACAACCTAATGAGGCCAGTAAACAAGATCGTGAGTGCAACGCCAGCCCGGACGATACTTTCTAAATTCAGTTGAAACTGGGTGGCCACTAGAGACTGGGCTAACAAGACAGCCCCACTATATAGAAAACAGTACGTCACGAATCGAGCTGGGTGCATCAATATCAAAATTGTCGTCTAAACACCATATTATTACCGGTAACCGACACTATGCTACCGATTCAGGCGATGAATAGACGTGGCATATTCACCGAAAGGATTATTCGGTGTCGTAGATGTGGCCAATTTCAACGACGATGGGGATTCCACCAATTTGTTCGGGCAATTCGAGTGCGTCTGCCGAGGCTTCATCAGAAACGAGCACATGAATTGTCTCCATAGAGAATCCACCGATAGTCTTCGGCCCCAAGCCCCGGTCAATAGACTCCACGCCCGGCTTATGGAGGTAGGTTTCAACGACCTGGTTTTTGATTTTCTCTGCGTAACGGACTTGTGCTAACCAAATCGCATCAACTTCCGACCACGCGACGACATCATTTGAATCAGGTGGAAAAGACTTGAAGGGAGAGTCGGAGAATCGCAAGCCCAAGCGATCCAACAACGATACCAAGGATAATGAGGTGCTGTCGATCTACTCTTGAGGTATGTGAAGCCGCAGAAAGAGTGATCAATATGAACCCACTGACGCTCAGACAGACTCCACAGATGGAGAGCAAGAAATTGAGGATCGGGTCACGCTCGACGACAAATAGAGGATATGAGTAGGTGAGCCCCTCTATTGTCAGAATGATGAACCCTCCAATCCCGTAGATAGCAAGTCCGAGTATCGCCATCTCAGTCCCTATGATCATAATCCTGAGGATCGACCTGAGTAGTCGAATATGCCGTGGTTTCATTGGTATCTTGACTCAGAACGACAATTCTCGTATCGTTCGTGATTTTTGATTCAATTCACATTTCGGGTATGTAGTTTACTATTTGGAATCGAAGCGGTATCGAATAATAAAGGTCTATGGTGGATCAACAGAGCATATCATGTATGACAATCGTGCGCAGTCGCATCCCACCAGCTGGTTCTCCTCGATTTGGATGCGATTCTATTAGCGTCAATGAAGCAGGGCCACCACAACCACGTGCGTCAGTTGACCTCGGAGCGAGTGTCCTATGAGTGCCGTTGGCGTCGGACCGCTTGTCGCACTCATCATTGCCCTTGGGGTTGGTACGCAGGTACTCGCCAACCGCTTTCAGGTTCCGAGTGTCTTGTTTCTCATTCTGACGGGCATTCTCATTGGGCCAGAAGTACTGGGGCTAGTGTCGCTCAATACCTTCGGTGAGTCGCTCGGGACAATTGTTGGATTGAGCGTCGCCATCATCATGTTTGAGGCGGCGTTCCACCTCAAAGCCGAAAAATTTCAGGAAGCCCGAAACACCACGTTCCGGCTTATCACTATCGGGGCGGGTATCGCCCTCGTCGGAACAGCACTCGCCGTTCATGTCTTCCTCAATGCACGGTGGGAATTATCGTTTCTCGTTGGGGCTCTCCTTGTCGCAACCGGCCCTACAGTCATTACGCCAATCCTCCAGATCGTACACGTCCGGAATCGTGTGGCTGCTGCACTTGAGCTTGAGGGTGTCACCAACGACGTGACTGCCGCAATCTTGACCGTTGCCGTCTTCCAGTTCATCGTCACGCCAGAATCGGACTTTACCGCCGTCATCGTCTCGTTTATCCAACGGCTCGGGACGGGAGTGCTGATCGGGATCGTCGTCGCGGCGATCGCGTGGTACTTGCTCGAACATGTCGATTTTTCTCCGGATAACGCACCGCAGGAAGCACGACTCATTGCACTCGCCGCCGCCCTCGTCGCGTTCACGAGTGCCAATGCCATCGCGAGCGAGGCTGGGATCGCTGCCGCAGTCACAGCGGGGATTATTCTGGGCAATGCAGATCTCCCCTATGAGGAAAATATCGAGGAATTTAAGGGCGATATTTCGCTTATTGTCCTCTCGTTCGTCTTCATTACACTCGGAGCATTGATCGACTTTGATGCCCTGCTCACGCTCGGACTCGGTGGAATTGCGGTGGTAATCGCGGTCGCCCTGATCATCCGACCGCTCGTCGTAGGTGTTGCGACACTCGGAAGCCGGATCACACATCGGGAGCGCGTCTGGATGATAGCCGTCGCTCCGCGAGGGATCATTCCTGCTAGTGTCGCGACCTTATTTGCCCTCCAATTGCAATCCCAAGGATTGACCGATGCCGCAACGCTCCTCACGGGCACTGTCTTCCTCGTCATTCTCACGACGGTTGTGTTCGAGGGTGGCTTCGCCAGACATATCGCCCAGGCGCTGGACGTCATACCCATGCACGTCCTCATCGTTGGCGGTGGACGCGTTGGCCGCGCGCTTGCCGAACGTCTTGAAGACCGGGGAGAAAACGTTGTCATTCTCGATATCGACGACGACGTCATTCGGAGAGCCCGCGATGCTGGTTTCACTGTCGAGCGTGGTGATGCGACGGATCTTGACGTCCTTCGCCAGGCCGGTGCAGAAAACGCGAAGATTGTCGTTGCGGCGACCGGCGACGATGACGTAAATCTGCTTGTCGCACAACTCACGAACACGTCGTTTGACGTCGAAACCATCCTTGCCCGTGCGAACAATCCGTCGAACGTAGATGCATTTGAGGAGCTCGGCGTACGGACGATTTCATCCGGACTTGCAGTCGCGTGGGCCTTGGATAACGTTATCGAACGGCCAGCTCTGTCCAATTGGATGACGGAAGTGGGCCGTCAAGGCGATGTCCAAGAAATCGAAGTAACCGCCGAAGATATCATCGGAAAGTCAATCCGAGAGCTGAACCATGAAATCCCGCGTAGCTGTCATATTGCTTTAGTAGGACGAAACGGTGACACGCAAGTTCCGAATCCAGAGTTCGAACTTAAGCAAGGCGATCACCTCACGTTTCTCGGGCGAAAGGAAGCCGTCAGAGAAGCTATTGAACGGTGTCATCCCGACATGGGGTTCTAAAACTGATTCGTCTACGATATTGGATTATTATCTAACATTCTTTCTGTGACAAAAGCAGTCGACGATGATGCCGTCGGGTTAGTCAGCTTTGGCTTCGATGGGATCACGTGTATATACTAGTTCATCGGTTCGGTTGAGCCAGTCAACGCCCCATTTGACCGTCACTGGCACCAACGAGGTCGTGAACATCGCCAGGAACACGAGGATCGAGAATAGCCCTTGGTCGATGATGCCGTTTGAGAGCCCGATCGATGCGATAATGATCTCAACAGTTCCGCGGCCGTTCATCCCAAAACCGATAACGAGCCCTTCACGGGAGGTGAGCTTTGTCGGTAGGGCGAATAGCCACGAACCTACAATCTTCCCAACAAACGCCACAGTGACCAATAGAACGAGCAATCCCAGGTTCTGCGTGAAGACATCGAGGGTGATCTGGAATGCGACCGTCACGAAGAAAATCGGGGCGAAAAAGCCGATGGCGAGGTCGTACATGACGTTGTGCATGTGCTCGTAGAACTCCTCGTGCAGATCCGCCTGTCGCAAGAATAGCCCTGCCATGAACCCGCCGATGATCATGTGGAGGCCAGCTAGGTCGGCGAGTTCTGCGAAGACGAGCGCGACGAGCAATGCGATGGAGAATGCAGTTGTCTTATCGACGAAGCCGTAGCGCTTACGAAGCGTCTCGAATCGGCTCCACACGTGCGGGAGGAACCGGTAGCCAATGAACAGCGTAATGGCGAAGAACGCAATCGCTTTGAAGAGAATAAATCCAATCGTGGCCGCGTCAACTGATCCAGCCTGGATGAAGCCGAGGACACCCGCGAACACGACCAACACGCCGACATCGGAGACCAGCGCGCCACCGAGGAGGATGCTGGCTATCCGCGTGTCAAGAATGTCAAGATCAACAAGTATACGCGATTTCGTGGCGAGCGACGTGGCGGCCATCGCTAGTCCGAGAAACAGTGCGCCGTCGACGGTCGCGATGGTGAGCACTCCGCTTATGTATCCGAGCGCAAACGGAATGACGAATGCGCCGATAGCGACGACGAGTGCCTGCGGGCCTAATTCAAATAGATCGTCAAGGTCGACTTCCATTCCGACATACACCATCAGAAGGAATATGCCGAGTTCCGCAAAGATATCGAGCGTATTCGAAGGGTGAAGCAGCCCGAGAATCGGAGGGCCAAAAACGAGTCCGGCGAGCAATTCACCCATCATCGCTGGATAGCCGACTCGCTCGGCGATGGCACCACCGATCCACGCCAGTACAAGAACAAGCAGCAGATTAAGAAGATCGATTTGCGATGCTGCTTCGACCATTTTAGCACCTCCTGTAGACGATCGTCATTAGTTGGCTCTTTGACGGTGAGCCGTCGAGACGGTCAGGCAGTGCTACTGGTTGGTTGTTTTTTACGAACATTTGTCTCTCAGTGTCGTTGTTTTTCGGAAAGTACGTCCTCAATCGCAGTCGTCAGCGCCTGCGTTGAACACACGGTTTCAATCTCTAGTTCGTCCAACGGCTCCAAGTTCTGGGGTTGATTAACGAGGACGATGAGATGCTCCGTATCGAACGTTACCCGCAATAGCTGCGCGATAAGTAGATTTTTGCTATCGCTGTCAGTGGCAACGATAACGGTGTGTGCTTGTTCGAGACCAGTGTCAGAGAGCGACTGAATATCCAAGATATCTGTTTCATGCGCATCGATGCCTACATTCAGCGCTTGTTCGATAGTGGCTGAATCGTCTTCGAGGAACACGACGGCTATCTCTTGTGCAAGGAGACGCTCTGAGAGTTTTTGGCCGACGTGCTGCCCTCCGATGATTATTGTCTCCATGAATCTAGCTCAAACCGATGATCACGACCCCCACGTGCGTCGTCTGAACGTGTATCTCGGCGGACTGTACCGGCTGGTCTTCGATTGGTTCATACCCGACTAGAAAGAACGTATAGTGAAAAAGATAGCGGCCATAATCACGAATCGGTATTCATTACCCTATTTTATACCGATATGGTATCAACCTCCAGCATATCGAGTCTATTGTTTTAGTAAACCAGTACCGCTGGCAACCAGCATAAAATCAAAAGAATTCGTTTGGTCGCCTGTTTGTGTAACCGTATCTACCAATCGAGATCATCTCGAGCAAGGAAACCACGATAGGGGCAGACATACTCGTTGCGAATGATTTGTTCGTCTTCTATGTCGAGTCCTAGTTCATAGAGATCTTGCCCAATACGGCTCAGATCGTCGTGATCTGTGCCGATTATATTAATATAAACATTGTTATGCCCGTTCATGATCTCGCGCACTGCTTCGACACCAGGAATATCGCGTGCCTGTCGGGCGAGTTCTTCACGCTGCGGTATCGGTGCAGAGCAGACGAGCTTCGCATGTAAGGGGAGGCCAGCGGTCTCATAGTCAATAGCGACGTGATAGCCAGTAATGATGCCTTCTTCTTCGAGTCGCTGAATGCGTTTCCGAACCGTACTGGCCGAGACACCCTCTCTCTCGGCAATATCTCCGGACGAGGTATGCCGCGAGTCTTGTTGTAGGGCGTAGAGAATGGATCGATCAAGTTCGTCGAGCGTTCCGTCCTTCATCGACCCACACTAATGAGAACACTCTAATGAATGTTGCTGGATGTCTATCGCTATACCTGCTGTGTGAGGCAAGTACTGTATATCCATGACCGATGTTGCGGGCGTTACTAGGGAGAATATAGACCGCTTTGAACACGGCCGCGTTCGGGACGTACTCGAACTCCTAGTAGAAGAGCGATTCAACCCTGACCACGACCGCTGCCCGCACTATCTGAATATAAATGGCCACCTCTATGTCGGAGCCGATGGGATACACCGGACTATCGCGCTGAAAGCGACCGATGTCAAGGAAATCAAGGCAGACGTAGACACGCCTGTCGTCCCCAAGCAGGAATACGAACGGTGGACAGACCGACGTGACCGAGGTGCCCTTCGGCCCCTTCCAGGTGACCCGAATCCAGAAGCGTATATAGAGCAGCAGTCGGACGATACGAGCGGTGAGAACACTGACCAATCCAAGCCGAACCCGGATGAGCAGGGATTATTTTCGCGTCTCCATGGTTGGCTTGGAAAATGGTGGTAAATAATCGACTCCAATGTATCCGAATCAGGTAGTCTGACCCAATCCCACTTGGCGTGGATCACTCCGGTTTTCAAGTGAATTCCATTTTAGCAGATAGTCAGCATCAACCTCCTTGGCAGTCTGCTGGTGACACACCAGATTTCCGGAGTAACTAGGCAGTACACAGCTGATAGACATCCTCTCTTGACACAATCATTCTCGCCCCCATAGATAGAACAGATTAGATCTGTTCTCGAGGTCGTGGCTGCGCGCACAGCGAAGCGAGCACGGAGCGGAGGGTGGGGCGGCGGGGCTAGGGTCGGTTCGGTATACAATAAAAAGTAGCTCACGCTACCCGGCTACTCCCACCAGCGCCCGCGCTCGGGGATGTGAACTGCACTCCAGCCAGTTACCGCCACCGAGACGCGCCCCTCGTACCAGTTTATCGCAACTGACCGCAACTGCACGGTCTCTCCCTCTCGAACCATCGTCTTCCGCGACGCTCGCCACACAGTGAATTTGATACGACCACTCTCGTCTTCGATCAGTCCAACTTGCTGGATCTTCGGACTCCCAGGTGTCCAAAGCTGGGTTACCGTCCCTTCGATGCTCACTTCTTTGCGATTCACATCTTGCACATCCGCGATCGGAATGACTTGCCCGGGGGCCGTCCGCAATTCTTCGTACACCCCGACGACTGCACCCATCACGCTTGTCCCATCCACGACCCGCTCAGCTAACTGCCGACTAATCGCTGCTCGCGACCATCCATTGAGTTTCTTTGCTAACCGCATCGCCTGCTTGTTCACTGCCGCCAACTGCTCTTGAGCCAACTCCTCTCGAGGATCTCCTCTCTCCGGATCACACCACGGATCCACGCTTGCCGCCCGCTCCTGGAACGCATAGCGCCGCTCTCGACTCACTGCTTTCGATGCTCGCCGACACTGCACTTCCCGCTTCGAATCCTGTGTCCGATCCCATCGTTCACGCGTTCGTGTGATTTCCATCTCTCGTGCCACCAATCGCTCTTCTGCCGCTAACGTCAGTCCACGCCCAACCCCATCGGGATGATTTGTATCGACTTTCCCTTGGATCGTCTGCTCAACCGACGGCCGCAGCTCGGGTGTCTCCTCAACACTCTCGAATTGCTCTTCGTCGCATTCAATCGCCTGTTCGTCAACCGAAACTATTTGACCGATCGTCTGTTTACTACTCATTGGAATTAACCCGAATTCCGAAGGCGCGTCCACTACCGCGTCTTTTCCGACACTCGCCACTACACGAGTCACATCTCTACACTGCACAACGCATCCATTCCCCTACGCGCGCTCGCTTGCGCCTTCGCGAGCGACCCTTGGGCGCGAAGCGAGCGCGCGTTTTCGAAGGGAGCTTTCCAGCACCGCGCGGCGATCCGCCCGGAGCAAGCGTCTAGCACACAAGCCGGTTTCGTGTCCGTCGACCAGCGGGAGACGAAACCGACAGCGTGCTTGGTGCTGGCGTCGAAACCAGATGCCCGGAACGGCCGGAGGCCGCACGCCCGGACTGGTCGGTCGCGAGCGACGCGGAGGGCGGCATGCGACGAGCGGGGCGGGCCGGAGAGAACCACCAGTAAAACAGTGAGCACCAAATCTCGACTATCCCCTCCGGATGGGATTGAAAGGGGCCGTGCGCTCGTCGAGCGAGACGACGTAAGCACCGCAACAAAGTGAGGAGCGCAGCGAGGCGCAGTCGTCGAGCGCACGGGGGCTTTCGAGGTGATACTGAACCGACTAGCAGCTGTTGGTCCCACCAGAAAACGTTTACCATGGTCGTGTCGACACATAGCATGGCTCCACTGACGCGTCGCTCTCTCCTCCAACAGATGGCGATTGGAGGTGGGATAGTGAGTGTGAGCGGATGCATCGCTCCGACTATCCCAGGACTTTCGAACGGGAAGGCTGTTCCAGCGCCGTTCACAAATGACGCATACAAAGCGAGCTACGTCCCAGACGGTCGCTGGGTAGTTGAAGGCCATGACGGAGGACGAACCAAATATACTGAGTCAACACTCCCCCATGGCGATGTTGGCGTCGCGTGGCTTCGCCGTCCAGGCACGGACCCTCATGGAGCGACGCCACTAATTGTCGGTCCGAATCGTGTCTATATCGGCTATACTGAATCATCAACAGACGCTGACAATCCAGATGCCTATCTTGCTGGGTTCGATGCGCAAACTGGCGACCAGCAACTCGAAAAACATCTTGACACGGGTCGAACTGTGGGGCTCGCAGTGGCTGGTGACAGACTGCTTGCTGTGACCCGAAGCCCAGACTACGACCAGGCAACCCTGACGGCTCTCACGCGGAATGGTGCGATCCAGTGGACCGACACGCTTCCGGACGTGACTGGCTCGCCAGCAATTGTGGACAGAACGTGTTACGTGGCGACGCGAGACGAGGATAACGCCGTGTACGCCTATTCGCTTGATGGCACCCGACAGTGGCGAACATCCATCGATGGGCAGTGCTACACGGCGACCTGCGCGGATCGCGACGGCGTCTACGTCGGGTTAACGGACGGCCGTATTGCGGCGCTTGATGCGACCACTGGTGAGCAACGGTGGAGCAAACAGATCGCCACACCAGATGAGTGTTGTCCGGACATTCAGGGCACCCCCACGGTAGCCGACGGGCGTCTGTACGTCCCGGGCATCGCCGAGGAACTCGTCGCAGCCGATACTGCCGATGGAACTGTTCTGTGGCGGACGACCACTGTCGACGAGGACTACGGCAACGCGATCCCCTCACCAGCAGTCACGGCGGACACTGCGTACGTAAACACCTATCATGGAGGGCTCGTTGCAATCGATATCTCGGACGGGTCGATTCGCTGGCGATCAGCCGAGAATGGGTACAATCAACCCCCCGCTGCCGGTGACGGTAGTGTGGTCGTTCCACGGAATGACTCTGTTGTTGCCTACGAGATGAGTGACAGCCATGCGTGGACGATTGAGATCACAGTCCCTGATATCGGGATGGCGGCCTACATCATGGATACAGAAGTCGCACTGGCACACGGGATGTGCTACGTTGGGGTCGCTGATGGTCGGCTCTATGCAATTGGAGCTCGTGAGTAGTTTGAACGTTTTGATACCGATTTTGCTTCGAGATCACGAGGTCACACGGGCCTTCTTCCACACTGCGAAAGACCACTTCAGCGTCCTCAACAGGGTCATCATCCATACCTCCTTACAGTCCAACCACAAAGAATTCCGTCACTCTTGTTAGTGCAAATAGACCGTCTCAATATGCTCTAAATATGATAAATGACGATGGAAGCCGGCGATTATACTGCTCACGATACTGGGGTACCAGTCGATTCAAGCCATGGTAGTATGTCTTCACTTGACCGACGACGAATACACGCACTTTGCTCAAAATATACTATTGTTGAAATAATCGGTTGGTAGAGACTGCGATCTCATTCACGGGAGGACCGTTCATTGGTTGACCTCCCATTTTTATTCCTCGCTGTCGGATCGCCACCCTTCTTTGTACGATCCCAAATGCTCGAATCTCTTCCTTCCTATTATTGATACTTCCGTGATCTCGGCAACCTTTGCTCTCCCTCGCAATTCAGCAATTATATACTCTCCACCTGCACCCCTGTACCCCCCTATTACTTTGGAAGAATTTGGAGGTGCAGATCGGTCTCTGACAATTTTAAAATTGCGCATAGGTCCGTAGGGCTGGTTTCCAGCCGTAAAATCCAGCCTTAGGATCTTCTAGGGCAGTTCTGAATTGTAAATGCAGCCTTACAGCGTCTCAAACCGCTACTAACGCCACTTCTCAATTCGCCACTCAATTATGTAACTCATCCATCCTTAGGCTTCAAATTTCTTGTTACTATTCCAACCTTAGGATTCGGGGGCTAAAACCGTTGAGGAGCCGAAAATCCTTGCATAGAAGAGCTAAATCCAGCCTTAGGTTTGCAGCATTGTCGCCAACTGGAAAACGATGACTGACATTTGACTATTTTGTGGTAGAGTAGTCCATTTCCGGTTCAATTAGTTCCCGATGTCGATTGACTATCGAGCTGCTCGTACATTTCGTCTTGGAACGGAAGGCTCCCATAGATTGAGTACGGACACTGATCGCGCCCGATACAGTAGCGCTGCATATCATCGTTCGAACAATTCATTGGAAGGGGAATCTCGCCGTCGATCTCGTTCTCAAGTTCGTATCGAATCTGGTACTCCGTTGTCTCGTCATCGTACCAGGACCACCGGGAAAACAGGTCTTTCACATCACTGACGAATTCTGCTGTGCTTGCGTCTCGATACTGCGGCAACCACCATGCCATCCGCACGAGATTAAACAGGTCTTTGCGGACCGGTTTTTTCTCCTGGAGCCGTTCGTCCATCGCCGCCAGGCAGGGAAGTTCAAAGAGGTCCTCGAGATCGTCGATATGAATCGGTTGTGCGCCATCGCTGTACTCGGTAAGTGTATAACGATTTTGCCAGGCCTGTTCGACAGTTACGCTCGCGTGATTTTGCATCGCGGAGAGGATATTCCCGAGGCTTCGTGGGGTCGAAATCGCGTCACAAGCGTGTTGTTCCCACAGTTGATCGGGCTCATAGGCGTCCAATGCATCATAGAGTTCTCGTGCTGTCTGCGATTTGCCCAGCTGCGCCGTGTCGGCATCCGCAGCTTTGACAGCGTTGATGATCGTCAGCAAATCCCGCTTCTGTCGGCTCCAGTTCTTCCAAAGGCGATGGGTCTGGCCTGCCTCGAAAAAGCGGTCGATCCGCTCGGTAATCGCCGACTCATTTGCCGTCAGCCAACTTCGTTGCTCGGGCGTGAGCGCTTCATCTTGAGCTGTGAGGAGTCGTCCAAACGCATCTTCGGCATACGACCGATACTTCCGCATGAAATCAGAGACAGGCACATAGAGGTGGTTGTCGGCAACGTGTGCTTGGATCTCTCCCTGTTGATCGTCGTCACGATCAGTGCGTGCCAAGCATTTCCGCGAGGCAGCGACAAGTGGTATCTCAAGATAGTATCCGTCACCGAACGCAGGGCGTGTCGTGATGTCTGTACAGACGCGCCCAGAGTGAGGACCGTCTTCACCAGGCTCTTTCGCATAGAGGATTTCGGCGATCTCCTGGTGAAGGGTGAAATCATCATACTCGCGAATGAGCGAGCCGATGTTGTTCACATAGAGTTCGCGCAGATCACCGAGCAGAGCGAGATGCCGAGGCGGTGTCTCTTCGAGTTTGGGATGATCCATGATACAGACTGCACCAAGGGTTGTGAGTACTGCGAGCATTCCTGGATCATCAACATACGGTCGCTCTGCAGCCTTCCGGCGTGTGCTTGGAGCAAATGCATCACACGTGAACCGCTCAATATCCGCGAGCAACTTCTCTGTTTCTTGTGTATCATCAACCATCCAGCGCTGATATCCACGCTCGAATAACTGTGTGAGCTGGAATTGTCCTTCATCGCGGGGTAGTGCTGCCACTCGATACGCCATATATTCGTCGTTTAGCGGTGTTGTTCGGCTCATGCTTCGAGAAAATTGGGGACGGCTTCGGTTCGGAAGTCGAAATTCGGACTCTGGATTGGTTGGACGACCCGCGAGACATCGGCGTGCAACGAGTATGGTAGGCGCAATACGCGGCGGCGGTCAGCCGTGACAACCGGATCAATCGGGATCTCGTATTCATCGAGCAGCAGGTCGTTGATCACTTCCCGACTCTGTTCGTCGTAGCGGTGCTTGCGGTCGGTATCAAGCAGATAGACGTGACATCCCTGTCCCGAGTAGACAACCATCGTTTCCGTGGCCGCAAAGTCGTCCTCGAAGATCTCCCGGACAGCAAATCCGTATTCGAGAGCCTGCTCGATATCCGCAAACGTATAGGGGTAGCCCTCGGGTGCGCTGTCGAGAATGCCGGTATCTCGTAGCGTGTCAAGTCCGACTGATTCCGTAGGCTCGGCGGTCGTTTCTGTCTGGGAAGTCGCTCGTCGTGCTGCAATGTCTTTGGCGTCGATATCGACGGCAAGGACCCACGGCCGCTCCCAGTGGTCAAGCGCATAATAGACCGCGTCGGGTCGCGGTTCCGAACGTTCGAGGAGATCCGGATCGGCAAGCGCGTAATCACTTCCGTGGAACGGATCGTGCCGAGCTGGATACTGGATGAACTCGACCAGCTCGTCTAGTGAGTCGAAGTGTTGTGCAACTCGATCACCCGAGTCGCTAGTCTGCCACGTCTCCCGACGGATGAACGTTCGATCAGGTGTATTCTGCTTCCGAACGGGGTATGGCTCGCGGAATGCGAGAGCGTATTCCTTTGGTCCCTGGACAGTAATGAACGATGGCAGTACGTCGGTTTTCCCTGGAAATGACTCCGTGTAGTAGGTATGAAGCTCGTCGCGAGTTGCTTTGCGCCACGTCGACGTCATCGCTCTGTGTCAACCTCCGTTTTGAGGCTCCGGAACGTATTCACAGCGGTCATGCCGGGGATTGCCGTTTGGCTAAGAGCGGCGCGAAGCGCACTGACCGTCTGTTTCTGGGTGGCAGTCAGCGAAAGATCGAGCGGACCGGTCTCGATGAGCGTGTCGATCACGTCGATCGCACACCCTCGATCTTCGAAAGCCCACGCAGCGTTTGCATCGGCCTTCGCGAGCTTTTCGTAATCAGCGACCACGGCGTCCGTATTATGACTCTTCGTTTCAACTTCGCCTACCCAACAAAGGTCGCCTGAAGCGTCAAATCCTGCAACATCGAAAACAGTCCCCGAGTCGTGTTGATAGTAGCGTTCAGTCCGGTCGACATCGTGGTACTGGACTAGCCACTGTTCAAGGAATACGACACCGGCCTTGTGCGGGGTTTTCTCGCCAAGATCGCCCATCCCTGGATTCACAGCCAGTGATCGGTCGAGGAAGGTTCGACCGGCTGGCAACACGGTGTAGTACGTCTGCCGGAATGCTCGATGTTTCTCGAGGAACCTCTTTTGTATGAGTGTCTCTACGTCGAGATTGGCAAACGGCTCGTCGAAATCGGCCATACTCTCTGTGAGCGAGTACTCCTCAAGCTGGTGGTTCATCGCATCAAGTACGAGACCGAGGAACGCTGCCTCATCGCGTGTCACACCCTCTGCTCGAAGCGTCGTATCGGGAATATTCGTAGTTGCTTCGCTGAAACGACCTGCTATTGTATCAAGAGCCTGTGTCTGTTCGGGTTCTGGACGTGGCTCTGACGTCTCTTCCTCCGACGGGACGGATTCAGCAGCAGGAGCATCGAGCGATGCAAACTCTTGGATAGAGATTTCAATGCCGTAGTCTTCAGCATGGGCAGCGATTTTCCGGAGTCGATCGAGGAGGTCACTGGTAGAGTCAGTCGTTTTGTGTGCCCGCCGAGCGGCAACGAAGACTTCGTCTTTTGATGCGAACTGACAGCAGACGCTCGCTCGTCGCTCCTCAGACGCCGTATACTCAGTGCCACAGAGAGCACAGACGTAGCCGTCGACATCTGCATCGTAGTGGACGTGCTCGGAGAGTGCAGCATCACTTGATCGTTCGCCCTCGTCGTCCGTGTCCCTCGGCTCTTCGCCTGCGTCTGTGATTCCCGCCTCTCCTTCGCTACTATGTCCATTCTGGATATCTGTCGCAGTCTGATCGGACGACGGGGGGTTCGGTGGGTCGTCGGGTGGTGACTGCTCCGTCGTCGGAGCACCGAACATGGAAGCGCGTCCGAAATCCTGTTCGTCACTCGGCCGGTCGCTCGCTGGTGTGTCTTCTGTGTCCGATGCTACCTCGCCGTCTGCAGCTGTGCGTGTGGCGTCACTCACACCATCTGCACCGAAGAAGGGTGTCTCGGCTGGAATGCCACCGTCGGCAGCTTCAGCGTCGGCTGTGTGCTCTTGAGACCCGTCTGTGTCTGCAGTGTCCGCATCACCCATCTCCACAAGTGTGTCCCGTGCATCAACATGCCCGATCTTGCTCGGACGACTGGGGATACTGCATTCGGTCTGGGTTCGTCGTCTGACCTGCGGACGGGCCATCTCTTCAAAGAGGTGGCGTGCGTCACCGGCGAGTGGCTCATCACTTTCCGGATGTCCCTCGGGAATTGGCAACGGAGCAAGCGAGAATGTTGTCGGATCTGTTTCGCCAAAGCCGGGACTCGGAAGTTGCACGATCCACTCGCCAGACGGCAACCGTTGTATCCGCTTGCTGAGGTCTTGTTTAGACAAATTCTCATGAGCCATCGATTTCGCGAGCTCATCGTCAACCTCGATGTTCCCGATGATTTTCGTCTTCACATTGTTCAAAATCTCTTTGTACGGTCGATTTGACCGACTGTGATCATTCACTTGGTCGGGGTACTGCATGATCAGGCCAAGGCTCACACCGAAGCCTCTGCCTTGGGGCAAAAACTCCTCATAGACGAGTTCGGAAGTCGCAACCGCTGCTGCCTCTTCAATGATAACGTTCGCAATCTTCTCGTCACTCGCCATTGGTTCTCCCTCGCCAGTCCTGCTCTCATCGGACCATCCCTGCGCAGCATCCCAAAGGTTGCTCAGCAGAACCATCGTCAGCGCGTTACGCGAGTCGGTACGCAAATCACCGATGTCGAACAAAATCACTGCATCTTCATCGAGGAAATGCCGAAAGTCGAAGACGTTTTCGGTGTATTTGTTGGCTTCGTCGTCCCACTCGGGAACGTGATTGAAAATCTGATAGAGATGTTCGAGTTCGACTAGTTTGTTCAGTCGATTCGCAGCCCCGCCCATCGACTGCTGGAACTGCGCTTCTTCCAACTCACATTGCTGGAATAACGCCCGCTCGATGTGGGCATTCTCCACACAAATTTCCGGGAGGATGCGTTCATGGCGCATCTGATACACGGCCTCAATGAGCGTATCCAGGCTGAACGCGTCTTGCCCGTACTCCTTATCAAACAATGCTTTGATCAAGAACGTCAGGATCTCGTTCGCAACAAATGCTCGATCGTGCGTTTCTGTCCCGAGAATCAGCCGCATGACTTCATGGAAGTGCTCGACGGTATCCTGGATTGCATCTTCGCGGCGCCGCCCCATCGCAAGCTTGGGACGGATATCGAAAAACGAGAACGCTGGGAGCATATCCGGCGCATCAAAGTGATAGACATTATCCAGCGTGTCGAATTTCGCATAATGGGCTTTGAGATAGTTTTCAACCATCGCATCGCCTTTCGACTCGAGCAGCACCGTTGGCCCGCCGACGTGCTCACTCAGTGTCAGCATATCATTCAAGACGCTTTTGGACTTTCCAGAGCCGGTCGAGGCGGCGCGAAGATAGTGAGTGATGAGCGTCGATATGTGAACGTACACCGCGTCATCAAGTGGCTGGTTCCGGTCTTTGAGCGGCAAACCAATCGCCATTCCAGGTGCTGACAACCGATCCAGCATCTCCGGTGCTGGCAGTGACAACGGTTGGCGGAGCCGCTCTTTGCCACGAGTCCCACGAGCACCCTCTGTAGTCAGTGCATGGGCACTCGGGACGGCTACGAAATTCGCGAGTTCGTCTGCATTCAAAATGAGCTGCGAGCGTTTGCGTCCTTGGCGTGAAATCTTGAGTGACCGATTGAGCAGCCGTTTGAGCTCTTTCTTTGCTGGGTCACGAATGTTGGTCAGTCCTTTCGTGAGACGCTTCCCGTCGAGTTCATAGTACGCCCCATCAAGATGGTTGAACGCGTTCGCAAGCGCGTCGACCTCACTCTCTACCGTTCCGATAGCCGTATCGTCTGCATCAGCAGGTGGCACCCCCGCTGCACGCATATTTACCAGAAACGTCTGTGAAGGGTTTTTCTGGTCGATGAGTGCTTGCCGGGAGGCAGCTCCTCCACTTGTGGCGTTTGGTGACTGTCGGATATTCTCCCCGATCTGCGGCGCGTCTCGACCACGCCGTCGATCGCGAATATGCTCCTCATCATAGCCCCGAAGCATATCATTGAAGCTAGTTTTTGCGGACTGGACGAACCCATCATGTTTCGTCTGAATATTCTCTTTGCGAGTATTGGCAACCTTCTCCCAGTCCGCATACCGAGTGAAGAGCACTTGCAAAACGGTGGGGGCACTCGCTTTCGCAAGTCGCTCGACCGCTGTTGCGAGCGGTGCCTTTGCTGATGCACTGTCGCCGTGCTGTGTCGCGTGGAGCTGGGAATACTGTTTTAACGGCGTCATCCAATCGTCCGAACGCGTTCCAATGCCCCGCCATCGGGCGGCGATTGGTGTTCGGTTCAACAGTTCCGATCGCGCATCATCGATCGACTGGGACTCGACAGTATCTGTGTCAGTGTTCTCCGCGGACTGCCCGAGCAGTTCCTCGGGCAGCGTGAGTTCTTCTTCTGATAGGTTGTAACTCGCTGGATAGGCGGTATTCAACTCCGAGCGAATTGTCGACAAGAGCGATTCATCAGTGGCACCGAGATAGAAGCGCACCGGTGTTTGATTCCCCTGGGTGAGTGCGAGAAATTCAAACGTCGGAGCATTTTTCCGCGGATCATATTTGACCTTCCAGCCAGACTTCAGTTTGCGCAGGCCGGCAAGGCGAGAGATGATATCGGAGGGTGTGACACGTTCGTGGGCTGGTTCGATTCGAATGTAGCGACGAGTGATTGTCATTGGTGGTGAATTGATTCCTGTAATTTCGTGCGTTAGCTGGTGGTCGGTGTAGATTCGCGAGCCTGTTCGAGCAGTGATTGAGGAATGTCGTACTCCTCGGCGCGTCCGTCCGCAAGCAAATAGGAAACATCGCTCGTGTCGAGCGCGTTCTGCTCGATCAGGTATTCCCACGGATCGAGGTCTTCGTCGAGCACGTGGACGGCAAACTCATCCACGTGCAACTGGATGCGCTTTTTCCAGTCGTTGACGAGCAACAAGCTCTCCGAGTGGGTTCCGTCTTCACCGGTCTGTGCAGAGGCGATGAATCGCTGTTCGTTGTGGGTAAGATCGTGGGCAGCGATCATCTCCTCGCTCACTGATTCGTGTCGGAAGATCTGCTTGATGTTACAGAGGTTGTAGATTTCGCGGGCTTTCTCGAGGGCGTCTGCAGACTGTTCGGTGGACTCAACCAGGAACTCATCCACCGTTTGGGAGATCAGCGTCAGGCCGGTGTTGAAGTGGCGACTATGCCGGATGAACAGGTCGATCAAATCCGTCGTGGCTGCTCGGCGCAAGAGATAATGTGCCTCATCGATCGTCACCTGCGTCCGCCGATCACTGCTTTGAGCCCGCTGGTAGATCCAATCGAACATCACGTGCATAAACAGCGGCGCTTGCCCCGTATCGGAGAACATCGACATATCGATGGTCACCAGCCGATTATCGAGTTCGACGTTCGTCCGCCCATTTAGATTCGCGTTCTCGCCGCCCTCTTGGAAGGCTTCGAGTCCAAGCAACAGTTGGTAGGCAAGCCGCTCGTCCGTCTCTCGGAACCGATCGGCAATATCCTGGACTTTCGAGGCAACTCGTCGCTTGTCGACGCCCTCGTGATAGTCGATGAACTCGGTTGGGTTGCCGCCATCAGCGATGTGTTCAAGGATGTTGATGATATCCTGGATAATCGGACTCGTGTTCTCGTGCGTTGTTGGATCCTCGGTGATACCATATTGATAGTATGCGAGCAGGATGGCACGCCGGAGAATCCCTTCTTGCTCATTCGTGAGCGACTGCCTATCTCCGGCAGCAAAGTGGAGGCGGAACAACTCCATCACTGACCGGTATTTCTTGAGGAAGGGATCCTCCACCACGTCGTCGATCCCACGACGGATTTCGAGCGGGTTAACCGTATTATCACCGCCAAAGCGGATGACTTGCCCACCAAGATCCTCTGCAAAATCGACGAAATCAGCCAGTGGATCCAGTACAAGTAGTTCGATTTCCGGATCCATCATCATGCGATGGAACATCTCGTACTTCTCCGCGAACGTCTTCCCCGAGCCTATCTCGCCAGCAATCACTTTCGAGTACGAGGAAAATCGGTAGCGATCCAAGAGAACGGGTGTATGCGTTCCGTCGAACCCATAGTAGACGCCTTCGTCATCGGCCAGTGCTGGCTCGATGAACGGAAACATGGTCGCGACAGCCGTCTCCTGCATGAGTTGGGTGGCTTTGATCGGATCGCTTCCGAGCGGTGCGAGAGCTTCCTGTGACTCGACTTGCCGTTTTTCGAGTGGAACGGCTTCCGTATTGGCCTTGGCAACGATCTCAAGCGCGCGTTCGGTCGCTTCATTCAGTTCTTGCTTGGAATCAGCGATGATCTCGAAGTAGATGGCAAAGCTGAACAGCTTCGTCTCGCCTTGGATAATGTCCCAGATGAGATCAGAGACCGCCTCGTGATCTGATTCGAGTTCGTGGGTATCACTCTGGTTTTTCTCGTCTTTCCGATAGAGGCGGGCGCGAAGTTGCGTGAGTCGCTTGCGGAGTTTCCGGAGAATTTCATGCGAATCACGCGGCCGGATGTGCTGTGTGACTCGAATATTGTCGTGAGTCGTATAGAGGTCATCAAGCCAGCCGATCGGAACACGCTCCGGATAACCATGGATCGTCATGGTGCGGACGTACTGGCCACCACGCACCATGTACCCTGACTTTAAGAGCTCCGATTGCTCGGTGATCTCGTGTGGGGCGATGATATCCCGATCGGCCAGCGACCGTTCCGTCTCGTCTTGGAGAACGCCGATGCGGACTTCACCGTCTTCAGCATCTTCGAGTTCGAGGAGATGTTGTGCCTGTTCGTGGATGTTTTCCTTGGACAACTCGTCGCCGTTTGCCTCGAGGATGGCCGTCGCTCGGTCAAAGACCTCATCATCGATTTCATCGAGTCCAGGATCACTCTTCAGGCCAGGAATGAGTGACCGAAGACGGGAGCCCATCTACACCACCCCCTCGGAGAAGGTCGCATGATCAAAGCGATCGAACTCTGGTTTCACGTGATTGTAGTAGTGATACAGGAGTTCCATCGTCTCCTGCCGAGTGCTGACAAGCTCCGTCGTGACATCTGTCCGTCCGAGTTTGTCGATGACGCGCCGCTGGCGATTGTGCACTTCGCGAATACAGAGCTCGGTTTCTGCCTTCTCGTGATTCTTGACCCACGGAAGGCGTTCGAGCACGGCTGCTCCAGCACGTCCAATCAGAGGAAGGCTACTGAGTTGGTTGAGCACGCTCCCAGTATCAAGATTTGTCGCCACCTGCGCGGCGTTGACGCGGATGACGATGTAGTAGTCCCGTGCTTTGATCCCTGAACCATCGATGTTGTCCTGCGCCCATTGGATGTAGTAGCGTCGTCCGTATTGGAGGATCGGAGATTGGCCACGTGCGGCGACGCTCGTCCCACCGCGGATGAATTTGTTGTAGTGTTCACCGAGATCGAACTCCCGGGGGTAGCACGGAATGGCGATCGCCCAGTCAAGCGCCATGAGGAAGGATATGTAATCGCTCATCACCTGCCGGCGCTGCTCGTAATTGAGTGTGAGCCAGTTCCGTGGCTTGACTTTCACGAGGCCAATGTAGTTGTCACCATCAACTGCAATCCCATCATCACGAACGTAATCAAAGCCAAGTTGCGCCTGTGTCGTCGTTTTCTTGTTGAGTTTGTCCTCAAGTTGGAATTGGTCGCGAGCACGCACTTCTTCACGAGCCGTTGGGAGGTCGGTGTCAATGTCCCCAAGGGCGGCATCCACCGCCCGGAGGACGTCAAGATCTGATTCAGGCCGCTCTCCATCAGTATTGAGTGCTCGATCGGTCATCCCCAGCGCTGTGCTCACGCTCGGCTTCTCAGTATCCGATGACTGCGGGGTGGATGATTCACTTCTATTGGACGTGGTGGCTGGAGCGTCTTTTTCTGACGTGGGTTCGGCTGCCTCAGTCTCATCTTCTGCGTTGTCTTGAGTGACTGACTGTGCAGGAGTAGCTGTGGGGGAATCGGTAGCAGGCGGTGGTGAATCCATGGTTCATTCCTGAGTGGAGTCGTGGTCGTCTTCCGCTTCGATCGTTTCGATGTCGAGGCCGACGTGGCGAACACCGACCTCGTCTTGGATGTGCATGATTTCGGTGGCGGGGCGTGTCCGCCGATTTCGGTAGGTCGTGGTGCCAAAGTAGTAGTGAGCACAGGCTCGCGCGTAGCTCAGCGGCCGTTGTGCGGCAGGCGTGATGAGGAGAATCACAACGCCGAGACCGAGCGCAATGCCAGTAGCGATGAGGAAGATGTCGCCACTCGCACCAAGACTTTGGGCGATCCCAAGGCCGAGGAACGGGAGGACGAGTGCTTCGCCAATGTCGCGGGCAGTCAGACCGAAGATGAACTTCGTGTTGATGATCTGGCCGGCGATTGGGAACGTTTCCATACGCTATTATTGTATGCTATATCTAGTTAATAATTACTCCTTGTATCGATTTTTGTTTTGGTTTTCACCAACAATAAGGTGTTCAAAATCGAGCTGATCACTACCGTCACCACCTTCTTACACCGAGAAGGGCATGATTGTGGTCTCGGTCTCTAGTTCAATGATGTTAAAAGCGATATCTCGGCCATGGAATCGGCGCGAAGTGTTATTGAGAGTAACTCCTAACCTCTCTCATATGGTCGTGTTTCCAGCTCGTGAGTACACGAGCTATGATGAGTTTGTTCGTGAATGGTGTGAAGCGACTCTTGCTGATGAGGAGTGTTCATTGGCAGAGGCGCGTGACCGTGGGTTGATTGACGAACAAGCGACACGGTTACGGTGGCAATTGCTCGGAGAACTCACCACTGATGAGCTACTCATCAAGATACCGAAGTGGCTTGCAAAGGAGAAAGTGGGGTTCACGGATGGTGGCACGCCGACCGAGTTTGTGGGGCGAATCGGCGATGAAACCGAGAAAGCGATTTTGTTCATCAATTCTGCACCAGCCCACTCGCTCATGAAACGCGCCCATCGCATTCACACCCTTGAAACCAGTCTCAAAGAACAACCTACTGAGGCGACCGATGCCGATCAACGGGCGTGGCTGCAAGATCGACTTACTGAGCAACGCAATCAGTATGCCACAGAACGAGAAACAACAGGGCTCAGCAAAGAATGGCTGCCGACATCACAAATCATCCGTGCAGTTCGACGTTCCAACCCCTGATTCGAGATATCCAGTTATCTCTCATTCCTGCCGCTAACCCGTCATCAGGCACGGTGTGATGCAAGGCTCTCGAATACCTTCTTTCCCTTTCGTGTTGCGAGTTCCGACGGTGGTGCAACGCGATATGCGAGTTCGGTTCGTTGCTGCTCATCGGATGGTGAGGTGGCACGAAGAATCGCGACCAACATTCCATCTTGTGAGCGCAAGAGGATTCCGTCCTCCGTGACTGACGACCGCAAGCCCTTCAATGTCTGCTGGACGAGTTCTTGGGCTTCCGCTGGCTCGATTGCGAGTTGCACGGTGTCAAATTCTGGCCGATCGCGAGTCGTTGCTGTCATGCTTTGTTTCCACCGGGACAGGCGTCTGTAAACCTATCATTCACATAAACCTGTGGACACGCGTTCTTCCCTGTCCAAGTTCTCTAAGTACTCGTTCAATGATGCGGCTAGCATGCTCATCCAGCAGGCTCTTCGCTGTGGCACTCACTGACATGATTCCTTCGGTTTGAGCGCGTCCACACCTACTCGCTCAAACGCAGCATCGTTTTCGCGTCTAAGATCATGCATCTCCTCGACGTGTGAGTAGTAGTATGAAAGAGCTTCATACACCTCCGCAAGTGTAAGATCAAGCTGGTCAGCAACATATGCAGGAGATTGGCTAATGTCAATTACTCTTGCTGCGATGTGACGAACACCAATTCGAGTCCCGTCAATTCGTGGTTCGCCACCGAGAACATCGTCGTCGCGAGTAATCGTCATGGGTCAAAATACGCCTCTCTTCTGAGCGCTAGTTCATTACTATATATGATAGTAGGATTTAAGTGGGAAACATTAGTCGCTCCGTTATGACTGACACGGACACAGAGAGAGATACCACCCCATCTGACACAGACGAGAGCAAGTCTTTGTCACTTGATTTTGCGACATACAATCTGCCAACAGATCTCACCGCGTTCCAAGCGCACCTCTTGTGTGTTGTCTATCGGTTAGGGCCAGCTGAGGGCGTTGAACTGCAGGAAGCCTTAGAAAAGCTGTATCCAGAGCCCATCAACCACGGCCGATTATATCCAGGCCTTGATCGCCTCGTTGAGAAGGGGTTGATCACCAAGCAAACAAAAGCAAGTGATAAGCGCCGCAATGCATATTCGACTGTCGATCGTGGAGATTGGGCAGTGGAAGAATACTACCAGTTTCTGCATGATATCGTTACACCTGAATAATCATCACATCACCAGAGTACTCGAGGCAAGCAGTCGTCGAGGATAATATGGACATTGCCTTGCATGATCGAAGGGGCACCAAACGGGGTGGTGGTAACGGGACACCTAGTATTTAGATTGCTATTGACTGGAAGAGTGTGACCCGTACAAGCAAGCCAACTGGACGGAAAGTGTCCTGGCCTCGAAAAAGGTGTGTCTTTCAGTCCGCGTCGGCCGCCGCCCCACTCCTACCGGTTGGGTCGGGGCCGAAATGGAGAATGAGGTTTGGTAGACTCTTGATTATGTTGCTATGCAAGCGACAAAGTTATGTAGCTAGAATGCGAACATTTCCATATTATGGGGGGTGCGCGAATCCGTCGTCTGATCAAAACCAGCGATGCAGCACAGACAACGATTCGCTGCGCGTTCGAGTTAACAGAGCCATACGAGGCTGCATCCACGTACTCTCCCTTCCGGAGGCTATCCAGTCACTAACGACGATCCGAACCACCAGAAGAAGCGATTCGACAATATTGACGATGGACACCTCACCCGACCCTAAACCGACAGAAAAGACGGATACACCGCTGCGAGAAATCGAGTATGAATAACTACACCACTTCCTTTTCGGCTGAGATCATCGCTGCACTCCGCCGAAGTGAACAGCAAGCAATGCGTAGTGAAACAACGTCACACGATGATATCAAACATCAATTAGGAATCGATGACCAAGATTAGGTGGACTGATGAAGCAGTTGAGTGGCTTGAAGAGCTTGACCTTCCAGTTCAAGAGTTGATCATAGCACGTCTCGATGACGTACAGAAGCAGGCAGAAGAGTTGGTTCTTCCACTTGATGAGTCACCATATGATCTGCTTCGAATTGGTGGTTATCGAGTGATCTGTTCGTGGGATCGCGACACTGATGTTCTCACTGTACTCCTTGTTTGTCATCAACAGTCTTTCTCCGATGTAACCACCTAATCACTCTTTCATATATTGTGACGCCGGAGCAGGCATCAAAAGACCTATAACTGCTGGTCATCGCTCTCTCTGTCGGCCTTATCACAGTCTACGATGGGCTTGATTCGGGTTTAATTATCTCACGAGAACGCTCCTGCAAACGGAGAGAGTGCAAAGATGACTGTACCCATCGCGAGCACGTCAAGCAGCAAGAAGACGGTGTTTGTGAGCGTGCTAGCAGCACGAAGGCGTGAAAGTGAGATCCACCGCCGAGAGAACGGAAGGAATGGCTGGATGCCACTGACCGTAATGATGTCGCCGGCGAGATGCACATAGATTCCGAGAACGCCAATTGCAAACCCAAGTCTGACGAGCATTCTGCAGTTTGGCGATACCGCAAGTGACTTTGATCGGTGACGCACACACCAACTCCTGCGAAAATCGGCATAGCTTTGTCCGCCAGTGGCTCAGCAAGTTACGAGGCGTCTCAAAGCATCATCTCCAAGGACACCTTAACTCCCACGCTCTGTTGCTGAATAATAACGCCGACTGGTTCAGCAAGATCCTGAATTACGACTCATCGAGATGCCCGTTGCTGTTTCGCCCGTTGAGATGACCTTCAGTTTAATCGACTCTGCAGTGTCAGTTCGACAATTGTCGTATAAAGATTTAATCCATTGTCGAACATGCCTGGACTTGTATGCGATGCCCAAAGTGCGATAAAAGACTCGTCACATTAGAAAAGTATCACGACAGAGAGTTCATTTGCGAATCGTGTGGGTATTTCTTGCCCAGAGGTTCTGATTAATTGTCTAAGAAAGCGGATATCCGCTGCATGACGGTGTATGATGAACTCATGATTTCGCTGCAATGTTGGGCAGTGACATTCCAGCCCCACGTCCAAGACATTTGTATAATATTTGTTAGCTTACAGACGTCCTGCTGAAAGGCAGCATTGACGGTTAAATGGACTATACGGCTGTTCTGACCGCTAGAAAACGCGTCAAGCTGATTTCGTCAACCTTGCTTTGCCCGAATATTCATCTGAAGCGAGAGACGACTTCATACTCTCAAATTACAGCATCGCGATCCGCGTCCTCGACATCTACGTCCGGCACCTGCGACCGAACCGCCCGGAACTTCGAGGGCGCATGCTCAGTAGGAAATACTGGAAACTCCGGGGTTGCTGGGTCGAGTTCGTTCTGCCACTGTCGGAGTGGCTTCTGTGCGATCTCGAGAAGTGGCGCGTACTCGTACGCTTGACCCTTCCCGAGGACACTAAGGGTACCGTTTTCCAGTCGACATCGGCCCACGTCACACCGTTGCGGCGATCACCCTTTGGATGCGCAAATATCTCCGCCCCCAAACACCTGTTTACGCGAGCAACACGTCGATAGTGTGTTACCGGAAACGCGTTCGCTTCTCACTCGCATCTCCGAACTCGATGACATCCAGTGCTCGCTGGTGGACGTACGATTCGAGCTGGCGGCGGTTGTCAGGACTCCAGAAAGTAGTGTCCCTCCGTCCGTCCGAAGACGATCATGAGTTTCAAAATACATTACTCGAATTTCGAAAGTAGTCTGTATGCATTCGTGCGCGAATAGGTAACATCGAATTGTTCGTCCAACAGCCGTTGCACACGTGGAATATCCCATTCTTCGATGTTGTAGCCAACGTTTGCAGGTGGATCACGCAGTAGTTGTGCGACTTTGAATTGTTCTTCACGATCCAGTTTCGGTGGCCGATCTGGGCGGGCCTTGTCCCGGGCTGCGTCGCGAACCGGCTCTTCCTCGAATCGGTGCAACCAGTTATAAATGGTCTTCCGTAAGTACCCGTACCACTCGGCTACATCCGTTTGTGCGACGCCTTGTTTGTAGGCGATCGCTAACATGAGTCGCTTCGTTGCGTGTACGTCATCCACATCATCGAGCGCAGTCCGGAGTTCAGAAGTCGAGATGTTCTCCAGGTGAGACATCACGGAATACGACGAGAATACCGTGTAAATAATTTTGTGATGATGAATGACTTACCCGCTCTCATTTCAAGTATTTATCTAGGAGATTGAACCAAAAGAGAGGATTTTACCTTTAGTCCGACGGACTGTCAAAACAGAGGTTCTCAAGACGCGTTTCACATTCACTGAGCGACGCATTGAGTTCCGAAACGACAGCTTTCGGGTTTTTGTCTGGTCGCGCACCATGTGGTGTCGGTTCACTCAACTCTGAATTGCCCGGTTGTCTGTGCTGGCCACTGTTACTGCTGTCGTCAGTAGTTACTAGTCAAACGTGAGTGAGTAACAGCGTTTTCGCGCATCGACAAAGGAAAAGCGTGACTCAACGAGGTCGTGGTCTTCAAGCCGCGTGAGCGCGTACCGAACCGTTCGTGGGGGGAGCAGGGTTTCTTCCTCAAGTTGACCTTGGTTGAGTGTGTCGTTGTATTCGAGTACTTTGGTGACCAACTTAGCGCTTGGTGGCAGTTCGTTGAGTATTTCGATTGCCTGACGCTCTGTTCGATCGTGCTCGTCCGTCTGTACTGGCCTGGATTGCTGCATTATACCACTGGTATTGCATGCGTTATCATAATACTTTCTATGGATATTATTCTTGTTGGTAATAGCAACCGAATGGCGATGGTCTAATGCAAGTAGGAACAATAACGGTGTTTTTCAGTAAAATCACAAGCAAGCGTGGTCTAAATTGGCCCACGGAACATTCGTATTCGGTTAAGAGGCTAAATCACAAGCCGCAGCTTCCTGAACTCGTAGAGCGAAGGGGAGGATAATGAGGTTCTCCCCGGATGCAATTACGTCGCTGTTAACTTCGCTGTTTCCGTCAGGCAGAAGTTGTACATTGAGAAGACTTCCTTCAGTCACGATGGAAGCGGGAGCAACCACCTCGTGCGGAACAGTCATGCGGAGATACTTCATCACGATTAACGTGAGACAGCGAGTGATGTATTTGTATAAGGCGGAGCCTCACCATGAATTTCAGCCAATAGCACGACGACCACAGTAGAGACAATCGGTCGTTTAAAACTCAAAAACCGGTCAAGTTTCAGCCGCATCAGCTCTATCCTGATTGCCAAAGCGCATCGACCGGTCGCCGGCGATGATGACTCCCGTTGGCAGATATTCACGCTTACTCATACAGGTGGAATGAGTTCCGTTCGCTACCGAAAGAGCCTTAATTTCTCTGGCACGTTTTCCAGTAATGCCACGCCGTACGTCTGATAAACTGCTTCGGGTCGACCTGACCGCGGAGTGCATTAAAAGTGAGGCTGTGCCCAAAAAGTGGCTACGGCGGTACGTCGGAGGGAAAGGATTGGGGGCGCGATACCTATACGAGGAGCTATCGCCCAGCGCCGACCCGCTGGGCTCCGAGAATGCCTTACTATTCATGCTTGGGCCGTTGTCGGGTGTACTGCCTGGGGAACCACGGTATGCAGTCATAACGAAATCACCGCTAACTGGGGCGTTCCTCGACTCCTACAGTGGCGGCGAGTTCGCCGCCAGCCTTGCAGGAGCGCTCGGAGAGCACATTGGGATGCTTGTGACGGGACGTGCCGACACTCCCGTGAGAATCAAGATCGAGGACGGCACTGCGACAATCGCCCCTGCTAGCGACCTCTGGGGTGCGGACACCGTCGAGGTGTGCGCGTCCGTCGACGCTCCCGTCGCCTGCATCGGTCCAGCGGGTGAGCACCGCGTCAAGTACGCGACCATCGCCTCCGACGCTGGGGAGCACCATGCCGGACGTGGAGGGGCGGGAGCAGTAATGGGCGCAAAGCGACTTAAGGCCATCGTCGCCCGAGGTAACTGTCCGGACGCCCTCTCGTTGCTCCGGAGGAAGTACGCCGATGAATTCAGGGACGCCAATGTCGGTCAGTGGCAGGCAGCCAGCGGGACGCTCGAGAGCGTCGACTTCGCCAACGAAGTTGGCGTCCTCTCAACTCGCGGGTGGCAAGAGGGAAGATTCGAGGGGACAGACGACATCGGTATCGAGGCGGCGAAGGCCGCGGCTTATGAGCGCGAGCGCGACGATGACGCTGTTCCTGGCGGATTTCGCGTCGAAACCGATGAGGGCAAACACGTTCCTCGAGGTGCGAACGCCATGAGCCTCGGCGCTGGCCTTGGTATCGATGAGTTCGACAGTGTCGCCGTCCTCGGAGAAACATGCAACCGTCTCGGGGTAGACGTCATCAGCGGCGGGAGCGCTGTTGCATGGGCGATTCGGGCGAGTCAAGAAGACATCATTGAGCGAGACCTCCGGTTCGGCGACCCTGGCGGTGCGCGTGCCCTCATTAAGGAGATCGCCCGCCGCGAGACGCCATTCGGAGATGCTCTCGCCGACGGCGTTCGTGTCGCCGCGTCATCGTTCGGTGGAGACGATCTCGTACCGACGGTGAAGGCCATGGAGGTGCCTCCTTACGACCCTCGTGGAGCGAAGGGTATGGCGCTTGCATATGCGACTAGTGACCGCGGAGGGTGTCACCGCCGCGCCCGCCCCGTCGAAACGGAGGTGTTCCGTGAGGAGGAGCTAAGCGATGTGGATCGCGTTCGTAGAATCATCGCTGAGCAGAATGCGCGCTCCATTCTGTGGAGCCTGATAATCGACGACTTCGTCGGTGAAGTTCTCTGGAGCGACCTCGGCGCTGAGTGGCTCTCCGCTGTCGGGCACGACTATACGGTGTCGGAACTGTGGACGGTTGGCAAACGTATTTGGACGCTCATCCGCCTCTTCAACGTCCGTGAGGGGTTCTCGCGATCCGACGATGCAATTCCGACAATGTTTACGGAGCCACTGTCTAAAGGCCCCTCTGACGGAAAGGCGCTCAACTCGGGGGAGTTCGAGGCAATGCTAGAGCAGTATTACGCCGAACGCGGCTGGAGCGAGAAGGGACGACCAACATGGGCGCTTCTTGAACGGCTTGACCTCGTGGACACCGTCGATGGCGAAACGCCGATCGCATTGCACCCGGTACGTCCACTGAACGACAGTTGACGGTGTAGAAGACATCAGTACTGACGACTGCTGTTAAGTATCAATGTGACGGTGATTATAGTGGTAGTGAGGCAAAAACCCATGGCTTTAATGGCCGGGGAAGGATGTTAAACCTCCAACTCACATCTGCGAATTGTTCATGACGCTCTGACGGATCCGATCGGCGATTTCGGTTCTGGATATTCTGCGGTTATCCTGTTTCCACACTCGTGTGAGGACGAGGTCTAATAAGTTTAGCCGCTTTAGTTATTCTCGCGCCTCATCTCGTTCGATATTCAGTTCCCGCTTGACCTCATGTACCGTTAGCGAGCTATCGCTATCACCTTGTTCCGGCGACGTCACGTTCTCGGCGCCGGAACTTGACACGGTATTATAAGATTTAAATATAAAATATTCAATATATAAACAAACGGATAATTAACTACAGCAAAAATAAAAGGAAAACAGATTAAGAAAACGGTTCGCCTTATCTTTTACTTTCTCTGAAAGGAATTCCACAACAACTGTTAATGTTATTGTGCCTCGGTAGTATACCTTCGAGAAGGACAATATGCCCGGTCGAATTACAACGATGATGCGACCAAATCTGAACGCGGCGGTGAACAGTTGTGGACCATTTATAACACAATTATGTCAATAATAGTTAAATCTTACATCCAGCACGAACGACTGGCTCTCGCTCCTACGTTGCGAAAACTCGATGATATCGAAATCAACGTTGTCACTCAAGTGAACACAAATCCAGGCACAACTGTCTTCCCGTTTCTTATCAAATATCATGATCGTGCAGAATTAGAGAATGTGATCGACGATGATTTAACAGTAAAGAGATATGATCTCGTAGATTGGACCGACGGAAGAGGGATTTACTATATCGAACATACACACGAGACGAAACTCATTAGCGCTGTAGTAACCGATGTAAATGGATTCTTAATGCACACTGAGACGAAGGGAGAGGGCTGGCTCGTCCGACTGCTCTTACCCGACAGAGAGGCCCTCAATACAATCTGGAAGTTCTCAAATGAGAACGACATCACGCTCGACATCCTCGAAATATATAGAAATGATAACGGAGGAACGGAGATGACCTACGGGCTAACCGACGAACAAAAGGCCTCGCTAAAAATTGCATACGAAAAGGGATACTTTTCGGAACCACGCAACGGTTCACTGAGCGAGATTGCCGATGAGCTTGAGCTGTCAACGACAGCGATGAGTGGCCGACTGCGCCGGGGAATGCGAAACCTCATCGCAGCGACGATCGCGGAAGACAACGATGAGAAATAATCGATGTGAAAATTGTCAATCAGTATATTTCTCTATGAATTGTGAGACTTGTTACATACTAGACCAAAATGTAGCTAAGTCGGAAACAGTTTCCAATGAGAACTTGTGGAAAATGAAACCGTTGTCGAAAGAAAACTCAGTCGATGCTTTCAGCGTCAGCACCTCCCTTGCCGTCTGCTATTGGACCACCACTGGTGACGACGTCAACATCATCCTCCCCAGGTCGGTCCTGGATGCGTTCAACGAATTGCTCTGACGTCAAGATTTCGTACTCGTTACTGAGTCCCTTGTAGACCGTGTAGCACATCACGACGAGGACGAGCGCTAATGGGAAGCCGGTCGCGATCGCCGCAGTCTGTAGTGCATCGAGACCGCCACCCCATAGCAGGAGCGCCGCGACGACGCCTTCGGTGACCGCCCAGAAGATACGCTGTGTCCTGGGTACATCGTGCTTACCGCCGGAGGTCAGGTGGTCGACAACCAGTGACCCCGAGTCAGACGATGTGACAAAGAATGTAACAACAAGTAATGTGGCGAGACCACCAGAGATGGCGCCCAACGGGAACTGTTCCAGGAGAGCAAACATCGCGACGGTTTGACCGACCTCGTTGTAGACGCTGAGGGCTTGACCGTTACCATTTAGAGAGTTGAATAGTGCGCTGCCACCGAACGTCGATAGCCAGAGAGTGGAAAATAGCGACGGGAGGAATAGCACGCCGATGACGAACTCCCGGATCGTTCGGCCTTTCGAGATACGGGCGATGAACATCCCAACGAACGGCGACCACGCGATCCACCATGCCCAGTAGAACACTGTCCAGCCAGAAACGGTAGCACCGCCTCCTCCTTGCGTGCCGGTGAAGAAAGAAAGCGATAGGAAGTTTCCGAAATAGGTGCCCAGACCTTGCACCCACGTGCCGAAAATGTACACAGTAGGACCGACGAGAATCATAAACGCCAGCAGAGTGAACATTAGATAGAGGTTCACCGTGCTCAGGCGTTTGATACCGGACTCAAGCCCTGCTGCAACCGAGGCCGTCGCGATGGCCGTGACCCCGACGATGAGGATTATTTGTGGAACTGTTCCCGTCGGGATGTTCGCGATACCGAGGATGTTACCACCAACGTACGAGAGTCCAGTATTAATCTGAGCAACCCCGAGACCGAGCGAGGTCGAGAGCCCAAATAGGGTTGCGAACACCGTCACTAGGTCGATGACGTGGCCTGGCCACCCATAAATCCGCTCGCCGAGCAAAGGCCAGAAGATCGACCGGAACGTCAGCGGTAGGCCGCGGTTGAACGAGAAGAAGGCGAGGCCAAGGCCGACCAATCCGTAGATAGCCCACGGGTGGAATCCCCAATGGAAGAACGTCTGTGCTATCGCGGCCGACGCTGCTTCACCGGTCTGGGCCTGGTAACCGAAGAATCCCGGGACATTCCCGAAGTAGTACAGCGGTTCGGAGACGCTGAAGAACATGAGGCCGATTCCCATCCCGGCGCTGAACAGCATGGCCATCCACGAAAAGTCACTGAACTCCTTCTCGGCTTCGACGCCGCCGATTCGGATCGACCCAAATTTCCCGAGTGCGAAGTACAGAATCGTCACCATGAAGATGTTTACTGCCAGGAGGAAGAACCATCCGAAGTTCCCCTCGAAAAAGCTACGAACCGACGAGTAAACTGCTGCCGCCTCAGATCCGAGAAGAAGGGTTGCTGCGATGAACAACCCGATCAACCCGAGCGCAACCGGAAATATGACCGGATGGATGTCGAACCCGAACTTCTGAATGTTTCTATCGCCGGGCTCCCGGTCAGAGTCGGGGTGGAACAGCTCTACCTGCAAACCATCCGACATCTCCCCCGTGGTTTCCTCACTTTCTGCCATACGTTGCCTCCATTACGCGGAGTCGCTGTTTTTTGTTCGACGTTGTATTCCTTACCTTTCGTTTCATGTGTTTATCACTTTTTATATCTCGTAACGTAATGATGCGGATTACACTCGTTCGCTTCTGTCTTGGCGTTCGTATTATGAGGGTGGGACACTGCCCCACTATCTATTAGTCCGTGCCGTATCGGACTGCGGTGTGTTACCCAACCTCAACCCCGTAATTTTATCGAAAAGTAATAAAACTTCGGCACAACCCGAATGTCGACAGCTATTCACCATTTAATCATGGAAATAAACCACCTCCGTCGGCTTATGCGTAACAGCCGTCACCGGTTCGAGAGTAGGACATGCATCATTGGTCGGTCAAACCATATATTATAAGATGATTTACACCTCGTGTTTGTCGCCTCATACCGATATTCGCAGTAGTTATTAATTCGTTCCGAACTGATGCTGGGAGCGACAAATCGATCATCAAGACTGGAGATAGTCACGACCATCGATATCGTTGGAATCCGAACAGCGTTTCTGAGGCTGGTATAGGGAAAAACCTGGCGGCAGTATTTTTCCTGACCGGGTTATCACCAATATGATAAATTTGCTCGCGACGGCCACCGCCGGTCTCGTTATCCTTCTGTTCGGCATCGCACTGCTGACGAGTCGTCCGGGAACTCCCAGGTAGCCGGGCTTTGCTTCCTGAGCGCGATGATCGTGATTTATTTCAGAGAACGTGGTTGGCTCCTTCCTTTGCTTCTTTGCTCCCGTTGTAGGGAATCAAGATGGTGTCGTACAGAATCAATCGGATCGTGTATCCTCTGGTATCTGTCATCAAATAAATTTTCCGTCTCTCCGGTTGTCGCAAGCGTCGAAGAATCGAACACTCCCCTCGGACGGTGAACGATGATTAAATCATCTTCGTTATATTCTCGACCGAATAACCGGCTCCTTCGACGGCGTTGATTATCGAACTCGCGTGTTCCGCACCGCTGGAAGTTCCGGCATCGGCCAGCTCGTCCATCGGTTCGGTGACAACGTACTGATGTTCGACAGGCGCGATCGGGAGATCGACCCCGGCCATCTGTCCGGTCTGGTACCCCCAGTTATTCGTCGCGATGACACAGCGGTCGCATTCAATACGGCCCCGGTCAGTGACGACTGCTTGTATCTCTCCATCCGTCACCTTGGTGCCACCCCAAGAAGTCCGCCTGAGTGTTCTCGATGTACCACTGAAGAGCTGCGATGCCATCGACGCAGTCGTCGGTCGGCGAGTAGTAGCCCCCAAGGATCTCGTCCTCGTTCACCAGCGGGAGGTGTTCGGACACCTCCGCAGGTGAGAGTAACTGCGGATCCACTACACTCTAGGCTTTCCCCCACTCGACGCGGCGTTGAAGGAAGTCCATCCGTTCTTCGCTCCACGCCACCTCGATGCCCCCGACCTCGTTGTAGGCCTGCTCGCCGTCTTGACCCTCGAGTGTGGAGTACAGCTTCCGGCTGTAATTCGCGAATTTGGTAAGGATCTTTGAATCGGCGGTTTGGAACATGATGCCGGGTGCGTGAGACGAGGATCCACCGGTCGTCGGCATTGGTCCTTGGCCGACGACAACGTCCTCTCTACCAAGCTCTGTCAGCCGATACGCGATGTTGCAGCCGACGATGCCGGCACCGACGATGACGGTGTCGGCTTGGGTCGGCAAGCTGTCTGTCGTATCTATAAATCTGGTTCAAAAGTGACTGAGGTTCGCAATATAGTTATCGCTCGAGTGATCACGTTCTTCCAATTGTATGGGGAGTTACAGTTCAATTTTGCAGAAATAGAGATGGCCTCGGTGAGAGATTATCATCCTAACAACTCAAAAATAGCCACAAATTACCTTCGCGGGTCGGTGAAACCTTAAAATTGGATTCGCAGCGATTGGACCGCTGGCAGGACTTCTGCTATCCACTTATATGGGTTTTCAGGGCCACCCATAGACAAAAGTACCTCCATAAGCATCATATTTGCGTAAGAGATGTCCTTAGGATTGCGTTCCAATACGGAACAAAAGGGTGTCGACAAACTCCTCACTGGCGCACGGTATGAATTGATGCCGTTTGACAGTTTCGATGACGAGATAACGTACTTGCCCGACGACGCGACCATTGCCATCACCACATCACCGCAACTTGGCATCGAACGGACGGTCGAACGCGCTGAACAAGCGGCTGAACAGGGGTATGAGGTCGTACCCCACATCGCTGCACGCTACGTCACCGACCGTGAGCATCTCGAAGAGATTGCGCACCGGCTGACCGTCGCCGGCGTTTCAGAAATCTTCGTTCCAGGTGGCGACCGTGAGGAGCCAGCCGGGGAGTTTGAGTCAGCCTACGACTTGCTTTCGTCACTCGATGGTACGGAGTATTTATTCGACAAGGTCGGTATCACTGGTTATCCGGAAGGACATTCCTTCCTTGACGAAAAGACACTAACGGATTCGATGGCCAAAAAAGAGCCATACGCAACCTATATCGTCACCCAACTCTGCTACGACTCGGCGACCGTTCTTGAGTGGATCGAAAATATCCGTGACCGAGGCGTTGATCTCCCCGTCGAAATTGGCATCCCGGGCGTGATGAAGTATCAGCGACTGATGGACATTTCTCAGAAAGTCGGCGTCGGCGACTCGATTAAATTTCTTAGAAAAACTACGGGAATTCTTGGATTCGTGCGCCAACTTGTTAGCTCGCGCGGAAAATACAAGCCAAACGAACTCGTCGACGGTCTTGCACCGTACATTGACGATACGACGTACAAAATCCGTGGTATCCACATCTACACATTTAACCAAACGGCGGACACCGAATCGTGGCGTCGCGATCGAATCCAAAAGTAGCCTCGGACGGGTACACGAAGTTATCGAGCGCTAGTTACGTGCTGCTATTCTATCGACTGTATTCACGAACAGTGATAGACCTGTCATACTATGGTAGCCTCAAACACAGATAGTCGACAATCTATCATCTTCTGTCGAAGATAAAATTATTCTATGTCCGGATCGGTATGCTACTCATGAAGTACGACACCCTCCGCGAGACTGATCCAACCGTCGCTGAGTTCCTCAAGGCCGAACGCGTTCGTCAGGACGATACGCTGGCGATGATCGCGAGCGAAAACCACGTCTCAGAATCGGTCATGGAGGCCCAGAGCTCAGAACTCACCAACAACTACGCCGAAGGGTATCCGGGGGAGCGATACTACGGCGGTTGTGAATATGCTGACGAGATCGAACAATTGGCCATCGACCGAGCCAAAGAACTGTGGGGCGCAGACCACGTCAACGTCCAGCCGCACTCGGGCTCGCAGGCGAACATGGGAGTGTATCTGGCGATGCTGGAACCTGGTGATAAGATCCTCTCCCTGGACCTGACCCACGGTGGTCACCTCTCACACGGCCACCCTGCTAACTTCGCCGGTCAGGTCTACGATGTTGAGCAATACGAGATTGATCCTGAGACGGGATACGTTGACTACGAGGGTCTGCACGAGACGGCCGAGAAATTTGAACCGGATATCATCGTCTCCGGGTATTCAGCGTATCCCCGAGAGGTCAACTTCGAGCGCATTCAGGCGACCGCAGATGCTGTCGATGCCTATCACATCGCTGACATCGCACACATCACCGGACTGGTCGCCGCGAGCGTTCACGAGTCGCCCGTCGGTGTGGCGGACTTCGTTACCGGTTCGACGCACAAGACCATTCGCGCCGGTCGCGGCGGTATTATCATGTGTGGCGAAGAATACATTGCCGACGTCGATAGCGCGGTGTTCCCTGGTGCGCAGGGCGGACCAGCGATGCACAACATCGCAGGGAAAGCGGTCGGGTTCGGCGAAGCTCTCGACCCCTCGTTTGACGAGTACGCCGAGCAGACCGTCGCTAATGCGAAGGCACTCGGTGACCGTCTACAGGAGCACGGCCTTGACCTCGTCTCGGGTGGCACGGACACCCACCTCGTCTTGGTGGATCTTAGGCCGTCCCATCCTGACACTACGGGGAAAGAGGTCGAAACGACACTGGAGGGCGCTGGCATCGTTTTGAACGCAAATACAGTTCCGGGCGAGACACGATCTCCTTTCAATCCCTCAGGTATCCGTATCGGCACGCCAGCGCTCACGACCCGCGGCTTCGATGAGGAAGCCTGCCGCGAGGTCGCTGACCTCATCTACGACGTCATCGACGCCCCCGAGTACGAAGCCGTCATGGCCGACGTCAGCGCCCGCGTCAACGAACTCACGGACGAGTACCCACTCTACAACTGACGGGTCCGTCCGGGATTAGTTCTGTTGTCAGTTCCCCACGACTTCAGTCGTGGGCTTTCGCGCTGTTATTGTGTGAGCTACCACATCCTTTAGGGCGTGGAGGAGGTCAATGTCCGACACTTGGATCAGCAAGAAGCTGAAGATAAATCTGCAGAATATACTGCCTATCTACCCATGCGAAGTAAAAAATCTATTGCAGTTGTTTGGCCCGGGCGACTACGGTCGATCAGTCGTCGCTGCTTTCAGCTTCCGCTTCCTTCTTTGCGTTTAGCTTGGCCTGTTCGCGCGCGCTCGGATTGACTGACTCCTTGAACGGAACTCTTGCCACAGTAGCGTACACTGGCTCGTCCTCCTCTTCAGCGTACTCGTCCGGTAGGTGCACCTCGAACTCGATATCGAGATCTTCCTCGTAAATTTCGTCGTTGAGCGGCACGCTGGTCTCCGACCGGAGTTTGTCCGCCGGTACGAAGCCGAGTCCGATATTCGTCTCCAGGTCGGGATTCCACCACGGTGACGTCATGTAGCCGCACTCCTCACCCGACTCGGGATCGGAGATGAGCCAGAAGTCGGGAGCGTAGTCCCGAATTGGTTCGCCGGCCATCTTCAGGCCCACTAGCTTGTGGTTGAACGGGAACTCGCCGCCCTCTACCAGCTCTTTCTGCCGTTCGAGTTCCTCTTTGCCGATGTAGTCAGCCTCCTTGCCGTCCGGCACCTGATATCCCAAGTTGACTTGGAACGGGGAGGTCTCGTGATCCATGTCCTGCCCCCACGAGAGGATGCCCGCCGCAATGCGACGATGATGCCCGGGTGCGATCTGCATTCCGCCATGGTTTTTGACCGATTCCATGACTGGATCCCAGACGCGCTCGGCGTTTTCCATCGCGTCTTTCACGTAAATCTCGAACCCCTTCTCGCCCGAGAAACCGGTCTGGCTCACCAGCACCGGACAACCATTAATCTCAGCCTCCATAAGGCCATAGTACGGGATTTCGCTGACCTCCTCACCGACAACGTCGATCAGCACATCTTCGGATAGCGGACCCTGTATCTGCATCGGTGCAACGTCGATTTCGTCGATCTCAACGTCGAAGTCCTTACCGACGTTGACACCCTGCAACCACTGCATGAGTGTGGAGTCGGAGAGAGAGAACCAGAACTCGTCCTCCGAAATGCGTAGTAACACCGGATCGTTCAAGATACCACCATTCTCGTTACAGAGGATGACGTACTTCCCGCGCATCGGCTCGATTTCGGTCGCATCCCGAGTGATGACGTAGTTGGTGAGCGCTTCCGCGTCCGGTCCCTTCACACGAATCTGACGTTCGACGGCGACGTCCCACAACGTTACCTTCTCGGTCAGCGCCTCATATTCGGCCATCGCGCCGCCGTCTTCCGGCTCGACAAGACCGCGAGGGTGGTAGATTCGGTTGTACACCGTACACCGCCAGGCACCTTCTTCGTTGAAGGACTTATCGAAGAAAGGAGATTTGCGAACGCGCGTGGAGACCAGCATCTCAATGCCGGGGTCACCAGTCTGACGCAGGTTTCTCGGTAGTACGCGATCTGACTGATCGACACCAGGATGATTTGGATGGTCGTTGCTCTCTGGCATACCTGTGGATTAGGTTTACAGAAGGTAATAAAAGACAGTGTTAATAATTCCTGCTATTTATATAGGTCACGTGTGAGCCGTAGAACCCGGTGTAGTTACGGTTATGAAAAATGCCGACATCTCCCAGAACTGCACTTATTGATCTACATATCTGCTATATTTGAGAGACGAACAGATTCGGTGATATGAATACGAGCGCATACCTCCGTCTTTAGGCGGAGGTCGAGCAGTAGGCATCGTGCGTCCATTCTCTGGTACCTGTATGGTGGAGGGCGTCCTCCGAATCGAAGGGCATAGTGCGGAGGAGGTCAAATCCTGATCACACGTTTTTCGTGGCAGTAACTGTCCGAATCACGGCCATGTTCTCCGGGATATCGTGCACTCTAACTACGTCGGCCCCTCGTTCGGCTGCCATCGCCGTCACTGCTAACGTCGGGGGAAGTCTCTTTTCGCTCTGATAGCCGATTTGCTCGAACATGGATTTCCGAGAGTGACCGACCATTACGGGACAGGCGAGTGCCCGGAACTCCGGTAGTCGGTCGACCAGGTCGAACGACTCGGCCGCGTCTTTTCCGAACCCACAGCCTGGGTCGACGACGATCTGTTCCCGGTCGATACCTGCTCGTTCCGCCAGCAAGATTTGTTCGGCGAGTTCGTGAAGGACATCCTCGACCACGTCATCGTAGGTTGCGGTTCGGGTCGGGTCGACGGGCGTTGACAGGCTGTGCATGAGGACTAGCGACGCGTCGTGGTCGGCGACGACGAATCGCATCTCCGGATCAGCGAGTCCTGAGACATCGTTGACGATGTCGGCCCCGGCGTCGAGTGCGGCTTCCGCGACGGCGGCTTTCCGGGTGTCGACAGAGATGGGGACATCGAGCGACGATATCGATTCAATGACGGGTACGACACGGTTGATCTCCTCACTGACGGAAACTGAATCAGCACCTGGTCGGGTACTCTCCCCGCCGACATCCACGATATCCGCACCGGAGGCGACCATCTGTTTGGCACGCTCGACCGCCATGTCGAGCCGGTCGTATTCCCCACCGTCGTAGAAACTGTCCGGGGTGACGTTCAAGATCCCCATCACGGCCGTCCTATCGGTATCGAATGGGTCATCCGGTGTCGGCCCATCGAGGGTCGTCTTAAGTTGTCGTGCGAGATGTCGTAACCCCAGATCATCAGTTTCGATGGTGTCGGCCAGTTCACGGAGCTGGGTTACTGTCCCTGAGAGACCCGTCGCAACGAGCTTCTCAGGCGCGCCTGCCTCAGAGCGCACGCACGTACCGTCGATGGCCGTGAGACGCTGATCAACCCGCTTGGCCTGGTCGCGTCGTAGAGATGTTGTGAGATTCCGATGAGCGAGGTGGTTGACGGTTACCTCAGGGAATTTGGCCCCCGAAAACACCCTACGTTCGTTTGCCTGCCGTCCGCAATCTTTTGGGACGACTAATCGTGTCCACCGATCTCGCGCCTCTGCGACAGCGTACAGTGAGCCAGTGACGAGCACGAAGTCCGTTTCGTCTGCCGCAGCAAGAGCTCGCTCTGTGGCTTCTTGGACGGACTCGACCTGATAGACCGTGTTCGCCTGCCCGTCGAAGGCGTCGGCCAGTACGGCGACATCCTCAGCGCGATCGACGTCAGGGCGTGTGACGAAGGCGGTATTGACAGTTGGGAGTTTCGAAATCATCGCCTCGTAATTCTTGTCCGCCATCGCAGCAAAGACGACGTGCAGGTCGTCGTAGTCGTAGCGTCCGAGCAGGTCGCTCAGCTTTGCGGCTGCTCCCGGGTTGTGGGATCCGTCGAGGACGACCATCGGGTCGGTGGAGACTATCTCGAACCGTCCCGGCCAGGTTGCCTTACGGAGTCCTTTGGCTATCGTCGATGCGTCGACTGCGGCGACCTGTCGGGCAAGGGCCGCGGCGACGCCGGCGTTCGTCGCTTGATACTGGCCAAGCAGTGAAAGGTTGGTTTCCAGTGTCCAGTCGGGCCCCGTGATGGATACGTCGCTCTCGACGTCGGATTTCATCCCGTTCTCGACCGCGATAACGTCCGTGCCGGTTGCGCCAACCGTGATAATGTCCGTCTCCGCCCGGATGGCCTCCAATGCTGCCCCGTCTGCCCCTGTGACGAGCGGTGCTCCGGCTGGAGCGACCTGGGCTTTGTCGCGCGCGATCTCCTCCACCGTATCTCCGAGCAGATCGGTATGCTCTAGGCTAACGCTTGTAACCGCACTCGCAATCGGGTCGATCGCGCTGGTCGCATCGTAGCGACCGCCGATACCGACCTCAAGGATCGCGACGTCGACGTCTTCGACACTGAAGTGGTGGATAGCGAGCGCGGTGAGAACCTCGAAGTGTGTCGGCATATCATCATCTATCTGAAGTTGCTCGAGGCAGGGATCAATGCGCTCGACATACTCCACGATCTGCTCTTTCGGTATGGGCCGGCCATTGACACGGATCTGTTCACGAAAGTCGTTCAGACACGGGGAAGTAAATAGTCCTACATCCAGACCAGCAGTCCGAAGCACGCTCTCTAGCATACATGTTGTACTCCCTTTGCCGTTGGAACCGGCGACTTGCACGAAGTCGACGTCGGCTTGCGGATTTTCGAAGTGAGAGAGCATTCTGGCCGTCGTCTCCGTCCCGAATTCGGGACGGCGCCGTTGTAGGGACGTCAAAACATCCGCCGCTTCATGATACTCCATGACACATATCCACATCGGTGACCTGATTAACTTAACGACGAACTCACCGCCGAGTTCGGCACTGATGGCGCTAGAACCATGCACTGAAGCCGGTTTCGCCGACGATTCAGAGGTCGTTGATTGCTTTTGAGAGACTGTGATCGGTTGACTCCACTTTCCGGTCAAATGGATACGACTAAAACATCGAACCTCCATACATCATTTGAAACTCATGATGAGTGACGTTACTTATTCTCTTGACGACCGCAAACACATCCTATCCCGATATTAACAAATATGACAATATTCTTACCGTGATGCGATAAAACCTCTGAGCACGATGCCTGTATCCGACGAGAGCCAAGAGCCAATTCCAACGGACTACAAGATAGCACAGTCGACCGATATGGAACCGATTTGGGAGTTGGTCGAACCGTGGGGTCTCGGGCTCGACGATCTCCAGTACTTCGGCGAATACACGGCGAAGGTCAAACATCACGCCATCAATCGCCTTCGCGAGCAAGCGGAGAGCAAGAACCAGAACCTCGTACTCGTAACGGGGATGACGCCGACTCCAAAGGGCGAAGGAAAGACCGTGACGACCGTCGGTCTCGGACAGACACTCAACCACATCGGCGAGGACGCGATGATCGCCATCCGCGAACCGTCGCTTGGGCCAGTGTTCGGCGTCAAGGGCGGCGCAGCCGGCGGTGGTCACTCGCAGGTTCTTCCGATGGAGGATATCAACCTCCATTTCACTGGTGACCTACACGCGCTCACCTCGGCGCACAATCTCATTGCGGCGATGCTCGACGCCAAGATATCACAAGGGAACAAGTTGAATATCAACGTCAACGACATCTCCTGGACCCGCGCGCTCGATATGAACGACCGAGTGCTTCGGGAGACGGTGATCGGTCTCGGCGGCGAAACCGGTGGGACACCGCGCGAAGATGGATTCCTCCTCACTGCGGCGTCTGAGCTGATGGCCGTCCTCTGTTTAGCCAATGACCTCGCCGATCTCAAAGAGCGCGTTGCTCGCATCATCGTCGCATACAATGAGAATGGCGAACCGATCACGGCCGACGACATCGACGCGACCGGCGCCGTCACGATGCTACTTCAGGACGCGATCAAGCCCAACATCGTCCAGACTATCGAGGGCACGCCTGCGTTCGTCCACGGCGGACCGTTCGCGAACATCGCCCACGGGACGAACTCGCTCATCGCCGACAAGACTGCCTTCGGGATGGGCGACTACCTCGTAACTGAGGCTGGATTCGGTTCTGACCTTGGCGCGGAGAAGTTCATGGATGTCGTCTGCCGAATGGGTGATATGACCCCGAACGCGGTCGTGCTCGTCGCTTCTATCCGTGCGCTTAAATACCACGGACTGGATCAGTGGCCGGTCGACTACGACGAGATCGGCGAAGCTGGCGTCGACGCCGTCGAGGCGGGCTTCGAAAATATCGACAAACACGTTCGAAACCTCCAGAAGTTCGGCGTTCCGGTCGTCGTCTCGGTCAACCGCTTCCCCGATGATACCGACGAGGAGGTTCAGGCAGTCTTGGATCACTGCCGGAACGACCTGGACGTCAGAGCCGCAGAGTCGACCGTCTTCGCCGAGGGCAGTGAAGGCGGTGTCGATCTCGCTGAGAACGTCGTCGACGCAGTCGAGGTCAGCGACGAGGACGACTTCGAGATGCTGTACGATGACGATGACTCGATCCAAGAAAAGATACACACGGTCGCGACGGAGGTGTACGGTGCGGAGGACGTGAAATACACTGGGAGTGCGTTAGACGACATTGAGCGGATGAAGGAACTCGGCTTCGATAACTATCCCGTCGTCATGTCAAAGACGTTCCACTCACTGAGCGACGACTCAAGCCAGAAGGGTGCGCCGAAGGACTGGGAACTCGAAATCAGCGAGATATACCCCTCAGCAGGTGCCGGGTTCCTAGTCGCGCTCACGGCCGACGCGCTGACCATGCCGGGACTCCCGGCCGACCCCGCTGCTGCCGAGATGGACATCGACGAAGACGGCAACATCACTGGATTGTTCTGAGAGCCGAACAACACAGCCCTACCCGCGGTATCTCCAAAACCTCCCCCACAATTGATCAATGGCTCGGTTCCGTGATGCTGTAGCGTTCTTTACAGTCGCTTGTCTATGGGGCTTCGGAGTGGCCGCAGCTGAGGTAGGGTTTCGCTCGTTCCCGCCACTATTACTATCTGCGTTTCGCTATTATATAGCAGGTGGACTCCTCTTAGGCTACGTGGGCCTCGCGACCGACGTGTGGTACCCGAGGACGCGTGCAGATAAGGTCGCAATTTGTGGCGGCGGTGTCTTCTGGATCGCGGTCGGAAACGGTGTCTGGTTCGTCGGGCAGAACCTCACGTCCAGCGTACTCTCGGGGTTGATGATGGGTTTCACTCCCATCGTAACCGTAGCGATTTCCTGGATTCTGCTTCCACAGGATCGACTGACGACCGTTTCGCTGGTCGGATTGTTCATCAGCTTCGGTGGCACAATCCTGTTAGTCTGGCCGACCCAAACGGCCACAGTCACCACCGCGCTGATCGGAAAGGCACTCCTGTTTGTCGGTGTCTTCGGTCTAGCGGCCGGAAGCGTGCTGGTTCGGTGGGCTACCACGTCCCTCCCGAGCACCACGTGGACTGCGTGGTCGGCACTGGTTGGTGGGGTTATCATTCACGGATTGAGCGTCCTCTCCGGTGAGCAGTGGGCGATGAACGTGACGATGACTGGAATCGCGTCGCTGCTTTATCTCAGCGTCGGCGCAACTGCTGTCTCCTACATCCTTTTCTTCTTCTTGCTCGACCGGCATCCGGCAATCGAAGTCACGCTCATCACCTACCTCGTTCCCATAATCGCAGCGGTCACGGGGTGGGCACTGTTCGACGAACGGATTTCGTGGCGGATGGCCGCGGGTCTCCCCATCATCGTCATCGGATTCACCATTATGAAGCGGCACGAACTCCGCGCCGAAGTTGCTCGGATCCAGCGTCCGGACTGAACGGCCTTCGCCTAGAACGAACCGCCAGACTGCTCGGCGTCCCGCCGTATCGAATTTCGGAACCGCCTCCGGTCGACATCTGTAATATTTCCGACTGTTTCCCGCGTTGTCGTCGCCGTTTGTGTCTCGACGCCCCGCATCGCTTCGCACATGTGCGTTGCGGTGAGTTCGACGAGCACGCCGTTAGCATCCAATTCGGCTGCCAGTCCCGTGGCGATGTCCCGCGTCAGTTCCTCCTGCGTCGTCAGCCGACGTGACCGCCATCGAACGTAGCGAACGAGCTTTGAGAGGCCGACCATCTCCTCATCCGGGCGGTAAGCAACGTGTGCGCTACCGTGGAACGGCAGAAGGTGGTGCTCACAAAGGCTGTACAGTGGAATCCCCGTCTTGACGATTAGTTCGTCGCTCTCGGCGTCGAACATCCGTAGCATCGGTTTTTCCCCATCCCGCATGCCCTCGCTCAGCGTCTCGAGCATCTTGGGGACACGCCGGTTCCACGTTTCGTACAGCTCCGCCTCGTCAGGGTTCCGCCCGATCGCTTCGAGGAGGAGGCGTACACCGTTTCGAGCCTTCTGTTCGTCGAATCCACTGGGGGACTCGGATTCCGCGCCCATCCCGGACTCGTATCGATAGCTCGCTGGCTGTTCTTGTAAATCCATCTGTCAGTACTACATCGACGAACTTGAAAAAACTGCTGTTTCGGGGGTTCGACGGCCTATCTGAAGGTATCCACAGCCATCGGTCACAGTGATTGGGTGTTTGATACGATCTACTGAGCCACGACTGTTCGGATAATCTACATCATCTGTTTCATCGAATGTCGAAACGGGAGCAAACGCGACTGGACAGTGCCGTCCGGACGTAACTGACCTCGTCAGTTGTCGCGGATTACTCCACTCCCGCCGACGTCACGGGTGCGAAGAACCGACTCATCCGTCTCAGGGCCGAGACCCTCGATGCGGACGCTGGACACCTTGTATTCGGGAATGCCAGCCTGCGGATCGAATGTGTTCTGCGTGAGTTTGTTCACTGCCCCTGCAGCGAAATGCATCGGAATGAACAGCGTGTTCGGCCCGACTCGATCGGTGACCTGGGCCTTGACGACAATGGATCCACGCCGAGACTCGACGCGTATGTACTCGGCGTCTTCGACGCCGAGCTGCTTCGCCGTCTTGGGATTGATCTCGACGAAGCTCTCGCCGACGTGGCTCATCAATCCCTCGACACGACGAGTAATCTGGCCGGTATGCCAGTGGTAGAGCACACGACCACTCGTGAGTGTGTACGGGTATTCTTCGTCTGGGAGTTCACCGGGGTGGCCGCCATCGGCGGGGACGAACCGCGCACGTCCGTCGTCGAAGTTGAAGTTCCCCTCCTCGTAATCGTAGAGGAACGGTGTGCCTGGGTGTTCTTCGTCCCAACAGGGCCACTGTAAACCATGCTCGCTCCCTTCCTCCAAGCGGTCGTAGTCGACACCGCCGTAGATGGGAACGAGCGTGCGTATCTCGTCCATTATTTCACGCGGGTGGTCGTAGTGCCAGTTGTATCCGAGGCGATTGGCCAGAGCCTGGGTTATCTCCCAATCCTGTCGGGCTTCGCCTGGTGGCTCCGCACTTGGCCGTACCCGCTGGATGCGGCGCTCGGTGTTGGTGAACGTCCCGTGTTTCTCCGGCGATGTCGCTGCAGGAAGGACGACATCGGCATGTTCGGCAGTCTCGGTCATGAAGATGTCCTGCACGACGAGGAAGTCGATCTCCTTGAGTCCCTCGTCCGCATGTTGGATATCAGGTTCGGAGAGCGCGGGATTCTCGCCGACGATGTACATCCCGCGGAGGTTCCCCTCGTGTATCTCGGTGAACATCTCCGGCACCTTGAGACCAGGCTCTTCCGGCGGCCGCTCACCCCACGCTTCGGCGAACTTTTCACTGACCTCGTCGTCAGCCGGGTTCTGGTACCCCGGGAGACTCCCAGGTAGCGTTCCCATATCTCCACCGCCGCCTTGCACGTTGTTCTGGCCACGGAACGGGGAGAGACCAGAACCCTCTTTGCCGACCTGTCCGAGCGTGAGTGCGAGATCGGCCATCGCAATGAGGTTCTCGGTGCCGTGGCTGGACTGGGTCATCCCCATCGCCCATCCGAACACGACATTCTCGGCCGCTGCAAGCGTCTCGGCGGCCGTGATTAGTTCCTCTGGTGGGATGCCCGCCAACTCCTCGACTCTCTCCAGGGTGAACGCTTGAACCTTCTGTTTGACCTCCTCGAAACCTGTTGTGTTGCGCTCAATGAACTCCTCGTCGTGGAGGTCTTCTTGGATGAGGTACCGAATCATCCCGTTTAGCCAAACCACGTCGTAGCCTGGCCGCGTCCGCGTGTACTGGTCGGCGTGTTCGGCGATGCCGACCTTCCGGGGATCGAAGACGATCAGGTCGGCGCCGTCGTGGACGTTCTGCTTGATTCGAGTCGCCAGTACTGGATGGGACTCGGTCGTGTTCGACCCGCTGATGAGATAGGCGTCGGCTTGACCGATGTCTTCGTTGATGCGGTTGGACATCGCACCGAACCCGAGCGTCTGCTGGAGTGCCGCCACCGTCGAAGAGTGACAGAGACGGGCGCAGTTGTCGATATTCTTGGTGCCGAGCACTTGTCGGGCGAACTTCTGGACGAGGTACGCCTCCTCGTTCGTGCCCTTCGAGGACGCGAGACAACCCACCGCGTCGACGCCATGATCCGCCTGGATTTCGGCGAGGCGTTCCGCCACGTAGTCCAGTGCCTCATTCCACCCAGTCGGTTCGAGTTCGCCCTCCTTGTTGCGAACGAGCGGTTGCGTGAGACGCTTCTTGCTGTTCGCGAATTCGTGACCGAACTTCCCCTTCACGCAGGTCGAGAAGTTGTTCGCCGGCGCATCGTCCGGGTCGTCGACCGGGACGACACCGAGGGCTTGGCCATCTTTCCCCCACATCTCGAAGCGACACCCGACAGCACAGAATCCACACGTCGTCTCCGCTTTTTCGATCGAGTCCAACCGGTAGTCGCTGACTTTGCTGGCGATGTCGAACAGGTACCCCTCCGGGAGCGTATTCGCCGCGATGCCTTCGGCGGTGTGTTCGCCGACCAGCATCGCTTTCCGGCCAAGTTCGCCACCCCGGTGCTTTACCTGATCCATGAATCGGGCGAGACCGGTCTTCTCGTCGCGATCCCCGGTTTCGTTAACGCCGAACGACCTGTTTGGAGCGGTCGTGTCGTCTATCGTCTCGACATCTTCGTGTTCGATGACCTCCCCGACGGAGTTCCGTTGGGTGAACCCAGGAAGGGGAATCGTCCCGGCCCCGTCGATGCCCTTCTCGGTTAGCGCACCGGTCGGACAGACTGTCGCGCAGTGGCCACAGGAGACGCAGTCTGAGTCGTGCATCGTCTCAGCGTCGGACTGGAATCCGATTCGAGTGTCCTCGCCGTGCCCTTCGATTCGGAGAACACCTTCTACCTGGACGTCGTTGCACGCATCGACACACCGATTGCAGAGGATGCACTTGTTGCGGTCTATCTGGATGAACGACGAGGAGTCGTCGATCGGCTCGTACTGGTCGCGCTCGTCGAAGACACCGTACCGCGGATGGTCGACGTCCTCGCTGATGGCTGTGTCCTGCAGTTCACATCGGCCGTTGCCGTTACAGGTCGTGCAACGGAGATTGTGGTTCGAGAGGACGAGGTCGAGGTTGACACTACGACACTCCTCGGCGTCTGGCGAGTCCGTCCGCACAGTGAGGCCGTCTTCGGCCGGGAACGAACAGGCGGGGACGAGGCCGTGGGCTTCCGTCTCGACCATACACGTTCGACATTCGCTACGGGGGCCGATTTGATCGCTACAATCACCCTCGTGGTCGTAGTAACAGAGCGCTGGTACGTCGGCGTCATCGTCGACGCCGTCCGCGCCCGACGCGGTCGTCACAGTCTCGTCGCTGACGGATTTCATCGCATCGATGATGGTCGACCCTGCTGGGACGGTCACCGGTTCACCGTTGACTGTTACCGTCGTCGATGTATCGCCATCGGTGCCGACGTCTGGGTCGTTCGCAGTGCCTGTCTCGAACTCAGCCGTAACCGGCGTGTTCGGACGCGGGTCAGCAATATCTGGTACGCTTGGGAGTGGGTCTTCGGTACTCATAGTTTCTCCATACAGGTGCCGCTATCACAGCGGCCGTCGGTGTGTGCGCGGAACTCCGGTTCGAACTCGTCGATAGCAGTCGTCACGGGCCGAGGGGCGTGAGCCCCAATCTGGCAGTTGCTCGACCGGCTCATCACTCGGCCTAGTTCCCGAATCTCGTCGGTTTCGAACGACCCTCGGTAGACGTCGCGTAGTAGTTCGACGAGTTGTTTCGTGCCTTCGCGGCCAGGAACACAGCGACCGCTGTTCTCCGTTGCGGCGAATTTAGCGCGTTCGCCGGCAGTCGCGACCGCACACCGCTTTTCATTTAGGAGTTCGACGACTCCATCGGTGCCGAGGTCGGCGGCACGCAGGGATTGTGCGGTCGGAGCGATGTCGAGATCACGGGTGATGCCACCGAGGATGCCGCCGACACAGGCCAATTTGAACGTGCCCGTCATCTCGACGGCGTCCAGCGTCGCCTCGAGACTGCCGCCCGACGCCAGTTCGATAGTCGCGGGACTTGCTACGTCGCCGGCGACGGTGACCAGTCGGGTTCCGGGGTCGGCACATTCCGCATCGAACGCGTCCGGCTCCCGGATAGCACGCTGAACCTGGGCAAACGTCCGGGGCGTGTGAACCACCGTCGGGCGGCCGTAGAGTCCGTATTCGGCGGGGGGTGGCGGCTGAAGCCGCGGTTCGATGCGGTCTGCGCCCTCGAGCGCTTCGAGTGCGGCCGTCGGCGCACCAGCGCGGTACACGTCGGGTGCAGCCACCAACTGTGGAACGACCGGTAGCTCCTCAGCGGCCGCGTTGACGGCCTTTTGAAGGAATCGATGCAATTCGACGTCCGTCTCGTTTAGGTAGAGAACGGCGTCATCGGCGCCGACGTACTCTGCGACGGCTGCCATCCCGTCGAGGACTGCCATGGGCGCACCGGCGAGCAACGTCCTGTCGGCCCGTGGCGTATCGCTGGACTCGTTCGCGTTGACGACGATAACCGGATCTCCGTCCGTCCTCCGAGCCGCCTCCCAGACGTCGGTGACCGGCTTGTCCGCGGCAGCATCACCGCGTCCGCGGCCGAGGAGTCCAATGTCGGTTACCGCTTCGGCCGTCTGTTCAGTTGCGACGAAGGTCCACTCCGTCGAGTTCAGCGGGTCGAGCCATCCACACGGGCCGAGCACAGACCGTCGACCGACCGATAGCGGTCCAGTATCCGGAACTGGTAGCGACGTGGTTTCCGGGTCGTGGTCGACAATTGTATCCGCACCGACTGTCGGAATCGACCCTGTTTCCAGCGTGTCGACCAGATCACTGATTACGGATGGTTTCGGATCAGTAAAGAACGCTGTCTGTCCCGCTCTGCTTGCCATGACGAGCGGATCGCTCTCCGTGATACCGGTCGCCCCCGTCCTAATTACCGGTACCGAGTCGGCCGTGTCCCGTGCCGCGGTGATGATCTGCTTAGAGTTGTTCGTTGCTGCCTCGGTCGCGACGCGAACGACGGGCGAGCGGTCGACGGCATCTTTACCCCTTGTCATTGCTTCGAATGTGGAGCCGAGGGGATAAAAAATTCCGTACTAGTCCGATGCCGATGGTACGTGTCTCACATGACTGCCGAGTAGTCGCAGCGACCACAATCAAACACTATCCGACACGTCGGGGGTACGACTTGCGCACACTCCATCAAAGAGATTAGGGTTCTCTAGCTCGGTGTCTGATGTGATGGCGAACCCACGATTCGAGGAAGTTAAAATGGCGGCGGCGTCTGCAGTCACTGGCGAAGACTTGCATTCGGTATACACCGGCCTCGTTCACAAAGACGGCCGCCACGAGTACTATTTCGGCAACGATACTGAAGCGGCCTCTGAACTCCGCGAGGCCGCCGCGGTTCAACTCGGTATGCTGTTGCGTGTGCTCGCCGACTACTCCAACAGCGACATCGAGGAAATCACCGACCTCGCCGTCGAGCGCGCCGAGCAAATGAAGCAGCGGTGAGCGCACCTCGATGAGAACGAGCATCTCGGTGGCTACAGGGTCGTCACGACGGCCTCGATCTCCACCGCCGCACCCTTCGGCACCGCAGCAACGCCGACGGCGCTCCGTGCCGGGAAATCATTCTGAAAGAACTCGCTGTAAGCCTCGTTGAACTCGTCGAAGTCGTCTATGTCGTCGAGAAAGATCGTTGTCTTGAGTACGTCCTCGAGCGCTAGTCCTTCTGATTCGAGAATCGCTTTGACGTTTCTGAGACACTGCCGCGTCTGCTCACCGACGGGTTCGTCTGCGAGCAGCTCACCGTCGGTCGTCAGTGGCAGTTGCCCGCCCGTAATAAGAACCTCGCCGTTCGTCGTCGCCTGGCTGTACGCACCGACCGCAGTTGGTGCATCGTCGGTACTGACTGTGTGCTTCACATTCAACTCTTTCTACGCCCATCCCTTAAATCTCGGCCGTAATATCGATCCTGACACATTTTGACAGAATACTTTCCGATTATGGGACGTCACTATGATTCACTCATACGGATAGGCGATGCGAGTAGCGGGCGGTTGCCGGGTTCGCGTCGTTACTCAGGCGTTGGCAATGGTCGCACAGAAGTTCTTCACGATGCGCTTTCCGGCATCAGTGAGGATGCTCTCGGGGTGGAATTGCACGCCGACGTGCGGCAGATCGGCGTGCCGCACGCCCATCACGACACCCTGTTCGTCGTTGGTATATGCCGTCTCGGTCAGTTCGGCTGGCAGATCATCGTCGTCGATGGCCAACGAGTGGTAGCGCCCGACTTCAAACGGATCGTCTACGCCGTCGTACAGACCGGTTCCGTCGTGACGAATCTCGGACGGCTTGCCGTGAACCACCTCGGGAGCGTGCCTGACCGATGCCCCATTTGCTGCACACAGAGCTTGGTGACCTAGACAGACTCCGAGAGCGGGGTACTCCATTTCGGCGAAAATGTCGATCGAAACGCCGGCGTCGGCCGGCGTTCCCGGTCCGGGGGAGACGACGATACCGTCTGGATTCCGTTCCCGTATATCTGCCACGTCGATCTCGTCATTGCGCCACACCGTGACATCGTCGAACTCCCCGACGTACTGAACGAGGTTGTACACGAACGAGTCGTAGTTGTCGATGATGAGTATCATCTGACTCCCTCCATCGCGTCAGTGCTGGGTTCAACGGCGAACGACCCTTGTTCGCCTAGCGCCTCGTCGACGGCTGTCACGAGCGCCCGTGCCTTGTCCAGCGTCTCCTGATACTCCTTCTCTGGTATAGAATCGTGAACTACGCCGCTCCCGACGCGCAGTCGGTACTCGCCTTTGTGGCGAACTAACGTTCGAATGGTGATGTTCAGCGTCGCTCGGTCGTCGAACCCGAAAACGCCGATACTCCCCGTGTAGGGCCCACGACTGGTCGTCTCGACTTCGTCGATAATCTCCATGGTTCGGGGTTTCGGTGCACCGGTTATCGTCCCGCCCGGAAACATCGCCGCAACGGCGTCTGCCATACTTACGCCGTCACGCAACTGCCCTTCTACCAGCGAGACGAGGTGCATCACCTCCGAGTAGTGATCGATGCGGCGGTACTCCGTTACCCCGACGCTGCCGTACTCGCTTACCTTCCCGAGGTCGTTACGCTCTAAGTCGACGAGCATCGCGTGTTCTGCACGCTCTTTCTCATCGGTGCTGAGGTCACGTTCCAACTCCCCGTCCTCATCGGGATTGCCTCCACGTGGCCGCGTCCCGGCGATGGGTTCGGTGAGCAGTCGATCACCCTCGACGTCCAATAACAGCTCGGGACTGGCACTGACGAGATCAATGTTTGGGAACTCCAGAAGCCCGGAATAGGGCGCGGGATTCACTCGTCGCAGCGCATCGAAGGTCTCGACTGGGTTGACCGCCGCAGGTGCTACTAGCCTATGCGAGACGTTCGTCTGGAATGTATCGCCATCCTGGATGTATCGTTTAATCGTTTGAACGCGGTCAGCGAACGCTGCCTCACCGCACTCGCTCTCGAATGTCGCCTGGCGGTTCGGGGATGGAGGTGGCTGAACGTGCCTCTCCCCATACAGCGCTGTCTCGGCGAGCGCTATCGCTTTCTCTCGCCCTTCTTCATAGGCTGCCACTGGCGACTCTTCGACGATGGGGCACGCAGTTACGTGAACCTGGACGTCGCCGTCGTGTGGCTCCTCCCAGGCAGCAACACGGTCGAACACTCCGAGCTGGAGTCGGGGGAGTCCGTCGCGAATCGTCGTCGCCGGGAGTTCCTCCAATTCCCGAGCGATATCGTAGGCCAACCACCCGAATGCGCCACATGGGTAAGGGACATTACAGTCCCCACGAACGAGCTGTTCGCGGTCTAGTAATGAGTTAATAGCTTCGATGCTGGGACTTTTGGCGTCTAGAGGTATCGCGTCTGCGTTCACTTGCAGGCGCTCGACCGGCTTGACGCCAAAGTAACCCCACCCGGACTGCCCGCCGGTGGTTTCGAGATAGAACCCGTCGGTGTCGGACTTGTGAACGCGGCGATATGCGTCGAATGGATCCGAGACGGTAATGTAAACTTCGACCGGTATTCGAGCCTCGGATGGCGCCGACGTTGCGGTCTTCATGAACGATTCTTCCTTCGTAATGACGTTAATCCCTTTCATATGACGTGATGGCGCTTGCGAGAACCGGTGTGCGATTCTCTATGCTATCATATAGTCCTTGTATTAGTCCCGATAAAAACGTTATGTGGATCGTCGATACGGCCACTATGGTGTCGGTTCAGTCGCGAATAGATGGCGAATTCGAGATAATCACTCGTCTCTACTTCAAGGGGTTAACTATTCCTCATCTCCAACTATATCGTTCGAATCCGAGATTGGAATCTAGAGCGCGCCCGGCAGGAGACTGCCTCTGAACAGCGCATCGGCATCCGAGTCTCTACTCGAACGATGTAGAGAGCAAGCCCGATAGCGGCATTCACAACAGCAATAACACCAACAATGACTACGATAATCGATGGTAACGAGATTGCGGACCAAATCAGAGCCGACGTGAAAGAGTGTACGCAACACTTGGACGACGAGGGTGTGACGCCAGGGCTGGCGACAGTGTTGATGAGCGACGATGGGGGAAGTGAAACGTACGTCTCGATGAAACAGCAGGCCTGCAAGGAAATCGGTATCGAGGGAATCCACCACGAGATTGATCCAGACGAACCAGCGGAAGTTCTGTTCGACCGAATCGACCAATTGAACGAGGATCCAGTAGTTCACGGCATCCTCGTTCAGATGCCTGTTCCCGACCATATCGAGACGCGAGCGGTTTTGGAGCACATTGACCCGATGAAGGACGTCGACGGCTTTCATCCGGAGAACGTCGGGCGACTAGTGGCAGGAAATGCCCGATACAAACCCTGTACTCCACACGGGATTCAGAAGATATTGGCGGCCTGTGATATCGATACAGAGGGCAAGGATGCCGTCGTCGTCGGTCGGTCTGACATCGTTGGCAAACCGATGGCAAATTTATTCATTCAGCGAGACAAGGGTGGCAATGCGACGACGACAGTCTGTCACTCCCGGACGGACGATCTCGCCGAAAAAACTCGCAGTGCCGATATCGTCGTCGCCGCAGCTGGAGTCCCTGAAATGATAGATGGCGAGATGCTCTCGGAAGACGTAACCGTGATCGATGTTGGTATCACTCGCGTCGACGCCGACACGGAAAAAGGATACGAACTCGTCGGCGACGTCGACTTCGAGAGCGCAAAGGAGAAGGCGGGCGCCATCACGCCCGTCCCAGGTGGCGTAGGACCGCTCACCATCGCGATGCTTATGTACAACACCATCAGAGCGGCGAGCCTACAATCGGGTGTGCCTGTCGACCTCCCTTAGAGCCGGAGTTACATTGCAACGATGAGTCGTAGCAAAGGTAGTCTGATTCGCAGTATTGACGACTATTCAACGATCCACGTTAATCTCTCCCGTGAAGATCCCCGCGAAGATGGACTCCTCTATTAGAAAAGATTCGAAAACTATTGACGGACGGTGATTATCAGTGTATTTCGACGGCACCGCATTCCGGGCAGGTTATCTCGACTGTGGCTGTCGACTCTGTCCGTTCCTGAATAACGTTGTGACTCTCTCCGCACCGCTTGTGCATGTATACTTGGTGATCTGCGTGATCGTCCAGCAGGATGTCGTCGTCCTCGTCTGTAAGCACTATCCCGCGACAATAGTAACATTCACTCTCCATAAATTTGGTATCGCAGTTCACCGTGAAATAGGTATCACCGGTATAAGCAGGAGACCGGTCTCAGACGGTTCTGCCAATCCCCGACTTAAACATCCAGATTGCTGCCCACCACATCGGTAAAACAACCATGGGAGCCAACGGAAATAGCCGCTATACAGTACGTCTATGCCGGCGACGCACACCGTTCACTGATTCGGTGGAGTGCTCGCGCGCTCTACGAAGTGAAGGCGCCCGAGCACACCCGCGAACTGGTAAGTATACCAGGAAGGTGTCTAGTATCGATAGTCTTTCGGGCGCCAAAATCGGCGAATACTTCTTCACTAAACAGGCGACCGGCGTCGTCATCGGTGAGACGGCTACCGTCGGAAAGTAATTCGTATTTATCAAGATGTGATCCTCGGAGCGTTGTACTTCGAAGGGGACGAAAGATTCCAGTTACTTACGCGACATTGCTGGCAGTCCTCGCTGCTAGGCTTTCGTTCTGCGAAGGATATTTTTCTCCACCTTACCAAGGTTGCATTCGATACTTATGACAACCACGACGCTAATGTGGGGACAACCACTCGCGGAGGACTTGCGCGCAGGAGTCCGTGAGGATCTCGCCACCCTCCGAGACCAAGGCATCAGACCGACGCTAGGGACGGTTCTGATGAGCGATGACAATGCAGACGAGGCGTTCATGGATCGGAAGCATGAGCTCTGTGAAGCGGCCGGAATTCCGACCAAGCGGGTCGACATTCGGCCAGACGAACCAGCAGAGGTGCTCTATCGTACGGTCGAACGGCTGGGCGCCGACGACGACGTGACGTCGCTTTTCGTGCAAGTACCACTCCCCGACCACGTCAACGCTAGCGCGATAAGAGATCGTGTGCCACCGGTGAAGGATATTGACTGCTTCGCCCCTGAGAATCTGGGACGCCTCGTCGTCGGTGATTCATGGGTGACACCTGCCACTCCCGCCGCCGTTTTACGTCTTCTCGAAGCCTATTGTATTGAGACGGTGGGCAAGGATGTAGTCGTGGTTGGACGGAACACCGCTATCTGCAAGCCGCTCGCAAACCTGTTTCTTGCTCGTGGCCCAGGTGGAGACGCGACAGTTACGGTGTGTCACACGGCGACGACGGACTTGGCTGCTAAGACCCGTCGTGCCGATATCCTCGTAACGGCTGCCGGTGTTCCGCATTTAGTCGACGAATCAATGGTTTCAGCTGGCGTCTCGGTCGTCGACATCAGCGTTAACCGCATCAGGGCCGATACAGAGAAAGGGTACGAACTCGTCGGCGACGTCGACTTCGAGAGCGTCAAGGAGAAGGCGAGCGCCATCACGCCCGTCCCGGGCGGCGTGGGGCCACTGACACTAGTACTGATTCTGCGCAATATTGTCGACGTTACTGCAAGACAGGCGGGCATCAAGGTAGCGCTTGATCGAAATTGACGGAAAACGGTACAATCAGGCAGGTACGGTTTATAAACAAATCGTAGATGATATGAATGCAATGTCGGGAATATCCTCGTACGGAGGACCTCCAGCATTTTCTATCGATCGAATTCCGCAAATACGGGGTCCATAGCTTTGATACTATATTACACGAAGAGTCCTTCACTACTATTCTGATGGTCACGCACGCCTTCTGCAACCACTTTCGTTCTGCACTCTAACTTCAGTTGTTCTCCTCTCCCATTACTCAGAGGATATTTCTATGATCTCCACAAACAATAAGATACCCGACAATTTGAGTGTGATGAGCTGTAAGCGCTGGTCTTGGTTGAACAGCGCGCTCGCCACTCTATCCCCACGGTTGAACGACCGAAAGAGGAGAAATGAGTCCTTTTCCTGTTCTGCCCCGGTGAAATTCCTGCCTGAGGACGCTCTGCACAAACTCAACTTCTAAAGAAAAAACATAATGTGGAGATGGGCGGTGTGGATAGGAATAGAATCACTTGAAAATGCCGAGGACTCTCCCCTTGCACCCGTTAAATAGGTCAATTATATTTCCTTCGATTTTGTCAATGTAAATCTACGATCTTCGCGCTCCGCTTGAATCGTTTCCGGTTACGCTTCTAATGACTCTTATTCAGCGTCAAATCATTACAACAATAGGGTCGTAATGCAGTATGACGATTAAGAATGTGAAGGTGATACCTTCTAGTTAAATTTTCGATGAGGCGGAGTCGCAGAATATTTCGAATTTACTTCACCACCTCGCAGTCGCGGATACAGATCGAATGTCTTTCCAAGTTCAGAAATCAATTGTTCGATATTCTCTTATGTCGGCCATCGCCTGACTTGAATGTGACAACCTTTGCCCGACGAAATAGGACGTTGTCTATCATGGACAATATATTGTGGACATATTTACTTTTCCCTTACGATTTTGTGACTGTTCCAATTGTCTTGCTCCCCTAAGCAATGAGCTGAACTCTTCCACGACAGAAATACTACTATTGAAGGCCTAATTCATCACTGCATATTCATCAAACTATGACTTACTTCTTCTGCTTCCTTATTGTACTGCCGTCTTTGCCCAACTGACCAAAACTAATTACCCACTCTTTTCGTCTTCTTCCGTGATGTGATACCTAGAGAATGTCTTGATGACTGAACTCCAGAATACACCCGCTGAGGTGGATGATGTCCAAGCAACGAAGCAGCACATGGTCGTGATTGTCTATACACAGGGTAACTCACAAACGGACTTGGCCGAATGGTATGGATTCTCCCGCAAGACCGTATATTTCTGGCTCCAACGATTCGAGAAGAGTCGGTTCACGACGCAGTTCGTGTAAGTCCCGCCCAGGTCGCCACCGAACTCGGTCACGAAAGACCAAGCTGAGTCTCTCAACAACTGCATGAGATACCTTCGAACGCCAGCTACAACTCTGCAGAATGGGATATTCCACTTGTGCAACGCCTTTTAGTCGAATAGCTGTCACATATTCGTGAACGAGTACGTACCGTCTATGTTCGAAAGTCGAGTAGTTTATTTTGAAATATTTGTCTATCTCAGGAGAGTAGGGCATCGATACCATCAGTTTGTCGGTAGCAGACTCAAGCAATTGATGTTTTCACGCTGAATGACGTCAGCAGTAGCAAGTATAGTAAGGTAGTTCACGCGAAGGTATCGAGGCGGGACAGAAGCATTGGGATAAGCCATCCTTCTATGAGAAGGGTAATAAGAACCATACCGAAGACTGTTTCTGCTAGAATCGGTGCTGACTCCGGAGAGAGTCGTTGCAATCGTAAAACAAAGAGAGTAGCGACGCTAGTAGGAATTAGCCAGCGCGGAGCAATGAAACTCAAGACTCCGTTTTCCCGCCAAGAGAACTGACCGGCACCGGTTGAAGCGAAGACTGCAACTGGCCTGATTATGACTATACAGCCAATGACAAAGAGTAACACCTGAAATCCTCGTAATCGCATTGAATTAAACGAGATCAAGGACGTGAAAATGATGAAGATGAAAGAGAGGACAAGAAGCGTAATTTCGTCCTCAAAGTCACCAAATTCCTCTTTATAAAGAATATCGGTATTTCCTACCAATATCCCGGCTGTTACAGCGGCGGTGATACCGGCCTTCCCAGTAATCAATACTGCACTCGTATGAGCGACGATTGCACCAGCTATGAGTATCAGTCGGGTGTATTGAGGGGCATCGCGATATGGGTAATCAGAGGATTTGAATAATCTCCGTAAAAGCAGTGCGATAATTCCGCCGATAATGAGTCCTATCCCAATGCGGCTTAAAAGCGCCTCGATGAATGCGGTGAGCGTCGCCTCTGAAAGCGTAATGGCTTCGAATACCATTACTGCCACGATCGGTACCGTGACGTCGTTTATGAGACCTTCCTGCTCCAATATCGCTTTGACGTTGACGTCACTCGGAAGAGAATCTCCAAAAGAAATGATGATTGTTGGGCCAGTCGCCATTAGGATCGTTCCAACGAGGAGCGCAGTATCCCAGCGTGCGCGAAGTACCGCACGAACTAGGAGTGTCGTCCCGATAAGCGTGATTAGCGCACCAAACGTGACGAGGCGAAGGGTTGCTGGTCGAATCTGCCGGATTTGCTCGAAGTTTAGTTGGAACGCTCTCTCAAAGACGAGAATCGCAACGCCAGCACCGACGAGCGGAATGAGTGTACCAGAAAATAATTCCTGCCGGACAATAGAGAATCCTTGCGGCCCTACAATGAAGCCGAAGATAATAAGGAGAAGAGCGCTCGGAATCCGGAGGAAGGTAGCGAGTAGATATGCTGCAATTCCGGCGCTGACGATCGCGACAACCAGGAATAATAGCGTTGTGTGAGAACTCATTATCTGGTTAGGGTGTGGAAACTAACGACCGTGACGCGATGAATTTTCAGCCATATTACCATCGCCACAAACCCCGCCTAATCGGTGACTGCTCTTCAAAGACCATAGACAGAGAAGTACGCCAAACGATATTAATCCAGGCGACACTAAAGAAGCACCTCACTGTTCAATTTAGGATGATATCTAAAAGGTATACTCGTCGTAGAGTTCAAAAATAACGGAACCTCCAGTACGATTCACCATCTCGCGGGAAACTCAGTTAATTCGCGCGTTTCATCCGCCTATCAGAAGCCAATTACTTTATATTGATTCACAGCTACACTTCATATGCGCGGAATAGATTGGCATAGCTACATTATGGTGCCGATGTGGCGCTTTGGCATTCGATGGCGATGGCGTTGATGTGAGTTCCAACACCGGTTTAGAGTATGAGAAGACAGCCCACCCGTCAGCCTCACACGCCTGTAAACAGGAGAAATGATAACGTAAGGAATGGTGTCTGAAGTCCTTCCCCCGCTCAGCGAGCATCAACTGCTGCTATTATTCGCCGAACTGTTCTTGCTCCTGTTTACAGCGCGAGGACTCGGCGAGATAGCAAAACGCTTAAGTCTCCCGTCAGTGCTGGGCGAGCTGTTAGCCGGCATCGTGATCGGCCCGTCGTTGCTCGGCGTTTTGGCGCCGGGTGTATTCACGGCAATCTTTCCGCCTGAGGCGAGTCAGTACCACTTGATAGAAGCGGTATCGTGGGTCGGTCTCCTGATGCTTTTGGTTGTCACCGGTTTGGAAACCGATCTTGAACTCATCATCAGCCGAGCGAAACCTGCGACGTACACCGCATTCACTGGCATCGTGATTCCGTTCGCAATGGGCTTCGGACTTGCATATCTGTTGCCGGGGGAGTTCCTTGCGGCGGACAACCAGCGGTTCGTGTTCAGCCTCTTTCTCGGGACGGCGCTCAGCATCTCAGCGATTCCAGTAATCGCGAAGGTCTTGATCGATATGGACGTTATCGGGCGAGATATCGGTCAAATCACAATCGCATCGGGGATGCTTAATGACACGATCGGTTGGATTCTGCTAGCCCTCGTTGCTAGTCTCGCACGTGCTGGCAGCGATCAGGCGCTCAGTACCGCCGGAGAAACGATCCTTTGGCTCGTGATTTTTCTCGGCGTTTCGTTCACCCTCGGCCGTCGACTCGCCGAATGGAGCATGCGCTGGGTCGATACCAATTTCGGTAGTGACGACCTTGCGAAGACGACGGCGGTGATGATTCTGGCGTTGGGTGTCGGAACGATAACGCAGTATCTCGGATTGGAGGCAGTACTCGGAGCATTCGTCGTGGGCGTCCTCGTCGGTCAAGTACGGCGATTTGATCAGGCTGCACGGCACACGTTTGAGGTGATCACGATCGGCATCTTCGCACCTATTTTCTTCGCGACGGCAGGACTTAGGGTCGATTTGACAGCTATGGCCGATCCAACGGTCTTGCTTGGTGGTGTAGCCATTCTCGGCGTGGCTATCGCGGGGAAGTTTATCGGAACGTACGTCGGTGCGAGAGCCGCCGGATTATCACCTTGGGAAGGGATTGCAATGGGTTCCGGTCTCAACGCACGTGGCGCACTCGAAATCATCGTCGCGACGATCGGACTCAGCGTTGGTATTCTTACAACCACAACCTACACAATCATCGTAATGGTGGCCATCATCACGTCACTTCTCGCTCCGCCATTGCTTCGGGCATCGCTATCTAGGATCGAACTATCCGAGGAAGAAGCTATACGGTTGGAACGCAAAGAACTGGAACGCCGAAGCTTTCTCGGCGATGTCATCCGTGTTCTCTTACCTACTCGCTGTAGCACCAGTTCACAGCTCACGGCCCAACTGCTCGGTCATATCGCTCGAGAGCGTGACATCGAAGTTACGAGCATGTACGTCGATACCGCTGGAACTGCACCGAGCGGAACCTCACTCATCCGTCGTACGAAAAGGGCTATTGCTAGGCTTCGAACCATCGACGGGCGAGCACAGAGTGATGGTGGGATGCTAGCGGCGAGAAACAATCGTGAGAGTGCCGAGTCGTGTCTCGAAGTGATCGATTCCCAACTCGGACTCCCACAGAAATACATCCGAGATATCGTCCGGTCAGCCCGGCTGAGTACGAGCGAGACAGTGCTCGCCGAAGCCGGCGAAGGGTACGATTTACTTGCTCTTGGGGCGAGCGAACAGTCAGTTACCGAGGACGGCCCGTTGTTCAGCCTAGCAATCGACGATCTCATCCGGCGAACGCCATGTCCGATGATGGTCGTCGTATCGGATATGGATCCCCGTCCACGTCCGCTTCCTGAAGTTCCGATACGGCGTATCCTCCTCCCCACTGTCGGAACGCAGTACAGCCGCCGCGCCGCGGAGATAGCATTTGCGATCGCAACTAGTTGTAATGCCGTCGTCGAAATCGTCCACGTCGTCAATCGACCGCAAATCAACGAATTGTACGGCCGGAATGTAAACCTCTCGAAGGCGATCGATCTCGGCGAAGATATCGTCGCAAAAGAAGCCGATCTCGGCCGAAAAATGGATGTCGATGTCATGACGGAGGTGTCTGCAGGTGAGAAGCCTGAACGCAACATCGTCGAACGAGCGATGATCGATGACGTTGACTTGATCGTCATCGGGGGTGAAATCCGGCCTGCTACGCGCCGAGCATTCTTCGGCCACCGGGTCGAACACATCGTACGGAATGCACATTGTCCGGTTGCAGTCATCAGTTCAGCGTCGCATTGATCGTAGATGTGCTGTAAGGGTTCGAGTGAATGTACACGACGGAGCCATCTCGAAGTACTCTGACGCGCGTCTGCCTTTCAAAACTCCTGCCATAAAGTGGCCATGTCAGTCAAAAGGATCGCCGTGGGAATATTACTATGGTAGGATTGGGGACGCTTGTCTTGGCTGTGATTGCGGGTGGAGCGAGTTTGTTCATGGCTTGGACGATCGGTGCTGGGTCAAGCGGCTCTACACCATTTGCCCCAGCAGTTGGTGCACACGCACTTCCAACCATGCGTGCCGCCTTTCTGGTGGGTATATTTGCCTTCATTGGAGCCGTGATGCAGGGAACTAGCGTTGCTGAAGCGATGGCTGCCGGTATGATTCGTGGTGTCAGTCTAACACCGCTTGCTATTGTTGTCGCGCTTTCCGTGGCCGCAGGTCTTGTGGTAGTCGGCATTTTTACCGGCTATCCGATCGCAACGTCGTTCACGGCGACAGGGGCAGTGATCGGCGTTGGTCTTGGGCTTGGGGGTATTCCCGCGTGGACGAAATATCAACAAATCGGTTTGCTTTGGCTTCTCACACCGATTCTTGGCGGGGGCACTGCGTATATCACCACTCGGTTGCTTCAGACAGAGCTCCTTCCTGATCGTTATAGTATTCCGACTCTAGGTGGGGTTGTCAGCGTAATAATCGTAAATATCCAGTTTCCGTTTTTGGGTACCTCTCCAGAAGGCGAATCGGTCGTGAGTTGGTTTGCAGCGCACATTTCGATATCACCACGAGCCGAAATCGTTATCATCTCTTTGATTTTCGCGCTTCTCGCGATGACCTTGGTACGTCGTGATCTCCAGCAGGATGCGATTGCGGCACAGCGTCGATTCCTCTTTCTTCTCGGTGTCATCGTTGCATTTTCCGCCGGCGGTAGTCAAGTTGGACTTGCAATTGGCCCGATTCTTCCACTGTACGACTCGCTCGCAATTCCGGCAGTTGCAGTGCTTATCGGGGGTGGTCTCGGACTACTCGTTGGTGCGTGGATGGGTGCACCGCGGATGATCAAGGCAATTTCTCAAGATTATGCTGCTCTCGGCCCGCGTCGTGCAATCGCTGCTCTCATACCTTCATTTGCTATCGCACAAGTAGCGATTTTATACGGTATTCCCATGTCTTTTAACGAAATCGTCGTGAGTGCAGTAGTCGGCAGCGGATTTGCTGCGGGCCAAGCACGGGTAAGTCAAGGAAAACTCCTGTATACAACCGTTGCTTGGATCGGTTCTTTCACGCTCTCCATCCTCCTTTCCTACTTGATTTTGCGAGTACTCCGATTCGTGCCACCCTAGGATGTGATAGCGTAGTTCTTCGGTGTGCTACGTAGGTCTTAGATTCCCGTCTTCATCGGAAACACCCTCGGCGGAGTATTCGGGGGTGCGCCGGTTCACTACGCCCCACGTGAACGAAGACTGTTTACAGGAAACCCTGCAAGTCAGCTGTGATTCCTCGAAAATGGTTCGCTGGATGGCAGGCAAGGCGACCGTATGTGACAACTGAGAAGGATAAAATTTACAATAATTCAAAACACGAATCAATATCATGTTTCGTTGTAGTTTTCGATGAGCCGTAGTTGGGATTCCAACTCGGCCATCGCTTGCTCTGGTGAAGTAAGTCCGGAGTATGCTGCGTGAACATTCTGAGCGATCTTTTGTGATTCCTGTACCCAAGCAACCGTAACGGGGCGTGGAAGCGCGTTCTCTCCTGCAATGCGCAGCGAGTCCAAATATCGCCCCATCACTGGTACTTGCTTTGCTTGCTTCGATTGGAAGAGCGTTTGATCCGGTGGCAACAACCCGATATTTCGGAGGAGTGTTAGTTGGAAGTGTTCTTGCGTCATTGCTTCGACAATTTGTAAAGTTTCTTTCAATTTTTGGTGTGAGGATTGACTGCGACGTGCCACCCACCGAGCGCAGCAGTCGGCCCACCCGTCCCGGGATATTTTACCTGTTGCTCCGTGACTGCGTATGGAATTGGCATAACCCCTAAATCGGTACCGAATGCGCTCTTATCACCAGCACTGAGGATGGCGTACGGCCAATTGCGATGCATCACAGCATTACCATTGAGAAATGGCCCCAGCGACGTATCTTCAATCCAGGACAGGACTGCTCGGGGAACGATCCCTCCGGCATACCCATCGAGTGCGACTTCGTCGTTCTGTCCATTCATAAATGTCCTAATCATTCGCAGCGAATCGATTGTTGGCTGGGTGTTCACGGTGATTGGCCTCTTGCCAACTGGTCCGAAGAGGTATTTCCGACCTCCAAAATATGCACCACCCCAACTCGTCATAAATTCGTTAAAATCACAACAGGAAAGTCCTTCGTATTGGCTCGCTTGGAAGGTGAAGCCATACGGGATGTTCTTGTTGCGGTCAAGTACATCACGAGTGACGCGGGAGAATTGCTTCCACCTGATGGAGTTCGTCGCCCAGTTTTCTCCATCTGGATCGTACCCCGCCTTTTCGACCAAGTCTTTTCGATACAACATCGTCGGAAAGTCGGGATAGAGCGGAACTGCGTAGAGGTTGCCGTTTGGCCCTTTCGCCGTCGAGAGGCTCGTCTCGAAATAGTCGGCTTCAATTCGTTTCACCAGCTCGTTGGGAAGATGTTCGCTCAAATTGAGCAGTTGTTGTCGGATAATGAGATCTAGCGTCAGCCGCTATCCGTCATTAGAAGGTTGGGTTCTTCTAAATTGGCTGAAAGCCACCGTGTGTATTGTTGCTCAACTTCAGTAGTTTCAGCTGGCCCAGGGAGGATTTTCGAGCGAAATGCTCCTATCCAATCCAGACTCCTAAAGTGCGTTCTGAAACGTTTCTGTAAGTTCCCAGAAATCGGTATTCGAAGCCCATTGTACAGTTGTTCCGCCCTGAGCGGCGCTGGTCGATGCGTAACTTCCTGCGGTACCGACTCCGCTTAGTGCACCAACTGATCGCACGAACCTCCGCCGTGTAACGCGAGGCCTTGAACCCTGGTGATTGGTCGAATACTCTGAACTCATTTTATCTCCCATACTAGATACTCCTTGAACGGATATCAATGAGAGGGTAGCTTACTAATGCCCGCTTCTGCCAACTAAGGCTTGTATCGGAGGTGGAACTCTTGTTCGGATCATCATTATCTGAGGGTGATTGTCATTCCGCACCTACGTATTACGTAGATGTAACGGAAAGATCCTCTGTCAAGATTCTATGCCGAAGAGTTTCGCCAGTTTGTGCGTCAAAGATGTTGATGGCGTCCTCCGGAATGTGTACGGCAACTGGCTGACCGGCGCTGATCTGCATGAAACCGTCAACGGTGACGATGAACGTTTCAGGGGTCTTTGTGTCGCTGTCGAACGTCAGATAGATGGTGTTCTCGTTCCCCCTCGGCTCGACGACGTCGACGACGGCCTCGAACGTATGAAACCCATCGGCGTCTTCGGTCACGTCGATGTCCTCCGGACGGATTCCGAGAACTACTTCAGTTCTCTCGTCAATGGCTTCCCTCGTTTCATCTGAGATGGGATATTCGAATCGACCGTCAACCGTCTGCGAGATGAGCCGCGATCCCTGAACCTCCATATCAAAGAAGTTCATCGAAGGACTTCCAATGAACTCGGCGACGAACTGGTTTGCGGGCGTGTGATAGCACTCGAGTGGTGTTCCGACCTGTTGGAGTTCACCGCCGTTCAGAACGGCGATGCGATCTCCCATCGTCATCGCTTCCGTCTGGTCATGTGTGACGAACACTGTCGTCACGCCTAGTTCCTCTTGGATACGTTGGAGCTCTGTACGCATGTGTGCACGGAGTTTCGCGTCCAAGTTCGAGAGCGGTTCGTCGAGCAAAAACACCGCGGGATCGCGAACGATGGCACGCCCGAGTGCGACCCGCTGTTGTTGTCCACCAGAGAGTTCCTTGGGTTTTCGATCGAGTAACTCACTAATATCAAGCAGTTCCGCGGTCTCTCGCACCTTCCGATCTATATCGGCGTCCGAGATGTCCGTCGACTCCTCGAGACCGAACCGCATGTTTTCACGCACGGTCATGTGCGGGTACAGCGCGTAATTCTGGAACACCATCGCGATGTTCCGGTTCGTTGGGGACTCGTCGTTGATGACCGCACCGCCAAGACGGATCTCACCACTGGTGAGCGATTCTAACCCCGCGATCATCCGTAGCACCGTCGTCTTTCCGCAGCCGGATGGACCGACAAGGACGAGGAACTCACCGTCAGCGATATCGATGGACACGTCGTTGACGGCGACGATGTCTTTCTTGCTATCCGTGAACGTTTTCGTGACGTGGTCAAGTGTGAGTATTGCCATAATTACGTTTCTCCTGTAACCCCTTCCGCGAACTGTTCGCCGAACAGGATGTATATGAGCAACGTCGGGAATGCGGCGATGAACGCGCCTGCCATCTGGAGATTGTACTGTTGCACCATCGACCCCTGGAACTTGTTCAGTGCGAGGGTGATGACTTCGTTCTGTGGATTCGAAACAAGCACTAACGCAAACAGGAGATCGTTCCAAATTTGCGTGAACTGATAGATGAATACGACTGCGAACATCGGCGTCGAGAGCGGGAGGATGATCCGCCGATAGATTCGGAACGCGGAGGCACCGTCCAATCGGGCTGCCTCCAGCATCCGCTCGTCGAAGTTCGAGTAGTACGATCGAAACAAAATCGTACAGATCGGGATGCCGTACGCCGTGTGCGTGATGATGAGTTCGATTAGTTCTGCCCGGCTGGCGAGGACCGGGATTGCGGAGAGAAGCGATGGCATGTCGACGATGGTCCAGAACCGCGTCAACGGGACGAGTACCGATTGGTACGGAATGAACACGCCAGCGACGAACAGGAGGAACACCGCCGTTTGGCCTCGCCAGTCGAGGTTCGTTAGGCCGTATCCCGCAAGCGAGCCGAGGAATCCCGAAAGTATCGTCGCCGGAATGACGAGGACGAGGCTGTTCACTATCGCTCCGCGCACGTTCCCAAGTGGCCCTTGAAGCTGACCCCACGCCTGATACCACGGTTCGAGGGTGAAGCCGGCAGGCGATGGCGGTACGAACGGTGTCGACGCGAAGAACGCCGCCTGGGTCTTGAACGCGGTCACAAATCCACTCTCTAGCGGCGCCAGATAAAACAGAACCATCCCAACCAGTATCGCATACAGGGCGACGCGCCAGGACGTGATGTGCGTAATCCACTTTCGAACCCGCTTACCGCCTCTGAATCGCTCACCGAGGCTCATAGCTCCCCCTGTCGATACTGGAATAGTAGATACGGGCCGATGATAACGAGCGCCATGACGAACAGGACGGTCGCGATGGCAGAGCCGTAAGCCCAGTTCGTCGAGCTGAACGCTTCGCGGAACATCATCACGGCTAGGATGTCCGCCGACGGCCCCGGCGTATCTCCGAACATGACGAACAAAAAGTCGAACGCCTTGAGCGCGAACACCATCAGCACTATCGCCCCGCTTAGCGTCGACGCTCGAAGCTGCGGGATGATCACCCGTCGATACATTCGAACCGTACTTGCTCCGTCGATCCTGGCAGCCTCGAACTGTTCAGTCGGAATCGCTCGGAGGCCGGCCAGGTAGACGACCATACAGTAGCCGCTGAACTGCCACATCAAGGCGAAGATAACCGCCGCGAGCTTCGTTCGAGGATCGCTGATCCAATCGTTCGCAAAAAAGCCGAGCCCAACGGAACGGAGCAGGACGTTAATCATTCCGCTCGTCGGATTGTACATCCACGCCCAGAAGATGGCGGTGACCACGAACGAGAGGCTCATCGGCAACAAGTAAATCGTCCGAACAGTGTTTTTACCTCGAATGTCCTGGTCGACGAGGATCGCGAGTACGAGTCCGACCCCCAACGACACGGCCGTGAACGCAACGAGCAATACGAACGTATTGCGTGCGGCACTGATGAACGAGCCATCCGAAACCATTCGACCGTACATTTCGAAATCGAGCGAGCCGTAATCGGGCGATCCGAATCCTGCCCAATCGGTAAGTGAGATAAGCGCGTTCCAGCTAACCGCACCGTACACGAACAGGCCCATCAGCAGGGCTGGTGGCAGCCAGAAAACGAGCCCGCGAACGAAATCACCCTTCACCACCCCTCTGAGATCCGAGACCGAGAATCGCGTCGACTCTGTGGGCACCGCTCCGCCATCGGTTTGAGCATCGTCGCGGTCGGAGAATTGGCTGTACAGCCAGGCGAATACGCGGTTCATAGTGATCGGGTTGGGAGTCAGGCTTACGCCTGGAACGCGTCCCTGATGCGCGTGGCGGTGGAATCGATGTTCCAACTCTCGGTGAAGCCCGCGAACGCCTCTTCCATGTTGCTCTTCACTTCAGGAACGACCGCCGACCCGTGCGCGATTGTCGTCGGCTGACTCTGGGAGTTCTTGAAATCCTGAATCTGCGCTTGGAGGAACGGACCGAACGGATCCGTCGGAACGTCCGTCCGTGGCGGAATCGACCCCTTGACGGGGTTAAAGCGCCTCTGTGCGTCGACGGTCGCACAGTAAGTGAGGAACTTCTCAGTCGCGTCCGGCGAGGGATTGCTCTTCGGGTAGACGAACGAGTCCATCACCATGGAGTACACGCCGTTCGTTCCTGGAAACGGTACGTAGTCCCACTGCTGCTGGAATCCGAAGTTTCCGGCGGCCTCGTACTGGCCGGCCGCCCAATCTCCCTGCTGGACGAACGCAGCCTCCCCGTTTATGACCTTGCTGTTCGCCTGATCCCAGGATATGGAACCAGCATCTTCGTTGAAGTGCGTGCGATACTGCTTTACCTGTTGAAGCGACTGTCTAATCTGGCCTTGATGCTGCCCGACGTTCCCGCTAGTGAGATCGAGGAAGGCATTACTTCCGTGCAAACCGATGAAAACGGTTTCCCAGAGCTGGAGTGTCGTCCACGCCTCTTGGGTCGAGTGAGCCAGTGGCGTCGCGTTCGTTTCCGAAGACACCGTATTGAGTGCATCGTTTAGCGCCGCTGGATCGGTAATCGATTGGGGATCGACGCCTGCCTGCCTGACGATGTCCGTGTTATAAAAGAGGTTGTTCAGGCGGTGAATGTTCAGGGGGACTGCGACGTAATCGCCCGCCGGCTTGGCCGCATTTCTGACGCTCTCGAGGTACGCGTTCTCGACCTGTTGAGTCCACACGCTATCGCCGACGTTGTTGAGAACGTTTCCCTGAACGTACGGTGCGAGCGATTGTCCAGGCCAGATTTGGAACGTGCTCGGCGGATTTTGGTTGAGAACCCTGTTTTTGATCACCGTGTCGAGTGCACTTCCCGCTCCTCCCGGTGCTGGATTATTCTGCACCTGGACGTCCGGATATTTGTTCGTATATCCGTCGAGCAGCGCTTGCAATGCCTGCTTTTCCCCGCCGGCCGTCCACCAGTGCACGATCTCCAGCGTGTTGGAACCGTCTCCCTGTTGCCCGCGAGCCGTACAGCCAGCAAGCAAAGAGACTCCGACAGCACCTGCGCATCCCGTGCCTTTCAGATACGCTCGCCGTGAAATACCGCTTTTCTCCATGGTTGGTTGAGTCATTTTGGATTCCCCCTCCCTAGCAAACCCCTAGGGAAATGTTAACAAATAGTTGTCCCATGAGTACAAATATATTTTGGCCGATACGTTGAAACCGATTGACCCCGGCTTGAATCCGTTATATTCGCGAAAACGTCGGGAAACACTCGTGCTGAAGCGAGACGATTACTGGAAACCAAATTTGTGAGTTTATGGATCATGAGTAATGTAACACGGTTTCATGCTGGTCGTGGGCGACAGCGACTGGATGGTTCGACTTGCTTCTTACTCAAGACACTTGGCGTACCAATGTCCAGTAGATACGCACGGAGAGCGCCCCAACGCGTGACCCTGAGATGTTTCACGAGGGCCGTAGCTCTCCCCATGAGACGATCGTCTGAGGTTCGATTACGATAAGCGGGCGTTCTTCAAGACGGTGGTCGTTGTACTGGGGGTACTTTGCTCGGAGCGAAAGAACGGCCGAATCGAGCATCGAATTGTGCGATTCCTGTATCGATGCCTCGCCCCGAATCTGTACCCATCCCAACCGGGACCAGTCGTCAGTGTAGTGATCAACGACGAGCGCGACACGCGGATCTCGTCGGATGTTTCGCACTCGCGTCAGCGCGTCTTCGTCGACGGATTTCGGTTTTTCATCGATAGAGGAAACGAGCCGATCGCCAACGAGTGCGAAACAGAGTGGGACAAGGTGCGGCGATCCGTGTTGATCGAGGGTGGCGAGGCGGGCAACGCGTGCGTTCGATACGAATCGTCTCTCTTGTTCGGAGAACATACTAGCGTAAACGCGATACTTGGTACCGAGTGTTTCGCCGCTATTCTCTCTCCGATGTAACCATCGTCTCGATGCGATCGCAGCCTCGTTCTACGTGTTCTAAACCAGTCGCAAAGCTCAGTCGCAGGTACCCCTCGCCCGCGTCCCCGAATCCGTCTCCCGGTGCCGTCACGACGCCGTGATCGTAGAGTAGCCGTTTTGCGATTTCGAAACTCGACCCATCGAGTGCGCTCACGTCGACGAAGGCGTAAAACCCGCCTTCCGGACGAGGACATGAGATGTGAGGAATGTCGGCGATGCGGTCTACAAGGTAGTCTCGGCGCATTTCGTACGCATCCTTCATCGCACGTATCGGCTTTTGAGACCCTGTAAGCGCTGCGATCGCTGCGTGTTGCGAGACGCTCGGCGCGCAGGCCGTCGTACTTTCGTGGAGAACGGTGGCGGCTCGAACGACGCTCTCCGGCCCAGCCAACCAGCCGAGTCGCCACCCAGTCATCGCGTATTTTTTCGAGCACGAGTTCACGCTCAAGACGGTATCGAAGTGGGCGGGTTCTGCAGCAACGCTTCGTGTGGAGCCCTCGAAGATGAGTCCTTCGTAGACTTCGTCGATAATCACGTACGCGTCGTGTAAAGCCGCAGCTCGAACGATTGTTTCGAGTTCGCCAAAGTCGTACACACGACCAGTCGGATTCGAGGGCGTGCAGATGATTACCGCCGCAGTCGCGTCAGAGATCGCGTCAGTAACTCGGCTGGCATCCATCTCGAATCCCCGATCCGCAGGAAGCGGGACGTATACCGGCACGCCCCCTGCGAGTCGAACTTGATTTCGATAGTTCGGCCACCCCGGAGTTGGTATGACGACCTCATCGCCGGGAGCAACGACGGCTTGGAGTGCGAGATACAACGCTTCCATTGCCCCATTGGTGACCGTGACCTCCCGATCCGGATCGATTTCGACTTCGTTTTCCGTTGCCATCTTCGTCGCGATAACCTCTCGAAGTGCTGGAAGTCCAACGTTTGAAGTGTAATGGGTGGCACCAGCATGTGCGGCTTCCGTCACCGCTTCTATGATGTGCGTCGGTGTATCGAAGTCGGGCTCCCATATCTCAAAGTGGATGAGATCCTCGTTATTGGCCTCTTGCGCCAAGTCGTACATCACGCGGATTTTCGAACGTTCGATAGTGCTCACTCGCTCCGCCAGACGCATGTTGGAATGCGGAGGTGGCTGATTCCCATTCATCGTAGATGATCATTCGTCTCTCGAAACCAAGTAGATTGGTATTACTCAAAAACGACGCTCCGCCCGGAACTGTCACTCGGGCCGAGAAGCAACCTTGGCCGAGAGAACGCATGTTGGCACCTTCGATTCACGCGAGTAAATGACGAATCGACGATTCGTAGACGCGGGCCGTCGTAACCAAGTCCTCGATAGCAATCGATTCATCGACAGTGTGTGCATCCTCCTCGATGCTTCCGGGGCCAAACAGTACCGTCGGAATTCCCGCATCGTGAATTAGGAATCGTGCATCCGTCGCCGCATTGAAGCCAACTGTGTTCACGTCCGTGCCCGCCTCCTGCGCTGCCCCGACGACGGCGGTCGCGAGTGCGTGATTGGTCGGGATTTCGGCGGCCCGAGCAAACACGAGACGCTCATGGGTCACGTCCACTTCCTTGCCGTCGACTGACACCCCCTTGAGTGCATTTGCGAGCATCCTATCGTACGCTTCGACTCTCTCGTGACGACCGGGAAGCGTCCGCCAGTCGATCGTGGCGACGGCGCGGTCGGGAACGACGTTCGGCCCGATTCCGCCTTCGAATTCGGTGACGGTGATCGTTTCGGGCGCTAATAATTGATGCGAGGTCGTTCGGCGGACTTCTTGATCAAGTTCTTCAATTCGGTCAAGCACCCGGCGCATCCCAGTAATGGCGTTCACACCGCGATCAGGGCGGCCAGAGTGGGCACTCATCCCTCGGACGGTAAGTTGGTATCGTACGACTCCTTTCTGCGCGACACACACCTCCAAGTTTGTTGGCTCTCCGATGATGGCGTGGTCGGCCGTGATCCCTCGTTCGACGAGCGCTCGCATGCCTGCGCCGTTCCACTCCTCATCGACGACGAACGCGAGGATGACTTCTCCGTTGACCGCCCCAGCCGAGAGTACTGCCTCGGCCACGAGCACTTTGGCGGCGATGGCGGCTTTCATGTCGGATACACCCCGACCGACGAGTCGCCCCGTCTCTTGTCGGAGTGCGTAGGGATCGCCGAACCACTCGTCTGAATCCGCGGGGACCACGTCCGTGTGTCCTGCGAGGAGCATCGTTTCCCCGTCGGCGTTGCCGGCACGCGCGATGACGTTCGGGCGGTTCGGTTCGACCTCGAATCGTTCGACGTCGAACGACACCGGAGACGAACGCAGTCGGTTCGCGAGGAAATCGGCGACTGCACGCTCATTTCCGGGTGGATTCTCGCTCGCCCGCTCGACCAGTTCCGCGGTCAAATCGACCAACCGTTCTTCGTCGACGCTCATGATTCAAGTTCGATACGCTCGCTTCGGAGCGACCGCAGTGCCGTTTTGTCAACGGTTACCCCAAGTCCGGGGCCGGACGTCTCGATTTGTGGCGTATTTATGTCCAAATCGGTGATTCCCTCGGTTGTCATGAACGGGCCGACCATCTCGTTCCAGACGACGTTCTCGAACGCCGCCGCGAAATGGATTCCTGCAGCAGTTCCAACGTTCCCTTCGACCATCGACCCGAGTTGAGTCGGGCGATTGTCCGCCTCAGCGACCGCGTTCAGTCGTATCGCTTCGGTGATGCCGCCGGTCTTCATCAGCTTGATATTGAAGACGTCGCCTGCCCCTCGCTTGATCAATTTCAGCGCGTCGGTCGCCGTTTCGACACTTTCGTCCGGCATGACTGGAATGTCGAGGTGATTGCGGAGGAAAACGAGGTCGCTTACGTTCTCCTTGGCGACGGGCTGTTCAATTACGTGGAGATGATGGGCCATCCCGGTGAGCGCTTCTATGGCTGTCTTCGCGTCACCCCACCCCTGGTTTGCATCGGCTTTCAGGCTGACTTCATCGGGAACGGCTTCTGCGATAGCGGTCACGCGAGCAACATCTGTTTCTGGGTCACGACCGAGCTTTATCTTGAGTTGGGTGTAGCCCTCGTCAACGGCGGTGACGGCGTCGGTCGCCATCTCATCGGGGGATTTGATGCTGAGAACTTTCGGAACGGTGAGAGACGGTTTTTCGGCGTTTCCGCCGAGCAATCGGTAAAGTGGTTGTTCGGCCGCCTTCCCGCGGAGATCCTGGAGTGCGATTTCGAGAGCAGCGTGTGCGCTCGGCGCACCGTCGACAAGCGCCCGCATCCGCCGAACATGGCGCTCGATTGCCAGCGGATTTTCTTCTATTATGAACGGAGCCAATACGTCCGCGAGTACGGCAGCCGTTGAACCCTGGGTTTCGCCGGTCACCTCGTACGCAGGTGCACCCTCGCCGAGGCCAATGAGTCCGGTATCCGTTTCCACTTCAACCAGTACGCGTTCGAGTGCGGGAATCGGCCGCAGGGCGGTAATGAATGGCTCTTTGAGCGGGATTTCATACTGGTGGATGACGATGCGTGTGATTTGCATACTTGAAGTACAGCGGAGTACGTCATCAATTTGGTGCGTGTTCTCCGAGTGATTCAGTTGAAGACGTATCGATAATATTCGAGAAAAGGGTATGCAACACGCTGGCGTTCATTCCCCATGGACTTCGCACTGTGGATGTACCCGTGGGACGTGCTTGACGAGGGAGTCACCACCGTCGTTGAACGACTCGACGATATCGGCATTACGGAAGTCAACCTCGCTACAAACTATCACACCGTACAAGCGTTTCTCCCGCATAATCCCGTACGGAAGACGTTCTTCGCGCAGGCGAGTAGTTATTTCCAGCCCGATGCCGGATATGTGGATTTGAAGCCGACTCCGAACGAGACGATGGGCGAGAACGATTGGGTTCGGGAGATCGCCGATGGGCTAGAGGGAACCCAGATTGCGCTTACCTCGTGGACTGTGGGCTGTCACAATTCGCGCCTCGGGCTGCAGCACCCAGAGATGACGATTCGAACTCCGTTCAATGACTCACTTGCGTTCGGGTTGTGTCCTTCGAATCCTGCGGTTCAGCAGTACCTTCTCGATGTTCTTGAGGAACTCTCCGCTCGCGAGGCGTTCGACCGAATCGAACTGGAGTCGTTCGATTACATGTACGGTACCGGCTTCGGTTGGCACCACCAGAAGATTCACGCTCGGCTCGGTACGCTAGGGGAGTTCCTCTTTGGGCTCTGCTTCTGCGACCACTGCCGAGAGAACGCCGCAAACAAGGGAGTAGACGTCGACCACGCCGGTCGTGTGTGCCGAGAAACAGTTCTACAATTAGTCGAGGGTCGGCTCCCATCGACCATCGATCCGTACAGCTGGCTTGCCACACATCCGGAGGTAGACAAATACGTCAATGCACGAACGAGTGTGCTAATGACTCTGTTCTCCGACTGTCGGGAAATCGTCGATGCGGAAATGGGTTACTATCTCGGTCTCCTTGACGTTGAGGACGCTTGGATGCATGGCGCTGATCTGAAACGATTGGCCGAACCTCTGGATTACTACACCGTTATCGCGTACGAATCGTCCGGTTCTGCGGCCGCGGCCCGGCTCCGGGTGGCTGATAGCCTTACACCTGATATTTCGCTTCACGTAGGACTACTACCCGGGCATCCAGCGGTTGATGACGCTGCGTCCGTCAGCGAACTCGTCGACGCGGTCGTCGACGCTGGTGCGGAACGCGTCTCCTTTTACAACTATGGTCTATTGCCGGAGCGAAATCTCGACTGGATACGAGAGGCGATACGTGAATATGTGTAGTGACACGGGTAGGAACCGTGAGTCGACTCCTCTCGTTTCCGCATTGGAAGGCACTACCCAAGCGGTATTTCTGCTCTCGGTGTTCTACGCAGTCCCATAGCCACGTTCAAACTTCCTTCTGAGAGTCACTGAAACTGCGGCATCACGTCCTCGCCGAATCGCCGGATGCTTTCGAGTGTCGCCGCTTGATTCATCCCTGGAAACTGCGTCCGGAATATGAGGTGGTCGACACCGATATCGCGGTAGTGCGCGACCTTTTCGGCGATGTCGTCGGCCGTCCCGACCAGCACTTGAGCTTCGACGTCGTCCCACGTCGGTCGTCGCTGGAACTCGGGGTTCCCCCACCGAATGTATTTTTCGTGGAGGTCGAACATGTACGGTTCGAGCGCCTGACGGGCGACGTCAGTGGTTTCGCCGACGTAACCGTCGACCATGATTGTGACCGACGTCTCGTCCGGATTTTTCCCCGCTTCCGCCACTGCTTCGTTATAGCGCTCGATATCATTGACGAGCGTCTCAGGGACGGTGACGGCAGCGGTAAAACCGTCGCACCGATACGCCGCTCGCTTAATCGCGACGGGCGAACTGCCACCTCCCCAGATTCGTGGTCTCGGTTCTTGAACCGGTGTGGGTCGGACGAACGCGTCGTCGAACTGGAAGTAAGTCCCGTCGTAGCTGAACCTCTCCCCCTCCAGTAACCGCTTTAGGATGTCGATACTCTCCAGAAAACGGGGAACACGGTCGGCCATCTCGACACCGAAATTACGGAGTTCGTTTTCCCGATATCCCAAAGAAACACCCCATCGTGTTCGTCCACCTGTCAAGTGGTCGAGCGCCGTGATTCGTTCAGCGAGGTGTATCGGGTGATAAATAGGAAGGATGAGGATGTTCGCCATGATATCCAGCTGCTCGGTTCGCGCGCCGAGCGCGGATAAGAAGGTCAGCGGCTCGTAGAATCCCTCGTCGTAGAAATGCCGCTCACCCACTGCAACGGTGTCGTAGTCCAAATCCTCCATGAGTGCCGCTTGTTCGAAGGCATCCTCGTACGTGAAGGGATGTCGCTCATCGTCGTACTGATTGAGGTAGATTCCGAATTCCATGCGTCGAATATGCGGGATGGAACCTAAAGGGTGACTCATAATACCTTTTATCCTAAATAATTCGCAGATTATTTTTGTAATTTGGGATAGACTTGGCGATTTTGCGCAAAATACTTACACCCTTGCCAGCCAATCCCATACCATGGGGTTAATCGAAACGGAGGGGGTAGACGTTATTCCAGCGGAGAACAGGACGAGGGGATTTTGGAAGATATTCACGATTTGGGCGGGATTTTCGATCGTCATCACCAACTTCCTGCTCGGGTCGCTTACGCTGGGGGCAGGAGCGCTCCTCGGCCTCACGGCGGCGGTAGTTAGCATCGTTTTTATTGGAGTACTGGTGTACTTCGGAACCAAGATTGCCACGAAGGAAGGGACGGCCGGAACGACCGCAATGCGAGCTCCTTTCGGAATTCAAGGACGGGTGATTCCCTCCCTTGCGATGGTCATTGCAACGGTTGGTTGGTTCGGCGTTCAGACAGGCATCGTCGCACAGAGTTCGAAGGCAATCTTAGCCAACTTCGGCATCGACGTTCCGTTCGCGCTTCTCGCAGGGGTACTGGGCATTCTCATGGCCTCGGTCGCCATCTTTGGCTATCGGTGGATCGAGTGGTTGAACCAGCTCGCCGTGCCGATTATGACAGTCCTCCTCGCGCTCGTCGTCTACCAAATCGTGACGCAGTACTCCGTCACCCTACGCGGCGCGGGTGGTGGAAGATTGAGATTCTGGGCTGCATTAAACATCTTTCCGGCTGCGACCGCGGCATTCCTCATCGTCGCAATGGACTACGGACGATACGGGAATCCGCAGCGACCGGAAGGCCCGAGCTGGGGTGCGACTATTGCGTGGATTACTTTCGGAATTGTCCTCGCTGGTATCGGCGTTCTCGCTGCGGCCGCGGCCGGAACTTGGAATCCGGTAACTATCATGGTCGAACTTGGCCTTGGCTCGCTGGGACTCGTCCTGCTGATTGCTGGGTCGTGGACGACGAATGTGACCAACGTCTATGCTGGCGGCATCGCGCTCTCCCAAATTACTGGGTTAAAGCGAGTCTACATGACGACGGTAACTGGATTAATCGGAACGATTCTGGCGATCGCAGGAATCTTTAGTTATGGAGGAATCTTAAGCTTCCTTGAGGCGCTTACCGTCACGCTCGTCCCGACGACGGGGGTTCTCCTCGTTCACTACTACCTGCTCGAACACGACTTCGATACGAGTGAACTGTTCGAACGAGGCGGTCGGTACTGGTACCTCCGTGGGTGGAACCCCGCAGCCATCATCGCTTGGGTCATTGGTGCGGTGTACGCGATTCAAGCTCCGGACTGGCTCGTCCCCGCGCTCTCAAGTGCCGTAGTGGCCGGTGGAATATACTACGCAATCAAGTCGCCGGTTGATGCATGGCTTGCTAGACGGACTCCGACGAGAGCGGGAGAAGCTGCCGACTAAGTATACACGAGAAGCGACCTTGATCACCCTCTTCACATTACAAATCAGATTTCAACGAGCTGTGTGAAGACGTCAATCAGGTTATTCCCATCGTTTGCATACCATTCTGAACCTCTTGACAACGGTGTCTGCTTCGAAGGCAGAATCACAGTCGCGGAGCGTCGAAGATTCGCGGAAGAGTAATCAGTAGCGATGCGACTTTATCAGTGTGAGATAGCCTCACGAAGACAGGTTTCGTACAGTTGGACAGCATCCGATATCCCTTCCAAGCTCACAACAGGATTCACATCGATTACGTACGCTGCCTTATGAACCACAATGTCGAGTTCGAAGAGGGAGAGATCAAAAACGTCGGCGACTCTCCGTGTCAATTGTCGAAAATTCCTTGACGTGGGTCTTTCAAGCGATGTCCCATCTTTCCAATGATGTTTCGCTGTCCGTATGGCTTCACCAATCCGAAATACTTTGTAGCTTTGTCGGGGCACGATATATCGCTGCACGACCTTTTCCCCATCAAAAATATAGTCGTCTGTGAACAGAGAATCGAATTCATGACCGTGGAAGTCCAGTTCGTTGCGAGGCTTGACGAGAACTGGTGGATTGAGCGTGATCTCGTCGTCAGTTCCGAACTGAAACTCGGGAACAGTAATACCCGCTTCTTGCAATCGCCGTAGTTTCGCCAACCGATCGGTCGTGACGGATACCCCTTGATAAGAGTTGATAGTTGCGGCTCCGTTCTGACTCGCTCGCTTCAAGTCCTGGATAGCTGCGTGATGCCAGTGAGCCATGTGGTAGAGATCCAATTCCATTGAAGACAGATTTGGATGCGTAGTATCAGGACGAAGGATGTGTACCGTCGCCCACGACCGAAGCCGGTGAATTAGCCGGTCGAAGAGGTTTTTGGTCAACGGAGGACATGGATCGACAAACACCGAAATGCCGATCGTCGGCGAATGATCGCCTACTGAATCCATGTTCTCGAGAGCGTGCGACGGCTAGCCATATAACTTTGCGGCCGGCAACTACTCGCGTCTAACGTCGGTCACCTCGCCGAGTGTCTGCCAGTCTTTTTGGTTCGGCTCGTACTTGCGTGCCTGCGGCGCAGTCCACTCCCCGTCGATTCGTTTAGCCCGTACGTCGTATCTGATCCGCTCGTCCTCGTTATCCGGCTCGAGTTCGACGCGCAGTCGCTCCTCAGGATCGAAGTCAATGACGGTCGCCTCTCCGCCGATTGTCGTCCCATCTACGGTCCGCATCTGAACGGAATCTCCGATTTCAAGTTCGTCGAGGGTTCTGACGGTGTCGTTCATCAATCAGACGGATAAAGGGTTTTGAGGCGAATAAATCGCACGGCCTAATCACCCTCGGGCTGCTTCGATGGTATCGCGGTGAACACCGCTCGACAGCGGGAATTTATTTGCTCGTCACGGTTCAATGGTAGTTGGGGGACTGGCACCGCAGGATGCGGGACGAGGAATCGCTCGAATTGGTCGCTCGGCGGTTCGACGAGCAGCCAGTATTGAAAGGCGACACCGTCCGAGTAGCGTTCTCTCGAAAATCATCAGTCACTCTGCAGCAGGCCGAAACCGCCATACGGATAGTCGTTGACAATAGGCTATGATTGAAAAGAGAACGGCGGTAGAGAGTGATAAATTCGAGGCTCAGTACGTTGGTTGTGTCTACTGTTCAACTCTTATCGATCTCACTGAATCCCATCCCGTGATTTTTCGAGAGGAGTCGAATGAGTTTGATGAGAGAGTCTCGGTATCATGTCATTTTTGTTCGAACCATTGTCGAACACAATGGAAGCTTGCGAAAGGGTATGACCCCGATAGCGCAGCTTATTGATTTCCATACAAACAACGTCTCAAGGTACAATCGCAGGCAAATGCCCGAAATAGAACTGACAGATTCGGTGTCGACTGAAGCTAAGCCGATCCACACGAAAAGAAGAGGAAATAGTGTGCTAACCCAACAAGCGTACGTTCAATTCGATTGGTCGTCTGGTTCTTGGGAAGATTCTGGAACGCTGTGGGCGAACGATTTGCGTTGCGAAGGCCAACGGTATACTTTACAGTGGTAGGCGTGTAATGGTATGTTACTGATTGGTAATCTCCCCTGATTTCTAAACGACTGACGTTGTTCTTAGAAATAAGCAGTCTGTGACGATTCTATATGAAATAGAGTTGATATTCACTACAGCCTAACGTTCCTGTCATTAGACTAGGTTGCCGTCTGCTACTAAAGGACGGATATTTCACAACGCAACGCGAAAATGAATAGCTTTGACTACTTATGCGCCTCTTTTCCTATCCCGAAAGTAGCGTCGATAAATCGATGATGATCCTTATCAGTATGAGGGAGGGACTGAGTACCTGACCATCTATCGGATATACCTAACTGAATTTGTAACGTATCATGTGAAGTGGCGGAAAACGATTTATCGCTACACATCAAATTAGGTATGGGGTTACGGCCAACTCGATTACGACCGAAGCCAGCGACCTCATACCCATGAGATCAAGTTGGTCGACCCCCCAAGGGGAACTCATCGCCTTGATAACTCTCGATTCCCCTTGTGAAGGTAACGTGGTTTTGCTGGCGAGAGGTTACACACTGCCGGTAGGGCTGTGAAGCGATACCGAGTACCCTTACTTACCGTTAGGGATTCCAATCGAAATCATCCGACACGATGTGGAGTAGATTGCAAGGCGAACTGACCCAGATTAGTGCAAAGATATTTACTTTTACACCTCTCTTCCCTTTGTGAGGGAGTTCCAATGAAAATGGGGGAAGCGTATATTCAGGGAAAACAGATCTTCGTAGAGCGATCACTCGAAATCGGCATCATACTAATCGGCGCTTTGCTCATCTTTGATCTCGTCTCGAAGCTCATTTCTGGAACCGTAACTGGGCTCACGCTTGCTCTCTTTCTGAAAGACGGGATCGTCATCGGGCTCATCATCGGGCTCGCCGGAATCGGACTATCGATGACGTACAGCATCCTCAACTTCGCGAACTTCGCCCACGGCGATTACCTCACTGCCGGTGCGTTTGCCGGTTGGGTGACGACGTATCTAATTGCTGGGTTCGGTAGAATACCTGCCGGCGATTTATTCTTGGTCGGTGTCACCGGAGGTGCAGACGCGGGAAGCGTGGGTGCAAGTGCTGTCGCAACACCAATGGCGGTTCTCGCCGGATTCGTCGTCGCAGTTCTGTTCGGTGTCGGGCTTTCGCTTGCGATCGATCGTATCGTCTATCGACCCATGCGCGGCCAGAACGCCATCGCCCTGCTCATCGCGAGCATCGGCGTGGCGCTCGCGCTTCGATATATTTTCGCGATCGTCTTTGGAACTAGTCGCACCGGGGTCACGGGTGGGACGCTACCGACGTACACCGTGCCGGTAATTAACCTTATCATCAGCGCACACGAACTCGTGTTGGTAATCATCGTGTTATCGATGATGGGGGGCGTCCACGTGTTACTCCAACGGACGAAGCTCGGCAAGGCAATGCGAGCGATGGCCGACAACCCCGATCTCGCGCGTGTGACCGGTATCCAGACCGAACGAGTGATTCGTGCGACGTGGATCATTGGCGGAGGGCTGACGGCCGCTGCAGGCTACCTGGTTGTCCTCGAAACCGGCACCATCTCGTTCGATTACGGATGGACACTCCTCTTATTGATCTTCGCGGCGGTTATCCTCGGTGGAATCGGTTCAGTCTATGGTGCGGTACTTGGCGGTCTCACGATTGGTATCGCGAGCACGCTGTCGTTGATCTGGCTTCCCTCCGAGTTCACCTACGCCGCTGCCTTCGGTGTCATGATCATCATCCTCGTGATAAGACCGTCGGGGCTCTTCAGCGGGGTGACGACGGCATGATCGCAATCGATTCATGGAGAGGCGTCCTGGGTCGCTCACATCGTCTTCGTCACGACGACTGGGAGACGAGCCGCTCGTACAGAACTATGACGTTCAGCTGGATAAGACCGTACGCATCTGGCGAGGTGGTGTGTGATGAGTAAGAGCACTGAGCGCGGGCTAATCCGCATGCCTGGAGGTGACGCTGGATTGATTCTCGGCGTGCTATTCGCGCTGTATGCCGGATTTACGCTGATAGGCGTACTGCTAGGGCTGGATGCCAATGGGTTAGCGAGTACTCTCCAACGAATCACCTTCTTTGCGGCCGTCTATGCACTACTCGCACTCGCGCTCAACCTTCAGTGGGGGTACGCCGGCTTGTTCAACATTGGCGTCGCTGGCTTCATGGCTGTCGGCGTGTACACGATGGCAATGCTTACCGCGCCAGTGAACCCCGAGGCCGGAGGGGTTCCCGGTCTCGGACTGCCCCTTCTCGTGGGAATCGTTGGCGGAATGCTCGCCGCAGCACTCGTCGGGGCAATTACGGCGTTACCCGCGCTTCGGTTGAAGGCTGATTATCTTGCGATTGTCACCCTCGCACTCTCGGAGATCATCCGAATTACCTACAATTCAACGAGTCTTCAGACGTTCTCGGTCGCTGGAATCAGGCTTGGAACCGGCGCTTCCCAAGGAATGCCACTGCCGTCGAATCCGATCAACGCATTGTTCTACAGCAACGCGAGGAGTCCCGCATCGCCGCCAACTCTGCTCGGCGAAGCCGTATTCGGGATTTTTGGACCGTTAGGTATCGAAGGGACGACCGTCGTCGACTGGGCGTACACGTTCGTGCTTATCGTCTTCGTTGGCCTATTCTACGTGGTGTTGAGTCGCGTCGGCAATTCGCCGTTCGGTCGAGTGTTGAAAGCGATCCGCGAGGACGAACTCGTCGCAACATCTCTCGGGAAACGTACTAGCCGCTTCAAGATCAAGGTGTTTATGCTTGGATGTGCGTTCATGGGTCTGGGCGGAATTCTCTGGCAGGGTAGCCAGTCGTACGTCAGTCCGACCAGCTTCCTACCGACTTTGACGTTTTATATCTTCATCGCCCTCATCATCGGCGGGGCAGGCTCCAACACCGGCAGCGTAATCGGTGGCGCATTGTTCGTCGGCCTCCTCTTTGAGGGGCCGACCTTTGTTAGGCGGCTCGTCGATCAGCTACTCTCCCTCGGTGATGCCCCGAATACGTTTGTCGCTGCCGTCGCGCCGTTAGCGTCTCTCGACGTTGTCCCGCTGTTTTCGTTTTTGCTTGCGAACCTCGCTTCGTTCCGCTTCGTGTTGGTGGGTGTCGTACTCGTCTACTTCATTCAAAACAGACCGCAGGGGCTGCTCGGCCACCGCAAAGAGATTGCCTCTAGCGTCGATCTGTCTCAACGCCAGCCTCAGCCTGGGCGGGCCGATGGTGGTCGAACGCTGAACCACTTCGGAGAAGATCGCCCAAGAGAAGAATTCAACGATGGTGAGCAACGATGAGAAACCCCATAGATGAAACTACGATTGAATCAACAAGAATCGATGAACAACGTCAAGTCGAGACGCCCACGATAGCGATGGATGGTGGGGCACGTACGTCGGAAGTTGAACGACCATCGGAGGATCTAACTGAGGTTCGCCCACTTCGGGTACGAAACTTAAAGAAACATTTTGGTGGGGTGACCGCCGTTGACGGCGCGAGCTTCGACGTAGACAGGAGTTCGCTGACTGGTCTCATCGGTCCAAATGGGGCAGGCAAATCGACGACGTTCGACTGCATCACTGGCGTCCATCGGCCTGACGCCGGTTCGGTTTATCTGTACGACGAGGAGATCACCGGCTTACGGCCGTACGCAACCGCCGAACGCGGTGTGGTACGAACTTTCCAAATCGCCCGCGAACTGAAGGAGATGACGGTGCTCGAGAACATGATGCTCGCGCCGAAGAACCAGCAGGGCGAGCGACTCTGGCGGACGATACTGCCTGGATCTCGTCGGAAGGTCAACCAGCAGGAGCGCGAACTTCGCGAGCGCGCGTGGGAAATGCTCGAGTTTTTCGAAATCGATCATCTCGCAGGGGAGTATGCGGGCAACCTCTCGGGCGGCCAGCGAAAACTGCTGGAAATGGCGCGGGCGCTTCTGATCGACCCAGACGTACTATTGCTGGACGAACCATTCGCTGGGGTAAACCCGGTCTTGGAGGAGAAGTTATTGGAACGGATTCACAACCTCAGCGAGCAGGGCTACACATTCCTCCTCGTCGAACACGACATGGATTTAATCATGAATAATTGCGAGCGCGTGATCGTAATGCATCAAGGCCGAGTCATCGCAGACGACGTACCCAAGGTAATCATGGAGGACGAGCAGGTGATCGACGCGTACTTAGGAGCAAACGTATGACCACAGGTAAGATCGAATCGAATAGTTACGAGCAAAGCGAGGACGGCCACGAATATCATGATAAACTCATTATCGACGGGCTCAATGCTGGCTACGGGGACTTACAAATACTCAGTGGTGTCGATCTCAGCGTGAGCGCCGGCGAGTACGTCGCGCTCGTCGGTCCGAATGGGGCCGGGAAGTCCACGGTTCTCAAATCGGTCTTCGGGCTCACAACCTACATGGGTGGACGGATTACATTCGACGGTGAGGACATAAGCGGCCTCTCTCCCGATGCGATCATTCGCCGGGGAATCAGCTACGTTCCCCAGAATGAGAATATCTTTCCGGCACTGACGGTTCGAGAGAACCTTGAGATGGGTGCATACATCCTCGATTCGGTGCCAGAAGGCGCACTCCAGGAGGTATTCGAGCGGTTCCCGATCCTTAAACAGCGTCAATCACAGCGCGCTGGCACACTTTCGGGCGGGCAACAACAGATGGTCGCGATGGGACGGGCACTCATGCTCGATCCCGATTTGTTGTTACTTGACGAACCCTCTGCAGGACTGGCACCTGACCTCGTCGACGAAATGTTCGATCGAGTCGACGTTATCAACGATGCCGGAACAGCGGTGCTGATCGTCGAACAAAACGCGAAGGAGGCGCTCAAACGGTGTAACCGTGGCTACGTGCTCACCCAAGGGCAAAACCGCTTTGCTGACACCGGCGAGGCCTTGCTCGCGGATGATGATGTTCGTCGAGAATTTCTTGGTGGATAAACTGAGATGAAGGGAAGCCTAAATCGACTATCGCCAACTTATCCTTGTCCTCCGCCTCCGCCTTGCCCTTGGCCAGCCTGGAATTCGATGAGGTCTAGTTGTCTGAGCTGACCGCCTTCCGTGAAGGTGAAGATCTCGTACCCGGCCGACGTGATGTCGCCGTTATCGTCGAAGGTGACGCTGCTCGATGCGCCCTGATAGTTGATCTCATCACCGTTAGCGGCCAACGTAAGCGCGTCGGGGAGGGTGTCGGGACCGACTTTTTGTCCAGGCGGATTCGCGACCGTCTGCATGTTGTCTCGGATACTCGGCCCGGAATTCTGCGCACCGCCAGTGATGTTCGCGAGAATCTGGATGGCGGTTGCGTCGTATGCTTGGGCAGTGAACACGCCCGGTGGCCCCCCGGTTTCATCCTCATACAGTTGCGTGAAGAACTGCTTGGCCGGTCCAGCAGCGGACGGCGCCGTTCCGATGACGTTCGTTAGGGGCTGACCGACGTTACCGGGTAGTGCGGTATCACGCAATCCGTCGGTCACGAGAATTTGCGTGTCGCGACTGTAGCTGGAATAGTAGTCGCGGAATAGCTGATTCCCGCTTTCGGGATAGGCGATAATCAACAGCGCATCTGGCTGGTTTGCCATCGCCTCCTGCAATTGGGCGGCGTATGACGATTGTGCCTGTTCGAAGGCGACCCGTGCCGGAACTTGCCCGTTGAACGACTGCGCGAAACTGTTCGCCAGCGCTTGTCCATAGGAGTTGTTGACGTACATAACCGACACCGACGATGCGTTCACGCGATCCGTGGCGACCTGTGCTAGTACTTGTCCTTGGATAGTATCGCTCGGGCACGTCCGCCAGATGAAGCCGTTATCCTGCAGCCCTGTAATCTCTGGTGACGTACTCGCGGGCGAACAGCCGACGACCTGGTTTGGGATTAAGGCATTCTGAGCGACTTGGATCGTCACTTCTGAAGACGCTGCACCGGTGATCGATGGATACCCGGCATCGACGAGCGCTTGTGCCGCGCTGATACCGGCCTGTGGATCGGTTTGGGTGTCTTCAGCCTGCGTGTTGATCTGAAAATTCGTGTCGGCGTCGTTCAATTGCGTTGCCGGCAATAGTGCAGCATCCCTGATCGGTCGGCCGACCGATGCTAGGTCGCCCGTTACGGGTTGTAATACTCCGACTCTGATTTGTTGTCCTTGTTGTTGTCCAGAGACGCTGCCGGCATAGCCAGCAAGGCCAATGGCGCTCGCTACCCCCACCTTCTTTAAGAAATCGCGTCGTTTGGTACTCTCTGTCATACCAATAGAGAGTAATGTCGCCTACCTCTATAAGTATACCTCACAAAGGAAAGAGAGCCAAAATAAAAATATAGTACTTCTATCAATATACTTTAAACAAATCTCCAATATTTGTATTATCACGTTAAGAAACAAGTAGCTATAGAATTTAGCTAGTCTGCTTACCAAGTCATCACAGTCGAAACTTGGCAAAAGCGGTGCTTTGGCGGGATGTGGTCGGCGGTATAGAGCTGATATCCGCAGGTGGCCGCTTCAATGATTTCGCCTTTTATAATTTATCGACGAGCTATCTGCAGACATTTCCGTTTTGAGAGACTGGTCAGAATACCTTTCCCAATTACAGAATAGATATGAGCAACAGCCTCAGAGGATAATCAACTCGTATGTCGTTCACGAAGCAAATCGATTCACGGACCCGAATCACACGGCCGGGAATCTACACACTTGGTCAGGATATACTGCGAGGAGGTGGAACCTATATCTCAGAATCCTGCATCCAGATCGCATCGGACAATGTCGTCTTGGATGGAGCGGGTCACACGATCGATGGTCGCGGAGTAAGTGACACGACGGGTATAGTGGCAACGGCCCCAACCGGACTCGAAAATATTCTCGTCACGAACGTAACGGTAACCGATTGGGATCGGGGTCTCTACTTCAAAAACGTCGCCCGTGGAGTCGTACACAACGTTCACATCATCGGCAATGGGTACGGCACCTCGTTCGAAAACGTCCGCGACATCGTACTAAATGACTGTCGAATCTCTGGCAATTTACTCGGGATTGGACTTGATTCGCCGAGCGACACTACTCTACGGAACATTACCATCGAGTCAAACCACGGCCGAGATGTGTTTCACCGATCTGACTGCGAGACATAAAGCAAGCGTTGTTGTGAACTCCCGACGTAAGCTGAGACGTTCAGCACCATCCGCGACCAGGTTCGGGTAGCTCCCAGAATTCGTCTCAGACGGTGGTGCCACCAACTTGCGGAAAATTCGAGCCTACAGCTCGCTCTTCGAAAGAAGGAGATTGTCAAGGCAGTTGTTCGGGTATCCGTGCCGCCCATTCCGGCCATTCTTTGCGTTCCTCTCCGTCAAACGCCGGATCGCCAGACATCGCCTTGAGTGCCCGTGCGTCGTCGAGACTCCATACGGCTCCGTCTTCGTGAAAGAGACCGCTAAGCACTCCATTCTTGCGCTGGGGTTGAACCCACGCTGGCTTGACCATCAGTGACCAAAAGAAGTTGCCGAGTCCGGCACGGTGAATTAGTGGGGCAAGGGATGAATAGTTAGGGGATTTCTCACCTGCCTTCGGCTCCGAGGTGAACCCTCGACCGTGCCGGGCTCGCTGCCATTCGGTTAGCCACACCGGTTCGTCGAGTTGCGTCGCCAATTCGTTTACCTGGCGGAGCATATCCCAGTAAGTGGCCCGGTCACTGGGAAAATTATAGTGAAACTGGATGATTTCACTCCCCCAATCGACGTACTCGGTATTGTTTGCGATGCTAGTCGATCCGACGGTTAGTGGGATGCTCGCTCGCCATCTTTTGAGCGTTTCGAACATTTCGTGGGCGAACCGCTTTCTATATGGTTTCCATCCCGGTTCGTTCATCACTTCGATACCGAGCAATCGGTCATCGTCGCCGTACACCGCCATGAACCAGGCGACAAACTGTTTCGGTGTTTCCCAACGGTGCGGGTTTTGAAGGACATCCTTTGACGGTGAACTGACACCGGTAGCTGTGATCGGATTGGTATTCGTCAGCCGTTTCTGCGTTGGATCCATTCCGACCCCATCGAAAAGACCGAGGAGAACCGAAAGACCGCGATCTTCCGCGGCTTCCAGGAAGTGATCGAGAGCTCTCTTCTGAGCGGTCGAATCCTCCACCCACGCCTCGTAACACAACCACGTCCGAATCGCATTCAGATTTACATCCGTTGCATAGTCGAAATCACGCTCAACGACTGCCGGTTCGTAATCGTGCCACATCTGGTATAGGTTGAATGCCCGTGCAGGGACGTAAATCGCCCCTCGGGTCCCAACCACGTCCAATTTTCCGTGCGGCGCCCCGCCCTCAGTACGAACTGCCTCGTCGGTGGTGTTGAGTCGAGAGACGCAGTTTTCGCTTTTCGTCTTCTCGTCGATACATCCAGCCACCCCTGAAAGGGTCATGGTGGCCCCTAATACGAGGGCATCTCGGCGAGTGAGCGAATTGACAGCCGGCTTACGCGGATGAGGTGGACTAGTCATGGCTTTTCGCCCCAGCTCCGTGTTCGGTATTGAGCTAAACTCCGACTGGCGATCGTAGAATAGTCTGATACCATCGCGAAGCTACCAGTGATGTTCATGTGTTAGGTGCCATACGGATCACTTGGGGAAGTTCGATCGAATGTTCGTGATGCTTTCAAAAAGGATTTCTGACCGGTTCGTCGAAAGATGTCATGTTCACTCCCTTTTCGCCAGAGCCCATTTGCTAGGTCATCTATGTGATGTTGATTCGTCGTGCGATTTGTTCGCTGGTTCCTCGTTGATTTAGGTAGTCGTGTGTTCGGTGGTGGGTATACAAGGTGTCGATGAAATCGCAATGATGAGATTGAAATCGCGGAATCACGAGTTAACGATGATTGAATGCAGGTGTTCGTACACTGCACAAGGTGCGACGACTTAGCCGGAGTTGCGTCGAATCACATCGCCATACTGAATCGGAATCTATTTAAATTGTACGCCATCATTGAAACTCGCTATGGCACGCGAGAAGGAGAACAACGAGCCGTTACTCAATCGACGCTCGTATCTAAAGACGGCTGGAGCGGTTGCGACGGCTATTGGGTCGGCAGGATTCACAGCTGCTTCCGTGACATCACCAGAAACGACCAGAGAAAAGTCGTCCGAGGTCACAAACGGAACTCCCCTTGAGAAGATAACGTGGGAGATTGATCGGACATGGCGTGACGTATTCCCCGAGGAGTTCGGAACGGATGAAATGCCAGCACTTTCGTTGTATCGGTGGCAGATGGACGCCCAACCATTCAGGAGTGCGGCAGAAGGTGCTGGCAATATGATCGGAAAGCATCTACTCACGGGGAACGACGTCGGTCAAACCATCAAGGCGGGCACGATGACTGTCTCGAACCGTTCGGGAGGCTTTGGAGCGATGGGTTATGAGCCTCGCTGTCATCCAATCGCGCCATTTTTCAGCGGAATGCTCCGCGTCGAGGAGTACAGTGGGACTCGCGGAACGGTAAGTGATGCATCGAACGCTGGTATCGGACTCGTTAAGGACGACAGCAACTATCTCTGGGTTGGGAGTGATGTGGCCGCTAACCAATTCCAGTTATTCGAGAAGCTGACCGACGACACTGGGACGACTCATACGAAAACAGTGGCGTTCGATACGGACTACGCCCTACCGTCTTCTCCGTTTGATTTGTACGTCATCTTTCAGGGCGATTGTGTCTCCTGTTTGGCCCGTGAAGCGGGCGAGAAGAACGGCTGGAAGTACTACGGAGACGCCCACATTGGGAAAGCTGGGACAAGTAACACGCTGTATGACTTCTTCGATAGGCCGACATGGGAGAGTTTCAACCCGTACGTCCATACGGCGTGTGGCGGTGGTGAAAGCGTCACGCTCAGTGATTTCGAGTTGTTCTATTCGTACCAAATCGGAGTCCGTGGCCCGGTTCCGGTCACCTACAAGGACGGAGCGCCACTCATCAAGGATGATAAGCTCTACTGTGCGCTCACACCAGGGGCGATTAACCATCGAGGATTCCAATCGATAGCAACCATCGATCTTGAGACGTTCAAAATCGAAATGAAATCTGTTCTCTTCGCGGAAGCCAAGACTGACTATATCTCGAATTACGTCGCGTCACACGTCATTTATGACGATAAGAACGACGACTTCACGATAATGTGGAGCGGATTCGGAAACGGCCCGAACGACCCGAAACAAGATGACAGCTTCCAGCGGATTTGGGTGACGCATACGGAAGAAAATATCCTCAGTGGGACACATTACTTGGAAGCTGTCGACTCAAACCTGCCGCGGAGCAATTCCGTGGGGAACGGGGGCTACCACGATTTCAACGGCATCTATGACGAAGATGCCGGGAAATGGCGTGCGGTCTTTAATTCCGGTGGAATCGACGAGGTGTCAATCGCCGAGACGACCGATGACTCGTTGACTAGTGGGTGGACGGTACTCGATTCATATCACGATTCGACGAATCAGATCGAGGGTGGCCGGATTGTTAGGGTCAACGGTGAGTACAAGGTATTGTACGCTGACCCCACGATGTCAGGTCAGATGGTGAGTTGTGACTACCCGACGGTCTCGACGAATCGGACGGGTTTCGACTTGGAAGTGGACACGAATGATGAAGCTCCGCATCCATCGGTCGTTCCGGTTCCGTATGATGACGGGACGAAGTACAAACTCATCACGATGGACGAGACGAAGATCTATGATAAGGCAGAGACGTCTCACGGGGCATTGTGGATGTACGAGGCGACGGAACAAGCTGACGGATACGAGTTTCCAGAACGGACAACACCAACGTTTGAGAACTAACACTTGGCGACAGCCAACCCTCTCGGTCTACTTTCAGCGAGCAATTTTGATGAACTGGTCACAACAGATTAGCTGTGATAGACGTAAGTACAGAGTGAACTACCATGTCTTCTGCAGATAAATATCCAGAGAGTTCGTCACGCCGTCGCTTCGTGAAGGGTGTGGTCGGAAGCGCAGCGTTAGTTGGTATCGGGACGGGAACTGCAGCGATGATGAAGACCGCGACTGCCCCAACTGGTGCTGGCGGTGGTCTCACACAGTACTATGGAGTTGAGAGCGTCGCAGGGCCTGCTCCGCGGGGGATGCCACAGATTCCCGTTGAGATAGACGACAACGGAGATTTGAAAGGTGTTTGGCCGGAAGTGAAGAAAATACAAAAAGGAGGCCGGACAACCACTGTCGCTGAGCAGAAATTGGGCGGTGTCACGTACTCTTCGGAGTGGTTCCAGTATTGCGGCGTGCAGACATATCCTGGCATTGAACCCGACGCAGACCAGGACAATTTCTTCCGGTACACGACGTCACAATACGAGTGGCAGTCGCAGGATGTCTCTGAGGGAGACAAGGTAAACATCGACGATTTCTCCGACTACACGACGTGGGGGAACGGCATTGGCAAGTCAGGACTCGGGAAACCGGCCTCTGCAACTTGGCGATCACAGGATGTGCCGGCAAGCGGAACGATTCCCATCCAAATCATTCGGAGTCCTCGAATCGAACAGGCCGCGAAAACCAATCAGTGGTTACAGGCCAGTACAGCTGAGGGATTCATTGCCATCTTGGACAAGTGTACGCACTTCTGTTGTGTCCCGCTGTTCAAAGCTGATCCTACGAGCGCGAAGTTCAACGCGGAAAACGAGATCTACTGTCCGTGCCACCAGTCAGTGTATGACCCGTTTTCCATCGAGAAACTGTCGTTCGTCGCGCTTCCGAGACCGACAGGTTCGACCAGTTCCGAAGTTTGATTGCCGTATGTAAGGGGCTGCGAGCGCCACCCGCCTATTGGCCCTTGTATAAGATGGATTCAGAGCGGACAGCAACGCGCTTCTTCCGGACGACCGCCGGATTGAACGAGTTCGTCGGGTCGGGTCGTCAGCACCTGAACGCGCCGCGACTGGTCACGGTAGGCAGTCAAACCCTTGCAACCGAGGTCGACCGCGAGGCAGAAAGCCTCGTCCACCGATTCGCGAGTCGCGTCCGCCGGGAAGTTGATCGTCTTCGAAATCGCGGCGTCGACGTGCTCTTGAAACGCCGCTTGCATGGGGACGTGGTCTGTGGGTGTGACGTCGGCTGCAGTGACGAACGTCTTCGCGATTTCGTCGGGAATGGAGAGGCTCTTCGGGCCGGTAAACTCGCCCGCTTGGAGCAATTCGAGTGCTTCCTCGGCGACCGCGTCCGCATCGAGGCCATTCGCCGTCAGCACTCGGAGGAAGTAGTCGTCGAACTCGACGAACGCATCCTCGCCGCGTACGTCCTCGGCGGCGTTCCGAAAGTAGACGACGTTGAATAGCGGTTCACAGCCGCCGGATGCGTCGGCGATGATGCTTGTTGTCCCAGTCGGCGCGATGGTAGTTGTGCTGTGATTGCGGAGTTCAAATCCATCTGGCCAGTTAGCAGCCCGCCGGCCGGTGTGGCGCTCGAACCACTCGGGATAGTCGATCGGCGTCGCATACTTCGACTCACTCCACGTCGGAAACGCACCGCGTTCCGCGGCAAGCTCGTGGCTCGCCATCGTCGATTCGGTGTTCACGTACGTCATCACCTGCCGGGCGACCTCGAACGACGGCTCACTTCCGTAGCGAACGCCGAGCTGGAGCAAGAGATCCGCAAAGCCCATGATGCCGAGACCGATCTTCCGGAGCTGACCTACGGTTGCCGCGATCTCCGAAAGCGGGAACTGGCTCGCCGTTACCACGTCGTCGAGGAATCGCGTCCCGTCGCGGACGACCCGTCCGAGCCGGTTCCAGTTGAGGGCCTGCTGGAGGAACTCCTGGACGACCGAGGCGAGGTCGTCCCGAATCTCCTCCCGAAAGTCGGGCCACGGCGTCGCGTCGTCGGCGACCATCAACGAGAGGTTGACGTGCCCGAGCGTGCACGCCTCGAAGTTCTCCAGTCCCTACTCGCCACACGGGTTGGTCGCTGCGATGGAGTGATCGGGACGGCGGTTCACATCGAAGGAGTGGTCGGCGTTAGTCGCGTCAATCATGAATAGTCCTGGTTCACCATTGTGCCAGGCGCCGTCGACGAGTAACTCCCAGACGAAGCCAGCCGGTAGCATCATCGGTTCGCCGACGGCGAGGTCGGTTTCGCCGCGGTACGCCTCGGTGCCGGCAATGTCGTCGGCATGGTCTCGCCAGAAGTTCTCGGCCACCATGGTCGGCGATGTGTCCTCGTACGCGGCGCTGTAGAACTCCGCCGTCCGCTCGGTCACCGCGTGCTGATCGCCGGTCCGCGGATTGATCAGCGGGTACCGATCGCCTGCTTCGACCGCCGCGTAGAAGTCGTCCGTGATGCCGACCGAGACATTGAAGTTGGCGAGTGCCTCCTCCCGGCGCTTCTCGACGCAGAACCGTCCCACGTCGGGGTGATCAACCCGGAGGACGCCCATTTGTGCGCCGCGCCGCCGCCCACCCTGGCGAACCTCGCCACAAGCAGCATCAAACACGCGCATGAACGAGACGGGCCCGCTGGCGACGCCCCCGTTCCCGACGCGGTCACCCGCTGGGCGGAGCTCCGAGAAGGAATAACCGACCCCGCCACCCGTCTGGAAGATGCGCGCAGCCTGGCCGACAGTGCTGAAGATCGAATCCAAGTCGTCTTCAGGTGAGACGACGAAACAAGCTGCCAGCTGTCCACGGTCGGTCCCGGCGTTCATCAGCGTCGGCGAGTTCGGTACGAACGCCAAGTCGGTCATCATGGTCTCGAACCGGGTGGCCCACGCGTCGGCGTCGCCGCCGTGCTCGGTTTCAGCCGCCGCGACACCCTCCGCCACCCGATGAAATAGTTCTTCGGGCGTTTCGTTGGGATATCCGGACGCGTCGCGGCGGAGATACCGCGCCGGAAGCACTCGCTCATACGCGTTGTCATTCAAACGCTCGCGGAGGGTGTCGCCCCGCACCCGCTTTTTCGGAAGTACGATGTCAGTCATCCCAAATCCCCAGTGCTCTGGCGTCCCGCACTAACATAGCCGTTATCCCCGAGGGTTGAACACCATCCAATGTCGTTCGTCGCCGCGCCGCCACAATTCCTCGGACTCAAAGGATCAGTTGTCGAGAATTGCCTTGGAAGTCAGAAAATTATGGTAATCAAACACTTGATACATTTACTTGGAATCTCCTCCAAAATATGCTCTCTGGAGTGGTCACTTGCAAGAAACTATTCGAATATATCTTCGTCATTGCTTAACGCGAGGTCAGTCCCGAGTTTTTCCGAGTAGAGTTCGCTCGATTCAAAAGTGGTTGTACCTATACTGACCGTTTGCTTCTCATGCTTTTAACCCACCAATCTAATCAACATACTAATTGATCTACGAACATTCTTCTGCTTAGATTCGACGTCGATTTGTTTTCGAACGTTCGAGAATGGCGGCGCCGTTTGCTTGGCGCGTCAGGCGAATGGCTCCTCCAAAGGCGGCAATAACATCGAGATTCGTCTCTACGTGATCCGTAACCCACGGAATAGTTACGATCCCACTGATGAGTGCGAGAAACACTTGAAGCTGATCCGCCATCTTCTCATCAACTACTCCATCACGCTCGTGAATGGCTTGGAAGCGAGTAACAGCTTCTTCAGCAACTGTTTCAGAGGGTTTTCCACGTTCGCCAAGCGCGTCAAATCCAGTCAGCGTCTCGTCGTATACTCCTCGAAGGAACACCGCCGATCCAGGCGAAGCTGTTTCGACATAATCGACGGTCGCTATCTGAGCGGGGAGAGTGAGGTTTTCCAGACGCCGGGCCGCTTCGTGGGCCTGTCGCTGTGCGACATTCCGAGCAGCCAACTCATTCGACGCCTTTGAATAGATCTCCACTGTTCGAAGGTCACCGCGTCGTCTGAGTTTGATTGGTGTGGGAGCGGCTGGATGCGTTCGAAGCGTTATGCGACCGTCACCGGCCGGATAGAAACCAGTTCGATGAACATTAATCCTTGCATCAAGCCCAAACCGAGAGAGAAGATGGAGTTTAACCCAACGGTGGTAGTCGACCGTCGGAGCCCATTTTACATCAGTCCCACCAGTTACTGTCAGTTCGAACGGGTTCTCGAAGGCAAGCGTGATCGGCAAAACGGTCTCAACAATCATCGTCACACTACCGGCTGTCGGCATCTCGACAGCAATATTTTCACTGTTGAGACTTCCCGGACGGAACGTCAATGATTGTGACCCCACAGCAGCTCCTTCGAATTCTGCGTTACAGAGCCTCGCAACCGTCTCGGTTGCGGTTACGTGCTGACGTTTGAGCCCTGGAAATGGTCGAAAGCGCCGAATATTACGCATCTGGAACGCCTCCCCATAGAGCGCCGAGAGGCTGAGTGCTGTCCTGAGAAGTTGTCCACCACCACGTTTGCCGTTGATCTGGATCATATGCTACCATTCCTCTATGGCCGAACACGTTTCCCCCGCGAGGATCACTTCACTTTGAAACCACAGCTCAGCCGGTGGGTTATCGTCTGCAGGCAGACGATCTTGAGTGGCCCTCACAGTTTAGAGTCTGTATCTCGTGACGGTGTGTATGACAGTCCTTGCATCACTCAGTGTGACGCCGATTCCGAAAGCCTCGATGGCCGAAGATGTCGCGGCGGCGGTCGAAGAACTCGATGAGTTCGATGTTTCATACGAAACGAACGCAATGGGGACAGTGATTGAAGCAGATGATATCGACGAACTATTTGCAGTGGTGAAAGCGGCCCATGAGGCTGTCGATGCCAAGCGAGTCAGCACCGTGTTGCAGATCGATGACGATCGAACGACCAATGAACAAGCGGATGAACAGGTGGAATCCGTCGAGGAGGAACTTGGTCACGAAGCAAAAAGTAACTCTGAATAGTAGTCTAACCACTATTCAGAGATACCGCTGAACTCATCGACAGGAAGGCTACGCAGGTGCATCTGCTGGATCTGTTTCAATGGCCTTCAATCTCGTGTAGTTTTGTGGATGAAACTGCTATGATCCCCCGGTTGGCGGCGTGATCGGTAGCTCAACGTCGAGCTGTTGGAGGAGTGTTGCAGAGTCGTAGACAGTCCAGACTTCGTTGATCCGACCGTCATCGACGCGCACGATATCAATGCCTGAAAGATGAATCTCATTCTCAGTCGGTTCAATACCCCAAAATTCACCTTCGTGGGTGCCTTCTGCGGTCCATCGGACGGCGACACCTTCATTCGTTGCAAATAAATCATCAATCGTGAATTCGACATTCGGAAATGCGTCATGGAATGACGTGTAGTAGTTCTCAACCCTGTTTCGACCTCGGATGTCGTCCAGATGAGGATCGTGAAGCACGATATCTACATTGAGAACATCGTCGAGGAGATCGTAGATTTCTTCACCAGTAGCTTCGTAGAAGTGACGGATCGTGTCTTGGTTTTGGTTGTTAGATGACATAGTGGGATCTCAATACGGATACTATGTTCGGAGATATAGTGATTTGGGGTGGTATGGCGTAGCAGCGACAACCGCAGACCCACCTGCTATAATACTAAATCAGCAATCGAAGATATTTTAATGTTGTCAATATCAGTCGGTTAATTTCCGTGTGCGTCGAGATTCGAATGTGCTTACCGTCGATCATATGAACGGTCGGCATTCCCATCTCGATTTGCAGTCAGCGCATCCTCCCTGTGCCGGGCAAACGCTCCAGAGTCTCTCTAACGTATTCTCGACGGACGACGACTGGCCCAAGAATCCTTGGTCAGTGGGTAGCCAGGGCTCTTCACCAGCGTTGTTGGCTAGCCAGAATCACCATTTACTGCGAATCCGTACTATTGACCATGGGGGACAGAAATGATACACAGGAAAACGAGGAGAATCTCTCGCCTGTGGGGTCGGGCAGGGTTGACGTCCTGTTCGACGAAATCGAGGCAACAATTGAAACACTCGACGGATTCAGTGACGAACTCGGGAACATTCGCGACAGAATCAAGACGAACGAGGGCGAAACATCCGGCCACGTTCGCAACCGCATCAACCAAGATGCAGATCAACTTGCTGAAGAAGCCGAAGAGGAAACCGAACGATTGCGCGAAGAACTGCAAATGTTGAAGCGGACCGTCTGAGCGCACCGACATCCGCGTGGAAACCAATCAATCCTGCATTCGGCCGAACACATGGATGAGAAAGCCCTATCTAATTGTCCGATTATTATTTATTCTTCATAGCGCTAGTAAGAGAAACACACTCAACTACCTTGATCGTGTAATCTCTGTATCGTCTGGATGGCGCATGATCATCATGAGGGAGGAGAATTTCTTCGAAGCTGTCCAGCAACGAGCGTATCTCGATTCAACCGCAGCGGTACGAGACGTAACCGTCGCTATACTCCAAACCTTGGGTGAACACCTCTCCGAAGGACAAGAAGACGACCTCGCTCCCGCCCTTCCAAATGAACTCACGGAGGCACTCATCGGTGCCGCTCCGCGACCAGCGGAATCGTTTTCGTTCGAAGAGTTCATCGAGCGGGTGAGCAACCGGGCGGGACTCGATGAATCAGATGCCCTGCAGCAGTCACGGGTGGTCTTCACCGTTCTCGCCGAAACTGTCGGATATCGAGAAATACAAGGTACACAGGAATAGTAACAGTCGAATTCGACTTGGTGTTCGAGGCAGGGCAAGCGCTAGAGGCCGACGAGTTCCTTGACCGAGTTCAACAGCTGGCCGGGCTTGACTCACAAACGGCGGCCCAAAATGCGACCATCGCAGTGCTGCACATGCTAGGAGGGCGGATTACCGAGAGAGAGGCGGTGGACCTGGCAACGTATCTCCCCAAAGAGTTCGCGGACGCAATGACTGAGTTCTCGGCTCACCCACGGTGACTTCCGATCTCGACGGGTTTGTTCGACAGGTAGCTGACCAAGAACGCATCGACGAGGACGATGCACGAGGCCACATTACAGCGGTGCTTGACGTGGCTGCCGCCGTAGCGGGCGACGATGCGATTCGAGACGCTCGGTTGCAACTGCCCGCCAGAGTTTACTGTCTTCTTTGAGACAGACGCGACAACCCGACGGCGACGAGTACAAGGGCGTCATCACGCGACGTCAACTCGCATTATCACACCACCACCATCACCCCGATGAGAAGGCAGGGTCTCGGGTGTGGACCGCACCAATGGTCGAACGAACCGAAGACGTGCGTGAGGTTGCTCGACTAATGGTCGGGAGCGACGCCAAGCAACTTCCAGTTGCGGATTACACGGGCCGGTTGATCGGCGTCGTGACGGCCGACGACCTGCTGAAGAAAGTCGTGCCCCACCTTAACGTCATCTCCGTTGAGGACGTGAGTAGCAATGACCTCGTCACGATGAAACCAGACGAAACTCTTGGCGATGCCCTTCACGTCCTCCGCGAACACAGGATTACACACATTCCTGTAATCGACGACAACGACCTCGTCGGAATTGTTAGTCTTCACGACATCAGTGGGTTCACGACGCGGGAGATACGAAGGAGACAGGGTGGTGCGCCAAGGGGGGTAAACCAGCACGGTGGCGAAGGCTCTCACAGCGGCTACCGGTCACATGGCGGATTAGGAGCACGGGAAGGCGATAAAGCACGCCTACTCAATTTACCAGTCCAAGACGTGATGACGGAGACCGTCGGGAGTGTTCACCCGGATCAGCCGCTTGACAAGGCCGTCGAGAAAATGTTCGATCTCACATGCTCGTCGCTCGTCGTCGTCGGGGAGGACGGCGACTCTGAGGGAATCGTCACCGAGACCGATGTGCTGGAATCGCTGACGTGGACAGACGAAGGGCGCCGCCCCGTTCAGGTGTTCGGCATCGAGTACCTCAACGAAATTACTTACGACGAGGTCACAGACATGATCGAAAGAGGGCTCGAAAGTACGGGGATATGAACGTCCTCGACGCAAAGGTTCACCTCCATGAGCACGATGAGACATTCCGCGGAATGCCACTCCTGCTCGCGCGAATCCGTCTGTACACTGACAAGGGGCATTTTATAGCCTCAAGTGAGGGGTTCGGTGCGAGCCACGCACTCCACCTCGCACGGAATGCGCTCGAGCGCAAGATACTCGAAGGCAAGACCTACGGTAAGAGCAAAAAACATCCCGAAGAGGAGTACTGGGAGCGGATGTATGGCTGGTGGCTTACTGGCAAGTAATCCACGGTCGTTCCCGATGGAGTACATTCGAGAGGACAGGACGGCGAGGGCCGGGCGGTAGAAGTCCTTTAACATTTCGAGGCGTTATACCGCATAATAGTTTCCCGACGCCTTCTGTTCTCGATCCTTCTGACTGCCGGGTTTGTTCGCACGTGGTCGGCCGGTGTTCGGATCCTTCCGAAATGTCACGTCCACGATTTTCAGGAACCGATTTATACCTTTGCGCACGGACTGCGGCGACCGACCGACACCGCTCACACCTGATTCACCCTCGAACACCATGGCCCGGTCCGAGACGTAATCTAGTAGTAGTAAGTCGTGATCAATGATGAGACACGGCGCTCCGTTTCGGTTGACGAACTGACGGAGAGTAGCCGCAAACGACATGCGCTGTTCGACGTCAAGATACGCAGACGGTTCGTCTAGCAGGTAGATGTCAGCGTCCCTCGCGAGCGCGAGCGCGATGCTGACACGCTGCAGTTCGCCACCCGAAAGCTCCCCAACAACAAGGTCGAACAGCGGTTCAAGGTCGAATGGCTGCTGAATCTCCGTTTCGAACGCTCGCGTATACACGTCGACCTGCCCAGCGAACAGTTCGACCACTGTACCGTCGAAGGACGAGTCGAGGTACTGTGGTTTGTATGAGATGTTAATGTCCGCGTCCACCCTGCCTTCGTCCGGTTCGAGGGCCCCCGCGAGGAGTTTGGCGAACGTCGTCTTGCCCAGACCGTTCCGACCGAAGATCCCGAGAATTTCCTTACCGAATATCGTTCCCGATTCAACTCCGAGAGAGAACGATTGGAACTTTTTCGTTAGCGCTGGAAACTCAAGGATGGGGATCCCATCCATCTCTTGTCGCGCGGACGGGCGAAGGAAATCAATAGGGGTGTCGCGAATTCGGACGTTCTCGTCCCGTAAGTTCCCCTCTAGGAACTGGTTGATGCCGCGCCGCGCCGAGAGTGGCCGCGAGACGACCCCGAACCCGGCGGGGTCGCCGAAGAAGGCGTGGAAGTCGTCTGACACGACGTCGAGGGTGACGAGATCATGGTCGACGACCAGAACCATTTTGTCCTCCACAAACTCTTCGAGCGTCCGTGCGACGCTCAGCCGCTGGCCGACGTCGAGGTATGAGGACGGTTCGTCCAGCAGGTACGCATCCACATCCGCGACGAGCGTCGCCGCGATGGCGACGCGCTGTAACTCGCCGCCCGAAATATCATCGACGAAAGCGTCGGCGATGTGTTCGAGATTCAGTCGTTCGATGGCCTTGTCGCGCAGGTTCCGCTCGTCGCGCACGATAAGGAGTTCCCGAACAGTCCCATCGTAACGGTCAGGAATTCGGTCTACCTGCTGGGGTTTGTACGCCGTCGAGACCCCGCCATCTCGAAGCTTCTCCAGATAGTTCTGAACGGCAGTCCCCCGGAACTCGCGGATGACAGTGTCCCAGTCCGGCTCGTCACTGACAGCCCCGAGGTTCGGTTTCAGCGTGCCACCGAGGATACGGAGCGCAGTCGACTTCCCGATGCCGTTCCGTCCCAACAGGCCGACGGTGCCCTTGACTGGCGCCGGCAACTCGTAGAGACGAAATCCGTTTTCGCCGTACTGGTGCACCAGCTCGCCCCGCTCAGCGGGGAGTCGAACGATCTTAATCGCATCGTTCGGAATCCTGTTTGCTACGATTTTGTGCTCCTCTATCACCGCTTCGTCGTCGATGTGGAGTTCACCATTTTCCGTCACGTGAAACCCTTCGCGTCGGCCAGCACGATTCAACGGATCGTACCTCAGTGCGATGTTCCGGACTTCGTCGGTAACTTTGTCTTGGTCGATGATGGCGACGTACTTGTCCTTCTGTGCCACCTGCGAGTGGCCGTCTCCCATACTGATGAGTAGTAGATTCAGACTCAAATGAATTCCGTGGTTTCGACGGCTCACGCGCAATACCAACGCTAGCAGGGTACAATGAGAAGTTTTAATGCCAATTCGCTACACTCTTTGTCCTACGTACGCTCAGTGTAGAGTACACCGTTCGCATGTCTGCCCCGGGATCGAGCGAATCCACTTGCGCGGCGTCGAAGTTGGACAACCCCAATTCGGTGCGTACCGCATCCATACCATATCATGAGTTCCTATCTGTGACAACGTATTGCGATTGCGAGTACACGCGTCGAAGTACCCCGACGGTTCGATATCGTTACCCCATACTTCGACGGTCATCGGATAGGCGCTTCTACCGACGACCGCGTCGATCCGATACAGATGCTATCTTACAGTTCTGGCACACAGTACAGCACTGAATAGAACAACGAGCGCAAACAGAACCAGCACCCACCGATGAAAGAGAAGTTCGTCTACGCGTGAAAGCCCCATGATGAGGGCGGGAGGAACTGCTATCGCCCAACCAACCGTGAGCACTACCATCGCTAGACCAAATACAAGCGCAGTGCCAGCGACGGTCCATGGTGACCATCGACCAACCAAGCCAGCGATGAATACGATAGCGGCAAACAGGGCTATTAGCCCGACGACTGGCGGACCGATGACGGTGATGTCATAATACGTATTCACACCCGTCGCTGGTGCAAGGACATACGGCACGATGATCGTGATGAGAACGGCTGCACAGGCCGTGATGCCAAGTATGAGGCCGAATCGGTTCCGCTGCATGCCGGTTGTTCACTCATGTTCAAGTTAAGTCCAGTGGCTCTGACTCTCCGCCGCTGGCCATTGGCCATGGGTCAGCGCGGAAATATCCAACTCGCGTTCGCCCGAAGAAGTCGGAACCGCATCGCTGATATTTGACTCTCGATAACGACCTGATCGATACCTGTTGCTGTGCCGTTTCCTTTCGCAAACGCACGTGGAGCGAGTGAACGCGAAGTCGTAAAATATGGTATGGGTTTTGCTACGCGAACTCCGATACAACCTCCTGCTGGAAGAATTCGATAGCCTCCTCTTGATTCACCCCGGTTTGTTGCAGGTAGATGTGATCGAACCCCGCGTCGAGGTACTTCTGAATTCGTTCGATGTACGGTTGTGGGTCGGGCCCGGTAACGACGGCGTCCGCGATATCCTCCGGGGTGACTGATTGGAGGGCATCCTCGAAGTGTTTCGGAGTCGGTAACTCCTGCCCCCCACCTTTGAAACCCGCGTTTGGCCACCACTCGTGGGCGTTGTTTCGCGCTTGCTCGTCGGTTTCAGCATACGATACCATCATTCCCCCGTATCGAGGGCCGTCTCCCCCGCCCTTCTCGAATTGGTTTACTAGCTCACCGTCGGGCGACGTGGCGATGAATCCGTCGCCGAGGCGACCCGCCGCCTTCGCAGCGCGAGGGCCCAGTCCGGACACGTGTATCGGTGGAAGTTCCTCGGGAAGCGTGAACACCTGCGCGTTTTCCACGGTGTAATGCTCGCCGTGGTGGGTAAGCATCTCGCCGGTCCATAGATCTCGAATCACCTCCAACGCTTCTTCGAGCATGTCGAGGCGAACACTGAAGGGTGGCCACGGGTCACCCATGATGTGTTCGTTGAGCCGTTCGCCCGTGCCAACGCCGAAGAAGAATCTCCCGCCCATTTGCACCTGTGCCGTAGCCGCTGCTTGGGCAGCAATTGCAGGATGAGTTCGAATCATCGGACAGGTAACCGAAGTACCGAGTTCCAACTCTTCAGTTTGCTGTGCGATCGCGCCGATCGTCCCCCACACGAAAGGACTGTTCCCCTGTTTTCTGGTCCACGGATGGTAGTGATCCGAGATGACGGCGAAGTCGAAGCCCGTTTCCTCGGCACGACGGGCGTATTCGGTCAGTTCGTTCGGGCCGTGTGTCTCACTTGCGAGGTTGAATCCGAATTCTGTCATACTTTGTCTCCATTTTTGATTATCACAGCTGACGGTCTATTCCCTCTGTTCGAGCCAACCGGACTGCTGACTGTCTCGCTCTTCGAACTCTGACCTGCTACGAAATGAGATCCATGCGAGGGACGTCACGGGTCAATTTGCCAAGTACATCTCCTCCAGTTCGCACGAATCTATCGTGCAGGTTCAACACCATTTCGTACTCCCGATCGGAGAGTGCAACTGTAGTAGCTAAAGGTTCTTTGGCCATGCTTCTGCCTTTCGAGGGTTTAGAACACCCTGAAACGGTTGATGAGCGCGTGCTCACTGACCAGAGCACGGTCAGAAGACAACTATCTGAAACGCCCGTTAGCTGTTGTCAACTTCAAAGGCAACCAGATACTTAGAATGCGAAGCCGAAATTGCACTGTATGAATATCCTTGTAACTGGTGGCGATGGATTTGTTGGTAGCAATCTGTGTCGTGAACTCGCAGATGACGGTCACGATCTCACGGTTCTCTCACGGTCTCCTGACCCGTCAGTATTACCCGATGGAACCGAGACTGTCGCTGGCGATGTCACGGAGTATGAGTCGATTGCAGATGCGTTCGCGGGACAAGACGTCGTCGTCCATCTCGTCGCCCTATCGCCACTCTTTCAACATCCCAACGAACCACGCCAGGAGACAGTCCAAGTTGACGGGACGCGAAACACGGTACGTGCGGCCATCGAACATGACCTCGATTATCTTGTGCAGATGAGTTCTGTCGGGGTGAATCCGAGCGGCGAGACGGGGTATGTTCGGGGGAAAGCGTGGGCGGAGTGGGTTGTGCTCACTGCTGATATAGATACAATTATATTCCGCCCAAATATCATGTTTGGTGATGCTGACGAGCTCAGCAACTTGACTGAACTGGGAACGTTTCCCTATCTTACTCCTTTGCCCGATGGTGGACGGACACCGTTTCAACCATTATGGGTTGGTGATACGGCGGCGATAATTGCAGATGCTATCGGAGACGACGACTATCTGAATGGAATCTACGAGCTCGCTGGACCGGAAGAATTGACCCTCGCCGACGTTACGCGGCGAATCTATCGGTCGAAAGGACAGCCCGTCACGATCCTTCCACTTCCCATGAAATTCGTAGAGGCAGGATTACTGCTCGCTCATTTCATTCCCCAAGTTCCCTTCGGGATTGACCAAGCCCGATCGCTGAAGATGGATTTGACGTCCAGTCGTAACGATCTTGTTGCATTCGGCCGCGACGAAAGCCAGCTTATGACGTTTGATGCGTATCTCGAACGATCCTAATTCGGGCGGGCGACCGCACCCTCTTGAGCACGCAGCTACGATTATTTTGTAGCTCCCTTCAAGTTACTCGAAGTTCGGACGGTGGTGTCTCGACTCTGGTGGTAAGTTCAGGAGAATCTCGTCTAACTGTACTACCCCCGATTGGCCCGTACGGTTTAGGAACTGCACCTTGTTACGATGGGCATGACAGTCATTGCATCACTCAACGTAACGCCAAGTCCGAAAAAGTCGATGGCAGAAGATGTGGCTACAGCAGTCGAAGAACTTGAGGAATTCGACATCTCGTACGAAACGAACGCTATGGGGACCGTAATCGAGGCAGAAGACATCGATGAATTGTTTGCAGCAGTAAAGGCTGCCCATCAAGCGGTCGATGCCGAACGAGTTACCACTGTCCTGCAAATCGATGATGAGCGAACCTCCGATGAGCAAGCTGATGAGCAGGTTGCGTCTGTTGAGGAGGAACTAGGTCGGGAAGCGACAAATGACTCCGAATAAGAACGTCGTGCTCGTGGATGGGGTTCGGACACCACATGGGACGCTGCTTGGCTCGCTCGCGGACGTGTCAGCCGTCGACCTCGGGAAAACCGTGCTCAACGGCCTGCTCGACCGCATCTCACTCGATCCGAACCAGATTGACTGGGTCGGGCTTGGAAATGCAATTCAGGCGGGTATCGGACAGGTTCCCGCCCGACAGGCGGTTGTGAAATCCAACCTCCCGAATACCACCGAAGTCACGACGGTCAATGAAGCGTCTGGCTCAGGAGTTCGGGCAATCACACTAGCTGCCGATCGAATTGATGCTGGTTGCTCCTCGTTCGCCGTTGCGGGTGGTTTCGAATCGATGACCAACGCCCCATGGATTCTCCCCAATCACCGGAAGGGGAAACGCCATGGGAACGTCACACTCAAAGATTCGATGATCCTCGACGCCCTCTGGGACGTCAACCTCGACATTCATATGGGTGAGATCGCAGAACGACTAGTCGACCGAGCCGGTGAGAAGTACAATCTCTCGCGCGAACGTCAAGACCGGTACGCCCTTGAGAGTCATCGGTTAGCGGCTGAGGCGATAGAAAACGGTACCTTCGACGACGAAATCGTCTCCGTGGAGACAGCAGCTGACACCGTCGAGCACGACGAGGGACCACGTCCAGAATCAACGCTGGAGGATCTCGCTCAGCTATCGCCAGCGTTCCGGGAAGACGGCACCGTTACACCCGCGAATGCTTCGAAACTCTCGGACGGCGCCGGGGCTGTTTTGCTTGCCAATGCCGATGCAGCCGCTAACGTTGGCCTTGACCCAATGGCACGGTTATTGGACTACGAACTCATCTACCGAAACCCGGATGAGTTCAATGAAGCGGTCGGCGATGTTGTCGAACGCCTCCTTGACGGTAACGATCTCAACGCCGACGACATTGGCGCTTACTGGATTAACGAAGCGTTCGCCGTCCAATCCGTCTACGTCATGGATCGAATCGGCATTCCACGCGAAAAAATGAATCCTCGCGGCGGCGCCGTCGCTTTCGGACACCCAATTGGAGCCTCGGGCGGTATGCTGATGGCCTCGCTCGCATATCAGTTCCAGCAGGAGGGGTTCGAGTACGGCCTCGTTGGTATGAGTATCGGCGGTGGTGGTGCGATAGTATCGCTGTGGCAGCGGTAGCAACTCGACGTGAATCTACTAGTCGAACGAGCAGTCTGTGATGAGATGTCTGTCATTGGGCTCGGTGCGAGACCGCTCAGCTAATCAATTTAACTGACATATTCGTGCGGGCACAGCAGCGACGTCCAATGCATGTGTTCGCGCCGGTCGAGTAGTCTCGTCGGAGTTTCGGGTATGTCATCAGTCGCTGCACGCGCACTCGCTATGAGCGTTCGCTGGTCAGTGATAGCCGAGACCAGCGATTGATCTGATCTGGATAAAAAGGCTGAAGCGAGGTTAGTTCGGCAGTGCTTTGCGACTTGCTTGCGCGCACGGCCAGCAGGGAGGCCACTGAGGCCAGCACAGTCACAGTTCTTTAGCTCAGATCATCCTTCGAGGGGAAGCCCTCGAGATAACAGCCGAACTGAAAAATGAGCGGGTCGCACCAGAAGCAGGAAACATCTGAATTGAGGTGCCGTATTAATAGAAGCTGCTCACAAGAGTACCCACCCTATATCGGGAGTAAAAGCGATTATGAAGCCTCAATCACGAAGCAGCTGTAGTGCGCGAAAACCTTCCTTAATTTATTTCCGAATTGATACTTGAAGAGGACTGCCAGGCTACGATTCAGTACGCGTTCTCTATCGTTGTCACAGTGTTCCATTTCTAAACGGAACACTTCTGCCGTGAAGAGGGACTGACGTTCAGGAAGTTACTCCACCTTTTTGAGTCTACTCCTCTTCATCGTTGACTGATTTTATCAATCGTAGGATATCGCTTCTACACAGAGACCTCGATAGTAATCACAATATGTTTATGGACTTTCAAGATGACGTTCGTTGCATGCCAATGGGGGAGCAGGAAGGGGACTCGGTTCTCGTACCAGCCGTTGACGCACCCAGTCCCACAGCTTGTTTGCGGTCGCTCGGTCGCCGTGGAGTCAAAACGATCGCGTTTTCGGAGCGGAAGAACGCCACGGCGTTCACCTCACGATACTGCGACGAGGTGGTCGTCGTACCGTCGCCCGCTGACGACGTGAGTCGATATAAGGACGCCCTTCTGACACTCGCTCAACGAGACGGAGTTCGCACGATCATCCCCATGCGAGAAGAAAATATTTACGTGCTCTCGAAGTATCGAGACGAGTTCGGAGAGCATGTCGCCCCGTTCTGGCCAACGTTCGAAACACTCCGAGACGTCCACGACCGAGTGCGCCTCATCGACGCTGCGGAGGAGGCCGGCGTCCCGGTTCCGGAGACACAATTACTTGATAATGTTGACGACTGGAGCCGTGAGCTAATCGCCAAGTCGCGGTACTCGGTTCTTACGAATGACTACGTTGATTCCATACCGCCAAGGAAAACCACTAAAGGAGGCTCAACGAGATATCTTCAACCCAATCAGGAACCCGATCTGGAAGCACTCCGCCACGAGATGGGACACGATCCCATCGTCCAGGAGTACGTTCCTGGAACCGAATATGCATTGTGGGCGCTCTATGATCACGGCGACCCGGTGGCGACGTGTCAGAAACACCAGATTCGAGCATTCAGTTACGCCGGCGGAACGAGCATCTTTCGAGAGACGATTTACCGCTCCGAACTCGAGCGATTAGGGCGAGCGTTGCTTGACCACCTGGATTGGCACGGGTTCGCATCAGTACAGTTCAAACGGGATGCGAACACGGGCGAGTTCAAACTGATGGAGATCAATCCACGAGTATGGGTGTCAATCGCGTGCGCTATCCGGGCAGGCGTGGACTTTCCATACTACTACTGGCGACTGGCTGGGGGTAGGCCAGTGCAAATCACCCGTCAGTACGAGGAGGGGGTCGCCACCCATCGCATCGGCGGCGAGGCGATGTACCTCTACAGCGTCTTGTACGAAGACAATCCATTCGTCGACCCGCCGCCGTTCCACGAAGCTCTAGGGGACGTTGTCACATCGTTCGGAACCCAACCTCACTTCGATTATCTCGAACTGGAGGATTGTCGGCCGTTTGCTCGTGACCTCGTTAACTGGATCACGAGACAAATCAACGATTCCCAGACGCGTTCTCGTTCGACTGAGAGACATGCTCCTCATACGCAGGTGGTAGATAAGTTGCGACAGAACGACGTTCGCCTTGGTGACTTAGTTCGCATTCCGTTTCGCCAGCGCTGAGTCAGCTGCCAGTTCTATACCAAATTACCGTTCATGCAGAGGAACACTAGACAAGGTATATGAGTCACGTATACACGCTATAATAGCTAAGTAACAATATACCCTTGGCTTGTTGACCAACGAAAGCAAGATGATTAAGGCATTGATTATATGACTATTGAAATAATTTTTCGCCAGCAAAGCGACGTAAAGCGCTGCTGGCGAACAATAGGATCATGGTGAGTGCGTAATGGGAGGAGTAATTACGATAAGTCTGGAAATCGAGCTTGGGTGGGGATATCATGATCTTGGACAATTCAACCGGTTAAGTGAGAATCGTAGGAAGGAGACGAAGACGATCCAACGGTTACTCAATGTGTGTGACAAATATGATATTCCTCTCACGTTCAATATCGTTGGCCATCTCCTCCAGAAACACACACCATCATCCGAGACTCCCCATATGGATGGATGGTTTGATTCTATTCCAAGTAAGGGCGACCCGCTTTTTTACGCGCCTGATATCGTTCGGGCCATCCAGCAAGCGAATACCGACCACGAAATTTGCACCCACACACATTCACATGTGATATGTGGGAAGGCCTCTGATCGCGTTCTAGATTGGGAGCTACAGCAGGCGAAAAAAGCGCATCGAGAAATCGGAGAACCGAAACCAGTATCGCTCGTACCGCCTCGTCACTCACTTCCATCAAAAGACAGACTCAGGCGGAATGATATCGAGATCATTCGCCGAATTGGTTATGCTCCCGCCCTGACGCCATTCCATAAGTTCAATCAACTCGTGTTTGAACCCCCTGATCCAATTGAACCGCGACTTGTCGATGGAATCGTCGAAACCTATTGTAGCAAATATAGTACTCTCTCTGCTGCTACGCTCCCGTCTGGAGCTGAACCGCCACTTCCAATGTTTCGTGCCGTACCGACAGCTGTTCGCCAACGACTCCATCGTCGATATTTAACACGGGCAATGAACAAAGTAGCGGAACAGGATTCTTATATTCATTTGTGGAGCCATCTTCATAATCTTGCAAATGATGAGCAGTGGCAACCAATACGTTCATTTTTGAAAACGCTCGCAGACCGACGCGATTCCAACGAACTGACTGTGATGCCAATGAAGGTGCTTAACAAGCACGTTCGAGCACAAAACACAAAAACTCCTAATGAGACCCTGTGTCAACCAGAAGCCAAATCACTCATTGAATGGTAAAACAAATTTGCCTGCTGAGAGTATATTCTGGGGTAGGATGCACAGTGCGTCATGCGTGATTTTCCCGGCGTCCACGGACGCTCTACTGTTTGATAGATATTCAAGTGCATAGTAGACTCCGTGGATCGGTCTAAATGGGGCTGCAACTAGTATTCTTCACCCTATTCGAAAGAAAGTTTGACTGGCAATCGCCAACGTTCACTCCTTGCCCTCATCGACGAGCTACACTAGCATCGCGATTAGGCCAGTTCGATCAGCGCCCTTGGCTAGGATTGCTTCGCTGGGATCGTCCGGTCACTAGTTCAAATACGTCTTCAGAGTAGTCAGCTACTCACAAGGGAACTTCCCGAACCGGCGCAAACGTCGCCAGTTCAATAGTATCAATTTCACCCATACGCTAAAGTTTGACCTCAAAAGTATGTATCTAGAAAAGTGTTAATTTACTGGTATCGCTGTTCGATTTTGAGCGCCTGGTAGACAGCGTGATCGAAACGTTCCCGCAACTCTTCGCTGAAGTTCTGAATGTGCTCATCCTGTTGGACAACTTCTAATGAATCCCAATTCTTAGGCTCCGTTGCCGCGAAAAATTGAGTGAACTTCTCTCCGTCGTTTCCGTAAACGACTACGACCACATGAGGTTTCGGCATCTTAATTTCCTCGACAGGGTGTTTCTCATTCTCTTCATCGATTTCAGTCACGCTTACCCGATCGAATGTCGTCAATTCGACGCTGAATTCCCCACCACCAAGGCGTTGTACCAACCATTCTCGCTCCCATTCCTGGGAATCACCAGTGTCGATATCTGTTCCGGTTACGGTGTCGGTGGAGATCGATTCAATGCGCCATCGCGTGAGTTGTGGGCCCCTCATTTCTTCAGACGTCCTTGTGCGAACGTCACCTTCCTGAATGAGGTCACCTTCTCGAACATGAATGTAACGGGGATCTGACGCTGGAATGTCGATAAATATCTCTCCTGGATTTGTGTTGACTAGTGCCTCAACTCCTTCGATGGTTTGAACGACCATCGTTTGATTAGTCTCTTCTTTGTTCATTGTTTTCCTCTTACGAGATATCGGAACCAGAAACCAGCAAGCAGTGTTTAATCCGTCACTTGTGCGCCACTCGATGATGAATATCAGATCAACGAACGCGTCGGTCGTGGACACTGCGTTAGTTGCTGTTCCAAGCCGTGATTCTCCGGTTAACCTACTTCTCCTAAATAGTTCACTCTGTCGTTTGTTGTCTCATAATTGTGGTTTGTCGAAGCAGGTACCTACCATACCGACGATCATGTTTCACTGGGTTAACCGCTAGACAGTAGAAGTGTCTCACCTCGATTCATCGCAGAGCTCCGAGATTTTTGATAGTTGGGGTTTAGAGCGCCGTCACCTTCTCGCTAGCTGCGAACGTAGAGAATGGTAGTGCACGACATGACGACCAATAATTCCGAGGTAACTGTGGGTGTATTAAGCCTACACAAGAGCAAAGAAACAAAGGCGATCCTGAATGCTGTTGATGCGCTTGGATACGATACGGAATGGCTTCGCCAGGAAAATACGGCCGTTCGCGTCCAGGGAGATGAGTTCACGTGTGAGCCGACTGTGGACATCGTCATCAACCGCCTCCTTGTTTCAAACACCGATCAACCGGCTGAGGCGCTCGGATTAGCTTGTATCTATGAAGATATCGTACCGGTGCTAAACACACCCTGTGCAGTTCTGAAAGCAATCCACAAGGTCGCAACCGCCTCCACGCTGCATTCCGCGGGTATTCCGATTCCAGATGCCTTCCTTGGACTTGACCCGTCCCGGCTTAACGAGGCACGGTCGTACTTTACAAACCAAGCGGTCTATAAATCGGCGATCGGGACTCACGGCGGTGGGACGTGGCTTATTGAACTGGATATTCCAGTCCAACCCAAGGTTGGCAATCGGCAGGCATTCCTTCAAAAATTCATCAAAACAACAGGGGATAGACATTTCGATTATCGCGTTTATGTCGTCGGTGAAGAAGTCATTGGAGCGATGAAACGAACCGCAGTGCAAGGCAAGTTTCGAACGAACGTAGCAGAAGGTGGTGAAGTAAAAGATGCGACGGAAGAACTCCCACATCACGTCCGTGAAATAGCGCGAGATGCAACAACTGCCGTCGGACTCGATTACGCCGGCGTGGATATCGTTGGCGGGGACGACGGATGGTACGTGCTCGAAGTGAACCCGACAGCAGGCTTTCGAGGGTTCTTCCGAGCGACTGGCATTAGTCCTGCACCGTACATCGCGCAGCTCGCAATCGAGCGCGTCGGTGGCGAGGTTGATGACGACCAAGTAGCAACCCTTGCCATGCAGTTAGACGATTCGATGCCTGGCTGTACGCCTCAGCCTACGCATGAACGTCGTCGAGAACCATCGCTCATTGGTTATACGGAGCGAGTAACTGTAAGTGGGGCTCAGGGCTCGGAATCTGTCCTTGCAAAATCGGACACAGGAGCAACTCGAACGAGCATCGATCTCGGGTTGGCTGCACAACTCGGGGTCGGACCTATCAAACAACGAACACAGGTGAAATCTGGCATTTCAAAAACAACGACAGCACGACCAATCGTCGATGTAGTTCTTGGAATCAAGGGGGATTGGCATACGGTGACTGCAAACGTTACCGACCGTGGCCACATGAAGCATCCAGTTTTGCTTGGCCGAGATGTCCTTCAGTACTACGCTGTTGACGTCACTCAGTCTCTTGAAGAGTAAGACAACATCCGTTGCGAATGATGGCAAGATGATTGTTTCCGTGACAAATTCCAAATCATCTGTATTTTGGTCTGCCACTGATAATCAGTTGCGCTATTCGCAAGTGTCTTATCCCCTCAGATGATTGATTCTGAGTCTATTTTAGATATTTAATTTGGTACTTTCATAGTATCCTTGGCGCTAGTAGCGAGTTTACTGTTCGAATTTGGCCGTAAGAGCGAATCAGGAGAAACGCTTATTGGTAGAGATGGAAACACTCCGCCGAACTCTTGAGGATGCTCCTGTCATCACCCGTGGTGGGTACGAGTATTTCGTACATCCTGTAACCGATGGTATTCCGCTCGTCGAGGCAGACTTGCTGCGCGAGATTGTCGACGGAATCTTGGAACTCACGACAATCGATACCGTCGATAAGATTGTCGCTCCTGAATCAATGGGAATTCACCACGCGACAGCCCTAACCCTTGCGACTGGCGTCCCATTCTCTGTAATTCGAAAACGACCGTACTACTTTGAAGATGAGGTCACGGTTGAACAACGAACGGCTTACAGCGAACAGGAGCTGTATATTAACAACATTAGCGCAGGTGATCGCGTTCTCGTTCTCGATGATGTCTGCTCAACCGGTGGAACGCTCACAGCGATTTGTTCCGGTCTCCTCGATATCGGCGCTGAAATCGTTGATGCGATCGTCGTCATTCGGCGGAGAACTGACTCTCGTTGCAATGTTCCCGTCGAGGTGAAGAGTCTCGTCGATGTTGAAATTACTGAGGGACAGGTCGTCGTCCATTCGTGAATGACTTGGAGCTTTCTCCTGCGTACTCCGGAATTCTGTGGTTTCCCTCCGTTCGCAATCAGCGAGACGACCACCATGCTTTCGTCAGTAACAGTCCCCCGACGATCCAGAGAATGACGGCGACAAGTACCATAAGCACGTGTAGCTCAGAGACCCAAAATGGAACCGGGACTACGTGCCGGGCACCCGTGAGCAGCGAAGATAAGATTGGAATTTCGGAATTAGGCTCTCCGAGTACGTCATACTCCCCTTCTAATCCGTAGGGTTGGCCAAACGATTCACCGTACGGAACACGGTCGGCCTCGTATGGGAGATCGGGAACATCATAACTAGTGACTACGCTTCCGTTTTGCGTTATCTCGACCACTCGATTATTTCGACTATCCGTAATAAAGGTATTACCGTTTGGCAGACGGTCAGCGTCGCGAGGCCAATCGAGGTGAATTCCATCGATCGCGTAGACGACCCATGCTTCCTCCCACTGTCCCGTCGACTCATTTTTGTGCAGTTCGACAACGCGATGGTTCTCCGAGTCTGCCACGAGGACGGCTCCATCGCCGAGCCAGTGTGGATTATGTTGTTTGTTAAGAAGCGTAGGATCTCGATTCTTATTTACAACCTCGACGACACCTCTTCCGCGCTCGATGATGATGAGTTGGTTCGTGTTCCGCACCGAAACGAGAAATCTGCCCGGAGCAATCCGATCTACATCGTTAATGTGTAGCCAGTCGGATCTCGTGGGGTCTGCCGGCGCGTCGTAGTACTGGCTTGCGTTCCAGACCCACGTTTTTCGCTTGCTTGAGAAGTTATACGTATAGATGCTCTCGTACTCCATGTCGGCGACAAGCAGTTCACCCGAGGGAAGCATTTCGGCGTCGTGAACTTCGCTGTCCTCCCGCGTGCGAACCGGGTAGCTCCATTGACCGACAATCCTCGCCTTCGGTTGGGGGTCGATAAACCGCACGCCCGTTCGCTTACATGGCGGTTCGAATGATCCACACCGTTGGTACGGACCGTCGGCAAAGGTCGCTAACACAGTTCCGTTTTCGAGGTATGAAACGCCTTGATAACTGATGGCACTCCCGACACTCCACCGCACGCTTCCGTTGCTGTTGAGCGCGGTTACGTTCCCATTTGGCCCTGGGCCTTGCACCCCGACAAGGACAGTCGTGTTGGTTTGCGATGTTAACTTGTTCGTGTTCGGCGCGAGTGCCCAACTTACGCCGAACGTCAATCCGACGAGCAGTATGCCTATAATGAGCAGTAGGATACCGAGCCTTGACCAGTCTCTCCGTAGTTGCATACTCTTTGTTTCTCCTCATTCAATCTCGAACCAACGAAGATGAGTGATTGATCGCCCCTTTACCTTTAGCTGCATTCTCATCTTCGTTGGAGGACTACTGTGAGTTTCCTGACCGTCATCCTACGACAGGAGGCATAAAACCGAGTAACCGTTCGTATGAACACTACAAGGAAGGAACATCTTAGCGATTACTTACCGAATCGCCTTCAATCGCTATCTACCGTTGAAAGAATTGTTTCCCTTCATTTCGACCTACAATTAGTTTTCAATACGATGGATATACGTGGTTGAGAGTAAGTCATTATGAAAATATACATGACATTTATAGAGGCATGTATTCCTTCCACGATTACTTAGAAATCGTACTTCACACCGTTACTGAATCGATGTCAACGATTCTATGACGTAATGCTGTCTTATTGGTTTGTACAATCCTGTGATTCATAACGTGTGAAGGTGTTTCGGTGAATATGTCCAACACTTCCATTTCGGCCCTCTCCCGAACAGCCTGTTATCATCACAAAACCCCCTACTCAAGGTTAACTTCTTATCACTATTATATATTATCACTTAGTCGGCTGCAGGATTTAGCCGATACGTACAGAATTGGCGCACGGTCTCTGCCCTTAAGCTCACACCAGTTGGTATCGTATTGCAACTTCGTCTCGCCTGCGGAATTTCCGATGAATGACTGGCGATGTAGGTTGGTTTTGCCGAGCCATTTTTGCTCTTGGCTATGGATTAATATTCGCATTTTCATATAATGGCAAGAGATAGTCGTTTCACCGAGCAGTCTCAAGATGAGCGGGAACAAACCCACTTCGAACAGGCCATTTCACTGCTCACCACAGCCGTCACGAACGACTGGGTCTGGCTAGTAGCTGCGTTGAGCGTCGCAGCTATCTTGGTTGCAATTTACTACCAGTCCCATCCGTACCCGGCGTATGGGGCTGGCCTGTACCTTTCAATCGCCGAGAAAATTCTTGCCCACGGTTATCGACCACCGACGAGAATCCCTGGTTACACCGCTGAGGGTGTGCCGTTTGCCTATCCCCCACTGGGGTTATACGGAACTGCTGTGCTGCTTGATTTCGGTGCCCATCCGATAACGCTCACCCGCTTACTTCCTGGCTTCATTACGATGATCGCCGTAATTCCGTTCTATTACTTGGCGCGTGAGATAGTCGGTTCATCATTCCGGGCAGGCGTAATAACCATCTTGTTTGCAGCGACGCCAGACCTATTGCAGTGGCATATCTCAGCAGGCGGCATCGTGCGCGCACCAGCGTTCCTGTTCACCCTTACTGGGCTCTATTATGGAGTGAAGTTATTCCAATCCAAGAACCGCCAGTCGCTTGTGCCGGCAGTAGTCTTGTTCGGGTTGACGCTGCTAACTCATCCGACGTACTCCGCTTTCTTCGGGGCGAGCTATGTGCTTCTGTACGTATTCTACGACCGCTCATTAATTGGGCTGGTCTTGGGAGCCGGCGTCGCCGTTGGTGGATTCGTAATCGCTCTGCCTTGGCTAGCTTACACCATCTTAATTCACGGCATAGAGCCATTCATAGCAGCAGCTGGCACCCATGGCGGGCTCTTTCAAACACCCTCACCTTTCCGTCTCCTCTCCGAACTGGGTCGGCCGATCGCCGCCGGCCACACCATGTCGGTCTGGTACCTTCTAGTACTACTTGGCGGAGGCTACTTGATTGCTCAGCGACGGTTTTTTCTCCCAGTTTGGTTCCTGTTATCGGTGTTGCTCCTCCATGAATCCCGATTCTCGTTCATCCCCGGGACGATGGTTATTGGCGCTTGGTTAACCGTGCCTCACAATGTCGGCTCTGATATAGTACACCACTATGCCACTCGGTGGTTATTGCGGGGAGTGACCGCTGGACTACTATTGCTGATGGTCACAATGGGCGGATTTTATGCGGCGGGCACACCGCTTCCTGGCGGCACGTCCCTGCCCTCGTTCATCGACAACGAAGATCTCGAAGCGACAGCGTGGGTGGACAAGGAAGTACCAACGGACGCCGAATTCGTTGTTATTGGCGACGCGGCTGAATGGTTCCCTTATCTCTCTAATCGGACAATCGCTGTAGGATTATGGGGCGTCGAATGGAACTCTCCAGCGGCGTATCAACACCACCTCCGGATGTACCGTCGACTTTCACACTGCCACACTCAGACGTGTCTCTCGAACCAGTTGCGGAAAAACAATGTCCAACCAGACTACGTGTACGTTCCCAAGGGCTCATACACAGTTCGAGGCATCAGAACGCATCAACTTCCGCGCATGCGTCGGTCACTTCTTCACTCTACTGATTACCTTCTCGTATACGAAAATCAGGGAGTAATGATTTTCCGAGTAAACAGTCTCAGTAACGAGACCGCCAGTTCCTCCCGTGTGTCGTTAAGATAGACTTATTCCACTGACTGAGACCGCGTTATGTGGTACATGTACCGAACGTGATTTGGTTTAGAGCAGCCTGAGTACGTTGACGAGATGAGTGAGTGCACGATAAGTGAGACGAGATTGACCATCCGCATCACGAACAGTACCACAAGTTCCCGAAACCGAATGGACACATCGTTATACATATCCATCATTATCGGGCCGACGCTGGAGAAGAAGATGGAGATCTTCCATTAGCTGTCGACAACTAGACTACATTCAACAATTGGGAGCCGATCCACCGACAAAATCGCCAGTACAACAAGCGGTATTCCCGATTACCGCCACGACGTTGCCGGTAGGATTTTCGTGAAAACGTGAACCATCTGTAGCCTTCATCGTGGCGCTCGCCATAGGGAGAACAGGTGAGAGAATGACTGACCGAGACCAACAAGACACAATCGACGTTGAATCGGATGATCGCCGATCGCTCATGAAGAAGGGCGCACTCGCCACGGGTGCGCTCGCACTTGGACTAGGCAGTGCAGGCAGTGCGTCGGCGCAGGGCCAGAACGTGCTGGTATACACGTACGACTACCACCCGGGCGTGCAGTTCCGCGTCGTCCAAGCACTCGAGCAATCAACAACGGTGGGGCTCCTTTCACGACCGGGTGGGGGCACCGTTCCCGAGATCAGCCAACCAGACGACTACAACGCGTACATCATCCGCTACCAGTTGGGTGCCGGGCTTCAGGGTAGTCGAGGACAGATCACCACGTTCGTGTTCGGACGTGACCTCTCGTTGAATACGGGGAGCACCCGTCGGTTCTCGGGTGACGCGTCCGTCTTCAGCAGCACGCTCAACCTGCTCAGCACCACTGTCCAAGGAGGCGGTGGCGGTGGTGGCACCACGACGACCACGACTACAAGCTGAAGGTCATCGTACTCCCTTCCCCCGATTTTCATCTAGTTCGGCAGCGGTTCCAAGAACGATGTTACTCGCCGTCAGTCGTTGACGTCCGAATCCTCACGTAACAATTACCTCCAATGATTCGAGGTCATTCCCGATGGCCCACACGAGTGGTAAGACTTAGTCAATGCTGTGGGCGACGTCCCGCTCAATATCGAATTCGACATGGGGCGCCTTTTCGAGCGTTGCTCCTCATGCGAACTCCTGTGTTGGTAGGTCGGCCTAAGCGATGATTCCCATCTGACTCCACCATTCGATGACTCTCGGACGCCCTTGCGAACAGCGTTGTCGGCAGTATGGACTATTGCTCACTGAATTACGGGACTTACACCTTCAGTATGTCGAGTATGGTGGCAAGCGTTTTCACTGATGATCCACGCCACTGTTGCGAAGTTATCAAATCAATTGCCATCGAACCCTTGTGCTACCTGTACTTCAACGACAAATTCCCCCAGAGTGACTCCAAGAGGGTTTCCTTCAGACGGAATCGAATGGATCCTTTATCGTCTGTCGAAGTATAGGAACCAACAGAGGAAACCACTCGATGATTCAATTGGTGGTACCTATAGAACCACATCACTTGCCAGGAGAAATTCGGAGTCTCTAGAAAGTCAATGCGTTCATGATAAACACGAGGTCGCCTGTCGTTCGTGAAAATCGATGTCTGGAGTGGCGTCTGCGATGAGTCGGCGGAGAGCGCTTTGACGTCCACCCCGAATTCTGATTTAATCCCCCTGTCGGGCATCGCCTGACTGGATGTGACAACCTTTGCCCGACGAGATAGGATACCATCCATCATGGCTAATCTGTTGTGACCAACTCATCAAAATTGCTCATTGAGAAGGATATTCCGAGGCGGAGTGTGGACGAGCATCACTGGTAACCGTGGGCACTGTGAACTTTGCAGTTTGTGTTCACTCTCCACCTTGCTGTTCGAATAGTCATATAGTTCCTGAAATAAATTTGTTTTCTACGTCGAGTAGTTTCACAACTCTGGCCGTACTACCAGAAAAAACGACCGAATATTAATCATGTGCTGAATCGGCGTTCGAACCGCGTGATATTCTCATCAAGCCCTGCGATGATAACATCGTCGTCGGCCACAAACCTGAAATTTGCCGGATCGAAGTCGGTAATCGTCTCACCGTTTCGAATGATTGCAACGACCGTACAACCTGTCACCGTTTGAACCGCTGTATCCGCGAGTGTTTTTCCTTCTAATCTAGGAGCCGGGAGACGCACGATGCTAACTTGCTTGTTGTACGCCAGCAGTTCCTCGTCCTCGAACACCGTCGAGGCCAGCATACGGCCACTAATCGTCGCCAACGATTGCACGTAATCCGCCCCTGCTCGATACAGCTTCTGTACATCCTCCTCCTCGTTCGCCCGTACCACGATTTGAAGATCCGGATTCAAATCACGGGCGATCAATGTGGCGAAAATCGCCGTCTTGTCATCCTCGACCGTGAGCAGCAGTACTGACGCCTCCTCAATTCCTGCATCTACTAAGACGTCTGGATCACGTGCGTCACCAACCACGTCCACGCGATCTTTCTCTTCGATGTCGAGAACGGTCAGCCTTGAGCTGGTAGTAGCGAGCGCCTCATAAGCCGCCTGGCCGGTGGCTCCGTATCCAGCCAGGAGGATTCGTCGAGGAGAAATTTCGCTGACAGTAGTGGCTGACGCATCTCGCAAAGCATCTAGCTGATCGGACTTGCCAGCTACGAGGAGCCGAGTCCCGGCAACCAGTTCGTCGGTTGGATTGACTGGTGTTATAAAATCGCCGTTAAACCATACCCCGATTACATTCACCCCAAATCGCTCGTGAAGTTGTGCTTCGGCGAACGTAGTATTGCAGAGGTCACTTTCTGCCTCGATTGAAAACTCACCCAATTCGAAATCATCACTAATCTCGACACCTTGCTCGACAGTCGTAGTAATAGGGGTTGGAACTTCACCTGCGATACTCTTACCTAATAGCTGACGAGGGGAAAGAACGGTGTCCGCCCCTGCTAACTGTTGATACCGGGCCAATGCTGCATCCTCGACTAATGAAATTACTCTCACATCCGGGTCGGTTTCGAGTGCCGAGAGAGCAATGCTCGCGTTCGTATCATCGGCGGCATCTGCGATGACGGCACTTGCCGAGGTGATTTGCGCATTTCCAAGTACGTCAGTCGATTCGGGGTCGCCGTGGATGACGTGATATCCCGCCTGGTGAAGGTCGCTCGCTATGTCCGCATTCGGTTCGATGAGGACATACTCACGGTTGCGAGCGTCAAGTTCCGTGATTAAGACATCAGTGCGAGGCGTATACTCGCAGATAATGACGTGGTCATCAAGCCCGAGAAGCGTTTCCGGAGCGGTCGGGGTAAGCGCATTACGAAGCCAGGGAACGGCGAATACATCCACGGCGGTGAGAATGAGTCCGATTCCGGCGAGTTGCATCACGACCACTAGAAGATTCATCTGGAGGGTTCGCCACGGTGCATCTTCCCCATACCCGGTGGTGGTGAAACTTTGGATGATAATCTGGAGCGAGTGATAGAAGGGCTGCGGACGATTCTCCCAGATGGCCATACCGGCATTGTAAGCCACCGTGAAGATGAGGGTCGTTACGATGACCAATGCGAGGTAGTAAACGGTTCTGCGAGTGCGTAACACCATACAGAAGAGTACGTCTCACAGGTAATTATCAACGAAGGGTCTACACACGTTGGTTGACCCGTGGACCAACACGAGCATCTCACCACAGGTTCTGTCGGGCCATCGCAACGACCTCGAACTACTGCTGGCCCCCTTACGAAACGACCTCCGAAACGGCGCGAGTTGGGCCGATGTCGATCGGGAAACCGGTGCGCTTCGTGTCCTTCAGAGAGTAAGCGCAGACGCACGTCAACTGGTACTACCCAGTCTGGCACCACGAGGACGGCAGCGTCACCACTCGACGACGCTGCCGTGAATCGGGAGCATCCCTATATTTTTGTGGGTTCCGTCCGTTCGAATCCGTATGAAAGCCGCCGTGCTAGTCGAACCCACCGAGTTCGAGATTCGACGACGCTCCGACCTGTCGCCCGGCCCAGAAGACGTCCTCGTCGCAGTTCGGGATGTCGGTATCTGCGGGTCCGACGTCCACTACTACGAACACGGGCGAATTGGCGATTACGTCGTCGAAGACCCACTCGTCCTCGGGCACGAAAGCGCCGGCGAAGTCGTCGAAGTCGGCGAGAACATCGATGACCTCACGCCCGGCGACCGAGTCGCCCTCGAACCTGGTGTTCCCTGTCGCCGATGCGCCCACTGCAAGCGAGGAGACTACCACCTCTGTGAGGAGGTCGAGTTCATGGCGACGCCGCCGCACGATGGCGCGTTCGCGGAGTACGTCTCGTGGCCGGCCGACTTCGCCTACAAGCTTCCGGAGACCGTCTCGACGACGGAGGGGGCGCTTTGCGAACCGCTCTCCGTTGGTATCCACGCGTGCCGACGGGGCGACGTGGGAACAGGGGACACCGTTCTCGTCGCCGGAGCAGGTCCGATCGGACTAATGACGATGGAGACGGCGTTCGCCTCGGGTGCGACTGACGTTATCGTCACCGACGTCGTCCCGGAGAAACTCGATTTCGCGAGCGAACGCGGTGCCGACCTGACCGTCGACGTCTCGGAGATGGATCTCGAAACGGCCGTCGCGGAGTACACCGACGGTGTGGGTGCCGACGTCGTCGTTGAGGCGTCCGGCGCAAAACCGTCGATACGTTTGACCATCGACGCCGTCCGTCGCGGCGGCACCGTCGTACTGGTTGGACTAGCGGACGAAGCGAACGTTCCGTTCAACGTTCTCGACATCATCGACAATGAACTCGACGTTCACGGGTCGTTCCGCTACAAGAACACGTACGACGCGGCCATCAGCCTTCTCGAAGACGACGCCGTGGATGTGGAGGGCATCGTCGACTTCAAATCATCGCTCGACGATATAGACGACGCTTTCCGTCGTGCGATGCAACCCGGCGTCGTCAAGGGGATGATTTCGTTCGATGATTGATTCGATTCGTCGGAAGTTCACCGCCACCGCTCGGCGGTACTATCATCTTTCTCGTGTGAATAGAGACGAAGATTTTTGTGAACCTCAGTCAGCGGTACTATCGTGACAGTACTTGATGCGTTCGACCTCGATGGACAGACGGCAATCGTGACTGGTGGTAACCGCGGTATCGGCCGCGCCATCGCGAACGCCCTCGCAGAGGCGGGGGCAAACGTCGTCATTGCAAATCGCGATGTGGCGTTGGGAGAAGAGGCGGCGACGAAGATTGCCGACACGACCGGGACCGATACGTTCGCAGTGGAGTGCGATGTAACCGACGAGGATGCTGTGGAGGCGATGGTCGAGGCGACTGTCGAGCGATTCGATGGAATAGACGTGCTCGTGAACAACGCTGGTATCGTCATCCACGAGGCCATCGAAACGATGTCGCTCAAGGAGTGGTCCACTGTCCTTGAGACGAATCTCACGGGCGCGTTTATCTGCTCGCGCGCTGCCGGCCGTGAAATGATGCAGAACGGCGGCGGTGTCATCCTGAACGTCTCCTCGATGTCTGCGTTCATCGCCAACTATCCCCAGCGACAAGTTGCCTACAACGCCTCGAAGGCCGGGTTAGAGGGGTTCAAGAACCAACTCGCCTCGGAGTGGGCCGAGTTCGACATCCGCGTGAACAACCTCGCACCGGGATACGTTGCCACCGATAACGCGGATCAGGGTGCGCAGGTCGCCGAGAACGCTGTCGATACTTGGGAGGGCGAAATGTTATTAGATGAGATGGCGACGCCGGAGATGCTCGGTCCGACGGCGGTGTACCTCACGAGCGATGCTTCCGCGTACATGACCGGGGAGACGATCGTTCTCGACGGTGGGTACACCGTACGCTAGCCGAACCGATGACACGGAACGCGGATACTCGTAAAGGAAAGTCCTGATCCTGAATCGGCGTTCGCGGTGGCTTGTCTAGCCGACAGGGCTAACGCCTGCCCCTTGAGAAAACGATCCGCTTCTCGGGAATCGTCTTTGTCTGAAAAACGATGTGACGTTCCGAGTCACCCCGCTCAGAGACGCAGCAGATCACGAAACGACGGACGTCGTGGGAGTGTCCGAGAAACGGAAACGGTTGCTTCGGATGGCCTACCAAGAGGGCTATTACGAGATTCCACGCAGAATTTCGCAGGACGAATTGGCCAAAAATCTCGATATCTCGACATCCGCTTTTTCGAAACGACTTCGCAGAGATACGGAACAACTCATCGGAAACACGCTCACCGTCAAGAAGAATCACCGATAAGATTGTACCTCTGTTCGTCGGTATATATAACTCACATTCCCACGAAGAGAGTTCATGGGAACCGGTCGAGTTGCGCAGATTCATATTGCTTCCGACAGTGGTGACCCGATGCAAGCACGACAAGAGGTGAAAGCTGTTGCTGAACGGGAACTCCGCGGTGACCGATACTTCGATGGACGTGGCCTCTGGAACTTCCTTGACGATGATCCGAATCGAGAGGTAAAGGAAGCAAGTGATGTCACCTTCATCGAAGCTGAGGCACTGGCGGCGGTTAAACGGGATGCGGAAATCGAGATTCCGCCGGGTGCACATCGCCGGAATGTGACAACCGCAGATGTACCGCTCAACCATCTCGTCGGCCAGACGTTCACAGTCGGCGATGTCGTCTGTGAAGGTATCCAACTGTGTGAACCGTGTGGCTATATGCAGTCGCTCGTCGGGGAGGAGGGTCTCTCCGAATCGCTCGTTCACCGTGGTGGATTCAACGCATCTGTCGTTGAGTCCGGGCAGTTTGCCGTCGGCGACGAGGTTCGGTGGTGACCGTGGTCGTCATCGATTTGGACGAATCGTTGTCGGTCACGATGACGACAGGGACGTCGAAGCCGTGCAGTTACACTATCATCTATCAGGGCGAGGAAGTTGCCCAGTATGAGACGAGTGCGGATCCGCGAACGGCCGGTGGGCGTGTTGGCCTTCGAAACATCGTCTGCAGGCGCGTTCCGAATTATGACAAGGCGGTGGTCGATGAACAGCTGACGACAAGCATCGCAGAGCACGCGGAGGCACTGACCGAAGAATTCGGGTCGCGATAACGCGGTACTCCTGCTCGGGCCAAAATCAGAACAGGGCATCGTGGGGCGCCATCGATTGGCAACATGGCGTACTCCGTGTGCTCTGCATGAATCATATCGAGTATGCACCGCTCCTTGAGGTTGTCCAGAAGCCACTTCGTCGAATGCAGGGCGAACTCGAGCCGGCAACCTCAGTATTTCCAGTGTTTCCACAGAGCATCCGCCGTCAAAGTATCGGGTGGTTCTGTCGCAAGTCCCAGATGGGGAGGACGCACATCTCGACGCCGTGATTTGCGAGCACGAGGTCGTGCTTCCTGTGATATCGACCGAGGGTGCGCTCAGTGATGAAGCGGTTGTGTGAGGAAGCAGACCTTGATGTCAAGGGCGACCGTCAATGTTGGGTGCGCCACTGACCTCGTCGTTCACTCCGGGCGTCTCTCGGGAGGACGACCGGCATGCGATCTAATCGTCAGATAGAGACAGCCATGGCGAGCATTTGGTTCTGAAGGATATCCTCAAGTGTGGTTTTCGTCACGAACGCTGCAATGGCATAGAGAATAGACAATAGCGGATATGGCTTCAACGGAGCGAAGTCCTCACTCCGCCGAAGACGATAGCCTGCAGTTTTGCGTATCGTCTGTGAATGACCCAAGATAGCGACCGTACGGCGTTCCACCAGTTCCTTTCTGTTCGTCAAGCGGCTTTGTCAAGTAGGTCTCGACGATGTCGATGTGGTGATCGCGGAAGGTAACCATCCGGTCGATACAGTCATTGTATGCATTGCGAAGGCTGTCATCACTGTTCGCAGCGTAATCGTGGAGGTTTGGGCCCTCTTCAACCGCCTCGATGAATGCTCGGTGAGCGGGAGGCATATCTCCCCGTAGGACATGGAGATGGTTCACGAGCGGGTTATCACCGTGATCAATTCCCAAGGCAGCGTCAAGCGCTTGGAAAAGACTTGACTGCGCTCCGGACGCGCCTCGGTATGATTGGGGCCCGTTGAGCTCAGTGACACCTTCGTACTTGACGCTCGTAAGCGATTTCAAATACGGTCGAAATCCCTGTCCATATTGCTCTGGATCGTTGTGCTCCGGCATTCTATCGAGAACCGCAGTAATATCGTGTAGCGCGTCTTCTATCGTTTGAAGGGCGTGCGTAACCCGAGTTAGGTCATCTTCGATGATTCCTTGTTGTGCATCGCTGATCGCGGCGATCGCCGGCCCTGCTGCGCTCTCGATGGCGACGTGGATAGCGATGAACCATTGCTCGTCACGCGGTTCGAAGAAATTTGTGATGGTGTCTACGTTCGGTGGCGTCATTGCACGGTCGGTGTCGGTTAGAGTCCAGTTATGAAGGACGTATGCGTCGTATGAAAGGACTGGCGTGCGGCCAAGGCGCTTCGTCGATTCATAAAGCGGGACGGCCACGCCGGTTGGAATGGTAGTGGCGGACGGTTCGTTGGGTTTATGCACGTACGCATTCGCGAGGAATCCGGTGACACTGTATACGCGCATCAGTTCGCGTTCGGTCAGCTCGTCAAATACATCTGGAGATGGCGCCTCAAGGTTTTCCACCGCCGATCTGAGCTGGTCGTTCTCAATGAGGCTAGGGAGGCCATCTCCTAATTTGTCGAGTGATTGGAGATGCGGATGTGCGTCCGTCCCGAACGACATGAGTGGTTCGGTATCAGGAAGAAATCCGTGTTCAGGGCTGATATCGAACCGATTGTAATCGAGTGATTCAACGCGTTCGGTCATCGTGGGTTTCACTAGTACGCTAACTATCTTAAAGCATGAAGTTCGTTCCTACTGTCAAATATGGCGATTGGATTCCTAAATCGTACAATAGCAGCCAAAGAGACTCACTCTCGGTGAGAATTGAGTATCTCTCGGACGCGCGTGCGACAGTTTCGGATTATATAGCAGAAAACAGATAGAGGTTGTCTCTTACCAGATATTTCCCGCCACCGCATCCAACGCTTCGTCAGCGACGGTCACATCGTCACTCAAACTGAGAAACCCGTGAGCCATCGCTGGATAGTGAAGGTGCTCGACATCGACACCGTCGTTTGCCAGTTGGTCAGCGTAGGCGGCCCCCTCGTCACAAAGCGGATCGAACCCCGCGGTGACGACCGTCGCTGGTGCAACCCCTGAAAAATCGATCATCTGCAACGGTGACGCAAAGGGGTTATAGCCGTCGACAGGACTCCGAAGGTACTGATTCCAAAACCACTCCATATCGGCGTGGGTCAACAGTGGTCCGCCTGCGTTCGCCTGATAGGAATCGGTATCGAGTGCAAAGTCGGTGATGGGATACAGGAGCAGTTGCCGCGTGATGTCTGGGCCATTTTGTTCCCTGGCACGGAGAGCAGTTACGGCGGCGAGATTGCCTCCAGCACTGGTGCCACCAACAGCGACGCGTCCATCCCCCCCGAGAACGTCGGCGTTTCGGATAACCCACTCGAGGGCAGCGTACGCATCGTCGACTGCAGCGGGAAACGAGTGCTCAGGTGCGAGACGGTAATCCACCGAGACAACAATGCACTCTGCACGCATTGCAAGTTCGCGACAGATGTTCTCGACGGAGTCGAGTGTTCCAAGTACCCACCCGCCACCGTGGTAGTAGACAAGAATTGGAAGGGGTTGGTCGGCAGCAGGGCAATACACACGAACTGGAACTTCGCCTCCAGGGCCGTCGAAAGCGAGATCGCGGACGACCTCAATCTCGGGGCCCCCACCGGTCGTGAACAGTTCGTCCTCGATGCGCCGAGCACTCTCGACCGACAGTTCGTGCCATTCTGGAATCCCCATCGCTTCGATTTCCTCGATGACGGCGGCTAGTTCGACGTCGAGTTCGTCAGCACGTGTTGACATGAGTGGTGTGTTTCGTCACTCCGTCTTGACTGTTCCGGTGGTCACTCTCCGAAAAATACACCCTGCTGGAGGTGTCATACAACCTATGGACGATGAAATCGAACTCGGGTGCGAATATGCTCAGCAACGTGACGACGCAGCCAGTGTGAATCTTCGCGATCGGTTCTATCTCCCCGACGATCTCTATCTCGACGGTAACTCCCTTGGCCCACTCTCGACGGACGCCGAGCGCAACCTCCAACACGTCGTCGACGAATGGCGCGAACGTGGGATTCAAGGCTGGACTGATGGCGAACCGCCGTGGTTCCACTATGGCGAACACCTCGGCAAGCGTCTTGCACCAATCGTCGGGGCCCGCGAGGATGAGGTCGTCGTGGCGAATTCCACGACCGTCAATATTCACACGCTCGTCGGTACCTTTCTTGATCAACGTGCAGAGTTGGGCCGCGGGCAGAAGGTCATCGTGAACGACCTTGACTTTCCGACCGACCACTACGCGATTCGCGCACAGCTCCGTATTCGTGGACTTGACCCCGACGAGCATCTCGTCATCGTTGAGTCTCACGACGGACGGACGCTCCGCGAAGACGATATCGCGGCTGCACTCGACGAACACGATGACGTGGGTATCGTCTTCATGCCTTCCGTCTTCTACCGCTCTGGCCAACTCCTGGATATTAAATCCATCACGGACCTCGCACACGAACACGATGCGTTTGCAGGCTTCGACCTCGCGCACTCCGTGGGAGCGATGCCTCACTCACTGGCCGAGAACGATGTCGACTTCGCTGTGTGGTGTCACTACAAGTATCTCAACGCCGGCCCTGGTGCCATCGCAGGATTGTACGTCCACCGCGACTATCACGGTGAATTGCCTGCGCTAGCAGGTTGGTGGGGCCATGAGAAGGACACGCAGTTCGAGATGCAACTGACTTACACGCCCGCGCATTCAGCAGGGGCTTGGCAGATCGGTACGGTTCCCATCCTGAGTGCCGCCCCGCTTGCGGGCGTATTGGATATCATCGACGAGGTTGGTATCAAAACACTACGTGAGCAGTCAGTGGCACTCACCGAATACCTCATCTCTCTCGTCGACGAACGCCTCCCCGAGTGCACGTTGGGAACGCCGCGCGACCCGGCTCAGCGCGGCGGCCATGTGGCCATCGAGCACCCAGAGGGATACCGGATCAACGAGGCGCTCAAAGCACACGGCGTCATCGTCGATTTCCGATCGCCGAACGTCATCCGTATGTGCCCGTCACCACTCTACGTTAGCTTCGAAGATGTCTGGGATGCTGTCGAACACCTGCGCGAAATCCTCGACGAACGTGTGTACGAGCAGTTCGAAGAACGCGGTGGCGGTGTGACCTAACGTGCCTGTGACTGGGACGGACAGGCTAGTAGAGATTTCGTTGCCCTGTGTACAGAAGAACACACATAGCCAACAGCCCTTACGGACAACACTGCTTTACGGGGAGCAATCGGTCGATTGTATATGCATCTCTCCAAATACACCCACACGCCCGGCGCCCACTGTGGTTCGGCGTCGCTTCGAAATCTAGCAGACTACTACGGCTGGGGATTGAACGAGTCACTCTGTTTCGGACTCGGTTCCGGCCTCGGATTCGGCTATTACGAACACGGCCCAGCAAGTCGCATCATCATGGGGCGGAACGGACAACTGGAGACGGGATTTTTCGAGACGCTCGGAATCGACTATCGAGAAGCCAGCGGGCAGACGTGGGAAACTGCGTGGAACGATATGCAGGCCCACATCGCCGATGATGCCCCAGTGATGCTGTTCGTCAATCTCTTCTATCTCGATTATTTCGAAACGAGTACGCATTTTGGCCCGCACGTGGTCCTCTGCATCGGAATTGACGATGAGGAAGTTCTCTTCTCCGACAGCGAGTTCGATTCCGTACAACGACTGCCAATCGCGCACTTACAGGAGGCGTTGAATTCCGACTACGGGTTCGGCCCTCTCGACAATCGGTGGCTCGTCGTCACCGATTCCACCATCGAAAACGATTGCACCCCGGCGAGCAGGCACGCGGTTCAGCGGGCGGTGAAAATCATGCTCACACCGGAGGACGGCCACTGGAAATCGGAGGGGATCAAAGGTATTCGACGATTTGGGGAGGATCTTCCGACATGGACGGCGTTGGAGGACACGAGTTGGTGTGCTCGATTTGGCTATCAGAACATCGAACGACGCGGAACGGGCGGTGGTGCGTTCCGTCGGTTGTACGCCGAATTTCTCGAGCAAGTAGCTCCCGACTTGGGATTACGGGATGAAATCCCGGAACGACTCTACGACATCGCGGACGACTGGACTGGCTTGAGTGGAACGCTCAAAGAAGCGAGTGAGGCTGAAGGCCGACAACAGGAACGACTTCTCGAGCAAGCGGGCGACCAAGCGATGGCGCTGGCCGACCGTGAAGAGCGGTTTTTCACTCACCTCCAAGAGATGATCTAGGTCACCTCTCTACCGCAAATGGGCCTCCCGATGCACTATCCCTCCTACTCGCGTTCGCTCATTCTGTGGGAAGGGAAATAGTGCCCGCGTCTAATAAAACGGGACTCTGGAACCTTGAAAGTCGATTCAGCTCTTCGAGAGATACTCGTTCGCTATCTTGTCGACGTCCTTGTCACCTCGGCCACTCAGGTTCACAATGATGACGTCGTCCGAATCGCGTTCTGCGGCGAGTTTCTTTGCGAGCGCAACGCCGTGGCTCGACTCCAACGCCGGCACGATTCCCTCGAGGCGGCAGAGGTCTTGAAAGGCGTCAAGCGCCTCATCGTCGACGACGGCTTGGTACTCACAACGGCCGACTTCACGGAACATCGCGTGTTCGGGTCCGACGCCGGGATAGTCGAGGCCCGCAGCGATGGAGTGAACTTCTACGTCATCGTCGAGAACGCGGGTTCGCATCCCGTGGATGACGTCTTCCTTTCCGGAAGCAAGCGGCGCAGCGTGGCGTTTCGAATCGGATCCTTCGCCACCACCCTCTGCTCCGAAAAACTCGACATCGTCATCGCGGAAGGCATGGAATAGTCCCATCGCGTTAGAGCCCCCGCCGACACACGCAACTGCAGCGTCAGGGAGTCGCCCTTCTTTCTCGAGGATCTGTTCACGGGCCTCGTTGCCGATGACAGATTGGAAATCGCGAACCATCCGTGGGAACGGATCTGGACCGACGACAGAGCCGACGAGATAGTGCGTGTTATCGATGTTCTCGATCAAATCTTCGAGTGCGACATCGACAGCGTCGGCAAGCCCCTGTCCCCCCTGCGTCACTTCATTGACGTCTGCACCCATCAATTCCATGCGGAAGGCGTTCATCTTCTGACGCTCAAGGTCTTTCTTGCCCTGATAGATTACCGTGTCGAGTCCCAGGAGCGCACCGACGATAGACGTAGCCGTTCCGTGCTGACCAGCTCCAGTTTCGGCGATAAGACGCTCCTTCCCGGCGTGTTTGGCCATGAGTCCTTGCCCGAGGCAGTTGTTGAGTTTGTGCGCACCGCCATGGAGCAGATCTTCGCGTTTGAGATAGATTGTTGCCCCGTACTCGGCCGACAGTCGATCGGCGCGATACAACGGTGTTGGTCGCCCGGCGAAATCTCGCTGCAGCCGCTGTAGTTCGGCCTGAAAGTCTGTATCATCTTTCACGCTATCGTAGGCATCAGCTAACTGTTGCAGGACGTCTGCTAGCTCATCAGGAACATATCGTCCTCCGTACGATCCAAATTCATGCTGCTGGCCTTTCTTAGCCATGGTCTCTCACACCACACGATAGATAATAAACATACTGTCTTGTAGTCGTTCCTACAATAAGTCACAAAAGAACGTGAGTCACTTGGCTACGCCGGCCAATCGGGGTCACGTCGTTCAAGTTGAGCGTCGACGCCCTCCCGGTAATCGGGATCGGTACGAGCCGCCTCCAACGAGACTGCCTCCAAGTGTGCTTTCGCGGCCGTTGGTGACATATCCGTACTCGCATAGATACCTTGCTTAAGTTTTTTGAGCACCCGCGGACTTTTGGCTCTGAGCGCGTCGAAAACTGCCTGAACCGTCGCATCCAACTCCTCGGTAGGAACGCTTCTCGCTACGAGACCGATTTCATCGGCGCGAGCGCCCGTGATCGGTTCGCCAGTCATGAGTATATCCATCGCCGTCGGAAGGCCGACCCGCTCCAACAGTTCTGGTGGCGAGAAGTGATTGACGATACCGAGCGCCGACTCCGGTTGGCCGATTTGCGCGTCGTTCGCGGCAATCGGAATATCGGTGTGTAAGAGGAGATCGAACCCACCGCCGTACGTATGCCCATCGATCTTCGCTACCGTCGGCTGGGGGATCGTCCGCATTTCGGTGAACAATTCCTCCCACGTCTCGGTGAACGGTTCGAGGGCGTACTCGCGATCTTTTACCTCCTGTAAATCGCCGCCAGCGCAGAACGCATCGCCTGCACTCTCAAAGAGCACCACTCGCACGTCATCCCGGTCACGATACTCACGAAGTTGGTCGGTGATCACCAGCTTCGTCTCCATATCGACTGCGTTCAGCTTTGCTTCGCGCTGAATCTCGATGCGAGCGATACCGTCTACGACGCTGAACTCAGCGTTGACGTCATCCATGATATAATTCTCACGTCCTACTCGAAAAAAGCTACCCTCAGAATCCCCCTCACAGGCCTCCTCTTTCGTTGAAGGCGAGGCCTGTGCTTGACGTGCACGTCACTCGGCGATCCACCCACCGTCCACGACCAGACACTCACCGGTTACGTAGGATGCCATCTCACTAGCGAGAAACACCACAGGTGCGGCGACTTCGTCGGGGTCGGCGAAGCGTTTCATCGGCGTTTGGTCGAGCAGACGTTGGTAGAGATCCTCGTTCTCACGGATACCGTCCGTCAGGTCGGTGGTCACATAGCCGGGAGCGACAGCGTTCACGCGAACGTCTGGCGCCCAATCGAGCGCGAGACTCTTGGTCAGGCCGACAAGCCCGTGTTTCGATGCGACGTAAGGATGCTGGCGCGGGATACCGACAACGCCGCCGACACTGGCGATGTTGATGAGCGAACCACCCGACTTTTGTAACGCTGCACCTGCTTCCCTGGCGCAGGCAAATGCACCGCGGAGATTCACGTCGACCGTCCGGTCGAACTCGTCGACGTCGATTGTCTCGGGGCGACCGAGTGCGCCTCGGGGATTGATTCCCGCATTGTTGACGACGATGTCGATGCGCCCGAACTCGTTTTTGACCTGTGCGAAGAGCTTCTCGACTGCCTCCTGGTCGCTTACGTCGGTGGGGACGACGAGTGACTCACACCCCCGCTCTTGGACAGCCTCGACGGCCTCAACGACGTCGTCTTCGGTGCGAGAGGTCGGCACGACATCGGCACCAGTTTCTGCGAACGCTTCAGTTATCGCGCGTCCAATTCCACGAGTGCCGCCGGTCACGACGGCCATCTGCCCCGAGAAATCCGGTGTCAGATCGGTCATCGCTTCGAAATGAGATGGCGTGGATAATCAAGGTGATGTCGGTTCGCAGGCCGTCATCTCTCACTTCCGCGCGACCAACACCCGCTTGGTCAGCTGCAGTACGGGGTCACCGTCGTCCGTTCGCATCTCGAGTTCGAATTGAACGGTACCCCGCTCTTCGTTCCACTCTTCAAGACCGACGATTTCCGCATCGGCATTGAGAACATCGCCGGGTTTGATGGGACGCCTCCACTGGAGGTTCTCGACCTCGACGCCTGCGATGATGGCGATTCCTGCCTTTTCGACGATGCCATCCACGAATCGCCGCATACTGATCGCCGCCGTGTGCCAGCCACTGGCGACGAGCGTGCCGAACATCGACTCGGCAGCTGCCTCGGGGTCGGTGTGAATCGGTTGCGGGTCGTATTGCTCGGCGAAGGAGATGATCTCCGCTTCGGTGACCGTTTCTGCCCCGAGATTGAACGTCTCACCCACGGCGAGATCTTCGAAATAGCGTTGCGTCGAATTCTGGTTCATTCGTATAATCGCTTGCTTACAACGAGTCGGTTCACCTCGTTCGTCCCGTCGTAGATCTGCGTGCCCTTCGCCTCGCGCATGTACCGCTCGACGGGGTAGTCCTGCGAGTATCCCCGTGATCCCAGTACTTGCACTGCCTCCGTTGCGATGTCCATTGCCGCGTCCGTAGCGAAGGTCTTGGCCATCGCTGCGTCCTGCGTCACGCGTTCCCCCCGGTCACGGTTTCCGGCGGCGTACATGGTCAGCAGCCGTGCCGCTTGTGTTCGCGTGGCCATATCTGCGAGTTTGAATCCGATTCCTTGGAATTCGCGGATAGGCTGGCCGAATTGCTCTCGCTCGTCGGCGAACGCCTTCGCCGCATCGAGCGATCCCTGCGCGAGACCGACACCCTGGGCGGCGGTGCCGATTCGGCCGATATCGAGCGCTTCCATGACGTAGCGGAACCCGCGTCCTTCCTCGCCGACGAGATTCTCGACAGGAACACGGACATCGTCGAATCGAATCTCGCTTTCGATAGCGGTGTCACCTTCCATGCAGGGAATGTTCCGGACGAACTCCACTCCGTCACGGTCGCCGGGATTGGGGATGCCGATCAGGCTCAATCCCCCGTGGCCCTCGTCACCCGTACGCGCGACGATGAGGAGGAAGTCTGCGGCTTCACCGTTGGTCGTCCACACCTTGTGGCCGTCAATAACCCATTCGTCACCCTCACGTTGAGCAGTGGTTTCCATCGCGGCGGCATCACTCCCTGCGTCGGGTTCGGTCATCGACAGCGCAGGAATGGATTCTCCCCGACAGATCGGTGCGAGCCACTCCTCACGGTGGCTGTCGGTGCCAAACTCGGCGATCGGGTAGCCCACCAGTCCGCAGGCGATGTTGACGGCACCCGCGACGCATTTCCATGCTCGCGAGAGTTCCTCAACCGTGACTGCGAATGAGCGGTAGTCGAGCCCGCCCCCGTCTACCTCTGTCGAGAAGGGAACGCCCGTCAACCCCGCTTCGCCGACCCGTCGGATGAGTTCCGCAGGGAACTCCCCGCGCTCTTCGTACTCTTCGATATGCGGTAGTATCTCCTCCTCGCAGAACTCGCGTACCGTCTCACGGTGCGTCTCGTGGTCAGCGGTGACGGCAAATTCACCGAGCATCGTTCGTTCCCTTCTCGTCGATGACGGCGAACCCTTCCAACTCGACTAATGTCTCTTCTTTGAAGAAGCCGCTCACCTCGAAGAGTGCGAGCGCCGGATACTCCTCGAAATATCGGCCGAACACCTCGCCCAGCGGCTCGAGGTTTGAACGATACTGCTCACGGTCTGCGACGAAGATATTGAGTTTCACGATATTTTCACTCGCACCGCCAGCTTGCTCGACGACCGTCGCGAGGTTTTCGAGCACCTGTTCGAACTGGCGGACAAGGTCATCTGGGGCGACGATGTTTCCGTCTGCTCCCGTCGCGTCCTGGCCCGCGAGATAGAGTGTCTTCCCGCCCTCGACCAGCACACCGTGATTGAATCCACGGGGCTCGGCCAACTCCGGCGGCGAGACGATTTGCCGTTTCATGTGTGAGAACAACTGGCGCAGCTATCTTAAGAGCTGTCCTCACGATGAAATCTTTCGGCCACGCGAGGACAGCAATACTACTACACGGAGAACGTTCTCGACTCATCCGGGAAAACGACTTCTTGTCTGGCACCTCCGATTGTGCATTCCTCTACTAAGTACGACGGTTCCGTCCTCCACGAACAAGCGAAGCGAGTTGAAGGGCTAGTTCACTAGCTGGATGCGGGAGTATTCGGATGGAACAACACCAAATCCGCCCGGCCTCCACCGACCATCGTGTTCACCTCGTCGTACGTCGTGAGGTAATTTGTCGAGAGTGTTGGCATCTCGACCTCGTTACGAAACTGTTCGCTAAACCGGCCCAGTGTATCGGTGTCGAACTGCGGGCGTTCCCGAACGGAGGCTTGCCCAGCCACGATCGCAAGGAGGTCACAGTCGCGTTCCTTGAGCGATCGAGCCACCGCGTATGCCTCGTGCGTTTTGAGGCCGTTTAGATTCCAATCGGTCGCTTGGAGGGTCACTCCGAGGGATTTCTCCTCCGGCCACGCGTCACGAACGGCGTCAAACACCTGGAGCGGGTAGCGCATCCGCTCCTCTAGCGACCCGCCATACTCATCGTCACGGTCGTTCGAGAGCGGTGAGAGGAAACTCGACAGGAGATAGCCATGCCCCGCGTTGAGTTGCAGATGATCGAATCCAGCCCTCTCAGCACGCTCCGCTGCAGTGACGAACGCTTCACGAACCCGATCAAGGTCGTCGGTGTCCATGGCGGTCGGTGTCGGACTTGCAGGCCCGAATGGTTTCGCCGAGGGTGCCAACAGTTCCCACCGTTCGTGTTCCGGAAGCGGACGGTCGAGGCCGCGGTCGCGGGATTTGGTCGCGCCACGTCGACCGGCGTGGAATAGGTGGGCACCGACGATGGGTTCCGCCGCCAAAGCGTCGCGGACTCGAGCAATCGCATCGCCGAGGGCGTCGGTGTGGTCGTCGGCGTAGAGTCCGGGCGTGCCAGTTGTTATCCGTCCGTTGGGTGTGACCGCGAGTGGGTCGGTCAGCAGCATACCGGGTCCCTGTTCGCCCCGTATCACTAACTGGTCAAGATACGAGTCCGCGGGCTGGCCGTCGGTTGCCGTCTCTGTGGGTGGGAGCGTCATGACCGTGCGGTTTGGTATCCGCACGTCTCGCAACGAGAGGTGTTTGAACAGCGGCGGCGTCGCTACTGCCGTCGCTTCCTCACCCTCAGCTGCAGTAAACCATTGGTCGAAGCGATCGACGAACGACGGATCGCGGACGCGGAGGTTATCGTACGTGATTCGTCCACTCCGCGTCAGGAGGTTAAACGCGAACCGACGTGGGCGGAGATTCTGATAGCGCTCGACGTTCTCGAAGTAGTTCTCACTTCGCTCGGCGGCCTCTTGGAGCCCTTGGACACGCGGACGGCGCTCTTTCTCGTACCAGTTGAATGCCGCCCGAATATCCCGACCGTGTTCCTCGAAGGCCTCTTGGAGGGCGATCGAATCTTCCATCGCCATCTTCGTTCCCGACCCGATGGAGAAGTGTGCGGTATGGGCCGCGTCGCCGATCAGAACGACGTTCTCGTGCGACCACGTTGCGTTTCGCACGGTCGGGAAGTTCCGCCAGGCGTAGAGCTTGGACTCGAGCTTGTAGTCTCCCAAGTGATCTGCAAAGAGCTCCTCGAAATATCCGAGCGCCTCTTCCTCGGATGCTTCGTCCATTCCGGCGGCCGCCCACGTTTCCTCGGTGCATTCGACGATGAACGTACTCTTCCGCCCTGGGTAGGCGTGAATACGCCAGAGCCCGTGTTCGTTCTCTCGGAAAATGAATGTGAACACGTCGAACGGCTTCACGGTTCCGAACCACGCGAACTTGGCGTTGCCCGCATTGTTGTTCGGCCGGAACGCCTGGTCGTATGTCTCTCTGACGGTGCTGTTCAGACCATCTGCGCCGATGAGGATGTCGGACTCCGCTCGAAGCTGCTCCGGATCGTTGATCGGCTCACCATGGCGTAATTCGACACCAAGTTCGACTGCACGGGTCTGGAGAACCGACAGGAGATCTGAGCGCATAATGCCGGCGAAGGAGTGTCCGCTGCATCGGAAGTACTCTCCGTCGTAGTAGATATCAATCGGATCCCAGCGAACGAACGCATCAGTGATCCGTTCGTGACTGAGTCGGTCTGCCTCACGGAGTGACGAGAGGGTGGCGTCCGAGAAGACGACCCCCCACCCGTACGTGTTGTCCGCGGGGTCGCGTTCGTAGACGGTCACCTCCCACTCTGGGAAAGACTTCTTGAGCAACAGGGAGACGTACAATCCCCCTGGGCCGCCCCCGAGTATGTCCACGTTCACGCATTCTCACTCCCGTTCCACTTTGTGCCGAGGGTATCGGCCAGCAGATCGAACTGTTCAGGGTCGGCGACGGTCGGGAACAGTATAAGTTCGTCACATCCTTTGTCTTCGTAGCTTCGGACGAACTGCGTGACCTCCTGAGGCGTCGTGAGAAGACTCTCGGCGATCCGTTCGGCGAACGGCCCGGTGAACTCGTAGTAGTTCAGCAGGTAATCGCGTCCCTTCTCGGCTGCTTCGTCACAACCGAGCGCGTAGTACCCGTGGCCCCAGATTTCGGGGCCGCCCGGGCGTTCGCATTCAGCCCACGCCGCTTGTGCACGTTCTGCCTGCCGAGCGAAGGCGCGTGGCGGGCCCCCACCGTGGATGTAACCGTCCGCAAACCGTCCAACTCGGCGGTACGTGTGATCGCTATCGCCGCCCACGAGAATCGTCGGCCCTCCGTCCTGTATGGGGTCGGGGCCGATATCGTCGCCTTCCCAATAATCACGAAGTTCCGCTAATTGTTGGTCGAAAAGGCGACCGCGTTTTTCGAATTCGACACTGACAGCGTCGTAGTCTCCTTTCCGCGCACCGAGGGCCATACCGAGCGTGAGTCGGCCGTTCGAGAGGACATCAAGCGTTGCGGCCGTCTTTGCGAGCGACGCATTCCGCCGAAGCGGTCCGGCGATGATCGACGTTGCTAACTCGATTTCGTCGGTGACTGCCGCACATGCAGTAAGCGTTGCCATCGGATCAAGGCCGTGATAGCGCAATCGATCGAATACCCCAAGGCTTGTGAACGGACCATCGTCTGCCCACTCTGCCCACGACAATATCAGCTCTCTGTCGACTCCTTTCAGTGTGTTCGGTAGGCCGATTCCTACTTGCATATTATGTGTTATTCGACTGGTAGCAACACCCTATAACTATCGGTGAATGGTACCGTTTAGCAAATACATCAGGGAGTATTGGCGGTGCCACTCTCTTGCTCACGTTCCCGAAGAAGATTGCGCCGTATCTTCCCTGTCTCCGTTTTCGGAAGCTCTGAGACGAATTCAATTCGGCGTGGATACTTGTAGGGAGCAATCTGGCTTTTGACGTGATCCTGTAGCATCGACGTGACTTTCTCGTCGGGTTCGACCCCGTCGATGAGGACGACGAACGCTTTAACAACCGTTCCGCGCTCTTCGTCGGGACTTCCGACGACAGCAGTTTCGTAGACTTCATCCCGTTCTTGAAGCACCGACTCGACCTCCGGGCCCGGTATATTGTACCCGCTGGAGATAATGAGGTCGTCACGGCGTGACTTGTATTCGAACCGGTCGTCCTCAGTCCGAACGAAGACATCTCCAGGAAGGCTCCATCCACCGTGTACGGCCAGCTCTTGTTTCTCTGGCCGCCCCCAGTAGGTGACTCCCGTTGAACCGCGGACGGCGAGCAGTCCAGCTTCGCCGTAGTCGAGTTCCGCACCCGTATCTGGGTCGATGACCTTACATTCATAGCCCGGAACGGGGTAGCCCGTCACCGACGGATCGATATCGTCACCGATTCGGTGGCTGACGAAGATGTGGAGCATCTCGGTCGACCCGAGACCGTCGAGCAGTTCGATACCGAACGACGATTTCACGCGCTCGAACGTGGACGGCGAGAGGGGTTCACCTGCGCTAATGCCGAGACGGAGTGATGAGAGGTCGGCCGCCTCGATCTGGTCGGCGTGTTCGTTGAGCATCTGATTGTAGGCAGTCGGTATCGATCCAAGTACCGTGACACCGTATTCGTCGATCGTCTTGATGAGATCCAACGGCTCTGCGTTCTCGATGATGACGGTGCTCGCCCCGAATCGGAGTGGAAATGCAACGAGAACGCCATACCCGAACGTGAATGCGATGGGTGGATTGCCAGAGAAGACGTCGTCCATGGTCGGTTGGAGACAGTACCGTGCATAGCCGTCTACGATCGCAAGCATCTGCCGATGCGTATGAATCGTGCCCTTGGGTCGGCCCGTCGTCCCACTCGTGTATGCGAGCATCGAGAGGTCGTCGCGGTGGGTTTCCGCTGCGTTCAGTTTCGGCGCGGCTGCTGAACAAAGGTCGTCGTAATCGTGGTAGTCGTGTGCGATGCCTTCACGGTCGGCGACGATGATCGTTTGAAGGGAATCACACGTTTCGTTTGCGGCTTCGACCGGTTCCAATAGTCCATCATGCACGAGGGCGACCGTCGCACCGGAGTCTTCGATGACGTAGGTGCACTCTTTCGTCTGCAGGAGTTTCATCGACGGGACGGGAATAGCGCCGATTTTCTGAACCGCGAGGCACGAAACTGCGTATTCTGGCCGATTCGCGAAGCGGACGAAAACTCGCTCGCCAGGTTCGACGCCGAGATCTTGAAGCGCGTTTCCGAGTCGGTTGACTCGCGTTTGGAGGTCGCGGTATGTTATCGGTTCATCCTCGAAGTAGATAGCGACATCGTCTCCCTTGCCTGCCTCTACGTGCCGATCGACGAGTTCGACGGCTGCGTTGAGAGATTTCGGATAGTGGAGTTCGGGGAGTGCATAGAAGAGATCTGCTTGTGTTTCAGTCGGTGGGAATTTCCCTGCTGGAACGTGTTCTCCTTGGATGCTGTTCTCACGTAGCATACCCCCCTTTCAATGTCATCAGTTATATATCCTGAGAAAAATTTCACAAGAATCGCTTGAATGTCTCACGGTGTGACACCGACCTCTCCTACAGTGCCTCAGAATCCTCCAAATCACCGAATCGGAGATAATCTACCGCAGTCGAGATGGCACGAGTTCACACAGGAGGAAGTCGATCAAGAGGATATTAGACAGTATCTCAGAGGAGTATTCTTTGAACTTCTATGGCTATCCACTCACGGGCGCACGGAGTCTCTCACTCAATAGAGCGGGATCTTCCAAACCTTGTCGGGAGCACGAACAGCGATAGGCGGGGGACGCTGTCAATCAGTGTTTGGTGTATCGAGTGGCTCTACCTCAACTGTTAGATTTGCTGTGACAACGACATGGCATCCTGCGTACTGGAATAGAACTATTTCACTCGTACGTGGCGTGCCATGAAATGTCGATGCGAACAGGGCTTCGAGGTTCGATCGTTCCTCGGGCAGTATCTGTCGTGTCTGCTGACGAATTTCGATAGCGTCTTCCCCCGCGCCTTGAAGTTGGTTCCACGAGAGTGGTGACTATGTTGCCGCTCTGCCTCTGAGACCTCCTACAATCTCGGTTCCAAACTCATCCGCGATACTGTCTAGTGGTGTTTCGTTACCGTGCACATCTTCCCAGTGGTCGACTGTTCACAGGGTGCGAGAGTTTGTGAGCGATGACGTGTTATTGGGTGGCTGGTAGGCGTGGACTGGGCGGTTATCGGGGGATGAGGTATTCAGCTCGTCTCGATCGTCCAGTAGAAGAGAACCGATAGTCAGCATCGACTTTGAATGGCGCATACGTTAGTATTTGAGCTATTAACCAGACATGTGCTCTATATCCGGGGCAGGAGCGATGGTAAAGACTCAAGCAGAAAGCAGCAGTCTGTGAAGATTTTCCGTTATCGCGAGAACCACTTAAGACGCTAAACGTGAAGACGACAAAAACCAGAATGAGAAGCGCAGGGATACCCACGAACAGTAGCCACCGAAGAAAGTTACGCCGAGATACCCTTCAAAGTATTCCAGTCACTGTCCAGCTCACGCTGAACCAGGGTTACTCATCGTGTGAAGTTCAGAGCGTGAGCCAATTGGTGCAGTCACGATAGTGAGTACCGATATGCGCTAAAGTCGTAGTCAATAGATGGAAATTGGATGATGTTTACAGGGATAATTCACGAGTAAAATAGAGGCTTTATTTTATATCGCCCCATGATGGGGGATATGAGGGCTGAGACAGTTATCAAGGACGCACGAATCATCGATGGAACCGGTGCGCCTTGGTTCAGGGGTGCAATCGCTATCAATCGCGGGAAGATTGAGGAAATACATCGGGGAAAAATATCGCAAATCGACGCTGATACTGAAATCGATGCGGAAGGGATGGCTGTTTGTCCCGGGTTTATCGATACTCATTCCCACTCTGATCTCCAACTATTTTCGGACCCGACGCTTGCCCCGAAAATTCGACAGGGGATCACCACGGAGGTTCTGGGCCAAGACGGCTTTTCGATGGCGCCACTCTATGATATCGAGACTGATGCTTGGGAGACACATCTAAGCGGTATCGCCGGTCGACCCGACGGAGAGTGGACGTGGGAGTCTCTCGGGGAGTACCTCGAAGCAATTGACGACCACGGAATCGCTCCGAACGTCGCGACGTTGGTAGGACATGGAACAGTTCGATTCAACGTCCTCGGATTCAGTGATACGGCACCGACTGAGGACGACCTGGGTCAGATGGCAGACCTCGTCACAGAGGCGCTGGAAGAGGGGGCATTTGGCTTCTCGACAGGGCTCGTCTACACACCCGCTCGCTACTCGGACACAGGCGAAGTCAGGGAACTGGCCGCCCAACTGGCGCCGTACGGTCGGCCGTTCGTTGCCCATATCAGAAACGAGCGCCGCCAAATTTGGGAGGCTCTCGATGAGTTTGTCGACATCGGAGCAGAAACTGGTGTTCCACTTCATCTATCTCACTTCAAACTCGCCGGGCCGGACCAGCAGGGGAAAGTACGTCGTGCCGAAAGCATCTTCGAAGCAGCACGAGAGCGAGGCGTCGACCTGACGGTCGAACAATACCCCTACACGGCGGGAAGCACGACGCTCACGAATGTCCTACCACCGTGGGTTCAAGCTGAGGGGCCAGAGCAGACGCTCTCATATTTACAAGATGACGATGCCCGAGGGAAGATTCGGCGTGATATCTCCAAGTGGCGGATCGACGGCTGGGAAAACCGTGGTGCCTATACGGGGTGGGAGAACATCGAAGTCACAAACGTTGCGTCCGAGGCTAATCAGTCAGTCGAAGGGAAGAGCATTGCAACAATCGCTACAGATCGCAATACCGATCCAGTTTCAGTGGTTTGTGATCTTCTTGTCAAAGAAGAACTCGAAGTCGGGATGCTGTTACATCAACTGACGGAATCTGATGTCCGGGAAGTCCTCACCAATGAGCGGGTGAACATTGCAACAGATGGATTATTCGGTGGACGACCGCATCCGCGTGTATTCGGTACGTACCCGAAGATTCTCAGTCGGTATGTTCGCGAAGCAAATATCCTCACGCTTGAGGAAGCTATTCGGAAAATGACGTCCTTGCCTGCACGTGCGATGGGTCTTGAGACGAAAGGTGTGCTTCGGCCGGGGTTGGACGCCGATCTCGTCGTCTTTGATCCTGCCACAATCGATACAAACGCCACGTACAATTCTCCACACCAATTCCCCACCGGAATCCATCACGTGATGGTAAACGGCTCCTTCGTGGTTCGTGACTCCGTTGTGACCGGGGCTCGTCCCGGAGCAGCGCTCACGAAATAATAACTGAGAGTCGCGCGTCGTGATACCAATCGAATCGTACTATTTTACTTTTCCTCGAGCTTGGACATCCCAGAGTTCTTCGACGCGGCCGTCTCGAACTCCGACGATCGTATCGTGGAGATTGATTGTGGCACACACATGCGGGACGATGAACTCGATTCGGTCGCCGACATCGACTGATTTCTCGCTGTCACTAGTATCCAGCCACCCGTGCTCTTCGGATGCGTTCACGTACGTTATGTCCTCGCGGTACTTAGGTACGGGAAGCTGTGGTTTATCCATCGAGAGGGTCTTGCTGCCAGCGTCGACGACGGCCCGATCCGCTGTTGGTTTGGAGATCACCGTCGAGATGATGGTCGCCGCACAATCGTCCTTATCGACATCGAACGGTCGATGTTCGAGCTCTCCGACGTCCATGAACGGATACATCCCGGGGTTAATCTCGGTCACGGCAGGATGTTCGCCGCTATACTTTGAGGTTGCTGTCCCGCCGACTTTCACCTCCTCCACGGGGATACCCTCTGCTTCGAGGAGTTCGACTGTCTCCTGCGTTCGGTCCATGGCTTCGGTGCAGTACCGTTCGTACTCTGTACGTGTTTCGGCCTTCGATTTGACGTGCGCCTCGTACGCAAGAAGACCACAGAAGTTCAGGTGCGACTGCTCCTGGATGAGTCGTGCCATCTGGAGCGCTGATTCCCCTAGGGGAACTCCCGTTCGATGCAGACCGACGTCGACTTCGAGGATTACGTCGATGGTCACATAGTGGTCGGCGGCGACAGTCTGTAGCGGCGCGATATTCCCCGGCCCGTCGACCGTCGTCGTAAATCGGTCGAGTTTTTGCGCCAGCCAGACCAGCCGTTCGAGTTTCGGCCGTCCGACGACTTGGTAAGAGAGGTAGATATCGTGGATGCCGTTCTTCGCCATGACCTCAGCCTCGCCGAGTGTCTGGCAGACAATCCCGCCACCACCGCTGTACTCATTCTGGAGGTGTGCAATCTCTGCGTTTTTGTGTGTTTTAATGTGCGACCGGAGTCGGACGTCATTCTCGGTCGCGAACGAGGCGTAGTCCTGGATGTTCGCCTCCATCGTGTCGAGATCAACCAACAGTGCAGGTGTCTCTACCTCATCTACTGATGCATAAAGTGATGGTTTCAGTTCTGTCATCGTTGAAATGGGCATAGATGCGATTCAGGTAATAACGGTAAAAGTCTTTGCTACACCCCAATAGCGTGCCGTTATCCGAGAGACAAATATCCAACTGATCATGGTACTAGATACTATTTTGGTCATTTTCTGACGGAAACAATTGCCTTTATTAATGTAATAGCAGAATATTTACCAGCATCACTGTTTGGTTCCCGAATTTATTTACTCGCTCCAGCTAGGATAAAGGTGACATGGCACGGGAACTCATAGCAGGGATCGTATTAGTGTACGTAATTGGAATGCTCGGGGTCGGGTACTTCTTCCACCGGAAAGGGATGAAGGACCTGGAGGACTACTTCCTCGCCGGTAAAGGCGCGCCGTGGTATCTTGTCGCGCTCTCATTCTTCGCCACGGCAATCGGTGCCGGTGGGACGATCGGGCTTTCAGAATCAACCTTCACCTCCCAGAGTATCACTGCGTTTTGGAGTTACGGAATCGCTCTTGCGAGTTTCTTCGTCGTTGCTGTCCTACTCGGACACAAACTCCCAGGCACGAAAAACATCACCATCCCCTCGATGCTCGAGGACCGGTACGATGAGAAGACCCGTATCGCTGCGGTTCCCTTCTACCTCCTCCGGTTCATTAGCACACTTGGCGCACAATGGTTAGCAGCGGGGACGATTATCAGTTTCCTGCTCGGCGATATGATTACCGTTACCCAGGCCGCGATCCTTGGCGCGCTCATCATTACAGCCTACACTGTGATGGGCGGCATGTCCGCAGTGATGTGGACTGACTTCATTCAGGGTATCATCCTGTTTGTCGGTCTCTGGATACTCACTGTCATGGGTATCGCGGAATTCGGCGGCTTGTCGGCCATGACGACAGAAGTAACGGGCGTCGCACCGCAAGCGTTCGACCTCTTTGCGATGAAATGGACGCTGATCGCCGGGTACGTCGTGACTCTCGTGCCGACAATGCTCGTCCGCCAAGGCTACCTCCAGCGTATCATGTCCGCTCGTAGTGATCGAGATGGATTCATTGGAACGACGCTGAACGGGATCATCGGCTTCGCATACATTCCGATTCCTCTTCTCATCGGCGCAATGGGGCTCGTGATGTATTCGAACATCGACAACCCCAAGCTAATCATGCCGCAGATGGCGATGGACATTCTCCCGAGTTGGCTGGCAGGTCTCATCCTCGCCGCCTTGGCAGCGGCCGTGATGAGCAGTGGTGACAGTTTCCTCCTGTCCGGTTCGTCCAACATTGTCGACGACATTTACCTTCGGTACCTAAATCCCAACGCAAGTAACGAACAACAGCAGACGATTTCCCGAATTACGGTCATCGGCCTCATGGTGTTCTCGCTCGGCCTCGCACTGGTCGTGCCGGGAATTATTGACCTGATTGTCTTTGGGGCCGTTGCCCTGACTGGCGGTGTGCTGGTTCCGTGGTTGGCCGTTTTCTACTGGCCGCGCGGAACGTCAGATGCCGCCTTCTGGAGCCTCGTCGTCGGTGCGGGGATGACCGTCGCTTGGTGGTGGGCTGGATATTTCGCCGATACCGCCGAGTTCATGGGTCTCCACCCAGTCTTCATTGGGCTTCCGCTTTCGATCATCCTCTTCTTCGCTATCTCATTTGCGCAGGAGCCGGAGTACGAGAAGGTATTAGAGACGGCCCGCAAGCACAACCTCGAGTCGCTGGAAAAGCGAACTCGCAACGCAATGGACGAACAGAGCGGTGAGCCAGGAACCGTCGCGGACGACTAACTAGTCGCTACGCGGTCCTATCGTTTTGCGCGTAGATCTCACAGAGGAGTTCCCCGAGTTCCGTTTCTAAACACTCGAAGAACTGTCGGCCTTTGTCCGCCGACGCGAGTTCCGGTGCGCCGATGGCTCCCGAGGGACTGTACTCGTCGAACGTCCTATACACAGAAAGGGGACCGTCGGCAAAGAGGTCTTGGCGGCCATGTTTGTAGGGTTCATCGCGGCGAGTGCCCTCGACCCGGTCTTCGTTGACGAGGTCTGGGTGAAGGTGGAGCATGAGGGACGTTTCGAACTCACCTCCATGTGAAATACCGCCGACGTCGCTCTCGCGTACCTCCGCGACAATCTCGTTGGCGAGGTGAAAGTACGTCAGACCGAGAACCTCACGATCAGGATGGTCGTCACCGACTCCACTCACTGCATCAGCTATCACCGACATATTTCCGCCATGGCCATTCAGAAACAGCAACGCGTCGAAATCGTTCTCAAACGCCGTCTCCGCGACTTCTGAGAGTACATCGAGCAAGGTCGTCGTGTCCAGTGACACCGTGCCGCCAAAAGGAAGATGATGTGGCGAACGGCCGGACCAGATGGTCGGCGTGACGAGGACGGGGAGCGATTCTTGGACGTGTTCAGAGCCAGCATGGGCAACGGCTTCGACGAGGAGTGTATCTGTCGAAACCGGGAGATGGTAACCGTGTTGTTCGAGACTCCCAACAGGAACAATCAGTACTGATCCGTCCTCTGCAGCGGTTTCGACAATTTCTGGATATGGTTTTGCCATCCATGCGACCGGCGAGACGTTGTGTGAGGCGTTCATAAACGAAAGTACTTCTGCAAGCAATCAAAAACCCGATGGTGATTACTGAGAGCTGCCCTCGTATGTTACCTGTTGGCGAGTGTTTATTGGTGACAATCGGTACATGCTCTCTATGGCCACAATAAGTGAACTTTCGTTACCAGAGCTACGACGCGACCTCCACAAGTATCCTGAAGCGGGCTGGAAGGAGTTTCGCACTACGTCACTCATCGCTGAAGAACTCGATGAGAGAGGATATACCGTGCATCTCGGTGCTAGTGCACTCGACGCTGAGGAGCGCCTTGGTGTGCCGAATGACGATGAAATTGAGCGGGCTCGCGATCGAGCCCGAGATGAGGGAGCACCCAAGACATACCTCGACCAAATGGGTTCGGTCACTGGCCTCATCGCTGAGAAGACGTTCCATGAGGGAAGCGGCCCGGTCATCGGTGTTCGCGTTGATATGGACGCACTTGAGATGACCGAATCGGGCGACGCAGATCATCGGCCTGCAGCCGAGGGCTTCGCCAGCTGCCACCCGAACGAAATGCATGCATGTGGGCACGACGGCCACACGACAATCGGCGTCGGCATCGCACGCAAACTCGATGTCACTGACGACTTCACTGGGACGGTCAAACTCTTCTTCCAACCGGCTGAGGAGGGCGGGCGCGGTGGGCTTCCGATGAGTAAAACGGCACACCTCACTGATATTGATCACTTCGCCGCGCTCCATCTCGGTTTGGACAACGAAACGGGGAAGATAATCGCGGGCTATGAGCGGCCGCTCTCCAATGCGAAAATCGATGTGGAGTTCCATGGCGAATCGGCGCATGCCGGAAAGGCACCGAACGAAGGTCGGAATGCACTCCAAGCAGCGACGACGGCGATTCAAAATCTCTACGCAATTCCCCGACACGAAGAGGGTGCGACCCGTATTAACGTCGGACAAGTGCACTCACCGAATGCGCAGAACGTGATCGCCGGCCATGCCCAGATGCGAGTCGAAGTCCGCGGTGAAGCGGCTAACTTGAATGAATACATGCTCGACGCTGCGAACCGGGTGTTAGAACACGCTGCTGGAATGCATGCCGTCGAGTACGATACTGATCTCTACGGCAAGACGACGACCTTCGAAGCCGATACCGAGCTTGTGACGGCAGTTGCTGATGCAGCTCAATCCCTTGACGCCGTGACGAACGTCGTTGAACGCGAACCGATCGGCGCAAGCGAAGATGCCTCGTACCTGATCAAGCGTGTTCAAGCAGAGGGTGGACAGGCGACGTACGTCGGTATTGGTGCCAGCAATCCATCTGGCCATCACACATCGCGATTCGATATCGATGAAGATGCACTCGAAATCGGTGTTGACGCCGTCATCGAGACGCTCAAACGCCTCTCCACGACGTATTCCCAGCAGTGATTCGAGAGCGAAATCCCGAGAACCACTATCGAAAACTCGATTGATGAACCCTATATACGGAACTGAAGGCCAGAATCTCACGCTCGCGCCTGTTGGAGACGCACTCGTTACGCGGAAATTCTCCATGTACGAGGATCCTCAATTCCGAGCGCTAGTCGATGAGATTCAAGACGCAGATGTATCGTTTGCAAATCTCGAAGTACTGCTTCACGATTACGAGGAGGGGTATCCCGCGGCTCAGAGTGGCGGAACATACATGCGTGCCCCACCGTGGATTGCCGACGAACTCAAGTGGGCTGGCTTCAATCTCTTTGCGGCTGCGACTAACCATGCGGGTGATTTCTCACACGGAGGGATGGTGGCTACAATGGATACACTCGAGAATCGGAACCTCGCCTACGCCGGTCTCGGGCGAAACCTCGCTGCCGCCCGAGCACCCACGTACATTGATACTCCAGCGGGTCGAGTCGCGTTAGTTGCTGCCTGTACCACGATCACCCCAGGGAGTATCGCCGGAGAGCAACGATCAGATATGCAGGGACGGCCAGGGTTGTCGCCGCTTCGATTGGAAACGCGATATACGATCCCAGAGACTGTCTCTGAGTCTCTTAGAAACCTCAGTCAAAAACTTGGATTAGAGGCCGCCAAAGAACGCAGAGAACGCCTTGGCTTCCCTGTTCCTGGCGAGGACACCGATGGATTCACACTCATGAATGTTGGCGGGGAAACGGACATCGATTTTGAAGTCAGTGACGAATTTGCGATCCATCGCGAGGTGAACGAAGACGATGCGGAGGCGATTCACCGCCAAATCGCTGCTGCACGTAAACAGGCAGATTGGGTCATCATTAGCCTCCACGCTCACGAGGGAACGGATGCCTTCTTCAATGATGACTCTGTCCCCGAGTTTCTCGAGACATTTGCACACGACTGTATCGACGGTGGTGCAGATGCGTTCATTGGGCATGGGCCACACGTGCTCCGTGGCATCGAAATCTACGACGATGCGCCGATATTCTACAGCCTTGGCAATTTCTTCATGCAGAACGAAACGGTGACGCGACTTCCTGCTGAAATCTACGGCCGGTATGACCTTGACCCCGCGGAGTCGCTCCCTGCCGACCTATTCGACGAGCGAATTCAAGACGCAGATGAGAAGCGAATCGGATTCCTCTCAAAGCGGTCGTTCTGGGAGACCGTGCTTCCGATCTGTGAATATGAGAACGGTCAACTAGAGACTATTCGCCTGTATCCGCTCGATCTCGGCTATGAAGAACCACGCCCGCGCCGCGGCCGGCCAGTGTTAGCCGATGATGACACCGCGGAGCAAATTCTCGAGTCGATAACTGAGCTCTCGGAACCGTACGGAACGACAATCGAGTCTCAGGACGGATACGGCGAGATAGCCGTGAACACGTAAGACCGTCTCAACTCGAACCGCAGTCGCTGACGATTCTAGTATCGTTTCTGAGAAATTCATATACAGCCGACCAAAGAAAAATAGCGTGTTTTCATCGTCTGTTCGGTAGTGGATGCGATGGAGACCTGTTACTCTGCTCTCACCGAGAAGCAGGTTGATGAAGCCAGATAGAAAAGGGAGAAATAGCCAATTCCAGTTTAGGCTATTTTGAAGTAGGTTATTTGGGAGCATTATTCTGACTCAGGATTGACGTCCTCCACGCCCTTTAGGGCGGGGAATCCGACAACACATACTCTACCCCATGGGGCTATTCAGGCTTCAGTCCCGATTCTACGATACGCATCACAGCTTCACCGTCAGGGAGGTTCGGCGCATCGACTAGCCGGACGATACGTTTGTTCCCTTTCGATTTTCGGAGGTAGATGCGAACTGTGCTGCTGTGTCCAAGAATATGCCCACCGATGGGTTGCGTCGGATCGCCGAAGAACGAGTCAGGGTTGGAGGAGACCTGATTCGTCACAACGACTGCCGCATTATGCAGATTCGCGAGCCGTAATAGGTCGTGGAGGTGCTTGTTGAGCTTCTGTTGACGTTCGGCTAGTTTCCCTCGACCGAGGTACTCGGCCCGGAAGTGCGCGGTCAGCGAATCCACACAGACCAATTGAATAGGCCACTCAGTATCGGCGTAGTCGCTGGCGAGTTCTCGAGTCTTTTCGGCGAGTAGAATCTGGTGAGCTGAATTGAAGCCCTTTGCAACGTGAATCCGATTCAGAACGTGATCAACCAACTCGTCAAGCGCAGCTTCGTCGGCGGTGTCTCCCTCAATACCACGGTCGACCATCGTGGCCGCAATGATGTCGTCTGGCAGCCCCCGGACGATATCGTCGATACGGTCGGGGCGGAACGTATCTTCGGTATCGATGAAGATGGCACGGCCGTGGAAGCCACCGTCGGTCTCAGGAAGCTGCACATTGACGCATAGTTGATGGGTGACCTGTGACTTGCCAGACCCGAACGCGCCGTAGAATTCAGTGATCGATTGTGTTTCGATACCCCCACCCAGTAGTTCATCAACCTCGTCAATCAGCAAGCTGAGCTTCCCAATCTGATCACGCTGTCGTCGCACCGCGACTCCAGTTTCGAAGTTGCCAATGTTGGCGGCCTCCCGTGCTGCCTGAATGATGGCAGTGGCGGTGCTCTCACCGATATCAGCGGTGTTGGTGAGCTCACCGGGACTCGCAACGGCGAGCGCCTGGTAGGAGTTGAAACCAGCTTTGAGGAGCTTGTCGGCTGTTGCTGACCCAACTCCCGGTAATTGGTCGAGCTCTGCTGCCATATGTGACCAAAGCACGTGCATCCTCATAAACACTCGTTAACAGGCTAGTGGAAGTGAACTATCTATGGGACAGTGGTTTCTTCCAATGGAGCGTGAGCAGGGCTGATAACTGACTTGCCGCAGGCGATTTTTTCCGTCTACGAGGCATACTCACCGACGAGCCATGCACAACCGCTTGGGCCGACAGCACCGCCACTCAACCCACGGTAGCATCACTCCGTTTCTACTCCTAGCGCCATTAGGACTGCGGGAAATCGCTCGAAACGCTACTCGACTAACGATCCGGTAGTGGTTTTTGTATTCAGAAACCGAACTACTCTTGACTCTATGAAAAAGCGACCCTACTCAAGCAAAGACGCAGCGGCTGCAACCAGTTCCCTGTTGTCTCTAGCCGGGCGTCCGTCAGGGAGGACCGTTGTATCCTCTAGCCCAGTACGGATACCGTGGCCGCGTGCTACAGCACGTCGATTGACCGCCCATGAGGCGATGCCGTCGCCGTGATGGACCTGCTCAAGTTGAATGCCGCCAGCATCGAGCGTCTGCTCGATGGACTCGGCGTGAGCGACGGCGTCATTGGGGTCGGGGTCCAGTGGCTCGACCAATACACGCTCGCAACGTGATGCGATTTCCGACTCGACGAAGGTGTACGCGTTGTCCAGCGATAAGAGGCCCGCCTCGATCCCGATACCACGCTCAACGAGTAGCTCGCAAAGACCGTGAATCCCCTTCTCACCCTGGTTAGCCGTCACGAGGTCCGGGAGCTCTGTCCAGGCCGCAACGAGCTTATGTCGCCGCTCGGGGTCAGGCTCGATATCTGCTGAAGTGCTGAGTGAAATTGGAACTCTGGGACAAGTATTGCGGACTGTGCGCAACGCTTTGGCGCACGACTCCGCTGCAAGTGTTTGGCGGCCGTTCTCGTCGAACGGGTGAAGATGTAGAGATTTGGCCCCGACAGTGACTGCCGCGCGTGCCTCCACGGCAAGCTCTTCCGGCGTACGAGGCACTGCAGGATGTTCACGCCCACCGTTTAGCGCCGCCTACAACAATTTGTCTCTCCTTGTCATGATATGTATTTCTTCGGTTCTAGTCAGATTAGAGTTTTCGCAGCACGTTCGGGACTTGACCAATAGCTACCTCATCTGTACTGAACGATCTACCGTTTCACTGATTATGTCGGTCTCGGGGCAATCCATCTTCCGAGGTTGTGAACGTGGGCTCTCCTACGTTGTTCCCAAGCGGATGTACACGAGCAAGAAAGCCCAAGCTCGCCAATTATTGCCGACTGATAGATGATTGCAAACTGAGGTACAACAGCTATAGTTAACAATACTGGTAATTCTTATCCCTATAGCCACGGTAGATTCTCAAAGATGAACTCGCCAAGCGGTTCTCAACACAACGACCATCAGCGATGCAACTGTCATGTTGTGAAATCGATGTGACTCAGTCAATAACCGAATCTTTTTGTTTTAGGTCTGCCTAAACTCCCTCTATATGGCAACTCAGTCACAATCGGAGTCGGCGAATTTGCAGAAGCAAACCGTTGATGCTATCTCTGCGATTTCAGTGTGTGAAACCCGTCCTGGTCGACTCGTCTTTTTGGAAGCCGGAAACACTGACGGTTGGATTGCGACGGACACCACTGAAGAGATTAACCCTTGATGGTCTCTCCAGCGAACGAGCGAGTCTCGCCTCTCAACAGGTGAACGTCTTACGGAGCTCTATTGGTTCAAAAATGGTCTACTTAGCGTACCTGGCATCAGTGCGTTGCTGACTCGAGTACCAGGGTATCGTCCTCGAGGTAGTGATCGATGACGTGCGCATGCTCCTCGAGCTCGATGAGTTGTTCGCGAAGCATTTCACCGGTGGCAAAGTCACCGAGGCCATCGGCGAGTTCGATGTGTTCACGGTAGCTTTCGATGATATCGCCATAAATCCCAAGATCGTGCTCGAAGGAGGTGCGAATGTCATAGACATCCTCATCCTCTGATTCTACCGTCGCGGCGTCTGCGAGCGCAGTCATGCTCGCATGGGGAACGCCACCGAGAGCCTGAACGCGCTCGGCGAGTTCATCTGCCGCCTCCTCAACATCTTCGTAGGCTTCCTGGAGGAACACGTGAACATCAAGGTGCTCGGCGCCTGCAACGTTCCAGTGATGCTTGTGGAGTTGGTGATACAACACGTACGCATCGGCCAAATCCGTATTTAGCGCGTCAATGATCTGCTCGGCCTTGTCTTGGTCAAGTCGGACGGGATTTTCTTTAACGGTACCGGCTTTCTGACGGACGATTTCTTGGGTACTCATCGTAGCCAGTAGTAAGTGGGCTATCCTCTTATAACCTCACACTATACGAATAATTCTTCGGCGGACCTAAAAATATACTCCCGATCTCGTAAATGGCTAGAATTATAATTTTATTGCTGTTTCCGTTATAGAGCCTGAATGTCTTACACTGGTTGTGTTGCTACTATCTCGTCCGTTGAGAGAGTATCCGTCCAGGGTAGTACCATCCCGAACAGCGTGGGCGGGTTCGCGCCCATTGGGAGAACTACTAAGGACAAGAACGAGACCTCGACGACGCTATCCGAACTGGTTCGAATCTTCGCCTGAGAACAGGAGTTGCACTGCAGGAGCTTCCCCGTCGAGAGAGGCGAGTCCGGTATCTAAAATTCGATAGTAGGCTGCATCTTCGTCCTGGACGTCCACGAGGTTCTGGTCTGCCAGTTGCTTCATCACCATGGTTTCGTCGAGGCACTCGTCTCGACAGTACCAAGTTCGACAACGAGATGCCGCCAGTTGGTCGTGGTGGCAGCGCGATTCGCGCCCTGTCAGGCTCAGCAAGGGCAGCAAAGAATTCGAGAATCGCGTCGTCGACGGACGTCTCCTGACGGACGATACTGTCGCCGTGAGCAAGTAGCGTGGGAAGGAAGCTACGAGCAAAGCGTGAAAAGGATGCCAGTGGGAGTACTCTCACAACCGGGCTGTGACGACAACAATGGATGCTGATGGCGTTTAACAGTGTACTTGTTCTTGGGTGCTAGGCGAGGGTGGTTGTGAAAGCCCATCTCAACCGTGAGGCGGAACCGTAAAACGCATTTCGGAAACATAAACCTTGAGTGTAGTTATGGGCATGCACCGGTCAACTGGCCCAGCTACTGTACCCGTTCTCATTCAATCACTTCATCCCGTGAGTAATGGCTGAAGGCTCCTTGTCCATTGGTTGAATAACTGGTATAGGTACATATATAATAGAAATATTATACTAATTGTGGATGATTCATGATTGAGATAGCGCATTCACTCGCTCGGTCAGACCACCCACCCATTCAGCAGCTCCAGACCGTGGCTGACCGCCTCGAAACACCCGCACTCGCTCGTCTCTACGCCTACGTATTGCGGAACGATTCCGTAACCGTTGCCGATATCGTCGCTAACCTCGGCATTCCGCAGGGGACGGCCTACGGTTATGTCTAGAAGCTCGACGCCGCTGGCTTAGTAACAAAGATTCAGGAGCAACGCCCGTACGAATACACTGCAGAATCTATCTCACTCACGTTCTCGACGGATGGCGAAACGCAGACGATTACGCCAGCGCTGATCGCTGCTGTCGCCCGACGAGACGAAAACGAGGACATCGACGTCTACATCGAGCGACATGGGCTCGACGGCCTTGCGATCGCCCTTGAGTACGCCTTCGAGCACGTCGACGGGACGGTCAACCACCGCATTGCGGCTCGCGAACTCGATCTCTCTCCGCTTGAGGCCGAAATCATCCTCCAAGCGCTCGAACCAGTTGCCACCGAGTATGCCGACGCTGCAGAATGACGATGGTCTACATCTCCGATACGAGTGTCTTCGTCCGGTGTGGTGGCCCGTACAAGGAGAAGGTTCAACGGCTTCGTCGTGCGTTCCGGCAGGCCGATATCTCGCTCCAAATTCTACAACGCGTCTACGAAGAACGTGGTGGCGACCCGGCAGCCGATGAGTATCCATCAGGCAATATCCCGTATCCCGACGGATTCGAAGAGGGGTGGATCGCCGTCGCCGATGATCTCGACTACACCAACCCACTCGTAGTTCGGCAGAGGAGTCTTTTAGGTGCTAGCATAATTAACCACCATGGATTTTGGAGTAATCGGGACAGCGACGATCGCACAAGAACGATTCATCCCTGCAATTGCGAAAACTGATCACACTGTCATCGCAGTTGCCTCTCGAACGGAAGAAAAAGCACAGACCGTCGCTGCAGCCTACGATATTCCCGATGCATACGGAGACTACGATGATCTCATCCAGAATGCAGAGATCGATGCGGTATATATTCCGCTTCCAAACAGTGAACATGCTCACTGGATACGTAAGGTAGCTGACCAAGGACTTCATATCCTCTGTGAAAAACCGCTTGGCGTAACTGCGAGTGAGGCGCGTACCGTCGGAGAATATTGTGCAGATCGCGATGTAACACTAATGGAAGCACTCATGTATCGGTACACTCCTCGCACCGAACGAGCACTTGAACTCGTCAATGAGGAACTCGGTGAGATTCGATCCGTTGCAGCAACGTTTCATTCGGAACTACGCGGATTACCAACCGGAATCCGGTTCGACCCAGATCTTGGCGGCGGAAGCATGCTCGATGTGGGAGTCTATGCGGTTGATGCTGTTCGGCTGTTTTTAGGAACTCCTGATCGTGTGTCCGCAACGACGCTCGATATGCACGACAGTGGTGTCGATACCCAGATGACTGCAGTCTTCAAGTACGATGAGAATGCGACTGCAACCGTCTCATCGTCATTTGATACAGCCGAATCCCAATACTATCACATCATTGGTACCGAAGGTTGGTTGACCGCTGAGCCCGCCTTCTCGTCTCCAGATGTGAACACCTCGATCAACTACGACATCGATCACCGACGAATTGCTGAGACATTCTCTCCAACAGACCCTTATAAACGGGAAATACAACACTTTGTCGACTGTGTCGAAACGGGTCGTTCGCCCCGAACCGATGCGACAGAAGCAGCGAAGACCTTAGCGATTCTTGATGCAATCCGAGAAAGTGCCGAAACAGATACCATCGTAACAGTGAACTAGCAGTTTATTTTCTTCTACAGGTTTAAATAACCAAAGACGCCGACGAGGTGCTTGAGTGTACTGTAATGCTGGGATGAATCGGTATAACTGCGTCTATGATTTGGCTCCACCTGAATAGGAATAATTATTGGAGTAATAATCGAAGTCCAGACCTGGGATTATTCTCCTTTTCTATTCGCTCTGCCGCGATGCGGACATCGACTTCGTGATGATGTTCGGCTCGCATGTCACGGGCACCTCACGTCCGTCGTCCGATCTTGATCTTGCCGTCAAGTTCATCGACATCTCTGACATTGAACCACTCCCGATTGACGTGGCGCACAACGCCGTCAATGGTGTGTTCCTGTGCGGCGACGAGGAAGCCTTCCGCCAATTTAAGGGTTTCACCACCAAACAGAATTGACCTATATGGCCCACCAGGCGCTGGAAAAACACATTTCGCCAGGGCCATCGCCGGTGAACTCGGCCACCCATACCTCGAACTGAGCACTGGCGATATCAAGAGCAAATGGGTCAACGAGTCCACGGAGAAGGTCAACCAGTTGTTCACCGAGGAAGAGCAGTTCGACCGGTGTGTGATCTTCGTCGACGAGATCGACGCCCTGCTCGCTGGTCGCGGAGACAATCTTCACCGTGAACACGCCCAGGCGGCCAACGAATTCCTCGCCCACTTGGATGAGGTCGACCCGAATTTCCTACTCATCGCCGCGACGAATCGGGCTGACCTCCTTGATGACGCCGCCACGCGCCGTGGCCGATTTGACCAACGATACAAGGTTTCTCTTCCTGCCATGAAGGCACGAAACGGATTTTCCGCGTGCGACTCCGTGAGCTCCCATTGAATCTAAGTGAAGACGATTATGAGATGCTCGCTGAACGAACAGCGGATTGCAGCGCGGCGGATATCGTTGGACTCGTTGATGACGCTGCGATGCGTGCTGCCGAACGCGACGCCGAGGCGATCATGAGAGACGACCTCCTCGATTGTTGTTGAACAAATTGGGATATTCTGTCTTGGTCTTGCTGATACCCTCACTCCGAGATAGGTTTCAGTGGCCGTGCTGAATAGAGGGCGCGTATCTTGCACCTTCATCAGGAACGAAGTCGGCGGTAACTACTCGCCAGAAGTGCTGGTCTGCCAAGAATATATCCTCGAACGTCTCGTACAGAGGTACATGAGACGGGATGTGAGATTCAAATCGGAAGGGGCAGAGATGAGTGGCTGGTTCTATTCGCCCGATTCGTCGCCGCCGTGGCCGCTGGTCGTGATGGCCCATGGATTCTCCGCTACCAAGCAGATGGTAACTGATAGGTATGCGGAAGTTTTCGACGAAGCGGGGTTGGCTGTGTTGCTGTTCGATCATCGGGGCTTCGGAGAGAGTGGTGGCGAGCCGCGCCAACAAATCAACCCTTGGGTTCAAGCCCGGGGGTATCGGGACGCGATCTCGTTTGCGACCACACTCGACGAAGTCGATCCGACTCGTATTGCATTGTGGGGAGATAGTTTCAGTAGTGGTGCTGCGCTGGTCGTGGCCGCTCTCGACGACCGGATTGCGGCGCTGGTCGTCCAGGTTCCCGCGCTCGGAGAGGAGTTGCCCCCGGACGATCCCGATGGGTCCCACTGTGAATCGATGAAACAGATGGTTCGCTCCAGATCTGTCAAACCAGCTGAGGACGAGATCTTCGGTCCGATGCCTGTCGTGTGGGACGACCAGGATCGCCGTCCATCAGCGCTCAAACCTGTGACGGCATTTCGGTGGTTCACCGCGTACGGGAATTATCCGGATACTAACTGGATGAACGAGGTCACGCTCGTCCGTCCAAAGAGACCTATCCAGTGGTATCCAGGACTGTGCACTACGGACGTGTCTTGTCCAGCAATGTTCGTGGTGGCTCCCGAGGACGAGATGCCTCGGTCCACGCCTGCGGTGACACGCGACGCCTACGAGCGACTTGCCGGGCCAAAAGAATGGGTGGAGATTCCCGGCGGTCATTTTGGGCTGTTGTACTACCCGAGCGAGACGTTCGACCAAGCGTCATCCACTCAATCACGGTTCCTCACGGAGAATCTTCTATTTGAGAGTGACTAAACCCCAATTACGTGGCGACACTCGACTCGGGTTCATCTGCGTGGCAGGAAAATCGCATTATCGCTGAACGACTTATTGAGTGGCATTCAGTGTCCAGAAGACGTTTTGCGTCCGTGTCTCTCTTTCCCTCTTTGTTGAAATCTTCAAAGAGGGATATGTTTTAGCGCCCTCTATTGACTACAGGTCGCGTATTCGTCAAAGGGAGTTGATGAAATCACTAACTATTTGATTGAACCGCTCGGGCTCCTCAACGGTGATGCAGTGCCCGCTGTCTTCGAAGAGTTCGAATCTGGAATTCGGAAGGAGTTCCGCGGCATATTCGACGGACTCAATACTCCGCCACTTCTCATCTGCCCCAGCACACACTAACGTTGGGACGTCAATCGCGGGGAGCACGTCCCGGTAATCGCGCAATAGCCATAGCCCGAGGAGCATCGCGCCCTGTATTGGTGGGGGAGTTCGGGACCCCTCGTCGAGTATCATAGTTCGCACCTCACGAGACGGGGGTTCTTTGAGCATAGCCTCCGCTTGTTGGTCCAGAAGTTCCAGAGGGTCCGTCTGAATACTGATGAAAACCTCCCTCAGTTCCTCCACATCGTGGCTCCCGTAATCGTAGTCTTCCCGTTTCACTGGTGACGGTTCCATGTCAACGTCAACTAATGCACGTACTCGATCCGTGCCGAACTGATCGGCGTATTCCCACGACACGATCGCACCCATCGACCACCCAACAATGACGACGTCATCGAGATTGAGATGGTCGAGGAGGGCCCTTAGGTCACGGGCATGCTGTGACACCGTGTAGCCCAGTTCTGTCTTTTCCGACCGACCGTGGCCTCTAAAATCGAACGCGACCGTCCGGTACTCGTTCGAGAGTTCCATCAACTGCGGCTCGAAGTACCTGAGTCCCGCCGTCGCGCCGTGAAGGAAGACGATAGGTTGGCCGTCACCGTAGTCCTCGTAGTAGAGGTCTGCTCCGTTACACTGGATGACTGGCATAGCGGGAAAATACGGCACGCTCACCCATAATCGTGTCGAGCAAGACACCGAGATGTGCTGAATTCAATCTCTATAGTCAGCACGGCGCTCGTGACAGCCGTTCGGCAGTACGTTCATTTACTGCTGAATACAAGGCGCGTATCTCGCACGCCAGTAATTCAGAATACGCCGATGATAGAAAGCTACAATCATTCGGCTTCGGGACTGTCAACGTTCACGACGAGAGGGCCGGTGCCGACGAAACTTTCGATGATTATCGTGTCTTCATCAGTCGGATTTTCGCCGCTGTGGACGACTCCAGGTGCTGTATAATAGAAATCGCCCGTATTCAATTCGAGTAGTTTACGGTCTGGTCCGTACTCACCAATTGCATGACCCTTGACCACGTAGCCGTAGGTGTGACGGTCGGCATGGTGGTGCCATCCTGATTTCACACCCGCAGATAGGGTCGCATGAATCATGATGTTGTTGTCGGTCTCGAATACTTTTCATCGGACAATACCAGCTGTCCCTTCCGCCTCCTCTAATTCATCTTGCGTGATTACAGTCTATTGGATCTCTCCCATATTTATAACCATTTATCATTATATTCCGTAGGTGCTTAGCGTTGCCGAGCTATCCGTAGTCGCCACGCGGTGGTCGCCGCGCCAATCGTCATCCTCGTCGTGCTGGGTGAACTCGGACTCCGCCGGATTCATTACGCGTCACAGCCGATCTGATAGTCTGTGGATAGTCTCACTCGTCTCGTCGAATCAGTCTAGTTCACAGTCTGGTTTTTTACGGAATCTCACCGGACATTTGTCTAGTTCCCAAGGAAAAGTCAGTTCTATTGAGGCGCCTGGGACTGACTCGGCGCCTCAGATTGGTGTTCCCAGAGCGAGCGCCCGAAGATGATCCAGGCGAGTCCGTAGAGCAGCATCGGCCCAGCCCACGGATCAGCGCCCTGTCCCATCACGTAGGTCGTGAATCCGATCGCAAACGGGACGCCAATGGGGAGCGCGGCGACGAGAAGCCACGCGCCACGTCGCGACACTGTCGTCGCGTCGGTGCGCAGCATCGCAACGCCGAATATGAGCGCGCCGATCATGCCGACGAGCATCCCGAGTAGGAACGCGAAAAATGCCACTCCAGGGCCGTAGATCGCCACGGGGAGTGCGATGGTTGCCACGATCCAGCCGACGCTCAAGAGTCCAAAGCCGACTGTCGCCAGCCGGCCGAACCAGTGGTGTTCGCTCACGTACAACGCCGGGAGTGCGAGCGCCAGGAGGATCATCGCCACAGCACCAAGCGGCTCGACGATCACGAACTCCGCTTCGTCCAGGACACTGAGCATGGCGAGTCCCGTAATCGCCATCAACACCCCTCCGAGGAGGCCGCTGAGAATGCTCACTCGCATCCATCGTGGGGTGAGTGGCTGTGCTAGTTGCTGTTGTTTGTAGTGAGTCATTATTTCTCCTGATCCTCGTAGAGCCCGGTGAGAAAACACCCAGCTCGCGGCGAATCAGTATAAATATAGGTTTTCTAACAGCTTAGTCGTTGCGCTAGTACGGCCTCCGACAACTACTCAGCTACTTCTGGTCACCCTCACTTTCAATCAGACTGGCGAACCACCCTGCTAGCGCGATCATGAAAACGGGCGTCACTTGGGATGTTCCGAGAAGAATGCCCAGTGCGAACACGAGCGAGACGATTCCCATCACGACGAAGGCACCAGCGACGCCGATCCGCCACCGGGAATTGTTGGAGGAGGCGCCCATCGACGGAGAACGTGGTTACCAGCAGTGCCAACCGCCCCGAGCCCAAGGAGATATGCGCCGAAGAGGACATCGTAATTGGCACCTGCGGAGCCAAACGTGACTTCCAACAGGTCAAATCCGACGATGAGGAGGTAGCCCGGGATTTGGATGGGCTGAAACTGGATACTTTGGGCGAGCCCACAGAGACCGACCAGAACCACTGTCGCGACGATCGCGTCGCGAACAAAGGAGCGACCGTGGCGCGCTACCGCTTTCGGCACAGCCATACCCTCGTCTTGGTGTCACTGAGTCAAAACGTCATTGCACGACGGGGACGACACTATCTGTCGTGCATAACGAGAAATTCACGGCAGTGACACTTCATAAATACTGAGGCTCCGTTGGGCGACGGAAATTTGGTGAGGAAGAGAGTCCATCACGGACGGGTCAAGCGAAGAACTAGATTACTGAGTGACAGTGCTCGCTACTCATTTTTGAGCGCCGCTGCGATCGCTTCGAGTTCTGCCTTCTGGAAGGCCCGTGGGATACGTTCTGGATTATCGTCATCTAACTCGCCGATTTTCCAGAGGATGCCAGCCCGCATCTGTGGTTTCGACGGTAAATTGTTCGTGTCGATATCGTAGCTGACAGCGGTACAGAGTGCAGCGAGGGCTTCTTTGGTGAAGGCTGTCGATTCAACGCGTTCGTATCTTCCGACTGCCTGTCGGATTTCGTTTCGGAGTTCATCAACGGTTTGTGTCATAGAGACAATGGTGATTGGATTCGCCGTGTGTATTCTGGTTCCTTCTACAATGGAGTGATCGTAGATTGCTTGTCCGGCACGCTGCTACCGCTCTTCGATCGTTCTCGACCGGTAACTCCGGGCAACGGTCTATTCATATATCGAAATTACGGCTCACGAATTGCCATTAGTTGACTATCGTAATTGTGACCAGGGTTCGTCTGAATGTACGCCGTGTCTCCGACGACAACTGGCGGCCCATTACGCGTACCGATTTCCAGTCGCCAGCGTCGTATCCCATCTGCAGTTGCGACTGCTGCGAGTTCCTCACCTTGATTGATGTAGATAGTGTCACCGGCGATGGTGGGTGAGAGAATGGCCCCAGTCTCAGTCTGGTACGTCCATACGTTACTCCCGTCGGTCATATCAATGGCATGCAAACGGCCGGTGTCGGCGTCCGGATGCCACTTTCCAACGTAGAGGGTTCCGTCTGCATATGCCGGGGGACTGGGTGTTTTGCCCGTGAGTTCCCAGTCCCACGCGACGGTACCGGACTCGGCTGCAAGCGCAAACAGTCGCTCAGTCCCTGAGCACTCAGAATCATCTAATCCTGTCGAGATATGCGGCTTCAATGCCGAGACAAAGACATTGTCGGAACCGGCGACAACACGGTCTGTGAGATACCAGCCATCTCCGACCTTCAACTCGGCGATCCACTCGTGTTCGCCAGTCGCGCGATCAACCACATATACCTCCCGCGTCGCCTGATAGCTATCGTTTCTGTCGAAGGTAAACGCACGGTCGGCGGTGACGGCCGGCGTCACCCAGTCAGTCCGTCACGTCGGCCCATCTGAAGTGTCAATGACATGTTTCCCGAGCGTGGCCATCCATTCAATATCACCGGTCGCCACCGCACACGCGACTATTTACCCTCGGCAGAATCGGTTCGACGCTGTTGATGTAACAAATCGCCAGCGATAAATACAATTACGCCGTTGAAATACCGATACCATACGTCTGGAATCAGTTATCCGATTCGATCGGCGCTGCGATGTTCGCAAGCGCTTCGCCCATTATAATCGTTGCTTCTTGCGTTAGCGCATATAAGAGTCCATCTCGATCCGCTCGAATGGTTTGGAGTGGCTTATACGTCGTCGGATCGTATAATGTTCCAAGAAACGCACCGCTTTGGACAGATGACCCCACAGTCACGTTCGGATCAGAGCGGAAGAGACCGGACTCTGATGCGACGATGCGACCGAGATGATTACGAGCGAGGGTCTGTGGCCCCGTGTCGACCGGTGTATCATCGAGGATGTCAAGGTGTCGCAACACGTTAAAATGCCCGTAACACCAGTATTCACGGCGTCTTCGAGAATTTGTTTGTTATACGCCAACTCAGGTGTGATACTCGGAATCCCCTCTTCGACCGCAGTGACGCGAAGTTTCCCGCCAAAACTCCGCCGATGCCACTCTTCGCTCGCCGCTGTGTGCGCTTGCTCGGTGAGCAGTAACTTCGTGCCAAAGACACGACCGAGCGCAAGTGAGTCCGCGTGCCCTTCGAGTGCGACTACGTGAGGAAGCATATCTGGACTTCCCGTGTGCAAGTCGATGATCACATCCGCTTGGCGAGCATAGCTCCACAGCCGCGCGGCCATCCGTTCGTGAACGCTCCCATTTTCATTACCTGGCCAGACACGGTTCATATTTGGATGGACTGAATCCAGTTGCTCGGGAGTAATATACGAAACATGGTCGAAGGTAAGCGGATCTGCAACCGGCACAGCGATGACTCGTCCCATTAAATCGGCGTCAACGATGTGGTCGTGGAGCCGGCGAAGAACCTCTGCTCCGTTTACTTCGCGTCCGTGTTGTGCAGCTTGTAAATAAACCGTTGGCCCATCGTTTAAACCGGTATAAGTGTGTATCGTCGTCTCGATTTGCGTCCCCGATGGTAACCGTGCGAGCGTTTCCTGTGTCGCCGTATGCGTGCTCTCTCCCATCTCTGATACCATGCGCGCGAAAACGAATTCTCTTCCGAATGCTCTCAATGATTTGGTGTATTTCTTCTCCACAGCCTCTGATAGCCCCTCATGCGGCTACCAGGAGATACAGTTGCCGTAGCAACGCCGACGGTGATACGTGAGTTGGTAACACCCCCTGTCCCGTTGCTTCTGAAATCATGCTGGCGAAAACTCACCGTCATCTCCTGGATGTTCGGTGGTTCGGTATGATTTCGATGGAACTCACAGCACTCAGCTCCGAACGATTCCGTCTATCTCTCATCCGTTTAACAATGACGCGTCGTGGTATCGCGACCCTCGGAAGGGTTATTCATTGCTGGGACTACATTTGTTTTTAATGGTAAACGGTACGGTTGATTTCTTCAATCACCCTGGCGGCTACGGTTTCATTTCCACTGAGGATTCGGACGACGACGTGTTCTTCCACATGGAGGACGTTGGCGGCGCTGACCTCGAAGAAGGAACGGATATCAAGTTCGACATCGAACAGGCCCCTAAGGGCCCGCGCACGACGAACGTCGTCCGCGCCTAAGAGACACTCCATCGCTCGCGGCGACGATTGCTATAATTTATTTTTAGGCATCAGATCGTGTAGCGGCAAATTTGGTGATCGTAGTCGATAACCACCTTAATGGTATGCTCTGCTCAGCATTTTCGAAGTTTCGTCTAGAGTGGCGATATTATCGAGTTCTGTCTCAAAGCGATCGAATTCAATTGACGGGGAGAGGAGCGGTGTACCATCGGATTTTGAGTATTTAGTGTATTAAGGATTACAGCGAGGGCTAACTTAGGGATAGAGTTGTTCGGCCTCGAGAGTCTTCTGCACAGCGTCGTCGAAGCGTTTCCGTAACTCTTCGCTGAAGTTTTGGATGTTTGTATCCTGTTGCACCACTTCTAGTGAGTTCCAGTCACCAGATTCGGTTGCAGCGTACAGTTGTGTGAATTTCTCTCCGTTGTTTCCGTACGCAATTACGATCACATACGGTCTTACCTCTTCCGAATCTTCGACTGAATGTCTTTCATGCCACTCATCGATTTCAGTCACGCTCACCCGATCAAATGTCGTCAATTCTGCGCTGAATTCGCTGGCACTGAGGCGTTGTACCAACTGTTCCCGATTCCATTGTCGTGTCTCGCCAGTATCAACATCTGTTCCCGTTACGGTCTCTGCTGTAATCGACTCAATACGCCAATTCGTCAGTCGTGGCCCAGCCATCTCAGCGGTCGACCTTGTACTGACGTCACCTTCTTGAATACGGTTACCTTCCTGCACACGAATATAACGTGGATTCGAAGCTGGAAGGTCGATAAATATCTCTCCTGGATCTGTACTGACGAGCGCATCGACTCCATCAATCGTTCGAACTTCTACCGTTCGCTTTAGATTTTCTTTGTCCATTGTTGTTGGTTATGGTGTATTAGTCTTTGAGAGTTGCAAGGCGGTACTTAAATTGCCGTCCGTGAGTTCGACCGATAATCAATACAAGTCATAATCGCATCGACTGCACCCATTGGCTTCGTTACTGATTTCGACCGCGACTCTCCCTGCTCATTATAGTTGGTCTAGACGTTTTACCCTGTCGTCTATTATAGAAGTGTGTATATTTTCATAACCACAACAACTCCAAGTCACCACTCCATGGCCTGAGCGATTACGCGTTGACACCCCAGAAGAACGCAATCCCGAGAACGGTGACGATTGACAGGAGCAACTGCAACGGCGCGCCGACGCGGAAGAAGTCCGAGAACGTGTAACCACCAGGCCCGTAGACAAAGAGATTCGTCTGATACCCGACTGGGGTCATGAACGCCGTCGAGGCCGCAAACGTTACAGCCAACACGAATGCGAACGCGTTCGCACCGATTGACTGTGCAGCGCTGGCAGCGACGGGAATCATCAACACGACGCTCGCGTTGTTGCTGATGACGCTCGTCAACAGGCCGGTTGCCAGATAGAATACCCACAGGACACCGATTGCCGGCAGGAACGTTGCTGTCGAGGCCACAACCTTTCCGAGAAGTGCGGCTGCCCCCGTCTGTTGGAGGGCGATTCCAAGCGGGATAACACCCGCGAGGAGGAAAATCACGTTCCACTCGACGGATGAATAGAGTTCGGTCGGTTTGAGCACGCCGGTAAAGACCATCGCAACCACCCCTGCGAGTGCTGAGACGACGATTGGAAGGATGTTCAGCGCCGGCAACGCGACGACGCCGGCGATGATGCCGACCGCGAACGGGATCTTTTCACTCCGATAGGTTACCTCGTCGAACTCGTGGGCGACGATGAAGTCCTCGTTCTCGACGAGTCGAGTGAGGCTATCGGGTGGCGCTTGCACCAAGAGCGTGTCACCGACGCGAATGTGGATGTCCTCGAATCGGTCACGAATCACGTCACCACGAGTTCGAAAGGCGAGAACGTTCGCATCGTAGCGCTGCCGGAACGTCGAACTCGCGAGGGTTTCGCCGACGAGGAACGACCCCGACGGAATGACCACCTCGACGAGGACTGGTTCTTCCTCTCCTGGATAGAGGTCATCTTCGCTTCGGGGGCCTCCAGTGAGCGTGAGCTCTTCGGCATCCATGATGTGCTCAAGCGTCGTTCGGTTCGTTCTGAGCCGAAGTGTATCGTTTTCGTGAATCTCTTTGCGAGCAAGGGGTTCGTCGAAGTGTTCTCCGTATCGAATCAGCTGTAACACGTCGATATCGAGGTCGTCATCCCCAAGTGCCTCCTCGACAGTCTGCCCGATTAACCCCGAATTCGCCGGCACGACGACATCCGCAAGATACTCTTGGAGGGCATACTCCTCGACGAGATCCTCGTCGGCTGGAATTCGCTCGGGGAGTAGCTGGACGCCGACCGTCATGAGATAAACTGCCCCGACCGCGAAGACGATAATACCGAGCTTAGTGAACTCGAACATCCCAAAGGCGTGCAACCCGAGGCCGGGTGATTCTGCACCCAACTGGGCAGTGATATCGCTTGCGAGAATATTTGTCGACGTTCCGATGAGTGTCAACATTCCACCGAACATTGAAGCGAACGATAGCGGCATGAGAAGCTTCGACGGTGACGTGTTACCCTCATGCGCAAGGTCGGCGATGACCGGCACGAGTATCGCAACGACTGGCGTATTGTTGATGAATCCCGATACCGGCCCGGTGACACCAATGGTCGCAGCGAGCTGCTTGCGCCGGTCGGTGCCAGCGAATGCGGCCATTTTCCGACCGAGTAGCTGGACGATTCCAGTTCGATTGATACCTGTACTTAGAATGAGCATCGCTAACACAGTAATCGTAGCCGGATTTGCAAACCCTGAGATACCTTCCTGTGCGGAGATCCGTGTCCACGGCTCTAGTACCATCAACAGAACCATCACCAAGATGGCCGTGACGTCGATGGGGAACCATTCGGTTGCAAACAGAACGAGTGCGAGGAGAATAAGCGCAAAAACGACGATCATATCGCTAGTCACGGGAGTGGAACCTACGCTCTGGACTAACAGAGAGGACTCAGATAGAGACATACCGTAAAGAGACAGTTACAAGGAAAAAGGGCTGTGGCTCGGACAAGATAACTCCGAGTCCCATGCCAGGGGAGGAGAAACGGCAGTGTGGCCCTGCCAGTGGCTCGGTCATGCCGACGGGGCTGCAAACCAACAAATATTCCACCCTTACGTCACGAGTAGCCCCGGCGTAAACGCCGGGGAGGAGGTTACTACTCGTCCCTTGTTCCCTGCATAGATTGTGTACGTTGGATTACGAGACGTTCGATTCGAGTGTCTTCGACGGTCTCAACCTGAAGGACGTACTCATTCTGTTCGATCTGATCTCCCACTTCGGGGACTCTCCCAAGGCGACTGAAGACAAATCCCCCGATCGTCTCGACATCATCGCTCTCGAATTCAGTGTCAAGCCGGTCGTTTACTTCTTGGACTGGAACACCACCGTCGACGACGTATGTCCCGTCGTCTCGCTTCTTGATGGAGGGTTTCTGGGCTGCTGTGTCGAACTCATCCTGGATGTCGCCCACAATCTCCTCGAGAATGTCCTCAATAGTCACGATGCCCTCGAAGACCCCCCATTCGTCGATCACGACGGCCATCTGCCCGCCTCCATGCGTTTGAAACTCGGCAAGGATCTCGTCGATACGTCGCGTTTCTGGGACGACGAGCACCTCCCGTGCGAGCTCACGAGCGGTGAGCGAGTCGTCGTAATCCGTCTCCGTTTCGATCACCCGAAGAATGTCCTTGGCGTGGACGAATCCAATCGGTTTCTCCCCGTCCACGTCGAGCACCAGGTAGCGCGTATAAGCCCCTGTAGCAGCAACTGACCGGAGTTCCTGAAGAGGCATCGAGGCAGGTACAGTTTCTACGTCCGGGCGCGGAACCATGATCTCACGGGCGATCGTATCCCCGAGTTCGAAGACGCTCTCGATCATCTCGACCTCGTCAATATCGATATGCCCCGTCTCCTCCGACCGGGTAATGATCATTCGGATTTCTTCCTCAGTGTGGGTTTCCTCGCTCTCGGATGCCGGAGAGATACCGACGAGGCGGGTGAAGTAGTTGGCAGTCCCGTTGAAGATGATTATGCCGGGCACGAATGCGTAGTAGAAGAACTTCATGAGCGGGGCCACAAGGAGTGCGATACGTGTCGCCTCCTGGATGGCGAAGGTCTTCGGCGCGAGTTCACCGAACACGACGTGGAGGAACGTGATGAAGCCGAATCCGAGCGCGAATGCGACGAGATGAATCGTTCCAGTCGGAAGTACTTGAATAAGAACAGGTTCGATGAGTGCTGCCACGGCGGGTTCCCCGATCCACCCCAGACCCAGTGAGGAGAGGGTGATCCCGAGTTGGCTGACTGCGAGATAGTCGTCTAGGTTCTGAATGGCGTTCTGCACGAGAGCCGCACCGGGCTTGCCTCGCTCGACAAGTGCGTTCACCTGAGTCGGCCGGACTTTGACGAATGCAAATTCCGCGGCCACAAATATCCCATTCATGACGACGAGGAAGAATGCGAGGAGTAATCCTCCGACGGAAATCAGATCTACCATATTCTCTCATTGCCGTGAGGGCACTTGTAGGAGACGGATACCCAGTAAAGTCAACGGACGGGTATCGATTGTGCTCGTCCTTTCGGCACGACGTGTTTTTACACAGTTACCCGGATAAATCGCCATCTATACGTCAGCATGTTACTTGGCGATCGCCGTTATTCCTTGGCGGTGTTGGCGTCAGCAGCCGGTACTCCCGTCGCCATCAGTCGGCGGGCGATTACCACGATACCGTTGTCGAACCCTCTCTCAAACACGGCTTTCTCCGTGTTAGCCTCTCCAGCGGGATTTTCTTGCATCGAACTGACTAGGATCGTGTTCTGGTCGATGACCAGCAGCCGACTGATCGTGATGGCATCCGATTGTTCGATCGAAGAACCGTTCAGTCGCTCCAACCCCGAGATGAACACTTGGGCATCGGGCAGTGCCGTTTCAACGCGGCCACGTGACTGATCATCCACGGTTCCGATGAGAAGTTCTCGCGCTTCTTGAATCTGGATCGCAGTGAGAATGTTCCCGATCGACGACCACGATAACTCTTGGAGTGGTTTACCCGACCGCTTGACGAGGTCAAGATAGCCGTCCGGATTCGTCTGGTTCCGCATGAATGTAGTAGTACGTCAGTTATCTTCCCGTGTCGCCGCGTCCAGTAGCATGATGCTGCATCCGAGCAGCGCGCAGTTCTTCAGGAAGTTTATCTTGTTCCCTTGACGCTCCTTGCCTTCCATCGTCCAGAAATTGTGGATGACGGGCGTCGTCCCGAGGAAGAATACGATGAGGGCACCGGCGGAGGCTCGCGGATACTTCCAGAGGACAATTCCCACATTGGCCACGAAGAGCAGTCCCGTGACGAACGGGACGAGGAGTTCCGGAACGGGGACACCGCTTTCCTTTGCGATTTCGACTCGTTTCTCGTTGTTCTTGAAGCCGTCAATTGCCATGTACGCCAGAATCCCGCCGTACAGGAGTCGCCCCAGCGGGGACGGTGGTTCGTTCGATGTCATTGAATCGGTGGTGGTTGGTTTGTTGGATGGTGCGTTCGTGATCTGTCCCACTGACCGCTCCGTTGTTACTCCTCTGAATCAGAGTACTTTGATGCGGCTCACGTTCGACGACAGGTGGCCGACGCTGTGATAGGTGCCGTCGTCGTCCCGACGCATGATGCGCCCCTCGACATCGTCGCGTGCGTCGGGTACGTCGAAGAGTCCCGATCCGCAGATGACTGCTCCCTCGTAGACATCCCACGTCTCGATGACTTCGTGGGGTTCACCCGGATATGACACGCGCTCGAAATCGCGACCGAAGTTCGTCGACTCGAAGAGGGCAGACTCATGTTCGTCGTTGACCCACGCCGGCGGGGCCTCCTCACCGCCACAGAAGAACACGGTGCCGTCGTGGACGAACACGCGCCGGATGTACGAGAAGTCGTTTCCGCGGTCGAGACGCGTCCACGAGTCGCCAGCGTCGACCGTTCGGTAGAGACCCCCCTCGCCGACCGCGTGGCCCAGCCCTAGATTCTCTAGATTGTGGTCGAGGTAGCCGGTCGTCGCGAGCCACACGTCCTCGGAGATGGGGAGAATCTGATGGACGTCGTCGACGATGGTGTCCCGGCGGTCCGTCCACGTCCGTCCCCCGTCGTTGCTGAGGTGGATGCCGCCGGCCTCGACGCCCGCGATCAGACGCTCCGGGCGTCCCGGAACGGATTCGAGCGCGCGCAAACGGGCGTAGTGAGGGTCGATAGGGGATTCCCAGTGACCTCTGGAGGGGAGGTCGCGAAATCCCTTCAGTTCGAACCACGTCTCCCCATCGTCGACCGACCGGTAGATGTAGGGGTCGTTCGTCCCGACGTACAGTGCTCCGTCCGATGTTCCAAGAATCGACCAGACCTCGCTCTGTCCGGCGTGCCAGAACCGGTCACCAAGCGGAACGCCCAAATCCGTCCACGTCTTCCCTCTGTCCGTGGAACGGAACGCCCCTTCGGAGGACGCCACGAAGACGCCTCGGTGGTGGTCGAACGTCTTTACGGCGGTTACGACGCCGCAGTCCAAGACCTGCTCGGCGTCTTCCTTCTCGAACGGAATCTCGGCGACGCGATACAGTCCGTCGTCCGTTCCGATGAGCAGCGTCATATGGGATGTGAAAGCGTGGCACATAATAAAGATTTACCAAGCCGTAAAACGCTAAGTGGCGGCCCTTCCTAGGCGAACGAGAGGCGTTCGCGGCCACGCGAGTAACACTCACTTTATATCATGAAATCGACACCACCTACGAAGCGACCGACCGACGCAGCGCACTTGGACGATGAACCACACTCGCTCCCGACCGAGCTGCTCAACCTCCCGTGGATTGACGGGCACAACCACGCCCACACGCTCTCGTGGGACGACCGCGAGCGATACGCCCTCTCGGGCTGTGAGGGGATGGTCATGGTCGCATCGGGGTACCACTGGACTCCATACAAGCCGGTGAGGGCCGAGGACGTTCGATACCTCTGGGACGACGCGATCAACCGGCGAGCGGCCATCGAGCGCAACCACTTCTTCGAAGCGCGGCTCGGACTCGGCATCCACACCGGTGTCCGTATCCAGAACCCCAATGAGCTACTCGACGCGATGGCCGACTACTGCGAACTGGACGAGGTCGGCGCGGTCGGCGAAACCGGGGTGACACCGTCGCAGCACGTCGAGGCGTGGGACGTAGACGAACAGCGTGCCATCGTGCAAGGCCAGATGGAACTCGCGGCTGCGCGCGACCTTCCGGTAATCCTTCACACCCCGAATACGTCGGCCGACGGCGGTCGTAGTTACCGCCCCGAGCTCGGGACGCCGGGGTACGAGAAGAACACGACGCTCGGCCAACCGCCGGTCCTCCCGGGAGAGAACCCGGCCTTGGAGTCCGTGAAACTCGACTTCGAGGCGGCACGCGACGCCGGGCTGGACGAGACGCGCGTGGTCGCCTCCCACGCCGACGAGAACAACACGGAGTACCTGATGAAGGAAACGAACTGCTATCTCAGCTACACCATCGGCCACTCGTGGCTGATCGACATCGACGCCGAGGACGTCGCAAACGCAATCGACGAGTACGGGCCGGAGCGGATCATGATCGATACCGATTGCGCGAATGTCCTCCGCACCGACCCCTTTGCCATCAAGCGGACGATCTTCGAACTCTACCGCTACGGTATCGCTCCCGAGTCGATTCGGCAGATCGTCCTCGAGAACCCTCGGGAAGTGTACGGATTTGCCGGGTGAGGGGCTCTCGCCTACTCGATTCGCGAAGAGAGTCTCGCCGTTTACGTCGGCGTTCTTGGTGCGTCCACGGTTCAGCAAATCGAACGGAAAAACCGGAAGCGTGGCGTTCGTTCTTTGCACTTCAGACGAAGGGTGAAGTCAACGGCAAGCCCGGATACTGGGGCAACGCCGAAGATGGTCGCGATCTTCGGACGTACATTCGGAATACGTCGTACTCGGTTGTGTGGGGCGAGTATTCCCGACTTGAAATCCTCGTCGGTCAAGATCTGAAAGAGGAGTACGGATTGAGATACCGCGAACGTCTGCGACTCGAAATTCGGGACGACACCAACTGGAAAGAATACGACGCGCAAGGTCGGTTGGAATTGTACTACGACGAGCACTCGGACCAGTACAGGGCCTTTCAGCCAGTTACTATCGACACTTCTCGCCTGGCACACCCACTGGCGGACGAAACCGTCGCTCTGGACATCGGTGCGAACAACCTCGTCGCCTGTACGACCACGACCGGCAAGCAGTATCTGTATGAAGGGCACGACTTGTTCCAGCGATTCCGCGAGACGACGCGAGAAATTGCTTGGCGCCAATCGCTCTTGGACGAAGGGCAGTACATCAGTCACCGAATCCGACGGCTGTACCTGCGACGGACACGCAGACGTGACCACACTCATGACACTCTCGCCCATGACTTAATCGAACGGTTGTATGACGAGGGCGTTTCCACGGTGTGAGTCGGTGCACTCACAGACGTATTTGACACGCACTGGGTGGCGGAGACGAACGCGAAAACGCACAACTTTTGGACGTTTCGCGCGTTCATTGACCGGCTGGCGTGTACTGCCGAGGAGTTCGGTATCTCGGTCGAAGTTCGGTCAGAAGCGTGGACGAGTCAAGAGTGCCCGAACTGCGGTTCGACCGACCGGACGACGCGCCACTGCGACACGCTATCGTTCCCATGCGGATTCAAGGGGCACGCGGACCTCACGGCGTCCGAGACGTTTCTTCGGCGGCAGTCAGGCGTATCACGGCCGATGGCACGGCCTGTATGCCTCAAGTGGGACGACCACACATGCTCGGAGTTACCACGCTCTCACCGTCCTAACGAGGAGCAGACGAACCTGCAAATTGCCTCCGTGGGTCGGTAGCTGATACCCCCAGCGCGAGGAAACCCCGGCATTTACGCAGGGGTGGATGTCATTCGAACGCGCAGTCGTTCGTTAGCTCTCCGAGTTCCTCGATGCCGATGGTGACGCTGTCGCCGTCATCAAGAAGCACGGGTGGCTCTCGATAGACACCGACGCCGGGCGGTGTGCCGGTGAATATCAGGTCGCCCGGTTTGAGCGTGAACGCTTGACTACAGAATGAGACGAGTTCGTTGACGCCAAAGATGAGGTTCGATGTTGAGGAGTCCTGTAGTCGCTCACCGTTGACCTCTGCCCATATGTGTAAGTCGTGTGGATCGGACATCTCGTCGGCGGTGACCAGCTCCGGGCCGATTGGAGCAAAAGAGTCGAGGCTCTTGCCCCGAATCCACTGACCGTCGCCGTGCTGGAGGTCGCGGGCCGAGACGTCGTTTCCAACAAGGTAGCCCGCGACGTGGTCAAGTGCCTCGTCCTCTTCGACGCGTCGCGCCTCGCTCCCGATGACGACGACCAACTCTGCCTCGTAGTCGACCTTCTTGGTGAGGTCGGGACTCCACGTGATGGTGCTGTCCGGCCCCGTGACGGTTGTGGGGAATTTCGAGAAGAGTACCGGCGACTCGGGAATCTCGTTGTCGCCTTCCTCGGCGTGATCGCGATAGTTCAGCCCGACGCAGACGACCTTCTCAGGATTCGTGACCGGCGCGTGTCGGTTGATTACCTCTGCGTCGTACAGGCCGCTGCCGGTCTTTTGGGCGAACTCGACCGCGAGTTCCGCCTTCTTCTGCCACTCCCAACTGGCCAGCAGTTCAGTGCTTGAGTTAGGGAGATCGACACCAGCCCCTGTCCCTGCCTCGGGGAGGTTGACCACTGTCCCTTCATCGAGTCGTATTCCCGTCCACGGTACTTCTGAATCATCCGCACTGTATTGTCCGATTCGCATATCTGTGTCGTGTTTGTGTTTGGTTTACTGATAGTTCCAATGGAATGCTGGTGACTCTCACGTTATAAGTCGAGTCCGGCCTCCTCGACGAGGCGGTAGCCGGACTGGACGAACCGGGCGAATTCCTCGTTTACCTTCGGATTGAGTAGCTCACCGTCGGTCTTGACGATTTCTCCACCAACGAGTACCGTGTCGATGTGCGAAGGGTCGGACTGGAACACAGCAGTCTGGATGGGCGAGTGAGAGGGGGCAGTCATGAAGTCACTGGCGTCAATCATGATGATGTCTGCCCGCTTACCGGGGGCGAGTGTCCCAATCTCGTCCTCCATGTTCAGGGCCCGGGCTCCCTCGATGGTCGCCATCTCTAGAGTGTCGCGGGCGGTGAGATTCACGCTTGTCACTTCTTCTCCCCCCTCAAGAAGCGTCTGATTCTCGAGCATCCGCTGGACTTGGAGGCCAATCCGCATCTGGCTACCCATGTCACCGCTGATGTTGGAACAGACGTCAACGCCCCACGTCGGACGGCCATCCGCTTCTAGCACTTTGCCGGTGACGGGGATGCCATGGCCCATCTGCATCTCCACTTCGGGCGTCGCCGAGAACGAGACGCCCTGATCGACGGCGTGTTCGATGTCCTCCTGCGAGAAGTGATTCGCGTGGGCGATATTAACGTCTGAAGCCAGCAGGTCGCTGATTGCGCCGAAGCCCTGATAGTCTGGATTGTATTCAGAGGATGTCCATTGCGCCGCCCCCATGTGAATGGTGGCGACGACGCCGAGTTCACGGGCGAGTTCGATGTCGCTGCGTGCGACCTCCTCGGTCGTGAAGTCCGGGCCGCGGAGGGCAACCCCCAGCGACAGCAGGTCATCATCTGCGATCTTTTCGTCGCGAAGTTCTTTGACATGTTCCTCCGGGTGGTGCGTCGAGCTGCCGAACCACCATGTCTCGGCATCGTTGCCCGGTGGGCCATACGCATAGAGCGCCCGGAGCCCAGCGTCCTTAATACCGTCGACGGCCCGCTCGGCGTGTTCCGGCGTGTTGATGGCGTGCGACCAGTCCATGGCAGTCGTTGTCCCGGTGTAGAGCTTCTCGAGGGAACCGAACAGGTTTCCAAGATACATATCCTCGGGCTGGTAGAGTCCGGCGATGTTGCCGAGCATATCTTGAAAGTAGTCACCCATCAGCGACCAGTCGCCCGCAATGCCTCGCACCTGCGTCTGCCAAAGGTGGATGTGTGAGTCGACGAAGCCCGGCAACACAATGTGGTCGGTCGCGTCTATTACTTCCGCGTTCGAGGTCGACAGTTCTTGACCGATCTCGACGATCTCGCCGTCGTCGATCAGTATGTCGGCTTCCTCCAATTCCCCGATTTCGGGGTCGAGCGAAACGACCGTCCCACTTTGTATGACTTTGTCTGCCATGGACGGTCAGGGCTTCGGACTATTACGATAAATATTTTACCGTCCGGTAAATCAAACCGAGAATCGATAGCCCAGACGATACTCCGCCATCCGAACGACAATCCGAGTATCGGTTAACATAGTTAACTTACTACACAGTAAACCGGCCCTCCGCCCGGTAGAACAAGCGATAAATATGCGCCTACAAAGTATAGCATATATGAGTGAGTCCGGAGAGGAAACGGTCCCCACAGAAACTCGAGAGGCCATCATGGAAGCGACTTTTCGAGCCCTCAGCAAGCACGGCTACACCGAACTCCGGATGCGCGACATCGGCGAGGAGATGGACAAGACCCGGCAAGTCATCCACTACCACTTTGACGGCAAGTACGACCTGATGTCGCACTTCCTCGAGTACATCATCGACCAGTACGAGGGGAGTGTGGAGGTCAACGCCGACGCCCCGCCCCGCGAGGAACTTGACGCGCGCATCGACCAGTGTCTATTCGGCCCCGAGTTCGACGACTTCAGCCACTGGGATCGAATGAAAGTCTACCACGAGCTGTTCACCCACGCCCAGAACGACAAGAAACACCGCGCTATTTTCAATGATCACTACGAGCGAATCCGCTCAAGTATCACCGAGGTTGTCGAGGACGGAATCGTGAAGGGTGCCTTCCGCGAGGTTGACGCCGCGAGGATGGGCCAGCTCATCACCGACGTAATCCACGCTGCACGCGGTCGTAAACTCTCGCTCGGTCACGGTGACGCTCCCGAAGAAGCTCGAAAGGCCATCGACGAATTCATTCTCAACTCCCTCCACACCGAGCCTCAATAGCGACGAGTTTCTTAGCTTCAGGGCTCTCCGGGAGTGATATGTTTCAATGGACGTGCTGAATGCGTGATGCGAATCTACCAACACCATCATTTCCATTTCGACCATTTCTATGTCGATCTCAGACTGTACTTTGTGGGACCGATTTCATTGACTGCTGACACATGACGGAGCAGCGGATGAGCAATCCAGAAAACTGTCATCGAAAACAACCCAGTAGTCAAAGCAGCCATTACAAGATCGATTCCTACAGTCTCTCCCGCTATCCCTCTGAGAATAAAACCAAGCGGTTTCGCTGCTCCACTCGCACTGAAACAGAGTCGCAGAACATGAGTTTATCGAAGAGAAAGTGACGGACGACGAATCAATCGGTCTCCTCGTCTGCGTCGGAGAGACTGGAAAAGAACTAGCAGGCACCATCGGATTGAAGCAGGCGACCCCGTCGATGGGTCGACGGAAATCGGTATTGTGCTTGCCCCCGAGTTCTGGGGTGAGGGACACGGTACTGAGGCCAGTTGGTTGCTCACAACGTACGCATTTGAAGAACGCCGAATCCATCGGATGGAGGCAGTAGCTGTCGACGAGAACACCGACTCATGTCGAATCTGGGAGAAGCTCGGGTTTTGCCAGGGAGGACACTTGAAGGAAGCAGCCTATCACCAAGGTCGGTATATGGATCTTCTCATATACGCAGTACTTGAAGAGGAGTGGCAAGGATGACGAATACTGATCCTGGTTAGAGTGGTGTTTTCGCAGAGTCGGTTGCAAGGTGCCGAGAATTGGTTAGGGTGGTAGAAATCGTAGTAAACTCCACCATCGAAATGGCGTCTGGAAATATCAAATTTTTACCACCAATAGCAACAGTCATAACTTAAAAACTGCCGAAAAAGTTCGGCACTACTTCCATGCTTGTCCCCGTCTTTTCTGCACCTGTAAACGAATATGAGATGGTACGTGCCGCACCGATAATATTACTAAGCTAAATAGAAGAAACTAAAATGACAACAAACATCCTTTCCCGTGGGCAGAAAGACGTTCGGAAGACAGGACGGAAAACTCAGATCCTACACTACTCCCTGTGGGTTGTACAAGGGTTGCTCGCCCTCGTTTTCCTATCCGCAGGCGGTGTGAAGTTGATCACACCACTTGAAATACTGCTCGCACAAATGCCGATTCCGCTGCAAGGCTTGTTTGTCCAATTTATCGGCGTAGCCGAAGTACTCGGAGCGATCGGACTAATTCTTCCCGGACTACTTCATGTTCGTGAAGGCCTCACACCGCTGGCTGCCGCCGGATTAGTAATTATTATGACTGGTGCAACGGTACTTACTCTTATCGCTGGCGGGGGTGTACTTGCGCTCTACCCGTTCGTGATAGGGCTCCTCGCGGCGTTCGTCGCGTATGGCCGCTGGCAGTTTCGACCGTTGCACGGCTAAGGCGGCCTTATCGAGCGTTATCATAACTGCGGTATGCCTGACGCGCGCAGATTCCCGGGTTACAGTTCGGTCGGCATCACAGGCAGATGTGGCCGATAGCTATCGTTATATTCCAGACATTCGTTTAGATCATCTGTATGAGTGGGTCGATAGTCAAAGCAACAGATGCAGAGAAAAACGAATTCCAAGGAGTCAGCTTCGACGTGCTCGCGGTTGGCGAGAAGTCGATGGTGACGAAAATGCACTTCGAGGAAGGAAACGATGTGCCAGCCCACAGCCACAAGAACGAGCAGAGCGGCTATGTCGTCTCGGGTCGCTATCGAATTCAGTTTGGAGAGTACGACGAGGTTATCGAAGCAGGCGATAGCTATTCGATTCCCGGAACCGTCGAACACAGCTACGAAGTCCTCAAATCCGGCACCGTTATTGACGTATTTTCCCCGCCACGGGAAGAGTTTCGTTAATCGCAGTCTGATCCAATGAGGAAAAAGTGAGTCCCTAGTCAATATAGTAGAGTGAAAATGCGTTAATGGTTATTTTCAGAGCGATCAGTCTCAACCAGTCGTGACAACCGCTGCGATCGCCTGTTTCAAGATTGACCGTGCAATGCCTAATAGGAACCGGAGCGACTGAGTCCTATGGATGTCAGCAGCTTCTATCCAGTGATAATGGTTAACGACATCTCAGCATCGAAAGCATTCTACCACGACGGTGAAGTATCTCATGGTCGGTTTCTGGGTCGCACGGTCGTCCGTACTCGCAGGGTAGCTCGTCGGTGGATCTTCCACCTGCCGGGATAGCGGCCATGCTCTTCCATGCTTCCACTCCACGCATAGATCAACAACCTGCTATTTAAAAACTGCCGAAGGGATTAGGCAGCATCTCCTTGCTCCGTTCTGTCTTCTCTTTGTCTGCAAAAGAACGGGAGGTACTACAGATGAGCGACATTGACACAGCAGATAATAATCCAGACCAGACATCCGAAATGCAGCGAAAAGTGATCGTCTCGGAGTATGTATCGGTGGACGGTGTGATGGAAGCCCCAGGTGGGGGAGAAGAATTCGAGCACGGTGGTTGGACGTTCCAGTTCGACCGTGGACCCGAAGGTGACGAGTTCAAACTCAATGAACTGCGCGCAAGCGACGCGCTTCTACTGGGTCGGGTGACCTATGAGGGGTTTGCAGCGGCTTGGCCCTCCATGACCGATGAGCAAGGGTTTGCCGACAAGTTCAACAGCATGCCCAAGTACGTCGTTTCGACGACGCTCGAAGAACCTCTCGAGTGGAACAACTCGACGCTGATCGAGGAGAACGTCGCGGATGAAGTCTCCAAGTTGAAACAAGAACTGGATGGGGACATCCTAGTTAATGGCAGCGCACAGCTCGTCCACACGCTGATGGAACACGATTTAGTCGACGAGTACCGACTCATGGTCTTCCCCATTGTCCTGGGTAGTGGGAAGCGCCTGTTCGGAGACGCAAGTGATACGACTCCTCTGCAACTCCAGAAAACAAAGACAGTCGGTTCAAGGATTATCATTCTCACCTACCAGCCAGCAAGAGAGGAGGCGGAGGAATAAACGGAAATAGAATTCGACGGCGAGAATACACTGTGCTGTTAACTACTGCGACTGTAGGTATCGATCGGCGGTGGCTGAACTGGCAATATAGAGACCCGCGTAGATTCCGGTTGTTTCGGCCGGATTTGGGTAGAACAACAGTTCTCTTGAACACAACATCTCTAAGATTTCTTTCAGTAGAATGGCTCTGTTGAAACCCTCTTGTTTAGACATATACTCTCGTGAAGGAACTGGTCACTACAGGGCGTATACAACACGAATCAGTTTCGGTCTCATGTTCGTCATCGACTGGAAACATCTTGGATCGATGATATTACCCTACTCCTCGACGATACGAATGGGTTCCTCTCGGGTGCCGTTGGGGGCAGATCAATTCATAGTAGATATTCGCCTCCTCGTCTCCAACTCGTTGAGCCAATTCGTCGTCCGGCAGATCGATGTTTTCGCCCGGTATCTCCCATGTGACGGTCTCGCCGGGAGGAATTTGTCGTGAGACAGCCGCAATAGGTCGGTGTGGATACCATCCCTTGGCGTTGATACCACCGACAAAGCGACCGAAGGTGTCGCCGGCATTCGTTACGGTACACCTGAATGTCATGCGCCCACCGAGAGGGACTGTCCGTGGAACGTGCCAGTCCTCGACGGAGAGCGGCGGGAATGGGGCAGCCAACCGTGTTCGTAACTGCTCGTCGGGGTGCCACTAGCCCACCGGACAGACGAGCGCCGCATCGCTTGCGTCCCCGGTCGCGGGTAACGCGAAGAGGATCCAGCCGCGTCCTTCGTCCGCGTCGTAGTGCAACATCGACTCCGACTCAAAGCCACGATAGACCGATGGCAACTCGTCGATCCCCATCGGTCTATGCGTTTCACCGGTAAATCGGAAGACGATGTCAGAAAGTGTTGGTTTCGTGTCGGAGGTCGGGGCGATATCGAGATAGAGATACTGGGACGACGGTGTCGATTACAGTTCGAGATAATCGATATTCAGGACAGCGAGTGCTGACTGGAGGGCGTCATGTACGACCGTCAGCTCCATCTCGGCGGCCGTTGCTGTCGGTGGGGTGGTAAGGGCTTTTGTGGATGGAGTGTCAGCCGTACTCGTAGTGATCCGTCGACCGTCGCGCTGTAGTGAAGAACATCCCGCAAGGCTAACCAAACTGGCATCATAAAAGGAGAGTACTTCTCGTCGATGCATATCTGCTTCTTGCTTCCGAATATTGAATATCTTCTGTGGATCGAGTACTGCATCAGGTCTCTTCACTGAGCTATTGGATCTCATAGGTGAGAATCGCAAAAATGTCGCCATATTTCCGCACGTCGGCCAGTTTCAGGGGCGGGGTGGTGATCCTGCGCGGCAGTAGTGGTGCACCCGAACCGAGCGTGACGGGAGCAACGCTAAGAATGATCTCGTCGAGTAGACCGTGATCGTGGAACTGTCCTACGAGGTCACCACCACCGACGAGCCAAATGTTCTTGCCGTCTGCGGCATTCACCATGTCCGCATGAATGGGCGCGACGTCCCCCTGCACGAAGCGAACGTCCGCACCATCGACCACCGGTAATTCCCGACTGCTGAACACCCACGCCGGGACATCGTATGGCCACTTTTCCGGGTCCTCCAGTAGGTTCTCATGCTCGATTATCCACTCGTAGGTCGTCGAGCCCATGGCCACAGCGCCAACCTGGTCTACGAACTGCGGGTAGTCGTCCTGTACACCCTCGATCTCCTCGATCTCTCCGAACTGGAAGAGCCAGTCAAGTGAGTTATCTTCGTCGGCGAGATACCCGTCGATACTCGTCGCTGTGTAATATTGGGTCTTCATCTGTTCACCCGCCAATTAGGAAGCGTTCAGGCGGTATAAACGTAACATACCACCAGTCTGCCACGCGCCACCTTATAATCGTGGCTCCTGAATAGAGGGCCCGTATCTTGTCCGAACTACATTTCGGAATCCGCCGAAGACTACATCGTCTGTACTGCTCGTTAGAGCGTTCGATCAAGATTGGGGACGATACACGCAAGGACAAGTTCACGAAACTGCTTCCACCAGTGGCGTGAGCGTACGAACGCACCGTATTTCCGCTTGAGTCGAGAGTTCAACGTCTCGATCTGACTCCGTTGACCGTAGATTTCACTATCTAATCGAGCATTCCACGCTTTTTGAAGTGATGAGAACGTCCGATGTTTGATGAGCGGGCGAACCCCACCGCGGGCCAGATATCGCGGCGAACGTCCTCGTCGTCTGTCCGAACCACCACGTCGACCTCGACTACGGGTCGGTGAAGATAGATCCGGAGACGCTGGAGATCGCGCACGTCTACGAGGAGCCCCTGTCGGGAGAACGCTCGCCGTGGAGGACGGACACGACGCCGGCGAGGAGTATCTCCGGTACAACAATCGGCACGTGGCGACGTTCTGATTCGCGCCTATCGTGGAACCGGTCACGAGCGCGGGACGGTAACCAAAAAGGGGAACCGTCCGTTATCGAGCGCGATTTGTTTCTCTTTCGAGTTTTCGACGATAGCGGGCGTGGCACCTTCGACTCGTATCCGGTGACTCGGGCGCGCCGTACGGTACCGTTCGCACGCCAAGATAACGGCGACGTCGAGCAGGGAGAGTGCGGAGGGTAGGTGTTACGCGACGGGGAGGCTAGGGATACCATGGCACGGTTTCTACTCTCCCTGCGATAGAAATTTACGATTTCCAGTCCATATACATTATGGCTAAAACAATATCGTAATTGGTTGAAAATTAGGGAGCGCCGTCGTGTTCGACCTCGAACAGTGATAGCTATTCCGTTCGCCGTCTCACCGTGATTCGTCGACCCTCACGAAGACCGATTCGCCATCGGCGAGTCTCCGTCGAAGGCCTCTATCGCCACGTATGCGTTGTTGATGGGATGGTATCCGGGTTCGACTTCGGTACCTCGATTCGGGTCGTCGCGGTCGTTTTCCCGGGACAGTCGCTCAAACCAGTTTCCGTACTTCGGGTTGACGAAGTTCGCTTCCGCGTACTCCCACAGTCTTTCGTACCAGTCGAGGTACTCGTCGTCGATTTCGCCGAGAAGCGCCGCAGCACCGATGGCTTCTGCGACCGCCCACCCGTACTTGTCGGCGATGACCGGTGTACCGTCCGCCTCAACCGTGTAGTAGAATCCGCCATACTCGTCGTCCCAACCCAGTTCGACGGCGAGGTCGAAGAGTCCCCGTGCGCACGTCGTCAACCAGTCGTCGTCCCGAAACGCGGCGAGCGTCAGGAGGAGTTTCGACCATTCGACGTGGTGGCCGGGTTGGTAACCCCACGGGCGGAACCGGTGGCGCGGTTCGTCCCTGTTGTAATCGAAGTCGTGGTTCCAGTTCGCGTCGTAGTGTTCCCAGAGGCGGCCGTCGGTCTCGGAAGCGAGGTCGTTGACGAAGGCGTCGGCGATGGAGTACGCGTGGTCGAGATACGGCTCTTCGCCGGTCGCTTCGTGGGCGGCGAGCAACGCTTCGCAGGTGTGCATGTTGGCGTTCTGTCCGCGGTACGGCGCGAGATTCTCCCATCGTCCGTCGGCGCGGTCGGCGCACAGTCCGTGCTCGGCTTCCCGGAACCGCTGGTCGATGGTTTCGAACGCGGTTTCGAGTTCGTCCCGCGCGCCGGGGATTCCGGCCTCGGTCGCCCGAGCGCACGCGAGCAACGCGAACGCGTGGCCGTAGCAGTATCGGGTATCGTCTTCCGTCTCCCTCCCGTCGAGGAGCCAATCGTAGCCGTCGCGTCGGTCGTCCCAGTGGCAGTTCGAGAGGAAGGTGAGTCCGTGTTCCGCCGCCGCCCGGCACCAGTCCGGGCCATCGACGAGCGCGCCGACGCTGAAGTTGTGGATCGCTCTGGCGGTTGCGACCAGATGTTTCGTGCGACCGTCGTAGACGTGCCCGTCCCGCTCGTCGAGTTGCGCGACGTAGCCGCCGAAACGGCGGTCGACGCAGTCAGGATAGTAGAATTTCAGGACGTTCAGCAACCGCTGCCGAAGCACCCACGGGTCGCGATTATCTGGCGAGGGCATACCTCTTTTTTTCGGGTGCGGCTATTAGGCTCCACCGGCGCCTATCGTGGGTACGGTGTTTCGCGCGAGGAACTCGACGTCGTGCTCGGCTCGGGCTTCGAGCGAGCACCGAAACAGACGACCGCCAACGCTTCGTCGGACGATCATATACATTGATGGCCAAAACTGTTAATTTATCGCGTATCGACTGACCAATCGCGGGGGACACCCGACTCGACACAGATCGTGCGAACGGTCGATATCAACCAAAGGACAACGAGTCGGTCGATCCCGATGGAGGGTCGACCGCCGATAACTCTCCACACGGCCCTCTTCGAAACGGTGTCGATAGCATCGAGACCGACGGACTCGTGCCGCGAGTCGACTTCTCGGAACGATTACACCGACGGATAGAGGACAACGTTTATGCCCGAAAGCGCCTTTTTTATTGAACAAGTGTCTCCCGGAGTAACAGTCACGATAGATCCCCACGTCCACTCGGAAGGCTCGTTCGACGGCCACGACCCCGTCGAACTGCTCCTCGAACAGGCGAGCGACATCGGTCTCGACGCCATCGTCATCACCGACCACGACACCATCGCCGAATCGAAACGGGCGGCGGCGCTCGCGGACGACTACGGTTTGATTGGCATCCCCGGCGTCGAAGTTTCGACGGCGGACGGCCACCTCCTCGCCATCGGCGTCGAAACGCTTCCGACGCCCAACCGGTCGCTCTCAGCGACGGTCGAGGAGATCCGCGACCTCGGCGGCGTCGCCGTCGTTCCGCATCCCTTCCAATGGAGTCGCCACGGCGTTCGAAAACGGAACATCACCGACTGTGACGCCGTCGAGGTGTACAACTCGTGGCTCTTCACGGGTCACAAGAATCGACGGGCGAAGGCGTACGCGGACGAGCATGGCTACCCGAGCGTCGCGGCGAGCGACGCTCACTCCGCCTCGTTGGTCGGACGCGCGTACACGGAACTGACCATCGATTCCGCCTCGTCCGTGGACGAGATCGACACGGACACCATCGTCGAGGCGTTCAGGGACGGGACGACCCGGATTCGGGGGAAACGCACGCCCATCCATCACAGCACGTACCACTACGCGATAGGCGCGAGCAAGCGGGCGAACGCCACGCTCACGTCGTCGAACCTGAATATCGCCGCGTTGCTCACGCAGGCGGCATACGCGTTCCACCGCGGGAAGTTGACGCAGGGGACGCTGCTGTTCGGCGCGGCGACGCTCTCGCTTCGAGATAGCCGCCTCTGGTATCTGGCCGAGGGGATGGTCACGGCGAAGTACCTCACGCGGCGGGTTCCGTGGTCGTTGTCCTGAGGCGCTTCTCCGAGGTCGTCATCTCAAATCGCGTCGTGTCCGCGGTCGGCGACTGCGAGACGTGCGCCGACCGCGACGAGGTAGTAGGTGACGAGCAGACTGGCCTCACACGCGTACTTCTCCCGGAGGAGACTCGTGAGGCCAATTCCCGTTCCATACGCGAGTAGACGCCGTCTCGGAACGTTACGTCACGCTTTGGCGCCTGCGACGAGGTGTGGCGTACTCGTCGGTTTTAACGGTAGAACTGCGCGAAGCGTCACCGAGCGACGAAGGAGTTCGGTTGGTTCGGGTTCACGCTGTGAAACACCGGTTCGAACTCGCCCACGTTCTCGGGGTTTTCGAGGACTTCGGCCATCATCTCGTCTTCGAGATCGTGGAACAGATGCGTCGAGTTTCGTCTGGTTTCTATCAACCGGTCGATGTCGTCCGTCTCGATGTACCGGACCAAGTAGTCGCCTCGTTCGGTTCGTTCTATGAATATCGAGAGCGTCCGCAGGCTCTCTTCGTTCCATATCTCCAGCACTCCTTCCCTGTCCGCCTGAGCCGCCTCTTTCAGCTCCGCCACCAGTTTCCTCGCACGTTCGGTCGTCTCCTACCGTATCTTCCGCTTTCTCACGAACGGCTCCGTCGTGTTTGGAAGTGGAACTGTATCTCTTAAAGTTACTCACTCGATACGTTTCGTCGCGGTCATACGTCCCACGTCTCTCGCGCGTAAGCCATCTCCCAGAATCGATGTTCGAGGCGAGCGCTGGTCAGGAACGTCTTGCGCATAGCTTCGCGTTCGCCGAGATATCGCTCGCCGCATCGGTCGACTCAGTCGCGCATCCACTCGACGGCGTCCGCGAACTCGTCGCTCGTGTACTTTTCGATGAACGGGGTGCACCGATGGTCTTCGTCGTCCGCGTCCGCCATGTGTCGCGCGACGTCGAGGTAGCCCTGCCCGCAGGGGTAGACCGCCGCGCTGATTTCGGCAATCGTCCCTTCGTGGGCGGTTCGCACCAGGAAGTTCGTGTAGGCGACGCAGGTCGGCGCTTTCCGCGTCCGTTCGAGTTCGTCGCGGTCGATGCCGTACTCCGCGGCGAACTTGCGGTGCAAGTCCATCTCGTAGTCCACGATAGTGTGGGCGATGTCCAGCAGGTGAGTAATCGTCTCCTCGTCGTTCGCCTTCGCACCCGCGAGCGAGAACATGCGAGCATAGTCGAGGAGGTACCGATAATCCTGTCGCACCCAGTGGAGAAACGCCTCGTCGTCCAGGGTTCCCGCCGCGAGTTCGCGGACGAAGGGATGGTTCTTCTGAGCGTCCCAGATCGGTTCGCCGCGCTCCAACAGTTGGTCACTGAAACTCATCCGTCGCGTCGAACGAGTGTCCCCAGTGTAGTATAACTGACTAATATCACTCGGTTATAGTCTGGTGAGCCAATCGGCGAAACTAGTTCGCGAACGCATCTTCGGAGCGCGCGAATCGCTACCTCTCGCCCGCTCGAACCGCGAAAAGATACTTCCGTCTCGTTTTTGGCGTGCTGTTTGGGCTACTCCAGTTGCTCCTCCGGCACGACGTGGACGGTCGTTTCCACGCCCAACTCTCGATTTTTCTGGGCCGCGATTCGTTCCGCCTGTTCCGCCGACACCCCGTGAAGCACGACCTCTATTTCCTCTTTTTCGACCGCGAGCACGACTGCGTAGGGGTCGTCGTTCTGCCGTGCGTTCGTCGTTCCGCGTCGTTTCTGGCGTACTGTCGGCATGGTTGGCTTAGTTCTGGCCCGTGGTGGTCTATCTCACGATACGTGTGATGCTACGGAGCGAAGTTTGAAAAGATTTGAGGCCCCACTCTATCCTCGATTCGTCCTTCGGTTCGTTCGAGAAGACGTTCTCGCCACGCTGCTTTCTGTGACCAACGGCGTCTCCGTGCCCGCGGGATATATGTAAATATAGTCGGATAACTTTTATGACGGTGAATACTAAACCCGGGCGTGGCTCGAACGTATCCAAACCTGACCGATACCAAGACGACGCGGATCGACCGACAGCGATTTCTCGGTGCGACCGCGGTCTGCGGAGCGAGCAGCGTCGCCACGGAGGCGACCGACACCGTTCGTGAACGGACGACCACGGTCGCCGGAGAAACCGGCACTCGCATCACCACTGACGCTTGCACCACCGTCGGTCGCGCGCACGGAGCGCGATTCCGTCCCGCTCGTTTGACTATCCGGGCGATTCAGAGGCCAAGAGCGACTCGCCGTCGCTGGTCAGCCGATAGACGACTTCCCCGGTGACGGCCGTGATGAGTTCGTGGTCGACGAGGAGTTCGCACCGTCGTTCGATGTAGGGGAGGTGCATCCCCAGTCGATTCGCCAGTATCGGTATGTACTCCGGCTGCGTTCGTTGGAGGGCCGCGAGGATGTCGATATCGACGGGACGCATCCAGTCAGGGCGTTCAGTCATTCGGTCGTGCTTCGAGAATGCGATGTGCTACCATATAACTATTCTTGCACACCGCTGACCGTTGAGTCCACGTCCGATTCGTCCATAACTCCCGTCTCTCCCGATTCGCGTCTCGCTACGCGGAACGAGTCAGATCGCCCGTTCGCGTCGAAGCGGCCGGTAGAACCACGTGTAGGCGATGAAGCAGAACAGGCCGCCGAGCGCGGCGACGCAGCCGAGTGCCAAGAGGGTGGCGAGCGAGCTCAGTATCATTCGGCAGTCGTCCATCGTCGCGTCGTTCGGCTCGTAACCTCGTTTCCGACCGTCATTCTCACGGACTACTGACACTCTGAGCGAGTTGAATCTTTCGAACGGGAAGTGTGTTTTCTCCTTACGGGTCCGGGTCGTAGACCCAGAGCATGTTTGGTCGGTGGAGGTCGTTATCCTCGCCGACGACGACGCGACCGTCGGGAAGGACGACGAGGTTGTCCGGGTTGGCGACGGTGTTCTCCGGGTCGACCGTCGAAGACGCGTCCGCGAGCTTTCGCAACACGCCTCCCGCGAGCCCTTTCGCCGCTTCGGTCGTTTTGTAGACGCCTTTCGCGCCGCCGGTCTCCCGAGTTTCCCGAGGTGCGGACGACCGACGTTCCTTCGTCGGGTTGAACGAGCAGTCCCGACAGACGGTGCTGTTCGAGTTAGGGTGCGAGTCGTACGGACAGCCGCCGCAGACGTTCGCGTTCGGGCCGACGACGATGACCGGTTCCATTCGGTCGATGTAGCCGTACCGATAGGCGTTCCCGAAGTAGCCGAGGTACTCCTCGACGGACCGTTCACCGTTCCCGTACGTCGTCTCCTCGGAACTGAACCATGCTCGCGCATCCGGTTCGTACTCCTCTGAGGTGAGCGGCGTCCCCCACGGGAAGACCGTCTCGAAGCAGTTGTTCCACGTCCCCTCGACCGGTCGGAAATCGAGGTTGCGTTTCTCCGTGACCGTCCACCCGCCGGTGTCGCTCGCCCGTTCGAGCGTCAGCCGACTCATCATCCCGGGTTGGGTTTCCCAGTTGGCGAAGAGATAGCCGCCGTTCCCGCCGTCATCGGGAACGAACCCGTTGAAGTCGGGGTTCGCCCCGTCCGTCAGCGGTGCCCCCGACTTCAAGTACGGAATTCCCAGTCGCTTCCCGTTCACTGTCGCGTCGCCGCCCTCCGCGAGAACTTGGTACGAGCCGTCCGCGATCTTGACGTACTCGGCGAGTGATTTCGGCGGCTGTACGCTCTCGAAGTCGCGGGGAAGGCGCGTCATATCGACGCCGGTGACCGCTCCTATCGCGCCCGGTCGGTACCGTCCGTGCGCCTCCGCACCCGGATGCTGGACGTTGAAGAAGAGCCGTCCGACGTCCGTCAGAAAGATGCCGGTGAACTCCGCGCCCGCGACGGTCGTCGCAAATCGGTTGAGCGTCGGTTTGGTCTCCCCGTGACCGCGACCGCGTCCACTCCTCGCACCGGCCATTCCCGCGTGGACGCCGAGCGACACCGCGATCAGCGATTCGAGCGTGGCGCGCCGTGACAGGCGTTCGCGCATGACGAGGTATGTCGGATTCTATCCGACTCATGCTTTTTGCAAATTATTTACGTATATAAATATGAATGTGAGAAATAGTATAAATAAAGGAATGATAGCTACATTGGAATACGTACCAGTACTTCAACCTGAGACGCCGGAATATCCGAGTGGGATTAGGGCGATTCGCTCGTCAAATCGCCGCTCAACCGCCCGAACTGCGACGTTCGACGGCGGCTTCCTTCGTCTCGTTCGCGTCGATGCCGAACAGGAACCCCGCGATGAATAGGAGTTCGTTTCCGACGTAGTACCGTTGGACGACGTACTCGACGAGCGATTGCAGCGATTCGGGAGCGACACCGCCGAACAAGACGAGGACGAGTGCGAATACGGCGGCGAGTCCGGCGAACCAACGAGTCACCGCCCCTGAGACGAAGCCGACGACGAAGACGCCGACCGCTGTGAGGAGGCTCATACCATCGATTGTGGCTCGTCTCGCGCTTAGCTATTGGGTTTCGAGCGAGTTGTCGGTCTCCCGTAGCCGATACTTCGTCATCCCCTTCTGTCGCCGTCGAGCGACCTGTCGTTCGACGACCAACTCGCTGAGCGCCGCTTCGACCGCCTCCCGCGAATCGCCTTCGACCAGCGAGACGAGCGACCGGGCGGTGACCGGTCCCGGATACGCTCGCTCTAACTCCCGTACGACCGCCCGTTTCGCTGATTCCGTCGTCATAGTTCTCCCTCGACCGCTCCTTCGAGACTCTACTCCATCGCCATGTGCGTCTGGGTGCTTTCGACCCCGTTGATCGTCAGCACGCCTGACGCGACGGTCTCCCTCACGGCCGCCGGCGAGTCCACCTCTACTTTCGCAATTACGTCGATATCGCCGGCGACGATGTGGGCGTCGACGACACCGTCGAGTTCCGCGACCGTATCGCGTATTCGATCCACTAACGGCACGTTCGCTTTGATGAGGACGTACGCGGTAACCATCGATTCTCCCCTTCCGAACTAGAAGCGAGCCACGACCAAAGTGTTGCCGCCGCCCGTTCGAACCGGGGTTCCGCGTCCCTTCGCGGAGGGCTTTCCTGACCCCTGCTGCCCGGTGAATCACCTCCGGTAGGATATCAAGGAGTATTCCCTCGGAAGGTGGACACGTACCGGTACGCGGCGTTACGATATTCGGTGGGCCAACGCGGCGATATCGGTCGGGTGGTTCGCGTTCGAGCCGAAACATATCGTAGAAGAGTTATAGAAAGAACTGTGTGAAGGCAATCTAACAGCTAGATTCGAACTAACACATGAGTAGCCTTCTACGGGAGTCCGTTTCCGACGGGACAAACGTTCTCGTCCACACGCCGCCGCTGGACACCGACGGCGATCCCAAGTGCCTCGATTTTCTCACGACCACTCCGCTGTCCCGGTCGAACGTTCTCATCGTCTACTACGTTCGCACCCCGACGAGTGGCTGACGCGGTGGCGCGAGTACGTCGGCGAACTCCCGGCGCGACTCGGATTCATCCACGTCGGTGATACGATGCACTCCGCGGCCGCATCCGCCCCGCAGTCGTCCACTTCGGAACGACGACCGCCGGACATCGTCGAAGGCGTGGCGAATCCGACCAACCTCACCGGTCTCGGCATCAAGGTGAGCGAATACCTCACGGAGTGGGAGGGCAACGGGAACCGGAGCGTCATCTGCTTCGACCCCCTCACGGTGCTCCTTCAGTACGCGGAGAACGTTCAGACCACCTTCAAGTTCCTCCACACGCTCATCGAGCGCGTCCAAGCGGCGCAGGCGCGAGCCTGTTACAAGATCATGCCCTCCGCCCACGACGACCGAACCGTTGCAACCCTGTCCAGCCTCTTCGACGGCGTTATCGACTGACGGCGAGTCGGACGTTTTCGCGCTTCGGGCGGAGACGGTTCCGGAACGGGCGTCGGAAACGTCCCGTCCGTCGCCTCTCAGCCATCGTCTCGTAGCTATCATCCCTCAGTCATCTTCTCTCACACGTCACCCGCGTCGCGGCGTCGGAAGAACACTTTCGGCTCCATCGAGAGCTTCGTCTCCCCCGCCTCGTTCTCCATCTCGATGTAGAACGTCACCAGTCCGCGGTTCGGGTCGCTTTTGAGCGGTCGCTTTTCCAAGACCTCGGTTCGGACGGAGAGCGTCTCTCCGGGGCGAACAGGGGCGGCCCATTCGAGACGCTCGACGCTGGGCGACCCGAGACTGCCACCGTCGCCGAGAACGTTGTCGACGAGGATCCGCATGCAGATGGCGGTGCTGTGCCATCCACTCGCCACGAGTTCGCCGAACAGCGACTCCGCCGCCGCCTCCTCGTCCACGTGGAACGACTGCGGGTCGTACTGCTCGGCGAACGAGATTATCTCCTCTTTCGTGACTTCGTAGCTACCGAACGTGTCGGTTTCGCCGACGTCGAGATCGTCGAAGTACGTGCCGGACATACGCTCGCCTTGGTGCGGTCTGACCAAATACCCGGCGGTCGTCAGTCAGGTCGGGCGGCGTCCGCATCGACGACGCGACCGAGGAAGAGCACGGCGTCCGTCGGTCGATGCCGAATCAGAAAGAAGAACGGGCGGTCGACGGTCATCTCGAACGGATCGAGCGCTGCCGATGACGCCTTCACCTCGACGGCCGTCGCGGCCGCGGCTTCGGTTCCCTCCTCGTCGACGGCGACGTAGCTCTTGTGGAGCACGTCATCGATACGCAGTTGCTCGCTCGTCTTTTCGAGGTCGGCCATCCCGCCGAAATCGGCGGCGTTCGAGAACGCGACCGGCATCCCGAGTTTTGCGAGCGTCTCCGGGAGTTCAAACGACGATTCGATGGTGAATCTCGGGAGCGCTATCGTCCCGTCCCGGCTCTCCATCGACTCCACCAACGCCGCCAGGCGGTCGACGTCCAACGACCGCGCAAACTCCTCAAACGTTCCCTCCTCGGGGAGAACGACGGCCATTCCGACCTCGTCACCGACGTACGGAAGTTCGATGATTTGGTGGCCGTCGACGGTCGCGTAAGGGAACGATTCGGATTGGCGCATCGTCGGAACCCGCGACGTCGTCCCGTCGAGCGCGGTGAACGGCCGCTGTTCCGTCCGGTCTTTCTCGAACGGCTCCGCCCACGTCGCTCGGAAGTAGACGGCGTTCGTCAGGACGAGCCTGGTCAGCGAACCGAGCGCACCCTTCGGAAGCAGATCGGTGATCCTCCCCTCGGTCCGCTCGGCAACCCAGTCGTTGATGGTTTCGGTCGCTTCGTCGTGATTCTCCTCGAAATCGTAGATGTTGAGACCGGCGTCGTAGTAGGTTGTGAGCGTCGTGAGAAAGTCGTCTCGCCACGGGTAGCCCCGTTGTCCCCAGATAGCGTTTGCGGTCGTCAGTTGGAAGGGAACGTCTTTCCCCGAATCGTCTCCGTCGTTCGCGGCCAGTCGCTCGTCGGTCTCGCCAAAGGCCGCGTGGAGCGAGGCGCCGTCCAGCGGAAATCGGAGCGCTTCGGCCATCTGGGTTCGCGTCTCGCCGCGCGCCCCGGCGTAGGTCATCGCCAGCGCGACTGAGATGCTGTAGGGCGAGACGAACTGGTTCTTCGCGGATTCGCCCTCCGCGAGTGACGAGAGGAGCGTCAGTCCGAACGCGGCGTTTCCGCGAGCCAGTTCGGAGAGAGCGCTCGCTTTCGCAGTGGCCGGATTTGGGTTCAGGCCGCCGGTCATGGTCTCTACGTTCACGTTCGACCCGTCGGACGACAGCGGCCCGAGACAGCCGGGGAGGAGGGAACAGCGACGAGCGCGTTCGAGAGCGCGAGGACGGTGCGTCGAGTCGGAGGCATACGCTACAGATGTATGTAAGCCGCGAAATGTGTTTGGAAGGCTCAAAGAACGGTTTGACATACGCGCGGGACGAGTGACGGTCTCGCGTAGTATCGCCGCGCGATTGCACCTTTTTCTCCGTCGAGTGCGTATCCGGGGTCATGTCCGCGTCGAAACTAGCGGTCGTGTTGTTCGGTTTCTTCGAACTCGCCTTCCCTAGGAAAGTGGTCGAGTTGGGAGAACGAGCCGCGTTCGAGAATCCGGGCGTGAGCGAACTGCGGTCGTGGACGATTCCCGTCGCCCGCGCCGAAGGAGTCGCCTTCCTCGCGCTGGTGTTGCGCGGCGACCAGTCGTACTCCGAAGTCGCGCCTCTCCTCGGACTTATCGGAGTGCCCGCGCTACTCGTACCGAGGCGGTTCGTCGACGCCTCGATGCGAATCTCGTATCGGGACTCGGCGGCGATAGAACTGAAATCGTGGGTCGTCCCGTTCACGCGCCTCCTCGGACTCGTCTACGTGCTCGTCGCGGTGCACGAATTCGCCGAGCGCCGATCCACCCGGTGAACCGTTCTCTCGCCGCTCTCGCAGTTACCGCGCTTCGTCGCTCCTCGTCGCTCCTCGTCGTTTCTCGTCGTTCAGATCCGATTCGAGGTAGTCGAGTCGGTCTTCGAGGTCGTCGATTCGTTTCTGCTGTTCCACGAACATCGAGACGAACGCCGTCATCTCGATGGGTTGGTGATTCTGGAGCCGACCCGCGTCGGCGTGCGCTCGCGCGTACTCGAAGAGTCGGTCGAGCGCTGCCTGGTCGGTGCCTCGAAGTGCGCGCCGGTACTCCTCCCACCGCGTCTCCATCGCGTCCAACGAGTCCTGATAAGTCGAATCAGTACGGTTCATCACGACTGACTATACTGCCGGGGAACACATAGGTACGACCGGGTCGTTTTCAGAGCTTCCGAAAGGAGCGTTGCGGGGCGGTCGGTGCGGTTTCCCTCCAGTGAAGAGCGCCCGCCGGTAAGGAGTAGGGTCGATATCGGTGGTGTACCCGTGGTCGTCCCGGGGCTTTCCGATTCCATTCCGAAACCCTCGTGAGAGCGACGAACCCTCCCGCCGCCCCAGCGAGTTTGTATACACAATCCGTTTGTAACGTACACAAAAAACTTAAACGATATCCGAACGACCATGGGAGTGACGTTGTCATGCCACAAGCCGTCTTCGACAGGAACGAGTACGAACGGCGGATAGAGCGGACGAAAGAACGAATGCGCGAGGCCAAACTGGACGCCCTCGTCGTCTCCGACCCGGCGAACATGAATTACCTCACCGGCTACGACGGGTGGTCGTTCTACGTTCACCAAGCCGTCATCGTGACGCACGACCGCGACGAACCGGTCTGGGTCGGGCGGGAGATGGACGCCAACGGCGCACGGCCGACGACGTGGCTCGCCGAGGAGAACATCCGGCCGTACAGCGACGACCACGTTCAATCGCCCTACGACCTCCACCCGACGGACTTCTTCGCCGAGGTACTGGAGGAACTCGACGTCGACGACGCCCGCATTGGCGTGGAGATGGACGCCTACTACTTCACCGCGAAGTCGTACACTCGACTCCAACGGAACCTCCCAGACGCGGAGTTCGACGACGCCACGCTCCTCGTCAATTGGGTTCGGGTCGTCAAGTCGAAACGGGAATTGGAGTACATGCGCCAAGCCGCCCGCGTCTCCGAGAACGCGATGCGGGCCGGACTCGACGCGGTCGCAGAAGGCGTCCCCGAGTACGAGGTGGCGGCGGAGATCTACGACGGACTCATCAGGGGAACCGACGAGTTCGGCGGCGACTACCCCTCCATCGTCCCCCTGATGCCCTCCGGCGACCACACCGGAACGCCGCACCTGACGTGGACGGATCGACCGTTCGAGCGGGGCGACCCGGTCATCATCGAACTCTCCGGCTGTCGGAATCGGTATCACTCCCCGCTGGCGAGAACGACGTTCGTCGGCGACCCGCCCGAGGAGATGCGGCACAGGGCGGAAATCGTCGTCGAAGGCCTTGAAGCGGCGCTCGACCACGTCGAACCCGGCGTCACCGCCGAATCGGTCGAACGGGCGTGGCGCGACGTCATCGGGAAGTACGACATCGAGAAAGAAGACCGGATCGGCTACTCCATGGGTCTCGGCTACCCGCCGGACTGGGGCGAACACACCGCCAGCATCCGCCCCGGCGACGAGACGGTGCTCGAGGAGAACATGACGTTCCACATGATTCCCGGCCTCTGGTTCGACGATTTCGGCGTCGAACTCAGCGAGACGTTCCGCGTCACGTCGAACGGAGCCGAGGTGCTGGCCGACTTCCCGAGGGAACTCTTCACCGCGTGACTGCCATCTCCGTCCTGTTTCGGGGTGCGTTGACGGCGCTCGATACCTTCGAAACGGACGATACCCTCGATAACGGAGCGTTGTGACTCGCTAACTCGATGGAACGATCGTCTCGTTTTATTCGCGCCCCTGTCCATCGGGTAGCGGGTCGAACCATGACGAATGAACCCAACGCATCCGAGGCACGAAACTCGGCGGAGGCGTCACACCGAACGCCGCTACGGAAGGGTGCACTGAGAGAGAGTACACCGACGACGGGGACGCTCGCGCTCGGACTCGGGAGCGCCGGGAGCGCGTCGGCCCAACGCCAGAACGTGCTGGTGTACACCTACGACTATCACCCGAACGTGCAGTTCCGCGTCACCGACTCGATAGAGCAGTCAGCCACCGTGCAACTCCTCCAACGCCCTGGCGGCACTGACGTTCCCGAGATAAGCCAACCGGACGAGTACGACGGGTACGTGATTCGCTATCTCCTCCGCGGGCGGGGCCGGAGGGGGAACATCACCGCGTTCGTCTTCGGCCGCGACCTCGTGCTGGCTCCGGGCGAGCGCCGCCGATTCTCCGGGGACGCGTCCGTCTTCAGCGGTACGCTCAACCTGCTCGGAACCACCATCCACGGACGCGACTGAGCGACTGACCGAGACGAAAGAAGCGGTCTCGTACCTCGTTATTTCGTCGTAGTCAGCGAGAGTCCGGCGCGAGCACCTGATTTTCGAGCGTCTCGCCCTCGTCGAGTCGTTCGACGTTTCGAGCCACGATATTGGCGAGTCGTTCCCAGTGGCGCGGCGTGTGTCCCCCGGTATGCGGCGTGATGAGGCAGTTTTCGAGGCTCCAGAGCGGATGGTCTTCCGGGAGCGGTTCGGGGTCGGTCACGTCGAGCGCGGCCCCGCGAATCTTGTTCGACCGCAGCGCCGACACGAGCGCGTCGGTGTCTACGATGGGGCCGCGCGCCGTGTTGACGAGAACCGCGTCGGTCGGCATCGTCGCGAACTCCGATTTCCCGACGAGTCCCCGCGTCGTCTCGGTGAGCGGGCAGGCGACGACGACGTACCGACTCCGCGAGAGGGCGTCGTGGATGGCTTCCTCCTCGAAACCGACGACTTCGTCGGTCGGGCCGCCTTTCTCCGGCGTGTATCGGACGCCGATGGTCTTGACTTCGAACCCGTCGAGTCGCTGGACGACGGCCTCGCCGATGGAGCCGAGGCCGACGACGGTGACGGTGCTGTCGGTTAGTTCGCCCGACTGGAAGTGGCGCCACTCGCGGTTCCGCTTGCGTCGCCAGCCTTCGTGGAGGCGGCGCGCGAAGACGAGCATGTTGCCGACGGCCTGTTCGGCGATGCCGGGCGCGTGGATACCGCCGGCGTTCGTCACGGCGACGCCGCGCTCCGCGAGGACGTCCATCGGAACGTGGTCGGTTCCGGCGAACGCGCACGCGAACAGTTCGAGTCGGTCGGCGCGGGCGAGCAGGTCTTCGCCGACGGTGATGCCAGTGACGACCCGCGCGTCCGCGACGAGTTCGCACTCCTGTTTCGGCGTCCGGGCGAGCGCGACCGTCCGGTCGGGGAGGCGTTCGCGCAACTCGTCTGCGTACGATTCCATCGAAAGTCCTTCTGTCCCCTCGCGGAGAACGACGATATCGGGGTTCTTGCTCATTCTATCTCCACTGCGTCTTCCGACGCGAATCGATAGTCGAACGATTGTGACACTCCAACTTATTCCTTTTGTGTAGCCACTGTCAACAGTAAGCGTTTACAATTAAGTGCGTGGAGCGTGTTAGGGTCACGCATGCCCGAGTCGATACGAGAGCGTCTCGCCGAGGTGCGCCGCGAGTTCCACCGCCACCCGGAGCCGGCGTGGTGCGAATTCTACACGACGCACCGCCTCGTCGAGGAATTGCGAGCCATCGGCGTCGACGAACTCGCGGTCGGAGCCGAGATTTACGACGGCGAAGACCGCATGGCCGTGCCCGAAGACGACGACATCGACCGGTGGTACGAGCGAGCGATCGAACGCGGAGCCGACTCTAACGTGCTCGACCGGATGACCGGCGGAAACACGGGAGTCGTCGCCGTCCTCGACGGGGGCGACGAACCGACGGTCGGCCTTCGGGTCGATATCGACGCGCTGTTCATCGAGGAATCGGCAGACGACGACCACGCACCGACGGCCGAGGGATTCCGGTCGGAGCACGACGGGACGATGCACGCCTGCGGCCACGACGCGCACATGACGTGGGGTCTCGCCGCCGTCGAAGCCGTGAAGGAGAGCGACTTCGACGGGAGACTCGTCGTCTTCTTCCAGCCCGCAGAGGAGGTGTCGGGCGGCGGCTATCCGATGGCCGAGAGCCGATTCGTCGACGGTCTCGACTACTTCTTCGCCGTCCACGTCGGTCTCGACCACCCGACGGGCGAGGTCGTCGCCGGAATTGAGCGACCCCTCGCGATGTGTCACGTCGACGCGACGTTCGAGGGAACGTCTGCGCACGCGGGGAAAGCGCCCGAGGAGGGGGACAACGCGATGCAGGCGCTCGGCACCGCCATCCAGAACGCCTACGGCATCCCCCGCCACTCCGACGGGATGACCCGCGTGAATCTCGGGAAGGCGGAGGCGGGGACGGCGAGCAACGTCATCGCCGAGCGCGCCCACGTCTCGGCCGAAGCGCGCGGCGAGACGACCGAACTAATGGAGTACGCGAAATCGCGGCTGATCGGGACGCTCGAAACCGCCGCCGAGATGCACGGTTGCGACGCGAACGCCGACGTCGTGAGCGAGTCCCCGCGCGCCGACAGCGACTCCGAACTGGTCGCCGTCGTGGCGGACGCGGCCCGCGGCGTCGATGGCGTCGATTCGGTCGTCCCGACGGCGGATTTCGGCGCGAGCGAGGACGCGACGTTCCTGATGGAGCGAGTGCAGGGGGACAGCGGTCTCGCCACGTACCTCATCGTCGGCACCGACCACCCGACGAGCCACCACACCCCGACGTTCGACGTGGACGAGCGAAGCCTCGGCATCGGCGTCGACGTGTTGACGAAGTCGATACTCGCAGTCGCGGAGGACGGCGTATGAGTTCGGAACGGACGACGGGCGAGGTGCCGACCGCCGCCGACATCGTCACCATCGCCGACGTCGAGGCCGCCCGAGACCGGCTGGAAGACGCGGTTCACCGGACGCCGCTCGACCGCTCGACGACGTTCGCGGAGCGGAGCGGGGCGGCCTCGGTCGGTCTCAAACTGGAGAACGTGCAGCGAACCGGGTCGTTCAAGATTCGCGGCGCGTACAACGCGATGGCTCAACTTTCTCCGGAGGAGCGCGAGCGGGGGGTCGTCGCGTCGAGCGCGGGTAATCACGCGCAGGGGGTCGCCCTCGCGGGGCGGTTGCTCGATATCGACACGACCATCGTCGTTCCCAAGGTGACGCCCGCCGCGAAGATAGAAGCGACGCGCGGCTACGGCGCGGAGGTCATCGTCGAGGGCGACATCTACGAACGCTCATACGAGTACGCGCTCGACCTCGCCGACGAGGGGGATCTGTCGTTCGTCCACCCGTTCAACGACGGGGCGATCATCGCCGGGCAGGGAACTGTCGGCCTCGAACTGCTGGAGCAGTATCCCGAACTCGACACCGTCCTCGTCGCGATCGGCGGCGGCGGACTCATCTCGGGTATCGCAACCGTGCTCAAGGAACGCGACCCGGACATCCGCGTCGTTGGTGTCCAACCGGAGGGGGCGTTCCACGCCAAACCATCGCTCGACCGCGACGCGATACACGAACTCCCCGACGTGGACACCGTCGCGGAGGGTATCGCCGACACGCGCCTGCTGGAGAAGACCTTCGCGGTCGTCCGCGAGCGCGTCGACGACGTGGTCAGCGTCAGCGACAGGGAGTTGAGCGTCGCCGTCGCACTCCTCGCGGAGCGAGCCAAGACCGTGGCCGAGAGCGCCGGTGCGGCGCCGCTCGCCGCGCTCCTCTCCGGCGCGGTCGACGTGGACGGCGAGCACGTCGGCGTCGTGATCTCCGGCGGCAACGCGAACCTCACCGAACACGGCGAACTCGTACGTACCGGCCTCGCGGAACTCGGCCGGTACGCGGACGCCCGTCTCGCCGTCGACGACTGGCCGACCGGCCTCGGCGCGCTCTCGGAGACCATCGAGGAAAACGGCGCGGAACTCGACGTGCTAGAACGCGCCCGCCGAACCGCCGAGGACGACCCGAACCGGACGCCCGTATCCATCAGCCTGACCGGTAGCGGCCCGGAGCACGTCGGTGAGGTGCTGGACGTGTTGGACGCGTTGGACGGTGTGGCGGTCGTCGCCGACAGCCTCGACCGATAACGCGCTTCTCGGCTATCGGTAGTTCGTGTTACGTGCAGAGCGGGTATTCGACAAAACACCGAGTCCGCGGACTAGGGTTCCGTCCGCTTCGGCCGCGGTGCATCCTCGTCCTTTCGAATCTTCTCGGTCTTCTCGACCCGGGCGTAGAGGTCTTGCCACGCCTCTGCTTCGTCGAGCAGGCCGTGTTCAACGAGTAGCTGCCGGCCGCTCTCGGTGAGACCGTAGAAGACGTGCGGGAGATCCCGACTCCGTTCGCCGACGGGGATTTCGACCGTCTCCACGACGTCGACCGCGACGAGTCGCCGGAGGTGATCTTGAATCGTGGTGCATTCGACGGGCGGGCTCATGTAAAACATCCGCACTCCCGAACCGATTCCTCTCAGCGACTTCGTCTCCCGACCGAGCTATCGTTTCGGCCCGCAAGTCTCCGCTCGAATCCCGACAGAATCGAATGCTACCTTCAAGCCGCCTCGATGGCTTGGTTCAGGATGCCGATACCGAGTTCGATTTCGCGCTCGGTCGAGTCGAGCGGCGGGAGCAGGCGGATGGTCTTCTCGCCGCACCCGAGGACGAGCATCCCCCGGTTCAGCGCCTCCGCGACGACGGCGTCGCGTCGGTCTTCCGTGTCGAACTCGACGGCGAGCATCAGGCCCTTGCCGCGAACGTCATCGACGTGCGGGGATGCGACGTCCCGAAGCAGTTCCTTCGCCTGCCGGCCGCGCTCAGTCGCGTTGGCGAGCAGGTCGTGCTCCTCGACGGCTTCCAGCGTGAACACGCCCTGCATCGACGAGAGAACGTCGCCGCCGCCGAACGTCGACCCCAAGCGATTCTTCTCGGTCGGGAAGACGTTGGAGCGCGAGATGGTCGCGCCGACGCGGAGCGCCTTCGCGCTGGCGATGATGTCCGGTTCGATAGGGTAGTGGTCGGAGGCCCACATCTCGCCGGTTCGGGCGATGCCCGACTGAATTTCGTCCACGACGAGCGGGATGTCGTACGTCTCGCAGACGTCGCCTACCTCCGCCATGAACTCCGCGCTCGGGAAGCGATACCCTCCGACTCCCTGAATCGGTTCGACCACGACGAACGCGATTTCTTCGGGGTTGACGTGGCCGCCTTCGGGTTGGAGCGCGTTCCGGAGCTGCGAGCCGCCGCGCCGGAAGAACCCGCAGTCGCAGTCGTCGGCCGTGCAGTGGCGGTCGTCACAGAAGGGAACCGTCCGAACGCCGGCTATCTCCGGATAATGGCGGGTGTACACCTCGTTCGAGCGAGTGAGAGAGAGGGTGCCGAGCGTCCGTCCATGAAAACTGGCTTCGAACGCGTAGGCGTACTTGGCGGTCGGATTGCGGTCGTGGCTGATCTTCATCGCGTTTTCGATGGCTTCCGCGCCGGAGTTCGAGAGGAAGACGGTGTCCATTCCGTAGTGGCTGGAGACGTCGACCAGCTTCTCCATCAGGTGACTGGAGCCGGGGAACTCCGTCGTCTCCGGGTCGGTTCCCGCGCCGAAGTACATGTCCTGGCCGGCGATCTTCATCGGCTCGACGAGCGTGAACTCGCGGAGTTTCTCGACGATCTTCTCGTTGTTGTAGCCGAGGGGTGCCGCACCGATGTGGCAGGTGAAATCGAGGAGGACGTTCCCGTCCACGTCGGTGACGAACGGACCGTCCGCCTCGCCCGTGGTGTCCCAGACGAACTCGTGTGAGAACTCGCTCGGAGCCGCGTTCGACCTGTGGAACTCGATCCACTTCCGGGCGTTCGGGCCGGGGAGTGCGCCAGCGTCGGGTTCCGCCGTATCCCTATCCATACACAAAGAATGTATATGGCGTCAATTAAAACTTGTTATGGATTGGCCGAGAGAAGGAATTTTCGTCGGTCAGTCGTCGTCGGCTGGGTCTTTCCGACCCGCCGATTGCTTCGCCGCGTCGCTGGTGCCGAAGATCGACGTCTCCTCCTGTAATAGGACGCTTCCGTGCTCGTCTTGGAACGTCCTGATGAGGCCGATAACCGCCACCGAACAGACGATGAGGAACGGGCCGCCGGTTGTGATCGCGGCGGCCTGAAGCGCGTCGGCACCGCCGATGACCATCAGGATGGACGCGACCGTACCCTGAAGCAACGCCCAGAAGATGCGGTTGATGGACGAGGGGTGTTCTTTCCCGCCGGTGGTCATCATCGAAACCGCGAGCGTCGAGGAGTCCGCCGACGTGACGAAGAACGTCGTTACGAGGACGAGGAACCCCAAGAGGAACAGCTGGCCGAGCGGGAGCGCACCGTAGAGGATGTACCCGGAGACGGCGGAGCCGAGGTTGGGATTGTTGATGGGTCCGAGTGCGTTCACGGCACCGGTGTGTTGCAGCCAAACGCCGGTGCCGCCGAGCACGACGAACCACGGAATCGTCGCCATCGCGGTCGCGCCGATGCCCGTGAAGGCGACCTCTCGAACCGTGCGACCGCGAGAGATGCGCGCGATGAACAGCCCCGCGAACGGCGACCACGCCAGCGGCCACGCCCAATAGAACACCGTCCAGTCGTTCGCCCACTTGCCACTTTCAGTAACGTGGGTAAACAGGCTCATCTTAAAGAAGTCGCCGATGAGGCCGCCTATCGCCTGCGTCCCGACTTCGAAGATGAAGAACGTCGGACCGACGATGAGGGTGCCGACCATCAGCACGAAAAAGAGCGTCATGTTGAAATTCGACAGCCGACGGATGCCCCGGTCGACGCCGAACAGGAGCGACACGGTGAAGATGACCGTCATCCCGGTGATGATGGCGATGGTTCCGGCGTCGCCGAGCTGGATGCCCCACCGGTACTGCAGGCCGGTGAGGAACTGGCTCCCGATGAATCCCAGCGAGGTCGCAACGCCCCCGAGGGTGGCGAACACCGCGAGGATGTCGACGAGGGTTCCCCAGAAGCCGTCCACGTTGTCGGCGCCGAGGAACGGCGTCAGCATGGCGGAGACGCGGAGCGGCGCGCCATAGTTGTAGACGAAGTAGCCGATGCCTAGTCCCATCACGGTGAAACACGACCACTGGGTGAGACTCCAGTGGAACAGCGAGTACTGCACGGCGATGGGCATCGCCGCCGCGGACTGGTCGGGAACGTTGTAAAGCGGCGGGACGCTCCCGTAGTGCGTGAGCGCCTCGGCGGGCCCCCAGAAGACGATGCCCGCCGCGAGTCCGGCGGAGTACATCATCGCGAAGTACGAGAAGTAGCTGTATTCGGGCGGTTCGTCGCCCAGTTTCAGCTTCCCCCACGGGCCGAAGATGAGGAACACGAGGAAGACGACGAAGCCGAGCATGCCGATGAGGAACGCCCAGTTGAAGTGGGCGAGCATGAACTCCTGTACGGCAAAGACGACGTCACCCGCCGCCTTGGGACTGTAGGCGAAAATCGCAACGAATAGAAGCGTGATTCCCGCGCCGAACGCGAAGATGGTCGGCTCGATCTCGTCGAAGAACTCGGCGACCGCACCCTGCTCGTTCGACCGACTCATAACCGCTCACCCCCTTTTCGGCGATTCGACCACTCGTCCACCGCGTCGGAATTTCCCGTCTCGTACTCCGACGACCGCAGTTCCACCCTCTCGGAGCGTTCTTTCGGTTGTCGATTCACCTGCGCGCGGTCACAACGGTCGTGCGGTTTTGATTTCATGGTTAGTGTATGCTCTCAACGACCATGCCGTGCGGTACCATACACTCCACCAGTCGTGAAAGACCCTGATAAATATTACGATTATTGAACCCCATGGTTACAGAATACGTTTACTAATAGAGTTCGAGAACGTTAATTGTGTACAGTAATAACAGAGTAATTTGGTAGCACGCAGCAACGAGTTGAGTATCAGCACGGCGACCAATATTCGAAGCTGCTATCAAAACCATTTCAGAACAGACGGTAAATATTAACGCTAAACGAACGAGTTTTGTTTCCGCGTCTGACGTACTGCCACCGTCGAGCGCGACGATTCGACGAGTTGGTTCGAAGTTATCGATTCTTACGCACCGAACATCGAACGATTTCGAAATGCTTCGTAACCCTTAATCCCGTCTATACACAAATTCTGTGTATGAGCGACCAGCCCGACGAGACAGAGCCCCCGAACGACCTCGCGTACTCCGCCGACCGGGATAGGGGTATCCTCACGCCGAGCGACAGGGAGTACCTCATCGGACGAAAGTCCGACTACACCGAACACTCCAAGAAACAGAAGCGAAATCGGATTCGCCGCCGTCTCCGCAACGCCATCCTCGACTTCACGATACTCTTCGAACACCTCGAAGACCGCGACCGGGAGACCGTCTTCAACCCCGACGACGATGCGAGGGACGCTTACACGCGGGGCATCACCGACATGCTCGCGTTCCTCCACCTCGGGACGATGGGCTACTACACCCCATTCAAGGACATGCTCGCGCAGGGCGTCAACAAAGCCGAACAGGAGCTCGCGGGATCGGACTACCGAATGGTGACCGTCGATTTCAACGTCGACCCGGTCGGCCGCATCGACGTGGACGAGGTCATCGACAAACTCGAATTCGGCGACTTCGAGGAGATCACCGACGAGGAACTGCGCGCGTTCGTCCGCCTCCTCGCCGAATCCGGAGATTTCTCCGCGACCTCCATGCGCTCGGAGATGAAAGAACAGATGAGCGAGTTCATCGAGAGGGTCGACGCCGCGACGGAGCAGCGCGACCGACGAGTCGAAGAACTGAACGACTGATTTTTGCCGCTCAGCCGAGATACGCCACGGCGTCCATCTCGACGCGCACGTCGCTGGGGAGGCGCGACACTTCGACGCAGACTCTCGCGGGAGGGTCGCCCACGAACTGCGCGGCGTAAGCCTCGTTGACCTCGTCGTAGTCGTCCAGGTCGGTCAGGTAGACGGTGACTTTGACTACGTCGGCGAGACCGTCACCGCCCGCCTCGTCGACGACGGCGGCGATGTTGTCCAACACCCGTTCAGTCTGTGCCTGGATGTCGCCTTCGACGTCCTCGCCGGTCTTGGGGTCGACTGGGCCGTACCCCGAGACATACAGCGTGTCGTCGGCGCGAACCCCCTGCGAGTACGGGTTGTCGGTGCGCGGTGCGTCGTCCGTCGTGATTCGGTCTGTTTCGCTCATGGTTTTCGGATAGGGGAAATTCAGGCGGCGCGTTGTTCGGCGGTGGCGTGGCGGATTGCCTCGACGATGACGTCCATCGCCGTCTCCGCGAGTTCCTCGGCGAGCACCAGCGGCGGGAGCAGGCGGAGGACGTTTCCGTGTCGCCCGGCTTTCCAGACGAGGACGCCGCGTTCGTAGCAGTGCTGCTGAATGGCTTTGACGGTGTCGCCGTCCGGCTCCCCGTTCGAATCGACGAACTCGGCGCCAATGAACAACCCTTTTCCGCGAACCTCGCCGAGTCGGCCGGTCTCCGCCGCGGCCTTGCGTAGTCGGTCGCGAATGTAGTCGCCGACCTCCCGCCCGTGGGCGAGCAGGTCGTGGTCTTGGATATACTCGATGGCCCGTGTGCCCGCGCGCATCGCCACCACGTGACCGCGGTACGTCCCCGCGTGGTCGCCCGATCCCCACGTGTCGAGGTCTTCGCGATACATCGTCGCCGAGAGCGGGAAGCCGACACCGCCGAGCGCTTTGGCGGTCGTCATTGCGTCGGGCGTCACGTCGTACCACTCGCTCGCCCACCACTGACCGGAGCGACCGAGCCCGCTCTGAATCTCGTCGAAGACGAGTAAAACGTCGTTGTCGTCGGCGATTTCACGCAACCCTTCGAGGAAGCCCTTCGGCGGCGTGATGACGCCCCCTTCGCCCTGAATCGGTTCAACGAAGATGCCCGCCGGATTGGCGAGTCCACCGTACGGGTCTTCGAGTATCGCCCGCACCTCTTCGAGCGCGTGGTCGACCGCCTCCTGCGGGGTCTTCTCCTGTCCGAACGGGTGGGGATACGGCGCGTGGACGACGTCCGAGAGGAGCGGCGTGTAGTGGCCTTTGAACCTCTTGTTCCCGGTGAGGCTCATCGCGCCGCTGGTCGCGCCGTGGTAGGCTCCCCGGAAGGCGATGAGGCTGTTCCCGTCCGTGTTGTACTTGGCGAGTTTGATGGCGGCCTCGATGGCGTCGCTGCCGGTCGGTCCGCCGAAGACGACGCGGTTGTCTCCCCGCAACTCCCCCGGCGCTATCTCGTCAAGCTTCTCGATGAGTTCGAGGCGCGCGTCGCTCGGAAAATCGACCGTGTGGACGAGTTTGTCCGCCTGTTCGTGCACCGCTTCGAGCACGTACGGGTTCGCGTGTCCCACGTTCAGCACGCCGATACCGGCGAACATGTCGATGAACGTGTTTCCATCGGCGTCGCGAACCGTCGCGCCCTTGCCCTCCTCGAACGCGACCGGGATGTCCTCCGGATAGGCGACGGCGCTACTGTCGATTTCGCGCTGTTTCTCCAACAGTTCGCGGGAGTTCGGCCCCGGCACGGCGTCGACGTTCGGTGCGTCCTCGTAGTGCAGTTGGTCGATGGGTGGACCGGCCGTCATACGAGAAACCATGTGGAACAGTTATAAATAAGTTGTCCACGAATTCTATTCAGACCATATACGAAAACTGAATTCGCATCGCAGTTTCATCTCGATAATAGGTGATGACATACACAGTTTCCGTATCAAAATAACGGTGCGCCGCCGGACGTCGCGGTGACGGTTCACGCGAGACGATGGGACGGAAATCAGCGAGACCGGTACGTGCGCGCACGGTTCTTCCCGTCGGCGACGACGAGTCGATAGTGATCCATCTTGGCGAGATAGTTGCGAACCGTCCGCTTGGTCTTCGGTTCGTCGACGCGCTCAGCGTAAGCGTCGTAGAGCTCTCCGGGGTCGAGTTCCCCTTCGTCCTGCAGTATCTCGTAGAGAGCGCGCTGGTGCGGGTTGAGCTGTTCGACGGTCTTCTGGCGGACTTCGCGGCGGCCGTCCGGAACCGCCTCGCGGACGATTTCGGTCGTGATTCGCTCAGTGCCCGACTGGTCGGCGCGTCGTGCCGCATTTCTGAGGATGCCGATCGCGACTCGAGCGTCCCCGGCGGCGGCGTCGGCGATGATGGCCAACTGCTCGTTTCCGATTCCGTCCTCCGTAAGCCCCCATCGAGCGCGTGATTCGAGGATGGAGACGAGTTCGTCGAGGTGGTACTTCTCGAAGAGGATGCGGACGCAGGTCTGTAACCGGCTGGTCAGGCGACCGTCCAACTGGCTGAACAGCTCCGCTTCCCGGTTGGTGATGAGTATCATCGAGACGTTCCGCATCCGATAGAGGTCGTAGAGTACGCTCTTGTCTTCGAGTTGGTCGACCTCGTCCAGGATGACGACGAACTGCGATTCGTCGTACCCTCGGAGCCTGTCGAGTAGTTCGTCTTTCGGCGTTGAGCGACGGTGGATATCGACCGTCCGACCGATGCCGTCGAGTAGCCGATACAGTACTTGAAATCGGGTGTACTCCTGCCAGCAGTTGACGTACCGGGTGTCGATGTCGAGGACGTTCTCGCGCAGGCGCTCGACGGTGTAGTTGGCGATGCAGGTTTTCCCCGCACCGGACGGCCCCAATAGGAGCGACGTCTCTCCGGTCTGTCCGTCCATGATGGGTTTGAGCGTGTTCGAGAGGGCGTTGACCTCGGCGTTGCGATGCTCGACCTCGTCGGGAATGAACTGGGACTGTAGGACGCGAGCATCGCGTATCATGTCTATGCACTCGATATTTCCCCCGACGTAATAAACGGAACTGCGTTACTTCCGATTCTTCCGATTCGTCGTCCTTTATCGAAAGTTAGAGGTTATGTAAATACAACAAGAATGGAGAGTATCGGCTACGTATTTCGGCGAAACTCTTACGTAGTATCATATCATTACTATATATGGTGTAAGAGAATGTCTACCAAGGAAGGAGAGGAAACAAACTCCATCGACGCGGACAACGTTCCCGCGGGGAACGCCCCTACCCCGACACGAACCGTCTCGCTCTCGGTCAGTGCGACGTTAGAATTGCTCGCTAGCCGGAAGCGGAGAATGGTTCTCGAATTTCTCAGGGAGATGCCCGACGATACCGCGACGGTCGCCGAACTCGCGGAGCATCTCCGGCAATCGGGAGACGAATCGACGGACGGAACATGTCAGAATATATCGATGATGCTCACTCATGCTCATCTTCCGAAACTCGAAGACGCGAGTGTCATCGAGCGCGAGGGCCGAACCGTTCAGTACCGACGTTCCGACCGCCTCGACGACTGGTTACTTCGAGTCCGTGCCGAGGAGACAAACTGACGAACGCGACGGTCGCACCGACTTCGACCGAATTCGCCTTCCGACGATTTCGACGCGTTCGAGCGATAGCGATTCGACCGTCGCTCGGCGCGATTCGCGGCGTTCATTCGGTCTTGGCAAACCGTTATCCGTTACGAAGTCGGCTGGGTCGACATGCTAACATATGCCTCGTGGGATAGCAGTCGCCGATTCGCGCTCCTCGGCGGGTGTGTCCTCTCTCTCGTCACCCTCGTTTTGTTCGTGGTAGTGTTTCCGGCGTACAATTACGGTCGTACTTCCGTGGCGGAACTGCTATGGTACACCGTTGGAGCCTTCTCCTTGGGAGTGGTTACAGTTTCCTGTTCGGTCGGTATCTAATCACGTTACCGGTCGTCGTCACGACGGGTCTTTACGTCGTCTCGCTCGTTTAAACGTGGACTAGAATCACGAGTGCCTACAAAAAAGGAGCAACCCTCCACGACGGCCCCACGGCCGTAGCCTTCCTCCTCACGGTCTGGGTCGTTCCGTTCGCTCTCATCGGCCTCGTCGGGGGGAACGAGTGCGTGTTCAAACACTTACTTCGTCGACATCGTGTTCGCCGTAGTTCGGGGGAGTGACCGCCGTTTCGATGATCGCATCGTACAGTCGCTCGGTTCGCGTTCCTATCGCTCTCGTCCGGGAGTCGGTCGCGGTCGAACGATGCCGAGCAACGTGTTTCTGTCGCGGTCTCGACTCGTAGCGTCCCGCGACACTGCTACTCGTCGTCGAACAGCGACGGTTCGTCCTCGTTCGTTTCGAGGAGCGGGACGGGCGGCCCCCAGAGATACCGATGTTCGCCTTCGCACTCCGGGCAGTCGTACGTGGCGATTCCCTCCCCGTCGCGCACGTCGGAATCCCAGTCGTCGGGATCCGTGTGCTCGGTCGCTATCAGTTCTAACGTCTCGGGACATCGAATCTCGACCCGATGGTCTCGGTCGAGATCCGTCCGGTTCTCGGACGCGTTAGTGAATCGGTCGAACATGAGTATCGGTGAAATTTCGGCCGCGTACTGGAACCGTTCGCACGCCGTAGCGATATTGGGTACCGGAGCGATACCAATGCGTCGATTTCAATCTTCAGCTTTCTTTGAAAGTAATGGCGGGCGAAAATCGGTACGTTTCCTGCGTCGACAGACCGGACTACCAATCCGATCGGTCACGCCGCGTCCGCGGTCGTCGCGTCCTACTTATCGCTCGCGGTCGGCTCGGTGAACAGCGCGTCGAAGAGTTTCCGTTCCGTGAGTCGGACGTGCCGATGGAACGTCGGCGCGCTTTGAACTCGCGGGTCTCACCGGCCAGCGCGGCACGGTAGTTCGCCTTGAGTAGTTCTCTGATCTCGGGCTGGGAGTAGAGGTCGTCGGACACTTCCTCGGCCGCACCCGTTCGCGGCCGCCACCAGACGCGCCCGCGAGCGCCCACCTTCTTGGTTTCCACGTCACCGCGCTCCACGAGGCGGTTCAATCGGTCGTACGCCGCGCGTCGCGTGTAGTCGAGGACGTCCGCGACTTCGCTCGTCGTGAGCGGTGCGGACGGCGGGTCGGCGGCAGCGAAGACGTCGAGCGTTTCTGCGAGGATGTCCTGCGAGAAGTCCACAGAACCCATGCGACGACGTCTCACCGACCGTAGTTAAATCCCCGTCAACGGAAGTCACCGTTTTCGGTCGCTCTCCAACGACGTGAGTACGAAATAGTTCCGAACGTCGCGTTCGTCGACTCACCACGAATCGAAATCCGACGAAACAGTTAGATAGAAAACACTAATACTTTATGACCAACCGTTAGGGGCTGACGGTGATACTTCTCGGTAAGCATCGCGACACGATGCGGACTATCTAGAGGTAAAATAATGATCGATCTCAGAAGGCTATCAGCGACTACTCAACTGTCAGTGACTACTCGACTACCGGTAGCGACGGGGGGAACGGTACGAACCGAACGAAGCGAGGTATCGACTATCGCCGAGCGCGGAGACCGCCGGTGCAGGGAGGGGACGCGTGACGAGGGTCGTCTGTGACGAGTGCGGAACGGAACAGACGGTGACCATCTTCAGTCCGAAATGCTCGGAATGCGGATCGGCGGAACTGACCGTCATCGACGAGGAAGACGAGACGGACTCCGAGTAGCGTCGCGTGAGCGGTCGCGGAGACGGTGCGAAATCACGGAGCGTCCGCGTCGGTCGCACGTTCGAGACGGAACACGTCGACGTCGGTGCCGGTATCCGAATTTCGTTGGGCGACGACGCGGAGCGTCTCTCGAACGAGTTCTTCGACGGCGTCGAGTTCCTCGTCGGTGTCCGCATCTTCGAGTCGTCCGAACGCGACGGACGCGCCGCTTCCGAGCGCGGCGGTGTCGGTCGATAACACGCGCCCGTCGCTCCCGACCTCGCGGAGCGGAACCGTCCCTTCCGGGTCGCGCGCCACGACGAGCGTATCGACGCCGACCGCTTCCGCGATTTCGCTCGCCGTCCGGGCAACGCGGTCGAGGGCCATCGGTTCGTCCGTCTCCACTCGGTAGGTTCGTAGCTCGGCCCCGAACCGCCTGTCGAACTCCTGTATCGCCCCGACCTCGCCGACGACGGCAGCCCCGGCGAAGTCGTAGTCGAACACCCGCCGCACCGTCTCGCTCTCGACCGATCCTCTGCTCGTCTCCCGCCGGTCGCCTGCGAGCACGGCACCGTCGGGGCCGGCGACTCCCAGTACAGTTGCCATGGTTGGGGTTCGACCAGCGAGGAAAAGAGAGTTGTTGCCGCTACCCGTGGACGCACTCGACTCCCGCTACTCGACTTCGATCTCCACCACGTCGTTATCGTCGTCGAACCCCGTGCCGCCGAACTCCTCGCGGAGAGGGTCGGTCACGAGGTCTTCGATGACCAGTTCGAGGTTGCGCTTGTTCGACTTCCAAACGGCGTCGATGATGCCCCCGACGTAAGGGAGCGACCCGCCTGCGACGTCGATGGTGACGTTCGCTATCATCCGCAGGAGCGTCGTGTACGAGACGCCGAGGCGGGCCGCTTCGAGGACGATATAGAGCGAGAGGCCCGCGCTGATGACGTCGCCGACGACCGGGAGCGCGCCGAGCACGGGGTCGATGCCAACCCGGAATTCCGTCCCCGGCACCCGGACGAAATCGTCGAAGACCCGCGCGACCGTCCGCATGCGCTCGATGGCCGCCCTGTCGACCGTTTCCGGCAGTTCATCGTCCAAGTCGCCGCGGAATGCGGCGTTTCTGTCGAATGTTTTTCTGTCCCCAGTCATAGGTGATAACTATCGTCGTAGTCAAATAAATCCGGTGCCTGCGAGCGCGGCGAACGCTTCTCTCGGACGATTACGTTCCGAGTCCCCGCGAACCGACGAACCGCCGAACGCCGAGGTACGCCGCGACCGACCCCACTACGTAGACGCCGACCATCGCGTGCGTCAACGAAGTCTGACTGCCGATAGCGAGCTTTGTGACCGTGTTCGCGGGCGATTCCGGAAGCAGGTAGGTCGCGCTGAAGACGACGGTCTTGCCGGATTCGCCGAGGTCGCGCGTCAACTCGATGATGTAGTTCGTCGTGAGCGGGTCGAGACCGCTCGCTGGTTCGTCGTACACGAGCACGTCGGAGTCGTTGACCAGCGACCGCGCGATGGCGACCTTTCACCGCATCCCCTTCGACATGTCCCCAGCCGTCGGTCGCGGTGGTCGAGTTCGAGGCGGTCGAGCGTGCGACGGATGCGCTCGTCGGCGATTTCGGTCGGAACGTCGTAGAGGTCGGCGAAGAACTCCAGATACGAGAGCGGCGTCATGTCCTCGTACAGCGGCGACTCCTCGGGGAGGAACCCCAACTTCATTCACATCTCGGGGTCGCTGGCGTCGTAGCCCGCGACGCGAGCGGTTCCGCTCGTCGGTTCGATGAGACCCGCCAGCATCTTCAGCGTCGTTGTCTTCCCTGCCCCGTTCGGCCCGTTGATGCCGAACACCTCGCCCTCGGACACCGAGAAGCGACTTCCTTCGACGGCTGTGAACTCGCCGTATTTCTTCCGCAAGTTAGACACATCGATCACTGAAATGTTTGATCCTCGATATCAACAGAACTTGAGTGTTTGGCAGTCGCAGAACGCCCGCAGGAGAGAACCTTTCACCGCTCCGAGCGGGCGTCCGGCGAGCCCGAACTAAATTCAACGGATAAGTAATCTCTTCGACACCGAGATTCATACTCACGGGGTACTTTCGCTGTGGCATGGAAGTCGACGGTCAGCGACTCAGGGACGATATCGAGGCGAACGCCGAGTTCGGCGCACTCGACGGCGAGGGACGCGGACGAACGGTGCTCACCGGCACGGAGGCGAACCGACGGGCGCGCGAGTATTTCGTCGAACGTCTCGAAGACGCCAGACTCGACGTTCGAGTGGACGCGGTCGGTAACATCGCAGGTCGGTGGATGCCGGAGAGCGCGAATCCGGAGGTCGCCGCCGTCGCGGCGGGGAGCCACCTCGATTCGGTTCCGGAGGGCGGTATCTTCGACGGTCCGCTCGGCGTCTACGCCGCGCTGGAAGCGGTTCGAACGATGCGGGACGGCGGCGTCAAACCGACCCGGCCGATCGACGTCGTCTCGTTCACCGAAGAAGAGGGTCAGCGGTTCGCCGACGGCTTACTCGGCTCGTCGGTCGCGACGGGCCACCGCTCGGTCGAGGAGGCGCTCTCGCTGACCGACGGGCGGACGACGCTGGAAGACGCCCTCGACACCGCGGGATTCCGCGGTAAGGGCCGAATCGACGCGAGCGATTGGGACGCGTGGCTCGAACTCCACGTCGAACAGAGCGAGCGCCTCGAACGCGCAGGAATCCCGGTCGGCGTCGTCACGACCATCACGGGTATCACGCACTGCGACGCCGAAATCGTTGGCGAAGCGAACCACGCGGGGGCCACCCCGATGTCGGAACGAACCGACGCGCTGACCGCCGCGAGCGAGTTCGTCCTCGACGTGGAGCGCGCCGCCCCCAACGTCGGAGAGACGGCGGTCGGGACGGTCGGAAAACTCGACGTTCGCCCGAACGCGACGAACGTCGTCCCCGGGCGAGTCGAGATGGGCGTCGACATCCGCGACGTGAACTACGAGGCGATGAACGAGATCGTCTCCCGGGCGCGGGACGCCCTCGACCGCCTCGAAGCGGAACGCGGGGTCGAAACGAGGTTCGACCGCGAGTTCGACCTCGAACCGACGGACATGAGCGACCGATGCCGGAAGGCGGCGCACGAGGCCGCCGAGGACGCAGGTATCGACACCGTCGACCTCCACTCGGGGGCGGCCCACGACACAATGCGAATCGCGGACGTGACGGACGCGGCGATGCTGTTCGCGCCCTCGCGCGATGGCATCTCGCACAACCCTGCCGAGTGGACGGAATGGAACGACTGCGCCGCTTCGACGCGGGTGCTCGCCGGTGCGCTCGCCTCGCTGGCGCGCTAATCGCGGCTCCGGCTGGTCGCCGGGTCGTACCCCGTTAGCTGTCGAAGTTCGTCCTCCGAGAGGCCGTCGCCGCCGACATTCATCTCGTCGATGCCGACCCCACTGGTGACGACGGCTCGGAACGCTTCTTCGAGCGTGAGGTCGATGTCCAAGAGTTGGTGGTCGGGGACGTTGACGACGAACCCGCCCATGACGGGGTTCGGAGCCATCGGGAGAAAGATGGTCGTCATGGCGTCTTCGCCCGCCGCTTCTCGAATCCCTTTCGGCGTCTCCGCCGTCACGAAGACGATGGTGTAGCTGTCGTCGGTCGGAAATTCGAGTAGTTTCACGTCCCGAAAGTGGTCGGCGTCGCTCTCTATCATGGCGTCGCCCATCCGTCGGAAACTCCGATAGACGGTTCCGAATCCTGGCACTTGACTGATAACTTGGTCGAAGCTGTCGATCGCTCGCTCGCCGAAGGGCGAGTGAGCGACGAAACCGACGACCAGAATCAGCGCGAAAACGGTCATCGTAGTGATACCTCCTAAGACATATATCGAGGATATTGATACGAACTTGAGCAGCGGTCTGAGCACCTTCGCCACGAAATCGAGCAAGACGACGATAACGTACACCGTGATGAGCAAGGGAACGACGACGGTTACGCCGGTGAGCGCCGCCTCGCGCACCACCTCGAATAAAGACAAACTCTCGGAATCGTCCATCGTTCATCACACGAGAGTACTACATAAAGAGCGTACCGCCTGCACCTGCCGGCATCGAGTCCGCCATCGGAGAATTCGCCGGCAGAGTCTTTCGTGAGTGAGCCGTATAACGCGTATGAGTACCATGGCTGTTGTGCGGCTCTCGGCGGCGGGATTCGCACTGCAGACGACACTCGAACGCATTCCGGAGGTCGAATTCGAAGTCGAGCGCGTCGTCGCACACGAAACGGGGAAGGTGATGCCCTACATCTGGGCGACGGCCGACCCCGAACACGCGGACGATCTCCGGGCGGCCCTCGAAGACGACCCGACGACGGGCGGCGTGGAACTCCTCGTGGAGGCGGACGGCGAGTGGCTCTACCGGATGGAGTGGGTCGGGCAGACGCAGTTCGTCGTCCACATCCTCGTCGACGAGAAGGGAACCATCGTCGGCGCGACCGGAAAGGAAGGCGAGTGGCGACTCCAAATCATGTTCCCCGACCGGGACTCTTTGGGAGAGACGTACGATTTCTGCGAGGTCAACGACATCCCCATCGAGATAGAGCAGATATATCGAATGGATCAGTCCCCTCGGCGAGGGCAGTACAGCCTCACGGAGGAGCAGTACGAAACGCTCGTGGCCGCCTTTGAACGCGGCTACTACGACATTCCACGGGGGATATCCGGCGACCAGCTCTCCGACGAACTCGGCATCTCGCACCAGGCGCTCTCGGAACGTCTCCGACGGGCGTACAAGAACCTGATATCGAACGCGCTCGTCGTCAGGGACGACGAGTGCCGATAGTCTAATTTCGCCACCGCCGGCCGAACGCGGACACCGGCGTTTCCGGTGTCGCTCGCCTACCCGTTTTCACCGTCGGCATGGAGCATCCGCGGAAACACCAGCCACAGGAATTGGACGACGACGACCATGACGAACGGGCCGAGGAAGATGCCGTACCAGCCGAAGGTAGGCGGGCCGAGGAGGTACGCGAACATGATGAGTCCGGTGTGGAACATGCGGCCGGAGAGGGACGGTCGCACGTAGGTTCGGATGACGTTGTCGAACACGAACCCCATAATGACGTAGAAGAGGACGGGAAACCAGAGGCGCGCGGGGTCGGATTGCACCGCAACGACCCCAAGATAGAGGACGACGAGGAGGTACACGATAGACCGACCGATGAGCGGAACGATGGTCGCGAGCCCTGTTGCGATGGCGACCAGCATCGTCTGCGGGATCGCCATTTCGGGCGGCGCAACGAGATTCAAGACGTTGTAGATAACGGCGGACAGGACGATGATGACGAAGATGGTGAGCGTGTAGCCGAAGTAGACGGAGGTCAGGCCGCGGTCGACCGCCCGCAGATACTCGTACACGGTCGTCCCCTCGTCGGCGACGGTCGAACGGAACCAGTCGGCGATCCGCTCCTCGTCGCGCACCGCGAAGAAGACGAAGAGTAACGCGAGGAACAGGCCGTACGCTTGCACCGCGAACGTCCCGACGACCTCGCGCAACTGGCCGAGCAAGGAACGGATGGAAGGGTCGCGGAGCAGCTCCGAGACCGAGTCGTACAGTCGGCTCGGGTCGGTCGGAATCGTCTCGATGTCCGTGCCGGGGAAGAGTATTCGTACCACCCGTTCCACGTCCACCGGTCGAACCGACGAGAGTTGGCCGAACGCGACGACGGCGATGGCGCCGAGGAGGGCGACGAAGGGGAGGATGATGACCCCGAGTGTGACGAACGAGGCGACGCCCGACGACAGTCCGCGACGCCGGAGCCATCTGGCGATGGGACGGGCAACATAGTACAGGAAGAGACCGAATATCGACCAGCCGAGGTAGGCGTCGAGCGAGACGACGAGGACTACGACGAGAGCGACCGCGAACAACCACCAACCGATTCTACCTCCGTCCGACCCCCGCTCGTTCCAGAGTTGCATCTCGCTCCCTCTACGGCCAGTGTACGATAGAGATACTGATAATTCTCTTGGAAAGTCAGACGCCGACGCGAGTAGGATATTCGCCCGACTCGGATGCGTGGTGGCGGAAATCGCGACTTTCCGACCGCATGGAGCGAACCGAGTATCGACTCGATTGTACTTCGCGGAGGTGTCCCCACCACCTTTATCAGCGTCCTCGCCGACTCACGAGTCAATGGCCGCGGAAAACGTCGAAACGAGGGAGACGGGCGAAGCGGGCGTCCGGATGGTAGCCCTCTGGCTGTTGCTCACCGTCGCATTCTTCGTCCTCACCAAGGGACGAGACGAGAGATGACCGACTAGTTATCGGGTCGCAGACTACCTTTCGAGCGCGCGCCCTCCGAAAACCCCGGAGTATTAACCCGCCTGCCGACGTGCGGTAACGTATGACGGATATCCTGCCGGACGAGACGAGACGGTTCCTGCGCGCCGCGATTCCCGAACCGGACGAGACGCTCCGCGAGATGGAAGAGCGCGGCGAGGACTTCCCCACCGTCGGGCGTGAGGTCGGGCAGTTCCTCCGACTGCTGGCGCGCGCCGTGGACGCGAAGCGAATCTTCGAGTTCGGGTCGGGGTTCGGCTACTCCGCCTACTGGTTTGCCGGGGCGCTCTCCGAGGACGGCGAAATCGTGCTCACCGAGTACGACGCCGACGAACTGCGCGAGGCCCGCGAGTTTCTCGAACGAGGCGGTTTCGCCGACCGCGCCGTCTTCGAGAACGGCGACGCCAACGAGACGATCGACCGCTACGACGGTCCGTTCGATGTGGTGCTCGTCGACCACAACAAGGACGGCTACCCCGAGGCGCTGGGGGCGGTTCGGGAGAAAGTCGCGCCCGGCGGCGTCGTCGTCGCCGACAACGCGATGGTCAGCGGCATCCAGGATTTCGACGCCATCCTCGCCGCGCTGGAGGGTGACGATCCCGAGATGGACGACGAGACCCGCGGCATCGCGGAGTATCTGTTGACGATGCGCGACGACCCCGCGTTTGAAACGTCGGTCGTCCCGTTGGGCGAAGGAATCGCCGTGAGCTACCGGAAATAATTCTTCCTTATCGAAATGTCAGAGGCGGTGACGAGATGAGGTCGGAGTGTTGGCGCCAGACCTCCATTCCGTGTCACGGGTATCTCGTCACGCTTCTTGCTTCGGCCGCTTCGGTAAAATGCTTTGTGGAGTGTTTACATGGGACGGGGGATTCACACAGGACGGGTACTGGGTCAGCCCGGATGCGACTACCCGCGCACGAGCCACCAGAGCGCCGTTCGAACGCGTCCTTCCGCGGCGAGTTTGGCGCCCGCTATCGGGACGAAGACGATCGCTGCGACGGCCACGATGCCGAACAGCAACGCGGCCTCGGCGGTCTCACGAACTGTCTCACGGGTATCTGTCGAGTTCATTGGACACTCACCTGCCTCGAAGTGTAGGCCATTCGGGTCGAGGATAAGCCTAGTGGGCTCCTCGAAGCGAACATCTATCGGCGTGCCGACCGACGTTCGAACGAATGCCCGAACTGCTCGCAAATCCGTACGAGTCGGTCGATTGGGAACGGGTCAACCGGCGAAAAGCCCAGTTTCACGCCCACTCGTCCCATCCGTCGACCGACGGCCACTCCGGAAACGAACCGCCGGACGAAGTCATCGACGCCTACGCCGAGGCGGGATACGCGGCGCTCGCCCTGACCGACCACGAGTACACCGTCGAATCGTCGAACTGGCCGTGGGAGAGGTGGAATCGGAATCCCGCGGATTCGGAGATGGTCGGCGTCGAGGGCGTGGAGCTCGGCGGCGACGCAGACCGAATCCCCCACGACACGCTGAGCCTTTTCAACGACCTCGCGGACACGACCGGCATGACGGTCGACGATGCGCTCGACGCGATCACCGAGCGCGACGGCGTGGCGATATTCGCTCACCCCGGTCGGTACCACGACGCGTCGGACGTCGACTGGTACGTCGAACGCTTCGAAGTGCATCCACGACTGCTCGGGTTGGAGGTCGTCAACGCGACGGATCGGTACGCGACCGATCGGGGGGTCTGGGACGCGGTGCAGTCGCGACTCGGCAACCGCCGCGCCGTCTGGGGGTTCGCCAACGACGACTACCACGGACGCGAGATGGGGTACGGTTTCGACCACGCCTACAACGTGTTGCTGCTCACTGACGTAACGGAAGCGGCAGTTCGCGCGGCCGTCGAGGAGGGTCGATTTTACTGGCAATTCGTTCCGGACGAGGGGTCGCCGCCGAATATCGACGCGATTCGTCACGACCCCGACCGCGGTACGCTGCGGGTGGTCGCGGGCGACTGCGACGTGGAATGGATCGCCGACGGGGAAGTCGTCGGTCGAGGCGATTCGTTCCGCTACCGCGCTCTACCTGACGGGGTCGAATACGTTCGTGTCCGACTCGTGACCGCGGAGGGAAGCGAGGCGAGTACGCAACCGTTTCTACTCGGGTGACGGCCGCGTCGTCGTCGTTTCGGGTGTTCCAGTCGGTTCGGTCTTTTCGATCGTTTCGGTCGTTTCGCCCATCCTGGTCACCCCATCATAGATAGGCGCAAGACCTGCTTGTATCGGTGACCCTCGACAGATGCTGCCTGGATACGGGAGTAAAAGCGAGTCGGCGCACACGCTTCTAGCATGACGCTAGTTATCAATCAGCTTAGTTCGACGAGCGCGATATCGACGGACGACGGGGGTGACGGTCGTGAACACGGTTGAGCGGTGGAAGCAGGAGAAACACCCGCTGGACGTCATCGAGGACGTTTACGAGTACGCTGACGAGGGACTGTCGTTCGACGAGATCGAAGCTCGCGCCGGCGACGGCGAGTGGGAGCGCCTGAAGTGGGCCGGTCTGTACAAACACGGCCAGCACCGGGGTTACTTCATGCTCCGCACCAAGGTGCCCGGTGGCCGGTTGACACCCGAACAGGCCGAAGTCATCGGCGAGGTCGCCGACGACTTCGCAACCGCGCCCGACGCGCACGGCGGCGAGAATCAGAACTCGGTTTGGGGCGACGCCTTCCTCGACATCACGACCCGACAGGACATCCAGATGCACTGGATAGAGATCGAGGACATGCCCGAAATCTGGCGACGTTACGACGAAGTCGGTCTCACCACCGTCCAGGGCTGCGGCGACGGCGCCCGGAACGTTCTCGGTTGCCCCGCGGCGGGTCTCACCGACCACGAGTGTTTCAACGCGCAGCCAGTCGTCGACGCCGTCTCCGACTTCTTCACCGGTAACCGCGAGTACGCGAACCTGCCGCGGAAGTTCAAGATGACGGTAACCGGCTGTCGGGAAGACTGCGCGCAGTCGCAGATCAACGACATCGGCCTGACGCCCGCCCGGAAGCGAATTGACGGCGAGGAGTACTACGGCTTCCACGCGAAGGTCGGCGGCGGTCTCTCGGACGGGCCGCGCATGGCCTCCCCGCTCGACGTGTTCGTTCGCCCGGAAGACACGGTCGAGTTCTGTCGTGCCGTCGCGCAGGTGTTCAAGGAGTTGGGCGACCGCCACAACCGCGGCGTCTGTCGGATGCGCTATCTCGTGGAGCAGATGGGCGTCGAGAACTTCGAGGAGGCGGTTCGAGACCGCTGTTCGGTCGACCTTCGCTCGCGCGGCGTCGACCGCTCCGAGAGCTACACCGGTGACCACGTCGGAATCCACGACCAGAAGCAAGAGGGCCTCCGGTACGTCGGATTCAACGTCATCGCGGGACGAATGGGCGGCGACGAGTTCGCTGAAGCGGCGCGCGCGGCGCGGCGTCACGGCACCGACGACGCGACGCTCCGACTCGCCACCGACCAGAACTTCCTGATAACGCACGTTCCCGACGACGGCGTCAAGGAACTCGTCGACGAACCCTTCGCGGAGGACTACCAGCCCGACCCTGGACCGTTCTCTCGGGGTGCCGTCGGCTGCACCGGTTCCGAGTTCTGCAACTACGGCATCATCGAAACGAAAAACCGCGTCCGTCGATGGGCCAAGGCGTTGGATGAGCGGATCGATACGCCCGACGACCTGGACGTCGTGCGGATGCACATGAGCGGCTGTTCGGCGTCGTGCGCGCAGCCCCAGATAGCTGACATCGGCTTCCGCGGCGAGACGGTGAACGTCGAGGACGCCGACGAGACGACGAACGAGGAGGGCGACGCGATAGTCGAAGGGATGGACTTCGGCCTCGGCGGTTCGCTCGGCGCGGACAACGAATTCATCGATTGGGTCGAGACCGCGGTTCCCGCGAACGCGGTCATCCCGGCCATCGAGGAACTCTTCGAGGCCTACGTCGACGAGCGCGCCGACGGCGAACGGTTCTACGAGTGGAACCGCCGAACCGACGACGACCGACTTCGAACCGTCATGCAGCGCGCCGACGCGCCCGTCTCAAAGGGGGTGGCGCAGGATGACTGAGCGATCGATGCCCGGCGTGCCCGGCTCGGCCGCCGACTCGGACGAGTGCTGCGAGGACGGCCGGTGTACGTGTTCCGCGGACGAGGCCGCGACGGGCAGCGGCGAACGAGGCGACGCGACGCGAACCGCGTCTGGGCTTCGTTCCGACGGCGGCGCGCGGCCCGCCAACGTGGACGACGACGGGAACCTCGGCGACGTTGAGTTCACCGAGCCGTCGGTCGGCACGAGTCAGGACGTGGACGGCGGGAATCCGACGGCCCGACCCGGCGTGCCGGAAGGCGTCGAACTCGACACGCCTTCCTACTCCATCCGAAGCGAGATGAACGACATCGACACGCCGGACGACAAGACGTGGTTCATGGAGCTGGACGAGGCGGTCATCGAGGAAGACCGCTGTATCCAGTGCGGCACCTGCGTCGCCGCCTGTCCATCGGACTCCATCGGCATCGGCGACGACGACCTGCCAGAACTGGTGAAGATGTGTACCGGTTGTTCGCTCTGTTGGGATTTCTGTCCCCGCGGCGGCCTGCGCTACGAGCGCCAGTGGAAGATAACCGGCGGCGACGACAACGTCTCGGGCGCGGGCGACCCGATAACGGAGTTCTCCGCGAAGGTGTCGGACGACTGGCGCGAGAACGCCCAGGACGGAGGCGTCGTCACGTCAATACTCAGCCATCTCCTCGAAGCGGGCGAGATAGACGGCGCACTGATCGCCACGGAATCAGACGAGGAAGCGTGGAAGGCCGAGAGCTTCCTCGCCACGAACCACGAGGAACTGGTCGAGAACGCCGGGAGCTTCTATAATCAGACGATGGCGCTCGGCAACTTAGACCTCTCGCGTTGGGAGCACAAGCTTCCCGACAAGAGCATCGACGAGATGAGCCTCGCTATCGTTGGGACGCCCTGTGAAATCGAAGGCATCCGCGCGCTCCAAGATTTCGACTGGGACTACCAATCCCAGGAGGGCGGCGTGCGCGCCATCGACTACACCATTGCGCTGATGTGCACGAAGAACTTCAACCACGAGCGCCTCATCGGCGAGCAGTTAGAGGAGAAACGGGATATCTCGCCCGAGGACATCGGCAAACTCGACGTACTCGACGGCGAACTGCGGGTGTACGACCACGACGGCGAACTCGCGTTCGAAGAATCTATCAAGAACTTCCACGACGCCGCGCTCAAGGGCTGTGACGAGTGCGCCGACTTCACGGGGTACTGCGCCGACCTCACCGTCGGCTCCGTAGGGAGTCCGGACGAGTACTCCAGCGTCATCGTCCGGACTGAAACCGGACTGGAAGCGTGGAACCACGCCGAACCGGATCTCGAATACGACGATCTCTACAACCGGAGTGCCATCGGACGGCTGCAGAGTTGGGACAAGGACAAGGCGTTCTCCTCGCTGGAACGACCGTTCGACCCGGACGCACCGCGGTTCATCGAGTACACCGACCACGCCGAGGCGTACGGTACCGAGCGCAATCCCCACGAAGCCGACCACTGATTTTTCGTCTTCCTCTCTGGTTTCTGTCGCGAAGTTCGCGCCGGTGCTTCCCCGACGGCCACCTCAAGATTAACGTAGTTACGAATCCGAATTATATAACTACTGACCGATACCATGAGAAAAGTGATGCTTCGCTTCCCGCGATCCGTCTCGTCGATGGGGTGGGAGCACGTCGTCGTGGCCTTGGGCTGGCTGTACGTCGTGCTCGCCGGGGGACAGGTCGCGCTGGCGACCGCCGTGGGCGAGCCACTCGCGGAAGCACTCATCGACTTCGTCCTCGTGGGCGGCCCCGGTATCATCCTACTGTACGTCGGACACCGATTGCCCAAGACCGAACTCCACCCGGAAGCGTATCCGCGCATCATCACGTGGTGTCTCGGCGGATTTGGGTCGCTGCTCGCCATCGTCGGCCTACTCATCCTCAACCCCAGCGTCACCGTCGACCATTCTGCTTTGGACGCTCGCGCTCGCCACGGGAATCGGTGCGGTCGGCGGCCTCGCCATCGGAACGAACGAAGCGCGGGCCATCACGCAGGCGTACGAGGCCGAACGGCGCAACCGAGAGCTGACGCGGTACGAGACGCTCATCGAAGAAGCGACGGACGTCAACGCCATCCTCGACCCCGACGGGACGCTCCGGTATCTGACGCCGTCGGTCGAACACGTCCTCGGATACGCGCCCGACGAACTCGTCGGGCGGAACGCGAACAGGAATTCCAGCGCCAGAACGACCGATTGGAGTGCTTTGCGAGCGTGCTGGCCCACGAACTTCGGAACCCGCTCTCCATCGCGCAGGGGTACCTCCCGTTCGCCGCGGAGGGTGACGAAACCGCCGCGGACGAGGTCGTGACCGCGCTCGACCGCATCGAGGAGCGGATAAACGTCCTGCTCGTCACCGCACGCGGAGCCGATTCGACCGTCGAACGCGAAACCGTGGCGCTCTCCGCCGTCGCCGCGGACGCGTGGACGAAACGCACCGCGGACGCGGCGAACTCGTCGTCGAAACCGAGCGAGCAGTCGAGGCCGACCCGGTTCACCTCCGACATCTGCTCGAAAACCTGTTCCGAAACGCCGTCGAGCACGGCGGCGAGGAGGTGACAGTTCGCGTCGGCGACCTCCCGACCGGCTTCTACGTCGAGGACGACGGCACGGGAATCTCCGAAACGGCGCGCAAGTCGGTCTTCGATGTGGGGTACACCACGGAGACGGGGGAATCGGACTCGGTCTCACGATCGTCGCGCGACTGGTCGACACGTACGATTGGGACTGTACCATCACCGAAAGCGAGTCCGGTTGCGCGCGGTTCGAGTTCACGGCCGTCGACACGCCCCGCCTGCGGAACGACGACTGAACGAACCGACGTGCGGTCGCGGCTTCCGTCTCGAATTCGCACGAACCGCGGTGTTTAACCGGTTTCCGCGCAACTATCGACGCCATGTTCTCTCGAATCCTCGTCCCGACGGACGGAACGCCTAGCTCGGCCTGTGCCGTCGAAAACGGACTCGGAATCGCGGCCGAATACGGAGCCACCGTGCACGCACTGTACGTCGTCGAGACGAGTTCGTCGATGGGACACGTCGACTTCGTCGTCGAGCGCCACGAAAAAGCGGGTGAAGACGCCGTCGACGCGGTCGAACGACGGGCGGTGGCGTTCTCGGTCGCAGTCGTCAAGGCGTTTCGCTACGGCGTTCCGGACGAACAGATACTCGACTACGCCGACGACCACGACATCGACCTCATCGTGATGGGCACGCACGGACGCTCGGGCCTCGGCCGGTTCGTGAAGGCGGGCAGCGTCGCGGAACGCGTCGTCCGCGACGCCGACATTCCCGTGATGGTCGCGGGGCGGGACGCCTGTACGCTCCCGACTTGAGCCGATGCAAGTCGGCACCACCGCCGATTTCGAAAGCTCAACCCGATACTTTGGCTTTCCGTAGTGGATGTACGCGCACTCTGCTTCGAGAACAGGAACCGTATAACAAGGACGGCGGAACAAGTGCGCTCTCGTATGGAGATACCGGAGTCGAAGGGGCGAATCGAAAATCCAGCTTCCGAGGAAAGCGATACGGGGGCGGACGGGGATCACGGCGAGGCGCACTCGAATCCGATGTGGGGGTTCTGGACGGCGTTGGTTCTCAGTAGCGTGTTCGGACTGTTTCTCTGGTTCGGCGTCGTCAGCGTGCTGTTCGGGTACGAACTACTCAGCGTCTTTTTCGTCCTTCTCGGATGCCTGTTCATCTCGACCGCATCTCGTCTCGTAGCGTAATGCGATCCACTGGGCGAGTTTTCCGACCGCTGCGTACTCGCACTCGGGATAGTTCGCCGACGGTAACCACAAAAACGATAGACGGACGAGGTGGAGTACAAACGATGGTGATGAAAATATCACGGCCACAATCCCTTTTGCCGTTGGAGAAATCCCCCTTATACGCGACTCCGGTTTGCCCTCATGAGCAGTACTGATAAAAATACGGACGATTCTTCGGGATGGTTCGAACACGTCCTCGAAAAAACTCGCCTCTCCGTCGTTTCGTCCGCCGGCCATCGTCGATTGGCGTCCGTCCTCGCCGTCGCCGTCTTTGTCAGCAGCGCCTATCTCCTCACGCACCCCTACCCGGCGTACGGTGCCGGCCTCTTTCTCGAGATATCCGAGACGATAGCGGAGCGAAACTACGCGTTTCCGAAACGTATCGCCGGATACACGCGAGGTGGTGTTCCGTTCGCGTATCCGCCGCTCGCGTTCTACGTCACCGCGCTTCTCCTCGATATCGGCGTCGATCCGCTCGTGATAACTCGCGCGCTTCCGACCGTCGTGACCGCTTTGGCGTTCGTTCCGTACTACTTTCTGGCCCGCGAACTCCTACCGTCGCCGAATCGAGCGGGCGTCGCTGCGATAATCGCCGCCGTCACTCCCGTGCTCCTCGAATGGCACCTCTCGGCCGGCGGCATCGTCCGCGCCCCCGCGTTCTTGCTCCTGCTCACCGGGCTGTACTTCGGAGTTAGATTGTTCCGCGACGGGAGCCGACCGTGGCTTTTCCCCGCGTGCGCTCTCTTCGGGCTGACGGTGTTGACGCACCCAACGTACTCGGTCTTCTTCGGCGTGAGTTACGTACTCTTTTACGTCGCGGAGAGTCGGTCGCTCGTCGGCTTACGGGATGGCGCCACTGTCGCGGGGGTCGGACTGGCTATCGCGGTGCCCTGGGTCGCGTTGGTCGCTTCGAATCACGGTATCGGCGTTCTAACGTCCGCGGCGGGAACGCACGGCGGACTCGGTGCGGGGGCGACGCTGTTCGTCCGACGACTCGGGGATCCGCTTTCGACGTCCGTCTTCATCGTCGTCTGGTACCTCCTCCTGACGCTCGGTGTCTACTACTTCGTTTCTAAACGACGACCGTTCATTCCCGTCTGGTTCGTCGTTTCCGTCTTCCTGATGGACGAGATACGATTTGCCTTCGTTCCCGGTGTCTTGCTCGTCACGATGGGTCTCACCGACGTGGTTCCGGCGATACGATCGCGACTCCCCGGGTCGGACGGGAAAACGATTACTCCGACCGCCGTTCAGGCATTCGTTCTGGGACTCCTCGTCGTCTCCGGTACGCTGTTCGTGGTCGGGATTCCTATCGCGGGCCAAACGCCGATGCCGGCGTTCATCGACCAAGAGGACACCGAGGCGATGGAGTGGGCGAAAACGGAGACACCGAACGATGCGGAGTTCGTCGTCCTCGGCGACGCCGCTGAGTGGTTTCCGTATTTCACGGAGCGGACGATACTCGTCGGCCCGTGGGGCGTCGAGTGGACGACACCCGCGAAGTACCGCCAGCAAATGGACGTGTACACCGACCTTTCGACCTGTCACACTGCAAGATGTTTGACGAACGAACTTCGCGTACAACAGTCCCAGCCGACGTATTTGTACGTTCCAAAGGGAACGTACACGGTTCGAGGAACGACTATCGATCAACCGAAGCGCATGCGTCGCTCGCTGGAGCGAAGCGAGCGATATCGAATCGCGTACGAAAACGAGGGGGTGTTGGTCGTCCGAGTTCTCGCCGACGGTCGTCGATGAACCGATTCGGAGACGACCGCGGGTCGTTACCGCCACCGTCCGAAAAAATGATCCGTCAGGGGCCGGGTACCCCAAGCGCTCGGGGAGCGACTATGTTGAGCAGCGTGAGAAGGTACAGCACGACGGCCGACGCGACCCACGCGATCAACCCGATCACGATGGCGTTGCCCCACCCGCCGGGGTAGCGCCAGTTGATGACGCCGACCCAAGCGATGAGCGCCAAGAGGGCACCGACGATGGGTATCCACCCGACGAAGAAGCTGACGATTCCCCACACTATCGCGCCGATTAGCGCCGTGACGATAGCGTGGGTGTAACTCGTCGTGTGACCGAGTATCGTTCTAGCACCGATGTAGATGCCCAACCCCCCGACGAGCAGGCTGATGATGAAGATGATGAGCGTGGATACGACGCCCATGCTTACACCCCCGTCGAGGCGCTGTACGATTCTTGACCTGTCCGACGTTCTTCGTATTCGTACATCGCTCTCACCACGTACTGAGTACGACGGAATTGTTTGAATGTCTATTGGCTAGACAGAGTCCGTCCGTGAACTGAATCGAATCCGAACTCGTCCAACTCAGAACTCGGTGACGACGGGAATGCCGACGGTGTCGTAGTTCCCTAACGATGCGATGGTCTCCGGCACGTCTTCGAGGGCTATCGTCTCGGCGACGATTCTGCCCGGGTCTATCGACCCGAACTCCATCATCCGGAAGATCTCGTCGTACCTGCTCGGCGGCATCCCGAACGCGCCGTAGAAGTCCCGCTCGTCCATGGCCATCACGTCGACCGGCAGGGAGACCTCGCCTTCCTCCTCCGACGTCGTCAGACCTATCTGCAGGTGTTGGCCGCCCTTCCCCAGACTGTTCACCGAGTTACGGCAGGTCTCGGCGATGCCGAGCGCGTCGATGGAGATGTCGACGCCGCGGCTGCTTTCGGTGACCCCTTTCACGGCTTGGGGAACGTCGGCTACCTCGGTCACGGCGACCGTCTCGACCGCACCGAGTTTCTCGGCCTTCGAGAGGGCGGCGTCGTCGATATCGACGGCGACGACGTTTGCGCCGAGGGCGTCGGCGATGTGAACCGCCGACAGGCCGACGCCGCCGCAGCCGTGAACCGCGACCCAGTCGCCCGGCGTCAGGTCGACGCGGTGAGCGAGGCCGTGGTACGCGGTGGCGAACCGACAGCCCAGACCGGCGACGCTGACGGGGTCGACCTCGTCGGGCAGTTTCACCGCGTTCTGATCCGCGGCCCGAACCGGGAACCGCTCCGCGAATCCGCCCGGAGCCATCTCCAGAAAGCCCATCGGAACCATCCGTTCGCAGATGTTCCCCCGTCCGTTTCGGCAGTGGACGCACGTCCCGTCGCTTAAGTTGAACGGCGCGGTGACTCGGTCGCCCTCGCGGAGTCGTTCGACGTCGTCCCCGATTTCGACCACCGTCCCGGCGGCTTCGTGGCCGAATATCAGTCCCTCGGTGGGCGTGACGCCGATCCAGTCCCAGTCACCCTGCGACGCGTGCCAGTCGCTTCTGCAGACGCCGCACGCTTCCGTTTCGACGACGACCTCGTCGTCGGCTGGCTGTGACTCGTCGACCTCCTCTATCTGGAGCGGTTCGTTCACTCCTTTGAACACGGCGGCTCGCATGACCCCGTATCTAGCCCAAGAGGTGATTAGTGTTGGGCAGGGCATGCGAGGTTCGTTTTTCGAGGGGCTTTAACGCGCCGTGTATTAGTGGCGCTACCGCTATCGCGTTCCGTGATGACACTTATCCGTCACACCGCGAGGCGGAGACGCCTACGAGAACGCCGCGAACGACGGTGACGATATCCCATGCAACGCGAGAACGATTCCGAATACGGAGCGATAAGCGAGGACGTAGAGGAACACCACCGAACGGTCGCCGACGATAACCTCTCGGACGAGCAGTACGGACTGCTCGTCGGGGGTGAGTGGGTGACCGGCGAGACGGGTGAGACGAACGAAGCGACCGACGCGACGACGGGAGAGACGCTGGCGACCTTTCAGGCTGGGACGCGGGACGACGTCGACCGGGCGGTCGCGGCCGCGCAGGACGCGTTCGACGGGGCGTGGGGACAGCTGTCAGCGACCCAACGCGCGGACACGCTGTTCGAAATCGCGGACGAGATCGAGGAGCAGAAAGTCGAATTGGCCCGCCTCGACTCGCTCGAGATGGGTAAGCCGAACCAACACTCGCTGCTCGTCGATATGACGATCACAGTCGAGCAGTTTCGCCACTTCGCGAGCATCGCGCGGACGGCCGAGGCCGGACGGCACCCCTCCACGAACGGCGACAAACTGTGTTACACGCGGAGCGAGCCGTACGGCGTCGTCGGGCAGATAAGCGCGTGGAACTTCCCGTCGATGTTCGTCGCGTGGAAGGCCGCCCCCGCGCTCGCCGCCGGGAACGCCGTCGTGTTCAAACCCGCGAACCGAGCCGTCCTCTCGACACTCGAACTCGGGCGGATCATGAACCGAATCCTCCCGGACGGGACGGTCAACGTCGTCACCGGGAGCGGCTCCGAAGTCGGGTCTGCGATAGCGAACCACGAAAAGATACGGAAGGTCGCACTCACCGGTTCGACGGCGGCCGGACGGTCGGTGATGCGGGACGCCGCGGAGACGATAACGCCGGTGTCCCTCGAACTCGGCGGGAAGAGTCCGAACATCGTCTTCCCCGACGCTGACCTGGAGAAGGCGGTCGAGGGGACGCTCATCAGCATCTTCTTCAATCAGGGCGAGCAGTGCACCGCCGGGTCGCGGTTGTACCTCCACGAGGACATCGCCGACGAGTTCCTGGAGCGGTTCACGGACGAGATGGAGCGACTGACCGTCGGCGACCCGCTCTCCCCGACCACCGACATCGGCCCGCTCGTGGACCACGATCACTTCGACGCCGTCCGGTCCTACGTCGAAACGGCGACGGCCGAGGGCGCGCGAGTGCTCGTCGGCGGGGAACGACTGGACGACGAGGAACTCAACGGCGCGCCGTTTTTCGAACCGACCGTCCTCGTGGACGTGGAACCCGACCACACGGTCGCGCGGGAGGAGATATTCGGCCCCGTCCTTTCCGTCTTCGAGTGGTCGGAGCAGGACGAGGTCGTCGAGCAGGCCAACGATACCGAGTACGGGCTGACCTCCGGGGTCTGGACGACCGACCTCGAAACGGCGCACGAGATGGCCGCCGAAATCGAGGCCGGGACGGTCTGGGTCAACACGTACAACGAACTCGTCGACAACCTCCCCCACGGCGGCTACAAACAGAGCGGTATCGGACGCGAACTCGACGCGGAGGCGTTCGACGCCTACCGCCAGACAAAGACGGTCGTGTGTAACTTCGGCAACCTCCCGAAGTTCGGGTGAGTCCATCGGACGCCCTCGGGGTCGTCCGCCTCGTCCGGTTCGGAACTGAGCCGACGAGCGACGGTCGATCGAAACCGTCGCTGCACCGATAAAATCTCCACTTTCGTAGCAAAATATATAGTGTGATGAGTATAATGTATGTGCGTCATGTCAAAACTTGACAGGCGAAACTTTCTGAAAAGCGCGGCGGCCGGTGCCGTCGCACTGACCGCGATGGGCGTCTCCGGCGCCTCGGATGGCCGCGACCAGTTCGTCGTAACCGTCCGTGAGAAGGGCGTCCGAGAGCGCCTCGACCGAGCGGGGGTCGACGTTCGGGCGGCGATCGCCGACGGGCGCGTTCTGCTCGTCGGCGCCGACGCCGAATCGACCGTTCGGGGGGTCGACGGCGTCGAACAGGTCGAGCCGAACCTCGGCTATCGACCGGTCGGGCCGGAACTGGAATCCACCGACGAATCGCTCGACGAGGAGTACGCGAGCCTCCAGTGGGACAAGCAGGGGGACACGACCGGTGCGTTCGAAGCGCACGACAGCGCGACCGGCGTCGGAAGAACGGTCGCCATCATCGACACCGGCATCGACACCGCGCATCCGGACCTCCGCAACAGCGTCGAACGGGGTAAACTGTTCCGCGTGGACGGCGTGACCAGCCCCGACGGACGCCCCACGGTCGCGGGCGATACGACCATCGACGCGCGGCTCCCGCCGAGCGGCGAGGAAATCGCCTCCTACACCTATCTGGGAGCGCCGAATACGCGGTCGCAGACGGCGGCCGACGACGTACACTCGCACGGGAGTCACTGCGCCGGCATCGCCACAGCGAAGAACGAGGGGAGCCTCGGCGTTGCGGGAATGGCTCCTGACGCCGAAGTGGTTCCGCTTCGAGTGTTCTACTGGAAGAAACTCACCGACTACCCCTACGACGAGGACGGCGACGGCGAGGAAGAGAGTGTCACCGTGACGACGCTCTGGACGACCGATTTCGACATCCTCAGTGCCATCGACTACGCGGGCCGAATCGGCGCCGACGCCGCGAACATGAGCCTCGGCGGCGGCGTCATCAAGGGCAACGCGCACAGCAGCGGCGAGCATGTCGCCTACCAGACGGTCATTCAGTCCGCCGTCCAAAGGGGTACCGTCGTCACGACGAGCGCCGGGAACTCCAGCGCCGACCTCCAGCACGAGGGCTACTACACGCTCCCGAACAGCGTCCCCGGGTCCATCAGCGTCTCCGCGACGGGGCCGAACAACGAACGCGTGTTCTACTCGAACTACGGCACCAGCGATATCGACGTCGGCGCGCCCGGCGGCGGCTACGAGACGCTCGAAAAGACGCTAGCGTCGGACACCGAGTGGCCATACCCGACGAACCTCGTCCTCTCGTCGGTGCCGCCGGATCTCAACGACGGTTCCGCGTACGCCTGGTACGCGGGCACGTCGATGGCGGCCCCACAGGTCGCTGGACTGGTCGCGCTCGTCCGTGAGGTCAATCCGGACTTGAGCGCGAAGCAGGTACAGAGCGTCATCGAGAACACGGCGCGCTACAGCGACGGGAAGGGCGACACCGACCTCGGCGCGGGAATCGTCCACGCGCCGAGGGCCGTCGCCGAAGCCGAGCGGCGCGAGTAGCACGGGACAGCTCTTTTCGCCCCCTCCGACGGTTCGACCACCACTGTCGCGTCAGCCGGTTCAGTCGCGGCCGAGCACGTGCTCGATTTCGTCCGGTGAGACGCCCGCACCTCGGAGCACGTCCTCGGTGTGCTCGCCGTGGTCGGGGACGGTCGTCGGAACCGATTCGGCCGCCGGGGTGAGAGCGGGGAATCCGAGACGAGACGGCGCTCCCGCCGCAGTCTCGACCATGTTTCGCGCCCGCGTCTGCGGCCGGTCGAGCGCCTCCGGAAGGGTGAACACGCCGCCCACCGCCGTGTCCGTATCCTCGAACTCGTCGAGCCACACTTCGAGCGTTTTCGACTCGAACACGTCCCGAAGCGTCTCTCGGACGGCCGTTCGAACCGCTGGGTCGTCGCTGAGATGATTTTCGGCGAGTTCGGGGCGGTCTATCGCCGCGCAGAGCGCGTTCCAGAACTTGGGTTCGAGGGCTGCAAGCGTCAGATATCGTCCGTCCGCGGTGCGATACACGTCGTAGCAGGGGAACTTCCCCGTGAGCATCGTCTCCCCCGGTCGAGGCGTATCGCCGGCGAGCGCGCCGCCGGCGAAGAGCTGCGAGAACGACAGCATCACGTCCGTCATCGCAATATCGACGCGGGTTCCCCCGGAACCGAGTTCTCGAGAGAGCAACGCGCCGACGATGCTGAACGCCGAAAAGAGGCCGCTCGCCATATCGACCACCGGATAGCCGGGTATCGTCGGCTTCGAGTTCGCGTCCGGTCGGGTCATGTCCAAGAGACCGCTGACGCCGGCGTAGTTGAGATCGTGTCCCGCCCGCTTCGCGTGGGGACTTTCCTGTCCGTACCCCGAAAGGGAGACGTAGACCAACTCCTCGTTGTACCGCGAGAGCGTCTCGTGATCGATTCCCAGTCGCTCGGCGACACCGGGTCGGAAGGTCTCGAACACGACGTCTGCATCCTCGACCAGTTCGTAGAACGCCTCGCGCGCGGTCTCCTCCTTGAGGTCGAGGGCGACGCTCCGCTTGCCGCGGTTCACCGCTTCGAAGATGTGGCCGTAACCGCTCTCTCCGACCGCCCCCATCCGTCGCGCGTAGTCGCCGCCCGCCGGTTCCTCTATCTTGAGCACCGTCGCGCCGAGGTCGGCGAGGAGTTGCGTCGCGTACGGTCCGGGGAGGAGTCGGGAGAGATCGAGCACGCGCACGTCATCGAGTCGCATGGCAGTAGAGAAGGAGAGGACGACTAAATGGTTCGGGGACGCCGAACGTTTCAAGCGAGTCGCGCGGTAACCGTCTCGCATGGCAGTCTCCGGGACCGTCGACGCGCACGTCCACCTGATGCCGCAGCGCCTGATGGCGGCGATACGCGACTCGCTCGCCCGCGACGCGGGGTGGACGTTCGACCATCCGACGGAGCGAGAAGCGATGGAGACCGCGTTGCGGTCGGCGGGCGTCGAACGCTACTTCGCGCTCCCCTACGCGCACGAGGAGGGCATGGCCGACGACTTGAACGAGTGGGTGCTCCGCGAGGCCGCCGACTCGGAGATGGCCGTCCCGTTTGCGACGGTTCACGGCGACGACGACGTCGTGGCTGTGGTTCGAAAGGCGTTCGAGGCGGGCGCACGCGGACTGAAGTTCCAGTGTCCGGTTCAGGAGTGCGGGCCGGCGGATCCCCGACTGGAACCGGCGTTCGACCTTGCCGCCGAATACGACCGACCGATACTGTTCCACGCCGGAACCGCCCCGATGTTCCAGGACAGTCCCCACGTCGGAGCCGACCAGTTCGCCGAGTTCGTCGAATCGTACCCGGACGTTCGGGCCTGCGCGGCGCACATGGGGACGTACGAGGTGACGGAGTTTCTGGAGTTCACTCGCCGGCACGACCAGGTGTTCCTGGACACGACGATGGCCCTCTCGCCGCGCTCGGCGGACGTGCTGGGATTCGACCCGGCGACGATACCGGACGAGGCGTTGACCTCGCTCTCCCGCTCCGTCATGTTCGGCTCTGACTTCCCGAACCTCCCATACCCCTACGCCGAGGAGCGACGAGGATTGCTCGACCGCGACCTTTCGGAATCGACGTATCGAGACGTCTTCCGCCGAACCGCGGAACGGTTCCTCGGCGAACGGGACTGACGAGCCGTTTTCCGCGCTTCGGCGAACGCGGCCGGGGACGGCGGTCGCGTCGCCGAACTCACTCGCCGAGTTCGGTTTCGACCGAACACCATCAGAGGTTGCCCCGTCCGCGGGCCTCGGCGCGTTCGAGGACGCCGTCCTCGACCATCTCGTCGAGTCGTTCTCGCATCGAATCGGGTGACGTTTCGAACTCGTCCGCGAGATACCCCGTGTTCACGACCGGCGCCGGCGCGTCCCGAATCGCGGTCACGAGTTTGTCGCTTTCGATCCGCTCCGGCGAGTCGCCGTGGTTCTTCTCGTCGGAAGTCATGGTCGTGCGAACTTTGGCCCGCCGACGCTAACTGTCGTTCGGCGACGGTGGGCGAGTGACCGGTCGGCTCTGCTCGCGTCGACTCGTCTTCAGTATCCACCGCCACCGTCCGACGACGTCGTTGTCGTCGTCTTCGATTTCATCGGCATGCCGTCGGGCGCGAGCACCCACCACACGTCGCTGACGCCCTGTCCGTTCGCGTCGCCAGGGTTCGCGTCGGAGGAGAAGTAGTACAGCGGCCAACCGTTGGCCGTCACCTGCTTTTCACCCGACTTTCGCTCGAAGGTTTCGATCATGGCCGTGACGCCGTCGCCTTTGGTCGGCGACTCTTTCACCGTGAGCGGCGGCCACGCATCGACGCAGGAGTCGTAGCACGTGCTCTCCATCTTTCCTTTCGTATCGCTGTCGAACATGTAGAGCGTCATCTCATTCGGGCCGACGAGGATATCGTCGAGCTCCGGGTGCGATGAGACTCGGACGGTCGCTTTCGACGTCTGTCTGTTCGTCGTGGTCGTCGTTTTCGTCGTTCCCGCCGTCGTCGTGGACGTGTCCGCCGCGGTCGTCGTGGTCGTCTGGTTCGCTTCGCCATCTCCGCCGAGACATCCGGCCAGCGTCATCGTCGCGCCGACCGTCGTGAGGAACGCGCGTCGTGTTGGGCGCATAACCGAACGGTGGTCGAGTCGAGGGATGAGCGTTTTCCGAACTCAGTCCAAAATTCGTCCAACTTCAGCCCCGAATCAGAGCCACGTGATTCGAGCGAGGAACGCGAGCGCGACCAGTTCGAGGCCGCAGAGGAGCGTCACGCCGACTTGCACGTCGACCCCGGCGTGGTCGAACCAGCCGATGAAGTCCGGATGGAGGAGGTAGAAGTAGAGCCAGAGCGCGTTCTCCACGAGGAGGAAGACCGCGAACACGAGCAGTCCGAGGGTGTGTCGAGCGCCGTGCTGGCGGTAGTTACGAAGCCAGACGGAGCCCAACGCCAGCAGTAACAGTAGGTTCACCCCTGCGGCGGCCCGGGCGACGTCAAGCCAGATGGTCATCGGTACTCCGTTTGCAGTCGGCGGCTATATGCTCTGTCCAAATTTCGTCCGGAATCATTGCTCCTCCGAGTCGACGACGGCGATTATCTCCTCGACCGTTTCCCAGTTCGATTTCACCTGCTCGGTGAACAGGTAGACTGCGGCGTACTCGTCGTCCGTTCGCTCGACGACGTTGTTCTCCATCAGCACGTCGAGGTGGTGACGAATCGTCGTGTAGTCGAGTTCCAGTTCGGTCGCGAGTTGGTTGGCGTTCCGCGGTCGCTCGTCCAGCGCCCGGAGGATGCGGACTCTCGTTGGCCCGCCCCGGGAACTCGCCAGAAGATACCAGAGAACGCCTTCCATCACTCCACTGATGGAAGGGTGGTAACAAAATACGTCCGGTCGAACGACGAAACTCACTTCTGGGATTCTCGAAGGATGAGCGGGCCGATGGCGAGCGTTCGCTTGGCTATCGGCGCGATGCGGAGGATGTACGACGTGAACAACAGGAAGGGGATGAGCGTGATCGTGAACGCTCCGCTGACGACCCATGTGACGGTCGGAATCGACAGTACGGTTCCGGAGAACGTCTCGGCTCCGACGAACGTCAGCATGCCGCCGGAGACGATGAGCGCCGGAATCGCGGCGTAGAGGATGTACTGCGAGAGATCGACGAGCGCCCACTGGAAGTAGAGCGTCTTGATGTGCTCGCGGGCCGGTCCGAACATGGCGAGCGCCGTTTCCAGGTCGTCGAACGCGGCGCGCTGGTCGTCGTTCAAGGATTCGGAGAACTCCTCGCTCATCCGTTCGACCTGATATATCTTCCACCCGTAGTTGAAGTTCAACGCTGCGAACAGCACGTCGAACGTCCCGAACTGCGCTCCTTCCAGTTCGTCTTGCACTTCCTTGGCGTTCCCGTACAGACTGTCGATGAATTCAGACGCTTGACGAATCAGCTCCTCGTCGTTGCTCTCTCGGACGAGACGGTCGAGTACCTCGGCCCGCCGTTCGGTCGCGGCAACGAGCCGACCGAGAAACGTCGAGGGGTCGGCCGGAACAACGGAGCCGAACAGGTCTTTCGTGTACGTTCGAAAGTCCATCGCGTCGCTCATTCGCTCGCGTTGGTCGCCGAGTGGGCCGTTCTCCTGCGAGAGGACGAGTTGACTGATGGTGACGACGAGCGTCGTACCGGTGACGATCACGCCGATCATCGCCGAGAATATCGTCTCGATGGTGTCTGTCGATTTGATCTCGCTCGGAAGCGGCGGGTCGAGAGCGGCGCTAAACGCGACGAACGAAACGAAGACGAGGAACGCGAGCAGCCCGGTGAGGAGAAACCGATTCGTGCGGAAGAGCAACCAGATTTTGAGCCGACTTTCCCCCGACCGGCCCCGCATCGTGTCTGCAGTCCCGATGTCGCCCGTTTCGTCGTTACTCATCCGCTACCCCCGCGTCTCGATTCCGCGGTCGCTTCAGAACCAAGAACTTCGTTCCGCCGCCGGTGTAGTCGATGGTGTCGACGAACTCCCATCCATCGTCGCCGAGTTCGTTGAGCTGGGCCGTTGGGTCGCTCGCCTCCTTTTGCGTTTCCTCGCGTGGAGGTCTGAGGCTTCGATACTCCCACTTGACGGGATCGCTAGCGCGCATAGAAACACCACTAGCGACGCTACCATAAGCGTGTTAGCGTGCGGCGGAGGCGTTTCGAGCGACGGACGAGCGTGCAGAAACAGTTTCGTCAAACGGTGTACGCGTTCCACTCCGGCATCGTGCGTACTACTTTTTCACCTCGTCAGGGCCTCGACCGATGATGAGGGTGTTCTTCACGAGGTTCTCGTGGGCGCGCCGGAGGCGTTCGGAGACCGCCTGATGCGTGATACCTAACTCGTCGGCGAGGTCTCCGGCGTCCAGATTGCGGGGAATGTCGTAATAGCCTTCGTCGTACGCGAGCGTGAGCGCGTCCTGCTGTTCTTCCGTCAGGCCGAAACGCCCCTGCCGACCCTCTTCTAACTGATAGATGTTCAGAATCTCGAGCGAGAGTCCGTTTTCTTCGCAGTACTCGTAGGTTCGTGACAGGGAGTCGCGGTCGGGAAACAGGATGCGAAGGTTCCAGTGGTCGCTGTTGCCCGTCGCGGCGAGAACGGTTCCTTCCTCCTCGATGAGAATCTGGACGAGCGTCTCTATCTGGTCGACCCACTCCATCCGATAGAACCACTCGTCGTTCGGACTGGCGAGCAACTCGAACTGGTTGACGCTTGGATCCTCGGAGAAAGCGGTTTCTATCTCCTCGCGCTCGCCACCGCTCACCCACACGAACGGCATCATCATGGCGGAATCGTGGGCGACGACGCGTTCGATTTCGAGTTCGGAGCCCTCCACGTCGGAGAGCGTCTGGCTGAGCGCGAACTCGTTGGCCGGAACCTCGACTTCGACGACGGTACCAGTCATGTAATAGTGGTGGTGTAGGTCACAGATATACCCGTTGGCTCCTGAAACGCGAGTTACGGCAGCGACAGAGGCGAATATGCGACCACGCCACGAGTTCAGCAAACCGGCGTCCGTAGAACGACTGGCACCGCATCTTCTGGCGTAATCGGCCGGCATAATGGAGGCGAAACGTTTTTCTCCTAAACCGCCGGAACTGAAACCGGTATGTTCGCAGCCACCACTGCCGGTGGTCGATTTTGGCCGACCACGGCACGCTGAGCCGATTTCTGCCGTACCGTTAGTGAAAACGTTCCGCGAGGAGGCCGGTCGTGACTAAACTCGACCCGTGGGGCGACGTGGAGGTGACCGACTACGAGGCGACGATGGAGCAGTTCGGCATCGAGCCCATCGAGGAGGTAGTCGACCGGCTTCCGGATAACCGGCTCGTTCGTCGAGGATTAGTGTTCGGCCACCGCGACCTCGACACCGTCCTCGACGCCCGCGACGACGGCGAGCCGTTCGCGGTGATGACCGGAATCATGCCCTCAGGCGTCTTCCACTTCGGCCACCGCACTGTGGTCGAACAGATACTCCTGTTTCAGGAGATGGGCGCGGAGGTCACGCTCTGCGCGGCGGACATCGAGTCGTACGCCACGCGGGACGTGTCCCTCGAAGAAGCGCGCGAACTCGTCGTCGAGGAGTACCTGTTGAACTACGTCGCGCTGGGGTTAGACCTCGACGCGACGGACTTCTACTTCCAATCCGGAGCGGGCAACGACCACCACGTTCGGAGCAAACTGTTCGCCCGGCACGTCACCCAGAACGAGTTCGAGGCGACCTACGGGAGCGCCGACCCCGGAAAGCTCGTCTCGGCGCTGACCCAGTACGCCGACATCCTCCGCCCGCAATCGCCCGACCGCGTCGGGCCGAAACCCACGGTCGTCCCGGTCGGCATCGACCAAGACCCGCACGTCCGACTGACCCGCGATGTCGCCGCCCGCTACCGGGATGCAGGGTACGTAAAACCGGCGAGCACGTACCACCGGTTCATGCGCGGCCTCCAAGGCGGGAAGATGAGTTCGTCCGACCCGAAGAGCCACATCGCGCTCACCGACTCCGTGGCGGACGCGAAGCGGAAGATAGACGAGGCGAAGACCGGCGGTCGGGTCAGCGTCGAGGAGCACCGCCGGGAGGGCGGGAACGTCGAGGAGGACATGGTGTTCGAGCTACTCGCGTACCACCTCGTGGAACACGACGACGAACTGGATCGCATCCGCGAAGAGTACGAGTCGGGCGAGATGCTCTCCGGCGAGTTGAAGCAAATCGGAAAGGAGCGACTCGAAACGTTCCTGCGCGACCACCAGCGCAGGCGCGAGGAGGCTCGCCCGAAGGTCGAAGCGTATCTCGACGAGCACACCGCCGTCGGAGCGTCCAATTGATGCGTATCCGGCGACTCCGGGCGGACGAACTCGTGACGCTCGTCGACGACCTCTGGTTACCCTTCGCCCGCGAGATGGCCGCAGTGGACGATTTCGACACGCTCGCCGAACAGGGCGTCCGACGGGAGATTCACTCTTACGTGACGGAACGTTTTTCGGACGACGACGTCGCCACCTACGTCGCCGACGACGCGGAACTGGTCGGCTACGTCACCGTCGAAAAGCGGTCGTCTCCCTCGGTATTCGCCCGCGGCCAGCGAGGGTACGTCGATGGACTCTACGTCGTACCGAAGCGCCGCCGGGAGCGCATCGCCTCGTACCTCCTCGCGCGCGCCGAAGCGTGGGCGCGACGACGAGGATGCGACCACCTCTCGCTCGACGTTCACGCCGAGAACGAGACGGCGCGGTCGCTGTACGATGACGGTGAGTTCGAGACGAAGCGACACCGGATGACGAAGCGGTTGTAGTAGTACCGGCAAACGGAGATTTATACCTTCGCGCAAAGCTACCTTCTCCATGTACCTCGCCGACAGAACGTGGCCGGAACTCGGAGACTACGTCGCGGAAGAATCGGTCGCTGTCGTCCCGCTGGGTTCGACCGAGCAACACGGTCCGCACCTCCCGCTGGCGACCGACCATCTCATCGCGGAAGCGCTGGCCCGCGAGGCCGCCGACCGCGGGGGCTACCTCTGCACGCCGACCGTCAACGTCGGCGTCAGTCCGCACCACAAGCAGTTCCACGGGACGATGTGGGTCGACCCGCCCGCGTTTCGGGACTACGTCGAGAGCTTCTCGCGGAACCTCTCTTACCACGGTATCGACCGAATCGTCTACGTCAACGCGCACGGCGGGAACATGGAACACCTGCGGGAGGTCGGTCGCCGACTGCGGGAGGACGAGGTGGCGTTCGCCGTCGAGTGGATGTGGGACGAGTCCATCCCGACGCTCGTCAGCGACCTCTTCGAACACAACGGGCCGCACGGCGGCCCGAAGGAGACGGCGATGATCATGCACATCGCGCCGGAACTCGTCCGCGAGGGGAAACTGGAAGACGCCCGGGACGGCGGACTGGTAGAGCTGTCCGACGGGGATCTCTTCGTTCACGGTGCTCGAAACTACTACGACGCCATCGACAACACGGAAAACGGCGTGCTCGGCGACCAGACCGATGCGACGCCGGAGAAGGGCGAGCGGTTGTTCGACGCCGCGACCGACCAACTCGTGAACCTGCTCGACTGGATAGACGAGAAACCCTTCCCCGACCTGATGGCGAAACCGCACGTCGACCCGCAACCGGGAAGTCGGCGGTCGTAGGTGTCGAGAGCGAGAGAAGCCAGGGATTATCGGACGATATCCGTCCGTCGGACGCGGTCGATTCAGTGAACCGAGCGCTCGTCGGATGTGTCGATACTCTCGATGGGTTCGCTGTTTCCGCGTTCGATGTCGGGGCCGTCCTCGTTCGGCGCGGCCCAGTCGCAGGCGTTCGCCAGCACGCGCTGGATATCGTCGTCGTGGTAGACGGGATACGTCTCGTGACCCGGTCGGAAGTAGAATACCCGCCCTCGGCCGCGCTGGTAACAGCACCCACTTCTGAACACCTCGCCGCCCTCGAACCACGAGTTGAAGACGAGCGTATCTGGTTCCGGAATGTCGAAGTGCTCGCCGTACATCTCGGCCTCGGGAAGTTCGATGTACTCGTCGATACCGTCGACGATAGGGTGTGCCGGGTTGGTCACCCACAGCCGCTCGGTCTCGGCGGCCTCGCGCCACTTCAGCCCGCAGGTCGTCCCCATCAGTTTCTTGAATATCTTCGAGAAGTGCGCCGAGTGGAGGACGAGCAGCCCCATCCCGTCAAGGACGCGTTCTTTCACCCGCCGCACCACCTCGTCTTCCACCTCATCGTGGGCGGCGTGGCCCCACCACGTCAGCACGTCCGTCCCGTCGAGAACCTCCTCGGATAGCCCGTGCTCCGGTTCGTCGAGGGTGGCCGTCCGCGTCTCGAAACCGCGGTCGGCGAGCGCATCCGCGATGATCGCGTGGATACCGTCGGGGTATATCTCCGCGACTTCGTCGTGGTTCCGCTCGTGGACGTACTCGTTCCAGACGGTGATCGTTTTCGACATGGCTACGTACTACCGCCGTGCGATTAAACCGTTTGACCAAGCGGCAAAACTCCACCTCCGACGGCGGTTCTCAAATCGCCTCGATGTCGCACGAAATCGGCGTCGACTCGAAACGAACGGTGGACTGAAACGCGTCGGTCGCGTTAGTGCAACAACGAATGTCCATCCACGCATCCGACGCCAACGAGTGTCCCGCCTGCGGTACCGAGTACGACCAACAGATCATCGTCGAACGCGGCGACCGGTGGGACGACCTCTTTCCGGGGTCGCCGCTCGATTTCTTCATCCGCTACCGGCGTCGATGCACCGCGCCGTACGACGTGGACGCGGACAGACAGTTGCCAGAACGCGAACGAGCAATCTACTTCCACGAGAAATAGCCGACCCGCCGTACGGTTCTTCTCGCGCCGTCCGATCGAGAAACTCGTCCAAACGCCTCGTCGGTTCTAGAATCCTTTAACAGCGAGGATGGTGTGCGATGACACATGTCAGCCCCTCCGTTCGATTACGGCCGCCACGACGACGGTCGCGGCGTGAACTACTGGCGCTACGACCCGGCATTGCGGAAGGAAGTGCGACGAGTCTACCCCGAAGACGAGTTCGAGTGGGCCGAAGACCGACTGGACGAGTTCGGTGCCATCATCGGCGACACCATCGCGGACAACGCGGACGTGATCGACGAACGCGGCCCCGAACTCTCCACGTACGACGAGCGCGGGAACGTCGAGAACGAGGTGTACTACCATCCCGCCCAGTACGAGAACGAGAAACTCACCTACGAGCGCGGCGTCGTCGCCGACGCCTTCCGGGCACCGCCAGGACGCGACGAACCGCTCGGTCTCGTCCACACGCTCACGATGCAGTTGCTCCTCTCCTACGTCGACGCCGGCTTCGTCTGCCCGGTCTCCATGACGGCGGGGGCCGCGCTCGTCCTGCGGAACCACGACGAGGAAGGCCATCTCGACGACTACTTCGAGGGGCTGACCAGCCGGAACCACGACGACATGATCGAGGGTGCGATGTTCCTCACCGAGGAACAGGGCGGCAGCGACGTGGGCACGAACGAGACCGTCGCCGAACCCGTCGGCGACCGGTCGGAGACGCGAACGTACGAACTCACCGGCGAGAAGTGGTTCTGTAGCAACATCGACGCGCAGGGAACTCTCGTGCTCGCGCGCCGCGCCGGTGCGCCGGAGGGGACGAAGGGTCTCTCGCTCTTCCTCGTCCCCCACGAGACGCAGGACGGCGAGTTGAACGACCAACTGTACCGACGCCTCAAAGACAAACTCGGTACCATCAGTGTCCCCACAGGCGAAGTCGAGTTCCGCGGGGCGGAGGGCTACCTCGTCGGCGAACCCGAGCAGGGGTTCAAGTACATGACGACGATGCTGAACTGGGAGCGCGTCACCAACGCCGTGGGCGCGGTCGGCATCGTGGGACGCGCGCTCTTGGAGAGCAAGGTTCAGGCCTCGAACCGCGAGGCGTTCGGTCGGCCGATTCGGGAGTATCCGCTGATGAAGCGCGACCTCGTGGAGATGACGGTGGACTACGAGGCGGCGCTGGCGTTCGCGCTGGAGGCCGGTCGTTGGCTCAACCGGTACGAGCGCGACCGCGACGATCGCGAGGCATTCCGCCTGATGCGGACGCTCACGCCGATCGCCAAGCTTCGAACCGCTCGCATGGCGGTCGAGAACGCCTCCTACGCGATGGAGATCCAAGGCGGAAACGGCTACGTCGCGGATTTCGTCACCCACCGACTCCTCCGCGACGCCCAAGTGCTCCCCATCTGGGAGGGAACGTCGAACGTCCTCTCGCTCGACCTCCTGCGAACCTTGGAGAAGGAGGACGCCCACGAGGCGCTCCTCCCGCTCGTCGAAGGATTCCTCGCCGACGCGGAGCATCCGTACCTCGAACCCCTCGCCGAAACCGTCTCCGAGGAGTTCGCCGCGTTACAGGAAGCCATGCTCACGCTGGCGACGGGGGACGACGAGTACGCGCAACACGAGGCCAAACGACTCGCGAACTACGTCTTCGACGTGGTGACAGCCAGCCTCCTGCTGGCGAATGCGCAGCGCGAACTCGACGAGGACGAGGACGCCCGGAAAGCGATCGTCACCGAGTGGTTCGTCCGCCACACGCTCACGTCGCCCCCCGCCCGCGGCATCGCCGACCTCGACGCTCCTCCGCTAGAGCACTTCGACGCCGTCGTTCGCCACGCGCAACTCGACCCGGCGACGCTCGGCGAACCCGCACCGGCCGACGACTGAGTTCGCCTGCCGGTGCCGTCGACCGCCCCGAAGCCGCGACTTCGAGGCGACTCACCCCTCGTACTCCGGAACGTTTTCGAGTTCGCTCGGGTCGACGTTCTCGAACGCGTCGCGGGCGATGACGCGCTTGTGAACCTCGTCGGCGCCGTCGACGATGCGGAATGCGCGGACGTTCTCGTAGAAGTCGGCGATGGGGAGGTCTTTCCCGATTCCGCTTCCGCCGCAAAGTTGGAGGCAGTCGTCGATGACGTCTTGGACGACGTTCGCCGTGAACACCTTCGCCATGGAGACGGGGACGCGAGCCTCGCCGCCGGCCTCTATCTCGCGGGCGGCGTGCCGAACCATCGTCCTCGCGGCATGCAGTCGCGTCTCGGCGTCGGCGACTCTGAAACGGGGGTTCTGCTTCTCGCTGATCGGCGTCCCGAACGCCTCGCGCTCGCTCGTGTACGCCTTCGCGACGTCGAGCGCGCGCTCGGCCATCCCCGAGAAGCGCATGCAGTGCGTGAGCCGGGCTGGACCGAGGCGCTGTTGCGCGTGTCTGAACCCCGCGTCGAGTTCGCCGAGGAGCGCGTCGTCGGGAACGCGGACGTTCTCGTACTTTATCTCGGCGTGCCCGGTACCGGTGAGACCGCCGCCGACGTGCGGGATATCCCGGACGATTTCGACGCCCGGCACGTCCGCGGGGACGAGGAAGAGCGAACACCCGCGGTAGGGATGGGCGTCGGGGTCGGTTCGCGCCATCACGATGAGCACGTCCGCTTCGTTTCCCTGCGTCGTCCACCACTTGTGGCCGTCGATGACCCACTCGTCGCCGTCCTTCTCGGCGGTCGTTCGAATCATCTTCGGGTCGGACCCCGCGCCCGGCGACGGTTCCGTCATTGAGAATCCCGACCGCGCCTCGCCGGCGACGAGTGGGCCGAGCCACGCTTCCTTCTGCGCTTCGGTTCCGAACTGCTCCAGGGTGTGCATGTTGCCCTCGTCGGGCGCGTCGACCCTGATGGCCGCCGGGCCGAGCAGACTGTGCCCGGCCGCTTCGAATACCGGAAGCATATCTCGATAGCTGAGTCCATAACCGCCGTACTCCTCGGGGAGGTGCGGGGCGTAGACCCCGTCGTCGCGGGCGGCGTCGCGCAGTTCTCGAATCGTCTCATCGTCGACTGGCCCGTTTCCGAGCGCCTCGCGCTCGACGGGAACCACGACCTCGTCGATGAACTCTCGCGTCCGCGCGGCGAACGATCTGGCTGTCTCGGAGTCGTCGTACTCCATACCGTCTACACTCTCCCACATTGTAAAAAGAGTAGCGCAGAACTGCCATTATCGTTAAGCTGCACCCATAAATACTCGTACAATGAACACGAATGGAGCGGTATGTCCGACTCGAATCAGGAGGAGTATTTCGACCGACTCGTCGACGAGGACGCGCTGGAGGCGTTTCTGACGGACGAACTCGGCTCGGCGGAGCCGTATGCGGTCGAACGCCACGCGGCGGGCCACTCGAACGAGACGCTGTTCGTCGAGTGGGGCGAGCGAACGCTTGTCGTCCGACGACCGCCACCTGGCGAGACAGCGGACACCGCCCACGACGTTCTCCGTGAGTTTCGCGTTGCGGACGCTCTCCAAGGAACCGAGGTGCCCGTTCCGAAGACAGTCGCGGCGTGCGAGAGCCACGACGTAATCGGGAGCAACTTCTACGTAATGGAACTGGTCGAGGGTGACGTGCTCCGCGAGGTGGAACCCGACCGGTTCGGTTCGCGGTCGCATCGCCAACGAATCGGCGAGGAACTCGTCGATACCCTCGCGTCCGTCCACAACGTCGAGTACGAGGCGGTCGGCCTCGGCGAGTTCGGCTATCCCGAGGGGTACACGGAGCGGCAGGTCGAACGCTGGGGTCAGCAATTAGCGTGGGCGTTCGAGCGCACCGTCGAGGAGCGCGCAGTTCCGGAACTGGAACGAGTCGGCGAGTGGCTCGAAGCGTCGACGCCGACGGAACATCCCCGGACGCTCGTTCACGGGGACTACAAACTCGACAACGTGATGTTCGGGCCGGAAACGCCGCCGGAACTGGTCGCGGTCTTCGACTGGGAGATGAGCACGCTCGGCGATCCCCGGGCGGACCTCGGCTGGATGCTCTCCTACTGGCGGGACGCGAAAGACCCCGGACCGGCCGTTCCGGAGCTGACGGCGACGTTCATGGAGCGCGACGGTTACCCGACCCGACGGGAACTCGTCGAACGCTACGAAGAACGGACGGGAATCGCCTTCGAACACGAGCGATTCTATCGGACGCTCGCGGTCTACAAGCTCGCCGCGCTCGGCGAGATGTTCTACCGGCGCTACTTGGAGGGGAACAGCGACGATTCGATGTACCCGCTCATGGAAGAGCGGGTGCCGGCGCTCGCCGAGCGCGCGGTTCGGATCATCGAAGGGGACGAACCGCTGTGAGCACCTACGCGAACGTCACCGTCGGCAGCGTCGACGAGTTCGGCAGCTACGAGGTCACGAAGGAGGAGATCGTCGAGTTCGCGCGACGGTACGACCCCCAGCCGTTCCATGTGGACGAGGAGGCGGCGGCGGAATCGATGTACGACGGATTGATCGCCAGCGGCTGGCACACCTGCGCGATGACGATGCGGTTACTCGTGGAGAACTCCGTCGAGGACGCTAGCCTCGGGTCGTCGGGTATCGACGAGATTCGGTTTCGTCGACCGGTGCGTCCGGGGGATATCCTCTCCGTTCGAACCGAAGTGACCGGAAAGCGACCGCTGGAGAGCGACCCGCGGCGAGGTCTGGTAACCTCTCGCGTCGAGACTTCGAATCAGGAAGACGATATCGTGCTCTCGATGGAAACCGCGATGTTCGTGCGTCGCGGCGAATGAATTCACCAATTGCTATCGAAATCCGACCTTGACTTTCCAGTGGTTTCTCTGAAAGGTATTTTCCTAACAACGTAATATCAAAAGTGAGGATTAATGTGGGACGGCGCGAACGAGTAGGTATGGGAGTCACCGACATCGAACGCGTCGCGGTGCTTGGCGCGGGCAACATGGGTCACGGCATCACCGAAGTTGTCGCCATGGCCGGGTATCCGGTCATGATGCGCGACATCGAGAACGACATCGTCGAGGACGGATACGAGAGCATCGAGTGGAGCCTCCGGAAGCTCGCGGAGAAAGACCGTCTCGACGAATCGCCGGAGGACATCCTCGGCCGCATCGAGACGACGGTCGACCTCGAAGCGGCAGTTTCGGACGCCGACTTCGTCATCGAGGCCGCGCCCGAACGACTCGACCTCAAACGGGATATCTTCGCGGAACTCGACGAACTCGCGCCGGACGGTGCGCTGCTCGCCTCGAACACGTCGTCGCTCTCCATCACGAAGATCGCCGAGGCGACCGACCGACCCGACCGCGTCGCCGGGATGCACTTTTTCAACCCGCCAGTGAAGATGGATCTCGTCGAGGTCATCTACGGAGCCGAGACCGACGACGAGACCGCCGAAATCGTCTACGAGTTCGTCGAGGCGGCGGGCAAGACGCCGATCTACGTCCGAAAGGACGTGAACGGGTTCGTCGTGAACTCCGTGCTCGGCCCGTTCGTGGACGAACCCGCGTGGATGGTCTCGAACGACGAGGCGACCGTCCGGCAGGCGGACGCCGCGATGGTTCACCGACGCGGCTACCCGATGGGGCCGTTCGAACTCGCCGACCTCACGGGACTCGACGTCGGCTACCACGTCCGGAAAGAGGCCGGGAGGGACATCCCACCCATCCTCCAGGAGAAGGTCGACGCGGAGGAACTCGGCCGAAAAACCGGCACCGGGTACTACGAGTACGAGGACGACGACGGCACAGATTACGCGCCCGAGGACGGGGAGGGATTCGACACCCTCCGCGTCGAAGCGCGGATGGTGAACGAGGCCGCGAAACTCGTCGGGGACGACGTGGCCACCCCCGAAGCGGTCGATACGGGAATGCGTCTCGGCACCGGTTTCCCCGAAGGTCCGTGCGGACGCGCGGACGAAACCGGACTCGACGTAGTGCTCTCGAAGTTGGAGGAACTCCGCGAGGAGACCGGCGAAGACCGCTTCGAACCCGCCGACCACCTCGTCGAACTCGTCGAAGCTGGGAAGACCGGGAGGGATTCAGGCGAGGGGTTCTACGAGTACTTGACCGACAGCGTCGGCGACTATCGATTCCTGAACTACGATCTCGACGATGGCCTCCTCACCGTCGAACTCGACCGTCCCGAGCGACTGAACGCGCTCTCGGGCGACCTCCTCGGCGAGATCGACCATCTCCTCACGAACGCGGACGCCGACGACGTTCGCTGCGTCCTGTTCGAAGGGGCGGGCGACCGGGCGTTCAGCGCGGGGGCCGACATCGGCGGCTTCGCGGACGCCACGCCGACCGACTTCATGGACGTGACGCCCACATTCGAGACCGTCAACGAGTTCGACCGCCCGACGATAGCGAAGATCGACGGCTTCTGTCTAGGCGCCGGCCTCGAACTGGCGCTCGCGTGCGACCTCCGGCTCGCCACCGAAGGCTCCGAGTTCGGCTCGCCGGAGATTGGACTCGGACTCATTCCGGGCGGCGGCGGAACGCAGCGTCTCCTCCGGATACTCGGGGAGACGCGGGCGAAGGAACTCGTCTTCCGCGGCAACCGAATCGGCGCCGAGCGAGCCGAGGAGTGGGGTCTCGTCAACCGCTGCGTTCCCGAGGACGAGTTCGAAGAGACCGTCGCGGAGTTCGTCGACGACATCCTCGAAGGACCGCCCATCGCGCTGAAGGTTGCGAAGACGGTGATGAACGAAGGTGGTGACGCCAGCCTCGACGCCGGGCTGGCGATGGAAAGTCAGGGCTTCGGGCTGCTCATGAGCACCGACGACGTCCGCGAGGGAACGGCGGCGTTCCGCGAGAAGCGCGACCCCGAGTTCGAAGGGCGCTAGTTCCGTCACTGTTACCCTGGCTCCGTCATTAGCGAGATGACGTAGCAGTACAACGCCCCCATCCGTTCGCTACGAATCACGTTTACTTGAGATGAGAAAAACAGCGAGGAGAGGACTTCAGAAGCTCCCAGGCATTCGCGGTCGCTTCAGCGACCAGGTAAACGCGAACGCCTAGCCCTTTTCAATCCACCCAGACGCACCGCAACCGCGACCGCCACGGCCACACCCTCCCCAACCGACTCCCGTCGTTCGTTGCGTTCACTTCGGTTGTCCCTCGCGCGATTGCCAGTCAGGCCCTCGGCCGAATTGGCCTCGGGCCTGCTGGCGCGTGCGCCAGCACGGTTTCTCCCTGTTCGTGAATCCCCTATTTCAGCGTGACGCGCGCTGGCGGGGCGGCGAGGACACGTCGTCCGAGCCGCCAGCGCCACAATTCGCGCAAGGGATGACCGGAACGACTGAAAGGAGTGGAGGGAATCGGCTGGGGAGGCATGTGGCTGATGCGGTTTGGGTGGGACTGAAAGGGGCCGTCCGCTCGCGTTCACGTGGTCGTCTCGGCGACTCCTCTCGGAGGAAGTGAGCGAAGCGAACCGACGAAGAGATGTCGCCGAGCGAGTCACGCGAACTGATGTGAGTGTGATTACGGAAGTCGCACGCCCGCGCAGGGAACCTACGACCGAGCAGGACCGTCTTTCGGTGCCGCGAGCGGACGGTGGGCTTTCTACACCGTAATCACGTTGCTGCTATCGTAAAAGCAAATTCGAAGCGGCGGGCGAAGCGTTCGACGACTGTCTCTCCAGCGTAGTACGAGTCACTCCGACGACAGAAGGAGAGTCGAATCGCGAACGCTCGTCGCGAACTTTCGTCGGAACCTCACTCCCCACCTTTCGGCAGGTGGTCGAACAGTTCCGAACTCGTTCCGAACTTCAACACGTTCGTCACAACACTGTTTCGGATGTTGTCCACGACCTTCCCGTGTTCCTTGTAGAACTCGTGAATCCACCGCGATTCGGCCTCTCGGGTCTGGAACATCATCACCGATTTCCACTGGTACTCGCCGTCCGAGAGGAAATAAAAGAGCGTATTCTCGTCGTTCTGGATGTACTCCATCGCATCCCGCCACCCCTCCGCGAAGTGCTCGGGGTTGAACTTGAACTCGAAGAGCGCGAAAATGAAGTAGGCCTCGTTCGGGATGACGGCCTCCCGGAAGACGCCGGCGTTCCGCATTTTCCGGATGGATTCGCTCACCGTCACGTGCGAAACGTCGATGTCGTACTTCTCGGCGAGAACCTCCGTGAGATTTCGAGAGGATATCTGCGGGTCGTGCGCCAATTCCTGTAGGATGGCGATATCCCGCTCTTTGAACTCCCAATCTGGTTCGTCCTCGGTCATACTGCGGTCTACGAAAGACATCGTTTTAGTTCCGTACGATGTTCGTCCGCTTTTCGCGCCATCGTTAGAACAGGCGGCCGGAGATGATGTTCTTCTGGATCTCGCTCGTCCCCTCGTAGATCTTCGTGATGCGGGCGTCGCGGTAGTACCGCTCGACCGGATGGTCGGTGACGAACCCAGCGCCGCCGTGCACCTGAATCGCTTCGTCGGCGACGTCGACCGCGTGTTCGGACGCGAAGAGCTTCGCCATGCTCGCAAAGCGAGTCGCCAAGTCGTCGTCCCCGGAATCGACGTGGGATGCCGCGCGGTAGGTGAGCGATCGGGCGGCTTCGACGTTCGTCGCCATCTCGGCGACCTTGTGACCAATGGCCTGATACTCCTTGATGAGTTGGCCGCCCTGCTCGCGCTCGTTTGCGTAGTCGATGGCCTCGTCGACGGCGGCCTGCGCGACCCCGACGGCCTGCGAGGCGACGCTCACCCGACCCGACGCGAAGAAATCCATGAGCTGATAGAACCCCTCGTCTTCCTCGCCGATGACGTTCTCGGTCGGGACGCGAACGTCGTTCAGGACGATTTCGGCGAGGTCGGACGCGCGGATGCCGAGCTTGTTGTCTATCTTCGTGGGTTCGAACCCGTCCGTATCGGTGGGGACGAGGATGGCGCTGATACCGCGGTGTGGCGGTTCCGCCTCGGGATCGGTCTTCGCCATGACGACGGCGACGTCCGCGACGGTGCCGTTCGTTATCCACATCTTGTTCCCGTTCAGGACGTACTCGTCGCCGTCCGTCTCCGCGACCGTCTCGATGCCGGCGACGTTCGAGCCGTGGCCGGGTTCGGAGATACAGCTACAGCACGCCGACTCGCCGCTGGCGATGCGCGCCAACCACTCCTCTTTCATCCACTCGTCGCCGAACTTCCGAATCATGTTCGAGCCGAACCCGCGGCTCCCGATGGCGCTCCCGATACCTCCGTCGGCGCGCCAGAGCTCCTCGGTGACGATGATGGACGAGAGGGTATCCATCCCCGCACCGCCATACTCAACGGGGATGCTCGGGGCGACGAAGTCGTACTCAGCAGCCTTCTCGACGAGTTCGTGAGGGTACGATTTTTCCTCGTCGTGTTCGCGCGCGACGGGTTCGATCTCGTTCTCGCCGAACTCGCGGACGGCCTTCCGGATGGCGCGGTGTTCGTCTGAGAGTTGGAAACTCATATGGCCACCTTTGCGTTCCATTGTTTAGTATTTTTCCGATATAGGAAACTAAGTTAACTGACGTTCCCGGTAGCGCCGGGCGAGCCCGTATTCCCTGAGAGGTGACGGAACTCGCGAGATACGTTTTTCCCTTCCGGGTTCGATGTGAGAGTATGCCCAACAAATCGCTCTCCGCCCTCGAATCGCAGGTCGGACAGACCAATCGAACCGTCGATGGGTTTCAGGTGGAAGCCGGGAAGGTGGACGAGTTCGCACGGGCGATTCACGACTCGAGTCGAATATACCGCGGCCGGCAGACCGCTCGTGCGGCCGGCCACCACTCGCTTCCCGCGCCGCCAACATTCACCCGGTCGTCGTTCTTCCCTCGGTACCGCCCGCCAGGCGTCGACCACGACTTCGGCTTCGACCTCGGATTCCGCCGCGAATACGTGCTCCACGGCGAACAGCGGTTCCGGTACGAGCGTCCGCTGCACGTCGACGACGAACTCTACGGCGAGACGACGCTCGAAGACGTGTACCAACGCGAGGGACGAGGCGGTGGTGCGATGACGTTCGCCGTCCTCAGAACTGACTTCTACGACGCCGACAGCGACGACCTCGTCCAGTCGGCGTGGAACACCCGCATCGAGACCGACGGCGCACCGGCGGAGGAAAGCGACCCACCGAGCGGCGAAATCGAGGCCCCGAAGGACGCAGACTCCGCCGAAGACGCCGCCGATCTCGCGGTTGGTGCTGTCGGTTCAACGGTCGAAACGCCGCCGCTAGAACGCCGCGATTTCGTCCGGTACGCCGGGGCGAGCGGCGACTTCAACCCCGTCCACTACGACGAACCATACGCGACTGACGCCGGGCACCCGAGCGTCTTCGCCCAAGGGATGTTCAGCGCAGGCGTCGCGTCCCGCCTCCTCCGGGAGTGGTTCGGACTCCGCGGACTCGAATCTTACCGAACGCGGTTCACGGCGCGCGCCTTTCCGGGCGATGCCCTCTCCGCGCGCGCCAGAGTTCGAGAGGTTGCGGACGCGAGCGACGACGGTGCGGACGAGCACGACGGTCGGCGCGTGACCGTCGTGCTCGAAGTCGTCGCGGACGACGGTCGAAAAATCGTCGACGGTGACGCGACCGCGGTCGTCTGATTACTCGCCGAGGTAGGCGGTTCTGATGTACTCGTCCCCGCGAAGCGTCTTGGGGTCGCCCTCTCGCTCCACCTTTCCGTTCTCCAGAAGGTACACGCGATCCGCGTGGTTCATCGTGAACGTCACATTCTGTTCGGCGAGCAACACGGTCACTCCGGCGTCCCGAATCTCGTCGAGACCGTCGCTGATGTCGCCGAGGATGACGGGTGCGAGTCCGAGCGTCGGTTCGTCCAAGAGGAGGACGTCCGGATCGCCCATGAGCGCCCGGCCGATGGCAAGCATCTGCTGTTCGCCGCCGCTCATCGTCCGGGCGTTCTGGTCGGCGCGTTCCTCGAGCACGGGAAAGAGGTCGTAGACGAACGCGAGACGGTCTTCGACGCCGTCGTGGTGACGGTACGCGCCGAGTTCGAGGTTGTCCTCGACCGAAAGATGCCCGAAGAGGTCGCGGCTCTCCGCGCAGTGGACCAACCCATCAGCGACGAGGTCGGCGGGATGGTGGCCGGCGACTTCTCGGTCTCGATAGGCGACGCGTCCCTCGTAGTCGTGGAACCCGGAGATCGTCTCGACGAGCGTCGTCTTCCCCGCGCCGTTCGGGCCGATGACGCCGACAATTTCGCCGTCGTCGACGTGCGCGGAGATTCCCCGGAGCGCGGCGACCTCGCCGTACGACACGCGAACGTCCTCGACCGTTATCAGGTCTGTCATAGATCCGCCCTCCCGAGGTAGGCTTCCTGAACCGTCTCGTTCTCGCGTATCGCCGCGGGCGACCCCTCGGCTATCTTCGACCCGAACTGGATGACGACGGCGCGGTCGATGAGCGAGAGCAGTCCTCGCATGTTGTGATCGACGACGACGAGCGTCACGCCCTCGTCCCGGAGCGAGCGAAGGAGGTCGGACAGTTCGGCCACTTCTCCGCTCGAGAGTCCGGCAAACGGCTCGTCCACGAGGAGGAGGTCGGGGTCGGTTGCCAGCGCGCGGGCGAGTTCGAGGCGGAGAAGTCCCGCGTGCGGCAGCTCGTCCGGCGAACTGTCGGCGCGGTCGCCGAGTCCGACGCGCTCGCAGATGTCGGTCGCGCGCGAGAGTGTCTCGCCGCGCAGTCCCGAGAGCGAGAGGATGCGGTCGGGAGTGAGCGCGATTGCGACGTTCTGGCGAACCGTTCTGTCGCGGAGCGGCCGGAACGACTGGAACGTTCGCGCCATCCCGCGCTTGACCATCTCGTAGGCGGGTTCGCCCGTGACGTTCTCGCCGCGATACCAGACGGTTCCCGACGTCGGCGGGTACGCCCCGGTGACGCAGTTGAACGTCGTCGACTTTCCGGCCCCGTTCGGCCCGATGAACCCGAGTATCTCGCCCTCCTCCACGGCGAACGAGAGGTCGTCGACCGCGGTGAGACCTCCGAACTCCTTCCGGAGGTCGTCGAGGACGAGGATGCCGTCCGACGGGTCGCGCTCACCGCTCACGGTCGTCACCTCCGATTCGGTCGACCGTCTCTCGGTAGGCGTCGAGAACCCGCTCTACCGGCGTCCGGCCGCCGTCGGCGACCGGTTCCGGGTTCTCCACGACGACGCTCCGACCCCGTTCGATGCCCCAGCGGAGGAGTCCGCCGGGCAGGAAAAACAGGAGCGCGAGCGTGACGAGTGAGAACAACAGGAGGTCGAGGGAGGCGACCTGAACGTTCAAAATCGGAACGGTCGCGCTCACGTCCGAGAGCCACTCCCGGAAGAGGCTGAAGAACAGGCCGCCGACCGCCGCACCCGTGATGGTTCCCATCCCGCCGACGATGGTGGCGATGATGACCTCAATGCTGACGGACATCACGAGCAGTTGGCTGGGTTGGGGTTTGCCGACCGTGTGCACGAAGACCGCGCCCGCGAGACCGCCGACCGCTGCGGAGAGCACGAACGCGAATATCTTGAATTTCGCCGGGTTGATGCCCGCGGCCGCGACCGCCTCCTCGTCCTCCCGGATGGCCGTGAAGACCGACCCGGCGTCCGAGCGCGTCACCGCGAGCAAGACGCCAAGGATGGCGACGAACAGCGCGAACGCGACGTAGTAGTCCGTCATCGTCTGCGCCGTGAAGCCCGACACCGGGACGAGCGGGTCGGGACTCGGAAGCCCGAGTTCCCCGCCGAACGTGTCGCTGAACACGATGAACAGTTGGAGCAGAATGAGGGGTGCGACGAGCGTGATGAGCGAGAGGTACGGTCCTTCGAGACGGAGCGCCGGAACGCCGATGAGAACGCCCGCGAGCGCCGCGGCTACCGTTCCGAGAAGTATCGCCGCGACCGGCGGAACGCCGAGTTCGAGGTTTAACAGCGCGGAGCCGTAGCCGCCCACCGCGAAGAACAGCGCGTGGCCGAAGCTGATCTGGCCCGTGTAGCCGGAGACGGCGTCCCAGCTCATCGCGAACATGGCGAAAAAGAGCGCGACGGTGAGCGTGACGACGGCAAGGATGCCACGACCGCGACCGAGGACGGCCGGGAGCAGGAGCGGCGCGAGCGCGAGAACGACGAGCCCCGCCAGTCCGAGTTTGTACCGCGGCGCGAGCGAGACGACGGAACGAGGGTTCCACGGGTCGACGTCTTCGCTCATCGAATCATTCCTCCAACTCCCGTCCGAACAGCCCTTCCGGTTTCACGAGCAGGATGACGACGAGGACGACCAGCGACGCCAGCCCGCTCAGACTCGAATCCACGTACGAAACCGTGAACACTTCGAGGAAGCCGATGATGTACGCGCCGACGAGGCTGCCCCGGATGGAGCCGATGCCGCCCAGGACGACGATGGAAAAGGAGAGCACGAGGGGTTCCCGCCCCATCGCCCAGTCGGCGGTCTGTATCGACCCGAGGAAGACGCCCGCGAGTCCGGCGAGCGCGCCGGCAATCATCCACGTGTAGAGGTACATCCTGTCGGTCTCGATACCGACGAGCGCCGCACCGCGCGTGGACATACTGGTCGCCAGAATCGCCTTGCCGGTTCGGGAGTAGTTCACGGTGGCGAAGAGGACGCCGATGACGACCCACGAGAGCGCGAACGCGAGCACGCGGTTCGACTGGACACCGCCCGCGATTGCGAGGTGCCCCGCGAACAGCGACGGGATGGCCTGCGGTTGGGTACCGACGAGTATCTTCACCACCTCCTCGACGACGATGGCGACGACGAGCGTGAGTATCATCACGGTGATCGGGTTGTCCTTCACACGGCGTATCATCACGAGGTACAGTGCCGCCGCGAACAGGGCCGGGACGACGAGCGCGGCGACCATCCCTACCCAGACGTTGAGTTCGATCACCCTCGTGACGAAGTACGCTGTGAACGCGCCGACGGTGATGTTCGCGCCGTGGCTGAGATTGAGAACGCCGCCGACGCCGAATATGAGCGTGAATCCGATGGCGACCAGCGCGTACAACGCGCTGATGAGCACCGCGTTGACGACGGTGTTGAGAATCCCTGCCATAGCAGTGTCTCACACCCATGGCGGCTTCTTGTACGACCCCGTGGCGATATCCGATGGCCAGATGGGTTTCTGGACGCCGCTCCCGTCCTTTTCCTGCCACTGGAGCCACATCGGCCACGCGGCGTCTTTTCCGTAGACCACGTCGTGCGGGTACTCCTTGTCCTTCCCGTAGTATCTCAGCGTGCCCGTCGTGCCCGTGTACGTCGACGATTCGAGCTTGGGGATGACGTCGTCGGCCTTCCGCGAGTCGGCGCTCTTGACGGCGGCCGCGTACTGCTTGACGGCGTCGAACGTGATGTAGCCGGTGTAAACGGGATACTTGTCGTACTCTTTCTTGTGACTCTTTGCGAACGGGACGGTCTTCTTCGTGACCTTCGAGGTTGGGGTCGCGGAGTTCTGCGTGAGCGCGTACCGACAGGCGCCGCTCACCGAGCCGTAGTATGACGGGAACTGCATCGGGACGTGGATGCCGCCGAACTCGAACTTGCGCTGTTGTTTCGCCCATTGGACGACCGCGGCCGTCCCGGTGTGGGCCATGACGACGTAGGCGGCATCCGCGTTCGCGCTCTCGATGTCGTCGTAGATGGGCGAGAAGTCCTTCGTTCCGCTCGCGTACCGCTTGTTGAGGGGAACGTCGACGCCGGTACTGGAGAGTTGTTTCCCTAGCACCTTTGTCACCGGCTTCGTCCAGGCGTAATCCTCGGCGAGGACGGCGACGGACTTCCAGCCCATCTTGTCGAACTGCGACTTCGCGAAGTCGACCATGTTGACGCCGAGGAAGTGGGAGTTCACCGGACCGGTTCGGAAGAAGTACTTGTACTTATCGTAGTTCTCGGCGACCCGCTTGCTCGCCTCCGGCGTGGCCGCGCCCGAACCCATGTGAACGGTCTTTTGTTGGGCGATGGAATCCATGAGGTTCAACAGCACCTCGCTGGTGAACACGCCGGTCGTGAAATCGACGCTCTCCCCGACGGTGAGGTTCTGGTACTTGGATTTCCCCGTCGAAGGGTCTTCGTGGGTGTCCTTGACGATTACTTCCACGTCTTCGCCGAGAACGCCGCCATCGTCTGTGAGCTGTTTGGCGGCTAGCCTCGCGCCGTTTGCGATGGACGCGCCGATGGGATTTTTCGTCGGTTCGGGTGCGAGCACGCCGACCTTGACGGTTCCCGAGGGGCCGCCACTCCCGCTTCCGAGGCACCCGGCGAGACCAACCGTTCCCGAGACACCTGCGGTTTTCAGCACCGACCGACGAGAAAACAGCCTCGAAGTTTTCGTTGTTTGCTTGACAGGGCTGTTCCTCTTATTCTGGGTCGGTTTCCCGACGCCTTGGTTACTATCGTTAACCATCGTCTGTGTTGCCTATAGCAGAGATACATCATAAATATGCGGGTTGGTAGCACCCGTCCTGACGGCGAAGACGACCGACGTTCGCGCGTCGTCAGCGTTCGAAAAGCGGAGAGGGGCCGTACTTTCGCCTACACATCCGGCGATTCGTCGATGCGTGGAACGCCTTGGGCGGTGATGGTCTCGCCGACGAGGTACGAACTCGCGGGGCTGGCGAGGAACTGCGCCACGTCAGCGATCTCGTCCGACGTGCCGATGCGGCGTTCGACTTCGTCGCGGTCGAGGTTCTCGGCGGAGACGCCCATCTGGGACTCGACGCCCGGCGTAGCGACGAACCCGGGTGCGATAGCGTTCACTCGCACGTCGTCGCCTGCCCACTCGTAGGCGAGCGTCGTCGTGAGGTTGATGACAGCGGCTTTCGCCGCGCCGTAGTGGCTCATGAGCGGCGAACCGCGCTGTCCGGCGACGCTCGCCAGATTGATGACGGTGCCGCCGTCGCCCTCACGCATGTGTTCACCGGCGACCTGCGTACAGTGGTACGTGCCGGTGAGGTTGATATCCACGATGGTTCGCCAGCCGTTCGGACTGATGTCCTCGAACGCCGCCATGAAGCTAGCGCCCGCGTTGTTTACGAGACAGTCGACGCTCCCGTACTTGTCGACCGTCGCCTCAACCAGCGCCTCGACCGCGTCGCGGTCGGTCACGTCGCACTCGACCGCGAGGGCGGTTCCGCCGCGCTCATCGTTTATCGTCTCGGCCACCGGGTCGACGTTCTCCTGTTCGCGCGAGCAGACGACGACGTCCGCGCCCTCGCGCGCGAACTGTTCGGCGATTTCGCGCCCGATGCCGCTCGACGCCCCGGTGACGATGGCGGTTTGCCCGTCGATGGTGAATCGGTCGTTCATCGCGACAGCCCCCTGTTCGCACACTCTATTAGCATCGTTAACTCGCGTCCCTTGTTTCTCGTTATCGTTAATAAATACTCGTACTCGACCAACCTCCGTTAAGATAATGTATGATACCATAGCACATAGTGTATGGACGTACCAGCAGCGCTCCGCTCCGTTCCGGCGGGGAACGCCGCCCGCCTCTTCGAAGCGACCGCCGACCGCCGCGGCAACCGAGTCGCCGTCGAGATGAACGACCGCGAACTCTCCTACGCGGATATCGGCGAGCGGGCGGCCGCCTTCGCGGGGGGGCTCCGCGAGCGCGGTTTCGAACCCGGCGACCGCCTCCTCCTCTACCTCCCGAACTGCCCCGAGTACGTCGTCACCATCCTCGGTGCGTTACGGGCGGGCGTCGTCGTCTCGCCGGTCAACCCGCAGTACAAGACGCGGGAGCTGACACACCAACTCAAAGACGCGGACGCTCGAATCGCCGTCACGCACCCGGCGCTGGTCGACCATCTCGCGGACGCCTGCGCGGAGACGAACCGCGACCCCACCGTCGTCACCGTCGGTGAGACCGGCGACGCCGTCGCATTCGAGGACGTGACGGGCGAGCCCGTGTTCGTCGAACGCGACGCCGACGACACAGCGATGCAGCCGTACACGTCCGGAACGACCGGTCGGCCGAAGGGCGTCCTCGTCACGCACGGAAACCTTCGCGCGCAGGCGTACTCCGGATTCCAGTTCACCGAGCGGTCGCCCGACGAGCAGCGCGAACTCGCGGTTCTCCCGCTCTATCACATCACCGGCTTCGTCCACTCGACGTGGCAGGCGCTGGTACGGGGCGGGACGGTTCATCTCCGGAATCCCGCCGACTGGGACGCCGACGCGGTGATGCGGACGATAGCGGAACGCGAGATAACGAGCTTCATTGGTGTCGCCGCGATGTTCGTGGATATGGTGAACGCCGACTCGTTCGGCGACCGCGACCTGTCGAGCCTCGACACCGTGAACGAGGGCGGCGCGAAGATGCCGGTGGCCGTCCAGCGAGCCTTCGAGGAGACCGCCGGGGTCGAGATGACCGAAGGGTACGGGTTGACCGAGACGACTGCGGCGACGCACACGGGCGTCGGCTCGACGTTCGGCGCGAAACACGGTTCCATCGGCCAGCCGCTCCGGATGACCGACTGCAAGATAGTCGACGATACTGGCGAGGAAGTTCGGCTCGGCGAGACCGGCGAACTCCTCGTACGCGGCCCGCAGGTGATGAAAGGATACCACGACCGACCGGACGCCACGGACGCGGCGTTCACCGACGACGGCTACTTCCGAACCGGCGACGTCGCGCGCCGGGACGACGACAACTACTACGAGATCGTCGACCGGAAAAAGCACATGATAAACACCGCGGGCTACAACGTCTATCCGAGCGAGGTCGAGGAGTTGCTGTTCGAACATCCGGACGTCGCCGACGCCGGCGTGGTCGGTATCCCCGACGAGCGCCGGAATGAGACAGTGAAGGCGTTCGTCGTCCGCGCGCCCGGGAGCGACCTGACCGCGGACGAGGTGCGGGAGTTCTGCTTGTCAAACCTCGCGGAGTACAAGCACCCGCGGGAGGTCGCCTTCGTCGACGAACTCCCCCGAACCGCGAGCGGGAAGGTTCAGAAATTCAAACTCGTGGAGCGCGAGGCCGACGAATGACCGACTACGACGCCGTCTTCTGGGACGTCGGGGGCGTCCTGCTCGACGTGTCGTCCGTTCGGGAGGCGCACGCGGCGTTCGTCGAACGACTCCTTGCCGAAAACGATATCGACGCCACCGCCGACGAATCGCTCGACGTTTGGCGGAACGTCGTCGGTCGGCACTTCCGGGAACGCGACGGAACCGAGTTCCGGTCGGCTCGCACGGCGTACGGTTTGGCCGTGGACGAGGTTCTCGCTCGGGACGTTCCCGAAGACGAGTGGTTCCCGCTGTTTCGCGCGACGGTTCGGGAACACCTCCGGCCGAATCCGGGTGCGCGGGAAGTAACCGCACGGCTCGCCGACGCGGGAGTCTATCAGGGAATCGTGAGCGACGCGGACGCCGACGAGGGTGAGTTCATCCTTGAACATCTCGAGGTACGCGAGCACGTGGACGACGTGACGACCTCGGAAGCCGTGGGGCGGACGAAACCCGACCTGGCGATGTTCGAGGCGGCGCTGGAGAAGAGTCCGATTCCCGCCGAGGGGACGGTGATGGTCGGGGATCGGTACGAACACGATATGGCGGGCGCTGCCAGGCACGGTATCCATCCCGTGAGTCACGGCGCGGAGGACGGGTCGGCGGTCGAGTACGTCGTGGACGACCCCCGCGGCGTGCTCGCGGTCGTCGGCGTCGACGACTGAACTCGCCGAGTCGGCGTCGGTTCGTCGCTCGGTCGAACCGACTATCGTCCCTCGAAGTCGGGGGTTCGGCCTTCGAGGAAGGCCTCGACGCCCTCGGCGTGGTCGGCCGTCTCGAAGACGACGCCCTGCGCGGTCGCCTCGTCCACCATCGCGCGGTCGAGCGGCTTGTCGAAGCCGTCTTGGATGAGGCGTTTCGCGTGTCGAAACGCGACGGTCGGCCCGTCCGCGATTCGTTCGACGAGCGCGTCCACGCGCTCGTCGAACTCGTCGTCCGGGTAGACGTGGTTGAAAAGGCCGAGTTCGGCGGCGCGCTCCGCGTCGCACACCTCGCCGGTATAAACGAGTTCCTTGGCGACGTTTTCGCCGACGATTCGCGGGAGCAGATACGAGGTGCCCGCGTCGACGGTGAGGCCGACTTGCCGGAAGACGAAACCGATGCTCGCCGACGAACTGGCGAGTTGGATGTCGCAAGCGATGGCGAGATTCGCGCCCGCACCGACCGCCGGGCCGTCCACCTTCGCCACCGTCGGATACGGACAGTCGACAACCCGGGACATCGTCTCGCTCGTGGTGCGTTCGAGCGTGGCGACGGCGTCGTCCAGTGACTCGTCGCTTTCGAGGCGCTCGCGCATCCGCTCGATGTCGCCGCCCGCGGAGAACGCGCTGCCTTGGCCGGCGACGACGACGCATCGGATATCCTCACGACACTCGATCTCTGCGAGATGGTCTCGGAGGGCGGCGGAAACGTCTTGAGTGAGGGCGTTCCGGGCGTCCGGTCGGTTCAGCGTGAGGGTAGCGACCTCGTCGGTGACGTCGAGGGTGGCGGCGTCGGTCAACGCGACCACCCCATGCTATGAGATAGCATACACCATCATTACCGTACGAAGGAATAAAAGTTCGCCACTAGAAACACCATCGTTCAATATTTGGTTCCCTATCTTTCCATCGTTGTCCGCAAGGCGAAGATTTACCGTGGCAGCCGCATGATTACGAACGAGATGACGAGCATCCATCCGGAGCGGCGGCGTCGCAACCGCCACCGTCGGGAGGGGTCGCCGTGACCGAACCGGAGTCGTTCCAGTCGTTCATCGACGCCCACGGCTACCTCTCGTGGCTTGACCTCCGCGTCGAGACCGTCGAGGAAGGTTACCTCGAGATGCGGATTCCGTACGACGAGAAGCTCCTCAATCCCATTGGGAGTCCGAAGACCATCCACGGCGGCATCGCCGCGACGCTTGTCGACACCGCGAGCGGGTTCGTCCTCCGGACGACCTTCGACGACCCCGCGAACGCTCGATTGGCGACGACCGACCTCAACGTCTCGTACCTCCGGCCCGCGAACGACGACCTCCTCGCGGAGGCGACCGTCGTCCGGGCCGGAAATTCGATGGGCGTCGTGGAGGTTATCGTCCGAACGACCGACGCCGACGGGGAGCGGACGGAGGCGGTCGTCGGCCGCAGTTCCTATCGGCTCTTTCACTGAACGATTCGACGATGTCACATGATATATTCGAACTCGACGGTCGCGTCGCGGTCGTTACGGGCGGGACGCGCGGTATCGGTCGAGCCGTCGCACGAGCGTTCGCGGACGCGGGGGCCGACGTCGTCCCGACTTCTCGGAGCGAGGACGCTGTCGATGCCGCCGTTACCGATATTCGCAATCGAGGTGTTGACTCGCTCTCGTGTCCGGTCGACGTCGCTGACGAGGACGATATCGACGCCCTCTTCGAGCGAACCGAGGCGGAACTCGGCGGCGTCGACGTGGTCGTCAACAATGCAGGTATCAACCCGGAGGCAGCGCTCGGTCGTCCTGAAGTGGTCGACACCGACGCGTTCGACGAGACGGCGGAGGTCAATCTCCGGGGCGCGTTTCTCACCGCGAAACGCGCCGCCGAGCATCTACACGACTCCGGTGGGAGCGTCATCAACGTCGCCAGCGTCGGAGGTCTCGTCGGACTCCCCCGTCAGCATCCTTACGTCGCGTCGAAGCACGGACTCGTGGGACTCACGCGGAGCATGGCGCTCGATTGGGCCCCTGACGTTCGCGTGAACGCCGTCGCACCCGGCTACGTCAGCACTGAACTGACGGACGACCTCGAAGCGAACGACCGGTTGCGCCAGTCCATCCTCGACCGAACGCCGCTCGATCGGTTCGCCGACCCCGAAGAGATCGCCGGCCCCGCGCTCTTTCTCGCCAGCGACGCGGCCTCGTTCGTCACGGGGAGCTATCTGACCGTGGACGGCGGGTGGACGGCGCGCTGAACCGGCCCGACGACGCGCTTTGTGAGCGGCGCGAGCGTCGGAGACTCGGTACACTCATGGAGATTCGACGGCGAGTGCCACGAAACCAGACACGTATGTCCCATCAACAGTTCTCAGGAGCGTCTCGTTGGCAGATTCTGATGCTAGCCGGAAACTGCGGCGTCCTGCTCGGCCTCGCGCTGACGGCGTACGCGTCGGAACTAACCTTCCTCTGGCTATCACTGTTCGGCGTCGTTCTCATCGCCGTCGCAGCGTACGATTACCGGACTAGCGAGGAGTACCGCGCGTCTCTCGACCTCGAAGAGGAGTCGAACGGAGGATAGGCCGGACTCGGTCGGAACGCCGCGGAGGTTCGCTGGAGCGCGTCATCGCCCCCACGTCCACCGCGCGTCGAGGACGTATCGATACAACCCGGTGAGGCCGATGGCGCTGGCGTTTGCGACGAGGTAGGGGATACTGCGCCACGTCACGAGGACGTAGAGAACGCCGAGTTGGATGGGGATGGCGCTCCCCCGGACGACGTTCGTCTTGAGCAGTCCGACGAAGTACGAGACACGACCCACGTTCCGAGTCGCTCGAAACGTCCACGCGTTGTTGAGAACGTACTGAAAGACGATGGTGAACTCGATGGCGAGAAGCGCGCCAACGAGGTAGTCGAGTCCACCGTGTTCGACGAGCGTCCAGAGGAGCATCGTCTGCACCCCCGCGGCGATAGCGCCGACGATGACGAATCGCCTGAGTTGCGGCGCGATCGGCCCGCTGAGGAGATTCCGAAGGAACGCACGCAACATCAGCGGTCTTCCTCCGGTTTCGTGGACCCGCGCCGGCTCGGGGCGGTCGGCGTAGTCGTATCGGTATCGACCCGCCCGTCGTCTCGGCGTGCGTCGGTGCGTGGCGCGTCCACAGTGTACGTTTCGGCGGTCGACTACTGAAAGTTCCGGCGTCCATCCGCGGTCGCACGCTCCGCGACTGCGACACCGGCCACAGATTTCTCCCGTGCCGAGAGCCAATCCCGTGCCGACGGGCGACGAACGCGTCAGGAGAATCCTATCGATGTCACCGGACACGTCTTCGATGCGGAGTGATCGACTCGACCGAATCGAACGCGGTCTCGACCTGCTGTTCTCGACCGAGATCGCAAAGGAAATCCTCGACAGCGTCGACGTCGAGGCGCTCGACAGCGGTGCGAGTTTCGACGAAGCGGTCGATTACGAACGACTCGGCGAGATACTGGGTAGCGCGCTCGGACACGGCCTCACGAAGCAGTTGCTCGACCGCGTCGCGAGCGACCGCTTCGTCACGCGGGTCGTCGGTAGCTCGGTCGCCGGACGACTCGGCGCGATGGTCGTTCGGGAGCTACTCGACCGAACCGACCCCGAGGAACTGCTGACGTGGCTCACCGACCTCGCCGACGAAGAGTCGTTCGACGCCGACGACGCGATTCCCATTCCGGTCGAGAGCGACGGACGAGAGTGATCGAGACCGCCAACGAATCACGCCGCTCGTTCGCCGACCGAAGTCCGCTGCTCTACGCTCGGTGCATCGGTGAGACGCCGCCGCATCGCCGCACCGCCACAACGCATATTCGACTCCCTCGGGTATCGGGTAGTATGGTACGACCCTCGACTCTGATACTCCTCGCGGGAATCGTGCTCCTGTTCGTTCCGATTCCCCCGGTTGCGACGATCCTCGGAATCATCGTCATCGTCGTCGGTGTCGCACTGCGGTTGCTCACCAACCGATAACGGTCGGTCGACGATCCGGTAGGGGGTGGCGGAGTTGCGGTCGCGGTCTCCGTTCGAACTACATCTGCTCTTCTAGCTGTTCTATCATCTCGTCGGCGGGACGCTCCGTCATCGAATCGTCTGCGAGTTTGAGGCGAAGTCGCGGACGACCGACGTCGATTGGAACTTTCTCGGTATCCAAGATGCCGAGGTCTTCGAGTCTCGTCTTCGTACGCGAGAACGTCGCTTTGCTGGCGAGACCGACGTCCTCGCCCCACTTGCTGATGTCGTAGAGCAGGATGTTGTTCCGCGCCGCCACCAACAAACTGATGGCGACCTCGTCCAGCCCGTTGCTGCCGCGAATCTCGTCCAAGGATGTGAGAACCGTCGTGAAGTCCTCTTCCACCTGCGGGCCGATCTCGTCCCGCAATGTCTCGCGCACCTCCGAAATCGGCGGGGTTCGGAGCGTGAACTCGTCTCCCTCCTCCCACGCCGACATCAACGACTGCCGCGCCGTCTCGACCAACTCACCGTCGTCCGACTGCAACCCGTCGATTCGGCCGTCGAACTGGACGAGCGTGACGATTCGGTCTTCCATCACCACCATCGAACTCCGATAGACCTCGTCTACCGTCCGCAAGGACAACTTGTCGCGGTGGATGAGATCCGCGGTTTCGCTCGCTATCAGGAAATCGTCGGCCATCGTCTTGAGCGTCTCCGGAGCGGCGATGATCCGGAGTTCCGGCAGATCGTCCTCGTACTCGCTCGCGGTGACGATCGCGGCTTCCAACTGTACCTCTGATGGGTTGACGAACAGAATCGGCTCCGATGTTTCCTCGAAGAGTTCTACGAAGATATCCCCCATCTCTCGGTCGAGTAAGTCAGCCATCGACATGGATATTGGAACAGACCCGACGTACTTAGTATTGAGTCAGTTAATTTAGAGTAATCCAGCGTTGTTTCGCGCATTTCACGGAAAGCCAATCATACGACCGAGCGGTCTCCACTAACGTCGTCATTATCCGAATCTATGTCTCCGTAAGCACAATTTACCACCGGGGTCTCTCTGCCTCAAACTGCCCCGTCGATGGGTGATACCATCAGCTTCCATAACGTTTTTCCTGCGGTGATGACGTAATATGTTAATGACAGATGAACGACTCCAGACGGGGATTCTCGCCGTCCTCGATACCGTCCTGAACGGTGGACTCGTTTCGAAACGCTCCTTCGTCCTCCGCGGCGACTCCGCGCGGGCAAGACCCTCACGGGGTTGCGGTTTCTCGAAGCCGGAGCCGAAGGCGGCGAGACGACCCTGTTCGTCTATCTCTCCGAGACTGAGGTCGAACTTCGGAAGAAGGCGGCATCGGTCGGTATCGACGCCGAGACGATCTCGTTTCTCGACCTGCGCGCCGACGCCCCCGACGCGGACGGCCGACAGGAGACCTTCGCGCGACCGTGGACGACGCGGCCCTCGTCGGCCGGCTCTCCGAGCGCATCTCCTCGCTCGATTCCGACCGCGTGGTCGTCGATCCGGTCACCCGCCTTCAGGATCTCCTTTAGAGCCGAGAACGGTACCGGGAAGAGGTCGTCGGTCTGGGTCGGCATCTCAATGACCGCGGCGCGACGGTTCTGTTCACCTGTCGCACCGACCGGTACGGAGACGACCTCTCGTTCGTCGAAGACGGGCGGTGCGAACTCCGAACGAGCGAGCGCACTCGGACGCTGACGGTGTCGAAAACCCTCGCCGAAGGCGCACGGGACGGGTTGCACGGTGTTCGCATCTCCGATGACGGCATCGACGTCTTTCCCTCGTTCGACCCCGAGGTTCACGACAGGGATTTCGAACCCGAAAGCGTCTCCTCGGGCATTCCGCAGGTCGATCAGTTGCTTCACGGCGACATCGAACGCGGTACCGTCACCGTCGTCAGCGGCCCGACCGGGGTGGGGAAAACCACCGTCGGAACGCAGTTCATGAAGGAAGCGGCCGGGCGCGGCGAACGCTCGGTCATTTCCATGTTCGAAGAATCGACCGAGACGTTCCGAGAGCGCAGCGAAGCCATCAACGTCCCGTTGGCCTCGATGGTCGAGGATGGGTCGCTCCACCCCGAAGAGATAGAACCCGTCAAGCGGTCGGCTATCGAGTTCGCAGATACGGTTCGAAACGAGGTCGAGAACCACGAGACGGACATCGTGATGATAGACGGCGTCGAGGGGTACAACGTCTCGCTACAGGACGACAGACTGAATCTTGTCGAGACGATGCAAGCGCTCTGTCGCTATCTCAAGAACATGGGGGTGACCGTCATCCTCGTCACCGAACACGACTCGCTGACCGGGCAGGTCAAGGCGACCGGCGAGGGCATCAGCTACCTCGCGGACAACATCATCCTACTGCAACATCTCGAACTGGGAGGTGAGATGCGGAGAGCCATCGGCGTCCTGAAGAAGCAGACGAGCGACTTCGAGCATCTCCTTCGAGAGTTCCGGATAACGGAGAACGGATTCAAAGTCGGCGAACCGATGGCGAACGTCCAGGGTGTGCTGACGGGGATGCCCTAGATTCGAGAGGAGACCAAGTGACCGAACCTTCTCGAACGCCCGCCCCTGATGCGCGGTTACGGATATCTACAGTGGCGATGTAACGCTCACCGGCTCCGAGAGCAGTCCCGTCGCGGTGCAGAATTCAGAGGACGTGTTCTTCCGGATGCACAGCGTCGACGGCGACCTGGAAGTACGGAACGCCGAATACGTGTTCACCCATCAGTCTGTCGGCGACGGCCTCGACGTTGGACCGCCGGAAACGACGATTCGCGGCAACGTAGAGGACGGCTACGCGGAGACCGACGGCGTGAGCGGCGATGTCGTGATTAACGATGCGGACGGCGTTTTCGTACCGGCCGATGCCGTCGGCGGCGACTTCGCGGTCGTCGGGGTCGAGAACGTCTATTCGGACTCGGTCGAACCGGGACACACTCCCCGGGAGTACGACATATTGCTCATCGGCTGTGAACAGTCCGGAAGCGCGACCGATCCGGACGTCAGCGTCTACGTGACCGGTATGAGCCACGACGTTTGCGTCGACGGGACGCGAACCGATATCGAGGTGTACGTCGTGGGACACGCCCACGATATCTCCGTGGACGGTCGGAACGCCACGGTCGAGGTCGTCCTCTTAGGATACGCCAACACGGTGCGACTCGGCCCGAACCTCTCGGCAGACGTCGTCGCGGAGACAGGATTCGACAACGAGATCGTAGAAGAGCCATATCCGGTCGAAGACCTGATCGAGATGCCGAAAACCGACGCGTTCGGCAACGCTGGGTTCGGTCGAAGAAAGGTGACGTTTCAAGTGCCGGCGGGCGACGAGGATTGGTGTCGGAACTGCGGTGAACCTGCCGACGCGATCATCGAACGACACTAGATGGAGGCGTTCTTCCTGTTCGACCATCCACTCAAGACCTACGATCGAAGCACGAACCCGGCGGTGGAGTGCGAACACTGTTCGCCGAACGCCGTCACTACGGATCTTTCCGAACACGAACGGAGGAATATCCTCGGATGATGGCGACATCGGTCGGCTGATTTCACGATTCTCGTCACGATGTAAGGGACGTTGAATGGGTTGTTCTTCACCCTACTAACGTTCATACGGATGCTGAGTGGAAGCTGAACCGTTCCGTCTCCAGTGAGTACCCCTACGTAGACGGTCGATCGCCCTGGATACTATTCAAGCGCAACGTCCAGCCGTCAGCGTAAGGAAGTCGAACGAGGGCTCTCCGCCTAATCGTCAGACGCGCGCCTGACTGACTTACTTGTAGGTGTGTGCTGACGCCCATCGTATGGCACTCACAACCGTCCCGCACGTCGCCGAGATGGAGAGAAAAGACGGGAGGTGGCCGGGATGACCGAACGAGCGATCGACATCGAACTGTTGGTCGCGGACGCCCCCGACGACGCGCCGCCCGTCGAACCGAACTCTCGCGTCGACGTATCGGTGGACGGCCAGATGTACCCGACCGCGAAACTGACCGACGGTCGCTACGTCGCGTGGTGGTTCGAGACGACGGCGCCGCCGCCGGACGACCGGTTGACGACCGAGTGGGTGGCCGCACCGACCCGCTACCTCGCGGCGGCGACGTTGGGCGAACTGTGGGAGAATCCGGCGGCGTTCGACTCGCTCACGAAATCGACGATTTCGTGAACTCGTCTCGGAGGCGAAAGTTCAGATATCGGGAGTCGGCTCCGAGAGGCGCTCGACGCCGTCGACCCGCTCGATGGTAGTGTCCTGCGAGAGGATGCCCCGCCATAACGCGAATTCCACGTACTCGGCGGCGTAGCCGCCCGCGGACTCGTTCGTGAGCCCGGACAAGCGGGGCAACGCGTCGGAGACGGCGGGTAACGGTTCGGTTGTCGGGGCGAACGTGGGTCGGTCGGTCGCGGACGTCCGGTCGGCCGAGTTCGCGGCAGCCGGATAGCCCGCGAGAACGATCAGGACGGCGAGAGACGCCGAGAGAACTCCGAATCGACGGTTCGGTTCCATGCGAACCGCGACGTATCCTCGCACCTAATCCATCACTCATATGGTGGTTTGAGCCATCGGGGGCGGGCGTCTGCTACCGCGGTGCGAACACCGGGGCGGGCATCCCCTTCGTCTCGATACTGTCGACGAACTCGACGGCGTCTCCGACCTCGACGCGTCCCTCGATTCGACCGAGGAGGTGCGCATCGCCGAGGTCGACGATTGCGACTTGGTACGGACCCTCGACCCCCGCAGGCGGCACGTTTATCGTGGTCTCGCTGTGGACTTCGCCGGTCTGCGGGAGTCGGCGGGAAGCGAGCTCGCGGTCGCCGCAGTCGATGCACGCGCGCTTCGGCGTTGCGGTGACGTGGCCGCACGACCGACATTCGAGTCCCAAAAGCTCGCCCGCATCGAGGTGTTCTCGCCAGTCGGCGTACGTAACGGCGTCCCCTTCGGACGGGTCGTTCGAACTCACGTTCGCGCCTCCATGACGGTGACGACGGTCGTCGCGGCGTCGCCGCCGAGGTTGTGCGCGATACCCGTCGCGGCCCCATCGACTTGGCGGCGGTCGGCGTCGCCGCGTAACTGTTTGGTCAACTCCACGATCTGCGCCGTTCCGGTCGCGCCGATGGGGTGTCCCTTCGCCTTGAGACCGCCGCTCGGATTCACGGGGATGTCGCCGTCGAGGTAGGTGCGGCCCTCGGCCGCCGCCCGCCCGCCGGTGCCGTCTTCGAAGAAGCCGAGCGCTTCGATGGCGAGCACCTCCGCGCCGGTGAAACAGTCGTGCACTTCGGCGAAATCCACGTCGTCGGGGGTGATGTCGGCCTGCGCGTATGCTTCGGTCGCGGCGTCTCGGGCGGCCAGCGTCGCGGTGAGCGATTCCTTGTCGGCCAACGGAACCGCGTCGGTTCTGTGGCCGACCCCCGTGACGGAGACCGGCTCGCCGGCGAAGTTCTCCGCGCGGTCGTCGCCGACGACCACGACCGCGGACGCGCCGTCGGAGAACGGACAGCAGTCCATGAGGTGGAACGGATCCGCGACGGTGGGACTCTCCAGCACCGCCTCGACGGTCGTGTCGCGGCCGAAGTGCGCGTTGGGGTTGTACTGCCCGTGGTGGTGGTTCTTGACGGCGACCTCGGCGAGTTGCGCCTCGGTCGTTCCGTACTCGTGCATGTGGCGCTTGGTGAGCAGCGCGAACACGCCGGGAAACGTCAGTCCCGCCGGTTGCTCATACTGTCGGTGGGCCGCGCTGGCGAATATCTCGGTCATCTCGCCGGTGCCGAGACCGGTTTCGGGGGTACACCGTTCGACGCCGCCCACCAAGGCGATGTCGTGGACGCCGGATTCGACCGCTTGGACGGCGTGTTTGAACGCGTTCGACGAGGTGGCGCACGCATCCTCGAACCGCTGGCAGGGGATTCCGCGGAGGCCGACGTGCGTCGCCAGTTTCGGCGCGAGGTGCGTGTCGCCCTCGGCCTGCCCGCCCAGCGCGTTGCCGAAGTAGAAGGCGTCTATCTCGTCTAAGGCCACGCCGGCGTCGTCGATGGACGCGAACGCGGCGTCCGCGAAGAGCTCTTCGAGTGGCCTGTCGTGCGGGCCGAACTCGGTCATCCCGGCACCCACGACGGTAGCTCGTGGCATGGTTACACGTTTCCCGAGCGACACTAAGAAACCACTGACCGCCGCAATTTTCCGCCGAGGCCGCCGCATATCGAAAGGACTATACTTCGATTCGAAACACTTGTAGCGTCGTGCCCCGCTTCCCGAATCCGATACGGCTCCTCATCTTCGCCATCGGTCTCGCGCTCTCCCGTGTCGGTCTGGTCTCTCCAAAGAACGTCCGTCGAACCACCGATCTCGCGTGGCCGCGCATTGTCACCGGTCTGGCGCGCATGTCGAAGAACGCCGTCGACGTCGCGTTCGTCGGCATCGCCGTCGGACCGGTGGCCATCGCCGGAGTCGGATTCGCCACGCCGTACTGGGGTATCGCGTTCTCGCTCGGCGGGGGGTTCGCGGGCGGCACCATCGCGCTCGTCTCGCAACGCTACGGCGCGGAGGCGTTCGACGAACTCGGACAGGCGGTTCGGTCGAGCGTCGCGCTCGTCCTCGCGGTGTCGTTCCCCGTCGCGGTCGTCTTCGGGCTGTTTCCGGCGGAACTCGTTTCGGTGATGACCGACGACCGGACGGCGATCGAGTTCGGCGCGTCGTACCTCCGCATCCTCTCGGTCGGCGTCCCCTTCGCCGGACTCAACCTCGTCGGCAGTCGCATCTACATCGGCGCCGACGACGCGTGGACGCCGATGCTTGTTCGGGCGGGCGGCGCGCTCACGAACATCGTCCTCAGCGCCGCGTTCGTCTTCTGGGTCGGGCTAGGCGTCGAGGGTGCCGCGCTGGGAACGGTGCTCGCCAACGTGGTCGTGACCGTCGGATTCGCCGTCGGTCTCGTGACCGGTCGGTTTCCCGGCGGAGGGGAGCTCCCCGTACGGGTCGACCCGTTCGACGGCTATCTCGACGCGGAGACGCTCCGACGACTCGTCCGAATCGGCCTGCCGGTCGTCGGTCGGAACTTGGTGTGGACCGTCGCTAAGTTCCCGATGCTCGCCATCGTCGCGCTGTTCGGGCCGAGCGTGGTCGCCGCTTACGTCATCAGCCGACGCATCTGGGGGCTGATGAACACCCCCGGTTGGGGGTTCGGACTGGCGTCCAGCAGCCTCGTCGGGCAGGAACTCGGCGGCGGCGACGAACGCGCCGCCGAGACGTACGCCCGCGACGTCATCGTCTTCTCGGTGGCAACCTACGCGGTCGCCGCGGTCGTCGTCTTCCTGCTGGCCGAACCCATCGTGCTATCATTCGTCGCCGACCCGGCGGACCCCTCGGTTCCGGTCGCGGTGTCGCTCGTCTACGCGGCCTGCGTCGCGGTCATGGCGCAGGGAATCAAGGGGGCGGCCGCCGGGCCGCTCGACGCCAGCGGCGACACTCGCTGGCCGTTCTACAGCCAGATAGTCGGGATGTTCGGCTGCGCGATACCGCTGGCGTGCCTCGGTGCCACCACCTCGCTCGGACTCGCGGGCCTGTACCTGTCGTTCGTCGCCGAGGCAGCGGTGCCCGCGGCCATCAACTACCACCGCTTCTCGACCGGGAAATGGAAGGCCATCAGCCGGGAGTTCCGTCCCGGTTCTCCGGTCGCCGACGACTGAAAACGGAGTCCCGCCCGTCGAAACGCCTTCGTACCGCGACCGTCTCGGTCACCGCATGGTTCACACGGCGGCCCATCTGCTGTCCCTGCTCCCCGCCATCCTGACCCACGGCGTCGTCGGCTACGCACTCGTCCGAATCCTGACGGACGAACCTCCGACGCTCGGATTCCTCGTCGGGATGCTGCCGGATGTCGACCTCTACTTCGGTCACCTCTGGCGGTTTCCATTCGTCCATCGCGGCGTGGTCCACACGCCGCTCTTCGTCCTCGGTTGCTGCGCCGCGGTCTTCGTCGTAACTCGTGAGCGAACGGTCGCGGTCGCCGTCGGTCTTAGCACCCTCTCTCACCTCGTCCTCGATTCGTTCACTGACATGGGGATACTGTGGCTCTACCCCCTCAGCACGCGCTACTTCGCCCACGATATCGAGTTACACGGCGCCCGGAACACGATACTCCTCTGGACGCTGGTCGGAACGGTGCTCGCAGTCGACCGCTGGCGAAATCGTCACGACTCGACCGAAGACTGCGTCTGAAACGCTAGCCATCAACCACTTGAAGGACGGATGAGACGGATTCAGACGTGTTCGTTTCGTCACTTTACGGGCAGGAAACGTACGTGCTCGTCAGATTCCTCCTCCGGCGGGGTATCGGCGTCACGTATCTCGTCGCGTTCCTCGTCGCGGCGAACCAGTTCCGTCCCTTGGTCGGCGAAGACGGCCTGCTACCCATCGAGGGGTATGTCGAACGTCGTCGGTTCCGCGACGCGCCGGGCATTTTCTACCTGTTTCCCGACAACGCGGTCATCGGCGCGGCCGCGTGGCTGGGGGTCGGCCTCTCGATTCTGGCCGTCTCCGGCGCGTCCGAGGCGTTCGGAACCGGCGTCTCGATGCTCGTTTGGGGTACGCTCTGGCTCCTGTACCTCTCCTTCGTGAACGCCGGCCAGACGTTCTACGGGTTCGGCTGGGAGTCGATGCTGCTTGAGACGGGCTTTCTCGCCGTCTTTCTCGGCGCAAGCGACGTTGCGACCCCCACGGTCGTCGTCTGGCTGTTCCGGTGGCTGCTGTTCCGTAACATGTTCGGCGCGGGGCTGATCAAGATCCGCGGCGATGAGTGCTGGCGGAATCTCACGTGCATGGACTACCACTACGAGACACAGCCGATGCCGAACCCGACGAGTTGGTACGCCCACCACCTGCCCGATTCGGTGCATCGAGGCGCGGTCGTGGTGAACCACGTCGTAGAGTTGGCTATCCCGTTTCTGTTCTTCGCTCCGCAACCCGTCGCGGCGTTCGCCGGACTCGCCACGATACTCTTTCAGGGTTGGCTGATGGTGACCGGCAACTTCTCGTGGCTGAACTTCCTAACGGCCGTGCTCGCGTTCAGCACGTTCAGCGACGCGCTCCTCGCGCCGGTGCTGCCCATCACGTCGTGGAACACCGCGACGGCACCGCTCCCCTTCCAAATCGCCGTCTGGCTGTTGGCCGCCGTCGTCGTCCTCCTGAGCGTCAGACCGGTCCGGAACATGCTCTCGTCCGGACAGGTGATGAACACGTCGTTCGACTCGCTTCACCTCGTCAACACCTACGGCGCGTTCGGGTCGATAACGCGAAATCGATACGAAATCGCGGTCGAGGGCACGCACGACGACGTGCTCACCGACGACACGGAGTGGAAAGCCTACGAGTTCAAGGGGAAGCCGACCGACCCAGAACGGCGACCGCCGCAGGTCGCGCCGTACCACCTCCGACTCGACTGGCAACTGTGGTTCGCGGCCATGGCTCCCTCGCCGTTCCGGCATCCGTGGTTCGTTCGCTTGCTCGGCAAACTGTTGGAGGGCGACGAATCGACGCTCTCCCTCCTCCGAACGAACCCGTTTCCGGACGACCCGCCGAAGCACGTGCGGGCGGTTCGCTACCGCTATCGGTTCACGTCGCCCGAGGAGCGAGCAGAGACGGGGCGGTGGTGGCACCGCGACCGCGTCGGAACGTACTTCGACCCGGTCTCCATCGACGACGCTAGAATGCGAGAGTCGCTCCGGCGATAGAGAGCGACCGGTTTCCGTCGGTTCGGTGGACTCGACCGTCGCGGCTCGAACCGCGTTGTATTCGTCGGATAAAACATAATAATCATTATATTAACTCCGGAATACGAAGAGACGAACATGCTCGCAGTTCCCCTCCAAGCCCTTTCCGGCGGGATCGAACTGATAGTCATCTTCTTCACGTTCCTCGTCTGGCTCGTTCCGTTGGCCGGTATCGCGCTGGTGCTCTACTACCTCCGGAGCATCGATAAGCGACTCGAACGATTGGTCGAACTCACCGAGTAGGACACCCCAACGCCCAATACCCGCGCGCCCTTCGACCGAGCGTGACGACGATGAGCGACCTCGACCTGCACCACGCGCATCTGGCCGCCCTGCAACACGACCACGTCGACGTTCCGGAGAACGCGGTCGTCTACGGCGTGGTCAGGAAACCCCTCCCGTGGCTCTGGGGCGTCATCGACGACAACCGCCCGGCGGTCGCCCCGCCGGAATCGCTGCTCGACGAGTTCAAAGGGCGAGCCGACGAAGTCGGCCACAACCGGGCGTGGGAGGAACTGGAGTTCGAGCGGCGCTATCGGAACCACCTCCGGACGAGCGATTCGGCGGCGGAGACGATGGCCGAACTCCGCGACGAAGCCTGCGAACGACCGGTGTACCTCGTCTGCTACGAGAACGTCGAGCAGAAGAACTGTCACCGCACACTGCTCGTCGACGAGTTGGAGAACGGAAAGTGACCGTATCGAGTCTTCCTATGGCGCCCCGTTCAGCATCTGCCACCAGACTATCGGCAACGACATCGCCAGTATCGGCACCCCGAGGAGCGCAACGACGAGCGTCCCGCCTTCGATAGTCAGGAAGAGGAGCGAATTGAAGGAGTGTGGCATCATCGACCAGTGTTGCCAGAACTGCTGCCACAACCGAGGTAGGAACAGTACGACCCCCGCCCAGCCGAGCCACGAGATGACGGAGACGGCGAGTCGAGACGGTGAACGTTCGGAGAGGCGACCCATGAACATGTAATGGTTTTCGGCGCACCGGTATCGGTTTTACTGACTCGGCCGAGGTGCGCGACCGTTCGACCCAGAGGGAGTCACCGATATCGAACTCGACTAGGGAAGATACTGAACGACGTTCGCGTCGATGAACGACGAGACGCTGATGAGGAGCGTCATCCCGACCGCGAGGAGGACGACGATGCGAACGTGCCACAACCAGTACCGCGGCAGGAATCGCTCGTGAAGCCCTTCGCCGAGTTCCGCCATCGCTTCCCGACCGTAGTTCCATCCGACGAACACAGTGACGAGGAAGATGCCGACCGGAAGCAGAACTTCGCTGGCGACCGAATCGAACAATTCGAGCGTGCTCGTGTTCAACGCGGTCGGAACGCCGAGGAGGAACGCGCCGACGCCGAGTCCCCCGGCGACCACCGGTCGGTCGACCGCGTAGTTGTCGACGAAGTACGCCGTGGGGATTTCGAGCAGGCTGATCGACGACGATATCGCCGCGATGAGAACGACGAAGTAGAACACGATGCCGAGCACCTCCCCGGCGGGAAGCGTCCGGAAGGCGTTCGCGATACTGACGAAGATGGCACCGGCCCCGGCTTCGCCCGGCTTCACGCCCTGTGCGAAGAGCAAAGGAAACACGATCAGACCGGCGAGGTAGCCGACGAGCGTGTTCATCACGACGATGGCGACGCCGTCGGTGACGAGGCTCTCGGAGTCTTCGACGTACGACGCGTAGGTTATCATGATTCCCGAGCCGAGAGACAGGGTGAACAACACTTCCCCGACCGCGGCGGGGATGAGGGTGTCGAGGTTCGAGAAGAGGTACTGGAAGTCGGGTTCGAGGAAGTACCGGTATCCGGCACCCGCACCCGGGAGGGTCGTGGCGTAGAGCGCGAGCGCGACCATCAGGACGACGATGGCGGGAACCATGATTTTGGTCGCCAGTTCGATGCCGCGTTCGATTCCGAACGCCACGATTCCGACCGTGACGAGGAGGAAGAGCGCTCCGTACAATAGCGCGTCGACGCCGGCGGCGGCCGCCTCGAAGTGCGCGGCCGGTCTGGCGAAGTACGCCCCACTCGGGCTTTCGAACAGGTATCGCGTTACCCAGCCGCCGACGACGCTGTAGTACGCTACGACCCAGAACGCCGTCACCGCGGCGAGCGCACCGGCCGCCTTCCACGCCCGTCCGCCGGCCGCGAAGGCATCGACGACGTTCCGGTGCGTTCGCCGTCCGATGGTGAACTCCGCCAACATCGCGGGGAGTCCGATTAGCAGAACCGCGATGAAGTTGACGAGCAGGAACGCGGAACCTCCGTGGCCCGCGGCTTCGTACGGAAAGCGCCAGACGTTTCCGAGACCCACCGCGCTCCCTATCGCCGCCGCGATGAAGCCGAGCCGCGAACCCCAGTGTTCGCGGCCGGGGAGTCGGTCGGTCAGCCCCGCCGTATCATTGGTACTCTGTGGCATATAATGGCTGATAGTGAAAACTAATAATATTGATATTGGCCGATTCCTCGAAACGTGTCCTTCCAGCAGGCCCTTTTACGACTGGCCGTGCTACGGGAGCGTATGCCAGAGGGAGTGGACGCGACCGAGTATCACGAACGGACGAAACACTCGCCGGAGAGCGTCGGAGGCGGCCGAATGGAGTGGGAGAATCAGCCGACCCCGTACAAGACCTACGTGGACGTACCGCGAGTGGCGCTCGCGCGGTCGATTCGACCGCCGCAACTTCCGACGCTCTCGGCGCTTCACTGGCGGGTTTCGGACGCGGACGAGGGAACGAGCCCGGCCGTCGACCGCGAAACCCTCACGCAACTCTGCTATTACGCCGCGGGCGTCACGCGCGAACTCCCGATTCCGTCGCGGTCGCCCCTCCGGAGCGACACGGCCCGCTACCGCGCGGCTTCGTGTACCGGAAAACTGTATCACATCGACCTCTATCCCGTCGTCGGCGAGGGCGTCGACGGAATCGACCCCGGCGTGTACCACTTCGACCCGACGACGCTCTCGCTCGATGTGCTCCGCGAGGGCGATTTCCGGGGCGTCCTCGCCGCGGCCAGCGGGGGCGAAGCGCACGTCGTCGCCGCCCCGGTCACGTTCGTCGCCACCTCGACGTGGTGGCGGAACGCGTGGAAGTACGGCGAACGCACCTACCGCCACGCGTTCTGGGACTCCGGAACCGTCTTGGCGAACCTCACGGCGGTCGCCCGCGGGCTCGAACTCCCCACCGAGGTCGTGACCGCATTCGCCGACGAGGAGGTCGCCGCGCTGCTCGGACTCGACACCGCCGAGGAAGCGCCATTGGAACTCGTCCCCGTCGGTACCGGCGCACCCGCACCCGACGCGCCGCGGGTTCCGACCGTCGACCCCGAGACGGAACCACTCTCGGAACACATCGTCGACCATCCGCTCATCCACGAGGCGTACGTCGGTTCGTCGCTCCCGGACGGCGACGCCGTCCGCGACTGGCGCGAGCGCGCTCCCCGAGAGCCGCTGACCCGCGACGTGGGGGATGGCGAGCGCGTCCCCCTCGAACCCGTCGGTCCGGAGCGAGCCTCGAAGGTGCCGCTCCACGAGACGATCACTCGTCGCGGCTCCTGCCGGGAGTTCGTGCGCGACGACCTGAACTTCCGGAAAGTGTCGACCGTCCTCGAACGAGCCGTGAGCGGCGTTCCGCTCGACGCGCGGAACGCCGAGGGTGCGCTCCAGTACACCGACTGCTATCTGCTGGTCAACGGGGTCGAGGGCGTCGAATCCGGCGCGTACCACTACCACCCTGAGGCCGGGGAGCTCGAACGACTCAGGGCCGGAGCGTGTCGCAAGGAGGCCGGTCACCTCGCGCTCGACCAGCGACTCGGCGCTGACGCGGCTGTCTGCGCGTACTTTCTGGCCGACCTCGACGCCGTCACAGAGCGACTCGGCGACCGAGGCTACCGCGTCGCCCAGCTCGAAGCCGCGCTCACCGCCGGCAACCTCTATCTCGCCACCTACGCGCACCGCGAGCTCGGCGGCACCGGGCTGACCTTCTACGACGATTCGGTCACCGAGTTCCTCTCGCCGCGTGCGCGGGGTCAGACGCCGATGTTCCTCTACGCCCTCGGGCGACCGGCGTGACCTTCACGGCGCGACAACACGTCTCGTTTCGCGGCTCCCGCGACGATACTCGTCGAAACGGTCATGGTGCGGGCGAGCGTACTCTGTTACCGAGTACCACGCTATCGATTTCTTTCCGCCAGCGTGCAGTGCTACCAGCCAAACTGAGTTGGAGAACTGTCATGACGCCGAAATCACGAGAAGAGCCGCTCCGAAGCGTCGAACTCTACCGGTTCGACGGAGCCGACGTGTGGCAGGAAGGCGACGAGCGCGCCCGACTGCGCGGATACTTCCCGCTATCACCCGGGACGCCGGGGGCAGGAAAGGTTGCGGGCGAAGGTCTGATGATGGTCTGCATGGAAATCGAACCAGGCAACTACCTCCCGATCCACCGCGACAGCGCCGAGGAACTGCTTCACGTGACCGCCGGGAGGGTAGAAGCGACCGTCGGCGACGCGACGGTCGAACTCCCGACGGGCGGGGTGACAATCGTTCCGACCGACGTTCCCCACAGCCTGCGGAACGTCGGCGACGAGATCGCATGCGTCCTCGGCATCTTCCCGAGTAACGAACTGACCGCGACGTTCGAGGAACCGCTAGAGCCGTTCGGTACGAACGTCGTCACCATCGGCCCGGAACCGGACGCCGAGTAGCGGACTCGATTCGACTCCGGAATCGGCGACGACTTTTTTCTGCCCGCCCGTGGAACCCGAGACCATGATAGTTGCCGAGCAGGAGAACCGCTACCGGTTCATCACGCAACCGAACCACGCCGACTTGTCGGGGCAGTTCGCCGAGCGTTGGGGAAACGACGAATTCGAGCGCCCGAAACCGTCTCAGTCGATGGTTCTCGCGGCCTACACCCACGACAACGGCTGGTGGGAGTACGACCTCCACCCCCACCTCGACGAGGACGGCGAACCGGTCGGGTTCACCCGGATACCGGCGGACGCGTGGATAGACTGTTACGACGAGGGTATCGACAACGTCGTCGAGATGGATGCGTACGCCGGACTCGTGGTGTCGATGCACGGCACCGGCCTCCGTCGCCAGCGATACGGTCTCTCGCCGTCGATGCCCGACCTGCCGTCCGAGTTCGCGGAGTTCGTCCGCCGACAGGAAGAACGCCAAGAACGTCTCCTCGCCGAACTGCGCGACGCGAACCGGTACGAGTGGCTCTCGGAGTCGGACGAATCGTTCCTCGCGGCGCTCCACGAGACCGGAACGCCGCCCGACGACTACGACGGACGCCTCTGGTTCGATTACAAACTCCTGCAGGCGTGGGACACCCTGTCGCTCTCATTCTGCACCACCGAATCGCCGCCTGGCTACGACCCCATCGATTCAGTGCCGGTGGCCCCCGGCGAGGCGGACGAGACCCTGCGAATCACCGCGCTCGGCGGGGACGAGTTTCGGGTTGAACCGTGGCCGTTCGAGGAGTCGACCGTCCGCGTTTCGGTGCCGGCGCGAACCGTGCCGAAAAGCGATTTCGACGGGGAAGACGGACTGATTCGAGCGTACTACGGAAGCGAGCGCGAAACGGTGACGTTCACCCTCCGCCGGTGAGAATCGGGTTCCACGCGTCGAGGGTGGACGGTGAGTCCGACGCCGTTCTCGCCGGAACCGGAGGAAGACTTTCGGAACAGCCGGATAATTGAAATTGTCGGTGTAGAAATGGCACGTATGAACCGCCATCGGGCGACCGCCCTCGCGCTCGTTCTCGCCGTCCTGTTCGCCGGCTGTAGCGGCATCGGCGGGTCAGGCGGAACGACCTCGCCGACCGGAACGACGACCTCCGCGGCGACGAATTCCTCGACCACGACGACGACCACGACCGCGAACACTGCGACGACCGAGATGTGGATCGAGCCGAGCACGCCGCAGAAGACGGAGGTCAAGAGCGAGTCGGGTCACATCGCCGGCGTGAAGTTCGTCGACAAGGTCGGAGCGAAGAACGGCAGCTACGGCGACTTCGACCTGCGGGTGACCGCCGATACGCGGTTCCCGAACGTTGACCCGAAAAGCGACGGCGAACCGTACTTCCTCTTCAAGATAAACGGATAATGGGTCGCGCGAAAGAACGCCGAGTGGCAACAGAAGAAGAACGGCGAGTTCACGATAACAATCCTGCGGGACGCCCTCGACCAGTTCGACTCTGGAACCCTGACGGTGCGGGTGACGCTCCTCGAAAATGACAGCCACTCCGACGACAAATACGATACGTGGAAGGGAACCATCGAGTATCGATCCGGCGGATAGTTCCCCAGATACTCACAGCTGCCGACGGAGGTCGCGGCGGATAGAGGATCGCGGCGGATGGAGGTCGCGTCGCTCCCCGTGACGAACGAGGGTCGCGGCGAGTGGCGGTCGACTACAAATATCGCTTCGTATAACCGCCAACAGCTACTCGATTTTCGTGTCGAAACGTGCGATCGCAGGGAACAAGCTCACGGGATCATGGTAGACAGTGACTTACACGTTTCGTTAACACCCACCCTCACACCCCTCCCTGCACCCGACGCTCTCGTCCGTTTTTCCGTGCGCGAGACGCGACCGGCGGGGGTAGTCTCCTCCGAAGCGGGAGCGGCGCAGGAAGCGGCGATCACCCTTCGCCGATGAGTCGCTCCTCGTCCTCCCAGAACTCCTGTCGCAGTTGGTACTTCTGTACCTTCCCGGTCGCGGTTTCGGGGAGGTCGTCCTGAATCAGGATTTCCCGCGGAACCTTGTAGCCGGCCATCCGTTCGCGGCAGAACTCCTCGACATGGTCTTTCGAGAGATCCGCGCCGGGTTTCGGCACGACGATGGCCGTCACCATCTCGCCCCACTCCTCGCTGGGGGTGGGGATGACCGCCGCCTTGGCGATGTTGGGGTGGTCGTAGAGGTGGTCCTCGACCGCGATCGAGGAGACGTTCTCGCCGCCGGAGATGATGATGTCCTTCTTCCTGTCCTGGATGGCGATCATCCCGTCCTCGTCGATGGTGGCGAGGTCGCCCGTGTGGAAGTAGCCCGGCAGGCGGTCGTTGAACGCCTCTTCGGTCGCCTCCGGCTTGTTGAGATAGCGATCCATCACCTGATTGCCCTGCACGACGATCTCGCCCATCGTCTCGCCGTCACTGGGAACGTCCTCGCCGTCTTCGTCGACGACGCGCACGTCTGTACAGAGCGTCTCGCTCCCCTGGTTCACTTTGAGCGAGCGCCCGCGCTCGGCAAGTCGGCGGGGGGAGTTCGACGTCGTGATGATGGGCGCGGTCTCGGTCAGCCCGTAGATGTGGATGATGCGCCAGCCGATGTCGTCCTCGATGGTCTCGATGGTCGCCGTCGCGGGCGCGCTCCCGGCGGTGGCGATGCGAACATCGCGGTCGCCCGTCGTCTCGACCTCCGGGTTATCCTCGTAGTGCGCGATGACGCGGTTGAGCACCGTCGGCGCGCCGCACATGAACGAGACGTCGTAGTCGCGCACCTTCGAGAGCGTCCGCTCCGGCGTGAACTTCCGCAAGCAGACGTGCGTGCCGCCGGTTCCCGTGATGGCGTAGGTGTGCCCCCAGCCGTTGCAGTGGAACATCGGCAGCGTCCAGAGGTACGTGTCGTCGTCGCTTATCTCCATGTGCTGGTTGAGCACGAGCGCGTGCCAGTGCTCGGTTCTGTGGGTTCGGACGACGCCCTTCGGGTCGCCGGTCGTGCCCGAGGTGTAGTTGATACTCGCGTCGTCGTCCTCGGAGATGGTCGGGCGCTCCGGCGGTTCCGGGGAGGCGTCGTCCACAAGGGCCGCGTAATCGACCCAGTCGCCGTCGATTCGGTCGGCCTCGTAGCCGACGAACCGCTCCGCCGGAACCGAGTCCCGCACCGTCTCTATCTTATCGGCGAAGTCGTAGTCCGCGATGACGACCGAAGCCTCGCAGTCGTCGAGGATGTACTCGTAGTCCTCGGGCACGAGGCGGTAGTTCATCGGGACGTACACCGCACCGAGTTGATTGGTCGCATACAGCGATTCGAGGAAGTAGTGCGTGTTCGAGGCGAGCATCGCCACGCGGTCTCCCTGCTCGATACCGAGGTCGGCCAGCGCGTTCGACAGACGATTTACCCGTTCGTTGAATTCCCCGTAGGTGTACTCCGTGCCGTCGTCAGCTATCACGCCGACGACGTCGTCGTAGAGGTCGACGGCGCGGTCGAGGAAATCCAGCGTGGTCATTTCCGTCTTCATGAACCGTCGTTCGAGTCATACTCTGGCGACGGGGTAAGTATTTCGCCTTTTGGTATCAATTATCACACGTTCGGCTCGGCCGGGGAGACACGTCCGCGTAGCGAACGAAAACCGACCGTCGGCCACGTGTGAGAAACCGGGTTATTGTAGCCCTTGAAGACGGTGGAGCACCTCGGAGATGAGACGAGAAAGCACACACTGTGCGTCTGCTGTCGACAGGATAGGTATATGTCAGTAGCTCTACTTGTATACCCGCGTTGACTGCCGAGTCCCACGCACGGCGCACCTCACAGTACACACTCGCTCCACAACCATGACCGACCACAAACGCGATCTCGATTTCGACCAGCAACGCAACTCGTCCGACCAGCAACGCCATCGTACGACGTTCGACCCCGAGACGGATACGGTCAGCGAGGAACTCGTCGAGGCCGTTACCGCCTTCAACGACGCCGTCCCCGACGAGTTGGCTATCCTCGCCGACTTCATCGACCCGGACGCCCTCGACGCCCTCTTTCGGCCTCGCCCGGACGGGACGCCCCGCAACACCAACGGGCGAGTCCGATTCGAGTACGACGACGCAGTCGTCCGTATCCAGACCGACGGGAAGATCACGCTCCGTAAGCCCAGTCCTCCTCCCACCGAATGACCGGCACGTCGTCTACAGGTTGCGTTCGCCAGCCGGAGACCGAACGTGAGGGGTCGTGAGAATGTCCTCACTTCAGAAACGCACCTCCGATTCAAGCAACGCAATCTTCTTGTGAAACACGCGCTAACGCCACCGACATGGCTAGCGTGACGCGCGAGTTGACGGAACCCCGCGTCCTCGCGCACACCAAGCGCCACCTGTTTCCCGACGACGCGCAAAAATCGTACGCGGTCGTCGATACGCAGTTCGCCACCGACCGCTGGGTCGCCGGTGAGCGAATCACGTCCGAGGTCAAGGAGACGCTGGCGCCGTTCAACCACGTCCGCGTCGGGACGGGATACCCGGATCTCGTCGGAGTTCGCGCGCTAGACGACGAACTACAGGCCGTCGAGCGCCTCGGCGACGAGCCGCCGCTGGTGGCGGTCGAAGCGAAAGGGTACACCAAACACGGGGACATCGACGTCGAGCGCGGCATCGTGCAAGCGTACGACCGTCTCCACGAGGCCAACGCCGCGTACGTCGCCGCTCCGGTTCGGGCGGTCTCCCGGTCGGATCGAACGCTCGCCCGAGAGCTGAACGTCGGCGTTCTCGGCGTCGAAAGCGGTGGAACCATCGAACCGCTGGAGGTGCCGCGAATCGTCGGAAATCGGACAACGACGGAGACGAACGCGATTCGATTTCAGGCGAGCGCGCAGGGCGTGGCGAACAAATCCTTCGGACTCAACCACCCGAAGAACTACCTCGGCTATCCGCTCGCGCACTACGCCGACGGTTCGACGGAGGAACTGATGAGGACGAACAAGATCGTTCGAGAGGTCGAGAGCGCGCGGCGAGGTGCGGCGTTTCTGAATCTCGTCGACGAGCGACCGAACGGCGTCCGGCTCACGCCGCTCGGGAGGGAAGTGGTTCGTTTCGCGCTCGACCGATACGGCTCGGTCGAAACTGCCTTGAGCGAGTTCGAAGGGTGGTATCGGAAGTCGCAGCGTTTCTACGACCTCGCGCCGGAGTGGGGGTTGCTCACCCGACGAGTCGTGTTCGCGTATCCGGCGACGAAACTGCTCGTCGAGGAAATACAGAACTTGCACGACGACGGAACGCCCGAGCCGTCGCTCGTCGACCTCGTCGCGTATCTCCACGAACTCCATCCGTCCTTCGCAATCGAACTGTTCATCCGAGGGACGGACGACGCCAGAATACGAGTGTTGACGCCGGACGGCGAGTTACGGGCGAGCCGACTGGCCGACGGAAACGTCTACCACTCGCCAACCGTGTTCCAACTAAAAGCCATGCTGTTCCACGCGGGAATCGTCACCGAGCGGGGTGCCGAACCCTCCAACCTCGACCCGACGGCGGACACGTGGGCGCTTCGAAATCGCCTGTAACTACCCGTCTCCTGGGAGTACCGCGTAGCAACCGAGCGCAACAGCCGAGAGCGCCGCCAGCGCGAGGAACGCGGCGTCGAAGCGGTTCGCGTCGGCGAAGAGACCGACGAACGTGGAACCGGCGGAACCGACGAGGAAGAAACCGGTGCGGATGAACCCCCATGCCGCACCCTCGACGTGGTCGGGGAGCGTCCCGACGATGTAGGCGTTCGTGACGGGCGCGATGGCCATCCGCGTTCCGAGGACGGTGACGACGACCGCGAGCGCCGTCACCCCTGACGCGAGCGTGAGCGCGACCGGCGTGACAACGCCGACGGCGGTGACGACGAGGAGGACAGGTTTGATCCCGACGCGGTCGGCGGCGTTGCCGGCCACCAGCTGCGAGAGTGCGCCCGCGACGAACATGAGTCCGTAGAGCAGCGCGGCGGTCTGTTGGTCGAGTTCTTTGACCTGTTCGAGATACGTCGGCAGAAACGCGGTCAGTCCCTGATAGACGAACAGGAGGAGACCGATGGCGACGGTCGCGACGCGTATCGACCGGTCGGAGAGCGTCCCGACGACGTCCCGAAGGAGGTGGGTCGAACGCGGGGCGGTCTCGTCGGCATTCGCGTCTGCGCTAGCATCTACTTCGTCGGGCGTTCGCTCGGGGACGACCCGCCACGCTAGCGCTGCGACCGCGAAGAACGGCACAGAGAGACCGGCGAGAATGGGTCGCCAGCCGACTCGCTCGACGACGGCGGTCGCAGCGCCGGGGAGCACCGCGGAGCCGATGCTGCCCATGGCGAGCGTGACGCCAAACGCCGCACCCGCCTTCCGCGTGAACGTGCGCGAGAGGACGGTTCCCCGGCTCGGTCCGTACAGTCCGGAGCCGAGTCCGAAGGCGGCGGTTCCGACGAAGAAGACGGCGAACACCGGGGAGAAGCCGATCAAGCAGAGGCTCAACCCCGAGAGGCAGAGACTCGCCGTGAGCAGCGTGCGTTCTCCGATACGATCTATCAACACCCCAGCCGGGAACTGCATCAGGGCGTAGCCGACCCAGAGCGCGGTGATGGCGAGTCCGGCGGTGGCGTTGGAGACGGTGAACGCGGTCTTGATCTGCGGCAATAGGGGAGGGATGAGAAAGCGCAGTCCGAGCGTGAACGCCCAGCCGACCGCGACGACGACGAGCAGCCAGCCGCGACCGTCGCCGCGAAGTCCGCGCACTCCATTCCGGAGGTGAGCGACGACCGACCAGCGACTGGGCGACATCGATACTGTACCTCGAACAGGGTCGGGCGGGCGGTTAAACGAGTGGGTGTCCGCCAATCTGTCCGGTTCCGAAGTCCGTCGACGGAGAGTGCGCTCAGTCCGCCCCCTCGGAGTCCATTCGGGCGGCGAGCGCGTCTGTGACGTTCGAGAGGTGGGCCGCCCCCCAGACGGCGACCGCGACGCCGCCGACGGTGTCGAACACGAGGTCGAGCATCGTGTTCGACAGCGAGTACTGGGCGAGGACGCTGTCCGTGTCGGTCATCGACGCCAGTCCGTCGAGACCGAACTCCAGAAGCTCCCAGAGCACGCCGAACGCGAGCGTGAACAGGAGGATGAAGACGACCATAAACTTCCCGGGAAGGTAGACGCTGTCGGCGTGGATGTCGAGCGCGCGAACCGTGGTGTAGCCGGCGGCGGCGACGAGCGACGAGGAGAGCGCGTGCGTGAGTTGATCCCATAAGCCTATCGACTGGTACAGCCCGAGCGTACCGACCGCGTGGAGGAACACCGGCACGACGATCCAGAGCGTCAGTCCGGCGTCGATGGGCAACCGGAAATTCCGTTCGAGCAGCGCGGGAAGCTCCATCAGGACGAGTGCTATGGCCGCGTTGACGATGATGCCCACGTTCGCTTCGTACAGGCCGACGAGTAACACGCCGACGAGGACGAGTTGGAACGCGCGAACCACCTGTCGCTGGCGGCGCTCGGACATGCGTCCCCGCCCGTCGGCGGATTCCACGGCGGTCGCGCCGTCCGGTCGGTTGCGCTCGCCGCCCGTGTCGAAGCCGAAGCGCGCCGTGTCGGCCCGCCGAAAGTACGCGTCGAACAGCACGCCGGCCGCGACGCCCGCGCCGGTCGCGGCGAGCAGCGACCACATCACCTGGCTGAGCCCGCGGAGGTTCTGCGTGCCGACCGCGCGGTCGACGACCCACTGGACGACCGCCCATGTGCCGGCGGTCGCCATGGTCGCGGTGACGACGAAGAGCACCGCGAACGCCGGGGAGAGTTCGACCGCGGTGAACGTGTCCAACTCGACGGCGATGACGAGCGCCAGCCCCGCGACGGCGAGGAACGTCGCGACGGGTCGCGGGAGGAACGAATCGAACGGTACGCCGGCGAGCGGGGCGGTGACGAAGAGGAGCGCCTCCCATGGGAGCATCGCCGTGGCTCTTCGATACGTGATGACCGGAACTAGCGCGATTGCGACCGCCGCGACCGCCAGCCCCGCCCACAAGTAGTCGCCGTCGACGGTGCTCACGAGAGCCGAGACGGCGATGGCCGCGACGAGCGTCCACGCCGCGACGGCGTTTCGGTTCCGGGGGACGAGCGCATCGCCGCTCGGTTCGACCCCCTCGTTCGCTCCGCCCTCGTCGCGCGTCTCGCCGTCGCTCGTCCCCCTCCTGACCATAGGTGCGATACGGGCGAGGGAACCAAAAAGAGAGCGTCGAGCAACCCCGTCGCTCGCTAACTTCGGTGAGAGACGAAACCATAAGTGCCCTCGTTCGGAGTAGACGATACGATGACGAACCGCATCACGGTGTCGCTCGACGACGACGCGCGGACGGCGCTCGACGGTCTCGTGAAGCGAGCCGACAAACCACAGAGTGAACTCGTCAGGCAGGCACTCACCTTCTACGCCGCGAACTACGACGCGGCGACGGCGGACGCGGAACCGAACCTCGAAGCGTACCATCAGATGCTGTCGAGCGGCGAGCACGTCCTGCTCGACGTGGATTTCCTCCACTGCTTTCTGGACTACGTCGAGGACGAGTCCGGCGACCCCGACCCCGAGTTCCTCGAACTTGCGGACAAGGTCTCCGAGTACCACGCCCGCGAGTACGAACACCGGTTCGCGTCGCTCGGCGAACTCCTCGATTGGTTGTCGTTCTGCGGTTTCCTGACGGTTCGAGCGACGGAGGGCGACACCTACCACGTCGTCTTTCCGACGGAGTCGGTCAAGTGGTTCATGATGCGATTCGTCGAACTGAGCGCGGCGCGGCTTCCGTTCGAACTCGAAATCGAAGATGGCGTCTCGAAGGTGCTCATCACCGAAGTTCGCCGCGGGTGACCGGTGAACGATTCACAATTGTTCATACGCATTCATACGCCCTTACACGGCGATATGCAGCGTTCTTAGGCGGGTTTTAAGTCCGACTCGTGGGTTGTGACAGCATATCACGGATACGACTATGAACATCGTAAATCGACTCCGTTCCGTCGGGCCGGGCGCGATGGTCGCCGCCGCGTTCATCGGCCCCGGAACGGTCACGACCGCGAGCGTGACGGGCGCACGGTTTGGCTACGCGCTCGTCTGGACCATTGCCTTCTCCATCGTCGCCACAATCATCTTACAGGAGATGAGCGCGCGGTTAGGGGTCGTCACCCGCCGCGGACTCGGGGAGGCGCTGCGAGAACAGTTCAAACACCCGACGCTGTCGTACCTCAGCGTGGCGCTCGTCGTGAGTGCCATCGGTATCGGGACGGCGGCGTACGAGGCGGGAAACATCCTCGGCGGCGCGGCGGGTCTGGCGACCGTCACGGGCATCGGCTCCTCGTTCTGGGGGCCGCTCATGGGGCTGTGCGCTGGCGCGCTCCTGTGGAGCGGTCGGTACGAACTCATCGAGCGCGCGCTCGTCGCTCTCGTCGGGGTGATGGCGTTCTCGTTCATCATCGACGCGATTCTCGTCGGCCCCGACCTGAACCGCCTCGCCCTCGGGTTCGTCCCGTCAGCGCCCGAGGGGTCGGCGTTCCTCATCACGGGCCTCATCGGGACGACCATCGTCGGCTACAACCTCTTCTTGCACGCGAGCAGCGTACAGAAGCGGTGGGGCGGCCCGGAAGACCTCGCAGAATCCAGAACCGACACCGTGGCATCCATCCTCGTCGGCGGGATCATCACGCTCTCCATCCTCGTCACTGCGGCGGCGGTCTTTCCCGCCGGGACGGAGATACAGGACGTGGGGACGATGGCCGAGCAGTTGCGGCCGCTCGTCGGCAACTACGCGACGATACTGTTCAGCATCGGCCTGTTCGCCGCTGGATTCACCAGCGCGACGACCGCGCCGCTCGCTGGCGCGTACGCCACGGCGGGAGCGCTCGGCTGGGACGTCGATCTGAAGTCGTTTCGCTTTCGCGCCGTCTGGGCGACCATCCTCGGGGTCGGAACCGTATTCTCCGCGCTCGGTCTCGAACCCGTCGAGGCCATTGTGTTCGCGCAGGTTGTGAACGGGATACTTCTTCCCGTCGTGGCGGTGTTCCTCATCTACGCCATGAACGACCGCAGCACGCTTGGCGAGTACACGAACACCACCGTACAGAACGTCCTCGGAGGTATCGTCACCATAATCGTCGTTTGGCTCGGCCTCCGCGCGCTCTACACCGTCGCGGAGAGTATGGGGGTGGTCTGAGTGGTCGGCGAAACGCGCGTCGGCGTGGACGTCGGCGGCACCTTCACCGACGTGGTGCTCCTCCTGCCGGACGACGAACTCGTGACGGCGAAAGTGCCGAGCACCGACGACCAGAGCGTCGGCGTCCTCGCCGGCATCGAGAAAGCCTGCGACGAGGCGGGCGTCGATCCGAGCGACGTGGACGCGTTCGCCCACGCGATGACTGTCTCCGTGAACGCCCTGCTCGAAGAGAACGGCGCGAAGACCGCGCTCGTGACGACCGAGGGGTTCCGCGACGTACTCGAAATCGGTCGGCAGAATCGACCGAATCTCTACGACATCGACACCGACAGACCCGCGCCGCTCGTTCCCCGCCGCCGCAGGTTCGAGGTCAAGGAACGAACCGCGGTCGACGGCGTCCGCACGCCCGCCGACGAAGGCGAAGCGCGCGATATCGCGGAGGAGATTCGGCGGTGCGGCTCGGAGAGCGTCGCGGTCTGTCTGTTGCACGCCTACCAGCATCCCGAAAACGAGCGGGTCGTCGCCAAAATTCTCCGCGAGGAACTCGACGTCCCCGTCTCCGCGTCCCACGAGGTGCTCGCCGAGTTCCGCGAGTACGAACGAGCCTCCACGACGGTCGTGGACGCCTACGTCACGCCCGCCATCGACGCCTACATCGGTCGCCTGGAAGAGCGCGCCGAGGAGCGAGGCGTTCCAGCGCCGCGAATCATGCAGGCGAACGGCGGCATCGCCCCGGCGAAGACGGTACGAGAACACGCCGTCACGACGACGATGTCCGGCCCCGCAGCAGGCGTCGTCGGCGGGGCGGAGACCGCCGGGGAGCGCGCCCGCGACGGGCTCGTCACCTTCGACATGGGCGGCACCTCCAGCGACGTGAGCCTCGTCCGCGACGGCGAGGTCGAGCGGACGACGAATGCCGAAATAAACGGGCGACCCATCAAGACGCCGATGGTGGACGTGAACACGGTCGGCGCGGGCGGCGGAAGCGTCGCGTGGGTGGACGCCGGAAACGCCCTGCGCGTCGGGCCGCGCTCCGCGGGAGCGAACCCCGGCCCGGCCTGCTACGGGCGCGGCGGTACGGAGCCGACCGTGACCGACGCGAACGTCGTGCTGGGCTACATTGGCGGCAGTTCGGCCCTCGCCGGCGAACTCGAACTCGACGTGGAGGCGGCCCACGACGCGCTGGAACGACTGGCCGACGACGCGGGATTGGACGACGCGCTCGATGCCGCCCGCGGCGTGTACCGGGTCGCCAACGCGAACATGACCCGCGCCATCCGCGCCGTCACGATCGAGCGGGGACACGACCCGCGGGGATTCGGTTTGGTCGCCTTCGGCGGGGCGGGGCCGATGCACGCCGCCGCCCTCGCCGAGAGCCTCGACATGGAGTCGGTCGTCGTTCCGCACGCCTGCGGCGTCCTCTCCGCCTACGGGTTGCTCGTCGCCGACGAGCAACACGACTCGGTTCGCACGCTCCGGAGTCCGCTGGCGAACGTCGCGCTAGACGACGTGGAGGCGACGTACGACGACCTCGCGGAGGACGTGCTGGCGGACGTCGCGATCCCCGAGGAGGCAGCGGTTCGTCGCGCCGCCGACCTGCGGTACGTGGGACAGAGCTTCGAACTCACGGTGCCGGTTGACGGAGCGTTCGACGCGAGCGCCGTGGCCGACCGATTCCGCGAAGCCCACGAGAGCACCTACGGGTACGCGATGGACGACCCCGTCGAACTCGTGAACCTCCGGGCGACGGCGGTCGTCGAGCGCGAATCGCTCTCGGTGAGCTATCGCGATTCGGGCGAGGCCGAAAAAGGAACGAGGAAAGCGTTCTTCGGCGAGCGGTTCCGCGAGACGCCCGTCTTGGCGCGCACCGGACTCGGCGAGGGTGCGACGGTCGACGGGCCGACCGTCCTCGAGCAGAACGAGAGCACGGTCGTCGTTCCGCCGGGATGGTCGGGCACGGTGCGAGCGGACGGGACGCTCGTGCTCTCGGGGGGCGAGGGCGAATGAGCCGCGACATCGACGCCGTCACGCTCGAAATCGTGCGAAACCAGTTCGAGAGCGTCGCCGAGGAGATGGGGCAAGTGCTCATCACCTCCTCGTACTCGCCGAACATCAAGGAGCGACGCGACTGCTCGACCGCCCTCTTCGACGCCGACGGTCGCCTCGTCGCGCAGGCCGAACACATCCCGGTTCACCTGGGCGCGATGCCCGAGGCGGTAGACACCGTGCTGGAGTACGATCCGCGACCGGGCGACGTGTTCGTCCTGAACGACCCGTTCGAAGGCGGCACACACCTCCCGGACGTGACGATGGTGTCGCCCGTCGCCGTCGACGGGGAGACGCTCGGCTTTGCCGTCTCCCGCGCGCACCACGCGGACGTCGGCGGGATGACGCCGGGAAGCATGCCCGCCGGAGCGCGGGAGATATACCAGGAGGGCATCCGACTGCCGCCGGTTCGACTGGTCAGCGGCGGCGAGGTGAACGACGACGTGATGCGCCTCCTGCTGGCGAACGTCCGGAATCCGAGCGAGCGCCGGGCGGACGTTCGCGCGCAGATCGCGGCGAACGAACGCGCCGAGGAGCGACTGGGCGACCTCGTGGACGAACACGGCAGAGACCGCATCGTTGCGGCTTTCGACGCCGTCATCGACTACTCACGCGACCGCGTGACCGCCGAACTCGCCGACCTGCCGAACGGCGAGTTGGGCGCGCGCGACGTGATGGAAGGCGACGGGGTGACCGACGACGAGATTCCGATCAAGGTGACGGTGACGGTCGAAGACGAGCGAATCGAGGTTGATTTCGCTGGCACCGCGCCGCAGGTCGCGGGTAACGTGAACGCGCCGGTTGCGGTGGCGAGGAGCGCGGTGTACTTCGTGATTCGGTGCGTGACCGACCCCGAGATACCCCCGAATCAGGGCTGTTACGATCCCATCTCGGTCTCGGTGCCGGAAGGGTCGCTGTTGAACCCCCGACCCCCGGCGGCGGTCGTCGGCGGCAACGTCGAAACCAGCCAGCGAGTCACCGACGTGGTGTTCACGGCGTTCGCCGAGGCGGCCCCCGACCGCGTCCCGGCGCAGGGACAGGGGACGATGAACAACCTCACCATCGGGAGTCGATCGGGAGGCGGAGACGGATTCACGTACTACGAGACCATCGCCGGCGGGTTCGGCGGCCGACCGACGAAAGACGGGCTTGACGGAGTGCAAGTGGGGATGACGAACACGCTGAACACCCCGGTCGAGGCACTCGAAGCCGAGTACCCCCTGTTCGTCGAGGAGTACGGTCTCCGCGAGGACAGCGGCGGTCGCGGCGAACACCGGGGCGGCCTCGGCGTCGTCCGCTCCGTGAGGGTCGAGGCGGACGCGACGGTCTCGCTCCTCACCGAGCGGCGGCGAGTCGCTCCACGCGGAATCGCCGGCGGCGAAGACGGCGCGACGGGCGTGAACCGCATCGGGGGCGAGGTCGTCCCGGCGAAGACGACGCGCGACGTGGCGGCGGGAACGACGGTCGCGGTTCTGACGCCGGGCGGCGGCGGGCACGGGTCGCCCGACGACCGCGACCCGGAGGCCGTCAAGCGCGACCGCGCGGACGAGAAGACGGAGTGGAAGGAATGAACCGACTCGGAACCGCGAACCGGACCGGAAACGGGAGGTGGCGCTGATGTTCGGCTGGCGCGGTCGTCTCGGCGCAGTCGTCCCGTCCTCGAACACGACGGTCGAAGGCGAGTTTCGGCGCGCGGTTTCCGACGGCGCGAGCGTCCACTCGGCGCGGATGCCCCTCGAAGCCGTCACCGTCGAGGAACTGGACGCGATGGCCGACGACGCCGTCGAGTGCGCGGAGCGACTGTCGCACGCCGGCGTCGACGTCGTCGCCTACGCGTGTACGACGGGAAGTCTGCTCCACGGCCCCGGTTTCGATAGCGACCTCGAAGCGACGCTCGGCGAGGCGGCGAACGTTCCCGCGGTGGCGACGGCGCTGTCGGTCAAGCGCGCGCTCCGGGTGCTCGACGCCGAGCGAATCGCCGTCGTGACGCCGTACACCGACGAGTTGAACGACCGGGAAGCGTCGTACCTTGACGACGCCGGTTTCGACGTGGTTGAGATGGACGGTCGCGGAATCGAGGCCAACGCCGATATCGGGTCGCTTCGGCCTGCGGACGCCTACCGACAAGTTCGGGGGACGGTCTCCAAGGCGGGTGCGGTGGACGCCGCGTTCGTCTCGTGTACGAACTACCGAACTCTTCCCGCGATAGAACCGCTCGAAGCCGACTTCGACGTGCCCGTCGTGACGAGCAATCAGGCGACCCTCTGGGACGCGCTTCGGCAACTCGGCGTCTCGGCGAACGTGCCAGGACGGCTCGGCGATCGGGAGTAGCAGACGATATAAATCCGTTCGATGGCCACCTCGTCCGCACTCGTCGGGTTTCGCTCGGCAAAGAATTGCGGAAACGGTGCGATGTTGTGAAAACACCTCCCTAGTCGAAGGTGAGGTGGTGATCGATTTCGGGGTGGCGCTAGGGTTTCGAGCCGACCGCGAACATCACTCCCTCACCAACAGGGTCACGCCGAGCAGGCAAGCCAGGAGGACGACGACGACGATTCGAATACGGGTGATGTTCGCCAACTCCGCGATAGTGTTCACGAAAGTCGTGAACATCGTTACGACTGTCAGCACTTCCTTGAATAGGTGAGTCGTGGGTCTCATGGTGGCAGATAGGTGGATACTCCAACGACCGCGCAAAGCGCGGTCATTCTTGCATCGAGGAGCAGCACTTATGAAAGCCGACGACCGTTTTCCGCCGTGAACGGTCGAACTCAGGTTAGCAGGGGGCTAAGCTCGTCATATTGCCGACCGTCGCCGGGCTGAGCGACGAACGACCGCGGTTCGCCTTCCCGCCGTCGATGAACGGAATGAATGAGTTACGCCCGTGCTAACGCTCGTTCGACGCCGATGGGTGGCGAATCGACGCCGATTACCAACGGCCTATTTCATCGTCACGTAGGTGAGAAAGGCGAGCGCGACGAACTCCAGCGTCCGAAGGACGAGGACGGCCTGCTGAACGCGAGGCGTCATCCCGTAGAACCCCTTCATCGTCAGGAAGAAGTACAGCGCCACCGCGTTCTCGGCGAGCATGACGACCGCGAACGCGAGGAGACCCAACACCAACCGGGATTTGAACAGGGCGTAGTTCCGAATCCAAACCCCAGTCAGCGCGAGGAGAAAGAGGACGTTCACGCCCGTCAAAACGCTCGCCGCTTCTATCGTCGTTGCCATGGTTACAGGTTCGTTTTCTCGAGTATCGTCTCGAACGTCTCGCGGGACGATTCGAACCGGTCGGTGAGGAAGTATAGCTTCGCGTACTTGTTCTCGCCCGATTCGACGACGCCGTGGTCTTCGAGCATCCCCAGATGGTGTCGGACGGTCTTGTAGCCGAGTTCCAGTTCGTCGGCGAGTTGGTTCGCGTTCATCGGTTTCTCGGAGAGGGCGCGGATGATCCGGACGCGGTTTTTACCGCCGCGCGTCGCCGTGAGCAGATACCAGAGCGCCTTCTCCATCGCACGTTCCTACGTTTCTCTGTGCGAAGCTTGCATAAATGCTTTTGCAGGCGGAGAAGTCGCTGGTCACCCCGATAAAAATCGAGAGCGATGCGGTCGGCGGGATGACGGGTTCGTCGCTCGCTGCCGGTCACTGTGGCTGGATCGTCAGTTTCAACACGTCGCAAGCGTCGGGGTAGTCGTATCCGTTGACGTCGGCTATCGGCGCGACGGTTCCGCGTTCGACGAGGCCGACGCCGGGCGCTCGTTGTCGTTGGGCCTGATTCGGCCCGGTTCCTGGCTCTTCGTTGATCTCAGTGCCTGCATCCCAGAGCGAGACGCTCTTCGAAACGTCACCCGATATCGGGTCGTTTCCGTCGAAGAGCCGCATCCCGGACGCGCCTCCGAGCGCGAAGAACAGGTCGTTCGACGGGACGAACATCGTCACGAGCGAGAGCCGGACGTTCGACATCATCGGCGTTTCTACCTCGAACTCGTACGCTTCTCTCGGCGGAAGCGGACTCGGCTCGTCGCTCCCCATCGGCGTCGTGAACGCGCCGCTCGCCGCGACCGAGTCGCGCTCCGCGAGCGCGGACGCGAGTCGTTCCGGGTTACCGTCCTCCGCGACTTCTTCGAGACCGTTGTTTCGCTCCGGTTCGCCGGACGTGAATATCGGTTCGTCGTTCCGGTGAACGGCGTACGCGCCCGGCGAAAGTGGAACCGGTTGTTCCGCGAGTTCTCCGTTCTTGCTCGTCGTGAGCGTCGTACCCGTCGAGACGTTTTCAAGTCGGACGGTGAACGACCGCATCTCGTTCCGGCCGAATCCGGCGGTGTTTCCGATGCCCGCGACGCCGAGTGTGGTCACCCCGGCGGCGGCGAGGAACATTCGCCGTGACGTTTCGAACCGGATCGGTCCGTCGCTCGACTTCGGCGTGGGACGTGAGTCAGTGGGGTCAGTCATTCGAATTCCGTGCGTTGGAACGCACGAACGGTACTGCCCCGGGGAGTCAAAAGTAGATTTTTCTACATTCGGGACGAGTTTCACCCAAATCTCGGTCGAAACGGTTCCGAGACGCTTCCGACTTCCCGCGGACGCAATCTGTGCTCGGTTCGACGTGAACCGCGTCCCCTCGGAGACGTTTATAGGGGACGATCTGTAAAATTCCGTAAAGTTACTTTGTTGCCGTTCGAGTGCGAACAGGGAGTATGAGCAGGCGAGTTGGCCGACGGAAATTTCTCGCGTTGAGTGCCGGAGCAGGTGTAGGTGCGGTTTCCAGCGTATCGAAGAGTAGCGGCGTCGTCGGGGGCGGTTCCAGGAGAAACCGGCCGGAGAACCGGCGTCGAACCGACCTCAACTTACCGCCCGATACCGACGCGCCGGTCGACGTCCGCGGGGCGATCTACATTCCGACGCGGGCGTTCAACCGCTATCAGATGTGGCGAGATTACGACCCGGCGATCATCGAGCGCGATATGGGGTACGCCGCGAGCGTCGACCTGAACGCCATCCGAACGTGGCTGAGCTACGAGTACTGGCTCCAGAACCCGCAGCGACACGAGGAGGCGGTCGACCACTTTCTGGCGACGGCCGAGCGAAACGGAATTCGAGTGTTGCTCGGACTGTTCGACAGCGTCGGGCGCGAACCCACGTTCGAGAACCTCATGAACGACGACCCGCTGACCGCGGTGCAGGCGTTCTCGCCGTCGACCAGGACGATGGCGAACGACGATCTGTGGGACAACCCGCGAGACTTCATCGTCTGGTTCATGGAGAAGTATCGCAACGACGAGCGACTGCTGGCAATCGAGTTGACCAACGAACCGGGCTGGAACAACAAAGACCTCCAGTTCTTCAAGGAGTTATCGAAAACCTTCACCCTGTATCGCGGCGAGATTCCGCTCACAGTCGGTTCGACCAGTTTGGTGAACAACGTCGACTACTTGGACTGGGGGATGGATATCCTCCAGTTCCACTACAACTTCGCGCGGACGCCGAGTCTCTACGAGCGCGTGCTGCGGCAGGCGAACCACGTCTCGTCCAAGCTCGACGCGCCGGTCTGGCTCTCGGAGTGGCAGCGAATCCGCCCCGGCCAGAAGTTCTTCGCCGACGTGGCCGAACAGTTCGAGGTTCCGAACTACGCCTCGCTCGCGCCGACCATCCGGGAGTCGGGCGTCGGGAACTTCTTCTGGTCGCTCATGGTCAAACCGGCGTTCTCGCTCTACATGCGAGAGAAGGGCGTCCTTAACGGTCTCTTCCACGAGGACGGAGCTGTCTGGAGTTTGGCCGACGCGCGTAGCATCAAATCCATGTCCGGCGACCCGGAGTACGAGGGCACCGAACGAAAGGAGTACCCCGACTGGGCGAAGATCATCAAGAAGAAAGAGGACGTCGCACCGGGCGAAGAGCAGCCCGAGTGAGGCGCTATCACCCTCCGTTCTGCCGGTACTGTCCGCGACCTCGCGTCGTGTTCGCGGCGCGGTTGTTTCGGAAGTGCGTCGAGGAGAAGGTGACCTCCTGGCTGTCCTCGTCGATGACGACGCCGAACAGGTTGTTGGTCACCCACGAGTTCTCGACTGTGACGCGCGTGCCGTTCCAGACGGTGATTCCTTCCGTACTCCGAACCGTGGTGACCTTCCGAATCGTCACGTCAGATGCGTTCGTGACGTGGATGCCGCGGTTCCACCGCTCGACCCTGACGGAGTGGATGGTGACGTTGGAGACGCTCCGCTCGCTTCCGACGATAATGCCGGTCGTGTCGGTCACTCCTCGGCCCTGAATCTTGTGTCCCGAGCCGTTTATCGTCACGTCGCTCGCGTTGATTTCGAGACACCCGGACGCTAATCCGGCCGCACCGCCGAAATCCTTCGTCAGTACGTACGTCCCGGAATTGTTTATTTCTCTACAGTTCTCGATGGTGATCGCCTCGCCGGATTGTGAGCCGGGACGATCGTTCCCCGGCAAATCGGCGATATCGACGGCGAGAGTCAGTACCACGAGGAGGAGAAGCGGAGCGACGATGATGAGCTTTCGCCCCGCAGACGACGCGTCGATGGAGACCATTCGTAGTCCCAATTAAGCCGTGTGCTTAATAAATGTCGATGACTGGAATCCGTCGGCTCGAAGAGGTTTCGAGTCCGTTCGGCGAGCAGTGGCGTCCGCTCGCGTTTTACGCTCGGTTTCCGATGGCTCTGAGCCACCCGTCCGACGCGCCGATGAAGACGCGACTGCCGGCGACCGCCGGGGAGGAGTCCACGTACGGGCCGTCCTCGCGGTCGGCCTCGAAATCGATTGCCACGCTCCCTCCCCGTCGACGGTCACCGCCGAAACCCCGTTCGCACAGCCGACGTAGACAACGCCGTCTGCGACCGCCGGTGACGAGCGCGTGTCGGGTTCGATCTCCGCCGTCCAGCGTTCCGTACCGGTTTTCGCGTCGACCGCCTACAGGCGACCGCGGGTTACGCCCGAACCGGTGGCCGACATCGACCTTCCAGCGCTGCGTTCCGTCCGCGATGTCGACCGCGTAGAACGTCCGTCCCCACATTCCGGCGTAGAGAACGCCGTCGGAGACTGCCGGTGCCGACGAGATGTACCCCTCTGTTTCGAATCGCCACAGCGGGTCACCGGTGGTCGCGTCGACAGCGCAGATACCGCCTGGGTCGCCCGTCCGTGTGGCGTAGACGACGTTCTCCACGACGACCGGCGAACTGTTCATCGTCGGCGTCCCACCGTCGAACGTCCACTCGATATCGGCGGTTCGACCGGGGCCGCGAGCGGTCGAGGCGGCTCCGCTGTTTCGGTCATCGCATCCGAAACACGGCCACGAGTCGACGGTCTGCGCTCCAGGGGTCGAATCGTTCATTTTCAGTTCCGGTCGTCGCGGACTCGAACTCGTAATGCATCCTGCGAAGGCGCCAATGGCACCGAGCGTTGCGAGCGCCCTGCGACGCGTCCACCGTCGGGCGGCCGATTTTTCGCCACGCATGGTTGGACTATCAATTTATTCAGTGAAAAATAAATCGTAGACCCAAACGGTCGCTGTACCAATCGTTCGGCGAACGGATGGCCGCGCGTCGCGCTCTCTCCATCCCGCCGGGCGTCGCGTATTCGTATCTAAAATCGGTGAGTATGCGCGCTATGCATGGTAATGACCGCTTGAAACGGTGTTGATACCGAACGGACATAGCGGAAACCGCTTTTCGCGTCGCTATCGACAAAAATAGAAAAACCCCACACAGAGCATGCTCTGTGTGGGGTTGATGTCGTATGAATGGAGGCGGCGAATCGAATTTCCCAGAGGCTCGCGCACTCCAGTACTGATCGAAACGCAGGCAGGCTTAACTACCGTGTTCGGGATGGGTACGGGTGTGACCCTGCCGCTCTGGCCGCCTTAACGTCAACTCACGGAATCGAACCGTGACGCGGATACCAATCGTTGATGGTTCGTGTGACCATGTGTATGTGCAATCCAGTTTGCGCCTGGACTCACCGTCGGAGTCGACAGTGATTCCAAATGCGGTATGATTGTGTGGCGTTGACCGGTTAGTACTCGCGGGCTGAACACCTCGTTGCCTCGGTGCGTACACCCCGAGTCTATCGAACTCGTCTTCTACGAGTAGTCTCGGTGGTATCTCTTTTCCAGGTGGGTTTCGAGCTTAGATGCGTTCAGCTCTTACCCCGTGATGCGTGGCTGCCCAGCACGCGCCTTGTCAGACGACTGGTACACCAGTGGCATCCATTCGTAGTTCCTCTCGTACTATACGAACGTTCCCGTCAGATACCATAACACCCCCAATAGATAGCAGCCGACCTGTCTCACGACGGTCTAAACCCAGCTCACGACCTCCTTTAATAGGCGAACAACCTCACCCTTGCCCGCTTCTGCACGGGCAGGATGGAGGGAACCGACATCGAGGTAGCAAGCCACCGGGTCGATATGTGCTCTTGCCGGTGACGACTCTGTTATCCCTAAGGTAGCTTTTCTGTCATCAATCGCCCGCATCAAGCAGGCTGATTGGTTCGCTAGACCACGCTTTCGCGTCAGCGTCCTTCGTTATGTAGGACACTGTCAGACTTCCTTGTGCTCTTGCGCTCTTCTCCGAGTCTCCGACTCGGGTGAGGAAATCTTGGGGCGCGCTCGATATCTTTTCGAGCGCGTACCGCCCCAGTCAAACTGCCTGGCTACCGGTGTCCTCCGCCAGGAGTGAGGGTCGCAGTCACTACCGGGTAGTATTTCACGGATGCCTCGGCGGCCCGCTAGCGCGGGTGCCTGGGTGACGGCTCCTACCTATGCTGCACAGTAGCGACCACGTCCCAGCGACAGCCTGCAGTAAAGCTCTATAGGGTCTTCGCTTCCCCTTGGGGGTCTCCAGACTCCGCACTGGAACGTACAGTTCACCGGGCCCAACGTTGGGACAGCGACGCTCTCATTGATCCATTCATGCAAGCCGCTACTGAAGCGGCAAGGTACTACGCTACCTTAAGAGGGTCATAGTTACCCCCGCCGTTAACAGGTCCTTCGTCCCATTGTACTGGGTGTTCAGATACCTGCACTGGGCAGGATTCAGTGACCGTACGAGTCCTTGCGGATTTGCGGTCACCTATGTTGTTACTAGACAGTTGGAGCGTCCGAGTCACTGCGACCTGCCCTTCCACAGGGCAGGCATCCCTTATCGCGAACTTACGGGACTAATTTGCCGAATTCCCTAACGTCGGTTGCTCCCGACAGACCTTGGCTTTCACCGCCAGAGTACCTGTGTCGGATCTTGGTACGATCATCATGCTCGTCTTTTCACGGGCTCCGGGTACCACCGACTTGCGCTATCCCGCCGTTCATCCGCTTCCTGCCATTACGGCTTCCACGGATTTGGACGGTTCGACCGGGCGACTGCCCGGCTCGATGTTTCCTGAAGCGTCGACTTTGAGTGCACGATGGCACTGGAATATTAACCAGTTTCCCTGTTGTCTCGCTCGAATTGCGACGAGACTTAGGATCGGCTAACCCTCAGCTGATCAACATTGCTGAGGAACCCTTACTCGTAAGGTCGTCGAGGGTCTCACCCGACTAACGCTGCTACTATGGCCAGGATTTTCTAAACTGAGCGGTCCATACGAACTCTCGCCCGTACTTCCACCCGCACAGATTGCCAACCTACTGGATCACTCGATGATGAGTGCCGCCAGGTCTCGGTGATGAGCTTGAGCCCCGATCATTTTCGGCGCCGCAAACCTCGGCCGGTAAGCTGTTACGCTTTTCTTAGAGGGTAGCTGCTTCTAAGCTCACCTCCCGGCTGTTTAGGGCTTGCGACCACCTTCGATTGCACTTAGCTCGCACTTTGGGACCTTAACCCAGCTCTGGGTTGTCTCCCTCACGGTACACAGGCTTACCCCGCGCACCGGATTCCTCGCGTCGACGGCGTCCGTAGGTTCGGAGTTTGACAGGAAGGCCGACTCCTCTCGGAGGCGGGACTTCCAATCGGTCGCTCTACCCCACGAACTGCCTCAGCGAAGGTCATGCTTCGACATGTTTCGGTTGGAACCAGCTGTTGCCGGGTTCGATGGGCCTTTCACCCCTACACATAGGTCACGAGAGGGTATTGTAGGACACCAACTCTAGCAGGCCTCCACGTGGCTTTCGCCACGCTTCGCCTTGCCCATGCGTAGATCACCCGGTTTCGGGTCGTATCCGGTCGACTCCCCGCCCTTGAAGACGGTGACCCTCGCGCAAAGCGCTGCGGTCGTATTGGTTTCCCTGTGCCTGCCCCGATGCTCGGGTTAGGCTCGCCGATCAGATACACTCCCTGGCTCGTTTTTCAAAACGTACGACAGAACACCGGCTCCCAGCAAGTCCTACTGCGGGTTTGCACCCGGGTCGTTTGTTGCTGGGCCTTGTATGCCCTGTCGCTCCATCGCCACTTGATTTCAAGCCCTATTTCACCTCCCTTTTCGAGGTGCTTTTCAGCGTTCGCTCACGCTACTTGTTCGCTATCGGTCTCGAGTCGTGTTTAGTCTTCGCGGTCAATGCCCGCGATATTCACGAGGGATTTCCGACCCCCGCTACTCGGGAGCTGACGCACAACGTAGTAGTCTCTCATACGGGATTGTCACCCTGTTTCATGCTCCGTTCCAGAAGACTTCTGAGAGGCGTTTCGATGCTGAGAGTCAGTCCGCACACCACATTGCCCGTGAGGGCTTCGGTTTGGACTGTGTCGTGTTCACTCGCCGTTACTAGCGACATCGCGTTTGCTTTCTTTTCCTGCCGATACTGAGATGTTTCAGTTCTCGGCGTTCCCCATTGCGCGAAGCAATTGCGGTGGGGATTCCCATTCGGAGATCCTGAGTTCTTCGCCTCCGTGCGGCTCCCTCAGGCTTTTCGCAGCTTGGCACGTCCGTCGTCGGCGCTCGAGCCGAGCTATCCACCAAGTGGCACAGTAGCCACGTAATATTGGATTGGATTCACTGTATGACTCACGGATGTGAGTCCAGTGGACGCCTGGATTGCACGTACACACGGTCGTCATCGCACGTCCCGGTGGTCGCCAAGAGCGTGCGTCGAACCCTTCCCAACCGCGCTTTCGCGGGATGGTGCATCGGTTTTCTTCGGAATAGTTCGTTTCGGCCCCATACACTTAAGGGGAGCGATTCGAACTACCCGACGGAACGGCCTTCCTCGGGATTCGAACCCGAGCACTCTCCGAAACGGAGATGCTCACCACTGAGCGAAGGCTTCCCTCGTCAAGGGGAGAGTAGCCTTGGTAGTTCTAAGGTGCCTCGTCGGAATACGAGAATGCCTCGAAGGTGAAATGCCACCCCGTCAGCACGCTGCTGACAGGGAAGGGTGAGCCGGGCGCGTCGGCCCGGTCTCGATCGTTAGGAGGTGATCCAGCCGCAGATTCCCCTACGGCTACCTTGTTACGACTTAATCCCCCTTGCGAAGCCCAGATTCGACCATCGCCTGATGGCCTCATCCGGACCTCACTCGGGTGATTTGACGGGCGGTGTGTGCAAGGAGCAGGGACGTATTCACCGCGCTCTTCTGAAGCGCGATTACTACCGAATCCAGCTTCATGAGGGCGAGTTTCAGCCCTCAATCCGAACTACGACCGAGTTTCCGAGATTAGCGCCCCCTTTCGGGGTTGCAACCCATTGTCTCGGCCATTGTAGCCCGCGTGTAGCCCAGCACATTCGGGGCATGCTGACCTACCGTTGCCCGTTCCTTCCTCCGCTTTGGCAGCGGCAGTCTCCGTAATGTACCCAGCCACCACAAGGGTGCTGCTGGCAATTACGGACGCGGATCTCGCTCGTTGCCTGACTTAACAGGATGCCTCACGGTACGAGCTGACGGCGGCCATGCACCTCCTCTCAGTAGCTCTAGTAAGCTCATCAAACTGACCGTCACTGCTACTGTCGGTGCTGGTGAGATGTCCGGCGTTGAGTCCAATTAAACCGCAGGCTCCTCCGGTTGTAGTGCTCCCCCGCCAATTCCTTTAAGTTTCATCCTTGCGGACGTACTTCCCAGGCGGCTCGCTTCCGTCTTCACTGTGGCACAGCACAGGCTCGTAGCCTGTGCCACACCTAGCGAGCATCGTTTACAGCTAGGACTACCCGGGTATCTAATCCGGTTCGTGACCCTAGCTTTCGTCCCTCACCGTCGGGTCCGTTCTCCCAAGGTGCTTTCGCGATCGGTGGTCCGTCCAGGATTACAGGATTTCACTCCTACCCCAGACGTACCCCTTGGGTCTTCCGGCCCCAAGCCAGCGGGTTTCCGCCGGACGCCTGCTCGTTGAGCGAGCAGATTTCCCGACGGACCTGTCTGGCAGGCTACGGACGCTTTAGGCCCAATAATAGCGGCCATCACTTGAGCTGCCGGTATTACCGCGGCGGCTGGCACCGGTCTTGCCCAGCTCTTATTCGTGTACCACCTTACGATACACAAAAGCGAGGACTATATGCCCTCGCACTTGGAGTTCCCTTATCGCACTGGCGTGCAGTGTAAAGTTTTCGCGCCTGCTGCGCCCCGTAGGGCCCGGAATCTTGTCTCAGATTCCGTCTCCGGGCTCTTGCTCTCACAACCCGTACCGATTATCGGCACGGTGGGCCGTTACCCCACCGTCTACCTAATCGGCCGCAGCCACATCCTATAGCGCCGGAGCGTTTCCAGCTCTCCGTATTCCAACGTGAGAGCCTTATCCAGTATTAGCCTCAGTTTCCCGAGGTTATGTTGGTCTATAGGGTAGTTTGGCCACGTGTTACTGAGCTTTCCGCTACGAGTCTGAACTCGTACAACTAGCATGGCTAAATCGAACTCCAATAGCAATGGCCTCTGGCAGGATCAACCAGAATGCCGCTGGACGCAATGTCCAGCATTGTAGGCGGAGACACTCTCAAAGAGAGTGTATCACATATCACATAGTTCGAGACACCGCATCGGTATTCCGACAAGGTGTCACCGAACTACCAAGGCTAACATCAGATCCCATCGTGTACGGCTGACCGCAGGGGTGGAATCCTCATTTCCTGATGACCGTGACGGAGATGTCCGCCACCGTCCTTCACATTACTGCGAAGTTGTCGCCATCATATAAGGGCTTCGAATTCACCTGTATCGAGGTGAACCGAAACACCGGGCGACTTCGACATTCTATCCGAGTGGCCGGTTGAATTTAAGTACATCGAATCGGATCCGCTGTGATACGTTTCGGCAAGCCACACCGCGGTATCGCTCGATTGACGGTAGCTGTAGTTGACAGTATTTTCCGCATGCGGACGCAATTCTCGGTTACTCGATGTCAACCGCTCGTTTCTCACGGTTTCTGTGTACGCCCGTGGAGACGGCGATGCAGGATTCGCGTTCGAAAGAGAGACGACGGACGCCACGGACGCGAATCATAGTACCCCGGTTCGGCGGACTCCGGCGACGACGACCGAAGACGGGCGTCGGCGAGACGGCACGTCGAGCCGTCCGGTGTTTTGAGAATCTGGTCAGAATTCCTTTTTGAGTAGCAACGGTCGAATAGAGTGGGTCGAGTGACCTCGACCGCCGGAACGAACCGACCGGAGTTGGCATCCATGTCAAACACACTGCGCCGTGGTGGAAACGTGACGACGGAGCAGCCCATCGAAGAGACGCGGTACGGCCCGCCACAGCACTCGACGCGCGCGAGAGTACCCGAACAGGCGCTCTACGGCAACCCCCAACACGAGACGGACGTCGTGGTCAACGCCGACCTCCGAGAATCGCTCGACTACGAACTCGCTTGGAACGAACATCGTCACGAGCGCCGACGGCGACGCGAACGCCCGCGGTTAGTTTCGCCGTGCAACACCGAACAGTCCCACCCATGACAACCACGAAACCGAGAGACAGGTTCGACGACTTCGTCGAAACCTGCGACGAGTGCGGAACCGATACTCCACATCAGGTCGAGATTTCGATCCTGACAGAGAACGAGGCGAGCGACAACGCCGAGTTCTCGCGCGAACCGTATCGCGTCACCACCTGCCAGTGGTGCGGGGAGACGACCGCCATCCGGATGAACAACGCCTGATACTCATGGCACACGACACGTCCGCCGGGAGCGGCGTTCGCGTTCGACGACCGAGCGCGCCGTCGCAGAATCGCTGTCAAAAGTGCGGTGCGTTCGTCACGCCCCAGTTCGCCCGCGTGTTCGGGAACAACGTCGACGAGGTGTACGGTTGTTTCACCTGCCTCGAAAAGCGGGCGGTGCGCCGAGGTGCGGCCCGCGTCGGGCGCGAGTAGCGCCCTCAAAAGGTGAGCTGCTCGGAAGTCGGGGCATCCCGACTTCCACTGTTTCGGTGCTCAACTGGGGAGATAATCCGCGAAGAACTCCTGATCCTCTCGTTCGATTCCGAGCGTGTACAACACCGCCGCGAACGCGGCGAGGCCGAGGACACCTCCGACCGCACCCTGCACGAGCGCGGCAAGCGCGCCGGAGACGGGGCCGGTGAGGAAATACTTGCATCCATACATGGCGAGCGCCGACGCCACACCGGCGAAGACCGGCTTGACGTACTTTCTAGAGTAGGGGAACAACCCCTCCGTGTACCACACCTCGACGATTCGCAGGACGTTGACCGCCGCGATGACCGTGGCGCTGGCGACCGCGGCCCCGATGAGGCCGAACTGCTGGATGAACAGATAGTTGAGCGCGACGTTGAACGCGCCCAACACCCACTGGTTGACGAGCGTCAGATAGTGGTGGTCGGTCATCATCAGCACGTACCCGCTAGGACCGACGCTCGCGTTCGTGAGTTGGGCGACGACAAACAACAGCAACACCGCCTGTCCCTTGGTAAAACCGTCCCCGAAGAGCGTGAGCAGTTCGTTCGCGTAGACGATGGCACCGACCGCCGGAAACAGCGCCAGCGTGAACGACCATCGGGTCACCCGCCGGTAGAGCGATTCGAGGTCCCCCATCCGACCGTCGTTGTACATGCGCGAGGCGATGGGCGGGAACAGTTGGCTGAAGGCGCTCAGCGGAAGGATGAGCAGTCCGGCCAGCACGGTAGCGCTCCTGTAGATACCGGCGGCGTCCGGACTCGCGATGTACGCCCCCAAGAAGCCGACCATTAGGATATCGACGCGGTTCGAGAGGACGTACCCGGCCTGATTGAGCGTCAGCGGAAGCGAGAAGTCGTAGAATTCGACGACCTCCGACCGAGACGCGCGGAACGACGGTCGGAGGTCGGTTCTCGTCAGCACCAGCCAGACGGCCGCGACGAATACGAAAACGGTAGCGACGACCGTCGCGGCTATCACGCCGAAGATTCGGTATCCGAGCAACAGCGCGATTCCGACCGCGGCGAGACGGGTGACCGGAAGCAGGACGTTCATGATAAAAACCTGATATTCCGGCAGTTCGAGGCCCTTGAAGACGCTCTTGATGCAGTTCGTGAGCGTGTTCAACGGAAGAACGAACGCCAGCACTCGAAGGACGTCGGTGAGATAGGGACGGAAGGCCTCGTCGGCGAACTGCGTCACGACCGGCGCGGCGACGTAGAGAACCACGGCGACGACGACGCCCGCGACCAGCGAGGTGAGATAGGCGAGGCCGAGCATCCGGCGTCGCTTTCTCGGGGCGTCCTCGTACTGGGGAACGAACTTCAGGATCGATTGGTCAGTTCCAAGATTGGTCAACACCTCCACGAACTGTAGGAGGATGAAGCTGAACGAGTAGACGCTGAACAGCACCCCTCCGAGTCCGCGCGCCAACACGAGAGTGATGAGGAATCGAAGGCCGTTGTCGAGACCTTTTCCGGCCATGAAGAACGACGCGCCGCGAGAGAGCGACCGGAGCGGCGAGTACGAATCTGACGATTGGTCAGCCATTGACGTGAGGAGACGATTGTGGACTACCGGGGATTATCTCTTCCGTTTCCGCGTCGCGGATTTCGTTTTCGCGCCGCGGGAGTAGACGGCGAGTGCCCTCCGCGAAGCGCGAAGCGGTCGATCACAGGTAGCCCAGTTCCTCCAAGCGCGACTCCGTCGTCGAATCGATCTCCTCGGCGGTGCTGGGGGAGGTGTCCCGCGCCGACTCCTTCGCGTCCGCTATCGGATCGTCGAAGAACGCCGATTCGACGGCCGGCGTCCCTTCGGTCGTCTCGACCCGCCGCTGCCACGACGGGCGGTCGGAGTCGAGTTCGTACTCGATGCGGGTGCCGAGCGAGTCCCAGACGGTTTTGGTCGTCCCGTCGTACGCGCACCGAATCGCTCGATCCCAGTATTCGTAGTCGGACGGCGGCTCCGGGCCCGCGCTCATCCCGACGAGTTCCGCTGGAAGCCGGTCGCGTTCCACGTCGGGCGTTCGCCCGTCCGCCAGCCCGACGACTAGATCGCCGAGCGTGAGCTGCGAAACGTAGCCCGTCTCGCGGCTGTTGTAGCCCTCCGGCGGGTTGATGATACACAGCGGGACGTGGAGCAGGCCTTCCGAAAGGCTGCTCTTGTGGTTCGCCACGAAGTCGTCCGCCTCCTCAGCGTGGTTCTCGCCGTGGTCGGAGGTGACGATTATCGTCGTCTCGCGCTCCGACCGTTCGAGCACGTCCGTCACGAACGACGCGACGACGCGGTCGAGATACTCGATGGTCGCCCCGTACACCTCCTTTCGGGTGCGCCAGTAGTCGTCGTGCCGCCCCGATTCGTCCATCAGTTCCCAGACGCCGTACCGGCTCGACGTCCACGAGTTCGGAACGCGCTGGAGGGAGGAGTCGAACGCGAGACAGGGCTGGAGTGGGGTGTGCGCGTCCATCAGGTTGCAGAAGCCGAAGTACGGACGGTCGGTTCCGTCGATGTGGCGTTTCGCGGCGCGGAGCACCGCCGACGCCCCGTCGTCGACGCCTTTCGGCACCGGGCCGGTTTTCGTCAGCTCGTGGAGGTAGCCGAGTGTGGTGTTCTTCAGACTCCGGACGGGGTACTCATGCGTCAGCGCCGCTCGCAGGTACTCGACGTACTTCTCCGGACCGCTCGTGTCGACGCGCCGGCTCACCTCCCGGAGGCTCGTCGCTTCGGGATAGCGGTGTTTGGGTTCGACGGGGGAGAACTCGTCGAACCAGGAGTCGAAGCCGTAATCCGGATTGACGAAGGCGTTCGCGCTCGCGCCGAACGTGGAGTAGCCGTCAAGGTCGTCGAGAAACGTCTCCTCCCGGTCGATGGTGTCAAATCGCCGATTGTGGGTGTGAACGCCGTGTTTCGAGGGTAACTCCCCGGTGAACATGCTCGCGTGGCTCGGGACGGTCCACGAACTGGCGGCGCGACACTGGGTGAACGAAACATCCGCGAGCCGCTGGAGTCGTTTCGCGTAGTCGGAGAAGAAGTCCGCACGAACCGTATCGAGACACACGACGAGGACGTTACGACGCCCCGTCTCGTCGGTATCGTCTGCTGCGAGAGCCATTGCTACCCTGATTGTGGATGGAAGGTAAAACGGTGTCGGCCAAAAATTATGAATCGATACCGTTAGCTGAACGTCGGCGCGGTAACATGCCCCCCTCGGGCGTCGCCCTCACACGAAGAAATCCGGAAGAATCGCACTCGGCGATGGTTCGGCGGCGGTGAACTACGCGGTGTTCACCACCCCACCGTCCACGACGAGCGATTCGCCGGTGACGTAGCTGGAGCGGTCGCTCGCCAGGAACAACGCGGCCTCCGCGACGTCGTCCGGCGTCAGTGTTTCTGCGGCGCTCTCGAATCGTCCGCGGTCACGCCGACCGTTCGAGTCGGTCGAACGAGTCAAGGAAGACGACGATGGAAACCGCGTGGATGGGAGCGACGACCGCGGAACTCACGAACGCTCCGACGACGGGAATACTCCCGAGAATCCATGCCGAGAGGCCGACGGCGAGGACGAGACCGAACACCGTGACGCCCTCACCCGCGGTGAGTCGCGAACTCCGACCGACCGCGGTTCGAATATCCGCACCGGCGACGACGAGCGCCGGAGCGACGAACAACCGAACGAACGTCGCGAGGAGGCCGACGAGGGTGACGAACCCGAGGCCGTCGACCGCGCCGAGGAGGCGAAAAGCCGCCTGCACGACGGCCACGAATCCCAGATACGTGAGCAATCGCTCCATCGTCCGTTCCGCCTCGAACGCTCGCGCCAACGTGAACCACCCGGCTATACCGACCGCGAGGAACACGACGAGTTCGAGGCCGACCGCCCAGAGGAAGTATGGGAGTTTCAGGTTCACGAGCGCCGCGACCGGGAGCCCCGTCGTCTCCGAACCGGTCGGATAGAGGGAGAACTGAACTCTCACCATCGTCTCGCCGAGACCGTCGGAGACTCGCGTCGGAACCGCGTCGGTGAGCCGTAACCGACCGACGACGCTGAGGACGACGCCCGCCACGGCGAACGGCACGACGAGTTCGGGGTCGCGACCGAGGCGATCGATCGCCTCGCGGAGAATCCCGGTCGTGGTTCGATGCATACCGGAACGAGCGTCGAACGCCGGGAACCGCGCGTCGTCGCTCATCGTTTCTCCTCCAGCGCGATGACGCGACCGTGGGAGACGACATACAGCACGCCGTCACCGATAGCGGGGAGAGACGCCGGGCCCGTTTCGAACCGCCACCGAACCGTCCCGGTCGCCGCGTCGAGCGCGACGATGTGAGCAGTGTCGGAAGCCGTACCGGGAACGACCGCATAGACGGTGCGTCCGACGGTAACGGGGGGAACGGCGCCCGGAGAACCGAAGAAATCGAAACTCGGGTCGCGGGTCGGGCCGTGCCACCGCTCGACGCCGAACTCGTAGTCGAAGAGACGACGCCCGCCGCCCGCGTTGAGACCGTAAACGCCGGTCGGGGCGGTTACGGCCAACGTGTCCGTCTCGTACGCTCTCGCATCTGCTCGCGCCGGACTCGACTGGTACGACCCCTCGTGGGAGAAACACGGGGACCCCGTCGCCGCGTCGAGGGCGGTCAGTCCTTGGCCGGTCGCGTAGAGGGTGTCACCGAGGAGGATCGGCGAGGCGACGCCGCCCGAGAACCGCTCTGGCTCGCGTCGCCACTTCACTCGGACGGACCGTTTCGGCCCGGCGGTGTCCGGATTGTAGCCGGTTCCGGCCGGGTCGTAGCGCGCCATCGGCCAGTCGGGGCCGGCGTCGCGTTCGTCGGTGTCCGCGACGCCGATACCCGACCGGCCGGCGAGAGCGGTACAGGAGCCGACGACGGCGACGCCGAGGCCGGAGAGGGCGGTTCTGCGGGAGATGACGGGAACCATCTCCCCCGATTCTTCCCTGCCGGTGGTAAATACTTCTCGGAACTCAATCACCGCGCACGACGACCGTACCGCCTTCTCCGACCGCGACCGCCCGACGAGCGCCGACCGCGACCCCTCGAAGCGGCCCGCTTGCGGGCGTCGGGATACGCTCCCAGTCGGCGGTCGCGCCCGCGCGCTGGTAGATGATTCCGGCGTCGCCGCACGCGACGGTCCGACCGTCTTCCCGCGCGAGCGCCCGGAGCGCCTCGTCACCGAGTCGAATCGGCGTCCAGTTTCCGTCGTCGTACCGGTGGATGACGCCGTCGTCGGCGGTTACGGCGCAGTCGCCGCGCGACGTCGAGGCGACGTCGGTGAATGTTCCGTCCGCGCTCTCGACGCCGATCCGTCGGAACGACTCGCCGCCGTCTTCCGTCTCGAACGCGGAGTTGTTCGTATCACAGAGGTAGCCGACCGACGTATCGACGAGTGTCGCGGCGCAGAGGCTCGACCCACTTCCGGGTTTTACGGGGTCGTCCCACGCGATATCGCCGTTCCGATGACGACCGCATAAGACCTGTCCGGAGCCGTTGACGAGGAGTATCGTCTCATCACCCTCCGACCCCGCGACGGCGATATCGGCCCAGTTGTCGGTGATGCCGGACGGCGCGGAGTGGTCGACGTGCCGACCCGTCTCCGGGTTCAGCCAACCCAGCGCACCGCCGTCGCCGGCGAACCAGACGGCATTTCCGTCGGTCGTCACGTCGGCACCGCGTAGGTCGTTCGCATCCGCGCTCGACCCGTCCGGAAGTGCGACGCGCCACTCGCATTCGGGCGCGTCCGCGAGAACGATTCCATCTTGGCCGACGGCGTACGCGCCGTCGGCGGTGACGACGGCGTCGAACAGCGTCGCGTCCGTCGGGGTGTCGGTCGCCGTCCAACTCGCCGAGTCTTCGTCCGGTTCTGCGGGCGATTCGCCCGACTCCGCCGCCGGTTCGTCGACGGAACTGACGCCGGCGTCAGTTCCGCCGGATTCGGTTCCGCCCGAATCGACGCCGCCGAACTCGCTTCCGGAGAAGTAGAGCGCGATCGGCGGGACGACGTAGACGGCAACCGCGACGACCGCGAATCCGTTGTGCACGAACGTCAACATCCCGAACGCGGTCAACGCCGCCGTCGCCAGCGCGTGCAGCCACGTCTTCGTGTAGCGCCGGTAGAATGCGACGAACCCGCGCCGGGGGCGAGCGGAGTGTTCCATCGAGAGGTCGTACTCGCGCGAAACGGAAATGACCTTTCGCCCGAGGGTAACGGATCGGAGGGTGCCTTCGGCGACGAGAGGTTATTCCGGAGAGAAAATACTCACTATTGACATCCGACATTCGAGTATGAACGTCTCCAGACGGCGACTTCTCGCCCTCGCCGCCGGCAGCGGAACGGCCTTGAGTGGCTGTCTCCTCTGGGACACCCACGACGATAGCGAACTGGCGTTTCACTTCGAGTCGGTCGCACCATCGAACTTGGGAGCGGAATTTCTGTACACGAACGGCGAGTGGACGCCGACGCAGCGGCGGCTCGTCGCTTCGGGCGTGCCGAACGGGACGACGGCGTACAGGCACGAACCGTTCGTGGACGGCGAGTTCGTGCGAGTGAACGGGACGTACTACTCGGTCGCGTCTACCGAAAACGGTACCAGAACCGTCACCAGACCGGTACTCCGCGCAGAACCCGTGTCGAGCGCGAACGGCGAGCGCGGCGATTTCTCGGGGCTCTCGCCCGACGACCAACGATTGCTGAAGTGCGCCATCGCGTCCGCGGACAGAAAAGGGCCGACCCCTTGCGTCGTCCACGCGAGAACCGAGAGCAAGTTCTGGCCGAACCCACCCTTCGAGTACCTCCGTCACAACGACGAGGACTACCGTCTCGTCGCCTCCGAGCGAAACGTCACGTTCCCCCGATACGACTTCACCTTCGAATCGGTCGCGCGAAATCGTTTCGCATTCGCCGAGTTCGCCGCCCGAGAGCTGGTCGCCGTCGATTACGACGCGAGAGACCTGACCGAAAAGCAACGGAGCATCCTCCGAACGGCGGCCCGCGAGGGAGCCCACCGAGAATCACCCCCACCGTACTCCAACTCACTTCTCGTCCTCGTCCGGGGGTTCGAGGCGTCGGCGGACGATTTCCGCGATTACCTCCGCTTCGAGGAGGCGTACTATCTCGCGTGGACGACTCGCTCCTACGACGATTGACGCTCGGCTATGAGCGGTCTTCCATCGCGTCGGAGTCCCGTTCCCCGTCCCGTCAATCGAAGTCGTCCGGGTCGAACCGATACTCTCCCTCGGTGTGGGTCGGGGTGGGTCGCCCGAGACGAACCTCGGAAACGAAAAATCGGAGGAGGACGACGATTCCGACGAACGCCGGTAACACCGTGAAGAACGGAATCGTCGCGTTGAGCCAGCGAACTAGCTCTAGCACCCCGGGCAGCGCCATTAGGATTCCCATATGCACTATGTGATGACGGCACATACTTTAGTTTTTCTGTGACACCGTCGAGTGCTGATTTTTCCGAGCGCTGCCGCGAGTGCGTCGTCCGTGGCGAGAAAATCGAAGCCCCCTCGAAAGGGCGTCGAGACGGCCACGCCGCCGACGGAGTTCCATCATGAGGTCTCGTCGAAGTCGCAAGCGGTGAAGAAAGAACGTCTACATCTCACGCGGTGGGCGGGCCTTCCTCGATCGAGTCGTTCCACAAGGTCTATGGTCGGATACGGTGATTCCGGATTCGTGCCGGGAGCACGCATTTCGAGCGGCGAGCGAGTCACGCTCCGGACGGTCGAGCGCGAAGAGATCCCGTTCCTCCAGCGCGCGTTCGCCAACCCCGAGATTCGCTATCCGATTGGCAACCCACTTCAGAACCGGGAGCAGATCGACGTTCCGACCGGGGATGGGAGCGGTGACCAGTTTCTCGTTTGTCTCGACGGAGACGACGCCGCTCCCGACCGGCCCGACGAAGACGTGAGGCGGCTCGGCGCGGTGTACGTGGACGACGCCGACTGGCGTCGTCCGGAACTCGGCTACTGGCTCGTCCCAAAGATTCACGGGGAAGGCTACGGCACGGAGGTCGTCTCGCTCGTCGTCGATTACGTCTTCCGGGTGTACGACCATCCTGCCGTGGGCGCGGAGGCCTTCGACTTCAACGACGCATCCCGCGGGCTGCTGGAGTCGCTCGGGTTCGCGGAGGAAGGGCGCATCCGCAAGGATCGGTTCATCGACGGCGAGTACCGCGACATGATCCAGTACGGACTCCGCCGTCGAGAGTGGCGCGAACGGGGCCGAGCGTAACTCTTGCAATCCGTCGACGCTTCGTGACCGTTTGGTTCGCACCGCGGATTTGACGTTCACAGCCGATTCGTCCAAGTGCAGAGCGTGAATTCAGCGAATGGTATCGGGGATTCGGTCGATGACGTCGGTGGCGACGAGACCATTACCGCGTTCGGCCATCGCGAGTTCACCCGCCTTCCCGACGATCCACGCGCCGAGGCGGCCGAACTCGGCGCGGTTCAGGCCTTGGCTGAGCAGGGCGGCGACCACCCCCGTCAGCGTGTCCCCCGTTCCGGCGACTGTCAGCGCCGGCGTGCCGGTCTCGTTGGTCGTCCGGTCTCCGTCGACGATGATGGTATCGACGTCGCCGGTCGTCGCGACGATAGCTCCCGTCGACTCGGAGAACGTCTCCAGCGACCCGTACTCTTCGACGATGGCCTCCTCCTCCGCATCGTCGGGTATGAAGACCGTGTTCGAGAGATCACCGCTCAGCGCCGGTTCGATGGCGACCGCATCGACGACGACCGGCAGATCGACCTTCGCGAGTGTCTCTCGAACCGCAGTCCGTTCGACCGAGTGAGACCGGGGCCGACGACGAGTGCGTCGGACAACTGTCAGAGTTCGACCGCTCGGTCGACCGCTTCCTCGGTGAACCCTTCGCCGGGATACCGACCGACGAGCAGGTTCGGCGAGTGGCTAGCGACGATGGGGTGAATCTCCGTCGGCGCGAGCGCCCGGACGTGATCCGACCCCGTCCGGAGGGCGGCCAACCCGGTGAGCGCCGGTTGGCCGGTGAACTCGACGCTTCCAGCGATGACGCCGACCGTTCCGCTTTGCCCGCCAGCTTCGTCCAAATGGTTCGGTAGGGTCCGCAGAAGACGATCTATGGTGGTTCGTCGTTCGAGGGTGACCCGGTTAATTCTACTGTCCGATTCGCACCACGAATTTAACATCAAACCCTGACATTTCCACGTGCAGAGTACATGCCGAACGCCGATTCGAAAACCGAATTTGTGTCGTTGCTCGACCGGGCAAGTGTACGAGTGACGCCGTCGTGGGAACCCTCACAGCCGACGATACGAATCGAATGAGGAAGAGGGATTACCACGAGATTCAGCGAGCCGTCTCGTTACCCACCCCGAAGGCTCGTGCTGAGCAGATTGAGCGAGCTGCTGAATACCGACGCGTCGCCCGAGAACCGACGGGTGGACCCCGTGTTCAGCGAGAGGTCGCGGCCGAAGACGAACGTCGTAATCTGGCCCTGCCCCCCGCCACCGCCGCCCAGCAGGTAGCGGACGATGTACGCGTTGTAGTCGTCCGGCTGGCTGATCTCGGGGACGTTGCCGCCACCAGGTCGCGCGAGGAGTCGCACGGTCGTCGACTGTTCCAGCGATTGGATGACGCGGAACTGCACGTTCGGGTGGTAGTCGTACGTGTATACCAGCACGTTCTGGCCCTGCGCCGACGCACTGCCCGCACTTCCGAGCCCGAGCGCGAGCGCACCCGTCGCGAGCGCGCCCTTCTTCATGAACGACCGCCGTTCTTCTGATTCAACGTCTTCCGTGTCTCGTTGGTCTCGTTCTGTCATTGTTACTCCCACTTTCTACCCATGCCGAACTCCGCGATTAAGGCCGCAGATGGTTCACGTTTTCACGAAAATCCTACCGAAGCTTCGAGAGCGGTAATTGGTGGTACTATCGCGGTATCGGCGGTTACATCAGTGGAATTCGCTTCCTAGAGGGATGCTCGTTGTCCCGCCCGCACCGAAATCTACCAGCCAAGGTGTAGTACGAGCGAAACTGTGCTGAATAGAGACCGTGAACCCAACGACGCGACCCCAAAATTACGTCTCTTCCGACAGAACGGAGTACGTCACGTGGCCGTCGACGGGAGAGCAGAGCGGATACGTATCGAGCTCGTGACCCGGGTTTGCCACTGTCGGGGGAGCGATAATCATCCGCCGATTGCCAGAAAACGAGCATCCACCACCGACGTTGCTCGTTCGAAAGAAGATCGACGCGTCGATTCGGTTTTGCGTCTGACACCGTGCGCCCGTGTGACCGTCAGTCGGCGGAGTAGCCCGGCGACTGTGCTTCGATGACGGTCGATATATCCTCCATCTCCTCGCCGACCGTCGAAACGACGTCGTCCAACGTCGCGATTCCCTGTAGCTTCCCGCCGCCGTCCACGACCGGAACGCGCCGCACGTTCCCGTCTGCCATCGTCTTCGGTAACTCGACGGCTTCCGCGTCCGCTTCGATGGTCAGCGGGTCTTCAGTCATGAGGTCGCTCGCCGTCAGCGACGAGACGTCCGAACCGTCCCCGACCGCAAGGGCGATGTCCCGGTCGGTCACGATGCCGACTGGTTTCTCGTCTTCGACGATGACGACGTCCCCGACTCCCTCATTTTTCATCGTGCCGGCCAGTTCTTCGACCGCGGTATCTTTGCTCGCCGTGACTGCGTCGACAGCCAAGGTACCTACGGGCATGGTTCGGTCGAATATGGACGCTGGATATCAATCAATGGTTTGGCCGTCCGACGACGGAAAAGTACCGGAGAAACGGACGGCCGAGGCGAGTTTTTTGGCCTCGCCCTCCCTCTAACGCATCATGTACTCCGTCTCGCGCTATCTGAGCATCGATGCCGTCGAATCGCCGACCGTTACCGTCGACGGCGACCTCGTCTTCCTCATCAACACGACGGGCACGCCGCAGGTCTGGACGCTCGACTCGCCGAACGCGTGGCCCGACCGACTCACCACCCACGACGAACGGATCTCGTTCGTCTCGGCGTCCCCGACCCGCCCGGAAGTCGTCTTCGGCATGGACGAAGGGGGTGACGAGCGTGACCAACTCTACCGGTACGACCTGACCGACGGAACCAAAACCCGACTCACGGACGTTCCGGAGGCGATACATCTCTGGGGCGGCTGGAGTCCCGACGGCGACCGAGTCGCGTTCGCCGCGAACCGCGACGACCCCGGAACGTTCGACGTGTACGTGCAGGGTCGGGACGAAACCGACGCGACGCTCGTCCACGAAGGCGACGGCGGCTTTCTCAGCGTCGAAGCGTGGGGTGAGCCAGGTATCGTCCTCTCGAAGGCAAACGCCAGCTTCGACCAGAACCTCTCCTTCTTCGACCCCGAGACGGGCGACCATCGCAAGCTCACCGACGACGCGGAAGCGAGCTACGCGGACGTTCAATTCGGCCCCGGCGGTGACCTCTACTGCGCGACGAACCGCGGCATCGACACCTCCTACGTCGGTCGAATCGACCTCAACGACGGCACCCACACGGTCGTCGAGGAGGGCGGCGAGTGGAACGCCGAGCAACTCGCCCTTCACCGCGAGACGGGACGCGTCGTCTGGAGTCGGAACGTGGACGGCTACTCCGAACTGTCCGCCGGGCGACTCACGGGCGACGGTGACGCCATCGAATCACTCCCCGACCCGGAAATACCCGAGGGAGTCGTCTCCGAAGTCGCGTTCGCTCCCGACGGAGAACGGTGTACCCTCTCGCTGAGCCGGAGCGATAACCCGAAAAGTGCCTACGTCTTCGACCCCGAGACGGGCGCGGCGGAGCGGTGGACCGATTCGGGGACGCTCGGCATCCCGCGCGACACCTTCAGCGAACCGGAGATCGTTCGATACGATTCGTTCGACGGCCGGGCGATTCCGGCCTCCTGGACGCTTCCGCCGGACGCGTCACCAGGCGAAACCCCCGTCATCGTGGATATCCACGGCGGTCCCGAGCACCAGCGCAGACCGTGGTTCTACCCGATGAAGCAGTACTACCTCCGGCGCGGCTACGCCGTCTTCGAGCCGAACGTCCGCGGCTCGTCCGGATACGGCAAGGCGTATACCCGTTTGGACGACGTGGAAAAGCGGATGGATTCGGTGCGAGATATCGCGGCGGCGGTTGGATGGCTCCACGAGCGAGAGGCCGTCGATTCAGACCGAGTCGTCGCCTACGGTCGCTCCTACGGCGGTTTCATGGTGCTCGCCGCCATCACCGAGTATCCGGAGCTTTGGGCGGCGGCGGTCGATTTCGTCGGCATCGCCAACTTCGTCACGTTCCTCGAAAACACGGGCAATTGGCGTCGTTCGCACCGCGAGCGCGAGTACGGGTCGCTGACAGACGACCGGGCGCTCCTCGAAGTCATCAGCCCCATCCACGACGTCGACCGCATCTCTTGTCCGCTGTTCATCCAGCACGGCGCGAACGACCCGCGGGTTCCGGTCGGGGAGGCGGAACGGATCGCCGAGGAGGTTTGTCAGCAGGGGGTGCCGGTCGAGACGTGCATCTTCGAGGACGAAGGCCACCACACGACCTCGCGGGAGAACCTGATAGCGCAGTTCGAGCGAATCATCTCGTTCATGGACAAGCACGCGTAGCCGACGAACGAAAGCGTCCGAGGGGCCACCGATGTATCAGTTCGGATTCGTACTCTGTTTCGGCGCAACCGAACGAGAATGATACGTGGTGACAATCTTTATACGTATTCGGGACGGAGAATAGGTATGGACGATATTTTTGTCGGCCGGTTGATGACGTCCGACCCGTACACCGTCACACCGGAGACGCTCGTGGAAGACGCGGCACAGGTGATGTTAGACCGCGACATCGGTTCCGTTCTCGTCGTCGACGAGGAAGACGGGTTAGAGGGAATCCTGACAACGACCGATTTCGTCGAAATCGTCGCCGAGAGCCACCCGAAGGCGGAGACGGCGGTATCGGCCTACATGTCAACGGAGGTCGTCACCGCGACGGCGCAGGACTCCATCCGCGACGTTGCGGACGCGATGATAGAACACGGGTTCCACCACATGCCCGTCCTCGACGACGCGGAAGGAGTCGTCGGAATCATCTCGACGACGGATCTCGCGTCCTATCTGTCGCACGTTCAGACGTCGAGTCCGTCGTGATCGAACATCTTGAAAAATTAATCGGTATTATGTGCGGAGCGTTATGCACGCGGTGGAATGTCAACAGGGAGTCACCGTGGCACCGCAGACCCGCTCAAAACGTTCGGAATCAGCCTGGATTCGCTCGCTAGCGTTCGACGGCTCCGCATCCGTTCGTGGACGATCCTCTGGCTCTCGTTCGTGTCCGGACGGGCCGGTAGCACGACACGACGACTGCTCGTCCTACCGGCGGACGTTTACGAGGATGTAGCGGAGGTATTCCACGCAGGTATCGACCAGGAGGTCGAATTAGGTGAGACGAATCGGGCGCAACGGATAGCGTTTCTCGCCACCGCTCTCGGCTTTCTCGGTGTCGCTATTGTCATGTTCGTAGTCGTGTCTCGAAACGACGAGAGACTGTTTCTAGTATTCGTCTTTTCGAGCATGTTCGGCGTGTTCTCCCTGCCGTTTCTCCGGCTCGCTCTTTTCGACTAGTTCCGGGCGCTGGACTACGCAATCGCCTCGATCTCCAAATCGATAGCGCAAATCCGCGACCGTTTCGGAGTCGCCGCGTGACGAGATCCGATTTCACAAACGCTCGACCCTGATACAGCGTTGGGCGGGGCCGGACGAGCGGTCGAAGAGCGTTCCGAACGAGAGGTTTGGGTCGGCCCGGAACGTCGCCAGACAATCGCGGCACAGACCGGCGAACGCGGCCGACGACTCGCGTCGGGATGCGACCGAACGTCCGATGGCCGTGCAGGTCACCCTGACCGCGGCGCGTTCGTCACAGCGTTTGCAGGCTGGGTCGCTCATCGCGTCGCGTGCATCGTCACTAGTGTTCCGAGTGGTCATCGAACTCGTACCGGAGCACGGGTCGTAGTTCCAAGAGTATGACCCGCGTGCGTCGAGGCGTTCGGAACACAAGCGTCGCCTACTCGAACGGGTCGATGTGTCAACCGTGACCGCTCCACGACCGACATCGGCGGTGCGCTCCTCGCAAACCATCGAACGACGGCGAAAAATCCGACCGCCAAGAGCGTCGTCAACCACGGCAGGGGGTACATCCAGTACGTCGGAAACGGACGAACAAACAGCGGTAGGGAGAACGACGCCGCAAACGCGAGCGCTCGCTGCTCCGGCGTTCCCGATTTCCAGCCGACGCCGAATCCGCGGCGAATCGTGACGAGAACGCCGATGGCACCGAGCGAGAGCAGATGCCACAGTCGGAGCGCGGTTCGTCGGTGGAACGCAACCCACGTCTCCGTCCCGTTCCACAGCGACGGCGTCCACTCGACCACGTAGCGTCGCATCGCCCACAGGTTCCGGTCGAGACTCGCCACGAACGCGGCCTCGCCCCAGACGAGGAACGCGCTCGCGTAGCCGACCGCGACGCCGACGAACTGCACCCCCCACCGCAACTTCCACCGCGACCTCCGCTCCGTCGAATCCGCCGAATCCGACACGAAGCGACCGTACAGCACGCCTGGAACGGCGAGAACTCCGTACTGCGACAGCAGTCCCGCCGCCGCGACGGTGAGGCCGCAGGTCGTCACTCGTCGCCGGCGGAGCGCGAGGAGCACCCCGACGAGCGTGAACGACCGTGCGTTTACGGCGTGCCTGTTCACGAGGGGGACGGCCGCGAGAAACAGGAGGGCGCTAGCGAGTCCGACGACGCTCTACCCCGACTCGGCGTGTGTCCGCCAGAGTAGGTACGCGACCGCTCCGTTGGCCAACCCGACCAGAAGTAAGAACACCACCAGATACCGGTTCGTCGCGGCAACTGCGAGGTTGAGGTACTCGAACAGCGGCGGCTTGTTGTCCACGGGAGCGGTGAGGTATGGCGGCGCGCCGGCGAGCACCGCCTCGGCGACCGGTCGCCACATCGTCGTCATGTCCGGGTGCGGACTCGTCTGCGCCGTTAGAATCCTGAGGTACCGGACGAGGGCTTCGGAGCAACCGATGCCGAGTAACGCGAGATCGACCAATCGCCGGTTCGACGCGCGAAGCAGCGGATACTTCCTGGGCGTCTCGAACGGAGCCGCCCACTCGGGAGAGGGCTTTTCGGAGGGCATGATTGTAGCTCAATATGTTATTTCAATTCAGAATACATTAATTCCTATAATTTGGGAAGCTACACGTAGTTATAAGCACCCCGGACGAACGAGACGGGCTTCGATTGCGAGAAGCGACGTGAGAAATGCGAGTTCACTTCTCGCGTCGAACCAGCGCCCGGAGTCCGAAGCCGAGCAGACCACCGAGCGCAGCTATCGCACCGAATCCGGCCTGTCCGTCGGATTCGGTCGTCCGCGTCGAGGTGGTCGAGGTCGTCGGGGTCGACGATTGGGTCGTCGTCCGTGTAGTGGTCGAAGTCGTTCGCGTCGTGGTCGTCGGAGTCGTCGAGGGCGATGTGGTCGTCGTGGTTGGGGTCGTCGTCCGAGTGGGAGGGGCACCCGACCCGTTGCACCCGCCCGACCGAATGACGACCGGCGTATCCATATCGAGCGAGAACCACTGGAACTCGTCCGAGTCGGCGACGAGGACGTTCCACCGCTCGACCTCACCCTCGTAGTGCTCGCCGTACAGTCGCGCCTCGTCGTTGAACGCGGGGTCGATTCGAATTTCGGCGTCGTCGGTCACGCCCCGGAAGGCGCCACCGTCCGAACCGCCGCCGTTACGGGGGTCGGCGGCCCACGTCCAGTCCACCGTCGATTCGTCGCCCGATCGCTCGAACCGGTCGTAGTTGGTGGAGGCGTTGTACTGGTCGTCCATGACCGCCCACCCGCCGTCGGGAGGGAACCCCGAGAAGTCGAGCGTCACCGCCCCACCGCTGTCGCCGCCGCGCTTACTGTGCATAAACACGAGGCTCGTTCCGTTCGGGCCGTCGTAGAGGTAGAAGACGCTGTTTCCGGCCTGCTCGAACGCCTTCGCGGGGCCGTAGGCGCTGTACCGACCGGTCGAGTAGGTGTCCGACGACCGATAGTCGTAGAACTCCTCGACCGGGAGGTTCTCGTTCGACGTGACGACCGCGAGCGGGAGGCACGCGTCACCCTGTTCGAGGACGAACGCCGACCGGCGGATATCGCCCGTCTCGAAGTCGTCACCGGGGTGTTTTTCGTCCGCGAGAACCGACGAGACGCCGGCGATCGATCCGGTGATTCCGGCGGTTGCGAGCAGGTAAGAACGTCGATTCAGTCCGTCTTCGGAGGGGTTCTTCGTCGTCATTAGGTTCGGTAGATGGATGTCCTTGGTTTCGATGGAGGGTTCGTTCGTCCGGTTCACCCGGAGCGTCGAAACGACCGTGACGGTTACGGTCGGCGGTCATTCGGAAAAGACCTTGAGCGGGGTCGGCAGTCGCCGGTACACGCCGGTCACCGCGCGCATCCGCGTCGTCTTCCGCTGGGCGGTGTAGTAGGGTACTGGCTCTGGGCCGAACTTCGATTTGTACCGGCAGAGCCGGGGGAGGTTCGCGCCGAAGAGGTCGTAGCGCGACCGCCCCCGCGATTTTGCCTCCTGCATGATGTGCCAGTCGAGCAGGTCGTTGATGGGAAAGTCCACGTCCGGTTTCGCGCCGCCCTGCCAGCGATAGACGGTGTCGCCTCGTTCGAGCGCGACGATACCGCCGAGGATTTGACTGTCGCGTTCGCAGACGTACGGTCTGACCTGCCCCTCCGGTAGTCGGTGGAACAGTTCAGTCACGAACGCCGGGTCGATTCGGTACTCTTTCCCCTGCGCGTCGTGACGATCTTGAACCTGCTTGATGACCGCCTCGATACCTTCGACGCCGCCCTCCCGAATCGTGTACTCCTCGTCGCAGTTTCGGACGTTGCTCCGGGCGTCGCGGCTGAGCTGCATCAGCAAGTCGTCGGCGGTGAGGTCGAGGATGTACGTGTACGACGGCGACACGTCGAACCCGTTCCACGAGAACGGTCGCAGGTCGGTGTAGCCGTCCACGGTCCGAACGTCGACGTAGTCCGGGTCGAGTTCCTCGTCCACCCAGTCGAGACAGCCGTCGATGAACTCCCGGTGGCGCCGCTCCGCTTTCCGCTGTTTGAGCTTTCGGAAGTTGAGCAGGGCGGGGCCGAGACAGTACACCTCCAGGTGCGGCGGCGGCGAGTAAACCATCTGAAACCGGCCGGTCGTCGTCTCGAACAGCGGGAAGAGACCGACCGGTTCTTCTCCCTTGTAGCCGATCAGCGGTCGCAGTTCCGCGTTCGCGGTTCGCGCGAGGTGCAAAAGCGCCTCGCGCCGATGGAACGGCGTCGCGTGCTCCGAACGCTCCGCGTAGGAGTTCCACTCGTCGAGCGCGTCGTCGTCTGCTTCGCGTATCGTTATCGTCATGGTATCACTCCAGATAGCCGAGGGCCGTCAATCGGTTCGCAATCGATTCGTCGTCCGTCTTCGTTCCGCGTCGCTTCGTCTCGTTTCTCCGCGCCGGGTCTCGCTCCGTCTCGTCGTCCTCCCGGCGCGGTCGTGCGCGCCGCGTCGAGTACGCTCGCTCACCGCTTGCTTCGACGCTGGACAGCACCGAACCGTCCATCTCGATGCTCTTCGGGAGGCCGAACAGCGCGAGCACGGTCGGCGTCACGTCGAAGATGTGTGCGCCTTCGAGCGTCCCGCCGACGCCCTGGCCCGCCGCCGCGACCACGCCGTCGCGCTTGTGGTTCCACGGCTGGCCGGGGGCGGCGAAGGTTTGCCCGGCGAGTTCGGCGGAGAGGAAGTGGTCGAAGTCGGCCGGAACCGTGACGACGTCCACGGCCTTCTCGGCCTCTGGGCCGTCGAAGTACGCCTCGCGCCGGGCGACATCCTCGAAGAGAGGGTCGCCCTCGGGCGTCTCGACGTCCTGCAGGAGTTCGACGAGTTCCGTCCGCAGACTCTCGTACCGCTCGGGCGGGACGACGCCCTCGGGTTCGCGCCCTTCGAGATTGATTCGGACGCCGCACTCGATTCTGGCCCGCACGAACGCCCGCGAAGCGGCGAAATCGACCTGCCTACTGCTCGCCCGGACGACGTGGTCGGGGACGACCCGGGCGGCGAGGTCGCGGAGACCGACCGCCCCCAACAGTTTGCCCGCTCGGTGGGTCGTGAGACCGTGTCGGGCGGCGAGCGCGGTCAACCGCTTCGACAGTCCGGCGGCGTCCGGCGAATCGTCGCCGTCGCGGAGTTGCCCGTCGCGTATCGGAACCCACGACGGCATCCCGTCGCCGCCCTGCGAAACCGCCGCGTAGCCGTGCTCCGCGAGGAACTCGTTGAGGTAGAATCCGTACCCGTCGTACTCGCCGATGCCGTGGTCGCTGACGACGAGGACAGTGTCCGGGTCGCAGTCCGCGAGGATACGCCCGACCTGTTCGTCGACGGCCTCGTACACCGCCTGCACCATCCCCCGCTCGCCAGGGTGTTCGTGGAACACCGTGTCGGTCTGCTGGAACTGGACGAAGCCGAAGTCGGGGTCGAATCGGTCGGCGAGGTAGCGGAAGGCGTCGCCGCGCATCTCAGTGACCGTTCGGTACTCCGAGACGGCTTGGGCGTCGCTGACGCCGTCGGAGTTCGGATACACGCGGTAGTCGCCGAGCGCCTCACACAGTTCGTCGAGGAGCCCCGAGGGGTGACAGCGCGGGGATTCGGGGGCCATGTAACCCGGCACGAGCGCGCCGTCGAACTCGCCCGGCGGGTGCGTCACGGGGACGTTGACGACGACGCTCGAATAGCCGTGCGCCGAGAGGAGTTCCCAGAGGGCGTCCGACCGCACGTGCGTCCCATCGACCACGTCCCATTCGTAGCCGTCGTAGTCGAGGAAGCTGAAGACGCCGTGTTTCCCCGGATTGACCCCGGTGAACAGCGACGGCCACGCGCTCGGCGTCCACGGCGGCACCTGCGACTCCAGCGGCCCGGCGACGCCCTCGTCGACGAGTCGTTCGAGGTTCGGGAGTGCTCCCTCCTCGAACAGCGGTTCGAGCACCGGGAGGCAGGCGCCGTCGAGACCGACCACCAGCGTTCGAAGCCCGTCCCGGTCGCTCACCGGGCGTCACCCCGACTTCCGGTCACGGGCGTCGGCGGTGATCGCGGCGGGCGTCGGCCGTCGGTCTCGCCGTTACCGGATTCGTCTCGGTTGCGGAGGCGCTCCGTAACCGGCATCTCCAGCAGGGTCAACAGCGTGTACAGTTCGACCGTGTTGTCCTCCCCGTCGAGATGGTCGCCGTAACACCGTTTCACGCCGTCCCACTCGAGAAACGGCAGCTTCTCGACGGTAGCGCGATTCTCGGCGAGCGCGTCCGCGACGAAGCCGTGATTCCTGACGAGTTCCGCGTCGTTCGACCACGGGCCGTGCGTGAACCACGGCTCGGGAAGTTCCTCGCCGTCCACGAACTTCCGCCGGAGCGCGTTCAGATGTCTGCCGACGTACTCGACCGGGAACGAGCGGTCGACCGAGACGCCCGACCCGGAATGCGGGACGGCCGCGAGCCGCGGAGAGAGGCGTTCTATCGCCCGGTTGACAACGTTTCGCCGGAGTCGATACCGAACCGGCATCGAGAGGTGGAGATCGACGAGGCGGTTGTCGAGGAACGGGGTTCGATAGGGGCGAAGCTGGCGGAGACCGTTCGTGTAAATGAGTTCCGTGTCGTTCGAGAGCGGGTAGTAGTCGCTACAGACGACGAGTTCCCGGAGCGAGCGGTATCGAACGCCGTGGTGGTCGACGTGGTCACCTTCGTCCGTGACGTTCTCGCGGAGCACTCGGTCGAGTTCGACGCCGTCGAGGTACGACGGCGTCTCGACGGCGAGTCGGTCGACGAACTCGTCCACTGATTCGATCCGGTCTTCGAGGGGGAGGGTCACCGTCCCGAGCGGGCCGAGGGACACCTTCGGGGATGAGAGCGAGTATCCTTTGAACAGCGTGTCGGAGTACAGCCCGGACAGCAGCACGTCCACCGAATTCGTTATCTCGTCGGCGAATCCCGTCGGATACGCCTGCGTGAACCAGCCGTCGAAGTTCGAGAGCGGGGCGTTCCGTTCGAGCGCCCGGGGCCGATAGTCGCGGTCGCGCCGGAGGAAGACGAACTCGTTTCCGGCGGCGGCGGCGACTCGCTTCGCGGTTCTCGCCTCGCGGTTCGGCCAGTCGTTCATGTGGAATCCGACGACCGGTTTGGGCATCGCGGCCATGACGAGCCGCGAGTCGCTCCCGCCGCTCAACAACAGACCGTAGTCGAGGTTGTCGCGCACCCACTCGTCGAGCACTCGGCGGAAGAGGTCGGTGAAGCGGTCGACGAAGAACCGGAACGGCGCGTCGACGGGGGTGTACTCGGGTCGCCAGTAGGAGCGCGTGTCGGTGGACATCGCGTCGAGATCGAGGGTCGTCACCGTTCCAGGCGGGAGCTTCTCCACGCCGGAGAGCGGCGTCGTCACCCCGAACGAACGCTTGAAGGCGAGGTACTCGGCGAGGTAGTCCAAGTCGAACGACGTTTCGACGCCGGGGTGGGACGGGAGCGACTGCACGTCGGTCGAACACAGCAGTGTTCCAGAGGCGGTCGTGTGGAAGAGCGGGTACGAGCCGAGGCGGTCGGTCAGCAGATGGACGTCCCGCGCGTCGCGGTCGTAGACGACGCCGGCGAACTGTCCGTTGAGACCGTCCGCGAAATCGACGCCGTAGGCTTCGTAGAGGTTCGCGCAGTACGTCGGCGCGTCCAACCCCGTCGGGCGGGGCGAGTACGACCCGCCGCGCTCGAAGCCGTACACGTCGCCCTGAATCCAGACCAGCGCGTCGCCGTCGGTCGTTCGCACCGGCTGGTCGTCGGCTAGCACCGGGTGGAACGAGTTCGCCATCGCGACGCGTTCGTCGGAGAAGGTCGCGGTTCGCTCGTCCTCCGACCACGTCGTGCTCGGAAGCGCCTCTAGGCCGTGCCTTCGCTCTCCGAAGGCGCCGAACAGCCCTACCATGTCGCTTCCCCTCCCGATTCGGCACCGCGACCCTTCGCCTCCGTAGTGTCAGCGTAGCGTTCGCTAGTCCGACCGTGCTTCGGCGACGGAACCGACGCCTCTCTCGCGGTAAGACGACGTACCCCGATTCGGTGCGTTTTTCCCTTCATTTGATTTCACGGGAAAGCGAATGGACGTGTCGCGGTATTGTTATAAGCGTCCTGTACTCCGATTGCCCGAGCCTACCATGCGTTCAGGGAGACATTACCGAACCGTAGGCGATTCGTACCGGTCTCGCGCGAACGTCGAATTCGGAATCGATGTCCGCGGTGCGAGACGCGGGACCCGATGCAGTATCGTGAGGACTGATGGGGCCACCTGTCCCATTCGTGTCAATTTTGTCCAATAGCTAAGTAGCTCCTCAGAGTAGCGCGCGACATGGATGGGGAGACTATCTTTCGAGTGCTCGTCGGCGGGGTGCTCGCCGTCGCTCCGACGCTACTGTTCCTCGGACTGTGGCGAGGGTTGATGGCGCTGCGCGACGACGACCTCGTCAATCGAACGATGAGCGGCGAGTTCGGAACGATACCGGACTCGCCGATTTCGGCGATGATGTTCGGCCGGAACGCGGTCGGACGGGAACCAACGCCGATGAGCGGGGCGCGAGTCGAGCGAGTTCGCTGTTCGTCTTGCGAGGAGCCGAACGCCAGCTACGCGGAGTTCTGTCGAAACTGCCTCGAAAAACTCCGCTGACGACCGGCGAGGAGTCACTCGATTCGTCGATCCGCGCTTCGACCGTCGACGACGCGGAACCCCCCGGTCTCCTCGCGCGTCGCCACTTCTCGTTGCGGGAACGGTATCTTGATTCCCTCGCGGTCGAAGGCCACCTTCACGCCCCCGATAACCGCCGCGATGGCGCGCCACTTCCGACGACTGCTCGGTCGGTCTATCCAGAACCGGAGTTCGAGGAGCACGGCCGACTCGCCGAAATTCGTCGGGACGGCGGACGGCTGGGGCACCTCCAGCACGTCGTTCTGGTCGGCCATCGCGCGCTCCGCGACGGCGACGGCGTGCTGGAGGTCGGCGGCGTAGTCGACGCCGACCTCCAGTTCGAATCGGAGTCGTCCCTTCCGCACGTAGTTGATGATGGTGTTCGACCCCACTACGTCGTTCGGAATCACCACGAACTTCCCGGAGAATGTCTCGATCCGCGTCATGAACAGCGTGATGTCGGTGACGATGCCCTCGTCTTCGGCGATCTGAACCCAGTCGCCGATCTCGAAGGGGCGCGAGAACATGAGCATGAACCCCGCGATGAGCGCGCTCAGCGGTTCGTTCGCGGCGAGTCCGATGATGATACCGAGGAATCCGGCCCCTATGAGGAGGGCGCGAACGTCGACGCTCCAGACGCTGAGGAGAAGCAGGCCGGCGAGGATGTACACGCCGACCTCCATGAGCCGGTTGAGTATCTCGATTTGATGGCTCGTTATTTCTCGGGTTCGGGTGGTGAACCGCTCGACGAGCCGTATCAACATCCCCGAACCGATGTACGCGGCCGCGACGACGCCGAGCGTGATGGCGATTCGAAGCCCGGTCGAGGTTAGCTGTGAGAAGATGTCGACTCGCTGAACGCCGGGTTCGGAGCCCGCCCATAGCGTGAGCGCGTACTGGCCGACGAAAACCGCGACGACGCCGGTCACGGCGAGGAGGACGACGTCCACGACGCGCGGGTTGACCTGCCGTTTCAATCGCGGTGCCGCCTTCCAGAGCATCCATACGACGAACACAAGCGCGACGAGGAGGAACGTCGATAGCAGGACTCGCACCTCGGGAACGGGAAGCTGTTCGACGAGTCGAGTGAGTAGATTCGGCGAGTACGTCATTGGTTCACTCCGGCGAGGGCAGGACACCGGTCACTGGCGAGTTACGAGCACCCTCACCGCAGTCAGTGTCGGTCGCTCCCGGCTTGAGCGTGTTGGGAGTTGCGTTCGTTCCGACCATCTTCGAGCGAGAAGCGGAGTTATTTTCCGCGGACGGGAGGCCGTGAGATGGGGCAGGGTTTAGGCGTTCGGGATGGTACGACTGGTATGGTCGCCAGCCACTCGGCGACGGGGGCTGATGGGGGTTCGGGGGATGCCGTGGCACTGACCGACGTTCGGAGGACCTACTATCTCGGCGCGCCGGTTCACGCGATAGACGGCGTGACACTGTCGATTCGTCGGGGGGCGTACACCGCCGTGATGGGGCCGAGCGGGTCGGGAAAGAGCACCCTCCTCAATCTCATCGGCTGTCTCGACACGCCGACTGAAGGGACGATTCGCGTCAACGACCGGGAAGTGACGGCGCTGTCCGACAACGAACGAACGACGGTTCGCGGACAGGAAGTCGGCTTCGTCTTCCAGACGTTCAATCTGATGCCGCGACTGACGGCGCGCGAGAACGTCGCGCTCCCGCTCATCTTTCAGGGAGTCTCTCGCTCCGAACGACGAGACCGCGCCAACGAACTGCTCTACAAGGTCGGCCTGCGCGGTCGGGAAGACCACCGCCCAAACGAACTCTCGGGCGGCCAGCGTCAACGCGTCGCCATCGCCCGCGCGCTGGCGAACGACCCGGCCATCGTCCTCGCCGACGAGCCGACGGGGAACCTCGACACCGAGACGGGCCAGCAGATAATGGCGCTCTTCGAGGAACTCAATGACGACGGGCACACCATCCTGATGGTAACCCACGAGCGCGACATCGCGGAGCACGCGGAGCGCGTGGTACACATCCTCGACGGAACCGTCGAACGCGTCGAGGAGATAGAGGTTCCGCGCCGGGTCGGCGAGGCGCGGTGATGGAGTTCGGCGAATCGCTTCGGATGAGCCTGCGGGCGATTCGAGGCCACCGAGTCCGGTCGTCGCTCTCGGCGCTCGGCGTCGTCATCGGCGTCGCCGCGGTCATCACGCTCGTCACCCTCGGCACGAGCCTCCAGGCTGAAATCTTGAGTCAAGTCGCGGGCGACCGAGCGCCCAACATGTTCGTCTGGGTCGGGCCGCCCGGCGGACGCCCCGGCTTCGGCGCACAGGCGGTGTTCACCCGACACGATATCGCGGGACTCCGACGAATTGACGGCGTGGCGGCCGTCATCCCGCAGGGCGTCGTTCCGGTCGTCGCGCTCGCGCACGACGGCGAGACGGTGAGCCAGAACAACGTCGTCGCCACGACGCCGGCGCAGTTCAGGAACCGGGAGTTCGTCGCCGGCGGTTCGTTCGAGCAGGGAGAACCGGAGGTCGTTCTAAACCCCATCGCGGCGCGACTGTTCGAGGATAGGGTGACGGTCGGTGACCGAGTGTCGATACAGATGGCGAGCGGCGAGACCGTGAACGCCCGCGTGGTCGGCGTTCTCGACGGGTCGGGTGGAACCGGCCAGTTCGACGACGGGGCGCTCCCGCAGGTGTACGTCCCGACCCGTCCGTTCTACGGTTCGACCGTCGAGAGTCCGACGCAGGGCGCCAAACAGCACGTCTACCCCCTGCTCACGGTCGTCGCCGAGAGTCACGAGGCGGTTCCGGAGACGAAGGCGAGAGTGCAGTCCTACCTCGGTTCGAACGCCGACGCGGCGCGCCTCGCGCCCGACGAGTACAGCGTCCGCGTCCAGACCGATCGTGATCTCGTCCGACAGGTGGAGGAACTGCTCACGACGCTGACGACATTCGTCACCAGCATCGCGGTCGTCTCGCTGGTCGTCGCCGCGCTCGGCATCGCCAACGTGATGCTCGTGAGCGTCACCGAGCGCACCCGCGAGATCGGCATCATGAAAGCCGTCGGCGCGCAGAAGCGCGACGTGCTCCAACTGTTTCTCACGCAGGCGATACTACTCGGCGTCATCGGGTCGGTCTTCGGTGTCGCGGTCGGCGCGGTTGGCGGCTACCTCGCCACGGACTACGTGGGCCTGCCCCTCGTGTTCGCCGCGGAGGTGATTCCGGTCGCCATCGCGGTCGGTCTCGTCGTCGGGATGGTGACGGGACTCTACCCGGCGTGGAGCGCGGCGCGGGTCGACCCCATCGATGCGCTCCGATACGAATGAGTACGGTCGGAGTAGCGAATCGGTCGAAGTAGCTCCGCGGGCGAGTCGCGCTTTTCGCTCGCAACATCCAAGCGGCCCGCCCGCGAACTCCGCCCATGCACATCGCGTTCGTCGCCTACGACGGCATGACCGCGCTCGATTTCGTCGGCGTCTACGACCCGCTCACCCGACTCGACACGATGGGATTCCGCGACGACATATCGTGGGACATGTGCGCCCGGACGGAGCGCGTCACCGCGAACGCCGGACTCGAACTCGTTCCGGACGCGGTGGACGAATCGCTTTCGGGGTACGATATGCTGGTCGTTCCGGGCGGGTTCGTCGCCCGAGAACTCGCCGAGGACGAGGCGTTCGTCTCGTGGTTGGCGAGCGCCGATTCGGAGCGGGTCGCCTCGGTCTGTACGGGGTCGCTCCTGCTCGGCGCGGCGGGCTTTCTCGACGGGAAGCGAGCGACCACGCACCCCGACGCCTACGACCGACTCGCCGAGCACTGCGAGGTGGCCGAGGAGCGCGTGGTTCGGGACGGACGGGTCGTGACGGCGGGCGGCGTCACGTCGGGCATCGCCCTCGGCCTGTCGCTCGTCACCGAACTGACCGACGAGGACACCCGCGACGTGATAGCGACCCAGATGGACTACCCGTACTAACGATGGTCAGAGTCGGGCGTCGTCCCCCGGTTTCGCTCGTCTCTGTTCGAAACTATCTCAGCAGGATTAAAGACGCCGCTCGCCAGGACTCGGATATGCGAGCTTATCGGGCGAAAGTCGTCGAGCCGATTTCCCTCCCCGACCGCGAGGAACGAGTCGCCAACCTCGAAAAAGCGGGCTACAACGTCTTCAATCTCGATTCGGACGACGTGTTCATCGACCTGTTGACCGACAGCGGGACGGGAACGATGAGCCAAGACCAGTGGGCCGCGATGATGCGCGGCGACGAGGCGTACGCCGGGAGCGATAGCTTCGAGCGCCTACGAGAGAGCGTCGCCGACGTGATGGGGTTCAAGAACGTCGTTCCGGCCCACCAAGGGCGCGGGGCGGAGAACGTCCTCTACGGCGTCCTCGTCTCCAAGGGCGACTACGTGCCGAACAACACCCACTTCGACACGACGCGGGCGCACGTCGTGAACAACGGCGGCGACCCCATCGACTGTCCGACGGACGCCGCCGAGGACGACCCCTTCAAGGGGAACTTAGACCCCGAGAAAGTCCGCGAACTCGCCGACGACGTCGGAGCCGAGAACGTTCCCGCGCTCGTCGTCACCGTCACGAACAACTCGATGGCGGGACAGCCGGTGAGCGTCGAGAACGTCCGCGAGGCGCGCGACGTCGCCGACGAACTCGACGCCACGTTCGTCATCGACGCCTGCCGGTTCGCGGAGAACGCCTACTTCGTCCAGCAACGCGAGGAGGAGTTCGCGGAGTCGAGCGTCGCCGCCATCGCCCGCGAACAGCTCTCGTACGCCGACGCCATCGTGATGAGCGGGAAGAAAGACGCGCTCTCCAACATCGGCGGGTTCGTCGGCGTGTGCGACGGGAATCTGTTCGAGCGGGCCAAACAGCGCGGCATTCTCTTCGAAGGCTTCTCCACCTACGGCGGCCTCGCCGGCAGAGACCTCGAAGCGATGGCGGTCGGCCTTCGGGAGGCCGTCACGCAAGAGTACATCGAATCGCGCGTCGAGCAGGTGCGCGAACTCGGCGACCTCCTTCGGGACGTCGGCGTGCCGATCTACACCCCGACCGGGGGGCACGCGGTGTACGTGGACGCCGAAGCGTACCTCCCCGAAATTCCGCGCGAGCAGTTCCCCGGACAGGTGTTGGTCGGCGAACTCTACCGCGAGGGCGGGGTTCGGGCCGTCGAGCTCGGTGAGTTCGCCTTCCCGGACGAAGACCGACCGCAACTCGCCCGCCTCTGTCTGCCCCGTCGCTCGTACTTCCGCGACCACCTCGAACACGTCGCCGAAACGTTCGAGAAAGTCTCCGCTCGTCGCGGCGAACTCGCCGGACTCGAAGTAGTCGAGGAACCGCCGATGAAGGAACTGCGCCACTTCAGCGCGAGACTGGAACCGGTGGCGTAAGCCGGACCCGGCACGGAAAGGGGCTTGTCGATGGCCGTCGTCTGCAGTACGATGGTCGCAATGCCAGCGGTTCGGTGGTGGGGGATTGCGGTGCTGTTCATTATGGTTAAGGGTCTCGTGTTCGAAGGTGCGATTCCGGTCACGAGCGAGTGGATGTGATTCTGACGGTGTTGGAACTGGTTGCTCTCCTGTTGCCCCCACTGGCTATCGCCTTACAGGTCGTACTCGCGTACTCGGAATCGTTTCCGATTCGGTCGCAGGGGTTCGGCCCCTCACTTCGACGGATGAGTTTCCTCATGGTCGGGGTCGCGTCGGCCAGCCTCTTTTTCGCCGCGGTCATACTGCTGGGAAGCGTGAACCTCGAACCGATGCTCTGGCTCGGCATCGCGCTGGTCTGGTTCGCGGTGTATCTCTTCACGCACCTTCCGCTGACCGTGGCGCTGGTCGCGTTTCGCGTGGAGGAGGCGGACGAGCAGTTTCACGACGTGCTCGGTCTCTACCGTCCGATATCGGAGTACGTCCATTATCCGAAGGAGGTTCAATTGCTGGTGGCCGAACCCTACGCGAGGGTCACCGAGACGGAGCGGGAGTAGCGTCGGGCGGTTCGCGCTCGGCGAACTCGCCAGGTCGGTAGAACTAGAAGAGTACGGAGATGACAGGAACACATCCGACCGTTCGCACGCAAGGTATTTGACCTTCGTGACGAACTGTCGAGTAGCGGAACTTCGCCGCGATCGATGAATGAGTGCAAACGACACGCCCGTAACCGTACTGTTCACCGTCGATTCGCTCCGAGCCGACGCGCTTCCGGACAACAGTGTCGCCGCCACCCTCGGCGAGCGAGGAACCGTCTTCGAGAACGCGTTCGCCCACGGAAACTGGACGCCCTTCTCGTTTCCGTCGGTTCTCGGCGCGAAACGAGTGTTCAGCGACTCGCGGAGTATCGGCGTCGCCGACGAGCCGACGCTAGCGGAGACGCTCCGCGACGGGGGAATCGCCACCGCGGGGTTCAACGGTTCGAACGGGTTTCTGACTGAGCACTGGGGGTACGACCGCGGCTTCGACGAGTTCGAGACGTTCACATCGAGAACCGGCGACAGCCTCTACAGCAAGTACCTCACCGCCCACCCGACCGTGCAGGCGTGGCTCCAAGTCGTGGCGTCGCCCGTCCGACGGCTGCTCGGCCGCGAGGGCGGCGCACGAAACGTCTCACGGATGCTCGACGTGGAGCGGCGCGCGGTCGAATTCGTCGAGCGGGCGGAGCCACCCTTCTTCCTCTGGGTTCATTACATGGACGTTCACACGCCGTACGTTCCCGCGCCGAAGTTCGTCCGGGATGAGACGGGTGCCAGCGTGGGCACGCTCAAGATGCTTCGAGCGCACGCGAGGACGGGGTTGGGTCGGGAGGTCGGCGAGACGACGCTCGCCGAGTTACGGTCGCTCTACCAGGCCGCAGTTCGTCAGGTGGACGAGAGCGTCGGTCGCGTGCTCTCGGCGCTCGAACGCGAAGGGCTTCGAGACGACGCGTGCGTCGTCCTCGCGGGCGACCACGGCGAGGAGTTCATGGAACACGGCCACCTCGCTCACTACCCCAAACTCTACGAGGAGCTGGTTCACGTCCCGCTGGTCGTCGACCACCCCAAGGCCGAGGACGAGCGCGTCGAGCGCGCGGTCGGTCTCGACGCGATTCCGCCCACCGTCTGCGAGGCGATGAACGTCGAACACGACTTTCCGGGAGAGAGTCTCCTCGACGGCGACCCCGACCCGGTGCCGGTCACCTCGGTCGCGGTTCGGGGCGAGCACGTCACCCGCCAACCGATTCCGCGGCATCTGGACGACGGCGAACTGCTCGTGAGCGCGCGGACGGAAGGCTGGACGTACGTCTACCACACCGAATCGGACGACAGGGAGCTATACGACAGAGACCGCGACCCGGAAGAACGGGAGAATCGGTGGGACGAACTCGCGGACTCCAACGTCGCCGCTCACCTCCACGGAGTGGTCGAAGAGCGCATCGAGGACATCGAATCGGAGGGAGGAGACGACTCGGTCGAACCGCCGTCCGCGGTCACGAACCAACTCGAGGCGCTCGGCTACCAGTAGCCGTCGTCGGTCAGGGAGTTCGGTGACCGTCCCCCTCGCCACACGTTTTAGCTGATGGAACTCGAAGAGTGGAGTTACGACCCGGCTGTATTCGTGACGAGATCGCTCGCAAGCACTATGGGCCACCAGCGAGATAAGCACGTATGCCGATCGATTCGACGTTCGAACTGTACCGAGATACCGCCGGCGAGTGGCGCTGGCGACTCGTCGTACCCAACGGGAATATCATCGCGGATAGTGGAGAAGGGTACAAGTCGAAGCAGGGTGCGAAGCGCGGAATTCGGAGCGTGAAAAACAACGCGTCAAACGCTCGGGTCGTCGTTATCGACTGAACAAGATGGAACGCGATCCGAACTTGCAGCTAGCAAGGTCTCGAACGGCTCTTCCCGAGATATGAATCCCATCTTCGAGGCTCTCTATCCTCGTAAATGTCCAGAACGCGGTTCTCAAACCACGTAGCGACCGGACGTGCGTTTCACCGCTAAATTCGTGATAATGGCGTCTCGTCCCGACTCGCGGCAGATATCGGCACTCGATGCGTTATCTTGTGTTTTTTGCCGTAGTCTCGCCTGTCTTACTACACGCATGGTAAAGCGCCTCATCGAACCAAACCGAATTTCCGAAAGACACTCCGCGGCCCCACCCGCGGCAAGCAAGAGATCGGAGTTTATCTCTCGATTCCTCCCGTCGACGCCCCCCGTCGTTGAGGTTGAACGAACGTCCGACTGGAACGACGGGGGTTCCGTACCGTGCGTATCGGGAAAAACCCAAAGGGATAGGCGCGTCCCTTCCGTTTACCAGATCGATGTTTGAACGTCTCCGCCATCCGCTCGTGGCCGTAGCCGCGGCGTTACTCTTGACGCTTCCGTTCGTCGCGCTGTTCGTCACGCACGGCTATCACCTCGACCCGGCCTCGACCCCGGAGAGTCCGGGCACGAACGTCGCCCCCTCCGTAGCGGTTCTCGTCGGCGGTCTCGCAATCCTCGGTGCGGCGTTCCTGCTCGCGTGGGGCGCGGAGACCGCCGAAAAGGACGTCCCGACCGCGTTCGCCATCGCCGTTCTCGCGGTGCTCGCTGTCGCGCCCGAGTACGCCGTCGACGCGCTGTACGCGTGGAACGCCGGGGCGTTCGAAGAGACCGCACGCGGGGCGGAAGCGGCCAATCTCGCCATCGCGAATATGACCGGGGCGAACAGAATCCTGATCGGCATCGGCTGGTCCGGCATCGCGCTGTTCACGATCTACCGGGCCAAACGCACCGACGACCCGACGGTCAACCAGCGCGCCGGCTTCCTCGCGGACGCCGTCGAAATCGACCGCGACATCTCCCTCGAGATCGCCTTCCTGCTCGCGGCGACGGCGTACGCGTTTTTCGTCCCGCTCGGCGGCGGCATCGGTATCGTCGACACGATCGTTCTCGTCGGTCTCTACGTCCTCTACATCGGCATCGTCGTTCGCGGCGACGTCGAGGAGGGTGAGACGCACGTCGGCGTCCCCGCGTACTTCCAGGAGTATCCGAAGGGGCGGCGCATCGCGGTCGTGCTCTTCCTCTTCGCGTACTCCGGGCTGATCATCTTCGAGGGGGTTCACCCGTTCGCGTTGGGCCTCGAAGAACTCGGAACCGCCCTCGGCGTTCCACCGTTCTTCATGATCCAATGGCTCGCGCCGCTCGCCAGCGAGAGTCCGGAACTCATCGTCGTCGCCTACCTCGTGAACAAGGCGCGTTCGACCGCCGGCTTCAACGCGCTTATCTCCTCGAAGCTGAACCAGTGGACGCTCCTCATCGGCACGCTCGCGGTCGTATACTCTATCGCTGCCGGCCACATCGGCACCCTTTCGTTCGATCAGAAACAAACGGCTGAGATCTGGATCACCGCCGCCCAGAGCTTCTTCGCACTCGCCATCCTGACGAACTTCGAAATCAGCATCCGCGAGGCGGTGGCGCTGCTCGCGCTGTTCGTCTCGCAAGTCGTCGCGGAGTTCTACGTGATTCAAACCTACGCCGAACCGGCCGCCACGAACGTCAGTCTCCTCATCCTGTACGCCTACACCGCCGTCTACGTCGTCCTCGCCGTCGGCCTGTTCGTCGCGCGCTCCGGGAATTTCCGCGAACTGGTCGCGCACACCACCTCGAACGTCCGCAGCGCGGTCGGAAGTGACACCGGCCAGCCCGAACGCACGGACTGATACCGGACTCGGGACGGTTAATCGGCGTGCGCGGCCATCTCCCCCTGTTCGCCGCTCGACTCGAAGTACGTTACGTACACCTCCGCTATGAAGACGACGGTGAAGACCACGTTGAGCACTAAGGTGTAGGTGTGGGGCACCGACCCGCCGGTCTGTCCTCGCTTCGGAATCAAGTTGACGGCGAGCCACGCGTAGTGGGTGACGATTCCCGCCACCGTCGCCACGGCGAAGATGGAGACGAACAACACCGCCGCGAGGCGCTTTCCGTAGTATTTCCGGTACATGTCCACGATGTGTGGGACGATGAGGTCGGCGTAGATGAAGCTCATCACGCCGCCGAACGGGATGCCGGATGTCCAGAGCACGAGTGCGAAGGGAACGTTTGCCACCGAACAGACGAACGTGATAACACCGACTGCAACGCCAATAATACTCCCAAGCACGACCCACGCGACGGTGCCTTGCGGCGCGACCGTGAACAGTTGCGCCCACCACGTTTTCGGGATGAATGCGGCGATAAATGCTGCAATGATGAATCCTGCGACGAGATCATCCCACAGCATTTCCCACTCGCCGATGGCGTTGCGGAAGGCGTTCTTCCAGCCATGGAGCGTGAGAAGCTTGTCTTTCCACGTTTCATCCTCACGCTGGTTCACGTAGGTCTGTTTGCACGATTCCGAGCAGAAATATTCAGTACTGCCATCCGTCTCCACACTTAGCGTGTCCTCGTCGTCGGGATCGACTTCCATCCCACAGACTGGATCTCGAACCATCCCGTCTTCGTCATCATCGATATGACTGCGCGCAACCTCAAACCACGAGTCGGGAACGACGTACTTCGTAATCCCGGCTACCAGCAGAATCATCAAGATGCCGCCGAACACATCGGCGGCGACGAACTGCCAGCCGAGCAGGATCCACATCACCAATCCGATCTCGATAACGAGGTTCGTACTGGCGAACTGGAATGCGGCGAACGATGACTCCGGCGACGCGCCTTTCTTGAACAGCGATTTCGTCGTGGCGACGGCCCCGAACGAACAGCTCGACGAGAGGAAGCCGAAGAAGCTTCCCAACCCGAGTTCCTTCAGACCGCGACCGCCCAGCACGTTCGTCATCTTCTCCTCACTCACGAACGCCTGCACTGCCCCCGCGATGGTGAACCCGAGCACCAGCGCCCACCACGTCTTCCACGTCATGTTGCCGAGGAACTTTGCGGCCTCGACGAGGCTCTGGACGACGTTCATGGGCGTAACTAGCGGCGGAACACTTTCTACGGTTGTGGTTAAGGGAACGAAGTCCTCGAATCCGACCCTGCGACACGTCGTACCGAAGATATCGACGAGAAGACCGATTCGACGGGTGTTCGGAGAAAAACCACACTGTCCGTTCGACGTCTCACCGCCATCGAGTTTGGTTTCTAAGACTGAACCCGTACTTCGTCTCGGATGATAACCCGACGAGTGGCACGTCCCCGAGCGGTTCGGAGCGGCAATGCCCGGTGCGGCTTGCGCCAAGCGGTTCGATTCACCGTCGTTGTACGGTGAGTTCATCTATTTCCGGGCTGAGTAGAGAACCGTATGCCGACCGTTCGAACGAACGATATCGAGACGTACTACGAACGACGGGGTACCGGCCCGTCGATCGTGTTCGTTCATGGCGACATCCTCGACCACACCCAGTGGGCACCGCAAGTGGACGCGCTCAGCGCCGAGTACGCGACCGTCGCTTACGATGTCCGAGGGCACGGCCGAACCGGTGGCTCGGGGAAAGGTTCGTATTCGATCGACCTCTTCGCCGACGACCTCGACGCGCTCGTCACCGCCTTAGACCTCGATCGACCCGTTCTGTGTGGTCTCTCGACGGGGGGATGCATCACACAAGCGTACGCGGCCACGTATCCTGACAGGTTGGCCGGTCTCGTGCTCGCTGATACGTTCACCCCGGAACTGTTCGATCGGTTCGAGTGGCTCCAGCGGTCGGCGTTGCTGAAAGCCGCGACTCCGCCGGTTCGGCTCGTCGGCTACGAGCGTGTGGAGAAGGTCAAGGTGTGGTTCCAAGAACGAATCTCCGGGAAAGGCGTCAGCGGCGACTACGAAAAGATCGAGCGACTTCGAGCGACGGGGCCGAAGATGGACACCGACGAGTTCGCTAAAGTTATCCGTGCCGTCGCGACCTTCCACCGGGCGGAGATCGATCTCCCCGCAATTTCCGTCCCGGTGCTGGTTCTGTACGGTGAACACGAACCGCCGTTCATCCGGCGACACGCACCGAAGATGGGCGCCGAGATTCCGAACGCCACCGTTCGGGAGGTGCCCGACGCGGGACACGCTTCCAATCTCGACAACCCCAAATTTTTCACCGCTGCGGTGCGCGAGTTCCTCGCTCCCATCGTCCCTCTCGACGCCGCCGATAACGCCGACAGAAACGAGGGTACGGAGGAGTCGAGATGACGAGCACCACGGCGGAGAGCAGCGTCCCGAGAGGGATAGCGGGAAGGGGCATCGTCTCTAGAAAAGCTGCACTCGGCGTGAATAGTGATTTTCGTCGACGGATTTCGGCGTTCGGTCGCGGATTTCGACAGCACCGCTACACGTCCAGTTCCTCTGCGAGTTCGTGGAACGTTTCGACGGTCAGATCCGGTTCATCGCCAAACGGTTCCCACGACTTTCCCTTGCGATTCGCCCACACGCCCTGCATCCCGGCGTGTTTCGCACCCTGCACGTCGAACCAGCCGGCGGCGACGTGGGCGATCGCTTGGATGGGCGTTCCCACCCGACCGGCGGCGTGACGGTAGAGTTCCGCGTCCGGCTTGAACGTCCCTATCTCGTCGGCGCTGATTGTGTCCGCGAGTAGGTCGCCGATGTCGGCGTGTTCGACCATCGAATCCAGCATCTCGGGGTTGCCGTTGGAGACGACGTAGCAGTCGTACCCACCGTCGCGGAGGCGCCGGATTCCGTCACGAACGTCGTCGAACACGTCGAGTTCGTGGTACACCGCGAGGATTTCGTCGCGCTCGCGCTCGGAGATGTCGGCGTCGTTGGCGGTGAGAGCGTACTGAAGCGCGTCGCGGTTCATCTCGTAGAACGGTTGGTACGCGTCGACGTGGTTGGCGACGAACGTGTATTCAAGCGACCGGGCGCGCCAGAGCTTCGAGACGGGTTCGGGGTTCTCGACGCGCTCGGCGAGTGCCCGCTCCGCCGCATCGACGTCCACCAGCGTTCCGTAGGAGTCGAACGTGACGGTCGTGACTTGTTCGGGGTCGAACATGCGTCGAGCGAATTTCGTCCACCGAGGAGTTAATTGTAGCGGGCCACGCACACCGCGCTTTCTCGTTCGAAGAAGCGGTTATTCCCGCAACCGTAGTAGTTCGCGGTACGTCCGCGACAGACCACGACAACTCGGTCGTTCGACTCGTACTCGTCGTGCTCGTCGCGCTCCTGCTGGTTCCGACGCTGACGATGGCCTTCGCGTTTCCGATGATGGGCGGGTAGATGATGGGATCGGGGTTCCGCGGGCCGATGCCGGTGTAGGGGTCGCGGTGCTCGGTCCGCTCCTCGTCGGTATCGGATACCTCACGTACCGCACACTCGCTGACGGAGGTCTCGTGGGCGCCCGCGCTCGAAGAACTGCAGGTGGCCTACGCTCGCAGTGATATCTCCGAAGAGATGTTCGAAACTCGCCGAGATCGTCTGCGCCGATGACGTGCTTCGACGCTCGCGCCGAGCGCGAACGCTCAACCGTTGCTGGACGAGTCGGTTCGCAGGTCTATCGTGTGCTCGGTCGCTCCGTCGTGCCGATCGAGTTCGGATATCCGGCTTCCGCACGAACTCCGCGTTTCGTTCGGACTGAGGTAAACGTCGAACTGCGAACTGCAGTCCATCGTCCCCCACGTCTCGACGAGCGTCGTCTGATCCGCCGACTTCGGCTTGAGCGTGTAGAGTAATTGGCCGCGCTCCGGCACTCCCCGTAGCCGGAATCGGAGCATAGAGTGTGCCTCGACGGTGTACCCGCGCTCGAACACCACGTCGGTTTTCGGTTCTATCTTCGTCGCCTCCGTCCGCATCGCGGACGCGAGCTGGAGACCGTCGTCGGCGCTTCGGACGACTTTCGTCTCCCCGCGCCGGTTTGTCAGTACGAACGTCGAAATCGGGCGTTTCGACACCGAAATCGAGAACCGCTGCGACCGGTTCGTCGGATTCTCCACGAGAAGGCGGCCCTCGGTCGAGGACTCGGAACTGGTTGAAGAAGCGGAGTTCGACAAGGATGCGAAACTGACCGAGGACTCGGAGTTCGACGAGTCCTCGGAGTTCGTCGCTCTCTTCGCGACGCGAGAAGCGCCTATTCCGGCGAAGAGAACCCCGGTTGTTGCGAGAACGCTTCGTCGTGATACGTGGCTGAACAGATCCCCCATGATGTACCCCAGGGAACGCAATCGTCCTTGAACGATTTCAATGCTGTGGTGTTCACGCTCCGTTCGCCGGGGCACGCTGGCCCAGCGGATTTGCGATCACTCGTGTCCCGAGACGCGAACCGGTTCGTATGGCTCCTCGAGATACGCCATATCGCCCGACGAGAGATCGATATCGAGGGCTTCGACGGCGTCTTCCAGGTGTTCGACGCTGGTCGTGCCGACGATCGGAGCGTCCACCCAGTCCTTGTGGAAGAGCCACGCCAGCGCGATCTGTGCCATCGTAACGCCCTTCTCGGCGGCGAGTTCCTGCACGCGTTCGTTTATCTCCGCGCCGCCACCCTCGCGGTAGGGGTGCTCGTACATGTGCTCTTCCGTCTCGCCGCGAAGCGTGGCGTCGATCTCCTCGTGCGGTCGGGTGAGGTAGCCGCGGGCGAGGGGACTCCACGGGACGACGCCGATTCCCTCGCGGTCGCAGAGGGGATGCATCTCGCGCTCTTCCTCGCGGTAGACGAGGTTGTAGTGGTTCTGCATCGTGACGAAACGATCGAGTCCGAGTCGGTCGCTCGTGTGGAGTGCGTCCGCAAACTGGTACGCCCACATCGAACTCGCGCCGAGGTAGCGCACCTTCTCGCGCCGAATCGCATCATTAAGCGCCCGCATCGTCGTCTCGATGGGCGTGTCGTCGTCCCAGCGGTGAATCTGATAGAGGTCGATGGTGTCCACGCCGAGTCGGTCGCGCGAGTTGTCGAGTTCCTGCTCGATGGCTTTCCGCGAGAGGCCGCCCGAGTTCGGGTCGTCCTCGTCCATTTGGAAGTAACACTTCGTGGCGATTACGCTCTCGTCGCGTCGGCCCTCCAGTGCCGTCCCGAGGATGCGCTCGCTCTCGCCGCCCGAGTACATGTTCGCTGTGTCGAAGAAGTTGATACCGAGGTCGATGGCCCGTTCGATGATGGGCAGGCTCTCCTCTTCGTCCAGTATCCACTCGCGCCAGTCGCTCGACCCGAAACTCATGCAGCCGAGACAGATGCGACTGACCTCCACGCCGGTGTCGCCGAGCGTCGTGTACTCCATGCCGCCGCAGTCGCACGCCGACGGGAAAAAGCTAGGTACCATCGAGAAACGTTGGAGAGCTATCCAGATAGCTCTCCAGAAATCCATCCGAAGAGGAGCTCTCCGACGTTATCAGCGACCCGGTCGCGGCAGTGCACCGACGAACTCGGACAGACCGGGGACGCCGTCGCTCACCCAGATCAGTATCGTCACCGCGGCGAGCAGAAACTCCGACGCGGAGAATCCGATCGAAAGCAGTTCCTCGAAGTGCGCGGCGAAACTCGGTTCGTCGTCCGCGGCGACGGGGAGCGCGGGCCAGAGTAGGAACGAGAGATAGGCGTACTCCCCGGCCAGCGCCGGGCCGTACGCGTCGCCGACGAGGTGCGAGAAGTACCCCACGCCGAACGCGAGCGCACCTCCACGACCGGTTCGTCGACAGTACATCGTGACCAGTGCCACGACGAGCGTCGCGATGAGCACCGAGTGGGCCAGCGACCGGCCGCTCGGGAGGACGGACACCGTCCACGCGAGCGGCTTATCCACCACGTCGGGGAGTTGGGTCGCAACTGCGAGGACGACGACTTCCCTTCCGTTTGGCGGGCGCCCACGCAATCGGTGGACGACGAGAGAGTACGCGAGATACCCGAACCCCAGATGCTCCCATGGCCACATGGGACGTCGGGACGGGTAGTGGAGCCTTAATTCGCCCGGCCGGACCGCGTGGAAACGTCTGCTTTCGAAAATCATCCCACCGACAGCCCGGTCGTAATCCTCGTTACGCGACCGTGCGCGGTTCGATAGGAACGCGTTCCCTCGTCCTCTCGTTCGATAGCGACGACTGCGCTCGCGGTGACGGGTCAATAACAAAGTGTTAGTTGGTATATTCGATCTCAGTTAGAGTATTCCATTCTAAGTGGAATATTCCGCTTTCCCTATGACTTTCGAACACCGTGAGAACGAAACCACGGCAGACAGTCGGCACGACAGACCCGCGGTCGGCGTCGTCGCCACCGAGACCAACGCGGGCGCGATCGCCAGAGCCGTGCTTCGGGCGTGGCGACACGGATACGCGGTACTCGTCGTCGGCGCGTGCGATTCCGACAGCGAATCGGTTCGAATCGCACATCAACTCGGATGTCACGTTCTCGCGCGAGCCGAAGGCGAGCCCGAAACGAGACTCGTCGGGTTCGCCCGCGAACTCGGATTTCCGGGCGTCATCATCCACCGAAATCCGGCGAACCGGATCGATTTCGACCGGAGCGTCGCCACCCTCCGAAACGCGAACGCCTACGCCGTCGACGCGAGCACGATCCCCCGCACCGCGAGCGGAGTGCTGGTCGGGATACCGGCCTACGAGGAGGCGGCGACGATAGGCGAAGTCGTCTCGCGCGTTCGCGTCCACGCGAGCGCTGTCCTCGTCGTGGACGACGGCAGTTCGGACGAAACCGGGGAGCGCGCCCGTGCCGCCGGAGCGGAGGTCATCCGGAACGACCGAAATCGAGGGTACGGAGCGGCGCTCCAGACCCTATTCCGGGAGGCGAAGAACCGGGGGGCAGACCACCTGGTCGTCCTCGACGGGGACGGTCAACACGACCCAGACGACGTTCCGAAACTGGTCGAGAAACAGCGCGAGACGGGGGCCGAACTCGTCATCGGAAGCCGGTTCGCCGAGGACACCGAAAGCGATGTACCGAGCTATCGCCGGATCGGCCTCCAGGTCGTGAACGTCCTGACGAACCTCAGTCTCGGCGTCGTTCGCGCCGATTCGTGGGTGCGCGACACGCAGAGCGGCTTTCGGGCGTACGACGCTCGGTTCGTCGAGACGTTGACCGAGGACGAACTCCTCGGCGATAGCATGGACGCGAGCACCGACATCCTCTATCACGCGCAGCGTCACGGCTACGGGACCGAGACCGTCGGAACGGAGATCAAGTACGACACGGGCGAGAGCAGTCTCAATCCGGTGCAGCACGGGGTGATCCTCGTCGGGAATATCCTTCGAACCGTCGAGCGCGAGCATCCACTGACCATCCTCGGCGTGCCGGGCTTCTTCGGGGCGTTCGTCGGACTCGGCTTCGGCTACTGGACGTTCACGAACTACATCCAGACCGAAACCTTCCCCCTCGGGCTCGCGATCACCTCGGCGCTCTTCCTCCTCGCCGGAATCTTCTCCTGTTTCACCGCCATTGTCCTCCACTCGCTCGACGCCCACTTGGGAGGGAGGGGATGAGGAACGTCGTCAGCTTCGACCTCGAACACTGGTACTCGGCGACGCTGGTGCGGGAGTCGGTTAGCGACCCCGAAGACAGGGTGGCCGAATCGGTGGACATCGTGCGAGATGTCCTCCGCGCGCACGACGTGACCGCGACGTTCTTCGCGGTGGGCGAACTCATCCGCGAGCGTCCCGACCTCGCGGCGTCGCTCGCCGACGAGGGCCACGAGATCGCCTCGCACGGCCACACGCACACGCCCTTGTTCGACCTCTCGCCGGACGAGTTCCGGCGCGAACTCGCCGGCAGCGCGGACGCCATCGAGGACGCCACAGGGGAGCGACCGGTCGGCTTCCGCGCCCCGAACTTCTCGGTGACGGAGAGGACGGCGTGGGCGTTCGACGCCCTCGTCGACCAGGGCTACTGGTACGATTCGAGCGTCTTTCCGGTTCGGACGCCGATGTACGGCGTCCGCGGCGCGCCGGTGAGACCGCACCAAATCGACCCGAAGAACCCCTTCGCCAACGGGAGGGCCGTCCACTACGAGGGCGGCCGCGGGGATGTCGAGCGCCGCTCCGACGACCGTTCCCTCCTCGAACTCCCGCCCGCGGTGTTCCATCCGCGATTTCGCCTCCCCATCGCGGGCGGATTCTACGCCCGACTGCTCCCGACGTGGGTGTTGAAACGCGGGATTCGAACGCTCAACGCCCGGGGGATTCCGGCGATGCTCTACTTTCACCCGTGGGAGTTCAACCCGAAGGTGGCGACCGACGCGCTCCCGCCGCACGCGCGGTTCGTCAGCTATCACGGCATCGAATCGACCGCCGAGAAACTGGACGGTCTCCTCGCCTCGTTCGAGTTCGGCTCGGTGCCCGAAAGCATAACTCGCAGCCTGTAGTCTCTGCGGAAGATGCGGGTGGGGATGGTCGACAATCGTGGAGAGTGGAACAGCCTCGTCGAAGATTCGGGCGGTCCCGTGTTCGCGCTCTGGGAGTGGGCCGAGGCGTGCGAGCTGTATGGCCACCAGTGGTCCTGTCTCGGCGCGTGGCGCGGGGACGAGTTGGTCGCCGGCATTCCGCTGGTTCACATGCGGAGCCGCGCGTTCGACGATCAGCTCGTCTCGATGCCGTTCTCCGAGCACGGGTCGGTCGTCTCGCGCGACGACGACGAGGCGACGTGGGCGCTGCTCGACCGGGTACGGGAGGTCGCCGACCGACTCGGCGTGGATTTCGTCTCGCTCAGGGGACGCGACCTCGGCGACCCGCCGGGATATCAGCGACGAAATCGGTTCCTGACGTTCCGAATACCGGTCGGCGACGGCCCAGATGCGGTGTGGGACGGGCTGAGTTCGAGTCGGCGGGGTCACGTTCGTCAGGCGCGGGAGAACGACCTCGAACTCGCGGAGGCCGACTCACTGGCCGACCTGCGGGAGTATTTCGACCTGTACGTCGAGAGCGTCCGCGGTCACGGGAGTCCGCCCCACGCCTTCGAGTTCTACGAGCGCCTCTGGCGCGGACTGGGCGACCGGATGCGGGTGCTTCTCGCCCGCAAGGACGGCCGCCTCGTGAACGGAATCATCGATTTCCCCTTCGGCGACCGCGTGTTCCACTGGGGGAGCGTCGCGGACTACGAGTACCGGGACTTGGACGGCGGAAGTCTCCTCCTCTGGGAAGGTCTCGAGTGGAGCGCCGAGAACGGGTACGAAACGTACGACCTCGGGCGAACGCGAGAAGGCTCGGGCGTCTACTCGTTCAAGAAGAGTTTCGGCGGCGAGAAGGTTTGGTATAACGACTACCACTACTTCCCAGATGGCGAAGTCACCCTTCCAAACCCCGATGATGGCAAGTACGACCGTTTCAAGCAGGTTTGGCGGCGGCTTCCGATGCCGGTTGTCCGGACGCTGGGGCCCCCAATTCGAGGAAAAATTAGTCTATGAGAAGGCCGTCAGAAAGATGTAAAGCCCGGATGTAAACACCTGGTTCGTTTCCGTCCCGGCTTAAAATGGATTTGTCTTGGATAGGTCTGAGAAAAAGTTCTGCAGAACTGCCATCCCATAATCGAGCTTAGATGTGATGGTTGTCTCACCCGAGCCACTCGAGCTGGCATTACTTTTCCCAGACACGAACCCAGTCAACCACTAGTTTTTCGCCCCAAGAGTCGTTGTAATTCACATCGCCGATAGAATCGACCCCAATATTTAGCATCAGGTAGAAGGGAGCACCGTGTTCGAGCGAAGTAAGCGCAGTCTCGTCTGTACACTCTCCGACTTTTTGGCCGTCAAAGAACCATTCAACGCGATCCTTGAGCCACGCACATCCGAATACATGAAAACTGTCGGTGAGATCTGAGGAGGTTCCATAATGCGTCGGAAGCATTTCATGCGTCGACCCGTCACCGGGTTCTGTCGAGGACGAGTAGTGAATGTTGAAGTTCGCACTCGATACCTCATCTTCAGTGCTTTCACCGGTCATAAACAGTTCCATAATATCGATTTCCGGTGGCCAATCGCCAGAATTTGGTTTTGCCCAAAAGGCCGGCAAGAAACCGACGCGGAACGGATTCTTTAGCCGAGCCTCGACGAACGACCCTGGACCGAACGTGACCTTATTTCGAGTGTTAACCGCCCCAGCATAAACCTCCTGAGCATCGTGGGTTCCAGACAAATGAAGTCGGTTGTTTTTCACGGCGACGTTATCTGACGTAATTCGCTCGGCGGATGCTTCTGAGGTATTTCCCCATCCATACCCAACTTCCCAACTGCTGTTATCTAGTGATCCAGAACTGAAGGTATCCTGGAATACACGCGTCCACTCGTTTGGGTTCACTGGTCCACCACCAGATGCACCAGCGACGGAGTTCGAGCCGATGAACGATCCACTTAGTGCAGTTGCACTTGCACCGGCTATTTTAAGATAGTTCCGCCGATTTACTGTCGATTCTAGAGATGTTTCTTCGTCTTCCTTAGCGGATTTCTTGTCGCGTGCCATGCAGATTCAATGTTATACCGCCATTATATAAGGGTAGCGGTTTTGTATCAGTATGTTCGATAGTATTGATATTCCTTTCGTCAAAACTCTAACCTAAACGTTATATTTCCTAATAAATATTCACGTAATATTCTCAGAGGTGTAAAAGAAGCTTTGAGTGAGAAAGATTCCTAGTTTTCGGTTCACGAATCATCCAAGATTTTAGCTAAATTGCAGGCGGGTAAGCCCCTTCCATAACGAGTGAAGCGAGTAGGGAGGGGATACACCTGCAGTCTTCGTTGTTCTTACACGTTCGATAGCTTGATGTACTATCGACGCGATGCGTGTGCGTGAAAGTAGGAGGAGTTGAAGCCCTCATTGCCTCCCACGCACTGCGCAGTGCGGAACGATAGGCAACGGACAGGCCGAATCCACGCCTTCGGAGACAGCGACCGCTTTAGATTCGCGGTGAATCTGCAAGTCGCGTCGCTGAACAAGTAAGCCCTCACCGCAAGAAGCGAGGTGGTGAGTCACCCTGAGCGCGGTCTGTGAGGGGTAATTCACAACCACCCTCTATTGTCACACGAAAACTGCTATCTGGTGGTGGACTACCCCGACCACAAGGGTCGGGGCTTCCTGCTTCGGCGTCAGAACTTTTACCGTCATACCGGACGACAAAGCGGTTCCAGACTCCATAGGCGTCCTCCCACGTCGAGACGATTCGGCCCATCCCCTGCCTATCGTGCTCGCTGGGCGTTCCGGAACGCGCCGTATCAAACGCCGGGAGTTTGTGCAACTCCCGTACTTACGTCCGAGCAGGCCGGCGGCCCATCACGTCCAAAGAAACGGGCGGTCGGACGATAACGCTTACGCGATTCATCCTCGAGGTCAAGCCCCGAGGCACTCTCGCTGTATTTCACTGTAGAAAGAGCGATTGCGGTTCGAACAGACGGACGATAGGCTTGGCGTCCGACACTCAGATTATGTGAAGCGATTACAGCGTTAGTGGGATCGTCGCCGCTCACAAAGCGGAAGCTCCCACGACCGAGAAGCAATCGTCCTTGAACATTCGTTATCAGCCATCCGTACTCGGAAAGTGATGTCTCGAGATCGGTGTGTTGGGAGGATTGTTTGATCGGGGGAGTGCAGTGAGCAGTGGGGAAATCAAAGTCAAAAATGTCAAACACGACGGCTTATTTGATATCTTCGTTAGTCGAACGAACTTTTACCACTATAACGTCGTCGTTACGAAAGACTACTTCGTATCTGGAACTTTCCTTGAACGTTGTTTGGCGACTTTCCCAGTAGGCCTCGACGTATCCGCGCGAGGGGGATTTGACGTTGCCATCTCTGGGAATATAAATATAGTCAGGAGATAGAGATGAGCGATCAATGACGTTTGAGATACATTCTGCGGTTGGGCACCGCATCAGTTTGGATTTTAGCGCCCGATGGCGACTCCAGCTCCATTTCTCCGACCATTCAGCCCCTCTGGGCGCGACAACGCTAGTCCGTTCAGCGAAAAGGGGGAACCACTCTGCCGCATCCCCTATTATAAGAAACGAACTGTTCCGTGAAACTGAATTTTTAACCCAAGTCATCGCCTCAGTGTCTTTTCCGTCAACAAACATGGGAAGATTGTCCCTGGTCGGAAGACCCTGTTCAGTATAAAGAGCAGCGGATCCGACACCATACAGTACAAGTAGTGACACAAACAGGAATTTTACTCTGGTAGAGGAGAATCGATACCTGCGTTCAGTAGTTACCGGGTTCTGGATCGTAAATCCGGATAACGAACTCGCGAGTCGTAATATTAACACAGAAACCATTAAGGCACCTATTATCATCAGGTGTTCGTCTTCTCCAACGATGATGCCGGTTGCGAGGAACCAAAGTGGAAAAAATAGTTCACGGCGTGCCAAGAAATATACCCAGGCTACCGCGCTTAACGCTGGCCATAATGAGGGAGGGGCAGTTTTGGGAAGGAGGAAGATGTACGGCCAGATGTAGTTACCGATACCCCCGTGCGTGGCACCTGCTCTAAAAAAGATGTCCAATCCATGAACTGAGATAACCTGGAGCCACCAAGGGGATGAGATCGCCACTCCACCAATTGCAACAATAGAACCGTAGACTATTCCTCGCCAACTTCTATCAAAAAACAGATGGAACAGGACGTAACTAGTACCAAGGAAAAGGGCGTATTTGAGATGGGTGAGCAACGTAACCGCGAATAGCAAACTGGCCAGGATAACCATCCGAATCGAATGGGATTCAAAGAGTTTCTTCCCAACAACGAGTCCGAGACAAGTGGCAAAAAATGCGAATGATCTCACAAATCCTCCTGCAGTAATCGTGTACTCTAAAATAGAGGGTGCTGTGATAGCAACGAGGGTTGCGACGATAGCTGTTGATTCGGAGACTTGATTTTTCGCAAACAAAAAATAGGCCATATAACCAAAGAGCAGTACCACGCCAGGGAGAAATCTCATTAAAGCGACTTCCCCCACTCCCACGTATCGAAAAATAGCCATAAGATAGAGGCCCAAAGGAGGATACCCAAACGGAATACCACCTCGCGTATAGTGGGGTATCCGTTCAGGGAGTGTGAACCCGTGACTCAGTATTTCATTACTCATACTCATGAATAAACCGCCTGCAAGCCCCGGATAGGGATGAGACAGAACGTAGGTAAGGTAAATAAGTGTAAATACGAAACTAATGAGAGCTAGTACGTAGCGTATCGGTACCGGCTTATCCCCCATCCTGGGCACTCTATCTTTAGCAAAGGATATAACATTTCTGGGCTAACAGTTTCTCTCTTTCAACTCCACTTCCTCTTCAGCATTTTGCCAAACACGTACCCAGTCGGCGGTCATCGCTTCTTTCGAAAACTCTACAGGATCTGCCGGCACGGTATCAATAACGTCGATAGTTAGTAATAAATAAAACAACCCCCCCCTCCTCAACGCCTTCATTACGGTCGGATCAGTGAATTCCGCCGCTGGCACGCCGTCAACGTAATGAATTACTTTATAACCAGTCCAAAGGCACCCGTAAACGTGAAAACTATCGGTTAGATCTGAGTCGGATTTATATGATCTGGTTATTTTTCTATGAGTATCCTCGTCTCCCGGTTTTGTCGATGAGGAATAATGGAGGGTATGCTGGGATGTGAGCGCATCTCGGTAACTGCCGTTATTCTGAAACAACTCGACAACGTCTATTTCCGGTGGCCAAGCCCCATCGTTCGGTATCGCCCAGAAAGCCGGTAATATGCCCACTTGGTCGGGCATTTTCAATTTTGCTTCGAAATAACTGCCTGGGCCGAATGTGGCCTTGTTTCGAGTATTAACTGCCCCAGCGGTAGGACGTCCATTGTTGAGTTTTATTTGCAGATTTAATTTATTTTCCAATAGTTTGACATTATTCGTGCGTATTACTGTTGGGGAACTCTTAGTTGTCCGCCCCCACCCGAATCCGATATTCCACAATTTAGAGTTCAGCTTTTCTTTCTCAAAACCATCATGAAACTGAAGCTCCCAATCAGAAACCTTTGGTGGGCCTGCCTTCCCCTTTTGATCATATTCGTGGCAATTTTTTGAACCGTTCAAGAAATAAGCCGTACTCAATCCCGCATATTGCAAGAATTTACGGCGATTCGGCAGTCGAGATAACCCGAATTTTTTGTCATTTACGTCAGTCATCGTTAGCAGAACCTATCAATTTTGAAGATTTGAATCAGTATTAACGAATATCTAAATTCGTGTGTTGTTTCATCTAGTCCCCCACGCATCCTTTGACACCCACTACTCCGTTGACTACCCCTTCGCTGGGAGTATTCCCCAGAATCAGGGCATTCGTGATGGGTATGGGCTCCACAGAAATAAGAATGATGGAGCGTTAAGAATGATGGAGCGTTAACGAGTGGAGCACGAAGTCCAAGACAATGCTCGAACGAGAAGTTGAAGGTGGCAGATGTTAACTTTCGGTACCAAACACGGGATTTTCATTGTATGGTTTCTCTTGTAAATATCATTTAACCAGGTATTTATTCTCATCTTGGAGTACTGTTCGACTGAACTGAAGACGAATTTTTGGCTTTGTATATTCTAATATCGCCATTTGCGTAGATTAATTCATTTTGGCGCTCCACTTCGGTAAGATTCCGCTTCGTGATATGATCCAACGGGATACGGCCATTAGTTGTTCCTTTGATTACGCTACTATCCCTTATTAATATGTATCCGCCTGTGATATTATCTTCATTGAATTTCTTTCTGTATATATTTTTAAAACTAACTACCTCTACATTATAATGTGATGGTGGGACAATAGACCAAATCATAATCTGGGTCGTTTCGTCAGTGTGTAACGACACCGTCTCAGCCTGAGGACGGTTCTCCGTCTGGTTCTGTCGTTGGATATCGGAGTGGTTAGCTAACCAGACCAGAGCGGCACGTTCCGCATCATTATACGCATAAGTATGCGCATCTGAATTGAATGTATAGTCGCTTGAGGTACCCGCTAAGGAGAAAACGAAACCAGAATTGAACAGCAGCAGCAAAGAGAGAAACACCGAGATCAGTGACCACTTCGGTGGGTTCCAGAGGAGGATCGGCTTCACTTTTTCGAATATGAACGCGTAGCCAAAAATCGCGAAAGGGGCTAAGACAGGGAGCACCATCTGGTATGCTCTATCGGCCCAAAGATTTGCGATAACGAAGTAAGACAAACCGAGAAATACGAATAGTGGTACTGCTATCGCTGTGTGAACTACTCCCTTCGGGTTATTTCCTCGCCAAATTCCGACACCGATATCGACAATCCGCCTCATTAGTCCGATAGCTAACAAACAAGTTAATAATAGATAGATATAAAAGCTAACATTTTGGAGAAAAGAGCGTTCTTCTTGGACATATGATGCGCCAGAGCCGGGGACATTACCAGATGACAATTGGAATAGCTGGTTTACCATATCCAGAGGGATGTAAATCAACTCCGAAATGAAGTCAGGAGCGGCATAGCTGTACCAGGCCGTTGCGATTAGTAACAAGAACAAGGGATAAGTTGGAGAAAGATCGTCCTCAGTCTCACCAATAGTTTTCTTCACGAAATATAACATAATAGAGGCAACCAACAGTGAGATACCGAATACATACGACATTCCATAATGGGAACAGACGAGTCCGATATAAAGGAAAAATATGGCACTTTTTTGCCTGATACCCTTGGTTCCCTTCCGGATAAATATTTGGAGTAACAAGACGACGAACAGTTCCGAAACTAACTGTTTCCCTGGAGTAAAGAAGAAAGAAATATGATAGAACTGGAAAAATAGTCCACCGAATAGCGCAACGGTGTCTTCAAACATTTCCCTGGCCACATAGAAAACCCCCACAGGGACGAACGAAAATAGCATTACGTAGACTACCTTGAAAACGGTTGAGAGTTTCAGACCCGCGATTACCGTAAAGGTGGTTGGAACAGCGGTAACTAAGGGTATTGCCGAGGAGAACGTTTTCCGGGCCGGTTGCCAGGAGTGAGCAGCTAGAATATCCTTAGAAACAAAATAGGTGAATTGAATATCGACGCCAATAACATGATTAGTGATCAAATTCCGATGTAAAAGTATGGATATTGATATGAAAAACAGGATGGCCGGATAGAGCTTCGATGGAAGGTATCGAGTAGAGGAAATAATGACGAAACAAGTGACGAGCGTGATGAAGGCAAAGCTGCCGACATTTGAGTCGTACTGATTCATTAGTACAGCTGCCACAATGGCGGTGGCAGGGAGCGTCAGAAAAAATAGAATCGCGGATGAATCGATAGGGGGCAAGTAGAGAGAACGATTCGCACTACCGGAACGATAGTCCAATAACAGCAGTAGTGCAATCGTTGTAATAATCGAAACTGAAAGTGGAATGAACGAAAGCGGTGCACCAACACCAAACAGTGGTAATACTAGACTATTTAATACAACAATTATAGTAAGAAATATGAAACTAAGTCCGGAAGAAAATAAGATAAATCGCCCAAACGAGTCGTTCTCAAGGGAAAGCAATCGCGTGAGAAGAGCACCGGGGATGAATGTAAGTAGGATAACGCCGAGGAATGGACGAACGAAAAACAGTGGTTCTCTCCAAATGTCAAGAACGATTCCCAAGAAAAAACTAGTCAATAATCCTACTGTTATCGATTCCAAACGAATTCGGACATCCGAAGGGTCGAATTTGAATCTTCTAATCATATGTTTTCCTCACTAATCCACGGGATTTCTTGTGGGTGAATCCGGAAAGCCTGACGGTAGAGTTGCACATATATTTTATTATTTTCCTATTCTTATGTATTAAAATTAAGAGTAGTAATGAATACTATATATTGATACAATATGGATAATATCTAGTTAAGAAACCCTAGTGTAAAATGATATTTTGAAACTGTTACATCACCAGGAATGAACCCTGGTATCAATTAGGGAACGGTAGATACGACTACTCTGGACTGATATGAACAGACGATTACGCCCAGCAGGGCATTCGCTATCCGGCTTCGCACTGCCGTGTTTTTACGAAAAGAACGATAGCGGTACTCGGCTCCCAAACCTACTCCGGTGGCGTGGCGCAGTCTAAAGCCGGATTCATTTAGCCGACAGCGTCTCAAACTCCCCGATACTGACCCGAGTCGTAGTTGAGGAGGCCACAGTCGAATAAAGGTAGAATCCGAAAGTGAGCATCACTATTAAGTAGAAATAGATTGTGTTCGTAGTAGTCATACGGGGGGAGACCGGTGTTAAAGAAAATACTGCGATGGAAGCGTAATCATATGACAGATGTGGGAAATTACGCAAACACAGTCGAAAAAACACTTCCAATCTCAGTATGTATAACAACAAAAAACAATGCTGATACCATTGGTCAATGTATCGAAAGCGTCTATCAGTGGACGGACGAAGTAGTGGTGGTAGATACTGATAGTGACGACGGCACAACGGAAATATGTAAAGAGTATGGTGCAAAAGTATTTCAGCACGAATTTAAAGGCTTAGCTGACATAAAGATGAAAGCTGTCCAACATGCAGAAAACGAGTGGGTTCTGATTTTGGACGCCGACGAGGAGATTCCGAAAGAATTAAGAAATGAAATAATTTGGGTCTTCGACAATTCGGACGCCGTAGCGTTCTACATTAGGAAGAGAGAATATATGTTAGGTTCGTTCACGCATCAACATCACGTGAAACGACCCTATCTCGCAAAGAAAACTGCCATTTATTTTAAACAAGAATACGTATGGGAAAGGTTAACAGTACGAGAAGACTACAGAGACCAGACGGTCAAATTATCTGGATCAATTCTTCACTATCGGTTCGATAGAATTTCGGAGATGGAAATGCGAAACACCCAATATAGTGCACTGGAAGCGCTCCAAATCGTCGAAGAGAACAAGAGAGATGACATTCTTAGTCTCTCCCTTCGTGGGATCGCTATCGCGCTCGATCGTCTGATTCTCACGAAAGGAATTCTGGACGGGTACCAGGGGCTGATCGTTTCTTTACTGGAGTTCTACCAAATGATTCTCACATATGGGAAAGTTCGTGACATATATCGACTGAAGGAGCAGTATCCGGATAAATGGAAGCAGATTTGGATAGAAGAAGAATGTCAACGAGGAGCTATCTGAAAGTAGTAGCCATCTCGCAATTTACTTACTAAACGGCGGGGGTGGGGGCCATAACACCAAAAATAGAGCATATCCGAATTTGATTTGAATCGAGCAATTGTCTCAGGCTGGATAACATCACGTTCTGCAAGTAAGTGATGTCGTTGTTCGAAAAGGCGACGATAGATTCGGAACAGAGCCGAAATGGCCATCCGGTTCCAAAGCAGCCAGTAGCACGACCAGACGACTGTGGAGAAGAAAACGTATCTCCACGGTAAGTTCCTAACGGTCAATTTGATCCGGTTCTCGATTTGTCGTTCTCTTACCTCCAGCGTAGGGCGTCTTCCCTTTGAAGTCTTCTTATGATGAACTACGACCGAAGGAGTGTAGAGGATATCGTATCCGGCATCAAAAATCCGCAGTGAGAGATCCATCTCTTCGAATCCATATCCGAAGTGTTCCGGATACATTCCTGCTGATTTCAGGCTAGATCGCCGTATCGCATTACCAACGCCGATGAAATGTGTGGTAGCATACTCTTTTGACGGGGGCGTTCCGAACTCAATCGGGTTGGGAATCTCCATCCGAATAAGTTCCCCAGTCCAATAATTTCTACTTTGAAACGCTAACACACCGATCTTGTCGCGCTCGTTCAATATGCAGACGATTTCGTCCGTGGCACTCGAGTCCGGCAAGGTTGCATCGTCATCAATGGTGACGAGGAACTCGCCCTTCGCGTGCTGATAACCGATGTTTCGAGCTTTCGGAACGCCCATACGTTCGGAAAAGTGGTGATATTGTATGCAGTCACGGTCAAGCGGGCCTCCTTCGCTGAACAGTTTCAAAGAGTCGTCGGTCGAACTACTTACGACGACTATTTCAATCGGACGGTAGTCTTGGTCGAGAATGGACTGAATCGACTCGCGGAGATCGTTTGGCCTATTATACGTTGCGATGATGAAAGAAACCAATGGTTGATCTTGCAACTTTTTCACCCCTAGTCCTCCCGACAATGGGAACTATGGCTCTCGAAAAAAGAATTTCGGTTGAAAATCTGATATGATTCTCAAAGATTCAACCTCAGGTAACACATTGCAAAGAAAGCGGATGCAGGTACTGGTAGAAAGATGTTAATTGTTTTATTGCAAAAATATCACTAAGTTCACGATTGTATAGCTTGATTCGGTTGGACAGTGATGTGGATTGAATTCGGGCATGCGAACCACGACTTTCAACTGACTCGACCTTCTCCCTAATCTGAACAATATCAGTCTTGAGCACCTCCATTAGTGGCGTAAATCGGAATGGCCGGATAGCCAGACTTTTCAAGAACTTTTGAACGCTATTATGGTCACTCCTGTTCAGGATAATGTACATTTTGGAAAAATCTGTTAATAGAGCTTAAAAGATGTTTGAGAATACTGTTCAACCGGGGTTTTGGCCGATACTACTTTACCCTCACTTGACGGATTCTATGGTCAACCATTCTGCACATCACAGACACAATACTAAAACATGGACTTGAGCCGTTCATCACTGAGAATGTTCCTTTCGAAATGTGGCAATGCCATTCTCCTCTTCGCCGGAATAGTATATTTTACTCGTCATATTAGCGCCTATGAATTAGGAATTTTCTTTTTATTTCAAGCTTTTCTTGGGATTCTGTCGATTCCGGCAGACTTAGGTGTCCGAGGGGCGCTGGAAAAACGACTGAGCGAGGGATTTGAACGAAGCCGATTACTAGGCTCAGCCTTGGTAATGAAAATTGCAACTCTTAGTATCGTCTCAATCGGAATTCTCCTTGCACGCGACCACGTCAATACCTACCTCGGTGCAGACTTAGCGGTACTACTCGTTATTGCACTCGTTGCCACCGACCTCTCACAATTTTACGTTTACGCGGTCAGAGGAGAGCTACGAGTCGGGGAAACTGCACCAATCGAGTTTGTCAATCATTTTCTTTGGATTGGTATTGGTGCAGTGCTCGTCACGGTTGGATTCGGCGTGCGCGGAATCATCATCGGACTCATCAGCGGGGCAGTAGTTTCGTTGATATGGGCCTATTTGCGGAGCAACAGTGGCATCGGCAAACCTTCTATTGAACACTCGAAATCTTTGTTTGCGTTCTCCAAATATCAGACCGTTACTATGATCGGCGGACGTGTGTACTCTTGGTTGGATATTGTCATTCTTGGTCTATTTCTAAGTCAGAACTACATCAGTGCATACGAAGTCGCATGGCAGGTCTCCCTACTTGTAGTTCTGGTTAGCAAATCCATCGCACTGACACTTTTCCCGCAGATTAGCCGTTGGAGCGTCGAAGGAGCTACGGCTCACATGGAATCAACCATCTCCGAGGCAGTTTATATCGCGTTGTTTTTCTCGATACCTGCTTTAATCGGTGCCAGCGTTTTTGCAAGTGAAATACTCCAGTATATTTTCGGCGAGGAATATACCATCGCGTCAGCCGTTTTCATTGTTCTCATGATCGAGAAGGTGATCCAATCAGTCAATGATATCATTGAGCAGTCCGTTCGAGCTCTCAACCGTCCTGACCTCGCAGCACGTGCGACGATAATCGCGGTCAGCCTCAACTTAATTTTGAATCCGCTCCTCATTGTTTCTGTAGGATTCGTCGGAGCTGCCATCGCTACTACGATTTCTTGGTTTGTCAACACAACCCTTCATACGGTCTATCTTCTACGGTTCATCTCGTTGGACTTCAAACCACACATCCTCGGTTGGTATACAGTTGCTTCACTGATAATGGGGAGCGCATTAATCGCGATAAAATCGTTTGTCCCCGTCACGAGCGCACCGCTTTTAATACTGGAGATCGTCGTCGGCGTGGCCGTTTATATCGGTATATCAGCAATTATCCCGGATGTCCGAAAGCGGATTATCTTTCCCGGGCTTCGATTACTCGTTTGAACTCGCTGGGTATCTCGAGAATACAACGCTGTCAACGTGTACTGTCGTGGTGGGCTCGGCCGAGCGTACTCTGTGTCAGTTCCGAACTAGCTAGTCGTTTCGGTGGCCATTGGTTCACTCTGTATGGAGGTCTATTCAGCTTCAATCAAGTTGAAGAATCGCTACTTACGACAGAATTCGCTCAATTGTACGACAAAAATCACGTCTGCTTGGTCCTGGAACATGTGGACTCCCGTCACTTGTCGACTAGGTCGACGATCTCCTCGACAGTCTGGCTGATTCGGGCAAGTCGTTCTTGATGTGCATCAGAGTCATCGTCTTGCCACGCCGTAAGATAGAACGCCGACCTGCTTGTGTCGAGCCCAAAGTGTCGACCGACGACGTACGCTACCGCCTCGGCCTCGACCTCATGTTTTGTTCGCTCGATCTCGTCGTCGACTTCGAAGTGCAGGAGTGCGTTGTGCACATCGGTGAACCGTTCTCAGGAAGCGCGAGCCCGCAGTGTGAGCACTCACCATCTCCATCGGGCGACGTGATCTCCTCGACGATATCGTCGGTTGTTCCCTGGATTCCCTCGACGGTGCCGATCCCGTCAGGTAACGATTCCGGATTCTCTGGGTCATCCGATGTGGTAAGAGCGAAGCCAGCCCGCTTTGTGACGAAGGACTCCTCGTCATCTTCTAGCGCCACGAGTTCCGTCCTGGGGAGCAATACATCTTCGATATCCGCCCAGGCCAACAATCCGAGCGCCTCAGCAGCCTGACCACGGACGAAGGAATTCTCATCGTCGAGTCGTCTGCCGAGTTCTGATCGTGCTTCCACGAGTGCGTCTGGATACTCACAGCCGACAACGACCACCGCCGTACACAGGTGATACCGCACGAGTTCGTTCTCGTCGTCAAGGTGTTCGGCGAGATTCAAGCCCTGATGTCGGAGTCAGCGAGGGTTGCCCAGCGCAATGTATTCGAGAGCTTTCGCCAGCTTCTCTTTCACCTCTGGTTCGTCGAATGAAAGGCCGATTCGGAGTTCAGCCAAGATTTCAGGTGAAGCGACGGCGTCTGGATTTTCGAGCGCGATGTAGCCCAGCACCTCCGCCGACCGGGCACGAACGTGGTAGAATTCGTCTTCGTCGGCAAGTCGGTCAGCGAGCGCCGAGACGACAGGGACGACTGCCTCTCGGTCGGCTTCAGCGATGGTGACGAATAGCTTCGCGGTCATCAGACGGATTGACCGCTCGTCGTCGGTTAGAAACGGTATGAGCGAAGAGCAAAGCGCGGAGAACGTGGTTGGTCGGTCGTCTGCGAGGCGTCGCAGTTCCTGTAATGATTTTTCCGAGTCTCAGTGTCTTCTGTTTTGAGTTGAGCGAGATACGTACTCGCTTCCTCGTGTGCGTTCTCCTCGATCAATCCAGGTAGGTGCTCTATTGGTGGTGAATGTCCTGATTCCTCCATTGACTCGTTCTTCTCGTTGCAGAGCTATCACCGTGCGACACGAATAAGTGGAGGTGGTAGTTTGGTGCTGGAATGCGTCGCTCCGTTCGTCCTAGAGAGACGGCCTCTAGCGAGCGAGCCATCAACGTACGAAAGCTACGGCCAAGTCGGCCATTCACCGGCACGCTACAATCTCCCTGGACGAGTGATCATCGACGGCTCGAACACGTTCATGTGGAATCAGACGAACCTCGATGGCTGTCTATATCTCGTTGAGAAGTCGGGCAAACCACTGCAGGAGTTGGCCTGGTCGTCGATTGGGAACATTCTGGTGATTGTTGCTAGTGGCTTTGCAGCAGTCGTCGTCAGGAGGCTAACTGTGAGGAGAGCGATGAGTGTTCGGTGTCATTTTCTCATCGGTCAACGGCCGTAACCTAGCGACCTAATACTTTCTTTGTTGGCGACCACTAACGGGCCGCTGATACCGCTGTGGTTTATATTTCACCCATCTAGTCAGCTGCAACCGCGTTTTGAGAGATTGGTCAGAATGGTTTTTTCGTAATATACTCTTGGTCTATCTGGGTCGGTGTCACCGACCTGGCCTCCGCATCCTGGCTGCCTCGCCGTCAGCGGGATGTGAGGTACACCCACTGAACAAAAGCGAGCCGTCACCAACCGCTGCGAGAACCTGTCATCCAGCACGCCCCAGTCGACAAAACTCAGCGTCACAATCCGGGTAGGGAGACTCACCACAACTGGGGCGTTGCGGTTTCCCATTCACAGAAGTATAGAGTGGAAGCCCACGACTGGAGTCGCGATGGATAGTCTCAAATTGAGTTCGGAGACGGAGTCATCCTGCTCTTGACCGCATTAATCGCTGCTGGAAGCTATTCAAAACAAGCTTCAATAATATCTTCACTGGCTACAGAGGCAGGGCTCCTCCCCAGTGGCCAAGGAGGTCAACTCCGAAGATACTCTTGGATATTGCGTAATTGCTTTCTGGGCCTTTTTCGTATAGACGGTGTCCGATATAGCGGTCAGTATTGCTACGAACTACATTACCGATAGACATAAAAACGAGATTTGATATGCATATGTGCATGGTACAGTTACAGCGACTGTGGATCGACGGGTGGGGACAATGAGAATGCTTGATGCTGCACGGCGTCTAAGCGCTGTCGCAAATCGCTACTTTGTCGTCTGGGTGCTCGTGTTCTCTGGGCTTGCTCTTACTGCCCCCACGGCGTTCACGTGGATCAGCCCGTATATCACACCACTGCTCGGCATCATCATGCTTGGAATGGGGTTGACACTGCAACCTGTTGACTTCCATCGACTCGTCGAACGACCACGCGACGTGTGCATCGGTGCTGTCACACAGTGGGTTGTCATGCCGATGGCGGCATACGCCATCACCGTCGCACTCTCGCTTCCTCCCGAACTTGTCTTGGGCGTCGTCCTTGTTGGTGCCGCACCTGGTGGTACCGCGTCGAACGTAATGACATACCTCGGCGATGGCGATGTCGCACTCTCCGTGGCGATCACCACCGTGACGACGATCGCAGCACCGATCGTCATGCCCGCATGGGTCGTCTTCCTCGCTGGCGAACAGCTGAATGTGACGTTCGCGCAGCTCTTCACGAGCATCGTGCAGGTAGTGCTCATTCCCGTTGTCGCTGGCTTCGCACTCCGTTATATCCTTGATCGGAAGGCACCTGAAGTCGCTGAAGCAGGCCTTGACGTCTTCCCGGCAGTGAGTGTTATTGCAATTGTTGCAATCGTCGCGGCCGTCGTCGGCCTTAGCAAAGCGACGATTCTTACTGCTGGTGCAACTGCTGTCGTCGCAGTCGTGGCGCACAACACGATTGGCCTCGGCACTGGCTATGGCGTCGGTCGATTGACTGGAATGTCTGAAGACCGCGTTCGTACCTGTGCGTTCGAGGTTGGCTTGCAGAACAGCGGCCTCGCTGTGGCGCTTGCCACCTCCTTTTTCTCTCCTGCTGCGGCCCTGCCGCCAGCATTATTCAGTATCTGGCATAACGTCAGCGGGCCTGCCTTGGCCTCCTACTTTGTTCGCGATGAGCAATCCGCAGCGCAGTCATCGTCTCCCGCGATACACGCAGATGATTGAACTACTGCAAGAATATCGAGGATAGTTGATTCCGAACGTGGGATTCGGAAGTCCTAATCCGCACAGGAGGCGGTGAGCGATTCATCTCACAGGCCAAAATCGTCGAAGTGCAGGACGTAAATTCTAACGCGGTGGAACCTTCGAGGCCGCTTCTGCCGGACGGGTGACTGTCTCTCGTCGTTGTTCCCTCTCGTTGACTGGACGGTGCTGACGGTCGGACGATAGCACCTGACCGTGCGGAAAAGAGCGTCCAAATCGGAATGGTTTGTTGAGGAAGTGGACATCGCTTTCAATAGGATTTTACTTCGAGACGCGGATGTCGTCGTACTCCGCGCTCTCCGGATTGTCGGTTCCGAATCGTGCGTTCACCGCGTAGAGGTTGCTTCCAAACTCCGCGACCGTCGTCGGCACATCGAACTCTGGATTCCAGAGTGAGAGATGGAGATGACTGCCACTCCCTGCGTGCTCCGGAAACGGTTTTGGAGAGAATGTCGCTCGCAGGTCGTGATTCCTGGCCACTGCTTTCACTGTCTGTTTGTAGAACGTCTGGTTGTCAGCTGGCGTGAGGCCCTCGCTACGTTTGATTGCGATTTCCTGCTGGCCAGGGCTGTATTCGGGGTAATAAACCGACATCTCCATGCTCTGGGCAGCAAGCCCATCGACGATTTCGAGGATAATCTCGTGCGCACTTTGTATTCCATCGGCCGTATAACAGCCACTTTGATCGAAGGGTTCGAACCCGTCTTCCGTTTCACGGACGAGATACCACTCGGGTTCGAAAGCGGCGTGCGACTGATACTCGAAGGTGTCAAGAAAAGTATGGAGCTGAGATCGTGGATCGATCTCCCATGGCGTCTGATCAAGACTGTAGAGATCACACATCATCGCAGCGCCACGATTTACATATGGGAGCAGGCGAAACGTCTCGGGGTCGGGAATAAGTCTAACCTCTCCGACACGGCTTAGTGGTGCTTCCTCCGTCGGATAGTCGCTGTCTGTAAATGCCTGCTGAGCCTGTGCGATGTTCGCACCATTAGTGAAAATACTTTCAATAGTGGCTGCATTAACGACTCGTCCCCGCTCGACGCCCGCGTTGTCGACCCAGAAGAGCCGGACGAGCTCAACGTCATTACTTGTGCATGTTTTGATCACTTCTGATTTGGGGGCATAGCACCCCTAAGATAGAACACCAACGAACGACATTATTGCTACAGTCAGGAACATATTCATCGATGATTATTCGAGAATAGCAAAACACCATCTAAGGACGAGAGAGACGGATTCTGGACCAAATATGATAATAGATCGACATCTATCGGTAACTGTGAATAGCAATTTGGGGAAGTACTACATTCGCGTTGACAGCAAGTACCCAGAATACACTAAGGGCCAACTGAGTATGATACCGAGTTCTATCGGGAGTTGTTGATTCGTGCTGCGGCGAGTGTACTATCACCGTTGGGATGGCGCGAATCGGACCTCAAAAAGAAGTTAAGACAGTATACTGAGTCGAGCTTGGCATCGTCCGGATAAAGTTCGATTTAACTGCTGTGTTCCTTCTCTTTCCTTGTTGCCATTGTCGGCCGATATGCTACTCACACGGGAGATTTTTGCTGTGGTTGGTGGTGCTTTCGGTCAGTCGCTACACAGACAATCTCTGGTTCGGGTGAGATTGACGACTTCCTTATGGAGGTTCGTCGCAAGTTGATAGATTGTTTGGACACGGTACTCACCTGCAATACCTGTGCGGTAGTACGATTCTGATCGATTTTCCTGCCAGAGTGCTTCGAGACGATCTGCGATATCCTCCGAGAAGAGTCCTGCCTGTATTCCGTACTCGTACACTTCGGTATGTGATTGTCTAGGAATATCGTATCCACTTGCTTCCACGTAAAATTGGATTGAGCGCTCGATCGCCACGAACGATGCTTCGATAATCACCGTGTAGTGGCCATTGCGATCGATCAGAAAATGGGCAGCGTCGAGCAATCGACAGGCCTTCCGCAGTTGGAGGATGGTCGGATCGGTCACGAATTCCAATCCCGTTTCTGGATTATCGGGTGAGCGTTGGAATGCATCTTCAGCATCGGCGAGTGCATTCTCGATCTCTTTTGAAGTCATTCGCTTGCTCCAAAGATATCCTGCTTGACGTTCTGGAGTGTGCCTGTCGCGTAGAGTTCGACTCCTTCTTGCAAAATCGGTTGGAGATCTGCGCCTCGTCGGCGGGCACTATTTGGTGATTCGACGAAAATTTCGAATTCATATCGCTGTTCGTCGATTGGCTGCGCTTCGAGATCCGATTTGATCTTCGAGATTGCTCGCCGTGTGACTACGAGTTCATCGTCTCCATCAGTCAATACGAACAGATCGATATCGCTGACGCGATCTGCCTCACCTCGTGCGACACTGCCAAAGCAAACGATGCCGGCAATCGATGAGAGCTCCTCGGTAACCCGATCTCTGAATCGTTCGAGAGGTTGCCGGAAGGTTGCTTGTGGGATTTCTAGTAACGGGTTGTCGGCTTCATGCAGGTGTTCGTCATTGATCTGATAGAGGGTCTTCCTCCCAACGTCGCGACGAGTGATCAACCCGAGGGCGGCAAGTAGTGTGAGTGCTTTCGAGACACTCGGGCCGCCGAATCCGGTGAGCGTCTGGAGATCACGATTTGAGAATTCACTCGTCGGATTTTGAGCGGTGATTTCCAGGATATCATCCATCGCTTCATACCTGAAAATCTGTTCGTCTGGCAATGGAAGGCGTAACTCTACACGCATACTGTTATGTGTGGTATAAACGTTTACGCCTCATATATCGATTGTGTTTCTGCTACCTGGTATCTCCTGTGGGCAGGTCAGCGAGCAATCCAGTCAGCACGTGCCGCCTGCACCGCCAGCCGCTCCAGCTCCGGCACAGCTCGCTGCACTCGCGCTTGCACCCGCTGCAGCGGCCGTCCCGGCAACGATGATCGCTGCATTGTTCGTCCGGCTATAGTTTGTACACTCGCCCCAGGCAACTGGAGCGATTTCATCGTCGATGTCGTGGGCATCGAACACAGCATCGCGCAGATCCGCGAGCGTAAAGCCGGCATCAGTTGCGTATCGGTCGACAAGTTCGTCCGTTAGAAGAACGCGTCGACACTCCTCGGCCTCAAAGAGCTTGTCGCCATCAAACGTGAATTGGTTATCATAGTGACGGACGAAGACATCATCAAAGGGGCCCTGCATCGCGAGTGCAGCTTCGCCGACGAGATCCCACACAAGATCTTGGTCAGGATTTTCGACATCCTCTCCGAGAGAAAACCGAGCGATTGGCACGACGATTGGTTCTCCGTCAGGTCCTTCGTTGACAACCGCGATGCCCGTTATACCACAGTCGTCAACGGCGTAGCCACCACGCTCGACTGCATCGTGGAGCGCTTCATCCGCCTTGTTTTGTCGTGATTCCAGATCGACTTGCTCATCTGGTGTGCCACTGCCGAGGAGTCGCTAAAGTAGTGAGGGCATTGTACCGGAATCATTCGTGTGTAGTATCTTTGCTATTTGGGTGGTGGAATGACTGTTGACGAAAGTGAGCGTGTCCCTCAAATTCACCAGTTCGAAAACGCGGTTTACGCAGCCACACGCTCGGGGGGTTCCGCTCAATGGACGCCGACGAGATATGGACCAATCGATTACACCGTTGTAATAGAGGGGGATCGCGAGAGCGACCCCCTCCATTTCGCAGAAAATGACGCAGAAACAGACGCACTCCACTGTAGCCAACACACTAGTACCACCATGGTTCACCGGTAGTGCGGTGTGAATCTCGGGTGGTGGTGCCGCCCATGTAGGGGTTCTCCGAACCCCCGTGATTACAACGCTATAATCACCGACCTCCGTTTGTGATCTCCGAGTTGGCTTGGTGTGCCCGCATCCATCCTGCGAGGTCGGGATGCCCGAACATGATTTCGATGTGATGCCCGCCGACATCCATCGCGTCGTCCACGGACTGCGTCCGTGACTCCTTGTAGCTCACGCCGGGCACACGGTCGCCCATCTCCTCCATCAACCGATAGCCGTCGTTCTTGTACGCACAGCCATAGTGCGTGGCGACTTCACGGTAATCAAGGCGTGCGACCATCACGTCATTCGTCTTGGCGACCTTCTTGGCATGTTCAAGGACATTGAGGTACTTATCCTCTACCTGCTGACTTTCTGCGCGCTTCTCGCGGAAGTTGACCAGTTCGATATTCTGCTCCGAACGCTGTACCGTTTCGAAAAGTTGCTTCCCTGCATTGGATGCTTCCGCGACGAGATTGGGTGAATCGTCGTCAACGCTTTCCTCAGTCTCATAGTCACGAACGAGATTGATCAGTCGAGACACCGACGCCCGAATTCGGGCATTCTTCTCTTCAGCGTCGATGAGCTCGTCAATGTCCGCTTGCATGGTCTCGGTCGTGTCTGCGAGTCTACTGAGTTGCTGTCGATCCTGAGCACACGCTTTTGCCGCGTCCTCGCGATAGTTCTTGAGCTCACCGACTCGCTGTTCAAATTCGTTGATCCGCTGGTCTTTCTCGGTAACTTCCTGCTCAGGGTCATTAATACGGTTGGTGAGCGTCTGGACGTGCTCACCAACGACGTCTCGATCAACGACCTTGTCGAGCACGTCCAGACGCTCCGGACATGGTGGTGTTACTCATTGGCATGCACCTCCACGGGGGCCGCAATGTCGCCGTCTGGCGTGGAGAGGCGGAGAATATTGGCGATGGTGGTGAGTGACCCGATACACCGGACGGTCGTGTTACTGGGGGTGTGCTCGCTGATAGTCATGCGCGCGTCGAGCTAACTGGCAGTGGTAGGTGGCCTACTGTGGGGCGTGCTGTGCTGTCGAAGAACATTACCGATTTATTCACAATATTATGACGCCAGAGTAGCCATTAACGTCTCAAACTATGAGCGTCATATAGCGCACTGTGACCAAGACGGAATATAAATGTTCTATCGCTACTGAGTGAAGCCTTCTAACCACATCAGAAAAAGGAGTTGCCAAATAAAGCACACTTCTCATTAAAGTGACGCTCCATACTTTACTTGTATGGCTCAGGAAAACTCCACCAAACAAACGGTCAAGAAGTTCACACAGAGCTACTCTGAAGAGGGGTTGGCAACGCTGCTCATCGTATTGGGCACCATCCTGTTCGTGTTTCCCGAGCCCATTACGTCGGTGACCGGTGTGATTCTGCTGCTCATTGGTGCCGCTCTGTGGTTCACCGATTGGGTGTGGGGATAAAAACCCCCTCACCGTCACACCGCTATCATGATCAGTCGTGGAGGTAGATTGGTGTCGTTATCAAGAATGAATGAGCAACATTAGGAAATGAGAGTGCAGTGATGTTGTTAAAATCCTTGTTTTATGACATACTAAATAATTCTGCCGAATAGGATCCCTTATCCCGATAGCAAGACTTCTCTTCATCGTTGTTTTATACGGACAGTCAAACTCGTGGCTATCAGCGAACCTCTACAGCCCTCCTTTGACGGTGCTACGATTCTGTCTATTTTCTCGGCTCATTTCGGTCTCGTAGTACTGACATTCCCATGATTTCAGCATCCTCTTGGTTTCGTGGTAATCCGACTAGTACATATGCTCTATTCACACTCTGTACCTCCCCTTTCCTTTGGACGATTTTCGAGGTACAGAGGGTGATATAACGGCGTTAGATTTGCATATAATAGCGGAAGGGTGATCTCTAGCCGTTATTTGTTATATGCAAATGCTTTCGGATTATTTGCGAGATATATGCACTGCGTTGAGTTCTCTTACCACCGAATACCGCAGTTATTGCTAATCGCCCGTATCTTGTTACTCATACTATATTAAAATAGAGGGCGGAAATCGGCTCAGACGCCCGAATTCATTGCACAGAATAACTCATTCGTATTTGCAAACCGGCTAATATAGATAGGACGAAACACAAGTCATAAAGTAGGTGCTCAATATGATAGGATGGAAATGATCGGCTTCCCAAAGCAAGCTACCGTGATGGCTATTCTGTCCAATCACAGTATGTGGGAATTTTTTCTGTAATTCACTCGCCAAGGGGAGAGTTGCTCGACGCATCCCTCTCGCTATTCACCCCATGTGTTAATCATCTGCTGTGTACGCTCCGCTTCGGTGTTCGATGCGATGTACTTCCAGAAGCCGTCTCTGCTGATCGAGAACACACGCGAGACCATATTGCCCAACATGCAGTTTCTCGAATGGTCAAAACAGTGCTAATATTCCTTGATGAGGACACCGTCAATGCGGTCGAAGTAATCGATATTGCGAGTCACTACTGGTTCTTCGACTTCGATCGCAGTCGCTGCAATCAAACAATCGTCGAGACCAACGGTTATCCCATTGTTTTGCAACTCACCGTAGAAGCGTCCTTGGAACCGTTATAATCTCTAGAACTGAAGGGAGAAACCACAGAGTAGCTAACTAACGGTCAATTTCTTCACTATTTATACCAGTGTTTATGTCACAACGTATACGTCCCTATGTGACCATTAGTAGATGACTTGAGTGGGGTGCGGTGGTCAAGCCTATTTGGATGGCTTGGGGCCTCTTGTCCTGAGTCGGCGAAATCTTGGGGAAAGAGTATGGAAATCGAGTTTAACAATCCCATGTTCGAAGAATGGACCCAACGAGCGCTATTGTACTCTGTGTATGGAGGTGCTGACTTCGGTGAATGTCTCACGACCGCCGAACGGATTACGGACGGTGATCGTGAGAGTTGGTACGAGGAGTGGGTCAAAACCGGAGACCGAGTCTCTGCAATCGCTGACGATAGCAAAAGAGGCGGCCATGCGGTCAGCGCCCGTGAAGCGTATCTCCGTGCCTCGAATTACTACCGCACGGCGTATCCGTTCCTCTACGGGACACCCACAGACCAACGTCTCATTGAGACGTTCGAAAAAGAAACCGATGCGTTCGAACACGCTGCTGCGCTGTTTGACCCACGGGTCGAACCAGTAGAAATTCCATACGAGGACACAACATTGCCGGGCTATTTCTACCGAGTAGATGACTCTGAATATCCTCGTCCGACAGTAATCGCCACGAATGGGTACGATTCGACGATCCAAGAAATGCATTTCGCTCACGCCGTCGCTGCTATTCGCCGATAATACAATTGCTTGACGTTTGACGGCCCAGGACAAGGACGACCGCTCATTAAGCAAGATCTCTTCATGCGTCCTGATTGGGAACATGTCGTTACACCAGTCGTCGACTGTGCCCGTTCCCGATCAGAAGTTGATCCTGATCAGATTGCACTTATTGGGTGGAGCTTTGGAGGGTATCTCGCCCCACGGGCGGCCTCGGGCGAGCACCGGCTGGCAGCATGCATTGCTGACCCCGGTTAGGGGGATATGATTACGGCGATCCGAGTGATAGCTACCAAATTTGGGATGGCCCAAGAAGCGGCTGACGAGTTGCCCGATGTTGATCCAGATGCTTTGCAGCCGTTGTTTGAGGCAGTCGAGTCATCGCCAGAGCTAACCTGGACATTCAAGCAACGCGGTCTGTGGGTACATGGGTTCGATTCTGGAATACCTCCAAGCTATGCCAGAGTATTCTCTGACAGATCGTGCTGGCCAGATTCAGTGTCCCACGCTCATCACACAGGCTGAAAACGATCCTCTGGCTGCATTCGCTGACCAACTGTACGACGCTCTCGAGTGTCCGAAAGAACTGATACAGTTTACTGCCGCTGAAGGGGCTGACAACCACTGTGAGATGCATGCTCGGACACTCTTCCACCAGCGTACGTTCGACTGGCTCGATGACGTTCTATCGAATGAGTGATTAGATTGGTGTTATTATTCATTCAAAGAGTTTGCTTGAAGTCTATTGCCCTACTCCACTCTTCTGAATGATCCCTGATTGTTTCTAAGGACGCTTCACGGGGGAACCTTCTATGATCTCGGTGATGTAGCGATCGAATACGCCTAACCGAGTAAGTTCGGTTCGGGTGAATCATTCACGACGTTGGAAGTACTTCGGAAAGGTCGCTGGTGAGGATGAGTACGAGTATCGGGGGACTGAGTGTTGGCAGCGAAGTTCGCCTGCGTATATCGACGAAGCGCAGAAAGAGCTTATTCGAGCAGTGGATGAGCATCGTGATCCGGAAGCGGTCTGTGAAGAATTGCGGTCGTGGGTTGATCGGCTTGAGCGTGGGGCGGTCGATCCGAATGAGTTGGTGATCACGAATCGTGTTTCGAAGCAACGGGAGGACTATTCGCAATCGACGCGGAGTGTGGCAGCACTGGAGCGGGCAGCTGATTTGGGGTTGGCGCGGTCGCCAGGTCAGAGTGTATCGTATTAATCAAGGTGTACAGAAGAGGGGGTTCTGCGATAGACGTTGCCCAGCCATGTCCGATTCACGGAGGATCCTGCCTGATGTTTGTGAAAAACGTATTCAGTACTGTGGCTTCAAGACCCACAATACTTATGCCCACATCATCTAGCTCAGACGACTCGCATCCCCTTTTTCACGAGTACACCGAGCCATCTTCCGAAGACATGTTTTTCAAACAGCTCGTTCACGACGCACTTGACGGATTTCTCACCCTCGATGATACGGCAAAGATTTGCTTTGCAAACGAAGCAGCAGGCGACATCTTCGGCTATGAAGTCGATGAGCTCGTCGGTCGATCAGTTGACGACCTTTTCCCAGAGCAGTATTGTGACAATTATCTCGCCGAATTGCATCAGCATATGCACGACGCCGCGACGGCAGTTGAACACACTGAAATTGAGCGCATTGGGTGTCGCAAGGACGGTACCGAAGTCCCGCTATCCTTCTCGCTTCGGGAACATACATACCGTGACCAGCGCCTCTTTACGGCGATACTCCGAGATATCTCGGAGCAGAAGCGACAGCGTGAGCGATTGGAAGCAGCGACTGAGAAGTATCAGACGCTCGTCGAAGCAGCCCCGGATGCGATTTTCGTCGCCGATGCCGAAACAGGCATCATCCAAGAAGCGAACCAGGCCGCCGCTGAACTTCTCGGAAAACCGACGACCGAGATCGAAGGGATGCATCAAACCGACCTGCATCCATCGGAGCATGCTGAACGGTACGGACAACTCTTTCAGAGCCACGGACAACGCGGCGGGTTGTTTGAACAAAACAAGGATTTGAGCATCGTTGATGCTGACGGGCAGCACATTCCGGTCGCCATCAACGCCAATGTCACCACGCTCCAGGATCGCCGCGTGATTCAAGGCATCTTCCGCGATATCAGCGATCAAAAACGACGTGAGGACGCGCTCCAAACGTTACATACGACAACCCAACGGATGCTCACGACCTCATCCCGTCAGGAGATCTGCACCGAAGCGATGCGAACGGCAACCGAGGTACTAGAGTTGTCGATCACCGGCCTACACCTCCACGCAGAAAACGAAACGGCACTTGAACCGGTCGCCATGTCTGAAGCAGCGTACACCGTATTCGACGGTTCTCCCCCGACGATCACCTCCGAGAATTCGCTTGTCTGGGACGTCTTCGAGACCGGTGAATCACGAGCGATTCCCGACTTACAAGAGATTGAGAACCACCAGACGCAGGAGACGCCGATTCGAAGTGCAATTATCACCTCACTCGGTGACCACGGCGTCTTCATCACGGCATCGACCTCGGTTCGCGACTTCGATCGCCTCGACTACGACCTCATGCGCGTCCTCGCTGCGAACACGGAAGCCGCATTGACACGTGCCGAGCGTGAACACGCCGTAGCTCGTCAACGGGATGAGCTAGAAACCCTGAACCGCCTCAACGCGATCATCCGCGATATCAACCAAACGCTCATCGCTGCACCGTCACGCGAGGAGATCGAACGGACAGTCTGTGAGCGGTTCGCCGGCTCAGACGGCTATCTCGGGGCGCTCATCGCCGATCTCTCAACCGTGGAACAAGGGCTGAACCTCCGAACTGCAGCCGGGATTGACGATCAATATCTTCAAGCAGTCGATGCCGCAGCGCCCGCAACGGAACAAGGAGCGGCGGCATCAACGCTCGAAACCGGTACTCTCACTGTCGTGGAAGATATCTCGACGAGTGAAACTTTCCCCGAAGGCGTGCGAGAAGACGCATTGGCACGTAAGTATCAGGCTGCCGCCTGTATTCCACTCAGCTACGGTGACACGACCTACGGTGTACTGGTCGTGTACGCGTCACAATCAGCACTGGTCGGAGAGCGCGAACAGGCAATCTTTGCAGAGTTAGGTGAAACGATTGGCCACGCGATCAACGCTGCCGAGAGTCGGAAGCTCCTCCATACGGATCAGGTTCTGGAACTCGAATTTTCGCTCACTGAGAGCGACGCCTTCTTCTTCACTGTTTCTGACGAACTGGAGTGTACAATCACCCTTGACGGCGTTGTTCCATCGTCGGACGGAACGTTACTATTCTACGTCTCCGCCACTGATGTGACCCCTGATCAACTCCTTGAGCGAGCATGGGAAGCACCGAGAGTCGATCGGGCACGATTGATCGCCGAGACGGAGTCCAACAGTTCCTTTGAGTTCGTGTTTCAGGGCACCGAAACGGCTTCGCAGTTGCTCATCGAACGGGGAGCGTACATCCGAAGTGGGATAGCATCTCACGGGGTGGGGACGCTCACGATCGAAGTACCGGCCGACGTCAACATTCGATCGTTCGTTGAAGCCGTCCAAACCATCTATCCAAATGCATCACTCTATGCCAAGCGACAGCGGACGCGGCCAGTCCACTCTCGAACCAGCTTTCTGAACGAGCTCGAGACGACGCTCACTGACCGCCAGCTCGAAATTCTGAAGATGGGCTTCCATAGCGGGTACTTCGGCTATCCGCGCGACAGTACCGGTGAAACGCTCGCAAATACGCTCGATATCGCGTCTCCGACGTTCCACCAGCATATGCAGTCTGCACTGCAGAAACTACTCACCTCTATCTTTTCTCCCGACAGGAAGTCACGTCGGCACTAACCATCAACGCTCTCCGTCATGTCTACCTCAATACTGAGCCCAACTACTTGTTGGTGCTGGACTACAAGCGGAACCCAATATGACCAGCAGCGAGCGTCCAGATACACCAGCTGTGGACGATCCGAATACACCGACACTAAGTCACGATGCCATTTTCGACCTGCTGAGCAACGAGTACCGCCGCCACATTCTCTATCACTTTCATGAGCAACCACAAGCGGTTGCTACCGTTGACGAACTCGTCAGGCATCTTCGCACGCAGTTCGACGCACGTGCAGCCGGGGATACTGACCAACTCAGAATACAACTCCGCCACAGTCATCTTCCCAAACTGGAGAGCCATGGCATTCTTGAGTACAACGAACGAAGCGAGACCGTTCGCTATCGAGATGGAAGTGAAATCGAACGGCTTGTAGCCTGTGCAAAATCAGCCAAAATTCCAGTGTAACGACCAATACTATTCTGTCCCTTGAGCATTCTCTTAGTACTGAGATACTTCGAATTGATAACGAGGAAGAGACTATGTTTTATGATTCTAATGTATTCATTTTCAGGTGATGATTGCAGAGTAATTGGCGAAAATGTAGCTCATCTATTCGGCCGTGTCGACACGAGAAACTAATAGAAGTGAAGGTGCTTCTCTGCCCAAGATTCGTCATGCCAGACCGCAACCCAACGCTGGGAGAAACAGCATCTCAAACAGCTCTCAACCCACCGCTGGATGCTACCCAATTAAGCACACTGGTTATTGAGGCAGTTGCCGCGCACGAAGACCGATCACCAGACGACTTGGAACCCATCTACCAGTCCATCAACCCCGATGCGCTCAACAGCCTGTTCACCCCCTTGATTGATGGCACTTCACGAGCAGATGGCCACGTATCGTTTTCGTATTGTGGCTACCACGTAACGGTCTCCAGTGACAGGACAGTTGATCTCGAACCACTGGAGACCACGTCGCAGTAACTCTCTTGGCGATAATAAGATGGTACCGTCGTTCTACTCGGCACAAGATTGATCATACACTCGGTTTTCGTGTCGGTTGTTTATGCAGCCGCAATCGGCATATAGTAAGCATCGAAGTTTTAGTATATGGCCCAATTTCAGGCCGTCCTCTTTGATATGGATGGGGTACTTGTTGACTCGGAACCGTTTTGGCAGCAGTTCTGGCGTGACCAAGTATTTACCCATGCAGAAACCGGTGATCCAAGTCTGGAGGATGTTACTGGCCGCAATTTCCGTGAGAGTCTCAAGGAGCTTGCAGCCACACATGGTCTTCCGGGAGGAGCTGAGCGCTATGTGCGTCAGTTCGAAATAGCTGCTGAGACAGTATATGGCGAGCGAGTGTCGATTACACCTGGAATGCCGGACTTCTTTGAGACACTTCGTGATCGAGGGATCAACGTTGGAATTGTCTCGTCAGCACCATCGGATTGGATTGAAACAGTCATTGAGCGATTTGATTTGGCACCAGTCGATGTCATGGTGAGCGCTGAACACATCGATCTACCAGGCAAGCCAAAACCCTTCATTTATGAGCATACAGCCGCCGATCTCACCATTTCTTCCTCCACCTGCCTTGTTATTGAAGACTCTGTCAACGGTGTCCGATCAGCCGCACGAGCAGGCTGTACTGTCATCCGATTTTGTCAGGGAACTACTGTGCAGGCGACCGACCATACTGATTATGTCGCTAACTCTCCGGACGAGCTTCAGCAAACGATCCTCGAACTTCTTTCGTAGTTTTCTCTTCTCGTTCGGTGATTCCCTTTCTCTCTTTGATGAGTCACACTCGTTGTGACTGGCATTGCGTACGAAACTACGGTCTAGCTGTAAAATACCACTATACTACTACTGAAACAAAATGGGGGTCTTCCTTAGTTGTGACTGAGTAAGAGTGTATCAGGAACGTGAGGAACGCGGTTCAGCCGCAACCAAACCGCGTGTCCACGTCACGTCTATCCAATTTGACGATTATCGTAGCGTTCTCACACCGTCGAAGTCTCACCCCGATGTTTTTTGTCCTGTCTTCCAGGCTTCTCGGGGAAACTTGACCGGGGATCCGAGAAAATGCCGAGCTAAATACTCCTGTCTCACCTAATCGGTTTTTAGTAATGTCAGACTCTCATCGATCCTCTCTAGACGGTTGGTACCCTAGTAGTATTACAGAGATTATATTTGTGTACATAAATAACACTTGGCGAGGAGACGGTGCCCTCGGACATGGTGAAATGTGCCGGGTGCGCCAACACCCGGTACCGGTCTTTGTGAATGAGGTCCAGAAGACCCTAAGTACAAAACCATCCGTAGACATTGAAACTGACGAGACGGCACACAAACGCGCACAGTCCGAACACTTCTCCTTCGACGTTGATGCCCCTTGAATAGTTGAAGTCACCAACAAAAGTTACGAGAATCCCGCAGACCATCAGTACGTTGTGTCCATCGACGACGTGACCGACGAACTGATGGCCTGTACGTGTCCGCACCACCTCCACCGCAACGCCTACTGCAAACACATGGCCGCCGTCGAAAACACGACTGATGACCGGACGCTTGACGCGTTCCCTTCGGAGGACGAAGACGATGCCGAGCCAGAAGACTGTGTCTGTGACGGCCTCGATGACTTCCCGTGCTGGCCGTACGTGAGAATAGGGCGTAAAGAACTGTCGGATTAATACAATCCTCTTCCCTTGTCGCTCAACTAGTCTGATATTTTTTACTGATTCGGTGGGTTGGGATGCGTATTGTTAGTGGCGAAGGTAGCCATATGCGGATAGTCTGCGATCAATCCATCTACGCCCAGCTCAAGTGGTTTTTGTGCCTCTCTCCAACTATCGATCGTCCACACATTCACTTCTCGACCTTCCTCGTGAGCGGTTTCTACAAGATCACGATCAAGAACTCCGGTTGATGGATTGACTGCTTTCGCATTGAGTTCGCGAGCAATTTCCAAATTTTCTTCTTTATTACTTCCGAAAATTGGCGCCACATCGACGTTGGGATCTACATCTTGAACTGCTCTGAGCGCGTCCGAGTCAAACGAAGACACATAGTACTCCCCCGGGTATCGCGATGCAATGGGTAGTGTTCGTTCGGCAAATTCTTTCCAGGAAAGGGGACCCGGATCTTTGAATTCAATATTCATCATAACACTCGATCTAGTTGCATCAAGTGTTTCAGCGAGCGTTGGGATTGTCTCTCCGGACTCGAGAACTTCTGCTTGCAATACTATTTCAGAGGGGGTTTCCTCAACGAGGCCTTCCTCATCTGTGAGATTATCAAGTGCCGCATCGTGAAAAACAACAATTTCACCATCACTTGTTGCTTCCACATCGATTTCAATCCGGTCTGTTCCTAAGCGCGATGCACCCTCGACAGCGGCGATCGTATTTTGCGGAAATACGTCTCTGAACCCGCGATGTGCCGTTATATGGAACTTATCTTGTGCTCTTTGGGTAATGTTCTGTTTCTCTCGTGCTGTCCCCGTACCGCTCAACACTGAGACACCAAGTGCCATACCAATGGTTCCAACTACATTTCGTCGCGAAATCCGGTTCATAACTTGTTTATGATATCGTTCCATCGGTTAAGTTAAGAATCAATCCGTAATAAGTATTTGTATCAAATTATGAATTTGTAACTAAGAGTACGGAATTATACGTTGTAATATTCACGCAATAAGAAAGCAAGTATATATTATGCGAGCAAGACGATGGCAGTTCGATCACAGCGGAGCTAACATATACGTATCATCAGATGATCTACTAAATATTTTTCAATGAAAGCATGACGACCGTCTCGTGTCCGTTCGGCGTCGTAAACGAGAGCCGGACGTCACCCATCTCGAGGAGTCGATTCGCTAGCCATTCGCGCACCCGTAGTAACTTGTTTATTTGTACCTTGTATCTCAATGGATCGACTGAAACGTACCATCAAGGGTTGTTTACAGAATCATTATTGACGCCACGTCTCCTCGAACATCGTGTCGCCATCGAGTTCAACAGTGGTCTCAAGCTGACAGAGATTGTCAGAAATGTAGTTACTGGCAACAATCTCGAATTCGCCGAAATTAGTCGTAATTCCTAGCGTCATCTCGTTCTGAGCAGCTGCGGTTGATGGATCGTCTGCCATAACCGATGCCTCAAAAGTTGCTTCCCGGGAAAATCGACCGTGAGGAAGATCGACGTCCAACGAGTGGCGTTTGGACGTCTGGACACAATCAGAGACCCGCTCACGACTGGTGGTCCACGAGGAGCTGCCATTTGCATTTTCAGCGCTTGTCGGTACACTTTCATCGGGTGGGGCCATATCTACTGAATCATCAAAATCCACACTGTTCATTCTACGCCCAGGGAACCGCACAGTAGCAGGATCAACAGGTGTGGAACGAACGATAAACGACCCCTGGTGTGGGGTTGGAAGGGAGACGGGGAAATAAGACGATCCGACGGCAACGCGGATCGAATGCCCTTCCTCGAAGACATGGGACTTGGGATCAAATGGAACGGTCACATAGTATTCAGTCCCCGGTTCCATTTCATCCGGGTAATCGAGGCCCTTCCGGTATTTTCCCCGCACAGCGCCGTGGGAAACGAGTGTGCCACGTGAATCCGGCGACAAATCGATGAGCCGAATGACAATGGTTGGGTCGGGAACGCTGGCTTCGAGTCGGAGCGTCACTTCGCCAGTTCCAGTGAGTTCGATCGGGTTATCTAGCGGATCTGTCTCGAATGTTAACGACCGTACGTCGTCATCGTTCGTTGCTGGCGGTTCGAATGATACTCCGTAGGGATCGATCGAGGAAGGTCCGACAGTAGGATCAAACGTGTACTCGGCATCAACTTCACCGATCTCGTATTCGTTCGGCGACGAGAGCCCTGTCGGTGTGAGTGCAAACGTCACAAACTCATCTGTCTTGTCATAGATTGTCTCGCCGTCAGATGGTGGATTAGTTGAATTCTCATTACAGACTGTCGGCCACGTCTTCCGGCCGCGCCATTGACCGGCCGAACTCCCGCCACCGTCGAACTCGGTCCAGTAAGAAATGGTCGGTTCGTCCATCACACCGTTTTCTTCATCACGCAGGAAGCGGTCGAACCACTCGAGTGCCTGCTGACGGAAGTCGATAGCACTCTCACGACCCCGATGAGGCATCTGATGACGCCAGGGACCGAGCAGAAGTCGCTTCGGTGCGTCGATGGCCTCGAAGTACTCCAACGTATCCTGTGTGTATGGGTCACGCCAGCCACCAATCGCGAGCGTCGGGGTTTCGATACGCTCGACGGGAATGTTCTTGTCCTCCCAGTATGATTCGTGGGGATCGTTGTCTATGAATTGGAACAGCCATGGTGTTTGATCGCGTGACCCTTCTAATCGATTCTGCCAACGATTGAGCCAATCACCATCTGAATCACGGATACTCGCGGGTTTTGCCTGGAGAGCTTGCATCAAAGTTAGCCAATCCATCCCAATGGTGAGAAACTCGAACAGGCCGCCGTAGGAGTATGCGTTCCGCCATCCCTGATATGGGGTATGAATAGGGACGATCGCGTCCAAGTCGTCCGGCTGCTGGGCCGCAGCATCCAGCGCTGTGATACCGCCGTAGGATTTCCCAAAAAGACCGATTCGACCAGTAGTCCAAGGCTGTTCAGCGAGCCACTCGACGATGGCGGCCGGTTCAATCCCCTCACGTCGAGTGAATGGTTCGTCGATAAACCCGCTTGAACTACCCGTCCCGAGCATGTCAGCGACGATGACCTCGTAGCCATGTTTGGCAAAATACAGACACAAGGGGTCGTAAGCACCGTAGGTGATGAGATCGTCCTGATGATACGGAACGTACATCAACAGGGCTGGTGAGGGCGCATCGCTGCTGAGCGGTTCATATCGGGTCGCTGCAACGGTTTCTGACTGTACGGGGATTTCAAGAGCCGTGTGGCGTCGAATTTCGCCAAGGGAGTCGTGGGAAGTCATGATAGGATCGAAATGGCAGCTACTTTCATCAATCCACCGATTCTTACAGGCTCAGTTTTGACTCACCCACACATCCTCAAACAACAGTTATACGAGGCGGTTCCCGCCACGTCGAGGGGGACGCGGTAGTATTTTCAACTACTTTGGATTACTCGGTCAAGTAATCAATGAGAAAATATTTACCGTTAGTGAATAAGTGTAGAAGAGTATGGCAACACGACGAACCATTCTAAGCGGTATTGGCCTCCTTGCGGCCGGGGGACTTGGCGCATCGACAGTGATTGGGACAGCCACGCGCCCAAGTTCGACGTTCAAGAAGTGAACACGGAGCTTGAATATGTCGTCTTTGTAAACAACGGTGAGAAAGACTACGATCTCAAAGACCACATCGTTGCATTCCACTATCAAAACCCCGACTATAATCAGCGAAAGCGTATTCCGGGTGGAGAGAAAAACCCGACCGTATCGAATACGGCACGATCGTCTCGCCCGGCGAATACTATACGATCGCCACCGGCGCCGTCGATGTCGACCCCGCCACCACCGAACACGACGTCCGCCTGAGGTTCGACTACGACAGCCACGTCATCGACAACGATGGTAGCGACGTGATTGCGCTCCTCGACTCCGACGGAAACGTGGTGTGTCGCAGCGACGAGCAAGCAACCACCACAATCACTACCTCGTCGGAGGAAACTACTACGTCGGAGGAAACCACGACCACCGAAGAAACGACGACCGAGGAGACGACGACTACGACCGAAGACACGACGACCACAACTACCACCTCCGAGGACGATTCTTCCAAGTCGGACGAGACGACGACCACGACGACGAAAGACTGCTAACACCAGTCCCGCTGATATTGAGTGAATCGGCGATCTTTTTTATAATCCTACAACGCCATACATAGAATGCAGGATGATTGCCTGATACTGGCGCTGTTTACTGGCCGACAAGAAGGCGGTCTGCGGGAAAATGCGGTGACTGCTCAAGGTGGCCGATCGTATCCTGTAACGCGCGTTCAGCGGGCGGGAGATAGCCCGGTGGCATAGTCATGGCTGCCGGTATGCACGGTCGAAAGAAAAAAGCTAGATTGCTAGCAGGCTAACACCTAATATTGTGAGTGTCTCGAATCGTGATACTCCTGATCGGCAACCTCGACCAACCGCTCGTCGCGTTCCAGTTCCCGTTCCCGTAGCGCCTGTTTGGCCTCCCGGTTCTCCCGCGCCCACTGGATCAACTGGGGCATGATGTATATCGCGTACACGTACAGGAGTGCCACGAGTAACGCTGCTACGATGGCGAGTTTCAGTACCATCCTTAGGCGCTGGAGGACTGGTTCGACGCATCCAGTATCACTGGTGGTTTCGTCGAACTGTTCTGATTGCCGCTCAGGATGGCTTTATCCGTCGGGCGGATCGCATCGATGTAGCGCTGCCGCTCGACGCATTCCCGTCGGAGGACGAAGTCGATGCCGAACCAGAAGACTGTGACTGCGATGGCCTCGGTGGCTTCCCGTGCTGGAAGTGTGTGAAAACGGAACGTATGGAACTACCGAACTAAGTTCCGTTCTTCTCTCAATTTCTGATACGGTAACTAACGCACACTCCCATTGCTGAACAGCAGACTCTCGTTGTGCTCCTGAATTATTCTCACTCCGCTTTTTGCACTTTTGAGGTCCAATGCTATTTATGTAGTTTCGATTGAGGCGATAAGCGACTCGCTCAAAACCTATCTCGCAATAGTAAACAATTATTATGATTGGTGGTGTACTACTAGTAAGAGTGAAAACTCATGCCAGTTCCACACTACCCGTCAGACGAACCCGAGGAGGTGCCTCCCCCAGACATTGATGGCATTATCCAGCGCATCCTTGATCCGAAGGGTCGATCACCGCCGCCTCCAGTTAGAACGTAACTCCGTTCGGCCTACTCGCTGCGTATTGCTGGTGTTTTCAACAAAATTCATTTCCAACCGTCCCAAGACCACCGAGGATACTTCAGAAGACGTCGAATCAATTGAGACTGAAATCCGACATATCGATCGGTGACTCACCCTCGGTCACGAGAGCCACCGCCAGTTTCCCACTCACGGGCGCTGTTGTGAACCCATGTCCGGACAGCCCCGCTGCGACACCCGCAGTCAACCGAGTCCGAAGCCAGTCGACACTAGCGTCACAGCGGACGACTGCGACAGCACACACGCTAACAAATCCATCATCGGGCCGTTCTCACTTGGCACGTACTCGCAACGAACGCACGGACAGGCTGTTCTTCCTCGCTATCCGGAACTCTGTATTTCTCGTCTGGAGTGACGCCACTCTAGTCGGTATTCGCACCACCGACTTAGAATCCGGGAACGCGATGGACTGGGAGCCCGCAGAAGTGGCGTCCCTCCACGGTATCGATAACGAACACTGGGAACTCTTCTGGTTCGAATATCTTTGGATCCGTCGTGATTAACTGAGGTACCTATTGTACCTATCCCTCAGGGATCCACCAGCTGACAACTCGTGGACTTAATTTCCCACGCTCCACTACACCATCCTCATGTAACTCTTCAAGCTGTCGATGCGCGGACGGCCGCTCAATCCCAAGCGTGTCCGCCACCCACCGAGCGGTCACCGCCGGAAATTCTGACTCCCTGATTGCACTAAGAATATCCTCATCAGTCGTCTCCTCTGTATACCGCCCATGATGTGTGTACGGGTCGGTTTGTAACTAGACGCACGGTGAATTGACTGCCCTCCAACAGCAAACGCAAACATCATCAGCGACCAGGTCGCTTGTCTGACGACAGTTGATCCTGTTTTGTGACTTGGCCACCACACTCCGGACACACTCCTTCTGCGGTATCGAAGGTTTCACGACATATCTGGCATTCAAATCGCGTACCACTCTTCGTCGTGAAGAGCTCTTTGAGTTTGCTCATGAAACTCATTGGTAGTAATGTACACTCTTTGTGGTATCAAAAAATCCTGGGGAACCATGCAGTGGCCACTAATTGAAGTAGTCTGCTTTTGATTCCGTCCACACCGCAGGATAAGAGTTAATACACTATCCATAGAACATGTATTGTGATGTCGACGGACGACCGAATCTCGACGACCCCCAACCACGAGGAGACATTCAATGATCTCCTCACCTACGCTGAACTCCTAAATACCCCCCAACTGGCCCGTCTGTACATTTACATACTCCAAAACGGGCCAGTCGCAATCGAGACGATCAAAACGGATCTCGACATGGCGCATTCGACGACCTACAAATACATCGGGCAACTCGAAGAGATGGGTGTTCTGTCTCGCCACGACGACGAGACACCAGCGATGGTCACTGTGGAGCCGATTCGCCTGCAAATCGAGACCGATCATGGCGTCGTGACTGCAACACCAACACTCATTGACGCAATTGGCCGCCAGCACGATACGGAGGATATCCGCGTGTTCGTCGACCGGCAAGGCATTGCCAAACTGGCCGCTGCACTCCACTATACGCTCCGAGTGTTGAATGGCGAACTCACACAACGGACTGCTGCATCTAAACTCGGTGTTCACCCCGTCGAGGGAATGACCGTCTTCACTGCGTTACAGGATGTCATCGAGGAGGCGGCTGACTATGATCCCTATCTAGAGCGAGCCGAATAATGGTAGGGGCGGAGATTCCGAGCGACAGCGCTGCGATCATCGACAGTAGCGTTCTATTTGCGATGGGTGAGCCGTCGAACGAGAAATGCCAAGTATTCGAATGATTTGTTCGTCAGCGAAACCTCACCGTCACAGTCTCCGAACAGGTCGTTGCAGAGCTGGTGAGAGTCCCAACGCGTACACCTATCAGCGCAATCGATTGCGAGCAGCCCAAGATGCAGGGTGGTTACATAGAATCAGGCGCCCTCATACGCCGTCCGATGTGGCCACCCAAGCTCCTCCGCAATCTCGCTCGTTATGTAGAGTTTAAGCGGTTCCATGACCGCAAGGACATTTGCTGGCTTGCGCTCCTAGACAAACTCGCCTCCCTTTCCTCATGCTCTCTCCTCGAACGAGATCAATATTAAATGGTGATTGTCATAAGTTCGCAATGGTTGATCCATTGTGAATCCGGTAACACTCTCACCTGCAAGCTGACTCGATCCACACTTCTGGCTGGCTTCCTCGAGAGATATAGCCACGATTCGAATTCAATCCCCTGGTGATCGGTAACGCTTATCAACCCTGCCCACACGCTATCCCCATGAAACGTATTGACGAATCGACGCTTGAGTCTTACGCAACCGAGGTGATTCAGGCGATGGGTGCGCAGGATGGGACGGCAAGCGCGGTTGCGAACTCGCTTGTTGGCTCCGACCTCCGGGGACACACCTCTCATGGGGTACTCCGCCTCGATTATTACTACCACTTCATCGAGGAAGGTGTCATCGACCCGAAAGCCAAGCCGGAAGTCGTCGCGGACGACGGACCGACAGCTCGGATCGACGGTCGGAACGCGTTCGGACAGATCGTCGGACGGGAGCTGGCAACTCAACTCGTCACCCGGGTCGAGGAGCATGGTATCGCCGCTGTCGGCGTCCGCGACGCGACACATCTTGGCCGTGTCGGTGAGTGGGCCGAGCACATCGCCGCTGAAGGGTACGCTATCGTCGGATTCATCAACACGCAGGGTGGCGGACAGCGGGTTGCGCCGGCTGGAAGCTCACGGCGTGGCCTCTCGACCAACCCAATCGTCGTGGGCTTCCCAACGTTCGATTCGCTCCCGCACGACGTCGTGCTCGACATGGCAACCAGTCAGGTGGCTCACGGCAAACTGCGCGAACGAACGTACACCAACGAACCGATTCCCGAAGGTTGGGTGGTCGACGAGAGCGGCGATCACGTCCGCGACGTCAAGGACTTCTACGGCAACGAGGCAGCGATCCGCCCCCTGGGCGGGGCCGTCTCGGGATATAAGGGCTTCGGGCTGGCCATCCTTGCAGAGCTGATGGCCGGTTGTCTCGGAGCCGGTGATGTCGTGGGCATGGCAAATCCGGAGCAGTCGAACAACGCCGCTGGGTTCCTCGCGGTCGATGTTGAGCGCTTCCTCCTGCCTGCTGAGGTCGCCCAACGTGTCTTGGCGCTCAGGGATCACCTTGAGGGGCTAAACACTAACGATGTCCCCGTGGGCACCGGTGCGAAGGGTAATAAGCCACGTCTCCCCGGTGCACCAGAGTACGAGCATCTGATGAAAAACCGCGAAGCGGGAGTTCCGATCAATAACCGACTCTCGACCTTCCTCTCGGATCTGAGCGACCGCCTTGGTGTGATACCGCCTCCAGCGCTGCGGGAATAGCTGTGACAAAAAATGCTACGAGTGGCAAGATGCTTCAAACTACCCGATTTGATCGTTGAAGTGCTATTGACTTCATCTATCCGCCTAAAATCGAGATTGTTTTATGAATTTGATTATCTATGTTCCACCGTCCTTTTCCTCCATTACAGAAATCTAACTTTTTGTCCGCAAAAGTAACCCTGATTGAGACATTCATCCCCCTTCACTGTTACCACCAACAACGACCCCTCTCCACTAACATATCGGTCTCACAGAAGCAAGATACAGCAAATCGTTTCAACTAGAGGCCCCAGTGACTGTCAATTGGTAATAGACACAACGATAGACATACTAGTAAGTGATAACTAGGATAGATCTAATGGCTAGCCTGCCTTGCTAGCACCTACTGTGAGTGCCAGATACCAGTCGATCAGGTAGAGAGGCTGCATTTGCTTCGAGTAGGTCACTCACCATAGCATCGATTTCATCGAGCGTGCATGCGGCCGCCGTGAGCGGATCGAGTTTGATCGCTTGACGCAGCGCATCTTGATCATGATCGAGTGCGGCCTTCACTGCAAGCCGTTGCACATCGATGTTCGTGCGATCGAGTGCCGCCAGTTGTGGTGGGAGTTCACCAACACTACACGAGTTAACTCCTCGATCGTCAATCAAACAGGGAACTTCGACGCACGCATCGTTTGCGAGATTGCTAATGGCTCCCTCGTTATTGCTGACATTCAAGTTGAGTCGACGAGGTTGCCCTGTTTCTATCGAATGAATAATTCGTGCGGCGTACTCCTCCGACCGTTCGATTTGAAGATCCACCTCGTCAAACGACATTCGATCACGCTCTGAGGAACGTTCTTTCCATCCTTCAAGGTAGGTTGCGTTCGGCATTCTTTCGGCATAATTAGTCCCGGTCATCGCCTCGATAGTCGCTGGTTCAGTACGGAAGTAAGGAACGTACTCGCTCATGTGATGGCTTGATTCAGTCACGAAGGCTCCGAAGTGCCGGAGTATCTCAAACCGAACAGTATCTTGTTTGTAAACGTCCGGATCATTCATCCTGTTGTGAAGGTCGGGGTACACATCCCGTCCATTGACTTCGGCCTCCAGGAACCACGCCATATGGTTAATGCCAGCAACCCAATAACTAAGATCCGTAACGTCAACGCCGACATAGCTGGCGATTGCCTCCGCAGTGTGGGGAACACTGTGACACAGCCCGGCATAGTCTATGTTAGTCTCCTCTTCCAGTGCCCAACAAATAATCGCCATCGGGTTCGTGTAGTTGAGCAACAGAGCATCAGGACAGCGTTTCTCCATGTCGTTCGCTATATCAAGAATCGTCGGAATTGTCCGCAATCCGCGAAAGATGCCGCCAGGACCGAGCGTATCACCGATGGCTTGTTTGACCCCGTATTGTTCCGGGATCCGTATTTCGTTCTCGAAGGATTCGGTTCCGCCGACGTTGATCATGTTCAATACGTAGTCGGAGCCCTCGAGTGCTTCTTGACGGTCAGTGGTCGCGTCGACAGTCGCCTCGACGCCACCGTTTTCGATCATCATCTGTGCCGCCTGTTTAGTTTGCTTGAGTCGATGTTCGTCGATATCCATCAGTGTTATCGAGCTATTTTCGAGTGCTGGATAGGAGAGAATATCTCCGATGAGATTCTTTGCAAACACCATACTTCCCGCGCCAATAAATGAAATCTCGACCATAGAGTATTCTTATGCTCAATTAACATATAGTCTGCGAAAAATTTATCACATGTCCCAATAAGTCATTTAGATAACCATGCCAAAGTACGACACGCCAGAGTACAACACAATGCTGTATATGAAGAGACGTGAGATGATCAAAGGCATCGGCGCTACTGCAGGAGTAGCGTCGTTTGCTGGCTGTGCGAATAGTGGAATTCCCGGGACAGGAGGCAGCGGTGGCAGCAATGGAGAATTGCTTTTCTGGGCGTCACCATTTGACGATGCAGTGTGGGATTCCTGGAAGAAGTGGTTTAACAATCAATGGAAGAAGAACCACGACTCATCCGTGACGTTGTCTCCCTTCACCTACGAAGACATGCGTCAGAAATTCCTCAGCGGCGGGCGCCAAGGCAAGCCAGATGCTATTGAAGGCGTTCTTGAGAATCTCAGTGAGTACATCAAAGCTGACCTCATCGAACCAATTACGAAGCAGGGCAAAAACCTGGATTTCTCTGATGGATATATCGACGGCGCCTGGAATGCGGTGACGTATAAAGGGGAAGTGTACGGACTCCCATATTTCGGGAACGGCCGCGCCCTTGTCTATCGAAAGGATGTTTTCGAGCGAAATGGCCTAAAGCCACCGAAAACAGCCAAAGAATTCCATGAGGTAGCACGCACCATCAAGGAGAATGAAGACATCACGCCATTCAACAACTGTACGAAAAAGGGCGGCGTTCGCGCATTCCAGGAATGGATCTCTCACGTGTTCCAGTATCACGACAACCTGTACACTCCAGACGGTGATAGTTGGAAACTCCAGGCGACACCGGATACTCTCGGGAAGATTTTCAAAGCCTTCTACTACGAACCCTGGGCGAGCGACAATCCATTCTGTAATCCTGATAATAGGGGGCAGGGTTATCAAGCGAACGACCCCGGCTATTTGAATGGGAACATCGCCATGATCGAATGCGGGACGTGGTTGATGGGATGGACAACCGGACCCGAGATCAATAACGAGAGTCAAACAACCAAACTTCTTGAGGAGAACACTGGTGTCGCCCAGTTACCGTACGCCACCGGCGGTGAGGTTGGCACATACTTAGAAGTAAAACCCGTAATGGTGAATAAACACTCCAAAAATAAGGATCAGGCATTTGACATCGTCTCAAAGTTCTGCAGTCCGAAATCTATGCGGCAGATGCCCAGTGATAATAATTTAACCCCGGTTCACAAAGACGTTAAACCTACACTCAAAATCGATGCCTGGAAGCCGTTTGTCGATGCAATGGAGGCAGGCAAACCACTGGCAAAAATCACGTGGGGGCCAGTCATGGACGCTTACTACGACGAAATGCAAAGTGTTGTCTATGGCCGAAAAGAGCCGATGAAAGCCGGAAAAGATCTTCATTCCAAGCTTAAGGATTTAGAATCTAAAATCTAAGATGGCAACTGAAACACGGACTACAAACAAATACGTCGATGAGTTCACTAGTCTACTTAAAGAGACCTGGCTAGGATACGCGTTTGTCATCCCAGCCACTATCGTTCTGGCACTCATCGTTCTCTATCCCACCGTCCGAGGAGTTATGATGGCATTTCAGGAGATGTCGCTCCTTCAACCGAATCAGGTAGCCTTCATCGGCTTACAGAACTTCTATCAGATGGTGGGGGATCCGAATTTCTGGATGGCACTGAAGAATTCAGTTCTACTCACAGTTCTTGCAGTCTCGCTAGAATACCTGCTCGGCTTGGGGTTGGCATTAGTACTCAAACAGAAGGTGCCAGGGATTAAGATATTCCGGAATTTCGCGATGGTAACGTGGGTGTTGCCGGTAGTCGTAATGGTCATCATCTTCCGGTGGTTGGTTCAGCCGGATTATGGACTTCTCAATGTCATTCTTGGCTCGCTCGGATTACCGACAACCTATTGGTTTGGTTCGCCGACGTGGGCGTTTCCGCTGATCGTGGTGATGCACGTCTGGCGAAACGCGCCGTTTTTCGCTATTGCTTTGATGGCAAGTATGCAATCGATCCCTGAATCCTACTACGAAGCGGCCGCAATGGACGGTGCCAGTAAACTCCAGCAGTTCCGTTACATTACCCTGCCAAATATTTCGTACGTGTCGATGATCATGATCATTCTGCATGTTATCTTCACGCTCAATAATTTCGATATCGTCTTTCTTTCGACGGGTGGTGGCCCGCTCGGCACGACTGAGGTGTTGGCCACGTACGTATACAAACTCGCGTTCAATCAGTATACTCTCGGGTATGCCGCCAGCATCGGACTCGTAATGTTGATTCTATTGATGTTTTTCACGGTTGTCTACGTCAAATTGGAGGAAATCGACTGATGATTCAGACAGCGATACGAATGGAGGTACAGACATGGCAGTAGAGACCGATAGTGAACCAACCAACCTCGTTCAACGGTTTGACGAGTGGCTTGGCGAAGAGGTGAGCCTACGTGTTGGTATCGTGATTTACGTTGCGCTCGCTCTCTATTTTGGGTTCCTCCTCTTACCAATTTTCAACCTCATTATCGCAACAGTCTCGGAACAATCCGTCATGTACTCTAGTCAGCTGCTCCCGTCACTCGGAGAGTTCACGCTACAAAATTACATGACGGTTCTCACCCGTGGAGAGTTCCAGCGGTATGCGATCAACTCGATCATCGTGGCTACGAGTACAACTGGCTTGACGCTGATCTTGGGTGTCCTTGCAGCCTACGCATTGAGTAAGTTCGAATTCCCCGGGCGGAACGTACTCCTGTTGGGCTATCTCGCCACACAGATGCTGCCATGGGTACTGGTGTTGATTCCATTTTTCCTTGTCATGTTCAGCCTCGGTCTCGTCAATACCTATCTTGGTATCGTTCTCGCCCACACAGCTTTCGCACTTCCATTTGCAGTGTGGCTTCTCAAAGGGTACTTCGATAATATCCCTGATTCCCTAGCAGATGCTGGTAAGATGGATGGCTGTTCGCAAATCGATATTCTCACTCGAATCATGCTCCCGTTGTCACTGCCGGGAATCACGGTGGCAGGATTCTACACATTCGTGCTCTCGTGGAACGATTACCTTGCCATCTCGGTTCTCTCACAGACTGCTGTAACTCGGACACTTCCCTTTGGACTTCAACTATTCCAATCACAGAATCAAGTCAACTGGGGACTTGTCCTCACAGCAGCGTTTTTGACAATGATTCCGGTTGTCGTTCTCTTTGCCCTCATTCAGAACCGATTGGTCGAGGGGCTTGCCAGCGGTGGTCTGAAGGGAATGTGATTGATTCTCTGAAACGTCTCAAAATCCGTTCTGATTCTCCGGCTCGATGTGCAATGACGATTGAGTTATCTTTACATGATTACTTCTATCGCTCCAATCGATTGAAGAGTTCGTAGAGCCACAGAGAACGTTTCAGCCGAGCAATTTGTCAGGAAGGTAGGCAGCATTCGCTTCGAGTAGGTCACTCACCATGGCATCGATTTCATCGAGCGTGCACGCGGCCGCAGTGAGCGGGTCGAGTTTGATCGCTTGCCGCAACGCCTCTTGATCGTGGTCGAGTGCGGCTTTCACTGCAAGCCGTTGCACGTCAATATTGGTGCGATCAAGTGCTGCCAATTGCGGCGGGAGCTCACCGACTGCACATGGATGTACCCCTTGATCGTCGACTAAACAGGGGACCTCAACACAGGCGTCAGTCGCTAAATTCGAAATCGAACCTGTATCGTTGCGAACGTTGATATTCAATCGACGAGGTTGTCCAGTCTCCATCGAATGAATCACCCGTGAGCCGTACTCTTCCGAGCGTTTTATCTCAGGATCGATCTCAGACGCGTCTATTTCGGCGTCTTCCTGCTGGTAGGAACACCAGTGCTCGAAGTACCGTCCTGTCGGCATCCAATCTACGAAGTAATCATCGTGATTCTCTTCAACGATGAATCTCTCAATCGTCTCTTCTTCAGTACGGAAGTAGGGGACGTACTCGCTCATATGATTGCTCGATTCGGTAACAAAGGCTTCGAAGTGCCGGAGTATTTCGAACCGTACGTTATCACGACTGTATATGTCCGGGTTCTCAATTGCATCAAAGAGGTCAGGATAGATGCTTTCTCCGTCGTGTTCGGCTACTAAAAACCACGCCATGTGGTTTATGCCAGCAACCCAATACTCCAGTTCATCTGTAGGAACGGAGGCGTAGTTTGAGACGGCCTCGGCAGTGTGCTGGACGCTGTGACAAAGTCCAATGATATCGATCTCGGTTGCTTCATCAATTGCCCAGCATAGCATCGCCATCGGATTAGTATAATTGAGAAGGAGAGCGTCGGGACACAGTTCTTCCATGTCGTGCGCGAGATCAAGCATCACCGGAACGGTACGGAGCATTCGGAATACACCACCAGGGCCGAGGGTGTCCCCAACAGCCTGATTGACACCATACTGTTGCGGGATTCGAATCTCGTTTTTGAAAGGTTCCCTTCCTCCAACGTGAATCATGTTAAGGACATAATCGGCATCGTCGAGTGCCGTTCGACGATCCGTGGTTGTTTCGATCGTCGCTTCGACATTGTTCTCCGCAAGCATTGCATCGGCTGCAGAAGCGCTTCGGTTGAGCCGCTCCGAATCGATATCCATCAGTGATAGTCTACTCCCTTGCAATTCAGGAAATGAGAGAATGTCACCCATGAGATTTCGGGCAAAGACGATACTACCAGCACCAATGAACGCAATTTTCACCATAAATTAGGTTACATAATAACGCGTGATAAAATGTGACAATGCGGCAACGATCGTCTCTAATTATAACATAGTTTTACTTCATTTAGGTCGACTCACTAGCTATGCTGTCATCGTCAACATCGAGCTGATGTGGATTTTCTGTCATTCCATCAAAAACGGCCTGTGCTTGTGTGTCGATACTACTGCAATCGTAATCACCGTCAGCTGGCGGTGGTGGAAGCTTTGACAGTAGAAGTTGGAGTTACTGTGGAACTGTGAAGATCCACAATCTGATATTGTAGCGTTCCGCTGTCAAAGACAAATACATGCTTATCTCGTGCTTGCGAGCAAGCACTGCACTCGTCTGATCCACAAACGAAATATGCTGATCGTCAAACCACTCGAACTGCTCACACGCCGTATCATACGTCTGCTTTCCCACTGGCAGGAGGTTCACTGTGGAGCGCGTCGAAGAGCACCGTCTCACGAGTATAGGAGAAGGTACGGGGATGTAAGTATCTTAACCTCTCTCCGGTGGCGGGGTCGACAGTCGGCCATTGCGATATACCACATCCCAAGCCGTCGATGAGCAGAGGGTCGTTCAATCCCAAGCGTATCTGCTACTCACCGAGCAGTCACAGCAGGAAGCTCTGACTCACGTATCGCCGAGAGAATTTCCTCATCAGTCGTTTCCTCTGCATACTGGCCGCGAGGATCGCGCTCTCTCTCGTCTGTCATCGTAGTCGTCAGCTGATAAGACGGGGGAAGACTAGACTAACCACGGTTCGGAAGGGTCTGTCACACAAGTCATCACGGGAGATACGTAGTCACGTCGATCGGATATCGCACACCGTTCTGGTATCGATCAAGAAATTTGATGATATATCTCGCCCGAAGGTCAAATTCACCAAACAATACGGTCACAAATCTCTCAGTTGGGAACGAAACGATCGGTTCTATTACATTTGCCGCGACGGATGACGCGCTTGCACCAGCTATGTCACCACCCTAGCCACCAACTGGCTCTGTAAGTACTGATGATGGTATCAGCCCACTCTAGAGCGTGGAAATGGTTCTGGTAAGAACAACTTTACAGCATTAGAATCCAAGAATTCGAGATCGGATGAGTCACCGAGATTTACTAGCTGTTCTGGGCCAGAAACCCGTAATTAGTCGTGATCGTACGTGATTGAATCACCGAAAACATTCTGATCATTTTCATACAGTTCGGTGATCGGTTGGCCATTTTCACTGCGCCGGCTCTGTTGAAATTCTCAACTGATGATAGTTTGACGAGGGCGTGCTGAATGCAGGGCGCCTACTCATTCGGGGACATCCTCAACATATATCGTGTGCTCTGTCTGCCCCTTGTACTCAAGATGGAGGCTGCTGACTGGAACCGCTGCCCGGCAGAACGGGCACGTGCCTAATATCGATTCATTGTCTGCCACGGATCATGTTCAGAGATCACTGCACATGAGACGGTCAACGACAAGGACGTCCCCTGCTGGAAATGCGCAAGAAGGTTTCTCTGGTCGAGACAGCCAATAGCCGTGAACTATATCGATTCGCGAGTCGTTCAGTCGTGATGGTGGGGAATAATGACCGCAGAACAACAGAGCAATGTCGAAATCGCGCAGACGGTGTACGAATCGTTTAACGAGGGCGATATTGACACTATCTTGGTTTTGATGGCTGATGATATCGAGTGGATCGAACCAGAGGGCTTTGTCTTCGGTGGCACTTATCATAGCCCCGATGCAGTAGTGGAGAATGTCTTTGAGCCGGCAATGGAAGAATTCGAGACGTTTAGTGTTGAACCTGATCGGTTCATCGACGGTGGTGAATTGATTGTCACCCTCGGAACGTTCCGTACCACGACAGAAGCAGGCAAGCAGATCGAAAGTCCCTTCGCACACGTCTACGAGATGCATGACGGCTGTATCACTCGGTTTGTAAACTATACGGATACCGCACTCTGGCAGTAAGCTTGACCGCTTGACCGAGTGCGTAACAGGGACACTGAAGACGCCAAGAGTATTGTCAACCGAGCGCGAACACACACGGCGACCGTCGTTGCTGAGCACTTCCTTGATCTGCCGGTTGGAGCGATTGATTGGGGCTCAAAGCGTTCTCAGTGGGAACATTTCTCCTTCGACATCCAAGTCTCTGGCCTCATCGACGTCACCAACGAGAGCCACGAGACGCCCGCAGACCACTAGTACACCGTCTCCATCGACGACGTGACCTACGAGCTAATGACTTGCATGAGACCGCATCACGTCCACCGAAACGTGTTCTGTAAGCACATGGCCGCTTTTGAAAACGCAACTAACGACGGGACGCTTGAGACATTCTCCTTGGAGGATGAATAATGACGAACCTGAGGAGTGCGACTATGAGGGTTTCAGCGGTACCCCATGTGGGGAGTACGTGAAAACGAGACCACAGAAACTGCCGAGGTGATTTCGTGTAAATGCGTACTATTTATTAGACATGAAAATTAATATACCGTTTTGATGACAAAACATATGTACGTAGAGCCTGTGTCTATGCATAGCTATGGGAATACTACATCGGTTACGCGACACCTTTAGTTCAGGAAAACCGCCTCAACAGACGGAACAGCAGATACAGGCGACCGGTGATATTTTTGAATGTGAAGAATGCGGTACCACCTTTATTTCGAAACCATCCAATTGTTCAAAGTGCGATCAGGGCGAGTTCCGAAATCTCGGCAGTTGTTAATCCTATATCCTTTTCGTTCGTTTTATACTGATACAGTTTCTAACGGGCATAATCGCGATACTCATCGACAGTAATTTAGTATCTATGATTCCACCGATTGACCTGCCAGATTATGTGAAATTCTATGCTAAAGCAAAGCGCGTCCGTCGACTTTATTTCTAAATTTAATATTATTGTTAAAAATTTCTTAACACCACCCCTACAACCTGAACACCAAGTGCGCCCTCGTCGAAACCGGTGGCCGCATGTAGTGGATTTCCGGGAGCATAGGATCGAAGGCAACGATGCTCTACCCATTTTCGATCCTCAAGGGCCGCGGCGCCTCCGCGAATCAGAAGGATTCACGCATGGCAGTATCACGAGTTTGGTGAGGCCGATCACGGAGCAACGTTTACCCGCTGGACAGACCGCCTCGACAGCTCGCAACACTGCGAACGCTTCACTACACCAAAGCGGTGGCTCGTGTGCGAGGGCTGTGGTGGTCGGATTGCACACTATCGACGCTCGAAAACGGTTCGCAACCCGGAGCAGTACAGCTGTAGTCAGTGCAGTGGGTCGTTCCGTGTCAAGGACGGCAACTGGCACTGACTCTCGTTTAAGTAGTTCTCGCGACAAGGAATAGATACGAGAAAGATTCTCACCGGTTATTGCTTTCTGCGTGAGTCTTTATCGTCGCTCCTGCGTCGGATAGAGAGCGTGTACCCTGGTTAGTATCCCATACTAGCCATAACCAATCCTCAAGAAGCTCCTATTACGTGGTGTCCGAAACCAGTGGTAGAAGCCTTGAGAGAGTATTGTATCTCCAGAATGTCTACTACTTGTGTTTACTCATCAGACGTTGAAACGCCACTCAGATGTTCTGCAACCGTTTCCTCATTTACTATCTCGTACCGGTTTGAATCAGTATCGATAGTTGCAACACTAATGTCCGTTGCTAACAGCTCATCATCGGTCACATTTTCAAGAGCCCGAAGAACTGCCCGAATGCCATCATCAAGCGATAGATCGGCCCTATATTGCTCTTCGAGAGCGGCTTGTAATTCATTACTATTCACTCCAATTGCAGTTGCCCTCCATTCGGACGCTGTCCCTGCCGGAGTGACTTCGAATAGTCGCGGGTCGCCCTCGTGGATTCCACCAATAAGAAGACCGACACCAAATGGCCGTGTGCCACCTTTCTGTGTATGTTCTTGAATATCATCACAGACTGCAGTGGTGAGCGTCTCGACATCAATTGGCTGATCATAGCGCCATTGCTCAACTTGTGCATGCTGACGTGCTTTGTCTACCAGTTTGCGAACGTCAGCAGCATGGCCCGCAGATGCAACCCCAATGTGCTTGTCGGTCTTATGGAGCTTTTCGATCGACGAAGGTTCCATTAGCGATGATCGGATATTGATTTCGGCTGCGAGTACTACACCATCATTCGTCTGAATTCCGATACTGGCACTGCCCCGTTTGACAGCTTCGCGAGCATATTCAACTTGATAGAGTCGGCCGTCCGGTGAGAAAATTGACGTTCCTCGATCGTATGCTTGTTGTTGATTTTGATCTTGCATAGTGCTGGATAGAGCGCTCGGCTCTCGTTACTGCCCATTGGAGTGGGTTTTGTAAAGGAGTTTTGTTGGCCTGTCGAGAAGCGTGACGAAAAAACGACCCTGCTTTTCGCATGCCTGCATTCAACTAACGACTTCTCCTACTGACGTTATCGGTCCTCTCCCATTCTCTCACTCATACGTTTCCGAACAATGTAGGCGCTAACGAGAGTATTCAAGCTGATTATCGGACTGAATGAGGACACAACGGCGATCCTTACGTATGACCGATTGATGAACTCGATCACACAAACGCCAATCAAGACTGACGGGGTGGATGGAAACGGGAGTCGGCATATCGACCGGCGACGAACAGAGGGACAAGTGCTCAAATCAGTGCAACAGCTTGGCAAGGAGTATTTTTGACCGGGTTCATCCGCGCTATCGATAGGTGTTCGATGTCGAATAAGGGCGCTAAACGTCGTTACATTCGACGATCGGATTCGGCTGTTCCGAACAATCGGGCAAAAATCAGTCTGGTTGCTGTGATTTCGGCTCGTTTCCTGATGACTGATTGGTTCTATAACCGATGTAGAACGTGCGACGGCAGTGAGATGATTTTCTCGATTCTATCGATTTGAGACGGTTTACTGCCGGTTGAGAGTATTAGCGGCAGTGGATATCACCTAGTATTTCCGGTTAAACCGATTAGCATGTGCTCCGTTAGCCGAGAATGCTGAATTTCCGATTCAGAAGTCAGATGCAAATCTCTTGTTTCCCATATTCTCACAGAATGTTTTTGATGACCGCTCTCAAAGTGCTCACGCATGAGTGATGAGGATTCGCCGAGCTCTGCTGGGGTGCCACGCGAAGCAATTCAAAACCAGTATGAGTGGTCAGCAATCAAACCGAGCACCGCTGTCGTCGAAACCGTTGCCCAGGCAGCGAACTGCGACCATCAGGAGCTCAGTCCACTCTACGAGTGGATTGATCCCGAAGCCTTAGATGCGATTATTGCACCACCACTGGCACGGACCACCCATACGACTACGTCGATCTCCTTCACCTACACTGACTACTCCGTCACTGTCCACAGCACTGGCGCCGTTCACGTTGCTCCCGCCTAAGAACTCTCGCTGCTGTCGCACCGAGGACTAATCGTCCGCAGTCGTATCGGGATCTTGTCGCGGTGGCAAGCCCGTCGCCATCAATCGCCGGGCGATCACTACAATCCCATTGTCGAACCCTTTCCCAAACACGGCCTTTTCCGTCTCAACCCCACCAGTGGCCGTCTCGTGCACTGAGCTCACAAGAATTGTGTTCTTATCGATTAACAGTAACCGACTGATCGTCGTATCGTCGTTGGCATCAAGGGGCGAACTGTGCAACCACTCCAGCCCCGAGACGAACACTTCTGCATCGGGCAGTGCCTTTGCAACCTGCTCTCGAACGTCTTCAGTTTGCACGCCAATCAGAACATCAAGACCGGTGTCCAGCGCTTCTTGGAGCTGTTCGAGTAACTCCTCGGTAACGATCTCGTCACGACCGATAATGAGCACGATCTCTCGTCCGGCGGCATCGATGAGTTGTTGAGTACGATTCGTAATCGGGGTTGTTCCCGAGAGCGCCCACACTTCGTGTGTAATTTCCTCATCGCCACCGTTCGATTCTGCCGGCTCGATCGCAGTAAGAGCCTCGACGAGTGTGTCCGTGCGCGATTCGTATTCTTGGCGCAGTGTCTTGGCGGCCTCCTCGATCGGCACAGCCCGGAACTGCTGGGGATTCGAATGCTGGATCTCGACGAGGCCCTTGGTTTCTAACACCCGAATCGCATCATAGACGCGTGTTCGCGGTACGTCGGAGGATTCGCTGATCTCTTTTCTGACGTGGTACGCGTCGTAATCGAACACAACACGGCCGTCGGTGTCACGCGGTGTATCATTGGGCCGTGGCCCGAACAGTGCATCAAGGGCCTCCGGATCGATGAACTCCGCGAGGAGTGCCAACTCGGCGGGATCGGCGTCATTGAGTGTCGCGACAGCTTTGATGAGTTCTTCGCTGACGCTGTCCGTGAGCGGATCAAACTCCGTCTGATAGGTGTCATCGTCCGACTCATCACGATTCTCATCGTTGGGGGGTGTATGATTCGTCATGGTGTCAAAGAGAAGTGAAAACAGTGTGATGCGCCCCACACGCGTCATGTGAAACAGCTAGAGTAGACCTGAAAGGTTCGCTTCCGCCACAAATGGAAACAGACACACAGTGCGTTCTTACTTCTTCGTCGTAGAAAGAGTACGTGCCAGCCACATATATCTCTAGCTACGAACCGAGCACTGAAAGCTATGAAATGCTGCCGATTCCCGGCCTGATTTCGGGGAGTCGTTGACCACCGACTGCCACTGATCTCGTCCCGATATACTGCCTTAGTCAGGGACACCACCATCAGGAAGCACATCTTGATTCTCACTCAGAACGGTAAGCAATGGCTCTATCTCGTCGAACCGAGGCCCCTTCGTCACGCGGTGTGCGTCTTGATCCCAGTCGATAAAGCCGTGATCCGCTAATTTGGGGAGATGGACGTGCTGCATTGCGATCGTTTGATCTCGGTCTCCCCCGTCCGCTGCCAAAGCTCGGGATGGAGCGGGACGAGCGGGTTGGGGAGTCCGTTGTGCTAAGGCGACTAGGAGCCGTCGTCTGTGGCGATTCGAGAGTACTGAAAGCTGCTCATCAAGCGTCATAGGTACTTAAATCCCAACGCACTGTACATGGTTAAGCAACCCTCATTTTTCGGTTTAGTCATTGTTTGAGGAAGTGAGTGAATCACTTGAACGGGGTTGGTTGGAGGTTCACTCAGTTTCTCACAGACTATTTACGCCCACTCCACCTGTTATCGCGTATGAGCCGAGGACTCGACAACGTTGATCAGGGTATTTTGTATCATCTCCAGCGAGACGCACGGAATACAACCACGGAAGAGATTGCCGAAACAGTCGGTGTCTCCGCGAGCACTGTCCGGAACCGGATTTCGCAACTCGAAGAAGACGGCATTATCAAGGGCTATCATCCCGAGATCGACTATGAAGCCGCCAACCTTCCGCTCCGCGTACTGTTCGTGTGTACCGCGCCAGCAACCAAACAAGCCGAATTTGTCCAGAAGATGCTTGCTGTGCAGGGCGTGGTCGATGTGCGTGAGATGCTTGTCGGAAAACGGAACATCTACGTGGAAGTGGTTGGGACGAGTAGCCAAGATATCACACGCATCACGGACACGCTGCACGACTCAGGCCTCACGATTGAGAGTTCCGAGATCATGCGCGAGCGGCATATCCAGCCGTTCGACCATTTCCACTTCAGTGAGGAAACGGCAGAGGAGCGGCGTGAGAGCTGAGTTTCAACTCTTCCAATTGCGTATTTCACAATTTTGAAGACGAACGGTGCTGGAATCACACAGTGACTCTGTCACAGAACGATAATTCGCGTCTCTCTGTGTGCATTCCACAATCTATAAATATAATTATACAAAATGACTATATGTGAAGCCAATCGAGGTGCGAGTATGCACGAGGAGAGATACCAGATTGGCGATCGTGGCACCACAACAGGACAGATATCCCTGTTATATAAGCTCCTCGCCGATCACCGGCGTCGAGTTCTCCTCCAGTGTCTTCGCGACACAGAGGCTCCCATGCCTATCTCTACGTTAGTGACGGAGGTGACACAGAGTGACGACCGCTACCCGTCGACTGGAACCACGGACACAGAGATTGCATTGCATCACATTCATCTTCCGAAACTCGCAGAGACAGGGATAATAGAGTATGATCAGTCCGCCCAGCAAGCCACCTATACTGCCCCATCACAGGTTGACGTGCTACTCGACCAGATGCTGGTGACGGCTGGGCCCACGGAGCAGGAGACGTCTCAGTTGGAGTAGCGGCTGTTGGTACCAGTTTGCCGATCTTCTATACCCCATCATCTTACTGCTTGGCGTGCTGTACCGTCTGATTGAAGAGCAATGGCTTCTAGAATTCGGTACTTCTGGTTTGACTGATGATAGCGATGTCCTATGAATCCAGGTCGGACACAGTAACAGTTCGATCAGAATGAATCGTGACGTGATAGCTAATATATTCGAAGCTCACTTCTGGCGAGCTGTGCTGATAGAGAGTTTCGAGTGCATCAGGATTGATAGCCTCATAAAGAGGAGTCGCAGGCTTCGTGTCGTTGATTTCGGTCACTGCCGTTACCACGGCAGCGGTGATCGACTCGGTGTCTGAAGAGGCGGTGCGTATCGGTGGCTCTGGGTGCGAAGGTGACGAGCTGGGCATATCCTCTGATGAGAGATAGTGTGTTAATAGTTTTTAGGAGACAGATGGTAACATATACCAGGACTCTTCAAGCAGTCTGGATCGACCGAATACACCGTCTTCTCGATAACCACCTCGCCCGTACCTACCAACCCAGTAGCACATCACCTCCCTACAAACTCTCGCACCTTGTGGACAATCGGCCAGCTGAAACAGTACCTCACCCGGTGTGAACCACCCCGTCTTTCAAGTGAATCCCAGCAGTGCGGACAGTCGGCTTCTGCCATCTGGAAAGTCCACTGTTACCACACCACATTTCCGTTGTAATCTCGAACAATCATCCCACTCAGCACGGCAGACAGTTCCCTTTTCGCAGCGTGAACAATTCCACGGAAACACACCGAATTTCGGGAGTATCTGGTACTGTGAACATGCGCTAAGACGGAGCAGACCGTCCGTCGTCTCATCCCTAATGAGTAGAATCAATAGACCACTCGGCTACTCCACGATCTCCTCAACGAGAGTTTCCTCGGCATACTGCTGGAGTGGATAATGGCTGTCGAGTTCACGCTCAATAACGAACATGGAATCAGTTCGAGCAACTTCGTCAAGTTCTTCGAAGTCAGAGATAAGCCGCTCAACACTGTCACTATTGGGGAGCCGAGCTAATGCAATGAAGTCTGTGCCCCCCATCGTGAAGAAGACCTTTGTAACCCTCTCAATGCCAGCAATAACCTGACCACTCTCAGAATGGGATTGATTGTCTTTCGTGAACACTTGTACAAGAATTGTTACCTCTAGTCCGAATTCGTCGAGATCAAGATCCAATCGATCGTTTGTGATGACGCCAGCGTCTCGGAGCTTGTTGAGGCGATAGTGGATCGTCGACAGCGGGATCCCCGTCGCTTCGCTCACCGATTCGGTACTCGTGGTCTCAAGTTCTTCGAGCGATTTCAGGATTTGAATGTCCTTCTCGTCCATAGCGTGTTGATAACTCACATTCGTAGCAGCTTCAAACTTTATCAGATTTCTCGCAGCTATTTCGAAGCTACTCCAGAGACTCCGAAATCCGCTCGGAGAACTGCCGTATTCGTCCTATTATTGCCAATCCAGCGAATACCAACAGACAACACAATATGAAAGCGACAAGCAAACAACGATTTCACATCCCTGCAAGTCTCGCCATCATTGGACTGAGCTTTCTCTGGGGAGCGGGCTTCCCAGCAATCGATATTGTAGTGACACAGCTACCGCCACTGGGTGCAGCGGGTATTCGTTACGCTGTTTCCGGTTGTATTGTCCTCGGGTACGCACAAATGGTGACAGATCGGCTACTTCCAAAGACCATTCGTGAACTACGGAGTATCGGTATCGTTGGCGGGTTCATGTTTGGTAGCTATCAAGCGGGGTTATATCTGGGTACACTGTACATTTCGGGAGCGATTGCGTCTGTCGTTACCACAATGTCACCAGTCGTAGCAGCCCTCGTCGCAGTCCCAATCCTCGGTGAATCACGAGGCCTCCTTGACGGTATCGGGTTCTGTCTTGGTCTAAGTGGTGTCTTGATCCTCTCACAACCCTCAGTTAGTACTGCATCTCTTTCGTCGACAGCTCTCGGCGTTGGATTGGTTTTCCTGGGAACGATACTGTTCGCAGTTGGTTCTGTTATATTCCAGTTGTTTGATGAAGATGAAGAACTAACAGCGGAAGTCCTCCAAGGATGGGCGATGCTAGTTGGGGCGGCACTATTGTTCTGCGGAGGTATTCTTCGCGGTGAATCGATTCCGAACGTCCAGTCTCTCTCCCCAATCGCGCTCGCCTCGTTGCTATATATTACACTAATCGCCGGTGCTGGTGGCTACCTCCTGTACTTCCGGTTGGTGCGGCAGGTTGGAGCGACAGAAACAACACTTGTGGCGTATTTGGAACCAGTTGCAGCGACACTCGTATCAGTTCTGCTCCTCAACCAGACGATTGATACGACGACCATTATTGGATTCCTTGCCGTCGCGACGGGGTTTACACTCGTTAGTCGAGACACGATGCGCCGAGCAATAGCTCGGTTCCAAACGACAGATTCAACCACAAGCTCTGCGCATCGAACCGGTAATAGCTGATGCTAAATAACCCGCTATTCTGGGTTGCAAATGCTATTGGATTGGTCGCCTTCGCGCTCGTTGGTGCCAGTAAGGCCATTCGAGAAGGCTTCGACCCGTTTGGTGTTACTGTTGTTGGGCTCGTGACTGCGTTCGGTGGGGGAACAACGCGGGATCTCCTTGTAATGCGAATCCCGCTCTCACTTCAGACATTCTCTAATATTGGGTTTGGGGTGATAGGGGTAATTCTAGCGGTTGCTCTCTCAACTTTCCTTCAGGATCCTGACCAGCATCCGTTCTCCCTCACTGCCGACGCGATTGGACTCGGTGCGTTCGCGACAACGGGTGCAATCGTCGCGACTACTGTTGGAGTATCTCCATTTGGGGTGGTCGCTCTTGCGACGATAAATGCTGTCGGTGGCGGTGCATTCGCTGATATTCTGCTAGACCGTCCCCCGTTTATTCTGCTACAAGATTTCTATGCGAGCTGTGCGGTGTTTGGGGGATGTACTTATTGGTTAATTTTAATGAGTTTTGGGGCAGGAGCTCTCGCGGCCAGTGGGTGTGCAGTGATGACTGTCGGTACGAGACTTATTGCGGTCCGATATGGGTGGGAGCTTCCAAATATTCGGAATTACACGGTTGAAAATGCTCGCTAAATAATGCAGGTGTAAGCCAGGAAATCCCCGCGAAGCCAGTACTACAGTCATACTTCGTGCGTCCTCCTACATTCTAACCTTCCACGTGCCTGCAGAAGTCTAGACTGGCGCTCTTAAAGCAGAGTGAAGACTGTCGGTTAATCCGAGTCAGTTGAGTCGCCAATCATCGTTCTATTATGAATGTGATTGGTAAACAGTGTCTTTTTGAGTACCTTCGATCAGCCTTACCGATCAAAGGAATGACTGGTAGGAATCCAACCAAACACGAAGGCAGAGAGTATGTCATTCACAGTGATCTCTCGCCATCTACCGCCGCAACAGGAAGCCGGGCAGAGTTAGGTTCGGTGGATACTGTTCTATGGCACCCGGCTGAGAATTGAGCGACTAGAAGCACGCCGAACGCTCCGCAACGGACCGCCTCGCCCAAATGGACCACTGCTGACACCGGTGGGAAAGTCAGGCTGCTGTAGCCGGTGGACAGTCCATTTTCCCGTAGTCAGAGGACACTAGATTTCCGTAGTAATCTGGCTGCTTGCAGGCGTTTCACCGTCTCTCGTGCCCATCACGCTCTCTAGTGACGGTCCCACTGCAACGGAGCTCGTTACTAGCAGTCCCCCTGTGCTGTCGCGGTAGTGCCGGCGCACATGGCAGTCTGTCGCTCGTGGACAGTCCCACGTGTTGGAGCCTTGGTTGTCGATGTTGCTCTCACTGAAACTGTGGTGTATTGCACAGACTGGCACCCCAGTAGTGCGCTCGGGGTCGGCACCCAGATCATGCCGTCACACGGCACCCAGTCAGTGCGTGCTGGCGTTGGCACCCGGCCACTGCATCACGCTGTTAGTGGAGGTGTGTCGCTCGTCGGCGCCCCTTTCTTCGTGTGCATGGACTGGCACCCCCCATACTGGCCGTTCTGCGTCCTCGGGTCCTGTTCCGCCAGAGGTGGACTGTCCGGCGTCATCACGCCTGGTGACTATCCGGTGTGGTCGCATCATCACGCTTTCCGTGGTTCGTCACTCGGTGTCCGGGGTCTTGCTGCTCGTGATGGTTCTCAGGAAATCTGGTGTGGTTTCACTCACGTTGTCAGCTGTCCCATTGTTGGCCGTGCTGCTCAGGCCGTGATACACTGCTTCTCGCTTGCCGTGGTTGCTACGGTCTTCGTGCTGTCCTGGACGCCAGCGCTCTCGTTTCTGTTCACCGCCTCACCTCGGTTCGCACTCGTCCTCTCTACTGTTGTCCTGTCTTCGGTCGGCGCACTTGTTGTTTGCTCCGCTAGTCGCGCTGCTGGACAGTCCCCCTTCTCATCTCTCTGTTTCTTTCCCCTGGGTCCGGCATGGCCTGACTGTCCCACGCACTTACTCCACTCCCTTCTCTCCTCGTGTTCTAGGGTGGACTGTCTCCACTGCTCGCTAGCTGCCTGCTGACGGGCTGTTCGCTCGTCGGTTTCTCGCCTGCGATGTGCTTGTTGGGGTGCCCTGTTCACGTCACTTCATCTAGCCTCAATTTCGTGATAGGTTTGGGAGCCCCTCGCTGCTGTTGCACTCGCCACTCAATCTATGGCGCCCGCCTAGATTTTCACTTTGTTCGGGGGGCGTATTCGCCCCGCGTTGTGTCGCGCACTCTCTTTTCCAGTTTCTGATAGAACTGTGGATTTCCTCTCTGGCGTTATTTTTGGTGTTGTTTACCGCTTCATGCACAGCTATCGGGGTTTCTCGATATAGCTGTATAGTGCCCTGATATTGAAGCCGTACTACCTCAATAGTGCTGGGTGCAGGTATACTATGAACTCTGATAACTCCACACCAACCCCCGATGAAATGCGAGACAAACTCGGTGACCAACGCCGGAAAATGCTTGCTACACTCAACCGGGCCGACGAAGGCACATTGGATACGTCAACACTTCGATAACGTGCCGACGTTCCCACCGGAAGTATCGACCATCATCTCAAGTTGCTCACCCGCTGGAATCTCATTGAGCAACAACCGGATCGCATGTACACTGGGCAAGGTGGCTCACGTGCTCGCGTGTGGCAGCTCACCGACGACGGAGTGGCGTTTATCGAAGAGCATGACGACGTGCTCTCGCCGCCAGAAACCGCGCAGACCGCCACACGAGTAACGATGCTTGAAAATCGGATCGAAGACCTCAAAACAGAAACCCGCCAGCGGCGGCAGATTATCATCGACATCTTAGAAGTTATCACCGATGCACAGGACGACAAGACGCAAGAACAAGTCGGACAAATCCTCGTAGAGGCCGACACAAAGCTATCATAGCACGCCAAACCCACTTTCCGACTCGGTACTCTCCTCCTCATCCGTGTTCGTATCGCTTTCGCTGCTCACGTTCTCGACAGTCGGCGCTGCGCTTCCCTCTCGTTCGGTGCTCACATCGTTTCTGCTGTCCGTCTCACGCTCGTCTCTCACGCCGTCTGTGACTGAGTCATCGGTATTCTCGCCATTCGATTTCGGCTGATAACCGGATACATCGTCTACCAGATCCGTCAGCGGCGTCTGTGTCTCGCCTTCGTACAACCGGATATCCATCGGCGTCTGCGTCTCCGGCGGGACGACGATCACATTCCATTCCACCGCATCGAGGTCGCCGTCCATTTCGTACTCGGGGATCACCGGCGGCTTCACGTTCCGATCGCCCCTGCTCGGGTAGGCACTCGCGTCGGTGAAGATGTCGGCTGCTGTCTCGAAGTGGGCATGAACGGTGCCGTCACTGTCGCGGAGCACATACAAGTCAGTGAGAAGGTCTGCTGCCTCATGAGCTCGGTCATACATGAGTTCTTGATCGAATAATGGGAGATCATTTGTCCAAAATGATTCCCAATCGATAGTGCGGTCGTACATGTCTGTCAATCCTTTCTTTCGATGTATTCTCAATTAATACTATCTCTATCGATGGAAAGAACGAGGGTAGTTACGGACGGTCAATGCCAGGCGCCATCTCCCAGACACGGTCCGTCGCGACGTACTCGCCGTCCTCATACTTCGACCGCATTTAGAGGAAACGATTCACAATCGACTCAACCCGGCTCTTGATTCCGCTTTCGCCTCCGACGTTCCCATCATGATCAATAGTATGCTCGACCCCGAACTTCTCGACCTGTAGCTCCTGTGCGTCTGTATCGTACGCTACGGAAAACTCATTCTGCTCAAGTCGCTCGATAATTGGCGCGAATTGCTCCGGTGGTTCTGCTTGCTGCTCGAGTGACTCTGCATCTTCTCGCGTTTTGCTTTCACTCTCGTCAGTGGGTGCAAGCCGGGGTTAGGGAAAGCCGTAGCGACGCACACTCTGCTCGCGGACGCCCTCAAATACGGTGTTTGGTTCGGCATCCCTCCACCCTTCCCACGCCGCATCCAAATCGGTCTCGAACGCAACGGCCACTAATGGGTGTCCGCTGGATACTCTGGATTCATCTCCGCTGTGGTCATTGGACCTTCGCTGGTCTGGAACTCCCAATCGGCTATCGTCTGCTCCGATGGTTTTGCGATGACAACCCCCACGTTTGGATCATCGTCTTCGGTGTCAATCACGCGGTCGCCGACTGACAGCCGTGTCATGTCTGATTCACTCATAGGTGCGAGTAGCAGTTGGCGGTCGATAAAACAGTGGGGCGCATGGGTTAGTATAGGATGGGAAACTGCGCCCTTTAGAGAGCATGTCCACGATATCCTTGGGTTTGACCTTACACACGAGTTTCTACCTGTGGCACGCCAACGAGCGCCGCAGGCATCATGTTTGTCTTACTCACCCTGGGCGGTCACCTTGAGGAAGGCTTCACCCACCGTGCTCTCCCGATACCGAATTGTCTGATGCCGTGTGTCGTACTCGATGAGGCGGTGATCAGCGAGAGCCGGGAGATGCTGATGTACTAGGACAATCTGTGCCTGGTAGTGCGACCTGATCGCCTCCACGTTGTTCTGAACGTAGCCAGCTAGCTCGTCGAGTATAGCAATGTCCGTGTCCTTCGTTCGAAGATATGAGAGCACTGTGCGACGACACGGGTCTGTGAGTACTTTCATGAGCGCGTCGACCGGGATGTCGTGCGTGGTGTGCTTACAAAGTGTCATTTTTTCTCCCTTCAGTGTGGCGAATCTCACTGGAACATCACCAATGGGTGTCCACGAGTATCGTCCAGCCGAAATCCACACCAGTGGATATCCACAGTCGTGCTATCGTCTTAGTCTCTCTAACCAGATGGTCAAAACACCACATGTTCTGCTCTCACCTGATTTTATAGTGCTTTCTTCGGAATAATTGATCAAAGTAGCTACTGCGATCGTTTCTCTATTCACTACATTGTATGGGGACACACGTGCCAACGGAGTTTTTACGCTTCGAAGGGAAGGTAATACACCAATGACCAGTGAGCAGCACCAGCTTCAAGACCTCTTTCAACCAGATCAGTGCCATCAGGCCTCCATCGACGAGAACGGCCACAAGACGCTAAGTATGCGCCTAAGTGAAACGATGGCAACTGTACTTGATAAAGATCCACGTGAAATCCCACCCCTCTACGGGGTCATCGACCCAGACGCACTCGGTGACGTCTTTCACCCTCTCTCGAGGGATACTCAATGGGCACAGCACTCGCCCGCTGAGATCGTGTTTTCATGGTGTGACCACGCTGTCCGTGTACAACAAACAGGTGAAATTAGTATCACGAATCAACCCGTCATTCCTCAGATCGGTGCGGGTGTCGCCTCGTCTGCTATGCTCTCTGCTGAAGCACTATCTGACTCAGATGGGGTCGCTCATGAGTATGCTGCAGCCGAGGATGTAGGAACAGAAGTTGTCCTGGCTGTTGCCGATGAAGTCGGGGTTGAACCGCGTGCATTGCGGGAACAACTATCGGATCACATCAATCCGGACGCGCTCACCAACTTGTTCCGTCCGAAAGTCGACGGAACGCCACGACCTGGGGGCTATGCCTCGTTCGCATTCCAAGGGTATTTTGTCACAGTCTCAAGCGACGGGACAATCACACTGCAGTCAGAACTAGCCCAGCTGAAACAAGATGGTGGGAATGTCCTCGTGGTTGGAGACGTCCCTGATGACGTCTTCACCACTGCACGCTCATTCCTCAGTGGAGAGCCAAAGCCGACCCAATACGATCTGTTTGCGTTACTTGACCGCTCGCCAGCGGCACTCCAGCAGCACGCAACACCAGGACAGCCTACCCCGAGCACCGGTGAAATTCTTGATTGTCAAATACCAGTGAGATCGGCGGGGGTGAGTGAGTATCCTTCAGAGCAACAGGCCCAAAATACCCAGATTACTCAGATTGCAGGGGATCTGTCCGACCTTCGAGTAGCACTGATTCAGGCACTCGCAAGATACGAGCATGACACAGAAGATTCTGATGTGGCTGATCTCCGGCTCTACATTGATTCGCTTCGGCCGATTCTTGATGACGCTAACATCGACGTTGCCACGTTTTTGCGTCCAATCCAGCAAGCTGTGAGCGCCGTGGGTGCAGTTGGCTATTATCTTCTCTCGGGTGATCGAAATGCGCCGTGGATCCGAGAGCTTGAAGCAGACTTTGATGCCGTGATCGAACTTCGCATTGGTACGTCCGGCCCTGAGCAACGATGGAGTCTTCGCTACACCGGCTATACAACGCGGTGGTTCTCACTCAATTAGCAATAATATTTAAATTATTAGCAACAATACGGGTGAGTTCAACGCGAGTTTGAAAAGCGGTGCTGATTTTTACATAGAGGGCCAAATTTCAGTTGACGATGAAATTGACGATCAAGTTGCAGGATGGACATGAGTTAGAATTGACGGATGTCGGCGTTGAAACGTATGACCAGACCAATACGATCGCACTAAGCGTCAATGCACTCATCAAAGATCTTGATGACGAAACACTCGACGCATTCGAAGGACGAAAACTCCACCCACTTACTCTCATCTTTGGCACTGAAGAAGAACTCCCGACTACGGAGGAAGACGACGAGACCTAGAAATCTGTAACCCATATTCTGAGGGCGGAAACGGCCTACGGAAGGTGCAAACTTCACCAAGGCCATGTGAGCCATTCTTCACCGTCACATATCACTCAAAGATACACCCTCAGAACCAGATAGAAGATTCCGGTTAGGTACGCTCGTAGGAAGCAGCGAGTGCAAGAATCGCTTCAAGCCGTGTTCCACCTCGGTAGCGAACGGTCTCATTTCGAGCGTCATACTCAAGCACATTGTGATCCGCAAGTTTCAGGAGATGCTGATGGTGTAACCGGAGACAGATGCGATTTTCTGAGGGCTCTTAATCAAGCGAGTTCTGAAGATGTGAGACAGCGATGAATCCAGTGAGTGCACACGCGTCTAATGGACGAAACTCGGCTGGACTCGATTTATGGATTGACGGCCAGAATGGGGTGATTCGCGTTCCTGAGTCCGGATCGCTTACGTTCGAGCCAGGTGAGAAATATCGGGATTGTGAGCGCCTGACAAACTGGAGTGAGACTCCTGGGAAGTGTCTCTGTCTCTCGATCCACACGCACAAAACAACAGAAGGAGCACAGAACCCGGAGACGGAATTGAATCGCAATCTAGCTAATGGCGGAGAATTCGATGACCACCTCTCGATTCGCGTCTGGCTCACCCAGAGCGGAGAAGTCATCGGCTATTTCTTTGGTGGAACCAATTCGTATCTCCCCTATTCGGGAGCCGCACACCGCCCTCCGACGTGTCTCTCGCTCCCCACGTCATTGACGCGAACGAATGCACCTCGCACCAGCTTTTGTTTCGAGTTGTGCTACCCGACTGTCGTCCGGGATACACTCGGAGACACGCTTGCGTTTGATCTCGAACTCACACGATACCCGCCGTTCTTGTACGCACACCCGGAGTGGGTCGTGACTTCCGATAGCCTAAACGAGCAACCACCATGTGATTCAGTAGTGAACGAGAAGTACGTACCACATTTCGCGAAAATTTTTCTGCTATATCTGTTGTCCCTCTATCTTGGATATTGTTGGTTCCTACCGTCTGAAATGTGGCTTCTGGTCCTCTCTGGATCATTCGGTATTATCGTACGACACTTCGAACGGCCCCTCACTAGGATCCTTTTCGGGAAGAATTGGCCCGATTGCAGCTGACCGTCGAGTTAGTGTTGTTGTTCGAAGGATATAGGCAGCGAGTAAGACAAGTGGGACAAATACAAGGGTTGCAAGGAATGACGTTACATATGGGAGGTACAGAATATTGATCGTTGCACCACCGAAATCACCATAGAGAATTGTGATAAGCACCGCAGCAAGCACTGCTGGTATACCGTAGTAGATCGTCAGTTGTGAGAACCGCGTGAGCTCTTGTTGGAGATATATCGTCTTGAAGTGCTCCTGTGCAACGCTAAATAACTGGAGTAGTTCGACCAAATCATCGAACTTCTGTATAGTTCCGTCCGAGAGCGAGGGAGCGCCATTGCGGAGATGTTTTGCTGCATAGAGCTGCCAGACATTATCGTACCTGATCGCAGTTGAGATCGTATCGAACGCGGTTTCTCCGGTCTGATCCAGTGACTCGTCGATCTGCTCTGTGCTAGCTGCAACGCCATTAGCGAACCGAACTGCCTGTGTTTGATACTCTTCATCATCATGGTCGTCCAAAGCGGTGGCAAGGGCATTGGCACGGTGTTGAATAGCCGTGGCAAGCAATGTGAGAAGTCGGGAAGGGGCGGCTGGAGCCGCTGGTACACCAGACGTCTCCTCGATATCTTGACGGAATTCTCTAACACCGTCCAGACGATCGCGGAAATCGCCAGCTGGGGAGAACTCTTGGGAAAGAATGAGTTGGTTGACCGAGACGACGAGGGTAACTAGTGAGAAGGTGCCAGCAATCATTCCACTCGCCATTCGTGTGACTGAATCTTCATTTGTGAATGCGATTACACCAAAGCGAGAGAGGATGAGTAATAGCACGAAAATCAGTGTAGAGCCACCGATCGTGATGATCAGCCGATTTCCCTCGACCAGTATCCAGTCTATAATTCGATTGCGTGATCCCGGTCGTTGAGCGACATCTGTGCTGGTTGACTCTGTCGTGCTATCGCTTTCAGTAGAACGCATGGCACGAAACTAGTGCGACGGGACAAAGAGCGTTGGCATAGAACACAAGAAAAAGTCTTGATCGATTATTACTCCTCTTCTTGAGTCTGGTATCTCAAAGAAAAACGCAGTAGTCCACTGTTGAAAAGTCATATTGAAATGTATGCCGCCCCTCTATTCGCAGTATGATGACTAACAGTGTACCAGGGGGCAAGTCACGGGTGAAAGTTCGCTCGCAACAGTTTTCCCGGCGGCACTTTCTGTCCTTCATTGGTAGTGGATCAACAATCGTTCTTAGTGGTTGTACAAGCACGAATGACGAGCCACAGTATACGCGTGCTGACGTTAACAATACCACTGGCAAACCACGAACGGCGAACGAGATGGTCGCAGCAGAAGCGGTCGCCCGGTCAAAAGATATTGTATGTGGTAGTCGACGGTGCAAAGCGCTCGCGTGAGCGAGTGATGTTGGCAAGTGAGGAGCTGGACGAGTATGATATTGGGTTTTATCGAGAGGTATTGGTTCGTGCGGCAGCGAGTATGTTATCGCCGCTTGGGTGGCGTGAGCCGGACATTGAGGAGGAGTTAGGACAGTATACCGAGTCCAGTTTGGCGTCATTCGGTTGACGATGACTATGGTTCCAACGAGAGAGTGGTACCAGGACATCGGCAGAAGTGAAACGAACGAGAGAAACCACGGTTGATTCGAGGAAGATCCATCGTTTGCTGCTTTGGAGGTATAACGACTGTCGGGATACCTCCGTCGTGGGCAGTGTTGATAGTCTTCACTTCTCTTGAGAGACGTCCATCAAATAGCTCGTATCGACATCGACCGGCGCTGGACCCCACATGAATGTGTCTCGTGCCTGTTTTGGGAGCGGAGTACGAGAGATTCCCCAGAAGAGTGACCGCAGTAGCGGGCGTTTCATCCCATCTGGGACGACATCGCCGTATTTGACGAACGTAGAGAACGGTCGCTCGGCTCGTCGTTGGAATCTCACAACCTCTTTGACTGCCGGTCGCCGAATGGATTCATACCGCCTGAGCGTTTCCGCCGGGATCAATCCCGTAGTCTGATTCAGTGCAGTCATGATCACCGAATGGGCGACCACTACATCCTGGATCGCCATTCCATTCCCTTGGCCACCCACGGGGGACGCAACGTGGGCAGCATCACCGACGAGCAACAGTCCATTTTGTCTCCATTCATGGCTGATACCTGGTTCGATGTGCAACAGCGAACACTGCTGGAAATCAGTGAGATACTCCGGAAGGATAGTGGCAAGACTCGGATCGATGGCGACGAGTTGCTCGTGTAACTGTCCGATACCTTGTTCTTTTACTTGCGGGTACGATCCCTTTTCGATGGGCCAGCCCAATTGTGCCTCGTCCCTCCCAAGCCCGAAGGAGAGCAGTGCACCGGAGGTGCCGACTTTCGCCAACACCGGGTCCTCAATAACCGTTGCAGGGAGTTTGAACCAGAGTAGTTCGAGGGTGGACTCGAACAGTCCGGGATCGATACCAGCCGCCTTCCGAACCGTCGAATATCGGCCGTCAGCACCAACAACGAGACGGTTGCGAATTGTAATGGATTCGTCGTGTTCCCGGTCGGTGGCTTCGACACCGATGACTTGATTCCCTTCACAGAGCAGATCCGTTGCTGCCGTTCCATTACGGTAGGAAAACGAGTCGAACTGTGACGCTGCATCGATAAGTACCTGAAGCAACGGTGGCTGCTCCATTAACAAGGCGTAATTGTACGGACCAGGCGCTGCCTCGAGGGACATAATCGGATAGGATCGATCATAGACGTCAACTGCGATATCGCGAACCTTCGTGTGTTCCAGCGTGAGAACCCGATCCAACACGCCCATTTGGTCGAACACGCGCAGTATCAACGGTTGGAACAGAAAGCCGCGGAACTCACGTTCGAGACTCTGCTGCCGTTCGAGCAGGACAGTCTCGACCCCACTTCGCGCCAGCAGATAGCCGAGAACACAGCCGGCAGGCCCGGCTCCAACGATGACGACGTCCGTTTCGATGGTTGTTTCGTTAGTCGGGGATGTCTTGCTCATCGGAATGATCTCCTTTGTACGGTCTTTTTGGAAGAGTCACATTTACTGATCTTCGAGATAGCGTTCCCCCCACGCGTCCATCGCAGTGATTATCGGTTCGAGCGACGCTCCTTGCTCGGTGAGCGAGTACTCGACACGGAACGGTTTCTCGCTCACGATGGCGCGATTCACCAGTCCATTATCTTCTAAATCCTCAAGGCTGCTCGAGAGCACCGTACTGGAGATCACGTCGATCTCCGCCTTGAGAACGTTGAATCCGAGCGGCCCATGTTCGAGTAGTCGATGGACGATAACAGGATGCCACTTTTTCCCGATGAGATGGGCTGTGCACGTGACGGTACACCATTCGTCGTCGGCACACCACGAAGCAACACATCCTTCTTGTTTTGTGTTACTCATTCGTCCCTGTCGGTAGCAAGTGAAGCGTGATTAGTGTAGTGCTATTAGACAATCATTCCACAGTTACTATTAGTTCCTAAGGGAGTTAGCAAACACAACTTCATTCGTTTGCCCTTCGCTTATGCTTATTTCGGATCTTTATGACTACCTACTATGGTCGAACGACGTGTTGATAGCATTCGGTCACTCCATCAGTTGGCTCCCGCCTGGGTTCTCACCACACTCCGTCTTGTTCTCGCCGCTCTAGTTGCGAAACCAGCACTGAGTAAATTCGTTACTTACAGTAATTCAGTCGCGTTTTTCGATGCTTACGGAATTCCGATGCCAGCAGTGATGGTCATCGTGGCAGGGTTGCTCGAAATCGCAGCGGTCGTGATGCTCCTGTTCGGAATTGGTGATCGAATCGCGGCTGTGTTGTTGCTCCCCGTGATGCTCGTTGCGATCCTGTACGTTGGCCCGGATTGGAAGAATCTCATTGTCCTTGTTGGATCCATCGTAATTCTCGTATTAGGAGCCGGTTCGTACTCGCTTTGGCAACCAACTGATCTACTCCTCGGTTAGTGTATCCTAACCTCGTCCGTTTCGGCTCAGTCCGTTAGCTGAGGCTTGTCCTAGGCTTATTTGGTTTCTCTCGGTTTCTCTGAACGTGACCCAACAGAGATTGACACATGGCTTCGGCTATGGAATTGGTGCGACGATTCTAATGTCACTCTTTATGTTAGTGGCAACGGTGACTGGGGCGTCTCCGATGCCAGAACCAATCCCAAAAGCAGTAGTTGCCACTCTCTTCGGGAGTGGTCTTCCGAAACCAGTGCTACTGGTGCTGGTGGTCGGGCTCCATCTCGGATACGGTGGTTTCTTTGGTGCTGTTCTTGCACGGGTTACTCAGCCGGTAACGATTTGGAAGGGGCTTGGCCTCGGCGTCGTACTCTGGGCAGTGATGCAACTCACGTTCCTTCCGTTCCTCGGCTGGGGAGTGTTTGGAATTGCAATTACCCCTAAAATTGCAGTTGCCACGCTCGTTCTTCACGTAGTGTACGGCGGTTTGCTTGGCTGGGCACTGGATCGGGATGCAGTGATACAGACCAGAGAGTCACCGACTGCCGCCGATTGAGTAACAAGCAGTTAGTTCGCGCTAACTAGGTCAGAATACCTTGTCCTAGCTTTACAGCGGTGTCAACCCAAGAATGAGAGTGATGACCGCAATCGAAATCGAATACTGTGTCCCATGTGGGTTGCTCGACCGAGCGATTGCGACCCAAACCAGACTCTTGGACGAATTCGGCCAGCATCTGGATGGTGTAACGCTCATTCCAGGTCATGGTGGTGTATTCATCGTGACGGTCGATGAGGAGACGATTTGGGATAAAATCGTTCACGGTGCTGAGGTGGATATGGACCTGATTGTAAAAGCGGTTGACGACCACATCTCGGTTGAAGCCTAACTCTCGCCTGATCACCGATGCTCGAACTCTATCAAGCGAAAGACTGCGGGTACTCACAGAAGGTTCGCGAATCCCTCACTGACCTCGGCGTCTTGTATGTTATCCACAATCCGCGTACTGCTGCGGGCGAAATACGCAATGAACAGACACACAACGAACTCCAAACACTCGGTGGAAAGGATCAAATCCTGTTTCTCGTTGATCACTAGCGTGGTGTGACAATGTACGAGAGCGACGATATCATCGACTACCTCGAAACACACTACCAGTGACGATTGTCCGGAACGCAGATTTCACTATGGTCACTCCAATTGTGATCCCTGACGAGTGGCAACAGAGGACTTCCAGCAATGGAATATCGCATACTCAATGGTGACTTTGAGGAGTACGGTACGATGCCAAGATGACTCGGCCACGATGGGCACGCCGATTCGAACGCGCACAGAATACCAACTCACAAACCGTGTGTAGACAAACTACCCTCATTGATGGTTCATAGCACCCTCCCTCGAATCGCGGCCCTCGTTGATGACTATCTGTTGATTTGGGTGCTTCTCTCGGTTGGCATCGGGTTCGCTCTTCCATCAATAGCTGTTCTCACACCACTATCAACGCTGATTCTCGCGGTCATGATCGGTTCAGTCTCACTGACGCTTGCACCCGACCGATTCCGAGAGCTTCGTAGACAAACGCTCGTTACGATTCTCATCGTCCAGACCGGGATGCCGCTGCTTGCATTCGGTATCGCTCAGGGGCTTGGTTTGTCACCCGCACTCACGGCCGGGTTCGTTGTGTTGGGTGCAGTGACGCCCGAACTCGTCACGCCAACAATGACCGAACTGAGCGGGGGTGATACCGTACTTGCGACGGTTGTCCTTCTTGTGGTTGGATTTGGGACGTTGATGCTCGTCCCTGGAGTTGTCACGCTCTTCTTGGGTGGGTCCGTTGCAGTCGATCCAACAATTATCATCACACAACTGACACTCGCCGTTGTGCTTCCAATGAGTCTCGCCGTCGCAGCTCGCTCTCAGTGGCCTGATCGCATTGGAGCGCATGACGAGATTTATTCGTCGATAGCGGGCCTGATGGTGATTCTCATTATCGGCATCGTCACTGCCGCCAACGCATCGCTCGTTCGCGATAGCGGCACGGTATTACTTCTCGTGATAGTCGGTGCACTTGTCCTCAATAGTGGTGGCTACGTAGCCGGATGGCTCGTCAGCCGGAAGTTCACTCGGGGTGAGCGTATCGCCGCGACCCTCTCGGTTGGCATGCGTGACTTCGCCGTTGCCGCCGCCCTACTCGTTGGTGCTGGTTTTCCGACGTCAGCAACACTTCCAGCGGTCGTCTTCGGCATTGTCGAAATGACCACGAGTGCAGGCCTTGCGAAGTGGTTTCGTCGGCAGTCCTGAGTGCTATTACTGTTCTTCGTGTTCTTCGACCCATTCGAGAAGGGGTTCGAGTCGGTGACAGAGTTGCTCACCCTTTTCCGTCAGTTTATACTCCACGCGAGGAGGGATTTCTGCATACTGTTCTCGAGAGAGGTATCCCGCCTCGGCTAGGTCCTCGAGTCGTGACGACAGCGTTGAGCTACTCGCGTCCCCGAACGTGTCTTCGATTTCGTTGTATCTGACTGGCCCAATCGCGCCAACGACACAGATTAACTGCATCGCGTAGCGGCGACTGAGTAGCTCCATGACACCGCCTATGGGACAGTAACAGGTGGCTGTGTCACCAGTCGAATCTGCTGTTTTAGCGGGTCTTTCCGGATTGTTCGTCATAGCTGTTGTTCACCGCAGTTCGTTCGATACTTCGGACTTAACAGTATAATAACTTTGACTCTCAAAGTAACGGTGAAGTATGACAAACTCACCTGATATTGGTAGCGACGAACAGCTCGACGAGACACCGCTTGACAAATCGATTGAAGAGGATTTGACGGAGATTACGTGTACGCTCACGCCAGACCAAACCGAACAGCAGATAGAGTGGGTCGAGGAGAGTCTTTTTCCACACCTCAAAAGCATTCAGGAACACGAAAACGGGTTCACATTCGTGTTTGACCGTAGCCTAGAGGCATACGCGGCAGTCACAAAGGCGTCGTGGAAGGAGTCACATTGCTGCGCGTGGGCGACGTTTGACGTCGAACTCCCGATGGGCGATGATAGTATCAAGTGGAACGTTCGCTCCGACCGAACGGATGGTCTCGAGTTCTTTAGCGAAGCTCTGCAAGAGACGCTTCAGAAGTTCGAGAATGCACCGTCATTGCGGTGACGGATTTCCCACTGTGAGTCGATTCCTACTGGAGAAAATACGTCACCGAGGGTACTTCGATAACGTTATCTACGAATCGTCGATAATTTCTTCCGGTGAGCGTGCTCCTGCTTTATGAATTCCTTGTCAAACCAGACTAATGTCGTGTCTTGGCTCTCGGCACACGCTAAAATAAGACAGTCCATCGGATAGAGCAGTATTTCCTGGTGTCGTTTATTTGCGGCAAGCATGTCGGATGCATCCGGGACGATAATTTCAACCTGGGATGTAACCCGTCGTTCTAATTCGGCAACACGATCTTGTTTTGAGTTCCTTTTTTCCCGAGAGCATTCCGTAACTCCATCACATTCAGAAGCGAAATGTAGAAGTCTGCCTCGTGATTCAGAAAGCCGACTGCAACCTCTCCTCAGTTTGGTTCGTCTGTGAGTGCTGCAATGAAAATATTCGTATCGACAAAATACCTCATTCGCGTTCCCGTAGCTCCCGAACCGCAGCAACAGAATCTACGTCAAGCTCGCTTGCTTCGCCAGCAAGCGCGTCACCTAACCGCTCTTTTTCATCGGCGGTTTTTGTCAGATCCGTGAAGTCACTTGCTAAGATACTCATTACATAGGCAATTTGCATCCCTGACTAAGAAACCTTCCCCCGTTTTTGCGAACCCGACGTGGCTCTCGAGCAATCACGGGATCTTGGTGTTCCGCTCCGACCACAGACGCGGTGGCCAGTAGGACCTCTTCCCCTCCTGTTAGCTTGTAGCCGATAGACGCCGATACAACTGCCGTACTTACTTGTATCGTGGAAAGCTACGAAAGACACTTAAAATCACAATTAGTCCGATCAGAACCTCAAATATTAAAAAGACAACATGTTGGTCCGGAAAATATAGAATAAACAATAGAGCTATCACGACGAGAGAACCAATTACGGCAGGAAATCTTATCTCATCTTTTAATTCCTTTATCAGAATGGTTGTCGTTTGTGTTGTCTACGCTACTACCTCTTTAGAGCCGACTAAAGCTAAGATCACCTCCACTATTACAATTCCTATAATGAATTTCTTTGTCGCATGCCCTCTGATTTCACCTTTCAAGCGACTGAATCTGTATCTCCTCACACAATTGACTGAATGTATTCTCGCTAATGTGGTTCAGCGTGAAATAGAGCTACACAGAAAAATCCATTAGACCCGAACACTATTCTTCTGAAATCCACCAAATAACAACCCGTGGGCTCAACTTCCCACGTTCTAACTCGCCCTGTTCATGAAGGGCTTCGAGTCGCTGATGCACTGGTCGCAGCTCCATCCCAACCGTATCTGCGACCCACCGAGCGGTCACAGCAGGGAACGCCGATTCCCTAACCGCCTTTGCCCGTCGAATCGTCGTTATACCGAGTTTGCTACGTTGTTAATGTACTATATGATTCAGCAGAAAGCTCATGATAAGACCACACCCAGTAGTCATGCCCGTGCCGCCGACAGTGTATCTCGAATATTATCTCATGCTCGTTCTGTTCGCGGTTGGTTGGGTGTCCCTCGGCTACTGGATATACGCTGATGCCACTGCTCGTGGAAGTTCATCGGCGCTGTTCTGGGCCATTGGCACAGTGGTTTTCCTTCCGATTGGGGTGTACTATCTCCTCTTCTATCGGCGCTCGCACGAACGGGCTGTCCCACAGACGCGTCGTGAACGGATCGCAGAGATACTCGCGGTTGGCGGCATTGTGACGACGGTAGCGAGCGCAATGCTCACCCCACCAGATCCGCTCACACAACTTCAGTTCATGCCGGTTGCCTTCGTCGTGACTGTGTTGGTGCTGTTTCTTTTCGAGTACCGGATCAGAGCAAGCGGATCGTAATCGGTTACTGCGGGTTTCAACAGAGTCAGAGCGACTGCTATTCTGTCCGAATCCAGATCACCCGACGCGATTCTGGCTTCTTCTTGCGAATCTCCCCCTCTTCGGCAAGCCTGTTCAAAACCTCATATGCCGTCTGGCGTGGCCACTCAAGCTCCTCCGCGATCTCACTCGTTATGCTGTTGATACTGCTCCCGGTACAAAGCCATCTCTTAATGCCCTCCCACGATTAGAAAACCACTTATTCTGAACGAAGTAATCGATTGACGCGCGAGCGTTGCCAAGCCAGGCCAACGGCGGTGGGCTTAAGACCCGCTCGCGTAGGCGTCTATGGGTTCGAATCCCATCCCTCGCATTCCCATTCACACTCAACCCGAACGGTATCCGTGGGAGATCAGTTTCGACCCGACAGACATCTCTGCCATATCAAAGGTGTCTTGAGTAGCTAGTCACATTTGGTGTCTAATGCAACAACGTGTTCAAGCTCCAGAAGACACAGACGATCCACAAACAAAATCACCGACTGACGTGCTTTCCGAGCTTCCACCAAGTGCGAAACTGGTTGCGAAAGTCCTCGAATACAACGACGATGCGCTCACGCAGGCTGAACTCACCGATGAAACTTTGCTCCCGCCACGCACGGTTCGCTATGCACTCACTCGACTCGAAGAACACGATCTCGTCGGCTCACGCTTCTCATTTGCCGATGCACGAAAACGCTGCTATTCTCTTGCCTTCGACTAATTACGTATAATAGACGTGAAAGATAACCGCTCTACACAATCAATTCTAAACTAAGCTGAAAACAGAGACGTGAAAAGCCGACAATCGCTAACTAAAGTGCCTATTGTACCTATTGTACTTATTCCTCAGGAATCCACCAGATGACAACTCGCGAACTAAATTTCCCCCGCTCTACCCTCCCATCCTCATGCAACTCCTCAAGCCGCCGGTGAGCAGACGGCCGCTCGATCCCAAGCGTATCCGCCACCCACCGAGCGGTCACCGCCGGAAACTCTGACTCGCGCATTGCCGTCAGAATATCGTCGTCAGTCGTTTCCTCTGCATACTGGCCACAAGTATCGCGCTCTCTGATGATGCGGTAGTGGCGTTTGGGTTAGTATAACCTACTAACATCGGTTTATTCGACCATCATAGTCCATCTCGTGAGAATGTATTAGATAGTTGCAAGCGTATAGTACGTATGAACAACCGTCCCTCACGACTCGAACAGGGTGGGCAAATCAGCGGCTTGAGTGCGATGATCGCTGGTATTCTCGGCGTACTCTACATGCTGTTTACCTTCGTGATTCCATACCTCTCCATCTCTGTCACTGGAATCCGATTCAGTCACGAGGATGCGTCACTCGGAGCAGCAAACGCGCCAGTCTTTGCCTTCTGGACTGGTGTCCTGCTCGTCATCTCTCTCCTCGCAGGATATGTTGTATTGCGTGGCATTCTTTGGGCGATTTGGCTCCTTGCGATTGGACTGGGTGTCCTGACACTGCTTGGGTTGTTCAGCATTGGACTGATCATTGCACCAGCAGCTGTCCTATTACTCCTTGCAGCCCTTTTGCTAACTGGAGGTCGACACAGAAAGACCGACCCTCGTCATAATTCGCCACTTAGAAGTAGCTAGGTATTCTCGACCGTGTCTGCAACCCACCGAACGGTCACAGCGGAAAACTTGGTCCCATGACCCACTCTAAGAATATCATCGTCACCCGATTCCTCTGTAAACAGTCCCTTCTTATCACTCAGTCTGTTTCTGACTCCAATCGCTTACTGCAGGAGAGTAGCGGAATACGGTGTTCACGGTCGGAATTTTACGACCAGCCCATTGTAGGAGAAACCAGAACCTACACAACAATTCCCATCACCAGTGCCTCTATGACACAAACCGTCAATGAACTCCGAAACGAAATTCGACAGGCCGTCGGGAGATACGAACGCGTTGAATCGACGGCCTTCACCAAAGAAGCCCTTGCAGCAATCTGTACTACCGTGAACTACGATATCGACACAAACAATTTGCCATCCAAGCCACAGATGCGGGCTGGTATCCTCTGGAAAATCGGCAAGTTGGACGATGACAATCCGGAACAAACTCCCCAATCCTTCCGGAAAGCAGAGCTAGAAGCGATTGTAGCTGCACTGCAAGACGAGGAGTGATCACTGACTCACTCACCCTCTAACCACAGTGGTTTCAGACGTATCTTCATGCAAAGGATTACCCGACGCGCTTCTGGCTTCTTGCGAATCTCACCATCGTCCGCAGGCCCGTTCAAAACTTCATATGCTGTCCGACGTGGCCACCCAAGCTCCTCCGTAATCTCGCTCGTCATGGGGGTTCAAGCGGTTCGGCTAGAAGACGTAAAAGGATACAGAGACGATGGTTTGCAATCCTTGAACCCTTAGAATTTTGCGTTATTGGATGGATTAGCCGCCGATTTTTGTCCGATAGCCATTTATTCATTTAGAACCTATAACTATCACGGAGGTAATTCCATGTCAATAGGAACGTTCGATGCAAAGGAGCACGAACGTCGCGAGAAGAAAATGACGATCAACGGACGAACTTTGAAGGTCACGTAGAATACACTGGCGACGACTCAATCGAAGAACTCCTTGCTCGACTGAAAGAAGTGAAGGCAGAGTAGTCTGCAACCGGTTTATTGCTATTCCAAATTGTTGAGACAGCACTAGATTGAGTAGCATGTCACCCTCCCAGCGGACAGCTCGGTTCTCGGCTGTTGTATCCATCTGTTTGTGTACCGCTCGCTGCCGATACTGCAGTTAGAAGAATCAGGATACCGAGAGTGCGGTCGCGAGATCACGCCCCACTGCCGCAATCGCGTCCTGCGCCCGGTCGATACCCTGCTGCGTCAGAAAGCCGTGAATCATGGCCTCGTAATTGCGATACTGGATCGCAACCCCCCATTGACGAGCCGCTCTGCATACCCCGTCTCACCGTCACGTAACGGATCGAACCTGGCAATACAAATTGTCACGGGCGCCACCTCAGACAGGTCACCAGCGTGCATTGGATCCGCGTACGGATTCCGCTCGTAGATCTCACTCCCATAACAAGTGAGGTGATCTGCAGACCGAAAATTGGTCTTTGATGGGCGAGACAGCTACTCACTCACGGCTACCCACACCAGGAAATGATCGGACGCTTGTTCAGCCACAGCTCGGTGATTTTCATCTTTAGCTGGCCAGCCGATTCCAGATGAGTGGATCGTAAAATCCGTCGATGGGAGGACGTAATCGGCTCGCGTGGGCCCACGGGAGAGGTTGCTGGTCGCGTAAGGTGCTCCGTGCTCACTCCCTCCAGGACTGGACGGCGTCGTGGCGATCACTTGTGAATTATCGAGCAAGTAGCGTGTGACCGCGTCATCGGTCACCGTGTCACCGGGTTCGGTGTTCAAGTCGCCGAGTATGACGAACCGCTCATCGGTAGACAGACCGCCTTCGAGACCATCGTCGTCGTACGGATAGTCCGCACCGGCGACGTAGTCACCTAAAAAGCGAATCTCATCGTGACACCGTGGGGCGTTGAGGGTGTCCATGTCGTCTGCGAGTGGCGGTGACGGATGTGCGATTACGGCATGGATTTTACCGTCGGGAAGCTTGATCGGCACGTCTACCACCGTCTTTGCGGGGAGTCGAAACCGCTCACATTCGTCGGCGGTGAGGTACAAGTCACGGTCAGGATTGGTCGGGATCCGGTGGTTGGGAAGGTCGGCCCAGAGAAATCTCTGGAAAGTGCGGACGCTAGCGATATCGATCGGGAACCTACTGTACAGCGTCATCGCGTATCGCCCTGCATATGGGGCGTAGCTGAAACAGTCTCGAGCATACGCATCCGTTCCCGGCTCGACGCCGATTCCGTCTTTGCCGATGTCCATCCCGCTTGGGATACCTGTGTTACACCGTGGGGCAATCCATGCCTCGAAGTCGACGCCCTTGAGAGTAGCGGCTTGCGGCTCGCGAAGATAGTTTTCCAGGAACGCTGTCGCGTTGTGCACCTTTTCCCATCCCTGTACGAAGTTGTCGTCCATTTCGTTTACCAGAAGAACGTCCGGCGTCGGCAAACGTTGAATCATTTCGGCGGCTGCCTCAAGCTGCCTGGTTCCCCGTTGCTGGGCTTTCTCCGTCGTCAATAGTTCGATGTTGTACTGAGCGAAGACGTAGTTTTCCATGTGTCACACTGTCACACGTACTACTCGGATGCCCGAGAACCTCTCGATCAGTATACTAGTAGCACCTCTAGCAGCGCTTGTGATCGAAACGGTAGCGGTACGTTGCTTCATGGATGAATTGAATCCGACGGGTGACCGCTGGAATACCCAATAGCAAGACCGACCGAGGATCGAACACAGCTCGGTCGCGATGGATGAGTCTTACTAGACGGAGCGTGTTCCGCTCTTCGTCCCTCTCATAGTCAGCCACATTAACGATCGCATTAGAACTCCGTCAGTGCCATCGTCGGCGGTTGAACAGCATCTGATTGGCTGTACACCGCCCTAACGGGCGAGGCGGGAATCTCCGGTTTTCCGTAACTTTATCGCCACCGTGGAAGAAGTGGTTCTTGGGGGAACACCGATGTCAGCATCTTCACTCGAAGCCTTAGAAACGACTATTGACGAGATTCATCGAGCGTACAAAGAAGGCGATCTCACTAGTCAAGAACTCATTGACAACGTTTGCTATACCTTTCGGTAGCGTCCCAGTTCAATAAACGTGGTTTCAGTCGGACGCCGTGACCTCCTCCCACTCCTGAAGACCTGTGTAGATACGACTCAGGCTACTGCCTACAAATCCCGACCCGGAAGGTTGCGTCAGTGTCCGTGGAACCGCATCCAGGGACACGGGAGGGCCGGAATGAGAGATGATATGGGAACGACATGGTGGTCAAGTCGCTGGTGGTGAACCTGCTCCGCAACTCCTTCTCCTGTCGATGTCCGTTTTGTGCCCTCCTTCACTGTCGATGCCACCGGCAAAGTGGAAGTCACCAGTGAGAGCCACGAGAACCCCGCAGACCACCACTACGTCGTCTCCATCGACGACGTGACCAAAGAACTAATGGTCTGTACGTGTCCGCATTACATCCACCGCAATGCTTACTGGAAGCACATGGCCACAGTCGAGAACGCGACTGACGACGGACGCTTGAGGCGTTCCCTTCGGAGGACAACGATGTCGAACCAGAGGACTGTGACTGCAACGGTCTCGGTGGTTTCCCGTGCTGGCCATGCGTGAGAGCGGGACGGAAGGAACTGTCGAACTAACCACCGCTTCAACTTTTTTTATCCATGGCACGCCAAGTGCCGTTCTCAAATATCACCGACCAGCGATTACTCATGGAAAGTGCAGCGACCATAATGCCCCGCTGAATCAGGATTTGTTATGATAAATATGTTTGATTAAAGACTGGATCTGGATCTTTCAGTATTTGCTCATTGACCGAGAAGGATACCGTTTGGATAATCATTGCAAAATGACCAGGTTCCGTTTGAAGTGTTAAAGGTCGAATCTTTTGCCAATATAAACAGTACTGTAAGCGTGGGGAAAGACACATGATGAATGACAACCTTCGAATAGTGATTTTGGGGGAGGATACGTCGGTTATTATACTGGAGAACAACTAGCTAAACTGGAACATGATGTAGTCATTATTGAGCGAGATCAAACACGATGCGAATTGCTTCTTGAAGCCGGATTCAGTGCAGTTTTTCAAGGTGATGCGGTTGACCCTGAAGTCCTTGGGAGGGCCGATTTAGCCTCTACTGATGTCGTTGGTGGTCTCACCGATGATCTTGGTTCTAATTTAGCAATCTGTTTGATTGCTTCTAAGATGGAAGATACAAGAACTGTACTTCGGGTTGATTCACCTAGTGCACGAGAGCAGTATGCCGAATTCGTTGATAAGGTGATATTTCCTGAAGGACTTGGCGCACTTGCAACAGTAAGTGCAATTACAGGAGGAAGCCTTCCAGATGCTGTTAATGAACTCACAGAAATTATCGTTCTATTGCAGATATAGGTGACTGAGAACGCTCCCGTTGCTGGGGAAGCCGTTCAAGATATTGCAGTACCGAAGGGGAGTATGATTGTTGTGAATATGAACAGAAAAACAATCATTCGGCCTACTATAACCCTTGAACCAGGAATGAATCTTCTTGTCGCTACCGAACCTAATGCTTCTAGAAAAATAGTGAATTTACTTACTGGCAATTGAAGATGTATTTCTATCAAATTATCAAGAGGATAAAAACTATCATGCTTTATCAACAGACGCGAGACGAAATGGTCGAACAGTGAATATCCAGTTATCACAAAAGGAGCTTCACCGAGTCTGCTCTTCCGACTTTACATGACCGACTGACTTGTGATTCTGGTCAAGGAAACCTGACAATAGTTCTGTTCGCACAAGGCGAGAATTCGATGGGTTCAATTTAAACCGTCAAAAGATTCTGAAGCTCTACTCATTATTGAGGTGATGTAATTCAACGGCTAGATGGGCTGTCCAAGTTAAACTTGATTATCAGAATAGTATTTATTCAGTTGCAATAAATCAATGCGCGGTGATAACAGGCGACAGAGTGAACCATTTATGAGAAGTAGATTAGATGGTGGATCACGACTGAAATCAGTAGCTACACCACATGCGTGACCGACACACTTGATGGGTGATATCCGTCATCGATTCAAATCGGAGTGACGAGCTAAATATTGCTTACTGATTTCGGATCCCTATACGTCGTGATAGCATAATGATGAACAGAGAAGATACTAATCAAACAATGGTCGTTCAAACCATCGAAGGAGTTGAGGTATTGGTAAACACAAATCCAGGAGAGATATTTATCGACATTCCAGCGTCAAATCCCCGTTCGAGAAGGTGACCTCATTCAGGAAGGTGATGTTCGCACAAGGACATCTGGAGAAATGAAGGGGCCACGACTCACGCGGTGGCGTATTGAGTCAATCTCTACCGACACCGTAGTCGGAACTGATATTGACACTGGTGACCCTCAAGAATGGGAGCGAGAATGGTTGGTACAACGCCTTGGGGGTGGTGAATTCAGCGTCGAATTGGCAACGTTTGATCGGGTAAGCGTGACTGAAATTGATGAAGAGCAGGAGAAACATCCTGTCGAGAATATTAATAAGCCGAAACCTCATGTGGTCGTTGTCGCTTACGGAAACGACGGAGAGAAGTTCACTCAATTTTTCGCGGCAACGGAGCCTAAGAATTGGGATTCATTAGAAGTTGTCCAACAGGACGAACATGTCCAGAACTTCAGCGATGAGCTACGGAGACGCTTAGACGAAGCTGTCTACAAGGCGCTTAAGATTGAACAGCGATATCAATATATTAGTATTTTAGTATTATTTATATGTTTGAGGCTAAACGCTAGCTATGAGTGAGATTGACGCGACGAACTGGCGATGTTTGTGCTGGATTGGGAAGTTCCCTTGTGAGTAGTCAGCTACTCTAAAGACGTAATTAAACTATTGACCGGACGATCCCAGCGAAGCAATCGTCATCAAGGGCACTGACCGCATTGGCCTGATCGCAATACTAAGGTAGTTCGCCGCTGAGGGCAAGAAGTGAACGTTGGCGATTGCCAGACAAACTTTCTTTCGAATAGGGTGAAGAATACTAATTCGACCTATTTAGCGTCGACGCGTTCAGTCTTCTCTCCGAAAAAGCGGTCAAATCTTTGCCACAGTGCAATGACCCCTTTTCTCGGAGTAACAATAACAACGTGAGTACGTACCCCAACCACGGTGAAGGATGAGTTCGCTATAACAACCCCCAGTGATGGAAATGTCCCCTGATAAATCTTCATGGAGATGTTCATTCGAATTGTTCACCTGAACGGTTGACCGGGTTTATATCAATTGTCGTTGCAGGGTGGCCGAGGAAAATAATGACGAAAGAACATCCAAGTGAGGAGGAGGCCGCCTCTCACTCACGCCGAATGTTTCTCCGTGTCACGAGCGCAGGGGTGGGGCTGGCGTTTAGCGGGGTCGCAGTCGGTCAAGCGCAGTCATTCGAACTGGGCGGCGCGGTCGCTGGTTGGCAAGGACGTGCGCCGTCCTCTATCGAGGGGGAAACGAATCCAACGCTTCAGCTTCAAACGGGACAGCAATACGCCATTACGTGGGAAAATGTTGACGGACAACCCCATAATATCGCCATCCTTGACGCAAACGGCGAGGAGCTTGAGCGGACAGAAATTATCACCGAACAAGGCGCGACGCAAACACTGGAGTTCACTGCGACGGAAGAGATGGCCGAATATTACTGCGAGGTTCACCCGAGTTCGATGCGCGGCCAGATCCAGCTTGCTGGCCAACAGCAACAACAGCCAACGCAACAAGAAGAACCACAGCTCATCCCGGAGGGCCCGAGTATCGGTCTTCAGCAAGTAGCGGGAGCGCCGCTCCAACAACCGATTGGATTCACGTACGCGAATGAGGATGCTAACCGACGCTTCATCGTGGATCAGAACGGCCAAATCTACGTGCATGGCCCGGATGGTCTTCAAGATGAACCGTTCCTTGATATTCAAGAAAAGCTCTACTACCTGACAGAGACACGGGGTGGATTCGAGCGCCCGGAGGACAGCACGTTCGACGAACGTGGGCTACTGGGTCTTGCGTTCCATCCCGACTTCCAAAACAATCGCAAGTTCTATATCCGGTACAGCGCTCCGCCACGAACGCAAGAACTGGCCGGCCCACCGAATCGAGAGGGGATTCCAGAGGAGCCTGACCACACCTTTGTACTCGCGGAGTACCGAGCGACCCAGGATCTGAGCAAGGCTAACCCCGACTCAGAGCGCATTTTGCTCGAAATTCCCGAGCCACAATTCAACCACAACGCTGGTGATATTGCATTCGGTCCCGATGGCTTTCTCTACGTCACAGTCGGCGATGGTGGTGGTGCAGACGACACGTACAGTGGTCATGTCGATGATTGGTATCGTCGAAACGAAGGCGGGAACGGTCAGGACATCACACAGAATTTACAGGGAAGTATCCTCCGCATCAACGTCGATACACGGGAGAACAACCGGCCGTACGGTGTTCCCGATGATAATCCGCTGGTCGGTAATACAGGTTTCCCCGAGCAGTGGGCGTGGGGCTTCCGCAACCCGTGGCGGATGTCATTCAATGATGGTCGACTCTTTGCCGCAGACGTAGGACAGTCGCTCTTCGAGGAGGTCGACATCGTCGAGAAGGGTGGAAATTACGGCTGGAACGTCAAAGAGGGGACCAGCTGTTTCAACGCCCAAAATTCAGCCCAACCGTTCGACCAGTGCCCCGACCGGACGCCACAGAACGTTCGCGGAGGAGAGCCGCTCATCGATCCAATTATCGAGTACCCACACACGTACCAGGGACAGTCAGTCGGTATCTCGGTGACTGGCGGATATGTGTACCAAGGTAACACCCTCAGCTCCCTCCAAGGAGGGTACGTGTTCGGTGATTACAGTCAATCGTTCGAGGAGCCGCGGGGTCAGCTCTGGATTGCGCGGCCGTCCGAACAGGGTAATAAGACGACGACACCGGGCGAGGGAACACCAACTCAGACGGGAGCAGGAACGACGCCAGGCGAAGGAACACCTGCGACGACGACAAACGGGACGACCAAGACGAATCAGACGACCACGGAAGACGGCGGTCAACCCCAATCACAGGAAACTCCCTGGTCGATGGAGGAACTGGTCGTTGAAGGAAGTCAGAATGGTGAGATCAACCGCTTTGTGCTTGCATTCGGGCGTGATCAAAACGGGGAATTGTACGTCCTCGGAAGTAATACCGGCGGTGTTCGTGGGAATGGCTTCGTCTATAAGATCGTCCCGCCTGGCGAAGGAGAGTCCATTTCAACGCCAACGCAGACTACCACGGAGGGGACAACAACACAGACCGGGACAGCGGCCGAAACCGGAACAGAAACAACCACAACGACCGGCACCGGAAACGAAACGGGGTAAGCCAGCCGGTCCTTCCCTCCAATTATGATTTTCATCTGCCAACGGTGTCATCATTCTGCAGCATCTCGCAATTCGTTCGTAGCTAACGGCACTCCGAAGCTCCTACTCGGATCGTACTACTCCTGATCCCTCTTTGATTGGTAATAGTCCCAGGCTTCGTCAGGAATCTTCAATGTGGTTCCACAGTGGGGGCACGTCACGGTCTGTGCATCGGGTGCAGTGAATCGCTCATAACATTCTAAGCACCTCCATTCGACACACTCATCATCAGTCATCCTGTGAAAACTAGTTACTCACTAATTGTATGGCTATCGTGTGTCGAGTTACCAATCGCCGAAGATGACGGAAGACCAGTGATTGATAGGAGTAGTACACCAAAACTGAATCAGTCTGAGAGAGCGTTGTATTCACGCAATTCGTCGCGGCTGACTATTTCCCTTGAATTCATTTCCATCTTATTCTCCGAGTCATGCGGCTGCCCACTGTTTTTGTACCATTATTAAGAAACCTAGTAATCACGTCTGTCTTGTTCTGGCCGGAAAAATATGAAAACTCCAAGGATGACTAGTTCAGTGATCTGGTTATTTTTGTCTATCTTGCTGTGCCGGTTGACTGATGAAGTTTCGGTAAGCCTCATAGCAACTCTCACAAACGATGTGCTCATCATCCAGTGGTTCATACCCCAAATTCACACTTTGGAGCGTTAACCAAACGTGAGGGTCACTATCGGTGATTTGGGCGCCACATCGGTCACAGCTTTGCTTCGTCGTCGGCATTTGAATCCGTGAATAAACAAAGTATGTGGGTAGCTATCAACCTTCGGACGGCGAGAAGGGGACAGAACGCATAGAATGCACAGGGTCCGAAGATTCATCGGCTATGTTGCTCCCTCTGAAATAATCAAAGTCACCAGTAAGAGCCACGAGAACCCCACAGACCACCACTACGTCGTCGCCATCGACGACGTGACTCACAAGCTAATTGGCTGCACATGTAACTGGGTTACACCTATCACCAATCTTCCGACGAGAACTGTCTAGTAACACCCCAACTGGAGTTTTACTTTCACTATGTGGCCACGGAATATGAGTGAACCACCCGATTCTTACAACCAACGAAGGGACCATGAGACGATTAGAGAATCTACACCCAGATACATCGCTGGATCGTTCAGCAACCCGCGTGTTCATTGCCCTGGTGGGGATTGTACTCGCGCAAATGATGCTTCAAATAGCACTCGCGACCGATCTAGCTCGCTGGCCAGCGATGGGAGCAGGTGCTGTGGTTGCGTTCATCACCGGCGTATTTCTGGCCGAGTATGAAGCCTCGCCCCTTTAGCGGGGGAGGATGCCAAAGCGATGGTTATCGCTCGTACTCTCTCAGATCACTCGTCAGCTCAGCCCCTAACTCACCACCATCGAGAGATCCTGCCGAACAAAGTAGTAAAGCGCGTGGGGTTTCGACGCGCCTGCCACAATAGGCCCCTAGCGCCCCGCAGAGATTCGCACCAACATCGAATTTCCACATCCTCTATCTGTTTCAATAGATTCCGTAATCGACGGATGTGGTCGGCAAGAACATAGGCATCAACAGCACGTGGGTCATTTGCCGGTGCGGCCTGAATTCGCAGTGGCCCATCGCCTGCCGACAACTGACTTGTGTACGCCTCGGCATGTTCTCGTGACCCAAAGTCGAGAGTCGGGCCATGCGTCGTGATGACTTTCGAGAGTGTGGTGTTGACAGCGATAGCATTGTCCTTCACTTCGGCACTGAATCCCGTTCCCCCCCAGCCTGATTGGTTCAGCTGAGAATTCGTCGCTTGCTGCCCCCTCCGGCAACCGCTTAACAAGAATCCCCTTTTCGATACGTCCAGCAGTTAAATGACTGTCTCCGTTATCGAGGGCGATCGTCATCAGTGGTTTACTGTCCAGCCGTTTTCCTCAAATAGTGAAAATACAGCTCTTCAGTAACGTCTTGCTCTCATGGCATTCCCATCACTGTCGATCCTCGTTCCATTTGTTTGTACCCCCCTATTACTTTGGAAGAATTTGGGGGTACAGATCGGCATTTGACGGCTTTGAAATTGCATAGAATTGCTTAGGGCTGGTTTCTACCCGTAAGATTCAGCCTTAGAATCCTAAGGCTGGATCGAAATCATAAATACAGCCTTCCACGGCTTCACACGACCGAAAACTGGACTTTCCCGTGCTATCCTGATTCCTGTTACTCATCCAACCTTAGGCTCTCTTATTCATGTTACTATTCCAACCATAGGATCACGGATAGGTATTGGCTCACACAGGTATTATCGAGGAAGAGAACGCCTCTATCCAGCCTTAGACCTGAACTATTACAATTCTACAAATATATCCAAATATACTTGTGCCCTCGTAGACATTCCCGTCGATTCGGTCGTCGAATCACGACACCTCTTGCTTCCCCAAAGTAGTTGGTACAGGGGATCATTGTGAAATGAATGAGTACTGGCCTCACTCAATGTCCTGACTGTGGATGGACCGGTAATACAAGTGATTGCGTGATCGATGAACTTAAACGAAAGTGTCCTGTCTGCCACTACGTCTTTCGACGTAATTCGTAACTCGGGGAATCTCTTCACTCTTTCTCTGGAATCCACCAAATAACCACTCGCGGGCTCAACTTCCCCCGCTCCACCGCGCCATCCTCCTGCAACCCTTCGAGCCGTCGATGCGCAGTTGGCCGCTCAATCTCAAGCGTATCCGCCATCCACCGAGCGGTCACAGCCGGAAACTCGGACTCGTGCATCGCCGTTGGAATATGGACAACACATCAACACTCCGCCAAAATGCATATATTTACCGGCAAAATATGGCAACTATGGTGCGTAACAGTAACATAGCTGGCCTCGGACTCGTGGGATTATTGCTTATCGCTGGTATTATTCTCTTTGTCTTCCCAGAACCAGCAACTTCGGGGATCGGCGTCATGCTCATCATCGCCGCCGTTATCGTTTGGGCCGTCCAACGATTCTTATAAGTTAAACTCAGTACTAACAGCAGAGTCTATTATTCTTGTCATTTGAGGGATTTTCCTGTGCTATATCTCAGTAGATGTATTCTCTCTATTCATCATGTTGTGTGAAATTAATCTCCTCTGAGGATTTCAACAAGGTCAGTGGTCTTGTATTACGTGGACCCCGCGTAGCGGTCGTGCGCATCGAAAACGAAATATGCTAGCGGGAGTGAGCAGACGAACTCCTCTATTGAGTCATGATCGTAGTGTTTGAACCACCGTACCGCGACGACGAACGTCCGATTCCAGCCCAGCGAGTGAGTATACTGAAGTCAGGCACGTCACGAATAATCGATCGGCTCGGCCAGACGGGAAATCATCTTATCATCTGAACGATTCTGCAGTAAACTCTGGTCTGAACGTGCTGTCTAGTATGGAAGATTGAAAATCGACTACTAATTACTAACAGAGACATTAGTTAGTAGGTCAACCAGCTTATCAATCTCTTCGATTGTATTGTACAAATGGGGGCTGATTCGGAGGTTCCCTTCTCGTAGTGCCGTATGAAATCCGTTTTGGGAAAGCTTCACGTGGGTCTCTTGAACAAGTTCCTCCGTCGGATGGTGGAGAACAACGATGTTGGCGCGGCGTTCCGGCTCTTTCGGAGTAAGGACACTAAATGGACTCGATTCAACACCCTCGATGAGCCGATTCACGAGCTGTTCGCCGTGATTTGCGATACTGTCGAGTCCTATATCGTTGAGGTACTCGATAGAGGCAGTCCACGGCATGAAATTATTGAAATTAGCTGTTCCGAATACGTCTAAGCCAGAAGTTCCGAGGTCCGTCCGCAGTAGCAGATTCTGCATCTCATCAAGCGGTCTTCCTGCTTGCATGGGTAGCCAATAAGCCTGTACTGAAGAAAGCGATTTAATGACTTCCGGCGCAAGCCATATAAAGCCAGTCCCATATGGTCCACAAAGCTATTTGTACCCACAACTGGCCAGAACATCGATGGGAGTGTTCGTAACATCAATTGGTCGAGCACCCACGCCTTGCGAGCCGTTCAGCACGAAAATTACATCATTTTCGTTACAAACTCCCCCAATACCATTAATATCGAGTCGGCGGCCCGTAAACGAGTCAACCCACGTTGTACAGAACACGCGTGTCTGAGCGGTTATTGCATCGGAAATCTGCTGAGGAAGTTCGATGGCAGCATCTTGGTCGATAAACTGGAGGCGGACACCTTGTTCTTCAAGAAGTCGCCAAGGGAGGATTGTAGCAGGGAAGTCACCCTCAACGAGCAGTACTTCGTCGCCCACATTCCAATTAAGGCCTCGTATCAGCAGGTGAAGACCATATGAGAAGCTATTTCCAAGAACGATTTCGTCTGGCGAGGCATTGACCAGCGTTCCTAACGTGCGTTTGAGGCGGTCCGGAACATCCCAGAATGCTTGGTCCGAGAGTCGATGAGGAGCCTGTTTCAAAGCAGTGGCTTCCTTAATTACATTGACGGCTGGTTTCGGTAATGGGCCTTGATGTGCACAGTTTAGCCATACCTGCCCATCAAATGGTCCAAAATCGGCTCGCCAGTTGGTCATGAGATTACTACTCTCAATTACTACTACGTCGTTTTACAAGAATATCAAAATATCGGCATAGTTGATGGCATGAGCATGGGATTCTACTTGTTTTTATCTCCCGCTGAAGCGGGCTCACACGATGATTTCACGACCTCATATAGCATGTTTTTCGTACTCTCAGTGTAGATGTGTCATCAACAACGTATTCCGAGCCGCAGTACGACATCCACTGGGATTCGTACCTCTCGATCGAGGAGGATGCTCCTCCCTTCCGCGTTGGCCTGCGGTATATACGGACGGCGAGCGACGACCCGAGCATTCACGACCTCATCGGAGACCTCTACCTCGATGGTGATGTCCCCGACAATTGAGCGACGTGGCATCGCGGCTATACGCGCCTCGCCCCGTGGCTGAAAGCACATATTCTCCGCGAGGCGATGGAATGGAAGGAGACACGGCTTGCCCGCTATTTCGAACAGAACCCGCGTATGGCAACGGAATACGGATTCTTCGAACGCACTGAGTTCGGAGGAATCAATCCGGCTCCCCCAAACCAGTCCCGACTCTGGGAACTGTGGCACAACTCCTTCCCAAATGCCACTAAAGGATACTGTCATTCTGTTGCTGAGAAATTGGTCGAACTCGCTCGGGATAACGGGATTCCTGCGCCTGATGCGGTGTTCCAGCCCGACCAGACGGATACGATCAGTGAGCGGTCAGAGGTTCGCATCATCGCAGAAAAGACCGAGGAGGTCTGGTAGCAGGCCAAACCGTTCGTCACGGACACGTTCTACCTGAAGCGTGCCGAGAATACCGTGATTCACGAGAACGCGTTCTGGGAACAGCACGCCTACATGGGGATGCGTGAGAATATGTATGACAGAGCGATCAGCACTCTTTCTACATCGACTCGAAGACATGTTTACGACTGGCTGTGCAGACGTCTATCCACGCGAAATCGAAGAAACACTTTATGAAATCGATCAAATCACTGGTGCTGCGGTCATCGACACCCGCGATGACCTTCGAAGTGCAGTAGTCACAGCAGTCATCACTCAATCAAGCGATAATCTCACTGCCGACCAGATACGCAGGATTTGCGACGATCGTCTTGCAAGCCACGAGGTTCCTCAGCGAATCGAGTTCGTAAACAAGATTCCAACGACAGCAATTGGAAAAGTCGACCGAGTAGCCCTCCGGGAGAGATTCGGAACCCCCTCACCATATCCCCCATCGATACGTCACTTTCCTACCAATAATCGGCACTGTAGTGTTTGCTCGAACACCTCCGATTCGGATTCCCCTCGCGTATCGGCAATTCTACGGACGCGATCAAAGATCTCTGTCACCATAGTGAAAGGTATCGATCATACCAGTTAGGGATCATAATCGATCTTGGTTCGCTGATAATCATCTTGACTGATTCGATTACGTGTCTCTCCGGCCACGAACGCGGTGGCCGGTATTAGCTTTCCCTCTCCTGCTGGATACTAGCCGATAGCCGCCGATACAACTGTCGTACTCACAAGTAGCCGTACCAAGTCAGTCCCGAACTGTGTCACTTCGGGATGTCCATATCCGCGATTGTATGGGGTTTCGTGCTAGATTCGTGTCCCTCTCGGGCGCGAGTTCGTTCCGACCACGCTACTCTCCGGCAACCGCGTCTGTGGTCGGACTGTCGTCCGTGTTGTTGTTCGTCACCTCTCCGGGGAGCTCGACGTCTGCCTTCAACACGAAACGCGTCTCCTGGTAGCTCAACCCGTCTTTGAACCGTTGCCGCTTGATCTTCCCGAGCCTGTCCATTCGAGAGTTCGTGCATCGCGTCCATGGTTCGGCTCGTTTTAAGATGATACAGCGGTAGTTCGTTATCATTTAGTTATTATCTGACATGTATGGTCAATGTGAGACTGGTTCGCAAAAAATTGCACGACCTGGATTGACACGTACTTCTATTTTTCGAAAGTGCTCCGATCAGTACCTGGCGCAGAATCGACGGCCTCAGCAACGTCATTAGAGGTTCCTTGACATGGAATTGAATAGAAACCGAGATCGATCGCGGCGTCAAGCACTTCACGTTTTGGAGGAGTGAACAGCCCCGGGACAGTCTCCCTGACCGCCTGTAAAACTGGAGATTACGCGTCGAGAACCGCAAGAGTTATCGATAATTGTCCTGCCGAGATTTAGCGTGTCTCAATCATCATCGGTGGCAATCGGTTCGAGGTCGTGCCGCTCGGTCCAGACGCCGAGATACCAGAAGACAGGGGCTAGTTCTTTTGCCTTCTCCGTGGCGTTATATTCAACACGCGGTGGGATCTCGTTGTACGCTTGCCGCGTCAATAACCCGACCTCTGTGAGTTCTTCGAGCCGATTCGAGAGCGTGTTTGGAGCAATATCGACTGCCTCCTCAATATCGCTGAATCGCAACGGCCCATCTCCAGTTGCGAACTGGTGGAGGATCACGATGGTGTGTTTCTTTCCCAAGAGGTTGAGGAGCGCAGCCATCGTCCGATTGTCATCCTTCGCTTGTTCTGAGCCGGGTGGTCGCGCTGTCTCATTGGAGAGAATTGTCTCGATGAATTCTTCAGCCTGCGGTGATTCGACCATAGCCTAACTATGAGTTCTGAAGTCATATAACTTGTTTCTTCGAAGGTTGTAAGTAGCTACACAGGAGGTGAGTTGCTCCATGACTTCTAACTTAATAGTATATTACTACAGCTACTGTACTGTTGAGTATGGCATCCACGACCGCCATGAACAACTCGGAATTGAGCAGATCCGTCGGCACGGTCCGACTCGCAAAATTCGGCCTCTTAGCGTTGCTCATCGTGAGCATCGTGAACGTCCTCGTCCTGTTCATCGGGCTAGCGATCGTCGAATTCCCATCCGAATTCGTCGGCGGCCCGTTCGGACCACTCGCGGTGGGGCCGGTCGTCGTTAATTCAGCCGTTGCCGCCATCGGGGCGACCCTCGTGTACGAAGTGGTCACGCGATACGCGGCACGACCGAACCGGACGTTCACCATCATCGGAGGGGTGTTCTTGGTGCTCTCCTTTACGATGTTCCTCGTGCCCGACCTGTCCGGCGCTCCGCCGAGAGTCTTTGCTACACTCGCGGTGATGCACGTGACCGCCGCAGTCACCATCGTCGCCGTCTTGACCCGGGCGACGAACCAGGAGGCTGAATCTTAATGAGCTCTCTCGGACGCGCCGGTCGATCATCGGGGAAGGCGCGGCCGCACGTCGTCGCAGTATGCGGGAGCCGACGCGAAGCAAGTTACACCCGTCGAGCGCTCCACGAGGCGCTGGTCGGCGTCGAAGCAGCTGGCGGTACAACTGAGTTGCTCGACCTCGCGGAATTGGATCTCCCGCCGCTCGATCCCGACGTCGATGGGGCAGGAGACGGCGACATAGTGAGACGGACGATCCGTGAGGCCGATGCGGTCATCCTCGGAACGCCCATGTACCACGGCTCGTATTCGGGCGTGTTGAAAAACGCGCTCGATTACTGCGGATTCGACGAGTTCGAGAACACGACTGTCGGGCTCCTCGTCGTCTCGGGCGGGCCGTTTCCCACGCCGGCGCTCACTCACCTCCGCGACGTCTGTAGATCGCTACACGCCTGGGTTCTCCCGTACCAGGCGGCGGTTCCGCAGGCGCGTACCGCGTTCGACGATGACGGATTCGTAGACGAGGACCTCCGAGAACGCGTTCGGACGCTCGGCGTCCGCGCTGTCGAGTACGCATCAATCGAACCGGTCGAAACCCGGGCGGCGCAGCTTCAGGAGGCGTAATCAAGTCCCATGATTTTACTCATCGGGACGCAGGACGGCGTCCATACGTTCGAAGAGCACGGGTCGTTCGCCGCGTCGAAAACCGGCCTGTACCACTCGGCAGATCAGGGAATAATATGGGACCGACTTGGCGTGCCACAAGAGGAGGTGTACGTCGTCGCGGTCAGTCCCGACAGCAGTCGTCTGTATGCGGACACGCATCCGGCTCACATATACGTCTCGACTGATCAAGGCAGGACATGGACGGAACTGGAGGGGTTCCAGGAACTTCCCTCTCGTGACCAGTGGCATACTTCTCTTCATCGCGGGAAGTCACACGTCCGTAGCCTCGATGTACACGCCGATACACCCGACCGGGTAGTTGCTGGTGTCGAAGTCGGCGGAGTCCACATTAGTGATGATAATGGTAAGACATGGACTGAGCGATGTGCGGGTCTTGAGCTAGAACGCGGGGATGATCCCCAATATGATATTCACCACGTGTTAGTGGTAACCGCCGACGACGGGTCGGGACTCGGCCTCTCTATCGTGGACGGAATCGCGGAAGCACACGGCTGATCGGTCTCGATCTGCGACGGACGCGACGGCGGGTCGCGCTTCCTGATTCGCCGGGAGTGACTACGTTCGGCGGAAGCCCTCGACGGTCGGCGGTTCGAGGGGACTTGACGGAAGTCCGGGGGTTGGGTCGGGGTCGTTGTAGCCGCGCGGAGCGACGTCGTTCGGGGCGTCCGGATAGAACAGCGACGCCAGCAGTTGAATCTGCGACCGACCGACGCCGAGTTCGAACTGGCCGCCGCCGTACAGTCGAACGTCGTTACGCTCGCAGCGTTCGAGCGCCGCGAACAGCGATTCGACGCTCCCGAACCGCGAGGGCTTGACGTTCAACCATCGGGGTTCGAATGGAAGCGCCTCGATGCTCTCGACGCCCGTTATCGGCGCGTCCCACGAGATTCGGTCGCTGGCGGGGTCGAGAATCGGCGCGGTCTCGTCGGTGTATGCCGGGTCTTCGATGACCGCGTCCGGCAACCCGTCTCGAACACGCCGGTAGAGGTCGGGGTTCGGCGACTGGTTGACCTCGGAGTCGCCGTAGTGCGCTTTCAGGTCCACGACGCAAATCCGGCCCATCGCCGCCAGTTCCGAGACGAGATCGGGAGACCACTCCGGCGTCGCGTCGAGTTTGAACGCCAGTTCAGGATCGATGTCGAGCCATCGTCGGACGCGCTCCGCGCTCGGCGGGTCGCCCAGTCGCGTGCTCACCACGAATCGCACCGGGGAGGGAGTGCGGTCGAGAGCGGTCGGGAGGTCGATGTCGGCCTGCCGGAGCGCCAAGTCCAACGCCGCGCTCTCGAACCCCCATCGCCGGTAGTGTCGAAAATCCTCGCGGGACGGCCCCACTGGAAAGAGGTCGCGGTTGACCATTCCTGCCGAGAACTCGTCGAACGCGTACTTGCCCGCGAGGTCGAACTCAGCCCCCGCCAGCGCGCGCTGGTCGTCTTCGTCGTAGGTCACGTCCTCGCCGCGTCCGGTTTCGCCGGCACCGTGGAGGACGATTTCGGTCGTGACGCGCGTGAACTTACTCGACGTTTCGCGCTCGTGCGTTTCGAACTCGCAGGAATCGATTTCGAGTGGGAGGTCGGCAACCGCGTCGTAGAGCGTCATGGTCGAAGGTCGGTCGGAAGGAAGTTAACTGTCGGGTGGATACTCTCCGGAAGTCGTTCTCGGTCGGTAGACTTGAACTGCGCGAAGATGGCGTAGGTAAGTGAACGAGACTCATCTTCAGGGACGACGCGTAAGCGAGAGCGGGAAAGAACCGTTACGTCGGTAGTCCAAACGAGACGTAGCACTGTCGAAACGCTCAGCGGATGATAGTCTTCCCATCCTCAGCGACTGGTAGAGGACTCGTATTCAGCACGGAAGTACGGATAACGAACCTTGGAAACTCGAATGCATTATGGCGTTTCAAGTCCGGTTTTGAGCGTGACGCATAATCCACGTCGAAATCGGAAAGCTAGCCGCGACCAACCCGTACACGCCACCCAATATGGGTTCGACGCCGAACGACGGGGCCAACAGATATCCCGTAACGAATCCGAGCGGGTCCAGAACGAGTGCGATTATCAGTATCTGTTGTCCGAAGGACTTCGACTGGAGCCAACGGAATCCGGAGCGAAACATGGTGCGATATAGTCAAGCAGCCGTATGACAAGTCATATTTCTTTCGGTTGTCACCGAATCGATCGGTTCGAATCCTTACCAGCCATTCATATGTATTAAATTGTTGATAACAAACCGAGGTTCGACGGAGCCACCCGAACAGTAAAGTTAGCAGCTAAGCGTTCGGTATAACCCTTAAAAGAGGCTGAAAAAAAAGCGATCCAGTACGCGTCGGATTATTAGCCGCGTCAACGATCTGTGTTGTGCTTTTATTCGCGTACGCTTCGATGAAGATAGTTGTCGTCTCGTTCGAACCCATTATCGACCCCACGACCCTCGCTACCGTTGCGATCTTCGCAGGGGTGGCTGTATTTTTGCTATCCGATCACGATGAGAATAGTGCGTAGTCACTACGATAGTCGGTACTTTCCGTGCTACCGTCTGTAAAAACCCAGTTGGCGAATCAAGTCGATAAATTCGCGGAGTTACTCACCAACTATCTCGGTGGAGATAGCATCTCAGTAACGGTATTTCAGTAAAACCAACGGAGCTACCTTCGGTCGCCGAGACCGTCACCACCTCTCCACAGAAATCGATGACGCGGTCGAGGTGACTGACGACGAACGAGCGCGACCGGGATTACGTTTCTGAAATCATGAACGACGAGTTTAGTTCCCCGTCCGAGACGATGCTGTCGACCGAGAGTTCGCCGGCACCGCTCGCCGCGAGCGAGAACGCCGCCAGCGAGAGGACGATGGTAAGTTCAGAGTCCGAGTACCCCTTCGGCAGATGCACCAGTATCGTGGCGACGACCATCTCGACCGCGAGCACGAGCGCCGTAATTCGCGTGAACAGGCCGAGCAAGAGGAGCAAGCCGCCGCCGACCTCGACGACCGCGACGGCCCACGCCAGCGGCGACGCGAACGGAAGCCCGAGTCCGGCGAGAAATCCCGCGAACTTCGATACCGGCATCGCGGCCGGGCCGACGGCGAACAGTTTCCCGACGCCGTGGACGAGCACGACGAGACTGACCGCGACTCGAATCAGAAACGGCCCCCACGTTCGTGAATCGGTCATGTTCCTCTATTATCTCTACATCGTTAAATAGTTGTGCGCAAGATGCTTTATATTGTAAATAATATCGACGGTTGCGGCGCCTTCTGTCGTTTCGTGGGAGGAAAAACGGAGATCTACAGGTAAAGAGCGGCGCGTCTAAACCCTGCGAGTAGTGTTGTTCCGTCAGTAGGCAACGTGAACTGATGCTCAGTCTGCGAGAACGGCTTCTATCTCCCAGAGCGAGTCGATGACGTAGTCCGGTCGAACCGTCGCTTCCGCGAGGTCGTCCGGCGTCGTCACTCCCGAGTGGACGAGCACCGTCGTCGCTCCAATTCTATCGCCGAGAGCGATGTCGGTGTCGAGACGGTCGCCGACGACGAGCGTCTCGTCCGCCGGAACGCCGAGGCGGTCGAGCGCCGCCGCTCCCGCTTCGCGGGAGGGCTTTCCGAGCACGCGGTCGGGGTCTCGGCCCGCGACGCCCGCTATCGCGTTGAGGATGGCTCCCGACCCGGGAACGAGACGCTCCGCCGCGGGAATCGTCACGTCCGGATCGGTTCCGACGAACGCGGCACCGTCTTCGAGCGCCCAGAACGCTTTAGTGAGCGTTTCGTAGTCGAACTCGCGGTCGATGGAGCCGACGACGACGTCGACAGCGTCGGGGTCATCCCGGAGGGCGAATCCGCGTTCGCGCAAGAGGTCGCGGAGATACGACTCGCCGACGATGAACAGGTCGCTCCCGACGTGTTCGGCTTCGAGGAACTCGGCCGTGACGAGCGCCGAGGTGAGCACTTGTTCGGCGTCGATAGGAACGTCGTGGGCGGCGAATCGTTCGACGTAGTCTTCGGGAGGGTTCGTCGGATTGTTGGAACAGAGGAGGAGGTCTATCCCCGTCTCGCGCAGTTTTCGGATGCCGGTGTCCATGCCGGGTAAACCGTCGTCCCCGCGAACGAGCGTCCCGTCCACGTCCAGAATCGCACCGCGATACGAAGCCATTACGCGGGACGATACGCTCCAGCCTGTTCAATTGCCCGACTGACCGACGGAGTGCCAGCGCGGCGACCACGACCAGCGCGGATGACGGAAATCGGTACATCTCGGCGGGTTTGATTCCGTTCCGGTATATAAATCCACGTGTGCCATCGCGCTCGGCGCGAGGTGCTCGAACCACGGTGACGCGGTCGTCGCGGTGATGGAGTGTCGTTTTGGACTTTCGCGGACGCGAACGACGGGAAAGGAGCCGAGAGAGAAATCGACGGAGGACGGCAGAGTAAAGTTGCACGGATTAGAGTCAACATACGAGAATGGCTCAGCGACCTCAATGGTTCTCGGTCTCTCTCGGCGCGTTCGTCACGCGGCAACGACGGCGCGCGCTTCTCTACCTCGCCTCCTTCGCCGCTGTGCTGAGCCTGTACACGTTCGCGTACTCGTGGGGTATGACGACGTTCGAGGGCGAAGAGCGGAGCTTGATGTTTTCGTTCTCCGTCGTCATTGAGACCTTCACCACGACCGGCTACGGCGTGGACGCGGAACACTGGACAACGCCGCAGATGCGACTGATCATGGTCGCGATGCAGGTTACGGGCGTCTTTCTCATCTTCATGGCGCTGCCGCTGTTCGTCGCACCGTGGATTCAGCAGGCCCTCAGGGTGAGTCCGCCGACCAGCGTCGACGAACTGGAAGACCACATCGTCATCTGCGGCTACTCGCCGCGCGCGGAGACGCTCATCGACGAACTCGAATCGTGGAACCGAGACTACATCGTCGTCGTCAGCGATCGCGACGAGGCGCTCGACCTGTACGAACGGAACATCTCTCTCGTCCACGGCGACCCGGAATCGGCGGAGGTGCTCAGGAACGTCTACGTCGAGCAAGCCGACACGGTCGTCGCGGACGCGACCGACGAGCAGAACGCCAGCATCGCGCTGGCGGTTCGGGAAGTGACGGACGACGTGCAGATAATCAGCCTCGTGGAGGACGCCGACCTGACCAGATATCTCCGTTACGCGGGGGCGGATCAGGTGTTCTCACCGCGCCACCTCCTCGGCCACAGTCTCGCGGAGAAGGTGACCGCGTCGGTGACGACCGACCTCGGCGAGACGGTCGTCGTCGGCGAGGATTTCGAAATCGTCGAGCTATCGATACAAGACGGCAGCGAGGTGTGTGGGAGGCGACTCGCCGAGAGCGGCATCCGCGAGCGAACCGGCGCGAGCATCATCGGTCTGTGGCGGCGCGGCGAGTTCCAGAGTTCACCGTCCCCCGACACGACGCTGGACGAGAGCACCATCCTCGTCGTGGCGGGTCGGGAAGCCCAACTCGAACGACTGAAGGAGATGACGCTCTCCGACGAGCGCAGTCACGCTCGCGGGACGGTCATCGTCGCGGGACACGGGGAGGTCGGCTCGACGGTGCGAGAGACGATGCAATCGACGGCGATGCGAACCGTCGTCGTCGATATCGAAGACAAGCCGAACGTCGACGTCGTCGGCGACGTGACCGACGAGAGGACGCTACGGGACGCCGGAATCGAGCACGCGAACGCGCTCATCTTCGCGCTCGGGGACGACACGACGACCATCTTCGCCACGCTCGTAGCCCGAGAACTCGACCCGGGCGTCGAGATCGTCGCCCGAGCGAACGAGACGGAGAACATCGGAAAGCTCTACAGCGCGGGTGCGGACTATGTGCTCGCGCTCGAAACCGTCAGCGGACGGATGCTCGCGTCCACCATTCTCGAAGGCGAGGAGATAATCTCACCCGACAAGCAGATAGAAGTCGTCAGAACGACCGCACCCCGCCTCGCGGGGGAGAGTCTCGGGGACGCCGACGTTCGCTCCCGAACCGGCTGTACCGTCATCGCCGTCGAACGGAACGGCGACATCATCACTGACCTAGGGGCGGAGTTCGTGATTCGAGACGACGACCAACTTGTCATCGCGGGAACCGACGAGGACACGAACGAGTTCGCCGAAATCGCACAGTGACGCCGAGGTGTAATCGCCGAACCGTCGCCTGTTCACGCGATGGTCGAGGCGACCCACCACGTCAGAAACGCCTCGATGAACGCCGCGACGACGAACACCGGGAGGAGACCGAGCAGGACGTAGTACGCTCGGACGAGTTCCGCCGCGAGGTCGTCCGCGGTCGTCGAACCGCGGACGTACGACCACGCGACACCGCCGAGGTGAAGACCGAGCGCTCCCGCGACGGACAGTGCAGGTATCTCGACGATTCCGTGCGGCGCGATGAGCGCGACCGCGAGGCGAGGGTCGGGCAGTAGGCCGACGACGCCGCCGACGACGGCCCCGTTGAACAGGAGCGTGACGACGGTCGGAACGCCGAAGCCGAGTCCGGCGTACGCCGCCGAGATGGCGACCAACCAGTTATTCGCCGTCAGCGTGACGAACACGTCGACGGGAGCGGTGCCGAACACGTTCTCGGACACGCCCGGTCCGAGGCTTTCTAGCGCGAACGGGCGAGTGGCGAACCAGCCACCCGCGCTGCCGGCCGCGAAGAGGGCGAGTGCGGCGACCACGAGCGCGGGGCGACCGACGAGGAACGACCGGAGTTCGCGGAGACCGCGCCGCAGGGCGCTGCCAACCGATCCGCGCACGCGGGGCGCGACCGGCGGTTCGTCGAGATACAGCGCCGTCTTCAGCACGCCGAGCGTCGGCGCGAGACCGAACGCGAGGACGACGCCAAGGAGGCGGCCGATTCCGAGCAATTGGAAGACGAACGACGCGAAGCCGAACACCCCCACGAGACCGATAACCACGACGAAGTAGGCCGCGACTCGAAACGGCTTGCGCCGAACGAACCCGACGCTCCGTCGAACCCCGCCGCGCACACCGACGCCGTCGATGACGATGGCCTGCGGGACGAACAAAAAGAGGAGGTAGACGACGAACGCCAACGGGAGCCACACGAGCACCGAGAGGGCGAGCAGGAGTCCGGCGGCGACGCTCCCAGTTGCGGCGAGAAATCCGAACGCGGCGATGGGAGCGGTTATCAGGAGGAACGAGAGCGCACGAACGACGCCCAGCGCGAGGAACCGCTTCCAGTCTTGGGTCGCGCCGGTGACGCCGGACGCGACGGCTCGCTCGTCTCGAAGCGCCGCCGTTACCGCGTGAACCTGCGCCGCACCGGCGACGGCGCGGGCGACGAACAGAACGGCGACGCCGAGGAGCGCCGACACGAGGAGGAGGGCGACGACCTCGGGCGTGAACAGTCCCGCTATCGCCTCGCCGAGTCGTTCGAGTTGGGCGTCGCTCAACTCCGACCCCGCGAAGTCGATTCGTCCGACCGCGGTGACGACCGCCTCGATTCGACCGGTTCCGAAGAGGAGGGCGTAGACGAGCGCGACGCCGACGAGTGGAACCGTCTGCGCCACCAGACCGACGCTGGTTCCGGCGAGATACAGCGGCAACACCGCGACCGGTCGGGCGAGAAGCAGCGACCGAACCGACGAACTCGCGTCGCTGAATTTCATACTCGAACGTCTCACCCGAATTAGATATACGTGGCGGTGACTCAGTCGCGCGATTCGTAGTCGACCGTGAGGAACTGCCGACCGAACAGCCACATCTCGTGGCGGGCTCGGATTCCGTCTTCGTCGGGCCACACGCGGAACGACTGGCGTATCGGAAGTGCGACGGAACCTAGCCGCGTGACGAAGTACAGCCCTTCGTCGCCCGTCTCCGTCATCGTCGTCAGTTCGACGCCCGGCGGTTCGTCGCCGCGTTCGAGTTTCCGGATGGATAGCACGGTGCTCAGATTCGACCGTGGGAGGGGAGCCGCGATGTTGACGTAGCGCGTTCCGTCCCGAACGTGACTCGCGTAGATGGCGACGAACACCGCAGCCCCCGACTCGTTCGTCCGAATCCACGCCCGCGCTCCGTCGCGAGGGTCGTCGTCCGCGTCGATGGCGACGATTCGACTGGTGAGCGTCCCCGTCGCCGACCCCCACGGCCCGGGGAGGTTGAGCTGTTCGACCCGACTCGTCAGTCGGGAGGCGAGGGACGCACCCAGCCGGAATCCGCGATGCCACGTCACGCGATAGGTGAGGTTGTACTCGGCGGTGCGTTCGTAGAATCGCCGGACTGCTGGGTGAATCGCGTCCGGGTCGAAGTCGGGTTGGGCGTACTCACTCATGTCGTCCATTTCACCCGACAGAGGCTCCCCCGTCGCAACGTCGTGTCGTCGGAGGTACTCCGCACCGACGCGCCCCTTCGCGGTGAGCGGGCTGAACGGAATCGCTCGCGCGCGGGAGACCGCCCGGCGAACGCGCCGAACACCGACGCTCGCGGCGACGAGCAGAGCGACGGAGAGGGCGACGACCACCCGCAACTGGCGACACCCCTTTCTCACGTTCATACGACCGATTGGTCGCCTCGCTATTTCAGTCCACGCCCGACGAGTCGGCATATTAGCAAGGCCATAAATAAGTTTTTTGAAGTGTTTTATCGACGGTATGATAGAGAATGGAACAAAGAAGTGGGAGTCGACCGCTTCCAAAACGCCGCACCGCGACGAAGCGACGAACCACGACGCGGAGATACGCCGCGACGAGGCGGTGCGACATGAAAGCTGAGAGGAGACACGGCGTCGGTCGTTCTCGCTCCGCGCGCTGCTCCCCGGACCGTACGTCTGATATCCGAAGTGAGAGGCAGTACCGTCCGTTCGCTCTTTCGAACGGCAAATCTCACTCGACCGACGAGTGAGATTCGGTGAACAGCGCCTCGAAGATCTTCCTCTCGGCGGTGCGAACGTGCTGGTGGAAAGTGGGGGGACTGACGCCGAGCACGTCGGCGACGTCCTCGCCCGTGTTCTCCCGCGGCCAGTCGAAGAATCCCGAGTAGAACGCAGTTGCGAGGGAGGCCCGCTGGCGTTCGGTCATGTCGGTGAACGCCCGCTCGACGACCTCCGGAGTCGCGTCCGAGCGATGTTTCTGCCGGCGCGAGAGCATCTCCGCGACGGGGTACGCTTCCTGAATCACGTCGGTGATGTGTCGCACCGCCACACCGGGAGGGAGATGGATGGTCATGTGGAAGTCCCCTCTCTCGATAACTGCGTCTTCGATCAACCCGCCGTACGACGCTACGACCGATACCACTGGCGGTTCGACGAGGCGCAGTTCGAACCGTGCGTCGTCGCCTTCTCGACCGAAGATGGTCACCTCCTTGCAGTGAGGTAGTCGGTCGACGAGTAGCTCCACAGTCTCGGCCCCACCGTCGGTTACGGTTCCGTACTGGAGGTACGTTCCGTCGTCGACCGGAATGGTTCGGTCGATTGTAACCGTCCCCGGCGGAGGCTCCGCTCTCTCGGTGGTTTCGAAAATCCCGGGGACGCGAAGTTCGACTTCGACGATTTCGTCGCCCATCAGCGCCCGTTTGCGCTCGATAGCTGCGATGGCGTGTCCGGCGAGTTCGTCCAGTTGGCCGATAACTTCCAGTTCCTCGTCGGTGAAAGCGTTTGGTCGATCGGTGTAGAGGGAAAGTACTCCGTAGATGGAGTCCTCGTATACGATGGGAATCGACGCCGCCGACGTGTAGTCGTACTTGCGGGCGATATCGCGCCACGGCTCGAAATCCGGGTCGGCGAACACGTCTTTCACGACCTGTAGCTCCTGCGTCCGAATCACCCTCCCGGTCGGCCCACGACCCTCAGGGTCGTCGATGTCCATCGAGAGGTCGATCTCGTCGAGGTAGCCCTCGACGCCGGCCTCGACTCGGGGACGTATCTCGTTCGCCTTCAGGTCGACCTCCGCTATCCAAGCGAACGCGTAGGAGTCAGACTCGGCGAGAGATTCGACGATGACTCGCTCTATCTCCTTGCGCGTCGATTGATTTATCACGCCGTCGGTGATCTCCCGGATGACGGTGTTCAAATCGTTGAGCGCCGCGAACTGTTCGCGCTGCTGCGCGAGTCGCCGTTCGTGCTCGACTCGTTCTGTGATATCCCTGAGAACCGAGAGATGGCGTCCGGGAAGAGCGTCCGGTGTCGCGGCGTACTCGGTGATTCGCACGGTGTCGTCCGGTCGTCGCAGTGGGAACGTTCCGTGGAGTTGGTCGCTGTCCCTGAAAGCCCCCCACACCCCTTCGAAATCGTAGTCGTCTACCGCGAACTCGTCGACGGTGCGCCCGAGCAGTTTCTCACGAGGAAGCCCGAAGAGTTCGCAGGCCGCGGGATTCGCGGCGACGTACTGGCCGTCGTCGTCGGCGAGCACCATCGCGTCGAACGCCTCTTCGAAGACGGCGACGAACTGCTCTTGGCTTCCTTCGAAAAGCGCGTCGTCGCATTTCGCCCGCCACCACACCCGCCCGCGGGCACCGACTTTCTTGGTTTCGAGTTCGTTTCGTTCGACCAACGTCGTCAACCGGTCGTATGCCGCGCGTCGCGTGCAGTCGAGGGCGTCCGCGACTTCGCTCGTCGTCAGCGGCGCGTGCGGAGGGTCGGCGGTGTCGAAGATGGCAAGCGTTTCGGCGAGATGGTCGGAACCCTCGTACTTCATGCGTCGCGTACGTACTCGCCGATAGTTATACTTCCGTTAACAGAAGTCACCTTGCATCCACCGGTTACGCCGCCTCGAGCGATATATCAGACGATAACGGCCGATTCGAGTTAGTGGCGTGTGCCAATATCGAAAACCGGCCGTGGGGACAAACGTAATCGCAGAATATGACCTAATAGTTTAGGTGAAGTATTTTCTCATCGCCGACATGCCTCTCGTTTGTGGATTCTCTGTCACGTAGCTGGACGACCTCGGAATCGAAGCCTTCGGTCGTTCGAGCGAGAAGTAAGCCGGTGTTTCTCCGTCGAAACGTCGGATGACTCGGTGAACGCCCGGCGGTGCTTTTGGTCGTGCCCGTCGCAGGCGGGTCACATGACGACGACCGCCGAGACAGCAGATTTCGTCACGGAGACGGCGTTCGACGACCTCTCCGCTGACACCGTGGACGAACTGAAAAAACGAATCCTCGATTCGCTGGGCATCGCCGTGGGCGCGATGGGTGCGGACTCCGTGGAGAACGTCCGCGCGACTGTCGAGGAACTGGGAGAGGGTGACTGCTCGCTCTGGGGCGGTGGAACCGCGTCTCCCCCCGACGCGACCATGCTGAACACCGCGTTCGTCCGCTATCTCGATTACATGGACTCGTTCCTCGCGCCCGGCGAGACGCCGCATCCGAGCGACAATATCGCCGCCGCGATCGCGTGCGGCGAGTACGCAGACCGCTCCGGGGAAGAGCTACTCGCCGCGGTCGGCGTCGCGTACGAAGTGCAGGGTGAATTGGCGTGGAACGCGCCCGTTCGTAACAAGGGATGGGACCACGTCACGCACACGGTCATCTCCGCGACCGCCGGTGCCGCGAAACTGCTCGGTCTCGACCGCGAGGCGACTCGCGCCGCCATCGGCATCGCGGGAACCGCGCACAACGCCCTCCGGGTGACTCGAACCGAGGGAATCACGGAGTGGAAGGGACTGGCCTCCGCGAACACCGCCCGGAATGCCGTCTACTCCGCGATGTTGGCGAAGAACGGCGTCGAAGGGCCGACGAACCTCTTTGAGGGGCAGAAAGGCTGGAAGCAGGTCGTCTCCGGCGAGTTCGACGTGGACTACTCGCCGGGCGAGCGCGTCCACGACGTGATGACGAAGAAGTACGTCGCCGAGACGTACGCCCAGTCCGCCGTGGAAGGTATCATCGAGTTGGCCGAACGCGAGGATATCGACCCCGGTGAGGTGACGGAAATTCGCCTCGACACGTTCGCGGGTGCCAAACTCATCATCGGCGGCGGCGAGGGGTCGCGCTATCAGGTCGAGACGAAGGCGCAGGCCGACCACTCCCTCCCGTACATGCTCGCCGCCGCGCTCATCGACCGCGAGATGACGAACGCGCAGTACGAACCCGAGCGCATCAATCGGTCGGACGTCCAGGAACTCCTCCGGAAGGTCGAAGTTGAGGCGGACGACGAACTGACCGACCGGTTCGAAGCGGGCGAGATGCCGGCCGTCGTGGACGTGACGATGGCGGACGGCACGACGTACCGAATCGAGAAGGACGATTTCGAGGGCCATCCCAACAATTCGATGTCGTGGGAGCGGGTAGAAGCGAAGTTCCATCGGATGGCGGGGACGCGTTACGACGAGTCGCGCAGGGACGAGATAGTCGAGACGGTGTTGCAACTGGAGGATCGGGACGTGAGCGACCTAGTTGCGTTGCTGGGCTGATGTGGGACGCCGTATCGCATGATCCTCGTTTTCGATGCTCTGACGTGGTATCGTTCGAACCATCAACTTAGACCCTCCCTCTCCTCATGCTCGAGCACTGTCGCTGTCGAGTGACGATGCGAAAAAATATGAGGTGTTTGTTTATCGGTAAAAAATCCAGCGGTCAACGGCTAAATTAGCTGTTCAGGGGCAGAACGCCAACGCTGACGTTGATCTCCTGATTCTGTTCGGCGTTGTTCTCGGCGCTCGCTACGCCAACCTGAGCGTTCTCGTTGGATTGGCTGCTCGCCTGAACGGCGGTCGCGTCACCGCCGTACTTCGTCCATTTCGAGGCCGAGACAGCGGTCGCGTCGTCCTGGACGTTCACATTCGTTTGGGAAACGTCCTGATCCTGTGCGACCACAGCGGTGGCATCCTGGTCGATATCTTGGTCCTGTACGTCTATACCATCTGACTGTGCGGCTGCACTACCGATGACGCCGCCGAACAATACGGTGCTGGCGACCGCCATCGCGATCAGTATTCTGAGTGTTTTCTTCATGGTTTGGCTCTTGGTGGTGGGGAGGACAGTTCGACACAACGTCCACCCTCAACAGACCGTCACACCCTAACGGAGGTTCTGCGGCCTGTACCACCGCAGAATCGATATCGATCGAATTGTATTTCAACCCCCTGTATAGTTATGACCTTTCAGAGCGGACTATATGGATTCCATTGACTGTTTCCGTTCGATAACGGAAGTTAGGACTATTTAATCGCTAAAGCAGGCTGTACTTAGCCGCGTATCCCGCGTTTTCAGTATCGGCATCTCCTCCAGAGAATGCCTCGGTTTCGCGTCCCGTCACGGACCAGCGGCGAGGATTACGTATAAGTGTGCCAAACATTCACTATATTTTACCCCACGTCGCACGTCGCAGTCCCCTAATTGCGCGTTCGGATTTCTGATGGATGGTATGTCCGGGTAGCTGACGTCGAGGCTTGAAACGTGTGAACGAAAAAACTCGTCTGATCAACGACTGGGCTTTAGGCGTAATCTCGGTAATAGCTGTTTCTATCGGATAATATCCGCGGTTCAATGGATTTTTCGGGGGCCTCGGTCAAGGAGAAACGATAGAAATCGGATGCTTCCGAGACTTCGGTCTGCACTGCTGATTCGCTAAGGATTCAACTCCAACGCGAAGTTCTGACTTCGAGTAACCACTGTTGTACCCCTCGTGGCCGGTCAATAACAAAGAATAACCGTCCCGTTTTTCGTTCGGAGCTATGACCGACTACGTTCGCTTATCAGATAACTTTCACCGTCGGACGGGTACTCGAATACCTTCGAGACGTCGACGCGATCGACATTCGGGGGAAAGCCGATGAACAAAACCGTCCGAATCACCCTGGTACTTGCTCTCATCGCTGTGTTGGCTTTCGGCCCATCGATAGGCGCGGTGGAAGCGGAAAAAGCCTGTTCGCTTGCGGAGGACGCAGACATCGTCCGACATTTCGAACGGTACGGGGGAGGTTGCGAACCTGGTGATGAGACGTATATCACGTTTCCGGAGGGACAGCAAATAGATCAAATCGGCGAACCACCGTGGACGCCGTTATAACCCAATCGCCGGTACGCCAGTGATTTTTCGACGGGTCGGCGGCGCGTTTCAGGTGAATTCGACGACGATTCGTTTTTTCCACCGATCTCGACCGATGGCGACCATTCGACACTGACGTGTTCGTTTCCGGACCGATGGCCGCCGGTCGATAATCCGTTCGTCCGTCGCGTGGGGCAGCTTAACGGTAACGAAAGTTTCATATTCTTGAGTTCCAGTCTAGCAGCAGATGCTTTTCGCGACGATCGAATCCCATTGTGTGTAATTTCAGAGTCGCAGGAGATATCGATGGGAACGAAGAGGTTTTCAGAGTTATCAGTTCTCCGTTCATTATCCTTGGCTCGTTCCGATCTTAGTCCCCCCTGTCCGTTCTCAAGTTGTCAATAACAAAGGTAAATACTGGGTTTAGACCAAGTTGCGGCGAAATGTCGGAGTAACAAACGATGATTCAGATCGTAACGAAGTCACGAAATCGGTGAAAGAATGATGCGGAAATCAAAGACGAGCAGCGTAGTTCTCGCTTTGCTGCTCGTGATGTCGACGATGAGCGTCGGACTGGTGAGCGCGGCCACCCTTGGTGACGCGCCAGCGGGACAGGACGGTAGCGTCGTGCAGACGAACGGCGATGACGTCTACCTCGTCTTCGGGGCTGACACGTCGAACACTACCCTCGAAACGTGGGTTGAAGAGCACAAGAATCAGGCGCAGACGAGCTCACAAGAGTCCTCTTCGCAGGTCATCCAGTACCAGAACGTCTCGTAACTGAACGTCAATCAGCAGGGCGTCGCCATCGCCATCGCGGTCGGCGAGGGTAGCGTCGCTAAGGCGTGGCAGGTGAGCTGTCAGTTCAACAAGAACAAGCAGGTCGCGGACGCCACCGCCATCAACATGGATCCGAAGTCGGTTCAAACGGTCACAGCATCGGCCGACTTGAAGGACGACTTCTCAAAGTCGGACGTAAAGCGCACGAGCGACGGATCCGCACAAGCGAACGAGCAGAATGCGTCCGCGAACATCACCCAGTACCAGAACGTTTCCCAGCAGAACATCAACATCCAGAACGCCGCCGTGGCCATCGCTGTCGACCACAGCGATGCGACGGCGACCCAGGTCAGCTACCAGGCGAACTTCAACGCTCAGATCGCCGAGGCCAACGCGGTGAAGGTTGACATCGAGGAGGGAAGCTACCAAGCGACGGCGGTCATGAACGGCACGGACATGAAGGGTGACGACTCGTGGGCTGTCAGCTATGATGTCGGCGACGAACAGGTCAACGAACAACACGCCGCTGCGAACATCACGCAGGTGCAGTACGTCGAACAGTTGAACGTCAACGAACAGTACAGCGCCATCGCGTACGCCGCGAATGACGACTCCGCATCGGCGTCGCAGGTCAACTATCAGGTCAACGAGAACGTGCAGGTCGCCGAATCGAACGCGACCAACACCGACGGCGCGCAGAACGACCAGCAGAGCATCGGGCTCCCCGGAAGCAGCCTGCAACTCGTCGCGTAACTACGTCGCTAGTTCGGTGAGCAGTTCGGAAACGAACCACATTCGCGGTTACCTCGTTCGACTATTTTCTTCGCGCCGGACCCCCTACCGACACTCGGTGCGACCGCAGTTTCGTGACTGTCCGAGACGTTCTCGTGGAAGTCGACGTCGCAACGCTCTCGTTTCTCGTCGTCGGGATAGTCGTGACGGAACTGCTCCGCGAGCGCATCTGGTCCTCGTTTTCGTCGGTATTCCAACGGGGTATGCGGGATTGGTCGCGTTCGTCTTCGTGCATCGTCTCTGTGGCCGAGAGTGCGTCAATAACGGTGGATGTACCGGACTCGTCGCACCGAAACGCGTCGCCGGAGAGACTTTCGAAGATTACGTTACTGCGGAAGCTTACGCATCTCCAAAGAGAGCGCCTCGGGACGTTCGAGAACGCACCTCCTGGCTCGATGCATCGTAGAGTAGGTACTCGAACCGCTCACTACCTTCGTATCCCCCCAACTTCTTTTGTAGCAGGTCGTTGTACTCGGTGCAAGGGTTTCCATGACCGACAGAGCATTCGACTTCCTGCACGTCAACGAACGCGAATCGAAACCGCGCGAGAAGGGCATCACCGAGATGCGCGGACCGTATTATGACCCGATGGGACCGCGCGAGCTACGGGATATCTTCGATACGATGGGCGAGTATGTGGACATTTACAAGTTCTCGGGCGGGTCGTTCGCCCTGATGCCCGAGGACGCGGTGGAGGAACTCATCGCGGTGTGCCACGAGCACGACGTGCAAGTATCGACGGGAGGGTTCGTCGAGAACGTCCTCGTGCGCGACAACGACAAGGTGGAGCAGTACGTCGAGGAGGCCGGAAATCTCGGCTTCGACATCGTGGAGATATCGTCGGGGTTCATCGCCATCGACACCGACGACCTCGTGGCGCTGACCGAACTCGTCCAAGACCACGGTTTGAAAGCCAAACCGGAGATCAACGTCCAATTCGGCGCCGGCGGTGCATCGGCAGTCGAAGAACTTGAGAGCGAGGAAGCCATCGACCCGGCGAGCGCGATTCGAGAGGCCCAACGCCACCTCGATGCGGGAGCCTACAAGATAATGGTCGAATCGGAGGGCATCACGGAGCGGGTGCGCGAGTGGCGCACCGACGTGGCCTTCGCCATCGCCAACGAGGTCGGCATCGAGAACTGCGTGTTCGAGGCCGCCGACCCCGAGGTGTTCGAGTGGTACATCAAGAACTTCGGGCCGGAGGTGAACCTGTTCGTCGACAACTCGCAGATCGTCGAATTGGAGTGCATGCGCTCCGGTCTGTGGGGCAAGAAGAGTTCGTGGGGGCGGGTGGTGTCGTACGACGGAGAGGAGGGATGAACTACGACCCGCGTCCACCTCGGCATCAGTAGTTCTAACAGAGGTAGTTCAAGAGCGTTCCGAAGACGATGGCGAACCCTAGCCCGACGAGGATAACGAGTTCGGTCTCCGGCGGACTTCCGCCTTCGACCGGACAGTGAGTAACAACCTCGGGAAACGGTCGTAACTGACGCGGTTGTTCCAGCAAAGAGGCGGAACAACTTCGGAAATAAAATCCCGTCGCGGCGCTGAAAACGAGTAACCAGTCCAGTGGGAGGGTACGTTTTCCCGCCGTGAGGGACATCGAGGCGAGGAATGAGACGAGAAGTAGCAGTGCGAACAACGCGAATCGCTGACCGATCACCGTGAACTGTCCGAGCGCGAACGCGAGCACAGACAGCGATACGTAAACGACCACCCGCCGCTCCACCGCGAAGACGGACAGCCTCTCGGCGAATTGCATGGGTTATTTCGGTAATCGTTTATGGCCGGTAATAAACACGATGGACGGTCGAAGACGCGGTACTCGTTGTGGCGAGCGCGAACGCCCACCGCGTTTACTTTGCAGAGATACCGTCGCGCATCGATTCGCCAATCGCTATTTACCGCTCGCTCCCGACCGTGGCCTATGGAGTACGAGACGATTCGCGGGGAGGAGATTCCAAAGATCGGTCTCGGGACGTGGCGAATGGAGGGCGCGACCTGTCGAAACGCGGTTTCGACGGCGCTCGACCTTGGCTATCGACACGTCGACACCGCACAAGCCTACGGAAACGAACGGCAAGTCGGACAGGCCGTCGCAACCGCCGACGTAGCCCGCGAAGATGTGTTCCTGACGACGAAAGTGTGGCCTATGCACCGGAGCTACCGCGACATCGTCGACTCGGTTCACGGGAGTCTCGCTCGACTCGGCACGGAGTACGTCGACCTGCTCCTCATCCACTGGCCGAACCCCATCGCCTCGACCCGCGAAGTGATGCGCGCCCTGTCCGACGTGCGGAGCGACGGGCTGACCCGACACGTCGGCGTGAGCAACTTCGACACCGACCAGTTGGCGGCGGCGCAGAACGACGCGGGCGCACCTGTTTTCACCGACCAGGTGCAGTTCCACCCGTTTCAGCCGCAGTCCGACCTCCTCGACTACTGCCGGGAGCACGACGTGCTCTTGACTGCGTACAGCCCCCTCGCGCACGGCGGCGTCGTGGACGACCACGTCCTCACCGAACTCGGGGCGAAGTACGAGAAGACCCCGGCGCAGGTCGCGCTTCGCTGGGTCGTCCAGCACGACGGGGTAGTGACGATTCCGAAATCAACGAGCAGGGAGCACTTGGAGGAGAACCTCGCCGTCTTCGATTTCGAGTTGACGGAGACCGAGATGGCGCTCGTGGAGCGACCCTCGCGCGTTCGGACGGGGGTGTCGAGGCTTCGTGGACGGTTCGAGCGGTGATCCAGAGACGGGAGTCAGCGTCCCCGTTTGAATCGCTTCCGGTCGCTCCGTATCGCTTCGACTATGCGAGAACCGACGCGAAACGCGTTCTCCAACCCGAGTTCGATGGTGTGCCGACTCACTCCCTCGCGGAGACTTTCACGAGCCGACGCACTCTCGGGGGGTTGGTCGAAGTTCACCGCACCGCGAATGCTCAGGTAGCGATTCAGGAGACCGAAGCGGTCGAGCGCGGTCGCGGTGCCGAAATCCTCCATCTCGGTCGTCGCGTACACCCCTGCGTCGTACTCGTCGGCGAGCCACTGCGCCTGCTCGGAGAACTCCTTCCCGTGCCAGAACTCGTCCCCGCAGAGGGTCGTCCCGGTCGCAACGGTCGGCTTCGAACGCGCCGCGTCCTGCGCGTATCGATTTCGGTACCGCTGTGCTCGCTCCGAATCGAGCAGTTCGACTTCCGCCGCCGAGCAGTACGCCTCCGCGACGAGCACTTCGTTCAGGTGGAAGACGTAATCGTGCGGGCGATAGCCAAGCAGTTCGATGGGCGCACCACCGTCTCGGTCGGGAAGTCGGTGTTTTCTGTCCCAGTCGACGACGACGTCGCTGACGAAGACCGAGCCGAGCGTTCCGACGTCGGGTCGCACGCCGGCGATTCCGACCGTCAGAAAGTACGCGTTCGAGCAGTCGATTCGAGGGTGGGCGAGCACGGCCGTCACGGTCGCCGCCGCGTCGGCCTTCCCCATTCCCGTGGCCGTGATTCCGATTCCGTCGTCGGTGTGAAAGACGGGCATGTTCGCGCCGGGAACGGATACCTCGTTCGAGAACTCGTAGGCGTCCAGCCACGGTTGGAACTCGTCCGGTAAGTCCTCCGCGGTGGAGAAATCGTCGGCGGCGAACGCCGGCAGCAGGAGCACGTCGAGTTCGGTCGCGGACGAATCGGCGTCATCGGCCGTCATTTCCCGAGAAGATGTCGTCGCGGGGTAAAGTTCCCGCGGAACGTCGGGGTCACACCGGAATCTCGACCAGCGACATCTCGTCGCCCTCGACGCCCGCTCGTAGCGCGTCCACTATCTCCTCCCACGTCTCCGCCCGCGTCGCGTCGATGCCGAAACTCTCCGCGAACGCCACGAAGTCGGGGTTAGTCAGATGCGTGCCGAAGTGGTCGTCGCGGTGTTCCTCCTGTTCTTCGGTAATGAGGCGGTACTCCGAGTCGTTGAACACGACGATAGTGTAGTCGCAGCCGAGTCGGGTCGCCGTCTCTATCTCCGCCGCGTTCATCAGAAATCCGCCGTCGCCCGTGCCGACGACGACCTCCGAATCGAGCGCGAGGTCGGCCGCGATACCGCCCGGCACCGCGATGCCCATGCTGGCGAGACCGTTGGAAATGATGACCGTGTTCGGCTCGTACGCCGGGAAGTTCTGCGCGATAGCCATCTTGTGGCTCCCGACGTCGGAGATGAGCACGTCCTCGTCCGCCATCGCTTCGCGGAGGACGGGGAGGACGTTCCGCACCGTCACCGGGTCGTCGGCGTCTGGCGTGCGCATAACTTGCTCGACGATGGCTTCGCGCTGGTCGCGGTACCACTCCGCGGGACAAGTTACGTCCACTTCGGGGAGGACGGCGTCGAGTCCGGCAGAGAGGTCGCAGACGAGTTCTACTTCCGGATTGTAGTGCTCGTACACCTCGGCCGGTTCGTGGTCGAGGTGGACGATGTCCTTGTCGAGGTCAGGGTTCCACTTCTCGGGGTCGTGCTCGGCGATGTCGTAGCCCACCGTGAGCACGCAGTCGGCCCGCGCGATGGCGTCAGCCGCCTCGTCGTTCGCGCCAGAGTCGAGCGTGAACAGGGAGTGTTCGTCGGCGTCCGAGAGCGCGCCTTTGCCCATGTACGTTCCGACGACCGGAACGGAGGTGTCGGAGACGAACCTGCGGAGCGACTGGGCCGCTCGCGTCCGAACCGCCCCGTTGCCCGCGATGACGAGGGGTCTGTCCGCGTCCTCCAGCAGTTCGACGGCGCGTTTGACCGACTGTCGGTCGGGGTCGGGTCGGCGCACCCGACGGCGAGGTTCGAGAGGTTCGGCGTCCGTCTCCGCCGCGGCCACGTCCTCCGGAAATTCGAGGTGCGTCGCGCCGGGCTTCTCGTACTCCGCGAGTTTGAACGCCTTGCGAACCGACTCGTTGATTATCTCGGGGGAACTCAACTGCACGTTCCACTTCGTCACCGACCGATAGGTGTGGACGATGTCCAACGCCTGATGGCTCTCCTTGTGGAGTCGTTCGAGTCCGGCCTGTCCCGTGATGGCGACGAGCGGACTCTTATCGAGGTGGGCGTCCGCGACCCCGGTGAGCAGGTTCGTCGCGCCCGGCCCGAGCGTCGAGAGACAGACGCCCGCCCGCCCGGTCACGCGCCCGTGAACGTCGGCCATGAACGCCGCCCCCTGTTCGTGTCGAACGGGGATGAACTCGATATCGGACTCCCGAAGCGAGAACAACACGTCTTCGAGTTCCTCGCCCGGCAGGCCGAAGACGTACTCGACCCCCTCCCGTTCGAGACACTCGACGAGTAGGTTGGATGCTTTCATCGTTCGTGATACGCCGAAGGGAGACTAGTGCCTGTCGGCGGTTCGGCGAAACTCGTCCGCGGGAATCGGCGACGACATTTATTGTCGCGCGAACCGAGATATGTTCGAGGGTTTCCATGAGCCAACAGGAACGGGAAGTCGGACGCTCCGAGGGGCAGATGAACGCCGAGGAACCGACGGAGGACACGCAGGCCGAGGAGTTCCGAGCCGAGCGTTCGCCGCAGGAGCGTCGTCTCGCCAGAAAGCGGCGAGTACGGGAGCGCGAAACGGGAAGGGAACCCGAGACGGGGAAGGAGACGGTGCACCTGAAGGTGTTCCGCTACGACCCGGACGTGCCTGAGAAGTCGAAACCGCGATTCGACCACTTCCACGTTCCTTTCGAACGCGGACTGACCGTTCTCGACGCCCTCATCTTCGCGCGCGACCACTTCGACTCCTCGCTCACGGTGCGCCACTCGTGTCGGCAGGCCATCTGCGGGAGCGACGCCGTGTTCATCAACGGCCGCCAGCGACTCGCCTGCAAGACGCAGGTCGCCGACTTGGACGAACCGGTGCAGGTCGAACCGCTCCCCCATCAGGATGTGGTGAAAGACCTCGTCGTGGACATGGAACACTTCTATGACCAGATGCACGCGGTCGAACCATACTTCCAGACCGACTCGCTTCCGGACGACGAGTTGGAAGAGCAGCGCCAGTCGCGCGAGAACCGCGAGGAGATCAAGACGTCCACGCGCTGCATCTGGTGTGCCGCCTGCGTGTCCTCGTGCAACATCTACGCCGAGGACGAGCGCTATCTCGGCCCGGCGGCCATCAACAAGGCCTACCGCTTCGCCATGGACGAACGCGAGGGCGAGGGAATGAAAGAACACCGCCTGAACCTCATGGATCAGGCCCACGGCGTCTGGCGGTGTCAGACCCAGTTCTCCTGTACCGAGGTGTGCCCTAAGGACATCCCCCTGACCGAGCACATCCAGGAACTCAAACGGGAGGCGGTGAAACAGAATCTGAAGTTCTGGTGAGACTGGCATTTCTCGCGCTCCGGCCGAGGGCGCGTCCGTAGTGGATCGCTTCTTTCCGGTTCGATTCGGCGTTCACAACGAACTCCGGCCGTAGATTGAACACAAGCCGAGTCGGAACAGATGACATCTGACCGAAAGGAATTACCCTCTTCCGCCCAACTACCAGTACGATGGCTGCGCTTACGACGGACTTGGCGCTCACCATCCTGATGGGTGGGTTCCTCCTCCTCGTGCTGTTCTACGTCCTGCGCGTCGAGGACTGGCGGTCGTACACGCCCGCAGGTGGGGGGTGGGGTCAAGTCGAAGAGCGGCGAGTCGAGTACGCGGAGAAACCCGCCGGAGTAGTTCGGTGGCTGACGACGGTCGACCACAAGGACATCGGGATGCTCTACGGAGCCTTCGCGCTGATCGCGTTCGTCTGGGCCGGATTCGGCGTCCTCCTGATGCGAACCGAACTGATCACGCCGGACGCCGACCTCATGCAGGCGAGTTTCTACAACGCCCTGCTCACCACGCACGGCCTCACCATGCTGTTCCTGTTCGTGACGCCGATGATCGCGGCGTTCGCGAACTACTTCATCCCGTTGCTCATCGGGGCGGACGACATGGCGTTTCCGCGCATCAACGCCATCGCCTTCTGGCTCCTCCCCCCCGCCGCGATTCTCATCTGGATCGGCTTTCCGCTCGCGCTCCTCGGCGATATGCAAGCCCCGCAGACGAGTTGGACGATGTACACGCCGCTATCGGCGGAACAGCCAATTCCGACGAACGACCTCATGCTCCTCGGTCTCCACCTCTCCGGTATCAGCACCACGATGGGTGCCATCAACTTCATCGCCACCATCTTCACCGAGCGCGACGTGGACTGGTCCGAACTCGACCTGTTCTCGTGGACCGTGCTCACGCAGGGCGGTCTCATCCTCTTCGCGTTCCCGCTGCTCGGCAGCGCGCTCATCATGCTCCTGTTAGATCGCAACTTCGGCACCACGTTCTTCTCCACGGAGGGCGGTGGCCCGCTTCTCTGGCAACACCTCTTCTGGTTCTTCGGCCATCCGGAAGTGTACATTATCGTCCTGCCGCCGATGGGACTCGTCAGCCTCATCCTTCCGCGCTTCGCGGGACGGAAGCTGTTCGGGTTCAAGTTCGTCGTCTACTCGACGCTGGCCATCGGCGTACTCTCCTTCGGCGTCTGGGCACACCACATGTTCGCCACCGGCATCGACCCCCGGATTCGGCTCAGCTTCATGGCGGTGTCGCTCGCCATCGCCATCCCGAGCGCGGTGAAGGTGTTCAACTGGATTACGACCATGTGGAACGGGAACATCCGTCTCACCGCACCGATGCTGTTCAGCATCGGCTTCATCCAGAACTTCATCATCGGCGGCGTCACCGGGGTCTTTCTCGCAGCTATCCCCGTCGACCTCGTGCTCCACGACACCTACTACGTCGTCGGTCACTTCCACTTCCTCGTGATGGGGGCCATCGCCGTGGCGCTCTTCTCAGCGTTCTACTACTGGTTCCCTATCTACTCCGGCAAGATGTACCAGAAGACGCTCGCCCACTGGCACTTCTGGCTGACGATGATCGGCTCGAACGTGACGTTCTTCGCCCTGTTGTTCCTCGGCTACGGCGGCATGCCCCGGCGGTACGCGACCTACCTCCCGCAGTTCACCACGTGGCATCAGGTCGCAACCCTTGGCGCGTTCATCCTCGGAGTGGGCCAACTCATCTTCGTCTGGAACATCGCCCAGTCGTGGCTCGAAGGACCGACGGTCGAGGACAGCGACCCGTGGCACCTCGAAGCCGACGGCCTGCGCTCCAAGGAGTGGACGTGGTTCGAGAAGAAGCGCGAGACGGCGGTGGCGGACGGAGGAGAAGAAGGAGGTGAGAACTGATGGACGACTCCACGTTCGACCGCGAGACGCTCCTCGACATCACAGTGAACGTCGTCCCGATGCTCATCCTCCTGTTCTTCGTAATCCTGTTCACCGTCTGGACGCCGTGGAAGGGCCAACCCTTGATATACGCCATCTCCCACTTCCTGACCATCTTCCCGCTCCTACTGCTCGCGCTGCTGACGTGGATCGCGGCGCACTACATCTGAAGAGCGGGTCGAACACGACGAGTGCATCCGGCGAAAAATCCGGGATTCGTCAGTCGAGGTCAATCGAGATGCGGTCGCCCGACCTCGCCGACTCGTAGGCCGCCTCCGTGAGCGCGGTCACGGCGAACGCGTCGCGGGCGGTCGCAGGAGGTTCTTTCCCGCTCTCGATGGAGTCGATGAACGCCGCGGCCTTGCTCTCTTGGCGCCGGTTGTCGAAGTAGGGGACGACGGTCGTGCTGTCCTCCTCGATCTCCGTCAACTGGCGCGGTTCCCACTGGCGCCCTTCGAGGTACAGCGCCCCCTCGTCGTCCCAGATGTGGACGTGTTCGCGGACGCAAGGCGCGTCGCTGTACACCGAGATGCTGGCGGACGACCCTTCCTCGAACTCGACCGTGAGTTGCGCCCGTTCGTCCACCCGCCGGGCATCGTCGGCGAACTTCATGGTTGCCTGTACGGAGGCGGGCGTCAGTCCGGTCGTCCAGAGGACGGCGTCGATGAGGTGACTCCCGGTGTCGTAGAGGTTGCCGCCGCCGGAGAGGTCGGAGTCGGTTCGCCACGTGTCTTCGAACCGCGATATCCAGTTCTGCGTAATCTCGGCGCTGATGAATCGCGGCGTCAGGTCGGTTCCGTGCCACCGCTCTCGCGCCCGGACGAACGCCTGATTGAGGTGCCGCTGGTAGCCGATCATCAACACTTGGTCGCCCTCGCTCCGCTCGACGAGTTCGCGGGCCGTATCGCGGTCGGTCGTGAGCGGTTTGTCACAGAGGACGTGTAGTCCGTCGTCGAGCGCCATCGTCACCTGCTCGTAGTGGAACGTGTGCGGCGTTCCGATGAGTACGGCGTCTAACTCCTCCGCGTCGAGCATCTCGGTGTACTTCTCGTACTGAGAGCCCTGCCCGACGTAGAGCACCTCTCCGGCCTCGTTTCGCGCAGCATCGCTCACGTCCGCGAGGGCGACGACCGTCGAACGAGGGTCTTCCTCGAATTCCCGACCGACGGTCTTCCCGATGTAACCGCCGCCGACGACTCCGACTCTAAGCTTCTCCTGTTGTGGATTTGCGCCTGACATAAATTGTACCTTGGACTGAAGTAAATCTGTACGCTCGTTCGGTTGGTGGGGTCGGGACTTATGTCTCACGGCAGTCGCTACGATTCGTACGCGAGCGAGACGACCCGACCGTCACCGTACGTGACGTAGATCTCCTCGGCGCCGTCACCGTCCAAATCGGCGAGCGCCGGGTGCGTGTAGATGGGAACCGAACGCTCGTACGTCGCCAATACGTCGCCCGAGTCAGGAGCGACGACGGCGACTTTGCCGTCGTTCGTCGTCGCCACTAGTTCGGGTTCGTCGTCGCCGTCCACGTCGCCGACGAGCGGCGGCGGTGTCATCTGCGTGCCGGTCGTCAGCGACGACTTCCACTCGACGCTCCCGTCGGTCGCCCGGAGCGCGAACAGAGTCCCGTCGCGGGAGACGGCGTAGACCTCTGGCGTTCCGTCCCCGTTCGCGTCCGAGATGTCGTGAACCGCCGCGAGGTCGCCGACCGAGCGCCGCCACTCGACGCTCCCGTCGGCCCCGTCTACGAGGACGATGGCACCGCCCGACGTTGCGACGGAGATCTCGACCGCGGAGTCGTCGTCCGCCTGACCGGTTCCCATCCAGAGGATGGAGTCGTCGATGGCGTCGACCCGCCACTCGGTACTGTTGTCTCCGGCGAGTAGCACGACGTGGCCACCGTCGGGCGAGGCCACGCCGACCGCGAGTTCGGTGGAACCGTCCGCGTCGAAATCTGCGGCGGCGGGTTGCGCCCACACCGTGCCGCCGAGATTCCGACTCCACAGTGCGGTTCCGTTCGCCCGGACGAGTGATAGCCGCCCTTCCACATCCACCACGGCGGTTTCCCGTCCCAAGTCGGGCGCGAAGTTCGAAACGACGGGCTGCGTGTAGCCGTACGCGCTGAGTTCGTGACGTAGCTCCTCGTCGCCAGAGAGCGGATGATAGGCCGTGACTCGCCGTTCCGTGCTCGTCGCCAGCACCTCTCTGGTTCCGTCGCCGTCGAAGTCCGCAACGGTCGGGTCGGCGACGGCGTGGAGGGTGCAGTCGGCGGGTGAGACGCGGTCGTCCCAGACGACGCGACCGTCGTTCGCGTCGAGCGCGTACAGCCCGCATCCCGTCCCGTTCCCGCGGTCGCTTATCGGCGCGAAGACGAGCGACCGCCCCGAAACGTTGGCCGCCGCCGGGGCGTGGTGATTTCCGTTCATGTCTCGCCCGGTGTCGCTGACCCAGCGTTCAGAGAGCGTCCCGCCGTCGTTCGCCTCGAACGCGACGAATCCAACGCCGACGAGTGCGACGACGACGGTGAGGAGGACTGCCCCGGTTGTGAAGCGCATCGAGCACTCTTGGAAGTCGTCGGGGAAAAACGCTCCCTCTCGACGACGGGATTCGAGGCGCGTACCACGGACGTTCTGCCCCTCCGCGAACGTCCGTGATTCGACCGAGAGAAAACCTACATCGGAAGCGGTTTCGTCGGACCGGGGGTAGCCGGATGCCACCCGTCCGCCACCTCGAAGATGGCGACCCCCTCGTTTTCGAACACGAGGCGATACCGCGACGAGGATAGCATCGTCATCATCATCCTACTCGGTTGAGACCGTTGCATCCCGCGAATCGTGTACGTTCCTTTCGGAACATAGACGTAGTCCGGGTGGACTTGAGACTGCATCAACCGGCCCGTCAAGCAGTACGAACTGTGACACCGCGATAGCTGTCGGAAACGGCGCAACTGGGAGCGATATTGGGAGTGACCCTTCCACTCAACGCCCCACGGACCGACGAGGATCGTCCGGTCGGTCTGCTGCGGGAACCACTCGGCCGCGTCGCCGAGCACGACGAACTCCGCCGATGGACTGGTGTTCGACTCGGCCCACGCCATCGCCTCGACGTCGCCGTCGTCCACGAACTGCGGAAGCGACGGACTTCCGGCGTGAGCGTTCAACCCCCCCATCGCGTACAGCGTACCGCCGCTGAGTCCGATGGTCACGAGGAGCACGACCGAGAACGTCACGGCCTCTTCTCGGTTCAACGTCACCAACACGCCGTCTTTCAACCAGCGCGCGATTCCGTCGAAGACGAATCGCGCGCTGACGAGCGCGCCGATGAGGAAGACGAAGCGAGGTTCGCCCATGGCCGCGACGACGACGAACAACCACACCGGTAGGAAGAACTCGCGTTTCAGTACGAGCCAGAGACACCCGACGGCGGGAATCATGTACCAGACGGACAGGAACGGCGGTTCGTTGAGCTGTCGTTCGAGTAGACCTTTCATCGTGGGAATCACACCTCCGATGCCGCCGTGGGTGCCCGCCGCGGCCGCGAACACGGTCGAGCCGTGCATCGTGAGCACCACGCCCCACCACGGCACGGTGAGGACGATCCCCCCGACGCCGACGAGCGAACCGTAGAGGAACCCGCGAAGCGACCGGTCGAACCGAACATAGAGTAGGAGGAAGCTCATCACGAAGAAGACGGTGTACATGGGATGGGTGAGAATCGTCAACGAGAACGCGATGAGCGACGGGACGAGCCATCGAACGTCGTGCTCTCGAAAGAGGCGGAGGCCCGAGTAGATGCCGGTGAGCGCGAACAGCATGGCCGGCGCGCGGACGATTCCGCCGGCGGAGATGTGCCACTGGAGTAACTGCGGGCTGACGGCGACTATGAGGGTGGCGAGCGACGCCTGCGGTCGTGAGCCGGACAGGTCGCGGACGAATAAGTACAGCGGGACGAGGTACACGATGGTGACGAGCCCGGGAAGGAACCGGGCGATCGTGAACGAGCCGAGGTTCGTCACGTCGAGTATCACCGCTAACACGTAGAACATGAGCGGCGGGTAGGCGAACGGGACGCCGTCGGCGGTGTAGCCCGGGATGGTCTTCGGGAGGGCGTACCCGTTCTCGCCGATGCGCTCCGCGATTTGAAAGTACAGTCCCGCCCCGAACGAAGGGTACGAGTGCGAGCCGAGGTAGAAGTAGAGGATGCAGATGCCGGCGAGCAATGCGGGGAGGAGCCATGGCAGCTCGTGACCGAGTCCGTGCGGTTCCTGTGTCGTTTTCGAGTCCGTCTGATGGCTAGCCATGGTTGGAATCGGAGGCGACCGTTCGGCGGAGCGTGGCGGCGGGCGTTCTCGTTCGGGGGAACTATCGCCGTATTCATTCTTTGTTATCCAGTGGCTATCGACGGGTTAGCGACGAATACCGACCACACGGTGACGGTAGGCGGTCGTTCCCTTGGAAGTAACGTTAGATTGCTGAATTATTCCGAGCGCAAACGCGACGCGCCGGTCGACCGTCAGCTTCGCATCGAGGAGTTCACGTTCTGCTCCTCCCGAACCTCGTCGGTTCGTATCCGAGACCACGGCGTCGCGCTCGCCGTGCGACGTGCGTTCGAGCGCCGCACCGTATAACGCACCGGCACAGACGCGGGGGGTCAGTGCCGGCGCACCGAACCTCGAACCCTCGACGGAAAGCTTTCCGGTTCGGTCGAGGAAGTTCCGGATGGCGTCACCGACGGTACATAACCGGAAACGACACGACGAGCGGCCGGCTCACCGTTTGGATGACCGATGCGGCACCTTCGAGTTCGAAATAGTGTCGTTGGTTGGTGATGCGACAGCGTTTGCGTGCGCTACTCGTAGCGAAGCGCGTCGATAGGATCGATTTGTGCGGCGTTCCACGCCGGATAGAGTCCGGCGAGAACACCGACGAGAACACCGACCGCGACGGCGATACCGAACCATTCGGGTCGGAACGCGAGCGGTAAGCCGATGAACTCCGCCGCGACGTAGCCACCGCCGAGTCCGGCGAGTGCGCCGAACGCCGACCCGAACATGCCGAGCAACACCGCCTCGAACAGGAACAACTGGAGCACGTCGGTGTTCTGTGCGCCGACGGCTTTCATGATGCCGATCTCGCGGGTGCGCTCGGTGACGCTCACGAGCATGATGTTGGCGATGCCGATCGCACCGACGATGAGCGAGATGAGCGCGATACCGGTGATGTACGCCGTGAACGTGTTGCTCACCTGTTTGACCTGATTGATGAGTTCCTCCTGCGTGGTGACCTTGAACCGGTAGTTACTCGATTTCAACTGGCGGGCGTCGGAGTTCTCGCCGAGATATGTGTACACTCGACCCTGCACGGCGTCCACCTGTTCGGGGTTCTCCGCCAACACGAGTACTCGCCCGTAGACGCGCTGGTTCTCGTTCGCCGAGGGGCTGAACACCGTTCGCTGGTAGAACGGATCGGTCGGCGCGAAGATACGCGGCGTCGGCCCTTCGCTGATGCCGAGGGCCGACTCCTCGGACGGTTCGACGACACCGACGACCGTCGCGTTCACCTGTCGACCGCCAGCGGCCCGCGTGAGGGTGATGTTGTCCCCGACGGAGACGTTCCCGCTCCCGAACATCCGCGTGGCGGGGCGATTCAGGACGACTTCGCGTTCCCCGCTTTGGAACGCGCCACCAGCGATGAACTCCTGGTTCGTCACGTCGAAGTACGACGGCGTCGTCACGACGACCCACTGTCGACCCACCGTCGAGTTGTTGAACCCGACCGTCGAGGCGGCGATGCCACTCTCCGGAACAGCGGCTTCGACGCCTTGCAGGGAGCGAATCTCGTCGATGTCGTGCTCGGTGAAGATCGTCTGTCCGCCGTCGCCGAAGTTCGGAAGGCCGGTCTGGCTCGACGACTGCGCGGAGACGTACATCGTCGCCGCGTTCCCCCCCGCGACGGTGTTGACGATGTCCGCCTGCAGACTCGCGCCGAGCGTGACGAACGTGATGACCGCGGCCACGCCGATGATGACGCCGAGCGTCGTCAGCGTCGAGCGAAGTTTGTGTTCGCGGATGTTGCGCCAACTTATCCGGAGGCTCTCGAAAACGTTCATCTGCCCCGGTCATTCTGCGTGTCTCTCATTTCCCGTCCACCCGTCGCGGGCTACGTGCGCCATCGACAAAAACCCACGACGTGAAACGCCGTCTTAATCGGCTGAAACGCCGGATTATACCGTATTTGAGCGCTTCAATACCGCCTCGCGTTCGACCGACTCGCCCGCTCGAACCGCCTGCTCGAATCCGGCCTACTCGCTCTCCATCCGAACCGTGAGCACGGGAACGTCGGAGACTCGCACCACTTTCTCCGTGACACTTCCGAGAAGATAGCGGTCGAGTCCCCGACGACCGTGGGTGCCCATCACGATGAGGTCGATGTCGTGTTCGTTGGCGTAGTCGAGGATGGCGCGGTGCGGCGTTCCTTGGAGCACGGCGGTCTCCACCTCGATTCCCGCTTCCTCCGCTCTCGTCTCGGTATCGTTCACCGCGTCGTCGGCCTCGTCTTCGAGTTCGTCGTAGAGGATGTCGGCGCGAACGTCCGGCGGAACGACCGTCTGGTCTACCACCGAGACGACATGGAGGGTCGCGTCGTAGGTCGTCGCGATGTCGAGCGCCTGTCGAACGGCTTTCTCGGTCGTCTCGCTTCCATCCGTCGGGAGGAGGATACGGTCGTACATCCCTCCGTATCTCGCTCGCAATCGGGAAATGACTATCGGCGACGATCCTCGCTTCTCCGACCGCGAGAAGACGGAATCTTCGGGAGGCCACAGCGCGAGTCCCCGTGAGCGGAAACGTCGGCTATGCTCCGCAGGAGACGGTAGCAGACTCGAAACGGAACGGGTACGAGACGGCAGCGACGGCCGTAGGAACCACATAGCTGCCAACAGCCAATCTCACGGTCGATCCATTCGGGGCGAAGTGGTTCCGCTATCGTATATAAACACTCGGGTCGGTCGGTGTCGGGCGATTACCGGGTCATGGCGAGATTACGAGGTGGTTTATCGCGCCAGACCGGGATCACACGGTCGGAGTCGGCTGCTCCGTCTCGCCGTACTTGTCCTCGAACTCCTGAATCAGTTGGCCCATCTTGGCGTACCACTCATTCAACATCCGTTGCATGTCGCGGGACACTTCGCCGGGGTCGGTCGGTCGATAGACGTGGTAGTAGCCACCCTGTTCGTAGTTCACCTGCTCTTTCTGGATGAAGCCGGCCTGTAGCAGTCGTTGGATGGAGCGGTAGGCGGTGGAGCGTTCGCGGTCGATGCGCTCCGCTATCTCGTCGATGGTCATCGGTTCGTCGCCGTCGATCACGACTTGATAACACTTCCTGTCGAGTTCTTTGAGTCCGTGAATACACTCCAGCAGCCCTTCACACTCCATATCCTGCTGGAGGTACTCTGCCATCGAATCAGCCATCGTATGAACCCCGGTAGGAACTACGGAGGTAAAATAGTTTGTATACTTCGTGCAACACTCCGGAGAGTTCAGTCGGCAGCTGCGGTCCGCCGTCCGGCTCCGCGCGGCGTTCTCGCCAGCGGTCCTGTAGGTACGCACCGATGAACATCCCGGCGACGCCGAGCAACATCGGATAGTTCCCGATGCCGACGCTAGCGTAGGCCGACCCCGGACAGATGCCGGAGACGTCCCAGCCGACGCCGAAGACGACGCCATCACCGACGACATCCCGGTCGAACGACTTCAGCCGTCGCGCGTACGCGCTGCCGGTCAGCGGCGCGCTCCTGAGGAAGCGAGTTGCGACGGCGAACGTCGTCCCCGTCACGACCGCCGCGCCGCCCATCACGAAGAGGAGGCCGAGATCCTCGAACTGGAGGAAGTTCAGGACGACTTCGGGTCGCGCCATGTGACTGAAACCGAGGCCGAAGCCGAAGACGAGACCACCGAGCAGTATAGCGACGCGAACAGCGAACCGTGGTCATCGGAACTCACGGCGACACCCCCACCGCCTGCACCAGTTGCGCGGTGCCGACCGCCACGACCACGAACGTCGCCACGTTGACGATGGACGTCGAGGATGCCGAACCGACACCACAGACGCCGTGGCCGGACGTACACCCCTTCCCGAGGCGCGTGCCGACGCCGACCAAGATGCCACCTCCGAGCAGTCGCCACCACTGTACGTCCATCGTCCAGATATCGCCGTGGAAAACGATCCGATAGACGGCCGCTCCGCCGACGATTCCCAGCGTGAAGACGACGCGCCAATCACGGGACGCGACGTACTTCGACCACTGGAATCGCGGACGGGTCGAGGCGTACGACAGCGTCGATTCGAGAAACGTGCTCGCGCCGGCGATGATGCCGGTTCCGAGATAGATGATCGCTACCCCGAGACCAACGAGCACGCCCCCGATGGCGTATCGCGTGGTTCGTGGGGGAACAGTTCGGCGTACGTGAGCAGCGGTGACAGTTCGTGTATCATATTTCGGTAGTTGTGCTCCGGAGTAGTTGCTCGACGACCTCACTGCCGGCGAAATCGTTCGCTTCGAACGCTTCTCGTTCGTCTGTGTGCTGTTCGCCCAAATCCGTTCCGAAACCGCTTTGTGACGATTTTCCGACATTCCGGTCGCGGCTGACTGGCGCTCGCTCATCCAGTCGGAGTTCCGACACTTCCGGTACCTTTTTTAGATAGATGCTCGTTTCGGCAAACAAGGTCGAAGCATGACCACCTCTCTCCTTCACTGACTGGGCACCAGTCGGGTCGTCGTCCGCCTCACGACAACGGCGCACACCGACCCTCCCGGTTTCGTTCGTGACACGTCGATCAGCGCAGAGTGGCGATTTTCGCCGAGGTACCGACGAAGAGACGCACACGCGATTCAACCATGCAAACAGGTTCAGCAATCATCGCAAAACGAGCAGACGGCGGAACAGCGGAAACGACGAAGATAGGGGCGCTCGCCGACGCGGCGGGCTACGAGGTGGTCGGCGCGGTCACCCAATCGCGGCCGGAGGACTCGACGTATCAGTTGGGTCGCGGCAAAGCGGAGGAGTTGGCCGAGAGAGTCGCGGATGTGGGCGCGAACGCCGTCATCTTCGACAACCCCCTCAGCCCACAGCAGACCTCCGAACTCGGACGACTGTGTCCCGACGAGACCGAGATCCTCGACCGGTATCGACTCGTGCTGGAGATATTCAGCCAGCAGGCCGGAACCCGCCGCGCGAAGTTGCAGGTTAAACTCGCACAACTCCGGTACGAACGCCCCCGCGTACAAGCGGAGATCAGACTCGAAAAGGAAGCGGCGAACGAGCGTCGGGCGCGGGGCGGTCTCGGGGAGAAAGAAAACCGGCGTATCACCGACATCAAAGACCGAATCGAATCGAAACCCGACAGCCTCTCCGACGTCGGCGACCAGCGACGCAAAAAGCGTCGGGAGTCGGGATTCGACCTCGTGGCGCTCGCGGGCTACACGAACGCCAGGAAATCGACGCTCCTGCGGCGGCTGGCAGACGAGATGGAACTCGACCCGGAGCGTCACGACGACCTCCACGAGAGCGCCGCGGTCGAAGACCGTCTCTTCAAGACGCTCGAAACGACGATCCGCCGGGCCGAGATTCGGGAACGAAAGACGCTCGTCACGGACACGGTCGGATTCATCCAAGACCTGCCCCACTGGCTGGTCGAATCGTTCGAAGCGACGCTGACAGAGACGTATGAGGCGGATCTCGTCTGTCTCGTCGCGGACGCGAGCGACCCGCTGCCCGAACTGCGTGAGAAACTGCAAACCTCGCGCGACCTGCTCGACGGCGAGGCGGATCGAGTCCTCACGGTTCTCAACAAGGCGGACCGCGTCGCGGACGGCGAACTGGACGAACGAGTCGCGGAAATCGCCGATCTCGCGCCCGCCCCCGTCGTCGTGAGCACGACCGAGGGGACGGGTATCGACGCGCTCCGGGAGCGAATCGCCGACGAACTGCCCGACTTGGAGACCGACAGACTGGAACTTCCCAACACGAGCGAGACGATGACGTTCCTCTCATGGCTATACGACCACGCCCGCGTCGAGTCGGTGCGGTATCCGGACGATAGCGAGCAGGTCGTCGTGGAGTTTGCCGCAGACCACGGCGTGGCCGAGCGAGCGACGGCAAAGGCCGACGCGATTTCTCCTTAAATCCCGCGTCGACCACGTCGAACCACCCCGAATATTCATAACTGTCCCTCCCTAACGGCCTCTGACGCCCGTCAACGCGGGCAAGGGGTGGGGAACGTGAGTGATAAAACACAGCCAATACAGGAGGACAGTCCATCGGACGAACAGCTTGCGGCACCGGCTAGTCGTGCTCGTGCAAAAGAGGAGCTGCCGGGTCGGTTCGACTCGAAGCTCCGAGACGCGCTCGGAACCACGCCGTTCATCCTCACGAAGTTCGATTCGTTCATGAACTGGGTGCGGGGGTCGTCGATGTTCGTGCTCCAGTTCGGCATCGCCTGCTGTAGCATCGAGATGATGCACACCTACGCCGTCAAACACGACTTAGACCGCTTCGGAGCGGGGGTGCCGCGCGCCTCGCCGCGACAGGCCGACGTCATCATCGTGCCGGGAACCATCGTCTCGAAGTTCGCGCCCCGGATGAAGCGCGTCTACGACCAGATGCCCGAACCCAAGTTCGTCGTGAGCATGGGATCGTGCACCTGTTCCGGCGGCCCGTTCCAAGGAGGATACAACGTCATCAAGGGCGCGGAAGAGGTCATCCCGTGCGACATCCACGTCCCCGGGTGCCCGCCGCGCCCCGAGGCGCTCATCTACGGCATCGCCAAGTTACAGGAACGAATCGCACACGGCGAGGCGAGTCCGGTCGTCGTGAAGCCGTATGAACTGGAGCAGTTCGGCGACCTCGAACGCGACGAACTGGTCGAATCGCTCGCCGACCGAATCGACGAGGATACGCTCGTCATGCGCTACAACTGGGTGGATTCGCCGTGAGTTCGGGAGTGCAGGAACCGCTAGTGAACGGCGACGAACTCGCGGAGTTGCTCGGCGACCACGTCGTCGGCCGTGACAACCACTTCAACGCGCCGGGCTTCGTGATTCGGCCCGACGAGGTGCAGGACGTGCTCACCATCCTGCGCGACGAGGCCGGATTCGACCACCTCTCGTGTCTGACGGCCCAACAGTACCACGACCGCTACGAGAGCATCTACCACCTGAAGAAGTACGCCGACCCGCGACAGGAGGTGAGCGTCGTCGTCCCGACGAGCACGGACGAGCCGACGAGTCAGACGGCGGAACCCGTCTACCGCACCGCGAACTGGCACGAACGCGAGGCACACGACCTCGTCGGCATCGAGTACGACGGACATCCGGACATGCGGCGGATACTACTGCCCGAGACGTGGCAGGGACACCCGCTCTCGCTGGATTACGACCAAGACCGACCGCAGATAGTGACGCTAGAAGAGCACCGGAATCCGCTGTTGGAAGACCACGTCGGCGGCGATGCGGACACCATCTTCATCAACATCGGACCGCACCATCCTGCCACGCACGGCGTCCTCCACCTGGAGACCGTGTTGGACGGCGAGCAGGTGCTCGACGTGGAACCGGACGTCGGCTACCTCCACCGCTGCGAGGAGCAGATGGCCCAGTCGGGCAACTACCGGCACGAGATAATGCCGTACCCCGACCGCTGGGACTACACCGCGAACATGACCAACGAGTGGGCGTACGCGCGAGCCATCGAAGATCTCGCCGACATCGACGTTCCCGACTACGCGAAGGTGCTTCGGACGCTCGGGGTCGAACTCTCGCGGATGGCGGGCCACTTCCTCGCCCTCGGAACGTTCGCACTGGACGTGTACGGCGACTTCACCGCCATCTTCCAGTACTCGTTCCGCGACCGCGAGAAGGCCCAGAGCATCTTGGAGGACTTGACGGGCCAGCGCATGATGTTCAACTACTTCCGCCTCGGCGGCGTCATCTGGGACGTTCCCGAACCTCGGCAGGAGTTCTTCGACAAGACGCTGGATTTCGTCGACGAGTTACCGCGGGCGCTCGAAGAGTACCACAACCTCCTCACGAACAACGAGATATTCCAGCTTCGGTGCGTCGACACCGGTGTACTCGAACCTGACGTTGCGAAGGAGTACGGCGTGACGGGGCCGGTCGCCCGCGGGTCGGGCGTCGATTACGACCTGCGCCGCGACGACCCCTACGGCTACTACGACCAACTCGACTGGGAAGTCGTTACGGAGCCCGGCTGCGACAACTACTCGCGCGTGCTGGTTCGGCTTCGGGAGGTCGAGCAGTCGGCCAGAATCGTCGAGCAGTGCATCCAACTGCTCGACGAGTGGCCCGAGGACGACCGCGAACTCCAGTCAAACGTCCCCCGGACGCTCAAACCGCCGATGGACGCCGAAACGTACCGCGCGGTCGAAGCAGCGAAGGGCGAACTCGGCGTCTACATTCGCTCCGACAACACGTCGAAACCGGCGCGCTTCAAGATCCGAAGTCCGTGTTTCCACAACCTCTCCGCGCTTCCGGAGATGGCGACCGGCGAGTACGTGCCGGACCTCATCGCGTCGCTGGGGAGCCTCGACATCGTGCTCGGGAGCGTCGACCGATGATCGGGATACTGAAATCGATGGCGACGACGATGCGACACGCGCTGGACGGGTCGACGTTCACGGTGGAGTACCCCGACGTCGCACCAGAGGTCAGCCCGCGCTTCCGCGGCATCCACAAGTTCAGTCAGGAGCGCTGCATCTGGTGTCGCCAATGCGAGAACGTCTGTCCGAACGACACCATCCAGATCGTGATGGACGAGCAACGAAACGGCGAGCAGTACAACCTCCACGTCGGCCAGTGCATCTACTGTCGATTGTGCGAGGAAGTCTGCCCGGTGGACGCGATTTTGCTGACCCAGAACTTCGAGTTCACGGGCGATACGAAAGACGACCTCGTCTACAATAAAGAACAGTTGAAGAACGTCCCGTGGTACAAGGACATCGACCCGCTGGAATCGCGGGAGCCCGATAGGGGTGCGTGGATCGGCGAAGGCGAAGGGGACGTGGATTATCAGTAGTTTCGGACGGTCGGAGTTCGGTAGCCCGTTTCCACGACGGTAGAAGGTTCGAACTCCGAATTGCTCTCCGGCGTCACCGCCGCCATCTTGATTTTTTCGTTGTATATTCTGACGATGAGAAGATCCGAACTCGCCGGGTCTTTCCACAGATACTCGTCGGACAATTCCGATTCCACGTCGATGTTCACGGTGTAATCGCCACGTCGTACGTCGAACGGCTCGTCGAACCGAACCGCCTCGTCACTCACCACGGAACCGCTTTCGTCGAATACGATCTTCGAAGATTCGACGCGGGTGATACGTACTTCGAACGTTACGTCTCCGGAAGCGTGGTTCGACACGGACACCGAATGACCGCCGTCGTACAGGAGATTGTGGAGCGAGATACAGCCCGACAGGGGGAGTATCTCCATCGGAATGGACTTCGTGAATCGTCGTTTCGTGATCATCGGTGGAATCGGCGGGCGAGTCGAACAGGCGTAATCAGGCTAACCGCCGCACGCCGTAGTAGATTCGCTTTCGCTGGTACACGAGTTCACCGACGACAAAGCCGAGCAACAGCACGATAGCGAACAGCGCGGCGATGAAGGCGTACTCGTTCATCCAAATGGGGCGGATGAACGGCGTCGCCTGATCCCACTGCTCGCCGTACTGTCGCATGTCGTCCTCGATCGACGTTTCGCTGAACGTATTTCCGAGCAGGACGGACATCTTCACGCGGTCGCCGGTGCCGGGGTCGACGTTCGTGCTGCCGTGGACTTGGTACTTGCCAGTCACGCCTTGGTCGGCCATGGTCGGGCCGTTGGAACCGCCGCCGTGGGCGACTCGCTCGGCGTCGTAGGGGAGCCACGGGGAGTAAAACTCCCAGACGATCTTCCCCTTCGGCGTCACTTCGATGACGCGGTGGTTCGAGGAGTCCACGATGAGCGTGTTGCCGTTCGGCAACCGGTCGGCGTCGCGGGGCCAGTTGAACTTCTCCGACGACCCCATCTCCCACGTCTTCTCCCAGTCGTTTCCGCGTTTCGCGTACTCGACGACGCGGTGATTGTGCGAGTCGGCGACGAGGATGGTCGGAGTACCCGACTCGCTTTCGAGGTAGTCGGGGTTGTGTTGTTCGTAGATGATGTCGTGATTGCCACCATCCTGGCCGAGTTTCATCGTGACGTTATTCGTCTCGCGGTCGATGACGAGCACTTCGTCCATGTTCCGGGAGTCGGCCATGTACTTACCGGGGCCGATCTTGTCCACGTCGTTCACGTGCGTCCAGTCACCCGTGTACTCGTCCATCCCGGCGCTCTTCTCGTAGTAGTTGCGGAAGTACCAGCGCCAGACGATCTCGTCTTTCTCCAAGTCGTAGACGTAGATGCTGTCGTCGTTCTTTCCGGTGCTCTTGTTGTAAGCGCGCATGTTGGCGACGAGCAACTGCGACCCGTTGTTGATGAGGTCGACGTCGTGCGTGTCGTGGATTTCGAGGAACTGCTTCCACACCTTCTCCTTCGTCTCCGGATTGTACTCGTAGACGAGCGTCCCGCCGCGCTGGGTCGACGTGACGAGCAGGTTTCCGTTCTTTAAGGGATCGACGTCGTAGAACCACGTCGCACCCTCTTTCGACCCGTTGTGTACCCACTCGACGTTCCCTCTCGGGCCGACGGCGACGAGACGGGCGGGCTTTTTCCTGTTCCCCTTCCCTTGGAAGTGGAACCCTTGGACGCTGATGACCGTCGTTCCGTTGGCGGGACTCTCGATGGTGCCTTTTTGGAGATTCGATTCCTCTTGGTCGTACGTTACCGCGGAGACGGCGGAGGGCGCGAGCAGGGCGACGACCAGCAGTAAGACGACACCGCGCACGAGCCACGGTCGTGGCGGGAGTCGTTCCGTCCAGTCCATAAACTATACTCGGGAACCTTCACTTTGAGTATTTTGTGTTTCGTCCACCATCGCCGGTTGGTGATTCTACCGGTTCTTCTCCGAATTCGAATCCGATCACCAGCGTCGAATTGTGTCCCACGAGACAAATACGACGGCGGTCTGCAGGACGATGCGACCAGCACCGAGGCGGACACCGGCGGGAGGCAGAACGGAGAGCTTCGACGAAAAACGAGGGCAGAGCGGAGCGCGGCAAACGCGAAGTCGGCGGTCGCGAGAGGAACCGGTTACGCTCTTCTCGCCAACACGTCCAGTTGATGGGCGACGTACGTGAGTTCCGCTTTCTCGACCTGTCGGCGACGCGTCGCCGACCACTCAGCGAATGCCTCGGTTTCGAGCGCGGGATGGTCGGCGAGCGCACTTTCGATAATTCCGATGATGTGACGAAGGAAGACCTGCTCGTCCGCGGGGTACGACCCCGCTCGTGGATACACCAGCCAATCCGAACTCCCTGCCGCGAGCACCGTCGCGTCCCGCGCTCGGAGACCCGCGAGCAGTCGCCGCCCGGCCCGATTACATCCGCCCTCGTCGTCCATGTGCCGGTGGTACAGTCGTTCGACTCGCCCGTCCAGCGGATGAACCGGGTCGAACGTCGTGCCGCCGTCGAAGGTGATCGGGAAGTAACATATCCCGTCCGGTTCAAGCGCCGACAAGAGCGCAGGAATCGCCGAATCGAGGTCGAGCAGGTCGGCGACGGCGTGGCCGACGATAGCGTCCCACTTGCGATCCGTCGCTCGGGCGAACTCGACCGCGTCCGCGACTTCGAAGACGATCGTACTGCGTCGGTCACCGCGTTCGAGCCGGAGTTCGTCACCGCGAGAGTCGAAACCTCGCGCCAACAGTCGCTCCCGCGCAATTTCGAGGTTCTCCGGGTCGATATCGAGCACTGTGTAGTGAACCTCGCGGGGCAAGCAACCCCACAAGTGCAGACGCTCGACCATCGCGCCGGTTCCGGCCCCGACTTCGAGGAGTCGCACGGAGTCGGGGAGTTCGCGCCGAAATCGCGCGAGAACCCGGCGGTTCAGCGCCCGGTCGTCCACCGTCCGCTTCGCGGCGAGGTACTGCTGGAACGTCATGGCTCTGCGGGAATCGTGCTCGCGCTCCCGGTCACTTCGTCGAGCAGTCGCTCCGCCGCGTTCGTGGCGTCGTTCCACCCCGGATGCCCTTCGTATCGGTTTCGCGCCGCCCGGCTCATCCGCTGGAGCGCGTCCCTGTCGTCCCGAAGGACGCGAACCGTCTCGGCGATGGCGTCGGGGTCATCCGGCGGAAGCACGAATCCGTCCTCTCCGTCGGTGACGACCTCGCTCGCGCCGCCCGCGGTCGTCGCGATCGCCGGCAGACCGAACGCCATCCCTTCGAGGTACACCAGTCCGAACCCCTCGTACAGAGATGGAACGGCGAGAACGTGGCTCCAGGCGAGGTGTCCGGCCACCGCCTCGTCGGGGAGCCGACCCGCGAACGAAACCTTCTCCCCCAAGCTAAGTTCGTCGCGGAGGGCGCGAACTCGCTTCACGTACGCCGCGTCCGCGGACGCGCCGACGACCGTGAGACGCCAGTCGCCGGTCACCCGCGAGAGCCCTGAGAGCAGGACGTGGAGCCCCTTCCGCGGAACGATATTGCCGAGGAAGACGAGCCGAAGCGACCCCTCGAACTCCCTGCGGGGCGGCGAAGGCGGTGTGAACCGGTCGCCCGGGGGGTACGCCACCGTCGTCGGGAGGTGACAGAGGTCGAGAACGGATCGCCGTGTCGTCTCGCTGTTGCATATCGCACCGTCGACGCCCCGAAAGTAGCGACGTTCGACGGCGCGATAGACGCGATTTCGCCACGCCGCCCGCGATTCGCTCGACCGGAGGTGGTGGACGACGGAGAGAATCGGCGCGTCGATCGAACGATTCGTCCAGACCAGCGACGGATGACAGAGCTGGTCTTCGAGAAGCGCGTCGAATCCCGCCAGTTGCCAGCGAAGTCGGCGCGAACCGTTGTGCAGCAGACACCGACCGTAGTTCTCCCACAGCAGGCCGACGACCCGCACCTCGTGCCCGCGCTCCCGGAGGTGTTCGACCAGTTTTCGGTCGTAGCGAAAGCCGCCCGACCGCTCGGAGAGCGACCCGTACGCGACGAGTGCTAGGCGCATCACACCGACCGCTCGAAGGCGGCCCACGCGTCATCGTCCTCGTGTATTCGGACCCTCGCCTCGCCGACCTCCGGTGCGTCGATTCCGTCGAGAGCCCGGTCGCAGAACAGGCAAGCGAAACGTTCGACGCTTGGATTCAGTCCCTCGAACTCCGGGAGGTCGTTCAGCGTCTCGTCGCGGTAGCGGTCTACCGCGTCGTCCAGCGAGTCGCGCACCGCGTCGATGTCGACGAGGTAGCCGTGCCGGTTCAACGACTCGCCGCGAAGGCGGAGTTCGGCCCCGTACCGATGGGAGTGCAGGTCACCTTCCGGGCCGGGGTTCGGAACGGTCAGGTAGTGCTGTGCGACGAACGTCCGCGAAACGCTTACTTCGTACATGGTTACTCGTAAGTCAGGAGGACGGTCACCGCCTCGTCGGGTCGTTCGTCCAATAGTCGGTACGCTTCGGGGGCGTCCTCGACGGGGACGCGATGGGTGACGAGTCGTCCCGTGTCGATGTCGGCGAGTCGTCGCCACGCCACGTCGAGTCGGCGGGCAGCGTCCCACCGCCCCCGGAGTTCCGGGTCGAGGGTGCTCACCTGCGTGTTTTCGATGTCGATTCGACTTCGGTGAAACGCACCCCCGAGGTTCAGGTCGGCCCGCTTCTCGCCGTACCATGACCCGACGAGCACCCGCCCGTCGTAGCCCGTCGCCGCCACCGCGTCGTCCAGCGCGTCGGGGTTGCCGGAGAGTTCGTAGGTGAGGTCTGCCCCGGCGGGGGTTTCTGGCCGCGAGAGGACGGCGTCGATCTCTTCGAGGGCGTCGCCCGTCGCGTCGAGACAGCGATCCGCGCCCAGTTCCCCCGCGAGTTCGCGCCGGGTAGGATAGCGGTCGAGCGTCACGAGGTCGGACAGCGGGCAGTCCGCGAGCAGCGCGGTCGTCAACAGCCCGACGACGCCCTGTCCGAAAACGACGACCTGCTCGCCGATTCGCGGCGTTCCGTCGAGGACGAAGTTCACCGCCGTCTCGACGTTCGGCAAGAAGACTGCCTCCTCCGGGGAGTAGTCGGCCGGAATCGGGACGAGGTCGTCCGGCGGCGCGAGGAAGTGGCTGGCATGCGGGTGGAACGCGAAGACGGACTCGTCCAGCCAGTCGTCCGAGACGTTCCGTCCGATAGCGACGACGCGCCCGGCGGTCGCGTAGCCGTACCGAAGCGGAAAGTCGAGCGTGCCGGAGAGCGCGTCGATGGTCGTGTCGGTCGCCAGTTCGGTCGGCGCGTCCCCGCGATAGACGAGGAGTTCGGAGCCCGGGCTGACCGCCGACACCTCGGCGCGGACGAGCACCTCGTTCGGCCCCGGTTCGGAAACCCCTTCCACGCGAACGTCGAGTCCGCGCGGCCCCGTGAAGTAGACGGTGCGTGCGGATGGCACGTGTGCCATGCGACGGAGTCCGGGAAATTCCTTTCGGCTACCACGTCCGCCGACCAAGCAGACGGCGGACGGCGTCACAGAGGCGACGTCGAAGGGGTTCGAGCACGGGTCGCGGACAGACGGCGAGGTACGCCCGAACCGGGTCATACTCGTCGGTTTCGAGGAGCGTCAGCGCCCGCGCCGTCGCCCGGTAGTTTCCGTCCGCGACGCGAGGCGGCGCGCAGTCGCGGCGGTCGACCAGCACGATGGGTTCGTCCGGCGGGTCGTCCCGAATCGACAGGATTCGACCGACAGCGACGCCCGTCTCGGCGGTCAGGTCGTCGGGGTCGCCGTCCTGGATTCGGCGGGCGGCCCCGAGAATCGTCCCGTCGGGCGAGAGCGCCCGCCACAGCAGTTCATCCGGGCCGGCCACGACCCGCAGTCGTTCGAACGCCCGCCGGGAGAGCGTCAGTCGATGCCACTCTATCGGAGCGTCGCGCCAGACGAACGACGCCGCACCCGGTTTCAGGCGGAGGAGTCGGTCGATCATCTCTCGCTCCGACAGCGATTCGGTGTCGAACGACGGCGTATCCGCCTTACGACGTTCGAGTTCGAGCCAATGTTCGAGGACGGTGTCCTGCGAGACGCGCGTCATTCACCGACTCGTTCGACACCCGCGAACTCAAATCGTGCCCCGCCCGCGCTCGACTCGCCGAGCGAGACGCGCCAGTCGTGTGCCTCGGCTATCTGCTTGACGATCGTCAAGCCGAATCCGGTGCCACCCTCGTCGGAGGAGTAGCCCGACTCGAACACCGTCTCGCGGTCGTCGGGCGAGATGCCGGGGCCGTCGTCCTCGACGTAGAAGCCGGTTTCGAGTTCGCCGACGGAAATCGTCGCGTCGGGGCCGGCGTGCTCGACGGCGTTCCGAAACAGGTTTTCGAGCAACTGCTGAAGCCGACTCGCGTCCGCGTCGATGGTCGAGTCCCACGACGCGTCGAGGGTCGCCGACTCCGTCTCGACGAACGCCCACGCGCTCGTCGTGACCGCCGTCCCGTCGACCGGTTCGGTTTCGCTGACCGTCTGCCCCTGCTGCGCCAGCGTCAGCACGTCCTCGACGATGCCCACCATCCGGTCGTGAGCGCGTACTATCCGGTCTAGATGCTCGTCTTTCCCCGTCGCTTGGTACAGGTCGAGGAATCCCTGCGCGACGTTCAGCGGGTTGTGGAGGTCGTGGGAGACGACGCTGGCGAACTCTTCGAGACGCACGTTCTGACGCTCCAGTTCGCATTGGTCGGCTTCCGTTCGTCCTCTCGCTCGGTTCTGTCGAGGGCGGCGGTGGTGTTCGCGGCGAACAGTTGGGCGTAGTACACGTCAAAATCGTCCAGTCGCTCGCCGCCGAACGCCATCACGCCGCGGTTTTCTAACGGGACGAGCGCCTCCGATTGGTCGTCGGTCGTGTGCCGTCGCCGGACGACCGCCTCGCCGGTTTCGAAGGCGTCTAGTGTGGCGCTTCTGTCGGATACGGTCTCTGCGTCCCCGTACGCTCCGTGGTGCTCTTCAGTTCTGGCGATCAACCGAAACTCCGCGTCGTCGTACCGCCAGATTCCGGTCAGCGGAAGGGCGAGCACGTCGCGTGCCGCTCGAACCGCGATTTCGCTGATCGCGGTCGTCGTCTCGGCGGCCATCAGTTCGCGGGTCACGTTGTGGAGGGCTTCGAGCGTCTGCTCCCCGTTTTCCCGCCCGGTCACTTCCCGGGAGTTGAGCACCAGTCCCCCGACCGCCGGGTCGTCGAGTCGGTTCTCGCCCGTCGTTTCGAGGTAGCGCCACGAACCGTCGGCGCGGCGGAATCGGTACGTGATGGTTCGATAGCTGTCGGGGTCGTCGATAACCTGATGGAACGTCTCGACCACGCGGGGACGGTCGTCGGGATGGACGTGGTCGAACGAAACGTCCCCCACGATCTCGTCCGGGTCGTAGCCGAAGCGTTAGATGGACGGACTGTGATAGTGGAAAACGCCCGACTCGTCGACGAGTGCAATGAGGTCGTACGAGTGTTCGATGAGCGCGTGCAGTCGGTCTTCCGTTCGTTTTCGGTCGGTCACGTCTCAAACCGATCCGATGATCGCCGGACGACCCTCGTAGTTCGTTCTTCGGACGGAGAACTCCCCGTAGCGCGTCTCGCCGTCTTTCGTTTGGAACCTGGACTCATAGATCGAAACGGCATGGTCGCCGCTCTCGCGACTCGTCACGATATCTCTGACGCGGTCGTGGTCGTCCGGCTGCAGGAGCGACCAGACGTTAATGCCGCACAGTTCGTCCGTGTCGTAGCCGGTGATTTCGCACACTCGCCGGTTGACGAACTCGAATCGGTCGTCTCGATGGATTTAGATGACGTCGTGGCTCCCCTCCACGACGGTGCGGTAGAGTTCTTCCCGCTCGCGGAGCGCGTCGTCGGTGCGATATGAGTGGACGGCTTTCTCGATGCGATTCGCCAGCACCGCACACTGGTCGCTCGAAACGTCCTTCTGGAAGTAGTCGGTGACGCCCGCGGAGACCGCACGACTCGCTAACGCTTCGCTGCTGACGCTGGTGAAGAGGATGAACGGGAGTTCCGGATGGAGTTCCCGAACCGTTTCGAGTAAGTCGAGTCCGTTCGCGTCGCCCAACTCGTAGTCGCAGACGGCGCAGTCGATACCACCCTTTCGTACTTCCTCGCGGGCGTCCGTGGCCGACGACGCGGTTCGGAGTTGCAACTGCTCCGACTCCCGTTCGAGGAACGTCGCAGTGAGGTCGAGTAGGTCTTCGTCATCGTCCACGTGCAGAACGACGATAGACGGTGAGTCACTCATTCTCCATCGTTTCGTTGACAGACTGAGTACGCCACCATAGTTGTTGCGTCCGTTAGATATACGTTCTGTCAACAACGCCTTGCCGAGTGCTTTTACTGGATGGGTGTACTAGTCGGCACAGGGGAGGAGGATGTTCAACGATAGAACGGACGCGGGAGAGCAACTGGCCGACCGCGTTGTGCGCGAAGGGGTGACGGCGGACGTCGTACTCGCCATTCCGCGAGGCGGACTCCCGGTCGGACGACCGGTAGCCGACGCACTCGGCGTGCCGCTGGACGTGGTGGTCGCCAAGAAGCTGGGCGCGCCCGGTAACCCCGAACTCGCCATCGGTGCGGTCGGTGCGGACGGGAGCGTCTGGCTGAACGACGACCTCATCGACCGGTTAGGGGTGGACGAAGCATACGTCGAACGGGAGCGCGAGCGGCAGGCCGAAGCCGCCCGCGAGAAAGCGGCGGAGTATCGAGGTGACGAACCGATTCCGGACGTCGCGGGCGACCGAGTCGTCGTCGTAGACGACGGCATCGCCACGGGAGCGACGACCATCGCATGCCTCAGGCAGGTGCGAAACGCGGGAGCGAGTCGCGTCGTCCTCGCCGTCCCCGTCGGCTCGCCTCGGTCGGTCGAGCAGTTGTCCGACGAAGCGGACGGCGTACTCTACGTCGAGGTTCCGCCGTACTTCAGCGCGGTCGGACAGTTCTACCGTGTGTTCGAGCAGGTTCCGGACGAGGTTGCGAGGACGTACCTGAACGAGGAGACGTAGGACGTCATTTCGAACCGACAGCATCAGTCTGCCCGATAGAAGCCGAAAATTTAGCACAAAATCACCCGGCGTAAAACCGATATAGTTTTGTCCGTTTCGGATCACAATTTCGCAATTTCTCGAGCGTAAAACGGCCATTGGCTCCCGTTTCAGGCATCATTAACGAAGAATACGGAAAGTCAGGAATGGCACCATACTACGAAACATTTAAGTATATATCGTACTAACTGTTGGTTAGGAAGTGGCCCTCCGGGATTCTTCAGGTTCTCCCTCCCGGGAGCGCCCGCCAACCCACAACCATGACATCCACCAAAATTCAGAGCTACAGCGAGTCCGACGTATCGACCCGCGAGCGAGAGAACGAACAGGAGGAAGGCGTCTGTCCCGAGTGCGGCGGGAGACTCGTCGCCGACGAGGGGCACGGCGAGACCGTCTGTCAAGACTGCGGATTGGTCGTCGAAGAAGATAACGTCGACCGCGGACCGGAGTGGCGCGCCTTCGACGCGAGGGAAAAGGACGAAAAGAGCCGCGTCGGCGCGCCGACGACGAAGATGATGCACGACAAGGGGCTCTCGACCAACATCGGCTGGCAGAACAAGGACGCCTACGGCCGGACGCTCGGGTCGCGCCAGCGCGAGAAGATGCAGCGACTCCGCACGTGGAACGAGCGGTTCCGCACGCGCGACTCGAAAGAGCGCAACTTGAAGCAGGCGCTGGGCGAGATCGACCGGATGGCGAGCGCGCTCGGCCTTCCCAAGAACGTCCGCGAGACGGCCAGCGTCATCTACCGCCGGGCGTTGGAAGAAGACCTGCTCCCGGGGCGTTCCATCGAGGGCGTGGCGACCGCCTCGCTCTACGCGGCGGCCCGCCAGAGCGATATCCCCCGGAGCCTGGACGAGGTGGCGAGCGTCAGCCGCATCGACGAGATGGAGTTCAAGCGCACCTACCGCTACATCGTGCGCGAACTCAAACTCCAGATTCAGCCCGCCGACCCGCAGAACTACGTGACGCGGTTCGCGTCCGACCTCGACCTCGGCGACGAATCCGAGCGGTGCGCTCACGACCTGCTCAAAACCGCGAAGGAGCAGGGCGTCCACAGCGGAAAGTCGCCGGTCGGTCTGGCCGCCGCAGCCGTCTACGCGGGTGCGCTCCTCAGCAACGAGAAGGTGACGCAGGCCGAAGTGAGCGAGGTCGCCAGCGTCAGCGAAGTCACCATCCGTAACCGCTACCAGGAACTGCTCGAAGCCGCGGAAGATGGCCGTGTCGTCGCGTAAACCGTCCTCGCTTTTCTCTCCGATACGATAAACGTCGACCGGCGAGACGCGTCTGCGATGGAACGGAGACTGCGCTGTCGGAGACCGTCGATCGTACGGCGAGCAACTACGAGCAACCGGTGAGCGAGCGGACATTTATCGTCGTAGGGTGGATGAGTTGTCATATCTTCGCTTCGGAGTAACCGAAAACGGCCAGTACACTAATTTTGTACGACTCGAAATCCTTCGATACGTATGCCCGGATCACGAATCGGGGTCGACCGCCGCGTTGTGACGGGCATCCTGCTTCTCGTACTCTTCGGTCTCATCGTCGTCCAACCCGGTTTCCTCGCGCCGCATTCGGTCGACGAGACGGAACGGAAAGAACCCGAGGACGTGCGACTCGTCAAGCCGAAAGAGAACAGTTCGGCGAAGCTGTGGCCGTTTACGAGCCGACGAAAGTCGTTCGACTCGTTGACCCTCCCCATCAACGCCGTCATCCGCGGACACTCCGAACGAGTCGTGACGCAGTTGAAGACCGGACGAGGGGCAAAGTGGGACAACCAGTCGAACGAGTGGCGAGGGGTGGGGGACGAGGACGAACCCGTGGTCGTCAACGACCAGATCGTCGAGTGGCGCAACACCACGGGGGCGACGCGGTACACCTACATCCAAGCCCCCGGTTCGCGCGGCGGGTGGGTCACGGAGACGGCACAGCTCCACGATGGCACTTACTTCGGCTCGCGGTATCACCTCCGACTCTACGAAGCGGGAAAAGGGAACCAGACGTGGACAGCCGTCCAAGCTCACCACGAACACTGGGACTGGTTCCGACTGCGACACTCGGTCGGGTCGCTCTCGATGGCACAGTACTATCTCGACAGTCAGTACTATGGAAAGTGGTACGTCGACGATATCTCCCGCGAGCGATTCGCTAACGGTGGCATCTCCGACACCGACGGGTGGGTGTCGGTCATCGAACTTCGAGAGACGAGCGAACTACGACCGGTATCGCTGGTGTGGGTCGCGCTGTTCCTCGGTTCCGTCGGCGTGCAGGAATCGGTGCTCTCGTCGCTTCGTGAGGCCGAATCATGGCTCTCGACGGAGACGAACCAACGCGGAGTTGCGCTTACCGCCACGCTCATCGGCCTCCCGCTGCTGGTACGCAGCGCGAGCATCTTCGTCGAGACGACCGTCCCCGCCGTCCCCGTGAAGGCGATCGCCGGCATCGGCTACCTCGTCTACGTCGTCGGCCTACCGCTGGCCACGGTCGGCTTTCCGAAGGGCGGGCGGTCGCTGGACTGGTTCGGCGTCGCCGTCGTCGCCCTCGGTCTTGGATTCCTCCTCGATTACCGGAGCATCGGCGTCAAGGTGCTCCCCATCGCGGTCGTGCTCCACCGACTTGTCGTCCTCGCCGTCGTCGGGACGTTCGCGGTCGGCGGGGCGCAGCAAAAGGAGAACGGACGCTGGAACGTGGTGGTGAAGGCAGCCCTCGCCATCTGGGTCGCCGTTCTCGCGTGGCCGCTGTTCTATGGCTTCTGATTCGGTCACTGAACCGAAAACTGCATCTTCGGCATCGATAGGAACGCCGTCTCGTACCCTTCGTGTCGGGAGACCGAGGGGGACGAATCGACGAGCACCGTCAGTTCGTCGCCCGACCTGACGCCCTTCACGTTCGCGCCGTAGTGATAACCGATGTCGGGGTCGAGCGTCTGTTGCAGCGCGCCGTCGAACACGGACTTTCCGCTGCGGCTCAGCTTCGCCGACAGCGACATCATCGGGAGCGGGTAACGGTTGTACGGCGTCCGCGGCGAGACGAGGAGATAGGTGTCGTCCGCGAGGTCGGCGTCGCTCACCGCGACGACGAGGAACTTCGCGTCGCCGCTCGATTTCTCGCCGACGAACTGGCCGGGCAGGTCGTTCTTCGGCGGGACGTGACTCGTCGGCATCTGCATCTCCATGGGGTTCACCGCGCCTTTCTTCCCTTTCTTGTCGTCCAGCCTCTTGAACGACAGTGCGTCCAGTTTCTGCTGGGTGAACTCGAACTTCGTCGAGAGCGTCGCGCCCGAACCGAACTGGCCCGAGAGCGCCCCCGTCCGGCGGACGCTCAGTCCGGCGACTCGTATCTTCGCGTCGTAAGTTCCGTCGCCGTCCAGCGACATGTTGTCGCCGAAGTGAAATCCCATGTTCTGCGAGAGCATCGGCCACATCGTCCGGGTCGTGCTCCAGTCGCCCTTCGAGAGTTCAATTCGAACGTCCCCCGCGGGGAGCACCGTCTTCGTCTTCGCGTCCCAGACAGACGCCATCAGGTGGAGGTCGTCGCCCTTCTGGACGGTGACCTTCTCCTGCTGTTGGGCCGTCCCGCCGCCCATCAGCCAGAATCGGTGGGGAAACGAGTAGAACAGAGCGAGTCGATACCGACTCTGTTTCGCCATCCCCGCCATCTCCATCCCCTCCACGTGCGTCGGATAGTACACTGCCTCCGGGCGATTTTTCACCATCGGCGGCTCGTTCGGCAACGTTCTCGTCTGGAACATCCCCGAACACCCCGCGAGCGAGGCGGCACCGGTGGCGCCCGCGGTCTGCAAAAATCTGCGACGGTTCATCGACTGGGAGTTGACATTCGCCGGGAAAAGGGGTTCTGGTACACCCGTCGAAATGCGCCCCGATGAATTCGGCGTACCGGATCTGGATATCTATCTGTAAATCCATTCGGATAGCTATCTGCATAGCTATCTGAAAAAGAGCCGGACGAAGAGGGTATCGAGAACAGCCGCGAGAAAACCGTTTCACTGCGTCTGGCTGTACTTCTCCATCCACTCCTGAAGCGTGATTCCCATCGCGGACTGGGTGATGGCGTTCGAACTCGCCGAGTTGGCGCTCTTCACCAGTTCGGCTTCGAGGGTTCGTTTCGGAACCTCGCCGAGGAAATGGGGAATCGCGCGCTGAACCGCGAGCGGACAGCCGACTTCGTGGGCCAGTGCGTACCCCGACAGCGAGTGCGGAACCTCCTCGGTGGCGTAGGTCGGGTCGGGGTCGAGCAACGTCTCCTCGTCCACGAAATCGACGTACTCGTAGCATTTTCCCACGTCGTGGAGCAGGCAGGCCGCGACGATCACGTCCTCGTCAGGGTCTGCGCCGTGGAACTCCCGCTGTTCCTCGGCGGAGCACACGGCGATCCGAGTTACGCCGCGGACGTGCTCGACGTTCGTCACCTCGTGGATGTTCCACGCGTATGGGATGTCCTCGATGTCTCGCCAGCCGCCGCGGTCGAGGCCGAGCAACCACGCATCGGCGACCTGCTCACGCAGTTCGTCGCTTTCGATGGAATCGAGTTCGGGGAAGGCGTCCTCGACCTGTTCGCGGTAATCGGGCGTGTCGTCGCTCATGGAGTTATTGTTCGCGGCCCGTGACGTAATGGTTCGTGAATCGGCTTGGTTTGGACGGCGTTTGTTCGCGGTTGGTCGATGCCATAGACCGAACCGATCGCTTCTTCGTACTAACGTTGGAAGGGTTCGTGGTCGTATTCCGGAAAGCCCTCGTATGCTCGACTTTCGCGGCCTCTACTGCACTCCTCACCTCGCTCCCTGTCGGTCGCTCGGTGTGCGGTGCTTACGGGGCCGGGCGTTCTCGTGAGCGACGACGGATGGAACGAGAGCACCGAAGAGCAAGTTCTTCCAGTGGCAAGGAGACAAAGCGCGCAGCAACATCTCCGTGAACGCAGCAAGCGGAGCGCCGTGAACGGCCGGGGGCTTTCGAGGACAACACGACTGCGATAACTCGTCAAATCCGAGGAGAGCGTCCGAGGATTTTCTGAGATTTCATATTAACGGTACATCTCAGTACAGAATAGTACACAACGCGACCCCGCCTAGCCGCCCGAAACACTCCTTCATAAGGAAATTCAAACGACGCTCAACAGTCGATGGTCGTAATCTCCTCGACGGGCCATTGACTGAGAATCTCGACGCCGTTCTCGCGGACGACGACCATCTCCTCGACGCGCACGCCCTGCCGGTCTGCGGGTTCCATCGTCTCGACCGCCATCGTCATCCCCTCCTCGATCTCGATGGGGTGGTCGGGCGAGATGCCGCGCCAGATGAGCGGAACCTCGTACAGTTGCAGGCCGAGACCGTGCGCCCAGTGGTTCGTCGTCATCTGCCAGTAGTCGGTGGCGCCGTACCAGTCGGCGTGCTCGCCTTCCATGTCGGGGAAGCCCTGCGAGATATCATCGGTCGTCGCGCCGGGTTCGATGCGTTCGAGCACGTCGTAGAGGTTGTCGCGGGCGGTCTCGTAGGCGTCCCGCTGGGCTCGCGTCGGCTCGCCCACGCTGAAGGTGCGGTAGTAACAGGAGCGATAGCCCATGAAGCCGATGTTGTAGAAGTCGGCGTAGACGAGGTCGCCGGGGCGAATCACGCGGTCGGTCGTGTTCGCCTGATGCTTCGGCCACGTGTTCGGCCCGGACGTGACGTAGCCGCCCTGCACCATCGCGCCGAGGCCCCAGAGTTCCCTCGTCGCCTCGCCCCAGACCTCCGACTCGCGCGCGCCGGGTTTCGCGGTCTCCGTGATGCGCTGGAATCCGGCCTCGCAGAGCGCGGCGACCATCCGCAGGCACTCGATCTCGTCGCGCGTCTTCACCTTTCGCGCGCTCTCCATCACCGTCGCACACTCGTCGGTTCGCACGTCGACGCCGCGGTCTTCGAACTTCGAGATGAGAGCACCGTTTCCGATGTCGATGCCCATCGGTTCCTTCGCCACGCTGTACTCCTCCATCGCCTCGTAGACGAGGTCGGCCATCTTCCCCTTCAGCCAATCGCGGGCGGAGTCGCGTCCCGAGGCCCGCGGGACGTTCCCGAGTCCGGGGCAGGCGTAGCGAATGTCGTCCAGCCACGGACAGTTGAACCGCTGGTTGCTCGCGTGGTCGGCCGTATCCCAGTGGACGACGTCGCCGTCCTCGGTGAGCAGGGTGTAGTGGTCCGCGCCCGACCCGCCCGTCATGGCGAGGCCGGTCACGTACCGGACGTTCGGGTCGTTGATGAGGAGCATGCTGCCCAGTCCCGCCTCGCGCATCCGGGTCAGTGCGCGCTCCTTACGCTCCTCGCGCATCCGCTGGAAGTCGATTCGTTCCTCCCAATCGACGCCCATCGTCCCGCGCGTCCCTTCCATGAAATCGCGTTGGTAGAATCCCATGGGGCGGGTTACTCCGAGGTTCGTATTGAAGGTAGGTGAAACACCTCTGTCAAGGTGTACGGAAGGCGTCGTCGCTGAGAAGCGCGACGACGAGTATCACGCCGAACACCATCCGCATGACGTCGAACATCGCCAGACCGAGGAAGGTGTTAAACGCGTACGGTCGTACCGTCCACTTGTGCTCTCACTCTCGCCGCATCGACAGCTCGAAGAGGGCCACCAGTTTCCCGAGCGCAAGTGCGAGCAGGATCGAACCGGTAACTGCCTCGATGGCCACTGCTCGCACTCTGTAATCCACGGATTACGTCGATGCCAGCGACGAAACACAGCACGCTGCGCTTGTGTTGGTAGGAAAGTGTTCGTCTCCTGTACGCACGTGACATGATTCGAAATCGTATCATCCGTACATAATTTTTATCACTTTTTCGTACAGGTAGATTAGACTGGATTGTCGCTTGCCGTACACTCAAGATAGCTCCAATCGTTTCCATGACTAATGCGAACGCACGACACGCCGGTCCGGGTCGACCACGTCGGCATCGCCGTCGAATCCATCGAACACGCCGAACCCGTTCTGCTGGCGCTGGGCTGCGAACGCCTCACCGTCGAGCCCGTGGAAGACCGGTTTCGCTGGGCGTACTATCGCCTCGGCGACGCCTCTCGGCTCGAACTCATCGAACCCGTCGCGGAGGACACTTTCCTCACCGACTTCCTCGACCGTCGCGGCCCGGGACTCCACCACGTCACCCTCGAAGTCGCGGACATCGACGCCGTCATCGAATCGCTCCGCGAGCACGACCTTCGGGTCGTCGACCGCGCCGAGTTCGACACATGGACGGAGGCGTTCGTTTCGCCCACAAATCCGACCGGTGCGCTCTTCCAGTTGATGGAGTACCACGACGATTACCACGAAGAACGCCTGCCCTCGGAAGAGCTGTTCGTGAACGGAAATCGAGTCGGGGAGTCGTTCGAGCGGTAGTTCCTCTCCCGGTTCGGGACGAAACGGCCGAAATAAGCCCGCGCGTCGACCGCTCGTTCGTAGCGACGTGTTACTCACTTCCTCAAACGTTCTCGTTATTAGAAAATGTTCATTCTTTATTATCTTTGGGACGTTGTCTAGCCCGACGAGGTTACTATGCTCGATGACCAGCTAAGCGTGCTGTCGAACGTCCACAGACGGCGTACGTTGCTCGCCTTACTGGAGGAGAATCCGCAAGACGACCGTACGGTCGCTTCCGGCGGTTCGGATCCGGGCGAAGGGCAGCAAACAATTGCGATGGAGCACGTACACCTTCCTCAGTTGGAGGATCAAGGCTACATAAATCGGAACCGAGAAGAAAACAGCGTGACGAAAGGTGCCCAATTCGACGAAATCAAGCCGCTACTTGCGATTCTAAAGGGGATAGAAGATGAAAAGTCCGAAGTTAGGTCGCTCGACTGAACTCCGTCCGAAATCCAGTACGAATCGCTCCGAGCTTGCGCTACCAAACGATTTTGGATCCCCGCCGAGCTGTCCTCGCTCACCGCTGTTTCGAGCGCGCCGTGACGGTTCCGTCACCGATCACTGAGACCTCGATTCCGTCGTACGCGAACTTCACGCACACGTCGTCAACGGTGTCGAATCCCCGTACGGTAGCGAGCGCGTCCAGCGCGTCGGGGTTGAGAAAGTCGTACAACGGTGGTACGTCCGTGGTATCGCGGCCAGTAACAGCGGCGACGGCCTCGACGACGGCGATACTAGGTTGTCCGTTTCGTGACCAGTCGAAGGAGGTGGAACTCGTCTCGAGATTCGATTCCGACCGACCCGCATCGGCTGATGGTTTCTCATCGTCCATGGTAGATGTCCTTTCTGAACAGAGGGATGTTCTTGTACGGTCATCCTGTTCGGTGTGATGGATTACGTCATCTACGCCATAAAGACTTTTGTGATTACGCGGGTGAATATATTTTCCGGTCGAGCAGAGAGGCCTTTTCGGGGAAGATTACCACGGAATTCCGGGACGGCCTCGTTCGGTAATCCGCTCCGGTCGGTTTCCGCTCGATGGTAGAAATCCCGTTTCTCGAACGGCAACGAGGGCGGTCCGAAACCGCGCTCGCGGAAACTGCCGTGAAAGTGGCAGTTCCAGCACGGAGTGACGATTGGTTGGGACCCTCTCGGACTCCGTGCCATTCGGCATTTCGGGCTAGCCCGGTATAACCTTACTGTGATTATTCGGGTGAACAACTTGATAGGTGACAATTCGGCAGAGCAGCCGAACGAGATTCGGTGCCGTCGCACTCAGATTACATACGGCCAGCGTTCGTATTCGAATCCATGCCCAGGGAGTTGGACAACGTAGATAGGGGTGTCCTGCATATGCTTCAAGAGGATGCCCGGCAGATGACCGCCCAGGAAATCGCCGATACGGTCGGCGTTTCGCCGAGCACCGTTCGGAACCGAATCGACCAACTCGAAACCGAAGGTATTATCAAAGGGTACCATCCCGAAATCGACTACGAAGCGGCGAACCTCCCGCTACGAGTGGTCTTCGTCTGTACCGCCCCGCCGACCGAACGTAGCGGACTGGCAGACGAGGTTCTGGACATCAAGGGAGTGGTCGACCTCCGGGAGATGATGACCGGTCGGAGGAACATCCACATCGAAGTCGTCGGGACGAGCACGGTCGATATCACTCGTATCACAGACGCCGTCCACGACCTCGGACTCGAGATAGAAAGCTCCGAACTCATGAAACGGCGCGAGATACAGCCGTTCAATCACTTTCATTTCACCCCCGAAGATCACGATTCGGCAGCAGGGAAAGAGTAGACGTCTCTCCCCCGACTGCAAAATCCGCATTTTTTAGCCAATATTCTGCTATTTCCAACACTATCAATTGCGAAATAACTCGCTTGCTGTCGGGGAGAGTGGGGAAACCGCAAAATGACTGGTATCTTATAAGTATGGTTCAAGTTGGTCGAGTCCCTTCGAACGAATATGGAAGGTCGTACTGTCAGACGCTTACGAGTAATTCGACAGGAACTGACTTGTGAGTGGCGACAGAACAACGGAGACGGTACCGGTTTCGCCGGTAGCATGGTTGGGACCCATGAAGGATCTATCTAATCATCAACGGGCGGTCGAACTGCTTCAGAAACTCGGGTTGAAAGAGTACGAAGCGAAGTGCTTCGTGGCGTTGTCACGGCTCCCGAAAGGGACGGCCAAAACGATCAGCGAGACCTCCGAGGTTCCTCGGACGCGGGTCTACGACGCGATTCGAGTGTTGGAGGCCAAAGGACTCGTCGAAGTTCAGCACTCGAACCCGCAGCAGTTTCGGGCCGTGTCGATCGAGGAGGCATCCGAGACGCTTCGAGAAGAGTACCAATCCCGGACGGAGACGCTCGTCGATGCGCTCGGGGACATCGAACCGGCACTCCCGGACGACGACCAAGAAGTGACGCACGAAGTTTGGGCGCTGTCCGGCGCCACCCCGATTACGAATCGGACACAGCAACTCATCGACGCCGCCGGTCGGGAAATCGTCCTCATCGTCGGTCGCGAAGCGGTTCTCACGGAGGACTTGGTGGAGCACCTACAAACGGCTCAGGAAACGGGTCTCTCCGTTCTCATCGGGGCGGTGACCGAACAGCTACGCGATCGGATTCAGGAGGCGCTTCCCGACGCCGAAGTCTTCGTCTCCGGGCTGGAGTGGTTGAGCGGTTCGCTGACCGACCAATCGGAGGACGTGACTATCAGTCGGCTCCTGCTAGTCGACCGGAACACGATTCTGGTCAGTTCGGTGTACGAGAAGGATTCTAACGAGCCCAGCGATGAGAAAGCCGTGTTCGGGAGAGGGTTCGACAACGGAATCGTAGTGATCGCCCGCCGACTGATGGCGACGGGATTGAATTCGGCCGACGACCCCGAAACTTCCGACGGATGACGACCGTCGCGGTCACACGCTGATGCCGAGGTGTTTGTCCATCACGTCCTCGTTCGCTTCCAGTTCCTCGGGCGTCCCCTCGAAGACGATTCTCCCTTGGTCTAGCAGGTAGACCCTGTCCGCGAGCGAGAGCGCGACCGCGACGTTCTGCTCCACGAGGAGCACCGTGATACCCTCCTCGTTTAGGTCACGGATCAGGTCCTCCACCCGCTCGACGATGAGCGGCGCGAGTCCCTCGGTCGGCTCGTCTAGCATGAGCAGATCCGCGCCGCAGACCAGCGCCCGGGCGATGGCGAGCATCTGCTGTTCGCCGCCCGAGAGATCCGTCCCCCGACTGTCCCGGCGCTCCCGGAGGTTCTCGAAGGTGGCGAGCACGTCGTCCACGTCCCTCCGATGCGCGCTATCGCTTCCCCCGAGCGCCCCGACGGCGAGGTTCTCGCGCACCGAGAGGCCGGGGAATACCCGCCGCTCTTCGGGCACCAGCGCGATTCCGCGCTGGACGGTCTCAACCGGCGAGCGGCCAGCGATGTCATCCCCGTCGAATCGAATCGTTCCGGCGGTGGGCGAGAGTGCACCCGTGATACACCGCAGGGTGGTCGTCTTTCCGACGCCGTTGCGCCCGATGAGCGCGACGACCTCGCCCTCTGCTACGTCGAGCGAAACGCCCGAGAGCACTTCAGTCTCGCCGTAACCGGCCCGCAGATTTTCGATGGAGAGCATCACGCCCGAACACCTCCGAGGTACGCCGCCTGCACGTCGTCGTCCGCCGCCACCGCCTCCGGCGTTCCGGTCGCAAGCTCCTGCCCGCGATTGAGCACCGTGATGCGGTCGGAGATGTTCATCACGAGGTCGATGTCGTGTTCGATGAGCAGCAGCGTCCGCTCCGCGAGCACGTCGTCGATGAGTTCCATCGTCGCTCGCGTCTCTTCCACGCTCATCCCGGCCGTCGGCTCGTCCAGCAGAACGACCTGCGGGTCGGTCGCCAGCACCAGTCCGATCTCCAGCCGTCGCCGATCGCCGTAGGCCAGCGCCGCCGCGCGCTCGTCCGCGCGCCCCGCGAGGCCGACGCGGGAGAGCACGTCCTCGACCCGTTCGTTGACCGGTTCGAAACTGTCCGCCGGTCGGAACAGTCGCTCGCCGAACGAACTCGACCCCTCGTTCACGGATTGGGCCGCGAGGAGGATGTTCTCCCGGACGCTGAGGCCGCCGAAGACGGTCGTGATCTGGAACGACCGCCCGATGCCGCGCCGCACGCGCTCGTGAGGGGGAAGCTTCGTCACGTCCTCGTCCGCGAAGACAACGCGGCCCGACGTGGGCGATAGCGCGCCCGAAATCAGGTTGAACAGCGTCGTCTTCCCGGCTCCATTCGGGCCGATGACGCTCCGGAACTCGCCCGCCTCGACGGAGAGATTCACCCCGTCCACCGCGACGAGTTCGCCGAACTGTCGCGTGATGCTTTCGGTTTCTAGCATCGCCATCAGTTGCTCACCTCCGACTCGGTTTCCGCGACGGGTTCGGGGCCGCCGCCGGTCTCTCGGTCGGTGGGCCGGGCGAACATCCCCGGAAGCGAGACGAGGCCGCGCGGCACGAAGATGACGAAGACGACGAAGACGAGGCCGAGGATGCCCTGCCACTGCTCCGTGAACGAGCTAAGAATCTCTCCTAAGCCCACGTACACGCCTGCACCGATCATCGGCCCGTACAGCGTCCCCATTCCGCCGAGGATGGTCATCACGATGACCTCGCCGGACTTTATCCACGCGAGGAACGAGGGTGCGACCCCGCCGGTGTGAATCGCCGAGAGACCGCCCGCGAGACCGGCCAATGCGCCGCTGACCACGAACGCCCGTCGCTTGTAAGCGGGCACGTCGTAGCCGACGAACGAAGCTCTCTCTTCGCTCTCTCGGATACCCTGAAGGACGCTCCCGAAGGGGGCGTTCATCATCCGTCGGGCGAGCAGGTACGACCCGACGACGAGGGCGAGCACGAAGTAGTAGAACAGTTCGATATCGCCGAGCAGGGCGACGTTCCCGACTTCCGGGCCGCCCATCAGCCCGTACACTGGGTCGAAGCCGAACAGACCGTCGCTTCCGCCCGTGAACTCGACCTGCTGTGCGAGTTGGAAGAACAACTCCGCGAAACCGAGGGTTATCATCGAGAAGTAGACGCCCGACACCCGGATGGAGAGGTGGCCGACGCCCCACGCGACGAGCGCCGCGACGAGGATGCCGACGCCGAGCGCGACGAACACCGAGGGGGTCGCATGCTCTACGGTGAGGACGGTGCCGTAGGCTCCCAGTCCGAAGAAGAGGACGTGGCCGAGCGAGACGAGTCCGGCGTACCCCATCACGAAGTCGAGGCTGAGCGCGAACAGCGCCCAGACCAGCGCGGTCAGTAGGAGCGAGTTCACCTCGTACGACGTGTATAGCACGCCGATTCCGAGCGGTGCGAGGAAGAGCAGACCGACGACGGCCGCGCCGAGTCTGAAGCGCGTACTGTCGTCCAGTACGCCGCCGCCACCGCCAGTCAGCAGTTCGCCGCCGCCGTCCGAGGACTCCCACTCGGGGTTGCCGAACAGCCCCTGCGGGCGGACGAGCAGGACGCCGATCATCAGCAGGAAGACGACCACCCCTCCGATGTTCGGGAGGACGGCGTCCAGCCCGAACGGCGGACTCCGGAAGAACGTCTCGATGATGCCGACGGAGAACCCGCCCAGCACCGCGCCGCGGAAACTGCCGAGGCCGCCGAGCACGACGATGACGAACGCGGGGATGATGACGGAGTTGCCCATCCCCGTGCTGACGCCCTGTTTCGCCCCGAGCACGATACCGCCGAGCGCGGCGAGGAACGAGCCGAACGCGAAGACGAGCGTGTAGTAGCGGTCGATGTCGATGCCGAGGTGGCGCACCATCTCGCGGTCTTGCGCGCCCGCGCGCACGACGAGACCGAATCGGGTTCGATTCAGGAGGAGCCACGTGCCGACCGCCGTCACCGCGCCGACGGCGATGACGAAGAAGCTGTACTTCGAGTAGTTGAACCCGAGCAGGTCGACCGGCCCGCGGAGCGAGGGCGGTTGGGCGAACGGTTTGGGGTTGTCGCCCCAGACGAACGCGATGGCGTCCTTGAAGATGAGCACCAGCCCGAACGTGAGCAGGATGTGGTACAGCGGATTTCGCCCGTACAGCGGTCGAATCGTCGCTCGTTCGACGACCGCCCCGACGACCGCGACGAGCAGGGGAGCGACGACGAGCGCGATCCAGAAAGCGCCCCCGCCGGTTCCGACGGCGACAATGGCGAACGCGAGGTACGCGCCGAGGGCGAAGAACTCCCCGTGCGCGAAGTTGATGACGTCCATGACGCCGAAGATGATGGACAGTCCCGCCGCGAGCAGGACGTACACCGCCCCGATGGTCAGCCCGTTCAGGAGTTGTTCGATGAACGCTCCTGCCATATCAGAGCTGACAGCCGGTCTGGTCACACGGCGGGATGGCTTGGTCTCCCTCGACCTTGTTGATGAGTTTCACGTCGACCATCTTGCCGCCCTTGAAGACGTTCCGTCCGACCCAGACGGGATTTTTCGCCTGATGGTCGCACTCGCGGAACGAGTTCTTCCCGAAGAGGGTGTCCATCTCCAGTCCTGCCAGCGTGTCGGCGACCTCGTCCGGGTCGGCGCTTCCGGCCTCCTTGATTCCGTTTGCGACCATCCGGATGGAGTCGTAGGCGACGCGCGCGAAGTTATCCGGTTCGGTTCCGTTCGCCTTCTCGTAGGCCTTCACGAACTGCTGGTTGTCGCCGACGTCTATCTTCGGCACGTATCGCGTCCCGCTGTAGAGTCCGTCGGCGGCCTCGCCGAGCGCGCCCCGAACGACCTGGAACGTTCCCGTCGTCGTCATCACCTTCTTCTGGCCGACCAACCCCTGCGATTTCGCCTGTTTTGCGAAGTTGATAAGGTCGCCGCCGGTCGAGCCGACGACGACCACGTCGGCGTCAGAGTTCTTTATCTGGCTGATGAAGGAGTCGAAGTTCTTCGCGCCGAACTCCGCCCGAGAGACGCCGACCTCCGTGAAGTCCGCGCTCGACTTCTTCATCCGCGAGCGCCACTCGCGGAGCACCGACTGGCCGTACGCGTAGTCCGCGATGTGGAACCACACCCTGCTCCCGAGGTTGTTCAGCGTCCACTCGGAGCAGGCTTCCGCGATCTGTGCGGTGTTCGTCTCGCAGCGGAAGACGTACTTGTTGCAGTTCTTCCCGGTGATGGGGATGGCCGCCGCACCGGGGGAGTAGATTACGCTCTCTTCCGACGCGAACTCGTTGAGACCGAGCGCGACTGAACTGGAGATCGCACCCATCAGGAACGACGCGCCGTGCTGTTCGACCAACCGCTGTGCCTCCTGCTGGCCGGTTTCGGTGTCGGCCTGCGTGTCGCCGTACTTCGCGTCGATGGTGAACTCGTACTCGTCGCTGTCGTTTATCGTCTGTATCGCCAGTTTCACTCCTTTCCGTTGCTCCGCCGCGAGTCCCGCGTACGGTCCGGTCATCGGATTGAGAACACCGTATTTGACCGTATCGACGCTTCCTCCCCCACCGCCGCCACCGATGTTCCCGAGACACCCCGCCACGCCTGCCAACCCGCCCGCCCCCACCGCGCCAAGTACGGCGCGCCGAGTCGTTCCGAATCTGTTTGCCTGCTTCGGATTATCGTCTGCCATGCCAACAAGGAACAAGGCGTGACTAATAAATGATTGTATATTATTGACTGAATTTCTTCGACGGAACGGAATTGTCGAGAACGTGTCGGAGATTTCCGTAGACGCGACCGGTTTTCCCGTCCGCGATAGCGTTACCGTGACTCGTATCACCGGGGGAAATGCTCTCGCGTTTGATAGTCCCTCGGGATGATGAACATCCCCGGCGAATCGCCGACGGCGACCGACTTCTGGCGACGGGTGTCGATTCGACGCTCTTCGGGTGCTTTATGGCACCGCGAACCCTGCCCTCGGATGAAATGTACAAACACGTCGCATTACTGGTGCGCAAAGAGGGGATGAGTCACGGCGAGTTCGTCGATTACTGGCAGATCAATCACACCGAAATCGCCCGCGAGATCGAGGGCGTCGTGAAGTACGCCACGGTGCTCCCGGTGAATCCCGAGGCGGCCGAGTTCGACGGTATCGCCGAGCTTTACTTCGACGACCTCGACGCCCTGCACGACGCGCTCGGGAGCGAGGGATCGCGGGATTACGACCCCGCCAAGGGGAAGGCGAAGGAGGCTCGCGAGGACGTGGACAACTTCCTCGCCATCGAGGAGCGCCCGCGGTTCATCGGCGAGGTCGTCACGCAGAAGGACGAGGTGGGCGGCGAGACGGACGGTCTGTACAAACACAGCGCGTTTCTCGTCCGCAAGGAGGGGATGAGCCACGATGAGTTCGTCGACCACTGGCAGAAAAATCACACGCCCATCGCCCGCGAAATCGAGGGCGTCGTGAAGTACGACACCATCCTCCCGACCGACCCCGAGAACGCGGAGTTCGACGGTATCGCCGAGCTTTACTTCGACGACCTCAACGCCCTGCACGACGCGCTCGGGAGCGAGGGATCGCGGGATTACGACCCCGCCAAGGGGAAAGCCAAGGAGGCCCGCGAGGACGTGGACAACTTCCTCGCCATCGAGGAGCGCCCGCGATTCATCGGTGAAGAGACCGTGCAGAAGGACGAGATACGGAACTGAAACGACGGATTTGACCGACTGTTTTTCTTCTTGTTCGTTTCACTATCTCTGCTGATGAGTAAGTTACGCGGTGTATTATCCCGAAAGTTCCCAGTCGTTTGCAACCCGCGCGCCACTGCGACAGAAGCCGACCAGCCGCCGAGAGTTCCCGCTTGTCAAGCACGAAAACCGCCAGCCCGTCCTTGCCTCTCCCCGGCGGAGTGAAAGGGCGAGGGGTACGAGGCGCGGAGCGCCTCGATTTCGAATGGTGAAACCGTGAGCGGGGAGACGAAACACGACCCCGCAAACCCCACAGGCACGATTGAAAGGAGTGCCGAGGCGCGCAGCAGGGGGCGCGCGATGGTAGCACGCGAGGGCTTTCTGAGACTCTAACTTTCTGTTCGGAGAATCAGCAAGCAGGAAGACTTTCCGTGATACAGTCATCCCGCTGTCATTGTCGAATGGAGTCCGAACGAGAAACGCTATTCTCTACCGAATTTCACTCGAATCAACGACCGCTAGCAACTCCCCGTATCGCTCGTTCGAGCCGAGTAGCACCAACGTCCAGCCGGGAGGACGAAATCAGACCGCGCGAAGACGAACGACGAAGCCGGAAGCAGTGTCACCAGAGCGAAGAGCAGGAAGGGACTCGCGGCGGCGACGAGACCGCCGAAGAACGTCAGGTCGTCCGCGGAATACCGCGGCCCCGAGTCGGGGTGCACGAGACCGAGGTGGAACGCGACACACGCGACCGCGAACTCGACCGAGCCGAGGACGACGGGGGGCTGCCACTCGACGAACACCGTCGCCATCCCGGCGGCCACGACGGGAGCGCCGCCGACCACGAGGAGCGTTCGAACCTTCGCCGTGCGGGTGCGACCGATCGCGCCGGGAATCGACGCGAGTGATGCGGAGATAGTAGGGGGAACCAACCGGTAGAGATAGAGTTCCTGAAGAGATTGCTGACGAGACCGAACAGGACGAGCACCCAGCTGAGCGACACCGGGAGCGTCACCAGCGGCGATAGAACCGAATCGCCCGGCAGTGGGCTGAATAGCTCGCTGACGACGGTTCCGACGAACGGACCGACGACGGAGAGTACGGCACCACGGGCGACGAATCTGCGCTGACGCCGGGAGAAGCCGAGTTCGGGGTCGCCCGGAACTCTGGACGCGCCCGGAATCACCAACCCGGTCGAGACGAGCGCGACGCCGACGAGGGTGGTGACGGCGACGATCAGAAAGAGGAATATCGCGCCGAGCGAGACGCGGCCCCCGACCCGAGCCGGAGCGCGAGCAGGCCGTCGAGGTACCGCCACCCGAAAGCGATCGCCGCGAGCCCCGCCACCACGAACGGGATTCGAACCCTCGGCGGAAGGGGGAACGAACGTTCGGAAATTCTACTGGTGTGAGCCATGGATTCTTTCGGAAAGTAACTAGTAAAGAATTGTCTGGCTGGTTGAAGGGAGATAAAAGGGGCGAGACGACCGCACGCGAGATCAGCCGACGAAGTACATCGCGGCGAAGAGCAACGCCAGCAAGAGGAGCAACACTATCACCGGTTTAAACGCATCGAGGATCGAACTCTCGGGCTTCTTCGAGCCGGAACTCGTCAGCGGTCCATTCATAGTTTAAAAGCCAAAAACAGGCGATAAAAGCCCTGTGCGGGTATCATCGGATGTTGGAGACGAATGCCACCGACTGGTCTTTATAAACGATTAAGACGCCAGCCTTCGATTTCCGGGTATGAAACTCGGGACAGGGTTGTTCACCTGCCAGCGACGCCCCGACGACGACCGTTCGATGACCGAGATCTACGACGAGATGCTGGAACTCGTCTCGGCTATCGACGCCGCGGGTCTCGACAGCGCGTGGGTGTCGGAACACCACTTCGCCGAGGACGGTTACCTCTCGGCGACGATGCCCTCCTTGGGTGCGCTGGCGACCCGCACCGAGAACGTCGAACTCGGGACCTGCATCGCGCTCGCACCGCTCTACGACGCGGTTCGCCTCGCGGAGGACGCCGCGACGGTCTCCCTGCTCGCCGACGGCCGCCTCACGCTCGGACTCGCCATCGGATCGAACCCCCGCGAGTTCAAGTCGTTCGGCGTCCCGCGGGAGGAGCGAGTCGAACGGTTGATGGACGCGACGAATCTCCTGCGGGCGGCGTGGTCTCCGGGGTCGCTCGACTACGACGCGGAGTTTCACGACGTGTCGCCCGACGCGAGCGTGACGCCGAAACCCGAATCGAACGTCCCCATCATGTTCGGCGGGGGAGTCAAACCCGCGGTCAGGCGGGCGGCCCGCGTTTCGGACGCGTGGTGTGCTCCCTCGTCGCTCTCCGTCGAAGGCGTCCGCAAACGGAAGGAGGATATCGAGCGCGTTCGGGAGGAGGAGGGACTCGAAGGCGACTTCGAGGTGTACGTCCTCCAGCACGGGTTCGTCGCCGACTCGCGCGAGGAGGCGTGGGAGGCGATGAAACCCGGCTACTTCTACATCCAGCGCCGGTACGCCGAGATATTCTCCGGCGAATCGGTGGCCGAACTCGACGCCGAGCGAAAGGAGGATTTGAAAGAGCAGGCCATCTTCGGCACACCCGAGCAGGTCGCCGAGGAACTCCGAGCGTACCGCGACGCGCTGGGCGACGATATCCACTTCATCTTCCGCACGTACCACCCCGGCATCGGCACCGACACGATGGTCGTGTGCGTGGAGCGTCTCGGCGACGAGGTCGCCCCGCTCGTCCGATAGCACCGCGTCGGGCGACACGGACTCGACGGATTCTCCGTCGACACCCCACCGTTTCCGCTGTTCTACGACCGTTTCCGGCGTCCGAAACGGTCGAGCGACGCGAGCAGTCTGGCGCTCTCCTCGCGGCGTTTATCGGTCTCACGGGGACGAAGTGTCCGTCTGACTACGTTCGACCGCGGAGTTGGACGAGGAGAGCGCCGACGCCGACCAGTCCGATGGCGATCAGGTGAAGGCGGTGAGCGCCTCGCCGAGAAACGCCCAGCCGAGCACCGCGACCTGCACCAGCATCGTATTGTTGATGACAATCGATTCGACCGCGGAGAGCGTCTGAAGCGTCCGGTTCCAGAGCGTGAACGCGAACGCGGTGTTCACGACGGCTAACCAGCCGACGACGAGCCAGTTCTCCGGCGTGAGATACGGAACGCCTTGCGCGGCGACTCCTGCGCCCAGAAGGACGAGCGACCCGAAACCCATACTGAGTGTGGTGACCGTAAGCGAAGAGAACCGCGCGAGCCGGTTGAACCGACGGCCGAGAACCGACGGGAGCGCGTTTCCGACCAGTGCAACCACCATCACGCCGAGTCCAACGAGTTCCGCGGTCGGAAACCGGAGCGGATAGAAGTAGGCGCCGACGCCGACGAGGAGCACGCCCAACCCGAGGCCTTGGCGGCGCGACGGGCGCTCGCCGAGGAACGGGGTGCTGAACAGCGCGACACCGACTGGGGTGAAGATCAGCACGAGGCTAACCGTCGCGGACTGGTGATGTTCAAGACCGACGAATTAGGCCCCTGCGTGACCGCGTAAAGCAGGAGACCGAGGAGCAGCAGGAATCCCCAATCGCGCCGCGAGAATCGGTCGAGCGTCACCCATGCAGACCCGTTCTGATTTGTAGGAATCCATCCTCCGAACCTCTGGGCCTTCTGTGCTGTCCGGATGGATATAGCGAAGTGCAATATACGACGTGCCTCACGTCGCCAACAGAACGACGGCCCCGACCGCCAACCCGATTCCCGCCACGTCGCGCACGTCAACCGACTTGCCGAGGAAGACGATGCCCAAGACGGCGGCGACGACGAAGTAGAGCACGGTGACCGTCGTGACGATGGCCCTGTTCCCGCCCTTGAGGGCGGCGTAGTAGCTTATCGACCCGATTACGGAGAAGAGTCCGCCGACAACCGCGAATGCGACGCCCGAACCGGCGAGCGACACCGCCCCCGACTGCGCCGCGATGTAGGTGAGCGCGACGCCGACGCCCACCGCGTAAGAGACGGCCATCGCCACTTCCGGCGCGAGCATCCGAGTGGAGAAATCGGCGAACATCGCCCACATACCCACGAGACTGTTCCGAGCAGCGCGAAGAGAACTGCGGTTCGAACCATGCGCTGGAGCGCGTCCCGCACCGAGGAATCGGTTTGGATTCCGGCGGAGCAAATGCGGGCTACCGACGTTCAGTGGCGTCCTGTTCGCTGCGCAGTCACGGCATAACAAACTCGGTCGTCCGCGACCAACGCGCATGACACGCACTGCGACACTCGTGTTCGTCGTGCTCGTCGCGTCCTGCGCAGGGGTCACGACCCTGTTCGGAAGCGCGGTCGAGGCGGAGACGGAACCGGAACCGGCCGAAAGCTGGAACCGAACCTACGGCGGTTCGGGCGACGACATCTTCGCCGACATCGCCCGAACCGAAGACGGCGGCTACGTCCTCGCCGGCGAGACGGAGCGTTCCGGCACCGGAATCGACGGCTGGGTCGTGAAGATAGGCGCGGACGGCGAACAGGAGTGGGCGCGAACGCTCAGCGGACCGGGGACCGACAGGCTGTACTCGGTCGTCTCGACGGACGACAGGTACGTGGTCGCCGGGCGAACGGATCGCGACGGAGGGGCGCGAGGCTGGGTGGTCGAACTCGCCCCCGACGGTGCGACGCGGAACGAGCGAACGCCCGGCGTCGGAGCGTTCTACGGGGTGGAGCGCGACGGCGAGGGGTACGTTCTCGCGGGATGGACGCGGGGCGACTCCGGCGCGGCGGGATGGCTCTTAAAACTCGACGGTTCGGGGTCGAGAACGTGGGAGCGAACCTACGCCGCCCCGGACGGCTACTCGACGGGGCGACTGAAGGCGGTCGTTCCGACGTCGAACGGCTACTTCCTCGCCGGCGAGGTGGAGGGCGAAAGCCAAGACGCGTGGACGCTACGGGTCGGAAACGGGGGAGACCGACGCTGGCAGCGGACGCGGGGTGGCTCGGCCAGTGAAGCCGTCTGGGCGGCGGCGGGCGGTGACGGCGGAGTCGTGCTCGCGGGCGAGTCGGAAAGCGGCGACTCCCGCGACGGCTGGGCGCTTCGCTACGGCGCGAACGGCGAACTCACGTGGGAAGAACGGTACGGCGGGGAGCGCGACGATTGGCTCGACTCGGTAACGCGAACGGAGGACGGGGGATACCTGTTCACCGGCGGAACGCTGACGGGTGGAATCGGCAGCGCGGACGGGTACGTCGTGAAGACCGACTCGGACGGGCGCGTCCAGCGGGAGACGGCCCACGGAAGCACCTCGTGGGACAAGCCGTGGCCCGCGATTTGGGCGCACGACGGCGGCTACCTCCTCGCGGGACAGACTGGCGGCTTCGGTGCGACGGGGATGGACGGTTGGGTGCTCCACCTCGGTTCGGACGGACACGGCTCCGATTCGGCGCGAACGACCGATGAGCGCGACGACAGAGCAGGGGGGTCGACGAAAAGCGAGACGACGGACGGATCGGCCTCGGGAGGAAAATCGAGCCTCCCCGGATTCACGGCCCTACTGGCGCTCGTCGCGCTCGCGCTCTCGGCGTTCCTCTGGCGAACGCGCTCGAAAGAGTAGGGTCGCTATCCGCCTTTCGTCCCCCGCGTTTCGAGCGCCAAAATCGGATGTTCGTCGAGGATCGTGGCGCCGCCACGCGATTTCCGATGGAAGACACCGATCCGATAAGATCGAGATACTGACGGTTTTCGGCACAGTCGGTGAAACGGAATGGTCTGTTGATTTTAATTATTATCGAGGTTCTTTTATCCTTGTAACCAGTTTGCCCCATCAATTGAACAGTAACGGTTCGTGAGACTATGAGAGAAGAGCAACTGACAGAACGAGTGGCGGAACTCGACCGTGACGAGTACGTGGCGTATCGAATCAAAGGAGGTGACGACGATGTCAGCACGCGGATAATCCGGGAAGTAGAGGCTATCGTCGGAACAGACGATGACAAGACGACGTGGCTCTACGACAGTATCGACCCGGACGCACTTGACGCCATCTTCAGTCGAAAACACGACGGAACGCCGCGGGAGGACGGAAAGGTCGTCTTTACTGCCTGTAATTGCAAGATTTCCGTTCGCGGTAGCGGCGAGATAACGGTATACGTTCCGAGAGACGACACCTCCAGGGAGTGATCGAATCGATTTCGAAACGGTATTGATGGTGCGCTCGTGAGTCGCGTTAAGAACCGATTGATGACCGACAAAGCAACCGTTTCCTTCCGCGAACTGTGCCGCGAACTACCGGTACAGACCGGCCTGTTCAGTTTCGGCCCCGTGGCGCTCGGGGTCGCCCAGTTATGGAACGGCTACTCGCACGAAACGGAACTCGCGTTCCACGCGCTGTTCGCGCTCGTCATGGTCGGGTTCGCCGTGCTCGTCACTCGCTACCATCTCGCCGCGTTTCGGCTGAAGAAATTGGAACGAAGTTAAGTGGTTCCGGCGGTTGCGCCAGTTCTCGTCCCTCGGCCGGCGTAGGCGTTATACCCGGCGACGACCGCGACGATTACCCCGGAGATGACGTCGCTCCAGAACGCTTCGCCCACGGCCATGACGAACGGCACGAGTATCATCCACAGCCCCAGCAGCGCGACGAACGACGAACTGCCGACGCTGGCGGACAGCCCCTTCGACATGCGGTAGTAGTTATACCCCGCGACGAGGAAGATGGCGGCCCCGATGATGAGGTTGTTCCAGTAGCTCGCGACGGACATCGTCGGGTAGACGAACGCCGAGATGAATATCCACGCGCCGACCAGCGACACGAAACCGCTCAGCCACCTCAGATTCGACTCCCCGGTATCGGTTCTCCGCGTCGTTTGCTCTCTCGTTTCGGTTTCACTCATCACTTATTTCCTCCGAGCGAGGGTAGGCCGAGTGAGCGAATAAGCAGCGCGACCGTTCAAGAACTAATGAACCATTACACCCGACCGGGGTCGTGCGTCTCGAACCACTCGGTCAACTGTTCGAGACGGTGAACGGCGCGGTCGGGGTCGCCGATGTTGTGGTTTTCGTCGGGATAGACGACCAGTTTCGACGGGACGCCCTGCTTTTTCACGCTGACGTAGAGCTGTTCGGACTGCGAGGGTGGACAGCGCCAGTCTTCGCCGCCCGCCGTGACCAAGAGAGGCGTTTCGACGTTACCTACGTCCGTGATGCTGGAGGCGGCGTCGTACGCCTCCGGATTCTCCCACGGCAGGCCGAAATCGTTCTCCCACCACTTGTGGGCGTCGTCGGTGCCGTAGCACGACCGCAGGTCGTAGATGCCGTGTTCCGCCGCCGCGGCCGCGAACCGATTCGTACTCGTGACGAGATAGCCGGTCGTGATACCGCCGTAGGAGAAGCCAGTGACGAAGGTGCGGTCGGAATCGACCCAGCCGCGTTCGACGAGGTGATCGACGCCCGCGAGCACGTCTTCGACTTCTCGCGGCCCCCACTTCCCGCGGATGACTTCGCTGAACTCGCGCCCGTAGGAGCTACTGCCACGGTAGTTGGGCCGGAGCACGACGTAACCGCGGTCGGCCCAGTAGGCGTACTCGAACTGGAACTCGGGCGCGTCGTAGGAGACCGGCCCGCCGTGAATCGAGACGACAAGCGGGCGGGGGTCGGGGTCGTCGGGGACGAAATCGGGAGGGTAGTAGGCGATACCTTCGATATCGTCGCCCGCGTCGTTCTCGAAGACGACGCGCTGGCAACCCGGCATCGCGTGGGTCTCCTCGAACGCCCCGTTGAGGTCGGTGAGCCGAGTCGGTTCGCCGGTTGCGAGTTCACCCGCGTCCATCGCGTACAGGTCGCCGACCGTCTCGGGTTCGGTGAGCAGGAAGGCCGCCTTCTCGCCAGCGAAGTCGAACGTTCGAATCGTCCGGTAATCGCCCCGCGACCCGAAGGCGAACTCGGGGTCGCTCCCGTCTGCGAAACAGCGCACGAGCCGGACGCTCCCCTCGTCAGCGATGGGCGCGAGAACCGTCTCGTCGTCCAGCCAGCGGAGTCTGCTCGCGTGGGAGACGGTTCTGTCGAGCGATGCGGTGATCGACCGGTACTCGTCGTCTTCCGCGACGTACACCTGCGTCGGAACGTGCCAGTTCGTAGCGTCGCTCCCGACGAACGCGAGGCGAGAACCGTCGGAACTCCACCGGGGCGCACCCGCGGTGAGTTCGGAGTCCGTGACCCGACGGAGGTCGCTCCTGTCCGGGTCGATGGTGTACACGTCCATCACGCTCGAATCGTCCGGACGCTCGGTGCGGTTCGAGATGAACGCGATTCGCTCCGGTCCCCACGTCGGTCGCAGGCCGGACATGGGTTCGTACGTCCCGCCGCCGTAGGTGTTGTCCAATCGGCGTTCCTCCCGAGTCGCCACGTCGACAACGAACAGGTAGGTCGTCACGTCGTCCAGAAAGCCCTTCCCGTCGAATCGGTGCTGGAGGCGCTCTATCTCGACCGGGCCGCCGTCCCGTTGGTCGGCGAGATACTCCTGCTCCGCCTCGGTCGGGTCGCGCGCAGCGACCACGAGGCGGTCGCTCTCCGGTCCCCAGTCGAACTCGCGGACGCCCTCCTCGCGGTCGGTCACCTGCCTGGCGTCGCCGCCGCGTTCGAGGTCGAACACCCACACCTGCGATTTCGGTTCCTCGTCGCCGGTTCCCGCCGCGTCGTTCTCGCCGTCTTCGGCGTCTTCGGCGCCCTCGCCGTCCGAATCGTCGCGCACCGAAAGCGCGGTGTCCTCATCGCGGGCGGCCAGAAATCCGAGTTTCGACCCGTCGGGCGACCACTTTGGCGACCCGGCGTCGGACGCCCGCGAGAGTCGATACGGGTCGTCGCTTCCGTCGGTCGGGACGACGAACTGGGACGTTCGCCGTTCGTCTTCGTCCCGGTCGAACTCGCTCGCGACGAAAGCGAGGCGGTCGCCGTCCGGCGAGAGCGCGATGTCGGCCGCGAGCGTCAGATCGTAGAAGTCCGTCAGTTCGAACGTCTCGGTCATCGATGGCACGTCTCACGCGAGGGATATAGTTGTACGGTCGCCAGCAAGTCGAGCGGAATCGAGCGGTACGGAAGATGCGCCCGCGTATCAGGCCACATTCCACTCTTCGACCGTCCGCTCCTCCTCGAATCGCGCGCCGTCCAATCCCGAGATATCCACGAGCGACGCACTCCCCTCGAAGACGAGTTCCGCGACGAGTTTTCCGGTCGCGGGCGCGTGCTGGAACCCATGGCCCGAGAAGCCGACCGCGTTCACGAACCCCGGAACCGTCTCCTCGATGATGGGGTGGTGGTCGGGCGTGACGGCGTACAGGCCCGCCCAGCCGCGGCGGACGCGGGAGTCCAGGCCGAAGTAGGTCGCGCAGTCGGCGGCGTGTTCCAGCGCCTCGACCGTCCAGTCCAGGTCGGTCGTTCGGTCGTAGGCGTCCGGGTCGGCGCTCGCTGGAGACGAGAAGTGACCCCCGACGAGCGCGGCACCGTCACGCTCGGGGCGGAAGTACGACCCGGTGTCGAGGTCGATGGTCATTGGCACCGACTCAGGAACCGGGGTTTCAGGCTCGACGACGACGATCTGACGGCGTTCGGGGACGACGGGGAGATCGATGCCCACCATCCCGGCGATTCGCCGCGCCCACGGGCCTGCGGCGTTGACGACGAAATCCGCCTCGATTCGGCCCCCGGTCGTCTCGACGCCGACGACCGCGTCCTCCTCGCGGAGCACGCCCGTCACCTCAACACCGGTTCGAATCTCGGCACCCGATTCGCGGGTACCCGTGGCGAATCCTTGGAGCGCGAGGTGTGGGTCCGCGAAGCCGTCGGTTGGGGAGTACGTCGCGGCACGGAACGCTTCGCACCGTAGACCGGGGCAGCGTTCTTGGGCTTCTTCGGGCGTTAGCAGTTCGCTCGGGACGCCCCGTTCGTTCTGCACGGCGACGGCGTCGGCGAACCCCTCCGCGGTCGCTTCTTCGCGCGCCAGAAAGAGGTAGCCGGGGCGGCGGTAGGCGATGTCGGTGTCGAACTCCTCCTCGAATTGCTCCCAGACCTGCGCGCTTGCCTGCGAGAGCGCGACGTTGACGGGCGTCGAGAACTGGGCGCGGATACCGCCCGCGGAGCGTTCTGTGCTCCCGGCTCCAATGTTCGAGCGCTCGCAGACGACGACATCGGCTCCGCGCTCGGCGAGGTAGTACGCGCCCGCACAGCCCACGATACCTCCGCCGACGATGACCACTTGCATGACTCGGAGTACGAACCGCCGGGTAATGGTTCCACCGCCGGAAGATAAGATGGACCGGGACGAAACGCCGCCATGGTTCGAATCCTCTCCGACGCCGACGTTGCGTCCCTCCTCGATATCGCGTCTCTGCTACCGGTCGTCCGCGACGCCTTCGTCAAGCAGGGTCGCGGCGAAGTCGAACGCCCCGCCAGACCGCATTTCCCGGTCGGCGCGGGACTCACGGGCGACGACCCGCTCGGAACCGGACTCATCATGCCCGCCTACGTTCACGGGGCAGACCATTACGCCACGAAACTGGTCGCGGTTCACGAGGGGAACGCCAACCGAGGGCGTCCGACCGTCAACGCGCAGATCGCGCTCACGGACGCCGAGACGGGGGAACCGGCCGCCTTCGTCGCCGGGACGAGGATCACGAACGCGAGAACCGGCTGTATCGGCGGACTCTCAGCCGCCGAGCTCGCACAGTCGCCGGTCGAACTCGCGCTCGTCGGTGCTGGAACGCAGGCCCGATGGCAGGCGCGCTGCATCGCCGAAGCGACCGAGCTCGAATCGGTTCGGGTGTACTCGCCGAGCGACTCCAAACGCGAGTGCGCGGCGGAACTCGAATCGGAGCTCGACGTTCCGACGAGAGCGGTCGAATCGCCGCGCGACGCCGTCTCGAACGCGAACGTCGTCGTTACCGCGACGACGGCGACCTCGCCCGTCTTTCCCGGCGACGCGCTCGAACCGGGAACGCTCGTCGTCGCCGTCGGCGCGTACACCGCCGAGATGCGCGAACTCGACCGCGCGACGTTCGAGCGCGCCGACGAGGTCTTAGCCGATGTCCCCGGCGAGGTTGCGGAAATCGGCGATCTGCGGGCGACCGACTTCGCGGAAGACGACCTCGTGCCGCTCTCGGACGTGTTCGACGGACGCCCCGGCCGCGACGCCGAATCCGAAATCATCGTCGTCGAAAGCGTCGGCTCCGCCGTGTTAGACGCCGCCGCGAGCGAGCACGTTCTCGAACGAGCGGAGACGACGGGGAACGGCCGGGACGTAGAGCTGTAGCGAAAGCTGGGGGGTCTTCGTAGGGATATTTCTATGGAGCTATCCGGATAGCTTTCCGGATTCGGGACAGGAGAAAGAAGCGAACTGGCGGACGTTACGGAAAGATATCCAGAGAGCTATCTGAAGAGATAGCTAACTCGCCAGGGAGCCCCACCCGGCAGTGGGACGTAAAACAGGTGAATAATGGCCCCGTATTTCGGATATCTGAAAAGTTATCCAAGATTCTATCCGGACAGATAGCTATCTAGATAGCTATCCGAATAGTTCAACCCAATTGTCTGACGAGATTTTATGAGGGGTAAGCGTATAACGACCGACTGTATGAAACGGGCCATCACACTGTGGAGCGAATCCGGCGGGGTCGGCAAGACGACCATGGCGACCAATGTAGCCGCCGCGCTGGGACGACGAGGCGAACGGGTGCTCGTGATCGACTTGGACCCCCAACTTGGCAGTTTGACCGACCACGTCGGCTACCAAGAGTTGAAGACCGGCGACCGCGACCATCTTGGCCACGTCCTATTGGACGACGAGAAAGACGTTGGCTCGCTCATCGTGGAAGCGGGGGACTTCGACCTGCTGCCGTCTCACGAAGGGCTTGCGAACATTGAAAGCGAGATGGCCGCGCGAAACACCTCGCTTCGAGAGTTTCAACTTCGATCCGCGCTCAAACCCGTCGCGTCGGAGTACGATTACTTCATCATCGACCCGCCCGCGACGCTGAACGTTCTCGTCGACAACGCGCTCGTCGCGGCGCGAAACGTCGTCATCCCCATCGAGCTCACGCGAAAGGGAAGCATCTCCATCGAAGGGCTGGAAGATACGCTCGACAGCATGGAGCGCGGATTCCGGAAGTTCGACGATAGTTTCACGCTCGGAATCCTCGCCGTGGTTCCGAACGAAGTGGGCGATTCCAACATCTACCGAGACACGCGCGAAGAGTTGGAAGCCGACGGGAAACCGGTGACGCCGTTCGGCGTGCGAAAGCGCGACGTGCTGAAAGAGGCGTGGAAGAACCAGATGAACGTGTTCGAGTTCGCGGAGAGCGACGAAACCCGCGACCTGCGCGAGTACGAACACGACCTCCTCTCGAACTTCGTGCATCTCGCCCGGATCATCGAGCACGGAACCGTCGATACGCCGGAGGTCGAAGCATGACCAAAGACGACCGCTACGGTGCGACCGACGACGATTACGGCGACGATCTCGACGGTTACGATTCGGAGACTGCGAGTCCGAACACGGACGCGACGGATTCCGCGACGACCGAACCCGAATCGGCCGCCGATTCGCTCCCGTTCATCTTCGCCCGCAGAACCGTGAAAGCCGATCGGGAAGCGGTACCAGTGTACGTTCAGGACGAGACGGCGGCGGAGATCGGCGACCTCGAACGCGAACTGAGTCAGACATTCGACGGCGACAAGGTGATGGCTCTCGACGTGCGGGAAGCACTCATCCGCGCCGGGCTGGAGAACTCGGACGACGTGCAACGCGTGATGAAAGAGTGGGGGTACGGTCGTCGGTGAAGAAGTAGGCTACGTCTTGCGGATATCTCGATAGCTTTCCGAATATCTATCTACCAAGATGTGTGGAGAGTTGTCGAGTTAGTAAGGCTGGCGAATCAACTTAGTTACTATCCAGAAGAACGGCTTCAGGAGGAGGAATGCCGGGAAGGACAAGCGTACACAGCTGGCCAATTCAGTTCCCTCGACAGGGCGGGCGGTCGACCGACTCATATGGAAAATGTGGCCGTGTCGGCGAACCAATCTGCGTTGACGGTGTCGGTGCCGGACAGCTCACAACTCACTCGAGAAACATTCTTTATTGTGCCAGCGGTCGGAGATAAGACGAGATGGGTTTTCACACGTTCGACCCGGAGAGGGCGAGCAAACTGGAGGACACGGAGCGATATCGGTACGTCTCCCGCGACGAGTTGGTCGGGTATCTCGACGGCTCCGGCGACAATTTCGTCGCCGACCTCGGGAGCGGCACCGGTTTCTACACCGGCGGTGTCGCGCCCTTCGTCCGGAGCGTGTACGCCGTGGACGTGCAGGAAGCGATGCACGACCGATACCGAGAGAAAGGCGTCCCCGAAAACGTCTCGCTCGTCACGGCGGACATCGCCGACCTACCGTTCGAAGACGGCGAACTCGACGCCGCGTTCTCCACGATGACGTTCCACGAGTTCGCCAGCGAGGATGCTCTGGCGGAAGTCGCCCGCGTCGTCCGACCGGGCGGACGTGTAGTCATCGCCGACTGGAGCGCCGAAGGGTGCGGCGAGAACGGGCCGCCGGTCGAGGAGCGCTACGATCTCGAAACGTCGCACGAGCTAATCGAGTCCGCCGAGTTCGAGATTCAATATGGAGTTGAACGACCGGAGACGTTCGTTCTCGTCGCGCTGCGATGAGATGAATCGTCGATCCCTGCTCAGCGTGCTGGCGCTGGCTTCGAGCGCGGGGTGCGTCGAACATCCCCTCCCGACGCTCCGCGGCGACGTGACGCGAAAACGAGTCGTCGGCCCAGCGGGAGCGCTGCTTGTCGTTACGGAAGACGATATCTCGGTAGAAAGCGCACGACTCGCGGGTGACTTTCCGCGTGAGCGAGAGCGAGAGCGTGGCAACACCTCCATCACCGGAAAACAATTCGAAAAACTCCCGCAAGTTGAGTTTCGTGTGATGATTCGGCACGGAAATAGAAGCTATGTCGACGATATCGAATCGGGCGAAACGGGGGAGTATCGAACGAATCGAAGTGTGTTCAACCGACTGATGGCCGCCGACCGAATCGAGTTCCAAATCGACCTGGTGAACCGACCGTCGCTGCTCACGCTGAGTCGCGTGGTTCGAACGGGACGAGTCGAACGAAAGTGGATCGTCGGGACACACAGGAAGGAGCCGGAAGGCGGACGAAAACGACCGAAGCAATACGAGTTGTTGAACGACTCCGAGGACGAAATCGAGGCGAACCGGTCGGTTCTCGACGCCGAGCGAACGGTGGGGGCGAAAGTCGGTGCGAAGTTACGGAAACGGTTCGATACTCTCGGCTACCATCTCGCTATCGAACACGACGGGCGTCGACAAATCTATCGGACGAAACGACCACAGTTCAATAGGGCCCAGGTCGGAGGACAAAGGACGTTCGAGGTGGACGGCGAGTACGGTGGGCAGTTAGTTCGGTACCTCTCACGGGAGAGTGGGAGGTGATAAATCTCATTTCGCTATATTATTCTGGAGTCTCGTTCTCCGAGCGTCTCGGCGTCGAAAAAATGATGCTCGTTTCTTGACTCGTTTGCGGTCATCGGCGGCGGCCCGTCGTTGGGAACTGTTCCCGCGCCGACTTCCGTATCGGCGGTCGCGCTCGTCGCCGCCGCGTTCACCGCCGTACTGTACCTCCTCGTGGGGTTCGTTTTGCTCGGTGTCGCCGTGTCGGTGGTGGCTTCCTCGTTGTCCACCGAGACGGCCCGCGATTCCCGTTTCGCGGTGACTCCCGGCGCTGACTTCCATCGTGGGGGTTTCCGGCCTCGGCCGTCGAACGCGAGGGGCGGCGCGTATCGAAACGATCCGACGCCTGACGACTAGCTCGGTCGGAGGTGCCCTCGTCGAATCGCCGCCCACCTCGAACGTAGCGGCTGGATTCGTGACGGTCATGGGATTCACGCTCAGAGTCGTCCCGCTCGTGCTCTCGTGGTTTTCTCGTCCGTAGGTCGTCCCGTTTACCACCGTATCGCGGAACGGGATTCTGGTCGCTCCGGTCGTCCCGGTCGGTTTGGTTCCTCTGATCGTCTCGCTCAGTTCGATTTCTCTGGTCGTTCCGATCGTGCGACATCGGATTACACCAGAGAGGAGTTCGGCGTGCAGTTCCTTTGGCGTGGTGGCGCTCCGTCGAATCGCGGTTACGGCGACCGGTTCCGGTAGCGCTCGGCAGGCTCTAACAACTCCAATGACGTAGTGGTCAGAGCACCCAGATGTTACCGAGTGACACACTTAACCGTCTTCGGCCCTAACCTCAGGTAAGTCCGGTCGTCGGAACGAAACCCCGCGGTCGGAATGGAGCATGAGCAAGGAGAAAACGTACGAGCAGTTGTACACCGAAACCATCCCCTCCGTCGTCTCCGTCTACGTCACGCCGCGAAACGTCGCCGGACGGGCGCGGTCGGGCGCGGGGTCGGGATTCGTCTACGACCGCGAGGGGCACGTCGTCACGAATCATCACGTCGTGAGCGGTTCCGATGAAGTGGAACTCAGATTCAGCCAGGGCGACTGGCGATCCGGAGGGGTAGTCGGCCGGGACATCGACACCGACCTCGCCGTGGTGCAGGTAGCCGACCTGCCGGAGTACGCGAACCCGCTCCCGGTGGCGGCGGACGAACCGAAACCAGGCCAACGAGTCGCCGCCCTCGGGAACCCGATGGGTCTCGACGGAACCATTACCACGGGCATCGTCAGCGGGACGAATCGCTCGCTTCCCACCGGCAACGGGTTCGCCATCCCCGATACGGTGCAGACCGACGCCGCCATCAACCCCGGAAACAGCGGCGGTCCGCTCGTGACGCTCGACGGCGAAGTCGTCGGTGTCAACCGTGCTCGGCAAGGCGACAACATCGGATTCGCCATCTCGGCTGCTATCGTCGGGCGCGTCGTTCCCGACCTGATCGCCGACGGTTACTATCGGCATCCGTACCTTAAGGTATCGACACTGGACGTCTCCCCGCTCGTCGCGGAAGCGAACGGTCTGGCGGAGACGGGCGGCGTCCTCGTCGTCGACGTGCGCCTCGGCCCGGCGAGCGGTGCCCTCGTGGGCTGCGAAGCGGTTCGAGTGCTCCGGGGACGCGAGATTCCGGTCGGCGGGGACGTCATCGTCGGCGTGGACGACCGGGCCGTCCGCTCCCACGAGGAACTGATGCGATACCTCATCACGGAAACCCATCCTGGCGAGGTGGTCGAGGTCAAACTCGTCCGAGACGGGCGACGAACGACCGAACCGGTGACCCTCGGAGAACGACCGAAGAACTCCGGGCATGATGGCGTCAGCGTCATCGTAGAGTGATTTTGAGCGGAGAAAACAACGGAAGCGGTGGTGTTAATTCGAACTGGCGATCATTTCGGAAACAACGGAAATAGTGGTGTTCGATGGTGATCAAAGTGCCAGCGAGGACGAACGACGGGTGAACGATGGGCGAACGACGGACGTGAACGGCGAGTAAAGCGAACGGTGTCCGTGGCTGAATCTGGTCGCGAGTACGGGTCGAACAGCGGAAACGGCAGGGTTATCGAAAGAAGAGTCATTCGTGAGCTGTTCGTCGGCGAGCGGAGTTTTGCCGAACAGTCATCGAAAATTGGAATTCGAAAACAGCAAAAACAGCGGAAATGGTGGTGTCTGACGCCCCGCCGTCCGGGAAAAATCATGAGTAAGCCTCGTGGCGATGGGCAAACCCGGCGTTGGTGGTTAATCGGTGTTGATGGTCAACCAGGGTTGAATCATTCTGTGCTGGTGGTCAACTCGTGCTGCCGGTTAGCTATCGTTTTCTTCGACGAGCGATTGGTAGTACGGGCGGATGCTCTCGTGGACGCCGGCGAGTTCGATGGTCTCTTCGAGTGCACTGACGACGAGTTGCAGGTCTTGTTTCAGGGCGTGTTCGCGGTACTTCCCACCCGACATTCCCTCGTTTTTCTCCGTCGAGGAGATGACGCCGAGCATGGCGAGGTCGGCGAGGTGGTCGCGCATTCGTCTGCTGGTGAGCGCTTCGGTACCGATGTGGTTGCACAATTGTTCGTAGCGCGGACGGATGTCGCGCGACCGGGCGGGGGTGTTTCCCTCGGCTTCGATCGACGTGAGCGCGTAGAGGATGAGGCGGGCGTGTTGCGTGAGATCCGCGACGCCCTCCATGATTCGGTCGCGTTCGAGCTTCCGCCGCGCCTCTTGGACGTGCTGGTCGACCACCTGTTCCGCGGCGTCTTTCCGCGCGAGGTCACCGGCTTCGAGGAGCAAGTCGAGGGCTTGCCTGGCGTCACCGGCATCCTGTGCGCCGTAGGCGGCACAGAGCGGAATCACGTCCTCCGCGAGCGCGCTCTCGTGGAACGCGACTTGGTCGCGCTGGCGAAGCACCTTCTGGAGTTCCGTCGCGTTGTACGGCGGAAACGAGACCTCCTTCTCGCAGAGCGACGAACGAACCTTCGCCGACAGGGAATCGCGGAACGAGAGGTCGTTGCTAATTCCGATGAGACCGATTTTGGCGTGTTCGAGGTAACCGTTGCTCCGAGCGCGCGGAATCTGGTAGAGGATAGAGTTGTCGTTGATGTGGTCGACCTCGTCGAGGACGATGATGATGGTTCCACCGACCTTGTCGAGTTCGTCCCACAGGAAGCTGTAGACCTGCGCTTGCGGGTAGCCGGTGTTGCTGATCTGGTCGGCGGGGTCGCGGAGCGTGTTGACGAGTCGAACCGCGACCTGATAGCTCGAATTGAGCCCGTCGCAGTTGATCTCGATGACGGAAAGCGAGATATCGTCGTACCGGGCGGCGTCCTCTTGGAGTTGTTTGAGCAGGAATCGCGTCGCCGCGGTCTTCCCGACGCCGCTTTTCCCGTAGAGAAAGATGTTCGACGGGGCTTCGCCGTTGATGATCGGCTGGAGCGCGGCGTGGTACTCCTCTAACTCGTCGTCCCGACCGACGAGATTGTTGGGAGTGTACTCCTCCAAGAGGGCGTCTCGATTCTTGTAGAGGGAGTTATCTCGGTCGAAACTGAACGATGACATTACCGAACTCTTTCACCGAACAGTATATAAAACTGGGGCGTCCGTTGTTTCTTCTGTCTCCCGATGTTTAAATATCTGCGTGGTTGGAAGGAGTGCGTTGTTTCCGATGTCCGTACTCGGATTCGATGGTCTGGTTCGAGGTTCGTCTTCCTCGATGGTCGTAATTTCTAACGGTCGCGATTCTCCAACGGTGTGTGATTGAGGAAGTACGAACACGGCCGATTTCGCTCGACCATCGACTGACGGGAAGGGAAGAACAGCGGAAACGGTGGGGTAAACGCAGGATGGAGAGAGGGGGAGAAAGGACTAAAACGGTTGTATGGAGATGGACGCGAGAGAATTCCGAAGTCTAGCGTTTGCCCGATACTTCGGGTTCGTCCCAGGATTTATAAACACACACCCACCCCACGATTTCCTGTGTTTGGTAGGGGTGTAGTGTAATAGCAGAAAAGAGACTCTAATGAGTCGATAGTTTTATCATCCACTCCGTTTAACCTTACCCGTGGTACTAGAACAAAGGATTGGTTGAACTCAGTTCAACTATAATCCTGTTTTTTCGGCGTTGTTTTGCTACTGTTTTCGTTGGTAGTTCCCCCGACTTCGTTTCCCGTCGATGTGTACTCCATATTCCCGTTGTCGAATCGAAGGATGAAGTCTCCACCCACCTACTGACGGCAATTCGGCATTTGACCCCTCTTTCCTACTTCTTCGTTTCGAATTCGACTACTCGCTCTCCCAAGATCCGTCGCTGCTTTTCCCCTTTACCGATAGACAAGAACAACGGAAACGATGGGGTGGGTGTCTGAGAGCCGGTGTCCACAAGAAGCGAACGGTAGCGAGACACTTCACTCATCGAAGTCCGATTTCCGTCGTTCACTCCACCCGTCCAAACAGCGGAAATCACGGGGTCTCTGTCCCATCGAAGTCGCCCATCACCACGCGCTCGCATGGCTCGTCGGCGGAGATTCGATAGTAGAAGACGGAGAATGACAGACACTCTTTCGGGGGTGACGAACGATGTTTGACTCGGGTCCGGTTCGGGAAACAGCGGAAACCACGGGGTCGATTCGATACGAGAATAGATACGCTACAGATGCGAACCGCTCGGACGTGGTCGATGCCGATTTAGACGCAGACGTGCTCTCCCATCGACGAACCGGCCGGAACTCTTCCATCGAGTTCAAACAGCCTCCGTCGTTATCCGAGCGTCTCCACGTGACCCAACCGCTCGCTCATCCACCTCTATCGACGCTCGAATCGTCAGAAGACCGTCCTTCGGTGATTTCGTCTCCGCCAAAACACCGGAAATGGTGGTGTCCGACGAAAGCCGAACTTACACGTCGGTTGACTGAAACTCGACTTCATCGCACGTTCCGCAACCGTCCGAACCGGAGGGATCGAGGTAATCAAAGGAATCGAAGAAACCAGTGTATCAGAGTAATTCAATATCCCCGTCGAGTGACTTTGCTCCGCGCCGAAACAACGGAAATCGCGGTGTTGCGGTCTCGGCCGCTGCTCCTTTGGAACGGCACTCGGAATCGCTCCTTCAGAACCACTCCCCCGGAATCGCGATCTCGAGACTACTATCTTTGCTCTCTCGAATCGAGCGGACGATTTCGACCCGCGGCACGCGCCGACGAGACGGTTCGAAGTCGATTCGAGAACGACTCGAACTCCCCGAATTATCGGTTCTGTTCGACTTCCAAAATACGTGCGTCACAGCCCTCACAGGTCGCGGCCACGACCTCCATCGAGCGACAGCAGGACTCGACTGTCTCTTGTTCCGCCGTGATAGTACCGCCGCACTCCGGGCAGGTTTCGAGGAAGATACGGAGACCACTCAGGATACGACTCTGGTTATCTACGGTGAGTTCGTCCCAATCGTCGTATCGGTCGCCGAGTACGCGAGCAGCGGCGAGGTCGGCGACTAGCGCGGCGCGGGACTCCCACTGCCCGAGTCGTCGGCCGTCGATTCGTGCGAGGAAAGCGTTGTCGTGTTCTTCGAACTCCAGATTCGCCTCGTCGGCGTCGAGGATGCGGCTCAGGTCGCTCTTCTCGGCACCTTCCTCCATGACGCGCTCCATGGTGTCGTGCCAAGTCGTTCGAAATTCCTCGTCGAGACAGAGGTCGTCGATCTCCTCGCACGAGGCGATTACGTTCGCTTCGGTGAGCACTTCCTCCGGTTCGCGGTCGGTCTCCTGCGGAGCTGGCGTCGCCGTTTCGTGCTTGTCGAACAGTCGCAGCAGCCGGTTGGGGAAGTATCTCTTCGTGAGCGTCGGCGTCCCGGGTACGAAATACCCGCGAAGATAGATCGCCGCCAGACTGAAAGCGAAGAAGACAACGCCGAGGAGCGGCGTGACGAACGTCAAACCAGCACTGACGAAGACAGCCATCGTCACGTTGACTATCGTACAGGGGGTACAGCGGTTCTTCCCCGTGTACTCCGGCTGTCGGAAACGGTCGACGAATCTCGGGAATTCCGTACTCATTTCGTTCACTACGATTCCGCTTCACCAATATATACTTATTGTTGAACATGGATGAAAAAAGGCGGCGTGTCGCACCTCGACGACGCTCTATACGTAAGATAGCGATTTCCTTTTTCGTCGTTCCCATCCTCCTACTCTCGTCGTTCGGACGGTTCCGCACGCGGAAGGCGAATTGTCACGGCGCTCCCTCGCGGTTGGTTCGTGTTGAATGTGAGTTCACCGCCGAACTTACCGACGACCCAATTCGTCAACCCCAGACCGAGTCCGCTCCCGTGCTGGAGTGCCGTCTCCCGCCCTCGCTGAGCACCGACTGTTCTTCCTTCGGAATCCCCGGACCGTCGTCGGTGACTGTTATCTCTATCCACTTCCTTCGGTTCGACTCGACAGTCGCCGCCGCGATAGTCACGACCGGGCTTTCCCGGTCGTTGTGCTGGACCGCGTTTTCCAGTATCTCGTTTACGACGGTGTCGAGCGTCTTGTCCCCGTACACCCAAGAGACGTCTGGTAGGTCGGCGGTGAGTCCCACGTCCGGATACGATTCTCGGGGGTAGGAACAGGCGCGTTCGACGATACCCGTGATTTCGATGGCAGTCCTCGTTCTGCTCTTTCTGTCGAGCGTCTTCCCTATCTCGTGGGCCTTCTCACTGACGTCGATCGGTTCGGTCGCTTTCCGTTTTATTATCTCGGCGCTCTCCGCTGTCTCCGGAATTGATTCCACGAGGTTGTCCGCGTGCCCGAGTACGACGTTCAGGTCGTTCCGGAGGATGTGACGGAGGATACGGATGAACACCTGAAGCTGCTATTCCCGGTGGAGCAACTCCTATCGCGTTCGGATCGAATTTATCGCGTACGCGATGCTGTTTCCGAACTTCGAGAGAACGCGCTGTTCGGTTTCGTCGAACGCGTGCGGGTGGTCGGCGTACACGTTTAGCACGCCGTAGACGGAGGCTTCGTACCGGAGCGGAATCGCGGCTCTAGAGCTGCGGTCGCGTTCGAGCGCCTGCTCTCTCCACTTCTCGGACGAGTCGTCTACGTTCTGGATGATCTGTATCTCCCCGAGTTCGACGGCCCGCGAGGAGGATCTGGACTCGTCTCCCGCCCTTCCATCGCGAAACACGGCGTCGAGATACTCCGCCTCGGTTCCGATGGAAACGCGCGGAACGACCTTCCCGCCGTCCACCTTCCCTATCCACGCAAAGAGATACGATTCCGAATCCGCGAGACGTTCGCAGACGGACTCTTCGATCTCTTCGCGGGTCGTCGCTTCGAGAAGTGACTGGCTGACGTCCCATATCAGGTCGTTGATGTCGATCTGCCTGCGGACGGCCCGCTCGGTGCGTCGATGCGAGACGGCGTTTTCGATTCGATTTGCGAGCACGACGAACTGGCGTCGGCCCGTTCCCTTCCGGAGATAGTCGGTGACACCAGCCGAAATCGACTCGCTCGCCGTCTTCTCGCTACCGCCTCCGGTCATGAGGATGACCGGAATCTCTGAGTGCTCCCGCCTGACGGCATCGAGCAGTTCGAGTCCGTTCATCTCCGGCATCTCGTAGTCACTGACGACGCAGTCGAACTGCTCTCGTTCGAGTCGGGCGAGGGCCTCCTTCCGGTGATTCTCGGTGTGAACCGTCACGTTAGGGGGGTTCTTCCCTGAGGACATTCGACGCGACCGTCGCGAAGAACTCGTTATCTTCGACGTGCAACACCCGGAAAGGGCGACCTTTCATTCTACACTACAGGTCTTGAAGATGACTGATGAATAACTTTGTTCTGTTCCTCGCTTCTCACTTGGTAGTATAAACCGATGGTCACTGATGATCCTCTCTCTCGGCTTAAGCGCATTTAAGCACATCTACCCCTCGACATTTCCGACCTTGAAGCGTCGGTTCAGTTCTCCGAAACGGGTCTCGAACTTCCGATACGAGAACGAGCGGACGACCCTCTGGTCCCCTTCTTCGAACTAGCGGGAACGTGGCTCGCACTCTATCCCCGCGAACTGCTCGCCGAGGACACGACCAACTCCCCCGATGGAAGCGGGTTCGAGGGGGGTACCCTCGCTCACAACGTCGAATCGAAGACGAGCGTGGACGCGGCTCTCGACGAGGCGGTCGCGTCGGGCGCGGAGCCAGTCAAACCGGCACGAGATACCGATTGGGGCGGCTACGCCGGCTACTTTTCCGACCCAGACGACCACCTCTGAGAGGTCACGTGGAATCCTCACTGGGGGTTCGACGAGTCCAACTAATCTCCAGACACCGCGTCGCCTTCCCATCCTTCGCTGTACACCGACTCGTCGGGAACTTCGATGGCCGCGAGTTTCTCCTTCGTTTCGACGACCATCTCCGGCACGCCGCAGACGTAGAACTCAGTCGCTTCGGGGTCGGGAACCACCGCTTCGACGTGATCTTGGACGTGTCCAGTTCTCCCTTCCCACTCTGTTTCGGAGAGCGAGTAGGCCACGGTGAGGTTCTCGTGTTCCGATTCTAACTGGTCGAGCGTCTCACGATACATGATGTCCTCCTGCGTCTTCTCGCCGTAGAGGAAGGTCGCCCGCCCCTCGCCCGCTCGAAGATATTGTTTCAGCATCGCCATCATCGGCGTAATACCGGTGCCGGTCGAGACGAACGCAACGTCCGATTTGAGATTTCGGAGGTAGAGGTTCCCGCCGAGGTCTTCGATTCGAATTGTATCGCCGGGTTCCCGGTCGTGCATGTACACCGATGCGGTGCCGTCGTCGTACCGCTTTATCGCCAGCGTGATGCTGTTCGTTCCCGGAAGCGACGTCGCGGTGTAGGGACGAACTACCTCGTCGTCCGCGTCATCTTCCTCATTCTCGCTGTTCTCGCCACCTTCTCTCCCCTCGTCGTTTCCATCGCCCGATTCGTCCTCGCCGTTCCCGTCACCGTCTCCGTTCTCCGCTTCTCGTTCGAAGTGGAGGTGCGTGTGCTGGCCGGGTTCGAAATCGAACGGTTCGTCGTCGACCAGTCGGAACTGTTTCACTCGCGGCGTCATCTGATGTATCGACGCGATTTCGACCTCTCGCATGGGCGACGAAAAGTCCGTGCGGCCCGTAAACGAACTGGCCGAGGAACCACCGGCCCGGAGCGGGCGGACTCCACGGAAAGGCCGGAGGGCATAACTGCGCCGGAGACGGAGCTATTTCATGGCAGACCTCTCCGACCTCCCCGCCGACTTGCCCCGGAACAAGCGTCGTTCCATGCGGCGAGTACGGATGGTGAGCAACCTGCTGGACGAGGCGTTCCGCGTCCCCGGCACGAACTTCCGATTCGGTCTCGACCCGGTTCTCGGCATCCTTCCGGTCGGCGGCGACGCCGCCGGCGCGCTCATCTCGCTCTACATCGTCGGGGAAGCGTATCTGATGGACGTTCCCCGGCACGTTCTCGCGCGAATGATAATGAACGTCGCCATCGACGCCTTCGGCGGGTCGATACCCATCCTCGGGTCGCTCTTCGACGCCACGTGGAAGGCGAACCGACGCAACCGCGAACTGCTCGAAAAACACGTCGAACGCTACTGAGGGCTCGCCGTTCGTTTACGTCTCGCTCGTGAGGAGCTGGGCGATCGAAACCGCCGCGAACGCGGCGACGAGAACCACGCCCCAGACCAGATCGGGAATCAGCGAGACGGGAGGGACGCCGAGCCACGCTGCCGCCGCCGTCAGCACCCCGATGGTGGTGATGCGGCGGTAGTAGCTGAACCATGGGTCTTCATCGTCGGTTTCTGACTCGGCTGCCCGCTCGATTTCCTCCGCGTTCTTTCCTGGGAGGTCGAGATATGGATCGAACTGGTCGGCCAGCGGGCCGCGCTCGACGATGCCGCGACTCTTCTCGTACTCGATGATACCCTCGCTCTCCAACTTTGGGAGATGTGATTGGTACAGTGCGATGTAGACGCGCTGGCGCTCGTCGGAGGTGAGCGCTTGGAGCGTCGTGTCGTTCTCCCACGCCGCCACCTGCTCGGCGACATCGCGCATCTCGACCGGGCCGTCCGTCCCCTTCAGGTAGCGCAGGGCGTACCGACGGCGTTGGGTCTGGAGGATGTGGAATATCTTATCGCGCGATAAGGGTTCCGGATGTTCCGTTTCGGTACCCCCGAATCCGTCGGTCGCTGCCGAGTTGGATTCGGCACTCATCGTTCTGCGGTTTGGTATGCGTCGCTTTCTCCTCGTCGTCGGTCGTTCAAGCCGGGATTGCCGTCACCGTTTCTCGTTCGGTATCCTTCTCCTCCCGGTAATCGGTCGTTTCGTTGCTCGCGTGCCATGTACTTCAATATAACCGGTGCATTTTAAAAAGGTACTGGGTTCGCGTCGACGGTAAACGGCTCGTTTACGTTTCATCCACATTTCAACTGCTCGGCGGTAGTTCCACGTCCGTGAACGTTCTCTACGCCGAGTCCGTCACAGGGCTTTTAATATCTCGAAAGCGAAGTTTTCTCCGACGATGGCGAGTTTCGATAGGGGAGAGTATCGACGGGTCGTTCGTCGGTTCTCGAATGACGTTCACGAGCGGATGGCCGCCGGGATGAGCATGCACTCCGCCTCTACCGCTTGGTCGGCGAGTGCGTCGTCGACCTCTGGAACCGCGAGGTGTCGCTTCGTATCTGTGAACTCTCCGAGCGCGACCGGAGATCGACGTGGTGGCCGAGGTGGTTGCCGAAGACGCAAGCGACACGCACGCAGACTACGAGGTGTATATTCGAGCGATGGCGTTCTCCGTTCTCTCGTAGGACGTCCGCGAGATGGTCGAGAGCACCGTTCGGATAGATGCCGAAGTACCGGACTCCCGCGACGCTCACGAACTTCCCGAGTAGGCAATACACTTACCCATTATGAGGCCGTCTTTCCGTTATGTCCGACTCGGATCGCGCTGACGAGGAGTTCTCCCCCTGCGCTAACTGCGGAACCCTCATCGATCTCGCCGACTTCCACTCTACTGTGATCGTCGAGCGCAGCGTCACCGCCGACGAAACCGAACGAGTGACGCTCCATTTCTGTAGCGACGACTGCTTAGAAGAGTGGACGGGGCCACTACCGGAGTGACTGGCAACACGATTCTCGGGTAACCGGAACGTACCGTAAAAACGCTCTTACTACTTTACCCGCTTTCGAGTCCTTCTCCCCGTATGGAGCTTCCGCGCCCCGAATCGCCGTGGAAACGCGCCGCGCTCGTCGTGGGTGCCGTCGTCGGATTCCTCGTGCTCTCGCTCATCGGCTTGCCCGTCGTGCTGCTCGCCGTTGAGTTCGTCGTCGGAACCGCGGCGACGGTCGTCTCGATAATCACCGAACCTCGTAGGGGTCGGCGTCCGGCATGAATCGCCCCAAATCGACCGTCTGCTGGTAGTCCGAGGCGAGGATGGCGTTCAGCCTCGCTCGGAGTCGGTCGGCGTCGCGCGGCCCCCACTCGCGCGGGTCACGAATCGGCACGACGAGAAATCCACGACCCTTGATCTCCTGCGCGTGGATCGACTCCATGTCGACGTCGTACTTCTCGGCTTTTGCGGTGAACTCCCGGAAGACGTGTTCGGTCGCGCGTTCGCCGACCGGAAGCAGGACGTGCGCCGCGATGGCCCGGAGTTCCGCGTCGAAAAATCGCTCCATGTCGGCGTACTCCGCCGGGGTAGGTTCCCGACCGTCGGGCGGACAGCACATGTGGAGGTAGCTCGCGAACAGGTTCGCCACCGCCGGTTCGTCGCTGTAGGCGTCCCCTAGAAAACCCGCGTCGTTCAGCACCGGCTGGAGTTTCTCGCCGACCTCGCTTCCGGTGAAAGGGACGCCGGTCTCGGCTCCGCCGTGGACGCCCGGGTGGTCCCCGACGACGTGGAAATCGGCGTTCGCGTCGCCGTAGCCGAACACTGCATGCGCTCCGCCTGGGATACACTCGTACTCGCAGGGGGGACGCATTCCGAACGGATTGCTCGTTCTGTCCGTGACGTTCTGCACGGGACTTCGTAACACCGTGACCGTTAAAGGCGACGCGGTTTTCGGCTCGAATCGGCCGGTCGGTTTACGGGAATCGAAGTCGAACTGTTTGGAATGTCGAACACTGACAGCGGTTCGATAGAACTATCCCGACCGGAGGCGAGAACGATCATCTCGGCGCTCTCGGAGTTCCAGACCGCGGCCGGGGGGAGCGGGGGCGAGCGAGCCCTGAACGTCAGAGAGCACGTGAAAGAGGAGTTCGGTTTCGAGGAGGAGGAGACGCCGAGCGCGCTGTTCGAGCGATTCGGCGAAGGATTCTTCGATGACACCAGCAGCGAGACCGACAAGTTGTCCGACCGGGAGGCGGAGACGGTCGTCTCCGCGCTCTCGTCGTTCGAGAACGAAGCGCCCGACGAAAACCGCAAGACGCTCCGCGACGTTCGACGCCGGTTTGAAAACGAGTTCGGCGTGAACAGTGAAGGGATGTAGTCCCGGCCTACTTCTCGTTCACTTCCAGCACCCGCCCCGCAGCAATAGTCTGTCCCATGTCGCGCACCGCGAAACTCCCCAGTTCGGGAATCTCAGAGGACGGCTCGATGGAGAGCGGTTTCTGCGGTCTGACGGTCACGACCGCCGCGTCGCCGCTCTGAATGAAGTCGGGATTCTCCTCCTCGACCTCGCCGCTCGCCGGGTTGATCTTCTGGTCGATGGCTTCAATGGTGCAGGCGACCTGCGCTGTGTGGGCGTGGAAGACCGGCGTGTAGCCCGAGGTGATGACCGAGGGGTGTTGCATCACGACGATCTGGGCTTTGAACGTCTCCGCGACCTTCGGCGGGTCGTCCGCCGGGCCAGCCACGTCACCGCGCCGAATGTCGTTCTTGCCAACGCCGCGGACGTTGAACCCGACGTTGTCGCCCGGTTCAGCTCGCGGCACCTCCTCGTGGTGCATCTCGATGGTCTTCACGTCCCCGCTCACGTCGCTCGGTTGGAAGGAGACGGTGTCGCCCGTATTCAGCGTCCCCGTCTCGACGCGCCCGACCGGGACGGTTCCGATACCGGAAATGGTGTAGACGTCCTGAATCGGCAGGCGGAGCGGCGCGTCGGTCGGCGGTTCCGGTTCGGGCAGATTGTTCAACGCTTCGAGGACGACGGCTCCGTCGTACCACGGCGTGTTGTCGCTGTGGTCGACGACGTTGTCCCCCTCCAGCGCCGATACCGGGATGAACTCGGCGTCCTCGGTGTCGAAGCGAACTTGGTTCAACAGGTCTTTCACCTCCGCGACCACCTCGCGGTAGCGGTCTTCGTCGTAATTGACCGCGTCCATCTTGTTCACAGCGACGATGAGTTCGTTGATGCCGAGCGTGCGGGCGAGGAAGACGTGCTCTTGGGTCTGCGGCTGGACGCCGTCGTCCGCGCCCACCACGAGCACCGCGTTGTCGGCTTGGCTCGCGCCCGTGATCATGTTCTTCACGAAGTCGCGGTGACCCGGCGTATCGACGATGGTGAAATAGTACTCGTCGGTGTCGAACTCCTGGTGGGCGATGTCGATGGTGACGCCGCGCTCGCGCTCCTCGGCGAGGTTGTCCATCACGTAGGCGAACTCGAAACCGCCTTTGCCCTTCTCCTCGGCTTCCTTCTTGTGCTGTTCGATGACGTGCTCCGGGACGCTCCCCGTCTCGAAGAGGAGTCGTCCGACTAAGGTGGACTTTCCGTGGTCGACGTGGCCGATGATGGCTAGGTTCTGGTGTGGTTTGTCTGGCATATCCCCATTCCCCGTAACTAATGTTCTCGTTCGCCAGCCACAAAAACAGTTGCGCCGAAATCGTCTGTTTCCCGTCCTATGAACGTCGAATTAATTCGCTGGCGGATACCACTATTTCCGGAGGAGTATTTATAATTAAAACGTGATGGTAACAATATATCATATGTCATCGCTCTCTCGTCGCATGGTTCTTCGGCTCGGCGGTGCGACGCGCGTTTCCGCAGTATCCGGATGTTCTGGTCTCGCTTCTAGTCGACCCCCCGACGACCGCGAATCGTGGACTTCGAAGTCACAAATTTCGACGACGAACCGCACACCGCCCACGAGCTCCTCCGAAGAGGCGGTAAATCGGTCTCCTGCGAGTCGCCTCGGCTGAAAGCCGGTGACCCGGACGCTCCTTTCGAGGGTGAGTTCGAGGGATATCCGACCGAGCGAGGTGCCGACGTCATCTACGCGTCGCGGGACGACAAGCCGGAGGAACGGCGGCGGAAACCCGATTTCAGCGATTACAACTCCGATTGTATCGGGTTTTGATAGAGGTTAGAGGTATCGTCGAACGACATTCGCGGATTTCCATCTGGCAGACGTCGGACTGTAACCCACCCGGAAACTGATTTCGAAAACGACGCTTGCCGCTCCCCGCCGTTTTAAGCCACTCACGCGCCTCGTTCCGGTATGAAAGCCGCAGTCCTGAAAGCCTACGGCGAACCGCTGGCTATCGAGGAGGTATCGGAACCCGACCCGGCGGAGCACGGCGTCGTCGTCGAAACCGAGGCGTGCGGAATCTGCCGAAGCGACTGGCACGCGTGGCAGGGCCACGGCGAGTGGGCGGACGACCAAGTTCCCGTCGGGCAGATTCTCGGCCACGAACCCGCTGGACGTGTCGCGGCGGTCGGGGAGCGGGTCGAGAGCGTCCGGGAGAGCGACCGAATCGCAGTTCCGTTCAACCTCGGACGCGGGCACTGCGGATACTGTCGGAACGGTCACGGCAACGTCTGCGAGAACGGCATTGCTCTCGGCTTCGAGGAGGCCGCCCCCGGCGCGTTCGCCGAGCGGGTTCACGTTCCCTATGCCGACTACAACGCGGTGCACCTCCCCGACGGCGTCTCGCCGGTGGAGATGGCCGGGCTCGGCTGTCGGTTCGTGACGGCGTACCACGCGCTCGCCCATCGCGCCGACCTGACGCCGGGCGACTGGGTCGCGGTTCACGGCTGCGGCGGCGTCGGCCTGTCGGCGGTTCACGTCGCGGACGCCCTCGGCGCGAACGTCGTGGCGGTCGACGTGGACGACGCGAAACTAGACCGGGCGCGGGAACTCGGCGCGGACGAGACGATAGACGCCCGGGGAGAGGACGTACCCGCGACGATTCGCACCCGAGTCGGCGGGGCGCACGTCTCCGTCGACGCGCTCGGCATCGCCGAAACCTGCCGAAACTCCGTCGACTGCCTCCGCCGCCAGGGCCAGCACGTCCAACTCGGACTGACGACCGACGAGGAACGGGGTGAGGTTTCCCTCCCTACGGACGCGATGACGATGCGCGAGATCACCTTCATCGGTTCGCGCGGAATGCCGCCCTCGCGGTACGGCGAACTCCTCCGGATGCTCGAACGCGGGGCGCTCTCGCCCGAGAAACTCGTGACGAAGACGGTGTCGCTGGCGGACGTGCCCGCCCGCCTCGCCGCAATGAGCGAGTTCGAGACGACCGGAATCGAAGTCGTGGAGTTCTCGAGTTAAGGTGTCGCCCGGTCAGCGGTCGAAGAGAAGGAAGAGAAAGCCGAGACCGAGCGTGACGGAGATGATACCGGCCATCACGAATGACTCGCTGGCCGTACGGAGCCGAGACGGTGTCGAACTTGGATAGTACGAGCGCGCCGACGCTAACGAAGAGCGAACCGAAGTCGACGAACAGGGGCGTTTTCACCAATCGAACGTTCATACGATATGATACCTTCGCGGACACATCAACGCTCCTCTCGTTCGCGTACCATTTCAATCTCGTTCTAGCGTGACGCTTTGCGTCTCGGTCGGGTACGCTGGCGTCGATACTCTCGGCACTTATATGATAAACGGAATGTCTATTTTAGGTATGGGTTCCTCGACCGGTCTCGACCTTCCCCGAATCGTCCTCATCGTCCTCCTCCTGCTGGCTACTCCCGTTATCGCGTTCTTCCTCATCGCCGGTGCGGCGACCGCCGATACCGGTTTCGTCGAGTGGTTCTGCATCGCCGTGGTTCCGCTCGCGCTCCTCGGAACCGGGCTCTACTTGCTGACCGGCGACGAGCCGAGCTGGTGGCGGTCGGTCGAAAACCGGGCGTAGGAGGCGTCTCACACCGGCGCTTCTTCGAGACAGCGCACCTGCTCCCAGTCGCGCGTCTCGTCCAGCCGGTAGAGGCGCTGGCGAGCGTCCGGGATGTACACCTCCTCTTTGACGGCACCGATATCCGTCAAGTTGTCCAGCGCGCTCCTGACTGTCCGCGCAGAGAGCCGCGACCGTTGGACAATCTCCTTTTGCGTGTGAGAACCGTCGTACTCCAGAACTTTGAAGACGAGCTTCGCACTCGGGGGTAGCTCGCAAAGGCTCGCCAGCGTCTGCTCTTTCATGGACGGGACGACGAACGCCGACCACTAAATTACTCGCTAACTTGGAGGTAACCCAGTGTCGTGCGTGTCACCGGTAAAAGCGGAGGTTCTTTTATGGATGACTGTGAATCATAGGGTATGCAGCCTGAACTTGCAAGTCGGGAGCGTGCGTCCGACGTAGACCGACTCTTCTGCCGGGAGTGCGGGGAACGTTTCGACGCCGACACTGCGACCGACGACGGTTGGCGATATCGATGCCCGAACGACGACTGCGACGGGGAGGGCATCCGAGAAGACCTTTATCCGGTAGAGGACGTACTGCCCTCCCGCCAATAGCCGAGACGGCTTTCGACCATCGCTCCCGATGGTTTTCTTTCGCCGACAGTTCGATGCAAATGCTTTAAGTCGCCACGCTACTCGAAGATGAACGTCGAATGCGGATAGACGGACTACTCATCTAGGTGCTCGCAACCCTCATGCTCGTCGCCGGACTCTCGCTCACCGGCTACGCCCTCCTCCAGTCGCCCTAGGGTGACACGACGTACACGTTCTCGGTCGAGCGGGTGAACGAGAACGAACCCGGCGTGCGCTCCGCGTCGATGGAGTACGGCGATCTCGCACTCGAGGCGCGCGTCGCCTTCGGGCGCGCGAAGCTCGGCGGTTCGTATCGGTTCCCCGAGAAGCCCCCGTCGCAGTTGGACGCCCACTCGTTCGTCATCACCGACGACGCCGTCTACGCGCTCGAAATCTCCAAATGGGAGCACATCACCGAGCGCATGGCGACCCTGTTCGGCGGGACGATAACCGCGCTCATCGGCGTCTTCGTCTCGTGGCTCGACGTGGTCAGCGGATTCCGCTCGCGGACGAACTAGCTTCCGGTCAACTCCGCCACTTCCTCGACCAGTCGGTCGGCGTACTCGCGTCTTATCCGAAGCGCCTCCTCGCGCGGAAGCGTCCATCCATGTTCGATGCGGTCGGATATCGGGTGGTAGCGCGTCGTGTCGAACCCCATCGTCGTCAGGTAATCCTGCACGCGAAGCGACCCGAGTCCCTCGTTGATGGCCGCGGTGCTGAGTTCGCGTACCTCTGGAAACGGCGGGATTCCTATCTTCTCCGTCCGCACGCCCGTCTCCCCGACGACGACGTCTTTGTACTCCGTCTGCTGTAGGAGGTTCGCGACGTCGCTCACGAGGCGGAGGATCTGACTCGGAAGCGCGGTGTCGGGCGCGCGCCACTCGACCGTCGGCGACCGGTGGCGCAGGCGAACCGGCGTCAGCACCGCGTCTTCGCGCTTGAAATATCGGGAGAACGTCCCCGTGTCGATGCCGCGCTCCCGCGCGATGAGTTGGAGGACGAAATACTGCTCGTCGATGCGCTCTTCCCACTGGTCTTCGCTCTCGGCGTAATCCCAGAGGTCGCGATAGCGCGCGAACGTCGAGTGCGACTCGTAGCGATACACCGCGGCGCGGGAGGAACTCGCCAGTTTGCTCCCGTCGAAGTACGGTGACGAGGAGACGAGCGCGAGCGCCGGGTCGAGCGCCGTGAGCAGGTTCAACTGCCGAACGACGTTCCCCCGGTCGAAGTGGACGTGCGTCCCCGCGCAGTTCTTCGCGTACGCCATGTCGTCCCCGTACATCCGTTCCAGCAGCCGCCCGCGTTCGCTGGTGACGGGAAGCGATTCGCGGGCCAGCGGCGTTCCGAGCGGAACCAGCGATAGGCCGCGTTCGTCCGCCGCGTCGCAGACGGTTCGCAGTACCGACCCGAACTCGCGGCGGAGTTCATCCGTGTTCGAGACGGGCGGCGTCTGCACCTCTATCAGCGGCGCGACGAACTCGGGAACGACGTGCTCGCTCACCTCGGCGATGTCGCCCGTGTCGGTCGCTAGTTCTCCCAATTCGTCGACGACCCAGTATTCCGCTTCGAGTCCAATTTTCATCTCCCCTCCCCGGTCGGTGACCGTCGCCGTCCCCCTCGTACCTTCCGTCCCCCTCGAACTTGTCGTCCACCGCGTTCTCGCTTCCCCATCATATCCGGCGCCTCGGGAGTCGAATGTCACCGAGCGATAGGAGTAGTAGGACACTCATCTGTTAATATCTTACGCGGATTATGTCCCTTCAGAGCCCCCAGAACGAGACGATTCCCGCAACCGTCACGACCGAGAGAAGCAACTGGAGTGGCGCGCCAATTCGGAAGTAGTCAGTGAACTTGTACCCGCCCGGTCCGTAGACGAATAGGTTGGTCTGGTAGCCGACCGGTCCGAGGAACGACGTCGAGGCGGCGAACGTCACCGCGAGGACGAACACGAAGGGGTTCGCGCCGATGCGAATCGCCGCCTCGATGGCGACGGGAATCATGAGGACGACGCTGGCGTTGTTGCTGATGACTTCGGTGATGAGGCCGGTGGCGATGTAGAACACCCAGAGCACGGCGATGAGGGGGAGGAAATCCGCGCTGGCGGCGACGAGACCGCCGAGCAGTTCCGCCCCGCCAGACTGTTCGAGCGCGATGCCGAGCGGGATGACGCCCGCGAGCAGGAAGATGACGTTCCACTCCACCGAGTCGTACAGTTCGGTGGGTCGCAACACTCCGGTTGCGACCATCGCCACCACGCCGCCGAGCGCCGTCACGAGGATGGGGAAGACGCCGAGCGCGGCGAGCGCGACCACGCCGAAGACGATGGCGATCGCCGCCGGAATCTTGTCGGTTCGGTAGTCGGGGTCGGACGCCTCGTGCGCGACGATGAAATCCCGGTTCGCGGAGAGGCGGTCGATGCTGTTCGCGGACGCCTGCACGAGCAGGGTGTCGCCGACGCGAATCGTCACCTGGTCGAGTCGGTCGTGGATAAGTTCCCCGTGGCTTCGAAAGGCGAGGACGGTGGCGTCGTACCGCTCGCGGAACGTCGAACTCTCCAGCGTCTCGCCGACGAGCGTGGAACCGGACGGGACGACCACCTCGACCAGCGTCTGCTCCTCGCCGGGCCGCATCTCCGCTTCCGTCGTCGGCGTTCCGACGAGCGTCAACTCGTCCAGCGTCACGAGCGAACGGAGGGTCGAACGGTCGGTTCAGAGTTTGAGCACGTCGCCCACTCGGATGGTCTTCTGGCCGAGGGGCTCGATGAACGTCTCGTCGTCGCGGACGATCTGGAGGATGTCCGCGTCGAAGATCGCCCCGTCGATGGCTTCTTCGGCCGTCTTGCCGACGAACGGCGAGCCGTCTTCGACTCGCACCTCGGTGAGGTAATCTTCCATCTCGTACTCTTCGATGTAATCTTCCTGCGGCGGCACGCGTTCCGGCAGGAGTCGATGACCGACGAGCAGGAGATAGAGGCTCCCGGTAACGAGGACGATGAGTCCGAGGCCGGTGAACTCGAACATCGAGAAGGCGTGAAGCGAGGGGTGCTCGTCGGCGAGTCGCCCCGCTACGTTGCTGGCGAGGATGTTGGTCGAGGTGCCGATGAGCGTGAGCATCCCGCCGAGCATCGAGGCGTAGGAGAGCGGGATGAGCAGTTTCGACGGGGACGTTCTCCCCTCGTGCGCGAGGTCGGTGATGACGGGAACGAGGATCGCCACGACGGGGGTATTGTTCACGAAACCGGAGGCCGGGCCGGCGACGCCGATGGTGGCGAACAACTGCTTCCGGAGGTCGGTGCCCGCGAACCTCGTCAGTCTGCTCCCCAGAAGCTGGACGACCCCGGTCTGGCTGACGCCCGAACTCAGGATGAGCATCGCCAGCACCGTGATGGTCGCCTCGTTCGAGAATCCCGAAATTCCTTCTACCGTGTCGATTCCGGTCCACGGTTCCAACACCATCAGCGTAACCATCACCAGAATTACCGTCACGTCCACGGGCAACAACTCGGTCGCAAAGAGCACGAGCGCGAGCACGACGACGGCGAACACTACCAGCATATCCGTCGTCACGCCCGTCATCCCGGCCTGCAACATGCCCGAAAATACGGAGGTACCTCGGAAAAAGGTTTCCAGACGACTCGCGTAAAAACGTTTCAATAAGTTATGGATGCGTGTACTAATAGATTAGAAAAATATTTCAAGTGCTTTCGAGTAAATCATAGCATGGCGCTTTCCGTTCTTCTCGCGGTCGGCATCGTCACCGCGATCTTCGTCGGTGTAAACGTCGGCGGCTCTTCGACGGGGGTCGCGTTCGGCCCCGCGACGGGGAGCGACGCGCTTTCCATGCGTCGCGCCTCCGCGCTGATGGCCATCTTCGTCTTGCTCGGGGGAGCGACGCTCGGTACGCACGTCGTCGAGACGCTCGGCGGCGAGTTCGTCGCGCCCGAACATTTCACGCTCGGCGCCTCCATCGGTATCCTACTGTTCACCGGTCTCGGCATCCTGCTCGGCAACGTGCTCCGCGTCTCCGTCAGCACGAGTGAAACGGCGGTCGGTGCCGTCGTCGGGATGGGTGCCGCCCTCGGCGTTCTCGACTGGTCGGTCGTCGGCGTCGTCGTGACGTGGTGGTTCGTCTCCGCGGTCGCCGCGTTCTGGGTCTCGGCGGTCGTCGGGCGGTACCTCTACAATTCGCTCGTCTCGTGGCTGGCGCTCGAATCGAACCGTCGGGCGAAACTGGGACGGACGGTCGTCATCGTCGTCGGGTGCTACATGGCCTTCTCCGCCGGGGCGAGCAACGTGGCGAACGCGGTCGCGCCCCTCGTCGGCTCCGGTCGACTGGCGATGAACTCCGGCGTCGCAGTCGGCGGCCTCGCCATCGGCGTCGGAGCGTTCCTGCTCGGCCCTCGAACGATGAAGACGGTCGGAAACGAGATCACGGATCTGCCGGTCGAAGCCGCGCTCGTCGTGGAAGTCGTCTCTGCCACCATCATCACCGGTCTCAGCTGGGCCGGCATCCCTGCGAGTCTGGCGGTGACGACGACGATGTGCGTCATCGGACTCGGCTGGGGTCGGGCCAGTCGCCGCGTTACGTTTGGTTCGGCGCTTCGTTCCGGTTCTGCCGACGAGTGCAACAGGCGGGAAGATGGCAAGTTACAACTCTACGACGATGGCGTCACGAGGCGCGTCGTCTCCACGTGGTTCGCCACCCCCATCCTCGCCGGGGCGGTCGCGTTCGCCGCCTTCGCGCTCGTCGGGCGGTTCCACCTCCCGTAGCTTGGTCGTCCTCGTTTTTCATCCTGTCCGGTCACTCGACCAATCGCTCTATCGTCCCGATTTCCTCCGGTGAGAGACCGTAGGCCCGATAGACAAGTCGGTCGATGGCGGCGTCCGTTCGCGCCAGTTTCTCGTCTAGCTCAGCCGCGCGACGGCAGGAATCGACGAACTCCTCGGCGTCGTCGGGCGACGGTAGGCGAAGCGATTCGAGTCGGTCGCGGAGCGAGATGGTCTTCGTCGCCCGGTCGGGGAACGCGTCGCCTTCGACCGCCCGCGGGACGTACCACCTGAGCAGGTCGCGCCACGCCTGGTCGCCATCGAACGCCAACGCGGGAATCGACTCGGTCTCGACGAACCCCCACGAATCGGTGTTTCCGATTTCCCTTCCTCCCCCCTCGCCGGGTCGGTACCGCGCCGTGGCCGCGAAGACGAGTTCTCCGCCTCGCTCCGCGACCGACACCGTTCCGAGTCGGAGTCCGTCCCGCGCGCTCGTCGTCTCGGTCAGTATCGAATCGCCGAGCGAGTCGGCGAGGTCGCCGAACAGCGGTCCGTCCGCTTCCGGAAGCCGGACGACGATGTCGTCTCGTTCGCGTCGGAGGTCGCTCATTCGGGTTGCCAGCGCGGCCAGCGCGTCGCGTTCGTTCGTTCCGGCGGGGACGGGCAACTGCGTTGCGAACATCGGTTTGAACCGGAGGTACCCCCCGCTGACGTGCGTGCCGCCGTACACTTGCCGGAACCAGCAGGCGGCCGCGCTCGAGTTGATGACCGCGAGGAGGTATCGAAGCGGGAGGTCGGAGTGAGAACGCGGGCGAACGCTGTAGAGCGTGTTGAGGGCGTAGAAGCCGTCCGCGTCGTACGTCGCCATCGGGCGGTCGCTGATATCCCGAAGCAGCAGCTTCTCGCACTCGAAGACCCCCCGGTCGCGCAGACCGCCGTATTCGCCCTCGCCGATGAGCGACGGGTCGAACCGTATCCACTCGTCGTCCCACTCCAATCCGTAGCGCGAGACGTCACCCCCGCAGACGAGTCTCTCGCAGTCTGGGCCGGGGTCGTCCGCGAAGAGCTTCTCCCGCACGTTTCCGGTGTGGATTCCCTCGGTCAGACCGACGTGTTCCCCGAAATCGTCGTGGTCGCGTCGAAGTCGCTCCGCGATGGGGACGAACGCGGGGTCGATGCCGACCGGAATCACCCGGTCGCCGAGTTCGTCCACGAACGACCGCGAGAACGTCGTCTCGGTCGCCCGATGGAGCTCCCTCGGCGAGTCGGCCCGCCGGACGCGAATCGTCTCGGTCGGCCCCGCGTCCGTCTCGACGGTGACGACGAGCGGGTAGACGCTGGCGTCCGCGAACACCGACACCGCCGACACGTCGAGCAGTTCCACCAGTCGGTGTCGGTCGAGAAGGTGGTTCCGGAGCGTCCTCCCGTACTGCGCCGTCGTCCACTTGTTCGGGACGACGCACGCCACCCGGTCGCCGAGTTCCGTCATCCGCTCCAGAAACGGCACGTAGAGATCGAACGCGCCCGTCGCTGCGGCGTACCGCTCCTTGAGGTCGGTTTTCGTCTCCGTCGGGATGTGTCGGCTCCGAACGTAGGGCGGGTTTCCAACGACCGCGTCGAATCGCCTCCCTCGGAGCACGTCCGGCCCGTCGCCGGCGAGCGCGTCGCCGACTCGGAGGTTGTCATCCGGCCAGACGCCGGTTTCCAGCCACACCGCCGACCGGGCGAGTTCTACCGCCAGCGGGTCTACGTCCACGCCGAAGACGGAGTTCTCGGCGACGTACCTTCGCGCTTTCCCCCCCGGTTCGTCGCGCGACTCCGCGAGTCGGTCGATGGCACGGACGAGAAAATGACCGCTCCCCATCGCGGGGTCGAGCACCCGCGCGTCCCCCGCCCCGTCGAGCGCCTGCGAGACGGCATACTCGACCACGTCTTCCGGCGTGTAGTACGCGCCGACCGCCGCCCGGCGCGTCGGCGCGTCGACGAGTTGAACCCCGTCGTCGGTCGCGGCCGGCTCGCGGTCGAGTAGCCGCTCGTACATCCCGCCGATGTGACGGGTCGAGAGGGGTTCCAAATCGATATCGGCAACCAGCGACGAGAGCCGCGCCTCCGTCGCCAACGACAGCGAATCGAGTCGCTTTCGCTCCGCTTCGAGTTCCGGCCCAACGGCGAACGGCGGTTCACTCCGCCCTCGCGCCGCCGCGAACTCCGCGACGAGAGCGCGAAACACGCCGACCAGAGCGGCGTCGAACGCTCGTTCGAGGTCGTCTGCGTCGTCCGCGTCGAGTAACCCGTCCGTGACTAGTTCGGTGGCCAGTCGGACGGTTTCGTCCGTAATCTCCGCATCGAGCCCGTCGTCGCCGCGGAGCGCGTCCATTGGTTCCGAATCACTCCCCGGTAGGATAACTCTACTCCGCGTACAGCGAGTAGGCGATGGCGGCGAAGCCGATGACGGTGAGCGCGCTCTCGATGACGAGCACGAAGTCGCGGTTCACGGTGAACACCTGATCCGCGAGCCCCGCGAGAATCGCACCGAGGGTGACGACGCCGAATCCTATCGCCAACGACCGAAGCGCGGGCGACCCGGTTCGGCGGTACGCTTTGAGCGCGAAGTACGTTATCACGCCGCCGAGGACGAGCGTGAGCGTCTTCAGGACGATGACGAGTGGCGTGACGTTCATGTTTCCTTTCGCACCTCCTCCCAAAGTCGTTCGAGGCGTTCGTCGGTCGTCCGCGGCGGTCGCTCTATCGAGACGTCGAACTCGCGGTCGTCCGTCAGCGCGATGTTCACGGACTTGACCGCGATTCGATACCGCGACGTGTGGTGTCCGTCTTCGCGAATTTCGGTCAGTTCTGACACGAGCGATGCGTCGCTCAGCGTGTCGAGCTTCCGGTAAAGCGTCGAAAGCGGGATGTCGGTCGAATCGGCGAGTTCGCGTGCTGTCATCGGATTGTCCAACTCCATGATGATTCGTCGGCAGGCGGGGTCATCGAGGGCGTCGAGGATGTCCTGCAGTTCGGGCGCGTCGTCTGCCAAGTCCCGCACCATTCGCCCCCACCTTTCTCGGCTCGACACATAACTGGTTCGACTACTGCGAACGTTCTCGTCCCCCGAGAATCGCCGAAAAATCGCCAGAGGGAGCGGAAATCTACCCCACCATTTCCGCTGTTCACCGACGAAAACCGAGGAGTCGGTAATCGCGGTCGGGCTCGTACCTGCGGAAGAGCAGGCTGTTCGCCAGCACGCTCACGCTGGAGAACGCCATCGCGCCGGCCGCGAGCGCGGGTTGCAGGAGGCCGAGCGAGGCCAGCGGAATCATCGCCGTGTTGTAGCCGAGCGCCCAGAAGAGGTTCTGTTTTATCTTCGAGAGCGTCCCCCCCGAGATGCGGACGGCTTTCAGCACGTCGCGCGGGTCGTCGCGCATGAGGGTCACGTCCGCCGCCTCGATGGCCACGTCCGTTCCGCTTCCGATGGCGGTTCCGACGAAGGCCGCGACGAGCGCCGGAGCGTCGTTCACGCCGTCGCCGACCATCATCACTCGCTTTCCGTCCGACTGCACGTCTTCGACCGCGTCCGCCTTCTCGTCCGGAAGCACTTCGGCGTGGACGCCGTCACGGTTGATCCCGACCTGCTCGGCCACGGCGCGCGCGGTTCGCTCGTTGTCGCCCGTGAGCATGAGCACGTCCAGACCGCGCGCTCGGAGGTCGGCGACGGCCCCTTTGGCACCTGCTTTCACCTCGTCGGCGTCGGCGACCACGCCCGCCAAGCGACCGTCGACCGCGACCAGCATCGCCGTCTTACCCTCGCGTTCGAGTCGTTCCATCGCACCCTCCGCGGGCGTCGGGTCGATTCCCTCGTCGCGGAGCAGTTTTCGGTTTCCGACGAGGACGGTTCCGCGGCTCGTCTCCGCCCGGACGCCGTGTCCGGGGACGTTCTCGAACGAGGCCGGTTCTTTGACCACAACGCCGCGTTCTCTCGCACCCTCGACGATGGCTTCCGCGAGGGGATGTTCGCTTCCGCGTTCCGCGCTGGCCGCCGCGGAGAGGACGAACTCCTCCGTCGCTTCGGGACGCGTTCCGCTCTCGACCGCCTCGACGCCGCCGTCGGCGGCGGGTTTGATGGCGACCACGTCGGTCAGACGCATCTCGCCCTCGGTGAGCGTTCCCGTTTTGTCGAAGACGACGGTGTCCACGTCCTTCACTCGCTCCAGCACGTCGCCGCCTTTGAACAGGACGCCGGTGCGAGCGCCGATGGCCGTGCCGACCATCGTCGCGGTCGGCGTTGCGAGCCCCAGCGCGCAGGGGCAGGCGATGAGTACCGCGCTAGCGAAGACGACAATCGCGAACTCGAACTGCGAGACGCCCCCGCCCGCCGCTTCGGGGCCGCCCGCGACCGGACTCCAGAGGGGGAGCACGTCCACGAATCCGGCGAGCATTTCGGGGAAGAGATACCAGACGACACCCCAGAACAGCGCGTTGGTGATGACTGCCGGGACAAAGTAGGCGCTGCTCCGGTCGGCGAGGTTCTGAATCTCGGGCTGGCGGGACTGGGCCTCATTCACCATCCGAACGATCTGCTGGAGGGCTGTCTCCTCGCCTACCCTCGTCGCGCGAACCGTGAGCACGCCGTTCTCGTTGATGGTCGCGCCTATGACCTCGTCCCCCTCGCGTTTTTCTACTGGAACGGACTCCCCGGTAACCATCGACTCGTTCACCGCGCTCTCGCCATCGACGACGACGCCGTCGGTCGGAATCTTCTCGCCGGGACGGACGCGGAGCAGGTCGCCTTCTTCGACTTCGTCCAGCGGAATTTCGCGTTCGTTTCCGTCCGCAACCACCGTCGCGGTGTCGGCTTCCAGTTCGAGCAGTTCGCGGAGGGCGTCGCTGGCGCGGCCCTTCGACCGGGCTTCGAGCCAGTTGCCCATCGTGATGAACACCAGGATGAGCACCGCGCTGTCGAAGTAGGTTCCGCCGGGGACGAGGTTCAGCAGGACGGCGACGCTGTAGAGGTACGCCGTGGTCGAACCGAGTGCGATGAGCACGTCCATGTTCGCCGTCCCGTTCCGAACGAGTGCCGTGTAGGCGTTCTCGTAGAACTCCTTGCCTAACGCGACCTGCACGGGCGTCGCCAGCAGGAACTGAATGAGGCGAATATCGACGCCGAACAGCGTTTCACCCAGAAATTCGGGGAAAAAGAGGTGTTCGAACATGAAAAAGACCAGCGGGAGCGCGAGCACCGCTCCGAACAGCGTCAGGCGAAATTGTTTTCGAATCTCCGCGTGGCGGGCCGCTCGCCGGGCGTCTCCGCCCTCGTCCTCGGTTTCGTCTTCTCGAACCGGCGCGTAGCCCGAAGCCTCGATGGCGTCGTAGAGATCCGCGACGCTCGCTTCGGCGGGATTGTACTCGACGCTCGCCTCGTCGGCGGCGAAATTCGCGTCGGCGCTCACGACCCCGGGAACCGCTTCGAGCGCCGTTTCGACCGACTCCGAGCAGTTCGTACAGGACATATCCGATACGCCGACGGTCGTCCTCGCGCGAATCGGGTCGTACCCCGCATCCTCGATGGTCGCGTAGATATCCGCCAGAGAAACCTCGTCGGGGTCGTACTCGACAGTTCCCTCGTCGGTGGCGAAGTTGACGGTCGCTTCCCGCACGCCGTCGAGCGATTCGAGCGCCGCCCCGACCGTTCCGGAGCAGTTCGCACAGCTCATCCCGCGGATTTCGAGTTGCATTTTTTCTGCCACGGTCATTTCCTTGTCACTAACTACGGCGTCCTTATTCATGCACCTTCTCCTTTGAGAAGTTCGGATATCGCCTCCCGAAACCTTCGATTCATTAGGTCGACACGCCGAAACGCATCATCGAAAGAACCGAAATCGGGAGCCGACCCGTTTCACCGACCGAACTCCGCCCTATCCGTAACGTTTTAAGTAAAAACGAAGACAATTCGTGGTGATGCGTCGCGCCCTCCTCGCGTTCGTGCTCGCCCTCTCCGTCGTCACCGCCGGGTGTAACTCCTTTTTGACGGCGTCGGGCCGACTCCCGCTCTCGAAACGACTCACCTCTCGGGCGAACTCGTTCCGGGATTGTCGGCGGAAGGGGTCACTGACCGCGGCGAACTGACGGAGGCGCACGCCCGGATACTCCTCGAAAAATCGTTCACGGTTCGGTCTCGTCTCGTCGAGCGAGCCGCCGACGGCAGCGTTCTGGGGCGAAGGAAGTCCGCCACTCGAGTCGGGTCGAACCACAGTCACTACTCCATTTACTCTGCCAGCAACGGGTCGATGGTAGACGTATTCTTCCGCTCTCCCGGAAACGGATCGGCGGCGGGCGAACGCGAGGCCGAGTTCGCCGTGTGGTCGAAGGGAAGCCTATCGCTGGTGGCGACGACCGTGGACGGCCGAACCAACTACGGACGCCGTCGAGGTGGGGGCAGATTCCTGGTCGGTGGTGTCGGATCGGCCACGAACCACGACCGCCTGTACGTCCTCTTCACTGCGATGAACGTCACCCGCGTCGAACGAATCGAGACGGCGGAATCGGGAACGCCGACGTACAGGGTCGTCGCAAACGACCTCTCTAACCCGGTCGCGCTCGCGAGCAACGACGGTTTCGATTCGGTCGAAAACGCCTCGCTCGTCGCCGTCGTCGATACTTCGGGATTGGTTCACCGCTATCGGTTCGAAGCAACCGGCGTCAGGAACGGGAATCGAATACACCCTATGGAGACGTTCGAGGTGACGAACGTCGGCGAGACGGCGGTGAAACGACCGTCGTGGTACGCGGAGGCGACGAAAAACAACTCGCGGCGGTGACTCACCGCTGACCGGTCAGTGCTCGTTCGGTCACCGCCGCCGAGCGCGCCTCTCGAATCGCCCGTCCGCCGAGAGCCGCCAGCAGGACGCCGATTATCGCGTCGCCCCAGAGAGGAAGCGGTCCGGCGGTTGCGACGACGAATGGGCGCGTCGTCTGCCAGAGGCCGAGCAGTCCGAGGAAGCCACCCGCTGCGATGCCCGTCGACCGTCCGCGCCACGTGGAGATCGCTCCGTAAAGCGCGAGGAGCAACACCGCGACTCCGACGAGCATATCGTTCCAGAAGTTCTCGGCGAGCATCGCCTCGTAGACGACGAACGGTGCGACCAGTAACCAGACGCCGAGCGGTGCGCCCGCCACGACGGCCCTGTTCTTCCGCATTGCTGTACGCTTCGAACGACGCTTCCGACGATAAGTCGAACGGCTATCTAATCAAACGAACTTTCAATAAAACAAGCTCAGATGATTTATCTGTGAGAACCACGTAGCGACGATCGATGCGAGACACCGCGACATTATCGGATTCGCACACGGTCGTGAGCGAGATCCTGATGCCGAACGACGCGAACAACCTCGGGCGGGCGCTCGGCGGGTCGATACTCCACTGGATGGACATCTGCGCCGCCATCGCCTCCCGCCGGTTCCCCCGACGACAGGTCGTCACCGCGTCGATGGATCACGTCGATTTTCTCGGTTCCATCGATCTCGGCGACATCGTTGTCGTCGAAGGGTACGTGTTCGAAACCGGGCGAACGAGTATGGACGTGCTGGTCGACGTTTGCGCGGAACGACCGAGCGAAAACGCGGTTCAGGACACCGCGACGTCGTTTTTCACGATGGTCGCGCTGGACGACGACGAGCGACCGACGGACGTTCCCGACGTCGCTTGTCCGACTGACGAACAGGCGATGCTCCGCGACGACGCGCTTCGGCAGCGTCGCGAGCGCCGGGAGTCGCTCGAAACCGCCCGCTAGGACCAGTCGAGCGACCCGGCGTCCCGGTATTCGGCGACGTTCGTCTCGAAGAAGTTCTTCTCCCTGTTCAAGTCCGTCGCCTCCGACATCCACGAGAACGGGTTCTCCGCTCCGTATCGCTCGTCCATCCCGAGTTGACGCAGCCTGCGGTCGGCGACGTACTCGACGTACTCCGCGAACTGTTCCGCGCTCATCCCGACGATGCCCTCGGGACAGGCTTCGCGGGCGTAGATCTTCTCCAGTTCGACGGCTCGTTTCACGAGTCGGTTGATCTCCGCTTCGAACTCGTCCGTCCAGACGCCCGAGTTTTCGCGGCGAATCTCCTTGATGAGGTCGATGCCGAACGCGAGGTGGAGCGACTCGTCGCGCATGATGTACTCGAACTGCTCGCCGACGCCGACCATCTTCCCCTGTCGTTTCAGGCCGAGCATCATGGCGAAGCCCGCGTAGAAGAAGATGCCCTCCATGATGACGTAGAATCCTACGAGGTCGCGGACGAGCGCTCGCACATCCTCGGTCGTCTCGACGCTGAAATCGTCGCGGTCGATGGCCCGCGTAAGTTCGACGACGAACTCGTCCTTCTCGGCGATGGAGGGAATGCGGTCGTACATCCCGTACAGATGCTCGGGGTCGAACCCGAGCGAGTCACAGCAGTAAATGAACGTGTCTGTGTGGATCGCTTCCTCGTAGGCCTGCCGGAGGAGATACTGGCGGCACTCCGGCGCGGTGACGTACTCGTAGAGGGCTAGCACGACGTTGTTCGCTGTCAACGATTCGGCGGTCGAGAAGAAGCCGAGGTTCCACTCGACCAGCCGTCGCTCCTCGTCGCTCAGTTCGTCGCCGTTCCACTGTCGCACGTCGTCGCCCATCGGAATCTCCTCGGGCGTCCAGTTGTTGGCGACGCCAGCGCGGTAGTACTCACGCGCCCAGTCGTAGTCGATGGGCAGGATCTTGTTTGGGTCGTGTTGATTGTCGATGTCGAGTATCGGCATTGTTACTCACTGACAGGCGTCGCAGGTCGGGTCTTCGACGCTCGGCACGTCTGTGGTTCCGTCGTTCGTCCCCGTCTCGTCGCTCGCTCGGGTCTCATCGTCCGTCCGCGTCCCGTCGGTTCGGGTCTGCGTCTTTCCGTACTCGGCCATGTCGACGGTGGATTTCTCTATCTGGCTCGCGCCGAGCGTTCGCAAGTAGTACGTCGTCTTCAGCCCGTGTTCCCACGCGAACTGGTAGATATCGTCCAACAGTTGCCCGTCGGAAGACGGGAAGAAAACGTTGTGCGACTGACTCTGATCTATCCAGCAAGCTCGCCGCGCGGTCAGCCGAATCTGGTGGCGCGGGTCGATTTCGAACGCGCCGCGGTGCAGTTCGCGGAGGTCGGAGGGGATTGATTCTATCTCCTGTATCGACCCGTCGTGGTACTTGATGCGGTCTAACATCTCGGCGTCCCACAGGTCGCGTGCCTTGAGGTCACTGACGAGACGTTCGTTCACGACGGTGAAATCCCCCGTGACGTTTGATTTCACGTACAGGTTCGAGTACATCGGTTCGATGGAGGGCGTCGTCCCCGCGATGGTCGAGATAGTCGCGGTCGGCGCGATAGCCATCGTGTTGGAGTTTCGCATTCCCTGGTCGGCGACGTGTTCGCGGACGCGCTCCCAATCGAGGCGCTCTTCGAACTCGACCGGAATCTCGTAGTCTCGTTCGTCGGCGAGCAGTTCCACGGTATCCTGCGGCAGCAGTCCGCGACTCCACTTCGACCCCTCGTAGCTGTCGTAGGTGCCTCGCTCGCGCGCCAGTCAGGAGGAGTTCAGGATAGTGTGGTACGAGACGAACTCCTGCGTTTCGCCCGCGAACTCGATAGCGCGCTCCGACTGCATCGGAATCCCCTGCTCCAACAGCGCGTCGTGAAAGCCCATCACGCCGAGACCGACGGGACGGTGGCGCATGTTCGAACGCTCCGAGTCCTCGGTCGGGTAGAAGTTCAAGTCGACGACGTTGTCGAGCATCCGCATCGCCGTTTCGACGGTGTCGGCCAACCGCTCGTGCCGGAGCCCGTCCTCGGTGACGTGCCGGGCGAGATTCACCGACCCGAGGTTGCAGACCGCCGTTTCGTCAGTGCTCGTGTTGAGCGTAATCTCGGTGCAGAGATTCGAAGAACGGACGACGCCGGCGTGGTCTTGCGGCGACCGAACGTTGCAGGCGTCTTTGAAGGTTATCCACGGATGTCCGGTTTCGAACAGTCGCGTCAGCATCGTCCGCCAGAGTTCACTCGCCTCGACCTGCTCGTACTGTCGAAGCTCTCCTCGCTCGGCTTCGCGTTCGTAGTCTTCGTACCGCTCCTCGAACTCGGCTCCGTAGCTACCGTGCAGATCGGGAACCTCGTCCGGCGAGAAGAGCGTCCACGTCTCGCCCTCCCGAACCCGCTTCACAAACAGATCGGGAACCCACGCCGCGGTGTTCATGTCGTGGGTGCGTCGGCGTTCGTCGCCCGTGTTCCGACGGAGGTCGAGAAACGCCGGGAAGTCGAGGTGCCACGGTTCGAGATACGCGCAGGCCGCCCCCCTCCGCTTTCCGGAGCGATTGATGGCGGCGGTCACGTCGTTGCTTATCTTCAAGAACGGGACGATACCGCTCGACTCGACGCCCGTCGATTCGATGAGCGAACCGGACGCCCGGAGGTTCGTCCAGTCGGTGCCGATGCCGCCCGACCACTTCGAGAGGCGGGCGTGGTCGCCGTATCGCTCGAAAATGTGATCCAAATCGTCCGCTATCGTCGTGACGTAACAGGACGATAGCTGCGGTTGAGTCGTCCCCGCGTGGAACAGCGTCGGCGTCGAGGGAACGAACCGAAGTCTCGACATGACCTCGTAGAACTCCGTCACGCGTTCCTGTCGCTCGCTCACCTCCTCCTGGAGCGCGAGACCCATTGCCACCCGCATCCAGAACGCTTGTGGCAGTTCGATGGGCGCGTCGTCCACCCTGAGGAAGTATCGTTGCGAGAGCGTCTCCATCGCCATGTAAGAGAGTAAGTCGTCTCGGCCGGGCCGGAGCGCGTTGGCGAGACCGTCGAGGTCGTACGAGAGCAGGCGTTTGTCCAGCAGATCGGCGTCGACGCCTCGACGGACGTTCTCGACGAACGTCTCTCTATACGCTCGTTCGTCGTTGTGCGAACCGACGACGTTCCGTCGATACCCTTGTTGGAACGCGTCCGCCGCGATATCGTCGTACGCCGGGTCGCGCTCGATGCGCGCGCTCGCCGCCTTCGCCACGGTGTCGTACTTCTCATCGCGGGTCGCGCCGTCGTACAGCTCCCGCTCCACCTCGCGGACGAGTTCGTCGACGGCGTCGTCCGTGACCGATTCGACCCCCGTTTGCGCTCGTTCTACTATCGAGCGAATCCCCTCGCTCGTCGTCGTGCTGTGACTCATTGGCTCCACCCTGCCCTGACCGACGACGGAGGTATAAAGCTTTCCAAGTAGACTTTCATTTCCTAAAGTCTATTTGATTTACGCGAGAGTTAGTTCGTCTCGTGTATCTTCTCGCCGCGGTTCAGTCGCTCGGCGATGACGTAGGTCTGTTCGGCCTCCCGGCGCGTCGGGAAGTGGGCGGCCATGTAGCGAGCGAGCGCGACGAGCGCCAGTTCCCGCTCGCGCTCGTCCTCGCGCAGGTCGAACTGGGCGAACGACGCTTCGAGGTTCTGGAGCGTGTGGAAGCCCGCGTCTTCGCGCAGGAGGGCTCGGCCGAGCGTCCGCTTCAGGTCGGCGGGGTCGCCGCCCGCCGCGAAGTGCTCGGCGACGAGCGTCGCGGCGTCGTCGACGCCTCCCTCCTCGTCGAACGTTTCGAGCAGTTCGTCGCGGAGTTCGGCGGGGTCGGCGTCTGATGCCGCGACGTTCGGCAGGGGCACGGGCGGCGTGTTCAGGAAGCGGTCGAGGTAAACGCTCATCGCGCCCGTCAGGACGCCCCGATACAGCGCGATCGAACTCGCGCGCCTCGCGGCCCGCTGGACGGCGTTGTTGTAAGTGAAGGTGTGGTGAACGGTGTTCCAGTCGTTGAACTCGTTCGACGTACCGAACTGCGCGATTCGCATCACCGACGCGAACGAGATGCTATCGGCGAGTTGTTCGCAGGTCGCACCGTTCCGGACGGCGTCCGTCAGCGCGTCGAGGATGGCGTGCGGGTCGTCCGAGAGCAGGGTGTCTGCGAAGTCGTCGGGTTCTTCCCACGTCTCGTTCGCTCCCGCTTCGACCAGTTCGGGCAACTCGTCGAAGGCGTCGAACAGCAACTCCGCGATGTCGATGGGTTGCGTCCACGAGGAGAGTTCTTCGCTCCGCCGGGCGTCGGTCAATCGCGGGATGACGCTCGGCAGGACGGTCGAGGCGTGCTCCCAGCCGACGTGATCTAACAGTTCGAGGCTCTTGTTGATGAAATCGAAGCTGTGGCCCGCGTCGAGGTAGAGGTGGTCGGTCGCGGCGGCGTAGAGCATTTCGGCGACCTGCTCGGGTTCGAGCGTCGCGATGGCGGTCTGGAGGCAACGTTCCGCGCCGTCGTCGTCGCGCACCTCCGCGCAGTCGCGGAACCACCGCCGGAGACGCTCCGCGGACACGTCCTGCGTCTCGAAGGAGGGCTGGTCGAAGTGCGGCGCTTCGCCCTGACAGTCCGACGCGACGTGGCGCAGCCCCGTGAACAGCGCCCGCGGGCGGTCGTCGGCCCGGAGGTCGGGGAGCACGTTTGCCATGCAGGAGTGGATGGTCAGCCCCGAACTCCAGCCCTGGTCGCGGTAGCGTGTTCCGAACTCCGCCCCGATTCGCAGGGGTTCGGACGCCGAAACGCCCTCGTTCGACAGGCCGATGACCGACTTGGCGACCACGAGACGGAGGTTCTCTTCGAGGCCGGTTTCGAGCCGCCCTTTCCAGCGTTCTTCCGGCGACTCGTCCGGCTCCGGGTGGAGGTCGACGTACACGTCGCCGTCGCGTTCTTCGATAGGGTACGCCTGCACGTCGTCGGCCCACGGGTCGAACGTGTCGCCGCACGAGAGTTCGAACCGAGCGTGGTGCCAGTGGCAGGTCAGGATTCCATCGTCGACGCTGCCATCGCTCAACGGGAAACCCATGTGCGGACAGCGGTTATTGACCGCGCGAAACTCCCCTTCGTGGTAGAACAGCGCGAGCGACCGCCCGCCGCGGTTCACCAGCAGTCGTCCTTCGTCTCGGAGTTCGTCGGCGTCGGCTACGCGAACGAACGTCTGGTTCGTTGCCATGTACGTTCGTTTGGTACACGTCACCAAAACCCTTCCCTGAAACGGATTCCTGTTCGGAGTCCGTCAGTTCGACACGCCCTCTTGGAGTCGTTCGTACCGGTCGGCGAACTGCGACCGACACGACGGACAGCAGAAGTGGTAGAGTTCGCCCTCGATGCGGGTGGACTCGCCCTCGCTCGTGACGGTGTTACCGCACTCGACGCAGTCGGGGACGAATTCAATGGTTCCCGGCTGCGGGTTCCACTCGTCCTCCACGAGCAACTGCACGTCGTATTCGAGGACAGCGTCCTCTCCGATGGCGTCCGAGAGGAGCGTCTCGACCGCCCGTTCGCGGAGATTCGTCTTGCAGACGAGGTGCGCGTCGGCGGTGACGAAGACGTGTTCGACGCCCTCGAACGACGCCAGCGACTCCTTGACCTCGTCGACGTAGCCCGGTCTGGCGTTGACGGTGACGAGAAGCGAGAGGCCGTCCGTGAGGATGCCGTGGTCGAGATCGACCGTGAAGCGGCGAATGACCCCCAGTTCCTGCAGGCGCTCGACGCGGTCGGACACGGTCGGCGGCGAGAGACCGACCGTCTCGGCGATCTCGTTGTACGGGCGGCGCGCGTCCTCCACGAGCAACCGGATTATCTCCCGGTCGGTGTCGTCGATCTGTCTCATTGCGTTTCGTTTGGGATAGGGTGATAAAACAGCTTTCGATATTTCGATTCCGCGTCGTCGGATACCTGTGTATGATGGGTGCGAATGCAAATTCCCTTCGGGAAATAAATGAATTATCCGTCGATGGATGGCGAGGGAGAACCGCGCTACGGACTCGAAACCGAGAAAAAGGTCGAACGAGAAACTTCCCGCATGGTAACGACGATTACGGTCGATGGAATGAGTTGCGGCGGCTGCGAACGGAACGTCGTCGACGCGCTCGAAGATATTTCGGGCGTCTCCGAGGCGAGCGCCGACCACGAAAACGGAACCGCGACGGTCGAAGGCGAGGCGAACATCGACGAACTCGTCACTGCCGTCGAGAATGCCGGCTACTCGGCTTCTCCCTGAAGCGTTCGTCTCTCCTCGCGCGCTTCTCTCACTCGTTCGAGGAGCGCGCCGACGTTCACCGTCTCGCCGGTTGCGGCGGACTCGTAGGCCGCCTCCGTGAGCGCCGTCACCTGCAACCCGAACTGGCCCGACACCGCCGGTTCGCGCTCTCCCTCGACCACCTGCACGAACGCGGCGAGTTTCCGTCGGGTTAGTTGGCGGAATCCGGTGGTCGATTCGTCCTCTCGGACGTGCGTCGTCCCGTCCGCATCGACGACGGTCATCTCGCCGTCGTGGTAATCGATGCGCCCGTCCGTCCCCCAGATGACGATTCCCTCGTGCGGGTCGGCCTTGGATCCGTCGCCGGTCACGCCGATGCTCGCGGTGATCGTCTTCCCGTCGCGTTCGAGCGTGGCGGCCAGCGCCGAGTTGACGTCGACGTCGTGGCCGCGGGTGTCGGTCACCGTTGCGACGGACGCGGGGCGCGAGTCAGTCGTCCAGAGCAGTGCGTCGAGCAGGTGCGACCCGGAGTCGTACAACTGACCGCCGCCCGACAGGGAGGGGTTGGTTCGCCACGTTCCCTTTTGAATCGATATCCACTCCTGCCCGAGATAGCAGTTGACCATGTGAACGTCGCCGATACGCCCGCTCTCGACCGTCTTCTTGAGTTCGCGGAACAGAGGGTGGAAGTGTCGCTGATAGCCGACCTGGAGAACGCGGTCGAGTTCGTCCGCCGTCTCGACGAGGTCGACGGCATTCTCGATGCCCGTCGCCATCGGCTTCTCGACGAACACGTCCACTCCGGCGCGGAGGCAGTCCATCGCCTGCTCGTAGTGGAGTGTGTGCGGCGTGACAATGCTGACCGCGTCCAGTTTGTCCCCGTGCGCTTCGAGCATCGAGTTGTGCTTCTCGTACGCGGGCGCTCCGTGCGCCGATTCGAACGCCTCGCGCGACGCCACCGAAACGTCCGCCCCCGCGACGATTTCGACGCCGTCGATGTCTGCGAGGATGTCGAGTTCGATGCTTCCGAGACCGCCGAGGCCGATGGCCCCCAGTCGCGTGCCCATACTCGTCCCGCAGTATCTCGCGGTGATAAATGAATCGGATTCTATGAACGACGGTCTTCGGCCCCGAACTTCCCGGACGGCCGAAATCGCCTCATCTATCGAGAATACGTTTGCCAGCTTACTATTCCTTCTTCTACACCTTATGACGTGTTTCGAATCGCCCAGAACACCTATTGAAAGTCGCGTCGGCCAATTGATAGAGGGGTGATAGAATGGCCGATGTAGCAGTAATTCACATGGATATGATGGCGAAAGGAGGTGGGGAAGCGGTGGCGATGAACGTCCTCGAAGCGCTTCAGGGCGACCACGACGTGACGCTACTGACGCTGACGACGCCCGACTTCGAGGAACTCAACGACTACTTCAACACGAACGTCGACTCGGTTTCGGTGCAGAAAGCCGGTCACCTCGCGCCGTTCGTACACGACACGTACGGACTGAAGTACTACGTCCTCCAGAACGCGTTGCTCAGTCGATACGCCCGGCGTCACGCGGACGAGTACGACCTGCTCGTCAGCACGATCAACGAACTCGGCCTCGAAACGGATTCCGTCCAGTACATCCACTTCCCGTTCGACTGGACGGTCAGCCTCGACAACCGCGAGCACATCTTCCATCCCACGGTGGAGGACGACTCCTTCTACGAGAAGCTCTGTACGCAGATCGCGGGTGTCAAACAGGAGGATATCCGGGCGAACACCCTCTTGGCGAACTCCCGCTGGACGGCGTCGGTCGTTGAAGACGCCTACGGGACGAAGCCCCGAGTGGTTCATCCGCCCATCGATACGAACGAGTTCGAACCCCGTCCGTGGGAGGAACGCGAAAACGGGTTCGTCACCCTCGGTCGAATCGAGCGAAGCAAGCGCATCACGGAGATGATAGAGATCATCGACGCACTCCGCGAACGCGGTCACGATACCCACTTCCACATCATCGGCCCGACGGTCGACGAGGAGTACCGCGAGGAAGTGGCCGAGATGGCGCGAAGTCGTCCGTACATCGAACTGGAGGGCGAGGTTCCGCGGTCTACGCTCGTCGAACGAGTAAGCACCCACAAGTTCGGTATCCATGGCAAACAGTTCGAACACTTCGGGATGGCCGTCGCGGAACTCGCCGCTGGCGGTGCGATTCCGTTCGTTCCGAACGACGGCGGACAGCACGCCATCGTGGACGGCCGGGAGGAACTGCTCTACGAGTCACCGTCCGATGCAGTCGAGAAGATAAACGGCGTGCTGTCCGACCCGTCGCTCCAGCGCGACCTCCGAACTCGTCCCGACGAGATACGCCGTCGGTTCGGTCGAGAACGCTTCCGCGACGAGATTCGCACCGTCGTGACGGACGCGCTCAAACGGTCGGACGGTCGCCGCTCCGGCGTGCCGATCGAACTTCTGGACGACGTGACCGAGAGTACCGATTAACGCCACTCCGAGTACACCGCTTCCAGCGATTCGACCGTTCGCTCCCACGTGTAGTTCTCCTCGGCGTACGTCCGGCAGGCGCGAGACGCCGACCGACGAGTTTCCGGAAATAGCTCCGCCCACGCCGTCATCCTCCGCGCCAACGCTTCGGGGGTCGTCGCCTCCGCGAGCACCGGCGTCGGAACCGCCGGTTTCGATTCGAGATCGGAGAGCAACTCAACCGTCCCGCCGACCGGCGTCGCCACCGCCGGAGTTCCGCTGGCGAGGGCTTCGAGCGTCGCTAGCCCGAACCCTTCTAGTTCCGTCGTCGGCAGGACGAACAGATCTGCGGTGGCGTACGCGCTCGGCAGCGCCTCGTCCGGGACGTATCCGAGGAACGCGGTTTCGTCGGCGACGTCGAGTTCGTCCGCCGTTCGCTCCAGTTCGTTTCGGAGCGAACCATCCCCGGCGATGTAGAGTCGGGCGTCGGGATGCTCCGCGACGACGTGCGAGAACGCTTCGAACAGCAGGTCGTGACCCATCCGCGGACTGAGCCGACGTACGGTGAGAAACGACGGTGCTCCCGTCATCGACTCGAATTCGCCCGCCCCCGGATGGAACGTCTCGATATCGACGCCGCCCGGCACGACCTCCGACCGGGAGGCCTCGTCGTACGTCTCGCGCATTCGGTCGCGCATGAACTCGCTCAGGGTGATGACGCCCCTCGTCCGGTCGAGAACGAACTGCTCGACGGCAGTTCGAACCTTCGCGTTCAGCTCCCGCCGCGATGTCGACCCGGCGTCTGCGTTCCGCGTTCGAATTCGGTACTCGGTCGGCCACGGGCTGTGGAACGTGGCGGTTCGCGGAATCTCGTCGTCAGCGCAGAGATGAACCAGCAACGACGTGACCGGCCCCTGAAAACTGAGCAGGTCGAGCGGTTCGTTCTCGCTCGCCTCCCGCACGAACTCGTCGACGCGCCCGAGTGCAGCCGGAACCTGCGAGAGAACCTCGTCCGCCCGTCGGTTGGCGACCTCGATGTCGTACCGATACACGTCGATTCCCGCGACCGATTCGCGGCGCGGAACGTCGCCCCGACGCCGGGTGACGACCGACACGCGGTGGCCCCGCTCGACGAACCGTCTCGCGGTCTCGTAGACGTAGCGACCGGTGCCCCCGGAACCGGGGTCGGGATAGAAGTCGTGGGAACCCGCGAGGATGTGCATGGTCGTCGTTCCACGTCCGCGCTCTAATGCACACCGGCCAATGCTTAGTTGACCCACCCCGTCGAATAGCAACAGGGGACTACAATGGTGGAATATGATTTCGACGATAAGGTAGCGTTCGTGACCGGCGCGGCCCGCGGTCAGGGCCGTTCACACGCGGTTCACTACGCGAAGCACGGGGCCGACGTGGTGGCGACGGATATCTGCGAAACGAACGAGCAGTCCGGGTACGAGATGGGCGACAAAACCGAGTTGGACGAGACGGTCGAACTGGCCCGCGAAGAGGGGGCCGACGTTCTCGGCGTTCAGCTCGACGTTTCGAAGGAGGGCGACGTGGAACGCGGCGTGGAGCGGGCCATCGAGGAGTTCGGCCGGATAGATATCCTCGCCAACAACGCGGGCGTCGCGCCCGCTGCCGGGTTGCTGGAGATGGATGAGGAGACGTGGGACTACGCGCTCGAGGTGAACCTGAAAGGGATGTGGCTCTGCGCCAAGCACGTCGGACTACACATGGCGGAACGCGGCGAGGGCGGACGCATCGTCAACACGTCCTCCACGGCGGGACTCGTCGCCTCGCCGGGACTCGGCCACTACACCGCCGCCAAACACGGCGTGCTCGGTCTGACGAAGACGCTCGCCATCGAACTCGCACCGCACGACGTGACGGTCAACGCCGTCTGTCCGACCGCCGTGGACACGGCGATGGTCGGCGGCATCATCGAGAACATCGACGACGAACTCGCCGAACTCGCGGAGCAGTCCGGCCCAGACAACGTGCTCGGGGACATCGTACAACCGGAGGACGTGAGCGCGGCGTTCATGTGGCTCTCCAGCGACGAAGCGCGCTACGTGACGGGTATTTCGCTTCCGGTCGCGGCCGGGGCGACCGCGATCTGAAAGCGTCGGACGTCCCCCGAATCAGAAGCTTCGTGCCGGAAAGCGAACCTACTAAGCGGTGGCCGACCGATTCTTTGCATGGACGATACATCAGTCGATAAGGGGTTGGAGAATGTCGTCGCGGGCGAGACGCGGCTCTCGTCCATCGACGGCGAGGCCGGGGAACTCGTCATCGGTGGCTTCCCTCTCGCCGAACTCGCCGCGAGCGCGACGTTCGAGGAGACCGTCTTCCTGCTGTGGAACGACCGCCTGCCGACGGCGGACGAACTCGACGATCTCCGGGCCGACCTGCGCGAGTACCGCACGATTTCGGCCGAGACGCGGAATCTACTCCGAGAAGCCGCCGACCGAGGGCAACCGGCGATGGACGCCCTCCGGATGGGCGCGGCGAGCGCTACCCTCGCCCGAACCGACGGCGAGAACCCGGAGCGGGACGCCCTCGTCGCCGTCGCGCAACTCCCGACCGTGGTCGCCACCTACTGGCGATGCCGAACGGGAGCGGAGCCGATCGACCCGCGTTCCGATCTCGACCACGCCGTGAACTACCTCTACATGCTCACCGGCGAGGAACCGAGCGAAGCGGCGACAAGAGGGCTAGAGACGTACCTCAACACGGTCGTCGACCACGGGCTGAACGCCTCGACGTTCACCGCCCGCGCCATCGTCTCGACCGAATCCGACGTCATCTCCGGGGTCACCGGAGCGGTCGGTTCACTGAAGGGGCCGCTCCACGGCGGCGCTCCCGGCCCGGTGTTGGACATGCTGTTCGACGTCCGCGAGACGGGCGACCCCGAAGGGTACGTCGCGGAGACGCTCGACGCCGGGGAGCGACTGATGGGCTTCGGCCACCGCGTCTACCGGGTGCGCGACCCGCGAGCGGAGGTGCTGTCGGACGCCGCCGAGCGGTTCTACGCGGACGACGGCGACTCGGCATTCTTCGAAATCGCGCGCGAATTCGAGGGAACCGCCGTGGACGTGCTGGCGGAGCGCAGACCGGACCTCTCCCTGCAGACGAATGTCGAATTCTACACCGCCGTCCTCCTGAACGGCATCGGCGTGCCTCGCGATCTCTTTACAGCCACCTTCGCCGTCTCGCGCGTCGGCGGCTGGACGGCCCACTGTCTCGAACAACTCGAAGACAACCGGATCGTTCGCCCTCGGGCCCGATACGTCGGGGAGACCGGTCGGACGTGGACGCCCGTCGAGAGCCGGTAGCGCGGTCGCGGTTCAACCACTGAATTCCCGACTCGCCGTCAGTACGGATGAGAGTCCGGTCCCTCGGGGAACGTGTACGCCGACAGCCACGGCGGTGGTTCGCGGTCTTTCGCCCACCGGAACAGGTCGCGCTTCTCGTTGGCGTAGTAGAGTCGGTACGCATCCATGTAGTCGTCCGCCTTCCACTTACCCGTCACCTGCGGTGGGTCACCGGGCGCCCCCGGCCAGTCGAGCGCCGCGACCCGGTCGTCGTCGAGTCGGCGGACGGTCGCCCACGAGCCGTGGAACTCGTCCTCCGCGTGGTTCCAGCGATATCGCCACTCGTCGTGAGCGCAGGCCGTGTACTTGCGGAGATACTCCCAGTTTTCGAGCGCCTGCGTGGCCCACCGCGTCAGCGGATGGTCGGGGTGAGTAAAGTACAGTTCCTCGCCCTCGTATCCGCGAAGCTGTGCCGCCGTCGTCAACACCATCGAGCACTCGAAGACACTGCTCGTGACGTGACGGTCGACGAGCCATCGGGCCGCCCGTTCTAAATTCCTGTCCAACCAGAACGCGTTGACCACGGCGAAATCTACGTCCGCTCCCGAATTATGTCCACCGGCCGGTTCGACGGAACGTCGGCGTCCCTGGATTCCCGCAGTCTTCGTATCCGAGCGAGCGAAGCGCGTACAGCAGGTCAGTGCGAGCGTACGACTCGCGGGCGGTGACCGGCCTACCGTCGTCGGTGAATTCGGCGGTTCGCTCGGCGAGGGCGTCCATTTCGACCGCCGGTTCGTCCTCCAACGCTCGCTCGACGGCGGCGTCCCCACCGCCGAGGGTGTACCGTTCGACCTTCGACTCGACTCTACTCCGGAGGTCGCGGAGCGTCCGGTGACCGCAGCGTTCCGGGCTGCGGATCTCCTTCGCGTACTCGACCAGTCCCCGGTTCGCCGCCACTGCTTCGTCCCAGTGCTCTACGGCGTACACCGCGAGCGATTCGAGCGAATCCGCGTCGGCGACGAGCGAGTGTTTCTCGGGGACGCAGTCGTAGATCCACGGCTCGTCGCGCAGGAGGAGCACCTGTCCGCTGGCGGCTTGCTCGAACGGCGTCCGGGCCATCGTCTCGTACTCGCTGGCGCAGACCGCGATATCCCCCGTTTCGAGCGCCCACTCGTACGTCTCGCGTGACGCCTTGGAGTGGACGTCCACCCACTCGCGGCGTCGGTACTCGTCCGGAATCGGTTCCATGCTCGTCATCAGCGTCCGAACGCCAAACTCGCGGTAGAGCGTCTCAGCGACCGCCAACACGTCGTCGGCGTGTTTCTTCGACCACAGCGACCCCGCGACGTGGAGCCACTCTGGTTCGTCGCCGTATCGTTCCTCGAACTCGTCGAATTCGACGGGGCTTCCGCTCTCTATCGCCCCGTCGAGCGTGGATTCGACAACGTCCTGTCGAAGGAACTCGCTCGCATGCTCTCGAAACGCCGCCGCGTCTATCCCCGCCGTGAACCAGATACCGTCCGCGAACGCGGTTCCGCAGAGCTCCATCCGCATTTGGTAGGCGTCGCGGTAGCGACAGAACCGATACTTGAACGGCACTTGGAGGTCGTGGACGTTCGCCACCACGTCGAACGGTCGAACTTGCGCCGCCCAGTGGTCGGTGTAGTCGAGTAACCACTTCTTGAGCGTGAACCGTCCCGTTCGTAGTTGGTCTACGACCACGTCCACGTACGCCCCTTGCTTGTGGATGGCCGCTTCGAGCGCCGTCAACTGGTCTTCCGTGTAGCCGTTCTCGGTGAACATCGATCGGCGCGGATGGTCGGCCATGAACGGTTCCGCCTCGACGAGCGTCACTCGCTCGCGGTCGGCCAACACGTCGCTCTCGTCGTAGTTCGCTCGCTCGCGGGGCGGGAGCAGCCAGTAGACGTGTATCGTCTCGTCACGGCGTAGCCACTGTCCGACCCACGACACGGCGTCGTTGAGCGTTCCGCTGCTGCTCGCGTCATCCAGCCGGTACACCTCCGGAACGATGAGTACGCGCATTCGCTACCCTCGCGTGACGTTTTCGTACCACGGACTGGGGCTTGAATCTGCGGGCCTTCGAAACGTTTAGACGCGCACCGACCAATCTGGGGGCATGAGCGACCTGTTGGTTCGCGCGGCGCGAGGCGAACGCACCGAGCGTCCCCCCGTCTGGTTGATGCGACAAGCCGGACGGTACATCCCCGAGTACCGCGACATCCGCGAACGATACACGTTCAAGGAGGCGATCAAGACGCCCGAGGTGGCGGAACGAATCACCCTGCTCCCGTGGGAACTGTTCGAACCGGACGGTCTCGTCATGTTCTCCGACATCCTCACCGTCCTCGAACCGCTCGGCTTCGACTACCGCATCGAGAGTGGCGTCGGCCCCGTCGTCTCGAACCCCGTGACCGGCCCCGACGACGTTCCCGCGGAAGCGGGCGACGTGGCCTCCGACATTGACTACGTTGGGAAACTGCTCGAACGACTACGGGAGAGCGTCGGCGACCGAACCAGCATCATCGGCTTCGCCGGCGGTCCGTACACCCTCGCTTCCTACGTCGTGGGCGACGAACCCACCTCTCGCAAGCCAATCCGTCGATTCCGGGCGAATCATCCGGAGGCGTTCCGCGACCTGCTCGAAGCGTTCACCGGCGTCGTGGAGGAGTACGTCGCCTATCAGGTCGAACGCGGTGCGGACGTGGTGCAGGTGTTCGACACGTGGGCGGGCGTGCTGACCCCCGACGACTACCGGGAGTTCGTGCTGCCGCTCCACCGGCGCATCTTCGATGCCATCGACGTACCGTCTATCGTCTTCGTGCGCCATCCCGGCGGCAAACTCGATCTGCTGGCGGAATCGGGCGCGGACGTGGTCGGACTCGACTGGACGGTCGATATGGCCGACGCGCGAGCGGAACTCGGCGAAACGCCCGTGCAGGGTAACCTCGACCCATCGTACCTGCTCGGCGATCCCGAGTTCGTCCGGCGGAAGACCCGTGAGGTCATCGAAAAGGCGGGCGATTCGGGACACGTCCTGAATCTCGGCCACGGTATCGACCGGACGACGCCGGTGGAGAACGCGAAGGTGTTCGTGGAGACGGCGAAGGAAGTCGAGCGATAGGGAGCGCAGTCGGAACGAGACTGTAGGACGCTACGTCATCGTATCACCGGAACGAACTGGTTCCGTTCTCGGTTATAAACTCACGCCCGATTCGCCAGCGACTCGGCCAACTGCCGGGCTTCGCGGATCCGACTCGGCACGCCCATCCGGGCGGTGTAGTTCGTGGCGAGGTGGACTCCTTCGGGCATCCGCACTTCGTCGAGTGCGTCCCACGAGGTGTCGTAGGCGGGGAACCCGCGTCGGAGGCGGGCAACGTTCAGCACGTCCGCCTCTGCGTCCATCACCTTCTCGAACTCCGTCGCTGCGATACTGCCGAGGGTCTCGTCGTCCTCTTCGACCAGTTCGGGATTTCTCATCCCGCCGAGGAAGACGGTGTAAACCCCGTCCCGGCCGAACATGCTCGCGTTCCACGAGACGCCGAGCGTGTCGAGGCCCTCGTCGTTGCGCACCTGATAGCCGAATCCGTCCCGGTCGCAGTCGGCGCGGAGATGCACCAGCGCGAGCGGATTGTAGTTCAGACGCTCGAGGGCGCTTGCTGCGGTGGGCGCGAGGGTTGCTAGCAAGTCGGCGCTCACGGCCGCAGGTGTGGTGACGACCACCTCGTTCACCGCGAACTCCTCGGCGTCGGTTTCGAGGACGTAACCGTCCTCGGTTTCTCGAACCTCAGTGACGGGCGTTTCGAGGCGGACGTTCTCCGCGTGGGCGTCGTACAGGGTTTCGGGGAGCGTCTGCACCCCCTCTTCGAAGGAGATGGCCGGTGCGGACGTGCCGCCCGCCATCGCCCGCTTCAGGGCCGGTTCGAGCAGGGAACCGTACTTCTGCTCCAGTTTCATCACTCCCGAAAGCGCGTGTTCGACCGGCATCCGCTCGGGTTCGGAACCGTATGTCCCGCCGAACAGCGGACCGAGGAGGTTTTCGTAGACTTCCTCGCCGAACTTTCGGGTGAACAGCTTGGCGGCGGTTTCGTCGGGCTCCGCCGGAGCCGTTTGCGGTTCCTTCAACACGTCCAGTTTACCCCGCCACGACAGCAGGTCGGTGTGGCCGAACTCCTCGATGGAGAACGGGGCTCGACGGAGTGCGCCGTTCGCGTAGACGAACAGCTTCGTGTCCCCAGCTTCGATGACCTCGTCGTCCAGTCCCAGGTCGGTGATGAGTTCGTCCACCGGGTTCGTCCGCCGTAACCGCTGTGGTCCCCACTCCAGCAGGTAGCCATTGACGCGCCCGCTCCGAATCACGCCGCCGGGTTCGTCGTCGGCTTCGAGAACGACGTACTCCACTTCCCCCTTGTCGAGGTGGTGGGCGAGCGCGAGTCCCGTGATGCCGGCGCCGACGATACCGACCGTCATCGGCCGAAGGGAGCGTTCAGGCACATCGTGTCCGGGGAATCCTTACACCGACACTGGCGGAACTGGTAGTACGATGGGTCGAAGCCGGCGACGAACGGCTCCACGAGGTCCGCGAGGACGCCAGCGAATCGCTCGTTGTCGTGTGGAACCGGGACGCGGTAGAAGTCGAGTCCGACGGCTTCCGCGTCCTCGCGGAGATCGTCGTCCAGTTCCGACAGCGTCTCGCTCTGTTCGTGCATGAAGCTGATGGGTTCGACCACGACGCGCTCCGCATCGATATCGGTGACGACGTCCTCGACCTCGGGTTCGGTCCACGGAATCTTGCGGTTGCCGTGATTCTGGAAACCGAGCGAGTACGATTCGACGCCGAGTTCGCTCGCCATCACGTCGCAGAACTCCTCGACGTACCGGTCGTAGCGACTTCCCTCGTCGAGATAGTGGGTGGGCGTCCCGTGCGCGGAAAAGAGCAGTTCGGTGCCGTCGTCCGCGAGATTGAGTCCCACGTCGTCGGCGTACGTCCGGACGTTGTCGGCTCGAATCCGGTTGTACGTCGGATGTCGGTGCCAGCCCGTTATCTCGTGTACCGGAACGTCCCAGTCGCGTTCCGCGACCGCGTCCGCGAGTTCTTCGAGCGATGCGACGGTCGTGGAAGCGCCGCAGAGCGGATAGACGGGGAGTCCGACGAGTTCGTCCACGCCGTCTTCGCGCGCCCGTTCGATCGCGTCCGCGATGAACGGTTCCGTGAACTGCTTCCCGACGTAGGTCGTCGCGTCGAACCCACGAGCGTCGAGTTCGGCCTCCAGCGTCTCCGCCTGCGCTTTTGCCTGCGGGTCGAGCGGCGACCCACCGATCTCCTCGTACTCCTCGATGAGGCCTGGAGCGCGACGTTCGGCCAGTTGCCGGGAGCGTTTTCGCGCTTCCTCCTGGGTGGTATCGCCTTCGAGGTCGGCGTTGTTCATGAAGATGCGCTCCAGATAGCCGAGGACGCTCTCTCGCGTCGGTTCGGACGGTTCTCCAAAATTGAGCATGACGACGCCAGTAGTCATGTTCGATTCTCGGGACGGACGCGCCGAATAGTTGTCGTTTGCCGGCCTGCAACCCGTCGGAGTTTTTCCTTCGACGGTTTCCGTCGGAACGTACCCTCAACCGACCTCGAAACGTGGTGGTAATCTCGTTTACTTTTTCGATTTCGGTCAGTTCGTTCTGTTTTCGTTCGTTTCCTCATGTCGGATACATTTCGCGAGGCGGAATCGTCCCGTTTCCGAACTCAGTTTCGACGTCGGTGCCGGACGGAATCGAGGGCGCGCTACAACTCGCATACGACCTTCGCCGGAAACGACTGCTTTCGGGATTCGATCCTTCCATTGTTGATTCTTGACACAATGCTCCCGGAACTTTCGTTGCTGATATCTGTGGTGGTTCTATGACATCGATTTCTACACAAAACTTAGAATATATTTCGTAGTCCTCACTTTTTGCAACGACTTTCACTCTACATACCAATGATTAGTTACATATGTTCGACGCTCGTGTACTCCTTCCGGATGTCAGAGAAATCAAACGTCACGCGGCGACGCTTTTTGAAGGCGACGGGGGGTGCGGCATCTGCTGTTGCGCTCACCGGTATGGCCGGTACGAGCGGTGCTCAGCAGTCGAACCAACAGGGAAGCGATAGGACGCTCCAACTTATCAACTCCACGATGAGTACCCTCGACCCGATAAAGGCGACGGACACCGCCTCGGGGACGGTCATCCAGCAGGTGTTCGACCCGCTGATGAACTATCCGGAGGGGAAGATTGCGGTCGAGAACCTGCTGGCCGAGAGTCAGGAAGTGTCGGACAACTTCACGACGTACACGTTCACGCTGAAGCAGGGTGCACAGTTCCACAACGGAAAGGAAGTCACGGCGCAGGACTTCGTCTACTCGTGGGAGCGACTGGCCGCCTCGGAGAACTCCCGGCGGTCGTACTTCATCCTCGACTCCATCGGGGTGAGACACCAGACGGACGGCGACGGTAACTACCGACCCGGGTCGCTCGCGGTCAACGCGAGGGACAAGTACACGCTGGAGATGGAACTCAAAGAGCCGTTCCACTCCACCCTCGAGATGCTGTCGTACACCTCGTTCGCGGCGATTCCGGAGGGTCTCGTCGGCGATGTTCAGGGCTATCAGGGGGAGATGCCGTACCAGCGGTTCGCCACGAGCAATCCGATCGGCGCGGGACCGTTCGAGTTCGACCACTGGAGCAGCAACAACGAGGCGGTCGTCACGCGGTTCGATAACTACCACCGAGGAAGGGCCGACGTCGCCGGAGTTCGGTGGAGCATCATCGAGGACGACCAAGCCGCCTACACCTACTTGATGAACCAGAACGCCGACATCGGGTTCAACGAGCAGATTCCGACGGCGCAGTACGACCCGAGTAAGGTGACCATCCAGAACACCGACCAACTCGGACGCAAGTCGGGCACCTACGGACCGGTGCAGAACGGCGAGACGATGAACTACCTCGCCGTGCCGACCATCAACGCCTTCTACCTCGGGTTCAATACGAGCACAGTCGAGAAACCGGCACGGCAGGCCGCGGCCTACGCACTGAACCAACAGGTCGCGGTCGACCAAGTGTTCAAGGGGCGCGGGGAGGCCGCGTACCACTTCACGCCGCCGCGCATCTACCCCGGCGGTGCGAACGCGTATGACCAACACGCGCAGAACAACTACCCCTACGGGTACGACGAGACGCAGCTCCAGCAGGCTCGACAGGTGATGGAGCAGGCGGGATACGGGAACAACAACCGGTACCAGTTCACGCTCACGACCTACGAATCGACGACGTGGCAGGAAATCGCCAAGATTCTGCGCGACCAACTTCAGGCGGCGTACATCGACCTGCAACTGGAGCAGGCTCCGTTCTCGGTTCTGCTCAACCGCGGCCGGAGCGGGAATCTTCAAGCGTACACGCTGGGCTGGATTATGGACTGGCCCGCGCCGGACAACTTCCTGCAACTGCTGTACCCGCCGCGGACGGACACCTCGCAGTCCGATCCGTTGGCGTACACGAACTGGTCGGGGACGCAGGCAGCGAATCAAGCGACGCAGGCGTGGAATCGGATACAGAACAACCCCGCACCCACCGACCAAGCGGAGCGAACCCGCAATCGGGCGTACGTCCAGATAGAGGAAGCGAACTGGGAGGACGTGACGTTCCTGCCGGTGTATCACCGCACCGACGAGCGGTTCTCCTATCGGTCGATCAGCATCCCGAAGTTCGGCGCCGCCGGTGCGAGCAGGCAGATGTACGACACGACGACGTGACGACGGGTTCGCGGGGTCAGAGCCACTCCGCGGCCCATGTCTCTATTTCCTCGAAGATGGGACAGAGCGAGCGACCCTTCTCACTCAGGCTGTAGTAGGTCGCTATCGGCGCGTCCTCCTCGGTGCGGCGACTGACGAACCCCGACTCGCGCAGGTCGTCCAGTACGCGAGAGAGCGTCCGCGAACTCGCGCCGGTGGAGCGTTTGAGTTCGTTGAACCGCTTCTCGCCGTCCAACAGATCGTAGAGGACGACCAGCCGCCACTGAGAGCCGATCTGCTCGAACGACTCGACGACCGAACATGCACCCGCCTCGGCGGTTTCCGATGACATCGGTGTAATCTGGTTACGTCTACGCCCGCGAAACCATAAATCGGTTCGGGTTCGAATCAGGTAACGTAATGATACCACAATCGGGCGCGAAACACGACTCCTTCCTCGAAACAGGACGGATGCGCCATCCACCACCGGACTGCACCACGTAAAGAACTTCTGCACCGACATGGAGCGAACGCGGGAGTTCTACGAGAACGCCCTCGGCCTCCACGCGGTGAAGATGACCGAGAACTACGACGACCCCGGAACGCTGCACGACTACTTCTCGCCGACGCCGGAGGGCGAACCGGGCACCGTCATCAGCTACTTCGAATACTCCGGTTCGGAGGGGCGACCCGGCGGCGGAGCCAACCACCACTTCGCGCTCGGCGTCGAGGACGAAGACGCCCTCCGCGAGTGGCGCGACCACCTCCAGTCGCGGGGCGTCCGCGTCTCGCCGATTCGGGACAGAACGTACTTCGAGAGCATCTATCTCTCTGACCCGGACGGACTCACCATCGAGTTCGCCACGTCCGGGCCGGGATTCGAAGCGTCCGATTCGGCGAAAAATTTGGTTCGGGAAGCGGGCGAACTCGCGGCGGGCGTGGATGCGAACCTCGTCTTGCTCCACGTCACGACCACCGAAGAGTACGAGAACACGCGCAATTCCTTGGAGCGTATTTCCTCCCTCGAAACCTCGCACACCGCCGGACAGGTGCTCGAAAGGGCTCGCCAGTTCGTCGCGGACATCGGGCGAGAAGTGCTCGACGGTATCGACGTGGAGTACGAATCCGTCGGGCGCATCGGCGACGAACGCGACGAGATTCTCGATGTCGCCCACGAGTACGGTTGCGACCACGTCTTTCTCGCGGGGCGGAAACGGTCGCCCACCGGGAAAGCTCTCTTCGGCAACCGGACGCAGTCGGTCATCCTCGATTTCGACGGCGCGATCACCGTCGTCACGGAGTAACGAACCCCACGTTTTGTTCGAATCGCAACTGGTAAGTTGTTCACTAGTTACTCTCTAACCGAATGCTTGGCCGACTACTCAAGGGTGGGCCGGTTTCTGCGCCGATAGCGCTGTCCCGGGACGACCTTTTCACCCTCTGTCGCGTCGAGCGTCGGCGACACGCCATCGCTGTCATGTCCGAGGTCGAAACCGCGATTCCGATGCGGACGCTCGTCGAGGAAGTGACGGCCCGGGAGTTCGGCCCAAACGCGACGACCAACCAACGAACCACCGTCTACACGACGTTCTATCAGCAACACGTCTCCGTGCTGGAGGACGCCGACGTGCTCTCCGCCCCCGACGGCCCGAGCGGGGTGCTCTACCCCGGCGAGAACGCGCCCCCTATCGCCGAACTGCTCTCGTACGTGGACGAGATCTCCGACTGATTCGTCACCACTCGCTTCCGAGTCTCCTGCGCGCGACGAGGTAGCCCGCGTGGGTACGCCACCGTCTCCCGCTCTCTCCGTGTTCGACCCGGTAGCGCGACCCGCAGGCCCCGCACCGCCGTCGCGCCGGGCGTTTCACGGCCTCCGACGCGCGATAGCGGCGAGCCTCCCAATCGCAGGACGAGCAGACGAGTCGGAGGCGCGCGTCGGCGAACGACCGACAGTGCCGGGGCGCGTCGAGTTTCCGCGCCTTCTCCGCGAACCGCGAACCGTGTCCCGACTCGCCGTACCGCTGGAACTCCCACGCGTGAACCAGTTCGTGGCGAATCGTTCCGGTGAACTCCTCCCACCCGAACGCGCGGTAGGCGTCCCACGTCAGCCGAATCGTCACCAAGTCGGTTCCTCGATGGTAGATGCAAGCCCCCGCCCGGCGCGTCGCCCGCTCCGAACACTCCCAGTCGACGGCGGAGAGGTCGACTTCGATGGGAACCGTCTCGGCGTAGCTCGCCGCGGCGTCGAGCAGTTCGTCGCGCGTCGTCGGTTCCATCCGGCGGTGGCTTCTCACCGTCGGGTCATAACTTTCCCTCTTGCGGGCGAAGCGTTACGTATGGCAACCGCGAGCACTGCGCCACCCGACACCGCGAGAGAGCGACTGGTGCGGACGTTCTGGGAGCGACACTCGAATCCGAAGAGCGGCTGGACGCGGGCGCTCTCCTATCCGGTGTTGATGGCCGCGCTCTATCGCCACGACTGGAAACTGCTCGGAGCGACGATACTCTTCGTCGCCGTCAACCCCGTCCTCTTCGCGAAACCCGACCCGGAGAAAGCGAAAGATAGCTGGATGTACAGGGGCGTCCTCGGCGAGCAACTCTGGCTGGAGCGCGGCGACAAGCGCGGCTATCCGAACGTGTTGAACGCGCTCAACGTCCCGGTCTTCCTCTACGGACTTTACGTGGCCTATCGTCAGAAACCTCGCGCGACCGCCCTCTGTGCGCTTCTTTCCGCCGGACTCAAACTCCGGTTCGTCGGCGAGATGGTGCGCTACTACGAGACGCACCGCAACGACCGTCGGGGGAACCGAGAAATCGCCTGAATCGAGACCCCGAACCCGTTAGTCGAGCGTCGCCAACTCGTCGTCGGAGAGGTCGATGGTCGACGCTTCGACGTTCGAGCGGAGGTGTTCGACGCTCGACGTGCCGGGTATCGGAAGCATGACAGGCGAGTGGTGGAGGAGCCACGCCAGCGCGATCTGGCGGCGCGACGCGTCGTGCGCCTCTGCGACCTCGTCCAGCGCGTCGGCTTCGTCGCCGAGGTCGCCCGCGCCGATGGGAGACCACGGGATGAACCCGATCCCGGCGTCCTCACAGGCTTCGAGTACGTCCTCGTGCTCGCGGTCGGCGACGTTGTACCGGTTCTGGACGGTGGCAATTTCGACGATATCACGAGCGGCGTCGAGTTGCTCTACGTCCACGTTGCTCAGCCCGACGTGTTCTATCTTCCCCTCGTCTTTCAGCTCCGCCAGCGCGTGGACGGAGTCCTCGAACGCCACGTCGGGGTCGGGGCGGTGGTGTTGGTAGAGGCCGATGCTGTCGGTGCGGAGGCGGTCGAGACTCCCCATAATGGCGTTTCTGAGGTAGTCAGGGTCGCCGTTCGGAATCCAGTTCCCGTCGTCGTTCCGGAGCAGACCGCCCTTTGTCGCTACAACGAGTTTGTCGGGATAGGGGTGGAGCGCTTCTCCGACGAGTCGCTCGCTGACGCAGGGTCCGTAGGAGTCCGCCGTGTCGATCAGATCCACGCCGAGCGAGACGGCTTCGTGGAGCACGCGGCGAGCCTCCGCCTCGTCGTCCGGTCGCCCGATGATGTTTTCGCCGGTCAAACGCATCGCCCCGAAGCCCAGTCTGTGAACCGTCGTCTCCCCGCCGATATCGAAGGTATCACTCTCGTTTTCGAGCGCCATACCGGTAGAAAGGCCGACGACGCATAACATCTTTTGGCGGTCTTCGGACGCTGCGAGGGAGTATCTATAAACCGTTTCCCCTCTTGCTCCGTAGTATGTCGCAGGAAGTCTCTCGGTTCGACGGCGAATCCGGTCTTCCGCCCGCCGTCTACCAAGCACTGCAGACGTTCAAAGCGGGCGTGCTGAGCACCGGTCTGATGGTGTTCATCTTCCTCGTCGCGGAGGCGGAGGCACGCTTCGAACTCGGCGTTCCCGCCGCGGTTGCGAAGTTCGTTGGGATGCCCAACCGGCTGTATCTCGGGTTCATCGTCTTCGTCATGTTCGGGGCCGTCGTCTGGCCGCTCCTGTTCGCGGCTATCGAGGGCCGTATGACCTCGCTGCCGGGCGGCGACGATATCGGCATCCGCGGAATCATCTTCGCGTTAGTGCTCTGGGTCGCGTTCCTCGTCCTCGGATCGGCGGGCCTCCAACTCGCCGGACCGTTTCTCGTGCTTTATCTCGTCTTCTCCCTCATCGCCCACCTCGCGTACGGCTACTCGCTGGGCGTGCTGTACGGCCGATTCACCCGGTGATCACTCCATCCGCTCCTCCAACCACTGCCACTCGCGAGAGAAGGACCCGTCCTCTTTCAGGTTCCACACGTCCGCGTCCGTGACGACTGGTCCCTTCCGGTAGGATTGGAGCATGTTCCACAGCCAGACGAGCGTGCCGAGCGCGATGAGAATCGCGCCGATGGAGGCGATCTGCTGGAGCGGTTCGAACCGCTCGGCGTACCGCGCGTACCGTCGCGGTAGACCGAGCATCCCGAGCACGATGAGGGTGTTGAACGCGACGTTCACGCCGATGAAGCTGAGCCAGAAGTGCACCTTCGCGAGCGTCTCGTTGAACATCCGCCCGGTGAAAAGCGGGTACCAGTAGTAGACGGCCGCGAACATGCCGAAGGGAATCAGCCCCATGATGATGAGGTGGAAGTGACCGACGACGTAGTAGGTGTCGTGGTAGATGAGGTCGACGGGGATGGCCGCGAGGAAGACGCCCGTCACGCCGCCGATGATAAACGTCGCTATCCCGCCGACGCAGAACAGCATGGGTGCCTCGAGGCGAACCCGCCCGTTCCACATCGTCGAGATCCAGTTGAACACCTTCACCGCGCTCGGCACGGCGATGGCGAGCGACACCGCCATGAAACTCACTCGGAGGCGCGGGTCGAGTCCCGTCGTGAACATGTGGTGGGCCCAGACACCGAAGGAGAGCACGCCGATGGCCAGCGTCGAGTAGACGACGAACTTGAACCCGAACAGCTTCCTGCTCGAAAACTTGGGGAGGATGAGGCTGACGAGTCCCATCGGCGGCAGGACGAGGATGTACACTTCGGGATGGCCGAAGAACCAGAAGAGGTGCTGCCAGAGTATCGGCCCGCCGCCCTCCAGCGCGAAGAACGTGGTGCCGAAGTTGCGGTCTAACAGGAGCATGATGAGCGCGCTGCCGAGCAGCGGGAATGCGAACAGGATGAGACCGGCCTGCGTGAGGAGCGTCCACGAGAAGATGTCCAGATCCGACCACTCGACGCCGTCGCCCCGTTGCGTGAACGTCGTGGCGATGATGTTGATCGCGCCGATGGTGGTACTGACCCCCGAGAGGTGGAGACCGAGCAACAGCAGGTTGATGGTCGGATTCTCCTGTTGGCGCGACAGAGGTGTGTAGATCGTCCATCCCGTCTCCGGCGGTTTGAGCATGAAGAACGGGCGGGCCGCCGCCTCGCCCAAGACGGGTTCGATGATGTGGCCGCCGACGTCGGAGATGAGACCGAAGCGGACCAGCAGGAACGCCGGGGGGAGGAGCCAGAAGCCGATGGCGTTCAGTCGCGGGAATGCCATGTCATCGGCGTCGAGGAGCAGCGGGAGGAAGTAGTTGGCGAAGCCGAACAACACGGGCGTGGCGAAGAAAAAGAGCATCGTTACGCCGTGCATCGTGAACAGCCCGTTGTACGTCTCCGCGTTCCAAACGTCGACGTTGGAGGTGAACAACTCCGTCCGCATCATCATCGCGTCCATCCCGCCCCAGAAGAACGCTACCGAGCCGAGAAGCAGGTAGAGCGCGCCGATGTCTTTGTGGTCGACCGTCGTGATCCATCTGACGAGTCCGGTGGGTTTGCCGTATCCGGTCTCGAAGCCGGTGACGTAGCCGCCGTCGGCTTTGGCGGTGGGCGTGGTTTCGAGGTCTAACGAGCGAGCGATCCAGAGTGCGACCGCTATCAGTGCGAGTCCGAGCAGTGCACCTGCGGCGGCCTGACCGAAGCGATTCATTGTGGGCGTGTGGAACGAGTTATCGTCGGGTGTTGGCGATAGTTTAAGCGCTATACGGTTCGTACTGCTGAGTTAGAACGGACCTCCCTTAACCGTCCGGGCCATTCTCAGTATCTGAAAACGCGCTCGGTTTTAGACGGACTTCTTGATTGGAACTCCGACCACCGGATGGTTCGTCTGCAAGAGCACCGACTGGGTGATGCTTCCGAACAGCACCTTCTGGGCGGGGCTCCGCTTCTGGCTGAGACCGATGACTATCTCGTCCGCTTCGAGGTCATCTGCGAGTGTAAGCAAGTCGTGCGCCGGGTCGCTGGCATCGGTGTTCTGCTCCGTCTCCACGGTGCACGTCTCGGCGAGTCGGTCTTCGAACACCCCGAGCGCCTCCCGGCCGTCCTCGACCTTCTCCTCGTCGTTCCCGCCGTGAAGCGAGTTCACGGCGTACACCGTGTCGTCCTCGCTGAGTCGTGACCGGAGGTAGTCACAGATGCGCTCGCTCGTCTCTGCGCCGTCGGTTCCGGCGACGATGTGGGCCATACGCGTGACAAGAACTGGTGTGGGTATAAACCGGGTGGGAGAGTCGGTGGCACATCTCTCGCTCGCTACAGGATTTGCCGTTTCCTTCGGCGCGAGTGAAACATTCACCGTCGCCGTTTCGGCGGCCTCTCGTCGTTCCGCAGGATTACTACGTTTCCGACGCCCATCGTCTCGCATGGACGCTGTCGCACGACTCGCGGAGTCCGTCCGCGAGGCTGACACGGTCGTCGCGCTGACCGGGGCCGGTACGAGCACCGCGTCGGGTGTTCCCGACTTCCGGAGCGAGTCCGGCGTCTGGAACCGATTCGACCCCGAAGATTTCCACTATCAGCGGTTCCGAACCGACCCGGCGGGATTCTGGGCCGACCGCGTCGAACTCCACGAGACGATGTTCGGCGGTGATATCGAACCGAACCCCGCCCACGACGCGCTCGCCGAACTCGCGGAGGACGGTCACCTGCACGCGATTCTCACGCAGAACACTGACGGCTTACACGCCGCGACGACGCCGGCGGAGTTGGTCGAACTGCACGGCAACGCCCACCGGGCCGTCTGTGACTCCTGCGGTCGCCGAACCGACGCCGCGTCCGTCCGGAAGCGCGTCGAATCGGGAGAACGCCCGCCGCGTTGCGAGGACTGCGGCGGCGTCATCAAGCCCGACGTGGTGCTGTTCGGCGAGCGACTGGACGAACGCGACCTCCGGCGCGCCCGCGAACACGCGAGGCGGGCCGACGCGTTCCTCGCAATCGGTTCGTCGCTCAGCGTCGAACCCGCGGCGTCGCTGCCGCGGGTCGCCGCCCGCTCCGGCGCAGTGCTGGCGATAATCAACCTCGACGAAACGCCCGTCAGTCCGATGGCCGATTATGACGTGCGCGGCGACGTGACGGAAGTACTTCCGAAACTCGCGGAGCGCGTCGAAGACGCGTGAGCGTCGAGGTCGATAGTTCGATTCGTTCTCGCGTTCACCGCCGCCCTCCCCGCTACCGCTCGCGCTTTTCGCCCGTTTCCCGTTCGAGAGTCATCTACCCAACATTTTTGGTAGGTGACTGGATAAGGGGTAGTATGCCGGACGCGACGAAGCGACGAGAGGCCATCTTCAACTGCTCTCCGGAGGAGCGAGAGCGTCGCGGATACTCGTCCGCGGACGTACAGGCGGCGCTCCTCGACGTGATAGAACGCGGTAGCCGGGAGGAGAAGGTCTTCACCGACGTGACGTTCCCGGAACTCGATTTCGACTACGCCGATATCGAGGGAGCGAACAAACACCCGGTCGTCTTTCGGAACTGCACGTTCGGGGGTTCCGCGCGGAACACGCCGACGTGAAAGTGCCCGTCTCGTTCGAGGGCTGTACCGTCCACGGTCTCGACCTCGAAGGGGCGCGGTTCGAGTACGACGCGACGTTCGTGAGAACGACGTTCACCGACGAGGTAGCGACGTTCTCGGCTCCGGTAATCGCGGATGAGACGCGATTCGAGGACGACGCGAGTTTCGCCGACGTGACGTTCGAGGGCGTTCGGTTCGCCGACGACGCTGACTTCGACAACGCGAAGTTCACGTCGGCGAACTTCCTGCACACGCGATTTGGCGGCGTTCGACGACCGAATCGACTTCCTCGCAGAGGCCATCGACGACGACACCTACGTCGATTTCACCGACGCTACGATCAAATCCGGCGTCGTCAAACAACCCGCCGACGAGTGGGTTCGCTACGATTTCACGCTCGCCAGCCTCGGCGATATGACGCTCGAATCCAACGATGGTCGGGGTCACCGGAAACTGCTGGACTACATCCGGTTATGCAAGACGGAGTTCAGCGAGTTCGACGGCTACGAGTTCGACTTCTCGGCGTACACCGAGTATCTCGACCGCAACGACTGGCGACTCCACACGTTCGACGAGAACCCCGCGGAGTACGAGTACGCCGAGGCGATGACGCCCGAAACCATCGAAACGACGTATCTCAAGGCGAAGAACGCCGCGTCTGCGGGCGGCTCCGTGAAGGCAGCCGGCGAGTTTAGAATCAAACGACAGCAGTACGCCCGCCGAAAACACGTCGCCATCGTTCGGGATGCGAGCGCCGACGCTGGGTCGCGGCTACGCAATCTGAGTCGCGTCGCCGAAAACTACTTCCGCGACATCTCGTGCGGACACGGGATGTGCCTCTCTCGCATCCATGGTGGTGTTCTTCGTCGCACCGCTCCTCCCCGCGCTTCTGTTCGCGTTCGGCGGGCCGTCGTTCCTGACTGATGCCGGCCAACTCGATTCGCTCTCCCAACTGGCGACGTCCGAGGGTCAATCTTTCATGTACAAGAACCTCCACTTCAGCTACATCACCTACCTCACCATCGGCTACGGCGGTATCGGCTCGACCGGTGCGCTGGCGCGGATGCTCGCCGGTCTCGAAGTATACCTTAGCGTCATCCTCGGCGGATTGTTCCTCTACGCGCTCGTCAAGCGCTCGGAACTCTGACTTGTCCTGTTTCCTCGTTCGGAAAAGGTATAAATTCTAGTTCTCCGAACCGTTCGACCGACGATGAAGAACGTTCTTTCCAGCATCGGAGTTGGGTCGGCGACGGTCGATACTGTCTTCCCCACCACCTCGGTCACCGCGGGGGAAACCATCGATGCGGAGGTCGAAATCGAGGGTGGGTCTTCGAAACAGCAGGTCGACGACGTCTACTTCGCACTGGTGACGCGCTTTCGGCAGGACGAGGGGAGTTCGAACACCGTCGTGGACGAGCTCCAGCTGACCGACGAGTTCACCATCGACCCCGGAGAGGAGCGAACGATTCCGGTAACGATAGACGTTCCGTCGGAGACACCCGTCACGATGGGTGGTGGCGACGTGTGGGTCGAAACGGGACTCGACATCGATTGGGCGCTCGACCCGAGCGACAAGGACGAACTGCAGGTTAAACCCGGCCCGCATCTCGCGGCGTTCCACTCGGCACTGGGCGGTCTCGGCTTCGACGTGCGAACCGTCGAGATCATCACGGCCGAACACACGCCGTTCGACCCGGTGCACGGTTTCGTCCAGCAGTTCGAGTACCGTCCGGTCGCCGACAGGTTCGCGAACCGATTGGACGAACTCGAATTCGTCTTCAACCCGACCGACGACGAACTGCAGGTGCTCATGGAGGTCGACCGCAAAGGCGACCCGGTCACCGGATGGATGCGGTCCGACGAACACTCTTCCAAATTCGAAATCGAGACGACCGACGAGAACGCGATCGCCGAGAAGGTCGACGACATCATCGAACGGTTCGCTTGAGGTCGAATCGTTTTCCAGAACCCCTCGTCGAACGAACGTTTATGCTGTTGGGAATATAACTATAGAACGTTACGTATGGCGTCACTCGGCTACATTGCGAGCGCCCTGGTGATGGGGTTCATGTTGGTCGCGCTCGCGCTCGGAATCGCGCGCGGACGGAAATGGAAACAATACGCTACGGAGCGGGACGAACGCGATACCGTCGCCGTTCTCCGAGGAATCGCGTCGAACCCGACCGTCTGGGTGCTCAGTTTCGTCCTGTTCTCCCTCGTGGCCGGTGCGGGGGCCGTCCTCTTCGTCAGCGGCACGGCGGTTCCAGCGTCGTTGCGACGGGGCGCGCGGCTGGCGGTCGTCGCCTTGGCGGTCGTGCTGGGCGGCGGCTACATCTTCTGGGGGACGTACCAGTCGTCGCGTTATCGTGGACTGGACAGCGCGCAGGCGACCCTCGCGGCTCTCTGGGTAGGGGGCGCTCTGTTCGTGCTGGCCGTGATCGTCAAACTCGTGACGGCCTAGAGGATAGAATAGGACGCCGCGAGAGTCAGCGCGAGCGCGGCGAGCAGCCCCCCGAGTACGACGAACGCGATAGATCGCGGTTCGTATCTGAGATGCTGGTAGTACCCTGCGACGAACAGCGCCTTCACGAACGACAGCGCGATGATGGCCGCGAAGCCGGTCCAGTACGGTACGTTTGCGAACTCGACGAGCACCTGCGCCGTCGCCATCACGAACAGGAGGACGTAAATCGCCGTGTACAGTTTGGTCTTTGTCATGGTTACAGGATGTAGAACAGCGGGAAGAGGAACAGCCAGACGATGTCCACGAAGTGCCAGTACAGCCCGAAGTACTCGACCGGTCGTTCGTCGTCCAGATACGCCCCGCGCCACGCCCGCGCGACGAGGTACAGCACGATGAATAGGCCGACGATGACGTGCGCCGCGTGCAGTCCGGTCGTCAGATAGAACGTCGAGGTCTGGACGTTCGCCGAGAGTGTCTGTCCCTCGTGGAACAGCTCTTGCCACTCGAGCGCCTTGTTCACGAGGAAGGCGACGCCGAGGACGAACGTGACGACGAGGCTCGCCACGAGTCCGCGCCTGCTCCGGCGTTCCGCCGCCACGAGCGCCAACACGACGCTGAAACTGCTCGTCAACAGGAGATAAGTGTTGACGAGTCCGGGTAGCGGGTCGTGCGGAACCGGATGCCACTCGACCCAGCCGTGAGCCACCCGGATGAAGACGTACGACCCGATGAACGCGCCGAACAACACCACATCCGAGGCGAGGAATATCCACATTCCGAGCTTCGTGTTCTCCACGCCGGCGAAGGGCCAACTCTCGCCGAACGGGCCTTCGGCCACGTGGAATCGCTCGCGGGCCATCGAGACGAGCGCGAACGTCCCGAGCGCGAACCCCCCGCCGAGCGCGAATAGGTAGGCGGTACCAGCCATCCCGCCGGCGAGTTGGCCCTGTTTGAACCCGGACAGGCCGAAGAACGTGATAAACGCCCCGACGCCGACGACGAACGGCCAGATGCTCGCGTGATCTTCGGTGTGCCCGACACCTGTCGCACCCCCGTCGGGCTGGACTTCCGTCGAGGCTTGGACGGCCGCGCGTCCCTCGCCGCCGTCCGCCACGCTCGGTTCGAACCGGAGCGACCCGCCGGAAAAACTCGGAATCCCGGGGAAGTTTTCGAGCGGCGGCGGCGAGGGAATCGCCCACTCGGTCGTGGTCGAGTACGCCCACGGATTATCGTCCGCGGCGTCGCCGGAGACGAGACTCTTCGAGAGGTTGTAGAACATCACGAGGAACGAGACGCCCAGAACGAACGCGCCCACGGTGGCGAGGCGGTGCCACGGGATGAAGGCTGCGTCGTAGACGAAATCACGGCGCGGCGTCTCCCAGACGATGAACATCGGGAAGTAGAGGAGGTTGAAGCCAACGAAGTACAGCGCGAAGTGAACCTTCCCGAGGAACTCGTCGTACATCTTCCCCGACATCTTCGGGAACCAGTAGTACAACCCACCGACGAGGGCGGTCACGCCGCCGACCATCACGTAGTGGAAGTGCGCGACCACCCAGTAGGTTCCCCGGAACTCGTAATCCAGCACGACCGCACCGAGGAAGACGCCCGTGATGCCGCCGATGATGAACAGCAGTAGCGCGCCGAACGAGAAGAGGAAGGGCGTCGTGAATCGCACCCGTCCCTTTATCATCGTATAGATGAGCGCGAACACCATCAGGTCGAACGGAAGCGAGATACCGATCGTCGTCGCCATGAACAGCGTCTTGATCTGGAGGTTGATGCTCGTCAGGAACATGTGGTGCATCCAGACCATGAAGCTCTGGAGCGCCACGAGGATCATCGCCAGGATGAACCACTTGCGCCCGACGAGTCTCCGACCGGTGAACGTCTGGAACGTCTCGGCCATCACGCCGACCGCCGGGAAGAAGACGATGTACACCTCGGGGTGGCCGAAGAACCAGAAGAGGTGCGCCCACAGTATCGACCCTCCGGCGTCCGCCGTGAAGTAGGTCGTTCCGATGAGGCGGTCGGAGGCGAGGATGAGCAGCGCCGCCAGCAGTGCGGCGAACGCGAAGAGCATCATCCAGACGGTGAGCAGAATCGTCCACGAGAACAGGGGCATCTTCCAGAGCGTCATCCCCTCGGCGCGCATCCGGTGCATCGTCGTCAGGAAGTTGACCGACGAGACAGTGACCGAGGCGACGAACAGGATCAGCGCGAGTATCGCGGTCGACGCCCCGACGTCCGGCGTGTAGACGGGGAGGTTGAGGGGGGCGTACATCGTCCAGCCACCTGCCAAGCTTCCGCCCTGGAAGAACGAGACGCCGAGGAGGAGTCCGGAGAAGAGATAGAGCCAGTACGACAGCGCGTTGAGGCGCGGAAACGCGAGGTCTTTCGCGCCGAGCTGTAAGGGAACGACGTAGTTGGCGAACCCGAACGCGAACGGCGAGAGGAACCAGAAGATCATGATGAGACCGTGCGTGGAGACGGCCTGATTGTACGAAATCTCGGAGAGAACGCCCGTCCCTGGCGTCCACAACTGCATTCGCATCAGGAGTGCCAACACCCCGCCGAAGACGAGGAAGAACAGCGCGGTGATGGTGTAGAGGATTCCCACGTCCTTGTGGTTCGTCGTGACGAGCCACCGTCGGACGGAACTGGTCGGCGGAAACGCGCTGTGGTGGGTTTCGTCGGTCATGGTGTCGTGGTTGCAGTGGTGGTCGTCGAGTTGTTCGTCGTAGTGGTCGAGTCGTTCGTCGTGGTGTTACCGGAGGTCGTCGCGTTACTGGTCGAGTTGCTCGTGTTGGCGTACCACGCCTGGTACTCGCTCGGTTCCATCACGACCACCTCCGCGGTCATGTAGGAGTGGCCCGCCCCACAGAGTTCGAAACACCGAGCTTCGTAGGTTCCCGTCTCGTCGCCGATGAACCACGTGTCGGTTTGCTGGCCCGGTATCGCGTCCGTCTTTACCCGTAGCTCGGGGACGCCGAACGTGTGGAACACGTCGGTCGAAGTGACGGTCAGCTTCACCTCCTTCCCCTGTGGCACTCGAAGCGTGTCGCTCTCGTGGCCGTTCGGATAGACGAACGTCCAACTGAACTGGGAGCCGACGACTTCCACCTCCAGCGCGTCCGGGTTTTCCGCTGCCGGGTCGCCTTCGACGTAGAGGAGCGTGCCGTACGTCCAGAGGACGAGCGAGATGACGATGATGGCACTTAGCGAGAAGGAGTACGCCAGTTTTTGCCCGCCTTCGCTTCCGCTCGGAAGTTCACCGAGGGTAGGGGGCGTGAACTCACGAGAGCCGTTGCCATCTCGGTATTTGTACGCGGTGTACACCATATACCCGATGACGACGACACCGACGAGTACGCCGAGCACGAGGAATACATCGAAGATCTGCTGGAATACCTCTGCTCGTGTTCCACGGGGGATCAATCCATCCGCTTCACCTTGCAGGGGGAATAATCGGATGTACCCTGCCATCTCTTTAACTTTAATGATTTTCTATTCACTTAGTGGTTTCGGAAATTGGGGATCGGGAACGTTTTTACCACTTCACGTGGTATGAACCATCATGGCAGATAATGACACACAAACCGTCGTTGATGTCGACGTTAGTGAAGATGTCGCAGAGCCGGACTTCGACAGTCTCACCGGAATCGTCGTAGACGGGTTCATCGGTGCCGTCGGCGGGTTGGTCGGCACCGCAGTCATGACCGCCGTGCTCATCGTCGCCGCAAGCATCAACGTGTTCGATCTCAATTCGTTCGTCGTGCTCGCCGACCTCACCGGAGCAGGGGCGCTCTACCCCGCGAATCCGGCGGCAATCGGGTACCTCATCTTCCTCGCGGGCGGGATGATAACGTGGCCCCTCCTGTTCGCCTCCATCGGGTCGTATCTGCCGGGCGAGAAGTACGCCACCAAAGGTATTCCCTATGGCTTCGTCCTCTGGACAGGCTTCTCGCTGGCGTTCTACGAGGGCTACGCGGGAATGGCGTTCGCCCTCTACCTCGTGCTCACGCTGCTTAGCCACTTCGCCTACGGCTTCGCGCTCGGTGCCGTGTTCGACTATCTCTCGAAGCGCCCGACGACGTTGGTGTGAGTCGTCCCCGTGCGCATCCGGCGGACTCCCCCGCTATCGGTCGGGCGGTTCCAGCGAGGTCGAGTACACGGATTCCGGGTCTCGTTGGTGTGCCTTGAACTTCTCGACGAGGTCTTCGAGGTCTTCCCCGGTTCGCATCTGATACTCCGAAAGTATCGAAACGAGTTGTCTGAGTTCGTCGTCGGTGAGATTCACTGTGTTCGACATACGGGTCCGTAGTGGACGACGACTCAAAGGAATCACGGCGGCCACCGGTGTCCGGTTACTCGTCGTAGGGCCACCGTCCCCCAATCTTCAACTCTTCGACGTAGCCCTCGTCGATCTCGTCTTTGATATCTTCCCGCGATTTGTGCGGAATCTCGCGTCCGTCCTCCGCCAGCGCGACCACGACGTTCGTCAGCACGAGCGCCAACGCTCGTAGGTCGCGGATGTCCAGTTTGTCCAGCGTGTCGGCGTGGGTGTGGCCCTACCCGCGCCCGCTTCCCTCCGAGCGCGAGTAGGCCATGACCGCCGGGACGCCCTCCTGGACGAACGCCCACTGGTCGCCGTGCGGGCTGATTCCATCGCGCGTCGAAAGCGGGACGCGCAGGTTGTCGGTCACCTCCTCGAACGCCTCGCCGAGTTCCTCGAAGCCGTTCGTGCCGACGCCGAGGTTTCGGGAGTTCCCCGCCCCGTCGATGTTGACGACGCATTTCACCGAATCCAGGTCGTGCGTCTCGGCCCAGTGATAGGCCCCGTACAGGCCGATCTCCTCCGATCCAAACGTGACGAGTCGGACGCGCCTATCGAGTTCCACTTGGCCGAGCAGTCGCCCGATTTCGGCGACGAGCGCGCTTCCCGCCCCGTTGTCGTTCGCCCCCTCGCTGATGTCGTGGGCGTCCACGTGCGCGGTGACCAGCACCTCGTCGTCGGTGTCGGGGCCGACGATTGCCTCGACGTTCCGCGAGTTCGTTAGTTCGTTCCGACAGTCGACCGAGAGGGTCGCCGACTCGCCCTCGCACTCCCGGCGCAAGCGAGCGCCGATCTCGGCCGAGACGCCGACCGCCGGAATCGGCCCGGGGCGGTTGTGGTAGCCGACTTCGCCGGTCGGCGGGAGGCAGCCTTCGACGTGGTTTCGGAAGACGAAGCCGACCGCCCCGACGTCCGCTGCCCCGGCGTACTTCTCCATCCGGTGGATCCAGCGGTCGTGCCCCTCCGGTGTCTCGCTGGACGCCACCGCTATCTTCCATTTGAGGTCGCGCTCCTCGAAGTCCTCCGGGAGACCGTAGCCCACGTCCACGAGTTCGCCGGTCGCATCCCCGCTCGGCGTGCCGGGGAGCGCGATGACCTCGTGGGGTGCGGTGAGCGTCTCGTCGCCGACGGCGAGCGACGACGACCCGCGCCACCAACCGGGAATCTCGAACTCGTTTATCTCGACTTCGCGTGCGCCCGCACGCTCAAAGGCGCGACCACTCGCGCGCCCTCGGCTTCGCCCCCCTGTCCCGCCATCCGGTTTCGAACCGCGACGAGCGATTCGAGCGTCTCCCACGATTCCACGCTCGTGTAGGCGTCTCCGACGACCGATTCGGGTATCCGTGACATACTCTTCCCTCCCGCCGGGCTACCAAGAACCTCCGGAACCCGGCACGCCTTACGGCCAATCGGTGCTTTTTCGGGACGGCCTGCGTGTCGTCGGACGTGTTCGACGACTTTTGTGGGTTCCCTCGCGCCGTCTACGTCGTCGCGGTCGGGCAGTTCATCTACCTCTTCGGCTCCGGCGTCGTCTACCCCTTCGCCACACTCTACTTCTACGGCGAGGTCGGCATCCCCTTCACGCTGGTCGGAATCGGCCTGTTGGCGAACAACGTCGCCACCGCGGTTGGAAATGCCGTCGGCGGCTACCTCGTCGACCGATTCGGCAGAAAACCGGTGATGGCTGCGAGCATGGCGCTCTCGTTCCCGGCTCTCGCAGCCTCGCGCTGGTGCGAACCGCCCCGGAGTTCGTCGTCGTCGCCGCCGCGGCGGGCCTCACCCTCGGCCTGTTCCCGCCCGCAAGTCAGGCCATGCTCGCCGACCTGACGCCTCGAACCGACCGCGAGCGCGCCTTTGGCCTGCTCAAAGTCGTCGACAACGCCGAGTTCGGCTCCGGATTCGTGGCCGGCGGTGTCCTCTACGGACTGGCGAAGACCGCCGTCTTCGTCGTGGACGGCGCGACCTGCGGCGCGGTCGCCGAAAACTAGCTTCAGACTTGACGCGAGGTAGGCGTCCCCAAATCGGTTTTTCCTCCCTTACTACGCGCGGCAAAAGCCGCCTAATTCCGCCGAAGGCGTCACATAACAATATAGGCGGTCGTGAACGTCTGAGCTATGCCCGGCGTAACTGGTGGTACTGTTAGCAGTCGAGCGCTCGGCGAGATGTTCGACGCGATGGACGACGAGTCGTGGTACGAGACCGCTGAACTGTCGGCGGGAGAGTGCCGAATCGGCCTCGTCCATCACGGAGAGAGAGACCGAAACGGATGGACGACGTGGCAGGACGATGGGAAGGTCGGCGTGCTCCACGGCGTGGTGTCGAACCGCGCGGACCTGGGGCTTTCGACCGCCGAAATATTCGAGCGAATGCTCGACGACCCCGACCGAGTCCTTCCGGAACTCAGCGGACCGTTCCTGCTCGCGACCTCCGACCGAACGTCCACCGTCGTCGCGTGCGACAAACTCGGGACGCGACCCTGTTACTACTCGACGGTTCACGGCTTTCTGTTCGGAAGCGAACTCAAATCCCTCGTCACCCAACTCCCCGACCCGCGGATGGACGACCGGGCGGTGAGCGATATGCTGTTCATGGGCCACGTCTTCGGTCGGAAGACGCTCGTGAACGACATTCGCTCGCTTCGCCCCGCTTCCTACCTCCGATTCGAGGACGGCAACGTCGAGACGCGTCGCTACTGGGAACCTGACTTCGGCATCGCCTCGCAGGAGGGGTACGTCGACGAGGCGGTTCGGCGCTATCGGCGGGTCGTCTCCAACGTCGCCGACACCATCGACGGCCGGGCGGGGGTGTGGCTCTCCGGCGGCCTCGACAGCAGGACGCTCGCCGCCGCCCTGAAAGACGAGATCGGCCCCGTCCAGACGTTCACCTACGACAATTCGGCGACGCAGGAAGACCGAATCGGCGCGAAGCGCGTCGCCGAATCGCTAGAATTGCCGAACCAGTTCTGTGAGTACTCCGCCGAGGAGTTCGTGACCGCCATTGACCGCGGCGTGAGCATCATGGACGGGATGTTGCAGTGGTCGTTCTTCATCAACCTCCCCGCGGCGCTGAACGATGTGTCCGGGCAGGTCGACGTGTTGTTCGAAGGCAGCAGCCAGGGGGAGTTCTTCGGCGACGTGATGTATCGCTCTCACCTGACGAGCAAACAGCCGGTCGATGCGCTGGTCGCTCAGAAAGCCCAGATGTCCCCCGCTGACGTGCAGTCCCTCCTCAGTTTCGACATGATGCCGAAACAGTCGTTGGGCCGTGTGGTCGAACGGAGCAGACAACCCCGACGCGAACATCGAACGCTCGACGCGCTCTGGGAGATATTCGCGGACTCGCACTTCCGGTCGAATCGCCTCTACCGGAGCCAAGCCGGAACGCGCGTTCCCTTCGCCGACGGCGAGTTCATGAACCACGTCGCTCGAATGCCCTACCGGCGATACCGAATCGGTTCGATTCCCGGCACGCGCGGCAAGATTCCGTCCGCCGTCGCGCCCCTCAAACTCGAAGTGGCCCGGCGGGTCACCGGCCCCGCGGCGAGCGTTCCGTACAATCGAACGAACCGACCGCCGACCTCGCCGCTCGCCCTCCACGCGGCGGGGTTCGTCGCGGACAACGTGAAAAAGCGCGTCGTCGGGCCGAACACCTGTCGGATAGGTCGTTGGTACCGGGACAACTCGACGATGCGGTCGTTCGTCGACGACCTGCTGGACGATGCCTGCGAGCGCGACCGCTTCGATTCGAACGCGGTGCGCGACCTCCAGCGCGATCACTTGGCCGGACGCGTCGACAACCTCCAGCCGATATCGGCCGTCACGACACTCGAACTCTGGGCGCAGAAGCACCTCGACGCGCTTCGCCCCACCGCCGGCCAGCGCGTTCCTGTCCGATAGACGGACGAAGAAACTTAAGTTTCCATTCTTACATTGAATTCAAATCAGAAGTTTCATTAATGCCCGATTTGACGTTTCTGATGCATGGCACGCGACGAAACAGCAAGCAAGGCTCGATCAGAGACATCGCTACTCGGCCGACGGTCGTATCTCCGGCTGACAGGTGCGGCGGTCGCGTCGGCGGCAGGCGTTGCGGCGAGCGGAACGGCGGCCGCCGCGAACTATCGAATCGTCACCGTCTCGGCCGGTGAGACGAAAACCATCCAAGTCGGGAGCGGCGAGACGTTCGAAAACGTGCTCATCGACCAGAGCGCGGACGGCGCACAGGCGAAACTCGTCGCCACGGGAAGCGACTGGACGATTCGAAACGTCGGCTTCCGCGGGAAGGCGGTCGGTTTCGGCGACGGCAGTTTCTACCAGATCATGCCGAACGTCGACGCCGACAGCACGGGCGTCATCGAGAACGTCTATCTCGGCGACGGCTGCGAGAAAGTAGACGGCGAAACCGGCTACGCCGGCGGTATCTGGGTGCAAGACGAGCACGCCGGAACGCTGACGGTGCGGAACTGCAACCTCCAGCGGTTCTCGAACAACGGTATCTACGCCAGCGGGCCGGGAGTACCCGAACACGCGACAGGAAACGGCCCCGTGCAGGTCGAGGGCTGTTACGTCGCCGACTGCGACATCGCCAACGTCCGCCTCGGCACGTCGGGGTCGTTCATGAAAAACAGTGTCATCGAAGTGACTGGCGAGGGGCCGCAGAACCGCAACGGTCCGAACCGCCGCGGCTTCTGGGGTTGGTACGCCGACATCCCGATAACGAACAGCGACATCAGCGTCGGCGGTTCCGGCGCCGGCTACGCGGTCAACGGCGGCTTCCACGGCGGGAGCGTCGCCGTGAAGAACTCCGACGTGCAGGGCGGCACGACGGGCAGCGTCACCACGACCTCGGTCGGGTCGAACCCGGACACGTCCGTTCCGGCGGGCATTCCGAACGATGCACAGCAGGCGGCAAAAGGAGGTGGAAAGTCGGGAAACGGTAGTAACGCCGGTGACGGGGGAGACTCCGGAAACTCCGGTGATGGCGGCAAGTCGAACGACGGCGAAAACTCCGGAGACGGTGGGAAAAAACACCCCGCGAATCTCCCGAAGACGGTGACGGTCTTCGGCGGTCGCCCCGACGCACCAGCGTCATACAGCATCTCGGTCACCGGCCGCATCGCGCCGAAGGCGGGCGCGGCCCCGGTCGAAACGTCGGACGAGGTTCGACGGCGAACCATCGACGGCGTCGTCGTCGGCGCGAGCGACTGCTACCGATTCGCGGGCCGAATCGAAAAGATAGACGTCGACGACGGCGCGACGGTCTTCGTGAGCGAGTCCGACTGATTCCGAAGAGAAAGCACTTATCTTCGGTGGTCGTCGTCCTCGCTAATGCCCTCCACCAGACGCACGTTTCTCGGAGCGACGGCGGTCGCGCTGTCGCTCGCGGGATGTACCGCTCGTTCGGCTTCCGTGACCCGGCGCGAATCCCCCGACGAGTTCTCTTCGGACGTGTCGACTCCGCTGGTCGAGAGCGGAGCGATCCCGTTCGCCGTCGTGACGGTCGGTCGTGAACGCTCCGGCGACCCTCAACCGCGTCAGTTGTGGGTCTGGAACGACAGTTCGGCGCGAACCATCGCGCTCGAACTGACGCGCCGGTCGAACTCGCTGGTCAGTGATTCGAAGGAGTCGCTGTTCACCGACGAGACGCGGTACGACGCCGACGCGATCTTCGTCATCGAACTGCGGAAACCGGCGACGTACGTCCTCGACATCGCGGTCGGGGGGAAGACGGAAGACGTACGTTCGCGTTCCTCGCTCGCAGTTCGACTGCAACCACGCGACCACCGCCTTCGCGGTTCATTCCGACGCCACGGTCAAGACGGAGACGATAGCGACGACGATGGGCTGTCCGGACGGACTTTTCTAAAATACGATGTCCTTTGATTTCCGTATTCAATGGTTTTTCTGAATTTCGGTGTAAATTTTTACCACTATCACCCAGTCTGACGAAAACTTATAACCGTGAGGGAGACAGTGGCGATACAGGCTGGTTTGGAGTGGGTCGACTCTTGAACGACGAAACGACGAACGAAACATCCGAAAATCGCCGAGCCACGGTTGTCCTTCCGATACTGGCAGTCTGCTGGCTGGCGTTTCTCGCGTACTCGGAACTCGGCGGCGACGGAGCCAACGTCGATCTCGTCGCCATGACGCTCGGCGTTGGACTGATGGTCGCCGGCGTGTTTCAGTTTCTTCGCGCTCCCGCCGAAGCGGACGAGTGACACCGAAAGACCGAGGCCGACGCGGCACCAAGCGCTAGCCATGGCGTCCCTCGGTGCGTTTCTTCTCGTACAACTCCTCGTTACGGTCGTGCTGCTGTCGGTCGGCGGCATCCTCGTCTACCGCTGTCTAGCGTCCGACGAGTGGACGCCGCGGGGGTTATCGGACGCGGAGAGCGACGCCGGAATCGACGAGGAGTGGCATTAGTCCCGCCACTGGGCGTGTAGCTCGCTGTGGTGCGCACGCTCATCGGGGTCGGTGACGACCGAAGTCATCCCCTCCCGGTCGAGCGCGTACCGTCGCGCCTCGTCGCGCGCGACGAACGACCGCTTTTTGAGCTCCGAGAGGAGGCTCTGAATCTGCTCGATGGACGCCGTCACCTCGTCCGCGAGTTCGTGAACCGTCATCGGGCCGTTCGACGCGAGGGCGGCGATGATATCCCACGTGTGGTCTTCGTTGCAGAGCGACTCCCGGCGTGCGGCGGCGATTCGAACCACGACCGGCCCGGCGTTCGCCAGTTCGACGAGCGACGCCGATTCGGGAATCGGCTCCCCCGAGACGGCGCTGCCGAGTTCGTAGCCCCGCTGGCGGAGTCGCTTCTGATAGGCTTCGACCGGGTCTTCGCCGTCGGGTTCGTCTTCGTGCTCCGTTTCGACTTCCGAGTCCACCGCCTCTTCGTCGTCCGCCGACTCCTCGGCGTCGTGACGTTCCTCCGGTTCGACCGTCTCTTCCGATTTCTCGTCGTCGAACCCTCCTTCCCTCGCTTCGAATGCGCCCAGATCGGTCTGGTCGTTCGCCAGTTCCGACACTCGGTTTTCGAGTTCGTGGATTCGTTCGTTCTTCTCGTGAAGTCGCCGTTCGAAGTCCTCCGGGCCGCCTACGTCACCGTGTGCGAGCGCGTTCGCCATCTTCCGCGCGGCGGCAGACACGTCCCGCGCCGTCTGGAGTTCGCTCTCCAGTTCCGCGATCCGTTCTTGCTTGCGCTCCAGTTGGCTTTCGAGTTGGGCGACTCGGTCGTGTTCCTGTTCTTTTAGCTCCGTTATCTCCTCCAGATCTCCCATCAGCGCATCGCTGACCGACTTGAGTTCCGGACGCTCGAAATCGTCCAGTCCGGGCGTCGCGCCCGCGTCGAAGGTTCGCTTGCGGTCGAACTGCACCCGTCGGATTCCGCCGTCGGTCCAGTCCGTCTGGACGAACCCTTCGCCGGCGTTCAGGTCGGGCACGGTCTCGCCGTACTCGTCGCCGACGATGCGGCTGACGACCTTCGTGTCGTTCTCCCACGTGAGGCGATGCCAGACCAACCAGTTCGCCTGCGTGATGAAATCTTTTTTCACGTCGGCGGGGCGCTGGCTGATGCCCATGACGCCCAATCCGTGTTTCCGTCCGCGCTTGCCGACCTTGATGAGCATCTTGCCCGTCTCGCCCATCCCGCCGCCTTCCGGAATATACTCGTGGCACTCCTCGACCACCAGCAGGAACGGCTTTTTCAGCTTCTTCTCCTTGGCGAACAGGTGGCGGGCCGTCTCGCGGATGAGCTCGTCGGCCTCGTCGTCGTCCAGATAGCCCGACACGTCCACGATGATGGGGACGTTCTGTTCGAGTGCGAGTGACGCCACCTTCTCGGCGTGTTCGGCCCCAACCTGGATGTCGCACTCCTCGTCCGCGCCGACGTGCAGGAGTTCGTACTCCTCTTTCAAGCCGTAGTACTCACCGTCCGCGTCGATTATGGCGACCGGGTAGCCCGCGTCCAGCAGTTGCTCCACGATGACGGACGCGGTGTTCGACTTGCCAGACCCCGATTTTCCGGTGACGAAGCCGCGCCCCGTCAGGATTTCGACCACCGGAATCGTCACTTCGGGGCCATCGGAGACGAGGTGCCCCACCGACAGATGTTGTTCGTTGTCCATTTTCTTGCATACTGATATCGACAGATGTTCCTTCAACTTTTGCATCACTCGTCGGGTCGGTGTGAACCGCTGACGGGTTTGGTTCCGGCTTCATACGTAAACCCTCGGACGCCACAACCACTATTTCCGCTAGCGTTCAAGTCTCGGCCGAGTGACCAGCCATGCCGATACCGGGAGACGACACGTTCATCGAGGACGAACTGGACGACGCGGCGCCGGACGAGGAGAACGAAGAAGACGAGGACGAAGGGAGTGAGGCGACCGAGGTGAACGGGAAAAACGAGGGAGAGTGACGTGACCAACGTCGCCGTCGTCGGCGCTGGCGTCGCCGGACTCGGCGTCGCGTACGCGCTGCGCGACGACGCGGACGTAACCCTCTTCGAACGAACCGACCGCGTAGGCGGTCGTGCCGCCACTGGTGCGCAGGCCGGGTGCGTCTACGATACCGGAGCGAACTACGTCAAAAGCGACGACGAGCGCGTCTCCCGCGTCGTCCGAGAGCTCTCGGACGACGCGGTCGAAGTCGCGGGGTCGGTCTGGACGTTCGACGCGGACGAGACGATTTCGGAGGGGCGGGACGAGGACGCGCCGAAGTGGACGTACCGGGACGGCATCGAAACGCTCGGCGAGCGACTGCTCTCCGCGAGCGGTGCGTCCGTCCAAACCGACGCTCGAATCACGACCCTCCGCCGCGACGAGCGATGGAGCGTCGAAGATGCCGAGGGGAACGAGTTCAGTCCGTGGGACGAACTGGTGCTCACGCCCCCGGCCCCGATTACCGCGTCGTTACTCGATGCCGCGGATTGGGACGACGACCTGGGTCGGGAACTCCGAGAACACGTCGGCCACGTTCCGTACCGAACGATTCTGTCCGTCGCGCTCCACTACCCTTTCGAACTCGACCGACCGTACTACGCGCTGGTGAACGCCGACAAGGCGCACGACGTTGGCTGGGTGGGCCGCGAGTCCTGCAAACCGGGACACGTGCCCGCCGGGGAAAGCCTCCTCGTCGTCCAGATGGCCCCGGGTTGGTCGGCGGAGCACTATGACCGCGACGACTCCGATATCGCCGCGTCGGTGGCGGACAGCGCCGCAGACCTCCTCTCCGACCACGCGCTGGCGGCCCCGGACTGGTTCGACGTCATCCGTTGGCGGGACGCCCTGCCGAATTCGGGTGCCAACGGAGATCTTCTCCGTCGGGCCGAAGACCGGAATCTCCGATTCGCCGGCGACTGGGCCGAAGGCGACGGTCAAGTTCACCTCGCACTTCGCTCCGGTCTCGACGCGGGCGACCGAATCGCCGAGTAGGACGATGACATCTCGAACCAGTTATCGGATTCCGATGGTCGAAGCGAAATAGGTCGTTCACAGCCGAGTATAGTGGATATCCGACGATATCAGACTTCGGTTCGATTGTAACGAGACGAATCGCACCATAAGAGCGATAACCGTTCGGTGCCCACCATGCGTCTCAGAAAACTCTGAAAGGAAATCGTACCATGCACCGACACAACCAGCGAGTCGTCGCGGCGTTCGTCGTCTTCCTCGTCGTCGCCACCGTGCCCCTCGCGTTCGTGCTTCCCGCCAGCGCGAACGCGCCCGCCCGACACGCGACGCCGGCAGACGGCGCGGATACCGAACTCAGAACCATCGACGTCCCGGACGGTGCGGAAACGCAGTTCCACTACCCTGGGTCGCTGGTGGAGTCGCTGGAGTACGCCGAACTGGACGCGACGGCGAGTTCGACCATCGTCCGAAGCTACAGTCGGTACGACGGTTCGAACCCACTCGACAACGTGACGCGGTCGGCGGTACACGATGCCATCGTCGACGACCCCGGTCTCTCCCTGTCGGCGCTCAGCGACCGAACCGCGATTCCCCGCTCGACGGTTCGGTATCACGTCCGAATCCTCAAGGAAGAACGACTGGTCGAAACGGCGCGAGTTCGCGGGAAGCGTCGCGCCTACCCCGCCGATGACGACGACCCCGAACTAGCCGCGTCGCTGTCCGACGATTCGACGGCCACGCTGCTCGAAACCGTCGCCCGAGACGGCCCGGTCAGTGTCTCGGAACTCGCCGACGCGCTCAACCGGACACCGGGTACCGTCTCGTACCACTTGGAACGCCTCGCGGACGACGGACTCGTGGAGCGAGAGCGCGCGGGGAACGCCGTCGTCACGACGCTTCCCGACCGCGTGCGCGACGCTATCGACGCCGACTGAGCGGTTTCGAGGAACTGGTCATAATCTCCTTTTCCCGTCCGGAGTAACTAATGATCGGGGAGCGACGTCGGGGCTCGTTCCCCCGAGAACCGTGTCAACCGACCGGACGCGCGGCAACCGGACTCGTTCCCGTGTTCGCTCGCCGTGCGTCGAACGCGAACGCGGAACGACCGCCAAGACTTCGGCCCTCAGAGTGTTCACACCCGTCACGTCGATTTCCCGTCTAATTAGCCCCTAACTAACAGACGAAAATAGCCGCCTGAGAGACCAATCGACCGTCATCATGCATCGCCGACGCTTTCTCGCGGGTGCGCTCTGCGGGTCGACGGGGTTCCTTTCGGGTTGCAACGTCTTCGGCGAATCGAAACCGAAGGTGAATCTGGAGTACATCGTCGTCCGAAACCTGGACGACGAGCCACACACGGTCGACATCGAGGTCGTTCGCGAGGGCGAGACGATGGTCAGCGAGACGCTGTCCGTCGAACGAGTGGGAACCAGTGACGATTCGCTCGCGCTCGTCGTGGACGACGTCGACCTCGAACCCGCAGTGTACGAACTGCGAATGAAGTTCGTGGACGAGGAGGAGTGGGAAGATGCGCCGTTAGAACCCGTGGACAGGGGTGACTGCTTCGCCAGCGAGATTCGAATCACGGAGTCGGGCGGCCTTTCGGTCTGGAGAGCCGGTATCTCCGACTGTTAGTCGCTCGATTCCGGTCACAGCTCCGAGTCGGCTTCGCTCTCGAAGCGGCGCTTCGCTCGCTCCGAGAGCGCCCGATTCATGGCCTCGTACCCCCGACGAGCGTCGTCGGCCACGACGAAGGGGACGAGTAGTCCCGAGAGGCGCTCGCGGTTGACGAACCGAGTTCGGTCGTCGTCAAGTGGTTCGAGTTCGAACGTGTGTCGACCCTCGAACAGCCGCGACGAGAGAACCTGCCCAACCCACTGAAGTCGTCGCTCAGGAGTCATCGCGGCGACAGTGACGGGCATCGTCCGGCTCCGCGACCGCCCCGATCGAACTCGAATCTCAACGGTCGAACCCTCGCGGAGGTCGCCGCTCGCGTCCGTGATGTGCGGATTCCACTCCCGGTACGCCGGAAGGTCGGTGAGAACCCCCCAGACGGTTCGCGGCGGCGCGTCGACCTCCGTCTCGACCTGTATCTCTCGCGTCACGGTTCACGTTCGAGCCCGAAGTCGATGAAGGCGACGGCTCCCGGGATACCCCGAAACGATGCCGGCCCGCTACACCCGATGCAGTCGCCAGCGTTCGTAGAAGCAGTCCACGCCGGAATCGCTCTCCTCGAAGGTGACGGTTCGTCTCTCGCCGGAGGGCAAGAGCGCGTAGAACTCGCCGTCCTCGATGTCCCGCGTCGCGGGGATCAGTGTCACCCCCGAGCCCGAGTGCGGCCCCTCGAACGCGAGTCGGAGCACCTCGCCGTCGCGGGAGATGGTCGCCCGCTTGACGCCGCGGTAGGCTTCGTACTCGCCGGTCAGACCGTCGAGGCGCTTTCGGCGGCCGAAGAAGGGCGTTGGTTCTTCGGGATTCGCGCCGAGCAGGAGCGCCAGCACGCCCTCGCCGAGCGCCGAAAGTCCGTGATCCGGCGCGGTGTTCGCGGCGAGCGCGACTCCGTAATCGCCTCCAGCGAGGAAGCCGAGGTAGGACGAAGAGACGCCGAGCGAACCGCTGTGTCCGACGACGGTTCGGTCGCTGAGCTCCCGTCGCCGCCAACCGTAGCCGTACGGGCCGGCGTCAGTGTCGACGTGCCCCGCGTGCATCGCGTCGAGCGAGTCCCGCGAGACGGGGCTCGCGCCCTCGAACTCGCCGCGCATCTGGAATCGGAGGTAGTTCGTCAGTTCGCGCACCGAACTCAACAGCCCGCCCGGCGCGTGGCTGAGTTCCCTGACGGGGAGCGCCGTGGGTTCGGGCTTCCCCTCGTCCAGCACGTAGGGCGTCATCACGTTGTCGTCCGATTCGAACTCGTCGGCGTCGAACGTCGAGCGCGCCATCTCGAGCGGTTCGAGTATCTCGTCCGCGGCGTACTCGTCGAACGACCGCCCCGAACGCGCTTCGATTATTTCGCCGAGGAGCATGTAGCCGCTGTTCGAGTAGAAGAACCGCTCGCCGGGGTCGTCGGCGACCTCGTCCGCCGCGTTGCGGACGTGGTAGTGAAAGTCGCCGCGGTCGGCCATCGGTATCCCGACCTCCTCCAACCCCGCCCGGCGCGAGATGAGCGTCTCGCTGACGCCAAGCGAGGGCATCCCCGAGGAGTGGGTCAGCAGGTCGTGAATCGTCGCGCCGTTCGGGTCGACCGGAAGGTGGTCGGCGACGGGGTCGGTCACGCGGAGGTCGCCGGCCTCCTGCAACCGCATGATCGCCAGCGCGACGAACGACTTCGTGACGGATGCGACCCCGTACAGCGTGTCGGACGTCGCCGGTCGGTTCGACGCTAAATCGCGCGACCCGTACCCGTCGACGAAGACGACCTCGTCGTCGCGCACGACCGCGACGCTGACGCCCGGCACGCGATGGTCGGTCTGCCACTCGACGAGAAGCGACTCCAGCGCCCGCTCGTCCGTCTCCGAAAGCTTCGAACTGTCCATGGACGGGAAATTCGAACCGCCGGACGATAAATCCAACCCGGCGGATTTCACTTTCACTCCGCTCTGGTGAACTATTTGTTTTCCTCGTTCGAAGCGCGGGGCATGAGACTGATGCGACGACTCGGAGTGTCCTTGGAACGAGAGACTCCCTATGAGTGTAAGGGGTGCGGTGCCACGTTCGGAGTACAGTATCAAGTCTGTCCCGAGTGCGGCGGTTACACCATTGAACGGGACGACTGGGACTGACGAACCGCGAGTTCGTCACCCCGTTCCACGCCGTCCGCCACGCCCGCCCGAAACTCGAAGACGCGGTCTCCTTCCCCCTGCTCGAATCCCGTCCACACGTCCAGTCGGGCGACGCGCGTCACCACCCCTTCGGTCGTCCAGACGACGTCGAGCGACAGCGGTGTCAGCAGCGTCGAAGCGCGGCGTTCGTCCACCGACTCGAATTCGAACGACAGTGCGCACTCGTCGCGTCTAACCAGTCGAACGAGTCCTCTGACTCGCGCCCCGAGCGTGTCGACCCGTTCGACCCACGGGACGAGCGTTCGTTCGCTTTCGCCGCGTCGATGGACGACGCGCATCATCGTCCGTTCGATTCCCGAACACTCGTACGTTTCGGGTCGAACCCCACCAAAAGACGTGCTCTGCGTCTTATCATCTTGAAAATCGAGATAAGGTTTCTATAAACGTTCGGAAATAAAACGATGTGAAAGACAATATCAACCGCAGCTCTCTCGAACCAGAACTCGGTCGCCGCGAGTTCGCGCAGTCGATGACGGGTGCCGCCGCCGTGGCCGCCATCGGCCCTGCCAGCGCGGACGAACGCGCCGACGCGCGCGGACTCGACCCCGTCGCCGAGTCGTTCACGCCGACTGGTGCAGGTCGAAACCGGCACGCCGCTCGCGGGACTCCAACTCACGCGGGTTCGAAACTGGATACCGACGCAGAAAGCGACGCCGGACTACGGAATCTACGACGACTTCATCCGCTGGCAGGGATGGAACGCCTGTCGCGCGGTCGGATTCTTCGACGCGCGCTGGGAGGTGTCGCCGGAACTGGGCTACCTGCGGTCGACGTCGGTCACGCCTTTTCGAGCCGATAGTTTCGTCCGAGAAAGAGCGTGAATACGTGGGGGTGACCAGTCCGGCGAACACCGTGAAGATGCTTCCGCGCAACCCCTCGAACAGGAGCGGGACGTAGAGCTCGGGGAGGGCGATCGACAGCCAGAAACTGACGATCTGTATCGGTGCGGCGACGAACTGATGGTTCAGCACGGAGAGGATGTCGACCAGCGACATACCGATATACGGTAACATATATAAATAAATTGATGAATTAACCGGTACTAACCGGTTGTTAATCCGGTGTCGGACGCCCGGCGCCGAACCACTCGACCGTGCGTATGGTCGAAACGAGGCACCGTCACGGCGTTCCGTTCTCGCTCGTCCGACGACTGACGAAGCAAAATCACGTGACGGTGGCCCGTAAGACAACCCCCGCGGGTGGACAGATACCCCGTCATGCCATTTCCCGTCCGAGCGTATGACTTCCACCCATCTATCGTCTGACAGGGCTTTATGATTTTTCAGGTGCTACGTGAGACGTACACGAGTTGTGTCCCACGGAGGCCATTCCAATGAGTAAGTCAGAAAACAATACGTGGACGGGAATGTACCGGACGACCTACCACACGAAACACGACTGGACCGACGCCGAACCGCTCAGCACGACGGTGATGACGGCCGTCGCCGAAGCGATGGACGAAGACCCGGCCGATATCGGCCCGCTGTACGAGCGATTCGACCCCGACGCGCTCGACGGACTGTTCAGTCCGCGACCTGGCGGAATACCCCGAACGGGCGGTCACGTCGCGTTCACGTTCGAGGGGTACCACGTCTTCATCCAGAGCGATGGCCACATCGCGGTTCATCCGCCGGAAGAAGGAACATAACTTTTTGTCCCTCCCGTTCTCACGGGACGACAGACGCGATGATTCAGTTACCGATACGGCGGTGTTCGAACTGCGGCTACATCGGTCCCGTCGGGCGGTTCAAGACGGACGAGCAGGAACTGACGTGTCCCCGGTGCGGTAACGAACTCCCCGGGACGTTCGACCCTCGACTGGCATGACCGGGACGACGCTCGCCGCCGCGATGGAGGAGTACCTCGTCAGCATCGAAGGCGGGAACTACCGCGCCAACACCGAGTCTGCGCTTCGACGGTGGGCCGATTGGCTCACGCGGGAGCGCGGCGTCACGCACCTCGACGACGTGGAAGTCATTGACTGCCGTCGGTACGCTCGCTACCTCAAGCGACAGGTGCGCGAGGACGACCTGAAAGCGTCCACGGCGCACACCTACTACGCCTACGTGAGAGCGTTCCTCGGGTTCTGCGAGGCCGACGAACTCCTCTCGCAGAATCCGGCGGCCGTATCGCGCGCGCAGGCGGAACTGCCGGAGGACAACGCCGACACGGATCGCCAGTTCTGGTCGGAGCGCGACCGGAAGGCAATCCTCGCGTTCATGGACGAACGAGTCGAGCGGGCGCTCGACGGCGAGGGCGTCTCGCGCGAACGGGCGTATCGCGACCGCGCGCTCGTCCGCCTGCTCGCGCTCTCGGGCGTGCGCGGCGCGGAGGTGTTCCGCGACCCCGGCGACGAGAAGCGAACCGGCATCGCGTGGCGGGACGTGGACATCGAGAGCGGCGCGGTTCGCGTCTTCGGTAAGTCGCGGGAGTACGAGTACGCCCAACTGCCCCGCAAGGCCGCCGAAGCGTTGGAGCGCTACCGCAGAGTGTCGGAACCGCCGACACCACGATTTCCGGTGTTTCCGACCGACCACGCGCCCTCGAAGTATCGGGCCGCCCGCGAGCAGTTGCGCGAGGAGTACGACGAGAAGCGCGTGGAAGCGATCCTCGACGCGAACGACATCGACGACGTGGTGCGCGAACACGAGGTCGTCATCCCCGCCATCTCGACCCGCGGCGCGCGCAACCTGATGAAACGACTCTGCGAGGAGGCCGGACTGGGTATCGACGGCGAGTACCTGAAACCCCACGGCGCAAGGCGCGGATTGGGCCATCAGTTGTACAGCGAGGGTCACGCCGAACTCGCGCAGTCGGCGCTCCGCCACGCCTCCATCACGACCACTCACGAGAGCTACTCGAACATTCGGGCGAGCGAGACAGCGGAGCGAGTGGACGACGTGCTTGAGGACTGAGCACCTCGTCGGTCGTACTCCGGACGGGTACCGATTATGGGGGGACGCTAGTTACGCTGTCGGCGGACGGAACACGACCGAATGAATCGCGGCGGAGAAGCGTCCGAAGTATAGCATACGATAGCGTTGAGTAGGTAGAGCGACTAGAGAGAACGACTGCCAAAGGTGATAGTAGAATGACAACATTCACCGTCGAAACAGCGTGCGGAACCGAGAAATCGTTCGACAGTTTTCGTCGAGCTAAAGAGGGGAAAGAGACGCACGTCACCCTCTGCGATGAGTGCGACGCGGACGACGTCTCCATCGAACAACCGACGCGAACGGAGACCGAGGAGTCGCAATCGAAGCCCGACTCCGCCTCGCTAGTGACAGACGGCAGCAGCGGCCTCGAACCGAAAGCGATGTCGAACGAGATGCCGGACACGGTGCAGATGGATCCGCTCGACATCGTTCCCGACTACATGATCGACGAGGTGGACGGCCAACCGACGATCAACAAGCGGGGGTACGCGGTCATCGCCCGCCAGTTCGACATCATCGTCAACTCCGAGGCCATCACGACGGCCGGGGAGACCGACCACCAGTACGCGGAGTTCAAAGCGAGCGCGTGGAAGAAAGAGGACGGGCCCGAACAGGCGTACACGGGTCACGGCACGGCGCTCGCGTCCGAGAACAGAACCGGTATCGAGAACAACTTGAACGAGATGGCCGAGACCCGCGCCATGAAACGGGCGGTCGCGTGGGCCTCCGGTATCGGGATTCTCGCGTGGGAAGAGATGCGAAACCACCTCGACGAGTAGCGCCGAAACGTGGACGTTCGGGATGAGGGGTGTCGGCGACCTCCCGTCTCCGACCGCTCGAACCATCTGTTGTCAGAATTGTCAACTCATTATTCATCGGATAGGTGACCGATACCCTCCAAAACGATAGCCGCCCTCGTCCTCGCGTCTACCCTCGGGGTCGCCGTCAGCGGCGTCGTCGGTCTCGACGGATAGGCCGAGAACCCGAACGAGGACACCACCGCCGACCTGTACCAATTGCCAAATCCGGTCAACGCCACAGCCAAGTGACCGATTCTCTCGCCCGTGACACCCTCGCGGCGCGGATAGCTCGTCGATTCGAGGGACGGACCAACAAGCCCATCTTCCCGCGACTCCGAGACTCGGCAATGAGGTTGCGCCGGACGCTGACGCTCGCCCTACTCGCGCTCTCGCTATCGGCGGGCGTGGCGTCGGCCCACGGCGTGACGACGCGCTTCGACGCGCCAATTCCGCTCTCCTTGCTGTTCGGCGGCGCGGGAGCGACCGTCGCGCTCACGGCGCTCTTTCTCACCGCCACGGTCGACCGCGTACCGACCGAGATGCGCCGGACGGCGCTCGTCTCGCCCCCCACCGCGAGCGCGCTTCGACTCGCCGCACGAGTGCTCTTCCTCGCCGCCTTCGCGTTCGTCCTCGCGGCCGGCGCGCTCGGTTCTCCGAATCCGAGGGAGAACCCGGCGACCCTGTTCGCGTGGTCGGTTTGGCTGAAGGGCGTCGGCCTGCTGGCGGTGCTGTTCGGCAGTCCGTGGCGGACGCTCGCGCCGTGGCGAACGCTCCACGACGGACTCTCAGCACTGGAGGGCGAGGAACTCGCTCTCCTCGACTATCCTGAGTGGCTCGGCGACTGGCCCGCGCTCGTCGGATTCCTCGCCCTCGTCGGCGTCGCGGAGAACCTGACGGCGGTTCCCGACTCGCCGCGTTCGACCGCCGCGCTTCTCGCGGGCTACGCGCTCCTCATGCTCCTCGGGGGCGTCCTCTTCGGTCGGGCGTGGTTCCGCCGCGCTGACCCCCTCGCGGTGCTCTACCGCCTGTTCGGTCGGGTCGCTCCGATTCGAATCTCGGGCGACGAGGTCGACCTCCGCCCGCCGTGGCGCGGTTGCTTACCCCCGGTTCGCTCGCTGGCGCTCGCGGCGTTCGTGGTGACGAGCGTCTACACCGTCAGCTTCGACGGGTTCACCGAGACGCCGGAGTACCAGACGCTCCTGTTCTCCGCTCGGGACGCGACCGGACTCGGCCCCGTCGTCTCCGTCCCGCTCTATCTCGGGGGTTTTCTCGCCTTTCTCGCCGCCTTCGCACTCGTCGTGGTGCTCACCCGGCGCGTCGCTGGCGTGGGGGAGTCCCGCCGCGAGACCGCCCGCGCGCTCGCGCCGACCGTCGTTCCCATTGCGGTCGCCTACGAGGTGGCGCACAACTACCCCTTCGTACTCCAGCAGTCGGCGCGCCTGCTGGGGGTGCTCGGCGGGCCGGAACTCGACCCCCTTTGGTGGCTCTCGCTTCCGGCGTTCTGGGCGACGCAAGTCCTGCTCATCGTCGCGGGACACCTCGTCGCGGTCGTCGCAACCCACTACGTTGCGCTGGAACGCTCCGACCGCGTCGGCCGGGCGCAGCTCCCACTGACCGCGCTGATGATCGGCTACACCGTCCTCTCGCTGTGGATCATCTCGCGTCCGGTGGCGACCTGACGGACTTCGCCGGTCGTTCGACGCCGGTTTCGACGGGCGTACCAGAACCCCTTTTCTCGCGTGGTCGCTAGCGTTCGGGTGATGAGCGAATCGACGCGCGGAGTTCCCCGACGCGAGTTCATGAAAGCCGCCGTCGCCATCGGCGGGTCGGCGGCGCTGTCGGCGTGTCTCGACAGGGGCGGGATGCCCGACGTGCCGCAGGGCCCGTCCGACCCCTCGAAACTTCCGGAGCGCCAGCACGCGTGGAACCGGTTTCTCGCCACGGACGACCACGGGAACAACGTGGCCGCCCGCCATCAGGTGCTCCTCTTCCTGAACTACGCCGGGAACGGAACGCCGAGCGATTCGGAGCGAAAATCGGTCGAGAAGGCGTTTCGGAGCCTCGAACGCGCCTACCGCCGGAGTAACGACGGACTGCTGTTCTCGGTCGGCTACTCGCCGTCGTACTTCGGGCGGTTCGGCGCGGGCGACGTGCTCCCGAAACCGAAAGCCCTCGCGCCCTTCGAAGACCCGAAACTGGACGAACAGGACGCCGTCATCCACTTCGCCAGCGACCACGCGCAGCTCGTGCTGGCGGCGGAGGAGGCGATGTTCGGCGAGCGCGACGAACTGAACGGCGTGAGCGTGACCGGGCTGTCCGGCGCGTTCGAGAAGGCGAACCGTCGAACTGGATTCGTCGGCGACGGCCTGCCCGCGAACCATCAGGACGTGTCCGGGATTCCCGACTCGAAGCCCGTCCCCGAGGAGTCGCCGCTCTACATGGGGTTCAAATCGGGCTTCGAGAAGAATCAGGCGTCGGAAGACCGCGTGACGATAAGTGACGGCCCCTTCGCGGGCGGGACAACCCAACACGTCTCGCGGATTCGCCTGCACTTGGATCAGTGGTACGAACAGGACAGCCGCGACCAGCGCGTCGCCAAGATGTTCTGTCCGGTGCACGCCGAAGAAGACCGCGTCGAAGGCGCGGGCGACAACCTCGGCAATTCGAGCGAGATGGGCGACGAGTGCATCGAACACGTCGAGGAACACGCCCGGAATCGAGGGATGGTCGGCCACTCCCAGAAATCAGCCGCGGCGCGCGAAGACGATTCTCCGGTCATCCTCCGCCGGGATTTCGATTCGACCGATGGCGGCGAGGCCGGACTCCACTTCGTCGCTGTCCAGCGCGACATCGCCGACTTCGAGAAAACGCGCGAGGCCATGAACGGCACCGACCTCGCGGGCAACTCGTCGGTCGGCCAGCGGGTCAACAACGGAATCTTGCAGTACATGACCGTGGAACGCCGCGGGAACTTCCTGGTTCCGCCGCGCTCCCTGCGGTCGCTCCCGAGGCCGAACCCGTAGACTCGACGCTTTTCACGTAGCCACAACGATTATTGAAACTCGCCGCCCACTCCCGTCGGGGTGAGGGTAATGGAAGTAAATTCGCTACGAGACCTGTTCGTGTACGAACTGCAGGGCATGTACGACGTGGAGAACAAACTCGTCGACGCGCTGGACGATCTATCGGTCGAGACGACCAACGAGGACATCAGTCAGGCGTTCGCGGAACACCGAAGCGAAACCGAAACGCACGTCGAACGACTCGACGACGCGTTCCGCGCGCTCGGCGAGGAACCGGAACGACGAGACGACAAGGTCATCGACGGACTGGTGGAAGAACACGACCGATTCGAGGGCGTGGCGACGAACGACGACGTGCGCGACATGTTCGCGCTCGGTGCCGGAATGAAGTCCGAACGGGTGGAGATAACCAGCTACGAGGGGCTGCTCATGCTCGCAGATCAACTCGATTTCGGCAACGACGTCACTGACCCGTTGGAGTCGAACATGTCCGACGAGAAGCAGGCCCTGAGCGACCTGCAGGAACTCGCCGGTGGCTCGAAACTCAAATCGCTCGTGAGCAGAATCACCGGCTGATCGACCGTCCTTTTTGGGTACCTTCGCGGCGTCGGCTTCGAATCAGGGTTCGAGTCGTTTCGGGGGATGTCTGACCACGTCGACGCCCAGACTGTAGTAGTAGGCCGGTTCCGAGTCCGGTTCTTCGATGTTGTTGGCTTTCAACGCCTCGTTCGTTCCGACGGTCGCCTCCGCCTGCGAGAGCGACCAACGCGGATGTTCCACGTCGAGGTACCGCACCGACCCGTCACCTACCATCGCGTAGAGACGACGCCGTTCCGCGAGGAACTCCGCACTCGACCCCGGTCGCGGCCGGAACAGTTCTCTGCTCAGTTCGTATCGCGCCGAGAAGCGAAGCGGCGGCGCACCGCGGTGCGTGCGTTCGCTCGCGAACCGAACGCGGCCGTCGGACTTGTCCATCCGAATGCGCGCTGAAGTACGGCAGATCGAACGCCAGACGGGCGCCGAGGACGCTCGGCAGACCGTTGGCGTCGAGGTTGTAGAACAGGATGCCGGGTCGTTCGTGACCGGGCGCGGTGACGTACGTCCGGAGATTAAGTTCTGGGAGGTTGTAGCCCATCGATTTCGGTGCTCCTCGAGGACGGAGGCCGACGTTCCTGAATGCCACGACGGAGAGCCACGCTCGCCCGTCGTACGTATCGACCGAGAGCGCGTCGGGGAGGTAGCGGGCGACCACCTCCGGTTCGACCGACCGGTTGGCGAACAGGAGGTCGCGCCACCCCATCTCGAAGTCGATCATACGGTGCACGACGGCCTCCGCTGTAGGAATGGTTGTGCCCGATTCGAAACGCTCAGACCGGTTCCAGTCCGTTCTCCTCGCGGAGCACGTTGATGTACTTTCGGAAACCGCTCTCCAAATCGTAGCGCGGTTCGTAGCCCAACTCCTCCTGAATCGCGGTCATATCGAGTTTCTGTGTCCACGGTAGTTCGCCCTCGTCGGATACCTCCAGCTCGGCGTCGGGAACGAGCCTCTCGACCGTCTCGGCGGCCTCTCGAATCGTCGCCACGGTTCCGCGGACGTTGTAGACGCGCCGGTCTACGTCGCCGTCCGGTGCGAACGCGGCGAGGCTGAACGCCTGTGCGATGTCCTCGACGTGCTGCCAGTCGATGACCTGGTCGCCGTACTCCACGCTGAACGGTTCGCCGAGCGCGGGCTTTTCGATGATGTCCGCGAGGAACGCCGATCCGCCGGTTTCTCGGTAGGGACCGTAGGCGACGGTCGGGCGCAGGGCGACGTGCGAGAGGTCGTGGTCTTCGAAGTACACCTTTGCCTGATGCTCGTTGAACTCCTTGGTCGCGCCGTAGAGCGTGTCGGGATAGACGAGGTCGTCTTCGGTGACCCACCCATGGTCGTAGTTCGCGGGCGGGGCGAAGACGGCGGCGCTGGACGCCCACGCCACGCGCTCGACTTGGTCGTCGAGGGTGCGCGCCGCCTCGAAGACGTTGTTCGTTCCCTGCACGTTCACGTCGATGGCGAGGCGCGGGTTTTCGCGCGCCGTGGTCGTGAGCAGGGCCGCGAGGTGGACGATTCGCGTCGCACCCGTCTCGCGTACCGCTCGAAACACGTCCGTCGGGTCGGTGATGTCGCCGCGCCGAACCCCCACGTCGTCTGCGACCCCGAGTTTCTCCAAGATGCGCGTGTCGGTTGAGAGATCGTAGGCCACCACGTCGTGTCCCCGTTCCACGAGTTCCTTTGCCGTGTACGACCCGATGAAGCCTGTCCCGCCAGTGACGAGCACCGTCTCGCTCTGTGCCATGCGTTTGCAGTCTCGGGACGACGGGAAAAGGTTTTCTTCCGGTCGGCGGACTCCACCGAATCGGGAGCAGTCGTGCGATCACGTCTCGGTTCTCGCGCCGAAGGAGTTCGCTTCCACGTTCCCGACCGAAGGAAACTCACGGAGGGCGGGAATCAGATACCAGTACACCGCGACCAGACAGTAGCCGAACGCGGAGACGCCGATGACCGTTTCGCTTCCCACGACACCGTCGAGATATCCGCCGAGAAGCAGACCGAGGGGGCCGAGGACGGCGGTGAGGCTCCCGATGGTCGAACTCACCCGTGCCAGCAGACCGTTTGGAACGCCGGTTTGGAGCGTCGTGCTGACGAGAACGTTGTAGACCCCCACCGGCACCGCCGACGCCCCGTAGAGGGCGAGGACTGCGGGCGGCCAATCGAGCACGACCGACCCGGCTCGTCCGGCGGTTGCGACGAGAAAGCCGCTGATGGTCACCCGACTCAGACGAACAGACTCGAACCGCGACGCCGCGAGCGACCCGAGGAGGGTTCCGACGGTCGTCGCCGCGACGATGAGCCCGTACGCTCCTGCACCACTGAATTCATCCGCGAACGCCGGTAGCACCGCCGTCGCCATCCCGGTGAAGATGCCTGCGAGGCTCGCGGCGACGACCATGTGACCGACGGTGGAGCGTCGAACGACGCCGAAGCCTTCGCGGATGTCGTCGAGATACTCTCCCGCCGTCGAGGACGCACCGGTCTTCTCCGTCGGAGGGATACGGAGCAAGCCGAAAAAGAGTGCGCTGGCCGCGAACGTCACGCCGTTGACTACGAACAACGCGACTGCACCGACGAGGGCGATGAGTACGCCGGAGACGGCTTCCGCCGTCGCGCCGAGCGCCTGCTTCGTCGCCGAGTCGAGCGAGTTGGCCCGAGCGAGGAGGTCGTCGTCCACGAGCCGCGAGAGGGCGGCTTGCTCGGCCGGTGCCGTGGCGCGACGGAGCAGCGCGAGCACCGGAACGACCGCGAGTACGACGAACGCGTTCAACCGTCCGAAGTAGGCCGCGACCGGCACGGCGAGAACCACGATACCCTGTGCCGCCTCGACGAACACCAACAGCCGACCTAGCCGCGAGCGGTCGACGAGGGGGCCGAAAACGAATCCGAGAGCCTGCGGAACTCGCGCTGGAAACCCGGCTATCCCCGTGTAGAACGTCGAACCGATGAGTTCGTACACCAGCCACATCGCCGCAATGAAGTACAGTTTGTCGCCGACCCGGCTGACCATTCGGCCGAGGTACAACCGTCGAAAGTCGGAATTTCCGAAAAGGGTCGCAACTTTCCGACCGACGAGCCGATTTCGCCACCGGTTCGATTCGCTCGGTGTCTCCTTATCCGCCATGTTCCGTTGTCGTCTCGCTGCCGTTATCACCGTTCGGCGAATCACAGTTCTGTAATCGAGATGGCTTCTTTGCGGGAGATTGATGGTTTGGGAGGATGAACCGGCGACCATGGCCGAGCGAACGGAGGACGCGACGGACGCGCTCGAAGCGTTAGGAAACGAGATTCGGATGTCCATCCTCCGAGAACTCGCCGACGCCGACGGTTCGCTCTCGTTCACGGAACTCCGGAAACGGGTCGGACTCCGCGACACCGGCAAGTTCAACTATCACCTGACGAAGCTCTGCGAGTACTTCGTCCGCCAGACCGAGACGGGCTACGAGCTAGGCCACGCCGGAACGCGCGTTATCACGGCGGTAGAACCGACCGCGACGGTCGACGGGGATTAAGCGAATGAAGGGAATTCGTGTCCCGTCTGCGGCGACGAGAACTGCGAGAAGCTCTTTCACGTCCATCTGACGCCGCCGTGGGCCTAACGACGGCCAATCAGAACGGTCAGCCCGGCTTCGGTCTCAGTGCGGGACTTGCCGCGCTCGCTGGAATCATACTGCTCGCCCGGCGCGCGTAAGGACTCGCTCGGTGCGCGGATTTCCGCGAACGCATGATTCATCTTTCCGGTCGAACCAGTTCGAAGGGAGTCATCAGTGAACCGACCGTCATTCTCCGTCTTTAGCGTCTCGCGGGAGACCGCGCTCGTCGTCGGTCTCGTCGGCGGCGCGGAGTTCGTCAACCACACGTACCTCGTCCTCTTCCCGCCGATTCTCCAGATTCTCGCCACCGAATTCGACGTCTCCCTCGCCATGCTCGGCGTCGCCATGGGCGTCCAAGGGTTCACGAACGCCCTCTTCCAACTCCCCTTCGGCTACCTCTCCGACAACTACGACCGCCGCATCGCCCTCGGACTCTCGCTCGCGCTCAGCACGGGAAGCGTGTTTCTCGTTGCGTTCGCGCCTACCTTCGAAATCCTCCTCCTCGGGCAGGCGTTACTGGGTATCGGCATCGCCGGTCACCATCCGACCCACTTTCCCCTGCTCGCCGACGCCACACCCGAACACCTTCGCGCCAGAGCGTTCAGCGTCCGGGGATTCCTCGGTAGTCTCGGCTTCGCCGCTCCGCCCGTCTTCTTCGCGGCCACGCTCACGCTTCCCGGCATGACGTGGCGGTACGCCGCCGCGCTCATCGGTCTCTTCGGCGCCGTTTACGCGACGATCACGATGGCGGCGTTCCAGCGATACGTCGGTACGGACGTGACCGCTCCCGAACCGGAGCGAAAAGACCCCGACGAATCGGTTCCGCTCCGCGAGTCGGTCCGCCGCGAACTCCGGGCCATCGTCGCATCGCCGACCATCCTCGCGCTCGCCGTCCTCGCGCTGGTGGCCTCGACTGCGAGTTGGGGGCTCACGACCTACACAGTCGTCTTCCTTCGTGACGGCTACGGTCTCGCGCTCGACGCCGCGAACCTGACGCTCTCGGCGATGTTCGTGGTCGGCGCGGTGATGGTGCTCGTCGGCGGCGACCTCTCCGACCGCTTCTCACCGGGGCCGCTCATCGTCGGGAGCTACACCGCCGTCGTCCTGTTCGTGGGGCTGCTTGCTACACTGGCGATTCCAGTGGCGGTCGCGGTCGGTAGTCTTCTCCTCGTCGGCGGAATCCGGTCGCTCGCCGGTCCAGCTCGGTCGAAGCTCGCCGACCGTCTCTCGACGCGGGCGGATCTCGGTCGCAACTTCGCGCTCATCACGGTCGGCACGATGACCGGAAGCGCGCTCGCTCCGCCGTTGTTCGGCGCGCTTATCTCGCGGGCCGGGTTACAGACCGCGTTCACCCTCATCGCCGGAATCTCCGTCGCGGCGGTTCTGGTCACGCTGTTCGTGCTGTACCGGCGAGACGTGAGCGGTCTGGCGGCGGGCGCGGTGAAGACGGAGTGACTCACATAGCTGTCGGGAGTTCCTGAGACGCCTCGCCGACCGGCGAATCGGCGAACGGCGGTACTGCTGTCACAAATGAGTCCGGGCAAAACGGCGATCAGGCCGGCTTGTGAGCCCTCACGGAGAAGGTCAACGGGTAGTCTTCGTCGGGAATCTCCCAGTGTCCGTCCGCGCGCTTCCGCATTCGGCCTGGAAACTGCTCGAAGGACGCGAAGGAATGTTCGCGGAGTTCGTCGACCGCCAGTCCTGCGTCGACGAGCGCCGTGACGATTTCCCCGAGCGAGTGCGACCACTCGTGGGTGACGGTGTGTTCGACGTTCGCCTCAAAATCGGCGTAGCTTCCGTCCTCGTCGAAAGTCAGCGGTTCGTCAGAGAAGTACGGCCAGTCCGACCGAACTGCGTCGTCCTCGTCGACTCGTAGATCCATGAATACGTGGCTGATCGGATGGAGTTCGGCGAGTTCGTCCCAGTGAGAACGGTTCCTGTCGAGTCGCTCCTCGTCGGTCATACCGTCGGGCTAGGAGAGGGCATGGATAACTTCTGGCGAGCCAGTCTCCGCGTATCGACGCTCGTATATATCGCCTATTTCACGTGACGGCAAACGATTCGGTCGAGGCCAATTGCTCGTCTATTCGTGTAGTCCGCCGACTTCCGCGTAGAACGACGACTGCAACTGCTCGGCCATGTCCTCCTCGCGGTCGATTCGAACGTCGACGACGAGAGGATGGTCGCTCTCTTTCCCCTCGCGGAGCGCGATGCCGAGTTCGTCGGGCGTCGTGACTCGCACGCCCTCGGCTCCGAAGCCTTCCGCCACGCGGACGAAGTCGGTGTCGTGGAATTCGACGCCCGCGATGTCGCCGTCCGCTTCCTGCATTTGGCGCACCATGCCGAGGCTCGTGTCGTTTAGCACGACGAAGGTGGGCGCGACGCCGTACTCGACGGCGACCTCGACGCTGGTCATCGTCATGGCGAACCCGCCGTCGCCGGCGACGCCGATAACGTCCTTGTCGGTCGAAATGGCGGCACTGACGGCGGCGGGGGCGGACCAGCCCATGCCGCCGACCCCGCCGCTGCCGAAGTAGGTTCGGACGGCGGGCGTTCGGAGATAGTTCAACAGCCAGAATCGGTTGTTGCCGGAGTCCGCGGTGACGATGGTGTCCTCGTCCACCACCGCCTCTATCTCCTTGACCGCGCGCTGGGGTTTAATGGGCGCGGCGTCGCTCTCGCACTCCTCGGTGAAGAACGATTCGCGGGCAGTTTCCGTCCGATTGCGCGCCCAGTCGTTGTCGGCGCTTCCGGCGTCGACCAGCGCCCGAAGGCTCTCTTTCGCGTCGCCGATGAGTCCAACGTCGGCGGGGTAGACCCACCCCGCGTTCCGGGTGTCGATGTCGGCGTGAACAATGGTCTGTTCGTCCGGACGGATGAATGACGGTGCTTGCCAGTTCGTGTCCATCGGGTTCATCCGACAGCCGACGACGAGGAGGGTGTCCGCCTCGCTGACCACCCGATTCGCGCCTTCGTGCCCGAACGAGCCGATGACCCCCGCCGCGAGGTCGTGGGTTTCGGGAATCGTCGACTTGCCGAGGTAGGAGGTAACGACCACGGCGTCGTAGGCTTCGGCGACCTCTTGCAGTTCGTCGTAGGCCCCCGCCGAGTGAACCCCGTTTCCGGCGACGATGACGGGGCGCTCCGCCGATTCGAGGGCGTCTTTCGCCGCCGCCACGTCGCGGTCGGTCGGTCTCGCGTCCCAATTTCGAACCTGCTTGTCGCTGTCCCAGACCGGGGGCGTCGGGTCGTCCGGCACGTCGTCGGTTATCGCGTTCCCGTCGAGGATGACGGCGGTCGGTCCCGAACGCCCCGCCGTCGCGTGTTTGAACGCCAGTTGGACGCTCCGCAGGGTCTCGGTCGGCGTTCGCGGGAACCAGTGTTCTTTCGTCACGCCGTCGAGAATCTTCGGGAGCGAGAGGCCGCCGTAATCGCCCCGCGACTGCTGGTACGGCGCAAGCGTGGAGTAGTTGCCGCGCTCGCTCGCCTCCGTCAGGACGACCATCGGCGAGGACGCGAGCCGGGCCTCCATCTGTCCGATGGTTCCGAGACTCCCTATCCATGGACCCTGTCCGGCGAGCACGGCGGGTTTGCCGTGGAGTCGACCGTACATCTCCGCCATGACGCTCCCCTCGCGTTCGTCGCGCGGTCGGACAACGTCCACGCTCGACTCGGGGAGGTCGTCCAGTAGTTCGATGACGCGTCCGCCGGGATAGCCGAACACGTACTCGACACCCAGCGATTCGAGCGCGGAAACCAGCTCTTCGCTGGTGGTCGTCATACGTCCCCTCCGGTGTCGCCAACGCCTGTCATGCTAGCCGAAGCCACCCGCCGTGCTCTCTTTGATCTGTCGATTCCCTCGATTTCGACTTCGGCGGGCACCCCGATTCGATTCGGGCGACCTTTTATAATAGATACCGAACCAAGGATTCACCAGTGAATCGAAACGACCGAACCATCGTCGGACTCGCCATGCTCGCGCACGCGATGGTTCACACCTACGAACTCTCGTTCCCCATCTTCATCAGCGTGTGGCTATCGGAGTTCGATGCGTCGACGGCGACGCTCGGCGTCGTCGTCTCCGTCGGCTACGCGTTGTTCGGACTCGGAGCACTGCCCGGCGGCATCCTCTCCGACGCCTACGGCTCGCGCCGCCTCATCGTCGCCTGCCTGCTCGGTATGGGCGGGTCGTTTCTCGTCCTCAGCGTCGCGCCGACGCTTCCGGTCGTCGCGCTGGCGCTCCTGTTGTGGGGTGCCGCGGCGAGCGTCTACCACCCGTCTGGCCTCGCGCTCCTCAGCAAGGGCGTCAGCGAGCGCGGGAGCGCCTTCGCCTACCACGGTATGGCGGGGAACTTCGGCATCGCCTTCGGACCGCTAGCGACGACGCTGCTCCTCCTCGCGTTCGACTGGCGAACCGTCGTCGGCTTGCTCGCCGTCCCGGCGCTCGTCGCCGCGCTGCTCGCGTTCCGCACCGACATCGACGAAGCGGCGGCGGTCGAGGGTCCCGCGGACGCTCGCTCGGACGCCCGCGCGGACGGCGGTGTCTCCTCCCTCTCGGAGTTCTTCCGCGACTCGCGGACGCTCTTCGCGGGCTGGTTCGTCGCCGTCTTCGGCGTCGTCATGATGTCCGGTCTCTACTACCGCGGCGTGCTCACCTTCCTCCCGGATCTGCTCGGAGGACTGGAACTGTTCTCCTCGGTCGAAGTCGCGGGTGAGTCGCTGAAACCCGCCCGCTACCTCTACGCCGGACTTCTCACCGTCGGGATGGCCGGTCAGTACGTCGGCGGAAAGCTGACCGACAGGGTGGAGAACGCCCGCGCCATCGCCGTCGCCTTCGGAACGCTGGCGGTCATCGCGCTCGCGTTCATCCCCGCCGCGAACGCCGGACTCGCGCCGTTGCTCGTGGTCAGCTTTGTCCTCGGCTTTTGCCTGTTCGTGGTGCAACCGCTCTACCAGGCGACGGTCGCCGAGTACACGCCCGCCGGGGCGCGAGGCCTCTCCTACGGCTACACCTATCTCGGCGTGTTCGGCGTCGGCGCGCTCGGGGCGGCCATCGCGGGGTTCGTCCTCGATTACTTCTCACCGAGCGCGCTGTTCGCCGTCCTCGCGGGGTTCGCGGTCGTCGCGTCCCTGCTCGGCGCGCTGCTATCGATTCGAGGGGCGGACGCCGGCTGAGGTGAAGTGCTTACCGACCTCTTCCATCACCTTCGTCTCCGCGCGGGCGAGGTGTTCCCATGCCGTCGTGGAGGCGATTCCGACCTCGTCGGCGATGTCTTCGATGCTCGTCTCCTTTTTCGCCCGGTAGTAGCCGAGTTCGATGGCCGTCCCCAGCACCTCGCGCTGGCGGCGCGTGAGTTCGTGGAGGACGCGGGAGAACTCCAGTTGCTCCTGTTCGGTCAGTTCTCCGAGTTCGACGTTCCGGACGAGGTCGGCGTCGTTGCCCGCGCGTTCGAGCGAGGCGACGATCTCGTTCAAGTCGTCGGAATCGTCGAGGTACACCGTCCAGCGTTCCCATCCAGCCGTGATGGTCGTTCCGGTGCGGTAGTGGACGCCCATGTCGGTCAACCGCTGTGAGATGCTGTCCCACCGGTAGCTGTCGTAGGTGATGGCGACCAGCACGCGACCGACGTTGAGCGGTGTCAGCGGATCGACGTCCAGCACCGCGTCGGCGGCCGCGAAGTCGTCGAGGAACGCTTCGATGGACGATTCCGGGCCGGTTATCTCGATGATGCGCTTTCGCTCGGCGGCGCTACCAGTCATCGAGGAGACGGAACGGAGCGTTATCGAGGGGTGCTCTGCGCTGATGTCGCTCTCGGGTTCGCCGTGGTGGCGAACCAGGAGCGTCACTTCTCGCATGGCCGTGAGTGAGGCAACCAACGAAGTTGAAACTTCGCATCGAATATGTTGGATTTCTGAATATAACGAGACTTAATTATATGACAACGAAACATGACGGCTGTGGGATCCGAATATAGACGGTGGTGGAGCAAAGTGCACTTGTTACTGTGAACATACATAGCATGGGAACTGGTGACAGAATTTCAGACGCGGATATTAGCGGCCCGGTAGTCGACCGGCGAACAACGATGAAATTGCTCGGCGTGGCGGGGATGACGAGCCTGGCCGGTTGTTCCGGCGGCGGTGGCGGCGGTGGCGGCGGTGGTGGAACGACCGAAGGCGGCGGAACGACCGACGTCCCCTCGAATAATCAGCGCGGCGGCCGACTGAAAGCCGGATGGTTCACCGGGAGCATCGACGTACTCGATCCCCCGTTCATCAGCGTCGGACAGTACTTCCAAGTGGCCGCGAACGTGTTCAGCGGTCTCGTCACGCTGAAAAAGGATCTCACGATTCGGGGCGATTTAGCGAAAGATTGGCAGGTCAGCGACGGCGGCAAGAAGTTCACGTTCAATCTCCGGAAGGGCGTGAAGTTCCACAACGGGACGGAGTTCACGGCGGACGACGTGAAGTACACTATCAACCGGACGATTTCGGAGGAAACCCCCGCCGCCTCGAAGCTGGAATCGCTCAAGGCGGTCGATAGTGGCGGCGTCGTCGTCAAGGACGACCACACCGTCGAACTCACCTTCAAAGAACCGATGGCCCCCGCGCTCGTCTACCTCACGCGCGGCCCGGGCCGCGCGGCGACCATCGTCAACAAGGAGGCCATCGAGAAGATGGGCGCGAAGAAGTACAAGGTGACGCCGGTCGGCACCGGTCCGTTCCAGGTGAAACAGCACAAGGTCGGCTCCGGCATCACGCTCGAAGCGTTCGACGACTACTTCGAGAAAGACAGCGAGGGTAACGTCTTACCGTACTTAGACGGCATTGACATCAAGCCGATTCCGGAACCCGCGACGCTCGTAAACGCGCTTCGGAGCGGCGACATCGACTTCGCCAACCTCGTTCCGCTGGAGAACGTGAAGAAGGTCGAGTCGGCCAGCAGCGTCTCGAAACTCGAAGCGCCGGGTATCAACTGGTACGGATTCGCCATGAACCAGCGCCGGAAGCCGTTCGACTCGAAGAAAGCCCGCATAGGAATCGCCAAGTCCATCGACAATCAGGCGTTCGTCGACGCGGCGTACTTCGGCAACGCCCTGCCCGACACCGGCCCCATCAACAAGGCGACGAACTGGGTGTGGCGCGACGACAAGCCGAAAGACCAGAAGTACGACCCGGAGAAGGGGAAGAAGCTCATCGAGGAGGCGGGCGCCAAGGGCGCGTCGTTCCACATCCTGACGACCAAGAGCAGCCTCCGCGGCGCGAAGGCGATGCGCCAGCAGTTGAACAAGGCGGGGTTCAACGTCAGCATCGAACAGGTGACGAGTTCGACCTACTGGGAACGCTACGAGAAGGGGAACTACGACACCACCATCAGCGGAAGCGTCGGCGACCCCGACCCCGACCAGTCGCTGTGGAACTTCTATCGCAAACCGGACGACGGCGGCGTCTGGAACTGGATAAACTACTCGGACGACAAGACACACAACCTGCTGGCGAAACAGCGCAAGGCGCTCGACAGAAACCAGCGCAAGAAGGTGCTCCAGCAATTGGAAGACCACCTCATCGCGGAGGTGCCCCACGCCTACCTGATGCACCAGAACGACATCGCCGCGAAACGGTCGAGCGTGAAGGGGTTCACCCACATCCCCTTCATGCGGAACTTCCACAGCACGTGGGTAGAGAAATAGATGCGCCGGTACGTCGCAAAACGATTCGCGCACGCCGCGTTCATCATGTGGCTGGTGGCGACCACGGTGTTCTTTGGTCTCCGACTGATTCCGGGCGGGCCGGTTCGAACCATGCTCGGACAGGAGGCAACCCCGAAGGCGGTGGCTGCGCTCCGCGCGAAACTGGGCCTGAACAGGCCCCTGTACGTCCAGTACGTCGACTGGCTGGTGGACATGCTTACGCTAAACTTCGGCGACAGCCTCAGCACGGGCCAGTCCGTCACCACGCTCGTCGGACAGGCCGCGCCGAGAACGCTCTCCATCGCCGTCATCGCTATCGTCGTCGGCCTCGGCGTCGCCGTTCCGACGGGAATCGTCAGCGCGACGCGCAAAGGCGAGGGCGTCGACTACGTGGCGACCGTCGCGGCGTTCCTCGGCGTTTCGATGCCCGCCTTCTTCGTCGGCATCCTGCTGGCGCTCGTGTTCGGCGTCTGGCTGAGCGTGCTCCCCGTCTACGCGTACGTCCCCCTGAGCGAAGGGGTGGTACCGTGGTTCAAACACGTCATCCTCCCCGGCATCGCGGTCGGACTACCCTACGCCGCCGTAGTGATGCGGATGATGCGTTCCTCACTGTTGGAGGTGCTGAACGAACCGTACATGCGCACCGCCCGAGCGAAGGGCGTCAGCGGTCGCGTGATGCTCTACAAGCACGCGCTCCAGAACGCGCTCATCCCTGTGGTCACCGTCGCGGGCATCCAACTCGCGCTGGTGCTCGTCGGCAGCGTCACGGTCGAGATCGTCTTCGGCATTCAGGGGCTCGGTCGTCTACTCGTGGATTCGATGCTCGACAGGAACTACCCGGTGACGCAGGCGGTCATCCTCATCGTCGCCGCCGTGATGGTGTTCACGAATCTCGCGGTGGACTTGGTCTACACCGTCATCGACCCGCGCATCGGCTACGGGGGTGAACGATGACGGAACACGGCGAACCGGGCGTCGGGCCGAATACGCCCGCCGAACCGGGGCCACCCGACGTACCGCCGGAGTACCGGGAAGAAGAGCGCTACGAGGAACACAAATCGACTCGCCAGCGACTCGTAGAGGGCATCCTGCGCGACCGGATGGCGCTGTTCGGTGCCGTCGTGGTCGTCCTGTTCGTCCTCACGGCGGCGTTCGCGCCGTTCGTCGCGCCCCACGACCCCGACGCGACGTTCGGATTCATGAAGGAACCGAACGCGTACTCGGAGGGCAACTACGATCAGGACGCGGGCACCGAGCGCGTCTGGCACCCCCTCGGGACGGACTCGTTCGGCCACGACATCCTCTCCCGGATCATCTACGGCGCGCGCGTCTCGCTTCTGGTCTCGCTGGCGACCGTCGCGGTAGCGTTCTCGCTCGGCACGTCCATCGGCCTGCTCGCCGGCTTTTACGGCGGGTGGATCGATAGCGTGCTGATGCGCTACGTGGACTTCCAGTGGGCGTTCCCGGAACTCATCCTCGGGGTCGGCATCATCGCCATCTCCGGTGGATTGGGCGTCACGAACGTCGTCATCGCCATCGGAATCGCGTACATCGACGACTTCGCCCGACTGGTCAGGGGTGAGGTACTGTCGCTCCGCGAGGAGGAGTACGTCATGGCCGCCCGCGCCATCGGGATGACCGACCGGCGCATCATGACCCGCGAGATACTGCCGAACGCGGTCGCGCCGCTCATCGTGCAGGCGACGCTGATGATTCCGCTCGCCATCCTCGCGGAGGCGGGCCTGTCGTTCCTCGGGTTGGGCGTCAAGCCGACGACGCCGACGTGGGGACTCCTGCTGTCCGACGGGCGACAGTTCATCGGCGAAGCGTGGTGGATAAGCGTGATGCCGGGCCTCGCCATCATGGTGACGGTGCTCGCGTTCAACATGTTCGGCGACGGCCTGCGCGACATCTTCGACGTGAGCGAAGGGGAGGTCGAGAGCCGATGACCCTGCTCGAAGTCGACGGACTCCACACCAGATTCCCGACGCCGAGAGGCACGGTCGACGCGGTGAACGAAGTCGACCTGCGAATCGAATCGGGCGAAATCGTCGGTCTCGTCGGCGAGTCGGGGTCGGGCAAGAGTGTCCTCGCCGAGAGCGTCATGGGCATCGTCGAAGAGCCGGGCGAAATCGCGGCGGGCGACATCCGACTCCACGGCGAATCGCTCCTCGACTTGCCCGAGCCGGAGCGCCGCGAGATTCGGGGCGGTACCGTCTCGATGGTGTTCCAAGACCCGATGAACAGCCTCAATCCGACGCTGACCGTCGGCGAGCAGGTAGCCGAGATGATTCGGCTCCACCAGCCGGTCGGCGAGTCGGTGAGTCTCCCGGCGGAGATAAAGCGCAAAATCGTCGGGGCGGCGAAGAACGGCGAGGCGTGGCGCAAAGCCATCGAGATGCTGGAGAGCGTCGAGATTCCCGAACCCGAGAGCCGCGCGACCGACTACCCCCACGAGTTCTCCGGCGGGATGCGCCAGCGGGCGATGATCGCGATGGCGCTCGCGGCGGAACCCGACCTGCTCATCGCGGACGAGCCGACGACCGCGCTCGACGTGACGATTCAGGCCCAGATTCTGGACGAACTCCGCGACCTGAAAGACGCCTTCGACACGGCCATCCTGCTCATCACGCACGACCTCGCGGTCGTCGCGGAGGTCTGCGACCGCGTGAACGTGATGTACGCCGGGGAGATAGTCGAACGCGCGGAGGCGGACGCGCTGTTCCGCAATCCCCAACATCCCTACACCCAGGGACTCATCGCCAGCACGCCCCAACTCGACGCGCCGACGGACGAACTCGAACCCATCGAGGGTAACGTCCCCGACCTCATCGACATTCCATACGCCTGCCACTTCGCGCCGCGGTGCCCCGAGTCGAAGCGCGAGTGTTACGAGATTCACCCCGACTTCCGCCCAGTGGGGGAGTCGACCGGGTATCGCGGTCAGTCGCGCGGCGACGAGAACGAGGGTCATGTCGCGGCGTGCCTGCGCCGCGGTCCCGAGGAGGAGCAATTATGAGCATGCAGACGACGAGAACCGACCAACGTACCGACGAGAAACCGTTGCTCGACGTGCGGGGGTTGAAAAAACACTTCGACCAGTCGGGGGGCGTCCTCGACAGGCTCGTCGGCGACTCGGCCGACGTTCGAGCCGTCGACGGCGTAGATTTGACCGTCCGCGAGGGTGAGACGCTCGCCGTCGTCGGTGAGTCGGGCTGCGGCAAGAGCACGCTCGGACGGACGATACTCAACTTACACGACGCAACGGCGGGATCGGTGCGCTACCGCGGCGAAGATATCACGGGACTGCCCGCGAAGGAGATGCGACCCTACCGCCGAAAGCTCCAGATGATCTTCCAAGACCCGCTTGCGTCGCTGAACCCGCGCCAGACGGTCGGCGAGATCGTCACCGCCCCGATGGAGGTTCACGACGTCGGCGCGGACGACGAGGAACGCTTGGAGCGGGCGAAAGACCTGCTCGGGCGCGTGGGGCTGAAACCGGGGCACGTCGAGCGCTACCCCAACCAGTTCTCCGGCGGACAACAACAGCGCGTCGGCATCGCACGCGCGCTCGCGCTGGAACCCGAACTCGTCATCGCGGACGAACCCGTCTCGGCGCTGGACGTGTCGGTGCAGGCTCAGATCCTCAACCTGCTCGACGACCTCCAGGAGGAGTTCGGCCTCTCGCTGGTGTTCATCGCCCACAACCTGAGCGTCGTGCGTCACGTCGCCGACCGCGTCGCGGTGATGTACCTCGGCGAGATAGTCGAGATCGCGCCGGTCGAACGGCTGTTCGACGACCCGCAGCATCCGTACACCAAGTCGTTGCTCTCGGCGGTTCCGCGCATCGACCCGGGCGATAGGGACGAGCGCATCATCCTCGAAGGGACGGTTCCCTCGCCGATGAATCCGCCCTCGGGCTGTCGCTTCCACACTCGGTGTCCCGTCGTGATTCCGCCGGACGAGTGGGCCGGTACGGAAGAGGGCTTCCGAGACACGTTTGTGTTCCGGAACCGCGTCCTGTCGGGCGAACTCGACCCAGACGCGGCGAGAAATCGCCTACAAGCGGAGGGTCGCGGAACCGACGACGAGACCGTCGCGTCCTACCTCGTCGAACAGTTGCTCCCGCGCGACCCGGCGGAACTCCCGCCGAACGCCGCTGACGCCGTCCGCGAGGCCGCCGCCGCGCTGGCGGCCGAGAACCGCGAGCGGGCGGAAGAGGTGGTCTCGGAGGCGTTCCCCTCGCCCTGCGAGCGCGAAACGCCGCCCGACGTAAAAGCGGCGAACGGCCACATCGCCGCCTGTCACCGGGTCGAACCGAACGATTCGACGTAGTCGACCCCGTCGAAATCGCTCGGCGTCGTCGGATACCGGGCGTCCTCGAAATCAGGGTGTTACGGCAGAAACGCGTCCCCGCCTTATTTTCTGGCACGTATCGGTAACACGTTCGGTAACAATCGTTTTGCGCCGGGACGACGAGTGCCGAGAGGGGGTAGACAGGACGACCATGACCGCCGAAGAAATCGAAACGCTCGCTCGCCGCATGCAGCAAGACGTGTGGAACGAAAGGAACTTAGACGCGATAGACGAACTCCTCGCCGAGGATTTCGTCCAGCACTCCACGTGGGGGCCGTCGAAGGTTCGCGGCCGCGAGGAGTTCAAACGACAGGTCGCGGCGTTTTACGAGGCCTTCCCCGACTTGGAAGGAACCGTAGACGAGGTAATCGCCGACGGCGACAGGGTCGCCAATCGGTTCACCATGCGCGGAACGCACGAGGGCGAGTTCATGGACATCGAACCGACCGGAAACGCCGTCGAACTGACGGGAACGATATTCGCCCACGTCGAAGACGGGAAGATCGCGGAGCGGTGGGTCGTTGACGACATCCTCGGCTTCTTGCAACAGCTCGGTGAAATCTCCGACCGATAGTCGTTTCCGGCGTTTCGACCGGTCACCTAATCGAAGATTCGCTCCTTCGACTCCTCACTGAATCCGCCGCTCGCGTTCTTCGCGGTCTCGTAGACGCGTCTCAGTTCCGCTATCGGCTCGTCGTGGGCGTCGACTCGCAGGTCGTGGTAGGCGGTCGTTTTCGGGGCTTTCACCCGCACCACCGCCGAGGTGTGACCGCGCTTGTCGCCGCCCGCCTCCTTTCCGGCGGCGAGCGTGTCGACCAGTCGGGAGACGAGGTCGCCGTCGCTTTCCGCGAACGTTTCGACCAGCGCGTCGAGCGTCTCCTCGCCGACCAGCATGTTTCCCGCGATGGTGACGCCGCGCTCCTCGTGAACTCGGTGGCCGAACCAATCGTCGCAGCCGTCGCCGGAGAAGGCGTAGGCGTTCCCTCGCGCGTCAAGCCCGTGAACCTGTCTGAGGTCGCTGTGGTCGTCCTGTTCGAGTAGCCCGTCCAGCGCGTCGTCCACGGCGAGGTCGGGCAGGAGCGCGACACCTCGCCTCCCGAGACGAACGTTGACGAAGCTCTGCGTGCTGATGACGCCGTCGTGGCTGATGCAGGGTGCGAGCGCGCCGACCGCCGGGGCGTCGGTGGCGACCGCCACTCCAAAGCTGGTGCCCTCGTCCGACTCCTCGCGGACGCAGATGGAGAACGTCATGCGTTCCGGATTCGCGCGCTCCTCGATAAGCCCCACACCGGAACTATTTGGTGGGTGTTTTAGGGTCGTTTCCGAGTACGTTACGGTATGCCGAAACCCGACCTAGACCGGTTTACCTCCCGTCGTTCGACCGTCTACGCACCAAATGGAATCGTCGCTACCAGTCAACCGCTCGCGGCGCAAGCGGGCGTCTCGATTCTCGAACGAGGGGGGAATGCCTTCGACGCCGCCGTCGCCACCGCCGCGGCGCTCAACGTCGTCGAACCGACGAGCACTGGACTCGGGGGCGACGTGTTCGCGCTCTACCGCACCGCGGACGGCGAGGTCGGCGCGATGCGAAGCTGCGGCGGCGCGCCGAGCGAAGCGACCGTCGAAAACGTCCGCTCCTCGGTGGGGGCCCGTCCCGATAGCTCGAAGTGGTATCCGAGCAATCGGGGCTACGCGGTCGACGAGGACGCGACCGACGACCTCGAGATGCCGTTTCTCGGCCCGCACGCCGTGACCGTCCCGGGCACCGCGCGAGGCTGGGAAGCAACGGTACGGCGGTTAGGTCACCTGTCGCTCGGCGACGTGCTGCAGCCGGCGATCGAGTACGCGACGGACGGCTACCCCGTGTCGGAGGTCATCGCGTCCCACTGGACGGGAGCCGAAACCCTCTTCGAAACCGACAACGCCCGCGAGGCGTACCTGAAAGACGGTCGCGCCCCCGGCGCTGGCGAGACGATGGCGCTTCCTCGCCTCGGCGAGAGTCTCCGGAAGATATCGGAGGAAGGCGCTGACGTGGTGTACGAGGGCGACATCGCCGAACAGATCGCCGAGGAGGTTCGGTCGCACGGCGGCTTCATGACGGTGGACGATCTCGCCACCTTCGAACCCGAGTTCCTCGACCCGGTTTCGACGATTTACGGCGGAGCCGAAATCTTCGAACTCCCGCCGAACAATCAGGGTCTCATCGCGTTGGAGGCGCTCAATATCGCTGACGAACTCGGCGCGGGCGACCATCCTGTCGACTCGCCGGAGCGCATCCACTACTTCGCGGAGGCGATGAAGCTCGCCTTCCACGACGGGCACCGCTACATCACCGACCCGGAGTACGAGGAGGTTCCGCCGCTCGCGTCCGAAGAGTGGGCGCGCGACCGAGCGGCAGGCGTCGACGAGACGGCGAACCATGACGTGTCTTTTGGCGTCCCCAATGCGAACGCGGAGGACGCGGACACCGTCTTGCTCTGCGTCGCCGACGGCGAGGGCAACGTCGTCTCCTACATCAACTCCCGGTTCGCCGGGTTCGGGTCGGGGCTGGTCGCCGGCGACACCGGCATTGCCCTCCAGAATCGCGGGGCGTCGTTCTCGCTTGACCCCGACCATCCGAACCGCCTCGAACCCGGAAAGCGTCCGTTCCACACTCTGATTCCCGCGTTGGCTCGATTCGACGCGGACGACTGGGCCGCCTTCGGCGTGATGGGCGGGTACATGCAACCGCAGGGTCACGTCCAACTCGTCTCGAACGTCGTGGACTACGACATGCCCCTACAGGCCGCGCTCGACCGTCCGCGGTGGCGCTATCGGGAAGACGGCACACTCGGCGTCGAGGGTCGGATGGCCGGTAACCTCTCGACGAAACTCGCGCGAAAAGGTCACGACGTGCGCGTGCTTCCGCCGTCGCTCTTCGGCGGCGCACAAATGGCGAGAAACGACGGCGGCGTCCTCTCGGGCGCGACGGAACCGAGGAAAGACGGAACGGCCGCCGGGTACTGAACCACCACCGGAGACCGAATTATCGTTCGTTTCAGTCTTCTTCAGTTTCGTCACCCGCTTCGCTTTCCTCGTCTCCCTCGTGCTCCGTTTCCTCCGCGGAGCTACCTGGCGTATCGTCGATCTCTATCTCCATCGGCCCTTCGTCGGCGCGTCCGAGGTCTTCGAGTTCCTCGCGAAGGTCGGGTTCGCCCCCGCGACGCTTCCCGAAGAAGTAGCCGGCGATGAACGAAAATCCGATCAGTAAGAGCATCCGAAGTCCGGACCCCGAACTACCGTTCTCCGCTTCTCGTTCCACGTCTGTCGTGTCGTCCAACATGGTGGTTCGTTTGCGAGAGAGTGACTTTTCCGTTGCGGTCGGCGAAGGAGGGTTGGTACGTTCGACGCCGAAACGCCGTGACTTCGTCTCCACGTCGAACTGCTGGAAAAACCGAAGTCGGGCCGGGGAAACCCCGAACCCCCCGAAACTCGCTTAGACTTCCGCGTCGGCTTCGACCGCGGAATCGCCTTCGGTCTCCGCGGACGACCCGGACTCCTGCATCTCGCGGAGTTCGGTTTCGACTTCTTGTCGTCCTTTCTTGAACTCACCCATGGCTTCGCCCGTCGAGCGCGCGAGTTTCGGAATCTTGTTTGCACCGAAGAGGAGTACTGCGATGAGCAGAATCACCGCGAGCTCCATCCCACCGGGAATCGGCCCGAACAGCGGAATCATTTCAACTACCATCTGTGGTAAATCATCGTAGGTGGTCATTTATAGGCTTTTTGCCCCGTGCCAGAAGTTGTCATGGGGTCGCACTCGCGCCGATTCACGTGTGCCGGGTTTCGCCTCGGCGTTCCACGAACTCGACCACTGCCTCGGTTCCCCGAAAGCCGTCGGCCATCCGCCCGACGAGTTCGCCGTCCTCGAACAACAGGAGGGTCGGGACGCTTCGGATGTCGTACCGCTCCACGAGCGAGAGGTCGTCGCCGGGGTTCACCATCACGACCGTGGCGTCGGTCGCGCGCGCCACGTTTCCGACCACCGGTTCGATGGCTCGACAGAGCGCACAGCCCTTCGTGTAGCAATCGACCAGCACGAGGTCGCGTTCGGCGACGACGCGGTCGAGTTCGTCGCCGCCTTCGACTCGAAGCGGTTTTTCGAAACGGTCGCCCACGCTTTGTATGGGTTCTCGCCGCATTTGGGACGTTCGCTTTCGCACGCGTCGACGCTCGTCCGACGAAGAAACGCGACCGATTCGGTTCGCGGGTGCGCTACCGATTCAGGTGTGTCGCTCGATTTCCGCGCGTAGTTTCTCCGCCATCTCGCTCTTCCCCTCGTTCGTGAACGAGAGTCGGGTCATCCGTTCGTCCAAATCGGTCATCTCGGAGAGGAGGCCACCGCGGCGGTCGACTTCGAGGTTCACGTCGAGTCGGTCTTCGGACTCGCTGGGGACGACTTCGAGTTCGTCCAACTTTCCGGAGAACGGCCCGGAGCGTGGGACGAACTCCATCTCCTGAACGAATTGCTGGCCCGAGAACAGACCGCCAGGTGCCGACTCGCACTTCGCGGTTCGGAGCGTGAATCCGAGCGAGTCGAAGGCATCGAAGAGGGTGGCGAGCCGCGGGCCGGGGTCGATCTGCACCGGGTCTTCGTCGTCGGGGTCGACCGCCCACTCGATGTCGAGGCCGGTTTCGAGCCAGACGTTCGTGCGCCCGACCGTGACGGGTGCGTCGATGGGTACGTCGATGGTGATGGGGAACGTCTTCTCCTCGTCCGGGCCGACGGTGAACGGCTCCGCGACTTGGAACTTGTCGATGACGCCCGTCTTGGTGCTGTCGTCCGTCTCGTACCGGATCAGCAGCGCGAAGTAGATGGCGTCCACTTCCTGTTCGGTCGAGCCGCCTTCGACGTGAACCTCGAAGTCGACCGACTCGCCGGCTGTCAGCGTGGTCTTCGGGAGGATGGTGTCGACGCGGGCGGCACCGATTCCGACGCGGGAGAGGATTCGTTTCATCCCGGCGGTTATTTCGTCCATTTGCGATATAAGTTTTCCCGCCGCGCCGTGCTATCGTTCGACACAGTTTTGTGTCCCGCCCGCGCGCGTTTTGGCGGATGACCGACCCTGCCCCCGAGTCCGCCGCCCGCGAGTATCTGCTCGACGCGCACGAGGAGACGGTCGCCTCGGTTCTGCGGTGTGCCGACAGGGTCGCCGGAACGTGGGAAGCCGACGCGACGACCGACCGTGAGGCGATCGTCGAACCCCTTTCGCGCCAACTGCGCGAGACGGGGTTGCTGGCGCGTTTTCCGGACGTTCTCTCCGGGGCGGTGTCCGCCGCCGGACTCTCGATGCGCGCGACGCCGGTTCCTGCGCCGCCGTACGTCACCGTGACCGGTCGCGGGCCGATGCTCCGCGCGACCGTCTCGGCGGGTCGGCTGGTCGTTCTGCTCCGCGCGTTCGACGTGATTCGTGAGGGTGAGACGTGCTACGTCCGCGGGCCGGACGACCTTCGAGCCGCGGTTTCGGTCGATTTCGTGTAGCCGGGGTAAACTGTAGCGGTCGCCGAACATCCGGGTACAAATCAAACATTCTGACAAAAAATTTAATCCGGTGATAAGGATATAATCGTCTCGTGCCACCGAGTACCAGACGACAGGTTCTCGCAAGTGCGGGTGCGCTCCTCTCGGTCGGTGTCGCCGGCGGAGACACCGCTTCGAGGGATTCCCACCCCGAACCGCTCTCCGACGCCCCGCGTCCGGACGACCTACGAAATCGGTTCTTGGCGCGCGAATCACCGGTCGAAACCGTCGCAACGAATCTCGAAGTTCCATGGGGTACCGACGTTTCCTCCGACGGGACGCTCTACTTCACGGAACGTCCGGGGCGCGTCAACCGCCTCGGTTCCAATGGGGTCGAACTGCTCGCCGAAATCGACGATACGTACGCGGTCGGCGAGGGCGGTTTGCTCGGCCTCGCGCTTCATCCGAATTTCCCCGCCACGCCGTGCCTGTACCTCTTCCAGACCTATGAGGACGACGGAATCGTACAGCGCATTCTCCGATACCGTCTCTCCGGCGGTGAACTGGAGCGCGCGGCCGTCGTCTTCGACGACATCCCCGGGGCGAAACGACACACGGGCGGTCGTCTCGCGTTCAGGCCGGACGGCGACCTCTACGCCTCGGTCGGCGACGCCGACGAGGCAGAGAAGGCGCAGAATCCCGAGACGCTCCACGGGTCGATTCTGCGACTCGACGCTGACGGGTCGGTTCCCGATTGCCGCGGGCCGGTGTTTAGCTACGGCCATCGGAATCCCGAAGGCCTCGCGTTCCATCCCGACACGAGGGCGTTGTACAGCACCGAACACGGCCCGGACACGGACGACGAAATCAACTACATCGAACGCGGGAACAACTACGGCTGGCCGGTCGTGACCGGGAAGAGCGAAAATCCGTCGTTCACCGACCCCCTCGCGTCCTACACGCCGACCATCGCACCTGCGAGCGCGGCGTTCTACGACGGTGCGTTCTACTTCGGAACACTCGCGGGCGAACACCTCCACCGAGTCACGTTCGGCCCGGACGGCCGAACGGTCGAGTCCGACGACCGACTGTTCGAGGGCAAGTTCGGTCGCGTCCGGAGCGTCCTCGACGGCTCCGACGGTCTCTACTTCGTCACGAGCAACCGGGACGGACGGGGAACTCCGGCGGATGACGACGACAGGATACTCCGATGGACGCCTTAAGGCGGTTCGACACCCACGGTACCCGCCGCACCGCCGGCCAGCGCGCCCTCCAGCGCGAACAGGAGTCCAAATAGCGCGGGGAGCACGATGGCGATTTGGGCGTCGTACGCCGCGGCCAGTTCCGACGGGATGCCGCTCGTCGCGATTAGGTAGTTCAGCCCCCAGATCGCGCCGACTTCGCTTCCGGGCGTCGTCATGGTATGGCGGAGGACGAGCGCGAGCGCGCCGCCGCCGACCCCTCCCGCGAGAAAGCCGTGCAGAAGGCCCGAACGCCAGTCGCCCCCTGCGAACCACCCGGCGGTGTATCCTCCCGCCAGTCCGGCCATCAGGAGCGCCAGCGCCGCGGTTACTCGAACGCTTTGGGGAAGCGGGATGGTCGCACCGGCGAGCACTGCGAGGAGTTGTATCAGTACGCCCGCACCGACCGCTTCGAGACGCATACTCCGCGCTCGGTGCGTGACGCGGGAAGATGTTTCGGCTCTCTGCCCACCGCTTCGACTCCCACTCTTAAGCCACTGCTCGGCGTATCGCGCCCATGGCGCAGGAACTCGCGGACGGGGTCTGGCTGCTCGAACTCGCGGTTCCCGTCGTCGGAGCGAACGCCTTTCTCGTGGACGACGGCGAGGTGACCCTCGTGGACGCGGGCCTGCCCCGGTTTGGGGTACGCCGCGAACTTCGGGACGCCGGGTACGACCCGAAAGCTGTCGACCGAGTGCTCGTCACCCACTACGACGTAGACCACGTCGGCGGTCTCCGAGACCTCCCCGACCTCGACGCGCCCGTCTTCGTCGGCGAGCGCGACGCGGCCCTTCTCTCTGGCGCGTACGACCCGCCGCTGCTCCACCACAAAGGCGCGTTCCATCGTCTCTCTCGCGTGCTCGTGCCGATACCCGCCCGCTTCGGCGTGCACCCGCTCGAAGACGGTGCGCACATCGGCGGATTCACGGCCTACCACACCCCCGGTCACAATCCGGGGCACACGGCGTACGTCCACGACGAACTCAGCGTCGGTCTCCTCGGCGACCTCGTCTGGGGGCGCGGCGGCGCGCTGACGCCGCCGAAGTGGTGGGATTCGTACGACACGCGCGAGATTCGGCGGAGTATCCGACGATTCACTCGGTCGGTGCCGTCCGTCGAGATACTCTGTCTGGGTCACGGAAGGCCGATCCGCACAGGCGGTTCGGAGGCGCTTTCTACGCTTGCGAATCGAGTGTGACGCTCTCCGATCACGTCATCCCGTCCACCGTTTCGTTCACTCGTCTCTCCCTCGGATTCCACCCGAAAGAGACAACATCTCTACACAATAATCACTATCCTGTGCGTCCAATCACGACACGAAGTGGAATGGGGATACGATATCTCGTCACCGGAGCGACCGGCGCACTCGAAAATGCCGCCGTCCAACGACCGCTCGAATCGAATCCGAACGACCGACTCCGCATCTTCGTCCGAGGCGAGCGACGCACCGTCGCGCGGTGCCGGAGGGCCGAGCGGTGACGGTGCTCTGGAACCGACGTTCCCGCGCGGTGTTCGCCGCGATAACTCTGGGTTTCGGCGGGTACGCCTTCGCCGCCGTGGTCGTCCTGCTCGCCGCGCTCGCGCTCGTCGCAGTCGGGATTCCCGTCCTCGACCAACCCTCGCTCCTCGTCGCCGTCTCGGTGGTGATGGGACAGGGCGTCGCGTTCGGCCTGTTCGCGCTGGCGTACCTCCGGTACACCGGCCGAAGTCTCGACTACGTCAAGATGCGCGTCCCGACGCTGCCCGACTTCGGCTGGGTCGTCGGCGGGTTCGTCGTCTTCTACGGCGGTCTCATCGCGGTGTCGCTCGTGCTCACCACCTTCGGAATTCAGTCCGCGCAGAACGAACTCACGAGACTCGGCGAGCAAGACCCGCGGGTCTTCTTGCTCCTGATTCCGCTCTCGTTCCTGCTCATCGGCCCGGGCGAGGAGCTGCTCTACCGGGGCGTCGTGCAGGAACGACTCCGCGAATCGTTTGGACGCTGGCCCGCCATCGCGCTGGCAAGTCTCATCTTCGCGTTCGTCCACGTCTTCTCCCTGCAGGGTGCGGGGAAGCTCGTCTACCTCGGCATCCTCTTCGTCCTCTCGCCCGTACTAGGCGCGACCTACGAGTACACTCGAAATCTCGTTGTTCCGGCGCTGATCCACGGCGCGTTCAACGCCCTCCAGTTCGGACTGGCCTACCTGATGGTGACCGGTCAGCTTCCGTCGTGAGGTAATCGGTTCGGTCGCTCGGCATCGCCGCGGCGCTAGCGGTTGCGTTTCCATCGCAGAATTTGAAACTCCGAGTAGCCCCCGTATGCGATCTCCAGCGACCCCATCCACCAGTTCCACTTCTCGGGAAGCAGGAGGTCGTCCGGCGCGTCGCGCAGGTTCGACACGACCGCCTCCGCGGACAGTTTGACGCCCGCGTCGGCGCGGTACCGCCTGGAATCGGAGAGGTCGCCCGCCTGCCGGACGACCACCCGGCGCTCCCCGTCCGGCGCGTCGAACGCCTCGCACAGTCGTCGGTCGAGTTCGGTCGCGTCCATTTAATATCGTGCTCCCCGTCGCATCACCCATGCCCACCGTCTTCGCCGTGGACGAGTACGAGGCACAGGAGTACGACGGCGTGCTCGTACAGGAACACGCCGTCGTCTGTCTTAACGATGACCCGCCGCTCGCGCGCGTCATCCCGTTCGAGAAGGTGAACCACGTCGACGCCGACCCCGACCTGCTCCTCACTGACTCGGAAGTCCCCGATTCGTTCTTCGGCGGCGCGGAGTACGCCTTCGTGGATGTCTCGAAATTCGACCGAATCCAGCTCCATCTGGAGGATATCGAGCGAGAGCAGTACTGACGACCACCTTAACTTCCGACGAAAAATGGTTTTTCACTGTCCATTGTGATTTTCCGATAACGTTCGTGTGTTTGAATGATTTAGTTAATTAAATTTAGATGGGTAAAATAGTGACACATGGCCTATGAGCCGAAACAGAATTGCAACCCAGTTGGAACGGCATCCGAAAATGATCGGCTTCTTCTTCGCGGTCGGATTGTTCGTGGCACAGGCAGGAAGTGTGGCGGCAAACGTCGGTGAAGCCTGTGCTGGCCCTTGATTACAACTCACCTTCAAGTAATTCATTGCTCCATTGAAGTTTCTCATTAAATTTTATGGGGATCGTTTCAAGCCTGAGATAGTCCTGAAGCTCTTCTGAGTTAAGGATGAAAGTGTCGATTTCTCCTGATGTCAAGTACCTCGTATTATCCTCTGTAATGTGCGTTGCCAGTAAGGACCCGAGACCGAAGTGAGGAAGAGGATAAACTCGAACAGAAACCGAGTATAATCCTGGCTTCAGTCGATTAATTTCTGGATAGGTAGCTGCCCCACTTTCGTTTTGCACAAGCATTATCCCACCATCTCCGACCGTGATGTACCGATACCCGATCGAAACCTGCTCCTGCGCAATCGACAGCGCGACCCGGAGAGGAAATCCGCAGTTCAAGAGCCGAGCGAGCGGTTTTCCGACCTTCGTCGCGATCCGGTTCGCCACCTCCGAGAGCGTGACGACGCCGCCGAAGCTTCCTGCGTCGACCAGCGCCTCACCCTGTTCGTAGGAGCGACAGGCGTTCAGGAGGAAGGCTTTCACCCGCACGTCCGAGAGCGTCCGGGCGTCGAGGTAGCCGTCGGAGCAGCGCATCCCATTGATGTCGACGTGGCCGATGTAGTGCAGGAAATCCGAGGGCGCGGCGAGCAGTTCCCGCAGTTTGTCGGTCGTGAGGTTGTAGTGGAGGTTCACGTCGAACTGGAGCAGGTCGCGCAGGCCGTAGTGTTCGACCACCGCGCCCTCCTCTTGCATCAACTCGTCGTTGCAGACTATGTGAATCTCGATGTGATCCTTCTCGGAGGGTTCGCGCTCCAGTCGCCTGCGCTGGGAGGTCGCCGTGACCTTGTTCGCGCCTAGGGGGTAGCCCTCGCCGACCCACGCGTGTTCGACCGTCCCCGGCGGGTCGGGCTTGAAGATGTTCTCCACCACCTCCTGCTCGCCCGCGCTCCGAACGAAGTCGTCACCTACGGCGTGAGCGTCCCGGAAGAACTCCTCTTGCGCTTTGAGCGTCGGCACGACGTTCATCTCCGTGGGATTCGGCGGACAGCGCACGAGCGCGAGGTCGTTGGCGACGAACGGGAGGATGTTACAGTGCTCGGGAATCGGCGTCACGTCGGTCGTCAAATTCCACTCCGGAACGAAGCCCCGAATCGTCTCGAACGGAACGTCGAGGTAGGTTTCGAGTCGCGCCGGGAGCGACGCGTCGTACAACTCGCCGAAGTCGACGTCGACTAGCGGTTCGACCTGCCGACGCTCGTGTAAGTCCACCTGATAGTACCCCTCCGTCCGGGTCAGGCAGTCGAAGAAGAAGGACTGTTGGAGCGTCCTGTGAACCGTCGTTTCGTACCCGTCCGGCCCGTCGAGGTCATACTCGAACCCGTCCGCGACGAGGCGCGGCGATCTCCCGGGAACCAGCTCCGCTCCGAGATAGTACGCGAGCGGCGCGGCGGGGTAGACGTACTCCTGCTCCGGCGGGAGCACCAGTTCGACCTCTGTGTCGGGCCGGACGAGCCCCTCCGGCGCGTCGAACTCGTCGCCGAGTTCCACGAGCGGCGGGTGGCCGCGGAGGGTGGGAAACGACCGCTCGGAACTGGTCGTCTTCAGCGCCGACCCGAACAGCGACACTGCGCGCATCACGTCGCGCATATCCTCCGTCGTCCTGATGGTGCCCGCCGGACGTTCGTGGAACGACCGCGTGCCGACTCGGAGAGCGACGGTGTCGTCGAACGACAGCATCACCGCCTGATCGCCGTGTTCGATGGTGAGTGTGCTCTCGATGGCGAGATACAGTTTCATCGGAGCCGTCGTCAGTTCGAGCAAGTAGGCGTTCGGCTCGAGATGCGCGTCGGTGCGATCCGCGTTGTCCGTGACGAACGTCCCCGTCTGCGTCCGAACGAAGACGTTCCCTAGCTTCGGAATCTCCACGCCGCTCGTCTCGACGGTGACGGCGTCGTCCACCGGAAAGTAGAACTCCTTGGGGTTCGTTTCGCGCGGCGTCACGGCGTCGTCCGTGTACAGCGCGAACCGGGCGTTCTCTATCGGATCCGTTATCAGCAGTCCGGCTCGGTCGGGGTGAGCGATGACCTGTGAGTGCATGCTAAAGCTTGGTCCAGATGGTCGTGATGTCGTGCCGCGGGACGTGCCATCGTTGTTCCGCGGCCAGCGTATCGCGCTTCCGCAGTTCGATTCGCGCGTCGAACAGCGGCGATAACTCCTGCACCGTCGCCGAATCGTCCGGCAGCGGCAGGTGGACGTGTCCCATGCCACGAACCCCGCGGACGAGCGCAGCGACCGTCCGGAGGAACCGCTCCGTCGGGGAAAGGTCGTTCGCTTCGAGCATATACTCCAGCGAGTCGATGCTGACCCTGAGTTCGGCGGGGTCGAGTCCCTCGGCTACATCGTCGAAGTAACCCACCGCCTGCACGAGTTCCTGCCTGAGACGGTTGAGTTCGCTCCCCTCGTCGGCCTTCGGGAGTTCGATATCGTCGGCGGTCGATGGTATTGCTCGGTCGATTCCACACGGGTCGATTATCCACACGTCCGGGGCGTTTCGCTTCACCCCCGACGGCAGACAGTCGTCGATGTGCTCCGACGTGGCATCGGTGAACGCGAGCAGGCGCTTGCGGCCGCAGTTCGGGTCACCGAGCAAACGCTTCGTCGCTTTCGCCGTGACGTGTTCCGGCACCTCCCCCGTTATCAGCAGGGCACAACCCTGTCGTTTCAGCTCCCGTAACGCGGCGTCGAGGTCTCGCACCCCGTCGCTTCGATCCTGTGCCTGCGCGAATGACATCCTTACTGGTAATTAGAACAATAATAATAAAGCTCTTACTACTGTCGAAATAGATGTTCGAAATCGCGTCGCGTTTGAGTCACCGTCTCTCCGCCACACCGAGAGAGGTACGCGAGCGACGGGCAGTCACCCCGCGAGCGCCCGTTCGATACCTCTCTCAATTCGCTCGGCGTCGGGGAGGTACGCGCTTTCCCGAGCGAAGAAGGGGTACGGCACGTCGTACCCCGTCACGCGCTGGACGGGTGATTCGAGGTAGTAGAACGCCTCGTCGTTGATTCGGGCGACGATTTCTGCCCCGACGCCGAGCGTTCGCGGCGCTTCGTGGACGACGACGCAGCGCCCCGTCTTCTTCACCGACTCGACGATGGCGTCCGAATCGAGCGGCGAGATGGTTCGAGGGTCGACGACTTCGACGCTGGCATCGACGCTCGTCGTCGCGTCCAGCGCCGCTCGGCGCATCGATCCCCACGCGACGACGGTCACGTCCTCGCCCGACTGCACGACTTCCGCCTCGCCGAGGGGCACGACGTGGTCGCCTTCCGGCACCGACTCGCGCATCGCGCGGTAGAGCCGAGTCGGTTCGAAGAACACGACAGGGTCGGGATCGCGTATCGAGGCCGTTAGCAGTCCCTTCGCGTCCGCCGGGGTCGCCGGAACGACCACCTTGAGGCCGGGAATGTGTGCGAACCCCGCCTCGAAGCTCTCGGAGTGGTGTTCGAGCGCTCGGATACCGCCGCCGTAGGGCGTCCGAATCGTCATCTGGCAGTTGTACCGACCGCGGGTGCGACTGCGAATCCGCGCGGCGTGCTGTTGCAACTGGTGGAACCCCTGATAGATGAAGCCCTGAAACTGTATCTCGGGAACCGGATTCATCCCCGCCGCCGCGAGTCCGACACCCATCCCGACGATGGCCGACTCGGCCAGCGGAACGTCGTGCACTCGCTCGGGAAACTCGTCGATGAGGTCTTGGGTCGCCCGGAAGACGCCGCCGTCGACGCCGACGTCCTCGCCGTAGACGACCATCCGATCGTCGCGTTCCATCTCCTCGCGCAAGGTCGTCCGAATCGCCTCCACGAGGCGTAGTTCATTCGCCACGCTCGAACGCCTCCCGTTGTCGCTCGATGGTCGGTGGCGTCTCCGCGAAGACGAACTCGAACATGTCGGCGTACTCTACCGTCGTCTCTCGCACCGCCTCGATGGCGTCCGCGAGTTCGTCCTCGATTTCGGCGTCGATCCCTTCGACGTCGTCCGCCGAGAGGACGCCTTCGCTTTCGAGGTACCGCTGGAAGCGAAGGATGGGGTCGAGCGTCTCCCACTCGCGTTCCTCGTCCTCGGTTCGGTAGACGGAAGGGTCGTCCGCCGTCGTGTGCATCGACCGCCGATAGGTCATCGCCTCCACGAAGACGGGGTCGCCGCCCCGCGCGCTCTCGATGGCGTCGGTGACGACCGAGTAGACGCCCAACACGTCGTTCCCGTCGACCTGCACGCCTTCGATGCCTGCGGCTATCGCCTTCTGCGCCAGCGTCTCTGCGCGGGTCTGTTTCGTCCGCGGCGTCGAGATGGCGTACTGGTTGTTCTGGCAGACGAAGACGACCTGCGCGTCGAGCGCACCTGCGACGTTCGTCGCTTCGTACACGTCGCCCTCGCTGGTCGCCCCGTCGCCGAAGAACGTCAGTGCGACGCTGTCCGCTCCGCGAATCGTCTCCGCCCACCCAATTCCCGCGGCGTGGAGGGCCTGACTCCCGACCGGAATCGACGGCGGCAGTTCGCGGTGTCCCTCCGGAATCTCCGCCCCCTCTTCCATCCCCATCGCGTACTCGAGGATCGCTTCGGGCGGTATCCCTCGCGCCAGAAACCCGGCCTGTTCACGGAACGAAGGTACCATCCAGTCTCGGTCGGTGAGCGCCATCGCGCTCGCCACCTGCGTTCCTTCCTGCCCGATACCCGGCGCGTACGTTCCGATCTCCCCGCGCCGCTGGAGGGCGATGGCTCGCTCGTCCAGTCGCCGCGCGCGTTTCATTTGCCGGTACATCTCTCGAAGCTGGTCGTCGCCGATATCTGGCACGAAATCCGTATCGACCGTCCCCTCCGCGTCCAGCGCTTGGACGAAATCGATATCGAACTCCGCGACCCGGTTTCGCGGCATGACACCGTCGTACGACGGCCTCCCACTTAGGTTGAACTGCCGCCTCCGTCCTCGTCGCTCTCGGTCGGTGGAACCGACTCGATACCGTCCTCTTCATTCTCGCCTTCGTCGCCTTCGTTCCCGTCCTCGTCTTCCCTTCCGACACCTCCGCTCTCGGTTTTCCCGCCCCTTCTTTCTCTTTCGGGCGAGTTACCCGCCTTCTCGGTCGCGTCACCCTCGTTCTCCGTTCCGTCGTCGTTCGTCCCGGACGCTTTCTCACGTCCGGCGGGTGGCGTCGAAATCGGCTCCCCTCGAATCAGTTTCGGGAGGACGATTCGGCCGAACTGGACGAGCAGGACGAGCAACAGCGGGCCGAGGAAGATGCCGTACCAGCCGAACAGGAGCGGTCCGAAGATGTACGCGAACAGCATCAGTCCGCCGTGCAGTTCGCGGTCGGTCAAGTACGGTCGAACGGCGACTTCGGTTACGCGGTCGACGACGACCGCGAAGACGAGGACGACCGCGATCGGAAACCAGAGGGAGACGACCCCTCGACCGAGGGCGCGGGCGACGAGGTACGCCGTCACCGGGAGGTAGACGAGTTTCGTCCCGACGACCGGGACGAGGCTGGCGATACCCGTGAGCAGGCCGAGCAACGTCGGGAGGGGGATGGAGAGGCCGGGCGGCGCGACGAAATCGGCGATATTGAACGCCACGGCGGCGACGAGCGTGACGACGAACGCGTTCAGGATGCTCCCGAAGTACACGGTCCGGAGGTTGCTGTCGACCGCCGCCGCGTAGGCGTAGGCGGTGCTCCGCTCGTCGGCGATGTCGCGGACGAACCACCGAGCGAGTCTGTCGTCGTCCCGAAGAAGGTAGAACGCGAGCGCCAGCGCGACGAACAACTGTAAGAGCGCGGTTCCGAACGCGGCGAGCGCGTTCACGACACCCCCGAGCAGTTCCGGGCCGCCGAAGCGGACCCACTCTTCTCGGTTCGCACGGACGAAATCGAGCATCTGCTGTGGGCGCAGCCGCAGCGAGGAGAGGTCGAGGTAGGGTCGGAGGACGCCCTCGTACTCCGCCAGCGGTTCGCCCGCGATGGCGGCGACCTCCGACGCGCTGACCGCGATCGCGTACGCGACGAGGACGACGACCGGGAGCGCGACCGCCAGCAGCGCTGCGGCCGCGGCTACCCCCGGAAAGTCGAGCCGCCGCGCCATCCTCTCGTACACCGGTCGCGTCGCGTAGTACATGAACAGGCCGAGCACGACCGTTCCGACGAACGCGTAGAGGACGAACAGCACCGCGATACCCAAGACGCCTCCGACGACCCACCACGCGAGACGCGACCGACTCCGCGGCAGTCCCAGTTCCCCGCCCATACCGTCCGTACGCGATTCGAAGGTAAATCACTCGGGGCGGGTCGCGTGGTCAGAACGACTGTAGATTCTCCCCCGACCGCGAGAGGGGGATTTTTACCTCTCCCGCGCGACGTGAAGGCCGATGCCGAACGTCTTCGCGGAACGAACTCGACGATGTCGACGGCGACTCCGAGCGGTCGACGCGGACGCGGCCGTCCTGTTTCCGAGCACGAACCTCTTTTACGTCTCCGAATTTCGGGAGCACCCCGGCGAGCGACACCTCCTCCTGTTCGTCCCGGCCGACGGCGACCCCGTGTTCGTCGTTCCGGACATGTACGGCGAGCAGATAGCCGACGAGTCGTGGGTCGCGGACGTGCGAACGTGGAGCGACGGCGACGACCCCCTCGACCTCGTCTCCGCCGTCGCCGACGACCTCGACCTCCGCGGCGGGCACCTGCTCGTGGACGACACGATGTGGGCGCTGTTCACCCAAGACCTGCGGCGCGCCCTGCCGGAGGCGACCTTCGGCCTCGCCGGCGAAGTGCTCGAACCCCTCCGGATGCGGAAAGACGAATCGGAGATCGAGACGCTCAGCCGCGCCGGCGAACTCGCGGACGAGGTCTGCGTCGAAATCCGAAAACTCGGCGAGGACGCCATCGGGATGACCGAGCGCGAACTGGCCGGGGAGATCGAAACTCGCCTCGCCGAGGCGGGCGGCGAGGAACCGGCGTTCGACACCATCGTCGGCTCCGGCCCGAACGGCGCGAAACCCCACCACGGCCACGGCGACCGGCGAATCGACTACGGCGACCCCGTCGTCCTCGACTTCGGCGCGTTCGTGGACGGTTACCCCGGCGACCAGACCCGAACCGTCGTGTTCGCCGGAACGCCGCCCGAGGAGTTCGACAGGGTTCACCGCGCCGTCCTCGACGCGCAACGGGCGGGCGTCGAGGCGGTCGAACCCGGCGTCACCGCCGAATCGGTCGACCGCGCCGCGCGCGAGGTCATCGAGTCGTACGGCTACGGCGAGCAGTTCATCCATAGAACCGGCCACGGCGTCGGGCTGGACGTTCACGAAGGCCCGTACATCGTCTCCGGCAACGACCGCGAACTCGAACCCGGCATGGTGTTCAGCGTCGAACCCGGTGTCTACCTCTCCGGCGAGTTCGGTGTCCGAATCGAGGATCTGGTGGTCGTCACGGAGGACGGCCGCGAGCGACTGAACGATTCCCCGCGGACGTGGCGGGCGCTCTGAACGGCGTCTCACCGCGTTCGAAGCGCACACAGCGCGGCGACTCCCGCACCGAGTGCGAGTCCCGCGGCGACGAGGAACGTCACCGACCATCCGATATCGAGGACGAGGACGCTCGTCACGGTTCCGCCGAAGATCCCGCCCCAGAGCTTCGCCGTGAGGAGCACCGCGTAGTTCTCCGACGAGTACGCCTCGCCGTAGTACTCACCGACGAGACCCGGCATGATAGCGAACGAGGGACTTCGGAAGAACATGGTGATTCCCGCGAACGCGACGAACGCCCAGTCGAGCGCGAGTCGCCCGGCGACGACGGTCGCGGCGAGCGCGACTCCGCAGAACACCAACGAGATGACTAGCGTTCGCTCGCGCCCGAGCCGATCGGATAGGGTTCCGAGAACGAGAACGCCCATCGCCTGACCCAGCGCGACGAGCGAGGCCGCGGCGGTCGCGGCCGTCGACGAGAGTCCGAGTTGGTTCGCGTACACAACCACTTTCTCGATGAGCATGAGACCGACGCCGTTCACGACGACGAACACGGCGTACAGGAACCAGAACCGACGCGTCCGAACCATCGTTCGCCACGTGATAGCGGAACCGGTTGCGGCGTCCGTTCGAGACGCTCGCACCGGATTCTGCGCGTCCGTATCCGGGTCTCTGAGGATAGCGGCAGCGACGAGCGAGGTTCCCCCTGCTGCGGCGGCCAACACCAATAGCGTGGGGACGTAGGCCGACTCGGCGCCGCGACGGATGAACGGTATCAGGACGAAACTCGTTCCGCTGAACGCCATGCTCACGGCGCCGGTCGCCATCCCCCGCCGCTTCTCGAACCACCGCGATGGCGTGTTCACCGCGATATCGTACACGATTCCGACGCCGGAACCGCCGAGGGCGAACCAGAGGTACAGCGCGGGTAACGTCGGTGCGAGAGCGGCGCCGCTGAATCCGGCGAGGAGCAGAACGCCGCCGACGAAGAGCGGAATCCGCGGCCCCCAGTGGTCGCGTATCCATCCCCCGGGGAAGGCGGTGAGCGTCTGCGCGACGATCAGTATCGAAAATATCGTCCCGGTGGCCGTCTCGGAAGCCCCGGCCTGCGCGCTAAGCGGGCCGCGGATGACCGGCCACGCGTACTGGTACGTTCCCGCCGCCCCCACGGCTACGACGACGGCGGCGACGAACCCCCACCGGGAAGAACGGAGACGATTCCGAGCCATGTCCACCCCGTCTGCAACGACGTACTTCGTCGACGAAAATATAACACGGGGTACAATTACGGACTTCGTTCACGGTGCTGCGTCGAACAGCGGTGGGGCCGAGAGCCTCTCGAATCGGTACCGACGAACCCGACGAAAGCCGAGTCGGTCGAGTCCAACCGGTTCGATTCGACGCGCTCCGTCAAACGGTCGTTTCACCCTTCCGAACGGTTTTCTCGATAGACCGATACGTGGAACCATGCGCCGCCGCCAACTCCTCGCCCTGTCGGTTTCTTCTCGGTCGCCGGCTGTCTTGGGTCCGCCATCGGAGATCGTCAGGGCGTTGCCTACGCAGACCTGCCCGCGGAGGCGCGGAAGGAGGTTCGAATCGCGTACGAGCGGGGCGAGTACGCGACCTGCGAGTCGATCGCGCTGTTGGACGAGTTCGAAAATCCCGACGATGCCGTCGTCCGGTACGACGGTCGCGCCTACGAAATCGTCGTCGCCGTCGGGAACCACGGGCCGAACGCCGAGTGCAGTTCTACTTACTCCCTCGAACTCGTTCCGGCCTGACTCACAACGGTCGTCTCGGGGTCACGACCGGCCCCTCCGGCCCGACGCCGACGGCCGCTTCGACGCCGAACACGTCGGCCAGCAACTCCTCCGTCACGACCTCGCCGGGCGGTCCCCAGTCGTAGGGTTCACCGTCGCGCAGGGCGACGAGATTGTCGGCGTAGCGGGCCGCCTGCGCGATATCGTGCAGGACGATGGCGATGGTCAATCCCCGTTCTCGCGCGAGCGTCCGGACGACCTCCAGCACGCGCAGTTGGTGGCGCAGGTCGAGGTACGTGGTCGGCTCGTCTAGCAACAGCACGTCGGTGTCCTGCGCGAGTACCATCGCTATCCACGCGAGCTGTCGCTGCCCTCCGCTGAGACTGCCCATCTCCTCGGCCCGGAGGTGCGTGACCCCCGCGAGTTCGAGGGCGCGCTCGACCGCCTCGTGGTCGTCCTCGGTTCTCGAATCGAAGAACCCCCGATGCGGGTAGCGCCCGTGGTGGGTGAGCTCTTCGACGGTCAGATTCCCCGGCGACTCGTTCTCCTGCGAGAGCAGCCCAAGTTTCCGAGCGAGGGCTTTCGTCCCGAGCGTCCGCACGTCCTCGCCGTCGAGTCGAACCGTCCCGTTCTCGGGGTCGAGTTCCCGGGAGAGCGCCTTGAGCAGGGTGCTCTTCCCGCTCCCGTTCGGCCCGACGAGGGCAGTTATCTCGCCCGCGGGGATGACGATGGACTCGCACTCGACGACCGGCTCGTCGGTGTCGGGGTAGCCGATTTCGAGCTCTTTGCCGAGCAGTTCGCTGGAGTCGACTTCCCGTTCTTCCAGTTCCCGTTCCTCCGATTCGCGTTCGACGACCATTCCGCCGTCCGAGATTCGTTCCGTCATGGTTCTATCTCATCCACGTGTTTTCGAACGAGGCGTCGTCCGCGCTCTGCGCGTCGCTCGCGTTCGGCGTCGTCTATCTCCAGCGCGAGATGCTCGCACCGGAGCCGTTCGCGCATTCGCCGTTCGTCCTCCGCGGTCGCGTCCGGGGGTGCGCCGTCCGCGACGAGTTCGGCAATTCCGTCTTCGAACTCCGCGCCGCCGTACCGACCGTCTCGAACCGTCCAGTCGTAGTAGTAGTCGGCGACCTCCTCCCAGAGTCCCTCCTCTTCGCGCCGAACGTCGCGGACGAGCGCCAGTGCCGCCCGCGCTCCGTCGCCCGCGTTCACGATGGCTTGGTGCTCCGCTTCCTCCGCGAGCCAGCCTGTGACGTACAGCCCGTCGACCGCGGTGCGACCGTCCCGGTTCGCGTCCAGTTCGTCCGCGAACCGGGCGAGGTACTCGTCGTCGTAGACGGAGGCGGCCACGAGCCGTCTCGTTTCGACCTCCCGCCCGTCGCGCGTCTCGACCATGAAACCGTCGTCGGTTCGCGCGACCTCGACGACCGTGTCCTCGACTATCTCGCAGCCCGCCAGTTCGGCCTGCTCGCGACCGAGCGAGAGGAACGTCTCCGGGGGAACGCCGCCGGGGAAGCCGAGGAAGTTTTCGAGGTGTGCACACTGGCGAATCGCCGCACAGCCCCCGTCGAACACCAGCGCGTCGAGGTCGTATCGCGCGACGAATATCGCGGCGGAGAGACCGGACGCGCCCCCGCCGACGATCACCACGTCTCGTTTCGTCGTTCGCTCCGTCATCAGAGTTCACCCAGTTTCTTTCGTTTCCGCATGAGATAGAGGAAGTACGGACCGCCGACCAGCCCCGTCACGATTCCGACCGGAACCTGCACCGGATTCAGTGCGAGTCGCGCGCCCACGTCCGCGCCGACCACCAGCGCGGGACCGACGAACAGACAGCCGAGGACGACCTTCCGGTAGTCGGTTCCGACGACGTTTCGGACGATGTGCGGGACGATGAGGCCGACGAAGCTGACGATTCCGGCGACGGAGATGGCGGCGCTCGCGGCGAGGATAGCCAGCGCCGAGAGGGCGAACCGGACACGCTCCACCGACATCCCTAACGACCTGGCTGTTCGCTCGCCGAGGAGGAGGAGGTTCAACTGGCGCGACGCCAGCAGTCCGACCGGGACGACGAACAGCGTCGGAACGAGGATGATCCGCACCTGCTCCCACCCGACCCCGGTGAGCGAACCCGTCGTCCACGCGAGGGCGGTCTGGACGACGCCGATGTCCTGCGCGAAGAAGAACAGTCCCCGCTGGAACGAGTAGCAGATCGTGCCGACGATGAAACCCGCCAGCACGAGCCGAATCGGACTTGTGCCTCCCTTCCACGCGATGGCGTAGACGACCAGAAACGCGGCGATGCCCCCCAGCGCGGCGAACACCGGCAGGAAGAGTGACAGTCCGCTGAAGACGACGAGGGTGAGCAACACCGCGAGCCCGGCCCCGTGGCTCACGCCGAGGATGTACGGACTCGCCAGTTCGTTTCGCGTCACGGCTTGGAAGATGGCCCCCGAGATTGCGAGGTTCGCGCCGACGAGAACGGCGACGAAGACGCGGGGGAGCCGGATGCTCCAGATGATGGTCGTCTCGTCGCTCAGACTGACGTTCCGTGGCAGTTCGTTCCCGAACAGGAGCGCCGACAGCACCTCGGGATTGGTGACGACCTTCGGGTCGAACACCGCGTTCCACGCCTGCGCCAGCGTCGTGGAGTACGCTCCGAAGCTGACCTGTATCAGTGCGCCGAAAACGACGATGCAGATACTCGCGAGTACGAGCGCCGCGAGCGACCCGTCGAACGTCTTCCGAATTCCCGTCTCGAAATCCTCCATCATGTGTACTCGTGTCATCGCTTCGAATCCGACGCCGGAGTGAATCCGATTCGGCTTCGCGTTGCGACCCCTTCGGGTTTTAGGTCGCCCTAACTCTGAATAAGAGCTTTGGTTTTGCCACCGGATTCGAAAATCCCTCATTTCGCACGCTGTCGAAGGAGAATACGGGTTCGTTGCGCTGCTTCTACACGGAAACGATATCGGCGACGCGAGCGAGATGCCTACCGTGCTCGCGCCGTTCGGAAGTCGATTCGCCGCTCACCGACGGCGGTCGTCGGTCAGAGGTTGCCCTTTACGATGTCGCCGACCCGTTTGCGGTCGAACAGCGACTTCGAGACGTCGTACACCTGCTCCGCCGCGCGCTCCGTGACGACGAGGTTCGTGATGGGTCCCTGGTAGAGCGGCCCGCCGCGGTAGACGTCGCCGTTCTTCACCGCCGTGAGTTTGCTTCCGACGGTGTGACTCTCCATGAACGAAACGACGGTGTTCTGGAACTCCTTTTTCGTCTGCTGTTCGTGCCCGCGAAGCAGGAGCACGTCCGGGTCAATTTCGAGTAGCGTTTCGAAGTCGACCTCGCCGCGATTGCTGTGGAAATCTCGAACCGACGTGTTGGCGAGCGCGTCGCGGACTTTCAGGTCGCGCCACTGTTTGAAGCTCGTCCCCTCCGAGATGAGGTACGGCGAGAAGGATTTCGGCTCGTTTCCGCTCGCCCACAAAATCGCCACCTCCGGCCGTTTCTGCTTCTTCGACGGGACGACCGATCCGAGCTTCGTCTGGAACTCATCGTGCAGCGACGCCAGCGCCTTGTATCGGTCGGTGCGCTGGAAGACCTTCGCCAACTTTCCGAACGCCTCGTAGAGCGAGTAGTAGCGGTAGTCCTTGTGCCACTGATAGCCGTGCGAGAAGATGCTGTTTCCGAAGAAGGGACCGACTCGCTTGCTGATCTCGTCGACGTCGGACTGCTTCCAGCCCTTGAATCGGTTCATCAGGAAGTTCGGGTCGATTACGTGCACGTCCGCGCTCAGTTCGTAGAACAGTTCCTTGCTGACGCCGTCCTGATAGAGGTCGGTCATCTTGCTGGCATCGACTGAGACGCCCGGAATCTCGTCGTAGTACTGGGTGTGATACCGGCTCGTCAGCCACACCGCCTTGGGCGGTTCGACGCCGAGCGCGACGCCCATGTCGGCCCAACTGCCGTTGTTGGCGACCCACTTCTTCGGCACCGACTCGAACTCGACTTTCCCGACCGGCTCCATCGATACCGAGTACGGCCCCGACTGAGCGGTGGTACCGCCGGTTTCGCTCGTTCCGGTTCCACCGTTCTTACCATCCGTCGTCTGTTTCGAACCGTCGCCGTTTCCGCCGGTACAGCCGGCGAGCAACGACGCACCCGCGACGCCGCAACCTGTGAGCAAGCGTCGCCGGGTGACGGTTTTCGACTCGTCTGCGACCATGTTCACGTTTTAGGCTCACCTAAAGACACGTAAACCTTCCTATTTTTCGGCAACCCTAAAACCTCTCGGGTGACAGGTCGATAATTTTTCCCGTCACCCGAAGAACGTGACGGTCTAAGCTCAAGTACCTCCCTATCGTACGACGAGTGGGAACGGGGAAACGAGACGATGGGGGAACAAGACGACACTGGAAAGCGGCCAGCGGTACGCTCGGCGATCGACAGACGACTCTCGACGATGGGACGGCGGCGGTTCGTTTCGACGCTCGCAGGGGTCGGTTTCGGCTCGATGGCCGGCCTGCTCACGCCCGACGACGTGCTGGCGGCGGGCCGCGACGAAGTTCCGCTCGTGTACGGCCACGTCCGAACTCCGGACGACCGCGATTCGAGTTCGAAAGGAGTCGAACCACGGACGACGACCGTTCCGGCGGACTGGTTCGCGGATTTGCAGGCAGCGTTCGACGCCCATCGACGACTCGGCTCGCACTTCCGTCTTGGCGTCGTCGGGAGCGCCGTCGTTCCGGGGGAGTTCGGCGGGCGAAACGCCGCGGTCGCTGTGGACGTGACCGACGACGAGGCCGGCGGCGAGGTTCCGGAGTCCGTGGGCGACGTGCCGGTCGAAGTGACCCGCGTCGAACCGGAAATTTCCGAATCGACCGACCGTTCCTCTGACGAGACGGTCGCGGGAAAGCGCGTTCCGGGCGGCGTCACGTGCTCCAATCGGGACGCCTCCGGGACGCTGGCTCCCGCGATGTACGACGGCGAGACGCCGTTTTTCGCCACGTCGAATCACGTTTACGGCGGCGACGGCGGGCGATATCGAGGCGAACCGTTCTTCCTCTTCGGGAGCGGCGGTGCGCGGAAGATAGGCGAGGTTCGACGGGGTTATCAGCTCGACGACTTCGTTCGAATCGACCCGGTGAATGGTTTTCGACCGACGAGCGAGATCCGCGGCGCGTCACCATCGGCCGTCGTCGGACGGTTCTCCCGCGAGGGGCTCGCCGAACTCAAAGCTCGCGGCGCGAAAATGGAGAAAGTCACGCCCAACACCGGCCACACGTCCGGCACGATCCAGGCCATCGACGGGATGACCTGCGCCTACGGGAAGGTGTGCAAGCGCGGTCAGCTGAAGTGGGGGTCGCAGTCGGACATGGTCGACGGCGACAGCGGAAGCGTCAACTACCGCCCCGACCCCGAGAATCCGGGTTCAGGCGTCATCGTCGGCGGGTTGAACAACGCCCGGACGTGGTGGCCCGGCGAGGATTACATCTGGGGGACGGCGGCCTATCGCATCGCAAACGAACACGGCTTCACGTTCGCGCCACCGACCGCTGGCGCTCCGTGAACTCCACTTCGACCACCGTCCGCCCGCCGAGTCGCTTCGAAATCTTCCCGGCGAGGTTCCGCGACAGCCGCGGATACGACGTATCGGCCGGGCGACTCACGAGCACGGTGACCTGCTGCCTGTCGTCCACGAGTCCCATGTCGTCGAACTCAACCTGCACCTTGACGAGTTCGAGTTCCCGGTACCGCTCCTGTTGGAGCACCTTCTGCACCTCTTCGTTGACCGTGTTCTCCGTCTGCATCTGCTGGGCCATCATCCCGCCCGCACCCACGAACGAGACGAGGAGGACGACGATGGCGGCGAGCGTCGGCGCGGCCTCGCGGAGCTTCGTCCCGTTTTCGGGCCGATAGCCGAGCGCCCAGAGCGCGCTCCCGCCGGTGACGTTGATGGAGATGGCGTTCACGACTAGCAGGACGAACGCGCCGAACGAGACGACGGGCGACCCCCACGCGAGACCGACTCCGACCGCTGCGGCGGCGGGGATGAGCGCCGCCGCGATCATGACGCCGACGAGCGAGACGGGCAGGGCAGTTGCGAGGCCGAGCGCGCCCGCCGCCCCCGCGCAGAGGCCGACGACGAGCGAGAGGAAGCCCGGCGAAACGCGCTGGCTTATCTGGTTCACTGTCATCACGTCGAGGGCCGGCGGGATGAACTGCGCCGACTTGAGCGCCCAGCCGAACACCGTCGCGCCGACGATGGCGACGGCGAGGCCGAGCACCTGCGAACGCAGCCCGTCGCGTATCATGTGGCTGTCGTTCAACACGAGGCCAACGCTTGTCGTCATCGCCGAACCGACCTGCGGGGCGATGACCATCGACCCGACCACGAGGGCGGGCGAGTCGAGGAGCAGTCCCGCCGTCGCCACGATGGCCGACAGGACGGTCATCGTGTAGTAGGTGAGCGGACTCGGATTCATGCCGATGGCTTTCGTCCGAATCTCTTCGGTGGCGATGCTGTCGTCCTGGTCGTTTCCCTTGACGAACCTGTTCTCCAGTTCATCGATGTTCGGCGTCTTCGCCGTCTCCACGCTTCCGACGACGGTGTAGCTGTCGTCCAGTCCGGCGTCTCGAAGGTCGGTGAGTACGCCGTCCACTGCCTGCGCCGGCACCGGGAACTGGACGACGGCGGAATCGTCCCCGTTCTTTCCTCGCGCGTGAGCACGTAGTCGATGTGCTCATCGTCGAGGATGGAGAGCACCTCGTCCCGACAGTCGTCCTGGACGAGAATCTGGATAAGACGCATGGCCGGAGACAACCGACCGGGGATTGAAAAACGTTCTGTGCGGTTTTCGATAGTGTTACGGACAAACGACGTTCGATTTTCGTTACGATTCGGCCGAACGGGAATCATTAAGAGTGGTGCGCGATAGCCGACAGGTATGAGGTTGGAGGACTACTGGGGGGTCGGGCCGAAGACGAGCGACCTGCTCGAAGCCGAACTGGGGGTCGAACGGGCGGTTCGGGCCATCGAAGCGAGCGACGTTCGCGCCTTGACGAACGCGGGCTTGACGCGCGGGCGAGCGACGCGCATCCTCCGACAGGCCAACGGCGGTGAGGGGATGGAGGTGCTGGCGACCCGCGACACGCGCTCCGTCTACAAGACGTTGCTCGACCTCGCCAGCGACCGCGCCGTTACGCCCGACGCCGGCGACCGGATTCGCGTCATGACGCCGGTTCGCTCCCGCGCGGAGGCCGACGAACGACTCAATTCCGTGATGGAAGCCGTCGAATCGTGGCACGGCTTAGACGACGCGACCCGCGAATCCGTCCTCGCCGCCTACGAGGAGTACGACGGAAGCGAACGCACCGCGGTCGAGACGGCCCTCGCGCTTCAGGCGACCGGCGCGACCGACGGCGCGTTCGCCCCCATCGCGGACATCGACGCCGACGCGCTCGACGCCGCGGTCGGCGCGCTCGGCAAACTCGACGGCGACGGAGTCGCGGAGGGGGCGGACGCGGAACTCGACCGACTACGGAACGCGTTGGAGGGGGTCGAACGACTCGAAAGCGGCGCGCTCGACGTGCTCGAATCGGTGCAGTCGGGTGACGTGCGTGGCCCCGAGGAGTTCCGCGAGAGCTACGTCGAGTACGTCTCGCGAGAGACCGACATCGAACCGCAGCGCGTCCGCGACGCGACGGTGGGGGAGGCGACGGACGCCACGGATTTTGTCGGCGGGTCGCTCCGTGAACTCCTCGCCGAACAGCGCGCCGCGGTCGAGGAGCGCGAAGCGCGCGTCTCGGAGGAACTCGAAACCAGAATCGAGGAGGCCCGCGACGCCATCGACGCGTCCGTTTCGGCGGTGAGCGACCTCGCCGTCTCGCTGTCACTCGCCCGCTTCGCTGACGAATTCGACCTTGCGCGTCCCGAGTTCGTCGAACAGGGCTTCGCGGTCGAAGGGTCGCGGAACCTCTTTCTCGCCACCGGAAGCGGAGACGTCCAGCCCGTCACCTACGGCGTCGGCGACCACGCGGTCGCGGGGCCGCCGAAGGGCGACCGCGTGACCGTCCTGACGGGGGCGAACAGCGGCGGGAAGACGACCCTGCTCGAAACGCTCTGTCAGGTCGCCCTGCTCGCCCAGATGGGGCTTCCCGTCCCCGCGGAGCGCGCGCAGGTGTCGGTGTCGGACGCCATCGTCTTCCACCGCAGACACGCCAGTTTCAACGCCGGGGTGCTCGAATCCACGCTCCGAAGCATCGTCCCGCCGCTCACCGACGACGGGCGCACCCTCATGCTCGTGGACGAGTTCGAAGCCATCACGGAGCCGGGAAGTGCCGCCAACCTCCTCCACGGGTTGGTCGGCCTGACGGTCGACAGGGGCGCGCTCGGCGTGTTCGTCACCCACCTCGCGGACGACCTGAACCCGCTCCCCCAACAGGCCAGAAAGGACGGTATCTTCGCGGAGGGGCTGAACGAAGACCTTGACCTGCTCGTGGACTACCAACCCAGATTCGATACGGTCGGGAAGTCCACCCCCGAGTTCATCGTCTCGCGGCTCATCGCCTCCTCGAACGACCGCGCCGAGCGCGCGGGGTACGACGTGCTCGGGCGGGCGGTCGGCGAGGCGCTGGTGCAGGAGACGCTGGATTCGTGGGCCGAAGCCGAATAACGAACCGAGTCCTCTCGGTTCGCTGCCGAGCACGAAGCGACGCTCGACGGAGTTACTCTTTCGGGCGTTTGAACACCAGTGCGCTCGTCTCGCTCTTCGGTCGACCGCCGAGACTGCGACTCGACCCCGTCAGCGACGCGGCGAGTTCCCATCCCCGTTCACCGAGCGCGTCGAGGCCCGCCTCCGTCGGTTCGTCGCTGTTACTGAACAGGCCGTCGTTCGATAGGTCGACGATCTTGTACTCCCACTCTGTCATGGTGTGTATCGGTGTGTTCGTCGGTATATGTTTTCTGTTGAACGACGGTACTGTCAACGGGCATTCAATACGAATGATTCACTCCCGTTCCCGAAGTCGCTCGCGATCGTCCTCACGAAATCTGTCTTCGACGTCCTCCACGGTCTCCGTTTCGAGGAGGCGTTGAAGCTTTCGTTCGAACTGCTCGTCGGTGAGTTCGCCCCGCGCGTAGCGGTCTCTGAGGGTTTCGAGGGCGTCCTTGTTGTTCAGCTCGATTGGCTCGTCTGGCTCTTTCGACCCCTTTTTCCCGCCGGACCAGTCCCACGCGTCGTTCCACCAGTCGGGGTCGTCCCACCAGTCGGCGTCCCACCACTCCTCGCGGTCGTCCTCGTCGCCGAACAGCAGGGCGACGACGGGGATCACGACAACGTAGCCGACGAGGAGCGCCGCGAGCCACCAACTCTGGCCGGTGAAGAGGGCGGCGAGCCAGAATCCCGTGACGAGTATCGACGCGATCTCCGTCGCGTTCTCGGCGAGGCGTTCACGGGGCGTGTCGCTCATGTGAGTTCGTTTCTTTCACATTGTATAAAATATCGCCGTTTCGACGGAGTCGTTCGTGTGACGAGACGAGGAGATGGCTGTCGACGGAGTCGTTAGTCACCGCGAAGCGAGGTCCTTCACGAACGCGTATCCGAGGGTTTCGATAGTCACCTACTGTGAGATTTCAGGGTCGTGGAAAATAGATTTAATCCTCGGGGGAACGTCGTCGGTATCGTGTCCCGCATGTCTCGGCGTCCCGACCTTGAAACCGACGAGCGGAAGCCGGGTAAGACTATTTTCGTCCTGTTCGTCGTCGGTGCGGTCGTCCTCGCCGGTTGTTCGTCCTCGCAGCCGAGTACGACCACGCGAACCGCGACCCCCTCGACCACCGCCAGCGAGACGGCGACCGGGCGGAACGGAAGCGTTGGAACGACCGAGGATGGAGGGGCGACCGGCGATGGATGGACGGTCACCATCACGAGAATCGTCGACGGCGACACGGTGGAGTTCAGGTACCGAAACGGAACCACCGACACTGGACGACTGCTCGCGTCGATACGCCCGAAGTTCACACCTCGAACGACCCGGCGGAGTTCGAGGGCGTCCCGAACGACGACGCCGAGGCCGCCTGCCTCCGCGACTGGGGTCACAAGGCCAGCGAGTTCGCGTGGACGGAACTCGCGGGCGAGCGGGTGACCGTCTTCCTCGACCGGAACGAAGGGCCGCGGGACAGGTACGACCGCCAGCTGGTCTACGTCCGCGACGACGGGACTCTGTTCAACTACCGACTCGTCGCGCAGGGGTACGCTCGCGTGTACGACAGCCAATTTACCAAGCGCGACCGCTTCTACGCCGCCGAGTCCCGAGCACAGCAAAAGGGCGTGGGTTTGTGGGAGTGCCGGAACGGCCAGCGGACGACCCGACCTGAAACGGGTGGTGGCGGGAATAGCGAGGGTGACGGAGGTAGCGACGGTTCGAGAGACCTCACCGTCACTCGAATCCACGCGGACGCCGACGGCAATGACCACGACAACCTGAACGACGAGTACGTCGTCCTGAAGAACAGCGGAAACGACGGACTCGACCTCTCCGGCTGGACGGTCTCGGACGAGGGCGGACACACCTATCGCGTCCCGTCGGGAGTGAGGCTCGCATCCGGCGAAACGGTGACCCTCTACACCGGGAGCGGGTCGAACTCCGCGTCCGAACTGTACTGGGGGTCGGGGAGCGCTGTCTAGAACAACGGCGGCGACGCGATACTCGTCTCGAACGCGGACGGGACGGTCGTCCTGCGGAAGGAGTATTCAGGCTGATTCGAGCGCGGCGGACTACCCCTTTCCGGACGTTTACCTACTTCGGGACGGTTGAGTCGCACATGGAGTACAGAAACCTCGGCTCCACCGGCACGAAAGTCTCCGAACTGTGTTTCGGCACGTGGCGATTCGCCAAAGAGTCGAACGGCACCGTCGAGACGGACAGGAGAACGGCCCACGACCTGCTCGACGTGGCGTGGGAGCACGGCATCAACTTCATCGACACAGCGAACGTCTACGGCGACCCGAGCGGTACCAGCGAGGAGTGGATCGGCGACTGGCTGGCGGGCTACGATAGGGAGGACTTCGTTATCGCCTCGAAGGTGTATTTCCCGTTCGACAGCGATAATCCGAACGGGAGGGGCCTCTCGCGTAAGCACATCCGTAAGCAGATTCGGGGAACCCTCGACCGCCTCGGAACCGACTACCTCGACCTCTACTACATCCACCGCTGGGACGAGACGACGCCCATCGAGGAGACGCTCTCGACGCTGACCGAACTCGTGCGCGAGGGGAAGGTGAACTACCTCGGCGCGAGTTCGATGGCGGCGTGGCGGTTGACGAAGGCGCTCTGGGAGAGCGACGTGAACGACCTTGAGCGATTCGAGGTCACGCAACCGATGTACCACGCGGCGGCGGGCGAGGAGGTGCGGGACTACCTCGACGTGTGCGCCGACCAAGACCTCGGCGTCTGCCCCTACTCGCCGCTGGCGGGCGGCTTCCTGACTGGAAAGTACGAGCGCGACGGAGACTCGCCGGAAGGGTCGCGCGCCGACCTCACGGACTCGTTCGAGGAGTACTACGTGTCCGAGGAGGGCTGGCAGGTGTTGGACGAGATTCGGTCAGTCGCGGACGAACTCGACGCGACGCCCGCGCAGGTCGCGCTCCGCTGGCTGATTCAGCAACCTGACTTCGCCTGCACGCCCATCGTCGGCGCGCGGACGGTCGACCAGTTAGAGGAGAACGTCGGGGCCACCGACATCGAACTCTCCGGCGACCAGTTCGACCGCATCGCGGACGCGAACTAACGTCCGACCGTCGACTCCGCCGAAGGGGTTGGGAAAACGTAATGATTCCTCGTGTTGTCTGTGGTGCGAGGTGCGGCGGGGTGGGGAGAGAACCGGCGCACCGACAGGGGGAAACCAATGACACAGACCTACGTCGGCGCGATAGATCAGGGGACGACCGGCACCCGGTTCATGCTGTTCGATCACGGGGGGCAGGTCGTCGCCAGCGCCTACGAGAAGCACGAACAGATCTACCCGGAACCGGGGTGGGTGGAACACGATCCGCTCGAAATCTGGGAGAAGACACAACGGGTCGTCGGGACGGCGCTCGATGACGCGGAAATCGACGCCGAGCAACTGGAGGCGCTCGGCATCACCAACCAGCGCGAAACGACGCTGCTCTGGGACGCGGACACCGGCAAGCCGGTCCACAACGCCATCGTCTGGCAAGACCGGCGGACGACCGACCGCGTCGAGCAATTGGAAGACGAGGGGAAAGTCGAGGAGATTCGGTCGAAGACGGGCCTCGAACCAGACGCGTACTTCTCGGCGACGAAAGCCGAGTGGCTGCTCGACAACGCCGATCCCATCAAACTCCAGCGCGCTCGACCGCAGGACGTGCGGGAGCGCGCGGAAGCGGGGGAGGTGCTCTTCGGCACGGTCGATTCGTGGCTCGTCTACAATCTGACGGGCGAGCACATCACGGACGTGACGAACGCTTCCCGGACGATGCTGTTCGACATCCACGAGATGGACTGGGACGACGACCTCTGCGCAGAGTTCGACGTCCCGCGTGCGATGCTCCCTGAAGTCCGCCCGTCGAGCGACGACGACACTTACGGCGCGACGGACTCGGAGGGCTTCCTCGGCGCGGAGATCCCGGTCGCCGGGGCGTTCGGCGACCAGCAGGCAGCCCTGTTCGGGCAGACCTGCTTCGACGCGGGCGACGCGAAGAACACCTACGGCACGGGGAGTTTCTTCCTGCTCAACACGGGCGAGGAAGCGGTCGAGAGCGAGCACGGTCTGCTGACGACGGTCGGCTTCCAGCGGTCGGGCGAACCCGTCCAGTACGCCCTCGAGGGCGCCATCTTCATCACTGGTGCCGCCATCGAGTGGCTCGTCGATATGGGGTTCATCGACGACGCGGCGGAGACCGAGACCCTCGCACGAAGCGTCGATTCGACGGACGGCGTCTACGTCGTGCCCGCGTTCACCGGACTGGGCGCGCCCCACTGGAACCAGCGCGCACGGGGCACCGTCGTCGGACTGACCCGCGGTACCCGGAAAGAGCACGTGGTTCGGGCGACGCTCGAAAGCATCGCCTACCAGACCCGCGACGTGGCCGAAGCGATGGAAGCCGACAGCGGCATCGAGGTCGAATCGCTCCGCGTGGACGGCGGGGCGGTGAAGAACAATTTCCTCTGCCAGCTACAGGCCGACATCCTCGGTGCCGACATCGTCCGGCCGGTCGTGGACGAGACGACCGCGCTCGGCTCCGCGTACGCCGCCGGACTCGCGGTCGGCTACTGGGACTCCGTGGACGAACTGCGGAAAAACTGGCAGGTAGACCGCGAGTTCGAGACGGAGATGGCGAGCGAGGAGGCCGACCGGAAACACGACCGCTGGAAGGAGGCGGTCGAACGCTCCCTCGAGTGGGCACGGGAGGGAGGTGAATGAGATGGCCGAAGAGTACTGGGGGGGGAAGTACGTCAACGAACTGGTCGGCACGTTCATCCTCATCCTGCTCGGCGACGGCGCGGTCGTCGTCTCGGTGCTGACGGGCGGGTTCGACCTGTTCGGCGTCGCCGTGCTGTGGGGATTCGCGGTGATGTTCGCGGTCTACTGGGTCGGCGGCGTCTCGGAGGGCCACATCAACCCGGCGGTGACGATAGCGAACACGGTCTGGCGGGATTTCCCGTGGAAACACGTTCCGGGCTACGTCGTCTCGCAGATAGTCGGGGCGTTTCTGGCCGCCGCGACGCTGTACGTTACGTGGTCGGGCTACTTCCGACAGTTCAGTCAGGCGAACAACGTGGTTCGGGGCCAACCGGGAAGTTCCATCACGGGGATGACGCTCTGGACGTTCTTCCCGAACCCCGTGTTCGCGGGCGTGAAGGTCGGCGATTTCAACTCGCTCGAGGAGGCGGCGTTCCTAGTCTCGTTCCCGCAAGCGTTCTTCAGCGAAGTAGTCATAACGGCCATTCTCGTCGCCGTCATCTTCGCGCTCGTGGACGACTGGAACCCGATGGGAACGAGGGCTACACCCGGTCTCGCGGCGTTCCTCATCGGCCTCCTCGTCGCCGCGCTCGTCCAGTACGAGGCCCCGATTAGCATGGCGGCGCTGAACCCCGCCCGCGACCTCGGCCCGCGAATCTTCGGCTACCTCGCCGGATGGGGAGAGATAGCGTTCCCCGGACCGAGAGGCGGCTGGTGGCTCCCCGCCACCTCAACCACGGTCGGCGGAATCGTCGGGGGCGGGCTGTACGACCTCCTGACGCGGCGGTACGTCAGGCGACTCGAAGAGGAGGAGATAGCACCCGAAGAACCGCAAGTCCACGATGAAGAAGAACACGAACCCGAGGAAGCGAGGGTTCACGAGGAAGACGACAGCGAACACCCGACAGGGGGGAGCTAAGCAGTCACCGTGACCGACGCCGACGACCCGAGGTACTCGCTGGGCGACTACCTCCGACTGGTGTTCCTCGATCCGGTGACGCTCGCGGGGCTGGTCGTCCTCCTCGCCGGTATCGCGCTCGTCGTCGTTTCGGATCCGAGCGCGCCGACTCGGACGCCGTTGCTGGGCGGGTCGCTCATGCTGGTCGGAACGGTGCTGTTCGCCCTCGGCTACACGCGGGCGCAGTGGGGACTGAAACGCTGGGGGCGATAGCATGAAGCGGGTCGCTCGCTAACCCAAAAGGGTGAGCCAGATAGAGCGCACCGTGACCGTCGTTCCGGAGGCAGGACTCCACGCCCGACCAGCAGCGCGATTCGTCTCGACCGCGAACGAGTTCGACGCCGACCTCTCCGTCGCCAAAGACGAGGACGAGCCAGTGAACGCTCGGAGCATGCTTTCGGTCACCGCCCTCGACGCTCGAAAGGGTGACGAAGTCCGTCTCGTCGCCGAGGGTGCCGACGCCGAGGCCGCACTCGACGCGCTGGAGCGAGTTCTGACGACGCCGGAGGACGAGGAGAAAGAGGGAAGCGAAAAAGAACGGCGAGGAGGGGAGGAATCGTGACCATCGAACTCTCGGGAATCGGCGCGACCCCCCGCGTCGGCGTCGGAACCGTCGTCTGGCATCGTGGAACGACGGACTTGTCGGAACCGCCGGACCCAAAAACGGTCGACGTCGACGAGCAACTGGCGGCGTTCGAGGCGGCCTGCGAGCGGGCCCACGAGGAATTAACGGACGAGCGAGAACGAGCGGAAGAGCGCGTCGGCGACGACGAAGCGGCGATATTCGACGCCCACCGGGCGTTCCTGGACGACCCAGAGATCACCGGCAGCGTCGAAACCGCCATCGGGAACGGACTCCCCGCGCCGCACGCGGTTCAGCAGGCGTTCGAAGACCCTATCGCTCGGCTCGAAGGACTGGAGGGGTCGACGGCGGAGCGCGCGGACGACCTTCGGGACGTGCGCGACAGACTCCTCCGAATCCTGACCGACCGCGAGCGCACCGACCTCGGTGACCTGCCCGACGGTTCGATACTCCTCGCGGAACGACTCGCGCCGAGCGACACGGCGCGACTCGACCCCGACGCGGTCGCCGGGTTCGCCACCCTGTTCGGCGGTCGAACCTCGCACGCCGCCATCTTCGCTCGGTCGCTCGGGATTCCCGCGGTCGTCGGCGTCGGCGACGAACTCGCGCAGGTCGGCGACGGACGGGAGGTGCTGGTGGACGGCGAAGACGGCGTCGTCATCGTCGACCCGGACGACGCCGCCCGCGACCGCCTCGTCGGTGCCGCTACCGCCGTCACCCGCGACCGTGTCTCGACGGCGGACGGTCGTCCTGTCGAAGTCGCAGCGAACGTCGGCACGCTCGCGGAGCTCGACGGCGTGGTCGAGCAGGGGGCCGACGGCATCGGCCTCTTTCGAACCGAGTTCCTGTTTCTCGACCGCGACTCGCCGCCGGACGAGGACGAACAGTACGACGCCTACGTCGAGGCCGCGTCCGCGTTTCCGGGGGACAGGGTCGTCGCCCGGACGCTCGACGTGGGCGGCGACAAGCCGATACCGTACATTGACGCTCCGGAGGAGACGAATCCCTTCCTCGGCGAGCGCGGGATTCGGCGTTCGCTCGGCCCCGACGCCGACCTGTTCGAGACGCAGTTGCGCGCCCTGCTCCGCGCTACGGCGGAAGTCGACGATCTCGCCGTGATGTTTCCCCTTGTCGCTCGGGTCGAGGAACTCGACGCCGCGCTCTTGCGGGTCGAAGCGGTCGCCGAGGAACTGGCGGACGAGGGTATCGACCGCGCGATTCCGGAACTCGGCGTGATGATAGAGACGCCGGGGTCGGCGTTCGTGGCCGAGGAACTGGCGACGCGCGCGGAGTTCCTCAGCATTGGGACGAACGACCTCACGCAATACGTGATGGCCGCCTCCCGGGAGAACGCTCGCGTCGCCGACCTCCACGATCCGCTTCACCCGCCCGTCCTGCGAGCGATTCGCCGGACGGTCGAAGCGGGCCACGAAGGGGACGCGTGGGTCGGGATGTGCGGTGAGATGGCGGGCGACCCCGAACTGACGGAACTACTCGTCGGCCTCGGTCTGGACGAACTGAGCCTGAGCGCCGTCACGGTGCCGGACGTGAAAGCGCGAGTCGCGGAGTGCGACGCCGAGAGCGCCCGCGACCTCGCGGAACGCGCCCTCTCGGCGGAGACGCGGGACGAAGTGACGTCGATACTGGAGGGGTGACGTCGAGTTCCCACAGTTCCGTAACCGCGGGAAACCGACGTTACAGCTTCGAGACGTCCGCCGCCTCCTCCGCCGCTTCCAGCACCGATTCCAGCGTCGCTTTCGGACTGGTCGCGGCGACCGCCGCGTTGACCGCACCTTCGAGAACCGGAGCGTCCGCGATTCTCGCGTCGGCGTCGGATTCTTCGATAGCGATTTCGGTGTTCATCACTGCACTTCCGAGGTCGACCAGCACGACGACGCCGTCCTCGTCGGCGAGGTTATCGAGGGCCTCCTGAATCGCCGGGGCGCTCGTTCCGACGCCGCCGTCGGGGTCGCCGCCCACCGCTTCGATAGGTGCGTCACCCGCCATCTCGGCGGCGACTTCGCGGATACCTTCGGCGGCCCGCCCGCTGTGCGAGACGACGACGAGACCGATCATTCAGGCCTCCTCGTCCACGGCCGGTTCTTCATCCGTAGACATCGCCTCGTCCACGTCTTCCCCGTCGGGAACGGTCGGCGAGGTCGCGTCGGCGTCGAGGTCGCCGTCGCCGAGGTACTCGACCGCGATCTCCCGTATCGCTTCGAGGATGAAGAGGGTGCTCGTCGCGCCGGGGTCTTGGTGGCCGACCGACCGCCAGCCGAGGTACGAGGCCCTCCCCTTCGTCGCCCTGATGGGCGTCGTGAACTTTACTCCGCGCTCACAGGCGTCCACCGCCTTCGTCAGGGATTCGACCGGCGGGAGGTCGTCCTGTTCGACGGACTTCTTGTAGGTGTGGACGGCGGGCGTCAGGGCGTCGACCATCGTCTTCGCCCCGACCTCGGCGCTCCCACGGTCTTTCACCTTCTCCAGAAACGCCTCGGCGAACGCCACGGTCGATTCCGCCGTGAGGCCGTCTTCGAGTTCCGCGCTGGCGGTCATGAACGACCCGCCGTAGAGCGGTCCGGCGGCGCCGCCGACCTCGGAGACGAGCGTAACGCCAATCGTCTTGACGAGTTCGGCGGGGTTTGCGTCGTCCATCTCCTCCGTCTTCTCGCGGGCCGCCCGAAACCCGCGGTTCATGTTCGACCCGTGGTCGGCATCGCCGATGGCCGAGTCGAGGTCGGTCAGGTGCTCCTTCTCGTCCGCCAGTCGCTCCGAGACGCGTTCGATGGCCGCGAGGGTCGCCTCGCGTTCGATTTCTGTTGCTCCCATCTGTATGCTGGTAGCACGCTACGAGGTGGGGTAAACTCTTTCCCCTTCGGCCGTTCTCTCAGCTCGGGCGGTCAGTGGTTTTTTTGCTCGAAGGTATTCAACAGGGGGTGATTCACCGTACTCGCGGTGCGTCTATCGCTCGCCGGAGAGTTGAATCGCATGGGAGATGACGTACATCAGAACGATGCCGGAGCCGACCGCGAGGACGAACTGACCCGCTAAAGCGAATAGCATTCCGGCCGTCGAGCGACCGCCCAGCAGAAACACCATCGCGAACGGGACGAGCGCGATCGCCACGAATACTCCGATGAGTTTGGCGAGCGGTATCGCTTCCACGAGGATCTGAGTCGTGTCTATCGTTTCGGTTCCTCAGTCGACGAACGGCGCGGAAGGCGGCATCTTTCGGAATTTTGATGATTATGTGCCTATAAGTATTCTCTGTCAAATGCCGAAACGATAAGTACACCACTGTATTGCGCACTAATCGCCCTTAGCCGTTTAGTTCGTGGTGCTAATTTTTCAATCGCGATTATGACCCCCCTCTCTTTCAGAACAATCGTTACTCATCGTTCTCTTCTCTACAATTTTTCTTTGAGTCTACAGACGGCACATATCTCTCACTGGTTCACTACCATCATGAAAGTAACTTGCCGTCGTGTGCTTGCTACTGTTGCCACAGCAGGAGCCGGAATAGTTGTGTTTGCGGCCAACTCGGATGGCTGTGGCCAAGCCATTCCATTCTTCGAGTCGGCTTGGCCTCACGATGGAGAAATTGGAGTCTCTCCTGTAAAATTAATTCCCGAAAACACTACTGTAATCGTATTCTCGAAGTTTCCCGACTCTGAGCAGTCACTACTCCAAACGGCGGCTGATACTGGCTCCGTCCGGGTTTGTCTCGCTAAGAGGGACGAGCAAGCCGACGTACTCAGGTCATTTGCGAATCGAGTGAGTGGCGATACGTACCTCCGGTATGAGGGTGGCTACTATGGTCTCTGGGTTCGCGTTGAAGACATGGTAGTTTCCAGTACAGCCGACCCCCCGTAGGGCAATTGTGAGGAAAGGTCAGCCACGAACCGATAAGTCCACGCTCTATATCTAACAGCAGTCGTTAACCCGAAACCGAACGAAAAATCGCGTCACGAACTACTGTTGAACCTTCAACGCCGGTGTGTCCGCCGGATGCGCGAGCAACCCCTTCAGTTCGTCGTCCAGTTCCAGCACCGTCACCGAACAACCCTCCATGTCGAGCGAGGTCATGTAATCGCCCACTCGCGCGTCCCACGTCGTCAGGTCGCGCTCGTCCAACAGCGACTGGAGCTTGCGGTTCACGATGTACAACTCCATCAGCGGCGTCCCGCCCATTCCGTTGACGATGGTGGCGACTTCCGCGCCCGACTCGGAGTTCAGGTCGTCAAGCACCTGCTCGGTCAGTCGCTCGGTTATCTCGTCGGCAGACATCATCTCGGTGCGCTCGACGCCGGGTTCGCCGTGGATGCCGATGCCGAGTTCGATCTCGTCCTCGCCGAGGTCGAACGTCGGTTCGCCCTTCTCGGGCGTCACGCAGGAGGTCAGCGCCGTTCCCATCGTCGCCACGTTGTCCACGACCTTCTGGGCGACGCGCCGGACTTCGTCCAAGTCCTCTCCGCGATCCGCCATCGCGCCCGCGACTTTGTGGACGAAGATGGTTCCGCAGACGCCGCGCCGGCCGGAGGTGTACAGCGAATCCTCGACCGCCACGTCGTCGTTGACGACCACTTCGGCCACCTCGACGTCGGACTCCATCTCGGCCAGCTCGCCGGCGGTCTCGAAGTTCATCACGTCGCCCTCGTAGTTCTTGACGACGTTGAGCACGCCCTCTCCGGCGTCGCAGGCCCGGATCATCTCGCTGATCTCGTCGGCGGTCGGCGAGGTGAACACCTCGCCCGCTGCGGCCCCGTCGAGCATCCCCGGCCCGAGGTAGCCCGCGTGCGTCGGTTCATGACCGCTTCCGCCGCCGCTAACGACGGCGACCTTCCCGTCGACGGGCGCGTCGTTCCGGACGAGGACGTTCGAGTCCGGCAGTCGCCGAACCTCGTCCGGATGCGCCGCGACCATCCCGTCTAGCATCTCGTCCACGACGGCGGACGGTTCGTTAATGAGCTTCTTCATGGATCGTGCTAACAACCTACCCGTCGGCGCATAAGGATTCCCTTCGGTTGCGTGAGAGTTTCGTCGGTACGGAACTCGCTCTTCCTCGACGGACACCGAGTCTCACGGGGCGAGCGACCGCTCCATCGCCATCACCGGAACCGTCACTCGGCGTCCCTCGTACTCCATCTCGCGCGGTTCCTCCCGCACCGGGCGATAGCCCCGTCGCTCGTAGAATTCGATCGCGTTAAGCGAAGCCTGTAGTTCGAGTCGCTTCGCTCCCGTCCCGAGGGCGTACCCTTCCAGGTGGGCGAGGACGGTCGAACCGACGCCCCGTCGGGCGTACTCCGGGTGGACGTACACCGCCCTGACTTCATCGTCCGCCGGAACGACGTGTCCGAACCCGACGATGTCGTCGCGCTCCGCGACCACGACGTGATGGCCGTCGTCTTCGATGGGAGATTGGTCGAGCTCCCCATCTTTCGCCGCCCACGCCGACACTTGCGTGTCATCGTACGCCTCAGGGCCGAACGCGAGCACGGACTCGGTGTGGAGTTCAGCAATCTCCGGTGCATCGTCGGCCGTTGCGACGCGAATTCGGGACATCTCCGTCTCGACGTTCGCGGCGGATACCCATCAGTGGGTCGATGGTGCAGATTCGACTGCGGTTCGGGCGAGCGTCCGCGAATCCGCTTCGGCGAAATCATCAGGTAAGGTGTCATTCTCGGGGTAGTCGAGGCATACAAAACGTTTATCAATTATCGAAGTTTCGATAGGAGAACGAAATCCTTCGAAACATGAAACGGTTCGAATCGGCCGAACGCGAGTTGCAGGCGAACCAGCACCGCGAGCAGGTCGGCACGCTCTCGACCCGCGACGTCTCCGATCTCATCGTGTCGCTCGACGCCGACGACCCGAAGCGCCCCGCGCGAGCGCCGCGTAGTCGCTCGCGGAGGTGGCCGCGAGCACCCCCGAGCGCGTCCCCGTCTCCGACCTCGCGCAGGCGGTGACCGACGACGACCGGTGGGTTCGTCGGGGCGCGACGTGGGCGCTGGCCGAAGTCGCGCAGACCGACCCTGTGAGGGCACGTCCGGTCGTCGAGCGTGCCATCGACCTGCTTCCCGACAGCGACCCGCTGGTGCGCGAAAACGCCGTCATCACCGTCGCCGGGGCGTCGAAGTATCCGCGGAAAGCGGAACCGGCCATCGTATCGCTCGCGGAGCTTCGGGACGCGGACGACGGACTCGTCCGCCGGTACGCGACCGAGGCGCTTCGTCACGTCGTGGACGCGCTCTCGAAATCGACGCTCTCCGGCGACCCGCTCGTCATCAGCGTGAGCGACCCGCGGTTGGCCGACCTACTGCCCGCCGAGCCGAACGTCGTGCAAGTCGGCGAGACGGGGGGACGACGGGCCGATTCGTATCGTCCCGACGTCGTCGGTCGATGTCGACGCGCGGGCGACTGCCGGAACGGGGCGCTTCCGGCGTCGTTCGGCCGCGCCGTCGAGAGGTGGTCGACCATCGACGACCACGACCACGTGCTGACCGTGCGAGCGCACGGCGACTCGCCCGTGCCGTGGCTCGCCACGGAGTTCACCGACGGCGGAACGCTAGGTGACTACTTCGACGCCGAGTTCGACGCGGCGCTCTGGTTCGCACATCGAATCGCGCGCACCGTCTCGCACGCTCACGCTCTCGGCGTGATTCACGGAGGGTTGTCCCCCTCTTCCGTTCGATTCTCGACGACGTTCGGGTCGACGTGGCCCGTGTCGAAGGTCGGCGACTGGGGATTCGCGGGCGTGGCGGCCGATGTACGGCATCCTCCCGTCCCTCCGGTCTTCGCGGCACTGGAGCACGTCGAATCGGAGGCGTTCGGCGTCGTCGACCACTCGACGGACGTGTACGGACTCGGGGGCGCTCCTGTACGCGCTGTTCACGGGGCATCCGCCGTTCGCCGGGGAACCGCACGTCGTCGTCGTCGTCGGACAGGTCACCTCGACAGACCCGCCCGCGCCGACGGAGCGCAATCCGGAACTTCTCGACGCGGCGAACGACTTGCTCGTCCGCGCGCTGGCGAAGCGTAAACCAGAACGCTACGAGACAGTGGACGACCTGCTGGTCGCGCTCGAACGGTGCATCGAGACGTGCGACCCCGAATAGGTCGAACGAATTAAATAATTGAACGCTCATTTCGAGACAGGTAGATGACCATCCCACTCGCACAGGTCAGCACCGACGCCGGGACGAACGTCGTCCGGTTCGCCGGCTCCGGTCTCCTCGCGGTCTCCGCTGGTGTCTTCGGGTTCTACGCGTTTCGGAACCTACAACTGAATTGGTTGGAGTCCCAGCACCCATTCTGGCGCTATCTCGTCCCAATCGGGCTCGCCGGCGCGCTGTAGGGCGCGCTCGGCGTGGCGGGGACACTCTCGTCCGGACGCTGGCTGGTCGCATTCGGACACGCGGCGCTCCTCTTCTGTACGGTGTTTCTCGCGTTCGCCATGCGCGAACTTTACTACAATAGCGCGCTCGCTCCGTCGCCGGACGAGCGTCGGATTCCGTTCTCGCGGTTGCGGCGAATCGAACTGGGGTTCGTGAGTATTATCCTGCTGGAGCTGTTGGTCGTCCTCCTCCTCGGTCACGGGTCGATCGTGGCGGTCGTCAAGGGCGTCGGCAGCATCTCGTTCGCGGTTTACGGCGTCGTCTTCGGCGAACGACTGGAGTCGCTCACGCAAGGAACGTCGGTCGATACGCTCCGGCGACACCTGCTTCCCGTGCTCGTCTGCGCCGGACTCCTCGTGTTCGCAGATCTTGGCGTTCACGTCGGTTTCGGCCCCCTCGTCGTCGATAGCATCGAGAGCGTCTTCGTCGTGATGATCGGCGGGTTCCTGCTCACGGCGACGGTCCGGCTCCAGCAGAACGTGCGCGGGCTCTCCGGCGGTCGCTGACCGGCTCTCCGAGAGCGAATCACCGCCGACTCGCCCGCCGATTCAGATTTTGTGCAGATGCCCGTTCTCGCAGTACGGACACTCGACGTCCGGGCCGGGTCGGGTGCTGACGCGCCCGCACATCGAGCACGCTCTGACGAGTCGCTCTCGCCGCCGACACTCCCGTTCGATCGTCACCAACCGAGCCTCCGTCTCCGTGAGATGTCGCCGAAGCGAATCGAGTTCCGCGCAGAGTTCTTCGACCGTCCGAAGCTGATTTCGGTCAGTTCGACGCCTCCGCGGGTCGATTCGCTGTTGCCGATTCCGTGACACCCTCCCGCGTTCGTTCGTTGGCATAGTCCCTGCGGAGGGGAACGGTACGGACGGTTATGAAGCGGTCGCTCGTCGCGTCGGTGAGGCTTCGAGGTCGGCCCGACGTTAGCCGGTCGCGTCGTCGGGTCGGGCAACCGGAAGCGGTGCGTACAATCGCTTGCGGGCGTCGGGAACGTACAGCCGTTCTTCCACGAGATCCTGCTCTTTCAGTTTCGTCAGCGCGTCGCGCGTCGTCCGGGCGGGTAACAGAGCGTCTTCGCGCACCTGTCGCTGCGTCAACGGTGCGTCATCTTCTAAGACCCGGTAGACGAGTTTCGCACTGGGTGGCAGTTCGAGAAGTCGTTTGAATCGTTGCTGTGGAGTCGTTTCACTGCCGGAGCGCCCGGCAAAAGCGACCACTGGATTTTGACATACCGGTTTCGTCTTCGCGCTCCGTTCGGTTATTTATTTCGGTTTTCGGAGAAAAATACCGGTCACGGAACTACGTATCGGAGTTAACTGCCGTCGAACTCCCTAACCACAAGATATAAAATTGCCTTAGTGAATGGTTTATCAACAAACTGCTTCAATCTGAAAAATCTGAACATTTAAATCAACTATGGTTGATGACGAATCAACGGTTCTCGTCGTCGACGACGATGAAGACGTAACGGATCTCTACGCGACGCGGCTAGAGGATTCCTACAATGTCCGACGGGCATACGAAGGCCACGCGGCATTGGAAAAACTGGACGACGTAGTGGGTGTCGTCCTGCTCGACCGTCGGATGCCCGGTCTTTCCGGCGACGAGGTTCTCGAACAGATACGAAACCGCGACCTTCACTCGCACGTGGTGATGGTCACCGCCGTTAAACCGAATTTCGATATCATCGATATGGGATTCGACGACTACCTCGTCAAACCGGTGTCGAAAGACGACCTCTACACGACCGTCGAAGGGATGCTCACGCACGTCGAGTACGACGCCCAGATGCAAGAATACTTCTCGCTCGTTTCGAAAAAAGCCGTGCTCGAAGCAGAGAAAGACGAGGAGGTACTCTCCGAGAACGACCAGTACCGAGAACTGACGGCGCGGGTCGAGACGCTCCGTGAAACCGTGGACGACGCGCGATCGAGCCTCCGAAACCACGACGATTTCGTCGGCGCCTTCCAAGATCTCTCTTAGGCTCGCGCTTCCGTGCTCTTCGTCGCAGTTTCGCTGGCCGCTTTGCGGCCGCCCATGGCGAGGCCGACCATCGATAGACCGCTGGTGAGCACGCTGACGCCGAACAGGAGACCGAGTGCCCACGCCGCATCCGCAGGCCACCCGATCCAGAGCAGTCCGGCGAGCAGGAGCGAGACCACACCGCTAGCGACCACCCACCCCCAACTTCTCTCCGGTCGGAGCGCGAACCCCATGACGAGTTCGACGACGCCGTCCACCGCGAGGTACGCGATGAGGAGGAGCGTCAATGTCGAAAGTCCGAGTATCGGATTGATGACGAGCGAGAGGCCTGCGATACCGTAGACGACCACGAGGATGACCTGCCAGAGGACGCCCTTCCAGTCGCCCGCGGAGAACGCGTGAACCGCGTGTAGTCCCGCCCCGCCCAGCAGCGCCGCGCCGATCAGCACCGACAGCGCGACACCGGTGACGAACGGGAAAAAGATGGCGATGACGCCGAGCACTGCGAGGATAGCCCCGACGATCATCAGCGTTCGCCACGCCGTGTCTGCCGTACTCCGGCTAGTCGTGTCGCTCACTTTCGTACTCATTTTTTAATCCAACCCAAGTACGACGGCGAACGCCAAAACCGATGGGGCCGTTTCTCGGTTCGCCGACCGACGGCCCGACTTCCGGAACTGTGTATCAGTAATAATAAAGTACCGGTATTCGCAGGTTTCGGGTATGGCTGTCGAGGACACGGACGAGATTCTGACCGCGCTCGGCGCGGACCAGGAGGTGTTCGGAACGGCGGAAGCGCGATTCGAACACCGACTGCTCTCCGCGCTCGTGGACGCGCGCCGCGACGACGTGGACTACTGGCGACTGTTCGAACTCACGGAACGCTTTCAGCGGGCCGCGATCTGCGCTTCGTTCGCGCAGGACGAGTTCGGTCCCGACCACGCGGACGTGCGGGAAGAGACGGTGCAGTACTCGCAGATCGTCCACGCGACGGCGCGAGCACGCGCCGCGGGCGCGCCGGAGCGACGACTGCTCGTCAACATCACTAGCGTGTACCAACTGTTCGAGGACGAGTGGTCGAGAGAGGAGTGACTGTCGGTGCAGTTCGAAAGAAAATCTCGTGTACCCCTACCCGAGGTGAATTCGAGCTGTCGGGGATGGGATAAATGCTTTGTGTTCCGCGGTCGTCTCAGAACGCGAGCGCGTAGACGTTCTCGGCATACTCTCGACCGCCCAGTTCGACCGTCGCCTCGTCGTCCTTCTCGAAGCCCAGTCCGAGGTAAAACTCGTTGCCCATCTCGTTGTCCGCGAGCACCATCGCTCGCATTCGTTTCATGTTGAAATCCTGCAAATCCTCTCGCAGGCGCTCGTGCAGCGCAGTGCCGACGCCTTCCCCCCAGTCGTCCGGGTCGACGTAGAGTCGAAGTACGTCGCCTTCGTCCTCGTGGCAGACGGCGTGACAGAACCCGAGAAGTTCCTCGTCCTCGACGGCGACGAGGAAGGCCGTCCCGGGTCTGTCGAGGGCGTCCGCCAGCGATTCGTTCGAGTACCACGACGCCACCGTCTCCGTGATGGTCTCGTCGTTCAAGATCTCGTCGTAGGCTTCGTTCCACGCGCGGTGGGCGACCCGTCGAATCGCCCCGAAATCACCCTCGTTCGCGGGTCGAATCTCCATAGTTCTCTCCTCCATCTTCGCTTTCGCCGTGTCGCACGGTAACAGTTCTGAATCACCAGTGCGGTTGCAGAAAGGAAGTTTAGCTTGCTTCGACGGTCGGACGCGACTCTTCGAACACCAGTTTCGCCCCCGGTTCGATACCCTTCCGGTCGGCGAAGCCTTGGCGCATCTCGACGACGTACTTCGCGGGTGCCTCGCTTGTGTAACTCCGGAGTTCGGAGTCGCTGGCGTTGGGTTGTGGGTCGGCGTGCGCGATGTTGATGACGGTGCCGTTCGCCGAAACGAAGACGATGTCGAGCGGAATGAGCGTGTTCTTCATCCAGAACGACTGCGTCGAGGCCCTCTCGAAGACAAACAGCATCCCGTGGTTGCGGGGAAGCGACCGTCGATACATCAGCCCGTGCGACCGTTCGTCCGGCGAGTTCGCCACTTCGAGCGTCACCGTCGTCCGGTTTCCGTCGGCGACGAACGCAGCGGAGACGTTCTCCTCGGTGTCGGTCGTCGTGTGGGTGGCCTGCCCGGTCGGTTGCGTCCCTCCGTTCCCCAGTCCCATCCCCGCACAGCCGGCCAGAACGGTGAGGCAAGCGACCAGCAGGGCAGTAGTCACGCGCATGACCCGTACGACGGGTGCTATCGACAAAAATCGGGGTGGTTCTCTCAGCGTTCGCGGCGTCGCTCTCGCTACGTCCCCGTCGTTCGGAACCCGCCGCCGAGCGTTACGTTCCCCCGCATCGATTTCGGGTGGTACTCGCAGTAGTACCGGCTCATCTCCTTCTTGGCGGTGAACGTCACGTGTCGCGTCGCGCCCGGCGCAGAGGCCGATTCGGTGGCGGCGAGTTCGTTACCGTTCGAATCCTCGACGATGAATTCGTGTTCCTTTCCGTCGATGTTTATCCAGACGAGCGTGTACGTCCGGCCGGCCCTGAGCCGCAGATCGGGGTTCTCCTTCCCGTGAATCTGCGACGGTGCGAGGCCGAACCAGTGTTTCACCTCGCCCCCGAGAATTAACGGCGTCCCCTCGACGGATATTCCCCGCGTCGTTTCCTGAGCGCCTGTCACGTCGCTCGCACCCGCGAAGATTCCAGCGGCACCGAACGCTTGCAGTACGGCTCGTCGCGTCGCCCCGCCGTCGCGGTCTGCGTGTCGGTCTGTCATCGTTTTCCCTCGGTCGGCTACCACGCTCTCCGGTAAAGGATTCGCGTACCGTTCGACGGTTCGCCGGTTCGAATTCCCGGCTTAACCGCGCCCAGCGACGGTGCCGCGTCGCCGACCGCGGGCGGAAACGCCCGCTTAAAGCACCGCCACGAGGAATCCGACGAGTAGCGACACCGTGACGACCAACTGGAATATCGCGGACGCGAGCAGTCCGACCACGGCGTAGGCGGCGGTTCGCGCACCGCTCCGAGCGTCCCGCGTTCGATAGAACTCGACCGCGAACGCGGCGAGCGCGACGCCGACAAACATCCCGAGCGGCCCGGTGACCAGCAGGGCCAACAGTCCGACGACCGCGGCGGCCGCGGCGGTCCAGCGCGACCCGCCTCCCATCCGGGCCGAAACCGCGCCCGCGGCGTACTCCCCGACGACGGCGATACCGCCCACGACCGTCGCGCCAACGACGAAGAGGAGTCCCGGTTCCGAAAAGTCCGTCCCCCACCAGTAGCCGTACACTCCGGCGAGCGACAGGGGGACGCCCGGTAAGAGCGGGAGGACGCTCCCGAGGACGCCGGCGAGCAGGAGGGCGAGGGCGACGAGGAAGAGCCAGTCCATACCGACGCATCGCACCCGACGCGGATAATCGCTCGGATTGCCCGATAGCTTTTAGGCGAAGCGACCAACCATCGAGCAATGACGGTGCTCGTCGCAGGGGCGACCGGATTCGTCGGACGCCACCTCGTTCCCGAACTCGTGACGCGCGGCGAGGATGTCGTCGCACTCGTACGCGACGCCTCGACGTACGACTCCCCGGCTGGCGTTTCGGTCGTGGAAGCCGACCTCGAAGACCGAGAGAACCTCGTCGGCGTCTTCCGCGGCGTGGACGTCGCGTACTACCTCGTCCACTCGATGGGCGAAGCGGGAGATTTCGTTGCGCGCGACCGGTTGGCTGCGCGAAATTTCGTCGACGCGGCGCGCGGAACGAGCGTCACTCGCGTCGTCTATCTCAGCGGACTCGGCGGCGAGCGTGCGACGCTCTCCGACCACCTGAAATCCCGGAGGGAGGTGGAACGAATCCTCGCCGAGGGCGACTACGACCTCACCGTTCTTCGGGCGGCGATTGTCGTCGGGGCGGGGAGCGCAAGCTTTCGAATGGTTCAACAACTCGCCGCGCGACTTCCCCTGATGATAACCCCGCGATGGGTTCGAACCGAGTGCCAACCCGTCGCCATCGACGACGTGGTGAAGTATCTCGTCGGCGTCCTCGACAGCGCCGAGACGAGGGGCGAGACATTCGAAATCGGCGGGCCGGACGTGCTGACCTACGGCGAGATGGTCGTCCGGACGGGCGAGATGCTAAATCGTCCTTCTGTGATGATTCCCGTGCCCATCCTTTCGCCGAAGCTCTCTGCCTACTGGGTGGACATCGTGACCGACGTGCCGAAGGAGGTCGCCCACCCGCTCATCCTCGGCTTGAAGACGCGCACCGTGGTCGAAGACGACCGAATCCGCTCGCTCGTCCCGGTCGAGTTGACGCCGTTCGACGAGGCGGTTCAGCGAACCGTCGCGTGAACCACGTTTCGCGGTGGCGAAGTGCGCGTCTTTGCGCACCTTCGTTCGCTCCCGTGGCTGAACTATTTAACTGATGACGGCATACGTCGGAAACAGGGATGGCAGTCATGTCCGACAGCGAACCGTCGTTCTCGATTCCGCACCGCCCGCGTCGGCGGTATCCGCGACAGGGTGGCGTCTGCTACGAGGGCGAGACCATCTTCCGGCTCTCGCCCGGTTCGGACTGTTCCGAGGAATGTCTCGTCTCCCTCGTGACGGGGATACTGGACGACGACACGTACACCTTCGGCGACTGGTTCGACCTCCCCGTGCCGATGTATCTCGTCCGCGACCACGACTGCGACACGACGTTCCGCGTCGTCGTCCGCTACGGGTCGGTCGAGCTACACGTTCTTCCGGATACTCGATCATCCGCCCTCCGCGCCATCTACCGACGGCTCGCGGCGCGTTCGGACATCTCGTGGAGCGTCTCGTGCGAATCGAAGCCCGACACCTGACGTCGCGCGAGAAGTGTAATATTAAATACCGTTGGTGCAGAACATGAGCAATGGCGATCCACGCAGACACCCGCGATTGGACCCTCCGCACCGCCCAGAACCACGACGAGATGTGAGCGCTCGCGGACGAAGAAGGCATTCGGGAAGCGCGACTGGCCTACCCCTCCAGTTGGCTCTTTCTGACCCGCGACGCCGCGACCCGCGAACTGGTTCGGCTCGCCGCGGCAACGGGCGGCGAGTGGGAATTCGACGAATTCGCGCGCGAACTCGGTCAGGACGCGGAGCGCTTCGAACGGAGTCTGGACGACCTCGTCTCGCTCGGCGCGTTTCGAGAAGAAAACGGAATCTACCGCCCGAATCCGGAGAGCGTCGTCGCCCGAACCGCCGGACGACTCCGACGCGCCGCCGCCGAACACGGCGCATCTGACGGCTTCCCCGACTTCGCTACTCCGGAGGCGGTTCGGCTGATGCTAGACGCGCTGCTCTCCCCGGACGCGGACGAATCGTTCACACAGGACGACCTCCACGAATTCGTCGGTCTCCCCCGAAAAACGGTCTGGATGCACGTCGAACGTCTCACGAGTCTCAGAGTGCTCGAAACATCCGGCAGTGGCTACGTGACGAGCGAAACGAACCCGGTTCTCGGGCACGTCAGAGCACTCGACGCGGCGGTTCTCGGGGCGGCGCTCTTGCCCTAGATCGCCTGCGTCTGGGCGAGATCTTCGCCGACGTACTGCTCTTCCCACTCCCGGCGCGCTTCGATCTCCCGCGCTCCTCTGCGAGTGAGCGTGTAGTAGTTCGTCCGGCGGTCTCGCTGGCCCTTCTCGACCAGCCCTTTGTCCACCAGCGAGTCGAGATTCGGGTAGAGTCGGCCGTGATGAATCTCCTTCTCGTAGTAGGCTTCAAGCTCTTCTTTGATGGCGAGGCCGTGAGGTTCGTCTAACCCAGCGATGACATACAGCAAGTCCCGCTGGAAACCAGTCAGGTCGTGCATGGTTCTCCCTAGGACTACAGAATCATGCAATAGACAAAAGAGTGATGGCCAAATCGGGTTATACTCTTCGTCTGCTTGCGGTTTACCTCTTCCACTCTCCGTCCCCTTCGGACGTGCGACCTGTTGCTCGAACGACATTAGACGGCTATCCCCAAACCGTGAACTATCTTCACGGTTCGTCACGTCCTCGCTACGGCGCTCGGCGTCGGTGGACATCTCCCAGCGAAACGGCGCGAGAATCGAAGCGTCGATGGGCGTCCGTTGCGGTCGATTCAGATAAAATAAGTGACAAATATGGGGTGCGGCGATACTTGAATTCGACATCGGATTTAAGCCGATATGTCTGTTCCTCTCTGGCATGGCGACAGGGAACGAGACCCTCGACTTCGAGACGTACCGCGATTCGCTCGGCTACGAGCCGTCCGACGCCCACCCCGCTCTCGCCGCCGACCTGCGCGCCGAGGTCGACGGCGAAGTCCGCTTCGACGAGTACACGCAGGTGTTGTACGCCACGGACGGAAGCATCTATCAGGCTCGCCCGGCGGGGGTCGTCTTTCCGACCTGCGCCGAAGACGTGCAGGCCGCGGTTCGCGTCGCCGCCCACCACGACGCTCCCGTCCTCCCGCGCGGTGCCGGGTCGTCGCTCGCCGGACAGGCGGTCGGGCCGGGCTGCGTCGTCCTCGACTGCTCGCGGCACATGGACGCCATCGTGAACGTCGACCCCGAAAACCGAAAAGCGGTGGTCGAACCCGGCGTCGTTCAGGACGACCTGGACGACCACCTCGAACGGTGGAATCTGAAGTTCGCGCCCGACCCAGCCTCCTCCAACCGGGCGACGGTCGGCGGCGGCATCGGCAACAACTCGACTGGGGCGCACTCGGTTCGGTACGGCATCACCGACGCCTACACCGCCGAACTGGACGTGGTGTTGACGGACGGGTCGCTCGTACACACCCGCGAAGTCGTCCTCGACAGCGAGGAGTGGGACGAACTCGTCGGCAAGGACGACCGCGAGGCCGAACTGTACCGCGCCGTCCGAGGGTTGGTCGAGGACAACCGCGAGGAGATAGCCGCCCGCTACCCGACGCTCAAGCGCAGCGTCAGCGGCTACAACCTCCACAAGGTCGTCTACGAGCGCGACGGCGAGACGTGCATCAACCTCTCGAAACTGTTCGTCGGGGCGGAGGGGACGCTCGGGGTGGTCGTCCGCGCTACCCTCGACCTCGTCACCCGCCCCGAGGAGACCGCGCTCGCGCTGTACTGCTACGACGACCTCGTCTCAGCGCTGGCGGCGGTTCCCGAGGCGCTCGAATTCGACGTGAGCGCCGTCGAGTTGATGGACGACGAGGTGTTCCGACTTGCCCGCAACTCGACCGAGTTCGCGGCGGCCGCCGAACCGATTCCGGAGAGCGCGGAGGGCGCCCTGATGCTGGAGTTCGACTCCGAACTCCATGACGATTTCGAGGGCGCTATCGCGGAGACGACGGCCCACTTCATCGGCGCGGGCGAGGCGTTCGACGTGCTCGAAGCCTACTCGGACGAGGAACGGGCCAAACTCTGGAAGCTCCGGAAAGCCGCCATCCCGCTCCTGATGAGCATGGAGGGCGACCCGAAACCGTACCCCTTCATCGAGGACGCGTCCGTCCCGCCCGAGGAACTCGCCGAGTACGTTCGGGAGTTCATGGCCGTCCTCGAAGATCACGACACCACGGCGGCCTACTTCGCCCACGCCGGGAGCGGAACCCTCCACATCCGCCCCATCCTGAACCTGAAAGAGGAAGCCGGCATCGAGACGATGCACTCCATCGCCGAGGACGTAACCTCGCTGGTGCTTGACCATCACGGGGCCTTCTCGGGCGAGCACGGCGACGGTCTCGCCAGAACCGAGTTCAACCCGAAAATGTACGGGTCACAGCTCTGGAGCGCGTTTCAGGAACTGAAGACGACGTTCGACCCCGACTGGCGGATGAATCCCGGCAAGGTCGTCTTTCAGGAGGACGCGGACATGCGCGAGAACCTCCGGTACGGTGTCGAGTACTCCTCCATCGAACCGACCACCGTGCAGGATTTCTCCGACGAGGGCGGCTTCTCGCACCTCGTCGAGCTCTGCAACGGCTGCGGCACCTGTCGTCAGACCGGAAGCGAGACGATGTGTCCCTCCTACCGCGGGATGAAAGACGAGATGACGACCACGCGCGGCCGAGCGAACCTCCTCCGGGCCGCCATCAGCGGCGAAATTCCGACCGAGGAGATATTCACCGACCGGTTCCAGAATGAGGTGTTAGACCTCTGTCTCGGCTGCAAGGGTTGCGCCCGCGACTGCCCGACCGGCGTCGATCTGGCGAAACTCAAAGCCGAGGTAAAACACGCCAAACACGAGAAGGATGGCGCGAGCGTCCGCGACCGCCTGTTCGCCGACATCGACCGCGTCTCCGCGCTCGGAAGCGCGCTAGCCCCCGTCTCGAACTGGGCCGCGAAGCTTCCGGGTGCGGACTACGTCGCTGAGAAGGCGTTCGGCATCGCCCCCGAGCGGGACGTTCCTCGATTCCGGCGGGAGACGCTCGTGGACTGGTTCGACGCCCGCGGCCCCCAGATTCCCGCGGACGTCGCGACCGAGCGCGTCGTCCTCTTCCCGGACACATTCACGAACTACAGCCACCCCGTCCCCGGCAAGGCCGCCGTCAGAGTCCTCGAGGCGGCGGGCGTCAACGTGCAGGTTCCCGCCGACCTCGCGCCGAGCGGTCGAGCCGCCTACTCCGAAGGCTTTCTCGACAAAGCACGAGAACAGGCCGAAAGTAACGTTTCAGCGCTCGAATCCCGCGTCGCCGACGGCTGGTCGGTGGTGTTCGTGGAGCCATCCGACGCGGTGATGTTCCAGGACGAGTACCGCGACCTGCTGGCGGACTCGTCGGCGGCGCAGGCCGTCGAGGAGGTCGCGGCGAACGCGTTCGGTGTCTGCGAGTTCGTCGACCGCAAGCGATTGGACGACGGCATTGAGTTCGACTCGGTGGACGAATCGCTCGCCTACCACGGCCACTGCAACCAGAAAGCCCTCCGGCGCGACCACCACGCGGTCGGCGTCCTCCGACGCGCGGGCTACGAGGTCGACCCCCTCGACAGCGGTTGCTGCGGCATGGCCGGCAGTTTCGGCTACCGCGCGGAGCAGTACGACCTCTCGCAGGCCATCGGTCGAATCCTGTTCGAACAAGTCGAGGAGAGCGACGCGGAGTCCGTCGTCGCGCCCGGTGCGTCCTGTCGGACGCAACTCGAAGATTACGAAAAGCGTCCTCCTCATCCCATCGAGAAGGTCGCGGACGCGTTACACCGACCATAACTTTTTATCGGAGAACGTGCCACGTTCGGCCATGTCCGCCGACACCGTCGCCGCCTTCCGAGAGTCGCTCCAGGAACTCGGCGTCGAGTTCGCCCGGACGACGCACTCCGCGAGCGCGGAAACGAACGCGGAGTGCGTCGTCGAACCGAACCCGCGGTCGGGACGCCGCTTTCCTTCGACGGCGTCTCGCTCCCCGCATCCGTCACGCGCGACCTGATTCCCGCCGACGTAGCGGAGCGCGAGGCCGTCCTCTATCCCGACCCCTCCACGAACTACATCCACGTCGAACGCGGAAAAGCCGCCGTGCGGGTGCTCGAATCGCTCGGCGTCGCGGTGCGCGTTCCGAAGTTGCCTTCGACGGGGCGCGCACCGCTCTCGCAGGGGATGGTCGAGACGACGCGGGGGCACGCCCGCCACCTCGCCATGCTCCGGCGCGACTACGACCACCTCCTCTCCGACCCCGACCCGCTTCGGGAGAACAGCTACGAACTGCTGGAATACGTCTACGGTCTGTTGGAGAACGGCGCGAACGCGGATGCCCTTTCGTCCGACGGAACCACGCGCCGAGTAACCTACCACGCCCACTGTCAGGCGCGGACGCTCGGCATCGAACCGTACACTGTCGCCGTGCTCGAACGACTGGGTTACGACGTGGAGACGACCGACGCAGAGTGCTGCGAGATGGCCGGCAGTTTCGGCTACAAAGCCGATTACTACGACCTGAGCGTCGCCGTCGGCGAGTCGCTGTCCGAGGAGATAGCCGACGAAATCGTGTTAGCGAGCGGTGCGTCCTGTTCGGAGCAGCTCGACGCGCTCCCCGTCGAGTCGCCGCGTCATCCGGTCGAGCTACTGAATCACTCCATGGAATAATTTTAAATCCGATGACTGATTTGTAATTGACGGATAACGAGAGCGACTCATCAGATGCAACCTATCGAAATTACCTATATCGTACTCAGCGTTGTCCTCGCGACGACCGGTCTCACCATGGTGGGGCTGGCGATACGGGCGTACATCCAGACGTCCCGCCGGTCGATGCTCATCCTCTCGGTCGGGTTCTCGATTCTCGTCGCGGCCGCCATCGCTACCACGTTCAGCGCGTTTCTCTACGACTTCCAGAACAGTCGGGTACTATTGACCGTGAACTACGCCGTCTCGACGGTCGGCTACTTGTTCGTCATCTACAGCGTGACGGGTTCCGACTGACGGAGAAACGATGCCGGGTGCTCACCGACCGGAAAGAACCGACGGTGTCGACTGACCGGAACGGAGTGACGGCGTTCACCCGAACCGTACCTGGTAGCTATTTTTCCCTCCCGTGCGTTCGATGGCGTATGAACGAACTCAGACAGGCGGTGCACTCCGGCGAGTCCGTCGTCGGCACGTGGCTCTCGATCGGACACCCGACGGTCGCGGAGGTGAGCGCCGAACTCGGCTTCGACTTCGCGGTCGTCGACGCGGAACACACCTCGATGTCGCTGGAAACGGTCGAGAATCTCACCCGCGCGGTGGACGCCGCGGGCGGCGAGACGGTGCCTATCGTCCGAGTGCCCGACGCCGACTCGACTCGAATCAAGCGTGTCCTCGACACCGGCGTTTCCGGTGTTATCGTCCCGATGGTGGAGACGGTCGAACAAGCCCGAAAAGTAGTCGAAGCGACGCGTTATCCGCCGGATGGAAGTCGAGGCGTCGCCGGCGCTCGAGCTTCGACGTACGGACTCGAACTGGCCAACTACTTCGAACGGGCGAACGACGAACTCCTCGTCGTCGCTCAGATCGAGACCGCGGAGGGCGTCGAGAACGCGGCCGCTATCGCCGCCGTGGACGGTATCGACGCCCTGTTCGTCGGCCCGACTGACCTCTCGGCGTCGGTCGGACGGTTCGGCGAGACGGACTCGTTGGACACCGAGGTTTCCGCTGTCTTGGACGCGGGACGGGAGACCGACACGGCGGTCGGAACCATCGCCTTCGACACCGAGGACGTGGCGCGGTGGGCGGACGCGGGATTCGATTTCCAGGTGGTCGGCGTCGACTTCGGGTACGTCATCGATGGCGCGACTCAGGCGAAACGAGCGTACGAGGACGCGACTCGATGACGCTCGTCTGCTATCGGTGCGGCCGCGAGGCGGCGGCGGGTGCGCGCTGCGAGTGCGGCGAACCGCTCTGGTTGACGGCCGACGCCGCCGATTTCTCGTGGTCAGACTCGCACGAGCGAGGCGTGTGGCGCTACGCCGACCTGCTTCCGGTGGAGCCACCGCCGGGCGTCGGGTCGGTGGCGGGCGGGACGCCGCTGCTCCGCACGCCGCGGCTGGACGAGTACGCCGATTGCACGCTCTGGGTCAAAGACGAGGGGAGGAATCCGACCGGGAGTTTCAAAGACCGGGGGAGCGCGGTCGGCGTCGCCCGCGCCCTCGAAGCGGGCGACGACTGGGTCGGTACCGTCTCGCACGGTAACATGGCGATGAGCGTGGCCGCCACCGCGGCCGGCGCTCGAACGAACTGCCTCGTCCTCGTGCCCGACGACATCCCCTCGGAACGTCTCGCACACATCGCACAGTACGACCCCGAGATAGTGCGGGTCGAAGGGGACTACGGCCGACTTTACGACGAGAGCCTCGAACTACGGGGCGTTCGGTTCGTCAACTCCGACACCCCCTACCGAGTCGCGGGCCAGAAGACGACGGCGCTGGAGATCTACGAGGCGTTTGCGGACGCTAACGACTCGCGGAGTTCGCCGTTCGGCGGTTCCGTCGGAGGCGACGCTCCCAGCACTCCTGACGCCATCGTCGCCCCCGTCAGTAGCGGCGGACACGCGAGCGCCATCTGGAAGGCCCTGCGCGAACTCCGCGAGGCCGGCGCGCTCGCCGCGCTCCCGCGCCTCTACTTCGTGCAGGCGGCGGCCTGCGACCCCATCGCGCGGGCGTATCGCTCCAACGCGGACGAGGTGACGCCGGTCGACGGGGACGAGACGGTGGCGTACTCCATCGCAAACGCCGACCCGCCGAGCGGGAATCGCGCGCTGGCGGCGGCTCGAGAGACGAACGGGGGCGTTCTCTCGGTGTCGGACGAGGAAATTCTCGACGCGAAGCGTCATTTCGCCCGTCGAGCGGGTCTCAGTGTCGAACCGGCCTCGGCGACGACGCTGGCGGGAATTCGCCGACTCTCAGAGCGAGATAAAATCACGTCCGACGATCACGTCGTCGCGGTTGCGACCGGCACCGGCTTCCGCGAACAGACCGCGACTGCCGCGACTCCGCAGGAGACTCGGATGGCCGAACTCTCGAAGCTGGTTCGGTCGCTCGTCTCCGGGTCGTCCGGATAACAGCGCGCCGGAACGTAGCCGGTCTCGATGCTCGCCCCGTTGCTCACCACCTCCATGCTCGTGAACACGAACTCGGGGCCGTACCGGTTCGGTCACCGTCCCGTTCATCGGGCCGATCAGCGCCTTCCCCTCGTCGCCCGTCACGGTATCGCGGTAGGTGATGACGAGGCTGTAGCTCACCCACTTCGGCTCGACCGACACGGTCACGTTTCGGCAGGTGTAGTCGATGTCGGCCGTCGGCGTTACGAAGTCGGGTTGGCTCGTCGCCAGCCGGAACCGAATCCGGCCCCCGCGACCGCCCCCACGGTTACCACGACTAGCAGCGTCAGCGTCGCTCCCCCGGATTGCATACTGCTAGCACCCCTCGAACTCAGTTAGTAGTTGTTGCCACCGATTCGCTCGTGTAGTTACCCGTTGATATCGCCGTCGGGGATATCGCTACTCGTCGGCGTAGCGAATCTCCTCGACGACGCGGCGCTCGCCGTCCTTGTACCGGTAGACGACGCCCTCTTTTTCGTCTCTCGTTGCACGGTGCGTCCCGTCGCAGAAGGGGTAGTCGTCGGAGAGACCGCACAGACAGAGCGCGACGTTGCCTTTCTCGTCGTCGAAGTCGTCCTCGTCGATTTTTAGCGGGCCGGTCGCGGCGTGGCGAACTTCGCGGGCCATGGCGGAGTTTGTGCCTCTCGACACTTCAATATCGCCGGACGCCCACCGGCCGCGGGCGTTCAGTCCTCCGCAACCGTGTCCTCTGAAACGTCGTCAGCGACCGTTTCGTCCGCGACCACCTCCTGAACTCTGATTCCTTTCGACGCGAGGTGGCGCAACTGCTGGCGGGCGAACTCCTCCTCGCGCGTTCCGCGCGTGGCGAGCACGTACATCCGCGCGCGCCCGGCGGGTCGCATGGTTCGTCCGGCGCGTTGCGCGCCCTGCCGCCGGGAACCGCCGAGACCGGACGCGACGATGGCTAACTCTGCGTCCGGCAGATCGATTCCTTCGTCGCCGACGCGAGAGACGACGAGGGTGTCGAGGCGACCGTCGCGGAACGCTTGTAGGTGGCGCTCTCGCTCGGCGTGGCGCATCTGCCCGCTGACGAAGGGGACGTCCAACGCCTCGGCGATGTCGTCGCCCTGCTCCAGAAACTCCACGAACACCAGCGCCTTCGCGGTCGGATGTTCGGCCAGCAGGTAGCGAATCTCGTCTATCTTCGCGGGGTTCGACGCCGCTATTTGGCGCTTGCCGTGCTGGGTGGCGTTGGCGTACTCGCCGTGATACGTCTCGTCGTCCCAGCCGACGTATTGAATCTCCACTTCGGGTTCGGCGACGAAGCCCGCCTCGAACAGGGCGTCCCAGTCCGTGCCGATGGGCGGACCGATGAGCGTGAAGATGTCCTTCTCCTTGTCGTCCTCCCGAACCGGCGTCGCCGACAGTCCGAGCCGATGTTTCGTCTGGAGGTTCGCGCTCCTGCGGAAGACTCGACTCGGGATGTGCTGGCACTCGTCGTAGACGATGAGACCCCAGCGCCGCTGGTCGAACAACTGGCGGTGTCTGTCCATCCCGGCGGTCTGATAGGTGGCGATGGTCGCGGGGCGCACGTTCTTCTCGCCGCCGTGGTACTCGCCGACCTGCTCCGGCGAGAGGGTGGTGTGCGCGAGCAATTCGTCGCGCCACTGTCCCGCGAGTTCTCGGCTCGGAACGAGGATCAGCGTCTCCCCGGCGACAGCTTCGAGGACGCCCATCGCGGCGACCGTCTTCCCGCTTCCCGGCGGGCCGACGAGGACGCCCGATTTCATCTCCATGAACTCCTCGACCCACTCGCGTTGGTAGTCGCGTAGGTCGAGGCGGAGTTCGACGGGGAGTTCGTCGCCGGTGTCGAGGTCTCGCTCGTCTCGAACGGGGTAGCCTGCTTCGTAGAGCATTCGCTTGACCTCGGCGACTTTCTCCTCGGCGACCCAACTCTCGTCGTCCGCGATGGACGCGCGCAGGTGGCTCTCGTCCAACTTCTGTCGCGCGACGTTGCCCATCAGGTCGTCGCTCGCGGCTTGGAGGACGACGTAACCGTCGTCGTGCGTGTAGAGGCGGAACTGTCTGGCGCGCTTCCACTGCTGTTCGACGAACGCCTCCAAGTCCGGCGACGGCTCCGGGAGCACCTGTCGAACCGTCCGCATCAGCTCGTCGAGGGAGTCGTAGGGCGCAGACCAGATATCCTCCTGGCGTACTTCGTAGGAGTAGCTTCCAGTTCGGGTCGTGTCGGTGAGGTGCGCGAACTGCGATAGCTGTGCGCGGGTGAACTGTCGGGGCTGGTCGGCGACGATTTCGCGGCGTTTCGGGAAGACGACGATTCGCTCCCGGTCGGCCAGTCGCTCCCACTCGGTCGGGAACCAGACGACCGGGTCGCTCTCCACGTCGAGACGGGCTACCTCTCGCTCGTTGGTCAGACGCTCCAGCGCGCGATTCGCCGCTTCGTGCGAGCAGTCTAGGGCGCGCGCCACCTCCTCGGCGGTGAGCACCGGTCGCCCGATATCCTCGATGGCGTCGTAGAAATCCGAAATCTCGTAATCCTCGTCGGTCACTGTCGAGCGATTGGGGCTCCCGCCGAATACTCGTTACGACTCTCCGCGGTCGTCAGACTCCCCTCGGCCGGAAGCCTCTACTCGGTCGTAGGCTCCCGCCTCGCGGAGCGCTCCGCGTTTTTCGAGGACGCTCGGGGTTCGACACACTCCGCGCGCGTCGGCCGCTTGCGGGACGGTGCAGTTGTTGCAGTTCTCGCAGACGACGGCGGTTTCGCGGGGTTCGGCCCTTTCGTCGAGGATTCGGGCCGGAAGCCGCGGTTCGGCGTAAAACGGCCGTCCCATCCCCACTGCGTCGCAGTCGCCGCCGGCGAGCAGGCGGTCTATCTGGTTCCGGGTTCGGATGCCGCCCTCCGCGAGCACCGGCACCGAGACGCGCTCCGCGACCTGCCGGGTGTACCGACGGTTCCACGCCGGTTCGAAATCGTACATTTTGGACTGCAACCAGTTGAGCAGGGCGACGAGACCGGTTCGCGCCGTACTTCCAAACGCCTCGGCGTAGCCCCCGCGGAATCGCTCGTCGCGCCACGCGCGGGCGGGAAACTCGCCGCGGACAATGCTCGCGTCCCAGAACACCGACACCTGCACCGGGACGAGCGCATCGAAACCCGCCCCGGCGAGTCGCTCGCAGATTCGCACGCCGTCAGCGAGCGAGACGCGTCGCCGGACAAACGGCGGCGCGGCCGTCTCGGCGGGTACTTTCGTCACGACTGGCACGTCCCGCCCCGCTCGGTCGCGGATCTCCTCGAATACGAGTTCGATGAATCGCGTTCGTGCGGCGAGCGAGCCGCCGAATTCGTCGCTTCGGCGGTTGTAGAACGGCGAGAGGAACTGCTGGACGATGCCCGCGTTGGCCCCGGCGATGTGGATTCCGTCGTAGCCAGCATCGACAGCGTACTCGGCGCTGCGCCCGAAATCCGCCGCGAGGTCGTACACCTCCTCGGTGTCGAGGACGTATGGGTCGTAGTCGAGAAATCCGACGCGGTCGAGCGCGCGAAGCGCGCGCGGCGGGCGCGAGACGACGAGTTGCTTCAGGTCGGGGTGGTCGGCGCGGTAGCCCGCGTGCCACGTCTCCATGCTCCGCAGGCCGCCGTGTTCGAGTTGCACGAAGATTCGGCTTCCGTGGTCGTGTACGGCATCGGTCAATCGCTCCAATCGCGCGACGAACTCGGGGTCGCTGACGCGGGTCATCCCCGGCGCGGCGCAGCCGCCTTCCCCGCGGACAACGGTCGCACCCTGACATATCAACCCCACCCCCGACTCGGCGGCGGGTTCGAGTTCCCGAATCAGCGTATCCACTGCGTCTGGGCCGTTTCCGGCGCATTCGAGGAGCGGTGCGCGATAAAGCCGATTTCGAAGTTCGACACCCCCGACGTCGAGCGGGTCTTCGAGTGCGGACACTACGAATAAGTGTTCGGCGCGTTCGGGGGTAAAGGTTCGTGATAGTTCGACGCGGTAGAGAATTTTCGCGTCGCCGGGTCCGTCGTTCGCGACCGTTCCCCGCGTCGGCGAACGACGCTCCTCCTCTCTCTCTTTCTCACTCGAAGACGATTCCAGCGACCGCTCTCCTGTACAACCACCGAAACGGGACGAAGAGGAGGACGGCGACGCCGAACAGCAAGCCCACGAACGCGCCGCCGCCGGCATCGAAGGAGATTGCGACCGCGGCGGCGAAACCAAGCGTTAGGAGTAGGTAAGCGGTGAACAGCAGTGCACGACCCGACTGCCCTTTCATCGGAAACACCGTCAACGCACCCACCATAGTCTCTTTTTCGAGGCGAGGCGACATCAACGTGACTCTCGCCCCCCTCGTTGGTCGTAGGTCGAAGTATCGCCGGTAACCAACTCCGAACGGCGTGTGCATTTATCCGTCTCGAAGTCGAGTTACTCGGTATGCGTTCCATTCGCCTCGAACGCGCGTTGAGTCGCGCTCGTCACGCCGCCATCGGCGCGGCGATCGGTGGTGCTGTGGGTGGATTGATCAGTCGAAAGACGGCGAGCACCGGCGGTGCCGTCGGTGCGCTTGTCGGTGCGACTATCGGCGAGAAACGGGCGACCGCTCGCTCCCGTTTCGAGCAGGTGAAAGAACACGGGCAAGGACGTATCGAACGAGTTCGCAGGTAGAAACCGCGGCGTACCGCCGCGCGAGTGACGGACCTACTTCTTTCGCTCCCCAATCCCGAGGAATGCGAGGGCTGCACCCGCGAGCGCGGCGTTCTTGAGGAAGTGATTTCGCTCGTTCTGTCGCTGCTGGCCCTCGTGACTCCAGAAGTCGTGTATCGTCGGCGTCACGCCGACGAAGAAGGCCACGACGGAACTTGCCGCGACTGCGGGATAACGCCACAGGCTGATACCGACGCCGCCGACCAGCAACAGCCAGTGCGACGTGACGACCGAGAGTTCCGGCTTCGGTACCCCCTTCGACTCGGCGTACGCGCTCTGAGCGTCGACGTTCCTGAACCCAGAGATCGCCGTCAGGATGAGCACGCCGCCGTAGAGCAGTCGAGCTATCCTGAAGGCGGTCGTGTCTGATACTTTGTCGTTCGTCTCGGACATACGGACGTCGGTAGTTCGCGCTCGCGTAAAGGTGGCTCACAACCGGTGCGATTCGCCGCCTCACTTCCACTTGATAGAACAGCCGCGCGAAGGCATGAACTCCAAGTCCACGTCCTCGCCCGCCAGTACCGAATCGATGGCGTCGCGGACGTATATCTCGGTGGGTTCGTCGTCCGGATTGAGTGCGTCGTCCAGTCGTCCGTGGTACGCGAGGGTGAACGTATCACCCGAGTTTCGCAGGAGGAACGGGTCGGGCGTACACACCGCACCGTACGCCTCTGCCACGTCCTGCGTCTCGTCGCGGAGGTAGGCGTCGTACCGGATGCGACCTTCCTCGACCCACTCCTGCATCGCTTCGAACGAATCGTCAGGATACTCTTCGGCGTCGTTCGAGTTGACGCCGACCACGGCCACGTCGTCGTACTCCGCCGCCACGTCGTTCAGCAGGTCGAACTTGGCCTGCGCGTAAGGACAGTGGTTGCAGGTGAACACGAGCAACACCGCGTCGTACTCGGCGAAATCGGCGAGCGTGTACGTCTCCTCGTCGGTGCCCCGCAGTTCGAAGTTCGGAACCGGGTCATCGCGTCCAATCTCCGCCTCGGACTCTTTCATCACCATGCCCGAAAGTTCCCCCCGAGCGTAAAAATACGTTGTCCTGAACCCATCGGTCTCAGTCGGACCGCCCGACCGAGAAGGATCGGCGTCCGCCGAGCTATCGAAGTTCTTCGGGCGGTCCGCCCGGCAGTCGCTCCCGGTCGTGTTCCTCCCCGAAGTCGAGTTCCGGCCCCTTCGGGACGATTCGCTTCGGATTGATGTCGCCGTGGCTCCGGTAGTAGTGCTCCTTGATATGGTCCATCCGCACCGTTTCGGCGACCCCCGGCAACTGGTAGAGTTCCTTCAGGTAGTTCCAGAGATTGGGGTAGTCCACGACTCGCCGCACGTTGCATTTGAAGTGCGTCGCGTACACCGCGTCGAAGCGCACGAGCGTCGTAAACATGCAGAAGTCCGCCTCCGTCAGCGCCGGCCCGCAGAGGTAGCGTTTGTCGGCGAGCACGCCCTCCCACCGGTCAAGCGCGTCGAACAGGTCGGTCACGGCTTCCTCGTACGCGGCTTGCGTCTCCGCGAACCCCGCCCGGTAGACGCCGTTGTTGATCGGTTCGTAGATCGCGTCGATCGTGTCGTCCACCTCGTCGCGGTACTCTTCGGGATAGAAGGTCACGTCCCGCTCAGCGATACCGTCGAACGCGGTGTCGAACATCCGCATTACCTCTTCTGACTCGTTGTTCACGACGGTTTCGCGCTCTTTGTCCCACAGCACCGGAACCGTCACGCGCCCGGTGAACTCGGGGTCGGCTTCGACGTACACCTCGCGCAGGTAGTCGGCTCCGGTGACGGCGTCGGCGGTGCAACCGGGTTTGTCGGGTGAGAACTCCCACCCGTCGTTCCGGCGGTAGGGGTCGACGACTGACACCGAGATTTCGTCTTCGAGCCCCTTCAGCGCCCGCGTGACGAGCGTTCGGTGCGCCCACGGGCAGGCGTACGAGACGTAGAGGTGGTAGCGCCCCGACTCCGCCGGAAACTCGCTCCCCTCGCCCGCCTCGACCCACTCGCGGAACGTCGTCTTCTGGCGCTGGAACGCGCCCTCGTCGTTCGTCGTCTCGTAGGCGTCCCGTTTCCACTCGCCGTCTACGAGCATGTTCATGTCTACCGATAGGTTCTCGCGCGGTTTAGCCACACCGCTTCACCACGTCTCTTCCGGAACTCTCCCGTCGAGCGGATGCGGAAGGAGCCGTATCCGGCGGCGGCCGCCTGCGAAAGATGTCCGCTTAGCGCGTGCGTTGGCAAATTCTCCCGATAGCTATCTAGATATATGAGTAGATTTTTGTCTAGATTTCCAAATAGCTATACAGAAATCCACCCGAATAGTCCCGAAGAGCCGTTCTTCGGATTCGGTCGCGGGGGTCGGTCCGAGCGTTCTAACTCCACAATTCTACTCGTCATCCGGTCGCGGCAGCGCGACGAACGAAACCCGCTCGATGGAGAAGGGGTCGTACACCGACTGGTGGCACGGGCAGTAGATCTCGTTCGCGGCGTTGAACTTTGCGCTGGTCGGGTCGGCTTTGAACAGCGGGACGCAACAGAAGTGCGTACACTTGTCCATGATGGCGATGAAACCCTCCTCGGTGCTCGCTTGGAGCCACTGGTTCTCGTTCGCCATTTGTCGTACCTGCTCGCTTCGAATTATCTGAATCGGAATCGTTCCGCTGGCCGGAACGTCCTGTGACCGCCACGTCGCCATCGCGGGCTTCCCGAGTCCCGATTTGCCGATACCGTTCCCCCACGATTGGTAATCGTCGAAGTCCGCGATGTTCACCCTGTTCCCGCCGGAAACCTCCTGCGACTGCCACTCGTACTGCGCCGACGACGTGTAGCGAAAGTAGTTGTCCTGGTCGGCCTTGGGTTCGACGCCGGGATACGTCTGGACGCCGCAGTACTGGAACCACTCCGAGGAGTAGGTGACGCCGCCGATCTCCATCTCCGCGACGGTGACGGTTCGACCTTCCTGTTCTCGCTGTTGTACGTTCGGCCAGATTCCTCGGAGATTCCCTTCGTCGTCTAACTCGACCGGAATCTGCGGCATCGGTCGCGGTGCGGGTCCGGCGACGTTCTCGACGCCGAAATATTGGACGATACCGCCGCCCGCACCGGACGGTGCGGTGGCCGTGTTCAGCATCGCCGCCGTTCCCGTGCCGATTCCCGCCAGCGCCGCGCTTCCGACGACTCCTTTGACGAAGCGACGGCGCGACGTGTCCTCCGGATACTTGTCCGCCTCTGACATTTTTGTTCACCTTCGCGCGACGGGGCACGGGTCGCGTCGTCCCGCACCCTCCGCGCAACGATTCGGCTAGGGATGCACCACTCTTTGTTATTCGTCGGCTCACTCGGTAGATTCCCCGGCTTACTTCGCAACGCGGCCGAGAAATCGGTCGTTTACCGGCGCGGTTCTCGGAGGATTGACCGCCCTCAGACGGGCGACGATTAATCGTTTCGGTATTGATGATATTTCGAATCTTATTCGACACCACGTACGTCCGCGATTACCGCATCTCACGCCCAATAGAGATATATGCCGAATGTAGCGACAATGTACTAGTAAGAGCCACAATCCGCCAGAACGGATATCGAGTGGCGTATCCGGGCTGGACGAGATATTACAGGGCGGACGCGTTTCAGGGAGGAGTTACCTCGTTCGCGGCGACCCAAGCACCGGGAAGACGCTTTTAGGGATGAACTACCTCACCGCGGGCGTCGACGCGGACGAGACGGCGCTGTTCGTCAATCTGGAGGAATCGGAAGACGGCATCCGCGCCAACGCGGCGGCGGTCGACATCGACCTCTCCGACGTTCACTTCCTCGATTTGAGCCCCGATTCTGGCGTGTTCACCGAAGAACAGTACTACCACGTCTTCGCACCGAACGAGGTCGAGCAGGAACTGTTGACGCAGGCGATCACCGACCGCGTCGAATCGCTCGCCCCAACCGCGTCTTCATCGATCCGCTCACGAAACTCCGATATCTGACCTCGGACGAGTACCAGTTCCGCAAACAGGTCATCGCGTTCATGCGCTACCTGAAAGAGCACGGGACGACCGTCTTGGTCACCTCCGAGAACACCGAGCTATCGCCGGACGACGACCTCCAGTACGTGACCGACGGCACCATCGAACTCGAACGTGCAGAGGCAGGGCGCACCGTCAGCGTCCCGAAGTTCCGCGGGTCGTCCATCTGCATCCGCGAGAGGAGCCACTCGATGCGAATCGGCGCGGGCGGCATCGAGATACATCCGGAGCTCGAACCGAGCGGAGGAGGGTGCGAGTTCACGGCCGAACCGCTACCGTCCGGGCGCCCCCGAGATGGACGAACTGCTCCACGGCGGGCTGGAGCGCGGGACGGTCACGGTGATCAGCGGGCCGACCGGCGTCGGCGTTCCGACCACCTTCGACGCCGGGAGGACGACCGATGCGGGCGGTGTGATTCGGTACGTTTGGGAGTTCGGCGACGGCACGATGGTCGAGACGGAGACCCCCACCGTCTCGAACGCGTTCGAGTCGGTCGGGTCGCGCGCGGTTCGGGTGACCGCCTACGACGCCGCCGGTAACGCCGACTCCGCGACGCTCGACGTATCCGCGACCGAAGCGCCCGCGATTCGGGCGGCGAGCGACCGCTGGGTTCCTCAACGGGAGCGAGGCCACGCTGGACTACGACGTGGCGAACGCGGACGGAGCGGACGCGGAGTACGCCATCGACGACGGGGCGTGGCGACCCGCGTCCTGCCCCGTGACGGTCGCCGGTCTCGCTCCCGGCGACCACTCGGTGGCATTCCGACTCGTGAACGAATCGACCCCGCTCCCCCACGAGTCGGCGTCCGACACGGCGACCCTGACGGTGGACGTCGAACCGCCGGAACTCACGGTCGAGGCGGGTCAGCAAGACGTGCGACCCGGCACCCCTCTACGCGCGGTCGTTTCCGACACCGCGATTTCCGATGTTTCCTACCGGACGAACCGGAGCGAGAATGGCTCTCTCGCATCATGAGGTACGCTCGGCGAGCACCGCTCGTCCTACGGGGTCGACACCTTGGAGTGGCCCGTAGCTCCGACCGAATTTGTCGTCACTGCGCGCGACAGGGCAGGAAACGTCCGAACGGAGCGTGTCGTCTTCGATCGGTCGCGACGGCGACCGACCAGGTCACGACCGCAACCGGGGAGCTGACCGCGCGGCCTGAGACGGACGACGTCAGGAGCGACGGCCAGCCAGGCTTCGGATTTCTCGTCGCGCTCGTCGCGTTGATTCATCTCGTCCGTAAGAGACAACGCATTTAACCCTCTCGCGGTATCCTTCGGCAATGCGAATCGAGAACAGTTTCATTCCCGTCCGCGGGGTGGGCGAGAAGACGGAACGAAAACTGTGGCGAAACGGGGTCACTCACTGGGACGAGTTCGACCCTTCCTTCGTCGGGAGCACGACGGGCGACCGAATCGAGTCGTTCATCGCCACCGCCAGCGAGCAGTTGGACGACGGCAACTCGCGCTTTTTCGCGTCCGAGTTCCCAAGCAGCGAGAGCTGGCGACTCTACGAGAACTTCCGCCCGAACACCTGCTTTTTCGACATCGAGACGACTGGTCTGAGCCACCACTCCAGCGTCGTCACCACGGTCAGCCTCCACCGCGACGGCGAGACGACGACACTCGTCCGCGGCGACGACCTCACGCGAGATGCCCTCCGGCGCGAACTCGGCGAGTCCGACCTGCTCGTCTCGTTCAACGGAAAGCGATTCGACCAGCAGTTCCTCGAACACGAGTTCGACCTGTCGCTCGACACGCCCCACGTCGACCTGCTGTACCCCTGCAAGCGTCTTGGACTGACCGGCGGGCTGAGCGCGGTCGAATCGGAACTCGGAATCGGTCGCGGCGGGATGGACATCAGCGGCGAGGACGCGGTTCGACTCTGGTATCGGTACGAAGCGGGCGACGAGGACGCGCTGGACACCCTCGTTCGGTACAACCAGTACGACACGCGGAATCTGGAGACCATCTTAGACCACGTCTGCGACGCGCTTCACGATGACGTGTTCGCCTGCCATCTACCCTGAGAGGTCAGTTCGCCACTCGATCACTCGGGACTCCACTCCCCTTCGAGGAACGTAGCGACGGCGAAGAACACGACGAAGAACGGACACGCCACGAAGATGGCGTCGCTCCACGCCGCGTCGACCGCGATGACTCCGAGCAGCGACGCGATGTCGGCAAGAAAGAAGACGACGAAGTTCGGTCGATTCGGAGGGCGGTTTCGCCTGTATGTCCGCTACGCGACGTTACAAGTCAATCTATCGAAACGAGTGCGTCTTCGCCGCCTTGGAACTCCGCCACGGCGCGAACCGGCGCACCGTCCACACCGCCGACCGAGAACGGAAACGCGTACAGCGTGAACCGCTCCGGCAGTCCGTCGAGGTCGGTTAGGTTCTCCACGATGAGGCGGTCGTCTCCGAGGAGTTCGTGGTGGGCGGGCACGCCCTCAGGTTCGTCGTCGCGGGCGTTCTCGGCCGGCGTCGGGTCGACGCTGAGGGCGTCGATGGCGACGTGGTAGCCGCGGTCGGCGCACCACGCGGCGGCGTCGCTCGTGAGATACGGGTGGTCGAAATAGGCGTCCGTACCCCAGCGAGTGTCCCATCCCGTCCGGAAGACGAGTAGGTCGTCCTCGGTCGGTTCCGGCAGGTCGTCGCACTCGACGGCGTCTCGCGCTCCTTTTCCGCGGCAATCCACCAGCAGGGCGTCGAATGCGAAGGTTTCGATGGGGAACGAATCGAGCGATCGCCCGTCAGGTTCGGTATGACAGGGGGCGTCGACGTGCGTACCGCTATGGCTTCCAAGTTCGAGGTGCGAGACTCGGTAACCGTCCACCTCGTGAGTCGCATGTGGAGCGATCTCGACGGAGGGGTCGCCGGGGTACACCGTCGTCGTCTCCAGCGGGTGCGAGAGGTCGCGATACATCCCCTCTTCATTCCCGCGTCGGCGCAATAAATCCCGCCGTTCGAGAGCTGGATTATCAATCCTTTTACCGTTACCACTTACGTCCGTCGTCGTACCTCCTACTCCGATAGAAATATACTCTCACGGCGGCCAAATACGGCAACATCACATATGACTGACAATTCAATGACGAGGATATCAACGGGGACGGCGGGACTGGACGAGATCGTAAACGGTGGTTTCATCGCAGAGCGAAGCTATCTCCTCCGCGGCGACCCGGGCACCGGGAAGACCATTTTGGGGATAAATACCTCACCGCGGGCGTCGACGCGGACGAGACGGTGTTATTCATCAACCTGGAGGAGTCGGAAGACGACGTTCGCGCCAACGCGGCGGCGGTCGATATCGACCTATCCGACGTTCACTTTCTCGACTTGAGTTCGGACTCCGACGTGTTCACCGAAGAACAGTCGTACGACATCTTCGCACCGAACGAGGTCGAGCAGGAACCGTTGACGCAAGCGATCACCAACCGCGTCGAATCGCTCGACCGCTCCGCGACGGAGTTCGCCGACGCGGTTCGACAGGAGGTCGAAGCGAACGACACCAGCATCGTCATGATAGACGGTATCGACGGCTACAAACTATCGCTTCGGGACGACGACGAGCGCATGCTGATTCGCAAACTCCACACGCTCTGTCGCTACCTGAAGAACGCGGGCGTGACCGTATCCTCGTCGACGAAATCGACACTATCACAGGTGAATTTCAGGCGATCGAGGCCGGAATCAGCTACCTCGCCGACAACATCGTCTTCCTCCGCCACCTCGAAACGACGGGCGAGATGCGGAAGGCCATCGGCGTTCTGAAAAAGCGCACGAGCGATTTCGAACGCACGCTTCGGGAGTTCCGCATCACAGAACACGGTATCATGGTCGGCGAACCGTTGAACGAACTCAGCGGCGTCCTCACCGGTTCACCCGAGCAGGCACTGGAGCAACCTGCGACGCGGCCGGAAGACGCTCGATGAACGACACCGCTCTCGTCTTCGCGCTCGGGAAACGGGAGCGCAATCTCGAACTGCTCGCCAACCTTTTCAGAAGCGGTGACTACGATGTGGAGATTTCGACCTCCATCGCGGAGTTCGACCGACTCCTCGACCGACGGAACGACGTCACCATCGCCGTCCTCGACGTGGATGGATTCACCGAGGATATCTGGAAGTGGTGCAACCAGCTCAACGACCGCGATATCTCCATGCTCGTTCTAGCCGCGGAGATTCCGCCACAGATGCGCCAGATGGCCGTCAGCCGAGGCGCACAGTCCCTCCTCGAAAACCCGGTCGACAAAGCCGATTTGCAGGCGACGATACGCGGGCTGATGGAGTATATCCGGATGAACCAGTAAACGACTCCGTTTTCGCTCGGCAGGGAGAACCGATGACGAGTAGGTTACCGTCCGTGGGGGAGGGCGGCGCGGAGAGGGCCGAAGCGGTGCGGGTGGCGAGGACGGTGTTCGCTACATCGTCATCAGTTAGCGATTCTCCGGCGGAATAATTCAATTCTATTCCGAAACTATCGATAGTATTGAAACCAACCGTACTATTCTGACCGTCGGAGTTTGTGCCGGAACGCCCTGAGTACGTCTCGCCCCGTTTCGGTCAGCGTTACCTGTTTCTGTCGGCCCACCTTCCGGACTTCAACGTACCCGTCCTCGGTCAACGGATCGACGATGTTCGCGTTGAGCAGGGCGAACTTCGCCTTGTCGTTCGCAGGGTCGCTGTCCGCGATGAACGTCAACCTCGATTCCTCGGCGTGGTCGATGATATCCTTCTTCTTCGGCGAGAACACTTCCGTATCCGCTTCGTCGAGGTAATCCATCACGGCCACCTGGTCGCGCGTCGGCGATTCGATGGGATAGGTCGGAAGCACCTCTTCGCCGACGTAACCGTAGCTCTGGCGTTCGTCGTGGTCTTCGTATGTGTACCCTTCCGGATGGACGTAGTAGGCGGTCGCGTCCGTCGCCATGCAGGCGATGGCCGCGCCGACCGCGGAGAGTTTTGACCCGCTAGCGACGTTTACGCGAACGATATCGTCACCGTGCTCGGAGACGAGGGTGGTGACGACGCCGAGCACGGCGTAGATGTCGAGCAGATCGACGGTACGCGTCCGCACGTCGACGCCTGCGTCGTCGAGTGCCGCCTTCAGTTCGTCGTGATAGTCGGGTCGTTCGGCCGACGGTTCGTCGTGTTCGAGGAGATACAGGACGTCGACGCCGTGCTCTCGGATGGGGCCAAGTATCCGGTCGTACTCGAACCCCAACGGCGCGATATGAACCTCGTCGATGGAGCGCATCGTCCGGCCGTTCGCACGCATCTGATAAAAGCCGGCGGTTCCTCTGTCACCGAATCCATTGCGGACGTGTCCGACTCGTCCGGCCCACCGGCCCGTTTCGACGCGAAAATCGTCGATGGAGTTTTCGCTGCGGAACTGGTCAAGGAACGGTTCCGCGGTGGGACGCCGATTGTGTTTTCGTGGCGGGCGGCCGTTGACCGAAGCACCGCGGACGCGCTCGTCTCAGGCCGAACTTTGTCCCCGCACGAATTCGACGTCAACGACGACGTCTTCTCCCGTCGTTTCGGTCAAACGGTCATCGATACGCTGCGCGACGTCGGGTGGTAATCGTGCATTCGGCCCGTGCGCCACGACGACACTCACATCAGCTGGGTTGCCAAAGAGAACGTCGTCGACATCGTAGTCGACGGTGACCGTCTCGAAATCTAGCTCACCGAACTGACCGCTGTCGACCATCGCTTCAACCTCTGTGTTTGCACCGGTCTCAACGGTTCCGACTTCGAAGGATGCCCAGGTGACGGCGCCGAGGACGACCGACAGCAGGACGAGGCCGAGAACGATGGTCGCGATTCGGATGCGAACCGCTCGGAGTGCCCGAGTCGCATGCTCCCTTTTCTCGGGGCGGTAGCCGGCAACCCACAATAAAATGAGCGCCGAGAGGTTGATAGCGAGTAGGTTCACCAGCACGAGGACGCCAGCAGTGAGGACAACGTCGGGATATCCCCACGCGAGGCCGAGGCCTGTGGTAGCGGCAGGCGGGATGAGTGCCACTGCGATGGCGACCCCAACGAGTGACGACCCAGCCCCCCGGATGATGCTTACAGCACCGGCAATACCCGATCCCAGTGCCAGAAAGAGCGCGAGGAAATTCGGAGACGTTCGTTCGAGGACTTGTGGAATCGTTCGGATGTCGACCGGCGGCAAAAGGACAGTCTCTTTCAACAGCAGGCCGAGGACGGCGGCCGTCACGACTGCAGCGAGCAGGCCGGTTACCTGAAGTATCACACCACGCGATGTCATGTCGGTGTCCGCGAGAACCGCTCCAACACTGGCCGAGATGGCCGGTCCCATCAGCGGCGCGATGACCATTGCCCCGATGATGGTTGCCGCCGAATCAAGGAGTAACCCAGTCGTGGCGATGAGGGTGCTCACCACGAGGAAAATGAAAAATGTTGAGGACGCGGGAGCGAGATCCTCGGCATGTGCAACAAGTTCATCACGCGAGATACGGTACCCCCGGTATCGATCTTTTAGTGCCCCGATACGCTCGGAGACCACTGTCTCTGTCGGCATGACGATGGTATAGGAATTTTCCTTGATGCCTACCGCATGCAACTTATCGAGGACGGGTTCGACGCCAGACGTGGGTACCGGAAAGGAGACCAGCGCTTCGAAGTCCCCACGGCCAGTCTCCTCCCAGACGGCGTAGTCAATCCCTTCTTCATCGAGTACCGAGAGAATGTTTACTCGGTCACCCTCCGGAATGAGCAACTGGATGAGACGCATGCGGAAATTACGTGCTATTGATATATGTAACCATCTTCTCATACGTTCGGCACTTCTCTACGGTTTTCCTTTCTCGCTCGAAGGAGCATACCAGTCGACGATCGCGAAAAATATCGCTCACAGTTCGTCGTCCGGCGGTCGTTTACAACCTGCCCTTACGCGCAGTCAGCAAAGGGGGTGGTCGAGGCCGTCGCGTCGCCGCAACGATCCCGAGATAGACCCACTCGTCTGCTACTGATTTGAAAGAGGGTCTGTTGCCAATCACCATCGGAGCGTTAAGTACGTGACACAGCAAAAAGTCGAGACGTCGTCTCTCGTCCGTCAGCGGGCGGTTCCAACGGTTTCGCGGGTCGTGGCGCGGCGGCCTTTTATCCAGCCCCCGATGGCACCGGCGACGGCACCGGGAATCGCGTGGGCGATTAGGACGAGCAGTCCGAGTGCGAGTCCCGTGAAGGCCGGGAAGAGACCGGCGAACAGGGCCCCAAACACGGCCCACACGACGAGTAGGACGACTCCTCCAATGACGGTGGCGAGCCCACCGTGGACGGCTCCGCGTTCGACACCGACGACCATGTAGCCGGCGATAAAACCGCCGATGAGGCCGGGTAACGCCTGTGTGAGTCCCGTCATTTCCGTGAGCGGGGCGAACCAGGCGACGAGTAGTCCGAGAATGAACGCAGTCAGGAATCCGGTGATTACAGCTTTCCAGTTGATTTCCATGGTCAGCTAGGAGTAAGCTTCCCAAAGTGATAAACATTCTATAAAATAATCCGTCTTGTTTGTAGTTCCTCTTTCCCCGAGAGAGGGGTATTTAGCCGATTCAGCCCCGACCGCTAACCGTACAGATGCATACGTTTGACAGCAACTTTATTCGTCGGCGAGTACCGCGAATGATTTGCTGACGCGTTGTTTCCTGATTCGGTTTTATCGAGCGACGCAGTTTGGATCGCGCCCCTCCGGTCGCATCGTCGAGATATCGAATTTAATATCGCAATATAGGGTTTATAAATACGAACGCTGCCGCCTTACGGGCTGTATGAGTCTTCGAATGGTGTTTTACGCTGAGAGCGGAAGCGATTTATTCACTTCTGCTTAGTTCCATAAGCGGAAGTGGACACCCCACGGTACCCCCGAATTGATCTGTGCACGCAGTTCGTGGTGCGAATTGGGTGGTCAATCGAGATCAGCCGCCTGGTTGCTGGAGAAAGACTAGTCCGCGGTCGATATCACTCGCGACGATACGGTTCCCTGCGAAGACTGCCGTCCAGAACGCGGAGCCACCGGCATTGTACGAACCGATTTCGGTAGGGTTTGTCGGATCGTCGATATCGAATACGCGAACACCGCCACCGTACCACGACGTGTAGAGCGTGTTAGCCGTCACGTCGAAGTTGTGTGACGTGCGCAGTTGACGAAGAACCTCCGGGTCTTCCAGGTCGAGAACCACCCCATCGCCGGCATCGGCCTCTTTCGTGCCACCTGCAGGTGCCTCGATGGTGCCGACCCTCTCTGGCGAGTCGAGATTCGTCACGTTCCAGATGTCGATGCCACCAGGTTCGTCCAGAAACGTTTCGGCACCGACGTACACTCGGTTTCCGTCCGGCGATGGTTGGACGTAGTGGGCGTTTCCGGGTAGGGAATTAAAACGTCGATTCGGAAATACGGTATCGAAGTAATCTGGGTCACCACCAAGGTCGAACGGTCGAATCTGCTTCGTTGCCTGGGGAGCAGCACCGAACTGGGAGACCACTTGCACGTCACTCGGGTCATTCACGTCGAGAACGACGACGCCAGCGTCCCAGTAGGCCACGTATGCGAGACCATCCTGTACGAACAAATCGTGACTGTTGTTGATCCCAGCACGGGCGAACTTTGGACGGTCGTTTCGCAACAACCATCGCCCAGCCCGTGCAGGTCGGGTCGGGTCGGAGATGTCGACGATTTCTATCCCCGTATTACCGAAGATCCGAGCCTGATCGACTTCGCCGTCCCCGTTCGAGTCCACGAAGTGCGGTTCATTGATGACGAGGTAGGCCAAGTCGCCATCGATGAAAAAGTTGTGGACGCCACCATTCGCGTTGTAGAACGACAACTGTCGCGCCTTCGCAGGGGTTGATACGTCGTAGAAGGCGACACCGCCAGGCCCTGGGAAGTTGGCGTCGTTAGCGAGTCCAGCGACTTTACCGTTCACCTTCGCGTCCAACGTATTGGGTGTCGGAAACTCCTCGGATGGGAGTTCGAGACGTGCGACGGTACGGGGCTGTGTCGGGTCATCGAAATTGACGATGACAAGTGCGCCAAATCGCCCTCCCTTGTCTCCCATCCTGACACCCGTCGCGGCGACGTAAGCATGGTTCCCTTGCACGACAACTTCTTGAGCACCGGCTACCGGATGTCGGCCTGCCACGTTCAACCCGTCAGCCTGCGTGGTAGTGGTCTCCTGTCGGCCGGTTCTCCGCTGTTCAACCGAAGTGGCGGTTCCGATAACTTGCCCTCCAATTATGCCACCAGTTAGAGATTTGAGGAATGATCTCCGAACGAAATGTCTTCGTGTCGTCTTTTCTTCCCCCACCATACGCTCTAGTGCAACTTCGGCGTGTATCAATGTCTCTGCTAACTGAGTGACGTTTGCCCAAACAATTTATTTACGTCATTGGGAGAGCGTGTCCTGAATATGGTATTCGATTGATTGCACTCAACCCGAGACGGGTGATTGACATGGCTGCTGAGGGTTCATGTTTGCTCTCATGGCCTACTTTGTTTTTCATCGATCGATGTACGAAGTTGCGTTCTTTGCCGTTCCTGGGTTGATTGGGGTGGGTCTGTACATCTATCGATATATATATATATATATATATATCTCTATCAAGGTAGAGCAGGATTTAATCAAATTTGTGGTATTTAGGTGGTGTTGGGGATAGCCACATTAAATACCTATCCAAAATGGAACGCAAGACAGCAGTGAGGTGCGTTTCTGAGTTCACGGCTATCGGGTGTGTTCACTTCCGCCGTCAAATATAAGCAGCAGTGGGCACACCTGGGATCCCCTTCTCGATCTGTGCGCAGCTCGTGGTGCGAATCTGGCACTGTTGAATTACGGCCAGTCGGCTGGCAACTCGTCTTCGTGGTCGTCCATCAATTTGAGGAGTGGCGCGATGTCGGCGAAGTTTGGTCCCCGCCGAATCGTCTCCGTGATGGGATGCCACTTGATGTAGCCTTTATCGGCCATTTTGGGAAGGTGGACGTGGTGCAACTGTGTTTTCAACCCTTCGATCTCATCCTCACTTGTCTCGTCTGGAGTGAACGAGTCCGTCGTGAACTCGCCTTCAGTACGTGGATTGTGGTTCGACACTGCCAGCAGGATACGCCGGCGGTGTGAGTCACGCAGCATGTCGAGCATCGTGTCGAGTGACGCTGAATTGGCGGTTTGTTGCATGGTTGTCTAATTGAAGTTACGGAACGGCCGGACTCGATAAGCGTTCCGCGTGACGACCCACGCGAAGAGAACAAGGGAAAACCCTACGCGACCGGTGAACCTCCGAATGGCCCAGTCATTTATTGATTCTCGCCAAATAGTGCATTTGAGAATGGGGGAAAGAACAAACGGTGGCTCGCCATCGCGAGCAACGCCTCGTCGACGGGAACTTCTTAAAAAAGCGATCGTGACAGGCGCTGGGGCGTCGCTTCCCGCCGGTTGTGCTACTCCATCCGAGAAGCAATTGCCGTGGAATTGGGTTCAGGAAGCACACTTACAGCCGGTTACGACGCTGCCCGACAACGTCACGCGCCCCTGGATCGGTCCCCACTTTTGGAGTAACCGGCTGCAGGACTGGCGGTTACGTGCAGGCAAGATTGAGTGTCTCCGCGGTGAGGCTAGCTACGAAATACGGACAGTGAGCGTGTTGACCCGTGAAGTCGTGGCAGGACGCCTCCCAGGACGTCTCCGCGTCACGACGGGGCTCGCAGGACATCTGAATCGGGATGGGTTTTGTGGGTTTCTGATCGGCGTGGGAGGCCCCGAACTGGAGTATCGTGCGGCGGCGTTAGCGCAGCGCGGATCTGGGGAAGGTGGTGGATTATTGTGTACGCTCGGTCGGGACGGACGGCTCCAATTTCGGGAGCATACGAACGAGGTCGACCCTTTAGCCTTTGGTGTACAGGCGGCAGAGACGCACTATCCGATCGGTGGTCTAACTCGTCCTGCAGCGGACGATCGGATTCAACTCGATCTTGAAATCCGTCCGCAGCGTGCCGGTCGATTCGAACTACGATTGACAGCGTGGAATGAATCGAGAGGGGAACTCCTCGGAACGGCGATACGCCGCGACGTCCGCGACGAAGCGGTGGCTGGAAACATCGCGCTTGTCTCCTCACCGCCACCTCGACGGCCGGGTGCTTGCTGGTGGTTCCAAGACCTCCGAACGGGTGGGGAGAAGATTGCGAACCGTCCAGACCGAACCTTCGGACCGATCGCCGACACGCTCTACACGGTAAATGAGGGCGTCCTTCGACTGTCGGCACAGCTTACACCGGTGGCTGAAGAAGAGGTAGAGAGCATTCGGCTCGATTATCGGCCGGCGGGAACAGCGGAGGCCTGGCGGCGGGGATCGACCGCCGAACTACAACCAGGATACGCGGCGTTGTTCCGGTGTGAGAAGTGGGACCTGACGCAGGTGTGGGACTATCGCGTTGTCTATCGCTCTCGCACCGCTGACCCAGTCGCATATCACGGGCGAATACGGAAGGATCCCGAATCCGGAGCCGACGATTTCACGATCGGCCTGTGTAGCTGCACCACACCGGCAGCACGGGCCCTCGAAGCGGGACGGATCGATCCAGATCGTTCGCCGGACGAATACCTGGGACGATACACGCCGGAGAACATCTATTTCCCCTACGCTGATTTAGTTCAGAACCTCCACCGGCAGCGTCCCGATCTGCTCGTCTTTACCGGGGATCAGATCTATCAGAACAGTCCGACGCGAGTCGAAAGCCGCGAAAACCCGACGCTCGATTATCTCTATAAGTAGTACCTCTGGCTGTGGGCGTTTCGGTCGCTCACTCGAATCACGCCAACAGTAATTCTCGTTGACGATCATGACATCTATCATCAGAATGTCTGGGGCGAAAAAGGACAGGGTGCACCGGACAACGTATCTCGCGAAGGGGGATACGTCGGGACGGCGGGATTCATCAACTTGATCCAGCGGACACGGTGCAGTCACAACCCAGATCCGTACGATCCGACGCCGGTCAAGCGCGGAATCGATGTCTATTATACATCATTTCGCTACGGCGGGGTTGACTTCGCGCTTCTCGAAGACCGGAAGTTCAAATCGAGCCCCTGACGGGACGACGCAAAGGCCACGCAAACACAGTCAAAGAAACTCCTTGGGAAGCGAAAAAAGCGATTTCTGCGACGCTGGATCGCCGACCTCGACGATGATGCGGTTCCTATTTGTCTGAGCCAGAGTCTCTACGCATGTGTCGAAACCACGGTGAACGGCTCACCGGCACGGGATCTCGACTCAAACGGCTATCCGCCAGACGGACGTGACGATGCGATTCGACTGTTCCGGGACGCAGGTGCTCTTGTACTCTCTGGTGATCGACACTTCGCGACGTTGGTTCGGCACGGGATCGAAAATCACACCGACGGTGTGCTCGAGTTCAGCGGTCCTGCAGTTGCCTCGCTCTACCAGCGGTGGTTCAATCCTAAGCCACTGGCGGCAGATACGAATAATGTATCGCTCAGGGATTTCACCGACGTCTTTGGAAATAAGGTCCGAGTATACGCGGCAGCGAATCCAAAGCTCACGTTACGAGCGTATCGAAAGCGGTACGGGACGCAGGGACAGGCGATCGGTCGCCGATGCCCTGTGTGCGAACTGGACGGCGTGACCTCCCGGCCGAGTAACGAGAGGTGAGTGTGAATTTGGTCTTCTCTACAACGGTTTCTGTGCGCCGGGAGATGGTGCCGGCGCACCAACGGAGAGTCGCATGGTGTCGTGGTGTCGGGTCAGTGCGTCGGCGAGGTGACCCCAATGCACCAGATCATCTACACACTCGTCGAAGCATCGACTGAAGATTACGTTCTTGCCTACCGGGGGTTACCATTCACCTGCAACGTAGTTCACCGTGTCTTTGACCTGTGATAACGGGGGTTAATCATCATTCATGGATTCCGCGTTTCATTAATCTCGATGTCGCGCTCTCTGAGTTCATCGATGAACAGTTCGGGGTCAAGGAGTTGCTCGGGCGGCTTGGCTCCCGTGTCGAGTGCGTCACCGCGGCCGATGAGTTCTGCCGCGATTCCCATCGGCACACCCGTCCAGACTGCGGTCGCCTTCAATCCCCAATCGTCGAGTCGGGACTCCACGACTACGGTAAGCTGATAGTGAGTAGGTTCGCCGTTTTCCTTGCCAGTCACGTCCACTTGGAACGACTTCCACTCCTCGATTGCGCCAGGTTTCGGCTGTCGGTCAAGGTGCCAGTCGAGGAATTCGCGGGGACTGAACTCAGTCCCCTTGAACTCGAGTTCTTCCTCGCTGGTGAGGTTCAACCCAATGAGCACGTCACAGATGTTCACAAGGTCGGGCGAGAACGCGACCCGGAAATCTACGGTTTCGACACCTTCGAAAGTGTAGGGCATCGTCGCCAGTTCGGAGTGAATACTGTGGAACCCCTCGACCTTGCCGACGGGATCCGGCAACGTGTAGGTTCCGCGGCCGGAGAGGGGTTCGAGTTCCTTGAACTCGCCATCCTTGAAGACGATGGGGTTCATGGTGAGTTCGTCCAAAATTGTCTTGGCCGAATAGGCGAACCCGTCGCTGCCACCCTTCGCCCCGGTTCGGATGTGAACTTCGTCCACATGATCGAGATGGCTCGCACCCTGCGCGGCCGCGATGTTCGTCAGTCCCGGGCTGGCGCCGATGCCGAGGACGGCTGTGAGTCCGGTCTCATCGAACGCCTCGTCGAGTTCAAGTTGTTCTTGCGTCTTGTGGTACAATCCACCGAGGTCAAGATAGTGAACTTCCGCTTCCAGACACGCTTCCATCACGTCAACGTTGAAGGCGTAGGGGAGCGCGTTTGCCACCACGTCCGCGTCAGCGAGTACTTCGACTAGTCGGTCGTGGTCGGTTACGTCGACTTCTGCCGTGTCGATTTCGCCAGGAAGATCGGCAGCGAGGTCGTTAGCAGCGTCAAGGTCGGCGTCCGCAATAACCAATTCAACGTCACTGTTCCCTGCGAGTTCATGAGAAGTTGCTCGACCCATCGCACCGCAACCGCCGAGTGATACCACCTTCATGTCAGTAATTCTTATAGTTCATCATAACTGCTTTCGTTTGCGTCATCGCTTCGAGGTGCCATTTGCTTCCATACCGGCCACCAGAACCGCTCTCGCCGTATCCGCCAAACGGAAGCAACCGCTCCCAGTAGTTATTGGTTTCATTGACAAACACGCCACCCGCCTTCAGCCGATTGGCAGCGTCGTGGGCGCGTTCGAGCGAGTCAGTGAAGATGGCCGCCTGAAGGCCGTACCGCGAACGATTGGCAATTTCGATGGCCGCTTCGTAATCGTCGACGCGGACGACCGGCGTCACCGTGCCGAACGTCTCCTCGGTGGCGATATCCATCTGTTCGGTCACGTCGTCCAGCACCGCCGGGTCGTAGAACAGGCCGTCGGTGCCACCGCCGGTCAACAGTTGTGCGCCCTGCTCGACTGCATTGTCGACGTGGTCTTTGACCTTCCGCTGGATGCGTTCACTCACCATCGGTCCTACGTCGGTTCCCTCCTCGAAAGGGTCGCCGAGCGTGAGGGCTTCGGTCTTCTCGACCACGGCATCGACCAGGTCGTCGTGGATACCTTCGGTCGTGATGACGCGCTCGGTACCGCAGCAGACTTGGCCGGCGTTCCAGTTGCTCCCCATCACGATGCTCTCGGCCGCGTGATCCACGTCGGCATCATCGAGCACGAGGATTGGATCCTTCCCGCCCATCTCCAGCAGACATTGAGCGTTGCGCTCCGCAGCCGTCTTCGCGATTTGCTGGCCAACCTCGGTGCTACCGGTGAAGGCAATGAGTCTAATGTCTCTGTGACCGACCAACTCCGCGCCGGTTTCGCCCGCACCCGTAATGAGGTTGAAGGCACCGTCCGGAAGGCTCGACTGCTCGAACGCCTTCGCAATGTGATATGCCGTCAGCGGAGTTTCCTCCGCCGGTTTGAACACTACCGGGTTGGCAGTGGCGATGGCCGAGTAGATGCTACCCCCGGGAACTTCGAGCGGGAAGTTCCATGGGCTAATGACCGCACACGGACCGTATGGTTCGCGTTGAGTGTACGCGAAGCGTCCCCGAAATTCTGAGGGGACGACGTCGCCGAACAGGCGGATGGCGTCGTGTGCGTAGTCATCGCTCGATTCGATAACGTACTCGGTCTCTTCGTAGGACTCGTGAAGCGGCTTTCCCTCTTCGCGGGTGATAAGTTCGGCGATTTCGTCCTCGTGTTCCTCGAAGTACTCGGTCACCTCGTCAAGCACTGCGGCCCGTTCGAATGCGGTCATCTCCTCGAGCTCGCGTTGCGCGCGGCGAGCCGCTTCAACCGCTTTCCGCACGTCTTGAGAGGACGCGCTCGGTACAGTGTCGATGACCTCACCTGTGACCGGCGAATCGACCTCAATGCCCTCGCTGGACTCGGCGTCCAACCACTCTCCACCTATGTAAAGCTGTCTCATGTGTGGGTCACTCTATCAAATGGGAAGGTGTGCCAAAAATCTTTCTGGAAATCAGGATGGGAGACGGAAAGATTTCGTCTAAAACGCTATAATATCGAAGTGACTGCTGGTTCCCCCGACAAGGGGGGCCACCATCATGAGAAGACTGTCAGAGCGACGGGTCGCCGAGCGCAAGGTGCACGGACTTACTTTGTGTGTACTCCGTGAGCGCCTCTTTTCCGCACTCGCGGCCAATACCGGATTGCTTGAATCCACCAAACGGCGTTCCAGGGACGGTGCCAAAGTACTGATTTACCCAGATACTCCCTGCCTCAATGTCTGCGGCCGCCCGATGCGCACGTGAGGCGTCCTGCGTGAACACTCCGGCCGTGAGTCCGTAGGTCACGCCATTCGCCACATCGATGGCTTCCTCGTAGGTTGAGAACTCCAAGAGGAACTGAACTGGCCCGAACACCTCCTCCTGTGCGATTCGCATCTCCGGATCCACATCGCCGAACACCGTCGGTTCGAAGAAGTATCCACCCTTGAATTCCGCGTCAGTGGGACGACTTCCACCCGAGAGAACAGTCGCTCCCTCTTTTTTGCCGAGTTCGACGTACTGTTCGACTTTCTTTCGATGCGTCGCATAACAAAGCGGTCCCTGATTCGCATTCTGAAGCGGATCGCCGACCGTCCGAGCTTCCACGGCGTCGAGATAGCGATCGAGAAACTCGTCTTTCACGTTTTGGTGGACGATGAGACGGGTTCCTGAATCACAGGACTGTCCGTTGTTGTAGAGTCCAGCGACGACCGCCGTCTGCGCTGCCGCTTCCACGTCGGCATCGGGAAATACGACGAACGGGTTCTTCCCACCGAGTTCCAGCGTGACGGGCGTCACGTCGTCCGCGGCCGCCCGCATCACTTCCTGGCCGACGGGAACCGACCCCGTGAACGACACTTTTTGAATGTCATCGTGGCCGGCGACTGCAACACCCGCCTCGTCACCGAATCCGGGAACGACGTTCAACACGCCGTCCGGTAGAACACCCTCCGCGAGTTGAGCCGCTCGTATCACCGCGAGGGGGGCCTGCTCTGCCGGTTTCGTCACGGAAGTATTTCCCGCCGCGAGGGCCGCGCCGACCTTCCAACCCATCAGGAGGATCGGATAGTTCCACGGGAGAATCTGGCCGGTCACGCCGTACGGTTCCCGCCTGGTGTATGCGAACGAGTCGTCGCCGACGGACGGCACTGACCCTTCCTCGCCAACCGCCGCCGCGGCATAGTACTCAAAGAAGTCAAGACCCGTCGCAACGTCCGCACGTGCGGCCGATAACGGCTTTCCGACTTCGAGAGTTTCGAGGAGAGCGAGGTCGTCGAGGTGGTCACGAAGCACGCCCGTCCATTCCCGAATAGCGTCGCCGCGTTCCATCGGTGTCGTCTCGCCCCATTCGTCTTCGTACGCCGCTGCAGCGGCGGCTACCGCGTCGTCAACGTCCTTCTTGTGTCCGCGTGCCACGTCCGCGATGGATGCCGCGATCGCGGGGTCGTCGGGTGCGAACGTCTCGTCGGCCACCGCCGCTTTGGTCGCACCACCGACGACGACGCCGAACGTGACGCCGTCGGTCGCGTCTTTGATTGCCGATTCGTGATTTGCTCTGAGTGAGTCGGTGTAGTCTGTCATTGGAAAACGGGTATCGTATTCGTGATCGTCCCAGGTAGGATCAGTGTGCTCACCGTGTTAGCACGACGGCGTTATCGGCCGACCACCCGACTGCCACGTTCTGCCCGGTCGAGAAATACTTGCTGCGGTCGGTTATCTGCATGTCGACGGTGAGTCTCTGGCCGTTTGGCAGGTCCACAACGAACTTGCCGAGGTTCCCTTTGTATATTTCGTCCGTTACGTCGGCCTCGAAAACGTTGTCCAGTCCTCGGGCATCTTTGCCTAATCGGATTTTCTCCGGCCGGACGGCGAACGACACCTCCCCGTCGGCGTCCGGTTCGTGCGGCACGCGAAACGAGAGTCCGTTGCACTCGACGACCGCGCCGTCTGGCGTCTCGGTATAGCTACCTCTGAGGAGGTTGGTCTCGCCGATGAAGTCGGCGACGAACTCCGTCTCCGGCTCCTCGTAGATCTCCGTCGCGGATCCAAGTTGCTCGAGGTGACCGTCGTTCATGACGGCAATTTGGTCGCTCATCGTCAGCGCCTCCTCCTGGTCGTGAGTCACATAAACGAACGTAGTGTCCAGCTCTTTCTGTAGGTTTTTTAACTCAACCTGCATGTTCTTTCGAAGTTTTAGGTCAAGTGCACCAAGCGGTTCGTCGAGTAACAGCACCGTCGGCTGGGTGATCAGTGCACGGGCGAGCGCCACTCGTTGCTGCTGGCCGCCCGAAAGCTCGCTCACTTTCCGTTCCTGGTAATCGGGAAGTTCGACCAGTTCGAGGGCTTCGGCAACGCGGGCGTCGATCTCTTCGCTTCCGGTTCGACTGACGAGCCGCTTGAAAGCGGCGCCGAACCCACCATTCGTAGCGACACCACCGTCGGTCGCCTGGTCACGGTCGGGGAATCCCTGCATCTCGAGGCCGAACGAGATGTTTTCGCCGACAGTCATGTGCGGAAACAGCGCGTACGACTGGAACACCATGCTCGTGTCGCGTTCGAACGGCGGAATGTCGTTGACGCGCTCGCCGCGGATGAACACGTCACCGCTCGTGGGTGTCTCGAACCCGTCGATACACCGCAGTAGTGTCGTCTTTCCGCACCCCGACGGGCCGAGTAAGGTGAGGAACTTTCCGGCTTCGATGTCGAGACTTACGTCGTCGACCGCCACAACGTCGTCGAACCGCTTCGTGATTCCGTCGAGTCGAACATCGTAGCTCACCATGTATCAGGCGTTCTTGATCTCGGTCCACGCACGGCTGTAGGCCTGCGTCGCTTGGCCGATGTTCTGGATGTATTCAAGTTTCTTCATCGTCTTCGGGTCAGGGTAGATGCTCTTATTGTTCAGAATATCCTTGCTGATGTGCTTCTCGGCCGTCTCGTTCGGGCTGCCGTAGTAGGTCCAGTTGGTGATGCGCGCACCGATCTTCGCGTTCAAGTAGTAGTTGATGAACGCGTGGGCGGCATTCGGATGGGTTGCTTGCTTGGTGACCGCGCCGTTGTCCACCCAGATAACGCCGCCCTCGTTCGGCACCGTGTACCCGATCGGCGAGGAGCCGTTTTTGTACGTCTCCCAGTACGCCTGGAATACGCCGCCGGACCACGCGTGAACCGGGCTCGCCTGTTTGTTGATGAGGTTGGTGGTGAAGTTCGAGGAGTCGTACGTTTTGAGCAGGCTCTTCTGGTTGATGAGCATCTCTTTCGCCTCCTCGATCTTCGCCTCGTCTTTCGTGTTCAGCGAGTAGCCGAGCCGTTTCAGGGCCGCGCCGATGGTCTCTCGCATGTCGTTGAGCATCGTCATCTGACCCTTCCACTTCTCGTTCCACATCGCGTCCCAGGAATTGATGTTCGCGTTCCCACCGAGCATCTCCTTGTTGTACCCGATGCCGGAGGTTCCCCACTGATACGGCGCAGAGTAGGTTCCGGGGTCGGGGTCGTACGGTGTGTCGGTGAACTTCTTACTGAGATTACTGTAATTGGGGATCTTCTTCTTATTTAGTTTCTGAACCATTCCCTGGTCCACTAAAATGTTGATCATGTAGTCACTGGGAAACACAAGGTCGTACTGGTTGGTTCCGCCAGCCTTGAGTTTATTGAACATCTCCTCGTTAGAGGCGTAGTTCGAGACATTGACTTTCACGCCGTAGGTCTTCTCAAAGTCCTGAATCGTACCGTCGGGCCAGTAGTCGCCCCATTGGAAGATGTTCAGTTTGTTCTCAAGCTCATAGTTGAGCTCCTTCAGATCGTACTTTTGTCTGGGATTAGCGCTCCCCGCGGTCGTACCGGACGTCGTCGTGGTCGTCCCTCCGGTTTGATCCTTCGACCCGCTCCCACCAGTACAGCCAGCGAGCCCCGTTAATCCGACCGCCGCGAGGGTGCCGGTCGTCTTGAGAAATCGTCGCCTGCTGTCTCGGGACTTACGGTGTTTGTCCATGTGTATCACACCAGCTCTTTTCGGTTAGAAGGGTGTATATGACATAAAGTTTGGGGAAAAAGCCCCCAATATCCGAAGTTTTTTCTACCATATCGGCCCCTCGAACCATTGGGCGACCGCGACGACCGCCATCGTGACGATGATTATGAGCGCGGCAACCACGTTAACGCCCGGCGTGATTCCCTGACGAACCATCGAGAAGAAAAATATTGGCAGGGTGTTCTGGTTGCCGATGATGAAGAAGGTGACCACGAAGTCATCGAAACTCATGGCGAATGCGAGTAACGCACCGGCCATGATACCAGGTTTCAACAGCGGGAGCGTGACGTATCGGAATGTCTCAAATTCGTTTGCGCCGAGATCCTTGGCCGCCTCCTCTAACGTGCGGTCGAACCGCTGTAGTCGCGCGAGCACGACGATAGCGACAAAACTGATGTCAAACGCGATGTGGCCGATGACAGCAGTGTGAAGTCCGAGCGACATTCCAACGATGTTGAAGAACAACAATAACGAGATTCCCATCACGATGCTTGGGATGATGATGGGCATGTAGACGACTCCGGTAAAAAATCCTTTGCCGGGAAACTCGTAGCGGTCAAGTGCGAACGCCAGCATTGTCCCGAAAACGGTGCTGACAACGACGGTAGCGACCGCGATTTCGACCGAGTGGGCGAGTGCCGTGAACGCGGCGTCCGGATTGACGCGGGCGACTGTTTCGCCCGCGAGCAATGCCTCGTACCATTCGGTCGTGAACCCTTGCCATACCAACGCGTATCGAGAGTCGTTGAACGAAAGGGTGATGAGAACGGCGATGGGGACGTAGAGGAACAGGTAGACCAGAACGGCTTCGACCGCCAGTAACGTCCCCCCGTGTCGAAAGAACAGCGAGCGCAACCGGGCGAACCGGCTGCGACTCGACGTTTCCGCGCTCATGCGAGATCAGTGCTCCCGTACCGCTGATAAACGGCTATCGCAAACAGCATGATTCCCATCAGGGTGAATGAACCCGCCGCGCCGAGCGGCCAGTTACCCGCCGCGCCGAATTGCTCTGCGATGAAGTTACCGATCATCTGACTGTCTGTGCCGCCGAGCAAATCGGGAATGACGTACGCTCCGGTGCTCGGGATGAACACCAATAGGCTCCCGGCGATGACGCCGGGCATCGATAGCGGGAACACGACCCGACGGAACGCCTGAAATCGGTTCGCCCCCAAATCCATAGCAGCCTCCTGAAGCGTGAAGTCGATCTCCTCGATGCTCGCGTACACGGGGAGTATCATAAACGGAATCCAGATATACACCAGCCCAACCATGACCGCAAACCGCGAGTTCATCAGCGACTGCCCGGCCTCGAAGAAGGGAAGAAATCCTAGCGCGTTCGTCAGGATACTATTTCCTGATAGAAGGATTTGTATCGCGTAAATGCGGACGAGGAACGACGCCCAGAAGGGGAGGATTATCAGCACCAACAACAGGTCTTGATACTCCTCGGGCGCGATGCGACCCACGAAGTAGGCGACGGGATAGCCGACGATGAATGAGACTACGGTTGCCACCACTCCAAAGCCGATGCTTTTTAGCGTCAGTTGCACGTAAGGTGTCGGTTCACCCGCCGTAAGTTCGACGCTGAAGGGAAGCAGCACCTCCACCACCCACGCGACGGTGAACCACGCGGCCTCCGGCACGGTCGCATCATCAGGGATGAAGAACAGGCGATATTGTTGGAGGCCGAGGTACTCCGGACTAATGAGAACCTCGCCGAAGGCCCCTCGCTGTCCGAAACTGTAGTAGAACATCACGGCCAATGGAACGAGGAAGAACGTGACCAACCAGAAGGTGCTCGGAGCGATGTTCACGACCAGTCCACTCCAGCGGTTCCTGCGTAGCCGGCGGAAGAGCCCTGTCTCTGCCTCGACTTCCTGTTCCCGCGTTGTGGTTTCGCTTGCCATGCGTTTCCTTGCCATGTCATCGTCCTCCCACGAAATAAGTTTTGTTCTATTTCCGATTCTTCCGACTATCTATCGGCATAGGTGCCGGGGTGCGGACAAAGTTTTTGTCTCCCACCCGCATACCTCAGGAAGCACATGGACGACGGCGAAACTTTCGTGATTGCTCTGTGCCAGTACGAACTCCGCGATGCGGAGTCGCTCGATGGGCTGTTACGGCGCGTCGATTCGTCCTTTAACCATGCGGGCGATGCCGACCTGTATGTGCTCCCGGAACTGTTCGTTAGCGACTATCTCGAAAAGACGGGAGACGCCGACGCAGCGACCGTCATCAACCCCGAGAGGCAAGCACAGTTACATGAATTCCTCTCGTCGGCCGCGAACGAACGCCGTGCCGTCATCGTCGGCGGCTCTTACAACGTCATTGACGGGGGTTCGACTTACAACCGCTGTCCCATCGCGGTTCCCAGCTCGGGTATTCGTACGTACGATAAAACTCACCTGATTCCGGAGGAGCGCCGACAAGGGAAACGAACCAGAGACGAGCCAGCACCGGTCGTCCAGCACAAGGGCGTCGGCATCGGCGTCGCAGTATGTTACGACGTGGAGTTTCCGGGTTTCGTCCGTAGTCTTGCGAATCGCGGTGCCGAGGTCGTCGCCGTGCCGTCGTGGACTGCCGACGAGGCAGGTTACCAACGCGTTCGACGCTGTTCTGCGGCGCGCGCAGTCGAGAACCAGCTGTACGTCGTACAGGTCAGCGTCGTGGGTGCGCAACTTGACGGCGACCTCTCCGGAACCGGACGGTCAGCGGTGTTCGCACCCTGTGACGACGTCGTAGGGCCACACGGAACGCGGCTTTCGCTGCCGCGAGATGAGGAGGCCGCGGCTACCTGTTCGGTCGATGTGACCGCGCTCCGGAAGTCGCGGACGGACGCCGCCGTCAGACCATACGCCGACGCGAACCGGCGAGAAGACTGAACAACACGTGAAGAAACGGAACGATTAGGAGAATTCAGTAGGAAAATGAACAATATGAATCTCGATGAAATCGACCGGAAGATACTCAAAATACTCCAAGCCGACGGGCGAACCGCTCTTTCCGAAATTGCCCGTCGGCTCGACATGGGAAGTGCCACGATCCACGAACGCGTGAACACGCTCGAAGCTGAAGGGTACATCCAAGACTACCGGGCAATACTCGACTCGGAACTGCTCGGATTGGACAACGTTGCCTTCATCCGCATCCAAACCGAGGCCGGTCACTTCTCGGAGGTTGCCGAACGCCTCGCCGAGGAGACAGCAATTCAGGAGATACACGAACTCACTGGCGAGGCCGACCTCCTACTGAAAGTACGGTTCGGCGAGCGATCAGAACTCACCGACCTGCTAAGCCGCATCGGCCGGTACGAAGGAGTTCTCTCGACGGCGACCGACATGGCCCTCCGGAGTGTGAAAGAAGAGCAGCGACTAGACCTCTCCGAATGATGACTAGTTGGGATATCTCACCGTCGGTGCGAACCGAAGTCGGTCGATTAGAGAGCGTGCTCGTTCACGAGCCCGGCCCGGAGTTCAGCACCGTGGTCGACCCCGACGAATGGGATTGGGACGGCCTGCCCCGACAGGAGAGCGCGGCGAGCGAACACGCAGCGCTGGTCGAAGAACTAGAGGAACGCGGCGTGACGGTTCATCGGCTCAACGACGCCTGTGAGGGTCTAGCGGAGTCGCTGTTCGTCCGGGATGTCGGATTTGCGATTGAGGGTGGGTTGGTCGTCGGGAAGATGGTCGAAAAGACCCGTCACGGTGAGGAGCGCCGAGTGACGGAGCGCGCAGTCGAACTTGGTATCCCAATTTATCACACCGTTCACGGATCGGGTGGGTTCGAAGCCGGAAACATGGTGTGGATAGAGGAGGAGACGGTCGCCATCGGGCGGTCGCGGACGACCAACGCCGAGGGCATCCGGCAGGTTCGAAATGTGTTCGAATCATATGATATCGACGTGGTTGACGTTCCCATCTTCGGCAGCACAGAGAGCACTGGACAGACGCACCTCGCGCTCGTGTTCGGCATGGTCGACACCGATCTCGCGCTCGTGTACCCGCAGGCGGTTCCCGCCGAGTTCGTCGAAGTCCTGCACGACCGGGGAATCGAAACTATTGAAGTACCGATGCGCGAACAGCGCAATCGGGCTACGAGCACCATCGTGGTTGAGCCAGGGGAAGTACTAGTGCCGTCTGGAAATCCGTATATCCGGAGCGCACTTCTCGAACGGGGGATGGACGTCGTCGAACTTGACGTGCGAGAAATTCGAAAGACTGGTGGAGGATTGAAAGGACTGGTACTCCCCCTCGATCGCTCCCAGTAGACGTATTATTTCCCTCTAATCGGGGGAAATACCGCATCATTTTCGTAATAGGGGGTATTTTACCAAAGATTTATTGGGCACTCCTCCGTCGTATGGTGCAATGAGCCTCGGTGACAAAGAGCAAGAATCGGATCACACGGAGCGGCTCCGAGATCGAACGCCGAAAAGCGAGCAATTCCACGACCGAGCGTTGAACGTCACACCTCTCGGTGTCGAGTCGAACGTCCGGTCGTTCGACCCCTACCCGTTCTACGTCGAGGAAGCTGACGGATCGTATCTCTACGACATCGACGGAAATGAGTATCTCGATTTCTTGCTAGCGCTCGGCCCGATCATCCTCGGCCACGGCCATCCCGAGGTGCGAGAGGCCGTCAAGAAGCAGGTCGATACCTGCGACTTGACTGCCACCCCTCAACCGGTCGCTATCGAATTCATGGAGAAAGTCGCAGAGATGACCCCGAGCATTGAGAAGGTGCGGCTGTCGAATAGCGGGAGCGAAGCCACGATGCACGCGATGCGAGTTGCGCGCTCGTACACGGGAAAAGACAAAATCGCTAAACCCGAGGGCGGCTACGCCGGAGCACACGACTACGCACTCCAGAGCGTCTACGCCAGCGAAGATGCCCTCGGGCCGGCCGACGCACCCAATACCGTCTCGTACGGAACCGGCATCCCCGACGCGGTGAGCGACACCGTGGTCGCTTTCCCGTTCAACGACAAAGAGGCAACCGAACGCATCCTTCGTGCGCAGGCCGACGACCTCGCGGCGGTTATCATCGAACCCGTCATGTTCTCGTGCGGCTGTCTACTTCCCCGCGACGGTTACCACGAGTTCCTCCGCGACCTCACGGAGGAACTGGGAATTGTCCTCATCTGGGACGAAGTGATGACCGGATTTCGACTCGGTCCTGACAGCGCACAAGGGAAATTCGGCATCTCACCCGACATGACGACATTCGCCAAGGCCGCCGGCGGCGGCTATCAAATGGCCGGGTTCGGCGGTAAGGCCGAGATAATGGAGGAAATCATCCCGCCGAAGAAGAAGGAGGCCTCGAAGTGGAACTCCTCCACTTTCCATGGCGGCACCTACAATGGTCACCCGGTTTCGGCCGCTGCGGGGCTGAAAACGCTCGAAATCCTCGACGAACGCGACGTGTACGACCACATCGACCGACTCGGCGACCGGCTGTTCTCCGGGCTCCAAGAAGTCGCCGACGACATTGGCGTCAACGCGAACGTCCAACACATCGGTTCAATGGGGCAAGTGTACATGACCGACCACGACATCCATTTCTACCGGGATTCGTGGCGCGCCAACGAAGACCAGTTCGCCGATTGGTGGCTAGAAGCCGCCGCCAGCGGTGTCCTGTTCGGCAATCCAATGCAGGGCGAGCGATTCTTCACCACCTACACACATACAGAAGAAGAAATTGACCACGCACTAGAAGTTGCTGAAGACGCATTCCGGGCTGTGAATCACGAATACGAGTAAATCATGAGTGAACAAGAGTGCAGTCCGGCTGATAAATACGACGACTACGTAATGCCCATCACAAAGGGCTACGATCCGTTCACCGTCACCCGTGCGAACGACACGACAATGGTGACGACAGAGGGCGACGAATATCTCGATTGCTTTTCGGGTATCTCGGTGACGAACGCTGGGCACAACAACCCGAACGTGGTCGCGGCAGCGAAGGCCCAACTCGACGAACTCGTCCACACCTGTTCGTACATCTATCGCAATGAACCGGTAGCGAACCTTGCTGAGCGCATCGCCGAAATCACGCCCGGCGACCTCCAGAAGACATTCTTCTGTAACTCGGGCACCGAAGCGGTTGAGGGTGCGATTAAACTTGCACGGAAGTACACCGGTTCGAAGGAGATTGTGGCGCTCGAAATGGCGTTCCACGGGCGAACACTCGGGAGTCTATCACTTACCGGCAACCATGCTTACAAGCATGGAATGGCCCCAACAGTCAACGACGTGGTTCACGCACCGGCATCCTACCAGTTCCGATCACCGTACGGTGACTTACCGGCTTCGGAGTTCGCCGAAGCCGCTGCTTCTGAGTTGGAACGAACTATTGGCACTCATACAAGCAGAGATCTCGCGGCGATCGTGCTCGAACCCGTGATGGGGGAAGGTGGTATCATCGTCCCGCCGGTGGGATATCTCCGACGTGTCCAAGACATCGCCCACGACTATGGTGCGCTCCTTATCGTCGACGAAGTCCAAACCGGTTACGGTCGAACGGGAACAATATTTGCGAGCGAACAATTCGGTATCGAACCCGACATCCTCACACAGGCGAAGGGTATCGCCGACGGACTGCCTCTCGGGGCGTTCACTGCGTCAGCCGAAATCGCCGATTGCTTCGAGGCTGGCGACCACCTCTCAACGTTCGGCGGTAACCCAGTATGCTGTGCCGCCGCCCTGGCGAATATCGAAGAACTTGAGACTGGTATCGTAGATAACGTAGTAGAACAGGGTAATTGGCTCGGTGACCAACTCGCGGACATCGAAGCTGAATACGATACGGTCGGCGAAGCACGCGGTCTTGGCTTGATGCACGGCGTCGAGCTGGTAGCGTCAGATACATCACCTGCGAAGACGGCGGCAGTGGTGGTCAAAAACCATGCACGTGACAAACACGGAGTGATACTTGGTGTGGGCGGATACTACAAAAATGTCGTTCGATTTCAACCGCCGCTGACCATCACTCGCGAGAACCTCAAACGAGCAGTCGATGCACTGTCTGATGGTATCGAATCTGTCGAACGATAATATGTCAGTCGCAAGCTACGACATCATCGTCGTTGGTGGCGGTGTCATCGGCTGTGCCGTCGCTCGGAAACTCGCCACTCACCTCAACGTACTCATCATCGAACGGAAACAAATCGCTGCGGAGGCAACTGCGCTCGCCGCAGGCGAGATTACGATGGCACCATCCTACACAGATAGCCCATCCATCTCTGACTATGCTAACGAATTCTTCCGTGATTACGACGGAACCGGACAGTTCGAGTTCACCGAACGGCCGAGCCTCGAACTTGTCCCACGTGATCACGAGCAAGAAGCACGTAGGCGCGTCGAACGACTAGCCACCGACGGCGTCACTGTTTCGTTCATGGAACCGGACGCTGTCGAAGCAGATTTCCCTCGGTTCGATCTCGAGGAATTCGTCGGTGTAGTCAAACACCAAGACACCGGATTCGTCGACCCCTACACGTTCACGATGACGCTAAAAGACGACGCCGAGTCCCGAGGCGCGACAATCCTGACCGACACCACGGTGACGGGCCTTCGCATCACTGACGAGCGTGTGAAAGGCGTCGAAACATCTTCAGGAACGTTTGACGCCCCCTACGTCGTGGTTGCTGCAGGGTGGCGAACCGAACGTTTCCTCCGCGACCACGTCCAACTCCCTATCCGGCCATATCGAACTCAATGCGTGGTGCTCGACCCCAACGAAGATGCCGGAAACGAATTCCCAATGGGGTGGATTCCCGGTGAACATGTCTACTTCCGTCCAGAGCACAACGGCGACCTACTGGTCGGCGGCTGGTCGTTCGCCGAAGATGATCCTGAGGGCGCAAGCAAGAGCGAAGACAAAGCATTCCGCGACCACGTCGCCAACCTCATACCGAGATTCCTCCGGGGGTTCGAACGAGCTAGGTTCGTCAACGGGTGGGCTGGCGTAGATGGAGCCACGCCAGACACTCATCCGATAATCGACGCACCAAGTGATGTTCCCGATGGACTTGTAATAGCGAGTGGTTTTCACGGTCGCGGGGTGATGACCGCTCCCATCGCTGCGACAGTCGTACAATCTCTCATTGTCGGAGAACGGTGTCCATTCTCACGAGCTCCATTCGTTCTCAGTCGATTCGATTCACGCTCGCCGGACTTCGAGTTCCACAGCATCAGTGCTGGGGATTGAATTTCTCTGGGATGTTCAATGACGAGCGTTCAACCGTCGCAGGCAAGACTCGGTGGGGCGAACTCCCGGTCGCGGCATCGGTAGACACAGAACCTACTTCGCTCGCGAACTCGGCCCAAAATCATTCGGGGGATTCTTCCTCCTGCTCTCCGTGGTTCAGTTCGCCAACAGGGTTCCACACGGATTCGGCGGTGCGCGCCAGAAACGCCTCGCGGAGGCGAGGACGTCCAATGAGGAACTGCTCGGGCTCACACTCGGAATCTCAATAGCCAGCGGTCTTCTTGCCACCATAGTTACAGACGTTGGGCGTCATCCCCTAGTATCGTATACGGGGATTCCGAATGCGGCCTCCCTCGCGATCGTTCTATTCGTCGGGCTAGCGCTGTTCTTGCCCCTCCAGTTCTTACTCGCAGGAACGGGGAAATTTGGAGTCACGAACTGGATAGACCTTCTGCGGGAGGTGACGAAAACTGTATTCCAATCCGTACTTGTACTGCTCGGATTGAGTGTACTGGGGATGACAATCGGGTTTACCGTCGCGACGGTTCTTTGCATCCCAATCATCTTCTATTTCCTTGGAATTCGACCGTCGATTCCGACACGGGCCACTGTGCGCTCCGTCTGGGACTACGCGAAGTTCAACGTCCCATCGAACATCGTCGGGAAGGCATATACCCGATTTGACGTTTTCTTCCTTGGTTGGATTGGACTCACAGCCGCAGTCGGGTACTACGAAATTGCGCTTTCACTCACCGCTCTAGCCACGCTGATATCGAATGTGGTGATGGATGGCCTAATCAGCAAGATCAGCAACCTCACGAGCCGCAACCGCTCAATCAGCGAGATGGTCACGTCCACCATCTCGTATACAAGCATGCTCTCCATCCCGATGTTTGTCATCGTCGCCTTCTTCGGTGAGATCATCATTGGGACGGTTTACGGCGCTGATTATGTCGCCGCCGTCCCCTTCCTCCTCGGCATTGCTTTGTACCGCATCATCCAGACGCAACGTGAACCCCTGGTCAGTGCTGTGAAGGGGATGGGGAGTCCGGATGCTATCTTCCGAATTTCCTCGATCACCGTCACCGTGAATTTCATCCTCGGTGTTATCCTTGTCCTATCGATCAGTGCTATCGGCGTGATCATTGCGACGATTATTGCAGAGACGCTCCGCTGCCTCCTTCTTCATCGAGCGCTCCGACAGAACAACACGATAGTTCCAGTGCTCCCCGACCCGCTCCGCGCACAGTTCCGAAGTGCGGCAGGGATGGCTGTCATCATGGCTGGTCTCACTCGCGTTCTGCCAACCACCCTTCAATCAAAAATCCTGGTCGGCACAATTGGCGTCGTCACGTATGTCGCATGCCTCCTGCTGCAGGACGGCCTCGCCCGACGGTCACTTGTCAGCGTTGGTCTCACCGTCAACGAACTCTTGACCGACGGAAAAACGCGTGATCAAACGACTAGCTAAGCGCACGGTGCAGTTCCAACCATTTACCTCGGTTATTTCTCAAGTACCGAGTTCGAGATGACGCATACAAGTGTAGACTCCAGTTGGTTACCGCCAAGCATCCAACTGAGCAATATCGCTCACATCGGCAGTGATCCATGCATCGTCTTTCGTGATGTCGGCGATAATCGCGATGGCAGAGCAGTTCCTATCATGCACCGCATCAATTGCGAAGACGATATTTGATGTGCGATTGCCATCCCGCTCACTATATGATGAATCAGGCATTTTGATAGTTTTATTTCGTTAATTTCTTGTCGTTTCTTGCTCACTAAGTCTCTTCACCTTCACATTCCCAGCCATAATAAAAGGAGATTCTGACCATTTCTTCAAATCCTCATCAGCGCGGCCTCTCACTACTCTCCGGTTGAGTTCTGCGATAAGTTTCTATTTGAGGAAGGGTGAAGTTTGTGTGAGTCCACGTTTACGGATTCTAAGTGACAAGCCTACCGGTGATGGCGGCACGGGATGCCAGGAAATGGAACGACGCGTTGGCATTGCCGATCGTGTATTCGACAGTCACGCCCGCGGGTTGGTTGCTCAAGATAGTTCGCTAAATGGTGCCCGATTACAATTAATTATTAATAAATACATAAAAAATATAATCACTATCTCATGGCGATAAAATACGAGACACGGTGGCGCGAGCAAGCGACCCACGGTGACAAGAATCAGAGAAAGAATCCTCGGAAGGAATTCTGCGACTTCTCGTACCCATAGAATTATATAAACGAACAGTGTCCTACTTAATAATGTCAACCAAGCGGAACGCTCTTAATTCACAGTGAGAGTACGACGGAGGTGATGAGATGGTGACATCCAAAAGTCCGTCAGAGCCATCAAGTTTGTCATTGGATGTCGTCCTCGGCGTCGTAGCCAGTGAGGATCGTCGCCTCATTTTGCGCTACCTCCGATCCACCCCTGATAGCGGCACAACAGTCGACGAACTCGTCGAATACTTAGCTAATCGAGCCAATCAGGGTGGAATCCATGATCGCGAACATATTACAATTATCCTTCACCACAGATAGTTGGCAAAGTTAGCTACTGTCGGGCTGATCGAATACGACGTTCATACCCAGCGTATCCACTACGTGAAACACGAGTTCGTTGAGACTTTGCTGGACGAAATAACTCGTTAGAATGACCTACTAAGTGAACAGTTCGCCAGTGTCGTACCCAGTTAGTTGTCTGTGGCAGTATCAATGATTTCGTCGTATGTGACAATCACATGGCAATTCGAATACTCGAAGCGCACACGACCGGTATCTAGCGAGGCAATGACGCTATTGAGGGCATCTGGATCAGTAGCGTCGTAGAGAGGAGGCGAGCGGAACTCATTTCCCCTATACGAACGAGCGTAAACGTATGCCAACAGGGGTCATCATCGCTGGCGGTCGGTCTATGCGCTTTGGCGATCGGGATAAAGCCGTCGCGAATCTTGCTGGTACGCCGATGATACGCCGTGTGGCAAACTGCTTCATCGATTCTGTTGACGCGCTGGTCGTGAACTGCCGGCCGGATCAGGTGCCGATGATTCGCGCGGCGCTGAAGGAGTATCCCCGCGAAGTTACTGTCGCGGAGGATCCGGAGCCCGATCAAGGACCGATGGCGGGTATCCGAACCGGCCTTCAGGCCGTCGATTCCACGTACGCCTTCGTTGCCGCATGTGATATGCCATTCATCGACCTGGGAGTTGTCGAACACCTCTTTGAGCGGGCAATGGGGCACGACGCGGCAGTTCCGCAGCTCGAAAACGAATGGTTTCAGACGACCCATGCCGTCTACCGTGCAGCGCCAATGGCCGAGGCGTGTGGCAAGGCGCTTGCGGCGGGCGACCACCGGATCATCGACCCGTTGTTCGAACTCGACTACGTCGTCATCGACGAGGAAGAGATTCGCGAGCACGGCACGATAGAAACGTTCGAGAACGTCAACACCCAGGAGGAGTTCGAAACAGCCACGAAGCGCTTCTAGTCCACGACAGCGACCAGTGGCTCGTCGTCAGTCATCCGTGTGAGCGCGACGTGGGGGACGTCCGCTCGATGGAGGACTTCGGCCGCAATATCACGCCCGACCTCTTCGAGCGCACCGTCATCGACCTTGTTCACCACCGGAATCACCGTCGCATCGTCGGGAACTCCCTTGAGGCCGCCCTGCTCATCGGCTAAGACGGTGGCAACGTCCTCCGCGGAGATGATATCGCCTTCCGACAAGCCGGTGATGGCCGCGACCTGTTCAGGTCGGTGGACGTATTCGTCAGTGAGCGCCTTGCCGACAATCTGCGCACTGGCTATCGGCAGAATCGTCCTCGCAGTCGACGGAATCTGTGGCTCACAGTCGCCAGGAGCCTTAAACTCGCTCATTCGCGCACCGTCAGCTTTCACAAGAATAGCATCAGCGATGTTCTCCTCCGCAAGAGTCGCGACAGTATTGGTGTCATACCCTTCGTAGCGGTCGTCGCGGTCGCGCCGAGGGACGAGGCCGAGCGGCCACGCCTTCGCCCTTTGGAGTGCCACGCTGGGATTTTCGGTCACAACTATCTCGCTGACATGCCGGTCGAAAACGGGGATTCGGACTGTCGCCGTCACGACGGCCCGTTCGATGCGTGCGGCGAGGGCGTACAGCGTCGATTTTTTGCCTCCTGCACCCACCGTGCACACCGTATCCGTTCCTGCGCCAAGCGCTTCTACGAGATTCATGCTTCCATTGACACCTCTTCCAATAAAAAAGTGCGTGGAGTTTTACTGCAGAGTCCGTCTGCCCGGGTGTGGACGAGGCCGAAAGACGATGAATGCCCTGATTCTATAACGGAACTGGTGATACTTCGGTTTCAACCCTTGTAGAACGATGCAGAAATGATAAACAATCTATCATATTAGAATCGAGTGAGTACGGACTGACGTGCGTCTACACCCGCCGTCTCCCTCAACCCACATGCCACAGTTTATATTTTGGAAGTACGCCGTTTGGACAGGGTCACTCTACGAATTGTTAGTGACGCTCTTGCGAATTCGATCGGCGATTTCGGCTCTAGAGATTTTGGGAGCATCCTCTTTCCACACTCTCGTGAGAACGAGATCTAATAGATTTAACCGCTCCAGTAATTGGCGAGCTTCATCCCGTTCAATGTTCAGTTCTCGCGTGACCTCGTGTATCGTTATCGAAGATTCAACTGCGTCTGCAAGATGATCAATCGACACCCCGTCCGGAAGTCCAATTCCGTCAGCGATGAGTGGCTGATTTCCGACATCTTCCACAGGGTCATCTGTATCTGAATCTAACCCATCCGTTATTTCATCCGACCGTCCGTCGGTGGTAGTCAACCCGGAATCGCTAGTCGAACGCTCAACATTGTTTTCGCCTTGCGTCATCGGGGAACCGCTATCGTCGCGTTCTGGTGACGCTGCGTTCTCGGCGTCAGAACTCGACACAGTGTTGTAGGTAGCCGGTTCGTGAATGCCCGCTTCGGTCATGTAACGGCGGACGGTCTCGGCCGAAACATCCATCTCGATCACTTCGGCCATCTCGATGAATGTATCGCACGAGTCGTAGATCCGTTGAAGGTATTCCGTGTCTTCGAACGGTGGGAGATCCTCGGTTCGTGCTGTATCGAACTCGTCCTCACGATTTGATTCTCCCTGAAATACCGGAGGATGGTCGGGCCACGGGGAGGGTTCAGCTTTTCGTTCGTCCGTCGGTTCTTCGACAGCATCCGTACTCAGATCCGCATCTACTGTCTCCTCTGAAGTGCTCTTACGGATTTGCTGTACTGTGTTTTTCTCTCTAGCGATACCCGGTTGTTCTGTCTCATCGCCGGGGGCGATGGTCACGACTGACGTCACCAGAATTGTTCCATCTTCGATACGCACGCTTTCTGCTTCTTCGACCGACACTCGCTCGTTTTCGATTCGGTTCGCCGTCGGGAGAGAAGACGCCGGAAAGTCGACCTGCAAACTACCATCTTCCTGAATCGTCACGGCCGTCGGCGAGAGAGCGTCCTCTGAATGGCCAGTCAGTGTCGCACACAGCGGAACAGCGACATCGACGGTAGCTCGGAGCTCACCCTTCGACTGGGAGTCGCTGGGTCGAGTCGCCTCTACGCGCTTTATCTCTGCCCGCCCCGACTCATAATGTTCGAGTGCTTGGGAGAGCCACCAAAACGTGTTACAAGTTCCCATGGGCATAGTTAACTCGATGGTGCACCTAACAGGGGAAATAGGTACATCATGAATTATCCGCATGTTTAAATAGCGCCCTTTAATTCGTAACTTTAGCGATAGTGATTTGCTTTCTCCAGAGGTACAATGGAGCGCTTAGGGGTAACCCGGGCGGTTTTAGCAATAAATCGCTCGAAAACCGGATGAGGTATTTAGCTAGTCTTCGGAGATTTGGAGGCGACCCAACCAGTATACGTAAACCTTCTTGTGGGCTTGTAGACTATAACCTGCTAGGGACGATATGGCTAAACGAACGGTAACACTGCAACGAATACATCTGAACGTACCGAAATGTTCGAGACGGAGTACACAACCCCAATATGTCTATCATCGTTAGATCATATATCGAACATGGACGACTCGCCCTCGTCCCTACGTTAAGAAGTCTCGATGAGGTCAAGATTAGAGTTGTCACACAGGGAACCACCAGTCCTGGAACCACCGTCTTCCCGTTTCTTATTGAATACGACGACCGCGCAGAACTCGAGGGGATACTCGACGGTGACCCGACGGTCAACGAATATGAGCTCGTAGATTGGACCAACGGGGCGGGAATCTATTATATTGAGCATACACCCCAGACGGAACTCATTAGCACGGTGGTAACGAATGTGAACGGCCTCTTAGTACACACGGAGACGAAGGGGAACGGCTGGCTTATCAGACTACTCCTGCCCGATAGGAAAGCTCTCAACAGCATCTGGGAGTACGCAAACGAGAACGAAATCACGCTTGACATCATCGAGATATACAGTAACGACGATACGAGAACTGAGATGTCTTATGGGTTGACCGACGAACAGATGATCGCGTTGAAAACCGCTTACGATAAGGGATACTTCCAAGAACCACGCGATATCTCGCTCAGTCAGGTTGCCGACGAAATTGGCGTATCATCGACAGCGATGAGTGGCCGATTACGCCGCGGGGTGCGGAATCTCATTGCCGCGACAATCTCGGAGGACGACAGCGAGGAGTGACCGTCGACGGTAGGGGCCGAGACGAGCTTGCCCTCGTTCCCGTCTTCGAACCCTGTAAAACACATGGATTGGGATGGTTCGTGTGCAACCGGGCTAACATTTAACAGTCAAATCTATTCTATACGAGCTGTGGGATATTCCTACTGTCGCAAGAGCGAATAAATAGTCAAAAGCAAGGCCCTTGGTGGGAGTAGACTTAGTCAATGCTCTCAGGGTCGGGATTTCCCTTGCCGTCTGTGACCATGCCGCTACTGGTGACGGCATTGGCGTCATCCTCCACGGATCGTTTCTGGATGTGTTCGGCGAACTGTTGAGATTGCAAGATTTCGTACTCGTTACTGAGTCCTTGGTAGACTGTGAAGCACATTACGATGAGAATGAGTGCTAACGGGAAGCCGGTCGCGATCGCTGCGGTCTGTAGCGCATTCAGACCGCCACCCCACAGCAAGAGTGCCGCGACGGCGCCTTCGGTGACCGCCCAGAAGATACGCTGTGTCTTGGGCACGTCGTGCTTACCGCCGGAGGTAAGGTGATCCACGACCAACGACCCTGAATCAGACGACGTAACGAAGAACGTTATAACGAGAAGCGTGGCCAGACTGCCGGAGATGGCGCCCAACGGGAACTGTTCCAGTAGAGCGAACATCGCGACAGTTTGTCCGGCTTCGTTGTAAATGGCGAGTGCTTGACCGTTACCGTTTAGCGAGTTAAACAGCGCACTCCCGCCGAACGTCGAGAGCCATATGGTCGAAAACAGCGACGGGAGGAACAGCACACCAATGACGAACTCCCGGACTGTTCGACCTTTCGAGATACGCGCGATGAACATCCCGACGAACGGGGACCACGCAATCCACCAAGCCCAGTAAAACACTGTCCAGCCAGAAACAGTGGCTGAACCATTGCCCTGTGTGCCGGTGAAGAAAGAAAGCGATAGGAAGTTTCCGAAGTAGGTGCCTAGACCCTGAACCCACGTGCCGAAGATGTATACCGTAGGGCCGACGAGAATCATGAACGTCAGCAAAATAAACATCAAGTAGAGGTTCACCGTGCTCAAGCGCTTAATACCGGCGTCAAGGCCTGCTGCAACAGAGGCCGTTGCGATGGCCGTGATTCCGGCGATGAGGATTATTTGTGGAACTATCCCCGTCGGGATATTCACGATGCCGAGGATGTTACCACCGACGTACGAGAGTCCGGTATTGACCTGAGCAACCCCGAGACCGAGTGAGGTCGAGAGGCCGAACAGGGTCGCGAACACCGTCACCAGATCGATGACGTGGCCCGGCCATCCGTAAATGCGCTCGCCGAGCAAAGGCCAGAAGATCGACCGGAACGTCAGCGGTAGGCCGCGGTTGAACGAGAAGAAGGCGAGGCCAAGGCCAACAAGGCCGTAGATGGCCCACGGGTGGAAACCCCAGTGGAAGAACGTCTGCGCCACCGCGGCTGACGCTGCTTCGCCAGTCTGCGCCTTGTAACCGAAGAACCCCGGAACATTCCCGTAGTAGTACAGTGGTTCGGAGACACTGTAGAACATGAGGCCAATCCCCATTCCGGCGCTGAACAGCATGGCCATCCACGAAAAGTCACTGAACTCCTTCTCGGCTTCGACGCCACCGATTCGGATCGACCCAAATTTCCCGAGTGCGAAGTACAGAATCGTCACCATGAAGATGTTTACTGCTAGGAGGAAGAACCATCCGAAGTTCCCCTCGAAGAAGCTACGAATCGACGAATAGATGTTGGCTGCCTGCGCACCGAGGATCAGGGTTACTACGGTAAACAACGCGATTAACCCCAACGCAACCGGAAAAATGACTGGATGGATGTCGAACCCGAACTTCTGAATGTTTCTATCACCAGGCTTCCGGTCGGACTCAGGGTGGAACAGCTCTACCTGCAACCCGCTCGACACTTCTCCCGTGGTCTCCTCATTTTCTGCCATACGTTGCCTCTGTTACGCGGAGTGGCTGCTGTCCATTCGATATCATTGTTCTTGCCCTGCGTTCTGGAACGTTTGGCACTTTTGTACCTCGTGGCGTTCCGACGTGAATTACATCCATTCGCTTCTGTCTTGACGTTCTATAGTGAGTGGTGGCACGCAGCCCCACTATCGATCAGGTCACACTGTATCGGATTGCGATGTGTTACACAACCTCAACCCCGTAATCTAATTGAAAACAGATAAAACTTCGGCACAGCCCGACCGTTGGCCACTGCATACTTACCGTTCGAACACGAAAATAAGCGCCCTCAGTCGACTTGGTGCAAAACGGCTATTACTGGTTTGTGAGCAGGACATGCATCAGGTGCCAGTCGAAAACAACTAATGAACGGTGGTTGATACATCGTGTTTGCCGTTTCGTTCGTTTCCTCGTGGCATTCACCGAACCACACGAGACGGATACAGGGCGGTGAGTCGATCTGTCGAACCCCGGAGGTAGTCACGTCCCCCAATCCCACCGGGAATTCTACCATCGGCATCGAGGCGGATGTGGAAAGCTCGGCGGCAGTATTTTCTTCCCTGACTGGGTTATCACCGATATGGTAATCCTATTAGCGACGGCCGCTGCCGGTCTCGTTCTACTTCTGTTTAGCATCGCACTGCTGGCGATGTCGTCTGGGAACTTGCAGGTGGCCGGACTTTGCTTTCTGAGCGCAGCGATCGTGATTTACCTCAGAGAAACGCGCCTCGTCAACTCGTGATGAGATCAGACACTGGGGCCATCACGCAGTGGTTGGCGTTTGACCGTGAGCGGTGTCACTTCTCTCGGCCATCATCGCCTCACCATGTCCCTCGTGCTCTTGGTGAAGTCGTTTTTCGTCATCTCACGACACGGGTGTACGGTGCGTACCCGAGAAGGCCGATGAAATAGAGCACATCTACGGGCGACCTGAGCGCGGCTGCAAAGTTCTGTTCCGTGGTCGGCGCCTTGCTTTGCTTCTTCGCTCCCATCGTTGGGGATTAAGATAGAGTCGTACGGAATCGATCGTATAGTTTGTCCTCTACAACCTGCCATCAAACGAGTTTCCGCCTCTTCTGGTTAACGGACGCGTCGAGGAACCTGACGGTCTTCTGCGGACTACGAACACTATTTATATGGTTTTTGTTATATCTTCGACCGAATAACCGGCCGTTTCGACAGCGTTGATTATGGAGTCCGCGTGTTCCGCGCCACTAGCTTCGACTCTGAACACCAGGTATGCTTCACCGATTTCCAAGTCGTCGACTGATCGATCGTGTCTGACATCGCGAATATTCGCCCCCTTATTCGCGATGATTCCGGATAATTCCTCCATCTTTCCAGGTCGGTCGTTGATGCGGACGCGGAGCCGAAGGAGTTGTCGGCGTTCGGTCAGCGCGTGAACCAGCACGGTTTGAAGTCTGGTCATGTCGAGATTCCCACCACAGAGTAGGGGCATCACCGTTTCGCCCGTGACGTCGAGATCGTCGCTCAAGATGGCAGCCACGGACGCTGCCCCCGCGCCCTCGACGACCTGCTTTGCTCGCTCCAGCAACAGAAGTATCGCTCGAGCGATTTCGGTGTCCGTGACGGTCACCACGTCGTCAACGTTTTGCTGGATGATACGCAACGTCGTTTCGGAGATGCCCCCGGTCGCGATACCGTCCGCGATGGTATCCACCTCGTCGAGCGTCACTGGCATTCCTTTATCCAAGCTTTTGTGAACCGTCTCGGCCCCGGTGGCCTGGACGCCGACCACGCGCGTCTCCGGCGAGAGATGCTTGATTGCCGTTGAGACGCCGCTGATGAGTCCACCGCCACCGATTGGCACAACGACCGTGTCGACATTGGGATTATCGTGGTACATCTCGATACCGAGCGTTCCCTGGCCAGCGATGATGTCCGTATCGTCGTAGGCGTGAACGAACTCGGCGTCGGTCTCCTTTACCACCGATTTGGCGTGAGTCATGGTCTCCTGAAAGTCCCTGCCGACGAGTTCGACGGTTGAGCCGTATTCCCGTGTCGCATCCACTTTCGCCTGTGGCGCATTCTCTGGCATGTAGATGGTCGAATTCGCCCCGCACTTCGTGGCGGCGAGCGCGACTCCCTGGGCGTGATTCCCCGCGCTCGCGGCGACGAACTCGTCGACGCCGCGCTCGACATCCTGTCGTATCTTATTGTACGCGCCTCTGGTTTTGAACGATCCGGTCCACTGAAGATGTTCCATCTTCAGATACACTTCCCCGCCGACGAATTCGTCCAAGGACGAACTTCGCTCGATCGGTGTTCGCTTGACGACGGTGTCGTCGCCGAGGCGTTCGCGGGCGCATTCGATATCCGCATACTGCACGGGAAGTTCGTCGGGTTCGCTTGTTGTCATTGGTTCGTAGTGAATTTAATTCGTGGTGGATCAGGGGTCATCCCTACGACGGTCATTGTGTGATACTTATACCGGGTTACTTACCTTAGTATCTTCCCCCGGCCGGGATCGAACAGTGGCTCGTCGCGAACTGTTGCGTCGTACAATCTTCCCTCACATTGTATCCGAACCGACGTTCCGGCCTTGGCGTATTCGCTCGGGACGTACGTGTAGACAATTGACTCATCGATTGAGTACCCGTAGTCGCCCGCTTGCACGTAGCCGATACTCTCTCCGTCTTTGAGTACGGGGCGGCCGCTCAGCATGATGTCCGTCGAGTCGTCGAGTGTAAGCGGAGCAATGCGTGCGTCGATTCCCTCCGCTTTTGCCTCTTCCAGTGCCTCCTTCCCGATGAAATCGGTATCCATGTCGACGGCGAACGGCAGGCCTGCCTCGAATGGATTCGCGTCGGTGTCGATATCCGTACCCCAGAGTCGGAAACCTTTCTCCAAGCGCATCGACTCGAGGGTGCCGCCACCCATCGGTCGAACGTCGAGATCGCGCCCGATCTCCCACAGTGTCTTCCAGAGCCGCTGGCCGTACTCGCTCGGGGCCCACAGCTCCCAGCCGAGCTCGCCGACGTAAGAGACACGCAGTGCGATGACGGGCACTTCTCCGACGTAGATTTGCTTGGCGCTGAAGTACGGGAAGCCGTTGTTGGTGACGTCGGAGTCGGTACACCGTTGAAGTAGGAGTCGGGAGTCTGGCCCCCACAACCCGATGGTGGACTTCGCACCCTCTTCGATGGTAACCGAAACCGTCGACGGGGCGTGATCCTCGAGCCAGTTACCATGGATTCCCGGCGAATTACCGCCGCCGGTGGTGACCATGTATTGGTTCTCGTCGAGACGGACGACGGTGACGTCCGCAAGGATGCCGCCCCCTTCGTTCAAGAGCAGAGAGTAGCGAATCTGGCCGATATCGATGTCAACATCGTTGCTGCAGACGCGCTGGAGGAACTCGCTGCTGCCCTCGCCTTCGACCATGATGGAACTGAACGTTGTCATGTCGAACATCGACACTTTATCACGAGTGTGGAGATGTTCGGCGCCCTCGATCGGCGAGCGGTTTACCGACTGCCAGCCGTTCTGTACAGGGATCTGATCCTGGTATCGCTCTACCAAATCCGCATTGTATTCATACCATTGCGGCGTTTCCCAGCCGCCGGCTTGATAGAACTCCGCGCCCAGTTCCTTCTGCTGATGGTAGAAGGGACTGGTGCGTAGGCCGCGATGGTTGTCTGGCTGCCAGCGTGGTTCGACAATACTGTAGACCTGTTCGTATCGCTTTGCCCCGCGGTCGACAAAGTAGTCTTTCTCACCGGTGTGGGGTGCGAACCGGCGGACGTGGATGCCGCCGGTGTCGACCGGCCCTGACGGGAGCCGCGGGACGCCGTTCTCCATCCACTCGGCGAGAATACGACCGTAGCCTCCGGAGTGAGTCCACCAGATGGCGAGCGCGGTCCAGAGTCCGTCGACCGCTGCCGTCTCACCGACGGCCGGCATCCCGTCCGGCGTAAAGACGAAAATGCCGTTTTCGGTGACGGCGTACTCTTTATCCCGGGTTGCCGGGAGGAGTTCGTCAAACGCCTGCTTGGCGGATTTATCGCGATTAGGATGGGTCGGGCGCTCCCAGTGTTTCCTCGAAAAGTCCCTGACCGATGCTTGGCGGCTCTCGCTATTCTTCCCCATCGTCTCGGGATCGACGGATAACGATTCGTGGTTGTACGATCCCATGCCGAGTGCGTCTCCGTGGGTTCGGAAGTACAGCGAGTAATCCTGGTCGCGGCCGACTGGACGATGTGGATCCTCGCTCATATACTCCTGAATGTCACGGTTACCCGGCACCTCGAGGCCGGTTGTATTGTCGCCGATGGTGGTTTCGGCGTCGGTTAGCTCGTCCATCGGTTCGGTGACGATGTATTGATGTTCGACAGGCGCAATCGGGAGATCGATTCCAGCGAACTGTCCAGTCTGGTACCCCCAGTTGTTCGTCGCGATGACACAGCGGTCGCATTCGATACGGCCTTTGTTGGTGATGACTGCCTGTATATCACCACCTGTCGTCTCTAAATCCGTCACCACTGTATCGCCGAAGAAGTCCGCCTGAGTATTCTCGATGTACCACCGAAGGGCCGCGATACCGTCGACGCGGCCGTCAGTTGGCGAGTAGTAGCCTCCAAGGATTTCATCCTCATTCACCAGCGGGAGGTACTCGGTCACTTCCTTAGGCGAGAGTAACTGCGGATTCGGTAGTCCGTAGGAGGTCGCCCACTCGACGCGTCGTCGGAGGAAGTCCATGCGCTCCTCGCTTCGGGCCACCTCGATGCCGCCCACTTCGTCGTATACCCCGGCGTCGGAGAACAACCGGCTCGTGTAGTAAGCCGCCTTCGCCTGGATCTTCGACGGGGACGTCTGAAACATGATGCCCGGTGCATGAACCGATGAACCGCCAGTCACCGGCAGTGGGCCTTGGTCGATAACGGTGACGTCGTCGCTGCCGAGTTCCGTCAGGTGGTACGCGACGCTACACCCGACGGCACCGGCTCCGATGATGACGGTAGCCGAGCGGGCTGGGAGATCCGTTGTACTCATACTTTCATGCTGGAGTGTAACTGTCACTATCTTAAATACACCGGTGAAGGTTCATCTGATGCGCCGATATCTGCTGCCATAAGGTTTCTATCCCTGGATGTCGTTCGTTTCGGTGTCTAACGGTTCGAACGACAAATCCGCGACTACTTGTTGACGCGAACCACAGTGTGACAAAAGAAGAATACGAATTGGTCTGCTCTCCGAGAGTCGATGACCGTCACTCGTGACCGTTAGGATACCAGTGGCTCTTCCCGGACGGTTGCGCCGTACCGGTCACCCTCGTAAAGTATCTCCACCTCAGTTCCGGGTTCAGCGTACTCGGGGGGAAGGTACGTGTACGCGACACAGGCTCCGACGGTGTAACCGTACTCGGCACTGTGGACGTAACCGATGGTCTCGTCGCCGTCGAGCACTGGTCTGTCGGTCAGTATCACTGCTTCCTCGTCGTCCATAGTCAGGCAGGCGATTTTGTGGTCGATATTGTCGCCTTCGCCAGCCGCGGCGACGGCCTCTTTGCCGATGAACTCGGTATCGAGGTCGACCGCCCAGTCGAGACTCGCCTCGGAGGGATTGTGCTCAGTGTGGAGATCCTCGCCCCACAGCCGGAATCCCTTTTCGATGCGCAGCGCGTTCAGAGCACCGTTTCCGTACGGTCGGATGTCGTACTCTTCGCCGGCGCCCAGAATGTGGTTCCAGAGCGTCTCGCCGTACTCAGAGGGCGTGTACAACTCCCAGCCGAGTTCTCCGGCGTAGGAGACACGCAATGCAGTTACGGGCACGTTCTTGATGAAGAACTGTTGGCTCGTGAAGAACGGGAAGGCGTCGTCCGAGAGGTCGACGGTGGCGACTTTCGAGAGAACACTGCGGGCGTTCGGCCCAGTACAGACCATCGCGGCCAGGCTGGAGGTGACATCGTTGACGACTACGTTCTCCGGAGCCTGATCGCGAACCCATGCGACGTGGTTGTTTCCGACCTCACGGCCGGTCGTGAGCAGGAGGTAGCGATTATCGTCCGTACGCGTGACGGTGATGTCCGCGCGGACGCCACCGCCCTCGTTGCACATCAGCGTGTACTTGACATCGCCGACATCGATGTTCATATTGTTCGTACAGAGACGCTGGATGAACTGGCCGGCATCGCTCCCGACGACCTCCATTTTGTTGAACGAGGTCATATCGTGGAGACCGACCTTATTGCGGACATGCAGTGCTTCTGCCCCCTCGATGGGCGACCAGTAAATGCTTTCCCAACCGTCACGCTCGGGGATTTGGTCACCGTATTCTGCTAGCAGGTCGGCGTTCGACTCGAACCACTGCGGTTCCTCCCAGCCGGCCTCGGCCCACAGTTCGGCATCGTACTTCTTGTGAGTGTGGTACATCGGCGTCCGGCGAATGTCCCGCTGTTTATCAGTCCACACCCACTTTGGGTGCATGATGTTGTAGACGATGCGATATTCCTCCCCGCCGATGTCGTGAGTGTAGTCCCAGCTTCCCTCGTGGGCATCGAACCGATTGACATCGGCGTGTGCGAGATCGATTGAACCGTCGGGCAGGCGTGGGATACCGTTCTCCATCCACTCGGCGAGGGCTTTCCCGGCACCGCCGGCGTGAGTGACCCAGATGGCCGCCGCAGCCCAGAGTCCATCGTACTCTTGGATTGGTCCCATCACAGGCAGGCCGTTCGGCGATTCGGCGAACATCCCATTGTACTTGAATTCGAGATCCTTGCCGGTCGTGGCGGGTATGAATTCGTCACTGGCTTGCCGTGGGGGTTTGTCCGGGCGATCTGGGTGAGTTGCGTTGTTCATGTGGTAGTCAGTGAATTCGTGAACCGACCCCTGCTCGCCATCCGAGTCGTTACCTCCCAACTCCTGAGGGTTCGGAACGATCGGCTCGTGATTGTATGAGCCGATGCCGTAGGTGTCACCGTGTGTCCGATAGTACATCGCGTTGTCTTGATCCCGCAGGATAGGCCGGTCGGGCCCGATAAGTAGGCGCTTTGCTTTCTCGCCGGAGACGTTGTGATAGTTCTCGAATAACGGGTGGTTGCTGACGTCAACCGCGCTGTCCGTCATTTCGTCAAGTGGTTCGGTTATTGTGTACTGGTGCTCGACGGGAGCGACCGGCAGGTGAACGCCGAGTTTCTCACCGAGCTGTCGGGCCCAGATGTTCGTTGCGATGACGACTTCATTGCACTCGATAGTGCCGTTCTCTGTGACGACTGCCTGCACCGAGTCGTTCTCGACCGTGACATCCTCAGTCCGGGTGTGCGGAACGAACTCTGCACCCCGATTCATCGCCGCCCGAGCTAGCGCATCACAGGCGATGACGCCGGAGACCTGACCGTCGGTGGGTGAGTAGTAGCCCCCGAGAATCACATCCTCGTTTACTAACGGGAGGTACTCGGTCACTTCCTCGGGCGAGAGGAGTTGCGGATCTTCGATACCCCAAGCTCTTCCCCATTCGACGCGACGTTGGAGGAAGTCCATGCGCTCCTCGCTTCGGGCCACCTCGATTCCACCGACCTCGTTGTAGGCCTGCTCACCGTCTTTTCCCTTGAGTGTGGAGTACAGCTTTCGGCTATAATTCGCGAATTTGGTGAGAATCTTCGAATCGGCGGTTTGGAACATGATGCCGGGTGCGTGAGACGAGGATCCACCGGTAGTCGGCATCGGTCCTTGGTCGACGACGACTACATCGTCTCGGCCGAGTTCTGTAAGCTGATACGCGATATTGCAGCCGACGATACCAGCACCGACGATGACGGTGTCGGCCTGGGTCGGCAAGCTGTCAGTCGTATTCATAAGTCTGATTCAAAAGTGGCTGTGGTGTGCAAATATAGTTACCGTCCAGTGTTGCTACGTCTCTTAAACAATTAGAAATTTAATAGTTTGAGTTTCTGGGGATTTCGGTGCGAGGCCGTCGTCTTAGCGAATCGAATATGGGTCTGATAGCACTCAAAGAATGATGGAACCATCACCTTGATTCTGTAGCGAATGGGTCGCTGGACGGCTGCTACCGCCTACGACTTAAACATGTTTTCAGTGACACCCACAGACAAAAGTACCTTCATCATCATCATCTGTGCGTAAGATATGTCCTTAGGACTGCGTGCCGATATGGAACAGAAGGGCGTTAAGGAACTCCTGACCGGCGCACGGTACGAATTGATGCCATTCGATAGTTTCCATGACGAAATGACCCACCTGCCCGACGACGCGACCATTGCTATCACCACGTCACCGCAACTCGGCATTGAACGGACGGTCGAACGCGCCGAGCAAGCGGCTAAACAGGGGTACGACATCGTTCCTCACATCGCTGCGCGCTACGTCAACAATCGGGAACACCTCGAAAATATCGCCCGACGGCTCACCTCCGCTGGTGTCACGGACATTTTCGTTCCAGGTGGCGACCGTGAAGAACCTGCCGGGGAGTTCGAGTCGGCCTACGACTTGCTCTCGACGCTCGATGACACGGAATATTCCTTCGACGAGGTCGGTATCACCGGCTATCCGGAGGGTCACGCTTTCCTCGACGAAAAGACGCTGACGGATTCGATGGCCAAAAAAGAGGCATACGCGACCTACATCGTCACACAACTCTGTTACGACCCGGAGACCGTGCTCGGGTGGATCGAAACTATCCGTGATCGGGATGTCGACCTCCCCGTCGAGATCGGCATCCCGGGCGTGATGAAGTATCAGCGATTGATTAATATTTCCCAGAAGGTCGGCGTCGGCGACTCGATAAAGTTCCTCAGCAAAACGACCGGCATCCTTGGGTTCATCCGCCAGCTCGTCAGTTCGCGAGGGAAGTACAAGCCAAACGAACTCGTCGACAGCCTCGCACCGTATGTTGACGACGAGATGTACAGAATCCGCGGTATTCACATCTACACCTTCAACCAGACGTCCGACACTGAATCGTGGCGTCGCGCTCGAATCCAGAAATAGTCAGAAGAAACGCGCGAAATGTGCGAGCAATAATTACGGTTCGCTGTCTCATCGATCGCTTTCACGAACAGTGGTGGGCCTGTCATACTGTGATACCGTGGAACACAGATGGTCGGTGACCTATCATCTTCTGTCGAAGGATAAATTATTCCGTATCCAAGCCGGTATGCTAATCATGACGTACGACACTATCCGCGAGACGGACTCGACCGTCGCCGAGTTCCTTGAAGCCGAACGGGCTCGACAGGACGAGACTCTGGCGATGATCGCGAGCGAGAACCATGTCTCGGAATCCGTCATGGAGGCTCAGAGTTCGGAACTGACCAACAACTACGCTGAAGGGTATCCAGGCGAGCGATACTATGGCGGCTGTGAATACGCTGACGCAATCGAACAGTTAGCCATCGACCGCGCCAAAGAACTGTGGGGAGCGGATCACGTCAACGTCCAACCGCACTCGGGCTCCCAGGCGAACATGGGGGTGTATCTGGCGATTCTCGAGCCAGGTGACAAGATTCTGTCCTTGGATCTGACCCACGGCGGCCACCTCTCACACGGCCACCCTGCGAACTTCGCAGGCCAGGTCTACGACATAGAGCAATACGAGGTAGATTCCGAGACGGGGTATGTCGACTACGAGGGTTTGGATGAGACGGCCAAGAAATTTGAGCCGGACGTTATCGTCTCCGGATACTCCGCGTATCCTCGGGAGGTCAACTTTGAGCGCATTCAGGCGACCGCAGACGCCGTCGATGCCTATCACGTAGCTGACATCGCCCACATCACCGGACTGGTCGCCGCGGGCGTTCACGAGTCGCCCGTCGGTGTGGCTGACTTCGTCACCGGGTCGACGCACAAGACCATTCGCGCCGGTCGCGGAGGTCTCATCATGTGCGGCGAAGAACACGCTGACGATGTTGATAGCGCAGTGTTCCCCGGTACCCAGGGTGGACCGGCAATGCACAACATCGCCGGGAAAGCGGTCGGGTTCGGCGAAGCTCTCGACCCCTCGTTCGACGAGTACGCCGAGCAGACCGTTGCCAACGCGAAGGCGCTCGGCCACCGCCTACGGGAACACGGCCTTGACCTCGTTTCGGGTGGCACGGACAACCACCTCGTGCTGGTGGATCTCAGGCCGTCCCATCCTAACACCACGGGAAAGGAAGTCGAATCGGCACTGGAGGATGCAGGTATCGTCTTGAATGCAAATACGGTTCCGGGTGAAACACGATCTCCATTTAATCCCTCGGGGATTCGCATTGGTACGCCTGCACTCACGACCCGTGGCTTCGGTGAGGGAGCATGCGGCGAAGTCGCTGACCTCATATACGAGGTCGTCGACGCCCCCCACGACGAAGCGGTCATTGCCGACGTTAGCGCCCGCGTCGACGAACTCACGGACGAGTACACGCTTTACGACTAACGGTTCCGTCCGGTGGCAACTCTGTTGTCACGCAAAATTCATCTTCGGCTTATCGCTGATCTATGTGTCGGATATCGATTCCATTTCTCACATAACGGTGAGGCGATACCTGTGATATCCTACTCGACATCGTCCCTAGTGGACAACGCTATTTAAAAATCTGCGAGGCGATTGTACGGCCCTGAGCGACCCGGGTCGATTAGTCGTCGTTGGCTTTTGCTTCCTTCTTGGCGCTCAGCTTGGCCTGTTCGCGAGCACTTGGATTGACCGACTCCTTGAACGGGACTCTAGCCACTGTGGCGTACACCGGCTCGTCCTCCTCTTCAGCGTATTCATCTGGTAGATGCACCTCAAACTCGATGTCGAGGTCGGCCTCATAGATTTCGTCGTTGAGCAGTACTTCGGCCTCCGACTGAAGTTTATCCGCCGGTACGAAGCCGAGTCCGATGTTCGTCTCCAAGTCGGGGTTCCACCATGGTGACGTCATATAACCGCACTCTTCGCCCGATTCAGGGTCGGAGATGAGCCAGAAGTCGGGGGCGTAGTCCCGAATTGGTTCGCCGGCCATCTTCAGACCGACAAGCTTGTGGTTGAACGGGAACTCACCGTCATCTACCAGTTCTTTCTGCCGTTCGAGTTCTTCTTTGCCGATGTAGTCGGCTTCCTTGTCGTCCGGCACCTGATATCCCAAGTTGACTTGGAACGGGGAGGTCTCGTGATCCATGTCCTGCCCCCACGAGAGGATGCCCGCCGCGATTCGACGGTGGTGTCCGGGTGCGATTTGCATCCCACCGTGATCCTTGACGGTTTGCATGACCGGTTCCCAGACCCGCTCGGCGTTTTCCATCGCGTCTTTCACGTAGATTTCGAAACCCTTCTCGCCGGAGAAGCCAGTTTGGCTCACCAACACCGGGCAGCCGTTGATTTCGGCATCCATGAGCCCGTAATACGGGATTTCGCTGACTTCCTCGCCGACGACATCGATCAGCACATCCTCGGACAGCGGACCCTGTATCTGCATCGGTGCGACGTCGATTTCGTCGATCTCGACGTCGAAATCTTTCCCGACGTTGACACCCTGTAACCACTGCATAAGCGTGGAGTCGGAGAGAGAGAACCAGAATTCATCCTCCGATACGCGTAATAGGACGGGATCGTTCAGGATGCCGCCATTCTCGTTACAGAGGATGACGTACTTCCCGCGCATTGGTTCGGTCTCGGTCGCGTCCCGAGTGATGACGTAGTTGGTGAGTGCCTCGGCGTCCGATCCCTTTACGCGAATCTGACGTTCGACGGCGACGTCCCACAACGTCACCTTCTCGGTCAGTGCCTCGTATTCGGCCATCGCGCCGCCGTCCTCCGGCTCGACGAGACCACGAGGGTGGTAGATTCGGTTGTACACCGTACATCGCCAGGCACCTTCCTCGTTGAAGGACTTGTCGAAGAAGGGGGATTTACGAACGCGCGTGGAGACCAACATCTCGATACCGGGGTCACCAGTCTGACGCAGGTTTCTCGGTAGTACGCGATCTGACTGATCGACACCAGGATGATTTGGATGGTCGTTGCTCTCTGGCATACCTGTAGATTAGGTTTACAGAAAGTAATAAAAGACAGTGTTAAAAACTCCTGCTATTTATATGCTATCACCCTCGTGGTCGTAGTAACAGAGCGCTGGTACGTCGGCGTCATCGTCGACGCCGTCCGCGCCCGACGCGGTCGTCACAGTCTCGTCGCTGACGGATTTCATCGCATCGATGATGGTCGACCCTGCTGGGACGGTCACCGGTTCACCGTTGACTGTTACCGTCGTCGATGTATCGCCATCGGTGCCGACGTCTGGGTCGTTCGCAGTGCCTGTCTCGAACTCAGCCGTAACCGGCGTGTTCGGACGCGGGTCAGCAATATCTGGTACGCTTGGGAGTGGGTCTTCGGTACTCATAGTTTCTCCATACAGGTGCCGCTATCACAGCGGCCGTCGGTGTGTGCGCGGAACTCCGGTTCGAACTCGTCGATAGCAGTCGTCACGGGCCGAGGGGCGTGAGCCCCAATCTGGCAGTTGCTCGACCGGCTCATCACTCGGCCTAGTTCCCGAATCTCGTCGGTTTCGAACGACCCTCGGTAGACGTCGCGTAGTAGTTCGACGAGTTGTTTCGTGCCTTCGCGGCCAGGAACACAGCGACCGCTGTTCTCCGTTGCGGCGAATTTAGCGCGTTCGCCGGCAGTCGCGACCGCACACCGCTTTTCATTTAGGAGTTCGACGACTCCATCGGTGCCGAGGTCGGCGGCACGCAGGGATTGTGCGGTCGGAGCGATGTCGAGATCACGGGTGATGCCACCGAGGATGCCGCCGACACAGGCCAATTTGAACGTGCCCGTCATCTCGACGGCGTCCAGCGTCGCCTCGAGACTGCCGCCCGACGCCAGTTCGATAGTCGCGGGACTTGCTACGTCGCCGGCGACGGTGACCAGTCGGGTTCCGGGGTCGGCACATTCCGCATCGAACGCGTCCGGCTCCCGGATAGCACGCTGAACCTGGGCAAACGTCCGGGGCGTGTGAACCACCGTCGGGCGGCCGTAGAGTCCGTATTCGGCGGGGGGTGGCGGCTGAAGCCGCGGTTCGATGCGGTCTGCGCCCTCGAGCGCTTCGAGTGCGGCCGTCGGCGCACCAGCGCGGTACACGTCGGGTGCAGCCACCAACTGTGGAACGACCGGTAGCTCCTCAGCGGCCGCGTTGACGGCCTTTTGAAGGAATCGATGCAATTCGACGTCCGTCTCGTTTAGGTAGAGAACGGCGTCATCGGCGCCGACGTACTCTGCGACGGCTGCCATCCCGTCGAGGACTGCCATGGGCGCACCGGCGAGCAACGTCCTGTCGGCCCGTGGCGTATCGCTGGACTCGTTCGCGTTGACGACGATAACCGGATCTCCGTCCGTCCTCCGAGCCGTCTCCCAGACGTCGGCGACTGGCTCGTCCACTGCGGAGTCACCCCGCCCGCGGCCGAGGAGTCCAATGTCGGTTACCGCTTCGGCTGACTGCTCGGTTGCAACGAACGCCCACTCAGTCGGGTTGAGCGGGTCGAGCCATCCGCATGGGCCGAGTACCAACCGCTGGCCAACCGAGAGCGGTCCCGTGTCCGGAACCGGGAGCAACGTGGTCTCCGGGTCATGGTCAATGATCGCGGCCGCACCGTCCATGGGAACCACACCACTCTCGAGCATGTCGACGAGGTTCCCGATTACGGTTGGCTTTGGATCCGGGAAGAACGCCGTCTGTCCCGCTCTAGTCGCCATGACGAGCGGCTCGATTTCCGCGATACCGGTCGGCCCTGTCCGAACCACCGGAACCGAGTCAGCCGCATCCCGGGCTACGCTGATGATCCGCTTGTAGTCGTTCGTCGCTGTGTCGGCCGCGACCCGAATAGCAGACGAGGGACCGACGACACCCGTACTTCGTATCATTGCTTCGTCTATGGAGCCGAGGGGATAAAAAATTCCGTCCTCACTCCGATGTCGACGGTGTACGTATCCCATACGACCACGCGGTCGTCACGGCGACCACAATCAGACGGTTTACGAACACGTTGAAGAGTGATATCATCGACGAGTTACCGACCTGGTCGCAGAGCCCACCAAAGAGGTTAGGATCCTCTAGCTCGGTGTCTGATGTGATGGCGAACTCACGATTCGAGGAAGTCAAGGCTGAGGCGGCGTCGGCAATCACCGACGAGAACCTCCGCTCAGCATACACTGGTCTCGTTCACGAAGACGGCCGTCACGAGTACTACTTCGGCAACGACACCGAAGAGGCTGCCAAACTCCGCGAGGCCGCAGCGATCCAACTCGGCATGCTGTTGCGGGTGCTCGCTGACCGCTCCGACAGCGACATCGAGGAGATAACCGAACTCGCCGTCGAGCGAGCCGAACGAATGGAATTGCAGTGATCCCATCCCCGGCGAGAATGGACGGTTCGGTTGTTACTCGGTCGTCGCGACGGCCTCGATCTCCACCGCTGCGCTCTTCGGCACCGCACCGACGCCGACGGCGCTCCGTGCCGGGGGATCGTCCCGGAAGAACTCGCTGTAAGCCTCGTTGAACTCGTCGAAGTCGTCGATGTCGTCGAGAAAGACGGTCGTCTTGAGAACGTCATCGAGCGCGAGCCCTTCCGATTCGAGAATCACTTCGACGTTTCTGAGACACTGCCGCGTCTGCTCGCCGACGGGTTCGTCGGCCAGTAGTTCCCCGTCGGTCGTCAGTGGCAGTTGTCCGGCCGTAATGAGGATGTCGTCGTTCGTCGTCGCCTGACTATACGCGCCGACCGCAGCTGGTGCATCATCAGTACTGATGGTGCGCTTTATGTCCACCCCTTTTTGCCCACGTTTCTTAAATCTCGGCCATCTCGATGCTTCTTCCACATTATGGCAGATCGATTACTGATTGAGGGCCATCCCTGTAACTCGCCCTCGTGAGGGCCAACCACGGCTTTAGTCGTGGGCTTTCTCACCTAAACTATATAATCCTGGAAAGAACGACACACCGAGACTCAACTCACTGGAGGAGACGAGAGCGGCGGTCGGTTGCCGGGTTCGCGTCGTAATCAGACGCTGGCGATGGACGTACAGAAGTTCTTCACGATGCGCTTTCCGGCATCGGTGAGGATGCTCTCGGGGTGGAACTGGACGCCGACGTGGGGGCGGTCGGCGTGCCGGACGCCCATCACGACGCCCTGCTCGTCGTTGGTGTGAGCTGTCTGTGTGAGTTCTGTCGGTAAATCGTCGTCGTCGATGGCGAGCGAGTGGTAGCGGCCGACTTCAAACGGATCGTCTACGCCGTCGTACAAACCGACTCCGTCGTGCCGGATCTCGGACGGCTTGCCGTGAACCACCTCGGGGGCGTGCCCGACCGATGCTCCGTGCGCTTCACACAGCGCTTGGTGACCGAGACAGACGCCGAGAGCTGGATATTCCGTTTCGGCGAAGACGTCGATCGAGACGCCGGCTGACGCCGGCGTCCCTGGTCCGGGAGAGACCACGATACCAGCGGGATTCAGGTCCTGAATCCCTGCTACGTCGATCTCGTCGTTGCGCCGCACGATGACATCGTCGAACTCCCCGACGTACTGGACGAGGTTGTACGCAAACGAGTCGTAGTTGTCGATGATGAGTATCATCGGGCTCCCTCCATCGCGTCGGTGCTCTGTTTGACGGCGAACGACCCCTGCTCGCCGAGCGCCTCGTCGACGGCCGTCACGAGTGCCCGTGCCTTATCCAGCGTCTCTTGATACTCTTTCTCAGGCACCGAATCGTGGACCACACCGCTTCCGACGCGCAGCCGATACTCACCCTCGTGGTGAATCAGTGTCCGGATGGTGATGTTCAACGTTGCTCGGTCGTCGAAGCCGAACACACCGATGCTCCCCGTATAGGGTCCGCGACGGGTCGTCTCGACCTCGTCGATGATCTCCATAGTTCGGGGCTTTGGTGCGCCGGTTATCGTCCCTCCCGGAAACATCGCGGCGACTGCGTCGGCCACACTCATACCGTCACGCAACTGCCCTTCGACCAGCGAGACGAGGTGCATCACCTCCGAATAGCGATCGACGCGGCGGTACTCCGCGACGTCGACGCTCCCGTACTCGCTTACCTTTCCGAGGTCGTTGCGCTCTAAATCGACGAGCATCGCATGTTCCGCGCGTTCTTTTTCGTCGGTGGTGAGATCACGTTCCAATTCTGCATCCTCGTCGGGCGTGTCTCCACGGGGCCGGGTCCCGGCGATGGGTTCGGTGAGCAGTCGATTCCCCTCGACATCCAGTAGTAGTTCCGGACTGGCGCTGACGAGGTCGATGTCTGGGAACTCTAGTAGTCCGGAATACGGCGCGGGATTCACTCGTCGTACCGCATCGAAGGTTTCGACCGGATTGACCGCCGCAGGTGCTACCAGCCTGTGCGAGACGTTCGTCTGGAACGTGTCGCCGTCCCGGATGTACCGCTTGATCGTCCGAACGCGGTCGGCGAACGCCGCCTCACCGCACTCGCTCTCGAACGTTGCCTGCCGGTTCGGAGTCAGGGATGACTGAACGTGCCGCTCCCCGTGCAGCGCTGCCTCGGCGAGTGCTGTTGCTTTCTCGCGGCCTTCTTCGTAGGCCGCCACTGGCGACTCTCCGACGGTGGGACACGCAGTGACGTGGATCTGGACGTCGCCGTCGTGTGGCTCCTCCCAGGCAGCAACACAGTCGAACATCCCGAGCTGGAGTCGCGGGAGTCCATCACAAACCGTCGTCGCCGGCAGATCTTCCAGTTCTCGCGCAATATCGTAGGACAACCACCCGAACGCACCACAAGGGTACGGAACGTCACAATCCCCGCGAACGAGCTGTTCACGCTCGAGCAACGAGTCGATGGCTTCAATACTGGAACTAGTATCGTCGAGAGATGTTGCGTTCGCGTTCACTTGTAGGCGCTCGACCGGCGCGACGCCAAAGTAGCCCCACCCCGACTGTCCGCCGGTGGTTTCGAGATAGAATCCGTCGGTGTCGGGGTCGCGGGCGCGGCGATACGCGTCGAATGGATCCGAGACGGTGATGCGAACTTCGAACGGTACCCGAGCATCGGGTGGTGCCGACGCTGCGGTCTCCACGAACGATTCTTCCTTCGTAATGACGTTGATCTCATTCATGCGATGGTCTTTGCGAGAACCGAAGTGCGGCCCTCGATACCGTTGTTTAGACCTTGTAGTAGTTCCGACAAAAGCTTTGCGAGGGTCGTCGATTCGGATGCAGTCGTGTTGGGTTTAACCACGAACAAACGACTACCTGGTGATGGCCATTCGTTCCACTTCAAGGGGTTAACTATTCCGCGTCCTGAACTATATCATTCGAATCCGAGATTGAAACCGAGAATGCGCTTGGTAGTTTACTGCCCGTAAAAAGGACATTGGCCCCTGATCTCACTCGAACAATGTCGAGGACAAACCCGGACAGCGCCACTCACAACAGCAATCACACCAACAATGACTACGATAATCGATGGTAACGAGATCGCAGATCAAATCAGAGCCGACGTGCGGGAATGTACACACCGATTGGACGATGAGGGTGTGACGCCAGGGCTGGCAACAGTGCTGATGAGTGACGACGGGGGGAGCGAGACGTATGTCTCGATGAAACAGCAGGCCTGCAAGGAGATCGGTATCGAGGGTATCCACCACGAGATTGATCCAGACGAGCCAGCGGACGTTCTGTTCGACCGAATCGACCAATTGAACGAGGATCCAGCAGTCCACGGTATTCTCGTCCAGATGCCCGTTCCCGACCATGTCGATAAACGAACCGTTCTAGAGCGCATCGACCCGATGAAGGATGTCGACGGCTTTCATCCAGAGAACGTCGGACGACTAGTTGCAGGGAATGCTCGTTATAAACCCTGTACTCCCCACGGTATACAGAAGATACTGGCGGCCTACGACATCGATACTGAGGGCAAAGATGCCATCGTTGTCGGTCGGTCTGACATCGTTGGCAAACCGATGGCGAACCTATTCATCCAGCGGGACGAGAGTGGCAATGCGACGACGACAGTCTGTCATTCCCGGACAGACGATCTCGCTGCAAAGACTCGCAGTGCCGACATCGTCGTCGCCGCCGCTGGAGTCCCCGAGATGATAGATGGCTCGATGCTCTCCGAAGATGTGACCATCATTGACGTCGGCATCACTCGCGTCGACGCTGACACGGAGAAAGGCTACGAACTCGTCGGTGACGTCGATTTCGAAAGTGCCAAGGAGAAGGCAAGTGCCATCACGCCCGTCCCAGGCGGCGTTGGACCACTCACTATTGCGATGCTCATGTACAATACGACCAAAGCGGCGAGTCTGCAGTCGGGGGTGCCCGTCGATCTCCCATAGAAACGGAACCACACTTCTACGACGCGCTGTAGCCGCGGTAACTGTAGTTCGCGGTACCGACAACAACGGGATACTCCACGGCCACATTGCCAGGGCGGATGTACTCGTACAGCAGGACAAACTCGAATACCACTGACGGACGGTGATTGTCAGCGCGTTTCGACGGCACCACATTCCGGACAAATTATCTCGACAGCATCCGTCGATCCAGTCCGTTCCTTGATGACGTTGTGACTCTTACCACACTGCTTGTGCATGTACACCGCGCGGTGCGAACGCGGGTCCGCAAGTGTGATCATCCAGTAAGCTCGCGGACGGGGACCTAGCCGATCGGGCCGACCCGACGAGGGCGCAAACCAAAACACATCCAGAACGTGATAATTTTTGTTTCATGGCTGCCCGAGATACGTCGCCGCGACAACCTCTGGAGAACCCCCGAACGACACCGCGGGACGACACCCCCGTGACAGCCGCGACTGGTGGCAATGAGGCCCCCGCAGTCGTGCAGTTATACCGGCGTCAGAAGCCGCCAGCAATCGCGTTTGTGACCGCTCGTGGTGGCCCGCTCACCCACTCTATGGAAATCGTTATATCTGCGCACTCGCACAGTCCCGGGTGTGTAACGATGAAGGTATCCAGACACGACGACTGCCCGAAAATCAAGTGCAGCCGTGCCGCCACTCCTGGCGCCACCACCCCACCGAGGACCGGAGGTGAGCGGTGATGGAGTTCGCTAAACGGGTGAACGCCGTCGAACCGGCGGCGCCGTTCGTCATCTCGAACTTGGTCTCCGAGCTGACCGAGGAAGGCCATGACATCATCGACCTGAGCGTCGGCCAGCCGGACGTCGAGACGCCCGAGTCCATCATCGAGGCCACCAAGGAGGCCCTCGACAAGGGGCACACGACATACACCCCCTCCGACGGCATCCCGAAGCTGCGTCGGGCCGCGGCGAGCTACCTGAACGAGCGCCACGGGCTGGACTACGAGCCCGAGCACATCATCGCTACCCCGGGTGGCAAGCACGCGCTGTACGAAACCGTCCAGGCACTGGTGAACGCCGGCGACGAGGTCGTCATCTTCGAACCGAAGTGGTCGTCCTACGAGCCGATGGTGGAGCTCGCCGGCGGCGAGACGGTGACCGTTGACCTCGCCCCCTACGACTTCCACCTCGAACCTGCGCTGGACGACCTTCAGGACGCCATTTCCAAGGATACCGCCCTCGTGATGTTGAACTCCCCGGTGAACCCGAGCGGCATGGTGTTCTCCGAGGAGGCATTTCGAGGGGTCCGGGACCTCGTGGTCGAGCACGACGTCCCCGTCGTGTCCGACGAGATCTACAAGGAGTTCATCTTCGAGGGCGACCAGCCCAGCCTCGCGAACTATGACGGCATGTTCGAGCGCACGGTCACCATCAACGGCGTCTCGAAGACGTTCTCGATGACCGGCTACCGGCTTGGGTTCATGGCCGCGCCTACGGACCACACCGACCAGGCCGGGAAGGTCCACAGCCACTCGGTCTCCTGTGCGTCGAACTTTGTCCAGCACGCCGCCGCCTACGCGCTGTCCAGTACCGACATCGACGCCATCGCAGGCGAGATGCGGAATACCTTCGAGCGCCGCCGTGACACCCTCGTCGAGCTGTTCGCCGAACGCGGGGTCGACATGCCCGAGCCGGAGGGCGCCTTCTACGCGATGGTGCCCATCGAAGCCGACGACGACATGCAGTGGTGCAAGGACGCAGTCCGGAAGGCTGGCGTCGGGCTGGTTCCGGGGCGCGCGTTCGGCACCCCGGGCTACGTCCGTGCTTCGCTGGTCGACACGGAGGAGTGCATCGAGGAAGCCATCGACCGGCTCGCGACGGAAGGGTTCATCTGAGATGAGCGCGCCACACCGGGGGACCACGGATCAATGACCGACCGACCGGTCGTCTATGTCACGCGCCCAATCCCGGAAGCCGGGCTCGAACTACTGGAGGAGGCGGAGGTCGAGTTCCACGTCCGGGACGAGAAGCTCCCACCGGGGAAAAACGAACTCGTCGACCGTCTCGTGGAGCTAGACCCGGAGGGGCTGCTGTGCCTGCTGACCGACCATATCGACGGCGAAGTGATGGACGCCGCCCGGAGCCTCGATGTCGTCAGTACGTTCTCTGTCGGTTACGACCACATCGACATGGACTCCGCCGAGGCTCGCGGGCTCGCTGTCGGGCACACGCCGGGCGTCCTCTCGGAGACCACCGCCGACTTCGCGTGGGCGCTCCTCATGACCGCGGCCCGTCGCACAGTTGAGGGCTCCGAGTACGTGATGGCCGACGAGTGGGAGACCTGGGGCCCGAAGCTGTTGACCGGCCCAGACGTCCACGGCGCGACGCTGGGCGTGGTCGGCTTCGGTAACATCGGCTCGGCGGTGGCCCGCCGGGCCGCCGGCTTCGACATGGAGGTGTTATACACCGACACTGGACGGCAGCCTGACGTCGAGGAGGAGCTTGCCGAGTACGGCGTCGACGCCCAGTTCGTCGCTGAGGACGAACTCCTCGAGCGCAGTGACTTCGTCACGCTGCACGTGCCGTTGACCCCCGAGACGGAGGGGTTCGTCGGCGAGCCGGAGGTCAGGGCGATGAAGGACAGTGCCGTCCTCGTCAACACGAGCCGGGGTCCAGTCGTCGACACGGACGCGCTGAACACCGCGCTCGAGGAGGACTGGATAGAGCGCGCCGCCTTGGACGTTACTGATCCTGAGCCGCTGCCGGCCGACCACGAGATAACCCGTCACGTCCCCGAGAAGCTCGTGCTCGCACCGCACATCGCGAGCGCCAGCATCGGGACCCGGGACAGGATGGCTCGCATGGCCGCGAAGAACCTGCTGGCCGGCCTCGCCGGCGAGGAGCTCCCGAATTCGGCGATCGAGGACCGGCGGTAGCACCCGTCGGCGCCGCCGCGCTCACTTCTACTCCAACACCAGCACCCGGAGGTCGGCCAGTCCGACGTCCTCCGTGGGGCGGCCATCAGCTCGCTGCCGCCGCCGGTGATAGGCGCGAGCACGGGCGATAACACGCTCGTGCTCGCGCCAATTCGAGAACCCGTCGTGCGCCCTCTACCCGGCGGGCGCGAAGGTCAAAATTGACGAGAATATCCCTAATTTGGGGAGATCAAACGACAATCATGTTGGGGAAGCAGCGGAACAAAGTACTGGCCATGAAACGAAGTCGTATCTCGGTGATGGGTCGGAGTCGCGGTAGAACGGTTTGGGGTGCCGACGACGAAACCCTTCACGATTGCTTCGCTCGACCAGCTGTACTCCTCCATCGGGAAAACTCGGATCCACTTCCGGGCGGTGATCATTGGCGTGTTTCGACGGCACCACACTCCGGACAAATTATCTCGACTGCGGCCGTCGAGCCCGTTCGTTCCTTGATGACATCGTGACTCTTTCCGCACTGTTTGTGCATGTACACGGAGTGATCCGCGTGATCATCCAGCAGGATGTCGTCGGCCTCGTTTGCGAGCACTATCCCTCGACAATAGTAACATTCGGTTTCCATAGGTTTGGTATCGCAACCTACCGTGAAATATGTGTCCCCGATCAAACGCGAACAACGAGAGTCACGCAGGTTTAGTGATCCACGTCGTTAATCAAGGAGGCGGTCTCCGACGATCCCGTTATGCCAACTCGGAAATCCGATTGTTGCACCACTCGTTAGCATTTACAACTCTTTGAGTCGATAGAATCGATCACAATGCAATACAATTACATCGGCAACGCACACGAACGCCTTGTACAATGACGATGTGAAGCCGTTTCCAACACAGACTCCGATCGAATTTCCGCGACGGAGGCATGGATGCGACGAGGTCAACATCTTGAAACGGCTGTTCTTTCCGGCGTGCTGGAACGGGATGAGTTTGGTTTGGAATGAGTTGGCGGTGTTAGATCGTCTCGACAACCTCGGAGAGTTGTTCTACGCAGGAATCCAACCGTACTCCGGCGGTGACCCCTCAGAAACGGTCACTAGAATCCTAGACCGAATACCAGAAATACGGACGACACTTAAGAAGGACGTCGAGGCTGCTTACAAGGGCGACCCCGCGGCGAAGTCGTACATGGAGGTAATTCGCTCGTATCCGGGGTTCCTTGCGAGACTAGTCCAGCGTAACAGTCCTAATGAGCGATAACGATGCGGTCAAGGCGTTCATGGATCGAAAGCACGAACTCTGCGAGGCGGCCGGAGTTCCGACCAAGCGAGTTGACATCCCACCGGACAAGCCAGCCGAGGAACTCTACCGGGCGGTCGAACGATTGGGCGCCGCCGCCGACGTAACGTCACTTTTCGTGCAGGTACCATTCCCTGACCACGTCAACGCTAACGCGATCAGAGACCGTGTGCCACCGGCGAAGGACATCGACTGCTTCGCTCCTGAGAATCTGGAACGCCTCGTCATCGGTGACCCAAGGGTGACGCCTGTTAGACCTGCTGCCGTCTTGCAGCTTCTTGCAGCCTACGATATCAATACAAGAGGGCAGGACGTAGTTGTGATCGGCCGAAACACCGCTATCTGCAAGTCGCTGGCGAACCTGTTGCTCGCCCACGGCCCAAGCAGGGATGCGACAGTCACGATATGTCACACAGCGACAACAGACCTTGCAGCGAAAACTCGCAATGCCGACATCCTCGTGACAGCTGCTGGTGTCCCGCAACTGGTCGACGGGTCGATGGTCTCGGGTGGTGCCCCGATAATTGACATCAGCGTTAATCGTGTGGACGCCGACACGGAGAAAGGGTACGAACTCGTCGGTGACGTCGATTTAGTGAGTGCCAAAGAAAAGGCAAGTGCCATCACGCCCGTCCCAGGCGGGGTGGGACCGCTTACACTCACACTAATTCTGCGCACCATCGTCGACGTTACGGCGAGACAGGCAGGCGTCAAGGCAGCGCTCTTGGTAAATGACAGATATCAGTCTAATTGGGCTTGGAGCTAGTGAAGGTATTTAAAAACAGTGCTATTTCCTCACATGCTATTAAGTTAATCCAGCGTCATCCGATAAGTGGGTTCCGTGTCTGCTTGGGCTCGTAGCTCATGTCCCATATCACACAACGGGGCCCTTTCCGGGCAGTAGTGGCCATGGATAGTGACCGAACGTGCGCGACAGCCTTGCTGATCGTGTTGACGGGCGCTGCACATACGACAAGGGCCTCACTGGCCGAGTGACGCCAGCTCTGCGAGTAGTCCGGGTGACGCCGAACCCAAGCGACCATCCAATAGAGGTACCAAACCTACGCCGAGGACTACAATCAAGATTTCACCGCTGACCTTGATCAAGTAGCGGTTGACGAGAAGCAGGTACAACTCGGCGAGAAACTCTTTCAGACGTATACTATACGACTCGAACAATGTCACGAAATTAAAAACGGCAGTAAGCCGGCACAGAACGCTGGCTTACTATCTACACCGCCTACTACAACCACCATCGGAATTACCAAGCTCTGGAGAACTAGCCGCCAATCGAAGCGCTTAGACGAGGAGATTTATTCTAGTAGTGTCTACTCATTCAATCCACTATGTATCCTATATAACGTGGGAACTGCTGTCGACGTAGATTGACTAAAACTCATTTTGTCTACTATCTTTTACGCTGTTTTCCCGAATACTGTGGTAGAAACGATGAAGGTGGTTGCTCATGATCAGAGGATTGAAATGCTATGGTTGGAATGAAATATATACCATTACACTACTATTCATGTAATGACCTTCGACCGCCTCGCATCTTACGTCCATTCTTGATTGCAATCCTGGATGAGGTTTTTGGTCATGAATGGCCGTCTCAGCTATACCAAGCTGATCGACCTTGGTATCGAACGACTTGTATATCCTCTATTATTCAAATTTCATAATGGACTCGGTGGTCATTTGAACACTCATCAATTATGATTCCTCCCACAATAAGTAGGATAAGTTACATAACGAGTTTCAAAGTTACAATAGAAGAAAACAGAGAGTGGAAGAACTATAATATGACATCTCATTAGTTGCTAATGTACAAATATGACCGATAATGTCATGAGGAGATTTCTCGTCCTTCGTGAGATGGACGACCCGATTTCAGAGACTGACCTTGTCGCAGCTATTGAAGCGTCTGGCAGAGCAATCACGGAACTCAGAACTGAAGGAGTCGATATCAGATGGAACTCCTTGGAGGTACTTCGGAATGAGGATAACAGTATTGTCGGCATATTCTGTCACTATCTGGCAGAAAGCGAGGATGTAATTGAAGACCATGCCGAACGAGCTAACTCGCCAATTTCAAAGATCATACCCCAAAGTGAATCAATGAGAGGCGAGTGAAACAATTCATCTCATGCCTACTTTCCGCGGAAACCCCAAAGGTCAAACTCAAAACTACAGTTGAAATGCGAGCTCCGTGTTCAGCAACACTTCCCGCACGCGTTCACATCGATACCTAGACTGTAGATTTTCGATTTGGGTCACAACTACCGTGCAGGAACCCATAATCTAATTGGACAGTGATTGGCTGTTCCTTCTTAAAAACTCACCGTATCGGCAAAAGGTAGTACTTTTCACCAGGCGTTGAGGAACAGCCGTAATATTTGGAGTATCCATATTTTACTTACGTCTCCAGTCTGAGATGCCTGTAATGTCATTACACGTTCGAGACGTCCGACAGGACGTTCGTGAACTCGGCGAACTACTGGGCGACATTCTCGCAGACCACGCGAGTACAGAGGCGTTCGAAGCAGTTGAAGCCGCTCGGACTGCGGCGATCGACTACCGGCGTGGCGAGAGTGAGAATCGTCACCTAATCGAAGCTGCCATCAGCTCCGGAGATGACCGTATTAACGAGGCTGTCGCACGTGCGTTCACCACTTACTTTGAACTCGTGAATCTCACCGAGGATCGTGAACGTGTCCGCGCTCTCAGACGCAGCGAACAGGCGGGGCAACTGAGCGATAGCCTCCGAGCTGCCATCGATACGCTCATCGAGGATGGTGCCGACCCAGCGACAGTCGCCAGCGTCCTTCAGGACGTTCGCGTCACTCCGACGTTCACCGCCCACCCCACAGAGGCTCGCCGGAAGACGGTGAAGGCGACTCTCCAGCGTGTCAGCGACTGCATCGAGGATCTCGATGAGCGTCGGTTGACCGATCAGGAGCGAGAGGCAGAGTTTGAAGAGCTTGAAGCCCTGGTCGAAAGCCTTTGGACGACTCGTCAGATCCGCGAACGACCCCCCAAACCGTTCGACGAAGCTCGCAACGTCCACTGGTATCTCGCGAACGTCATCTTCGATGTCGTCCCAGAGGTCTACGATGAACTCGAGAACGCTCTCTACGAGGCCTACGACGAACCGCCTGAGGTGCCCCAAATCCTCGACTTCCGTTCGTGGGCCGGCAGTGACCGCGACGGGAATCCATATGTAACCCCCGAAGTTACGACGAAAACACTTGACCGACAGCGTCGTCTCGTCCTGAACCGGTACCGTGACGCGCTCGCGAACGTGGCAGGCGTCCTGAGCCAAGATGCCGCACGTTTCGACGGTGACGGCCTCCGGGATGCTCTACAGACAGATGCCGAGGACGTCCCCAGCATGGTCGAGCGGGCAAACGAGCGCTATCCGAACGAGCCGTTCCGCCAGAAGGTAGCCGTCATGCGCGAACGAGTCACCCGAGTCGACGACGTCCGCCCTGGCGGTTACGAGAACGCTGAGGCATTTCGGGAGGAACTGGAACTGCTCGCGACGACGCTCCGAAACGCCGGGCTCAATGATATCGCGGGAGAGTTCATTGACCCGTTGATTCGGCAGGTCGAGACCTTCGGCTTCCATCTCGCCGCCCTCGATCTGCGCGACCACCAACAAATGCACACCGACGCCCTCGAACAGGCACTCGCGAGAGAAGACATCGACTACGCGGGTATGGACGAGGCCCAACGCGTGGAGTTCCTCACCGAGGCGGTCCTCCAGGATCAGCCCGTCCTCGACCTCACCGACAATCAAGACCTTGACGAGGACGCAAACCGCGTCCTTCGGCGGTTCGACGCCCTCGGTGACTGGCAGCGCGAATACGGACAGGAGGCCATCGACACGTATGCTATCAGCATGACGGAGGAGCCGAGCCACGTCCTCGAAGTTCTCTTTCTCGCTGACCAAGCTGGCGTTCTCGATCTCCCCGACCACTCCGGACTCGACATTGTCCCGCTTCTCGAAACCGAATCCGCGCTCTCCGGCGCTCGCCGCATCATGGGCACCCTATTCGAGAACGACGCCTACGCCGCCAACCTCGAGGCTCGCGACGGAATGCAAGAGGTCATGCTTGGGTACTCTGACTCGAACAAGGAGAATGGCTTCCTCGCTGCAAATTGGGAACTTGACCGCGCCCAGCGCCGCCTCGCGAAGATCACCGACGACTACGGCGTCGGTCTCAGATTCTTCCATGGTCGTGGCGGCTCAATCTCCCGTGGTGGCGGTCCGATGAATGAAGCCCTGCTCGCGCTCCCGAAGGAAACGGTCTCTGGCGAGGTGAAATTCACTCAGCAGGGTGAAGCTATCGCCGAGACGTACGGCAATGCTCGCGTGGCGGAACGCGAACTTGAACAGATGCTCAACGCGCAAATCCGTTCCCGTCATGCGGCCGTTACCCAGGATGACGAACCTCTCCCCAACCGATGGGAGGAAGCCATGGGTACCATGGCCAGCGCCGCACGGGACGCCTATCGCGACCTTCTCGAGACCGACGGGTTCGTATCGTACTTCGAGCAGGCGACTCCCATCACCGTCATTGAACAGCTCAATCTCGGGTCGCGCCCCGCCTCGCGAAGTGGCGAACGTAGCGTTGAGGATCTCCGTGCTATTCCGTGGGTATTCTCCTGGACGCAATCCAGATGTATCATTCCCGGTTGGTATGGCCTCGGTACCGGTATCGACGCCTACCTCGACCAGGGTGGTGATCCCGCTATTCTCGAGGAAATGTGTGAGGAGTGGTCGTTCTTCCAGACCACGCTCGACAACGCCGCGTTGAGTCTCGCCCGGACGGAAATGGAGATTGCAGCCCAGTATGCGGATCTCGCAGAAGACCCCCTCCGTGATGAGTTCTTCCCCCGCATCGAGGAGGAGCACGAGAGTGCGGCCAGCCACGTCCTCGACATTACCGAGCGTGACGATCTCGTCGATCGGTCGTGGCTCCGCGACAGTCTCGACCGGCGCAATCCGTACGTGGATCCCCTCAACTACCTCCAGGTCGATCTCCTCGACCGAACCCACCGAACCGATCAGGCCGAACGCACTCTCCGTCTCACGGTCAAGGGCATTGCCGCTGGCATGAAAAATACTGGCTGAGCCGAAGAGTAAATCGGTTCAACTTGTCTTGATTTTACCATCCAACTGTTTGCTGTTTTGTTTCAGTAACGAATCAATAGTAGATGCGTTGTCCATCACTCATTTGATTTCTACCAATTCACTAACTTCTTAGCAGTACGATCGCGAGAGAAAATGACGTAATTGCAATAACCCGACCGCATAGAACTCGAATCCTAACATAATCTATTAGATGCCTTTGTAGCTACCAACAACTATATTCCGGAGGTGGCTGACATGATTACTCGTATTCGTAGGTAGTACCTATCGACTCGGTCTCGGATCATATACGCTAACGACGGAGACAATGAAGATAGCTTTCGAGGCTAGCTACCGACACGTGGTTACTGCAGCCTGTATGGCAACGAAGCGGAAGTTTGTGACGCGCTTGACGCTGCGTCGGTCGTCCGCGAAGAGGTGTTTGTCGGAACGAAAATAGGCCACTTCGAGGAGTCAGAAAACCCCCGAATACATCAGAAACTGTGTCGAGGAAAGCAGAGAAAAGCTCGGAGTCGAAACTATCGATCTCCTCTACCACCACTGCCCCCGTCAGACTAAAGAAATCGACACCGTCCTTCCTGTGTTTGAGGAGCTCCACGGCGAAGGGATCGTCGAGCGAATCGGCGTGAGCAACTATCGTATCGAGGGTATTGAGCGAGCGCAGGAGTTGATCGACATTCCGCTGTACGTGAACCAGGTGGAATTGTATCTGCTATTGCAACAGCAGGAGCTGGTGGCGTTCCTTTGTGATCAAGACATATACACCGTTTGTACGCTCCGATTGAGCAGAGAAAGGTGTTCGACATTCCTGAACTGGTCGACATCACGGACAAACACGACACCACAGCAGCAGTCGTTAGCCTCGCGTGGCTGCTTTCACGTGACGGTGTCATCCCAATCCCTCGATTCAGCAGCGAAAACCACATCCGTGACAACTTGACCGCACAAAAACTCGAACTCGTCCGGAAGGATATCGACCGAATCCATCCAATCGAGGAAACCTACAGATGTGAAGTCCCAACTGGATGGGGTGGTAAAGAAGGACATGGCGGTAACCGGACGGCGATACCTTATGGATTAGATTGCGCTTGTGGGAGTCTATATGCTTCAACAATATTCCAACGTGGTCACCGATTTTGTCTTGCATCTAAAACCAGCGCGCTGTCCTACAGCAACAACCGAATTGAACGTCCTCGATCCCTCGAAACTGAACGAACTCAAATCGACGCACACACCTCTTGATCAGCGGTTTAGATGCCAAGGTACTTTTGACGGAGGGTATCATCCTCGTGGAGGCGCTCGGTCGTGACTTCTTCGACAATGCGCCCCTCGTCAAGAATGTAGTGACGGTCAGCGACCGCAAGCGCAACTGCAACGTTCTGTTCGACAAGTAGTACTGTGACGTTCTATTCAGCATTGATATTCTCAATAATGGATTCGATGCACCGGACGATGTACGGTGCAAGACCCTCACAGGGTTCGTCGAGAAACATCATCCGTGGGTTGGTGACGAGACTCCAGGCAATTGCGAGCATTTGCTGTCCCGACGGAGTTACGCTGCGTGAAACCCGGGAGCGGAAGCGTCGCGACGCCGCCGTCCTTCCCCGTCAGCGCGCCCATCGGCCGTCTTCCGCGGAACGATCGCCACGAGTGACGCTCGACGCTGATCGCGCACCTCGAGCATTTGTGTCCTCGGGACGGAGAAGAGACGAGAAATCGGCGGGCCGAGGGACGCTAAGCCCCCCGCGTTAGTCGAGCAGCGGTTCCTCGCGGACGGTGGCGTCGTAGCGCTCGCCCTCATACAGGATTTCGACGTCGGTCCCGGGCTCCGCGTACTCCGGGGGAAGATACGTGTAAACGACGCAAGCGCCGACGGTGTAGCCGTACTCGGCACTGTGAACGTATCCGATGGGTTCGTCGCCGTCCATCACCGGCCGGTCGGTTAGTACGACCGCCTCCTCGTCGTCGAGCGTCAGACAGGCGACCTTGTGCTCGATGTTGTCACCCTCGGCCGCCGCTTCGACGGCCTCCCTGCCGACGAAGTCAGTATCGAGATCGACGGCCCAGCCGAGATCCGCTTCGTAGGGGTTATGCTCGGTGTGGAGGTCCTCACCCCACAGCCGGAACCCCTTCTCGATGCGCAGAATGTCGAGCGCGCCGTTACCGTACGGCCGGATGTCGAACTCCTCGCCCGCCTTGAGCACGTGTTCCCAGAGCCGTTCGCCGTACTCCGACGGCGTGTACAGCTCCCAACCGAGTTCTCCGGCGTAGGAGACGCGCAGAGCGGTGACGGGCACGTTCTTCACGTAGAACTGTTGACTCGTGAAGAATGGGAACGCCTCGTCCGAGAGATCGACGTCGGCGATTTTCGAGAGCACCTTCCGGGCGTTCAGCCCGGTACAGACCATCGCGGCCAAACTGGAGGTAACGTCGTTGACGACGACATCCTCCGGAGATTGCTCGCGGACCCATGCGACGTGGTTGTTCCCGACCTCGCGGCCGGTCGTCAGCAACAGATACCGGTCCTCACTGACTCGAGTCACGGTGATGTCCGCACGCACGCCGCCGCCCTCGTTACACATGAGGGTGTAGCGCACATCACCGACATCGAGGTTCATGTCGTTGGTACAGAGGTGTTGGACGAACTCGCCGGCGTCGCTCCCGACGATCTCCATCTTGTTGAACGAGGTCATGTCGTGGAGGCCAACGTTTTCGCGGACGTTAAGCGCCTCTGCGCCCTCAATGGGCGACCAGTACTCCGCCTCCCATCCCTCGCGGTCGGGTATTCGATCGCCGTACTTCGCCAGCAGGTCGGCGTTCGACTCGAACCACTGCGGCTCTTCCCACCCCGCCTCGGCCCACAGCTCCGCGCCGAGTTCCTTGTGACTGTGGTACATCGGGGTCCGCCGGATGTCCCGCTGCTTGTCCGTCCACACCCACTTGGGGTGCATAATGTTGTAGACGATGCGATACTCCTCGCCGCCGATGTCACGCGCGAAGTCCCAGCTCCCCTCGTGGGCGTCGAACCGGTTGACGTCGGCATGTGCCAGGTCGATCGGCCCGTCATCAAGGCGGGGAACGCCACGTTCCATCCACTCGGCGAGCGCCTTCCCGGCGCCGCCGGCGTGGGTGACCCAGATGCCTGCGGCCGTCCAAAGTCCGTCGTACCCCTCGACCGGCCCCATCGCGGGCAAGCCGTTGGGCGTCTCCGAGAACATCCCGTTGTACTTGTGTTCGAGCTCCGTTCCGGCCGTGGCGGGGAGGAGTTCGTCACTGGCCCGCCGGGGGGGCTTGTCCGGCCGGTCCGGATGGGTCGCGTTCTCCATGTGGTACTCGGTGAACTCATGGACCGACCCCTGTTCACCGTCCGGGTCGTTGCCACCCAACTCCTCGGGATCCGGCACGATCGGTTCGTGGTTGTACGAACCGATGCCGTACGCGTCCCCGTGGGTCCGATAGTACATGGCGTTGTCCTGGTCCCGGAGGATGGGGCGGTCGGGGCCGACGAGGAGACGCTTCGCCTTTTCGCCGGAGATGTTGCGGTAGTTCTCGAACAGCGGGTGGTCGGTGATGTCGACCGCGCTGTCGGCGAGTTCGCCCAGCGGTTCGGTCATCGTGTACTGGTGCTCGACCGGCGTCACCGGTAGGTGGACGTCGATCTCCTCGCCCAGCTGTCGAGCCCAGATGTTAGTCGCGACTACAACATCGTTACAGTCTATGGTGCCGTTCTCGGTGACAACCGCCTGCACCGCGCCGTCCTCGAACTTGACGTCCTCGGTTCGAGTGTGTGGGACGAACTGGGCGCCCCGCTCCATCGCCTCCCGGGCCAGCGCGTCGCACGCGACGACGCCCGAGACCTGCCCGTCGGTCGGGGAGTAGTAGCCCCCAAGAACTTGGGTTTCGTCCACGAGCGGGAGATGCTCGCTCACCTCCTCCGGCGAGAGGATTTGCGGGTCATCGATCCCCCACGCAAGTCCGTTCTCGACGCGGCGTTCGAGGAAATCCATTCGTTCCTCGGAGCGGGCGACCTCGATGCCGCCGACCTCGTTGTACGCTTGTCGGCCGTCGGCACCCTCGAGGTCGGAGTACAGTCGCCGGCTGTAGTCCGCGAATTTGGTGAGGATCTTCTCCTCAGAGGTTTGGAACATGATTCCGGGCGCGTGGGACGAGGATCCACCGGTCGTCGGCATCGGTCCTTGGTCGACGACGACAACGTCCTCTCTACCAAGCTCTGTCAGCTGATACGCGATGTTGCAGCCGACGATGCCGGCACCGACGATGACAGTGTCGGCTTGGGTCGGCAAGTTGTCTGTCGGATTCATCAATCTGCGTTAACGGTGTCTGTGATGCGTAATATAACTAACGCCTTCGCCGACCTCGTTTGCAACCGATAACTCCCGTGTCACGTAGAGTTTCGCCACCTAGCAAGTTCGACAGAGGTTGAAGTAGCGTCGACGGTGTGGGCCGTGACGCGGCCCCCGACAGTGACAACGGAGCAGCCTCCCCGATCCGTCGCCGACCTATACCGTCACCGTCGCGGTGAACATGGGGTGTCGGAGTGCAGTCTCCACAGGCGGTGATTCGGAGTGAACCACTCCTACATCTTACAGACCGCGAGAAAGGACATTCCACGCCGCGTTCGCATCCCTATCTGCTTCGAACCCACACGAGGGACAGGAGTGTTCACGAACCCACAAAGGCTTCTCCGTCTCGACACCGCATGATGCGCATTCCTTGGTCGTCGCTCTCGTGTCAACCGTCACGAAGTGCGTCCCCTTGCGTTCGCACTTGTATTCAAGCAATCGGAGGAACATCCCCCACGAGGCTCTCGCTCGATTCTGAGAATTGCCGGGGAGTTCGACCAACCCTTTCGCGTCCAAGTCCTCGACCGCCAAGTCGTACTCGGTGGCATAGTAGTTCGAGAGTTTGTGTAGGAAGTCACGACGCTTCCGCCTCAGGTCAGCGTGGCGTTGAGCAACCACCGTCCGCTGTTTTTCCCAGTTCTTGGAGCCGTGTTCCTTCCGCGAGAGGTTGCGTTGGGCACGTTCGAGTCGGTCACGTTCTTCACTCAACTCAGTGCTTTCGATGGCATATCCATCGGTATCGTGGGCGTACTTCAGAATGCCCACGTCGATACCAATGACGCTTTCGGGCGTCTCTGGCTTCTCAAGCGGTTGTACATCAACATCAATTCCGTATCCCTTCCCTACTGCGCTACTCGGTCGCTTCGCTCTCTGCGTTGCTCCTTAAGGAAGGAGACTTAGCGCCTATTTCCAGTTAAAACCAAATCCGATTGAGAGTTGGGACAGGGAAAGCACCGCGAGTGCCCTGAGAGCGCTCGTGGTCTCTCGTCAGCTAGTATCCAAGAGGATTCGCCTCGAGAGTGACGATAAATGGTTCTTAGGTTTGCATGACACCCAATACCAAAACTGTTTGCTCGTTAGCTAGATACTGCCGTACTTCCTCACGACTCACTTGCGAGATCGGACTGGGGGCCGTGGTGACACGCCCTCAAGACATCGTCCACGGCCGTCGGCCGGATGCTCCAGCTCAGATCACTCGCGGTCGAAGCGATCGAGACTCATCACCTTGGCCCACGCGTCCACGAAGTCACGCACGAATTTCTCCTCTGCGTCGTCGCATCCATAGACCTCCGCAATGGCTCGAAGCCGGGAGTGCGACCCGAAGATGAGGTCCACGCGGGTCCCCGTCCACTTTACGTCGCCCGTGTCACGATCGCGTCCCTCGAACACGTTGTCGGAGCCTGGGGTCGGTTCCCACTCCGTATCCATGCCGAGCAGGTTCATGAAGAAGTCGTTGGTGAGCGTCCCCGGGTGGTCGGTGAAGATACCGTGGTCGTCGTCGCCGTAGGTGGTATCGAGCGCCCGCATACCGCCAACCAGGACCGTCATCTCATCGGCCGTCAGATTCAGCAGTTCCGCCTTGTCGACCAACAACTCTTCCGCTGGTCGGTCGACCCCGTCCTTGAGGTAGTTCCGGAACCCGTCTGCTTTCGGTTTGAGTGCGTCGAAAGAATCGACGTCGGTCTGTTCCTGCGAGGCGTCTGTACGTCCAGGTTCGAACGGCACTTCTACGTCGTACCCGGCGTCCTTCGCCGCCTGCTCGACGGCCGCGTTACCACCTAGCACGATAAGGTCGGCGAGCGAGACTTTCGTCCCGTCGCCCCGCGAGGCGTTGAACTCCGTCTGAATACCCTCGAGGGTCTCCAGCACGGTTGCCAGTTGCTCTGGCTCGTTGACCTCCCAACTTTTCTGCGGTTCGAGACGAATGCGGGCCCCGTTCGCGCCACCGCGCTTGTCGCTGTCGCGGTACGTCGATGCCGACGCCCAGGCGATCTTAACCAGTTCGGAAACGGACACCCCCGAATCGAGAATTTTCTCTTTGAGCGCGTCGATCTCTCCCTCACCGATCAAGCTGTGGTCGACATCGGGGATAGGGTCTTGCCACAGCATCTCCTCGTCGGGAACCTCTGGGCCGAGAAACCGAGACGGCGGACCCATGTCGCGGTGGGTCAGTTTGTACCAAGCCTTCGCGAAGGCGACCCCGAACGCCATTGGGTTTTCTTGGAAGCGCTCAGTGATCTCTCGGTAGTCCGGATCCTTCTTCAGGGCGATGTCTGTCGTGAGCATTATGGGAGTTTGTTTTTCCGACAGGTTGTGCGCGTCTAGCACGGTATCCACTAACTCCTCGCTTTTCGGCGTCCACTGCCAGGCACCGCCGGGACCCTTCTCCGGCTCCCATTCGTAGTCAAGCAGATTGTTGAGGTAACCAATGTCCCACTCAATCGGCGACGAAGTCCATGGACCCTCGATCCCGCTGGTGATCGTGTCGGGCCCTTTACCGGAGCCGTGTGTGTTTTCCCAGCCGAGACCCTGTTTCTCGATGGGGGCCGCTTCGGGCTCGGGGCCGAGGTTGTCGGTGTCGTCAGCACCGTGGACCTTCCCGAACGTGTGTCCGCCAGCGATGAGGGCGACCGTTTCCTCGTCGTTCATCGCCATGCGGCCGAACGACTCTCGGATATTCTTCGCCGACGCCTCCGGGTTGGGCTGGCCGTCCGGGCCCTCCGGATTCACGTAGATGAGCCCCATCACGGTAGCACCGAGCCCCTCTTCGAGCTCCCCGTCGTCGAAGCGCTCGGACGCTTCCCACTCCTCTTCGGGCCCCCAATCGACGGCATTGTCGGGCTCGTAGACGTCCTCGCGGCCCCCGGCGAAGCCGAACGTCTTGGCTCCCATCGACTCTATGGCAACGTTCCCGGCCAGGATGATCAGGTCGCCCCACGAGAGTTTGTGGCCGTACTTCTGCTTGACCGGCCAGAGCAACCGGCGCGCCTTGTCGAGGTTTGCATTGTCGGGCCAACTGTTGAGAGGCGCAAAGCGTTGAGTACCGCCGGACGCGCCGCCGCGGCCATCGCTAGTGCGATAGGTGCCGGCACTGTGCCACGCCATCCGAATGAAGAGCGGCCCGTAGTGGCCGTAGTCAGCCGGCCACCACTCCTGCGACGTCGTCATTACCTCTTCAATATCCGCTTTCACCTCGTCGAGGTCGAGTGACTCGAACTCCTCGGCATAGACGAAGTCCTCGTCCATCGGGTCGGTACTACGAGCGTTCTGGTCGAGAATATCCAAGCTCAGCTGTTCCGTCCACCAGTCGTGACTGGACTTACTCATCACCCGATAATCGTTGCTTGCGCATATTAAGAGTATCCAATTAGGTGGTTAAATACCTCCTGAAACACAAGAAATGTATTGGTTCCACGAACATCTGTCATTGGTGGGTTCGCATCCCGTGTTCAGCACAGGTTGTGTGCGCCACTACGATGTTCAATTCCACCCGGAGAGCATTCTCACCCCGCAGGCAAGCGCATCGTGGAGAACTTCTGTACGACGATCACCGAATGAGGCCAGGTCGCATTCCATAACCTATCGTTTGATTGTGAAGACGTGTCGGGCCCAAAAGCAGCAATCAATTTTAAAAGGGCCGAGCGGCTACGGATAAGCGTGAAGCGAACCATCAGTACCAGCGATGCACCGGAAGCGGTCGGTGCGTACAGTCAGGCGACCACAAATGGCGACCTCCTCATCACGGCCGGACAGCTGCCGCTGACGATAGACGGAGAGTTGCTCGACGACGAACCGGTCGACCGACAAACCGAGCAATGTCTAGATAACGTCGGGGCTATCCTTGAGTCCGAGGGGCTCTCGTTTGACGATGTTCTCAAGACAACGGTTTTTCTCGACGACATCGACGACTTCGACGCGTTTAACGACGCCTACAGCGAGTACTTCGAAGAGGAACCGCCTGCGAGGAGCGCCGTCGAGGCGGGCGCGGTGCCGAAAGGCGCGGCGGTCGAGATCGAGGCCATCGCGACCACAGAGTGAGAAGTCTGCTCCAATCCACGTCGACGACATCCGAGGAACACAGCTTCGTCTCGGACAGTTCTTTTTCCGGATCTCCTGAATTAGACAAGTAGGTCCGTAGAATCAGTAATTCGACCGCGGATGCGACGATGAGAGCGTCGTCTCACCGACCGGGATGAACGATTTCGACGAGGAGAAGGGGAGTGAGAGCACGCAACTCCTGCTTGAGGCGATTGACGGTGGCCCCGGCGGATGCGGCGTCTCCGGCACCTAAACGCGCTGCGTGCCGGCGATGCTGGAGACACTTACCGAGGGGCAGCGCCCGGAGGAGAAACCGACGATGTGGCCACTTAAGACTGAGGTGGACGGTCTCGGAGTAAAGACGGGTATCCCTCTCTACAGCCTCGGTGAACACCATCTTCGCCCGTTTCATGGTGTCGCCCACATCGCGTACCACCCCGAAGAGTCGATGGTCGACCTATCGAAGCTCGCTCGCTCCATGCGGTGACAGTCGCGACTGACCACGCAGGAGGCGCTGACAAGCGAGATCGCAACGGAGCTGGCCGACGAATCGACGCCGGCAGCGTCGCCGTCGAGGTTACCGCGACACATGAGTGAGGCGATGCGGGGCGTCGAGACGTCGACGACGACGCGCAAAAGCGTCAGCGAACTGTCGGCGACCAATCGCGAGTAGTTCCTCGAGTCGATTCGCCGCTCTCCTCCTCGTGGTGAGCGTCCTCGGGGTCGTCATCGATTTCCGGCTCGTCAACATGACCGAGTCTGGCGATTCCTGTCTCGGATTGGGCTTGTCGCTCCAAGAGCAACGGCGCTATCGTCTGACGCGGCGTAAACTCGGCCTCGGCGGACGGCCCAGTCGGGAATCGTGGTAGTCAGCGTTGGCGGACGGGCGGCCTCGAGGTAGCTGTACGCCGACGTCACGACGGTGAGACGTCGGGTATGGAAGCGAAGGTGTTCGGAGAATCGGCCGTGCGATGGTTCGTCCGCCTCCGACACGCCACCACGTCCCCCAGTCGGACGTAAAGGGATGGGCCTTGAGTGACCAGCTTTCAGTCGTCGTCGTTCGGAACCATCCGCTCCGACGACCCGGTGTCGTCAGTGGCGGCTGATTCGTCCCCTCCCGAGAGCAGCGGGTCGACGCGCTGAAACTCCAGAGCCATGCCGGCGATAGCGACGACCGAGATGACGGCGAACGGGAAGCCGGTGATGATCGCCGACGAGCGGAGAGCGTCGATGCCCCCGCCGACGATGAGCAGCGACGCGAGGCCGCCCATTAGCGCACCCCAGATGACGCGATTGACGGTCGATGGGTGTTGCTTACCGCCCGTCGTAAGCATTCCGAGCGCGAGCGTCGAGGAGTCCGCCGAGGTGATGAAGAACGTGACGACCAGCAGCATGAACACGGCGGAGAGTACTCCGCCGAATGGTAGCGCACCGAACAGTGGGAAGCCGGAGACGGAAACGCCGTACTCGGCGACCATCTCCAGCATTGGGGCGACGCCATTGCGTTCGAAGAAAATAGCGCTGCCACCCATCGTCAGGAACCACGGAGTGGTCGCCGCGGTCGCGCCAATGAGTGCCGTGGCGACCACCTGACGGATCGTCCGTCCTCGGGAGATACGAGCGACGAAGAGCCCCCCGAACGGCGCCCATGAAAACACCCAGGCCCAGTAGAAGACGGTCCAGTTGCCAACCCATTCGCCGGTCCCCGTAGCGTTGGTGTACAGTGCCATCCGGAGAAACTCGACGAAGTAGTTCCCGACCGCCTGCAACCCGGTGTTCATGACGTAGTTAGTCGGCCCTAGGAGGAAGGTCACTGCCGTCAGCACGGCGAAGACACCCATGTTGAACCGCGAGATTCTAGCGATCCCCTTCTTAACGCCGAGCGCAACGGAAACGGTGAAGGCGACCGTCAGCCCCGTGATCACGAGCACCGTTCCGCCGTCACCAATCGAGACGTCAAAGTTGTACCGAAGCCCGGTGAGGAACTGCTTCCCGACGAACCCGAGGGTCGTCGCGATGCCCCCAACTGTCGCGAACACTGCCATCACATCGATGGCCTTCGCCGGGAGCCCGTCGAGGTTGTCGACGCCGACGAACGGGGCGATGAGGGTTGAGACGCGCATTGGGGCGTCCCTGCGGAACGCGTAGTACGCGATGGGAAGAGCGACGACAAGGTACGGCACCCAGTACGATATTCCCCAATGGAAGAGGGTGTACTGAATCGCTCCGACCGCGGCCGCCGACGACTGCGGGTCGGCCCCGATTAGCGGCGGCACCGTCTGGTAGTGCTTCAGCGCCTCCGCGGGGCCCCAGAAGACGATGCCGGCCGCGATGCCGGCCGAGAACATCATGGCAAAAAACGACACTAGCCTGAACTCCGGATTCTCATCGGGCTTTCCCAGTTTGATTTTTCCCCAAGGGCCGACCATCAGCCAGAGGCTGAACATGACCATCAGGAACATCGTCCCGACGTACACCCACGTATACTCCGTCCAGAGAAACTCGTTGACCCGTCCCATCATCTCTGCTGACGCTTCCGGATTCAGGAAGAACACCGATATTGCGAGTAGCGACGCCGAAAATCCCACACCGAAGACGCCGAAGTCAAGTTCTTCGACGAATCGGTTGAATGCCGCTCGTATTTTGACCATATCATTGAAAACCATCCGTCGAAGGATGATAAAACCCTCACCTGCGGTTCGGACCGCGGACCACGATAGTGCGGTAATATCCGACCGAGAGGGCTAATACCCTCCTCAAGCCGTGATTCGACAACGGATCACTTGTGACGAGTCCCTCCGATCAATCATATTACTTAGTTTATGTGTTGTGTTCTTACCCCGTTGGAACGTGACGGCGGGTCCACGCCGCGCGTCGATTGAGTTCTGGGGAGGCAGAATAACCGTCGGCTGACATGCAGTAACGCTTTCTCCCCCTGTTTCGTGGGTTGGGTCTGAGGAATCTTCCGGCGACGGCCGCGGCCGCACTCGCGCCGTTGCTGCTCGCTGTTAGGGTAGTGTCGATGGTGAACAGCTGGTTCTAGTGGCCGAACCTACTCTTCCTGAGCGTGGTCCTCGTGACCTACTGGGCGGAGTTACCCAACCGATCCCCTTTCTCACTCCCGATTACGTCGTTCTCGTGATGTCACTGACAGGGTAACCGGCCGCCTCGACCGAAACGATGATCGACGCCGAGTGTTGCTCGCCGTTGGTCTCGACGTCGAATACGAGGTACGCCTCGTCGACTTCCAGATCCTCGACGGATCGGTCGTGGCGAACGTTGCGGATGTTGGTCCCTTGATCGGCGATACAGCCGGAGATCTCTCGCATCTCCCCTGGCTGGTCGTCGATGTGCACTCTAAGTTGGATAAGCTGTCGTCGGTCCGTCAATGCGTGGACTAACACCGTCTACAGCTGCGTCATGTCCAGATTCCCGCCGCAGAGCAGCGGCATCACCATCTCGCCGGCGATGTCGAGGTCGTCGCTCAGAAGCGCCGCGACCGACGCGGCGTCCGCTCCCTCGACGACCTGCTTGGCCCGTTCGAGGAGCACGAGGATGGCCCGGGCGATCTCGGTGTCCGGGACGGTGACCACCTCGTCGACGTTGCGCTGAATGATTTCAAGCGTTGTCTCAGAGATGCCGCCGGTCGCGATACCGTCTGCGATCGTATCCACCTGATCGAGCGTCACTGGCATCCCTTTGTCTAAGCTCTTGTGAACCGTCTTAGCCCCGGTGGCCTGAACATCGACAACGCGGGTTTCGGGAGAGAGGTGCTGATGGCCGTCGAGATCCCCGAGATAAGCCCGCCGCCGATGGGACGACGACGGTGTCGACCTCGGGACAGTCGTGATACATTTCGATGCCCAACGTCCCCTGGCCGGCGATGATGTCTGTGTCGTCGTAGGCATGTACAAACTCGGCGTCGGTCCCCTCAACCGCCGACTGGGCCTGCGACATGGTCTCCTGAAAGTCCTTCTCAACGAGTTCGACTGTGGCCCCGTATTCGCGCGTCGTGTCAACCTTCGTCTGCGGGGCGTTCTCTGGCATGTAGATTGTCGAGTCGGCCCTGCACTTCGTTGCGGCCAGCGCGACCCCCCGGGCGTGATTGCCAGCGCTCGCCGCGACGAAGCTGTCGACGTCACGGTCGACGTCCTGACTGATTTTGGTGTACGCTCCTCTGGTCTTGAACGAGCCAGTCCACTGGAGGTGTTCCATCTTCAGGTACACCTCGGCGTCGACGAACTCACCGAGCGAGGTGCTCCGCTCGACCGGCGTCCGCTTCACGACGCTGCCGTCGTCGAGACGTTTGGAGACCCGTTCGATATCTACGTACTAGACGGGGAGTCCGTCCGAGCTATTGTCAGTTATAGGTTCGTGGTGAACGTCATATTCGAGTGGCCGGTCACGACCTACCGCAGGATTTTCTCCCGGCCGGGGTCGAACAGCGGCTCGTCGCGCGCCGTCGCGTCGTACAGTTCACCCTCACAGCGGATCTTCACCGACGTCCCGGCTTCGGCGTACTCATTCGGCAGGTATGTGTAGGCGATCGACTCGCCGATCGAGTAGCCGTAGTCGCCGGCCTGAACGTACCCGATTGGCTCGCCGTCTTTGAGCACCGGCCGCCCGCTCAGGGCAATGTCGGTCGAGTCGTCGAGTGTGAGGGGGGTGATCCGGGAGTCGATCCCGTCCTCCTTCGCGCGTTCAAGCGCCTCTCTGCCGACGAAGTCGGTGTCCATATCAATGGCGAAGGGAAGACCAGCCTCGAACGGGTTCACATCGGTATCGATGTCAGTCCCCCAGAGCCGGAACCCCTTTTCCAGACGCATCGACTCCAGAGCGCCGCCGCCCATTGGTCGTACGTTGAGATCCTGCCCGGCCTCCCACAGCGTCTCCCAGAGGCGCCGACCGTACTCGATCGGCGCCCACAATTCCCACCCGAGCTCCCCGACGTACGAGACGCGAAGGGCGATGACAGGCACCTCGCCGACGTACATCCGCTTCGCGCTGAAGTACGGGAAGCCGTTATCGGTGACGTCGGCGTCGGTACAGCGCTGGAGCAAGAGTCTGGACTTTGGCCCCCAGAGACCGATGGTCGACTTCGCACCCTCCTCAATGTTGACCGAGACGGTCTCCGGGGCGTGCTCTTTGAGCCACGAGCCGTGGATACGAGGGGAATTGCCGCCTCCGGTCGTGACCATGTACTCGTCGTCGTCGAGACAAACGACGGTGACGTCCGCGAGGATGCCGCCCCCCTCATTCAACAGGAGCGAGTAGCGCACCTGACCCACCTCGAGATCCATATCGTTGCTGCACATTTGCTGAAGGTACTCGCCGCTCCTCTCGCCCGAGACCATGATCGAGCTGAAAGTAGTCATGTCGAATATCGACACGTGCTCTCGCGTATGGAGGTGTTCGGCTCCCTCAATCGGCGAGCGGTTAATCGCCTGCCAACCATCCTGTTCAGGAATACGGTCCTCGTACCGGTTGACGAGGTCGGCGTTCGTCTCGTACCACTGAGCCGACTCCCATCCACCGCTCTGCACAAACTCGGCGCCGAGGTCGCGCTGCTGCCCGTAGAAGGGGCTAGTGCGCAGTCCACGGTGGTCGTCAGGCTGCCAGCGCGGTTCGACGATGCTGTAGACCTGCTCGTACCGCTTTGCCCCGCGGTCGACAAAGAAGTCCTTCTCGCCGACATGCGGCTCGAAGCGCCGCACGTGGATGGCGCTGGAGTCGACAGGCCCCGAGGGGAGCCGCGGGACGCCGTTCTCCATCCATTCGGCGATGATGCGACCGTAGCCGGCAGAGTGAGTCCACCAGATAGCGAGCGCAGTCCAGAGCCCATCAACCTGGGCCGTCTCGCCGACTGCAGGCATGCCGTCGGGCGTGAACACAAAGATGCCGTTTTCGGTGACGGCATACTCCTGGTCCGTGCTGGCCGGCAGTAGCTCGTCGAACGCCTGCTTCGCGGACTTGTCCCGATTGGGATGGGTCGGGCGTTCCCAGTGTTTCTTCGTGAACCCCCGGACAGACGCCTGCCGATCCTCGGTGTTGGACCCCATCTCCTCGGGGTCAACAGACAGCGTCTCGTGATTGTATGACCCCATGCCAAGCGCATCGCCGTGGGTTCTAAAGTATAGTGAGTGATCCTGATCGCGGCCGACGGGATGGGTCGGCCCCTCGCTCATGTACTCCTGGATGTCCCGATTGCCGGGAACGTCGAGTCCGGCCGTGTTTTCGCCGACTGCGGCTTCAGCGTTTGCCAGTTCCTCCATCGGTTCCGTGACTACGTATTGATGCTCAACCGGCGCGATAGGTAGGTCGATCCCGGCCAGTTGCCCGGTCTGGTATCCCCAGTTGTTTGTCGCGATAACACACCGCTCGCAGTCAATCCGGCCCATATCGGTCACGACCGCCTCTATCTCACCGTCGGATACGTGCAGGTCGGTCACTTCGGTGTTTCCGACGAAGGTTGCGGGTGTATTCTGGATGTACCACTGGAGGGTCTCGATACCGTCGACACGACCATCGGTCGGCGAGTAGTAACCCCCCAGTACCTCGTCTTCGTTCACAAGCGGGAGCCGCTCGCCGACTTCTTCGGGCGAGAACAGTTCGGGGTCGGGTAACCCGTAGGAGGTCGCCCACTCGATGCGGCGCTGGAGGAAGTCCATGCGCTCCTCGCTCCGTGCCAGTTCAATGCCGCCGACCTCGTCGTACGTCCCGATATCGGAGAGAAAGCGGGTCGTATAGTGAGCCGCCTTTGTCTGTACCTTTGATGGCGACGTCTGGAAGACGATCCCCGGCGCGTGGACCGACGACCCGCCGGTGACCGGTAATGGGCCCTGATCGACGACGGTGACGTCCTCGGCTCCGAGCTCCGTTAGGTGGTATGCGACGCTACACCCCACGGCGCCGGCGCCGATGACGACGGTCGTCGACTGAGTAGGAATGTCTGTAGTTTGCATCTCTACCGCGATCAATTGCACTGTTGGTATGTTAAATACATCGGTACCCTCGGAGACCCCCCGCCTCAGATCGGTCTGGATTGGCGTTCTATCGCCGTCGTAGCCGGAATTCGTACAGCCTCGCGGGCGCCACACTCGCGGCCGCATAGCATGACAAACCACAATAAATCAGCCACGTGATGCATAACCTACGCGCGAGCTGCCGGTTGGTCACCGGTCACTAGCCGAGAGACGGCTTCTCGCGGGCAGCGGTGTCGTCGCACCCACCCTCGTACGAGATCTTGACGTGATTCCATGGCTCTGCGTACTCCGGCAGAACGTGAGCGTGACGCGGGTGTGACGGTGGAGCAGGACTCGGGGCGTGGATGTATCCGATGGACCCGTCGCCGTTCGTCGGGCGTTGGCCCGTCTGACCGCCTACTCGTCGTCGATACCGAGACCGACGATCTCGGGGACAGAGTGCATCTCCGGACTGCGGTTCATGAACCTAGCGCTGGCACGCCGCTCGCAGGCTTGAACGTGGGCATCACGCCCCGTTCCCCGGTCGAAGTTGACTGTCTCGCAATATAGAAGTAGGTGAGTGTGAGCGCCGCACGGTCTACTCTTTCCGTTCGGGTGTAACACGACCTAACAGATCAAGGATAACTAACCTTCTGCACTCCCGAGAAATGCCAATAGTATCGCCGTCATCCCCCTGTCCGTTTTTGAGCACCGCTCGGCAGCGATCATATCTCTTGATCGATAACCTTCCAGAGAACACAAAGTTTCAGAGAGGCAAAATATTTTGGCGATGGAGTGGCCGCGGAGGGTCAGTGTTCATTTCCTCGTCTTCACGCCACGATCCCCTCTTTACTCAACGTGGAAATCCGCTGACCGTCCGCAATTCAAAATAACCATTACAGCACCATGCATGTAACGATATGGTCCATACCACAAGTGATATTTCACTCAAATATGTAATGAGAGGTATTAGCGGAGGTTGCGAATCGAGGGCAGAAATGGGAATCCAGCGTCGAAGGACTTTCCAGAGCAAAAATAATAAAGTAAATGATGCTCACCCCGATCTTTACACATAAGGCTCTCTGGTTGCCAATGGCGAATCTACCATTACATGACTATGCGTGTAATGCTTCACTCCCAACTATTCCGGAGCGAGTTTTTCCCATATTGGGAAACTCCAACGAATGAGTGCCTTATCATTCTCTATCAAACTCTGGAGAACAAAGAACTCAAGTCCTCTTACGCGGATATTCCTACAAGTGGTGTATCTGAATATCACACCTCTGGCTTTCTCAAATATCCTGTTTCGACATATGGGGAACACTCCTTTTCGAGACGTTTTGTAACGATTCACTAACCCGAATCGAGATTGAGAAGACCAGCAGAAATGTCTGGCACAAAGCCGTTACTAAAATCGTGAATCAGGTCAGAAGCTAAATTCAGTTACGGAGTCCTTCGGCTATCTTGGAAGCGTCGACCGCGTTGGTCACATCATAGCGACCGCCGATACCGGCCTCGAGGATCGCGACGTCGACGTCTTCGACACCGAAGTGGTGGATAGCGAGCGCGGTGAGAACCTCGAAGTGTGTCGGCATATCATCGTCTATCTGAAGTTGCTCGAGACAGGGATCGATACGCTCAACGTACTCTGCGGTTCGCTCTTTCGGTATGGGTCGGCCATTGACACGGATCTGTTCACGAAAGTCCTACATCCAGACCAGCAGTCCGAAGCACGCTCTCTAGCATACACGTTGTACTCCCTTTGCCGTTAGAACCGGCGACTTGCACGAAATCGGCGTTGGCCTGCGGATTTTTGAAATGGGAAGGCATCTTGGCCGTCGTCTCCGTCTCGTGTTTGGGACGACGCCGTCGCAGGGACATCAGGTAGTCCGCCGTTTCATGATACTCCATGACTCATACCCACAGCGGCGACCTGATTAACTGAACGACGAGATTACAGCCAAATCGGCAACGGTGGTGACTGAATCACGCACAAGATGCGGTATCGCCCCGAATCGGAGGCCGTCAATTAGGCTTGCGATAGTCGGTGACTGGTTGGCTCGACTGTCCGGCTAGGTCGGTTGCGATGAACATCGAGCCCCTATTTATGATATAAATTATATTTTGTGTAACGTTACGCATCCGCTGGACGACCGCAAACACATCCTATCCCAATGTTAACAAATATGACAATATTCTCACCGTGATGCGATAAAACCTCTGAGCACAATGCTTGTATCCGACGAGAGCCAAGAGCCAATTCCAACGGACTACAAGAAAGCACAGTCGACCAATATGGAACCGATCTGGGAGTTAGTCGAATCGTAGGGCCTCGGTCTCAACGATCTCCAACGTTGCTCGGTCGTCGAATCCATCATCACGCCCGTCCCGGGTGGTATAGGGCCACTGACGCTCGTATTGATCCTCCGCAACGTCGTCGACGTTACAGCAAGTCAGGCGGGCATCGAGGTAGCGCTCGAAGGAAATTGACGGAAGACAATACAATAGGACTGGTAAACATCGAAGAGGTCTGAGAATCAGTGTATGACTGATTTCGATCAAAGCATAGTATAAAGTACCCGCACCGTCATCTATTGATTGGGTTCCGCAAATATGGGACTCGTAGCCCTAGTCCCATATCACATAGCGGGCCCCTTCCAGTCATACTGGAGGTCTTGCATCCCTACTACACCTACTTTTATTCCGCCCACCTACCGCAGGTACTGCATCCTTTCGATGCCCGGAGAATACCGTTTGAACTCCGCACGGGTTAGTCTCATCGGCAGATGAAACAGGTTCACTGCCTCGGGGAGTGACCCTGAGTCAGTTCACAGTCGAGCACGCGATGGAGGCAAGCGCCGGCCGTGGTCGAACAGCGCACCCGTAAACCGATCTTCAAAGCTGAGTGACTGAAGGAGGTTGTGCGAGTTCATTTGCACCGACCAGTATCCAGACGAGTGGGATGGAAACCGTGTCCCGAAGCGGTAAAAGGAGGCCGACCGCAAGACCGACTTGGCTGCCGCCGGCAGAGAACGCGACAAGGCCACTGAGCGCAAACAGGAAGTGTCGCTGGCCGGCCGTTGCGTCTGTGTCGATGTCCGATGCGACAGCTCGCGAACATCCTGTCGCTACCGTGAAACGAAGGCCATAAACAAACTCACTTCAGCGGCAACTACCAACGTTATCAGCGTACTTGTCCCAACCATGTTGTCTCACCCGTAATCAGTCGCTATACGGTGTTTAACTGTCGAATGCATTCATTCTCCCTATCTTGAACATGGGAATTTGTTTCTGCATATCGGTCATCGTGAAGACGTTGGACAACAAGACGCTGTCTCGGGCTCATCCCGAGTGTTAATATTGGTCATTGACTCTTTGGTGAGAAGATTGACAGGCGCAGCATCTACAGGTACCGCGACGACTTCCTCAAGTGACGCAAGCAACATTCGCGGCCCTGCCGCCGAGGGAAGTTGTTTATGAACACGCTTGATTGCTGACTGGCGGTACAGCGCATGCAATGGGTCGATTGTCCCGTCAGGGTGTCGAACCGCTAGCGCTGCAGGCGGCGTATTAGACGTGTGAACGCTGTCTTGGAGCTTGTTGACAAGCCATTGGATGACTGCCGGCGAAAGTAACGGCATATCACAGCCACAACTGAACACCCAGGATGTATCGACGGTATCTACTGCGCCGAACACACTAGCCAACAGACCTTCGAATGCCTCATCGTCAAACACGAATGTTATGTCACGGTCAGACAGTACGTCCGCATACGTCTTCCGTTGGTCGGCGGTTCGGATAGCGGCTACTAGTGGCTGATCCATGGCTTCTGTGACAATATCGACAACGCGACCGATCAGCGTATGATTATCGAACGTTGCAACGGCTTGGTTTACATCGGCGTCGCCGAAGCGGCTGCTCTGGCCGCCCGCGAGTACAAGACCAGTCACATCCAGAGCAGTTTCAATCGATTCCGTCACTATGGGTGTCCTCCTGTTGGACAACTACTCGGTTGATACGCGCGACAGTTCGAGTCGCCAAACGTTCGATAGCAGTACGGGTTCTACCACCTTCATCACGGACTGCGATCAGGGCGAGACTTGTGGTTCTCTCGCGTTCCTCGCGCAGCCGAGGGAGTTGCAGTTGACCAATGTATCGCGCAGATCTCCATCCGATTCGGATTCGTGGGATCAAACCGCCTCTATACACTTTATTTCCGCCTGCTCGGACTCGTAGTGTTTGAGTGCTTGAGAGAGCCACCCAAATGAAAGTGCGTCATAATAACACGATATATAAATAACCTCTTCAGAATAGAATTTACACGGCGGTGAACTCCGCATTCTACTCTTGGTAGCCGGAGGTATATCGATCGATACCAAACAAGGAAAATCGCGATCACTCATTGATATTGCTACACTGGGGCAGCAAGAAAGGGGAACATAGGGTGACCGTGAACGATCGTGATTGGGACAGATAAACATACTACACCATCCTTTTCTAATTCTTTGGTGCGGTACATTGCCACAGCATCAAACTGGCCATGTTCTACCCAGTGCAGGAACGAGTTCTTAGAATTGGCCATGGTTTAATCCTGTAGTTACATATTTTGATTAAAAATGCTCACTCAAGTGGCGTACAGGTAGTCAGTTGTGCTTTCACCGAAGCAGGATGTAGAGATGAAATACCAATTGAAGTATTGTCAGTCGGTGCTATCGGCGTCAGAACCTCCTTTCACACTGGTGACTATCCCATCACTAGCAGTGTTCACGCTGACGTCTTCCTTCGTGGATATATCCTCAATGCGTTCGGCGAATTGATCAGATTCGAGGATCTCATATTCTTTCTTAAGCCCGAGGTATATAGTGTAACACATCAGACAGAGAATGACCGCGAATGGCAGTCCAGTTGTGATCGACGCTGTTTGCAGTGCGCTCAGTCCACCACCCACAAGTAGGGTGGCTGCGACAACGCCTTCGGTAACTGCCCAGAAAACTCGTTGTATCTTCGACACATCATGCTTACCACCCGAGGTTAGGTGGTCAACGACCAACGACCCTGAGTCGGAGGATGTAACAAAGAACGTAATTACGAGGAGAGTGGCAAGTAAACCGGAGACACCGCCGAGCGGGAACTGTTTCAGCAAAGCGAACATTGCGACTGTCTGTCCTTGATTCGCGACAGCTGACGCGATACCGCTGCTTCCCACCAACTCGACCCAAAGAGCTGAGCCTCCGAAGGTGGCGAGCCAAAGGAACGAGAACAGAGCAGGGAGGAACAATACCCCTAGGACGAACTCCCGAATCGTGCGGCCTTTTGAAATGCGCGCAATGAACATACCGACGAACGGTGACCACGCGATCCACCAGCCCCAGTAGAAGATTGTCCAGTTCCCCATCCACTCTTTGACGGTATAACTGCCGAGTTTGGTTCCGCCACCGATTGTTCCTGTGAAGAAGCTTAGCTTGAAAAAGTTGCCCAAGTAGGTGCCGAATCCCTGAGTGAAGCTTCCGAAGATGTAGAGCGTCGGACCGACGATGATTAAGAACGCTAACATGGCGAACATCAGGTAGATATTTATCGTGCTTAGGCGCTTGATGCCGTTGTCGAGGCCTGCTGCGACCGAGGCCGTCGCAATAGCGGTAATCGCGGCGATGAGAATTATTTGTGGAATCGTCCCTGTGGGGACATTCACAATACCGAGGATGTTACCACCGACATATGAGAGTCCAGTGTTGATCTGTGCGACGCCGAGACCAAGCGAAGTTGAAAGACCAAACAATGTCGCGAACACCGTAATTAGATCGACAATATGTCCCGGCCATCCATAGATCCGCTCGCCGAGCAAGGGCCAGAAAATTGACCGAAACGTTAATGGCAGTCCACGGTTGAACGAGAAGAAGGCGAGTCCGAGACCGACTAATGCGTAGATGGCCCATGGGTGGAATCCCCAGTGGAAGAACGTTTGTACAATTGCCACAACGGCTGCCTCGGAGGTGCCACCTTTTGCGTTGAACGCGGGCGGAACAACCATGGAACTCGAAGCACTGCTGCCGAAGTGCCACATTGGTTCGGCGACGCTGAAGAACATAAGGCCGATCCCCATACCAGCGCTGAACAACATGGCCATCCAAGCGAAGTCACTGAACTCCTTTTCAGCTTCTACGCCGCCAATCCGTATCTTTCCATACTTGCTGAATGCAAAATACAGGAGGACGGCGATAAACAGATTCACAGCCAGGATGTAAAACCAGCCGAAGTTACCCGTTATAAAAGTAAAAATAGTACTATACACTTCCGACGCCTGGTTACCGAGAATGGTTGTCACCACAAGGAACGCGACAATGATAACCAGTGAAATCGGAAACACAACTGGATGGACATCGAATCCCCACTTTTCGATGTTTGTATCACCAGGCTCACGATCCGTTTCCGGGTGTAACAGATCCACTTGGAGACCGTTCGACAGCCCGTCCATTTCTTTATCACTATCTGACATAATTTATCGCTTTCTGTAATGTTGCAGCTTTCGATCGAATGTGCTCATGTTCTAAGGTTTTAATACTTCGAGATTAACTCGTACAGTACTTTTGGTTTTGGTATGTATCGACTCAAGGCTCTATTCCGGTATTAGAACCAAACGTAACCGAGTTGTGTGGTTCTACGTTATATGTTGGCGAGCCGCTTCACAGCACTGAACTTACGAATACTACGTTTGCCCGGATGCGTTATCTAACCTCACACAAAGGCATTCGTGCTTATGTTATAAACCCTGGGACTGAGATTAGAATGACACCGACAGTTTTAGGGTTTTGGTTGTGAAAATAAACCTTCTTTTTAGGATGAGTCGTCAAATAAATAGACGCAAGAGCCTGAATACTGACTAAGTTTGTTTGCTACTTGGAACCCCATTTATCTTCAATAATTTGTGAGGAAAAAGGCGTTTCGAGACTCTGATATAGGTGAACTAATGGTGTTCAGAATGATTATAAATCGAGTTTCATGGGCTGCTAGCCAAAGTATCAATCAACTCATTCTAAAAATGGTTGAGACAGACCTCTTCCTCACGTGAACCTGAATCTAATGCGACGACAGTCTGTCATTCCAGGATGGATGATCTCACCGCAAAAGACCTGCAGCGCCGACTCATCGTCACCACCGCTGGAATCCCCGAGATGATAGATGGCGAGATACTCTCCGAAGATGTAACCATCATTGACGTTGGTATCACTCGCGTCGACGCCGACACGGAGAAAGGGTACGAATTCGCCGGCCGCAACCATCCACACCGTGCACGTACCGACCGCGCGTCAGTGAACCCATCGAGGTTTGGAATCGGGAGAGACGACGTATCGTCGTGCACGACAGATGCATTCGCGTCCGGAAGCACACATGTCGGTTTATCGAGAGCGGCTGCAACATCCTCTGCCTCCTCGAGTGTCGCGTTCGCATAGAACGTGCTCTGACCCTCCGTGGTTGCAATGACGAGCGGCTCGACACTCGGCACACCTGTCGATCCGACTTCCACGATTGAGGCATCAGCCTTCTCTGGCGCAGCCGCTGCGACCTTCGTTGTATCACACCCGGCGATCCGTACTACTATCGGTTCCGCGAGTATACTGTCAGTCATTACAAGCTATTTATCTTTGCCGTCTCTCTGCTATCCAAAAACTCATCGGATTAAATCGTTATCATATGGTTTTTAACATGACTGAACACCCCATACTCCTTGGGATTTTGTTATCCGTTCTAAGCTAGAAGGAGCTTGCTTCTGTCGTCGTATAAATTCTTAGTAAAATAATCTGATCTTGAAAGGGGTGAATACGAGAGAAGCAACGGCATCGAGTGGTAATGTTTCACGATGGCTCGAAGAGTATGCACAAGATGTTTTGTATGTGTTGGCGGACTACTAACCCGAGAATATGATTTCGTACCAACCGAAAATATAAATGATACTTGAATGGTAGCGTTTGGCACGAACTATCGAAATCGAGAATCAGCTACGTGGGTACTTTTCTGCAAATAAGTGGACACGAGTGTAACACGCGAAGAAAAGCGCTTCGTTCAGGTCGTTCCGCAGAAACTACGAAAGAATGTGCCGCCTTAGGTGTCGAGACAAAGAGCCTTGATAAACGAGTACTCTCAGTTGTGGTTTGGGGAGAGTCCGTGAGCATATTCTCTTCCCAGATGGTCTACACCGACATCTTCGTCAACGGAGCGCAGTCTTTCGGGTTCTCTCCATAACCGAATATGGATGACACCCATATGAATATGCGGAGTACTCCTCGTTAACAGTCATTGTGAGACATAGCCACACATAGTGTATGAGTAGCGCCATAGACTCAGACTCCGATCGAACGACCACCACGATACGCGTCATCAAGGCGGTCGCGAACGTCCTGGGCGTCGAACCGATGGATCTCGACCCTCCCCTTGGGACCGTGCTCGATCCAGATGCGCTCGATATCCTCTGTCGAACAGATGGTCACTCCTCTGTTTCGGTGCAATTTCAGTACGTGGACTGCAATGTCACAGTCGAAGACGGCGATGTCGTTGTCGAAAATCCACTGACGCTGAACAGTGATCGGTAACAGCGACTTTATCCGAATCGCTCGGGGTCAAGCTCCGGGGCACTCGGCCAGTTCCGCCTGTAGAATGCAGGAGTGAAACCTCTCCCCTCGTTGCATCCGCGCTTTCTGCCAGCGTTCGCTGGTCGGTGATAGCCGAGACCGTCACTTGCCGTACCATGGATAAAAAGGGCTGAAGCGTGGATTAGTTCGGCAGTTCCTTTCGTCCATTTCTCACGCATGGCCAGCACGGGAAATCACCGAGGCCATCGCAGTCACAGTCTTCTGGTTCGGCATCGTCTTCGTCCTCCGAAGGGAACGCCTCGAGCGTCCCGTCGGCGATTGCGTTTTCGACTGCAGCCATGTGTTTGCAGTAAGCATTGCGGTGCACGTGATGCGGACACGTGCAGGCCATCAGTTCGTCGGTCACGTCGTCGATCGAGACGACGTGCTGGTTATCTGCGGGCGTCTCGTGACTCTCATTCGTAAATTCGATGAGTTCGGGGCATCATTAGGAGGGCAGCAAAACAGCTAATCCCATCCATCAATTGATTAAACGCACCCGGTAGGAAGTACTTACCATCAAAACCTTCGAATGGGCTTCTTGTTACCAAATTCAGGAAGTAAGTAGCTAAACTACTCACTATGGATGTTTGTATGCAACTAATGTCCGACGGGACTCCCCCAGAGGTCGATACGAAAAGTTTCCACTCCAACAATCGCGGCGCACTCTAGTTCAGCTCCTCGGGTCAACAATCATCATGGGGGCGATTTCCGGGTCTGTTGCTGGTGGTGACAACAACGATAGCAAATGCACGGTTGCTGGTCACGAAGACGAGCAGAGTGATTCCTTCGGTTTGAATGGTCTATCACTCACCGACTACGAGTTCCATCTCGAGCAGTTTCAGTTCACGCCAACTATCGATGGTGAAACAAAGGAGATGATCACCATTGAAGGATTTGAGGCGACTGTTAAGAACGATGTCGTCACCAAGATGGATGTCGATTCCATCAAGATACACGATGACCATGAGGAAATCATTATGGAATTGGTCAATTATCTCACAGATATCGACATTCCCGATGGATTCAATACCGCTCCAAATGCGGTCTACGAGTATCTCGATCAGATCAATACTCAGCAATTCGAGCGTCTTCAGGCAGCCATGGAAAACAAAGATAGTACGGACACACGCGAACACTGCCTCCAGAACAGCGTACCAATGGATGCAGAAACTGAGGGGTACGGTGCGGGATTCATACTGATCTTAATCCTTTTCATTCTGCTGGTCACTGCATAAAACAGTCTCAAAAACGTTGTGTTCGATATGTACTGCCGAGAGCGAGAGCTGGTGGCTCGATCAACCACGAGGCCGAAGAGATTGTTCGTCAGCCGCATATCTGTAATGACGACGTGGATACTATTCCACACCGTGATTCTCTCGGCGTTCTTCCAGGCATCGACATGCTTGATCGTGATTTCAGAACCGTTGGAGACGTGAACACCGTGATTCCAGCCTGTCGTTTTGACTGACCGAACGGTCACGTCGGTCACGCCCCGCGGGTGTGAGACGGAAACCGCTGTGGAATCGGTGGCGCTATTTCTACGAAGGGTATGCCTCCGTCCCTGCAGCGTGACGTGACTTTTATTGGTTTGAATACAGCTATCTGTTAGTTTCCCACCCTGAGTGTCCTGTGTTAGTTTGTACGCTTCCTCGTGTGAAATGATGGTACAGTGCAAGACTGGCTGGGGCTTTGCCTGTGTCAAGCTATCTATGGATGGAAGATGAACCGTGGAACTGGTTGCCGCAAGGAACACCCCAAGCGCTAAGACGACGATCACCCATCGTTTGAGAGACTGGCGGGGAAGGGTGGGAAAAGAACATTTCATTCCAGTGGCCAGCGAAGCTCAGTCGTTTGGTGAGTGCGAGAAAGCACTCAGAGACGAGAGCACGGATCACTTCCGTACTCTTGACTCTGTACGGCGAAAGTTGCCGCCTGAGGCTTTTCCACACCGGTTCAATTGCGTTCAGAAACTTCGTGGCGGTCAACCCGCGAGGGAACAACTAAGGAGTGTGTGGCATTTCGACGAACAAGCCGTTGTGGGTCCGTGAACAGTCCTCTCCCACCTGTAGGTTTGAGGCAGTTAGAGACGTGAACGCAGCGTGGAATGCTCTTTCTCGTTGTCTCGGCAATGTAGGAGTGGAATACTTTGAATCACCGTTCTTGGAGACTGCACTCCCTGTGAATACGCCTGTATCTGCAAAGCAGATCGTGGAAGTAGAAAGCCCTCCGCTCAGAGAGCGAACGGCGTCAACCGTGAATAGAATAGGGTAGTCCAGCACCCGGAATCTTCATAACGCCTTTCCTTGCTGTGCTCGCTTTCGATTCATTTCTTCGACAGCGTACCCTTCGGCTTGGATGGACTCGACTATCGACCGCGATTGTTCCATGCCACTGGTTTCGACCTCGAACACGAGATACGCTTCACCGATGGCCAAGTTATCTACCGACCGATCGTGCCGAACGGTGCGGATATTTGCACCGTGGCTAGCGATTACACCAGAGACTTTCTCCATTTTCCCCGCAGTATCTTCGATTCGTACACGCAGTTGCAAAAGTTGTTCGCGTTCGGTAAGTGCATGAATTAGGACCGTCTGAAGCATGGTCATGTCCAGATTGCCGCCACAAAGTAGTGGCATGACCGTCTCATCACGTACGTCAAGATCATCACTTAGAATGGCTGCGACAGACGCTGCCGCAGCACCCTCGACAACTTGCTTCGCTCGCTCTAGCAATAAGAGAATTGCACGCGATATTTCTGAATCGGTAACAGTAACAATCTCGTCAACGTGCTCCTTAATAAGGTTAAGTGTGAGCGACGAAATCCCACCGGTTGCGATACCATCGGCAATCGTGTCGACTTCGTCAAGCGTCACAGGAACGCCCTTATCGAGGCTTTCGTGGACGGTTTCAGCGCCAACCGCCTGAACGCCAACAATACGTGTGTCTGGCGACAGTTGTTTGATAGCTGTTGAGATACCACTGATGAGTCCACCGCCGCCGATGGGAACAACAACTGTATCGACGTCTGGACAGTCCTCATATATTTCAATACCTAAGGTACCCTGTCCAGCAACGATGTCGCAATCGTCGTACGCGTGGACGAACTCAGCAGCGGCGTTCTGGGCTGCTTGGTTCTGTGCGTATTCCATCGCATCTTGGAAGTCTTGTCCGACGAGTTCGACAGTTGCACCGTATTTACGAGTTGCATCTACTTTCGCCTGTGGTGCAGTCTTCGGCATCACAATTGTCGAATTTGCATCGCACTTTGTAGCTGCAAGCGCCACACCTTGTGCGTGGTTGCCTGCACTGGCAGCAATGAACTTATCGATGCCACGTTCGACGTCTTGCTTAATTTTGTTGTACGCTCCTCTTGTCTTGAACGACCCAGTCCATTGGAGATGCTCCATTTTCAGGTACACATCTCCGCCAACAAACTCACCAAGCGATGTACTCTGTTCGATTGGTGTTCGTTTGACTACTGTCTCATCGTCTAATCGTTCGTTTGCTCGTTTAATATCCTCGTATTCGATTAAGGTTTCTTGGGGTTCACTCATCTTATTTCCATTGTAGCTCTAGTTTAGTGGACGATACAACAATTGGTTATTACTTTATCATGGCATTGTCATACTAACGAACGTTACTTAAGAATCTTGTTGCGGCCCAGGTCGAACAGGAGCTCATCACGTACTGTCGTATCGTAGTATTCTCCTTCGCATTGAATCTGAAGAGAGGTTCCAGTCTCGGCCAATTCTGTTGGCAGGTACGTGTAAACAATCGATTCCCCGAGCCCCGATAATGACAGTGTCTGCTTGGTCCGGCAAGCTATTGTTTGCGTTCATAACGTGACATCGAGAGATGCTAACTGGCAGCAGATATAATTACCGTTTACACTAACGCAGACCAATTATAGTAAATATTTGGACATTTAGAGGTCGTAATTTGGAATCTACTTAACAGTGATAGAGGTGTTATTTTCTACTTGATCGTACGGGTTGGTGATCTGTAGCACAAGTTGTCTCTTCCAGAATGCTACAGCACATACAACACAAACTATGTAGACACGAATAAATAGGAAACAGAAAATGTCAATTGCACTGAATTCTGAGCGACTGCGAGTCTATATTGCTTCAGCACTCAGTCTCAGCCGTGAGTTCTGAGATAGCAATAAGTGGAGATTAGACGCCTACCTGCGCAATTTTCCTAGTTAAAGTTGATACAGTATACAGTCGATCGGGAGAGAATAATAATCTATTTAACACCGACATCGCTTGGTTGTCATGGAATGGTAGACTCAATTCCGCTACAGACAGCGACTAAGTTGATCGAAGCAGCAGAAGAGAAAGCGGAAGACATCGATAACCCGATGGTCATTACTGTTGTAAATAGCGAAGGAAATCTCATTGCCCAGCATCGGATGGATAGTGCTTGGCTAGCCTCTGTTAGCATCTCGCGGAACAAAGCTTACACGTCGGCTGCACTGGACATGCCGACCCACGAGCTGGCCGAGCCGTCTGAGCCGGGCAACTCGCTGTATGGCCTGCAAACGACTGACGAGGGTCGGATTGTTATATTCGGTGGGGGCTACCCACTTGAGCGAGATGGTGAAGTTGTCGGTGCAATCGGTGTTTCCGGTGGCGAAGTCAGTCAAGATCAAGAGGTTGCCGAAGCAGGTGTCGCACACTGGCAGGACCTTGACGAGGGGAAAACAGTCACAGCAGACGACTGATTGACGTCGGATAGACGTATAGATAGGGTGTCGCCCAGGGTAAGCGTTTAAACTGTCCCACACAAATTCCAACACACCATGGGTCGTGAGGTCACGCTACTCCCCAATCCCGCGACCCGACATTTTGTACTCGAATTGAGGGCATTTCAATACAAGAATCAGTTCGAGATTCATTTGATCCAGAAATAAGATTTATAGTAGTGTTACTCTGTTTGATCTGAGAAACCTTTTCGGCATCCTGGATGTTGATACAGTGTCAGTTTTGATATTTCAGACATAGCGTGCAGTCTTCATCTGCCTTGATTCGCCATACCCATAGAGCGTGAAAAGAATGTACCAGCAGTGTTCAAATCACGGCTACCCCAGAATCCATAGGCCAGATAACTGTGTTCTCGCATCTATGGTTGGGTTGTGTATTCACACCACAGTTCAAACATACATTCATCGTGTCTCTCAGGTTCAGTGAACTACGCGACAGTCGGAAACATCTGCCTTATAGTCCAGTATTCGAACGAACTTTCACCACGCCACAGATATCGTGCTCTGGCTATTCTATGGTCCTCGAACCTTCGGCAGAATAGTTAGTTTATAAAGAGCGTAAGGATGCTCGAGATATACTATTCCAAGCCGCGAAAGAAGACGAAGAAATACCGTGTGATGATCTCGTCCAATAAGCCTGAAAGTGAAAGAGTAAATTCTCCAGATCCCCGCTAGATTATAGCCATGTTCATTATTACGGGTTAACTGTTTTTTATAGCTGGTGTATTGGTACCGTTGTATGACTCAGTGGGATGATTCCCAAACCGAATCTGTAAGTGTAGATATCACAGAGAAATCAAACGCATTGCCAGCCAAGTACTTCACTGACCCAGAAATTTTTGAATTGGAGAAAGATAAGATATTCGGCCAGTATTGGGTTTATGCCGGTCACGCAAACTGCATCAAAGAAGCAGGGCAGTACTTCACTCGCACAGTTGGAGAGCGACAACTAATCATCGTACGTGGGCATGATGGAGAGGTCAAAGCATTTGATAACGTCTGTGCCCATCGTGGCTCAAAGATGGTTGACGACACCCCAATGACTGACCCCGGAAACGCTCGTCGGATTAAGTGTCCATATCATCTCTGGACGTACGATCTCGAAGGAGAGCTTAGAAGTACGCCTAAAAGCTTTGAGGAAGCTCATCTGAATCCTGATCTTAAAGATGAAAACGTCCAGAAATTTGATTCCAAGGAGAACGCCCTAAACGATGTACACGTGGACTCAATTGGACCACTCATCTTCGTCAATCTGAGCGACGATCCGATGCCACTTGACGAACAGGCTGGCGCGATGAAAGATCGTCTGGAAGCGCTTCCACTCGGCAAATACGAACACGCAAATCGCATCGTTTCGGAGGTTGAGTGCAACTGGAAGGTATTCAGCAGCAATTATTCAGAGTGTGACCACTGCCAAGCGAACCATCAGGACTGGGTAAAAGGGATCTCACTCAACGAGTCCGAGCTCGAGGTCAACGACTACCATTGGGTGCTTCACTATACTCACGATGAAGATGTGGAGGATGAACTACGAATTCACGACGAACACGAAGCCCAGTTCCACTACTTCTGGCCGAACTTCACGGTCAATATGTATGGTACCGCCGACGGCTACGGCACATATATCATCGACCCGATCGACACCAACCGATTCCAGCTCATCGCAGACTACTACTTCGAGAGTCCAGAGCTCTCCGAGGAAGAAGAGGAATTCATTCGAACAAGTCGTCAACTGCAAGAGGAGGACTTCGAGTTGGTTGAACGCCAGTGGGCAGGACTGCAAACAGGTGCACTTTCACAAGCACAGCTTGGGCCGAATGAACATACTGTCCACAGATTCCATCAGCTCGCACAGAATGCATATGACTCCTAACAGTGCCTCCTATGACCAGTGTTCCCCACCCTTCGACACGTGATCAATAAAGGAACAGATGTGGTACATTAACGCATTACAATACACAACATGAGTTCACAAGACCAGGCACCGTACGTCGCTGCTTGTCCAGAGTGTGACGCTACACAACAGACCGATAGTCCAAACGAAATCATCGACTTCTACCGGCGACATTACCGGGTAACAGGTCATGATATTAAGATAAAACATGCAGACACAGACCTAGACACCGGAATTACTGCGCAGGACCTCAAAGGCATCATTCGCCAACTCGAAGAACACCACCAAAATGGTGTTCCTGTCGGTATCATCGCGGCGGTGATGAACGAACGAGGCCTGTCAGTCAAAGAGACGTTGGATCAAATCCACGAGATAAGAATGGGTGGTGGACTATACGAACCACAGGACGACCACTTATGCGCATTTTAGACCGGCTTCAAAATCGATTTTCCCGGGTTATCGGATACGGGAGGTGAAGCTCGACACTCTGAGTAATATTCGCCTACTCCGGAATATCAGTAAGATCACTATCTCCGGCATGGATCAATCGTTCCGACGGAATATTTGACTTGCTGAGATTTACTACCTTATGAATCGCCTCAGATCAAGCTTTGAGCTTTCTGTTTCGACAACACGCTTTGTAGACACCGAATACATGTCCGTAGGAAGCGCCGTCTTCATCTTTGAGATTCCTGCTACCCTAGCAAACTACTGTTGACGCTGTAATTCTTCGGCTCCCCACAGATGGGGCTTCTGTGAAAAACCAGAATTAACAGACGGTACTCTGACGACGTGATCATCTTCCACCACGAGAAAATACGTCATCTGTTCAGCGTGCTGTGAACCCTCAAGAAAGACGGCTTTCGGGCGTCCTTCAGACGCTTACCCATGGTGGAATATATATCTCCTTGTACCTGACCATGTAGTACAATGATACGGAGTAGTCTGCGTGCTGTCGCCCCAATTGCTACCTTCTGAGGCTTGTTTCGCCTATTTCGGAATCGCCAGTAAAGTCACAGGCCTTCGCTCAAAGGTGAAGGAAATTGATCAGCCTTTTACTCCCTAGCCTACTTCACGCTTCAGGGACTAGCAGAACTCTCATGGAGTCACAGGCGCGTCTTTGGGCCATCCTAGCCCTCATTCGGAAAAGTCCCTCTGCAACACGTACAACGACGCGTTCGCATTACGATTGTATCTGAATCCGTACGATTGGTAGGAATGTTCTCGAACCCAGATAGGTTTTGCTGTTTCCTCACCTCACGCACTCTCTGGTTCCCCGCTGCTTCAAGCTGAATAACATGAATACCGTACAAGCCGTCGGTATGTTCGAGGACAGTCCGTTCACTTCGTGTGCCACGAATCTCGAACGCAGTTACACAGTTCGGCTGTAGACCTCGTTTGGTATTGCTTATAATAGTGCTATATAGTACTGCCCAGCTCTTTTGGGTAGTCATCTCTAGAATCGTAATGTATGACACAGTGGAACGAAGCCCAGACGAAAGCTGTAAGCCCGGATATTACTGAAAAGTCGAATGCGTTGCCAGCGAGATATTTCACTGATATAGAAATTCTTGAATTGGAGAAAGACAAAATATTCGGCCAGTACTGGGTTTATGCCGGTCACGCAAACTGCATCAAAGAAGCAGGGCAGTACTTCACTCGATCCGTCGGCGGTCGTGGGTTGGTTGTCCTCCGTGACGACGATGATTCAATCCAGGTGTTCCACAATGTCTCAGCACGTGATGGCTCAGAGCATGTGCCAGAGGCTCCAATGGATGATCCAAGTCGACTCGATACTGGCGAGCTTGATGATTTAGATGACGTACGCGTGGACTCAATTGGACCACTCATCTTCGTCAATCTGAGCGACGATCCGATGCCACTTGACGAACAGGCTGGCGTGATGAAAGATCGTCTGGAAGCGCTTCCACTCGGCAAATACGAACACGCAAATCGCATCGTTTCGGAGGTTGAGTGCAACTGGAAGGTATTCAGCAGCAACTATTCAGAGTGTGACCACTGCCAAGCGAACCATCAGGACTGGGTAAAAGGGCTACGGCTTAAGAAATCTGAACTTGAAGTCAACGACTACCATTGGGTGCTTCACTACAAACATAGACAGGATGTCGATGATGAGCTACGAATTCATGACGAACACGAAGCTCAGTTCCACTACTTCTGGCCGAACTTCACGGTCAATATGTATGGTACCGCCGACGGCTACGGCACATATATCATCGACCCGATCGACACCAACCGGTTCCAGCTCATCGCAGACTACTACTTCGAGAGTCCAGAGCTCTCCGAGGAAGAGATGAATTTCATTCGAACAAGTCGTCAACTGCAAGAGGAGGACTTCGAGTTGGTTGAACGCCAGTGGGCAGGACTGCAAACAGGTGCACTTTCACAAGCACAGCTTGGGCCGAATGAACATACTGTCCACAGATTCCACCAGCTCGCACAGGACGCCTACAATTCATAGATGATATGAGACAGCGGCCAGCATTACTTTACGCTGATCAACTACCCTGAACCTCACAGTGCGGGGTACTTCGGGTTATTCTTCGTTATTCCAATCCCCACTCAGCTCTGTACGTCACATCTTCGTACGAACAGTGGAATGGCTCTCTATAAATTGCCTCGGGGCTCAAGTTTCGAGGCTTTCGCATGGATTCCCGTTCTAACCGCTGAGAGCGGTAGTCGAATATTCGTCATTCATATTCAATGTCACGCAATCCAAGCGCACATCTATGGGTGCGTCTCTGTCGACCTGTCTAAGCAACTGTGATATTGTTGATGCCCAAATCCACACCCAGGACTGTTCTGTGCTTGGCCTCTGATTCGGGCGTTTCGTCGTCCCTCACTTTTCGCATCGAAAGTGGAGATACCAATCACCGTCACGATATTGCAAGCTCCATCTGAAACTGGAAGTCATCGTTTTCAACGTACATTCCCAAAAGCATCCACAAATTCGTTTGAGACAATGGATCGCCTCGGGACCAGGCCTCAGGGTATTCGTCTTGGCAGCCCGTGAAGTATATACCACAAACCATCAGAAGAACAATTATTAGAAGACACAAGCTGTCCACTATTATTCATTCTCAAGAATCCATTTTTGTGATTTTCCAAGTAGACCATAGATATAAATATGGTCGCCCAGAGAAGATGAATGGAGTATTACAAACGATGTCCATGGACGCTGTCGTCTTTAAAGGCGAACATGAGGTCGCAGTCGAAGAAGTTGAAGAACCGGCAATCGAACATCCAAATGATGTAGTAATTGACATCACAACGTCATGTATTTGTGGGTCCGACCTCCATATGTACGAAGGGAGGACGGCCGCGGAACCGGGAATCGTATTTGGACACGAAAATATGGGTACCGTGACGGAGGTCGGAGACGCAGTCAGTAGCCTTGAAAAAGGAGACCGCGTTGTCGCCCCGTTTAACGTTGCTTGTGGATTCTGTGAGAACTGTGAGAGCGGTTACACAGGTTTCTGTACGAACGTTAATCCTGGCTTCGCAGGTGGGGCATATGGGTACGTCGCAATGGGACCATACCAAGGCGGTCAAGCCGAAAAACTCCGCATCCCATTTGCAGATTTCAACGCGCTTAAACTTCCAGAGGGAAGAGAACACGAAGATTCGTTTGCCTTACTGGCTGACATCTTCCCGACTGGCTGGCACGGTACAGAACTCGCCAATCTCGAGGCAGGCGACTCCGTTGCGATATACGGCGCTGGTCCAGTCGGATTGATGGCAGCGTACAGTGCGAAGCTTAAGGGTGCTTCTGAGATTTACGTGGTGGATCGCGTCCCGAGCCGCCTTGAACTCGTAGAAGAGCACTGCGATGCAATCCCGATCAACTTTGAGGAAGGCAATCCTGTCGAACAAATCAAGAACCTTCATGGCGGTGGTGTTGATAAAGGCGTCGACGCTGTCGGTTATCAGGCGATTGACCCAGATAAGGAGGGTGATGGTGCATATGACCCAGCTCGTGAAAATCCGGCCATCGTTATTAACAACCTCATCCGGACTGTTCGTCCAACTGGTGAGCTCGGGATTCCTGGTCTGTATGTGCCTGACGACCCTGGCGCACCCGACGACATGGCTGCACAGGGCCGCCTCGGCATCGACTTCGGCCTCCTCTTCGAGAAAGGTCAAGCTCTCGGCACCGGCCAGTGTAACGTCAAAGAATACAACCGTGAACTCCGCGACATGATTATTTCAGGTCGAGCTGACCCCAGTTGGGTCGTCTCGCACCGTGTCGACCTAGAGGACGCGCCAGAGATGTACGAGAAATTCGACAATCGTGAAGAAGGCGTCACAAAGGTTCTGCTGGAACCCTAATTCCACCGAATTCGTTCTCCTCTCTTCCAGATTTTACCGATACTTCTATATTCCTAAATAGGATACGAGTGTACATGTGTCAATACTGTAGCTTCCGATACCATGATGGCTGGACTCAGTTGTTGGAGTACGACGACGTCTACCAGACTGTTGTTAGTGTAGAGTCAGAAGCAACCTACGGGTTCCATGATTCGTGGGACGAACTTCGCGAGGAAGTCGGCTACGGCGCTACCTAATCTGATTAGTCGGAATTGCGGGGGAAGGGATCCTCAAGATCTTCCGCAGCTTGTTCTTCAGCTGTCGCCAAACAGTCGTCAAGTTCTGCAGTCAGGTCAACTTCATTAAGGTCACGCCCAATGAACACTAGTCTGGTCATCGGTTCGTCGTCCCCCCACCGGCCAATGGGGCCGGCCTGTACTTCCGGGCCCGCCTGACTTATACCAAGAACAGTCCCTGGACGACTCGATATCCACGCGAATCCTTTCGCGCGAATGATATTACCACGCCATTCGTCAAGCCAACTGTTGAATCGTGTTGGATAGAACGGCCGATCCCGATAATAGACAAACGATTCTACCCCATGGGCAGTCGCTGCCGAAACTGCTTCACCACTATGCTTGTGGCTATGGTCATGGTTCTCATTGCCGGCTTTGTCCTGACCGTTGGCTAGAGCTCGTTTCCAGCCTTGCTGCCGTTTCGCTTCCTCAAAGTCGAATAGACCAGTGTCAAGCACATCATTTGGGTTTATTTGACTGTATCTCGTCCGGTGAATTTCTGCACGTGGCTGAAGTTCCTCAATTGCCGCCTCAACCGCGTTTAGCGCTTTTTCAGGAACCATATCACACTTGTTCAGTAACAGCACGTCGCAAAACTCGATTTGATCGACTAACACTTCCGTCAATGGACGCTTTGGGCCGGGCACAGAGTCCGGAAGCGATTCCTCGGGATCGAACGCTTTCCAGAATCCATAGGCGTCAATAACGGAAACGGTAGTATCTAGATCGAAGCGGTCTGAAAGGCTCTTTTCCTCCAAGCCGACCGTTAGTGATCGAGCGATGGGAATTGGTTCGCTGATCCCCGAAGCTTCAACAACAAGGTGATCAAACGATCGTTGATCAGCTAGACGGGTTACCTCCGTCACTAAATCTTCTTGAAGGCGACAGCAAATGCACCCATTCGAGAGGTCGATAACCCCCTCTTCTGTCTCGTCTTCGACTAACTCTGCATCGATGTTCACTTCGCCCATATCGTTGACAATGACGGCTATTCGCCTCTCTCCAGAGTTTTTTAGTAGTCGGTTGACTAATGTTGTTTTACCTGCCCCCAGCGGACCACATATAACCGTTATCGGAATGTCTTCTACTGATTCGTGCATAATGTATAAAAACTCATGACGGTGCATAATGAAACCTCGGTTGGAGCGTTTAAATGTAAATATACTGAGTAGATATGGGCTCGCTCCTTACGCCGGCTTTTCAACCTGATAAGTTTTTAACCAATATAAACGTACTAATCTCAACATTAGTTTGTCAGTCAACGGATGCTGGTTTACAAATCTCCTCATCCATTGCTGCATTTCAACGGTGAGGACAACACGGAGCGGGCAAAACACGAGGTTAAGTCTGTCTTTTTACGCGTAGCGAAGAACATGACGCTCTGACCGGCCTCAGTAACGATCCCGAAAGACCGGACAGAAAGTCCGATTAACCTACCCGAGGAACCACCGTGTACGATATCGTACTAGAATAAGGCGTTCTCGCTGCTTGGTCACAGCACAACATCTAGCGACTTCCAAAGAATAATAATCTACGTATGCAGCTTACACAGTATAGACAGATGGCGAGACTTTGGCTAGATAGTATTAGGGCTGCGGATCTCGAAACCGTCGGTGGCAAGGCTGCCTCACTGGGAGAACTCACAGCAGCGGATCTGCCGGTCCCACTAGGGTTCGTTGTGACCGCAGGAACCTACCGTGCGTTCATCGAAGACTCCGGAATCGACGACGAGCTTTTCGAAGCGGTCGACATCGACCCCGAAGATTCCGGCGCGCTTGCGGAGGCACAACAGCGCGCTCACGATCTCATCATGGGAACGGAGCTCTCCGAGAGCGTCCGCGAGGAGATTCTCGAAGCCTACCAGTCGATCGGCGACGACGGTGAGGAGGCGTTCGTCGCCGTCCGGTCGTCGGCGACGGCTGAGGACCTCCCCGACGCCTCCTTCGCGGGCCAGCAGGAGACATTCCTCAACGTCACCCAGGAGAGACTCCTGAACTGCGTCAAGGAGTGCTGGGCATCGCTGTTCTCCCAGCGTGCCATCTACTACCGGAACCGACAGGGATTCTCGCACGACGAGGTGGACATCGCGGTCGTCGTCCAACAGATGGTCGACGCTGAGAAGTCCGGCGTGATGTTCACCTCCCATCCGTCGACGGGTGAACCACAAATCATCATTGAAGCCGCATGGGGGCTCGGCGAGGCGGTTGTCTCCGGGGCAGTCTCTCCCGACAACTATATCATCGACCGCAAGTCCGGAAGTGTCGAAGAGGTGACTGTCGCCGACAAGAAAGTAATGCACGTCAAAGACCCGGAAACCGGCGAGACAGGTGAGCGCAATGTCCCCGAGGACAAGCAAGAGGTGCGTGTACTCTCAGATGAGGAAATCGCTGCGCTCGTCGAACTCGGTGAGCAGGCCGAAACCCACTACAGCAAGCCCCAAGACGTCGAGTGGGCTATCCACGACGGCGAAATATATATGCTTCAGTCACGACCCATCACAACCATTAGCAGCAGCAGTTGTGAGGGAGCTGAAAGTGATTCTCTTACTAACAGCGGGACTGAGGGCACTCGGGGCACCAATGACGTTTTGTTACGCGGACTGGGTGCCAGCCCCGGTATCGTCTCCGGGCCAGTTAGTACCGTCACGAAAGTCGACCAGTTCGACAATATTGCGGAGGGCGATATCATCGTTACCGAGATGACGATGCCCGATATGGTGCCGGCAATGAAACGTGCTGCAGGAATTGTCACCGATGAGGGTGGAATGACCTCCCACGCCGCCATCGTTTCCCGAGAACTTGGCGTTCCCGCTACCGTCGGTTGCGGGAGTGCCACTAACCAGCTCAGTGACGGGCAGACAGTTACTATCGACGGCGATAAGGGCACAATTCGCGAGGGAGGAAAGACCAGGAACATCCAAGAGCGTGAACCAGTCAGGGAGATCCGTCCGAAGACGCCGGTCAAACCGATGACCGCCACCGAAGTGAAGGTCAACGTCTCCATCCCCGAGGCTGCAGAACGCGCGGCGGCGACGGGAGGCGATGGGATCGGTCTCCTCCGTATTGAACACATGGTGCTCTCACTGGGTATGACGCCCGAGCGTTATATCCACGAGAACGGCGAGCGTGCCTATGTCGATGAAATAGTTGAAGGTGTCTGTACTGCCGCCGAGGAGTTCTACCCACGACCCGTTCGCGTTCGCACGCTCGACGCGCCGACCGACGAGTTCCGTCAACTCCCTGGTGGCAAAGACGAACCTGACGAACACAACCCGATGCTCGGCTACCGAGGCATCCGTCGGAGCCTCGACAAGCCCGACATCTTCAGACACGAACTCGAAGCGTTCCGCCGTCTATTCGAAATCGGCTGTGACAACGTTGAGCTGATGTTTCCGCTAGTCAATGACGTCGAGGATGTCTCCCAAGTCAAGAAACTAATGTACGAGGCAGGTATCGACTCTGACAAGCGCGAGTGGGGCGTGATGATCGAGACGCCTGCGTCAGCGCTCTTGGTCAAAGAACTCGCGAAGACCGGCATCGACTTTGTCTCGTTTGGGACGAACGACCTCACCCAGTACACTCTGGCGATTGACCGCAACAACGTGCGTGTCGCCGACCGGTTCAACGAACTTCACCCGGCCGTGCTGGAACTCATCGCGTCGGCCATCGATACATGCAAAGAGTTCGATATAAGGACGAGCATCTGCGGACAGGCCGGCTCGAAGCCGAAAATGGTGCAGTTCCTCGTCAACGCCGGCGTTACCTCGATCTCGGCGAACATCGATGCGGTGCGCGACGTCCAACATGAGGTCAAGCGTACGGAACAGAAGCTCGTCCTCGACTCGATTCGGTAATATACGAAAAGTGTGGCCATTCCGAAAGCTGCGTCCACTGCCTCAAGCAGTCGTACCGCGAGTAATCGTCACAGTCGGTGTCCCCGACGCTGACCTGACGAGGGGATTATCCCAATACGCGTGAAGATAAGCCATTTCCTCACAAATATCGTTACTGACGGCAGTAGTCGTCGTAACCGTAGCATCTTCAGTAGCGATGGTGACATCGTCTCCATCCTCGATTCCTCGTATCGCAGCATCGTGTGCGTTCAATACGACTTGGTCGTCAATCATCTGCACGGGATCGAAGCCGCCCGTCCGACCACCAACGATGAGGGTGAGTTCACCGTCTTCCGTTTTTGATGTCGCTACCGGATTAAGACTCACAAACGGTGCCTTGCCATCACGTGTTTCGAACCTATGGCGATACAGATATACATCGGCATTCACCGGCCAACGTTCATCAGCCACATCAGAGAGATCACGAGATAGGAGATTTACCAGTCGTAGTTCGTCAAAAGCGGCCTCAGGAGTCGCAGATGCGAACTCGTCCCCAATGAGCCGTTTGCCGAGCGCTGCTAAAATCGAATAATCCGTTCGAGCCATGCAGGGTGGTGACGCCGTGACCGCCGGGATGCGTAGTTGAACTCCTCGAACGCCCCGTTTCGCCCAGATTCTGTCCGTGCTTCATGCATCTGCTTTGCACACTAAGAGCACGGAATCGCACGGTCGCTTCCGAGCACGAGCCACGTATCCTTTTCTGGCACAAAAATACTTACAACTCCTCTTTGACTACAGTCACGTCGCGTCGTCAAATGCAAACCGATGTGAGATCCCATGACTCGGTGTAACGCTCTCCATCGATAAAGAAGGCTGCTGTCCCAATAAACCCACTTCGAGCGCCGGGGATGAGGTCACCACGGATGTTATCAAAAATGACGTTGTATTCAGTTAGCATTCACCAACTCCCGCGAGAACCTCACAACGCTCTCGATTCATCGGTATTGACGGCGATAATCGGCCATCGCGTGCGCGTGTTCCCGTTGATCATGTTTGTCCCTGTCAACGCCCAATTTGACTCTCGAACCTCGTAGGCTACTCAATGTCCTGAGAACGCGACGCCAGGGTTCACGATGACCTCTCTGATCGGGCCATCGTATGGAGTTTTTCGCCGATTCTACGTATTGATCGTGACGCTCTGACGAATCCGATTGGCGATTTCGGCTCTAGATACCTTGGAGTTATTCTCTTTCCACACCCTAGTGAGGACGAGATCTAACAGATCCAGTCGCTCCAATAGTTGTCGAGCTTCATCCCGGCCGATGTTCAGCTCACGCGTGACATCGTGTACCGTTATCGAAGATTCGACTGCGTCGGCAAGTGAATCGATAGTCACCCCGTCGGGGAGTCCAATTCCGTCAGCAATGAGCGGCTGGTTTCCGACATCCTCCACAGGGTCGTATGTTTTTGAGTCCATTCCGTCCATCGTTTCGTCCGGCTGTTGTTCGACAGTAGTCGATTCGGAATCCTCCTCCGGAATCTCCGTGATATCTGCGTCTACCGTCAGCGAGGTATCACAGTCATCCCGTTCCAATGTCGATACGTCCTCGCTGTTGGAATTAAACGCGGTATTGTAGGAAGTGGGTTCGTGTACACCTGCTTCGATCATATATCGGCGGACGGTCTCTGAGGAGACATCCATCTCGATTACTTCGGCCATCTCGATGAAGGTATCGCACGATTCGAAGAGCCGTTGTAAATACTCAGTGTCTTCGTATGGCAGGAGATTCTCGTTTCGCACCGCGCTGAGATCGCTTTCATGGTCTGATTTCCCCTCGGCCACAGGAGTATGTGCAGCCCCCGGACGGGTATTGGCTTTTCGTTCGTCCGTCGGTTCATCCTCCCTACCCGTACTCTGAGTCGGTTCCACCGTCTCTTCTATATCGTACTCGCCGATTTGCTGTGCTTTGTTCTTCCTTGCAGTGGTTCCCTGTTGTCCCGCCCCATCGTCGGGGGCGATGGTCACGATGGACGTCACCAGAAGCGTCCCATCTTCGATTCGCACGCTCTCTGCTTCTTCGACCGACACCCGATCGTTTTCGATACGGTCCGCTGTCGGAAGAGTAGACGATGGAAAGTCGATCTGCAAGCTACCGTCCTCCCGTATCGTCGCGGCCGTCGGCACGAGAGCGTCCTCTGAGTGGCTATTCAGTGTCGCACACAATGGAATGGCGACATCGACGGTAGCGCGTAGCGCCCCATTCGACTCGGGATCGTCTGGTCGAGTCGCCTCTACGTGCTGTATCTCTGCCTGCCCCGACTCGTAGTGTTCGAGTACTTGGGAGAACCACCAGAATGTGTCACTTGCTACCATGAGACTGGGTATTCCAATGGAGTACCTAGATGGGGAAATAGGTGCGTCATAAACTATCCGTGTGTTTAAATAGCCACTTCAGGTCAAACTTTCACGACGGCGAATCCGTTTTCCACAGAAGTACAAAGTGAGTGCCTCGGGACGTGACCTCGAGGCGGTTTACATAGCCATCGAAGCGGTTTCGGAAAGAGATTACTTGAGAACTAATTGTTAGCAATGGACCTTCTCTGAAGGCTGCTCAACCAGTATAGATAAACATTATTGTGCGCTTGCGGGGGTGAATCCTCGATAGGGACGGTATGACCGAACGAACGGTAACACCGAGACGACCACATTTACGAAGCCGTGCTTTCGGTCGAGTTCGACGACCATTCAGGGTGTGATCGTAGGTGAGGTATGACTGAGAATGGATCCCTGGTCGAGTCGCCTCTAGATCGGTCGCTGAGGAAGAGTGAGAAAGAGGCATTAGAATCACACGCTCGGCTCCAGTCGATAATGCTCCAGAATCCGATGTCCGACTCCGAACACGGTGAGATAATCGAGACTGCGATGTTCATCGGATACGATTAGGTGACAGCCGTGATCTGCTTCGTAAGTCACGGCTCGAGGGTTATCTTCCAGAGTGAGATGGAGGATAACATACTCGCCAACGGGTCACTCTCCAGTGACAATGAAACGTCGGTCAGGTCGCTCCCGCCGACGTTCCGAACCGTGATGGACTCCTCGATTTGGGCACCCTTCGGCACAGCGAGGGTTACGAGTCCAGAAAGCACGAGAACCGGTGGGAGCGCGTCCATCGACACCTCTGCTTTGAAGGATTCGACCGCTTCCGCTGGCTTCCAGACGACCGTGTTCCCCTCGACCAGCGCGATAGCCATGTGCCAGAACGGGATGGCGACCGGGAAATTCCATGAGGTGATACAGCCGACGATGCCTCGTGGTTTCTGCGTCTCCGAGGTAGGTACTCATGATGGCAATCGCGGGGTTGCTTTGATGTTGAAGGTATTACTCAAGTATTAGATGTCGATTTCCTGTAAACAGCGTCGGGGCAAGCCCCGACGCTTCCCCGAGGGTTGGGGTGAACACCTCCTGCCCGCCTCGGACTGGTATCCTCACGTGGCGGACGAGGAGTCGGGGCGGCCTGTCCACGCGGCCCGATGCCGCCCGTCGCGGCCCACAAGGGACATTTTGAGAGGCGACACATCCCTTCGACTCCAAACGGTCGCTTTGGAGTACGGTTGTTACTCCGCGTCACGACCGTAAAACGGTTATACGAAACGTTGGTAGTTAAGCGTTCATGTCGGCTTCATCTCCGAGGTCAAGTGGTTCGAGAGAGCGAATCTCTCTCGTCATCCCGGAAGACCGAAGGTCTTCCGAACGACCTCAGGGCACTCGCCTTGCTCCGCCTGTAGAAACTAGAGGAGGGTCGGCCTTCCTATCGACCGTGGTTCGTGTTGTAGAGTATCGGATTTCCGATCTCAAGGGTTGGAATATCCGCCTTGAGAAGTGACAAAATTAGACACGCAGTCAGCATCGCATAAAACTGCTTCTTCAAATGACTCATCGGCATCCGCTTCTACCTGTATAATAGAGACGTATTTGTGGCGCTGATCGAGCTTGATCTCTGAGCCACAACTAGCACAGGATGCTGTTCTTGATGTGTCCAAAATACGGGTTGAAACATGTACAAGCTGTTGTTCCTCTACTGACTTTCCTCGTTGAAGAGCATTACTCATTGTCAACCACGATTGTGTACGATACATATGTAACAAGCGACCACGACACATATTGCTACAGGAGCGAATGGGCATGTCGCTTTATTTCTCTAACTGGAACAAAAGTGAATAAATCCCTACTCAGTTCGAACTCCATCGAGTGGCAGTCTCTGCCGTAATCAACGTTGTTTTGTCTTCGCCTCCATGACGAGGCTATATACGATGGTACATACCAGCGTCATTGGATGTGGAAAGATGGGTGGCGCCCTTGTGAGGGGACTTTCGAGAACTGGAAATCACACCGTGATTGCATGCGATGTGGATCCGAATGCCCTTGAAACAGTATCGGAACATTGCTCGAAAACAACGACGAGTATCGACGTTGCAACTGAGCCAGATGTCGTGTTTGTTGCCGTGAAACCCGATCTTGTCGGAGATCTCGTTACCGAACTCGATCTCTCGCCAAATCAAACGCTAATTTCCATTGCCGCGGGTGTTTCAACGACCACACTGAGAACGAAGACTGACGCAACGGTTATTCGATTGATGCCGAATCTTGCAGCCGAGTCAGGATCAATGGCCGCAGCCGTCGCTGGAGCGGAGATTTCCGATGACATTAGATCACTACTTGATGATGTCGGCGTATTCGTCAAGATTGACGAAGAACAAATGGACATCGCAACCGCGGTTAATGGAAGTGGACCTGCGTTTGTCTTTTACTTACTTGATGCAATGAAGCAGGCTGGCATGAACAGCGGTCTCAGTCAACAGGATGCGAAGATACTTGCTGCACAGACATTCAAAGGAGCTGCGGAGACGGTGCTTCGCTCCGACGAAACCGTGACTGATCTGATAGACGCCGTCTGCTCACCCAAGGGAACGACGATCGAAGGAATGGAAGTGCTCTGGAACAGCTCTGTCGAAGAGACCATCACGAAGACAGTGGCAGCAGCCGAAGAACGATCTAAGGAGTTGGCACCTGAATATGGCGATGAATAATACCGTCGAAGCGCGGACGCTCGACCAATCGAGACAGCAAGCAGCCGCAGCCGAACGAATCGTCCTCAAAGCTGGAACAAACTCACTCACGGACGAAACGTCGAGCCTCGATGATGAAAAGCTCAATAAACTCGTTGACGATGTAATGGAGTTACGTGAGCGCGGGAAAGACGTATTGTTCGTCTCATCTGGGGCGATCGGGGCAGGGAAGGGTCGGATTGGCTACTCCAATGATACTGTCGAAGAATCGCAGGCCCTGTCGACTGTGGGTCAGTCCCATCTCATGCGTCGGTACACGGAAAGCTTCGAACGCTACGATCAAAAAGTCGCGCAAATACTGGTAACCCAGCACGATCTCGACGATACAGAACGGTTCACCAATTTCAAAAATACCATTGACACGCTGATAGAGTGGGATATCGTACCGATTATTAACGAAAATGATGCAGTCGCAACCGAAGAGATCCAAATTGGTGATAACGACATGCTGTCTTCATCGGTGGCGATCGGTGTCGATGCTGATCTGTTAGTCACGCTCACCGATGTCGAGGGCGTGTATACCTGCAACCCGAAAGAAAATCCCACGGCAGAGCGCATCGAGGCAGTCGGTCGCAACTACGGCAATATCCAACAGATAATCGACAAAAGCGCGACTGCGACGTTCGGTGGCATCCAAACGAAAGTAGCGGGTGCACGTTCAGTGAGTGAACGTGGCATTCCAGCCATTATTGCACAGTCGACGAAAGACGATATCGTAGAGCGAATCGAAGATGGGAAAGCAGTGGGAACGATATTCATTCCAACGAACGGAGTACACGAGGACGATGATTGAAAAAAGCACAGGAACAAAGGTTGAAGAAGCACAGACTGCCGCACTCCAGCTCGCCAAGATATCTGACGAGGATCGATCGAATGCATTGCATGCAATCGCGGATTCGATCGCTGCGAGGCAGGATGAGATTCTCGAAGCCAACGAAATGGACGTTCGCGAGGCGAAAGACCTCCTTGCGGCAGGAGAGTACAGTCAAGCCCTCGTCGATCGGCTCAAACTCTCCCCATCGAAGCTCGAAAATATTACAGAGATGGTTCGAAGCGTTGCCTCCCAGGACGATCCACTTGGGAAGACACAAACGGCACGAGAACTCGATGAAAACTTGGAACTCTACAAATGCACAGTTCCGATCGGCGTTATTGGAACAATCTTCGAATCGCGACCTGATGCGCTCGTCCAGATTGCTGCTCTCGGTCTCAAATCGGGGAACGCAGTGATACTGAAAGGAGGCAGCGAGGCAAGTCATTCTAACAGAATACTCTTTGAAGTCATCCAAGAAGCAACAGCCGAAATGCCCACGGGCTGGTCACAACTCATCGAGGCACGAGCAGACGTCGATACGTTGCTCGAAATGGATGATTCGATCGACCTTCTCATGCCACGAGGCAGTTCAGAATTCGTGCGATACATTCAGGACAATACAAGTATTGCTGTCCTTGGCCATACAGAGGGCATCTGTCACGTCTACGTTGATGACAAGGCAGATCTCTCGATGGCGACTGAGATCGCATACGATGCAAAAGTACAGTATCCTGCCGTGTGTAACGCGGTCGAGACACTCTTAGTCCACGAGAACGTGGCTGCGGATTTCCTGCCGAAGATAGCCGAGCGATATATCGAAGCAGATATCGAGATGCGAGGTGATGAAGCGTCACGTGCGATCGTTGAAATGGAACAAGCAAGCAGAGATGACTGGACTACGGAGTACGGTGATTTGGTCATTTCAGTCAAAATCGTTAGCTCGCTCGAAGAAGCGATCGATCATATCACCACGTACGGATCGAAGCACACAGAATCAATCGTAACCGAAGATTCGGATCGTGCGAGTTTCTTCATGCGTAGCCTCGATTCGGCAAGCGTGTTCCACAATGCCTCGACTCGATTCAGTGACGGATATCGGTACGGACTCGGAGCTGAAGTCGGAATCAGCACCGGCAAAATACACGCCAGAGGACCAGTGGGGCTTGAGGGTCTGACGACCTATCAGTATTATCTCGAAGGAGATGGACAGGTCGTTGGAACTTATTCTGGCACAGATGCAAAGCAGTTTACTCACGAGGACTACGAAGAATCCTGGAATCCAGGTTCGTTATTTGAGCGATAGTTTATCCGGGCGGAGAGGGGCTAAAACCCCGTGCTTTAGCGCGGAGATACAGCACCTGCATCCGTGATATTAAGCGGTTTGATACCATCCCGGATGGTAACCGAGGCGGTCTACAGAGAAGCAAGGCGAGTGCCTCGGAGCGTGACCCCGAGGCGGTTCACTGGACACTCAAGACAACTCGAATACCCTGACCTCTCGATAACCGCTCCGCCCACGCTTACCACTACCCCTCAACCAACCCACCGCTCACAACTTCTTGCATCCCGTGGACAGTCATATTGTGACGTCAGAGTAGCCATCAACGTCTTCAATGGAAGTAGTTAGCACTTTTAGACATTATATCGAAGGATTTTCGTTTTTGGTTAAATAGGTCGATCGATCATGGTCGCCTCCATCATCGTCTGCTTCGAAAGAGTGGGACAAAAACGCGAATCTCAGGATGCTTGGACGTCTCGATTCCTCGTATGGGTGTTACGTTTGTGAGTAGTCTCTTTTCCCTTCGTCTTCGCTCATCTCCCGTTGCCGGACGTACGATTCGAGCTGGCGACGGTCGTCTTGACGCCAGAACAGTTGTGTCTCTCCGTCCGTCCGAAGATGACCATGGGTTTCAAAATACCTTACTCGATCTTTGAACATAGTCTGTAGGCACTCGTGCGCGAATAAGTGACACCGAACTGATCATCTAACAGCTGTATCACAAGTGGAATACTCCATTGTTCAGCGTCATTGCCAGCATTTGCAGGTGGCTCGCGCAGTAGCTGTAAGTCTTTTGATTGTTCCTCACGATCGAATTTCGGTGGGCGACCCGAACCTTATATCGGGCTGCGCCGCAAACCGGCTCTTCCTCGAATCGTTGGAGCCAATTATACACGGTCTTTCGGGAGAGTCCGTACCACTTGGCTAACTCCGTCTGCGAGACGTCCTGTTTGCGGGCGATCGCGTCTATGAGCCGCTTCGTTGCGTGGCCGTCATTCGCGTCATCAAGTGCATGCTGCGGTTCATCGGTTGAGAATGTCTCCAATCAATGATTTGCTGAATACAACAAATAAAATGGGTAAATAATTTTGTGACAGAGAAGGATTCTCCAATCCTTATAATAAATAATTATCCAGTGGATATAACCAAAAGAGGTAATTTTAACTTTCGTCTTATGTACTGTCAAAACAGAGGTTCTCAAGACGCGTTTCACATTCACTAAGCGACGCATTGAGTTCAGAAACGATAGCTTCCAGGTCTTTGTCTGGTGGAGCACTATGTGGTGTCGGTTCACTCAACTTTGAATTGTCCGGTTGTCTGTGCTGGCTACTGTTACTGCTGTCGTCAGTAGTTAATAGTCAATATAATGGGAACGTCTAGGTTGAACTAGGCTCAGGTACGTTGCGCTATTTATCCGTGCGTGAGTAACAGCGTTTTCGCGCATCGGCAAAGGAAAAGCGTGACTCAACGAGCTCGTGCTCTTCTAACCGATTGAGTGCGTACCGGATCGTCCGCGGAGGGAGCAAGGTTTCTTCATCAAGTTGCCCTTGGGTAAATGTATCGTTGTATTCGAGCACTTTGGCGACCAGCTTGGCGCTTGGTGGCAGTTCGGAGAGTCTCTCGATAACCAGACTCTCTGTTTGATCATGTTCATCCGTCTGTGCAGGATTGGGTCGCTGCATTATACTAATATGAGGAGACTTGCTCCGGGTCTGAGTCTCTCATGGGAACGCTCCTGCGAACGGAGAGAGCGCGAAGAGGACTGTCCCCATTGCGAGCACGCCAAGCAGCAAGAAGACGGTGTTCACGAGGGTACTGGCAGCACGAAGGCATGAAAGTGAGATCCGCCGCCGAGAGAACGGGAGGAAAGGCTGGATACCGCTGACCGTAATGATATCGCCGGCGAGATGGACACAGATGGCGAGAACGCCGATGACAAACCTTCCTGTCAAAAAACACCAATGGGTGAGTATCCGACGCGAGCATATAAATAGAGTAACGTCGAATAAATATTCATGACCTGTGATGATTCAGCACATGTTAGTGGAGTTGTAATACAGTTAGCGATTTCAGAGAGTCATTTTGCAATTAGAGATGTTCAGGATGAATTAGAACGAAATATCAATGAAGGAGTAATTAATGGAGTTCTTGTTCAGTTAAAGAGTGATGGTTGGATTGAGAAAGTCAGCGACAGTCCATTTGGGAGATGGAAAACAGGCCCCATTGCCCATGAATATGGAAATATGGTGAAATTTGCAAAAAAATCCGAAGGAGAAATTCCAGTGCTCCCCGATGAACAACTCAAATAAAATCTTCGAAATAATCAAAGATAAATAATTTAGCTTAATGGTAGAAAGTTTGATAGTATAATCGGCATAGATTAAGGCAAGTTCACGAATTGACCGGTATCACGCTCACATATCCATAGTATCGCTGTCATGGATTCATTGGCCATGATTTCAGTTGTTCAATCCATACTGACCGTCTGTAGCATTAGTATCAAATTTTTATAATCCTATTAAACTTACAAATAAAGTATAACAGGTACTCAATTTTTACTGAGCAGCAATGCCTCCATCAGCTACATGAACTTCTCCAGTCACATACCCTGCTGCATCGCTTGCAAGATAGACTGCGATATTTGCAATTTCTTCTGGATCCGCAAATCTATTTTGTGGGATTGTTTCAAGAATATCTTCCCGAATACTCTCATTCTCGCGAACACCCTTCGTGAAATTGGTTTTTACGTACCCCGGGGCAAGTGCGTTGACACGAATATCTGGTGCCCACTCGACAGCAAGACATTTAGTCATTCCTACCATTGCATGTTTAGATGCAGTATATGGTGTCTGATATGGTAATGCAACGACCCCTCCAACACTGGCAATGTTTACGATAGATCCATTTCCGTCTCGCTTGAACACGCGTTGACCAAACTCACGGGTACATTGGAACGTTCCAATCACGTTCACCGACAGGATGGATTCCAACGTCTCAATGTCGAGGTTACATGCATTCCCAAAGTATGGATTCACACCTGCGTTATTGATCAAGATATCGACATCCCCAAGGGTAGCTTCAACTTCATCGAATAATTCTTCAATTCCTCTTTGTTTGGTTATATCTAATGGATAGGCAAGTGTGTCGCTTCCAGCTGCCTCAATCCGATCGGCAGTTTCGTCCAATGCTCCTTTAGATCGAGCCACTGGGACGACATTAGCACCAGCCTCTGCCATCGCGACGGCGATAGCTTCGCCAATGCCGCGGCTTCCTCCAGTGACAATAGCAACCGAGTCTTCGAGGTCGAATACGTCAAGTCCCATGTAGGGAGGTATTATTGGAGTGTGCATAAAATTTCGGCAATATCTAACAATAATAGGACAATTTACGAGTGAATAATTATAATGTAGATGATAAAAATGAGGACGTTAAATGATAGCTTACTATAGGCTAAATTAGAGCGAAAGAAGACATAGTCGGCAAGTGATCCGATCTCTTACGTGCAGGCCTCCGCAGTTCGGACGGCCTAGTTAGTTGGAAATTAATCAACTATATCCACGTCTGGAAGAGCGGGATTGGCATCGGTGCCAACAAGGAGACGATGAATGTCTATCAATACTCGTTCGTCATTCTGGTTAACCATGTCGATACGAATGGTGAGCTTACCCCACTCGTCGTTCTGCCGGTCAGTGGCTGTGATTTCGAGGGTCGCAGTTAGTGTATCCCCTGGATAGACTGCTGTGAGATACCGTACCTTGTCATGACCGTAGTTCATTGCCAGTGCGGCGTTGTTGGCCAACTTATCGACGAGCAGCCCGTCGGCAATACCTAATAATAGCGTGCCTTGGGCACATACAGTCTCGACAAGTGGATGGGCTTCTGCGTACTCGTGATCGACATGAATCGGATCAGCAGCATCGGTCGCGCCAATGAACATACGAATATCTGATTCAGTGACCGTCCGCCCTCGGCTGTGGAACGTTTCGCCGACGTCAAAGCTCTCGAAAGTTCTCATTGGAATGCCCACTCAAACCTGCACAAGCGGGGGAATAAGCTTTGCCGCTCCCCGAAGTAGATCGGTACTTGTCAGCCTATAGCAGCGCAGGAATAGTACTAGGAGGATCTAATCCGTCTCTTTGACGTCGAGCTCTTGGCCCGACCTTGATCGTAGAATCGACGAGTCGGCCGGAGCGCTACTACGGAAGGCTAGTCTATAATCTCCGTCTGCGGTTACCACTCCAAACGCTATTTGGATCGATACGACTGTATGCCAATTGAAAAAGATTGGGCTGACTGAACTGACAATAGATTCGTTACGGTAACAGAACCACTTTTCCCTTTGACTTGCGATCCTCCATCAATTCGTGAGCGGATCGTACTTCTTTGAAGTTGAAAATATGCTCGACCTGCACTTCTAAACGTCCGTCAGCTAACATTCCAGTCAATTCTGGCACAGCACTCAGTACTCGTCCAGGGGATTGTTGGAGACTTTGAGCTAGGTGAAATCCGATAATACGTGCATTATCGAATAGAAGTTTCTCCGTAGATGGTTTCCCAGGTTCTCCACTTGCAGTACCGTAGGAAACCATCCGACCAAACGGCGCAAGTGCATCTACACTTCGCTCCGAGATACCGTTACCCACGCCGTCGAGTATCAGATCTACACCTTCCCCTTCAGTCACCGCATTGACTCTATCGACGAAATCCTCGCCAGTGTAATTAATAGGATAGTCACAGCCCAATCGCTCAGCCATCTCGAGTTTCTCTCGAGTGCTCGCGGTTCCAAACACCTTGGCGCCACTCTCGCGTGCGAGTTGAACTGCGGCGCCACCGACACCACCACCAGCCGCGTGAATTAACACCCGTTCGTTTTCCTGCAGCTCTCCCCGGTCGTGAAGGCAGTTGTGAGCAGTTAGATATTGAACCGGAAATCCAGCCGCCTCCTCAAAGCTCATGCTGTCCGGGATTTCGAATAGAACGCTCGAATGGGCAATTGCGTATTCAGCATATCCACCTTTGTTAAGAAGACCGGCGACACGGTCTCCAATACTGTAGTCCACGCCCTCGCCAACCGCATCAACAACACCTGCGATTTCCATCCCCACGATAAACGGAGGCGTCGGCCCTCCAGGGTACGCACCTCGCCGCTGTAAAATATCCGCAAAATTGATCCCAGCAGCGCGCACCTCAACTCGGATCTGCCCTTCTCTTGGATCTGGAATGTCGCGCTCGACGATATCTAATGCGTTAATACCACCGTATTCTGACGCTTCTACAGCTCTCATCGTGTATTAATACGAAAGTTCATGTGATAAATGGCGGGGTTAAGAAGTACTCGATTCATTTTAGTTTGATATATCCTCCATATACAATTCCCTTGAAGTCGCATCGACTCCGCGATAAACGTCTCCACCGAAAAGACGATTGTTGTCTGTTTATTTTCATAATATTCATATTTGATCATCTATGGTATTATGGTATGTCATTAACGACGTCCATGTTCGTTCACGGTTTTACACCTGGGATTATCCACTACGGACGGGGATGCATCAGCGATATTGGACAGACGCTCGCTGAAAACGGATTAGAAAATGCGATGATCGTCTGTGGCCAAAATATTGGTGCAAATGAGAGGCTAATGACACCAGTCAAAGAGGGTCTTGGCGATCAGTTAGTAGGAGTGTTCAATGAAACAACGCCTGTCAAGTCGATCGAAACGGTCTTTGACGGTATCGATCGGGCTAACAACCTAAATGCGGACGTGCTCGTAGCTGTCGGAGGGGGAAGCAGTCTTGACATCGCTACTGGAATAAGTTTACTGGCAAAGGACAACCGATCGCTAAAAGATGTACAAGCGGAGGTTCAAGAAACGGGAACTATTACCCTCCCAGAGGATTCGGATCAGCTCCTCCCGATGGTTCCGGTGCCAACGACCTTGGCGGGCGCCGATCTATCAGTTGCAGCGGGTATCATAGTACCAACGAACGAGGGAAAAACTGAGGTGATCGTTGCTCACGAGGACCTGATGCCTACTGCATTCTTCTATGACCCCGATTTGTTCGATACCACACCAATGGACGTGCTGGCTGGCTCAGCGATCAATGGCTTCGATAAGGGTATTGAGGCGATTTATTCACGATTTGCAAATCCGATGACGGACGCTACCGCGATTCGGGGGCTTAAATACCTTCGTTCGTCCCTACCCGGACTTAGAGAGACGGAGGATCCAGCCGTCATTGAACGTGCTGTTTTAGGTATAATACTAGTACAATACGGAGTCTCGGTACCAGGCGCCTATAAGATAAACATAGTACATGCTTTCGGTCATGCTTTGCGAAATCAATTTGGTATCCAACAAGGAGTTGCGCACGCCGTTATCGTACCTCACGCACTCCGGCTAATCTTCGAGGAGGGCGGAGGGCGGCCGGAGGTTCTCGCGGAAGGACTCGTGACCGATCCGGAACCGGAGAACGCTGAAGGAGCGGTCGTCGAGGCCGTGACTTGCATCCGTGATGGTCTCGGTTTACCGAAACATCTTCGCGACATTGATGGTGTATCGAGGGAAGAACTCCGGGATGCCGCCAAACTCACGTACGAAGATGATTTCCTCTCGATGGGGCCCCCAAATTTCAATCCTTCCGTGGACGATATCGAGGAGGCGTTGCAATCTGCCTGGTAAGCGAGATTTAAACCGTTGATAGATGAATTCGGTCGATATCGCGCTTTTTGTCATTATGTATCTCGCCATCGGCGCACCAAAGACCGATGACCATGCCGTCATTGTCGAGTACTGCCCATCCCGCGGAATCGAAACTAAGCGCGAATTGGCTACAGGATGACGATCCTGTGGCGGTGCTCAGTTGCTCGTCATGTAGAACGGTCACCGACCGCTTCGGAGCGGAATCCGACTAACACATGGGCTCAGACCGAGTACCCACCGTCGACGACCAGATTGTGTCCAGTGATGTACGAGGCCGCGTCGCTCGCGAGAAACACAACCGCGGTTGCAATCTCATCGGGAGATGCGACGCGTCCCACCGGTGTCTCCTCCTCGGCGAATGTGCGCGTACCGCTGTGGGTGTCCTCCTCCAGCATTGGCGTGTCAACGAATCCCGGCGACACCGCGTTAATTCGGATGTCGGCGGCGTAGTCTACGGCGACTTGCCGAGTGAGGGAGATAACACCACCCTTTGCGGCACTGTAGGAGAAGCTGTTTGGCCCACCGACCACACCGAAAACACTCGCGACGTTGACTATAGCCCCGCCTCCGCGATCCAGCATCCGATCAACGGCCGCGAGACAGCCATGGTAGACCCCCGTGAGGTTTACTGCGAGCGACCGCGCCCAGTTCTCGGCGTCCGTCGACACTAAAGTTTCCGACTGTGCCCGACCGGCATTGTTTATCATCACGTCTATGCCACCGAATTGCTCGGCGGTCGCAACCGCATCGCGAACCGACTCCAGTCGAGTAATGTCGGTCTCGACGTATGTCGCTTCACCGCCGTCGTCGCGTATCACCTCATGGGTCGGTCGGCCGTCCGTCCGGGGTGTCGGGCGCAGGTCGGTGTTGACGACCGCGGCGCCGTGGTCGGCCGCCGACAGTGCGATTGCCCGCCCGATACCCGAACTCCCGCCCGTCACGACGACGGTCTGGTTCTCGAGATCCATACGTATCGACTCCCGGCACGTCAACAAATGTCTTTGGCCCAACCGCTCGCACACCGTCGAACAGTGCGAGTCCACTTGGCTGCCGATCCGCTGACCGCGTTTCCCGCGTTTCACGTAACGAAAACTCGATGGTTGTTGATATTGGTTTGCTGGTCGATAGCAGGGTATGTGGTGTCAGTAGACATAGGTGGAACGTTCACCGACTGCGTTGTCGTCGACGAAAACGGAGACACGACGATAGCGAAGTCGCGAAGCACACCGGAAAATAACTTCAAGACGGGGTTCTTCGATAGCATCGAAGCAGCCGCAGTAAAACGCGGCATCGACGCCGCCGACCTGCTGGAGAACTCCGTTCGCGTGACACACGGATCGACTGTCGCGACGAACATCATGGTCGAGAAGAGCGGCGCGGACATCGCCCTTATCACCACCAAGGGCCACGAGGACACCCTCGATCTGACGAAGGGGAGGGGGCGGATTCATAGCGAATCCCCTGAACACCTCCTTCGCATCGCCAACGTGCGAAAACCCGACCCACTAGTCGAAGGCAGAACTTCGGGCTGACCGACGAAAACTTCATGGCGGGCATGGCGATCGAGAGACCGACATCGCCGAGGCTGGATCGTCGTTTGAGGATCTGGACTGGCACGTCGACGACGACATCCGACTGTATCGGTTCTACTGCCAAGGGTGTCAAACCCTGCTCTCGGTGACGGTGGGGAGGGAGGACGAACCAGTTCTCGACCAGTTTGAACCCCGCTTGTAGCGCCACCGGATCGGCTGATTTTTCCTTGGGGAAGCGGGTTCCGTTTCGAGTCGCCCGTCGTCTCGACGCCATCGCTCATTTTAAGAGCCGGCCGGCCGAAGCACGGCCATGTCGTTCGACAGCGAGCAGTATCTCGGACCGTTCCAGCGAATGCTCGGTCTCGAGGTGGTGTCGGCCACGGACGGCCACGCGGAAGTGACGCTCAAACTGGAACAGTGGCACTCCTCGATGGAGGATCAACTGGTCGCACAGGGTGGCGTTGTGTTCACGCTCGCGGACTTCGCGGGCGGGATGGCGCTCGTCTCGCTAATCGACCACCCCATCCCAACTATCGACATGCGCATTGACTACCTTAAGCCCGCCACGGAGGATCTGCGGGCCGTCGGCACCGTGCTCCGCGACGGGAGCGGCTCAGGCGTCGTTGACGTCACCGTCAAGGACGACGCCGGGCCCGTCGCCACGGCACGCGGTGTGTTCAAGACAGGCGAGATGACGACGGGGTCGCCGTGGGCCGACGACGGGGAGTGAGTCGAGAGTTGGATAATCGGGGATCTGGTTACCAGCGCGGGGCCTCGACTGGCTCGTACGGCTCCTCCAGCCACTCCACGTCGGACTCGGAGAGATCAATCTCGAGCGTTTCGACAGCATCCTCGAGGTGCTCGACGCTCATCGTCCCGACGATGGGTGCGGTGACGAACTCCTTGTCCAGCAGCCACGCGAGCGATATCTGGGCCATCGTGACGTCCTTATCGGCGGCGAGTTCCTTGACCCGCTCGTTAATCTCGCGGCCGCCGCCAACGTCGTAGGGGTTCGCCTGCATCCATGTGTCCGACTCCGGGCGGTCGGACGTCTCGAACTCCTCGTGGGGGCGGGTCAGGTAGCCGCGGGCCAGCGGTGACCACGGAATGACGCCGATGCCCTCTTCCTCGCACATCGGGAGCAGATCCCGCTCGCGTTCGCGGTAACAGAGGTTGTAGTGGAGCTGCATCGTGACGAATCGCTCCAGGTCGTAGACGTCGCTCTTCCGAAGCGTGCAGGCGAACTGGTAGGCCCACATCGAACTCGCGCCGATATATCTGACCTTTCCGCGTCGCACGGCGTCGTCGAGCGCCCGCATCGTCTCCCCGACGGGTGTCTTCTCGTCCCAGCGGTAGATCTGGTAGAGGTCGATGGTGTCCATCCTCAGCCGGTCGAGCGACGCGTCGAGTTCCTGCTCAATGGTCTTCCGCGAGAGCCCCCCGAATTCGGGTCGTCCTCGCGCATCTGGAAGTACACCTTCGAGGCGACGACGCTCTCCTCGCGTCGCCCCTCCAACGCGTCGCCGAGGATGCGCTCCGACTCACCCTTCGAGTACATGTTCGCCGTATCGAAGAAGTTGATACCGAGGTCGATGGCCCGCTCGATGATCTCGTGCGACTCCTCCTCCTTGAGCATCCAGCCGCGCCAGTCCTTCGACCCGAAACTCATACACCCGAGACAGATGCGACTGACCGTGGTTCCCGTGGATCCGAGAGTGGTGTACTCCATACGGCAGTGCTGTCGTGACTCGGCCACATAAGTGCTAGCGTGCCACATGGGGATGGCCGGGGAACTATAGTCGACCTGCCCGTCCTCATTCGGTGAGTTCGTAGCGCTTAATCTTCCCGGAAACGGTGGTCGGGAACTCCTCGACGAACTCCACCTCGCGCGGGTACTTGTAAGCGGCCGCCTGCTCGCGGACGTACAACTGGACCGCGTCCGCGAGGTCCGCACTCCCCTCGACGTCGGGGTCGGTCTTGACGAACGCCTTCACGACGGTGCCGCGCGTCTCGTCGTCAACGCCGACGACGACGGCGTTGCTGACCCCCTCCACCTCCCGGACGTACTCCTCCACTTCGAGTGGACTCACGCGGTAGCCGCTGGTGATGATGACCTCGTCGGCGCGGCCCTCGTAGTAGATGTAGCCGTCGGCGTCGCGCGATCCGGCGTCGCCAGTCTTCATCCAGTCGCCGACGAACAACTCCTCCGTCCGCTCGGGGTCGTCCCAGTACTCCAAGAGCATCGACGGATCCGGTCGCTTGACCACGATGTGGCCGATCTTGCCATCCGGCATTAGCTCGCCCGTCTCCTCGTCGATGATCTCGACGTCGTGGCCGGGGCAGGGCTTGCCCGACGACTCGAGGTTGCGCTCGACGAGCCGCGAGTTCGTCCCGACGACGAAGTTGCACTCCGTCATCCCGTATATCTCCTCCAGTACCGCGCCCCACTCCCGGTTAACAAACTCGTAGAGGTCGGGTGTGACCTTTTCGCCGCCGCTGGGAATCACCTCGAGGTCGAGGTCGTACGCCTCATGGTCGACCTCGCTCAGCATGCGTATCATCGTCGCCGTCAACAGGGGGTTCGTGATGTCGTACCGCTCGAACAGCTCGTACGTCTGCTCGGGGTCGAACTGTCTGGAGGTGCCGACGACCGGCTGGCCGTGGAACCACGCGCCCCAGACGACCGCGAACAGGCCACCGACCCACGACCACCCGGCTGGCGTGTAGTGAACCGCCGACTCGCCGGGGAAGTCGTTGATCATCTGCCAGCCGGGGATATAGCCGAGTAGTTTCCGGTGGGCGTGGTGGGCGCCTTTGGGTTTCCCCGTCGTCCCCGACGTGTAGATTATGTACGCCGAGTCCTCGGCGTCCGTCTCGACCGTCTCGTAGCCGTGGCCGGCGTTCGGCACCACATCGCCCCACGCCTCGCCGTCGACGTCGGGTGCGTCGAGCGTCACCACCGTCTCCAGCGCGTCGAGTTCCTCCCGCAGGTCGACGACCGTCGCCGCGCGCTGCTGGCCGACGATGGCAAGTTCGGTGCCGGAGTGGTTCAGCCGGTACTGAAGGCCGTCCTCACCGTACATCGGCGACAGCGGAACCATCACGGCGCCACACTGCAGGACGGCCACGTTCGCGATCAGAGTCTCCGGGCGCTGGGGGAGGACGACGCCGACGCGCGTCCCCTCTTCGACGCCCAGCGATTCGAGTGCGTTTGACACCTGGTTGGCCGCGCGCTGTATCTGACAGAATGTGTAGATCTGCTGGGTGCCGTCCTCGTCCTCGTAGAACAGCGCCACGCGGCGCTTCCCGTCGTCGGCCCGAGCCCACTGGCCACACACCGACTCGGCGGCGTTGAACGTCTCCGGGATGTCCCACTCGAACTCGCTTCTGGTCTGGTCGTAGCTGTCGTACTGAGAGAGGCTGATCTCCGGGACTCGCATACCGGGTAGTCACAAGACTGGAGAATAAACGTTACGTCGCCCAGGAACCATGTGTTTAAGCGGTCGCCGCCGCTGGGTTGGCATATGCCACGCGCCACCGTCCGGGACGGCGTCGAACTGTTCTACGAGGATCTCGGCGAGGGGCCGACGGTAGTGCTTATCCACGGCGGGCTCATGAGCCACCGAGTGTGGGAGATGCAGGTCACGGCGCTCCTGGACAGCGGACACCGCGTCGTCGCGCCCGATCTCCGGGGCCACGGCTGCTCGGCGAAGCCGGTGAGTCCCTACACCGCCGAGATGCACGCGGCCGACCTCGAAGCGCTCCGCACGACACTCGGCGTCGACGAGTGGGGGTTCGTCGGCTGGTCTCTCGGCGCGACCGTCGCCACCGCGTACGTCGCGACGCACCCGGAGCGACTCACCCATCTTGCGCTCGTATCGACGGGCATCTTCGCGGGAATGGCTCCATCGGTTGACGACGGAAGCGACGACAACGGCCTCGACGTCGAGGTGCTGCTCGACCAGCAGCGGATCGGCCGGCCAGCGGGGGTGGCGGCGTACGTCGACCGGATGTTCGGCGGCAACCCCGACGAGTGGACGAAGGAGTGGCTCTGGGGGATCGCGATGGAGACCCCCCTGCGGGTCGCGCTGAAAACACTCGACATCTACCGCGACCCCGACTACGACGCGATGGCGCGGACGCTCTCGTCGCTGTTGGTACCAGGGGCAGTGTTTCACGGTGCACGGGACGGGGCTGCGCCGCTTTCCGCAGCTGAGCGCGTCGCCGACGAGGTGTTCGCCGACGGCAGGTTTGTCCCGTTCGAGGCGAGCGGCCACGTGCCGTTCCTCACCGAGTCCGTGCGGTTCAACGAGCGCCTGCTCGCGTTCCTCGAGGAGTGACCGTCGCCTTCAGTCGGCGGCGACCGCTCCGATTTCGGGTGCGAACCACGCCAGCGCGACGCCGATGACGGCCACGACGCCGTAGCCGAACACCGGCAGAAAACTCCCTGTCCGTTCGATGAGCCAGCCGGCGACGATCGGGGCGGTGAACGACCCGACCACGGAGACGGTCATCAGGAACGTCGTGGCAGTGCCGACGATGTTCGGCTCGACCAGTTCCCGCCCGTAGATGTACAGCAGGCCGTGGCTTGACTGGATGAACAGCCCCGAGAGGACGACCAGGACGAACAGGAACAATGGCGTGGCGACGACAGCGACGAGCGCCACGTGCGGCACCGCACAGACAAACGAGAGCAGTACGTGCGGCTTCCGGCGGGTGCCGAACAGGCGGTTCGCGACGGCACCGCCTCCGCTCTAGGAGAGGATGCCGACAGCGGGGAACAGCGCGACAGCGAGACTGCTGTTGGCCAGCGAGAACCTGAACTCCTGGGCGAGGTACGTCGGCATCCAGCTGTTCATGAACACGTACAGCGAGTAGGCCATATAGCCCATCCCAGCGATGTGCCAGATCCGGACGTTCGTGAACACCTGCTTGAAGTCAAGCACGCCCGGTGAGGCCGTGTCCCGTCGCGAGAGACCGGTGCTGGCCCTCAATTTGAGGAACACGACGAGCCCGACCACGGCCAGCGTGCCGTACGCAACGAAGATGGCCTGCCAGCCAAGCCGGGCGGCGATCTGCGGGCCGGTCACTTGCTCGACGACGAACCGCGGAGGCGCGCTGGCAGTGAAGAGGCCGAGCACCGTCGCCCGCAGGTCGGGATCGACCACTTAGCCGGTGAGGTTGGCCGACGCGTTCCACGCGAGGACGACGCCGATGCTCGCCAGCGCCCGCGAAAGCAGCAGCGCGACGAAGTCGCCAACAGCGGCGGCCTGCCATCCCCACGCGCCGCCGACGAGGAACACGGCGGTGGCAACGGTTATCGCCACGCGGTTGTCGAAGTGGCCGAGGCCGATACCGGTCGGCGTGCTCGCTAGCGACTGCATCTCGAACATGACGCTGACGACTCAGCTCGCCGCCGTCGGGCCGATCTGGGGGTCGGCCATGATGAGTGGGAGGACGCTCGGGGGTACGATGATGAACGTCATGCAGGCGGACATCAGCACCCAGAGTTCGTCAACCGTCGTCCAATGGCGTGGCTCGGTCGCCAGCCCGTCGAACAGCCGCCGTGCTCCCGAACGGACGAATGCTAGCACGGCTCTACGTTCGAGGATGGTCGCCAAAGCCGTTCGGGTGCCGGAACGGCCGGTGTGACCCTCGACCGGCCGCTGGCCCGGTTAATGGTCACGCCTTGCGGCGGCGGACCAGCAGTTCGGCCGTCAGCGAGACGAGCCGTTCGCCCTCCTCGTCGAACGCGGTGAACTCGTAGGTGACGTAGCCGCGGTCCGGGTGCCGCTTCGAGAGCGTCTTCTCCAGCACCTCGACGCAACCCGAGAGCGTCGTGCCCGGACGGAGGGGACGGTGCCACCGCACGTCGTCGGCCCCCCGACCACCCATGTTCGCGGTGTCGCGGACGAACCCATCGACGAGCATCCGGTTGAGCAGACAGACCGTGTGCCAGCCGCTGGCGACCAGGCCGCTGAACACGCTGTCCTCGGCCGCCCGCTCGTCGAGGTGGAACGGCTGGGGGTCGTACTTCTCGGCGAATGACAGTATCTCCTGTTTGGTGACGGTTCGGCCGCCGAACTTGTGGCTCTCGCCGGTCGAGAGGTCTTCGAAGAACCTCACGCTCATATGCTGACCGGGAGACGGGAGCTATTAAATCCCATGTGCGACAGGCCACCCGAACGGCTTTGACGGTTCACGCCCACATGCGACATAACACGATGACGGCACGCAAAACCTTCGAGGAGTTCGATGAGGGCGAGACGTACGTGACCGATGGCCGGACAGTCACGGATTCCGACATCCGGATGTTCGTCGGCGCGACTGGGTCGACGGATCCCATCCACCTCGACCGCGAGTACGCCGACGCACACCCGCTGGTCGACGACGTGGTACTGCAGGGAACCCTGCTGCTCGGCATCGCCGACGGGTTCCTCGTCGACGCGGTAGCGAGCGACGCGGTACTGGCGATGAATTACGGCCACCGGAACGTCCGCTATCTGGAGCCTGTCTCGCCCGGCGACAGCGTCCATGGCGAGGTGGAGGTGACGGGCCTGACGAAGCGGAACGACGAGTGGGGCCTCGTCGAGTGCCGGGTCGAACTCGTCGACGGCGACAATCCGGTTCTCGTCGACGACCACGACCTGCTTGTGGCGACGGCCGTGAACTCGGCAGTGGACGGATGAGCGGCGATACGTCGACGATCCCGGTTCGTCGACGACGCACGCGCGAGTGTGTGACTATCGTTACCAATACTTATATAACTCGGAGCGACAAACGGGGTGGACGATGAGCGAGGCGCTACTAGCAACAGAGGACTTGACCAAGCAGTTCGAAGGCGTGACTGCAGTCGACGGCGTAAGCGCAACGTTCGAGAAGGACTCCCTGCACGCGGTCATCGGCCCCAACGGGGCCGGCAAGACCACCTTCTTCAATCTCCTGACGGGGGCGCTCCGCCCGTCCAGCGGACGCATCCACTTCGCCGGCGAGGACATCACCGACCTGTCGCCCGCGGAGATCGCGCGTCGACGGCTGACTCGCTCCTACCAGGTGACGAACGTCTTCGACGAGCTATCTGTCCTCGAGAACGTCCGTATCGCGATCCAGGCCCGCCACAGCATGTACAACTTCTGGTCGAAGGCGTCCTCGATGCCGAACCTCGTCACGGAGGCCGAGGAGATACTCGAACGGGTCGGCCTCCTCGACAAGCGCGACGTAAACGCGGCGACGCTGAGCCACGGAGAGCGACGGACGCTCGAACTCGCTATCGCGCTCGGGACGACCCCGAAGATGCTGCTGCTCGACGAGCCGACCAGCGGGATGAGCGCCGAGGAGACGAAGGAGATGATCTCGCTCATCGAAGAGCTGTCGTCCGACGTGACGATAATCCTCGTCGAGCATAAGATGAGCGTGGTGATGCAGGTGTCCGACCGCATCAAGGTGCTCCACCGGGGACAAATCATCAGCGACGGCACGCCCGAGGAGGTCCAGAACGACGAGGAGGTTCGCCGCGTCTACCTCGAAGGAGGCCAGGAACAATGACGATGCTCGAAGCCGACGAGATAAACACCTACTACGACAAGAGCCACGTGCTGTACAACGTCTCGCTCGAGATCCCGGCCGAAGGGCTGGTGACTCTCATCGGCCGGAACGGCGCCGGCAAGACGACGACACTCCGGTCGATCATGGGCATCCAGCCGCCGCGGTCCGGGACTGTCACGATGAACGGCGAAGACATCACGGACGCATCTCCCCACGAGACGTCGCTGAGAGGGATCTCGATAATCCCGGAGGGGCGCCGGATCTTCGCCGACTTGACGGTACGCGAGAACCTTCGCCTCGGCCACCTCGGCCACGACATTGAGGACATCGACGGGGCGATGGTCGACATCTTCGAGTACTTCCCCCGCCTGGAGGAGCGACAGCAGCAGCGGGCCGGGACGATGTCTGGCGGCGAACAGCAGATGCTCACCATCGCCCGGGGGCTGCTGTCGGACCCCGACCTCCTACTCGTCGACGAGCCGACTGAGGGGCTGATGCCCTCGCTCGTCGAGCGCCTACGCGACATCCTCGGGCGTATCAACGACGACGGCGTCGCGATGCTGTTGGTTGAGCAGAACGCCGAACTGGCGCTGGACATCAGCGACTACGGCTACATCATCGACGAGGGCCGGATACGGGAGTCTGGCCCTAGCGAGGAACTGCGGGCCGACGAGGAGATCAAGGATCGGTACCTCGCGGTCTGACTCGGCCAGATCGTACGAACGCGTTTTCTTGACTCAGGACGGGAGGTGGGGGATGACCTCGTCGCTTATCGTCTCCAGACACTCTTTGGCCGTCGACGCGTCCATCCCCGGATACTGCACTCGGAGGACGACATGGTTGACGCCGATGTCGGCGTACTCCTCCAGGTCGGCCAGCACGGACTCGGGTGACCCGATGAGGAACCGATCCTCGCTGGCCTCCCGGAAGTCGTCGAAGTCGACGCCTTCGAGCCCCCAGCCGGCGTAGCTTTCGAACTTCTGCTGGAGGTACGGCCGGACGGTGTCGAACGCCTCGTCGCCGTCGGGCAGGACGAACGCCTCCCGAAGCACGGGCGGCGTGAAGCACTCGTCTTCGCGGTTCGCCTCGGCGACGGCCTCCTCGTAGAGGGTGAACTGCCGCTTGAGTTCGGCCTTGTTCTGGAGGTTGCCGTACATCCAGGAATTGCCGATGTTGGCCGCTCGCTTCGCCGCTGCGTCGACGTACCCCGCCACCAGCAGGGGCGGGTGCGGTGACTGCGCCGGCTTCGGGTTGATTGTCACGTCTGAGACACTGAAGTGGTCACCCGCGAAGGAAACCTTGTCCTCGGTCCACAGGCGCTTCATCAGTTGGATGCCTTCCACCAGTCGGCCGACCCGGTCACCCTTGTCGACGCCGAAGACGTCAAACTCCTCGTCCCGGTAGCCGAGGCCACAGGCCATCTGGAAGCGGCCGTCGCTCATCACGTCGATGGTCACTGCGAGTTCCGCGACGTGAACTGGGTTGTGCAACGGCAGGAGAAACGCCCCCGCGCCGATAGTTACGTTCTCGGTTTCGCTGGCAAGTGCCGCTAACACCGGGATGTTCTGAAGATACTGGTCGTCAGGTGTCACGTGGTGTTCGCCGATCCACAGCGAGTCGAATCCACCTTCGTCGATGGTCATTGTGAGGTCGTGAACAGACGACCAGACCTCGGACGCCGGGATGGACTGTTCGTACTGCGTCAGGTTGAACACGCCGAGTTGCATGCTCGGAGCGTTCGACCGAGAACGTCTTACCTCTTGTGTCGCTCCCGAAACGGACGCATACTGGACCGACATGACTGTTCCATCATATGAGCGTAAAATGCCATAAAAACGCGGCAGCGAGAGTGAGGTGGATCCACGACTCGTCGGCGGCTTCCTCCCGAGTACGAGCTTACTTATCGTCTATTTAGATGTTAGGTTCAAACCGCAAGAGCGACTGACGACACAGTAGGAGCAGTCATGACGGCACTGTCTCCCTCGGCGTGAAAGGCAGTGGCGTGGGCGTTTTATAGCACGCCTGGCATGGGATCCGAACCCACTCAGCCCCACAAGCGAAGCGCCGATTGCGGAGAAGGTGATGATATGGATGTGCGAGGGGAACGACGTCGCCGCCGCTTACTAGCTCACTTGTCGGTTGCCTATTTGTTCATGTTCATGACGGCCGCCGCCCACAACGTTGCCGGTCTACTGTTAGCGTGACCTCGCTGGCCGCTAGTGCTCGTCGTCTCCGCCTCACTCCTTTGATACCTGAAACTCTCTCGAACGCCGACACGATATGAGGCAGTACCGTTGTCGGGACGACCGTCGACTAGATCCGCACTCCGCCCGGCCGAATCAGGCGCTCTCACCCATAACGATGAGGTCACAAACGTTGATGAGTTCGTCTCCCTTGACCACGCAACTCTCCTCTACGGCAATGGCCACCGACTTGCTGGTTTACCTAGGGCAGGTTCACCGTCTCGAAGTAACCTGTCAGGAACCGGCAGTTCGCCTTGAAGTCGTGCTCCTCCAATTCACTGAGGTTCAGCCGGCGTCACGGTCGACGTCCTTGATAATCGCGTACAGTTCGAGCACAGTCCGCTCGTACAGCGCGTTGTTCCGCTCGACGTTGTTGAGTTTCTTAGCGCAATCACGGTCATTCTCTGGGTAGTTCACTACTAAGCGATCGAAGGCCTCCAACTTATGGTCTGTGCCACTCCCTGGTTACAATTAACTAGCTGACGCCGAAATGGGCACACCCGAGAGACTATAATGATAGACAATTACTAGCTCATCGGCGGTACAGATGAAAGCGATCCGGATGCACGACTTCGGGGGACCGGAGTCACTACGGTACGAGGAGGTAGAGACACCGACGCCCGACGCTGACGAGGTGCTGATAGACGTGGAGGCGTGTGGCATCAACCGAATGGACAGCGAACTGGTGAAGGGGGAGTACGGTAACCTCGACATCGCCGAGTTTTGGTTCGGCGACGTCGACCTGTTCCCGCATATCCCAGGCATCGAACCGGCCGGCGTCGTCTCGGCGGTGGGCGATGACGTCACCCGCTTCGAAGCGGGCGACCGGGTCGTCGCCCACTCGCAGTTCACCTGCGGGGAGTGCGAGTGGTGTACACGCGGGCTGGACAACGCCTGTCCGAAAATACGGGTACTCGGTGTCCAGACACCCGGGCTTGGCGGCTACGCAGAAGCGATAGCTCTGCCGGAGGAGAACGTGCTGACCCTGCCCGACGGGATCACCACCGAACAGGCCGCCAGCACCTGTGTCCAGTTCGGGACAGCGTGGTACATGCTCCGGCGCATCGGCCTCGAACCGGGCGACAACCTACTCGTCACCGGTGCCTCGGGCGGCGTCGGCCACGCGCTCACCCAGATCGGGTCGTTCACGGGCTCGACAGTCATCGGCACGACGACGACGGAGTCAAAACAAGAGTGGGTCGCGGACCATGGCGCGGATCACGTCGTGTACGCCCCCAACAATGAGTTCGCCGAGGAAGTCCGCGAGTTGACCGACGGCGCTGGCGTCGACGTCGTGGGCGAGGCCGTCGGCGGCGCGACGTGGAGCGAGAGCATCGAGTCGCTCGGGATGCGCGGCCGTCTTATCCTCTGTGGGGCCCACTCCAGTCTGGAAGCGGGCATCAACCTCGGGAACTTATTCGGCAAGCAGATCGAACTGGTCGGCACGACCCGTGCCCCGCGGTACGCGATGGAGGAGACTCTCGAACTCATCGCGTCGGGCGCGTTCGAACCGGACATCACCGAGAGATACCCGCTCGAAGACGTCGCCGAGGCACTCCAGCGCATGGAGGACGCCGACCACGTCGGGAAAATGGTGCTTACCACGTAGCGACGGTGGAACTATGTTCCCTGGGGCTGGACGGTGAGACGTGACGTGTCTCGCGGGGCGGAACGAACGGTTCTGCCCCACAGACGCCGAACGGAGACAATCAATGCATAGGTGGTCATCTCATGGCTGACAGCGACATCGAGTTCGGAGTAACGCTGTGGAACGTCGGCGACGGCGAGTACGTGAACGTCGACGCGTTCGAGCAGATAGCGGACGCGACCGAGGAGGCGGGGTTCGACTTCCTCTGGACCGGCGAGCATCCGGTTCTCCCGACGGAGATACCCGATACGTACCCATTCACGCCGGACGGGTCGGCGCCGCTCGACAGTTCGATGCGAACGTACGACGTGTTCGAGGTGCTGTCCTATCTCGCCGGGCGCACGGACGACCTGCGTCTCGGCACGAACGTCTGCGTCGTCCCGTACCGCCACCCGGTCATCACGGCGAAGAGCGTCCTGACGCTGAACGAGTTGCTCGACGGCGCGTTCGACTTCGGCGTCGCCGTCGGGTGGCTCCGCACCGAGTTCGAGGTACTCGACGTCCCGTTCGAGAAGCGAGGCGCCCGCCTCGACGAGTTCTTCCGGATGTTCGAGCGCATCTGCGCGGAGGGCGAATTCGCCTTCGACGGCGAGTTTCACTCCTTCCAGAAGACGGGGTTCTACCCGGTGCCAGACGACGGCAAGGCGCCGCCCATCTACGTCGGTGGGAAGTCCGGGGCGTCGGTGCGCCGCATTGCCGAGTTCGGAGACGGCTGGACGAGTTTTTGGGAGCGGCCCGACGACGTCCGCGAGATGCGCGAGCGGCTGAACCGCGCGTGGGACGACTTCGACCGCGACGGCGACCCCGCCATCGCGGTGTCGCGGCCCGTCTACGTCGGCACCGACACCGACCGCAACACCGATCGGCCGCTTTTGGGCCGGGCCGACAAGGTCATCGCGGACGTCGAGGCGTACGCCGACGCCGGTACGACGAAGCTCCACATCACGACGTATGATACGAGCCTCGACGCCCAGCTCGAACAGATACGACGGTTCGGCGATGAGATCATCCCGTCGTTCTGACTCCCGGGGGAAGCTATTTGCTCGGAGAGGGTGACAGGGGAGTCGTGAACAAGCGATTCAGCGTCGAGGACAACGTCGTCCTCGTCACCGGCGGCAACCGCGGTATCGGCCGAACCATCGCGACCGAATTCGCGAAGGCGGGCGCGCGAGGTGTCACCGTCACCAGCCGAACTGAGGAAGAACTCGAGGAGACCGTCTCGCTCATCAAGGAGGCAGGCGGCGATGGGCTGGCGATGGCCGGCGACGTCCGGGACTCGGATCGCCTCAAGGAGATACGCGACGCGACCATTGAAGAGTGGGGAAAACTAGGCGTAGTCGTCAACAACGCGGCGGGGAGCTTCGGCAGTCCACCCGAGGAGTTGAGCAAGAACGCGTTCAGAACCATCGTCGACATCAACTTGAATGCGCTGTTCGACGGCTGTCGGCTCGCGGCTGACCACTTTATCGAGGAGGACGGCGGCACCATCATCAATGTGTCAAGCGTGGCTGTCGAGGGCTACCCACTGGCGGTTCACTACGCGGCCTCGAAGGCCGGCGTCGAGTCACTGACCCGGAGCCTCGCGATGGCATGGGAGGACGAGAACGTCCGCGTCAACTGCATCAGGCCCGGTTGGGTGAACACGCCTGGAATCAGACAGCAGTACGGCGTCGAGGCAAGCGACACTTCTGACCGCTCTGACACGTCCCGTCCCGTCGGTAAGCCCGAGGAGATTGCCGACATCGCGCTGTTTCTCGCCAGCGAGGCCTCCTCGTACATCAACGGCGAAGTCATTACCGCACAGGGAACACCACAGGAACACCTCCAGAACCTGGAGAACGTCTGACCAGCCCATCTTCCTTGTCTTACTCTTTGGTCTCCTTCCGGATAGCTTCGGCACCGAACTCCATCCGGACGTTCGTGTCTACTGGATGGGGAAACTCTGCGAGCAGGACAAACATCCCGCCAAAGTCCTGAGGATGATAGAACAGTTCCGAGAAGTCGCCCCAATCGATGCGGCCGACGGGATCGACGCCCTTCTTGGCGAGGTGTTCTTCGGCCTCGTCGAGGTCGGCGACGCGGAACGCAACCCCGTACAGTCCGGGGCCGTGCTCCTCGAGGAATCGGGTGACCTCGTTATTGCCGTCGCCGGGTCCAGCGAGGTCGAGTTGGCCATCGGGGCTGATTCGGCTCACGAGATTGTTCGTCCCAGCGACTGTCTCCGTCGAGGCTGAAAAGAACTCACCGAATGAGATGCCCAGTAGTTCATTCAGTCGATTGGCTGTCTCGTCGACATCGGAGGTTGCGAGAACCACTCTGTCCACTCCTAGAACCTGCATACCCCTCAATCGCAGCAAGTGTAGTTAAATCTAGGGAGGGTTATTCTCCGCCACGACGTAGTTGGTCGATAACCGACTGGGCGTCGAATCCGCTCTGGTCGTCGAAGTAGTTCTGGTAAAGGCCGTAAACGCCCTCGGGCGCGAACATCACGACCAGGACGAAGATGGTTCCGAAGATGAGGGGCCAGTTCTGAGTCACCTTCGTCAGGTTATGCGAGAGCACGCCGAAGATGACGGCCCCGACGATGGGGCCATTGAGAGTCCCGATCCCACCGAGGATGGCAATGAGAACCACCTCGCCGGATATTGTCCAGAATAGCATTTCCGGGCCGACAAACGCGAACAGCACCGCGTGTAACGTGCCGGCCAGCCCGGCTAGCGCTCCCGAGAGCGTGAACGCCAGCAGCAGCAGTCCGTTGACGTTGTACCCGAGGTGTCGGGCGCGATCCTCGCTCTCGCGGACAGCCATTAGCGCCTTTCCAAATGGTGACTGGATGACACGCCGGACGCCAAGCCAGGTTAGCGCCAGCAACACAAGGGCGAATACATAGAAGTTGAGACCGGCTGATAGCGGATCGAGACCGGCAATGGGCGCGCTATACATCGGAAGAGACTTTCCGTTCTGTCCCCCCGTCAGGCTATTCCATTGGAATACGACGTAGTACACCATCTGTGCCAACGCGAGCGTGATCATCGCGAAGTAGATGCCACGACGCCGAAGGCTCACGTAGCCAAAAACGAAACTGACCAGCGTAGTGAACGCGATGGCGATGACCATGCTGATGTATAGGTTCAAGACGATGAGTTCGGCCGCGAGGATAGTGCCGTACGCGCCCAGGCCGAAGAACGCCGCGTGGCCGAAGGAGAGTTCGCCGCCGTAGCCGAGAAGCAGGTTGTAGCCCATGGCGAACACCGCTAACACGACCACGGTATTCGCCGTCGACGTGCCGAACACGACCGGCAACAGAGCGAACCCGATGACGACGGCGACGAACTTGAGCAGGTCGGTAGTACCACCGAACGACAGTCGGTCGCGAACCTCGTCGACGGACGCCATACTACTCCACCACCTCTCGACCAAACAATCCCCGCGGTCGGACGAGAAGGAGCAGCGCCATGAACACGAAGATGATGACGTTCGACATCGGCGAGTAGACGACGCCGGTCAACACCATGAGTTCACCGATAAGCAGTCCCGCGAGGATGCTCCCCCGGAGACTGCCCAGTCCACCGACGACGACGACCACGAACGCCGGAATTATCAGATCGATACCTAGTGTGGGGTACGCGCTCCGTAGTGGACCGATAAGCGCCCCGGCGATGCCGGCGATGGCACTCCCGATGGCGAACACCACCAGGAACGTCTGCTTGACGTCGATGCCGAGTGCGTTCACCATCTCGCGATCAGCCGTAGCTCCACGGATGATGAGACCGGTGTCCGTCTGCGTGAGGAACACGTACACGCTGACAACGATGAGCGCCGCGAGGCTGATGACGAAAAGGCGGTACATGGGATAGGTGAACAAGGTGAAATCGAGGGTGCCTACTGCCCACGACGGCGTCGGGAACGATGTCCCCGTCCTTCCCCAAATTATCATCACCACCTCCCGAATTATCTCTGCCAACCCGAACGTCAGCAGTAGCTGTAACAGGATGTCGCGGTCGTAGATTGGCCGGAGTGTGAACCGTTCGACAACAGCGCCAAGCAGGGCGACCGCAATCGGCGCAGCGATCAGTCCGAGGAGAAAGCTTCCGGTTATCTGAATGACTGTCAGCGCGACGTACGTCCCGACAAGTAGAAACTCACCGTGCGCAAAATTCACAACGCCCATAAGACCGAAGATAATGGACAACCCGAATGCGATCAATACCAATATCATCCCGAGCGCAATACCGTTGAGTAACTGCGTGAGAAGATAGTTGACGCTGACCTGCAGGGGTAACCAACTAATCGTTGAAAGTGCTGTCATGATTGAGGTGCGCTATTGTCGGACATTCACTCCATCTGGCAACCGGTCTCTTCGCAGGATCGCATTACCGACTCGGGGTTCTTCGGGTAGTCCAGGATCGTGTATACTGAACCGCTGTCGATGTTCTGCTGGCTCAGTCCTTGCTTTGCCTGCACGATCATCGTTGAGATGGTCGCACGGTGGTCACACGCCCGATACTTCTCGCCGACACCCCAGAGCTGCGGGGACAGCTGTTTCCCCTCAAGTTCGCTCCGCAAGTCGTCTGGGTTCGTCGAACCCACCTCGCCAATTGTTTTTAACACTGTCCGCGTCCCGGCGTAGTGACATGCCGAGAAGTTCAGGGGAACCGTGTTGTACTCATTGCGGAAGGCACTGCTGAACTCCTGGGCTCCAGGTGTGGAGTGCTCCCAATACCACACGGTGCCGCCGGGGTAGAAGTTTTTGTGGCTCATGATGTCGATGCCTATCGACTTGACATCCGACAGCGTCGCGGCCGCCGCGCTGATGTACGACTCCTTTTGCAGACCGAACTCGAACGCCTGGGTGACACCGCCTACGAGGTCGGTTCCCGTCACGGCGAAGTGGATGTGGTCGGCGCCGGAGTCGCGGGCGTTGGTGACCGGCTGTGACCAGTCGTTCGTCCCTAGCGGAACCGCCTGCGTCCCGACGACTTTGCCGCCTGAGTCAGGGATAGCGTGGTTCTTGTTCCACTCCATGTACGACTGGGCCCACGCGTAGTCCGAGTAGATGATGAATACCGACTTGCCGCCGCGTTCCTTGAGCATATACGGCATCGTCACCGACTGTTGGACGGCACTGTTGCCCGTGTTGAACACGTACGGATGGCACTCCGAGCCGGTGATGGCATTGGATCCACCGACGCACTGGTAGATAAGTCCCCGCCGCTGGGCGAGTTCCCCAATGGACAGCGCTACCGCGCTCGAGTAGTTCCCCGAAAGGAAGTCAGCGTCGTTGTTAATGAGTTCCTGTGCGGCCTGGCGGCCGGTGCTCGGGTCACCCTTCGTGTCTGCGAACTCCACCTCAACCTCGCGGTCGCCGGCGTCGCCCTGCTCGTTGGCGTGCTTGACCGCCAGTTTAATTGCACTCTTGTGGTTATTCCCGTAGGCCGCGAACGAACCGCTCGTCGGGAGCGGCGCCCCGATTTTGACGTTCCCTGAACCGCCGCCACCGAGTTGATTGAGACACCCGGAGAGACTTAGCCCCCCGACCGCAGCCGTTGCTTGAAGTAACGTCCGGCGGTCGGTGATGATTCCCCGAAATGAATTATTAGATTTTTGGCCTTCGTCGCCACTACCGGTACTACCACTAGGCCTGTCAGTGGGTGCCATACAAAAGCCATTACGGGGAGTGGATATATAACCCCCTGGAAATAGTAATCTAGATTATGTCTTGGACAGAAATGCAATGCGATGGCTCTACGTTCCGGGGGCGCCCGGCGGTATCGCAGGGGGGCGAAAGAGAGAGTCAAGATCTGGCGACTGCACCTCAGACGCCATAGGATCGGGGCAGATCCAGGACGTTGTTCGCGATGAAGTTCCGCTTCATATGGTCGGTCACGGGGGCAATCTGCTGGTGGCGGGAGAGGCTCCAGACGGCCGCAATGCCGTAGTCGGCCACGGCACTCCCACCGCCGAACGTCTCGACGGCGTTGTCGGCCGCTTCAAAGGCAGCGTTGCCCGCCAGCATGTGGCCAATGTTTGAGAGTTCGCCGACGTTGTCCTGATCGTTGTCGTATCCCCACGCCGCCCTCTTGACCATTGTACTTGCAGACTCGAGGTCGGCATACGACTGGGCGAGGGGGTGCTGGATGGCTTGATGCGCGCCGATGGGTTCACCCCACACCTCCCGTTCCTGGGCTCGCTCGACAGCCTTGTCAAGCACCCACCTCCCTCGGCCGAGATGTTCGGCCGCAGTGCTAATGCGCTCAGGGTTGAGTACCTCGAAGATAGGCGCGAACCCCTCGTGGATTTCTCCGATCGCCTGCGACTCATGAACCCGAAGATCGTCAATATGCACTGTGAACGTATTCTCGCCGGCTGGCCAGTACACATCTAGATCGACCGGTTCGAACTCGATGCCGTCAGTGTCGGGATCGACGAGGAATACAGTGAGACCGTCGGTACGCCGGTCGACCTCATCGAATGGCTTAGTTCGGGTCAACAGCGTGTAGCCGTCGGCCTGATCGAGACCGGAGTTGAACGCCTTCTCGCCGTTGATGACGAACTCGTCACCGTCGCGTTCGGCGAACGTCTTCGTCTTCAGCATGTTCGACCCGGTGTTGGCCTCGGTGACACCGAGCGCCCAGTCCATCTCGCCGTCGGCTATCTTCGGGAGGTAAGTCTCCTTCTGCTCTTCGGTGCCGTAATTCGAGAGGACAACCCCGCCGAACACCGTGTTCAGGGTGAACTTGGCGATGGCGTCCCAGCCGCCGGCCTCGCCAATGGCCTCGATAGCGTACACGAGATCCAGCATCCCCATCCCCTGGCCGCCGTACTCGACGGGAATCGGGATGCCGAAAAAACCAGCGTCGGCGAGATCCTCGACGAACTCCTCCGGCTCCTCGTCGGCCAGCCGTTTCTCTCGGAAGTACGACTCCCCATATTTGTCTACGATGTCCCGGGCCGTCTTGACGAGCATCTTCTGCTCGCCCGAACGCTCGAAGTTCATTCGAAATATCCTCATCTTGACTGTGAATCCCAGTCAATTATACATTACGGTACCACATCTCACGGTCGGGAGCCGGCACCGAGTTTTTGCCGGGGACTCAGAACTGACCGAGCTTCCCGCGGTAGTAGAGGTCGAGTTCCGCGACCGTGCTGGGCCCCTGCTGGCGAGCCGCGAACGCCACAGCGTCGGCCACCTCCTCCGGTTCCGACACCTCCCCCTCGCCGAACCGCTCGTCGATGGCTGTCCCGAGCACCTCGATGCCCGTCCTGACCTCCGCAGGGTTCACGACGGTGACGCTGACGTCGTCCTCGGCGACCATCCCCTCGATGCTCAGGGCGTAGCCGCGAATCCACCACTTCGTCGCCGCGTACAGCGGCGTCGCCGGGCGTGGGTACTGGCCCGCGATGCTGCTCATGAAGATGAGGTTCCCGCCCGTATCCCGCAGGTGAGGGACGGTCGCCCGTACCGTGAAGAACGTCCCGTCGACGTGCGTCTCCATTAGGGTTCGGTACTCCTCGGTCGAGGTGTCCTCGGGTCGACTTCCCGGCGCTCCCACCCCCGCGTTCAATACGACGATGTCGAGGCGGCCGAACGTTTCGACCGTCGCCTCGACCGTCGCCTCGACGTCGTGTTCGTCCCTGACGTTCGTCGGAGCGACGAGCGTCTGGGTGCCGTGCTCGGTCTCTAGCTGTGCCGCGAGCGATTCGAGTTTGTCCTCACTGCGGGCCGCGAATGCGAGATCCGCGCCGTCCGCGGCGAGCGCCTGCGCAGTGGCGTGGCCGATTCCCGAACTTGCACCGGTGACGAGGGCAACGCGGCCCTCTAGTGGTTGGTTCGCCGACATACACGTCCCCCTTCGAAGACGGGTGTCATAACTACTGTGGCGGTGTGGAAGCGTCGCCCGAACCGCCACGTTCGACGTTCGAGCAGGCGACGGAGGAACGCAACCCCCGAACCCTCGATACGTGTTTCGTTCGTCCCGCCCAGCACGGTGCGTGCCGGAAGACAGACGCGCAGTGCTACGGTTCGACAAACCGTCTCTCACCGAACCGACCGCGTAGTGGGCACTGATCCGGTGTCGAGCGCACCCTGTCCTCGTTAGCTATAAGTTACACCGCGGAGGATGCCCTCATATGTCATTCAGTGACAATGAGCTGACGGAGCGGCAAGAGGAGATTAAAGAACGGTTCAAAGAGGAGCGTAACTACTGGTCTAGCCTGTACGGCGACCTGCTATGCCTCGACCCGGAGTACCTCGACAAGTATCGCGAGCTGTCGGCCCAGCCGTGGAAACACGGCGAACTCGATCCTAAGGTCAAGGAGTTCATCTACATCGCTATCGACTGCTCGACGACGCACCTCTACAACAAGGGAACGCGAGTGCACATCAATAACGCGTTCGATCAAGGAGCCACAGTCGACGAGATCATGGAGGTGTTCCAGCTAGCGAGCGTGCTCGGCGTCCACTCAGTGACCGAGGGCGTTCCCATCCTCGTCGACGAGGCAGGCCAGCCCGACGCCGCGACCGGCGAGGCGGCCGAGGAGGAGGAGCGCCTGCGACAGAAGTTCGAGGACGAGCGCGGCTACTGGTCGGAGCTGTGGGAGGACGTCCTGAAGCTCGACCACGGCTACTTTGAGGCGTACCTCGACTTCTCGGCCCACCCCTGGAACGAGGGCGAACTCGACCCGAAGACGAAGGAGCTCATCTACGTCGCCATCGACGTCGCCACGACGCACCTCTACCTGCCCGGACTCCGCGTCCACATCCAGAACGCCCTCAGCTACGGGGCTACCCGCGAGGAGATCATGGAAGTGTTCGAACTGGCCAGCGTGCTCGGCATCCACACCATTACCGACAGCGTCCCGATCCTCGTCGAAGAGGCGCAGAAGCGCGGAGAGCTCCCCGAGGAACTCTGACGCGCGATATCACCTGGCGTCGAGAACCATATCGTCCACGATAGCTTCCCCGTCTCCGGCCACCTCGGTCGTTATCCGCGTCGCACGGTCCGGGCAGTAGAACTCCCAGAACATCATCTCGTCGTCGACCAGCATCGAAAGGGGAATCCAGAGGCGGCCCAGGTCATCGACGTTCCGATCACGGAGTGCGAGCCGTTCCTTGTAGTTTTCGTCCGGCGACCTGAACCCACAGCCACACTTGACGCACCGAAACTCTCCGTCGTCGAGTTCGATGTAGTCACCGACGAGTCGCTTCTCGCTCGCACGGAGTTCCTCGACGGACGGGAAGTCGTCGGTCATTCGTTGTCACCTCCCTCGGAGGAGACGGCCTCGTCGAGTCGCTCGTCTCGAATCTCGGCACGCCGTCGCTCCGTCGCCTGCGAATCGAGTTCGCCATCCTCGAACACAACCCCGTACGAGTCGCGGGCCATCTGCTTTGAGATCCAACCGTGGTCGACGTCGTCAACGACGCGGTCGACGGGCCGGTCGAGCGGATCACCGTAGCCGGCACTGCCCATCCACGTCCACTCGAGCACGTCGTTGCCGTCCAACGACAGGCCCGCACCCTTGCTCGGCGGATGTTTGGTTTCGCCGTCTAGCGCGTCGATTCGCAACTGACTCGAGCGGTCTTCGAAAACCTCTTCAGGAGTCGCATCCCTGAGAACCCAGGTCTGAAGTCGAGAGCCGGGGGCGCCCCCGAACAGCCCGAGGGCTTTCGGACGTAGTCGTTCGTGTACACACTGACGTTCACGTCGCCCTTGTGCGGAACAACAGCCAGTTTCCCGCCGTTTCCGCCCCGATAGTAGCCTTCTCCGCCCGAGTCCGACTGTTCGCCACGATAGAACCAAATTAGAAGTTATCTTCCGGAGTGCTCCGCATCTTGCTCGTGATTACTTCACCGGCCTCGTCGACCAGTGTGCAGTCCGTGACCGTTCCGCCGATGTCAACCGCGCCAACGTACTCTACGTGTCTCTTTATTTGATGCTGTTTTATGTGACAAGATCTAGGGTAGAGTATAACCGCATAAAATTTGGGAGGAGAGTGACACGCATTTCACGTCGATCCGAGGAGAGACGAGAGGAGCGTTGCGCTCGACAGTACGGTGACGAGAGCGAAAGCACGCCTCCACCCGCCCGGTTCTCTCCTCTCAGTCGAACAGTTCGACGGCGGCGACGCCTTCCGCGGCGCGTGACTCCTCGGTTCGCGTCCACACCTCGAAGACGACGGTTCTCGTCTCGGCATCGACGGTCGTCACCTCCCCGCCGACGTAGAGCGGGTCGTCCGGCGTCGCCCGACCGACGTTGCGCCACGAGAGTTCGGTCAGTTTCCCGTCCGCGCCGAGCCAGTCCATCAGCAGTTCCTGGATGGCGGCACCGTGGAGGTGGGCCTGCACGAGGATGTTCGGGTGGCCCTCCTCGTGAGCGTGTTCCGCGTCGTAGTGGATGCGGTGGGGGTTCCACGTGATGGCGCTGTACCGGAACAACTGGGGGATGGTCAGCTCCTTCCGGAGTTCCGGGAGTTCCTGGCCTGCGTGGATATCATCGATACTGGTCACTGTCGGTCACCTACGATCATAGTCTTGTCACAGGTGAGGACGTGGTCGTCATCGTCGCCGTAGTACTCGGCCGTCTGTTCGATGAAAGTCAGCGTTCCCATCTGCTCGCTGTCGCGCTGATACACGTCGGTTAGCGTTTCCTCGACGGAGACATACTCGCCGGCGGTGACGTACCGGTGGATGGAGAGATCCTGTCCCCCGCCCATGAGGATCGCCTCCGGCGGGAGTTCGATGGGGAACCGCTGGGGATTGAGTCCGTCCTCGCGCAACTGGTCGGCGGGTGCCCCCTCCGTAGGGTCGATGATCGCCGATAGGAAGTTCGGCGGCACGATCACGTTGTCGTACCCCCGTTCGCGCGCGACCGCCTCGTCGTGGAACAGCGGGTTGTCGTCCTCAACGGCGCGGGCGTACCGGCGGGCCATTAGCGGCGTCACCCGGCCGATATCGTACGTCTCCGTCCGGCCGATGTCGTCCTCGTGGGCGGCCAGGTCGATCTCGCTCGACATAGCGGTCACTCTGCCCCCATCTCTTCGGGGACGCCACCCGCGTCCCGCAGCGTGCTTTTCTCGATCTTGCCAATGCTAGTCCGGGGAAACTCCTCTATGAACACAATCTCCTCCGGCTGTTTGAACTTCGCGAGGTTCTCCGCGGCGTACTCGCGCAGTTCCGCTTCCGTCAGATCGTCGTCTGCCCGCTTGACCAGCGCCTTCACCGCCTCGCCGTAGATGTCGTGGGGGACGCCGATTACGCCTACCTCCTCGACCTTCGAATGGTTCTCTAGGACGCCCTCAACTTCGGCCTCGCTGACGTTCTCGCCACGAGACTCGATAATATTCTTCTTTCGATCGACAAAGTAGAGGTGACCATTCTCATCGAAGCGGCCAAAGTCGCCGGTGAGCAGCCACCCCTCGTCGGTGAACGTCTCCTCAGTCTTCTCGGGCATCTCGTAGTACGCCTTCATCAGATTCCGGCCCCGCTTCCCGCCGACGGCGATCTCGCCCCGCTCGCCGGTGTCGACGGGGTTGCCGTCGTCGTCGACAATGTAAACCTCCCGGTCGAACGCGGGCCGGCCGATGGCGGGCCAACTCCGGTCGCTGTGGACGGGGGCCATCGAGACGATGGTCATCGTCTCGGAGAGACCGTAGCCGTTGAGCAGCGGCGCGCCGAACCGCTCCTCGAACCGCTCCTTCTCGTCGTCGGTAACGTTGATCGCGAAGAAGATCTCCCGGAGGTCGTTATCGTCGTCGGTGCCTTGCTCCGGTTGAGCGAGCAGCGCTCTGACTTGCGTGCCGATGAGACTCGTCACCGTCGCACGGTGCCGGCGGAGCTGGTCGATGTACTCAGATGCCTTGAACTCCTCGACGAGGACGAGTTCACAGCCCACGGTCAACGACGAGAGCACGCTTATCGACTGAGCGTTGACGTGGAACACCGGGAGCGCGGTGAGCATCCGGTCGGCGGCGTTCAGCGCCGTGTGCTTGCTTGCGCGCTCGCCAGCGTACAGCAGGTTCGCGTGCGTGTGGAGGACGCCCTTCGGGTCGCTCGTGGTCCCCGACGTAAAGATGATCTGTGCGACATCCTCGCCGTCGATGTCAACGTCCGGCAAGTCGGGGTCGGCGTTCGCGACGATCTCGTCGAGCTGTACGCCGTCGACCTCCTCGTCGTTAACGCGGCCGTACACCGTCGTCTCGACGGCCGTCCCCTCGCATGCCTCGTCGACGAGGTCAGCGTATGTCGGCGACGTGATGACCGCCTCCGAATCTGAGTTTTCGATGGTGTAATTCACCTCGCGGACGGTGTGGTTCGTGTTCGAGTGGACGCTGACGGCGCCCAGTTTCAGGAGCGCGAACCAGACCTGGAGGTACTCCGGGCAGTTCGGGAGGTGGATAGTCACCTTGTCCCCCTTCTCGATGCCGAGTTCATCGCTGAACGCCCGGGCCGTTCGGTCGATGATGTCGTTGAACTCTGCGTAGTCGTAGCTCTGTTCGACGCCGGTTTTCTCGTCGGTGATGAGGAACCGATCGTCACCCGACAGCGCGACCCGCTCGCGCCAGAGGTCCTGTACCGTCTTGCCGTGTAGAAAGTCCATGCCGGTCGAGAAATGGTCGCTATCCGGTTTTATACTTTTTATTGGATTTTCAACAATATTCGGGGGTAGCTCTCTCGAGGGATCGTATCGGTTCGGTCACCGCACAGATTGGCGTAAGCTATAAGCAAATAAAGGGTGCAGTTCGGGACGACGAATCAATGAGCCAAAACGTGCCCGCACAGACTGAGACGTTACAGTCTCAGATGTCAGGCTTCGACGAGGAACTACTGCTCGAGATGTACCGGCGGATGCAGGAGATACGCGAGTTCGAACGAAAGGCGAGCGAACTCAGCGACGCGGGGGAATTGCCCGGGGCGGTGCACCTCTATCTCGGCCAGGAGGCCGTCGCCGTCGGCGCCTGCCTCGCGCTCGGGGATGACGACATCATCGGCAGCACGCACCGCGGTCACGGTCACGTCCTCGCGAAGGGGGCCGACATCGACGAGATGATGGCCGAGATAGCGGGGAAGGAACTGGGACTGAACCGCGGGCGCGGAGGGTCGATGCACATGGTCGACTTCTCGCTGGGCATCTTCGGCTGTAACGCCATCGTCGGGGCGAGCGTCCCCCACGTCGCCGGGGGCGCATTGAGCTCCAAACTCGATGGCGACGACCGGGTCGGCGTCTCCTTCTTCGGCGACGGCGCCTCCAACGAGGGCGTCGTCCACGAGACGATGAACATGGCCGCGGTCTGGGATCTGCCGGTCGTCTTCCTCTGTGAGAACAACGGGTACGCGGTCAGCACGCCCGACGAGTACGCCGTCGCCGGCGACAGCGTCGCCGACCGCGCAGCCGGCTACGGCTTCCCGAGCAAGACCATCAACGGCCAGAACGTGTTGACCGTCTACGAGGAGGTACAAAAGGCTGTGGAGGGCGCCCGCGAAGACTCACAGCCACGCCTCGTCGAATGTGAGACGCTTCGATACTCCGGCCACTTCTCCGGCGAGGAAGCGCTGAGCTGGCTGGAGGACCGTCCGTACCGTCCGGACGGCGAGGTCGACGACTGGAAGGAGAGCCGCGACCCCATCTCGACGTTCCGGGAGGCGCTCGTGGCGGCTGGTGTCGCCTCGGAGGAGCGTCTCGACGAGATAGACGAGGAGATAGCGACCGAGATCGACGAGGCCGCCGAGTTCGCCGTCGAGAGCGAGTATCCCCCGGCCGAGCGTGCCGCGGAGAACGTCTACGCCGACCAGGACTATCCGCACACGCCGGCGACTAAATACAGATAACAATGCCTGACAAGAGCTACATCGCGTCGATAATCGAGGGGTATCACGAGGCACTGGCGGAGTTCGACGAATCGTTTCTCATCGGCGAGGATATCAGACACGCGCTGATGGGGACGACCCGCGACCTCGTCGAAAAGTTCGGCGAGGAGCGGGTGCTCGACGCGCCCATCTCCGAACAGGGATTCCACGGACTGGCGGTTGGCGCCGCGATGGACGGCAAGCGGCCCATCATTGAATACCAAATCAACACGATGAGCTACCTCGGGATGGACCAGCTCGTCAACAACGCCCAGAAGCTCCGACACATGACCGATGGGCAGGTGTCTATCCCGATGACCATCACCGTGAACACGTCGGGCGTCCCCGGCGGGAGCGCCCAGCAGCACTCCGACAACGCCTACCCGTCACTGCTCAACTACGGCGTGAAGACAGTCGTCCCTAGCACCGCCTACGACCAAAAAGGGCTGTTCCTCAGCGCCGTCGCCGAGGACGACCCGGTGATGGTGTTCTGGCCGGCCAGCGTTATCGGGCAGCGCAGCGAAGTACCCGAGGAGTCGTACCGGATTCCGCTCGGCAAGGCCGATGTGAAACGGGAGGGCGAAGACGTGACCGTCGTCGCCGTCGGCGAGATGGTGCCAAAGGCGCTGTCCGTCGCTGGATCGATGGCCGACGAAGTGAGCATAGAGGTCATCGACCCGCGTACGCTACTGCCGCTCGACGAGGAGACTATCTTCGAAAGCGTCAGGAAGACAAACCGGGTCGTCGTCGTCGACAGTTCGAACCGCACCTGTGGGTTCGCGAGCGAGGTGGCCTCCCGCATCGCCAACCGGGGGTTCTGGGACCTCGACGCGCCGATCAAGCGCGTCACCCGCGCGGACGTCCCCATCGCATACGACCCACCCGAAGAGCAGTACGTCATCCCGGACGAGGACACCATCGAGCAGGCCGTCTCGGACGTCGTGCTGTAGTGGCTCGGCTAAGCGGATAATTTATCAGGGAGTCGGCAGTCGGTTGCAATACGAATGCACATAGATTCTCTCCCCGAGGAGACGGACCTGCTGGTCATCGGCGCCGGCCCCGGCGGCTACGTCGCCGCCATCCGGGCCGCACAACTCGGACTGGACGTCGTACTCGTCGACGACGACGCGCTCGGCGGCACCTGCCTGAACCACGGCTGTATCCCATCGAAGGCGCTACTGTCGGCGACGGGGCGCGTCGACGACGTGCTCGACGCCGAGCACATGGGCATCTACGCCGACCCGTACGTCGACATCGAGGAACTCATCGACTGGAAGGACAGCGTCGTCGACCAGTTGACCGGGGGCGTCGGCCAGTTGTGTCGGAGCGCCGGCGTCCAGTTCCAGCAGGGCCGGGCGTCGTTCGTCGACGACCACACTGCCTGGGTCGAACACGCCGACGGAACGGACGAGTTCACCTTCGAGCACGCTATCGTCGCCACCGGGAGTCGATCCATCGAGGTGCCTGGGTTCGACTTCACCGACGACCCGGTACTCGACTCGCGACAGGCGCTGTCGCCCGAGACTGTCCCCGAGCGACTAGTCGTGGTCGGCGCGGGCTACATCGGCCTCGAACTGGCCTTCGTATACGCGCGACTCGGGACGGATGTCGTCGTCTGCGAGATGCTCGACGGCGCGCTCCCCGGGTTCGACGCGGCACTGACCGACGTGGTGGAGCGGGAGGCACGCGATCACGGCATTGAGTTCGCGTTCGGCGAGCGTGCCGCGGGGTGGGAGCGCGACGGCAACGGCGTGATCGTCGAGACCGAGGCCAAGGACGGCACCAGAAGCGAGTGGCGCGGCGACCGGGTGCTGGTCGCCGTCGGCCGCGACCCCATCACCGACACCGTGGGACTGGAAAATGCAGACATCGACACCACCGACGCAGGGTTCGTCAAGACCGACGAGCGCGGGCGCACGTCGGCCGAGCACGTCTACGCCGTCGGCGACGTGGCGGGCGAGCCGATGCTCGCGCACAAGGCCAGCCACGAGGGACTGCTCGCGGCTGCGGACTGTGCCGGCGACCCGGTGCCCGACCACGCCCTCGGCCCGGTGCCGGCCGTGGTGTTCACCGACCCCGAGATCGGCACCGTCGGCGCGACGCCCAAGGAGGCGGCCGACGACGGCCACGACGACACCGCCGTCGGCGAGTTCCCGCTGGGTGCGAGCGGGCGGGCACTCGCGGCGAGCAAGAGCGAGGGATTCGTCCGCGTCGTCGGCGACGCCGACAGCGGCCGCCTGCTCGGCGGGCAAGTGGTCGGCCCGGAGGCGTCGGGACTCGTCGCCGAACTCGCGCTGGCGATACGCCACGATCATACGCTCGCGGACGTGGCCGACACAATCCACGCCCACCCGACGTTCTCGGAGGCCGTGATGGAAGCCGCCGCGGACGCGCTGGGGCGGAGCGTCCACACGCCGTGAGAGTCGTCACGCAACTCGAACCCGGTGACTGAGGAGACTGACAGCGAATCTCAGGCTCGGTCGAGGAGAAGCGGCCACGGTTCAGCGAGGTGGGTCGCTAGCGTGTCGAGGAAGCGTGCGGCGTCGGCCCCGTCTACGACGCGGTGGTCGAACGTGAGGTCGACCCCCCCGAACCGCCGAAACTTGACTCCGTTGTCGCCCCGAACAGGTCGTTCGCTTATCCTGTCGACGCCGAGAATCGCTATTTCTGGGGGATTGATAATTGGGGTAAATGAGTCGACGCCGAACACGCCGAGGTTTGAGATGGTAAATGTGCCGCCAGAGAGATCCGCCGTCGTGTAGTCACCCGAGAGCGCCCGGTTCGTCACCTCTCGCCGGCCCTGTGCGAGGTCGTTCAGCGAACGGTTCATGACCCCCGGGAGAACAGGCGTGATGAGTCCGTTCTCGATGTCGACCGCGACGCTGATGTTCTGCTGGTCGTGAATCCGGTGGATGCCGTCCTCGAACGTAGCGTTGAACTCGGGGTGCTCCTCTAGCGTGGCAGACAGCGCCACAAGAACGACGTCCATCACGGAGGCGTCGACATCGAGATACTCATCAACGACATCCGTGGCGGCGAGCGCCTCCTCCATGTCGATGCGCCGGTGGACGGTTACGTGAACCGCCTCTCGATAGCTCTGCCCCAGCCTATTGGCTATTGTTCGTCGCATCCCGTCGAGTTCGCGCTCCTCGACGGGCGACCGTTCGGCAGGGTCACCCGTCGTAAGCGCGCTGTCACCGCCGGAGAAGCTGGTCGCCTCATCACTGTTTGCGGTTTCGAGATCAGTTGCTGTCACCGCACCGTCCGGCCCTGAACCATCTACCCCTGCTAAATCAACGCCGAGACTTCGGGCCCGCCGCCTGGCCTTAGGCGTCGCCTTGACGCCGACAGTCTCTCGGCCTGCGTCCATGCCGACGGACTGACTGCCCTCCGTCTCCACCGACGTCTCCCTCGCGTCGCCATTGGCAGCCTCAATATCGGCGACCGTTATCGCACCATTTGGCCCTGACCCCTCGATGTTCGAGAGGGTTATCCCGAGTTCGCTTGCTCGCTTCTTCGCCTTCGGACTGGCACGAATTCGGTTCAACTGGCCGCTCTCGCGACCGTCGCCAGGTTTGATCCTGTTCGTATCACCTGGTGCAGTGGCGCTCGCGTCGGCAGTCTCGTCTCCCATTTCCAACGGTTCGAGTTCAATCTGTGCTTCGAGGTTCTCGAGATCGGTCTCGTGTTCGGCAACGATGCCCAACGCGGTTCCCGGTTCGACAGTCTCGCCTTTCGAGACGTAGACGCGACGTAGAACCCCGTCCTCGCTGGCGGTTATCTCGGCGACGGTCTTCTCGGACTCGATCTCCGCAATAGGATCACCATCGGTGACCTCATCGCCAAGAGACACGAACCACTGGAGTAGTGTGCCCTCGTTCATTCCCATGCCCAGCTTCGGCATCTTAATGATATACGCCATTCAGGTTCCTTAGTAAGGACAGGAGATATATAAATCCGGCCGGAACCGCTAACTATGATTAGGCAATGATAAGATCGGGCATGAAAGCAACTACCTTTATCACGGTGCGCGCAGCAAAAGTGTGTATGCGAACAACCCATCCGAGAGCCATTCCGCCATTCGAGACACACCTCGTCGAGATATCAGATCAAGGTGAGCACCATGGTTAACCGCGAAACAATCGACATCTGGTGCAATCTCACCACTCCTGCCTGCACGGAGCAGTTCGATCGATCCGCGTTCCAAGAGACTGCTGACGTCATCAACAAACCGAACCTGTTCGAGAGAATCTCCTGCTCGCTCGACGAACTTGTCGATCGAATGGACAGTGCCGGGGTCACAAAGGCGCTGATTCCATCGCTGAAGTTCGGCAACGAGGCACACGATGCCGATCCGGTCGACCTTTCGGTAGAGACGGTCAGAGAGGCTTGCAAAACGTATCCTGATCGGTTCGAAGGGCTCGTCGGAATCGACCCAACCAACGGGATGGACGGGGTCAGAGAATTGGAGCAAGCCGTCGAAAACTACGGGTTCGTCGGTGCGATGGTCGTCCCATACGGATTTGGCTATCCGCCGAATCACCGTCGTTATTATCCGTTCTACGCGAAGTGCGCAGAACTGGGAGTGCCGGTTTCGATTCAGGTCGGCCACACGGCGGTCAAGATGTCCAACGAATACGGAAGGCCACAGTATATTGAAGATATCTGTCTGGAGTTCCCGGAACTCGACATCATTGCCCTCAATATAGGCTGGCCCTGGACCAGCGAAATCATCGCGCAGGTCTGGACGTATCCCAACCTCTATCTCGCGACGACCGGGCATGCACCCCAGTACTGGGGAAATGAACTGGTCAACTTCATCAGGAATCGCGGACGCGACAAGGTCATGTGGGGAACAAACTACCCCTTCATTCGGTTCGAGACTTCCATCAATCAGATAGAGGAACTGAACCTCATGGACGATGTCGGCCGGATGCTACTCTCGCAGAACGCAAAAGCCGTCTACAGGTTGTAACTCGCCACAAGAGCGACAAACAGTTACGACCCGTCGAAACGACCAACCTCCCAAATCAATAACGAAAGAGCGTAAAAGTTGAGGGTGAAGTCCGTTCGGTAATTCCGAACCCTGCTCAACCATATGTTAGTTTGAGTTCAATCTCATTCGTCGTGCCACGAATCAATTCTGGAAGCACGTCACGAAGCTGTGACCCATCAATGCGATTCGATGGACCGACGACCGTTATTGCTCCCCTTACTTCGCCCTCGAAGATGACGGGTGCCGCGACGGACGAGACACCGCCGACGGTTTCCTCCTTCGCATGAGCGACTCCGTTCTCACTGACCGTTTCGAGCTCCTGGAAAAGGGTCTCCTCATCGGTGATAGTGTGTTCCGTTCGCTCGGGAAGACCCTTTTGCGCAAGTATCTCCTCAACGCGGTTGCGGGGGAGATTTGCGAGAATTGACTTTCCCGCGGCGAGATGGTGGAGATGCATCCGGCGACCGATACGTGCGTGCGTCTGCACTGCGCGCTCGCCCAACGCCTTGTAGATGAATACCGCATTTCCGTGCTCTTCCACAACAAACCAGACTGCCTCATTGACATCCTGCGCGAGCTGTGCTATGGCTGAGGTGACTTCTTCCTCCATCCCGATTCGGTTTCTAATGCACACCCCATGATCCAGAAACCGAAGACTCAGGCGATACGTGTCTTCTTCTTTGACTACGTACTCCTTCTGTTCGAGAGTCATGAGGTGGTCGTACACGGTGCTTTTCGCCATTCCAATCTCCTGCGCTAATTCCGTAACACCGGCACCGTCCTCCTGCTGGAGTTTCTGGATGATATTAAATAATGTATCAGCGGCTTTTACGGTTCGGGTTGGTTTCATGCGACAGTATGTGTGTCAATCCCACTAAAGAGTTTTGTCAAGAGGTCTTCTTCCGACCGTGGCATAGCCTTACTCTGTTTCAAAATCTTTCCGTTTTTCCGAGTGAGGGCTTCTACTGCCCGTTTTCTAGTTCGGTAACTGGGAACATCTCTCAAGATATCTTATGCCATATTCATTGTTAGAGACGTCGGGCGATTCCTTTCGCCGTGTCGTTATTAGTTATTTATTTGGTGTTAATTTTTCATTTGATAATATATATTAAAAATATGAATGTGTTCCTTGTTACCGAACACAGTGGAATTTGATGGATATGCGCGTACCTTTCTTTCAAGATTTCGGGTGGTACCTCGGAGCAATGAACCGTACCGTGTATGGGTCGGTTTCAACCTCTGCGATCTCGAACCACAGGGCTTGTTTCTCCGACAGCCTCTCGCCGAAGGCCTCCCGTTCATTCGCTTGAATCTTTGCGATATCTAGTCCCTATTCGGTCATGCCGGCCTTCGTGTTCCCCAGCAAGATGCGGCTGTGATTCAGGACTTGTTGAAAGAACGGGAACCCACGGTGAAACTCACCGACGATTTACTCCTCAGGCACGTGGACAGGGTCGAAAACAATCTTGCTATGGTCGGATTGCCGATCGCATGGTCGCTCATGTGAGCAATATTGTATTTGATTACGACACCGGAGGGGGTTGTTGACGCGACGAATCATAGAATCCTCTCGTGGGCGGACTCAGACGAATCGCTCTTGGTTAAAACGATGTCTGAGTACCTGCCTTGTGTGATTCAATACTTGTGACCGTAAGTGACCCACTTATCACTGTCGCGATCAACAATAGGAACTTGGTCGTGAATGACGGGGTCCGGGTCCACTGCACTCCTCGGGAGTGACTTTCCGTTACATCGGTAGTATTGTAACGGAAACTTATTACTATTGCAATTATCCTCTACGTAAGCGGCGTTTTCGTGATCTTAATCGAGATGCTGTTTCTCAATCAAGCTGAACTAGTTGGATCGTCGACAGGGGATATCAATCTTCGCTATCTTATTTGGTGCAGCACTCGACGTCGCCGGAATCTGGGTGATTTATACAATTCTGGTTTATTTTGTGACGTCAGTGGCCGGTGGGGCTGGGTTGGTCATACAAACGGCAGCGAACGTTGGATAGAGTCTTCTCCCCCCCCAATTATTTGTAAATATTGCTATAACGGTTCTGAACCATCTGCTGTATATTGGTCGTGAGTTGCCAACGATCGCTCCAACACACTCTCAATTGCCTTCCTGGCTTTTTATATTCCAAGGGGTACTGAACATTGCTGGTGCTACCCGGACAGGTTACGTCTTTCTATATGCGATCCACGATGCATGCAAGGTTTCCTGTTAGACGGGCAGCTGTGATTGCAGGACTCGTTACGGTTGCCGATGTGCTCGATATAGACTCAATCTTTCTCTAAGGCTAACAATTCGCAGTTTCATCACTTGGACGTGGATAAGTATGTCTTCCTCATCCTTTCGAGAGAGAAACTACAACGCCGTCTTCCTTTACACGACCATAATTGTAATGCATTTGGTCACATTGCTATTCTTGGTGGCTACAAGAGGAAACCCGTGCCTTAAGCTGCAAAGAAGCCGGTACTTTGAAACATCTCGTAACGGGAAGGTCACTGGAAGATCTTCGGAAGAAAAATCAGATTTGGTTCCGTGATTTCGAGTTATTCGTCGAGCTCCGTGTTGACTGCAATCTGCGTAACCCTATTCCATCCAGGAGCACTTCACGAAGGTTGTTATGACTGACATTCCCACAGTAATTCAACGACCCTGTACTATAATCTAGTTTCACTCTTCCCGCTTCTATTACAAGGGTAGCTCTGTAATGCCACGCCGCTGAATATGAACCTTTTATAATGGCGGAGGACAACAGTTGCATATGGAATTAGCACAGCAAGACCTGGCTGATGTTGAATTGACCACTCGGAATATCGGTGGCATCGACGAGACGGAGGTTACCTTTTCCCCAGGTGTAACCGCTCTCACTGGTCGTAATGCGACGAATCGAACGTCCTTCCTCCAAGCGATTATGGCGGCGCTTGGAAGTGACCAGCCATCCCTGAAAGGCGACGCCGATGAAGGATCAGTCGAACTAACGATCGGTGACGAGACTTATACGCGGACACTCACACGCCAGAACGAAACGGTCACGATGAGTGGTGATCCGTATCTCGCCGATCCAGAACTCGCTGACCTCTTCGCATTCCTGCTCGAATCGAACGAGGCCCGACGGGCGGTCGCGCGCAGCGACGACCTCCGCGACCTCATCATGCGGCCCGTCGACACGGACGCGATTCAAGCGGAAATCGAACAGTTAGAAACCGAAAAAAGGCAACTCGACGACGACCTCGCTGAGCTTGACTCGCTCAAACAGCAACTGCCTGGTCTCGAAGAAGAACGAACTCGACTGGAGACCGAGATCGGGGAAAAACAGGCCGAACTCGCAGAGAAAGAAGCCGAACTGGAAGACGCAGACGCCGATATTGGCGAGACGAAGTCGGAGAAGGTCGAACTCGAGGAGAAACTCGACGAGCTAAGCGATACTCGCTCGCGCCTCGAGGACGTCCGGTTCAAGATCTCGACTGAAGAAGAGAGCATCGAGGCACTCGAACGGGAAGCGACCGAACTCGACACAGAGGACGCCGATCTTCCAGATTCATTGAACGAAGACATGGCGGCGCTCGAAGAACAGATTCAGCAACGCCGTGAGCAGAAACAACGGCTGGAATCGACGATGGCCGAACTCCAGACAATCATCCAGTTCAACGACGAGATGCTCGAGGGGTCGAGCCCTGAACTGCGTGACGCGCTTCAAACAGACGATGCGTCTGCATCGTCAAGTGACTCAATCACTGACCAACTCGTCGAAGATACGGAGACGGTGGTCTGTTGGACATGCGGCACGGAGGTCGAAAAGCAAACCATTGAAGAGACGATTGACCGACTGCGTGATCTTCGGCAAGAGAAACGCGATGAGCGCAACTCGATCGAATCAGAAATCACAGACCTCCAAGACGAAAAACAAACACTCGAGGAGGCACAGCGCCAGCGTGAGCAGACTGAGCAACGACGGCACCAACTCGAATCCGAACTTGAGGAACGGAACACTCGGGTCGAAGAACTCCGTGAGACACGCACAGACCTCACAGATGAGATTGAAACCCTCGAAGAAGAAGTCGAAGCACTCGAACAAGAGGAATACAGTGAAGTACTGAATCTGCATAAAGAGGCGAACCAGTTGGAGTTCAAACTTGGCCGCCTCGAATCTGACCTCGAGGATGTGGAAGAAGAAATCACGGCCATCGAGTCGCAAGTCGCCGAACAGGAGCAACTCGAAACGCAACGGGAGGCGATTCAAGATGAACTCGCGGATCTACGGACGCGCATCGACCAGATTGAGGCGAATGCTGTCGACCAATTCAACGGCCATATGGAGACTGTTCTCGACATCCTCGATTATGAAAATCTAGATCGCATTTGGATCGATCGTGTCGAACGCGACGTCCGAGAGGGACGCCGGAAAGTCACGAAAAGTGTGTTTAACTTGCACGTGATTCGCAGTACGGAATCCGGCACGACCTACGAGGATACGATTGACCATCTCAGCGAGAGTGAGCGCGAAGTCACGGGACTCGTCTTCGCGCTTGCCGGCTATCTCGTCCATGATGTCTACGAGAAAGTCCCGTTCATTCTGCTTGACTCGCTTGAAGCAATCGACTCCAATCGAATCGCGACGCTCGTCGACTACTTCAGCGAGTACGCTGGCTATCTCGTCGCTGCGCTGCTACCTGAAGACGCCGCGGCCTTAGACGACGAGCATGAACGTGTGACTCAAATATAATCCGGCACCCATTTTCTCACACTGTTATCACACATCAACATTTTCCCATCTTGGACCATTTAACGGCATTATGTAGCCAAATCCCATGATAATAATCGTCCTACCTTATATGCGTCTTTCAAACTAGACTGTGCCTTCAATGGTGGCTCCCTAAATCTGATTTGGCATGCTCGAAAGTAGCTCTACCATTGGTATTGTCTAACAACAACCACGGTTGGAGTCCGTTACAATTCTATTGTTGTAATGTTTCTCTCGACCGGATGTCGAAAAATTAATTTTAATAAGATACAGAAGAATACAATGCTGGGTCATTTTCGAGAATGTCGGGTAGATGAATGTCATTGATAGGATGTTCTTCTTGCGGTGTGACGATTTTGTTCTAGGGAGTTATGTGGTCTTCCGGAATTACCAAAACATACTTAGACCTGGAATGACGTGTCATAGGTACACATGGCAGGCCAAATCAAGATACAAAGCCTCAAAAAAGCATTCGACATTATCGAAGTAATTGTTTCTACAAGAGATGCGACTCTCTCAGATATTGCTGCTCAACTCAAGCTATCGGAAAGTACAGTCTATGACTATCTAATTACGCTTGTCGAATTGGGGTACCTCGATCGTGACAACCAAAAATACCGAATCAACACTCGATTCCTCGATATGGGGACGACTGCACGTGAGAATTTGCCTATTTTCCGTCTCTCAAAATCGGAAATCGACGGCCTTGCGACCAAAACTGGCGAGCATGCGAGTCTGATGGTTGAAGAAAACGGATTAGGTGTCCTTCTTTATATCGCCAAAGGTGAAAACGCTCTTGACCTTGGTGTTTCTACTGGCCGGCAGATGCGACTGCCGACTAATGCCCCAGGAAAAGCAATTTTAGCCAACTTCGATAGGGAACGAATTGAGGAAGTTTTAGACGAGCATGGTCTCCCCGTGATCACCGATAAGACGATTACTGATCGAGAGGCGCTAATGGATGAACTCCAGATTATCCGAGAGCGAGGATACGCAACAGATTTCGGGGAACGAGTAGACGGAGTTCGAGCTGTTTCGGTACCTATTGTTGTCGGTAATGAAGTCCACGGCGCGATAACTATTAGTGGTCCAGCCAATCGTATGGGGAATGAAAGGATCGAGAAGGAAATTCCAGATATATTGATGGAATCATCGAACGTAATCGAAATACAATACACTCTAAAGGGTTCTAAACAGATGTAAGAACTGGTGCGCATAACAGTAGATGTACTCAAGGATGGAAAGGGTAATCGGCTGATTTCAATCGTCCAACGCTACCAGTGTATGATTACAGCGTTGACGTCTGTCTATTATAGGAGGCGAATAATCGATTACGAAAAAAGCAGCCAGACACCAATAATCAATTGAAAGTAAGTTCATTGCTTCCAATAATTGCAAATCAAGAAAATACTAGATGGTAAGAATTCACGGCAGGTATAGCATTCAATAGATACAAAAATTTATTAGGGAAAAGTTAGTCATTGATAGTACATGGCAAAGACAGGCGCAGCGATAGCTGCCGAAACACTTGCTGAACTAACAAACAGAGTATATGGACTCTGTGGCGGCCACATCCAACCGATTTGGGACGCAATTGGCGACACAGAGGTATCGATAATCGATACCCGCGACGAGCGTTCAGCTGTCCATGCTGCACACGCAGAGGCAGAAGTAACTGGGAAACTCGGTATCGCGCTCGTAACCGCTGGACCAGGATTCACGAACGCGATGACTGGGATCGCGAATGCCCATTCCTCTGGCGTCCCGTTACTCATCATCACCGGTTATCCTCCTGTTCCACAATTTGAACGGGGAGCTCTTCAAGAGCTCCCACACCGGGACATGGCTGAAGCCATCACGGTGACTGACAGGACGGTTTTCGAGCCTGGACGGGTGAAAGAGTATATCGTCGAAGCAACAGGGGCGGCACTTGACGAAGGCGGCCCGGCGCTCATCGAAGTCCCAACTGATGTCCTCCGGGAGACTACAGAATGGATTCATAACCGTCCAGTACCGGCAGAGCCAAACGATATCTCACCACCCCCCGGAATTCTCGATGAGGCAACACACGCACTGCAAGAGGCTGACAGACCAGTGGCAGTGTTAGGGCGTGGTAGTCGTGATGCAGCAGAAGAAATTCGTTCGTTTGTTGAGACAGCTCAATTGCCGGTTCTGACGACAGCTGGGAGTAAGGGAGTCGTTCCTGAAACGAACGACTATTGTATACCCGGAGCACGCGGCGATGCGATGAATCAAGCAGATCTCTATCTGATTCTCGGCAAACGCCTTGACTTTACGCTCGGATACGGTAGCCCAGCTGTATACGGAGATTCGGTCTTTGTTCAGGTTGATGTCGATGCTGGTGCCTTGAGACGGAATCGAACGCCGGATATTCCGATTCAAAGCTCCGTGTCGTCCGCCGTGACGGGAATCCAAGACCGACTTGATGAACCCATTGGCATGCACGAGTGGGTCGAAGGATTACAAGAGACACACGATAAACGGGCATCACGCCTAGCCGAACAAAAAACTACTGACGAAACACCAATCCACCCATACAGGGTTTGTGGTGCGATCGATCAAGCCATCGACGACGATGCGATTGTTATTTGCGATGGCGGCGATGCACTGTCATTCGGTCGAGTAGCGATACCAACGACGAATCCGCGTGGATATCTTGACCCTGGGCCACTCGGTTGTCTTGGTGTCGGTCTCCCGTTTGCCATCGGCGCGTCTCTTGCTCATCCGGAGACGGATATCGTTTGTTTCACCGGCGATGGCTCGCTTGGATTCAATTTGGCAGATATCGAGACGGCTGTACGAGAGCAAGTAAATATCACAGTTGTGGTGGCGAACAACGCTGCCTGGAATATCGAGTTGTATGATCAACTGGAGAACTACGGCCGAGAGATCGGAAGCGAACTCAACTACATAGCTTTCGACGAAGTGGCGACTGGCCTCGGCGCCGAGGGGAAATCGGTCTCCGATCCAGAAGCACTAGATTCGGTTATCGAAAGTGCTGTAGAGACGGTAGGGCCTGTCATCGTCGATGTTCCGGTCGACTCCGATGCGGTGAGTCCCGATGCTGCAAACGGATTAGCCCGCGTCCCGGACTACCAGCCACTGGATGTGTGGGATCGCCAAGAAAAGGAGGTTCGCTAAAAATGACCTGCTCACCGACGTTAAGTGAGGAGGTCGAATCACGGGGCTGGTCGTATTTGACCACCCAAATTTATAATACCCACAAACAAAATTACCATTTAGGATGAGTTGGCCAAGTACGCCTAAGTCAGACTATCGTCCAGATCCGAGTTCGGAGTACTGGGACGCACATCAAGAGACCCGCTCACCTGCTGAACGACGTGAAGACATCCTCGAGAAGATAAACGAACAGGTTCGCTATGCGTATGACAACAGCGAATTCTATCGTGAATTTTACGCTGATGTAGACATTAACCCGCGAGATATCACGTCCTTCGAGGAATTCGAGCAGTTGCCGATTTTGCGGAGCGAGGATATCAAGCAGGAACAGAAAAAGCATCCACCCTTCGGTCGCTTCCTTTGTATCGACGAAGAGGACATCGCCCGCGTTTACGGGACGTCAGGGACAACTGGCCAACCAAAGGTATTCGGAATTGGCGAGGAAGACTGGAATCGAATCGGCGAGTGGCATGCACAGATCCTGTGGAGTGTTGGAATTCGGCCAGACGACCGGATTATTATCACGAGCCCATTCATTCAGTATCTCGGTTCTTGGGGGGCACTCGCCGGTGTCGACCACATTGGCTGTACGACGTTCCCATTCGGTGCCGGGATGGAAGGGCAGACACAACAGGCTGTCGAATGGATTTCTAACCTGCAACCGGACGCGTTGTACGGAACCCCCTCGTATGCGCTGTATTTGGGGGAGACGGCGAAGGAGAATGGCTATATTCCTGCAGAGGACTTCAGCTTCAAGGTGATGTTTTTCTCCGGTGAACCCGGAGCGAGTATCCCATCAACTCGACAAGAAATCGAAACGATGTTTGACTGTGAGGTCATTGATCAGGGTAGTATGGCTGAGATGACGCCTTGGATGTCGAACTCCGGTTGTCAACATCTCGATAACGGGATGCACGTGTGGAACGATATCGTCTACACAGAGCTTCTTGACCCAAGTACCGAGGCTCATCTGGAGTACGGAGAGGAGGGCGTACCGACCTACACTCACCTCGAAAGAACCTCCCAGCCGATGATCCGATATTGGAGCGGCGATATCACGATGTGGGAACGGCACGACGAGACGGGCTGTGACTGCGGACGAACCTACCCAACTCTCCCGAAAGGCGTATACGGGCGTGTAGATGACATGCTTGTGGTTCGTGGAAAGAACATCTTCCCATCTGAAATCGAAGATCAGCTACACGCACTCGACGATTTTGGCGACGAGTTCCGTATCGTCGTAGAAAAAGAAGGTGCGCTCGACTCGCTTCAACTTGTCGTTGAGATTGCAGACAACACTGTGACGAGCGTTGACGAGTTCCATGACGTTGTGCGAACGGCGATTAAGTCGGAAGTCGGGGTTACACCAAATGTAACCATTGTCCCACAGGGCGAATTAGACCGAACACAATTCAAGGCTGATAGGGTAAAAGATAAACGCGACTTGGCCGTTGATATATAATAAACAAAAAACGGAGACCATCAAATGAATTCAGAATCACACAACAAAGACGACCATATTGCCGATGAACCAACAGGGATGTACGATCCAGACGAACACAGACAAGAATCGATGTTCGACGAGGAGCGATTTCGCGAACTCCTCGCTGCACTCGAGAACTGGGAGGAAGAAACCCTTGCGGAGTGGCTTGAAGATCATCCTGAGCAGAAGGAAACGTTCGAGACGCTGTCGGGATACGAGCGTAAGCGACTCTACTCACCGGAGGACATCGAGGGTCTCGACTATGAGAACGACCTCGGATTCCCTGGAGAGCCACCATTTACGCGTGGTCCCTATCCTACGATGTACCGTGGGCGCCACTGGACACACCGGCAGATAGCGGGTTTCGAAACTGCAAATGAGACAAATCAACGGTATGAGTACTTGCTTGAGCAAGGACAGACAGGTCTATCCACCGATTTCGACCATCCAACGTTGACTGGTTATGATTCTGATGACGACCATTCAGAGGGTGAGGTTGGTCGTATTGGAGTTGCTATCGACACATTGGCGGACTTCGAAGATCTCTTCGAGGACATTCCCCTTGAAGAGGTATCGACAAGTATGACGATCAATTCACCCGCACCGATTCTGCTCGCGTTCTACGTGGCATTAGCAGACAACCGCAGTGTTGATCGTGACAAGCTTCGGGGGACAATCCAGAATTCTATCTTTAAAGAATTTATTGCTCAGAAAACCTATGCACTACCACCAAGACCGAACATCAAGTTAGTCGAAGACGTTATCGAATATTGCACCGAGGAAGTACCGAACTGGTACTGGGCAAACGTGAGCGGCTATCATACCCGGGAAGCCGGAGGGACTGCTGCACAGGAGGCAGCGTTCACTCTCGCCGCGGGCATGGGATATGTCGAAGCCGGCATAGAGCAAGGCCTTGATCCTGACGACTTTGCCCCTCGGATGTCTTTCTTCTTTGTCTCCCAGACAGACTTCTTCGAGGAAATTGCGAAGTTTCGGACGGTTCGTCGCATTTGGGCACGCGTTATGAAGCAACGCTACGGGGCAGATACCGATGCTGCTCGCCGTATGCGGTATCACGTCCAGACTGCTGGCGAAAGCCTGACTGCAAAACAGCCGATGGTCAATATCGTCCGTACAACTATTCAAGCACTTGCAGCAGTACTCGGTGGCTGTCAGTCGCTACATACAAACGGATACGATGAAGCGCTGTCGATCCCTAGTGAGGATGCGATGCGTATCGCGCTTCGAACGCAACAAGTTATCGCCCACGAGTCTGGTGTCACCGACACCATCGATCCTCTGGGTGGCAGCTACTATATCGAGGCGTCCACGGTTGAGCTTGAAGAGCGAGTCCTTGAATACCTCGCCGAGATTGAGGAGATTGGCGACGGAAGCATGAAAGAGGGTATGTTGCGAGGAATAGAGAACGGGTACTTCGAACAGGAAATCGTAGATTCCTCCTATCAGTGGGAAAAGCGTAAAGCGGAAGGTGATCTGAAAAAGGTCGGCGTAAACTGCCACACTGAAGGAGGCGAGGATACAGAAATTGAGCTATTTCAGGCTAATCCAGAGACAGAAGAGCGCCAGAAAGAGCGTCTCAAGCGGGTCAAAGAGAACCGTGATGATTCGCTTGTTGAGGAACGAATCGCCGCTCTCAGCGAGGCTGTCGAGACCGGTGAAAACATCATGCCCTATCTCGTGGATGCCGCAAAGGCGTATGCCACGGAGGGCGAAATGATGGGTGTGCTACGCAAGAAGTACGGTACCTACGAGGATCCAGGAGTGTTCTAAAATGGCAACATCAGAAACAAATGAAACGGAACGCACAGTTCGAGTACTAATTGGGAAGCCAGGTCTTGATGGTCACGACAGAGGCGCTAAAGTCGTTGCACGCGCATGTCGAGATGCAGGTTTTGAGGTCATTTACTCTGGTCTTCGTCAGTCGCCCGAGGCAATTGTCCAGACCGCTATTCAGGAGGACGTCGATGTCTTGGGCTTGAGCATCTTGAGTGGAGCACACGATACACTCGTCCCAAAGATTCTCCGCCTCTTGGAAGAAGAGGGAATGACGGAGGTTCTAATGCTCGTTGGTGGTACCATCCCCGACGATGATAAACAAGCTCTCCTCAATGAGGGTGTGGACAAGGTATTCGGCCCAGATACTGACATCAATGAGATCGTCGAATACATCGATCGAGAGGTATCGACGTGACCATCTGGATACTTCGACGATATCCATGAATGTCTCCGACACCAACATTGAGGATTTGGACGACGACCTGCGTCCACTGGTCAAAGGCGTCCTTAACGGTGAACAGCTCTCACTGTCGCGACTCATCTCCAGCATCGAGAATGGCGACCCAGGATATCGGGACGCCGTGAAGGTGCTTCACAGTCACGCGACTGGAACCCGAACCATTGGGATTACTGGGCAACCGGGCGCTGGGAAGTCGACGCTCGTCGATAAACTCGTCGATAGATTACGCGAACAAGATCTCACAGTTGGGGTCATCGCAGTTGATCCGTCGTCGCCCTATTCCGGCGGAAGTGTTCTTGGCGACCGCGTCCGCCAAACGTCACGCAGCGAAGATCGCGATGTATTTTTTAGATCCATGAGTGCACGGGGGCATGTTGGAGGGCTTGCTGCTGCGACCTTCGATGTCGTACATGCAATGGATGCATTCGGCAAGGACGTTATCCTCATTGAGACAGTCGGTGCTGGACAAAACGAGGTTGAGATCGTCCGGGCTGCCGACACTGTTTGTGTTGTTGCGCTTCCAGGGGCTGGCGACGATGTACAGGCAAACAAGGCGGGTATCCTCGAGATTGCCGATGTCTTTGCCGTCAACAAAGCGGACTTCGATGGAGCGAAATCGACGGCTCTTGAACTCCAGCAGATGATCCGCATCGGTCAGGATCTTGAGCGGAGTAATTCTGGTGACCCGGTAGAAGAGCCCGCTAACTGGGTTCCACGCGTCGAACTGACCGTCGCAACCAAGGATGAGGGAGTTGACGATCTCATCAACGCGTTCGATGCACACTATGAACATATTGAAAAAAGCGGTGAGCTTGCTGAAACCCGCGGTCGGCGGTTCGAACAAGAAGTTCGAACGCATCTGAGCAATGAACTTGACGAACTGGGTGATGCAGTCGTGGAGGCCCATCATGACTTACTCACAGCAGATAACGATCCGTATACTGCGTCGGAGGAGCTCGTTACTCCATTCCGCCGCGCCGTCGAGGATTACCTACGAGATGATTGATTGGACATCTATCGACGACCCAGTAACTCGCCTACACAGCATGGTTAGCGGGTTCCGTGCAACATATTATGTATATACTGGCGTCGAAAGTGGATTGTTTGAGGCGCTCGTCGATTCTCAAACACCAAGCGACCTCGCCTCACAGCTCGGCTATCATGAACCGTACGTCCGTCGATTCTGTGAAATTGGCCTGCGGTGGGGGTTGCTCAGCGCAAAACCGCATGCTGACGATGAAGAGAACAGCGCGAACACCGAAGATTCCATATCTGAAGTCCCCTATACATTCCATCTCCGTGAACCGTTTGTTAAGCCATTGGCTGTTCCCGATGCAGCTCAATATATGGGCCATCTCTTTCGATTCATGGCTACACAGGTGAGTGAAGATTACACCAACTATCCAGTCTACTTCCAAACCGGTGAAACGCTACCGTTTGCTGACCGCGATGCGACGTTCACGGATCTCATTGAGGGAATGACTCGTGGACTCCAGACAATCTTCGTCGAGAAACTAGTTTTAGAATCGCTTCCTGCATTCGAAACACAACTGTCTGGCGGTGGTCGAATCCTCGATATCGGCTGTGGGACGGGATACCTTGCGTGTCGTCTTTGTGAGCGGTATTCGAATCTTTCTGTGGTAGGTGTTGACCTCGATTCAGATGCGATCGAGCGAGCACGCGAACGAGCCGAGGAAGCAGGTGTTGCCGACCGGACAACCTTCCGAATCGAAGATGGTACAACAGCTGCAACCGAGTCAACAGACCGCTTCGATGGAGCTATTTTCTTCATGAGTCTCCATGAGATTGCCGCGGAAAATCGAGATGCATTGTTCAATGGACTCGGCGATAACCTCACAGACGACGGCGTTATAGTCGTTTTCGACGAGGTTTACCCCGAACATCCCGGATCGTTCTACAACCAACCGTTTGCCACCGGCGTTGAGACGCAGTGGTCAGAACTCGTTTGGGGTAACGAAGTTCCGACAATAGCCGAACAGCGCGACCTGTTTGCTACTGCTGGAGTCACAGAACAATCACGAACTTCTTTTGCGGATCAGTTCGTTGTGTATGAAGGAGTTAGTAATAATGACGGATAATCCACTGACACCGTATGAACGGACAGTAGCCCACGAACAAGATGTATCACGATTTCGGCATCCCTATCCTACCTTCGACTACCAAACACGGATCAATGACCTCGCTCATAAGATTGAGGCGACCGAAGCTGATGCGGCGTTGCTTCCGAATCCCGTCGATCTTACCTACTACACTGGAAGCAGTCAGCCGGCAAACCTCTATGTACCAGCCGGGGATGGTAAACATGCTCGGCTGTTTGTCCGACGGGCAATGGCATTCACAAAACAAGAGGCAGGATTACCCGAGAAGTATCTCAAACAAGGTGGGCTCTCAGCGATCGTGGAATACGCAAGCCACGTGGACACAATCGGATTGCCCCTTGAGACCACTCCCGCTTCGCTCGCCTCAAAGTTGGCAGACGCGCTTGACGCTGATCCAATCAATATTTCCGATGTCGTGCTGACACAACGGGCGATCAAGGAAGAAGAGGAAATCGAACTACTGACTGATGCAGCGGAACTCTACGAGGTGGCACACGGGGCTATCCAACGACGAGCTGCCCCGGGTGTAACGGAAAAACAAGTCGGTGGCGAGGTGGTTGGTGCGTTGGTAGCTGCAGGGATGGATGATAATATATTCTTCCGCCGTTGGGATGCTCGGCTTCCCGCAGCTGGACTTATCGCAAGCGGAGAAACCCTTTCGCTGGTTTCTGGCCACGCCATGACTGTGACTGGCACAGGGGTCGCGCGGAGCATGCCTTGGGGGCCCTCGAAACGCTCCCTCGAGAGCGGTGATTTCCTCGTCGCCGATATCGCGTTAAACCGGGCTGGCTACCACGGTGACGTCGCCCGAACCTACGTAATCGGGGAGGCAACACCCACACAGCACGAGTGGTTCGAGTGGACACTTGCTCTTCACGAAGCTGCTCGGGACGCCATCGAACCTGGCGTCCCCGCTGAGGAACCATACCTTGCTGCGTATCGACGTGCAGAGGAATTGGGTGTTGCTGACTGGCTTTGTGGGTACGCAGAAATGCAGGCACCATACATCGGCCATAGCATCGGACTTGAAGCCGACGAGGAACCGACTCTTATGCGTGGTAACACCGAGAAAATACGTGAAGGAATGGTTCTGACAATCGAGCCGAAATTGATCCATCCCGAACGAGGCGCCGTGATGATTGAGGATGACTACCTCGTGACTACTGATGGTGTGAAACGACTCTCGACAGTCCCACAAGAGCTATTTGAAATTTCGATTTAATCAAGCAGTGCTATATTTTTCACTCGCCATATTAATACTATTCTATTGATTACTCTGCAACATTCCTCGTTGAGTCCATCTCCGCTTTCGAAATTCACCCCGACAGTTATATCGAAGGCTTGCATTTGCTCATATAGGGTTATACAAACCAATGGATCATTCCGACTCATACTGTTTGTACGATGTCGATGAGACGCCAGTCCGTGATCGGCTTGGGATTGGAATCCAATTTATGATGAACACTGATCAGGGCGACTCTCCGATGTTTGATCAAGGTATCATCCACGTCGATCCTGGTGAATCGGTTACTCGCCATGTCCATCGGTATAGCGGTGAAACTTTTTATGGATTTCAGGGAGAAGGTGAAATAATCATTGAGGGGGAGTCAGTTCCTTGCCACGCTGGCCAGCACTTGGTATTCATCCCTCCGGGCGTACCTCATTATCCGCGCAACCCAGAAGACGCCGATGAGGTTTTCCGGGCTATGTTTGTCCACTCGCCCGCAATTCTCAACGGAGACACCTACACGGTTGATTCCGACGGCAATCCGATCGATGCGGAGAAATAAGTTACATGCTATATTAATCTAGATATTGGAGGACACCTTGAGTGTTCATCCGGGTTTCTGGACGAGCCTTCTGTTCTCCCCACACATCGATTAGTTCTGCCCTTTCAGCAAAGTAATCGACAACTCCGTCGTCAGAAGCTTGCTCTTCCCGGATTGCTGCTACGGTATCGACCCAGTCCGACAGCACACGCTCGTACTCGTCGAGAGCATTGCTTACGTCTGCTCGTGATCCAAAGTGCGTGTAGAAGAGCATCTCCGGATCGATACGTCGGATTCTCTCGATATCGTCTAATGCCTGTTCGAGGTTGAATTCCGGTGGTGGTGTAGTCGGCTTCACCACATCTTTTTGTGGTACATAGATGCCTGCAGCGTCTGCTACGAATAGAGCATCGGCAGTCTCATCGTGATAAATCGCCTGATGGTGGGCATGGCCAGGCGCGTGGTACACTGAAAGTTGGTGATTTCCTAAGTCGATGGTATCGCCGTCCGAGAGCCCCTTAATTCGGTGTTTAGGAATTGGTTTTGGTTCAGCATAGAACTGCCATTGATCCCCGACTGCGCGTTTGGTTCCCTCGACAAGCCGTGATGGGTTAACAAGGTGTTTGACGCCAGCTTCATGTGTAAGAATAGTTGCATTAGGACACTCTTCCGCTAGATAACCAGCACCTCCCGCATGATCTAAATGAACATGTGTTGGTGAAATAACGGAAACATCGCTACGTTTGATACCAATAAAATCGAGCGCTGCGAGAATACGCTCGTATCTACGTCCAACACCTGTTTCAATGATCGCAGGCTGGTCAGCGTCTACGATGAATGCTGCACCGAACTTAGGAGCATCGTACATCCCAAGATCCAAATAGTAAATATCTTCATTTTTCCCGTTTTCAACCGGGTATAGGTAATCTTCGGACACAATCACCCCTACATGCTACATCGATAAAATAATAGTGGGACGTTTGTTTACTACCTGTTTTACGGCGGTGAGAATTGAATATTGGGAATTCGAGACCTTCGGAGCGTCAGAATTTGAGCGCAATATTAGATTGAAGTGGCGTCCTTGCCCGCTGTATCTGGCGAGAATCTCTCGCTACTTGAACAGAGTGTTCGGATATGAAGAGTACTCGCCCATCATCTTTGCCCCCGGTAGCAATCTTCAATTTATGATTTTGAGAGTTGCCACCTTTTTTCATCAGCGCCGTATGTTGCGGTGTACCCAGTGCAACTTTCGAGTGACGCCATATCAATTAATCCCGGATCAACCCGGAAAAACCCAGTTACGCCGGCTGAAGCAAGCATTCGTGAAGAATCACTAAGTGCATTGGCGGCTGTTTTCTCACCCACTTTCGATACTAAATCAGCGACTGAATCAAAATATACAACTCCAGTTACATCCTCTCCGAGTTTGTTGAGGAAGGTTTGTATATATTCTTTGAGTTCACTAACTTCTTGTATTCGCTCGCGACGCAAATTGATGGGATCGTACGAAAGTTGATCAAGCCATGTACTATCATTCGTTTCCCAATCGATAGCAAGAATGCTTTCTCGGCATTCATGGGCTGTTGTAAGTAAATTCTGGCACATCTGACCAGCGGTTGGTGCATCGTCGGGCGCGAGGAGAAGGACAGTTCCGGGTTCGGACATACTTGGACGGATCCAGCCAGTGGTTTCTATCGCATTGTTATAAGGCACCATGTCTCATTACAAATTCTAACTGAGTCACAATAATTGTTGCGCGTATATTACAACTTAATTTGGTGAGAAAATTGCGACGCCAAGCGTGAATCAGAAAATAGATGGACTGGGAGATGTGAAACGTTAATCTGGTCATTGAATCAGAAAAATATCCGGGTTGCTATAGTTAGATATTCATGTCTAAGGACGTCAGATCTCGACTATATCCCGCATCTAAAACATAAGGGAATATATTCACCCCGAAAAAGCTGGAAAATATAAAATGCCGGTGAATTTTTATCCCCTCCACCGGGAGTATTATGTGATGCAAGCAGTTCAATTCAGTAAGCACGGTGACAAGGATGTCATCGAATACGGCGAATTCCCAACTCCTGAACCTGGGCGACGTGAAGTGCTCGTCGATATCAAAGCTGGTGCGCTCAACCATCTCGACATCTGGACCCGGAAGGGGTTGCCAGGCATCGAATTAGAGATGCCACATATCCCTGGTAGCGATGCAGCAGGCGTCATCGTCGAAACTGGAGCAGATGTCTCTAATTTTGAGAAAGGAGATCATGTTGCGCTCTTGGCAGGCCGTAGTGGACACAGTAAAGATCATCATCGAAAGGGTGACTCAACATTTTCTCCCGAGTTTCACATCATTGGTGAGCATGTTCGCGGAGTTCATGCCGAGTATGCAGCACTCCCCGAAGAGAATCTCGTCTCAGTACCTAAGAGCGTCAAGTGGGAAATCGCAGCGGCTGCACCACTGGTTTTCCAAACTGCGTGGCGGATGCTTATATATAGAGGAGAACTTCAAGCTGGTGAAAAGGTGTTAGTGTTGGGTGCCAGTGGTGGTGTCGGTCATGCGGCCGTCCAAATTGCCAGTTATGCTGGCGCTGAGGTGTTTGCAACCGCTAGTACTGATAAGAAGCTTGAATATGCCCGTGAACTTGGTGCTGATCATACCATCAACTATGAAGATGATAACTTTGCACACGTCATCAGAGAGTTGACTGACCAAGACGGGGTAGATATGGTTGTCGACCACATTGGTGCAGAAACGTACGAGAACTCGTTGAAATCCCTAGCAAAGGGCGGTCGAATGGTTACCTGCGGAGCTACGACCGGTCCGAATCCAAATGCAGGGCTCAATCGCATATTTTGGAATCAACTTTCAGTGATCGGTTCAACGATGGCAACGCCTAGTCAGGCCGAAGAAGTACTCTCTCTTGTCTGGGATGGTGTCTTCGAGCCTCACATCCGAGAAGTCCTTCCAATGAGCGAAACGGCTCAAGCCCACGACTTGCTTGAGAACCGTGATGGGTTTGGCAAAGTGGTCGTAGTCCCCAATAGTGAACTCTGACGGATAACAACCGAAACAGATACCGCGCCTATCTTTAAAGGGAGAGTAAGCAGAGACGAACGAACCGGGATTCATTTCTGAATATGCAAATTTATCACTGATGATGATCTAAAGTAATAGTCTTGGGGTGGTAATTATCTGGAGACAGCTACTGAAGCAAACGACGACAAATAGTTTTATCTAAAAATCATTATCTAAGTTATAGTATTATACGAGTAGTCATAATAAATGAATGATATCTAACTTGAAAGAGCACAACATTAATAATATTCAAGCACACAAGTGTGTTTGTATGTTAGATAGTAACAGCCATGAAACGGCCGTCAATAGACGAAAGTTTCTGAAGGCGACCAGTGCAGGAAGCGCCCTAGCTATCTCCGGACTTGCTGGATGCACTAGTGGAGGCGGTGGTAACAGCAATTCTGGGAAGAGTGGGAAATTGAAAGAAGTTACTGTTGGTGTTCTTGACCCGCAGAGCGGTCCGTACTCTTTTCTTGGCAAAGCTGAAATACAAGGTGCGAAATTGGCAGCAAAGGATCTTGAAAAGGAACTAGGCATCACTGTCAATATCAAAGTCGCAGATACAGAGACAGATCCAAATACAGGTGTCCAGCGCCTCCAACGCCTAGTCAGCAAAGAGGATATTCAACTTGCTCAGGGTGGTGTCTCTTCATCGGTCGCGGTTAAGATGGGTCAATGGGCTTCACAGAACGGACTTGCTTTTATCGCATCAGGGAGCCACTCAGACGCAACGACTGGGTCTTCCTGCGGAAAATACATGTTCCGGACCCCTAGCTCAAATACAATGCTTGCCCAGACCGCTGGGTCAGCGTTCGCTGACTATGCTGACTCGTGGTACCTGATGTATGCTGATTACACTTGGGGAAAAACCGGTCGGGACGCGATGAAAAAAGTACTGAAAGATAGTGGTGCAAAGGTCGTCGGTTCCGTCGCCTCTCCACTAGGAGCAGGGGACTATACCCAGCAACTTAACGAAGTGGCAAGTTCTAACGCCAAAGCTGCAGCCATTATCTTTGCAGGGACGGATCAACGTACAATTATGAAACAATTTGTAAACAAAGGGATGCATAATAATATGAAGATGGGTGGTCCACTGCTTGAAGACGAGGTATTCTGGGGTGTTGGAAAAGATGTTGCTCAACATGCCGGTGTGTGGGCAACAGTTTGGAGCCCAAGTGTCAAACAGGGCAAAAAGAGCAAAAAATTCATGGAGCGTATCAAGAAAGAGTATAACTCAACTCCATACTCGCGGCACTACCTCGGATATACCTCATTGGATCAGATGGTTCGAGCTGCCAACCGGGCCGGCAAAACTGATGCAGAAGCCGTTCGCAAAGAACTAGAGGATCACAAATATACGAAACAAGGTCTGCTCGATGGTAACCAATACTGGCGAATATGTGACCATCAAAATATTAAACCAACTTATGCGGTTAAGGCGCTCCCGAAAGAGAAGATGAAAGACAAACCATATCGAGTTTGGTTTGAACCGTTCAGTAAGTCCAAAGGCGACGATGTTGCTCGATCCTGTGAGCAGACTGGTTGCGGATTCTGACCACACTGTCCCAAATATTAAACCCCATTATATATGTCAACATCAACCCTCTCATGGCAGCGAATGACACAAAGAGTGGAAAAAGTCCGCACTAGATGGAAATTAGTATATATTTTCCTGTCGATCTGGCTAGTGTCTTCTATCATACGTAACCCGTCTCTATTTGCAGCACAGTTCGTTAGTGGGTTCGTGTATGGGATGATACTCGTGATGATTGCCCTTGGCTTAGCTCTTATTCTTGGATTGATGGGTATCATCAACTTCGCCCACGGTGCACTCTTCATGTTAGGTGCATATTTGGCCTTTAGCGTCGTTTCCTGGTTCGGACTTTCATTTTGGGCAGCACTTATCATTGCACCACTGGCAATTGGTTTGATTGGTGCGCTAATGGAAGTAATAACACTTCGTCCACTCCACGGATCCGATCCTGAGGCAGCACTGTTGCTGACATTCGGTCTTACCATGATGTTCGAGGAAGCAATTCGATTCGTTTGGGGTGCTCAGCCAAAGAGCTATTCAACGCCATCTATTCTCACCCAGCCAGTGAATCTGGGCGTGACGTCGGTTCCATCTTCACGCATATTTACAGTCGCTATAGGGATGATTTCATTAGCAGTTGTCTATCTACTCATTGTCCGTACGGATTTCGGACTTACTATCCGTGCAGGAGTTCAAGACGCCGAGATGACTGAACTCGCTGGTGTCAATCTCCCAATTCGATTTACCGCGATGTTCGTTATCGGAGCCATGCTCGCGGGTCTCGCTGGCGTTCTTCGAAGTGCTGAGGTCGGTCTAGACCCGGGCATGGGAGGAACCTTCATCATTATCGTTTTCGTTGTCATCGTGATTGGGGGAATGGGAAGTTTCTTTGGCGCTATTGTCGGCGGTTTACTAATTGGGTGGGCCCGTTTTCTTGTTCCCGGGATGCTTGAGACTGCCGCGTACTATACTGGCATTCAAGCCTTCAACATTCAAGGTATCGCTCGTGTACTGCCGTTTCTATTGATGATAATTGTGCTGCTTGATCGACCACGCGGTCTATTTGGTGAGGAGGGATTCCTCGAATGAGTGATGCTACCGGTATTATCAGACGTCTTCGTAACCGATACTATCGTCTTCACCAGCTCATAATGGCTGGACGAACCGGAGACGCAGTTGCTCTACTTTCTCTCATCACCTTCGTAGTAGTGATGCGCCCGTTGATCTCTTCGAATCTCCTACTCGGTTACAAGGCGATCGCAAACACAATCCTTGTCTGGATGCTCTTCGCAACGGCATTTAACCTTCTACTGGGCTACACCGGTCTCCTCTCGTTCGGCCATGCGTTGTTCCTTGGTATCGGTATGTATAGTATCGCCATCATACTCTCACGGTTCAGTACAGGGTTATTTTTCCCAGCAGTGCTCGTCGCTCTCGTTACAGCGGGTGTTGTTGGATATGTTATCGCCCGTCTTATCGTCCAGAAAGGTGACATCTACTTTGCGATGCTTACTATTGCATTCGGTGAAGTAGGCTGGTACGTTGCCAACGCGGATATCGGTGGGTTAACTGGGGGATCGGACGGAATTGCGATAGATGTTCTGCCTCCGTGGATCGAAAGCGAACTCGGGGAAAAATTCATCGTAATGGGTGGGTTGCAGATTCCACTTTACTGGATGACTGCGACGGTGTTTGTTGTCTGTGTTTATCTATTGTTCCGGATTGTCCGATCGCCATTCGGCCGGACTCTTATTGCTATCCGTGAAAACGAGGAGTTGGCACGAAGCATCGGTATTAACACCACGCGTTATAAAGTATGGGCATTCACTTTGAGTGCGTTGTTCACGGCAATCGCGGGGATTATGCTAGAACTCGTTAAGCAGGGAGTCACGACTAATAGCCTTCACTGGTCCACAAGCGGCGAGGTCGTGATGATGACCGTCCTTGGCGGAATGTCAAGCTTCGTTGGCCCAATGGCTGGTGCATTCTTTTGGGAGTTCGGCGCTGACTACCTCACTTCATTCCAAACTCTCGCTCTCCCACTGTCAGAGTTTGCGATCGTCACTTTCGATGTAAAGCATCTCATGGAGTACTGGCGATTCCTCTTTGGTTTTATTTTTGTTCTCATCATCCTTACGCGTCCTGAAGATGGCGCATGGGGTATCTTCAAGAATATTATTAGATGGATTAGCAAAAAGATCAACGATTTGGGAGGTAACCAATGACAGACGCCAAGTCTAATACCGGTGATGAAACTACGAACGCTGTGAAACTCGAGACGATTGGCCTCACTCGTCGATTTGGCGAACTTGTTGCCAACGAAAAAATCGATCTTGGAATTCGCGAAGGTGAACTTCGGGCTATCATTGGCCCAAATGGTGCAGGTAAAACCACGTTGTTCAATATGATCGCAGGTACGCTCTCGCCGAGCGAGGGCAATGTCCGCTATGAAGGAGCGGACATTATCCATCTTCCCCCAGAAGACCGTGCTCAGCGAGGTCTTGCACGGTCATACCAGTCAAACCAATTGTTCTTCGACGTGACTGTACTAGAAAATGTTCGGCTCGCTGCGCAGGCTGCCGAACTCGGCTCGTTCGCCTTCAGCTTATTTTCGCGAGCAGAGTCATTTCAGCTTGAACGCGCTGAGGAGATAATCGAATTAGTTGGTCTCGAGGACGTTCGGACGACCCACGCAAAGAATCTCTCTCACGGTGATCAACGTAAACTAGGTATCGCCGTTGCTCTCGCAACCAACCCAGAAACATTACTACTTGATGAACCGACCAGTGGAATGGGTTCTGCTGAGACTGACCAAACAGCTGCACTTATCGAGCGAATCCACAAACAGCTCGATCTCACAGTTCTACTCATTGAGCACGACATGAGCGTTGTGCTCTCAATTAGTGACCGCATTAGCGTGCTCCACCGAGGGTCGCTTTTAGCAACGGGTACTCCTCAAGAGATACGCGAGAATCAGGACGTGCAGGAAGCTTATCTTGGTGGATTGCGTGAGGAGGAGATACGATGAGTCTACTCGAAGTCAATAGCATTGATGCAGGTTATAATACTGGTCAGGCTCTATTCGATGTAAATTTCAGTGTTGAAAAAGGAGAAGTAGTATCGCTACTCGGGCGTAACGGTGCAGGAAAAACCACTACTCTCCGGAGTGTAATGGGGGCAGCACCTCCAACTGTTTGGGAGGGTGACATTAGGTTCGACGGTGAGTCTATCTTGCCCCTCGAACCTTATAATCGCGTCACTCATGGCATCAGCTTTGTTCCAGAGGAACGTCGTTTATGGCCGAATCTTACGGTTGAAGAGAACATTCAAGTAGCTATCAACCATTCCCCTAACCCAAAGGGGTTAGAGGAGGTACTATCTTACTTCGGTGTCCTTCAAGAAATGCGCGAACGGCGTGCACGTAATATGAGTGGTGGTGAACAGCAAATGCTCGCCATTGCTCGTGGCTTGGCAGCAAATCCAAAACTTATGCTGCTTGATGAACCAAGTGAGGGACTCGCCCCGTTCATCGTTCGTGACGTTGAGGCAGTAATCAGTGAAATTAACGATGCGGAAGATGTTACTGTTCTCCTTGTTGAGCAAAATGCAGTAATGGCGATGGAGGTAAGTGATAGACACTACCTTATGGATCAGGGCAAAATAGTCACAAGTACCACGCCCAGTGAACTCCGTGAGGATGATACAATGCGGAAGAAATATCTTAGCGTCTGATTCTCGTCTTCCTCCCAACCTTGTTTTTGTAGTAATCAGACAAATAGAGAAGTATTCAACGTATTAAATTTCTTTTTCTTTGGGATGGTATCTTAACTATGTAGGGTTTCAACTACCGACCATTATATTCCCTTTTTTGATTAGGATATTTCATGTAAATACATATAGTTTTTTTACATATTTTGGTTCATAAATAGGCTCAAAATTTAAGTATCACTAGATGCATGTTGTTTTAGGAATTCATGAGTTGGTCAATCAGCCTTGACTATGAGTCGTATGAAGAAGCGAATGAAGTTTTTGAGTGGGATCTCCCAATAGATTATAACATAGCACGAGATCTGGTGAGGAAACATGATGATCCAAAAGGAACTGTCGCCTTATTCCAGGCTTACTCTAATGGTCAGCGGAAGACATACACTTTTCACGATGTTGATGTTTATTCGAATGCAGTGGCGAATGGGCTCAAAAGTTTGGGTATCGAACGCGGTGATCGGGTTGCTGTAATCGCTTCGCAAACCCCTGCGAACTTGTTCGCCCACCTTGCCTGTTGGAAAATTGGTGCAATCTCGGTTCCGCTATCGATTCTGTTCGGCACCGACGCGCTCCGGTATCGTCTCACTGATAGTGAGGCTTCAGTAGCAATCGTGGACTCAACAATTGCAACTAACATTGATCAGATAAAAGAGGACTGTCCAGATCTAAATGAAGTGATTACCATCGACAGTGAGACTGGCGAGTTCCCTGAGGAGTTCATATCTGCCGAATCACGTCACTACGATATTACAGAAACGAATGCTGATACCCCTGCGATTCTAATGTATACAAGTGGAAGCACTGGCCCACCTAAAGGAGTACTTCACTCGCACTCAGTTTGGATCGGCCACTGCCCTGCCTTTCAGATGTATTTTGAACGAGAAATCGATACTTCCGTTTTCTGGACTCCAGCTGATTGGGCTTGGATCGGTTCCTTAGGTGATCTCGTATTTCCTGCATGGCACTATGGTCGACCTGTCGTTGGGTATCCGATGGGGAAGTTCGATTCAGAAATTGCGTATGAGATTCTTGAAGAGTACGGCGTGACAGATGCATTTCTTCCCCCAACTGCTATTCGTATGATGATGGATGTATCAAATCCAACTGAACGATATTCCCTTGACTTGAAAGCTATCTGCTCAGGCGGTGAACCTCTTACTCCCGAGATATTAAAATGGGCCGAGGAAGAGTTATCCGGTGTTTCAATTAATGAACTCTATGGACAAACAGAAGCGAATTTACTAGTCTGTAACTGTCAGGACTGGTTCCCCGCAAAAGCTGGTAGTATGGGTAAATCCGTTCCCGGTCATACTGTGCAAATAATCGATAGCAATACTGGCGAATTAAAAGGGCCAAATGAAATTGGAGAAATCGCGGTCAAGCGATCTAATGATCCTGCTATTTTTAAAGAATATTGGGGCGAACCAGAAAAAACTGAAGAGACGAAGGTAAATGAATGGCACTTAACCGGCGACCTTGGCTATCGTGACGAGAATGACTACATCTGGTTCAAGTCACGTGATGATGATATCATCATAACAAGCGGATATCGAGTAGGTCCCGGGGAGGTTGAGACAGCGATACTCGAACACGAAGATGTAGAGCAAGTAGGTGTCATCGGAGTTCCTAATGATAAACGAGGAGAGATAATCAAAGCCTTCGTCCAACCAATGAGTGGAGCAACTGGCGATGAACAACTGCGAGAGGAGATACGTAATCTCGTTCGAGAACGTCTTGCTAAGTATGAGTACCCTCGGGAGATATCATTTATTGACGAACTTCCTCAAACGACAACTGGAAAGATTCGTCGAAAGGATCTTCGTGAACGGAATAATAACTGACTCAGGCTACCGAAAATATGCTTACTGCTCTCTGGAATAATTTGCGAAATAATTGGGAAATATCCTATCCTATACACTGAGTATCTCTATGGACTATTCGGAGATAATCAACCGAATTAGAAGTATTACTCTATTTTCGTCGTAGTATAGTCGCTACTGGGAAATCACGAGCGGCTACAAGTCAATTAAGGAGGTTTCATCGCTGAAAAGATGGATCGGAGATTGTCGAGTTTATCATTAGCGAACTACCGGCAGTTCAGGAGTTGGTGGAATAGAATCCAAGTGACGAAATCGAAGTGGTAGTTCGTGATGCCTTGTAACCGATGTTAGAAGCTCGTCCGAATCCTTAGTGAGTGATTCCTCCCACATAAAAAGTATAAATTACTGCCATAGGTGACTTCGTCGGATCGCTTACTTCTGTAGGATAATTTGACGGTACGCTTTTAGCCCTCAGTTGCTTGCTCGTTGATGTCACAGTCATCTTCCCCCACTGGTCTTCAGGGAGACAGTGAGGATATTTAATATAGCAATATACGATTTATATACTCGTTTTTGTGAGCTTCAGACGTCCTCTCGTCCAAATTCGACAATTTCTCCATTTTGGCTTCTACTTCCACTTAGGCCAGTAATAGGAAGTGGAAACAAGCAGATCACCGCCCTCAAGGAAGCATAAAATCTGAGACCGCCAATAAGAGGCTGTTTCTTACACCTCGCCTGTGTCGTCAGGGACGGCCGTGAACCCGAGCGTGCGAAAGTCATCGGGATCAAACGTGAACACGTGCTCAACGCCTCGCTCATTGGCGAAGACGCCGGTTGCGTGATCAACTAGAGAGATCTCGTGGTCGTCATACCGATAGAATTCGTCACAGACGCTCTCGAAGACGGCTTCACTACCATGAAGAATTGTCACCGCCGATGAAGAACGAACGCGAGTGAGCGCGCTCGCGACGAGCGCGTAGTTCGCACGGGCAAGGGCAAGCGTGACGAGTTCAGTAAGAACGTAGTCTGTTGTGTAGAGCGGACGGTACGGGAGGTCACCCTTTCGAATCGCGTCGAATATGGCCTTCGCTCGAGCGTGGTGGGCGTCGTCTTCGTCCATTCGGGCGTAGAACGCGCCAGTATCCACAAATAGCGGCGTCGCTCTCATCGTCGTGGCCGTTGCTGACGTAGGTGTCGGTGTGTCCTTGGTGTGTCCGCTCATTTCTCCTGCTTGGCTTTGCCAGCGATTGCCTCTGCAACATATTCGTCCACGTTCGACGAGACATCGCTCGCGCCACCTGAAAAGGTTGGGAGATCGAACAACGGGTCATCCTCGAAACCTTCTTCGTCGGAGCTGTCCGCGTCTTCACGGCTAACGTGCCACCACACAACCGCACGCCCACCGACCTTCTTGCGGTCGACACGCCCCTGTTCGCGAAGGTCGAGCAACCGCTCGCGAATTGCTCGGCGCCCAATCGGAAGCGCCTCCTCGAGATCCGCTGCGGTGACGACAGGGGCAGACGCCTGGTCGATTGCCGCGAGAATCTCCTCGTCGGAAACCGTTGCGGTGTATTTTCCGCCGTCGTCTCGGTTAGCGTCTGACATACTCGGATATTGCTCCGCGATCGTCTTAACCATTTCCCTCTACGGTAACGGACGGTTCTTACGTAACCAACGGTTTACTCAAGGCGGTTCTTCACAGCGGACCAAGGACTCTTGACTGACTGGTACCGTCATCAGAGCTATCAATGTAATCTCGTCCTTGCCTAGACGAAGAAGCGAACACTATCGTGTCGATGAGCCACATCGGCCTTGAAGTACCAGGGAGACTGACCTATTGTTAAGAATCAGAGACGATCAATCATCTAATCGATGTTAAGCTCCTCTTTAAGCTGTGGACTATTGAGACCGGCCCGGAACACAGCATTGAAGAAATCTTTGTTCTTCGAAAGATCTTCGCCGTGTGCATGATAGTATTCCGAGTCGAGTCGCTTGAATGTCGAAATCATCTCGTCATGGATGTTCTCGTAGAGATACACGTTCACGTTGTGTAAATCCCGAACTGCAAGCCCTTTCTCTTCAGCATCCAACGCCATTTCCCGAACCGTCGAACCAACCGCTCGTGGTTCGGTATCTGCTGTAGCCTCTGTTTCTTCAGCTACTGACGTGTCTGAGGTATCTGTGGTACTTGAAGTATCTGACGTTGCTGACTCACCCTTCTCATCCTCCTTGGCATCAATTGTATCTGAATCGCCTGATGTGCTTGAGACATCTGACCTCACTCGAGTGTCTGATGTACCTTCAGTATCTGAGACTGCTGAAGTATCTGATTTATTTTTATCAGGAGTGTCTGATGGATCTGACGTATCTTCCATCTCCTTCTTGGCTGATTGTACACGACCAACATAGAGACAAGCGTGCGTTTTGTCCCGAGGATTTACGTCATTAGTGGGTGAATCTGAGTATATCTATGATCTCGAATCGGCAATCGCCACTCACTCCACTTGCGCAAGAAGCGCTCGACGCACTTGCGAGCGCAGCTCCAAACGACGGGGAACTCACCTATGAGCATGCCTACGATATTTTGACACAGGAAGAAGATCTTGGGCGGCCCGCTACCGAGGATATCATCGAACGACTCTACATGCGCGGCCATCTCTATGAGGTCGAAGGAAGGCTCCGGCTCACTGATTATAGCTCGGAATAACAAGGACGGTCTTGTTTATGAGGGAAAGCGTGGTGACATACGTCGCGGAGTTGGAATTGCTTTGCTGAGCAACTACTGGGACACGAGTTTTCCATCAGTACCGCGCTGTGCTCCAAGCGGTTCGTAGATGAGGATGATATTGTTGCTGCGGACGGTGACAAGATAGTCCTCGACTGTGAATCGGATTTCGACATCGCTCTTTTTCTCCGCGCTTGCTATAATAATGTCTTCGAGCGCATCTGGATTCACGTATTCGTACAGCGTGAGCGTCGTTTGGCCGGCTGCCGGCTCAATCACGTCAATGAGTACGTTGACGACACCAGTAACAAGCTCCGAACTCGATGATTCGGGGTCAATCGTCTCGGAGGCGATCAATGCGTATTGGTGAGTTGGACTCGGTCCAGAGTGTTCGGTGGTGGAGCCTAACCAGCTAGTCGTTTTGGTCGTCAGTGATTCGCTGTGCATACTTTCTGTTAACCCTCCAGATTGTTGAGTAACGGCCGATTACCGCAGAATTTACTGAACTGAAAGAAAACGATATTGAAATAGAGTCTAATAAAAGTTGTGTGGGATTGATTAAGTGGATAATATAATAAAATCAATCTATGTCTGACGAACTTATTTTATCTTCCGGATCATTGGTGGAGATATGCTCTCATCAGAGGCCGGCACGACGACAACGTCTGGCGTCATCACCCGGCCGTGTCGCCGTGGCTGGTCGTGAGAGCTGACTTTCCCTCCCTAGCCTCCTTCCAGGTCGGTGAGCATGTGCCGCAGTGTGTGGAGAATCAGGGTTACGGAAATCCCAATCAAGAACGAGTGACATGTTTGTACTTTAGGGTTCCGTAGAACACCTGTAATAGTACGACTACGTCGTTCTTCGTGCAGCTATCTCGCGTGTGCCATTTCTACTTTCCACCCCTATTTTGATATGCGGCTACCATTATTCTCGGTCTACAACGGGAATTTCTTGATGGACGCTCACAAAACGATGGTTATGATTGGTTCAAATCGTGCGAATACAGACTTGGACGAGACCGATCTCGCTATTCTTGAACAAGTTGAGGAAAATTTTGATGTCAGTCTTGAAACATTGGCGGAGAAACTTGGCCTCTCGAAGTCCGCTGTTCACTACCGATTAAACAAACTCAAGGATAGCGGCGTCATTCAGGGTATCACTGCAGATGTCGATCCGCTTGCCTTTGGTCTAGAAATGGTGTCGATTACGGATGTCTCTGTTACGCACGAACGCGGCTATTCTGAGGATATCGGTGAAACCCTCGCTGCTCTTGAGGGAGTCGATCAAGTATACTATACGATGGGTGATGTCGATTTTGTCGTCCTGAGTAGGGTGCAATCCCGGGAACAATTGAACGATCTTCTTGACCGTATCATCGCGATAGAGGGCGTTAATGAAACGTCATCTCGGCTTGTGTTACGAGAGTTTGATAGTAAGAGTACTATCACCTCAAACCTTACTGACGCAGCTCGAAACGCGGTACTCGACCCATCTACTGATTAAAGCTAGTGAAATCGTGCCTGTCCACTACTGATTGAAACTCATGATGTCAATGAGGGATTCGTTCTCGCCAGGAGAAGGGTTTCATAGTTCTGATTTTTGAATTTCTCATCGTCTTCATTGTGTGCTTGGTCGACACGATTCTCGTTCTTAATCAGAAAATATACGGTTTTGCTCGGAACATTCGTGGCATAGATTGCTCCATTTTCCTAGAATCACTTCCTTGCTGCTGACAAGACCATACCACAGCAAAAGAACCGCCCGACAACCACCCCGCAGCCGACAGACGATTAACAACGATCCATGGCGAGTACTCATACCCAATTATCGGTCACCGTCTTCGAGACGACTATCTCCGCTGCAGAGGCAGAACAAACCCTACTAGAAACGGATACAGAAATGACTGACACAACCACCGACAGGTTTGTCTACTATCCGTATCGCGTCTTCGGATTTGACCTCCAGGCGACGGCATTCCTCGATGAGTTCAGCGATCGTGTCTACTGTGGCGTCGATCTCTGCAACGGCAAGGAATTGTTCATCGAAGACTCCCCACAGACAACCGATCAGGTCGTCGATAAAGATGCGATCGTTCCCAGTAGTGACGACATTACGGATCCAAAACGAACGGCGCGACAGTATCTCCTCGAACTCGCGCACAAAGAGCTACGCGTCGGGTCTCCCCCCGACCTCACGGTTGTAGCCGAACATCGGGTCTATCGTCTTTTCCATCTCGTCGACTGTGAAACAACTGAAGGAACATTCCTTACTTATATTGTCGATAGTGTAACTGGAGACTTCCACCGTGTCTACTTCCACTGACAGCTTGCTGTCACCGGCGGTACTGATCGCACTTTAGTTCAAATTTTCATTTCTCTTGTAGTGATCATCGTCGAGTCGAGAGTAATCCTGCAAAAATGATGTGCGTCTGCTCTTGTGAGGGAGAATGCGTTGTATTCTGCGAGGTGAGGAAGATTTGTTCAGTAGCTCAGTGAAAGGGGGAGCGAGGCTTAGTTACCTGGCCAACGCTCAATATAAACTGTTTTATCAGTATAGAAGTGAATCATGTCTTCGCCTTGCGCGTGGAGATCACCAAAGAATGAATCCTTGCGGCCGCCGAAGTGGAAGAACGCCATCGGTGCCGCTGTCCCAGCATTTACCCCGAGATTCCCGACGTCTGCCTTGTGTCGTACTTTCCGTGCATCCGCTCCGCTGTCAGTGAACAGGCTTGCAGCGTTCCCGAAGTCGCTTCGATTGAGCACGTCGATTGCCTCATCAATATTATTTACTGACACTAATCCGAGAACAGGACCGAAGATCTCTTCTTGAGCAATCGTCATCTCTGGGTCGACATCGCCGAAAACAGTCGGACCCAGAAAGTTCCCGTTCTCGTAGCCACTCACTTCGACATCGCGGCCGTCGAGAAGCAATTCAGCGCCCTCATCGACGCCAGTTGCGATTAAATCACGAACTCGCGATTCATGATTGGGCGTGATGAGCGCTCCAATATCTGTCTCGTCATCTAATCCGTAGCCGACTGTCTGCGCTCGTGCTTCCTCGAGTACCTGGTCGACGAATTCATCGTAGATATCCTCGTCAACGACGGCGATATCGTTTGCAAGGCAGCGTTCCCCGCCGCAGGCACACGCAGACGAGATCGTTTTCTTTGCGGCAAAGTCAAGGTCTGCTGTCTCGGTGACAATGATGTGGTTTTTCGCGCCACCCTGGGCTTGGACTCGCTTGCCACTCGTAGCCGCGCGCTCGTAGACGGTTCTCGCAACTGGCGTGCTACCGACGAATGATGCGCCTTCGATTCCCTTGTGATCGAGTAACGTGTTTACGGTGTCGACGCTGCCGTGTACGAGTTGGACGATGCCATCCGGGAAGCCTGTCTGCTCGAGTAGTTCGAATAGTCGCTCTGCGATAACTGGATCTTGTTCGCTTGGTTTGAGAATGAATGCGTTCCCGGTCGCTACCGCGTATGGCAGGAACCATAGTGGGATCATGCCTGGAAAGTTAAACGGCGTGATGGCCGTGAAAACTCCGAGCGGTTTCCGGACTGCTGTTTCGTCGATATCGGGTGCTGCATTGGGGAGTGATCCTGCCTGCATCATCGACGGAATGCCGCATGCGACTTCGACATTCTCAATACCACGGCGGAGTTCGCCGTTTGCTTCTGCGCGTGTTTTGCCATGCTCTTGGACGAGAACTTCCGCGAGCTCTTCTTGGTGATCTTCTAGCAGCTGTTTAAACTCGAATAGTGGCTGGATTCGTTCTTCGACTGGTGTAGATCGCCAGTGTTCAAATGCCTCTTGTCCAGCGCTAACCGCGGCGTCAACGTCGTCACTTGAACTGAACTTTACCGATGAGATAGATTCGCCAGTGGCTGGATTGATGATATCTTGGCTGTCATCACCGGACGGCGGTTGCCATTTTCCGTTGATGTAGTTCTGTACGTCTTCCCATGGCGGGTTGGTACGGAGTGACATTCGACATGCAGATATCTAGCTCTCGCACAATAAGTCTTTACAACTATTTCCTGATCGAAAGACAGAGCTACAGATGCTGTATCTCATACTGGGAGATAGGTAGGATATTATTCGATAGCTCGCGAAATAGAGCAAAGATTAATCAATACAAAGCGAATGGATAACATACATCGATGTCGGAGCAAGAATCTTCTGCAGACGATTCTCTCAACAACATCGAACAAATGGACAAAAAGTACGTCTTCGGCACCTGGTCATTCCAGAACGAAGTGAGTCCAACACAGGTCACCGACACAAATGGCGTCACCTTCACTGACGCTACCGGCAATGAGTACATCGTCTTCTCGAGTCAACTCATGTGTTCGAACCTCGGCCATTCAGCCGATCGCGTCGAAACAGCTGTCTCCGAACAGATCCAGGAGACCGCCTATGTAGCCCCGAACTATACAACCGAAGCACGCGCAAAACTCGGCAAAAAACTCGCGGAGGTCACCCCTGGCGATCTCTCGAAAACATTCTTTTCGACTAGCGGTACCGAAGCCGTCGAAGCAGCAATTAAAATTGCGCGGTTCTACACCGGCAAGAAGAAAATCATCTCCCGCTACCGCTCCTATCACGGTGCCACTTATGGCTCGATAAGCGTCACTGGCGATCCACGTCGACTCGAAGCCGAACCAGGAATTCCGGGTACAATCAAAGCTCCTGATCCATACGCCTATAGCTCCACCCTCGACCCGATGGAAAGCCTCGAGTATATCGATGAAATGCTCAAGCTCGAGGGCGATACTGTCGCTGCCGTTCTCGTCGAACCAATCCGTATCGCGGCCGATGCCACGGGGAGAACTAGCATGTGTTGTGGGACGTTTTCGAGCGTCTGTGAGGGCTATTCCCAGTCGGGTATTTCTCGATGAATGAATTGGCCATGGCCTGGGTCACTAACGACATCGCCATCTTCGGCTACTACCTCGCCTCTCACCAAGGTTTTCTTCACTCGGCCAGTCACGTCTCGGCCCTCGTAGATACTGAATTCAGCTTTGCTCAGATTATCTTCAGACGTGATTGTGTGGGTCTCTTCGGGATCGAATAAGACAATATCTGCATCAGTACCGGGTTCCAGCGTACCTTTCCGGGTGAGACCGAAGGTACGAGCGGGGTTCGTCGCCATCATTCGGACAACAAACGATGGCGAATGCTCTCTTCTGTTCACTGCTTCGTCATAAAAGACAGACAAACTAGTTTGGAGGGCATTCGCGCCAAATGCGCTCTCCCACCAATTGTCGGTTTGTTTCTGGTCAAGTCGATAGCCACAGTGATCTGTCGAAACGACGCTGAGACAGCCGTTTTGCAGATGCTCGAACATCGCTTCAATGTCGTCTTCCTTTCGGATCGGTGGGGCTATCATCGGTAGAGTTCCCATCTCTGCATAAATCGAATCATCGAGCGTACAGTAGTGAGTGCAGGTTTCACCCCGCACTAGACTCTCGTCCTCTTGGAAGTGTTCGAGAATATCTGCTGATTTCCGGCATGTAGTGTGGATTCCATAGTATTTCATTCCTGCTTCCTGTGCCATGCGAACAGCGTCCTCGGCCGCCATCGCCTCCGCATAGTCTGGCCGTGATTCAGGATACCATTCCGGATCCCCTTTGCCCTCTTCCTGGAATTTCTCGGTGAGAGTCGCACAGATAGAGGGATCCTCTGTATGACAGACCCCAACAGCATCCTCTTCGGCGATCTGCTGCATTGCTAGGTTCATGAACCCGTTTGAAAGACCATGTTCGTAGGCGGTAAACATCTTGAATGAAGTTACACCAGCGTCAATAACATCCGGGATCTCTTCGAATACCGTTGGGTCTTCTCGCGTTATTGCTCCATGTAAACTGTAATCGATAAGAGCGTCTTCACCCTTCTGTTGTTTTCGTTCGATTCCTTCGAGCAGAGTCCCTTCCTTCTCCCAGATGCTGAGTTCACCGACCCACGCTTGCCACGCAAAATCAATATATGTCGTTGTTCCCCCGACTGCTGCGGCTGCAGTCGCCGTTTCGTAACTATCTACCGAAAACATATCATCGATGTGAACATGGGGATCGACGACGCCCGGTAGTACAAGTAATTCAGATGCATCGATTGTTTCGGAAGCTTCTGGCAGTGTGTCTGGGTTCCCGATTGTAACAATTTCACCGTTGTCTATCGCAATACTCCCGTTCAGTTCACCCTTTGGTGTTATCAAAGTCCCTCCCCTGATTATGGTATCCACTGACATACATTTTGTTACCATGAACCACAATAAAAACGTTATGGACTAATAGAACAATATTCTAGTTCACTTTCCGTTGGCTGGAAGTTATACGACGGAAAATAATCTGTGGGTACGGAGTTCACTTATACTCGCCGAAAACGTCGATTACCTCTTCCACATTATCGCCAAGCGAATACAACACCGGTTCGGTACAACCCGCCTTACAATAGTCATTCACCCGCTCGACAACTTCATCAGGTGTCCCCGCCGCCACAACGTTCATCACAATTTTATCATCTACAAGCTGACTTGCCCGTTCAACATCCTCCGCAGTCGCAGGCCAACTCCCCAACTCTTCTTCGACCATATCGCCAAGTTCCGGATCAATCCCTGATCCCTTCTTAATATGTGGCTGCTGGCCAATATACTGGGTCACTAACCCGCGCGCCTGATCGATCGCAGCCTGCCCATCTTCATCCATCGAGACAGCGATCAACTGCGGCCGATCCACGTCCTCTATCGACCCGCCCTGTTTCTCAACCCCTTCCTGAAGCTTCTCCATCCCCCTCTCGTTGTGTTCTGGCGGGATAAGATAATTCATAAAAATCCCCCCAGCAATCCCTTTCCCCACCAACTCACCCGTCAATTTGTGCATCGTCGGCCCAGTCGCACCAATATAAATCGGGACATCACGAGACGATGCATCCGAACGCACCAAGTCAAGCTCAATATCCTCAACATGCAGCGTATCCCCCTCGTATGTGACGTTCTCTAAATCGAGCAACTTTCGTACCACACTACAATACTCCCACATTCTCCGAAGTGGCCGCTCACGCTCGATTCCCACTTTCGACGCTAACGGATCCCACCACGCGCCAATCCCTAATTTCATTCGCCCGCCAGAGAGCTCATCCAATGTCGAAAATGTCTGTGCCATCAATGCAACATTACGCGTATAACAGTTCGTAACGCCCGGCGCAATCTCGATATCATCCGTCAATTGGGTATACGCACCCATAATGGTCATCGCGTCCCGAACAAGCCGGGATTCACCCTGCCAGACAGAATCGAATCCCTTCTCCTCTGCGTACTGCGCATAGTGTAACTCATCTCGGATATTTTCGCACTCCCAATTCCAAATCCCCACGCGATCGAAGTTGGGACTCGTCATGCTTCTCTCTCCGTTTCTCCGGCCAGCTCAAGCCCAGCGTTAGCCAGCGTGTTCGCTGCTTTGTAACAGTGTTCCCAGCTCGTAAACTCCTCTTCGGTATGGCTTTTCCCGTTTTCGCTTACGGCGAACACCATCGACGTATCCATTACATCGGCAGCGTGTGTCGCGTCATGTCCAGCACCGCTAAAAATCTTCATTGCATCGTATTCGAGCTTGTCAGTTGCTTCTGCTACCGCATTGATATTTTCCTGCGCGAAATCGACAGATGACGCCCGCATCCGTTCTTCCCACTCCCAGTCCAAACCTTCACGCTCAGCAGCTGCTTGCGCCTCGGCTAACACCCGATCGAATGCTTCCTGAACGACGTCATCATCCGGATCGCGGAACCCCCACGTGAACGTTACTTCTCCTGGAATCGTATTAATCGAATTAGGTTTGACATCCATATATCCCGTTGACCCAACTGTCCGCTCACCAAGCATCCCCGGAATTCGTCGAATTTGCGAGATCACGTCTGCAGCGCCAACAAGGGCGTCACTCCGATACCGCATCGGCGTTGGACCCGTATGGTCAGCGTCGCCATAGTACGTAATTGCTCCCCAACTGAATCCGACGATGCCGGTGACGATTCCGACATCCATGTTGGCTTCCGCGAGATAAGGCCCCTGTTCGATATGAAGTTCGAGATACCCTTCATAGTCTTCAGTCGGCGCTGCCGGAACGTCTCCTTTGTATCCGATACGCTCTAATTCATCTTCAAAGCGAACCCCGTCTTCGTCGGTTTTCTTATATTCATCCTCGATATCATGGGTGCCAGCCCATACACCACTGCCTTGCATTGCCGGCTGATATCGGGACCCCTCCTCATTTGTCCAGTTAACGATCTCGATGGGATGTTCAGTTGTGATCTCTTCGTCGTTTAGCATCCGGATAAACTCAAGTGCGCTGATGACACCGAGTGCTCCATCATAGATCCCACCATAGGGCTGAGAATCGAGATGTGACCCAATGAGAACCGTTTCTTTATCCGGGTCTTCTCCGTCACGTCGTCCAAACATATTCCCGAACTCGTCGATTCGAATGTCGAGTCCTTCTGCTTCCATTTGATCGTAGAACCAGTCACGGATCTCTTTGTCTTCATTTGAGAGCGTTAATCGGTGTAGTCCGCCATTTTCTGTTGCGCCGATCTTGGCTTGCTCTTCCATTGTTTCGATGAATCGATCCTGATCTAGTGTAACGACCATAACCCTTAATGCCCACATAAACATTATTAAATCTTCCCCTGGAATATCGATATAGAATGCTAACTTTAACTCGAATAGGATATATTGTACTATTTGAATCCCTAGAACTAAATACGCGTATCCCATGCCATGGAATATGTTATCTCAAGACAAGGTGAGTAGTCAATGAGCAACCGACAACAGGACGGTTCAGGAACGAAAACAGACTTAGAAGGACTCAGTCCAATCCCCGGAAGCGAACGGACAATGGGGTTACTCCACTATATCCCCGTCTGGTGGTCTTCACTCATCATCGTCCAAGCTTTCGCCGTCGCATTCTTCGCCGTCTACCCACATGGCGATCTTAACCTCCTTCAAGCTGGCATCGCAATCGCAATTGGAACCGGCATTGCAACCATATTTTTCATTTTAAACGGATTCCCAGGCTACGAAAAAGGAATTCCATTCGTCGTCCAAACCCGTTCAGCCTTTGGCATCCGCGGCGCAGTCATTCCTAACTACCTTCGAATCATCCCTGCAATCGCTTGGCTTGGCATCGGCAACTGGATCGGCGCACTCGCAATCCAAACCATTACTACCTCCCTCTGGGGGTTCGGAAACGTCTGGCTCTACTTCGTCATATTCTTAATCCTCAACATTGCCCTCGCGCTCAAAGGCGTTACCTCTATCAAATGGTTCGATTCAATCGCCGCTGGTATCCTCGGCCTCCTCTTAACCTATACCGTCTTTATCGTCCTCACGACACAACAAATCCCGCCAAAAGTAATCCATTATCCTGGATCCTGGGGCATGCAATTTTTTACCACCATTTCAGCAGCAGTTGGTTTCATCATAACCGGCGCATTAAACGCATCAGACTTAAGTCGACACCTCAAAGAAAGCGGCGGCTCACGAAACCAGATCGTCGGCCACCTCCTTGGCATCGCCCCACCAATGATGTTTATGCTCCTAGTGGGTCTCGTATTCGGCGTCTCGACCGGGAATGCGAATCCGATAGAAGCCATTATGATTGTCGCGCCAAATCCCTGGATTGGCAGTGCAATGCTTCTGTTCGTCCTCGGAGCACAAGTCTCGACAAACCTCACCCTCAACATCCTCCCGCCTACTCACGTCTTCCAGGACTCGCTCGGTCTCTCTTGGAAACTGGGCGTAATTCTCACAAGTGTACTCTCCGTGATTTCGTTCCCCTGGTATCTTTTCTCCAGCGGGATCTTCTTCACCTTCATTAACGTCTACTCCATCTTCCTCGGCCCTGCACTCGGTGTCCTGATGGCCGACTATTGGATCATCCGTAAACGTGATACCGACCTTTCCTCCCTCTACACCATCGATCAATCCTCAAAATTCTGGTTCATCCGCGGCTTCTCTGCTACAGCACTTCTTAGCATGCTCATTGGATCGCTTGCAAGCATTCCATTCCTCAACATCTCCTGGATGATCGGTCTCCCAATTAGCACCATCTCGTACGTTCTGCTTAAAAACAATCAATTCGACGAATATGTCTCAAACAACTTCTCTAAGACTGCTTCTACACCTGTAGAACGCACAGATTAACCACTCATCCTCTCTCCTACCTTGCGTTGCTTTTCTCGGCGACGAAGTCAATCGTCACTTCATCTTTCCGGAGAATATTTGTATAGAGACGGGCGAGGTGTGATTCCAAAGCGAGAACGGAGCGATAGAATACCGCATATGAGACCAGCTCATGCGTTCTGAGACGCTTGCAACAGTCGTCGAAGCGGGAAGCCACGAAGCCGCTTACCAGTCCGAGCAGATCGTTATTGCAATTTCGGTAAGCACGCTCAGTTCGACGTTTGCTGGGGTAGCACAACTTACAAGCCTTGGAGCGGAATCGTTGGCTATTCTATCTGCGCAAGCCTCGGTGTCATTTGGCGAACTCATCGAGAAGACGCTGCCGAACATTGGATTATCCGTTCGTATCGCAGGTACACTATTCCACTGGATACCCGACCCAGGCATGAATATCCTTCAGCTAAATCGAAAGCTCACCTTAGATTAGCGTTCGACCACGCAGGACTCACGGAACTAGGCGGCGACCAACCAGAACCGGTAGAAGAGAACAACACGTCGGGGTACGGGACTACCTTATAACATTGTAATAAAGGGGGATCGCAACGCGATCCCCCTCCGTTTCGCAGGAAACGACGCAGAAAAAGACGCACTCCACCGTGCCAACACACTAGTACCACCATGTTTCACCGGCAATACGGTGTGAATCTCGGGTGGTGGCGTCGCCAAAATGGGAGTTCGAAGAACCCCGTGATTACACCATCATAATCAGCGACCATCATTCGTGATCTCCGTGTTAGCTTCGTGGGCGCGCATTCATCCTGCCAAGTCAGGATAGCCCCCGACTCTCATCGCGTCGCCCGCTGACAGCATTCGGGACTCTTTGTAACTCACGCTGTGTTGTTAGTATAATATACTAACAGCGGCAATATGAGAGATCTTGTTCGATCAATCTTTTCTATTCACTGGACTATGCTACTAATATCGTTTATTTATAGAACAAAATATATATTCAGAAGTCGTCGAAAAGATAGCGCGCAAATTCGTAGATAACCCGGCCGATTTCGTCACAGAGTATGATCTCCAGGCTCGACATCATGAATATCTACGAAACAAACTCCGAACGCAGGATTGTCTCCATGCAGAGGTTGAGCAGACAAGCTTCGAAAACACGACCAGCTACAAACAAAAACAATCGCAGACTGTTCAATCGGCGTTCTTAGAACGGGGTGTCACTCGAGTTCATGGTGAAGTGTCCAAAGAGAAAAACAATTGATTCGATATTGTTGTCCTGAACGAACGGCTGACGCATCCAGTTCGATAGGATGTCGGTGTGAAGAAATTTGACAAGAGGGATTTTAGCGCAGTCATTGAACTCAAATTCGTGAAAAACAAGGATAAATTCCCGACCCACGCACGATCAACAAGCCTCGGATCGCGCCATGATGGAGAGATTCAAGACGAACTTGACTTCGGCCCAAACAAAATCAAAGAAGATCTCGAACGTCTAACCAACTTACCGGATTCGATCGAGACGTATCTCGCAATCTATTCAAATAAGAATTATCTCTATACCGAGCCTGCCTCGGAAAGAGAGCGTAACCACCACGAGTACGCCCGAATAGGTCACCTCGCACGACAGCAAATCGCGGAGATGGCAAATGGAACGAACGTGTTATATGTCATGCCACCACGTTACATAGCTCATGTCTTATTCTTATCTCAACTTGACTTCGGTTAGTCGAGCTATCTTATTACAAATTACCAAAATATAAGGAAGAAAATAAGATGAACCCGCGAATTGCAGCATCCATTGCCAAATACTATGCCAATGAGACCGTACGGCGATCTCGACTAATCATCGCCCGACAGAAGCCTTATATATCCACTTTGGCTACTCATTGAGTGAATAAATTAGTCGAACGGATTCTCATCCTCAAAGACGGCATCATCGCGGACATTCGGTGCGCCGATAGCGAAAATTTCTGATGGCTCAAGAGCGGTAATCCGTCGCCATGGGCCAGGGTCGATAACGACGAAGTCGTCCGCTTCAACCTCGAACTCGTCTCCATCAACTTCTATTCGACAACGGCCTGAAACGACGAAGAAGAGTTCCTCCTGTTCACGCTGTCTATGGCGTGGAACAGCTTGTCCTTTGTCGTAGTAGAAATAATTGAAGCGCAATTCACGCGGACGAGGGTCGCTACGGGCCCGCAGTTCGTATCCTATTGCCTTCACAACTGGTATTGAGTCATCTGTTGTCCGTTCCTTTGCTTCATCTAGGCTGATTACGGAGTACACGCTTTGGGGCACTTCAGGCATGGACGACCTCCAGAGTATTGCGCCATGGATGCAGTTGATCCGCCATATCTAACTAACCACTTAGTTATATTACCTATAAAGCTTTCCCATGGTTACCAGAGGGTGGTCAGGATCAGTCAAACTGATGGCGACTCGCGGATCGTTTCGGACGTTTTTCTCCTTTTGGAAATCACGCTCGCTATTCACTAACAGACGATCAGCATCATAATCGCTCCACACTGGAGTAACATGCGACATCCCATCCGGAAACAGCGTCACTAGATGCGCGAACGTCTTCTTCTCGAAAAGATCGATCGCGGAAATCGCTCGGAATCGATGCCATAGCGCTCATGACCGGTCATCCATCGGCCAGAGGAGGACTTCAAAGATGAACCAGAGCCCAACCATCACGATGAGCAGGGGCGCTTGCTTAATCACGTCGAACCCCTGCCACCATAGCATGATCGTTATTCCAATGAGTCTGGCCCCTATTCATGTATGTACGAAGAGGAGCCACGAAATACGAGCGCCAAACTGTCTTAGCTTTCCAATGGTGAATTCCCGCAGTGGTGTACGACGGCGCGCTACCTGGTTCTGTGTACTCGATTTCGTCATTACAGGTATCCGTATGCGTACTGCATCGATAGCCCTGCACTTGCACTATTAGAATTGAACAGACGAATATACGCACGGGAACGAGACGACACATATCTGTCAGGCTCGCCACTTCCTGCCAGTACTGCGAGCAGCTGACAATCGGAGGATCGACAGATCCGATAGCGATTGGATGGACGATAAAACGCTTTAGTGCCGGGTTAGTCTTGGTCGAACAGTACTGCTGACGTATCGGTCGCGGTCTGTTCGTCAGCGAGCATGGGTTCTTGAGCTACCACGATCGCCCATGTTTCGACGCGGCGAAGACATACCGAAGCGTCGTCAGAGGCAGATTGAGTTCAGCGGCGACGTCTTCGAGCGTCGCCTCGTGCGGGTATTCGTAATAGCCGAGTCGTACGGCAGTTTCGAGCGCCTCGCGCTGTTCGTAGGAAACGTCGGTCCCATAGTCTCGGAGGGTATACTGCCACTGTTCAGGTGAGCCGACACGTCGGACTGTGAGGGACACGCCGTCCGGGAGATCGCGCTTGAGCGCGTCGTGGAACGCTCCAAGTTCTCGGTCGGCGGGAATCAGGACGCGCCACTCATAATAGGGGCCGCGTTGCATAGTGCCGAATACGACACCAGTCCCGAGCGTTTCGACGGCGAGCGAGGAAACGGAGTAACAGAAGCCCCCTTCATTTGTCGATCGGTAAATGGTGCGAGCCGTCGGTTCACGTTCAAGCACCTCGTATTCGACTTGAATATCACATGCTGGATGTGGATCGACGCACTCGTTGCAGATGTCGGGATCGAGGTAGACGGTTTCGAGTGCATCAAGTGCGTTTTCCGGACCTGAAACGCGTTCAACCCTCCATTCAGTATTCGAAGATGCCGAAATTGTCAAAGAGGTCGCCACCAGTTGCGAATGGTTGATGAAGACGTCTCTGACTGGATTGACACCTCGGTTATATCTGAAGAGAGCGATGTATTCACGCATAGATTGTTAGATATTAAACGGTGGTCGCTTAGAGATATACCTTGAATTTTAGCAGGTGGTTTTCGGTCCCCAGTCTTCACGAGTATTCTCCTCAGTGAGTGTGAAATTATGCACTTCGTATAAGTCGAGCGCGGTCTCAAGACCCTCGAACGTCCACAAATACACCCGCTGGAAGCCAACTTCTTCACAGAACGTCATTGCTCGATCCATCAACTCAAAACCAATGCCTTGCCCATGGAGTTCTGGGGGGGCACTCACAGTAAATAACAATGTGTAGGGTGGTAATTACTGGCCCCTGTATTATAGCACGCTATTCCTGCTCGGAATCCCGAAAAGCAGCCTCAAATGAGTTCCCTCGTTCGTAAGGTGTGACGCTATGTTTGTGCATGATAAATCATTGGAACTGTGCAATGATAGCTTTCATTTAGAATCAACATCTGATTTTGAGGAATTAAGAATCTACTAGTAGTTTGTCGACCGCTAGTGTTCCGGGCGGACAATTTGTCCGTACAAGAGGTATCGCAGAAGTAACGAAGGGGGACGACATCTTTTCCGGGGCGTCGGTTCGGCACCTCGTATTCGGTATCAGCCACTCCTCCGAGACGACGGTGTAGAGTCGTGAATCCACTCTACGAGATCAGCGACGACGTAGTCGATGACGTTCCCGCCGAAGTAGAGGCTCAATTACAACGTCGTAATAGAGGGGGTCGCTCTCGCGATCCCCCTCCGTTTCGCAGAAATAGACGCAGAAACTGACGCACTCCCCTGTAACCAACACACTAGTACCACCATGTTTCACCGCCAAGGCGGTGTGAATCTCGGGTGGTGGCGTCGCCGAAATGGGGTTCTTCGAACCCCCGTGATTACAACGCTATAATTAGCGCCCTCCCTTGGCTATGTCCGCGTTCGCTTCGTGTGCTCGCATCCACCCCGCCAGATCAGAATGTCCGAAGGTGATTTCGATGTGATGCCCGCCGACACCCATTGCATCGTCCATCGACAACGTACATGACTCCTTGTAGCTGACACCGGGAACGCGCTCGGCCATCTCTTCCATGACGCAGTAGCCATCGTTCTTGTAATCACACCTGTACTGGGTCGCAACCTCTCAGTAGCCAAGTCGGGCAACCATCACATCGTTCGTTTTGGCGACGTTCTTGGTGTGCTCGAGGACATGAAGATACTTTCAATTTCTCTGATTCGGACGGGTGCGGAGAATTGCTGCTTGAGACGGTGTTTCATTGGCGAAGTTGCAGATAAACAAGTCGTCCTGTTGTCGATTTGCTGTCCCGAAGACGACGTCCGATGGGAACACAAGGCCGTCATCACTCGACGCGATTGTTCTTGTCTGCTTACTCGGCGTCACCCGAACAACCTCGTTCAGTGAATTCGCAGCAACGTATACGGTCTGACCCCTAGTGGTAATCCCATCTGCTCCAATGATCGCTGGACTTTCAAGATAGACTTCCGGATCGGTAGTGCTCCCATCGTCTGCGACTGGAACCCGTACTAACCGGCCCACATTCTCGCCGACGTCGCTTGCAGCACGCGTTACGGCAACAAATACGGCGCCGTCAGGCCCGAAAGTCAATCCATTCGCTCCGAAGCTCTCTGTTGCCAGACTGTCAGCGTCTAACCACACGTATGCCGCAGTTTCTGGATTTGCTGCATCGAGTGGCACTTCATATACTCTGCCACCGAATGATTCCGTGACAAGCAGCCGATTTTGATCACTGTCATAGAGGATGTCGTTCGGGAACACTTGCTTTTGGTTCATCCTAGGGATTACAGCGAACAGGGATGGATCACCTCCATTCTGTGGGACTTGCCAGACTCCGGTGCCTGCATCAGCTTGTGATCCAACGAAAATAGTACCGTTAGGACCAACTTCAACGCCACTTGCACTGCCAGGCAACGTGGTCACCCGAGTGGCGTCGTTGAGCGCTAACCCAGTTTGCTGAGTTTGGTCGGCAGTGAGTTGCCAGATTTCGCCCACGGTGATACCGAAATACAAGGTGCCATCGTCGGCAAATGCAAGGTTCTCAGGCACTTTTTGTTCGCTCGGAATCTCGACGATTGTCTCTACAGTGGGCCGTTGTGCTGCGGCGGTGGTCGTGATAGCTGGCAGGACGAAGTTCCCTCCAGCGAGCTTCATTGCTTTCCGTCGTGTAACCCGAACCATAACGAATGATCGGGATATATGCTGTTAAGTTCGATGCAAACGGCAAACGTGAAGCCCACTACGACTGGATCGCGTTCGTTCCGTTGTGTAATTCGGATGCTGGTAAACTATCCTGTGACAAGGCGAGAGTTCGTACTGAATTCATTCCTGTATCTACTCGTCTTGACCCGAATCTTCACAGATGCGACCTCCGTATTGCTACTCATGCCAGTAGCAATTGTTACAGGGTCATCGCGAGGAATCGGTCGCGCAATCGCTCAACGATTTGCGGACGACGGCCATAACGTAATCATCAATTATCAAAACAGTACCGGGAAGGCCGCCTCAGTGGTAGACACTATCGAACGAGAAACTGATTGCAAGGCCGTCGCTGTCCAAGCCGATGTCAATGATCCAGACGACGCAACCAACCTCGTTACCACGACCATTGATGAGTTTGGTCAGCTTGACCATCTCGTCAATAATGCTGGCATCGATCAGCACGTCTACACCGAGAATCTCTCACCGACGGACTTTGACTGGATAATGGATGTGAATGTCAACGGCACATTCAACGTAACGAAGGCAGCGCTGGCACACCTCCGAGAGTCAGCAGTCCCAGAGGGGCCATCAATTACGAATATCTCCTCGATATTGGCATACACCGGTGCACCAATTGAATGCCATTATGCTGCCTCGAAAGCCGGTCTTCTTGGGTTGACGAAGAGTCATGCTCGCGACTTTGCTCCCACCATCCGTGTTAACGCGATCGCCCCCGGCCACGTCGAAACGGACATGACTGCTGATCGCACTCCTGAAGAAGCTGAACACGAGCGCCAGCAAATTCCACTCGATCAATTTGGACAACCTGAGGACATCGCCGATGCAGCCGCATATCTCCGTGATGCCGGGTTCGTCACTGGTGAAACGTTGAACGTCAACGGTGGCGAACGTATGCAGTGATCCCCTCTTGGAGAATCCCGATTACATCGACAGACATCGAAATACTGAATATGTTTCTCGGAACCACAGCCAGCTAATGCCTACGGAACACGAGTATTGGTTATCATAACTGCTCAACACGTATGCCCCGTTCCCTCGATCGACATTTCTCGTTGAGTAGTCACACTCGTCGTGATCGGTACAACAAACGAAACTACGTCGCAGCTACAGCTATACTCTGTTGGATCTCTCGATAGTCTAATCGAGCGACCAATACGCGAGATATTCGTGCGATCTTCCTTGCTCCTTCAGAAATCGATTGATAGTTAGTATTAGATACTACCATAGACGATTTCCTCTCCTTAGTAGCGGGTTCCTCGTAGTGATACGCGACCGGCCTCTTCTAGAATTGTATTCATCATACTCGTACTCGGTGAACAGCTCTAGCGTTACACTGTCGTAACGCATACCAAGCGGTCAGTGTAACGCACAATGAGTCCTTCTTTCGCTTCTCTCACGAGAGGAGAAAAGAAGGATTCGTTACACCACACAGTAGCCGAGTGATAGTTACGCATCAGAACGGACGTAATTTGCGTCCGTTCTCATCTCTGCAGGTACTGTGGGGGCAGTGGTGTTACGCTCATTCGTGGGAGGGCGTTACGCTGTCGTAACACCCTCCGTGTCTGTGGTGTCCTCCGACATCCCGACCGTGTCATCTATTGCTCTCGTGAGTTGAGTTGCGTCCGACTGGGCATCCTTGGCTGTAACCGAGTCCAATCGATCGTCCTGCCGGGCGCGTTTCTTTGCCTCGAGATACTCGCTGACCTAGCTCATGTACGCTTCCCACTCGTCTTTATCAGCGACAAGCACGAGCTTCGACCCACCAGTCGTGAGCGTGATCAGGTTGTCATGATCATGCGGCTCACGCTCGTCTTGTGGTTTCTCACTCGAGAGTTTTGCGACGAATTTCATGGTTCGGCGCACTGTGTTCCGGTTCGTATCGAGACCGTGTTCATCGAGGATGTTCCGAACCTGTCCAGACGAGAGTTTCCACTTACCCTGTTCTTTCACCGCCCTCGCGTAGAATGCTGGCCACACGAATGTTGCCCGATATTTGTTCCCTGAGAGGTCGTGGGTCTCGGTTTTCCGTGCTTTCGTCTTTCGGTGAATCGGGACGAGCTGCTCTGGATCGACTGTGACAGTACCGCTTGTTGTACTCCCATTAGCGGCGTTTTCACAATCGTCGAGTGCGCCGTCGGGGAAATCCGTTCCAGTGTGGTTATCGACGATATCGCGATCCCAGCCAGCGAGCAAGAGCAGGGCGTTGCGAAACATCTTATCGCGATTTTTTGCGTTCTGGAGCATTATGCCGATTGGATGCCCGGCAATCCAGATGTCTTCGATTTCGGCGTCCTTGGGTGACTCTGCACCTCGCAATTCGATGGCGGACTGCTGGCCTTGCTGTATATAACCGAATGCGTATCGACTGAAACTCTTCGTCGGACGAATATCACTCGGGGTTTGACAAGCCGCCTCGTCGTAGACCCTCGTAGTGCGCACTTCGATAAAGAACGTCTTTTGGAACGCGGCGGACCGACGCCTGCGTCTCCCGTGGCGGTTCGTCGTCGCCGCCATCGTGTTCGGAATCGTCTCGCTCGCGGCGGCGTTTTCGCTTCATCCGGTGTTAGTGTCCGTCTTCGTTGGACTCCAGTTCGCGTCGTTCGGGCGTCTCGGCACGCTGCTGTTTCAAACGTTGCTCGAACTCGTCGTCGTGATCCTGTTCACGTACCTCGTCGGGCGGTTCATCGACCGGCGTCGGTTCGCCGACTTCGGCCTTCACCTGTCGCGGTCGTGGTGGCTCGACTTCGGGTTCGGTCTGGCCCTCGGCGCGGCGCTCATGACCGCGATTTTTTTGGTCGAACTCGCGCTCGGATGGATTCGTGTCACCGGGACCTTCCGGACGATGTCGGGCCTGTCGTTCGTCCTCGTCTTCTGCACGTCCGTCCTGTTCTTCCTCTTCGTCGGCATCAGCGAGGAGTTATTGTTACGCGGCTATCTCCTCACAAACCTCGCCGAGGGGTTCCGCTGGTTCCGATGGCTATCCGGCGACGCCGCGATTGCGATTGCGACGCTCTGTTCGTCAATCCTCTTCGGTATCGGGCACGTGTCCAACCCGAACGCGACGCTCACGAGCACGTTCGTCATCGTCCTCGCCGGAATCATGCTCGCTTCCGGCTACCTGCTGACCGGCGAACTGGGACTTTCCATCGGGTTGCACGTCTCGTGGAACCTCTTTCAGACGAGCGTCTACGGCTTTTCGGTCAGCGGACTTCGTCTCCCCGTGACCGTCGTCGCGACCGAACAGGTCGGTCCGCGCGTGTTTACCGGTGGACCGTTCGGCCCCGAGGCGGGTCTCCTCGGCGTCGGCGCTATCGTCGTCGGGACGGTCACCATCGCGTGGTGGGTCCGCTCCCGCGAAGCGCGGCTCTCGCTGTGTTCGTCCGTGTGGACCCCGGAACTCCGCTAACTACTGCTGAGTATCGCTGCTACAACGTCGACTTTTCTCGAGTATCATGATCCGGAAGCAGTTTGTGAGGAATTACGGTCGTGGGTTGATCGGCTTGAGCGCGGGGCGGTCGATCCGAGTGACCTGGTGATTGCAAATCGGGTTTCCAAGCAACGGGAGGACTATTCGCACTCGACGCGGAGTGTAGCGGCGCTTGATCGGGCGGCGGATTTGGGGTTAGCGCGGTCGCCTGGTCAGAGTATGTCATATGTAGTGGTTGACGATGCGAAGGACTCGCGAGAGCGAGTGATGTTGGCAAGTGAGGGACTGAGTGAGTACGATGTTTGGTTTTATCGAGAATTGCTGGTTCGTGCAGCAGCGAGTGTGTTGTCACCGCTTGGGTGGCGTGAGTCGGATATTGAGGAGAAATTAGGAAGCTATACTGATTCGAGTTTGGCGTCGTTCGGTTGACGATCGAAGGAAACGTCTTCAGTAAGATAATGTGATTGAATACGATTCACGAAATCAAACCATTCGCTATCACAGTAGTGACCGCCTTGAAGCACTCCTAGAGATGTGCCGGCACCAAGTGCGAGAGTAATTCGGTGGACAAGATTTAGCGGTTTATTCTCCCAGCGATCAATTGTGGGGGCTAAAGTACAACAATGTGCAGTTAGCTATTTACTGGTTGCTCCAGTTAACCAAGTAACTAAGAACATCTCTTAAACGCAACCTTGCGTTAGCAAGGTAGATGTTCTACCGATAAGGACAGATGGGAATGAATTCACCTACCATGGGGAGTGAATTGGCAACCACTGGCACGTCTGACTCACTCACTGAACGGATTGTCACTACAGTTGCAGAGGCAGACGGACAGTCAGTAGATGAACTCGAACCGTTATACGATGTAATTAACCCGGATGCGCTTGAGTCACTCTTTGCGTCTCGAGCAGACGGATCCCCTCGTCCAGACGGCGAAGTCTCGTTTCAGTATGCAGGGTACTGGGTTACCGTATCGAGTGATGGTGCTGTTGAACTTGATCCCGAGCAATAAGGATTCAGACCGTTTCCTACGCGTAGTAACTTTTCTTAAGCTGTAAACTAATGTACTTACTAGAGTTAGCTTGCTGTGGCTATTGGATTGCATTGCACCGCATTTTTCCAGAGATATTATAAAGAGTCAGATGATAGAGTAGACTAACCAATGGCAACTATCGTTGAACTCTCCCTTCCAGCGATAGATTTCTGCTCGGTCGATTGCTCACTATAGGAACAGAGACCCAGATTAAATTTGAACGAATTGTTCCTGTTGGAACGAATACTATTCCCTTGTTCTGGGCCTGGAATACAGATTTAGATGATTTCGAGCAACGTGTCAGCACTCACGAACAGGTGCCAAAGCTTGTGGGGGTTAAGGAGGTTGGCGATCGTCGCGTATATCTTCTGAATTGGAATGCATCTGAAGGCGAATTTTTTGAAGGATTTATCGCCGCCGAGACAATCATTCGGAGCGCATACGGCTATGATACCGAAATCTGGGAGTTCGAGATCCTTTTTCCCAATCAAGAAGAACTCATCACATTCCTTAATCATTGCCGCGAGAACGATATTCCAGACACACTTGGGCAAATGCAGACGCTCACCGAGCCTAATGATTATCTCCTGGACAGCGTTCTCACCGAAAAACAGCGGGATGCACTCGTGCTCGCCCTTCAGCAGGGCTACTTTCAGAATGCTATAGGATTAGAAAGTATGGGATATTTCCGATATGCAGCATGGTATTTAGCAGAGAGCGGCTCAGCAACTGCAGTTGTACTCGTGCTGTTTGGAGGACTCCACTACAGTGCATCGTTTGACCTCAGGCTCATCACCCTGGTGGTTTTAGCGGTGGTGAACGTACTGCTTCTCTTCCGCCGAATTGATTTGTTGATGGACGAGCTGCTTGAACGGCGATCTTACCGATTGTCTCGATAACTAAGCCGTCCGCAGTGTTTTCCCTCCGATGATCTCAACTGACCGTCTCAGATGTTCGCTCCTACCCGTTCTGTTGCGCCACAAACACACGAATACTCGGGAGGTGCTTCCACAGTAGTAACCCACCGAACCCCACCATAGTCACCCCCAGAACGGTCATCCCGACTCCCGCCCAGTTCATCCTATTAATCGTACACTCCAACCCTTCTGTTGCACACGCTCCAAACAATTCCTGAGCGAACGCACCAACGTAGATGAGCCAGCTACCAATAGCCAGAGCACCGATACCACCGCCAATCTTCCGTCTCGTCGTCGACACAGTCGGTGATTCACCATTGGCTGTCTTCCGAACGCCTTCACGCGGCCTCGCCCGGTAGGAGAGAATGGCAGCACCGAACAAGAAGAGTGCAGCGGGAGCGATGAAGAGACCAATCGACCACACTCCCATGATGGACAGTGCCGTCATCAAGAGTGCTACCACCCAAACAAGGGGTGTCCACTGCTTCCAGGCGGCAATCCCACCGACAAGTGAGAGGATGACGCTCACCAGCACCCATCCGGCGAAGAACGCATCAGCAAGTGGGTTAGGGAGCAGGAGATAGATTGCTGCAACACTTGTAGAGAGGACAGCAAGGACGCCCAGCAAGCGACTCCCCGTGTGAGCTGGTGATGATTGTGATGTCGCGTTCATATATTATATTAACGCACATTCTATAAACGCATTCTCGGTGACAAATAATTACGCTGATTTTATCGACTGCCTAGATCTTCCCTGCCAATTGAAGCGGTTGAGTGGGAGGTATCCCACCGGACGAAACGGCAGGCAGGCGCAACGCGATACGACCCTGCAACGGACGAGATTACGATTACACTCACGTGGGATGCCTACGACTCGCACGGCTGGAAGCAATTCAGTGCGACTGTGCGCCATGAACTCATCCACGCGTGGCAGTACCACGAATTTGGTGAGGCAGATCAAGGATCATCCTGGCCGCCTCTCGACCGCTTCCAAAGCTCGCGTCCGCCAAGAATCCATGTCCAACCCAGTCCCCCGCTACGTAGAGTCCCTGAATATCTTTAACATCAGGTCGAGGCCGACCACTGTATCCGCCCGTTTCGGCTGTCGGTAGCATACCGACGGCTTGTATTCGGGGCAGGAACTGACGCTTGACCAGTACCTCACGCCATCCTGGCTGCGCCTCATCCAGTAACGCCTCTAGGTCGTGCTCGTCCTGCTGGACATCACTGCCTTGATGGGGATCGTCATTACGCGGATCAAGCTGCTTGAACGCGTATATCAATGCCCCTCCTTCCGGGGCTACATCCGAGTACTCCGATTGGACTGACATAAACCGCGGCTGGTCAAGGTCTTGTACGACCGTAAGTTCTGGATTTGGTAGCCGACGGAGTGCTACTGTGAGACACGCCACGTGGGCTGGAGTCATTCCTTCGACGAGGTCAGCGAGCTGAGTCGAGGTGTCTTCAGGGAGGAGTGCCAGAGCCTGCTGGGGGGTTGTAGCGAGTGCGACCGAGGACGCATATTTCTTCTCGCCGTTCTTGAGGCGAATTCCTGAGATGGTCCCTCGGTCTACCTCAATGCCAGCGACTTCCGTATTCGTATGTATGGTCACTCCAGCTGCTTCAGCAGATTCTCGTAATCCTTCTACGAGCGTCTTCCATCCTCCATCGATGTATATAACCGGGTTGTTGAGCACAGTCTGGGTCCGCTCGATGAAGAGATCTGCGCTGACCAGATCGAGAGCGTCGCTGTATACTCCTGTGCGAGCGTTTGCTTCCAGGAACGAGAGAATCCCCGGATGGTTCGCATTGTTATCTAGCCATTCTTGGACGCTCACCTCCTTCACCGCCTCAGCATTCATACGAGCTATTTTCAGTAGGAGTCGAATTAGCTCGAACTTCTCCCCTATACTGAAAAGGTTGGTTGTCACTGCTGAGCGGCCAGTTATCGGCGCCTTATAGAATTCTCCACCGTGAAGGGCGTGGACGATGTTGGGTGAATTCCCGGTATATTGTATGCCCAGTTCGTTGAGCACCTCCGATGCCTTTCCGCCCGAATACAGGGCGTGAATACCCCGGTTCATTTGGAACCCGGAATGGTCCTGGCTCGTCCCCCGTCCGCCGAGTTCCGACGCCTTCTCGAAGAGACTCACATTTCGGCCTGTGCGTCCTAGGTAGCAAGCAGCTGTCAGGCCAGCCAGACCCCCGCCAACGATGATGGTATCTGCATCTGAGTTTTGTGCTTCCATAATGGACATCTCCTCACACTAACCTAACATCCGTTAGGTAATGAACCTATCGAGCGTTAGGTTCATCATGATTGTCATCCAAGTAAACTCGTGACTGAAAATCAGCGCTTGACCGCAGAAGAACGTCGGGATCGGATATTCGAAACTGCCGTCGAAGCCTTCGCAGAAAAGGGATATCGGGCCACTTCAGTGCGGGAAATCTCTGCGACCGCTGGTATTACACAACCCGTCTTCTACGACCATTTCGCCTCGAAACGCGCGCTGTTCGAAACGATCATCATTGCGGCTCGTGATGAACTCATCGACGCTGGAACTGAAACAATGAGGCAAGATGCACCGGCTCAGGAGCGTGTCAGAGAGGCTGTCGATCAATTCTTTAGATTCGTGGAGGAGAAGCCAGCGCTGGCACGTGTGCTCCTAATCGGGGCTGAGGGGGCACCGGAATTAGAAACTTTGGACCGTGCGGTTCAACAAGAAGCTAGTGAGCAAATCGCCGTGATGCTCTGGGATGCGATGGAGCAAGAAGGACGGCCCCCCGGAGAAGATGACCGTTTCACCATGCAGGTCGAATTCATCAAACTCGGCATACATGGACTCGCCGAGTGGTGGTGGGACAACCCAGACACACCGCGCGAACTACTTGTGGAGGCTGTGATGGACGTCTGCTGGTTCGGGATGCGAGAATCGTTCGAGGAACGCTCTTAGAATCCACTCGAACCGAACCTCCGCAAACTCTGTTCCCCGATCCTATCTTGCCAAAGACGCGCACACTGGGAACAATTTGCCTTCGACGTCGATGCCCCCGGACTCATCGACGTCACCAACGAGAGCCACGAGAACCCCGCTGAGCACCAATACGTTGTTACGCTGGATGACGTGACGGGCGATGCGATGGCTTGCGCGTGCCCGCACCACGTCCATCGGAGCGCCTTCTGTAAGCACATGGCTGCCGTCGAAACCGCAACTGACGATTGGACGCTCAAGGCTTTCCTCTCGGAGGCCGAAGACGATACCGAACCAGAAGACTGTGACTGCGATGGCCTTGATGACTTCCCCTGCTGGCCGTGCGTGCAAACGGGACAGACGGAACTGCACAACTAACCCACGCTTCAGCTTTTTATTCATGGAAGCCAAGAGTCATTCTCGGATATCACCGACCAGCGAACGCTCACAGTGAGTACCAAGGCAGCGATTGACGAGACACCCGAGACACTGACTATCCTCCTTAACCGAGCGCGAATGCATGCGGGGGACATCGCGACGGAGCATCCCCCGGCGGCGATGACGCCGTCAAAACGACTGACGACCCACCAGTCCTCGAAAAAGTAACGGTGTTAGGCAGCGGGTTGACCAGCGGAGGTGTCCTCGCTGACCGTCTCATCCCGATCCTCGTCCTCGCGTGCTTTGAGTTCGGTGTAGGCGGTCGCAAGCACAGCCGTGGAGAACACCGTCGTAATGGCGCTGGCAACTTGTGCAAACACAAGCGCGACAATATCACCGACGAGGCTTCCACTCGCGAGGTTTCCAAGTCCAAAGACGAGGTTGACGAGTAGTATAAGGAGCGTCACTGCCACGCCCAACACGAAGAGGTTGAGGCGGTAGCCCCGCGTCAATCCCCAACTACTGCGGAATGCCGTAATGAAGTTCTGATCTTCGACGGCCACGTAGACCGTCCAGAACGCTAACGTCACGAGTAGGAAGATGCCTGGAACAATCAACGCAACGAAGCCTAGCGCGATGATAATTCCAAAAATGATCCCACCGATAACGAAGTTGATTGCAGCCCAGACCATATTCCGGGTGAAGTACTCTCGGGGGAGACGGTCGGTCTCATCGCTCACGAATACGCGTATGGCTCCGATACTCACGACGAGCAGTGCGATGCTCAACACGAATGCGACGAGCCCCCCTAGTACAGGTGGTAAGAGCGACGTGGGATTCATTTGGACAGCACCCCCAGCCAACTGCTGACCAGTCATCCATCGGGTGATGCCAATTCCTAACAGACCGTTAAGCACCGAGATGATGAAGATGATGCCCATGAGCATGAGCCCATTTTGCTTGATGCTTCGACTGTAGCCTTGCTTGAGAATGTTTGTGGTGTTTATTTGCATACGCGTAAATCTACGCCATGAACGACGATATACTACGCACATTTTGTAGATTACTCGTAGTGTGAGAAACTGGGTGAAACGATGAATAGAGAACCTATTTAGATGTAACTCACGGACGTATCGACGTTACTAATGAGAGCCACGAGACCCCCGCAGACCACCATTATACAGTCTCGACAAACTCCTGGCGGGCTGTGCCTGTCAGGACAATACTCCGACCCAACCGATGCAGTTCGACGGTGGGCGGGCACGACACCTCCGCAAAGAGATGCTCACCACCCTCCGTCGTCTCCAAGAACGCGACGCTGGCTGGCGGATCGACGAGCTATTTGACCACTACCAGAACGCGCTGACGGATATTGTCGAGACGGCGTCTCGACAGGCCGTCGAGTACGCTCGCCAGTTTGACGATCCTATTATCGTTCTCGAAGATCTCTCATACATCCGTGAACATCTGGATTACGGCACTTTCATGAACCGCCGTCCGCACGCGTGGGCGTTCGCCCGACTTTCCAGGCGTATCGAAGACAAAGCCCGTGACGCCGAGATTCCGGTGCGGTTCGTGAACCCCGCGTACACCAGTCAGACGTGTCACGCCTGCAGCCATCTCACTCGTCGCTCGGTGGGGAACCCTTGTCGCAGCGAGCGCCTGTCGCCTTCACGACAACCGGGTTGACTGGTGCGCCGGCCGCGTTCTCGATATTCAACGGCGAAGCCGCGTAGAGAAACTCGTAGATGCCGTCTTCGGCGCAACTCGCAGCTAGCTCCTGAAGGTCGAGAATCTCACAGAGCGTCACCCCCAGGTTGGTGATAAGCGCGGGATGGAGAGGATTCACGATCTCGAGCGTCTCTCGACTGCCGAAATCGACCGCCTCCCGAACGTCTGCGTTGATATCCTCTTCGACGTCGATCTCGGCGGTGGTCAGCTTCTCGACGGCGAGGTTGTCTGCTCCAAGGACAGGAAACTCCATCTCTGCGATGAACTCGACGAGGTCCTGACTGAAGCATAGCCCCGGCTCTCGAAGCGGCTCGTCCGGATCCCCCAGCCACGTCTTTTCGGCGTTCGGGTCCCGCGCTCGCTCGACGGATCCAGTCCGTATTAATACGATGTCTCTTTTTTCGAGTTCGATCCCCTGCACGTCCGCCGTCGCCTTCAGATCCTCGAGGGTGACACATTCACCCGGGGCGAGCCGATGCGGCGGATCATCGACCTTGTGCCGACCGACATCCAGGAGGACGCCGCGGCCGACACTCCCCGCCTCAGCGGCGTTGCTGATGTCGCCCTTACTCGGTCCCCACGTCTTCGTAATCGCCTCCTCCTTGAGATCCGTCGAAAATGGTTCTTCGAGCGGGTTCGGTGGCCTGACTCCGGGGATGTCGACATCGTATTCCTTCTTCGTCGCGGTGGTTTCCGCCGGATATCCATTGTATAGGAGCGGTCGGCGTGTACCGTCGTCCGTCGGCCGTTCGTACCAAACGTGAGCGAGTGCGTCGTACTGGGTTGATCCCTGCAGGAATAGGCGCGTGATGAACGCGTCGTCAGAGAAGCGCATTCCCCCCTGCAACGGTTCCGCGCTTCCATTCTGGTAGTGCCGATGGTCGACCACGTTGTCGCGCCTGGCGGGCTGACGCGTCGGGAACACGGGATCGCCGGTCGGCTCATCACCGGCCACGCTCTCGCCGGTGTACGATAGCTGTAGCGAGAACGTTTCGATCCGAGTCGGTCCGCCCCGAAGGACCGTCTGGAGGCCACGGAACGCCTGCTCGCTGTCGAGGTAGTTGAGCGTGCCCAGTTCATCGTCGTCACCCCACTTTCCCCAGTTGTCCGGGAGTTCGGCGAGGACGTTAGTCCAGATCTCGTTTAGATCGTCATCGCTTTCGTCTCCCGCCACCGTTGGCATGGTAACCCCGGAGACCGCAAGCGCGCCGGCGATGCTCCACGCCCGTACGAACTCCCGTCTGTTGATCGATGCTGCTCTGTTCGAGTCGAATATGTCGTCGGTGTCGGCTCGATCGTCCATATCATTCAGCTCTTTTCGTGGTTGTGAATGACAACCACATATACACATCTATATCCTCGAAACTTAATTATATGGAAAGTAAAGCTAGAAATTTACACGGGCGAGTCGGACTCGTCTTACCGAATCAGTCAGGTTCTCTCATAGTTGAACTCGGTCCATGGCCGCCTCGAAATATTACGTAATTGCAGGCGAGAAAGCCTCGCCCTTGAGGGCGGGGATGAATCGCCGTCTTTGTTCACTTTCACTGTACGGTACAGTCTTCGGTGCTCTCCGTGCGTTTTTCTGGGTATCCGACGCGGTACATCCGCGCCCATACCGGGACAATCGGACAAATTCGGACTTCCCGGCCGAGGCTCGAAGTACCCCTTCGGGATCGGTTGGGTACCGACGCTAAACAACCAAGTACCTCCGAATCCCTCACGGGATAGGAGTAACGGCCACTTGGCATAGCCAGCACCTCGTCGGTGTGTAAACCGTAAACTCCCACCGAACCAACGACTGACGTTGTGGGAATCCTCGCCCTTCAGGGCGGGGAGGATGTCAACCATCATATTCGGCCTCGTATGTAGCGTTGTCATCTTCGTCCCGGTTAGTCTCCTGTCGGGCCCACCCGCGCAGAAAAAACTCGAACAGTGGGTTCAAACGCTTGACTCGTCGGTCTCGGCCGAGTGATACAGTGTCGGGCGAGTGAGCCGCCGAGGCCGTCACAGTCGCACTCTGTCGTCTCAACATCGTCTTCGTCAGTTTCGTCATCGTTCGACAGGAACGTCTCAAGTGTGCCCTCGTCGATCGCGTTTTCGACGGCAGCCATGTGCTTGCAGACGGCGTTGCAGTGAACGTGGTGCGGGCACGTGCACGTCATTGCGTCGCCCGTCACGTCGTCCAGCGTGACGACGTTGTGATGCTCAGCGGGGTTGTCGTGGCTCTCGTTGGTCACGTCGACCATTCCGGGGGCATCGACGTCGAAGGAGAAGTATTCCCCTATGCGCGTTTCTATGCCGTCTCGTCAGCATCACAGTTCAACTGTGACACAAATCCGATCAAAACATAAGGAACATGAATTATCATGTTGGCCAGTGTAACCATGATGAATCACAGCATGTGGCAAAGAGGTAAGTTAATCGGTCTGTTTTAACAGATCATGACAGAACATTCGAAATCTGGACGCGCACGTTCACTCGACGATGTAGATCTCATCGTCGACACGGATGCTCATGTCACTGAGAGCGTTGATGATCTTGTAGCGTACATGGAAGGGAAGGACAAGGGTCTAAAACAAATTATTAAAAATGCAGCTTTCCCGGAACACGACATCTACTCCGTAGCGCACCCACTACCACCATTCATTCACACGGATGCGTTCGGTGACGTCTACGGAGATCAGCCCACGGGAACCGTCGAAGCTAAACGCCAGGAGATGAAGGAGTTTGATCTTGATTATTCTGTACTCAACCCCACGATCAATCTGTCACTAGCAACTGTCAACAATGACCACATGGCTGTGGCATTGGCGAAGGCTTATAACTCATGGATCCTCGACAAGTTCGTCGACGCTGACGATAATATCGTGACGCCGATAACCGCGGCTCCACAGGCGCCCGACAAGGCGGCCGAAGAAATCGACGACCGAGCAGATATGGACGGCGTCGTCGGTGTTTCTATTCCGGCGACGGGCCTCGTCCCACCGCCGGGCCACCGGTGGTACGATCCTATTTACCAAGCAGCCCAAGACAACGATCTGCCAGTGATGTTCCACAGCGGGAGTGGCGCAACGGCTGACGCCTTTCCTGTGGTGCGCAAGTGGGCCGAGACCTATGCTGAGGATCACGCTGTAGTCCACCCGTTTACCCATATGTGGAACCTCACGTCGATCCTATTCCAGGGCGTCCCTGAGAAATTCCCTGACTTGGACTTCATCTTCCAGGAGGCAGGTATCGCTTGGATCCCCTACATGACATGGCGATTAGATGACCACTATCTTGAATTGTCTGATGAGGTGCCTGGGCTACAGAAGCTCCCGAGTAAGTATATCGAAGAGCGGTTCTACTTCAGCACTCAACCGCTTGGCTACACGCAACGCAATCCCCGTCACCTCGCACTGGCCATCGAAATTGCAGGGCCTGACAATATTATGTACTCAAGCGATCTTCCCCATCCAGACTTCGACCCACCAGAAGAATTATTTGACCGTATCCAGGGCCACTTCGATAGGGAGACCGTCAACAACATCATGGGCGGCACCGCAGTCGAGGTTTTTGGACTGGAAAATTAAATGACTCGATACAAAGTTGCGTCTATGGAAGACTTGGCGACCGACGGCGACCGAATCATCGTGGACATCGAGGGTCAAGAAGTCGCCGTTTTTCGCATCAAAGACGAGTTCCACGCACTACCGAATTTCTGTCCGCACCAAGCAGCTCCTCTCTGTGAAGGTGAGTTAACTGGGCGGATGGTTGTCGGTGACGACGGCTGGGAGTGGGAGTACGTTCAAGAGGATGAAATCATCACCTGCCCGTGGCATGGCTGGAAGTTTGATGTCACAAAGGGTACTAACATCAAGGATCAAACCATTGCTGTTCCCCACTACGACGTCGAGGTCAAGGGCGACAACGTTTACGTTATTAGATAGCCAGAGCTATCCCTGAACAGCGTCTCGAACTAGTGTTTCGAATCGGTCTGCAGTGAGATTGTAGACTGTGTAGCCTTCTCCGTGTCGGACGTGCTCAATCTGTTCGACTGGCTCGCCGTCAACGACGATATACCACTGGCCGCCAGATTGAGGATTTTTTGCTCGAAATTGAACGTTGACACCGAGTTCTTCCTTGAGTGATTCAATTTGTTTGGGTGCGAGCGTACCGTCGGCGAACCGTGGCGGGCGGTAAGGCCGCATGCTGTAGCTCTCGAACTCCTCAACATTGCGGCGCCACCACTCTGGGAATGTCGAGAGATCTACGTCCTCATAGGGATTCTCCTCGTCATACCCTGGTGGCAGGCTCGCATCGCGTGGTGGATTTACGTTATCCACACGGTCAGCTATGATTGCTTGAACCAAAAAGTGAAGGGACAGGTTCACAAGTGTTTGCGACGATCAAACTACCCTTGAAATATCGTCTGCGTTAAGAAGTATTTCGGTCTCTATATACGGACTGTAAGGTACAGGGGTATTGGGCGTGCTCAATGACGAAATCAGTGTGTCAAGGCCGAAAATGATCTGCTTAACGACATCGGTTGCGACCTCAGGACGCAAGCTGTAGAAAAGTGGGTATATTTCTGTGCTATCTTGTCAGTTTCACGGGCTGCGGATGGGTTTGTACTTCTGGTCTTCTGATCCAATTGGAAGACTGGTACCGGGTGCTGATGACACCCGGCGCGTTTCTACACGCCCGAGCTTACCTGCCGAGGTCCTGAGCCCGGCGAGAACGTGCTGTACGTCGCGACACCCACGATCTGTACCGCCTGCAGTACGCCTACTACAACGAGATTGAGCACACCAAGACAACGCTCGAGCACTACGATCTGTCGCCGACTGGGCGCTATACCTGGTTCCGAACAGGTGCGCGTGTCGAGTGCATCACCAATCCCAAGGGAGGTGAGCAGGCGTGAGTACCGACCAGCACTCGATCATTCCCAAGCCGCTGAACCCACGCAATGCCGACACACTCATCCAACAACTCTCACCCAGTGATCGCGTTCGCATTACGACGACTGACTTGCCACGGACGATTCTCACGGTCAGAGAAGTACACCCACTGACGAGTCACGCACCACAGCTGGTGCTGACGGCGCCGCCGATCACCACGACTGCACAGGACGAACTTCAACAAGCTACCACTGCACTGCCAGCCACTTCGATTCGCCGATGACTATCATCGAGTATACCCACACCGCTACTGACACGACCGCTCGTTGTATTGGTTCGCTCACCATCGTACGGGATTACGAGACTGAAGAGAGTGTTGACGATGATTCACCGAATCTCGTCGCGGAAGCCTCGAATGCAGGGAAGCAACTCTTCGAGACAATCCAGCGTGCGGAACAGAATACTGAACTCGTCAATTTCCGTGAGAAGCGCGCCGAGAGTCAGCAAGTCGAGAACAAGTATCTCGATGTCCTCGAGCATGAGTTCTAGCTTGATTTCGAGATCACCACCGCGTCGATTTTAAACTCAAAAGATTCCCATCCAAACTCGAACTCGGCTAATTCTGCGTTGGTTCGCTATTCCAATTCATCTATCTTTTTTCTTTCCCACTCTTATATCACAGTAACAACAACACATTACTGACAATGCAAATATTTCTTTCTGCCAGTAGAGCCTATTTCCACCCCCGTATATTCTTGGCCGCCGGTTCTAATAGACTAGGTCTCAATAGTATAGATACTGATGAAACTGGGCCTTGAGCTGGAATACTGGGTGGTCGACAATTCAGGAAAATTAGTCGGTGCAGATGAGCTCCTCGATATCCATGAGGCAGTCGTCCCTGAACTTATCGACCCAATGCTCGAGATCCAGCTCCCACCGGCGGACGGGCTGACAGAGTTGCGCCAAAATCTCACTACGATCCTCGAAACCGTATTAGCACGAGCAGCCGACCTCGACAAACATCTTGTTCCACTCGCTACTCCACTCACAGAACACCAGTTCCCGATCACTAGCGACCGAGGAAAATTGCTGCATCGAATATACGGTAACGAGATCAAATACGCAAAAAATTGTGCCGGCACACATATCCACTTTGATAAGGGAAGTGTTGTTGACCAACTCAATCTCTTGACAGCACTGGATCCAGCGATCGCACTCGTTAGTTCCTCACCGTATTACGATGGCGTGTTGATGGGAATGGATGCTCGCGCACTCTCGTACCGTACCCATTCGACCGAACTGTTGACTCGGTATCGGGATCTCTGGCCATATGCAAAGACTACCGAAGAGTGGGATGAACGTCTCTCCCAAATGTATGAAACGCTGAAATTACAGGCTGAACAGCTCGATATTCCAGAAGTCGAATTCACGCACTTCATTCAACAGGAAGACGTTGTTCTCACCCCTGTTCGATTACGGGAAGAAACACCAACGGTTGAATGGCGGGCACCTGATGTTGCACTTCCGAGTCAAATCCTCCAATTTGTGAGCGATGTTTCGATGTTGATGTCATTAACGGAGGAGAAATCGGTGAATATTGCCACCCCAGGCATTCGTCCAGAAGAAATCGGAATACCGACGTTTGCAGAACTTCGCGCAATCACTGCAACGGCGATGAATGACGGACTTTCCGAACGAGTCTGTCAGTATCTCACCACAATGCGATTTGACATCAATCAGTATAAACCATTAACCGAAGAAATTGTCGGAGATTATCGAATTTCGGCGGCTGAGGCACGGAAAGTACGGCTAGAATACGCTGACCGATTACGGAAAGATCTTGAATCTCTTCTCTACTGAAAGCAATATTATACTCACAAAATATATGAAGTATTGAAAGGATGGATTGATAGTAAGTGATTGATGAAGTATAAAGCAGCTACTCAGTGCAAGTGAGCACGGAGACGTGAGAGAAGGGCCGAAACTACCATACGAAATTGCTTATAAAGCACTAATATGATTGAAAAACTTACTTCGATAGAGAGTGCAAATGTGGAGTCTCGGTTTGTCGGCTGCGTTTCGTGTTCAAATATTTTGGATCAGACTGAGTCACATCCCATGATTATCCAAGAAAGACAAACGGACTAAGTGAAGAAATTATGATTACATACTATTTTTGTTCGGATGACTGCCGTGGTCAGTGGAACGTGAAAAGGGGTACGATCTCGACAATGTTGCTTACTAATCGATGAAACATATGCGGAAGAGTGGTCGACGAAGACGCCAAAAGGCAAGTTCCTGAAGATGAGTGACAGCCTCAAATCCCTACTCTCTACAACGACGTTCATAGTACAAGCGTTACTTTGATCAGTTAATCAAGTCGATCAGATATCAAGTCCAATTGTCAATCCAAGGAGGCCGATCGTGAAAGCATACAGCGGAATCACATACCGCCAGACCTGGTTCGGCATAACGCGCACGAGATACGGCGCGCCGATAGCCGCCAGAAATCCGCCGGTGAAGATGGACGGCAAGAGAATGAGGTCAATGCCTACCCCCTGTGTTGAAAGCACAAAGAACGTGATTACGCCGACGACCGAAACAATACTCTCTGCTAGTGATGCAATTGCCGTTGCACTCTTTTCATACACATCTGACAGAAGCTGGCCAAGCGTGACGACTGGGCCGTAGCCACCACCACCGATACCCTAGTTGATGCCAGCGAGTACTGCAAAAGTCGCCAATCGACGTGGCTTGTACTTAATTTTCGTATCTATACGTGCTCGAATCAGTCCAATAAGGCCCATCGCGAGAACGAGCAACGAAACAGATGTTTCTATATATAATTCGGGCAACGAGAATGCGAAGTACGTTAATATAATCGAGACAACGCTTGCGATTGCACCCACACTTCCCAGAAGGAACATCGTTTTAGCCTCTGCATTCAACGGACGGAATGAAAAAGAAGCATTCTTCAACTCGTAATGCACGCCTCCTGAGACAAATCCGGTGATTGACTCGGAGATGAGAAGAACCGGTGTTACTTCCAATGGAGTGTAGCCAAGGATGAACAACAGCGGTGCAAGGGCAGTCCCGAATCCCATTCCGGCAGCTGAGTCCATAAGCTCAAACAAGAATGCCAGGATGACGATTGTCGGAATGAGCGGGAGCAAAAACGCTTGCGTTGTGGTGTCAAAAAATGGTACCATCACAGCCAACCCGATGAAATATATGATCCCCAGATAGCCGAGACGTCGAATTGTCGAGCGGGGCAAGCGCGCCCGCTCGGTGAGTGTTTGACCGATGTCCAATTGTTTTGCCTCTGTTCCAATTTCAACGGGGTCAATATCGATGAGTTCGGCTTCGAGTTCCGAGATATTCTCTTCAATCTGCCCTGCCTCATTCTCGATAGTGTGCCTGCCTTTCGTCGAATCCATGTTTCCCTCCCTCTCCTCCAAAAATTAGGAAGAGATAGACCCTATACGATACGCAACGTGATACCATTTGCTCATATATGGGAACTTTGTCAGTGGTGGAATTATATCCTATAGATATTTATTAAATAATAATATATTATTATTTTACAATTTGTGTATAATTTTCCGGCTTCTCACCTACGCCACCATCGAGTGATGGAGGAGATGGCCGAGCGTGTGCCCGGTGTAAGCTACAAAGAGTCGCGGACGTTATCCGTGGACGACGCAATGGGTGTCGGTGGTCACCACATTGAGATCACGTTCGGGCATCCCGACCTCGCAGGATGGATGCGAGCATACGAAGCCAATGCGGAGATAGCCAAGAGAGATCGCTAATTATAGCGTTATAATCACGGGGGTTCGGAGAACCCCCATTTCGGCGACGCCACCACCCGAGAGTCACACCGCCTTGGCGGTGACACATGGTGGTAGTAGTGTGTTGGTTACGGTGGAGTGCGTCGTTTTCTGCGTCGTTTTCTGCGAAACGGAGGGGGATCGCGACGCGATCCTCCTCTATTACAACATTATAGTTGACGACTCCCACTTGCGACAATTGAGGACGGCATGATTGAGAACGTGTTGACGTGTTCCGAGCCGTCGAATCAGCATTTGGATGTTTCCTGCAAATCATCTGTTAGGAATGGTGTGCCAGATATAGAGCGCGGGTTTAGTGCTCAAGTGGGACGGATACCGTATTCTTGACCCGTATAGTTATGATGTATGCCAACAACCGCCATGTATATGATACGCGCAGCAGTGTTTACCGGCCACGGGGAGCCGCTGGAGATCAGAGAGATCGACGAACCGAAACCGGATCCGACAGGGGTCGTGGTCGAGACCGATGCATGTGGTATTTGCCGGAGTGATTGGCACGCGTGGCAGGGTGATCCGCTCTGGGAGTCCAGAGAGTTCGAGGACGGCCACATCTTCGGGCACGAACCCGCCGGCGTCGTCGTCGAGGTCGGCGACGAAGTCGACCATATTCGTGAAGGCGATTACGTCGCTATCCCGTTCAACCTCGGCGATGGGACTTGCCAGTCCTGTCAAAACGGTCACTCCAATATCTGCGACAACCGCATCCCGCTGGGACTCGTCCCTGAATCGCCGGGCGCCTTCGCCGAACAATTCCATGTCCCGTTAGCTGACTTCAACGTCGTCCCCCTCCCGGAAAGTGTCTCGCCGGTTGAGATGGCCGGACTGGGCTGTCGATTCATGACGTCGTTCCACGCGCTCGTCCACCAAGCGGACGTCACTGCCGGCGACTGGCTCGCAGTCCATGGCTGCGGTGGCATCGGCCTCTCGGCCGTTCACATCGCCGACGCCATCGGCGCGAACGTCATTGCCGTCGACCTGTTCGACGAGAAATTGGAATTCGCAACCGAAGTAGGGGCCGTCGAAACTATCAATGCGAGAGAGGTTGCTGACGTGCCCGAGGAGATAAAAGCGATCACTGATGGTGGCGCTGAGGTCTCCGTGGATGCACTCGGCATCGCCGAGACGTGTCGCAACTCGGTCCGTAGCCTTCGAAAACTCGGCCAGCACATCCAGATCGGCTTGACATCCAGTGACGAGGGTGGCGAGGTCTCGCTCCCGACGGACCTAATCGTCGCCCAAGAACTCCAGTTCATTGGCGCAATCGGCAATCCCCGGCCTCGCTACGATGAGATTTTCCGGATGATCGAACACGGGAAACTTGATCCGGCAATGATGGTTTCCGAGACCGTGTCTCTCGCCCAAACCTCGAAGAAACTTGACTCGATGACAGATTTCGAAACCATCGGTATCCCCGTGATTAACGAGTTCTGACTGAAAACCAGAATCTCAAACCACTGTTCCTCGCAGTAGTGGTTGTTATACACGCACTCTGCAATCAGCACGACCGCTGAAACCCTTTACCGATTGAGATTTTCAACAAGGCCATGGCTTTGGGTTTATTCTGACGACGATTTGCACTAGAGCGTTTCTGGGCGCGGGAAGAGAAGCAATATCATCTTCCGCTCAGCGTCGGCGAATACCATCATCATGTTCAACATCATCTCGGCCATCCAATCGTCCTCTCCAACGGTCCCAATCGGCTGGTTCACGAGGTCAATGTCGATGCACTTCTCGCGGAGTTCTTCGACGAAGCCGGCGAGGTCCGCAAACGACCGGCCCAGCCGGTCAAGTTCGTGGGCGACCACCACTTCATACTCCGTGACGTGCTCGCGGAGGCGCTGGTACTCCCGCCGCGAAGTTGACGCTCCACTCTCGCCGAGGTCGCAGTATCAGTCGATTTCATTGCCCTACTCATCGTACTTCTCTCGAATCGTACGCGTCTGGTGATCCTCGTTCTGGTCGTTGGTCGAGACGCGGATCCCTTCCCGGAGGTCGGCCGCGAGCGCTCGATACTCGGCGACGTCCTCGTGGTCGTGACCGAGCGCGTCGATCGAGGTTTCGAAGTCGACTGGGTCGTAGAACTCCTCTTCGACGGCCATGCTTTCCGCGACTGGGTGTGTTAAGCACTGTGGTAACGGATATCGGTCGAAAGCGTCGTCCCCCGGCCGCTCCGTCGCGTCGGCCGGGAATCGGAGGCATCGTCGTTTTAGGTGCGTACCCCGTGAGGGAGATAATGGCGCTGTTCGCACTCGCGTTCACTCGACTCATCATCGTCTCGGCGGTGCTGTTGACCCTCAGGTTCGCCATCGACGGGGTCTACCCGTTCGCCGCCGGACTGGCCTTATCACTCGTCGCCTACGCCTACCTCGTCTGGTGGGGCGACCGGGCCATCGAGGACCGGGTGCTCTCGCCGCCCCGATAGCCGGACGCTCCCGTCGTATCCCGGAGGTAAAACGATGACCGATCTATTTCTATCCTGTTACTTCGATTGACTGATTTTACATTCTTTCGAATTTATCCCCTATCGCGCGACGCTGGAATGACGTCTCGTACCCCCACTCGTAGCGCTCTCGGTGCTTCTATCGACCGAAGCGGTCGTCGCCGACGTCTCCGCCACCGCGAAAGGGACGGGGAACCCGGATAGCCATCGGGGTTCACGCTCACTCGGAGTGAGTGTGTCTGCGGAGGGCGAGGCCCTCGAAAACGTCCCCGTCACGGTCGTCGACAAGAACACCAACAGATAGGTCTTCAGCAGGTACACCGACAGTGCCGGTCAGATCGACGTCACGCTGTCACAGGGTAGTTATGATGTCGTCGTCCAAGGCCAGTCCAAATCGGTCAACCTGAACAAAGACCAGGAGGTCTCGTTCACCCTCAACTCCGCCGAGCGGACCACAGGATAGCCATCTTCTTCCCCTAATTCGGGCAGCACGATTCCCAGAGCGGGAGTCGATTACAGAAGCGCATTCACGAGATTCGATTCGAGCGCGGCGAGAAGCCGACGCCGGAGACCACCTCGACCGCGAAACCGTGTCGGTCGGCGCACGCTTCGATGTCGGCCGCGAGTTTTGCTATCCCCTGGTCGTCGTGGAGGCGATAGGCGTACGAGTGCTCGTCCGTGTAGACGGTAAGTTTCGGTCGACCGAACCACCCACCGTCATGGAGCACGACCCGCTCGACGGTGCCGTAGTCGAGCCACGTGACCGAGTCACCTCGGAGGAGAACCTCGTCGATGTCGTGGTAGTCGTAGACTGCCCCCATCGCCTCGGCCTCGCGCCGGTGTTTCTTGCTGCCGAGACCGAACAGCGGCGTGATGTAGCCGTACTCGACGAGGTGGAGACCGTCGCTCGTAAAGAACACTTCCGCGAGTCGCAGCGGGAACGACCCCGCCATCCCGAAATGCACGTGGACGAAGACCTCGATGTCGGTGCTCGGGAGGTCCTCGAAGGCCCCTCGTCGATGTCGTCGGGGTCGGCCGTCACGCGCCCTAACCCCCATCGCCGTCGTCCCCGCCGTCGAACCCACCGCGGTAGGCCAGATAGCCGAAGAAGTACGACCCAACGACGAACACCAGCCCCGTGAGGGCGTTCACTTCGATGGCGACGTACACGCCCGCCGCGATACCGACGACGGCGAGCGCGACGGCGACGCGCATTTCGAGGGGATATTCCTCGGTCGATTTCCCCGTTCGAGGGTCGATGTGGTCGTGGCCGACGCGGCGCTCGCCGACATAGGTGAGCACCATCACACAGAGGACCGCAACGACAAGGACAGTGCGCGCCGCCCGTGGCACCACGACGTCGACCATCGACAGGACGAGCGGAAGGCCGATGACGAATAGGCCGCCGACGTAGACGAGAAACCGGTAGGCAACGAGCAGCCGAAAGAGCGGATTCAACCCACCCGATTCGGTTTCGGATGTCATGGACGCTCTACGCGACCGAAGGGAAAAAGACCGAGCCTCTCAGGCGAGGAAGCCGCTCGCCTCCTCGGCCCCCTCGACGGTGTCGTTGGCGTCGAGTTTCGCCCGCGCCGAGCGGTACATCGTGTAGACCTGGACGACGAGCGCGAGCAGCCAGAGCACGTAGCCGCCGACGCCGCTGCCCATGATGGCCACCTCCGTGCTGAACGCGCTCAGCCCGAGCCTGCTCGACAGGACGTCCCCGATCAGCAGGACGCTGAAGAACCCGAAGAACCCAGTCGCCCACCACATGGCGAAGACGCGCCCCCAGCCAGGTTGGGTGTGCTCTGGCATTCGGGTGGTGTTGAGGATGATGGTAAGCGCGTTGTACGGCCACATCATCACGCCGGCCATCGCCGCCCCGATGACGAGGAAGACCCACGGCGTCGTGATCTGGGTGATGGCGTTCGCCCCAATGATGGCCATGCCCCACAGCACGAAGACGGTGAGTGCACCGAGGAACACGCGGCTCACGTCCATCCCGTGTTGGCGACCGTATACCTGGTAGATGATGTCGACACTGTTGCGGGTGAACGCCTCGACGATGGCGTACTGCGTCGAAAAGAGTGCGATGAACACCACCAGATACATCAAGAATGCGTTTGCGCCCCCGAGTTGCGGGATGATGACGTCGATCCACATAGCAACGGCGTCGGTGGACACCGTCTGATTCGCCGGGACGTACTTCGCCGCGATGGTCATGGCGACGGTCGCGATGATCAACAGCCCGATCACGAAGGTCAGAAAGTGCTCCTGTTGGGAGACCTTCCACCATGCCCTCCAGCGTTTGAGGTTAGTCTCGGTGGGCTCAAACGCGAGCCCACCGTGGACCTCCTCCGGTTCAGCGTCTCCGCGCAGCGGGTTCTTCACGCGACCCTGATAGGACCCGACGCCGTAGCCCTTCTCGCGCGACCAGACGCCCTGTGAGAGGTTGACGTAACCGCCGGCCCCTGCGTAGGCGAGTCCGCCGAGGAAGGTGGCGATGCCCACGTCGTCCGGGAGCGTCCCGAAGCTCACCGCGCCGGCCGGTATTCTCGCCAACTGGCCTGTCGAGTCGACGAGGAAGATCAAAACTATTGCACCGCCGATGGCGATGAACATCATGGCGAGTTGTGCCTTCTCGATGACGTTGTACATCACCGGACCTGCCTGATAGGACAGCCAGATGATAACCATCGTGGCGAGACCGATAACCCACCACTGACTCTCGGGAACGACGCCGGTCCACGCGGCGAATACCTGCCCGCCGCTGGCGGCCCAACCCGGCCAGCCGAGCTGGAGGAGACCGGCGACGAGGAAGAACCACGGCCAGAACCGACTCAGGCGGTCGAATCCCCTGAAGATGCTCTCGCCGGTGGCCATCGACCAGCGCTGGAGTTCGGTGTTGATGAAAAACTGGGTGAGCACGCCGACCCAGAAGGCCCAGTACAGCGCCCAGCCTTCGTTGGCGATGATCGCCGGCCAGAACATCGTCTCGCCCGATCCGAGCGCCGCACCGAGCATGATGGCGCTCGGCCCGACGATGTGGTTCACCTTCGGTGCTTTCGGCATGTCGACGAGCCGAAAACCACCCTTGTCGTCTTTTTTGGGATACGAACCCATCTCCGGTGCCTCTTCGAGCGACTCGTAATCGACCTCGTTGTAGACCGAGTCGCGGTAGGCCTTGCCCTGTTCCTCGCTGGCGTAGATATCACCGCGCGCGACACCGCCGTCGCTCTCGGTTCGCGTTTCGGATGATCGTGTATCGTCAGTGTCTGTCATAATTGGTCGTCAGCTGGTCACGTAACCCTGTTCTACGTGTTCGGCGTCACCAGTTTTGTGTGGTGCTCGGTAACAAGTATACCGGCGTGGTAAAAAAACTTCGGTCCTTTTCTTAAATTTCAATAATCGTTGCGATAATTTACATCATACCGGATTTGTGCGTGACACTCCGGAACGGCGCGGTCAATCGGCGAGCACTGCGGCACTCGTCGGTATGATGATCGCTGCAGCACTCATTCCCGCCGCTGCCCCGTTGGAATCAGTATTGCTTGGAATATTCCGGCAGTCGCATTGGGGTCACTCATTCTTCTCATCGTCAACGCGGCGTCAATTCACGTTACTGGTGTCCTTGTTCTCTGGTATCTTGGGTACAGACCCGATGGGTGGAAATCAGGAGATATACAATCGAACTCTCGGTCAGTCAGATTGGCCCATCGGCCGTCGTCGCAATCGTGCTCTTGGTTCTCTTTGTTACTGCAGGTGGAGCTATAGCAACGCACGTCGGGTTTGAACGATCAGTAAATCAAGCTGTCGGTGAAACACTCGAGCAACAGCAGTATCATAGTTTGGCGCTCATGGAAGTACAAACCGAATTCAACGAGAGGATGGTGTCGAAACAGCCTCAAAAGGTGACTGTAGTAGTGAGTCGACCGCCCGATCAGAATTTTCCCAAAGCGAGTACGCAACTGAAGAAGCGAATCGCAACCGGAACAAATCGTGAAGTGACCGTCGAAGTTGAGTTTGTCGAACGACAGAAATCGTGACATCCTCCCGCACCTAAAGACACGGGCCTCCCATAAGACCGGTCTTCCTGGGTTGTCAGAGTTGCGGTTTACATCCCGATGAGGTGCTGACTCTGCCACGTAGCCGATACTCCTATCTCGCCCGGAGAACGGACGAGACTTTGAGTTACTTGCTTGTTTTGTGTCGGTTTGTGTGTCCGACTAGTTACTTGGTCCCCGGTGAGAGAATAACTGGGTAACTTTCTCAATGGGATTGGACTCTGGAAGTACAGACCGAGTATAGTAGTGACCCGCCGTAAGGATGGAGAAGACGGACAAAATTATCGGGATGATTAATTGAGACGCCAACTGTGACACGAGTGGAAGCTGAAGCAATTTAGCACCTAACAGACTCGTGCTGAAAAGCGTCCCGCCGAGATAATATCGCTCCCATCGGAGATCCAACGCACTGTCCGTAGAAGATTCGGATGCGTGATGTGGAACTGTGTCGAACAGGTACGGATCAAACTGGTCAGCACGGGACGTTCGTCTGATTGTTCCTCGATCTTTGTTGTACTCAACGATACCCTCCGTATCGAGTGTCGGGAGGTGAGTTTGGTACAGTGAAATGTAGGCGCGCTGGCGTTCTTTTGAAGTCAGCTCGACGACCGACATGTTATTCTCCCAGGCCGCCACCTGTTCGGCAAGATCGCGTAACGAAACGGCGTCTGTTCGCCCTTGGAGGTACTGTAAGGTCAAGCGTCGGCGCTGTACCTGTAAGATATGAAAAATCGTGTCTTTTGACAGTGGTTGGGACGACTCCGTGTCTTGCGGGGACGAGGTGGTGTCACCAGTGGCGTCAGCGGTGTTGGGAGATGCACTCATGAGTTCGATGAGTTCAAGCACGATGGTGATATGAAGGTATTGGCCGTCCCCATTTCAGCGTTGAACCGCGAATCATAGCGTGAGATCGCCAATAGCAACAGATATCGAGGTCAAATAAACTAAAACAAACAAAGTAGATGTTTATTCCATAGATCTGGATCTACTAATTTCATATCTATTACGATAGTCTAATCACATATCTCGAAAGTAGTAGCTCAGTCGCATATCCGAAAATAGTCAGAGCCATCTGGCGATTAGACTCGAACGTTACTAGTTGATTAGTCAATAGAAAATCAATTCAGAGATCACCACAATCCGCTTCGAGCCCAGTGCGCGGACTTATTATTGTTTGAGACGATGGAGCGGTGTAAACCAGACTAACATACGATTTGAGTGGTTCAGAAATTGACCCAAATTCTCGACAGTTACTCGATATTCCACCGAATGATCCCTCACTTAGAAGTCAAATTTGTCAACGACGCAATGGGGTGTCGGCGGGCATCACATCGAAACCACGTTCTCCCATCCTGACCTCGCGGGGTGGATGCGAGCACACGAAGCGAACGCGGAGCTAAACGGAGGGCGCTAATTATAGCGTTGTAATCACGGGGGTTCGTCGAACCCCCATTTCGGCGACGCCACCACCCGAGATTCACACCGCTTTGCCGGTGAACCATGGTGGTACTAGTGTGTTTGCTACGGTGAAGTGCGTCTTTTTCTGCGTCTATTTCTGCGAAACGGAGGGGATCGTGTTCGCGATCCACCTCTATTACAACGGTGTAATCGACTTTGACTAGCGACAGTCGAAGACGGCGTGAGTGAGAACGTGCCGACGTGTTCGAGTCGACTCTCTACTCGGTCGGAAACCCAAGTCGTCCGCTCAGAGAGTGACATCTGTTCATCCCCTCTATCGATTCATCTACATGCTATCGGTGATTTGCTCCAAACAAATCATGGCATTCCCCGGCCGCAAATAGGCGAACATTTAGCATGTCTCGCCCACGTACTTAGAGATATGACTGATGCAGATCCTTCGCTTCACGAGCAAGCAGTAGAGGCGTTTACAGCTGCTGCTCGCAACGAATTTGGCAATCAAATTGAGGATCTCATCGTCTTCGGCAGCACCGCTCGCGGTGATACCCGTGGGATAGATTCGGATATCGATATTTTCGTGATCGTTACCGACGAAGCGATCATCGACGATCTTCGGGATCTCGCGTACGACGTACAGCTCGACTATTCCGTCGTTGTGTCCGTTCACGTCCAAACAACCGAGCGATTCGCCGAGCGGAAGAACCATCCATTCATCAAGCACGTGCTTTCCGAAGGACGCTCGTATGCCTGAGGATGAGTACGTCGGCGAAGAACTCGAACAAGCCCGAACAGCCCTTGCCGACGCAAAAATCCTCCAAGAGGGAAATGGATCGGATACAGCTGTCTTGACATCCTCCCCGCCCTGAAGGGCGAGGATTCCCGACCGCAGTTGGGATATTATGGTTCGCGGTCCGTGACCTGTTCTCGCGGGGCGAACCGACCCTCGCTACGGTCGAACAGGCGGACCGCTGGCTGTGCCAACCAGCCGTTATCCCTATCCCGGCCACCGTCTGTGGCGAGATTCGGGAGTACTTTTCGTCTGATGTTCTCCGCGCCGTTGCAATCCGCGTTCCCGACGAATCCACAGCCGCAGACGTACAAGCCGCGTTCGACACGCTGGCGGTCGTCCGACCGACCGCACACCGAACACGTTTTCGACGTACCGCGCTCGGATTTCTCGACCACCTCGATACCTGCGACTTCAGCCTTGTAGTCGAGTAGCGTCGTGAAGCGGTCGAACGCCCACCCATGCAGATCGAGGTTACCGTGGCATCCCCAGTTGCGGGCGTCACCGTTCTCGTCCTCGCGGATGCCGCTGAGGTCGCCCACCACAATCGTCCCGACGCCCCGATCGACGCACTCGGATACGATGTCTTTCGACAGCGTGTGCAAGAAGTGCGTCCGCCGGTCGGTGCGTTTTCGGTCGAGACGCTTCGCTTCGCGGGAGGCCGAATCGTCCGTTTCCGCGCGTTTTTTGGCGAAATAGTATTCGTCTTCTTTGAGTGTCCCACCGGGGTACAACACGGCTTCGTTGCCGTAGGAGACGGTGGCGAGGTTACAGATGCCGAGGTCGATACCGGCGGTTCCGTCGCCGGGTGGCTCGGTGTCGTCAATCTCGACGCGACAAACGAAGTGCAACCGCCACTCGCCGTGTTCGTACACCGCACGAACCTGCTGGACGTTCTCGACGGTTCGACCGACTGGGCAGATAATGTCGTACTCGCAGAGAACGAAGTCTGACCAGCTCTCCTTAAGGTTCTTGCCTTTTGAGAGGCGGACGCGGTTGTTCTTGGCGTCGTGCTTGAAGCCCGCTGCTTTGAACGTGATTGTTGACCGTGGATGGTCGTTGTTGTGTTTGCGGTAGCCGGGCGGATTCGCGTTCTCGTTCCCGTTTTTGCGCTTGCCGTACCAGCTGGTGAACGCCTCAGCGAGTTCTTGGAGAACTCGCTGACTCGACTGCGAATGCAGGTCGGTGTAGCGTTCGTGGGTCTTGAGGTACGCCATGAGCGCGTTCGCGTCGGGAATCTGGCCGCAGGCGTCCCAAACTCGTTGAGCCGTCCATCGGCCAACGTTCCAGAGCTTGCTGGCGGCGAATCCGAGCGAGTCGAGGTCGTTGCGCACCTGCGAGTAGTTGCAGATGCGTGCGCGGTAGGTCCGCGTAACGACCTGTTTCGCCATACGTAACCTATGTCACCGAACATACTTAACACCGATCTATGCGGGGTGAAAGTGAACGCAGACGTTGAATATCCGGCCCTGCCATCGGCGGCAGGTGCCGAGTACCATGTCGGATTCATCCCCGCCCTTTAGGGCGGGGCTTTCTCCTCGAATTTCCCGTCAATCGGCTGTACTATGCGTGTTTTCATGCAGCACAAGCAGTACTCTACGCGAATGGGTTCGATCCCACCTCTCACCGTGACGTTTCAACCCTCTTTGGCAAAGAGGTCGTACTCGAAGGAGATGTCCCACGAGACGACGGGCGATTTTTATCCGAATTATGGGACTACCGTGAGCAAGTCAATTACGGCTACGAACCACTTGATCTCGATTTGAGTGCGCTTCGTGCCCGAACAGAAGCGTTCGTCGATCGAATGGATGAGTTTGTTGACCAACTCCAAGAAGGGAATTAACGACCAATCGTAAGCTACTCCCGTTAGATATCTCTGCCGTTCCTTAACCGAACGACGCCAAACTCGACTCGGTATATTGTTCCAACTCCGCTTTGATATCCGACTCACGCCACCTAAGCGGTGACAACACACTTGCTGCCGCACGAATCAGCAACTCCCGATAAAACTCGGTATCATACTCACTCAGTTCCTCACCCGCCAACATCACCCGCTCCCGCGAACGCTTCTCATCGTCCACTACAACATACGAGATACTTTGACCAGGCGCACGCGACAACCCCAACTCAGCTGCCTGTTCCAGAGCTGCCACACTCCGCGTCGACTGCGTATAGTCCTCTTGTTTCTTCGAAACGCAATTCGTAATCACCAACTCACTCGAATCAACCGCCCCACGCTCAAGTCGATCAACCCACGACCACAATTCCTCACAATCCACCTCTGAATCACGATACTCATCCACGGCTCGAATCACCGCTTTCTGCGCCTCATCGATATACGACGACGTGCTTCGCTGGCGACACTCGATGCCACGATACCTGGGTCGCCGGGCGTCGAGAGCGATAGCTTTCGTCCAACCACGCTGCCACTACCGAGAAACAAGCGTTCTCACCGAGATTCACGTGTACATTTATGCCGCCGTGATGCTCAAAGTTGGACATGGAGGTCCCCGATGAGTTACTGTGCCTGTTCAGTGAACGCATCCAGGATCAGGAAGAGTCCTACACCATCACGATCCCGAAAGAGGAGATAACAGACGGAGACATCCAAGCAAATGGCACCTACCATGTGGCACTCCTCGGATCTGGTTCGTCAGGAGCAGACACCTCGCAGACTGAGTCGAACCGCTCCCACGACCAGCCTGCACCGCCTGTCGAGGAGGGAGAGCGCCGAAGTGTTGAAATCAAAGAGATCGGCGAGCAAGGTGATGGGATTGCCCGTGTTGAACGCGGCTATATTATTATTGTCCCTGAGACGGAGCAACATGAACGAGTAACTGTTGAAATCGTCAACGTGACACCAAATGTTGCCTTTGGTGAAGTCGTCGAGGAAGATGTACTATGAATAGTGGCAAGCAGCTCGTTCGACTGAATAGCAAATACTAGGTGGTCAATGGTCGGATTCGTACTGTCATATTCGTGGAGACTAATATATGCAGAAATAAGAAATCACTCTCTTGGCAAGAGTGATATCACTTGCCCAGTACCACCACGAACATGTCACCACATTATCAGTGGAATATGTATTTGAAGCGGCCAGAGACCCTCACCATCGAGTGATCTCACAATTGTCGCCCTTGTTTTTGTCCTCATTCTTGTCCTCGTCGCCCGATGTGGTGAGTAGTTCTTCCTCGACGAGTTGTTGAACAAGTTTGGTATGCCATTGTACGCGTTTATCGAGGACTGTATCCTGGGATGTTACCTCCGCAAGGAAAGAGAGGGCGCCAGTATCGCGCGCGGCTTTATGGGTTAACAGACCGTCCAATCCGTCGGAAGGTGGAGAGAACGCACCAACTGAGAACTCGTATCCGTCACGCGAAACATAGTTTTCGTTCAGATAGTCGGTGGCCTTCTTTGCGTCGCTGGAGGCGGCTTCGTCCCATGACGTAAAGATAACCTGCCCGACCCCGCCAATCATGTCACCATCGTAGATCCCAGTTGATTCGTGAAGATCGATAACGATATCTGGGTCGTATTCTTCAACAACCCCCCAAATATCGCGGGCAAGGTCCGTTGTAGGGTTCTCGCCTGAAGGGAACTGTCGGTTCAAATCAATACCATCGTCTGCAGTGCGCGCATCCTCGGCGACAGCCTCTGCATTCGCCTTTGGAATTGTTACTAGCGTCCCACGCTGAATTTGCCACCGGCTGATTTTTTTAGCGGCAGCATACCCTGCTTCCTCATTGCCGTGGATTCCGCTGACGACAAGCGCAGTTGGCCCGGATTCGCTCGCTTTCGTCACATAAACATTGGTCGCTTTCTTGGTACCGCTCATGAGCGTAAACGAATCGCGCGAAAGGTCAGATTCGCTCTGACTGCTCACTTGTGCCGTACTGAGTCCAAGAAGCCCTGTACATCCAGCAGCTGTCAAGAACGTACGTCGTTTGCAAGTCATCGCTACTTCACCGGGGTGTCGTAATCCTAGCTTATCCCTTTTTTGATTTTGTTCAGTATTGTGTTGGATGAGAATCCAGTTGTAAACTAATAAACGACATATGATGTGGAATGTGCCAATTCAGTAAATTAAAAATATACTAAAGTACTTAAAAATTCGGTTATATGTGGTGATTTGCCATTGTTTAGTGTACCAAGCCGACGGGAGGTTATCAGGAGTTTTCCGTTTCCGATTTAGATTTCTAAAGCTCTGATTCTCGGCATAAGACACAAAAACCACTGAACAATAAACTAACTCAACCATCGAAAAGGACGGCTAGGGAGAGGCAACTCTCACGATCAGGCATGACGACACCGTTGGAGTGATGGCGCCAGACCATGGCGTCATGCCAGATTTTGTGAGAGCGTATCTCAACCAATGGCCCGAGGGATAAAATAAGTTCGTCAGACATGGTTTGATTTTATTATATTGCTTAATCAAATTATTTGAAAAACATTTATCAATACGATTTCCAGCGTCACTTTCTTTCTATCGAGTAAATTCTGTTGTAAACAGCCGTTACTCAACTATCTGGGAGGCTAATAGAAAGTATGCACAGCGAACCACTGACGACCAAAACGACCCGTTGGTTCGGCTCCACCACAGAGCACCCAGGATCGAGTCCATCTCACCAATACGCACTGATCGCCTCTGAAACGATCAACCCCGAATCATCGAGTTCTGAGCTTGTTACCGATGTAATCGACGTACTCATTGACGTGATTGAGCCAACAGCCGGCCAAACGACGCTCACGCTGTACGAATATGTGAATCCAGATGCGCTCGAAGACATCGTCACAGCAAGCGCGGAGAAAAAGAGTGACGTTGAGGTGCGATTCACAGTCGTGGACTATCTCGTCACCGTCCGCAGTAACAATACCATCCTCATCTATGAACCGCTCGGAGCACACCGCAGTACTAGTGAGAAGCCGTGCCTGGCTAGTTGATCAAGTAAAACGTTCCATCGACACCACAGACTATTCATATTTACGCTCACTTACGAGGTTATCTTGTTATTCAACTTCGTAATCAGTGAGCCGAAGCTTCCCCTCAACCTCGTAGAGATGGCCTTTCATGTAGAGCCGTTCGATAATATCCTCGGCCGCGGGGCGCTCAAGGTCTTCTTCCTCCTTGAGAATTGCATACGCTTGCTTGTACGTGAACTCTCCCTCCTCCGGAAGTTCCTTCGCAAGCGTGTCAAGCGCTTCTTGCGCAAGTGGTGTGAGTGGCGATTTCTCGTTTGGAACCATTGGTACTACAAAATCTGCGTTCTCGACAAGTAAACCCTTGGACGGTAGCTTACCATGCGACTGTTTGATTCGTTACGGCAAGGAGAATGAGCACACGGCGTGGGAGGATGGGTTTGGGATGAGTACGAGCGCCCACGCCACCTGCTGGGATACGCTAACTGCATTCAACGCTTGGGACGCAATAGATAAAGTCGTGAGCCAACCACAGCGGAAGTGAAACTGAACACACGCAGGAGTATTGAAATCCTCAAACTGCTCACCACCAATATTGCACCAAGAGCGTGACTGATGAGGCGAACGTTCTTGAGTTAGCATACAATACTAACCAGTAATGCTCAACAAAATCAAGCACTCCGGCGATGGCCTTGCTCTCCAAGTGACGCAACCCGCCCGAGCAGCTGAACTCGTTGAAGAAACTGACGACGAGACCACCCGCCTTGCCAACATCCGGGTGTTTGCATTCGATAAACTCCTCCTCGTCATCGACATCGACCGTGTCAAAAACGAAAATGTCGTAGAACTCGCGACATCAGCCGCCTTAGACACGGTCACGATTCATCGAGTTGCAGACGCCTCACTCCAAATCGCAGGCAATGGCTATCAGGTGCAACTGCCAGGTGCTGTAGACGCAGGGTTCCACGTCGGTGATCGAGCACCCTGTACACCAGCCCCGAATATGCTCGTGATTGCAGCGGAAGAATCGGAAAGAGTCGCGACGGATATAGCGACGATTCGAAGAGAGCAGAGTTGAAAGAGATCGGCGTTGGTACACAATACTAACGCATACTCGAAAGATGGCTGGAGTCGTTATCAGTGGTTCTCGATCGACAGCACCCCCACACCGGATTTCAAATGAAATCCATTCCAAGGGAACGAGGGGGAGACTGGGCAGAAAGAAGTCGGTTTGGTTGCCAAAAAGGCGAAATCATAGGATAAAGTGGCTGTACTTCACGATACGCGGTGATTTGATTTCATTTGGAGAAACAGATCCCTACTCGCGTTATTATATATATTACTATTGCAGTAAGATAGTAGTAGTAGTGTAGTTGTAAAAACCCGTTCTAAAGAGGTACAACCGATATTAGATTGGTAACAACATCCACAAATGTTCTATTTATATACTTCCAGCTGATTTCACGTGGTAAGTTCGTGAGTACTTCTCCATCTATCGTGTTCCTCCAATCAACACCGATTTTCAAATGATTTTCGACCATTAGTGTCTCTACTTGGTAATCAATCGGGTTTCAGGAACAAGCCTGTTTCAACTCACCGCCTCTGTGTAGGGCTGATTCTTGCATGAATTCATTTGAAATGTGGTGTGGGTGTCTTCGACGATCGTGATCCTGTTATACCATACCGAGAATTCATTTGAAATGTGGTGTGGGGGTATGCTAATCAGCACGTTCAAGACGCCGTCTTTTGTGGAGAATTCATTTGAAATGTGGTGTCATCCGCTCGTCCCACAACTCTTCAGCTAAATGGACAAGCGGTATCGATACGTAGGAATCCTTTCCGTGTGAATATGCGAAATGAACGAATACAGGGGGAAAGAACTAAGGCCAATTCATTTGAAATCCGGTGTATGGGTTCAGGCACAGCACAAGTAAAAACACTCGGCGATTATGCTGCCGAGCATGGGGCTGTTGCCCACTCTCGCTCCAAAGCTCGCGATGATCCTCTTTCTGTACTCGACGAGGAAGATCCAATTTTCGCCAACGAAAATTTACTTCGTATCGACCATATCCCCGATCATGATAAGATCGTCGGTCGAAACGACCAGATTGAAACCGTCGCTCGTCGGCTCAAACCGACAATTACCGGGGGTTCTGGAAAGGGCACACTTCTCTTAGGCAAATCTGGCTCTGGAAAGACGCTTGTCACTCGGTATGTTAGTCGCGAGGTCGAAGAACGCGGCGCAAACAACGATGTACGAATCGGACGTGCAATTATCGACTGCGCGCAACGCCGTTCAGAAGTCCAAACCGTCATCCATCTCTCGAAGAGTCTAAATGACTCCAAGAAAACAGGCATCACGATTCCACATTCGGGAATCGCGACGGGAGCGTACTACGACCGTTTATGGAGAGTTATCGACAGCCTCTATGACGCGATTATTGTTGTTCTCGACGAGATCGATCGGCTTGCGCCCCCAGATGATGCCCAAAACGTTCCACCGGAGGAGGCGGACGACAGCAAACTCCTTATGCAACTATCTCGAGCCGGCGAGGAGAATGATGTCGAGGCCAGCATCACTGTCGTTGGTATTAGCAATGATCTCAAATACGGTGATCGGTTGGATACCCGTGTTGAGAGTTCGTTCGCCCCGGACGAGATCGTATTTCCAGCATACGATGCAAACCAACTCGGTGATATTCTATACCGACGTCGAGACGCCTATCGCGATGGCGTTCTCTCAGATGATGTGATTCCATTATGCTCCGCGTTTTCTGCACAGGAACACGGTGATGCACGACGTGCGATCGATCTCTTCCGACTCGCTGGCGAAGTGGCTCGCGATGACGATGCCGATCAGGTTCGTGAAGAACACGTTCGTGCTGCCAACGATGATGCCGAAGTAACACGGGTTCAAGATCTAATTCGTGGGTGTCCCACGCAAGCAAAGATCGCGATTGCCGCGCTGGCTGCGATGGACGAGTTTACGAACCAATCACATTTCAAGGCAACCGAGATGTATCGAGTTTACCGTGCATTTGCTGAAGCGATCAACACGAATGTACTCGGGCAGAAGCGAATCACCGACCAACTTCGAGAGTACGAGACACTGAAAATCATCGATATGACTCGAACGAGCGATGGATATCGTGAAGGGACATATTTAGAACTCTCATTGTTGGACGAAGCGAGCCTTCTGCTTCAATCGATCGGCCTTGATGACCAGTGTTCAAGGATCCCGATTGACACTCAAATGCGCCAGCAGATCATCAATACTGTTGGACGTTAATCTTCCATTTGACTAAGACTTTACTACTCGAAGTCCTCTTGACTATCAGTACTCGCTTTCCTATAGAAAATCCTATTACCAAAACTATAGTTCAATAACGTGCCGTTTGAGCCCTTATCTAATGACTATAGGAATTTCTATAGTACTCTTCTCCCTCCTTTCTCTCTCCAGCAACCTCCCTTCGAACGGAGGGACATCACAGCCAATATCGAGATGATTGTCAATAGTGGAGGTAGTTTCTCAATTTTCTATAGGAATTTCTAATGCTAAAACTATAGTGGATACATTGAAGATAGAGGTGCTAGATCTGGGCTATAGGAATTCCTATATTGTTGTGAGACATCGAATTCGGCAGTTCCTTCGCGGCGACGTTACTGAAAATTACTTACTAATCAGTAGTTTCATCAGATATTTCGAGATCTGACTCCTCAAACGTAAGCGCGTCTGCGACCGCTGTCGGTAACTCCGGACGCGGCGCTGCTTCGTGGCGCTTAATCTTCTCCGTCTTGCGTGTATTTTCGTAGAGAGCACGAGCGACTGGGAGTCCACGGAGATATTTGTAGTCATAGAGGATTTCAACGCCATGCTCTGTGAACCCGTAAAACTGTGAGGGGAGATCGCGTTTTCCTTCGCTCGGCTCGTATGTGTATTGGGCTAGGAACCCAGCGTCGATTAGTGTTTCCAGTTGATCTTTGACCGCTGCTTGACTCTTTCCGACCATATACTCAAGCTCGGCGAGCGACATCAGGTGTGTTGGATGGCCAAGAAGCTCCTGAATAATGAGATGGCGTGTATCCTGTGACAACAGCTTGAATATGCGCTGTTGCTCCGCAAATGGGCCTGAATCAGCAGCCCCGGTGTCGCTCTCACTCATAGGTGTAGCTATGGGGAGAAATGCTATAATGGTTCGGGTAAAACGGGTTGGTTTTTTCAGTATATACCAAACTGATTCAGAACGGATAAGGTGTACTAGTTAGAATGGCGAAGTCGTGAGCGACCCAACTCCACCACCCGACGCACCAGATATTATGACTCAGGTTCACGAGGCCGTCGGTGGGCTTGAGCTTGAGCCCTCCGAGAAACGTGAAATTTGGCGATTTGCACAGCACGAACTCCCATATCTCTGGAGCCAGCGAACTTCTTATTTCATCCTTGGTAGCTATCGCGACCCCTATATTCGCCGACTCCGTGCCGTTCAGAACGAGCTCGCGAAGCAGCTTGGTGCATATCCGTTTGTTATGGGCGATCTCATGGAATTACCGACTGATCGGCTCAATGCGTTCGATATTATGTTCGCTTTGCTCGCCACCTATACTGACTATATCGTTGGTGTCTTTGAGAAAGAAAGTGGTGGCGAAGCCTCAGAGCTGGGTGAAATCGACGATCCTCCGTACTTTGATAAGTCGTATGTATTCCCCCGCGATTACACTTGGTTCACCGATACAAATCTCGATTCGAAACACCATGTTATTCAAGCTGCGATCGAGGTCGCGTTTACTGACGATTTAACAGACGACGAGAAACAGAAGCAAATCAATTCACTCGTTGATCGCGCACAGGACAACGATATTGATCTCACCACCCAAGATGTCTGGGACACGTTCAACGAACGAGAGGACAACGAGAGTGAGCCAGCGACGTACAGTTGGGTGCATCTAAACAAGTTCCGCAAATTCGAGTTACACGATCGGTGTTTCCCTTGGTCGACGGAACAGGAACTCCGAACCGTAGTTGCTAAATTACCTTCTCCAACACCACGTCCAGAATGGGAAGAACGAGAGGAAGAGTGACATCCTCCCCGTCCTAAAGGGCGGGGCTTCCTGTTTCGATGACGCCCTTTGCAGACACAACGGTGTCTGTAGGGAGCGCAGTCTCCGCAGGCGTTGATTCGGGACAGCCCGTCCCTATCTGGTCGAGACCGCGAGCAAGGATATTCCATGCTGCATTCGCGTCTCTATCGGCTTCGAACCCACACGACGGACACGAGTGTTCCCGCACCCACAGCGGTTTGTTCGTCTTCACACCGCAGGACGCACATTCCTTCGTCGAGTTTCGGGGGTCGACAGCGACGAAGTGCGTGCCCTGGCGTTCACACTTGTATTCGAGCATCCGGAGAAAAGTTCCCCATGCGGCGGCTGCTCGGTTGCGTGAATTTGAATCGAACTGCATCCTCCCGGCGATGTTTAAGTCTTCGACCGCCACGAGGTCGTACTCGTTCGCGTAGTAGTTCGACAGTTTGTGCAAGAAGTCCTGGCGCTTCTGTTTCAACTCCGCGTGACGGCGTGCAACGACACGCTGTTGCGTGCGATAGTTTTCCGACCCATGTTGTTTGCGTGAGAGGTCACGTTGTGCGCGTTCCAACCGCTCACATTCGACCGAGAGGTCGAGTGATTCAACAGCGGTTCCGTCGGTGTCATGGGCGTACTTGAGAATCCCAACGTCGATACCCACTACGTCCGTGAGTTCATCGGGTTTCTCCGGTGGATCGTCAGGCGTCTCAATGCCGAAAACGGCGAACCACTCGCCGGTTGGTACTTTCTTCACCGTGACTTGCTTGAGTTTCGCACCATCCGGGATGTCCCGGTGCATTCGGACAGGTATCTCGCCGATTTTTGAGAGTTGGAGAACAGGCTGGCCACTCGTGTTCTTAAGTTCGAAGCCAGACTGCCGATACGCGAACGACCGGTATTCGGCTGGTGCTTTCCACTTGAGAAGTCCGACCTTCCGGCCTGCATCTTTCGCGTCCTTTAGTCGTGAGAGGTTGGTATACAATCTCTCAACCTCGTTCTGAAGGGTGCGAGAATACAGGTTGGTGAGGTCGTCCCACCACTGCTTCATCGACGGAAGTTGATTGATTTCGCCGTATTTTGTCGTCCCGTCTACTCGATTGAGGCGGTGGAGGAAGTGATTGTACACTTGCCGATACAGGTCGCGGTGGTAGTCCAACGTCTCTCGGTGAGCGTCGGACGGGTTGAGTCTGTATCGGTAGTTGTATCGCACGTTTTCTACGTATAGACGCCGTATTTTTCTTCGGCGTTTTTGGTGTGATAGGGATTTTCGTCTCTACAATCAGGGCAGACATCGATGTAGCCTTCGGCTGACGACCCGTGTTTTTCATCGAAGCGTTCTTCCGCAGCTTCCTGATCATGGAAAAATCCGATGAGATCGACTGTTTGCCGGTCGCTCGTCTCACCACAAATGTAGCACGTCAGTGGTGTATCTACGGTCATGGTTACTCCTCTGAACCGGAATCTGGTTCAGAAACACGAACGATTTTCACGTCCGCGCCGAGCCACCGCCGTGGGACATAGACGTGCGCGCCGTTACCGGTTGGACGTACATCGCCGTCCACGACTTCGTGGCCGTTAATTTCGAACCGTTCCATACACATTGTATAGACATTGTGGGGACTAAAGTGTATCGATCTGTAGGCCTGTGGGTTAGCAATTTCACGTGCAAGCAAGACAATGACGGTGCTGTATCCTCGCCGTAAACGACAAAGTTTTAGCGCCTGAAATTTAGATAAATCAACCGTTCTTCACTCTGTTTATCGACCTCAACTACTCGAGTACTGCACTTGGAGACCTTTGTTGCCTTCTACAAGAGAAATATGAGGGATCCTATTGTAATTTATATCTGTCATTCTATTGGATATCCAGTTGATTTCTCTATTGCAATTCCTATTGGATATGATATTGAAATTACTACAGAAACTCCTATAGGCGACGTACGGAGTCTGCTTTTGCGTCTAACCAAATTTCAACGATATCTGGCGCGGCCCGTTGGAGACCGGCTCGCATGGCCAGCCGAAGCACTTCGCTTCGATCAATCGCTGCCTCGTCGACATCGCGTCCAAGTTCTTCTTGCAATCGCGTCCCTACGTCTTGCTGAACGTCCGGATTATTTTCAAGGGCACTTACGAGTGCCGCCGTATCGCCGTCCCAGAACGAGACGGTCTTCTGTCGGTCGCCGTTCTCAATGGCTGACAACGCTTCAAGGATGTCTTCGCGGAAGGATTTCTTCTCGGTTTGCTTCGCTGATTCTTGATTTCGGTTTCCTACCTGTGTTCGCTGTTTCAGTTCTTCGAGATCGACGTCGTCGCTCATTGTCGAGCCTCCAGTCGCGATACTAGTTCAGTTGCATTCTGCTGGTACGCTTCAAGCGCGCGCGTTGCAGTTTTCGACGGTTCTTCGAGCGTAAATACCGTTTTCCCTTCGATTTGCGCGTTCACGATATCCTGTGAAAAGTTCACTTGACGAGGCGCGATTGCGTCTGGGTAATTTTTTGAAAATTCTTGCTTGAAGTGACGACCGGCATTCGTCCGCTCGTCAAGCTCGTTTAGTACGAGCATCGTAAGCTGAATATCCATTCTTTGCTCCTCACGAATCTCTTCGAGGTCGTCGCGTAACTGTTCAGCCTGTCCTTCCTCGAACGGTCCGGCTTTCACGGGTGCGAGCACATTCTGTGCTGCCCAGAGACCATTGTACGCGATGTTCGACGTACTGCCGGGTAAATCGAGGAGGACAATGTCATAGTGACCATCAATGTACTCAGTGAGGAACTCGTCCAGTCGTGAGTAGCGCTCTTGAGTGTCGTCGATATTTCCAAGCATACTGTCGAGGCCGTCAAGCCCTTCGTGAGCGGGGATGAGATCAGGGCCTTCGCCAGTTTCAAGGACGAGCTGGTCGACCGCGTCATCGATTTGTTTGGCGATGATGTTCCATTCGTCTTGGAAGACGGTCGTGATGTTTGGCCAGTTTTCGTCGTTGGCTGTGACTTCGTTCCACAGTCCAAACTGTTTCGCAAGATCACCTTGTTTCCCGGCGAGGTCGATCAGTAAAACGTCGTAGTCGTCGGCATCAAGGGCGACGCCAAAATGTGCAACCGTGGTCGTTTTCCCGACGCCACCTTTGTCGAGAAATGATGCAATTCGCATTGTTTCTGCCATATTGTGATATCTATTGCTAATCCTATAGGCTTAAAACTGCGTCAGACATACAGATTATCATATTTGTATAAATATTGGGATTTCAATAGTATGTGATACTGAGATTCCTATAGAGATATCTATTGTCTATTCTGTAGATGATTCTACTGAAATTACTATATTTAGTTTTGTTCGGATCTCAGGTGCTTTAGCCCCGATTTTTAGTGCTGGAAGAGATACTGGATTTCGTCTCAACCAATTCGACGAGTTCAGATTAGTTCGATTGGAGCTGCTCGAGTTGAGTCAGTACCGCATTCGTCCAGGTGTCCAACTCATGCTGTAGCCACTCTGTGGTTTCTGCGAGTGGTTCGGCGACATGAAGATACTCGACGCCCCCGTTTTCGACAGTGCGTGGATATCGAGTCACCAGCTCTTGCTCGAATAGCGGTTTCAATTGTTTCCCAATAGTACTCTGATCACGGTCGAGAACTTCGGCGATCTCAGCGATCGTGCTGTGTCTTTGTACATGAATTGATCACTACACGGGGTACGGATATTTTCGGTCTCTGAGTCTAAAAACTAATCCCCAGTTGTCTCGACATGGTCTCATCTAATCAGAGACTTCAGACGAATCTGGGGATCCGTCTGTCATCCCCTTCGTGCGTAGATATTCACATGCCGAAGGTACGGTAATGCCTTGTGCCCATGGCATATCTGCTCGGTGATCGTCGCCATGTCGTGCCCTATTCGGCGGGAAAGGCGAGCTACTATATTGTCGACACTATCAACCACGAGTCGAAGATAGAGTGCCGTCCACTTCCAGAGCCGGGTGACGGCTTCGGGTGTGTTCACCCCGAGAAATAGTACGTGCGCAATGACGTAACCAACGATGTGAAGTCCCTTCTCAAGCATGGGCTGAGTTTGCTGTATCGAACGATGATTGGGAATATTTTCTTATTGGTATGCAACAAATATAACATAGTTGAGATAGATTACTATGTATACTGAATGACTCCGGATTGATCGATGCTGCATGCAGTTGTATTTAGAATGAACAAGGAGAACGTTTCAACTACTCGAATCGAATGAGCGACCAGAGGGGGATAAGAAACGTCTCTTCAAGCTTCCTACAGTTTTACATCAGTGCTCGTGGCGTCTCTCAATTTTTCCTACCCTCACTCATTCAGTGATGCGGTGAACCATAAAACGTACGTAGAGGGGGACCTTCTTCGATAGTCGGCGGGAAGACGATACACAACAACGGAATATTTCCACGATCTTTTCGATATGAAGAACAGTCATTTAGAGTTATAAGTACTGTATCGGTGTGCGAATCGTGATCTTTCCGTCAAGCATGCGCCGACTATGAGGGAATCATCTCCTACAACAACGGAAAAATGGCTATCAAACTTGAACAGCTCCAGTCATTCCAGACCCCTCATGAGGGATACAGAAGTACTCGTACGTTCCAGTCACTTCGAAAGTGTGCTTGAATCGATCACCGGCAGCGATCAAGCCGCCACCCATATCGTTTCGGGCAGCCTGCTCAGAGGTGAACCCACCGCTCGCAAAGTACTCTGCATTGGAGGGGATACCGTCTTCGTATGCAGTCACAGTATGATCAACATCGCTGTCGTTCGTCCAGGTGACCGTCGTCCCTGGAGCAACTGAGATGGATTTTGGTTCATAGGCGAGCTGGTCGTTCATTGAGACGGACTGCTGGTCGCTCGACCCACTGAAAGCAGAACATCCCGCGAGAGCGGTGGACGCAAGCGTCACACCGGTGAGTCTCAGGAATCGTCGTCGATTTGGATGTGGAGCCATGATTGATGTTGGGAGGTGATTGCGATTAGAGTACCACCAAGAGGTCGGTTGCATACATCACCACGAGGCCACCGAGGAAGGTGGCGAGATTGAGCGCCGATGAAACTTGTCCATCACGCACGATCATTCCTCGCAGTTCCCAGATAACTTGGAGAATTGCTCCCACACCGACTGCGAGGAAAAACGCACCGAGCGTCGGTGAAAACGCAAGACTGCCGATCCATCCGCCGAAGATGACTGGTGCCCCTGCAAGGACACCGAGTGCGATGAAGTGGCCGAGTGCCGGCCGCTCACCACGGGCAACGGGTGCGATGACTGCTGGCCCCTCGGTCACATTGTGAAGCATGAACCCGATGACGAGGAACGCCCCAAGGGAGACCCGTCCGAGCGCGAACGAACTCCCGATGGCCAGCCCTTCGGCCAGGTTGTGCAATCCGATGCCCAGCGCGACGAGATAGGCGATCCAAAGACCACTGCTAGCACGGGAATCACCAGCCGTTGCACGGTTTTTCCGCCATTCACTGATCGACTGGACAGCCAACAACGACCCGAGGATACCGAGCGCAACGAGTGCAGCTCCTTCGAACGCACCGGGAATACGTTCAGTAAGTTCGATAGCTTCGATTCCCGCGTCGATCGCGAGGAATGCAAGGATACCAGCCGAAAATGCGAGCACTGCGTGGAGCCAGCGATCACTCATCGACTGGAGGAACGGGAACCACATCATCCCCAAGGCCACAGGAATGACGCCAACGAAAAGACCGATGATGGCCAATGTTATCAGTACGTCACTGGTGAACCCAGGTGACTCCTGCGGTGCGACGATAGTGTGATCTACCGTACTGCCATCGGACAGCATCAGCGCCACTTCGAGATCCCATCCGGGGTTCCAGTGATACGGGACGACGACACGAGCGCTCTCACGTGGTTCGAGGGTATTATCGCCACCAGTTCCTTGCACATCGAAGTTCCAATAGGCTTCGTCGACGAGTACCTGTGAGATGGTAACTTCACTAGGACCATTATTTGTGACGTGAATAACGATCGTCTCGTCATCTGGTAATGATGTATGGGTGATCGTTACATCCGGCAGCGGCTCACCGCGAGTATCGAGTGCGGTGAACGGTGACATGACGAAAAAACTCCCCGCGATAAGTGCGAGTAGAACGATTGGAAGCAATGCGGCCACCCACCGAGGGAGACCGAACGGGCGCTCATATCGGTTGACTGCGGTAGCACCGTCGGTGTTTGGATTTGATTTGCTCATGTTAGACCACCTCGAAGAAGCTCATCCAGCCAAGTTCAGCGAACTCAGACTGGTGAGCATGAAACATATACAACCCTGAATCGTGGTTGGAGTAATCGAGTTCAATGATTCCGCGCTGTGCCTGACACTGCATGATCGTATCGACCATTTTCGCCGTCGGGAGTAGCGTCGTTCCGTGGTCGTAGTAGTCGAAAAATTGCGAGTGAGAGTGGAATGAATTGATGGGATCGAACTCAACGGCGTTGATGAGATACACACGGTGTCGTTGGGTTTTATCAAGCTGGATCGGTCGTTTCGTTTCGTCGTGTTTCCAGTTACCATTCCCGTCGGTTTGACCGACACCATATGCAAATGCGCGGGTGTTCGCAGCATACACCTCGTTCTCGCCGTCAAAGTTCGTGTCGAACCCGTTCATCACCATTACCATCTCGTTGACGGCATCGTTCTCGGAGTACTCGTGGTTCCGACTCTTGGCAATCTCGACGAGTTCGGTTCGGAGTTCGTTCGTAACTGGGCCGTGATAATCCACGTACTCCCGAGGATTCTGACGAACGCGCTCGGGATCAGGGTCGACGATGATCGCACCGTACAAGCCACGATGGATGTGCTCTTTCAACGGCAGTGAATGACAGTGGTAGAAGTGACAGCCAGCTGGTTGGGCAGTCCATTCATACGTGAATGACTCACCAGTGTCAAGGACACCTGGGCCGTTTTGTGGAATCCCATCCATTCGGGGATTGAGATTGCGCAGGTGCGGGTGAATCGTGTGTGCGTGTCGTCCTAAGTTCTTGAACTTCACTCGGATCAAGTCACCTTCGACGGCACGGATCGTCGGCCCAGGAACCTGCCCGTTGTAGGCCCACGCTGGAAACTCGATTCCCGGAGCGATGGTCACTGTCGTATCGACTGCGGTGAACTCGAATTCACGCACGGTTCGGCCGTTCTCTTCGTATTTCCGCTGTGGGACGTTCTCCTGTTCGCCGCGACCAGTGTTGAACTGGTACAGGTACTCGTGGGGGTCAAATTTCATGTCGGCGTACTCGCCGACGGCACCGAAGTTCCCGTGTGAGTCGTGATCGCCTCCTGAATGGGAACCGTCATCGGCCTGTCCGAGGCCAGTGAGCATGGCACTTCCTGCAAGACCAAGACCACCAAGCACGGTGCGGCGGCTGAAATTGAGTTCCGACTCTATCGAGTCGACTAGTCTCTGCTCCAAGCGTTCCGTGAGCTCTGCTGCTCGTGAATACTCTAGTGATGGCATTAAGATACCTCGTGTGCCAGTTTGGATTCCTCAACGTGTTCGTTGTCAAACGAAGCGACACGAATCATCGCTGCAATTTCATCGGGAAGTGGAATAGCCCCCTCCGTTTCTCGGATGCGGACGGTTACCATCCCAATCGGTGCCACTTCGGTGACTCGGATCACTGCCCCGGGGACGATTCCGATGTCGGCAAGATACGTGAGAACGTCAGCCGAACTTTCATGAACTTCTCGAACAACTTTCACGTCCTCCTCGTCGCATTCTGTGAGAAAACAGCCGTCTGCGTTCGTCGGGAATTCGAGATTCGATGTTGGAATGGGTGCTCCATGTGGATCGGTTGTCGGGTCGTCCAACATGGCTGCAATTCGTGCCTCTAATTTCTCACTGATGTAGTGTTCGAGCACGTCGGCTTCCTCGTGAACCGCAGCCCAGTCGTAGCCGAGTTTCTCGGTCAAGAACAGTTCCAGGAGGCGGTGACGTCGGAGTACCGCACGGGCGAGCCTCTCACCACGGTCGGTGAGAGTTGCACCGCGATATTTCTCATAGACGACGAGCTCATCGTTGTGTAACCGGTTGAGCATTCGGGTCACTGACGGTGGTGTCACCCCAAGCGCGGCCGCGATTGCTGATGGTGCGGCAGATGAGTGTTCACCCTGAAGATCGTGAATCGCCTTCAGGTAGTCCTCCACTTTTGGAGTGGCCATGAAAGAGTATTAGAAGAGTCTAAATAAAAAGTTTGCTACCACCATTTGTATTGATTCGGATGGGTTAAAGAAGGATCCAATAGTGAGTTACGAGCTGTTGGAGTGTACAATTGAAGCTGCAACCGACGTAGAGAGTAAGTGAAATACTGGGACAAAACCATCTTAAAACTCAGGTTCGTCCGAACCATGTCATCAATGCGTTCAGGACGGGATGTGTCTTCAGAATCGACGAAGATCGCGCGTCCACCGAGTCCACCGTACGTTTCTGGCAGTTGTACGTTCACGCACAACGGGTGGGTGATTTGGGATTTGCCGACGCCGAACTCGCCGTAGAATTTGATGATTGACTGCATTTCGATGCCGCCGCCGAGCAGGTCGTCGACCTCGTCGATGCGCCAGCTCAGCTTCCTGATCTGTTTGCGGTGTTCCCGCACGGTTGCTCCAGTTTCGACGTCACCGAGATCCGCGGCGTCGCGCGCAGTCTAGATGATGTCGGCGGCCGTCTTCTCGTCGAGGTCGGCGGTGGTGCTGAGTTCGCCGGGGCTCGCGACGGCCAGCGCCTCATAGGAGTCTGATGATGGGCAAGTAATATTCCTCATTCACAGTCTCTCGCGAAATTTGGGCTGTCAAGCTAAATTTCGCAGGTAGCTATGCATGACGAATCGTACCTAGCCGACTTCAGATAGGAGTCAAAGCCAGCTTCGGTCAGCTTGTCGGCAGTGGCTGGTCCAATCCCAGGCAGGTTTGTGAGGTCTGACGTGGCCATACGTGAGTCTATTAGACTCCTATCGAATCGGATGAATCGAGCCAGTATTTGCTTGAAAAGAACCGAAAACTGTCCATCATCCGAGACTGTGAGTGCTGACATTATCGGAGTGTTTGGTAACGCGAAAAGGGATAGAATCCTTTTCAGGCGGCTGAGTCGCTTATTCCGTCGGTTCGACGTTGTGGTTGAGCCGGAACAGGTTCTCTGGGTCCCATTCGTTTTTGACCTCAACCAGCCGGTCGTAGTTTTCGCGGTAGGCGGCCTGCTGGTCGCCCACTTCTTCGGGGACGAAGTTGGCGTAGACGCCGCCGGTCGCGTAGGGGGTCATCGCCTCGTGCATGTCGCGTGCCCACGCGATACACGCCCCGTCCTGTTCGGGGTCCTCCCACTGGGTGTGGAGGTTCATCACGAACTCAGCATCGCGGTGGGGGTAGGCCGTCGCTTCGACCGGCCGGTCGTTGACCGCCCCGCCGAGTTGAGCACAGGCAATCTCCGTGAGTTCTGAGGGAATCGTCTCTCCGAACTCCACGAACGTCTCGATCATGCCGTCGGTCATCTCGACGAAGTTGTGGGACTTCCAGTAATTCCGGTTGCCGGCCGGAACCAGGCCGTCGAACGCCTGTTGCCAGCCAGCGTATGGGTGGGGACCGACCGCGTCTGTGATGGGGTCGCCGATGTCGCGCAACGGCTGGAGGACGTCCTCACCTTCGGACATCTCGCCGCCGTAGAACGCGGCGAGAATAATGACCTTCTCGCCGTGCCACTCCTCGGGGATGATCTCCATGGGTGGCGCGTGTCGGATGACGAACCAGACGGCTGCCTCCTCGGGCGCGTTGGCAGCGAACTCGCGGTACTCCGAGAGGATCGAAGCAGTGTCCTCGAAAGGATGGACGATCGGCCCGGACAGCACCGTCGGGCCGACCTCGTGCAGTTGGAACTCGAAGGACGTGACAATCCCGAAGTTTCCGCCGCCGCCCCTCAGTCCCCAGAAGAGGTCCTCGTTCTCGTCCTCACTCGCGTGGACGAGCTCGCCGTCGGCAGTGACGACGTCGGCCGAGAGGAGATTGTCGACGGTCAATCCGTGCTTGCGCGAGAGCCACCCCCATCCGCCGCCGAGCGTCAGCCCGGCGATACCGGTCGTGGAGTTGAACCCCACGGGCGTGGCGAGGCCGAACGCCTGGGTCTCGTGATCCAGTTCGTTGAGCACCACGCCCGGTTCGACGCGGGCAGTCTTCGCGTCCGGGTCGACCCGGACTGATTTCATCGGCGAGAGGTCGATCATGAGCGCGTCGTCTTCAACCGCCCTGCCGGCGATGTTGTGTCCACCACCTTTTACCGAGATGGGGAAGTCCTGCTCTTTTGCGAAGGTCACTGCGTTGATGACGTCAGACGCGCCAGCACACTGCGCGATCAGTGCCGGGTGTTTGTCGACCATCGCGTTCCAGATTGACCGTGCCTCGTCGTAGCCCTCGTCATCCGGCCGGAGGAGCGTGCCCCGGAGTGTTCCCGCGAATTCGATGATGGCTTCGTCAGTTGTATATTGTTTTTCTAGTGACATGATAGCTCATGTTCGGTCAAGTGCGTCCCTGGATAGCAATTCGACCACTTCGACGGAAGGATACGATAGCATCCGGCACAACCGTTGCCTTCAGTACCGTCGTTGGAATGTGGCGAAACGAGCTGGATATCGAAGTCGACCGTTCCGGTCTTTTTTGCTATCTCCCTTCGGTATCGTACCTCGGCTCTGCGGTCACCGACCGCCTCAGGGGATCGATTCGGAGACGTCGGCCTGTTCGACAACGATAGCGAGGGCACGCCGCATTCGCTGTGAGAGTGCACTGTCGCTGATTTCCATGTTTTCAGCAAGCTCGGTGAGTGTGATACCTCTCGGGACCTCGAAAAATCCGTGTTGATACGCCATCACGATCGCCTCACGTTGCTCGTCCGAAAGTGTCGATGTCTCCTCCGGTGGGGTCGGATTGTAGAGATGACGCAACGTGACGGGAATGCCGTCTTCGGTGAGTGCTATGTTGAACTCGGAGAGTTGTTCGTGATCACTAAACCGCAGCCGGAAGTCCCAAGTCTCAGCCTCCCCTATCGCTTCGAGAATTTTGGCGCGTGTGTCGATGAGGGCTTCGATAATGCCGTTGATCTCGGTACTCCAGTGGACTTCGAACAGCGTTTTATCGTCGGTCGTCGTGAGTTGCGCGACGCTTTCCGTGTGCTGATTCTCGGTTAGTGCAGCTTCGATGTCCGCGGTATCAGTGCCGGAGACCCAGAACAGCGGGATGATTGATTCTTGCAGAGGTACGATTCGTTCGAGTTCGATCTCGACGTCCGGAAACTCCTGCAGGACGCGGCCTAACTCGAAGGCGTCTGCGGGGACGGTAATGTCCGCGATGACAGTCATTGTTGTGTTGGATTGAAAACCGGCGTTGGACTTGCCGTCCTTGGTCACTGTGATGTAATAGCATTCTACGAGGTCGAAGGACAAAAACCCGGGCAACTGGTGAGACGGTTCGATGTCGAGAGAATGCACCGGAAGATCTGTGCAAATGCTAGAACCCATCGCACGTATCGAATCACTTGACCACGGACGAGTACAGAATTGATGCCATCGACTCAGACGTCACGATGTGCTGTATTCCGAACCATCGCAAAAACCGCGTACTACGAGGGGCCCACCTACGACTCGACACCGCTGTACGACTGCAGTTCGCTCCACGGCCTTGAAGCGGATATCCGAACGGTCGCAACGGTCTGGTTCGAGCACGACGTCCACGAATCGGTCGAGGGATTCATCTGTCACCTCCCACTGGCGCACGTCGAATTCCGGCCACACGATCGCTATACAGGAGCAACACGCTTCGGGATGTCTCAGCTGATGCGAGTCTTTCTGCTCAAAGAACTCCACGGCTGGATTCACGAGATGGCCCTCGCCGCATACCTGCAATAGCGACCATCACTGCGCCATCGACTGGGGTTCGACTCTGCACCCGATCAGTCGACGCTGTGGCGGAGCTGGCACCACCGGTTTACCGCTGAGCTCAGAGAAACCATCGAGAAAGTTGCGAGGACGATTTTGATTCAGGCAGACCGAGCGGGTGTGTCGGCCCCGCGAGAGCCGCCGAATACGCTGGGTCGCCACGAGGAAGAGGAGCCGCCGCTCAACGACCGGACGGTCCTCGATCGAGCCGAGGAGATCACGGGGAACCAGAATTGGACTGCTGGCCAGGTGACGAGCGGATTGGCTGTGGGGACGGTATCAATAAATGTGGGTGTATGAATTGTCGAGCGCCCATTAATGATGCCCTCTTCGGGGACGAGCGCTAGCATTCCCGTCGAAAAGATGAAAAAGACTGCCATAACGGCACCCACGCCAAATCCGAATCGCCGTGCGACGGTATCTTGGGCGATCTCTCGGAGGACGTGACGGCCATCGCGCCAGATAATATAGCCGACACTCGATGGAATAATAAGCGCAATCAGATAACCGAGGGGGTAATGGTATGTGGCACTTCCGCGAGTGAGGGCCGGGTAGGCGATCCAGAGCCCGAGGAATAGCCAAGCCATGCATACTGGTACTCGCTGTACTCGAAGTGAACGAAATTGGCGGTAGCAGTATACTCCGTAGCAAAGACTGTTTAGAATTTCACGAGCTAAGACTGAATATCGATAATGGGTACGCGTATAATTAGGTCATCAATCCAGGTGGCGGTCAATTATTCTGTTTGAATTGTTCATAACCTATAGTACCTTTATTGACGATCTGCTGACTCGTCGGCACTGACCCATCAGGGGGCATACTTCCTTCAGCTGGTCCACCTGGTTCACCAACGACAATCCGAGCAATCATCCTCATCGTCTTATGTGGAATACAGTAGTAGTCGTAGGTTCCTTTTGTGTTGAACGTGTGCTCGAATGTATCTCCCTGCTCAATAATCACGCCACTGTCAAAGGGTTCTGCGCTCTTCGGAATCCGGGTTTCCTCTGCCAGACCGTACTGCTTGTGATACGCTGTCGCAGAGTGATTGCCACTTTCCATCACAAATGAAATTGTCCCGCCGGGATCGACGAACAGTCCAATCGGGTCGAAATACGATTGATGGTTCTTTGTGACCATTCGGACTTTATTTGATGAAGATGACGGATTCAAGCGAGCACATCCAGAAAGGGTAGTACTACCGCCGATTGCACTTGAGCCAAGTAATTTGACAAATGTGCGACGTTGCATTACCCTTTCCTTTGACCTTGGGCCTAAAGCATTTCTCCATCGATGTGCAGGTACAAGGGAAGGCAATAATGAGGTAGACAATGTAGGTCACTGGATTCATCCTTCCACTACTTGTTGTCTTGAGAAGGCCACTGCCGAGCATCTGATTCAACGAGGCCCAGAAGCATTCGCCGTCGCTCGTCTAATTGCGCAAGTGACGCACCGAACTCCTCGTCAGATACAGTTGGAACTCCAGCTTCGCGAATTATATCGAGATTTGGCGAGGAAGGAGCGTGTTCGGCAGGCTCGATAAACGCACTGTGAAGTGTATTGAGGTAGCTCTGGACGCTCACACGTGCGTTTCTGATGATTAGATCACTTGGCCGATCTTGTTCAGCAACACCAAACCGAAGTATCGTCAAAGCTCCGTCGAGAACTGCAATACTGATTACTGACGCCTGTTCAGGTTGTCTGCTGTAGAAGTAATGGAGAATCGGGTAGGCTTTATGATTCGAAGTGAGGGTGTTGAGACGATCCGTCTGGACTGTCCCTCGATGTGGACGTTCCATATGGATCAGCCTGACCGTTAGAGTCAGGTGATCCTGAACAGCCGGCGATTCCGACAACGCTGGCCGCACCAACTGTTTGTAATGCTCTCCGACGAGATATACTATCTTCTAACATTGTTTTCGGTAATCTTTGATATCCGTTTTCGGCTTAGCTAAGCGCTGGTGTCGTATCCAGCGTCTTCCACAGCAGTGACGAGAGCTTCCTTTTCGGCAGTTCCCTCGACTTTTGCAGTGTTCGTTTCTCTGTCGGCCTGTGCGTTCGTGACTCCTTCTACGCGTTCAAGTGCATCGACGACATTCGCTTCACAACCACCACAGGTCATTCCATCAACGGTGAGAGTTGTTGGCATACGACAATATCAATGTAGGTATCTTATTAGGCACTTTCTCTTTAAATAACTGCGGAAATTAACCCCTACACCTTCGAAACCAATATTGTGATGGCGGTAATCAATAGTCGTGAAAAATGTATGACTATAGTAATATTTTAACGGAGTCTCTGAAATCTATATTCATATATAAATTAACATATAGGAGGCTTTATTCATGTTGGGATTGAAAACGAGTCACTGGCCTGCCGCCTCCGCCTGCTCCTAGAAGGCTACGACCCGCCGTTTCCCTCAGCTAGTTGTGTGTCGAGTTCCGTTTGGAGGACACGGGCTGCAATAAGCACAGGATCCCAAACTGGGCTGATCGGTGGGGTATACGAGAGATCGAGGCGTTCGACCTGGGTCGCGGTCATCTCAGCGGAGAGGGCTGTCACGACGGTATCGATCCGCTTTGCAACCCCTTCGCTACCAACCATGCCTGCACCGAGAATCCGACCGCTTTGCCTATCACCTACCAGTTCAATGGTAATCGGAGATCCGCCAGGATAATATCCTGAACGTGAACCGGCAGTGATCACACGTGAGACGGGGTCAAAGCCGGCTGAACGCGCCTCGTCCTCAAATGTGATTGTTCCCGTTCGTGCAATTTCGAGGTCGAACGCTTTGACCGCGGTTGTGCCGGCGATCTGCCCGACTGGCGTGGGCGTTCCAGTGACGGTCTGGCCGACGGCGCGACCGTGCCGGTTTGCGGTGAGCGCGAGGGGAGCGTAAACTGGGTCGCCGGTGACGATGTGTATCGCTTCGGCACAGTCGCCTGCAGCGTAAATATGTTCGTCGTTCGTCCGGCCATACTCATCAGCCCTGATTGCTCCCGTTGGGCCAAGTTCAACCCCTGCGTCGGCGGCAATTTTGACGTTTGGGACGACCCCCGTCGCGAATACCACCATGTCGACTGGCACTGTCTCCCCACTGGTTTCAACGGCTACAATCTGTTCGTTTTCTCCGACTAACTGTTCGACGGTGGCCTCAAGATACAGTTCAATACTATACTCGCGAAGATGATCTTCGACTTCACGCGCAACTGTTTCACCGAATGGACTGAGTAGGTGCGTGCCGCGTTGGAATAAGTGGACGGCGAGATCGTTCGCGGCGAACGCCTCAGCCAGCTCAATTCCGAGAACCCCACCACCGATGATCCCAATCCGTTCCAGATCCGTCGTTCGGAGAAACTCGAGGATAGAGATCTCTTCGACGGGATGCGAATCAGTGTCCGGCTGGGATTCGAGTGCTGCTCGGAGGACGCGACCGTCATCGAGGGAGTGGAGGGTGAACACACCGGTGAGGTCACGACCGTCAACAGGTGGAACGACAGCTCGTGCACCCGTCGCGATGAGGAGGTCGTCATATGACTGGTCAACCGTCTCTCCATTCTCGTGGGAGACTGCTGTGACAGTCTTGGTACTCCGGTCGATGGCAGTTACCTCGTAGCTCAGCCGTAGATCGATTCCCCGTTCCTGAATCGCTTCTTCTGGCGTGACCGAGATTAGCTCTTCGAGCGATTCGATCTCTCCCTTTACGTAGTAGGGGAGCCCGCACGCGCCGTAAGAGATGCGAGAGCCTTTCTCGAAGACGACTACGTTGAGGTCGGGCGCATCTCGTTTAGCTTTGCTCGCGGCGCTCATCCCCGCCGCATCCCCACCGATTACGACAAATGGGTTACTCATGTTTTCCTTCTAGTTATCTCGATTGAACGACTTCTAAATTTGTTATCGAGTATGGTCACTGGCTCATTGATTCGACAGTGACCATTCATCTGGTTTTCTCTTGGACTACTCACCTTCGCCAGGGACTGAACTGGTGGAACACGCAGTGGAACTAGTCTGCCGGCTGTGTTTTTGTGGGAGCAGACAGTCCCGGCAGGCTCGGCACGCTCAGGTCGATCCGCCGGAGGAATTGCGCGTTAATCGCAACGATGATCGTCGACAGCGACATCAGGATTGCCCCGACCGCCGGTGAGAGCAGAATCCCAATCGGCGCGAGCACGCCCGCCGCCAGCGGGATGGCGAAGACGTTGTAGCCGGCGGCCCACACGAGGTTTTCCTGCATCTTTCGGTAACTCTTCCGTGAGAGCGTCACTAACCGCACCACGTCAAGCGGATTGTTCTGGACGAGCACGATATCAGCCGCCTCGACCGCAACGTCGGTTCCGCTCCCAATCGCGATGCCGATGTCGGCCCGCGTCAGCGCAGGTGCGTCGTTCACGCCGTCGCCGACCATCGCGACCTTCTTGCCCTGTTCCTGGAGTTCGACGATCTTCTTGTCTTTGTCCTCCGGGAGCACCTCAGCGAAGTAGGTGTCGATCCCGAGGTCATTGGCCACCGCGCGTGCGACGTCTTCGGAGTCGCCCGTGAGCATCGCAACCTCGATGTCCATGTCGTGGAGTGCTTCAATGGCCTGCCGGCTCTCCTCGCGGATCACATCCGCAAGGGCAATCGCTGCGACGGCTTCGTCCTCGCGGACGAGGTAGATGACTGTCTGAGCATTCCCACCGGCCTCCTCAGCGAATGCCGCTAGCTCAGGTGACGGTTCGATGCCGAGTTGGTTGAGGAGATTTGGCCCGCCGACATGGACAGTCTTACCGTTGACGGTAGCCTGAACGCCGCGGCCCTTGATGGCCTCAAAGGCGTTCGTCTCAGGGAGTGTTAGGTTTCGTTCGCCAGCAGCCTCGCGGATTGCCCGTGCGATGATATGCTCTGAGTCACCCTCGACCGCGGCGGTTAATGCCAATGCCTCGTCCTCGTCAGTGCCAGGAACTGTTTCGACGGCGACGACGCCCTGTTCGCCCTCAGTGAGTGTCCCTGTCTTGTCAAAGACGATGACGTCGACTTCCCGTGCTTCTTCCATCGCAATCCGATCACGGATTAGCATTCCGTTCTGAGCTGCTAGTGAGGTGTTGATCGCGACGACAAGTGGAATAGCGAGTCCGAGTGCATGTGGACAGGCGATGACTAGGACGGTCACCATCCGTTCGATGACTTCAACGTTGAAGCCAACGGCGACTACCCATGCGATGGCAGTGACGGCGGCTGCGGTGACGGCCACGTAGAACAGCCAGCCAGCGGCCTTATCTGCAAGCATCTGCGTACGGGATTTGCTCGTCTGGGCCTCCTCGACCAGCCGCATAATTCCCGAGAGTGTTGATTCGTCGCCTGTTGCGGTAACGCGTACTCGAAGGCTCCCCTCGCCGTTGATCGTTCCGCCGATAACCTCCTTACCGGGATCCTTAGAGACAGGCCGAGACTCACCAGTGATCATTGCCTCGTTGACGTCAGAGTCGCCGTCCTCGACGACGCCGTCCGCGGGAATGCTCGCGCCTGGTCGGACAAGCACTAGATCCCCCTCTTCAAGGTCGTTCACGGGAATTTCCCTCGTCCCACCGTTCTCGGTGATCCGCTCGGCCGTGTCAGGTAACAACTTTGCGAGTTCATCAAGTGCGCCTGAGGCTTGTCGGACGCTGCGCATCTCGATCCAGTGGCCCAGTAGCATGATATCGATCAGGGTCACCAGTTCCCAGAAGAAGTCCATCCCCGGGAGGAAAACAACGGTGGCGAGACTATAGATGAACGCAACGATGATCGCCATCGAAATCAGCGTCATCATCCCCGGCGCGCGCGTCCGGAGCTCCGGGATAGCCATCTCGATAAACGGAATTCCACCGTACGCGAAGACGATAACCGCGAAGATGGGGCTAGTCCATTCACTCCCCGGGAACGCTGGCATGGAGAAATTTAGCAGTTCCTGTAGTCCTTCGCTATAGAGAAGAACCGGAATCGAGAGTAGGAGACTCACGAAGAACCGCTTTCTGAACATCTGCTCGTGGCCGACGTGGCTCACACCATGGCCGCCGTGATCTTCATGGCCATTATGCTCGCCATGACCAGCGTGTGCTACCTTGTCGCCTTGTACATCGCTTGGTTCGTGACCGGTGTGAGCAGACGCCGATGACTGGGCCTCCTCCTCCAGAAGTTCCCGCTTGACATGAGGTTGCTCGTGATCAAGATCCCGGTGAGCAGGGCTTTCATCCTTATTCTCGTCTCCCTCGTGCTGATCGTGATTTTCGTGATTCGTCATAGTTTTCTTCTGTATTGTAGCTGTTTCTCGGAGTCTGTTCCTCTGGCGAGAATTTTCTGGTTAGATACTCCTACGAGAGCGATACCTATCGTGTTTCTGCCTAGCTATCGAAGGGTATTGAGAGAAAATTCCTTACGAAGAAAGGCGAAATTGGTATACAACCCTGGCATCTAAGTAGAGTATGCGTACCCTGGACGAGATAGACTTTGAAATCCTTCGGCTCTTAACCGAAGATGCACGCCGACCGTACCGCGAAATCGCCGAGGCCGTCGACCTCAGTTCCCCCTCGGTGTCCGATCGCGTCAGCCGACTCCAAGAACTGGGCATCATCCAACGGTTCACTCTTGATCTCGACCGCTCGAAACTGCGCAGTGGTGTTCCTATCCTCGTCGAACTCTCTATCCGACCCGACGCCGTCGAGGAAATTCGCGATACACTGGCTCTCACAGACGGGGTCGAACACGTATTCATGGCCTCTGACCCGCGCGTGTTCTTCCAGTCCCGTCTCCCGAAAGCAGACGTCCGGACGTTCCTCACGGACACGTTCGAGCCTGAAGTGCTAGAAGCGATTACTGACTATGAGGTTGTAGTGCTCACGAGTGCCGACTGGACGCCGCAGGTCGAAGGGACGGATCTCGCGATTACGTGTGCACAATGTGGGAATGAGGTCAGTGATGACGGAGAAACGCTTCGACTCGACGGAGATCTGTATCACCTCTGCTGTCCATCCTGTAAAGATCAGTTCGAGGCACGGTACGAAACACTCAGCGCCAACGCCTGATAGATTGGTCGCTTCCACCTATTAGCAAGCAGCGGCGCAAAAAGAACGTAATAGAGGGCTCCGTCGCGAGCCTTAAATTGGAAGCCTTCCACGAGTCAGATGCTTCTAATCGTAAGCGAAAATCGGTAAGCGATTCCAACACAATGTATTAGTCATGGACAATGGAGATCACGGCCAATCCGAGAACGAGGCAACAGGGGAGCACAGCCATGGGCGGGAAGGAGATGTACATACTCGCGGATACACCGACCATGGCAGTCACGCGCTGCCTGGCGGATTATCGATTGCCGCTGATGGCCTCCGTCTCGTTCCGTCGGATATCCGCTTTGAACCTGGCGTCGAACGGACGTGGACATATCTGATCCGTGATTATAACGGGAACGTCGTTACCGAGTTCGAAGAGACTCATGACGAGCTAAGCCACTTGATTCTCGTTCGACGTGACCTCACACGCTTCCAACACCTCCATCCCGAGATGGCTACGGACGGCACTTGGTCTCAACAGCTTACGCTCCCAGATCCGGGCGTATATCGAGCATTCGTGGACATCCTCGTCGACGGTCAACCGACGACGCTCGGCGTTGATCTCTTTGCACCAGGGCGTGTTGAACTCGGTCCACGCCCAGACTCGACCCGAGAAGCGACGACTGATGGGTACCACGTGACGCTTAGTCCTGAAGAGATTCAGGCCGGTGAGGCCGTCGTTCTCGAGTTCGAAATCCAGGTGGAAGGCGAGCGGGTTGCTCAGTTAGACGAGTACCTCGGTGCACTCGGACACCTCGTCGCCCTTCGCGAGGGCGATCTTGCATACGTGCACGTTCACCCTGAAGAAACAGATCCTGGTAGCGGGAGGATACGGTTCAACGCAAAATTCCCCACATCAGGACGATACCGCCTCTTTTTACAAGCGAAGCCCGACGGGAGCCTGATTACAACGTCATTCGATGTGCGTCTCGACGACCCGAATTCATAAGCCTGTAAGTAGAACTCAGAGTGAAATGACTGACTCGGATATTCCCCGCGCTCATCTCGTCGGCATCAACCACGTCGCACTCGAAGTCGATGACATTGAGGCTGCGCTCGACTTCTATGGCTCGATTTTCGAGTTCGAACTCCGCGGGCAGACGGAGGCGGCGGCCTTCCTCGATATGGGCGATCAATTCCTCGCTGTCACAGAAACCGATGAGTCCTCCAATAACGGTGATGACCACCGCCACTTCGGTCTCGTCGTCGACGATCCGACCACCGTCGAGCGCCGACTTGAGGAACTCGATGTCGAATGGCTCTCGATCCAAGGACTTGACTTCCGCGATCCCTGGGGGAATCGGGTTCAAATTGTTGGGTATGAGGAGATCCAGTTCACGAAGGCAGACCACATCCTTGAGGCGATGGAGCTCTCGGATCTTGAAAAGTCCGAGGCCGCTATCGCTGAACTTTCCGAAAAGGGAATGGCGCCTGAGTAATCACCGTACTCACAACCGACTAAATATCCTGACGGATACATCCAGTATATCTGCCCAGTGCTCCTCACCTTCAATATCGTGATTCCTATAGAGATTTCTGTCTCGAACTATTCGGTAGCACAATCACCGGCAGTTTATCTGCCACGAAATAATAGCATAAATATAAGCGGATTCGTATAGACATTAATGAACGCTACTGGCAATTTAATTCAGCTACGTTGAGACGAAAACGTAACTAATTGAGTTACTAGCTCAGCGTCGATTTCTACTAGCCAAATTAAAGTATTAGGCGAATCTAAACAAGATATGGAAGTACTGTCTACCTACTGTGGTCGAGACAACCAGGGATTACATTGCTCATGACGATGATTCGATTGTATAGCCGTACTCACCGTTGTACCGCAGATATTCAGAACTGCTGGAGGATATTGAATGTCAGTTGAAGAGCTGTTCGTAGACGTTGTCGGAACGGATCCAGTCGTCCAGGGGCTGGCTGGTGGACTGATCATTGCATTTCTCAATTTTATTGGCGCATCAGTTGTTCTCGTGTGGCGGAATCCGACCGAGAAGTGGCTTGATGCTGCGCTCGGATTCGCTGCGGGGGTCATGCTCTCAGCGAGTTTCACCAGTTTACTTCTCCCTGGCATCGAGTTCGCGTCGAAGCCAGGGTACAGGGCTCTCCACCTTGGCGGCGTCGCGCTAGCAGGTATTGTCCCCGTACTTATTGGATTCTTTCTCGGTGTTGCAGTTCTTGACCGTGGTGAACGGTGGGTTCAGTATGTTGGTCCGATGATTAGCAACCGGCTTGTTCCCGACGAAACGCAGACTGACGGTGGGGAAGACGGGCACGGCCACACCCACTTCGCTGGATCGGCAACCACCAGCTCAGGTGCGCTGAATGCCCGTCTCATGTCCGTCTTGTTATTCACTGTTGCCATCACGCTCCACAATATGCCAGAGGGGCTTGCGGTCGGCGTTGGCTTTGGCAGTGGCGATGTTTCGGGAGGTATTGCGCTCATGCTCGCGATTGGAGTTCAGAACATTCCCGAAGGACTCGCAGTTTCGGTTGCGGCGATTAACGCTGGTCTCGGCCGCCGCTGGTATGCAGCGGTCGCAGGCATCCGTGCTGGGCTCGTCGAAATTCCACTGGCACTCTTCGGCGCGTGGGCTGTCACCGTTGCCGCCCCTCTGCTGCCGTACGCGATGGGCTTCGCGGCTGGCGGGATGCTCTATGTGATTGGTGACGAAATTGTGCCTGCAACGCACTCGCGGGGCTATGAACGAGTCGCAACGCTTGGATTAATGATCGGTGCGGCACTGATGCTCACGCTCGACGTAGTGCTCGCATAGCCCTGGTTACCGCTAAACTACTCGTTGTTATTCTCCTTAGGAATGGAGGATGTCTGAGAATGTTTCTCACGTCTATAGTCATTGTGCTGTTGACCGAAGCTCGTGCAGAGAGCCATGCCACTGGAATCGGAACCGATCGAATTCGTAGAGCAGGCCGAGCTGAGGCCGATCACTGCGAACCGGATCTTTCTGGGGATTTTCCACGAAATCGAGGCGAAGTAGTCTGTGAAATCTTTCTCGTTCAATTTAGCAGTGCCACAACAAGTGGTATTGAGCTATTTTTAGTGGTGGTCAGTTGAGTTGATTCCTAACCTATAGTATACTATCACGCGATGGATCACACACTATGTTTATCATAACGACCATTGGGACAGAGAACGCGACGAAGACGGTACTGCCGTTCGTTGCCGCCAAAGGTGCGATGGCTCGTGGAGATTCCGTAGCGATATTCATGATGCAAGAGGCGACCCGCCTGGCAACTCAACCGGAAGACCAACTCAAAGAAATCAAAGCACCAGGATTGCCGACCGTCGCCGAGGTCCTTGCGGAGTTACAAGAAAACGATGCACTCGATGAATTCATCGTGTGTGAGCCCTGTGCCACAGCGCGGACTATCACCGCGGAAGATCTCGTAGAGTGGGCAGAACTCGGTCGTGCCTCTGATCTCGCCCGATTGACAGAAGAGCACGACACGACCATCACATTCTGAACCCTGATTAGAAAGTGTACAGCTAGTTGCTAAATCACACAGCGTAATGTGAACTGTCTCGAGGTTACGCCCCGAGGCACCTAGCCTGTTTTATTTATAGACACTGCTCAGAGGGTGCTATCTCTCCAAACTCACGCTCGGAGATAATCGCCACCTAGTGACCCGGTATGTTCGTTCCGAGAGTTGGAAATGATGGACTCTGTACTTGCTACTTTCTGTATTTCCAATGCAATGGATATATGTTCCAGAAGAGCGTAGTCATGAGTATGGCCGACTCTGACCGAGACGACGACCGTGCTCGCGCTTCAATGACGCGTGGGGAACGGATTCGCGCCGCTGCGCGTACGCTCCGAACGCCCCGTACTGCCTCATGGATAGCCGGCGAGACGGAGGTTTCGATAAAGACGGCTCAGAAATACCTCGACCAGCTCGTCGAGGACACAGTCCTCCGGAAGATCGAACAAGGTGACCAGACGCTTTACTGCGTCGACCAACTCATGGCGACCTATCGTGAAGTTGCCGCACTCCAGCGCGAACACGATCGCGAGGAACTCACCGCGTCTCTCGAATCGATGCGCACCAAAATCACGGATTGGAAGATGTCGTACGGCGTTGAGACCCCAGGTGAACTCCGGGCAAGCATCGCCGACCTCGACGATGCCAACGAGATCGAGGAGCGGCGCAACATTGCTAGCGAGTGGGAACATCTCGCCGACCGCATCCCAGTCGTCCGAGCAGCACTCAATGAGTATGACTGGGCCACCGATCGAGACTCGATCTTCGCATAACTACTGATGGGTCTTCCTGGAACGACCGATAGCTCAGTCTACGAGGGACTGAAGGACGTTCTGCAGCGACATCCCGTCATCACGACTGTCGCGTACGAACCGGACAGCATCGTCAAGCAGTTCCTTCGAGCGCAGATCGATCCCAGCCGTGTCGTGCCGCCGACCGGCCAAGAGTCACCAACACTTGACGTTGAATGGCGGTTTGTTGAGGGTGAGCCGTATTATCGCATCCACTACGCCGATTCAAATACAGGATTCAATTGTGGCTGGCATCGTGACGATGATCATCCCGATCTTGGGCCGGTTCACTTCCAGTACGATCACCCAGTGGTGGGCGAAAGTGACCATGAGCGAGCCCAATTCAAGAAGACAATTCCAACGGAGATTCTCTGGACTGCTCTCGATCGATTATTCGAGGAGCGAATTCCCACACTCACCGGCGAAGGGTGAACTATCTTTGCTTATTCATTGCCATGAGATGCTCGTTGAGGGTGGAATCCAAACGTCCTCACTCCTATCAATACCCTGTAAGCTCAACCTCCATAACCTCGGATGATGGGTTTGATGCGCGCCTTTGTTTTTTTCATAGGACTATGTATAATTATAAAATAACAGAATCTATCAAATCAGACGAATCATACTCTCTCAGAGACGACCGCTCAGGAAGACGGTCGAGTAGCTGCTGGCGCTGGACCGAAGCAACCGGCTAGGCGAGTGTCAATGACCGAGATTTTCGTCGATGAAGTGATCCATCATCGCGATAAACGTGGACGCGAAACCAGATCCCGAACTCCAGAAGGCGGTTTCCAGCTGGAGGCCGGGCAGTTCTTCGTCACCGAGCATACTGTGCAGGACCGTTTCGTGATCGACTAGAAGCATTCGCCCCATATGATCGCGTCTACCCATGTGTTCGCGTGGCTCCATCACCGTGATGGTGTCGTCCGCAGCAAACTCGTTCCGAATGGCTGGTGAAAAGGTGAGCACGAGCACGTCCACATCTGTGCGAGAACGGTCACGAAGTCCCTGCACGATCTGAGACGTAAGCAATGCTTCGTCCTGGACGCCGAACACGATCCGGGACGTCGCCTCCTCGATCAACTGTACGATACGCTCGGAAACCGCCTCCTGTCCCCGGAGGGTCCACATATCCTCTCGTTCCTCGTCTGGACCATCCCGCTGGGCCGCCAGCCCTTCGAGGTGGTCCGCAACCAGTTCGATGTCCTCGTCAAATGTCCGCCGTAGAAGTGCCGCAGTTTCGTCGGGCGAGACGGGCTGAAACTGCTTTGGATTCGCTTGTTGGATGTTGATGAGTCCCCGCTGTTCCAACCCCTCAATTGCACTGTACACCTGTGGCCGGGACACGTCGGTGACGCGGCTCACGTCGCGCGCGGTTGCAGTGCCGAGTCTGTGGAGGCCGACGAGCACCTTCGCCTCGGTTGTCCCGAAGTCCAGCCGGTGTAAGGCATTGCGGACAGCTGACTCATCCGATTTGGTGTGATCATTGCTCATCTGTCATTCCCCCGAAGCGCCCCACTGAGCAGTATCCATCGATACCTCGACACTACTAACCTAGGTATCGTATCTCTCGTTATCATTGTTAGGAGTTTTCTTACAACGCTACTGTAATAGGTATTCCGAAAACTCTATTGGCTGCTGTGTTAGAATAGAGATTACAACACCATGACCACGCACTCACAACCAGTCCACCGTCCGATCAAGAATAGTGCGGAGAACAGGCCTACACGAATGCCCACGCTCAGCACGCGAGGAAGATAATGGCCCACTCCGATTCCGAAACACCGCCTGGCATGCCACGTTGGGTGAAGATATTTATGCTCATTGTCATCCTTCTGATTCTGCTTGTTATCGTCATTATGCTCGCTGTCGGTGGTAACCACGGACCTGGGCGTCACGCACCTGGGATGCTAACTGGGTTCGCCCTGTTGGCCTTCCGTTACGGTTCTAGGTGCCAGTCACCCGGGGGCAATACAGTGGCCAATGACGATAGACAGTCCGAAGATTACCCCTGATGACCTATACGATGTCTCAGCGCGTCCGCAAGTTCGCGCTCACCACGCATATCACGGTCTCGGTCGGCTGGATCGGCGCAGTCGCTGCCTACCTCGCACTCGACGTTACCATTGTGACCAGCCAGGATGTACAGACGTTGCGTGCCACCTATCTCGCAATGGAGTTGATCGCGTGGTACGTCATCGTCCCGTTGGCCCTCGCCTCGCTGTTGACCGGGCTTGTCATGGCGCTGGGCACTCGGTGGGGCTTATTCCGCCACTATTGGGTTCTCATCTCATTCCTGCTGACCGTCCTTGCTGTTGTTGTCTTGCTGGTGGAAACGCAGACGATCAGCCAATTGGCGAACAAAGCAACAGATCCGACAACGTCCAGTACCGAGCTCCGCGCACTGCCGAGTACACTGCTCCATTCCGGTGGCGGTCTTGTGGTGTTGCTCATGATCCTGGTGCTGAATGTGTACAAGCCGCCGGGTCTGACCCCATATGGATGGCGTAAGCTCCAAGACCAGCGGACGGAGTCGCGGCCGTCAGGTAGGTCGAATTGATGGCCTCGCTTCGCCCTTCGCTCTCAGAGTTCGCCAGTCTCCTCTACTCAATGCGGTGAGCGGTTGATCTGCTCATTAGAGTGTGTTGATTGGCATTTGGTGGCGCTGCTGTTTACCATCATCGTGATGTTCGCCACGCAGGGCGAGAACATCGTCGCCGCACCGGCGGACGTCCTGTTGATCGCCGTCCCGCTGACGATCTACTTCGTGGTGATGTTCTTTGTGAGCTTCGGTATGGGGCGCGGTATCGGTGCAGACTACTCGACGACGACTGCGATCGGGTTCACGGCGGCCTCGAACAACTTCGAGCTAGCAATTGCGGTCGCTGTTGCGGTGTTCGGTGTCGGCTCCGGAGTCGCCTTCGCGACCGTCATTGGCCCGCTCATCGAAGTGCCGGTCTTACTCGCGCTGGTCAATGTCGCCCTCTACTTCCAGCAGAAACTCGACTGGGCTGGCTCCGAAACGCGACATTCCGAACCATCTGCTCCTGAGCCGACCACGAACGGCGACTAATCAATATCAAAACCAATGTCTACCACTACTGATTCGGTTGATCTGATTCGTATCGCCTTCATGTGCATCCAAAACGCTGGCCGCTCGCAGATGTCCACGGCGTTCGCAGAACGAGAACGCGCCCGCCGCGGTCTTGACGACCAGATTCGAATTCTGACTGGTGGGACGCATCCGGCCGACCACGTCCACGAGGAAGTGATCGAGGTAATGGATGAAGCAGGGGTCGATCTCTCTGATCGAACACCGCGTGAAATCACGATCGACGAACTCCAGTCGTATGATTACGTTGCGACAATGGGATGTTCGACGCTGGATGTCGACGAGGTTGGAGTGATGTCGATGTGCGCGACTGGGCGTTGGACGATCCTGATGGAGAGGATTTGGAGCGAGTCCGCGAGATCCGTGATGAGATTGAAGGACGCGTCACGGCGTTGTTCGTCGAGATCGAAGAGGGATCGCTCTAACATGCTCGACAGTGCAGACATGATACAATGACGGACGATCGTCCCGCCTCAGAGTCGTTGCATGCGACTCCTTACCAGCGCTCACCAGCCCACTGGGCCACATTGTTCGCTGGGGCGTGGCTAGTCGGCTGGGTAGCATTCCTCGGGTATCGTGGGACGCCGCTTGTGCCTGCCCTGACCCAAGCAATCCCGATGGCACTAGCGCTTTGCGGTCTTGCGTATGTTCTCAGACGCCGAAGATAAACGGCGTACTGAGACTAATGGAGATGTGATAGTATACTTCTACGACGAGACCTACGGTCGGTAATTCTTTTCTCTTTGAGCATGACATTTCTGAGTCGTAGTTCTCGGGTGCTTTGTTCGGTCCTGGCGGCAGAGTTTGCGTCTAAGCCACCCATCGCAAGCTTCATATAGATTGTGAAAATACAATATGATGCGATGGCAAAGAACAGCATCGGTCGTATCTGGAATCAGATCGTGAATCGCTATGAAAAAGGTGAAGGGACAGACTGCTGCGAAACTACTCTCGAAGAGGTTTCAGCAAATCCATCGGAGGTTGAATCCGAGAGCTGCTGCGAGTAATATTGAATCGGAAAACTACGATATGACTGAAATAGACTTCCCACCCGACGAAGTCTACAACACCCTCGATCGGTTGTATGACAATCCGGAAGCGAAAATCGCCGCTTTGCAGGAGATCCAGCCGTCTGAGCGAGACGTTGCTGGTCAAAAAACCGTATTCAAAGCGCTTAGCAACGAGGATCGGCTCCGTGTTCTTGAGGTACTCCGTGAGGGCGAGTGTTGTGGCTGTGAATTACAGGTCATACTCGACGCACCTCAGTCCACCGTTGCCACTCACCTCCGAAAACTGAAAGAGGCAGGGCTGGTCAAATCCCGAAAGAAAGGCAAGTGGAGTTTCTACCGAATCGCCGATACCGCAGTATTCGAACTACTTGATCTCGCCCGTGCTATCCAGGAGGACGCCTGAGGTGCTTCCAACCGGTCTCGGGAGTGGTCTCCTCGATTCGGTGGAGTACTTCGTCCACCTTGCCATTGTTCTCGTCCCCCTGTTCCTCGGCGCATCGTTCCTCGTAGGATTGACAGGGGAATATCTACCACCGGAAACGATCGAGCGAACACTTCGCAGCTACGATGAAGGCACTGGCAACGTGGCCGCTGCTGGATTGGGTGCAGTGACGCCGTTTTGCTCGTGCTCGACCGTACCTGTGCTGGCCGGATTGCTTCAAGCGGGTGCACCTCTCGGGCTTGCGTTCTCCTTTCTCCTCGCTTCACCGCTCGTCAACGAGATCGCTGTGTTGTTGCTTCTCGGGTTGTTTGGCATCGAAGTGACTGTCTGGTACGTCGTTATGACGTTCATGGCTGCCATCGTCGGTGGGCTCGTCATCGGCCGGTTGGGAGTAGACGCGCACGTCAAGAATGTCCGTATCGTGAATAATACCAACCAAGCCGCTGTAGCGGACGGAGGCACAGGCGATCGCTATAGTGGGAAGACAACGTCCACAGAGCAGACCCACAGACAGCACTTTGAGACGGCGACGAGTGACGCATGGGCGTTCTTCGTCGACACCTTTCCGTATCTAGTGCTTGGCATGGTAATTGGGGCACTTATCCATGGAGTTGTTCCCGTTGACGTGCTACAGACCGTGCTCGGCCCGGAGAATCCACTCGCTATCCCGCTGGCAGCCTTGGCCGGAGCGCCTGTCTACGTCAGTCTCAGCGGGATGCTTCCCATTGCGGCGTCTCTCAGCGAACAAGGAATCGCGATTGGCACCGTCCTCGCGTTTGTTATCGGCGGTGCAGGTGTGAGCATCCCGAACCTCATCCTCTTGAACAAACTTTTCGACCGTCGTCTATTGCTCGTCTACGCCGGGACTGTCGTCGCAATCGGTATCATCGTCGGTCTCGCATTCAATCTCTTCCTCGTTTAATCATCGAACAATGCAAAAACACGAGTTAACTCATGTCAATTCAAGAAACAAATCCGATCACACGGTACGAACCATCCAATGGAGGAGGACCAGTGATACCGGAGAGAACCCGTCGGTACAAACAGCACCGCACGCTCACTGCAATGGAATAGTAGTATAGTGGCAATAATCCAAAATAAATACCTTACTCATGAACAAATTTAACGAGAAATACATACAAACGGACGGCGGTGCACAGACAACGAATACACTCAACGAAGATGTCGCTATCGTGACTGGCTCGTCACGCGGTATCGGTCGCGCAATCGCCGAGCAACTCGCCACCGACGGTGCTTCGGTTCTGGTAAACTACGTCACGAACGAAGAAGCAAGGAGAGACACTATCGACGTAATTGAAGCCGACGGCGGCGAGGCAATCGCCGTGAAGGGAGACGTAAGTAAGGCAGACGATGTCGAACGATTGTTCGACGAGGCCGAAGCTGCGTTTGGAACTGTGGATATCGTCATCAACGCTGCTGGGACATCTATTTGTGGATCTATTCAGGATTTCACCGAAGCGGACTTCGACCGGATGTTCGACGTGAACGCGAAGGGAACCTTCTTCGTTCTCCGAGAAGCAGCGAATCGTATCGCTGACGGTGGACGGATCGTGGATTTCTCGACGGTGGGAACGTCCAGAGGTGGCTCGGGAACCGGTCCCTATGCCGGCAGCAAAGCGGCTGGCGAACAAATGGTAATTGCACTTGCCGAAGAACTCGGCGAGCGCGACATCCGAGTGAATACGGTTTCACCCGGTGTCACTGACACCGATGGGCTCATCATGAGCGATGGGACAGTCAAGAGAATGGTGGAGCAGACACCACTTGGTCGTCGCGGTCAAGCAGACGATATCGCTGACATTGTCGCTTTTCTCGTAAATGACAATGCACGGTGGCTGACCGGCCAGAATATCCGCGCGACTGGCGGCTGGGAAGTCGGGTGGTGATCGTGGAATTGCCGATTCGGGCTTACGTTCGGTGGAGAGGATAATATCCATTGAGCAATTTACTGGTAGATGGAGTGATTCATACCCATCTCTGAATGTCTTCTGAATCCGTCATGGCTCTCGTAAGTAGGATCGACCTTCAAACTCTAGTTTGAAACGGTTGCAGCTGGTAGGATCGGTCGAAATCGCGCATTCTGGGGCCTCTATACCTACTGTAGTCTCATCTCTCACGTTGCTCAGAAGTTGAGACTGGCGTTCTCAATGCATAGAGTTGGATGGCACAGACGCCTACCCTTATATCGTATTCGGCGTCGGTTGCAATAGAGCGTACGCGCCTACCTCAGCGAGCGCAAGAAGAAGCACTCCGATGACGACGGTCGTTCGAGTACGCATTGGTTGGTCGTAGCGGTTAAAGGCAGAAAAAGGCGTGTATGTCCTCTACCACCGTGATTGTATGTATTGGCTGGATATTGAAATTCAATCGAGAAAAGAATTCATAGAGGAGCTGCAACAGCACGTCGGACTTGATCAGCAGCCGTCTTTAGCCTGTTTCGACCCCCCATTCGTATTTCCGGCCTCTGCGCCGTCGTCCACTGTCTCGTCATTTTTGTCAGAGCCACTCATGGTCTGCGAACGTTGGGTTGGTTTGAATGTCCCGACAGCAACGTCATCTATTCCCGAATATCCATGTTCTCCACTCTCATCACGTTCCCAAACAAGTTTGGCTATTTGATCTGCACGCTTACAGTCAGCGAAGCCGGTCTCGGAAACTGGGAAATGCAACAAGAGGTCATCTGTCCCGTCATCATCAACATCGACAATGTTTCCGCCGAATGCTGGACAAGCTCCACTTCCAGAATCGATCACTTCTGATGTATCAAATCGGTAGCGAACGGCCTTATTTGCAGGATCAAATGCCTCGGTACTGAGAACGGCAACGAGCACATATCCACCAGATCCGGTAATAATTGGGTTAGTGTCACTTCCTGGTTCGACATCAATGTCCAGTTGTGGTAGAAAGTGTGCCTCTGCGATGGGTGACGTCATCGGAATCGCTGCTGTCCCGACAGCGAGCCCAATGCCGCCGGCGATAAATCGTCGTCGGTCGGTACTTCTCGTCTCCTCTGTTCTGAAATTCGGTATGATGCAATTTGTTGACCGTGTTATTTTCAATTCAATACGGTCAAACAATTCTATAGAGCATAATTAGTGATTCTGATACAAGACTCGGAATCAGACTTCTGAAGTCTATCAGCGACTTTGATCATTAGCATTTGTAACGCATGACGAAGATAGACCTTAACTCCCTGTCCGCGAAACAGTCTCTATGGATCCGACTGATAATCACCGCGTCTGGGCCGAACGCTCAGAAGAGTTTTCACCCGCGTACTATGCCCAAATCGGGACAAACGAGGTAAGTGAGACACTCGCCACTGTGGTTGAATATTATGCACGTAAGGATGCAGCGATCCTCGAAGTCGGCTGTAGCTCTGGCCGTCATCTTGCCCACCTCCGCGACAATGAATTCAAAAATCTCAATGGTATTGATATCAACGACGAGTCGTTCGATGTGATGGCCGACCAGTATCCGCAACTCGCTGCAACAGGAACGTTTCACACTGGTGCGATCGAAGATATAATCCCTGAATTTCCTGATGATGCATTCGATGTGATCTACTCGGTGGAAACTCTTCAACACATTCATCCCAAGAACACGTGGGTGTTTGAGGAATTGGCTCGCGTCACGAGTGATCTGCTTATAACCGCTGAGAATGAAGGGAACAGCCCTCAACGCGGTCGGACAGGCAAGGAAGTGAGCTATGTCCATGACGACTTCCCGCTCTATTATCGGAATTGGAAGCGAGTATTCTCTGACCTCGGCCTGATCCAAGTCGTGTGTGAACCAAGTAACCGTGATACCGTTCGTGTTTTTCGGGTCCTCTGATGACTTTGGAAGCACTTCTCTATCGTTGTCCGGAAACGTCTTCTAAATACTTGGGGTGCTCTTGTCCAACCTTTGGCGCTTGATGGTTTCCTGATGAAAGTCGGGGTTAACGGTGAGAGGGACTATGCACCCGTACTAACTCCTAGCAGGTGTATCGAGCTCATTTTGTCAGTGCTGATTCTGCTGACTAAGCAACTGACCTCATTCACAACCTCGGAGGATGGAAATAATGCGTGCCTTGTTTACAGTTCATGTCTATAAGAAATATTCAGCAGCGAGCGTGTGCGCGTAAGTGCTTCAATCAGCGAGGGCGTTTGGTGAGGTCCAGACAGTCATATCAGGACCAACCCCGACGGCCCCACCATGTTGGATTGGTGTCCACCTCAGAATTATGAGCAGGTTCGCTGGCTAGCAGAAAGTGATCAGTCGCTTCTTGCTCAACTGCCCACGACCTCTCCTGGTCCCCATGATTGATGGCAGGCGCGTGAACAAAGAGTGACTTTCCACCTTGGTGCCCAATGAGGGTGTTACCATCTGTGAGGACGAACGTTATATACGTTTCATCAGATGGACTATTGGTGTCGTCATGCATACCACCAGCCAGTTCAGCAACTCGATCCACGACGGAGCTGATACTTTCCCAAAGTGCTTGTGGACCGACTTAGCCTGCTTCTGTATCAAGAACACCTCCATCAGCCATCGCGGTCAGGAGTCGGAAAAATAGCACCTCGCTATCGGTGGTACCCACTATGTGGGAACGCAGAGAGGGTGCTATTTCGTCCAGTAATGTCGGTCGCAAGTCATCGAAACCGGTGATATTGCCATTGTGTGCGAAAACCCATCGACCGTATTGGAATGGATGAGTATTTGCAACGGTGTGGTCACCATGTGTCGCACGACGGACATGAGCGACAACACAACTCGATTCGATCTGATTTGAGAGAGCTGAATATACAGGGCTATCAGCAGCCATGTCTGGACTCTTGACGATCTGCGGAACGCCCTGAACATAGTGTGCGACACCCCATCCATGCGGGTTAACCTCGCTCAGCCGTCGAAGCGACCGGTGGCATCCAGCAACGATTCCTGGACTGGGCAGCTAACGGTGCTCCGCAACGCGAACATCCGACACATCGGTGTTATTGGTCTTCTTGAGGGTCGTAAACCGGTTCTTCACCACTTTGTTCGGCGACCAAGACGCCCACCTGGTCATGCACACGCTCGACTGCCGTGACCACGAATCCGACGTCAGTGAGTATGTCCACGAGCATCCCGACGGTAGCCCCATCGACTCCGTGGCCGAATAGTGGTTCTTCAGGGTCGGGCGATCCGAAGAACATCGCGTCACCGAGGACGAATCGACGGGGGCCGAGGTCGGCGATGGCCTCGATAGCCTCGCGTTTTTCTTCATCAGGGAGATGGTGCAGGGCAAAATTCGAAACAACAATGTCTACTTCGCCGTTATATTGTGGGTCGCGGAACTCACCACAGCCGAACTCGACGTTCTCGATACCGCTATCGGCGGCCTTCGACCGCGCCTGCTCTATCATTCCATTACTGATGTCGCGACCGACAACGTGGCCGGCATCCTCGGCCAGCGCGAGCGCGATTAAGCCTGTCCCTGTTCCAAGATCAAGAGTTACGTCGTCAGGACGAGGGTCGGCGTAATCGATGACGAGTGAGGCGCACGCATTGTAGATTGGCTTCGCCTCACTGTCGTGCTTGTCGTCGTAGTGGTGGGCTATCTGCGAGAAGTGGTTAGCGAGTTGCTCTTGTTTCTCGTGCATCATCACCACCTCTCCTCGAACGTTTCTCTAGAGAGTTCCAGGTTGACTGTTCCACCGACCATTGACCCGTCGGCAACCGCACACGGTATCGAAAGAGCCGACTCGCTCGAAGCGTCACCTGCGACGAAGAGCCCGTCAACCGACGTGAAGCCAGTTCCGTATTGTGACTGCGTAGTTTCGACGAGTCCGGATTCGTTTACCTGAAGACCGAGCTGGTTGACGAGGTTGCTGTGTTGTTGGGTCGGCGGGGCGTAAAAGAGGGCGTGACGGGATACGTTACGGCCATCCGCGAGTGAGATGCTTTCGAGGCCGTCGTCCGTGCCGTTGAGCGCAGTGATCGGCTCGCCTTCGATCTCGATCCCTCGCTCGACGAACTCCGACCGCGTTTCCTCATCGAAGACGTCCTGCCCATTGGTGAACACGACGAGGTCCGTACTCAGATTGTAGATGAGCTTCGTGTGTTCGAGTTGCTCTGGAGCCGTAACGAGGACTCCGAGCGGTTTATCACGAACCTCGTAGCCGTGACAGTAGGGGCAGTGATACACACCGTTGCCCCACAGTTCCTCGAACCCATCAGTATCTGGGAGCATGTCACTGACACCAGTCGCTAGTACGATTTTCCGACTCGTGACAGTCACGTCGGTATCGAGTGTACTCGTGAATCTGTCTTCGTCTCTGGTGATATCCGTCACCTGTGACTCTTGGAACTCGCACCCGTATTTCGCTACTTCCTCACGACCGAGGCGGCGGAGTTTTTGTGGGGGAATGCCGTCTCGCGTTAGATACCCATGGGCTTCGACTGCTGGCTCATTTCGGGGCTCGTTGTTATCACAGATCAATACGCTCCGGAGCGAGCGACCTAACTGGAGTGCGGCACTCAACCCTGCGGGACCGCCGCCGATAATGAGGACATCATAATCAGATCCATTACCGTCATCTGTTGTTTGCATACTAAGTGCAAGTAGGACTGCGATCATAAGCCTGTCGCTCCCGGCTTAAGGGTTGGTGGGTGAATCAGATTATCCTTTATAGCGGCATTCTGGTCGATTTTATCGACATTAGGAATCGTGCAATTCGAAATCGGTCGGTCAATGTTCCTTGTGATACTAACACAACAATTGCGGCAGGAGTGCAATACTTATATGGCGGTAGCACCAAGTACCGGTAACAATGCCAGAGGCCGTACTGAAACAGATCCATGCAGAACAGGACTGCGATGATCTGCTTGTGTGCATGCTTGGATTGAACAAGCTGGACAGAGGGGTGTTTAGGTTGTTAGTTGAGAGCGATGACCCGCTCACTGTGGACCATATCGCGAACTTTATCGATCGGGAACGAACGACCGCATACCGGTCGGTCAAACGATTGCAAGAAGCCGGAGTTGTGAAGAAAGAACAAGAGAGTTGTCAACACGGCGGCTATCACCACGTATACAGAGTCAATGACGCTGACGTGATTGCGGACGGACTCCAACGAATGCTCAACGAGTGGTACGCCAATACAGGCCAGCTGATCCAGGAGTTCCGAGATTCATATGGGGAGAGTCGACCACCGGAAATAGAATCGTAGCTTCCCCTTTTCAGGGTGCTCATAGATTATCGCTCCCGTCGACGGGCGTTGAATACCGTATCGTGAATGGTGACCTCGTTTCCGTCAGGATCTGTAGCGGAGCGTTCAAGCTTCCCTTCGATGATAATGCCCCAATCCTCAGAATCGAGTGATTCAGCCACATCAGATGCTGTGAAGTACATTTCCTTATTCGAGTTGCGCGGAATTGTGGTCTGGATGTCTGACTGATGGTGACTGACGATTAAGAGCGTGCCTCCGGGTGCGACGGCGTCAGCAAGCCGACGAAACATCGACTGACGTGACTCAACAGGGAACGGAGTGAACTGAGACGAAACGAGATCGTAGGATTGGGGTTCTGGCCCTTCCCATGTACGGAGGTCCTCGTGAATCCAATCGATTCGATTCGCTACGTCAGCACCGATTTCTGAAGCGCGTGATGCGCCACGTTCAAGCGCGACTGTGGAGATATCAACCGCTGTAACGTCCCAGCCCTGCTTAGCCAGCCAAATGGCATCCGCACCCTCACCACACCCGACATCGAGTGCTGTTCCAGGTTCGACCTTTTTAGCCTGGCTGACAAGTCTGGGGTTGGGATTGCCACTGAAAAGTTGGTCCTGAGCGCGGTATCGTTCATCCCAGAATTCTTCATCGGAATCGTCAGTCATGATTACCACCCTTCTCGAATACTCCACTGGAGAGTCCTGCACTAGCACCAGTTTCTGCTGGTCCACTATCGGCGATGAGTACATTGGATACCAGATCGCTACTGCCATCAATTGTTTGCACATTTATTGCAATGAGGATTGTATTTATAAGGCTATTGCTCTCGGAGAGGAATACCTCTATGGTGCTTTGAGACCAAAAAATAGGCTCAGAGCCGTATTTTCCTTTTGTAATGGATATTGCAGCCACACAAACGTATGCATCTAACATGCAATCATTATCAAACAGTAGTACTAAATACCGATAACAGTGCCAGACACCGTACATAAGCAACTCCGAGATGAGCGGGAGTGGAGGGTCTCCTTGACTGTATGCTTGGACTGAACAGCCTCGATAGAGGTGTACTTAGACTGTTAGCAGGAGACCCTGAGCCGCTTCCCGTAGATCAGATTGCGAAGTTCAGTGATCGGGAGCGGACGACCGCATTCCGTTCAGTCAGATGGCTCCAAGAAGCTGAGTTGCTTGCAAGAACAGGGAAACTGTCCCAAGGAGGATATCACCACATCGAGTCGCTGACCCAGACGAAATCACGGATAAACTCGACTGAATGTTCAATCAGTAGAACAAACTGATGACACAACGTGGCCGCCGATTGACCGACGCATTCGTCGCTGCCCTTGAACTCCGCAAATGCCTCCGTGGAGGCACAGACTTCTGTACTGCATTCTCCGATCTCAGATTTCAAATCGAGACGCTTGAGGACGGTTACCCAAAGTGGCATCCTGCATCGTACTCGTTTCACGGGATGCACAAACTCTTCGTTTATCTAGAAGTTACTGGAGACAGCTATCGTTCTCTCACACGGCATCCGGAACTCGCAGACGTATTCGGTCTCAGCCGAATTCCTGATGAGTCGGTTCTTTCGCGGGCATGGCGCAACCGCTTTGACGACGATGTCCGTGGGTACTTCACCGCCAGCGCACACTGCTTAGTCAAAGAAATATACAACGAGGATCTTTCTGTCCCTGAGGTTCGACCACTGGAGGAAGTAAAGCAGTCGTCCGAAGAGACTTTTGAGGTGTCTGAGAATGTTACTGAGTTCTCTGACGAAAAAATCTATCGAACGACCCGCCTCGCTCGTGAACACGGCTTCAGCCCGTTTAATTCTGGGAGAGCCCAGAACGCGATATACGAGGATACACGATTATTCGAGCTTCAGACGTTCATCGGAATGGTCGGTTGTGGCACCCCGCAAGGTGCAGCTCGATTCAAAATCTGTCGGGGAAAGGAATACGGTCCTCATGGAGACACGCACCTCCGCACAGTCAAACAGTTTGATCCCGAAAACCTGATCGAAGGATTTCAACAGGCGACGGAACGCTTGCTTTCGGTGATCCAGTCGGAGTCCTCGTTTCGCCGTCCAGTTACCGTAGCGATTGACATCACGACCATTCGCTACTTCGGTAACGTAGAGGGAATGCCGATGGTGAGCGGTACGAAAGACGGTGAAGGAAGAGCGTTTAAATTCGCTACGCTTTCAATTGTCGGATGGAATATCCCGTTGATTCTCGCTGTCGAACCAATCCGTGAGAGTTCTTCATGGGACCAGAACCCGCCGAACCAGATTCATCGTGTAGTCCGACGACTCGTTCGACGCGCTCAGGAGCACGTGTCAATTGAGATGGTACTCTGCGACCGTGATTTTGACTCGAAAGTAGTGTATCAGACGCTCTCGAACCTCGATGTGAACTATCTCATCCCGAAACGAATCCACACTGCCGAACGTGAGGCTATCGAGATGATGAATGAAGACGGGCAAGAGGTTGCCGTTGAATCAGCCACTGTTCACACCGATCATGGTTCGCACGCGATGCAGTTACTGTCCGTCCTCTCGACGAAGGGAGAGGGCACAGCGGTCTTTGCGACGAACCTCTCAGTTGATTCAGTAAAGGCGGCGACATTTTGCCGCCGATACAGCCGTCGCTGGCAGATCGAGAACGAGTACAAGTCGATGAAAAATGACTTCTTAGCGAAGACATCCTCCAAGGATTACCGAGTACGGCTGTTCTATTTCGTGTTCGCGGTATTGCTCCACAACATCTGGCGGCTCACTGATTTCCTGCTGAAAGCAAGCGTAGATAGTGAGATGGACTACGCGCCGGTCTTCACAGCTGGTGAGTGTGTCGAGTTGGTTTGCTCAGCACTGATCTCGCCGGATTAGCTCTCTACACCAACTCGGGTCGCTTTTCGTGAGTGGCGACACTCTACGAGACGACGAATTTAGAGTCATTTTCACGTACTCAATGAGATCTAACCAATAGGAGCAGTTGAGACTTCACCGTTGTAGGCCAATTGAATCACAATTAGCCCGGAGAACACGCGAAAACAGCCCATCCTCCGAAACTGTGGTGCTCATTGTCGAAGCACAGAAGTTGAGACTGACGCTCTCAATGCATAGACTTATCTACCACAACCTTGGGAGATGAACATCATGTACCGTTGAGCGCGATAGTCACACCTTCGGATCCAGTACCGTATCGAGGTCGCCGTCTTCACTTAACTGGGTGAGAGCGCGGTTTATCAATTCTCGCAGGATGAACTCTTCGTAGTGCTGGGTGTTGCAGTACTCGCAGGGCTTCATCTCAGTTGCGGCGGCTACAATCTCATCTTCATGTTCGCTATACAGATCCTCAATCAGTGGAGCCAGTGCCTCTCGGGTCGCTAGTTCTGCATCGCTCAATGTCTCTTCCGCGCTTTCAGAGAGGTCATAGGAGAACACGCGGGTATTCGATTTGTAGAACTTGGTCGTTCCGCCGCCAGCGTCTTCGAGCCGTGAGAGTTCGACCATTCCTGCGTCCTTGAGGACGTTCACGTGATGGCGGATAGTTGTCTCTGCTTTCTCTTCGCCGCGTCGCGCGAGTTCCTCGGTGATATTCTCGATAGTCATTTCTTCATCCGCGAGCATATCAAGAATCTTTGCACGAGCGGTGTTTTCGAGTGCCTTCGCTTTGTCTGGATCGGTCGTAATGACGGTCTGGATAGGTACGTCAGTTTGAAGCAGACTCATGAAAAGTACATACACCCTCTATCTGTATAACAATATCGGGATAAGATTCGCTCCTCAATGATGATATTGCCCCTGCTACAATATTTCTCGTAATGGTTAAGTCGTTCCTTCTATTATGGATGACTGAACAATGACGACGAACACGCTGAACTACACCGTCACCGGCGACCAGGAAATTCACTGCGAAGGGTGTGAACAACGAATCAGCCGAGCACTCGAACGCTTGGATGGCGTCGAAACAGTAGAAGCCAGCGCTCAGACCCAACGCATTGCCGTCGAAACCCACCCCGCTCAGATCGATCATGAGCAACTCCGAGAGAGGTTTGACCTCCTCGGGTACGAAGTCACCCAGAAAGAGACAGCATGAGCACTACCATCCAGCAAACTGGGATGCATTCGGGCGAGCGGATCGAACAACTCCAACTCACGGTTGGCGGGATGCACTGTTCGTTATGTACCGAGTCGATTACCAACGGACTGGAGCGCGTGAATGGGGTCGAAGATGCCGATGTCAGTCTCGCCCACGAGGAAGCACTCGTCCAGTATGACCCTGCTCAAGTGGATGAATCCGAGATTTGGCGCATCCTCCAAGACCTCGGCTATGAACCACGTGAGGCTGACTACGAAGAGCGGTTCGAAAAAGAACAAGAAGACCTCGCTGCTGCGCGCCGGAAAGCAGGTATCGCAGGCGGACTCCTCATCGGCGTGTCAGCACTCATGGCCGGCAACTTTTTTCTTCCTGAATTTACCTCCATTCCAGTCTACGCGTACGCCATCGGCGCACTAGCGCTTGGGACATTCTTCGGCCCGGCGCGGGCGATCATCTTTCGCAATGGCTGGCAGTCGTTGCGCCGGGGCATCCTCAACCAAGACTTACTCGTGTCCGTGGCGGCTACCGGCGGTCTCGTCGGTGGGTTCATCGGTCTCGTCAATCCAGCGTTCCCCGCAGATGGGTTCTTTGGCGCGACGGTGTTCGTGCTCGCGTTCCATCTCATCGGTGGGTACGCCGCAGTAAAAGTCCATGTCGAGGCCTCGCAGTCGGTCCGCCAACTGTTGGATCTCGAACCCCCGACCGCTCACAAGATCGCTGAGGGTGGGACTGAAACTGATGTCCTACGCGAGGAACTCACCGTCGGTGACCGCGTGCGTGTGCGTCCCGGCGAGCGTATCCCGGTTGATGGCACGGTCATCAGCGGCACCTCGGCGGTTGATGGGAGTCTCGTCACCGGCGAATCCACTCCCCAAGAAAAACTTGAAGGCGATGAGGTGGTTGGCGGGTCGATCAACCAAGAAGGAAGTCTGACTGTCGAGGTGACACAGACTGGAGAGGACACGTTCCTGCGCACTGTCGCACAGCAGGTGGCCGAAGCGCGGGCGTTGAAACCCGGTATCTTGCGGCTGGTCGATCGAATCCTCGTCTACTTCGTTCCCATTGTGTTTTCGGCCGCAGCACTGGGCTTTCTTCTCTGGAGTGCTGGAGCGTGGCTCTGGACTGGAGAGCCGAACTTCGTGCGGGCGGGGTTCGCTGCGCTGAGCGTGTTAATCATGGGCTATCCATGCGCGTTGGGCATGTCAACCCCGCTTGCCATCGTCCGAGGCAGCAGCGAGGCTGCCGAGAAGGGCATCCTGATGCGCTCGGGCGAGGCATTCCACGTCTTCAAGGATATTGATACGATGTTGCTCGACAAGACGGGCACGCTTACCCACGGCGAGCCTAAAGTGGATGAGGTTATCTCCCTCATTGGAGCGTCCACAGACGAGATCCTCCGGCTCGCAGCTGCGGCGGAGAATCCCTCAGAGCATCCACTCGCCAGAGCGATTGTCACCGCAGCAGAAGAGAACGACGTGACGATCCCAGAAGTAAGTGATTTCGACGTGACGCCCGGCAAGGGAGTTGCGGCCATAGTCGAAGATCAGACTGTGACAGTCGGCAGCCCGCGATTCGTCGAAGGAGAAGGGGCAGATTTGTCGCAGATGCGTGGGCAAATTAAGGATCTCCAACAGACCGGCAGCACTGTCGTGGTTGTGGCCGTGGACGGCTCCCTTGCTGGCCTCGTCGCGCTTGCTGATCCGCTCAAAGACGATGCTGCAGAGATGGTTGACCGCCTCAAAGCAGCCGATATCGAGCCGGTCATGCTCACCGGCGATAACGAACAGACAGCCCGGACGGTTGCCGAACAGGTCGGCATCGAAGACTACCGCGCGGAGGTGTTACCCGACGATAAATCCCAGGTAGAGCGGGAGTTTCAAGAACAAGATCGGCAGGTAGCGATGGTGGGCGACGGGATCAACGACGCGCCGGCGTTGATGCAGGCGGATGTCGGCATCGCTATCGAGGCTGGCACCGATATCGCCATTGAAGCTGCAGATATCGTGTTGACTGGCTCACAGCTCACCACACTCCTCGAAGCGCGAGGGCTTGCCCAACGGAGCTACCGTCTGACCCTCACCAACGTCGGGATAGCCTTGGTCTTCAACGGTGCAGGCGTCATAGCGGCGGTTTCAGGGCTGCTCCAGCCTGTCTGGGCGATGGTTGCAATGGGCTTGAGTGTGAGCCTCGTGCTGGCGAACTCGTTTGCCGGCCAGTTGTCACCGACAACAGAAAGTGCATAATACTCCCGCACTTGCACTGCTCGATTGAGGGGAAACCGATAGACAGCGCTGAAGTAACTCGTTCAAATCCTACTCCGTTGCTGCACTATTATCACCGGATGAATAACGGTGACTCGCTGAAGTGGTCGTCTTCGGCGGTATGAGCTGATTCCGTATCGAAGCATCATTTTATCATTGATCCAACTATCCCACTTCCTCGCGATGGATTAATCTCAATCTAGCGGTACCTCGATGGAGAGAAACACTCCTTTTGGCCATGGCAAATCATAGCACGGTTTTGAAATGAGAGACCCGTTCTTCGCCCACACAATTCACCGTTCTAATACCGCTTACTCTGCCTGTTCTCAGGGGATACTCGAATCTTCCTTAGACGGCTTGACCTATGTCTGCCCCGGACGGAGGAAGCAGATTTAATGTCATATTGACAAATAGAACGATGTCAAGCATTAAGCGCGATAGTCACAATTTCGGTGGTACTAGAATACGATCCACAAGTTGAGATCGGCGCTCTCAATGCATGGATGACTATAGAATTAGATTTGTAAATTATTATTGATTTCTGAAGAGGTCTCTATTCCCAGCTATCAAGCGTATTTACGAGGTGATGGTGGTTCCATTTTCTGTGATTATCTGCCCGCCTTTGATCACGTAGCGAGGCGCTCGGTTTTCGATGATCGCCCACTGCGGTGAAACGGCATCATGGACGACAAGATCCGCAGGTGAGCGCCTGCTGAGCGCCATCCGAAGATCCACGACGCGTTTGCTGAATTGGAAAGTGGCGAGGCGTTGACGCTGATCAACGACCACGAGCCAAAGCCACTGTTCTACGAGATGCAGGCCGAAGTCAAGGAGTTCGACGACGAGCGGTACGAAGTTGAACAACGCGGTGTAAACGAGTTCGTCGCAAATCTACCTAAGAAATAGAGACGGCGAAGTGTAGCGAGTTATTCGATGTGTGATCGCATGACGACTTCGATATCCTTGATTTCGTTAGTGTGCTCCTCCTGTCCGGAGATGTCCGACTGCGCTACAATTCGTCAGCCGGGTAGGTAACCCTCCCGTTGGACACCTCTGCGAATCGAGTCAACTCGTGTTCGTCAGCGCGGTCGGCGTCGTAGATATTGATGACCTCATAGCCGCGAGCGAGCAGCCAGTCTGCGATGATCCGGCGGTGACAGCGCCAGTAGACGGCTTCGGCACAGACGATAACCGGCACATCTGTCTCCGCGAACGTGCATAGCTCGTCGAGCGCCGTCTGGAACTCGTCGGTGAGCGCGTAGTCGGCATAGGCCTGGAACGAGTTGTTCTCCCACTCGTTGTTCGGTGAGTCCGCCCGTGGGTCTGAACGCCGACCCCCAAGTGCCTCGAGATGGCGATACTCGATTCCGTGCTCGTCGAGAGCCGCAGCCAGCGCGTCAGCACCGAACTGTGGATTGCGACGCGAGCCGGGAAATCGGCGGACATCGACCACGAGGGTGATGTCATAGCTGCGGAGTGCCGAGATGAACTCCTCAATCGAACGCGAGGAATGGCCGAAGGTATACACAGGAGCCATACGGACGATAGGGAATCGAACTGGGTAGGTGCTCTGGTGGGAAAACGGTGAATTTCGAGCAAGTATGTCAAATGGGATGACTTCAGCAGGGCCTATTATGTGAAGTTTTGTATCTCATTCTAACTGTTGAGTCGAAAGTGCACTGTTTGCCGGGCCGTCGAGCACCTCGCCGTCGCAGTCGAAACGAGAGCCGTGACACGGACAATCCCACGACTGTTCACCATCGTTCCAGTCGACAAGACAGCCTATGTGCGTACAAACCGCGGAAACCGGGTGGACGGTTCCGTCCTCATCGCGATAGATGGCTGTCGGCCCTGAATTCCAGGCAAGTATTGTGGCCTCATCCTCGGCGATCGATTAGACAGCTTCCGTCTGGGGCCGTTTTGCGTAGTCCTCCAGGTAGTGTTTCACGTCGTGCTCGTTATGCTGGCGGAAGCGATCGCCCGATGCATCCTCGTTGAATCGTTCGGATGGTACACGTCATGCCACGGGTTCTCTCGGTCAAGTATCAAATCGGTGAGCACCATCCCGGCAGCGATGCCGTTGGTCATCCCCCAACCGCCGAAGCCTGTTGCGACGTACACGTTCTCGCTCTGTGGGCCAAGACGGCCGATAAACGAGATTCGGTCGACCGAGACGATATCCTGAGTCGACCAGCGGTACTCGATGGACTCAACGTCGAGGCGGTCGTGTGCTTCCTGTTCGAGCTTCCGGTATCGGTCAATCGTACTGCCGTTGTGGCCGGTCCGGTGATTCTGGCCACCGACAAGCGCCATTGACTCCTCCCCAGCGGGGTGGGGTCGAACCGAGAAGTACGGTTCCTCTGGACGGTAATACATTCCTTCTGGAATATCGCCTTGAAGGCGCACTGCGAGTACATACGACCGCTTTGGTTACAGACGCTCGTAGTAGCGTGCACGGTCGAACACGGGGAAGTTTGTGGCGACGACGACGGCGTCCGCGGTGATCGTCCCATTCTCAGTCGAAACCGTACAGGGTTGCCCGTCCTCGACACTTGTGGCGGTCGTGTTCTCGAAAATGTAGCAGTCATCGCCGGGGATATCTTGAGCAAGGGCGAGGAGATACTTTCGGGGGTGGAAGTGTGCTTGGTCGTCGAACCGGACTGCCGCTTCCACGTCAAACGGCAGGTCGATGGATTCCGTCACCGATGCAGGAAGGCCGAGCCGCGTTGCGGCGTCTTCTTCGTCCTCGATTTGCTGCCGCCCGTCGGTTGACTCAGTGTACGTGTACGCGGACACTCGCTCGAAGTCACAGTCGATGTCTCGATCCTCGACCGTCGACTCGACGTCGTCAATCGCGGCCTCGTTGGCCTCGGCATACTGCTGTGCGTGTTCCTCGCCAAAGTGCTCAATGATGTGAGCGTAGATGAGACCATGAAGAGACGTGAGTTTCGCTGTCGTGTGGCCGGTGACGCCTGCGAGGATCCGGTCGCGCTCGATGACAGCCACGGATTGACCGGCCACCGTGAGTTTCGCTGCTGTCGCGATGCCAGCGATACCGCCGCCGATCACGGCGACGTCGACTGTGACACCGTTCTCGAGTGTCTCGTAGGACGTTCCCTGCGTCGTCTCCATCCAAATCGACGCTTCCTCTCCGTGTAGCGATCGGTCTCCGCCGTTAGTGATAGAACTCATGGTCACTTCCCCGCCAACCGAGCACGGTTGGTACCCTAGACCACAGGCGCCCTAGACCACATAGCGCATGGTTCATAAACCTAGCTCGTATCTTCCGTACGTGGTACGTATAACAGTCGAAATATATCAGATGTCATTTGATTCGGTGAAGAAAAGAGTCAAGCTCGGAATGACGATTGATGAAGAAATTCCGGTTAAGTCGATAGCCTCCATGCAGTCCGCTACATCGACGAGTGACCACGGGAGCACGCCGAATGGGTTTCTCCGAACTGCTGCACGGTATGTCCTCCGATTCGTGGGATACTCGATAATTCATATGCAATGGCCTGAGCCCTCATCTCGACACTATCCCCGAGATCGGTCGAATATACGGTCGGCTGTAGGTACGTGAAGAGAGCCTCACGGTATTGTACGTTCCACTGGCCGATACACCGCCTTCTGTACAATCCCCGATCAAAGACTCACAGACGGAGATGTATTCCTGAGAGATCGGCTTAGTCTATGGGGACCGGAAGATATCCTGTGGAGCCAGCCGCAGGCGAACCCCTAACTCGCTGCATGCCGTTAGCAGATGCGAGAGGGAATTCAACAAATGCTAGAATGCCTCCAATCACTCCTCACATCGCCAGGCGCGAACAACAGAAACGGTGGTGCAGTCGATCAACGTGAGGATTCTGACGTAAACCGCCTGACGGACGCGGAGACGCAGGCGGAGTTTGGTCACGAGTTATACATCGATAGCACGAACCTCGCCGACGCGCTCGCGGACTGTTCGCCGACGCGTTCACTGGAGGTTGGATGCGGATACGGTCGGCTCACGCCGTGGATCGCCGATCACGGTGACGAGCATTACGCGATCGATCTCGCGTGGTCGCTGCTTTCGGCCGCCCGCAGAGAGTACCCGGACGTACAGTTTCAGTGCGCCCAGGCGGAGGCACTACCGTTTCCCAATAATGCGTTCGATCTCGCCGTGACCTGGGGAGTGCTCAATCACGTGCCGTCGGACTCGATCCGCATCGCGACTCGGGAGATTGACCGAGTGGTGGCCTCCGACGGCACGCTCGTGATATCCGAAGCGACCGCCGGAACACCGGATCCGCGCTGGGAATACCGATCGATCGAGGAGTGGTGTGACCTCTTCGCGACCCGACAACTCGTTTGGCACACGCACACCGAGCGGGACAAAGAGCCGTTTCGGGATCCTGAGCGCGAGCACGTCGTCATGAAATTCAGGTAATATGATCCCAAAGATGAACGAGGAACCTCTAACCTATCGCGTATGGAAAACAGTCCTCCGGGGTCTCACGAGAACGTGGGCCGGTGGGGACCAACACGAGCGGCTGAACCGGATCGACTGGGACGTCCTCCTCATGTTCGACGCTTGCCGGCGAGACACACTCCAGCAGGCGACCGACTGGCCGATCAACGCCTGTACGTCGCCGGCCACCACGACGGATGAGTGGCTGGCGGCGGCCGCCAACTCTCGGATCCTTGAGGGGGCGACGGTCGCCTCAGCGAACTCTATCTACGCCGAGCACGACCTGGGGCTTCGCGAACTCCACCGGCTGTGGGAAACCGAGTGGGTCGATCGGCTCGGGAACGTCCCGCCGGAACCAGTGTTGGCGCGCATCGACGAGTTTGTCGCCAACGATCACACCCCTGCAGTCGGGCACATCGGTCCGCCGCACGCACCGTACATCGCCCGCGTCGGCGGCGAGTGGTTACCGATCTTTCCAGAGATAACCGAGTGGCAATGGGATCCAAGCCGCGAGGAGTTCGACCAATTGTCCCAGCAGGCGGCTATGGCGACCGGCGTGGTTGACCTTGATCGAGCGGTTTATGGCTACCAGGCGTCCGTCCGGAGCGTATGGGAGGTATCGAAGGAGTACGTCGCGCGGTGGGCTCGCCGAGGGCTGACGGTGGTCGTCACAGCCGACCACGGCGAGACGTTCGGCCGAATGCGTGACTTCTGGCTCGTCGAACACCCGTCCCGATGCTACGTCCCCCCACTCACCCGCGTCCCATTCGCGGTGTTCGCGGACGGCGAACGACGGGGAACAGCCCCGGAAACTGCAGAGGAGACACTTAAATCGCTGGGATACACTGAGTAATCTACAGAAACCCCTCGCGAACGCGATCAGGCCCGCTCTCGTCCGGTAGGCCCCAACGACGATAGGCCCTGGCGTAGTCTTCTATCGTATCTCAAGAGACAATGACGAACACACAACTGACACTCATTCAAATCGACAACTACGGTCCGTGGACGGTGAGCCCCAGCCCTCGGAGAGAAGCGGACCTCCAAACACTCCAGGCGGGGCTGTACGCCGACCTCTCACAGTTCGTGGGGAGCCGGGATGGATACGCGTTCTTCACCCGGTTCGACAACATAGGCGCGGTGACGAACGGGATGGAATTCGACGACCACGCACTCGTCCAAGAGTCGATCGGCAACCGATACCCCGTGACCGTGAGCCTCTCGGTCGCCACGGACAGTTCACCGGTTCATGCCCTCGGCGAGGCGACGGAGACCCTCCAGGAGGTGGGCAGCGCACAGGCCAGCGACCGTAGGGAGGTCCTGTACGGACGATCCCTCCCGGACGACACTCGGACAGACGACGACGTTCAGATCGCACATTTCGACATCGTTGGAGCCACCGAGCGGTACACGGACGAACTGAACGCCATCGATGCGCTTATCCGCGTCCAGCGATCGTATGTCGAACTCCTAGAACATATGCGGGAGACCAACGAAGCGCTGTCGTTTTTCATCGGTGGCGACAACTTCGTCGCCGTCTGTCCGTCGCTCGACCGAGGGCGCTACGCCGACGCAGTTCGACACGTCGAGACCACCACCGGGGTTGAATTGCAGGTCGGAATCGGCCGAGGCCCGACGGCACGAGACGCGGGAACGGCCGCGAAGCACGCCCTCGAAGAGTGTCGGCAGAACGACTCCCGGATCGAACGTTCCGCATCCATCCAGGCCGGGGATTGAGCGATGACGGCACGATCGTTGTCCTTCACGGGAGCAGGACACGTCGAAGTTCGCGAGAAACCGATTCCCGAACCGGCGGCCGACGAGGTACGCGTCCGAACCGAGGTCTCGGCGATCAGCCCCGGGACGGAGCTGCGTATCTACCGCGGAGAGGCACCGACGGAGATGGCCATCGACGAGACAATTGACGCACTCCCTGGGAGGTTTGAATTCCCGTTCACGTACGGATACGCCGCCGTCGGTCGGGTGACCGCGATCGGTTCGAATATCGCCGACGAGTGGATTGACACGGCCGTGTTCGCGTTTCACCCCCACGAGAGCCACTTTACTGTCTCGCCTGATGAACTCGTTTCCCTCCCCGAGGACTGTTCGATGGAGACGGCGGCGTTCCTGGCGAACGTCGAGTCTGCGGTGAACTTCCTAATGGACGGGCGACCCGTGGTCGGCGAATGCGTGGCAGTCTTCGGGCAGGGAGTCGTCGGACTGCTGACGACCGCGTTACTCTCCCAATACCCCCTCGAATCGCTCATCACCGTCGACCTCTACGAGCGTCGTCGCGAGCTATCCGAGCGGCTCGGTGCCGACAAGGCCCTCGATCCCGACGTGACCGACATCGTCGAACGGTTGCGGGACAATCATGAACTGGGTGGGACCGATCTTGCCTACGAGCTGACGGGCGATCCCGATGCGCTCAATCAGGCCATCGACGCAATGGCGTACGACAGCCGGCTTGTCATCGGTTCCTGGTACGGTTCCAATCGCGTTGCGCTCAATCTGGGTGGGCGCTTCCACCGGAACCGGGGACGGCTCGTAAGTAGCCAAGTCAGCACGATTTCTCCCCAGTTCTCCGGGCGCTGGTCGAAGGACCGCCGCCTCGATGTGGCGTGGGACCGGCTCGATGGGCTGGAGCCGACCGAGCTGATCACGCACCGCGTCCCGATTGAGCGGGCGTCAGAAGCGTACCGGATGCTCGACGAACGTCCACAAGAGGCGGTACAGGTACTGCTCACGTACGACTGATGGACACCGGTATCTCCGGGAGTCCCGACCCTCACGCCCGAGCAGGACCGTCTATTTGTAGCTGGGAGCCCAAGTCAGAAGTGATGTACACGGTCACCGTCTCGCGGGAGTTCGTCGCCCAACACTTCCTCACGGTACCGGAGGCTGGACCGGAAGGGGAGTGGCACTCTCACCGATACAAACTGGAACTCCAGCTTCGCGGTGAGACCCTGAACGAGTACGGATATCTCGTCGATATCGACGACGTAACGGGGGCGCTCGACCGCGCTATCGATCGATATCAGGACGAGACGCTGAACGACCTATCAGAATTCGAGGGGCTGAATCCGAGCCTGGAACACTTCGCCCGAATCCTCTGTGACCGACTGCTCGATGATGTCGAGGCACCCGAGATAGATTCGGCGACGGTCAAACTCTGGGAAGACGAGACCGCCTGGGCGGCGTACGAGCGGGCGGCATGATGCACGTCGGGCTCGTCATTTATGGCGACCTCGGAAACACCTCCGGGGGGTTCCTGTACGATCGCGAGATCGTAGAGTACTTGCGCGAACGGGGCGACGACGTTGAGGTAATCTCTCTCCCGTGGCGAACGTATCGGCACCACCTCCGGGATAATCTCTCACCTGACGTGTATCGCCAACTCCGGGGGCCGTACGACGTCCTCCTCCAGGACGAACTCTGTCATCCGTCGCTGCTCCTGCCAAACCGGCGACTCGATCAGGACTACCCGACCGTCTCGATCGTCCACTCTGCGAAGGCAGCCGAGACGCGCTCATCCTCATGGAACTGGCTTTTTCAGGAAATCGAGCGACAATACCTACGCACTGTCGACGGCATCGTCTATAACAGTCGAGCTACGGCAGAGACGGTCGGGCGTCTCGTCGACGCACCGGGAATTATCGTTCCGCCGGGCCGCGGGCACTGCTTGCCGTCCGTCACAGCTGACGAAATCGCCGCTCGGGCATACGAGACGCCCATCCGAATCGTATTCGTAGGCAACCTCATTCCTCGGAAAGGCGTCGACATCCTCGTCGACGGCCTCGCTCGCCTCCCGACCAGAGAGTGGCGGCTCACGGTCATCGGAAGTTTAGAGTCGGATCGCCGGTACGTCGCGTGGCTCCGCCAGCTGATCGAACAATTCGGCCTCGAGGAGGCGGTGACGCTAACTGGTCGGCTGCCCGACCCAGAGCTCGCCGACCACCTCCGACGACACCACCTTCTCGCCATGCCGTCGACGTACGAGGCGTTCGGCATCGTGTACCTAGAGGGAATGGGCTTCGGGCTTCCCGCACTCGCAACGACCGCCGGGGGCGCCGACGAGATCGTCTCGGACGGTGAGAACGGCTTTCTGGTGCCGCCGAACGATCCGCGGGCGATCGCGGAGCGTCTGGAACCCGTGCTTGACGATCGTGACCGCCTCCGCGAGATGAGTTTGGCTGCACGAGAGACCTACGAGATGCACCACTCTTGGACGGAAACCGGGAGCCGGATTCGCGACTTCCTCCAGCGGCTCGCGGGACAAAAGGGTGACCAGCCCTGACCATTCGAGGAGGACGCGGCGTACACAACCGGCTGCCAAGGCGGGGATCACCGGCAGTATTCGGTGTTCATGTGCAATCGCGGCACGGGACTTCTGAGCGAATATGGGTACAGGTGGGAGATCGAGAGTGGATACCGGAGCATCAAACGGTTCATGGCGGCGACGACCTCGAAGAACTTCGTACTCCGGTTCTTCTACTTCGTGTTTGCGTGTCTCCTGTACTCAATCTGGCGAGCAGTGGATCTTCTAGTCCAGGTCGAGCTGACAGGCGAGTACGAGCACGCACCGATTGTGACTGCGGACAATATGCTCACGCTGTTAAAGAAGGAGACTGGAATCGGGTAATCGACCGGTCCCAGACAGGGGTAGTGGGAGGCGGTTAGCGGCAGCGCTGGTCGGGGTTCTTTAAATATGCAATTCTGGCTACGCAGCTAACTAGAGTTGGTGTCGCAGCCCCAGTTTGAAGCGGGTCGAGTTCGCTGGTTCGGTTGAAATCGTGCATTCTGGCGATCCTATTGCCCGTGTAGTCTCAACTCCCCTAGAGTAAGACGAAAAAACCGTTGTTCGGAAGATGCAGTGTACAATACTGGTTCGTCCAGTTTCCAACAACAATTCTCCACCGCTCGGCGTCGTTCTCGCTGGCAAGTACTCATTTATATTGCGAGTGAGTACGAAAAAGTATGGTCGACGTTATTGTTGTCGGCGGTGGCCCCGCCGGCATGAGTGCTGCACTGTTTACCAGCAAAAACGGTCTCGATACGACAGTGTTCGACACCGATCAGACGTGGATGCATAAGGCTCACCTCTTCAATTTCCTCGGGATTCGAAGCATCGACGGTGACGTGTTCATGCAGCGCGCTCACGAGCAGGCCACCACGGATCACGGTGTCGACCTACACGAGGACGTGGCAGTCTCAGCCGTCGAGAAAAAGGATAACGGATTCACTGTCACTACTGACGAGGACGAGTACGAACCAAACTACGTCATCCTCGCAACCGGCGCAAACCGCGACCTCGCCGAGGAACTCGGCTGTGCATTCACTGACGAGGACGTGGTTGATGTGGACGTGACGATGGAAACGAGCGTCGACAACGCCTATGCAACTGGTGCGATGGTTCGCGCTGAAGAGTGGCAAGCCATCATCTCAGCGGGTGACGGTGCCGCAGCGGCGCTCAATATCCTCACTAAGGAGAAAGGCGAGCACTTCCACGACTTCGATACACCGGCTGACGTTGGTGAGCACTAGCCGGCACTCGCTAAGTAGAGGCGGTAAAAAAACGGACGTGTAGGAGTAACCCAGTAGCGATATGAGAGTTAGTTGGAGTGCTGGCCGACCACGTCCGCGTTTTTTGTTTTGTCGTAATGCTCGGGGACATCATCCCAGTTAACGACATCCCAGAAGTTGTCGAGGTACCTGTTGCGGCCGTCTCATACTGGAGGTAGTAGGTGTGATTGACATACTCCGAGGGTTTGAATGCAAGGTTGCGCTCGACGCCCGTGATGTCATCGTAATCGTTGTTCTCGCGCACCTGTTCGAGCATGTCAAGGGCGGTGTTCGCACCATCGACGTAGCCCTGGTGGTGTTTGTCGTGGAGAAACTCCATAACCTGATCGCCGTCTCCGATAGATTTTTCACTTTAATTGACGCTCCCGTTGGCTCTATTGACGGTCGAACTCCATTAGCAAAAATTGCTGCTATCTGTGTTATCATACTGTATATAGCCAACCGGTAGTATCCCAAATATCAGGGAATAACACATCGCTATCCGAACTCCGACAGTAGACAACTGTCATAGCTGTCGGTGAGAATGGTGTTTAGAGTGACCGATTAAAGGACGAAGTGCGTCTATCAAACTGAATGGTGTCTCAACTGCTAATCGCAGCCGTTGTCGGAATCGGCCTTGGGATCTTCCTCCAGAAAGGCCGGTTCTGCTTCGTCCACGCTTTCCGCGACCTCTTTGCGTTCAAGGACTCACGGGTGACGAAAGGCGTTCTCGCCGCCACGACGATCACGATGCTGTTTTGGAGCATCGCCTACGAACTAGGCTATTACCAGAAGTTTTGGACTCCTGGGTGGGGGCTAACTGGCCTTATCGGCGGGTTCGTCTTCGGCGTTGGGATGACCTACGCTGGCGGGTGCGCCAGTGGTACTCTGTACCGAGCCGGACAGGGCTACCTGCACTTCTGGCTCACTCTCGCCGCCATGGGAGTTGGCTACGCCGTCTTCACGGTGCTGTTTCCAACGCTTCAGACCGTGTATTTCGAGCCACTGACGTTTGGTGAGGGTGTGTCGCTGTTCACCATCTCACCGATTCCGGCACCAGTACTCGCCCTACTCATCACGATCGGCATTGTTCTTGTGTACGCGACAGTCGTTGGACGCGAGCGACAGGGTGCCACCGCTGATCAGGCCGTCGCCGCCGACGGCGGACAACGTGTGTCCGCTCCTGTCGCGGGCTTCCAATCGCTTGTCCACGGAACCAAGCAGTATGTCCATGGCTTCTCGGAAATAGACGACTGGGTCGCCGCGTCGAAGCGGCCGTGGAACCCAATCACCGCTGCACTCGGTATCAGTGTCCTTGCGCTCCTCTGGTTCACACAGGTCTTCATCGTCGGTATCACCGGCCCGGAAGCCCGCTGGGCCGGCTACCTGCTTCAGCAGGTTGGTCTCGACAGCGGTTCATACGCCTATTGGGGCTCAGTGCTGTTCAAGGGCAAAGGCGTGCGAGTCACTGCCGACATGATGATGATTACCGCGGTCATCGTCGGCGCGTTCATCGCCGCTTTCTGGAGCGGCGACTTCTCAATCCGCGTCCCCAAGCGTAAGCGCATCCCCAACGCCGTCGGCGGTGGGTTCCTGATGGGTGCTGGGTCGCGCCTTGCCCCAGGGTGTAACATTGGGAATATCTACTCCGGCCTCGCTGAACTATCGATCCACTCGTTCATCGCGACCGTCGGCATTGTTGCTGGCGTGTACGTCATGACTCACTGGATCTACCGCGATGTCGGCTGTGCTGTGTAACGTATAGCGCGACAACCAATCAGTTAAGAAACATACAAAATCATGAGTGGACCATCACTGGACGACGTGACGGATAGCCCAGATGAACTAGATGACGAAACTGCAACGCAGTTGGTCGAAGAAGCCGAGGTGGTGCAGGACATGACCGGCGAGGTCTGTCCGTATCCACAGATCGAGGCCAAGAAGGCAATTCAGCAGTTAAACGAGGGGGAGTTGCTCGTACAGGAGACCGACCACGTCCCCTCGACCGAGAACGTTCCGCGAGCGGTCGGCGATGCGGCCGAGGCAAAAGTATGGCGTAGCGGGAACGGACTCTATCGAATCTTCCTTTGGAAACAATGACTGCGACAAAAATCGACCCAGACGACGTCGACCCAGCGACCGCGGACGTGATCGACATTAGAGACGCGGACAACTTCAAAGAGGGGCATATCCCCGGAGCGGAGAACATCCCATTAGATGACCTCGAGGATGTCGTTGACGAACGAGAATGGGGCGATGAGGTCGTGGTTGCCTGTTACGTTGGCCAGACGTCCCAACAGGCGGCCCGCCTCATCGATGCGTACGCCGACGATGCGACAGTCGCAAGCATGTCGGGTGGGTACGAGCGCTGGGACGGCCCACTCCATCACCTAGGTAGTCGACCTCACTCCCTCACAGATGATGATTGAGTCTTCAAAAAAGAAGTGAGTCCTATCCCTGCAAAACGCAGTTTTAAGGTGCAGGTTGCCAACAAGATAACGTAGAGAGAACGAACATTAGCTTGCGTAAATATAGACAAGGGTGTGTTGACACTTGGCAGAAGTTATTAGGTGATTCTCCCCCAACCGTTCAGTAGAACCATGGGTGTCAAGGGCAAAGTTGAGGCCTGCGGCCGCTGTGCCATGACGTCAGTCGTCGATGCAGTTGGCGACGATGAGGGTGATGATGGCGGCGGGAGGAACCCCTTCGACGGCGACAGCATCGAAGTGTCGGAGGATCAGCTCCGCGCCGTCTCACGCCATGTTATCGTGCTTGGAACCGTCAAGGAGCGGCTCAACAAGTGGGCGACAGGCCTGACATACGATCGCTGAGCCACTCGCCAGACAATTCACTGCGTTTTAGACTTCGTTTCGAAAACAGGACGCTAGCCGGATGATTTTCTACGTTAGAGTCCATATATCTGATGTGCCTCCTTCAGCATCCGATACAAACCCGGATCCCGAACGGTTCCGAGAACTAATGCTTACGGACGAACCGGACTTTGAGGACTTGCTGGAATGTGTATTTGGTATAACCGAACCCGTTGCAGAGGTGTACCACCACCTCCTTGAACAGGAGGAATGTACGGCGAAGGAGTTAGCTCAAATGTTGGAGTGTGATCAGAGTAGCGTCAATCGGAAGCTCAATACCCTCCAAGAGCAGGGACTTGTCACTCGGCGTCGAAATCTCTTGAGCGTGGGCGGGTTTGCCTACAAGTACGAACCTATTTCGCTCCAGCAGGTGCAAGAACTCATGCACGAGACACTCGACGAGTGGGCAACATTCATGCACCGGCAAATCGATGGCGTCGAGGATACCCTGGAACCGCTGAGGTAAATTCCCCACCTACGCACTTCGCGTGTTGAGAACAGGGCTTAGTGCCTGCAATTCAGCTAACACAGGTCGCGGTGATGCAGTTAGACTTGCCTTTAGTTCAACAGGCACACCCCGTCGAGGATGGCGAGCGTTCAAATTCCATTTCGGTGCTACACACTGGACAATTAGGCGGGTCGTCACCCACTACATCCACGTCACGGGTGCGTTCATTGCAATCGTGACACCAATACGCTCCTTTCGATCCATCGCTCATTCCGCCGCTGCGGTTCGCCGATTCGGTCGAAGCCACAAATATTTCTTTCACCGTGCTAAAGACACCCATGATGGCTGTTACTTCCCAATTGGATAAAAAGGCTCGGCGTGTTTGCGATCACGTTGCATAACCACTACCAATGGACTGTGAACATGCGGGGAAAGTACTCATCTGATGTTTTTCAGAAGATCGATCAAGTAAACCATGGGATTCTTGCTTCACTCTTTATGATATAAATCGGATTCTATTTGGGTATTTGTGCTAAAATCTCTACTGTAGAAATCACACATCCTTGAATGCTCGCTCGACGACTTCGTTGAGCGCAGGATGGATATGAATCGAGTCCGTAATCTCTGACACTGTACCCGTACCGCTTGTCACCGCAGTCACGACTTCGTGAATAAGCGTTGAGGCATCTGGGCCGAGAATATGGCAGCCTAAGATTCGTTTGTCGTTTGGCTCCGCGAGTACTTTCACGAAGCCAGCTTCGTCTTTGAGTGCAATTCCCATCGCCGTATTGCTATACTCGTATGTTCCCACGACATACTCGCGACCGTTCTCGGCTAGTTCTTGCTCCGTTTGTCCCATGCTTGCGACTTGGGGAGAGGAGAACACGGCGCGCGACATCCCCGTATAATCAACCTCCTGCTGGCGGTCGTGAACTGCGTTTTTGTACACGTACTCCGCCTCGTGGAGTGCCGAGTGCCAGAACATATAGTTACCGACGATATCACCCATCGCCCAGACGTTGTCCGCAGTGGTTTCTAGATAGTCGTTCGCTTCAATGAAGCCGTCATCATCCGTCGCTATTCCGGCTTTTTCGACTTGGAGAACATCCGAATTGGGTTTTCGACCTGTAGCTACCAGTAGCTGGTCACCAGTTACCGCTAGTTGGTCACCATCATCGGTCTCGGCTTGAACCGTAAATTCGTCGTCGTCCTCGAAAACTGACGTGGCTTCGTAGCCAGTGTGGACATCGTATCGTTGCGAGAAATATTCAGTAAACGTTTGGCGGATATCGGTGTCTTCCCGTGAGAGGAGCGTCTCACTTCGACCGATAATCGTCACGTCCGACCCAAGGGTACCGTAGGCATGGCCAATCTCGGCGGCGATGTACCCACCGCCGATAATGATGAGGTGCTCGGGACGCTCGTCCAGGCGTAGCACCTCGTCGCTTGTCATGTAGTTCACATCCTCGATACCGTCAATTGAATTCGGAATAATCGGTCGTGCGCCTGCGGCGACGACAATCTTCTCGCCGGTGATTTGTTCATCGTCGACTTGCAGGGTTCGTTCATCGACGAACTGCCCCTCTGCCTTGTAGAGCATGAGGTTCTCCGCGTCTTGCATCGAATTTTCCATCTGCTCGGCCTTCTCGTCGAATGGCTTATTGCTCTCGGAGATAATCGTTGAGAAATCGATATTCGTGACTTCGGCATCAATACCGAATTGTTCTGCTTGCCGAATCTGTTCAATCACATCTGCTCGATGAATTAGAGTCTTTGATGGATCACACCCTCGAGTGAGACACGTTCCGCCGAGCGGCCCCTTCTCCACGAGTGCAACGTCTAATTCGCTTCTCGCTGCAGCCGATGCGACGTTGTTGCCGGTACCTCCACCGATTACGATGAGTTCAAAATTGGTCATGTGTCTCCCCACCTGCCTACCGCGACATGAGACATTATCAAAAAGGTATCCCGGTAATGCATTCACATTGCATACGAACCAAGCAGTTAACTCTCACCCTGTTGTGCCTGTATGGGTATGGCAAACGAACACGAATGCGATATCTGTGGCGCATCGTTCAATTCGGAAGAAGAACTTAGAGAGCACGCAGAGGAGGAACACGGACAGGAAATATAGCAGAATCAGTCGAAGTTGTTTGTGGCACGATTTTCTCAGCCGGTGAGTTCAATCAGTCTCTTTCCTACGGTTACGTAGATTCCATCGAATAGTTCACTCCTCCATCGATCGTTTGCTCGTGTTGATGTTCTCAGTGAGGGCCCGCGTTCTTCGGGGCTAGTCGGGGATTCTGCGAGCGCCGATTAAATGAATCCGTCTGATGATATGTGGTTCGATTCTCTATCGTGTGAGCGTACTGCCAAACTCTTTACTTGATTTGCACTGTTAGCTGTTACCATGAGCGAGTCCGAAAGCCAGCTCACCGTCGACGTCGAGGCCTACCGCAAAAGTCCGACACGGACGACCGTTGAGGCGCGCGATTTCGAACGGACCGTTGACGAACCAGAGGAGATGGGTGGCGCGAACGAAGGGCCGAATCCTCTCGAATATCTACTAATGGCACAGGCAGGCTGTCTAAACGTCACGGGTCAACAGATCGCCAGTGAGATGGACATCGACATCACTGATCTCGAGATCACCATCGAGGGTGATTTCAACCAAGCGGCGTTCGCAGGAAAGGACGATGATCGAACTGGGCTTCAGGACATCAGTGTGTCGATGGAGGTCGACGCAGACGCTGACGAGGACACCGTCGAGACGTGGGCGAAACGCGTTGAGGAGCGCTGTCCGGTTTCCGATAACATCAAAAACGAAACGGCGGTCGAGTTATCGATTGACCATGCTTGAAGAACCGTCCAGCTCTGGAAGAGGCCTGTAGACCCCGCGAAAAATCGATTCTGTTTTGAAGATTAGGGTATATGTCGGATACCAGTAGAGTTAACGGTTTCGGCGTACAGTGGAAGCGCAGGAATCACGGTCGCGACGGCACCTCGATTAAACTCGTGGAATAACCCTTGCACATCCTCGATGGTCGGTTCATCGAATCCGACTTGGCTGAGCGCTTCGGGGGTCAGCTGTGGCCAGTACGGAAGGGTCTCCACGTACCCCTGGATTCGTTCATTCGCCTCACCACAAGCCCGCTCGAAGGTATCCGATTCAAGTACTGGTTCGATGTCAGACCACATCGATTTGAGTAGCGCTGGCCACTGGGCAAGACACCGGTAGATACTCGGTAGCCCATCGTCGAACCCATGAAACGCCTGAATCCGCGAAATCTCGTCGTCCAACTCGGAGGGGATATCGTCCAATCCGACCATCGTCGGCGAGAGCCCCCGGTCAGCATCCAGCCAATCTGGAAATGGCGCTGTCGCATGCCGACTCGTATTTGGATTCTCGCCGATGGTATTGTTGTGGAGTGCGCGATCCATCACTTCGAATAGAACGGCGAGTCTCGGGGCGACGATATCGAACGTTGCGAGTTGTCCCATAAGTTCACGGTATTCTGACGGCACGACATCTAGCTCCTCGCAACGGTAGGTGGGTAATTCGGCTGATTCTTCGACTGTGGAGAGAATTTCGTCGCGATATTCGACGGAAAATCGGGCGAATCCGCGCGTATCGAAAACGGGTTTCAACTGCCCCCATGCATAACGGAGAAACGTGGGGTAGTTGGCCATTGTTGTTCGGAAAATCCAGTTGATGAATGGTGCCCGGAAAGTTCGTTTGATATCGTCGTAGACCCCACGCTGCCAGTCAGTTGCTTCGATTTCGTGGAGTTGGTCAGTCGTGTCCATGGGTCACCATTGCACGACATGGGACATTAGCGTTAGCCACTATCAGACTCCCTTCTACATCATGTTGGAAATTAAAATCGAATACTGGTCTTTTTGGTGGTACTTAGGAGGGAACAAATTGGCATAGAAATAGAGAAGAATCGTATTTCACTACAGTAGAGTTGGGTCGACTTTCCGTCCGACGAACAGCAGACTCCCTACCAACAACACAACAGCGAGTGGAACGAGAGCTGAGAAGACAGTGAGTAAGACACCGGACGCCTGGATTCCGAGCACGATAAGTAGGACAGGGCCACAGCATGCTGCGCCCGAGAGCAACGCTGGGAACGCAGCGACGATTCCCGATGAAGTGGTTTTGAGTCCGCACGCTTTCGGTTGCGTCCATGCGAGATACGTGACGGACAGATTCAGACCGACGAGAAGTGCTAACCCAAGGCCGAGGAAAACATTCAGTGGTGAGATGAGCAGCGTGATGATCCAGAAATCCAGTCGAGCCACGGGTTCCCATGTGAGAGTTCCGACTGGCTGGTTTGCACGCGCAATTGGATCTTCTACGATGAGCAAGCTAGTCTGTCCATTCCCAGATGCGAGATGCCCGATGGCAAAGAGATATACTGCCAGGTAGCCCATCGTAACAACAGCAAACACCAGTTGACCATCGTGACGGCGTAACGTTGCGTGAACCGCTAATACTGTTCGAGAGATAATTTCTCTAATCGCTTCTTGACGCAACGCAGTCGTCATTCGAACTCCCTCGTCTCCGGATAGAATCCTGCCCACGCAAACCACATCGCATCGAAGGCGTACTCTCGCTCAAGTGGGAGATCATCCGGGGTGTATCTCTGTCCCCTCGAGTCGGTCACTGTACCATCGCGGAGTGTGAATTGTGCGTCATCGGGATTCCAGTAGACGTAGGCTGTATCCAGTGATGGGTTGTGAATTGCGACGAGCGGTGTACCAGCGAGTTCTCCCTCGATGACTCCGCGATCGCGTAGTGACGCCTTGGAAAGTGCGGCTGCACCAGTCGAAGCTCTGGTGCCGATCACGACCGATTTGGAGCCATACCGGTCGTCAGTTCGGAGTGGTGGGAACAGTGGTGACCCTCCTTCGTAGTAGCCGCTCAGTGGAGTGTAGCTCCCATACGGATCGCGATCGTACTCACGGATATACCCGGTGTCTTCGGAAAGTACTTGCGTATTGGGATATGCATCGCGCCAGGAACCCCAGGTTGTCCAGATCAGGCGAAATTCGCGGAGCGATTTGCCCTCGAGTTCGCCAGATATGGCAGTCCCGAGCATCTGTGGCCACCTACTGTCAGTCGCACGATCGTACATCACAAGGTTATCGTTGAGGAGGCGACCGGAAACACCAAACGTCGTCTCCCCGCGTTCGAAGCCCATCGCCGTACCGGTCAGCGGACAGTACGTGACGCTAACGGGAGTCCTATCGAGCGTGTCGTTCGCAATTTCATGCCAGACGAGTATCTTTTGGGGATACGCTTTGACGTCAGCACCCCGAACGACACCGAATACGATATCATCGGCACGGAGCGTTTGGTTGGCTTCCGTTGCTCCAACAAAGGTTGGTTCGTCGACGGAGGGGATGCCGTCTTTTGGTGGGCCGCCGGAGACAATTTCACTGCGGAGCTTTTTGAACGGGTACTGAATTGATAACTGCTTCACTGCGAGTGGGAGACCGTGCTTGCTCGTACTGCCCTCGTTTATCGTGGAAGCCCTCCCCGGTGGTGATTCTGGCGACTGGGGTTTACCGAGGCATCCCCCAAGCGACAGTCCTACCCCTACTCCCACCGCACTGAAAAATTGTCGTCGAGAAAGAGATCTCATAACACCGAGTTGGGCATGCGAATACTTAACACTACCACGGTTGTGCACACAGCCTGCACAGCCTGTCTCAGCCTGTTCATTTGAGCAGTTTGTGGAGAATGTCTTTATCTTGCATTCCAACGACCCGTTCTTTTATCTACCCATCGGGGAAGCTGATGAACGTGGGAATCGACATAACGCCATAGCGCATCGCGATCTGCGGCAGTGCTTCGACATCGGCTTTCGCAACTGTCGTATCACATCCAGCAGCGAGGTCGCTCACTGTCGGTTTCATCATTTTGCATGGTTCACACCAGTCGGCATAGAAGTCGACTATAATCCGCTTGTTGGCTTCGATGAGTTCGTCAAACTGCTGTTCGGTCTTGATGAATTCGAGATGCTGCTCTGGTTCGGGTGCCGTTGAAGACGACTGTTCTGACATCTATTCGGCGATATGCCGTCTGGTGTGTTAACATTTAGCGAACTATTCGGTAAGGGAGTTACGAATTACACACTACAATAGACCTCCACGACTCTCTATCCAGCAAGATCATCGACTATCTCTAAAATCCCAAGAACTCGGTTAAAGTGGTACGATCCGACGTCGATAGTCAAATGGTAACTGGGGAACCGGGATTGATGTGTTGCGCACCGACCGATACTCCGTAGTTACCAGTCCGTAACCCCACTACCATCTAGTTAGCTAATTGTTAACTATTAACACAGCGTAGAAGGACCGGAGGTGTGACCTCAAATGGCCACTGAATACGAAACAAGTGAACGACAATCAGAAGAGAGAGTCAAACGTCGCCCTGCTTGGATTGGCGGTGTAATCGGAGGGCTTGCCGGGGGGGCCGTCATGGGGCTAATGCTCTCAATGATGATGACGCCCGTCATCCAGCAAGCTATCCCCGCGCTTTGGGGACTTGAGGGCATGGGTGCTGGCTGGGTTATCCATCTCATTAACAGTGTAATCTTCGGAGTCATCTTTGCAATGCTGGTAACTCGAACAGGACTTCGTCGGTACGAGCGTAGCGTTGGAAGAAGCACAGTACTCGGACTTGTATATGGTACCGTCATCTGGATCGTCGCGGCCGGATTCGTCATGCCGATCTGGTTGCAAGCCGTTGGATTCCCGATGGTTCCACCTCTGCCAAACTTTGATCCGATGAGTCTCGTCGGCCACTTAGTATTCGGAGGAATACTCGGTATCGTTTATCCCTACGTGAGTGGTTTCTCGGAATAAGGTAGTGACGAACCACAGTACCGTTGTTTTCGGTCGAACCCCCCACGCATTGCGCTAACGAAAGAATTGACCGTCTCGTTCCGACGGTAATGCAATAGTTTGTTCACCTTCGATGAATTCGCTTTTCCTCTTCCTGCGTCGAGAGTAGGCGATCAGCCACTCACGAAAGTTCGTCACTCTACGATACCGGCGCGCACCGCTGCATTCAGCAATGATAATGCTCTTACTGGCAAGGTGCTAGCTATGGCAAAGGCAGCCATTATCATCCTCGCCGGCACGGAATCGCACGCTGATCTCGGGCGCATCACGAATGCACTCCAGACAGCCAAAGAATTCGTCGATGAAGGGGACGATGTAGAGGTGATTTTCGATGGTGCTGGAACGCAATGGGTTGCAGAACTTGAAGACGAAGATCACAAACTGCATAGTCTCTATTCGTCCTTGGATGAGTACGCCAGCGTTTGTGAGTACTGCGCAGGTGCATTTGAGGTAACTGACGCGGCCAAGTCGAGTGACGCTGTCCTACTTGATGAATACGAAGGTCATCCAAGCCTTCACAGCTTGGTTACAGAAGGCTATGAAATCATCACCTTCTAAATGATCAATCCGCCGTAAATCTGTCTCTGTAGTCAACGAGACTATCCAGTAACTAGGTGGTTTTTCCTCGTCCCTCGATTTTGCCGTCCCGCCCACGACATTAAAACGTATCAGTTTTGGTCTGTGTCTTTCCCCTTCGCTCACATAGTCCCTTTAGATTTTCAAGTTACTATGCAGTACCAGATTACAAAAGGTAACTATATGGTGTTTGAGTCTCAATTGGCATGCTAGCAATGACCGAACCTCTGAATCAGCTCGAAGTGTGGTGCGAAGGGAAAGAGTGGTGCCCGATTACTTCGACGACCTCGCTAATCGGCAAGAAATGGCATCCAGTAATCATCCACCGATTGCTTAAACACGGCCCCAGTGGCTTTAATGAACTCAAGGAAGCCGTCGACGGTATCTCAAGTAAGGTACTTTCTGACAGCCTTGAAGATTTAGAGAACAAGCAACTGGTCTCGAGAGAGATTGTCAATGAGAAACCGGTTCGAGTACAATATTCCCTCACTCAATACGGCGAGTCACTTCAGCCAGTGATCTTTGAGATGCGTGATTGGGGAATGGAGTACCTTGCACCGGCAGAGGACGCTGAATCGTCCACGGTGTAATTAGATTACGTGGTCGTAACCAATGAACACCCTCTTCAACACTGGTTATTTCGGTCACGGCAGCAAGAGTTTGGACATTATCTAATCATAGGTAACCAGTACGTTACTCCCTAACAGACCAGTACCTAAACCTTCAAGGAAATTAGTTTGGAAAAAGTCGATATGGTAAAGCATAGGTGGTCATGCCGACAAAATCGGCGTGATTTTCTAATAACTTCTGCCTCGATCATCGGAGGTGCAGGGTTAGCAGGGTGTCTTGGAAATCAAGCAGAATCTTCGCCCAAAACAACGAGTACAAAGGCAAAGTCATCACTACAGGAAACATCAACCAAAGTGACTCCAACGTCACAATCGAATACCATCGGAACCAAGGACATCACAATCAGATCAACAGAAGGATTCACAATCAAGGGGACGTTGTATGGTGATGGGAAATGTGGAATCATTTTGGTTCCGCAAATAAACATGGATCGAGAAAGTTGGGAGAAAGAGGCAACCCGTTTAGCGAAGCAAGGCCATCTCATCCTTGCCATCGATGAAAATCCCGAGGAATGTGCCGCATCCGTCTTAGATGCCATTCGCTATTTACGTCAGGAACAGGAGGTTGAGCGGGTAATTTTGATTGGCGCCAGTAGCGGCGGTGAAGCAGTCCTCGACGCGAACGCAAAAGCAACCGCTGGCACGATTGATGTAACAATTACCCTTTCTGCTGCTGGTGGGCCACAGTATGCTGAGCAGCTCCAAGGACGACTGCTGTTCGTAGTAAGTAAGGGTGACGAGAAGCAGTTCGTTACTGTGGCACGAACACTTCACCAGAACGCCACCAATCCAAAACAGTTGAAATTGTTTTCAGGCGATTCTCATGGACAACGACTCTTCAATTCCTCCCACGCCAACGCTCTGCGGAAGCAAATAACGCAATTTACTTCGTCAGTATGTACGAAATGAGTAATTCACCATGAACGTCAAACAAGTGATTCCCCGAGACGCGATACCAAGCATCAACGACCCACGATTCGACGATGAGTATATCGGCGATGAGAATGACGACGTAATCGTCGTAGAGGGAGAACCAACACGTGCGTATCCAGTGCGAATCCTCAACTACCACGAAATAGTCAACGACGTTGCGGATGGCGATGCGATTGCTGTAACGTGGTGTCCACTCTGTGGGAGTGCAGTGGTCTACGAACGAGATCTCGGAGACCGTACCCTTACGTTCGGCGTTTCCGGTAAACTCGCCGATGATGATCTCGTGATGTATGATCGTGAGACAGAGTCTGAATGGAAGCAATCCCTTGGGGAATGTATCGTGGGTAATCTCCGCGGGACGACACTTGATGTCCGACCGGCGGCAGTGATGCCCTGGTCTCGATTTCGCGAAAACTATCCTGATGGGATTGTTCTCCAGCCGACGAGCATGGAAAGTGAAGCGGCGAGCGAGACTGACAGCCCGGATTCGATCGACTACTCGATGGAACCGTACGAGGCCTACTTTGAGACCGAAGGGTTCGGACTTGCAGCACATCGAGGGACGAGCAATGGTCGGAGTTGGGAACGAGACGATTTAGATCCGAAGGCAGTCGTCCTCGGTGTGGAGCTTGACGGAGAAGCAGTCGGATTTCCGCTTTCGCGAATCGAGGCAGCAGGTGGTGTCGTGACAGCTACTGTGGGAGACATGGATATCGTTGTGTTCGCCGGTGAAGAAGGGATTCACGCGTTCGAGAACCCTGGCTTCGAGTTTCGAGTGAGTGAGAATGAAATCATTGCCGATGCAACGACATGGGACGGCGCAACTGGGGAGAGTGTCGATGGCCGTCAACTCACGCGGGTTCCGGCGCGACGATTGTTCGCTTTCGCATGGCAAGATGACCGTGGTTCTGAGGCATTCTATCAACCTCAGTCGTGAACCAGGTGTTTCATCCGAAAAGCTTCGATGATTATACTAGTCACGGTCTTCGGCGGTAATGATCCCGTCCCCCAAATCGAGCGCCATGGGAGTGAACCCTTTGCTCTCTCGCCCGGACACGCGTCCGATATAGAGCGCAGAATTGATGAGCCCAATATGACTGAACGCTTGCGGGTAGTTCCCGAGTTGGAGTCGCTCTTTGTAACCGATCTCCTCACCGAGTAACCCGAGGGGGCTCACATAGTCGAGCACGTTGAGAAACGTCTCCGTCGCTTCCTCCACGTGCCCTGTGAGCGCTAACGCGTCGACGAGCCAAAATGTGCATAAGACGAACGCACCCTCCTTGCCGGGAAGGCCATCTCCTCCGTTATACCGATAGACGAGTCCATCGTCGGTCGTCAACTGCTCTTGAATGGCATCGATTGTATCGAGGACGCGTTCATCGTCGAAGGGCAGAAAACCGACGAACGGAATCAAAAGTGCGGTCGCGTCGAGCGTATCCGTGTCGCCAAATGCTTGCACGAAGGCACCGAGTTCGTCATCGTATCCTCTCTCAAGAACCGTCGCTTTGATTTCGTCACGAACATCTTGCCAGTGGTCGAATGATGCATCGAAGTCGTGTTCGTTCGCGATGGCAATGCCACGGTCGAGCGCGACCCAACACATCACTTTCGAGAACACGAAGTGCCGAGGCTCACCCCTCACCTCCCAGATACCTTCGTCCTTCGTTTCCCAAACTTCGCACACATAGTCGATAATATCCCGAATAGCACTCCAATCGTCCGCGCTCAAATAACCGTCTTGGGTTGTCTCGTAGACGGCGAGGATGAGTTCACCGTACGTGTCCAGCTGACGTTGCGTAATCGCACCGTTCCCGAGGCGGACTGGTGAGGAATTTCTGTACCCGGCAAGATGGTCGAGTTCCTTCTCTTCGAGGTCGGGACTCCCGTGCAGTCCGTACAGCGGCTGGATCTGCTCGGGAGCGTCGGTTCGACAGAGGTCGAGAACCCAGTCGAAGTAGTCGATTGCCTCCCTCGAATGGTGGAGATTTGAAAGCGCTTGGATCGTGAACGCCGCGTCACGGATCCAATTGTATCGATAGTCCCAATTGCGGACACCGCCGACGTCCTCAGGAAGCGACGTAGTCGGTGCCGCTGCGATGGCACCCGTCTCACCGTGAGTGAGCAGTTTGAGGGTTAGTCCAGAACGGACGACGAGGTCGTGCCACGGCCCGCCAAACACGCACTCCGACTCATTGCAGGTGTGCGCCCACCCACGCCAGTACGAGGCTGTTTCGTCGAGCAGCCGCTTTCCGGTCGCCGCATCTATCGGTTCGTCATCACCGTAACAGAAGATGAACCATTCAGTATCATCAGCTTCGACCGTTGCAGTGGCCGTCGCCTCACTGTTGATCACATCGAACGAGAGATCAGTAGAGAGAAATGCAGCTTCATCGTCACTCTCAGCGAGGAGGCCACCATTCTGAGCACTAATAGTGGTCGACGCACGAGCGTAGTCGAATCGCGGTTCCAAGGAGATGTCGATATCGACCGTGCCACGATGACACTCGACCTTTCGGTACAGCGCTCGCTTTCGGGTTTGACCATCTTCATCCTCGGTAACTGGCATAAAATCGGTCACTGAAAGTGCTCCCATCTCTGTCTGAAACTCGGTTCGAAGAACGTTCGTGTTATCGAGATAGCGCTGTGTGGAATCGTATGCGGCATCCGGCCGAATGCTAAAGTGACCGCCATCTTCGGCATCCAAAAGACGTGCGAAAACGCTGGGTGATTCGAGGTGCGGAAACGGACACCAATCGATCGATCCGTCAGCGTTCGCGAGAGCACACGTTTCCAGATTACCAATAAGGCCGTACTCTTCGAGGGGCACATAATCGTGCATAATTCATCTTGTTCAGTACGGCGGCCTCACACTTCAAGTTCGAGGGCGTGTGCGAACCACCCACCATAGCGGTTCAAAGTACCGAGGAGTGCCAGAGGCTGTTTGTGAGTTCGAATCGAGTACGATGCATGGAGAAAGCACTATTCGAAACCGAAACTGGAACTGCGATAGCTGCTGTGACTGCCGACGAGATGCGAAAAATCGACAAGGTTGCCGTCGAAGAAGTCGACCTCGACCTCTTACAAATGATGGAAAACGCAGGGCGGACGCTTGCCGAGTTTGTTCAGGAAATCGATGGTGACGAGGTCACTGTCTTCGCTGGAAACGGCGGAAACGGTGGGGGAGGGCTCGTTGCAGCACGACATCTCGCTAACCGGGACGTATCCGTTAGCGTCGTTCTCAATCGTCCACCGGCTGACCTTAGTGGTGCTGTGGCACACCAGTACCGCATTCTCGATGCGATGGACGTCTCGAGCAGCGTCGGGACAGAAGACTTCTCCATCAACGATATTGTAATTGATGCACTCATCGGCTACGGTCTCACGAGAGAACTCCATGGGAAGGCGCGAGATCTCGTGGAAGTCTGCAATAACTCTGGTTCGACGATCATCTCCTTGGATGTTCCCTCCGGTCTTAACGCAACGACGGGAGAACGACTCGGGCCAGCAATCGAGCCCGACTCGATAGTCACGCTTGCGCTTCCGAAGACCGGCCTTCGTGACCAACCAGGGGCGATCTTCCTCGCAGATATTAGCATTCCAGTTGTGGTGTACCAGCGGATGGGGATCGAATATCAAAATCCATTTGCTGAAGGTTATCTGCTCGAAATCACTGCTCAGTAGTCGATCGGTAACTGGGTAGTCCATCTCTCAAGGCGATTTCTCGCGACACAAGCCCTATGGAAATCGCTGGTGATGAACTAGCCATGACACAGCACGCTGAGTGGACAGACCAGCAGCAAACGACGACGGTAACGGTTGACAGTCACGAGCTCACAGTCGCCTATTACGACGAGGGGTCGGGCGATCCCGTCGTCTTCCTCCACGGAATTCCGACATGGTCGTTCCTCTGGCGAGATATCGTCCCGACAATCACAGACGACCATCGCGCCATCATCCCTGACATGGTCGGATACGGAAACTCGTCAATGGACGATAGCTTCGATCGGTCGATCCGAGCCCAAGAGGAGATGATCGACGGGCTACTCGACACGCTTGGGCTTGACACTGTTTCGTTCGTCGGGCACGACCTCGGCGGTGGTGTGGGACTCCGATACGCTGTTCATCAACCTGACGCCGTCGACAAACTCGTGCTTTCGAACACGGTGGCCTACGACTCCTGGCCGATCGAACTCATCGTCGATCTCGGATTACCGGCGATGATCAATGAGATGAGCGTCGATAACCTCCAGCAGATGCTTGATGGTGTGTTTACCGATACGCTCACCAGTGACGATCCGAACGAGGAGTTCGTTGAAGGGATGAAAACGCAGTGGGACTCAGACGAGGGGCGGATTTCACTGAGCAGGAATGCGGTTGCGACGAACACCAACCACACAACTGAAATCGATCCCTCTACCATCACCACTGAAACATTGCTTTTGTGGGGTGCCGATGATGAGTTTCAACCGATTGCGTACGCTGAACGGCTCGAAGAAGACATTCCAAATGCCGAGCTCGTCGGACTTGATATGGCAAATCACTGGGTCATGGAGGATCGCCCGGACGACTACCGTGAGGAACTGCATTCGTTCCTTCAGAACCCGACGTGACCGATTTGGAGTATGACCTTATCCTGTGTCTGATTCCTCTTTTCCTTGTTATCGTGACCACTGGCGGCAAAGCGCTTACCTGTCTCTTGCTCCAACCATGAGCTGAACCAGCCATGACCGACTCGACCGGCACCGACGACCCGCCAGTCACATTGTACCGATTGCAGGCCTGTCCATTCTGCGAGCGCGTCGTTCGCAGGCTTAACGAGCACGACCTCGACTACCAGTCGCGCTTCGTCGAAGCAATGCACTCCGAGCGCGACATCGTCAAGCGCATCAGCGGCAAGCGTACCGTGCCGGCCATCGTCGACGAGAACACCGGCGTGACGATGTCTGAGAGCGCCAATATCGTGGAGTATCTCGAAAACACCTATGGGAACGGAGCGTAAAAGAATGGATCTGGATTTCGATGTCGTCGAACTTGGGGAAGCGAACCATCCGAGAGAAGGCGAGCAAGCTCCTGATTTCGTCCACCCGCTCGTAAACGTCGAGTACTGGGAGGATGTCACACTCTCAGAACTCGCCGACGACGGGCCGGTGCTCCTCGTCTTCTACCCGATGGACGGAGACTTTCCCGCGACGTACATCTGGAACGAGCTTCGCGACAGAGCCTGGGACGACGACTACGACGTGACGATCGTCGGCCTCTCGATCTCGACTCCGTATGAACATAAGACGTTCATCGAAGAGAGTGGGATGGACTACCGACTGTTCAGTGATCCACAGAATAGCGTCGCCGAAGAATACGGCATCGTGAACGATCTCGATGGGATGGCCGGAATCAGCGAACCCCGACCCGCCGTCTTTCTTCTGCGCGAGGATCTGTTGATTCAATATGCCTGAGTTGCACAGAAGTGGCCGGACTTCCCTGACTATGACGAGGTTGAGGAGGAACTAGCAGTACTGTAGCTGATCAAATGACGGCAAGCGACCGCCGAGATGTCCCTCTCTACGTTACAGTTCGATCTCTCGAAGTGAGTCTGATTAACTACAGTACGGGCACCGGAAATCGGCGACTGCAACATCGTCGGGCATTTCGTATGTAGAATGGAGTTCGGTCATATCAAGTTCACAATCGTCGTTCTCGCACTTGATCTCGAGTGTGGCGGGCATGTAATCACGTTTTGGTGCGAGTCGGATAAATCAGTGGGCCGCGGCAGTTCCCGTGTCTCTCCAAACCGGCGTAGTTCGAGGAATCCGACTCCAAGAGTATCCACTGGTCATTTCCCTCTGATCTATCACTGGTAACATTCGAGCTAACACGTAGAAAAACTCTGGCTCCGGCCATGGTTCTTGGGGGTTTCTACTCCCGATTGAAGGAGTCACTGAGGATACCAACCATCACACACCTACTATTGTAATGGTAACCGGATTACGTCAAACTCACTGGATTACCTTCGACTCACCCACTGGTGAAAATATACCGCAGATTATAATAAAAATAGACTCTCGAGTTAAACAGGGCTGACCGACGGCAATCCGCCTTCTGTACAGTGATTGCCCGATCTAACCGGCACATTGGTCGAAGTCACAGAAAGCCTTCGAACAGGGCGAAACATACGAATGACTCTGCGTGCAACTTATAAATTCGATTCGAAAGGCAGCGGTTCGAAGGAGGATAACTGATGGAGTTAAGGGTTGGGCGTTTTTGCTGCAACGCCGTTATCACGCAATATGTGACTTCTATCTCCAACCGTCGGATTGTCTACTCAATCACGTGGAGGTGAGTAGGCGCTGGTGCTCGGGTTTCATGCACCGATCTTGGACAACCTGGAACCCCGCCGCTTCAGCCCGAGAAACTGCTTCATCATCGTGAATCCCAAGTTGGAGCCAGATAACATCGACGTCGTCACGTGCGAACACCTCGTCGACGATACCGGCTACTTCATCACTCGGGCGAAACACGTCCACGATATCGACCTCTTCCTCCACGTCGCCAAGCGAGTCGTAGGCTGGCCGTCCGAGTACCTCGTCAGCGTAGGGATTCACCGGGATGATCTCGTACCCTTGTTGCTGGAGATACTTCGGAATCTCGTGGGCGTCTTTGCCCGGTGTTGATGAACAACCGATGACAGCAACTACGTTCTTCTCGAGAATTCTTCGCACTTCGGCATCGGTTTCGACTGGCATACCACAATTTGGTGTTCGAAAGATAAAAGTTCACTGTCGCTGGTTGACCCGATTCGGAGTATCCTAGCAGAGCTTGAAGTCTATCGCGGGTACAATTAACGACGAACGAGACTTACTCCATGACGGTGACTACTCGCCGTCCCACTTCCCACCGACGCGATCGATGCCCATCATCTCGTTGCCGCGATGTTCTGTAAAGATGACTTTTAAATTCGTTTCGGGAACCTCGAACTGATCGGCTGCGTATTCCATCACAGCGAGTGCGAATGCACGTTTGTATTCGAACGGTCTTCCTTGTCGAATTTCGGCGTCGAGAAACAGGAGCGGGCCGTCCACAGCGCGACCGAGATATACGTCGGCGGAATCCCGCTTGCGAAGAGTAATTGCTACATGATCCTCCGTCATCTCTTCAGCGTACCGTTCCATGACTAACATTGCAAACGATTCCTTCTCCTGGTCGGACAGTGACAGGGTCGTATCGAACTGTAAGAGTGGCATACGTGCGGTTATGAACCGTGCGATGATGTATCGACGGGATATTCGCCTCTCCCAAAATGAGCCGTCAAAGTTCGTTACAATCGATCGAAATCTTCCCTCGCATGCCGTTCTCGGGGGCGGAATGTGAGCCACAGGAGCCCGAGATAGAATACTGCGACGACTCCCAACACAACACTCCCCGGTACGATACCCATCGCAGCATTGTTTATCCATGTCTTATCTGGTGCGATGGTCGTGAGGCGAAAGAGCCAAGTAACGAGAAGAAGGAGTAAGAGCCAGAGGTAGATTCGGCGCAGTCGGCGGGCGACCGCCTCTGGAAATGGAATTCTGAGCGTTGGGTCACGGAAATCCTCGCTGAGTTGCCGGCGCCAGTCACGCTGCTCAACGCCTTCAGACGGATTGAGTGCGTTCGCAAAAAGATTCTCCTGTAAAATACGAACTCGGGAGCGGAAGACATCGTAGTCCTGGTAGCGACGCGCCTCGATCACGAGGAATATTGTCGCGACCACAATCCCGGCGAGGAGAATCGCCGGCGTCCCACTTGTCGAAAAGCCATACGCAAGTAAGGCTGCGATGACCGTCACAGCCCACGTCGTCGTCTCGTCGAGCCGTTGGCGCCACGTCGTGACTCGATCCATTTCACCTCGGTAAAAGTGTGCCATGACCGACCCGAGGCCGGTGCTCTGGTCGACCATTTCGCGTCCGATTTCACGCTCTTCCGGCGCTTCTGGATCGAATCTGCGTGCGTCATCGGTACTCATGCGTGTGAATACGCGGTATGGCGTATTAAGCTAGTTCTTGATCAACATTTTATGATTGAATCAGTGGTGAACGGTGTGGTAGAATGTCCCGGATCAAAAGGTAGCGCAGGGGTGTTGATTTTCGCGCTGATCGATCTCAAGTTAGTTTCATCACTACTCCATTAGATATCGTTCTGGGTATTCTTTCTGATTGGGTACTACTTACTGGTACAATTCTACGCTGAGTTGGATACTCAGTCGAACCGTCTTCAATATCTGAAATAAATATTGGGTAGTGCCGTCGAAGAATATAACGAGTGGTAGCCAGAGACCGACGAAGAGCATAACGAAGTGGTCGAGAAAACGGCAACCCACGCAAGCGTTGCAGAAGGCGCCGGTGAACAAGCCAGTCACTCACCTACCGACGCCATACGAACGGCCAAAGAAGACTGAAGCAGGCGACGAGTTCACGGATAACAATCGTGAGACAGCCGTCGATGAAGACACAGACGTTGTCGAGAAGACAGTTTGAGGACTTGATTCAGCAACGCGGAAGACGGTGCACTCAGTCGAAGGAACCGTGCGTGCTGGGAGTAGGGTTTTATCGGCGAGTTCAGCCTGCGTGAGTGTATCGTCGTTGTATTCGAGTACTTTCGCAACCAGCTTTGCACCTGGTGGGAGTTCGGACAGCACGTCAGTCGGTGGGTTTGTTTCTGGATCGTCTGTGTCTTCTATAGTTGGAGCACGTTGTTGCATTGGTCACTACATGTGATTAGCAAGTGAAGACACCGTTAATCTGGCAGAGATATCTGTTGGGTTGAAACTGATTGCCTACGGATCTGATTCCGATTGAGTGTTAATGGGAGAATGCGAGGATGGGATTCGAACCCATGGACGCCTACGCGAGCGGGTCTTAAGCCCACCGCCGTTGGCCTGGCTTGGCAACCCTCGCTCATTGGCCGATTACTTCGGTCAGAATTGATGTCCAGTGATATCAGAATTATTACAATATCGATATTGTTTATCTGTCAATTTGTGACCTTGTGGTGGAGAGGGAAACGTTATCCGTAGACGGGATGTCCCAGACGGTCAAAAACCGTAGTTAACGATGTCCAGTGAATAAATTGCCCAGACAATAGAAGCAATATGAGACAGGTAATTACTAAGTAGCCAAGTCCCTCTGTCTACGTTGGAGATATAAATATACGACTGCATAAGAGAGTCCTATGAAGGCACCCGTAAGTACTGCAATCATGAGAGTACCAGTTAAGAGAATGACTTGAATGAAAATCGAGAATAACACTGAAATCAGGATCACCACTATCGTAAAAATTACTGGATTTTCAATTTCAGTCCTGGACATATGTGGTGATCTCCGTATGTTCACTAATCAATACTGGTACCTATGAAATTCGAATAAGCCGGTGCTAATAGGATATACTAACGAAGTCGCCTTGTGAGTGTTTGCTGGTTCATGACAGCTGAGAGCGTCAATTGCCGTGTCACGGACACAAAAAACGGAAACGTGGCTTAGTTCGGTAGTTCCTTCCATCCCGTTCGCATACATGGCCAGCACGGGAAGCCATTAAGTCCGTCACAATCGCAGTCTGCTGGTTCGGCACCGTCTTCGCCATTGTTTGAGGAGAAGATGTCGAGTGTTCCGTCGTCGGTTGCGTTGTCGACCGCAGCCATGTGCTTACAAAATGCGGTGCGGTGGAGGTGATGCGGACACGTGCAGGCCATCAGTTCATTCGTGACGTCATCGATGGAGACGGTGTACTGGTGCTCTGCAGGGTTCTCGTGGCTCTCGTTGGTGACGTCGACCATTCCGGGGGCTTCGACGTCGAAGGTAAATTGTTCCCACTGTGCGCGTTTCTGTGCCGTCTCGTCACCTTCAAGTTCCGCAGGCGATTTCGTACTCATGGTCTTACACTCAGGTTAGGAAGACCGGTGCCGGGTGTTGCAAGCACCCGGCGCGTTTCTACACGCCCGAGGGTACCGTTCTTCCTACCAAATACTATGTAGTTCATGGCGTTAAAACTATCGATGTACTGCGTAGTATATGGGTTTAAGATGGTGGAAAAAGAACTAACGGCTACGATAACAGACGAGAGAACGTGATACTAGTGGTCAATTTGTAGAGGGAACGATTGACGACGATATTCTTGCGGCGATACACGAGTCGGAGTTTCCGGCGGTGACCGCTCAGTGGGTGGCGGATACGCTTGGGATTGAGCGGCCGTCCGCGCATCGACGGCTTGAGGAGTTGCATAAGGATGGTGTGGTGGAGCGTGGAAATTGAGTCAGCAGGTTGTTATCTGGTGACTCCGCGAGGAATAGGTACAATAGGTGCCTAGCTTAGTGATCATCGACTCTTCATCTAACTGTTTTCAGTTTAGATGTGATTTCATTATCGACCGGCTTCTTACTCAGTTGACTGAGGGTGGCGCCGTGGGGCTGTCAGCCATAGCTTCAAGACAGCACCTGTGATTGGGGGAACTGGTGACGGGTCTTATGACCGCTGGTGAGTTTCCGATCAGTGTGTTCGCCGTCGGTTTCGAATCGTTCGATACAGCAATCCCACTCGGCAACACGCAAAGTAGAGTAAATTGGAAATACGGAGGTGACACGAGTCAATAACATCGAACAGAAGAGTAAAAGAATTAATATTTGCTAGATAGAGCTTACCTTAGCCATTCGTACACGCATTGAATGAGTGGTCGAACCATAGGTACTGGCCAGCTATTGGTCGGATTCTTTGTGTTATCAGGTTTCTCTACTAATTTCTGATAGGCTTGATTTTTCTCTGCAATTATTTGTTCGTATTCGTTGATTACTTGTTGATGCCGAGCGTTTTTGGTCTGAATAATGGTTTCAAGCGATGCAATCACCTCTTCGAGATTCTCAACATCGGCTTTGAGATTGGCGACCTGGTCGTTCAGTGTATCACACTCCGATTCAAGGAGCTCTACTTCTGCTTGGAGTGTGGCGATTCGGACGTGATCTCTAAGATGTTGTGATGAATCGATATGATTCGGACACTGCGAGTGAGGGTTCTCATGATCATCGATTTGGGTAGCTGTAGAATCGTTCGATGCCAGTTTATTGGTGTTGCTGCAACTTCTTGTATCGGGACGACTGGATCGAGAGTGCATCTGTCAGTATGATATGTGAGTACGTGTACCACATAGAAAAAAGTCAGTCAGTCGGTAGTCGGACAATAATCACATTATATACTATTTTATATTTATATTAATGTCTAACGATATACAATAAGAGAGGGTCAACGGCTCAGTTTCCCCATCTATGAAGAAACGATCGACAAATTACCGAGATGGTAGTCGAATCCGCCGGAGTTTTCAGATTCGACTCAGTTGCGAAGCTCTCCGAATGTAAGCGGTTGATCGCCAGCGTTCATGACTTTGAGGATGGCTACCCGTGTTTCATGGGCAACTAATTCGAAGACATTTTCTGTCGAAAATTGTTCGACAACTATTTCGTTAGAATCAGCCATAATTGTCTGATGGTGCTTGCTGCACTATAGGTTCGTGGCTTCATTAAAAGACGATTTGCGGAGAAAGTGAGTAGTGGAGATATTCTCGCGGCGATACGTGAGTCGGAGTTTCCGGCGGTGACTGCTCAGTGGGTGGCGGACACGCTTGGGATTGAGCGGCCATCTGCTCATCGACGGCTCAGGACTCAATAAGGTATGGAGGGAATGTGGTGAAAACAATCATGATTACTGGGTGGAGTCAAGACTGTATGCGCCCGGATGATCAGGATCTTTCCAGCCCTCTTTGCCACTCCAAGATTTGACGTCAAGACGGTAGACGGCCGTCCGATCGATGGACTCCTGTGCTATCCGCTTATAGTCCTCGCCTTCGGTCAGTTGCGGTGCAAATTTCTCCATGAACTGCTCAAGAACCCCTCGTTTCTCCTCTTTATCAGCGAGCAAATCAATGGTTCCGTAGGCGACCACACTTGAGTATTCGACGGTGAAGTTTACCGGTTCGTCAGCCGGGATACACCGCCCTTTCTCACTCGTTGTGAAGGAAGCGCACGGTTGGTCACCACTCTCCACGAGATCGTGGGCACGTCCCGCCTGTGCACCGTGTAGGTAAATTACACCCTTATCTTGATTGTAGACGAAGAGTTGTGTCACAAGATGAGGGATGTCGTCATCGATGAGACCGAGTACACCTGTTTCCTGGTCGGCGAGAAATTCAGGTATCCATGCCGGATCATCAATCGCCTTTCCTTGATAACGGATAGAATTAGTGACGTTCTTGGGCGTGTTTTCCTTTCCAGACGATTCGAACTAGCGTTTAATCCCGATGTGTTAGATGATGGCGTTCTTGAACTCTGTAGTGCGTATGCTGCTCAAGATAAAGGCAATGCTCGACAAGCACTTGATCTCTTACTTGAAGCAGGAGATTTCGCTCGCCGCCAAAGCGATGCTTCAGTCAGCGAGTCACACGTCCGTGAGGCCCGAAAACTCCTCGAAAAACAGCGAATCGAAGAAAGTATGCAGAATCTTACTTCACATGGCCATCTCGTTCTCTTTGTGGTTGTCTCGATGACGATTAATAACCCAAAGATGATTCTTGCGACGAAACAGCCGCTCTTTGAGCGTTATTCTGCGCTTGCAGATATCGCTGGTGGTGATTCTCTTGGTGGCCGTGCATTCCATAACCATCTGGCTGAACTCTCAATGCTCGGTATTCTTCACCGTAATAAGCGGAACGAAGGACGAGGTGGCGGCATTTACTATGAATATCGACTTGATGTTCCTCTTGAAGCAGCGTTGAACACGCTTGAGAATCTATTCGTCACCCAAGATCTCGATCTCTCGGCACTCCGTAATCGGGCCCTCCAGCAGGGTCTGATCGACGAAGCGTGACCATGACCCTTTGCACTGTAATTGAGTGGTAACGATGCTAAGCCGATCTCTTCCACCGGATGACTAATATGCCTATCCAGTTAGCCTAACCAGCTAACCTAACTCTATTTCCTGAGTGAATTATGGCGTACAAGGTTTTATGACCATGATTTGAGCTCTTGATCTGTTTTGATGCCTTGTTGATGTTTGTTATCTTGGTAGAGGCCGCCGCTTATCTGTTTTTCAGATGTTAGGCGTCTATCGACTAATTTCAGGGAACGCCATTTCAGACGAACAGGAGAATGATCGAGAACACGCGATTGCCGTACTACGTGCCCGTTACGATAATGTTGCTGAACTCCTTGGCGACGAAGACTGGAGTGAGTGGTGCCGCCAGGCAGGTTCACTCGATGCACTCTCAGCCGAATTCAGAAGGAGCGACTACTCACTCTGATGATTCAACTGCACACACTGAGCCAGATGAGCACGAAGCCGACACGGACTCTTCGTCATCTATAGCATCATCGCTGAATGGATCACACGGTGATGCAGCAGCGGCGTTCTTTGACCGTGCCCGAGACTGTCTTGATGAGGCCATTGAGGCGCTCTATCACTTCGGATCCGTCGCTCGACATACCAAAAAGAGGACTAGTGATGTCGATATCCTTGCTGTGATTGCAGATGATGCCGACTACGCTGCTATTGACGACCAACTTCTGGACATCGCCTACGACATCCAGCTCGACTATGGTGTTCCTACCGAAGTGCATTCCATCCACGCGAGCGAGTTTACTGCTCGAAAGAATCGAGGTGAACCGTTCATTCGGACGGTAATCGAGGAGGGAATGCTCGATGCCTAACGACGATTCTGTCGACATCTCGCAGGAAGATATCGATCAGGAGTTTTCACAGGCAGAACAAATGCTTGCCGACGCGACGAGAGCTTTTGAAGTAGATATCTCGAAAGCTACGATTGTAAACTGTCTTTACTATGCGTGTTTCCACGCAGCTCAAGCTGCTCTTTACTCGCATGGCTTCAATCCGCAGTCATACGGTCACGTCCAAATGCTTCTTGGTCGGGAACTAATTCAAAACGGCGTTATTCCTCGGAAATTTGGTCGGTTTCTAAACGATAGGGAGACGTATCGTCGCTGTGTTGATTATGGTTCAGGCGGCGTCGAACGTGACACAGATGACCTTATTCAACAAACGACTTCATTCCTTGAAACTATGCAGCAGGTTGCAGATACCAACGTAAGTGATTGACCTTCTTGAGTGGGTTTTCTTCTAGTTCAATTAGATTGACTAACAAATTGGTCTTCCTCTATAGCCTAACCATCTAGCCTAACCGATTGGGTCAGATAGTTGGCCTTGTTTGGTTGCCAATCCTTCATAACCTTGGTGTAGCTTGTTAACAAGCTACCGTCAATGGTGCGTTCTTCAATCCAAAATCCAGGAGCGTCAATATATAGCACATCGATTTTATCGATTTAATAGCAACCTACATTATTAGCCTAACCAAATAGCCTAACTACCATTTACGGACAAACGATTTCCTTACTTTGTCCTAATCTGTTTCATAGGGTTGTGCGAGAAACCGAACGCGTTGGATCCGAACTTAATTCAAGAGCATCGACACCACCTTGGTTATTTCCCTGTAGACGAGATAGCATGCAGAGCATTGCGGCAAATTTTTCAAGCTTAACTCGGTAGCCTAACTAACTAGCCTAACTAGTTAGTTCAGCTAAACGAACTCCCTTGTTTGTCTGACGAACCTTTACAACAAGCCTGTGCGAGTAGGCAAACATGCTTACCTATACGACGTATTCAGAAGCCGGTGGCGTCGGGAAGACTACGCTGTCAGCAAATCTCGCACGAGCACACGTCGATAATGGACTTGACGTGCTCGTCATCGATTTCGATCCGCAAGACGGCAGCCTCTCGTATCTTCTTGGCGTCGAAGATGGGCGGGATGATGAGAAGGCGGACACGCTCGTTCATCACTTGATTGATCGACCGAAGGGCGAATTTGAGGATCTGATTCGAACCACCGAAGGAATTGACGTTCTCCCGTCTCATAACATACTTGAACGCCTTGGTGACTTGCTGAGCGATGCAGCGAGTATTGCTGAACAGACTGGTGAATCCTTTTCGAAATACGGGCGCCTGCGCCACGTTCTCGCGAAAAATAACGTTCCGGATCAGTATGATGTGTTAATTGTCGATCCGCCCGCCACGTCAGGACCACACTTGTACAATGCAATTGATACAACACGCTCGCTCGTTATTCCGGTGGAACTCTCTGGGAAAGGCGATCAATCGATCTCTGGCTTAGAATCTGTTTCAGCTGGTATTGAAGACACACTCGGAATTACCGTCGGTGTTCTTGCGGTTGTCCCTAATCGCTATGAGGGACTGAATGACCAAGATGCAGTATTGAACGAGGTCTCTGATCTAGGGTATGATGTCCCTGTGACGCTCCGTAAGCGCTCGTCGCTGTTTGAAGGATGCTGGAGAAAACAATGTACTGCATATCGCTATATCGATGAACATAGAGAGCGAAAGCGTGATCACGAACTCGAAACGTTGGTGAAAATTGACGAACTGGCCGATCATTTGGAGGACAGAGCATGAAGCGCGGATCAGGTGATGACCCATTTGGGGAGGAACTAGACGACGTCGAAGATGAGACAATCAATGACGAGAGTTTAGAAGACTCGCCGTCAGTGCCATGGGCGGTCGAACGAAATAGTGTTAAGAGTGAGCGTGAGATGGTACAGTTCTATTTACAGGAGAGCACGCAAAAACGAGAAGACGATTTCAAACGAGACGTTGAAGACGAGGCCGGCTATGGTGTTTATACCACGGATTTGAGAGAGGCGGCGTATTTAGTGGCGATGGAACATGCAGACGAAGTGGCGGAGTTGTTGGACGAGTGGGGATGCCAGTATAGCTGATCAACACTTTCACAGAGATTCGAGGAGAATGCCTGACCCTAAAGGGTCAGGATGAATCCGACACTCTACTACACAAGACTCTCGATGAGCGGGAAGCGTACGGTGTCGCTCAGTCCGAGTGATCGGGCCTATAGGTCCACGAGGGTGCGGGACCGTAGAGCCGCTCGTCGGTGACGTCAGCGTACGGCATTTTCTCGAGCGCTTCGAGAAGGTCGAGATATAGCCCCCACTCGACGCGACAATACACGTAGGTCAAGCCCTCTGTCTGCCCGCCCTCATTCGTCTGTGGGCCGTCAAGCATCGTGACGTCAGCCCGCATGTGGCTGATCACCACGAGATCTACGATCCAAATACGCAGGGACTTATCAAGTCTGATGAAACTGACCTCAAAGAAATCAGCGTTGACCCAGATCATCGGAGTTAAACTGAGGAGATGACATTTCCGTCTGACCAAGCAAAGCGATTATTCATAACGTGCCTGACTTCAGTATTCGTGAAGATGAATCAGTTCCGGGGAGCGTAAATCCTGCTGGCTTCCTTTCAGTTTTCTCGTGGACGTGTGGCGTCTTGTCCTGATGTACAAACAGCATGGCTACTCTGCTGGATACACCTCGTAGTGCGTCACCGTGGGCTCGAACTCTAGAAGGAAGCCTTCGTCCTCAGGATAATATTTCGCTCTTTCGATGTCTGGGCCAGCGAACGTCTTGATTGCTTCTTCTGACTCCCAGAACGTAAGCGTGAGGAAATGCGCCTCGTCACCTTCGATCCGACGAAGGATATAGACGTCACGATTCCCGTCAACCGACGTGTAATCAGGGATTGCCCGTTGCGTGGTGAAGTCGAGGTACTCGTCTGCCTTCGACGCAGGTGTTTTCCCGTGCCAGAGGCGCGCAATCATCGGACTCATGGCTCGCATTCCTGATTCCGCTCACCCGTCAGCATTTGTCCCTGAATGTCACTGACGATGACGATCGCCTCGCAGCGCGAACACTGATAGAAGGCATTCGTGCCCTGGTGGCCGAGGTATTCGCGCTGACCGCTCGGGTGTAAACAATTACTCGCCCCGCCGATGATGTATTCTCGACGGTCCGTCTGGCGAGGGGTCAGCTGTTCATGCGATTGCAGGTTCGACATTATAGATATCTATACGAGTGCCGCATCGATAGCCCTACTTTTGCACTATTGCAAAGAGAGAGCAGGCATCTGACTGCACGTTGCAGAAGCAGATCACCACCTACACGCTTGTCGGAGCTGTCTACCGATCCACGCGGACCGTACGCGAATGGGGAGATTGGCAGCCGAATAGCGAATGATCGACTGGACTGGAATCCTCCGCTCAGTCTTCATTGAACCCAGCGACTATTTCACCAGCTTCGGCTCGTTCGCCGCCGATCGCATCCGTAGGGTGTGTGGCCTGCTGAGCGATCGCCCAGGCTTCGGCGCGGCGGAGACGATAGCGGAGTGTGGTGAGCGGCAGCTTGAGTTCAGCGGCGAGATCCTCGAGCGTCGCCTCGCGAGGGTACTCGTAATAGCCGCGGCGTATGGCAGTTTCGAGTGCCTCACGTTGTTCGTAGGGAATGTCTATGCCGAGCCCACGGCGAATCCGCTGCCACTGTTCAGGCGATCCAACACGCCGCACATCCAGAGTCACGCCGGTCGGAAGGTCACTTCGGAGCGCGTCGCATAACGCGCCGAGGTCGCGGCGGGCACGAGGATGCGCCACTCGTAGTATGGTCCGCGCTGGATAGCGTCAAGACGAGACCGGATCCGAGCGTCTCGACGGCGAGCGATGAGATAGAGTAGCAGAAGCTCTCCTCCGTAGTGGAACGATAAATGATCCAGGCGGTCGATTCGTGTTCGAGGGATTCATACTCAACCTGGATGTCGTATCGTCTTCTGAAAGACCACATGACGAACTCCTAGAACATTTCCTCAATGACCAGCTTCACTTATAGCTGTCGCTCATTTAGACAATCACCGTTATTCGTAGCGTAGGCGATGTTGCACACGAGTGTGTCGAGCCTTAAATCAGGCACTTCGATATGAACCAGTAATCCTGCAGAATCTATACCACTGCTTGGAAGCCCCAGAGGGCGACCATCCCGACGCTGATGGTTGCGAGAATATTCTCGGTTCGCCATGCAACGGCTGCAGCGAGTGCCAACGCAAACAGCTTCTCAGGCTTGACCGTCAGTCCGAGTGACGGTTCCAGCGAGAGTGACAACACGGCTGGAACGATGAGTGCTGCAAGCACTGCTGGCGGAACAAACCGCAAAACGCCTTCGACCCACGTGGGTACATCCTTCAGACGGCCGATGAAGAAAATGAACGACGATCGGAGTGCGAACGCTCCTAATCCAATAAAGAGAAATATCACCCAAATCATCGTCGAACCGTACTCCGTTGTCATGCGGTCTCCTCCTCATTGACATAGTCAGTCTCACTAGCCAGCTCAGCCTCCCGCTCGCTCGTGGTCGGGAACACACCCCGACGGTGCTCAACGAGGGTGCCAGCGGCAATACCAGCTAGTGCGGCGATCACTAACCCGAGATTGAACGGAATCACCCCAGTAACGACTCCAATGCTTCCCGCGACGATCGCCGTGAGTTCGGTCGGCTGATCTTCCAGTAGTGGAAACAATAACGCCATGAACGTGAGCGGAATCACGAACTCTAGCGAGAGACTGTCTGGAATCTGTGCGCCAACCACGACACCGACGACTGTGCCAACTTGCCATGTGGCCCAGAGTGTGGCTGAGCCTCCGAGATAGAACCACTTCCGATCGCGCTCTTGGGAACTCGTTGCTCGATATTCCGAGAGTGAAATCGCATATCCTGCGTCAGAGAGGACGTATGCGCAGATCCCCTTCCAGAGAGGGTTGAACCGTCGAAAGTAAGGTGCGATCGACGCACTATACATTGGATATCGGAGGAGAACGACAATCGCCGTCACAACAATCACGGCAACCGGTGCCGTCCGTCCGATCAAGTCGATAGCGACGAGCTGCGCAGTCCCTGAGAAAAGAATGGCCGACATGGCGACTGCTTGGATGGGTGAGAGTCCCGCGTTCACCGCCGCCACACCAGTGATGAGTGCCCACGGGACGGTACCCAGAAGAATAGGGATCATGGCACGTGCACCGGCGAGGGCGTCCTTTTGAGCCGTCATGGCGTCTCTCCGTATATCGGTCTCAGTATATTCGGTTGTGGTGTCACAGGATAGTATACGAGCGTGATGTCCATAGCCCCATGTTTGTAATAATGCAAACCCCGGTCAATTCGGTGCTGACGAACTGGAGGTATGAACGAACTTATGCATTCAGTACTGGGCCGGTATACATCCTATCAAAAGTATTCATAAATTTTCTGCTGTTTCTCGCCCCGATTTGGAGGATTGCGTATACCGCTGTCAGCCTCCCGATCTCTACCCACTAAGATGTGAACTGATTGGGTCATTGTTGGCAATAGCGTCGAGTTGAACCTCCCCAAAGGCGGTTGTGGTCGCCCACGCTTCGGCCCGACGAAGCCGGTACCGGAACGTCGTCAGCGGGAGGTCGAGTTCGGTGGCAATATCTTCGAGAGTAGCCTTGCGCGGGTAATCGTAGTAACCCATACGAATGGCCATCTCCAGTGCTTCTCGTTGTTCATAGGGAAGATCCGTTCTGTGCTGTGGCCGTCGAGCTTGTAGCCAGCGTTCCGGTGTACTGATCCGACGAACTTCGAGCGAGATGCCATCCGGGAGATCCTTACGGAGTGTCTTGTGGAAAGCGTCAATATCTTTCTCAGTGGGAACGAGCAACCGCCACTCGTAGTAAGGTCCACGCTGGATTGCATCAAAGACCAGCCCGTTACCAAGCGTCTTAAGCGCGAGATAGGAGATTGCGTGACAATAACTCTCGTCAGTCACGTATCGGTAAATTGTCCGAGCGGTTGGTTCGTGTTCGAGAACTTGATACTTGAACGTAGCGTCACAAGCAGGTGTGGGATAGATACAATCGTTGCACTGGTCATTGAAGTAGGCGGACTCGATTGCGTCGAGGGCGTGTTCGGGACCAGTGAGGCGCTCGATCCGCCAGCCGCCGTCGAGAGCTGACGAAATATCGAGTGCCGTCGCCACCACCTCCGGATGATCGATGAATGCGTCTCGAACCGGATGGACACCGCGATCGTATTCAAGCAGGAAAACATATTCACGCATGTCTGTATATCGGACGTAGACGGTCTTAATGATTGAGTACCAATTGAGACGATTTCAGATCGGAACTCTGCTTTCCCCAAATTGTGGAGCTTACCCTAGATCGGTTTTGAGATCAACAAATCATCGGCAGGCAGGTTGCTCCGTCGCGCTGAAAGCCGAATTATCAAGCAATTCGTTACAAAGGCAACTCAGTAATCAGGACGGACTATCGAGCCACTTGATCAGGCGGCCTCGTTACCATCTGGGAACCGACCGAAGTTGCGACTGTTGTTCCCAATCCCGAGATTCGGATCCGGGGTCGCTCGATAGGGTTCACAGAAATCAATTCACTATCATACTTATTTGATAAATATCAAACCCCGCTGATCCAAGCGATTATTCTTGACCTAGTTGCCTACAGACGTTGCTCAGAAGTTGAGACTTGCCCTCTTAATAGATACGATGTGATCTATGTTAAACTTTTGCTCAGGAAAATTCTGTCTGAGGTGGATTGGCTGAAATAGTGTATTCTGGGGTTGCTATTGCCTGTGTAGTCTCATCTTCAGGGATTTCGCAGAAGTTGAGGCTGCTGTTTTTAATGCATATGGGAATTACTTGTCAACGGCAACGCGTCTGAGCTGTATCGTTGGACATAACTATAACGATTGAATACCGACGTTACTTGATGAACGTCATTGAACAGGAACTGAACCAGTTAGTTGACGCTGGGTTACCAGCTGCCAGCGTGTACATCGAAGATGCCGATGGTCAGTCACTATTCTTCACTGCCGGATACGCGGACTGTGCCACACAGCAACCGATGACGCCTGATATGTATTACCGCGTTGGGAGCACCACAAAGACATTCACTGCCGTTGTTATCCTCCAACTGGTAGCCGAAGGGGAATTGGCTCTGGATGACACCCTCCAGGAATTGTTGCCCGAGGAGTCCATCCTTCTGGCCGATGCACTGACCGTTGAGCATCTCCTACGGATGCGTAGTGGGTTATTCGATTTTGAAGATGACTTCAGTTTGAAGGGCAATTTCGAGGCACACCTCCGCCCGTACAGTCTCCAGCACGTTCTTGAACTTGCACTCCAACATCCAGCTGAATTTCTGCCCAATTCACAGTTCGCATACTGCAATACGAACTTTTGTCTCCTTGAACTGCTCGTCGAGCGGATCACCGGGAACACCCTTGGCGAAGAATTGACCAATCGGATCATCGAACCATTGTCACTCAGTGATACTCGCTATCCAGATGAGGACGATCTGAGTCTACCAGAGCCATACATCCGTGGATATACTCAGACGGCTTCCGACTGGACAGAATGCAGTCACGTGTTCTTCGGACGTGGAGACGGCGCGCTGATATCAACAGCGCATGACATGGCACGGTTTTTCCATGCGTTGCTGACTGAACGAGTCCTCTTACCTGAGAATTTTCTCGACCGAATGATGCAAATCGTTTCCGATGATCCACCCGCTGAAATGGCATATGGAATGGGTTTGATAAAGGAGTCACTTCCTGGCGGTGAAGTCTGGGGACACAGTGGACGTGGATATGGATATCATCATTTTCCGTTTTTGCATGTCGAGAGCGGACGGTTCGTTGTATGCATACTCAACGGAACGTACGGATTCAAGGAGGCGGAATTAAACGACGAACCACACCCTAGCTTCACACCGGAATTCAGAAACGAAGTATACGATCTGCCTCTCGATGAGGGCGCATAGGACATTATCGTCAGTATTCGGTGTTTATGACGAACAGAGGAGCCTGGGTTGTTACAAGAGTACGGCTATCGGTGGGAGATTGAAAGCGGGTACAGAAGCATCAAGCGATTCATGGCTGCGACGACATCGAAGAGCTTCGTGCTTCGGTTCTTCTACTTCGCTTTCGCGTGTCTGCTGTACTCGATCTGGCGGGCAGTCAATTTACTCGTCCAAGTCGAGCTGACTAGCGAGTACGGGCGGCCGATTGTAACGGCGAACACGGTGCTCACGCTACTGAAACGGACTGGTATCGGCTAGGAACCGTGTTTCGAGCCAGTGAACGCAAGTTGATGAGCGGCAGCTCTGACTCGAACAATGCTTATGCCAGGAAAAGTTAGAGTATTAACTAAAAATCGGCTTTCTAATCGAATGTGGAACGTTTGTAGATTGTTAGATCAGTCGAAATCATACATTTTGGCCCTCTATATCGACTGTAGTCTCATCTTCACAGTCTCGGAGGATGGGTTTGATGCGTGACTTATATTCAGCATCTAATGAACTGATTAGAATTTTTGGTAGGTATCCGCTACAGTCTTTGTGGAAATCGAGTCATCTTCTGGCTAGTTGGCTGTCAATCCATTCGCAAGTGAGTCGATGAGGAGTTCCATTACTTCGTTATAATAACCTTCCTCGTATTTGTAGTATCTATCCTTGTGTGGCACTTGGAGAGCGATAGTGCCTAATACACCGAGAATTGTCCTTGGATAATACTCGGAAAATTGGTCATTACTTTGTTCCTGAAGAGATTGAACCAGAGGCATAATATCCGGCTACACCTTCCTGCTGTATTTCTCCCAGCACTTCTGGAGAATAGACTTTAAAAATAGCGATGCTGCAGGGGAAATAGACGAGGAAATCCGATTCATTATAATTGAAAGTATGAGTCCTATCAAGAACTGTGATCGTGTATTCCTTCGATTGTAATGAGATCCGCCGCAACATCCTCAGTCGCTGCATTGGTTCCTCCAATAGTGACCGCGTCTCTGTTAGTTTGAAGGATGAGAGTGGCTTGACCAGCCAATTGAACCGGCGAGATACTTTCGTCACTTTTACTGTCTACATATTGTATGTCTGTTATTGTTCCTGTGAGTTCGCGCTGCCGTCCAGTAGACACCTCATATCCTTTGATTTGTGCTTTGACCATAGTATGTTCACGAAGCAAGGGCTCGACTTCTCGGATACAGTCGCGGATTTCAACAAAAGACATCGGTAGGGATTCAGTTGGACTAGTATAGAGTTTCTCGGAAATATCCCAAAGACTCGTAAAGTAGAACCAGAAAATGAATTGTTGACCTGGATCGTCAACGATTACGCCATATTCGTTTGGTAAGTCGTGGTACCAGGCAAAGAAGACTTTCTGACCATCAACAAGCGCCTCGAATGATTCATCCCAGCAAGGAGCACGACGGCGAGCTTCGCTACACACACCATCGAAATCCGTGAGGTCTAAGTGTATTTCATCATCTGAAGGGGTATAGAGGAGAAGTTGAATCAAGACACCCCGTTCGTGGGCTTCACGAAGTATCGGTTGAAGATCTTGAAAGTATGCAGGTGTCACCGATAATTGCACCTGATAAGTTGCATTCTGAATTGCCTTTTCTGCTTGGGTGAAAACAGTCTGAAACCGGCGAACCAAACTCACTTCATAGTCGTGTTCTTCAGGTTCGTGCCAGCGGCTCTCGATTTCCTCAATCGCTGTCTCAACGCGCCCAACCTGAGTCCGAAGTTCTCCTAGCGCTTCTGCAGGATTATTTGCCCGAGCATATAACTGATCTTGCTCGTACGTTGCAACATACCCTTTATCTTCCAAGTCTCGAAGTACATCGTAGATCCGTGGGCTTGGAACGCCGCTCGCATCCGCAATGTCTCGTGCTGACGCCGATCCCAGGTCAAGGAGCGCAACGTACGTATCGGCCTGGTACGGAGAGAGGCCAGCGTCTTTTAGAACGGAGGCGAGTTCTCCAGTATCCATGAACTAGAGTAGTCGCTTCTCTATCTAAGCCTTTGGTCAGACTTCTCAGTCAATCAAAGACCGTTATGTTCCCCGAAAATACCCCGGATGAGCTGCTTTCTCAATTCTCCTTGCTAGCCTAAAGCAGGATGGAAAGAAGATCTGAGATGTACTTTGCTCTAATTGTTTGGCGAACGTATCACGGTATTTGTTGGGAGCTTTCTCAGAAGATAGAGGAAGAAAAGAATGGAGAGGATGATTCCAAGACCGACTCCGAATAGTTGAAACACTGAATCGTATGTGTACCCCTGGTCAATCAGTAGCCCAACAGCTGCACTCCCGCTTGCTTCGCCAAACATCGCAATTCCACTGTGGAGTGAGTACGCACTCGCGCGGTTCTCGTCTGGAAGTGATTTTAGTATATATGAATCAAGGACAGGAAAGATACTACTGACCACGTACCCCAGAACCGCGGTCACTATAACAAGGCTAGCAATTTCCTGTACATGAGTCAGCGAGAACAAGCAAACGATAAGGCCACTCCAAATAGCGAGAATAAATGGGATGTGTGGAAGGCGATCAGCGAGGCGACCGCTAATCCAAAATGCTGGAATACCCATCACGAATGCGACAGACAACATATTCCGAGCTAACTGCGGTGGACAGCCCTTTTCACGAATAAGATACGAGGGATAGAAACTGAATAATCCATTCCAAATGAATCCTGTTGTAGCAAGGATAATAATACCTGTAAAGATAAGTGGCCAATGTCGTTGAAGTGCAAGGTGTATATGTTGATCAGCAGTTCCTGCTGTTGGGAGGTTAGTCCGCTTCGATGTTAGGTAGAATAAAACCGTTGCTCCTACTGTAACACCGGCTATGAGCAGAAATACAAGTCGCCAATGAGAGGTCAAAAGAACCGCACTGACGAAAAGAGGTGTAAGAACTACCCCGATCTGAGTTGCCGTTCCGTGGATTCCAAGCACCCATCCGACGCGCTCGGGGTAGAGTTCACTCACGAGCGGGCTCGCCGAGATGAGATAAGCACCGCTTGCAGCACCCATTAGAAATCCTCCAGCAGCGAGTACAATAATCGACGGAGCGAGTGCGGTCACTGCGGCAGCGGACGTTAACAGGATTCCTGACCCGAGAACCATATGATGGCGGGGGAAATGGGTGAGAATGTATCCTGCTGGGATTTTACTGAGTGCACTTCCTACCCAGACGGTTGTCACAATCAGGCCAGCGGTGCCAGGCCCAATAGCGAAAGCATCCATAAGTGATTCTAGCAACGGTGCAAACACTACCAAGGGAAGATCAAGGAAAATTACCATCAGGCAGAGTGATGTTAGTAGTTGTTTTCGAGAACCAGTAATTAACGACATAGTTATCAAATCGTTCCCTGAGAGATGAGCAACTGGCTTGTTCGCTGAGAGCGGAGTACCCAAAGCGGGCGAGCGTTGCAGTATCTGAGTAATCGATGGATCCAGTGCATCTCTGAAGAGCTATCTTGGCTATGGAGATAAAAATTATCAATTTTGTTAACTATAGCTGTTGTACTTCAGTTTTCCTCTTGAGTATGGTGTTTAGTCACCCGACCTTTTCTGAAAATAGTTCGCCAAGCAAGCGTCATATTTACGAGAAGGGCAAAGAAAGAACCATCACCAATAGTGATTATCTATTGGTAAGACAATCCGATGGAACAGCGTGGCCGCCGATTGGCCGACGCATTTGTCGCTGCCCTCGAACTCCACGAGCACCTCCGTGAAGGCACGGGTTTCTATGAGGCACTCACTGATCTTGAACTTTAGATCGAGACCCTGGAAGATAGCTACGCGGAGTGGCATCCAGCACCGTACTCGTTTCACGGAATGCTCAATCTCTTTCTCTATCTGGAAGTCACCGGGGACAGCTATCGGACACTCACCCGCCACCCAGAACTCGCAGGCATATTCGGGCTCACCCGCATCCCCGACGAGTCAGTCCTCTCTCGGACGTGGCGCAACCGCTTCGACAATGATGTTCGTGGATATATCACCGCCAGCGCACACTATTTAGTCAAGGAGATCTACAATGAGAACCCCCCGTTCCCGAAGTTCGACCATTGGAGGAAGTGAAGCAATCATCCGAGGATGCTTCTGAACCCCCCGAGGGTGCTACCGAGTTCTCCGACGAGGAAATCTATCGAACAACTCGTCTCGCTCGTGATCATGGTTTTGGCTCGTTCGACTCAGGGAGAGCCCAGAACGCGATCTACGATGATACGCAATTCTTCGAGCTCCAGACGTTCATCGGAATGGTCGGTTGTGGTACCCCACAAGGCGCGGCTCGATTCAAATTCCGTCGAGGCAAAGAGCACGGACCTCATGGAGATACGCACCTTCGCGCAGTCAAGCAATTCATAGACCGGTGACGGAACGGTCTCTTTACGAGGAGTCTGATTTACTCGGAATTGATGATCTGGGTGAGGACTGCGCGAAGCTCATCACTGAGCTTCAATTGCCGGATCTCGGCCTCAACATCGAGATCAATATTCTCAACTTGTTCTTCGGTATCAGATGTTTGCTCAAGCATGCTTGCGTGATGCAAATAGGAAAGACGCAGTAGGAAGACTGCCTGTTTAATGTCGTCTTCGGATTCGATAGCAAAGGTTGTTGCACGGTTCGGAACCACGTGATGTTTCTCAGTGTGACCTTCCACAAGCAACTGTTCTCGAAGCAGTTGTGGATAGCTGATATCCACCAACCCCAGTTGATGCGGATGGACGTGTCCGATCTCTCTCTGTCCGACACTGAACATGGTTGAGTTGAATCGTCCGTCGCCAGTCGTGACCCCCGGCCACAACGACACTATTTCAATAACCTGTTCGACATATTGTTTGATATCTTGATTATCGCCGGCTGGCAATGCTTTTGGAAATCGATCATCTTCTGGCATGGATATACTACAAGTCAGAGAGAGGAGCGCATGTATCGTAGTTTCTCATGCGAACACCTTCGCGCACTCGATAAGACGAGTCACTGAGCAAGAGCCAGACTATGTGATGATACGTCACGAGAGTATTCGAAGTACTTATGCGCCTGGAGAAGAGGGAAAACGCAAAAGTAAGTCTCAGTCTATTCAACTAATTCTGCGAAGAATTCCTTGATGATGGTCTCTTCAGCGTTATGGAGCACGACACTTGCGGTCGACTTGCTGACGCCCAGTTCGTCGGCAAGGTCGGTGAGCGAAGACTCTCGTGGGGTATCGTAATAACCGCACTCGATGGCTTCGGTCATGAAATGGTGTTGGCGGTCGGTCAATAGATCGGTCGGATCGGTCGATTGTGTGACTGACATAATTTCATATGTGAGGCCAGTCGCGTCTAATTCATCTTTGAACTTCGATAGTCGCTCCTGTGAGGTGGTTATATCGGAGATCACCCATCCATTGCGAATGGTCAAGGGGAAGCGTGGCAGGTTCTCCGAGGCGATCAGGGCACGATACGGTGGGGGTATGAATGGGAGCGAGTATTGAATGAGCAGGGTCTGTTCATCGGCATGCAGTAAGTCATACGATGTCAACCAGGGTGCTTCGTCGAGATCTCGAATGAGCGCTTCGGTGTCCGATGTCTGAATTTCGAGGATCGCTAGCAGCCCATCCTCTGTCGGATTACTGGCTAGGATTCGGAACTCATCGTCCGGATGTTGAGCTGAGAGGGCAGCTGGTCCACCAGGAATTTTTGCCTTCAATTGTGCTCTGGGCATATATCGTCTATTAGGTTGTCAGGGTTATTCATGTAATCGCGAACATATTCGAGCGACTAGCGACAGCACTAACTTGCTCTGTCGGTAGCATTCGTCAGCAGTTACTCGAACCAGAGTGTACTTTATGCACTTTATTTGGCCCAACGAGGGGTAACGAACTCGGCGGTGGCTCAAGGAAAGTATTTAGCCAGTAATGACCGACCAGCCGTAGCTCCCAGATAGCACCCGTCTCCGCATGAAGAAGATGCCAATCAAGTCATGAATACGAACATGTTAGAGTGAACATCCACGATTCTTCTCACCAGAATTGTAATGTGATGTCATCCGATACCGAATCTCGGCAGACCACGACCGAGTCGCCAACGCAATCTAGCCATACCCATAGGAGTTCGCACACACAAGATATACCGCAAGATGACGGCTCACAGCCCGACCAAAACCTAGATTCAGTTCGGACAACGGCAGCCCGTCGACGATTCCTTCAATTACTGGGAACTGGGGGTGTGCTATCCATAGCGGGGTGTGCAAACAGCACTGGCAAGGCAGCAAAGGGGCAGGTGAGTTATCAAGATCACCCCAAAGGAAATCAACAATGCTCGAACTGTCAGTTTTATAGGACGGCGGAAAATGGTGATGCTACAGGCACGTGTACCCGAGTGAAGGGAGAAATAGCTCCTGATGCGTGGTGTAACGTCTACTCTAAGGGGTGAACAGGATCAACGGCTCTGATTTCCCCGACAGCGATACAACGAACAGCCAATCAAGAGCAGTGAACAAACGAAGTTAGGATTTGACCAGCAGTTGCTAGAATGGATCTCCGATAAGTAATCGAGTTGCAAATCACTCGGCCGATTTTTTATTTCTGCTCAGATGGACGACCGTGCTCCCCCGCACAGTGAGCAAGTTCGCGCTGAGTGGTGTATTGACTTGCCCTCTCATCGATATTAATCACTGGAACGGGTGCTTCCTGATGGATGCGAGTGAAAGTTTGCTCGAGGAACGATTGGTTGGGGGGAGTCTGCTCGTGTGTGCTCAGAACGATGCAGTCGATCAGGTTCGCTGCGACATAATCAAGAATCGCTTCATGCGGCCTACCGTGAAGTACATCGATCGCGGACACGCATCCGTGGTTTCGGTTCACTGGGTAGTGAGGTGATAACCGAGAGGAGGATCGCTCCGGTTGTCTGTGTTCGTTCTGACCGCCACCATCGTCGGTCCGGATGATCACACCTGAGTCAAGACAATCGAGGACATCGATGCGATGAACCGTTGCTTCGGACGCTTCACTAAAGACGAGCTCCCATTCGGCGATCCGTTTCGCTCGCTCGCTGCCATCCGTGAGCACAAGAATCGATTCATATGGGAGTGTATCGTGCTGACTGCTAGTTGGCAGCATTGCTCAATTATGATTTCCAAGAGCTCTATACTATATTCACGAACACCTTCGACCGAATCTTCATGACACGTCTGTTCCTATGATCTGGCCTAGTTAATTATCGCCGTAAGTTCAACCCTCCCGTTACAGGAACGATTGTTCCGTTGACGTTACCATTGGCTGGAGATCCGAGAAATACGACAAGATCAGCAACATCCTCGGGCGTCGTGATTTGCCTCGAGGGCGTCTGCTCCGCAATTGCCTCGCGGTCGGATTGAGGCACTTGCTCAAGATTTTTCTCGGTCAGCACCATGCCCGGCATCACGACATTTGAGAGGATCCCCGTCTCACCAAGTTCGGTGGCCAACACGCGGGTCAAGCCGTGGATGCCAGCTTTGGCTGTTGCGTAGGGGGCCATGTTTTCTGATCCGATTTCGGCTGAGCTTGAGGAGATATTGATGATCCGTCCCCAGTCAGCGTCTCGCATGGCCGGAAGTGCTGTTTGGACTGTTTGAAAGACTCCATCCTGAATTCCATGAACCAACCGCTGCCACTCTCCCAGTTGAATATCTCCAAACGGAATGGGGCGGATATCCGATGGAACAGCGTTGTTCACGAGCACATTGATCGTCCCCCAGTGATCGATCACCGCTTGCACCGCTGTGTCAATCGATTCGTGATTGGTCATGTCGTATTGTATGATAAATGCGTCCCCACCCGCCTCGCGCACGCGATCAGCGGTTTCCTCTGCCCCATCCCGATTAGTGTGATAGGTAATCGCCACGCGGGCTTCTTCCCGGCCGAAGGCGATGGCGATTGCCCGGCCAATTCCAGAGGAGCTTCCTGACACCAATACTACGCGATTCTGTAAACCTGTTGTTTTCGGCGTCATCAAACGCTGATTGGTTCGGCTGCCACACGAATGTTCAGTCGAACATGTTCCTCTTGACATCAATTAAAACATGTTCGAGTAAACACCCACGTCACACGCTCGCCAACTGTGTTCTGTGAAATCATCCAATACCAAAACACAGCAGAGTGCACATCAGTCACTTCGCACTGAGAGCGAACAAAGAACCGATATCAGAGGCACACGAGGGGATCAGTCGATGGAGTCGACAATTGTTGAAACCACTAATCTCACCAAGCTCTACGATGATATTACCGCTGTAGATAGTCTCGATCTGACTGTACAGCGAGGCGAGGTGTATGGATTTCTCGGTCCTAATGGAGCAGGCAAGACGACAACACTGCGGATGCTGCTCGGTCTCATTCGGCCAACTTCTGGTACGGCTACTGTGCTTGGTGAGCAGCCAGGAACCGCGACGGGGCTTGCACGGGTCGGAGCACTAGTGGAATCACCTGCCTTCTATCCCTACCTCACAGGGAGGCGCAATCTACATGTACTAGCACGATACGCTGGTATCTCATTATCTCGAGTTGAGACCGTGTTGGACGAGGTCGAGTTGACCGATCGGGCGAGAGATCAGTTCAAGACGTACTCCTTAGGTATGAAGCAACGGTTGGGGGTAGCTGCGGCCCTATTAAAGAATCCCGAGTTACTGATTCTCGACGAGCCGACGAACGGTCTGGATCCAAAGGGGATGACGGAGATGCGCACACTCATCCGGAATATCGGCCAGGGGGAGCGGACGGTATTGCTCTCTAGTCACCTGATGGGTGAAGTGGAACAAATTTGTGATCGAATTGGGGTAATACAGAACGGTGAGCTGATCGCCGAGGGAAGAGTTGACGAGCTTCGAGGCCACGCCGAATTGCTCGTGCGAGCTGAGCCGCTGGATCAGGCTAAACAGCTCCTGGAAGGGATGATTGGAGATGAACACGTACAAGAGTCCGATGGTGCACTTCTGCTGACTCCAGATACTGTGCAGGCGGGTGAGATCACGCGAGTATTGGTTATGGGCGGAATGACAGTCCAGGAAGTGCGACCTGTTGAGCGATCGCTCGAAGACACATTCCTGGAATTAACTGGAGGAAGTCAATAAATGGCCGAAATGACTAAAATGTCGACAACCATCTCGGGCAGTTTCATGGCGGAATTGGACAAAGCAATCCGAAGACCAGCCATTTGGGTCGTAATTATGGTTGGAACCACACTGTCAGTAGCCTTCAACTATGGAGTTTCGTATGTTACCTATACTAACCCTGGGAGCGGCGTTTCCGCTGCCGCACAGCGGGAGATGTTGACAACCATGTTGCCAGGCCAGTTGATCGCGACAGTGATCGCTGGTTTCCCAGTCTTCGCCAGTGCGTTCGCACTCGTGCTCGGCGTACTTATCATGGGCAGCGAGTTCAGTTGGGGTACATTTAAAACGACTCTTGTCCAGCGACCGGGACGGCTAAGCGTGCTAACCGGCAAGCTACTGGTACTCTCCGGTGTTGTACTCGCATTTGTGCTTGCAGTGTTTGTATCTGCTGCGATAAGTAGCTACATTATCGCCACAATCGAGAATGCATCAGTGATCTGGCCATCGATATGGGACGTTCTGGTAGCGATCGGTGGCGGATGGTTGATTCTAGCTGTCTGGGCGGCGGCTGGGGCCGCGCTCGCCACCCTATTTCGGGGAACATCACTCGCCATTGGACTCGGGTTAGTCCACCTCCTACTAGTGGAAGGAGTCCTTGACGTTGGTAGCCAAACATCAAATATCTTAGCTGATCTCTCGGCGGCCCTACCGCGGTCGAATGCGAGTTCGCTAGCTGCTGCGGTGATTCCGTCCTCATCAGAGGTAAGCGAAGCTGGTGTTGAAGCAACCGTTGGCTCGACTCAAGCCACGCTCGTACTCATTGCATACCTCGTCGGATTCGTATTGGTTACCAGTCTGGTCTTTTATAACCGCGACGTGACGTGATTGTCTAATCGTTCGAGTACACTCCTCTCTCAGGGAAATCGACACTCTTCGGTGCAATTTTCAACACGGGCCAATGAGTGAGCTAGCCGTCCGAGCCACTACCGCCTTCATTGGCTTCCGAGATGGGTTCCATCCGAGTACTGGGCAGACGCCGTGATATCGCTTACCAGAAACATCCGCCTATCAACGAACATGTTAGAGTGAACATCCAGGGCACGTGCCGACCTTGTCGTTCTCACGATGGTAACCGTCTATACACTGATGGACATCCTGCACGTGCTAGTCGGTGGCGTGTGGGCCGGCTGGACCGTGTTTATGGCTGCGCTCATTATTCCGTCGGCACGTGACGGCCGTCTCGACGTCGAGGCACTCACGTGGCTGACGGGGCGGTTTGCCCGGTTTTCGCAGATAGCTCCAATCCTCATGCTTCTGACTGGGGGTTACATGGTGAGTCAAGGGGCCATCACCGACGCACCACTGAATTCGCTACAAGGTCAGCTAGTGGTGACGATGGTTGGCCTCTGGCTCGTTCTCTCGGCCCTGAGTAACATGGCAAGTCGGCGGCTCGTCGCAGGTATCGAGCCTGGTGGTGTCGAACCTGCCGCACGCAGCGCTGCCAAGTCGTTCTACGTCGCGGGCGGTGTCGCCCTTGCGCTGTTACTCGTCGGGGGGTGGCTCTAGGGAAGATTGAATCACAGGTTGACAGTTCTCGTCACCTACACCTGTTTATGAGATCGTTCAGAGCCAGCACGACCGGCCAGCAACCTGCATCACCACGCGAACTACGCGCAGCAACACTACTCAATGATAGATAGAACTCCCACAGAATCACGGACGCATCAATCGAAGGACACGGCAGAGTAATTCTATGTCGTCGGCATTCATGGAGCGATCGAACAGCACGAAATCGCTCGTCAGGCGCTGACTCAGGCGCTGGCAGGGGCTGAGAACGCAGGGGCAGCAACCACTCTCCTCGACCTCTCGGCCTTGACGCTCCCGCTCTTCAATCCGGATCACCCAGAACCACGCGTTGCAGTCGTCGTCAGGCGTTGCATTTCCCTGGCTGATGCCGTTCTGCTTGCCACCTCATCTCGGCATAACTCATACTCGACACAACTGAAGAATGCACTAGAGTACTGCGGATCCGATGAGTTCCACGGCATGCCCGTGGGATTACTTGGCGTTGCTCGTAAATCGGAATCCACACCTGCGTTAGATCAGCTCCAAACGATTTGCACGACGCTCGATGCACAGATACTCACAACGCGGGTCGGTATTGCGATCGAGGCAACGTGCGAGGACAACGAGTTGCCTCGTGACTGTGTGACCGACCTCTGGACATTGGGTCAGCAGGTCGTTGAATGGATTTCTCCCTGAGTGGTCGAGCAACGTTTCACCCACGATATGACTTCTTGACACCTGGCAAGCCATGGCTCGGAGAGAGATAGCACTACCGCGTTCCAGTTTCGCGAACATATTCGAGCGAATACCCACGGAACGCGCCTTCTTACTGAACGACGAGGCTACAACGATGCAGAGCCACCAACGCACAACAGAGACCGACCACGAACAGACGTTGGCAATCGAGGCGATCGGCCTCGAGCTGACATATTCGAACAGTACTGAGGCAGTGAGGGACGTCTCACTCGAAATTCCGGCCGGCGAATGCTTCGGATTTCTCGGGGCGAACGGTGCTGGAAAGACCACGACAATCAAAATGCTCACGACATTACTCCAGCCAACGTCGGGACAGATTACCGTCAATGGATACGATGCCATCACGGAATCCGAAGCAGTTCGCGAATCGATCGGCTATATGCCCCAACAAACGAGTGTCGACCCGGCACTCACCGTCCGCGAAAATCTCAGATTCGCCTGCCGCGCCTACGGTGTTCCGACCGCCGAACATGGAGCCCGGATCGACGACCTTCTCGAACTTGTCGGTCTCAGCTCCAAGGTAGACGACCGCGCGCAGACGCTCTCCGGCGGGCAGAAAAAGCGCCTCGATGCTGCAATGGCGTTGGTTCACCAGCCTCCAATCGTTTTCCTTGATGAGCCGACGACGGGCCTAGATCCAGCGGCACGCACTCGTCTTTGGGAGTACTTTCGCGAGATCAATCAACGAGGAACAACCATCTTCCTCACGACCCAATATTTGGAAGAAGCCGACGCACTCTGTTCTGATCTTGCGGTCATCCTCGACGGTGAGATTATTGCAACCGGCTCGCCCGCAGACCTCAAAGCTGAAATCGGTGGCGAGGCCATCGAGATCACACTCGCCAATCCGAGCGAGACATCCGTCGAACACGTCCGAGCGATCATCGAGGAGTCCGAGGTGATGACCTCAGATGATATCGAGACTATTCAACCGACAGAAGACGGACTCAGCGTGAAGTCCACCGACGCCCGCGAATTCGGAACCAATCTCCTCGTGCGACTCACAGAGGCTGACGTCACGATTACCGAGTTTACCATCCGCTCGCCGACACTCGACGATGTTTTCCTCGCATTGACTGACGAGCCGGTCAACGATGTTGGAGATCAAGACGTCTACCCGACCGATCATCACACGGAGGCACGAGAATGACGACGTCCTCACACCCCGAGGATGAACTTGACTATCCTCCCGAGAAACCTCCCGGCAACGGCTTTTTCGGAGATTTCTGGACGAATTTCCTCCGCTGGAACCTGAAGAAAGTGCGCGAACCGTTCGTTCTCGTCTTCGCACTGGTACAGCCACTCATCTTCCTCGTGCTGTTCAGCCAGGTGTTCGGCCAACTCGCTGCGGACGCCGTGCCAGGAGGTGACTACGTCGCGTATCTCGTCCCGGCGATTGTCATTCAAGTTGCACTGATTACGGCGGCTGGCTCGGGAACGGGATTCGTTCAGGATATCGAGTCCGGAATGTTCGAGAAGACGCTCGTTTCACCGATGAGCCGCGCCGCCGTGTTCAGCGGAAAAGTCCTCTCTGATCTTCTACTAATCGTGGTGCCGACCTTGATCATGGTGGTGCTCGGGCACGTGGCCGGTGCACCGGTGACAACCGGCGTGCTCGGTATATTCGGTCTCCTTGCCGTGGCAGTCGTGTTCTCGGTGTGGTTCATGGCATTTTCGAACATCCTCGCCGTTGTGACCGGTAGCACCCGTGTGACGGGCATTGTGACGAACCTTGTTCAGTTCCCGTTGTTGTTTGCGAGCACAGCATTCGTTCCAGTAGACGCATTGCCAGGATGGCTCCAGACTGTGAGTTCGGTAAATCCGATTACATATGGGGTGGATGCCGCACGGGTGATCATGCTTTCCGGCTGGGACTGGGGCATCATCTTCCAGTCGCTCGTGGTGCTCGGGATGCTCGATTTACTGTTCGGCATGTTGGCCGTGTACTTCCTCAATCGCGCAGCAAGTGCAACCGTCCGTTAGATCGTACCTGCTTCACCCAGCTGTTCACATGTCTAACTCCCATCACGGAGTCCAATGAACTTCCTGCTTTGGCCAGGCTCGGTAGAAGAACATGTTCGAGCGAACTCCTACAACACATCCAACCGTCTTTCAGATATGGATTCATCCACCGACGACACGGAGCATGCCGAGTATCGTTCAACGAAATTAGGATCCGAGTCACCGGCCGAATCACGAGAGTCATCCACAGCAGAGCATGCCGTCGTTGCTGATTCTACGTATTCGAGAGCACAGTTCATCGAACCATCGTCACTCGGCTATATTCATATCGGGGCCACGGTACGTCCTCGCTCACTGCCGCTTACGCTGCTGCCAAACGGGCGCGAGAAGACAGAACTTTTGACCCGCCTGAAGGAACGGGCACGCCACCTCGAAGAACTTGAAGCAGTCGAGACTGCGGCCATCTTCGAGACAGCTGCCATGCCGCCACTGCATCGGCTCCCATATATCAAGGAGCACAAAGACTCGATCCACCTTGCTCGATTCGACGTTGCCGTACTCATCGAGACGAAATCGCCTGTGGCGGCACGCGAAGTCCAGGACACACAGGCCTATCAGTCCCTCATGGACGCTATCCAGAACGCAGCGACGGACGTTCATGTCATGGCCGCACGTAATGAAAAGCGCATTGGTGATGTCGACAAGACCAAGCAGGGCGTGTTCATCTTCAACTACTTCGTTGCCGACGACCCCGATGTGATGTTGGAATTGTTCGACTATCTAGCCGGAGGCTATGTGGCTGAAACCGGCCTTGATAACTCGACACTACTCGTTCCGCTCGATAATGAAAACGCCGATTATATCGCCATCAACAATGCCCGATGGGACATCGGGATCCTCCGATTCCTCTGGCGCGAATTGACAAATAAATCTCTCCGAAGCTTTGTCCAGACAAACCTCAAAGCGAATCAAGTTGGAGCTATGCCTGTCTTGTATCGGCTTGCATGATTAGAGAGCGATTCGAAGCAGGGTTCTAACCACCTCTACCGTGAATGCCTCGATTTAGAAACAGCCTATCTGATTGCGTCTGTCTGTACGGCGATTATTTCCCCCACCTCTATTTATTATACTACACATCTAAATGTGCACGATACTCGAACGAACGTGTTCGCGAAAACATTGGTACAAGATCGGCACCTATCGACGCTTGATGACAGCAGAACCGAAATCGAACCTAAGAATCAAGCAGTCGGTTGGAAGAGTACCCATTAGCAGTCCAGAAGACGAGAGAGAACCATGACTGAACAGGCTACACAGACACCATCTCAAATCCAAGAGGCAAACATACAATGGCTAACTCTTCAGCGCGCTGTCGCCCTTGGAATGGTTATCGTAGTCCTGATTCCGATGGTTATTGTCTTACAGCAGGTTATCCCTCCTCTCGCCGTTGCTGGCGTGTTGTTTGGTACTGCGTTCGCACTTACATGGCGACGTCCGCGTGCTGCCGCGCTCGCAATCGGTGTCGTCTCCGTATTGTGGTTATTGTTTCAACTGGCCAACTTCTCGCAGGTTTTCTCCATCCTCACTCTGCCATCCGAAACGCTGTTCTTTCTCGCTACGCTGAGCACTCTCGTATTACCCATTGCTGGGCTCGTTGGTCTCCTTGGGCTGGTAATGGAGCTGTCCGATACGCTCGCGATTCGGACATTGCAGGCAACGGGAATCGTCCTACTTGGCGGGATAGCAGTTGCTCTACTAACTATTGTGTAACTGTCCTCACACCCAATCCTTCTGCATTTGTTCCTCAGTGGAGGAGTTGTTCTATTATATAGACTACTGGACGTAGTCGGCAGTGTTCTTATGCGTGATATGGTTTCGCACTACTGTGTTGTGCCTTTGAACAAGTCAAAGCCTGTGTTGTATACCTGCTCAATTCAATTGTATTGGATTAATTCGTAAAATCTCTGATAACCGGTAGAATACGGCAAGCTCAGATGAAATAGTCTCTGCTGCCCAGAATGTGTATATACACGTATCGCATAGCGTTCATGTGGATCTCTCCGCCACCAAGGACTGCCACTGCTTCGCAGCCCGCCGCCGCGCACGAGAGATAACGCGACTCTACGAGGAGAGGCTCCGCCCGCACGGACTCCGGGCGACGCAGTTCTCCGTGCTCGCTGCGCTCGCGTTGAAAGACCCGATCCCCCTCAGAGAGCTCGCTGACGTTCTGGGCTTGGAGCGCACGACGCTCACCCGGAGCGTCAATCGCCTCGGGGACGAGGGGTGGGTCGCCGACACCGAGTCGGAGGACGCCCGGGAGCGCCGCCTACGGTTGACCCCGGCCGGCCGTGAGAAGGTCGAGAGCGCCTATCCAGCGTGGAAGGAGGCCCAGGATGAGGTGGACCGGCAAGTCGAGCCGCTGGAGACGGAGTAAGACTACAACAGGAGACATGACCATGACAGACAGCGGACTCGAACTACCGGCCGTCGTATCGCGAGACGAGTGGCGCGAAGCCCGCAGAGAACTGCTCGAAAAGGAGAAGGAGCTCACCCGGAAACGGGACGAACTGAACGCAAAACGCCGTCGGCTGCCAATGGTGGCGATTGACGAGGACTACGTCTTCGAGGGGTCGGACGGCGAGGCGAGCCTGCTCGACCTGTTTGATGGACGTCGTCAACTCATCGTCTACCACTTCATGTTCGATCCGGAGTGGGAGGAGGGCTGTCCGAGCTGCTCGACCTGGGCCGACCACATCACACGGAGCCACTGCAACCACCTCTGTGCCCGCGGCACCACCCTGGCGCTGGTCTCCCGAGCACCGCTGGCCAAGATTGAGCCTTTCAAGGAGCGAATGGGATGGACAATCCCCTGGTACTCCTCGTCCGGCAGTGACTTCAACTACGACTTCCACGTCACTACGGATGAGGCCGTCGCCCCCGTCGAGTATAACTTCATGAACGCAGCGATGCTCGAACGGAAGCATCTCGACTACCATCTAGAGGGCGAACAGCCCGGCATCAGCGTCTTCCTGCGAGATGGCGACACGGTCTATCACACCTACTCGACGTACGGGCGGGGCACCGAACAGGTCGGCGGTGCGAACTACTTCCTGGACCTGACAGCACTCGGTCGGCAGGAGGACTGGGAGGAGCCGAAGGGTCGTGTGATAGGGCTCGGGGCTCAGGCCGGCAGTGGTCGGATTCGGTACCCGGACGAATACGACGAAAGCGAAGAATAGGCCGAGTCGTTCGTTGAGGGAGAGGACGGATAACCAATGATTTTCGGTACTGGACGCCACGTCAGTCCCCGGTCGACGTCGAGAGACCATAACTACAGAAGTTGGCTAGGTAAATTCATTATACATAGCTATTTGCGAGATTTAGGCATTCGGTGTTGATTTCGAGCCCAGCTGTGCATGAGCAAGCTACCAAGTCGACCTTAGACCCCTCGAAGATAGAATTAGCTACAGAAGAGTGGCTCGTATGATTTTCGACTCGGCTTTTCGTAGATGCTCGGCTGCCGTGCTCGATGCACATCCTATCCGTGCCGCGATATCCTCGTAGGTTCCCTGGCGAGGGATATCATAGTACCCAATGTCTTTTGCAGCTTCAAGGGCCTCGTGCTGTCGCTCAGAGAGTAACGGTTCCGACAAACCTGGTATCGCCCCCAATCCACTCACTTCATTGACTTTCACCTCGAATGGAGCAGGAACTTTTGCGACAGCTGCCTGTACCTCGTCGGTCGGGCCGAACAACGAGATCGTTACAGAACCATCACCGTACATGTAGGGGGGAACCATCAGCAGGCTTCCGCGGGTAAGGGTTGCGAAGAGCTGCTGTGATAGCTCGTTCAACTCGGTCTGAAAATATGTGTAAAAGCAGCTGTCACCGGTCTCCATGATCGCAAAGTCCAGCACTTCCGCTTTCTGCTGTATCTGGTTTCGAAAGACGTCGACATCACCCTCGATATAGATCAGCAGCCCAAGACGGGTATCCGAGGCGTTCAAATGGAGACCGACGACTCGATCGAGATACGGTGCATTAGAGAGCTCCTGGAACATCGAAGCGCTCTCATCTTGGCCGCCGCCCGCTTTGATCGTCAGCCGGAGATGTTTCATACGGTAGAATCCTCACAATGCCTTTTAAACCCCCGTTGAACTCTGGCAGCAGCGCTACAACGACAAGGAGATAATCACCAGTTACCATGCAAGTATTCATCGCAGGATCGACTGGTGTACTCGGTCGACGACTTGTCACGGAATTCGGGGATCGCGGACATTCCGTTATCGGACTCACACGAGATGCTACCGGTGATGAAATCGTCGAAGCGCGTGGCGGTGAACCTCGTCGCGGGGACCTGTTCGATGAGGCGTCGATACTTCAAGCCGCGGAAGGTGCTGACACCATCATCCATGCTGCAACGGCGATACCGACCGACTCAGCCACCCCCGAAGCGTGGGAGCTCAATAATCGAGTTCGGACAGAAGGGGCAGAGGCACTTACAAAAGCGGCAGTCGAAGTTGATGCTGACCAGTATCTCCAACAAAGCATCGTTTACGTGGCTCGTCAACCCGATGGAAGTGCATACGATGAGAGTTCGGCACCCAATCCGGTTCCTTGGACGCAGTCTGCGCTCGACGCCGAAGAGATCGCGGTAGAAGCTGGCGAGCAGCATGGCTTCGACGTATCGGTTCTTCGGTGTGGCAACTTCTACGGAGTGGATTCCTATTATACGCGAGCTGACGGGGAGGGTCTTATTCATGGTGAACGACCGATAATCGAGGGAACACAGGAAACATTGCTCTCGTATCTTCATGCGGACGATGCAGCCAGAGCATTCGTCGCCGCTGCGGAGGCTACGCAAAGCGGTCTGTGGCATGTCGTTGATGATGAACCGATGAGCGACGCTGAGTATGTCTCGATCCTTGCAGAGCGACTTGACGCATCGGCTCCAGGGCACATTTCGAACGAAGCAGCTCGTGAGGCGATGGGTGACATTACTGTGGAATTGCTAACGAACGCGTGGCCGACATCGAACGACAAGTTTCGGAGGGAGATTGGCTGGGAACCGACGTATCCGACATGCCGAGAAGGGCTTACTCAGGTCGTGAACGAATGGGAATCGGAAGGGTTCCTTCCCGACTCAGAATAACACCATTTCCATACGTCGAGAATTCCGGTCTCAATGCATAGCAACCGAGTTCTTTTCCAATAGGTGGTTCTATTGAATCCGCAGAGAGCGGTGGATTTCAGCGGATTCATCTCGGATATCACCACCATCGCGCAGTCTCGATGTGAGCATTGCGAGGACTACGCCGACATCGAGACGCTGGTCTGTCAGCTGCCGGTCGATCACCTCACGTTCGCCGCACACGACGCATTCGCGCCGTACTCGGGATCATATTCGATGGTGCTACTGGTTCGGGCGTGCCTGCTCAAGGAGATCAACGGCTGGAACGAAACTACCCTCCACGACTACCTGCGAGCGCATCCTGTGATCCGCCGTAGGCTCGGCTTCGAGACGCTCCCGGACCAATCGACGTTCTGGCGGGCATGGAACGAACGTTTCAGTGTGGAACTGTGCGACGCCGTGCAGGAGTGCGCTGACAGAATCATTACAGCTGCGCGTGCCTGCGATGTTTCGCTTCCCGACCGGATCGGCACTGACGAACCGGATGAACCACAGCCCGACGAGCGTCCGAAACACCAGCTCATCGCCGAGACAACCGATGAGGTCTGGCAGCAGGCGAAACCGTTCGTCTGCGATACGTTCGCGCTTGATCGCGGGCAGAACTGGCAGATCCACGAGAACGCCTTCTGGGAGCAACACGCCTACATGGGGATGCGTGAGGACTTGTATGCCCGGAGCGGCCCGGCCTCGTTTTTTCTCGACGACAGTCGAGTCTCTCACTCGGAGCGGCGATCGCTACGTGTTGGATACCGGCGCAGAGCGCATTGCGGCGAACCACGTTGTGGTAGCGACTGGGCCGTATCACCACCCAAACGTTCCCGTTTCGCGCCAAGACTTGCCCCGTCGATCACCCAATTCCACTCGAGCGAGTACCAGAACCCCGACCAGCTGCCCGAGGGCGACGTTCTCGTCGTCGGAGCTGGCAACTCCGGAGCTGAAATCGCCATCGAGCTTGCCGCTGACAGACGTGTTTGGCTCTCTGGACGAGATACCGGCCACCTCCCTCAATGGGATTCTGATGACCTCCCTCGCTGGTTGTTTTGGTTTGACGGGCGCATCTTCAAGTGGCTGTTCAGCGATCTACTGACGGTTAATACGTGGCTCGGTCGAAAGCTGAAAGAGCGCAGGCAGGAGGGAGGCGACCCGTTGATTCGTCTCACACCCGAAGATCTCCAACAGACAGGCATCAAGCGGATTCCCCGGGTGGAGGGGGTGGTGGACGGCACGCCACGTCTCACCGATGGGCGACGCCTCGATGTGGCCGCCGTGATCTGGGCAACAGGGTTCCGCCCGGACTTCAGCTGGATTGAGGTTCCAGGGCTAAGCCGTGGTGCGGACGGCTCCCTCATCCACGACCGAGGAGTAGTGGATGATGAACTAGGCCTGTACTTCCTCGGCCTGCCCTACTAGCGTTCGCTCCTCTCGGCCACTCTCGTCGGTGTTGGGGCTGATGCTCGGTATATCGCTGCCCACATACGAATGCGGGCCGACGCCGGCGGGACGGAATGACCCGTCAGATGATGCTCGAGGCGCAAGTCAGACTTCATCTCCGAGACGACCGGAATAGGTCTCCGACAATGGGAGCCGTTCAAAGTCGGTCGTCCTTCGTCCAGATTCGATAGAGATTCAGATTGATCACCTATAAACTATTTACATAGTCTCTCTGAAGCTGATCCATTGAGCTCTTATCGACCGACATGACCGATCGCTCGAGCCAGCTCGTGGGTGTCCTCCATGGAAGTGGCCATCGTGAACGCGTCGACTGTTTCGGCCCACTCCTCGTACTCGTCATACGACAGAAACGCGTGTCCGTAAGGGCAGAAGAGGCCGTAGGCGACGATCGGACTCACGACGTCCTTGGGTGGTTCCTCAACGGTGGCGTCGACCCCGAACGAGAACACGGCGTCCGATGGCTCGGCGTCAATGCCGGATTCCGTCACCGTCAGTTCAATCGCCTCGTCGCTCACGGGGCCTCGCGTCTCGATCTCAACGGTGTCGACCTCATCGGCGAGGAACGGTGCGATGATCGGATCCTGGACGCACTGGTAGTGCTGGGTCTTTCCGCTGAACCGTGCTCGGTGCGGAGACTCCTCTGTCGTACAGAGCATGTCCAGGTCAACGTCGATGTCGTCTCGGTCCGCGATCTGTGACATCGCGTTCACCCAGTCACCAAACGTCTCTGGTCGGTCGTCCAGCCCAAGCGCGAGCTTGAGCCGCTCGCCGAGCGGTGCTGGGATGTCTGGACCGCGATACACTGTTTCAGGGTCGGAATTATCCATTCGTGGTGCCTCCAACCGTGTCGACGTCCCTTCGCTCTGAGAGTGTTGCTCCCAGTATATGGGAGGGGTTTTTGTCGGGTCTTTATGCGGCGGGTGGCCGTGGTCGGCTGGCTAATTGTGTCCTTGGGGTACCTTCCGCAGCAATGGCACGACGTTTGCGGGGGATAATGGTGCGGAGACACTGTCAGTCACCGAAGCCCATTGCTCGTAGGTTGCCTCGCTCTCGAAGGCGTTGGTGTACTGGCAGATCGACGCCTGAATCTTGGTATTATCTTCTTGGACGGACCACGCGGCGAGCGAGCCAACGGCCTTGATGTCTTCAACGTCTAGGCTCGACCCGAAACAGATCAGTGCTCCCTCGGGTGACACCTCCACGGCGTCGTTACTGACAGTGATCGTCACTGGGGTGGCAGCCACGGGGTCGATCGAGCGGACAGTGACCGTATCCTGCTCTTCGAACACCGCTGCCTGGAGAGCGTCCAGTACACAGTACGTGTAGCGGATGCGCCCGTTCACGTGTACCTCGTGGCGCGTCGGAGATTCACTGTATAGATGCGTGAGCCCCACCGTGAGGTCATTCGTCGAGTACTGTTCGACCACCGCCGTCCACCACTCCTCCAGCGTCGCCGGGGGCGCGTCGAGGTCAGTCACGGCAGCCGCATGTTCGGCGAAGTCAGTCGGCAGTTCAGTTCGTCCGTTCGTCAGATCGGATTCAGTATCCATTGCAGGAATATGTACGTCAAAGCGGTCGAAGATTCTGCCTCCCACTCAACAGGGGGGGTTTATGTTGATAGCGGAGTTGTCCGTCGACTTCGCCGTGAAGCTAGAGAAGTAGAACCCGGTACTACCCCGAGCGAGCCAGTGGTCTCGGCCGGTGCATTTGACCACCTTCCATGAGTGTTCTAGAAAAGATAGCGAAGTCAATTGCTCTCCAACGACTGGATGGATTTCAAGAGAGCCCACAATTCCAGCGACAGATACCTATGGAATGATCTATCCAGAGTGTTTTAAACCCTCCCAGTATATGGGTAGCAAGGCCTATCGACCAAGCTACCCACATCATCGTAAGGAACGTCGCACAACGCTCACCGAATAACGACATAACCAAAAACTTCCTACACCATGCGCGAAGCAATCATTCACATTCCACACGCGGAATACGAAACAGTCGGACTGGGAGAAATCATCTCTTTGATTCGAGAGGCCGGGCTTCGAGATATCACGGAACTCGCTTGTGAGAGCGAGGGGTGCCTCGTCGTCATAACAGTGGCGGCACCGATGGCTGAAGACGAACTAGGCGCAATTGACTATTTGGAGTGGTGGGAACGACTCTCCGACGGGGGGAACCAGGTGGTATATCTTTTCAAAATCAGTTTCTCGGGCTTCGATGAGGACATCCAACCCATGCTCACTTCGGACGTCTCAAGCGACGAAATCCGTGTCGACGATAATGGAATCGACGTTGCCCTGGTCGGCTCACAGGAAGACATCGCGCAAGAAATTAACGAGTACGGCGATGCGGGGATGACTGTGCTCCTCGAGCGCATCGCCGATTATGGTGGCCCAAAGAATACTCTGGACGCGTTGACGGATCGCCAGCGGGAGATCCTCCAGACGGCGTACGAACTAGGTTATTTCGACGTACCGCGGAGTGGCTCGACGGCTGACGTCGCCGACACGCTCGAATTGGACCCGTCGACAGTCGCCGAGCATCTCCAGCGAGCCGAACGAAACCTGATGGCAAATCTGCTAACTCCCCCGTAGGTCTCCTCGTTACTCAGCAGCTAAGTCGTTACTTCGATGAAATGGACGACAGATTTTGATGATACGGTATGAGTTCTGATTGACACTTGTATCAGAGAGGAGGTATATAAACCCACCCACTATCTTTGGAAGAGAGGATATGCTGGTCTCGTGGCGTAGGTTAAGTCGATGTCAGAGATAACACCAGATGCGGTCTCCGAACGACTCGAACAAGGCGATTCTAACCTCGTCCTTCTCGATATCCGCCCCAAGGACGGATTCGACGACTGGCATATCCCCGGAAGTGAGCACATCGACGTCTACGACGACTTGAAGACCGACCCCGGGTCAGCGACGGAGGCGCTCGAACGACTCCCGCAAGGAGCAGAGATCGTTACTGTCTGTGGGGTGGGGAAGGTATCGGCGGTTGCGACGGATGTGCTGCAGGAGATGGGGTACGAGGCGATTACGCTTGCCGACGGCATGCAGGGCTGGGGTCGCGTCCATCGCTCCGCGCCGATACCAATCGATACCGGTGAATTGATCCAGGTTGATCGCCCGGGTACCGGATGCCTTTCCTACATCTTCATCGCTGATAGGGAAGCTATCATCGTCGACCCGAGCAGGTACATCGACCGGTACGAGGCAGTCTTGGAGCGGTACGGCGCGAGGTTGACGGCCGTGCTCGAAACCCACGCTCATGCCGACCACATCTCCGGTGCCCACGACCTGGCTGATAATCACGATGCGCCGTATTATCTCCATCCCGCTGATAGCGGCAGCCTCGCGGGTACGACCGACCTCGAAGACGGACAACAGATCGCCGTCGGCACCGCTGAAATTGACGTCATCCACACGCCTGGCCACACCGAAGGGAGTGTGACGTTCGGCATTGGGAACGGGGCGCTTCTGACCGGCGATACGCTCTTCCTCGAGAGCGTCGGCCGCCCGGATCTCGAGGGCGGAGACGAGACCGCCGTTCGAACCCGTGCGGCGATACTCTACGCAAGTCTTCAACAGCTTATTGACAAACCGGATAAAGCGGTCGTGCTTCCCGCCCATGATCCAGAGTCTCCCACTCCGCCGACGAGTGCCACGCTCGTCAAAGTCCGCGAGCGAAACGACATCCTTGATCACGACCAAGCGGAGTTCGTCAACACCATCACGACGAATATCCCGGAAACGCCTCCTAATCACGACCAGATCAAACGGGCGAACGTCGGGAAAACGACGCTGGAGGAGGACGAAGCTCGCCAGCTCGAACTCGGACCAAACCAGTGCGCCGCAGAGTAATTGTTTTCGAATATGCCAGCAAAGTCAGCCGAATATACGCAGGAAATCCGCGAGCACTTCTCATAGGTTTCCCTGCACGTTTTCCCCGTCTTCGCCACTGAGCTCACGATCAGAGCGGCTCGATACGACACGAGAGCGAGTCCCAACGGGATCGACACGCCCACTACCAGATCGCAAACCATTGGTCGCTGACATCGCTCGATGCTCCGGAACACCACGCGAATGCTGATCGCCCCCGTCCGCGAAAACGTCGAGTTCGACGAAAGCCAGTCAAGAACACCTGTGGAGAGTACGACGTCCACTACCTGAATCCGACACGTATCTTCGGAAGTAGCGACGAGGCTGGGATGAGTATATAAATGTACCCAGTATTGTGGGAGTTAGCTCAATTACTTTCGATCACGTAGTCTCCCGCAGTGAATTCGCATGGAAACCCTCCGTATGTCGTCGCACCGGCTTAAAAACAACATTACAGATGCCACCTCATTGCTCGTGACACTCGTGTGGATGCTGGCATTGTTCACTGGACAAGACTGGTGGCTCGCAGCACTCCTCATCGGCTACATAGCGATTGTCCCATTTGTTGCGTTACTCTTCAGTGACGAACCTGACCGAGAAACGTGGTGGAATACCTGCTCTGGCTGGTGCACAGGAATGCTCTCGAATGCACCCACCGAGACGGTGCCCACTGAGATTGAAGAGAGCGAAGAGACGCCACTTGACACACTCCAGCGGCGCTACGCCCGTGGCGAACTGACGGACGAGCAATTCGAACGGAAGCTCGACCAATTACTAGAAATGGAAACCCTTGAAGACGTAGCAGATCGCGCACGCATCCGTGAACGAGAAATGTAAACATGCATTTGCGGTTTGTATCCGTACTTATACAGTCGGTAGCATTGGCACAGATCTCGAGAGTCGGTAGAATCACGTTTCAATATACGATAACCATATTCTAGATTCGTCCCTATTGCTCTACAACCGTGGGTCTGTCGATACAATCCTATTCTTCTAGAGAGAGCTCCGGTGCAATTCAACGACTGGCTCTAATCCACTGCCATCGGCTGTTTCTCGCCAAATCACCTCCACAACATTGTAGACATCACCTTTGAGGCGCACGATCTCGTTCTTTCGAGGTGGTATATCCATCTCATAGATGAGTTCTTCAACTCCATTCGCATCGATGGTGACCTGCATGTGAATGTGCTGGATAACTTTCTATCCAATATTAATATTTTCTTATAATATGGTATCGGCCACATCATAACGTAACAACCCTACAACAGCAAGTATCCATTATCCATATTCAGACTGAACTCAGATGGAAAACTCACCTGACAAAACAATATAATTTTGCCCGAGATTGATTTTTCTAGTAACGACATGATAAGCACACTTCTTCGGAGGAGTCCGAATTTATTCATCAACTGTCCGTAGCTTCCGTCTGTTGTCGGAATCAATTCGACCTCCTCAAATAGTATTCTAGCACTGGTCGAATAGAGAATTGAATCATCTGCTACGTCACTCACTGGATGCTGAGAAAGCGGCAATGGAATTGAGCGGCGACTCTCGGTAGATGGACACGAATCCCGAACGTAGGAGTAATTCTGTGGACGTGCATCAGTAGTGTGAAAGCATGCCTCCCACGTTGTCGGGTGAAGGCTGATAGGTTCCTCTGTGAGCGAGCCCAATTCTTTTCCCCACCCGACAAAGTGCGTTAGTCACTCATACTCTTAGGCACTCTAGTCACGTGATGCCAGTGAGAATATACTTCACCTTCTGGATTCATGCAACTGGAGCGCACACCCACATTCCTGGAGAGAGATTATGCCTGTCATCCGCACATAACCCACTTCCCCACGTTTTCTTCTCTTACATTAATTTATCACGTGTTCCAACTGACTAGAGGGGACGTCTATTACACATTCCTTGAACGAAGAGCGGGAATATTCACTGGGCAGATTACTCTTCATCCTCGATAATGTATTCGACGAGAAGTTTTGGTACCTCGTGTTTTGAGTGATCACGGCGAAAATGGGTTTCTAATCCATCCGACGGTACTTCCTTGCAGAGGGGACAGTCGTACGAAAATCGTTGGGCTTTCATGCTATACTGTGACTATATCGTGCGTATGAAAAGATGTAGTGCCATGATGTAACATCGTGTCGCCGACTTTCTGGCGCTCGAACCTAACTCCTCAATTCAATAGAAATAATGGCTAGTGCTTTCAGCTCTAGTCAGATGGATGTCCAGCTATGTATCGTCACTTTCGTCGGACATGGCAAGATCATCAGGCATGGCAAGCTGGAGATAGGGCGTCAGCTGGTCAACCGTCTCTAAAAGAGTAATCGTTTCAGCATCAACATCATAGCGAATGATGCCCGCATCACCTAATTTCGGCAACTGTTGGTGGTGAAGACCAGTAAGAATACGCTCATACTGGTCATACGTGGGCTTGTCTTCCCAGATCGCGATTTGTTCGGTCAGTTCACTTAGTGAGACTGCGCCAACTTTCTGCGAGAGATACTGGAGGATATATCGGCGCCGATCGTGGGCAAGCAATTCAAAGACGGCTGTCGGCGGGAGAGTGCCATTATCGGTACTGCCTGCAGATGACCCAGGTGTTTTGGTTGTTCTCATTGGTTGATTGTTTCTCAACTGGCTAATTGATCGATGACTCACGATCGTGACGTTGACTTCAGGGAAGTCTACTGTTGAAAGGGAAAAGGAGGTACTTAAACATTGTCGACATCTATATAGGATATTCAGATATTGCACCTAGTGCTACAGTAGATATTCTTACCACGCTTGGGCAGCAGTCTTACTCCTCAATGAACTCCAAGTCATCCACCGAGTGCTTCTCAGAGCGACGTTTGGTAATTTGAATTGTCCAGTCTGGTGCGGCCTCAACTGGGAGGTTTATCTTCCACTCCCCCTCGACTGCTGCACCGTTTGCGAATGCTTCTAAGAGGAGTGCGTTCAGATCTTGCTCAAATGCAACTGTTGCTGCACTTTTTTCTGGGAGAGAATCATTTGTATCCATTAGTTGTCTGTGGCGATCTGTTGAAGGAGAGTTCTCCAACTTCACACTCCTTAAAAGTGCTACACAGATATATCCATATCGACGACTGCCCGACAACAGATTCATATTAGGCGGCTAATATCCTCCAGGAATTAGATTAATTCTATTATTAACTAGGATAAAATTGAGATCATATACAACTATCGACAACAGCACACTCGAAATTGGTTAATCGATCCTTTGAGCCCTCCGACAAACAGAATACCTTACACCCTGTCAATCGTCGAGTCGCGAACGTTCTAGCGTTGCCTTTGAATTTTCAAGTCGAGACCTCATTCGGAGAGTCGTTCGGTATGTCAGAGGCACGGAGAAGCACGATCGTGCTTCTCGCGTGTGCACAGCAGTTGGCGATGTGTCGCGGAGGACTTGCAGTAGGGCTGGTGATGGCGCCAGCAGGCCTGCATCCATTGGCCATCGTGAGATTGACCGTTCCAGCGACATCACAGCATCTCGTCCACGACTTTTTATACTTCTTGACTGTAATTCGCTAGAGCATCTCAAGGATGTTTCAAAGGGTGTTCTCTAAAAGTCCCCTCAGTATAGGTAGCTCCTCACTTGTATGCTATACTGTGATCAACTTGTCGTGGGTACACTGCTGACGTAACAGTCATCGAAGACGACATGACGTTTTGGGACACAACTGTAAACGAACACCGTCTACGTCCGTTTCGTCCGCTGGAGTAATCTTACTAGCCTCACGATTACGCCCCCATTGTTGTAACAGACGTCGTAATATTTTCACCTTTTGCAACAGTTTACGAGATCCGTTCCGCCACGATCTTTTCTCAGTGTCCCGGCGTGACGTCCGGTTACAGTTTTAGTGGCATCTCTGTCCGCGATGTGGCAACTCCCGTGTCGAAACCCAGTGCTGGCAATAGCTCCTCATGAGATCTAGGAGAGACACCGGAAATAACTCCATCATAGGTACTTCATGAGGGAATGCTAGAAAGCAGTAGCACAGAAGGATGGAATCTCAATCGAACTCCTGGCACTGGTTAGAACGTGGGAGATAGTAGGTGTTAGCTATTGTGACCACGTTCGTCGAGTGGAAGACAATGTGCGTTACCGACAAACTCACTGTGATCCACCCGGCAATAAATGTATGCTAGTCACCCACTTAGTAGTTAGGTTCTTGGAGTCAGTAAGAGGGGGATCGGGGCACACGAATAGTCTTCTCATGGGTGTCTCCTCCTCGGAAGGGTTAATTAGCCAACCAAAAGCTATAGATTGAAGCAAGTGAATCAAAACGCCATAGCTACGCTCGTTGTCAGCCTGAACGGTGGGAGAGCGGTGGTGAAGCCGTGAGTGTGCTGCCCTCGTTCGTCGGGTGAAAATGATGGGTTCTAGCGCCAGGGTCTCTATGTGGCTCCCCCACCCGACAAACGGTGGTGGGCTCTCACATGCTTAGTTGCTCTGGCCACATAACAGCAGTGAGGAGAAGAACGAGCATCTAGCCAGCTTACCGCTGACTAGCCATGATTGACGAAGTTATAGAATATTCATACCACGATACCTGTCACTGCGCAGCCTTGCGGTTTTTCACTCGACGTGTTACATGTATTATCATACATTATTATTATTCATCCTCGCGGACACGGGCGTAAAGCCCTTCATCCTCCCATATTTCGAGCGTAACCCCTTTTATCTCGAGCTCGACGGAATTGATCGTGTCCGGGCGGTGAGCGAACAGGTCATTGAGGGCGTCGGGATCGACGTAGTCGTAGAATCGGAACCTTGGTGAGTCTAAGTCAATGCTGTCGCAATCGGCCAGTGCTTCGAGGGCGATCTCACTCGCGTTTGTGGGGGTTCCCCCGGTCGGTGTCTCAGGCATAGCGTCCGGATTTGAATGTTCCATGCTTTTCTCCGGGGCCCCAACACTGAGTAGTACACTGCTGTGAAAATTAGTAAAAATGACGGCCAAAGTGAAACTGATGCGAGATACCACGCCTCTCAAAGGAGGTCAAGATCATTCCCACTATTTAGTGAAGTCGTCTAACTGATCGCCTGCATACCTGATCCGGCCTTCTGGATGATCGCGCTCAAGCCAGCCACTTTCTTCGAGTTGGCGGAGGACCTGCCGAATCGTGCTGTTTGACAGTGGATTTTCCGAAAAGTGCAGGTGCTCTTTGAGATCGGGAAGGCGAAATGCTCTTTCCTCGCTCGCCACTTGCAGGACTACCACGACGATTTGCGTCGCCCAGTGCGTCGCCATCAGTAAGAGAACACATGAACTATCAAAATACGTATATAGCGCCTCTCGCTGATTTGTGATCTAAAACTACTCGAACGCCGAATCACACTCTTCGGTTCAGTTAAGGGAGATCTGAGACGTCCTCGATTTGTTGTGCGGCCGCCCGGTATTCTGCGTACAGGTTCATTGCCCACGCGTAGAGCGTTGAGTCAGTGCTTTCGAGGCAGGCAGAGAATTGTCCATTTTCATCGTGCGTTCCAACGAACACACGCTCATCTAAGAGAGTTAGTCCAAACGAACCCACTTGTATGTCTGGAGTCGCGTGAGCGCTCGGTGGACGGTCGGCCGCGAACATGAACAGCGATCTGCTAACGTCCCCGGCTTTTGCGGTTGATTCGCCACTTCATGGAGGAGTTGATACCGTACAGATGAGCTCGCGAGGAAATTTACGTAGTCATGAGGAGGCATAGCCAGTACCATATATGGCCATTCAGTAAAATCATTTGATCCCCGATTTCGTCGCCAGTGACCGACGATAACAACCGCTCCCACTACAGCTGCAGTCACCTGCTCGATGATTCAGTTTACCACTGAATATTCTACTGATTGAGATAAAACAACACCATCAACGGATGAGTAGAGACCTGTTTAGAATCTTTATGGAAATACTAGATGAGGGCATCTCCTGAAACAGATGTAGAATCTCGTAATCAATAACAATCTCTTTTACAACGTTGGGGGTGTCATGGATAGCTAGAGAATTGAAGAGACCACTGGATATCGAAGAGCGTATCACCACGAGCGATCCGATCCGCATGGTTATCATGGCAGATACCTAATGTCGTTATGGATTCCGAAAGGAACTGTAATTCATGACATCCAACAAGAACAACACACGATGGCCAACAGGTAGAAATGTATACCAAGTACGACTATAAGCGTGAGATCGAACGGAAAATTTTCCATAGTTGTGAATTCTCTTCCCGTCTTTTCCACTATGTATTCTTTCGCTAGTTTTTCATTATTCCATACAGCCAAAAACAAGAAGACAGAGCTCGTGAATAGTATCAGTACGCCATGCCAGAGACCCTCAGTGCGCGCATCCGAACTCTCCAGGACGCACAGCCAACGCAATATGGGCTACTCTCGACGTATTATCGGGAGGTTCACCAGGCACTTGAAACATGCCAGCGCAACTATCCGTGCGTGAGTCAACTCTATGAGACACTTGATGAACCCGAGCTCGATCGGCGCATGCTTGGGACTATCCTTTCACTGCTCGTTCAGCTCGACGTCCTCGATTTCTATAGTGAGCGAAACAACAGTAATCGGTATGATCTCACGCAGTATGATCAGACGGCGATGCAGGAACTAGCAGATGTTCTTGAAACGGAAGCCCATTGATAGTCATGCTTTGGAAAATCGTGCGTACGTGAGTTGGACCATTTCGAGTATGATGTTCACTCCCACTTAGCCCATAAACGGAAGTAGAACCACCCCGAGACCCCCCGATCAATCTGTGTGCAACCCGTAGTGCAAAATTATTGCTCCGAGTACAACTCAGCGAGTATTCCGTAGAAGCCGATCATAAGTCCACCGACTACTAGATTCTAAGAAATTCGGCCACATCCACTTAGGCATTTGATAGGGTGTCACTCCGACAGTGTCGCATTGGGCTTGAAGCAGGCCACTTTGGTTAAGACAGTGGCTAGCGTATACCTATCAGACAAGCGTGGAAGAATGTCTGACATGAGTTGGGTGGGCAAAAATGCCAAACAATAACGATATGACAGCATCAGAAATGAACGCCAAGCAAGAACAGGGAAACGTCACAACAGGACTCTCAATGTCGCTGGATGGATTTATCGCCGGCCCCAATGATAGTCCTGAACAGCCCCTGGGCGACGGCGGCGAGCGACTCTTTGAGTGGTACTCGAGCGGCGACACCGGCTACACGATGCCGAGTGGGACGATGACAGTCACGGTCTCACCAGTCAGCGCCAAGCATCTTCAAGAGGAGTTCGAAAAAGTAGGGGCGTTGGTGACGGGACGAAGGACGTTCGACATCACAAACGGGTGGGATGGACAACACCCATTGGATGTCCCGGTCTTCGTTGTCACCCATACAATCCCAGAAGAATGGAAGACCGAAGACTCACCGTTCACGTTCGTCACGGACGGCGTTGAAAGTGCCGTCGAACAGGCAAAGGACGTTGCCGGTGAGAGGAATGTCGCTGTGGGTGCTGCGAGTCTTGTTCAACAATGCCTCAACGAGGGACTCCTTGACGAAATCCATATCGATCTAGTACCTGTCCTGCTCGGCGATGGAGTCCGACTGTTTGACCACCTCGACACGGGTCCAATCGAGCTCGAAGAAACAAGTGTGATTGAGGCCCCGGATGTAACGCATCTCGGATACCGAGTCAAAAAAGGAGACGAAAAATGAGCGACGTTCTTGTCGATATCGGAATGTCGCTTGATGGGTTCATCGCCGGGCCGAATGCCAGCCCGCAGAACGCTTTGGGCGACGAGGGTCACCGAATCCACCAGTGGATGGACAATATCGAAGGCTGGCGTGAGCGTCAAGGTCGCAGCGGTGGCGAGACGAATACAGACGACGAAGTCGTCAGGGAGTATTTCACTCGCGTTGGTGCGTACGTGATGGGCCGTCGGATGTTCGATGAGGGAGAGAAGGGCTGGCCGAATCCTCCACCCTTCCAAGCACCAGTGTTCATCCTCACCCACGAGTCGAGAGAACCGTGGAAACGGCAGGGTGGAACGACCTTCACATTCGTCACAGACGGTATCGAGAGCGCCCTTGAGCAGGCAACAGCGGCCGCAGGTGAAAAGGACGTCAAGATCGCAGGCGGCGCGAACGTCGTCCGGCAGTTCCTCGAAGTCGGGTTGATCGACGAACTCCAAATCCACCTCGCTCCTGTGCTGCTCGGCGATGGGGTGCGATTGTTCGATCACACTAGTAGCGAACCTATCGAGCTGGACATTACGCGAGTCATCGACTCCCCCAAGGTCACGCACCTTGGATACCTAGTCATAACGGAGAAGTAACATGGCAAAGTTAGTCGTCTCGGAGTACGTATCGGTGGACGGTGTGATGGAAGCCCCAGGTGGGGGAGAAGAATTCGAGCACGGTGGTTGGACGTTCCAGTTCGACCGTGGACCCGAAGGTGACGAGTTCAAACTCAATGAACTGCGCGCAAGCGACGCGCTTCTACTGGGTCGGGTGACCTATGAGGGGTTTGCAGCGGCTTGGCCCTCCATGACCGATGAGCAAGGGTTCGCCGACAAGTTCAACAGCATGCCCAAGTACGTCGTTTCGACGACGCTCGAAGAACCTCTCGAGTGGAACAACTCGACGCTGATCGAGGAGAACGTCGCGGATGAAGTCTCCAAGTTGAAACAAGAACTGGACGGGGACATCTTGGTCAACGGTAGCGCACAGCTTGTTCACACATTAATGGAACACGATTTAGTGGATGAGTATCGACTCATGGTCTTCCCTATCGTCTTGGGTAGTGGGAAGCGCCTCTTTGGAGACACAAGCGACACGACTCCTCTGCAACTCCAGAAAACAAAGACGGTCGGTTCAGGCATCGTCATCCTCACCTACCAGCCGGCAGGAGAGGAGGCGGAGGAATAAACGGAAACAGGACGGTGACGAGAGTCACTCCGGAGGTCCTCGCTCTCGTGTTAAAGGAACTCTTCTCTAACTGAAGGGGTACTCGATTGAAAGTGGAGAAATCAGTATGACAAACAATAACGACACACAGACGCCACGTCAGTATCTTAGTATTGCAGAATCAAGTGAGCTGATCCGAGAGCAAAAAATTTCGCCTAGCGAGCTTGTTACAGTATGCTTAGAAAGAATTGAACAGCTTGATCCGACCCTCAATGCGTTTATTACGGTCACTGCTGACCAGGCAGCGGAAGACGCGGAAAGAGCTGACGCAGAAATACAAAGTGGCAACTGGCAAGGTTCGCTGCATGGCATTCCAGTTGGTTTCAAAGATATGTATGATACCGCTGGGATCAGAACGACTGCGGGCTTTAGCGGGTTTGTCAATCGCGTGCCAGTAAGAGATGCAGAAGTGATAACGACAGTGAAAGAAGCGAGGGCGATAGCGCTCGGCAAAACGAATATGCACGAGTTGGCGATGGGAACCACCTCGGTCACGAGCCATTTTGGAACCGTTCACAACCCATGGAACGAAGGGTATATCGCAGGAGGATCATCAGGCGGTTCTGCAGCAGCCGTCGCTGCTGGGTTATGTTATGCGACGATCGACACCGATGCTATCGGCTCTTGCCGGTTGCCGGCGGCATGTTGTGGTGTCACAGGCTTCAAACCAACTTCTGGTCTACTCAGTACGAAGGGTATCCTCGAAGGCGAGGAGGCTGATGAAGCAATCATTCGACTTAGTCACACCGCAGTAATGTGTCGGACAGCCGAAGATGCGGCCATTTTGCTAAATGAACTTGCAGATCAATACGCGAATTATAGTGCAGTTCCGGTTGACTCCTGGCCTGATAATGAGACGGCGAAAAACACGAGAATTGGAATTGTTACAAATTATGCGGCAACGGAAGAGGTGGAGACTGTATTCAGAAACGCTATTGAAACGTTCCAGTCGATAGGGGCGATAACCAGTGATGTTGCTGTTCCATTCGATGTTCCCTCGTTCAATATCGAGAATATTGAAGAAGATCGCAACACGATCTCACAACTTCTGTTCGACGATATTGATGCTCTAATATTACCCACCACTACGGAACTGCCCCTCCGTATTGAGGAGGCGATAGAGAAACCGCCCGACGAATTTTCCGCTGAAAATACATTTTTCTGTAATTACTATGGTTTGCCAGCAATAACTATTCCATGTGGGTTCAGCGAACACGGCTTGCCGATCGGATTGCAGATCGTCGGACCGAGAAACGGTGAGGAAAATATCTTGGAATTAGCTCACAAATATCAGCAAGTAACTCGATGGCATAATCAACACCCTATGAACGAACATTGAAAATTGAGCTGAAGAGTGGGGCCACAGCAAAAAACGCGGCTGAACAGAGGAAGAGCCCGATAACAATGAGGAGTATCTGTAACTGTGTCTGCGGGTTGGGATCTGAGCTGATTGACGGGACTAACGTCTTCATTATGAATATTTGATCCCTACTCGGAATTCTATAACGTTATGGCACGCGTGCGAGCAGGGGAGGACATGGCGGGGTGAGAGTGGATCTAGAGTGATGGCGCCAGATCCAGGGGGAGCCTCATTCAGGTCTTGTCAGAGGCAACCTCGCCACACCGAGAGTCTTTGCGGAGACAGTAAATACTTTGTGGTGGTATTCGAAAAGAAAACAGTCGTCGACACGACCATAAAATGAATCTTCAATATTCGTCCTCCAGCGGGTCATTGGACAGTTAGCGGAAGTGCAATCCGCCGGGTCACCGCCCTCGGCGAAGCAAATTTCGTCTGTTCAAATACGATGCTGCGCTGGATCCTTGATGGCTGGCGGATTATGCCTCTGGTTTCCTCTTTACCCTCCTAATAAGCTGTAACTTCCCCGCAACACTGTTGTATGCCTCTAACTCCGGTACAATTGCTGCTGTTTTTCAGTGAACGCAAATTCCTCTTCTGGATAGGGAGAGATTTTGAATGAACGACCCCCGTAAACTATTGCGAAGGGTGAAATAGATTGCATTGTCTGTTACAGCAATGGGTATGTAATTGTTGAGGGACAGTAAGGATACTCATTATACGCAACGTGACGAGGATCGTGTTCGCTTCTCAGTGTCTCTCCAAACCACTAGCAAACCCTCTCTGACTGTTAAATCGGCTGTAGGCAAAAGATAGGTTGATCACGGCATGGCATACGCGTGAATGGGGTGGGTAGGGGATGTGGCGAGGCGGGGACAATGGATCCGGAATGATTGTGCTAGATCTATAGGCGACTCATCCTACTCGTGTCAGAGGCTATCTCGCCACACCGAGAGCCTTCATGGTGGATAGTTTATGCTTGATAGTGATATTAGGAAATAAAACAATCGTTGACACGACCACAAAAGGGTTCTCCAATACTCACATACTCACTACCGCTTGTATCTTAGACCCTCAATTGGATCAATTTAAAACTCTGAGAAGCTTGCCTACTATTTGTGAAGTAGAATTTTCAGATGATGGAGTATCTACTCAAGCAGAGTTTAATAAGCGTCGCTCATCAATGTCTCCGTTTATTCTTAAGCTCGAAGGCAGCGGAATTCGTCGACATCGAAATCGAGCGAGTCAGCGAGTACGGGTCCGAAGATCGCCTCAGTTCGGCGCTCACTGAGCGCCAACGAGAGATATTGAAGGTGGCTGTCGAACAGGGGTACTACGAAGTCCCGCGGCAGGCGACGATCCGGGACATTGCCGATGCGATGGAATTGAGTCAGGCGACGGTTGGCGAGTACCTCCAGAAGATCGAAGCACGAGTTCTCTCTGCCAGTGTTCACTGATCTCTGTCGAAGGGTAGTGGCAGCAGGGATGCTCTCAGTTCTCGAAATTAAGAGTCTTTAGCCACTGAAGCCGGCGAGTCAAGAGATGCTACATCGGTCACAACGATATTTAGGTTGCTGAGGTTGGTTTCTCCATCTCTCGTGCATGAGAAATTCACCTTTCCAACTTCAGTTCCACTCGAAATACGTCGCACACACGCCTGGCTGACTCCTAAAACAAATGCGACCGCAATCGTCCACCACTGGATGGAGAACATGACTATCAGGCTTGAAAAGGAGGAAATTGGACACTTATAGAATGAAGCAGACGAGGAGGGCGGATCCAGAAGTGAATACATCAGGCAGATCATCCAAAATCGTGATAGCGCGAAATCAACTGCTGGGTGACATCGAAGTTCGGCAGTGCCGCCTACTCGAACGCAATATTGGGTAGGTCAGTGTATTCCTCACGGTTCTTCTCGATAATCGATCTGGCGGCAACGTAGCCAACAATCTGCATGGTTGGATAGTCGGTCGCCACCTTGACCGACAGTGAACTGGGGCCCCACCCGACGAACGCTGCGTCGTCTGGAACGCCTGATTGCTTGAAAAACCGAACGATGTGCTCGAAGTGGCTACTGCTGACGCTTGCGGTGTACTCTTCGACTGCATCCTCGCTCCAGTTCCGCCAATACTCGTCCTAGTCGATGGTGTCGGTGAACTCCTGTCTTCGAGCAGTCATAGACTCAGTACGGTTATGGGTCATAATAATGCATGAAAGTACCGTAAGAACAATTCACGCTCTCTATTCAGTATGAAGCCGATCTTCTGCCGAATAAAATCGTAAGCGGAAGTGCAACCACCCCGGGACCCCCGAATAGATCTGTGTATAATATTTCCTCAGATATCAGATCGAGTACCCTTCTTATTAGTTTGCCGTGTCAGTCTTGACTCGAAATCGTAGATGCATCACATCGGGTGATTCTACCATTCTCGTTCGTTCCAGTTCGACCGGTCCGCCGGCGAGGTTTTCCAAGTTCATACCTCCGCCTGTCGCGGCGTCTTCTTCGGGGGTTGGCTTGGGATGCCCGGGCTCTAAACGGTAACTGCCAAGAGCGTGGGGGCGACCCACTAGGCTCCGTCGAGCTCCTCGGCCAACCCGACGATGATGCCTTCGGGGCCGCGCACGAAGCAGAGACGGTACACGTCTTCGTACTGGGCGACTTCGCCCACGAGTTCGGCTCCATGGGAGCGGAGGCGGTCGAGGACTTCGTCGATGTCGTCGACGGTGAACATGATACGGCGGATCCCCAGGGTGTTCACCGCCGGTTCCTCGGATCCGTCACGGGTGGCCTCGGGCGTGATGAATTTCGAGAGCTCGACGTGGCCGTGGCCGTCGGGGGTCCGCATCATGGCGATGTCGCTCTGGACGTTCTTGAGGCCCACGACGCGGTCCGCCCACTCTCCCTCGACGCGCGTCTCGCCCTCCAGCTGCATACCGAGCTCCGTGAAAAACGCCTTCGCAGTTTCGAGGTCCTCGACCACGATGAGGACGTTGTCCATTTGCTTGATCGCCATGGCTGAATAAACTAGGTGAGGGGTGCGCAAATAGGCTTCGCTGGCGGGGGAAGCGTGGCGGGAGGTTTCGTCGTGCCTTAGACCGGCCCCATCTGCTAAGGCGGGCGGGGCCGGTCCCGGGCTCTCCTTACGCCCACTCGGGTCGGGACGTTGATGTGCCCTTGAACTGTATCTCACACGCCGAATCTGTCATCGACTGAGGATTTCAACAGAGCCTGGAACGGAGAATATCGTTTTTCGTCGACGATCAACGCTCGCGATCGTCACCGTCGTACACTGGACGGTATCGATGCAGGACGTTTCCATTCCCGAACGTCTTCGTGTCGAGCAGCCGCAATTCGAAATCGTCGGCCAGTCCTGCGAACAGCGAGTGCCCATCGCCCAGCAGGATCGGGTTCACGATTATTCGGAGCTCGTCGACCAGTCCCGCCTCGAGCATTGAAACCGTGAGCTTTGAGCTGCCGAAGATCGCGAGATCGTCGCCGGGCTGGCGTTTGAGCTCCGAAACCTCCTCGACGACGTTCGCCGAAACGACTCTTGTGTTGTTCCAATCCGCCTCCTCCAGCGTCGTCGAGACGACGACCTTGGGGAGGCTGTTCATACGCTCGGCGACGCCGGAGTTGTCATCGGCCTCCGGCCAGTAGTTCGCCATTAGCTCGTAGGTGACACGACCGAAGAGGAGAACCTCGATTTCGTCCAATTGCTCGATGGAGAACGCGTTGAACTCGTCGTCAACATGGTGCCAGTCAATCTGGCGGTCCGATCGCTCGAAAAACCCGTTGAGCGACACCATTTCGAAGGCGAACAAGCAGCGCTCGGCGACCTCCCCCGTTAGCAATCGCGAAGACTCGGCCTCGTTTCTGGAAGACGGCATGGTCCGTGAGAAGTTGACGCGTCGAGGTATAGTTATTGATAGGGTACGGCCCGAAAGCCGACCTTATCCCTCTGAGATGTCTCATTCATCCTCCGTGTCTGGAACTGGAGATTCGTTCCCGAGGCAGCTGCAACCGCAAGAGCGCTGTCTATTCAGCAGCCTATGAGAAAACTATCAAGGGTCAACGAGGGTGCAGCAGGGTTGTACCGATCGAGTGCACCGTGAAACTAATCCGACGACTCGTGTGTGAGCACTACTTCATAGAAGTGTGGATCCGGTTCGGCGGTAGCCATTGCATCACTCATTTGTTCTTCCCAATCGCGCGAGTCGCGAATCGCCTCAAACGCTTCTTGACTTTCGAACTGGACGTAATTCACGATGCGCTCGCCGTCGAGACTGCGGTGGAGGCTGAACGAGACAAACCCTGGGAGGTCACTCATTGATTCGACGTTCTCTTGGATCTCGTCGATGAGTGGTTGCTGGTTGTCGGGATCAATCTTGAAGACGTTGATTAGCGTCGCACCGACTCTCTCGTCATTAATTTCAGGCATGGGATCACTTCCCTCCTGAATTTGCTACTTTACTCGCCGCAACGAGTCCAAGAACGACACTGAACCCGAAGACGACAAAGCGAGGCGGACCCCGTTGCATGGAACGCTTGCTATCTGCCCTCTGTTTTGTCTTTGTATATTTTGTACCACAGGACGTGGGTCGGTTCGCGCATGACTTTGGAGTCATCGCCTCTATAGACGGGTCGTCATACCCTCAAGATTCGTTCGAACATGTTCGAGTAAATAGTCATCGTGGCTGCTATCGTCCTCTAAGGTATGAAATCACCTGCTGCTGGAATACCAAAGAATGAGTCGAATTACAAAGTAACACGATTTCGTAACAAAGTCCGAAGTAGCGAGGGAATCCCGATGAGACGACTCATGCGCGTACTGCTGGGTGTTGAGACTGCATCATTCTTCCTTGCCGCTATGATTCATGCAGGAGTGCTTATCAGTGGCTATGAACATCACGAAGCAATGATTGCCGAGAGTGTAATCGGTACGGTTCTGCTCGGTGGCTTAGTGATTACCTTGCTCCATTCACGTTCAATGTTCACAACCGCCATAATCGTCCAAGCATTCGCATTACTGGGTACGCTTGTCGGAATCTTCACGATCATCATCGGCATTGGCCCACGTACTGTCCCAGATATTGCATACCACGTAAGCATCGTGATAGTGTTAGCAGTTGGTCTTGGATTGGCCCGACGCGGACGTAGAACTGAAACAATATGAGGCCCGTCACAGACTTGAATGTCGGTGATGCTGTGTATGGCTTCAGTGGATTCCCCAGCGGACTCCTACGCAGAATACACAACAGCGGCAAACACAAATTAGCTATTTTTGACTACAATCGTAGACGGAAGTAGAAACGGTGATACTACCACGCCCTCGAGGAAGCCCAAGGTCCAGCTTGTCGACAAACATAGGTTCATTAGGGCTTGAGGTCGTACAGTACGTTACTCCGAGTGAGTTGGCGCAACAGGTCTGTTTTTCGCCATCTCGACTCGCTACTCCCTCTCCGTCTGGTAGTGAAGTATCACGACCCTGGTCCCAGTCGTCTTCGTGTCCACGAGTTGCAGATTGGTTTTCTTGCTCCCATCTCTGAAGAGCCGCTTGCCACCGCCGAGAACGAGCGGGTGAATCATAAGCTGATATTTGTCGACGAGATTATGCTTCATGAGTGTTTGAACAAGCTCGCCACTGCCGATGACACGGATATCCTGGCCTGACTGTTGTTTCAGGTCGTCGACCGCCTCGGCAACATCTCCCTCGAGTAGTGTCGAATTCTGCCATTCCACTGTGTCCAAGGTTCTTGAGGCGACGTATTTGTCGATGCTGTTCATCACGTCGGCGAAGTCGGCGCTGACCTCTTCATCCGCCGTCGGCCAGTACGCGGCGAAGATCTCGTAGGTCTTCCGTCCAAGCAAGAGGGCGTCCGACGTGGAGATCCCTTCGGAGACCGTGTCTCCATAGACCTCATCGAAGTATTGCATCTGCCAACCGCCATGCTCGAACCCACCGTCGCGGTCCTCGTCTGGACCACCCGGGGCTTGCATGATCCCATCAAGCGACAGAAACTCGCTTACGATTACCTTTCTCTGTCCACCGCCAGTCTGGCTGATGTTGTCAGTCATTGTCTCGTTCTCACTCATTTGTGTCACCTCAACTTCCGCAGTGTAGATAGCTTGCCACTATCTTAACCAGAGTGGCCTGGATCCACGCCACTACTGATTAGAGCACCATTCAAGATGATCTACATTTGGTTTCGATAGAAAGAGACGTTGTCGCTTTCTGATTCTAGTTCTCAATTATTCAGCGAAACAGTTGATCACTGCCTCTTAGACTATAGTAGACCCCCTGAACACTCTTGAGTCGATCATTGTATATTCATGCTACATATTTAGCATGCTAGCTGGCGCTGGTTTCGATGATCGAATTTGGCTGCTCCGAGCAATTAGGGGAAAAGCAGTCTGTATTCTGAAATTTCGGTGTGTTTCAAGATGCGTGCTTGATTCTATAACTGAAATAGAACGTGCGACTGCGGTAAGGTCGATTTCTTGAATTTGGCCGATTTAGCCGATTGACTTCCTGGAGGCAGTATAAGCGGCAGTGCAATCGGCCGGTTCGATGTCAGGTACGCACATTTCTTTATCTGCCCCAGCGAAAGCCGACGCCAATGGTTTTTCTGTACTTTCCCAAGATAATATCTAATTTATATTATTAGAACACATAGCAGAAACTCATTCAGGTATATTATAAAATACATCCAACCTATTACATAAAATTGATTTAAATAACTTTATTATGTGCCAACTAATATATTTTAATTGTAATGGTTGATGAAGAATCAAACATACGTGAAACAGCGGAACAGATTACTGAAGCAGTTGATAATGGAGGAGGATGCGTGGAAGCTTGGGAAGCTATGTCCGACCTTCGGGCAAAGGAGCAATCAAACCGCAGAAATTTCCTGAAAGGGATGGGTGCTGCAGGAGCCGGTGCATTTGGGCTTGCAGGTATGGGCACCACTCTAGCCACCGCCGAGCCAAGTAATACTGAAGTCACACAAGTACTCCGCTCAGATGACGTACAAACTATCCTATCCGAACTGGGACAGCCAGATATCGATCCTGGTACAGTAAATAAGCTTATTCCTGAGAATAAAGTAGACGATGAACAAATAGATAGTTTAGAAGTTTTTGAAATTCCTATCGATTTCGGCACTATCCGTTACTCAGTAAATAAGAGTGAAGCTGGAGCACAGTTTAAGTTCAAACAAAATGGTCCGAGACCTCAAGAATATCGGAAAATTCCTCGAAACATCAAGTCCGGACTGGCTGCTACAAATAACGAGCTTATTTTTATTCGTGAAGCAACAACAAATGAGCGGCAGCACCTTGATAATTTGATAGATGTAGATATTACGGATGATAACACAGAAGTGATTAAAACATCGGATATAAACGGATTTAGAGTTGTTACTCATGCAAAAGGTGAGAAGGAGGGCCCTACAATATATGATGTTATTTTCGAAGATCGCGATATAGCTGACAAACGTGGTGAACTATCTTCTAATGATGCCAACTACTCATCAGATGATGTATCCATACAGCAGCAAATGGTGGCTCAAGGTTGCCTCTCCTGGTGTGTCGGCTGTGTTGGAGTACTTACAACTGGGTGTCCTGCTTGTGCTTGGTTCTGTTACGGTGTCACAACAGTTCCTGGTGCGATACTCTGCATTGGTTGTTGGACCGGGACCTGTGGGATAGTTCTCCCAGTTACATGTGGAAAATGTCTTGACTGTGGGACATGAAAAAAAGAAAGAAATATAGCTATCAGTCTATAATAGAAACCATGGAAATCAACTCGCAACACTTGATCATACTTGGTGTGCTAATTACAATAGCAGGTTTTGGAGCATACTCTGCTGGTCTCTATGAAAGCTTTGGAACAAACCCAGAGGGCTTACTGATAGCGATTCTTGTTGTTTCATTAGGTCTTCCACTGATATACCAGAGCTATAGAATTAGGAAAATGCAAAAGTCAGATTAGCAATATGCATTAGTCAAGAGAAGCGTCAACACTCGTCGGAATGTGACTCAGACTACGCTTATCACGTCACACTGTTCTCAAAGTCTTGCGTGCCAGGGAACCGTATTAAAATGTCGGATTTAGGTTTGGAAATGACGAAAGAGAGTATCCGTCGGTATTGAGAAACTGCAGGATGACACAGAATGAATTATGATGTATTTGGACTATTAGACTACCTTATCATACCCGTTCTTTTTGAATAATCATCATATTTGCCGATTATTCCCAAAATTGACTGCCACTGGTATCATTGACTACGACGCTCGAAGCAATTCTATCCGCTATCACAGTACCCCGCATCTTGAACGAGATCTGGCCTACACTAACGAGATGGGATAATGGATTTACATTACTTGGATAACTACCATTCTGAATACACTCGCATCAAAATTATTGCCGAGTATTCTGACTGTGGAACATCGTCACTCGCTATCTCGAGGAGAGCTACTATCGAAAATGGCCGAAAAATTGACGTATTTTGACAAGCCGGGGTAACATCATCTTGACGGACCGATCTCGGCTTCTCCTTAGTGCAAAATGGGATAGTGGATAGCCTATAGTCAGATGGCATGTGTGCGAACAGAAAGGGAGGATGTGGCGGGTCAAGCGTGGATCGGGAGTGATGGCGCCAGATCCATGGGAACTCTTTCAGGGAGTGTCAGAGGTACTCACGCCACATCTGTGGCTTTGCGGGATCCGGTAAATGCTTTGTGCTACAGTTCGAAAAGAAGACAGTCAAATAAACGATTATAAACACGAGTTTAATTGCTAGTTTAGTCCCGAAAGAAAGCCCGCCGAATCGCGCATTTCCCTCGGAAGGCAAGAAGTGTGAGTTTACGCGAAATAGTCTTCGCCAAGTCCGCGCGGTGTTCCTGTGCGTGCACGCGGTGCGTGGTGAAGGGAAAGTCGCCAATACGTGACCGATAGGGGTAGTTAGGCAGTGGTCGTGTTCAACCGACCGTAGTCGCGGTGTTTAGCCTGCTGCTGTTTGTGTATGAAATCTTGATGTTTGCTAAAGTCGGAGTCTGAGACGCGAATGTAGCCGATACGAACCAAATCAGTGTTGACCATGAAATTCCCGATGTAGACATACGCTTGTAGGTGGCCGTCTGTCGTGTTCTCCTGCGGGTCAGTGACGACAGTCACGACTTGATAGTCTAATTGTGACTTCGTATAGCGGAGCGCCTGCTTCTGGATCGTCTCATTCTCGGGAACGCTCGCACCGGTCAACTCCACGACGTGGGTTGTTCCGTCGTGGTTGATCTTGATTGTGGTCGGATCGATGATCGTGGTGACGCGCGCTTGGAAGCGATCGCTGCCCTTGGGAGTGTCAATTCTCGCTATCGTTGACCGCCAATACGTCGTCTGCGTCCGTGTCTGCGTCTGGGTTTCTGTGGTGGTCGTGGTCGCAGTAGTCAACTCTCCCGCTGCTATCGTCGTGCTGACGGTCGTCTGGGTCTGTGTCTCCTTGTTCGTGGTGGTCGGCGGTGGAGTCTCGCTACTGCCACCGAATCCAAGGCCACCGAGACAGCCTGCAAGAATGAGGCAGAGAGCGATTCCAAGAACGGGGAGGGATCGAGGCATACCAGACCTCCATTCTCTGTTTAGTTCAATATCATAAGTACAGAATAATGTCGAAATTGAGTGGTGTGCTGACCCATTCTCTCCTGGCAAGTGACTCACGGAGTTCCTCAATGTTGACGACGACTGACGCCCCCTGACGCTTTCGGCGTCGCCTCCGATTCTTCGCCCATTCACTTGGGATAAGTGCGCCAGTTCTTACAGGATTTTTTCATGTTTCGAGACGAGAAGATTGATAACTGGCACGCGGTTACCCTTCTGGAAGAATGTCCACTTCGGGGAGCGGCATCATCGACGAAGACACCGCACAGACTGTCGCGAGCGGTCGAGAAACACTCGGCTCGATGCTCTCGGCAGCACAGACACACCTCCAGAAAGTGTTCATCGTCTTCGTCGCCGGATTCCTCGGCACCTTCTCCGCGATCTCGGCCGTTGTGTGGCCGTTCCTCCGCCGAGTGATGAAGCAGGAGATGCCGGAGTCAGTGATGCAGCGGGTCGACATCGTCGCCCAGACGCCGTTCGACGTCATCCTCTTGAAGGCGAAGATAGCGATGGTTGCGGGCGTCATCCTCGCTATCCCCGTGTTGTTCTTCTTCGTTCGTGGCTCTATCCGGCGACAGGGTTGGTATCCCGACGCCTCCATTTCCTACTGGAAGGCCAGTCTCGTCGTCCTGCTTGGGGGCGGTCTCTTCGTCGTCGGCCTCGCGTACGGCTACTCCCTGTTCTTCCCGCTGATGTTCAATTTCTTGGCGAAAAACGCCGTCATCGCCGGATTCAGCCCGAAATACGGCATCGTCGAGTGGACGGAGTTCGTTCTTGTTCTCTCGCTCTCGTTCGGGTTGGCCGCCGAGATGCCCCTCATCATGAGCGCGCTCGGCTACATGGGCATCGTGAAGTACGAAACGTTTCGCGACAAGTGGCGATACGCCGTCGTCGGCATCTTCACCTTCGGCGCGTTCTTCTCACCGCCGGACCCGTTCACCCAAATCATGTGGGCGGCCCCGTTGCTCGTCCTCTACGCGCTCAGCCTCTATCTGACAAAAATCGTCGTCACCATCAGGCGCGGAAGCGAGGAGATCAGCCTCGGCGGCACGATTCGGCGGAAGTGGAACAACATCCTCGGTATCGTCCTCATTGGCGTCGTCGGCACGTACCTACTCATCTCGCAGAGGGCGGGCGTCTACCTGAATCTGGAACTGATTCCGACGCTCAATGACAGCCTGCCGGCGAAGTACCACGTCCCGTTTGTCCCGACCGTCGAGGACCTGTTCGGTATCCCCCGAGAACAGGCTCTCATCGCCGCGGCGGTGGTCGTCGCGGCGGCCGCGCTCCTGCTAGCAGTGTTGTACTACCTGTTCGCCTCGCTCGAAGCGGGCGCGGAGATGGACTCGCCGGGCGGCGCTCCGGCCGCCATCGACGTGGATGAACTCGACGCCGCAGGTGTGCGCTCGGCTCCGCCGGAGGTGTTCGAGGCGATGAGCGGCGACAAGTCGCTCGACCACGCTCGGACCGCGATGTCGAACGACAACCCGGAGAAGGCCCAAGCTATCCTCGACCGATACGACGAGGTCAACGAGGAAGACGCGGACGGGGAAGAAAGCGTAGCGACGGCCGAGGAGAGCGCGCCGCTGGCCGAGGACGTGGCCCGCCAGCCGAGTCGGAGCGACGATAGTAGCGCCAGCGGCGGCGGAAACGTCGTCCAGAGCACGGCCGCGGGCATGGCGAATGCGTTCTCGGAGGACGAGACGACCGAGGACGACATCGGCGGCTACTACTACGACATCGCGTTCATCTTCCAGTCCATCACGACGAAGATATTCTGGGTCGTCGGCATCTTCATGCTCGTCCTCGCAGGGTCGTTCGTCGCCCTCTATCAGGGCGGGATGAAGGCTATCAACAGAGATTTCACGCGGCGCGTCCCCGAGACCGTCGTGCAGGGTGACCCGGCCCAGCTGTTGAAAATCGTCACCCTCCACCCCGTCGAGGCGCTCATCTTTGAGGTGAAGGTCTCGACGCTCCTCGGTGCGGTCGCAGCCGTGCCCGCGCTGCTGTACTTTGCGTGGCCCGCGATGAAAGAGCGCGGCATCGTCCGCGGGAACCGCAACGTGTTCTTCCTGTGGGGCTTCGCGCTGTTCGCCGGACTGTTCGCCGGGAGCTACGTCGGCTATACTCAGATCGCGCCGCGTATCATCTCGTGGCTCGTCTGGGACGCCCAGCAGGCGAACATGGTCATCTACTACCGAGTCAAGAGCTTCTTCTGGCTCATGTTCGCCACGACCGTCGGCATCGGCCTGCTCGCGGACGTCATCGTCACAATGGTCCTGTTCAACGAGGGCGGCATCGTCTCTTACAAGACGTTCCGCGAACGCTGGCGGATTTTCGTCATCGGAACGTTCGCGCTCGGCGGGCTGCTGACGCCGGACAGCCTCTACACGATGTTCCTCGTCGCTGTTCCGACCACCATCGCCTACGTCCTCGGACTGGGCCTGCTGACGGTTACGACCGTCGGCGGCCACCGTGAATAGGCCTCGCGCGCTGCGATTCGGCTCGCAGGCGACTCCCGTTTCTCAGCGTTCGACGCGACCCAGTCGAACCTCTGTTTCGAAAAACGAAATCCCGCGACAGAGCGGAGAAATGACCGCGAGGGGAGTTATCCGAGGCGTTCGTCGAGAATCAGCCGGGTCTTGGTGTTCACGACCTCTTCTAGTTCCCGGACACGCGTTATCAACTAGTTGACGCCATGCGTGTCGGCGGCGTCTACGACGAGAACGATGTCGTCTTTGCCCGAGACCTGCTAAACGAAGTCGACTTGTTCCCAGTCGGCGAGCATGTCGGACATCTCGGTGGTGTCAACGGCCACATCTACGCAGAGTCTAGGGTAGGGATCACCCGTCGGTCAAACAACTGTGTGAGGAAGAAGAGTGCGCCCCCAGCAACAGCCAGTGCAATTCCGAATCCAGCGACAAGTGGTGTGAGCGTGGTTGGATCATACACCGTTTCAAAGGTATAGATCTCTCCCTGATAGCGAACAGCGTTATTGGCGAACGTCTCCAGAGTAGTTCTCTCGACGGGGGCTGCTTGCCCTGTTTTCAGCCGGTCAAAGACGGTTTTCTCTGCTGGTGTGAGTCCTGCATAAGATACCGTTGATTCAGTGGTCGATGCGCTCACGTAGTCGATTTGAACCATGTAATCGCCGTCGATTTCACCGGAGATAGCAACGCCAGTGATCCCGAGTCCGAGGACAAACAGGCCGATGGCACTCACGTACACCGTAGGGCGCAACCAGGACTGGAGGTGCATAGTGGTTGAAATACTGTACTCAAAGTATAAATATTTATATTCTAATACCATTTCTTTGACTAAGATTACGAATTCAGTGCGTCAAGGGTCGATAATCAGGGCAAGTCCAAGAAGGGGGAGGGTCGCTGCATACTGAAGGTGGTTGCTCTGTTTAGTTCAACATTGGAGGTGCCGAATGATGACCGACACGAGCGGTCTGACTGCACACCCGTGAAGTGATCCGAAAATCGCTGTCAGAGACGGCAGTGATAGCTATTGCGCGAAAATATAGCCGACAAAGACGAGGATGCCTCCGACGGCAAGACTGGAAAGGATGCCGATCATGCGGGAGTAGAGCTGGTTGTGCCGATAGTCACCAGTAAGATGGCCGACCGACCAGATCAAGAGAGCAAGGCAGGTCATAGTCGTAATCACAAACCAGAGTCCCGATGGCATGCGAAACAACCCTTGCCATTGCATAGCGTATGCTGAGAGTGTTCGCCAGAGGAACAAGCCTGCAATAAGCAAGCCGATGAACCCGGCGGTCTGTTCTTTGTGACGTTGATCTTCGAATATTTCCATGTAGAGTGATCATGTTAGGGATAAATAATTCTTTGTACAATTCGAGTTCTTGTTGCTGCGGTCAATATACGCAGACTGGAGATGGGCAATGAACGAGCTCAAGCCATAGCTCAACAACACATCGACTATCACCAGTATTGGTGACCGAATGAAAGTGCCCCGCCCGAATGCTCGACGGCGAGCGAATGACCGCCACTGGTGACCAGTGGACAGTCAGCCCCAGCTCCTGACAGCCGCTGGTGATACACCGGATTCCGGGGTATCCAGGGCAGTCCGATACGAACTCAGTAGGTCTCGACTGGAACACCCAGCGCTTCGAAGTCATCGACGTTGTCTGTGAGAACTGCATCGTCGAGGACCTCGGCCATCGCGGCGATGTACGCGTCGTTCGGCCCGATACCAGCGTTTCCGCTCTCGCGGTCGTCTGCAGCGGCGAGTAGTTCGCCCGCCACCCGAGCGATCTCTTCATCGACCTCGATCCGGGGATAGCCCAGGAGACGGTTTCGTACCTCCTGCTTGGTCGTATTGCTCTGAGCCGTGGCGACACCGTAGTAGGCCTCGGCGACGACCGGAGTGGGCAACCACCGCATCTCCCCGCGCTCTACGAGTTCCGTCCCCTTCGAGAACGCAGCAGGATCCTCCGCCATCAGGTCGAACAGGTACGATGAATCGATGATCATTCGCCCGTGTCACTGCTCTCGAAGGCATTACGGGCGGCGTCGAGACGGACGCGGTCACGTCCGCGGAGGCGGTCAACTGCCTCCTTGGCGTCCTCCGCATCCTCTTTCGACAGGAGGCCGGCGATGTCGCTGGGGTGAGGACCACGCGTCATTCGGCGCAGCGTCTCCTCCATCGTCTCACCGCTCCTCTTGTGGGCGTTCAGCCACTCGTGATACTCTTCCGAGACGCGGATGGTTTTGACCATATAATATATTCGGATATATGGGCCTAAGAGTGTTACGCCGCCGGTTCTCCTCCTTCCTCGTGTACGTCAAGTCGCTACCGCCTTGGGCCGACCTCTCGACGTCCTAGCCGACCGAGTGTTCCGGCACCACCTCGGCGACGAACTCGCGTATCGTTGCCTTCCCGTTCGCCTGGAGGTACTCGTAGGCGGCGTGGACGGCCTCAATGCACTCTTCCCGGCCTTCGTCGTTGGGAACTCGACGTCGCTGAGCACGTCCTCCAAGGTTCCTGATGGAGCGGCGTCCTCGACCGGCTCCTCCACGGGTTCAACCCCTGGAGGCGATCGTCTTCAACCGGCAGCTTGGGTCAATCGCCTAAGGAGCCCAGGCGATTGACCGAAGTTTGCACTCGTAGCTGTGCGTGGCGACTGCCGAATGGTGGACAGTCGGCCGGCAGAAACGGGTGCCCACCCAGATGAACCACTCCAGTTTTCACCGGAAGTTTTGGCCAGCAGACCAGTCAGTCGTAGCTCTTCTGACAGTCACTCTGGTGACACACCAGAGTTCCGATGTACGTAGCGCTCGCTCGACAGTCCCACCGTCGCTGGAGATGACTCACTCCTGCTGGTACTAAGAGGACAGTCCAATCGGCTCTAGCACTCTCACTTGTGGTGTGCTGCTCAGTCTTGGACAGTCCAGAGTGCTGCTCTGTACCGTCGCAGGGGCGGTTCCCCTTGACTTCCTGTGGACAGTCTGGCAGTGCTGCTCACTGCCGCCCCCTCGTGCGTTCTGTGGAAGATGGTCTTTCTCCTATTGGCACCCCAGCATGGCGCCCATTTGGCACCCAATAGAGCCGTGAACTGGGATCTATCGTTGACTAATTGTGGTCGACTAATCGCGGAAAAACCCTGTACCGGTATATTTAGATAAACAAAAATATTTTAGAAATCTATATTATCACTGCCGTTGTAGTAGTGATTATGATCTCAGTTGTTCAGTCACTCAAAAAGCCCTATACTCGGAACGTTCTCGAAGTAATTGGTGCGTCTCTGCTCGCATTGATCTTCATTGGTCCACTCATCTATTCGGCCCTTGGAAAGCTCATCAGCGTTGGGCTTGACCTCGTTGGGGTCGCTCAGCCACTGCCGCTCCTCTGGATGAATGTAATCTTCATCAGCTCCATCTTCATCACTATCTGGGCTGTCTTCAAAGTCGTTGAGTTCTACTACCAACGCTAACACTCCTTTTTCGTTGCTGTACTTCTACAGGCTCGCTTGGTACCCAGACGTTACATGAAGACAGTGGGCACCCCACTCCAGTACGGTTATTGGCACCCCTCTGGTGTCCTACAGCGGATTTCTGCGGTCTGTCCCGGCAGAGTGCCTGTCGGATATCGTCGCTGCTGTGACTGTCCTGTGCCTTCTCACAGCCCTGTTATGCAGTACTGGCTATCACTCGGTCAGTGGGGTGACACAGTCATCGGGGTTTGTTGATCTTGGGGGCCAATCTTCTCAGTCGCTGCTATCTTTTTCGCTGGTACTGTTGGCTGGCGAGTTTCTGTTCGTGCTGATCAGGTTCTGCTGCACCCCCTTTGCTTCGGCTCTTTTCCTTGCGCTCCTCTTGCTGTCTTGGACGGTGTCGATCTGGCTGACTACTCCCGCTACTAGTTGGCCCCTTTTCTCAGCCCGGTTAGTGTGGATGATGGAAATAAGCGGAAAGACGACGAGATAGTTCTGGTCTCATAATGACCGTTTACTGATGGTGATTCTGATGACAAAGATGAGGGCTTCTCTCCGATTCCAATAGCTAAGTCATTTTTTGATTCTATTATATTTGCCATCCTGTGGTTGATATCTATTTGATGCCAAATTATATACTAAGAGAGATGACACGCTCTAAGCGGAGCTTCCCCTGGGTGCGTGGGTGCATCGTAATCCCCGATGTCGCCCACGAGCGACCAGCATACGGGCCACCGTCGTACGTATCTCGCGTGTTGATCGTCTTCTGGTAGGTGAGACCGCCATGCTTGATGTCGATATTCCGCGCCCGAATGAACGCATTCTCGGTCGCAGGATTCAGTCGGAATGGCCCCCGACATCCAAGCGAATGCATCCCGACTTGCCGAATGTTCTGAATCACCACACTGCCGGGAAATCGGTGATTCAGAATCTGCATTCCCTCGTTTTTCCCGCGTCAATCAGCCGTAAACCCACCAAACACGAATACTCTCCTGTGTGGCGTGTCAGGCACCCCGATTTTGAAATGTTGAGCGGGACCGTGATACTCGCCCTCGGTGACATCGAATCCCTTGATCGCATCCACACGGCCGTGCGTGAGGACGGCATTTTGTCCGATAATCCCGAGATTGCGGAGTCCAACGTGGCGATGGCTCGTATTCAGCTTATACCGACCAGGTGGGAAGTAGACGAGTGTATCGTCGTCGATCACACGGTCGAGGACGTTATCGATCGCTTGCTTCCCAGTGGTGTCTGCGCCTTTGTTCGCGATATTGACTCGGTGTTTGAACTGGTCGGAGTATTTTGTCGGATCGAGTCCCGACGGCATGCTGTTGAATTCGTGCGATTGGTGCCGCTCGATCCATTATCAACTGCCCCGATTCCACTGCTGTACACACATCCGGACAGTGATGCAAGGCCGAGGCTGGCGGTTGTTGCGAGAAACGCCCGTCTGCTGTGCGATACATGATCAGCGTCGTTCGGAGGTGAAATCGATGTCATAGGGATTATCACTCACGTTTCGATGCAGGCGGTGTTTCTAGGATTAGTTATTGCATCCACTAAGATAAGTTTCTCATGGGTTACTAAATAAATATAAATATATTTTCTATCAGATACCAATCTCATGCGTTAGCATGGTATACTAATAAGGCGTTGTTGAGATCCTCAGCAAATGAGAGATGAGAGGTGTCAGCGGGCGTGCTGAATACAGGGCGCGTATCTTGCACGATCAGACTCAAAGAATCGGGCCGTACCGATACTCGCGTAGTTCTCGTGAGAGGATCACTAACGCACGACTTCAGGTGGCCTCGACCAGGTGTCGTTCGAGGAATGCGGCCTCCTCCTCGACAATCTCATCGGCCGTATCGCCGACGAACGCTCCGAAATGATCGATATCGTAGGTGACCCACTTGACATCAGAGAGATGGGCGGCCGCTGCTTTGATGGCACTCCTCGGGGCGATCTGGTCGCGAGCTCCCTCGACAAGAAGCGCCGGGCAATTGATCCGGCCAGCTTCCGAGACGGGTCGGTACAGGCCGAAGGTCAAGAACACGCGCGCGGCACAGCGATTCACCAAAGGATCGTCTGCCTCCGGTCCGACGGCGGCCTCGTGACCCTTCTTCGAGCCCTTGGTCGGTAACGCCGGGAGGTCCTCGGGATAATTGCCCCAGATGGGGATGTAGTAGGGCTCCTGTCCGGTCCATTTTCGGGCTAGGTCCCGGATACCTGCCGCAGTCGTGCGGAGTCCGTAGACCGGTCCCATCTGTCGCGTGATGTAGAGGATGGCTCGCATCCCGTCAAGCACTGGATTTTGCCCGACGTACGCATTAACATCTTCTCTCGCAGCAGTAACGAATGCCCCGCCACCGCCCATCGAAAACCCCCAGACGCCGATATAGTCTCCGTCGATGCCGTCGATGGTACGCGCATGACCGACGGCAGCCTGCCAGTCGACGAGCTGTCGGAACGGGATCACGACGTTTCGCGGTTCGCCGCCGCTCTCACCGAGCGATCGGTAGTCGAACGTCATCGCCGCGAGTCCGTGTTCCGTGAGCCGCTGTGCGACGGCAGGGAGGCCTGCCTGACGGGGCAGTCCGAAGCCGTTCCCCATCACCACGACCGGCGGATCGCCCGTCGTGAGTGATTCGTCCGGGCGGTACAGAGAGCCCGCACAGCGCGTTCCCTCGCTAGTGAACTCGATAGGTTCGTATTCGGCCGGTACATTTTGAGACATGATACGGGTGATTTGCTATGCGATTACCTGCAGGAGAGTTTTCAACGAGGTCCATCCAGCGTATGGTAATCTGGCCGGCGAGTACATACTCCGCTTCGCTATTAGTTATGCGCTACCCCCAATACGGGTAACAGTCGCTTTCGACGGTAACTGGAAATATTCTGGCCCCACACGCGCCTAGTATACAGTTCGACCGTTCTAACAGTTCATACGAACGATTCTGTCGTTGGCTATCTCATCTGTCGGTAACGCTGCGCTGAACTCATCCTCTGTATGCAGCACGCACCTCTTGGCAGACTGTGAGGGTTTCATCTGAGCTACTACTAGGAACGGTTGAAGAGAGGTATAGAGGGCGGAAGAGTACAACACGCAGTCAAATCGAACGACTAGCTAGTAGTACCGGGAACGAGATCCCAGACTTTCACTGTCGCGACGTATTCGCCATCCTGCTCTTCGATGTATCCTTCGGCAAGAGCCTCGGCTATCGCGTTATCGAGATCTCCAACAAAGCGGCTGTGATGGCTTGCAATCACGCCAATGTAATCGTGATCAATTGTCTCAAGATTTTGCCCTCCCGTATTATGCTCGATAATCCGGGCAATGAGTGCGGCATTCTCGCTCATATGTTCTACTAGCGATCAGCACTCAATAAGATTCATATCCGAAGAGATCTATTGAAATAGTGCGCTAACCTACCACAATATTGGAGAGATCCGCTTAGTTGCGTGAATTTGAGTTCGCTGTACGATAGCGTCCGAAGGCATATCCAAGCCAAACAAGAGTCAGGGGGATCGCAATGAACTTCAGAACGTCGAAAAACAGCAGGTAATATACGACTGTCTTTCCAACTATCGAAAACTGAGGGAGCCACGCGGGAAGCGTAGTAACACCGTCCGAGACACCAATCACAAATTCCATGTACTCGATGAATTCATTGTATATGAACCCTGTGACACAGCGCGGAATATCACTGTAGAAAATCTCACGGAGTGGGCAGAGCTCGGGCGAGATCCGTGGCTCGCCCGATTAACCGAAGAGCACGACACATCCATCACATTCTGAACATCAATTAGAAACACCTCATCCGCATAAACGAGAACCGCTGCTGTAATCGTCATCAACGTCAACGAGATAGGTGACACAATGCCAGTAAGCCCGTTTAGCTATCCACATCGACGCTCGCCTGGCTCCGTTTAGAATAGGATCGGATACTGAAGGTTGTGACTGATTCTCGACTTCGGCATACATGAACCGCCCCAATGACGGGGAATTTCGGTCGAACAATTCTAGGGAACTGAAGCTCTTCTGATTCTCAACCGAACAGGGGAGTTTTTCAGGTGGGCATAAGAGTCTAATCGACGGCCATGGTAGAGAGTAACATGACCGCTGTGAAAGTCATTAAAGTCCTCGGAACGTCCGAAGAGTCTTGGGAAGCCGCCGCAAAAGAAGCGGTCAGCCAAGCAAGCAAAACGATCGACGATATCCACGGCGTCGATCTCGAAGGTTGGACAGCCACGGTTGAGAACGGCCAGATCACCGAGTATAAAACGACCGTCGAAATCGCGTTCCCCGTTCAGGAAGACCGCCAGCAGCAAGATCAGTAGTGAGAGGTAGATCGTGGAGTTTGAGTTGCTTGGGTGGATCTCAGAGCATGCTAGTCGGATTGACGGCCGAATAGAAGGATAATTTCGCGCCTTCTCTGAATTGAGGCAAGCTCTTGTACATGTTTTGCTATAGCACTATCTAATCTTATGAGTGGTTAATGGACATTTTCGGCAGTACAGGCATTCAACGGCATTTTTACACTGGGAGCAGTGATGTGCAGTTCCTTCCCATTCAAATATAAGTGGTCCGAGGGAGACTTACTTTTCTGACTGAATCAAAAACCCGTACTCACCGATAGACATCACCGCGGACAAAATATCAATGAGAATTTATATTTGTCCTACCTACACCATCGTGCTGTCCCGAATCTTTACGATATATCATGTAGAATAGTTCGAGTATGGCCAAGGAGGAGTACTTCGTCGACAACGAACGAATTCGTTCATTCATTGAAACGGTCAAAACGACCGCTAACGAACACGAACAGGTCGAACCACTTCTTGCGGATCTGGAGAAACCGTTTGGGGAGTTACTGACTGACGATGACTGGCTGCCCGAGATGTATCAAAAACTCCCACCTGACGATTACGAAGACCGAGGTGAGATGGGCGAGGACATCGCCCAGTGGCTGCTCTATCGCGAGGGCCACGATCTTGCACTGTTCACGCTGGTGCTCCCGCCGGGCGCAAAGACCCCCGTCCATGACCATCTGGCATGGGGACTCGTCGGTATCTACGACGGCGAACAGCGCGAGGATTTCTATCGTCGCGTAAACGACGACGACCATTACCATCCAGACGATGAGTATGCCGAACTCGAGAAGGTTCGAACTGAGCAGATGGAGCGAGGCGACTTCTACGAGTTAGTGCCGCCGAACAACGACATTCACTCGGTGACAACGACGTCGACAGAGCCAAGCGTCAGTGTCCATTTACTCGGCGCAGACGTGGGTTGTATTGAGCGCCATGCATTTAACCCAGAAGAGAAGGAAATAGAGCGGTTTCAATCGGGATACACAAACATCGAATGTGACGTGACGTTGGAACCCTTGGTGGATGACTGATGACGGGGCTTGCTGACCTCGTTTCCCGAGTCGATGACGGGGCGACTATCGCCTTCGCTGGCAAGACTCTCCACCGGGCCCCGATGGCGTTTGTTCGTGAACTCGTTCGCCAGGACATCTCGAACGTGACTTTGATGGGCCTGGCAAACTCGATGGACGTGGACCTACCCTGTGGGACCGGCCATGCTACGACGGTACACTACGGCTACGTCGGGTTTGAGGCACTTGGACTCGCACCTAATTTCCGGCGGTGTGCTGAAAATGGAGAGATCAATACCCGAGAAGGTACATGCTACACCGTGGCGACGATGCTACGTGGTGCTGTACAAGGCGTACCCTTCTTGCCTGTCGCAGGCCTCACTGGAAGCGATCTCCTTGACGTGAACGACGCCTTCGACTCGGTTGAGGATCCGTTCTCCGGCGAGTCAACCGCAGCCGTTCAAACGGTTAAACCCGATATTGGGGTAATTCACACCACTGAGGCTGACAGCGACGGTAATGCGCGTTTCGACGGCGCTGATCTCACCGAGAGCTTGGTGGCAAAGGCGGCCAACCGCACGTTCGTCACGACTGAACGAGTGGTTGGAAATGAAGCGTTCACTGACAACCCTGGCGAAACAGATATTCCGGGGTTCCTTGTGGACGATGTCGCCGAAGTGCCCTACGGTGCTCACCCCACGAGCTGCCCAGGTGCCTACGACTACGATGCCACACACCTCCGGACGTACCTCAAGCGTTCCCGCGAAGGTGACCTTGACGCCTATCTCGCAGAGTATCTCGGCGACGACGAACATACCTACCGCGAACGTGCTGTACCCGCTGTAGAGGCTATCAATTGGAGCAGTGACGTGGCAACCCCGGAGGTCAACCTGTGAGCAGTGACCCAGCTCCCAACGCCGACGTGACAGTTGCTGAGGTGATGACGGCGGCAATAGCTCGCCGACTCGCCGAAAAAGAGACTGTGTTCCAGGGATTTGCATCACCACTCCCCACTGTTGCACTTCGGATGGCCAACGAGCGCAATGGCGTCACTCACTTGAGTGCGTCGGGTGGGGTGAACAGCCAGCCTGAGGCGGTGCCCGTCTCGACCGAGAGCGCGCACCTGCTTGAAGGTGCAACTGCCCACTTCACCTCGCCGGAAGCATTTGACCTCGCTGCTCGGGGTGGCGTAGATGTGATGTTCGTCGGCGGTGCCCAGGTCGACCGTCTGGGCCGACTAAACAACACTATCGCCGGCTCATGGGACGAACCGAAGGTGAAATTCGGTGGTGGCGGTGGGAGTGGGTCACTGCTTTCACTCGTGGATGAGGCGTGGGCCTGGCGTACTGAACACCGAGCGCGCTCGCTCCCTGCAGAGGTAGACTTCACCACGGCACAAGGGAACCTCACGTACTTGGTGACGCCGCTATGCGAGTTTGTACGCCGCGACGGCGAATTGCGCGCAGTCTCCCTTCATCCAGGTATCTCGCGAGAGACGGTTCGCGAGCGTACCAGCTGGGAAGTGACCTTCGACGATCCCAGACGGACGGTTCCCCCGAACGAGTCGGAACTGGCACTAATGGAACACGTAGATCCAGATCGGGTTCGACGGTCGGGGTTCACCGATCTTGAACCGCTTGAAGCGTAGATGACCCTGGTATTTCGCGGCGCTTTGGATCGGAGCCGCCATTGCTTCTCTGCCATCAGGTCGAGACGTGCTGTGGCCAGGACTACTTTCGCGGTTGTCTATTCTCGACCTCATAACTAGTTGCTCTTCCCGGGTGTTCACGTCACTGCCGCCACGATAGGACGTTCTATGGTCTACCCCCTGGTGCAAATGAGGTGGCTGACGGGCGATTCGGGTAGCCGATTCAGATGGCGTTATTGCGCTTAAGCCGTGTGATCTCTATATCATCGTAGCCATATTCTTCGAGTACCTCATCGGTATGTTCACCCAAGAGCGGCGGGTGGGTACGCACACTGGCAGGCGTCTGGGAAAAGTGCATTGGAACGCCGGGCATCTCGACTTCCCCAGCGGTTGGATGGTCGACCGAGGCTCGCATTCCACGGGCGTGAACCTGGGGGTGGTCGTAGACGTTTTCCATATCGTTGATTGGCGTTGCAGGGACGTCGTGAGCCTGCATTTGCTCGACGATCTCCTCGGTAGTATAGTCGGAGATCTCCTCCTCCAGCAACGGTTCGAGAATATCTCGGTTTCGCACGCGATCATCGTTAGTGGCGAACCGCTCGTCGTCGAATAGGTCCTCCCGGTCTAGCGCCTCGCAAAAATTCGACCACAGGTTCTCAGAAGGTACAGCGATAACGGCGTAGTCATCCTGGGTTGGGAACACCTGATAGGGGACGATGTTTCTAATCTTACCTCCCCGGCGGCTAGGAGGGTCGCCAGTGGCGAAGTAGAACATCGCAGCATAGGTGTTGAGGGCCGCCGCGGAGTCCAGCAAACTCAGATCGAGCTTCTGTCCAGTCCCATCGCCAAACTCCCGCTCGAACAACGCGGCCAAGATTGCTTGCGTGGCGTAATAGCCCGTCGCGAGGTCGGTGATAGCCACGCCAACGCGGACGGGCGCACCATCTTCCTCACCAGTGATACTCATCATGCCGCCCTCGCCTTGAATGATGAGGTCGTAGGCTGGCCGGTCTCGGTCAGGTCCCCACTCACCGTAGCCAGTGATGTGGCAGTATACGAGGCTGGGGTTGCGTTCGCACAGGTCCTCATAGCCAAGATTCCACTCGGCCATCTTGCCAACGCGGTAGTTGTGGAGCAGCACATCGGCGTCGGCTGCGAGAGTCCGGAAGACCTCTCGACCAGCCTCGGTGGCGAGGTTAAGCGTCACCGAGCGCTTGTTCCGATTGATGCTCAAGTAGTAAGCAGCTTCGTCAGAGTCGCGATAGGTAGGTGGCGTCCACCTGCGAGTCTGATCCCCCCCGTCCGGCCGCTCAATCTTGATGACATCCGCGCCAAGGTCACCGAGCTGCATTCCACAAAACGGGCCTGCGAGAACACGCGAGGTGTCGAGCACGGTGAGCCCTGCGAGCGGCCCTTCGTCCCCAGTAGGGTCGCGGGCTTCGCCAGTCATTGTCTCCCTCTGGTGGTGTGCATACCGATAACAATCGACTGAACGATTGATAAAACTCCGGTCTGGGCAACAAAGCTGGATAGCATTTTTCAGTAGGCGGTAACATCCAAGTCGCATCGGCCCATTGCCACCCTTTACTGGCGTCGAGTGGTCGCACGGTCGGGCCTTGATGGTCGAATTACCGCTGTTGAAGGTGACTTAGACTGAATGTTTGAGTCCAAAAGGCGTCTGTAGTACAGAGAGAACGTTATCTGCGTGACCGAGCTCGTTCGACGACCCGTTGCGCCAGTTCACGTTCGAAGACATTCGACGGAAGTGTTGCAAACCACTCTGCATCAGTAATCGGCTCACCTGGTTCACCTAAATCATCCCCAATCTCAGTTGACGTCGGGTGTGCGGAGAACAGAACGACGTTGAATGACCGCGACTGACCATTGCACTCGACACGATTGTGCACCACTGCATGCGGACGATGAGGAACAATCTCGACGCCCGTCTCTTCCTTTACTTCGCGAATGGCGGTCTCCGCAAGGCTTTCACCAAGAATAACAGATCCACCTGGGAGCAACCATGAATCATCGTCATCATGATACGCAAGGAGGATCCGATCATCGTCGTCCAGGACGACCGTTGCGACAACCCACCCAGCGGTGAATGCTTCGTTGTCGGCTAAGGCATCAAATGTTGTAGTATCAACGTGCTCAGTAACCGTGTCTTCGATTAGATTTGGATACTGCTCTCGGGGATCGTTCACATCCATACACCTACTAGGTCAGGTGGAAACTAAATATTTAATATGGTTCGTCAAGATAGTTTGAATGTCTTCTCTCGGCCGTAGCGACAGCACTCCGCTGTCAGCGGCCGACCGTCACTCGTCACGTGGCATACCAGCTATGAAACGAGATGTCCACAACAACCTCGAAGCACAGTATACCACCTACCGAATCGTGCGCCAACTTCGCGATATGCCGCCGCATGAGGTCTACGAAGTCTATGTCGATGGCCAACACGCCGTCTACAAGGGCAATACTGAACCAACAGGAAAGGCCGCAACTGAGGGGTGCGTAACCGCGTTTGTCAGCGAACATACGTCCGTGCCAGTCCCTGAAATTCTGCACGTCGAGGATGACTATTATATTGCTGCGTGGCATCCAGACGCGCCAACACCTGACGTGGGACGAGAATTGAACGAAATGTGGGCAGACGCCGCGGGGCGTCTCCTTGCGACCCTCCACGATGAAACTGCCCCGCTACTCGACACCTACGGTCACTTCATCCCCGCTGGTGAAGCAATCTCGGTCGCTGGAAGTGATGACTGGCATGCGGCTGCAACCGACTATATCCGTCGGCATCGCCCGATTCTCGCTCAGTATGGTCACGCTGATGTTGCAGATGCTGTTATCGAGTTTCTAATCGACCATCCGGATATCCTCACCGGAGCAGGTGATTCTGTTTGCTGCCACGGCTGGGCAACTCCTGAACACATTTCGGTAGTGGATGGTCAAGCAGTCTCTATCGTTGATTTCGAGCACGTGATTGCAGCACCCGGCGAGTTCGATTACTGGCGAACCGCCCTCCCAACGTTCAACCACGACACTGATGGGTTGCAGGAACTCTTCCGAGCAGGTTACGAGTCAGTCCGAGCGCTGCCAACCGGATTTGAACGGCGAGCGCCGCTCTATAAAGTACTGAATGAAGTCTACTACTTCGAATCCTTGTATGTACAGAATCAGCATGGAGCAGAAGAAACGGAGCAACGAGCGAACTGGTTCCGACAGAGTGTCTGTGAGACACTAGAGATGCTCTCGTAGCGCCACTCTGGAAAACGACTTCTCCTACCCCTATGATTGTGGTCTCTTACACTCATGCGGAAGAGAATGAGGGTTAGAATGGTCTCGACTAGCACATCAGAGGTTCTTTTTCATCTCCACGACTGTCCCGGTCACGACAATTGATTCGTGGCTAGAAAATTCGTGCATGTACTCTCTGACTCGTTCGTAGCCATGCCACTCGTAGAAGGGAACCGCGTGGAGCGTCACTGAGAGGCCGAGTGTTTGAAACCCAGCCTCTCGTGCAGCTCGCTCTAACTCGGTATAGAGTTACATTCCTACCCCTTGCCGAGCCACCGAGGGATGGACGTATACGCCAGTGACTTCGGCGTCGACAGTTGTTTCATACTCCGCAGGTGGTTTGAGCGTCACAAAGCCTAACCCGACGATCTCACTCTCGTCTTCGGCGACAACGAAATGGCTATCGTCTGCCTCGATTTGCGCGACATAGTCTGCAGATTCACACCCTTGGGCCCACGCATTGACTTGTTCTTGGGTGTAGCCGTCTCGCCCGAGTTCTGTGATGAATTCGGAGTGGACATTTCGGACGGCTTCACTGTCTGATGGCTCCGTTTCACGAACATCCATAGGCGAATGTGGAGGTCGACGTTAGAATGGCATCCGATTTGGCAGACGAGTGTGTACGATAGTCAGGCTGTGGTTTAGGTGTGATGATCTATGAATAGTGATGGTCTGAGAGACGTATCTCTTTCTTGGCAACGAGCGATGCTAACCGGTGTATCTACAGATCTCGGACGAGCACGATGTCGTCGACTTCCTGTTCAACGAATTCGACCGTCCGTTCGTCATGTACTTCGAAGCCGTGTTTGTCATAGAACGATCTCCTCACGTCGTTGTCAGCCATAATGCAAGCCAGACATATTCGTGATCTGCCGCCCGAAAACTGTCGAACAATCGGTCCAGGAGGTTAGTCCCCACTCCCTCCCCCCAGTACTCGGGGAGGACGTAGATTCGCCCGACGACTGCATCAGCAGGACCATCGTCACTCGGTCCTACCTGAGCGAATCCAACAACCGTCCCATCATCGACGGCAAGGAACATCGAGGAGTCGTCCCGACCAATGGATTCCACAAGTGATTCTCGGTCGTACCACATGTCGATGATGGCTTCGACCGCCTCTTTCCCGATGATATGATCATGCGCTTGATGCCATGAAGCTCGAGCAACCCGTTGGACCGACTCAATATCCTCAGATGTAGCCTCAAAACCTCCATGCGAACAAATATCAGAGTCAATGTAATATACTGGTACTCAATTAGACAAATTCACGAAGTAGTGAACACGATCTCGATCTCTATGAGTCTCTCATAGTGTGTGCTTGTATGTGCTAGGCCGTTGTTTCCCCTTCTTCAAAGAGTGCTGTAATGATCTTGCGTTCGCTCGCCCGGAGGTGCTGGTGGAGCGTTGGGGCTGAAATCCCGAGCGAATTGGCGACCTCTTCGCCAGTACTCTCACGTGGCCACTCGAAGTACCCTGCATAGTACGCCGCTTTCAAGGTTGCTCGTTGGCGATCGGTCAACTGGTGTATCAGCCGTACGTGCTGCTCCCAGGGTGGCTGAGAAGATTGCTCAACCTCCTGTTTCACTGTGAGGTCGGCGTTCGGGTAGAGCGATTGCACTGCCTTTGTGAGCGCTCGGATATCAGCATCGGCAGGAATTTCGGCGACAAGCGTTCCTGTCCCCTCTGTCGCCGTCGCGTGTTTGATACGAGCGCCCTGTTCGATCAGACGTTGTGAGGCAGTTGATCCCTTCATAAATACGACCTCAAGCAGATTCTTGTCTGACTCGGTACTGATGCAGCGGGCTTTTTTGATGGGTGCGTGCTGGCGTGCTAGCTCGAGAAATTGCTTTACTGTAGCATTCTCCAAGGTGACGTAGTAGAGGAGTTCTTTGTCTGTTGATGGTATAACTTCCTCGAGGATAATTGAACACTGTAAGTCAGCAGATGCAGTGATAAAAAACGCCGCCGTCTCCGTCAAATCAAATTTGAGTTCAGTGTAACTGTCTGTGTGGAGGAGTTTCTTACTCTCTGCAGCGTGAATTGCGTAGCCAATCGTCTTTCCCAATTCCTCGAAGATAGCTTGTTCTCGGTCACTGAATGCGTCAAGCCGAGACGTAAGAACGACCAACACACCGTACTTTGTCGCTCCATAGATGAGTGGCACACATACTACTGAGTGATAGCCTCGGGTAAGCGCTTCATCTCGTATCGACTCCGGAAAGCGTGAATCCGCCTTGATCGACTGGATGAGTTGTATCTCTCCCGTTTGTATCGCTTTGGCAGCGCCACCGGTGGCGGTCTCGGTCGGATCCGCTTTGTCAATCATCTCTACATAAGCCACATCGAGATTAGCGCCTGTGCGGGGGATGATTCCGCCAGTTGGTAACGATCGTTCACCGATGAATGCACCCTGATACAGATCGGACGCGGTGAGTCGTTCACAGACGCGGGTCTCAATCTCGTCACGCGTTGCGGTTTGCACGAGTGTTTGGTTGATTTCACGAATGAGTCGGTTGATCTGATTAAGTGTCTTGAGGCGGTCACGCTGCTGTTCGATAGCGTCTTCGCGCTCTTTCCGTTCCGAAATATCCTCGCCAACAAGGACGATATACTCGAGCTCTCCCTCTGGAGACCAGAGTGGAGCAGCACTCATCGAAACCCAAAACCGCTCCCCGTCTGACCGCTCGAGAATGCCCTCGAAATCATAGACCGGATTACCAGTCTCACGTACCTGGGCTAACAGGCCGTCTTCTGGTGCGATGGGCTCGTTCTTGGAATCATAGAGGGTGAACTCTTCGTTTGGAGAGGAAAGGCTCGTCAACCGATCGACGGATATACTGAGAATCTCCTCAGCTTGTTCATTTGCCCGAATAAATCGTCGCTCTGGTGTAAAAACACCAATTCCGATTGGGCTTGTTTCGAAGAGTCGGTCGGTGAGATCACGTTCTTGCCGGAGCTCTTCTTCTCGCTTCTGTCGTTCAGAGATATCCCTGAAAATCCCCTGAATAACTGTTTTATCACCTAGTTCGGTGACACCGGAGCTGACCTCAACGGGAATTCGATGGCCGTCATCATGGACAACGTGCTGGGTAATACTACGCTGAATCACATCCGTCGAATCATCGTCAACATTGCCGCGCTCAACATGCTCGTGGAAGTTTGATATATACTGCTCAGCCTGCTCCGGTGGATACAACTCCGACTGACGCATTCCACAGAGTTCATCATGTGACTTACCGATGAGCGATACCGCAGCTTGATTTGCGTCCTCGATTATGCCGGTTTCAACATCCGCAACGAAGATCGCGTCAGGAGCGGTTTCGATGAGCTTAGCATACTTTTCTTTAGTATCTTCGAGTTCTTTCTCTCGCTGTTTTCGTTCCGAAATATCGCGGATGATCGCCGTAAAGAGTCGCTGCCCATCGTACTCATGCTCGTAGAACGAGAACGCTAAAGGCAACTCAGACCCGTCTTCGTGCAATCCAATACGTTCGACATGCTTACGGTTCAGTTCCTGTGCATCATCGTGAACGCGTTGATAGAATGATGTGGAATAAGCTTTGCAGTGGCGCTCGGGGAATAATTGCGTCATTGGTTGGCCGATGAACTCATCATCAGACCACCCAAAGAGGCGTTCAGCTGCGTGATTCGCATAGACGATAGTTCCTCCCTGATCAAGGGTAAGAATACCATCGAGCGCGTGTTCGACGAGGTCACGAAAGAAAGTGGTTTCCTCGCCGCTGTGTATCGCGAGCTTCTCTGCATCTTGAGTGTGATTTGGTTGGTGAGTCATAGTGGTATGTGATGACGTAGCGCTGTTCGGTCAAAGAAGTGGAGAGTGAGAACCAGTATAACACTTTGGATGGCTCTATCTACTTGCAGTCTGAAATACGAATGATTACAAAACATTTAGAGGAATGTGAATATTGAACACAAATACTTGTTTCCCTCGCGTTCGTCGTCTCATCTCGAAGACGCCAAATACTATTCGCAAATCTATTTGTGAATCCCTCTCAGGTGGTTCTACTTCCGCTGGATTTACCACTTATTGCTACGAGTCAACTGATGCTCGTTTGAGTTCAAACGATTCAAGCCTGAACCTTTGCAGTCAAGCTTTACCCATAGCAAGCGACATCTCTGCATGAATATTTCACCCGACGTTGACGAACTTATCAGGGATGCGAAGCTCATGGCCCATCTCGCCACGTCGGTCAATGATCGACCACACGTTGCCCCCGTCTGGTACGCATACAACGATGAGACGCTGTCCATCCTTACCGATGGTAAGAAACTCGCGAATATTCAGCAGAACTCGCAGGTCGCAGTCTCCATTGAGAAAAACACTGATGGAGATGCAGAGTGGATGGTTACTCTGTTAGGAACAGCAACAGTGCAAGACGATCCTGCGCGTATCAACGACGCAGCACGGAAAGTATTCGCGAAATATCTTGGTCCTGATGAAGAGACGTGGCCGGAGTACCATCGTCAGGCACTCACCAATGAGCCACCAAACCCACAGATCGAAATCGAGGTCGCGTCTGCAACCGCGACTCAATTCTAACTGTGTCACTTGATCATTCGGAAAGTAGTTGGCACGCGCATTCCTTCGACCTTTTTCGGTTGATTCTTCCGCCCCTCAAAAAGTCGGTTGGCAAGCGCTGCCCCCCATCCCGACCGGAACAACTTCGAGCCTTCCGAGGCGCACCACGACTATCAGTGAGTCGCCCCATGTCGAGAGGGCGGCGACCTGGCCGATTTCACTTTCGCTTATACTCTCAACCGGCAGTTAATCGCCTCAAATCAAGCAAATTCAAGAAATCGATCTCGCTGCCGTCGCACGTTCTACTTCGGTTATAGAACCAATCAGTCATCTTAAAACAAGCCAGATTATCAGAAAACAGACTTCTTTTCCTGCGATGTGAGTTGAACGGTGTCTCAAGTATCTCGAACTGAAGGAGATCGAGTGGACATTGGTACTTCGTTGTCATTTACTGTTGCCCTCAATACGAAACAATCACCCACAATCACTCCTACGGCACTGGTCAGGATTGTGAACTATCTTCGAATGGCGATAATAGGTAATCTGGCTGCCGTAATCCTCACAGTAATGAGTTGGGAAACCGCGTCAGCAATGCGGTTATCTGAATGAATGCTCGATACCACTCGCCGTGATAGTGACCCGATGAGCATTCGCGAGAGTACCGTCGTTAGTGATTCGAACCTGTGTCCCAGTCGTACCACGATCTTGAACCCAAATGTCGAGACGATACTGCCCTGGGTCACCGACAAAGACCTCTGGTTGTACCTGCTCGCCAGGAGCAAGTCGATAGAGTTCTTGAAAGAGAATGGTATTGTTCCACTCTGGTGGGGTCGTACTTGAGCGGAGATACTGGTCAAACGAATACGTCCCCACGGTAACGGAGATTGTTCGTCGCGTCTCTGGCTCCACGTCTCCAGTACACTCAATGATGAGTTTTCCGGAGCTAGAGAGTAGATGTAGTGGGTTGAATGTTGCGAGATAGCCCGCGATTCCTGCGAAACTAGATCCAGCTGCGAAGAGGTAGCCACGACGGTTCATAGTATTCATATCAATTGAAAGAGCAAAATAGTACTGGTCAACACATGGTAATTTCTTTTTAAACGTTACCACAAAACATATGCCACTCTCAATGAAGCGACTGTATCTGGTATTCGACCGTGTATTCTGCATCGAATACCCACCGATAGCACGGATGAACCCAGTCAAAATACTCCCGCCTGAGCTGTTGCACTGATTCGAGTACGTGCCCTTCCGTTCGCCGACGGTCGATCTACCGACGTCCATTCCCATCTAGACTATCACGCTCGATCGGTGTTCGGATGATCGAATTCATCAGCCGATTGTAGGTGAGAACCACTGTTGGACCCTCAGTGAGGCCGATCATGAGCCATTTGCCCCCGTCACTGTCGAGCATTCGTGTGGCGAGCCGCTCAGCAGTGATCTCGTCGTCCCGCGTCTCCTCCAAGACGATCGCAAGCTCGCTGTGGAGCGTATCGAACAGGGGGCATCTCACGGAGCATAGAAGACGCTTCGCTAGAACCTATAAGACACAGACGCCAGTCAAAGCGAAAATGAAGAACACTTCATGTAGATAGCAACGTACTAATCAGTGTCACGATGGCCAGTTTATTTTTGTAGGTGGCAAATGATCTAATTATGGAGGCACACAGCAATGCCCGACCCTACTGACAAACTTCCTCTCAATCATCCTGCCGCAGATCGGCGCTCATTCCTCCAAGCAATGGGAATCACCGCCGGAGTCGGAGCGCTCGGTACATCAAACGTTATCGCGACCTCGTCGAACTCACAATCCATGCAATACGAACTTCCACCCCTCCCGTACGACTACGATGCACTCGAACCGCAAATCGATCAACACATTATGAAGCTCCACCACGACAAGCATCACCAAGGCTATGTCGATGGTGCAAACCAAGCGTTGAAAACACTTTCTCAGATGAGACAAGCGGGTGATTTCGAGGAGGTTAAATCAGTTAAACGTGATCTCTCATTCAACCTTTCCGGGCACGTCAACCACTCTGTGTTCTGGAAAAATATGTCGCCTGATGGTGGTGGCAAGCCAGACGGCGATCTTGCTGGTGCAATCCAATCCGATTTTGGTTCGTTCGACGCATTCAAAGACGAGTTCGCGGCCGCTGCCGAAAACGTTGAAGGCTCCGGCTGGGGAATGCTTGTGTACGATCACCTCGCAGATGAACTTCTCACGATTCAAGCAGAAAATCATAACAATCGCGCCATCCAAGGCGCGACACCATTACTCGTACTTGACGTCTGGGAGCATGCGTACTACCTCCAGTATGAAAACGATCGCGGGAGCTACATCGATGCGTTCTGGCAGGTAGTTAATTGGGATGACGTTACAACACGATATCAACGCGCTCACAATGCCGAACTCTTCGATGGTAGTGAGTGTCAATAGTAATCGATTGATCTGATCAGCAGTGGCTGCCATCTCGCGCAGCCACCATTGTTTCGTGCTACACGGGCATCCAGTAACTGGGTACTTTAGCGTGGATACGCGAGTCAAAATTTTCTGCTGTGACCGCCCGTGGATGGCGGATACGCTCGATACTAAACAGCCGTTCGCGTATCGACGGCTTGAAGCCCGTCGAAGACTATTTTTCGAGCCGACAAATCCTCCAATCATATATAAAGTAACCGACTACTAGCTGTTTTTGAATGGATCGACAGCTGGACTTAGCACCTACTTCAATCACTGAAGATATGTGATCAGATTTTGGCACCGCTGATACTCAATCCGTTCATGAGCCATTTGTGCCGTCATTTTTCGGGCAGTCGCGTAGCAACCCTCTCGGCGTGGATCGCACCGTCTCGGGTCTCAGTCAAGACATCGGCAAGCTTACTGAAGAGTGTATTAAATAGGTCTGTTTCACGGAGCAGACATGGAGATTTCGCTCCGAATTGGTGGAAACAATCGCCAGCCAGAGCGAAAGTAGATACGCTGGGGCTAGTATAGTCTACTAACATGACCGTGTTGAAACCCTCAAGACGTGAGAGGTTCTAGCGGTTGTACTGAATACAGGGCGCGTATCGGTTACCGAGCAATTGGCCTCCTGTGAGGGGTCGAAGTGGTAGACAGAGATGACTCAAATACCACTCAGTGGAGAGGAGGAGACTTTTGTTTTTCTTCGCCAGCTGCGCCGACTCCCGAGATGGACTTCGCTCGTGCGACCATACGCGCCAAACGTGGCTTCTATTGGTATCTATGGTTCGCGGCAGCGAGAAACCACACTGGGGTCACTCTTCGCGATTGCCGTACGTCTCCTCACCCCAACCATAATCGGACGCTTCGTCGTTCCGTTCGAGGTAGTCCTCCAGTACCTCCTGCACAGCCCGGCCGAGATCATCTAACGCGGCATCGATCATCGAAACCGCACTCGAATCGAGCGATTCGGTCGCCTCTCGCTCCCGCCAGTCGTCCGGAATCGTCGGGGCATCGAAGCGAAGACGATCTTCGGTTGGGTCCCAGTAGAAGTCGAACGTCTGGAACAGGCCGAGATCGCTGACAATTTGGATCTGCTCTTCATCGAGATTCGTGTACTCGGTCCACTCGTTGAACCCCTCCTTCCACGCACCCTCCTGAAGTAGATCTTCGATGTCCTCGCGGTAGAAGTCCTCTGATCCCAGCGTCTCTTCCTGCCACTCAAACTCGCGCGGCATCCCTCGGTTCGAGAGATCCGGTGATTCCGGAACCTCTACATCAAGCGTCATACCAATGATTTCACTGGCAAACTAATAAAGCCCCATATCAGTCCCCAACGAGAGACGAGATGCTCTCAACAGAGCAGCCCGTTCCTGGATAGATACTCTGTTTTCAGCGCACTGTATTCGACAGACAGAGATTAGTTTACTAAATAGAAAGGCGCGATCGTGCTGAATACACCCTCTCTATTCAGTACACCATTCCTGTCACGCTCTGAGGACTTCAGCAGAACCGTGTAGGTTAGTATACTATACTAGCCAGTGTGAGCGCCTGTACCAAGGAAAAACGAACGAATGAAAGAGTGACGGAGAGCCGAAAGCGTCAGCGGGAGTCAGTGAGATTCACCGAGGAAGTCCGTCACCCACACATCAGGGCGTGATGGGTGCAGATCGCCCACCTCAAGCAATTCATCAGGGGCAGCAATCCGATGTCCGCACGGATTCGGATAGACCCGCGACGGACTAGACACCGTTACAGGCCCAACAACCCGCTGACAGCGGGGACCACGATACTCTGTCCTCATTGTCCGGCAGTCTTCTCGACCCGCAGCGACCCATCGCACTCACCACAACTGTACTTCTCGGGGTGTTTCACGACCTTGGAACGCTGGTAGCGCGCCAGTTGCTCACCGCAATCCTCGCAAATCATCCACCAGTTCGGCGATCTGAATCGCTCGCAGTGCTGGGTTGTGTCGAGCGCATTGGTCCAGCGGGCGAACGTTCGCCCGTGGTCAGCCTCTCCGAACTCGTGGTACTGCCATGCGTGGATCAACTCGTGGCGGACGGTCGAACACCGACGATGCATACAGCTCTTGGTGAGTCTTGGAATTAGTTTCCTTGGTGAACTCGCTCATGTAGCATTTCTTGAAGTAGAAAACGAGTGTTTGGCTATTGACTTGAGAATAAAGATCTGGAGAGGTTTAGTTCGGAGACTCGGACGTTATTTTCACCGAACAGATTATTATCTCACAAAGAATATTAGGAGTATGTCTATAGAAAATCGGAGACAAACATACAGAATCGGCCTCATCGTCGTAGCGATCATTACTCTTCTGTATAGTATTCTGATTGCAGGTTCGCCACTGCTCTGGCTTGGGTTGGCGTCGGCGGCATTGGCATTCTATCTGGTATGGCGGGCAGTCCGTGCGCTCGAACGAATCGCATTGGCAACAGAACGCATGGAATCACAACGCCGTGATGGTGGTAAGGACTAAGGTCAGTAACTCCATAGAACGGGGAATTGCCGCTAGAGTGATACTTGCGGCCAATATGCAGAGGAATCGTTGACTCCCGATATGTGAGATCTATTTGAACTGGCACCTCCGTTGAAGTACTGTCCGGTATACGCTGATTCTCATTTTCTACCTATCCCAGCGAGCCACCCTGCCAGTGCGAACAGAATGAGGCTCGTTGCAATGGTAATAAGGACAGGCGTTCGCTGAGATGTGCCGATGAGAACGAATAGCGCAAACAAAAGTGAGAGGACACCAACCATGGCGAGAGCACTCGCCACGCCAACTCGCCACCAGGAAAGCGCACGTTCAGATGCGCGTTCACGAAGACGATGAGCGAGAAGAGCGCCGAGTATTCCGAGTCCCATGAGATACAATGCGAACAGGAGGTAATAATTGGCTCCTGCAGATCCGAACGTCACTTCCAAAACGTCAAACCCGACAATGAGGAGGTAACCCGGAATTTGAAGCCATTGGAACTGAACGTTGAGGGCGAGTCCGTAGAGACAGACCATCACCACCGTTGCGACAATTATGTCGCGGATGAAGGTAAGGCGCGGGTTCGTAGAAGCGAGTACTAAGCTCATACGTCAACTTGGCGTTACGAAAGCAAAACGTCATTGTGTGGCACCGATGCCACCGGTTGTCGTGAAGACAGTGAGATATGGTTACTGTCTGTTACCCTCCTCGACACGGAGCGACCCATCACAGCCACTACAGCAGTATTGCTCGGGGTTGTGCACAGTCTTCGAGCGTCGATACCGGGGAACCCGACCACCTCAGTTCTCGCACACCAGCTACCACTTTGGTGTAGCGAAGCGTTCGCAGAGTTTCGAGGTGTCGAGGCAGTCTGTCCATTGGGTGAATGTTGCTCCGTGATCCGCTTCGCCAAACTCGTGATACTGCCAGGCGTGGATGAGTTCATATCGGACTGTCGAACTGAATTGCTCCCAACTGTGGTGTTCGTACGCCGCCCATGTGAGCGCAATCGTGATCTCACCCGTTTTGGGATCGTATTTCGTGACGCCCGCTTGCCGTTGTGCTCGATATGAGAATTCCCAGTCGATCGTTTCGACCGGCAGGTCAGGAAAATGCTCAGTGGCAAAATTCGTTGCGTGCTGTTGTGCTCGGCCGAGCAGGTCTGTCGGTGTCTCCGGTGTATCGTCGGTCGCAGCATCCGCGCTTTCCGTCAGCGTTCGGTGGGCGGTGATCTCCGAGAACGTCACTTGGCGTGCCATGGATAAAAAAGACTGAAGCGTGGATTAGTTCGGCAGTTCTGTCCGTCCAGTTCGCACGCATGGCCAGCACGGGAAGCCATTCAGGCCGTCACACTCGCACTCTGCCGGTTCAGCATCGTCGTCCGCCTCGTCGTCGTCCGATAGGAACGCCGTCAGGGTATCGTCGTCCCTCGCGGTTTCGACGGCGGCCATGTGCTTATAGAAGGCGTTGCGGTGAACGTGATGTGGCAAGTGCAGGCTATCAGTTCTTTGGTCACATCGTCTATGGACACGGTGTACTGGTACTCTGCGGGGTGCTCGTGGCTCTGGTTAGTGACTTCGACCACTCCCGGGGACATCGACGTCAAATGAGAAATGTTCCCACTTGGCACCCGTCTGTGCCGGCCGTCTGTCCACCGTTCGGGCGCGCTTCATTCGGCCCGATTTAGCCACCGAAGATGGAGATCAGAAATTTGCGAAGTGTGTGGGCGAGAGACGGATCAAGGACACGAATGATGGAGCCGATTGATCCGAGAATGAGTCACCCAGAGCTATCTTAAGCATTTGTAGGTCTTACAGATTATCGGCTCTGCTGAAACCCTCATCGATTGATACAAACAGCGTACTTAATTGAGAGCGTATATCTTGTACGGGGTCTTCTCCAGCTTTCGGGTGAGCAGAACGACCAATACAGGTAGAATGTGTCGGTAGATTAGATGAACCGTTTATGCTCACATTTCAAACAACCGGGCGTTGGTTTGGCCTGGCGAACTGGAGAATTCGGGGCTATATCGGCGGCGAGCGGCTTGGATGCCGGCCATAAAAAGGGCCGCGGTAACCGCTACGACAAGTGACTGGATAGTCGGAAGCGCTCCAATCGCTGTCGTAAACGCCGCGACAAATGCCATCGGCTGGTGCGTGTGCAGGATATAAAAGACGGTAGTCGTGCCAGCGAACGCAACTAATGCACTCCCGACCAGACGGAGCCCTGGTTCCGACATCGGTTCGATTGTCGTGGGAGCAATCCCCTGCGCTATCGCCTGGTATGCGACCCAGCCGATCACCAATGCAGCTCCGTAGCTGGTAGCCACCTTCGCCGGCGCGTTGTCCGAGCTGTGAGCGTCGAGAACGAGGAGATACGCAGCAGGTCCGAGTGCGGGGAGAATCGCCCAATAGCCCGAGACGAATGCGATCCCCGCAAGCACGAGGAGGAGAAGTACTCCGTGCCCGCCGGTCCACAGCATACGCTCGTTTGAATTCATGGGTTCATCTTCGTGTTCGTCGTGGATGTACATTACGCACTGGGGCTCTCTATACTACTTTCAGATCGGCGTCAGGCGGTGTGACGAAGATGTAACCAACGGTTTAACGTGCTATGAACTACCATTCTATAGGGAGAGAACAGCGTATGTTCGACCGAATACTTATCCCGACCGACGGTAGTGATCCAGTCAAGCCTGCAGTGGAGATGGCACTCAACCTTGCTGAAGCCCACAATGCAACACTGCATGTACTCTATATTGTTGACCAGCCCACGTCCGTCTCTGGCATGGGGGAAGGGTTCTCTGGCTTAGATGATCTTCTGGATGCGCTTGAAGAAAGAGGCCAGCAGGCAACGAAAGCCATTGTCGAGCAGGCCAGAGAGCGGGATATCGAGACAACAGCAGCAGTTCGTCGCGGGAACCCTCACGACGATATTCTCACGTATGCAGATGACCACGATACCGACGTCATCGTCATGGGGACTCACGGACGGGCTGGCGTCAAACGAGCCCTCCTCGGAAGCGTCACCGAAAAGGTCGTGCGTCACTCGGAGATTCCAGTGTTAACAGTCCACCGGAAGCCTGAAAAATAAGGACCAGACGTTATTCTTCACGATACTGAATTCGCTACCCGGTGAAACCCGGCAGTTAGAGGGGGTTAGTGGAGAGCAGCTTCATCAGCAGTCTCTTTGGGGTCTGAAATCAGCCATTTGAGGGCTGCTGCAACGATGACACAGAGCAGGCTCAATACGATGAAGACGGCAAAACCTCTCGCGTAGCCGAGGAGTCCGTATATGTCCACGAAAAGTCCCATTAGTGGGAGGATGACGAGCGTTCCGCCGCCGCCGATGCCACTGATCCACCCCGATGCCCCACCGACGGCTTCCGGGACGAACTTCGGGACTAGCTCGAACACAGCTGCGTTGGCGAATCCCATCCCGGTTCCGAGTACCATCATCCCGAGGATGGCCGGCCAGAAGCCGGTAGCGACGGTCATGATTGCGCTACCGAGGGCCATAACGCCGAAACTGATTATAGCAACAATTTCGCCGCCGAATCTATCACTGACACTTCCGGCAGGTACCCGGATAAGCGATCCGTAGACGATAAAGATACCCGCGAGAAGCCCCGCTGTGGTGAGTGTGAGTTCGTGGAACTGTTCCCAGTAGGTAGGGAACCAAGCAGAGAGGGAAGTGAACCCACCACCGAAGGAAACTGTGTAGAGGAAGACGAGAATCCACGTTCGGCGGTTTCTCGCGGATGTCTTCAGCGAATCCCACGTGCCACCCGACGGGAAGATATCTTGGCCGAGTTCTTCAGCGATTTCTTGTGATTCCTCTAGAGATTTACCCTTCTTGCGAAGCTGGAAGTAGTACGGATCGACAGCGTACACCACGTAGATCGCGGTGACGACGAGAAGGAATACTAACCAGGTCGAGTATGCCATGGTCAGTCCCCAGATACCGATAAGGACGGGGAGGACGTAGACAATCATCCCGGGACCGATATTGCCGACGCCAGCGAACGCGCCGAGTGCGAACCCCTGTTTATCACTAGGGTACCAGTAGGAAGTTTGTGTGATTCCGGCGGAGAATGTCGCACCACCTGCACCCGCGAGGAAACCGAAGAAAACCAAGATGGGGTACAGACTCATGTCGAAATTCTCTGGATAGGTCAGAAACAGCGTAATAACTAGACCTGTCGTTCCAACAATTGTCGACGCCATGAGGATGAGGAGTGGTTTCCGTCCGCCGACTTCGTCCACCCACGCACCGAACGGGATTCTGAGGATTGCCTTACTAAGGTGCGGTGACCCTAGCAAGAGTCCGTGCAGTACGCCGGCAAGCGCCAAGTGTTCTTCTAATATTGGCCCTGCCGCACCGTAAAAGACAATGGTGGTGAGGCCCGCATAGAAGACGAGCGTGGACATGATGAGCCCGCGTTTGGGCGTCCCCGTAACGTCGTGTTCGTCCGCTAGTTGTCCTGCTTGAGTCATATTACTCAATAGTGATTTGCTGTCGTCTACGATATGCGAACAGACCTTCATCGACATTTTCAGCTATGCGGCATTGCCTTCGCTCGATATTTGGGTATTGTGTCGTCGCCATCTTCGTACAGTTTGTGTCACGGCGACGGCCCCTTGTCTTTGTCGAATTGTTTTTTGAGTATCAATTTTTGAAGACTCGAATTCTGCATTCTCAGTTCCTCACGGGTAGTGATAAACTGCTGTGGATTGGCGTGTTATCAGATATTTAATATTTACCCGCCGGGAGTGTCTAGTTGGCTATAGCTCCCGAATTCAGCAGCTAGGGAAAATTAGTTGATGACATCGTATACCCCATCCACCTCTGTTTATTCACTAATAATGTGTGGCGATGAGCTTGTCCCCACTTCAGACGTGGATCGCACTCTCACCATCTACAATTGAGAAGCAAGAACGGTTTTACTAATGTAGTCGTGGTACCGAGAAGATATGACACATCGACGAACGTATGCGCAACTCGTCTTCGTTGGCCAGCTAGTCCGAGTATATTATGAGTTGAAGAACCGACAAACCAACAAACAGGACAAAGAAGCCCCATTCCATATGAAATTGTTCGCTATGGAGTTGCACTAAGCAGGTGTGGGCATACAGACACGCTACCAGACGACCTCCTCAGTAGGTGTTTGTGGGCTGGTGCTTCGTTTTTGTCAGTGTTCGTGCTCGGGTGTACGAACTATGAAGCAGGTTTTCTAAACAATCTCCTCACAAAAGGTGTCATGCGAAAAATCGCAGAAAGCGTTTTCGCATGCGAGTGAAGAGAGATACTATGGATTTTAAACATTCTCGTCGCTCATTCCTCCGACATAGCCTTTTACTTGCCGCTAGTACTACTCTCGCCGGTTGTAGTGCCCAAACAGCACCGAAAAGTCCCCCACAGAAAATTGAGTTTGACAGAGCTAACTGGACACACCCCTACCACGATGCTGCTAACACAAATCATTCACCAACAAGTAACACACCGGCATTTTCAGTTCTCAGTAAGCAATGGCAAATCAATCAAATTGCATCCTCAGCAGTTGTGTCCATTGATGGTGCCCTCTACACTGTTTTCAAGAAACATTCAGATGAAGCCTTATGCGCATTGAATCAAGCAACCGGAGCGGTACAGTGGACATTCACTCCATCTGTAAAACAAGCGACCAACACTCAAATTGAAGTCCCGACAGTAACGAAGACAACCGTTTATGCAAGTGTACAGTTTCGTCACCAAGGAAAACGCAAGAACTTCGTTTACGCGATCGATCGTCAAGAGGGTACACTCGAATGGAGAACCGAAATCGTCGCTGGAGCACTCATACGCCTCCACCATTCAGGTGTCGCAATTGCCACGAAACAAGCACCCAATACCTTTCTGATCCACGCAATGGATGCGAACACAGGTGATATTCTCTGGGAACTCCCAGAAAATGGCCAGTCGTTTTCAGCCAGTGATCAGCAGACGGGACGACAGCAGTCGATACGCTCCACTGCGATCGTCGGAAACAATCTGTACATCCCCATTACTCGGGGAGATGAGACAGAAATCCAGGTTGTAGATATTGTCTCAGGAGATCGTCAAAAACAGTTCACAGTCCCGGCTTCGGTTGAGTTCACACTCGTCGCAGCAAATGGTCTTCTCTACAGTACGACGCATTCGCTGATTCCAGGGACAACAGTTCCGTCCGGTGTGTATGCGATTGATCCTGAACAAGAACGCCTGGCTTGGACGACAAAGACAACAGAAGATGTCTATTGGCTTGGCGTTTCGAATAGTGTGGTCTATTTTGTTGATGGCGGGGTTCGGAGCGTGGATGCGAAAACTGGGAAAGAGCTGTGGAAAGTTAATTCAGAACAGGTTTTCCCGGCAATTCTCGGAAACACGGTCCCATCATTTGACCCCGCAACAAATCGGATTCAGCTGCGAAAGCAGCGTACCGGTACGTCTGTGACGACGCTCTCGCTTCAGAAGAAAGGCTACATCAACTTCGTCTCATCAGATGAAAATAGCGTGTATATCATCAAAGGTCAAACACTGTATCGGTTTAGCTGATTTGTCAGAGATACTGTGTAGCTGGATTTTATCAAGCAGTAATCGAAGAGATCGAATTACGGAGTGTCCACGTACTTGTGCCGCTCATAGAGATACAGGTAAGGAAGCACGAATCCAATTACGGGAATAATCATCCAGTAATACCAGCCAGATGGATTCCAGTCGGAAACGGCAGTAACATATTGCTTATCGAAGTAGATAATGAGCGGAGAGAGGAGCGTCAAAAAACCGCCAAGCAGGGCAAATGGAGTGGTGATCAACGACGTGTAGGCATCTGGTGGCAGAGCAATTGCAATGAGAGCAATAATTGGGACGAGGGCAGCAAGCATTCCAATTGGAATCCACCACTTGTCGTTGGGAGTGTGCTCGGATGTCGAGACGATCGTTTCGCTCATGGCATAGTAAACGATGCGATCAATTATTGATTTATGTACGACCAGAAGTAGCAATCTGAAACCGATGCTATCGAGGTGAGGATACCTTGAGAGTTGCCAGTAGTTGGATCACACATTCAGTTTCTATGCCGGAAATGGGGCTTTAAAACGTAGTGAGAACACTATCGTTGCTCGTCGCGCTCGTCTTGGAGGTGCTCAACATGCGCTTCTAACCGACCAATCTTCCGTTCCATGCGGTCAAGGCGTTCGTCAACACTACCGCCCGACCGGACTCGAAGAATGAGGTACCCGAGGCCACCGAGGACTCCGAAAAGGATGGCGGCATACACGACTAGCATCAAGACTATAAATAGGAGCTCAAAACCATCAACAAGCTGAAGCAGTATCATTAAGTTAGATATAGTAAGAAAACAATATAACAGTTGGTTCCGCTCTCATCATTGTCGTTGAGCTCTTCACTTTACTACCCGAGTCGGAGCGTCTTAAGCGTCCCGACCGTTTCGTACTCCCATGTCCGAAGACAGTCCCGGGTGATCATCCTAACCATGCCTGTCACGACTGTTCGTAATCACACGACAGACAAGAAGAGAAAATTCAGTACGAGAAACAAAAGATAGTATGACATACTAACATTGGCGAATCAAACTTAAACCTCAAAGATCGACGCGCTACTCTGCAAGCCAACGGTATCACGTGAAAATCTTTCTCGTATCTAATCCTTGTCGCGAGAACTACTTAAACGAGAGTCGATCAGTGACCACCGCCCTCCTTGACGCGGATCGACCCACCACACTTGCTACACCTATACTGCTCGGGATTGCGGACGGTCTTCGAGCGTCGATACCGAGCAGTGCGACCGCCGCAGTCCTCGCAAACAAGCCACCACTTCGGCGCGGTGAATCGCTCACAGTGCTGCGAGGTGTCGAGAACGTCGGTCCAGCGGACGAACGTTCGCCCGTGATCCGCCTCGCCGGGCTCGTGGTACTGCCATGCGTGGATCAACTCGTGGCGAACGGTCTCGCTGAATTGCTCCCAGCCCTGTGAGTCGTAGGCGTCCCACGTGAGCGAGATTGTAATCTCGTCCGTCTGTGGGTCGTATGTCGTCACTCCTGCTGTTCGTTGCGTGCGTTCCGAAATTTCCCAGTCGATGCGTTCGACGGGCAACGCAGGGAAGTGGTCGGCCGCAACCGTTGCGGCGTGCTGGCGGGCACGGTCGAGCAGCCCTGCCCGCGTCGTCGGGGCGGTGTCGTCGCCGACGGCAGTCGTCACGGTCATTTCCGAGAGCGTTCGCTGGGCGGCAACGTCGGAGAAAGTCAATTGGCGTGACATAAATTGAAAGGAGGTGTGAACGGTGATTAGCAGCAGTCGCCGAATTCGCCACCGAGCGCGCGTTTGTCGGTGGATTCCCGTCCTCACTCCTCACACCGCCAGTAGCGATGATCTGCGTTCCTATACTTATCGAAGCCGATATGTGGACCGATCACACGCGGCCCATCGTCGTCGGTGTCCTCCTCGTCCAATAGGAAGGCGTCGAGATGGTCGTCGGCAGCGGCGTTTTGGGTGGCTACCATGTGCTTGTAGAAGGCGTGTCGGTGGACGTGGTGCGGGCAGGTACACGCCATCACGTCGCCGCTCACGTCGTCCAGCGTGACGACGTATTGGTGGTCAGCGGGGGTGTCGTGACTCTCGTTGGCCACTTCGACCATGCCGGGGGCTTGGACCTCGTAGGAGAACTGTTCGGCCTGTGCGCGTTTCTGTGCCGGCTCGTCAACTTCAAGTTCCGTAGTCGGTTTCGTACTCATGGTCTTCTGGATCTCATTCAGGAAGACCAGTGCCGGGTGTTGGCGCACCCGGCGCGTTTCCACACGCCCGAGGGCACCGTTCTTCCCACCATATTGTATACGCCACATGGCCATAAAGGTTGGTATTCACCACATGGCATACACCAACAGGACTATACTTCGGTAGTGTGTACTGTGGCGTATGTCCAAAGACCGCAGTGATTCAGGGCGGTACGTCGAGACGGTGACACTCGCCGACGTACTCGCTATCTTCGAGGAAGTAGAGGGACCAGTAGTGACCTCTGGTGATGTCGCTGATGCCCTCGAGTGTTCCCGCGAGACCGCTCGACGGAAACTTGGGCAACTCGAGGACCAAGGCCGAGTGAAGAGTCGTCAGACTGCTGGACGAGTCGTCTGGTGGCTAGTCGATGAGGATTCGGTGAATGAGGTTGATCCAAATGATCCGATTTTTACGCGGACGACCTACAGCTCTGGAGAGTCCACTGATGCGTCCGAGCACGTGGATGACATCCTCTATGGAAACCGTTCGAGATGAGTCGCCCACTGCCACTATTCGTCGATACAGGAGGGTTGTACGCTACCTTTGACGAGGATGATGTGAATCACGAACAGGCGAATGCTGTGTTCGATGGAATGGAAGAAGGCGAGTATGGGCCGGTATTCACCAGTCGGTATGTGCTTTCGGAGTTTGCGACGTTAATGTTGTACCAGATTGGGTATACAGCGGCTGTTGAGGCGCTTTCGACAGTTCGACAGTCGAAGACGTTCAATATCCTGCCGGTGGGCAAGCAGACGTTCGACGCGGCGTGTGAGGAGTTCGAACGTTTTGACGATCAGCAGATTTCGTTTGTCGATCACACGAGTGCAGTGCTTGCCCGAGAACACGAGATAGAGCATATGTTCGCCTTCGACAGTGACTTTTCGACGATGGGGTTCGAGCGGGTGCCAGTCGATACAGAATCGTAACTCTCCAGAATTCTTTTAGCTGAGCAGTCCCTGTGTTGTGATATGCACCGCTCACATCCGTGCATCAATACGACCGTGCAGTCGATGAGCGGCATCGCTCTATTTTCATAGCTGGTGGCAGGGGTCGTTAGGTCGACCTCACGGAATTGCCAATCAACTACTCACAAGCCACCAGTCTACAATGTCGCAAACATACGACCTTCGCGAACAGATCGAGCAGCTCAAAGCGCTCACAGGGGATGGCACTGAACTCGTCACCGTTACCGTTCCCAACGGCAAGTCGTTGGGCTCGATCCGAGAGCGAATCGCCCAGGAATACGCTAGTGCCGAGAATATCAAATCTGATCAGACACGAGACCACGTCCAGCAAGCGCTCAAGCGCGTCCAGCGGATTCTTCGTCGATACGAAAGCACACCGGAGAATGGACTCGTGGTCTATGCGGGTGTCGTTGGAGGTGAGTTAATCTCGGCTGCCTTCGACGACTTGCCTACTCCAGTTGCTGAGTCTACGTACCGATGTGACGATCACTTCGATCTCTCTCCACTGAATGAAGCAGTAACGCCGAATGAGACCTTTGGACTCATCGTCATCGAACGCGGTGGTGCTGCCATTGGACGACTTGTTGGAGAGCGTATCATCCCGATTCGAACATTCGAAAGCCAAGTGATGGGAAAGTCTAGAGCTGGTGGGCAGTCGGCCCAGCGGTTCGAGCGCGATCGCGAACGACAAGTCCACGAGTTTTTCCAACAGGTCGGTGATATCGCTACCGATGCATTCACTGGTGACGAAGGAACGGTCACCGGCCTTGTCGTTGGTGGCACGCTTGGGACTGCAAAGCGGTTCGTCGCCGACGGCTACCTCGATCATCGGTTGCGCAATCGGCTGCTCGGAACGTACTCGGTCGAGTATGCGACCATGCAAGGGTTAGACCAGCTTGTCAAGAAAGCGGATGAACAACTGCTAGATGCCGAACAACGAGAAGGACGCGAGCAGCTCGATGAATTCTACTCGCGGCTTCGAGACGGAGAGCCTGTTGCGTATGGTATTGAGGAGGTAGAGCAAGCGACCAAGTTCGGAGCGGTCGAGTCGGTGCTCATTGCATCAACAGTGCCGCGAGACCAACAACAAGAGTTGGAAACAGCTATTGAACAGCAAGGTGGTGACGGGTATGTGATTTTGAGTGATACTGAACGCGGATCACAGTTCGTGAATGCCTTCAGTGGTGTTGGGGCACTACTTCGGTTTCCAGTGAAATAAGATCGCTTTCAGTTTCTAATTGTACGATGTCACTCGGGTAGTCACTGACACTGACGGAAATGCACAGCTGTCGAAGTTAGTAGACACAGCTGACGACAATATTCTTGCGGCGATGCGCGAGTCAGAGTTTCCGGCGGTGACCGCTCGGTGGGTGGCGGATACGCTTGAGATTGAGCGACCGTCCGCGCATCGACGGCTTGAGGAGTTGCACGAAAACAGAGAGGTCGAGCGGGGGAAGTTGAGTCCGCGTGTGGTTATCTGGTGGATTCCAGACGATAAGGAATGAAATCTGCTTGTAATCTCGATACCCAATTCGGCAAAATACACTAATCAATACTCAGCTCAAATATTGCAATGAATCGGAGATAAGTCCTTGTCGTTCGGGTTATAGCGAGGGCGGTTTCCAGTGAAAGGTTCCTCAGTGGACGACGGGCAACGCGAGGTGGTCGAAGGACGGTGACTTGGGTTCACACCGGGGCGATGGACACACCGATGAAGAACGCCACTAGGACGATGGTGGTGACGGCTCGGCGCGACATCGGCATCCCTTTGTCCCGTAGTTGCGGGCCGAAACGGTCGCGCACGATCGGCAGTACGAAGGCCCCCGTGGCGAGGATGATACTCCCGCCCACGAGGGCGCGAACAATGTTGCCACCCCCGGTGAGTGTGCCAATCCCACCGAGGATGAGAAACACGCCACTGACCCACGCAACGTAGGGGGCCAGTTGCGCAACGAGGTCATCATCGCCGGTTGACTGGGCAAGATCCTCGAAGGGATCATCCCGTGCCCGCCCCGATGGTGGGCGTCTGCCAGCGGTCGATTGCTCGTTCCGCGTCCCGCACTCGGGACAGAGCTCGGCTTCCTGTTTGATGGCGTTACCACACGAACCGCAGAATACTTCGTCCGCATCCTTCCGTCGTGGCATGCCTTTACCACCCTGCACCATTGCGTTCGAGTTCCGCTCGTGCGTCCTTGATGATTTTTCGCGTGTGGAACGGAACGATAATAAACCCGAGCACATACAGCATTGTCAATAGGAGACAGCCAATTGGCGTCAAATGCCGTCTTTAGCAGGAAAGGGGCTGAACTCGGTGCATTTACCTTTTCCAGGGATCGAAAGTAGTTGCAAACACGATTTTACACGCGGAGATCAGTCCTCCATTGTTATATGCAATTTTAAGGCCGTGATATCGCCTTTCGTACCTCAAAGATCGTCCAAAGAAAGGGGTAGGTACGAAGAGCGAACAAGCAGGTGTGACGAGAGCGTATCCACGGAAACACAAAAATCACTGAAAATCGCAGAATAGTCAGTTTCAGAGTATAAATCAAAACAGACGATGAACGCGATGCACAAACTTTCGAATGGCCGTCTCGGGAAGATCAAGCGCCAACGATCCAAGGACGGCTTGAGTTACAAAGAGACGCGGCTCGTCCTGAAAGCTGATATCGAACTTCCCGGTGAGGTGACGAGCAAGAACACGGACGATAGTCCGACCACAGACACGGTTGCCGGTGAGTAGCGTGGTCGGGACGAACTCACGCCCGAGAGGGCAGCATATCTAACACGAATCCCCACTCAATCGCGGATATGGACGCCTCGAATTGATACAGTTCGGGACTGACTCGGTACGGCTACTCGTGAGTACGGCAGTTGTATCGGCGTCTATCGGCTACAAACCAGCGGGAGGGGGAGAGCTGATACCGGCCACCGCGTTTGTGGTCGGGAATGCGTGATTGGGTCAATCGAGTTAGTTGGCGTCGAACTATGAATGACGATGATGTTTAAGTGACGCGACCCATATTCTCTACTATGGCAGCTGAAATCTCCGATCGTGTCCGTGAGATCGCCGAGGCACGGGGAGTCCCCGAGTCGGAGGTTTTCGAGCAAGCCCTTGAACTTGGAATCGCGGACCTCTGGGAGAACGTCATCCTCGGGAAGTACATCGACGGTGAGCTATCTCGCGAGGAGGCGATCGAACTGGTTGGGCTCGAAAACGTCCAGCAAGCCGATCGCGAAACAGCGGCCGTTGAAGAGGATGTTGACTGGGGTCTCGACGCGTGACGATCGTTGCGGTCGCGGATACCGGCCCACTCATCCACCTTGCAGAAATCGACGCCCTCGATTTGCTGACAGCAATCGACGAGCTACTGATTCCTGAAACAGTGTATGCAGAACTCGAAGAAGGAGGAGTTCCGCCGGAGTTCTCAAACCTTGAGTGGGAACGGATCGAGGTTGCACAACCAGTCGAGCGGGGTGCTGAACTGGATGCAGGCGAACGAGCGGCACTGGCAGTAGCTCTTGAACGAGATGAGATCGTCTTTCTCACCGACGACCTGGCAGCACGAGAGTTCGCTCAGGACCAGAATATCGAAGTCCACGGTTTGATTGGCTTGATTGCACTTGCGTATCATCGAGATGTTGTACCCAGCGATGATGCTGCGTCGCTTATGCGGGCCCTTCAAGCGGAAACAAGTCTCTTCATCACCGACGCGATCGTCGAACGTGGGATCAAACTGCTACAGTCGAATTCCGACTAAACCGCGAATGCAGGTCGTCAGCTCTTCAAGACGGTCCAGCGCTCAGAACAGAATACAGAGCTTGTGAACTTCCGCGAGAAACGCGCTGAGAGCCAGCGAGTCGAGGATAAGTATCTCAACGTCCTCGAGCACGCGAAGAACATCGCCAAAACGAATGACGTGATGGTCGCACGGTTAGGCTATCGCGAGGTTGCGACGCACTATGGCTGTGCGTACAAGAACGACGGCTATCGCGTCAGCCCCAAATCTGCCGCCCGCTCTAATGCCGCCACACTTCGCGTCGATTACGTGTAATCCTCTCGCTGCTTCGAAACCCAATTCGTGATTACCAGCTCACTCGGATCGACCGCCCCACGTTCAAGGCGATCAATCCATGACCGCAATTCCTCACAAACCGCCCTGGATCTAGATACTCATCGACTGCTCGAATGAGCTCTTTCTGCGCATCGTCGAGATACGACAGCGTACTCCGTTGCCGACACTCGATCCCCCGATACTTGTTGATGAGTATTAAAGAAGCGCACTGCAAGGGCGAGAAGGGTTAACTCGCTATGATACCTGATCTCAAGTACGATGATCGACAGCATAGAAAACGAAGTGGAGATGATTGGTCGGCACATAGACATTCTTGAGATGGTTATTAACAATGAACCCATCGGAATTGTCAAAATGTCGAACGAATTAGGCTATGCTCACCATGAGGTCCGTTATTCCCTTAGGGTCCTTGAAGAAGAGAATCTAATCAATCCGACAAACCAAGGCGCAGTGATAACCGATCGGGCGGGCCCGTTCATTGAGGATCTCGATGAGCAGATCAATGATATCAGAGCGAGACTTGATGCGCTAAGAGTTAGCGACTAATAATCAGTGAGTCGGAGCTTCCTCTCAACCTCATAGAGATGGCCTTTCATATAGAGGCGTTCGATAATATCCTTGGCAGCTGGCCGCTCAAGGTCTTCTTCCTCCTTGAGAATCGCATGCGCGTGCTCGTACGTGAGTTCTCCCTCATCCGGGAGTCTTCTCGCGAGTGCGTCGAGCACTTCTTGCGCAAGTGGTGTGAGAGGCGACGTCTCGTTTGGAACCACTGCTATTACAAAATTCACATTCTCGATAAGTAAACCCTCGGGTGACGTTTACTTCGTACCACTGTATAATTCGCTGCGACAAGAGGAATGAGCACACGGCGTGGGAGGATGGGTTGGGTTTTCGACGACTATATCAATTGCTTGATAGACGATCGCCAGCTCAGGAGGTTAACTAGACAGTGCCTTCCGGAAGAACCTCTCTCAGCGAACTGCCTCGGGGTCGACGACTGGCAGCCCGATCATTGCATTCACAGCCATTCGAAACGACCTCAAAGGGGTGAACCTGAGATAGATCGGATGAAATCAGCTTCGACAAAGTATCACGGTGGCAGACGAGGTGCCGATTGAGGCCGTGATTTCGGTCGTTTAGGCACCGAACCCGAGGAAGATCGTCATCGTAATCGCCATGATGATGAACCCGACAACCATCGCGACAGTGGTGTATCCGAGGATGTCCCGAGCCCGAAGTTTTGCGAGCGCAAGCGCCGGCAACGCCCAGAATGGCTGAATCATGTTTGTGAGTTGGTCACCCATCATTTCGATGATGACAGCAGTGTAAAGCGGCATCCCGAGTTCGCGCGTCGTCTCGAGAAGAATCGGCCCTTGGGCGACCCATTGGCCGCCGCCAGACGGGACGAAGACGTTGACGATGCCGGCACTGATGAGGCCGAGTACAGGCCACGTCAAGGGCGACGCGATATTTGCGAAGAAATTCGCAATGGTCGCGGCGAGGGCCGTCCCAGTGAGGAGACCCGCAATGCCGGCGTAGAAGGGGAACTGGAAGAGGATCCCCGCAACGTTTTCGACGCTCTTGTCCATCTGATTGACGAGACGCTTTGGCGTCACCCAAAGGATGATCGCACAGAAGATGAAGAAGGCGTTGATCGTATTGAGGTTGACTGCGCCAAGACCACTTTGGACAACGTCCGTAAGGAAGTAGTAGGCGGGGAAAATGGCGATTACTAACCCGATAACCCGCGAGGCGTTCAGTCGGTCGGCCAAGGTAGCATGTGCAACTCCACCATCGGTGGTGACGGCGGGGCCGGGAGTCTCGTCTTCCGTTGTCTCCAATCCGGCTTTGATCTCATTGTAAACGTTATCCGGTAGTTCCGAGATCTCCTCATTCTTATCGGGATGGAGACTCGCCATGATCACCGGGATAACGAGAAGGAGGAGTACGACGGTGACGATGTTGACGGTGCTCCCGATAGTCGCGCTGAGTGGGATGCCACCCTGTGCATACTTAGGGAACGTCGATGGAATAGCGTTTGGATCTGCCATAATGAGCCCGCTCGACGTCGTGATACCGGAGTGCCAGATCATCAACGCCGTGTATCCTGCTGCGATCAATAGCGGATAGTGTAGTTTGAGACCTTTCTCCTTACCCCGGAATGCGACCTGTCGTGCGATGACTGCACCAACAATCAGGCCGATAGCCCACGATATGAGTCCAGCGATCATCGCGACGAACGCCGTGAGTACGACGGCAGTGAATTGCGAGTTTGGGATATCGGCGAGTCGGCGCAGGAACCGAGACACCGCTGGTGATTTTGCGATTGCATCACCAACCAAAAGAGTCACTGAGAACTGCGCCATGAAGACGAGAAGCGTCCACACGCCACCTACCCAGGCATCCATCACGCCCGTAGGTGACGTACCGACGAGTAACGCCCCCACTGATGCAATAGCAGTAAGAAGTATGACGAGAACGTAGGGGTCGGGAACGTACTCCAAAGCAATGTCAGCAAACATTTCACCTAACCGCTTCACTGGATCTGTTATCGCCATCTCTGTGTTCCGTAAACGGATAAAACATATTTAATTGTTTGCCATGCTGTTGCATCCCACACACGGAGACAGATGGATTAAGTGAGATCAGTCATCTAGGGCCTTCACGCATCATCCTGAGAACGTGTGTTGTATACCGAAAATCGGCTGCGGAACGGCGCCGTGTGATCGTTCGTTCTCTCATACCTTCCCCGACACTGTCAAACAGGCAGAGGGCTAGTCGACTGGAGAAACGATCGGAAGAGGCTCTCTGATCGCAAGCGACGTGACGATTAAGGGCACGATGCGCAGATCTGCGCCAATGAATGACGTGTGCGTGAAGAGAGCTTCCTCGGGAAGCTGGTCGTCGTTCCCTGATCGGGTCTCTCTTGCTTCGAGCTACGCTTCTCGTTCACGAAGTTCGATTCGGCGTATCTTTCCGCTCGATGTCTTGGGGAGGTCGTCAATGAATTCGATCTCTCGTGGGTAAGCATGCTTAGCGAGACGGTTGCGGACAAACTCTCGAATCGAGGCGGCCAACTCATCGTCGGCATCAGTCTCCTCGGTCGTGACGACGTAGGCTTTTACGAGTTCACCCCGAGTCTCGTCGGGTACACCAACGACGGCCGCTTCCGCCACCGCTTCATGTTCAAGGAGCGTGCTCTCGACCTCGAACGGGCCAATCCGGTAGCCCGAGGAGATGATGACGTCGTCTGCGCGGCCGACGAACCAGAGATAGCCGTCCGCGTCTCGTTCGGCGGCATCACCCGTCAAGAAGAGGTTCTCGCCGTCGTGTTCGACCCACGCCGCCGCTGTCTTCCCTGGGGCGTTCCAGTACCCATCAAAGTAGGTTCCTTCCCCGCAGGCGACCGCGAGCTCGCCAACTTCGTCGACGTCAGTCTCCATGCTAGTCTCGGGGTCAACGACGCGAACGTCAAATCCAGGAAGTGGTCGACCCATGCTCCCCGGTTTGACCACCATCTCGCACGCATGATGGTTCCCGGCGACCATCCCACACTCGGTAACGCCGTAGTGATCATGGACCGTTACGCCGAGTTCTTCATCGAACCAGCGCATCACTTCTGGATTGAGTGGTTCGCCCGCGCTGTTCCCCTTTCGAAGCGAGAGGTCGTACGACTTGTGTGCATCACCGCTCGCCATGAGCCCTCGGTAGGCTGTCGGACTGGTGGCGAGGCTCGTGATGCCGTACCGTTCCATCACTGTGTACCACGCATCGGGGTCGAACTTGCCTTCGTAGAGGACGTTCGAGACGCCCATGCTGATGGGTGCAATGCCGGCGGTCAACAGTCCATACATCCAGCCCGGATCGGCCGCTCCCCAGACCGTCTCGCCCTCATGGAGCGCCATCGAACACTGGAGGTAGGGAGAGAGTGCGGCGAGGACGCGGTGAGTGAGTTCACAGCCCTTGGGCGGGCCAGTCGTGCCACTGGTGTACTCTAACGTACAGAGGTTCTCGGCTGACGTCTCGGCCGTCTCGTACGCCGCTGGCTGGTCACCGACGAGCGTCTCATACGCGAAATCCGCATCGTCGACGGCATCGGCGTCGCCATCGCGGTCGATCACGACCACGTTCTCGATTCCTATATCTGCCTCAACGGTGGTGATCTTCTCGCGGTACTCGACCGTCGTGATGACGGTCTTCACGCCTGCGTCGGCCGCACGGACCGCGATCGCGTTCGGACCGAACGCAGTGAACAGCGGTACGTAAACCGCGCCACGTCGCCAGATTCCAAGAAACGTCGGATAAAGTTCGGGAATCCGGGGGATCAGCGTCGCCACTGGCTCGCCGCGTTCGACATCAAGCGCCTCCAGTGCGTTTGCCACCCGCCCGCTTCGTTCGTCAAGGTTGGTGTAGGTCAGCGTCTCGCGTTCACCGTCTGCAGCACCTTCCCAGTGAATCGCCACGCCGTGGCCAACATGCCGACAGACGGTCTCGTGTACGATGTTGAATCGCTCGGGTCCATCCCAGTCGAAGCTATCCCAGACATCGTCCCATGAAAAGGCTGCCCGGAGTGCCTCGTATGTCGTCATTGGTGTGTCCTCCGATAGTTCACGCCAGCTCGTCGACCCACGTCATGACTACCCATACCATGCTACTCCTGCCATAACGACATAAACCTCAGTGTTGAGGCGGCCGTATGTAAGCGTCACTCAGCGAACGTTGGGTCGCGGTCTTCGAGAAATGACAGTGCACCCTCGCGGGCATCCGGCCCCAAGAACAGGTAGCCGAGTCCATTTCGCATGGCGTCGTCTTCACCACTGAAACGCAACGATGCGTTGAGCCAGGTCTTCGTCGTCTCGAGAGATGCCGGTGAGGAGCGCTTGAGTGCTGCCACGATCTCTTCGACAGCATCATCGAGATCGGTGTACTCGACGGCTCTCGCAAACAGCCCCCATTCGACAGCCTCCTCGGCGCTGAGTTCGCGGCCCGTCAGTGTGAGGTCGGCGGCCCGTTGGCGACCGATCAATCGTGCGAGCCGTTTGGCACCATAGAAGGGATACGCACCGATGCGCGTCTCGGGGAGCGCGAAGACGGCATCACGCGGAACCACCGTCAGATCCGCAGAGATTAGGAGTTCGAACCCCCCACCATAGGCCGAACCGTTGGCCTTTGCGATCACTGGAACGGGGGAGCACTCGATCGCGTTGAAGCAGCCGAGTACCGTATCCACGAGTTCACGAGCATCTCGAGGCGTCTCGATCTCTGCAAGCGAACTGATGTCATCACCGGCGCAAAACGCCCGCCCGCGACCGGTAAGCACGATCGCCCGAGCGCCGTCCTCGTCGGCGCGCCGAACGCCGTCGGCGACGGCCGTCCACATCTCGAGGGTCATTGCGTTCAACTTCTCGGGTCGCGCGAGTCGGATGGTGCTCACATTATCTTGTGACTCGTACTGGACCGTATCAGTCATACGTTGACTACCAACATCCCTCTCAATAGATGATCCGTTTTCGGAAAACTGCATCTGCGCCGGGAAATCGCTCGACGGGAGGCAGAATCGATCCCAAAGCGTCGCCGTCACCGGTTCGCCGGGGCGAGCACGTCCATGGTCTCGACGGCCAGTTCATCGTCGACCTGTCTTGGTACGGTCAGCATCGGTCGATCGATGACATCGGCGTCGAGAATGGCGTTAAGTCGGTCGATGGCGGCGTCGGTGTCCCGGCGACGCCGAGCGCATGCACCATCTCGTCGGTCACGGCGTCGCTCGCGCCCTCGCGGTCGCCGTTTCGCCAAGCGGTTGCGATGCGGTCGGCTTCCTCGAAGAAGGCGATGGCCCGCCGATACCCTTCACCACTCCCGATGTAGTACGCAAGGTGTCCGCGAAGCGCGTCGTAAGCCGCTGCCTCATCCGTACTTACTGCCGCTGGTATGTACGGAGCGACGGTGATCTCATTAGGATCCCGTCCGGTGTCCCTCGCCGCATCAGCGATGACTTCGAACGCATCCAAGAGGTGGTCGAAAGGAATGTTGTGTGGGATCCATCCATCACAGACGCGCAGGTCGCCCGCCGGTTGGCAGGACCGAGTGCCGCGTTATACACCGGAAGGTCCACACCAAGTCCGTCACACGTAACAAGTCACCGTCGTAGGTGACGCTGTCGGCGTCACTAAGATAGGCGTGGATGATCTCGCTGTCTCGTGAATTCGTCGAACTGGTTGGTCATAGGCAATTCCGTGGAGGTCTTCAATGGCTTTCGGCGTACTCGGTCCGACCCCGAGTGTGAGCCGTCCCGGCGCTATCCGGTTGACAGTAGCCGCGGCCATTGCGAGCACGGCCGATGATCGGGAGAAGATGTTGACGATGACAGTTCCGAGGTCGATCGTCGCTGTCGCCATGGCAAGTTCAGTGAGCTGAACGAACGCGTCGGTCCCCAGAGTTCGTTGACCCAGACGGAGTTGTAGCCGAGTTCTTCAGCCCGTTTTGCCACCGTCGCTGGTGATTCCGAGGTCACCGCCGGCAGGAGTAGTCCAAGTGCCACCTTGACGATTATCCCTGGTAGCGTGTGACGTTTGCTACCTCGGCGTCGTCAATGTCGGAAAACGAGTTACGGGCAATGACGCGCTTGTGCACCTCATCGGCTCCGTCGACAAACCGGAACTGGCGGACGTTCTCGTAGAAGTCGGCGATGGGCAGATCCTTCCCGATCCCGTTCGCGCCGCAGAACTGCATCGCCGTGTCGATTGCCTCCTGCACGACGTTCGACGTGTAGAGCTTACTCATCGACACCTCGATTCTGGCTTGGTTCCCTGCCGTGATCTGGTCGGCAGCGTGTCTCACCATGCAGCGGGCCGCGTGAAGTTCGGTCTCCGCCTCGGCAATCGCGAATCGAACGCTTTGTTTCTCGGCGATCGGTGACCCAAACGCCTCACGCTCCATGGCGTAGGCCTTCGCCACATCTAATGCACGCTGCGCCATCCCGGAATAGCGCATGCAGTGGGTGAGTCGAGCGGGACCCAGACGCTGCTGGGCGATGGTGAACCCCTCGTTCTCCTCACCCATGAGATTCTCCACGGGCACACGAACGTCTTCGAACCGAATCTCAGCATGACTGGTCCCAAGCATGTCGTCGGCCATATGCGGGATGCCACGCTCGATCTCGACACCAGGCGTGTTCGCGGGGACGAGGATGATTGAACAGCCCGAATAGGGATGCGCGTCGAGGTCGGTACGTGCCATCACGAGGAAGATATCGGCCTCCAACCCGTTCGTCGTCCACCACTTGTGGCCGTTAATGACCCACTCGTCGCCATCTCGTTCGGCCGTCGTCCGGATCATCTTTGGATCCGAGCCGCCGCCCTGCATCGGTTCGGTCATACAGAAGCCTGACCGAATCTCGCCAGCGACCAGCGGACGGAGCCACTCGTCTTTCTGTTCCTCACTCGCGACGAGTTCAAAGGTATGCATGTTCCCCTCGTCTGGAGCGTCGACCCGGATCGCTGGTGGGCCGAGGAGGCTCCGGCCTGCGGCCTCAAACGCTGGAAGGACGTCTCGAAAATCCATGCCCATTCCGCCGTACTCAGTCGAGATCTGTGGTGCGTAGATGTCTCGTTCGCGCGCTTCGGATCTGAGCTCAGCAAGTCCGTCGTCGGATATCGATTCCCGACCGAGGAGATCGCGCTCCGCTGGAATCACGATCTCGTCTACGAACTCGTCGACACGTGCCGCGACCACTTCTGCACGTTCAGAGTCGTCGTACTCCATATTCGTTTATCTTCGTTCTATGCTAAAAGTTCTCTCACATCGGCGATCTGCCCGGCAGTCTACCGAACGGACCGGTTCGGGTCTGTCATCCGTCCCGTCGAGCCGGTCTTAGCGAGCGGTCCAGCCACCGTCGACCGCGAGGCAGGTACCAGTCACGTAGCTTGCAGCGTCGCTTGCAAGGAAGACTACTGGGCCGGCCAACTCTGCGAGATCGGCGAAGCGATCCAAGGGCGTTCGATCGACGATCGACTGTCGGAGCGTGTCGTTCTCGCGCACCTCGGCCGTGAGCTCCGTCGCCACGTATCCTGGAGCAACGACGTTCGCGCGCACATCAGGTGCCCAATCGAGTGCAATGCTCTTCGTGACGCCGACGAGCCCGTGTTTCGATGCGACATACGGATGCTGACGCGGCAAGCCAACCAAGCCACCGACACTCGCGATGTTGATGAGCGACCCCCCGTCGCTTTCCCCCAGGTAAGCAGCCGCCTCCTGCGCACAGCGAAATGCGCCTCGGAGGTTGACGTCAAGGACGAAATCGTAGCCCTCGGGGTCGACGTTTTCGGGGCGACCGAGTGCGGACGCCGGGTTGACGCCGGCATTATTTACGACGACGTCAATGCCGCCGAAGGCGTCAGCCGTCTGCTCGAATAACGCGCGCACGTCATCGTCGTCAGTCACGTCTGTCGGCACGGCAAGCGAGTCGACGCCGTGAGACTCAACGGTCTGGATGGCCGCCTCCACGTCTGATTCCGTCCGCGAGGTGGGGACGACCGTCGCACCGGTGCTCGCCAGACCCTCAGCGATGGCGAGCCCGATCCCTCTCGTTCCGCCGGTGACGACAGCGATGCGCCCCGAGAGATCGAACTGATCAGGGACGTTCATCTGCTCGCCTCCGTAGCCTCGCGATCCCAGTGCTCAGGGTCATTCTCGCGCTCGCGCGTACGGAGCTTCTGTTTTTGGATCTTCCCGGTCGGCGTGTACGGGAACTCATCGACGAATTCGACATACCGCGGAATCTTAAACGGTGCGAGATGGGATTGGCAGGTGGCGATGATCTCCTCTTCGGTCAGTTGATGACCGTCTTTGACTCGGACGAGCGTCTTGACGACCTCCGTATAGAACTCATCAGGACTGGGGATGACCGCCACCTCATCGACCGGATCAAGTGCCTTGATGACGCCCTCGACCTCATAGGAGGAGATGTTCTCGCCACCACGGCGGACGATGTCTTTCTTTCGGTCAAGGAAGTAGACGAAGCCGTCCTCGTCCATCTTTCCGTAGTCGCCCGTGTAGAACCAACCGTCGACCACCGCCTCCGCAGTCTTCTCGGGCTGGCGATGGTAGCCGGCCATGAGCGCCGGACACTGCTGGACAATCTCACCCCTCTCGCCCGTTGAGACGGGCTCTCCGTCGTCGTCGACGATCCGAATCCGCTTCTCCGCCGGCGGCAGTCCGATGCTCCCGATCCGGCGTTTCTCAGGCTCAGTTGGATTGAGCAAGAGGAGCGGATCCTCAGTGAGTGAGTACCCTTCGACGACACGAAGGCCGAATCGCTCTTCGAACGGTTCGATGAGCTCCGGCGGTGTGCCGGCCGAAAACACGAGTTCGACCGGATGGTCGGCATCATCGGGTGACTCGGGCACATTGTCGAGCATCTTGAGCATGCTCCCCATCGCGTTGAACTCCGTCACGCCGTGGTCACGACACCAGTCCCACCACTGTGATGAGGAGAACCGTTCGTAGATGACGACCTCCGCCCCCGCCGCCGCGGCGCCGAGCGTCGAATAGATCTGCGCGTTGGCGTGGAACAGGGGCAAGGCGCTAAAGAGTGTATCCTGGAACATGAACCCCATCCGCTTTTGAAAATCGATGGCGCTGCGCGTCCAGTTCTCGTGTTGGCACTCGACGGCCTTCGGTGGTCCCGTTGTCCCGGAGGTGTAAATGTGGAGGCCGACGGAGCTCTCATCGCCATCGTGTGGGTCGACCGCGGTCAGCTGGTCGGTCGTAAGCACCGACAGTGATTCATAGTCGGGGATGGGGTCGGTCGTCAGAATTCGCGTCACAGATGTCTCTGTCGCTGCTTGCTCGGCGACCTCTATGAGTTCGGGCGTCGTGACGAGGATATCCGGCTGTGAGAGCTCGAGCGAGTGGCGCAGCTCGTTTGGTGTGTACTCCGGATTTGACGGCGCCGTGACGCTGTCGAGGTATGCGTTCGCGAACATGAGAAACAGAAACTCCGGCCGGTTCGGGAGGAAGAGGCCGACCGCATCGCCGGCATCAACGCCGAGCGACGCGAGCATGTTCGCGTATCGTTTCGAGATCTCGGCTGTCTCCTCATAGCTGTAGCGATCGTCGGAAAACGTCAGAAACGGCTTTCCTGGCGTCTTCTCTACGCGAGCGTCAAGCAACTCTTCGATTCGCATTCCTGGATTGACGTACGTGCACCCACCACATGTATATTGCCATTAGTCAACATATGACCAGGCGAGTACTACATCGGACATCGTCATGACAGAAACCATTGCCAAGCAACATGCAGCTCGCCTCACCGTGGCAGCTCCACCAGACCGGTAGTGGGGGTCGTTCCACCGATTTGGTGTGTCGTGTTAACATTCATAATCGCGCAACGCATGGCAGTCATATGATACGCGACCATCGATATGAGACCGCTCGATTTTTGTGGGGCGACGGTGCGCTCGGCCGGCTGGCGGAACTGCTACCGGATGTGGGCGTCGAACGGGCGATGATCGTCTGCGGGGAGAACGTCGGCGCGAACGAGGCGCTGATCGGGCCGATCGTCGACGCGCTCGGTGACCGGCATGCCGGGACGTACGCCGGAGCACGGAGCGACACTCCATTGCAGACGGTGGAGGCGGGCGTCGAGGCGTTCGACCGTCACGATATCGACGGACTCGTGAGCGTCGGGGGTGGAAGCGCCAGCGATACGGCGAAGGCGATCTCCGTTTTCTCCGCCGAGAGCGAGCGGACCCTCCACGAGATGAAGACGCGGACAACCGCCGCTGGGGAGTCGTACATACCTGACCTACCGGCGGAGAAGACGCCGGTCTTTGCGGTGTCGACGACGTTGTCAGCCGCGGAGGTGACGGACATCTTCGGCGTCACCGACGAGGGGGCCGGAGACAAGGCCGTCGTGCTCGACGAGCAGATCCGGCCGCGTGCCTGTATCTACGACTCGGCCGCGACAGCGACGACGCCGCCGGCGATCATCGCCAGTACTGGGATGAACGCGCTCGACCACGCGGTAGAGATTCTCTACTCTGACGGTCATGCCGAGAATCCGTTCTACCAGGCGACCGCCGAGAAGGCCATCGACCTTCTCGTCATGAACCTCCCAGCGGCAGTCAATGAGCGCGACCCCGAGGCACTGGTGGCTGCACAGCTTGGCGCCGGACTCAGCGGCTTCGGCATCGTCGGCGGCATTAGCATCAATCACGGAATCAACCACGCCCTCTGCGCTCGCCACCCCGTCTCACACGGCGACGGCAACAGTATCCTGCTCCCCCACGGCATCCGCTTTACCTTCGACGCGGTTCCCGAGCGGATGCACCGTCTCGCAAGTGCCCTAGGTGTTGAGGTGACCGACCCCAATACGATGCTGGAGGGGATGTGCGAGACGATTCGAGCGCTGCAAGAGGAAATCGGTGTGCCGTGGCGACTCCGCGACGTGGGCGTCGACCGCGACGATTTCGAGGCGATGGCCGCGGTCGCCGCTCACGACTCGGCGATGGCTAATAGTCCGAAACGAGTCACCGAGTCGGACATCGTCGACCTACTTGAAGCGGCCTGGTAACGGCCGCTTGAAGTGGATCTAACCGAGAGCACCGTCTGAATCACGATGGCTTGGATGAGACCGCTGGTAATGAGGTTGTGGACCATTGACTCTTGCTGGCATTTGCGGTGCCGTGAATCGGTTGAGGGAGGGAGCGATGAACGTGATGCACTCTGACGCTTGCCCGTCTTAGTGGACGGGTGTGATTTGATGGGATCGCCAACACTCAGATTTCTTGAAGGAGCGTGTTTCTAAGCTCGTTACCACGCCCGGGAGCCACGGATGGCATCGCGCGCGTACGCCAGGAGCGTCGGCGTTCCCTCGTCCATGGCAGCATAGAGCGGATCGTCGCTGTCGCCCGCGAGATATCTCGCATAGAACATTTCACAGACACCTGCCAGCTTGTACGTTGCGAGTACCTGATAGAAGGTCGGATGTTCGAAGGTAAAACCCATCTGTTCCTCATACCGTTCGATGAGGTCACGACGGCTCAGATATCCATCGCGAGCCGTGAACGCGGGCATCAGCTCCGGGATTAGCGGCTCTGCATCTGGGTCGTCGTGCCAAAATAGCAGCATCCAGCCGAGATCGGAAAGCGGCGCACCCAACGTACAGAGCTCCCAATCGACGACGGCGTTCACGCGAGGCGGCGTTCCCGGCGCGAGAATGACATTGTCGAGCTTGTAGTCGCCGTGGACGAGTGTCTGCTCCGCCGGCTCAGGACAGGCATCGTCGAGCCACGTCTCTACCTCCTCACGGCCTGGTAGTCCCTCCGGGCGGTTCGTCCTGCCGGTTGCCCACTCGAGTTGTTTCCCCCAGCGATCGACCTGACGGCGGAGGTAGCCCTCGGGGCGCCCAAAGTCGCTGAGCCCGACCGACTCATAGTCTAAGTCATGAATTGCGGCAAGTGAATCGACGAGCGTCTGTCCAACCTCCGCGCGCCGCTCAGGAGTCGCGAATCGGTCTGGTTCGACGAGGCGGACGACCTCACCGTCGACCCGCTCCATGAGATAGAACTCACCCCCAATAATGGACTCGTCCTCACAGTAGAGGACCGTCGGCGGGACTGGCACGGCTGTCCCCTGGAGCGCCGCCATGACACGGAACTCGCGACCGACGTCGTGCGCCGTGTCCGCGGTTTCGCCCGGCGGCGGGCGTCGCAGGACGAGTTCCCGATCGTTCCAGGTCACAAAGAGTGTCTCATTCGAGTGGCCTTCCTGATGCCATTCAATAGCATACGTCTTAGACTCACCCAGCTTAGAGGCAAGGTACGCTCGGAGTCGTTGCTCATCCACGAGCCGATCCTCGTAACTTCCGTCCTCGGCCATCGGTCTCAGTTCTCGGACCAGCACCTAATATTCTCGGACCATCTGAGCGACCAAGTGCAAGACGAATGCCGCAATGCAACCATCCTCTAGATACTGCTAATGCCATCTCGAAGTCTGGCCACGATACATGACAGAATTTTCTACGCTCTGTATTGCCGCTGTAAGTATGTCTACTCCGATTTCGAACGCTTCCTCGTCGACGTCGAACCGCGCAGTATGATCTATCAACTCCTCAGTGGACGAGCGAGTGAGGTGAAGGCATACGCCACGTTCCCGATCGAGAAATCGCCAGACGAGTTAGTAGACGCGGCGGAATGGCTGGCGGAGAAGGGCTTTGAAGCGATGAAAATCGGCGCCGGGTTTGGCGTCGCTGAGGACCGCGAGCGCATTACCACAGTGATGGAGAACATCCCTACGGACTTTGGACTCGCCATCGATACCAATACGTCGTATACATACGATGAGGCTCTCACCGTCGCCAAGACAGCGAGTCAACTAGAACTCGAGTGGTTCGAATAGCCCATCTTCCACACAGATATCGAAGGCCAGGCAAAATTAAACTGCCACGTGTCAGTGCCGATTGCAGGCTATCAGACCCACACACCGCACTACCCTGCAGTAAATCACCTCCGCGCAAATGTACTGGAAATCTACCAACCCTCACTCGATTATGTTGGCGGTATCACCAGCGCGATGCGTGTTGCACATCTCGTCGAAGCGTTCAACAAGCGCCTTCTCCCGATGCATTGGGTCTGGCCATCAACTACGCGGCTAGTCTTCACGTCTCTGCGGCCAGTCGCGCCTGTTTGCTCAACGATTTGCTGTCCTTGGCGAAGACGCCGAGGTCCGGGTGAATACGTCGCTGGCCCCATACATCGAGAACCCCGAAGCGATTTATGTCCATAATGGTGGGAACATTCCTGCCCCTGAGGAGCCAGAACTTGGCGTTACACTCGACGAAGATACCCTCGAAGACTACCGTCTCAACTCCGCCGATATTTGATAGAATACTGGCCTGTCCGTTGAGGTATCATCGGTACCATCGTTGAAAACGAGTTTCTGGGAGTTCTCTATCAGGAAATCCGTATCTCCCTCAGTAGCTAACTCTGGCGTTTGAGCCTATCTCGTCCTTTCGTGATCTGCAACCACACGCTTATTCGAGCAGAAATCACATGTCATGGCATGCCACGGATCCCCTACGTTGACCAAGCAGAACTCCCTCTAGAGAATCATTCCTTGCTCGACACCCTCTCCGATGAGCCCGAGTCCATTGCAGATCGCGCCCATTCCTTACGGGGCGAGACCTTGAACGTCTATCGTACGATGACGAACAACGTCGACCTCTTAGAGGCGTTCCAGACGTATGGTTCGGTAGTCTGAGATGAGACCGGTTTGACCACTTGAGAGCGGTAGTTCGTTATTCTGTCTGTCGCGTATCATACTGGCTCAGTGACCGAGTGGTACCAACACGTCCGCGTTGCACTTGATGAGGGGCTAACACCGACGGAGATCAGGGCGATCTCCAGTGGTGACGTCGATCGGTTCGATGCAAGCATTGCGTCCATCATCGACTACACGGAGCGTTTCGTCACGGGATCAGTCGACGATGCGACTCACCAACGGCTCAGTACCTATTACACCGACGAAATCGGCTTGGCATCGGCATGCTCGCAGGGAACTATCTCGGTCTATCTCGCGTACTTGATACACTGCAGGTCGACACCGAGGTTGAGTTCGTCGGATGGGGCTCGAAAATTTGTAAGCAGATCTGCTCAGCACCACGGTAACGGTAAGTGTGACATGGTTACCAGCAACCGACGCTTTCTGGGAAGAGATCCTCTCCAATTTGTCCGCGTGTCACGGCGTTAAACGATAATGTTCACCGCTCGGCTGCGCATCCAGAACGTCGCTCACGGAGAATCCTTAGCACCGGGCATCGACGATATCAAGAATATCGCGTAGATCGTCGACGCGATAGTCGACAGCCGGGCCGTCGTCAGCGCCATACGCGACGGTCTGGAGACCGACATCGGCCGCCCCTGCCATGTCGTGTTTATACCGATCCCCGATCATGAGGGCGCTTGACGGGAGAACGTCGGCCTTCCCCAGTGCCGTCTTGAACATTGCCGGCGCGGGTTTCGTCTGGCCGACCGATTGGGAAGTCGTGATCGAGTCGAACGCGTCTTCAAGGCCGAAACACTCTAAGATAAGCTGCGCTTCGGCACCGTCGATATCGCTGATAATTCCGACGTGGAGATCGGTCGTCGCGAGTCGTTCGACCGTCTCGACGGCTCCGGGATTTGGCCGAAGCGTCTTTCGTTGGACCTGCTCGAACAGCGACCGCCACTCGTTCTGAGGAATGGGTTCGCCGATCACCGCTTCGACGGCGATTCGATACGCAACCTGCGACGAGCGGAACTCCGTCCCCTCCCGTTCGCGGAAGTAGCGGCCGATCTCGGTTCGCCATGTCTCGAGCGCCTCGTTGACAGATGCCAGAAGACCATGCTCACGGGCCAATGCCTCGATGAAACGCCGATGCGATGTGCGTGCCGACTCGATAGCTAAGAGCACGCCGCCGATATCCCAGAACACGGCTGCCCAGTCGGTTGTATTGTCGTTCACGCCCATCGTTAGTGGGCCGCTGGGATGAAACCACCGCCGGTTAACGTATCGAGTAAACTGTCACAGTCGCAAGGATTAATGATGAGGGATACCATCTATCACGGCAGACCATGGTGTCTACGGATCTCACATTACAGCCATTTTACTGGCGCGCAACGAATCTCTTTCCTGAGAAAGAGATCGTCTCTCGGGGTCCAGACGGCAAGACGCGCTACACCTACCAGAAGTTCGGTGACCGAACGCGGGCACTCGCGGGTGCGCTGTCGGCGCTTGGCGTCGAATCGGGCGACCGGGTCGGAACGGTCGGCTGGAACACCCATCGCCACTACGAAGCGTACTTCGCGATCCCGTTGATGGGCGCCCAGCTTCACACGATCAACGCTGTCCTCCCCGACGACCACGTCGAGTACATCGTTAACGACGCTCAGGACGAAGTGCTTCTCGTTGACCCCGGTGAGCCGTTCAAGACGATCGAGCGGCTCTGGGACCGCTTCGACGACGTTCGTGAGGTCATCGTACTTAGCGATGAACATCCCAAGACCGATCTCGATTGCGTCTCTACCGTCGAGGAGCTAGTGGCTGATGCCGATCCACTCGAGTGGCCCGACCTCTCAGAAGACCAGCCGGCGGGCATGTGTTACACGTCTGGAACGACCGGGAAACCGAAAGGCGTCGAGTACACCCAGAAGATGATCTACAGTCATGCGATGATGGTGGCGACACCGTCGGCCATCGGCGTCGACGAGAGCGACGTAATCATGCATGTCGTCCCAATGTATCACGTCAACTCCTGGGAATTTCCGTTCTCTGCGGCGATGGCGGGAGCGAAGCAGGTTTATCCCGGACCATCGCCGGATCCGGCGACGCTCGCTCGCCTCATCGAGGAGGAGGAAGTCACCCTGACCGCCGGCGTGCCGACCGTCTGGATCAACCTGCTCGACTACCTCGACGATCATGACGCCGACATCAGCAGCCTCGATCGCATCGTCGTCGGCGGGAGCGCGGCGCCGAGCGCGGTAATGCGGCGCTTCGAGGACGAGTATGATGTCGTCCTCGAGCATGCGTGGGGAATGACCGAGACGATGAGCATCGGGAGTGTCTCACGTCCGAAGAGCCATATGCACGGATGGAGCCGGGAGAAGCGGTTCGAGAAGCGAGCCAAGCAGGGACTGCTCTCCCCGGGCGTGGAGATGAAACTCGTCGACGATAACGGCGAGGAGCTGCCGTGGGACGGTGAGTCGGTCGGCGAACTGTACGTTCGTGGGCCGACCGTCGTCTCCGAGTACTACAACCGACCGGAGGCGAACGAGGAGGGCTTCGAGGATGGCTGGCTGCGGACTGGCGATATCGCGACGGTCGACGCAGACGGCTATCTCGAACTCGTCGATCGCGCAAAGGACATCATCAAGAGCGGCGGTGAGTGGATCTCCAGCATCGATCTAGAGAATGAGCTCATGGAACACGACGACATCACCGAGGCAGCTGTCATCGCCGTCCCGCACGACCGGTGGCGCGAGCGTCCGGTCGCGTGCATCAAGCCGAAATCAGGGGCGGATCTCACGGCCGACGACGTGCTGGCGTTCCTTGAGGAGTCATATCCGCGTTGGTGGCTCCCGGACAACATCATCTTCGTCGATAGCGTGCCAAAGACCGCGACCGGAAAGTTCGACAAGAAACGGCTCCGCGAGAGCTATGAGGATGCTGACCTCCCCCGTGCCCCTGGAGGGAGCAGTGAGGGGAATGAGAACGTCGGTGACGATGATTGAGATTGAGTCGCCGACCGCCCCGCTTGGCCCGCCGATGAGCGCGTGGGTTACCTATCCGTCGATCTCGCCTTGCGGAACGAGAACCGCGATCCGACTGCATGCTCCCGATAGGTGTGAATGTACTCGCGAATAACGCAATCAGACGTCTACTATGGGTGGTTCGTGGTCGGCGCGTGCTTTCTCGGCTCGCTGGTCGTCTTCGGCATCTCGTACTCGTTCGGCGTCTTCTTCGACCGGATGCTCATCGAGTTCGGCCGCTCTCGTGGCGAGACGTCACTTGTCTTCGGCGTCCAGACGTTCGTGATGTACGTCGGTGCGGCCGTCATCGGAGGCTTCGTCGACCGCTACGGGACTCGACGGCTGCTACTCGGCGCGATGGGGCTGCTCGCAGTCGGCTTAGGTGGCGTCGCCCTCAGCACGTCGTTCGTACAGGTCATGCTCTTCTACGGCGTCGTCACGTCGCTCGGATTGAGCATTGTCTACGTGGTCGCGTTCGCGACCGTCCCCCGGTGGTTCGGCCGGCGCCGGGGTTTCGCCGGCGGTCTCGCCAGTGCGGGGACGGGCGTCGGGATGTTACTTGCCACGCCCGCGGCCTCCACGCTCATCGTCGCCATCGGGTGGCGGTCGACCTATGCGCTCTTCCTGATCGTCGCGCTCGCGCTGCTCGCCATCGCGGTCACGGTCATCGCCGGCGATCCGCACCAGCTCGACATCGACGCGACGGGCGAGTTTCCGGATGGTCTCGTCACCGAGCGCCGGATGACCTCTTGGCGGGATCAGCTCCGCGAGACCGTCGGCGTCGCCCGGACACCGTCGTTCCTCCTCGTGCTGCTCGGGTGGGTCGGCATCTACGCGACGCTCTACGTCGTCTTCGCCCACCTCGTCGTCTACACGACGGATGCCGGCATGGGCCGCAGCGTCGGCGTATGGGCGCTCGGCCTGGTCGGGGGTGCGACGAGCCTCTCCCGACTCGTGATTGGCCTCGTCTCCGATCGGTTCGGCCGGGTTCGCGTGTTCGTCACCTGTTCGGCCGTGATGGGCCTGTCGACGCTTGCGCTGACTGCAACCGGCTCCGCGCTTGGCGTCTACCTGTTCGCACTCGTCTATGGCGCTGCCTATGGCGGGAACGGAGCGTTGCTCTCACCGCTCACCGCCGATCTGTTCGGTGCCGACAACATCAACGTCGTCTTCGGGCTCGTCTCCGTCTCGTTCGCGATCTCCGGGTTGCTCGCCCCGCCGGCCGCGGGCGTCGTCTACGATGCGTTCGCCAGCTACGCTCCGGCGTTCGCGGTGGCGGGGGCGCTCGGTGTGCTTGGGGCCGGACTCGTCGCGGGTGCAAACCGCCTGGAAGCCGCGTAAAACATCCGATCACGAGTGCTCACAACACTGATGAACCCTGCTCTGGCGAGTAGACCTGTCGTTCGCGTGCTGTTCGCTGGGTGAAACGAGATGTCTCTTGCTGTTTGTTCTCGAATTGCGTCCATTGACCTTGTGACCCAACCATCGGATCGTACCCATACGTGTAGGGAACCGTTTTCAGTCCGGTGTCGATTCTGATCCCACCGAAAATATAGAGTATATTATTGAGAACTGCAGCTCCCATTGAGAGTTTCGACATAGGCATGGTTTTGGGTTCTATGGAGATGCAGGTATGCAACAGATCCATCCTCTACACATGAAATCATTTTTCTAATGATTTAAGACTGATTTCGTCATGACTCGAGAGGGATTGCTCAATGCGTTTCCCACGCCATCCCAACGGCGACACCACACTCGCTGCTGCACGAACCAGTAATTCTCGATAAAACTCAGTATCTACTCACTCAGCTCCTCGCTGGCAAGCATCACTCGCTCACGCGAGTGCTTTGCATCGTCCACCACCACATACGACACACTTTGACCAGGCGCACGCGTCAACCCTAAATCAGCCGCCCGCTCCAGTGCCGCCACACTCCGCGTCGATTGTGAATAGTCCTCCCGGTGCTTCGAAACCCGATTCATGATTACCAACTCGCTTGGATCAACCGCCCCACGCTTCAATCGATCAACCCACGACCGCAATTCCTCACAGACCGCTTCCGGATCATGATACTCATCGACTGCTCGAATCAACGCTTTCTGCGCATCGTCGATATACGATGGCGTACTTCGCTGCCGACACTTGATTCCTCTGTACTTGTACTCGTCCTCCCCAGCGACCTTCCCGAAATACTTCGTCAGCGCACCAGCATCCGAATCGCGCAACGGAACGAACGCAATCCAGTCGTAGTGGGCTTCGTGTTCCAGGCGGATTTCCACCTGGTCGGAAATCTCCGATGCAAGCTCAGACAGCGATGTCTGGTCCTTCCCTTCAATCGGTGTCACCCACACGCTATCAACGATGCCGTGCAGAATCCGCTACCCATTTGCTTTGAGTATCATTTTCATCTCCAAGAATTCCAATTCTGGAGCATCACTTCCTGTCCCCTTCTTCGGGAGCGGCTTGTCAACTGTATACACTGAACAATATCAGTATAATTCGAAAATATTTAAATAGCAATCCCGATATTGATTTTACACATCATCCATCTGGTGGACAATCGCCAGATGTCACACGGTGACGCGTAGAAAGAAGAATAACTATGACCTATCCATCACACCGGATATTCGCTCTCAAGCACAACAGTAGGGCGTCTGTCTCCGGAATGCATCTGCCGCTCCTCTGGAATCGCATCCAGGCTGGGGTTGGCAAAGTGCCTGCGTGTGGTGGGTGGGTTATATCGATTCCTGCGCCTCACCCTCACGCTCAGCCTCTCCCTGCCTTCGCCGCATAGGATATGCGCTTCGGAGGCGGCCTTGGGCTGGGTTTCAGGTTTCGATCTTCGTCCGTTCGAAGCTTCGAGGCGAACCCTATTTCCCCAACAGCAGGTCACTATCATGAAATCCTGAGCGTGAGCACAGGTTTCTTGATACACTCTGTCTGTTGACACCGCTTCCAATATGTATCCTATACTGGTGAGCCAATGGAAAGGCTCGCGTTTGGTGACGGAACGCCCCACACCGTAGGCTATCGCCGATCGTGTGGAGGCCAGATCATGAATTGAGGATCTCCCCTCGGTTCACTGGCTCATCGAACTCAACTCCAACCCATAGCGGTACTCGCTATGGAGGTACGCACCTCCCTGAAGACCGACCTGCAACATCGGTCTTGGAGGCAACCGTCTTCGCCCAGTAACCGGCGAAAGCGCTGCCTTCGAGATGGATTCATAGCGTCTTCGTAGAGGCATCGCTGCTCCAGGAAGAGCATTCGCTGTATCGCCCGCAAACCGACTCAATCGACTACACAGCTATGAGACAACCACCCCCAAAACGATCGTCATACGACCAGAGTCAACATACTACCAGCCGGTCACCCCCTAGCCATCATGACCAGATACGCCCAGTTGTTGTGATCCTGCTTGGACTACCTGCGCTCATAGTGTTTGGGTTCATGCTAAGCACTACTCCCGTCCTTGCGGCAATGATCGTGGCCCTCGCTGGTATATCAACACTTTCAGTCGTTGGGCCCTACATCGTCGTCCGACTCGTCACTACAGTGCTTGAGCGACGGGATCCAAGCCGTCGGGTGATACCAAGCATCACTCAGCCAAGCACGAACTCCGAGTCTGATCAAACCGACAACTGAATCACGCATGAAGGAGATGACCGAGCGTGTCCCCGGTGTGAGCGACAAGACGTCACGACCACTATCGATCAGTGACGCAACGTGCGTCTGTGGGCATCACATCGAACTCACGGTCGGCCCTCCCGACGTAGCTGGGTGGATGCGAGCCCACGAAGCCAACGCGGGAGGGAACGGAGGGTGCTAATTATAGCGTTGTAATCACGGGGGTTCGCAGAACCCCCATTTCGGCGGCACCACCACAAGAGATTCACACCGCACTGCCGGTGACACATGGTGGTAGTAGTGTGTTGACTACGGTGGAGTGCGTTTTTTTCTGCGTCATTTTCTGCGAAATGGAGGGGTCGCTCTCGCGATCCCCCTCTATTACAACGGTATAATCGAATCCGGACTATAACAACCAGCTGCAGTAGAATCGGGAATCTCGAGCAGTTATCGCAGCGCGTGAGATCACTCAGTGAGATCCATCTCTCGAAGAAATACAGCAACAGTCCCAGCATGGAGTACGCCGGCGAGTGCACTCCCCATTGCACCAATGATCGGAATACTTGCTAATAGGTGGTTGAGTCCACCCACGACAACGATTACTCCAAATAACGTCCACCCATTCCCAGCTACCAGGTCCCAACTCTGCCGAAGTGCCGATCGAATCGGGTATCCAGCGATGAGCAATCCAGGCAGAGGGAACAAATGCACTGCCAGCACGAACAATAGAATAGCTACTGGCACAAACAGTACAGCGCTGCCGCCTTCGAACTGAATGTCTCCAGTTGCGACCTGAAAGAGCGTGACAACCACCGCATATCGAATAACTGCAGTCGATGTGAGCGGAACATTAAGAAGACGAGCAAGCGCAAAGGCACCAGCACCGATTATAACGAGGAGACCGAGTGCTTCTAATCCGATCGCCCAGGCGAGCCACTGAGTTTTGAGGTCAACAAGCGCCGACAGAGGAACGTTTGCTCGTGAGAGAATCGTAATGACGATTCCATATGAGATCGAAAAGTCTCCTTCCTGAACGCCACTAAAGCCGACCGTCGGAATTGGATCATGTAGCTGAAGCCAATCAATACCGGAGATGATGACACCAGCGATAACAAGTGCAAGGGCTGCAGATGGTATCGATCTGAGACGAGTAAGTGCCATCGTAAAGAGCGATCGAACCGAAATTGGATGTCCTCTCTCCGGAGACACTGTCTCATCAACACCATCAGTCGGCATGGTACTCATGTTTCCTCCAGTGCGTAGAGATGACCATTTCCAACCGCATAGAGTGTCTCACTAACAACCGCCGCTGGCGACCAGGGAAGTCTTTGATCACCTTCCGTAAACCGCCACCGAGTATCGCCGGTAGCAGCATCGATGGCTACGAGTCCATCGTCTTCAGTGGGAACGTATACAACACCGTCAGCAACCGTCGGTGGCGCAAACTGTGGCTCTTGCTCCGGTGCCATTTTACTCCGCCAGCGTTCACTCCCATCGGCAATATCGATAGCGACGAGCCAGTTCTGATCATCACCACGGAAGCCTGCGTACGCGACATCCTCAGCAACAGCCACCGCTCCGTAATCACGATCGAGGCCGCTAGGTTTGTACTGCCAGCGAGTCGATCCATCGTAATTTGCCCCAGCTAACCCACGATCAGTACCGATAACAAGGCAATCAGGAGCAGCGGCGACAGAGAGTGGCCGAAACGAACTGGTACCAATCGAGGACATCGCACTCCCTGTCTCAAGGTTATACCTGATGACCCCTTTACTGAACGATGGGACATAGACGGTGTTATCCCGAACAGCTGGCCGTGCTTCGCCACCAGTTCCATGCCATCGAATATCACCACTGCTAGCATCGATCGCGAGTAAGTCGTTGAGGGCGGTGACAAGTACAGTGCCATCAGCCGCGACAGGAGGGATCTGTTGTTGACCACCGCCAAAGAAGTAAACAGTGTTGTCCAGAGAGGCCTGCCATCTAGTACTTCCAAAATGAATGCCTGCAAATGAACGCCCACCCGTCGGATGGAGACCCTCTGCACCCGATTGTGTTGCAAAAGCGAGTGTCGGGGAGCGGTATGCTTGAGCAGTTATGACAGCTGGTGGTGCTGGATATGAGCGGTCAGCCCGAAAGATTTGCGTGCCGTCGATGGCGTCAACACACAAGAGTTCTTGATCAACGGCATACACACGACCTTCAGCGATAATCGGTGTGGACTTGTACGTAAACCCAAGTCGGGTGTTGAGTGGTCGTTTCCAGCGAACCCGAGGATTCTCCTTGGGACCACTCGCAGTCCGAGAATAGCTTGTTCCGGCTGCATCGTATTGTTCCATTGGCCACTCTCTTTCACTGGGAGTTCGGTTGGTAGTTGGAGGGTGGTCTGCTGTAAGAGGTGAAATTGCAACGACCGACCCAGCCATTGCACCACAGACAGAAAGCATCCGTCTGCGGGAGATATTGTGATCCATACAGTGAACATATTATTCCCTACATAAATAACATACAGAGAAGAATAGAAGAGCACAAAGAGCACAACTATATTCCATTCCGAATCAGATAGGAACGCATGAATTCTACGGAATCCATATCGATCGATGACCGAGAGCTACAGCTCTACATCACCTCGCCAGGGTCGGACTCTTATCCCGGAATACTCCTCGTCCATGCGTGGTGGGGATTCAACGAGTGCTTCAGAAACATCTGTGACCGATTGGCAAGGGAGGGCTTCCTTGTTGTGGCCCTGATCTCTACTACGGGAACGTCGCCTCGACCATTGATGACGCGGATGCCATGTCATCAGAACTCGACGCAACACGAGCCATTGAGGATGTCTTCGCTGCATTCGATTACCTCCGTAATCATCAGCAGCTCGCCAACGGACTCGGAGTGATGGCGGCCTCGATGGGCGTCTACTATGCACTCAGGGTGGTCCAAGATCGACCGAGCGACATCGATGCGACCGTCCTCTTCTACGGAACGAGCGATGGGGATTACGAAGGGACATCGACTACTGTTCTCGGCCACTTTGCAGAGAACGACCAGTTTGAAAGCGAGAGCGATGTCAAAGCACTTCGGGAGCGATTGCAGGCTGGAGACGGCTCGGTTTCCTTCCAGACGTATCCTGATACCGAACACTGGTTCTTCGAATCCGATCGGCCGGAATACGATGAAGACGCCGCCGAGTTAGCTTGGTCCCGAACGGTTGAGTTCCTTCGGGCTGAGCTGTGAGTTGCTACTAAATATGCGCCTTGCCTTCGGCACGACTACTGAAACCTACCATCGACTGAGGGTTCTCAATGTGGCCGTGATTTTTTCTTCCATAGTTATGAAACATCGGAACAAATGCCTCTCTAAAGGTATGATCGTCAGAGAAACGATTTGAGACTGATTTCATCATAACTCGAAAGGAATTGCTCAATGCATTTCTCACGCCACCAAGTTGACCGCGTTGAGGTCAATCACATCCACTTGGAATTCGTTCCGGGTTGTGCCGAAAGTTCACGGTTCATTCACAACAGCAACCTGCACAACAGCGGAATTGAGGATAAGAGATGAGACAATTTAAAAAAGCTGGATTTAACCGCTGGGAGATCAGAGAGTTCGATATGTCATCAATCGAGCTGACAGCAAGTCAGAAGACGATTCTGACTGCCCTCGTAAATCTGCATAGCGAGTCCGAAGACACGGTGAAAGGCGAAGAGATTGCAGACGAAGTCGATCGCAATCCAGGGACGATCCGCAATCAGATGCAATCACTGAAAGCACTCCAACTCGTCGAAGGAGTGCCTGGACCGAAAGGTGGATACAAACCCACAGCAACTGCTTTTAATGCCCTCGATATACAGACGCTGGATGAAGCAGCGAAGGTACCGTTGGTTCACAACGATGAACCAGTAGAGAACGCAAACGTTGATCAGATTTCGCTGAGCAGTGTGCATCATCCAGAGCGCTGCCGTGCGGAGGTACATATCCAAGGATCTCTGAGTGATTTCCACAGTGGTGATGCAGTCCGTGTTGGACCGACCCCACTCTCAAATTTGGTTATCGAGGGCGAACTCGACAGCACGGATACGACAGAGAATATTCTCATCCTCAAAATTCAAGCGATGCAAGCATCGGCCGACGACTCAGACCACTAACGTCGACCGACCCGAGTTTTCATTCAATTACCGCCCCCACAATAAGGAGCCACAAAAGTGTATAACAGAGTACGATAGCGGTTCGCATTTATTGTGATATTATTCTAACTCGTTGCCTGAAGATCAGTAAGTCTCCCCCAAAGTGCTCCGCCTGTAGAGCACACATGTTTCGAACAATCCTTACCGCAGTCCTGGTGGTCTGCGTCATCACTACGTCAGTTGCACCTGCTGTGGGGGTAACCAGCAATTAGGGACCTCTCCAGACGGAGCAGCCGATGAGTGTGCAAGGGTGGCTTGATACCGTTGGGGATCTTCTACACCAGCCCGACCGCGTCCTTGATAATCTGGCACAGGTCACGGAGCATTTCAGCGAGAGTGGCGAGTCTGAAGCTGATGATTAGCTAATGTACGATAATTAAGCGCTAACTTCAGGCTATGACACGGCTCAGCAATCCTAATTACATGTCCCAATCAACTGAATGACTGCAAACTAGGTTCGGTATACTGCCTTAACTCCTGCTCAATATCTGACTCCCGCCACCCAAGTGGCGATAACACACTCACTGCAGCACGAATCAACAACTCCCGATATAATCCAGTATCATACTCGGTTGTCCCCTCGTTTGCTAACGCCACCCGCTCACGCGATCGCTTTGCATCGTCGATCACCACATACGACACACTCTGACCAGGGGCACGCGCTAACCCCAGATCCGCCACTCGCTCCAATGCCGCCACACTCCGCGTCGATTGTGTGTAGTCCTCCCGTTTTTTCGAAACCCGATTCGTGATCACCAACTCATTCGGATCGACCGCCCCACGCTCAAGTCGATCGACCCACGACCGCAGTTCCTCACAAACCGCCTCTGGGTCACGGTACTCATCCAACGCTCGAATCAACGCTTTCTGCGCCTTATCAATATACGATGGCGAACTCCGCTGGCGACACTCGATGCCTCGATACTTGTACTCGTCTTCGCCAGCAACCTTCCCGAAGTACCTCGTCAATGCACCAGCATCCGAATCACGTAACGGCGCAAACGCTATCCAATCGTAGTGGGCTTCGTGTTCAAGCCGAATCTCCACCTGCTTAGAAATCTCCGATACAAGCGCAGACAGCGACGTCTGTTCTTCTCCTTCAATCGGTGTCACCCACACGCTATCGACGATGCCATGCACAATGCGCCATCCGTTCTCCTCGAGTACCCCTCCACAGATGACAAGGAGGGCGCAAATTGCGCCCCCTTCGATGCGGAAACAACGGTTAGCTACTGTGGGGTGTAATTACTCCCGCTTTTTTCACCGAGATTGCGAGATGGAAAAATTCGGGAGAACAGGTCTGGCGTAATTACGCTTCACTTCCGGGTGTTAATTACGACAGTGTAATCTTGGCTGGGACAGTTTCGCTGAGAACCGTGCTCCGGTTGGAGTCTGTTGTGGCCGAACGTGTTTGTTTGAACAGATTGTTCAGCATCGTGTTCTTCGATGAAACGCGTTCTGGACACGGAGGTTCGTCGTGTTCTGGAAGCCGTTGTCGGCACGTCTGACGGCGTGAACTTGGATGTGAGTAACGCCCGGGACGGACGTGAGAGCAGCATCACATTGCAATTCTATTATGGTTCGACTGACGACTCCACTGGGTGCAGGAGTCGGTGACAAGTATGCGTGCAACTGAGCCTTGTGATGGGGCTTCGGCTCCGAAAAGTGATTAGCGAAGTGGTTGTCTCCATTTCGGTGAGGAATAACGGGTCTGCATCAGTGGGATTCTCATGGAGTCATCTTCTAATATACTCGCTCGGCTGTGTTTCACTCCGTCAGGTCAGCACGGTAGACAGGGCGACCGTTCGAGAGGCTCGCCACTTTATGAAATCCTGCGTGCTCAAAAGCAGGAACGAGGCCCATATAGTCCGGTGTTCCCGACGTCCCTATCTCCGCCGGTTCCTCCGGGTATCCTTCCACCGCTGTCCCACCGTTCGCCCGGACGTGAACCTTCACCGCCTTCAGCAGGTGAGTGGAGAGTCCCTGTCCGCGCACGTCCTCGCGTAGATAGAAGCAGGTCTGAGGGCTGGAAGCGGACGGTTCGCAGGCGGAGATAATCAGCAGCGCCGAGCAGTAATTTTCTACTTGCAGTTCCAGAGGTCATACCTCGCGCTCTTTCTCTCCTCGCCGTCTTTCGCGTCGCTGTTGCCGCCGCTTTTTACGGACCTGCCGCCTCGTCTGGCGGACGATACGGCGCGCCAACCGACGGAGCTGCCTTTGGTTGCTCATGATGTCATTCTCCCATCATTTACTACCGGAAGGACACGGATAACCGTAGCGGCCGTGTCACCCCATGATGGGCAGGTACGATTCGTCATGCATAGCCAACCGCGGAATTTAGCTTGACAGTCCAAATTTCGCGGGAGACTGTGCATGACGAATCGTACTGAGCCGACTTCAGGTATATTAATTAGCTCCCTAGTCGGCATCAGTTCCAGGGGATGCTCAAACTCTTCCTTTACCGTGAAGTGACTGGGTTGGGCTATCACAACTCCAGAGAATGGGATTCTGATGCGTGTCTACCGGCAAAATAAGAGGTGTATAGTTCCAGTGGAGAATCCGTAGACTCGACGCTATTCAGAGTGGGCAGCGTGAAAAGAAGGCATGCATCACTGGGCCAAACTCCGAGGTTGTGGTCATATGCGTTCCTGGCAGTAGTTGAGACTGGCCTTCTCAATGCATATAGGATGAGCTACCCGGGATATGTTCAAAACAATCATTATTGAAACATCTGGTAGGATGATGTGCAGATCGAACAATCTTGGGTGTCGATGTCCAGTTTTCCTCTCGTTCGGATAGTTACGTCGTCTGTGGATAATGCGCGCTTTTCTGCCTACAGCCCGTACGCCTCTTATGAGCGATCAGGCCGAGACATGGTTCGGGTTGCCGCGGCGAGCCAAGCCGCTCGTGCAGGCCGGGATTCTCCTCGGCTTGGGACTGGGCGGGTTCTTCGACGGCATCGTCTTACACCAGATTCTCCGGTGGCACCACATGGCCTCCGCCGTCACCGATACGACGACCGTGAGTGGCCTGCGACTGAACGTATTGCTCGACGGGCTCTTCCACGCAGTGACGTACATCTTTACCGTTGTCGGAATCGTCCTGCTGTGGCGGGCGTGGCGAACGCCGAACGTCCCGTCTCGGGCCGGACACTGTTCGGGTCGGCCGTCCTCGGCTGGGGGTTGTTCAACGTCGTCGAGGAGATCATTGACCACCACCTGCTGGGCGTCCACCACGTCTAGCCCGACGGCCCCGGTCCCGTCCTCCTGTGGGACCTCGCGTTCCTCGCGTGGGGCCTGCTGTTCGTCATCGGCGGCTACACCATCGTTTGCGGCGATGACGCCTTAGTCAAATCTCCTGGACGGAACCAGCCACAGGCAGAATCAGAACCTGCACCGGATCCATGAGTTCTGCCGAACGAAGTGACGGAGAATGCAACGCTGTGGTCATGTTCGAATCGGACGTGGAACGAGCGACTCCAATCGATCGCGTGTCGGGGTCACGTCTCCACCCCGTCCTTTTTCGACGTGCCACCCGTGATACTCGGTATGCCGTCCCACACGCCAGAACCATTCCGATACGAGGGTGGAAGCGTCGATCCCGGCGAGACTGAGCACTTCCGGTTCGAAGTTAGCGAGGCGTACGTGAGCGACCCGATCCGCGTCCCCATCACGGTGATCAACGGTGAAGAGGGGGGATCGACTGCGTTCCTTACTGTGGCCGTTCACGGGAACGAACTCAACGGTATCGATGTCCTGCGGCGCGTCGTTGACGACCTCGATCACGACGACCTCGCCGGGACCCTCGTCTGCGTCCACGTCGTGAACGTCCCCGGGTCCAATGTGCAAGAGCGTGCCGTTCCGGCCGAGGACGACCTGAACCGTTCGTTTCCCGGCAGCGAGGACGGAACGACCTCAGAGCGGATCGCCCGCCAGGTGTACGCCAATTTCATAGAGCCGTGTGACTTCGGCATCGACTTCCACACGTCGACGGGTGGACGGACCAACGTAATCCACGCTCGCGGTGACCTCGACGACCCTGAGGCGTCGCGACTGGCGCACGCGTTCGGCACGAATCTCATCGTCGACGGGGCGGGACCACCGAACTCGCTCCGACGCGCCGCGACCGAAGCGGGAACGCCGACGATCGTCGTGGAGATGGGCGAAGCAAACCGGTTCCAAGACGAGGTGATCGAAGACGGTGTCAGGGGCGTCCAGAACGTGCTCGCCGAGTTCGAGCTCCGTCCCGCCGACGCCGTGGAGTGGCCGGGATGGCGATCGATCGTCGATCCCGACAAGCGGGAATGGCTCCGTGCGGACGCGGGCGGGATCGTCGACATGGACGTTTCGAACGCCGATCCCGTCCGCGAGGGCGAGTTCCTCTGCACGATCCGGAATCCCTTCGACCGAGAACTGACGGACGTCGAGGCACCCTTCGCGGGGATTCTCTTCAGCAGGCTCGAAAACCCGGTCGTCTACCCGGGTAGCCCCCTCTGTCACATCGCAGCCGTCGACGACTCGACGCTACGAATCGTCGAGACCACGAGGGGAGCGCGGTGAACGGATGACATCAATGATGGGTCGCGTAATCGACGACCGGACGGAGACAAGCGGCGGCGAGACGGCCCTCATCACTGGTTGTTCGACCGGAATTGGCCGGAAGACGGTTCGCGCCTTCCTAGCGGCGGACTGGACGGTGTATGCGACGGCGCGCGATAGGCACGACCTCGGTGGGCTGGCCGATCGGGGCGCGAAGACCGCCGCTCTCGACGTGACGAACGAGGCGAACGTCACCGCCGTCGTCGATGGTGTGCTCACTGCGGAGGGTCGCATCGACTGCCTCGTGAACAACGCGGGCTACGGGCAACTCGGGGCCGTCGAGGACGTTCCCACATCGGATGTTGTCCGGCAGTTCGACGTCAACGTCTTCGGCCCTCATCGCCTCGTTCGCGCCGTCCTCCCGCACATGCGCTCCCGAGACGCCGGCCGGATCGTGAACGTCTCCAGCGCCGTGGACCGATTCGTCCTGCCAGGGACAGGCGTCTACTGCGGCTCGAAGTTCGCGCTGCGAGCGATGAGCGACGCGCTCCGACAGGAGCTGTACGGGACCGGCGTCGACGTCGTCGTGATCGAACCCTGGCTGACGGCGACGGACTTTTTCGAGCGTGCCGTCGATGAGACTCGTCGGCTCAAGCGATCCCAGCACCATACCGGACTCTATGACCTCCTCGGACGACTGGAAGCCGTCGACGCCGACGTTCCCGGCGTCGCCGATTCGTCCGTGGTCGCGAAAACGATACTTCGCGCGGCGACCGAAGAGAATCCCGACGCCTACTATCTGATGAGCCTCCTGGCGAGGTGCTGGATCGCCGCGGGGAGTCTCCTATCCGATCGTCGCCGGGACGCCGTCACGAACCTCGCCATCAGCCTCCTCGCGGGGGATGGCGAGTCCCGACGGCCCCGGTGATCAGCAGTCCGTCTCGTCGGTAGCTGGCGTCCGCGAAACGATTCACGCGTGTGCTGACGCCCACCAAGGCCGACACCGAGTCATCTCTGCGCAGACGCCGTGACTGTAGTAGGAAACTGGTCCCTCCGGAGGTTCGCCGAACCCGTTGGCGCGAAACAATCTGTTCCGCTCGACGGTCGCCTCGGCGCGACGCAGTGGCCACTGCTCGTGTCGGATCGCGGCGGAGTACACCGTCTCGTCGAGGGTCTCCGTGAAGAACCGGTGTCGCTCGGTGAGGAACCAGGCGAGCGAGTCCGGTTCCACGTCGAGTTCGCCACCGGACGGCCCGTACCGGGCGTCGAAGTGGAGGGGTCGACTCCCCGGATGCCGCCGCCGACACGTTACTCGCTGGCCGCCGTCGACCGGCTGAAGCTCGACGTCTGCGTAGTGATAGGGTGCATGGTAGAACAACCGCGGTAAGGCCGTCCCGAGTATGGACCCCACGTCCACGCTGAAGTAGTAAATGCCGGGGACTCCCCCGCACGTGACTTTCGTGTGGAAGTTGACCTCCGGGATGTCGAAGCCCACTGCGGCGGGGAGGCCGCGCGGTCGTACGTCGACGTTCTCCAGTGCGACAGCCGTGAGCCACGCCCGCCCGTCGAAGGTGTCGACGGACAGCGACCGTGGGAGGTGCGGGGCGACGACGGCCGGATCAATCGCCCAGTTCACGAAGAGCACGCGTTCCATTCCGAGAGTCACCGGGATGACCATGTGATATTTCGGGGCGCGACCGACACGACTGTTCTGCCTACGCACCGCCTCTCCCCGGGACCTCGGCGGACCATCACCGTGCGTTGGTACTGTATAGCGGTTCGCTTCGACTGGTTTCCACGTCAACGCCGGGACTGTAGTAGAGTTCTGGCTGGGTGTTTGGAGATGGGAGGCTGTTCGCTTTAAATAAGGTGTTTTCGTCGACCGCCATCTCTGCGGGGTAGAGTGTCCACCGCTCGTGGTCGACGTCTGTGTAGTGGACGGTTCCATCGGGGGCTTGCGTGTACAGTCGTCGTCGTTCGGTAAGGAATTCTTCGAGGGAGTCGGGCTCGGCCACGAACGGTTCACCCGCCGGCCAGTACGAAGCTTCGAAAGCCGCGGGTCTGTCACCCGGATGGCACCGCCGGCTTACGACGTTAACCTGTCCGTCTGTCCACCGAAAGCGACCCCGTGCATAGTAGTACGGTAGATAGTGGGTGAGGCGAGCACCGAGTACACTAAGAAGTCCCTGCGCGTCCAAGCTGAAAAAATAGATGCCTGGTTCGCCGCCGTAGGTAACGTACGTTCGCACGTTCAACTCAGGAAGGCGAATACCAGTCCACGCCGGAAGGCCACGCGGACGGGTCTTGACGTTGACAAACGGAATAATAGATACCCAGCCGGTGCCGTCGTATTCGTCGACGGCAAGTACATCGGGGAGGTGAGCGGCGAGACGGTCCGTGCTTACGGGCCAGTTTGCAAACAGGAGATGACGCCAGCCGAAGGCGAGGGGAATACTCACGTGCATGGCGTGTCCTCTCGACGGGCGTCCCGGCCCCCGAGTTCAGTCAGTGGTCCATCCTCGTATACGACGACCGTACCTGCGGCGAGATCACCGAGCCGCTGTCGACGCTTGGTAACCGCCATCGACGTTAGACCTACGAGATATGCCACCGGCAACCAATCGACGACCCGGAACACAGTACGGATCGCTGCCGCATGATACGTACAAGGTTCGCCGCTTTCCTTTATCACGGTGATTCGAAACAGTTTCTTCCCGAGCGTCTGGCCGGCCGCTCCTTCCAGGAAGATGTGGTACGGAACCGCGATGAGACCGCTTATCGCTGTGCCGACGGCGATACGCCGTCCGATGGATTGTTTGGACTCATTCCGGAAGGCCGAGATAGCCCCCGCGATCAGGAGAGTATCCGCGATGTACGCGAGTATGCGCCTCCGAATTATCTCTCGGTCAACCGCGTCGGTCCGGGAGAGAGTCATATCCGGAGTTCGGCCTGGCGATTGAAAGATCTTCCTTCACCGTAGGATCCCCTGCCTCATCGTGCGATCATTCTTCGATCCGTCGACGGAGCGAGATAACAACAATACCGCGCCAGACAGCAGTAAAGACTAGCTTTCAATGCATACGGGACGTTGCGAACCTCAATCGTCAGCGGTGTATACACCACTTCGGTGTTCGATTCGATGGACTTCGAGAACGGACTCGTCGTAGTTGACGATGCAAGCGAGACGGTACTGGCCGATGCGGAGTTTCGAGAATGGGCCACACGTAAGGGGCTCAACGAAGTTGTCTGGGTCTCGTCACTCTGAGTCGACGATGGGAAGTCGAAGTCCTCTTTCCTTCATAAGCGCCAGTGGAAATGGCCACCGCGGTGTCCTCGACGAATCCTAAAACTTGCTCCCAGCAGCACGGTGCCGTCTTGCTGTGAACAAGCGGGTTACTTTGCCGCTATAGTAAAGAGCGATGTACTCGTAGACCTCTGTATGTCTGATTTCCAGTCACATGTGACGTTTAAACAACGTACAGAATACAAAACAGACCAACCAACACTCGTCGAAGGCCTCCCAGGCCATGGATTAGTCGCTGCAATCGCAGTCGATCAAATCACACGACAACTCAACCTTGAGCAGTACGGAACAATTCACTCTGAAGAATTTCCGCAGATCACATCCTTTAATGACGGGCGTGTTCAGGATCTTGTTCGTGTCTATCGAGGTGAGGATCCAGCGGTGATGACGCTCCAAAGTGATATTGCGATTCCTCCGTTTAGCTATCAAGCGCTCAGTCAATGTGTCTTGGACGATTTAGCGAATGAATTCAAGCGGGCTATTTTTCTGGTTGGTGCGCCGGCGCAAAATGAAAGCCAAATCGGAGACGTCACAGGGGTCGCAACGACTGACACTGTCGAGGCAGAACTCACCGATATTGGAATACCACTTGCGGAAGAACCAGGTCTCGTTGGTGGGGCAACTGGTGCATTAGTCAATAACTGCTATCATGCCGAGATCCCAGCAGCCGTGCTTATTGTCCACTCGAATCCGTTTTTCCCGGATCCAACCGCTGCCCAAGCGGTTATTGAGACTGCACTGGAACCGCTCGTTGAGTTCGATATCGACACGATTGAACTTGAAGAACAGGCCGATACGATCGAACAACAGCTCCACCAAGTTGCAGAGCAATATCAACAAATGGTGCAAGATCACCAGATCGCACCACCTTCGTCACCAACGCCAAGCATGTATCAGTGATATCTGACGGCGAATCTGCAGGTTTCGGTCCTGAACTGATCGTCCTCAAACTTTTTGGTGGTAAATGCCTGGCGTTGAATACATAGTACTGTGAAGCAGAAATTAAGTTCTCATCAGTACTCATGAGTATTCGGGGGTAAATGACGATGGGGGTAAAAGACCACAGAGCAAACGCGTTTATCGAACGGTTCGAGACGTGTAATCAAGAGACCCTGCATGACGTCTCGATCGAAATTAAAACGGAAAGCAAGAAGCGAGAGAACGCAAAATTTTCTCGTGAACCATATCGAACCACGCAATGCCTTATTTGAGGTAGCAGATACAGCCAACGAATGAACAATGCCTAAGCAGGATTCTATTCGTCGTGTTATTACTAGTAGCAAAGATAAGCAGCTGATCTTCTCACCAAACTCATAAAGAGCAAACACCCACGTTGACTCTACGATCACTTCCAGAACTCGAACAACTGTCGTCCCAGCATCCTATTCATATAACGGTGTGATCTCAATCCGGCCATCTGCACTGACCATCACCAAGTGATCATTTACAGTAAACGTGATGTGGCCATTGCTTCGGGGTGTCCCATCGTACTGGGGCTTAAAGAGCTGATCGAGGGCATCTGGATTCACGCTCCGATAGAGAGCCTGCTCGCTCTCGGTCACATCGATACCTATAGCATCGGCTAATGCATGGGCGAGTGTTGTCGTGAGGGCTGTTGCTCCGGTCTGACCGTAGTAGGTGACGTACCGGCGGGTCGGATCTGGTGTATTGGAGGTCTCTGGAATCATCGGAACTACTCGTATTGGACGGGTTGGTTTGCGGTACTAGTCCTTCGTATAATATATGTTATAGACCGACGGGTTTTCTGCGAACAATGAATAGTGCTGAATGGGTATAAACTCACTGCTGAGCCTGACTAATCGCTCGATTACGGAGGTTGTGAAGCTTCACTTACCGATGTTCGTCTGATATTCCGAATCGACACTCTGTGGCGGTGCAAGAGAGTAACTCTACACTTCCATGTTCGACTGGGGCGATAAACTCCTCAGAGGTTGAGCCACCCATCACGCTGTTATCTGCCTCGACGATTGTAAACTCAAGGCCGAGATCTGTGTGAGTGCGCTCGTATGCTCCTCGGACGTCGTTATACGTCGTATCGAGACTCGTTTCATTCGCATGGAAGCTATAAGCGTCCTTCATCGTGAACTCTTTACAGCGAATCAGCCCGTTGTAAGCGTGATCATCCCGGAATTTCGACTCAATCTGATACACCAACAATGGTAGATCGTCGTACGAACGAATCTGCCCATCCATGAGATGTACCATCCCCTCTTCGTGGCTGGGTGCCAAGCACATCACTTGGCCATCACGATTTTCGAGCGTGAACATCTCGCCTTCGAAGGTTTTCCACCGCCCGCTCTGCTCCCAGCGCTGGCGATGTTGAAGGCCCGGAAGACAGACTTGCTGTCCGCCAATCGAATCCAATCCAGTCTGGAGCCGATGGATCACCTTCTGCCGAACCCGCTGCCCAGCAGGTGTGAATCCCCACAGCCCACTACCAAAGGGTCGAATGAGGCCCGCTCGAACCAGTAGTTGCGTCGTATTTATTCCTCCACCGTGTGTCGCTCGACTCGTGGGGAGGAAAAGGTCGCTACGACGCATCGCACTCACCTCTAGCGATGATGCTGCTTGTGGGTATGTCGTATCGATCAACTGTAGAGAACCAGCTCTTTGTACTATACTCGGATCGGAACGCGCCCACGGGCCGTGCTTGACCCGCAGGAAGTACGTGTACAACGCATCCACTGGAATGTTGAGTAGCTGGGTGAAAAGTGTTTCCTAGCTATGAGAAGCGAAATGGCTAATTCCTGGTACCCCCGAATCAATCTATGCGCAGGCTGTAGTGCGTATTCAGCGTGCCAACAGTCGAACGAGAGCACGTTACAGCATGGAATGTAGTCGGCTCATCACTAACGACAACGCATTTGGTCAGCAGCATTCAATAAGAATGGTATATCGGTCACCACCTGTCTCATTTACGAGGAAGAAACCCCGAACATGACGATCTCAAATTGGCTTGAAGAAGGTTTGCGTGGTGCTATCGCCGCCGTATTTTTCGAAGGAATCCGATGTCGAAACCCAGGAGCAATCGTGAATGCAGTTCTCGCCTTCGCGGCCACCTATTTTCCAGTCGTCGTCGAACATCAGTACGGGGTTACACTCCGACCGTGGCAGCGTGTATACGTGAAGACGGGGATGCTCATGCATGCCGTGGGGATGCTTGGCCCGTACGACGACATATGGTGGTGGGACCACCTCACCCATACTCACTCTGCGACTATCCTTGGTGGATTCATTCATGTGATTTCCCGTCAGCGCGACCGAGATCCTCGTCCCCACGTTCTCGCTGGTGTGTTTGCTATTGGTGTCCTCTGGGAACTCGCGGAGTACGCCATCCACTTTCTCTCGCGCCGGATGGGCCTCGATCCCCTACTAGTGTCTTATGGTAAGAAAGATACTTTTCTTGATATTGTTTTCAACCTCTTTGGTGCGTTCCTCGTGATCGTGTTCGCTGATACCTTCCTTGAAAATCTCACTCAAAGCGACGGTGACTCATAATGAAGGTGATCAGACTCGAACAAAATTACCAGCTACGTATTCGAGAGGCTGGAACTGACGGGTTTCCAGAAGGAGAGTCGTGGAGTTGTTCAGTATCATAAAAGAACGTCTGTGAAATCCGGGTGGTCGTACCGGGGATCTTCGTCCCGCCGAAATGTTGTGCGAAGTAGTTACGGACAGATAGACAGGTAGCTCAAATACACCGAGAAAGGTCGTGAGTTTGGAGAATCGAAATTGGAAAGAGATCGACGGCAGTTGTTCCGAACATAAATCCGACCATCCCATCGAGCAGATTGGCAGCAACACGTCCAATCGTATTCTCAAGGATCCTAACGGCGGAAAGGAGCTCATCCAAAAGCTTCGCAAAGCCGAGAAATAAAGAACTATTACCAAGACAAAGCTTACACCACGTTGAATATATGTAGGGATTAGAAGAATGCAACAAACACGCCGGAGGATTCTCCAAACAGGTACTGGTGGGATCGTAGCCGGTCTCGCTGGCTGCAGCAGTTTTAAACGAACGCTTCTAGGCCATCAGTTGGCTCATCAAATCACGATCGCAAACGTTCGGTACTCACCACTCCGACTGGATCTCACAGTGCGGGATGACTCCGGGAAAATTCTACTAGAAGAACACTTCCGGATCGCCTACGATCATGCCCAGACCAGTAAGCCGTTTCGTGGAACACCAGCGAAGATTCAGATGGACATTAACGGGGAAGAAGATCAAACATACGAGTGGCCCCGACCACAACAGGGCCAGTGCCAGGGAGAAACTGAGTCAACGACAATAGTCTCTTTCATGCCCGAGAAAACGTATGTACAGGGCAATTGTGAGACGATTACAACACGCTGACAAACCATCTCGGAGAATAGCGGATCGTCTACGTTGATCGAATGCTTCCTCCATACGTTGATGCATCTGTGGCGCGTATCTGAGCTATGTGTGGGCGAACCGCGCTCTTCATCAAGCAACAAGACCTCGAAGATCGCTTTGATGCGCAGGTTGTCACTGATGGTGGGTATACACCGCGATACAACATCGCTCCCGGAGAGCCGCTCGAAGTCATTACAAATGAAGCAACTGACGAAATCAATCAGTACCACTGGGGACTGATACCGTTCTGGGCGAATGAATCCGAAGAAGGGATCATCAACGCTCGCTCCGAAACAGCTGGCGAGAAACGTGTCTTTCAGAATGCGTGGAAATCACGGCCGTGTCTTGTCCTCTCATCCGGATTTTACGAATGGCAGCAACAGAATGGTGGCCCAAAACAACCGTATCGTGTGTATCGCGAGGATTCTCCAGCGTTTGCGATGGCTGGCCTCTGGGAAGTCTGGGAAAGAGATGAGCAGGCGATTCCATGTGTGACGATTCTAACGACCGAACCTAACGACGTGATGAAGCCAATCCACAATCGAATGCCCGTTGTACTCCCGAGTGAGGATGAAGATCGGTGGCTCTCCGCCGGACCGGACGAGCGCGAAGCGTTGTGCCAGCCGTATTCTCGTGATGACTTGGCTGCCTACGAGATCTCGACGCGAGTCAACAATCCCAGTCACGACGATCCATCGGTCATTGAACCACAGGAGCACGAACAATCGGGACTTGGTGAATTTACGTCAGAGTGAATGGGTGAGGAAGGAGTAGTGAAAACGGACAGACTGTGCTTCCCAAAAGGCGGTGATTCGAGCGATGCTACCGTCGGTTAGTGAATTGGGCGAAAATGAACCGAGAACCACTTGCACATGAAGAGTAGTTAGTTGAGATTCGGTTGCTCCACTGCCGCCTCTTGCACTAAGGAGACGTGGACAGGCTCGCAATTAATTTCAAATTAGTCTACTCGAGATTAAGTGTGGTCACAATTCTGTGCCAGCAATTGAAGGTCAATTTCCATCTCTGAAGAGACGAACGTCGCATAGCTGTTCTTTGCACAGTCCTGTCCGGTGATTTTCCACTGCACTGTTTGTTCTAAGGCAGGAGTCATATCATCAGTGGCAACTCGCAATTGATACGTTGCCTTTGGCACCTTCATACCGAGTTTCTGAACCACCCCGGGATCCACCAGAACCGATTCCTCCGGCTTGGTCATTGCCAGTATCAATATCGGTCAGCTGTATCCATGCTTCGATATTTTCGTTGGTAGTATTCAAGATATGAATTTGGACTGGAATCCGAGAATTGAGTCCCGACAGTGACTGACACCCTGTTAGAGCAGTTAGCCCTCCAACAGTGACAGTGAGCAGCCGACGGCGAGTGACAGAGGAAACCATATACAGAGATATGGTCATTTAGTAAATATCTTCTGGTGATATTCACTGACAATGTGATGAACCACATTTCTTTGACAACTATTCTGACCTATGAGCAACCAATTGGGTATTATCCTTACCTAGCTAGCGCGGCTAGTGTGATTACTTATACTGATACCAAGTCGGTAGTTATCATTTCACTCTTGATACCAGATGCGCTTACAGCACGAATCCCGTACCTACGGAATCTACTTGGCGGAACAGTGTCAACCCATATGGCTGCACGGAGAGGGACGGGGGTCAACCGCTTGGCCGGTTTTCCATCTTCCACCGCATACACTTCGTACGAGTAGAAGAATGGCTCACGATTTGGCTCCCATTGCACGATGACGTTTTCATTTTCGACAGTGGTTTCGATCCAAGCTGGCGTTGCAGGTGTATCTGGGATGACTGGCGTAATCCAATAAAGTACCGTCGTGAATGGGTCGAGAGTAAGTGTTGCATCCAATCGACCAGCGGTAAGTTCGACTCCTCGTTGAATCGGCCTTGAGACACTCAACTCTTGCAGTTTTCGAATTCGGCGGGCCTCGGCTGGTGTGGGAGATGGGTGAGAAAGTGATCGTCCTGCGGCCGTATACGCGTTCGAGTGATACCGATCAATCTGAAACTGGGCGAGATTCACCGTTTGCCAAGGGATATCGGTTAACGTATACTCGATCTCCCATGAGGACGGCTGATGAGTTATAACGTCGGGGTACACGGTGAAAAGCAATCCAAGATGCGTGTCAGCACTGGTGAGTGCATGAAAGAGATCAGTCTTCGGGAAGTAGTACTCTGAGCCTCTAACAAACGTTCCGTGCCGATTTCCTAGTAGACGCAGAAGTTCATAATAATTGTAGGCAGGGATTTTGAACAGATCGGTCGGTGATCGAGATGTGCGTGTCAGGATTGAACGCCGACCTCCGAATGATTCTTGGATAAGCTGCTGATTTGCGTTGTCGGACGCAGCGAGAAAACGAATATTGTTGGCGCTATACTGCTGGCTCAGCGCGTCATATGCGATACTGACCGCACTAAGCCACGCTGGGAACTGTTCCGTCATCCGGGGTTCATACGGTGTGTTGAACCCGAGTCTCATGTCCGATTCATTGTTGATTATCGAAATACCGTTGAATCGTTCTTGATCGATAAAGAGCGCCATGTCAGCAATTTCCTTTGCCGCGTTGACGATACGCCTGAGATTTGGTTCGGTATCCCCAGTTGATCCCTTTCCGTGGAACGAGATGAAATCACATTTGACCTCCGGTTCATCGCTGAGAAATCGGAGAAAACGCTCCATCAGTGGCGCACCAGCATTTGGATGTTTATGTGGAAAATATGCGATCGTTGGCCCACTGAGCTGGATATCTATGACCCCCGCATCGGTAACTGCCTGTGACGTCGCTCGATAGAGGTCGAGATACGCCTCGAAATCATCCTTCCAAAATGTCGTGACGTTCGGCTCATTCCAGACGTCGAACCACCACTCAGAGATCGATTCACTGAACCGTGGGTCGGCACTCAACTCCGTGAAAAACTGCTGAACAAGTCGCTGCCAGTTCGTAAACGATGTGGGTAGCGTTGTTGGGTTGTCCGAGACTGCCGCTGGAAAGAAACTTAGAACAATATATGGTGTAAGTCCATGAGAAGTGAGTGCTTCAAGTGCATCAAACGTCGTCGAGAAATCGACCGGCCAGATTGGCAGGGGCCAGACCGTCCCACTCCCTCCTGGAGTAGCCGTTTCGTTCGTCCCACTATTTAGGACTCCGAACATTCGAACGGCCTCGATCGTGTCCGGTGAGGCGAACACGTAGTCAAATACTCGCTGAAACTCCGGGGTGAGAAACCAATCAATATCGAACACACCAACGATACCGAACTCCTCTGATCGAAAGGATCTCCGGGAAACGGCGTTATCGCGTGGGAGAACACGGGCTGAGGAAAGTAGCCTCGCGTGGCGAGTCGTCTGTCGTTGGTCGGTCACGGCTCTGGCAGATGCGATGGGAGTGATGGCTATTGTCCTGAGCAACTCACGACGCGTTAGGTGTCTACAGTGTTCATCCCCCATATGATCAGTAGATAGGGTCGAGAGTGATGAGTGTTGCTCGGTTTGAGCGGATTCCAATAGTAGGACACAACGACTGACTCAGACGCTCAATACCCATACTCACGCTGAAGGGCGCTCGCACGGTATCGCGATCTGTGGGAATACGTTGATTCACTTGATGAATGGGAAGCTCGAATCGACGACCAGTATGAAGCTCAAAAAACGATCGCCTTAGACAGTAATATCTCCGAGGAAGAGTTCGAGTCGTACATTCACCCAGAAAACGCCGTTTTGACGCCCGTTCGGCTTCGCGACCAGTCGCCGACAGTTGAATGGCGAGCACTGGATATATCGCTTCCGAGTCACTTACTTCGGCTAATAGAGGATGTCTCGGTACTCGTCAGTCAAGTAGATGAAAAAGAGGTAGTGATTGGCGTCCCTGGCATCCGTGACCACGAAATTGGGATTCCGCCGTTTGGGAAACTTCGCACGTTGAGTGCGACTGCAATTAGCGATGGATTAGCCTCTGAGGAGGTTCGTGACTATCTGACGGAGATGGGATTTGACCTTTCGAAGTATGCTCCAATCGCCGAGCGAGTTATTGGCCCCTATCATATCTCAGAAAAAACAGCACAGGCGATTCGATTAGAATACGCAGGCGCGCTCCGTGCGGACGTTGAATTACTACGGGATGCATTCCGAGTACCTAACCCACAGGTGGCGATTGAAATCAATACGGGAATGTCTCATTGCAACAGTGAATCAGCGGACAGGACATCTAAGACAACAGCTAGTGGAGAACTATTGAGTATCGAGATACTCACCATCAAGCGACTATGTCCAATTTCATTACCCGTTATTTGCACACTGGAGGGTGTTGAATGATAAAAAACACAGGCGGGTCAGATGTTACAGAAGCCGGTGAGATAGGACATAACGTCTCGTTCCGGGAAGCGTTTTGGATTTGGGTGAAAGTCGCGATCTATAGCTTCGACGGTCCTGCAGGCCAAATTGCTGTCATGCATAAGTTACTAGTCGAACAAAAGCGCTGGATTAGCGAGAATCGCTTCCTACACGCAATGAACTATACAATGTTCCTCCCAGGTCCAGAAGCCCAACAGCTCACCATCTACATCGGGTGGCTTCTCCATAAAGCAAAGGGCGGGATTGTTGCTGGCGTATTGTTCGTTATTCCTGGCTTCGCCAGCATCCTTGCACTGAGTATCCTGTATGCAATGTATGGACAAGTGCCAGTGGTCATTGCCCTCTTTTTTGGGCTCAAGGCAGCTGTACTCGCCGTGGTTGTTGAGGCAGTCCTCCGTATCGGGCGGCGTGCGATCAAGAATGTATTGATGGTGAATGTGTCCGCAATCGCATTCGGTGCGATCTTTTTCTTCCAAATTCCGTTCCCAATTATTATCATTGCGGCGGGTGTTTGCGGCTACATTGGTAGCAAGGTGGCCCCCGAGACGTTTGTTGTTATTAACCAACAGGAAGTGATAGATATCGAAACAGAGGGTACTGCACCGGTCATCTCATCCGGCTTCCGCCACCATACCCAGCCATCAACAAGTCGGGCGCTAAAAGTGGCAGCGACGTGGCTTACGATCTGGTTTGCGCCACTCCTTATCTTGATACCCATATTAGGATTCAACTCGGTCTACGTCACTGAGGCGATTTTCTTCAGTCAAACCGCCGTTGTCACGTTCGGCGGTGCGTATGCGGTACTTGCATACATTGCTCAGCAGGCCGTTCAGACGTATGGCTGGCTCGCACCTGGAGAAATGCTCGATGGGCTGGGGATGGCTGAGACCACTCCAGGACCACTCATTCAGGTCGTTCAATTCGTTGGATTCATGGGTGCATATCGTAATCCAGAACCATTCAAACCACTTGTTGCTGGTGTCATTGGCTCATTTATTACCGCTTGGTTCACGTATGCGCCGTGCTTCCTCTGGATATTTCTTGGCGCCCCCTATATCGAATATTTCCGCGGTCATGAATCGCTCACAGGTGCACTTTCAACAATTACCGCCGCAGTTGTTGGCGTGATTCTCAATCTCGCGGTCTGGTTTGCACTGCATGTTCTCTTTGGAACGTTAAACGAACGATCTGCGTATGGGGTGCACTTACTGATTCCTGAGTTCGCAACGCTAAACGTCGCAGCACTACTGATTTCGGTTGGAGCGTTCGGTGCACTTTTTCGGTTCAAGCGGGGGATGCTTCGGACACTGGCTGCCGCAACCATAGTCGGGATGTGCTATCAGTTCTTCCTTGGCTGATCCGGGTTTGCGACTGTATTTGGAACAGAGCGTTTCGGTTCTTTCTCGTCTCTGTTTAGGACAGCTGATAGAGATTATCGACAGAATCGTCCAGCACGCTTGGTCGAGTAGGGCTATCGGTGTCTCAGGTGTATCATCGGTCGCAGCTTTCGCGCTTTCCGTCAGCATTCGCTTGTCGGTTATATCCGAGACCGTCACTTGGCGAGACATGGAGAAAAACAGCTGAAGCGGTGGTTAGTTCGGCAGTTCTCTCCGCCATGTTCTCACACATGGCCAGCACGGAAAGCCACCGAGGCCGTCACAGCCGCACTCTGCCGGTTCGGCATCGTCTTCGTCCGTCTCGTCGGTGTTCTCGTCCTCTTCCGACGGGAACGCCGTCAGGGTATCGTCGTCCCTCGCGGTTTCGACGGCGGCCATGTGCTTACAGAAGGCGTTGCGGTGAACGTGATGCGGACACGTACGGGCCATCAGTTCTTGGGTCACGTCGTCGATGGAGACTGTGTATTGGTGCTCTGCAGGCGTCTCGTGACTTTCATTGGTCACTTCGACCATTCCGGGGGCCTCAACCCGGAACCGGAACTGTTCCCACTGTGCGCGTTTCTGTGCCGTCTCGGCAGCTTCAAGGGTTGCGGATTGTTTTGTACTCGTGGTCTTCTAGCAGGTTTCGGAAGACCGGTGCCGGGTGCTACAACACCCGGCGCGTTTCTACACGCCCAAGGGCACCGTTCTTCCTACCGGGTACTATGTGATACGTGGTATTAAACCTTCCGGTGTACTACGTAGTGTGTGGGTTTAAGATGGTGGATAATGAACTGACGGCTACGATGACAGACGAGAGAGAACGCGATACTCGTGGTCAATTTGCAGAGGAAACGACTGACGACGATATTCTGACGGCGATGCGCGAGTCAGAGTTTCCAGCGGTGACCGCTCGATGGGTGGCGGATACGCTCGACATTGAGCGGCCGTCAGCCCATCGACGGCTTGAAGCACTGCATGAGGATGGAGAAGTTGAGCGAGGGAAGTTGAGTCCGCGGGTTGTTATCTGGTGGATTTCAGAGGAATAGTGAGCCCACTAGCGTGTTTCTCACAGCAACGGACGTTGAGTCCCGAGGCAGCAGTCCTGTTGACCGGTGCATCAGTTGGATTGGGCCGCACTCGCATCGACGATACGACCAAGGAAGAGTACGGTGTCAGTTGGTCGATGTCGGATCAGCAAGTAAAACGGTCGATCGACGGTCATTGTGAACGGATCACGTGCTGCTCCCGTCGCTACGGCCTCGACAGCAGTCGCAGCCGCCGCCTCAGTCCCCTCCTCGTCAACTGCGATGTAGCTCTTGTGGAGTACATCGTCAATTCGGAGGTGTTCACCAGTCTTTGCGGGATCAACCATTCCACTGAAATCAGCATGATTCGAGAACACAACCGGCATCCCGAGTTCAGCGAGCGTCGTTGGGAGTTCAAACGACGATTCAATCGTGAATCGGGGGAGTGAAATCGTGCCCTGCTGCTGATCCATTCCACTTAGCAATGATGTGAGACGATCAACGTCCAGTGATTCCATGAATTCCTCGAACGTTCTCTCTTTGGGAAGGATGACGACCATTCCGACTTCATCGCCGACGTAGGGGAGTTCAATGACCTGATGGCCGTCAACGGTCGCGTAGGGAAACGATTCAGATTGGCGCATCATCGGTACCTCTGCAGTTGTCCCATCAAGCGCAGTGAACGGCTGCGGTGTGGTTCGACCTTTCTCGAACGGTTCTGCCCATGTTGCGCGGAAGTAGATGGCGGTGGTGAGGACGAGGCGGGTGAGGGAATTGAGGGCCCCCTCCGGGAGGAGATCTCTGATTTTGTCTTCAGTCTGATCGGCAACCCATTCGTTGATGGTCTGAGTCGCCTCAGCTGAGTTCTCCTTGAAATCTAAGACGTGGAGTCCAGCGTCGTAGTACGTTTTGAGCGTCGTGAGGAAGTCGTCCCGCCAGGGGTAGTTTTGTTGTCCCCAAATAGCGTTCGCAGTCGTGAGTTGGAATGGGACGTTTTTTTTCGAGTTGGCATCGTCATTGCTCGCGGCTAGTTGGTCTTCGGTTTCGCCGAATGCTGCGTGAAGTGTTGCGTCTTCTAACGAGAATCGGAGTGTCTCGGTCATCTGTTTCTGCGTTTTGCCACGGGCACCAGCATAGGTCATCGCCAGTGCGACCGAGATACTGTAGGGTGAGATGAACTGGTTTGTCGAGGGTTCATCCTGGGCGAGTGACGAAAGGAGCGTTAGTCCGAACTCGGTGTTTCCGCGGGCAAGTGTTCGGATTTGCGTTTGATTTGCAGCGGTCGGATTTGGGTCTTTCTCGCCGGTCACTGTTGGGGCGTTCATAGTGGAGTCGTTTGAGGAGAGTGGTGAAAGACAGCCGGGAAGAAGGGCACTCGCTAGAAGCGCGTTCGAGAGGGCGAGAATTGTACGTCGAGTCGGCGACATATGGAGGCAGATGGCTATCAGTGAAGAAAGGTGTTTGGTAGACTCAAAGAACGATTTGACACTACAGAAAGCACTTACCCAATCTTATCAATTGTATCTCATGCGTTCCCATCCCAGCATCCTCGTTGTCCTTGTCGTTGTTTTTGCTGGCTGTCTGAGTGGCGTCCCATTCAGTTCTAACCCTCCAATGAGCAGTGAGGCATGTAATGGTGCGACATCACCTGCGTTCTATGCTCTTGGAACCCAAGTTGAAAAGAATATCTGGGATACGAAGAGCGTCGTTGTTGGCTTCGAACTTGGCGACAATGCCGACATCCTATTGGTCGCCTACGAGAACGAATCACGTCTCGGTATTCAACCGTATAATAATACGCAAGCAGTCGCTGTTGATGGCCTCCGAATTCCACTTTCGCACCAACTCACCGGCAATCATACGGTTCGTGTTGTGATGTATGGAGACACAAACGAGAATGGGAAGTACGACCCAGATGTTGACACACCCTGTCAACACGATGGGACCATACTCCAAACAGAGAACCGGACGATCAATTTCAGTCGATTTACCGCGAACAGCACGACGAACGCATAAGTCAAATGATTCCTAGCGAAATACCGTCGTCAGAACATAGACGGTGCAATAAAGTCAAAGAGGCCGATTACCATGTTTTCTTCCCATCTCAAAACTGGATTCTAATCCGTGATTCATTGGATTTCAAGACGGGAGAGAGGAGAAAGAAAGAAGCGTCAGCGCGCCGAATATCGAGTAATGAGCATCCTCCCTGAACACGAGGGACACTTGCGCTAGTTGGTGGGTTCCTCGTGTTCATCGGGATTGGCCTGATTACGCCGTCTGTCTGTGCGAGTGTCGGTTTACATGACGCAGAACCAAGTGGGCTGCATCTTACTGGGTTTAGCGGACTGGGGATTCAGTATACGTACACCACTGCTGGTGGAAAAAATGACCTGCAATATTGGGGCTGGCATCATCTATGTGCCGCTCGGCATCGTGCTCGTTATCGCTGGACTGTTCCGGTGAAATTCCTCGCTCAATTCAGTTGGCTTTCTTTGATTGAGAACCAGCGGTATTTCTGTGGGGTTGCGAGGAATTATACGTTCTACCTCCAATTACCTCGCCATTGGTGTACTTGTAATGTCCCTTCTGCCCAGTAAAACCCCGGAGATAGACACTGAGCAAGCCGGAGATATCCAGATTCTCGGGGTTGATGAACAGGACACAGACGTAGTCTTCAACACACTCTCGTCTCAGACTGCTCGAAAACTTCTCGTGGCAATTAACGAAGAGCCAGGAACACCGTCTGAACTCGCAAATCGCCTTGACACGTCAATTCAAACCGTTTCCTACCATCTTGACGCACTTGTCGAGGCGGAGTTGATCCGAGTTGCGGATACGCGATACTCCGAGAAAGGCCGAGAGATGAAGATCTATGCACCAGGCGAGAATCTAGTTGTGCTGGTTGTTGGTACCGAAGAAAGCGCGCATGGGATTCGGTCGTTGCTCAAACGGTTTCTTGGCGCGATTGGTGCACTTGCACTTCTCAGTCTTATCGTCCATTCTGTTGTTGAAGAATTCCCATTCATGGCTCAAACCGCAGCTGGTGGTCAGCCAGAGCCGACCGGGTGGCCGACTGGGATTGCTTTCTTTGTTGGTGGGTTTGTGATTCTTCTAATCGTCTTCTGGTGGCAAGGCTCACAACAGTGACGAAGTGCTCTGAAAGCACAGGAATAGGTGATGACTGAAAATCGATTTTCAGTCTAGCCAATATTCATCTCCTTTCTCAACGAGATACAGGTATGCTGTTTAGTGAAAGCCAATCGCTCATCAAGGGTTCTGATGGAAAAGACCACTTCCAAACGGTTCTCATTGCGATCGGGCTGTTTGTGTGTTCTGCTGGGTTTCTCGCGATGGTAAAACGGTTTGATCTGCCTGTATTCCTATTTCTTCGTTTAGAGTATTTTGCGCTCGGGCTTCTCGTCGGAAGTGCAGGGCTTGCGGTTCATGATCAAAATCTCCATCGTGTCTGGCTGTTCGTCTTTGCATTCGCCGCAGGATTTGGTATCCCCCTTGTGGGAATGGGCATCACTGGCGAAATGCCAGATCTTCCATTCCGAATTATCTGGGCAGGTATTGTTGGCCTTGTTACTGCCGCTATTTTGGGGACAATTGATGGGGCAGTCGGTCTCGGCCTTCGTCGGATATTCGCTAATTCACAACTAAAGAAGAGGTGACAAGCAGGGACGGTAGTAATAGAGGCTGTCATCGTGAGTCGCTTTGACATCCTCCCCGCCCTGAAGGGCGAGGATTCCCACAACGTCGGTCGCTGGTTCGGTGGGAGTTTACGGTTTACACACCGACGAGGTGCTGGCCATGCCAAGTAGCCGTTACTCCTCTCCCGTGAGGGATTCGGAGGTACTTGGTTGTTTAGCGTCGGTACCCAACCGATCCCGAAGGGGTACTTCGAGCCTCGGCCGGGAAGTCCGAATTTGTCCGATTGTCCCGGTATGGGCGCGGATGTGCCGCGTCGGATACCCAGAAAAACGCACGGAGAGCACCGAAGACTGTACCGTACAGTGAAAGTGAACAAAGACGGCGATTCATCCCCGCCCTGAAGGGCGAGGCTTTCTCGCCTGCAATTACGTAATCGCCTCTAATAGTCCATTCCTGTGTCATTGGTGGTCAACCACGACGTATGTCAACATCAATCATGATAAAGATATCTGCCGAATGATTGTAGTAGTCTTCGCATCTGGCTCCGCTGGCTTAGAGGATAACAGGATGAATTCATCCTCTCTATTCAGCACACCATTCCTGTCACGCTCTGAGAGCTTCAGCAGAACCGTGTAGGTTAGTATACTATACTAGCCTGTGTTAGCGCCTGTACCAAGGAAAAACGAACGAATGAAAGAGTGACGGAGAGCCGAAAGCGTCAGGGGAAGTCAGTGAGATTCACCGAGGAAGTCCGTCACCCACACATCAGGGCGTGGTGGGTGCAGATCGCCCACCTCAAGCAATTCGTCGGGAGTGGCGACCCGATGCTCGCATGGACTCAGATAGACTCGCGACGGGCCAGCCACCGTTACAGGCTCAACAACCCGCTGACAGCGAGGACACCAATACTCCGACCTCATAGTCCGGCAGTCTACTCGACGCGGAACGATCCGCCGCACTCACCACAACTGTACTTCTCGGGGTGTTTCACAACGTTCGAGCGTTGGTAGCGCGGAAGTCGCCCACCACAGTCCTCACAGACGATCCACCAGCTCGGCATCTTGAACCACTCGCAGTGGTGTGTTGTGTCGAGGGTGTCCGTCTAGCGGGTGAATGTTGCTCCACGATCCGCTTCACCGAATTCGTTGTACTGCCATGCGTGGATCAGTTCGTGGCGCACGGTTTCGCTAAATTACTCCCAATCGTGGTGTTCGTAGGCCGCCCACGTGAACGTAATCGTAATCGCGTCCGTTGCTGGGTCGTACTTCGTTACCCCTGCCTGCCGTTGCGCTCGATGTGAGACCTCCCAGTCGATCGCTTCAACCGGTAGATTCGGGAAATACTCGGCGACGACGTCTGCCGCATGCTGTTTTACTTGCTCGAGTAGAACCGCTGGTGTCTCGGGAGTATCGTCACTTGCTACATTCGCACTCTCCGTGAGCGTTCGGTGGTCGGTGTCAACGCCAAGAATCTTACAAAACATTCGAGAAGGAAAATGAGTCAATAATCACAGTCGACAATGTCTCTTCACAATTGATTCAGACCACCTCGAACCTCAACGCCGAGGTAGCTCGCTGCTTCCCTAGCGATCATCTCGACTGTCTCCTTGACGAGCTGCCCCTCCTGGCCGTGAATATCCGCATGCCGGAGTGGGGCAACTGTCCACGGGTTAACGTAGCTATCACATGGTAAGCCACCTGCTCTAATAGTCGTTAGGCGTGAATGGGATGGCGATTGACCGGCGGGTTGTTGTCACCATTGCATCCAGTGCTTCCTCGTCGCTGAACAGGTGTGTCGTTCAATACTGATTAGACTTTAGCAAAGAATTTAACAAACGATCTCACATGGTTCAGCCATGGTAGAGATACTCTTTCTCGTCGGACTTGCTGTCGCAATTTTCGTTGGTTTCAATGTTGGCGGTTCGAATACGGGAGTTGCTTTCGGTCCTGCAGTTGGAAGCCAAACTATCTCAAAGCTCGGAGCTGCTGCCCTCATGAGCATTTGTGCGCTTGTTGGTGGATGGACTGTTGGCCGAAACGTCATCAATACAATGGGTGGTGAAATCGTTCCGAGTCGATTTTTCACTCTGGAAGCAAGTATTGCAATTCTCTTTTTCATCGGACTCGCGTTATTCCTCTCGAATATCGTGGGTGTCCCCGCCTCGACTTCGATGACGGGTGTCGGCACGATTGCTGGCCTTGGTCTCGCAACAGATGCGCTGAACTGGGGTGTAATGGGGCGGATTGTCTCGTGGTGGCTCGTCTCTCCGGTGATCGCCTTTTGGGTAAGTGCTATTATTGGTCGATACTGGTACCCCATCCTCCTCGATTGGTTTGCAATCACGCAGAGCAAGGGCGCACTGGTTCAAATCGATCGGTCAGGATGGACTGTCCGGCCAGCACTTGGCCCGAACACAACTATGCGAGAATTTACGGGGACACTGTTGGTCATTGTCGTCGGCTGTTATACTGCGTTCTCGGCTGGTGCATCGAATATGGCGAACGCAATTGCTCCCCTCGTCGGTAGTGGCGCAATGGAGATGAACTATGGCATTCTGATTACAGGGAGTGCCATTGCGGTAGGAGCGTTTACAATTGCTCGACGAACCCTCGATACGATGGGGAATGAACTCACCGATATGCCCTTGCTTGCAGCATTGATCGTCGCAGTTGTGAGTTCCACACTCATCACCATCCTTTCAGAGCTCGGAATCCCCGCTAGTATTGTCATCGTCTCGACAATGAGTATTGTCGGTCTTGGATGGGGCCGTGCCACACGTGTGAAAGAGTATACTCGACGTTCTACAATGATCGAGGAGGGGCCACCAGGAATCACTAGTGGCGCACTTGCTGTAGATACTGCAGACACACCGATGATTGATAAAGCCAGAAGAAAATCGACGAGTGAAGTAGATAACAACCCATACCCAGATATTGATTCACTGTATGAACCATGGACGACTGCCCGCGTTATCACCATGCAGAATATTGTTCCAGGAATTGCAACAGTCTCTGCGTACCTGTTGTTCGAATTCGTTCCCCTCTTTAGTTAGCCCAGTTCTCAGATGAGACCGTCACAGTCGCAGTCCTTTTGCTCACTATCGTCTTCCTCCTCCGAAGGGAAGGCCTCGAGCGTCCCGTCGTCAGTTGCGTAATCGACGGCAGCCATATGCTTGCAGTAGGCGTTGCGGTGGACGTGATGCAGACAGGTGCAGGCCATCAGCTCGCCGATCACGTCGTCGATAGACACGGTGTACCGGTGGTATGCGGGGTTGTCGTGGCTCTCGTTGGTCACTGCGATGAGTCCGGGGGCTTCGATGTCGAAGGAGAAGTGTTCCTGTGTGCGCGTTTTGGTGCCGTCTCGTCAGGGTCGCCTTCTGTGGGTGGGCGTGCTGGAATCATTCACTCCACTGCGATTCTTGTGTTGTCTCGCCTGCCACAACGGAGGAGACGACACAGCGCAGGGAAGCGGTGAATCCAGAACCCAGACGCCTACTGAGACTGGGAGTAAAATGGAGTGATACGAAAGGATCATTCGCTCTGATCGCAATTTCTTTTGAAAGCCAGTATTCATCGTACAATACATCTACTTCCGTGGAAATATATTATTGATTGCCAGTGAGTATCTCTACTATTTCTCTGGAAGCAGCGGGTTCGGTCGCAACAAGCAGATTCATTCCTGGCCTAAGTGTTGTCGCAGGGCTGACCACCGTTTTTTCATCCATGTCTACAACAATTGAGCATCCATCCGGAACTGCGATGTCTCGAATAGCCGTCCCGGCAACCGGGGCATCCTCGGTCACTTGTATCTGCAAGAGTTCAATAATGCCGGTGAGTTCATTCACGGCATCCGGAAGGCTTCCTCCTGTAATTGCACTCACTGTTGCGAGTGCGCCAAGTCCTTCGGGGAAAATGACTTGGTCAACGAACTTTTCGTATTCATCTCGTGCGCTTGGTGAATCAACTCGGAGTACGGTTCTCACGCCTTCCATCTTCGAAGCAACCAAACAGACTGCCAAATTACTACCAATGTCGTCAGTGAGACCGGCAACGACATCAGCACAAGCTAAATCGGCCCTTCCAAGAACATCAGGATCGACAGCCTCTCCATGAAGAACTGTATCAAATCCAGCTTCAAGAAGCAAGTCACATCGTGTTTGATCGCGTTCGATGATGGTGAGATTGTGTCCCTGTTTAACTAGTTGTTCTGCGGTATAATATCCGACATGTCCTCCCCCCAGAAGCACGATTTGAAGAGCGTCATTCGACATCTGTATCTCTCATACCCATAATACAATTTGTATCAATAAATCAATCGTCCATTAATACTCCAAAAAGGATGCTCACATTAGACGTACCATGCAATTAGACAACCGTTCGCCTCTGTGGTAACCGAGTTTTCGTTGTGTATTGCCGACGGCGAGCAACACACGACGGGTCTCACGATACGTTAGTAGGTTATACTAACATAGGAAAAGACGTGAGGTCACCCATGACGCAACCCCTATCTGTGATGTTCGTCAGTTGCATTCTTACCGGCAGCACGTGCAGAACGCGCTTACACCGAAGCGAGAATACGAGACTAGAACCCCATTCGCCCGAAGACTGATAGCAATTCACATGCTCTGTCTATTTAGAACTTGTATGGCGTCTACAGAACACCTGTGTGCCCGGTGTGGTGCTCCGCTTTCAGACGATGCACCGCATGTCTGGTTAACCATTCAAGGTGTTAATCTTGAGTATGAATTGCTTGATGGTGATCTGATTCTGTGTGAAGATTGTTTTGCGGCCTACCGCAACTTCATCAATCAGCCAACACAATATAATAAATAGAGAGATCCAAGAGACGTCCTAGTCAGACTACAGCAATAACAGACCCGTAATTCGGTTTTTCTATCTTCTATTCAGAATCTATCGCCATTCTTTACGCAAAGTAATCTACAGTCATTGCAACGCTATTGCCCAGGTTATGTTCTGGTTTCGGGCATCAATATCAGACACGTAAACTATAGCAAGTCTCCTCCACGAGCCACGGTTATCTTAAGGCACCGATCGCTGCATCCACGTGTTTTATCGGGATTCGCTGTTCGGTGCTCGCTTAGAAGATTGATCGTGTTTCGTCCTCGTCATCCGTGTACACGTCTTCGTTTATGATTGCATGGAGATTGCCGTACGGGATGAATGCAATCAAGTCGTCGTTGTCAGTATATAAATTCACACCAGTCTCTGTCGTTTCGTAGCGCTCACAACTAATCTCCCCCTCTGTCAGGATGGTTCGGTACATCGTTTTTTTATTCGTTCCGACGCTACTAAAGAGTACTCTGCACTGACAGCCGTCGAGTAGCGTTGCGCTGAGTCGGGGAGGCCGTCTCCGTTATTCGACCGTCATTGGTTCGTTACTCATTTCATCCACACATTCCACGAGCGTTCGGTGAACAGTGATATCCGCGACCGTCACTTGCCGTACTATGGAAAAAAGGGCGGAAGCGGTGGTCAGTTCGGCAGTTCCGTCCGACCCGTGCGCACGCACTCCCAGCACGGGAAGCCGTTGAGGCTGTCACAGTCGCACTCTGCCGGTTCGGCATCGTCTTCGTCCGTCTCGTCGGTGTTCTCGTCCTCTTCCGATGGGAATGCCGTCAGAGTCCCGTCATCCGTCGCGGTTTCGACGGCAGCCATGTGCTTATAGAATGCACTCCGGTGGACATGGTGCGGGCAGGTACACGCCATCACGTCGCCGCTCACGTCGTCCAGCGTGACGACGTATTGGTGGTCAGTGGGGGTGTCGTGGCTCTCGTTGGTCACGTCGACCATTTCGGGGGCCTCGACCGGGAACCAGAACTGTTCCCACTGTGCGCGTTTCTGTGCCGTCTCGTCAGCTTCAAGTCCTGGGCTCGGTTTCGTACTCATTGTCTTCTGGGTAGCATTTAGGAAGACCGGTGCCGGGTGGTAGAGCACCCGGCGCGTTTCGACACGCCCGAGGGCACCGGTCTTCCTACCAAGTACTATATGGAATATGTCAGTAAAAATGTCAATATGCAATATAGTGAGACTGCGGTCAGCCGCCATCTCGCAGGTGCCCGTGCTCTCGTGGCTATAATGCGAGTAACCTGGGAATCGTGACGACGAGTCCGGCTACGAGGAAGACCGCCGCTGGGACTGATGCCGAAGGCGGATCGTCGACCCGGACGAGGTGTGTCAAGATGGCCCCGATCATTGTCACGGCGATCAAGAGGCCACCGAAAATACCGAGTATAGGTGCGAACACGAGCCCAGCGAGTAGCCCGAGACCGCCGATAACTTCGACACCGCCAGTCACGACGAGGAACCACTGTGGGTACCCGAACTGATCGAATTGCGTTGTATGGAAGTTAGTACGGAGGAACTTCACGCCACCCGAGGCCAACATGATGAGTCCAAGTAGTCCTTGTACGACGAGGATGGCTGTTTCAATTGTGCTCATAGGCATTTGTGACTAAGGCAGCAGCGGGAATCAGGATGCTCCACCATATATGGGGTCGGCTATATACGGAGAGTCAACTCGCTATACGAGTTGAGGCCAAATAATAGAGTCTCTAACACCGAGTGAGGACTACTCTCGTGAGATAGTTCACGGGACGAGTTCAGCAAATATCGTCGCCTGTGCTTTTCGGAGGTGTTCGCCCACCGTTTCAGGCCCACAGCCGAGTTCTTCGCCGATATCTTTGTATGTGGCTGTTCGTGGATCTCGAAAGTAGCCTAGTTTGAGTGCAACCGTCACCGCCTCCTGTTGGCGTTCGGTCAATTGTTCGAACAGCCGTGTGGTCGATGGATTATACTCACCGATGGCTTCGACAGTGAGGTCGAAAGCCACGGGTATCTCTGTGAGCACCGTCTGAATCGTCTGTTGCTCTCCCAGCAGCGTTACCCGTAGGTCGTCGTCTTCGGTATATGTCATCGGAGTATCGACGACAAGTCCGTGCGTCTGCACGATGGAATGGAACGTTGTAGCAATCTCGCTCCATTTCTGGTGAACGTACGCATAGAGGCTGTTATCCACCTCGGAGATATCATATGCGAGAATATCAGAATGAGCATCCAATAGGGCTTCCGCTCGCTCGCGCTCTCCGTCAAATTGGACGAGAAGCACACCGGTTCCGTCATCGAGCATCCGTATGTGATCCAATGTTCGCCGTTTCACTGCCGAGTCGTCGGCAAACGCTTGCACGGTAGGATCAAATGCAGACTCCATTGGCGTGAGAAGTATTGTCACAAATCTCATGTTAAAGAGAATGATCTGCAGCAGCAAATGGTTTTAGTGAGGCCACTGTGCCTCGATTCTGTCGTCGATCCCGTGGCATTCGATGTCTTGGTAAATGTCCCTATCCAACCAGGCTCTGAGATCAGTTTCCTCCCGTTATCGTCCTGCCCAGCCCGCAGTGCCGACACCGGCCGCGTCTGCGGTAGTAGTACGCGAGCGTTGCCGCCCCGAGTGCGACTCCCCAGATAGGCCACAACAGTACCGGCCCAATGGCTGCCCAGCCATCAGTAAGCGTGAAGAAGGAAGTACCGAGCACCGTTTTGCGTACGAACATTAGGCCGGCCATAGCCACTAAGACGGAGACCAACGAGGCAGGAACGACCGCCAACCAAATGGGAACCCGCTTTCCACCCAAAAGTGGGAGCCAGCGGGGGAAGATCTCGCCCCATGGCTGGATGAGTCCGAGTGTGAGAATCACGCCGCCAACTGCCACCGTGCTAAGTGCTACCCCTGACCAGAGCCCCCCACTGGCCTGGCCCGTGCGAAGGATTTCCTCGGAGATACCTAACGGGATGCCCAGTTCCCACGCTAAACGTGTTGTGGCATACACGAGGGGCACAATGGCTGCGACGGCGGTAGCCCATCTGCCCCACTGGGCCGCCGCGGCTGGCGTCGTCCATCCAGTGTCAGTGTCGGTGCGGCCGCAATTCATACAGGCGTTTCTGCTCCGGCGCTGGTAGGCGACGGCCGCTGCAACCCACAAGAACCCACCGCCAATGAGGACGAACTGGTTCATCACGGGCCAGGGTATGGCGTCGAAGAAGTTCTCTGACGGCCAGCCGAAGGGCGCGCCGATCAGCACAATCGGTACGAGGGCCATGGCGAGGAGTCCGCGGGCATCCGGCACCACCAGCAATAGCACGGCAGCGAAACTCCACGCGATGCCGAGCAGCACTGTCCGCGAGAATCCGCGCCCCCACGTCCGGGCCATCGCAAGACCCACCACCGCACCGACCAGCCCCATCGCAGCGATCACTGGTGCAGCAGTCTCGACCTGTACACCCGCAAGGATAGACAACGCAGCCCCTTCCGGATCGTTCGTAGCCCCGAATGGAAATCCACTACCACCGAACGTCCAGTATATTCCGAGCGCGCCGTATATCAACGACCAAGCGCTGGCTGCATATGCGGCCCACGCTGGCCACCTTAGTAGTGTGTGAGAGACCCTTCTCGCGCTGTTTGCCATCCTGTCGCGGAAGAGGTCAGTCATCAATTGTTTCCTCGTCATCTCTTATCAAAGCTGATCTGGTTTGCACAGCGTGAACCGTGCCTGTGTAGAGATAGTGAACAGTTTCATTCATTATGGTTAGCTCTCTTGTAGACACAAAGAAATCTGGAAAGAGCAAGGAGATGATGCCGAAGTTCTTCGGCAGTTTTTAAGTGATTTACGTTGTTCGTCTTTCTAAGAGATAGTAATCGGAGGATAGAGACCGAGCTTCTTCGCAGAATAATGATTTACCGACAAGCAGAATTCCGCGTATCGACGCCCATCCGTACGAGAAACTACCCATGAGATACGTGACTGTTTTAACAGATCCGGGCGAGCGGAGATTTGTCTCTGCTTTTGCTACTCTGAGTAGAGATGTTGTAGCACGCGAATACTTGTACCATTTCAATTTGTTGCATGACGGGACAGTTGTCCTTCTCTATCAACTTCAGGGGGGATCTCGACCACGCAAGAGCAACATTCGATGCAAGTTCGGCTGTGATACACTCTGATGTTCCGGAGCAGGGAGATGGACTTGCATACCTCCATTGTGAAATGAGAGAGCCACTCACGTCCTTCCTTGCGATACTACACGAATCGGATGTTCTTATGCCTATGCCGGTAAAGTTCCTGAGCGATGACCGCTTACGGGTAAAGTTTATCGGAGAACACAAGCCGCTGCAACGAATTTTGGAGAGGGTGTCTGAGTTCGTTGACATCGAAATCGAACAAACCGGCGAGTATGTGTCTCAAGGTCACCTCGACTCGGTGCTCACTGATCGTCAGCGGGAGATCCTTTCCATAGCCATCGAACATGGGTACTACGAAGTCCCACGACAGGCAACAATACGAGAAATCGCTGACGGGGTAGGGCTAAGTCAGGCAACAGTTGGCGAACACTTCCAGAAAATCGAATCGAGAATTCTCTCTCAAGCCGTGCGATAACTCAACTCATCAACCGAAGCAACGACGTGTTTGTATGGGTTTCAGTTGGAAGTAGGTATCGTAGTTTCAGTACGGTTCAGCAGAACCAAACTCCACTTAGCCGGAGTTGCGTACTTTTTCGGTGCAGTCTACGAAGTGTTCGACGAATTCCGGAATGTCAGTTCGGGCTTTGATTTCATCATAAGAAAGCCAATGCACTGCAGCAACTTCGTCGGAAGCTCGAGGATGGGCATCACCCGCCACGAACTCACAGAGTACAACAATATTGAGACAGCGAGTACCGTCGTCGGTCTCAAACGTTGTACTACAAATATACTCGACATCTCCGATTTCAACATCGACCTCCTCGTTGAGTTCACGGGCAGCCGTTTTCTCAATCGTTTCTGTGCCCCCGGGCGACTGTTCGACTTTGCCTCCTGGAAACGACAATAGACCGGCAGCGTGGTCTTCATTTTCACCGCGTTCGATGAACAGGTACTCATCGTCTTTGACAACGACACCATCAATGTTTACGACGTACCCATATTCTTCAAGCATTATCGACAAGATAGTAACAAGATTTGATAAATATACTGTTTACTTCGTACGTATAGCCAGGGGTTGTGTTTGGCACTAATAGGAGGATCATCATTCGCAGCATCCGCACTTTCCGTGAACGTTCGCTGATTGGTGATATCTGAGACCATCTATTATTGTGTATAGATAAAAACGGAAACGTAGGTTAGTTCAGAAGTTCCCTACGCCTCGTTCTAACACACGGCCAACAAAGGAAGCCGTCGAGGCCATCACAGTCACAGTCTACTGATTCGGAATCGTCTTCGTTGTCCTCCTAAGGGAAGGCGTCGAGCGTCCCGTCGTCGGTTGCAGTTTCGACGACAGTCATGTGCTTACAGTAGGCGGTGCGGTGGACGTGGTGCGGACACGTACAGGCCATTAGATCGTACGTCACGGCATCCAGTATGACAACGTAGAGGTGGCTTCTACCCACATTGATTCAACACTGATCGAAAGAATTTTAGTTTGAGGATCTATAATTTGGCATGGATCGATTTTCTCTCTACCATGTCTCTACGCTCATTGCTGGCGCAGCACTAGGCATTCCTGCATTGATATCTACGACTACTGGTGAGCAAAGTCTCCCATTATTACTTCAGACAATTGGTGGGTGTGGCATGGCGGTTGCGGTGGTTTATGGACTATTTACAAAAGATCCAGCTGAGTTCACTGTTGGGAAGTAGACAGTCTGGACGATCGTCATTAGGATACTACTTATCCTTCTTGCAGGTACTATTCGGTTAGCCAACTGAACTTCAAAGTAGACGATTGAACACGTATACGACGGAGAGCCCGCCGATCAGTGGCGTTCTGACTTGTCGTTGAACACCTCATGCTCGGCAGTCTCGATGACAGATCGACCCTCATTCGTGACTTCGACGTATCGACGCCACAGCCCGGAACTCTCGCAGTAGTTCTCCCGTATGAGGTGATTGATGACCGGAATCAGTTTGATCGGAGCGAGGTCGACCGACAGCTCTTCGAGGATGGGCTGAACCGTACAGGAGCCGACGTTAGCGACGATTTTCAGAACCTCATAGTCCAGCTCCGTCAGGTTGTACTCGGCGAGCTTCGCGTCGATTTCTGAGATCGCCGGCAGTTTCGCCTGGCCCTGACTGGTAATCAAAATCGTGTAGAGCTTCTTGCCGGTGTAGCCGTCCCTGGCTAGATCACCATTCTTCTCGGCTTCTCGAATCAGGTACTCGGTCTCTACGCCGCTCAGACCGAGACCGTCGGCCAGCTCGTCGGTTCGATTGCGACCGGAGTGGACAAACTTGAGCAACTCCTCGTATTTCTCTTCGACCGTCTCGTCCCCTTCGAGTTCGAACCTGTCGTGGATCTCCTCGAGGTCTGGTGCGAACGTCTCACTCATTGCGACCATCCTCCGAAGCGGACTGGGGTTCGTAGCGAAGCAGCGTCGGGAGGAGTCCGCCCTTGACCCCGCGGTTCTCGACGAACTCGTTCCACCGGCTGCTCGGCGTCCACGGTTTCGACAGTTCGACCGCGAGACCTTGCAAATCCGGCTGAGGTTGACCCTCGCCGGGAGTTATCGTATCGGAACGGGATTTCTCCTTCCAGTCCGCCTTCCCGTAGTACGGTGGTTCAGTGACCAGCGAGACCGCCATGGCGACGATCGCAGGTATAAAGATCCCGACCCATGTCTCGTGGGCGTAGGCGCTGAGTCCCCACGGTCCGTACTGCCAGAGCAAGACAGCGATAATTCCGGTGGAGATCCCGTAGAAGGCACCGGAGGCGGACAGTCGCGGCCACGCCAGACCGAGGAGTATGACTGATACCAGCGGAGCGATGAACGACCAGCCGAGGGCGAGCATGAGCGCGGCCGTCTCCTGCCACGTGACCGCCCAGACCCACGCGGTAACGCCGATCAATACCGTGAAGAATCGGCTTGGTCCCATAAGTTCATCAGATGTCGTCGCCTGTCCGACGAGCGGCTCCCACACATCCCGAATTAGGATCGAGACGATGCCAATGATCGCGGTCGAGGCCGTACTCATCAGCGCCGAAATCAGCGCGATGAGGACGAACGCGTCCATCAGCGGTGGCATCTCGAGCAGCAAGACCCCGAATACGCCGCCGGAGTTATAGCCGGCCTCTTTGGGGGCACCGTACGCCGCGACCGCGTACGCTCCAGGCAGTGCGAGCAGCAGCGAGAAGAAGATCGCCGCCAGGACACCGCCCAGCATGGTTCCTTTCTTCGCGGCATCCTCACTGCGGGCGCTCACCAGCCGGATCCAGTAGTATTGATTTCCAATGATCAGCGCGCCCCAGCCGATGAACCACGTAACCGGACTGTTGAACGTCAGTGCAACAGGCTTCATCGCCCCCGTTCCAGAGAGGCTCGTCATCTCGGGCGCGGTTTCGGCCAACCAGGCGGGCGAGCCGAAGTAGACAAACATCCACCCCGCGATGACAATCATCGCGATGCCCCCGATAACGATCTGGATAACGTCGTTCACCGTCACCGCCCACAGTCCGCCGAGGTACATGTAGACGAGCGTGATCAAGAGGATACCGAACGACGTATACAAGTATGAGAAGTCGGTTAATTCGGCCATCACGAGGCCAAGGCCGACGAACTGCGCCGCGACAACCCCGATGATGCCGAGGGCGCTTCCGACTGCGGCGACCATTCGCGTCCGTCGATCGAACCGCTGTTCCATCCACTCAGACGTGGTGTACACCCCGCTCCTTCGGATGTACGGTGCGATCTTCCACCCGAAAATCACGAGGAACACACACCACGTGAGCATGAACAGCGACGCCGGAAGGAGACCGAGATTGATGGCGAACTCCGGCAGAGCCGAGACCTGAGACCCGGCTAACCCGATCGCGGCGAACCCGGCCCCGATCACGAGGTAATTTATCTCTCTGCCCGATACGATGAAATCCGACGTGGACTCGATCCACTTCTCGGTTCTGTAGCCGACGTACAGCATCAGACCGAAAAAAAGGATGACTCCCACCAGCAACGACGCGATTTTGGCGGTATCCAATGCGCTTTCCACCATGCGAGTGATTCGCAAACGGGGTGACTTAATAATTACGTATGTTTTTACCGCCTGGTAATATAATTTAAACGATTTTTCTATGAGTAGTTGTCCAAATAGTATTCACTGATGGAACGATAAAATACAATAGTTTTCTTATTATTTAAATAGTTCTATACTGTGTAAATCATCCGGCAGTACAGATCACGAAGTGCGTTCGGGACTGCTCGCGAGTTTCACGTCGAGTCGACGACGCGGTGTCGCAGCACTCCGATCCCCTCTGCCTCAAGTTCGATCTCGTCCCCGGGTTCGATCCACCGATCTAGTTCGAGGCCACAGCCGTTTCCGACTGTGCCGCTGCCGAGGACGTCACCGGGGTAAAGCGGTTCCGCATGCGAGACGTGTTCGACGATGTCAGCGAACGAGTGGTACATCTCCCCCAGAGAGCCGTCTGACCAAATCTCGCCGTTGATCCGGGCAGACACCGTCAGGTTCTCGACGTCGATTTCGTCAGGAGTGACAAGCACTGGGCCGAGTCCGTTCGCGAAGTCCTTTCCTTTGGCGGGACCGAGCTGTGCTTCCATCTCCCGCAACTGGATATCCCGGGCGCTGAAATCGTTGAAAATCGTGTAACCCGCGATGTACTCCTCGGCTCGTTCGGCCGGGATGTCGCGGCCGCGTTTTCCGATGATCGCGGCGATCTCGAGTTCGTAATCGAGTTTGTCCGAATACGCTGGCCACTCGACGTCGGCTCCCGGCCGGACGACTGTATCCGGGTTGCCCTTGTAGTACACTGGCATCTCGTACCAAGCATCCGGTGGCTCATCGAGGCTGTTACGAACGTGTTCCTCGATGACCATGAAATCGCGAATCGAGTTAGGTCGCGGGAGTGGACTGAGTAACTCTACCTCGTCCCGCCGGTAGCGAAGTCGTGCGCCGTTGGGACCGACCGACGATTCGGTCTTATCTGTAAACTCGACCGCTTCCCGGGCTGCCTCGAACGCCTTATCACCATGGTGCAGGAACGCAAGCATCTCTGAGGGCGCCGTAACCGCTGCGACCTCCGCAGGTCGTCGTTCACCTCGATCAGCCAAGACCGCCCCGTAGCTCGCGGTGACGTCGACCAGCCACTCGTCGTCAACGACGCCGATCCGTTGGACCGGTCCGACTGGCGTCTCAACTTCGAAGCTGGCGAGTTTCATATGTCCTCCTCTACGAACGCGACGGGTCTGACCCACCCGGCACTACCGTTTTTGACGTTCACGGGAAACGTCATGAGCGTTGCCCCTTTCTGAGGGAGTTTTGCCAAGTTGGCCATTTTTTCGATCTGACAGTATTCGGCGTCACGACCGGCGAAGTGCGCTGGCCACAATTCCTCCTCATCACCTGATTCAACGTATCGGTGACCCATCTCAGCGAACGGTTTATCGAAGCCGTACGCATCCGTCCCGATCACCTTTACACCCCGGTTAACTAGATACGTGGTCGCGTCGGCGCTCATGCCGGGAAACTCTGTGAGGTACTCGGGCGTTCCCCAGAGTTCATCGAGCCCGGTTCGGATAAGGACGATATCCTCTCTTCGGAGCGAATGATCGATGGTGTCGAGTTCAGTCTCAATCTCCTCTATACCGATTTCGCTGCCAGGTTCTTTCTCGGTGAAATCTAGAACGATCGCCTTGCCGACGCACCACTCAAGTGGGACCTCGTCGATCGTCCTCGATTCGTCGTCCCCACTGGTCGGACCGTAATGCCACGGAGCATCCATGTGCGTCCCGGCGTGGGTGATTGCGGTGACCTCTTCCCAGGCCAGTCCGATCCCCTCCGGAAAGTCGTCCGCATTAACGTCCTCGAAGCCGATTTCGCGAAGTCTCTCCGCGAGCAACTCCGCGCCGCGGCGATGGTCAAACCGCTCGATAGACGGTGGAAACGGCTCGCTCGGCGAATCTGATTCGAGACCGACGCTCAGATCGACCAGTTTCGTTCGCTCGTCTTGAATTGCCGGCAACATTTCAAACTCATATAGCTGCTCTACATTATTATAGAAGAAGGTAGGGTGAGTTACTTCCCAGTAGGATCAATCACAGCTGAAACCTACGAAGATAATGCAGGTCGCTGACTTGTACGTCACCTCGTCACTGAATTCAATGGCAAAAACATGATAAGTAGCGAGTTGACGACGGCGAAGAGCACTCAACGTCGATTCTATCGTTGAGCAGTGATTTCGCTCATTTTTTCAAGGAGTATATGCGCACTGAGCCAGTCGTTTAGCTGATACAGCATTCGGTGACCACAGCATCTATTGATATAATTCGTGTTGATATAGTACACCATGCAAGTCGCAGTTATCGGTGCAAACGGTGGAATCGGCCGCGAGTTAGTTCCTCGACTTTTGGATGCTGGACACGACCCAATTGGGGTAATACGAGACGAATCATAGTTTGATGCTGTCCGCGAACATGGCGAAGTACACATTTTGGCGATCTCGAAGGGGAGTTTGCGCCGGCACTCCAAGGGGCCGACGCTGTTGTTTGCACAGCTGGCTCCGGCGGGGGAACCGGCTGGGACAAGACGCTTCTGATCGACCTTTGGGGAGCGCGACGGAGTATCGACGCGTGCGTCGAGCATGGAATCGATCGGTTTGTTATGATAAGTTCATACAATGCAGGTGATCCAATGGCTGTGCCGGAGGCAATCCGTCCGTATCTGGTGGCCAAGCGATGTGCTGACGACTATCTCGAATAGTCGCCACTCGATGCCACGATTCTTCGGCCGACAACACTCGCTAGTGAAGAGGAAATAGGGCGTATTTCGGCAACCTTCGAAGATCGTGGCGAGGATGGAGAAGAGATTCCGCGCGCCGACGTCGCTCAGACAGCCGTTGTCTGTCTAGAAAACGAAGTTACAGTCGGCGAAACGGTCAGATTATTCGGCGGCGACACCCCTATTGAGAAGGCGCTCAGTCCTGATGACTGATTGTCATAGACTCTGTCTCGATCCCCCTCATTGATTCTGTGTGACTTCCCAGTCAATCACACCGACCAGCAAGTCCGGAAAGTGCGTAGCTGCGACGACCGCCGCATGGTGTTGTGCGCGGTCGAATAGCTCGCGCTCAGTTGTCGGTGTGTCGTCGTTATCGCTCGCGGTATCCGCGCACTCGGTGAGCGTTCGCTGGGCCACATCGAGCAGCGTCGTTTGGCGTGACAGAAATGAGAAGAGTGAGACGGGGTTAGGCTGGCAGTTCTTTGCGACCCGCACGAACGCACCGCCAATACGGGAAACTATCGAGGCCGTCATAATCGCACTCTGTCGGTTCGGTATCGTCGTCGTCCGTCTTGTCGGTGTTCTCGTCCTCTTCCGATGGGAACGCCATCAGAGTGCCGTCGTCCGCCACGGTTTCGACGGCAGCCATGTGCTTACAGAACGCGCTCGGGTGAACGTGATGCGGACAGGTGTAGGCCATTAGTTCGTCGGTCACATCGTCGATGGAGACTGTGTACTGGTGATCTGCGGGGTTCTCGTGGCCCTCATTGGTGAATTTGATAAGCACGGGAGTAGGTGTATCTGTTCAATATGGAAATGTTATTTTGCCAAATATCGCTTACCACCCTCATATCATATATAGATAGGAATTTGTTAGTCATCTATTTTAGAGATGAATAATTATCAAGAGAGGCAGTTAGACACGCCGTTTGGCCAGCTATGCTCGAGCATCGTAGGGAAAAGGGCAACGGTGAATCCCTACTAGTATTGCGCATATCTGTTAAATTGAATTCACGGCAACGTGGGTTGGGCAGTATTTCTAGCCAGAGTTGAAACTCCGAGACTTCGAGAAGCATGAAAATACGATATAAAATTCACTCAGTCACATGGAGCATAATAGGATGGATATAGGGCTCTATGGACGTATTCAATATGGCTCTGTGCATCGCATTTCCCATAGATATGTGAAATCAATAGCTTCGATACCGTTTGTCCGATCAATATGTGCTAAGAGTTTCTCATACTGCCCGACATCCATCATGTTCTCGGAATCAAAGTTGTGGAAATTGAGAATGGTGCATTGACGGTGGTCAGCAGCAAGACTCACGGCTCGCTTGCAAATATCGAGATTTTGACCTATCGTTCGCGGAAGCACAAGTGGATCAAACCCAGATACACCGGTGGTATTCACATTGCCGGACTGATTCATTCCACCCATGTAGTGGTACTTGCTAATCACGTCGAGCGCGGCTTCGTCAAAATTGTTTCCCGGGTATACTATGAAGTCTGCGCCTTTAAATTCATTGTCAATTAACCACTTCTTATTACGCTTGAGGAGGTTATCCAGCTGCGACGTAGATATTTCGGCGAACGGCTCGTTGGTACTGCCGTGTGCGACGACTTCATCGCCTGCGTTTTGTCGTTCGTGTAATTCCTCGAGCGACATAAAATATGAATCGGCTGTTTTGCTGGGATATACTGGCATTGTGAGGACAGCTGGGAAATCATAGTGATCATGGACTGATGCCGCCTGTTCATAGTAACTCCGGTTACCATCATCCCAGCTTAACACGACATAGCCTATATCGGGTTTTGGGTGGTGTCGCATATCGTCCACCCATGACACTGCGTTGCCATCCGATGCGTTCGTTACCTCGATTTCAATTCATTTAATATTCGTGAGGTCTGGGTCAGCATCACTGGCGGCAAACACACCAGGACACGTTCGAAACCAGCCAGTATCTGGGGGACGATATGTCACAGACCGGAGTTCGAGTACTGCCCAGTTGTCATTGGAATCATATAGGTAGACAAGCAGGGCAACATCGTCGGGATTTTCTGATCGAAATGCCATTGATAGGTCGTGATCGGAGAAATCCACTGGTGATGACAACGTCCGAACGGCTACCACATGGTCGCCCGAGTTTCCAACCAACTTCAGGCTTTGCGAACCTGTGAAATTCTGTGCCGTGTCCGCTGACACTGAACCCTGTACCCGCTTCCAGCGAGATGAATCCTCAAAATTGTCGAACTCTGTTCCGGGTGAACCGAACTTTTTACGGCTGTTGTACTTTGTCCGTAGTGTTTGCTTTGACGTGGTTTTTGTAACCTCGGTAGTGTCCTCCACTGTTGTTATATTCGTCGTAGATGAGACCTGAGTACCTGAAGTTGACTGTGAGGAAGGCTCGTTCTCGGAACAACCAGCGAGTATTCCCGCGGCTACAGTGCCAAATAGATGAAGGAATTGACGACGAGCAGTGGTAGTAGGTTGACTACCCGGCATACTGTCGTTCACCTATCTGTCTAGAATTTTGTAGTAAGTGTAAAGCGAAACTGGGTGCGGGAAGACTATGTGCTCCTCTTGTTAGCAGTGACTGCCATGAGGAAACTTCTCTATTGATTCCTGCTGGTTCCTGTCTATTATCAATAATTTTTAATTTATTTAGTTTGTTCTCTTCTTTCTTTTGACTCATCGCCAAGAAGGACAACCAGATTTGAAGGATTAGTTATGATCCACCTGGCTATAATTTGTGGCTCGTAATCATTGCCTAATAGTATGAAATTAGTGCCGAGTATGCCACCATTTGGCGCGTTTCCACACGCCTGAGGGCACCGGTCTTCCCACCAGGTACTATATAGTTCATGGCATTAAATCCATCGATGTACTACGTAGTACATAGTTTTAAGATGGTGGATAGTGAACTGATGGCTACGATGCCAGACGAGAGAGAGCGCGATACTCGTGGTCAATATGCAGAGGAAACGACTGACGAGGATATTCTCACGACGATACGCGAGTCAGAATTTCCGGCGGTAACCGCTCGGTGGGTGGCGGATACGCTTGGCATTGAGCGGCCGTCCGCGCATCGACGGCTTGAGAAGTTGCATGAGGATGGAGAGGTTAAGCGAGGGAAATTGAGTCCGCGGGTGGTTATTTGGTGGATTCCCAATGAATAGTAAGACGGATTACCCCGCTCAAGAGAGATCCGTAGGCGAAGATTCTACCGTGAAAACAGGCGACAAAGAATGACCGACTTGGACTATCCGGATGCAGTACTCGTCGTGAACGAGGTCATCAACTCTGCCCAGGTTTGTCCCGTTTCAGATCACTTTGTAGAGCCGTTTGAGCATCCGCTCGTTCTCGCTCGTAATCGCCACGGGGTACCGTCGATACTACCGTAGCAAATTTCATGAACATATTGCCATGCCTGTGAGTTGACGATAGACGGCCTAGCGACTACGTTTAACTAAAGAGTTAAGTATATGCTCGTTGTTCATTCAACCGGATGGTTGAACAACTGCCGGACGACCTCGATCTCGACGCGGTCTTCCAGGCGCTGGCACACCCCATCCGTCGGGCCATCCTCGAACAGGTGGCTGACGGGCCGGAGAACGTCAGCGAACTGGCTGAACCGCACGACGTTTCCTTAGCCGCCGTCTCCAAGCACCTCCATGTGCTTGAGGACGCTGGTCTGATCGACAACAGGAAGGACGGTCGAGTTCGGCGCTGCCACCTAAACGCCGCACCACTAAGCGCCGCATTTGGATGGCTTACCCGATACCGTGTCTTCTGGGAAGACCGGTTCGACGCACTGGCCATCCACTTGGTGGAAGATAAAGAATGAATAACAATACTAACACCGCATCGTCCCAGCGAAACCTGATCGTCTCGGAGTTCCTGACGCTCGACGGCGTCATTGAAGCGCCGGAGGAGTGGTCGTTCGCGTTCTTCAGCGAGGAACAGCAGGAGTACAAGCACGACGAACTATTCGCGTCGGGCGCGCTCCTGCTGGGCCGGACGACCTACGAATCATTCGCAGACGCCTGGCCCGACCGGACGGACGAGACGGGCTTCGCCGACCGAATGAACAACCTTCCGAAGTACGTCGTCTCGACGAGTCTCGAGGAAGCCGAGTGGAACAACTCCACGATCATCGACGGTGATGTCGCCGAGGCGGTCGCCGCGCTCAAGCAAGAGGATGGACAGGACATTCTCGTCAACGGGAGCGGCGAACTTGTGAACACGCTGGTGGAACGCGACCTCGTTGACGAGTACCGCCTCATGGTTCACCCGGTGATCCACAGCAGCGACAAGCGCCTCTTCAAGGGCGCGAACGCGCCGACGACGATGAGCCTCGTCGACACGAAGACGTTCAGCTCGGGCGTGGTCGTGCTCACCTACGAGCCGTCCGAGGAGGAGGACGACGAAGAATGACCGACTTCGATCCGACCGAGTACAACATGACGATCCAACGAACGTTCGACGCGCCACGTGAGCGGGTCTGGCAGGCGCTTACGGACCCCGACCAGGTTCGACAATGGTGGGGACCGGAGGGCTTCACGATTTCACGGTGTGAGATGGACGTACGTCCCGGTGGCGTCCATCGTGTCGACATGCGTGCGCCCGATGGCACCACCATCCCGCACGAAGGCGAGATCGAGGAAGTCGTCGAATCCGAGCGGCTCGTGATCCGAAGCCCCTCAACCGAGGACGGCGAAGAGCTCCAGCAGCCCGAGATCCGCAACACGATCACGCTCGTCGATCACGACGACAGGACGGAGCTCACGTTCATAGCCGAAGTCATTACGGCCACGCCTGACATGACCGACTCGCTAGAGGGGATGGAACCGGTCTGGAGTGAGAGCTTGGACTCGCTGGCCACTCACCTCGGGGAGGAGGTCTGAACGATGCGGAAGCTAGTCGCAACCGAATCCGTGTCGCTCGACGGCGTTATGGAATCGCCTGAGGAGTGGTCTCCAGCCTACTCGACCCAGGAGCTAGAGGAAGCAAACGCGGCGGGGATGGCGTCGTCGGACGCGTTACTGTTGGGACGAGTCACCTACGAGGAACTCGCCGCCTTTTGGCCCACGCAACCCGACGACAATCCGATCGCGAAGTTCATCAACAACGTCCCCAAGTACGTCGTCTCGACGACACTCGAGGACGTCGAATGGAACAACTCGACGCTCATCGCCGGGAACGTCGAGGAAGAGATAGACGAGCTGAAGCAACAGGAAGGTGAAGGAATCGGAATCGTCGGCAGCGGCACGCTCGTCCGTTCGCTGTTTGACTATGGCCTCCTCGACGAGCTCGTGCTCAATGTCCATCCCCTGGTACTTGGGGACGGGAAGCGTCTCTTCGATGAAGGCGGCGAACGGACTGCTCTGAATTTGGTCGGTTCGACAATGTACGACTCGGGTGTCGTCTCGCTCACCTACGAGCCGGCGGATGAGGAGGAGGACGCCAAATGACCGACTTCAATCCGACCGAGATCGAAACGATAGAGAGGACTCTCACCTTTCGCCGAACACTCGATGCCCCGTCCGAGAACGTAAGCCAGTCGATCACCGACTATCGGCCCACCGTCGTAGGAGGGCGATCGTCGTGAGTCAAGTGATTCTGGACATGAGCGTATCCCTAGACGGGTATATATCCGCTGAAGGAGTCAGTCCAGAGGAACCGATGGGAGACGGCGGGGAGAAGCTGCACGAGTGGGCTTTCGGCGATGACGAGTTGAACCAGCAGCTCCTCGAAGAGGGCGTGAAATTCCAAGGAGCCGTAATCGCGGGTCGCAGTACTTACGACAATTCGGTTGAGTGGTGGGGCGCAGACGGCCCCACGGGGCCCGTTTGCAATCCCGTATTTGTGGTCACTCACGAACCACCCGCCGACGCTCCTGCCAATGGAGTGTACACCTTTGTCACCGAGGGAATCGAACGCGCCCTCGACCAGGCGAAATCCGCCGCAGACGGGAAGAACGTGGTCATCATGGGTGGTGCCGACCTTGGCCGGCAATTCCTCAACGCAGACCTAATCGACGAGATTTCTATCCACCTGGTTCCCGTGCTGTTCGGTGGCGGGACGCGGCTGTTCGAACCCTTCGATGGAAACCACGTCAACCTCGAGACGGAGAGCGTCATCGAGACGCCTCAATCGATCCACCTGCGATTCGACGTCGGCGATCAATCGAACGAGGGAGACGGGGAATCGGAGAGAACACCATGACGTCTAACACCGAAGGAAAACACGAGCGAGAGACAATGACGCTACCATACACTAAGACCACCCCTATCGCGATGAATGGAGACGAACCATGAGGAAACTCGTCGTCGAAAACAAGGTCACGCTCGACGGGGTCTTCGATAAGCAAGCGGAGTGGCAGATGCAGTTCTGGGAGGACCCCGATGAGCTGGTGTGCCACTCGAAAGACCACATCACCGAGTTCGACACACTCCTGCTGGGACGCGTAACGTACCAGGGGTTGGCCGCTGTCTGGCCATCCATGACGGACGACGTGGGGTACGCCGACTGGATAAACAGCGTCCCCAAGCACGTCGTATCGACGACGCTGGCTACGGACGAGATGGAGTGGAACGCGCGCCTGATTACAGAGAATGTCACCGACGAAGTCGCCGCGCTGAAACGACAGCCCGGTCGGGACATCCTGATGGTCGGGAGTGGAGAGCTGCTGGAGACGTTGATGCAGCAGGATCTGGTCGACGAGTATCGGCTGATGGTTCACCCTGTCGTCCAGGGCAGTGGCAAGCGCCTCTTCGAGAATGCGAACGCGCCGACGACGATGAACCTCGTCGACACGGAGGTGGTCGGCTCGGGTGTCGTCGTGCTCACCTACGAGCCGTCCGAGGAGGTGGACGACGAATGAGCGACGACTCAAACGGCGGCAGTGGATCGCCGAACGCGTCGGACGAGGGACGGAGTATCACCGTGAGCCGCGTCATCGAAGCACCGCCCGAGCGGGTCTACGAGGCCTTCCTCGACCCGGATCAGCTCGCTCAGTGGCTCCCGCCGACCGGCTTCTCCGCCGAGGTTCACCATCTTAAACCCAAGGTGGGCGGGACGTACCGCATGACGTTCACGGGGGAGACCGACGAGCTCGCCGAGTACGGCTCGACCTTCGGCGGCACCTACCTGGAGCTGGTGCCTGGTGAACGCATCGTCTACACCGACGAGTTCGAGACCGACGACCCCGAGATGGCCAGCGAGATGATGGTGACGGTCACCTTCGAGGCGGTTCCCGAGGGAACCGAGGTCACTGCCCGCCAGGAGGGAATCCCCGAGGCCATTCCCCCGAGCGACGCCAACGATGGGTGGAACGACTCGCTTTCGAACCTCGCGGAGCTGGTGGAGGAAGCGTCGTGACCATCGAAACGGTCGACCCGGATCCTGCCCTCCTGCCCGTATTCAACGCGTCACCGGCAACCAGCGGGGAATCGAAGTGATGCTGGAAGACAAGGTCGCAGTGATCTACGGCGCTGGCGGGTCGATCGGCGGCGCCGTCGCCCGCACCTTCGCTCGTGAAGGGGCCAGGGTCTTCCTCGCCGGTCGCACCGAGGCGACGCTCGACGCCGTCGCCGACGACATCCGTTCGCACGGCGGCGAGGCGGACACCGCCATCGTCGATGCCCTGGACAAGCAGGCCGTCGACGAATTCGTCGACGCGGTGGTCGAGGAGACCGGCCGCCTCGACATCTCATTCAACCTCGTCACGTACGGAGACGTCCAGAAACCGTTGATGGAGATCTCGGTCGAGGACTTCACCTACCCGATCACGACTGCGACGCAAACGCAGTTCCTGACGACGAGGACGGCCGCACGGCACATGATCGAGCGAGAATCTGGCGTGATCCTGACGTTCGGTGGCGGGGGGCCCCAGACGCCGCCCAACCTGGGCGGCTTCAAGGTCTCGCTCGACGCCCTGGAGAGCCTTCGCCGGCAGTGGGCGGTCGAACTCGGTCCCCACGGCATCCGTGTCGTCACCCTGAAGACGGGGGGCATCCCCGAGTCGATCCTAGACGACCTCCCCGGGCGTGAGGAGATCGTCGCCGAGACTAGAGCGGATGCACTACTGTCCCACACGGCGACGTTATCCGACGTGGGCGACGTCGCTGCCTTCGTGGCCTCGGATCGCGGTCGCACCATCACAGGCACGCCGGTGAACGTATCGTGCGGGGCGCTGGTGGACTAAGATGACCGACGCTGCCTCCGCACGAGAGCAACCGCAGCCACGAATCGTCGTCGATCTGTCTACGTCGCTGGACGGGTTCATCGCCGGGCCGAACGACGGTCTGGGGAATCCCGTAGGCGACGGTGTCCGCCCCTTTGAGGGTGTGGGCGGTGGGCACGTCGAGCTGAAACGGGCGGGAGTGATCGCTTCCACCGACGTCACCCACCTGCGATACGACGTCGTGAACAGACGTGGAGCAACTGAACACGAAAATTATGGAAAAATAATACAATGAACGACAATACCGACATCGAAATGACCGAATCGAGCCTGACCGTCCGGCGGACGTTCGACGCGCCCCGCGAGCGCGTATGGCGGGCATTCACGGATTCTGACGAACTGCCACAGTGGTTCGTTCCGGAGGGCATGGAGGCGGAGGTTCACGCCCTTGAGCCCGAGCCTGATGGCGCGTTCGCGGTGAGCTGGACGGATGGGGAGAACCGCATCGATAACGAGGGGACCTACGTTGAGGTAGTCGAGAACGAGCGCCTTGTCGCGGTTGAGGAGACCATGGGAGGAGAGCTTCGTCTGGGCTATGAATTTCGGGATGTCGACGACGGTACCGAGGTCGTTATCACCCAAAATTTCCCGGGTTCGGTATCCGACAGTGTCAGTGAGGGCTGGGCAGGCATGCTCGACACCTTAGCCGAGGTGCTCTAAGAAATGAGCGCACGTATCACTGCCCCCGTTGAGACACCGGACGACGAATCAGCGCAGAGGAGACCCACCCTGTCCCATGCATTGTGGCTTAGTCAGGGGTTGCTCGCGCTCGTCTTTGTATTCGTAGGGAGCATGAAATTGATCACCCCGGTCGAGGTGATGCTGGCGTCGATGCCAGTCACGCTGCCAGGCCTGTTCGTGCGGTTCATCGGTATAGCCGAGGTACTCGGCGCGATCGGCCTGCTCCTCCCCGGGATCCTACACATTCGGGAAGGACTGACACCACTGGCCGCCGTCGGGCTGGTGATCATCATGAGTGGGGCGACGGTGCTCACGGTGGTGGGCATGGGTATTGGGCCAGCGCTGTTTCCAGTGGTGTTGGGGCTGCTCGCCGCGTTCGTCGCCTACGGCCGCTGGCGGCTGGCACCGCTCGGGGTCTGAAGTCCAGTAGGTCAGTTCGTCATGCATAGACTTCCACAATATTGAGGCTGCCTGGGTTGATTTCACCGCTCGTATCGTATGTACAGTAAATGCTGAAACTGTTTTATTGAAAATGAGGAACATGCCATCCGTCCAGGTTATAGTCCGATGGAATCGAGGGAGCCACCGAGGGACACGTTCGCAATACTGTTCGTACACCTCGCCGTACTTCTCCACTAAGTGTGGTTCCTCGTACTCAATGATCCGTAGATGTGTGGCCAGCCACAAGACAATTCCGTACCAGAGAACGAGTGCTGATTTGTACAGGAGTGCTTGGCCACCGATACACAGGAGTAATTCGAGATACATTGGGTTTCGCACGTGGGCGTACACGCCACCTGTGACGAGTTCCTCCGGTTCGTCATACGGGGACGGTGTTCCCATCCCCTCAGTCGCAAATCGCCACAGTACTCCGTCGTCATTGTCCGGCAGCCTCCTCGACGCGGAGGGATCCGCCGCAGTCGCCACAACTGAACTTCTCGGGGTGTTTCACGACGTTCGAGCGCTGGTAGCGCGCCAGTTGCCCACTGCAACCCTCGCAAATCACCCACCAGTTCGGCGATCTGAATCGCTCGCAGTACTGTGAGGTGTCGAGAACGTCGGTCCAGCGGGCGAACGTTCGCCCGTGGTCTGCCTCCCCGAACTCGTGGAACTGCCATGCGTGGATGAGTTTGTGGTGAACGGTGGAGCTGAATTGCTCCCACCCGTGTTATTCGTAGGCCTTCCAGGTCAGCGCAATCGTGATCTCCTTTGTTGTAGGGTCGTAGAAAGTAACCATAGAAGGTACAAAAACAGTAGTATCGGGACGAGAACTGGATAAGCGACGTTCTATTTTTGCTGGAGTTTAATCTTCCCGCGCATCGATTGCGAGTGATATTCACAGTAGTACTGAGTCATCTTTTTCGAGGCGGTAAAGGTCGTACTCACGGTTTTGCCTTTCTCTTCAGCGTCTTCGCTTTTGACGACCGGTTTGTCCTTCTTATTGACGATGTAGAGTTCGTGCTCTTTGCCGTCAAGGTTCTCCCAGGTGAGCGTGTACTTCTGTCCCGGTTGAAGCGTGAGTGTCGGGTTTTTCTTACCTTTGATGGACTTGGGAGCGCGTCCTTGCCAACCGCTTTGTTTCGCTCCCAAGCGAATCTCTTTCCCTTTCTTCTTGTTCTTTGGACCGCTTTCTTGCTTGCTGTCACCACTGCCTGGTAAGCTGCCGGTACAGCCAGCAAGGCTGGTTACGGTGAGTGCACTACCGGTCAGTTTGAGTGCGGTGCGTCGGCTTGTGCGGGGTTGGTCAGTCATGGGCGAGAAAGAGGCTACCAGCGGTGGCGTTAGATAGATTTTGGCCACAATATGAAATTATGAAATAAAATTAAGGAGCTGCTTTGTTACGGCAGATATTCACCTTCAGACGAGCAGATCTATCGGTGCCAAGGAGTATTGACGGTCACCGGAACGAGACACAGAATCAGTCTTCAAGAGCGATCAAGTTGACAGCATGCGCCAGTCTCGAGTTCATTATTCTCGATGTGCTGGGCAAGACACGCATAATTACAGAACTGTCCAATAGTGGTTCGTTCTCCCCTTTGTTCTTCGTCGACAAAGACAGGCTCATGCGCATGCACGTCACTTCCACAGTACGTACAGGCTTTGTTCATATGATATGGAAACGAGCTACAGAGGGAAAAGAGTAGTCTCAACGAAAATGAAGCCTGATTAGGGGGGTATCACAAATTAGGGTCGCAGAAATAGTATCGGGTTGAAGGGAGGTTAGTTCGGCAGTGTCTTCCGCTCTGTTCTCACGCACGGCCAGCACGGGAACTCACCGAGGCCAGCGCAGTCGCAGTCCTCTGGGTCGGCATCGTCTTCGCTGTCCTCCAATAGGAATGCCTCGAGCGTTCCGTCGTCGGTTGCGTTTTCGACGGCGGCCATGTGTTTGCAGTAGGCATCGCGGTGGACGTGATGCGGGCACGTGCAGGCCATCGCGTCACCGGTTACGTCGTCCAGCGTGTAAGATATAGTGGTGCTCTGCGGGGTTCTCGTGGCTCTCGTTGGTGACGTCGATGAATCCGGGGCTTCGATGCCGAAGGAGAAGTGTTCCTGTGTGCGCGTTTCTGTGTCGTCTGGCCGTTCGGCTGAATTTCTAGTGATACGCTATTACTCTCACCTTGGAGATGGTCTGATGAGTATTACCAGTAGAGTCAACATCATCATGCAAATATCAATATACTCATTCGACGAATAACGAGTATGCCCTCAACCTCAGATCGCTTGAAACTTGAAGCGAATACCACCCCTCGCTCGGGGATTTACGGTGCCTGGGACCGACTCGTTGGTCCTGGTACTACAGCTGTCGAATCAGCACTCATTCTTGGAGTTAGTCTGGTATTCACTGCTGGTATCGTCGGGTATGCGATGTTCGCTAATCTCGGATGGGATCTTCTGCAACTACTGCTCGTCGCAGCCTTCGCATTCGATCTCGCCGGAGGAATTCCTGGAAATACAACGCTTGCGAGTACGCGGTGGTGGCACCGCCCTTCTCAGAGCCGTCGTGACCATTTCTTCTTTGCTGCTCTCCATGTCCATCCATTAGTACTCGCCGCAGTGTTCACCACTGTCTCGTGGGTAGCAGCCGGTCTCGTCTATGGGTACCTTCTCGTCGCTACGGCCGTGGTGTTATCCGTGCCGGAACACCTACAGCGGCCGGTAGCAGCGACCATGGTCACCGGTGGGATTGTCCTTACGCTCTATGGGCCCTCTCTCGGAGCGGTATTCGCGTGGGTAGCGCCGTTTCTCTATCTGAAACTAGTACTCGGTCACTCAGTCAAACTTCCCGATTAATTTATCACCGGCTGCTTCGATTTGCCACAATCCAACGGTAATCACCACACCCGTGTCGTGTATGGTTTGACCGTCTGTTGGAAGTTGGTTACTTCGCATCGACTTCTTCATAGTGATGCTGATCGAGCCATACCTGGTATGGAATTGATGAATGCATGACTCTTCCTATTGGTAATCTATATTTAACACTATCTTCTATCTAAGATCGGTTAGGAAGATTCGTCACATATATCTCCAAAATTTAGACCGTCGAGATTGGTTTCAGTATCTACCGTGCATGATGAAACCACCTGCTTGAGTTCAGTGTCTAGGAGGATTCTTTCGCCATGATTTTTAACAAAATGCAGTTCTCTTTTGACGGTTCTGTTGAAATCCTCAGACAGCGACAAGCCCCACCAATGGTTTAATTGATGCAGTTCCTCTCAAAGTTCTAGTGGCTTAGTTTGTCGAGCAGAGGAAATATCCATCACCGCTGTCGATTATCTATCAGTAAAACAACCTTCGGAGGCATCTACATTGTCGCCAGCCAGTAGGTAAAGAGCTTCTCTCGAGTCATAGTCTGTGTAAGCCTCATAGTTGCTCGCCTTCTCATCGTCGCGGTCGACGTGGACGCCAAAGAAGCGTGGTGCCAGACCAGCGGCTGTCCAGAAGCTCTGGGTGTCTTGTAACTGATAGTGTAGGTGTGGTTCTGTGGAGTGCCCGGAGTTTCCGCACTGACCGATCACCTCCCCGGCCGTAACAGAATCACCCTCGGAAACAGTCGTGCTTCCCGCCTTAAGGTGCGCGAGGAACGAGTATTCACCAGTCTCGTGTTCGATGGTGACGTGATTGCCTGCGATATCCCACGTGCGCCACTCGATCCGCGCACCTCCTGGGTGCGGGTAGTCGCGACGCCGGTCGCTCACAGCGACCACAGTGCCATCGGCCGGCGCACGAATTGGTTTTCCGAAGGCATAGTAGTCGTCCAACTCCTCGCCGTCGCCAGTATGGGTTTTACCCTCTTCGTCAGTGATGACGAAGTCGTACGCATAGCGTTGGGAAAGTATCTCCCATGAGTGGGAGGTGTCTTCGGTGACGCCGCCGTTGACGACGGTCCACTCACCGTCAAAGGGGAGAGTGAGGGCCGTTTGGGGAGTATGGAGCTCTATGCTCGGCACGCCATTTCGGTACCGGAAATAGGCGATGAATTGCCCACCGAGCTGGAGAATCTGGGTGAGAATGCCCCATGGTGTGGTTGCCCAACAGAGCATGGATAACACATAGACGGCCCGCTCGCGGTTGGTCATCTCAAATTCGTCACTATCCACTTCAATAGAAACGGTCTGGAGGACAATCGGGAGTAGACCTGCAAGGAGGAAGCAGAGGAATACGAGCCACCACGGGCCTCCGAGGTAGTCCGTGAGCCCACCAAGGGCAACTCCGACACCCATGAGAGTCCAGATATTGACGTCGGCCAGGCGAACGAGCAAGCGTCGTGGGAAGGACTTTGGAGCTGAGGCAGGACCGTCGCTCTCATCCACCGCATGTTCTTCCATGGTGCTGGATGGACGATGTAGTGTATATTGTTTTTGTGAAACACAGTTCACAGACCTATACATTCATTGGCTCAAGCCAAGAATCATAGCCAATGACGACCGACGACTTGGCTGCTCCTCGGGTAGCCTTCTCCGTTCTCGCCCATGAGATCCGTCTATACATTCTATTATCCTTGTTCGAAGAATAAGAGGGAGGATGGATAGAACCGCGGGGCTACGCCGAGTTGATGCGTACCGTTGGCATCGAGGACAGCGGCCGGTTCAATTATCACCTCGACGAGTTACGCGGCAATTACATCCGACGCGTTGATGATGGCTACGTTCCGACAGCGGCTGCGACGGCACTCTACCGGGCAGTGCTAGCGAATCGGCCCATGGAGGATACCGACCGCACTCTCGACATTGATTCCCCGTACCCGATGTGTGATAACGAACTGGCCGTCCAGTATCGGAGAGGGTTCCTCTCGGTGCGTTGTCCAAGCTGCAAATCGCCGGCAACCAGGCACACCTATCCATTCCCAGCAAACGGCTTCATAGAACGGAGTGACGCAGAGATCTTGTTGACGTTCCATCGACGCCTGCGCTCGCATCTCGCTCTTGCGCGAAACGGGCAGTGTCCTTTCTGTGCTGGCCGAACCGACTGCGAGCTCGTTGCTGGCACTACCGACAGACTCGGCCATTACGACATTCTTCGGCGTACTCACCGTGATCGTAAGAGGGGAATGCGAAAGACACAGGCGAAATGTGGCCAACGAAGTAAGTGACTAAAACAACTCAGTAGTGTGTTTTGTGAAGGATCAATGTGTCTGAGCATCACCTTCACAGCTATACAATCACAGCACGGAGAGAAATACGATGACTGCACGAGAGCCATGACCAACGAAAGGGTATGAAGCGAATTTTACGGTGGTCTAGCTGTACCTCCTTGTCACTGCAGGGCTTCTCATCCTCCTTTCCATCTAAATTCCGATTACTGGTGACGCATTTGTTATTGCGGCGGTTCTCGTCGCTGGTGGGATGTTAGGATTCTTCTGGCCGCTCTTTCGGCGTATCCATGCAACCCATGAATCAAAACGTAATTATTGCAGGTGATCGATTATAGATAAATATGAATCCACTTGGTCTTGTGTTTCTCATGATTGGTGTGGTTTTCATACTGTATCCGGAGCGGATTGCTCGCAATCGGCTGAAAGGTGCAAAGGATCCCACTCCCACACAGGGAGCGACCAACATGGTTCGTTATGTTGGCGGGCCTCTCTTGGTGATTCTTGGGTTTATCATGGCGTTTGTGACGATACAATGAAATGCGGAGTTCACGTCCGACTTATCGATGGTGAGATTCGCAAGAAGAAGCCTGAAGCTCGTCGCGTAATCTGAATTCGCCCCGAATAGTGGTCAGTCGCTAGAAAACTGAGTTCTGTGTAGCGACAAAAATAGGTTGATGCTACATCGAGGCGGTGAACCGTTACAAATCGCGCGGTTGGACGGTTTTGCGATCATTTTCTTCAGCCCGTCGGGCGGCGTTTTCGAGGACTGAAGCAACTTCTTCATCGAGTGCATCGTAGAAGTCACTCGCTACATTGTGTTCTTCGAGCTGGTTTTTCACTGCCGCTTTGACAATCAAATCAGCCATACAAGCGCCCAGACGGTATAATACTACAAAAGACCAGTGGTGAAATGATTGAAAAAGGACCAGTAATTGGGATCACTGATAACGATATTCTGCGGGAGATTCGTGAGTCCGAGTTTCAGGCTGTGACCGCTCGGTGGGTTGCAGATTCAGTTAAAATGGAACGGCGGCCAGTGCATTAGCGGCTTGAAAAGATTCATGAAAGGGGTGAGTTAGAACGTGGAAAATCGAGTCCACGAGTGGTTATTTGGTGGATACCCGAGGAGTAACTGGTCAAGGGGAAGTCGTTATTGGTAGCAGCAATGGGGCTCAACACCCCGATTAGGGTTACTTTTGTGAACGAGGATCGGTCACATGATATTGGTCATTGGGTACGTAACTATAGCCATATTTATTAATTCATTTCCAAAAATATTCACATGTGGCGATTAGATATTTTAGTTCAGGGTGCGAATCAGCGCAGTGGTGTAAGAAAATGCCAAAGAAAATCATATTTTATCAAGATTAACCCAAAATACTCGAAAGATACTGCAAAATTATCGAAACATACGATTCTGGGGACAATCTCGTATCAGCAGCGTATGTGCAGTATAATACTGAATACGAGTCAAAGTTACAAGCGGATGAACAAATTATTGGTATCGAAGATAATATCACCGCTACACTTCGATACGAACCAGATTTCATCAGCGAAGAGCCGGCAGACGTAGCGACAATTGAGGATGTCCGTCGCCTTCATAACATCCCACAATTAGCAGCACCTGGTGAGCAACAGACTGTTGTCATCATGGACTCGGGAATCGATACGAGTCATCCGGTGTTCGCAGAAACCTCGGTCACACAAATTGATGTCACGAAGACGGGAGGGAGTGATGATGCGGTCGGTCATGGGACAGCAGTTGCCGGGCAAGTAACGCGGCTTGCACCTGCTGCAGATCTTATCTCCCTTCGAATATTTGGAAGTGAGGGAAGAATCAAGATGAACATCATTCTTCGAGCGTATGAATGGCTTCACAAGAATCACGACCAATATAACGTCGTCAATATGTCGTGGGGGAACCAGAAGCGATCGAAGCGACTCGATCGAATTCATACAAAGCTCATCGAAAAAGGAGTTCGAGATGTTGTTGCTGCAGGTAACACGGGGGCGAAAAGTGGAAGCCCAGCGACAGCAAAAGGAGCGTTTAGCATCGGCGCATGCACGAAAGACGGCAAAATGGCCGAATTCTCCTCCTATACTCCAAACGGTGATAATCCAGACGTCACAGCGATCGGGAAAGACAACCGGTTGGCGCAAGCCACTGGAACCAACATGGGCAAATCGCTAGACGGACAATGGGTGAAAGCCTCCGGGACGTCGTTTGCAGCACCAGAAGTTTCTGGAAGGATCGCCAAATATATTGACATAAAAGGTGACTGATCTCCGAAGAGCATCCTGAAAACATTTGAAAGAGTGGCTCGAGATAATGAAGGACAACCGAAAGACGGTGCCGGAATCGCCGAATATCAAGCAGCAGTTGATGAAGGAACATCTGATCCGCCGGAACAAGAGTCCGATCATATACTATAAATAGTAAAGCTACTTCCGAGTTGTTTCGAAAGTCTAGTTTTGTTATAATGACTACTTTAGTTTTGTCGTTATCTTCGACAAGTGGTCACAACATTCATTGAAGATACGTTCTATTCCCTGGTCGAAGTATGGTGTCACAGCTCGAGTTAAATATGATCCCAATCATCCCATTACAGCAGAATACCACATCACTCATTAGTAAGTATGCGATTCCAGCGATACTGTTCGTGGTAACACTCGTCGTCGTGTATCTACTCGGTCAGAATGTTCTCATTCCTGTGGTTACCCGAGCACTTAAACGGCAAGGGCATGACCCAGCCGTGCGAAGTCTAGGCGAGAATGTTGCTAGCGTGCTCGTTTGGGCACTTGCAATCGCGGCAGCATTCACGGTCACCGGATTTGGCAGTGTGATTGCCGCGTTCGGTGTCTTCGCTGGTGCTATTGTGCTCGCCATCGGTTTTGCTGCACAAGAACTACTTGGCAACTTCGTCGCAGGGATTTTCATTCTGAAAGACCGTCCGTTTACGGTGGGTGATTGGATCGAATGGAGCGATGGCGAGGGGCGAGTCGAAGACATCGATCTGCGTGTGACACGCGTTCGGACATTCGATAATGAACGCATTACAGTTCCAAATGGCGACTTGGCGAATAATGCAGTAAAGAATCCGGTTGCGTATGAGAAACTCCGACAGAAATTCGTCTTTGGCATTGGCTACGATGACGACATTGATCACGCAAAGGACGTGATTCTCGACGAAGCACGGCAACACGAGGAGATTCTTGCAGATCCAGCGCCGGATATTCGAGTGACGGAGCTCGCAGACTTCTATGTCGGTCTGCAAACTCGGTTCTGGATTGGCGATCCTGCCCGATCGAACTTCACACGAATTCGGTCTGAGTTGGTACAAGCGGTGAAAGAACGGCTTGATGCTGAAGCTATCGACATGCCGTATCCATATCGAACGCTAGAGGGATCACTTAATGTCACTGACACACAGGTGACAACCGAAAAATCACTGTTTGATGAGTGAGATGAGAAAATAACCTCACTCTCCATTTCAGTCATATCACATGAGGCAGACACATACAGGCCATTAACTCATGGATCACATCGTCGATGAAGACGACGTTCTGGTGGTCTGCGAGGTGCTCGTGGCTCACATAGTGACGTCGATGAGTCCAGGGACATTGACGTCGAAGGCGAATTGTTCGGCTTGTGCGCGTTGCTGTGCCGTCTCGTCAGCTTCAAGGGTTGCGGATGGTTCCGTTTGTATGGTCTTTCGAGCCTTGGCAGACGAAAGACCAGCGTCGGATGGTTCAGCATCCGGCGCGGTTCTACGCTGATCAAGCCGTGCAGCGATACGGCTACATCCCATTGCAGCAAGTCGTCTACAACGGGTTGGACGCCATCGATTTTTGGAGATGGTGTATGAAGCTTCCTGAAATCCGTGAAACCAACAGTTAACGCGCTCTCGAATAGAGTTTGCATATTGCTATTTATCCGTAGATTTTTCCCGGTATGCACGAAGAGTGTAAATCACCACTCAATGAGACTCATCAACAAACTCAAACAGCTATTCACGACGGAAAGTGATGCATCCTTTGAATGCCAGCTGTGTGGTGAAACCTTCGACACCACGGAAGGAATTTGTCCCAAGTGCGGCGGTCAAGTCACGAAACAGGATCAACAGTCATCCGACAAGCGACTCGATCGGTGATGGCGTGTGCCTTTGCTGTTGGCGGGTAGCTAATGGCCAGTTAATTCGTCTTGTGTTTAGTTTTAAACTAGCCCGTTCACATCAATCATGGGAAGTATACAGAGAAAGCCACTAACGACGATATTTTTATGGCGATACGCGAGTCGGAGTTCCCGGCTGTGATCGCTTCCTGGGTGGCGGATACGCTTGGATTGAGCGGCCCACCGCGCATCGACGGCTTAATGATATCCAAATATTAGATGGAATATAATTTCGGCACACTCTTGTGACGCCACTGTCTTCCAATGTGACGCATGGCACGCATCGTAGAACAATCACACCCTCAGACCTGGATATACCGCCCTGATAGTACCACCCAGCACCAATTTACTAGAAGAGAATATCGATGATTCTTGCATCGTTTCTCCAGTGGGTCGTCAATCAATTTCCGGGTTCCGAGGGCCAATTTTTCCTGTCTCTCATTGTTGGTATTGGACTTATTCTTGGTGAATGGGTGCTTTGGAGGCTCTCACGGATTGCAAAGCATGACTACGCATCTCGCCTGGTAAATGTTGGTCTACTCGTTGTCAGTCTGTTTCTTATTGGGGCAAGTGGCAGTTTGTTCGTTATTATCTGGGAACAAACGCACCACGCAGTAGAGAGTGTGAAAGCACTCGGCGCAGTTAGACGGACCGGGTTTCAATTCGTGCTGACACTTGGCGTGTATGCGGCAGTGTACGTTAGCGCCGGAATGGTCGATCGAGTCATTGATCAACTCTTGCAACAGACCGAGGAGATCACACGTCATCAGGGAAAGGTCGTTTCCCGATTGTCTATTATCGGTGTGTATGTTGTTGGTCTATTCGCTATATTGAGTGTCTGGAAAATAAACCTCCAAGGGTTGTTTGTGGGTGCTGGACTGCTTGGTGCTGTAATTGGATTAGCAGCAAATGAAACGCTTGGATCGCTGCTTGCTGGCTTTCAGCTCATGTTCTCGCGACCGTTCGAAATTGGTGATTGGGTACAAATCGATGAGCATGATGGGATCGTGACTGACATCACGATTTTCACGACTCGTATCGAGACGTTCGAAGGAAAATACATCATGCTCCCAAACGATGTCGTCAGTAGTAGTACAATCATCAATATCGGGCGGAAGGGACGACTACGACTCGGTGTTGAGGTGGGGGTGGACTATGAAGCCGACCCCGATCATGCGATGGCTATTGCAAAGGAAGCTATGAAAGGTATCGACGACATTTTGACGGTGCCGAGTCCAGACGTCGTCTTGAAGCAATTTGGGGATTCTGCAGTCCTCCTTGAGCTTCGATTTTGGATCGAGAAACCGAGTAGTCGCCGGAAGTGGCGCGCAGTAACAGCTGTGGTTCGTGCGGTCAAACTCGCCTATGACCGTGAAGGAATCAAAATTCCGTATCCACAACAAGAGGTGTCTGCTCGAGAGGAAGCTGGCGGCTTTCGAATCGTTGATGGCGAGTCGACGGTTACCATTCCCGAACAAGATTGAGGGATTAGTAGCAACAGACAACTACCAACCCTCGATTGGTCAGTAAGGTCTCTTCTCTCGGGAGTTCTAAGACTAAAAAAGATACTCTGATTTCGTCTCTACAGGTGGAAAAGCTCGAGAACCACGAGCTTACTTCCAAGAGGATTCAGCCACATGTTGTTGCGGCAGTTTGATTATCCTCGAAAATGGCGGTCTGCATAGTACATTGGTAAGTGATGCCGTCTCCATCGGGAACACGAATCGGCTTGCCGACCCCGAGTGGATCAACAACGAGTTGTGTGCGCATTACTATGGTGGAGCGTTCGCCATTCTTGACGTGTGATCGGAACCAATCATCGACTTTGTCGTTGTCCATCGTAATAGGGAGAATAACTTCTCGGGTTTCCCCTGGAAGCAGAAGCTTCTGTCTGGTCGAGTTCGCTGAAGCGACACCGCTTTCCGAGTGAAACATCGTCACGCCGTTTACGACATTCAAGGCCATCTGTATCGGAGCAATCTTTAGTGTGGTCGGCGCCGCCACGGCTGATAGTCCCTTCTAAAAATGACTATGGTTTGGAGCCCAACTCTTTGCCCAAAACACCTATTCGAGTGATTTGAGATAGCTACTCACGATGTCCAAAAAGATACTTAACGAGGAGAAGATCTCGCGAGAAGAAGTCGCCGATCGCTTGCAAGCAATTGCACACGAATTTCGAGAAGGTGGAGACGCCAATATCGATGTTGGCAACAAAACGGTGACCCTCTCGCCATCGAGTTCTGTGGGCTATGAAATCGGTACTCGTGAATCGTCGTCTGTACTCCGTGGGAGTCGCGAATCAGTGACCATTAAACTGGACTGGAAACCCGAGTAGGAGAGGGATTATGTAGTGTCGGTAGAACCTTGAGGCCAAACCACTGTTATCGATTATGTCTCCATCAGTTTAGAACAGTATCACAGTTGCTCAGTCGGTTCGAACCGAATACAGGAAAAGCAGGTAACGTTTCTCGCAGGGAGTATCGCATACCATGCATTCATCTCTCTTCTACCTCTATTGCTCCTTGCATTTCTAGCATTTGCAACGGTTGGAAGCAACAGCTTACAGACCCAAGTAATCGACTATGCGCGCTCTCTTTCTCCTGCAATAGGTGATCTTGCCGAAACCACTCTTGAAAGTGAACAGGGACGAGCGAGTGCGTCCATCGTGGGGATACTAACGCTCACATGGGGGGCGTTGAAGCTCTTCCGTGGATTGGATACTGCCTTTTCCGAAATCTATGCAGCTGAAACAGATGAATCCATTCTTGATCAAGTACGTGATGGGCTTATCGTTCTGTTCGCGATCGGGTTTGCAGTGATTGCAACGATTATTGCAGGCGCGCTGCTTGCCCTCTTTCCTGCAGTTCCATTCATCGAACTTCTCAACCCAATTGTGTTGGTCGTAGCACTCGTCATTGCATTTTTCCGATGTATTATCTCTTTCCTGGTGTCGAAACCACTCCACGTGGGGTTCTTCCTGGGACAGTATTTGCGGCAGTGGGATGGACAGCAATCCAGGCCTGTTTCAGATCTATGTGCAAGTGGTTGGATCAAGTGTCTCGGGTGTGCTTGGTGCAGTATTTCTTTTGGTTACGTGGCTCTATTTCAGTGGGCTTGTATTGCCCATTGGGGAAGTGCTGAACGCCGTCCTTTCACACCGAACGGAAACAGCAGATGAACAGAAAGAAACACAGCAGCAATCACTTACCCGTGATGAGGCTGCTCAGTATTTTCGTCTCTTTCGCGAACGGGTATTCGGACGCTATGAGCGAATGGAAGCTGTAGAAGTACCGATCGACGAATCATTCTTAAACTCGATTACGGATCGACCTGCTACAGTCGAGCTGATTGAGGAAGTCTCGAAAACGGACGATGGCAAGCAATACGAAATTCAAGTGCGGTGGAACGAAGGCAGCGACGAGAATGGAGAATAATGTGGGCAAAACGTTCATTAGACGGCTCTTCGATTTTCGATTCGAATTATGGTACCTTCATTCGTGACTTCGATGAGTCCAAGTGGGTCTTCTCAGTGCAGATTGGCTCAATCAGCTCAATACGAGTAGTCGAGATTGTGCCGCTATCGTTGCTTGCCTTACTTAGTAGAGGATGTAAGAAAGAGATATTAGTAAGAACCACATAGTCAGAGATAGAGAGAGCATGTCAGTTGAAAAATCAGCCCGGGTAACAAGCAAAGGGCAAGTTACAATCCCAAAGCCAATTCGAGATCGGCTCGGTATCGACGAAGGGACAACGGTCACTTTCGAAATTCACAGTGATGGCACAGTGACCATCTCACCAGAAAAAGACTCGTGGGAGTTACTCAAAGAAGTCCAGCAGACGCCGCGGAAGACCGATAAGAGCGTTTCAGAACTACTTGCGGAATCCAAACGTGCATGGAGCAAATACGACTAGATGCTTTTTGTCGATTCATGGGCCTGGTTGGAGCTGACTCTTGAGGGTGAAAACGAAGCGCAAGCACGTGAGGTGATCAAGCGTGGAGAAGAAGAAGGGATGATTGTCGCAACAACAGTCCTGGCCGAGGTATACTACATTCTTGACCGTGAGAAGGGAACAGCCACTGCTGAGAAGGCAATGGAGATGATCAGTGGCTTCGACCATCTTGACATCCTCCCAGTTACACCCTCGATCGCCATCCGTGGCGCACAGCTTCGGCGGAAATATTACTCTCAAGCTGATGAGAGAACCCCATCCTATGCAGATATGATTCATCTTGCAACCGCTGAAGAAGTAGCAGATTGCGATTTGCTATGTACAGGTGATTCTGACTTCGAGGATATTACCGAAGTAGAGTGTCACGTATTCTGAACATGCAACTGCACTTCGTCAACTCATAGTCCTTCACTGAGCTGAAACGAGGGTGAGTTCGGTAGTTCTTTTCGTCCCGTTTGCACGCATGGCCAGCACGGGAAGCCACCGAGGCCGTCACAGTAGCAGTCCACTGGTTCGAAATCGTCTTCGTTATCCTCATCAGGGAATGCCGCGAGCGTCGCATTGGTGGTTTTCCCCATCCTTTCCCGCCGGTGCCAATCGCGCGCTTTCCCTTAGAAGGACCTTACATGCGCAAAGCGAATGGCCAGGATTGTGGAACCGCTACCGATATATATGGAACTCCAACTCCGAAACCGCGTACGCGAGATCGCCGAGGACGCGAAGGAGCAAACAGAAGCGGTGTCGCACGTAGGGCATAACGTGGGAAAAACCGCCGCACGAGAGACGGTCAGAAGGGGGACAACTGCATACGATGAGCTATCGCGCGCCGCTACGTCGACAAGGGAAACGGTCGATACCGTTCGGGAACGCGTGAACAACCGAGGTTCCGAACCAATACCGGACCCATTGGCGATTGCGGCAGCGACGAACCGATCGGCGGCGACGCTTGCAATCGAAATCCAGCAGTTCGTCGACGCGGTTGATCACCACTACGCAGCTAAGAGTGGACTTCAAGGGGCTCGACGCGGGTACGTCGCCGGACCGTACGGCTCGGTTTTAGGGGGCGGTTTGGGAACAGTGTACGGTGCCTACAACAGCACCCGTGCGGCGTTTGATCCCGACGAACCACCGCAACCGTTCAGCGAGGTGGGTGATATTGAGTGGTATTTAAACAGTGTTCAGCACGCAAGGACGGGATACGAGATCGGAAAACGGTTCGGGACAAAGGGGAAAGTCACGGGAGCGGCGATTGGTGCCGGAGTTTCGACCCTCCCACAGCTCATCGAGCGAGTAACTGCAGTCGCGAATGGTGACAATAGTGGGAATGAGTGCGACGATGAGCGAACAAATACAATTACTGAGTGGATGGCCGACCGCATGACGACCTTCCCGCTCCTTCATCTCGGTTGATGATTCCCATAAGCGAGACGATTGTACGAAGAGTGAACCTGTATCAACAAGTGTTTTTATTGCACTATGATGCCTCTACAGTAGTAGAAAGACGAAATTTAGAGTCCTCCTCGATGTTAGTATATAATACTAACACTACCACTAGCGTCGTATCAAGAAGTGCGACTGAGGGATGGTGAGGAGAAATTTGCTTGATGAGGAGGAATGAGAGGTAGTACTCTCAAACAAAGAAGTCGGTTAGAGTGTGACCTGTTTAGGCTCCGATTCGGGGTTCGTCGTGGACATGTGTGGTGTGCCACGTGACGAGTGACGGTCGGCCACTTACAGCCGAGTGCTATCGCTACGGCCGAAAGAAGACGTCTAAGAGAGTGACGACGTACTCAGATTCACTGGCGAGAAAATAGTGGTTAGTACTTTGTGCTAACATCTGATGCTACTGACTCTCGTTCACGGTCATCGTCTATCTTTAAGCTTATCTCACGACCTCAGTAGTCAGGAAAGTTGTCCTGGTCGTCCCGATCCTCGGTCAGCAAGTAATACTCGAGCACCATCGCCATGCCAGCACACAGTATCGCCAGGCTCGCCACGGTGTCGAACCACAAAGATAGATCGTCCCGATGAAAGATCATTTCAACCGCTCCACTGGCGATTATGGATACCACGAACACCGCGAACAGTGCCCGAAGGTAGAGGGCATCATCATGGGCGTCTCCCCTGAGGATTATCATAAGGATGACTAGCGCAACACCGAATAATCCCAACGTGTTGGGAAACAGCGGTGTGTTGTGATTGAGTGGAACGACCGGCAGGGCCATTAGCCAACCTCCGGTGGTGCTTCCGTCCATTTTTCAAGCGGATCGAACGCAACGTCCTTCATTCGTCACACACCATTTAATCTCTGCTTTGAATTCGATAGTACATATAATCTACCTTCCTCAGTATTAATGGTTCGAACTGAGAATGATGAGTTAGTCAAATGACGCTATTCGAAAAGGGCGAACAATATGGTACTCTTGTTAGGAAACGACGCTAAGGAGTGCCAACAGTGGAGGCACGCCGAGCGCAAATAACCTCGCGAGCTTTATTAACGTGTCAAGCACGAGATTGGCATCCTTCAGCCGCCGTCGTTCCGTCTGCCAGGTTGTCGAGGTCGTCGAATCGTCTTCGTCTTTCACAGGTGATTCGCTCTCTGTGACGTCGAGGAGTGGACTTGGTTGAACCAGGAACCCCCCCAGACGACGTCACACTTCGTGTGTGAACCATCGTTCAGTGTCCATCCTGTCCTCAATCCGAACAAAAAACAAGTGAGAGGAGGATCAGTATCTGTGGTGGACCTGAATTCACCAATTGGATTCGTCGTGAATCTGTCGACCCTCGTCATTCAGGACGGGGCCAACGACGTCGGTGACGTCCTCGAGGATGTCTGCCGAACGAACGGATGGCTCAGTTCCTGTAAATTCCGCCATTTCATCGCTACCAACACTATAGATCACTCGTTCGAACCCAGCCATAACCATTCCACCAGCACACATCGGGCACGGCTCTGTACTTGTGTACATAACCGTCTCAGCCCGTTCCTCCTGATTCAGTTCCTGACACGCTCGGTAGGCGAGGTGGAGTTCGGGATGCCGACGAATATCATTCTCTGTGAGGACACGGTTCGAATCAGCCATGATGACTGTATCGTCACGGACGAGTACGCTACCGAAGGGTCGATCACCGCGGCCGGCAGCCTCACGAGCAAGCTCGAAGGCGCGGCGCATATGTGAGTTATGATCGAAATTTTGGTGAGGCATGTTTACATGTTAGTCTGGGTGAGCAGCCAAATGAATTGGGGTAGTAGATGAGAGAGTAGTTTCAGATTGGTGTTGCGGCTGTCTCCATATCGGTTCATGTCTTAAATGATATTTGTAGGTTCTCAACCACAGCCGAGGTCACTAAACTATTCTTACGCGATACACGAATTGGAGTTTCCTGCAGTGACCGCTCGGTGGGTGGCGGATACGTTTGAGATTGAGCGGCCATCCGCGCATCGACGGCTTGAAACGTTGCATGAGGACGGTGCGGTGGAGCGTGGGAAGTTGAGTCCGCGGGTGGTTATCTTGTGGGTTCCCGAGGGATAGTTGGTCAGGGAGAGCCGTTGTTGTCGGCAATAGTGACAGAAATAAACATCTCGATTAGGGATACCTTCGTAGAACAGGACCAGGCAACGCCGTCCGCAGCAAGCGACGGGCGAGGAGCTTTTAATACGGTAGGGGCGACTAGTTCGTGAGAAAGCAGTGGTCATTATCGAACCAGCGTGCCAAGCGTGTCGAGCCAACGCGTCACCTGTTCGAAGACGAGATACTTATCGGCGACTCGCCTTTGGGCATTGTGCGACCACTCATTCCATTGGCCAGGATTCTCAAACACTGCATCAAGCGTGTTGGCGACCGAAACTGGGTCGGCAGCATCCGGCACGAGCAGACCGTCTTCGTCATCACGAATTTGCACACCGATACCGCCAGTGTCGGAGCCCATCAAAACAGCACGTTTCCACATCGCCTCCGTAACTGTGAGGCCGAACCCTTCGCGGAGCGAGTTTTGAGCTACAACCGTAGCACAGCGTTGTAGCGCATTGATGACGAGTGCGCTTTCGTGTTGATCTGGAGGCATAACGATAATGGCGACATCCTCCTGAATCGAAGATTCAAGTGAGCGCCACGTTTCCTCTATTTTTTCAAGTGCCGCCTGTCCTTCGGGATCGTCGGCGACTGACGATGGATTGGGACCAGCGAGGACGAGTCTGGCATGTTCGATTCGTCGTTGATGGGCATCGGTGCGAATCGACTCACTCATATTGTCGTCCTCGTTCGGGGTCGCTACCTCCCCGCCGTTCGGCGCTTCTCCTACCGCTTTCTCTGACGACATCTTGGACTCGTCCACGATGGTATCGGGTGATGGCTGAACATCGCTTTTAAGATGGGCGAATCCACGTAATAGAGGAATAAACCCTTTGAGGCTATCCCAGCGGGAGATCTGGCAAACGATAGGGCGAAAGAGTAGCCCAAGATCTGCTAAGTCGGTCGCCGGCGCGAAGGTTCCATCAGCCTGCAATCGTCGCGCTGGTTCGTCGAACGACTCCGTCGGGTGGTTCGTGGCGACAAGTTCGGCACGCGTGAGGATGCTAGCGACTTCCTGTGTTCTGAGGCGTCGGTTTTTCGCATTGAACGGATCGATAGCTGGTGGGATAATGGTCGTGTCGTCCTGCAGGAACTCAGGGACGTATGCGGGGAGCGTGAAGATAGTTTGGTCATAGTTGCATAGCCACGGTTGCAAGAACTCCCATGCAGCCTGTGATTTGTCGGACTGTTGCTCGGAGCCGATGTGACAGCGCCAAACAGCAGGAATTCCGAGTTCTTCGATGGTCATCGCACCCGCTGCAAGCGGTTGGGGATCGTGAACGACAAGAACATCTTCAGTGGAAAGCCGTCCGGCAAGCTCGTTGGCCACTGAACGGCTCACTTGCTCGTAGAGTGTGCGTTCCTGATCTACAATTACGGGATCACCTACACCGTGAAGGAGGTTGTGGATATCCTTCGTAAATTCGAAAAACGCGGAGTCGTCAACGTCAATGACTGCCCATTTAGTCTCAACGCCAAGTGCACGGAAGAGACTGATGAGTTTCGGCATCATTTCGGCAACGCCGCCGCCGCTCGCTGTCGAGTTCACCATCCAGACCGTGTGGCCGTTGAGTGCCGCAACGTCGTCAACGACGCTGTTTTGCATTTCTTGAACTGGTTTCCGGAGGACGAGATCGGTCGTGTATTCGCTAAGCGTATGTTCCATCTCGACATCGATAATTCGAATCATGGGGGATCTCCGAGGCATCACGTTAATCGGTACCATACATTAAACAAATTTTGTAAGGTAAATAGAACAACAGACTCACCGTTCTCGCTGGTTATTTTTCATTATCGTATTTGCTACCCGTAATCCGTCTGTAGTACCACAAATCGGCATATATTGTGATCGAGTTAATTCGGAAGTTCCTTCCGTCCCGTTCTCACATACGGCCAGCACGGGAAATCACCGAGGCCGTCGCAGTCGCAGTCTTCTGGTTCGGCATCGTCTTCATTCTCCTCCGAAGGGAAGGCGTCGAGCGTCCCGTCGGTTGCGTTCTCGACAGCAGCCATGTGTTTGCAGACGGCGTTCCGGTGGACGTGGTGCAGACAGATGCAGGCTATCAGCTCGTCGATCATATCGTCGATGAAGACCACGTACTGGTGCTCAGCGGGATTCTGCTGACCGTTGATCTTCACTTCGTCCCGACAACGACGCAAATCCGTCCTTCTTCACTTTCACTCTGCGGAGAGTTCTTAGTACCAGTGCAGTCGGATATGATTATGAGATGAATGCCGGGGGACATTCGGTGTTCACATGAGACAAGAACTAGGGTTGTACCTGTGGGCTAAACGTTAAACCAGTAGAAGTGAAGTGCTCTGAACCACTCAGGAAAGGAAAAACAAGAGGTGAAGCAAATGGCTAATTCGAACGGGATCATTGGGGAATATTTTTCGTTAAAACAGAGAACAGAGGCAGATTTATTGACAATGCAAGTCGGAGACTTCTATGAATTTTTTGCTGATGACGCCGAGACAGCTGCTGATTTACTCGACCTAAAAATATCCCAGAAATCAGTACAGAACCGAAGCTATCCGATGGCAGGAGTACCAGTAGACGATCTCACACCATACCTCAAACAACTTGTTGAGCGCGGATATCGAGTTGCTATTGCCGAGCAGTATAAGACGGAAGATGGATACTGCCGAGAGATAACAAGAACCGTCACACCAGGTACTCTATTGGAGACGAATTCTACAGATGCTCGATACATTGCGTCGGTAGTTCAGATCTCAGACGATCACTACGGCCTTGCATTCGCTGATATTACTACTGGACGTTTCTACGTTACAGACATAGCAGACGAAAATGCGAATGCTCGGTTATTCACAGAATTCTATCGGTTTGATCCCCTCGAAGTACTTCCAGGACCAGAACTTCGAAATGACGATCGCTTCCTTGAGCAACTGCGTGGACAGACATCTGCCACTCCATCAATTCACGATGCAGACTCCTTCGCACCAGGTCGTGCGACACATACAATGCGTGAACACTTTGGTGAAGGGATGCTTTCGAGCCTGAGTCTCGACACTAAGAGTAAGGCAGAGATTCGCGCAGCAGGTGCAATCCTCTCCTATATTGAGGAGACTGGAACAGGTGTTCGCTCGTCAATGACACGCCTTCAGTCGTACCACGCAGATGATCATGTCGAACTTGATGCAACCACTCAACGAAATCTCGAACTTACCGAAACAATGCACGGGAACGCTGTGGGTTCACTGTTTGATACTCTCGACCATACAGTGACAAGCCAAGGAGGGCGATTACTCAAAGAATGGCTACAACGTCCTCGGCGCTCCAAATCAGCACTGGAACATCGCCATAAGAGCGTTGGAGCGTTTGCAAACGCTGCATTGCCCCGTGAGGTGGTTCGAGATATACTCAACGGTGTATACGACCTCGAACGACTAGCGAGTAAAGTCACCCATGGAAGTGCTTCTCCTCGTGATCTACTTCGAGTTCGTGACTCGCTAGAATGGCTGCCGGAACTGAGAGAAACGATCACGGCCGCCCCTGGACTCGCCGATTCACCCCTTTCTGAAATTGTTAATCGTCTTGATGATGAACAGGTCGAGTCCCTTTATTCGGAGTTACAAGATGCACTTACCGAGGAACCACCAGGATCACCTTCAGAACGAGGAGTGTTCAAGCAGGGCTATCACGATAAACTTGACACACTTATTGAACAGCATGAGAGCGCAGTTGAGTGGATCAAGACACTTGATCAACGAGAGAAACGACAACACGGGATCGCACATCTCCAAGTAAATAGGAATAAGACAGACGGCTACTTCATCCAGGTTGGCAAGTCAGATACTAATAAGGTTCCCTCATTCTATAAGGAAATAAAGACCCTTACAAACTCAAAACGATATACAACTGAGGAACTAAAAGATCGGGAACGTGAAATCCTCCGTTTAGAGAAACAACGAGGCGACTTAGAGGTTGAACTCTTCACGGAACTTTGTACGATGATTGCCGGTCATGCGACTTTGCTACAAACTGTCGGGCAAGTATTTGCAGAAACTGACGTTTTGACAAGTCTAGCTGTACATGCGGTAGCGAACAACTGGATCTGTCCGGACCTGGTTGATTCTGATGCATTGAGAATCGACCAGGGTCGGCATCCAGTCGTCGAACAAACCACCGAATTCGTGCCAAACGATGTTCGGTTGGATACCAACCGAAAGTTGCTCATCGTAACTGGTCCGAACATGAGTGGAAAGTCTACGTACATGCGACAAGTAGCGCTGATTACTCTCCTTGCACAAATCGGCAGTTTTGTCCCTGCGACGGAGGCGACGATTGGTATTGTAGATGGGATCTTTACTCGGGTCGGTGCGTTAGATGAGCTGGCACAGGGTCGCTCGACGTTCATGGTTGAGATGCAAGAGCTTAGTAATATTCTTCACTCTGCGACGGAGCGCTCATTAGTCATTCTTGACGAGGTTGGCCGTGGGACAGCGACCTATGATGGTATCTCAATTGCGTGGGCTGCGACCGAGTACTTACACAATGAGGTACGAGCAAACACTCTCTTCGCTACTCACTACCATGAACTCACAATACTCGCAGACCATCTCAACTCTGTTGAGAACGTCCATGTCACAGTTGATGAAACAAACGGGAAAGTAACGTTCCTACGTACAATTAAAGAAGGTCCGGCCGATCGGAGCTATGGTATTCACGTGGCTGAGTTAGCAGGTATCCCTACACCAGTTACGGTCCGTGCCCATGATGTGCTCGCAAAGCTTCAAGCAAACAAAGCTATCGAAGCTAGGAGCGGCAGGTCGATACATGAGTCACAACAAGCTATATTCAATCCTGGATCGAACCAAGTACAAACCTCGGCGAAGGCTACTACCACTCCAGACACGACCAAAGAAAGTGAGTTAGAAGCGAGTTTTGGGCCAGAAGCTAAAGACGTGTTAGAGGCAGTTACGGATACTCCGATCGATGAAATAGCTCCAATTGAGCTACTGCAAAAGGTTGAAACCTGGCAAACGAAGCTTGAAAATTCTAAAGAGGGGTCTCAGAACGATGACTGACGATTCAAGAGACGAAACACGAATTCAAAAACTGGATGAGAGGACAGTACACCAAATCGCAGCGGGGGAGGTCGTAGAACGTCCTGCATCCGTTGTGAAGGAATTTGTCGAGAACAGTATTGACGCTGATGCATCGCGAATTGAGGTGACAGTCGATGCGGGTGGGATAGAACGTGTCGCCGTCAGTGACAATGGTCGTGGTATGAGTGAGACGGACGTCCGTATGGCTGTGCAGGAGCATACTACGAGTAAAATAACCGATATCACAGACATCGAATCTGGTGTGACGACACTTGGATTCCGCGGCGAGGCATTACACACGATTGGGGCCGTCTCACGACTGACAATCAGAACGAAGGCTCGCGGATCAACAGATGCCGGAACTAATCTCCAGATGAGTGGTGGAACTGTCGAAGATGTATCGCCAGCTGGCTGTCCAGAAGGAACAACTGTCGAAGTAACGGATCTATTTTACAATACTCCAGCACGGAAAAAATACCTTAAGACCAATGCAACTGAGTTCTCGCATATCAACACAGTTGTGACAGAATATGCGCTTGCGAACCCTGATATCGCATTTTCATTGAAACACAACGGTCGTGAGGTATTTTCTACAACTGGCCGGGATAACCTCCAGGCGACTATTCTCTCGGTCTACGGTAAAGAGGTCGCCACATCCATGATCGAAATCGATCAGGAAGATGAGGATCTCATGGATGGACCGGTGAACAATATTCGTGGATTTATTAGCAATCCTGAAACGACTCGGAGTACTCGAGAGTACATGTCGACAAATATTAATGGTCGGTACGTAAATTCGGCTGCCGTTCGAAACGCAATTTTGTCGGCCTACGGTAATCAATTGGACGTCAATCGCTATCCATTCGTGGTACTCTTCCTCAACGTCCCAAAGGATTCAGTGGATGTGAATGTTCACCCACGAAAGATGGAAGTGCGATTTAATGACGAGGAAGGTGTCTGTGAACAGGTTCGTGAGACGGTTGAGAGCACACTCCTTGATCATGGTTTGATCCGAACATCCGCACCACGTGGACGGTCTGCTCCCGATGATGCCGAGATTATACCGAGTAGTGAGCAATCCGAATTAGCGCCAGAAAGAGACAAGAAGTCCAACGAGAACGTACCCGATACTGGATCAGTAACTGTAGAGTCCGATAGTTCGCCAAAACACAAACGCCAAGACACGGCCACCAATGCTACGGCTGAAGCATCCGAAAACCAGCATACCGAGTGGGATGTTTCTCCGGTAGAGAAAGATACACCAGTAACATCAGAAGGAGTTAGTGAGGATCAGCTAACGGAGACGGTCTCGACTGAACCAGATACGACTTCCACACCGCTGGGAGACGAATCGACGACACAACCAGAGACATCGTCTACGAGTGACTCACTTGATGGCAAACCTTCACAAGATCAGCCCAGCCACCATCGTCACACGGAGCAGACGCTGGAGTCAGGGCAGAAATTCTCTGGTTCGACTGAAAGTGCCACACTCAGTGATGATACCGAAACCCCTGAGTACGAACACCTCCCTCGGATGCACGTTCTTGGTCAGCTACACAATACATATATCATTGCGGAGACTCCGGATGGGTTAGTACTGGTTGATCAGCATGCCGCAGATGAACGGATCAATTATGAGCGACTCAACGAACAGTTCGCAGGTACTACTGAAACGCAAGTGCTTGCTTCTCCAGTTACACTTGAACTCACGGCCGGTGAAGCAGCATTATTTGATGAGTATCAAGACGCACTTGCCCAGCTTGGGTTTCATGCAGGACGGACTGATACCGATGAAAATCGGACAGTGACGGTGACAACGGTTCCAACGGTGTTTAACGAAACGCTGGAACCAAGGTTGTTACGAGATGTTCTTGGTGAGTTTCTCTCAACCGATCCAAACGAAAGTGAACATACCACGATTGAAGCAATGGCTGACGCGCTGCTTGCCGATTTTGCGTGTTATCCTTCGATTACTGGAAACACATCATTGCGAGAGGGATCAATGGTTGAGCTCCTTTCGACACTTGACGATTGTGAAAACCCTTATGCGTGCCCCCATGGTCGCCCTGTGATCATTGAAGTTACTACGCAGGAAATAGCCGATCGATTTGAACGTGACTATCCAGGGCATGCTGGGAGACGAACCGAAGAACAATAAAATCGCCTAAGACTATTAATGATCTTAGCTGATAAGACGGCTTTACGCTGAAAACTAAGACCTGTGCCGAGGGAGCGTCACCTGCAGCAAGTCATAGTATTTGTTTTCGAAGCACCAGATACGTTTGGAGCAACATTGTTTACGACAGTCAAGGCTATCTGTATCGGAGCGATCTTTAGTGTGGTCGGTGTTGCTACCGCTGACGGTCTCTTCTGATGATAGAGATCACCCCGATTTAATCAAAACTTCATTTCCGGAACGAATATATAGCAGCATTGACATCCTCCCCGCCCTGAAGGGCGAGGATTCCCACAACGTCGGTCGCTGGTTCGGTGGGAGTTTACGGTTTACACACCGACGAGGTGCTGGCCATGCCAAGTGGCCGTTACTCCTATCCCGTCCGGAAGAGGGACGGGATTCGGAGGTACTTGGTTGTTTAGCGTCGGTACCCAACCGATCCCGAAGGGGTACTTCGAGCCTCGGTCGGGAAGTCCGAATTTGTCCGATTGTCCCGGTATGGGCGCGGATGTACCGCGTCGGATACCCAGAAAAACGCACGGAGAGCACCGAAGACTGTACCGTACAGTGAAAGTGAACAAAGACGGCGATTCATCCCCGCCCTCAAGGGCGAGGCTTTCTCGCCTGCAATTACGTAAATCCGAGGAGAAACCGAATACATAGATTGCCGTGACGACCACGACTGCGCTTGCACAGATCGAAGTGAGCGCTCCTTGCCACGTTGCTCGTTTCCAGAAGAACGCGCCGAAGATCGGGACGAAGATACAACCAGAGAGCAAATCGTACGCCAGAGTGAGGGCGCGGACGACATTCCCGATTTCGATCGCTGAATATGTCATGACCGCACCCAATACGATGATGACAATTCGAGAGACGTTCGAATACGTCTCGTCCGACGCATCGGAATTGAGAAACCGTTTGTAGACGTCGCGCGTGAACAGGGTACTCGAAGCTAGCAACGCGGAGTCCGCCGTAGACATCATCGCCGAAACGAATCCGGCAAGGATGATCCTCGAGAAACCGACGGGAACGATTTCCAGTATCAGTCGCGGCAAGGCAAGTTCCGAATCGGAAAGCGGCGGAAGGAGAACGAGCGCGATCATTCCAAGAAGCGCGGTTGCAATACCGTAGACAATCGCATACCCACCAACGCGGCTACTCCATCAAGGGACGAACCGTCCGACTCCTACTCTCGGAATTGGATGCGGACGGATTCACCGAAAAAATACCAGGCCGAGGCCGCGGTCTGACCGAGAAAGGTCACTCCGAACTGCGACTCGGTCACGTCAGCGGCCGACTTGAACAGGTTCGAGAACACATCGCTATGCTGACCGGGCAAGTCACGTACAATCCGTTCGAGAACACCGGTGAACTCGTCACCTCCGCTATCGATATTCCCGCTTCGAAAGTTGAAGCGGCCTTGAACAGGGTATGTGCCTTGGACGACCTGCCCGTTGGCCCCGTCACCGTCGCAGTCGAGGAAGCCCCGAGCGAAACACACGACGATCTCGTTCGACTATTCTTTCCGTCGAGCATCACTATCGATGGTATCTTGCTGTCACGGGGGATCTCTACCCAATTGCAGGTTGCTGGAATCGTGGAGTACCATCCGGATCCGGATTCGGTACCCGGGCGATTCACGCACGAAGGGACTGTTTCGAGTGAGCATGGCGGTGCCATTCTCCGCTACACCGATGCCATCAGCGGGGAAGGGTCAACCGTAGACGTTGCGGATCTCCTCATCGAGGCAGGGCGACCGTCAATTAGCCCGCTTCTCGAGGGCGATGCTCCCAGCTTATTGGTCGTGGATAACCGAGAATTCCCCGTGGTTCGATACGAGGAGGCGTTCGACATCGCTGCCGCGAGTCGAGCACAACTCGGCGGGGTTATTAATCTTAGAAAGCCGCGAGAGACGGGTCCGTTTCCGTGCGGCCAACCGGGGTGGGACTTTGCCTCCATGACGTATGGAGCGATCGGTGAACTTGCGATCTCCCTCCTTGTCGAAAAACACTACGGTGAGTCCTGGGCAACGTTACACGGGTTGAAAGAACGGTCGGCGTTTCAATCCGTCGCAACTGCACTTCCCTCCGAACAATGCTAAGTGTTATTCGGCGAACTGCCGTTCGAGGAGCGTGACGGCAAGGTATGCCCCGAGCGTCTGAGTCGATTCTGTCGGGTCGTACTTCGGCGAGACTTCCATCACGTCAGCAGCGCCGACCGCATCGTGCGTGCCTAGGATTTCCATCACCTGCAACGCCTGATGCGCGCTCAACCCATCCGGTTCTGGCGTTCCGGTTCCTGGTGCAATACCCGGATCTACGCCATCGATATCGAATGTCACATAGACCGCGTCCGTGTCTGCTGCTGCAGCTTCAACGGCCTCGACGACCACATCTGTAATGCCACGGTCGTGAACGTCACGCATCGTATAGAGGTTGAGACCAGATTCCTCGGCGAATTCGAAAAAGTTCGGACTCTCATAGCCGCGAATACCGATTTGGCTGATGTGATCGAAATCACTGTACTGTGACTCGGCAATGAGCCGCGTACTTGACCCGTGATAGTGCTTTCCGAATGTCGCGCTCTCGTTGGAGGTGTCGGTGTGGGCATCGATCTGAACTAATCCGACGGAGTCTGCACCCGACCCCTTGGCAAAGCCGCAGAAAGCCGGGTACGTACAGTAGTGATCGCCTCCCAACACGAACGGGAACGTCCGTTCGGCGACTGTTGCGACGTGTGATCGGATGCTCTCTGCGGTCTGTTCATAGTCCATCGGAAAGACCGGTGCGTCGCCACAATCGGCGACGTGGAGGTCGGAAAAGTCCACCTGAGCACCCGTGTTCATGTTCGTGAGTCCCCCTTTGTAATTCGATAGGTACGCCCACCAGGCGCTTGCCCGACGAATCGCTTCGGGCCCATAGCGAGCCCCCGGTCGATTCGTGAGTGCGCCGTCGTACGGGACTCCGAGAACACCGACGTCGACGTCATCGAGATCGTCGACGTCGCGGGATTCTCCCTTAAGAAACGTGTTCTTGCCTGCGTATGCCATCTCTACGTCTGCACCTGGATGAGCGGTTCGGAATTCCCTAGCAGGTGTCGGATCGGAATCAGTCATTGGCGACCACCTGATGGTTTTGACGATTACATTTGTAAGTGATAACATCGAACTCATGCATGGCAATGTGTTGCCACCCAATTATCATACAAATTTCGGTCAAATTCTTGACCGGAACCAACTCCATTATCGCACCCTCACTTTGTCTGGTGAACCATTGGCTTAACAAGCAAAAACAAGCCTGCAGCGACCAGACAAAACGTAATCGCAAAAAGAAGCAGAGCCACTGGGCCAATTACCCCATCGTACCATAACACTGTCATCACACTCAAATCCACTCCTGTAATCTCGACTCGGCTGAATTCAATACCTAAAAAATCCGGACTGAAGACTTTACACCCTCGCTGTGTACTCGCTCTAGCGAAAACGTCAGTGACATCAATCCCACTCCGAGGGGCACAATCAAGAGACCGACGAAGACGCCTCGTAAGTATTAAAATACATATGGTATTTCGTATGTAGCAAAGCTTTAGCAGTGACTCAAGATTAATTTTCAGATATCCTGCAACCGTGTGTACCCAATGAGGGTTGATTACTGCTGGAGTGTTTGTCACCGAGAAACGAGCAACTAGACGACGAATTCACTGCTGAAAAATGCATTATTACTCGGGCATCAACTGCGGTTTGAGTCAGAAACAGTGAGTTACTCCTCCGGAATCCACCAGATAGCAACCCGTAGACTCAATCCCCCGCTCGACCTCTCCATTCTCATGCGATTCCTCGAGCCGCCGGTGAGCAATTGGCCGCTCAATCCCAAGCGTATCCGCCACCCACCGAGCGGTCACCGCCGGAAACTCTGACTCGCGCATCGCCGTCAGAATATCGTCGTCAGTTGTTTCCTCTGCAAATTGGCCACTAGTATCGCGCACTCTCACCTGTCATCGTAGCCGTCAGTCCATTTTCTCTGAATTACATCTTTTACACGAAAACTCACAGCTTTATTCCTGGTCGTTTATTGGCCGTGTTATCACGCAGTGAATAACTCTCTCGGGAACTCTGCGAGTACTTCGGCTCCGTTGGTAGTGACACGGAACGTCTCGCTCATCTCGACACCAAAATCATCAAACCAGCGACCGGGATAGACGTAGTTTCTCGTCATTGGTGCGTCTCCATGATGTACATCTATCGTCGGGAACGACTCGGCCTCCACGTAGTGTACCGTCTGATCGCCACTCTCTGAAGCGTACACTTTTAATTCCCAGCAGATGAACCAGGTTTCGGGTACCCACATCACAGCGTCCACGCGGCCACCGTTGGACGTTGATACTTCCGTCTTTATCCGGATATTATCTATGTCGAAATAGGAGAAGCCGAAATTCATATCGGTCCGTTCGGAGAGTGTCGTAAGGAAATGTCCGAGCGATTTGTGATCCAAGCCGTGGGATTCCTCCGGAGACAGAAAGTGAAACAGGAGCCGTTACCAGTCCCGTTCTTGCTGGTTCCGGCCCAGAATATGGAGCGTCGTTGGCGGGGGTGCTTGAGCTTCAGAGAGACGGTCCAGTCTATTTTTTAATTCGGCAATATGCCGCTTGAGGCTGTCTGGCACGTCCCATGATTGCTGGAGTAACCAAATCAAACTAACCTTGGTTCTCGCTCCCAGAACGGAATAGGATGGTTTCGTGGATAACGAAAGAGGAATATTCTCAGTGTGGTGGTGTGAACGCGCTTCTGTAGTGCTGAATATATCCTCTCAGTCGATCGCGGTCGTTGTGACGAAGATTGAGGAATTCAGTCAGTCGGTGGTGAATCCACAGCGCGTATTCAGCAGTTCAAATCTTTCAACAGGATCCGCTGTATTCCTTTCCACTGCCGAATCTCCCGTCCAACCGAACAGTAATGACCGTTCGCAGTCACAGTTCGGTATGCTTCGGATCTGTAACCCGGCACCAGCGAACGATTCGAGGAACGGTGGCACCAAGCGGATCGACCCAATGCGGAGTGAGTTCCGATGACGCTCTCGGACGTGGACGCGCTCGTGTTCGACGTTTTCGGCACGGTCGTGGACTGGCATAGTGGGGTCGTCCGCGATGGTGAGAGCCTTGGCAAGTCCAAGGGGCTGGATGTCGACTGGGCAGCGTTCGCCGATGCTTGGCGCGAGGAGTACCAGCCTTCACTGACCCGTGTCCGACAGGGAGAGATACCCTGGCAGAACCTTGATTCCCTCCATCGCCAATCGCTTGAACACCTCCTCGACCGCTTCGGCGTGGAAGCGTTGACCGACGAGGAGATCGAGCATCTCAACAGCGTTTGGCATCGTCTCGATCCCTGGCCGGACGTCATCCCCGGCCTCAACCGGCTCCGTTCGGACTACCTTATCGCTCCACTCTCGAACGGTCATGTTCGGCTCCTCACGAACATGGCCAAGCGGGCTGGCATCCCGTGGGATCTAATCCTCTCGGCCGAACTCTCGGGGCACTACAAGCCGGACGAGGAGGTCTATCTGACCGCGGTCGACCTCTTGGACCTCCATCCAGAGGGGGTAATGATGGTCGCGGCTCACGAAACAGATCTCGACGCGAGCCGTGAGTCGGGGCTTCGGACCGCATACGTCCACCGACCTCTAGAGTGGGGTCCTGAGCAGGCCGAGGTTGTTGAGAGGCCTGACGAGTCGACATACGATATCGTGGCCGAGGATTTCGTGGACCTCGCAGAGCGACTCGGTGCCGGACCCGTAGTCTGATCAGCCACCATTCGGTGTGGGATCGGTGGTCACAACACTGGCCAGATCACGATGGGCGAGCGCTCGATGCGCGACCACATCCACGACCTTGCCAGCCACTAAAGCAGCGCTGACAAGCCTTCCGAGGAAGGCTCCAATGGACGGCTCGGCGCTGGAAGCGCGTCCCGACAGGATACTCGTCGTCGAGGTGAAGGCGGTTCGTATCGATGAGACCGTGCTCATCGAGCCCAATCACTTCTGACCGCCGTGTGGGGTCATCGAAACCGATGGTGAGACAATTCTGTTGTGGGCGCGGGAGGTAATCGAGTCATATGGGGAACGGACGAATGATGGATACGCCCTCTGTATTCAACACGCGATTCGTATCATCTGTTGAGGGTTTCAACAGAGCCATGAATTCGACTATGACGGACGCTCTCCGGAGACGATGGAGATCGGTGGTATCACCCGAGAGTTAGATCTCATCATCGGTGGGCCTGTGAGTGAGTACGATGATGGTGAGAGCGAATTGCTCTATGCGCGTTCCAACGAGGAATACGAATGTGCTTTATTTTCCACTGGAGCGATCATCGTCATCAATTGGGAGTTCGTCCTCGCTTACGAAGATCAGGGAAAGTGGATGGAGTTTGCGGTCTTCGAAGGAAACAAATGTCTCATCGTCAAGTCCTTTAATGAGAGCATCAACGCTCAGCGCTATTGTATTGGATTCGTCGTGTGTTTCAATTCCTACATCTGTTAGTTCCAACTCGTGACCGTCTTGCAACTCAATTGAGACCTTCATCCAGACTCGGGTTGATATACTAGCGATAAAATATTTTGGGCTGTTGGAACAGGGGGTATATCAATGAGTTCCGATAATACGGTGTGGCTCACCCCATCCCCGTTTGTCGGCTAGGCTGGGGGAAGATACAGATACATCGACTAGTGATAGTCCTCAATGGTTTACTGTCCAGCCGTTTTCCTCAAATAGTGAAAATACAGATCTTCAGTAACGTTTTGCTCTCATAGCATTCCCGTCACTGTCGATCCTCGTTCCATTTGTTTGTACCCCCCCTATTACTTTGGAAGAATTTGGAGGTGCAGATCGGCATTTGACGGCTTTAAAATTGCATAGAATTGCTTAAGGCTGGTTTCCACCCGTAAGATCCAGCCTTAGAATCCTAAGGCTGGAACGAAATCATAAATACAGCCTTCCACGGCTTCACACGACTGAAAACTGGACTTTCCCGTGTCATCTCTTTTTCTGTTACACATCCAACCTTAGGCTCTCTTATTCATGTTACTATTCCAACTTTAGGATCACGGATCGATATTGGCTCACACAGGTATTATCGCGGAAGAGAACGCCTCTATCCAGCCTTAGACCTGAACTATTACAATTCTACAAATATATCCAAATATACTTGATCCCTCGTAGACATTCCCGTCGATTCGGTCGTCGAATCACGACACCGCTTGCGTTCCTAGATGAACTCGCCACCCTCTCCTAGAATCGAGTCAATTCCTACAATACGCGTCATCAAAATAGAAAATCCCACCCTCATAGAGCGAGCCGAACGGTGAGCGAGTAACGTGGGTTAGTTCACCGAAGCCACACAATGCTACCGACTGCGACAGCATTAATCGCCCCTAACAACAGGAATCCACTACTGTATCCGCCTGACGTGGCTCGAAGTATCCCGGTAAATGTTGGTAAGATGAGTGCAGCGATATTGCCGGCAGCAATTACTATCGCGAGTGCAGTACCTTCCTCTGTGATTGTCTCCGTGGCGATGTGATAGATCACGCCAAAAGGAAAGGATACTGCGAGCATCACCACAAACGGGAGGATGATGATATACGGAGGCGATTGAACGATGGCTAACAGCATAAATCCAAGAGTTGCCGAGACGGTGGCAAAACGAACGATTCGACGGTCTCCAATTGACCACCACTGGACGATCGCTCCCCCTAATGCCCGAGCGACGGAAGCGACAAGTAGTACAAAGACATTTAATGGTCCAATTACCCCCAGATCGTCAAAATATGCAGTAATAAACGTCGAGAGCGTCACATACGATCCGAGCGATGCAATATAGCAGAGCGAGGCAACGATGATAGCTGGATGAGTGAGGATGTATTGTGCCGATAGATTGGCATCTGAATCCGATAGTGAATGAGGACGTTGCGGGGCAGTCGTTCGGTCACGACGATACCACCATAGTATGCCGATTGTAGGAATACCAAGGAGAGCGCCAGGAATGAACAAGTCGAACGGGGCGAATGGGAGCCGGAGATGCGGTGCGAGGAGAAAACTGAGTGCACCGCCGAAAGTCAACATTCCACCGTAAATTCCTTGCTGGCGTGTGGCAGCTGACCCTGAGTATAGGCGTGCGATATGTGTTCCACCACTCGTTAGAATGATGCCTGCGGCCAGTCCCCAAACAGCTCTGAGCGCGAGAAGAGTCCAAAAGGTCTGGGCAAAATCAAGTGCAATAGCCAACAAGACATGCATCACCGTCGCTGCGAGAAGTATGTTCGTGGTCGAAATACGTGTCGTAAGGCGGCTACAGAGGGGCTGTGCGAGCACCACAGAGAACAGTGCAGCACTCATTAACAGCCCGAGGGCGGTGAACCCCATGGCAAAGCGGGTCATAAAGATATTCGGGACGGCTGCGTACACGAACAGCACGTACCCCACGCTGAAAACCGCAATATGAGGGCTGTAGCGAAATATCCATGACGCTTCTGCTGACGATCCTGGCATTGCCACCTACTCGGTCCCAATCACTTCAGATATTTCATCGAGATCAATTTCTGAGAGAGAGTAGTGTTCCTTGGCAGTTTCGACCGAAAGTTTTCCGAGTTCGATATCGCGTATGATCGCGTTTCGATCTCGCTCTTCAGGCTCGCCGTAGCCGCCAGCACCGGGCGTACGGATGCTCACAGTTTTGCCTGAGGAAAGCGTTCGTACAGTCTTTTCTGGGAGTTGTTCCCATTCGGTCTCGGTACTACGCGTCTCGCGCTGGTCGCTCTCAGTGTTGCAATCAGGCGAGTGCAGATATGCAGCGCCTGGCGTACCGTCCAGACCACCACAGAGTCCATACGGGGTATGCTGATGCCGCTCTGCGAGTAAACTAAACGTTGCACTATGGTTGCACACTCGAATATCGCGACGTAATCCGAGCCCACCGCGAAACTCACCAGCACCGCCTGAATCCTCACGGAATTCGTAGCATTCAACTCGAAGTGGGTACGCCGTCTCGAGAACTTCAATGGGTGTATTCATTGTATTTGACATATGAACGTGTACCCCGTCCATCCCATCTTTGCCGAGACGTCCGCCAAAACCACCACCCTGTGTTTCGTAGAACGCGTACGGCGAATCGTCACGAGGATCGATCCCCCCAAATGTAACGTTGTTCATCGTTCCTTGACATCCGGCGAGAACACGTTCAGGAGCAGCTTGGGCGAACGCCCCAAGAACAACATCAGTAACCCGCTGTGAGGTTTCGAGATTGCCGCCAACTACTGCTGCTGGTGGTTTTGGATTGACGATGGTGCCCTCTGGAGCATTGATCTCGACTGGCCGATAACATCCATGATTTGGTGGGATATCCGGATCGGTAACGCACCGAACCACATAGTATGTCGCCGACGCTGTTACCGCGAACACGGCATTTACTGGCCCCTCGGTTTGGGCCGCTGTGCCGTCAAAATCAACACGAACCGTGTCACCGTCGATTGCTACCTCGGCAACAACGCGAAGATTCTTGTTACCACGTCCGTCATCGTCGAGAACATCTTCAAAACGATATGTGCCATCCGGTAATGACATGATCTCAGCACGCATCCGCCGTTCAGAGTAATCTTTAATCTCTTCCAGTGCTGCCGTAAGATGGGTCTGGCCGTACTTCTCAACGAGCTCTTCAAAGCGCCGGCGTCCAGTCTCGTTCGCCGTCTGTTGGGCACGCAAGTCGCCTCGACGTTCATCCGGAGTACGAACATTCGCTCGGATGATATCCATCACCATCTCGTTCATATCGTTACGCTCGTAGAGTTTGACCGGCGGGATACGGATGCCTTCTTGATATATCTCAGTTGAATCTGCGGCGACACTGCCTGCGTGTGAACCACCAACGTCTGCATGGTGTGCGCGGTTCGCAGCGTAGGCAACGACCGTTTCATCTACGAACACCGGCGTAACAAGCGTTAAGTCCGGGAGATGAGCGCCGCCACGGAATGGATCGTTAAGAAGAATCGCATCACCCGGTTCAAGATTCTCAGGCGGAAATCGTTCAATCGCTGCTGCGACCGAAAATGGCATCGCCCCAAGATGGACTGGCATGTTCTCGGCCTGGCTAATCATTTCACCGTGAGCGTCGAAGAGTGCGCAGGAACAATCGCGACGTTCTTTGATATTTGGCGAGTATCCCGTTCGGATCAAATTCGCATTCATTTCCTCGGCGACTGCGGCACACGCGTTTCGAATGATCTCGAGCGTTACGGAGTCGATATTCGGGTTCTCCGCTGTTCCTCCCTCGGTTCGCTGGTCATTATCGGCGTTTCTGTTTGTCATTGGTGCTTACTCACCCCCGGATTGTGTCTCGACGAGTAGATTCCCGAGTTCATCCACCTGAACATGCTGCGAGGGTAGGATGACAGCTGTACTCTCCGGTCCTTGAACAACGGCCGGACCATCAAATTCCGATCCAGTTGGTAATTGACTGCGGTTATAAATCCACGCCTCATGGGATTCTCCATCGTAGATTACATCTCGTGTTTCGGTGACCGCGTCCTCAACAGTCCCTTCAGGACTCTCAACTCCAAGTTCAGGGGGTGGAACCTGACCACGGGCCTGCAGCCGGATCGTTACTAGCTCGATTGGCTCCTTGGTATAGGCATGACCGTACCGTTGTCTGTGCCGTTCGTGAAATCGCTTGGTCACTGTTTTGATACTTTCACTACTAAGCGTTCCAGTGTCAACTGGAACCGAGAGTTCAAACGATTGACCAAGATATCGTAAATCAACCGTTCGTTCGAAATGCATTTCCTCTCCTACGAAGTTTTCCTTGGCAAGCCGGTTCTGGCCCTGTTCCTCGAATGCTTCGAAGGTTTCTTGAAGCACTGCCGGATCGAGCTCGCTAAAGCGACGAACTCGTGATGTACTATAGTCGTAGAGAACATCGCTCATAAGCAACCCAAGCGCTGAGAGCACACCAGCGGTATGTGGGATTATAACCCGTGGGATATCGAGATCACGTGCAATTTCGCAGGCATGTAACGGTCCTGCCCCACCGAATGCGACGAGTCCGAACTCACGCGGATCGTGTCCGCGCTCAACACTCACTACTCGGAGTGCACGTTGCATATTCGCGTTCGCAACGTCGATGATCCCCTGCGCAACTTCTTCGATTGATTGTTCGAGCGGCTCGGCGAGTTTCTGCTTAACGATTTTCCTGACGTCCTCGGTTTGGACGTCGAGTTCTCCAGATAGAAATTGATCAGGATTCAACCGACCAAGGAGAAGTTGTGCATCGGTGATTGTCGGTTTTGTCCCTCCACGACCATAGCAGATTGGCCCTGGATCGGCACCCGCGGATCGTGGTCCGACGCGCAACGCACCTCCGGCGTCAAGCCACGCGATCGAGCCTCCACCAGCGCCGATCGTATGGATATCTATCATCGGAATACTTACCGGATAATCGCCGACTTCTACGTCCGTTGTGACGAGTGGATTGCCATCTTTGACTAGCGAGACGTCGCACGATGTCCCGCCCATGTCCATTGTGATCACATCAGCGAACCCGCGTTGCTTTGCGATCGCAGCTGCACCTTGAACGCCTGCAGCTGGTCCTGAAAGAAGCGTATTTACTGGTTGCTCACGAGCCACAGCAGCCGCAATTATCCCTCCGTTCGACTGCATGATCTTTAGATCTGCTGTGATATCGGCATCATCGATTTCGACCCCGAGATTGCCGATATACCGATCCATTACAGGCTTGAGTGCAGCATTCATTGCCGTGACGAGCGTCCGCTCGTACTCACGAATTTCTGGGAGGACGGTACTTGAGAGTGACCATGAAGCATCGATCCCCGCCTCTTTGAGGCGGTTACAAACCTGACGCTCGTGTGTATCGTTTTCAAACGAGTAGAGGAGACAGATGGCGACGCTTTCAACGTCTTCAGCATCAATCTGCTGAGCGACTTTTTCAATGCCTTCTTCATCCAAATCCTGAAGTACATTCCCTCGTTCGTCGAGACGCTCTGTAATCTCGAACCGTCGATCGCGTTCGATTATTGGTGTCGGTTTTTCAGCCTGGAAATCGTAGATATCGGGTCGCGCCTGCCGCCCGATTTCTAGCACATCACGGAAGCCAATCGTCGTCACGAGTGCAGTGTCAGCCCATGTCTCTTCGAGAATTGCATTCGTTGCGACAGTCGTTCCGTGTCCTAAGAAGGACACCGAATCGAACGAGAAATCCTCTTGAGTGCGTGCTTTCTGTAATCCATCCATGACACCATTTTCCGGGGCATGTGGTGTGGAAGGGGTCTTTGTGACGCGAATAGTACCGTTGCTGACGGTTACGATGTCTGTGAATGTTCCTCCGATGTCAATGCCGATTCGAAGCGTCTTTTCGTCCGTGTCGTTATCCATTAGTAATCACCTGGGTTTGGAGCTAAATTATTTGTGCATACAGCGTCTGGCTCTATCTGATAGTTATCGACACATCCGGCAAGGAATTCAATCCTCATTGGTGCTTATTTGTTCTGTCTGAGCATCAGTCTGCCAGCGGCGAGCGGTTGCATACTCAATATACCCCTGTATCCGGTCACGGGTTTCGTCCGAGACGGCACTTGTAACGAGACTGACGCCGATGAACATGACTGTATTGATGATTAGTCCGTAAAATCCACTCACGAATTCTGGAAGAGGTGTTGGTAAGGTGACGAATCCGAACTCAAGGGCAACCGTAACCAGTATCCCCAAAATGAACCCAGTGAGTGCTCCCTCTCGTGAGGCGCGCTCCCAGTACAGTGCACCTAATAATAGTGGGAATATCTGAGCGCAGCCATAGAATGTGACAGCCGTGAGAAGAATGATGAAATCGAACTGCTGTATTGCGATAATATATGATATGATGCCAAGGATAGGAATGAGATATTGACCGAATCGAGTGGCAGTACGATCGTCGACGTCTTCACCGGCAAGCGGTTGATACCAATCGCGTGTGATGAGTGCCGAGATGGCATGCATTTGAGAGTCAGCAGTACTCATCGCGGCCGCAACGGCACCAGCGACAACGATTGACGCAAACCATGACGGCGTGAATCGGTAGAGCGCTGAAGGGATCGCTGAGTCGGGCTGTGCAAGATTTGGAAATGCGTCTACGGCACCGAGCGCAAGGAAGGCTGTTGGCACATAGAACAAGATAAGGTATGCCGTTCCGAACGCTGCAACCCATTTTAGCACCCGAGGAGACCGTGCTGAGATGAACCGGATAAAGATATGTGGCGTCATCATCACCCCAATACCAGTCATTACGGCGAACGAGAAATAGAATGCAGGAGTGATCGCACCAGCTGGGCCAGGGAAAGTCACATAGGCGCCAAATTCGTTTACGATCTGCGTCCAAAATTGTTGCGGGCCCTGATAAGCAGAGAACACAAAGTACCAGCCAGCAATCCACATTGCACCGAACATGAAAACGCCCTGTACAACGTCTGTCCACGCGACTGCACGGAGCCCACCAAGCCAAACATAGATGACCCCGACAATCAAAAAGATCGCAGCACCAACCTCAAAACTTATCACACCTTCAGTAGCCGTTTTGAAGATGATCCCACTCCCAATCAACTGGACGGCGATGTACGGAAAGGTAAAGACGATCAATGAGAGACTCACGAGTTTTCCGAGTAGTGGTGATTCGTAGAAATCACTCAGAAGATCCGATGGTGTAATATAGTCGAATTTCTTTCCAAGAAGCCAGACGCGTGTACCGACAATCCAGAGAATGATTCCGGATATCGCCAGATAAAATGTTGATGCAGGAAGAATACCGATACCGTTCGAATAAATGAAACCACCAATGCCGAGAAAAGCGAAAGCCGAGTGATAGGAAGCAGCAAAGGTGAACAGCAACACAACAATCCCAAGTCCTCGACTCGCTGCCATCCAATCGTCAAGGTTGAGTTTACCAACCTGCCAACCGCGGTAGCCTAACGCGAGCATTATTACTAAGTAGATTCCGATGGTCGCTAGTGCAATCGTTGCTTGCAGTGAAACCATCAGTTTATGTCCCTCCCGTGGGGGTATCCTCGCTGCTGATCGTTTGTGCTGTTGTTACTTCGTCATCTTCCCGAAGCTCAGGTGGGACCTGGTCTTCAGTAATTGCAAATGCGTTACGCCATGCTGCCCATATCAATACGAGAGAGACTATTAGCCCCCATACGACTGACCAAAGGTACAACAGAGCGTTTCCCGCTGTTACTGTTTGTTTGTTAACTAAAAGAATGACTGGCGGGTTCATTACGATCGTGAACAATATGAAAAAGCCAGTTGTTAGCTTCCCAGCACGTGTTTTTGGTAACATACCACAGGATTTGCTAACGTAGTACTTGAGTATTGTGTCCAAATATTTCTTGATTCGGGCACACAGAAAATCTACTCGACTCTACCATCAACAATCTCGATTTCCCAACCTTACTGATGAATTCAAAGCTGGGGTCAAGAATCTATCAGCTAAATAGGTCACCATCAATCAGAAACACAATCGTTAGATTCGTCTCTCACTTACGCTTTCGCGGAGAATTACTATCTTCTTGGAAGCAAGATTGCGCCAACTGACCATATTCCTGCCGAATACAATCATCAATGCATTAGATCACCCGACACGCTCCAGGCTTCTTTTTGCGAATCTCTCCGTCTTCCGCAAGTCTGTACGAGATCTCATACGCTGTCCAACGAGGCCACCCAAATTCCTTTTCAATCTTACTTATCATGTAGGGTTCAATCGGCTTCATCACCCTAGTATATCTGCTGGGTTACGCTCCTGGACAAACTCCCCTCATTCTCCTCGTTTTTCAGGCATAGTTCTCTCTTTACGTCACCCAGTGATTAAAACAATGCCTTACTGACATAAGTAGGAAGATTGGAACCGGGTGCTGATCTACCCAGTGCGTTTCGACACGCTCGAGAGTACTGTTCTTCCTAATGTAAGACCATGAGTACCAAAACACCAGCAGACCGTGACGCTGACGAGACGGCACAGAACTGCGCACAGGCCGAACAGTTCTCCGTCGACATCGATGCCCCCGGAATAATCGAAGTGACTAACGAGAGCCACGAGAACCCCGCAGACCACCGTACGTGGTCGCCATCGACGACGTGACCAATGAACTGATGGCCTGTACGTGTCCGCATCACGTCCACCGGAGCGCCTTCTGTAAGCACATGGCTGCCGTCGAAACCGCAACTGACGATTGGACGCTCGAGGCTTTCCCCTCGGAGGCCGAAGACGATACCGAACCAGAAGACTGTGACTGCGATGGCCTCGGTGGCTTTCCGTGCTGCCGTGCGTGCAAATGGGACAGACGGGACTGCCGAACTAACCACCGCTTCAGTCTTTTTATCGAGGTCACATCGGTTAACGTTCTCAGCTATCACTGATCAGATTGGTCTTATTATAAGTTTACTTCCCGTCTTTATATGGTTGCGAAAGACGATAACCTCTAGCGAATCTTGAGCTTTAGGTGTGAACACGGACATCACTAGCAAAATATCCGAAATTCTCACCACGTAGCACTGCGTGCCAAGACAAATACTAATAATGCCGCGAACAACGACCCAAGAATCGCCTCAATTCCGGATAGAAGTTGTGTCCACGCCCCAACCGGATGAAGATTACCATAGCCGAGCGTGGAGAAGGTGATCACACTGAAGTAAATACTTCGGAACAAGACTTCCCCTATCCACCAGAGGGGAGCAGCCTGAGGGCGCTCAAATGTATATGTAATGGTTCTCTCTCCACTTACTTGCTGAACACCACCAATTAACGGATATAACAAGCCACACAAGAAAATAAATGCCGCTGAAACAGCAAGAACACGATACGGGCTCGTACCATACAACATCACCCATCGTGAGAGTTCATACTTGATTGCATGCCCATACTCACCCTCATCCCAAGCGAGCCGGCGGCGGACGTCCTTCTCTTGCTGGTAACTACGCCGAGTCAATGCAGGAAGTGAGTTATCCTGGTAGATCTGTTGGAGTTCACGATATACCCATGCGGCGGCCTGTAGTGGATGAGTTTCATAGAGCGTTCTCGGTGCTATCTCTCTCTCTTTTTCATAAATCGAATATTCGCCAAAATCCGTATCCCTATTCACATAAACATTCGAAAATATTGCTCCGTTAAGCTGAGTATTGACGAGATTTGCACTTCGAAGATCTGTTTCAGAAATAAGTGCACCCTCGAGATCTCCACCACTAAAATCGGTATATATTGCAGTTGTTTCTTTCAATCTTGCCAATTTTAGATCCGAATTCGAGAAATCAGTTGCCCGAAGGTCCGCTCGAGTGAAATCAGCATTAACCAACGAAATATCGTTAAGCCAACTAATATTTCTAAGCGCCGCTTCTTTAAGGTATGCTCCATCAATATGTTCCCCCGGTTCCGGTTTTAATTCCTTTAAGTTTTCAATTGATTTTCCCAGCTCTTTTGCGTGCCAAACGCAGCGATCACGGTCACCCCAAACCGGCCGATAGCAGACCGATTCTGGAATACTTTCGTGTATTAACGCGATATCAGGGCTGTACCCACACCGGTTAGATGGTTGCTCATTGGATGTCATCTGTTGGTCAATGCGATACCTATGCGCCATACCGTTATTGGTTTGACTTCGGCACTTGTGAATGACAGGAGCGGTTTAGCTGACTACAGACGCTAAGCCCCTTCTTTAACGAGTGACCGATAGGAGCGAGTAGGATACGATAGTTCATTGGAACCACATAGCTATTAGAAGATCATGCCGTGACGTGGTCGAATCCCTCGTGGAAGTCGTGTATCGAAACACGTCCGGTTCCCAAGGTCGTCGCCTTCTCACGTAACCGCTGGGCAATTTCCTCACCAGGGTCACCATACACGTCAATCGATTCGAGCTCAATGAACTCACCGATCGGGGGGAATTTGGGGCCAGTAACGTCCATGTGATATTCCAGCGTTGCTGGATCGTCGTGTATGTGGACAACCGTCATTTGTTCCCCGTCGCTGTTGAAGTAGACGTCGTACGACAGGATGTCTGGCTCGTTGGCTTCGACGAAGTCGGCCAACTCCGCCATGGCCGGCTTGAGCTCGTCCAGTTTCCCGTCATGCACCGATGATCGGTCAACGTAGAGGATGAGATTAGTCATTCTGGTACCACCGGCGGAGTTCGATCCGTGGATCGATGCGTGTCATGTGTGACCACCGATCAGATTTCGACGGGCTAACTAATAATTCCACCTGCACGCAGTAATCGCTATGTGTGCGGCAGATGGTCAGCAGAGTAAGTTTAGCAAGGGACCGGGGGGACGTACGATGATGCGACGGGGAAAAGTACTGCTGAAGTCTGAACGGGATGAAGTACAAGTCACGCCGTTCAACGGAACGTCAGCAAGGGAGACGTTCAACATGATACGCCAGACGGCCATCTCCAAGCGGTCGAATACTTTACAGAGTGTCGATGATGCAGGGATCGAGCCGAGATTAAGGGCGTCACGGATGCGGGGCATCTCGATGAGTTCGTCAACGAGGTCACGGTACGTGGTCGTCTTTTTGACCTTCAGACAGAGCAAGACAACGTATTGGCGGAATATGGAACCGTTTCCGCGAATACCGGGTCGAGAACCGTACCACAGCACGGCGAGCTATGATCATAGCACGTTCAACAAACCGAAGGAGTCGTGACTTTGGGAGAGCATCCATCTTACCTCGCGCTACTTACTTGTCATGTTTCTCAGCAAGGGTTTCAACAAGGCCGGACGGAAGGAACTGCCGAACGAACCATCGCTTCAACCCTTTTTAGTCATGTCATGGTAATTGACGCTCTCGGATCTAATCGACCAGCGAACGTTCACAGAGCGTGTAAATGCGGCGCCCGACGATATCTTCATGCGTCGAGGAAGGCAATGACCAACGACAAATACCGTTGTTCACAGTGTTATGACGCGAAAGAGCTACAGTGATCCTAACCAAACTACATAGGAAGACCAGTGACCCGAATAGCCTCTCATGCACAAGAACACGACCAAGCTAGCCTCACAACAGAACTCCGGAGATGGGGAATTACTAGCATTGGTGTTCTCTTAGCAATATTGATCATTGTAGAGTCATTGCTGCATGTAAACGGTGTTTGGCTAATTCATATCGTAGAACTGTGTCTCGCTGGAACACTCATCTATGGCGGCTATCAGCTCACACAGGGCAATATCGACTCACAACGGCGCCAGACAATCGAAAAATGGTGTTTTCTGGGAATCATTCTGTTCAGCAGCGCTACCACGATAGCGATTTTTATTGACGAGATCCGTACCGGTGACCTCACTAGTGGTCACTTTCGAATCCAAACGGTACTGATCAGCAGTGCGTTGTTAGGTTTCGTTGTGGGCACCGTCAATACAATTGGGTCATCCTATTCATCTCCCTCAAAGGCGAAAAAAGCGAGTAGACATGATGTAAACGAGGATATCAAAGAGCACATTTCACAGGAGGTGCTTGAGCGGTGGCTTGTTCTTTTAGCCGATCAGCATTATCGGCATATCCTTCGAGTAGTAGCGAAGGCACCGGATGGTGTGATGACAATTGATGAGTTAGGTAATTCTCTCGTTAACAAAGAGTTCGCAGAACCACAACAAGCAACGATCCGTCTCCGTCACGCTATCCTCCCTAAACTCTCAGATTCTGGGCTTTTGGACTACGATGAGCGAACTAATACAGTTCGATATTGGAGGCAACCAGCATTTGAGCAGTTGTTTGAACTCGTCAATAGTTATGAATCGGATTCAGACGAAAACCAGCGGCGTAACTGATACTATATTTATTACTTCTCGTTGAGGGCTAGTGCCGTCTCTGCTCGACCGGGCGCGAACATATAGCAGTGGACGTCGCTGCTAAGTCCCCCCCCAATATGGCGTATTTTGCAAACCAATCAAGCCAATCATGGCGAATGGGCAGTCAGTGGATCCTTCCAAATGGCAATTACCGCTAATGAAGATTGAGGCGGTTCACTCCCTACCGATGAGCCATCCGCCCCATGCGTACAGACTAAGTGCAGCAAGCACAGCCGCCAAGTGCAGTTCGGATACCCAATACGGTAGTGCAATCGTATCTCTAAGTCCAGCGAGTAGTAGTGATAGAATCGGAATATCCCTCCCCCGTGTTGTGTCAGGATCTATATTGTCTGATGCCACCGGATAGGGGTTTCTCGCAGACTCACCGACCGGGAGACGGTCGGCCTCATAGGGTAACGCTTGCACGGTGTAACTTGCGACGACACTTCCGTTACGATGGACTTCGACGACCCTGTTGTTCCGGCTATCCGTAATCAGGGTATTTCCGTCCGGTAAGCGGTCAGCGTCTCGTGGCCAGTCGAATGCAATACCGTCCGCCTCGGTGAGCACCCAAACTACTTCCCAGTCACCATTGTCGTTACGATGGAGCTCAACAACTCGATCGTTCTCACTATCGGCGACCACCACAGCGCCATCGCCGAGCCACTGCGGATTGTGTTGTTCGTACATGATTGACGGATCTCGATCTTTATTGATCACCTCGACGACCCCCTCCCCACGTTCGATTACGAGAAGTTGATTCGCGTTACGCACGGAGACGAGGTAGCGTCCCTCACCAATACGGTCAACGTCGTTGATATGGAGCCAGTCCTCTCTCGTAGGATCATCAGGTGCTTCGTAGTAGCTACTCGCGTTCCATGTCCACGTCCGTTCTCCGGTCGACATATTGAGCGTGAAGATACTCTCGTACTCCATGTCGGCCACAAGCAACTCGCCGGAGGGTGTGATCTCTGCGTCATGTACCTCGCTATCCTTGCGCGTCCGCACTGGGTAGGTCCACTCGTCAACAACGTGCGGTTCGGGTTCTGGTTGAATGATGCGCACGCCTGTCCGCTTGCACGGTGGTTCGTATTGGCCACATTCTTTGTAGCCACCGGCGGCGAATGTCGCAAGCACTGATCCATTCTCGAGGTAGCTGACATCAGTGTAGCCAATTGCGTTTCCAATCGACCATGAGACAGTACCATTGCCATCAAGCATCGTCACGTTTCCGCCTCGGCCAGGCCCTTGAACGCCGACGAGCGTACCGTTTGCGGTGTCTGCGTCGGGAGTGACGTTCGTCGTGTCGGCTGCAAATATCCAACTACCGCCGAACGTCAACACGACGAGCAGCGTGCCAGTGGCGATTAGAATTATCCCGCGTCTGAAAGGGTCTGTGAGCAGGTTTATGGGTGAAGGGTTGTCAGGGGCTGCTTTATCTATCACAACGGGGTACCTCCGTTTGGACTAGATAATTTGCCAGAAGGTAAATAAACGGCCTTTATTTTAGGAGCACAAATGATAAAGTGTGATAATAGAGAAATGCTGAGAATCACGTATCAACGACCTCATCCCCGATAAAGGCGTCAACGTGATCACGTGACAGTCAACGGTGTGAAAGATGCAACATACCGATTACTCAACCGTCGACGATTATCACGTCCTATCTGAGAAATTCGACATTAGATGATTTGACCGTAGCGTCTGCACTGACCGGACGAACGGCGAATTGGGCGCCAAGTGAGATAAGAAACCGATGAATTTTCTGGCGCTCAATCTTGTCCACATCATGATAGACGAGACATTCGTCGACGATGCTTGCCAAGGGTACGTCATGACCCCACTGAAGCAGATAGTGAATCTGTAAACTTCACTCAAAATCTTCAGATCCCCATCCCCGAGGATAAGCAACGCAACCCCGGCGAGACCATTGTCACCGGTTCGATAAAAGAGGGGGTCAAAGATATGCTTGAAGGCACTATCGAGGCCGAAGAAGAGTAAGGATAGGAATTCAGCTAGTGGTGTTCCCCCACCGATTGAACAGCCACATCGGCGGAAGAGATACGCGATGATCGCGATCTGCATGCCGATGTTCGTGATTATAAATCATTATCTCCCCCAGCGATCGGATAGTCTCACCCAGGGCGAATACCCAGTATTGCTTCGAAGATTCAATTGAATTCATTACTGATAAGAGAGGTTATATCTCGTTTGGCAAACTCGACGTCTCGGAATGAGGGTAGGTTATAAATTAAGATTACATTTGCTTTTCACAATCGTCGGTCAGTTCCGGCGTCGCTGCTCATTCTCGGTGAAATCCGGGATGTCTTGTTCCTTGGTCTCGCCTTCTCTGACTTCCGATTGATCGATTTCTTGTTGTCGCTCTTCTTCGGCAGCGCGCTCGCGGGCCTCCTGTTGAGCCTTCTCGACTTCCTCTTCTTCCTCGTCTGTGGTGTACCAATACTGGGCGGTATAAGTAACTTTTCAGGCTACTCTGTGCGCTGCTCTTCATCGACGGGTTTTTCCTCTTGGTCAACCAGTACGAATAATTCATTCCATTCGCCGGTGGAGGAAATCTGGTCACGAAGATCTTCCATCGCACCAACGGTGACTGCATCTCCCACGACGTCCATCACAACCCGGGCGTGGTGCACAGCATCCCCACGTTCATCCTCAGGACTATAGTCGCCCTTCTCGACGATTCGGTCGATGAACTCATCCCACTCGAATGACTCGACGGTGTCTATTTTTGAGAGATGATGTCCAACCTCGTCGGGGAGCAGTGCCGCGATGTTCTCAGCTCCACCTGGCTCAATTCGTTGACTGAGTGCCTCAAGTGTAATTCGCGTCGTCTGGACAGCGTCCTCACGCGATGAGAGTTGTCCTCGGTTCTGTACTTCGCCGATGAAGGTGTTGTAATCCATACAAGTTTTAATTCGGGCTGGATTTCAATAGTTACTCTGCCCAATTCTTTTCATGGACTCGACAGCGATCCCCAGGCAGACTCCAATAAGACACTACAATTGCGCCTGATTGGATCATATCAGCAGATCGCCTTCGAACGAACGAACGGTCAACACGGAAATCCAGAAGACATTCGACGAACACGATTAGGCAGAGGTCGTCATCGTGCAAATCCAATACAGCCGCGGTTAATTCGAATCGCCTGAGTCAATCACGGTAATCGCAAGTCGAACGGCCGACGGGAGTAATCCTCCGAGGATTGCTGACGATCTCGACCAGCGGATCAGTGAGGCAACCAAGAGAGAGGTAGATGTACGTGTTCGTTTCATAGAGTATCAGCGTCCCATTAGCGATGACCGTGAACGGACGAATCCGATTCCTCTCTCTGACGTATTCCCGAAGATCTACAATTGATATGTACGGCGGTTTCGTTACATCTGTAATATGTTTCCGCCGTAAGGGGAACGCCGATACGGGCTGAGCTGAGCGAGATGACGATCTGTTATTCAAGGATTTGTTACTGAAATATATAGTTTCAATATATGTTAATTTTTTATTGCATGTGTGGAGGGTACCTTATCTATTTGAACTGCAAGAGTCGAAAGACTGATCATAACCTTCCGCTTCTACTCACTTCCGTTGATCCTCAGAACGAAGTTGTTGTGAATCCTGATCGTCATCATCGGTATCGGTAGATTCACTGAATTCCAACGCGTTAAGCGCCTCTATAAGATGCTTTTCCACAGAGACTATCATTAATCGATATAGAAGATATGCGGATCCGGCGAAAAGCAGTAATTCGAGCAAATACCACTCGATAATTTCGATCAGTGAAAGTTCCTCAAGAACAATACTCTGTGCAATCAGAAGGAAGCCGAGTGCGAGTACGAGTATAACAACCGGGGTTAATATCACCAATAAGCAAATGACAAAGATCGTGCTCTGAGTGATGACTTTCGAGATTTCGAACTCGGTCATATCAGTCTTCGCCATTTCTAACTCCCCTTTTCTAAACTGGAGAAAAGCTACGTCGTGGATTGTTGTAAATCCCCCTATAAATTCCGAATTTGACTCCGCTAGTCATTGGAAGAGCAACGATCGAAATCGTTCGATGATCCGGATTCTGAGATCCACCTTCTTCTCCTTCACTGTAAACCCTCTGTATAAGTTTAAAATATAAAAAATAAACTCTGCTTTACGGATGGGATAAAAGAGACGAAAGTGTTGAGGTCAAACCTATACCGAATCGTATTACATTTGGCTCCTAGGTAGACACTGAAATTACAAATGAGTCCACTTGTTGATCCACATTTTCGAACTATCCTTATTATCTAATTAACTATTGCTATCACATCAGCGATTGATGTGATCACCGCTCTTGGTCTTGCCCTCTTAATCGACAATCCATCACTAACGGTTCCTGAGCTCCTCTTTTTCGAAGTAGAGGCGTAGGTACTCTGGGTCGGTCTTATTATAATTTTACTACTTGTCTACATTCGAACGCAATAACAGTAACCCCTAGCCAATCCCAAACCCTCCTTGTTTCTTGTGACCGCGCCATAGAACTAATTGGAACTCAGCACTTATGTCCCATATGACTGCGAAAATTGGTCGGAGTCAACTCCGGATTGCGATACTTCTGAGTGGATTTGTGTTCGTCCTAGGTGGCATCACGTACGTCGGTATCCAACTCGTAGAAACAGGACCCACTGAGGTACAAAACCCGTCAGAGATCAGTTCGTGTAAAGCGATCCACGAACCTGGCCGATACGAACTCACAGCAGATATCAAGGACAGCAGCACTAACAAATGCATTAGAATTATGTCAAGTGACGTCGTGCTCAATGGAAACGGACATTCGATCGACGGGACAGGCGCGTTCGGAACCGGAGGCGTACTTGTCGGATCATTCGAAGCACAGACCTCGAACGTCACCGTTCGGAACGTGAACGTGACTGACTGGGACGATGGCATCCGCTATATTCACGTTACAAACGGAACGGTCGCAAACACAGTCACCGAAAACAATCGCGTCGGTCTTACATTACTCAGTTCGAACCAGACCACAGTTTTAAACAATACCGCCACTGAGAACGCAGTTTATGGGATATCGCTTCAGGAAACAAGCCATAGCAACATGGTCACGAACAACACTGCGGCATCAAACGCGTTGTTTGGCATACATCTCGTTCGGAGTGGGGTGAGAAACAATACGATCGTATCGAACGCTGCTTTGAACAACGAATATGGTATCGTTCTCATTGGTGCTAACACGAACGCAGTTGTCAACAACGATGCCACTGCGAATCGGATTGCTGGCATCTGGTTGTCCGAAGCAGACGATAACCGGCTTTCAAATAATACCGTCTCAAACCGATTCTATGGGATCTATCTCGGCGATCAGTCGAACCGGAATTTGCTTTCGACTAATACCGCTACTCGAAATGCCGTCGGCATTCGTCTTCTTCACAGCGACGGCAACGCTGTCACCGGCAATACCGTTACGGATAGTGGTGTGCAAGGAATACTCCTAATTGCAAGTAATGATACCATCGTCACTGACAACCGACTATCGAATAACTCCGCCGCCATCGTGCTGATACGGTCGAAAAACAGTACCCGGTCAAACGATTTGAATGAGAAACCCATAACTCCTCGATAAGGGTAGGGTACCGGGGTAGTTGTACTTCCGCTTAGTACAGTGTGAAGTATGTTCTTGTTCCCGGAGTTAAACAAAGTGAAAGTATCTCATGCTTTATATTCGTGTGTTCCGACTTCGCCGACGAATATACCGAAAGCTGGGTTACGAAGCGCTCACGAGGTGTTTGAACGAATTCGCGTTGCGGCTGTCGGAGAAGGCCGGCTCAAATGTCGAGAGAGCTTGTTTGAACCACGGCGGGAGACGAGTAACCCCGAGCACAGTATGAAAACATCAGGACTGCACCGGGAACCACCGTTCGATCTCATTACCTACTGCTCGCTGACCAGTCAGCGAGCGCAGGGAAAAGTTGCCAAGCCGAGAAGGCCACTGGGTTAGCTATTCCTCTCCCTCCTTGACCTCAGTATCCGGGGTCTGTGACCGAACTATTCAGTGCTTTGATAGCATTAGTTCGGTTGAGAATACTGGAAATGCTGGGTTTGCTTACTCAAGTCCGTCCTGCCATCGGCAAAGTGGCTTCTGTGTAACCTCAGGGAGCAGAGTGTACTCGTACACTTGACTTTGTCGAGTACGCGAAGTGCGCCATCTTCCAGTCAACGTTGGCAGGTCGCACCGTTTCTGCGGTCATCCTTTGGATGAGGAAAATCTCCGCCCCTGATTTTCGAATGGTAGGAACGAGCCGTTCCCGAACGCCCATGACCTCAAATTTCTCAGTCTATCTTTAGACAGTTTCATTGGATATCGTCTATTTTCATGTTGAAGGTATGCAAAGCATGCGTGAATTCGTGGTAAATGAGATCCTCGTCCGCAACATCCAGTCCAAGTTCGTTCAAATCTCGCCCGATACGGCTGAGGTCACCCTTATTACTCCCGACAGCCGCGATGTGAATGTTCTCTTCACCGGTCATTATCTCGCGAACTTTGACCACGCCTGGAACTTCACGGGCTTCCTTTGCCAGTTGTTCGCGCTTCGGGATCGGGGCAGTGCAAATGATAAGCGCGTACAGATCATACCCTACCTTCTCATAATCAACGTCGACATCGTAGCCCCGAATGATCTCTTCATCCTCGAGGATTTTGATTCGATTGCGAACGGTACTCGATGAGACATCCATACGCTCGGCGATATCGTTTGACGACGTGTGGCGGGCGTCTTTCTGTAGTTCGTAAAGGATTAGCTTATCTAATTTGTCGAGTGTACCGTTTTTCATATGCTGATTATCTTGTAGAACGGGAATGAAGGTTTTGGATGGAGAGGAGTACTCTCGTTTCGACGTGAGACGAATTTGGATTCTGACGTAATATACCGCTGGTCTATGCCGTCACCACTATCTCAGCTCTTTACTAGTCGTTTCAGAAAGGGTCGCGGATTCAGGTGGACGGCAATCACTGGTTTGATATCGCCAGCGGCGTTACGCAGTATCTCGGTATCGGTTCGTCAGTACTCTGTCTCCTACCCGCCAAGGAACTCCGTACTTGCTGTGCGTTCACTGCAATCGTCAACGACACTGAGAAGGACCACTGAGGATTGGATTTATCTCAGAAATCACGAGCGGCTTCTCCACCGAAGATATCTTTCTCCAGTCTCAAACCGAGTTGGGGACAATCTGTGAAATTTATCGCCTTTATTTTTCGAAACGGGATTAAAATAGGTCATTTTTTATGCTTTCGTCCCCAACCATGCCCATGGCACTCCCTCACGACTTGATCGAGGTGAAAGGTAATCAGGACATGAAAAGCATGAATCGACAAACAATTAATATGAGCAGCACCAGACGACGACCGGAAGAAGGGGACATCTGTATCATTGGCGGCAATCACGTCGGTCACAATATCGCAAATAGACTCGCCACCAGAGGGACATCGATAACCCACATCGACCCGATACCGCCGAGTGACCCGCCCCCTGACCTGACGGTTCACGAAGTCGTATCGCTTGATGCCACTGCACTCGTTGACGCGGATTTGAGCGAGAAGACAACCGTTCTCGTCGTACAACCGAAAGACAGGACAAATCTATTGATGGCACAGCTGGCCCGAACACAGTACGACGTGAGTCGGATCATTGCTCGAGTGAACGACCCGCGACGGGTCGTAGCGTTCGACGACATCGGTATCGAGACGGTCGATGCGTCGGCCGCCCTCGGTCGTGTGATCTCAGAGCGATTGTAATGCCCCGATACACAGTCCAAGCGCTTATACGAATGGTATCGATCGCAGAAGCCACCGTGGAGGGGACACAATGGTGAAACATCTCGAACGGGATCTCGGACTCGGCTCTGTGTTCGCCATCAGTATTGGTGCGATGATCGGGAGCGGCATCTTCATTCTGCCCGCACTGGCGCTCAAGCTCGCTGGCCCCGCAGTAGTTTTGGCGTATTTACTCGCTGGGGCATTAGTCGTCCCCGCCGCACTCTCGAAATCTGAAATGGCGACCGCGATGCCTGAAGCCGGTGGTACGTACATCTATATCGAACGAGGAATGGGGCCGCTACTGGGGACGGTCGCGGGCGTTGGAACGTGGTTTTCGCTGATGTTCAAGAGCGCACTCGCACTGGTCGGCGGGGTTCCGTACCTTGTGTTGCTGTTTGACCTGCCAGTAAAGCCCGTCGCTTTGGGTCTGGCAGCGTTTCTTATCGGCGTGAATCTGCTCGGGGCGAAACAGACGGGCCGACTTCAAGTCGGCATCGTTGTCATCATGCTCGCTGCGTTAGGCTGGTTTGTCGCGGGAAGCGCCGGGAGCGTCAAACCGACTAATTACGAACCGTTCTTCGTTGGGGGTTGGGAGGGACTCCTCGCGGCAACTGGACTCGTGTTCGTTTCCTACGCCGGCGTCACGAAGGTCGCCAGCGTCGCTGAAGAAATCGAGAACCCAGGGAAAAATATCCCGCTGGGAATCATCGGATCACTCGTCTTCACGACGTTGCTGTACGTCGCGATTGTCGCTGTGATGGTTGGAGTGACGGAGGCTGGCAGTGTAGCGGGGTCACTCACGCCGGTAGCTGTCGCTGCGGAAGCAACACTGGGGAACAAGGGCGTGCTCGCGGTCATCGGTGCGGCGATTCTCGCCCTCGTGTCGACCGCAAATGCGGGCGTTCTTTCTTCGTCGCGCTATCCGTTCGCAATGAGCCGCGACCGCCTCGTCCCGACCTCGTTTGCAACAGTCAGCGAGCGCTTCGGTACACCGACGAAGGCCATCACGCTAACTGGCGTTATCGTGCTCGTTCTCATCGCCTTTGTCCCTATTCTCGAGATTGCCAAGCTGGCGAGTGCGTTCCAGATTCTCGTGTTCGTGCTGGTGAACCTCGCAGTCGTCGCCTTCCGTGAGGGAGGCACCGACTACGCCCCCGTGTTCGAGTCACCGCTCTATCCGTGGATGCAGGGGTTTGGCGCACTCAGCGGCCTCGTGTTGCTCACGCAGATGGGGTTCGTTGCACTCGCAGGAGCCGTCGTCATCACCCTCGGGAGTTTCAGTTGGTATGTCGTCTACGCGCGGCAGCGCGTCCGGCGCGAGGGGGTCGCCACTGACGTTGTCAGGCGACGAGTTGGACGCAACGTGCTTGCGGAGACCGAAACGCTCGTCACCGGAAAAACGGAAGATGGTACCCTCGTCGAGCGAGACGGTAACGAGGTGTTGGTCGCGCTCACCCGCGAAGCGAGTATCGAACGCGAACGATCACTATTGCGATTCGCCGCCGATCTCGTCCGATCACGTGACGGTCGCGTGGTCGTAATCCGGTTCGACGAAGTCCCCGATCAGGCCCCACTCGACCACGCGGCAGAAGTCCAATCGCCGGCCGATGTTCGATTCGAACAGCAAACTAACGCGCTCGCCGCCGAATTGGACGTAGATGTCGAGTATGGCGAGATCGTTAGCCACGACACGAAACGTGCTATTGTCAATTTCGCAGGTTACCGCGGCGTTTCTGCCGTCGTCGCCGAGCACGAGCGGCTTCGTCTGCGGTCGCGGCTGCTGGGCGATCCGATCGATTGGGTCGTCAGACACGCTCCTTGCAATGTGCTACTGATCGAGAATCGGGGCTACGACCGACCTCAGCAGATCGTTCTTGCCAGCGAAGGTGGGCCGTACGACCCCACGATGAGCGCTATTGCCAATTCCATCGCTCGGGAGACCGACGGTCAGGTCATCTTCCAGTTCCCAATGGGTGACGAACAACCAAATCAGCGGCGACAGACCATAGAGACCTACCAGGCGGAACTCGCCGAGTTGTTCTCGGTTCCAGTCAGCATGCACGTCCTTCGGACTGACGGCGGCGATAAACTACCGGATCCAGATATTGTGATTCGCCGGGGTACGGATAATCGGCTGCGGGGTGGCAGCGAATCCCACAAAAGAACCGCGGTTGACTGCACCGAAGTGACAGTTTACCCGCATGAGTCGCGGAGTCCTGGCCTCCTCCGACGACTGGTCGAACGTATCGTCTTCTAACTTACTGAACCGCCCCGGTCTTTTGGCCAGCGATTCACAGCCAGTTCATCAGCGACTAAGTACCGTCCATCGAAATCGCAGGCAAAACAACCTCGCGTTCTCAAATCATAGTATCAATATTTCACGTTCTCACCATCCATGGCTGGTACCTGCGACTGAACTAGGGTATCCGCCGTCGGCCGAAACCGAAGCACCTGACATGTGTTAGCGTCAGGTGCTACCTGCCAACCGACTGCATCGACATGGGCTTCAACCCTCTTCTGGAACAGCATGAGCAACGACGATGACGAATTGGAACAGCGGAAGGAGGATATGTGGTGTATGGACGAAGTCCGAAGTGGAGGTGGTGCTTGACTAAGGATATACTTGTATCTTGGTCCCCAAGTAGGAGTATGGGGGTTTCACACGTGCTCGTCCCACTGGACGGGTCACCGTTAGCTGACGAGGCGCTTGTTCATGCACTCGATACCTTTGATTGTCGAGTGACGGTACTTTATGTAATTACGCCCATCGATAGTTCGATGAGCGAAGGTGGTGTTCTTGCCCCCGGCAAGACGCGTCACGATGCAGCCCAAGAGCAAGCAAATGACGTAATTGACCAAGCGAGACGACGTACCGCCGAGGCCGATCAGCGTGTTGACACAGTTGTGGAGACCGGTGACCCTGCTGAGACGATCATCACCTACGTCGACGAACACGACATCGACCACGTTATCATAGGTAGTCACGGTGGTGCACAGAACGAACTTACCCGGCGTCTCCTCGGAACGGTCGCAACGGTGGTTGTTAGCAAGACGACTGTACCTGTGACGGTCATCCGATAGTCAACATACACGCCATCGTTTCTCGTGGTTATCTACGGCTATTTGACCGCTCTCACGAAATATGATTTAAGTAGTCAACTTGACTATGTTGATCAGAGCCTGATCGATAAGTAGTTGGCAGTGGCGTAGAATAAGTCTCAAGGTCTAGTTCGGTGGATTCCAGATGGGATGGTTCATATAAACTGAGGGTAATTTGGCTATTTTATCCCTTCTATAGTGGTGAAAATCATCCACTCCGTGGAATCAAGATCGGATAGTACAGCGTTTGTGAATAGTTCTGCACCACTGCCCAAGTAGTTCCATACATTCACAATGTGAGTTGACCGTTTTCATAACCCCTGGAACGGCGGGCCAGCGCTCGGCGCTGGACTGGCCGTCCTCGCCGATCATTACAACCAACATCGACCGAATCAGGCACTCAACCACTACACCCAGTCGAAGAAGTTCTCAACCGATGACTTATTAGTGTCGAAATCACCGAATTACTTAATGAAGTGGAGTTCAAATGTATGCATACGAACTCCAATGGTAACTGATCCCCTTACTACCATTGTCGTCATCCTAGCAATAGGGATCGGAGTAACGTTCACGTACTTCGGCTATTCGTTTGTGACACGACTCACATCGCTCTTCGGCGGGCTGGGCGGAGCTCTGGCCGGTAGTTTCGTCGCGCAGCATTTTCTTCCATCCACGTTCGGCACTACTGCCGCCTTTGACTTAGTTCTCATCTCGTTCGGTGGGGCTATTGTTGGCGGCATAGTGGGTAGTTACGTCGCTCGCTCGCTCCAGCGAGTTGCCATCATCGTGGCCTGTTTCACTATCTCTTCATCCATTTTTTACTGGTTGCTGACCCATTCTGAACAATTTGGATCAATTCCCGGTCTGTCGCTCTTCACCAATCCGTTCCCTCCGCTTGCCGCTTCGGTACTCTTCGGTGGATTTGTGGGTCTTCTCGTCTGGAAGTTTTACTTCCTGTTTCTGGTCGGCGCGACGAGTCTTGTCGGGGCGAGCCTTCTCCAGCAGTTCGCTCTCCACTGGAGCACACAGCTTCCAGTTTTCCAGGGAGATACCTGGACGACACTTGGAACAAACTTCGTATTCTTGCTTCTTCTTATTGGGTCAGGCATCGTCGTTCAGTACCGACGATACCGTAGTATCCATCCCCGACGGTATCTTCGCCGTGCAACGACCTACCGACTGCACTAATTCCCTCCTGTCTTTCCTCCACTTCAGTGGCGTGTCGTTCAATGACGTGATGCCCTGTTCAGGGTGGTTGAATCCAAACTGCTCGGCATCGATGATCTGGCCATCGACGAGAGTGAGTCCACCGTCGGCGTTCTGGACCTTGTAGCTGGAGAGCTGCTGTAGAAAATGCGACTAACGATAGGATGCTTGAAGCCTTTCCCTCGGACAACGACGACGAGATTCCGAATCGGCAGAGTGCGACTGTGACGGCCTGAATGGCTTCCCGTGCTGGCCCTGCGTGAGAACGGGACGGAAGGAACTGCCGAACTAACCTCGATCTCTTATTTACATATCGTCGATAACCGCTACCGGAACTCACCGATCAGCGAACACTATAGTGTCTACAGGGGAGCGACTGAAGAGCAAGGTTTCCACTCTTTTGTGTCACAATCACACTACTGGATTTAGCTGTTCGTCGCTGATTCAGCGTGCTGGAGAGTGATCGTCCCCCGGCTGTCGACCGTGACGTGATACGAGTCGTAGATGAATTCAACCTGACCGTCGGTTTCACGCGGCGTACCATCCATTTGTGGCTTAAACAGTGCATCAAGGGCTTCTGGATCGATAAATCCCGCCAAGAGTGCCAGCTCGGCAGGATCGGCGTTGTTAAGTGATGCAACAGTCTTGATGAGTTCCTCGCTGACGCTGTCTGTGATGGGATCAAATTCCAGATAATGGGGGGTAGTGGTTACCTGCTCCCTTTTCTCGGTATCCAGCGGAGTGTCATTACTCATGGTAAAATACGGACGGATAGTTTATAGCATGGTACTTAAACAGAATACCGGATATATTTGGTGGTGTCAACACTGTCCATTAAATTGGGATCTGTCGCGCAAAACAGTCCGTTAAATCTAGAATATAGCAACTATCATAGAGGCAGCTACCAGGTAGGACTCTTAATTTGATGGCCTGTTGCATGATGATGCTGGATAGCACATCGATTTACCTCATCAGACGAATTATCTTTGGTGCTAACCATCCACCAACACTCCACGCAACAGAGGATCCTCTCTTCCATCGTAGGCTCCATTCCAACAAACCATAGGTTTCTACACGGTTCTGCTGAAGCTCTCAGGGCGTGGCAGGAATGGTATGCTGAATAGAGAGCATCTATATCGCACGACGATGGTGTTTATTTCAGGTCTTTTGTTCTGGATCAGCTGGTCATGGGTTTGCGGACAGATCGTTGTCTTTACACAACGTTACAGTGGAAATTCGGATAGAAGGACGCGCAAAGGATGGTGCTGACCGAGATCACAGTTCAACTGGTATTTCAAGATCGGGATCGGCATCGATGAGAGCCGAAAGGTGGGGCTGTAACTGGTCGAACTGCGCCGTTGGTTTCACCAGTCGCTGCTTCGGATCGTATTCGATGACCCCTGTATCTTCCAGTTTTGGGAGATGTACGTGATACAGCGAACTCTTGATCTGTGTGAGTTCCTCGTCAGAAGCCTCTGAAAGTGGCGTGTGATGATTGTATTTAACGATCATCATTGTGAGTTCGTTCAGCGTTACTGACCGCTGTTGATCTGCGAGTACGGCAAGAACAATGCGACGGTGTTGGTCTCCACACGCTTTGAGAACCGTGTCGACTTCAATACTATCCCCACTCATTACGACAAACTCAGATGATTTGCGATATTCAGAGTGACTTTTTACTATACAAATCGTTTTTAAGGCTGTCTATTGGGGTCAATCCTTTGTTTCAGAAAGCGTCCGTCCGAGGATGTGATTGATACCACGTCGGAGTCGAGACGCAACTGCCTGCTGTGTAATCCCGAGGTCGTCCCCGAGTTCTTCCATTGTCACCTCACGTGGTGAGTTGAAATATCCGCGATCGTAGGCAAGCACCAGCGCCTCCTGTTGCGTCTCGGTCAGCGCTGCCTCTGTCTCCGACTCTACCGGAGTGAGCGCCTGAAGTTTTGTCAGTGTAATTGGGATATCTAACTCTCGACAGCGTTGCTGGAAGTCCGCAATATCGCTTCGATCGTCGCCACGAATGTCGAACGTCCACTGATGTTTAGTGCCGACTGCTTTAATGAGCGGGACGTCCGTCTCGATCAGCGTACTCAGAACGCCGTTATACCCCAGCGCCCACTCGACACGCAATAAATATTCATCCTCGACGGAATCGACGAGGTGGATGCTCTTTACTCCCGGATGGTTGATAAACGCATCCTCGATGTCATCAACTTTTGTCCCTCGAACCCAGAAGTAGGGAATCACCACGTCTTGCGCCGGGATAAGGCGCTCCAATTCGACTGTCACTTCCGGAAGCTGATTGAATACGCTCCCCAAAGGGAATTGGTCAGAAGGGATCGTAAACGTCGCTTCAGTAGCCATTGTCCAAATTGATGCACGCCGACGTACATACCTATCACGGATGTCACTGACACTGAAAGCGAAATGAGAACTGATAGTAGCCCGAAAAGCCTCGAAGGTGAGCACATCCAATTTCCTCTGGTTCTTTCACCGTGACTGAGACATAGACCCTCCATATTGAACGATTTGTATCCTATGAGAACCAGTACGCTGACTGCTGAATGTGCGCCCTGTATTCAGTCCAACCGCTAGAACCGATCACCTCTTGGAGGTTTCAACACGGCCATGTTAGTAGACTATACTACCCCTGGCGTCTCCACTTTCGCTCTGGCTGGCGGCTGTTTACACTGATTCGGAGCAAAACCTCCTTGTATGCTCCGTGAGACGGCCCTGTTCGATACACTCCACAGCGAGCCTGCGATCGTCTTGGAGGAAACGCGGGCCAATGAGATCGACGCCGAACAGATTGCAACGCGACTGCTCGAAAATGACGGGGACAAACGGCTGATCATCGGCCTGACTGAGAGTGCAACAGCGGTTCTCACCTACATCGATTGGTGAACTCGATCTTGCGAACGCCAATCAAGACTGACAGGTTGAAAAGGGTGAAAGCAGATTTATATCCACAGTTTGAACAGTAACCTCTGCACTAAAGGCCCAGCATCGGACTGTCATGACTCATGCGATCAGTTCAAAATACAGCATCACAGAACCGGCGAAGATGAGAAAGATGCCAGCAACACGCGTGAGCCGAACGTTCCACTCTGCTGGCTCAACTCTTCCCGCTGGTTTTCGTCCAATCGAATCGATAGTCTCGGTCCATTTTGCAGATTCATATGGCCAAATCGCCATGATTGGGCCAAATAGAATGCAGGCTCCAACAATAGCAATAAATTCGCCCTGAGACATACCACTGGAATCTGGTCAACCAGTATTAAACATTTCGTGGAAACCCGCTGTATCCTGGAGAGTCTCCATTTACGAAATTGCTTAGAGCGATTCACAGGCAACGCCGTCATCATCAGCATCAAGGCGATGGGGGTCGCTTGGATCCTGATCATACACTGCCTGCGCTTGTTCGTGTGTATCGAAGTGACTGCAATCGTAGTCGCCATCCGACGGCAGTGGTGGGATATCCACTCCATCAGACGGCGCCTCGGTCATTTCAGTCGCCGTCGGAGTTGGTTCTGGCGTCGAGGTTGGCTCGTCGAAGTCCCACAATCCAACCTCGTTCTGCTGGGCGTTCGCTTCGGCAGTCTCGAAGTCGCTCCGTTTCGAGAACGAACTCTCGTACAACCGAGCATAGCCGTCCGTCAATAGCTGTCGGTTGAAGTTCTCACCATCGACGTAGATATAGACTAAGAGCCGTCCAAAGCTCCCCCGGCGATCGGCTTCCGGGTCGGTCTCAATCCGAACCGTCTTCCCATCTAATTCGTCCGTCGCAAACTGACTTGCCCGCTCTCCCCATTCATACAGATGGTCGCGTCCAGCCGTTGAGTCTGGGATTCCCTCGAACTCACTAGGATTTGTCCGGCTCAATGTTGTTTCGGGCGTGTCGACTCCCAAAAGGCGGAGTGTGTCCGTTTCACCGTTCGGGAACTCGACTTCCATTGTGTCCCCATCGATGACTCGAGTGACAGTAACTGTCCATGCAGTCCCGCTCTCTGGCCCTCGAGCTGCTTGCGTCGTTGGTTCTAGTGTAGTTGTCTGCGTTGGTGTCGGAGTCGACGCTGTGGATTGTGTTGGAGTTGGTGTTGGCGCCGATGTTGTGATTGTTGTCGGTTGCGCTGTCGTGGTTTGTGTTGTGGTCGTACTATTTTGTGCTGCTGTTGAAGATGTCGCTACTAGTGTTGTCGTGGTCTGTGTTGCGGTGGGAGTTTCGGTTGTCGATGTTTGCGTTGTCGCTGATGACTGCGTAGTGTCGGCTGCAGGTGTTGTCGATGTTGTTGTTGTTTCGCTAGTAGTACTACATCCTGCGATAACAAGCATTAGAGCAAGCGCCACCGCGAGAAGTGTCTTCGAATAGTTCACAATATTTATGAAAGGTGCTGAGATAGATAAAACCTATGTTTTCTAGAACGGATTTCTACTTCATTCTTTTCGAAATAATGGGCGACAGAGAATTTCGCACCTCTTGTTGTCATATTAGCACCTATTTGGGTTAGCATATCCATCCGTTGATGCTTCGAGGAATTCACTCGGGAAAGTGGATATCCGCAGGAACACGAGTGAGCCCAAGCGTCGTGAAATCCCGATCAAAGGCAAAGATATGATCGATCTCGTATTCACGCGCAAGCACCGCACTCGTGTGATCAACAAACGAGATTTGCTGGTCGTCATATCGCTCACTTGCTCCTGGCGAGCAGGTGCAACCAGAGGTCTTTGTCGGTGACCCAGGGCAGTATCGTCTCGACATTTGGGTTCAAGACCGTGGTACGACTGGGACACAGGTTCGAATCACTAACGACGGCACTCTCGCGAACGCTCATCGGTCACTATCACGGCGAGTGGTATCGAGCATTCATCCAGGTAATCATATGTCTTCATTCAGAGACGATATACAAGCCTGAGCAGTGCCTTGAGGCTCTCGGAATGGTCGACGTGACCAATGAGAGCCACGACAACCCCGCTGAGCACCACTACGTCGTGACGCTGGACGACGTGACCGGCGAGCTGATGACCTGTACGTGTCCGCACCACCTCCACCGCAACGCCTACTGCAAACACATGGCTGCGGTCGACAACGCAACCGACGATGGCACGCTCGAGGCATTCCCATCGGAGGACAGCGAAGACGATGCCGAACCAGAAGACTGTGATTGTGACGGCCTCGGTGGTTTCCCGTGCTGGTCGTATGTGAGGACAGGACGAAAAGAACTGCCACACTAACTACTCCTTTGATTTATTAGTCAATATCTAGTCACTGACGCCGAAGAGTAATCCAGAGGATGTTTGACTGGATAGTCGATTTCAGAACGGCCCTCAAAAACAGAATTAGGAGCGATGCGGTTCGAACCGGGCAAAAAACGGTTCAGATCAGCGACTGGCCGGGCGCCCTGCCCTGCGTTTGGCCGAGCGACCCTGCAACCACGCCCCGAGCGCACCACCCACAGCGCCGGGGATTGCGGCGACGATGACGAACAGCACGCCGAAGGCGAACAGACCCATCGCTGCAAGTGGGCCAGCCATCAATCCCGCAACGGTCAGGACGACGAGGGCAATGATGGCCCCCGCGGCGCTTGCGACACCGCCGTTAAGCGCGCCGTCATTGAGTTTGGTTCCGGAAACGTATCCGGCCACGAGACCACCGATGATGCCGGTCACCAAAACACCGGTGACGGGGAGTGTCATATTCGTGAATGGGACGACGGCACCGCTCAGGAGACCGACGATGATCGTTGCGACGATTCCGTATACGATGGATCTTACTTTGAAGTCCATACCTAATATGAGACCCACAACCTCTTAACTACTTTTCATAATTCAAATATACATTTCAAGGTTGGTACAATCAGAGGGTTGGAATTTCGTTATAAAACGGATAGTTACGGTCACATCTCAGCTTGGCAATTTTTCCCTGCGCCCGCTGACCAGTCAACGAGCAGTAGGTAGAAACATCGAACGGCGGTTTCCGGTGCGGACCTGATGTTTTCGTACTGTGCTCGGGGTTACTCGTCTCCCACCGTGGTTCGAACAATCTCTCTCGACGTTTGAGGCAGCCTTCTCCGACAGCCGTAACGCTGATTCGTTCAAACACCTCGTGAGCGCGCTGATTCTCGCCGAAACGCAGCGGACTGTTAGTGGACTCTCCCGAGGGATTTCGCGTCCCGACGGGAGCGCGAAATCCCGCAAGGCTTACGACTACTTCGTCGGCGGTGCTGACTGATCACCCACCAATCTCGCTCAATGCCACGCTGAGTACGTCTTCGACCAGCTCCAGGTCGGTGCTGGTGACGACGTGCTCTTTTACATCGACGATACGTTCGCTCCGAAAACCGGCGACGCCACCGATGGCGTCGCCCGGTTGTACAATCCCGTCGTTGCTGAAACGGAGCTGGGCAACAAGCTCGTCACTTCCTGCCTTCAAATCGACGACATCTACGCTGGTGACGTTCGCTGAGCGGGCGAACGAGGCGTTTTGGGAAGAACGAGGCGGACTAAGCGTCCGCCTCGATCACGCCAAGGAAGCGTATCTCGTTGAGACGATGCTCGAAATCACCGGGAAGGTTACCCCGTCGCTCCGCTCGCGGAAGCGACGGGAGCAACTGTATGAACTGATGCGTGAGTTCTCGTGGTCTTCTCTCGCGAACCCGTTTGTTCCAGCTAAGTGCTGCAAGAATCACGTAATTGCAATGATTGCTGTTGTCGCCAGTCTACCACCTGTTTGGAGTGGATCTATTGAATTACTGTTTAACACGGAATGTATTGATATACTTCGAACCGAGAGTAGAACAGCGATTACATGACCATTGTGTTTACATACTTCTCAGTGGTCATCGTTGTTATCGTCCCACCGAATTCGTAGTTCGTATTGCTGGCCATCGTCCATTTCCCTTATTTCCTCCACGAGCTCAATTGTAGCAGGTCGATCTGTAATCGAGTTCAAGAACGATTCGTCCGTCGATATCTCCACTGCTTGCATTCGTTCATAGCGTCCAAATGCTTGTTCCCGAAGGATCCGAAGATATCGTGCTGCCTCATCACGGGTAAGTGACCGCTGTTGTGTTTGTACTTGTTCACCCGGTGTTTCAGTTCTTTTTGCGAGAACGGCGTTCAACACCACTCCAATTAGCAATATTAACCCACTAAAATAGAGCCACGTCACTACGAGAAGTACCGCGCCAAGAACGCCTGAAGCACTCGGTCCAACTACCCAAACATAAATCTGGAAGAGACCCTGAAGTGCTGTCCATCCCGCTGCTGCAAATACTGTCCCCGGAAGAACACCACGGGGCGAGGTTTCGACCCCAGGGAAAAGATAATACATCGGGAAAAAGGCGATGATGAGCGCCACGATCAACACAATTGGGTTAAGCAGTTCGATAAACGGAACTGCAGGAAAGAGGGCAAGCAGTGCGCCTGCAACGATTGTCGCGATTATTGCGAATCCGATCGCGAACAGGACAATGAGGCCATCACGGAGTTGATCGAGTATCGATTCATCTCCTTCGACTGCATAAACTTCGGAGAATGCGGTATCCAATCCGCGGAACAGCTTCAACGCACCCCAGGTGAGCGTTATGATCCCGACAACTGAGGCGCTTGCTCTTCCCTGTTCACTTTCAAGGGTAGTCTTCGCAAGCTCGCCAATCGCTGGTGCAAGAGACCTTGCAAACCGAATTACTTGAGCTTGGAGGTCATTGTTGCCAATGGCTGCAAATAGAAGAAAGGTAAGGAGTAAGATGGGAAGCAATGAGATAATGGCGTAATATGCGATACTCCCTGCAAGAAACGTTACTTGTTTTTGCTGCATCTCGGTTCGAACCGATTGGACAACTCCAAGAACACTCGAAAATGATGGTGTCATTTAATTCAATAATTTATAGTATTAAATTATTAGTTTTGATCCTACAATTTGTTTATTATTCTGGTTTCCAGTCGAGTTTAATCGTTACTGATTCGCGACTCCCCCGGAGCACCGATGATGATTCTCGGATACCAATTTCATAGCCAATAGTACTCGACGGCAAGAGAGTAACCGTTTTATTGCCGACATCGATATTGGCGTTACCCTCTCCTCGGAGTTCGTGTGCGATTTCTTGTAGTTTATCTGCCACTTTCTCTCGCGAAGTTTTCTCTTCGTGCAGCGTTTTTTCGGCCATCAAGAGTAACAATCTCAAATCGCTTGTATAGGTGTTTTGGACAAGGGGATCGGTCACTTAACTACTGAACACTCCTCGACCTGCCGGTCGAAACGATCGACTGAGGGGTGTCGAAGAGTTTGCAGACAATGTCCAAACTGTAATAGATGGCCGTCGATTGGTACAAGGACTATCAGTCTTGATTGTCCAGATATTCTTCTATAGTAGTGATTTTCTGCTTGAGGAGTTCGGGGATGTCATCTCGGATCAGCGACTCTTGACACCGGACGGTATGAGTCCGAGCGTCATAATCGATGAGGCCGGTATCGGCCAATTTTGGGAGGTGTCGATGGTGTAGCTCGATAGAGGTTCGCTGTCGATGCTTCTCTAACTGTGGAGCACTGTCTTGCCCCCGTTCTCGCTCTAGTACCCGCTCGACGAGCTCATCGAGCGAATAGACATCCTCGCCTGATTGTAGTAGGTGAGCACACAGATACTGGCGTCGTTGATTACTCAGAATGCCACAGCATGCATCGAGGGTTTCCTGCCCAGAATTCTTGACTCCCATCGCAGGACTTTGTTTACGCTACTGCAAAGGGAGATTGCGTGAATTTTCACGGTTTTTATCTGTACCTCGGCCCAACCCCGTCATAGACATCCAAACAACACAATGCGACAGGCAAGGTGATGCCATGATCATCGTGGAGTACACTATAGACCATCCGATTCTACGTGACACATCGGAACAAGTTCTCAATATGGAACTTACGTGGGAACGATCCGATCCATTGGAGGATCGCATCCGTGTGCTTCTCTGGGCAGACAGAAACTTCGACGCATTTGAGGATGCTCTCAAAACGATGTGATTGACTCGATATCAGGACTAACTGATACACAACGAGAGACGCTCTTATCGGCTGTTGATTATGGTTACTTTGAGATTCCTCGAGAGAGTTCACTTGCCGAGTTAGCTACTCAACTGGGGATCTCCCAAAACGCTGCATCAGAACGAATCCGCTGTGGCGTAAAACAGCTTGTCACTGAGACACTCAAGTCAGACCGTGAGTAACACTCAGGATCAGAGCATACGTTGGAAAACTAAGTAGAGCACCTACCTCTCACGTCGCGGTGACGGGCTCCAGTGCCCAGACTGTGGTGAACAAACAGAGGTGTCGTGTGGGCGTTCGCTCGCGCCCCGTCAACACCTCTCTCCTGATTTCCTGATCGGCGCCCACGCCGCCGTCGACGCTGGCACGATCATCACGTTCGATGCGGGCTTCTATCGGAGCTATTTCGACGTGAACGTCCAGCCAGACCGAGACAACTGAAGACGACGTAGTCCGTTATGCCTGCTGAAGGTCGTTGAGCAACTGCCTAAGAGCAACTGTCACCTCGTCAAATTGATCCATGGTCAGCGAATCGGTCGTAAGATAAACACCGCAATCCTCGACAAGCACTCGGACGAGATACCCATTATCGAACGCACGAAGGGTGAAGTTGTATTCACCGAGTTCGGACCAGTTATAGCTACGCTGGGTCTCAAAGCCGTGGCGCTCAGTCTCGACAAAGCCCAGTTGATCACCGCGTTTAAGATCCTCTCGGAGTTATAGATGGGTCACCTCTGTTGGCGTGAAGAAGGTCATGCTTCGAAGTTCATCACCAATCTGTGTTCGACATACACGAATCAATTGGTCGGCCGTTTCGTCCGATAGGTGGGGGCTCATACTGGCTGGTACGGAATTGTCTTCTAAGTAGATAGTGGCGGGTTGCGCCCTTTGTAGAGGATCACAACGACTGGCGATTAAGCGCGATCACGCAGCGTGACTTTTTCGTAGAAGAAATTGCACTCGTTGGTCATTGTTGATATAGTGCTGGATCTATGGACTACTACGAACGGAAATGTGAATGGCCGAAAAGGCCATTGTGAGGGGGGTTGAATCCTTTTCGATTAGGAACGATGAGCGGAGAGTTACCATTATATGACACGATTCTTCTCCCGGTCGATGGAAGCAATCGAGCGGAAGAAGCGGCCGAGCATGGACTACAAGTCGCGAAACTCTGCGATGCTACGGTTCATGTTCTCTACGTCGTCCAACCACTGCAGCAGTCGACAGTTGACCCCGCTCACGAACTGGGCCCGGTGTCTGAAGCGGATCTTGAAGAAACACGGATTGCGTTCGAAAAAGTTGGTGAACAAGCGACGGCGGCCATTGCAGAGACAGCCAACCAACTTGACCTTGAGACGGTCACAGCAGTGCAACGTGGGTTCGCTGACGAAACAATTCTTGACTATATCGATGACCACGATATCGATCTCGTTGTAATGGGGACCCACGGCCGCACGGGGTTGTCTCGATATTTCCTTGGAAGTGTGACCGAACGCGTGATTCGCTCCGCGCCAATCCCGGTCTTAGTTCTTCGGCCATCAGAGCCCGAGTAAGTAAACATCATGCTCCCGGCTGGATGACCGCTCCGGATGTTGATGATGATCACTGCTTCAGGGATGACCGACGTTAGCGATCTCTGTCGTCTAAACATGCCGGAGTGAGACGGACGTTTCAAGTTGATGTTCTCGGTGACTGAGTCAGACTGGCTCCGCCATTCCGACAGCTCCTCTGCATGCTGTTCGCGCACGAGATTGTCAACACCCACGCACGTGAACCACCCCGCGCGAGCATCTCTACGAGAACAGCCACTTTGCGCACTGAACTGTTCGATAAGGTAAGCGGGGATCCTATATTTTTCAACAGGACAATGCCCAACACCATGATCAGATCCCACTCCTCTTTTCACTCGATTCTCACCTCCAGCAACGCCTTTTCCATCGATTCTGTCTCTCAACCGAAGATTGTTAACACATCCCATACTATATCTCCACGACCGAATATGGTGTCTTCTGAACAAACCTGTATCCGGTGTGGCCACCACCTTACCGATGGGGATCCACGCGTGTGGCTAACACTTCAAAGTGCGAACCTCGGCTATGAACCGCTCGACGACGAGCACGTCGTCTGCGAAACGTGCTATGATGCCTACCGCGACTTCATTGACCAATCGGTGCAACAAAGCGGAGAATATGAATAGGCCCAGCCGAAATATATCCAGTGTTCTGTATTCCTCATAGCCAATCAGTCATGATATTGAGTATACTCATCGCCAGCGTCTTCTTCGCAGAATTCTAGGTACTTGGAATGAGATGGATGAGAAGTTGCGTATGATGGTAGCGCTGTCTGAACAGCCATCGTTCACGCAGAAACTTCGGAAAAATAAGGTAAGAGTGATAATGTCCTGCCCGGTCGCAGCGATGGAGTGTCGCCACCATTGAGGATGGTGTCGACAATCCCGTCGATATCCGGCGCAGGCTCGTCTTCGGGATCGTCGGAGGGGTAGTATGGAATTGGCATCTATCTCCACCTCCTCCAAACAGGAAAACGGCCATCACTGCAATAATTGTTTCTCATACTCAATTGAAATTTATTTAGGGACTGTCCTGCAGTCCCTTATTTTCCGTCGGTACGACCGAGTCTTGGGCTTCTCTACAAGATTATTTTGCAAAGAGTGGTCGTTGATATACCACTGAATATTGTCGTTTGGTTAGCGACGGAATCGGAACAGCTACTATTCATGCTCTCCGTCAGTCGGCTATGGAAATTGCACTTCGGCTGCAAGACGGTGCACACTTAGAACTGACAGACATCGGCGTCTCAACGACGGACGAGAAAATTTCATTTAGTATCGATGGCCGTATTACGGATGTTGAGGACGAAATCCTCCACCAATTCAGTGGCAAACACGTCACACCCGTCGAGATCGTGTTTGCCGTAGAAGAACCCGACGAATAACGTCCCTGGAGTATTCACGACGAGTTGTATTGTGACTTGCCAGCATTCTCGTTGTTCCCCATGATGACCGTGTTGTTGTACTCGTAGAACGCACATGGCCAGGACTTCGTGCTGTCCCTTCCTCTGAAGCGTTTACCACGGGTGATCGACGCTTCAAAACAGCGATATGGTAAGTCGCTACAAATCGCGGGATTGGACGGTTTTCCGGTCGTTTTCTTCGGCTCGGCGGACGGCGTTTTCGAGCACGGTTGCAACTTCACCATCGAGTGCATCATAGAAGTCACTCGAAACATTCTTGTCGTCAATCTGGTTTCTCACTGCCGATTTGATGATTAAATCGGTCATACAGGCGTCCAAACGGTAAAATACCACAAAATATTACGGTAACAATCGGTTGCACGAGTTCGACGGCAAATAACCAAACGTGGGAGGTGCTCTAATAGCTCACCTCTCCGCAAAAATCACCGCTTCTCACATCCTTTCATGCCCTTCAGTCGTCCTCCCTCTCTCATCCTCACCTGGAAAGAGTTCGGAGAAACTATCAACTAGTGCATTAACCTGCGGATGATCAGTATGCGCCACGTTTTTAGTAGACCGATCGTATTCGATGAGCCCTGCATCGGCAAGCTTCGGGAGATGGCAGTGCTGGAGTGAGACGGTGACTTCGTCCACTCTGTCCGTCAGAGCGGTTTCAGGGGGTGGCGCATCTTCCCAGGCACTAATGTCGGCCACTAACTCCTCAAGAGAGATCGGTTGGTTCGCCGTTTGGAGCCGTTGCAATATATATCGTCGCCGTCGATCCGCAAGAATATTGAAAAGGCGATTCGTCTGCTCGGCGGTGGCATCTTGAGGAGGTATCTTCTCGAACTGGCCTTCCATAGCTATGTTTTGACCCTCGAACCAATAACAATTGTTTATAATTATTCCTAGGCATTGTGGGAAGCGCAGCTCAGCGCGGAAGGATTGTGTATAGTTGAGGGATACGGTGTGAGATGCCTAATTAATGCAGTTAAAACTGTGATTTCCACAATAAAATCGAGTGGTGGTCAGTCTTCACGCTCGGCGTCGTCGTCAAGCGCACCCGTGAAAAAGAAGTGATTGAACGGTTGGACGCGCCGCTGACGCATGATCTCTGAACTGTTGATCGTCAACCCGAGTTCGTGCAGTGCGTCCGTGATCCGCGTGATATCTTCCGTGCTCGTCCCCACAACTTCCACATGGATATTCCGACGGTCGGTGAGCATCTCGCGCACATCGACGACGCCCTGCACGTCAAGTGTTTTTTTTCGACGAACGCAGCACATTCAACTGCCGGGGCGGTACACACGAACAACACGCGGAGTGAGAGGTTCGCTGCCTCATAATCAATTTTGGGATGATAGCCCTGAATGATATCGTCGGTTTCGAGCTGCTCGATGCGGTTGGCTCTGTTGAAATCCTATTGGTTAGACACGTTTCCCGGTAAAATCGTTGGTAAACCGAGCGCACTTGCCTATCGATATAGTTGTACCAATCCTAAACTATCGCGTGTTCGGGACATATCGACGATTTATGTCACCCGTGCACGATTCGTGAGGTAGATTCCCACCAGCACGACGACGCCGCCGAGAATCGTCACGGCTTCCGGAACCTCACCGAGCAACACGAGCGCGAGAATCGTGGCTGCAACTGGGTCGCCCAGTAGCGAGACGCTCACGACACTCGACTCAACGTACTTCAGCGCCCAGTTGATGACTGTTTGGCCGAACATGCCTGGAATGAGCGCCATCGCGAGGAAGAGTATCCACTCCGTCTGCGCATAGCCGAGCAATTGTGCGCCGGTCCCGATGGCGAGCCAGCCGAGGGCAACCGTACACACGATGTAGATGATGAACGTGTAGACGAACAGCGAGAGCTGCTGGCGGAGTGAGCGCCCTGTGAGGGTATAAATGGCGCCTGCGATCGCCCCACCGAACGCAAGGGCGTTGCCGTAAAGTTGGGCAGGGCTACCTGCGAATGCGGTGGCGAGCGACGCGACGATGTCCCCACCACCGAAGAGCGGATTGACCACGAGTGGTCCGACCGACATCGCGAACGCCCCTGCAAACGCGACAGTCATCCCGACGACCGTCCTCGAAGTGAGTCGTTCGTTGAGGAGGAACGCCGCGCCAACACCCACGAATATCGGTTGAGTGGTGATTAGCGTCACTGACGCTGCCACCGATGTCCACTCAAGACTCTCGAAAAAACTCCCGAAGTAGGCCGCGAGCGCCAACCCTGAGACTACAGCGAAGCCCAGGTCACGGCCCGAGATAGCCCTGAGGCTATCAACGTCGCGGAGCGCGAACGGCGCGACCGCGCCCGTCATGAACAGCACACGGTAGAACGCCTTCACGATGCTCGGCGCCCCGCTCCACCGGACGAGGATCGCGCTCGTGCTGATGGCGATGATTGCGACCGCGACGCCGACCATCGGGTCAACCCGCTCTTCCAAAGATGCTGTCCACTAATTCATACCGGGAGTTCGATGAACCGAGACAGTTCTCTCATGCCGAATTCTTCCTCGGGCAGAAATACCCTGTCAAATCCGCGAGGAGCTCTCCATTCATTGGTCTGACACCCGCTTCCGTTCAGTCTGTTGCACGGCATAGCTTTCGACCCACTCGAAGTTATATCATACCTGGAAGTTATTCGCGCCGGTGAAAATGTTTCACGAATGAAAACCCCGAGATACTGGCCCTTATACTGACTTGTAGTCTTCAGTCCATATGGATCAGTCACTCTATGGAATCGAGTATCTGTCCCGGTCGGAGAATCGGGTTCAGGTGCTCAAATTACTCACGAGAGACGCGTTCACCCGCCGTGAATTGCAGGACGAGCTCGGTGCTTCGCAAGCGACTCTCAGTCGGATTCTCCAAGATTTCGAGAGCCGTCAGTGGATATAGAAACGGGACGCCGTCTACGAAACGACCGCTCTCGGCTTGTGGGTCGCTGACTGTCTGAGTGCCCTCCAACAAGCTCTCAGCGTGAGCGACGATTTGCAGGAGTTTGAGCCGTGGCTTCCAACGGGTATTGATGGATTCGACGTGAGCTGGCTCGCTGATGCCGAAGTAATCACGCCGACGCCAATTGAGCCGAATGCACCAATGGATCGAGTCGAACACTCATTGCGTACTGGACAGCATGTTCGCATACTCTCGTATGCATACAACAAGAACTGCCTTGAGGCGAACGTGACTGCGGTCCGAGAAAGCGGTCAACGGTACGAGGCCGAATATAGTGACGACGCGATTCAGTTGCTGTATGACAACCCCGAGTGGCGTGACCAGTTGGAGACGATTCTCGACGCCGATACGACGGCAATCTCGGTTTATAACGGGGAGATCCCATGTGCCGTCGAAATCGTAGACGAGGTGGTTCGGCTGATTCTCCGAGACGAACACGGTGTTATCCGCGCGGTGATCGAGTCCGAGTCAAGCCCGCTCCGTGAGTGGGCAAATTCCCTGTTCGAACGGTATCTCGATGATGCTCAGTCGGTCAGTTGCTAGAATACTTTCACCGCCAATAAGATCTCTCGAATTCCCGACTCTGTGCTGAATACACCTTATGTAATCAACATGCCACTCTTGACAAGTACCGAGAATGCATTGTGCGAGAGCGATAACTCACTCCTCTGGCCTTGTTGAAACTCTCAATCGGTGATAGGTTTCAGTGGTCGTGCTGCATACACGGCGCGAAGTCAGCACAGAACTGCGTGGCTCCGTCGAAACCCTATTAGACAGATATTATTACGAGTGACACTGTTGATTGGTAGATCTACGTATTTCTGACGATTCTTCGCCGTCAACGGGTTCGCTGAGATCCTCAACGAGATCCGGGTGAAAAACGTTTCCACTCCGATGATTATAACCATCCATTTTTCGCGGGTTGAAGGAGTATTATTTTTCCATCAGTACCGCAGAAATTCCAACACAGGTGGGTAACCATAATCCTTCCGAGATCCTAGAGATCCTCGTAATTGCTAATCGCAGTTCTCCAATCCACCGGGATTGTAGCAGCCTCTCCCGTTTCGGGATCAGTATTAACCTGGATTGTTTCCGCTGTGGCTGCAATCGTCGTTTTCCCAGAATTAGATCCAGTAGTTCGGATTTCGTACTCCATAGGAACACTGGAGTCACCTAGCTGAGGGACGCGAACTCCGACGTCAACCGATTGATTGGGAGTAATTTCGCTGTGATACTCGATCTGTAACATAGCGATGACCGTATGGAGCGTTTCGAAGGGAACACCGACAACATCGTCGTAGTAGCCTCGCCGTGCCTCCTCGAGATACTTGACGTATGCAACATTGTTCACGTGGCCAAGCGTATCGAGATCGCCGAATCGAACGGCGATGTTCTTGACGTAGTTGAATTCGTTCATGTGATTCCTATCTTCCGTACGCTAGTGTCAGTAGGACCCACAACGCTGAGAGCGAGTCGTTTGTACAGATTCGTTGGTTGGATCACGTTTTCTTGGTAGTTATAGTCGTCTATTTTCTGGGGTTGAAGCGGTGCCAATCTTGACCAGTCCTTTAGACAGTTGCTTCGGTAAAGATGTAGCAGTCCCGGTCTCCTCTATGAAGTGAGCACATCAGCCAACTCTTCGGTGTCGGCAACGGTAATATCCGGCTGGTGAATCCAGCTACCGTATGGATTCTCGTGCCTGTTCAGGAATGCTCCACGCATTCCGATTGCCTTCGCCCCCACGAGATCGAATGTATGAGCAGTTACAAATACTACCTCGTGAGGTGCAACATCGAGTTCTTCACAGCACAGATCGTATGATGCGCGATGTGGTTTGTACGCTCCAGCATCAGCAACTGACACGACACCATCTAGCTCTGTTTCGAAGTTTGGACGTACTGCATCGAGCATATCCGGATCGCCGTTTGAGAGGCCAACCAGTTTGTACTCCTCAGCTAAGCGGTCCAAAGCGGCGTCGACATCTGGATATGGCTGAAGGGTTTTCCACTGCCGGATGACCCCACGAACTTCCTCATCTGGGACGTCAAGACCTATTTGTTTCAAGCGGTAGCTGAGTGCCCGACGGCTGATCTCCTTGAATGGAGTGTGGGGTCCAGGAATCAACGAATCAATCATCGAGTCCCGGAAGTGCATTGCCAGATACCGCCGAAGCAAGATTTCCGGATCGTGATCGCTTCCATGGTCGTTAAGCAATTCATCCAGCGCAGGGACTAGTGTCGCTTCACGATCGAGCAGCGTGTCCCACAGATCGAAGGCGAGGACTTTCACCTCCTCTTGTATCGTCTCTGCAGCAATATTGGACATACGACGATTAAATCGTTGATTTGTGGAGTGATAAGGTTATTGGTCAAACTAATATTGTGAAATTGTTCAGAGATATCGAATATAACTCTCAAGAGTACAACTTTATTCACCAATGACGAATGCTCCTCAGATATTAGAATTACATCGAATGTGTTGTCTACCTAGGTCAGCTAAGGCAAATCCAGGATTCAATCAACAATTTCGATTATTCGCTATCGTTGAATGGGATGTTTGAGTGTTGCAAGATAATTATCATCTAGATCATGAATCTGGGGTAGTGGATGACAGTGTAGCCAATGATGATAACACTAATATTCTATTTTAGATACCTCCAAGATTGTTTCGAGATTTTCAACTACGTATAGTCAGTGCTGTTATTCGCCGACTCTATCTTCGATTCGCTTAGATGATGGCGCACTAATTACCGGTAGTGTAACAGCAGTTGATCAAAAGAAGAGACCATCATTCGTGACGAGTGGTCGTCTAATGACGGCTCGTGCTTGGGAGGGAAGAATAGTTTCTCTATAACTGAATCCTTGCTCGATACCGGCACTTTCGAATGATGTTAGCAGCTCAGGGGTATCTGAGGTTAAGTGTAATGTCCTCGGTCGCACCAATCAGTTTGTCACGATAGACCTTTTTTACTTCTCCGTTAGTTGATATCCTGTGTGCTGGCCCGGAGATGCTAATAGACCCAATCACCCGGTCGTCGACCGATAGAATCGGTGCACCTACAGCAATTAATCCATCTACGGTTTCGCCCTTATTCGTCGCAATCTCTTCTCTGACTTTTTCGAGTTCTGAAAAGAGCGTTTCTTCGTCGGTAATAGTATTCTCTGTCTGCTTCGGAAGACCCCAGTAATCGATGATCTCAGTAACACGTTCTTTCGGCAGATTCGCTAATATCGCCTTACCTGAAGCGCACATATGGAGGTAGCGAGGTTTTCCGAGGAACGTGTTATTCGGTGCCCCGTGTTTGCCTTCGGCTTTATCGATGTATATTCCACGTCCATATTCCTCAATCATGAACTGTACACGTTCGTCTGTCTCTTCAGCTAACCGTCTGACGTTGGCCTTGATCACATCAAGTCCATCCACTCTGGTCTGCGCATGTCTCGCAAAGTATAAAAACCGATTCGAGATATCGTACTCTCCGTTGACCGTGATAAGGTAACCGAGTTGTTGAAGAGTGGTTAGGTGGACATGGACTGTGCTCGGTGAGTAGTCAAGTTCTTTGGCAAGTTCGTTCACTCCTACTCCGTCCTTTCTCACAAGACACTCAAGTATACGAAAGGCCCTCTCGACCGATTTAATCGTCTTTCTGTCCTCTGATCGCATATCCCCATATAGAACACGAAAATAGGTAAGTTATCCATCTTGGAAGGATATGGCATTAATATATCAACTCCACAACCCTACTTCGCTCAGTCTGACGACTTCGCTCGTGGCAGGTGGGGCTTGTCCCTGTATTCGGCCTCGAACCCATCTGGGTAGGCGTTGAGGCGAATTAAAAGGAATGACGCTTCGGGCTCAATTGGAGACTCGTTTGGGCCGTTACTTCACTTAGAGTTGGGCGTGGGGAGGAGATTAGGAGATGCATTCGTACCACGAACTCCGCATAGATTGAGAGTGGGGTTCCGGGGATGGTCTACTTCCGCTTACGATTTTAGCCAGTAGTAACAGCAATTTTGATAACGCTCATATTTATGGTTTAAGATAAAAATATCTGCATTTCAAATCATGTGCATATAACTGGTCAACCCTGTGAACTCACACATACCGTAAAGGATTTCATAAATATGTGGCAATGGCTAGTGGGAGAACAATGCACGATCTGACTGGCTTTCAACGAGACCTGTTGTACGTGGTGAAGGGGTTAGATGAACCACATGGACTTGCCATCAAAGATGACCTAGAAGACTACTACGACAAGGAAGTCCATCACGGGCGACTCTATCCAAATCTGGATACACTCGTCGACAAAGGGCTGATTGAGAAGAGCGAAAAAGATCGCCGGACGAACATCTATACGCTGACTCAGCGTGGCCAGCGAGAAATCGAAATGAGAAGAGACTGGGAACAAGAGTATCTCGAGCAGGAAGCGCCGACAGCCTAACAATCGCACCCCGTACCCTGCCTTTTCGCAAACCGCTACGCCGACAACTCGACCTCTGAAAAGACAACTGTACTTCCGAGAAGATGCTTTTGCAGTCCTGAACAGGCGCTCACCCTCATGATGATGAAATTGATGTCTTGTTCGTGCTTTACTCAGCGATTGCTTCGTGGGGGATCCCTTCGAGAACAGAGCGTTCGAACGTAATGCTCGGTTCTTCGGCCCGAACGTCAGCTGTGCCAAGCACGTCTTCCGCTTCTTGTTCGAGTGTTTCCGTAAGTTTGTCCGCGATAGTTCCGATACCGGGTGCGGACATCTCCATCCTACATCCACGACGTGCAGAAAGTGATATCGCCGCCGCATCTGGTTCTGCGATTGAGACGCCGTGATCCATCGCAACCGCGCTTGCATCGTATCCATCCACCGGAATCAAATTATCGTGTTGCGTATGTTCGAACCTGGTATCCGGGATTGTGATCGACCTACCACAATTCCGTTACCCAGACAGATTGGCATCAAGCTCTCACTGACGTACCGCTCTTCGCGAGAAGGCCAGTGGATTGATACAGTTGCTGGGTGCAAACATGCTATGACTACGAACCAGCGACGAGTCACCGCTGTTGGATTCCTTGGTACCCTCGTCATACTAAGTGGGATACTTTATCTTGTGGGTATCGAGGATCTCCTCCGAGTATTGTCGCGCGCTGATACCGGTCTCGTCGTTCTCGTCGGTGCAGTCACAGTTGGATGGCTCACCGCATGGGCACTTGGTCTTCGGACAGTACTGGCAGTTCTAGGTGTGCGCCTCTCGGTGGTTCGATCGTTCCTTGTCCTCAACGGGGCCATATTTTCGAACAATGTAACCCCGTTCGGACAGGCAGGCGGAGAACCTGTTGCAGCCCTCCTCATCTCGAAGGTTGCCGAGACCGAGTACGAGCGCGGCCTCGCAGCGATTGCGAGCGTCGATACAATTAATTTCCTTCCATCGATCACGCTTGCGCTTATCGGAGCGGCGTACTTCGCCACTGAAATCACCTTTAGCCAACGGTTACGGGTTGCGACTGGTCTTGTGGTCGGACTCGCCGCTGTTGTCCCTGCGTTGATTTACCTCGGATGGCGGAATCGAGACGCCGTTGAACAGAGACTCGAATCCGTGCTCACACCACTCGTCCAGCGACTTACGAAAGTTCTGCCTGGTATCTCACCTCCCGACGACTCCGATGTCAAATCCAGGATTGAGGGATTCTTTGTCGCAATTGAACGTATAGCGACCAATCGCCGAGGAATTGTTCTTACGCTCACCGCCTCAACTCTCGGATGGGTTTTACAAATGATAGCACTGTGGGCGGCGTTCTGGGCAATCGGGACATCAATTCCGTTCTCGGTGATGCTGTTCGTTGTCCCGATGGGTGCCCTCGCCAGCATTACACCGCTTCCGGGTGGTACTGGTGGCATTGAGACTGTCCTTGTGGCGATTCTTGCAAGCTTACCGAGTATCGCAATTGGATTAGAGACGGCGCTTGCTGCAGTCGTGATATTCCGTGGATTTGTGTACTGGATTCCGATTCTCATCGGCGGATTCGTCGTGAGTTGGGTCGGTGTCGACGCGTTCGGGACAACTGCCAGTTAAAATCCCGGTTCCCTCGGGTGGATCACCGTATTGATACCGGCGCAGTTGAGCTCGTAGCTTTACTGAAATCTCAGGAGTAATAAACCATGTAAAATAAACGAACAGGTGATAGAAGTCTGAATCTCAACGACTATATGCATTGTCGCTGGACAACCCGAACAGCGAATGCATATCTTAGTCCACGATTAAATACGGCCAACAGTAGTGAAATCAGCCAGATACACAAAGACATGTTGAAAGAGTTCTCACGACTCGACGGCGCATTCGTTATTTCTGATGCAGGGAAGATTGTGAGTGCATATCGATATCTTGAACCGTCGATTGACGATCTTGATATCCCGAAAGGACTTGGGACGCGGCATAATGCAGCAGCGGCGATTACGGGTGAAACCGATGCTGTCACGATTGTTTTGAGTGAGGGAGATAGTCGCGTTCGTGGATTCAAAAATGGAGATTTAGTTTTCAATATCGATCCGGATCAGTACTGATCTTTCTGTACTTACGAGGGTATTCCAAGAGTAATATCGAAGATATGGATCTGTGCCAGACTATTCCACCATACATTGATATTTAATACACGAACGATTGCTCGGAAACTCTTAATCGTCTCCAGGGATCTCTGATTGGTTCCCGACTGCATGTCCTTTCGTGAGGTCGGCGTTCCGCCAGGTTCCGCGACGGAACCAGAGGTAGGCAATGACCCCACCGATAACGTTTGAGACGGCAAATGCAAGCCAAATACCAGATGATCCAACCACATCTGCACCAATCCACGCGAGAGGAAATCGGATCACTCCCAATGTGAGAATAGCAACGGCAGCCGCGAGAAGCGTCTTTCCAGCGCCACGGAACCCACCACTATATGCGCGCATCACGCCAATGAACCCAAACGTCAATGCAGTATATCGCATAAACGTTGCGCCGATATCAACGACCGTAAGATTCGTCGTGAACACAGCGACGATGGGTTCGGCTGCAAACAGTACAAGCAGACCGAACGCAGTGAGCGTCACTAGCATTACCTTTGCACCGTAGTGATTTGCCTGCTCAGCACGGTCAATTTTACCGGCCCCAATGTTCTGGCCAGTCATCGTCTCAATCCCCTGTGAAAACGCGATTGCCGGCAAGAAAATAACCGAAAACACTCGCGTTCCAATCCCATAGGCAGCGACCACTGTCTCGGGAAACGCAGCGATCACCACCAACATGAGATTGACCGAGAGGGCACGACTGGTTCCCTCTACTGATGCAGGCAGTCCAATATCGACGAGCCGCCGGGCATAGGCGAAATCTGGTACCATCTGGTTGAGGTGAATTTGGACACCCCGCGTTCCCTGAAACATAATGACGAGGCCAACGCCAAGCGCTAGTACGCGAGAGAACACGGTCGCGATGGCAGCTCCCTTGATACCAGATCCAGTATAGCCAGTGAGTGCGAACAAGTGCGTCTCTAAACCTTGGAGGCTAAGGTATCCGAATACTGGGTTCTGTTCAAACCCGAAGATGAGGAATGGGTCAAGTATGATGTTGAGCACAACAGAGCCAAACATGACAAACATTGGCGTCACTGTATCGCCATAGCCGCGCATCAATGCGATGAACACGGCAAATCCAAAGACAGCAACTAATCCAAGGGAAAAGACTTGCATGTAGGCCGTCGCGAGCGGAGCAACACTCTCGGAAGCACCTAAGAGTGCAAGGAACTCATCGATTAGCAGGTAACCAGCGCCACCAAGGAGAAGCGAGACAACAACCGAGAAGATCATTGTCTGCGATGCTGCGTACTCAGCTTGCTGTTCTTGACCAGCTCCTACATGCTGCGCCACGAGCACGCTCCCTGCCACCGACAATCCGAGTGCGAGTGCAATGAGTAAGAATACCATCGGGAATGCGAAGCTGATCGCGGCGAGTGCAGTCGTACTGTATTGACCGAGCCAGAATGTGTCCGCGAGGTTGTACGCCGTCTGGAAGAGGTTCGTGATGACGATCGGAAACGAAAGGTACAGCAATGGCTTCGCGATACTTCCTGATATGAGATCTAGTTCTTCAGGAGATTTGAACAGCCCACGTAGGTGTGTCTGGATGCTCACTCAGCGACAACCTCCTCAGTATCATCGATAAGAAGCTGTCGGACGATGTAGTCGATAAGCTCCTGTCGTGTTCGGTCGACTGGATGACCGACTGCAACGTACCGTGTCTGTGCGCCATTGAGGACAGTCACGATGAAATCAGCAGTATCGTCGGCATTGATATCCCGTCGGAAGACTTCTTGTTCTTGTCCATCCTGGAGAATCGAGTGGAGCCGGTTGGATAGTAATTGGTCGAACTTCTTGAGTTCCGTTCGATAGGTTTCGTCGTATGGTCCTTGTGCTTTGATTTCGAGGATTGCCGTCTGAAATTCCTGATGCTTGTCTCGATCACGTGGAGTCAGAACTATCTCGATAAATGCGATAAGTCGCTCTGTCGGTGTTTCACCTTCGAGAGTTTCGATACGCTCGGCGAACGACTCATAAAGATACTCCAGAAATGCATGTAGTAAGTCGTGTTTGGTGTCATAGTGGTAGTGGAGTGTCGCCTTGCTCTTTGAGGATTCGTTGGCGATATCCTGCATACGGAGGGCTGCGTAACCGTGCTTGCAGAGTGCCGTATACGTTGCTCGCATCAATTCATCGGTTGTGTTATCATTCATCTGTTAGTTCACCTATGGCTGACTAGCGAGTCAGTTAGTCTCTATCCTAACTGACGATCTGGCCAGTCAAATAGATTGCGTGAGGGTTACTCCCACGACTAAGAAACCAATGGCTTGTGAGTTCACAGTGAACGATTACCGCTGCCATCACAAACCCCATATTGTGTACAAAGTATACAAAAAATTTAACTACTACATCTGGGCAAAATGGTGACGTACACCAGTACGGAACTGTATCCGACGTGCACCGGCGGGATGGCAACAGCTGGATTTAGCCGTCGTCTATAGCGTCGGTAGTGATGAGATCCCCGAAACCACGAGGAACGTAGTCGTCGATTGTCCTCGAAATCGAAGTTATTCGTCCCGGTCGCTCGCTAGGGCAATGAAAGCGTTACAAAGCAGATGGCAGCCACCGCGGAGATGGCTGCATTCGGAAGAAAAAGTATAACGACACCAATGAAGGTGATTGGCTTGAACGTGACCACCCAGAGGGACGCATTTGGTATGCGAGCGACAATATTGACAATCTATAAATTGAAGTCTTACTCCTCCTCATAGAGTAAGATCTTCTATCCCACCGGTCTTTTTCGGCTTTTCTCCTATTTTAAGTCTTGATTATGGTATATTTCTCAAATGAAGAGAATTGGGTCGGTTTTAAGACGACAGATTCGAATGGTTATTAGGGTCTCTCCACCAACTTTGAAATAGATCACTGTGGTGGAACACCGAGCAGTCTCTATCGCCTCTGAGGCTCTTCTCCTTGCACGTGAACAGGGCCACTTCCGGCTCTCTGAACTCAAAGCTCGCTTATCGAGTTCGTTCGAAGACCCACCCTCTGAAAGTCTTATTCGAGCGGTGTTGCGCCAACTCGAAGCCGCTGACTGGCTCAAACGCGAACATCCACAAGGACGTGTTTGGCACGCCGGTCGGCATTTGAAATAGATTGGTAGCTGAATCCCGCTCTGACATTCTTTTGGCGTTCAGTTATCGTTTGATAGCTGGTGGTAATGCAGAGTACGGTTCGCGCTAACCCTGTATATGAACTATTGATTTTGACAGTTGCTCAGGTAACAATGTGTATAACCCGATAACTGGGGATTGACTGTGAATAAAAAGATTGAATTGACTTAGAACGACTATAAGCCAGAAAGAATGATTGATCGTGAATTATAAGATCACCAGTGGTGATGGAGAGTTCTATTTCGTGTGGAACGCTCCAGTTGCACCAAAATAACAAATAAACGGTTGTTTTCTTGAGAGCTGTAATTAGCAGCGTTGATTTTGAAAGCTGAGCAGGACTCGAAGTTTATTTCGGAAGAAGTCAGTAAAGTCAAATTGGACTCTTCAGAGGCCACGCAAACATTATCAACGGATATGCGTGTTTATTACTGCCACCATAGTGGCTGGGACGTGGGTGGGCGAGAAAGCAAGACTCACCCATAGAAGAGAGAAAGACGTGAGAACCTACGAAACGGACACTACACATCTTGATGGCACTGGCAGTCGTCGCCACCGTGTTTAGCGGTGCCTTTGCGACGCCCGCGCTGGCTGGCGGATCCGATTACAGTGCAGAGAAACCCGCTGATGGATCGAGCAGTGGAGACACGCAGTCGAACGAATGTACGCAGTCCGGTGACAGCGCATCCGGAAGTGGCAGTGGCTTCGTTGGTGTTGGAGTGGGCGCGAACGCGAACGTGCTCAACTCCGGTGACAACCAAGAGCAGACCTGTTCGAACGTCGACTAAGACAGGAAAGCCGCTCTAACGACTGGGGAGCGCTTAATTCCCTCGCACAGTTCTTTTATTGGGTGTCAACGATTATAGACGAAACTTTACCAGGCGAGCGAACGCTCTGAGATATACCTCAAAACTTACGTGCTGAATGCATGGAATTGGATGGGATGAGCACAGTATGGAATCTAGTATCAATTCACCCGACCTCGCTCTGATATACCTCGCCGTGAGACTCGTACTCCATCTCGGTTGCCACACGCGTTGCTATGTCCTGTCCGAACTCTCGCTCAACGAGATGGAGCGCAAGATCGATGCCTGACGTGACGCCGCCCGCCGTTACGAGGTCGCCGTCGTCAATAACACGTGCCTCAACTACTTCGGCGCCCGAGTCGCGGAGATCTGCGAGCGCGTCATGGTGCGTCACAGCGGGTCTGCCGTCCGTGAGCCCCGCCTGTGCGAGAATCATCCCGCCCGTACACACACTGGCGACCGTCGCACCGCCATCGTGGAGGCGTGTCAGCGCTTCAGGGAGGTCACCCCGCTTAGCTTCGCCCCAAGTGCCCTCCTCGGCCCGGTTCCCCCAGCCACCACCGGGCACGACCACGAGATCCGGGACACCAGAGAGTACATCGGGACTTCCCTCCGTTTGCGACGAGTTCTCACTCGTTTTACTCACTAAAACGCCATCGGGTTCGACTTTCAACCCATGGCTTGACGTGACGACCTCCTGTGGGGCGAGCGTGTACAGGCCGACCTCTACTTCGGCACCGAAGGTACGAGCGTGGTTGAAGACCTCGAACGGCCCGATCGCATCCAGGTTGTCGAATCCGTCAAAGATGACGATAGCGATACGCATAGATGATATTCACGGCGTACCGATAAAGCGATTAATCCTTGTGGCAAATCGGAGTCCGTTATATAGTCTGATCTCAGAATCTCTTGAATACGCAATAGATGCTCGCCACCCTCGTCGTGGCCCTCGGCTATCTCTTTCGCCGTTAAAGGATGAGTGAGATGGAAAATAGGTGGCGACCGAGCGCCGGTACAACAATCTATCCTCGTCTGTTAGCACAGGATACTACCTGACAAGCCAAGCGATAAAGAGTATATTTCTAATTATTCACATGAGATTGAAGTTCATCGGTTGTCGCAGTCATGGCAAACTCCTCACGGAGATTCGCTAATGCAACCTCATGGATTGTCGCGGCACCATATTTTTGCCCATCAGCCCCTTGCTGATCAAATGCGGCTGTAGCGTCAGTGACCACAATCGGCTTAAATCCAAGATTTTCAGCCATCCGTGTTGTCGTTGAAACACAGTGATTCGTGGTCAGACCGGTGATGACAAGCGATTCAATCTCCCGCTCACGAAGGTATGTTTCTAAGTTTGTCCCGATGAATGCGCTATTCACGTTCTTCTGGAAGACCGGCTCATCAGCCTCGGGTGCGGTTTCCGGCTTGAATTCATTACCCGGATGGTTCGGACGAAGCGGAGACTCGGCTTCCTGGGACATATGTTGAACGTGAATAATTGGTTGCTCTGTTTCGCGCCAGGTCTCAAGCAACTGCTGAATCTGAGTTTCAGCGTTGGGATTATTTCGGTCGCCCCAGACGGGATTCTCAAAGCCCTGCTGAACGTCAATGATAAGCAAGGCAGTGGTACTGGAAATTTCGATCATTGAGTTTCCTCGGCTGATTGAGTCGCTGTTTGATATTGCTCTTGTGTGACCGTATAGCGGTGATGGTCGATGATATCACCTGTCGGACAAACGGGAACGGTTGTGTTTCGGATCATCCCTCCTTTCTCTCGGGGAAATCATACATCTTTGAGGAACGTGCGTAACTCTGCATAGGCTGCGTCGTATTGATCACGGAAGATACAATGGCCGGCTCCAGGAACGTGAACCAAGCGCCCACTGTCTAATGCATCGGCGATGTCGAGGTCGGTTGCCCGAGTTTGTGGGTCTGCGTCAGCCTTCAGCACAAGCGTCGGGCACGTAATCTCTGCAAACGCGTCTCCCAACTCAGGATATCCCTCGCGTGCGATTTCAGCGATCTGTGGACGGCACTCGGTATCTGCGACTGCGAGACGGCGGGCCAACTCTGGATCGCGATCGCTATATTCAGATGCAAGCTCTTCGACTGATTGGGTCGCTAAGTCCTGCACGTTCTCGCGAACCATCCGTGCTCGCTCATCGGGACCCGTCTCCGGATCACCATACATTCCAGCGGGATCTTCAAGAACAAGCGCACGCGGGAGATCTGGATGCAGTGCGGCCGTCCACGCCACGGTTGACCCACCCATTGAGTGTCCCAGAAGAATCGGATCAACGAGGGAGAGTGCATCCATGAGTCCGACGAGATCGGCAACTCGATCCTCAATAGCGTAATCCGTTTCGGGGGCATCAGAATGTCCGTGCCCGCGTGCATCGTACATCACAAGATCGTAGTCATCTGCAAGGTCTGCGGCCAATGGTGTCCAGCACCGTCCATTATCAGAGAACCCGTGGGCCATGACCAGCGGCGGTCCATCGCCAGTTCGGTAGTACTGTAACTCAATCCCATTCGCGTCGACAGTATCCGTCATCCAACTAGCAGGGAGATTCATATGAAAACAGATCAAAGACATCAGACAAATCAATGACGATGGGATTCTGGCAGCAACGGGACGAGATTGAACCGGTCGTTACCAATCGAACAGGCCATGACTCGTGGGCGAATGGGCGTGACTCGTATCTCACGTTTGTAGTCGATAATCTGCGGAGAGCGCTTACATCAGCGGGGCAGGAAAGAGAGAAACCGGTAGATTACTCAACAATCAATTTTCCGACCATTCCGGCGGATTTGTGTGGCTGGCAGTAGTACTCGTACTCGCCGACCGTCTCGAAGGTGTGCGTATAGCTATATCCCGAATCGAACGTCTTGCTCGGCGCGCTCGGCGTCCCATTCCAATTGGCTTCATCAGGCTGACTCTCGGGGACGACGTTATGGGTATTCGATTTCCATGCCCACTTGATAGTCGTCCCACAGGAGATTCGAGCCCCTGCCGGATCGAATTGGAGCGTGCCATCTGGGCCAACAGCGACCGTTATCTCACTTTGCCCAGTTAGATCCCTGATTGTTTGAGGTTCGTTCAGCAGTGTATCTTCTTCCTCTTCTGAGTCAGTGGGCGGTTCTGACTCTGACGTGGTGGTTTCACTTGGTGACTTCGTTACGGCGACTGTCCCGGTCATTCCCGCAGCCAGGTGGGGTTTACAGTAGTATTCGTATGTCCCAAGGACATCGAAGGTGTGCGTGAGGCTATAACCAGTATCGTAAACTTTGGTTTTCGGGCCGGGCGATCCGTCCCAGCTAGCGTCTGTCGGCTGGCTTTCCACGACAACGTTGTGGGTGTCAGACTCCCAGACCCATTGGACGGTAGTCCCTGGCCGAACTTCGAGTTCGGACGGTTCAAATATTAAATTCCCTCCTGGGCCAACCTTGACGGTTACATCGGGATTGGTATTGGCATTCTTGGTTGATGTTTTGTTGTTGGAACTGCCGGGAGCTGCCGATGAGAGACAGCCGGCGAGCGAGGCACTGGCGAGGGTTGCGCCGGTTACTGTGAGCAACGTTCGGCGGTCGGGATCGTGGTTCATGACTGAACTCCATTTTAGAGTAACACCTTGGTGGCAAAAAATACCGACTCCTTATTCTCAAACACCGAGAATGGATTGATCAATTATAAATCCCTGTTCATGACCTAGATCGAACGTGGTTGCTTCTGCGTCAAAAATCACTCCCCTATTTCGCTATAAACATGCTCAGTTGTCACATTTTCCAAACCATGTTTGATTACCGCCGGATAGAAACGGGCGTTCTTCTCCACATCGTCCATCGGGACATCGAGCTCTCATGAGAGTTCGAGTTTAAGTATAAGTATCTCTCTCAGTTGGGGCCGTATGCAGAATAATTTAGTGAGGTAACTGATCCTCGCCGATGCTGATCCATCACCGGTACGTGAGGATCGAAAACTGGTAAGAATCTTAACCAACGCTGGCGGGCTAACTACTACCGTTGTTGGTTAAGAAGACCGCTCTAACGATTTGCGCATCGATTACGCCGGCATTCCCGGGAGGTGGGGAAAACAAGGTCGAACTGGCTTAGAGCACTAGACTTCCGATGTTTCTCAGACGAAACTCATTCACACTTTATCTTCTTCGTGACTACCCGGATACGATCTCTGAAACGATAGCTCAAACAAGGGTAGGATCAACGCGATAAACGGCTGAAGCCTACTAGCGTCCTCTCACTACCGAATTAGGTGTATAAATATCTTATGCAAAACTGCTGGTTCAGCGGTTGTGCTTCCGCTCTTATCGATATTCTCTCCGTCTGTGTACTCGTGAGACCCATAATGAACAGAGAGAAACTTGGTTTCGCATTCAGCCTCATCTATTTGTGGGCAGTAATGATCCTACTCGGAGCGATTGTGTTCGAGACATTCGTTGTGTATCCGAACATCTTCCATAATGTTCCGGATTCATTTCAGACAAGTATGAATTTCATGGTCGTGAGCGGTCCAAGCGACTTTTTCCCACCAGTGGGAATGCTTGCAGTGGTTACTGGAATAGCTGCGGTACTCCTAAACTGGCGAGTGGAGAGCGTTCGCTACTGGCTTGTAGCTAGTGTAGCTCTCCTTATCGTGGGTGAATTCTTATTATCGGTGTTCTTCTTTTGGCCACGAAATACCATTATGTTTGAGGAAGGAGTAGCAGTACATTCAGTTGTAGTATTAAAACAGACCGCATGGGAGTTCCAGACCGGACATTGGATTCGACTTGGAACGAATATCGCCACATCCGCGCTAGCGTTTATTGGATTGTCGAGATTCTATAAGTACAAAATTCTCGCTCAACAGTAGATAAACGTAGATGATGATTAGAACCTAGCGTGAACAGGAGATATCGAATACGGTGGCATTTTTGTCAAGACATTCTCGCGATATAAAATACTGGGAGTTGACGCGAACGAACAGATGCTCATGGTAGCAAAGAAAAAAATCACGCATGCAGACGTCCTCAGGGCGAACTTTACGGAGTGGTCTGCTGCTGATGAAGGTCGAGTATTCGATATTGCCATTCTCATGGGGGGACTTCTTCATCTTACCGACGACCACAGTCTCGAATCAGTTGCCGAGAATACCCACGAGAGTCTCCGAGAGGAAGGTGCATTCGTGACCTTCTTCTAACCTCTGTGTGATGACATGGATAACGGAACTAAAGACGTTCAAACTGCCGAATCTGAACGATATGCTGTTGAGCGTCATTCTATCAGCGCACTCACCTCATCCGAGGGGCACTATACGACCACGTATCTCTTCATTATCCGCGATAAGATCCAAGAAACGGAAGCAAAGATGGGCACGGTATTTGACGGCCGATTCCACGACCCGAACAACCTCAAAGATACCTTCGTCAGTGCTGGATTCAACGAAGTCGAAGTCATCGACGGTGATGGCCCAACGATCTTCCACGCTGTGAAATAGCTCTAATTCATCTGTAAGCATGCTAAGTACGCACCACAATTTTACAATTCACCGAGGATATACAGACAATAGAGCGTGTACTTACCTATTGCGGGGTTATTCTGATTCGGTAAGGGCGATCTCGGTTGAATCATTGATGTAAACGTGGGCTTCAGGGTTAGTTTCAGTGACAGTGAGAACGACGGCCCGATTAGCGCTCTCATCATCTGGCATGATGGGAACAATATCTCTCCTCGAGAGATAGCGATTCCTGACTTGTCTGTGAATCACTTCCGTGGCGTCAGTTCCCAAGTCCTCAAGCCCTGTATCTGGAAGGTCGAATGTGACCGCGTTAGAGGCGGTTCGTTCGAAAGTGACTGTGTCTGCGTCGGGGATTCCTGATGCTCGCTGGACACGGGCACTCTCGTCCACATCCACACCTACATTTTCGCGGACGAATCCATCCATTCGAATCGTTGCCGGATTGGGATCTGCTTTCTTCATCTCTTCTGCAGTGGCTATCGTCGTCTGCTTACCAGTGATTTCAACAGGGCGGCCAGGAGGAACGTCTAGTTGTTGGAACGTATCTCGGTGAAGGCGAACAATGTTCCGGCCCGAATCATCTGGATACGACTTACCGACGAGGAGGCCAACTTCCTCAACGAGTTTGGGCGTCGCCATCTCAATGACGGTGGCAAGAGCTTCTTGGAAACTTCCGGCCTCGTATGATTGCCGGTTTTCGTGGAGCGATTCAACTTCTTCGATGAGTCGATCGGGTACATTTGGGCGTGGCATGCTCATTGTCGTCCCCAAGAAGAGCATTTTTCGGCTCTTCTATGTACATATTTTGCATATTATGGATGCTTATAAATTTCCCCCGAATATTATATATGTCAAGAAATGCATCTCACACACACCACGTAGATTGAGACAGAGGTACCGGGGAATCGCCACTTCCGCTTATCGATTTTGGACAATGTCCAATTCAGGATTCTGAATAGAATAATTTTCTGATATGAATCCGGAGAGTTCTAATATAATCGTCAGGTAAATACCGCTATGGAACAGACCGAGGCAATCCTGTTTGATCTCGATGATACGTTAGTGGAGTATGAGAGATCTCCTGGTGAGGTGCTACAGGCGTCCTTCAAAATCGTGGGACGTGAACCAATTTTCTCGGTTGAAGAATACTATGCCCGGTACGATGAGTTTGCAGAGAAATGTGATTCGATGGATGAACTTCGTTCTGAATGCTTCGCAGTGCTTGCTGCTGCAAACGGGTACGAACGACAACGTGGACGGGACATTGCGCAGATATTCAGTGATGAGCGCGATCAGACAAACGTCAAGTTACTCCCATCTGTCACTCGCGTCTTGAACGAACTCAGCCGAGAGTACCGACTTGCTATCGTGACGAACGGAGCACCGGATGCACAACAACAGAAAATCACCGCTGTGAACCTTGAACGGTGGATTGATACAATTGTTATTGCGGGTCACGATGTCCCGCCGAAACCCGATACAGAACCGTTTGAACGAGCGATGCAGTCGCTCAATGCAACATCCGAGACCACAGTACACGTCGGTGATTCACTCGAAACGGATATTGCTGGGGCAACTGCTGCCGGGCTTGACTCTATCTGGATTTCTGATCGTGATGGCGACAAGGACTATACGCCGACTCATCAAATCAAGTCGATTGCTGATCTTCTTTCCCTCCCCTGGATAGAGGAGCCACGATCAAGTACCCGGTAAACCGCTTAGCTCACTCTACCGTTCAGAGTGTCTGGTCACGGTTGTGAAATTATCCATAGAAGTGCCTCTCTTCGAGATCGATTGATTCAATGCTGTCTGCAATGCTGCCAGACTAATTGCACCCAAAAAGATAACTTTGAGAATAGCACATCAACGACATGGGACAGTAGCTTCTCATCACACTTTCCGGACCACCAGCCTCTGGCACGTCAACGCTTGCTAAAATGCTCGCTGATGACTGTGGGTTCACAGTGATGAATGGTGGGGATATCTTTCGAAATATGGCCGAAGACCAGGGGATGACGATTGCTGAATTCGCTACTGTGGCTGAAGACGATCCTCGCATTGACCGAGAAATTGATGACCGACTCGAAGCAGAAATCAACGCACATCTCGAAGGAAAACGAGAATCGGGTGATACCGGCTTGATCGTTGAATCTCGACTTGCGGGATGGCATGCAAATGGCCAAGCAGATCTTTCCGTGTGGTTGGATGCGCCAGTTGAGGAGCGGGCACAGAGACTTGATGAGAGAGCAGAGACGCCCATAGAGCTGCGAGAACGTGAGATGAGTGATGCCCAGCGCTATCAGGACTACTATGATATCGATATCGCTGATTTGTCGATCTATGACCTTGTGATAGATACTGGGACGTTGTCTGAAGAGGGAATGTTTCAGACAGTCAAAGCAGCAATCAACGATGTTCAGCGTCGCAGTGCATCGAGTGTGAGCTAAATCCGGAGGCTGGTCCAGAATAGAGCAGAGTAATTATTGACTCTCAGATCGGCGGGGATTTACCTTACCCAGCTGCTCCTGTGAAGCCAATAAGAGACGAATATCAACTATCGGCCGACAAGATGAATGTAGAGAAGTCGGTTACACTCCTTCTCGTTGCAGACGGGACACACATCATTCTCTGTTCCTTCAGTTGCTTCGGCAAGTGCCCGAGCACTCTCAGGATCAACATCAGCAGCGGCAAGGATGACACGTTCACCAGCATGCCCAAGATCATAGCCATCGTCGGTCTCACGGACAAACCGCTCTCGAAGCTTTGAGAGATGATAGTTGAAGCGGCCAGTATCGTGGATGCCGACCCGCTCACGCAGTTCCGAGAACGTGAGTGGTTTCTCGGCCGTCGCTAGTGCACGCAGGATTGCAATGCGATGTTCGCTTGCGAGCGTGCTGAGTGCATCGACGGCAGTCTCACGAACACCATCACTAGGAGCCTCAGAGGCGTGCTTTGTGGGATACATAACTACCTGTCCAAGAGATGGTGTGACATACTTTTGGGGAATTATCAGTATTACAATAGAAAGATTGTTCACGGGAACAATATGTTCGTCCCGCCTGCGAGTAGTTGATATGGCAGGTGCAGACATTGAATTCCGATTCGAATCGTCCATGGATGTATCTCTATGAAGAGCTATCGCCCTGATTCGACGTTTCAGCGAATGGGTTGGATGAGTCATCATTAACGTCTTTTCGATTTCATCATTGAGGGATGGACGTACCTGTGTGAATCAAACCAGCACTGGTTAGCTCAATTGCCGACTAGAAGAAAAAATCGATCTGATCGCTCGGTACTTAATCAAGCCAAAGCCAGCAAATATGATGAGAAAACCAGCGTACGTCGTGAGCGTAATTGATTCTCCAAGCAATAGCCAGCCAAAGAACGTCGTGACGATCGGGATTGCATAGTTGATCAAATTCGTTTGAATCGCTCCTGTTTCAGAAAGGAGCGCAAAGTAGGCGGTATATGCTACTGCCCCGGCGAAAATGCCGACATAGATGAGTGTCAATAACGCAGTTGGCGACCATTCGACCGTTTTGATCGACTCGCCGGTTAGAATGCTTGTCAGGTGAAGTACAGCTGCTCCTAGCGGTAATCCCCATGCAGTTTCGGTCGTACTCGGCAGTGGGGCATCCACGCGTTGAATGAGCACGCTCCCAAGTGAGACATTGATCGCGCCACACAGCAAGATCACTTGGCCAGTGTTCTGGTTCAAGAGAAGTGCTGTTGGTGACGGAGCAACGACGATGCCGACACCGAGCAGTCCGACAAAAAGACCGACGGCACCCCGAATGGAGAGGCGTTCATCTGATAGGAGGATGAGCGCAAAGATAGGTGTAAGAATCGGAGCGAAACTGTAGATGATAGCCGCAACAGCGCTTGTGGTAAATTGTTGACCGATGAAAAGCAACGCGTTGCTCCCACCAAGTGCCATGACTCCCGTCACGAAAATCCCGATAAAATCGTGCCATGTACGAGGCCGCCAGTCATCCTGTGTGAGAATCACGTATGGGAGAAGAACGAGGGCTGCAAGATCGAACCGGAGTGCGACGAACAATAGCGGTGGAAAGAATTATAGACCGGCTCTAGCAGCGACGAATGTCCCTCCAAAAAGGACGGCGGTGATTGTAAACAATCCGAAGTGTCGGTTTAGAATTTTCACTTGTTTTCGATTGATTCGCCTCACTGAAAAGCTGCTCCATTTGACGGATGGCTCCGATCATTATTTGCTCTTTGTGGTCGTGATGACGCAAAACACCCACATGAGCGAGCGGCGGTAGCAGCCTGTTTACAACTGAACCACGTTGATCCGCCATCAAGCCAGATTTCCTACCTACTGACACGCTAGTCGCGCGAGTTCCACCAGAGTCACTTCGAGCAGCCCAGATAGGATGATACCAAGGAATTCGTTGGGAAAACATTTAGTAATTTACATTTATAACGATTATTTACGCTATCAATTCTTCAGCTAAAACGGTTTCGCCGCGGTCATTGGCGCACAATGGAATAACACCAACAGGGGTGGTTTGGGATCGGCGTACGTATCCATCCTGGAGATAAGTCCGTTCGTCGAACCGATCACACTGCCGAATGGGATGCAACTTCCGCCAGTGGAGCATGATGGAGATGGCTTGTTCGAGGATCTGAATGGCGACGGCAATATTGATGGGCAGGATGTCTCTCGACTGGCGCAGCTCGTGAACGTCTATCGGCGGGGCGAAATTACATTGACTGACGCGCAAGTCGCTGCGCTGGACTTCAACGGCGATGGTGAGCTGACGCAGGCGGATATTGCGGCCTACAATAGAATGCATCGGTGAACTGCCTCGGAATCAAGCCCCGACGCACCGATAGACTATCACCGAGAGCCTAATGAGAAGCAGTCACGCATATTTTCTCACGCATCTCCCGGGGCGCTTCTACTTCCGCTTATGAAATTCAGGAGTAGTGATTCTCGGCCCTTGATTGGCCAACCACAACTCAACGGCGCTCATCGATTCAATGATATTCGCTTCTGTGAGTGCAGCGAGATACGGCTCAATCGCGTCATAGCTCAACCAGCCACCGAGCGCCATGACAATCCGTGGTGACACGTTCTTCTCAACAAGTAGGTGGTTCACCCAGCAGCGGCGCAAGTCGTGCGTAGATACCCGTCGATAGTCCTCATTATCTGTCTCCTTTCTAGGGGACAGTGGTACGCGATACCCTTGTGACGACAGCGTCAGAATGGTGGTTGATCGAGAAACGTGTGTCGAGACACGATGGAGGACACGTTTCTCTGTTTACCACCATAACCGCCGTGACGATGGAGCGACAGCTAGTGTTTGTCATGCGATGATGGCGTTCGCTCCTCCCACCTATTGTCTTCGCCTACCGCACAACAACTACTAACATGAACGATAATGACTTAATGACTCTGGTTACATAAGCGTGCAAATAATATAGTTTTGACTAAATGGCTTTCTTTGAAACGTGGGTGATAGAGGTAGGTGTTGCTCCGTCGTAGCCCACGTTCATCGGGCGTCAGTGGCACAGTCCATTGTTCTCACTGATACCCGATAGTAAAGAGTATGATATAATGTAACATGGTTATTTGGGAAGCGGCAAATAGAATCGATGGTTCTCGTCTCCTGTATAAGAAAGTCAAAATTGTGACGATACTTCTCGTGAGCAACAGCGTTAGCAGTCGGGTCGTGGGGAGGGGGAGAGGTGAAATTGGGTGCAGTATGAGTTCGATGACCGAGCTGCGGCCTCCCCACGGTTGGCGGTGTGTGCTGGAGTACCATGAATCTCGGGGATATCTGAGTTAGTACAGCATACTAACCTACGAAAGCACTGGAAATGTTTCCAACCCAGTGCGCAGAGATCCATTCGGGGGTACCGGGCGGTGTCCACTTCCGCTTAAGAGGAAGTTCATCGCGTTCCACTGCGATAGACCCCGAGGGGTTTGTATTCTAACGCTATAACCCCGGAATTCCCATCTGAACTTATTGATTCTCTATCATTCGATGCGCTTGCTGTCGGAGAGCAGCTTTGAGGTCATCGCCGCATCGAAGACGCTCAACTGGTGCCCAGGAACAGGGGCGTAACTGGTGAACCCAGTCATGTGGTGTTGCAGCACCGTTCTCCCACTGCTCGTCTGAGTCGTAGAAGAGATAAATATCCCAGGCAATTCCGTTCGTCGCACCTAATGCCTTCGCGATGTGCGCATCTGCGATTCGGTCTGTATCGACAAATTGTGTGATGTAATTGTGTGATGTCATATCGGCGAACCGTCGCGATGTCTGCTCAATTTCGTCTGGTGTATCCCCGTCGAGCATCGGGATTCAAATGATCGCGACGGCCAATTCTGTGTCTTGCTCTTCGAGTATTGCTTCTCGCACTGCGTCAGCACCATTGATACAGCCTGGGCATGTCGGAGAAAGAAGAGCGATAAATCGTGGAGTTCCGGCTGTGTCCGCAAAGAACGCTTCGAGCTGCGAGAGTGATCCGTCAAGCTTGGCTAGTGAACGGGATAGTTCTTTCATCGCTCAGTCCTCTCTGACGATTTCACAGCCGAGTACGCTCTCGATATTCTGCCGGATGCACTCATCAGCGAGTTCGAGCAGCTGAGTCCCTTCGGATCGAGCGATTTCGTAGAATCGCTGGCGGCCATCGCGTTCAACCGTGACGAGCTGGCAATTCTTCAAACACTGGAGGTGATGCGAGACGAGGTTCGCCGAGAGATCAGTGCGCTCACAGATCTCAGTGACGTTCAGTGGGTCGTCGGCTTCGATAATTGTCTGATAGATGCGAAGCCGCGTCTCGTCTCCCAGTGCGCGGAAGATGGTTGCTCGGGCTTCATTGACGTCATCAGTTGATTGGAAGAGTGAGATACTCATTATAACCTGTATTGATGTATAGTAGTATAGGTGTTACGGAGAGACGTAGTTGGCGAAATTCGGCATCACTTTAACCATCGATATCAAAACAAACGTTGAAATGAGTTCTGATCGTGAATACGATCTCGTCATTCTAGGTGGTGGGGCCGCCGCGTTCGCCGCGATAACCGAAGCCAGTCGACGCAAGCTCTCAACTGCCCTCGTGAACAGTGGATTGCCGCTTGGCGGAACCTGCGTGAACGTTGGGTGCGTGCCGAGTAAGCACCTCCTTGAAGTTGGGAAGACGGCGTTTGAACCGCCTCTAAACCCATTTGATGCGGTGCAGTACGGCGAGAACGAGTCGACGACCGACTGGGCCAACGCCCTCGACGAGAAGGATCGGCTCGTCGCACAGTTGCGCGAGCAGAACTACGTCGACGTTGCCGACTACTTCGAGACGGACATCTACGAGGGCTCCGGCCGATTCACCGACAGTACGACGATCGAAATCGTCGACGGAGACGCCGAGGGTACCACCATCACGGGCGAGAAGGCGCTCATCGCCACGGGGAGTTCGCCCTGGATCGCACCTTTCGACGGAATCGAGGATGTCGCCTACGAGACGAGTGAGACGATTCTTGAGCGACGTAATCTCCCTAAGAGTATCATCATGATCGGTGGTGGCTATATCGGTCTCGAGTGGAGCCAGATTCTCCATCACATGGGGACGGACGTCACGATCCTCCAGCGCTCCGAGCACGTTCTTTCGACGATGGAGGGCCAGCTCGGGCGTGAGCTCCAGCGCTGCTTCGAAGCCGAAGGTATCGAGGTTGTTACTGGCGTCGATATTAGGTACATCGAATCCACAGCTACCGTCGCAGCGGACGGTGGGACACAAGCCGTCGAACACGGTGTCGTCGTCACTGCCGACGTCGACAGTGAACACCAGGACTTTACCGCGACCGACCTGTTCGTCGCCACCGGCGTCCGCCCGAACAGCGAGGATATCGGCCTTGATGCGATCGGCGTCGAAATCGACGAAGCAGGGGCCGTCGTCGTTGACGAGCACTTCCAGACGGCGAACCCTGATGTCTATGCGGCGGGCGATATCATCGGCGAGCCGATGCTTGAAACCGTGGCAGCGAAAGAGGGTAACCACGCGGTGAAAAACGCATTCGAGAACGAAGGGAAGACGATTGACTACAACACGGTACCGAAGGTTGTCTTCACGAGTCCTGAGGTCGCCGCCGTCGGGACGACCGAGCTCGAATACATGGCCGAACACGGAACCTGTACCTGCCGGACGGTCGATATGGAAGACGTGCCGAAAGCGAAGGCCGTTGAGGACACTCGGGGCCTGCTCCAAGTGGTCAAGCACCACGAAACCGACAAAATCGTCGGCGTCCACATGATCACGCCACGGGCGGCTGATATGATCCCCGAAGCGACGCTCGCCGTCAAATTCGGGCTGACCGTCGACGATATCATCGACACAATCCACCCCTTCCCGACGTTCAGTGAAGCATTCAAACACGCTTGCCAGGCATTCCGGCGTGATGTCTCGACGATGAGTTGCTGCGTTGAGTGACCACCAGGAAAAGATGGTTAAACAGAGCATAATAAATCAATATCTCAATATACATTGAACTATGAGACGACGAACTCTACTCACCATGATCGGTGCCGGCACAGTAACTGGGCTTGCAGGCTGTTCCGGAGGCAACGACTCCTCTCAAGAGCAGACTCAACACCCCGACTCATCGAGTGAAAACGGTGGGGCTAGTAAGTCCGCAAGCTCAGAGGCAAAGACGGAACTACATGTTGATCAGAAACTTCCGAACTTCAGCCTACAGACAACGGCAGGGAACACAGTCTCACTCCACCCCGTTGAGAAGCCAACAGCGCTGTTTTTCATGGCTGCCTGGTGCACGTCCTGCAAGCAAGAGGAGCACAATCTGAAGCAGGTGCATGAGAAATTCGGAGAGGATGTTCGTCTGATTTCCATCGATATGGACCCGGATCGAGACAGTATGCAAGATCTCCAGACATTCAAGCAAAAATATGGTGGTGACTGGATTCACGCAATGGGAACGAAGGAACTCATCCAAAAGTATCGTCTCACGTCGCTTGACACGACCTATATTATCAATCAGGACGGCGTGACCGTCTATACGGACTCGGACGTCACGTCGGTCACGCAGTTCAAGAGAGAATTAAAGAAGCTCCTCTGAATCATGAGCAGCGAATTATTCTCTACTGTCGCACCACTCGCGATTAGGAGCGTAAGCTGGAGTCTGTTTACGTGGGGGCTTTCCGGCGAGATTACATCGTTCTTCTCGCCGTGTGCACTTCCGATGCTTCCCGCGTATCTCTCATATTACCTCTCGGCGGACGCATCCTCGACATCTACCTCGCTAGAGACAACGACGAGCGCTGACGGCGGGTCGGTCACGGCGAGTCTCCGGCGCGGCGTCCTCTTCGGTGGGTTGGCGAGTGCGGGGATGCTGAGCGTGTTTGCCGTCACTGCGGCCATTGCTGGCGTCCTCGGCGATGTCCTGACGCGCATTATACCAGTGTTGATTCCAATCGTCGGACTTGTCGTCCTCGGTCTCGGCGTGCTCATGCTCATAAATCGCGCGACATGGCTCTCACGCTCAGTGCAATTACCTGAGTGGGGTAAGGCCTCGCCAAAACAGTTCTTTGTCTTTGGCCTGCTGTTCGCTGGGGCCGCCCTCGGGTGTACTGCCCCCGTGTTCTTCGGCATTACACTGACAGCGCTTTCCACTGATGGAATTCTAGGCGCGATCACGGTCTTGACGGGATACGCAAGTGGGATGATCGGGCTGTTCGTGGTGATGACGGTGCTTGTAGCTGTGGCGAAGGAGGAGACCGCCCGCCGCATTCAGCCGCTTGTTCCATACGTCGAACGGGCGAGCGCGGTTCTGCTGATTGGAGCCGGGGTATACATGCTCTACTACTACGCACAGATCCAAATGCTGTGAATTGCCTCGACCATACAGGTTGGCTCACCTCAACTCTTGAGGATGCCCTCTTGGAACCTTTGCCGGTGACTCTTTATGATTCGATGTACAAACAAGTATTAGAATGAGTACCACCGACACCTACGACCTCATCGTTCTCGGCGGAGGCATGGCCGGACTGCCAGTGAGCATCAAAGGCGCACGAAAAGGGCTGAAAACGGCGCTAATCGAAGATAGCTATCTCGGCGGGACATGCCTGAATCGCGGGTGCATCCCGACGAAGACGATGATCCGGAGCGCGGAAGTCGCAAACCTCGTCGACCGCGCGGAGGTGTTCGGGATCAATCGTGAAGGAGAAGCCTATACCGACATGGAGGCCGTCGTCGAACGGAAGCAGCGTATTCTCGAAAGTATCCGCGAGGGTGCCTACACCAATGTTGAGAACACGGAAAATCTCGACCTCATCGAGGGACGCGGTCGCTTCGAATCGCCGACCGAAATCACAGTCAATGACCGCGTGCTCACCGCGGACAAGATCGTAGTGAACACTGGCGCTCGACCAGCAAAACCGCCAATCGAAGGACTCGATGAAGTATCAACCCTAGACAGTACGAGTGCAATCGAGCTCACGGAAGTCCCGCGCCATCTTGCAGTCGTCGGCGGTGGATACGTCGGCTGTGAGTACGCCCAGATGTACGAACGATTCGGCACAGAGGTGACGATGTTCCAACGAGGTGATCGCCTGCTCCCACAGGAAGATTCCGACGTAGGCACCGAGATACAGGAAGTGTTCGAGTCCGAAGGGATCGACGTGCGAACGAATGCAAGCGTCGACCAACTCGAATCCACCGAGTCAGATATCAAGGTTTCTGCAACTGAAGACGGGGAGACGGTAACTGTCGATGCCTCACATGTGCTCATCGCGGCTGGCCGCCAACCCAATAGTGATACTATTGGCCTTGAGAAGGCGGGCATCGAAACCGACGAGAAAGGCTTTATCGAAATCGATGAACAGTTCCAGACCACGGCGGATCCTGTTTGGGCGCTCGGTGACGTCGTCGGTGGACCGATGTTCACGCACTCTGCACGGAACGACGCAGACCTCCTCTATCGACACCTGATCAAGGACAAGACGATCGAAGCTCACGACCGAATTGTCCCCCACGCCGTCTTCACCGACCCGCAGGTTGGCCGCGTCGGGCTGACCGAAGAACAAGCGAAAGAGCAGGGATATGAAATCGCGGTTGGTCAATCGGACTATGCTGACCAGGGGAAACCGAAAGCGCTCGGTGAGACCGAGGGCTTCGTCAAAATCGTTTCTGACGCAGACACCGGTGATATCCTCGGCGGTCATATCGTCGGTGAGCAGGGTGCCGACCTAATTCACGAGATCGTCATTGCAATGAAACTCGGCGGATCGGCTGAAGATATTGCAGACATGATTCACATTCACCCGACGCTACCGGAGGTTATCAACTCAGCTGCTGGCGGCGTACACAAGCCGTCGTAAAGATTTTCCATTACATGTCATACCGATCTACCACGGAAGTCACAAACAAAATTGTTCGTCAACGGCCACCTAACAAACGATGAATGGGACTTAGGTCACCTTCCAGCGTCGATGAAATAGGAGGTAGCGACCTGCACATCGCGTTGTCCTCCTGCCATCCGATCCCGCACACGACGTGTTAGTGGTGTTCGCGACACGATAGTGAACAACGTCTGCAAAAAGAGTCGCTTGAGTGAATCCGGCACACGATCACCGAAGAGTACCAGAGCGGTAAATCCGCGTTCAGCACGACGCTGGAACCGGATGACACCTTCAACGGCTGGCTTGCGCACATCCTCAACCTGTTGGAGTGCTTGTGCCGGCAGTGGGCCGTCTGTCTGCGATAGTGTGGTCATGATGATCGGGTGAGCAACGACTGCGTCTTGGATGGCGAGACTATTGCCCTGCGCGCCGACGGGACTTGCAACGTGTGCTGCATCACCTATGAGGAGAAGTCCGTCACGTGCCCACTCCTCGCTCAACCCCGGTTCGATATGCAAGAGCGAACAGTCTTCGAAATCAGGGAGATGCTCGGGAAGCGCGCCAGCGAGATTCGGGTCAGTCTTGATGAGTTGCTCATGAAAGTGCGTGATACCGCGCTTGCGGAGTGCGGGATAACTGCCTTTCTTGATCCCCCAACCGAGTTGTGCCTCGTTCTCACCCAATCCAAAGTAGAAAAGCTGCCCACCGGCACCAAACCGCACTTGTGAAGCCTCGTTAATGACCGCTTTTGGAAGCTTGAACCATAGTAATTCGAGACGCGACGTGAACATGCCTGGATCGATATCGGCGCTCTTCCGAATCGTCGAATACCGACCATCAGCACCCACGACGAGTCGACTCTCAATGGTGAGATCAGTGCCCGACCCACGATCTGTTGCACGTACACCGACGACTTCTCCATCATGGGTGATCAAGTCCTTTGCTGGTGTTTGGTCGCGATACTCGAACGTCGGATAGTTGTTCGCCTGTTCGAGAAACAACTGGAGAAGCGGTGGTTGCTCCATCAGGAGCCCATAGTTGTGCGGCCCTGGCATCTCCCGAAAGTCAAACATCTCGTACTCACGGCCATAGATGACGACGTGTGGATTCAGTATCTTCTCGTGGGGCAGCGCGAGGACATCCTCGAGGATGCCCATCTCATCGAAGAGTCGGCCGACAAGCGGTTGCCAGAAGAACCCTCGAAACTCGCGGTGTAAGTCACTGTGGCGCTCCAGCAACACAGTATCGACGCCGCTGCGAGCAAGGAGATAGCTTAGCACACAGCCGGCCGGCCCTGCTCCGACGACGACCACATCACACTCAATCGAAGACTCACGATCTGCATCGGTTGTTGCCATCGTCGGTCGCTATCCAGCAAACACGTTCTCCCTACTCATTAAGCTATAGTATGAGCGTTGTTGGGGGAGCAAAATCACTGGTTCACAACTTGCTCGACCCTGTAAACTCACTAGTAGTCGAATCAGCCGCGCAACAGCTATACACATTCCACTCGAGTTATTGCATGGAATGCGCGAAGCCGTTGTTCGGATCCCAATGTCGGAATTCAGGGCTCTCGGACTCGAAGAGTTCGTCTCGCTGTGCGGTGAGGCAGGACTCAGAGGGATTACAGAACTTGTCTGCACTGGCCCGGGCGGCATTCTAGCCGTCCAAGTCGAGCACCCATTCCAGGAGGAGCAATTGTCCGCGCTTGACTACGTCGAGTGGTGGGAACGCGTCGACCAGCTAGATGCAGGCATCGTCTATCTACTCAAACTCACGATGCCCGGCCTCCCTAAGACGCTGCGCCCTCAACACGAATTAGGGATTGCAAACCGAGGAATACGAATCACCAAGGACGGACTCGATATCTCACTCATCGGCGATCAGAAGGCGCTCAATCGCCTTCTAGAGGAATACAATGAAGCAGGTTTCCACGTCTTGCTACAGAAAGTCTCTGACTATCGCGGCCCTGAGTCGCTGTTAGACTCCTTGACTACTCGCCAACGCCACGTCGTCCGCACTGCATTCCGGATGGGGTATTTCGACGTACCGCGCCGTATTTCGATTGCAGACATTGCGGCTGAACTGGAACTCGATTCATCGACCGTTTCGGAGCATCTGCAACGCGCCGAGCGCAATCTACTGACGCAGATGCTCGGTTCCAACTAACGAGGTTCGTGCCGATGGATATCCTGAATACACCGACTGAAAATTGACGCTGAGATCAGGGAATCTCGGACGATGCGGGAGTGTTAGCTTTCACTCGTCGTGAACCGCCCGGTCAAGTGCACGAGCTAGCTCGTATGCCTCGTCGGTTGAGATTGCCATGGTTTCGGCATCCGTCTCCTCGGCCCATTGTTCATACTCAGTCCGAGATGGGAATGCATTCGTGTAGGGACAGAATCGTTCATAAGCAATTTCAGAGATGAGTGCATCTGCATCCGGCTCGGTGGTGTCTGTTGCCACACCAATAGACACCACCGCCTCCTCTGGAGTGCTGATCATTTCATCGTGAGTCACCTGTAGCTCGACGATGCTTCCCGTCAACGGACTCGTCGCGCGAATCGCAATCTCATCGAGCTCATCCACCAGGAAGGGAACAACGATCGCGTCAAGAACGCAGTGGAAGTGGTGAGTAGTTTCACCGATACGTGCTGTGTTCCACGATGAGTCATCGGTGCAGAGCGCATCGAGGTCGACAGTAATATCATCCTCACGGAGCAGCATGACGGTCATCTCAACCCACTCGTCCAACGTCGCTGGTGCATCATCGAGGCTGAAGATGAGTTTGAGTTGTTCACTAAGCGCTGGTAGGATGTCGGCTCCTCGGTATTCCGTGTCGGTTGCGTGCGTCGCCATGTGGTAGACCACCTCATATATCATTGGTCCGCCAGCCTCGAGGAGATGACTCCCATCTACGTGGGAGTGTTTAAGTGGTCACTTACAGGGTTTATCTGTTCTCCGTATCAGGATATTCCTGTGAAAAACATTAGTAGTGTGTGATAACTAGCACGGTAGTTGTGAGTGCAGAGCGATAGAGGGTAAGTAAAAACGAGATTAGAGGGTGAAACGTAATTCTACAGATAAAGCAGACCAAGTGCCTCGGGACTTAACCCCGAGGCACTTTACCAACAAGGAAGAACGACGCTAGTATCATCGATGAGTAGAAACCCAAACCCAGATAGATACTGTAAATCCGTGTTTACGTGGCTCGTTCACGGATGCGTTCGCGATCTGCTACGTCTTCAAGGATTTCCGTCTCTAGCAATTGGTCGAGCTTCCGTTCGAATTGCTCGTCCGTCAGTTCGCCACGGGCATAGCGCTGCTGGAGTGTTTCGAGCGGCGTTTCTTCGCTCTCTTCGACCTCAGTGGGTACCATCTCGGAGGATCTGTTCGATAGCATTCCCGTGCACCAGCTAGAGCAGGTATTCCGCCACGTTTCTCGGTCAGATTCGTCACCGGAGAGTAACGCAACAAGTGGAACAATTGCCACGTAGCCGACGAGGAGTGCTGCAAGCCACCAGTCTTGTCCAGTGAACAATGCCAGCATCCACACGAGTGTTACGAGCAGTGAGGTGACATCTGTGATGTTGTTCTTAAGCCGGTGCGACGGCATACGGAGGGTTTCCATGCGAGTTCACTGCGGGAGACTACGTGATTGAAAGTGATTGAGCTGACTCCCACTATACTGGGGATATTTATATACTCTCGTAACCCTCGGCCTAGGCGCAGTTGTTACCGTTGCTGACTGATTCAGCGACGTCATAGTCAAGTATCTCCTCCTCAAGTTTGACGCAGTTATTACATAGAGTGGTCTGCAGACTAGCGTCGAAGGTAGAAGTAGCGTCCATACTGTAGGGTTGTAATCCTATGGCTGGGGTTATTTCTTTGAATCAGGGGTGAAAATACCACTGTGTCCGAGTTTAGTCCTGACGGACTACGCCACCAGCTCCGAGTCAGGCGACGGGCTGGAGAAACATGACGTTCACACGACCAACGGCATCGAAATCCCGGAGTTGATACACCAACTCACGAATGCGGTCTGCTGGCCCGGTACAGAAAATCGTCTCTAAACACCAATCGCCGTGATGCATATGTTGCATTGTTCCGATCACATCCTCAAATTCGTGCTGAACCGTATGGAGTTCACCAATAACGAGGGTGTGTTCGTAGTCGAATGCAACCACTGCGATGGCATTTCCCTCGATATCTTCGAACTGTGTATGGCGCTCGATGTATTCCTGCATCGCTTCGCGAACGGCTCGGGAGCGCGATTCCATTCCTTCTGCTTCCCACGTCGCATCGAACGAGTCCAAGACTTCCTGCGGGACGTTGAGGCTAGTTCGCATACGCGTTCTTGTTGCGAGCGATACTTAGACCCCGTTATTACGCCCGTCCAAGTTCAGTCATAACAACCCCTAACTGTTGGGATTCCCTGTGTTCTTCACGGATGTTGCAATCGGATGCCTTTGGGCTGCTGATCGGTGCTATTGCACTCGGAGCAGTTCATGGCATCGAACTAGGTCACGGGTGGCCAGTCGCTGCCGCGTATGCGCTCGATCAGACGAACAAGTGGTTCGCGGGCTTCGCTGCGAGTTTCATTCTCGGTGTTGGCCACCTCATTAGTAGTCTCGTGATGGTTGCTCTCTTCTTCTATGCAAAATCCCATTTCAACTTCACACAAGTCAACGAACCAATTCCACTTGATCTGTTCTCGACGACGATCTTTATTGGCGGGCCGGTAAGCCTCGTTGCTGGCGTTCTCCTCATCCTCCTCGGGATTCGCGAATACTACGGCGGCCATTCCCACGGCACGAGTCACTCTCACGGCGATGACTCTCACACTCACGATGAGAATACGCAGACAAACCATTCTCATGATCACGATCACGACCATGACGATCGCATACACGATCATGGAGTTCAGAAGTACGTTGTTTACACACGTGAGCTCGACGAGCCGTCACACCACCACGATGGTCATACACATCACCACGAATACCTGGCTATCTCTGACCGCCCAACGAAATTACATTGGACTGTTGTTAGCTGCGCCACTTCGCCGTTTCCAGAAAGAAGATCCCCATGATCAAGCCAGTAGTTTTGGTTAGTATGAGATACTAATTTTTAAGATAGCTCAAAATTACGTCAATGAACCAGAGTCCTCCGATTGCCGCTAAGATGAAGACGGAAATATAAAGCGCGAAGATAATCCCGCTCAAGTTGCTATCCGTGAACGCCCAGTGAGCCACTGCAACCCCGATGAGGAGAACCATACACGCCGTGAGAAAACTCCGGACGCCCGTGAACGGGCCGGAGTCTTTTGATGCCTTTTCGTCTGTTTTAGTATCTGTCGTCGTCATTTGATCTTACTCCTGTTCGAACAATTCTCTACACCGGTAAATATAATTGCCCGTCAAAAATCCTCGAATAGCACCTGCGCGTATGTTCGAGCGGTGGTACCAGGATTGTTGGTGAAGAGCGACGCCGATTGGCTAAGGCACGCGAGAAACCAGGGGGAAAGGTGGGGGAAGTGAGTGACGTGTGGATGACAGGCAAAACACTCTCCCCACGAGTGTGTGGTATGTGCTCCAGTAGCATGAATCCAGAGGGTTGATCCCACTGCCGGTTGCGTCGAACCAACGCGCACCGATTACAGCGGCACTCTTGGGGTGGTGAAGAAGATATTGAGCTGATTTAGCCAGACTTGATCGAAATTTTTGGGCAGAAGAACCATTCTATAATACCTTCCTACGTGCTCAACGAAGTAATCGCTCAGTTTCGAAGTCACAATAGTATATTGTGACGTGCAGTCAGTCGGAGTGTCTGATAAGCTCGTCGTGATAGAGACGCTCAACCTCTAAGAGGTCAGCGTCAATGTGCTGTACCTCATCACCGGCCTTCATAGCACTCTTGGTATCTTTCAGCCCATAGCCGGTGACAACGACTAGGACCGTTTCGTCCTCCTCGATAATGCCGTCCGCCAGTGCAGCTCGCACGCCGGCGACCGGTGCCGCTCCTGCCGGTTCAGCGTAAATACCTTCGGTGCTCCCAAGGATTCGTTCTGCGTCCAGAATCTCTTCGTCGGAAACGAGCACGGAGGTTCCGCCACTCTCTTCGAGGGCACGACAAGCCTTCACCGTGTTTCGTGGACGGCCAACGGCGATGCTGTCGGCGATAGTCTCTGCAACGTCACTAGCACTTTCGTGTCTATGAAACGCGTCGTGAATCGCGCTTGCACCCTCTGCCTGCACGCCCAGCATTTTCGGCGTGTCGTCAACATATCCTAGATCATAGAATTCCCTGAATCCTTTCCAACCGCCGTAAATCGTACAGCCGTCGCCCATCGAGAACACCAGCCAATCTGGAACGTCGTCCTGAGTCTGCTCGGCGAGCTCATGGCCGACGGTTCGCTTGCCCTCAACCTGAAATGGATTGATGGCCGCGTTGCGGTTGTACCAGCCGTACGACTCGGTCACTTCAAGGCTGAGGTCATAAGCCTCGTCGTAGCTGCCGTTAACGCCGAGCACGTCGGCACCATAGACGAGTGGCTGAGCGAGTTTTTCCTCGGGAGCATTGCCGGGGACGAATATTCGACAGTCCATCCCGGCGCGGGCGGCGTATCCCGCCAAGGAGGCCGCAGCATTCCCGGTTGATGCACACGTGATGACGTCTCGGCCAGCGTGTCGCGCCTTTGTCACGGCTACACTCGTCGCACGATCTTTTAATACGCCAGTCGGATTGCGACCGTCGTCCTTAACTCGCGTCTCAACTCCCAGTCGTTCGCTGAGTTGTGGCGCGTTGTAGTGATCTGTTCCGCCCTCCTTCAAAGAAATGATGTCAGCGTCATCGTCAACGGGGAGAAATGCCGAATACTTCCACTGACTTCGAATGTCACCATCCAGTGGAGCGTCGAAGTTGTCCTGAATACTGTCGTAATCGTAGTTGACCTCTAAAATTCCCTTGACCCCCTCGTGTTCCGGACAGGTATAGATGACCTGATCAGGGTCATATGTGGCGCCACACAGCGTGCATTCTAATGTGGTCACATGGTTCATTGCCATAGTAGTGTTAACGTGTGCCATATATAAACGGGCGTCGGTTTAGAGGAGCGGAGTTGAGACCATCACATCGGTTCTTGTCGGTGACATCGAGACGGCTAGACAAATCTGCGGTAGCCGCCTGTAGATAAAAACAGGCTGAGTACCTCGAAGATATACTCCGAGGTGGTTCACGGATACGATTAGGCCACAAATCTCAGAGAGTGATTCCGAGAGGTTCACTCCTGACTTAACAACACTTTCCCATGGAGTTCGCGGTTGGCCATCTTGCTGAAGGCACGATCGAACTCCTCCAATGGGTAAGCCTCTTGCACAATAGGTTCGATAGTGCCGTTCCAAACGTACTCCAGAACCTCTTGAAAGTCTTTACGACTGTTCTGAGTGCTACCGATTACTTCGAGTTGCCGAACGAAGATGAGACGAATCTCCGTTTCGGGATTGGGGCCGGCCGTCGCACCCGAAACGATGAGACGGCCGCCATTACGCAGTGACCGCATCGCCGGCACCCATGTATTCCCACCGACGTTGTTGTACACGACGTCAACGCCGCGCTTGTTGGTCATCTCCCAGATACGCTCATCGAAATTCTCCTCAGTGTAGTTGATGACGTGATCGACACCTATATCCCTGAGAAACTCGGCTTTTTCCTCCGTGCTGGTTGTGGCATACAGCGTGTTCACATTGAAGACATTCTTAGCGATTTGAATCGCATACGTCCCGACGCCACCCGTTGCACCGACGATCAGGACATCTTCGAACGGTTTGATTTGACCACGTGTCGACAGCGCCCGCCAAGCTGTGGCGGCCGCAAGTGGAACAGCTGCAGCTGTGACGAGGTCATAGTTCTCAGGAACTCGTTCCAAGTTTTCCGCCGGTACTGTGACGTACTCGGCAAATCCGCCTTTCCGATGTTCGCCGTAGACCTGGTAATGTTTGCACATAGAGTGCTCGCCCTGAATGCAGAACTCACATTCCCCGCAAGTTACTGCGGGGTTCACGACGACCGGATCACCGATAGACCACCCATCCACATCCTCGCCGAGTTCAGTGATTCGCCCTGAGATGTCACCGCCACCCCAGAATGGGTACTCAGGGACGTAATGGTCAAGTTCTCGAACCGCAAACAAATCTTGATGGTTGAGTGCGGCCGCCGCAACGTCCACAAGCACCTCGTCATCCGTCGGTACAGGTCGTTTGACTTCAAGTAATTGAAATTTTTCTATATCCCCGTGTTCGTGAAAGCCTACCGCATGCATCATCCGTTCTCTACTGCTTTCGCCACTGACTGTCTCCCCCATGTGGTAGCCTATCATAGCATTAGATATAACGGTTTGTGCAATTTCACCCCATGATGACCGATTGTCAGGCTACTTGACATGATATTGCAAGGATTCTAAAAATCATACGCAGATTGCGAAACTCAAGACAGTTTTCTCGTCCTCACCTTGGTAAAACACGCAATACGTTTTTATGTGTCCATGGGGAACTGTGACTTGATAGCATGTGCGCTAGGGTGGGGAATTCCAAGAAGAGGATTGACGTCGTTGTCAACGGCGAAAACGAGAAATTAGAATTTGACGAAGGGGAGTCACTCATGGCGGCCCTTCGGCGAGCTGGATACTACAGTGTCAAAAACGGATGTAGTGAAGGAGTGTGTGGAGCGTGTAACGTTCTATACGGAGAAAATCAGATCGTCAGATCGTGTCTCGTACCGGCGGAACGGTATGAGGGCGAGGAACTGACGACAGCTGAAGGACTCGTCTCTGAGGACGGGGAACTCCATCCTCTCCAAGAGGAGTTTTTGAACTACGGCGCCGCGCAGTGTGGATTCTGCATCCCAGGGATGATTCTATCGGGTGTCCAGCTTTTAGAGAAGAACGACGATCCGACGGAAAGTGAAATCCGGAGTGCACTAAAGGGAAACATCTGCCGATGTACGGGCTACATCCAACAGTTCGAGGCCATTCAGGCCGCGGCAGATCAGATGCGTTCCGAAGGCGAAACTGAAGCAAGGAGTGACTAAACGATGGCAGAATCTGAGATAGAGACAGGCCAAGGAATCGATTCCGAAGCGATAGAGGCTCATGCTGAAGGGGAGACCGAAGTAGGAAAGAGTGTGCAGAAGGTCGATGGCCACGGGCTCGTAACGGGACGAGCCCGCTATACCGACGACGTGCCGACCGAGCACGCCTTGGAGGTGTGTGTTCTCCGGAGTCCGTACGCACACGCACGAATCGCGTCGATCGATACGAGCACCGCCGAGGAAGTCGATGGAGTTCACGCGATTATTACACACAAAGATGTACCGAAACGGCGCTTCACTCGAACTGGGTTTCCGTATCCCCAACCAGCTCCATTCGACGAGTTTATCATCAACGAGAAAGTTCGATTCGTCGGCGATCCAGTCGCGGCGGTCGCAGCCGAAACTGAAACAGCGGCCGAAACAGCCGTCGAGAAGATAGACGTAGAGTACGACGTGCTCGAGCACGTTCTGGATCCAGCGGAGGCGATGCAGGATGATGCGCCCGTTATCCACGATCAAAACGACTACGAGAACGCCCAGAGGAATGCAGATATAGAGCACAACATCGTCTGTGAAACACGTCACGAAGAGGGTAACGCCGAAGCTGGATTCGAGGAGGCTGACACTATCGTCGAGGGTGTGTACGAGACCCAGATCGTTCAGCAGGCCCCGATGGAGATGAACACGACAATTGCCTGGATCGACGACCGCGAGAGGCTCGTACTCCGTACGAGTACGCAAATCTCCCACATCACTCGGAACACCATAGCGAGAGCGCTCGGAATGAATCGAAAAGACGTGCGGGTAATCAAGCCACGCGTCGGGGGCGGCTTCGGCGTTAAACAGGATATCTTACCGAGCCAGCTCATCGCAGCGGCGCTCGCATTGGAGACTGGCGAGACCATTCGCATCGAAAATAGCCGTCAGGAGGATCTCCACGTTGCGCAGACCCGACATGCTCAGACGCTCTCGGTCAAAACCGGCGTCAAAGATGATGGAACCATCACCGCGCTTCATTTCGACATTACCTCCAACACTGGTGCGTACGGATGTCACGCCTACACTGTGCTGTCGAATGCTGGACACGAACCGATGTCCATCTATCCGTGCGAGAATCGGCTATTCACCGGTCGTACAGTCTACACCAACGTCACTCCGGCAGGCGCGATGCGCGGCTACGGTGCGGTTCAGGGCTCGTTCGGACTCGAGAGCCACATCGACGATGTGGCGGAGGCCATCGATATGGATCCCACAGAGCTCCGACGGCGTAATCTCGTCCAAGAGGGCGACGAGGGCTTTGAACCGGGATACAGCCAGAGTGCGGGAGCGCTTGAATCGGTCGGTGTCGGCGAATGCCTCGAAAAGGTCTGCGATGCAGTCGATTGGGACAATTATCCGGAGCAGGATGTAGACGAGCGGTATAAGCGCGGCCGTGGCGTCGCGCTGACGATGCACAAATCAGGTGTCGCAAGCAGTGAGTTTTCGGGTGCCGAAATCACATTGGAAGACGACGGTACGTGTACACTCATGGTCGGCGTGGGGGATGCCGGACAGGGTGCAGAAACGACGATGGCACAAATCGCCGCTGGGGTCCTCGGACTGGAAACCCACGAGATTCACGTGAAAGCCGACGATACGGACGCAACACCCTGGGACAACGGTGCGTACGCGAGTAGCACGACATATGTAAGTGGCAATGCGACCGAGAAGGCCGCACTTGATCTCGCCGAGAAGATCCGTTTGGTAGCAACGCGCTGGCTCGACGGCGACCCAACGTCATTCGAATTGGCTGAGGGAACCATTAAGGCACCGGACGGCGAGGAGTTGGCTCTCACAGAGTTCGCAGAGAGAGCGTTCGTAGGCATCGATGGACCGAAGCGTCGACTCAAGGGCTATGGGGAACATTTCACACCGATCTCGCCCAAGCCCTTCGCAGCTCAAGCTGCCGAAGTTGAAGTCGACACGGAAACCGGCGAGTTCGAGGCGCTGAGCCTCATCAGCGCTGCCGATTGTGGCTACGCCATCAACCCCGAGAATGCCCGCGGACAGGTGATTGGCGGCGCAGTAATGGGACTCGGACAGGCACTCTCAGAGGAGCTCACATTCGACGAGGACGGTACACCACAGGTGGACGGGCTCAAGAACTACGGCGTACTTCGGAGCACTGACATCCCCGAACGCGTCGAGTCAATCTTGGTCGAATCGTATGAACCAACTGGACCGTTCGGCGCGAAAAGTGTTGGTGAAGTAACGAACATGGGTCCACCGGCAGCGGTCGCGAACGCTATCAAAGACGCCGTCGGGGTGAGGATTAGCGACCTGCCCATAACGAAAGCGAAAGTCGAAGCCGGCCTAAAGGAATCGAAAGACTACTAGACTAGATCGTTTCACCGGGGACAGAAATGGTCGGGTCGTACAATTCGTATCCGGTGGAGTAGCGATGCCAACGATACATCTGTTCAAGTGTATCGATAGCGTCGAACGCAGACTCGAATACCGGAACGTCCGTCCCCTCTAAGGACTCGATCCACCTGTGTTTCGTTTCAGCGCCCATGATGTACGAGAGGACGGGTTTGTCTGGATGGGAAACCATCGCTCTTCGATACATCTCACCGACCTCATCGAAGTCGGGCTCCTCGCTCGCGAGGTGAATAGTAACGATGGCGTCGACGTTATCGTCAGCGATCACCGCTTCGAGCGGAACCGCTTGGGCTTTGCGCGGCCCACTGGGCAGCGCAAGCCACTGATCGACGGGGTTGCGAACCGGCTGCCACTCGGGAACGAGTTCCTTGATTCGCCTGAGCGTCGCCTCGGAAAGTTCGGCGAGCTCAAGCACCGACTGGGAGATGTAATCGGAGGCGAGCACGGCGTTCGCCCCACTCAATGAGAGTACCGCCACTTTCCGTCCGCGGGGTGCCGGTTGGTAGTCGAACCCTTTTGCATAGTTCGTGAACTGAGGAATAGTGTTGGCCCGGATGATGCCACTCATACGGCACGCCTGTTCGACTTCCGCGTCGACGGTCGGTGACGAGGCTGTATGCCATCGGGCCGCGTCACGTCCCGCTGACGTACGTCCGGACTTCAAGAGAATGATGGGCTTCTGCTTTGCTACATGGGCGGCTGTGGGGAAGAACTCCTCGGGCTGCCGGATGCATTCAAGGTACAACTGGAGGATGTCGATCGAGTCGTCCTGGCCAGCGTAGCGGACAAAATCAGTTTCGTCGAGATCCATCTTGTTTCCCAGTCCAACGCTGTAGTTGTACCCGAGTTTTTGAACCTCCCGTGCCATCAGTTCCTCCATATACACCCCAGCGAAGATACCCGTTTGGGCGGCGATAGCGATTCGGCCATCGTGCCACCGGGGAAACGGCATGAAGCTTGCGACGAGATCCTTTTTCATCGAGACCATCCCTGTCGTATTCGGGCCGACCGCACGGATCCCATACTCCATACAACGTTCAGTAAGTTTGCGCTGGAGTTCCTGCCGCGATTCGTCGACGGCTTCGGCAAATCCGGCCGACACGATGACGATACTTGTGACGCCTTTGGCAGCACAGTCGGGCAATATAGTCTCGATGACTGACCCAGGAACACAAAACACCGCTGTATCGACCTCCTCCGGAACGTCGGTGATACTCGGGTAGGCGTCGAGTCCGAGCACAGTATCAGCTGACGGGTTGATCGGATAGACATGACCGTCGAAGTTATTTTGGAGAACGTTCCGCAGAAGAACGTTCCCGGGCTTACCTTCGGTGTTGCTTGCGCCGACGATAGCGACTACGTCAGGCTCAAGCAACGAACCAACTTCGTCTTGTGCGTCTTCCCAAGCGGCCTGTGATCCATCCGGTGGTGTAACAGATGACATGATGATTTTATCAAGTAATTACAGAAGCGATCGTTCAAACAGCGTGCCTAAATTGACTTCCTCGGCGCTGACGTCAAGCAGGTTTAACGATGCCCAAAGAGTTGCGGAGTTGCTGGTGACGACTGGCTTGCCGAGATCCGCCTCTAACTGCGGAATGATCTCGAACGTTCTGAAATTCGTGCAACTGATAAATACTGCATCGGCAGCCGTGCTATTGACATCGGCGGCCAACCGATACGCGGTTGACGGGGTTTGCTGGCCGATTTCGGTATTCGGTTCGATATCAAGTCCGACGATTTCAGTAATTCGGTACCCATTCTCTTCAAGGAATTCTTTCTCTCTTTCGTTCATTGACTCCGTGTATGGCGTTGCGATTGCAAGTGACCGGGCATCAAGAATATCGAACGCTCTTCTGATTGCCGTCGAAGTGGCGACTGCTGGCACACCAGCTTCAGTCTCTATCGTCGCCTGTATCTGCTCATCATACCCCTTCCCTTTCACTAAGCTTCCCGTCGTACAGCCGAACGCGATAGCATCGACATCTGCTGTTTTCAGCATCGAAATACATGTTTCGACGTCTGCAGCCATCTCGACGAGTTGCGCTTCGTTTACGTCCTCAAGTTGCATTCGTGCGGTATGAACTGATACACCGTTTGGTATCCATCTCCAGAACTCCGATTCATTCGTCGTGTTTGATGAGGGAACGATGAGACCTAACCGACCACGGTAACCGTACATACTGCCTAATTCGGGAGATTCCAATATAAACCCGATGTTAACAATGGTCATGCAGATCCGCTATTTAGCGTTTGTCAACCCACCTATCTGCTTTAAAATCGAACCGTTCGAGCGTCTCGGGAGCTACGAATTCAACCATGACTGTCAGGCCACCAAACGCTTTTTCGAAATCGCGTTCGAGTTGGTCTTGTATCGACTCGTAATGCTCCTCGGAAAGATCTGCTTCGGGTTCGAGAACTACCGTCAGTCGGTCGAGTGACCCCACCTGTTCGAGCACGAGACGGAACTCATCGGCTACAGAATCCGTTTTTCTGATGATCGACTCGATAGCCTGCGGGAAGACGTTAACTCCCCTTATTGTCTTCATATCGTCTTTCCGAGATTCGATCTTGATTCGGCGGGTCGTCCGCCCGCAAGCGCACGGGTCATCCGTGAATCGAGCGAGGTCACCGGTACGGTAGTGGAACCCCGAGGCAATGTCTCGCTGTTCAAGGGCAGTGACGACGAGTTCACCTGTCTCTCCTTCTGAAACAGGGTCTCTGCCATCCGGGTCGACGACTTGGCAGAGATATAGATCTTCGAGGACGTGCATTCCGTCGTGTTCCTCACATTCGATGCTGCGACAGTTGAATGCTTCTGACAGTCCATAGTAATTGAAGACCCGTTCGGAGACCCCCCACGCCTCTGCAATGGCGGTACGCGTCCCATCTGGGAGCGGTTCGCCACTCACTATGACGCGTTCAACATCAAGCGCGTGCGGGTCGAAACCGTTCTCACTTGCGACTTCGGCTAATCGAAGTGCGTAGGAGGGTGTCGTCATTATCGTCGAGGGCTGATACGCTGCGAGCTTTTCGACTCGATATTCTGAACTGTACGACGGCCCTAGCGGAAAGACAGTCATCCCGAGTTCTCTGGCAGCATCCACGATTCCGTGTCCGACCGCCCAGAGCGTCAGCGGCCAGAACATTGCGACGGTATCTCCTGGTCGGAGACCTGTCGTCCACAATATCCGACACGTGGCTTCGACATCGACTCTGAAGTACTCGTTCTGAGAGCACAGAAACTGTACCGGCTCGCCGGTCGTTCCGCTGGTTTCCCACACGAACGCACCGCTTTCGTACAGATCCTCGCGCGAACGACACAGCAATCCGCCGTACGGTGGGCGTTCCGACTGCGCCGTCCGATACTCAGCCTTCGTCGCGAAGGGCACTGCGGTCAAATCATCCACGCCTGAAATCGCGGACGGTAGGCAGTTCGCCTCGTCGAACTTCTCTCGCCAGTACGACGAGTTCGTGTATACCCATCGGGCCTGTCGGCTTACTTTTTGATCTTGTACTGCTCGAATCCGTTTCCGGTCAGCGGTATCTATCCACCGACTCCAGTTACCTGGGTGAGTGGTGACGTTGCGTTTGTCCATTCATTTACCTCGTAAATCGACGACGGTAGAGAGAGGGTACTCGGTCGGTGTACGATTCATCGTGCCAGTTCACCGCCACCACGATCGTGTACTGACGATCGGGAGATTTCGTGTAGCAGTTCGATTATAGCCACGTGAACGTGTGTCGGGAGGCCGTCACACCATGCGTTTGTTCCACCGACGATTCCATCGATACTACCAGCCATACTGGCTTCGATAAGCATCCGACGTTCAAGTTCCGCGTCGTGAAGGAGAGGTGTTCCAACTAACTCAGAAAGGCAAGTTGCGATGGCGTGGCCACCCCAGTTGGAAACAGTAGCTGGAACGAGAACGTCAGCCGAAACTGCTGCCGCGATGCCTTCATCGCAGTCACATTGGCATGAAGACCCGTACTTGATTTCGCGTCGTACTGTTTCCTCTACGACGCCCATGCCGACTTCGTTGCCCGCATCACCGACAGCTATCGTCGTTACACTGTCATCGAGTAGTTCGTAGAGTTCGTCCACCTTTGCCGTGTGCTCGGTGATATTGTATCCAGCCATATTGTGATACACCCCAACGCGATTTGGCCCAACCTTTTCGATTGCGATGACGACAGCGGGATCGAGTTCCGAGATTACTTCCTCAGCGTACTCGCGCGCCTCATCTTGGTCAGCCGGGAATGCCTCGACACTCACGGTCTGCTTACTCTCGTAATTCGACATTCTATCGAGGACGTTCAATCCTCCGGCAGTTGCAGTTGCCTTGCAAATTTCGACAGCATTCGGTTCACACGCTATGATGGCGTTAGCGTCCAGGCCTATATCCACAGCGCGAGCAACCGACACCGCACCGAGCGGGCCGTCGGTCTCCTGGATCATCGTCGGCGGAATGAGAAAACCGGTTAAGACGAGTACGACATCTCCTCTTCCGACGTCAGTCGTTAGTCGCTCTGCAGCCTGCATTGCAGGATTTGTACCCTGCTTCTCCCTTGCTGCAGCCGCGATGGGATAAATCGTATCCCGTCCCCCTATATCGGTCGTAATGAGATCGTCGACGATAGTGGCCACATCCTTCTCGGGTTGCGTCATTTGTTACCTCATATCACCATTGGTGGTGGGTTTCTAAAAAGACCAATGTCAGATTCGCAAGCTCAATCCATGGAATCATAGTTCAGTTGACAGAGAATATGGAAATCAACCACGGATCTGTTGGACGCCGATCACTCGGTGGACGGCATATACCAATCCTAGCGCGACGAAGAGCGTGACCGCCGAAATACTGTAAGTCAGCGGCGTCACACCGAATCGTAGTTGATCCCACATCCATATCGGAAGCGTCGACATGAACGTCCCACTGACGAAGTACGTAATGACGAACTCGTTGAGCGAGAGCGTAAAGGCGAGAATCCACGTTGCGAAGATGCCGGGAACAATGAGTGGGAGCGTCACCTTGCGGAAGACGCGAAATTCCGAGGAACCGAGATCCATCGCTGCCTCCTCAAGACTCCTGTCGACCCGGGCGATAGATGACGTGATGATGATAACGCCGAAGGGAAACGTGTAGGTACTGTGTGCGATGATCGTCGTCCCCATTCCGAATTGGATCTCGAAGAACGAGTAGAAGATGACGTAGCCAATTCCGGTGATGATTAGCGGAACGATTATTGGTAGCAACGCGATCGACTCGAAATATCGCTTGCCTGGAACATTGTACTTGTTGAGTGCGTATCCTGCGAGGATGCCGAGCATCGTGACGATTGACGCCGCGGTGACCGCGATTATTAAGCTATTTTTAACCGCCCCATGAATACTGGGCGCGTTGAGCAGTCCCCAGTAGTATTTTAGCGTCCAAGTCTTAGGTGGGAAGATTATTGTGCCTGAGCCCGAAAATGAGTAAATCACAATAACAACCAGTGGGAGCCAGAGAAAGAAGAAAACGAGCCCGAGAACGAGTCCGAGACTCGTTCGATTGACGAACTGGTCGAGGAAGTCGGTGTACTTCGGTCGACGATCCAACTCCGATTTCGATGACGTTTTCGTATTCATGATTCTTGCACCTCCATGATGGTCGCGTACCGCTGGACTATCAATAAGCTAGCAAGGACGATGACCAGCATGATCGTTCCAAGCGCCGCGCCGAGCGGCCAGTTGAACGCTTCCTTGAATTGCTGACCGATGATGTTCGCAACCATCTGGCTACTGGTCGTCCCGCCCAAGAGGATGGGGGTCACGAACGAACCGAACGAAGGTACAAACACGAGGATCGACCCTGCCAAGATTCCCGCCTTGGTTTGCGGAAAGGTCACTCTCCGGAACGTTCGAATTGAGTTCGCACCGAGATCCTTTGATGCTTCGAGCAGCGAATCGTCGAGGTTCTTCAGTGAAGCGTATAGCGGAAATACCATGAGCGGGAACCACGAGAAGATTAGCCCGATGACGACCGCCTCGGCGCTGTAGAGCAGACTGATATCGACGCCTAATCCGAGGAGTGCCACGATATCGTCTAACACACCGTCGTTTTTCAGAATCGCGATCCAGCCGAACATCCGGATGAGGTACATCACCCAGAACGGGAGTACTGACAGGAGGAGGATGGGTATTTCGTATCGTGGGAATACCTTGACGGCGGCGTAAACGACCGGATAGCCGAGTAGAAGACACATCACCGTCGTTGCCAGGCCATACCAGATACTTCGGAAGAAGGAGTTGAGGTAGATCGGATCCAAAGCCACTTCGTACGCTTCGAACGTGAATTCGTTCGTTTGGGCGCCCGTCACACCCGGATACACCGATGAAACGACCATGAGTGCCACCGGAACGAGGAAAAAGACGGTGATGAACGCCACCGGGAGACCGACGATGAGTGACCGCCACAGCCACGATAGGTCTACCGCTTCGGACGTCCACTGTATCCGGTGGCGAACGACGTCACTGAGACTCATGGTAACCAACGACGAGGGCGTTTTCGTCTTTCCAGTCCACGAAGACGGAGTCACCGACGTCGATTCCATCGACGACCTCTAGGTGCTCCTCTGCCTCGAGCTGGAGCGTCCGAGAACCGGTATCGATGGTTACGAGGAGGTCAACCAGCGCCCCTTTGTACACTCGGTCGGTTACGGTACCCGCGAGTCGACCCTGGTTTGTCGACACCGAGACGTGTTCGGGACGAATGACGAGGTTAGCGGTTGAACGTTCGTCGGTCGGCATCGATTCGGAGACTCGGCCTCGGAGGGTTTGGCCATCGATGGACACCGTAGCCCATCCATTGTCGCTCCCGTCCAATGACGCTTTGTAGATATTCGTCGCGCCGGTGAAGTCCGCGACGAACGAGTTGGTCGGATTGGAGTAGATTCGTTCCGGCGAGTCGATCTGTTGAATCTTACCGTCATTCAAGATCGTTATACGGTCGGACATGGCCATCGCGACGCTCTGGTCGTGGGTCACGTAGATGAACGTCGTGTTCGTCCGCTCCTGAATCCGTTTCAGCTCGAGTTTCATCGTCTCTTTGAGCTTTCGGTCAAGTGAGCCGAGTGGCTCGTCAAGGAGAAGGACGCTAGGTTCATTTACGAGACCGCGAGCGAGTGCGACTCGCTGTTGTTCGCCGCCGGAAAGTTCGGTGATTTTACGGTCCTGATACCCTTCTAGGTCGACCGTTCGAAGAACCTCGTCTACCAACTGTCGCCGTTCTCCCCTGTCGACTCCGATCTCGACGAGGCCGTAGGCGATGTTCTTCCCTACATCGAGGTGTGGGAAGAGGGCGAGGTTCTGAAAGATCATGTTCGTGTTGCGCTTATACGGCGGCTGAGCGGTGCAATCCATACCGTCGATTTTGACGGTACCGCGAGTCGGCACTTCGAATCCGGCAAGCATCCGCAGTAGCGTCGTCTTTCCCGAACCGCTCGGGCCGATGATCGAAAAGAATTCGCCGTCCCGGACGCTGAAGCTGACGTCGTCCACGGCGATGATGTCGTCGTAGTGTTTCGACAGGTTCGTTACCTCGACAATGTCCGTTTGCTGGTTCTCGCTCACCTCCGTTTCGTCAACTTGTATGTTCGAGTTAGTCATATCTTCTTTTATGTTTACTTGTCTATCTGGTCGTTTACTAAATAACGTGGGCGGGAATCATCCCTTGACTCGCGTCCAGATTTGGTCGTACTGCTGTAGAACCCGCTCGTCCAGCAGGCTCTGCGTGACCAAGTTCCAATCCGGCGACCAATCGTACAGTTCCCGTTGGTTCTGGGGAACGGTTTCGGTCAGGTTCGCGGTGGTAGCCCGGTATCGCTCCAATTCTGTGAATCGGGGACCACCCTGTTGGAGGTAGTCGTCAATCCAGGCGTACGCCGTCCCGACGTTGTTCGCGTTCTTCGGGATGGTGAACTCGTCGAAGTACGTCATCGCTCCCTCCCTCGGCACGGAGTAGTTGACGTTCGCGCCGTGATCGACGATCGCTTGGACGGTACGACCGAACGTAATCTGGCCGACGTCTACCTCGCCGTCGACGAACAACCGCATCCCGCTCTCGAACGTTCCCCAGTAGGACTGCACGAGTGGCTTCTGTTGCATCAGTGCCTCTTCGATCTCTTGGAAGTCGTCCGGGTTGATTGGATTCTGGCCCGTGTAGAGGGCCGCGTTCTGGCAAGCCTGAATCGACGAATCCTGCATTGTGATGCGGCCTCTGTACTCCTCGTCCCACAGCACCGACCAACTGTTGGGTGGGTTCGAAAACACCTCCGTGTTGTAGGTGATAGGGTAAAGCCCGACGTCGTACGGGATGCCCCACTGCCGGTTCTGGCCGACCTCGTTCATCGTCTGCCACCGATCGTCCAACCTATCCAGATACTGGAGTCTGGTCGTGTCTATGGGTTGGAGTAGGTCGCTCCGCCACGCCCGTTGTCCCCAGTCGTGCAAGAACGAAATGAGGTCACCGGTGTACTGACCAGCCTGAAGCTGAGCAAACGGCTCTGCCGGATCCTCGAACCCTTTGTTCGTGGCGCTGATGTTCCACTTTTGCGCGAACTCCTGGAGCCGCGCACCGGCATAGTCTTCGTGCCACATCCGAAGCCTGAATGGTCCGGTAACTCCTCCGTACGGATTCTGATTCTGGTTCTGCGCCCCCACTCGCCCCGCGGCTGCCATCATTCCAATAGCCCCGGCTGCTTTGAGAAATCGCCGCCTTGAGGCCGTCTCATGTGTCATTTGCCAACACCTGTTCCTCAATATGGGAGAAGGCAAGCTACACTATAAAAATATTGGCGTTTATACAACTCAACATCAGTTATATGATGTAAATATTTCCAATAATTCAATGAAATAGTAGAGATATGCAAATATAGATTTGGTCATCCATTCCTTGGTTCCCGAGTACCGCTTACGATACACGTCGTACCCACGCGCCGGGCATGCCCAGCACGGCGTGACGAGAGTGAGTGGTGACGGTTTCTCGGTGGTAGAGTGCACGACACATCTTATGTTGATGCGTCGTATATGGATAGTGAACATGCTCACACTCGAAGAGAGCTTCCGTTGTGAACGCGCCCTCGTCTTCGGTATCGGCGGGAGCGGCGATATCGTCGGGAGTATACCTACTGCTCGCCTCCTTGAACTTCATGGGGTCGACGTACTCCTTGGAGGAACAACGTGGGAACCAGTTCCGAAGGATTCGAAACCAGGACCGAGAAGTTTTGACGAGATACTCAACCTCGACAAAATCAGCACGACTGTCGGACTCGCAACTGGCGAAACACGCACTCACGATGGGTTGGAATTCACGGAAACGTACGTCGCACGTCACTACTCGACAGAAGTCGCCCTTATCGATATGAGCAAAGGGGCAGAAGGGATGCGTGTAGGCGTCGAGGAAGCATGCACCGACCTTGACCTCGATCTCGTGGTTGGCGTGGACGCCGGAGGAGACGTCCTGGCTCGAGGGGACGAATTAGGACTCCGAAGTCCCGTTACGGATGGGTTCGGGCTCGCAACCCTCGAAACGTTATCGGCCAAAACCCTACTCGGGGTGTTCGGATACGGAAGCGACGGCGAACTTACGCTGGACGAACTGGAAGCGGGAATCGTGCGTGCTGCCGAGCGCGATGGCCTACTCGGGGCGTGGGGATTGACACGCCGTGTCAGGGACGAACTTGAGGCAGTTCTCGAAACGGTCGAAACAGAGGCGAGCAGATTACCGGTCGAAGCGGCACAGGGAGCATACGGGCAGAAACAGATTCGCGGCGGAGATGTTTCTCTACGGCTCACTCCGCCCAGTACGGTTACGTTCTATTTCGATCCAGCTGCAGTCATATCGACATCCAAAATCGTCTCCTTGGTCAACGACAGCCGGAGCATCGACGAAGCTACAGCAGCGCTGAAGGAAGCGGGATACAGAACAGAATTTGAGATTGAGCGCGACCGACTTGAATCACATTCATAGCTGAACAAAAGATCGTCCATCAATTCGGGTGAGAGTTGTTGATATCCATTTGACTGGCACTTTCCTCATATGCATGAGCGGGTTTCGCCGTGGTCTCAAAAATCTTCGGTGTTTGGTCGTATGAATGGTAACCATCTCCACAACAATACTTGACCGAGTGGAGCAATAACCAGTTCCCCTCCTCTGCTCACTCGATTGCCAGATACGGAACGACGTCGATGGTCTCACCCGCGTTGAGAGCAGTCGTCGTCAGCACGATGCCGTCAGCACGAGTCGCCCGCGTCGAAGAGGACAGCACGCTTGGGTTGAACGCTTCTCGGTAAACGGCCAGCGCTGAGTCTGCATGGCCAAGTGGCATTGCCTCTTTACCGTTCAGCGCGACCGGGATAGCGTACTCGAAATCTGCAGAACCCAGACCAACATCACGGGTCAGTGTCGCTTGGATGGTTGGCAGCGTCGCCTCACCGGTGAAAAACGGGCGCGTGATGAGCGTCGCGACGGTGTGTGCGCCGACGGGTTTACCCGGGATGGCAATTGCTATCGCGTTATGGTCGGGCAGGCGGGCGAACGCGATAGGTTTTCCAGGCCGGAGGCGAACACGGTGGAAAAGCACCTCTCCGAGGGCGTTGAGTGCCCGAATGACGTGGTCTTTATGACCAACGCTAGTTCCCCCCGTCGTTACCACCACGTCGTGCTTGCGGGCCATCTCGTCGACAAGGCCATCAATACGTTCGTACTCGTCTGGCGCAGTTCCCTCGTAGGTCACTTCGTGACCCCACGAACGGATTAGCCCCATCAGCATAGACGAATCGAGGTCGGTCAGCCGACCCTCATGGATTTCGGTACCTGTCGCTGCGACCCCTACCGAGAGGCGCTGGTGAACCGAAACCGACTCGTATCCGAGATCACCCAGCAGGATGGCATCCTTCGGCGAGAGACGCTCACCTGCCTCGAACAGGGTTTCTCCCGCAGCGACATTGCTCCCGCGCTCGTAGACGTAGGTTCCTGGTGATATCGACGGTCCGTGCAGGTGACCCTCCTCTACGTTCGATTCTTCCCGCTTGAGTACAACGTTTGCACGCCTGGGCAGGGGTGCCCCAGTCGCGATGCGGATCGCCTTGCCGGAACCGAGCGCTGGTGGTTCATCCTCGGGAAAGACTTCACCCTCAAGGATGGTCAGAGGATAATCGTCGGCTGCGTCGAAGGCGAAGCCGTCCATCGTTGCGCGGTCGTGAGGCGGAATATCGCTGGGGGCCTGGACATCGTTAGCGAGGACGCGTCCCGAAATGGCATCGAGCGAAATGGTTTCGACGCCACAGTCTGCGAAGAACGACGATCGGAGAGAACGCACCCGCTCGACGGCCGCCTCCCGCCATAGCATGACGTCGTGGTCATAGTCAGTCATACCATCGGTTTGGGGTTCAACATCGATAATGATTGATGCTCCGGCGGCCGGAAACGGTACTATTCATGCTTGTCGCTCCCGGCAGTCGGTTGACGGTCGGACAAGTAATTTATGCGTGGAGAGACCACAGCCGCACATGGACGCGCGTGTTAACTCTATTCTGGTGGTCTTTTCAAGGCTGAAAAGTGCCAGTCAGATATGGTTTTCTTCATGGAGGCAGGCAAGCAGAACTCCTACGTCGTTTTCGCTTACCGTGCAATTACCTTCCATAATCATCATGTTCAGTAGATCAAGAGAGCGTCCACTTGTTCGAGTACTTTTTAACTGGCAGAAACCTACATCAGCCGAGCTCGATATCGACCACTCGGTCGCGGGACAGGTGGTCACCACCTCCCGTAGAACCAGAGCGTGTACAGAGCAGATAACACGATGACGAACTCGACGGTAGTCGGCGTCCTACTCGCGGCCGGTACGAGTAGCAGGTTCGGTTCGCCGAACAAGCTCCTGCGCAAGCTTGACGGCGTACCGGTCGTCAGACGGGCCGCTTGGACACTCACAGCCTCATCGGTAAATAAGGTAATCGTCGTCCTCGGCTACAACGATGCGCTCGTCGCCGACATCCTCGCCACCGTCGAGAAATCCGTAGTTCATAACCCACACTACGAAGAGGGACAGGGAACCTCCGTCGCTCAAGGCGCACTCGCCGCCGAAGATGTCGGAGCGGATGCGGCCGTGTTCCACCTCGGCGATATGCCGTGCGTCGACAGCCAAACGGTCGACGCGCTGGTTGACGCCTACGAGAAGACAGACGCGACCATCGTCGTCCCGACCTATGACGGCGAGCGGGGCAACCCCGTGCTATTCGACGCAAGTCATTTTGAGACGCTCCAGCGTCTTAAGGGCGACGACGGCGGTCGACTGTTATTCAAAGCAAATCCGATCGAGCGCGTCCCCGTCAACGACCCTGGTATCCACTTGGATGTGGACACGCCTGAGGATCTTGAGGAGCTTCGAGAACAGTTCCAATTCGAGGAGGAGCTGTAACGCTCAATCCCCCGATAGCGGTGTCCGCTCGCCGTGAATCGGTCCCTCCCGTTCTCGGAGGCGGCCGCCCTCACGGCCGTTCTCGACGGCGACGATCTCAGCGACGATACTGAGCGCTATCTCCACTGGTTCACCGCCACCGAGGTCAAGGCCGACCGGCGTAGCTACGCGGTCGAGAAATCCGTCAGGGAGTTCAATACCGTCGTCACGGAGGTCCGCCCGAATTTTCTCGAAGCGTTCTCTCGGACCCATCAACCCAAAGTAGGGGATTTCAGTGTCAGCGAGCGACGCGAGTGCTAGTTCGTCGTCCAGTAGGTTGTGAGTCATCACGACGACGAATGTCCGCGCGTCAACGTGCTCGGCCAGTTTGTCAGGATGGGTGGCAAACACCTTGCTCGCAGGAGGGAAACGCTCCGGATCCGCCCGTGCCCCTCGGCCCGTAGCTACCTCAACGCGGAAGCCGACCTGCCGGGCCAGCCGCGCCACCGGCAGCGTGTCGGGTTGCCCGCCGAAGATGAGCAACCGCGAGGGCGGTCGGACACCGTCGAGGAACACCCTGACTTCGTCGCCGCCAAGGTCAACTGTTCGTAACTCCGTTCCGTCGGACCCACAGAGGGCTTCGAGCGGGTCCTGAACTGCTTCCAGCAGGGTATGGGGAAGCCCTGGTCGAGCGTTCGGTTCCTCGATACCGCCATCGTGAAACGTCGAGCGAGCACCCACCGGAGCCCAATCGGTCATCGAGGCGACGATCGTCGCGGTAACAGCGGGTGCTCCTGATGCGAGTGCCGCGAGCGCGGCATCCCAGCCGTCGTCGACCGGTTCGACGAGGACATCGATAACGCCGTTGCACCCGAGGCCGATCCCCCATTCGTCGTCGTCCACAAGATCGAAGCGTTCCAGAACCGATTGTTCAGTCTCGAACACTCGATCCGCGAGCTCGCCCACTGGCCCTTCAAGACACCCGGCGGTGATACCCCCGAATTGGTCGCCCTCTGGAGTGAGCACCATTTTCGCACCCGATCGGCGGTATGCAGATCCGCGAACGTCGACGACAGTGGCGATTGCTGCGGTGGCCCCGATGTCGCGAATTTCTTGCAAACGCTCTTGAACGTCGAGTGCCGTCACACTCCAAGGATCAGGATTCCTGGTTGTCATACATACTAGTAGCGGGCTTACGCTCTTAAGGTTCCGCTAAAGAGGTGACAATGTTAGAGGAGTGAAAGCAATCTATTTGGCTATTGAATTGCACAGCTGGTGCCATAGTAATCAAACTCTGACTGCATTCTAGCGTAAAAAACGCTGATTTGTGCCTGGGTCGGCAGTACAAGCGTCACTCGCATTTGCGTCTTATTTGCTTTATGGTTCAAACGCAATATTCGTGACGGTATCGCCAACGCCAGTAATCGAATGTATTTGGTCGGCGACGACCTCCGGCAAGTCGTCTAAGGTATCGAGATCTAATTGGGCGATGATGTCGTACTCACCAGTAACGATATGAACGACACTGACTGCGTCCAATTCGGCAATTTGAGTCGCAGCCTGTGAGACAGCGCCAGCATCAGCAACAATATGGACATATGCATTCGTCATTGTTGATCAAGATATGTTCGGTGTGGAATAGCATATCTCGTCCCAGTCTGGTCAATTTTTGCCGGCATTTACGACGCCGTATGCCAAACACTAGTCGGTGACCGTCACACTCCTTAGTACCGGCCAACAATAGCACGAACTCCGACATCCCGTAGATCACCCGAGAGGAACCGTTCTGCACTTTCTTGGTAGCGTTACGGGGTGTTGGGTGCACGGTCGCCGGCTTTTGGCAGGCGTGCCACGCTCTTCCGATTGGAGGGAATTAGAGTACTCGACCTCTCGTAGGCGATCAATCGTGAATTCAATTCGATTAGCTGCCATATCTCACGGTTTCTGGTTCTCTAAGGGAGCAATCAGTACTTGCTGTGAAAGACAGCTGACTCGCGTTACAGATATAGTTTTGTAATGAATAGTTTCCAGTTAGTAATATCGCGTGGAGAGAGCGGGACAGAATACTAGTCCCGGTTTTTGTTCACGTATAACGATGTCACACTACCTCCGGTATTTTTCGGTCAGCAGATTCAGAAGCAGCGGATGAACTCAACATTTAAGGAACTCATTTCGATAGGCCTATCAACCTTTCTGTGCCGTCTTCAATACTTCGTGGAATCAAAAGTGGAAAGCGTTGTGATTTCGAAGGAAAGGGTATCGTATCGATACTTCCCCTTTTAAGACAATAGCTACGAAGTATCACATCAGCAGAACGGGGATATACGGAAGCCTGTTCGCTGATCAGCACCCAATCCTATTGATGACACAATGTCTTCTAAACACTCTCTCGGACATAGGACAATCCTTATTTCCTTCACTTAGAAATTATATAATGAGTATTTGATAGAGGATTTATAATTTTCCGCGTAGTTGATCTCATTAATAGCAATTAACGATGGGTCTTCAACCCGGCAATGGAGACCGTTATCGGCCCACGCAAGGAACTCGGGATACGGACGATTTTCAATATCCTTGGGCCACTGACCAACCCCGCCGGTGCTGACGCTCAAGTATTCGGCGTTTACGATCCAGAGCTGGTGTCAATTATCGCTGAACCGCTGACCCGACTAGAGATCAAGCGTGCACTTGTCGTACATGGATCTGGACTCGATGAGGTTGCAATCCACGGCGAGACGACCGTCTCTGAAGTCACCGATGACTCCATTGAGGAATACACGGTTAGCCCGCAAGATGTTGGGTTAGAAACCCATGAAATCGGAGCGATCGCAGGTGGCACCCCAAAGAGAATGCAGCTGATCTCCGCGGGGTACTCACAGGAACAATCACTGGTGCGAAGCGTGATATTATTCTCGCAAACGCTGGCGCGACAGTATACATTGCTGGCCTTGCAGAAACCCTAGAGGAAGGAGTCACTCATGCTCGAGATGCAATCGATTCAGGTGCTGCCGCCGCTAAATTTGAGGACTTGTGTACATAGTAGCCGAGGAGGTGCTATCTACAAACTTGGTTTTACAAACCACACAGATTTGACCGTAGCCGAGATTCCTGTCTTCCCAAGTTATCATACTTATCTTCGGAAATTGCCGATATACAGGAGAGACATGATCACTATGTAGATGCTGGGGAAAGCGGACTACACACAAGTAATGGGTATTCTGAATGTTACACCAGATTCCTTTTCTGATGGAGGGCTGTATACGACAATTGAAAACGCCATTGCACGTGCTCGTGAAATCGATGAGGCAAGAGCAGAGGTGATCGACGTGGGAGGAGAAAGTACCCGTCCAGGTGCTGATCCAGTTTCGAGCGAGGAGGAACTCGAGCGTGTCATCTCTGTCACTGAGAGGATTACAGAAAGCTCTGAAATTAATACACTAGTTTCCATTGATACATATAGACCGGACGTTGCCGAGGCAGCACTTGATGCCGGTGCCGATATCATCAATGACCAAAACGGTCTTAACGATCCCGAAATGCGGTCACTCATCGCTACTCGTGAGTACAAAGCAGTGCCCATGGATGCAGTCAATCTTCCAGTCGAACGTGAGTATCGATCGGACACGGAAGATGTAGTTGCCGAGGTCTGTGACCGTCTTCAGAAAAACGTTGAACGTGCTCATGCTGCGGGTGTCGCCTCTGACTAGCTCATCCTTGATCTGGCATTGGATTCGCAACTGGGGAAGTGAGGATGGAGAGTTGATTGCTCGAACCGATGAAATTACTGAACTTGGATTTCCAGTGCTTGTTGGAGCATCACGTAAATCATTCACTACAGAGGTGGTTGACCTTCCACCGAGTGATCGAGTCGCATCGAGTATTGCCGCTCACCTTATCGCCGCAGCGAACGGAGCGAACATAGTACGGGTTCACGATGTTGTCGAAACCGTGGCTGCACTCCGTACCGCCGAATCGATCTGGGGATTCCGTTAAAAAGAATAATGTGAGTCGTCAATAGAAAAAATTTGGACTCTAAATTAAACTATCGTTCAGGGGTCTAGCTGACGATGACAGCAGTCAAAACGATCAAATTCTCCCATACTATTCGCCGGTAACCATTACGACACCAGTACTCGTGACAGTTACTTCATAGCCACAATACATGAATTCGACCACCCCTGGTGTTGGTGCTTCATCCTTCATAGTGTGAAAGAGAGCGTCTAAAGCGTCGGGATCGATCGCCTCGTAGAGCGGCTTAAGAACAGTGTCTCCTTCATTTCTGTCTGTCACAATTGGGCTTATGTTAGCGAACGCTGCTACAGCTTGAATAACTGCTGCGGATAAGGATTCGTTCTCTGCTGCGTGGTAGGTGTACGCATCTTCAGTTAGCCGTTTATCTTTGCAGTCACTGACAAGCGTCATCACCCAGTACTAATCCTGTGCTATCCGTATCACTTCGGGTTTACGCGGTTAGCGATTTAAATAGGAGAGTCTTGAGCGAGGGTATGACGAAGTAGTGTTTCTTGTCCGCGCCGGAGCCTATTGGATAAGGCAGCGGTCGAGATACCTAGATTGTCCGCGATTATTTCCATTTTTGTTTCACGTGGTACACTGAAATATCCTTTTTCTAATGCAGTAAGAAGAGCCTCGCGCTGAGCGTTTGTCACGCCATATCGACCGCTCCCCCCACCGTCATTCTCAGCCACGTTCTCCTCATAAAGATTTAACAATTTAAATGCTCGGCCTCGTTCACGACAGGCATCTCGAAAGTTGGTCAACGCTTCTCGTGACGGAAACCGAGCCAGAAGTTCCTCTCGGTGAGAAGTCATCACAAGATTGATAATCGTTATGTCCTGCTCTACGATGATCGGATGTGGCGTTTTTTGTTGTGCCCTATCTGATAGAACTATACGATACAAGTGTCGGTCGGGTAGTTGAGTGAGACATTTATAGGACGCAATTGCCGGATCAGCTTCCAGAGCAGCCTCATAGATCTCAAAATCGTCGCCTGAAGCCCAAAAGATGAATTTCCATGGTTCATCCTCTTTCGAACGAATATCCTCTAAATGGAGCACCATGTCAGGAACAGTGTTCAGTGCCTCTTGTCCGGGTGGGGGTCCGACCTCAATCCGTCCAATCAGAGTCATTAGCGAATGCTTAGTTTTCTGGGGAAATGAATGCTTTGACTACTAAAAACCGCGTCCTCAACCGACATTTGTTATCAGTGGCGGCTTGACCGAGAAAGATGGAGTGCACACCATGAAACCGGATGTAAAATACTAGATTAACGAAGTCTTCAATAGATTGGATAAACGTGGGAGATGGTTTACGTTTCCCTTGATTCCGAAACCAGAATTGGCTTACGATGAGGCCCAGTGATATGAAGTATGACTCAATTAGAAGCAGTCCTTTTTGATATGGATGGGGTGCTCGTCGACTCAGAGCCATTCTGGCAGCGGTTCTGGCGCGAGAAGGTTTTCGCTCATGTTGAGAACGGGAACCCACAGTTGGAGGAAGTAACAGCCGTAATTTTCGTGAGAGTCTCGTGGATCTTTCACAAACATATGATCTTCCTGGTGGCCCAGAGCGCTATGAAAGTCGATTCGAAACCGCCGCAGAGACAGTGTACAGTGAGCAGGTATCAATGACTTCTGGTATTCCAGAGCTTTTTGAGTCGCTTCGAGAACGAGAGATCGATGTCGGAATTGTCTCTTCAGCACCCGTTGATTGGATTGATATAGTCATCAAGCGCTTTAAGCTCGATCCAATTTGAGGATTCTGTAAATGGTGTTCGGGAGGGAGCACAGGCAGAGAGTACGGTTATTCGATTCTGTCAAAACAGTGACGTCCAAGTTACAGAGGACACTGATTTCATTGCTAACCCTCCCCAGGAACTCCAAAAAACAATTCTCGGATTACTCCCCTGATGATTTGCAAGATAGTCCGTTAGCGATTAATATCGCGATAGTCTTATATCTGCCTTATCGAGGAAGGGGGACAGTCCTCCAACTGCGCCAAACTCAATACTCTTTCCAAATTTTTACCTTTTGCCCATCGATCGTTTAGAGACAGATAGCTTATGCGGAAGTGCACTCAACGAAACGGTAGTACCGAGTGAATTTTACAAACTCTGGGAAATCGTCGACATAATTGACGCACTCGGACTTATTTCCTTCTAACGATGCAAGGTCAAACTGGATGCTTTCGTCAAGTTCGTCATAGTGACGGACAGTGGCATCTGCTGGCATTTCGGCTGGTTCGACGGGTCTAACTTGCAGTCTCACTGTGATATTGACTATGGGGGAAGAAGTTAAACCAACCATGGTAGCGGTACGCATTGCCTCGATCACACCCCATCATTTTGATAATGAAATCAAATGGAGTTCAGTGTTATACGGTGAATTCCTCTGGGCAGTAGCTTTTCTCAAGAAATAACTGGACACCCATTGCGTGAACGTACGTATTACTTCAGAATTCATCTAGTTTGACTCAATCGGAACGGCTTATATCCAGTCTGTGTACTTTCGAATCATCGAAATTAAAATTCGAGAAATAATATGGAAACTCAGAATAGCTAAATTTTAGTTGTGGATTAGAATATCTGTGGTATGACTGCCCATAGCTATCAGGATGAAGGCGGACGTAGTTCAGGGCTTCCGAATGTTGTACCGTTCGATTTACCGAGCGTATCCCGAATACATTGGGAATTAGGGGAACGTATTGTCAAGGATGCTAATTCAATTCTTCACAGTAAGTGGGAGCAAAGGAGTGCATCGTGGACGCTGTGGATTTTCCAAGTAGCAAGTTCAATTGTCATCATTTGCATCTTTACACCCGCTAGAAGAGAACGGTTCTACAAAGTTACACAATCCGATTTTAATTCGATAATATCGAAGCTTGCTGCAGCGCCGCGCTGGCATCAGTTTGCGTAATTGTACCGTAATACGTCTATGGTGGACTCCTTCGTCCGATCGTGGCATCTAACACATAAGAGAAAATAAGACATTTAATTTATATAATATTCTCAAAGTGCGTCATCGAAACAGGAAGCCATATCCTCAGCGAAGCCGCCAACCCCGTTGAGTGGGGCTGTTCACCAACTATTCGAAGGTGAGTGAGTAACAACGCTTGCGCGCATCGACAAAGGAGAAGTGAAACTCAACGAGGTCGTTCTCCTCCAGTCGGGTGAGCGCATACCGGATGGTTCGAGGCGGAAGCATAGTTTCTACCTCAAGTTGCGCTTGGGTGAGTGTCTCGTTGTATTCGAGTACTTTAGCGACCAATTTGGCACTCGGCGGCAGTTTGGAGAGTACCTCGATGGCCTCACTCTCTTCTAAATTGTGTTCGCCCGTCTGTACGGACTCGGATTGCTGCATTATGCGACGGGTTTTGCATGCGCTTCTTTAATACTTCCGGTGTTAATTATTCCCATTAGTAATCAAAAAGATAGAATGCTTGCACTAACCATGTCTGATCACTTTATGTAAAAATTGTATATTATTAATTAGATAAGCTCTCGATTGAGAACTTGGTGTTCGAGGCTGTACCTTCCGTTCCCGTATACAATGAGAACGAGAAATGCTGCGACATAAAGTAGGCCGGGCTCCCCGCCGTTCTGAATCGGAATTAGTTCTTCTGGAATGTGAGCAATAAACTGGGCAGCAACCATCTCTCCAGTCGTAAGGAATGCAACAAGCCGAGTTAGCACTCCAATGGCAATGAGAAGACCACCAAAAAACTCGATGACGCCAGCAGCTCCATACATACTAAAAAGGGACGCAGTGTTACCGCTGCCATCGACACCCCCGAAGAAGCCGAACAGCTTCTGGGCGCCATGTTGTGCGAATAAAAGCCCAACAAGTACGCGAAACACTGAATAAATTGTCTCTTCGTACGCTTCGATTCTGCGACCAATTAGAGCGGACATACTTTGTTATTGATTCTCACTGGTATTCAATGTCGGGCCATCAGCCAGTATTGCCAGCAGAACGGACTTGCTGGCTATTTACCCTCGCCATCCATTACAGAATTCCGTTGGCTCAGATTAGTTACCGTGCATTGGAATGATCGCACCAGAATTCGATTCTTACGTGTAATTACGCCTATCCAGGGATGTAACTCAATCCACGAGGCGGCGCTCGGTTTTTCTTTCGTTCGATTTCTAGTCCTTCGAGAAAGCAATCTTAATGGGGGATGGTTATACACTGAAAGACGATGCGTGTTACCATACTTGGTGCTGGAACGATGGGTCACGGAATCGCTCAGGTGTTCGCAACGGCGGGCAATGATACCGTAATCAGGGATATCGACGAGTCGCTCCTTCTCGATGGTGTCGAGTCGATTGAGTCGAACCTCAACGGCGCCATTGAACGGGACAAACTCACCGAAGGGGAGAAAGTAGCCGTGTTAAACAGAATAGAGACAACGATATCGCTTGCAGACGCTGTAGCAGACGCTGATCTGGTCGTTGAAGCGGTGCCGGAGGATCTAGATATTAAACAAGAAACGTTTGACGATGTCGCGAAACATGCTCCGGCAGACGCGATCATCGCGACGAATACCTCTTCAATTTCTGTGACGGAGATTGCAAGCGTTCTCGATAACCCGGAGCGAGCGATCGGTCTCCATTTCTTCAACCCAGTACACATCATGCCATTGGTTGAGGTTGTCGTCGCCGAGCAAACGAACCAATCGACCGTCGAGTCTGCCACTGACTTCGTCGACAATATCGATAAGAATCCAATTGTCGTGCGTGACTCGGCCGGGTTCGCCTCATCCCGCCTGGGTGTTGCGCTTGGCGTTGAGGCAATCCGAATGGTCGAGGAAGGAATCGCTGATCCGCGCGACATTGATAACGCAATGAGCCTTGGATACAATCATCCGATGGGGCCACTTGAGCTTACTGACGTAGTCGGTCTTGATGTCCGCCTAGATATCCTGAAGTACTTGCGTGAGGAACTTGGTGAGCGATTCCGGCCTCCTCAATTATTGCGGCAGAAAGTTCGGGCTGGTAACCTCGGGAAAAAGACCGGCGAGGGATTTTATGTTTGGCAGGACGACGAAATCTCCGGAGTTAGCGGAAAGCGGTGAGATAACTGATGACTGATCTCGAAAACACCGTAACGGATTGCGAGTCTGTCAAAGTCACGGTGGGTGAGCGAGTTGACGGCGTCGTTACTGTAACGCTGTCGCGGCCCGCCGCGCGGAACGCACTCAACACACAGATCCGAGACGAATTGGCGACAGTGCTCGCTACCATTGAGCAGGATAACGCGTGCCGAGTGGTCGTTGTGACCGGGGACGACGAGGCTGGGACGTTTGTGGCCGGAGCCGACGTGAAGGAACTCCGCGAGCGGAATGCCATCGAACAGCGCGAAGTAAGCAAGCGTCCGCGCATCTACGAGCGTGTGGCGAACCTCTCGAAGCCTGTGATCGCTCGAATTAACGGACACGCGCTCGGTGGTGGCTGCGAATTGGCGCAGGCTTGCGATATTCGGATTGCCGCGGAGAGTGCGAAGCTCGGTCAGCCGGAAATCAACCTCGGACTCATCCCTGGGGGTGGCGGAACGCAACGTCTTTCGCGATTAGTGGGTGAGGGTCAGGCTATGCGGCTAATTCTCTCCGGGGAGCTCATTGATGCTACTGAAGCTGCCAACATTGGACTTGTTGATGAGGTTCATTCCGACGACGATCTTGACAAAGCAGTATACGGTCTGGCTGAGTCCATAGCCAAGAAAAGTCCAGTCACGTTGGGGTTCGCCAAGACTGCAATCCAAGCCAGCAGTGAAATGGAGATGAAAGCCGGGATCGAGTATGAAGCGGAGTTGTTCTCACAGTTGTTCGCCACGGAAGACAAGGATGAGGGTATCGACGCGTTCTTCGAGGATCGTAAACCCGAGTGGAAAGGTCGATAGAGATTAATTTGATCCGTTGAGACGCACAACCACTCTATGGTTTTTCGAAAATTCCGTTATAGAACACATCCATTGCCGTTAGCAGGCCATGATGGCAATAATGTGTTGCAAGACGACATTTCAGAGATGGAAAAATCTTCTCTGCCCTCACTATCTACCGCAAGCTATTTCATGGTTAACTAGGTTCATTTAGTTGGCTATGCAAGCGAATATCCCACAGGGATACCTCCCAAGTGCGGATACGAGTCCGAATTTCGTTCACACACTACCCGAAGTACACTACCCGCAGAAAATCAACGTTGCAGCCGAACTTGTGGATTCACATGTCGATGAGGGACGAGGAAGCAACGTCGCAATTCGGTTCGGGGACAATGAATTCACCTACAACGACCTACAGAAGCAGATAAATCGTCTTGGTAACACTCTTTTGAGTAAAGGCGTCGAATCGGGCGACCGTGTCATTGTTCGCTTCTCAAACCGGCCTGAAGCGATCATCTCTTGTCTCGCAATCCAGAAGATTGGGGCAGTAGCACTCCCCTCAATGAAGCTCCTCAGAGCGAAGGAACTGACGCATATCGTTAACGATTCGGAAGCGAAAGTTGCTATCGTCTATGATCGGCTACTCGACGAACTTGACGTGGCGCTCAATGATCTCGACACGCTTGAGGAGGTAATCGTTGTCAATCAGTCAAATGCTGAACACGACCATGAAGACTACGACAAACTGCTCAAAAGTTCGTCTACTGACCTTGATCCGCACCGAACAGACCGCGATGATCTCGCGCTCATGCTCTACACCAGTGGCACCACTGGTCGGCCGAAAGGGACATTCCACACACATCGTCAGCTGCTTGCAACGGCCGATGGTTATGCGCGATATTGTCTTGAACCGACCGAAGACGATGTTTTTGGGGGGAATTCACCGCTTCCGTTCGCATTCGGTTACGGAGCTCTCGTCACATTCCCCCTACGGTTCGGTGCGACGACAAGCCTCGTCGAAGATGCGAAGCCCGAACAATTACTTGAGACAATTGAGAACCACGGCATTACAGTTCTCTGCTCAATTCCAACGGCCTTCAACCAAATCCTCGCGAAGTATCCAGACGGTGCGGAGCAGTATGACGTGTCGTCGCTTCGGGTTGGAATGAGTGCAGGCGAACCGCTGACGCCAACGACTTTCGATAATTTCGAAGAACAGTATGGTATCACGTTGCTTGACGGTATCGGTACGACGGAGATGCTCCACGTCTTCGTCAGCCACCGGCATACAGGGGATATCGACCCAGATGCAACCGGATTTCCAGTACCGGGGTACGAATGTAAAATCGTCGATCCAGATACGTATGAAGAGGTTCCTCGGGGAACGCCAGGCTTATTAGCGGTTCGTGGGCCGACCGGTATGACCTATTGGAACCGTCCCGATAAACAGGATGAAGTCACCGCTGACGGATGGTCTTTGCCGGGGGATATATTCGTTCAGCGAGAGGATGGACGCTTCAAATACAAATCCCGACGTGGTGATCTCATCATCTCCAGTGGCTACAATATTCCGGGGCCAGAAGTCGAGAGTGTACTCGAAAGTCACGATGCTGTCGCAGATGTCGCTGTCGTTGGCAGTCCAGATTCAGAGCGGGGACAAATTGTCAAGGCCTTCATTGTCCCAAGTCCCGATACTGAAACCGGTGAAGCGCTGGTCGCGGAACTACAAAATCTCGTCAAAACTACTCTGGCACCATACAAATATCCACGAGCAGTAACCTTTGTCGAGAATCTTCCTCGAACAGAAACAGGGAAAATACAACGGAAGAAACTTCGGGATCAAGAACGAAAACTACAGTCTACTCAATAGGAAAATCGCCATTTAATACAACTATTATAGAATGATAAATTAAATAAAGAACTATAGATAGGAAGTCTTCGTTCTTAAGAATTTACACTACACAAAGGTTCCAAATATCACTATCGCGAGTGACAGATATATTTTGGATTGGCCGATCATTGGATCTGGCGCTGTAGGAAGAACTTATGTACCGTCACACAGTGGTGTCTGACATGTACTGGATCTCGTCCTCAATCGATGGGAGGTGGGGACAATGACCGCTGCGTATACCACCTCTGAGGAATACCTCCCAGAGGATCCCAAAGGCGAGGTTACGCTCCAAGTGACTCATAAAGAGACAAAGGAGATCTTTACGACGCGAGCACGTCTGGCACAGAGTTCCGATGAGCTAGCTAACCCTGAACAACTTACAGTCGTCCGTGGTCCCCATGAGAGTGTCGAGGAACAGTGGTACATCGAAATATTGGAAACGGACATCGATGACCTAGAAATCAATCGAGAAGTACTGTGGGAATGTATCAAACGGAGCCGCGAGGAATCTAATATTATTAATGCTCGATCGGACGAGCTTCGAACGCTGCTGCTCTATTTAGTTGAAACGAATAGTTATGGATCTGTTTCAGAAGCCGTCCGTGGGTTGCTACGAGACCATCTCTCCGATCAATTTCCTGAACTCGTCGATGAATATGTTGACGTTCGGACGGAATATGAGCGTGAGGAGATATCTTCTCAGTTAGGAGGTCATAGAGAATAATGAGTGTTGAAAGTTTTCGCGACTACCTTTCGCTTCTCGATGATATAGATGAAACAACACGGGTATCGAAACCTATTTCGTGGAATCTTGAGGCAAGCGCGGTCACGATGATGGCAGATCTTACTGATGCCAATATTCCAGTATTTGAGACGGTTGAGGATCAGAAGTTAGCAAATGCGCGCCTCGTCGGAGATCCGTATCGCGGTGAACGATATCGACCATGGGATCGGGTTGCTGCCGCCCTCGGTCTGCCCACGGGATTGACTGGTGACGAGTATTACGATACGGTCATGAATCGACTCCGCTCACCGATTCCTCCAACGACCATCGATCGTGAATCTGCTCCGTGTAAGGAGGTAGTTCGGACAGACTCAGAGATTAATCTGTTTGAGTTCCCATGGCCATACATACACGCTGGAGACGGTGGACGGTACTCCAACCTGCACACAGTGATTACAACTGATCCTGATTCGGAGTGGGTGGACTGGTCGTACCACCGTACGATGATTCATTCCCCGACGAAGGCGAGTGTTCTCTTACTTGCCGGGGAGCAGACGCCAAATCTCTACTATTATAAGTACGAGCGACGCGATGAGCCAATGCCGATCGCAATCGCTATTGGGGCAGACCCAGCTGTTTACTTTTCGTCGGTCATGTGGATTCCAACTGGGCGCAATGAGGCAAACTTTGCAGGAGCATTGAAAGGTGAACCAATCGAATTAGTTGAATGTGAAACGAATAACCTCCTTGTGCCAGCCAGTGCGGAGATTGTTATTGAAGGGACAGTACAACCTGGTAAACGGCTTGACGAGGGGCCGTTCGGTGACTATTTTGGGTATATGCATGGTCCTCGACGTTCAATGCCTGCATTGGAAGTAGACGCCATTACACACCGAAAACATCCGTATATCCCTTTTTGTGTGGAAGGTATTGGAGTAGGCCATACATTTAATTCAAGCACGACGATGGAGGTGAGTTGTGTTGGCCCTGATGCGACGCTCGGGCTCCAGACTGCTGGGTTCGATATTGAAAAATGTGTTCCATGGCGATTCACCCCGCGAACGGCATATACGGTCTCCACCAAGAATCCCCGGCCAGGTTACCTCCACGACCTCGCAAACTTCATCTTCACGACATGGGGGATGCTCCATATCGACTTCTTTGTCTTCGTCGACACCGATGTCGATCCACTAGATCAGCGCGCCGTTCTTGAGGCGATCGCGATTAACGCCGACCCCGATCGAGATTTTCACCAGTTTGGCGTCGAGACGATGCCGAAAGTACCGCTCAACATCTACCAGACTCCCGAGGAGAAAGGGAATATCGAGACTGGAACCTCTAAGACGAAGACAGCGAAGGCATACATCGACGCCACTAGCGACACTTCGCAAGCACCATCGGCATACCTTGACGACAACGAGGTTGTCCATGAAGCTCGCAAAACTCTCGAGAGCGCTGGCTTGTCGATTACCACGGAGTCATCACAGGAGAATCACCAATGAGCTTCAGAGAACATATATCGACGCTCAATTCGAATGGGGATCTATTGAACATCGAACAGAATGTTCATTGGGCCGACGAACTACCGGTTATAGGAGCAGAGGCAGCACGAGAGAACGGTCCAGCGATTCTCTTTGAAAAGGTCCCCGGGAAGACACGAGTAGTGAGTGGAGCGTACGGCGGGCCAGATCAGATGATTCCACGAAAGAAAACCCCATGGTCGCGGCTCGCGATGGCTATCGGATTGGAGAGCGACGTACCGTACGACCAGTTCGTCCGTCAACTATCGAAGGCACCAAACGACGATTCCTTACCACCACAGGGATCGCTCAAAGCGACACCGGCTGAGGTCGATCTTTATTCGCTTGGACTGCCAGCAGTCTCTGCGGGAGTACCAACGATCACTCTTGGACTTCTGGCGGTATCCGTTGAGGGGGAGACGACGTGGGCACCCGTTCGAGCGCTCGTCGACGGTCACGAAAGTCTGATAGCCTCCATCCCCTCATCTCTCGCAACACAGCTCTCATCTGGTGTCGATGTCACCGTGGCTCTCGGCGTACCAGCGTCGTGTCTTATCGCTGCCGAACTACGTTGGATGGGCGAGACGAGAGCGAGTGACCCTCTGGAGACGGCTTGGTTGTACGACGATATAGAGATTGCCGATGGATTAGGTGGTGCAATTCCCGCGAGCGCCGAAGGAATTATTGATGGAACTGTATCCACTATCGACAGTCGGCAGACGAGTCCGACCGAGGGATGGGAGAAGGCCACGGAGACGACGACCCTCGAAATTCGCGTTACCGGACTTGCCTTACGAGACGAACCGATACTCCCCTTCTCACCGGTCGGCGCACCGCTTTCTGACGATATTCACCTCGCGAGTATCGTTGAGTCGGTGCGATTGCTTCGTCGAGTGAATAACTATTGGGGCGTAACGCCAGTAGAATGGATTTACCTCCCCGTAGAAACACGACTCGGCATATGTCTCGTGGCGACTGAAATCCTCTATGCTGGATTTGAGTGGCAGCTCGCTAACACCCTGTTTTCGTTCTCACGGCTATTCGACAAAGTACTCATTCTCGATGAAGATACACCACCAGGGGATCTTGCGAGAGCGTTCGACGATATGTGGATTAAAGCTCACCCATCGCACGACTGGCACTTCAGTGAACCCCAAGCTCCAGCCGCCACAGCGACTACCTATAGACGTGACGGAACGACCGGCTCGCGATTATTCATTGACGCAGCGTGGGATCCACGGTGGGACGATGAGTTCATTGCACCGCGGGTTGACTTCGAATCATCGTATCCAGAGGAAACGAGGTCGTTCGTCCGAGACAACTGGGAAGAGATGGGTTTCTCAACTGACTCAGGAGGGTCATAACAGATGTACCGAATCGCCGTTGGCGAAGGCAGTCCCGAGGGGACGAATAGTGCATACGTCTTCCCCGATCAGGGAGTAGTAATAGACCCTGGGCCACCAAGCGACATCGCTTGGCAGCATCTACGGAATGGACTCAAAGATGTTAGTTTACAACTGAATGATCTCCATACGATTTTCGTATCACATTGGCATATTGATCACATTGGACTTGCACCACGATTGGCTGATTTGACTAATGCTACCATCTTCATGCATGAGGCAGATGTTCCGCTGGCTGCGGAATACAAGGTTGAACGTGAGCGGCGGATCAAGCGTGATACGCGTCATCTCAAACGATGGGGAGTACCGGAGGATGTCACGCAGTCAGTACAGGATCATGATACGCCGTCTCCATTTCCAGATCAGGTCCCTGTTCAGGCGCTCTCGAATGGCGATCAAGTCGCAGGTTTCGAAGTGGTACACACCCCTGGTCATACACGTGGCCATGCAGCATTTGCAACGAATGAACAAATTTTCGTTGGCGATGCTGTTCTTCCGACGTATACTCCGAATATTGGCGGTAGTGATACACGTACCAAACGACCTCTCGAAACGTATCGTCAGACGCTCAATCGGCTACAAACGCGGGAGGGAAGGGCGTATCCCGGGCATGGTACAGAAGTCTCACTCAGGAGCCGCATTAATGAAATCATCGCTCACCATGAGAAGCGTTCAGAGCGTGTCTTGACGGTCGTTCAGCGGGATGAACCGGTCACACCGTGGGATGTTGCGAGAATCCTCTTCGGAGAGATGAGTGGGATCCACATCAAGATGGGTGCCGGCGAGGCGGCTGCGCATCTTACAGCACTATCCGAATGTGGCTGTCTCCGGCGTATCGACGATAATCCGCAGACGTTTACTTCAATAAACTAGAATAAGACGAGTAGGGCTACGATTCAGTCGGTATGAATTTCACGCCGTACCGAGGAACGCCCTCTTGTGTATATATTTTGCGGATTAGCGCCCGGACTTCGTTCCCGACTTCGATCGCATTGGGGTCTGTGTCCGTAAGTTGTGCCGGGAGTGTGACGGTCTCCTCATCATCGACTCCAAGTTCGACAATAGCAACACCGTACTCCCCGTCTCGACGCTGCTGCTCGGTAAACTCCGGTGGTGCACCACCCTGTCCAATTACTGTTACTGCGCGAACCATTCCTGTCCGAGGGAGTTCGACTTGTTCGAACTCAATATCACGGTGACATTCAGGGCATGTTCCTTCCGGCGGAAACGCGAGGGCGCGGCACTCCGGGCATCGTCCTGCTAAGAGGCGATACCGCTGATCGAGTGTCCGCCGCCAAGAGGGAAGGCTGACATGCGCGCCGCCGCCTGATACGTCGACCGTTCCAATGTATCCTCGCTCACGAAGATACGTGGAGTATGAGATCTCCTCGGTATCAGGAACACCGCCAAAATCACCGTCAATCCCTCCCCGAAACAACATCGCAGTCGCACCGCCGCCACTTCCGAAGAACACTGCGAGCGTCTGTTCGTTACCCTCAACCGACGAGAAACTATTGACCAACCCGAACGGAACGCCGGCGGCACCCGCGTCACCGATTTCGTTGACAACTGTGCCCTTGGTCACAGCTTCTTCATCGATTGATATTCCGCTGATAACACGCGATGGAAAGCGAGCGTCGGGTTGGTGTATTGCCGCAGCACTCACTTCGTCAAGATCGCTATCAAGTTGTGAGACGGCCTCTGTTACACACTGTCTGACTTCTTCACGCTCATATGACGTTATTTCGAGCCCCTCAATCGCATCACTACCTCGTTCTCGGTATCGGATACCTGGGAGTTCGTCGGCGAAACTAGCCGTCGCAAGGTGTTCGACCGTCGGCGAATCCGTAACGAGAAAGGCCGCAGCACCGGCTCCGAACGGGTGATCCGTGTCAGCTGGCTCACCTCGTGGCGCATCCGAGGCAATAACGAGAGCCACACCGTCGGCGTCGAGTGCGGAAGCGAGCGCTGACGCTCCTGCACGAGTACTTTGCGTGAACATCCGTGCTGACACTGTTTTAGGAAGACCGAGCATCCGAATGAGGCGCGGAATGAGTTCTTCCTCCGCAAGTGGCGGAGTGGTTGTCGCGAAATGGACTGACGTGATGGCGTCAACATCGACGGTACTCTGATCGAACATAGTTTCAACTGCTTCGATGGCCATTGTCAATGCGTCCTCGTCCGCCGCAGGAACCCGCTTGGCCTCGATACCAGAGCCATCATAGTGACCCCACGATTCGGCGACAGTTTCTGAACTGATTTGGAAACGAGGGAGATAGCTCCCCATCGCCGCGATTCCTCTCATATTGTTCCCCCCACCGTGCGTTCGAACAGATGGACGGTCGCACTTCCCCCGCTCCCACCGACATTATGCGCGAGTCCATAGCGCGGATCTTCGACTTGCGTATGGGCATCGCCTTGGAGCTGTTCGAATACTTCGACAATTTGGCCGGTGCCAGTCGCACCAATGGGATGGCCTTTTGACTTCAGACCCCCACTCGTATTAACCGGCAATCGACCGCCAGGCTCCGTCTCCTTCTCGCGAAGGAGCTGCCCTCCATCGCCGCGTTCACAGAACCCCAAATCTTCGTACGCCATGATCTCTGCGATGGCGAAACAGTCGTGAACCTCCGCGAAATCAATTTCTTCAGGGCCGATATCAGCATCATTGTACGCGCGTTCAGCCGCTCGCGCACTTGCAGGGATACCAGTGAATGTATCACGTTGAAACAAGCCAACTCGGCCACTTGAGGCACCCATACCAGCGACACGGACTGCGGTTTCGCTCATTTCCCGAGCAATCTCCTCATTCGCGATCAGTACAGCACTCGCGCCATCCGTCGTTGGGCAACAGTGATAGAGATTGAGTGGATCGGCGACGGTCGGTGCTGCCATCGCATCCTCGAGAGTACACTCAAATCCTAGTTGTGCATTCGGGTTTGATGCTCCATTACGATGATTTTTCACCGCAACTCGGGAAAGATCTTCAACGGTTGTCCCATAGGCAGCCATATGTGCGCTCGCCATTTGTGCGTACACGCCTGCAAACGTCGTACCTGAAAGTCGCTCCCACTCTGTTTCGCCGCTCACACCGAGCCACCACTTCGTATGGTCAGAACTCATGTCCGTCATTATTTCGTACCCGCCCGCCAATACGAGGTCAGCGAGACCGGCTCGAACGGCAGCAACGGCGTTTCTAAATGCATAGCCACTCGCAGCGCACGCGTTCTCTACTCGCGTTGTCGAAATCCCGTGAAGTCCGATGTGCTCAGTGACGGCTGGACCACTCAGACCGAGCTGTCGTCCGCCAACTCCGAGTGTTCCAATAAACGCCTCCTCAATTCGATTTCGATCAATACGGGTATCGATACTGTCGAGTGCGCGATTGAATGCTGTCTCGAACAGGGATCGATAGCTCTTGTCGGGGAAGGATCCAAACGGTGACTGGCCAGCCCCGATAACATATGCCTCTGTCACACCATTACAATGGAAAAGCATGGTAAAAAACACATGGGGAATGGCACGATCCACTATATAAAATGTGGCCGGAACCCCAACTGATTATAGGGTTGAGTGTCAATAGCACGATGTGAGTTACTCAGGTCCGACAGAGCTGTATATCGACGGAGAATGGACATCGGCCGACGACGAGACAACCATTGAGACGCTCAATCCGGCGACTGAGGAGGTATACACGACAGTTGCGAAAGCGGGTGAGAAAGACGTCGAACATGCCGTTTCCGCAGCTAAACGGGCAGTCGATCGCGATAGTGAGTGGCGCCAGCTCGCTCCCGGAGAGCGTGCAGATTATGTCAGAGAGTTCTCGGCCGCGCTTGACTCGATGCGGGATGAAATTGTCTTGACAGAGTCATATGATAATGGGAAAACACCATTTGAGGCACAGATCGACGTCGAGACTGCAATTAATACATTCCAGTACTATGCTGGCTGGGCCGATAAGATCGAAGGTGAAACGATCCCTGTCCCGGGAGATCGCCTTGATTATACCCGTCGTGAACCGATCGGGGTGACCGGTCATGTAGTTCCTTGGAACTACCCGTTCCAGCTTGCCGGACGAAGTCTCGCACCGGCACTCGCTTGTGGAAACTCCCTTGTGGTAAAGCCGTCAAGTACGACCCCACTTACGGCGCTCTATTATGCAAAAGCTGCCGAAGAAGCAGATCTCCCAGATGGCGTCATAAATGTCATCCCTGGCTCAGGAAGTGACGCCGGTGCTGCGTTAGCATCACATCTAGATGTCGACCATATTGCATTTACTGGAAGTACAGGTGTTGGAAAGGGTGTGATGGAGAGCGCCGCGAATAACATCACAGGAATCACGCTTGAACTCGGTGGTAAGGGCCCAAACATTGTTTTTGAGGATGCTGATATTGAGGCTGCGGCGCGGGGTATTCATAACGGAATCTTCATGAATGCCGGTCAGATGTGCTGGGCAGGGTCACGACTCCTCGTGCATGAGGATATTCATGATGAAGTCCTTGATCTAGTGGCGACCCGTGCTGAACAGACGCCTCTCGGAAGCGGTATTGATGATGACGCCCGAATGGGTCCAGTTGTAAGCGAGAGCCAGCGCAAAGAGATCCTCGAATATATTGAAATCGGGAAAGAAGAAGGGGGAACGCTGGTGACCGGGGGTGGTATCCCATCTGAAAAAGATCGGGGGTACTTCGTTGAACCGACGGTGTTCACTGACGTCACAAACGACATGACCATTGCTCGTGAGGAAATCTTTGGGCCGGTTCTTTCGGTAGTTACGTTTGAGGACGAAGAGGAGGCTATTGAGATTGCTAATGACTCTCCATATGGCCTCCTCGCTGGCGTCTGGACGTCTGATTTGACTCGCGCACACACCGTCGCAGAATATCTTGACTACGGGATGGTGAGCGTCAACGAGTACCCGGTCACGTTCCCGCAAACTCCCTTCGGGGGATACAAAGATAGCGGATATGGTCGTGAGCAGGGCCGTGAAGCAATCAACGAGTACACGCAAGTGAAAAACATCAACGTCAACCTTAGTTAGAGTTCAACTGAATCAAGAGATTTGTATCCAAACTCGTCGATTGTGATTCACTCGCTTCCTTCCGGGGCAAGGCTTTCCGAGATTCCTTGATGCTCTCCGCAATTTAGATGACTGTTGATCTCCAGTTCTTGACCGATAACAGTGGCAGTCATCTACTACTGAACAAGTCCGAGATCTCTCCCACACGAAAGGGTGAAGTTTTAGCCCCTGCACTGGACTACATGAGTATATGGCTCTCATTGAGAGTGCGCTATCAGCAGAGAATCGAGAAGTGCGCGATCAGGCAGCCGAGTTTGCAACGGAGGTCGTCGCCCCACGTGCAGAGGAAATTGAGGAAACCGACGAGTTTCCACGGGATGTGATGGAAGCTGCTGGAGATTATGGGCTTCTCGGTATCCTCCTTCCAGAGAAGTATGGCGGACTGGATTCGGATTTCGTCTCGTACTGTCTGGCAGTCGAGGAGGTTGCCCGGGAGAGCGGTGCCGTCGCAGAAAGTATTCAGGGTCACACATTCGCCACCGTCCCAATTGCACAGTTTGGCACGGAAGAACAACGTGAGACATATCTTCCCGCGATGATCAATGGCGAGGCTGTCGGTGCAATGTTACTGACAGAGCCAGGAGCAGGCAGTTCACCGTCCGAACTTGAGACCGTTGCCGAAGAGCGTGACAATGGCTATGCTATCTCCGGCGAGAAAGCCTTTGGCACGAATGCCGGCATCGCTGATGTTCATCTTGTCGTCGCACGTGTGCGGCCGACGCCAGATGATTCTCACGGCGTGAGTGTCCTGCTTGTACCAGGTAGTGATGAGGTATCCGGCTTTGAATTCGGTCGAACAGAGTTTATGGGTATGCGCGGCCATGTTACTGGTGACTCATCGCTCGATGATGTTATCGTTCCTAAAAACGCACTCCTCGGTAATGTCGGGCAGGGATTCCGTCTTGCAATGGGAACCATCGATATGGCTCGAACAGGGCTTGGGGCTATTGGTATTGGAATCGCCGGAGCAGCGTTCGACTGTGCAATCGAATATGCGAGTGAGCGCGAGCAAGGGGGGCAATCAGTTGGAAACTATCAAGCCGTTCAGGTGCTCATCGCCGAGATGGACGCTCATCTCGAAAGTGCACGTCACCTTGTATATGACTCTGCGACCATGATCGCTGACGAGAAAGGCGATACACGCGCATCCAGCAAGGCGAAGTTCGTCGCGAGCAACGCTGCCGAATTCGTGACACGTAACGCCATTCAAATCCATGGAGGGAAAGGATACAGAAAGGATCTCCCGCTAGAACGGTACTACCGGGACGCCAAAATACTGAGCATCATCGGCGGAACAAGCGAAATCCAGAAGACAACAGTCGCAAGTGCTGTGCTCGGAATCTAATTGACACTGCTCAAAATGGTTGGGACATAACTTTCTCTCTCGATTTTACCCGCAATGGGTTTTTGCTTCACTGAGCCCGTATTTCTAGGCGTTTTTCTATATAGCCTGCAGTCGTCCCCCGTGGAAGGATTCAGGGTGTTCACTTTCCACCCACTTATTTCCGTAAGAAAATCAGGTATACACGTGAGCGCTGCGTTCTCCGCACAGCACGTCAGGCGCTCATTGATGATGGGACTCGATCTCTTTGGTTCTCTGTTTCAGCTATGGGACTGATTGACACTCAGCGCTTGCCAGAGCGAGGTTGATCTATGGGACAGATGATCTGGATGGGTGTCCAGAGGGATGTCTTCCATTGGATCAGCGTTCGGATTCGACTTTTGAGAGTTCTTTAACGTCCTTGTCGCCAAGCTCGGCTTCAACGAAGTCTGGGTCACGCTTTTCAAGGAATGCAGCAATACCTTCCTTCGCACCAGGGGTCTCGAAGAGCTGATTCTGGAGTTCACGCTCATGCGCAAGGGCATCCCACAGGGGGAGTTCCATTCCTTCGTTGACGGCGAGTTTGTCGAAGCCGACTGCTTTGTTCGGGAGTTGGGCGATCTCATGCGCAAACTCAAGTACTTCCTCTTCCGCTTCACCCACTTCAGTGAGTTCGTCAAATAGCCCAATTTCGTGTGCTTCTTCGGGGGTAAGCGTTTCACCGCTAATCATCATTTTGAGTGCTTTCGACCGACCGACGTAGCGGGGAAGGAGTTGCGTCCCTGCTTCACCGGGGATGAGTCCCAAGTCAACCTCAGGCACGCCAATATTGTACTCGTCATCGTTACCGATGTACCGCATGTCACATGCGAGGGCAAATTCGAGACCACCACCCATGCAGTGACCGTCGACGGCGGCGATAAACAGGGTGTCCGTCGTCCGCATCTTCATGATCGCTTCCTTGCTCGTCTGACTCGCTTTACCAATGTGGCTGCCACTTTCCTCTTGTAGCACCTCAATGTCAAAGCCGGTCGAGAAGAATCGGTCGTTCGCGCTGGCGAGGACGGCAACACGGACATCCTCGTCGAATCGAACACTCTCGATGGCCGACTGAAGTTCGATTATCATATCGAGGTCGTGGGCGTTCGCCGGCGGTCGGTCGATACGAAGGATTCCCACATGGTCATCCATCTCAGTACTGAAGTTCTCTAACTCGAGGTCAGCGAATGACTCCATACACTAATTCAGTTATCACCCACCCATATATAAGTTTGGTAGGTAGACTGAAGAGCTTCAGCCACCAATTTCCGATGTGACCCGAGATTACGACAAAATCGCACTTACCCAAGATGAGCGAGCAGAGTTACTCGGTCAGATGCCAGTGATGCGATTTGCAAGCATCGGATCTGACGGACTCCCGCACGTTGTTCCTGTAGCCTTTGCAGAGCTCGATGGAATGCTCTGTTTCGAAACCGACAATGACGCTGTCAAGACGAAGAACGTCAGGGCGACAGGAAAAGCCGCGGCGGTTGTTGATGCAGGTGCCGACGATTACTCACAACATCGAGGAATCATGCGGCGCGGAGATGCCTCAGTAGTGAATGACCGTGAAGTCGAGAAAAAGATTGAACGCGCACTTTTTGGGACGGTTAAGTCCGTTCCGGGTGCCGGCGGGCACAAACGGGTCAAAATCGCACTAGAACCAAACTCGGAGATTTCGTGGGACTTCCGAAAGTTGCCGCTCTAGCGGCCTGTGTCTGGCCGCTTGCCGTCATACTTGAGCCGTTCGAACATAGTTTGACAGTTATGACAGTAATACTGGGCTTTGGAAATCTCCGACCCGAATGCAGACTCTCGCTCGACGTCACTCGACCTACAGAAGGGACAGGTTGGTTCGAATGCGTCTTTCCCAGTCGAAGGCTCATTCATGGCACTCATTCCACGGCGAACTCCTTGTTCTGGACACCTGTTAAGGAGTCAACAACCGATTGACTAATCACTCCATTTTCGACTCGCCGCCGGGTAGCATCCCACTCGTCGGGTGGTGGAGCCTCCCGATTGACATCGTCAAGTGAAACGGCCATCCCATCAAAGAGCTTCTCATAGTGGGACAGTAGCGCTGTTCGTAGTTCCGCGGCGGATCGGTCTACGAACCCCGCTTGAACGAGAGGATCCGAATCGGTGTTGTAGGACACTGGACCGATGAACACCAATGTCTTCGACAGTGCATCCTTGAAGGCCGATTCCAACTCATTAGGCCGATTTCGTGCGAGCGTCGCCAAGCGAGCATCATGGTATTCGAGGTGGAAGTATTCGTCCTCACCTATCTTCTCGACTAGTCCTGTGAAGTCATCAGACGTGATCGAATCGAGCAAATACCAGGCTGCGCGATCTGCCGTAGCGACTGTGGTAAGGTGCTCGACCCAGGTTTCGCTCGACGTGTCTAATGTCGTTGCATTCCTGAACTCATTGAGCTCACGATCTCCTTCGAGCCAGTCGGTTTCCCGACCCTGTTGTTCGAGGAGACGAATCAGTTGTCGGACATGACCAACTTCATCCTGAGCAGCACTGGCACCGCCGATATCATCTTCGAGTGACGGTCCCGTTAACATCCACTCTGCATAGCGGTGTGAGAGTAAGAGTTTCGTATCAGTGATTGCTTGTACGTATTCCACTGCACCCTCCGGCCATTCGTTCATGCATCCACCTCAGGGGTTGGTGCTTTGTGATCACCAGTAACCTCCAGGAGGTCATCCTCTGCGACTACTGCTAGATAGTTCCAGTCCTCCTCGTCAAATGTCGTCTTAGCATATGACTTGGCTAATCGGCCGTTATCGGCTTCAACACGACCGATATGAATGATGTCACCACCGGGTTTGATTTGGGCGAATACTTCGTATCTCATAGGCTAATTCCTGCGTCACGCATTTTTTCTCGGACATTCGGTTCAAGCATGTCTTTCGACCAGACGGGATCCCAGACGATGTCGATCGTGACGGATGTGACTCCCTCAACCGGACGGAGCATACTTTCGATATCGTTTTGGATGAATTCGTATGCGGGACATCCCATGCACGGGAACGTCATTTCGACGGTTACATCGCCGTCGTTCTCCCGGATATCATAGATCATGCCCATCTCAACGAGACTGACGGGTATGTGTGGATCCGGAATCTCGTCGATGAGACTCCACAGTTCCCGTTCAAACGTCGACGTATCCTCGCCCGGACCTATGGTAATTCCATTAGCGTCCCCGACTGCAGTGTGCGTGCTCACGCCAAGCCCTCCAGTTTCCCAGATTGGATCATGTTGACGTACTTCTCGTTTGCCGGACCGCGCGATCGCCAGCGATCGATCACGTCAGACCACGAAATGGGCTCGTCAAACAGCCATTCCTTGTTCTCCTCGTCGAAAGCAACTGGAAGATCATACTCAAGGGCGTACTCGTCAGTCTCTTCGTCGTAATGAGCTGGGATTTTAAGGTCGAGTTCGTTGCATAGCGGAACGGTTCGTTCCATCCAAGCTTGCCGGAGTTCATCGTTGGTCAACCCCTTGATTCTATAATCAATCTGATCATTGTGCTTTTTCTTGTTATCGGGGAGACCGAACCACTCAATCGCGATCGGGAACATCCAATCGACTGCCTCTTGGAGCTTTTGTTTCGTTTTATCGTTCTTCGTCGCGAGTCGACGCATCCATGTTTCACCGTGTCGCAGGTGGAATTGCTCTTCCTTACTCACCTTCGTCAATGCGCGTTTCCACGGTGCGTACGAGGTATTTTCGTGGACATCGCTGAGGAGAACGATACCAGCTCGATCGAATAGACCGTGGGCAGTGACGAGTTCAGCGAAGTTGTCGATGTGTTGGTCAAAGCCGTAGGTGTTCCGGAACTCATGAGGGTCGCGACCGTAGACTAACTCCTCACGGCTCATGCCCAGGTCTTCAAGGAGGCGATAGGCGATGTGGCCGTGGCCAAGTTCGTCCTGAATCACGCTCACACAGGATGTCCGGGCGTTCAGACTGGGTGCATTCAACGACTGCTCGTAGTACGCTGGGGCACTCATTAGCTCCGTGTCCCCAGACACTTTAAGGATTGTTTTCAGCGCATCGAGGTAGCCATCCGTCATTTCTTCGGTCGATTCGATCATCCGTCCGTTTTGCAGTTCCTCTTTGAACTGCTGTTCGCTAACCATCTTACGTCCCTCCTTTCTTGGATTACCGACGCGCACATATAATACTTGCTATGGTAAACCATGTGTCAGCCAGAACTACCTGCTCGTACGACTTGAGGCAACGGACAGCCGGTGAAACCACAGCATCAATCTCCAGACACCATCTAATGGCGTTATTGACTCTCACGTCCGTACATACCCGTTCTGGCGGATAAATAGCGTGGTACGGGCGACACTCAGGGAACACTCAACTAATTTCGAACGCAAATTCGATCTCCCACCGAGCACTCTCACCTTGATCCTTAGTAACCGAGTAGAGCACCTATATGGAATCTAACATCCTTTGGGGGCAACTTATTTATCGCATGTGTTTGACTCCTATATATGGAATTCACAATCAGACTTGCAGATGCTCAGGATGGCGACGCCCTCCTTGAATTGTGGCATGGATTTACGGATCATCTCTCCAAGTACGATGAGCGATATCGGCATAAGGAGAGTGCTGACGAACGGTGGCTCTCTTACTTTGAGAACCAATTGGTTGACTCAAAATATGGTACGGTCGTCGTCGCAGAAGTTGATAACGAACTTGTCGGTGTCGCTGAAGCACGAATAATGGGGAACCATCCCATCTTTCGGCTTGAAGACCATGGGCACATCAACGGCCTCTACGTGATAGAGTCTTACAGGGGTGAAGGAATTGGACGAGCACTCCTTGAGACTGCCGAGGAGTGGTTTACCACTTCACCTCGTGATGTGAATTTCTATCGCATCAATGCTATCGAAGGTGATGCAAAAGCACAGAAGAAATATTCAGCACTTGGGTTCACCCCCGTCGAACATATCTTCGAGAAACAGCTAGAGTGACAATGGTTGAGACTCATAACGTAGAATTCGTCAATGAAGATGTCATGATAGAGGTTCCCGAGAATCAGCCGATTTTGGAGGCTGCAGAGGATTCCGGCCTCGAACTCCCATATCAGTGTCGAATGGGAGTCTGTGGAGTTTGCTCAGGCATGGTCATTGAAGGAGAAGTTGATCAAACAGAAGGGATGTTTCTCTCCGACACAGAGCGCGAAGAAGGGTACGTGCTCACGTGTATCGCGAAACCACGATCCGACGTGAAAATCGAGACGAACACCGGTCCGTAGTAGTTTCCAACTCCATTGATTTTCTGTACTTACGAATTTGAGCTAGATCTGTGTTTTCAGCAATGTTTACGTTCTCTGTTTACACCAGTCTCGAAATCTATCTGTTCAAATTTCCTAATCAGGGCCCTTCGCGAATGGATCTTCCATTACATCACTATGGCTGTAACGAATGAACGTCACACTCGCGAGAATGGATTACAGCGATAGTATTGTAACGGTCCTCTTGCGGTATTTAATGTTTGATAATGGTATATAGGACGAGTTGCGCCTTCTCTCCTCCCCAGTCGTAAACAAAACTGTAATCAAATTTTGTAAACGGGCATAACAAGGTCGAAAACGGTGTTTTCAGGTGGAGACGGTACCCGGAGGTCACCAAGTACGTTTGTAAGATTAGGATTCTCGAAAATACCTTATACGTGAAATAATCCTGGAGAACAGGGTTTCAGTGCTATCTTGGCAACTACTGTCCATCCATACGTGTAAAGGAAGTGAACTGATCGTTACTAATTCTCCACAAACACCGACAGCCAGGCTAACATGCTCCTTTCCAATAGCATAAAAAGAGCTCCGCTCAGGCTGGTTCGTCAACTTGGCTTTGTTCTTCTTTCCGGAGCTTTACTCGCTGTATTTTCCCTGTTTCCGTACGAGGGAGTTCATCGAGAAATTGAATTTCTCGAGGGTACTTGTACGGTGCGAGTGTGTTCTTGACTCGGTTTTGTAGTTCCGCAATGAGGTTGTCATCTGGATCGAAATTAGGAGATGGAACGATGAACGCCTTGACGATTTGTCCGCGCTCTGGATCTGGACTGCCTATTACAGCGACTTCACCTACTGCGGTATGTCCTTCAAGTACACTCTCGACTTCTGGCCCCGGAATATTATAACCACTGGAGATGATGAGATCGTCACGACGTGACTTGTATTCGAAGCGTCCATCCTCTCGCTGAACGAAGATATCCCCAGGAAGACTCCAGCCATCGATCACAACTTCATCCTGTTTCTCTGGGCGGTTCCAATAGGTCATACCGGTTGGACCGCGAACCGCTAATAAGCCTGGCGTCCCTCGTGGAACCTCCTCACCGGTATCTGGATCAATGATCTTACACTCGTACCCGGGTACCGGAAATCCGGTGGCGCTTGCGTCAACTTCGTCCGTTTGGCGATGACTAATGAAAATGTGGAGCATTTCCGTCGTTCCGATTCCATCGTAAATCTCTATACCATACTCCTCCTGAATCTGCTCAAACGTATTCGGAGTTAGCGGTTCGCCGGCACTCACTCCGAGTCTGAGCGATGAAACGTCGTACTTCTCGGGTCCCTCAGGATGCTTTGAAAGAAGCTGGTTATATGCGGTTGGGATCGAACAAAAAATGGTGATACCATGGTTCTCGATAGCTTCTAAGAGCGTCTCTGGAGTGGCGTTTTCGACAAGACTAGTACTCGCACCGAACCGAAGTGGGAACGTCACAAGGTCACCATATCCATAGGCAAATGGGAGCGGTGGATTGCCGCCAAAGACATCTTCCTCCGTGGGGGAAAGACAATACCGTGCATACGTATCGGCCGTTGCGAGTACCTGTCTATGGGTATGAATTGCCCCTTTCGGCTGACCTGTAGTTCCGCTCGTATATAACATGAGTGCGAGATCATCGCAATGCGTATCATATGCGTTAAGCTCGCGAGAGGCATCCTCCATCAGATCGTCATAGCTATGAAAATCGTGATCAACATCAGTTCGCTCTGCAACCACAATTTCCTCAAGCGTCCTGAGATCGTCTGTTGCCTGTTCAATCTCGTTCAGCAGATCATCATACACTATGACCGCCGTTGCTTCAGCATCGTTGATAATGTACGTAAGCTCCTTCGCTCTAAGGAGTTTCATCGAGGGAAGCGCTACTGCCCCAATCTTCTGTGTAGCCAGGCAGGAGACAATCGCTTCTGGACGGTTCGTAAACCGAATTACAACTCTATCTCCTGGTTCGATACCCAAGTTTAGAAGGGAGTTTCCCAGTCGATTAATCCGCACTTGGAGTTCTTTATATGTAATCGTCTCATCTTCAAAGTAGATTGCAACATTTTCTCCACGTCCTTCTTCCACATGTCGATCCACCAATTCCGTTGCGGCGTTTATTTGCTTGGGGTAGTGAACTTCTGGTATCGCGTGTACCAAGTCTGGACTGTCGGGATCGTCCGGTAGGTACGTCTGTGGGATATTGTCTTGCATAGCGCCAGGTGATTGATTATGGTTTCAGGGCAAATAACTTGCGGTTAGAACCGGGCAACGGTTACAAGAAAACAACTATTAAGTCCAAAATCCTTCAGGATCGAATTTGCGAATTAGCGATAGCTCTCCCTCCGTAGGCTCAGGTGTCTCCTCGACCTTCCCCTGCCCAACATCGGCTGTCGTCTGCAATTCCCAAGGAAAGTCGGCTTTCACTTCGTTAACCGACACGCCTGGATGCGTCGTTTTGAGAACGAGTTCGCCGTCATGGAAACCGAACGTCGACTTTGTAGTGACTAGTACGTCAGGGCCCCCTCCTGGTACGTCGTTCTCAGTCCGCCACTCTTTACCCTCTCCGTATCCGGGGCTAGTATTGTAGTGGACTTCTTCGACGAACCGGCGGGATTCGTGGGCCATCAGGATCACAGTTCGGCCAGCCATGCACGCAATGTCACAAGCACCGCCGCTTCCCGGGAGTCGGATTTCTTGCTCACTAGCCTGTACTCGTGTTGTATTTAAGTTGCCGCGTCGATCAATCTCAGCACCGCCGAGGAATCCAACATCAACATCACCCCGTTGTAATCGGCTCATGATGTCGATCATATCCGTTGTCGCAACGGCACAATTGAGGTTCGGGAGGTCGCACATTGTATGAATAAATCCATCTGCCGGAGCATCACGTACAACACCGCTTTCAAAGACTGAGAGTGCATTCGGCGCATGGGTGCTAACGGCCAGCTGGAATGCAATTAATGGGAGACGCATCCCGACGAATGCCACGTCTCCATCCTCAATCTCACGGGCCGCAGCGCTCACCATCAGTTCTCGGTCAGTATATTCGTGATCGTCACTGGCCATAATTCACCTCCGCAGCGGGACAATCGACGGATAGTGAGAGATCCGCGTCTACCTTTTCGTAGTATTCCGCACGCGAATCAACATCATACACCCACTCTGTAACCCATTCCTCATACGCTGAGTGACTTTCGGTCCACTTGTAGTAGTCAAGGAAGTACTGGTTGTCACGGTTATAGTAGCCGGCTACCGGTGACGGATGAGCTCCGTGTGGCACCTCAACGACGGCGGTCACTTGGTCGCGAGTGATGCTGGTTCTGCTTGGGTCACTCTTGATCACCGACGGCTCGACGATTTCTTCAGTGGTCAAGATCACGCAATCTGCTGCCTCGATAGCAGGATGAGTAATTCCAGTGTTGCCCCAGAAGTGAGCGTCGCCGTATGGATCAGCTCGTTGTACATGAACAATTGCCCAATCTGGGGCGATAGCTGGAATGAGAACCACGGACTCTCCTTCGAAGGGATCTTCGGTTTCAATGAACTGGTTGTTCTCTTTGAGAATGTCGCTCCCCAATAACGATCGTGTTGGGAGGTAGGGCACGCCCATCCCAGCTGCCTTTAGCGCAAGTGCAATGCTGAAATTTGAATGGTTCTCGACTGTGAGATTGTCGCTCTCGACTGCTCGTCGGAAACAATGGCCAGTGCCTGTACTTACATTCCCAATCCATGCAGCGCGAATGTGTTCTACTAACCCAGCCCCAATTAGCTGGTCGAAAAGCACATCACTGATCGGGCCAATCAACGTGAGGTCCGAAATTCCCTGTCGAATTAGCTCATGGCCAGCGGCAAATGGTATTGCATGTTCTAGTGCCAACCCAAGGGCAACGGAACTGCCGGCCGTAATATCAGCAATAGCATCGCTCATGCTGGCTATCTTATCCCTTGACATACGCGGTTTACTACTCGACAATCGTATATAAACCCCTCCGCTGCTGAATTCGTGGTAGCCTCTTGGTCTTGAAGTTGTTTTCAAAGAAGCGTGCACTGTTTACCGAAGGGTCGAAAATCAACATAGAATTCAACCAAGTCTGGCAAAACCGTTTGATCGCCATACTACAATAATGAGGTGAGCCAATTTGAGAAGAACTCCAGCTTTGCTGAAAATCTATTCTGATTTTATGCAGTAGGAGATCCACCCGCAGAAGATGAGTGTTTATGCCGTAAACGGCGTGAGCATCGCCTCATCAAACGGTACAGGAGTACCCGACCGATTATAACAGCCGTATTCGGTGACACCTTTGATGTTGGTTTGACCATTGCTGGACAACTCATGGGCAATGCGAATTGTTTCACGTTCGACCGCTAGTACGTCACATGTAACAGTTAGTGTCGACTCGAACTGCACGGGTGCCTTGAATTCCCAGTTCCAGTTGCGAATGCGATACGGCTGTTTTTCCCCCTGTAATTCGGTAATGCTCATTCCTTGTTCACTGAGATATTCTTCAAGGGCAATATCTGCAAATCGTGGATATTCTTCGAAATAGGCTAACTCCGCCCCCTCGATATAGGGACTACGAATCGGGAATGTCGATGAAAACGACGGGAGTTCTTTGTTTCCACTGGTTTCCGTACTTGGGCCGACAGTGGGATTGCAATCCACACAAGCGTCAGTAAAGGTCGAGCGAACCCCTTCGGGAAGTGGTACTGCAGTTCCAGTTGGCGAAATAGTTACATGGGTCATTTGCGCTGTTGCCAGATGTTCACCGTCACTGTTTACCATCTTGTATACCAGTTCCACGCTTGAGTCCCCGACGCTCCGTGGAACTGTTTCGACAGAGATAGTGTCTCCCACGGTGGGATAGCGCTCGACCGAGGTGCTAACGACTACTGGTGCATAGGGAATACCATCGGCAGCAAGGATTTCTTCAAAGGGGTAGTCAAACGCCATGGCTACCTCTTGGGTGGAAATTAACTGCCAATCGAAGAACTTCGCGCCGTGAACTAGCGACCCAGCAAGATCACCGAAACGTACTCGGTGATTGGCAATGGTTTGCATATCACTTCGGTACCTCATCAGGCACTACTAAAGTATAGAAAACGGCAAACAATACGAGATCGTCCCTAAGCATACGCTTGCGATCTACAATGCAGCATTGGTCAATAGTTGATTCAGTATCGAAAGAGCGGTTTTCGTGGACACTACAAGATGACGGTAAAGAACTCGTCTTTAGTGTTGACTGAGAGCCTTGTTGCCTTTGTCTGTGATATTGTTTCGAAGTGAGATAGACTACCGCTCAACACCACAGAATCATATAGGGTGAGTACGGAATAAGGAGTATGCAGTTTGAAACGCTCGACCTAACGATTTCGGACGGAGTTGCAACGGTCCAATTGGATAACGAACCGGTGAACACGATTAGTCAACAAGTTCGCCACGAGCTAGCAGATGTATTGGAAGTACTTCGGGAAGACAGAATACGAGTGGTTGTGTTTTTAGGCGCTGAGGATGTGTTCTCCGTCGGTGCTGATATCGGATTATTCGAAGAAGCCCAAGAGTGGACAACACAAGAGTTCCGGTCGAATTCGCGGATTCTTGGCCGTGTATTTGATGGGTTAGAACAACTCGAAAAACCAGTCATTGCAGCCATCAATGGCACCTGCGTCGGCGGCGGACTCGAACTCGCATTGGCATGTGACGTTCGAATTGCATCGCCTGACGCTACTCTTGGCTTTCCCGAACATAATATCGGTCTCATTCCTGGACTTGGTGGATGTTCTCGCTTTGTTCAGCTCGTTGGGCCTGGAAAAGCAAAAGATCTTATTTTCACCGGAGAATTGTTCGATGGAGAACAAGCACTTGAGTTAGGTGTTATTGAGCGAATTGCGGAGGACCCAGCTCATGCCGCTCAAGAATACGCACACGATCTTCTCCAGCAACCACCACAGGCCCTCGGATTAGCTAAGCGTGTCATCGATACTGCTTGGAACCAGGACACTCAAACAGCAAGTTTACTCGAGTCGCTAGCTCAGAGCACTCTTCTGGAAACACGGGATCATAAGGAAGGAATAGAAGCGTTTCGAGAAAAACGAGATCCCGATTTTACTGGTAATTAGGCAAGATCGGTCGGTGTTTCTTTGTTCGGATTATGAACCGAATATAACGGCGTTAGTAGTAGTAATATGATAAACTGGGAATTATCCTGAATTGCTATGATAGAATCCTGGCAAAAATAACCGAGACCATAACACATATATTTCGTTGTTGTCAATCATGGGTGTGTTGGACCATGGCACAAGATAAATCAGTCAATCCTGGAATCTTCCCCCTACTACTGTTCGGTTATTCACTTGCCGTTTTAGGGGCTGAACTACTGATAGCACCTGACGCAGCAGGCGCATTAGTATTCGCTATCTTCATAGCGGCAGTAGGTGAAAGTATTGGCGGTCTATGGGAAATTTCGCAAGGCAAAACCTATATCGGTTCAGTAGTTGCAACATTTGGAATCTGGTTGTTCGGTCTCTTTATGCTTGAAACGGTAGGTCATGTATTGCATTTGGTGACGCCGCAAGCAATGGCAACCTACTTCCTTGCACTTCTCGTTCCGATTGCACTCCTGGGATATCCAGCCTTTAAAAATCAAATGGGCTGGCAGATTCAAGGGGCGTTCATATCCTTGTTTCTACTAGTGTTGTTCGCCGGTATAAACTTTATACTCTCGAATGCTACTCTCAATATTGCTGCTGGCGCTTCTGCATGGCTATCAGCACTATGTATTTGGTGGCTTGCCGCAGAAGATATCTTAGGAATTAGTATGGAAACAGAGATAGAAAAAGAAGCAGAGATAGAAAAAACACCCTCAAAAACGGTTGATACATAGCAACCTGAGTAAACTGATAATGAACTCGCTTGAATAACAACCACAGTAAAGACATCCTCGCTTATCCGTCGATAAGACTTTATCACTTGGTCAGTGTTAGTCAGAATATGCAAGAAGCGATTTTCGGCATGGAGCCAAAAGTAGCTGAGTCTGCATTTGTTTCAAAGATGTCATATTTGATTGGAGATGTTACAGTAGGAGAACGGTCCAGTCTTTGGCCTTTCGTTTGTTTACGTGGTGATGAAAAGAATAATCCAACGACAGTTGGCGAAGAGTGCAACATACAAGAATTCACGATGCTCCATGGGCATCGATTGGGGATGAAGTATCCATCGGCCACAATGCAGTTATTGATTATGCAACGGTCAAGAACCATGCACTTATTGGGATGCAAAGTACAGTTCTCCATGGTGCAACCGTCGAGTCGAACTGCTTAGTCGCGGCGGGAAGCGTCGTCCTGCAGGATCAAACAATTCCAGAAGGGCACCTAGTATACGGAGCCCCTGCTCAAACACGGCCTTTGACTGAGAACCAGAAACAAGAGATATCGCGAGTTCATCAACACTACGTTGACTTCGGTCGGAGTTATAAGGAAACTGGTCGATTTGAATAGTACCTTGATTTTGAGTTTTATTAGCATCATCGACGTGCCAGTCGCTGAACCGATCTTCTGGGTTTACAGTAAATTCACTTCCAGAGCGATGTCTGACATTGGTCTTGATCTCTACCTCCACCATCATACGCAAAAGAGTCAACGATTATTTGCGTGAAAAAATATTCGTTCCACGCCAGAATACTACTTCATCGTCATCTTCGTTTGTTCCCAGCACTTCGATCTCTATGTATCCTCGATCATCGTGTGATTTTGATGCTGTTTTTTCAGTAATTAGACATTTTACATTCACTGTGTCTCCTGGTTTAACAGGATTTGGCCACCGTATTTCATCAAGGCCGAACGATCCAAGCGACGCAGTATCGTTCAAAAACCGGTCCACCAATAAACGCATACACGAGCTCGCGATATACAAGCCATTCACGATGATGTCATTTTGTAGTGTGTCCATAGACACTTCTTCGTCACGGGGGAGTAGTTCTGGGTGCCACTGTTCTGCGAATTCTAATTGTTCCTTTCGTTCGGCCGTAAAACTCCCAAGTTCGTGAACTTCACCGACATCAATATCGTCGTAGTAAAATTCCCTCATCAAACTAATTCATTGCCCCTCGTTACCAAAAATCTTGGCCAAACCATCAGTCCGAGTACTCGTTTGAGATCTTGTAGTCTACCTCAATGGAGGGTGCAATCGAGTGGAATATGTTTGAAATTACTCAATCTCGTTAAAGAGATCTTTAAGATGATGTTTTGTGTCCGATTTCGTCGCATATGCACCGTCGTCCTCGGTTAGAACACCATTTTTAGTGAGATGATGGAGGTGTGCGTAAGCTTCACCTGGGCCGTGAAGAATGTGAACCCCACTGAGATCGCCAAACAGTTCCGCACTGACTGTCCATGCGTCGGCAGCGGTATACTTATTGAGCACTTCGATAACGCGTTGACTCCGCTCGTGATGGTGATCGATAATCTCTTGCGCTCGTGCTGCCGGATCGGTAATGAGATGGCGGTGCCCGGGATACGCTCGCTCAAAGTCAGCATCTTGAATACGAGAGAGTGTCGTAAGATATGAATCAAGCGGATGCGATACGCGTACGTCTGCTCCGCCAACGTTTGGCGTATAATGGGGTAATAGTGCATCGCCAGCAAACAACGCCGTTCCGTCTTTATCTTCGAATGCATAGCCGATATGACCAGCAGTATGTCCCGGTGTATGGACGACAGTGAGCTGTTTATTACCGACAGTGATAACATCACCGTCAGTGTGTGTGGTTAAATCGGCAGGTTCACCACGAAGTTTGTCATGATGTTTAAAGAAGTCCAGTAGTTCACGGCGTGCAGTTGTCGGCATCCCCCAGCGGTCAAAGAATTTGTGTTGTGTCTGACGGAATTGGTCAACCGCCTCTGACTTACGTGCAATTAGTGGTGCATCTGCGGAGTGCGCATGGACGGTTGCCCCACTCTCACGTTGCAAGGTACCTGCAAGGCCAATATGATCCTCATGTAAGTGTGTCAAGAAGATGTGATCGAGATCAGTCACAGTCAGGCCATGGTCGGCAAGTCCTGTCCGAAGTGCATTTTCTGTTTGTGGTGTTGAGACACCTGTATCGATGAGCGCGATCTCGTCACCGCGGAGCAGATAGGTATTATTCTTTCCCTCGAACTCCGTATTGCTCAACTGGATTGCGTCGACAATCACGAGTTGAGAGAGGTATTGAACTGATATAATAGTCCTGGAACCGGCTAGTGTAGGAAGTTCATTGTTGTCCCGTATGAATTTTTCTCTTATAGACATACGGTTTTTAACGAACTCGATTATGATTTTGATTAGGAGATTCGGAAGACTATCCGACTTCACACAACGCCTCTGCAACAGATAATTCCTTGGCAGGAACCATATTGGAATGAGAATCAAATAAATATTCATCAATCGATAGATCCTCTACCACATTCTCCTCAGGATCTAACCACCGAACATCCCGCTGGAATACATGAGTCGGTGCAACGTTAGTCAGAGCCGAATTTGAGCGATATTGACACGGGCCAGTAACAATACCAGGGATGAGATGGTTATCAAAGTTCGCTAGAACTATCGTTCCTAAACGAAGATCTTCAACAAACCGAATAATTGACCCAGCAACCTTTGCAGCGTAGTGTCGGGGAATGGGTTCAAGAATTCCATCTGGACGAATCATCGTGTCTCGAAGGAACTTCCATTCAAATATCTCATCGAAAGGTGCTATTGCCTTTGTAGTAATTGCTTTTTCAGAGACAATCGTGTCATCCGATGTGATCAGTTGTATGCTACTGCTGATACCACCATCTGTTACGGAGATCAGGCCGTGTTCCTTCCAAGTAGATTCTAACAATGAGACGTAGTTTCCTTTTCTATTCAACGGACTTACTTTGAATATTGAATTGTTTTTGGGTTTCATTGTCTTGACTCCCTCAATGATTCAAGCAGAGGACCAAACACGACTCTCGGATAACGGACAACCTTTCGCATTGTTTAGTGGGTTAGTTATCTTCTTCCCTGAGCAGCGTCAGTTACTCCAGTCACGATGAACATCGCGGACTATCCTAATGAAGGCTTGCCTCTTTTAGATTGGAAGTCCGTCACCACAGCTTCTTAGACCTCTATGCATGATGTAGTTAGGACTTGGCCTTGATCGCAGAAGTTGCGACTGGCCCTCTCAATGCATGAGATCGTTCTAAGTTAGATGGAAACAGGTGAACCGACTTCCGTTTCTTTCTCAATTCTACCAAACATAGTCGGAGGGACTTAGATATTTTAGCTGCATGGCTCCATCGAAATTCTCGGAGAGTTACAGATTCAGCCGGTAGGTTGACTGGATGCAGGTCCTCCCAAAGTCGCAGTTACTGCGGTTCGTTGAGCAGATACTCCACTTGGCTCGCCGGACTGTCGCGCGGTATTCCTCGAAATCCTCGCTGGTGGGCCAGCAGAGTGGACGGCAGCAGGTTTTACTGCGATTGTTATGGCTCGAATGGAGAATATCCTAATCGCGCTCTGTGTGGGCGTCATCACTGTAATCGACCTCCGGACGGCAGGTCTGTGACCCACTCTTGGTCTTTACTGTAGACCCACGACGTCCGCAGGAGGTCCTGTCGTGAACAGGGGGGCGCTACAGAAACCAAAAGTCGTTATCAGATAAGCCAACAAGATAGGGATACATGGAAGACGATCCTCAGTTACCGGACTGGGTTCACAATCTCCGTGAAGACGATTCAGGGCTTTCACGCGTACTCGGAGAGGGATTGCATGCGGAGATCTTCCCCGGCAGTAACTCAATGCTGTCAATCGTGAGTATCGACCTGCACTCCGAAGGCGACCTACCAAGTCATCCGGAAGAGCAGTGTGGAGTATTACTCGAGGGAGAGTGCGTACGTGTTCAAGATAGCAAGGAAGTCCACGTCGAGGCAGGCGACTTCTGGCACAAGCCCGCGGGCGTCTGCAACGTCGTCGAGGCTGTCGAAGAGATGGGGGCGAAGAGGAAGCTCATCGTCCTCAACGACCTACGTGACGGTGAAAAGCGATTCAACGAACTCAAGCGCTCAACGGGCGCGAGCTCCTACACACTCTCGCGTGTGCTTGATGATTTGGAGGAGGAAGGGTTCATCGAGAACCGAAAGGAGTTCGAATCGCCGGTCGCAAGCTACTACACCCTGACCGAGAAAGGCAGTGCGCTTTGTCCCGTATTCGATGCATTAGACGAGTGGGGCGAAGACTGGCTCGCATAGACTCGCGATGCTTTCAGAAACGGTGGTTAGTCGCATACTGCTTACACCGTCCAATATCCCACACATCACTACTGACATCGCAGTGCTCAAGATATTTGGTCACATAGGCGAAGACAGTGATTCGGAATCTCATCACAGTTCTGTTCGGCGATCCATTTGCTGTTATGAACACGATCGGCTTGATCGCGTTTGCACTTGTCGGATCGGCTAAGGCAATCCGTGAGAAGTTCGATCTATTCGGGATTACCGTCGTTGGTCTGGCGATGGCATTTGCTGGTGGGACGACACGGGATCTCCTTGTGAGTCGAGTCCCACTAGCACTTCAGTCACCAATCGAAATCAGTTTGGGTCTGCTTGGAGTCGGCTTAGCGATTGCGTTAAGCGCCGTCCTACCGTCTCCGGATACCCATCCAATTACTCTCGTCTCGGACGCTATCGGGCTCGCTGCCTTTGCTACAACTGGTGCTATCGTCGCAACCGAGGCGAACGTTTCAGCATTTGGTGTCGTCGCTATCGCAACAATCAACGCAGTGGGAGGCGGTGCTTTTGCAGATATTCTTCTCGATCGCTCTCCGTTTATCCTCTTTGACGATTTCTATGCGAGTTGTGCAGTGTTGGGCGGGAGTACGTACTGGGTAGCGATGAGTGTGGGAACTGTGGGGAGCACCGCTGCCGTAATGTGTGCGGTAGTGACCGTTGGGACACGGTTAGTAGCAGTTACGTACGACTGGAATCTCCCCACAGCACAGAAATTAGGACTGATACGTAGCTGAACTATTGATAAATAGTGGGACGGATGCTCCTGTATTGGGATTCTCGTTCGGATTGCAGATCAGATGACTGGCTTGTTCACCACATCACCTCTAAATCGAGCGCCTATTGAATACGAGATACAACCTCTGTATTTAGCGGGAGCCACCAAGCACTGGAGAATCACCCACCGATCACAGCACTCGAACAGAAGGTTTCAATCTAGCAGTGCCTGTTTAGCGGATTTTCCTCGTAGATGCCTCTATTTGTGAATCCGGCCGTTGTCCTCCGAGCACCGACGTCAATTAATCAGGTGGATCGAGTCCCTGCTGTTCCCACGTCACTACCATCGTTGTAAGTGTCTCGTGAATTCGGACTCTGGTTTCTGACCGGAGTCCACCGAAGATTTATCGAGACCATCTGCAGCCAACTGGTCAGCCGATGACCTCCAACATACCGTAACTGATTTTATGAATACGTGACAATAAATAGTGGGAGAACAATGCACGATCTGACTGGCTTTCAACGTGACCTCTTGTACGCCGTGATGGGGTTGGACGATCCACACGGACTTGCCATCAAAGATGACCTCGAAGAGTACTACGAAACGGAAATCCATCACGGGCGACTCTATCCAAATCTGGATACACTCGTCGACAAAGGGCTGATTGAGAAGAGCGAAAAAGATCGCCGGACGAACATCTATACGCTGACTCAGCGTGGCCAGCGAGAAATCGAAACGAGAAGAGACTGGGAACAGCAGTATCTCGGGCAAGAAGTTACAACAGCCTGAGAACCCTGTTTCGCATCCATCCTTTCGGCAACCTCTACGCCATCAATTAAATCCTCGTTCTGCCACAACACGAGCGTTTCAGCAAAACAGATTATACTCCATCGAAACAGTCGTAATTCGTGGAACCGATTAGAGATAACGCCAGTTTGGAGTTGATGAGTGGTTCTCGACGCTACTCTATTCACGGGCGACTTCTTTGAGACGGTAATACTGAGAGCGGCGCCCAATGGAATGCCGACGAAAGCGAGTGCCAGTCCCAGTGTCAACGTGACAGAAAATCTATCGGGCTCTTTGAATTCGTCCCAGGTATAGACTGTATGTCCTCCCTACAGAGAACAAATATTTACTAAATATATTCCCGGTTAGCCAGCAAAATGAAATATGATTTTATACATTATTCAGGTATAATTCTGTCTTTGATTAGATAAGTAGTGGCAGAATTTTGGCGTTAACTAAATCTCGGTCACTCGCTCATATGCATCGTCAAGGGCGGCTGCGTCCTCAGGCAACAGGGCAGCGACAAGATACCCGGCATATTCGCTAAAGTAATCGACGAGCGTCGCAATCCGATCCGAGTCGATCGCTTCCAACGAGTCAAGCAGAATGAACGGCACGTCCTCATAGACCTCGTGCGCTAGGTATCCGGCAAGCGCGAACACCAGCCCGGTTACTTCACGCTCACTCTCACTTAAATGCTCAATTGTGTCCTCATAGGCAGTTCCCGACTCTGTACTCCGAATCACGTGGAGCGAGAAGACACTTTTCGTGACCTTCCGTCTCCCCTCACGGACGTCTTGCTGTGTCCGTTCGATCCAAATGCGCTCGAGATTCGCATAGTCAAGCAACTCAAGCACCGTCTCCATATGGGTGTTGAACTCGTCGACTGCATTCTGCTCAATTTGTTCGATGCGAGTGCGGAGATCAGCCAACTCCGCTTGAATTTCCTCGCGTTGTGCTTCGAGTTGCTCTCGTTCCGCGAGCTTCGCATCAATCTCCTCAATTTCCGCTTCGACATCGTCCAGATCGGATTCGAGCCGTTCGAGTTCGAATTCAAGTTGATTTGCTTCCTTGTGAAGATCGAGGACTTCACTGTAATCTTCCTGTTCGAGTGCTTCGACTTCATCCTCAAGTTTCTCGATATCATCGGTCAGGTCAGCACGTTCGGATCTAAGGTCCTCAAGACGGTCTTCACGATCCTCAAGTTCATTGTTAATCTGGGAGAGTCGTCGCTCGGTTTGCTCGCGTTCACGCTGTTTCGTCTCAAGGTTAGATTTCTCACGTTCGAATTCGCTGATTTCGGAATCCAATTCGGAACGCTCGCCAAGCGTATCTTGCCGAAGCGTACGAAGTCGCTCGAGGGTTGCTTCGATTTCTTGTTTGTCGACTTCCGTCCCACACGTCCAGCACACAACCGTTTCAGAATCAGCGACAAGCTGATCGGTAATCGACCCGTCAGAGCCCTCATCAGTGGTGGTCGTCGGCGCGAGGGCGCTTCGCACATCGGGGCTCGTCCCTTGGAGCATTTCTTCGTTGAATTGGATGATCGTTTGTAATTCGCTGAGCGTTGAACTGAGCTGTTGTTTGCGCTCGCGACGCGTTTGGATTTCCTGCTCGATTTCGGCCGTTTCACCTGCATCATCTGGAAGCTGTTCCTGTTCCGTCTCTAATTCAGCAAGTTCGTCCTTGAGCGCCTCGATACTATCCTCTTCAGTACTGATTTTGAAGCGAACGCTTTCGAGCGTAGAGCGGGTTTCGCGGAGCTCTTCAAGTTTTTCGTCGAGTTCGGCTTTTTCATCTCGTGTCTCGCTGATATCCGTATCAGCCTCCTCGAGCTCGGTTTCTTTTGCTTCGAGCTCTGCCTGTTTATCTTCGATTTCCGTTTCGAGACGCGTCCGTTTTTGCTCAAGATTAGGGTGCTGCTGTTTGAGTGAGTCCAGAGTCTCGAGTTCGGTATCGATCTGCTGCTTTTCGGTTTCACACCGGTCGATTTCAGCTTGGATCGTATCGGTGTCGACGGGACGCATTATTAAGTCACGCAGATCATCATCGCGAGCGACGGCCCGACGTGCTTCGTTTGACTCGAGCAAAAAGGCAAACAGCTCGGCGAGTTCTGTATCGTCGAGATACGGATTGCCACTCATCTTGATTACGCCATTTGTGCGGGTGAGTGTGCGTGTATATGTCTCGTCGTCGATTGTGAGTTCGACTGATCCTTTATCCGCATCACCTTTGAGTGTCACTTGGTCACTCCCAAGAGCCGCCATAATCGCCTGGAGAAATGACGTTCGATTGGTTGCGTTCCGGCCCATGAGGACCGTCACTCCGGGGGAAAACTCCACGTCAGTATGGTCGATTCCGCCGATATTACTTGCGCTCAACTCAATGTGGTGCTGATCCTGCTGTGAAATTTTCATATCGTGATTAGCGATCTGGAGATTATAAATGGATGCTGGCTGAAGGCAACGTGCAACTAAGGTTTGTCCTTCCATCTACGTTTAGTGAAATCAGTCAGCCCAATCACAAGCCTCTAAAACAACTTCTGGCACTTTTGCTCAATACTCGGCCAACTATGTCTGCCTCAAGGCGCTAATCGCGGCAGAAAATCAGCCTCTGGTTGTCAATGGGTAACAGTGTGCTTCTGGAGAGGACGTTGTGGTAATTTTCACCTTTAATTATAATTTAGCATAGAAATTAATTGGATTTTATGAGTGGAATCACAAGCAGCGATTCAAAATTTATTACTCAATTTTAGAATGCAGTCGGTATGCACTCGTCCATGAATAAGTGACATTGAACTGCTCGTCGACAAGCCGTTGTACAAGTGGGATACTCCATTCTTCAGCGTCGTAGCCGGCATTTGCAGGTGACTTATGAAGTAATTATAAGATTTCGGATTGTTCCTCATGACCGAGTTTCAGTGGGCGACCCGGGCGGGGCTTATCCCGGGCTGCATTGCGGACGGCTTCCTCTTCGAATCGTTGGAACCGATTTATACACGGTTTTCCGTGGGTACCCGTATCACTCGGGTAAGTCCGTTTGAGAAACGCCTTGTTTGTCGGCGATTGCGACCATGAGCCGCTTCGGCACTTGGCCATCACCCATGTTATCAAGCACATTTTGGACTCCGGTTGCCGAGACGCTCTTTAAGATAGGTATCATGGTAAACAACGAGAATACCGTGTAAATAATTTTGAAGAAGTGGATCGTTTTGGATACCAATTTCCAATCTTCTGAATCTTATTGGTTCTCTGAATATAGACCTGAATAGAAGGCGCGCATCAAATCAAGGGTTGGATGCGCATGCCTGTCCTAGATAGGCGAAGTATCGAGTTAAGCAGCGATCTCACCATAGTTTTGAGTCTTCCCCTAAGGGATGTCGGTCATTGTGATCAAGCAATTGAGGCAAGCTGAGGCGACCAAGGTGCGTTGAGAGAGCCACCACATACCGTGACTGACGGGCTTACTCGTTGGTCGAGTCGGACCGGAAAAGTCAGGGGCCCCATTCGGGAACCTATCTTGAGTTCACATTTGGCGAGAATCCGGAGACCATCATTGAGACGCCCCGGGAAGATATGCGACTCGACGACGCCAACGATGACGAACTTCGTGCCGTCGATCTCGCACAGCATTTCAAAGCTACACTATAACGAGCCAGGCTCCGATCTCAATCAATTTAGCATAGAAATATGGATACAGATAAATTTACCTTCAGCGAAGTAAAACGACGTAATTTCCCGTTCAGTAATAGTTTCAGCCACCGTCAATCCAGAGATCACAGAAACGAGGTTACAAGCCTTTACCGTCTGCTGGAATTCGCTTGACTAAACACGATACGTTTTCAATACTAAACTTATTTGTATCCACAACTGTATGATTCTACTATGGTGGATTATTCACCAAGTTGGGAGTCACTCGACCAACACGAAGTTCCCGACTGGTATCACGACGTGAAATTAGGCATCTTCATCCATTGGGGTGTTTATTCAGTCCCAGCGTGGGCCCCCGTCGACGCTGAAATCGGTGGCGAAAACGCCTCACCCTACGCTGAGTGGTATCCCTACTACATGTATGAAGAGGGATCGCCGACGAAGGAGTACCACGAAGGGACGTATGGCGAAGACGTGGAATATGCTGACTTCATCGAGAACTTCACCGCCGAGAACTGGGCTCCCGATGAGTGGGCGGACTTCTTCAACGAGATCGGGGCCGGCTACGTCGTGCTTACGGGAGAACACCACGACGGCTTCCCGCTATGGAACTCACATTACACGAAATACAACGCCGCCGAGATGGGACCCGAGCGTGACATCGTCGGTGATCTCGCTGAGGCCGTCCGTGATCAGGGACTTCGATTCGCCGCCTCTTACCACGCTAACTACAACTACTATCAGCCTGGTTTCGACGGCCAGTTCGGTCACCCCGATTACGAGAAGGGCGGTCCCGCTGAAGAACAGGGTGGACCGGGGTCAGAGTATGTGGACTTCATGAACGCCAAGCATCGAGAATTGATCCGCAGGTATGATCCCGACATGCTCTGGTTCGACGTGCCTAAGGCCGACAGCGAGCACACGCACGCAACTGAACTCATAGCTGACTATTACAACCGCGCCGAGGAGTGCGGCCAAGAAGTCGTGATCAACGACCGTGCTTCGACCGATGCCATTGGGCCGACTATCGACATTGAAGGAAACCGGCGGGACAACGACCAATACCACGGCGACTTCATTACACCCGAATACACCTCTTACGACGAGATTCAGGACGTGAAGTGGGAGTGCTGTCGAGGGATAGGCCACTCATTTGGGTACAATGCTGTCGAGGAAGAGGACGATCATCTCTCGGCTGCAGAGCTAGTTCACTCATTCGTCGACATTGTCTCAAAGAACGGCAACCTCCTCATCAACGTCGGCCCGAAAGCCGATGGCACGATTCCAGGCTTGCAGCGAACTCCGCTCTTGGGACTGGGTAAATGGCTCAAGGTGAATGGCAAGGCGATTTTTGGGTCACGGCCGTGGATCGTCGCAGAAGACGACGAGAGTGACACCGAGGTGCGTTACACCCACCGTGACGGTAATCTCTATGCAATCGCACTCGACTGGCCTGGCGACGAACTGACTCTCTCAGTTCCGGCCCACGTCGATTTCGACAAAATTCCAGAGACGATACTGTTGACCGGTGACGGAAGTTATCCACTTACCGCCTTTCTCACTGATAACCGACTCATAGTCGAACTCCCGGAGCAACCCGATCACGAATACGCGTATACGCTTTGCTTTGCCGGCGTCGATAACCCACGTGAACAATAGGGTTTTCCCTTTCTATTGTTCCGCTGCTTACTATCTCGCATTTCGACCGAAGCGACACCTGAGAGTGTCTGTTTAGTGACGCCGACTACAAAAGGTCAGCCGACCAAGCGGGATCAATCGGAGCTTCCAGCCGTTTGATCTCGTCGTCGGATAGCGAGATGCTGAGTGCGCGGACGGTCTCATCGAGCTGATCTATCGTCTTCGGACCGATGATGGGTGCGGTAACCACATCCTTGTGTAACAGCCAGGCGATACTTATCTGGACAGGCGAAGCGTCATGGTCGTGAGCGATTTCACGTAGAACGTCGAGGACTGCCCAATGCTCCTCAGAGAACTCCTCGGCGGGCGTGACTCCTTCCTCTGCCATTCACGACCCTTTCGGTGGTTCATCCGTCCGCTCGTACTTGTCGGTGAGGAAGCCTCGGTACAGCGGCGACCATGGTATGACACCAATTCCCTCGTCAGCACAGACCGGCAGCACATTCTCTTCTTCGTGACGTCGAGCGAGACTATACTCAGGTTGCATGCTCACGAATCGTTCACGGTGTTCGACATCGCTCGTGTATAGTGCCTTGGCGAACCGCCAACCAGCCATCGAACTGGCGCCGATGTACCGAATCATACCTTCATCGACAAGATGATCGAGTGCCGACAAGGTCTCCTCGATCGGAGTCTGTTCATCCCACCGATGAATTTGATAGAGGTCTATGTAGTCGGTGCCGAGGCAGCCGAGGCTTACTTCAGCTTGATCCAAGATGTGCTTGCGCGAGAGTCCCTGGCTGTTCGGACCGGTATGCATCTGCCCATATACTTTTGTCGCGACGACGAGTTCGTCGCGTTTGTACTCTTTGATGGTGTTGCTGACGATGAGCTTGCTATCCCCCGTTGAGTAGATATTCGCCGTGTCGAGGAAGTTGATTCCGTGATTGACCGCGCGGTCGATCACGGCTTTACTGGCTTCCTCGTCGATAGTGCAATTATACGGATATGTTGGTCGCCAGCCGCTGCCGAAGTTCATCGTACCCAGACAAAGCCGCGATACTTCAAGACCTGTCTCTCCAAGCGTAATATACTCCATTGTTATCTCACTTCTAATTACTATTTTGTTGATCGAGGCTATAAATTGAGTGATCTTTCGTTTGCGATGGTCAAGCAGTCGCAGATCACGAGTATCTCGCTGATGATTCCCAGGAATTGTCCTGCGGGACAATCTCTAAGGAAACTGTCTCGTATAATTGGTGTCGGCAAACTCAATGGGCAATAGGCTTTTCGGACCAATTACCGATACCTAATTCCATCTGATATTGTATTACTAATTTGACCAAATCTGCTAAACGGAACATTGTTGCTAGAAGTGGGATTCGAACGAAAGCTACTTTGTCTGGCATGTGTATCGTCAGCATATGTCGGAATATAAGCCGACATGGGAGTCGTTAGACACCCATGCACTACCAAAGTGGTTCCGTGACGCAAAATTAGGCATCTTCATCCACTGGGGCATCTACTCGGTTCCGGCGTGGGCACCCACCGACGCCGAGATTGCCGGTGAGAACGCCTCGCCGTACGCTGAATGGTATCCTTACTATATGTATGAAGAGGAGTCCCCGACAAAAGAATATCATGAGGAAACTTACGGCGAAAATGTCGAGTATGCCGACTTCATTGAGGATTTCACCGCTGAAAACTGGGATCCTGATGAGTGGACATCACTTTTCACAGAAGTCGGAGCCGGTTACGTCGTTCTAACTGGCGAACACCATGATGGTTTCCCACTGTGGAATACTCATTACACAAAGTACAACGCCGCCAAGATGGGACCCGAGCGCGACCTCGTTGGAGATCTTGCCGATGCTGTCCGCAATTACGGTCTACGATTCGCAGCTTCTTACCACGCTAACTACAACTACTATCAGCCTGGTTTCGACGGCCAATTCGGTCACCCGGACTACAAGAAGGGTGGACCCAGCGAGGAACAAGGCGGACCGGGGTCAGAGTACGTCGACTTCATGAACGCCAAGCATCGGGAATTGATCCGCAAGTACGATCCCGACATGCTCTGGTTCGACGTACCCAAGGCCGATGGTGACCATTTGCACGCCCAGGAATTGATCGCCGATTACTACAACCGCGCCGCTAAACGTGGCCAAGAAGTCGCGGTCAACGACCGTGCTTCGACCGATGCCATCGGCCCAACCATTGACATCGAAAATCGTGATACAGAAGACACACACGGTGATTTCGTCACGCCAGAATACGCGACCTTTGAGGAACTCCGCAACGAGCCGTGGGAGGCAAATCGCGGTATCGGGCATTCCTTCGGCTATAACGCTGTCGAAGACGAGAACGACTATCTCTCGTACGAGGAGTTGATTCACTCATTCGTCGATATCGTCTCGAAAAACGGCAACCTCCTCATCAATGTCGGTCCGAAAGCTGACGGTACGATCCCGAAAATACAGAAGGAACGCCTTCAGGCACTCGGCAATTGGCTCAAGGTGAATGGCAAGGCGATTTTTGGGTCACGGCCGTGGATCGTCGCAGAAGACGACGAGAGTGACACCGAGGTGCGTTACACCCACCGCGACGGTAATCTCTATGTAATCGCACTCGACTGGCCTGGCGACGAACTGACTCTCTCAGTTCCGGCCCACGTCGTTCTCGACGAAGCTCCAGAAACGAAGTTGCTGACCACTGACGGTGATCATTCACTCACCACCACTCTCGCGGACGATCGACTCTCAGTTAAACTTCCAAAACAACCGGATCATGATCACGCGTACGCAATCCAACTGGTCGGAGTCGATAACACGCGCTGAGCCATCCTAATCATCGTTCTGTCCGGCAGCGAACGAAGATGAGTCTTGGAACTCGGCTGCCTCGGCCTGAGCTGCCTCGGGTGGGTCACGGTTTTTGATCGCCTTGCCGGTTTGGCCGTCGAAGAGGTGAATTCGGTTTTGGGGGAACACCACGTCGATTTCTATATCTTCTCGAATGTATTCCTCGCCGTCAATGCTCGCTGTGTATGTCTGACCGCCGACCGTGAAGTAAACATACGACTGGTCGCCCAGTGGTTCAACGACATCAACCTCAACGGTGAAGATGTTTTCGTCGCCACGAGCGGCGACACGGATATCCTCGGGACGAATTCCCAACGTGAGGACGTCTGCAGCGTCGGCGATGGACTCCGAAGTCGCCGCATTGAGGGAGTACCCGAACTCATCGTGAACCAGTGTCCCCATATCTCGGTTCTGAGACACCTCAAAGAAGTTCATAGACGGCGATCCGATGAAACCGGCGACGAAGCGGTTAGCGGGGAGGTGATAACACTCTAGGGGCGTCCCGATCTGCTGAAGTTCGCCATCGTTGAGGACGGCAATTCGATCGCCCATCGTCATCGCCTCTGTTTGGTCGTGAGTGACGTAGATCGTCGTCACATCTAGATCAGCCTGCAAGTTCTGTAACTCAGTTCGCATCGTAGTCCGGAGTTTAGCATCCAAGTTCGACAGCGGTTCGTCCATCAAGAATAATTCAGGGTCTCTGACAATTGCCCGCCCGAGTGCGACACGTTGTTGCTGTCCGCCGGAAAGTTCACCAGGCTTCTTTTCGAGCAAATTCTCGATTCCCATCATTTCCGCAGTCTTCTCGATATGTTCGTTGATTTCGGCGGCGGACAGATCCGTCCCCATCTTAAGCCCGAACCCGATGTTTTTGCGCGAGGTCATGTGAGGGTAGAGCGCGTAGTTCTGAAACACCATCGCAATATTTCGGTTGCGCGAGCGTTGATGCGTGATATCGGTTCCGTTGAGCGAAATGGTGCCTTCAGTTACCGATTCGAGACCGGCAATACATCGTAACGTTGTCGATTTACCACAGCCAGAGGGACCGACCAGGACAAGAAATTCACCGTCTTCAATCGAAATCGATAGGTCATCAACGGCGACAATTGCTGTCCCGGACTCATCACCGAACCGTTTAGTCAAGTTCGCTATCTTAAGATCGCCCATAGCAAAGATATTACTGTAGTTGGTGATAAATCTTGTTCCTTGCTATACCATCTCACCCTTGGAGAGCGTCCAAATACACTCCATAAACGGAATTGGTTCATCCTCATTGTCCACGTCGACGCCCTCGGATTTAAACTGGGCGACGTAGCGTTCCCACTCTTCGACCGCCTCGTCACCGTCGACTTCCTCAAGGTAGGTATCGATATCTTCGGCTTCGAGAATACAAACGGCAAGATTGTCCCGAACGTACAGTTCGAATTCCGTAGCCCCGCCTCGTTCCATCGCCTGCGAGACACCCTTTGGGACGTTTTCGTGTGCTTCGAGATACTCCTCTCTGTACTCGGGGTCAATGCGCTGAATATACACCGCTCGTTCTGTGTTCGATGACATACCAACAGCAACGGAAGAGTCACTAAAGAAAATTGTGTCAGCCAGAAAACCCAATTCACTCCTCCGTCAGGATTACACCTCGTGAACACGTTCAAACGTCCGGTGTGAGAGATACGAGATATCACGCGCGGAGAGAAACGATGCCTCCTCAATCCACGAAAGGCAGTCCTCGTAACTTGCCCAGTCGTCCATCCATGGGTAGTCTGAGCCGAGCATCAAACGCTCGGAACCGAACCACTCAACGAGGGCATATACGTAGCCGTGCAAGTCCTTGTAAGGCCACTCGTATTTGGCTGAGCGCGGAAGGGAGCTCACCTTGACGGCGACATTCTCACACTCGGCCACCGATTCGAACGCCGCCCATGGAGACGTGTCGGGCGCGGTCGTCTCGTCCGGGAATGCCATGTGATCGATGACGAATTGCACGCCCGGATGCTCCTCGGCGATCTCTTTTATCATTGGCAGTTGCTCTGCCTTCGGGAAAATGAACACCGACGTATCAAGCGCCATGGCCTCTTCCCAGACCGTTTCGAGCGCATCATCAAGGATCCAGTTGGCCGTCCGATCCAATTCTGTCGGGTATTCGGCGTATTCGAGGCAAGCGTGCATACGCACGCCCAACATTCGATGGTGGCCGACGACGCGCCGGAGATCCGCGCGCACCTGCTCAGGATCATTCTGGAAAAAATCCACGAGGCCGACACCCCACAATCTGTTGGGGAAAGTCTCAATGGCTCGCATTGTGTACTCGTTAGCGCGTATACTGCGGCCGTACAGCGGAGTCGTGACGACTACACTCTCATCGACACCATTCGAATTCATGTCCGTGATCAAATCACGGGCGGTGTATGGGCCGTCCCATCCCGGTGGCAACACCTCGGCCTGCCATGGGAGTTCTTCGGTGTCCGTTCCCCATGCATGTGTATGTGTATCGATAAATCTCATCGAATCACTCCAGGTTGCCGCCGCCGCTGACGCGTAGAATCGTGCCAACGACGTATGACGCTGCATCGCTGGCGAGATACAATACCGCGTTCGCGAGGTCTTCCGGCTGTCCGACCCGGCCGAGCGGGCGTGCCTCGCCCCATTCCCTGAGTACGTCCTCGGGCGTCCGATCGGGATCGTCCTCTGCAATCATCTCGGCTTCGTAGTGCAGTTGGTAGGTCTCGGTCACGTCCGTCGAGATAGCGTTCATCCGAATGCCGTGCTCGGCAATTTCGTGGGCCATTCGCCAAGTGAAACCGTTGATCGCTGTCTTTGTGATGCCGTATAAGCCGCGGCGGCCGGTTCGCCTATCCCCGGTCTGACTGGTGTGATTGACTATCGAACCCTCGATTCCGTGTTCAATCATGTGGGCCGCTACGAGCTTCGAGGCGTAGTACTGCGCCCTGACGTTCACATCCATGGCGAAATTCCAGTCCTCGATCGACGCTTTAACAAGTGATTCCTCGTGGGGCCAGACTGCAGCGTTGTTGACCAACAGGTCTATCTCGCCGAACGCGTCAATAGCCGTCTCAATGAGGGCCTCAATTTCGGCGAGATTGGTCATGTCTGCTGTGACGCCGATCACTTCACCCGTACTTCGCTCGTTGAGTTCCTCGGCGACCTCGATCACATCTCCTTCCGTTCGAGAATTGACGACGACATTCGCACCCGCGTCGACAAGCCCTTTTGCAATACCGTGACCGATTCCCTTCGTAGAGCCGGTGACGATAGCCGATTCACCGCTGTAGTCAAACGTAGTGTGGCCGACCATACGAGAAGCATAGCGTGTACTCCCAAGAATCCACCGGTGTATCGAATGGAAGGCAGAATCGATCAGGACAATACGAAACTGTCACTGGAAGCAGTGCACTGCGCTCAGTCGGGATACCCTTCGTACTCGATTCGGTCGCCGACCGCGCGTAGCGTCTCGACATCCTCCGGATCGAGCCGGCCGTCAGGGAGCGATCCGACGTTCATCAGCAGGTTGTATCCGTCAGACAACGTCGTCGAGAGCTTCTCCCACACCTCATCGACATCGCGGTGCATTCCCTCGGCCGCCTTCGCATATCCCCATGAGGTCGAGACTTGCTGCTGGCTCTCGCCTCCCTCATCGCCGAAGCCCCACTGCCCAGCCATCTCGTCGCGGTATGCTTCGCCAGGAATCATCGTTGTGCACACTTCACCGAGTACATCACGTTCGCCCGGTTTATGTTCGGGCGTGACGAAGTCCTCCGTTCCGGTGACTCCCTCCTTGTAGCTGATTAGCGTCTGGGGTTGACAGTCACGGATTGTCTCGTACAGTGATTCGAGGTCGAATGCCTCGGCGAATCTATCAGTGTCTTTTTGGGGGAGATAGGACGGATCAAGCCAGATACCCGCAATTGGACCGTACTCGGTTAGCAACTCCGTTATCTGAGATTCGAGGTAGTCGAGGTAGATGTTGAGGTCGTGGCCGGCATCCGCGTAGCATCCGGGTTGCTCATCGTAAGCGGGACGAACCGGATCGCCCCACTCGTTACGGTTTGGGGCATGCGGGTGATGCCAGTCGTAGCCGTGCGAGTAGTATAGAAAGAGTCCCATACCGGCCTGCTGACACGCTTTGGATAATTCTGCGACGAGGTCACGTCCCGCCGGTGCTTCGACAGTCGTATAGGTGGTGTAATCGCTGTCAAACAGACAGAACCCCTCGTGGTGGCGGGCGGTGAATGTGATGTAGTTCATCCCGCAGTGTTGTGCAAATTCGACGATCCGTTCGGCGTCGAATGACTCCGCAGTGAAGTAGTGCTGGAGTTGCGCGTAGTCAGCGGGTTCGATCCGTTCGTGATACTGAACCCACTCGTGGTTGCCAAGCAGCGAGTACAGCCCGTAGTGAAGGAACAGACCGTACTTCGCATCGTCGAACCACTCGTGTGAGGCTTGACGGGGGTTCTCTTCATATCGCTGTGCGTGCTCATTTAGGTACCTAGGGGCTGACGAGATCACGTCTGTATCATGTGGGGCACTCTCAATAGTCATTCCGATTTCTCCAACCGAATCGAGAGATCAAGAGCGAAGGGTATCGAGAATGAGTCGACAAAGTCAATTATCCCTTTGTCGTCCCCATCGAGATACCGCGCATGAACTGCCGCTGGAAAAGCAGGAAGAAGATCACGGTCGGTGTTACCGCGATGACAATCCCAGCAGCGAGTTGCGCCCAATCACCGGCGTACTGACCCTGAAAGGCCATGAGACCGGCCGGTAGTGTCCGCTTCGCGTCGTCGGTGATGAAGATAATAGCGTATAGGAACTCATTCCAGAGGAAGACGAACTGGTAGATAGCGACGGCTGCCAATGCAGGCACTGAGAGTGGCAGGTAGACACGGAAGAAAACCTGAAACTCGGTACAGCCGTCCATGCGAGCGGCTTCGGCGTACGTGTCCGGGATCGTGACGAAGAACTGCCGCAACAGGAACACCGAGAATGGAAGACCGAACGCTACGTACGCGAAGATGAGGCTGAAGTATGTGTTCAACAGATTCAGCGCATTCATGATGGTATAAAGCGGAACGAGCAACACCTGCGGCGGAATCATGAACCCTGCCAGAAAGAACACCAGCATGAAGTCATCAGCCGGGAAGTCGAACTGGACAAGCGCGTATGCCGCCAAACTCGACAGCAACAGGATCAACGCGAGACTGATAGAGACGACGATAACGCTGTTCATGAAGTACTGATCGAACCCGCCGGTTGTCCAAGCGGTGGCGTAATTTTCGATTTGGAAGTCCTGAGGCAATGCCAGCGGATTGGTGAAGATCTCAGTCTTCGATTTGACACTTGTCACGAGCAACAACAGCACTGGGACGAGGAACACGCCCGCCACGACAAACACGAACAGGGCCGAGAGCTTATCGAACAACTCGACGGCAATATCTCTAATCGGCTCTGCGGCGTCCGTATCTACACTCATGGGTTTGCACCTCCAGCCTCGCGATCACCCAGGCGCATGTTTAGCAGCGAGAGCACGAGGACGATTACGAACAGAAGGACACTGATGGCCGCGGCTTGTCCGAAGTTCGACTGGAGAAACGCGTTCTTATAAATCCAGGTGACCATTACTTCGCTTGCGTGTCCAGGACCTCCCCGTGTCATGACCCAGACATACACGAACGAATTGAACGAACCGATAATGGTATAGATGGAGATGAAGATGGCGACCGGCTTTAGCAGCGGCAGCGTAACATACCGAAAGCGCTGTAGTGGCCCTGCACCGTCCATACGTGCCGCCTCGAGCAAGCTCTCGTCAATGCTGTCGAGTCCAGCAAGCCAGAGGACGACTCGGAATCCAGTCCACTGCCACGTCGCCACGATGATAATGGCGTACAGCGCAAGACTCTTACTGCCGAGCCACAGCGGGTTCCAATCCATGCCAATTTTTTGGATAGCAGTGTTTAGAACCCCGTAAGACGGGTTGTATATGTATCCCCAGATCATCGAAACTGCCACCGCCATGAGCGTCATCGGGAGTAGATACACGACCTGGAAGAACTGTCGAAAGCGGTCTGAGAGGCGATAGATGGCGAGTGCGAGCGCCAACCCGATGCCCGCTTGCAGGATGAGGCTCCAGAACGCAATCTTCACATTATGCCACAGCGACGTGCTGACGACAGTATCTGAGATGGCCGTGACGAAGTTCTCAACGCCGTTGAACGACATGTCGCCTAATCCAGACCACTGGAACGTACTTAGCCCAAATATGCCCAGAGCCGGCAGTACCAAAAACGGGAGATAAATTAGGAGCGCGGGAAGGAGGAACAACCAGTGAGGGTTGTCCTCGATGAAATTTCTTGTCGTCTCTATCGCTGAAGAGGCGGTGTCCGAAATGTTGCTCCCTGATTTTTCAGTGCTCATGATTCACTTGAGGTTCGAGAGCGCCTTCTTGTTTGTTTTTTGGGCTTTCTGCAACAGTTTTGGCGGAGAGGCTCCGGTGAACAACTCCTGACCCGCCGACAGCAACGCTTCGGTTGTCTCTGGGAGGAAAGCGACATCGAACACCATTCCGACCGCGTCGGCGGACTGTAGCTGGTCAACTGTGGCTGTAGTCGTCTTCTGACTTGGTGACATTTCTACCTCGTCGTACACGTCAGTTCGCGTAACGGGTGAACCAGTAATTTCGAAGAAAGCTTTCTGCGCGTCGAGACTACCGAAGAAGCTAGCGAACTTTTTGACGTTAGCTAGGTGCTTGTCGCCACGCTTGGCAGCTTGGGAACTGATGGCGACCGTAGAATTGGGCACGACACTCATTCGCTCGTTCTTACTGTTCTCATACACGTCTTGGAAGGCCGGCCACCACATATAGTCCATAGCGTCGGGAATTCCAGCGAAGCTATCGGGAGCCTGTGAGGAAATGATCTCGCTGACCCAGGTCCCCTGGTGCCAGAAGCCTGCCTGTCCATTGAAAAACAGGGAAGCGGCCTCGTTGTTATTTAGAGAGTTGATATCTTTATTAAAATAACCGTCGTCGTACAATTTTTTGAGTCGCGAGAGAGCGGTCTGGAAGGGTTTGTCGGTTAGGGACGCGCCTTTCAACCCGTATGCCGCGTTATAGTAATGGTCGACGCCAGCTGCCTTGATCATGAAGGCTGAGACCCAATGGCCAATAGTCCAGCGGTTTCGGTTCCCACACTCGATCGCCGTGTAGCCGGCATCAGATAGCTTTGAACAGATGTCGAGGAACTCGCTCCATGTGATGTCCGTCGCGTGCTGAAGTCGTTTTGGATCGACACCAGCGTCGTTGAGCACGTTCTTGTTGTACCAGATCGGAATACCCGCTAGATCGTACGGGATGCTATACATCTTTCCGCCTTTGTTACGCCAGGACAGAATTTCTCCTTTTTTGTACTTCGTCCCGCGAATCCCGTCCGGAATCTGGGCTTTTTGTTGCTTATTAGAAAGAACTCCATCTAGTGGAATGACGTTCCCGTTGCGGACGTAGCGGCCGAGGCGATTTGGGCCAGGCCAGATGTAAAATAGATCCGGGGCCTCGTTCGTTCCAAGCGCATTTGATATCGCCGACTTGTAGGGTGTGTTCTCATACTTCGTTTGTTCGACTTGGATGCCCGTCTGCTCTTCGAACATGCTCTCAAGCTTTTTAGTAGCTTCTTTGGCAGTACCCTGAACGGCGAGGTTCCACCACGATATCGCGTTAGAGTTGCCACCCCCACCGTCACCGCTGCTTCCACCGTCGCCCTCGGAATTGCTATCACCGGAGCATCCTGCAAGACCGATCATTCCAGCCGCACCAATGGTTCTGAGGGCTCGTCGCCTCTCTTCGTTAATCATAGACGAGTCAAATTTAGACATAGGGGTAAATGAATCTTTCGTAATTAGTATAATATATTCCATGAATATTCTGTTATTGTCTCTGAGCATTAGTCATTAATCGATCAATCCCAATGAACAGCTACCTGAAGGACACTGTCGATCCACCAACGGCTGAAATACGGTGATTTAATATGGTGGTATAGCTGGAACTCGATATTGCGCCTTGAAAACCAAAATCGAATTAGCGGAGTTCACATACCCAATTGAAGACGTCGGCATCGATCAATATCCGTTATACCAACTACTACAAACTCGTGCTGGTTCTCCTCGACTGTCCGGATACCCAGCCGTCAGTGGACGAGAGCGAGTACTCGGATATAATCGACACCATCGACGCCGACGGCATGATCACAGTGTACGTCAATTCCGGTCTCGGCGTCGACTACGACTGGAACTACATCATGGGAAAACTGATAGCTTCCATATATACGAGTAATGCCTCGCGACGACACTACTTTTGCTCACTATCTAGCTGACTGTCAATTCACCAAGATGTGATCAGGACATCGCGGAGTGGCCGATTCAGTGGGATGTCGACCTGACTTCCGGTGTAGTGAGAGATGTAGAAGCCGACGATGATTTCTAAAGAACGCAGGGCCGCCACACCCGTCGAGTGATTGTTGGCCTCTCCGCCAAGCAAGTCGACGATATGGTTTGCCGCGTTTTCAAACGATCCTTTGTAATCGTCCTCCCAAGTCCACGATTCATCGATTCCCGGTAACGGTGTTTCGATATGTTCACCGTTATTGAGGCGCCAGTATCGCCACTCGCCATCGTCGTTGTTGAGGTAGAGTTTCCCCTTCGAGCCGATGAACTGGAACGTCATCGAAGAGACGTTGCGAGGGATCGTACAGTCGATCGTGACGAAGGTTCCGTCATCCATGACGACGAAGCCGCCACCGCCTGCATCGTCGATTGGTTGGGTTGCGTTCAGCGACTCCGCAGCCTCGTTTTCACCGTTAATAAAGCCTCCAATGGTTTTCGCTCGAGCGTCCAGTAAGTAGACGAGGGTGTCGAGTAGATGCGTGGAGTTGCGAAGGAGCTCCATCCGGAACTGCGCCGAAACTGAGTGAACATCTCCGAGAATGTCTTCCTCGTGAATGAGTCGATGGAGTTGTTGGAGCTTATCAGTGAACCGGAATGAGTGGTTCACCACGAGCTCGGTGTCTGTCTTCTCACAGGCGGCAATCATCTCTTTCGCGTTCGTTACCTGCGAGTCAATCGGTTTTTCACACCAAATAACCGAAGGCGATGCCTCTGAGTGGGCTGCGTCGATGACGTGGCGGTGGTGGAGAAACGACGGAGTACAGGTCGAAACCACGTCAAGGTCTTCGGCCTCGAGCATAGCCTCGTGACCGTCATAGCGTCTCCCCGCCGAGATATCCCATGCTTCACCGAAGCGTTCTAGTTTCTCTTCATCAACGTCAGCAACCGCAACCAGTTCGATGTCGCGAGCTGCGTCGTACCCGCCGGCGTGACTGGCACGTATCTTCTCTTTCCCAATCGCCTCCGCGTCATGCATTCCGAGGATACCCATGCCGGCAATACCGCCAGTCCCAATAATTCCAGCTTTATAAGTCATGATCAATAGTTATTCGTAGATATGGACGCTTCCCGTCTGATTGTCCGTGATATAACTCCAATTATATTCAACGCCGAGACCAGGTTCATCCGGAACGGGGACTGTGCCGTCCTCGACATTCTCGATCATGTCCGAGTAGGCACCCTCGTAGACGGGAGGTTGGGTGTTCGCACACTTTGGATGTACGAGTGCAAGTTCATAGTAGTTTGCGTTCCGAACGGCCGCGATACAATGACGCTGGGCTGGCCCAGGGGCGTGGAATTCCACATCAAGCCCGTAGCCCTCTGCCATGTGGGCGATCTTCATTGCACCAGTGATTCCCGCGTCGTATTCAGGATCGGCACGGACGAAGTCGGTCGATTCGTTCTGGACGAAATCAGAGTGAGATTCTAGCCCTCGAATGTGTTCCGTTTGTAGGATAGGCGTATTTAGTTTCTGTGCGAGTTTGCGATGAGCATGTTGGGAAATGCCAGCGTCGCGGAAGGGATCCTCGTACCAGTAAAACCCCTCTTCGTCGAGTGCCCGTCCAACTTTGAGAGCATCGCCGAACGTCTCGTACTCGCAAGCTGGGTCAAGCATTAGATCCATTTTATCGCCGACGCGCTCACCGACTGCGTGAACAGCTGCTATCTCGCGATCGATTTTTCGGGATGCATCACTCCCTCCCCAACCGTGAATTTTGTAGCCGTCGAATCCTCGATCGTAACATTCCTCGGCAAAATCGGCGAATGCTTCTGGCGAGTCGAGACCACCATTTTCGTCGCCGTGGTATGTTGAGGCGTAGGCAGGGAGGCGCGTCCGATACGTTCCGAGTAGTTCATGGATTGGGGCGTTGTAGTACTTTCCTGCGAAGTCCCAGAGCGCAATGTCAATAGGGCCGATTCCCATCCGATCGTACTTCCGTAATGCGCGTTTCACTTCACTCCAGTGCTTTTCGCGTTGGAGCGGGTTCTTCCCAACGAGATAATCGGCGAACATATTCCACTGGGCGGCAGCCGGCGAATTCCCTCCAACGTATTCGCCAGTGATACCCGTATCAGTGTGGACTTTAATCGCGAACAGTTTCCGCTCGGTGGTGGTTCCCGGCTCGTAGACGAGATTGAACCCGGCTTCATCTGTCCCGACGTCTTCGAGCGGGTACTTGAATTCTACACTTTCTATACGGGTGATTGTCGGACCCATATAACTACCATATTGAAGCGCTATGATAAAAGTATTCACCAAATAGATGTCATCATCCGTATAGCGAGAGACGGCAAACGAGAGAGGATTACCATTGTTTCGGAACGAACCTTTAAGTCACAGCTACTAATTTTTGATGACGATGCAATTCGTTCGCTACACAGCCAGCGGGAATCCCCAGTGGGGCGTCCTATTAAACGGAAAAGTGTATGCACTGAATGCCCTCCCGACAGGCACGCCAATACTTTCCGAGATTGGCGACGTGAGTTACCGCCAAGCCATCCGGCGTGCAGTTGAAAACGAGGCACTCCCCGTTCTCGACCATGGGAATATTTCGCTTCTCGCCCCGATTCCGAAGCCGGGCAAGATAATCTGTGCCGGGATGAACTACCATGACCACGCCGAAGAGCAGGATGAGGAAATTCCCGAGGATCCACTTCTGTTCGCGAAAGCGCCGACAACCGTGACGAATCCAGGCAGCCCTATCGTCCACCCGATTGATGTGGAGGAAGTCGACTACGAGGTTGAGCTCGGCGTAGTCGTTGGTCGAACTGGGCGACGCATTGACGCCGGCGAAGCTGATGACTACGTTGCGGGATACACGGTCATCAATGACGTAAGCGCGCGCGACGCACAGTTCAGTGATGGTCAGTTTTTCCGTGGGAAAAGCTATGACACCTTCTCACCGATGGGTCCCACACTTGTTGCGGGTGATGAATTCGACCCGAACGCGGTCAATGTCGAACTCCGCGTGAATGGAGATATAAAGCAATCCTCGAACACTGAGGAGTTCATTTTCGATGTCGGGGAGCTGATTTCGTACATCAGTAATGTTATGACGCTTCGGCCAGGAGACGTTATCTCAACCGGGACTCCCGGTGGTGTCGGTATTTTCCGCGACCCGCCAGAACTTCTCGAACCTGGCGATGTGGTCGAAGCTGAAATCGAGGGTATTGGAATTCTCGAGAACAGTGTCGTAGCTGAGTAATCTTCCCCGTACAAGCCCATCATTCGTTTTCAGCTCCGTTCTCGTCGAATCAATACGGTTGCTAGGTATTCAGCATTTGTGAACAGGTTTTATATAATACGATAACATCAGTCACGGTACGAATGAGCGAAAACTCGAATCGGGCAAAAAACCCTGTGAAGTCCACAGTGACAACCTTTAGGATTATTGAATCACTCAAAGAGCTAGACGGAGCACGAGTTACAGAACTTGCCCAGCATCTCGACCTGCCTAAGAGTAGCGTTCATAATTATCTCAGCACCCTCGAACAGGAAGAATATGTCATTAAGCAAAATGGCACATATTTCGTCGGACTTCGGTTCCTCGACCTTGGCGCACAAGCACGAAGCAAGCTCCCTATTTACGAAATCGCGAAACCTGAGGTTCGATCCCTAGCGGAGGAGTCGGGCGAACTCTCGAACTTGCTCGTCGAGGAACATGGCAAAGGTGTCTATCTTCATCGCGCAACCGGTGAGGACGCTGTGAGGGTCGATGCAGACACCGGTCAGCGCGTCCATCTCCACAACACGGGTCTTGGGAAGGCCATTTTAGCCCACCTTCCTCAAGGACGAGTAAATGCAATCCTCGACAAACATGGGATGCCGTCAACCACTGAGAATACTATTACCGATCGCGAGACGCTCTTTAAGGAACTCGCTGAGATTCGCGAGCAAGGGTTTGTATTTGACCGCGAAGAACGGCTCAATGGACTCCGGTGTGTAGCTGCACCTATTCTAAATAAAGACAATCAGATCGTCGGAGCCGTGAGCGTCTCAGGGCCGACAAGTCGGATGTCCACTGAACGATTCTCTGAGGAAATTCCTGACCTCCTCCGCAATGCAGTCAACGTTATCGAACTCAATATCGCCTATCGAAAATCCTAGTTTGCGCGAAATCGCCTTTTTCTAGTTGTCCCTCCTGATCCTTACGACGGGTACTGGCATCAGAATTCCTGAAGAACTGTTTGTGCTTAATATCGGTGGGTTCATTAATGACGAACAAACAGAAATATTCTCTAATCTCGACCTTCCTTTACGAACCTTTGTTTGCCAAAGATGAACAACTACGATTCACTCCCTTCTAACCTAATAACTTGGGCGGAAAGCGCACTTGGAACGTAATTCCATGGTTTGGTAGTTGATTTACTTTTGTTTTTAAGAGTATTTTCCTTCCTGACCGTTTTTCCTTCTGTTGTTCAGAGATATCGATAGCCCAAGTTAGTTTATCATTAATGAACTACCCGTCGTTAATACTGAATTAGATATTTGTTATCCAATCATTTTGGCATTCTTTCCTTGAAGTACTCAGTCGAAACGCGCCCTCAACCGTTGGAGGGCCCTTTACATAACTATACATGTAATCGAATTATCGTGCTACCATTTATGTGAATCAAAGACCAATAGACAAGCACGAAGTACAGAGAAATTTTAAAGAAAATGTTGGAATACTAAACCACAGCGATGGACAGTGAAAAGGATTGGACATCAATAGGAGATGCACTCATACTTGCCGGTGCTGATGCCAAAGTTCCTACGCCCCCCTTTTTCGCCTTACGCCTCTTAACATATCTTTGACGTACCAGAGCTTGGGCAATTGCTCACAAGACCATTAATGGGCTTCCGCGACTCGAAAAGGAACAGAGGACTCAATGATAAGTAGTCCATTTCCTGTGGCGATACAAATAATGTATTGGGGCTGTCCGTGAAGCTCCTCGACAAAGGTGGTAATGACCGTTATATCAATGTTAACTGATTCAACAACTTGGGTCAACCTTCGGGTTCGATTTTCTTGCCTAGCATTACAGTAGTATGCTTGTAATGGAACGAGGATGGACTCAAACCTTAGCGAGTAGAGGAGGACAACAGATTTTGTACACCAAGATTTGGCTCAAGCAGACCGGAGTATCTGGAATATCGACAGTTTTGCTATATTGGAGAGACGAAGTCGGAAAAGGCCGAACTTGAGAAGAAACTCGACGAACTGAGCGACACCCGCTCGCGCCTCGAAGATGTCCGATTTAAAATCACAACTGAAGAAGAGAGCATCGAAGCCCTCGAAAACGAAGCGACCGAACTCGACACGGAGGACGCCGATCTCTCTGATTCACCGGATGAGGACGTGGCAGTTCTCGATAATCAGATCCAGCAGCGCCGTGAGCGGAAACAACGGTTCAACTCGACGATGGCCGAACTCCAGACAATCATCCAGTTCAACGACGAGATGCTCGAGGGGACGAGTCCTGAACTGCGTGACGCGCTTCAAACAGACGATGCGTCTGCATCGTCAAATGACTCAATCACTGACCAACTCGTCGAAGATACGGAGACGGTGGTCTGTTGGACATGCGGCACGGAGGTCGAAAAGCGAACCATTGAAGAGACGATTGACCGACTGCGTGATCTTCGGCAAGAGAAACGCGATGAGCGCAACTCGATCGAATCAGAAATCACAGACCTCCAAGACGAAAAACAAACACTCGAGGAGGCACAGCGCCAGCGTGAGCAGACTGAGCAACGACGGCACCAACTCGAATCCGAACTTGAGGAGCGGAACATTCGGGTCGAAGACCTCCGTGAGACCCGAACCGACCTCACAGACGAGATTGAAGCCCTCGAAGACGAAGTCGAAGCACTCGAAGAAGAGGAATACAGTGACGGGCTAGATCTCCATAGAGAGGCGAATCAGTCGAAGTTCGAACTTGGGCGCCTCGAATCTGACCTCGAGAGTGTAGAGGAAGAAATCACGTCCATCGAGTCCCAGGTTGCCGAACAGGAGCAACTTGAAGCGCAGTGAGAAGCGATTCAAGATGAACTCGCTGATCTGCGGACACGTATCGACCAGATTGAAGCGAATGCCGTCGACCAATTCAACGGACATATGGAGATCGTCCTCGACATCCCTGATTATGCGAATCTCGACCGCATTTGGATCGACCGAGTCGAACGTGACGTCCGAGAGGGACGCCGAAAAGTCACGAAAAGCGTGTTCGACTTGCACGTGATCCGCAGTACAGAGTCGGGGACGACCTACGAGGATACGATCGACCATTTGAGTGAGAGTGAGCGAGAAGTTACTGGGCTCGTCTTCGCGCTTGCCGGCCATCTCGTTCACGATGTGTACGAGAAAGTGCCGTTTATCTTGCTCGACTCGCTCGAAGCGATCGATTCCAATCGGATTGCGACGCTCGTCGATTACTTCAGCGAGTACGCGGGGTACCTCGTCGCAGCACTGCTCCCCGAGGACGCAGCGGCCCTCGATGACGAGTATGAGCGAGTGACTGAAATCTAATACCACAAGTAAGCAATTCGGGATTCGATGTCCCCTTGTCGATTGAGGATTTTCTTTGGTTCTTTTCGAGATTCGTGGCGTAGCAATACCCGTTTCGTATCGATAGAACATGTATGGAAAATGTAGAACACCGTAACGTCGACGTGTCGCTCGGCAGCCATGACTTCTGATAAACTTTTACGCATCGTAAACGGATAAGAAGGGGAATTCAATATTACTATAAAGAGATGATAGTGCCAAGGACGCCGAAGAGTGTGTACCCGCATAATCAACTGAAACGTCACATTCATGCTTTCTGCCCGGTAAAGGTGCGACTTCGTGACGGTGACTGTGGCATTGACCGCGCCCCGCCAATCCCCTACGTTCCGAACCGAAGGAAAGACAGTTCGTTCGAGAACCACGTGGAAAGTTAGATGGATTAGCAAAGTTCGATATGAGAAAGCTGCGGTCGGTTCCTTCAGCGTAGTGTTACGGTTCGAGAACTGAATAGGTCAAAAAACGCCTCTGGTACACGTTCCTAGCCTTCCCAACGATCATAGCATGGTGTCGTAATAGTTACTCAAGAAGATTCTACACTTATACTCCTACTCATTGTAACAGTTTATAGTCACTCATAGTCGTCTTCCAAGAGTAGCCTCGTCAACGCGAATGACGAAGAGAATCATTTCCGAATTATACAAAGGATTTATATCGGATAGTTACCCATTTGTTATCATGGCTCAGTTAGCCAGGCAGCCGTTTAGCAGGGGAGAGTATCGAGACCGTCTCCACGAAACGCAACGTCGAATGGAAGATCGGGGATTGAATGTACTTTTGATAACCGATCCCGCGAACATATTTTACCTGTCGGGATACGATGCGTACTCCTTTTACGTACCCCAAATACTGCTCGTGACGCCTGACCGAGACCAGCCTGTCTGGGTCGGTCGTGACCAGGACTACACCTGCGCCACGGAGACGACGTGGCTGGACACCGACAACATCGTCGTTTACTCTGACGAATACGTCGATTCCGAAAAGCATCCGATGAGTTTCGTCGCCGACATCCTCAACAACTGGGGGCGAGCGGACACGACCATCGGTGTCGAGATGAAATCTGATTACTTCTCCGCCCATGCGTATCACGAACTGTCGAGAGCGCTTCCCGACGCGACGTTTGAGGACACGACGAAATTCGTCAACTTCATTCGGATGGTAAAGAGCGACGCAGAAGTCGAATGCCACCGTCAAGCCGCGAAGATATCCGAGCAAGCGATGAAGCAAGGTATCGACACCATCAGTGCCGGTGTAAGCGAGTCCGACGCCGCAGCGACCGTATACGAGGCGCTCCTCGAAGGAACCGACGAGACCGGAGGCGACTATCCCGCGATTGTCCCGCTGATGCCCTCTGGCAAAGGAACCGGTTCACCCCATCTCACGTGGACGAACGAAAAGTACGAGGAAGGAGAACCAGTCATCCTGGAACTCGCTGGCGTGGTAAATCGGTATCACTCTCCCCTTACGAGGACGATTTTCCTGGGAGAACCACCGGAGCAGGTTCGTACTGCCTCCCAGATCATCGTGGACGGCATCGAAGCGGCTCTCGATGCCGTCGAACCTGGCGTCACCTGCGAAGAAGTCGAGCAGGTGTGGCGAGAACGAATCAAAGGGACGATAGTCGAGAAAGAATCGCGAATTGGATACTCGACCGGAATCGGATACCCGCCGTCCTGGGTCGAAAAGACGGCGAGTATCCGACCTGGAGACCAGACGGAGTTACAGCCGAATATGGTGTTTCACATGATTCCCGGTGTCTGGTTCGACGATTACGGCATCGAGATCAGCGAGTCGTTCCTCGTCACCGAAGACGGAGCCGAAGTCCTCGCCGACGTGCCGCGAGAATTGATCGTCAAGAACTAACGAACTGAAGAGCAAACGACCACAACGAGCACTAAACGGAGCACTAGACAGTATGAGCGTTTCACCCGAACTACCCGAGGCGACGGACATCACAATTGTCGGTGGCGGTGTGATCGGCGCGAGTATCGCGTATTTCCTCACCACTCAGACCGACCGAGACGTTACGCTCGTCGAAAAGGATTTCATCGGAGCCGGTTCGACGGGCGATTCGTCGGCCATCATTCGACACCACTACGGCGACCAGGAGATCTACACCAAAATGGCGTGGTGGAGTCATCAGTTCTATCGACACTTCGAATCCGAACTCGACGAGCCGATTGCATACGAGGAGAATTCACGAGTCGTGTTCGCCGAAGAAGGCTCTGACGACGCCGAGTACGCGGAAGATGGGTACGACATCCTTTCCCAACACGATATCCCGGTCACGAGACACGAGCACGATGAGTTCGACGAACGGTACCCGATGCTTGACCTCGACAAGTTCGACTTTGCGGTTAGTGACGATACTGCGGCCTACTCGGATGGAACGGATGTCGCGTCTGGATTCGCACGTGCGGCCGGGACACGCGGCGCAACCATCGTCACCGGAACGGCAGTAGAAGGATTCAATGTCGAAGACGAATCGATCACCTCTGTCGAGACGGACGAGGGAGCAGTATCGTGCAACGACGTTGTGTTGGCTGCAGGCCCCTGGACGCATCGCTTGGCGGAACAGTTGGATGTCGAACTACCGGTCACGCCCTCGCGCGAACGGGTCGTTATTCTCGAACCGACCGAGGAATTCCTCGAAAAATACCCCGACGGCGTTCCGACGGCCGGTCTCCCCGGTGGGTACTACACCCGTTCCGAGTTCGGTGGCGGCGTGCTGATTGCGACCCATCACTCCGGGGAGGAGTGTGACCCAGACCAGTACGATAACCTGCCGAACGAAGACACGCTGCTCGAACTCCACGAGACCCTCTCGGAATACGTTCCCGAACTCGATGACGCCGGAATTCAGGGACGATATAGTGGCGTATATTCGAACACGCCGGATCACGACTTCATCCTCGACCAGTGTGGGCCAGAGGGATGTTACGTCGCTGCTGGATTCTCGGGACACGGGTTCAAACAGGCTCCAGCGGTCGGCCGTCTGATGTCGGATCTCGTCTCGTCCGGGGAGTCAGACCTAGTCGATGTCGAGTATTTCTCACTTTCCCGGTTCGATTCCCACGAAAACGGGCACGGTGGCGGTATCGAATACTGACCCTTAGATAATCACCCCTTAGACTGCTTTCGAATTATATAAACAGATATTTTAATGGCTTTATATTTTTCCTATAGGAACTTAGCAACTTTATGGGGGCGAGTTTCTCACCCTGCACTGCGTATAGACGGAGTATTCGGGAGTGAAATACTGACTATGTGGAGATACGAACCTTGTCCGCGGTCTCGGCGTCGCTTTTTATTCAGCAAAACCTATATTCGGTCACTCTCACCGGCAAAGTAGTTAGGTATTGAAATAAAAGACCAGAGATTTGCATCGCTTCAACTATCATTCTTACCAGAATATTACTATTAACTAGGCAAAAAGATTTAAGTTCACTACTCTATTCGTATGGTATGTGACCACACTGCACATAGTGGTCACATAATAAAAATATGGCACTCGAAAAATTTGTAGATCAAAAGAAAAGGCAGTATGATCAGTTAATCAGTGATCAGGCAAAGATCGGCAAAAAGTCGAAATGGGAACCAAATTCATGAGCAGAAAGGATGGAATGGTTAGTGAATTCGTTGATGAAATTGATCCGATTGTATTTGGCTTCGGTGCTGGAATTACGCTCCTCTTTGTCGCTGTTTTCGCTGCGAGTCCGAAGACAGCCTCACACGTCGTAAGCGGAATTAATCAATCAATCTTGGCATACTTTAATTGGGCATTCATGCTCGTCGTTCTTGGATTTGTTCTCTTTCTACTATATATTATAGTTGGTTCTTGGGGAGATATTAAATTAGGGGGCGTATCTCCGGAATACAGCTACCTTTCTTACTTCTCAATGATGTTCTCCGCCGGACTTGCGGCTGGTGTCGTCTTTTGGGGACCAGTAGAAGCAATTATGCATTTTCAGAACGTCCCCCCACTCTACAACGTCCAAGCGAAGTCAGAAGCAGCGATGCCAATTGCAATGCAGTACTCACTATTTCATTGGAGTATAAGTCAATGGTCAGGATTCACAATTATGGGTATTGCTATAAGCTACTTTAGCTACGTCCGTGGCGCACCGCTTCGAGTTTCTGCAGTTCTCACCCCATTTGTCGGTTCCGACAACGTTGATAACATGTGGGGTACACTCATCGAAATCCTCGCCACATTTGCGACACTCGGTGGAGTTGCCACCTCACTGGGATTCATCGGCAGTCAGCTCATTACTGGCGTTGAATTTAAATGGGGAGTTCAGCCTGGTGATTTAGGAGTCCTTTTCGTCGTTACCGGCATGACGGTGCTGTTTACGCTTTCACTAGTGTTAGGTGTTGACCGTGGTATTCGACGCATCGCGAACTTCAATATTGTGGTGTTTGTCGTGTTGATGCTACTCACACTCATTCTTGGGCCAACAGTGTTTATCCTTCAACTAGGTACACAAGCGATGGGCGGATTTGTGGCTGATTTCTTCGAAATGAGCCTCTTTGTTCATGTCTCTCAAAATGGTCAATGGATAAATCAGTGGACAGCATTTTATTGGGTATGGCCGCTATCCTGGTCACCATTCATTGGTTTATTTATTGCACGTATCTCTCGCGGCCGATCAATCCGTGAGGTTGCTTTTACCGGCATTGGTGCAACAGCCTTAGCGACAATCCCATGGTTCATCGTTCTCGGTGGAACTGGTCTCTGGATGCAACATTCAGGTATCACCGACATTCTCGGTCCAGTTAACCAATATGGCGAAGCTGTTTCCGGTTACGTTCTCTTTAATGCACTACCCTTTGGATGGCTATTGACGATCGGATTCATCCTACTTGTAAGCGCGTCCTTTATCACGTCAGCCGACTCAGCGACACTTGCTGTCTCTATGATGACCACTGGTGGAAAGGAACATCCCTCAGCAATTAATCGAATTTTTTGGGGTATTTCGCTAGGCCTCATTACCGCGATTCTATTAATTATCGGTGGTATTGAAGCACTCCAATCGGCCGCTGTGATTACTGGTGGTCCGTTCGCTATCGTTTGTGTCATAGCTACAATCGGACTTATACAAGCATTTGGTAAGGAACGTGGACGGATTCTTCTTCAAGAAGAGACGACGTTCATCGATTGGTCGCTTGATCAAGAACCTAATCAACAAAGATCCTTGAAATCGAACGAAGATGACTAGATCTTATTCGGAGAACTACTCCACCCCATCCGTCATTACGATCTCCCTGAGGATTAGGGGCTATTAGTTTCGATGACACGCTTTGCAGATACGACGGTATCTGCAAGCTTTTAAAATCATTCTGCGATTCCCGTATCTCATCAGAATCGCATGGCGATATTGAGCTCGATGATTCGGTGAACTGCCCCTATCTTAGTACGTCCGCAAGAAAGGCTGTTGAAGGCAAATCCGCGTTTCGTCGGATGAAAAGCTATACGAAGGACTGCTCCAGTACGCATAACGGCTTATCGATTTGGGCGTCACCTTATGAACACTCTCGTACTCCTATCGCGATTGACGGCGACAAAGTACGAATCTTACTCCGATACTTGGGATCCTCTGCGTTCGCACGGAAATGGATGTCGATCGAAGATCAAAACAGAGTCAAACCGACTATTAGCGCAACCGCGACGCTCATCGTTTTTGTTGTCGATAGCAATCGCATCAGAGAAAATTTTAACGCGTTCTTCAAATATTCAAATATTTATCATTCCCCCGTTTCTTAATGAATATTGTCAATACATGATAGCAGATAGATGCCGGTTCATGTAATATATCTTCTGTCTGTTTTTCGACCAGCAGTTATTCAGACGTCGGCTCCCTACCATACATCTTCATAAACTGAGACTCGATTTGGTTTTCGAAATTATTGACCTCTGATTCTAATGTTTCGACCGCTGATCGTCGAATATCTTCGTTGTAATGATATGTAGGGCCACTAAGATTCAGTGAGCCACAAATATCCCCAATAGGTGACGTTACGACCTTTGCTATCGCCCACAGCCCTTCGATCGCTTCTTCTTCACCTATTGCGTAGCCACGCTCTCGAACCTGTTCTAACTCTTCGTACAGCACCCCTTTTTCGGTGATCGTATTTTCAGTCATCTCCGGAAGTCCCCATTGCTGGATTATTCGTTCGACTTTGTCGTCGGAATACTCGGCTAAGATTGCCTTCCCCGAGGCAGTGCTGTGAACATGAAAGAATCGCCCGTCAGTTAGGAAGTGTGAATCATCAGAGAAATTTAATTCGTTTTGAATTGATATAACGTGGCCATTCTCTTCGACAGCAAAATCTGCTTCTAGATTCGTTTTCTCGGTTAGGCTCGCGACGACATCGGCAGCGATGAGATACTCCGGTTTCCGCCGCCGCACGTAATCCGATATGTGGCAAAATTTTGCGCCGGCGTAGTACATGTTGTTCTCCCGAACGAGATATCCGTACTGTTTGAGCGTATTAAGGTGGTTAAGCACAGTACTTTGTGCGAGGTCGAGATCGTGAGCGAGCTCGGTCGATGTCGCACCACCTTCTCGAACGACCGTTTCGATCAGGCGAAGGGATATCTCTGTCGTCGTTAGTATTCGTCCAGTAGTATTCGGTTTCGCCACATTCCACCACCACGCTTCATTAGCATTCACCGTGGAATATACCTTCGGAACATCCATTTTTATTACCATTTCGTGAAATACCGAACGAGCAAGTAGATTCGTTTGGAGTATCGTCTGGGCCTGTTGTTGATTCAAGCAGATACTCACCATTGGATGCCGGAATCCTGTAGTGCCAATTCGTCTATTCGATGCTAGGATGATCGCACAAGTTGAGACTAGGTGTCTCAATGCATACGGCATCGCTTCGATAGATTAGTTTTTAACCGGGATTGATTGAGTGAATCACCCGATCAGTATAACTGTACCTATCAAGCAGAGTATTTTTCTGGGCAAATTATTTGTGGTTACTGTCTCCTTTGAACTACTACGATGAGAAAAACTGAACTCTCGCATCCCGATTCTGAAACACAATCTCGGTATTTTAACGCTCTTTCAGAGGCACTAGGGGCGGACGGGATTGCAGTCAATTACTTTGAACGTGACCCCGGAATGAGCATTGGAGACTGCTACCACCGCCACCGTGAACAAGAGGAAGTGTTCATAGTCCTCTCCGGGACGGCGACGTTCGATACCGCGGACGGTGAGATATCTGTTGAGACGGGGGAAACGATTCGGTTTGCGCCCGGTGAGTGGCAACGAGGCTGGAATAGAGGGTCTGAACGGCTTCAGGTTCTTGCATTGGGAGCGCCTCGTGAGGCAGGTCCGACTGACCTCCGTCGTGAGTGTCCATCATGTGATCAGCGAACCCCCGTGATTGTTGATGAGAGCGACACTGAAGTGATCTTCTATTGTAAGGACTGTGGGACAGAGACTGGCCAGTATACCTGATTCGAGTTTCCGTTCATTGTCGAAATGCCTGTCCCCTGTCTGTAGCGATTCACACGATCCCAAATCGTGGTAGGATACCTTGATCGCCGTTTACTCGAAAGTGTTATAGATGGTTGTCAAGCGCGTCTACAACAACTTCTTCAGAACAAGCATCAGTTGTCTGCGTTATTTCTAAACGCCTTCCGTAGACACTCGACGATACGATCTGCACATTCACCATTAGGGTCGAGATCCGGATCGTAAATCGTGACCTCAAGCCCAATGCATGCTGGAGACGATAGTAATCTCGCGAGTAGTTCAGCAATATCATTAAAAGATGGACCGTCCTCCTCCGGACAATCCACAGCGGGCATCTCTCTCGCATCAACGACATCAACGTCTAAGTGAATCCAAAATCCAGTAGTATTCCGTGCTACAGTTCGCAGGACCTGATCTGCGAGTTGTGAGCTACTGAGTGCGTTCATCTGTTGACTCGTAGTCGTGTTAATTCCTATTTCTGTTAATTCGTCAATATATTCGTCATTCTCACGGACACCGACCACAGACACATCCTCATCACGTACGTAGGGTCCATGATCTTCAAGGCCGACGAGTCGTACATCACCACGTCCAGTAACAATCACAAGGCTCTCACCTCCCGCAGCCCCGATAGCTTTCGCGTGTCCGGGATGCCGGAAATCGCTGTGTGCATCGAGATAGACGAGCCCGTAGCGACCACGACGTTTGAGTGCTAGCATATTGCCGATCAAGATACTGCAATCGCCACCGAGTACTACGATTTGTCGTTCGCTTTGAATCGTTTCAGTGAGCCGATCTGCCAACGTAACTGAATAGTTCGCTATCGACTCTGCATTACGGTCGCCATCGCCGGGTTCCCAGTTGGCACGATATCGCGGCGGGACCAGACTGCCAGCGTCAGCTGCATCGATTAACTCAAGGAGATTCCGGTCACGGACAGCCCAGGGAAGCTTATAGCAACCAGGTACAGTACCATCTTCCGGTGGACTTAATCCAAGATTAGACGGTGCATCGAGAACGACTATATTAGGCTCGGCCATGATAATCTTCCGGATCGTTAGGTCATAACTTCTCTGATTGAACCACCTCTTCGAGGTTCTCTCTGTTCAAGTAGCCGTCGTTATTCGATTTGCATCGCCAGCAGAGATGTTGGATGGGTGAGTGGCATTCTCGCTGGCACAGGCGTGCAAGAACAACGACCCGACATCGTCGTCTCCTCAACCAGCCTCAAATTTGGAGGAATTCAATTTCATATCGCGACATATACTTTATCAACTATCGGATGGCTGTTTCCGGCAGATAGAGCGCTTTTATCGGGTGATTACACTGGAAGTGGTGGTGTGTAGTGTACTTCCGCATTCATCTCTAGGAAGTGGGTTGGGTTGGGTCGGTGCTGTCGGCGATATTGATTTTGTAGTCGACGCCAGCGAGAGCCTACTGCAAGCGGTTTCATAAACCGTCGTATCGGGCTATCAACGAGGAATCCATAGCTTGGCCACTCCTGCCGGTGACGCTAAGAATACGCGACCTATTACTCATGTTCCTAGCCCTGGTTTGAGGTCACGGAGGGATCCATAGTTTATTCTACTGGACGAGATCGAATCGTGCCAGTAACAAAGACAGGACGACGGTTCTGCTACGACTTGTCACCTCATCATGTGACGGCGTACTCAGGAGTCTTGGTGAGATTGTTACAAAGTCTTGGGAGTTCTTTTGAGCAAGGCGCTCTGAAGAGCTGTCTCCCAGTCCCATAGGTGTGACAGCTTCGACAAGGGAGTATACGGGAGCAACTAGTTTCTAATTTGAAAGCTGTTATCGCGTTTCGTGACCCACGAAATTCGTTCGAAGTCACTTACCCCCTACCCGAACATCATTCAATGTGTACGTTCAGTAGCGACCGTTATGATACCCAATGTTGGCATTCATGAATGAACATCATGGTGTTCAGCTAGTACATTCATTAATGAAGTTTAGAACTACCACGACAATCATTCAGTGGCGGTGTTCGATCACAGTGTTCAGTACCTGTTGTAATAGAGTACACCGACTATATACACCCACAAAATACATTCGATGAGTTCGTCAATTAGTTAACTTCTTTAGACACATTCATTGGTTGTGTTCACTGGTGATGTTCACCAGATTCATTAATTGATTGTATTCAGTACATTAAAATGGGAAGTCCAATCATGAATACGTCTGACGTACATTCAAGGTGAATGGCTCTCAAGAGGTGAATATGTTAGCGTACTCAACGTACAGCGAGGCTGGCGGGGTTGGGAAGACCACAACGGCAGCGAATCTGGCTGTAGCGCACGCTCGCGGCGGTCTCAAGCCACTCGTCGTTCCGCTCGACCCCCAAGATGGGGATCTGTCGCGCCTTTTCGATGTCGACGACCAACGAACGGAACCCGTAGACAATATCGTTCGGCATATGATTCGCCGTCCGAAAGGCGACTTCGACGACCTTATCCGAACGGTCGATGGCGTGGACATTATTCCGGAGCATAACATGCTCTCTGACCTCGCTGAGTACCTCCAACGGGAGAAAGACCAAGCAGAGGCGATGGGCGAGGCGTTTGGAATGCACGCGCAATTACTTCGCGTGCTCCGGGAGGCAGGGGTCCCGGACACGTACGATGTTCTCATCTGCGACCCACCCGCAACCGAGGGACCTCATCTCTACAACGCCATCCATGCGACACGGTCGTTGGTTATTCCTGTGGAACCCACCGCGAAGGGCCGAGCGGCAGTCGAGGGACTCGAATCACTCGTGGCAGGTATAGAGGACCAGCTGGATCTCGACGTCGGCGTTCTTGGAGCACTCCCGATTGGCTTCAAGGATACACGCGACCAACGGCTGATCCTCGATGAAATCGACTATCCGGTTCCAGAGGTCATCGGAGAGCGCGCGTCGCTGATGGAAGGGTGTTGGATGCAGCAATGTTCGGCGTTCACCTACGTCCGCGAACACCGTGACCGTCGTCGCGACTACGAACTCGAAACACTGGCGCAATTCGACCGGGTGGCACGCCATTTTGAGAGCCAAGTCGGGCTCGAAGCCCCGAACCCGCCCGAATCGGGCGACCTTGACCACGAGGTGGTGACCGCATGACGGGAATGAAAGAAGGCGCAGGCGAGAATCCCTTCGCAGAGGATTCCACGCCAACCGAAACAGAGTCCGAAGAACAGCCAGACAGCAGCGACACTTCAACGTCTACTGACGACCGAACCGAGACGAGCGACACAAGTAGTTCCAACCAATCATCACGACAGCAATCGATGCAGATTCCGTACAAATTCCGCCGTGACGGTGTCCAAGATGGTCGCAACCGTGTACCGCTCTTCCTGCAGGAGGACACCAAGAGTGCTGAGCGTGACGCGCTTCGGGAACTCGAAGACCGATTTGATGACGACGTTTCCCTGACCGATCTTCGAGAGGCACTCGTGAAGGTCGGACTCCAGCATCTCGATGAAGCCGAGCAACATCTCGAAGAGTGGGGCTATGGGATGACGTTCGACTAACCCGCCATTTTGCTAGTAGACAGATAGCATTCTATTTCCTCGATTCTCAAGACTTTGCCCCCCACACACAGACAGCGGTTTTCAAGTGTTCTTAAGAGATTTCGAGGGGGAAGGAGTTGGTCGCCAACCACCTTTGTTACTTAAATAACTCACGTAACGCCCCCGTCAGACAGCGGTTTTCAAGTGTTAATACGAGCGCCTGCTGTCGATTTTATGCGTCAATATTTCCAGAAATTATTTCCTATACCATAAACTATATACTATAATCTAGTACTAGTCTAGTAGTAGTTTGTGAGTCATTCAGAAAATAGTTCGTCAGTTATTTCATTTGCTTCGGGTACTCAGCTTTCCTGCTTTGCTCACGTGGAACACTTGAAAACCGCTGGGAGGGTGTTCCCCCTTTTATTATAAAGAACGGAGAACACATGAAACACAGGAAAACACGTGAATAAGATTTATTAGAATGCAAATAATCTTCTAGAGCAATGAGTGATTCCATCTTTGCTGACGACGTCGAGTTGTTCAAGAACAGCGAAGTTTTAGAGGAGGATCACACACCGGAACAAATCGTGTGCCGGGACGAGGTTATGGACGAATATGTGGATGTCCTCAAACCAATCTACAAGGGTCGGCCACCGCAGAACGCCTTTCTCTATGGAGACACTGGCGTCGGAAAGACTGCCGTTACAAAGTACCTCATCAAGCAGCTTCGAAAGGATATCACGGAGAAAAATACTGATTTAGACGAAGAGGAGCAGACTGATCTCAAAGTCGTTCGAATCAACTGCCAGAATCTAACATCGAAACGAGAACGAACCTCCTCATATCAAGTCGCCGTTGCACTCGTGAATGAACTTCGCGATCCAGAACATATGATAGCCGCAACTGGATACGCTCCACAGGCTATCTATTCGATGCTCTACGATGAAATCGACAAACTGGGCGGAACAGTTCTGGTTATTCTCGACGAAGTCGATCGTATCGGCGACGATGATACCATTCTCTACGAACTACCGCGTGCTCGTGATAACGAGAAGGTACAAGCTGCCCGAATTGGACTGATTGGAATCAGTAACGACTACACGTTCAGATCAAATCTATCGCCGAAAGTGCGAGACACGCTTTGTGAGTCCGAAATCAAATTCCCGGCGTATGATGCTAACCAACTGCGACGAATTCTTCGGATGCGAGCTGAAAATGCGTTCCACAATACGAGAGTTTTCTCCCCAGCCGATCCGGAGTATAATGAATATGCTTCAGAAGAGCAGCAAGCAGCGGATGAGGACGTGTTTGTGAGTAAGGTGATGGAAAATGACGTCATTCCGCTTTGTGCTGCCTTCGCAATGCGTGAGTCTTCCGGCAGTGCTCGTCGTGCGATACGGTTACTCCGTCGGTCAGGTGAAATCGCTGAGGGGCAGGGTACCTCGCAGATAACGGAGGAGTACGTGCGACAGGCAATGGAAGATCTTGAGTACGGTGATATGGTTGACTCGATCACCGATCAGGACGCACAGAAACAATACATCCTCGCGGCAATCGCAAATCTCTCTGAACAGAATGCCACTCCGGCTCGTGTTAAAACGATATATGCCGCTTACAAGCGTGTCTATAGCCGATTTGAAGGCGAACCACTTGGTCAGCGAGGAATGTACAACCATCTGACTAAATTAGTCATGCTTGGATTTTTGAACCAAATAGAAAATAATACGGGCCGCAAAGGCGGGCAGTATTACGAGTTCGAATTCAGCGATGAAGTCGGCGCTAAGAAAGTCCGAGAGGCGTTCAAGCGAATGGAAACCACATGGCCAAAGGTCAATATCTCGTCAATCTAGTGGCCGGCAAGTTACAGCGAACACTTGAAAACCGGTGTGGGCGTTTTCATACACGAATTTTCTGCGGGTTCAGAATTTAGCGTGGTGATACACTTGAAAACCGGTGTGTCGATTCTTCCCATTCTTGATTACTAATTAGTGCCTTCAGTCATGGAGAAACCAACTAGCTGATACGGAAAACAGCTGTTAGTATACCACTTTAACATCGATTGCCAATCTTCGCATGGCGTGTATCGCTGAGCTCCATCTTCTTCGAATCATCTGATAGTACCACCGTCACACTCACAACTGCAAAGTGTGGTCTCGCTGCTTGATCCATGTTTTGCCAGTCATTTTGAATCGATCGGAAGTTCCATGACGTCATTCGCGAGGAAACTTCTGCAGGATAATTGCGTGAATCCTCTTTCACGATGATTTACCGGTCTCCATCCAGTCGATTCCGTATCTTTCCGTAGAACGGTTTCATTTGAAAACCGGTGTGGGGAGGTAGTCTGCCCATTGAGCATCAGAGTCACTTGCATCGGCCACACCCACCAGCGAACGTGTTGGTTAGAATATTATACTAACTACAGCTTGAAACTCTCACACCTGTTCTCGCCTGATTGTCCCCAGATCCTCCCTACCTGTGCGGATCTCTCTGATGCAATTACGAGCATATTTGGCGCTGGTGTACACGGAGCTCGATCACCGACTTGAAAGCCAGCAGCTTCTACTCTTGGAAGCTGTACCTGATAGCCATTACCCGCAATTTGTAGTGAGGCGTCTGCTACCCGATGAATTGAGACAGTATCCAGAGTAACTGCTGTCACTAGATCGACAAGATTTGGGTCGGTAATACGATCAATGTCGATAACGAGGAGGAGATTATCGAATGCGAACACACGGATGTTCACACGGTAAGCGGTATCGTCGTTGGTTTCTTCGACAAGCCTTGCTGCTCGTGCGGGTTTTGTCACATTAGAGGGCAAATCCATCGCCAGAGCGTTTGATCTCGTTCGCCACTGCTGCATTAGTATATAATGTTAACCAAAGAATGATTGCTTCGCCAGCCGTGCCCTCAGAGAAGTTTCCGCTGGTCGTTCATATTGTCAGTGGAAAGGTCGAGACGTGAATCCACTTACGTGTGCCCGTCTGCATCCAGTTTCACTTCCACTCCGGTTGGCTGACCTCTTTTATCCATCGTCTTCTAAGAAGCGAATGCAGTCATCGTAACCCAATAGACGGCGTGGACCCTGTGCCCCTGCCCATCCTCCCACGCCGTGTGCTCCCCTTGCAACATCACCACCAACACAGAGACGAACGTGTGTTTTGTCCCGAGGATTTACATCATCAGTGCTCGTCTCTAATTATATCGATGATTTCGAATCGGCGACCACCACTCACACCACTTGCGCAAGAAGCGCTCGATGCACTCGTGAACGCTCTTCCGAGTGAGGGAGAGCTCACCTACGAGCACGCGTACGCGATTCTCAAGGACCACGAGGACCTTGAGCAACCTGCTGCCGAAGATATCATCGAACAGCTCTATATGCGTGGCCATCTCTATGAGGTTGAAGGGAAACTTCGGCTCACAGATTACGAATCTGCTTAGCATGGACGATCTCATCACGACGCCCAAATGTGGCTATAAACCTCCACAATCGTACTTCTGACCGGCTATGCGAACGAGGATTTTCCACCAGTACTACGGTGTGCGTTGAGCGGTTCGTAGATGAGGATCGTATTGTTACTGCGGACAGTAACGAGATAGTCATCGATCGTAAATCGCACTTCGACGCCGCTTTCTTTCGTCTTACTTGCTTCAAGAAGCTTTTCGAGGGCGTCTGGGTTCACATATGTATACAGGCTGAGCGAGGTCTGTCCGTTTGGTGGTTGCAACGTGTCGACGAGTGCCTCGATGAGACAGACGGTCAAAGACTGATTTGGCTCAATCGAGTAGGTTGCCGTCAACGCATGTTGGGCTGGAACTCGTGGCCCTGAGGAATTTTCCTTATTTTCAAACCAGCTCGTTGTTTCAGTGGCCAGTATGTTACTCGGCATAGTTTCCAATTATTCTCTATCTAATTGAGTAATAGCCGATCACGCCCAAAACTCCCCGACAGCACAAGAAGAACATGAGATCTAGTATGGTCAATTGACTTGTTGATCGAAGTATGGACTTCCGCGTATACTCTTCCAGAACATTGCGTCGCAGTGATCGGGACCCCTGATCCAGATCCCGTGTTCGGCTTTTTGGACGTGTCTGTCGAACTCGGTTTGCCATGTATTGTATTCAGCGACTTTCGTCGCGTTCGGACAGTGGTGGGTGGTCAAGAGTGTGTTCTGACAGGAGTAGTCATAAAGTTTAGACTGAACATTCAACCAGCCCTGGAATTGTTGACCCGCTCTTGCCTCATTAGTCAAGGCAGTGAAATCCTCAATTCATTGGTCGATCGTACAGTGCATCTGGTCACGTCAATCATCGAAGTCGTTTTGATGACTCCGCTAAGGAGTCACTTGCCGCCATGTTTCGTATTGGACTATTTCTCATCGGTATAGCCCGCACTCTTTCAGAGTCGAAAAACTATCGTAACTTCATATAATTTATCAATTTCAAATCGGATCGTCAGGGAGTGCGTCAACTCCCTAGTCCGTGATGCGCAAGTTACCATCGACTTTGTAGAGATAGCCTCGGAGCAATAATGTTTCAAGGAGATCGTCGGCGAGCAGTTGCTCAACATCATGCGTTCGCAATACTTGTTTCGCTTGCTCGTAGGTAAATGGCTCATCTGGCTCAAAGCGGCCACGAAGATGTGTGAGTGCCTCTTCTGCCATCGGCGATAATGGCGTAGTTTCAGAATCTCGAGGAGACATTATGATTAGGAGGCATTTCGATTTCCACCGAGTTAAGAATTCGGCTCAAACGGGACCGGTTCATAATGTCCCTCTCTTTGTTGTGGATTGCCTGCGATTTCTGCTACCTTACCCACCGATCGCGCTGGAATCACAAGCAATGCAGTCAGACGTGCGTGCGACGTATTTCGAGTGGAACAACGAGGAAAAGGTTGTATTTGCACTGCCGTTATGTGGCCAAAGTAACTAAGAATGTGAGGGATTAACATACTTTGTCGGGTGAGGAAGAGACTTTGGCTCGCTCACAGCGGAACTCATCAATCTCCACCCGACAACGTGGGAGGCGTGCTTTCACATGGCAGATGCGTTCTCACCGGAACCAATCCCACGTTTGAGATGCGGGTTCATCTGCCGAAAGTCGGCGCTCACTACCCTTGCCGCTTTCCAAACAACCTTGCCATCAACTAACATGATCTCCGATGTCGGGATACCTTGTCAAGAGATTCGCCCCGACGAACGTGAGACAACCCAAAGCCCAAAACTACTCACGTTTCGAATTGTCCTAACACCGTCGTCACATATCTAATTACGAACCACCGTCCTTCATAGAACCATGGAAGAAAGACCCACAGCACCGATTATTGTTTTCAGTGGCTCATATTCTGGCGTTTGATTTTGTGATATATTGATAACCTTTTCACGTGTGATTCATTGGCTGGTATATACTTGCAGAGAGAACTTCACGTCGGTTCTTTTGTATGCATGGTTTTTCGGGAGGGACGAATGCTGTGCGTCTAGGGTAAATCAACAGATACTAATAGCGAAATTTGAAAGGCCTAGGTATGCCGGAGTGTCAAAACTGCGGGACATTTGTCACAGCAGATTATGCTCGTGTTTTCACACCTGATGGGATTGATGACCCACGTGTCTGTCCGAGTTGCCCTGATGTTATCCGTGATGGAGCAACCGTTCGAGAAGCTCGATCAAAACGTCGAAACTGACTGATTCTCCCTTAGATCCATCGTGTGCAGCTTTTCTTGCCTTTAAAACCACTGACCCAGGATGGTGAGACCGTGACGATATCAGTGGTAGATTGCATTCGAGAAAAAGTGTGGATACATGAAGTTGTTTGTAGACTCGTTTCAGTTTCACTTCCGCTATGGTTGGCTCAGGACTTTATTCCTTGCGTCTCAAGTAGGGACTGCAGTTAGCGTAATCCAGCAGGCGGCGTGGGCGCTCGTACTCAGCCCAAACCCATCCTTCCACGCCGTGTGCTAATTCCCCTTGTCCCGATGAAGTAAATAGTATCAGAGGGATGCACCGTCCAGGGGTTTACTTGTCGAGAACGCGGATTTTGTACTACCAATGGTTCCAAACGAGAAATCGCCACTCACACCACTTGCGCAAGACGCACTGGACGCGCTCACGACAGCAGTTCCGAGTGAGGGGGAGCTCACCTACGAGCAGGCATCTGCAGCTCTTGCTGGGGGAGAAAATCTTGAACGACCCGCTGTCGAAGATATTATTGAATGACTCTACATGCGGGGGCATCTCTATGCGGCTGAGAAAAAGGCTCTAGCTTACGGATCACTGATTATGACCCTGGATAGGGATGACGGCCTCGGTTGTGAAGCTAACCCGAATTGGCTAGTTATGAAATTTCATTAACGAGTTCATTCTGGAGATTGACATCTGCTGTGCGATTAAATTCATCTGGACTAGGAGTAGTACTCGAACATCCTTTGGAAACAGAGGTGAAATTCATACATGATTCTTGTTTCTGTGCTTGGAGGTTCAGCTTTCGGAGCGGAAGATTCAGATATTGACGTTGATCGAGGCTGCCATCAAGCGTGATCTGTAAGCTCAACACGTTTGAGTCGCCCTCCACACTCAGGACAGATGATATATGACGTCGTAGCTGAGGTTGTTTCACCACAGAGAATACATTCATAGAGTAATTCTCCCGTCTCGGACGTGCGGTACCGGTTGATGAGCGTGTCGAAATTGGGCATCTATCTTTTCCAGGACGAAGGTTTGCGACTCTATCTATAATAATTATTGGCCAGGATCTTGCGAATCAGTGCTAATTGATTCCAAGTACCATATACTAGAAACTATCGACGCAGAATTGCTCCTCTTACTTGAGACTCTCCATTGCGGTGACTCTCGTTCTAATATCATTGATCTGTTCGCCAAGGGTCTCGATGAATGGGGTTGTCTGTGTAGTTGTCACTGCACCCTGTTGCGATGGATCGATCAGATCCGCTTCCTCCAGTTTTCGGAGTGAATAGCGCACTTCGTGATGAGCATAGCCTGATTGATTCGACATTTTTACAATCCCGATCGGTTCATGTTCGACAACCATCTGGAGCACTTCCAGGTGCCGCTTGAGCATGTCCACTTCTTTCTCCACACTGTCGATCATACATGGTAACATGAAACATAGCAAGTTAACCCTTCTCGTCTCGTCAGTGTTTGACTCTCGACAACTAGAGCAACGATTCGAAGCTGGACGTACTAGCTACCGTCGGGCTTCCAGTGGTTCATAGATGAGGATGGTCTTGGTACTGCGGACGACGACGAGATATTCCTCGATCGTGAATCGAACCTTAACGTCACTCTTCTTCTCTGAACTAGCTGCGATAATCTCTTAGAACGCGTCTGGGTTGACATGCTCGTACAAGTAGAGCGAAGTCTGGCCACCGACTGGTGCAGTGACGTCAACGACAGCCTCAACAACACCCAGCGTCGGCGGGCAGTCTGGCTCGATTGAATACGAAGTTGTCAACGTGTGCTGTGGTGGTGGGCTCGGTCCGGAGTGTTCTGTATTGGTTCCGAACCAGCTGGTAGTTTCGATGGGCATTGGTTCACTCTCCCTGGTCACTATTATTACTCAATCAAGTTGAGTAATAGATCCTACCACGGAATTTACTCAAATACCGATACAAACATTCTATCCGCAACAAACGCACTGAAAGTATCTGACCCGGGAATGTTCCCATTAGCTCTTGAGTGTATCATAGCGTTCGTCAACAAGCGTAAAATCCTCAACTCAGGATTTATAAACACAAGTCCCCCAGAGCCCTGTTTGATCAACACATCTTAATCGACGAGTTCGTCAATTTTCACTGCCCAAAATTGTTTAGATGGACGCGGTCTTTGATCCGATCTTTCACGTGATCAGGGTCAGCAACGTCCGTCCAATTCTGGGTGAATTTCATCTCAACTGCCGTATCGCTGCGAATTCCAAGCTCGATGCTCGTGTGTTAACCTTCCATTGTCTGGCGATGATCCCTTTTTATAAAATTACTTATATATTATAATTTTGATTAGTTGAGAACCAGTTTGAGTTCGGCTACCCCTATAATTTTGACTCTGTGCAATAAGCTAGTGACTATGTCTGAGAAGACAGTCGGATTCATCGGACTCGGTATCATGGGCAACCCAATGGCGAAGAACCTCATTGATGCGGGATATGATGTCGTTGGGTACAACCGCTCACAGGAACCAGTGAATGAGCTCGTCGAACATGGTGGTGAAGCGGCTGATTCACCCCAAGATGTTGCCGAACGAGTTGACGTCGTGATTACTTGTCTGCCCGACTCTTCGGTGGTGGAAACGGTCGTTCGTAGTGACGATGGGGTTCTTGCGGGACTGAGTAACGGAATGACGGTAATCGATATGTCGACGATTGCACCGACAACCACTGAGGAACTCGCGGCGGATATCACCGATCAGGGCGCAAACATGCTCGACGCGCCAATCAGCGGTGGCGAAGAGGGTGCAATCGAAGGAACACTCTCAATTATGGTTGGTGGTGACGAGATTGTATTCTCGGAACAGATGGATCTTTTCGATGTCATGGGTGAGACCATCACTCACTGTGGTTCGAACGGTGCTGGCCAAACGACGAAAGCATGTAATCAGATCGTCGTCGCAGCACAGATGGTTGCTGTCAGCGAAGCTCTCGTTTTTGCGGAAAAAGCGGGGGCAAATCTCGATGCTGTCATTGAAGCAATTAGTGGTGGCGCGGCAGGTTGTTGGACACTTGACAACCGTGCGTCGCGAATGATTAATGGGAACTTTGAACCTGGCTTTTTCGCTTCGTATCAGTACAAAGATCTTCGGATTGCAACTAATGCGGGTGAAGCTTTCGGTGCACCACTACCGCAAACGGCGATCGCACACGAACTCTACAAAACGATGGAAACGACTAACCGCGGTCGTGACGACAATTCTGGTGTGATGCAGGTCATCGAGGATCTCGCCGGCGAAGAAGCACGTGTCGACTAAGACGCTCTCTTCCGTTACGTGACGGAGTTCGTTGCTTTCTCAATGACTATAGATCACCTGTTCGAGAGTGATGACATGGTAAAGCAGCCAGTGATTCACTAAGCTCGCGTATCGAAGAAATGATCCTTCTCAGCGCGTTCTCCGCGTTCTCCGCGTTCGGTTAGTGTGTAGACGCCACCACCACGCATACTGATGAGTCTCTGTTCCTGGAGACGGTCACACATTCGTTCGATTTGGATAGGATGTTCATCGATTTCTGCAGCGATATCCATAACGTGGAATGAACCACACACTTTGAGCGTTTCAAGGATTGCAGTCCCAATAATGTCCATCGTTTCGATAGTTTGTCTATTATTCATTGGCATCTTCTGTATTATTGTCATAACCTATACGTTAATTAGACGTCGGCCTGCACATCTAGAAGTTCTTGGTAGTGATCCCGAATGGTAACTTTGCTCACCTGTGCCACCTCGCTGACGCACTGTTGGGTTACTGATTCATTCGTGAGGTGTGACGCAGCATAGATTGCGGACGCTGCGAGTCCTACTGGACTCTTCCCGCTATGCATGCCCTGTTCCATTGCGGTCTTGAGGAGATTTCTTGTAACACGTGCGGAGTCATAGACGATATTAGCCTTGCATTCTAGACAGATTGACTCGTCACTTTCATCCGCTGACGTATCAGCGCGTTCGGTAGCGTCCGCCCGTTCGCAACTGTGGGTTTTGTACATGGGTCAGGTAACTCACTTGTTGATGTCGTGGTGAGTTGTATCAGGAAACGAAGTATAGTTCCTGACGAGGCGATACTGTGCGGGCATAACTAGCAAGATCTTTGTGGATCGAATATATTAGCAACCATTCAATTATCAAATGTTTAGAATCAGATTCTCAGCCTCAAATGGCGCAGATATCTCAGAAATTGTTGCCAGCACGAGATATCGCGATCGATAAGGCTATTAAATCAAGTTCTCCCCCCCGTCTCGATGAACGGTTGTCTCGTGGAGCGACTCAGGACAGCTGAAGATTTTCCTCTGTAACTATCGAATAACCAGATACAGATTACTCTCGGTCGTTCCTCTCCGTTGATGCCACTCTTTATGGCGATTTAAATAAATAACAAAAATTATATAAATACATATCATTATCAAAACAGCTGAACATCAGCAGTCGTTAGGCTTTTAGGACGGGGGACCGGGAAACAGAAGCATGGTTGACGAAGATACCGACAACAGCACTGAGCGTAAGCAAGACTCTACGGATGATCACGACGAATCCGAAGAACAGTCATTCCGTGAGCGCGTCGAGGAAATGCGCGAGAACCGTGGTGAAGAGGATGAGAGGGAAGGTGAACGATCTGAAAGCCCCTTCGGGGGTGGTGGTGGCCCTGGTATGGGCGGCGGCAACCCAATGGCACAGATGATGGGTGGAATGATGGGTGGCGGCCCTCCTGGCGGTACCTCCGGTCAGGAGGTTGGTGGCGAAGAACTCGTTCAAGAAGTCCGTCAGCTTCGTGACGAACTGCGCGATCAGACTCGCGCCCTCAAGCGCATTGCTGACGCACTCGAGGAACAGTAAATCTATTTTACTGTTGAACGGATTGACCATCTCTCACGCCTGAAGACGCAGAAATTCCGGTATGGGATTTCAGTCTGAATACAGTGTCTTTACGGTTTAAAGACACATCCAATCCACGCAGCGTCTGCTGGATGTCAATGTGTAGTTGACTTGTGGCGCGGTCAAACACACTTCATCCGCAGCTGAGTTTTCCTCATCCTCGTGTTCTTTAGAACGACTCTCTACTGCGCTAGCGGTCTGTCTTATCATCTAGCGATCCGATATATACCGAGATTTATGCACGAAGAGTCTGTAGTCACGTATAACCATGTCCGTCACTCACAATGGGCTGGCATTCGAACGACTTGGCCACGCGAGCGTTCGCATCGAAACTGATGACGGCACTGTCATCTATATTGACCCGTGGAGTGATGTACTCGATACCGAACCTGGTGACGGCGACATTGTATTCGTCACGCACGACGACTTCGACCACTACGATACTGACGCCATCGAAGCAGTCGCTGGGCCTGGTGTTACTGTAGCTGCGTATGAAGCAATCGATACGAGTGACCTTGTACTCGATGTAATTGACCTTCCGCATAAAGGCGAGGTAACCGTCGACGGTGTTACTGTACAAACTGTGCCTGCGTACAATGATCCTGAAGGCGAGCACGTTGACGACGATGGAAATCTATTCCACGCCGAGGGCGAAGTGATTGGCCTTATACTAACGATTGAAGACACGATCGTTTTCTTCCCGTCTGATACGGACTTTCTCCCCCACCATGAATCCATTTCTGTTGATGTGTTTATCCCACCTATCGGTGGTCACTTCACGATGGATCGCCATGAGGCGGCGGAATTCGTTCGGAGCGTCGATCCGAAAGTGGTTCTTCCGGTTCACTATGATACGTTTGAGCCGATCGAAACTGACGTCGATGCATTTGCTACCGAATTAGAAGAAGATGGGATCCAAGTCGAAGTATTTTAATTTAACTTGATTAAAAATGATTAGTCTCACTAATTTTAAAATACTTGACATGTGTTAGCTGTCGCATCCCACCTTCTTCTTTTAATTTTGAGTATGTATATTAGTGCTGCCGCACTCAAGACATTGTGTAAGCGTCCCGACTGGTGGATGAGGTACCTCATCCCATGCATCACCCGCTGGCGCCTCTGCACCACACCGAAGGCATTTTAGTCGCGCCGTTTCAGTGATTTTCTCAACCATGGTTGCATCCACTCTCCCATATGTAAAAACGTTTCTCCGAAAAGGACGCTTCAGCGGCTTTAATGGAGCTATCGTAATTGATACTGGCAAAGCATTCTTGGCAAGTACAAAATCCTATTCGTCTCAAGTCGTCAGTCATTCATTAACGTTGTCATGGTTGCACCTCTTCCTTGTGCAAAATCCATAGATAGCCGAGTATGCCTTCGAGCAGGAGGCTCAGTAGCTGGCGAATACGAATCTCATCCTGGCTATCTGACTCTCCTCGCCAACCATGTCTAAATATCCATATATACTACCATCGCACCGATTCCGTATTAAGCGTGGAGCGGAGAGTTGTCAGTCAGTGCTCCGGATCGGTGATGCGGAGCTTGTTTTCGACCTCGTAGAGCCAGCCGTAGTTGAGGAGATGTTCGATTGCATACTTCGCGTCGGCTGGTTCGTCCGGGAACGCTTCATTCGCGAGCAGCAGTTCCTGTGCCCGCTCGTGAGAGAACTCTGCTTGGCGATCGGTGGTCTGCGACGCCAGAATATCATAGGCATCTTCGACACAACCGGGTAGCGACCGCGGTTCATTCCTCCTCATGGGCATACACGCTCGTCGGTGGCTGTTGATTTGTGCCAGAGACGTTTAAAGAGCCGTCTTCTGTCTGCCGCGTGGCTCACACTCATCGACTACTTTGATGATCTCTTCGGCGGTCTGGCTGATTCGGTCTAGCTGATCCTGAATTGTATTTGTATCATCCTCTTGCCACGTCGAGAGGTAGAACGCTGAGCCACTCGTATCCAAACCGACGTATCGACCGACGATGTACGCAACGGCTTCCGCCTCGACTTCGCGTTTCGACCGCTCACACTCGTCGTCAACATCGAAGTGAAGCAGTGCGTGGGCGTATTCGTGAATGAGCGTCACGGCGAGATCAGCTTGGTTCGCAGGGACTTTCGCCTCGACGACTGGCTGGAGATCGTAGAGATTGCGATGTTTGCAGACACCCATCGACTCGCCATGTACCCAGTCGTCATCGTCGACGATACGAACCATCACACCGAGGTCAGCAGCTGCGTCATAGAGAGTGGACACGAGGTTTTCGGCATCCCTGATTGCTTCGGAAGTGTATACGCTAGGGTAATTCACACTCGTCTGGCCCCGTCAGGAACGTGGTGGCCATTAAGCACGCCTGTCCGTTCGAGCGCGTAGTAGCTGATAGCATGGGCAACCATTGCGGCGATGATACCGTTCAGTGATGTGATTCCCGGTAAGAATTTTGATACTGCAACGCCAGGAATCACTGACCCTGCGGTAAAAGTCGCGACGACGCATCCAAAGACGTACGCACCGACCGCAGTCCAGCGAATCCCCACGAACTCAATCTCCTCCATACGAGGCACGTCCAGACGCCACACTAACAGGAAATCAGCGATGAGAACTCCTCCTAGCGGAGGGATGTACTGACCAAGGGTTGAGAGCCACGGAATCAGCAGATTCGCGACGCCAGCCAATGCGAGAACGATACCGATTGTACCCCCGACAAGGACAAACGGACGCTTGCGGTTGAATTCGAACGCTTCGCTGCCGGCGACGCCAAAGGCGTAGGCGGCGTTGTCATTGGTTGTCCAGATATTCAAGATGAGTGCGATGAGACCGACCGCTGCGAGTTCCTGTGCAACTAACACTTCGTAGAGATCACCCTGTGGGGTCACACTATACACCGAACCACCGATGGCGCCGCTTATGAACAAGAAGCCGTTGCCAATGAGGAAGGCGATGAGGCCAGCCCAGAAGCCGACTCGCTTATTTGCAGCGAATCGAGCCCAATTGGGTGCTTGTGTCCCCCCGCTGATAAACGTATGACCAAGCCTCCAACACCCCCTACATCACCGACAGCAATAAGTATCGAGAGGAGGCCGATCACCACCAGTGTCGGCACTGCTATCAACGATAGCTTCTCCATGCCATCGTAACCGAGGTAGGCCGTCGCGAGATGCAGCACGCCCCAGAGGACAATGAGTGCACTGACCCACATCGACGTGTTCACGCCGAAATATTTCGCGGTAGGAACTGCAACCATTGGAATCGTCACGCCGAACCACCCAATCTGGGTTCCACCGAGAAGAAGATCCGCCCACTTCGCACCGAGACGGCCAAACGTGTACCGCGATAGTAACACCGTAGTCAGCCCTGCTCGTGCGGCAATGGCACAGAGTGTGGCAACGTAGATGCCAAGGATGGTGTAACCAACACTCATCGCAGTCATTGTCTGTGTGAAACCGAGCGAGGCTCCGACGTCTGCGCCGGCCCACAGTGTGCCGGCGAAGAATACGAACCCGAGTAGGACGGCTGAGATACTGACTAATCCCTTCCGTTCGTCTTTCGGTACATGATCCACCGGCCAATCCGGGTCGGGAAGATCCTCTTCGCCGACTAGGAATTTGTTAAACCGACTTTGATCCCCTTCAGTTGCCATGTATATGAATAACAATCGATGATTGCTCTTTACTGGTAAATCCTTCGATAAATGGGGAAAGTCGGTACAATTTTAGAGATTGGCAGTGCTTCTATGGCATGAACGATTTTGTCGTGACAGACGGGAGGACGCTCGAAGGAGAGCGCGTCGACATCGAAATACGAGACAGTAACATTGATCGCATAGTCGACGTTGGTGAGGGTGACGCGGAGGCATTCGACGACGACCAGCGATACGATGCTGAGGGGCGACTTGTGACGCCACCGCTTATCGAACCACATATCCACCTCGATGCCACAGGGACTGCCGGCGACCCTCGATGGAATCAATCGGGAACGCTCGCAGAAGGGATCGAAATATGGGCCGATAGAAAGACCAACCTCGAGAAGGAGGATCTGAAAGAACGAGCGACACGCACAGTTGAGTGGTTCACTGCCCATGGAACCACGCGCGTTCGAACACACGTCGACACTACTGAACAGACGCTTACCGGTGTCGAAGCATTGATAGAACTCCGCGAAGAAGTGATTGACCTCGTCGACCTCCAGGTCGTTGCTTTCCCGCAGGACGGCCTCTTCACAGACGAGGATCATCTTGATCTGCTCCACGAAGCAGTTAAGATGGGAGTCGACGTGGTCGGAGGGATTCCCCATAACGAGCATACCCGCGAGGACGGTGTCAAAGATGTGCAGACCGCAGTCGACATCGCTGAGCGTCACGATCTACTGCTCGATCTCCACATCGACGAGACCGACGACCCACAGTCACGATTCACAGAAGTGCTGGCAAGCGAAGCACTCAAACGAGACATGGGGAGTCAAACAACAGCTAGCCATGCGACGGCGATGCATTCCTACTCGAATGCCTACGCGAACAAACTAATTAACCTTCTTGTAGAGAGCGGTGTATCTGTTGTCACAAACCCACCGGACAACGCCGTCCTCCAAGGTCGATATGATGGCTACCCACGACGACGCGGTCACACCCGAATTGACCAACTCCGGGACGCGGGCGTAACCGTCGGCATCGGTCACGACTCCGTTATGGATCCGTGGTATCACTACGGTGTCGGTGACCAACTTGACGCAGCGTTCATCTTACTTCACTACGCCCATATGAGCGGACGTGACGATGTCGCAGCGCTCTGGGAGATGCTCACAGTGGCGAACGCCGAGGTGTTCGGTGTGACTAACTATAGCCTTGCCGAGGGAACAAAGGGTTCGCTTGTCGTCTTCGACAGTCCAGACCAGTTCAATGCACTTCGTACGCGTGCACCCCGAAGACTCGTTCTCAAAGACGGTCGGCTAATAGCTCAGGCGAATCCCGCCGAGACGACTTTATATCGGGGTGATAATAGAAAAAACGTTGATTTCCATCGATAGGGTCTTCTCTTCGGATGCATCACTACATCGTCCCGATCGACGACAAAATTGACCGAACTCCGAGTAACCCTAAAAGACGAGAGTGGTGATACCATTAGTGGCTATTCGGTCATGACCACCGATGAGTTTTCCACCTGATCGTCGAGACGATTCGATTCTCCCCGGATATTCCAATTCCAAAATCGAAAAACGCTAACATACCTTGTGATCAAGTCGTTTCGAGCTGGTTTAGATCTATCTGGTCGGCGAGAGTCTCGAGGCATTTCGTTGGATACTCCGGATACACAGTCACTGGCTTTGGTTGAGTCTGCACGTGGACACGAGTTTGTGGCGTCTTTCGTACGATCGATAGAGGCTCCATACGCCGACGAGGGCGAAGCCGACTCCGACAAGGGGATTCCGAGTTATCCCGATATAGCCACCGATGCCAACGAGTAGCGTTGTCGCCTTTACTTTAGCAGTGATTGTGTCCTGATCTCTCGCAGGTATCCGAGTGCTTGAGGGCCGGTGTGGCGTCACTTGTTTCCAGCCGTCATCGCATCTCGGACTCGGCGTTTGACATGCGCGAAGTCAAACGGCGGGCGGGTATCTGGATCCAGCGGTGCAACCTCACACACGATCATCACCGTTTCATCGGCATCAACAGCCTTGTGATACTCGTCACGGAACTCGTCATTGTCCGTCACGTGGATGGCGGTAACCCCACAATTTTCAGCCACGCCAACGAAATTGGTGGTGTTAGAGTGATTTTCTTGGCCACCTGTCGTGCCATACTGTCGATTGTTGAACAGCACGATGACCATGTTTTCCGGGTTGTAGGACCCAACAGTCGAAAGTGAGCCGAGCGACATGAGCATTGATCCGTCGCCGTCAAGCACAGTGACCGGCTCATCGGTACTCAACGCGAGTCCAAGCCCAACAGGAGTGGTGACGCCCATGGCCCCCCACTGGTAGAAGTTCCGCGCACGATCTTCTACTCCCGCAAGCACATAGGAGGCGACGCCGAGATTCGAGACAATCGCAGCGTCAGGGGTGATTTCGAGGACAATTTCTGTGCAAGTGACTTGGTCAGCAACCGACTCGCGAGCCGGTGCCGGTGAGGATTTCTCTGTCATTGATTCGGTGTGCGTTACTGGTTCTCTTTTTTGTAGCCGGTGACGGTTGTTTCGAGCAGTACTACATACGGGGTGCATGTTGCAAACGCCGTCTCAACCGCCATCTGCGTTCGGTCGCGGACGTCCTCTGGGCGGTCGAGACAGTGGTTACGGACGCCAAGTTCTTCAAGCATTCTCGGGAGACCGTAGCCGCCCGGAATCTGGGCGATATTAAACTCGCCAAGGTCACCGCGGCGCATCGTCATCCCCAAAAGAGGGATACGGGCCGGAATGGCGAGCGATGCAAATGCATTAAACGTGTTCATGAGCCCGCTTGATTGGCAGAGCATCGCTGCGCGTTGTCCGCCGAGCCACGCGCCGGCCGCTACGCCAATCCCTTCCTCCTCGCGAGTAACTAACACGGTGTCGAACGTGTCTCGAGTCTGTACTTCTTCGATTAACGGCATCAGTTTTGTATCCGGCAGATAGACAACGAGTCCGATGCCAGCGGCTTCGAGTCCGTCTGCTGCATCTGTAGCCCAACTCATGATTTACGGATTATTACACGGTAGCCAGATTCCCGCCATGTTAGGAGTTTTGATTCCGGCAACCAATTCTCGAGTAACAGGTGACACTGACTTTACGTGCCGTTGTAACTGGAGAGACGGTGAGCAAGTTCTCGTGGAGCGTTATCTTTCCCGGAACAGAGTAGGCTGTCGCCGGGATCGAGCACTACGGTTTTCCAGAGTGCAAAGCAATCATAACGTCGATACAGGATTTGAGATTGGACGTTTCAGTCCTACAAGAGCCGACTTCAATCCAAAGCCTGTTCGAAGACGCGAACGAAATTCTCCTTTAGCAGTTTTCGAACCTCGATGGGTTCGAATTCTCGATCGAGGAGGGCCCCTGGGAGATTCTCTGCGTCACTATCCTCGCTTAATCCATCTGCAGCAGAGACGTCGATCATGTACGACCGTTCGACGGGTGACATGTACTCTAGGTTGTAGTCGTAGAAATCGAATCCGATTCCGACGTGTTCGACACCGACCACGTCAGCAGCGTGTTCAATGTGATCTACGAATGCTTCGATATCGGGGTCGTCACCGTGAAGGTATGCCTTGAGAGCATTTATGCACACAACACCGCCGCTGTCAGCAACCGCCTGCAGTTGGTCGTCCCAGAGGTTGCGTGGATGATCCCGTAACTTTCGACAGTTCGAGTGAGACGCAATAATAGGCCCGTCAGTGTGATCGACGACATCCCAGAACCCCGGTTCGTTGAGATGCGATACGTCGACGACGATTCCATGGTCGACACACCGTTCAACCGCTTCGACGCCGAACGCTGAGAGACCGCCGGGGTCTCCTGACCGCGTCGGTTCGAAGAACGCACCGTCGCCCGCCATGTTGCGTCGGCTGTGAGTAAGTCCGAGCACCCGCAAGCCCAGACGGTAGAAGGCGTCGAGAATGGCGATATCACCTTTCAAGGGTTCGGCACCTTCCATCCCTAAGATGAGTGTGATCGAGTCGGAGTCGGCGCCGGCGCGAACCTCGCGGGCAGTAGTGGCATTCTCGAGCGCGTCGGTCTGCTCTACTTCGGCGTGAAACGCCTCGGCCATGCGCAACCCAAGCCGTGTCGCGGTCTCACGTGCCTGGTCGGCATCCAAGTAGATGGGCGTGACGCGCATGTCGATTCCCCCCGTTCGCATACCGGGGAGAAACTGGTCCTCGATGATCTGTTTGCCCCCGAGACTGCGTTCGCGGACGACCGTGTAGAGGAGGTCCGCGTGGGCGTCGAACACGCCAACGTCCGTACAGCGGTCGTTGGGTAGCATATGTTAGCCAGACCCACGTCCGGGCGTTAAACGTTTCGGACAGTCAACCGCTCGGTGGCGCAACCTGCACAGATACTCGAGAATCAGAGGAACCACTACCATCCGTCGTTCGATACCGTTAGATATGTCTGCAAAATGGAACCCTACAACGTTTCGTCGTGACTCCCCCAGAAAGTGTCCGCTGAAATGTTCCCCTCTGATTGCATATAACCTCCACTTGTGTCGCTTCAGCCGAATTACGGACAGAATACGTTGATGAGACGGATCTGTAATTGTACACAAGAAAAATAGTAGTGAATATTTTCATAAGCGTGCTCATCATTATCACACGTGGTATAGTATGCCAATAGGAATCGACGTGTACGTCACGGTTATCGGCCTGCTGGTGTGGTCGGTCGCGACCATCGCATGGGCCGTCTGGAAGAACAGACAAGAAGAAGACGAAATTATAGAAGACGAGACTACCGGCCTCACGGAGGCTAACCTGTAATCATGGCTACTAACATCAGCTGGATGTACCTCGGCTGGTTTGTCCTGTATTTGCTGATTGTGCTAGGTATCGGCGTCTGGGGCTGGCGCAACGTCGATGGAATCTCGGATTTCGCGACGACAGACCAGACACTTTCGATGCCGTTGGCGTGGGGGTCGCTGTTCGCATCGTTCATGAGCGCGCTGACGGTCATCGGCGGCATCGGGTACGCCTCACAGTACGGGTGGGCGTTTATGACGCTGTACACTACTGGAGCAATGGGAGGGATGATGTTTCTCTCGCTGACGGCAAAAAAGTGGCAGAATATCCGGGTGAACTCGCTGTCGGAACTCATGGAGGTACGGTACGACTCCCAACTGTTGCGCGCACTGACGGCCGCAGTTATCGTATTTACCTATGCCATCACTCTCATCGCTCAGCTGTTCGGCATCGGCTATATCGTCGAAGGCATCATCGGTATCCCGATGACGGTGGGTATCGCCACCGTGGGGCTGTTCTTTGTTGCTTACACCATCCTCGGCGGGATGATGTCCGTCGCTCGGACGGACATCATCCAAGCTGCAGTGATGGGCGTCGGCGTGCTCATCATGGCGGGCGTCCTTCTCCAGCGGATACTAACTGACCCAGCCAACACCCTCACGCAAAATACTGAGCTCATGAACATCTACGGCGGACAAACGCCGGATAACCTCGCGGTGTTCGCGCTGTTCCTGGTGTTCGGGCTGGGGATTGCAGTCCATCCATACTACGTCCAGCGCGTCATCTCGGCGAAGGACGTCAAGACGGCACGGCTAGTGCCGGCAGTCAACTCGCTCGCTATCGTCCTGTTCTACCTGCTCATCTCAGTCATTGGCATCATCGGTGCCATCTACCTTCCCCAACAAACCGGCGACCCGATGGCGCCCGCCATTATTACTGAGTTGGTGGGTGGTGTGCTCGGCGCCATCGCAATGATGGCAATTCTCGCGGGGGTTCAATCGACGACTGACTCGCTGTTGCACATCGTGGGCGTCTATACGGCCAATGACATCTACGGGCCGTACTTTGCGGACGATCCAGATGAGCGAGAGTTGTTGAAATGGTCGCGCATCTTCACGGGTATCTTCGGTGTCGTTATCGTCGCGTTTTCGACCTACCAGGCATTGGCCGGCGAGATCGCGCTAATCGCCGTCATCGGCGCGTACGCCTGGGGTGTGATTGGTGGCTCGCTGTTCGTCGCCGTGGCGGCGGGGTTATTCTGGAAGCGCGCCACCAAGGGAGGTGCACTCGCGGCCGTCGTCTTCGGTTTCGTTGGCGCCGTCTTCGGTCGGCAGGTCCCGCTTCCAGTCCATGAGATCATCCTAGCAGTCGCCCTCTCGATCGCCGCAATGGTAATCGTTAGCTACCTCACAAACCCGACAGACGATCGCAACCTCGCGCCGATCTTCGAGGACGTCGAGGCTAAGTCATCAATATCGTCCGACGACTAACTCACTACATGGATTCCGTCTTTTTTTGAATACACCCCCTTTGATAGGGTGCCTGATCCCGTCACTGCGTCATGACTGAAACACGAGGCAGGAAGATTGACGTCGACACGGACTGTTCACATCGGATCGGCTACGGGCAGTCTTCGGCCGTGACAGCATCGGGACGTCGACTTCAGCACTCGAACAGGCGCCCGAGTGGTAGGTCTGGTTCAACTCCCACGGTCTGGAGGGCATCCCACAGCGTCGCCTGATTGCTCGTGACGACCGGCTTGTCCAGATCGGTTTCTAACTGCTCGACGATCTCGAAAGTACGGTAGTTGGTACAACTGATAAATACCCCATCCGCGTCGCCGTGGTTCAACATCCGTGCCTGACGGTACGTGGTTTCGGGGGTACGATCACCGATGGCAGAGTTTGCCTCGAGTTCGAGCCCCTGGAGGTCGACTACCTCGTACCCCGCCTCCTGGAGAAACCGCTCTTCCCGCTCATTAAGGTCTTGGATGTACGGCGTCGCGATGGCCAGGGATCGGAGGTTTAGCGCGTCGAACGCTCGCTTGATGGAAGCAGCAGTCGCCACCGCAGGAACGCCCGCACGGTCCTCAATGCGGGTCTCGATTTCCTCGTCGTACCCCGCTCCTTTCACAAGACTTCCGGTCGTACACCCATAGGCAATAGCGTCGACATCTGCGGTCGCGAGTAAGTCCGTACAGCGCTCAACCTCATTTGCCATGTCTTCGAGGGCTTTCGCGTTGGCGTTCTCGAGACGCATACGAGCGGTGTGCAACGACATTCCATCTGGCAGGTGGTTGTAGAACTCGGGCTCGTTCGTTGTGTTCGACGACGGAAGAATAAGTCCGAGGCGACTGCGCCAACCGTACATGCTTACCCGTTCGACGGCGACTGTGATAACTTTTAGCATAGCACTGGCTGGTTGATCTGACGTCCCGCGGGCACCGCGACTCTCGTGAAAGTCATCGACACCTCATCCATCGTTCTCCCCGTCAGGTTCTGGCTCTCGTCCTTGACGCAGAGACGGCAGCCAGCGTAGTCGTCCAGTCGCTCCGTCCAAACAAGTTACGTCTTGCCCGAGGTGCTACTCAGACCCGGCGCAGGATCGACCGGGAGTATGCACGCGTATCGTCAGACACCCTCCTAGTTGGTGACGTCCGACCACTCGAAGTCGCTCGCGTCGATGGTGACCCATGTTGGTCCCGCGCAGTGACATCGATTATGGTCGATAAATTAACGCATTTCATCGTAGGCGTAACATGAAACCTGGGCCATGAGGGCAGGTCGGAATCGGTCATAAGAAACGCAACGTCACGACAGCCACGGCCCTCGGTCGTAGAACGCCGTCTAAACGGAACTCTCGGTCCACCTTATAGCGTGATGATGACGGACCCGGATTCGGATATTTCGGCCATTGTCTCCGGCGGGATGATGGATGTCGAGCCGTTTTCCTCCAGAACGGCCGGGCCGGTAACCGTCTCGCCCGGGCCGAGTGCGTTCCGGTCGTATATTTCGGTCGAGACGTATCCCAAGTCGGCGAAGTAGACGTCGCGCTCACCCTGATACGCGTCCTGATCGCTCCGAGCGAGAACGTCCTCGAGTGGCGCCGTGGAGACACTCCCGTCGACCCGCAATGTGACCGCCTCAAGCGGCTCGTTGCGCATGGCGTGACCGTAGAGCCGCGCGTGCTTCTCGTGGAACGCCTCCGCGATCGTATCAAGTGTGGCCTCGTCGACGCCACCGTCTGGTACGGAAACCGTGAGTTCGTAGGCCTGTCCCTTGTACCGGACGTCGACCGACCGATTAACTCGCGCCTCATCGAGACCGAAGCCTTGTTCGTCGAGGCGATCGGCGAGATCGGACTCAAGTTCATCAAGCTGAGTCTGTATTTCGTCCGCGTTTAGACTCTCGCTCCGATAGGCGTGAGACTCGTCGACACGAATATCCGCGATGAGCAGCCCCCGAGCGGAGAAGACGCCGGGGTTGCGGGGGACGACGACCGTCTCCATGTCCATCTCCGCGGCGGCGGCAGGTGCCTGGAGCGGCCCAGCGCCGCCGAATGAGACGAGCACGAAGTCGGCTGGGTCGTTCCCACGTTCGACGGTCACGCGGCGAATCTCCCTGGCTAGACTGGCGTTGGCTACCTTGATGACGCTGAGTGCCGCCTCTTCGATTGTTTGTCCGAGCGGCTCACCAATCTTCTCCTCGAAAATGTCCCGAGTGTGCTGTACGGCCAACTCCATTTCGCCATCTAGGAAACTTTCGGGGTTGAGCCGGCCGAGTAGCAGGTTGGCGTCGGTGAGCGTCGGCTGTTCGCCGCCGCCGCCGTAACAGATGGGCCCGGGGTCCGCGCCGGCGCTCTTGGGCCCAACGCGGAGCGCGCCGCCCTCGTCGATCCACGCGATGGACCCGCCGCCGGCGCCGACTGTGTTGATATCGATCATCGGGGTTTTCACCGGCAGGTTGTTGATCTCGCCCTCCGTCGACCGGACGAGTTCTCTGTCTCGAACGAGGCTTACGTCAGCGCTCGTCCCGCCCATGTCCATGCCGATGGCGTCGTCGTAGCCCTCTTGTTCGCTGACGCTCTTGGTCGCCACGGCGCCAGCTGCCGGTCCGGAGAGTACCGTCCGGATGGCGCGGTCGGTCGCTTGCGACGTACTGAAGATACCGCCACCAGAGTGCATTACGTTGAGGGGCACGCCGATGCCGCGTTCCTCGATGCCGTCGTCAAGTCGGCTGAAATAGTCCTGGACGGTCGACTTGATCGCTTCATTAAGCACCGTCGTGATCGTCCGGTTGTACTCGCGGATCTCCGGGTGGACGTCCGAGGAGAGCGCGTAATCCATCTTGGGCGCCCGTTTCTCAATGATCTCGCCCACGCGCTCCTCCTGCGAGGTGTTGAGATAGGAAAATAGCATCGAGACGACGATGGAGTCAATGTCCTCCTTGAGGAGGTCGTCGACGACTGCTTCGACGGTATCCTCATCGAGTTCGTCGACGACGTTGCCCTGCGAATCGATGCGCCCCGGTACCTCCTTGCGGAGGTACCGAGGCACGAGGTGCGGCGGTTTGTCTGTCTGCAGATTGTAGAGTTCAGGCCGCGTCTGGTCGCCGATCTCGAGGACGTCTCGGAGCCCCTCGTTGGTGATGAGTCCGAGATCGGGAATTTCGTTTTCGAGGACCGCGTTCGTGCCGACGGTCGTCCCGTGACTGAGGAACGAAAGGTCACTTCCCAAGAGGTCGGTTTGGTCGGTGATCTTGTCGATACCGTTGAGGACGCCCCGGTCGAAGTCTGGCGGCGTCGATGGGGTCTTGGTGATACGAACCTCGCCCGACTCCGCGTCGTAGACGACGACATCCGTGAATGTACCGCCTGTATCGACCCCGATTCGGTAGCTCATTCCTCCGTATCCCCATTAGTTGCGGCGGTCTCGGCCAACTCAGCGCGTTTCTCCTCGGTCGCGACCTCGTCGACTGCCCGGCGCTCGTGGTCGACCACGACGCCATACTCCTCGTGGGCCACCTCCACGCTCACCTTCTCGTTTATCACATCTTCGAGCACTTTCTCGGGCGGTCGCTCCAGAGGATCCCCGTACCCACCGCCCCCTGGCGTCTGTACGCTCGCGACGTCGTTCGGTTCGAGTTGTGTCGTGGATTTCGAACTCACTGTCGTCGGGTCGTCGCCATCCGGGTTGATAATGTATTGTGCCGCGAAGCCGCTTTTACCGCCGAAGAGTCCCCACGGTTTGGACTTGGCGCGGTCGGTGAGCAGCGAAAAGGAAGCCGATTGATCGTAGAACTCCATATCGCGCCGCACGCCCATTCCCCCGCGCGTACGCCCCGCACCCGCGGAGTTCTGAATCAACTCGTACTTGCGGACATAGAGGGGTATCTCGGATTCCAACTCTTCGATGGGGCTGTTTGCGGTGTTCTGGAAGTGGGTCTGAACGGCCTCCATGCCGTCTTTCTCGGCGCGAGCGCCGTAGCCGCCTGCCACCGTTTCATAGTAGACGTACTTCTCGTCGTCCCGCGGGTCGCGTCCGCCGTAGGCAATGTTGCAGACGATACCTTTCGTCGCGGCGACCGTCTCCTCGGGAAGGGCGTCGGCCATCGCCTTCGTCACGAGGTCGCCAGCACGCATCGCTATCTCCCATCCGCCGGCAACGGGGGCGTCATCGACGGGATTGACCATCGTCCCTTCAGGCGTGATAGTCTCGAACGGTCGGTAGAACCCCTCATTCTTTGGCAGGTCTTCGCCAAGCAGGGCCATGATGACCGCCATCGACCCAGCGAATGCCATCGCGGGCGTGCAGTTGAGCGGACCCGTGTTCTGCTCCGCTGTCCCTGTGAAGTCGATGGTCATCTCGTCGTCGTCAACCTCGAGCATGAGATCTAACAGGACAGGTTCGTCGACGACACCGTCGCCGTCCATGTAGTCTTCGGCCTGATACGTTCCATTAGGCAGATCAGAGATAGCCGCCCGAACGCGCCGCTCCGTGTAGTCCAGTAACTCGTCGAGGTACTCGTCTATCGCGTCGGCGCCGTACTCGTCAAACAGGTTACTCAGGCGCTCCTCGCCGATCTTGTTCGCGGCCAGTTGTGCGCGGTAGTCGCCGAGGCGCATGTCGGATCCCCGGACATTTCGCGTGATCAGGTTTAACATCTCCTCGTCGAACTCCCAGTCTCGAATCGCCCTGACACCGGGCATGATGAGCCCTTCTGCGAACAGCTCGGTACTATCATTCGGAATCCCACCGGGTGTCGACCCGCCGATGTCGACGTGGTGCGCTGAGTTCGCCGCATAGCCGGCGATTTCGCCATCGTGGAACAGCGGTGAGATGACCATCACGTCTGGCAGGTGAACGGCTCCCCGGTACGGATCGTTGATAAGAATTCCGTCGCCGGGTTCGAGATCACCCACTCGCTCGCGCATGTTCTGCGGGACGACAGAAACCATCGACCCGACGTGCTGTGGGGCGATGTCGTGCTGGGCGATGTGCCGGAGGTTTGAGTCGAATATCGCGCAGGTGTGATCGCGTCGAATCTTGATGTTGGTCGAGTAGGCGGTCCGCTGTAACGTCACGCCCATCTCCTCGACGATACTCTTCAGTGAGTGTCGAAATATCTCTAGCTCCCCTGCGGTTGGCATCGGCTGTTTGCTCTTGGGCAGCAGTGATAAATCTGTGGTGCGCTACACCCTTGGAGCAACCTCTGAACAGAGGAGATCAAGCTGGTGCATCATATCCTCATGGGACATCCCCTCAAAGTAGATGCGAGTGACGACATGGTCAGCGCCGAGCTCCTCCTCGTACGCGTGGAGCTCCTCGACCCAGTCGTCGGGGGTGCCGACGATGAACCGGTTCTCGATGAGATCGTGCGGGTCGTAGTCATCGTGGATGACGTCGTGGCCGAGGTCGCCGCGCTCCGAAGCCTCGTGTCCCCGGTCCTTGTACTGTTTTTCATAGCCCGAGACGAGATGCTCCTGGGCAAGGTCGACCGCCTCCTCCGTCGTCTCGGCGACGATGCCGTCCCGGAACAGTGGTTGGTCGACGTCGTCGGGGGGGACGCCTCGGTCTGCGAGCATGTCGTCGAATGTGTCGCGTCGCGCGGCGAGGCCCTCCCGGTCCGGCTGCGTGCCCGGGAACCAGCAGTCGACGACTCCCTGCGAGCGAAGCCTGGCGGTCCGGTCGAGGACGACGTCGTGATAACCACCGACCCAGATGCGGGGTCGTGGGGACGACGCCGGCCGCGGCGTACACTGGAACTCGTCGACGCTTCGGAACTCACCGTCGAAGCTCACCCGCTCCTCGCGCCATAAGCGAGAGACGAGCGTGAGGTACTCTTCGTATATCTCGCCACGTCGGTCCCGGTCGACTTCGAAGAGCTCAAACTCGCGGGGGCGGTAGCCGACCGCCGCGCCAAGGACGAACCTGCCGTCGGAGAGCCCGTCGAGGATCGCACCACGCTCAGCGAGTCGAATGGGGTCGTACAGTGGGAGCAGCAGAATGGCTGTCCCGAGGTCGATCTCGTCGGTGACGGTTGCGACCCCCTGGAGTACCGAGAGCGGGTCCGACCAATACTGATCGACCGACGCCTCGTGGTGTTCTTGGAGGAAGACCGAGTCGAGCCCGTTCGCCTCGGCATACTGGACCTCCTCGAGTAGCTCGTCGTAGTGGTGGTCGCCCTGAATCGGCGAGAAGCCGAGGTTCATGTCAATGTAAGCGGGGACACACGGTAAAAGTGTATTGTCTGGTAAAAAATTTGGAAACGAATCGAGGAGGTGGGGTTGATTTGAATTAGTTTGATATGCATTTCCATGGCAGAATTAATACTATATTAAATACATATAATATAAGAATATATAAAATAAATCATTTGAAAAACAGACGATATATGTAAATACGGCGTGAGAATAGTAACAGATGGCGAGTACGATGGTCTCAATTCCTATGTCGAATTAATCGACGGAGATTTTTTTTTGCATTGTCGTTGGTGCGATCTTCGGCTTCCAATCGAATACCTAATTTTAGCACTGAATGAGTGTATACCCGGCATTAGCCTTCAAAATGCAATTCTTAAAGACCAAGAATACCAAATTACTTGCAGAACGTGAATGCCAAGGCGGCAGAGAAACACGTACATATAGAACAGTTTATCTTTAATGTTGATGTGTCTGAGCACGTTGACACCACCGCCGAGAACGACGAGATTCACGCTAACACCTGTATGCTGACCCGATCAGTGACGCGACCAGTGGACTGTTGGCTTGCATATGTTTATATTACAGTCAATCCAATTCACTAGTACATGATCGATATTAACAGATTATATCAATATTCGTTGAATAGTCATTTTCTGTTCACTCTACTGTTCGATAGCGACCGCTATGATAGTCGTGGCTGCCGGCCGCCGAAATGGTGGTCGAGAACGACGGAATGGCCGGTGGGCCTGGATTGGTCCAGCACACAAAAAGAAGCTCACAATAGCCGACTACTCCAACCACCAATCGCGCTCAAGAACGTAAATTTCACTCCAATCAGTCACCGCCATCGAGAAGGTGTTCGTACCATTAAAATCGCTCACATTATTATTCCAACTGACGACGCGTCCACAACAGCGTTCAGTTCTTCTCATGCTTCGTGATGACGATGTCGGAATGATCCTCCCTGCTATCGAATTAGAATTTACCGTCTTAGGTCCACTCAGTAGGTTTCGCGGATTGTCCGATGGTAACCACAGTATTTTGTCCATGATGGATTACAAACCTATAGTTGTAATCCTGATTGCTTGAAACGTCTCAATCGGATCGTTTGTCACCGCAATGCGCCATGTTTCTGTTTGTTCATCCCGGACGTGTGTTTGGTGATTGCAAACACAACGAACGCGTATCGATCTTTTCAACTCTAACACGTATTCACCGAGAATATCCATAGAAAGGCAGTCTATCCCGAGATTTTCCTCATCGCATCACTTTACATCTGCTGTGATTTCGTTTGCGAGAAGCAAAAAGTCAGACGTGAACTGAATTCACTTCGATTACGTTTGCCGCGCTTCGGACAGTTTCTGCCAACTCTTCACGGAACCGTTTCCCTTTAAACCGACTGGTAGGCCCGGAGATACTGATCGCACCCTGAATATCTCCGTTCTTATAGCCGATTGGTGCCGCAATGCATCGGAGTCCAGATAACACCTCTTCGTCGTCATAGGCGACATTTTCTTGGCGAATTATCTCCAAATTGTCAAATAATTCCTCCCGAGTCGTGATCGTGTTCTCAGTGTGTGCGGGCATCCCCTGGCCGTCGATTATCTCCTCGACGTGCTCACGGGAGAACTGAGCTAGAATCGCTTTTCCCAGCGCGGTGCAATGGAGATCCTTTCGTTCTCCTGTATACGAGGCGGTCCGAATCGCATTTTCGCCACGGGCCTTATGTAAATATACACCACGGCCGTGCTCTTCAACCATGAACTGTGCGACTTCCCCGGTCTGTTCGGCAAGCTTATTGACTTCCTGTGCAGCGATGTCGTGAATCGCAACGCCGTTTTTCGCGAACTCGCCAAAATCGACGAACTTGAGGCTAATCTCGTAGTGGTTCTCTCGCTTGACCACGAACTCATTATCTAAGAGCGTCGCCAGATGGGAGTGGACTGTCGCCTTCGAGTAGTCGGTCTCTCGAGCGAGTTCGGAGACCCCTGCACCGTCTAGCTCTCGAAGAACATTCAACAGGTCACACGTGGTTGCCACCGCCTGTATCCGCCGGCCACCTTCGGACGGTGTCGATTGGTTGTTCATAGCGAGCTATACCTAAACAAGCAACTTAATTGTTTGCAATCACCAAACGGATCCGCTACAACTGCTGCGCTGGCTCGATGGAATCGGTCAACGTACTATTCTTGATTGCCTCGCCAGACCGGCTATCGAACAGGTGAATCTTTTCCTCCGGGAAGACGACGGCAATATCGTCTCCAGCGCCGATACGGGTTTCGCCGTCGACACTGAGAGTATAGGTCTCATCACCAATTTCGATATAGGCGTAAGTCACCTCCCCCATCGGTTCCACAACAGCGACCTGCGTTACGATGGCATCCGGCTGAGTTCCGTCGGTCAGTTCGATGTGCTCTGGGCGAATGCCGAGTGTCAATTGGTCAGGTGTTCCCTCGAGCAGTGACAGCGTCTCCTCAGAAAGTTTAAGCTCGAATGCGTCGTTGATTAACCGGCCCTCCTCACGAGTTGTCGAGAGGAAATTCATGGATGGTGAGCCGATGAAACCCGCAACGAACTGATTATCAGGTTGATGGTAACATTCGAGTGGCGTGCCGATTTGCTGCAGTTGTCCGTTATTGAGGATGGCAATGCGATCACCCATGGTCATCGCCTCTGTCTGGTCGTGGGTGACGTAAATCGTGGTAATGTCCATGTCCTGCTGGAGCTGCTGGATTTCCGTCCGCATCTGGGTTCGGAGCTTCGCGTCGAGATTGGAAAGAGGCTCGTCCATGAGGAACACCTCAGGCTCACGGATGATGGCTCGCCCAAGCGCGACGCGTTGCTGCTGTCCGCCTGAGAGTTCCTTTGGTTTCTGGTCGAGAAGATCACTGATCTCGAGCAGTTCCGCCGTCGACTCGACTCGTTCGGTGATTTCACCGTCCGAAAGATTCGTCGTTATCTTCAGTCCGTATCCAATGTTTTTTCGAACCGTCATATGCGGATACAGCGCGTAGTTTTGGAACACCATCGCCATGTCCCGATCTTTCGGTTTGGCATCGGTGATATTCCGACCGTCGAGCCGTATTTCGCCGCTGGTTGTACGCTCCAGTCCAGCGATACATCGAAGCGTCGTCGATTTCCCACACCCAGAGGGTCCAACGAGGACGAGAAAGTCCCCGTTCTCTATTGTGACATTCAATCCGTCGACGGCGATGATGTTGGATTCGCCATCACCGAACACCTTCGTCAAATCGTTCAACTCGAGTTTTCCCATGGTTGCAGTCTTGCCTATAGTGTCTAAGGCCTCGGTATTAAATTCCTTGCCTCGGTATGACAGAGTGCGGCGGTGGGTTGTTATATCACCGCTACAAGCGACCCCGCTGAACGCGTCCACTCGCCCAGTTCTGGGTCGGCTTCGGTATATGATAGGGCGTCGCCGTTGATAACAATCTCTGAGAAGTCGTCGGCATCCACGATCTCGAACTCAAGGCGGGTGGCCGAAAGCAATGGAACCTCTACCTGGAGGGTCTGTTCGTTCGTCTTGATAGACACCATCTCAAGTCGGTCCGCTGTCTCGTCGTAGTAGCGTCCATGTGCTGTCCCGTCCTCGAGAGTGACCTGTAGGATAAGGTCCTCTGGCGTCCCCGGCTGAACGAATTGGGTCGGTTCCTGTTGGGGGATGACGCTGCCTGCACGGACGAAAATCGGCATTGTCTTGAGTGGGCACTCGATGGCGACAGTTTGTTCGCCGTCGTAGCGCTCACCATCCCAGAGGTGGCGCCACTCGCCCCGCGGAAGGTAGACATTTCGGGTCGTCTCGGACTCGAAGACGGGAGCCACGAGCAGATCTTCGCCAATGAGGTATTGGGTGTCGAGTCGGTGAGTTCGCGGGTCGTCTTGGTATTCAAGTACGAGTGGCCGGACCTCAGGGAGACCGGTTCGAGTGGCGACTTCGGCGTAGGTGTAGAGATACGGGAGCAATCGGTAGCGAAGTTGCGCATACGTGCGGAAGATGTCGAGAGCTTTCTCGCCGAAGACCCAGGGTTCCCGTGGCGTCGTCCCGTGACATCGGCTATTGCTTGAGAGCAGACCGAACTGCGCCCATCTGACGTAGAGGTCGTCGCTCGGGGTGCCACGGAAGCCGCCGATGTCGTGACTCCAGAAGGCAATTCCCGAGAGGGAGGCGGACAAGCCACCTCGGAGTGCCGCGGCCATCCCGTTCCAGGAGGTTTGCGGGTCGCCGCCCCAGTGCATCGGGAATTGTTGGCTTCCAGTCCAGGCGGCACGACCCCAGACGAGGGCCTCCTGGTTACCGTTGACTTCGCCGACCGTCTCGTAGACTGCCTGATTATACAGGTATGGATAGAGATTATGCATCACCCGTCCACTCGTTCCGTTATCGAAGAGGGCATCCTCGGGGACGTACTCGCCGTAATCTGTCTTGAACACCGCAACGCCCATCTCGAGGAGTCGCCGGTGTTTCTCTTTCCACCACTCCACGGCATCTGGATTCGTGAAGTCGACCAGAGAGCCTCGATACTCCCCTTGACAAGTATGATCCATCACATACGGCTTTCCGGTTCCGTCGGCGACGAAGTACCCATTCTGTACCCCTTCGAGAAACGCATCCGTGCCGACGGGAACGTGCGGGTGTTCCCACAGAGAGAGTCTGAAGTTCCGCTCGCGCAGGTTCGTAATCATCTCCTCGGGATTGGGGAACTGATCGGTGTCCCACTCGAGGGTGCAGGACTCGCCGGGGGGCATCCAGAACGGGTCCAAGTGCAAGATATCACAGGGAATCTCCTCCTTGCGGAGTCGATCAGCTATCTCCTCGAGTTCGGCCCGCGATTCGTAGCCAAGCCGGGACATCCACGTTCCGAAACTCCACTTGGGCGGCCGGCTCGGGCGACCGGTGAAAGCAGTATATTGGCGGACAATTTCCTTCAATGATGGACCATAGAAAAAGATAAATGCGAACTGATCGTCGTCGACTGAAATAGTACCACTGGCGGTCGATTCGGTGCCGAAATCGTACGTCACTCTGGCGGTCGTATCCACGAGGAGGCCATACCCATTGGTCGAGAGATGGAATGGGATGTTCTTGTAAGCGCGTTCGGTTTCGGTGCCGAGAGGTTCCTCATGCCAAGCCTCAATCGTTCGACCCCGCCGGTCGAATTCCATGAATTGCTCTCCGACGCCGTAAAACTTCTCATCAGGCGCCAACCGGAATCCGGTCCCCGTTTCCGCAATCCGTCGCGGGTTGTGGTTGATTTGCTCCTGAACGCCGCCGAGTGGAGCGACACGGTCTTCCCCGAAGACATCGATATCCTCGTGCTGTTCGGTGAAGACGACGCCGTCTTCGCCTTCGACGTGGAAGCGCCACTTCTCAAGACCAATGACAACGGTGAGAGCGTCAGTGGCGAGATGAAGGGCACCGTCGCGTTCCGCTGCCGTGAGGGAGATGGTCTCTTCGAGGGCCGACTCGTCGTACTTTGGATACGGTCGATCGCAGGGAACCTCGGGATTTGTCTTGAGTTCAAAGCGAAAGGTTCGATCGTCGTAGAATTGAAGAGTCACTGGCCAAGTCCGTTCAGTAGCCTCAGGAGGCCCCTCGACTGAACATTCCAGTCGAACAGTCCTATCCTCAAGATCGTATGATTCGACCGCCGAAACCGTCAGTCGCTCACGTTTCATCGATATCGGGAGTGGTGGGCTTTGAGTAATAAAACTACCTTGTCGAAGTGTCGGTTTGAATCACAAATCTATCGCTAGCCACGATCTATTTATACATATTCACCAATATATTTGCATCAACTATCCATGCAAACGACGAACACGGAACTAGTTACCTCGCTTCTCGCAGACCTCTCCCTCGAGGAGAAGGTGGCCCAACTTGGCACAGTTCGGATTGGATCGCTCCTCGAGAACGGGGAATTCTCTCGGGAACGTGCCCTCAAGACGATTCCACACGGTATCGGACGCGTCACGCGCGTCGGCCGCGAGAGCCATCTCGATCCGACGGCACTCGCGCGCGTGGTCCGTGACATACAGAAGTTTCTCGAAGCGGATACACGTCCAGGAATTCCGGCGATTTTCCGGGAAGAGGCGCTCTGTGGCTATGCCGGCCGGCGCGGCACTGCCTTCCCACAGAGTATCGGGATGGCGAGCACATGGAATCTGACATTGGTCGAGCAGGTGACTGATGAGATATCGGGACAGCTCCAGGCGGTAGGCTGTCAGGCGACGCTCGCGCCGGTGCTCGATATTGGGCTGGATCCGCGGTGGGGACGGATCGAGGAGACCTACGGCGAGGATCCATACCTCGTGGCTTGCATGGGACTCGCCGCAATCGAGGGGTTCCAGGCGGGGAGTTGGGACTCGGTCCTCGCAACCGCCAAGCACTTCGCTGGCCACGGCCGCCCCGAAGGCGGCCGAAACCGTGCCCCTGTGACCGGATCGCTTCGCACACTCAAACAGAATGATCTTCGACCGTTTCGGGCAGCGGTCGAGCGAGGCGGTGTCGAATCGATTATGGCCGCCTACCACGCCGTCGACGGGGTGCCCTGCCACGCTGACAATCGCCTCCTTACAGGAATCCTCCGCGAGGAATGGGGGTTCGATGGTACGGTCGTCTCGGACGGTCGTGGGATCGAACTCCTCTGTGACGACCATCATGTGGTGCCCGATCACGCGAGTGCAGGTGTAACCGCGCTACGTGCCGGTATCGACGTTGAACTGCCCGAGCGTGAATGCTTCGGTGCATCGCTCGTTGAGGCAGTCCGTGAGAAGCGGATTGACAAGGCGTTCGTGGATCAAGCAGTTCGTCGTCATCTTGAGCAAAAATCCCGTCTCGGTCTGTTCGACTCAGCGGTACCGGAGCCTGAACGTGCTAGTAAGATCTTCGATACCGACAAGCAACATCGTCTCGCTCGGAACGCTGCTCGAGAATCGCTTGTCCTCCTGGAAAACGATGGGACGCTCCCGCTCGCCGATGAGGCAACTGTCGCGATCGTAGGACCCAATGCGGATGCACCACGCCATCTCTTTGGCAACTACACCTACGCGGCGGCAGAATCCGACGAGGACGGCCTCGAAGTGATCACGCCACTCGCCGCCATCCGCAATCGACTGGGACAGGAAGCGGTCCGCTACGAACAGGGCTGTAGCGTGAAGGCCGAGGACGATCCGGCCAATTTCGAGTCACACGAATTTGATGCGACTCGGGCTGCCGCCGACGCAGTCGATGTCGTCGTTGCCTGTGTCGGCGGTCGATCCGGCATCGACGTCGAACGGGAAGCGACCGGCACCGCCGGGGAAGGACTCGACCGGACGAGCCTTGGGTTGCCGGGCCACCAGCACGCACTCCTCGAGGCAGTTGCCGAAACCGGGACGCCAGTTGTCGTGGTGCTCATCAACGGTCGGCCACTCTCGCTCGACAGTAGATTCGATGCACCTAGTGCTATCCTCGAGGCTTGGCTTCCAGGACAGGCTGGCGGATTAGCAATTGCAGATGTGCTGTTCGGGGACGTCGACGCCTCTGGGCGGCTCCCTGTATCAATTCCACGGGCGGTCGGTCAGCTCCCCGTCCAATACTGTCGAACGGCACTATCGGCCGACCAGCACTACGTCGACGAAGCCGCTGACCCGTGGTATCCGTTCGGTCACGGGGAGAGCTACACAACATTCGAGTATAGCGAGCTCGACCTCGAAACGAAGACGGTTTCAATGGCCAGATCGATCAACTTCTCTCTCGAGGTTGAAAACACCGGCAAACGGCCCGGTATCGAGGTGGTCCAACTCTACGTTCGCGATCTCGAAGCTAGCGTGACGCGCCCAGTTCGGGAACTCCGGGGCTTCTCTCGACTCTCGCTGTCGCCCGGCGAACGGCGACGGATTTCGTTCTCGCTGCCTGTTGACGCTCTTGCACTCGTCGATCGTGACGCCGAGTGGATGATCGAACCGGGGTCATTCGAACTGCAGATCGGTCGCTCTACGGCTGATATCCGGCTGCGTGAAACGGTCGAGGTAGTGGGGGAGCCGACACCGCCATCGTCGCCAATCGCGTTTTCGGACAGTACCGTCGGGCGGTGACGGGTCCATCGTCGGCGATCGCAATCGATGAACGACACCTGCCCATTCCAATGAGTGGGGGAAACATACCACAAACTTTATTCGAGCTTTCATGCATCGGCTAGTTAATGCACGAGGACGAACCAGAGTACCGTATTCCGCAGGGTGGCGGCGTACCCTGGCGGGACATGGGCATGGATGAATCGCATCGCACTCCCGATCGAGATATCAAGATTACTGACGTGAAGACGATGGCTATCGCCGGAAATTTCACGTGGGGCATCGTCAAGATCGAAACTGATTCAGACGTCTATGGGCTGGGTGAAACCTTTCGTGCTGAGGCTGCGCTTGATATGGCCAGTCGGATGTCGATCGACCTTGAGGGCGAGAATCCACTCGACACAGACCGAATCGTCGAACTTCTCGAACAGCGCTACACCGCCACGGGCCGCGTCGGGCAGGCCGCGTTCACCGCGATCGAGACCGCCTGCTACGACATCAAGGGAAAAGTGTTCGACGTCCCTGTTTACGAACTGCTGGGCGGGAAGTACCGCGACAAAATCAAAATCTACTGTGACACCCACGGCGGGGAGTCCCTCGGCGAGGCAACGGCCTACGACCCGACAGAAGTCTATACGCCGGAGTCGTACGCACGAGCCGCTCGTGAGGTCGTCGACGAGGGCTTTGAGGCGCTGAAACTCGATCTCGATGTACCGACCCATCGATCGTATGACGAGGCCAACCGACGGATGGACAACGAGGCCATCAAGCACAAGGTACGTCTCGTCGAAGCTGTTCGGAACGAGATCGGCTACGATATCGACCTCGGGATGGACCTTCACTGGAACTTCACCGTCGAGACGGCCATCCGCCTCGGCAAGAAACTCGAACCATTCGACCTAGCCTTCCTTGAGGACCCTATTCCCCCTGAGAAATTCGAAGCTCAGAAACGCGTCACTGATGCACTCGATTTGCCGGTTTTGACCGGTGAAAATCTCGTTAAACCACACCAGTTCAACAAGGCTGCGCGAAAGGGCATTTTCGACATCGCCGCTCCAGACGTGAACAAGTGTGGCGGCCTCGGTGAGTATCGCAAAATTGCCATGATCTGTGACTTACACGGTATTCCCGTCGCCTCACACAATATCTCGAGTCCGCTTGGAACCATTGCTGGTGCCCATGCCTCGGCGTCGATTCCAAACTTCCTGATGATGGAATACCACTCTAGGGATGTCCCGTGGTGGAACGACATGGTCACACGTGTCGAGGGGAGCGGGCCGATCCTCGAAGATGGCTATATCGATCTTCCAGAGGGTCCTGGGCTGGGTGTTCGGCTTAACCGTGACCTATGTCGAGAATACCTGACCGACGACTCGGAACTCATCGTCTAAGCTGACGCCATTCGAATTTCACCTGAAAGTAAGCGAGAATGATTCATTCTCATGAAGCGAACCACAATAATGGTAAACGGGTCGGATGAGTAACTCACCGACGCGTAGAGCGTTCACTACTCCGCCAGTCGAGGGAGATGCGCGTTCAGTGCGATGTATCGAGAAGGTAGATTTATGTGTTCGCTGGTCACACAACCGGACAGAGGTTGAGTAGATTGCCGATAACTAGTCACATCGGAAAAATTTGCCGCTTCTGCCGTCAGATCGTCCCCGCTGATCGAGGATGGCGAGCCACGTTACTTGGACTTGGAATCTCGCTTGTCCTCGCCCTAGGTCTGCCCTGATGGCGTTCGACGGCTATCGCGTCCTCCCTGGTCTCGTTGTACTCGGCGCACTCAGCGTCCTAGCGAGGGGACTCGGAACGGCGACGATCGCCAATCCACTCGTGGTAGCGATCAGCCTCGGGGTTGCCGTGGCGGTTCTCGTCGGTGTGCCAAGCTGGGCCGAACCCGGTATCAAGAGATATAAGCTGCTTCTTGAGACGGGAATTGTATTACTTGGCGGAAGTCTCGCTGTTGAGCAACTGGTTTCGACGGGACCGATTATTATCGTTCTCGCGGTGGGCGTGATTTTCATTGGCGTCGTGTTTACCGAGTTCGTCGGTCGACATCTTGGCATCAGCCACGAGATGCGTCCACTATTAGCGGCTGGCGGAAGCATCTGTGGCGTCTCGGCCGTACTGGCCGTTGGGAGTAGTATTGACAGCGACGAGAGCGCGATTACATATGCTGCTGGAACGATCCTCCTTTTCGACGCAGTTACCCTCGTAGCGTTTCCCCTGGTCGGTAAGATACTCGGCGTCCCAGACCGTCTTTTCGGTGTATGGGCGGGGTTGAGTCTCTTTAGTACCGGACCAGCAGCCGCAGTTGGATTTTCGGTCTCCGAGACGGCGGGTCAGTGGGCAACCGTGACCAAACTTATCAGAAACACGTTTATCGGTGTGCTGGCGCTGATATACACACTCAATCACGTGACGAAGACTGGACGAACTAGCGTTTCTCAGATATGGTCGCACTTCCCCAAGTTTCTCATCGGGTTCATCCTTGTGGCACTACTGGCGAATCTGAACGTGCTGGATGCGTCAGTCCGTTCGGCTGTATCCCTCGTTGGTGACTGGTTGTTCACACTCGCATTCGTTGGCCTTGGTATTGACCTGAACCCGCGGCAGTTTCGCACCACGGGAATTCGGCCAATTGCTGTTGTGCTCGCACAATTTGTGACGGTAACAGTACTCGTGTATCTCGCTATTACGGTGCTTCTCTGAGCATCTGAAGAAGACAGCAAGAGATCTATGGACAACCAATCCGTGGGCGTGTACGCCACTACCAACGAATCGTCTGGCAGATTTATGATGGAAAAATATATATGATTAACGTGAATGTATATCATTACCATGGCGTGGGAAGACAGTACAATCAGACGCCGTCAGATTATTAAAGGGGCTGCTGCGGGTAGTACCGCGCTCGTTGCTGGCTGTCTCGGTGGAGGTGATGGCAACGGCAGCGGGAATGGGTCGGCCTCAGGGTCGATCAAATTTGTCCACACTTCCTCGTTTGAGCCGTCGGCGAAGGACTTCAAGAACGCCTACGGCAAGAAAACTGACGCAACCCTAAAAATCCAGTCGACGCCTGCCGAATCGAGTTCGAGCCGAGAGTACTACGTCAACCAGTTTGCCGCCCAGTCTTCATCATTCGATGTCGGAATGATGGACGTGATCTGGCCAGCAGAGTTCGTCAATGCCGGTTGGGCTGCGAAAATCAAGGATTCGAAGAACCACACTGATGCGATGCTTAAAACTCCGGTCGAAACTGCCACTATCGACGGCTCACTTTATGGAATGCCCATGTTCACAGACGCGAACGCGCTCTATTACCGAACGGATTTGCTCAAAGCGGCTGGATACGACAAGCCGCCGTCGACGTATATGGAGCTCGTCAACATGGCCCAAGACATTATGAATCAGTCCAACAAGGATCTTAATGGCTACATCTGGCAAGGTGGTGCTACTGAGGGGCTGACGATCATGTGGCTCAATTGGCTGTGGGGGATGGGCGGCACCGTGCAGGGCGACAATGGCAACCTAGTCGTTAATTCCGAGAAAGGTGTACAAGCCCTCCAGCACGCCGTCGATCTTATCTATAAGCACAAGGTTACGCCCGAAGCAACAGCCTCAAGCGGGACTGACGGCAATCGTCAAACCTTCCAGCAGGGGAAAACGATCTTCATGCGTAACTGGCCGTACGCATATGCTCTCTTCCAGGATAATACACCCGTTACCGACAAATTCGCCGTGGCGACGATGCCGAAATCTGAGGGGCATAAAAACGCGAAAAACTCCTGTATCGGTGGCTGGAGTCTGTTCATCAATAGTTTCTCGAAGAATGGTGCTGCCGCCCAGAAACTGGCAAACTACGTTGGCACCGCCGAGGCCCAAGAAAAACTGGCTGTCGACCGAAGTCGACTTCCAGTCCGTGCTGAACTCTACGAGGACGCATACTGGAAAAAGAGCGATAACGATAAACCAGCGTTCCTTGACCGATTTGGAGAGATTCTCAATCAGACGAGCGCCCGTCCGGCGATTTCAAACTACTCGCAGTGGTCTAACATCGTGTACACCGAGTGCAACAAAGCATTGACACAACAGAAAAGTCCGCAAAAAGCGCTCGACGACGCTCAGAAGCAGATTGACAATGACATCAATAAATCTTAAGTTCGGTTCTTCGTCGACCTGGCGTCGCTATCTCGATCTAGGTGTTTGGCTCCAGCCCAGAGGATAATCAGACGCTTGCTTTCTCACGACTCATGCTATCGTCAGACAAATTTATGGCCTATGAGACCACAACCAAGCGTAATGGTTGACTCAACCACAGGCGAACAGAATATCACCCGTTTCGGTGAGGAGGATCTACGCGGTCGGCTTAGACGCTATCGCGAGCTCCGAATTACCGAAGAAGAGCTCGCTACCGTGTTGTTGATGCCGGTGATGCTCTTCTTGCTCGCAGTCTCGTTTTATCCCATCGTGGACACACTTTGGGCGAGCCTGCATACAGGATACGTTATCCAGTTGCCTACTCAGACTACCGAGTTCGTCGGAATCGAAAACTATCGTAATCTCTTTTCGGACGAGAGCTTCTGGAATTCGCTGGGAGTGAGCCTCTTTTACACGTTCGTGAGCGTCCCGGTCGAACTGGTCTTCGGACTAGGACTGGCGTTGCTCCTCAAAGCCGATTTCAAGGGCAAGTATTTCGCACAGGCTGCGATTCTCTTTCCCTGGGCGTTGCCGACGGTCATCAACGCGAAAATCTGGGCGTGGCTCCTAAACCCCAATTACGGTGTCTTAAGCGACATTCTCGTGCGGATCGGCCTCCTCAACCAGCCGTACCCATTCCTGTCGAAGCCAGATATCGCGCTCTATGCAATGACGGGAATCACAATTTGGAAGACGACCTCGTTTATGGCGCTTATTATGCTTGCCGGGCTTTCAAGCATTCCTGAGTATCTATACGAGTCCGCGCGAATGGACGGAACGACACCATGGCAGCGGTTTCGCGATATTACGCTGCCGTTGCTCAAACCGACCATCCTCGTGGCGCTTATCTTTCGAACGCTCCCCGCGTTCCAGGCGTTTGGATTGCCCTATGGGCTAACCGGAGGTGGACCTGGGGAGGCGACAACGACGCTCGTCCTCTACACTCAACAGGCGGCGTACAACAATCCCGGCCCGACCAACGGTGGGTTTGCTCTCGGCTCGGCAGCAGCGACTGTCATTACCATGATCGCGCTAGTGATCGCGCTCATTTATGTTGCCACCCTCTACGACCCAGAGGTGCGCTAATATGAGCATCGTCGACGCTGCGCGGGAGATGACCCTTGAGGACATCGCACTTTGGGATATCGGCAAACGACTCGGCTTCTACGGTTCTATCTTAGCCATGGTCCTGATCTCGATGTTCCCGGTGTTTTGGATTCTACTCAGTTCCCTCAAACCACCGTCAGAACTCTTTGTCTTCCCCCAGGAATATCTCCCCTACACGATCACGATTCAGAATGGACAGTTGACCATTGTCCAGCAGTTCCCACTCACCCTCGAGAACTACGTCGCTGCCCTCCAGAAACGTCCCGTGGGACGGTATCTGATCAATAGCGTGATCGTCGCTTCGGGGACGGCCATCATCGACGTCATCCTCGGTGCGATGGCTGGCTACGCGCTCTCGAGACTTCGATTCCAGTACAAACTTCACGTTTTGCTCATCATCTTGTTTGCGGCACTCCTGCCATTTATCTCTCGTCTCATCCCGCTGTACAAGTTGGCAATCAATCTTCAGGGTACAGCGATCGGACCGTTCTTCGGGCTCAATCAATATCTGGGGTTGATCTTTCCATATGCAGCCTTCCAGATGCCGTTTGCCGTCTGGATCTTCCAGGCATACTTCAACGAACTTCCCGATTCGCTTGAGGAGGCCGGACTCATGGACGGACTCTCGCGCATTGGCGTACTGTTTCGCATTATCCTTCCGGTGTCGATGCCAGCGATGGCGACAACGGCGATTATCGTGTTCATCTACGCTTGGAACGAATTCCTGTTCGCACTGACGTTCATGACGCAGGATTCAATGCGAACGATTACAGTCGGTATCGCGCTCTTCGGCGGCCAGTTCAACTCCCCCTGGGGAATCATTACGGCGGCAGTCTTCATGTCGCTCGTCCCGCTCATGGTGTTCATGCTTGTCTTCCAGAAGAAGATTGTCGAAGGCATGACAGCCGGCGTTGGCAAGGCCTAGTCGGTTTTGGTTTCACCACTTCTCTCGGGGTACTATTCGTTGAGTATGAGAGTTGCGGCGTCTCGAACACTGGGTGTTCGACGGTGAGACGAAACTTCCAATCAGCCACCAAGAGGTGATTTCGACCGCAGTGGCAACACAGACTAGATGCTCGAGAGAGCTGCAGTTATGGCAATTAGAACTGCGTTGGTAACCTACCTCAGGGAAAATCCCTCTCCAGTATTCATCATGTATTTTAATGAACTATTCAATCCGCCTCGAGTCCTTCACTGTTACCGTGATTCACTCCGTGCAGACGTGGTATTCTTCCCAATCTTCTGGTTCGGCCCTACTCAAGAAATTACGCGGGTTGTTCCTATTCTTGGTTTCAAAACGAGGACTGTGACCGGTCAACACCCAACAGTCAATTGCTACTCGACGATGCTTACGTCGAGCGTCTCCGTAATCCGTTTATGGCACGCGTCGAGTTGTTTCCGCTCTTTCTGCGAGAGCAGCGCAAGCGGTGGGAGCGGCTCACCGAGGTCGAGCCCCTCGAGTTTTACGAGGTGTTTAATGGCCGCTGCCGTTGGAATGTCTTGATAGGCGCTCACAAGCGGCATCACGAGTTCACGAGAGAGCCGTGTGACTGTCCGGTCGTCACCACTTCGGTGGGCTTCATATAATTCAGTCAGCGCTGCCGGGAACACATTTGCTGGTCCCGCGATGAGTCCGTCGATACCGAGATCGAGCGAGGGAACTGCGGTGGCAGTCATTCCGTTAAAGACGACGAATGACTCGGGTGTTGCCTCAATGACGTTATGTTGGTAGATGAGGTCTCCCGAGGTGTCTTTCAGGCCAACGATTGTGTCGCGCTCGGCCAGTGTTGCAACGGTTTCGACAGGAAGTTCGTTACCAGTAAGCGCAGGAATGTTATAGAGCAACATCGGAAGCGGACTCACATCGGCAATCGAGGTGAAGAATCGTGAGAGACCATGTGGAGTTGTATTCAGATAGTATGGGGCGACAACGACGGCCGCGTCGGCCCCGGCATCGGCTGCCGTCTCCATCTTCGCTTGCACCTCCTGCATACTCGTTCCACAACATCCTGCAAGCACCGTGGTCTCCCCGTCGGCAACCGAGGCAACTATCCGAACGACCGTGTCGTGTTCGCTGGCGCTTATGCTTGAGAATTCACCGATCGAGCTTCCTGGGAAGAGGCCGTGAACGCCTCCGTCGATCAACGTGCGAGTAAAAGTTTCGAGCATCTCTTCGTCGATCCCCTGACCATCAGCATCGATAGGCGTGGCCATGGGAACGACTGTTCCCGACAGTTCCATACACCGTAGTAGCCTACCGGCAAGTTATATTTTGGGATGGATTGTACCCGTCGCAAGACTTATTCATTCAGTTCTCAACTGTTTGACCATGAGCCTGGATGTCGCCAGCAGCCTTGATAAGCAGATGCTCATCGCCGGAGAGTGGGTCGACAGTGAAGATCGAAGGGATGTCATCCACCCGTATGACGGGGAGCGAATCGGGTCAATACCAATGGCCGACGCCGAGCAGGTCCGGACGGCCATCGACGCCGCCCAGTCCGCCTTCGAATCGTCTCCTCTCTCAGCTTACCAGCGATACAAACTGTTAACTGATACTGCCGATCACCTCGAAGAACGAGCCGTGAATGTCGCACAGGTCATCACGGGTGAGCAGGGAAAACCAATCACCGAGGCTCGAACCGAAGTCGACCGAGCAATCCAGACTCTTCGACTCTCCGGCGAGCAGGCTAAGCGGATGTTCGGCGAGTATGTGCCCATGGATGCCCAAAAGGGATTTGCCAGAGATCACTGTTTTACCCAGCGCGAACCCCTCGGCGTCGTTGCTGCCATCACACCGTTTAACTTCCCACTCAATCTGATGGTCCACAAGGTCGGTCCCGCGATCGCGGCTGGAAACGCCGTCGTCGGCAAACCGGCCACGAACACACCGCTCAGCGCCATTCTTCTATTTGAGTGCCTACAGGAGGCTATTGAGGACTCGCCTGCGCCGGACGGCCTTGTCAACGTCGTCACCGGCAGCGGCAGGACGGTGGGTGATGAAATCCTCGCTCATGACGTCGTTGAGGCGATCTCCTTTACCGGCAGTACCGCTGTCGGGAAATACCTCGCTGAGAACAGCGGCATGAAAGAGCTGACCCTCGAACTCGGCGGAAACGACCCGACCATCGTCTGGCACGATACCGATGTGGAGGCGGCCGCCCAGCAAGTCGTCGGTGGGGCGTGTGCGAACGCAGGACAAGTCTGTAACAGCGTTGAGCGCGTTATCGTCCACGAATCGGTAGAAGATGAGCTCATCGAGGCGCTTGTCAAAGCCTGTCAGGACCTCACGATCGGCGATCCGTTCGACGAGACGACCCAACTTGCGGCAATGATCAACCGAGGCCAATTCGATGGTGTCGTCGAAATTTACGAGGAGACTGTCGCGCAGGGGGCAACCGTCGAATGCGGCGGGAATTATGGTGGTGAGCTCGGCGAGTGGGTCTTCGAACCCACCGTCCTTTCGGGCATAACCCCGGAGATGCCAGCGGCTAAAGAGGAGACGTTCGGTCCACTGGTTCCGGTCATCAGCGTCGGCTCCTTCGACGAGGCAATCGCCGAAGCCAACAACACGAACTATGGCCTCGAAGCAGGGCTGTTCACCCAGGATATCGACCGGGCAAGACGAGCGGCAAACGAGATCGACGCCGGTGGGGTCAACATCAATACAGCCAGCGGCTTCCGGGCAGATCACATGCCCTACGGCGGGTTCAAGGATTCCGGCGTCGGGAAGGAAGGTATCAAATATGCAGTCGAGCACTTCTCACGTGCGAAACTTGTCGGGTTCCATCAGGGATTCACGGACGCATAACGCTCCTCGGCTATTTTTTTCCGTGGTGTCGACCCTCGCCTACTCGAGGGAGATCCATCGATCATCCGCTGCTCCTTCGTAAATCGACTCCATGATCTCCATGTCGATGCGGCCGTGGTCGCCGTCAGGGTAGATGGGCGCGTCGCTGCGAATGCGGTCGGCAAAATAGTCGAACTCCTCGAGCATCTGATCAACCGGTTCGAGTTCGATGCAGGCACGGCCGTCACCTCGGGAGACGTGGAGCGTCCGGCGTTGATCCTGGAAAAAGGCTGGTTCGATGCGAATCCGTCCTTCCGTACCCGTAACGGTGATCGAACTTGATTGGCGGGCGTTGTGGCTGGCGTAACACCGAGCGGTTACGCCATCGGGGAATCGAAGTGCAAACGAGACCGTCTCGTCGACGTCGGCGAAGGCATCGTGCGTACTCGAGGTCGTCCCGGTGACGGCAATCGGGTCCGTACCGAGGAGGAACCGAGCAGTGTTGAGCGGATAAATCCCGATATCGAAGAGGGCACCGCCACCGGCGAGCCATTCGTCGAGTCGCCACTGGTCGGGATTGGGATCGATTCGGTCGAGCAACCGCTGGGACATCTCCCCGTCGACAGTCATCGGCGTGCCTATGTAGCCCGCTTCAATGAGTTCGCGGGCTCGCCGAACGGCAGGTTCTGTATGCATCCGGTAGGCGATCATCAACTTGATGCCTGCGCTCGCACAGATCGACTCAAGTTCGCGTGCCCGCTTACTGGAGCGCTCCATCGGCTTCTCACAGAGGACGTGTTTCCCGTACTCGACAGCAGTCTCAACGTACTCCATGTGGAGAGCATTGGGAGTGACGATGTAGACGGCATCATAGGCGTCGGCCACGACGCCGTCGTGGAACTGATCATAGGTGATTCCGTGGATTGCACCGTCTGTAGTCTCGACGATTTGCTGTGCCTTCTCACCCGATCCGCTGACGAGTACGGCCGGACTACATCGCTTGCTCGCTTCCAGTGCGGGAAGAACTCGGCCTTTGGTAAACCAGCCGAGTCCAATTACAGCGACTCGAACTGGCTCAACGTCGTTCGCATCAACCGTCTCCCAGTCACGGGCACAGCCGTTGCCGATCACTGTCTCGAGGTCCATGCATCCATCCTCCGAACGCCGTCTAATAAAACCTCGGCGGGAATCACCCCGAACCTGAACCTTTTTTAGCTGGTACGACAGACACACCCTCGTTACCGTGACACGAACAGACAGCCTGGTGAGCCACTTCGAGTGTTACGACTGTGGCCACACATACGACCTAGAGCACACCGAGTTCCCATGTCCCGAGTGTGGAGGAATCCTCGACCCGAAATACGATTACGACGACCTCGACATCTCTCGCGAAGAGATCGAATCCCGAAACGGGTCGATGTGGAAGTATCGCGAACTCCTCCCTATTCTCGATACCAACGATATCGTGTCGATGGGGGAAGGAGTGACCCCGATCGTCGATTGTCCCACACTCGCTGAGGAAATGGGTGTCGCCCGCGTGGTGATCAAAGATGAGGGCCAGAATCCGACGAATACATTCAAAGACCGCGGAGCCTCAGCCTCCCTCTCCGGGGCGTCTCAGCAAGGCATTGACGAGGTCGCGATTCCATCCGCCGGGAATGCTGGCCAAGCGGCGTCAGCCTACGCGGCTCGTGCCGGAATTGACTGTCATGTCGTCCTCAATTATCAATCGAATGATATCCAGAAGACGATGGTCGAGGCTCACGGTGCGGACCTCCACCTTGTCGACGGTAAACTCGACAAGGCTGGCGGGAAGTTCGGTGAGTTACGAGACGAACACGGCTGGTACACTGTCGCGACGTTCCAGACGCCCTTCAGACACGAGGGCAAAAAGACAATGGGACTGGAGATCTTCGAGCAATTCGACTGGAATTCTCCCGATGAAATTTTCTATCCCACCGGTGGTGGCGTCGGCCTGATCGGCATCTGGAAGGCGTACCAGGACCTGGCACAACTAGGCTGGCTTGAGGATGAGACCCCACCCAGCCTCCACGTCGCCCAGTCAAGTGGCTGTGCCCCGGTTGTCGAAGCTATCGACAATCATCGCGACAAGCACGACGCTTGGGAGTGTCCCGAATCCATTGGTCGTGGGATTGAAGTTCCCGATCCGGGCGCCTCTCCCTGGATGCTCGAGGCTGTCTACGAGACCGGTGGCACTGGCGTGGCCGTCTCCGACAGTGAAGCACTCGAGGGAGCTCTAGCTGGAGCAAAACACGCCGGCGTTGAGATGTGTGTCGAGCCCGGTGCTGCTCTGGCCGCGGCCATGCAGATGGCGGAGGAGGGCAAGCTAGACGAAGATGATGAAGTCCTCATCATCAACACCGGGGCCGGAAACAAAGCGACCGGCGCTCTAAGTTACGCCATCGAGTAAACGCCCGCGCACGATAGTCGGACTCGAGTGACATCTAGTATCCGGACTGGATTGCAGCCAAAAGATCGGAAACAGGTTTGGCGGGCACTCACTCAGGGAGGGCAGCCGCGAGAACTTGAATTGGCGTCGGCGGTCCTTGGTCGTCGTTCGGCAAGAGATGACTTGCCCGAGTATCCATATCCATATCCCCGAGTTGCGTCCGACAGGAGGCCCCGGATGCCACGACGACCTCCCCGGGACTGTTCACGAGCTGGTTCTTGAGAATCTCACCGATGGCCGTACTCATTGCGTAGTGTTCGGCCTCATAGCCGAAAGTTCCAGCCATGCCACAACATGTAGAATCGATCGGGTCGACGACATATCCGGCACGTCGAAGAACGCCGACCGCGTGGTGGTCTTTCTTCGTCGCTTTCTGGTGGCAATGGCCGTGGTACGCAAGTGAGATTGGCGCCGCGTCGAAGTCAATCGCCTCGTCCAACCCGAACACGTCGAGATACTCACAGACGCCGTAGGTGTTCTCGGCGAGGGTCTCGACTGCCTCCCCTGAGAGTAGGTCGAGATAGTCCGACTGGAACATCACGGCATCCGATGGCTCGACGAGGATGACGTCCCATCCATCCGCAACGCGCGGGGCGAGCGCCGTGACATTGCCGGCCGCTGTCCGACGGGAGTTCTCGAGGAACCCCTTTGAGTGGGCGGGGCGACCGCTGTCGGTTCGATCTGCGAGGTCGACATGAACGCCCGCGGCCTCGAGGACCCGTATCGCGGTCCGGCCGACGTCAGGATGGCTATAGTTCGTATATGTATCCGGAAAAAGGATCACACGACGTTCGGCTTCAGCTTGGGAAACTTGCGAGCCGCCACGCTCGTAGAACCACTTTTGGAGGGATTCCCGCTCGAACGTCGGCAGCGTCCGATCGCAAGCGATTTCGAGCGTCTGTTCAGCGAGGTATCGAGCTCCAGGAATCTTTGGGAGGACGTTCGAGAGCGGCGCAGTTATGCTTCCGAGGCGGGCAAGGGTGTCGACGTTTGCGAATAGCCTGTCCCGGATGCCTGCGCCCTCCCGCTGGTGGCGTGCGTGGTTCGCCTCGACTTTGAGTTTCGCCATGTCGACGCCACTCGGACAGTCTCTCACACAGCCCTTGCATCCAACACAGAGATCGAGGACCTCGGTGGTGAACTCCTCATCGGTCGGATCGTCGGGCAGGTCGCCACTCATGGCCTGTCGGAGCATGTTTGCACGCCCACGCGTACTCGTGATCTCTTCGTCGGCAGCCCGATAGGTAGGACACATTACACCCCCGGTCGTCTCCTGAGTTCCGCGACAGCCCCCGCAGCCATGACAGAGCTCGACCATCCCTTGCATCCCGTTCTCATTGTCCCAGTTGAGTGTAGGTTCGAATCCGAGATTGAAGTCATAATTACCATCGAACCGAAGATTCTCGGTCATATCGACATCTCCACAGACTTGTCCGGGGTTGAGCAACCAGTCCGGATCGAACGCTGTCTTCAGGTCGCGGAATATCTGCCAGAGTGATTCACCATACAGTTTGCGGTTCCACTGAGTTCGGGCTCGACCGTCGCCGTGTTCGCCGGAGACTGCCCCGCCGAACTCCACAACGAGGTCCGTGACTGCGTCCGAAATGGCGACCATCGCCTTGCGATCCTGGGCTGACTTCGTGTCGATGAGCGGCCGAATATGCAACACTCCAGGCCCGGCGTGGCCATAAAAAGAGGCGAACGTATTCCACTCTTCGAGGGTCTCTTGAAACCGGTCGACGAATTCAGGCAAATGTTCGGCGGGAACGGCGCAGTCCTCGATGAAACTGATGTGTTTGGAATCTGAGGTACGCGAGAGCAAGATTGGATTGGCAGCTTTGCGCATCTTCCAGAACGTGGCTCGCTGGTCGGCCTTGTGAGCCTCCAGAGCCTTTACCGCATACCGTTCATCGTGAGCCGACTGCGTCCTGCAGCCTCCGTTGGTTTGGGTGCGCTTATCTTGGCCTCGAACACGATCATCGACGAGGGCGGCGGTTTTCTCGTGTCCATCCTGTTTGTCGTTCGCATAGAATTCGACGAGCAACGCCGCGTTAGTCCCCGGCGGTAAGAGTGACACTACTTCCTCGAACTCCGGGGTCTCACCCGCTAGCTTGAGAAGCATATCATCTATGAGTTCGACCGCTGCAGGGCCGTGCTCGAGCACGTGACTAACGTCGGAGACTGCGTCGTGCAGGCATTCGTATGTTAACAGTGCAATCGCTTTCGTCTCGGGAATCGGCTCGAGCGAGACCGTGGCCTCCGTGACTATCGCCAGTGTCCCCTCGCTGCCTGCGAGTAGGCGTGCGAGGTTGACGGTCCCTGTTTGGCCCTCCTCAAGTAATCGATCGAGGTTGTATCCTGATACGTTACGCTTGAGTGAAGGATATTGAGACTCGATTTCCTCGACGTGATTGTCAAGAATCGTGAGCACGTGTGCATATATCTGTGGGAGGAGGTCGTTGGCATCGCTGTTTGCTTGGTCCCGTAGTTCCGAAATGCCCATCTCGCCGATCGTCGCAACGGTTCCGTCCGCCAATACAACCTCACAGGACTCAATGTATGCGTCCGTCTTGCCGTACTTCAGGGAATGAGCGCCGGTCGAATTATTTCCGATGGCACCCCCGATTGCACTCCGATCCCCGGAAGCCGGGTCCGGGGCGAATTTCAGGTTCTCGGGGGTGAGCTGTTGGTTGAGATCTTCGAGCACTGTCCCTGCCTGCACGCGCGCCAGTCGAGAATCGGGATCGACCTCGAGTACCGAATCCATATGTCGCGTAAAATCGAGGACAATGGCCTCGTTGACCGTCTGCCCCGCGAGGCTCGTTCCGCCACCACGGGGAAGGACTGGAATCTCACGATCGGCGCAATAGTTCATCACCGAGGCAACTTCTTCGGTAGTCTTCGGAAAGACGACACCGATTGGTGTTACTTCGTACGCAGATGCATCCGTGGCGTACAGTTGTCTCGTATAGATATCGAATCGAACCTCACCATCAATTCGGCCACGAAGATCGTCGACTAGCTCCGGCCGTTCAACATCGTCACCGACGTAATCGTAGTTAGCTTGGTCGTCGAGGGCGAGTGCGATACCGTCGTCTGCTCCCCCACGGTCGTTGAGTGTCATCAGTTGCTACCTGTTTTGCGATGGCCCATCTTTGATTTTCGGGTTCTTTGAAGGTTTGATTTACAGCCTGACTCCTGGAGAATCAGATCGAATTCGAAGCCGT
>NZ_CP085335.1 GCF_020618475.1 Haladaptatus halobius | reverse complement strand
TTAAGCAAGGAGGTCATCACATGGGGTTCTCCGTACGAGAATATCCTGGATCGCCGATATCACCTGAAGTGTACTCTCGGTGGGAGGAATCGTTCACGGTTGGGAGCTCGAGTTCGACAACGGTTTCTAATCGATAAGAACGATGCGGATTTAGCCGATCTCTAGCCAGTCACTAACCACTGAGGTTAATGGTGAACTTATCCAATTTTCGTAATCTCCATAGATCGATCTGTTTCGGCGTTTCGTCTCGATTAATTCGTTCCCCATCAGTTTTATTAAAGGATGGAGAGAACGTCACGCGCTCGCGCTCGCCAGTGATTAGAGTCGTAGTTACGGATGGCATCGGTATTCGATCCGCATTTATATTAGTGATTTTACCCACAATTATGTAATTTCCTTTGAATTCAAACGCGCTCCCCACTGGCCAGTAGTCGATGATCTCTGCCGAAAGCGGAGTAGTATTATCGACTTCAGAGGCGACTGAATCGTTCCGCAAACAACCAGAAGCGGACATGAGAGCAGAGGTCAAGGTGAGAAGAGTCCCCCTTGAGAATTATTCGTCTATTCATCAGTGAAGGATAAATTCCACAGGTAAATTTGAGTTTCGTCTTCGAAGTGTGGCCGATATATCTCGATCCTGAAACCGTCCTCTCACTTCTTGAACCCCATCCAACCCCGACACGCTCTCACTCGGATTGGGGCGGTTTTGGGGAGACGACTGAGCGAACACCGACGATAACCGGAAGTTGACGGGGGATACTCGAATGTCGTCAAGCTGGCGTTTCGAACGGTAGAAATGTCGATAATCCCCGTATCCGGCGTATAGGTCGGTATTACCGTAATCGAACGGTGTGCGCGATTTTTGTCCCCGGGTGCCCTCAGATGGGCGGAGGAAACATATGACACGAGAGGACTCACCGAAGTCACAGCGCCGAGCGATTCTCAAAGCGACGGGAGCGGCGGCGGGCGTCGGATTGCTCGGACGCATCGCGATGGCACAGGACGGCGGCGGAAACGGTAACCAGACGACTACGACCACGACCACAACGAACACGACCGAGACCACCGAAACGACGAACGGTGGTACCGAGACGACGAACGACGGCGGGCAACGAACCATCATCCTCGGCGGGCGGGTCAACTACTGGCTCGGTCTCAATCCCGAGGTCATCGCAGGAGCCGAGAACCCGACGCTAGGATTGGTTCCCGACGAGGAGTACAGGCTCATCTGGATAAATCTCGACGGAAACAGACACGCGTTCCAGATACTCGGCGAGGGCGGAGATTTGCTTGAAAGTACCGGTGATACCGCTCAACAGGGAGCGACGCGCGAGATGACGTTCCGCGCGGACGAGGATATGCGCCGCTACCGCTGTCGATACCATCCGAACAGCATGCGAGGGGATATCGATCGGTCGGGCGAGTTCAGAACCACGTCGGGATCGCCCCCGAGAACGAACGGAACGGCGGATACCACCGAAACGACGAACGGCGGAAACGCCACGACTGGACGAACTGACACGACGGACGGGACGTTCACCACCGATACCGGTGGAACGTTCACGACCGGGCGAACCGACACGACGGATGGAACCTTCACCACCGAGACGACCGACACGACGACCTAGTAGTCGGGTTCCTTTCCGCAATTGAATCGGCAGCAAAAAATCTAGCAAAACGCAAAACGGCCGAACCGCCACTCTTATCGCTGTTCGACCAATTCCGCCCGCCCGTCGATGACGTGTGCATCGTCGGGGTCGAACCCGACGCGAATCCGCTCGTCGTCGGGGGCCTCGGGCACGCGGAGTGTCACCGGCCGCCCCTCCCAGTCGAGGTGGACGCGAAACGCTTCGCCCAGGAATTCGACGGTCTCGACGGTCGCCGAAAAAATGTTTTCGTCGGCGTCCGGTCGGAGCGCCTCGGGACGGATACAGAACGTGATGTGGCCCGTCGTTGAACTGGAAATCCGGAACTCGTGCTCGTCGACCGTGACGCGCGACCCCTTCGTTTCGTGTGCAACCGTCGTCCCAGAAAAGACGTTGTTCTCGCCGACGAACTCGGCGACGAATCGTGACCGAGGTCGTCGATACACATCCTCCGGGCGACCGACCTGCTCGATTCGGCCGTCGTGCATGACGGCGACACGGTCGCTTATCGCCAGCGCCTCCTCCTGGTCATGGGTGACGTAGATGGTCGTGATTCCGAGGTCGGACTGGATGCGAGCGACCTGCGTTCGCAGGTCGTCGCGGAGACGCGCGTCCAGCGCGCTCATCGGTTCGTCTAGCAGGAGCACGTCCGGGCCGGGCGCGAGAGCGCGCGCGAGAGCGACCCGCTGTTGCTGGCCGCCCGAGAGCTCGTCCGGGTCGCGGTCTTCGAAACCGTCGAGACCGACCAGTTCGAGCAGTTCCGCGACGCGCTCGTCGCGGGTTCGCGTCCCCGGCGGGTCGCGGAAGCGGAGGCCGTAGCCGACGTTCTCCGCGACGCTCATGTGCGGGAAGAGCGCGTAGTTCTGGAAGACGATTCCCACGTCCCTATCTTCCGGCGGGACGCCCGCCATCTCGCGGTCGCCGAACCGTATCGCGCCGGCGGTCGGTTCTTCGAACCCCGCGATGGCGCGGAGGGTCGTCGTCTTTCCGCATCCTGATGGGCCGACGAGGGTGAAGAACTCGCCGTCTTCGACGCGGATCGACACGTCTTCGAGGGCGGTCACGCCGTCGTACTCCTTTCGGACATCCGATAGGCGAACGTCAACCACGCTCCCACCCCCCAGAGGATAGACTAACCATCCTCCCACCTCCCGCCGAGGCGGTCGATGACGACGAAACTGACCGCGGTGACGATGAGCAGGACGGTTCCCATCGCGGTGGCTGGCCCGAGCGTGCGGTTGCCGAGGTATCGCTCAACTGCGACCGGCATCGTGTAACTGCTGCTACCCGTGGCAAGAATAACTGTCGAGTCGAACTCGCCGATGCTGATGGCGAACGCGAACGCGGCCCCGGCGACGATACCGGCGGCGACGAGGGGGAGTTCGACGTCCACCAGTGCGCGAGCGCGCGACGCGCCGAGCGCGCGAGCCGATTCGACCATCCGGCGGTCGATTCGGGAGAGCATCGGCGCGACGTTCCGCGTGACGAACGGGTAGGCCGCGACGGCGTGCGCCGCGACGATGGCGAGCGCGCCGCCCACCTGGATTCGAGTTCCGGCGACCGGAATCCCGAAGACCAGTCCGCGGAGCATCCCGAGTCCGACCATCACGCCGCTGACCGCGAGGGGGGCCATCGCCAGCGATTCGACCGCGCGACCGCCCCTCGCACGGGAGAGCACCGCGACGACGACGCCCATCGGAAGCGCGACGAGCAGCGCGCCGAGGCCGAAAACGAGCGAGTTGCGGACCGCGACACCAGGTTTCGTCTGGAAGGACGCGCCGGTCGCCTGCCGCGCGACGAGGAACTCGTAGTACCGGAGGGTGAACCCGGTCGGCCCAGTCACGCTTTCGAGCACGGTGCTGACGAGCGGGCCGACGAAGACGACGCCGACGACGAGGAGGTAGACGGCGACGCCCGCGCGTTCGAGCGTCTCCGCCGAGTCGCGGCCGTCGGCGAACAACCGTTTTCGAGGGAGGGGTCTGGTGGCCCGCGATGCGGCGGCCTGTCGCGCTTCGTAGCGAAGGTAGCCGTAGGTCAACGCTAATGAGAGAAGCGTTTCGAGCACGGCGAGGACGGCGGCCACGGAGTAGTCGAGGTCTCGAACCTGCGCGTAGATCCAGACTTCGACGGTCTGGAACCCGAATCCGCCCAATTCGAGGACGATGGCGAACGACATGAACGTGAAGATGAACGTAAGTAGTGCGCCCGTGAAAATCGCCGGAAGCAGTTGAGGAATCAGCACGTCGCGGAATGCCCGGAACCGACCCGCGCCGAGGCTCCGGGCGGTCTCCACCTCGCGGGCGTCCACGCTCTCCCACGCGGCGTTCGTCACTCGGGCGACGAGCGGCGCGTTGTAGAAGGCGTGGGCGACGATTATCGCGGGGAGGTTGTAGAGCAGCGAGTACGGGCCGAGGCCGACGACCGACAGCAGGTCGTTGAGCAGGCCGTTCGTCCCGAACATCGCCACGAAGCCGATGACGACGAGGATGGACGGCATGACGAACGGGAGGATGGTGAGCGAACGAATCGTCCGTCTGCCGGGGAACTCGTACCGCGAGAGGACGTAGGCACCCGGCAGTCCGAGCGCGACGCTCGCCAGCGTAGAGAGCGCCGCCTGTTTCGTCGTGAACCAGAAGATTTCCCGGTAAAAAGGGTCGGACAGCACGTCGGTGAAAGCGGCCACGCCGCCTGCTTCTGTGAAGACAATGGCTACCGGGAAGTAAAAGAGGACGACGAGGACGGCGCTGGTCGCAACGCCGAGGAGGGCGAGCGCGTGTCGCTCCAGCCAGCGCCGGAGGAACATCTACTTGCTCGCGATCTTCCGCGCCCACTGCTCGACCCACTCTTCGAGGTTGCCCCGCAACTCCTCGTAGGAGTAGGTGACCGGCTTCTCGGGCGCTTTGGCGTACTTGTCGAACTCCTTCCCGGGTGCGGCCCAGTCGGTTGCCGGGAACTGGACGTTAAGCGTCGGAATCTTCGACTGTACCGGCTTCGAGAGCATGAAGTCGAGGAACGCGTCCGCCAGTTCCGACCGGTCGGTGCCCGCGAACTTCGCCATGCCTTCAGGGTTGGCGTAGCCCTCCCCGTTCGGGAAGCCAATCTGGTGTTTCTTCATGTCCGCGCCCGAGCGGTGGGCGTACACTTGGTCGGTGGAGTAGGAGACGACGATTGGGCGCTCGCCGTTGGAGTAGGCGGTGTAGGAGGCGTCCCACGAGCCGAGTATCTGCACGCCGTTTTTCTTCATCCGCTGCCAGTAGTCGAGGTACTGATCCGGACCCGTCTGGTGGATAGTCCACAGGAGGAACGCCCGACCCGTCGCGGCCTGCTGGGCGTTCTGCGTGATGAGTTTGCTCGCGTACTTCGGCTTCGCCAGCGCGTCGAACGTTCCGGGGTCGTCCACCTCGTGGGCGTTGTACACGAGGCTGATGTATCCGGTGTCGTACGGAATCACGCGCTTTTTCGGGTCGAACGTCAGGCCGTCTTTGACGTGACCGTAGTTCGACAGCGAGTCGGCGATGGGGGTGAACAACTTCTTCCCGCCGAGTTTGTCGTCGATGGTGATGAGATGGTCGACGTTCAGCCCGACGTACACGTCCGTGTCGATATCGACGTTCTGAGCCTTCCGCTGGATGAAGTAGTTAACCTCGTTTTCGGGCGTCTGCCATCGGAGCGTCGCTTTCGGATACTCCTTTTCGAACTGCTTTTTCACCCACGAACCGGGCGACGAACTCGGCGCGTCCACGAACGAACTGTACGTTGCGACCTTCAGCGTACCGCTTGGTTCGGTCTGTACGGTCGTATCTGCGGTGGTTCCAGCTGTCGTCCCCGTGGTATCGGCGCCGGGCGACCCGGAGTTGCTATCGAGACAGCCGGCGAGACCGGCGATAGTGGTGCTTCCCGCCGCGAGGAACGTTCGTCGTTTCATTACTCGGTGGTTACAGTCGGTGATACTTAACGGACGTGATGCGAGGTGAGTTACGTATCTAAGATGGTACGAATCGAGGAGATAACGGTGGATGAATCGGATACATTTATATCAAATATCGAATATGTACGTCTCGCGTCGGAAGACGGTGTGGCGTTCCGCGAACGTATCCTGAACTGCGAAAAGCGTTCGAGCGATTCTCGACGCCGAACTCAAACCGTTCTCCGCGTCGTTCCGGTCGCCTACTCGGCGGTGGAAAGGAGGCCGCCGTACTCCTCGTTTTCGGGGAGTTGGGAGACGACGTCTTGGAACTCTCCCGTCCCGATCGCTTCTCGAACCGTGTCCGAGACGGCCTGCGACGCAGTTCGCGGGTCGTCCGCGACCGCTTCGACGTCGGCGCGCTCGGCGACCTGTTCGGCGAACTCCTCGAACGAGAACTGGTTGGCGTGCGAGTCCGCCTCCGTGAGGTGGTCGTCGACCTCAGCCGGGAGTTGCGCCGCGAGGTCTTCGGCCTCGTTCTCGGTGATGCGTTCACCGAGCGTCATCAGCACTGCTCGCGTCGCGTCGGTCGCTTCTTCCCGAGAGGGGAAGTCTGCGTGCTGCTGAACCGTATCGATGAACGTATCGTGATCCATACATGGTTATGTATGCACAGTTTGCTTGTGAGGATTACGGCCACTGCGAACCGACGAGACCTGCGAGCGATTCGGTCTCGTCGGCTTCGGATTCGAAATCGGCGCGAGATAGAACCGGCGCTACAGTTCCGTCAGCGGGGCTTCGATGAGGTTCAGGTTGGAACTGAAGTAGGTTGCGTTCTGCCCGAGTCGATAGCGACTCCCCGTCGGCAGATATCGGCGCGTGAACAGGAAGGCGAAGATGGGCGTCCCGCGGTACGCGTAGTTGATGACGTAGCCGTTGTAGTCGTCGGGTTGCGAGATTAGCTGTACGTCGTCCGGCGGTTGGTTGAGGATAGTGACCGTGACGAGAATCGGAAGGTTCGCCGCGACGCGAAACGATACGCCCGGATAGTAGTCGCGTGCGAATACCAGTGCGGTACCCGTGGGTTGGGCGTCGTTCGACCCCTGATCAAGCGCGATCGGTTTGGATGGGACTCCTCCCGATGGCGGGATACCTTCGAACTCGCCTTTCATCGCTTCCCCCCTGACATAGCTTTGCTTGGTACGGTCGCGGTGTACGTAAATGGGCCGCCGACTCACGAACGAATCGATGTCGGCGAAAAATGGTACAAAGTCGTGTCGTTGCTCTCCGAAACGACGGCGAATCGGTTAGCTGCCGCCTCCTTGGACAGAGGTGCTGAGCAGGTTGAGCGTGCTGCTGAACACCGACGCGTCACCCGAGAACCGACGGGTGTCACCCGAACTCAGCGAGAGATCACGGCCGAAGACGAACGTCGTGATCTGGCCCTGGCTGCCTTGAAGACCGGCACCCAGCTGGTAGCGGATGATGTACGCGTTGTAGTCGTCCGGCTGGCTGATCTCGGGGACGTTGCCGCCGCCGGCGCGCTGGAGGAGCCGAACCGTCGTCGACTGCTCCAGTGCATTCACGACGCGAAATTGCACGTTCGGGTGGTAGTCGTACGTGTACACCAACACGTTGGCACCCTGCGCCGACGCGCTGCCGGCGCTTCCGAGACCCAACGCGAGCGCACCCGTCGCGAGTGCGCCCTTCTTCATGAACGACCGACGTTCTTGCGATTCAACGTTTTTCGTGTTTTGTGTTTCTCGTTCAGTCATCCCTTTCCCCCCTTTAGGGGTGACAAGCTATAGGCCGGAACCGAAGATAAATGGCCGCGACTGTTTCGGTGGCCAATGGAAAACTATCATTGTTAGGTTTACACCCATCCGAGCGCCGGGTAGCGCCGAGTAGCGGGAGCATCTGCGCCGGGACGCAGTATCCTCCGTTACGATTCCATCCACGACGATTACTGAAAAACAACGGGAACGAATCTACGCTTCGTTAGCGGGGAAGCTTTCGTTAGCGATTCGAGCGCGCGGGGAGACGGCATGTACAGAAATAATTCATGACGAGCGACGTCTACCCCGTTTCGAGTTCGCCGTCCGCCTCCATCCACTCGGTGAGACTCCCCTCGTAGAACTCGATGTCGTCGTACCCGAGATGCGAGAGTACGACGTACGTGTGGCTGATTCGCCGGGCGGTATTACAGTAGAGGACGATCCGCCGGTCGGGCGTGACGCCGCTCGCTTCAAGAACCGAGCGAAGTTCATCGCGGGATTTCAGACCCCTCGTCTCGTCGTCGACGAGGTCGAGCCAATCGACGTTGATCGCGCCGGGGAGATGTCCGTCCGCGAACTCCTCGGGGGTGCGAGTGTCCACGAGCACCGCATCCGAGTCGTCGATGGCGGCTTCGATCTCCGTGCGTCCGACGAGCGGGGAGTCCTCGGAGTCTCGAACCCGATACTCGGTCGGTTCGGGGTCGGGCGCGTCGGTCGTCGTTTCGTGTTCGCTCTGCCACGAACTGAAATCGCCGTCCAGCAGGTGGAGATTCTCGTGGCCGTACAGCTCCGCGGTGACGAGGAATCGCGCCGCGAACACACCGTGCATGTCGTCGTAGGCGACCACGGTGTCGTCGTTTCCGATACCGACACCGCCGAGCAGGTCGGCCCACGTCTCGGCCCCGGGGAGCATCCCCGCGTCGTCCGCGTCGGCGGAGCGGAACCGGTCGAACGGGACGTTGACCGCACCGGGTAGGTGGCCGATTCCCTCGTACTCCCAGCCGTCGCGCACGTCCACGACGCGAACCTCGTCCAGTCGCTCGGCGAGCCAGTCAGCGGAGACCACGACGTTCTCGTGCATCGCTCGGGAGTAGCGACGCCAAGGCCTTAGCACTCCGGGTTCCGTCGAAGTACGCGCGATACCAGAGGTTCCGGCAATCATTTCCGCATCTTTCCGGGTGGCGGTCACGTGACGGAAGATTGGTAGTGAAAGTGATCGGAATCGTCCGTATCTTGCGGTTATATTTGCCGGTATACTCGACAGAAGGCGGAAGCTTCCGGCAGTAACAAGAATATAACCCGAGCGCAGAGATGTAGACGTGCATGAGCAACAGTGACTACGCCAAGGACGTGCTCGTCACCGCCGATTGGGTGGAAGAGCACTTAGACGAGTTCCAGAGCGACGACCCGGAGTACCGCCTCGTAGAAGTAGACGTGGACACCGAAGCATACGACGACGCCCACGCGCCGGGTGCCATCGGTTTTAACTGGGAGACCCAGCTTCAAGACCAGACGCAACGCGACATCCTCGAAAAGGACGATTTCGAGAAACTCCTGGGTAGTCACGGTATCAGCGAGGACTCCACTGTCGTCCTCTACGGCGACAACTCCAACTGGTTCGCGGCCTACACGTACTGGCAATTCAAATACTACGGCCACCGCGACGTGCGCCTGCTCGACGGCGGCCGCGACTATTGGCTGGAGAACGACTACCCGACGACCGACGAGGAACCGAACTTCTCCGAGCAGAACTACGACGCACGCGGCCCCTTCGAGGGCATCCGCGCCTACCGCGACGATGTGGAGAAGGCAATCGACCGCGGCGTACCCCTCGTGGACGTGCGAAGCCCCGAGGAGTTCAGCGGCGAAGTGCTCGCCCCACCGGGATTGCAGGAGACGGCTCAGCGCGGGGGCCACATCCCCGGCGCGTCGAACGTCTCGTGGGCCGCGACGGTCAACGATGACGGGACGTTCAAGAGCGCCGATGAACTCCGCGACCTCTACGAGAGCGAAGGCGTCACGAACGACCAAGAGGTCGTCGCGTACTGCCGCATCGGCGAGCGATCGTCCATCGCGTGGTTCGCGCTGTCGGAACTACTCGGCTACGATAACGTCGTGAACTACGACGGTTCGTGGACCGAGTGGGGTAATCTGGTGGACGCTCCCATCGAAACCGGTAGCGGAAAGTAACCGCGAAGTGACCGAACGGACACGGAGTTGTTTTTCGCTACCGCAGCGATAAGAACGGCCGCCGAGCAGTCGGAAACCGCGAAGTTCCGTTTATTCGCGGCCGAATCGAGGGTGAACGAGCGACTGGAGAGCGGTACGTACCGCTATTGAGAACTATTAGCAGGGATTATCGAGACGAGGGGAGATCTCTCTACCGTGGCAGCAACCGACCCTCACGAGGACGGGACGACCGGACGTTTCGATTCCTTCGCCGATTCGGCCGAACCGAAATCGAGTGCCACTGCGTCGCAGTTCGAACTGTCGGCCGTCGTCGTCGAGTACGACGACCGACCGAACAGGTGCACGATATTTCCGACCGACGCCACTCGCCACCAGCGGATGGTTCGCTGGATAACCGCCGACGCCGACGTCTTCGTCTCGCTGGACGAACGCCGCTGAGTATACCGTCACTTTCCGGGGTCGGTGGTTACAAACCCGATGGCTCCGTATTCCGGCGCATGGACTCGGACGAATTCGTCGAAGCCGTCCGCAAAGAGAACGAAACCGCCCTCTCGCGGCTCGGCTCCTCGAAGTCGCTGTACGCCGCGACGGGGGGCGAGATGGAACCGGACGAGGTGTTCCGCGCCGCCGCCGATTCCGAACACGCCGCCCGTCGAACGTTCGAGGGATGGGCCGACGAGGAAGACGACGCGGACGCGAAAGAGTTGTTCGCCAGCCTCGCGGAGACCGAAACGGAGCACTACGAGACGGTCGCCGGGAAGGTGGACGACCACAAACCCGGCGAGACGCCCGCCCTCCACGAGTATCTGCGCGGACTGGACGGCACGCGCGCGCGCCTTGGCGGATTCGTCGGGCGCACGCTGGCGAGCGAGAAATCGAAATCGCAACTGACGGGCTTTTTCACGGGGCAGGCCGACCCGCAGACGGCCCAGTTGTTCCGCGACCTGAAGGGGGACTTGGACGAACAGTTAGAAAAAACGCTCCCAGTACTCGCGGACGAGTGCGGCTCCGACGACGAGTGGGACGAAGCGAAAGAAGCCGCCGGCGGCGCGATTTCGGCGGCCTACGAGGAGTACACCGAATCGCTGGAGTCGATGGGCGTCAATCCGAAACCGGTCTGCTGACAGGGTTCGGGACGGCTCATACCCCGCCAACGGTTTCTCGGTGGGCTTTCACGTGGTCGTAGGCGCTGTCGACTCGCTCCGCCGTCTCCTCGTCCACCTCACGTTTCAGTTCCGAAAGCGCGTGCATGATTCGGTCGAGTCGACCGTGATCCGGGCCGTGTTCGGCCTCCGCGAGACTGCGGAGCGATTCGGCCTGGGATTCGAGTCGGTCTTTCGTCTCGCCCGAAGCGCCCGCGCTGGCCTCTTTCAGTTCCTCCGCCGCCTGCACCAGTTGCTCGCGTGGCATGTGCGTGAAGACGGATGCGAGAAAGTTAGTGCTATGGGCAACCGCGAGAGCGTAAAGAGCGGTGACACACCGACGAGTTCGGAACGAAACCGAGCACCACCTCATTCGAAGACTGACTCGGGCGCGGGAGTCGTAGAATCGCAGGAGAGTCCCGATCCACCCAGAATGTAGAGGGCGACCGCATTCGACTGAAAGAGGGAAGTCCAACCACCTGTAGCTACGGCTTCGATACGCCAGTCTTTTTCACCGATGCACAGCGTCGACGAAGTCACCGCAACGGACTCAGTCCCCCTACCCGACAGCGGCGCAATCGCTGCCGAGACACCGCCGTCCGGTTCGCGTCCGGAACGCGGGGAGGCCGCACGTGCAGGACTCGACGATTCTCCCTTCGGGAACCCCGAACGCGGTCTCGCAGTCGGGATACCGGTCGCATCCGGCGATGATTCCGCCTCGCCACAGTATTCGGAGGTCGGCTCCGCAGTCCGGGTAATCCCACTCGCGGTCGAACCGCGCGCTGACTGCGTCGAGGACGGTTCTGCAGTCGCGGTCGATGCAGAGTTCGAACCGCTCGCCGCGCTCGACGCACATCGTCGGCAGGCCGCACTCGCAAGTGTCGTCGCCGACGCTCGCCCGGCGCGGGATACGGTACTCCCGCCGACAGTCGAGACAGGAGACGTTCCTGTCCGCCTGCGTGAGCGCGCCGTCGCAGTGCGGGCAGGTGCCGACCGGAATGCCCGCTTTCGAACCGGGAAACCGAGAGATGCTGTAGCAGGTGTGACAGTCAACTCGAAGACGGCGATCGCTCGTCGCTGCGACGAGGGTGAATGTGTCACCGTCGAGCGTCGCGTGGGCGGTTTCGGCTCGCGTGAGCCACTCGACCGGCTGGTAGCCGTCCACGTCGTGAACGAGCAGCGTGTCGTCGGGTTTCAGCACGGCGACCACCTCGCCACGTCGGCGCTGTTTGGTGTCTCCGTCGGTTGTTATCGTGCAGTCGCCTGCGAACACGCGTATCGTGTCGGTCATGGGCCGGAGTGGTCGCGGTTTTCGATTTAAAGGTTCGGGAGAAGGGCTTTGGGTCGCTCGGCAGAAGGGAAGGGTATGAAGACAGTGCTGTTCGACATGGACGGCGTCGTCGTAAACTCGGAGGACTTCTGGGTCGAACTCGAAGAGGAGACCATCTTCCCCGAGGTCGGCGTGGACGACGTGTCCGCCGACGAGATAACGGGAATGAACTACCGCGAGATTTACGACTACCTCGATTCGGAGTACGGGACGACGGCCACGAAAGAGGAGTTCGTCGCCATCTACGACGAGGCTGCGAAGAAGATCTACGGCGAGCGCGTGTCGCTGATGAACGGATTCCACGACCTGCTCGACGAGTTGCGCGACCGAGAGACCGAGATTGCGCTCGTCTCCTCGTCTCCCCACGACTGGATCGAGATCGTGCTCGACCGCTTCGATCTCGATTTCGCCGAGATCGTGAGCGCCGAGGATATCGACGTTCCGGGGAAGCCGGAACCGGCCATCTACGAGTACGCGGCGGCGCGACTCGACCGACGAGCCGACGAGTGCGCCGCGGTCGAGGATTCGGAAAACGGTGTCGAGTCGGCGGTTCGGGCGGGGACGTACTGCGTCGGCTACCCGAACGGCGCGAAGGAACTCGACCTCTCGGCGGCGGACGTGGTTGTCTCGTCGCCCGCCGAACTGCGCGAGGAACTGCTCAGTCTACGCGCACCGACCGAGAGTCGGTGAGCGGCAGGAGCGGCAGGTCGGGGAACACGACGCGAACCACGAACTCCATCTCGTCGTCGGTGCCGCCGAAGACGCCGACCGGAACCATCGTGTCCCCGTCGAGGTAGGTCGTTTTCGCGGTCATCTCCACGCCGTTGACGGTGACTTCGACCGCCGCCTGCTCGCCCTGCCCGCTATTTCGCAGGACGACTTCTCGCATATCGTTCTCACCGCGATCAATTCGCTCGGGGAAGTCGCCCCACTCGATCTCGATATCGGGGAGGTCGCGGGCGCTCGCTTCGACCTGCTCCGCGACGCCCTCCGAGAGGCCCGCGTCGACGAGGCCGTCGACGCCGGTCTCGCGCACGCCGGCGGGCGTTTCGAGGCCTTCCGTCGCCAGTTTGCTCGCCCGGCCGGCGCCGACCCCGTCGATGGCGGTGAGGCCGACCGCGTTCGCGCCCACGCCGTTCTCGACGCGGGCTTCGACGCGGGTGACGAGGTTCGCGGCGGCGGGGCGGTCGAGTCTCTTCAGGAAGGCGCGGAGCGCGGCGAGGAGTCGAACCGCGTTCTGCTGGATGACCCACGCGTCGCTTCGCAGTTTGCCGGGCGTCGAACCGGTCATGCTGGAGCGAAGGATGGCGAGCACCTTCCTCCCGCCCGCTTCGAGGTCGCCGGAGTCCTGTCCGACGAGCACGGAGTTGACGGCGTCGCGCTCGGACTGGCGGGCGCTCACGCTGTCGAACTCGGCGGCTCCGGCGACCGCTTCGAGGACGGCGGGCGCGTCGATAGTTTCTCGCTTCGAGAGGGCGCGGAACCGCTCCGCCGTGTCGAGATCGAGGTAGAACTTCGATGTGAGCATGGCGAGGGGCGTCCCCTCGATGCCGAGGTCGTCGCCAGTCTCCACGAACCCGCGGTCGACGAGGCGTTCAAGGGTGGCTCGGACGCGTTCTCGGTGGTTCTCGAAGTCGTACTGCTCGGGCTTGCTCTTCGCGCGGACGTAGTAGAACGTCGTTTCGAGCCACGACATCACGTCCTCCAAGTCCGAGATGGTGCCCATCGCTATCTCGGCGTTGAGATGTGAATCGAGGTCTTCCGCCAGTCTGGACTCGATCTCCTTGCCGTCGCGGAGCAGTTTGCGGTACTTGTCGGCGTCCGCGTGGTCGCAGACGACCCATCCGTAACCCACGTCGTCGTAGCCGGGCCTTCCCGCCCGTCCGAGCATCTGGAGCACGTCGAGGGGACTCATGTCCACCTCGCCTTCGAGGGGGTCGTGGAGCTTCGTGTCGCGCAGGACGACGCATCTGGCGGGGAGGTTGACACCCCACGCGAGCGTCGAGGTCGAGAAGAGAAACTGGATCTTCCCGGCGCGGAACCACTCCTCCACGAGGTCGCGGTCGTTCTTCGCCAGTCCCGCGTGGTGGAAGGCCACGCCGTCGAGGACGGAGTTGCGGAGCGTCTCGTTCCGAAGCTCTTGGGTCTCGGTGTGGAAATCGTAGTCGCCGCGCGCACCGATGGGCAGGTCGCGCTCCGCGATCTCGTCGCGGGTCTTCTTCGCTGCCTGCACGGTGTCCTGCCTGGAGGCGACGAAGACGAGCGCCTGCCCGTCGTCGCGGACGTGCGGTTCGGCGAGGTCGAGCGCGCGGTAGAGCCGGCGGTACTTGTCCGCGAAGGAGTTGTCGCCGTGGGTGTACGTCTTCACGTCGGCGTGGAGGTCGACCGGGCGGTAGTCGTCGCCGAACTCGAATGTGGTCTCCGGCGGAGCGTCCAGCCACTCCGCCACGTCGTCTACGTTCGGCATGGTCGCCGAGAGCGCGACGATTCGGGGGTCACAGAGTCGGCGCAGACGGGAGATGGTCACTTCGAGGACACTCCCGCGCTTCTCCGAATCGAGGAGGTGGACCTCGTCGATGACGCAGCAGTCCACGTCGGTGATGAAAGAGTAGCGCGCCGAGTTGTGTTTCCGGGTCGCCGAATCGGTCTTCTCCGGCGTCATCACGAGGATGTCGGCGCGCTCGGCCCGGCGCGGATTCAAGTCGCGCTCGCCCGTGACGACGTAGACGGAGTGGCCCAATTCCTCGAATCGTTCCCAATCGCTTTCCTTCTCGTTCGTCAGCGCCCGGAGCGGCGCGATGAAGAGCGCGGTGCCGCCGTCGCGGAGCGCCTTACAGATGGCGAGTTCCGCGAGCGCGGTTTTACCGCTGGCCGTGGGCGCACTGGCGACGACGTTATCGTCGCTGTCGAGCAGCGCGGGAAGCATCTCGCGTTGCATCCGGTTGAACTCCTCGAAGGAGAACGCCTGCTCGAACTCGGGAACCACCTCGGAGACCTGCATCGTTTCGTAGGCGGAGCGGGGAGGGGAAAGGCGTTTCCTTACCGGACTGATGTGTCGGATAGCGAGCGTCGGACCGTGACGAGATGGAGGAGGCGTAAGTGGGACGCTAGCTACCGCTCTAACGGACGATTCGACACCACCGAAATTACCCGCGATCGAACCCCCACCCGACTTCCCAAACCATAAAGCGACCTCGAAAACTACCGAACACCATGTTAGAACTCGACGACGTGCTGGCGGCCCGCGAACGGGTGGCCGAGACCGCCCGGCACACACCGCTCGACTACTCTCACACCTTCTCTCGGATGACGGGCGCGGAAGTACACCTGAAACTAGAGACGTTCCAGCGCACCGGGTCGTTCAAGATTCGCGGGGCGACCAACCGCATCGAAACGCTCTCCGACGAGGAGCAGGAGGCGGGCGTCGTCACCGCCAGCGCGGGCAACCACGCGCAGGGGGTCGCGCTGGCGGCCACGCGAAGCGGCGTGGACTCGAAGATCGTCATGCCGAAACACGCCCCCATCTCGAAGGTTCGGGCGACCCAGAGCTACGGCGCGGAGACCGTCCTCCACGGCGAGGACTACGACGAGGCCGCGGAACGCGCCCACCAGATCGAGGAGGAAGAAGGACGCACCTACGTCCACGCCTTCAACGACGAGGCGGTGATGGCCGGACAGGGAACCATCGGACTGGAGATACTGGACGACCTGCCCCAGGCGGAAACCGTCGTCGTCCCCGTGGGGGGCGGCGGCCTCATCAGCGGCATCGCAACCGCGATTAAGGGCCGCAATCCCGACGCGCGAATCGTGGGCGTCCAGGCCGAGGGCGCGTCGAGCGTCGCCGACTCGCTCCGGAAGGGGTCGGTGCAGACGTTGGAGAGCGTGGACACCATCGCGGACGGTATCGCCACTCGGAGCGTGGGCCAGCGGACGTTCGAGGTCATCGACTCCCGCGTCGACGAGGTCGTCACCGTCTCGGACTCCGAAACCGCGGTGGCGCTCGCCTACCTCCTCGAACGCGGCAAGACGCTGGTGGAGGGGGCGGGTGCGGTCTCCCTCGCGGCCATCCTCGACGGGAAGTTCGAGTACGCCGACGACGAGGTCGTCGTCCCGGTGTTGAGCGGCGGCAATATCGATATGAACGTCCTCACGACGGTCATCATGCGCGGACTGGTCGAGACGGGACGCTACCTGAAGATCCGCACCGTGCTCAAAGACCGGCCCGGATCGCTCCGCGAACTGTTAGACGTCATCGCCGAGGCACAAGCGAACATCTACGCCATCCAGCACGACCGCACCTCCCGCGACATCGGCATGAACGCGACGGAGGTGGAACTCGACCTCGAAACTCGCGGAACCGAACACGTCGACGAGTTGCTAGAATCGCTACGAGAAAGTGGCTTCGACGTGGAAGTTCTCGTTTGAGTTTCGTCTCCTTTTGACGTAGGTTTAAGTTCCGTCGGGTGAACACACCTGTATGAAACGCGTCATCAGCACGCAGGATGCCCCGGAGGCGGTCGGTGCGTACAGTCAGGCGACGACGAACGGCGATCTCGTGTTCACCGCCGGACAGATTCCGATGACCCCCGACGGCGACCTGCTGGACGACGAAGAAATCGCGGTACAGACGCGTCAGAGTCTGGAGAACGTCAAGGGCATCCTCGAAGAGGAAGGGCTGACCATGCAGGACGTGCTGAAGGTGACCGTCTTCCTGGACGACATCTCGAACTTCGACGAGATGAACGAATCCTACAAGGAGTACTTCCAAGACAACCCGCCCGCCCGAAGCGCCGTCGAGGTCGCCAACCTCCCGAAGGGCGTCGGCGTCGAAATCGAAGCCATCGCTAGCAGCGAGTGAGCGTGAATCCACGCGTCAAGTCGAGTCTCCTGTGGGGGGTCATCGACGTCCTCGCCTTTCTCGTCCTCCTGCAAGGGTACGAACTCTACACGGACTATCGCTACACGGTCGGGGTGAAGGTCGGCGCGGCGCTCGTCGTGGGGGTCGGCGTGCCGATTCTCACCTACGTCGCGGACGGGTACCTCGATTAGAACAGAAGCCTTTAAACGCGACACCTGGTTACGAACGAACGGGCCGGGATGGCCGAATGGCAAAGCGCACGCCTGGAAAGCGTGTTCCCGTATGGGATTCTGGGTTCAAATCCCAGTCCCGGCGTTTTCGGATGGACGGGCCAAAACTCCAATAGTCAACAGTTTAATCCACCGACGCCCACTCCCACTCTTCGTCCGCGACCGCCTTCTCGTGCAAGTAACACGCCGCCGGGTGCCTCGCGGCGGACGCTTGTTCTTCGCGGAGACGCTCACCATCCTGTTCGTCACCGTCCTCGTCGTCGAGATGGTGTTCGGTCTGCCCGGCTTCGGAACACTCGCGTTCCAAGCCATCAAAGCGCGGGATGCGGGTCTTATCCTGGCGACGACGATGCTCCCCATCTTCGTCGGGTTGGCCGGAAATCTCGTCCAAGACATCGCGTACGCCGTCATCGACCCCCGTGTGGAGTACGAGTGAAGAAACTCGGAACGAACCGAGTGCCGTCGAGAAAAACGAACGATGGGAGCAGTTACGCTACTTCTTCGACCGCAGAATCGGGTGCGGTCTCTCGAACGCTTTCGATACCGTTCTCCGCCGTCTTTCGTCGTTTGTACCCTTCGCCACTGTCTGCGATGATATTTCCGTTGTCGTGAACCAGTCGCCAGCGCCATTCGTCACGAGCATCCTGATACAGTTCGAAGGTTGCTTTGCTCATCAACGCTCGTAGATACGGGCGCGACCAACGTAATACCCCGTTTTCTGACGGTTTTCCGAACCGTCTACTCGTCGGCTGCGCGTCAGGATGTGAATCGAGTGAGACGGGATGAGAGGGACGGTGGTGACCGCGAAGGAAGCGAATCGTACTCCGAAGAAAGCGAGATTCCGTACACGGGGTTCATCTTTCTTCGGGTCGAAGGAAAGACGAATGCGCTCGTTCGTCCCACTCGTCCTCGTCCTCGCCGCGATGCTGTTTTTCGGCGCATATCTCACCGGCTATCCCGTCCCCGGCGAGGGGACGCTCGACTCGCTACAGGGAGCGGAGGTCGTCGAAGTGCCCGACGACCGACCGGCGGCGTTGACCGACCCGGGCGACCCGCGTTTCCGTCGCTGGGTCGAGTTCTACATCCATGTCTACGTGAACGAGGAGCGAACCGAGCGGGGACTTGCCCCCCTCGAATTCGACGCCGCGCTGCGCGACATCGCGCGCAACCACAGCGCCGGGATGGCCCGCGAAAACTACTTCGCGCACGTCGCGCCATCCGGCACCGACCCCGGCGACCGCTATCGAAACGCGGACTACTACTGTCTTCGGGGCGCGGGCGAGAACATCGCGTACACCTACTTCGACCGGCGGGTCAGAGCCGACGACGGGTCGGTGGTGCGCTATCGAACCGCCGAGGAACTCGCCCGGGGCGTCGTCTCGCAGTGGATGAACTCGACGGGTCACCGGGAGAACATCCTCTCCGAGAACTGGGAGCACGAAGGAATCGGCGTCTACTACGCCGAAAACGGACGCATCTTCGCCACGGAGAACTTCTGTTAAATGATAAAAAATTAAGTTTATTCTCTGATACTATCGAAAACGGGTGTTTGATTCGGACGAGCGATAGATGAGCAAACGAACGAGTGAGACGGAGGGAACAGTTGCACCGCTGTCGAGAGACATCGTCCTCCAGGTGCTGAGCAATCGGCGGCGGTACGCGCTCCACCATCTCCGGCGATGCGAGGGGTCGGTCGAAATCGGCGAACTGGTGACGCAGATCGCGACGTGGGAGAACGACGTGACCTCGAAACAGCGAAAGCGAGTGTACAACACCCTCCAGTAGGCGCACCTTCCGAAACTCGACGAGACGGGCTTCGTTGAGTACGACCCGGCCTACGGAAACATCGCGCTGACCGGGCGCGCCGAGATGTTGGACGTGTACCTAGAACTCGTCCCTGACAACGACTTCCCGTGGTCGGAGTACTACTTCGCGCTGGGTTGCATCAGCCTCGTGCTCGTCGCCGGTACGTGGCTTGACGCCGACCCACTCGGTCTCGTTCCAACCACCTTGTGGGCGTCGGACTCGGTTCGTTGGTGACGCTCTCGGGGGCGGCCCACATCTACCTCCAGTGAAACGTCTACCGCGGGTACACGGAAGTGCCGGACGAAACGTGATCGGCGACGAGAACCGGATGAGGGTCGCGGACGAGCGACACGTCGTATCCGAATGCGGACAGTAGTTCGAGGCTCGTTTCGACGTGGTCGGTCACCCGCGGGATGGAGACGCGTCCGCCCGCGAGCGCGAGGAAGACGAGTAACTGATCCGCCGTATGTTCGTCGACCGAGGCGCGACCGTCGTCGAAGTCGAGAAACGAGTCCACGACACTCGCAGCCACGTCTTCCGCGGAAACGCCCCGTTCACCCAGCGCGTCGAACCCGACTAGCGAGCGGTCGTAGTCCGCGCGGACGAGCAAGGAACTGCCGGGCGAGTTCGATTTCGCGTACGTCACTCGGCGTTCGGCGACGGAGTGACCCGCCTCGGTGAGTCGGTCACGGGTCGCTTCGGCCTGCCGTTCCGCGACGTTCCGGGCCGCGAGCGACGTCGACGCCTTCGAGTACACCCGGACGCCCGCGAGCGACCCGCGGTCGGTGAGTTCGATCTCGGAAAGCGACGACGGGGCGAGCCACAGCGTCGCTTCGCCACCGCCCGCCGGGTAATAGCCGGTTCGAGCGACGTCGACCGCGGCCTGTATCCCGAACCGGCGACAGAGGGGAAGTTTCACTTCGCGGTAATACTCGACCGGTGGTGACCATCTCGCGTCGGTACCGCCGGTGACCGTGACGGCGAGCGGTCGGTCGAGCGTCGTCGCTAGCGGCAACAGCGCGTCGAAGACGAGCGTGACACTTCCGGCGGTGCCCACGTCGATGGCGAACCGACCGCCGTGGGCTACATTGGGGCGGAAGGTCAGTGCCTCGGAACCGACCGCGTCACCGTGTACGTCGGCGTCGCACGCACGGACGACGGCGCGGACGGAGGTGAGGTGTTGCGCTCGAAGACCCGGATTCGCTCGGTTCGATCGAATCCCGGTCATCCGGAACGACTCGCCCGAGAGCGCCGCGAGCGAGAGCGCAGACCGGAGCAGTTGCCCTCCGCCGGTCGAACCGTCGAGCGAGTGCATCGACCGAGATACGGAGCGGGGCGTGAAAAGCCCCGCTATCAGCAGTAGAGTATATAAACCACCGCTTCGTACCGTCGGTGAACGGTATAGACTCGTGCTAACGATCACCACAGTTAAACGGGATAAACGCCGTATTCGTACGATTTTGCGGGGATTTGGAAGAGATAGCGGAGCGGCCGCTGAGGTCGGTAGATAAAGATTTATATAGAATCGCAATCATAGTCGCTCCTGTACTATGAGTCAGCGAATGCAAGGTCAGCCGATGATCGTGATGTCCGAGGACGCCCAGCGCGTCAAGGACAAGGACGCGCAGGAGCACAACATTACCGCGGCGCGCGCCGTCGCGGACGCGGTACGCTCCACACTCGGCCCGAAAGGGATGGACAAGATGCTCGTCGATTCGATGGGCGACGTGACCATCACGAACGACGGCGTCACCATCCTGAAGGAGATGGATATCGACAACCCGACGGCCGAGATGATTATCGAGGTCGCCGAAACCCAAGAGGACGAGGCGGGCGACGGCACCACGACGGCCGTCGCGGTCACCGGCGAACTCCTGAAGAACGCTCAAGACCTCCTCGAACAAGACATCCACCCCACGGCGGTCATCAAAGGATTCCACCTCGCCAGCGAGAAGGCGCGCGAGGAGATAGACAACATCGCCGAGCAGGTCGACACCGACGACGAAGACCTCCTCCGGAAGGTCGCCGAGACCAGCATGACCGGCAAAGGAGCCGAACTGAACAAGGAAGCTCTCAGCCAGATTATCGTGGACGCGGTTCGCGGCGTCACCGTCGAAGACACCGTCGACCTCGAATACGTCAACATCGAGACGCAGACGGGCCGCGCCGCGGGCGAGTCCGAACTGCTCGAAGGCGCGGTCATCGACAAAGACCCCGTCCACGACAACATGCCCACGTCGGTCGGGGATGCGAAGATCCTCCTACTCAACGAAGCCGTCGAGGTCGAGGAGACAGACGTGGACACCGAAGTCTCCATCACTGACCCCGACCAGCTCAAGAGCTTCCTCGACCGCGAGGAGGCCCAGCTGAAAGAGAAAGTCGAGCAGATCAAGGCGACCGGCGCGAACGTCGTCTTCTGCCAGAAGGGCATCGACGACCTCGCACAGCACTACCTCGCCAAGGAAGGCATCCTCGCCGTCCGCCGCAGCAAAAAGAGCGACATCCAGTTCCTCCGCGAAGTCCTCAACGTGAACATCGTCTCCGACCTCGACAGCGCCTCCGAGGACGACGTCGGGACGGGCAGCGTCACCCGTGACGATGCCGACGAGCTGTTCTACGTGAAAGGCGGCGACGACGCCCACGGCGTGACGCTGCTTCTGCGCGGCTCCACCGACCACGTCGTCGACGAACTCGAGCGTGGAATCACTGACGCGCTCGACGTGGTGGCCCAGACCGTCAGCGACGGTCGCGTCGTCTCCGGCGGCGGTGCCATCGAAGTCGAACTCGCCTCCCGACTCCGCGACTACTCCGACAGTGTCGAAGGCCGCGAACAGTTAGCCGTCGAGGCGTTCGCCGACTCGCTCGAACTCGTTCCGCGCGTGCTCGCCGAGAACGCCGGACTCGACTCCATCGACACGCTGGTCGACCTCCGCGCGGCCCACGAGGACGGCGACAAACGCGCCGGCCTGAACGTCTTCAGCGGCGACGTCGAGGACACCTTCGACAGCGGCGTCGTCGAACCGGCCCACGCCAAAGAGCAGGCGCTCTCCAGCGCGACAGAGGCCGCGAACCTCGTGCTCAAAATCGACGACATCATCTCCGCCGGCGACCTCTCCACCGACAAAGGTGGCGACGAAGGCGGTGCGCCCGGCGGTGCCCCCGGCGGTATGGGCGGCATGGGTGGCATGGGCGGCATGGGCGGTGCGATGTGAATTCAGGCGTAAACTGATTTCCACGTCCAATTCACCGTACCGCTTCTCGACTAATTCACGCAGTTTTTAGAGGGCTCGGTGGTTAGCGGTGCGTTTTCATCACGTTCAAGAAAGGTGACACGCATTTTCGAGAATCGCGCCAGAACCGCTATTCGTCCGCCGTGACGACTCCCGAACACCGTGTCTAACCAGAAGGGTAACTCGGTGGACGAGACGAATCGACATCAGACCGGTCGCCGTCGACTACTGAAAGCCGGTGCCGGGGTTGCTGTGACCGCATTCGCAGTGCCGACGCTCAGCGGTACCGCGGTCGCCCACTTCCCGCCGAAACTCGAAATCGATGTGAAACCCGGAAGCGAATCGAACTCCATCAACCCGCGCAGTTGCGGCGTCGTTCCCGTCGCCGTCCTCCGAACAGACGAGTTCGACCCGACCAGCGAGGACGTTCGATACCGATTCGGTGCGCCCGAGTCCGTCGCCTCCGGTGGCGGTGCACGACCGGTTCACGAGGGGCACGTCGAAGACGTCGATGACGACGGTTCCGACGACCTCGTTCTTCACTTCCTGATGCAGGATGCCGGGTTCGATGGAGACGAGTCGGAGGCCGAACTGCGGTGGGAGCGAGACGAGTCCGGCGAGCACGGACTGGCCGGGCGGGACGATGTGAAGATAGCCGGGCGCGGACACAACTGAAATACGCGCGCCGACCATCCTCCGAACGGTTCTCCAGAAAAATCCGAAATCTCCACGAGCGACTGCGAAAGCCACCTGAAAACCGCGAAAGATGGAACTAAGTGGTGTCCATCGGAATCTTCTGAGTATGGAAACACTACTACTCAATCGGGACGCCGTAGACGAGAACACACAGATGCCGGAACTCATCCGGGCCGTCGAGGATGCGTTCGCGGCCTACGCACGCGGTGACGCGCAGATGCCCGCGAAATCCTACATCGACCTGCCGCAGTACAACGGCGACTTTCGCTCCATGCCCGCCTACTTGGAAGCCGACAACTGGGACGCCGCGGGCATCAAGTGGGTGAACGTCCACCCGGACAACCCCGACAGTTTCGACCTACCGACTGTCATGGGGACGATGATCTACAGCGACCCCGAGACGGCCTTCCCGCTGGCTATCATGGACGGCACCGAACTGACGATGAAGCGCACGGGCGCGGCGGCGGCGGTCGCAACCGACTATCTCGCCGTCGAGGACGCGACGAGCATGGGCCTCATCGGCGCGGGCGTCCAGTCCTACACGCAGTTGGAAGCCATCTCGGAGGTTCGCCCCATCGAGGAAGTCGTCATCAGTGACATAGACGAGGAGGCGGTCGAGCGATTCATCGACTACTTCGACGATGAGTTCGACGTTCGCGCCGGCTCGATCTCGGACGCCGCCGCCTGTGACGTACTCTCGACGGTGACGCCCGTCGAGAAACCCATCGTCTCCCGCGAGGCCGTCGGCGAGCGCACCCACATCAACGCCATGGGTGCGGACGCGGAGGGCAAACACGAACTCGCCGACGAAGTTCTGTTGAACGCGAAACTCGTCATTGACGACCACGCCCAAACCACCCACTCCGGCGAAATCAACGTCCCGTACAACGCGGGCGTTCTCTCGGACGACGACATCCACGGCGACATCGGCGACATCGTCGTCGGCGAGCTGGACGGCAGGACGGACGATGACGGCGTCACCGTCTTCGACAGCACCGGGCTGGCGATTCAGGACGTGGCGGCGGCCCACGTCGTCTACGAGCACGCAAACGAGAACGACAACGGCTATCCCTTCGACCTTATCGGATTCTGATCACTCTTCGTCGCCGACGGGCGCCTTCTGCGCGACCGCTTCCGTTAGTTTCGAGATGAGCCACACGATGGCGAGAAACGGCAGGAGCGGTAGCAGTAGGACGACGAGACCGAGAAACAGCGCGATGCCGATGGCGTTCATCTCGTTGTCCGGGTGTCCGCGGAACGGCGGCGTGACGGTTCGAAGCGCTTTTCTGACCGGTTCGGCTCCGGAGTCCCCCTGACTCATAGTGGAAAGGACGGCGGAGAGGGAGATAAGCGTTCTCACGAGGGATACTTCGATTTCGGCGGCGTAGACGAGACCGAGGCAGAAACTGGAGCTATTCTATCCTTCCAGATGCACGGCGGGTCGCAACGGCGTCGCGTGGCGGGCTTTGTCCAAGGGGTCGTAAGCGTCCTCGCCCTCGCGGTAGATCTCCACCTCGGAGTCGAACTCGCGTTCGAAGAAGTCGCGGGCGTCCTCGTACACCGCCAGTTCGTCGACCTCCGACAGCACCGCGACCTGTTCGCTCGGACGTTCGCGCACGTCCTCCGCGAGTTTCTGCACGAGTTGGTTCACTTCGTCGCCCTTCTCGCGCAGTTCCGCGTCCTGCATGACCTCGCCCATCACTGCGCCGACGTTGGGGCCGCTCTCGACGACTTCTGAGAGTACTTTCCCCTTCCAGTCGGCGGCGACGTACACCCGAACCGTCTCGGGGTCAGTGTCGGTCACGTCCACGATGTCGCGCACGTCCTCGGTCAACCCCTCGACCAGTTCCTCCTCGACTTCGGTCGCGGTGCTCTCGAACTCAGGGTTCGGCTCCGGCCACTCGGCGTCGGCGATGGGGTCGCCCGTCAGGCGCTCGTGGAGTTCCGTCGCCATGAACGGGACGAAGGGAGCCAGCAGGCGCAGGCGGGCTCGCAGAACCTCTTGCAGCGTCCAGCGCGCGCCCGGCCGGTCCGCGTCGGTGCGCTTGCGATACCATTTCAGGTGCTCCTCGAAGCCGTAGAAGGCGGCTTGACTCGCGGTGCGCGTCTCAAACCGATCCATCGCTTCGGTCGCTTCCCGCACCGTCGTCTGCAATTTCGACAGCAACCAGCGGTCGATCCGTCGCAGGTCGCGCTCTCCCAGTTCGCCCTCGATAATATCCATCGATCGGTTCCAGAACCGTCGCAGTTGGTTCTGCGTGCTCTCGACCTGCTCCGAGCGCCAGTCGTAGTCCTGCCACGGTTCGGCGCTGTTCATCAGGAAGAAGCGCACCGTGTCCGCTCCGTACCTCTCGATGGCCTCCTCCGGCAGGACGACGTGACCCTTCGAGGAGGACATCTTCTCGCCTTCCAGCAGTCCCATGCCCATCACCGTGATGCCCTGCGGCCAGTTCGGCTTCTCGAACAGTTCTGCGTGGTGGAACAGGAAGAACGTCAGGTGGTTGCTGACGAGGTCGTTGCCCGAACAGCGATAATCGACGGGATACCAGTAGTCCCACTCCTCGCGCAGTGAGAGCGCGGTTTCGTCGGGGGTATCGACCGCCTCGCTCACGGCCTCGCCGTTCGCGCTTTCCGAGGCGCGTTGCGCCTCGCCCCCGAAAAACAGCGTGTCGAAGAACGCCTTGTCCATCTCCTCAGGCGGCACGTCCGCCAGTCGGTGGGCGACGGTGTAGTACGCCATGTAAATGGTCGAATCGGACAGCGGTTCGATGACGAAGTCCGGATCCCACGGCAGTCGCGTCCCCAACCCGTAGTTTCGGATGCAGGGCCACTCGTTCAGCCAGTCGACGGTGTGATCGTACTGCTCACGGGTGTTCTCGGGGATGGCGTCCAGTCCGGCGACCGCCTCGTGGGCCTTCTCCTTCCACTCGGGGTCGTTGTAGCGCAGGAACCACGTCTCTTGCTCGGCGACCTCCACGGCACCGCCGCAGCGACAGACAACCTCCTCGCTGAACTCGTGCATCGACCCGAACGATCCCCGTCGCTGGAACTCGGCTTTCAGGTCGTCGCGCACATCCTCGACGACTTCGCCGGCGTAGTCGCCGTACATCTCGCGCAGGGTTCCGCCGTGGAACTCGCGGTTGTAGACTTCCTGCGTGGCCTCCTTCAGCGCGGGGTCCGCCGAGTCCGTGACGCCGTGTTCCTCGACCGCGTCCTTCGCGGGGAACTCGCCGTAGCCCTCCACGTCGATGATCGCCTTCGGTTCGATGGCGCGGACTTCGGCGGGGTCGATGCCGTACCGCTCCATCCGGGAGTCGTCGTCTCGCGGCTCGTCACCGCTCGATCGTTCCGCGGCGCGGCGCGCCGCGCTCTTCGCCTTTTGCAAAGCCACCCAGTCGTCGGGGCTGTGGGCCGGAACGGACATGACGACCCCCGTCGCGTTGTCGGCGTCGACGAACTCCGCGGGCAGGACGAGCACGTCGTCGCCCGTGACGGGGTTCGTGACGTGCTCGCCGACCAGTCGCTTCCCTGTGAAGTGGTCGCGGACTTCGACGTCGTGGGCTTGCAGTTCCAGCTTTTCGGCCGCGCTCTCGGAGACCAGCCATCGCTCGCCGTCCACGTCGGCCTCGACGTAGTCGGCGTCGGGGTCGATGTAGGCGTTCGTGACGCCGTGAACCGTCTCGGGGCGCAGGGTCGCCATCGGAACTGTCACGTTGCGGTCGTCCTCCGACCAGCCGAACTTGACCAGCGTGTACTCCTGAAACTCGGCCTCCTCGCCCTCCAGCAGGTCGTGGGTGGTGACGGGGTTCTTTTCGTTCGTACAGTATTTGACGGGGTGCAGTCCCTTCTCCAGCAAACCGCGCTCCTTCAGGGTCTCGTACTGCCACGTGATGAACTTGGAGTAACGCTCGTCGTTCGTCGTGAACTCGCGCCGCCAGTCAATGGACAGCCCTAGCGACTTCATGTTCGCTTTGTAGCTGTTCTCGATGAAGTGGCGGGCGAACCCCATCGGCGTCTCCATCTCTTTCAGATCCTCGTCGGAGACGTTGTAGATGTCCTGCAAGACCCGCATCTGGTTCTCTTCGCGCTTCTTCAGGCGTTCGACGGCCCCGACGATGGGCGTCCCGGTGACGTGCCACGCGATGGGGAACAGGACGTTGTCGCCCTGCAGTCGGCGGTAGCGCGCCCACACGTCGGGCACGGTGTAGGTTCGCGCGTGTCCGATATGCATCCCCCCGCTCGGATAGGGGTACGGTACGGTGACGAAGGTGGCTTCCGAATCGGACGGGTCGACCTCGTACCGGCCCTCGTCCGCCCATCGAGACTGCCACTTCGATTCGATTTCCCGTGGGTCGTAGTCCATACACCCTCTTTCGCACTGACGATTAAAAGAACAACCATACTTGACTGTCCGCCCTGTCAGGTTGCGGCAATTATTGCCCACGAGTCGAAAGACTGATACGACCGATCCGAGTGGGGCCAGCTCGTGGGCGATTTCGCCGAGGCCGCGCGCGACCGCATCCGCGACACCCTCGCCGAGCGACTGCCGCGCTTCGTGTGGGTGACAGAACACCGAATCCGGCGCACTCCGGTGGACGTGGTGGGTCGCACCGACGACTCCTTCGTCGCGGTCGAACTGGAGTGGCACAGGGCCGACCCTGCCAACAACACGGCCAAACTGTTCTACTACGTGGATGAGGGCGAACTGGCGGGGTACGACCGAATCGCCGTGTTTCAGTTGTTCACGGGGTACTACGACCTCGCCTCGGGCGGGGTATCCTCGTAGCGCGAAGTCGCGGAGTTCGTCGAGAGCGTCGCGGCGGAGTCGTTCGAGTGCGTCTCGTTTTATCCCGTGACGTTCGGGCTTACGCCGCCGAAACGGGGCGGCGAGTGACCCGAGGAGTGGAAATCGGTTACGGCCGAGACGGTCGAGGAAATTACGCGACTGGTTTGATTCCACTCGATACACTACGGTAGAACATTTCGGAAAGCAAACGGATTTTCACAGTAACGAAGTCCCAGAAAACCCCCGTCATTTCGGTTGTAGAATCATCTCGAAAAGAGCAGAGAGTAACTGATTCATCCGAAAGAAAACGAACCGAAAACGGGTCGAAAACATCCTTACTCCAACGCCACGAGTTGCTCGTCCAGCATCTCGGACAACACCTCGCGGGCGTGCCCGTCGGGGTCGACTCCGCGATAGACCGCCTGCACCTCGCCCTCCGCGATGACGAAGGTCGTTCGAGGGGCGGCGTCCTGCTCGACTTCGACGCCGAAGGCGTCCGCTATCTCCCCCTCCGGGTCGGCCAGCAGGTCGAAGCCGAGGTCGTACTTCTCCGCGAAGGACTCGTGACTCCGTACGTCGTCGGTCGAGACGCCGTACACCGCCACGCCGGCGTCGCGGTACGTTTCGAGTTCCTCGTCGAACTGCTTCGCCTCGACCGTGCAACCGGGCGTGTCGTCGCGCGGGTAGAAGTACAGCACCGTCGGCGCTTCGAAGGGCGGCGAAACCGTCTCGCCATGCTGGTTGGTCGCCGCCACGTCGGGCGCGTCGTTGCCTGCTTCGAGGGTCATATCCGACGATAGCGCCCGGAGGAAAAAGCCGCTTGTGGTTTGGCTACCCCCAGCGGGAGAGTCGGCCCGAAGCCGGGAGTTAGCTCACTTCGATGTCGTGCGACTCGTCGCTTTCGTCGGCTTTCGGCAGCGTCACCGTCAATACGCCGTTTCGGTACTCCGCGGAGACGTTCGATTCGTCCACCGAATCGGGAAGCGTGACGGTTCGATTCATCGAGCGTCGGCTTCGCTCCTGCCGGATGTACTCCTCACCGCCCTCCTCCGTCTCCTCTTCATGCTCGGCCGCGATTCGGAGGCGGTCGTCCCGCAGCGTGATATCGATATCCTCCTTCTCGAAGCCGGGCAGGTCGGCGGTGACGACCAACTCGTCGCCGTGGTCGGCCACGTCGAGCGACATCCCGCCGGTCTGCCAGTCCATCCCGCCGGATTCAAGTTGCCGACCCATGCCTTCGAACTGGCGGCTCATTCGTTCGATCATCTCTTCGATTTCGTCGAATGGATTCCTTCGTCTGGCCATCCTTTCACCCCGAGGGAGGTTTGTCGCCCGGTACCTAATAGTTCACGCCGACTCGAACAGGACGTGCTCGGTGTCGTACGAACCGAGGCGGCGCACCCATCCCTTATCGGCGAGAGCTTCGATCTCCGCGACGGCCTGTTCGGCGCGGTCTTCGTACAGACCCGCCTCGAAATCGAGGTGGAAGACGTAGTCGCCGAGGCGTTCGCCGCTCGGGCGCGACTCGACCCGGGTGAGGTTGATGTCCCGCTCAGCGAACGGTTCGAGGAGCGCCAACAGGAGTCCGGGGTAGTTCGCACCCGGATAGACGACGAGCGAGGTTTTCCCGCCCGCGAGCGCGCGCTCGTTCGCGGGTGCGACGACGAAAAACCGCGTCGCGTTCGAAGTTCGTTCTTGAATATCCTCGGCGAGGACGGTCAGTTCCTCGGCGTTGTCTGGATGGGCGATGGCCGCCACGGAAGGGTCGTCGCGGGCGCGTTCGACGCCGCGAGCGGTGCTGGCGACTGCTTCCCGCTTTACGTCGGGATACTCGGTTTCGAGGTACGTCCGGCACTGCGCGAGCGCCTGCGCGTGGCTGGCGACCGTCTCGAACTCCTCGCCCCGGGCGAGCAGTGCGTGGCGAATCGGCGTCACGAGTTCGCGGACAACCGCCACGTCGTTCTCGGCGAGGGCGTCGAGCGTTCCGGTGACGCTCCCTTCGATGCTGTTCTCTATCGGCACGACGCCGCGAGGGTACTCGCCGTCGACGACCGCTTCGACAATGGCGGTGACCGACTCGCGGAACTCGACGTCGTCCGCGACCGCGCTGGCGGCACGATGCGAATAAGTTCCTGCCGGGCCGAGCGTGACTGCTTGCATGCGCGGTGGGTTTCGGTTCGGCGGGCAAAAGCGCGTCGGGGGCGACAGATTCTGCGCCCACTACGGTTTCAGGAGTGCTGTCGGGCGGTCTTCCTATCGACCAGTTTGTAGAATCGGCTCGTGTTTCCGCTCTCGGTCTTCACTTGGTAGACAAACGCGAGGTCTTCGGACTCGAACTTCTCGAACCACTCGTCCCACTCGACGGGCACCAACTCGTCGTGGTCGTCGGCGGTATCCGGAAACTGGAGACGGAGGATTCCCGCGCCGTCGTCGGCGGTGGCTTCGACGGTCGCAGGCTCGCCGCCGCGGTCTTCGACCCACTGCTCGATGGTCTCGTGCTCCGTCGTCACCTGACTGTATTTCGAATCGAACTGGATATCGGTTTCCATGAATCTCCCGTTTCGGGCGTTCCTTTCGTTCACTCGATTGACGGAAGAGCCCGGTGGCTGCATATGCATGCCGGCAAACACGTCCGCGATTCGTCGGCCCGACGAATCGCACTGCCGACCGACAGATCTGCAGTCGATGACCGTGGAAACGCTAGTTGGCGGTCGGATTTAAGGTGGTGAACGACGAAACTTCAGCCATGGTGGGCGATTCTGGAGAAAAACCGGACGAGGATACGGACGTGGAACAGCTCGACCTCGGACAGGCCGTCTACGACGAGGACGACCAGCAGATCGGTACCATCCGCGGATTCGACAAAAGCGGCTTCTACGCCACGATGCGGGACGGCTACGAAGCCCTCTCCGTCGGCCACGCTCGGTCGGGCCATGAGTTCGGCGAAGCCGAGCTGATGTGGCGATGCACGAACTGCGGGGAGATGGGTGAATTGGACGAAGGCCTTCCGGACGAGTGCCCGAACTGCGGTGTCCCGAAAGAGGAACTCTACTACTGGACGGAAGACTGAGTTTTTCACCCCCGACCACCTCGGTCGGGTATGGACATCGTCGTGTTCGGTGCAGGAAGCCTGGGGAGCCTCGTCGGCGGACTGCTCGCCCGCGAGCACGCGGTCACGCTCATCGCCCGCGACCCCCACGTGACCGCGGTGCGCGAGGCGGGCCTGCACGTCGGCGGCGAGTTCGATTTCCGAGTTCGGCCGGACGCCACCGCCGCCGGAACTGATCTGCACGCCGATTGTGCCGTCGTGACCGTCAAGGCGTTCAACACCGAGAACGCGGCGCGCCAACTAGCGACCGGCGAGTTCGACGCCGTGCTCTCGCTCCAGAACGGGATGGGCAACGAGGGGACGCTGGCTGAGTACGTGAACTGCCCCGTCATCGCCGGAACCGCGACCTACGGCGCGGTTCGAACCGGGCCGGGCGAGGTCGAATGCACGGGCGTCGGGAACGTCGTCCTCGGTGCGCGCGAGGGCGGTCGCTCCGATGCGGCGCGTCGCGTCGGAGCCGCCTTCGCCGAGGCGGGAATCGAGACGGAGGTCGCGGAGGACATGCCCCACCGCCTCTGGGAGAAACTCGCCGTAAACGCGGGAATCAATCCGACGACCGCGCTCGCCCGAGTAGAGAACGAGGCGCTCGCTGCTGGAGATGCCTGCGAGATAGCATCGGCGGCGGCCCGCGAGACTGCCGGAGTCGCCCGCGCCGAGGGCGTCGAACTCGCCGACAAGGACGCCGTCGCCGCGGTCGCCGCGGTCGCGGAAGCGACCGCGGCGAACACCTCCTCGATGCGACAGGACGTGGAGGCGGGTCGCCGAACGGAGGTCGACGCGATAAACGGGTACGTCGTTTCCCGGGGACGCGAACGCGGCGTCGAGACGCCCGTGAACCGGACGCTCGTCGGACTCGTCAGGGCGTGGGAACGCGAGAATGCGCGAGCGTAAAAATCAGTGGTGGCGGTTCACAGCTGGTCAAAGCGGATGCCCCGACCCTTGCGGTCGGGGAGGAAGCCGATACTCGATGCCACTAACTATGTTCGATGGCAGATCCGACTCTCCAACCATTAAATAACTCTTACGTTATATGTGAAACACAGTGGGATACCGTCGTACCGCCGTCATTAAACTCGACACTCCCGACGGAGCCGACCCGCTTCTCCGAGAGACAGTCGAGCAGTTCAAACATTGCGCCAACACCGCGAGTGAGTGGTGCTGGCACGGCGACGACGGATACCACGTCATTTCAAAAGCCAAGGCCGAACGCGCCCTGTACGACCGACTCCGCGACGAAACCGACCTGACAGCGAATTTCGTGCAGAAAGGAATTCGCCGTGCGGTCGAAGCGGTAAAGAGCGGGGTCGAACGCCTCAAACGCGGAGAAAACACTTCGAAACCCTACTTCTCGGCAGACAGCGCAGTGTACGACAAACGCTCCGCAACGTTTCACCACGACCACGTATCCCTCTCCACCGTTGATGGGCGCGTCGAGTGCGAGTACATCCTCCCAGACGACTCGAAGACGCCACCGACGAAGTACGTCTCCGACGAGGATTCCGAGTTTAGGATGGCGCACCTCCAGTACCGCGACGGCGACTGGTATCTCCACGCTTCGATGCGGAAAGTTGAGGACGACGAGACATCCGAATCCGCATCCAAGCACAGAACAGTCCTTGGTGTGGACTTGGGTATTAACAATATCGCCGTCACCTCAACGGGCCAATTCTGGTCGGCAGACGAGTTTAACCACTGGCGTCGAAAGTACGAGAACCGCCGTGGGTCGCTCCAACAGTGTGGGTCTCGCCATGCTCACGAGAACATCGAGTGCGTTGGACGGAAAGAGTACGGACGCTTTGAGATCGACATGCACACGGTAGCGAATGAACTCATCGAAGAAGCCGTTGAAAACGAGTGTTCGCACATCGTGTTTGAGGGCTTGACTCACATTCGGAGAACATCTCCAAGGCGACGTGGCACCACATCTGGGCGTTCCGACGCCTCTACGAGTACATCGATTACAAGGCCGAGAAACACGGCGTGGAAGTCGTTCAGGTTGACCCTCGCAACACATCCAAGCGGTGTTATATAGGTTTACCCACGACGATAATCGGTATCAAGAGACGTTCGAGTGTCAGCAGTGTGGCTACGAGAACCAAGCGGACTACAACGCCTCGAAGAATATCGGTTTGCAGTATCTTCGTCGCAGGCAAAATGCAGGTGACGGAGGCGCACCCGTAGATGTGCGCTTGAATCGCGGGACGCTGAATGTGAGTGGGGAGTACGTACCCCCTGCCTCTTCCGAGGCATAGAACGGGAGTCTACGCGAAAGCCTCGGGACTTGACCCCGAGGCGATTTACGAACGCATGATGACGAACAGCGCCGCGAGTCCGCTCACTCCGAGGACGAACCAGTAGCTCGCGAACCGGTAGATGAGCGCGGCCGCGACCGCCGACCCCGGTGCGATCGCCGGGACGAGCGCGACGATGAGGACGACCAGCGCCGCCTCGACGCCCGCCAGTCCGCCCGGCGTCGGCGTCAGTCCGGCCAGCGTGCTCGCCGGGACGATGAAGAGCACGAGCACCAGTTCGAGGGGCAGGCCGAGCGCGCGTCCCGCGAAGTACAGCGGGAGGGCGAAGAAGATCCAGCCGGTGTACGAGAAGACGAGCGCGAACAGCAGTTCGCGCGGCTCGTCCGCGATTCGCTCCAGCGAGTGGTAGAACCGCTCGATGCGCGCTCTGACGCCGTCGAGCGTGATTCGGTTCGTTCGGTTGGCGAGGGGTCGAACGAGCGTGAGCATGAGGTCTTCGACCCGCTGTCGGTATCGCCATCCGGCGTACGCTATCGCCGGAACGCCGAACGCCAGCGCGGCGAGTCCCTGCGCGAGCGTCTTCGCGTTGTCCGGGAGCGACGCCCGGAGGAGCAGATAGCTCAGCCCGAGGGCGGCGAAGTTGAAGAACGGAAGCAGGTTGAGTAGGTCGGCCGTCACGACGCTGGCGAGGCTGTCCTCGTAACTCGCTTCCGTATCCCGCGAGAGGATGTACGCGATGAACGGCTCGCCGCCCGCCTGTCCGAGCGGCGTGACATAGTTGGCGAACGTCGCTGCGAAGTAGGTGACGACGAGGCGTTTGAACCGCACTTCGATGTCGAGCACCGCGAGCACGATCTGCCACGCTTTCCCCCACGCGGCCAGTCCGACGACGGTCGAAGCGCAGGCGACCCAGACCCACGTGTAGTCCGCCCCTTCGAGGGCGTTGAGCACCCGTCGCCAGCCCGCGACCATGACGAGCAGGTAGATGAGGATACCGGCGACGACGAACCCCAGCAGTAGCTTGCCGGTTCCGAACCGCTCCGTAAGTCCTGCGGACAGCGCCTTCCCGCCATCCGATGCCGACTCGTCCGTCACGTTAGTCGATGTATCCGAGGTCTTGCAGTCGGTCTTTCGCGTCGTCGCTCATATCGCCGAGCACGTCGTCGCCGCCAACTTCGTTCCACTCGCCGCCGACGGTCTCCTCGAACGCGGAGAGCGCGGCTTCGAGTTCGATTTCCTCGTCGCTACCCTCGCCGCGGGCGTCGTGGCGTTCGCCGGGATCGTCGTCCAGATGGTAGAACTCGTCTTCGATGCGCTCGTTGCGGATGTACTTCGCGTCCGGCCTGCGGGCAGCCCGCATCCGGGAGTAGAAGCGCGAATCCTCGTCGAGTTCGATGTTCGCCCGCTTCGCCTTCTCTTCGAGCTGTTTCAGTTCGACCACCGGGCGGTAGTACTCCACGAAGGCGCACTCGCCGTCGCCCGGCACGTCCTCGGCGAAAGACCGATAATTCGCGCTGAGAAGCGAGCGCGCTTCGTCGAGCGGGCGCGTCGAGTTCGACCCCGAAACGCCGGTGTGGTCGAGAACCGTGTGGTAGAGGTCGATGAGTTCGACCTGTTCGTCGCTCACATCCGAGTCGAGCTTGGGGTGTTTGACCAGCAGCGGAACGTTGACGACGGGGTCGTAGATGCAGAACTCGTGGCCATACAGGTCGTGTTCGCCGTGGAGTTCGCCGTGGTCGGCGCAGATGACGACCATCGTGTCGTCCCACTCGTCGTTCGCTCGGAGCCACGAAAACAGTCGTTCGAGTTGGTCGTCGATGTGCCGGATTTCGGCGTCGTAGAGGCCGCGGATGGCCTCCCACTCATCCTCGCCGATGTCGCGTGCGCCGCTGTTGTACTCCTTCGAGTTCTGGCACACCTCGGTCGAATCGACGCCGGGTGCGAACTGCTCCCGGTACTCCTTCGGCGGATGGTAGGGCAGGTGGGCGTCCATCAGGTTGATGAACGTGAAGTAGGGGCCGTTGGCGTCGTCGATGAACTCGATGGTGCTGTCGATGACCTGCGGCGTCTTCGAGTCCGCACCCTCGCCGCTGGCGAGATACTCGTGTGCCACGTTGCCGAGACTGACCAGTTTGTCGGCGACGGCGCGGAGTCGTTCGTTGTCGTTCATCATCTTCCACGCCTTCGCCATCGGCCCGGAGAGGAAGTCGCCGGGCATCACTTCGAAGAAGTTGTCCTGGTCGTCGAAACCGTCGGTGAGATGAGTGTACGGCGTTATCCACGCGTTCGAGGAGTAGCAAGCGGTGTCGTATCCGGCGGCGGAGAGCGTCTGTGCGAGCGTGGTCGCGCCTTCCAGATAGGGGTTCTCCTGGCTCGCTCCGTGCTCGCTGGGATACATACCAGTGAACAGCGAGGCGTGTACCGGCAGGGTCCACGGAGCAGGGGCGACCGCCTGCTCGAACACGGTCGCGTCCTCCGCGAACCGTTCGAGGCCCGGCGTCGTTGGTCGGTCGTATCCGTAGACAGAGAGGTGGTCTTTCCGAACAGTGTCTATGACCACGAATACGACGTTCTGCGCCACGGCGTCGTCGTTCGTCATACTGTCGCCTGCTACACCGTCCGATGGGATAAATATCGTGATTCCGGGCGTGGAACCGGCCGAAAGCTAAAAATACGGGGTTAGAACGGGGCCTGCGGACCTTCGTCTTCGTCGGAATCGTCGCTCGATTCGCCGGGGAAAGACGGACTCATGCCGCCGCCCATCCCGCCGTCGCCGCCCATTCCGGTGTCGGCGTTGACCCTCTCGATTTCGGGGATTTCCTTGACCATCCGGCTCTTGATCGCCTGAATCGTCATCGGGGAGATGCCACAGCCGCTACACGCGCCGCCCAGCATGATGGTGACTTCGCCGGTCTCGCGGTCGATGTTCTGGATGGCGGCGCTCCCGCCGTGCATCTGGATCTGTGGGAAGTTACGGCGCAGGAAATTGCTGACCCGTTCTTCCAAGTCATCGGCCTCTTCCTGAGTGTCGGTGCTCATGTTCCGGCGTAGGGGGCCAGCCTCCTTAGGCCTTTCCACTATCCTCGATTCGAATTCGGGTATTTTCGCCGGTTATGAACCGTGTTCCAACCTTTTCTCCGATTTTCTAACGGAACGCTTACGTTCCCGTGTTGAGAGATGCGACGATGAACCCCCCTAAAGGTACTACTGGAGATGGTCGGAGGATTCCGCAACGGTGGCGTCGAAGAGACCGCGGAACAGGCGTTCGACCGCGAACTCTAATCGTTCGATTCGAACCCGAACGTGCGACGCAGTTCGGATTCGATTCGTTCGACGTAGACGTTCACCGTTTCCGCGATCTTCTCGTCGTCCGCGAGAACACCCTGCACGCGGTCGGCCGGATTCTCGGGGAGTTCGACGCGGAACTCGCCATCCCCCTCGTAGAACGGTTCACTCTCGTTCAACACCTGCTGGTCGATGGCGTGAACGAGTTCGGAGTCGTATCGGTCGTTCATGTAGTTGAAGGCGTTCTTGTACGCTCGCTGGAGTTCGTTGAAGTAGTGGACGTACTTGTCCTCGAACTTCTCGGGGTCGAACTCGGTCATGCCCGGAACGAGGAGCGGAGCGGGTAAAAATGGAACCGTTCGGCGCGGATCCTCGACCGCACTACCGAATTGGAGAGTCACCACGCGATGGCGAGGCCGAGGAGTCCGCCCGCCCTGCCGAGAAGTCGCCAGTCGATGCGTTCTGCCGCGTTTCGGGGACCGTACTGCGAGATACTCGTCGTTCGGCGATTGAATTACGATTATTCGACAGATAGCCAGGCGTCCGACTGGATGTACGGCACCGGAAAACGGCTGCCCCGTTATTTCGCATATCGATATGCGGTATATCGTCGGAGTGTATAGTGATACCAATAATAGAGGATCTGCTCGGTTCGACCGACTTTCGAGTCGTTTCGGCTACGGAGAGGTCGACGGAGGCGAACGAGGAAGCCACGGAAACGGCAGGTGACTTCCAGCGACGACGTTCCTTTTGCCGGTTCGAGCCCCGACAGAATCCGAAGGAGAAAGCCGAAATTACACGAACGTCAGCGGAGCACGTCTCGTACCCTTCGCGCACACGAAATCGGCTGCGAACCTCGCAGGTTCGCACGAGGAATAGGAGTTCTCCGCCGTCATCCTCGATGGCGTCCCGTTGCAGGTGCTCGCTTCGCTGTTCTCGGAGGGGGTGCGCATTTCGCCCGACCGGCGCCAAGTATTCCATCTCCAGAAATTCGTTCCTCTCCTCTTCCGGATTTTTCTCCCACGCGCGACGGAAGTCTTCTCGTGTTGGACGATATGAAGGGAACGACCGTCCGAATCGGTGAGCCGACCGTCGGCCAACGATCGAGTGCTCAGCGATGCACTTTCGAGGCGATACCGGATATCGACAGTTTCGTCGAGATAAATCGTTTGTCGCTATACAAAATCACAGGATGCGGTTTCAACGCCGGAATCGCCACCGGCTTTAGAACCGGCTTTCTTCGGGCTATGACGAGCAATTTCGGACGAACAGGAGCGCTTTGCGTTCGGAACTTATATAATATCCAAACTATTTGAGAGGAAATGTAGTTCCGACGATCCGCAGTTCGAATCAGAGTCGGTCTCGGCGGATTCGGTGTCCTCGTCGACGCCGTGACCGTCTTCCTCCTGTTCGCACCCCCGCAACATTTCCTCGCCGAGGCCGTCGCACGTCGGTTTCTCGAAACGTGGTTTCAGCCGGTCGCTACGGTCGGTGGGAACCTCGCGTTCTACGAAATACCGCTACTCGCAGTGATCGGCGGATTCTATCTCGTGCGTGTCGAGGAGGTGACCCTCAAGGAGGTCGTCGCCAGGTTCGCCGTCGGAGGCGTTGCGTACGGCATCGGAATCGCACCCGTAAGCTGGACGGGAACGGCGGTTTCGCTCCGTCCGACCGCGACGGAGTACGCCATCCTGTCCGCATGTCTCTGGGGACGGTTCGTCGGAGCGGCGCTATTCGGTGCCCTCGGCGCTACGTTCGCCAATCGGCGTTGGCAGCCACCATCCGACACTTACAGTACGACTAGCGAGTGATTCGAACAGATTGGCATCCGAACCGCCGGACGACGACGAGGAAATCCAAAGCGTGAAACCGCCGAAATGAAGCGCTTACCGGAGCTGTTCGCCGACCAGTTCGTCGGCGTGCGCGACGAACACCTCTTCCCGTCCTTTCGGTACCGTCGCCCCTGCCGCAACGTTGTGACCGCCGCCGTCGCCGCCGACCGCACGGGACGCTTCTTTCATCACGACGGAGAGGTCGAGACCCTTGCGCGTGAGCGCGGGCGTCCCGCGCGCGGAGACTTTCACTTCCTCGTCGTTCTTTTCGGCGAAGGCGACGATGGGCGTTCCGCGGTCGATTCCGTTCGCACCAACCGCCATTCCTGCGACGATGCCGACGATCGTCTCACGGACGCGGTCTCCGGCGTGGAACCACTGGACGTGCTCCTCTCGGGTGACGCCCTCGGACTGAACCCAGTTGATAGCTTCCGAGAGGTTTCGTCGGTGGTTCGTCAGCAGGGTTCGCGCCCGTTCCAGTGCGGCGTCGCGGTCGCCGAGACAGACGGCGAGACCGACGTCCGCCCGGTCGTAGCGCGCCGTGGCGTTGAGCAGGGTCGAGAACTCGCTCACGTCGCGGAGTTCCGTCCCTTTCACTTCACCGGCGAGCGTGTAGGAAGTTCCGACCAGTCCGTCTATCTTCTCGGCGGGGACGCCTTTTCGCATCGCACGCCGAACGAGTGCGCTGGCGACGGTCTGTTTCTCGTCGCCGGTCAGATCGACCCAGCGCCGCCAATCGCCGTCTTCCTGAAGGTTGACGCCGAGTCCGTCGAGGAATCGAAGGACGCCGTTCTGGTCGTTCGAGATACCGGGGATGTGCACGTCAGTCGCATACTCCAGCAGCTTCGGGAGAGGACGAGTCTGCTTGCCGTACAGAGCGAGGTCGGTTCCGATTTCGAGGACGCCTGCGTCGATCCCCTCCTCCATGACGTTCGCGTTCGCACCGACGAGTTCACCGTCGGAAATCTGCATGTCGCCGACGGCCCCGACGACCGCGAGCGCCGCGAGGTCGCGGTTATCACTGTCGTCCGGTTCGAGCGCACGTGCGAGAACGTAGCTTGCTCCCGCGCCGGAGAGTTCCGACGAGCCGTCGATGCCGAACAGGAGAGGGTTGAGATGGAACTCGGTATCCGCGTCCGCTGGCTGGTGGTGGTCGGCGATGACCGGCGTGAAATCGCCCGCCGACTCGTGCTCCGCGATGATGTCGAGTTGCCCGCTTCCGAAGTCGGTGAACAGGACAGTGTCGTATTCGGTCGCCGCGACGGACGCGATTTCGTCCGCGTCGAGTTGCTTGCTGAACACGGTCTCGAATCGAATCCCCGCGCGTTTGAGCGCGGACGAAGCGATGGCGGCGCTCGTCAGACCGTCGGCGTCGATGTGCGATGCGAGCAGGACGCCGTCGGCGTCGCGTAATTGATCCGCACACGCCGTTGCGCGCTCCGTCAGTTCCGGAACCGGGGTGCTCATAGGTACATCATGGAGACGTTCTATCGTTTAAAGTTCAGCTTTGTTGCGGAGACGATCGACCGCGCCGCGCGCCAGCTGGTCGAAGGAGGCGACTTCGGGAACCACGTCGACCTGGAGACCGTGCTCGCGGGCCGTCTCGCGCGTCGGTTCGCCGATAACACCGACGACGGCCGCTTCGAGACCCGCGACCGCTTCGCCCCGAATCCCGCGCTCTTCCGCGGCGGTGAGGAAGTGTCCGACCGTGAGCGACGAGGTGAACAGCGCCGCGTCGAGTTTTCCTTCGGCGGCGAGTTCGGTCGAACGTCCCGCCCCCTCCGGGCGGACGAGTTCGTAGAGCACGGTTTCGTGAACGTCGGCCCCGGCGTCGGCGAGGCCGTCGGTCAGTACCTCGCTCCCGTGGTCGCTTCGGGCGACTTCGACGCGCTCGCCCTGGGCGCGGTCCGAGAGTGCCGCGACGAGTCCGTGCGAGGAGAACTCGTCGGGAACGGTGTCCACGTCGTAGCCGTGTTCGCGGAGCGCGGTGGCGGTCGAGTCGCCGATGGCGCAGACGGTCGCGTCGTCGGGGGACCAGCCGGCCTTGTGTGCGAGTTCGACGCCCGTCTTGCTCGTCAGCACGACGAAGTCGGCGTCCTGAGGTGTGCTTCCCGTCGGCTTCACCGCGAGCATCGGGTCTGCCACGGGCTCCGCGCCGAGCGATTCCAACAGGGTCACCGCCTCGTCGAGTCGCTCGTCGTCCGGGCGGAAGATCGCTACCTTCATTCGTCCCCCCGAGCCGCCTCGATCAGTTCACGAGCGCCGCGATCCGCGAGTTCGCCGGCGACCTGCTTCGCGCCGGAGACGTGCGTCTGCACTGGTACGTCGCGCTTGATGGAGACGGCCTCCGAACCATCGGCGCTAAACACCTGCGCCTCGACGTGGACGTTCTCGCCTTGGATGATGGCGTGGACGCCGATGGGTGCGATACAGCCGCCGTTCAGTTCGCGGAGGATGGTTCGCTCGACGGTCGTCTCGACACGCGTTCGGGGGTGGTCGATAACGGTGTGTATGTCCTCCGCGAGTTCGGTGTCGAGCGTGACGACGGCGAGCGCGCCCTGTCCCGGGGCCGAGACGAACTCCTTCCGGGGGAGGGGTTCGTACTCGACGTGGTGGGCGAGACCGCTCCGCTGGAGGCCCGCTTCCGCGAGCACGATGGCGTCGTACTCCGTCTCCACCTCCCGTTCGAGCGCTCGGCGCTCGACCTCGGCGAGATCGTCGAACCACTCCTCGACTGTCTCGTCGTAGGGGAACTCGTAGCCGTCGTCCTTTCCGACGTGGCCCTTGCGCTCGCTCTCTTCCTCGCTTCGCTCCTGATGTTCCAGCTGAAGCGTCGGCGCGAGCAGTTTCTCGACGCGCGTATCGACGTTGCCCCGCAGGGGTTCGACGACGAGGTCGGGTCGGTAGTTCAGCAGTTGCGCCTTCCGGCGGAGGCTCGACGTTCCGACGACCGCACCGTCCGGAAGTTCGTCGATCGATTTTCCGTCCGGCGTCACGAGCGCATCGTTCGCGTTTGCGCGCTCGGGAACCCCCGCGACGATGAGTTCGTCCGGCTGTTCGGTCGGCATGTCCTTCATCGAGTGAATCGACCCGTCGACGTCGCCGTCCAGCACGCGCTGGTCTAAATCCCGAACGAACGCGCCCGTCTTCCCGAGTTCGGTGATGAGCGCGTCGTCCAATCTATCCCCCGTCGTCTCCACCTCGACCAGTTCGACCGTGAACCGGCGGTCTTCCAGCGCCGCCTTTACCTCCCCCGACTGTCGAACGGCCAGATCTGACCCCCGTGTGGCGAGACGGAGTTCCTTTCCGCGATAGCTCATATCCGACAGTGGGAACCCGACGTTGAAACCACCTTCGCAACGCGACCTTTTACGACGGTCAGGGGGTCGACGAGGGCGGCGACCGTCGTAAAAGGTCGACCAAAAGCACCGTCAGAGCGAAGCTCTGACGAGCCATTCGTTCGCGGTGAGTGCGCTAGTTCATACGGTTGCGTCGGCTGCTACAGCGCAATGGGGAGTCGCTTACCTGCACGAAGTGCGGTAGTTCGTCCCCGCAACTCCGAAAATGGCATATCAATCGTGCCAGCCCCGGTACGCACAAACATTTTACTATCGTGTCGAGAGTGCTACTTTATGGCGTGGCGAGCGATTCTGTTTGTCAGCATGCAGCCGGTGATGCTGGGACTCGGCTTTCTACTGTGGCCGCAGAAGCTGTTCCGTCTCGACGTGTGGCCGTTTATTCTGCGTCTTCTGATGGGCTCACAGCTGATGGTGAGCGGGTCTATCGGCGTATCGGTATCCTGCGGCTCGTCTTCGGCGTCGGATTTGCAGTCCTCGGACTTCTCTTCCTATGAAACCGCTCACGGCACGCCGACGTGTTCGTGGCGTTCTCGGAGGTAGTACAGGGAGAACGGAACGCTCAGAACGAATCCGACGATGACGGCGAGCGAGAGGTCGGCGAACGCGAGTCCGGCCAGCGCGACGAGACCGAGCAGAGCGACGAGGGCGTAGTTTCTGCTCGACGGTTCCCATCCGGCTTCCGCGCGGTTGATGGCCACCGTATCCTGAAACACCGCGAGCGGGAAGATGGCGATGAGTACGGCGAACGGAATACCCATCGCGGCCAGCGAGACGAGCGCCGAGTGAACGAGCGGGTTGCTCGGGCCGTACAGGAGATTGGGTTCCAGCCAGATTGCGAAAGCGACCCACGCGACCGTCACCAGCCAGAAGGCGAAGACCGTCGGCACCGCCGCGATCCAGTACCACCAGCGCGAGTTCACCCGGTCGCCGGAGAGCTTCGGACGTTGCATCTGGCTGCTTGTTAGGGCGGAGGGATAAAACGAATATCGCCTCCCAAACACCGACCGGTGCTCGATTCACCCGAAGGTCGGGACGCGAATCTCGCGGTAGAAGGCGACGGAGTACGCCGCCATGAATCCGCTGAAGAGACTGGTGAGCACGATGAATCCGAGGGCGATTCCGAGAAGTCCCCCGACCGAGGTGACCGGGTCGACGAACTGGACTTCCCGCGCGGCATCGTTAAAAAGGTGAGCGCCACCCCGACGAGACCGAAGAGGAGGCCGACCGCACCCGCGGGAAGCGAGTATCCGAGGGTGGTCACGAGATGCGCCCTACGCACCGGAAACTGTGTTTCACTCCGGCGACGGCCCCGAGGTCGTCGATGACTATCGCCTGCGCGTAGAACTGGAAGAAGAACACGGTGAGCAGATACGCACCGACGACGAGAAGGGCGATCATTCCGAGCACGCCGATGGCAGGGAGACTCGCCTCTCCGCCGGTGGCGAACGTCGCCCCGACCCCGGCAAACGCTCCGAAGATCACGAGGATGCCGAACACGAAGCTCATCGCCACGACGAACAGGTAGATGCCGAGCATCGACACGTAGTGGTCTTTCCCTTCCGAGACAAACGTTCCGAGCTTCGTTCGTCCGTCGATACCCTCGTTCACCATCCCGATGAGACCCGCTTGGAAGAAGGGGCTGACGAATATCATGACGAAGCTGACGACGAGCGAAAACACGTCCGCGAGGAACGGGTCGATGATGTGTGTGAGTAGCTGCGGTAACTGAACCGCGCCGAAGAGGGCGGTGACGACGAGGACGATAGGATTTCGGAGGATTGCCCGTCCGGCGGTTCGAAACGCGCTGATAACGGCCATACGAAGAACGTTTTACGACTGATACATGATTTTTTTGATTACTAACTAAAAATCCGTCAACGGAACTCCGACGTGCCGATGGCGCTGGTAGAGGTAGTAGACGGCCACCGGAACGCTCAGCGTGAATCCAGTGACGAGCGCGCTCACGACGGTGATGAGCGCAGCGCGTAGAGCGCGCTATCCGGTTGCCAGTCCAGATTCGCGCGATTGACAACTTCCGCGTCGAGGTAGATCGCCACCGGAAACAGGACGAGCATCGCCGTCACGAACAGGGCGAAGATAGCAAAGCTGAACAGCGTGAGCAGGAAAAACGGCCCGATGATGCGGGGGCTGGCGAAGTCGATTCCCCAGCCGAGGAGGAACCACCCGAAAAGGAGGATGCCGACGAACCACGAGAGGACGAAGACGATGGGCGTCGCGGTGACGAGATACCACCAGTTGGAGTCGACGGTGACTGACTGGGTCTGCTTATCGAATCCGTCTATCCGGGAAGTGGTAAACGCTACAGCGAGAGAACCTACAGTGCCTCTTTGTACGCCTCCAACGTCGCCTCGATATCTTCCTCGGTGTGAGCGTAGCTGACGAACTGCGCTTCGAACTGGTTCGCCGTGAGGAAGACGCCCTGCTCTAGCATCGCAGGCCGGAACAGACGTTCCCAGCGTTCGGTCTCGGCGCGGTCGACGTCGGCCCCGGACTTGGGGCAGTAGTCGAATCGTGGGCAGTTCACGTCCTGCGTACAGCCGGCTTCGCAGTGGCCTTCGCGGTTGCTCGGTCCCTCGCGGGTGAAGATGACCTTGAAGATGCTGTCGATGCCGGCCACGGTGTACTCGGGGGCGCGGTCGGCCACGATGTCGGTCAATCCCTTCCGGAGTCGCTCGCCGAGGTCGTCGACGTGGTCATACACGTCGTTTTCTGCGGCGAAGCGAAGCGTTTCGAGTCCGGCGGTCATCGTCACGGGATGGCCCGAGAACGTCCCGGCTTGGAAGACGGGGCCGGTCGGCGCGAACTGCTCGATGATCTCCGCCCGGCCGCCGATTGCGCCGATGGGGAAGCCGCCGCCGACGATCTTCCCGAACGTCGTCAGGTCGGGCGTGACGCCGAACTTGCCCTGCGCGCACTGCAGGCCGCCGACCCGGAATCCGGTGATGACCTCGTCGAAGACGAGGAGCGAGCCGTGTTCGTCGGTCACCTCGCGGAGCGTTTCGAGGTAGCCGTCGACGGGATGGACGACGCCATGGTTGCCAAGGATGGGTTCCACGAGGACGCAGGCGATGTCTTCGCCGTGCTCCGCGAACACCTCGTGGATCGCGTCCTCGTCGTTGAACGGAACCGGAATCGTCTCGCGCGCGAACGACCCCGGAATCCCGCCGGAACTCGGTTCGGCGGGGCGGCCGGACTCGCCTTCCACCAGCGTCGAGTCCTGCGCGCCGTGGTAGCCGCCCTGCATGACGACGATCTTGTCGCGGTCGGTGTAGCCGCGGGCGAGGCGCACGGCGGAGACGGTCGCCTCCGTCCCGCTGTTGACGAACCGAACCATCTCGACGCTCGGGACGTGTCGGGCGACGTACTCCGCGAGTTCGACCTCCACTTCGGTCGGCGCGCCGTACATCGGACCGTCCGAGAGACACGACTGGACGGCCGACCGGACTGACTGGGGCAGGTCGTGGCCCAACAGCAGCGGACCGTACCCCATCGCGTAGTCGAGGTACCGATTGCCGTCGGCGTCGATAACGTGCGCGCCGTCGCCCCGCTTCACGAAGAAGGGGTACGGACGGACGGCTCGGACGGGGGAGTTGACGCCGCCCGGCATCACTGATAGCGCGCGGTCATACAGGTTTCGAGATCGCTCGCGGTTCATAGTCGACGGGTTCGAACTCCCGGGTAAAGTTTGTGTCGAGAATTGCGTGTGCGTCGCTTCTCCATCGATCCCGGTCTCAATGACTTTGTTGACCTTCTGAGATCGTGCCATATTTGATGATCGTGCTAAATACAGGGCTCGTATCGGCTACTTCGAAAGTTTTGTCCCTTGATTTGCGATCTGCCGTGCCACTATATTTTAGTCTTGGTGTATGGTACCGTACAACGGGGTTTCGATAATGACATTTGCAGCACATCGCCCGGTCGATGAAAAAGTGGTTGAAGGATTCAAAACCGGATTTCGGGGGAAGGTACTCCAACCAGACGATGACGGTTACGACGAAGCCCGGTCAATCTGGAACGCGATGATCGACCGCCGACCGGCGGTAATCGCGCAGCCAACGGGCGCTGCGGACGTCATCAGCGCCGTGAATTTCGGGCGAGAACATAATCTTCGGATCGCTGTCAAGGGCGGCGGTCACAACGTGGCAGGCAACGCAGTTTGCGATTATGGACTCATGATTGACCTCTCGCTGATGGACTCAGTCCAAGTCAATCCCGACGAGAAAACTGCGCGGGTTGAACCGGGTGCGACGCTCGGCGATATGGATCACGAAACGCAGGCATTTGGACTCGCCACGCCGCTCGGAATTAACTCAACGACGGGCGTCGCCGGCCTCACGCTCGGCGGTGGTTTCGGGTGGCTCTCGCGCAACTACGGCCTGACCATCGACAATCTTCTGTCGGTGGACATGGTCACTGCGGATGGCGAGTTCGTCTATGCAAGCGAGGACGAGAACACCGATCTGTTCTGGGGGGTTCGCGGGGGCGGCGGTAACTTCGGCATCGTGACGACGTTCGAATTCCAGCTCCACGAGGTCGGCCCCGAGGTGCTCTGTGGACCGATCGTCTACTCGCACGACGATGCGACAGAAGTACTGGAATTCGTCCGCGAGTTCAGCGAAAATGCACCGAACGAAGTCGTTGCATGGCCCGTGCTACGGAAGGCACCGCCGCTCCCGTTCCTTCCCGAAGAAACGCACGGGACTGAGGTCTGTATCGTGGCTGCGTTCTATGCCGGAAATTTAGAGGGGGGGAAAGAAGCGCTCACACCGCTTCAGGAGTTCGGTGATCCCATCGCCGATGCAGTCGAACCGCATCCCTACGTCGGATGGCAGCAGGCGTTCGATCCACTGCTCGAACCCGGGCTGCGGAATTACTGGAAGACGCATAATTTCGAGCAACTCCATGACGAGGTTATCGAGACGGCTCTTGAGTACGTTACGACCATTCCATCACCGCATACGGAGATCATCTTCGGCCGACTCGGCGGGGCCGTCAACGACGTTCCGGTGGATGCGACTGCCTATCCCCACCGCGACGTCAACTACGTATTGAACGTCCATACCCGCTGGGAGGACGCTTCGCAGGACGAGAAGTGTATCGAGTGGGTCCGAGACCTCCACGATAAGCTGGCACCCTACGCGACGGGTGGTGCATATGTAAACTTCATCACCGAACGCGAGGGTGAAGAGGATCGTGCCTATGAGGAGAACTACGACCGCTTGGTGGAGTTGAAAAACGAGTGGGATCCGGAGAATATGTTCCGAATGAACCAGAATATCGAGCCAACAGGCTGACACCTCACCCTTGTTCTCAGTAAGGTACTTAACCACTCCAAACGCTTCGGTAGGATCCGATGGACTTTGAACCATTCTAAGATCGGCGACCGACGACGGGGCTACCACTCAGTGAGTATCACGCTATTAGGAGCTGTGGCAGATAGCACACTGTATTCAGCGTGTGGCTTCTGTCAGTTAATGATGATTTCAATGGAGCCGTCTCACAACATTCTCCGCTCGAAACCCAATGTAACCGAGGGAGAACGCGAACTTGTAAGACGCGAAACCGTTACTGCTGGAAGTGGTCTTGCAGAATCTCCAGGGTCTGCTCGCGGTCGGCCCAGTCCACGAACACCGCGACGCTGGTCGCGCTGGTTATCATGTCGTGGATGTTGATGCGAGCGTCCGCGATGGGTTGGACGAGTTCGTGGATGATGCCCGGTCGGTTGGGGAGTTCGCCGCCCGTGACGCGAACCACCGCCACCGGGTCGTCCACGGAGATGGAAGAGAGCGACTCCTCGTCGATGACCTCCTGATGGAGGATGTTCTCTGCGCGCTCGGCCACCTTGGCGTCCACGTAGAACGTGATGCTGTCCATCCCGCTGGCGACGGCGTCCACGTTGATGCTGCTGTTTCCGAGCGCGGACGAGAGGTCGGCGAGGATGCCGGGGCGGTTTCGAATCGCCCGCCCCGCGACGGTGAGGCAGGCCAGCGGCTCCTCCCGCATGTCGGTGAGGTTCTCGAACTGGCCCGTGACGCTCGTCCCGCCCGCGAGCAGATCGCCGTGCTGGTAGTGAACCACGCGGACGTGGAGATCGTCGTCCTTGTACGAGAGTGCCGAAGGTGCGACCACTTCGGCCCCGCGGAACGAGAGGTTCCGGAGTTCGTCCACCGTTATCTTGCCGACGTTTCGCGCCCCCTCCACGACGCTGGGGTCGCCGGTCATGACGCCCTCCACGTCGGTGACGATGACGACCTCGTCGGCGTCCATGAACGTCCCGAGCATCACGGCCGTCGTGTCGCTCCCGCCGCGTCCGAGCGTCGTCACGTTGCCGTCTTCGTTCTCGGCGAGAAAGCCCGTCACGACCGGGACGGTGTCGCCCAACCGTTCGGCGAGTTCGGCGGCGCGCTCGCGAGTCTCCTCGGGGTTCACTTCCCCGCGCGAGTCGGTGACGACGGGCCAGTCGTCGCTCCCCGGTTCCAAGAACGCGGCGTCCACGCCGCGGGCGGAGAGGGCGGCTTTGAGCATTCGGACGCTTGTTCGCTCGCCCATGCTGACGATCTCGGCGCGGTCGGGTTCGTCCGCATCGAACTGGATTTCGTCGAGGAGTTCGTCGGTCGAGTTGCCCATCGCGCTGGCGACGACGGCGATCTCGTGCCCCGCTTCGACGGCGGCGGCGACGGAGTCCGCGGCCCGGTTGATGCGGTCGCCGCTTCCGAGGCTGGTACCCCCGAACTTGGCGACTACGCGCACCGAACCACCACCGGTTCCGGTAAACGATGATTCATACCCGGTGATAGCCACGGTAGTCAGATAACTGCTTTCATGTCCGGAATTTCTGCCAGTTAACTCGTTTCGCGCGAAGTTCGGCCGAGTCGGTTTCGGCGAAGTCGGTTCGTACCATCGTTCGGCGGTCACAGAATCGGCTTTCACGGAGAACTGTCGTTCTCACCGCGCTATGACCCTCGTGCTCCGGGTTTTCCGTCGAACCGTCACTCCGACGGGTCGCCGGAGGGCGGTTCGGGCGAGTCGTCCGCCGATACGTCGTCCGGTACGGATTTCGGACGTTCCCCTGCCAGCGAGTTGGTGGGATCGGGGGCGGAATCGGGGGGCCGTTCGTCGTCCTCGGGTCGTTCGTCGGGGGCGGATTCGAGTGGTTCGTCCAGCAGTTCCGTCGACTTCTTCAGCTCTTCGAGGGGGTCGAACGTGACCATACCCGTCTCCGCTCGTGTACTCGTACGCGACCCACTCGGGAATCACGAGGACACCGTTCATCTTCCGGATTCGAATCTGCTTGACGAGCACGTCCTCGATTAGCGACCCGTTCAGTTGCAGGTCGACTAGACCGTCTATGACGTACCCCAAGTCGTGCGGGAACACGTCGTCCTCTCCGGCGAACGTGGCACCCGCGAACACGGGGACGAATCGACCCTTGCACACGTCCGCTCGGAGGTCTTTCACGAAATCGTAGGCCTGAACCGGCTGGACGAGCGTCCCGAACTCCGTCAACGAATCGATGACGACGACGCCGATGTCGCTCATCGACAGGGCTTCGAGGCAGTTGTCGAGTTTGTGCTGGAGTTCGCTGGTGTCGCTCGGGTCTCGAACCGTCGTGGTCGCGGCGGTGGTGACCCGGTGGAGGAACTGGTTCCAGTCGTCCATCCGAGCGAACATTCGCTTGCGGTCGCCGACGCGGTAGGTGAAGCAGTCGACGATGTGCAGTTGGCCCGTTTCGAGGTACGGCAGGACGTTCCACTCCAGCGAGAGGAACTGCTCGACGACGGAGACGGGCGGTTCGGTGAAACTGGCGACGACGGCGGGTTCGTCGCGCTGGAGCGTCCGCCAGACGAGTTCGGCCTCTACCGCACCGTTTCGGGTACCTTCGTCGCCCGAGAGCAGGACGAAGGAGTTTCGCGGCAATCCTTCGGGTAGATGGTCGTCCAGCGCCGAGACGCCCGTCTCGATCTGTCGAAAACCGTGGTACTCGGTGAACACGCGGTCGTTCCGTCGCATCTCGTCCCGGCACGTCGTCGAGCAGAATTCGTACGTGTCCGACTCGTACTCCAGCGTCACCGCCTCCGCCGGACACGGCAGGCGACAGAAATCGCACCGATTCCGGCCGTCGCCGGGTACGTCGCTCATGGCCGAACGTAGGCGTCCGAACGAAATGAAGCTACTCCCATTTTTAATGCACGGGGCGACAATGGCCCACTATGCGCGTCCGAGACGCAATCGAAGCGGACGGCGGCCGCCTCGCCTCGCTCGCAGACGTTCCGACGGAGGTGATGGCAGACGTGGTGCACGATCGAACCGTCTGCGTCGCCGAGTCGGACGAGGAGATCGAGGGGTTCGTCGGCTTCGACGCATACGAAGACACGGTTCATGTCACCCACCTCTTCGGGACGGAGTCCTCCTGCGAACACCTGCTGGACGAACCGATTCGATTCGCGGCGAACGAGGGGATGGCGGTCGAGATACTGCTTCCGGAGTCGGAAGCCGACACCGCGGCGGCCGCCGAGCGCGCCGGGTTCGAGCAGACAGGGTTGGGACCGCAGTTCGAGGGGCAACGAACCCTTCGGTTTCGACTGGAGAATCCGGAGACAGCGATGGAGTGAGCCGATTTTTCGAACCGACGAAAACCACGCCCGCTTCCGAAACGTATTTTAATCTCACCCGTCAACCACGATATGCGTGTCCGGGTTGGGGTAGTGGACTATCCTCCAGCCTTGTGGAGGCTGGGACGCGGGTTCGATTCTCGCACCTGGACCTTTTTCGAAGCGATTCCCTGTGAGCGGACGGTTTTCGCGGGAATCGTCCGCGAACGAGCGTAACCGACCGGAGGAGTACGAAAACGCGACAGCCGACTGTGTTCGTCGTCCAGCGGTAGCGGGAGTCACTGTCGTCTCGCTAGTAACCGAATCGGCCGAACGCGTCCGAATCGGCGACGGATAGACGACCGTGAGAACTAACTTTTCCGACGCGTGAGGTCGCGTTGCGCCGGTCGAACTGTCGTGATAGAGGCCAGAATGCCTTAGTGAGAACCGGCCGAACTTAAAACGAAGTTGGTTACCATGACAGGAACTGCCGAGCGTAGCGATTCGACCCGTCAAGAACAGGGAGATGCCACCTCCGACGACAGCCGCCGCGCCGCAAGCGACGACGCTCCGAACGAACGGCGGTTGCTGCCCGACGGTGGCGAAGAGGAGGAAGCCGACGAGGCGAACGAGTCCGAGGAAACCGACGAGGAGACGGAAGGAGCGAGCGAAGAGTCACAAGACGAGACGGCGGAGGAGACGGAAGAAGCGCAGGAGACCGCGGAGGAAGGGGAAGCGAGTGAAGAGGAGTCGGACGAGTACGGCTACCGGGAAGAAGGGGAGACGACGGTGTTGTACCTCGACCTCGAAGGACTGTTCCTCGACCTGCTCGGCCTCGAAGTCGACCTCAACGAGGTCGAACTGGACGTGACGGCGGTGAGCGGCCCCGGTCGGCTGCTGGGGAATCTGCTCTCTGGGGTCGGAAATCTGCTCGGCAGCGGCTCGGGAGGACTGCTGGGGAACCTCTTCTCCGGAAGCCTCTTCGAGGGTCTGTTCGGCGGTTCCGACGAGGAGTCGGAGGAGTCCGGCTCCGGTCCGGTTTCGTCGGCGGCCAGCTCGGTTCGTGATTCGGTGAGCGACGCGATGGCGGACGTTCCGCTCGACGAGCTGCTGACGACGCTCCTCAAAGAGCTCGTGGATCAGATGTTCGGCTCCGAATCGACGGACGAGTCCGGAGCGGAATCCGAAGCATGAGCGACAACACTCCGCCGCTCGACCTCGGAGCGGCGATCCGGAACATCGATTTCGAGGAGGTGTTCGCGGATACGCCGCTCGCCGGGGAGTTCGACGACGAAACGTCGGCGGAGTCGCTCGGCGAGACGGTCGGAGAGTTCGTCGGCCGCCACCTCGGCGGGTGGCTCGGCGGTCTCCTCGGCGGCGTGTTGTTGGACTCGCTCCTCGCTTCCCCGTCTGAAGAGGAATCGGACGAGAACGCCGATAGCGAAGCCGACGGTGAGGGAGACGGGGACGATGAGAGCGAGGGGAGCGAAGAGGATACGAGCGACGACGCCGAAGGCAACGAGGATGGTGAGAACGCGTGACCGAGGCACCCGACCCGAAGGAGGCAGTCACCGACGAACTGACCGAGCAAGTCGATGTTAGCTCGCTGATGACCGGCGACAGCGTGGCCGAGCAGGTCGACGGGGCGTCGCTCGGGCGGGCGTTCGGCGAAGCGGTCGGCGCGTTCGCCGGACGCCGACTCGGACGAATCGCGGTCGACCGGGTCGTTTCCAAGCTTCCGTTCCGGAGCGAGGACGACCACGAGGGCGAGCGCTCGCCGCTTCGCCGCCTCGCTAGTGCGTTCGTCGTGGCGCTCGGGCGGACGCTGCGCCGACCCCAGTTCCGCGAACCCATCGAAGACGCGCTCCGCGGGTACGTCGAAGAGCGAGAGGAGGCGCTCGACGAAGCGGAGAAGACCGCCCAACAGGCCGCGGAAGAGGCCGCCGGAACCGTCGAGGAGGCGGCGGGAGAGGCGGCCGACACCGCAGAAGAGACCACCGAAGGGGCGGCGACGGAGGCGAAAGAGGCCGCCGAGGACGTGACCGACGCAGGCGTCGGCGACCTCACCGCCGACGACGTGCAGGCCATCAAGGAGGAGACGTACCGCGAACTCCTCGAAACGATGGAGTACTCGGAGCTCCAATCCATCGCAAAGGAGGTTGGGGTGAAGGCCAACTTGAAGCGCGAGGAGATACTCGATGCCATCGTCGAGGAGTTCAACGACGGGGCGGACGAGGACGAATCCGATGCAGAATAGAACGCTCAGCGAGCGACCCACGAACGCCCACTCGAACCATGAGTAACGACAAATCCGACATCGAACGACTTCTCGCCGACGGGGTGGAGGAGATTCGGACGGCGCTCGACGACGTCGAAGGCGGCGAACTGCCGGACGAGAAGACCGAGTCCGTGCGAGAGACCGCCGACGCCGCGGCCGAGGCGGTGGCCGACGCGTCGCTCGACGAACTGCTCACCGCCACCGGCTTCGAGGACACGGCGGACGACGTCGCACCCGCCGACCTCCCGAGGGTAATGCAGGACGCCGACACCGACGCGGTGCTCGGCCTCCGCCGCCTACTGGAACTGGCGGATCTCTCGGAGGAGTGGTCGGGTCTCGACGCCGAAGAGCGCATCGACCGACTCGAACGCATCGACGGCGATGCGCCGTCCAGCGACGGCGGCAGAAGCGTGAGCGATCTGCTGTCGACGCTGTTCTCGACCGCCGATTCCGACGAAGCGGCGACCGAGGAGGGAAGCGAGGAAGCGAACGGCGAGGGGGACGAGACGGAGAGCGAAGACGCAGATGGTGAGGAAGACGACTCCTCCTCGACCGAAGAAACGCTCGCAGAGCTTCGCTCGCTGTTCGACGCCGCCGGACTGGGCGACGCGGACGACGAGGCGGCGGAAGCGACGGAGGAAACCGAGGAAGAACCGGCCGACGAGGGCGGAGGCGGGCGTGGCGAGCGGGGGCGAGTCACGACCAAAGTGTCCACGATGCCGTCATCGCGGTCGGACATGGGTCGTTCGGCTCGCCCCTCGACGATGCCGAAGAAGAAGTGACGGAGGTAGCGCCGCCCTATTCGAACTGACCGAAACGAGTGCGGACGAGAACCGCCGTCCCGTTCAGACCCACAGCTGTTTGTACGTGGCTAACACTGGCTCTTCGGTGACGTTGAGCGCCAGTTGGACGACGCCGACCAAAAAGTCCGCATCCGGAATCGGGTCGAGCCACCCGTCGTCCTCGGGTGCCGGTTCACGGACGCCACCGTCTCGAGGAGCGGAGCGACCGTCGTGTTCGATATCGGCCCACGCGGAGAGGCCGACCGAGAGAACGCTCTTGTAATCGTACACCGACAGTAGGAATTCGGTCGGAACACCCCCCCTCGCCGCGGGGTTCGGCTCGGTCGTCGTTCGGCGGCTCGTACGTTACCGCGAAGAGGTACTGCCACGTCGTCTTCTCCCTGTCGCGCTGGTCGGCTCCCGCTTCGACGCCGGGGACGTTCGGCGTTCCGAACAGCTGAACGAGGAGATACAGTGCGGTTCCCGTCTCGACCTCCGTGGCGAGTTTCCAATCGAGGTGGGACGGAATGTCGAGCGTTGTCAGGGTGGACTCCGCGAATCGTCGCTCGATCTCTTCGGGGGAACCGGTTCGACGGTGAACCGGTCGAACCAATGAACCAATCGGCGTCCGCGGAATCGCGCTCGGAACCGCGGTTATCGGCCATTCGTCACCACCTCCCGAGGGACAGCGACCCCCGGACGATGCCGGCGCCGACGACCATCGCGGCCAGCGAGACGCCGATGAGAATCAGCCGGTCGGTCGTCGACTGAAAGTACGGTGCGGGAGGTGTCGTCGTTATCGTCACGCCGAGCAGGAGGAACACTCCGCCGAGCGCGAAGACGAGCACGTCGACGAGGTCGTTCGACTCGGTCATGACGACCGTAAACGATGTTTTCTGCCCTCCCCGGGTTTCGTTCCACAGTTCCCACAGCCCCGCCATCGCAAACGGCTCCCCGTCGCTTCTGGTCATTTGATACGGTTGCTTGCCGGTCGTCGTCCGTTTCCAGTCGTAGAAGCCGTCCACGAGGACGAGACACTGGCGTTCGCGGTAGACATCGGGGAAACTCGATTTTTCGGCCAGCGTCTCCGCTCGGACGTTGATGTGTCCGTCACGGAACTCGTCGGCCCAGTGCGGGACGAGCCCCCACGTCGGAAAGCGCATCTCCTCGGGCGCGTCGTTTCGGACGACCAGATGTTCCTGGCCGGGTGCGACGTTGTATCGCGGTCGGAGCGGTCGGGTGGGCGTGGCGTCGAATCGCTCCGCGAGATCGGCTTCGAGGGCGAACAGCGAGAGGCGACCACACAGGAGTCGATAGAGGACGGGAGCGGGCAAAAAGCTGACCAAGAACGCGACCGAAGAACGCCCTCTGACTTAAATCGGTTTAAATACGGTTGTGTATTCAGCCGTTAGATATGCGGGCCTTCGTACCCTCGATACGACTATGGGCGAGCAGCTCGGTTTGAAGGAAGCGATAGCGATGGCTCTCGGAGGGATGATCGGCGGCGGCATCTACTCCGCGTTCGGTATCGTCGTCGCCATCTCCGGAAAGGTCGCGTGGCTGGCGTTCAGCGTCGCGGGGTTCGTGGCAATGTGCGCCGGCTACAGTTACGTCCAGTTGAACAAACTGACGGAGAACAAGGGGGGTGCGCCGACCTACATCGAAGAGATCGTCGACCACTCGACCGCGGCGGGGATGACGGGGTGGACGCTCCTGTTCGGCTACATCGGTTCGATGGCGTTGTACGCCTACGCCTTCTCCTCGTTCTTCTCGGAACTTATCGGTCGACTCCACTACGCGACGGTGATTCCGGTGGTGGACTACGAACTGGTCGTTCCCGTCCCGAACATCATCTCCGTCCTGCTCATCGGCGCGTTCGTCGGGCTGAACCTCCTCGGAGCCACTGAGACAGGGAAGGTCGAGGACGTGCTCTCTTTCTTCAAGGTCGGTATCATCGCCATCTTCGGCGCGTGGGGCGTCTGGTTCGCCTACACCGGCCAGACGCTGAACCTCGGATTCTCGGAACTCGGTTTCAGACCCGTCATCGGCGCGGCGATGTCATTCGTCGCGTTTCAGGGCTGGCAGTTGTTGATGTACGACCAGTCGCAGTTCGAAGACCCGGTCGAGAACATCAGGAAAGCCATCTATATCTCGATTCCGATAGCGACCCTCCTGTACGTCCTCGTCGCGTTCACGACCGTCAGCATACTCGAACTGTCGGTCATCGCGGTGTCGCCCGAGGTGTCGCTGTTGTACGCCGCGCTCCCGTTCATGGGGGCGATAGGCGCGTTCGTCATCGGCATCTCGGCGCTGTTCTCAACCGCGAGCGCGGTGAACGCCACGCTGTTCAGCGGGGCGCAGTTCTCCCGAAACCTCATCGACAGGGGACTTCTGCCGGAGCGATTCAACACCGGAGAGGGGGAGCGCGTCCCGTCGAAACTCGTCGTCGTGCTCGGTGTCCTCTCGGCGGCGTTCGCGGTGTACGGAAGCCTCCGCAGCATCACCTCCTTCGCGTCGCTCGCGTTCATCGCCGTCTTCGGCGCGATGAGCTATCTCGCGTTCCGCAAACGCGACGAGATCGACGACATGATAGTCGCCCTGCCGGTCGTCGGCATGGTGGGCTGCGTGGCCTTCTTCCCCCTCTTGCTCTACGACCTCTACCTGAACAGTCCGAGTACGTTCTTCATCGTGCTCTTCATCGCCGTGGTCGTCATCGGCGTGGAACTGGTCTACTTCGAACGACAGCCGATCAAGGAGACGGTTCCCGGCATCAACACCGACTAAGCATGAACGAGAACGCACGCGAACTCGACCGTCGCACCGCACTGAAAGGAATTGGCGCGGTCGCCGGGTCGGCGGCACTCGCGGGTTGTGCGGGCATCGCCGGCGGTTCCGGCGACGGCGAACGACTACGCTACGCGCAGGTGCTCACGCCCGTCTCGCTCGACCCCATCGCGGTGGACGACCCGTGGTCGGGGCAGGTGCAGTCGCTCATCTTCGAGGGGCTGTTCACCTACGACCGCAGGATGAACCTGGTCCCGGTGCTGGCGATGGGGAAACCGAAACAGAGCGACGGCAGGAAGCGATACGCCGTCGAACTTCGGGACGAAGCGCGCTTCCAGAACGGGAATCCGGTCACCGCCGAGGACGTGAGATACAGCTTCGAGAAACCGAATCAGGAGGAGACGCCGCCGCCGACGAAGTGGCACGTGGACACGATAGAGTCGGTGAAGACGCCCTCGAAGAAGAAGGTGGAGTTCGTGCTAAAACACCCCTATCCGGGGTTCGAACACGTACTGACGCGACCGGTCGTGCCGAAGTCGGTGCGCGAGAGGAACCCGAACGCGTTCGGGACGAAGACGACGATCGGGTCGGGGCCGTACCGACTCGACCGATTCAAACCCGGGAAGTACGCCGCGTTATCGTCGTGGAACGACCACTGGCGCTCGCGGAGCGAGGCGATTCCGCGAGCGAAGTTCGTTCCGAACCACGCCGGACTGGCGCGGACGATGAGCCTGAAGACGGGGCAGAACGACATCGTCGAGCGAATCGATCCGAAGCTGTGGGGGCCAACGAAGGGCTTTCTGGACTCGAAGGTCGTCTCCAGCGAGAGCTACCACTACCACTTCGTCGGCTTCAACTGCAGCAGCGGCACGCCGACCGCGAAGCCGAAGGTTCGGGAGGGAATCGATGCGCTCGTCTCGATGGACGAGTTGGTGAAACACGTGGTTGAACCGGCGGGGCGACGACAGTACAGTCCACTTCCGCGACGGGTCGCCGAAGCGTGGAACATGCCCATCGAGGAGTGGAGGAAGATTCCCAAGAAGAAGAGCCACCACGAGGCGAAGAAGCTGATAAAGGAGGAGGCGGGGCTGAAGTCATGGAGCCCGAAGATCGCAGTGCCGGGCACCAAGAGTTCGGGCGACAAGATGCGCGAGAAGATAGCCGAGACCATCGTCCACGGCCTGAAGAAGATGGGCTTTCGCAAGGCCCGGACGCAGAAGTACCCGTGGCCGAAGTTCCGCGAACTCGTCACCAACGGCGACCAAGGGAACTACGCGATGTTCGTCGGGTCGTGGGCCGGCTATCCCGACCCGGACACGTTCCTCTACCCGCTGTTCCATAGCAACAACGAGGGGCTGACGAACGGCACCTACTACCGCGACGAGCGTTTGATGGAGGACATCGAGAACGCGCGACAGACGACGAACCGCGATAAGCGCAGGCGACTGTACGAAAAGAGCATCGAAACAGTCCTCGAACAGCGCGTTCACATCCCGGCGTACACCCTGCACAATAGCTTCGGCGTGAAGAATCGGGTGTCCGGTTTCCGCCCGCATCCCGTCTCACAGCTCAATCCGCGGCTCGTGAGCCCGAACGGGTTGGTGTCGCTCCGCGAGTAGCGACGAGCGAAGGTCACGTCGTGACGAGCGGCGGTTACGACGGATGTTCGCGCGGCGCGAGTTCCTCTTCCGAGCGCCCACTACTCTTGATGATGTCGAACGCGGTCATCAGGTCGGTGCGGGAGATGATGCCGGCCACGTCTCCGTTCGCGTCGATGACGGGCAGGCGACCGATACTGTGTTGTTGGATGGATTCGAGCGCGTCGATGGCGTCGCTGTCGGCGGAGATCGTCTTCACGTCGGTCGACATCACCTCTTCGACGGTGTAGGCGTCGCGTTCGACCTCTCGGACGCTCCGCGCGTCGTCCAGCGTTATCATCCCGACGAGTTCGCCGTCGTGCACCACTGGGTAACCGGTGTGGCGCTGGCGGAACATCTTGTCCAACAGGTCGGCGATGGAGGTGTCCGGCGAGACGGTTTGGAGGTCTTCCGCGGGCGTCATAACGTCGCGGACGCGGACGTTCCGGAACGCCGCCGAGAGGACCGTCTGTTGGGCCTCGCTGGACGCGCCGATGTAGATGAAGAAGGCGATACCGATGAGGATGATGTTGCCGCCGAGCAGGCCGAACAGTCCGAGCAGGATGGCGAACAGTTTGCCGACCTCGGCGGCGATCTGGGTCGCCTGCGCGAACGGACGAGTGCGCGCGAGGAGCGCGCGCAGGACGCGCCCCCCGTCCATCGGGAAGCCAGGCAAGAGGTTGAACGCGGCGAGCACGAGGTTCATCAGCGCGAGGTAGCCGACGACGAATCTGATAGCCTCCTGCTCGACGGGGATGGCGAACAGCGCGAGGTAGGAGCCGACGCCGAGGATGATGCTGACGACGGGGCCGGCGATGGCGATGAGCAGTTCTTCGAGCCAGTTCTCCGGTTGGTCGGTGAGTCGAGCGACGCCGCCGAAGATCCACAGGGTGATGGAATCGATCGGAAACCCGAACCGCATGGCGACGACCGAGTGGCCGAGTTCGTGGAGCACGACGCCGACGAAGAGACCGACCGCGGCGATGGCGCCGAGGAGCAACGGCATCGACCCCGTCGAGAGCGGTTCGGCGGTCAGACCGAGGTTCCAAAGCTGATTCATTATTTCGACCCACTGGCCGACCTGCGTTCCGATGAGCCACGCGAACACCGGAAGGATGAGGAGGAACGTGAGGTCGAGTTTGATCGGGATGCCGAACGCGCTCCCGATTCTGAAGCTTCGCATAGGAGTATCTAGCAGCGGAAGAGCCTTAAACTTCCTCGCGATCGCGGCGTCCCAAGGGTGCACCGACCGTCCTCGGTCGGAATCACTCCGCCTCGCAGCGACCCGAAGTATTCAAGGGGGCGCTCCGGGGAGAAAATAGCGTGAGTGGTTCCGACTATCTCAAGCGGACGGCGGTAACTGGGCTCGCGGTCGCGGAGGACGACCGCGAGCGCCTGCTGGCGATGGTGCGCGAGTGGAAGCGGGGGTGTCAGCTCGCGGTAAACGCCGCGTGGGGCGTCTGCCACACGCGCAACGAGGTGCAGCAACTCGCCTACGACGAACTACGCGAGCGCACCGATCTCGGGAGCCAGCACGCCGTCCTCGCCACCCATCGCGCCGCCGAAGCGATAAAACGCTCCCTCGACCGCGACGGCGACGACGCCGCGAAACCGGAGTTCACCAGCCCGAGCGTCGTCTACGACACGCGGACGATGACGCTGTTCGACGACCGAAGCGTCAGCCTGACAACGACCGGGGAGCGCGTTCACTGCGACCTCGATTTTCCGGCCGGCGGCTATCAGTCGCGGTATCTCGACGACGAGTGGGAACCGGCGAAGAGCGTCCTCCGGTACCGCGACGGCGAGTTCGACCTGCACCTCGGATTTCGCAAGCCTCAGCCCGAAATCGAACCGCCCGACGACGACGCCACCGTCCTCGGCGTCGCGCTCGGCGTCGAGAATCTGGCTGTGACGAGCACGGCGCAATTCTTCGCGGGCGGCGAACTGGCGCACCGCCGCCGCGAGTTCGAGGAGTTGCGCGCTGACCTGCGCGAGACGGGGACGCGGAACGCGCGTAGAACGCTCCGGCGGGCGGGCGACCGCGCCGATAACTTCGCCCGCGACGCGCTCCACGAGGTCGCGGGCGGCATCGTCGGGGAGGCGGAACTGCACGGCTGTTCCGTCGTCGCGTTCGGCGAACTCGAAGCCATCAGCGAGACGCTTCCGGCGGGCGGGAGGTTCCACGCGTGGGCGTTCGAGCGCCTCTTCGAGTTCGTGGCGTACCGGGCCGCGGAACGGGGAATCACCGTCGTCCAAGTGAACCCCGAGTATACGAGTCAACGCTGTACCGCCTGCGGGTTCACGCATCCGCAGAACCGGGATGTGGAGAACAACCACTTCGAGTGTCTGAAATGCGGCAACGAGGCCAACGACGACTACAACGCGGCGAAGAACGTCGGGTTTCGGTGTATTCGGCGCGGGCCGCTCTCCTCGCGGGGCGTCGGCGCGAGATACTGTGCGCTCAAATCGGGACGGGTGACCCCGGACGGGGAGTTCGTGCCGAACGCGGAGCTCGAAGAAGTGCAAAAAACTTAGCCCCCCCTCCTCGAAGCGCCGGGTATGACTGACCCAGACCCAGTCGTACGCAGGGCGGACGACATCGAATACGAAGCGGTCGGAGCCGCCGAGGGGATGGAAAAAGGCGTCCTCATCGGCGACGAACAGGATGCGCCGAACTTCGCCATCCGTCGGTTCACACTCGAACCCGGGGCAGAAGTTCCGGAGCACACGAACGAAGTTGAGCACGAACAGTACGTGCTAGAGGGCGAGTACGTGGTCGGAATCGACGGCGAGGAGTACGAAGTCGAGGCGGGCGACTCGCTCCTCGTTCCCGCCGGGGTCGTTCACTGGTATCGAAATGAGAGCGACGTTCCGGGTGCGTTTCTCTGCGCTGTACCGAACGGGGACGACGAGATTCGGCTCGTTTAGCGGTACTCGGAGAGCGAGACGACGGCGTCGATGGACGACGCGACCCACGCTCCGTCGTCGCTCGAATCGCGCATCCGAACGAGCGGTCGGTCGCGGTCTGCTCCGTCTTCGATTTCGAGGATGATTCGGTCGTCGAACCGCTGTGGGAGTTCTTCTTCGTGCGTGCCTTCCATGAGAGCCACCTGTCGGACGCTACCGCGCGCTGTCTGCGCCTTCCGAGCGAGCCGGCTTTGTTATGAGCCGGTTGCGGGACGGTAGTGGTAGAATACCGATTTTCCGCGGCTGTTATCGAGAGATTACCGCGATTCAACGACGGATTTCGAGGCGCGTTGGCGGTGCCTACCGCGGCTCTGCGGCGGGATGGAACGAACGCTCGAATCTCGTCCGGTTCGAATCCCTGAAATAGCTCCGCCGTGTAGCACGCACCGTGTCGAAGCAGGCCCAGCAGGTGGAGACGCTCTTCTGCCACGAGACGGATCGCGGCTATCTGATCGTCGCGCGACGGAACGGTCAGCGACAGTTCCGCGCCATCCTCGAACTCAAGGAGACGAGCGCCGGGCCTCGACCCGGACGGTTTCTCCAGAAAGAAGGGTCGAGCGAGAAACCGCGCAGCCCCGACGAGTTCGTCGAACTGGCGCGAGGAGCGAACCGCATCCGCATCTCGCAGCAGACCTCGCCCGAAGGGCGGGAGGAACTGAAGGAGATGCTCGCGGGCTACCAACTCGACGCGAAGGCGGTTCGCACCTGCCGGTACTGCGCCAACAGCGGACGCTACTCGCCCATCAACGGCGAGACGGCCATCGACGCGGGAGAGGAGTACATCTGCCCCGACTGCGCGACCCAGGAGTTGGAGCGCGAACTCTCGTTCCGGGGCGACCTGACCGGGGCTGCGCAAGACCGACTCGAAGACCTCCTGCTGGAAGTCCAGGACTTGGAGCGAATCACGAACCTGCTCAAAGGACGCCTCGACCCCGACCTGACGAAGTTCGACGAGATCAGCGCGAACGTCGAGGACGTGGAGACGGTGCCGGTCGATTCGCTCGACCTGCACCCCGGCATCCAGAACTTGCTGGAACCGCGGTTCGACGAACTGCTTCCCGTTCAGAGCCTCGCGGTGCAGAACGGACTGCTCGACGGCGACGACCAACTCATCGTGAGCGCGACGGCGACCGGGAAGACCCTCGTCGGCGAGATGACGGGCATCGACCGCGTGCTGAACGGGCAGGGGAAACTGCTTTTTCTCGTCCCCCTCGTCGCGCTGGCGAACCAGAAACACGAGGATTTCAAAGAGGAGTACGGCGACCTGGTGAACGTCACTATCCGGGTGGGCGCAAGCAGGGTGCGCGACGACGGCAATCGGTTCGACCCGAACGCGGACGTTATCGTCGGCACCTACGAGGGGATCGACCACGCGCTTCGAACCGGCCGCGACTTAGGCGACATCGGCACCGTCGTCATCGACGAGGTGCACACCCTACAGGAACAGGAGCGCGGCCACCGACTCGACGGCCTCATCTCGCGGCTCAAATACTACTGCGAGGAGCGCGCGAAGCGACGCGAGGGGTACGGCGGCGCGCAGTGGGTGTATCTCTCGGCGACGGTCGGCAACCCCCGCGATCTGGCGAGGGCGCTCGAAGCGAACCTCGTAGAGTTCGAGGAACGCCCGGTCGCGCTGGAACGCCACGTCACCTTCGCCAGCGGGCGCGAGAAGCCGAACATCGAGAACAAACTCGTCAAGCGCGAGTTCGACCGCGAATCCTCGAAGGGGTATCGCGGCCAGACAATCGTCTTCACCAACTCGCGGCGGCGCTGTCACGAGATATCCAGAAAGTTGGAGTACAACTCCGCGCCCTACCACGCCGGACTGGACTACGGGCGGCGCAAGCAGGTCGAACGCATGTTCGCCGAACAGGAACTCGCGGCGGTCGTCACGACCGCCGCCCTCGCCGCAGGCGTCGATTTCCCGGCCTCGCAGGTTGTCTTCGATTCGCTGGCGATGGGCATCGAGTGGCTCTCGGTACAGGAGTTCCACCAGATGCTCGGACGCGCCGGGCGGCCCGACTACCACGACCGCGGGAAGGTGTACGTCCTCGTGGAACCCGACGGGAGCTACCACAACAGCATGGAGATGTCGGAAGACGAGGTGGCGTTCAAACTCCTGAAAGGCGAGATGGAGGACGTTCGCACGCTCTACGACGAAAGCGCCGCCGTCGAGGAGACGCTCGCGAACATCACGGTCAGCGGGAAGGCCGCCAAGCGCCTGAACGACCGGATGATCGGCGACGTGCCGACGAAACACGCCCTCGGCAAACTGCTCGAATACGAGTTCATCGACGGCTTCTCGCCGACCCGCCTCGGGCGCGTCATCACCACCCACTTCCTCGCGCCGGACGAGGCGTTCAAGATGGTGGACGGAATCCGGAAGGAAAAACACCCGTTCCGCATCGTGGCTGACCTCGAACTCCACGGCGAGGACGAGTAGGTCACCATCACGTCCGAAGTCGGCGCTAGTAGGAGTCCGTAGGGTCGGCAAGCGGTGGACGGTCGCGGAAGAGAGTTTTATCAACAGCGTTAATTAGTGATGCATCCGAGTGACCGACGATGGATTCCAGAGAACAGGTTGACTTTCTCGCTAGCTCACCAACCCGTCTCTGCCTCCTCAGAAAACTACGCGACCAATCGCTAGACCCGAGTACGCTCACGGCTCGCTGTACGTGTTCGCGAGCGACCGTCCACCGGAACCTAGAGACGGTACAGCAGTACGGGTGGGTGCGGTCGGTTGATGGCAGCTACGAACTCACCGTAGTGGGCAAACGAATCCTCGACCAGTTCGATTCACTCCTCGAAACGATTTCCACCGTGAACGCTCACAAGATGTTCTTTCAGCACCTCGGCGATCTCGGTCTCGATATTCCGCTCGCCGGGTTCGACTCCGGAACAGTCGTGACTGCGACGCCGGAGAACCCGCACGCACCGCTAAGGTACTACACGACCGAGATCGCCGAGCTATCGAGCAAGCGATTTTACGGCATCTCACCGATAGTAAGCCCCGAGTTCAACGAAGCGGGCCGGTCGTTCGTCGAATCAGGAACCGAGATAGAACTCATCATCGACGAAACCGTCTTAAGCGTGGCTCAAGCGGCATACCCGAACGATATCGCTGAAGCATTCGAAGTCGATCACTTTTCCCTCTACGTGTATCCGGACGACCTCACGTTCGGCCTCGCCCTGTTCGACGATCGGGTCTTCGTCGGTAGCCACACCGACAACGGACAACTACAAGCGTGTCTCGACAGCACCGACGAGGAACTGTTCGACTGGGTGGCGGATCGGTATAACCAGTTCCGTGCGGAGGCGGAGCCGGTCGAGCGTGATTCAGACAGAGCATGAATGCCTCGTTTAGAAACCATCGGAGGGCCGAAGTAACCATTCACTCGTAGATGAGCGGTGTCGAAGGAATGGTGCGGGGCTGGTGATGACGCCAGAACTCCGATATCAGCCACCGAAAGTAGCTGGGATGTTCCATCGACAGGATATATTCGTTCATTGATTGTCTTATAATTACCCCATGAGCGACCGTACACGGTGTGAACGTTCGTTCATCCCGTGAAACACAGCGTCGAACCGCCGAGCGCCGTGCGATAAATGGGAGAACGCTTCGCTAACGTCGCCGGTGACCATGCGAACGTGCCGCTGGAAATCGCAAATTTCGTCGAACCGAGTCCGACACGGAACGAAACCGACGCGATGTCGGCGCCGGCTTCAAATTAAACGAAACGCTTTACAAGGTAAACGCACTATTGCGTTGTACGGGATCGTGGGGTAGCTTGGTATCCTTTCGGCCTTGGGTGCCGATAACCCCGGTTCAAATCCGGGCGATCCCATACAACCTTTTGCTGCGTTCAGGTGGGCCAGAGGCACTCATTCACTGGCAAAACGTCGATGAAAAGCATTGCGCTCCTCCCGGTGGTCGTCGCTTGGCCCGCCCGCTCCGCTCGCAGGAGAATCACTGGAAGCGTAACCGCACAGCGGCGCCACCGGTAGCAATCGAACGTGCGATTACTCGTCCTTGAACGACTTCGACGCGAAAACGGTGAACGCTCGTTACTCCACTTGCTGACTCGAATCGCCAGACCCTACGCCCTCATCGCGCCCGTCGGTCTGTTCAGACCCCCTCTCTTCGAGGTTGTTTTCGAGGGTCTCCTGTTTCATCTTCGATTTGAACTTCCGTTTGACGAGGTAGTATCCGCCGACGGAGCCAGCGCCGAACACCACGGCACCGGGTTTGCCGAAACGACGATAGCCGAACTTCGCCGCCTTCTTGCCGACCGTCAGTGGTCCGAGCATACTCTACGATGTGACCTCCGAAACCGAAGGTGGCGGGGTTGTGCACGCAAGTCGTTTATCCGCCGACCGTCCTATAGCGGGGCGGACATCTTATCCATTCGATTTAATACTAGTCTTACATATAATCCGCTTGAATATGAGACTCGTTGGACGCCGAGAGGTGGCTGACGGTAAACTCCTCGCGCGGTTCCGCCGCGCGATTTCGCGGGTGAGTGCCGGAATCGCTCGCACGAAGTCGAGGCTGGCAACGTTCGGGGAACGCGACGCGAGCGAGCCAGCCGGCGGTCGGTCGCTGGCCGATTTCGTACTGGAGACGGGCATCTCGCCGGACGAGTACGTCGTGAACCTGCTCGAAGAACGCGGCGGCGACCTGCACCAACAGGAAATCATCGCCGAAACGGGGTTGAATCGGTCGAGCGTCAGTCGGCTCCTTCGTGAGATGGAAGAGAACGGGCAGATACGTCGCGTCAGACTCAGCACGGAGAACGAAGTGTACCTACCGGACGCCGTGCCTGACCTCGCCAGACCGTCCGACGCCGCATCGACGGCAGATATCTGACACGACTTTGCGAAACTTCTTACGTAATCGAGCACCAATGGATACTGAATGGCACGTGCGGAGAATACGGAACTGGTAGATCGATTCGAGCAGTTCTACCGGCGGTACTACGGCGACGAGGTCGGGGAGCTCGCACAGCAGTACCCGAACGAGAAACGCTCGCTGTACATCGACTGGGACGACCTCTATCGGTACGACGCGGACATCGCCGACGATTACCTCGCGCAACCGCAGCAGTTACAGGAGTACGCCGAGGAAGCGCTCCGGTTGTACGACCTTCCAGTGGACGTGAGTCTCGGACAGGCTCACATCCGGGTGCGGGGTCTTCCGGAGACGACGGAGATTCGCGCGATTCGCGCCCGGCACGTCAACACCTTGGTGAGCGTGCAGGGCATCGTCCGCAAAGCGACGGGGGTTCGACCGAAGATTCAGGAGGCCGCCTTCGAGTGCCAACGCTGCGGAACGTTGACTTACATTCCGCAAGCAGGCGGGGACTTTCAGGAACCCCACGAGTGTCAGGGGTGCGAGCGACAGGGACCGTTCCGCATCAACTTCGACCAGTCCGAGTTCATAGACTCCCAGAAACTCCGCGTGCAGGAGAGTCCCGAAGGCCTGCGCGGCGGCGAGACGCCCCAGAGCATCGACATTCACATCGAAGACGACATCACCGGAAAGGTGTCGCCCGGTGACCACGTAACGGTGACGGGTGTGCTTCACCTCGAGCAGCAGGGGAGCGGACAGGAGAAGTCCGCGGTCTTCGACGTGTACATGGACGGCACGACGGTCGAAATTGAGGACGAAGAGTTCGAGGACATGGACATCACGGACGAGGACAAAGAGGAGATCATCGAGCTCTCGAACGAGGACGACATCTACGAACAGATGGTGGGTTCCATCGCGCCGGCCATCTACGGCTACGACGAGGAGAAACTGGCGATGATACTCCAGCTGTTCTCCGGCGTGACGAAACATCTCCCGGATGGGTCGCGGATTCGCGGCGACCTGCACATGCTCCTCATCGGTGACCCCGGTACGGGTAAATCACAGATGTTATCGTACATCCAACACATAGCGCCTCGTTCCGTCTACACCTCCGGGAAAGGTTCGTCCTCAGCAGGTCTCACCGCCGCCGCAGTCCGCGACGACTTCGGCGACGGCCAGCAATGGACGCTCGAAGCGGGCGCGCTGGTGCTCGCGGACAAGGGTATCGCGGCGGTGGACGAGTTGGACAAGATGAGCCCTGACGACCGATCCGCGATGCACGAAGGGCTAGAACAGCAGAAGATCAGCGTGAGCAAGGCCGGAATCAACGCGACGCTGAAATCGCGCTGTTCGCTCCTCGGCGCGGCGAACCCGAAGTACGGGCGGTTCGACCAGTACGAATCCATCGGCGAGCAGATCGACCTCGAACCCGCGCTCATCTCCCGATTCGACCTCATCTTCACGGTGACCGATCAGCCCGACCCCGACCACGACGCACGTCTCGCGGAACACATCCTCCAGACAAACTTCGCGGGGGAGTTGAACACCCAGCGCACGGAGATCAACGCGCCGAACATCAGCGAGGAGGACGTCCAGAGCCAGACGGAAGAGGTGGCTCCGGCCATCGACGCCGAACTCCTGCGAAAGTACATCGCCTACGCGAAATCGAACGTCTACCCGACGATGAAGCCGGAAGCCCGCGAAGCGATCCGGGACTTCTACGTCGATCTACGTGCGAAGGGTGCCGACGAGGATGCACCGGTTCCGGTCACGGCCCGAAAGCTGGAGGCGCTCGTTCGGCTCTCGGAAGCGAGCGCCCGCGTCCGGCTCTCCGACACGGTCGAACAGGAGGATGCAGACCGCGTCATCGATATCGTTCGGTCGTGTTTGCAGGACATCGGCGTCGACCCCGAGACGGGGCAGTTCGACGCCGACGTGGTCGAGACGGGAACGTCGAAGTCCCAGCGCGACCGCATCAAGAACATCAAGCAACTCATCGCAGACATCGAAGAGGAGTACGACGAGGGTGCGCCCGTCGAAACCGTCCTCGACCGGGCGGACGAGATCGGCATGGATCCCTCGAAAGCCGAGCACGAGATCGAGAAGCTGAAACAGAAAGGCGAGGTGTACGAACCGTCCACCGACCATCTGCGAACGACCTAACATAGACAGAATCTCCGCGCTTCGGAACATCGAAGATGCCCTCTCGGATTTCGAATCCGGCGAGAGCGGCCTGAAGGAGACGGAACGACGGATGGTGGCCGTACTTCGAACGTAGGCAACGGAGTTCGTTAGCGAGCGCGATTTTGTCGGCGTACCGAGCACGTGGCGACGAACGAGCCTATGGTATCGTCGTCGCCGGTTCGAGGAACTTAGCGCGCGAACGAGTCCACGACCTGTTCGATGCCGAGGAACCGGAATTCGAGATGGATACCGTATAATATTTGATAATAATCAGGATGTGAAAAATGGATAAATATGGTCATCGAATAGTATAGACGAAAACTGTGTGGTTAGGGGTGTGAAACGAGACAGCGTGGACAATTTTTCAGAATTTTCCAATTCCGTAATAATGGGGGTGGCACGATGATACACAGCAGATGGCACAGGAGAGGCCACGCAGCGAGCGCGGTATCGCCGAGGACGATCCGTCATGAGCGGCGTTTCGGCGAAACTGGACGACGAATCCAACGTCCTCGTCCTCGCTCCCTCAATGAGCACAGAAACCGACGAGGTCTGTATTGACCTGCTCACACGGACCGTACCGGAGCAGGAGAACGTTCTCTGGATCACGTACACACGCTCGCCGGACAGTTGCCTTCAAAACTGGCTCTCGCACGCCGGTGAGCGACCGGCGAACCTCCGGTTCCTCAGCGTCGGGGAGACGGTTCGCTCGGTTACCGCGACGACCCCGATACAAGAGACGAGTGGCGACGTGGCGGCAGACGCCGTCATCGACACGCTCTCGAATCCCGGCGATCTGACGGGACTAGGAATCAAGACCAGCGAGGTGCTCCAGCAGTGGCACGGCGACGGCAACAAAATCGTCGTCTGTTTCCACTCGCTGACCGCTCTGCTCCAATACTCGGACGTGCAGACTGTCTAATAGATTCGGTCGTCAGCCTAGCGCTAGATTCGTCTTGAGGAATCGAAAGCAGAGTAACTGATTCAAGACCATTATACGACTACTCACGCCGTTCTACGGACTCCAAGTTAGCAGAGTCTCGTTCTCGATGTCTGGAAACGGATAGTAAGTGTCCGAAAACTCAAAGGGCAATCTACCGCGCGTTCCGGATGTCGGCGGCGATGTCGTCCAACTCCTCGTCCGAGAGGTCGGGGCGGGAGCCCGCGATGGCGTGGATGGGTCTGCCGCCGTCGCCCTCGAACCGCGGAATGATGTGCCCGTGGACGTGCGGGACTTCCTGTCCCGCCGCCTCGCCGTTGTTGAACGCGACGTTACTCGCGTCGGCGTCCACCGCGTCCTCGACGGTCGGCGCGAGGCGGTGGAGCGCTGCAAACACGTCGGCGGCGGTGTCGGCGGGCAGGTCGCCGAGCGTCTCGTGGTGGTCTTTCGGGATGACGAGGGTGTGACCCGGCGCAAGTGGGTTCACGTCGAGGAACACGAACACGGTATCGTCCTCGTAGACGGTTCTACTGGGGATGTCGCCCGCCACGATCTGACAGAAGATGCAGTCGTCCGGCATACGTCGCTAGTTGTGGGTCGGCGCCAAGAAAGTTGAGGCTCCGAGGCGGTTCGACGTCGCTACCCCCGCAGTTGGAGCAGTTGTCGACGCCGCGATTCGATGTCGAAGTTGGGTTCGAGTTCCGGGTCGTCCGCGAGCCTGTCGAGGACGAGCAGCGGATCGATTCCCGCACGCTCTACCCGGTCAAGCAGGGGGTCGATTCGCCGACGGTGAAGTGCGAGCGACGAGAGGAGCGCGGCGGCGAGCGCCATGGCGGCGGCGGCCTCCCCGTCGTCAGGAAGCACGTCGCTGATTCGGGAGAAGTCGGTGAGTTCGGTCTCCGGATTCTCGACAGGGTCAAGCGAGAGACACCGCGGGCAGATGAATACCGAGGCCGGTTCCGACGGAACGTGTTCGCGTAGGTCGGGCGGAACTGCGAACGGAAGTCGGTCGTCTCCGCATTCTGGACAGTTCATGAAACGAATAGAGGAGTGCAATCTTCAAAAGCCTATCACCGACGTCGGCCCGGATCAGGTCGGCGGGGGCGTCTCGGCGTGGTCTTCGCCTTCGTCGGTCACGTCGATCGGAATCCCGGCGTCGCTGTTCTCGCCGAATCCGGCGCTCAGGATGCGTGTCAGGGCGTCCTCGACGGATTCGTCGGTTTCGGTGAACTGCTCGGGTTCGACCTCCACGACGAACCCGGTCGTGATGTTCGGCGCGGTGGGCAAAAAGAGGAGCTCGCGGCCGTCGTCAGTCGATTTGCCGGTTTTGAACGCCGTCATCCGCATGCCGTCCCACGTCTCTATCTTGACCGGTTTCTGGAGTTGGTTGGTGTCCGAAAGCGCGGTTTCGGCGGCCATCTTGGACGCGTTGTAGACGATTCGGAGGCCGGGCAGTTGGTTCATTATCCCGTCGATGGTGTTCTCGACGATGCCGCCGACCGTCGTCCGCATGAGATAGCCGACGCTGAGCACGAGCATCGAGAACACGACGAGGACGATGCCGACGCGAACGAGGTCGCCGGGAATCACGCCGAAGAAGTTCGTTTCCGAAAAACCACCTAAAAACGGCAGGTTAGCTATCTTGAGGAACAGCCACGCCACGATGTACGAGGTTACCAAGAGGGGGGCTAAGACGATGAGTCCGCTACCGGCGTCACGTTTCCACGAGGACATTTAGGTGTAGCATTTGTGTGCGGGAATATAAACCAGTTGCAACGTTCGTACTATCGACCGAGAACGGCGCGGGCCGCGAACAGTAGATTCTCCTTTCGCTCCATCACGCGGCGGTAGAAATACGACAGCCACTTGTCTCCGTAAGGGACGTACTGCCAGACCTCGTACTCGCGGGCGAGGTCGTACTGGGCGTCCTCGCGCACGCCCATCAGCATCTGAATCTCGAAGTCGGTGCCGTACTCCTCGTGGAGGTCTTTGGTGTACTCTATCATCGCCGGGTCGTGGCTTCCGACCGCGACGCCGCCCTCGAACTCCTGGAACATGTACGCGAGGTACTCGCGGTAGACGGCGTTGACGCGCTCTTTCTGCTTGTACGCGACGTCAGAGGGTTCGTCGTACGCGCCCTTCACCAGTCGAACCTTGCCGGGAACGTCGGCGAGTCGTTCGAGGTCGTCCTCCGTTCGTTTCAAGTTCGCCTGCACGCAGACGCCGACGCCGCCGCCGTGTTCGCGGGCGAGTTCCTCGTACACGTCAAGCGTCGCGTCGGTCGTCGTGTGGTCTTCCATGTCGATCCAGACGAAGGTGTCGTCCGCGGCGTCGGCGAGGCGCTCCATATTCTCGCGGAAGACGTGCGTGCCGACGTCGAGACCGACCTGCGAGGGCTTGACCGAGACGCAGGCCGAGAGGTCGGAGCGGTCGATATCCTCGAGCAGTCGAACGTAGGTTTCCGCGTCCTCGTCCGCCGATCGACGGTCGTCGTAGTGTTCGCCGAGGAGATTGAGGATGGCGTTGACGTTTCGTTCGTTCAGTTCCTTCGCGTGGTCGAGCGCCTCCGCCGGCGTCTCGCCCGCGACGAACCGACTGGCGACGGGTGGAATCATACTCCGGGGTTTGCACCCCCGTGCCTTATGGTTATATGAAATCAAAGGGAATTCCAGCGCCTAAAGTCGCAGGATGAATCCGACGATCCATTCTACAATCCACTGTCGATAGTACGAATGAATATTCTATGTTCTAATGCAAATGTTTACAATAAGTGTTTCATAACTTAGTATGGAGGCGTTTCATGAATGCACATCCACCGAACCTTCTGGGCGAAAATCCTCAACCACAGTCAAGTGGCTGAGATGCTTGACTGGCATGGGGGGAGTGCATCGAAACTCTGGAACGTCGCAAACTATCATTCCCGCCAAATGTGGGACGAAACGGGCGAGATCCCCGATGTTTCTGACTTGAACTGCAAGTTAAAAGGTCACGAGACGTACAAAGGACTCCATTCCCAGTCCAGTCAGCGCGTTCTGGACGAACTCGCTGAAGCCTTCAACTCGTGGTACGGAAAACGCAAGTTCGATAATCGAGTGAATCCGCCCGGATACCGCAAGAAAAACTACTACGACCGAGACGGAAACCGTGTTCATGAAGAACACCCTCGTTCCGCTGTGACGTGGAAGCAGAAAGGTATCCGCCACGACACTAAACATAACCGCTTCCGACTCTCGAAGGGTGCGAATCACAAAGACCACCCGCGTGACTGGGACTACATCCTCGTCGAATACGAGGTTCGTGACGACGCGGAGGTGGAGAACATCCAGCAGGTTCGTGCCGCCTACAACTCACCCAAAGAGCAGTGGGAACTCCATCTCGTCTGCAAACACGAGATTGAGACGCCCGAATCGCCCGGTGACGAAACCGCAGGTATCGACCTCGGTATCTGTAACTTCGCCGCTGTCGCGTACAGCGCAGAGCAAGCTGACTTGTACCCCGGCAACCGACTGAAACAGGACGGGTACTACTTCCCAAAGGAGATTGCCAAATGCGATGATTCGGGTGGCTAGCGAGCGACTCGCTTGCACCACAGGTGGTCAGAACGTCGCACTCACTTTTTCCACGGTCTTGCCAAGCACATCGTTGAACGATGTGGTGAGCGCGGCGTGGATTACATAAACATCGGTGAGTTGAGTGGTATCCGTGAGGACGGAAACGATGACGCAAAGAACTGGGGAAACATGGAAACCTCGACCTGCACGGGTGGGCGTTCGACCGATTTGACAACATCCTTGAATACAAAGCGAAGGTCGAGGGCATCGAGGTCAGAGAAGTATCTGAGCGGAACACGAGTAAGACGTGTTGTGTTTGCGGTAGAGAAGATGAAAGTCAGCGTGTTGAACGTGGCTTGTACGTCTGCGAGGATTGTGATGCAGCGTTCAACGCTGACGTGAATAGTGCGGAGAACATTCGACTCGACAAAAGTAACTCCGAGTCTTCGGTCAGTTTGGCCGGGGATAGGAGTACCGGCTGGTTGGCACAGCCTGAAGTCTACTTTCATGACCACTCCTGCGGATTCCAACCGCAGACAGCGGTGGTAGATTCCAAACCGTAATATTCCAACGCTCGGAATTCCTCTGTGTTCATGCGAGGAGGATGTCAAATATGACGGCGCCAGACCGTCGGTTCTTAAGACCCCGAGGGTTTCTTCTCGATTATGGAGTTGTTCGACGTGGACGTTTTCGAGGTCATGGTCGTCGCGGTCTGGGCGATGTTGCCCGCCTACGTGCCGAACAACATCGCGGTGCTGACGGGGGGCGGTGCGCCTATCGACGGCGGGCGAACGTGGAACGGGCGGCGACTCCTCGGCAACGGGAAGACGTGGCGGGGGACTATCGCCGGAATCGCCGCCGGAGCGGTGCTGGCGTGGGGACTGAACGCGGTTCGTCAGGGGGTTACCGACGCGCTGAACGTGTCGCTCCCTGCGTTTCCAATCGCGGTCGTCCTCGCTATGCCCGCCGGAGCCATGCTCGGGGACATGGCGGCCTCCTTTCTCAAGCGTCGAACGGGCCGAGCACGCGGAGCGTCGTTTCCGGGCGTCGACCAACTCGACTTCGTCGTGATGGCGCTCCTTTTCACCTCGCTCTCAGCACCGGAGTGGACACTCGACACCTTCACGCTCCCCGTGCTCACCGTGGTCGTTCTGGTGACGCCGCTGCTCCACCTGATAACGAATGTCATCGCGTACGTGCTAGGGTTGAAGAACGAACCGTGGTGAGCCGGCATCTCGAAGAACTACCTTTAAACCCGCTCCCCACCCGGTTTCTCGCATGGCGAGCCAAGAACTCATCGACGCCCTGCGAAAGGCCGACGCCGTGCAGTACGGCGAGTTCGAACTGTCCCACGGCGGGACGAGCGACTACTACGTGGACAAGTACCTCTTCGAGACCGACCCGCACTGCCTTGAGCTCATCGCCGAAGCGTTCGCGGAGCGACTCGGAGAGGCGAAACTCGCGGGCGTGGCGCTCGGCGCGGTACCCCTCGTGGCGGTTACGAGCGTCGAGACGGGGCTGCCATACGTCATCGCCCGGAAGCAGAAGAAGGAGTACGGCACCGCAAACCTCGTCGAAGGCCGACTGGACGAGGGCGAGGAAGTCGTCGTGGTGGAGGATATCGTCACCACGGGTCGGAGCGCGGTGGACGCGGTCGAGGCCCTGCGGGAGGCCGGAGCGGAGGTGAGCCGAATTCTGGTCGTCGTGGACAGGGAGGAAGGCGGGCGCGAGAATCTAGTCGAGGCGGGCGTCGAGATGGAGGCGCTGCTCTCCGCGTCCGATTTGCTCGATGTGCGAGAGGGATAGCGGGAAGTCGTTGCAGTCGTTTTCGGTTGGTTCGAGCCTCAGTAAGAGACACCACGCTTTGTCGATTTCTCGTAATCCCTTCCGTCACCGTCGTTGGAAAATGTCATCATAATTGTATTAATCGTCCCGGAACCGACCGATATCGGCGACGAGTACCGCCACCAAGAGAACTACACTCACCGCCTCTGCACCGATAGCCGGAAGGATTCGCCAGTAGGGGCCGGAATCGGCGAATCCGCTACTCCGGTGAACCACCGCGCCGATGAATCGAAATCGAACGAGCGTCCACCAGAGTAGTCCACACGCTCCGAGGAGAGCCAGTCCCGCGGTTGTACTTCGGTACGATTCCGATTCTAGAGTCGTTTCGCGTCCGGACGAACCACCAGAACGACCCGACCAACGCGACGGTGGCGAGCGCGAAGTCGAGCGTCGTGGACGGTGGAGTCATATGCTCTCGAATTCGGTGAGCAATTATCTGCTTTTTCGTCGCTCGTCCCTCATGACGACTTCTGGCTGTACTCTCGGGGGCTTCGAGGGTGGTACCGCGGAACCGGTTCCGCACGAAATCCAATACCAAACCTGCGGAAGATATTTATACGATACTGCGATTATTCTCTCCTGAGCAACACGATGATAGGTGGCTACTTTACACGCCGGGTTCTCGCCCGCTAATCTAGTCACCACCATCGTCGCTTCTCCGCCCGCTCTCGACACGAGGAGCGAAGCGTCTCCGGACGAGAGGATTCGTTCGAATCCGATTCGCGCACTCGTGAATGGAGCGCGGCGATACCGTAACCGAAATGCGAATCACGAGTCACAACCATGAACCAACGGTCATCTCCACGAGTAGTCGTATCGCTTCCCGACGGATCGAAACGCGCCTTCGACCGCCCGATTTCGGTCGAGGCCGTCGCGTACGACATCGGCTCTGGACTGGGCGACGACTGCGTCGCCGGAGTCGTCGACGGCGACCTCGTCGCCCCGGAGCATCGAATTGCCTCCAACGCCGATTTGCGGATCGTCACGCCCGACTCAGCGGAGTACGTCCGCGTCCTGCGTCACTCCGCCGCGCACGTCCTCGCGCAGGCCGTCCTGCGCCGGTTCCCGAACGCGAAACTCGCCATCGGACCGCCGACGGACGACGGCTTCTACTACGACTTCGACGATGTCGAACTCAACCAGCACGACCTCGCCGACATCGAGGCCGAGATGGGCGACATCGTGGCCGCGGACGACGACATCGTGCGCGAGGAGGTCTCGCCCGACGAAGCGCGCGAACGGCTCGCCGACCAGCCGTACAAACGAGAACTGCTGGACGAGATCGAGAGCGAGGACGAACCGGTCACGTTCTACCGCCAAGGCGAGTTCGAAGACCTCTGTGCGGGGCCGCACGTCGGGTCCACGGGCGACATCGGCGCGCTCTCGCTCCTCGAAATCGCCGGCGCGTACTGGCGGGGAGACGAGGACAAGACGATGCTCACGCGAGTCTACGGCACGGCGTTCGAGAGGGAGTCGGAGCTAGCGGAGTTCCTCGACCGTAAGAAGGAGGCCGCGAAGCGCGACCACCGCAAAATCGGCGAGGAGATGGAGCTGTTCTCGGTTCCCAACCACTCGCCGGGTTGCGTCCACTTCCACCCGAACGGGATGGCGATTCGCCGCGAATTAGAGGAGTTCGTGCGCGAGAAGAACGCCGAGTTGGGCTACGACGAGGTGAAGACGCCCGAACTCAACCATGCCGACCTCTGGAAGAAGTCGGGTCACTATGAGCATTTCAAAGAGGAGGGCGAGATGTTCGCGTGGAAGCAGGACGGCCGCGAGTACGGACTGAAACCCATGAACTGCGCGAACCACGCGTCCATCTACGACCTCCGGCGACGCTCCTACCGCGACCTGCCAGTTCGCTTCTCAGAGTTCGGGACGGTCTACCGCAACGAGCAGTCCGGCGAACTCTCCGGGATGCTACGAGTGCGTTGCCTGACGCAGGACGACGGCCACGCGTTCGTCCGTCCCGACCAGATTCGAGACGAAATCGCCCGCACGTTGGCCGTCATCCGCGAGATGTACGCGGCGTTCGACCTCGACGTTATCCTCGCACTGGAGACGAAACCGGACGACGCCATCGGCGACGACGCTCGCTGGGAGCAGGCTCACGACGCCCTCCGAGAGGCGCTGGAAGACGAAGAACTGGACTACGAGATAGCGGATGGAGAAGGTGCGTTCTACGGGCCGAAGGTAGCCATCAACGCGAACGACGCCATCGGACGCGAGTGGACGATAGGCACGGTGCAGTTGGATTTCGTGCAACCGGAACGACTCGACATCAGCTACGTCGGCGAGGACAACGAGGAACACCGCCCCGTAATGATCCACCGCGCGCTCCTCGGGTCGATAGAGCGGTTCATGGGCGTCTGCATCGAACACTTCGCCGGGAGGTTCCCGTTCTGGCTCGCACCCGAGCAGGTTCGCGTTCTGCCCATCACGGACGACGATTCGGACTACGCCGAGGGCGTAGCGGACGAACTCGCAGGATTTCGGGTCGAAGTGGACGACCGCGATTGGACGCTCGGAAAGAAGATTCGCGCGGGCCACGACGACCGCGTTCCGTACATGGTCATCGTCGGAAGCGACGAAGCGGAATCGGGCACGATCTCCGTCCGCGACCGAGCGGAGCGCCAGCGAAACGGCGTCGAACCCGCCGACTTCCGACGCCATCTCGAACGCGAACGCGAGGAGAAGCACCGCGAGTCGAAGTTCCTCGACTGACATCGTACGATTACACGGTTGTGCTTAGACGAATCGCGTTTAGCATCGAAGTGTTCAAGGTTGCACGAAGGTGAGGGTAGGAGTGTGAACCGAGCAGAGAAGGCCAATCTCCAGTTGCAGGCCGTCTCCGTCCTTCGGATGTTGAAGGAGACTCGCACCTACGACGAACTCGCCGCGGTGACCGGTCTACCCGCAGGCGACCTGAACCGATACGTGAACGGTCACGTCCTGCCGAGCACCGACCGTGCGGAAGCGGTCGTGGAAGGCGTCGGACGCGAGGAGCTCGCGGCGGAACTCCAAGCTCGCACTCGCCTCGACCCCGAGGGGTACGTGGACAACTCCGGTGTCGTCTTCGACCAGTCGTTCCTCGACCTCGTCGCGCCCGTCGCCGCCGAGTCATTCGACTTCGGCCACCCCGACGTGGTGTTGACCGCCGCGACCGACGGCATCACCCTCGCTGCCGCGATGGCGAGCTACTTCGGCGCTCGGTGCGCCTACGCGAAGAAGTCGAAGGAGACCGCCGTCGAGGAGTTCATCGAGGCTCGTCAGCGACTTGCTTCAGGCATCGAACTCACCTACTACCTCCCCGCCTCGGCCATCGCGCCCGGCGAAACCGTGCTGGTCGTGGACGACTTAATTCGCTCCGGCGAAACGCAGGAATTGTTGCTCGACATCGCCGACGACGCGGGCGCCGACGTGGGCGGCGTCTTCGCCCTCATCGCGGCGGGGACGGAGGGCATCGAACGCGCCGAAGGGCGAACCGAGGCACCCGTGGGTGCGCTCGCCTCGTTCGAGTAGCTCGCACGCTTGATGAGCAAATTCGTGCATAATCTGGTCGAGTGGGACGAAAATGTTTAAATAGATACCAACAAGCATGCTCAAGTGTGCAACATGGGCGCGCTAGGTGAGTTCTTCGATTTCGACGAGCACGACACAGACCTCAGAACGGAGGTTCTCGCGGGAATCACGACGTTCCTGACGATGTCCTACATCGTGGTGGTCAACCCGGCTATCATGACGATGTTCCCCGGCGAGAACGGCAAACCGGGAATCGCCATCGACGGTTACACGCCGGGCGAGGTACAGCAGATGCTGGCCGTCGTCACCATCTTGTCGGCGGCGGTCGCCATCTTCGTGATGGCCTTCTACGCGAAACGGCCCTTCGCGCAAGCGCCGGGCCTCGGCTTGAACGCCTTCTTCGCGTTCACAGTCGTCGGCACGCTCGGCATCTCGTGGCGAACCGCCCTCGCGGCGGTCGTCACGGAAGGCGTCATCTTCATCATCCTCACGGTGATCGGTGCACGAAAGTACGTCATCTACCTATTCCCCGAACCCGTCAAGTTCGCCGTCGGGACGGGTATCGGACTGTTCCTCGCCATCATCGGGTTGGAGGAGATGCAGATCGTCGTCGCCGACCCGGCGACGTACGTCACGCTCGGGAGCGTCGCACAGAACCCGGTCGCCATCCTCTCAGTCATCGGCCTCTTTTTGACGCTCGGGCTCTACGCTCGTGGAATGACCGGTTCTATCATCATCGGCGTCCTCCTGACTACCCTCCTCGGGGGTATCGTCACGTTCGCGGGACTGGTCGATTCCGGCGTCGTCGCGCCTGCGTTCGTCCAGAACGGCGGCTTCGACTTCTCCCAGATGACGCAAGCGCAGTACGACATCACGCCGCTCGTCGGCGCGTTTCTGGAAGGATTCGACAACGTCGACGAGTTCACGTTCGCTCTCATCGTCTTCACGTTCTTCTTCGTAGACTTCTTCGACACCGCGGGAACCCTAACCGGCGTTGGACAGATAGCTGGATTCCTCGACGAAGACGGGAATCTCCCCGAGGTCGAGAAACCGCTGATGGCCGACGCGGTTGGGACGACGGTCGGCGGCATTCTCGGCACTTCGACGGTGACGACCTACATCGAGTCCGCGACCGGCGTCGAAGAAGGTGGTCGAACCGGCATGACCGCGCTCGTGGTCGGTCTCCTCTTCGTCGCGTCGCTGGCTATCGTTCCCCTCGCGGCGGCGATTCCGCTGTACGCGTCCCACATCGCGCTAGTCGTCGTCGCCATCATCATGCTCGGCAACGTCACCGACATCCAGTGGGACGACATCACCCACACGATTCCGGCGGGGATGACAATCATCATCATGCCGCTGACGTTCTCCATCGCCTACGGTATCGCTGCGGGTATCGTCAGCTACCCCATCGTGAAGGTGGCAACCGGCGAGTGGCGCGACGTGCGCCCCGGCCAGTGGGCGCTGGCGCTGGCGTTCGTTATCTACTTTGTCGTCCGAACCGGCGGATTCCTACAGGCGAACGTCTGAATCGACGAGTCGCTTTTTACCGCGTCTTTCGCACTTCGCAAGTCCGTCGGAGTTGCTCACCGCCGGAAGACGAACCGCCTCGTTCTGTCCCTCGCAAATCCAGCGGATTTGCTCACCAACAACAAACTCTTGTTTCGTCCGTTCCTACGTTCGCGCATGTCGAATCTCGAACTGTACGAACTCGAAGGCTGCCCGTTCTGCGCGAAGGTGACGCGGAAACTGGACGAACTCGAACTCGACTACGAATCCCATTACGTCCCGCGCGCCCACGCAGAGCGCACCGAAGTGGAGGAAGTGAGCGGTCAGACCGGCGTCCCGGTGCTGGTCGACCCGGAGCACGGCGTGGAGGGGATGGCCGAGAGCGACGACATCGTGAACTATCTCGAAGAGACGTACGGGAGTTAAAACTACTGCAGATATTAACGTAGAAGACGAACTGGAACACCATCTGTCGTATAGTTACGACGAAATGTCGGCTTACGACGAATCGAGTACAGCCCGCAAAGTAACCGTACCGCCCGCGAACGAGTATCGACCACCGAACAACACGAAGCCACACCGTCTTCAGCCTTGGTGCTATCGCTCCCCATGCAGGGATCGTCATTTTTGCCGTCGGGCCATCCGATTTACCACAGTCCCGCACGTAGCGACGAACATGACGACTCGACGCCAACTGCTCGGTGCGACCGGTCTGCTCATCGGCGGCCTCGCCGGCTGTGCGCGATTCGGCGGAGGCGGTGAGGATAGCGGGGGAGGAGAAGGAGGAGAAGGCGGGGAGGGCGGTGAAGGCGGAGAAGGTGGAGAGGGCGGTGGGGACGACGGATAGGGCGGGGGAGGCTGAAAAGCGAATCGAGTCGACCGACTACGCCTTCGCCCGCTCGCGGATCAGCTTCCGAAGTTCGTCGGGGTCGTCGATTCCTTCGACCTCTTCGCGTTCGACCAGCGCGGTGTCGTCGACGGTCTCGCGCCGCGCCGAGTCCACGAAATAGACCGACCGAGTGCGCGCAACGTGACTGATGGAACTCATGATTCGAGCGCGCTTCTCGGCGGTGCGGTTGAACGCCGAGTGACTTGTCAGGACGCGGTCTTCCTGCTCGTCCTCGCTCACGGTCTTGAATGGGGCGCGAGTCGTCGGATGCACCGTGAAGCCGACGCGGGTGAGCACGGTGAACATATGCTGGTCGTCCGGTTCGGCTTCCGGTTCGTCCAGTTCGGAATTCTCGATGACCTCCTCAGCACCTTCGAACACTTCCACCGGGCTGGTCAGTTCCCGGTCGAACAGATCTTCGAGTGCGATCGCCACGTCCACGCTGGCGTTCATACCGTCCTCGTACTTCGAGACGGTTCGGCGGGAGACGCCGAGTTCGGTGGCGAGCTGGCCGAGGCTCCACCCGCGCTCTTTGCGCTCGTCCTGTAACACGTCACCGTCGATGTTGACGTACAGACCGCCGGGCGCGGCGTACACCAGCGGCGGCACGCCTTCGACGAAGAGGTCGAGCGCCGTGTCGGGGCTGAACACCGGCACGCCGTGGCGGAAGTACACCACGCCGGGTTCGAGGTCTTGGTTTCGAGAGCGCAGACCGATGACAATCGGCGTCGCTTCGAGGTAAGTGCCGAGCCGTCGCATCTCCACGCCGGTCTCGGCGTCGAACGCATCGATGTTTCCGAGGATCTTCAACAGTAGCAGGTCGGAGCCGCGTCGAGCCGCCACGTCGAAGCTCTTCGGTCGAATAGCACACCGGTCGCTAACCGCGAACCCTGCGTCGTCGAGCATCGCAGTCACGTTGTCGACCAGTGCAGACCGAGACATAGTGAGAGGTAAGTGATTCCAATATAAATACGTTTTGTCGGAACACCGTGCCGCAGTCTTGCGATTGCGGAGAGCGACGGCGATAGATTCATATACCGCAACGCGGCTCCGAAAGTCGTTAATCCACCACGCGGTAATCCCCGGACGTGACGGTCATCGGTCTCGACGACACCGACTCCCGCGAACGCGGGATGTGCACGACCCACCTCGCGGCGCGCGTCGCGGAGCGCGTTCGAGAGGCGGGAGGTGACGTGGAGCGACTGCTCCTCGTTCGCCTCAACCCCGCCGTGAAGCACAAGACGCGAGGAAACGCCGCGCTCGCTATCCACACCGACCTCGATCCGAAGCGGGCGTTCGAACTCGCACGCGACGAACTCGAAGCCGCCGCCGAGACGGACGACCCGAAGACAAATCCCGGACTCGTGGTCGCGCCGCACGCCCCTGACGAGACGCCCGACCAAGTCGCCGTGTTCGCCCGTTCCGCGGTTCGAGAGCACCTCTCCCGCGAGGACGCCGAGCGACGCATCGAAGCGGCGGACTACCGCCACGCGGGGTGGAAAAACGCCCGCGGAAAGATCGGCGCGCTGGCCGCGGTTGGGAGTTGGGTCGCGTTCGCCGAGTGGACTTACGAGCACATCTCCTACCGCGAAGCCGAACGTTGGGGGACGCCCCGCGAGGTGGATGTGGAGTCGGTGTTCGACGCCGCGGACGACGCCTACCCCGCGGTCTGGGACACGGTCGACCGCGGAACTGGCGGGGCGGTCTGCGTCCCACGCACGCCCTGTCCCATCCTACACGGGATTCGCGGCGACGACCCGGACGCAGTCCGGCGGGTCGCCGACCGAATCGACGGCGAACCAGTCGCGCGAACTGCCCTCTTCGTGACGAATCAGGGCACCGACGCTCACCTCCGAGACGCCGACCTCGGAACGGTCGAGGACGACTCCGGAGTGGCGGAGGGGCGCGCCTACCGAGTCACTGGAACCGTCGTCTCGAAGCCGGAGACGCGACGCGGAGGGCACGTTTTCTTCGCTTTGGCGGACGGACGGAGCGAACTGCGCTGTGCCGCCTTCGAACCGACGAAGCGGTTTCGGAACCGCGTCAGAGACCTCCGGGCCGGCGACCGAATCACGGCTTGCGGCGAGGTCGCCCGAGGAACCCTGAAGCTGGAGAAATTCGCGGTGCGAGACCTCGACACGACCGAACTCGTCACGCCAAGCTGTTCGAACTGCGGACGCTCGATGAAGAGCGCGGGAGCGGGACAGGGCTATCGGTGTCGTGATTGCGGAACGCGAGCGGACGAAAAGGTCGAACGGGAGGTCGAGCGCGAACTGGAACCGGGGTGGTACGAGGTGCCGCCGGAGGCGCGCAGGCACATCGCAAAACCCCTCGTCAGAGGCGGATTCGACGCGCCGACGCATCCGGAGCGATAGCCGAGCGGTCGGGGATTCGAAGAACTAAGCGTCGGTCGAGAGTTCAGGCCGTCCACGTCCCGTCGCCGTACATGTGGTACTTGTACGTATCGTCGCCGTACCAGTGGTCGTCCTTGAACATCCAATCGGTCGTGTAGGAGTAGTTCACCGTGGTCGTCCCGTCCGCCGGGTCGATTCGGTAGCCGGGGTAGGCGTTGAACGTCGTCTCGGAGACGTTCTCGCCGAACTTCAGGTCGAACTTGTGCGTGGCCTTCTCCGCAACGAGGTCGATGGTCTCCTCGATGTTCGTGTGCGAGTGGGCCGTCGACCAGCCCCACCCGAGGCTCGTGTCGACCTCCGAGCCGGTCGCCGAGACGCCGACGCTGAACGAACTACTGCTCGACCCGCTCGTGGACGGGGGGCCGTGCTTCGCCAGTTGTCCTCGAAATCCATTGTTCGGAGGACGTAGTCGTTCATCCAGTCAGAGCGACCGAGCGCCTTGCCGGGCGTCATGCTCAACTTGGTCTTCCACGAGAAGTAATCGCGGTTCGGGTCGGTTTCGTTGGCGGCTTTCGCACCCCAGACGAACTTCTCTATCTGCCCGTGTTCGTTCAGGTCTTTCTCCTCGTGGCTCCGGCCGAGGCAGTCCCAGCCGCTTTCGGCGTCGGGACAGGTGTACGCCATCGTCGTCGCGCTGCTCGTCGGGGTACTCGTCGCACCGCCGAGTTCGAACGTCCCGTCGATTCGGGAGAGGACATAGCTCCGTGACGGACTGTCGGTTCGATACTGATGCGTGTCGATGGCGCCGCCGCGCGGCCACGCGACCGCGACTGAGGCGGGAGCGTTTCGGTCGTACTTGACGCCGAAGATCGCCGAGAGGTCGGCGGGCTTTTCGAGCGCGGACGACGTCGCCGCGTCCGCGGCCTTCGAGGGGCGCACGTCGTACAACAAGGAGACGAGCGCGTCGTCGGCACCAGTCCCGACGAACGAGATCGGCGCGCCGCGTTCAGCGCGCTCACGAGTCGGCCGCGCGGAACCGATGTATCCGCGGACAGGAGCAGCGCGTCGGCGGCGGTGGGACTTTCGACGCGGTTCGCTCCGGCGGGTAGGTCAAGACCGACGCCCGATTCCAGGAAGACGCGTCGTCCGACGAGACTCCGTCCTCGTTCGGGGCGTTTCGCGCCCGCCGGAACTGCGAGCGCGGTCGTTCCGGCCGCGACTCCTTTTAGTACACTTCTTCTCGTTGTATAATATTGACTTGACAAACATTTTAATAATATATCCTGAGACGAAGTAAATCTACCCTAATCGTAGTAAAATTATGAAGAGCGACGAGGCCGAAAATGCTGGAGGAACGCTACGATTTCAGTCCGTGACCGGTGAGCGGAACGACCACGCCCGCGTCTTCGTCGAGGACACCGCGTTCGCGGTACGCCGATAACCCGGCGACCGCCACGGCGCTCGTCGGTTCGACGTAGAAGCCCGTCCGGTGGAGCGCGTCGAGCGCCTCTCGGGTCGCCTCCGCGTCCAGCGCGATAGCGTCGCCGTCGGTCGCCTCGATTGCGTCTGTAATCTGGTCGCGGCGGGCGGGGTGGGCGATCTGGATACCGTCCGCCACGTCGTTTCGCCCCTCGTCGGCGTCGTGGAGTTCGCTCGCGATCGGTGCGACACCCTCGGCCTGCACGCCGAGCAGTCGGGGCATCCCGTCGATCCACCCCGCGTCGAACAGGGCGCGGAAGCCCCGGTACGCCCCGAGAAAGAGGGTACCGTGGCCGAGCGGGCAGACGACGGCGTCCGGCACCGACCAGTCGCGCTGGGCGGCCAGTTCCAGCGCGACGGTCATCGTCCCCGCGAAAAAGGCCGGATTCCACGCGTGACTGGCGTACCAGCCCTCACCCGCCTCCACCGCGTCGATGCAAGCCTCGGTCACGTCCTGCCTGCTTCCGTCGACGCGAACCGGAGTCGCACCGGCGCGCTCGATGGCGTCGAGTTTCGATTCCTTCGCGTCCGCGGGAACGTAGATCTCCGCGTCGATACCCGCCCGTGCGGCGTACTGGGCGATGGCCGCGCCCGCGTTGCCCGAGGAGTCTTCGAGCACCGTCTCGACGCCGAGTTCGGCGGCGCGGGAGAGGGTCGCGGTCGCACCGCGGTCTTTGAAACTCCCCGAGGGGAAGACGCAATCGAGTTTGAATTGGGCGTTCCAGTCGTCCGCGTCCACCAGCGGGGTGAAGCCTTCGCCGAGGGTGACGACTTGCCGGACGGGGAGGAACTCCGAGAAGGCCCAGAGACCCTCGCGCGTGTCGGTTTTGGCGAAGTTCGGGGCGGGGCCGTCGGGAAGCGGTCGCTCGGAGAAGTCGAGTGGCTGACCGCACTTGCACCGCCACGGTTCGTCCGGCCCGGCGGGGAACTCGCGCCCGCAGGCCGAACAGGAGAGGTCGGTCGGCATCAGTACTGGTCGACGTCGGTTCCGACCGAGCAGACGTACTCGCCCGTGGCGACCTGCGGCAGGCGGCGGGAGCGCCAGAAGATGCCAGTTCTGTCGGCGGTGACTTCGGCTTTGAGTTTGCCGAACACGTCGGTGACCTCGAAGAGCACGTCGCCCGCGTCAACCTCGTCGCCGAGGTCTCGTCGGAAGGTGACGAGACCGCCGCTCGGTGCGCCGTAGCGGTCGAATCCGGTCGCTCGCGTCTGGGATTCGAGTTCCACGTCCCCGTCGAGGAAGCCGTAGTAGCGTAAGACGTTGAACACACCGTCGACGCCGAACTGGATGCTCTCTTCGTCCCAGCCGACGCAGCCGCCGAGTTCGGGGTCGATGGTCGGGATTCCCTCGTCGGGGGCGGTGCGGGCGAGCTGCCCGTCCGGACCTTTCTGGTCGAGCACGTAGCCGCAGCTGAACACCTTGGCGAGTTCCAGGCACTCGTCGTGGAGGCGGTGGCGCGGGCCGCAGCGCACGCGAGCCTCGTTCAGCATCTGGCTCGTGGAGCCTTGGTGCAGGTCGAGCACGAGGTCGGCCCGTGACGCGATTTCAAAGGTGGCCGCCGCGATTCGCTCGCTCGACGTGCCCGACTCGTTGCCGGGATAGGTGCGGTTCATCTTCGTATCGTCGACTGGATTACGGTGTTCTGCAACCTGAAAAGCGTGGTAGTTGACGAGACCGACGACGAGAATCGTGCCCGATAGCTCCTCGGGTGCGAGTTGCGGTACGACGCGCTTTACGACGCCGAGACCGTTGAGTTCGTCACCGTCGCTGACGGCCTGAATATACAGCGTTTTCCCCTCTCTCGCACCGTTCACGACGGCGACGGGGAGACCGAACTGGCTCCCGTCGCGGGTCTCACCCACCGGGAGGCGGCCAGTATCGACCTCCCCGGGGGCCGCACTCGCCGTTCCGAGCGTTGTCATTACCGATACACCGTTTCCGAACACCCTTAGCAGTTCGGTATTCCGTTATGGCATCCGGAGAGACTATGCGGAATCGGTGAAATCGTTCACCCGTGGCGACCGCGGTCGGACCGGCCGGAACCGTGTTTTTCGTCATCTCCGGGCGGGAGTTAGAGACCTACGCCTGACCGCGGTTTTTTCGTCCTCGTCATCGTGTACCGAACGTGAACCGAGAGAACGTCTCCAGCGGAACGGAGTGGGAGTCGCGCGTCGGCTACTCGCGGGCAGTTCGAGTCGGAAACGAAGTTCGCGTCTCCGGGACGACGGCCACCGACGAAGATGGGAACGTCGTCGGCGTCGGGGACGCCTCCGCGCAGACGAAGCGATCGCTCGAAAACGTCGAATCGGCCCTCGAAGAGGCGGACGCACGTCTCGACGACGTGGTTCGGACGCGGATGTACGTGACCGACATCGAGAACTGGGAACCGGTCGGCGAGGCCCACGCGGAGTTCTTCGGCGACGTGCGACCCGCCACGAGCATGGTCGAGGTGAGCAGGCTAATCGCACCCGAGATGCTGGTCGAAATCGAAGCCGACGCCGTCGTTTCAGACTTACCGACGCATCTTTTATCCGAGCGTCCCAACCGCCGAGCGTGCAAGAAGAGACACCCGAGCGTCCGGCGACCGCGAAACTCATCGAGGCGCTGAACGTCCGCCGGAACGCGGCGGTCGGCTTCGCCGTGAGCATCGCGCTCACCGCCATCGTGTACGTCTACCGCGTCGTGCTGATCGGCGAGGTCGCCGGACAGGCCGGGACGCCAGTGTACTACCTCGCGCTCGGATTCGTGCTGGCGGTCTCGCTCGGCGCACTCCTGACCGCGGTGTTGACGTTCGTTTCGGCACGGCGACTCGCGCGCGACCTTGACTAAACCCCGCCGCTGGGCCCACCGGCCAGCTCTTCGAGGCGCTCCGCGCCCGACCGGGTTCCTTTCGCCAGCAGCACGTCGGAAGCGTGAACCTCCGTGGCCGGGCCGGGGGAGATGACCCAGTCGTCCGGCGGTCTGCGAACCGCGATGACCCGCATCCCCGTCTCGGTTTCGACCCGTTCCTCGCCGAGCGTCGTCCCGTCGAAGGCGCTCTCCCGCGCGACGGTCACGCGAACGATGACCTCGTCGCTCTCCTGTACCGCCTGCTCGACGACGGGGTGGGTGCCGAGTCCGTGAAGGACGCCTTCGCTGATCTCGACCGCGGCGTCGCTGATGACTTCAGTGCTGTTGGCGAGGTGAACGAGACCGCGCAGGGAGACGGGGTCGTCGACGTGGCTCGCCGCTTGAAGCGTCCACGCCTCGAAGCGCGACTGGAGGGCGTCTACCTCGGCTTCGAGTTCCACCACTTCCTCCGCCACCTCCGCGCTATCGAAGAGGACGCTCCCGTAGGCGAGGTCGACCGCGAGTTCGCTCATGTTCTTCATCAGCACGATGGAGTCCACCGCGCGTTCGAGGTCGGTGTCGCCCGCCTCAGGTGGGTCGGGCGGTTCGTATCGCTCGCCGGTCGCTCGCTCGTACACGTCCGCGATGCCTTCGTCCGGGCCGCGGAGGAGGAGTCGGTCGTCCACCCGGAGGTCGGTGTTCCTGTCGGGGTTCAGAATCCAGTCGCCGCCGCGGTGAATGGCGATGATGCGGACGCCCGTCTCGGTTTCGAGGTTCAGCGCGCCGAGCGTCTGTCCCCCGAACGGCGAGGTTTCGGCCACCGACGCGCGAACGAGGGTTTCGATGGCCTCGGGGAGCGTCGCCCGCATCGTCTGTGGGAGACCGATGTCCTCCAGGACGACCTTGGCGATGTCGCCCGCGGCGTCGCTTATCTTCTCGGCGGCCCCGACGACGCCGAGGACGGGAGCGAGTTCCTCCGCGTCCTCCGGGCTCCTCGCGGCCATGAGTAGGCTCATTCGGGCCTGAAGTTCGAGCACGCCCATCTTGCGTTCGAGGGCGAGCACCTCGGTGGCGATGTCGTCGCTCCCGTGGAGTACGGCGGAGAAAGAGAGGTCGATGAGCAGTTCGGCGGTGTCTTTCATCTCCGCCAACACCTCCTTCACGCTCCGCGGTTCGTACTCCACCTCGCCGCTCGCGGATTCCATACGCCGAAGTTGGTCGTTCTCTCGTAAAAACGTTCGCAGAATCGGGAAATCCACCGCGGAGGAGGCGGTTCCGTCCCCGGTTCCGCCGCCAACAACGAACGAAAACCGGAACCCGGTTTTGCTGTCGGATAGAACTCCGGGGCAGTTACGCAGAAGGAATTATCACTAGGAAAGTACTCACCGTATCGTTCGAACGAGAGGGTATGGGACTCACCCGGAGGAGGGTGGGCTTTGCAATCGTCACCACAGTCATCGGTGCGACCGCTGGGTGCGCCGGATGGGCTGTCGGGTACGAGCGCGACCGAACGGATGGCTCGCGGACGAAGCGCACGGGCACCGACGAGAAGACGAGTTCGCCGACGACATTGGTTAGGACGATTTCCCTTCGGGAGCGACCGCCGTTCCCCGAGGGGCCGAAGGAAAAACCGCCTCCGCCGCGCGTGTGGAACGAATCGTCGGCGCGAAGGTACGCCACGGAGTACGAAGAACGGCGTCTCTACAACGAATACCACGGGGAAGATACGTCGGAGTACACGATCTCGTGCAGCGTTCGGAGCGTCGAGAAAACGCAGGAGTGATACGCGGTGACTCTCCTCTGTCAGGGTGCCGTCTACTCCGAGTCGTCCACGACGCAGGGGGATTACATTGGCCCGAAGGTCGTCTACTACCTCACGCCGAGTTCCGTCGAACGCGTGGAAAAGAACTAGTCGATGGAGACGGACTACTGCGCCGGATTTCGAGAGCGTGGCGACCGACGACGACAAAACGACGGCGATAGCGGCCATCTCGTACCAGTCCCGGCAGAACAACCACGAAAGATAATCCTTTTCGGGGTTGCCCGTGAACCTTTACGGTATGTCAGACGAGGTCAAACGAGGCCTAGAGGGCGTGGTAGTCGCTGAGTCCGAACTGAGCCACATCGACGGCGACGTGGGCAAACTCGTCTATCGAGGGTACACCATCGAAGACCTCGCGCGTGGGGCGAGCTACGAGGAGGTGCTGTATCTGCTTTGGCATGGCGAACTGCCGACCCGGGACGAACTGGAATCCTTCACCGAGGCGATGACCGAAGAGCGCGCGATAAACGACGGCGTCATGGCGACCGTGCGCGAACTTGCCGAATCGGATTCGAACCCGATGAGTGCGCTCCGCACCGCCGTCTCGATGCTGGCGACCTACGACCCGGACGACGCCGAGACCGACCCCGAAGACCGCGAGGCGAACCTCCGGAAAGGTCGGCGCATCACCGCAAAGATTCCGACCATCCTCGCCGCGTTCGCTCGTATCCGAGACGGCTCCGACCCGGTCGAGCCTCAAACCGACCTCGGACACGCCGCGAACTTCCTCTACATGCTCAACGACGAGGAACCCGACGACGTGACCGCTGACGTGTTCGACCAGGCGCTCGTCCTGCACGCGGACCACGGCCTGAACGCCTCGACGTTCTCGGCGATGGTCACGTCGAGCACGCTCTCCGACCTCCACAGCGCGGTCACGAGCGCCATTGGAACGCTCGCCGGACCGCTCCACGGCGGCGCGAACGCGAACGTCATGCGGATGCTGAGGGAGATCGACGACAGCGACCAAGACCCCGTCGGGTGGATCGACAACGCCCTCGACGAGGGTCGACGCGTCGCCGGATTCGGCCACCGCGTCTACAACGTGAAAGACCCGCGCGCGAAGATCCTCGGCGAGCGGAGCGAAGACCTCGGCGAGGCCGCGGGCGACACGAAGTGGTACGAGATGAGCGTCGCCATCGAGGAGTACATGCAGGAGCAAAAGGGACTCGCTCCCAATGTGGACTTCTACTCCGCCACCACCTACTACCAGATGGGCATCCCCATTGACATCTTCACGCCCATCTTCGCGCTCTCGCGCGTCGGCGGCTGGGTCGCCCACGTGTTGGAACAGTACGAGGACAATCGACTCATCCGGCCCCGCGCGAAGTACGTCGGGAACGAGAATATGGAGTTCGTACCCATCGACGAGCGATAACGAGCCGAGATTCGAGGGCGGTCGAGCACTCGTCTGCAAGGTGACTTTTGGTCGTCCCTGCTGTGCACTCGATCATGATGACTTCTTCGGGACTACGTAGCGATAGACTCGTGTGGGGGGCGGTCGGGATTATCCTCACGCTTCTCGTCGCGGACGCGCTGTACACCTACAATCGGCGCGGTCGTATTCGGCGTGTTCCTCTACTACGCGAACAGGCCGGTTCATCGCCGGATCGAGCGGCGAATTGACCACCCGATACTGAGCACGACGATGACGCTGCTATTTTTCTCGGTACCGATACTGCTGGTCGTGGGTACGCGGGGCTCGTGAGTGCGCAGGAGCTCAACCAGTACCTCACGGCGCACTCGCTCGGCCCGCTTCGGTCGACGCTGAACCGGTATCTCCCGGGGAAGAGCGTCACGAATCTCGGACAGATGCTGAGCGTGCTCGCGTTGAACCCGCAACGACTGCTTTCGGGGAACGCCGTGGGTCTGTTTCAGCGGGCGCTGGGGCAAATCACGGCCGTCGCGGCATTCGTCTTCAGCGTGCTCTCGCACCTGTTCGTGATGTTCCTCTTTGCGTACTACCTCCTCAAGCACGACGACGCGATCGCCGACTGGTTTCGGCGCAGTTTCGACTATCACGGCACCGCCGTCGCGTTCGGCGAGCGCGTCGACGACCAACTGGAGACGATATTCTTCGGCAACCTCATCACCATCGCGCTAACGTCTGTCATCGCCATCGCCACCTACTACGGTCTGAACCTCCTTGTCGAGTCATCCATCGTCGCGTACCCCGTGCTGCTCAGGATGCTCACGGTTATCTTCACCCTGATCCCCGTCGTCGGGATGAAGTTACTGTACGTGCCCTACACTGCAATTCTGCTCGGCGCCGCGGTTCGGAATCCGGCGGTACCCCTCTGGCATCCCGTGCTCTACTTCGCCGTGACGCTGGCCGTCGTGGACACCGTCCCCAACTTCTTCATCCGCTCGTACGTCTCGGCCGGCAGCATCAGTATGGCGCTGATCCTGTTCGCGTACGTCCTCGGCTCCATCGCGTTCGGCTGGTACGGGCTGTTCCTCGGCCCGATAATCCTCGTTCTGTTCTACAACTTCGCTCGCCTCGTCTTCCCGCAGTTGGTCAGCGGCGAGTCGGTTCGACCGGAGTAGACCGAATCGGTCGAGCGACTGGACGGAGAGTTCGGATTCGTCGCTCCACGGCGACGGAGGCCTACCTGCTCACGGAGATCCCTCGCCGAGAAGTTCGTCCAACATCCCCTCGACGTGGTCGATCTCCTCCTGCACGACGCCGTGACCCATCCCCTCGAATATCCGCTCGGTCACGTCACCGTCGAGTTCGCCGAGCACGTCCCTCGTCTCGTGTACTCGCTCGACCGGGATGTGGGGGTCGGTGTCGCTACAGCCGAGGTAGACGGGCGTCCCGCCGAGCGACCCGTCGTAGTCGCGGGGGGTTACGTCGGGGCCGATGAGACCGCCGCTGAATCCGGCGACGCCGCCGTACCGCCGCGGGTTCCGCGCGACGAACTCAGTCGTCAGGCACGCCCCCTGCGAGAAGCCGAGCAGGAACGTTCGCTCGGACGGAATTTCGGCCGCGTCGAGGTTGTCCACCACCGCGCCGAGCAGGGCCAGCGCGGACGAGAGGTACGGCTCGTTCGATTCCATCGGTGCGAGAAACGACTGCGGATACCACGTGTTTCTGGTCGCCTGCGGCGCGACGTAGGCGACGTTCGGGCGCTGGAACTCATTCGCCAGTTCGAGGATGCTCTCCGCCGTCGCGCCGCGACCGTGGGTCAGTACCATCGCGGCGTCGGCCTCGTCTATCGGCGTGCCCGCCGTTGCGACCGGTTGTCCCGAATGCGGCCCGTCGATTCCGTCCGTGGTGAAGTTGGAGTCCGACATCGATTCGATACTCGCGTTCGTCTCCCGTATTCTTTCCGTCGTCGCGCCACTTTCGTCACGTCTCGGCGCTCCCGCGTTCCTCCATCATCGCCGCCGCGCGCGATGCCCACCCGCCCCAGTAGAACCCAGCCCCGACCACCGACATCGACCAGACGTAATAGAGCAAGATTCCGGCGTAGACGCCGACCACGCCGTAGTCCAGCCGGACGCCGACCAGCCACGAAAAGCCGACCATGAAGAGGAACATTCCGGAGACGCGGGCGAAAAAAGGCGTCTTCGTGTCGCTACCACCCTGCAACGAGCCGGCGAGGACGACGAACGAGACGAGGAACGGCGCGGCCAGCCCGTACACGCGGGCGAAATCCGCGGCGTACTTCAGGGTCTCCGGGGCGGAGGTGAACAATCGAACGAGCGGCTCCGCGGCGAAAAAGAGCACGCCGCCGATGCCGCCGACCGTCAGGAGTCCGAGGGCGGCGGTCGCCCAGCCCTCGAACCGCGCCCGTTCGGGGTCGCCGTCGCCGAGCGCTTGTCCGACCACGACGCTCGACGCCACGCTGTACCCGCGCGAGAGCGGGCCGGTCACCTGCTGGTACACCCGGCGACCGATCTGGTAGGCCGCGTTGACCTCCGTGCCGAACGCGAGCAAGATGGCGTTGAAGGGGAACTCCGCGACGGTCGCCGCGAACCCCTCGCCGATTCGGGGCGCGCTGACGACGAGCAGCTGCTTCGTGATGATCTGGTTCCGCGGCCGCGCGAAGGAGGCCCGCGTCCAACCGCCGTAAATCGCCAGCAGAAGAGCGGTCGCGGTGAACAGGTTGCCGACGGCGGTGGCGACGCCGACACCGGTGATTCGCCACTCCGGAAACGGGCCGATACCGAGGCCGAGCGCCACGGTGCCGCCGATGTTGAGGAGGTTGGAGACGACGTTGACGTACATTGGCGTCCGGGTGTCGCCGGTTCCTTGCAACGAACGCGCGGCGACCAGCGCGACGTGGCGGGCGGGAGCGGTGAGAAAGATGATGATGAGGTACGTACCGCCCATCTCCGCGACGTTTTCGGGCGCGCCGAGGACCGAAATCGCGGACTCGGCGAACAGCAGCCCGAAGAGGACGAAGGGGAATCCCGCGAGCGCACCGACGAGAATCGCCTGCGTGACGGCCTCGTCGCGATTGGCGGTCGCACCGCGTCCGGTGTCCTGACTGGAGAGCGCGATGGCACCGCCGCCGAGGCCGAGGCCGATTCGAAGCGGGAGACGCGCGTAGAGATCCGCGAGACCGATGGCGGCGACGGCGGCGGGCGAGAACAGTCCGACGACGACGATGTCGGTCGTCCGCATCAGCGTCCGGAGCACCTGCTCGGCCATCACGGGCCACGAGAGACCGAGCACCCGTCGCCAGACCGCGACCACTCGCTTACGAAGCGTCACGCGACGCGGTTCTGTCCGGCGGGGTTTGGCTGTACCGGAACGGGCAACCCAAACGAGCACGAATCAGAACAGGCCGACGACGAAACCCACACCCATCAGAACCAACACCGCAGCCGAGAACAATGGGAGATGCTCGGCGTAGCGCTCGGCCCGTTCTTCGTATCGTTCGTAGCCCGCGATGAGCAGGAGCGTCAGCCCCACGATGCCGACGATGACCGTCAGCGCGTAGACGAACATAAGTTCGAGACAGTGGTTCGTCGTACTACAGATGGCGATTATCTCGAACTCCTCCTCGTGGGCGAAGCCGAGCACGAAGGCGAATCCAGCGATACCCCACAGGCCGCGGTCGGTCGCGTCCTCCATCGACCCGTGGGAGTGACCGCCGAACGGAAGTGCCCGCTTCACCTTTCCGAGTAGACCGCCTCCGTGGTGATGGTGCTCGTGCCCGTGATGGCCATGATTGTGGTCACCGTGTTCGTGATGGTCGTGCGAATACCCGCTACCGGGTGAGTGTGAGTGCCCGTGTAGATACTCACGAACCCCGAGCAGAATCAGCAGGACGCCCGCGACGACGCTCACCGGGCCGCCGATCTGAACTCCGCCGACGGCCAGCGGATCGTTCACCTGCGCGAGGTCGAAATACTCCTTCGCCCAGAAGAATATGAACACCATCACGACGCTGCTTATCAGGTGTCCGACGCCGAGGACGAAACTCGCCGCGAAGCCGTAGAGCCACTTGTTCGTCTGGTCGAGCGCGTACGACGCGGCGACCGGCCACCCGTGCCCCGGTTCAACGCCGTGGACGAAGCCGAGCGCAACCGTCCCGAACAGAACTCCGAGTTCGACGTTCCACATCCGGTCGGAGTTACAAACCACCGACACATACCGGTTGTTATTACCGAACCGCTGAAGGGGTAATATCCCGAACCGACGGTCATGCGAACGAGTCTCAGCGTCCCCGACGACGTACTCTCGGCGTTCGACGAGACGTGGCGAGCGCAGGGGTTGGAATCGCGTTCCCGGGCCGTCCGCGAGGCGATGGCCGAGTACACCGAAGCGCACGCCCAGTTCGAGGACGTGGCGGGCGACATCGCCGCGGTGCTCGCGTTCGATTATGAACACGGGTCGGTCGTCGGCGACCTCCACGCCATCCAACACGAGTTTCACGAGGTCATAAACACGACCAGTCACGTCCACCACGACCACTGGTGTCTCGAAACGGTGTTTTGTCGCGGTTCGGCGGAACGAGTCCGCGACCTCGCCTATCGACTCAGGGATTTCGACGCCGTCGGGCGCGTGAAAGTGCTCTCGATTCGGACGAGGTGACGCATGTTGGTGTTCGTCTACGGAACCCTCACGAACCCCGACTGCGTCGCATCCGTGGTCAAGACGTTCGAGTTTGTCGGCGACGCGGTGCTCTCGGGACTCCATCGCGTCGACGGTCGCTACCCGACGCTCGCCCCGGGCGGCGAGACGGACGGTCGGCTCCTCGAAACCACCGACATCGCCGCGCTCGACGCGTACGAGGGCGTGGAACGTGGTCTGTACGTTCGAATCGCAGTTCCAACAGAGGGAGGAGACGAAGCGGAAGTGTACGTGGGAAACGCGAACCGTCTTGGCGTCACCGAATCCGTTTCGTGGCCCGGTGAGGGAGCGTTCGAGCGGCGCGTTCGTCGGTTCGTCGGCGACCGAGATGTTAGCGTTCGGATAGTCGAATGATTTATGTGCGACGTGCGTCAGACTCTGACGTCTGCCTTTCGTCTGACGGACGGCTTTTGGCGGGGCCTGCTGTCGGTTTTCACTTTCACTCTTCCCCCCGTGAGTTTAAGTACCCCGAAGTGCACTGTCCGAGTGCGGTCACACGCTCCGCGCTCCCATTCTTTCCCCTTTCGCCCGTGTGAGTGGCGACGCAATGTCGGAGTCGGGACGATATCCCCAACGGTCGGCTCCATCGTTCGAACGGAGACCTAGCACGATTGGAGACGAACCGCTAGCGTCACTTTTACCGAACCGTCTCGAAATCCGAGCGGAACGTCGTCAGTCTGCGGCACTCGTCGCCGCTTTGGCGGCCCGCTGTAACATCCCGTTGCTGGTCGAGTAGTAGTAGTACGCGCCAGCGCCGATTGCGCCGACGACGTTCGAAATCGTGACCGCCCAGAAGACGACGTTCACGTCTTTCCCGAGCCACATCACGCCGACGGCGGCGATGGGCAGTCGAACGCCCCAGTATTTCAGGAGGTCGGCTATCAGGCTCACCTTCGTCCGGCGCGCGCCGTTGAACCCGGCGTTGAACAGGTAGATCGCACCGATGCCCCAGTAGCCGTAGACGAGGATTTGGAGGTACTGGACGGTCAGTTCGAAACCTTCGGGCGACATATCGGGGACGAACGTCTCGACCAACAGTTCGGGAACGACCCACTGGACGGTGCCGACGAGGGTGAGACCGACCATCGCTATGACCACGCCGACCCATGTCGTCCGTCGAGCGCGAGCGGGCTTGTCGGCACCGAGATTCTGACCGATGATGCTCTGTGCGGCCTGCGAGAGACCGCTCGCGGGGATGAAGGCGACGCTAGCGATTCGCGCACCGACGTTGTAGGCCGCGAGAGCGGCGGGACCACCAGCCACGGCGACGATGCCGACGATGAGAACGCGAACCGACTGGCCGGCGAGGCGCTGGCCGAACATCGGGAGTCCAATATCGACGAGTTCGCGATAGTCGCCCATCCGGAACGTCATCGAGTTTCGTGTGAGCGTGTACCCGTCCCGGCCATGAAGCATCATCCCGAGCGCGAGAAGGGACGAGATACCGTATCCGAGGACGGTAGCGAGGGCAGCACCGGCGATTTGGAGCCCGTCGAATCCGGGAATCCAGTAGCCGAAGATGAGAAACGGATCGAGGATGATGTTGACGGCGACCGCGACGACGTTGATGTAGAGGGCGGCGCGCGAATCTCCCCATCCGATGAATCCGAACTCGATGGCGTCGCCCATACCTATTATCGGCAACCCGAACGCGTACGTCGTCAGGTAGACGATAGTGAGCGACGTGACCGTGGAGGTCGCACCGAACAGGAAGACGACATCCGGTATGAAGAGGAACACGAGGCCGATGAGGACAAGACCCATGACGAACGCCAGCGTGATGCCGTGAAACGCCGCGCGACGAGCACCTGCCTCGTCGTCGGCTCCGACGCGCTGGGAGACGAGTACCTGGGTTCCGATGTTCGTAATCATGAAGATAGCGAACAGGATGGCGGTAAGCGGGAAGCTCAACCCGACTGCGGCGACTGCGTCCTCGCCGAGACGACCGACCCAGAACGTATCGACGACTTGTTGGGCGACTTGTACGAAGTTCTGCAAGACGAGAGGTGCGGCGAGAAGTACGAGAGCTCGCACTAACGACCCGTCAGTGATTTCATCCCGGGATAGCTCGGGCATGGTTTGCGGCTATACAAATCATGAAATCCTGATAGTATTTATAAGTATTGTAGAGAGAGGATATGACAATGTTCATCACCATGAAATAAGGAACCAAACAAACATCGCGGAGGAAGTTGGGAAAGTAGAGAACCGACTGAAAAGGTAGGCAAGAAAAAAGAAGTCACTCCGTCTGCTGAGGGGCTCGTTGGCGCGTCCGGCGACTCGCGCGACCGATTTTGTAGCTGGTGTAGATGAAATACAGCCCCGCGAGACCGACGAGCACGTAGATGAGATACGTGATCGTCTGAGCGACATCGGGGAGAAAGAGCAGTCCCATCGCCTGCTGTACGACGTTCAGTCGTTCGCCGATCAGTCCCGTTACCCCGACGATGCCCCAGTTGAGTGCGCCGACCACGACTAGAAGAATGCTGAACCAGTCCAATCCGTTCGTGTCCATCCCGTCGTTCGTTCTCATACGATCGTTCGTAGCCATACCGAATCAGTAGGCGAATGAACGGCATTGTTATTTGCTTCTTATCCCACAACCGGGGTGAGTACTCTCGGATTTCCTGCCGACAACAGGGGGATACGCGCGGCTATCGAGTCGAAACGGTGGGGGCGGAACGGTGGATTCGTCCATCTCGCCTCCTCGAATACCCTATCCTTTTTGTCGTGGTAGCCCGAAGCCGCCACCAATGAGTGGGCGGCGCAAGCCAAACTGGCTGAAGATGCGGCCTCCGTCGGGACAGGAGTTCACGGGGATCAAGCGGACGCTCCGAGAGCACGACCTTCACACCGTCTGTGAGGAGGCCAACTGCCCGAATCTCGGCGAGTGCTGGAGCGGGCGAGGCGAGGACGGCGGCGGGACGGCCACCTTCATGCTGATGGGCCACCAGTGCACGCGGAGCTGCGGCTTCTGCGACGTGGACACCGGCGGCGGCGAACCGCTCGACCCGGACGAACCGGCGAACGTGGCGAGCGCCATCGCGGAGATCGGCCTCGACTATGTGGTTCTCACGTCGGTCGACCGCGACGACCTCGACGAGCAGGGTGCGGGCCACTTCGCGCAGACAATTCGAGAGATAAAGAAACGCCATCCCGGTATCCTCGTTGAAGTGTTGATTCCGGACTTCCAAGGCGAAGAACGTCTCGTTCGAAAGATCATCGACGCCGAACCGGACGTTATCGCGCACAACGTCGAGACGGTCGAGCGACTCCAGCGGCCCGTCCGCGACCCGCGTGCGGGCTACGAACAGAGCCTCGGCGTTCTCGAACAGGTCGGGCGCGAGTCGAATATCTACACGAAGACAAGTCTGATGCTCGGCCTCGGGGAGTACGACCACGAAGTGTATCAGGCGCTCTCCGACCTCCGAGAGACCGACGTGGACATCGTCACGCTCGGCCAGTACCTCCAGCCGTCGCGCTCCCATCTCGACGTCGAAGCGTACGTCCACCCCGCGAAGTTCGAGACGTGGCGACAGGTCGCGGAGGACGAACTCGGTTTTCTCTACTGCGCCAGCGGACCGATGGTTCGGTCGTCCTACAAGGCAGGTGAACTGTTCGTCGACGCTATCCTCCGGGACGGGAAGACGGTGGAGCAAGCGAGGCGCGAGGCTCGGAGAGCCTCCGTATAGCGAGCGGAGAGGAACGACCCGCGAACCGCGAGGCCCACCGGGTCTCGGTTTGAACGAGCAGCAACGCCGCGAAGCGGGAAGTGCACACGGCATTCGTCCGACCGAAAGAGGAAACGGTGTACAACGATGTTCATCGGTTCTCAAGACCGTACGAGACTGCCCATCGTTTGACCGACATCCGGCCGGTAATTTTAAAATGGGAAATTTGACCGGCGTTTGCGGCACAAACCCGTAAAAATGGCATGCGAAGCAGTTTCTATGGGAAGTTAATTACGAAAACCCTATAATGCGCGCGAGAGTTTTTTCGCACATGTCAGGATGGGTTCGACCGTGAGCATCGTACACCGAGACCCCCAGGAGCGAGTACAGATACTGGACGAAGACGGCACGGTGCTGGACGGTGCGGAGGTGCCGAACCTCTCCGATGAGGAATTGGTGGATATGTACCACCAGATGCGTCTCGCCCGCCACTTCGACGAGCGGGCGGTCAGCCTCCAGCGCCAAGGTCGGATGGGAACGTACCCCCCGCTTTCGGGACAGGAGGGCGCACAGATCGGGAGCGTCTACGCGCTCAGCGACGACGACTGGATGTTCCCGAGCTACCGCGAACACGGCGCGGCGCTCGTCCGCGGCCTCTCGCTGAAACAGACCATGCTCTACTGGATGGGCCACGAAGCGGGGAACGAAATTCCCGAAGACTCCAACATCTTCACCGTCGCGGTGCCCATCGCAACGCAAGTCGTTCACGCGACCGGCGCGGCGTGGGCGTCGCGTCTGAAGGGTGAGGAGAAAGCGTTTCTCTGTTACTTCGGCGACGGCGCGACGAGCGAGGGCGACTTCCACGAAGGGATGAACTTCGCGGGGGTCTTCGACGCACCCGCCGTCTTCTTCTGTAACAACAACCAGTGGGCGATTTCGGTGCCGCGCGAGCGCCAGACCGCCTCCAAGACCATCGCGCAGAAAGCGCAAGCATACGGCTTCGAGGGCGTGCAGGTCGACGGGATGGATCCTCTCGCGGTGTACAAAGTGACGAAGGAAGCCGTGAACAAGGCGAAAAACCCCAGCGAGGACGAACTACGTCCGACGCTCATCGAGGCGGTACAGTACCGCTTCGGCGCGCACACCACCGCCGACGACCCGAGCGTCTACCGCGACGACGACGAAGTCCAGCGGTGGAAGCAGAAGGATCCGATTCCGCGGATGGAAGCGTTCCTGCGGAACACGGGACGGCTCGACGACGAGTCGGTGGACGCCATCGGGGAGGACGTCAAAGAGCGGGTCGCGGACGCCATCGACGAGGCGGAGTCGGTCGAGCGACCCGACCCCGAGGAGATATTCAAGCACGTGTACGCGGACATGCCGCGACGACTGCGCGAACAGCGCGAGTGGTTCGAGCGAATCCGCGAACAGTACGGGGACGACGCACTTCTGGAGGAGTAACTATGAGTCAGGCAACTACCGAATCGGAGAATCTCACGCTCGTGCAGGCAGTCCGCGACGGACTGTACACTGAAATGCAACAGGACGACGACGTGGTCGTCATGGGCGAGGACGTCGGCAAGAACGGCGGCGTGTTCCGCGCGACCGAAGGGCTCTACGACGAGTTCGGCGACGACCGCGTCATCGACACGCCGCTGGCGGAGTCCGGCATCGTCGGCACCGCGATCGGCATGGCAGCCTACGGTCTGAAGCCCGTACCGGAGATCCAGTTCATGGGCTTCATCTACCCGGCGTTCGACCAGATCGTCTCGCACGCGGCCCGCCTGCGCACACGCTCGCGCGGCCGGTACACTTGTCCGATGGTCATCCGCGCGCCTTACGGCGGAGGCATCCGCGCGCCGGAACACCACTCCGAATCGACGGAGGCGTTCTTCGCGCACCAGCCCGGTCTCAAAGTCGTCATCCCGAGCACGCCGTACGACACGAAGGGGCTGCTCACGGCCGCCATCCGCGATCCCGACCCGGTCATATTCCTCGAACCGAAGCTCATCTACCGCGCGTTCCGCGGCGACGTACCCGCCGAATCCTACGAGGTTCCCATCGGGGAGGCCGCGGTGCGCAAAGAGGGGACGGATATCTCGGTGTTCACGTGGGGTGCGATGACCCGCCCGACGATGGAAGCCGCCGAGCAGTTGGAGGGCGAAATCGACGCGGAGGTCGTCGACCTTCGAACCGTCTCGCCGCTCGACACGGACACCATCGTCGAGTCATTCAAGAAGACCGGACGCGCGGCGGTCGTCCACGAAGCCCCGAAGTCGGGCGGTCTCGCCGGAGAGATCGCCGCGACGATTCAGGAAGAAGCCCTGCTGTACCAGGAAGCGCCCGTCGAGCGCATCACCGGCTTCGACACGCCGTTCCCGCTGTACAGCCTCGAAGACTACTACCTGCCCGAACCGGCCCGCATCAAGGAGGGCATCCGCGACGCGGTGAACTTCTAACATGGTACGCGAATTCAAACTCCCGGACGTCGGCGAAGGCGTCGCCGAAGGCGAACTCGTCAGTTGGCTGGTGGAGGAGGGCGACACGGTCAGCGAAGACCAGCCGGTCGCCGAGGTCGAGACGGACAAAGCCATCGTGGAAGTCCCCTCGCCCGTGAACGGGTCGGTTCGTGAACTGCGGGCGGAAGAGGGTGAGGTCGTCCCCGTCGGCAACGTCATCATCACGTTCAACGTGGAAGGAGAGGAAGCGGACGAACCGACCACCGAGAGCGCCGAGTCCGACGAGCCGACAGAATCGCAGGAGGAGGTCGCGGAGGAGCCAGAAGTCTCCGAGGAGACGACGACGCCGGATGGTCGCGTGTTCGCCGCACCGAGCGCGAGACGGCTCGCGCGCGAACTCGGCGTGGACATCGGCGAAGTCGAGGGCACAGGCCCGAGCGGTCGCGTGACGGAAGGGGATGTGCGGTCAGCCGCGGAGTCGGACGAATCGGACGAGTCGGTGGAGAGCACCCAGGAGCGCGACGAGGCGCTCGCCGAAGCCGAGGAGCCGATGGGCGGCGCGCAGCCGACGCGAGAGCAAGGTTCGCAGCCCACGACCGAGGACGCGGCCGCCGACCGCGAGCGGACGCTGGCCGCGCCCGCGACTCGCCGACTCGCCGACGAGCAGGGTATCGATCTCAACGCCGTGCCCGCCACCGAGGAGCGCGACGGCGAGGCATACGTCACGCCCGAAGCCGTCACGGAGTACGCCGAGGCACAACAGCGGGCGCAGGCCGCGGACGCCGCGGAGGTCGCGGCGGGCGAGACCGGCCCACGCGAAGAGCGCGTTCCCTACCGCGGTATCCGGCGCACCATCGGCAAGCAGATGGAGCGCTCGAAGTTCACCGCGCCCCACGTCACGCACCACGACACCGTCGAAGTGTCGGAACTGATCGAGACGCGCGCCGAGTTGAAGGAGGTCGCCGAAGAGCGGGGCATCAAGCTGACCTACATGCCCTTCGTGCTGAAGGCCATCGTGGCGGCGCTGAAAGATTACCCGTACCTCAACGCCTCGCTGGACGAGGATAACGGCGAGATAATCCTCAAGAACTACTACAACATCGGCATCGCGGTCGCCACCGACGACGGTCTGATGGTGCCGGTCGTGAAGAACGTCGACCAGAAGGATATGCTCCAGATCTCCTCGGAGATGAACGAGTTGGTCGAGAAGGCCCGCGACCGCACCATCTCGCGCGAGGAGATGCAGGATGGCACGTTCACCATCACGAACTTCGGGGCCATCGGCGGCGAGTACGCGACGCCCATCATCAACCACCCCGAAGTCGGTATCTTCGGACTCGGCTCGCTGGAAAAGCGACCCGTCGTGGTTGACGACGAGGTCGAAGCGCGCCCCACGCTCCCCATCTCGGTGTCTATCGACCACCGAATCGTCGACGGCGCGATCGTCGCGGCGTTCGCCAACCAGGTGCTTGAATACTTGCAGAACCCGAAACTGCTCCTATTGGAGTAGCCGGGACTCGCTAATTTTCTATTTTCCTCGAATCGAAGCGCGTAACCGGTGTTACGGTGAACCGTTTCGCTCGTGTTCGAACGCGATTCCGGCGGCGAAACCGAACATGACGAGACCGTAGCCGAGCACCATCACGGTGAAGTTCGGCGTCGGATTGACGCCGCTTAACAGGCTGAAACAGCCAAATGTCGAAACACCGGCGAACGCGCCGCTCGCCCACTTCGGCCGTCGGTGCTTCGAAGAATCGAACCGTATCGAAGCGCGACCGCCGCACCGACGACGTACACTTGCGCGATTCCGACGAGGAGAATCGCCGATTCCTCCGTCGGCGGTTCGAAGAAGGCCACGCTGGCGGTTACGACGGCACCGACGACGACGGCGATGCCGTACCGGAGAGAATGGTTCATGATTTCGCTTGTTGTAAGCGAACCATAGCGTTTTCTCTCAGTGCCAGCGTACCGGCTACAAAAGTGTGGTGATTGCCAACACACGTTCAGTCGCCGGTTCGTAATCCACCTGATTTTTTACCCGGTAGCCACTCTAGCCGTGTAATGGTCGTCGGAGACATCTCGACAGGAACGGACGTGCTGGTTATCGGCGCGGGACCGGGCGGTTACGTCGCCGCCATCCGCGCGGGCCAACTGGGACTCGACGTGACGCTCGTGGAGAAGGACGCCTACGGCGGAACCTGCCTGAACTACGGCTGCATCCCGTCGAAGGCGATGATCACGGCGTCCGACTTGGCCTACGACGCGAACAACGCCGAGGAGATGGGCATCTACACGAAACTCGACGTGAACTTCGGCGAGATGGTGGAGTGGAAAGACGGCGTCGTCTCGCAGTTGACAGGCGGCGTCGAGAAGCTCTGCAAGGCGAACGGCGTCTCTCTGATGGAGGGTCGCGCCGAGTTCGCGGACGAAAACTCCGTCCGCGTCGTTCACGGCGGCGAGGGACAGGGCGCGGAGACGGTCGAGTTCGAGCACGCCATCGTCGCCACCGGCAGTCGCGCCATCGAGATTCCCGGCTTCGAGTTCGACGGCGAACACGTCCTCAACTCGCGGCAGGCGCTCGCGCTGGACGACGTGCCGGAGAGCATCGTCCTCGTCGGCGCGGGCTACATTGGCATGGAACTCGCGGGCGTCTTCGCCAAACTCGGCTCCGACGTGACGGTTGTGGAGATGCTCGACTCGGTGCTGCCGGGCTACGAGGACGACCTCGCGCGACCGGTGAAGAAGAAAGCCGAGGAGTTGGGCATCGACTTCCACTTCGGACAGGCCGCGAAGGAGTGGGAGGAGTCGGGCGCCGGCATCACCGTCATGACCGAGAACGAGGACGGCGACGTCTCGGAGTTCGGTGCCGAGAAGGTGCTCGTAGCGGTCGGCCGCCAACCCGTCACCGACACGCTCGAATTGGAGAATGCGGGCATCGAGACGGATGAGAAGGGCTTCATCGGGACGGACGACCGCGCGCGTACCGAGCAGGAGCACATATTCGCCATCGGCGACGTGGCGGGCGAACCGATGCTCGCGCACAAGGCGAGCAAGGAAGGGCAAGTTGCCGCGGAGGTCATCGCCGGCGAACCCTCGGCTATCGACTATCAGGCCATGCCCGCCGCGGTGTTCACCGACCCCGAGATCGGCACGGTCGGACTGACGGAGGAGGAGGCGGAAGAACAGGGTTTCGAACCCGTCGTCGGGAGGTTCCCGTTCCAAGCCAGCGGGCGCGCGCTCACGACGAACCACGCGGACGGCTTCGTCCGAATCGTCGCCGACGAACCGAGTGGGTTCGTCCTCGGCGCGCAGATCGTCGGCCCCGAGGCATCCGAACTTATCGCCGAACTCGGACTGGCCATCGAGATGGGTGCGACGATAGAGGATGTGGCCGCCACGGTTCACACCCACCCGACGCTCTCGGAGAGCGTGATGGAGGCCGCCGAAAACGCGTTGGGGCACGCGATTCACACGTTGAATCGGTAACCTCATCGGCTCTTTTTCGGAACCAACCCCTTCGTTTCGACTGGAAAACCAAGCGACGGCGACGGGTTGTAGCGGAAACCGTCAGACGAACTTCCGAGCGGTCACGTCGAGGGTGTCCAAGTCCACGATGGGTGCGTACCCCCAATCGGGGTCGATGTTCACGCTCTTCTGGAAGTCGGTCTGGGACTGCCAGCAGCCGGAATTGATGGCGAGCACGTTGTGGTACTTGCCGAAGCCAAGTTTGTGGACGTGACCGGTGTGGAAGATGTCCGGCACCTCGTCGATGACGAGGTAATCTTTTTCCTCCGGCGCGACGCGAGTATGACCGCCGTACTGCGGGGCGACGTGGCGCTTCTTCAAGAGTTGGTACATTGCCTTGTGCGGTTCGTCGTAGCTCGCCTTCTCGGCGGGGAGTTCGGCGATAACTTCGTCCAGCGAGACGCCGTGGTACATCAGCACCGAGACGCCTTCGATGGTCACCGTGGAGGGGTTGCCCGTGATGCGAGCGTCGTGAACGTCCATTATCTTGCGGAGTTCCTCGTCGAATCCTGGTTGCGGCTCGGCGAGGCGCACCGCGTCGTGGTTGCCGGGAATTATGACGATCTCCACGTCGCCCGGCACCTCCTTCAAGTGCTCCGAGAACTGCTCGTATTGCTCGAAGATATCGATGATGTCGAGTTCGTCGTCCTGATTTGGATAGATTCCGACGCCTTCGACCATGTCGCCCGCGATGAGTAGGTACTCGACGTGCTGGGCTTCGTCGGTGTGGAGCCAACTCGTGAAGCGTTGCCACGCGTCGACCACGAACTCCTGACTGCCGACGTGAACGTCGCTAATGAGCGCCGCCTGCACGTGGTGGTCTGCGGTGGACGGCTGGTAGGTGCGCGGCACGTCCGGAAAGTGAAGTGAGTCGACGAAGAGGATTCCCGCATCGCTCGACAAACTCCCCTCGACCGCGACGGTCTCGTCCAACAGCAGTTCGTCCACGAGACCGGCGAACTCCTTGTCTTTCATCACGAGACAGGGAAAGGTTCCGTTCGTGTCTTCGAGTTCGACGAGCCAGTGTCCGTTGGCCGTCGAGCGAATATCGCTTATCATCCCGACGATGGCGGCGTCGCTCCCGCCCGGCATCTCGGCGACGGCGTTCGTCGGGCGAGCGTTCACCCGACCGCGGAGTTTGCCCGAGAGTCGTTGGAAGCGGTCGCGGAACACCGCGACGAAATCGTCGTACTCTCCGGTTCCGGTGCTCTCGCCGGTGATATCACCCTCGATGTTCGGCTGGTGCGGGCTTCGAGGTGTCGATGCCGACCCCTCCGTTTCGACTGGAGCGGCACCGCCGTTCGCTCGCGGTTCCGAGGTCGCGGTTCCAGTCGAAACGGAGGGGTTTCCGTCACCGACAACCGAGGAGTCGAGGACGCCTTTAACGTGGTCGACGGAGAGTTTGAGGGCGTCCTCGGGGGCGTGTTCGACTGCGCGTTCGAGCGCCCCCGAGGGGTCGGACGCGCTCGCAAGGAGCGTCACCGCCTCCCGGTCAGCGTTGTACCCTCGGCTCGTCAGCTCTCTGACGATTCGAGCCGGGGTTTCTAGTGGCACGTTTTTACCCACACGCGGGGAGGCAAAAAACGTAGCGAACCAACCCAGAAGGTTAACAACTGGAGACGGTCTACGGATATCGTAATGAGTCCCCCAGACGAGTCGTCGCCAGACGGCGGCCGAGATACCGGCCCAGACGGGTCGGGGCCGGTCGCGTGGGTTCGGTGGTTCCGACACACCGACAACGGGACGGTCGTGTTCGTCCGCGAGATGCTGGAGAGCGTCGTCGTCGTCGTCGCGATCGGTCTCGTGCTCTTCGCCATCAGCGGCGTCTGGCCGCCGATGGTCGCCGTCGAGAGCGGGAGCATGGAACCGCAGATGGAACGAGGCGACCTCATCTTCATCGTCGACGAGAACCGGTTCGTGCCGAACGCCGCTCAGGACGGGACGGGCGTCGTCAGCTATCAACAAGGAAAACAGTCGGGGTACAAGAGCTTCAACCACTACGGCGACGTGATAATCTACCGACCCGACGGAAGCGTGTACGAGACGCCCATCATCCACCGAGCGCGGTTCTGGGTCGAGAGCGGGGAAAACTGGTACGACGAGGCCAACCCGGCGTACGTCGCCGGAGCGGACAACTGCGACGAGCTGCCGAACTGCCCGGCCCCGCACGCCGGATTCATCACCAAGGGCGACAACAACGGGGCGTACGACCAGGTCGTACGCATCAGCGAACCAGTCAAACCGAGTTGGGTTCGCGGCACCGCCGAGGTGAAGATTCCATGGTTGGGACACGTCCGTCTCTTCTTCTCTAGCACGGGCGTCCCGTCGAGCGTGCAGTATCAGCCGTCTCAGCCGATGTCGAACGGAACGCAGTACGCTCCGCCCGCGTAGTTGACCGCGACGTGAAGAAGCGAAACGACACGATGGCCGCCGAAACGTCCCCACGTCGTCTCCGGCGAGTTTTATATACACGGCGTCACATTGACCCCTCATGAGCGACGAGACCGAACCTGAACCGTGTGACGACTGCCGAGAGCCGCTGACGGACGCGCTGGCTCGCACCGTCCGCCTGACGGTCGACCGCTCGCAGATCGACAGCCAACGACTCTGCCCCGAGTGCTTCGCCGACTGGATCGACCGCTACGAGGGCGAGATGACACCCGGCTCCGACGAGTCGGAGAACGAAGGCTCCGAGATCATCGTCGATTGAACCCCTTTCTTTCGAGTCGAGAATCGGATGAAAACGGCGGGGCGGTGGCGATTCGACGCGACGGCGAAACTGACCTCGAAAACGATGGAGAGCGGCTCTCTTTTCGATATCACAATCACGTCCGAAGTAACCCCTCTCAGAAAGCCCGCACGTATAGGTATGACGAGGCGAGAAGCCCGATGAAGAGCGCGAGCAAGAGGCCGTAGACGAGACCGATCTCGTACCACGGTGTCGTTTGTGCGGAGAGTATCATACGCGCGAACTTCCGACGAAGCGACAAACCGTTTTCGATAGCGTCAACTGGGATGAAGGAACCGGACAGGAAACCCCCTCGTTTCCGGTGAAAAATCGATAGCGCGCGGTGTGTTTATCGAACGTTTCGCCCCGAACGAAACGTACCTTACTATGTGAATAGTTATCGCTATTCGTGCCCGTCGTCCTCGTCGGTTTCGCCGCCCTCGTCCTGTGCTCCGTTTCCGTCTTCTTCACCGGCCTCGTCGCCGCCCTCCGCCGTGGAGAGTCCGTCGTCGCCGCGCTCCAAGGCCTTCGGCGCGTCGTGGTGGTCGGAGTAGCCGTCGAACCAGCGGGCGATGCGCTCAAGTCGGTCGACGATGTGGGCCGGTTCGCCGCTGCGGGAGAGTTCGTGACCCTCGCGCGGGTAGCGCACGAGGCGGGTCTCCACGTCGTTTTTCTTGAGGAACAGGTAGAGCATCTCGGCGTTGTTCACCGGAACGCGGAAATCCTCGTCGCTGTGGACGACGAGCGTCGGCGTCGTCACTCGGTCGGCATAGGCCATGGGCGAACGCTCCCAGAGGAACTCCGGTTCCTCCCACGGCGTCGTGTCGAAATCCCACTCGACCAGTTTAAAGGCGTCCGTCGAACCGTAGAAACTGTTGAGTTCGTACACGCCGCGCTGGGTCACCGCGCCCGCGAACCGGTCGGTGTGGCCGACGACCCACGTGGTGAGATAGCCGCCGTAGCTCCCGCCCGTGACGAACATGTTCTCCTCGTCCACGTACTCTCGCTCCGCGGCTGCGTCGGTGCCGGCCATCACGTCCTCGTAATCGACGGTTCCCCACCCGCGCTCGATGGCGGCCATGTGTTCCTCGCCGTAGCCGGTCGAACCTCGCGGGTTACACCAGAAGACGACGTAGCCCCGCGCGGCGAGCGTCTGGAACTCGTGCCACATGGTTCCGCTGGTAGACCACATGGCGTGTGGACCGCCATGAATCTCGACTACGAGCGGGTACTGTTCGTCGGAACTGAAGTCGGGCGGCGTCAGCAGCCAGCCCTGCACCTCGGTTCTGTCGTCCGACTCGAACCGAAGCTCCTCGGGTTGGCTGACCGCTCGTTCGTCGAGATACTCCGCGTTGACCCGAGTGAGTCGTCGGGTTTCGGCCCCGCCGGGCGTCGAGACGAACACGTCGCCCGGATGATCCCACTCGGATTTCGCGTAGGCGATGGCGTCAGACCCGACCGAGAAATCGGTGACGTGACCCTCGCCGAGAACGAGTTCAGGGTCGTCGCTCCCGTCGCCGGGGACGCGCCAGACGACGTAGTCGCCCTCGTCGGGCGTTCCGAAGTAGACCGTCTCTTCGTCGTCGTCCCACTGCGGGGGAATCGAGAGCGTCCTGTCGAGCGACTCGGTGAGCGCCACCGTCTCGCCGGTTTTGCGGTCGAACACCTCAATCTCGGTCTGTCGGAGCGTCGCCTTCTCCTCGGGCGAGTAGAGGTAGGCGACTCGTCCGTCCTCCGTCGCCGCGATGGATGCTCCCCATCCGGTCGTCCGGACGACCTGCTCTTCCTCGCCGGAGTCAGTGTCGCGGGCGAGGATGTCGACCGTGATGTTGTCGTCCGGGTCGCCCTCGCGCCGGACGCCGTAGTAGAGCGTCGTCGCGTCGCCCCACTCCGGTTCCATGCAATCGAAGTCGCCGTCGGTGAGTCGTTCGACGGAGTCGTCAAAGAGGTCGACGAGATAGATGTGGCTCCGCCTGCCGTCGAAGTAGCGTTGTCCCGCGCGGTAGATCTTCCGGTCGATGACGCGCGGGTCGGGCGTCTCGGATTCGTGCTCCTCGTCATCGAGCGAGATGTCGCGCTCTTCTTCGCGGTCGTCTTCGGTGCTCTGCTGGACGAACGCGATTCTCGTCCCTTCCGGCGACCACGCCAACTGCGAGACGCCACCTGCCACGTCCGTTACCTGTCGCGCTTCGCCGCCCGCCGCGGGAAGAACCCAGAGTTGCGGGCGGTCGTCGTCCGCGCCGCGCGTGCTCACGAACGCGAGGCGGTCGCCGCTCGGACTCCATCGGGGGTCGCTGTCCGTGCCCTCGCTGATGGTGAACTGGGTCGGTTCGCCGCCGCCGAGCGGGACGACGTACACGGTCGCCTCGTACTGCTCGTCGTCTTCCGGAACGGAGCGAACGAACGCCACTCGCTCGCCGTCCGGCGAGAGCTGCGGGTCGCTCACCTTGGCGATATCGTGATACTCATTGGCACGTATCGTTTCCATATCCCCCTCCTCGGAACGGGAAGCCAAATACATTTTCGATTCGAAACCCCTCCAATAAGCGAGCGTTTCCCGACGGAACTCGGCGTTACCGCCGGGTATCGCGGTATTTCCGCCACGAAGCGTCGGGTGGCTATATGAACTTTCGGAAAGAGGTCAGTTGATGTATGGTGGGGGAACTCAACAGACGCACGTTCGTAAAGGCCGCAGGGGCGGTGGGACTTCTCGGACTCTCCGGAGACGCGCTCGCTCAGCAACGACGATTGACATGGTTCGCGGGCGGAACCGGCGGGACGTACTTTCCGCTGTCGAACCAGTTCAAGACGATCATTGAGAACAACACCGAGTACACGGTACAGGTGCAGTCCACGGGCGCGAGTGTGGAGAACGTCGGCGGCCTCGCGCAGGGGAACGCCGACTTCGCGCTTATCCAGAACGACGTCGCGTACTTCGCCTACAACGGAAGCGGTATCGAGGAGTTCCAAGGGAACGCCATCAAGAGTTTGCGAGGCGTAGCGACCCTCTACCCCGAGACGATCCACATCGTCACACTTCAAGGGAGTAATATCAATCGGCTCCAGGACCTCCAAGGCAAGACCATCAACACGGGCGACCTCGGGAGCGGGACGCAGGTGAACGCCCTCCAGATTCTGGAGGCGGTCGGCATCCAGCAGAACGACTTCACCGAGCAGAACACCAGCTTCTCACAGGCGGCGGACCAACTCCGCAACGGCGACATCGACGCCGCCTTCGTCGTCGGCGGCTGGCCCGTCGGTGCGATAGAGGAACTAGCGACGACGAACAACATCGCCTTCGTGGAGATATCCGGACAGACGCGCCAGAATATCAAAGATCAGGCGTCGTGGTTCGCGGACGATAGGATTCCGCCGGGAACCTACAGCGGACAGAACGAACCCGTCCAGACGGTGGCGGTTCGGGCGATGATAGCGACGACCCAAGACCAGTCGAACCAGTCTGTTCGCGCCGTGACGCAGTCCATCTTCAACAACACCGGTCAACTGAGCATCAAAAAGCAGTTCATCAGCCGGGAGAACGCGCTGGATGGGATGTCCATCCCGCTTCACCCGGCAGCGAGGGAGATCTTCGGTCCGGCGACGACGCAGGGCGGTGGCAACCAGACGGGGGGGAACCAAACCGGTGGGAACAACAGTTCGTAACGGGGTTTCCGGCGGCGCGCGGAGCGCACCGGCGCTTCTCGCCGTCGTCCTACTCGTGGTGTCGGCCGTCGCGGTTCCAGCGGTCGCGCAAGCCGATGGGGACGGACGGACGAACCGGGACGAACGCGCGCAAGCGAACGAAAAAGTGCTCGTGGTCGCGGACGCGGACACCGGCGAACCGATACTCGTCGTGCCGGTCGAGAACGGAACTCAGGTGACGCTCGCGTACACCCACAGCGTCGAGAAGACGCCCGTTCAGGACGTGTACGCGGTCGACGGGAACGAGTTGGAGATGGTCGAGATGCGGTTCCAATCGTACGGCGCGGGACTCCCGGCGCGGGCGAACGTCATCCGCGAGAACGAGTGGTTCGTCTTCGACCCGGCGGGGAGCTACGCCACCGTGCCCGTGACGCCCGGCGAGGTCGCGGGTCACGAACTGCGCGTGGGTGACCGGCGCTACGACCTCGTCGCGCTGTCTGGCGGCGAGTCGGTCGAACTGTTCGTCGTCCGACGGTGTCCGTCATGAGCGACACGCTCACCGAGGAACAGCAGGAGGAACTCGTCCAAGAACTGGAGCACAGGCGCAGACTGCGGGGTATCGCCGCCGTCGTCACCTCCGCCATCGCCATCGCCTTCTCCGCGTTCCAGATGTGGCTCGCCGCTCAAGGGTTCATCTTCGCGGCGACGCTTCCGGTGGTCGGAGAGGTGCAGCTGGCCGCCCTCCAACTCTTGCAGGTGAACGCCGTCCACGTCACGTTCGCTCTGCTGTTGACTTTTCTACTCTTTCCGACGACGACCGGACGGGGAGCCGTCGCGCGGCGGTTCGGTCGAATCGTTCCGTTCTCCCGGGAGCGACTCGGGGAGGACAACCCGGTCACTCGGGGTCTCGTTGGCGCGCGCCGGGGCGTCCGCTGGGCGATGGTCGACCCCGACAGGACGCGGATAACGCCCGTCGACCTCGCGATGATGGGGTCCGCACTGCTGTCGGTTTGGTACATGCTCGCCAACTTCGACGAGATCCGCCAGATGCGGGCGCTGGGACTGGGATTCGGACGCACCACCGCCGAGGTGTATCCCGTCCTTTCGCCGGTTCTCGACGCTCTTTCGACCGTCGGCGTTCCGACGGGCGAGGTATCATACGCCTTCATCCTCGGGGCGCTCGGCGTCCTGCTCGTGCTCGACGCGACCCGGCGCGCGCTGGGTGTGTACCTGATGGTCATCGTCGCGTCGTTCATCGTCTACGCGCGGTGGGGCTATCTGATACCCATCGATGCGCCCGTCGTCGGCGTGCTCTCGATTCCGCCGCTCGACTGGAGTTCCATCGTCCAGAACCTCTGGTACAACACCGAAAATGGCGTGTTTGGGATTCCGGTCACGGTGAGCGTTCGATTCATCTTCATCTTCATCCTCTTCGGCGCGTTCTTGGAGATGAGCGGGGCAGGCCAGTGGTTCATCGAGTTGGCCTACGCCGCGACCGGGCAGCGCAAGGGAGGTCCCGCCAAGGCGTCCATCCTCGCGTCGGGATTCATGGGCACCATCAGCGGTTCGTCCATCGCCAACACGGTGACGACGGGAGCTTTCACGATTCCGCTGATGAAACGCTCCGGCTACCGGTCGGAGTTCGCGGGGGCGGTGGAAGCCTCCGCCTCGTCCGGCGGTCAGATCCTCCCTCCCGTCATGGGCGCGGCGGCGTTCCTCATCGTGGAGTACACGCTGACGCCGTTTCGAGACGTGATAATCGCGGCGGCGATTCCGGCCGTCGTCTTCTTCTTCGGCGTGTGGGTGATGGTGCACCTCGAAGCGTCGAAGGAGAACATCGGCGGACTGGCGGACACCGAGATCGTCTCGTTCCGCCCGCACCTCCTACGAGGGTGGTTCTACCTCGTTCCGCTGATACTGCTCCTCTACTACCTCATCGTCGAACGCCTCTCCATCGAGCGGGCGGCGTGGTTCACGCTGGTCGCCATCGGGGCGCTCATTGCGCTCGTCGCCGCGTACAATCGGAGTTCGAGGGCTCCGCTGCTCGGAACCATCGCCGGTGTGTGCGCCCTCCAGTTCGTCGCGTTCACGACGGCGGGCGTCGGAATCGTCTCGCTGCTTACTGGCGGCGGTGGCGCGGGGATAGCTCCCGCCGCTGCGCTCGCCGTCGTCGCGGGCCAACTCGGCTGGATAATCCTCGCCGTGAGCCTCGTCACGCTCCTCGTCCGTCCGCACGCCGACGCGCCGCTCCTTGACTTCGACGGGCAGGTCGACAGCGCGGTGGCGAAGGGCGCGAAGGCGCTCCGGCGACCCCGACTCGCGGACAACCGGGCGTTCCAGTATGGCGGGTTCGTCCTCGAATCGATGGACTCAGGGGCGCGCACCGCGACCACGGTGGTCATCGCGGTGGCGGCAGCGGGTATCATCCCCGGCGTCATCAGCGTCAGCGGACTTGGACCGAACCTCACTGCGCTCATCCGAACGGTGAGCGGCGGTTCCATCGTCGCCCTACTGGTGCTCACGGCGGTTTCCTCCATCATCCTCGGGATGGGGATGCCGACGACGGTGACGTACATCATCCTCGTCTCGATGCTCGGAGACGCCATCTCCGGGTTCGGCATCCCCATCCTGTCGGCACACCTGTTCATCCTCTACTTCGGCGTCATCGCCGACATCACGCCGCCGGTGGCGGTGGCCGCCTACGCCGCCTCCGGCATCGCCAAATCCGATCAGTTCCAGACGGGGGTAGAGGCGTTCTCGCTGTCTCTGAACAAGGCCATCGTTCCCTTCGCGTTCGTGCTGACACCCGGCATCCTCCTCCTGCGCGGGACGGGAACGGGAGAGGAGGTTCGCGTCATCGGTCTCGCCGACGTGACCGAACTCGGCTACTTCATGCCCGATGTGCTGATTCCGGTGGCGGGGGTGTTCGTCGGCGTAATCGCGCTCGGCGCGACCGTCATCGGCTACCTCTACACCGACGTGGGCCGGGTGGACAGGGCGGTGTTCGCGCTCGCCGCGCTCCTGCTCATGGCTCCCTTGTTGCTGTTCAACAGCGCGACAAGTCTGCTCGGACTGTTCGGCCTGCCGACCTTCGACCCTGGCTCGTTCGACCTCGTGCTCCGGGCGGTCGGCGCAGTCGCCTTCGGCGCGCTGGTGCTCAAGAATCGACGCCGGGCCGATAAGTTGGCCGCGGACGAGCGCGGGGCGACCGAGGCCGCCTGACCGAGGCGAGAAACGTCGCTCTCGTCAGTATCGGTCCTCGTCGGTATCGAATCGCGTTAGAGACGGTACTACTCGTTTTTTCGAGAGAAAGCGCACCCGCGCAGCGTTCATGGCATGGCACGCGACAAACGACACGCGGGCGCACCAGTGAGTACGCTCCTCTCGCTGTTAGCTCTATCGCTATGGTAGAACGGTCGTCGTTCCGAAACGAACCGTCATCAGTCGGCGATTTTCTGCTCGGATGGCGTGTGTCAGTGAGAAGTAAAAACGATTAGAACGGGAGCGAGTCGAGGAGACCGAGTTTGATAGTGTAAAGCGTGAACACCGTGAGCCACGACTGGAAGATCAACGTCCCGATCGCCGAGAGGACGATGAACTCCCAATCGCGCATCTCCGCGAATCCGGCAGGGACGGTGAGCATCCCGCGGGTGAACAATAGGGCGTTGCTCACCGGAACGATGACGCGACCCCACTTCTGAAACCAGCCGTCGAAGCGGTCGAGTGAGGATTCGGAGATTCGGAACCACGGCTTTTCCTGCAGGTACTCTCGTCCGCCGCGTTTCGCCAGCGAGAACAGCGCGTACTGGCCGATGGTCGCGCCGACGACGGCGACGAAGATGATGATGGCGATGCTTCGAAGGTCGTCCGGTGACGCGAGGGCGGTCACGGTGAACGGGACGAGACTCTCGCTCGGTGCGAAGTACAACAGCATCGCACCCTCCAAGATGAGGATGAGGAAGAGCGCCATGAGACCGTACTGTTCGAGCCACCGTTGTGCGAGCGTTTTGTCACCGAACACGAACAGGAAGATACCGATGATGGCGGCGACGAAGACCGCACCGACGAGCAACAGGACGCCGTAATCGGCGACGAACGTCCGAAGCGACCGTGAATTCGGGGCGAACGAGAGGATCGCGAGGCCGAAAATCGAGCAGGCGAGCAGGGCGACGAAGGGAGTCGTCTCGACTGCGACGAACGAGGCGATATTCATCTGATACGAGTATTGAGGTGATACAGTAAATGCGTTGTGACCCACGGACGGAACGACGCGGTTTTGGGCGTTCCACGGTTACCACCGGTATGAACCCTATCGAGCGCCCACGTCGCCTGCGTCGGGACGGCCTCCGAGAACTGGTCAGCGAGACGACGCTCGACGCGAACAACCTCATCGCGCCCATGTTCGTCGACGCAACGACGGACGAGCGAGTCGCGATCCAATCGATGCCGGGGCACGAACGGGTACCCATCGAGGAGAGCGTCGCCCGCGTCGAGGAGATACGCGAAACAGGCGTCGAGGCCGTGATGCTGTTCGGCATCCCCGAGTCGAAAGACGAGCGCGGCAGTCGCGCGTGGGCCGAGGACGGCGTCGTGCAGGAAGTGACGCGCCGAATCACGCGGGAGACGGACGCCACGGTCATCACCGACGTTTGCCTCTGCGAGTACACCGAACACGGCCACTGCGGAGTGTTGGAGGACGAAGCCGCGACCGACCCGCGACTCACCGTGAAGAACGACGAGACGCTCGACCTCCTGGGGAAGATAGCCGTCTCGCACGCCGAGGCTGGGGCGGAGATGGTCGCCCCGAGCGGGATGATGGACGGGATGGTCGGCGCGATTCGCGCCGAGCTGGACGACGCGAACTATGCGGACGTGGCCATCATGAGCTACGCCGCGAAGTACGAGTCGGCGTTCTACGGCCCCTTCCGCGACGCGGCGGACGGCGCGCCCGCCTTCGGCGACCGGCGACACTACCAGATGGATCCGGCTAACGCGCGCGAAGCGATGCGCGAGGTCGCGCTCGACGTCGGAGAGGGCGCGGACGTGCTGATGGTCAAACCCGCGCTCCCGTACCTCGACATCGTCAGCGCGATTCGAGAGAAGTTCGACCGGCCCGTCGCCGCGTACAACGTCTCCGGGGAGTACGCGATGCTCCACGCCGCCGCCGACAGGGAGTGGCTCGACTTACAGGAAACGGCGCTAGAATCGTTGGTGTCGATAAAGCGCGCCGGGGCGGACATCATCCTGACGTACTTCGCGGAGGATGTCGCCGCCGCGTTCGACGAGTGAACGGGGAGTCCGCTATCGGTTTTCCAGTTGAAATGACCGGGTCGAAGATGCGTTTTATCGTCCGGTGAATCCGTGATACCGTCTCCTTATGACTCGCTCGTTTTCGTGCGCACCCCGGTCGGGAGTAGAAGGGCGGATGTTCCGCCCGGCGGTCGACGTTCGTCCAGAATTCGAACGACGAACGACCACATTCTGGGCATTTTACAACCTTAAACAGACAGTACACGATAATAATTCGGCCGTTCGTCCACCGAAGGCGTAGAAAATATTCGTTTTTTAATGATCATGCTTATCAATAGGAATGCTGTTTCGTTATAACGTGATGAAGAACCCAAACGTCGAAGAGTATTCGATATTCGTAGACAGTTGTCCAGATGATATCGCCATCGTTCGGGAAAGGGAGGACGAACTGTGAGCGGTACCGTCCTCGCACAGGGAAGCGACCTCGCCGTCATCGCGGAAGGGGTCAATCTCCTGTGGGTGCTCGTCGTCACGTTCCTCATCTTCTTCATGCACGCCGGGTTCGCCATGCTGGAGGCCGGGCAGGTGCGCTCGAAGAACGTCGCCAACCAGTTGACGAAGAACCTGCTTACGTGGAGCGTCGGCGTCCTCGCCTTTTTCCTCGTGGGGGCGGCGCTCTCGAACGTCGTCGGCTACCTAACCGGGGCGGGCGGCGCGTGGACGCTCGGCGGCGAGTTCGGGGCCATCCTCGAACCCAGCGGCGTCAACGCGTGGGTCGGTTGGTTGTTCGGCGCGGTGTTCGCCATGACCGCGGCGACCATCGTCAGCGGGGCCGTCGCCGGACGGTGTAAACTCCGGACGTACGTGACCTACACCGTCCTGTTGGTGGCGGTCATCTACCCCGTCGTCGTCGGGTTCGCGTGGGCGGGCGGCGTCCTCGCAACCCTCGGCTTCCACGATTTCGCGGGCGGGATGGTCGTTCACGGGATGGGCGGTATCGCCGGACTGACCGCGGCGTGGGTCGTCGGGCCGCGTCTGGGTCGGTTCGACGACGACGGCACCGCGAACGTCATCCCCGGTCACTCGCTACCGTTCGCCGTGCTCGGCACGCTCATCCTCGCGTTCGGCTGGTACGGCTTCAACGTCGGCACCGCGGCCACGGTGTTCGCCGCCGAGGGCGGATCGCTCTCGCTGGCCGCGTTCGAGACGGTCGGGCGCGTCGCCCTCGTCACGACGCTCGGAATGGCCGCGGGTGCGCTCGGCGCGAGCGCGATGTCGCTGCGCCGCACCGGCAAGGTGGACACCCTCTACGTTGCGAACGGACTGCTCGCGGGACTGGTCGGTATCACGGGCATCGCCGACGACATCGTCTGGCCCGGAGCGCTCGCGGTCGGCCTGCTGGCGGGAGCACAGCTCCCCTACGTCTTCGAGTTCGTCGAGAAACGCCTCCGCATCGACGACGTGTGCGCAGTGTTTCCGGTTCACGGCTCCGCCGGGGTTCTCGGGACGTTGGCCTATCCGTTCGTCGCCGTCGGAACGTGGCAGGGATTCAGTCTCGGCGCGGTGCTCTCGGGAGTCGCCGTGCAGGCCGTCGGCGTCGCCCTCATCGCTCTCTGGACCGTCGCCGCGACCGGAACCGTGTTCGGCGTCGCGCGCTCGCTCGGACAGGCCCGCGTCACGCCGGAACACGAGCGCGAAGGACTGGACACCGCCGAACACGGCGTCGAGACGTATCCGGAGTTCGACATTGACGGTCCGAGCGAAGTGGCGGCCGAGCAACTGCGGGCCGACGGCGGCGGGCTTCCGAACGACGGTGGAATAAAGCTCGTCACCGCCATCGTCCGTCCCGACCGTCTCACGAAGGTGAAGCGGGCGCTGGCGAACATCGGCGCGCCGAGCCTCACGGTGACGAACGTCAGCGGGCGCGGGAGTCAGCCCGCCAAACTCGGCCAGTGGCGCGGCGAGGAGTACGTCGTCGACCTGCACCAGAAGGTGAAGGTGGAGTGCGTGGTCGCGGACATCCCCGCGGAAGACGTTATCGACGCCGTCCGCGACGCCGCGAACACCGGCGAACCCGGCGACGGGAAGATATTCGTCGTCCCCATCGAGGACGCCTGCCAAGTCCGAACCGGAAAGCGCGGCACGGAAGCGGTCTGAGGCGAGCGAGTCGCCGACGGACTTTCGGTGCTCGGCGGTGAACGAGTACCGTCGTGGTGAGAGAGAACAGTCTCACCGTCGGAGGTGAGGAACGGGGCGGAACCGTCGACAGCGCGAAGCGGTGGTTCCTTCTCGACGGGAACCGGCTGTTCGTCGCGGCGCTGGGGGCGGTGTTCTTCGTCGTCGTCGCGCTGTTCGAACTGAGCGGCGCAGTTCCGCTCGAAGATTCCCAACCGCTGTTCTACGTCTTCGGCAGTCTCATCTCGGGCAACCTGACGCTCATCACGGTCGTCGTCTCCATCAATCAGCTGTTGTTATCCCGCGAGCTGAAATCGCCGAGGGAGCTTCGGTCGCAGATAGACAGCGTCGTCGAGTATCGAACGAAGGTCGAAGAGAGCGCCGATGAAGTCGCGCCGGTTCAACCGTTGGGATTCCTAAAACTGCTCTTCCAGAACACCAGACGGGAAGCACAACGCATCGGAGGACTCGTCATCGAACGCGAGGGCGAAGCGAAGGACGAAGTGGAATCTCTCGTGACGCCGCTCACCGACCATCTCAACGAAGTGGGCGAAAAGCTCGACAATCCGGAGATGACGACGTTCGAAGCGCTCTCGGTCGCGCTGATGACGAACTACGCGAACGAGATTAACCGGGTGCGTTGAATCCGTTCGACGTACGAGGACGACTTGCACCCGCACGTCTACGACGCGCTCGGGCGACTCGTCGATCACCTACAGCGCATCGACATCGCCAGACAGTACTTCAAGAGCATCTACCTCCAGAGCGAACACTCGTCGCTGTCGCGCGTCCTCTTTTACGCCGGCATCCCCGCCGAGGCGGTTTCCGTCGCGGTCCTCCTCACCTTCACGGCGACAGCGGGGAGCGTTCTCGAACCGGCCCACGAGCGTCTCCTGCTTCCCATCGTCGTCGGCATCGGATTCCTTCCGTTGGCCGTGCTGTTCGCGTTCATCCTCAGAACCGCGACCGTCATACAGCGAACGACGGCGACGATTCCGTTCACGACGATGGAGCAGGAAGAGTGATCATCCCAGCGTCTTCTCCGCCCACTTGATGGCGTAGTCAACGCCGTGGTCGCGGTACGCCCGCGTGTCGAGCGCCGCGAAGGGTGCTGGCGGTTCGATGCCGTGTTTGATGGCGCTACACGCGAACTCGGCGGCGTCCGGAAAGTCCGACTGACCGGTGGCGACCTCTCGGGTGACGTTCGCCAGCCGCGGCTCGATTCGTTCGCCCGCGTCCCGCCACGCCTCGAATAGACGGGGGTGAACGTCGCGCCAATCGGCGAACACCTCGCGGGTGTACAGCCCTTTGTAGGCGTCGCACAGCGCGGCGGCGAGTTGGTACGTACTCCCCGAATCGAGCGGGACGGCGCCGGCGAACTCCGGATACCGCTCCTCGAAAAATCCGAGGAACTGCTCTGGCAGACCGAGGCCGACTTCGACCAGCGCCTCCGCGAGCAGGAAGTCCACGAACTCCTCCGGCGACCCCTGAACGCGCGCTTTCACGAAGAGGACGGGCGGGACGGTCTGGCGTGTCCACGCGACGCTCCCGTCGCCCGGCATGCCGACCACCAAGTCGGTTCCTGCGAACCGCCGCAGGAGTTCGGGGGCGTCGTCCGGAAGCCACTCGCCGGGTGCGGAGAAGGGACGAATCTCGTCCGTCAGCAGCGCGAGGTCGTCGCGTGCCGGAACCGGAAGCGTCTCGAAATCCCGCTCGCAGTCAAGCACGAGCGCGCCCGGTGCGTGTTCGTCTCGAACCGCCGCCACGTCCTCGGGGAGCGTCCGTTCGCCGAACATCAGGCTGCGAACCAGTGGTTGAGAACGACGGCGATCGCGGCCAGTGCTGTCAGTCCGACGGTGCCGATGACGATCTTCGTGGGAGTGCTCATACCCCATCGTTTCCACTCGAACGCTTAAAATCTGCCTACTCCGGGCGGAACCCCTTCGTTTCCACTCGAAAGTTCTTCGTACTGAAAATCTCTCCGAGCGAGTCAATCGGCGCGCGCTCCCACACCCGCCTCGGATTCGCGGGCGATCCGTTTCCACTCGCCCGTCCAGAACCGGAAGGTGTTGACGCCGGCCCGAAAGTATATGTCCCCGAGTATGGCGGCGTAGACGCCGAGCAGGCCGAGGCCGACTCCCGGAGCGAACGACCAGTTTCCGAGCGAGAAGAGGACGACGCCCGACGGAACCGCGAGGAACGCGACGGGAAGCTTGTAGAGGAAGGTTCCCGCGAACGTTCCGTACAGCGGCCACTTCGTGTCGCCCGCGCCGCGGAGACTGCCGCGCATGGTGCGCGAGACGCTGAACGCCCCGACACCGAGTCCGAACACGCGGACGAACTCGACAGTCAGATCGAGGTTCGCGGTGCCGAAACCGCGAGCGATGGGACGGGCCGCCGCGATAAGAGCGACTGCGAGTATCAGCTGCGTCACCAGCGCGATTCTGAGGGTTTGCCAGCCGTACTCGTTCGCTTCGTCGTCGTTCCCCGCGCCGATGCTCTGGCCGACCAGCGTGCTGGAGGCCGTCGAGTACCCCCACGCGGGCATCAGCGCGAGGAGCATCACCCGCCGACCGATGGCGTAGGAAGCGACGACCCCGGTTCCGAGGGTGCCGAGCACGAAGAGGAAGGGGAACCGCCCGAGCGTCCGCGAGAGGCGAGTTCCGGCGAGCGGAAGTCCGACGCGAACGATTTCGCGTGCGATGTCGGTATCCCACTGTCTCCCGCCGAGTCGGAGTCGAACCGAGAAGCGCCCCGAGAGCAAGACCCCCGTGAAGAGCACCGCCGCGAGCTTGTTGGCGATGGCGGTTCCCCACGCCGCGCCCGCGACGCCCATCGGTTCGAACGAGCCGAGGCCGAAGATGAGAACCGCGTTCAACGCGATGTTGGTCGGGAGCGTGAGCAGGCGGATGTACATCGGGGTTCGGGTGTCACCGCTTCCGGCCAGCGCGCGGGCGGCGATCATGCTCCAGAATCGAAACGAAACCGAAAGCATAATGATTTTGAGATACACCGCACCGGATTCGATGACGCGCGGGTCGTCGGTGAGCACTGCGATCATCGGCTCAGCGTAGACCCACGTGACGACCGTCGTGGGTACCGAGACGAGCAGCGCGAGCCACAGCGACTGCTTGATGGCGAAATCCGCTTTCGCGTGCTCCCCGGCGCCTTTGAACCGCGAGACGACGCTGATGGTTCCGCTCGTGAGCGCCAAAGAGAGGCCGAACGGGATGAAGAAGTACTGAAATCCGAACTCTAGCGCGGCGACCGCGTTCTCGTCGAGGGCGATGCTCACCATGAAGAAGTCCGCGACGCGAAGCAGGGTTCGCATCCCGCCGGTGATCATCACCGGGATGGCGAGGTCGAACGCCTCCTCGCCTTTCTTCCGGTCGAGTAGTCCGAGGCCGGCAAGTGCGGCGGGGAAGAGAAAGAGCACCCGCTGGACTTGTCGTCTCGCGTCACCCCACATTTGTTCGTGGTTTGCGGTCGGCATTGAAGGCTCTTGGCAATGCGGATACCGGTTCCGGTGCGACGGAGCGTCCATCCTCGATACGGAAAGGGCACCGTTTCGGGTGGAACATCACGTTCCGGCGCTCGCTTTGTCGAACACCGCCGTGACGAACTGTGCGAAGCCGTCCTCCAAGAGCAACATCAGATTGTACGTGAGCGTCCCCTCGAAACCGACGACGAAGAACGCCCAGCTCGACGGGAAGCCGGGGTTGAGCGCCACGAGGATGGCGTAGCTCAACAGGAGGTTTCCGAGCGTGGCGGCGATGTGAACCATGGACGCGATGATGAGTCCCTCCTGATACTCCGGTTTGAGGTCGTCGAAGGCGACGCTCGCCAGGGAGCCGAACGCGAACAGCGCACCGCTGATGTAGAGGAAGATGTCGAGGATGCCCGGCGACCCGTACTGGTTCATCAGTATCGCACCGCCACCCCAAATCGTCAGCGTGTACCCGTAGGCTTTCGACTCCGCGAGCAGGTTTCGAGCGAGTTGCTCGACTGGATTTATATGTCGGTGTGCGTCGTCGGCAAGTAAAGGTCACGTCCCTGCTATCGCGCGGTTTTTGAGTGGAGTTATTCAAGTGTCAACCTTCGAGAGTCCAAGAGAGGGTTCTCCGAGGGAGTGATATCTCCGCGGTCGAGACGCAGCGAAACGCGAAACGCGGAATGGCGATCAGTTATCGGCCGAACCTGACCACGAATCGGACACTTGAATCACGTACCGCCCGTTCTCCTTGAGCGCGATGATGTACTCGTCGCGCTCGTACAGCTCCATCAGGTTGAGCTCGTACTGGCCGGGTTCGACGACTTTGATGCTCTCGAACTGGCTGTTGAGTTCCTCTCGAAGCTCTTCGAGGCTCGGTTGATTCTCCTCCTGCGGTTCGACGACCGTCCCAGCATCGTCCGTCTCGGGTCGCTTGGGGAGTTCGTCGTCCGTGACGACCTCCGAACGCGCACTCGCCTGTGCACGGTCTTCTCCCGCACCTACGTCTTCGCCCGTCCCCGCGCCTTCTCTCACTTTTCCCGTTCCCGAACTCGGTTCGTCCACATCAGACTCGGGCGACCGTTCGCGCGCAGACCCCGACGAGGCAGAACCCCCGGAAGTGCTCGATTCGGTCGATTCGGCGGTTGAATCGGAGCCGGTGTCAGACTGCGATCGGTCGCTGGCAGTCGTTCGCTTCCGGTCGGCTTCGGCCGACGTTCGGTCTGCTCGTGCGGTTTCCGAGTCCTCGCGCGACCCAACCCACCCCTTCACGGTCGACGCCGCGCGACCGACCGCACCGGAACTCGATGCGGCGTCGACGCTCGACTCGGACGGTTCGGGCGATTCGGAGGCCTTCGTTTCGTCTGGAGACGCTCCGGCGGGTCGGAACTGAAACTTGTTGCCGCCGCAGTCGGGACAGCCCGAAAGCATCTCCTTCGACCCATCGGCGAACGTGCGCCCGCAGTTCGTACACTTGTGCGGCATTATTTCCGGGATATGAGGGCGCTAATGAGATTCTCGTCCTTGTGGAGCGTCTCAATCTGATTCGCAGGACCGATGACTGTGAGTTTCGAACCAGTCGATTCGCGGCCCATCAGACGGCCCAGAAGCCCGTTATCGGAGGTCTTCGAGCGCGGGTACGTTTCGATCTCGATGCCGCTGAACTCGTCGGGGCTGATCTCGGTCATCGTCACCTCGATGAGCTTGCTCTCCTCGTCGGGGGAGAGACCCTCTTCCAGGATGACGATGTTTCCCTCGCGGACGCCGTCCAGTATCATCCGGATCTTCTCCATGCTCGTTTTCCCGGCCATCCGTTCGCCCCCGATGAGGTCGATCTGAACCCCGTCGTCTGAATTTTTTATTTCCGGCATTGGAATCACCCGAAGTACTCCGCGATCTTCGTGTATACTTCGTCCATGTTGTCACCCTCCAGCGCCGAGAGCGGAATCGTCTCGTGCTGCGGATACGCGTTACGGATGCGTTGCACGCTCGAATCCTCGAGATCGGTCTTGTTGGCGAGGATGAGCACCGGCAAGTCTTGGCTCTCGATGATGCCGATGAGCATCGTGTTTACCTGCGTGAACGGGTCGGTCGAGCTGTCGAGCACGTAGATGACGCCGTCCACGTCTTCCCGGAGCCAGTGCATCGCTTCCGCGACACCTTCGGTCGCTTCGCGGGAGCGACGCACCGCGTCCTCCTTTTCCATGTCGTGTTCGAGGAACTCCTCGTAATCCACCTTCGTCGTGACACCCGGCGTGTCGACGATATCGATGGTGACGGTTCTGCCGTTTCGCTCGATTTCTACGTTTTCTTTTCTTCGCGCACGTCGTGTTTCGTGTGGAACGTGGCTCTCGGGTCCGACGGCATCGCCGGTCCAATCCCGGGCGATGCGGTTGGCGAGCGTCGTCTTTCCAGCGTTCGGCGGTCCGTAGATACCGATCCGTTTCGGCTCTTCTGACGCAAAGAGCTTATCGGTCACACGTGTAATACTGCTTTTGAGACCTGTAAACAATCCCATCCTTTTTCCTCCCAGACCCCGTTGTCGGGCAATCACACCGGAGAGGTCTACTGACGGGCGATTATACCGGGCGCGGGGCTGTTGCACGTAGAACTTCACGCCATTCACTTAAATCTACGTCAGACAACTGTTGACACAAATATCACGTCGAGACTGGAAGAAATGAAACGAAGGGAGCGTAGGAAATGAACACTGGACGTGAAGCACAAGGAATGGAGCAGGACGCGGTTCGAACGCCGCCCGAACGAACGGAACCCAACTCGGTGTGTGAACGTTCCACTTGAAACGGAGGGGTTGTGGCGGTCGAAGGACGGGTGAAAGGCGTCGATTCGGTGAAGGATTCGACGGATTCGATGGTGGATCTGATGGTATTCGATGGTGATTCGATGGCGATTTGGAGGTTTGTTGATAAATTCGGTGACGAGTCGGTGGACTGGATTAGTTTAGCGGACGTAGCTGATTCGGTAGTGAACGCGGAAGTCGTCGGCTCGGGGGACGAAGCGGCGAGGGCGGGGAGATGACGAAGACGGTGAGAGGATGAAAGGGTGAAAGGGCGATCGGGTGGGGAGACCCCCACCCCTTCGTTTCGGGTGGAGACGGAAGGGAGCGGGGTCGGTGTGTCATCGAAGGGTAACTTACATACGATACTCTCTTCTAGAAAAATCTATCCTCTAGTTTACGGATATTGTTGGTTCGATGTTGTGATAAAGGTTCCTGTTCTAGTTACCCCCCACCCCCGCCCACCCATTCTTCCTCTCCACTCGAAACGGAGGGGTGGGGGGCAACCAAGACAAAAGCTATCGTTTGTCATACCAACGATCGCGACTATAACAACGACCAGATCATGACTGCAACAATAACCACAGCCATCGAATTTTGCGTCCATTTCTCTTCGATTCACGACTCACGACCGAACGTGGAATCACCCTGCTCTCTTCGATCGTGATTCAACGACCGCCGTCCGTTCTTCACGTTCTTCGTCCGTTGTCGACGACCAGTGGAACAGCCCGGTGTTCTACTCGAAACGGGGGATTCGGACGTTTCGTCTCGAAGTGGGTTCCACTCGAAACGGATGGGTTACCGGCAGTTTGCGTAAGGGAAATCCGATCACTTGAATAATCAAAAACTCTGAATTACAGAATAAAAAGAACAAAGACCACAAAAGTTCGGTCGAGCGGATCGAGAGGGCGATACGGAACCGTCTCTCGAATGGTTCGAACGACGAGACTACGACGAAATCGAACGATAACAACGACTCGATTTCATCGAATCGAATCGGAAGTCTCTATTCGACGCGAAACCGGGGAAAGAACCCGTATTTCGTCCATCATTTCCCGAATGAGAAAGATTTTAATACTGTGCTCCACCTTTTGTTCATCTGCATCAACTGGACGCGCTGTCATTCTATCGGGGACGAATCGGGACGCTTTTCCCGATATTACCCCGTCTCTCTCTGCGCAGCGCGATAACTCCAGTGGAAACGAAGGGGTAGTAGCCGACGAATGACAAACGAAAACACCGATCCACCGGACGAACCGGACGACGCGACGAGCGGTTTCGAGGGCGTCGATCTGGACGATGTCGTGTTGGACGACGCGGACGAGGGCAATCAAGGGTTGTTCGACGATCTGCTCAGCGGTGAGCCGATTTTCGAGAATAAGGAAGTTCTCCGACCCTCGTATACGCCGCACGAGCTTCCACACCGGAAAGAGCAGATCAACCGGATGGCGACCATCCTTGTTGCCGCGCTTCGGGGCGAGACCCCCTCGAACATCCTCATCTACGGGAAGACGGGAACCGGTAAAACTGCGAGTGCGAAGTTCGTCAGTCAGGAACTCGAACGAACGTCTTTGAAATACGAAGTGCCCTGCGAGGTGGAGTACATCAACTGCGAGGTGACCGACACGCAGTATCGCGTGCTCGCACAGCTCGCCAACAAGTTCATCGAGAACAACCACGTCGCCATCGACGAGCAAATCGAGGAACTGGAGGATATCCGAGACGGTACCGCCGCAGAACCCGCCCAAATAGCGAATACCGAGTTCTCCTCCGTGGAGGAGATAGACGAGCGAATCGAGGAACTCGAAGACGACGCCGAGGAGATGGAGGCGGTTCCGATGACCGGGTGGCCGACAGATCGAGTTTACAACACTTTCTTCGAAGCCGTCGATTACCGGGAGCGAGTCGTCGTCATCATGCTGGACGAGATCGACAAACTGGTCGAGAAGTCGGGCGACGACACGCTGTACAATCTCTCGCGGATGAACTCGGAACTGGAGAACTCGCGGGTGTCCATCATGGGTATCAGCAACGACCTGAAGTTCACCGACTTCCTCGACCCCCGCGTCAAATCGAGCCTCGGCGAAGAGGAGATCGTCTTCCCACCCTACGACGCGAACCAACTTCGGGATATCCTCCAACACCGAGCTGACGTGGCGTTCAAACCGGATGCCCTGTCCGACGACGTGATTCCATTGTGTGCCGCGTTCGCCGCACAGGAACACGGTGACGCGCGACGCGCGCTTGACCTCCTCCGTACAGCGGGCGAACTCGCCGAGCGCGATCAGGAAGAACGCATCGAGGAGGGCCACGTCAGAAAAGCGCAGGACAAGATAGAACTCGACCGTGTGGTCGAAGTCGTCCGCACGCTCCCGACGCAGTCGAAACTCGTCCTCTTCTCCACTATCTCGCTCGAAAAAAACGGCGTTCGCAACATCAATACGGGCGAGGTATATAACGTCTACAAACACCTCTGCGACGAAATCGACGCCGACATCCTCACGCAGCGTCGCGTCACCGACCTCATCAGCGAACTCGACATGCTCGGCATCGTCAACGCCGTCGTCGTCTCGAAGGGTCGTTACGGCCGCACGAAGGAGATCAGCCTCTCGGTTCCCATCGACGAAACCGAAGCCGTTCTCCTCTCGGATTCACGACTCGGCGATATCGACGACACGCAACCCTTCATGCAGCAGGCGCGGTTCGACAGCTGAGAACAAGAGTGCCGGCTTCTACCGGCTTTCTCCACTCGAAACACTGCCCTTTGGACGATGAATCTACTTTTCGACGACGAAACCCCCTTCTCAGACGATCTGCTCGCCGTCGTCGTCGTACACTTTGATCGCGTCGACGGGACAGACGCGCGCGGCCATCTCGGCGTCGAACTCGGCGTCTTCCGGGACTTCGCGCACGAAGATATCTTCCTCGCTTTCTTCGCTCTCCAATAGGTCGGCTTTTCCTTCCTCGCGGTTCTCCACGAAGGCGTCCCACTCGGCGGTACACTGATACATCCCGGTACACGTGTCGCGGTCGAACTCGATTCTCATACCCGAACGTCGGTCGGGACGGGTGAAATGGTTGACGGAGCACCCGACAGTTTAAACCAGAAGACGCGCCAAACGGAGGTAATGACCGGATTCGCGGCACGCTCGCGGGGTGAACGTGCGTGAAAGTCGCCGACTTGACGGGACTGCCGGACGGCGTCCCCGAACATTTCGAAGCGCAAGGCATCGAGGAACTGTATCCGCCGCAGGCCGAAGCGGTCGAGGCGGGCATCACCGACGGTGAGAGCGTCGTCGCCAGCATCCCGACCGCCAGCGGGAAAACATTCATCGCGGAACTGGCGATGCTCTCCAGCGTCGCCCGCGGCGGGAAGGCGCTCTACATCGTCCCGCTCCGCGCCCTCGCCAGCGAGAAGAAGGCCGAGTTCGAGGAGTTCGAACAGTACGGCGTCTCCATCGGCGTCTCAACGGGAAACTACGACAGCGAGGGCGACTGGCTCGCCACGAAAGATATCATCGTCGCCACGAGCGAGAAGGTGGACTCACTCGTGCGAAATGGCGCGAAGTGGGTGGACGACCTCTCCTGCGTCGTCGCGGACGAAGTTCACCTCGTCAATGACGCCCACCGCGGCCCGACGCTCGAAGTCACCCTCGCCAAACTCCGGCGCGTCAACCCGAATCTTCAAACCGTCGCGCTCTCCGCGACGGTCGGCAACGCCGACCAAATGGCCGACTGGCTGGACGCCACGCTGGTCGATTCGACGTGGCGACCCATCGACCTTCGAAAGGGCGTCCTCTACGGGCAAGCGCTCCACTTCGACGACGGTAGCCAGCAGGAACTCGCACGCGGAAACGAGAAGGAGACCGCCGCGCTCGTCCGCGACACGCTCGGGGACGAGGGGGCGTCGCTCGTGTTTGTCAACTCGCGCCGGAACGCGGAGGCGTCGGCGAAACGGCTTGCGGACGTGACGAAAACGCACCTGACCGACGAGGAGCGCCGCGAACTCGCGGCCGTCGCCGCCGAGATTCGCGACGTAAGCGATACTGAGACGAGCGACGACCTCGCGGACGCCGTCGAGAAGGGGTCGGCGTTCCATCACGCGGGACTCGCCAGCGAACATCGTTCGCTGGTCGAGGACGCCTTCCGCGACCGCCTCGTGAAGGTCATCAGCGCGACCCCGACGCTCGCGGCGGGCGTGAACACGCCGAGCAGGCGCGTCATCGTCCGCGATTGGCGACGTTACGACGGCGACGTCGGCGGGATGCAACCACTCGACGTGCTCGAAATCCATCAGATGTTCGGACGCGCGGGCCGGCCGGGACTCGACCCCTACGGCGAAGCGGTGCTCATCGCCAAGAGCCACGAAGAGCTACAGGAACTGTTCGACCAATACGTCTGGGCCGACCCCGAACCCGTCTACTCGAAACTTGCCGCGGAACCCGCGCTCCGTACGCACATCCTCGCGACTGTCGCCTCCGGCTTCGCGGGGACGGAAGCAGAACTTCTGGACTTCCTCGAACGGACGCTCTACGCGACCCAGACCGACGAAACCGGTCGCCTCGAAACGGTCACCCAGCGAGTGCTCGAGTATCTCGAACGAAATGGGTTCCTCGAACGCGACGACCGCCTGCGAGCGACCGGTCTCGGCCACCGGGTCTCGCAACTGTATCTCGACCCGATGAGCGCCGCCGAGATAATTGACGGTCTGCACGCAACTGACGAGAAACCGACCGCACTCGGTCTGTACCATCTCGTCTCGCGCACGCCGGACATGTACCAGCTCTACCTGCGGTCGGGCGACCGCGAGCGGTACACGGAGATCGCGTACGAGCGCGAGCAGGAGTTCCTCGGCTCGATGCCGTCAGAGTTCGAAGACCACGCCTTCGAGGACTGGCTCTCGGCGCTGAAGACCGCACGCCTGTTGGAAGACTGGGCGAGCGAACTGGACGAAGACCGAATCACCGAGCGTTACGCCATCGGTCCCGGCGACATCCGCGGGAAGGTCGATACGGCCGAGTGGTTGTTGAACGCGGCGGAGCGACTCGCCGCCGAACTTCAGCGCGACGAAACCGAAGGCATCCCGTCGAAGACGACCACCGCCGTCCGCGAAGCGCGAAAGCGAGTCGAGTACGGCGTCGAAGAGGAACTCCTCGATCTCGCGGGGATTCGAAACGTCGGTCGAAAGCGCGCCCGACGCCTGTACGAGGTCGGTATCGAATCGCGGGCCGATCTCCGCGAGGCGGACAAATCGGTCGTCCTCGGCGCGCTCCGCGGTAGACGAAAGACAACCGAAACGATTCTCGAAAACGTCGGTCGACAAGACCCGTCGCTGGATGGTATCGAGGCGGACGCGGACGCGAAAGCAACCGCGACGACGGCCGACTCGTCGGCGGACGACGGCGGACAGCAGAGTCTCGGTGATTTCGAATGAAGCTGGTCGAGGGGCGGGCGAGCATCGCCGACCTCAATAGCTTTCTCGCTCGACTCGGAACCATCGGCGAGGAGTTCCACTGTGCGGTACAGGCGTTCGACGCGCGCTACGTGGCCGGCCGAGAACACCTCGAATCGGCGGTCGAACACGCCAATCGAGCGTTCGACCGCGGGGAAAACGTCGCCCGCGACCCGGCGGTCGAGATTCTGCTGTACGCCGCGGGTCGCCGTCAGATAAATCAGGCGCTCAAAATGGGCGTCTCGGAGGGCGAACAGCCGGTTGTCGTCGTGATCGACGGCAAGCAAGGGAGGAAGGACGAACGAGAAGCGCAAGCCGCGGGGGAAGTTTCGGATCTCCTCGAACGCGACGAGACGCTCGGCCAACCGGGTTGCGAGCGCGTGTTCGAGTTCTTCGACATCTCGGAGCGGGAGTTGGCCGCCACCAGCGCCGCGCTCACCGACCTCGTCTGCGAGCGGGTCGCCCTGCTCGAAGTCGAGAAGTGACCAAGTATCGCTGTGAGGTGTGGTCGCGGAGCGTGGGCCGGTACGGATTTCCGGAACCCGAACGTACGTCTGTCCATGCCCCGAGACGACCACAACGCCGAGGACGTGATGGACAGCGCTCGAGAGCGACAACACGAACGCGCAGAGAGCGTCCAAGATATGCTCGGACAGGCGGGTGAGATGCTCGACGAGCACAAGTATCCCACGACGAGTGAAGAACTCGCGACGGAGTACGGCGACCAGCAACTCGACCTGCCGAACGAGACGGAGTCGCTGGGGAGCGTCTTTGACCGCCTTGTGGACGAACGGTTCGAGTCCGCGGACGAAGCCCGCGAAGCGGTGTACAACGAGGTAACCGGCGAGGCGAGCGGGATGGAAGAGTACAACGACGAGCGAGCGTTAGGCGAGTTGGACGACGCCGAAACAGACGAGGAGTCGGAGACGAGCGGGCGGTAGGTACCGGGGGTTCCAGTTGAAACGAAGGGGTTGGCGAGGGGTGGTTTCTTTTCGTTATCTCCGGAAAAGCGTCACGACCGACTCCCCCACCCGAACGCGAGCCAGCCGCCGTCAGCGTGGAGGACTTCGCCCGTCATGAAGTGTTCTCCTTCGGCGAGGAAACGCGCACAGTTTGCGATCTCCTCCACGGAACCGAACCGACCGAGCGGCGTCCTATCGACGATGTCGTCCTCGTCGAACCCGATCTGATCCTGTGCTTCGTCTACCATCTCAGTTCGGATGTAACCGGGCGCGATGGCGTTGACGTGGATGTCGTGTTCGGCCCACTCCACCGCGAGACACCGCGTGAGATTGTTCACGCCGCCTTTTGACGTGTTGTAGGGCGTTCGTCCCGTCTGTCCCTGTTCGCCCATCATGCTCGATATGTTGACTATGTGGCCCCCGGAACCCTGCTCGATCATCCGCTTTCCGGCTAGTTGCGCCCCGTAGAACGTTCCGGTCAGATTCACGTCTATCACCGTCTGCCAGTCTTCGGGGGTTATCTCCTCCGCGGGCCCTCGAATGTTGATTCCCGCATTGTTAACCATGACGTCCAGCGACCCGAACTTCTCGACGGTGGCGTCGACCAACGCCCGAACCGACTCGTAGTCGGTCACGTCCCCCTCGACTGGTAGTACGGTTCCTGCCTCGGCGTCGATGTCGTCCGCCGCGTTCACCGCCCGTTCATGAGACCGCGAATTCAGAACGACATTTACCCCTCGTTGTGCGAACTCGCGTGCGATTCCCTTTCCGATACCGCTGCTCGATCCGGTGACGATGGCGGTCTTTCCGCTTAGTTCACTCGGCATACGGGATGGTTATATTCGTGGGATTTCGTTCTTCTGGGCGGAGTGGTGGAAAATTGACATCAAACGTTCACCGACAAAAATCGAAGAATAGTCCCACACGGATTCGAACCGCGGTCGTTGCCCCCAGAAGGCAACAGGATTGGCCACTACCCCATGGGACTGCTTGCAGCAACACTCCCTATTGCCCGCTTGCTTGTAAGCGTTGCGCGTTTCGACCGCGCATGTTACTCCGAGACATCCCGTAACCATGCACAAACCAGCATCTATTTCCACCTCAATTGCGCACAGTCGTGTATGTACGTCGGACGATTCATCGTGATCGGCCCTGAAATCGGAGCCTACCGCGTCTCCTCGCGCTCGTTCCCGAACCGCAAAGCAGTCGCTCGCGGCGACACCGTCACCGTCGCGCCGACCGAGGACGCGCCGGAGACGGACAACCCTTACATCGCCTACAACTGCGTCCGTATCGCTGGCGACAACGCCATCGTCGGCAACGGCTCGCAGGTCGACCCCATCGCCGAAAAGCTCGAACTCGGCTATCCAGCACGGGACGCGCTCGCGGAGACCCTGCTCGCGCTGGACTACGAGAAGGACGACTACGATACGCCCCGAATCGCGGGCACCGTGGGCGATGAGTCGTACGTCGGCATCGTCCGCCGAGACGCCCTGTTGGTGGAGGAGGTCACGGAACCGACGCTCGTGGCAACCTACGAGCAAGACACTCCCGAACCGTTCGACTTCGCGGCGGCGAGCGCGGACGAAGCAACGAGTGCGGACAGGATGAGACGTGCGGAGGAGGCCGCGAGTGCGGTTTACGACCTCGACTTCGAACATCCGGTCTGTGCGGTCGGCGTCGCGCGAACCGCCGAGGACGGGGGCGCGGGGTTCGAACTCGCCGTCGAAAACGGGAATTAAGTCCGCGGAAGTCGTATCCCCGGGCATGAAAGTCGGCGTTATCTCGGACGTTCACGCGAATCGCGTCGCACTCGACGCCGTGCTCGACGACATGCCGCCGGTCGACGCGCTGCTCTGCGCCGGCGATGTGGTCGGCTACAACCCGTGGCCCGCGGAGTGCGTTGAGGTGCTCCGCGACCGCGTAACGGTGAGCGTGATGGGCAACCACGACCGGGCGGTGGTCTCCGATACGACGTTCGGGTTCAACAGCATGGCGAGTGCCGGCGTCGAGTACGCTCGCGACGAACTGAACGACCTACAGCGCGAGTGGTTGGCGAATCGTCCCGCCAGCGCAAAGGCCTGCAGCGAACGGGTACGAATCGTCCACGGCCACCCGGACGACCCCGACCACTACACCTACCCGGAGGAGTTCGGGCCGGAGCTACTGGGCGACGAGGACGCGCTGGTGATGGGCCACACGCACGTCCAGCACCACGAATCGTACGACGAGGGTGTGGTGTTGAATCCGGGTAGCGTTGGCCAGCCGCGAGACAGAGATCCTCGCGCGGCCTACGCCATCCTCGATCTCTCGTCTCTCGCGGTTGAGGAGCACCGCGTCGAGTACGATGTCGAAGTAGTGCAGGAAGCGGTGCGAGAAGCCGGTTTACCCGACCGAATCGGCGCGCGGTTGGCGGATGGGCGGTGAAACGAGACCGAAGACGTGACTTTTCGACGCCGTCGGACCGAACGATGCGAGAAGGGTTTCGCTCGCTATCGGAAGACGAAGTATTGTATCTCGAAACGAAGAAACTCGGAACCGTCGCGAGACTCGCTTACTCTATCTTCTCGTACTGCTCCGCGAGCTTATCCGCCGCCTCGCCGAGCTGTTCGCGCTCGAACTCGGTCAGATTCCACTCGACGATCTCCTCGACGCCGTTCTCGCCGAGTTTGACCGGAACGCCGAGCGCGACGTCGTCGTGGCCGTACTCGCCGTCGAGTTTGACCGAACCGGGGACGACCTCGCCCGTGTCGCGCAGGACGGCCTCGACCATGTGGCCGACGCCCGTCGCCGGGCCCCACTCGGTCGCGCCCTTCTTCTCGATGACGTTCATCGCGCTTTCCTTGAGTTCGTCGAGAATCTCCGACTTCTCGCCGTCCGTGAACTCGGGGTCGGTGCCGTTCACGCGCACTTTGGAAAAGACCGGAACCTGCGCGTCGCCGTGCTCGCCCATGATGGTCGCTTCGACGTTTTGAACCGGCGCGTCGAATCGCTGGCTCAGGACGTAGCGGAACCGGGCGCTGTCGAGGCGGCCGCCGAAGCCGATGACTTTCTCCCGCGCTCGGTCGCCCGTCTCATAGAGGTGGCGGTTGAGCAGATCGACCGGGTTCGAGGTGGTGATGGTCACGAAATCGTCGTTGTGCTCCGCGATGGAGGAGCCGATGTCCTCCATGATGGGCGCGTTGTCGCCCGCGAGGTCGATGCGCGTCTGCCCCGGCTGGCGCGGGATTCCGGCGGTGATGACGACCACGTCGGAGCCGGCGCTGTCCTCGTAGGTGCCCTGCCGGACGACCGTGTTGGAGTCGTATGCGGCCCCGTGGTTCACGTCCGCGGCTTGTCCGATGGTGTCGTCTTCCTTGTCCGGAATGTCCACGAAGACGAGTTCGTCTGCGACGCCACGCAGTGCGATGTTGTAGCCTGCGGCGGCCCCGACGGTGCCAGCCGCGCCGACTACGCTAACTTTCGCCATATCACTCGAAAGAGGCCCTGCGGTTTGGTTAAATCCTCCGGAACCGCGCTTTCTTACGTCTCATTTCGTCTCGAAGACGGTTTTTACCGGTCGGTCGAGGAGAGTGCTCCGGGGCTTGACTCCGAGGCGGTTCACGGGTCGGTCGACGTTCGTCGGTGACGGCGCGAGTGTGAGATAGAAACGCTGTTGCCAGTACTTCGAAGACCGGACGAACGACGGGCGTCGAAGAATCGGCGGATTGATGTTTCGCCTCGCCACGTTGCCCGTATGAATCGTGACGAGTACGTCCGCCATGCCACCCGCCAGTTCTTCATCGCCGCCGTCCTCGTTATCGCGGCGAATCTGGTCAGCGGTGCTCTCTTCGCCTCCTTCGGCGGCAATCCAGTCGGCACCGTCGTCGGTCTTGGCCTCTACCTTGTCGTCTTACTCCCCGCGCTCTACTACGCGCTGCTGTTGGTCGCCAAGGGTCTCTGGATAATCGCCGAGGGCTTCGTCCACGCTGCCCGCGACACCTCCGACGTTCCGCAGGATTTCTAGCGTCTATGGGCTTCTAAGACAGCTATCTCGAACGTCTTCGGGTTCAGATAGTGCAGGTATTTTCCTCTCGATCCACTCGAAATGAAGGGGTTCGGGGAGAGACGGAACGTTTTCGCAACGGGACGCCGACGGTCGCAAGGCACTCACGGAGCGACGCCGACCGTCAGCAGGGTGCCGAATTCGCGGTATCGTTCGACCATCTTCTCGCGGCTGTCCCAGTTGTCGGTCGGGAACGCCGTTTCGTCGGGAATCTCCGTCTCGCGGTCCGGAATGTTGTCCTGCTCGGCGACGTACAGCCCCGCCTCGCGGAACGCATCGCGGTACTCCTCGGCGCTCCAGCGCGTCATCTCGACCGAGATGTTCTCCTGCCACGCGTGGGAGTGGACGTTCTCCTCATAGTAGTTGACTGCGCAGAAGAACGTGCCGCCGGGCCGGAGGATACGCCGGAGTTCGCGGAGCGTCTCGTGGGGGTCGGTCGCGTAGTAGAACGCCTCCATTGTGAAGGCGTGGTCGACGCTGTCGTCCACGAACGGGAGGTGGTCGAAGTCGCCGACGAGGTACGCGACACACGAATCGTCGGTGTATCCGCGCGCGTTGCGCGCCATCTCGGGCGACCCGTCCAGTCCGTACACTCGCCCCGCATCGTTCGCGTCGCGGAGCGCCCGCCCGGCGTAGCCGCTGCCCGACCCTAAATCGAGGACGGTGTCGCCTGCTTCGACCGGCATCCGGGCGAGCACGTACTTCGCGGTGTGCCAGTGACGTTCCTCCATTCCCTTATCGCGGCCATCCGTCGCCCAATCGTCGAATTCCTCGCGGACGCTCATGGACGGGAGGATGGACGCCGGAGACAAAACCCCCTCGAAACGCGCGAGGGCTTTACATTCCCTCGGTTCTTCTTCGCGGGTATGGTCGGTTCGAAAAAGCGATTCGCCCTCGCCGACACCGCCCAGCAGGTCGTCGGTGGCTTCCTCCTCGCCGGTCCGTTCGTCGTCACCGAGGAGGTCTGGGTATTGGCGACGAACATGAGCGTCGTCCATGCGCTGGTGACCGTCTGTATCGTCTTCGCCATCGGTTACAGCGCGCTCTACAAGGCGGATCACGAACGCGACCCCGACCGAGAAGCCGAGGTGGCGGGCATCCCCACGCGGTTTATCTCGCTGATGGGCGTCGCGTTCGGCTCGGTGGCCGTCCTCGCCACGATATTCGCCGCGCCGGAGACGTTCCTCGGCGACGGCCTGCTCGATGGAGAGGCGTCCGGAAAGGTGTTGGCGACGACGCTCAAAGCTATCAGCGTCGGTGCCATCTTCAGCGTCGTCGGCGCGGCCACCGCCGACAGCGTCTTCTGACCCCGAATCCCGTATATTTTAAGTCGATGCCACTGGTTACCGGACGGTATGGAGTATCGACTCGCCGTCGAAAACACGCCGGATACGATTCCGGGTGGCACTGGCATACTTCTCTTGCATCCGAGCACCGGGGAGACGGATCGAATCGACACCGACTTTCTGAAGACCGACACCGACCGCTTTCTCGTCATCTCGACCCGCACGACGGCCCGCGAGGTGAAGCAGAAACTCGACCACTATGACGTGGATGAGCGCAAAGCCGACATCCTCGACACGCTGAGCATCGAACGCGGCTACTCCCGCCGGAACACCGACGACGTTCACTACGTCTCCGCGCCGGACGACCTCGAAGGCATCCTCGGGGTAACCGAGCAATTCCTCTCCGAGACCGACGGAAAACGACGAATCAGTTTCGACTCCATCACCGAGATGGCGTACTACGCGGACGAACAGCGCGTGTACGATGCAGTACTGCAGGTGCTCGATCTGCTCGAAGAACACGATGCGGTCGGCCTCTTTCACCTCTCGAAGGGCGTCCACGACGAAGAACAGATCGAGCGGTTCCTCGGCCTGTTCGACGCCGTCGTCGACCTGGACAGGGACGGCAACGTCGATACCGACTTTTCGAAAGTGGAGTAGTCACGCTCGCCCCGCGAGCCATCTCCACCTGAAACGATGGCCTTCCCGACGGTCGTTTCCCGCCGGTTCGCATCCCGGCGAAACCGACGCTGACGATAGGAGGCCCGGTGCGCCGAGAAGCCAGCGATTCGTTCGGTTCATAGTTTCGAACGCGACTCGCGGAACGAAAACCAGTAAAACGTCAATTCTTTTGCTCGTGGCGACCCTAACCCTCGTGAATGGGGAGATCGAATGCGTATCGCGTCGCGGTCGCAGTGGGCCACCCGACCAACGCTCCGCAGTTGACCCGCACCGCGGTCGACCTCGCACGGGAACAACACGGCGAGGTGCTGGTGTTCAGCGTCGTCGTCACCGAACGTGAGTCGCCATTCGCACTCTTCACCGACGAGGTCATCATCCGCGAGTTCGGCGGCGAGCGACGGGAGATTCTCGATCGAGTGGTCGAAACTGCCCGCGGAACCGTCCCCGTCAGCGGTCAGTTGCTCGTCTCCCACGACGTGGCGCGGGCGCTCACGGACGCCGTGGTCGAGTTCGACTGCGACGCGCTCGTCGTCGGGTGGCACGATCGCGACCGTCCGAGCGAATTCGTCCTCGGAACTAACGTCGACCGGCTCGTCGCACGCGCTCCCTGCGACGTGCTCGTGGAGAAGATCGGCCCCGCGGACGGCGTCGATTCGATCCTCGTCCCGGTCGCGGAGGGGCCGCACGCAGAGCTCGCGGCGGACGTGGCCCGCGCCATCGCACTGGCGAACGGCGCTCGCGTCCGCCTTCTCCGGGTCGCCGCCGACGACCGCGACGAAGCCGAGCGCCTCCTCGCCGGCGTCGTGAATCGGGTGCCACCCGCGCGAGTCGAGACGGACGTTCGAACCGGAAGCGTCACGGAAACGGTCGTCGCGGAAGCGTCGAAACACGACGTTACCGTCCTCGGCTCGACCCGTCGGGGGGTGCTCCGGCGACAGCTGGTCGGAACCGTGCCGCAGACGGTGGGCAGGCGGGCGAACACCACCGTCATCATCACCCGTCGGGAGGTCGGCATCCGACCGCGACTGAATCGCCTGATTCGGGAAGCGCTGTGAGCACGGGAACCATCGCCGTCGTCCTCGTCGCGGTGTTAGCGAGCCTGTTCATGGCGTGGGCGCTCGGCGCGTCGAGCAACTCGCCGCCGTTCGCTCCGGCGGTCGGCGCGAACGCGATTCCGACGATGCGTGCGGCCTTCTTCATCGGCGTGTTCGCTGCGCTCGGTGCCGTCGCACAGGGCGGGAGCATCTCCGAGACGGTCGGCACGGGGCTGATCGACGGCGTCTCGATAACGCCGCTCGGGGCCGCCGCGGGGCTGTTCACGTCGGCCCTGTTCATCGCCATCGGCGTTTCGACCGGCTATCCCATCCCTGCGGCGTTCGCCACGACCGGCGCAATGGTCGGCGTCGGGCTCGCGCTCGGCGGTAACCCCGCGTGGGACACCTACCGCCGCATCGCCACCTTCTGGGTGTCGGTTCCGTTCGTCTCGGCGACAATCGCCTACACGACCGCCTCGCTCCTGCGAAGCGACTCGATACCGGAAACGGTCGGCGTCCCGCTTCTCGGCGGGTTCGTGGGATTCGTGCTGGCGAACGTCGACCTCGCCGTCGTTCCTGGCTCGACCGGCCAGCGAACGGTCGCACGCTTCGTCTCGCGACAGATCGGTGGTACGCCGACGCTGTTTAGCACGTACGACGTGGTGATGGTGGCGGTGAGTCTCGTCGTCGGAGCCGTCGTCTTCGCCGCACTGCGGCGCGCGATGGAACGGTCGATGGAAGCGGGCATCAAGCGGTTCCTCGTCGGTCTCGGCGCCGTCGTCGCGTTCTCCAGCGGCGGAAGTCAAGTCGGCCTCGCCACCGGCCCGCTCGAACCGCTTTTCACCGACCTCGGCGTTCCCGGCGTCGCGCTGCTCGTCTTGGGCGGCACCGGCATCCTCCTCGGTGCGTGGATGGGGTCACCGCGCCTCCTGCAAGCGGTCTCCCGAGAGTATTCGCAACTCGGAGCGCGGCGATCCATCGCCGCGCTCGTTCCCGGCTTTCTCATCGCGCAGGCGGCCATCGCGTTGGGAATTCCCATCTCGTTCAACAACATCATCATCTCCAGCGTGGTCGGAAGCGGTCTCGTCGTCGGGTCGGCGGGCGTCTCCGGTCGGAAGATAGCGCTCACGCTCAGCGCGTGGCTCGTCTCGCTCGTCGGTGCTGGAGCGACCGGCTACGGGATGTACTCCGTGCTGGCGATGGTGACCGGCATCAGGTGACGGGTATCCGAATCAGAGCGTCGCGAACCCGAGCAGGCTGAGCAGTCCGGAGAGCAGGTCGCCGTAGCCGAGTGCGACGACCAGCCCGATGAACATCGGGACGAGGAAGGGGATGCCGGGCGACACCCACACCTCCTCTTCGGTGACGAGGACTTCCAACCCCTCCCGCAATTTGGTGGGCGTCGTTCCGTAGGCGTCGCGGTCGATGTCGGCCAAGAACAGAGCCGCGCCCCACGGGTCTTCGTAGCCGGACTCGCCCGCCGGTCGTCTCGTTTCGACCATCGTCCCGCCGTCAGATATCGCCCCGTCGGTCGTCGGATTCGGATTTTCCGGTAGGGTCGCGGGGTCGCGCAAGTCGTGCGCTCGCTCGCGCAGGTCTGCGAGCGTGACGCCTCGCCACCGGAGATACATCCGAATCGCGTCCAAATCCGCGCCGCTTCGGGTGATTCCCTCGGGGGTTTCGAGCAGTTTGCCGTGGGTTTTTGGAATCTCGTCCCACGGAACGACGCGTCCGACGGCCATCGCCGTCGAGAGTCGCCCGGCGAGGAGGTTTCGGACGAACAGTGCGGCGGGGTATAGCGCCCCGACCAGAACCGTGTTCGTCAGAATCGTGAGCGAGAAAACGCCGAGTACGGTCTGCTGTACGGGAAACACCCGAGCTCCGAGGTGGTAGACCGGGTACGTCGGGAACAGCACCGCGACCACGAGGAATGCTTTCGCGTCCGCGCCGCCGAATGCACGGAACCACCAGAACGCGAGGACGAGCGGCGCGACGAAGAGGAGACTCACCGCGACCTGAAAGAGAAACCACCGCCGTCCGAGGGGACTGGACCGCATCGCCGTGAGACCGTCCCACGCCAGCAGCGCGACCGCGAGCACGGCCAACGGATACCACGTCCGGTTGTCCACTCGCCGAGTCTCGACGTCGCGCCACGCGGCCCACCCGAAGACGGGAACGGCGAGCAGTCGCAGGAGGTCGGGAATCGAAGTGTGCACCACGCGGTAGCCCTCGGTCAGACATGTTAGGTGTTGCGATCTTCGAAAAATGAAGGGTGACTTACCCACCAATTTTTATTTGACCGACGGCGAGAGTCGTAGCCATGAGCGACGCTGATATCGTCAAACTTCGTGCGGCCACCTTCATCCCGTCGGCGTGGCTTTCGCGCGCGGACGACGCCGACCAAACCCTCGAATTCCGCGGCGACGACCGGGAGTTCACGCCGCACGCCGTCAACACCGGGAGAAACCGGGTCGAGCAGGAGGCGGTCGTGGATTTCGCCCGCGAAACGTTGTCGGAGTACGCTGACACCGGACGCTCGGTGGAACGAATCACCTGTCCCGACGGAACCGAGGAACTCCGCGAAGGAAAGGCGTCCGCGGACGGAATCTTCTGCACTGACCCAGAGTGGCGTGAGGAGGGCGTCGAGTTCGAGATGAACGCCAGCGCGAGCAACCCGTTGGTTTCGCACCCTCACCCGGTCGATTACCGACTCATGCTCGCGGTGAACCGAGACGGTGGCGTCGATGTCCGCGGCCAACACGACGGATTTCCCTGCTACGAGTTCTACGCACAGACCGACTTCGGCGATTTTCGGACGCTGTATCGCCACGATTTCCGCGAGACGGGCGATGCCCCGTCGGCGCTGGCGGGGCCGATGGAGTACGAGTTCGAAGCGAGTCGCTGACCCGACCCGGTCGAGCAACTCCGACCTCCGAAGTGACACCAAAATTTCGAACTCGGGAGTATTTCCCTCTGGTCGCCGTACGATACGCGAGGAACTTCATGACCGGACACGATTCGATAGCGTCGGAGCGGACTCGCTCACGACCGAACGAGTCGGCCGCCGAAACGGGGGTGGTGGACGGACGACCAGCAGCGATCGAAACGAACGACTTGCGGTTGACCTACGCCGACGGAACTCGCGCCGTCGACGACGTCTCCCTGACGATTCCGAAAGGCGAGTTCTTTGGCTTTCTCGGCCCGAACGGCGCGGGAAAGACGACGGCCATCAAGGTGTTGGCGACGCTGCTCCGACCCACCTCGGGCGATGTTCGAGTGAACGGATTCGACGTGCAGCGGGAAGCTCGAAGCGTTCGGGAGTCCATCGGCTATATGGCGCAGGAGACGAGCGTCGACACCGAGTTGACGGCGCGTGAGAACATCCGGTTCGCCTGCGAAGCGTTCGGCGTCCCTCGAGGGGAGCGCTCGAACCGAATCGAGGAACTCCTCGACCTCGCGGATTTGGCGGACGTCGCCGACAAGCGAGCGGAGGGGTTCTCCGGCGGGATGAAAAAACGACTCGACGTCGCGACGGCGCTCGTCCACCGCCCGCCGCTCGTCTTCCTCGACGAACCGACGACGGGGTTGGATCCGAAAGCTCGAAACCGGCTGTGGGACTACTTCCGACGGATCAACGACGAAGGGACGACGATATTTCTCACGACCCAGTATCTCGAAGAAGCCGACCAGCTCTGCGACCGCATCGCGGTCATTCTCGACGGCGAAATCGTCGCCACGGGATCGCCTGCGGAACTGAAACGACGCGTCGGCGGCGAAATTCTCGACATCGAATTGGAGGACGAGGACGACCGCCAACGCGCCGTCGAAGTTGCCCGAGAGGCGAACATCTTCGATTCGGACGCGACGATAGAGGGCACCGACGACGGACTCAACGTCACGGCTACGTCGGCGCGATCGAACGGCACCGACCTCCTCGTCGCGCTCCGCGACGCCGGAGTGACGGTCACCGGCTTCAACGTAAGAGCGCCGACGTTGGACGACGTTTTCCTCGCTATTACCGGCGAGCACATCGAGGAGACGCGGTCGATGGACGAATCGGTCGCCGCGCAGAGGGGAGGGCGATGAGTACGCCGTCCTTCGACGCCGACCCGTCTGATGAGGGCGTCAGACGGTCGAGTAACACGTTCTTCGGGGACGTCTGGGTGAACTTCAAACGCTGGAATCTCAAGGCGGTTCGGAACCCGTTCGTCCTCGTCGTCTCGCTCGTCCAGCCGATAATCTTCCTCGTGTTGTTCACCGAGGTGTTCGGGCAGGTCGCTACCGGCGCCGTCAACCGCGGCGGCGGGGCCGCTATCTCCTACGAAACGTACCTCGTCCCGGCCATCTGCATTCAGGTGTCGCTCGCGGCGGCCGCGACGTCGGGTATCGGACTGGTGAACGACATCGAGAACGGGATGTTCGAGAAAGTGCTGGCGACGCCGATGAATCGTACCGCGGTCTTCGTCGGTAAGACCGCCGCCGAGGTGCTTCGAATCGCGGTTCAAATCACCATCATCATCGGTCTCGGCGTCTTGCTTGGCGCGGACGTCGCAACCGGATTCGCGGGTGCGGCGGGAATCATTGCGGTCGGCATCCTCTTTTCCTTGTGGTTCATCTCGCTGTCGAACTCGCTCGCGGTGCTGACCAAAGACCAAGAATCGACCATCATCGGAGCGAACTTACTCCAGTTTCCCCTCCTGTTCGTCTCGACCGCGTTCTTACCGCTGGAGGCACTTCCGGAGTGGATTCAGACGGTCGCCAGATTCAACCCGATCACCTACGGCGTCGACGCCGCAAGAGCCATCATGCTCGACGCGGACGTGATGACCGTCGTCCAAGTCACGCGGTTCGACGGGTTGTGGAACGCGCTCGTCCCCGCATTCGTCGTTCTCGTCGCCTTGGATCTGGTACTCGGTTCGGTTGCGGTTTACCTGCTCCAGCGAGCGTCGAGTTCGAATGTGCGATAGAACGAGGCCGCCACGGTCAGCCATCCGACGAAACACCCGCCGAAGCCCCCGGAAAACACTCCGGGTCTTAGATGACGCGGTTCTGCAGGTAGTCGAGGTGCTTCGCGTTGTAGACGATCCGCACCTCGTCGGTGGCCGCGCTACCGATGCAGGTCAGGCGGACGTCCTTCTCCTCGACCTCCTCGTCGCTGAGGATCTGCTGCATGTCCATGTCGATTTCGCCCTCGAAGAGGATGGCTGCGCAGTTCGCGCAGGCACCGGCGCGGCACGAGAAGGGCCAGTCGTAGCCCTGCGCCTCGGCGGCCTCGAGGATGTACTCGCCCTCGTTGACGTCGAGCGAGCCGTAATCCTCGTCGTCGAAGCCGGCGTCGGCGGCCTTGTCGAACAGGTCGTCGTCATTCATATCCCAGCCCTGGTCGTCCAGCACTTCGTAGTTGAGGTATTCTACGGTAGGCATCATCCGAGGCTTCGTCCGCGGGATGGTTAGTAGTTATTGTTTCGACCGGCAAGGGGTATAAACCGGACCGGTTCAGGCGAGCGGGACGAACGAGAACAGGAGGTACGACGCGATGGCGGAGATGGACGGTGTCAGTATCCAGAGGCCGACGACCCGCGCGGTCGTGGACGGGTCGAACAGGTCGCTGGCTTGGAGCGTGTTCGGGTCTTCTTCGCCTATTTTCGTCACTTCTTCCTGTTCGGCGGTGAGCACGCTGACCGACATTCCCGGTCGTTCTTCCTCGTCTTCGGCCCGCCCGCGAACCGCGGCGGCGGCGGCGTCGGAGATGCGTACCGTCCGAGTCGCCCGACCCCACCCGAGTCCGACGATGCACATCGTCGCGCTCACCGCGAGACTTGCAGGAATTCCGATGGAGGAGAGGAAGGTGATGAGACTCGCGCTGACGACCTCGACGATGAGCGCCGCGAGCAGGGGTAGGTCGGTCAGGTCGTTGCCCACCGTGTCGAGGGTTCGTCGGGCGATGGTGAACGCACCCACCGCGATGGCCGCCCCTGCGAGCAGGACGCCCTGACTCTCGCCGATAGCACCGCTTCCGACGAGGGGTGCGACCGCGTTGGCGACGTTCGACGCGCCCGCCGAGAACGCCATGTAACAGCCGATACCGACCACGAGCAGGCTGACGAAGAACTCCTTCGACGTGGCGTTGGAGGAGACGGTCGGGTATGGAACCGACCCGACGCGATTGAACCCCACCAGCGGTCCTTCCGACTGTTCGAGTTCGAACCACACGTCGAGGTAGGGGTAGAGGTAGCGCCCAATGACGGCGCACACCCAGAAGGCGAGGACGGGCGCGATGAGCCACCACGAGATGATCTCGAACATCACCTGTTCGCGCACGGTTCCAGTCGCCACGCCCAGTCCCGCGATCGCACCGACCGCGGTCATCGACGTGGACGCGGGCACGCCGAAGAGGTTCGAGATGAGCAGGGCCATGCCGACGAAAAAGAGGACGCCGACGCTGGCGACGAGGGTGAACTGTCCGCTCGGGACGATCTCTCCGCCCATCGTCTCGATGACGTTCCGCCCGACCGTCCAGCCGCCGAGGAGAGCGAATCCGGTCATCAGGCCCGCTGCGCCGAGTTTTGACACGGTTCGACTGCCGACCGCGGGACCGAACGCGACGCCGGTCGAGGAGCCACCGATGTTGAATCCGACGAACACCGCGACTGTGAGACCGACCACCAGCAAGAGTTCGACCATATTCGTACATTCTCCTCCGCATCTTAAACGGTAACGACTCGCTGGATTTACGCGCCCCCGCAACCCAATCGGGAGTATGTTCCCGACGTTCGAGGTCGTCCCGGCGGTCGATATGCAGGACGGCGAAGTCGTCCAACTCGTGCAGGGCGAGAAAGGCACCGAGACGACGTACGGCGACCCCGTCGAAGCGGCCGAGAAGTGGGTCGGACAGGGCGCGCGGACGCTCCACCTCGTGGACTTGGACGGCGCGTTCGAGGGCGAGCGAAAGAACGCCGATGCGGTCGAGTCGATTCTGGACGCGGTCGACGTCGAGGTGCAACTGGGGGGCGGCATCCGCACCGCCGAGGATGCCATCGACCTCCTCGAACGCGGGGTCGACCGCGTCATCCTCGGCACCGCCGCGATAGAGAACCCGGACATCGTCGCCGAGATCAGCGAAGCGCATCCCGGCTCGGTGATAGTGAGCCTCGACGCGAAAGACGGCGAAGTCCTCGTCTCCGGGTGGACGGAATCGACCGGCATCGACCCGGCGGAGGCGGCGACGCGGTACGAGGAGCTCGGCGCTGGCGCGATTCTGTTCACGGATGTCGATGTCGAAGGACGAATGGAGGGCGTCCAGACGAATCCCGTCAGTCGAGTCGCCGAGGCCGTCGGAATCCCTGTCGTGGCGAGCGGTGGGGTCGCAATCCTCGACGACGTTCGCGCGCTCCGCGAGACGGGTGCCGCCGCGGTCGTCGTCGGGAGCGCGCTCTACGGGGGAGCGTTCACCCTGACGGAGGCGCGGGAAGCGCTCGACTAACGGGCTTGTCTGGCGAGCCGCCGGAGCACGTCCGGCCCGGAGCCGAGTCGCGGCTCTGCGAACGAGTACGCGCCGGTTGCAGCCATCGGCACGCCCAGAACTGCGCCGGGCACCGTCCCACACAGGAGCACTCCGATGGCGACCATCAGCCCGCTCAACACATCACGCTTCATTACGGTCGTATATTCGTGTTCGAGGCAAATATAACTACGTCAGACGCATGTCGGGTAATCCGAGTGGTATGAACCTCGACCGTCGTAGCCCCGATTGAAACTACCCCGAACGGAACCACCTTGTAGCTCCGGACGAATGTCCGACCATGAGCGACCGAACCGCCGCCGTGACGCGCGAAACGGCGGAGACGACCATCGAAGTGACCCTCGACGTGGACGGCGACGGCGATTCCACGGTCGAGACGGGTATCGGTTTCTTCGACCACATGCTCGATAGCTTCGCGCGCCACGGCCTGTTCGATTTGACCGTGCGGGCCGACGGCGACCTGCATATCGACGACCACCACACGGTCGAGGACGTGGCGATCACCCTCGGGCAGGCGTTCGATGATGCCCTCGGCGACCGCCGGGCAATCCGGCGATTCGCCGATCGAAAAGTTCCGCTGGACGAGGCCGTCGCCGACATCGTCGTAGACGTGAGTGGCCGCCCACTCTTCGAGTTCGAGGGCGAGTTCTCACAGGGCAGGGTCGGCGACCTGACCAGCCACATGGCGAACCACTTCCTCCGCTCGCTGGCGATGAACGCCGGGTTGACGCTTCATGCGGGCGTCACCGGCGAAAACGCGCACCACGAGATAGAGGCCCTGTTCAAGGGACTGGCGCGTGCGCTGGACGACGCGACGCGGATAGACGAGCGCCGGAGCGACGTTGCGAGCACGAAGGAGAGCTTGTAACTACGGATAGACTCGCCGAAACAGGCCGGGATAATCCAACACGACTCCGTCGGAATCGACCGGCAGCTCCGCGGTAAATCCACCGTCCAAACTCTCGTACCGAAACAGCCCTCCGTCGGAGTCCAGCGGTTCCAAGCAGATGTATCGCTGTTCGACCGATTCCACGGTCATCGCCGGTACGTCGACGTAGACGACTCGAATCGTGGCCGACTCGCCGGAATCCCAGTCGAGTCGGCGGATCGGAATCGTATTCGTGAAGGGCGTCACCGCGATGTCCACGTCACGACAGCCCGCGAGTTCCGGGGCGGATTCTCCGCTTTTCGTCCAGTTGCCTTCGCCGTCGTGTTCGAGTTCGATTCCGGCCGCTCCTCCGAGCGGGTCGATTTCGACCCGCTGAACCGCCCACGATGCGTCGCACTGCACGCGGTAGCGAACCCGAAACGGTTCTTCCGTACCCTCTCCGTCGGCGATTCCAACGACGATCCCGTCCGCGCGGACGGGGTCGTCGAACTCGACGGAGAGGTGTTCGGTGCTGACACCGTCGACCGTCTCCCAGACGACTTGTTGTTCCATGGGGCATCAGACGAGAGGATAGACGATGAATCCTTCCCGAACCCCACAGGACTAAATCGTCGGGCGCGTCTACTTTCGACAAGGATGTTCGACAGAATCATGCAGAAGTTCGAGGGCAGTCCGAGCCAACAGCGGGTCATCAGACTGTTGCTCGAACGCGGTTTCTCGGTGAGCGACGAGGGGCGCGTCGTCTCGGGCGGCATCGAAATCCCGAACACCCAGATAGCACGGGAGATCGGAGTCGACCGCCGGGTGGTCGATTCGACCTCGGACGCGATTCTGAAGGACGAAGAACTGCGCCGCATCTTCCAGAACATCTCCTCGATTCCCAGTCTGCGGGACTTGGCCCCCGTGCTCGACCTGTCGGTGCTGACCGTCGACGTGACCGACGCCGACCAACCGGGCATCGTCGCCACCGTCACGACGCTACTGGCGGACAACGACATCTCCATCCGCCAGACGATAAGCGAGGACCCGGAGTTCACCGACGACCCCCGACTCTATCTCGTGACCGACGAGGACATCCCCGGCAACGTGCTGAACGACCTGAAGAACCTCGATTTCGTGCGGCAGATTCAACTTAGCTGAATCGAGATTCGAACGCGGTCGACGACCGACGTTCTCATCCTTCTCTTCCTCGTCTTCCGGCTTCCCTCTCGATTCTTCATTCGTCCGGAAATCCGCGCCTTTTCGGTGCTCGCTCCCGAACCCGTCGGCGATGGGCGACACGACGTATCGAACCCTGACGGCTCGGGGCGAATCGGCGTTCGAAGTCCGCGGTTCCGAGTTCATCGGCTACGCGGCCCCCGCGGAGAGCGTCGAGACCGCCGAATCGTTCGTCGCCGAAATTGACGACCTCCATCCGGACGCCACGCACAACGTGCCCGCTTACCGAGTCCGGACCGGTGGAAACGTTCCCAACCGGGACGATGGCGGCTTCCTCCGTGAGTATTCGAGCGACGAGGGCGAACCGTCCGGAAGCGCTGGAAAACCGGCGCTGAACGTCCTCCAACAGCGCGACGTGGAGAACGCGGCCGTCGTCGTCACGCGCTACTACGGCGGGACGAACCTCGGCGTCGGCGGTCTGGTGCGGTCGTACTCCCGCGCCGTCAAGGAGGCGGTAGATGACGCAAAAATCGTCGAGGAGCGCCCCCACGAGCGAGTCGACATCGCGGTCGACTACGACGATTCGGGGACGGTTCGGGGAATCTTGGAGAGCGAAGGCGTGGAGTTCGACGCGGAGTACGGCGAAAACGTACGGTTTTCGGTTCGCGTCTCGGTCGAAGCGACCGCCGCGCTGTGCGATCGCCTCCGAAGCGCGACGAGCGGTCGCGCCGATATCGGAAACGCGACGTAGCTCACAAAATCGACTGAACCGCGGTGAACACGCCGTATCCGACGCCGAGCGCGAGGGCGAGCGAGAGCACCCACGCGAGCACGGTGTACCCCATCTTCCGCCCGCTGACGCCGCCGCCGCTCGCGGCGTACCCGCTTCCGATGATGGTGCTGACGATGATCTCGTTGAACGAGACGGGGATGCCGAAGAAGACCGCGGCCTGCGCGATGGCGAACGCCGGGATGAGCGCGGCGATGGATCGACGCGGCCCGAGCGCCGAGTAATCCTGCGCGAGCGCCTTTATCATCCGAGGAGCCCCCGTCCACGACCCGGCGAGGAGGCCGAGTCCGCCGCCGACCAGCACCGCCACGAGCGGAATCGTGAAGTCGTCCAAGAGGGGGAGCAGCGGACCGATTGCGAGGCCGACCTGACTTCCGCCAGCCGAGAACGCGACGAGACCGCCGAGCGCGAGCAGGAAGCGCCGCTGACCGCGAGTGTCGTTCACCGCGAGTTCTCGCCGGAGCGCGAGCGTGACCCCACCGGCGAGCGCGAGCGACGCGAGGACGGCTCCGGAATCGACGCCGGCGATTCGAGGGGACGAGAACGCGCTAGCGGTGGCGCCCGCGATGGACGCGCTCGCTCCGGGCGGGCCGAGGAAGACGAAGCCGACGTTGGCGACGATGAGGCCTACGACGCCGCCGAGGAGGGGGATGGCGACGCCTTCGGGCACATCCTCGTGCCGGAGCGTGCGCGCGGTCGCGTAGGCGACCCCGCCGCCGACGAAGGGGGTGAGCACCCAGAGCGCGACTATCTGCTGGTACTTCGCCCACGCGGGGTCGCCGCCGAGCGCCAGTCCGACGCCGACGATTGCGCCCGTGACGGTGAACGCGGTGGCGATGGGGTAGCCCGTGAAGACGCCGACCGCGACCAGTATCGCCGCGGTGAGGAGTCCCGTCGTCGCCGCGAGCGGCGACAGTTGCACGCCGATTATCAGCTCCCGACCCACCGCCTCGGAGACGTTCGCCCCTTGCAAGGCGGCCCCCAGAAACCCGAGGATACCGACGAGGAATCCGGCGCGCATCACCGAGAGCGCGTTCGCGCCGACCGCCGGGGCGAACGGTGTCGAGCCGCTCGACCCCGCGCCGATGGCCCACGCCATAAAGAGACTCGCCATTCCGGCGATAACCAGCGTCACCAACCCAGCCATGTCCGTCAGTTTGCTCCCCTCGAGACAATAGTGTACCGACTCGATACCCGAAATTCGATATCCGAAAACTCAGTTCGTGTTCGCTTGCGGGCCGTCGCCCCGCTTCGGGGGTTCGACGCCTTCCGCGGCCTCGACGGTTTCGGTCTCCTTCTCGGTGTCGACGTGCCAGCGGTCGAACTCGTCCTCGTAGGAGGCGAGCAGCTCCGAGACGCGCTCTTTGAGGTCGTCGTCGTTGACGTTCACTTCGAAGATGAACCCCTCATCGCCGTTTTCGGTTCGACTCGTCTGCTGGATGTTCGCGCTGACGAGGTCGTTGTCGAAGTAGTACGGCGCGAGCTGGGTCATCACCTTCTGGTAGACCGTGTCCTCGACCTTGCGGATGGCCTTCCGCCCCGCCGAGTCGGCGGCGCGGGCGACGTAGTTCACGGAGTCCTGCCACCTGTCCATCGCGCCTTCGGTGTCATCCTTTTCGAGTTTCTCGTAGGATTCGGTCAGCTTCTCGCCCGCCGTTTTGAGGTCGTCGTCCGGCGACTCACCCGCCTGTTCGCCCTTCCCCTCGCCGACGTGCGCCTGCTCGGCGGTCTTCTCCGCCACGTCTTCACCGAGGCGTTCGTGGAACTTCGGCCGCCATTCGTCCCACTCCTCGAACGCTTCGCCCGACGCACCCGCGTCGCGGAGGGCTCGTGTGATTCGCTCGCCGTGCTCGACGATATCTCCCCAGCTGCCGCGGAGCTTGAAGCCAGAGATGCTCTCTTCCATCTAGTCGATGAGCCGTATGGCGTGCAGGGATTTACCTCTTACTGCCGCCCCGATTTTCGACCGTTTCACGGCCCGATTCGTGTATTTACGGATTTCCGCCGAACGGCTGTTATTATCGTAATTTTCCGTACGCGAATCGCTCGGCGAACGAGTCGAGTCGGCGCTTCGCTCGTCCGACGAGTTCGACGTGCCCGCTGACCGCCCGCAACTCCGACTCGGTTACCTCGATTCGCGCGTCGCCGTACGGGTCGCGCGGCTCTCCGTCTGACGTAGCGTCGACCACCGACGATAGACCGCATCGACCGCACGCTTCCGTCCGCTTTCCGCTCATATCCCGCGGTACGGTCGCAGTCGTGTTATTTGTTGTTCCCGTTCACTCACCTCTTCCCGCTTCTCTCGACTTGGTTCCGTCCTTCGCCAGTTTCGCTTCGTAGAATTCGCCCCGCGACTGCACCTCGGCGACGCGCCACGGCGTTCCGACGGTGACGTCGCGGAGTCGGGCGGGCGAAAAGAGGACGAAGTGGAGGCTTCGTCCGACTTCTCGCTCTCCGTCACGAACGTACTCGAAGTGGAAGGTTCGGTGTGCGACCCCCGGTCGCGGGTCGGGACGGTAGCCGAACAAGTCGCCTGGGTCGAGTCCCGTGGGGTCGTAGTTGTCCACGACCGCGATCCCCGACTCGTCGGTCACGCGGGCGAGGTCGGTGAGAAAGGAACGCGCACCCGCGAGCGACTGCGCGAGGCCCATCTGCGTGCCGCTGACGAGCGCGGACCGGAATCTGTCCCGCGGAAAGTTCAGCTCGAACATGTCCATCTCGCGGGCGTCGCGGACGCCGCGCTCTCTCGCCGCTTCGACCGCGGCGGGACTCGCGTCGATGGCGACGACTTCGCCCCGACCTTGCAGAAACTCGGCGTGCTGACCGACGCCACAGCCGACGTCCACGATGGGAAACGCCAGCGATTCGAGCAGTTCGCGCCAGTCGTCGCGCCACTCCTCCGGCGGCGTGAAGTAGTGCCCGCGAACGTTCCCGTCCTGTACATCCCCGCCGTCTCGGTATAGACACTCGCCGCGCAGTCCGCCTCGTTGGTAGTCGAGCATCGCCCGACCGAGTGGGTCTGCGTCCATCACACTCTGTCACACAGTACCATTTATAACAAATCCATAATGAATGCTGGTACCGACTCGCATCCAGCAACGGTTATTTATCGCTCCCAATCGAGCGAACCAGTATGGATAGCGGCATCGAGTCCCACGACTCGTTTCAAGCACGGGGGGAGGATTCCGACGAGGAGAGCGAAATCGACGTTCCCGACTGGGAAGACGAGTACGTGGACAGGGTGAGCGACCGGTTGTTCACGAACTTCGACTTGGAAAAATCCTACTCGGTTCGCGGCGAGCGGTTCACGCTCTACGGGCGGATGCTGATGGAGAACCAGAAGCAGTTCTTCCACCGGTCGCTCAACTACGCCAACCACACCATCGAAGAACATCTGTTCGTCCGCCGCGTCGAGTCGGTTCGCGTCTCGGACGTCGAGTCGCTCGTGGAACTCGGTCACGATCTCGCCGACGAGTGGATCGACGCCGACGAAGAGCACTTCGGCACCGAATTCACCTTCGCGCTGGTCGCGCCCGAGATTCCGGCCGACGTGCGCGAGTTCGTCTCCGGATTCCGCGACCGGACGCTCCTCAAATACGGTTACTACGGGCGCTATGAGATCAATATCGTCGTCGTCGCGCCCGAGCGAGAGGAACTCGTCGCCAGCAGTAACGCCGACGTGAGCGCGGCGTTCGCTCTCTGGCGACCGCTCGAATCGAAGAAAGAGGGATTGGTCGCGCGCGTCGTGCGCCGACTTCGCTCTTAGTCCGTCTCGTCGGCGTCAGTTTCACCGCCGTCCGCGACTGGCGTGCTGGGTCGGCCACGCCGGGCGGACGCGATATTTCGATAGCCGATTCTGGCTAGTGACAGCGCCAGTCCTGTGAGGATGAGCGAGATGATGGCTTGGGCACCGATCGAGACGGCTTCTATCGTCGACCCGGCCTCCATGATTCCCTGCGGTGCCTTGATAAGCGCGATCCATAGCAGGGCGACGATGGTCACCGCGAACATCAGCACGAGCGGTCCGCCCGTGCTGAGCAACTGCTTGCTGTCGTCCCAGTTGACCAGCCAGATGGTCGCCGTCAGCAGGGCGAGCGCGGCGAGCAACTGGTTCGCGCTGCCGAACAGGGGCCAGAGGCTCTCCCACGTCCCACTCGCGACGAGAACGTACGCGAGAACGCACTGGATGCCCGCGTTGACGTAGCGGTTCGTCACCGTTCTCTGCGCGCTCGTCTCGGGCGTTCCGACGATCTCCTCCATCATGTACCGACCGAGGCGAACCGCCGTGTCGGTGCTCGTCAGCAGGAAACTGACGAACACCAGCCCGATGAACGGGACGCCGTACGCGACCGGTATCCCGAGGCTCGATAGCATGACGCCTCCGCCGGTCGGGAAGTTTGCCAGCGCGCCCGCGAGTCCGCTGCTGAACTCCGTGGTCGCGACGATGGCGAGCGCAGCGACCGCGGTGGTGGCGAGCAGTCCCTCGCCGAGCATGCCGCCGTAACCGATGACGCGGGCGTCGCTCTCCGTGTTCAGTTGCTTCGCCGTCGTGCCCGACGAGACGAGCGAGTGGAACCCGCTTATCGTCCCGCAGGCGATGGTGACGAAGAGGAACGGGAAGATGGGTCCGAGCGATTCGCTGACGAGTCCTGTGAACGCCGGAAGTTGCGTCGACAGCGACGAGTACGTCGTCCCATCGACGGTGACTGGGCTGAACAGTCCCAGCGACCCAAGGATTATCGCCAGCAGCATCCCGCCGACGCCCGCGTACAGCAGGAACGACGAGAGGTAATCGCGCGGTTGCAGGAGCGTCCACACCGGAAGAACGCTGGCGATGAACGCGTAGACGATTATTATCGGCGCCCAACCGGCGACGTTCGGTCCATACGCCCCTGCGAGCGGGAGCCCCGACCCGCCCGACAGGAGGACGATGGTTCCAGCCGGATAGGACGCATCGCCGACCGCGGGGAACAGCGCGATGGGGTACTGGATGCCGACCCACACGCTGGCGAACACGCCCGCGACGAAGATGGCCGTTCCAACCCCGAACGGGAGGTCTAACTGGTACAACCACACGCCGAACACGAGCGCGAGCACGATGTAAAGCATGCTCGCGGTCGCCGCGCTCGGGAAGGCGTCGAAGACGACCGCCACCACCAGCGCGAATACCGCGATGACGAGGATGATGGTCAGGAACGCGAACCACAACAGCATGTTCTTGCCGCGCTCGCCGACGTACTCGCCCATGATGTAGCCGATGGACTTCCCCTCGTGTCGGAGACTCCCCGACAACGCCATGAAGTCGTGAACCGCGCCGAGGATGGGATTCCCGATAGCGATCCACAGGATGGCGGGGAGCCACCCGAACGCCGCGCCCGCCGTGATCGGGCCGACGATGGGCGCGCCGCCCGCGATGCTCGAATAGTGATGCCCGAGGAGGACGGTCTTCTTCGCGGGAACGTACTCCTGCCCGTCCTCGTACTTATGCGCCGGTGTGTCCCGATTATCGTCGAGTTCGACGAACCGTGCGAGGTAGCGCGAGTAGCCGAGATACCCGACGCTGAAAAGCACCAGAACGCCTAGTACTAGCCATATGATTGCTGTAGCCATGGTATTAAGCCCCATGGCATACAGAATGACGAAACACAATAAGTGTTCCTTCTGTTCTCGACGGTATGATGGATTTGAAAACCTCTTTTATGTAGCAATGAGTCCTTGTTATTGACAACTATCTGGTGGATTTTGGCGTCCGTTCGACCGTCACGTCCAACTCGCCCGCCACGTCAGATAGCAGGGTTCCTTTCACCTCTTCGACGCGCGACTCGACGACCGCGATCACGGGTTCGTCGAACGACTCGCGGATGTGGTCGATTCGCTCGCGTTCGGTCTGACATCGTTCGCGGAGATATCGCGCACCCCGACCGTCCTCGCTCTCCTCGGGTTTCGGCGTCACCTTGTTGATGACGAGTCCGGCCACCGAGAGGCCGGACTCGGTCAGTTCCTCGATGGCTCGACCGGTCTCACGAATCGACAACTCGTCGGGATTGAGCACCAGGAAGAACGCCGCCTCGTTTCGGAGCACGTTCCCCGCGAACTCGAAGGTCTCCTTTCGCTCCCGAAGGCGGGCGATGATGGGGTCGTTCTCGGCGCGCCTGCGGGCCTCCCGCTCCCCGATCGCGGCCTTCTCGAACAGGTCGATGCTCTTCGCGCGTTTTTCCAGCAAGCGGTCTATCCACCCTTCGAGGAAGTCCGGAAGCGCGAGCAGGCGGAGCGTGCCGCCGGTTGGCGACGTGTCGAAGACGACCCGGTCGTACTCCTCGCTGTTGCGCATCACGTCCACGAATCTGTCGAACAGCGCCGCCTCGTACGCGCCGGGCGTGCGGTGGGCGAGCTCTATCTGCCGGTCGATCTCGTTCACGATGGCGGGACTCACTTGGTCGCCCATCGACCGCTTTATCTCCATCATGTGTTCCTCGACCTCCTCGTCCGGGTCGATCTCCATCGCCCAGATGTTCTCGTGGCCCTCGACCGACGCGGGTTCGTCGCCGAACTGCTGGTCGAACACGTCGGAGGTGCTGTGAGCCGGATCGGTCGAGACGACGAGCGTCTTCAGCCCCGAACGGGCGCATTTCAGCCCGTAGGCGCTGGAGATGGTCGTTTTGCCGACACCACCCTTACCGCCGAAGAAGACGAACTTTTCCATATCAGAAGTGGTACTGCTGGCCCTTGCGTTCGACGAGCGATTGGCGATCCCACATCCGGCGCTCGAACGCTTCGAACTCGTCGGCGAGGTAGGGAAGCAGTTCGACGGTGTAGTAGGAGACGGGACTCGGGATGCCGAAGGCGTCCGAGAAGCAGGCGAACAGGAACTCGTCTTCCACGTCCTCCGCTTCCTTCTCGATGAGTTCGAACGACGGATGTTCGATCATCCCGTGGTACAGCCCGTGCAGGACTTCGTGAAGCCACGCCCGGTACGCGGATATTCGCTCGTGGAGTGACATACGTTGACAACGACCCTCGTCCGGTTAAGGTGTTCGCTATCCGTATAATGCCGCGCCGGTTGCGACCCGAGGGCGGCGTGTCAATCTTCACCGTAGGTTCTCTCGTATCGTTAGCTTATAGCCCCCTCCCGCGCACGAATCGCGTATGACCATCGAAAAGCGGGGCGACGCCCACCTCATCACGCACGCCATGGCGAAAGATACCCTCTCGAAGATTCGGGACGAGCGGACGGAGCAGGTCGGGTTCCGCAAGGGGCTGGTGAAACTAGGCCGCATCTGCGGCTACGAGATAATCGACGGCGCGATGGACACCGAGTACGTCTCCATCGACACGCCGCTGACTGAGACGACCGGCGAGCGCGTCAAAGGACTGGACGACGTGGTCATCATCAACGTCCTCCGGGCCGCGACGCCGTTCGTGGAGGGCCTGTTGAAGGCGTTCCCCCGCGCGAAACAGGGTGTCATCAGCGCCGGGCGCGACGAGGAGGCCGGCATGGACGAGGCGGGCGAGTTCCCCATCACCATCGACTACGTGAAACTTCCCGAAATCACCGAGAAGGACACGGTCATCGTCGCCGACCCGATGCTCGCCACCGGGAGCACGATGTGCGCCGTCCTCGAAGAGGTGCTCAGCGAGCAGCCGAACCCGGAGAACCTCTTCGTCCTCTCCGCCGTGAGCGCCCCCGACGGCCTCCTCAACGTCCAGGAGAAGTTCCCCGAGGCCGACCTGCTGACGGTGAGCATCGACGACCACCTGAACGACGACGGCTTTATCGTACCCGGACTGGGCGACGCCGGCGACCGCGCCTTCCGGACGACGTAGGGGCCCTACTGCGATTTTCTGGGGGCGAAGGGTTCGGTATCCGGCGATACTGCGGTGAGGATACGCCATCTTCGAACGTCCCGCCGTCGGTCGCGTCGACTCGTCGGCGATGATTTCGAGGAAAGCGGCGAGTCTTTTGAGATTATGGCTAAAACGGTTTTTCGAGTCGAGTGCGTTCACAACGTAAAATGGCAAAGTACGTTGCACTCGTCGACATCCGCGGGCAGATACAGAACGCCCAGGAGTTAGCATCGGTCTGGGGCGATATCCGTCTCGAATTCGAGGCGTTCGGCGTCGACCTCGAAGGGAGTTTCGCGGTGCTCGGCGAGTACGATTACCTGCTCATCTTCGACGCGCCGGACAGGGACACCGCGTTCAAAGCGGGCATCGCGGTCGAGAGCCACGGGATGGATATGCAGACGATGGAGATCATCCCGATCGACGATTTCGCCCAACTCGTCGAAGATTGAGTCCCGTCCGCGTTCGTCGCTGCTGCGAGCGCCCGACCGAACACACCTCCATCCCGAGAGAAAAAGCCTATTCCGCCCCAACACCCACGTTCGAACCATGACCGAGTCGTCCGACGTCGCTCTCGCCTTCGACGAAAACGAACTGCTCCCCGCCATCGCGCAGGACGCCGTCACCGGCGACGTGCTCATGCTAGCCTACGTCTCGCCCGAAGCGGTCGAACAGACCCTCGAAACCGGCCTCGCACACTACTACTCCCGCAGTCGGGACGAACTCTGGCAGAAAGGCGCCACTAGCGGTCACGTCCAGCGCGTCGACGACGTTCGCGTCGATTGCGACGGCGACGCGCTCCTCTACCGCGTCGAACAGGAGGGCGGGGCCTGTCACACGGGCCACCGCTCCTGTTTCTACCGCAAACTCGATTCCCTGCACGACGAACTGACCGCCGAAACCGAGGTCGTCGGCGAGCGAACGTTCGACCCCGACGAAGTCTACGAGTGATATGACAGACCCGCTGTCGACCCTCCGAAACGCGGACGAGGCGTGTCGAGAAACCGAGGCCGCGGTCGCCGAGCATGGCGAAGAGCGAGTCGAAGCGGTCGCCGACGCCCACGAACGCGCAACGAACCTCCTCGACCGCTACGAGAGCAGAGCGACCGGCACCGGGGATTTTCAGGCGTTCGTGGAGTTCCAAGGCACGTTCGCCGACCTCGTGGAGAACCTGCCGGACGACCTCCCCGCGCGCGAGGCGTTCGAACGCGCCGAGGACGCCATCGACAAGCGCCGACTGAACGAACGCGACTTCGAGAAGGCACGCGCCTCACTCGAACCCGCCGCTACGGTCGCGGCCCTGCTGGACGAACGCCGTGCCGCCCGCGAGCGATACCGCGACGCTCGCCACTCCGTCTCCCGGAAAATCACCGAACTGGACGAGCGAATCGCTCACCTCGAACGACTTCAGGAACTCGGCGACGCGGATCTGGACGCCCCCACGGAGGAGCTTCGTGAGCCCGTCGAGACCTCTGACGAGGCGATCACCGACGCGTTCCGCGCGTTCAAACGCGAAGCCAGCGCCCGCGAGGTGGTCGCGTTTCTCGCGGCGACCGAACGGTATCCGCTGGTAGGCTTCGAGTCGCCGCCGGACGACCTCCGCGATTATCTGCGCGAGAGCGACGCCGGGTCGAAGTCTATTCCCGACCTACTGGAGTTCGCCCGTTACTCGCGGTCGAAACTCGACCACTACGTCCCCAACCCGGACGCCCTGAAACGAACCGTCGCCACGAACGAGACGTACCTCGACCGACTCGACGCCGACCCCCTCACGGTCGGCTGGCCGCCGGCGCCCGCCGACGAACTCCGGTGGTGGTGCGAGGAAGCGATTCGGGTCGCGGATCGATTCGCGCCGCCGGACGCGGTCGCACGGCTCCGCGAGGTGCAGCGACTCACCTACGAACCAACTAGATTCGAGCGTCTTCGCACCGCCGCGCAGGCGCGTGCCGAGTTGACCGACGACGAGCGCGACCGACTCGCTCGCGGGGCCGTCGAAGACGAACTCCGGCGAGCGCGCGAACGAAAGGCGGAACTCGCCGACGCGCTCTCGGACCGTCCGGAGCGTTAGACGCTGGCTTTCGCGGTTCGGAGCGCGTCTTCTATCTCCGTCACCAGTTCTTCGGCGCGGTGGCGTTCGCGGGCTTCGGCGTAGATTCGAATCATCGGCTCCGTGCCGCTCGGTCGCGCGAGCACCCAGGCGTCGCCGAAGTCCAGCCGATAGCCGTCTCGGGTGTTCAGCTCCGCCTTCGACTCGTTGGCCTTCCGCTTGGCGGCGGCGAGTAACGCGTCGTGTTCGGCGTCCGTCGTGTACGGGATGTTCGTTCGAACGTTGTGATAGCCGTCGTACGGCGCGACCACTTCGCTGGCGCGGCCGTCGGTCAGCAGTTCGAGGAACTTCGCGGCGGTGTACGCTCCGTCGCGCGTCAGCCGGTAGTTCGGGAAGAAGATGCCGCCGTTGCCCTCGCCGGCGACGGGAACCGGTATGTTCTGGTCTTGCAACTCACGGATGCGGGTGATGATGTTCGTGCTTCCGATGGGCGTCAGTTCTAGCGTCGCGCCCGTTTCGCGGGCCACGTCCACGAGACGCTGGGAAACGTTGATCGCGGAGACGACGGCGTCGCCCGGTTCGAGTTGTGCGGACGAGAGCGCGGCGAGCGTCGCGTCGCCCTCGATGTACTCGCCGTTCTCGTCGTAGAAGATGGCGCGATCCGCGTCCCCGTCGTGGGCGATTCCCACGTCCGCGTCGCTCGCTTCGACCAATCGGCCGAGATCGTCCAAGTTCTCCGGAATCGGCTCGGGATTGCGGCCGGGGAAATGGCCGTCGGGCTGGCTGTTGGCGGTGACGATCTTGCAGCCGAGTTTGCGGAAGAATTCGGGAGACGTGAGCGACCCCGCACCGTGTCCCGGGTCGAGCGCGACGGTGAGGTTTGCGTCGGCGATCCGCTCCCTGTCGACCGCCCCGAGCAATTGCGAGACGTACCAGTCGCGGGCGTCCTCGATGTAGTCGCTGTGTCCCGTCTCGCTCCAGCGAACTTCGTCGAACGCTTCTGTCAAGAACTTCTCTTCGACGCGCTCCAAACTTCCGACGGCGAGTTCGATACCGTCGTCGCCGATGAGCTTCACGCCGTTGTACTCCGGTGGGTTGTGCGAGGCGGTTATCATCAACGCTGGAACCCCCTCGCGGTCGGCGTACGCCTGCGCGCCGGGCGTCGGCAGGACGCCGAGGCGATCTAGGTCCGCCCCGACGCTCGCTAGCCCGCTAGCGGCGGCGTCCGCGAGCATGTCGCCCGTGGCTCGCGTGTCCCGAGCGAGGGCGACACGGTCGGAGCGCCAGACCGTCCCCGCCGCCTTCGCTATCTTGAGCACGAACTCGGGGGTCAGTTCGTCGTTTGCGACCCCCCGCGTTCCGCTCGACCCGAACACCTTCATGTGCGGGCGTGGGGTTTCCGTCTTCAAAGAGATTCCGAATAGCGGTGCTGTTCCGCCTCAGTTGGTCGCCTTGCGGCCGCTTTGACCGGTGACTTCCGGACGAGGATGGTGACCGACCCGCCGCCGGCGACCGCGTCGTCGCTGCGAACCGAGAACCCGAACGCTTTCCCCGGTTCGCGTCCTTCATTCGCGCATGAGCAGCATCGACGAAAAGCGGGTTTACGGCGACCGGGAGGGGACGACCACCGTCTTCGTCGCCACCGAAATCGGCGTCGCCTGCGCCAAGGTCTCCGCGGACATCGTCGGCGAGTTCTCCATCGCACATCGCTGCGTCGCTCGGGACATCGCCGGGACGGACGGAAACTTCGCTGTCGCCACCGACGAGGACGTACTCGACCGCGAGTTCTCGCCGCTGGATTTCGGTTCCGCGGTCGCCGTCGGATTCGACGGCGACGACCTGCTCGCGGCGGGGCCGGACGGACGGCTCGCGCGCTACGACGACCGGTGGCGCGAACTGGCGTCGCTGGACGACGTGCGGGCTATCGACAGGGATCTGGTGGCGACCGCGGACGGCGTCTACCGACTCTCGGGCGAGGGTGTCCGGCACGTCGGACTGGACGACGCCAGAGACGTCGCCACCGCCGGGGTTCCGATCGCGGCGACCGGCGACGGGCTCTACCGGCTCGGCAACGGCTGGATGGACGCCGCGGAGGGGGACTTCCGTGTCGTGAGTGCGACGGACGAGAGCGCGTATGCCGCGACCGGCGACGCGTTTTTCGTCCGCGACGGGGACGAGTGGCGGGAAGTTTCGCTTCCGGTCGCCGACCCCGTCGTCGATGTCGCGTTCGGCGACGGCGTGTACGCCGCGACCGAGTCGGGAGCGTTTCTGGCTTCGGTCGGCGACGGCTGGCGAAGCCGCCACCTCGGGCTAACCGGCGTGTCGGCGCTCGCGGTTCGCTAGTCCACGTCGAGTTCGTACAGTCCGCGGTGCGCCTTTCGAACGAGTCCGAGGCGCACGAGGTCGCGGAGGCGGTCTTTCACCCATTCCTGTGTCACGTCGAGTTCTTGTGCGAGGTACACGGGGGACGCCCGCCCCTCAACGAGAAGATTCAACACGCCCCGCTCGACTGGCGAGAACTCGTCGTCCTCGAACGGTACGTCCACGAGCAGCGTCTCCGTCTGTCGGTACTTCGGGTCGTTCCCTCTCTCGTCGATTTGGAGTTCGTAGAGACCCCGGTACGATTTTCCGACGAGGCCGTACTCGCGTAGTCTATCCAACGTGATTCTGGCCGTTTCCGCTCCTATCGCTAGTTCGCCGGCGACGTATGCGGGGGTACACCGACCTTCGGCGAGCAGGTTCAAGATACCTGTCTCGGCCGGCGTGAGGTCGGTTTCGTCTACCACCGGCGGCACGTCGATATCGAGCCGAGTTACCGAGACCATCGACTGTCATTACTACTCTATAACATAAATATAATGCTATTAGGATTACGTATAGAAATATATTCGATAATCGCGTCGTACGTTTACCGGGTCTGCCACCATACTTTAGTTTTGTCGTACCTATCCTACATACAACAATGAAGGATAACAAAAGTACGACGGACGAGCCGAACGAAGGGGAATCGGCGTCGGAGCATCACGACCCGTGGAACGTCGGAATCGTATTCGGCCCATAACGACGCGAATCGACGAGTGAAAACGGGTTTAACCCGTGCTGTCCAGTTTTTCCGTATGATACTCAGTGGGTCTGCCTCGCAGTCTGTGGCAACCACGCTCGCCGACGAGTTGGACGAACCGCTCGCGCCCGTGGAGTACCGGACGTTTCCGGACGGGGAGCTGCTGGCGAGTGCGCCGGGATTCGAGAACGACCGCGCCGTCGTCGTCGCTTCGACCGTCTCCAGCGACGCACACCTCGAACTCCTCCAGTTGCAGGATGCGGCCCGCCAGTGGGGTGCCGAGGAGGTGACGACGGTGCTCCCGTACATGGGCTACGCCCGACAGGACAAGCCGCTCGCGCCCGGCAAGGCGAAAGAGGGTTCCGCGCCGGGGTATCCCATCTCCGCCCGCGCGGTCGCTCGCGCCATCAGCACGGGCACCGACCGCGTGCTCACGGTCAATCCCCACGAGGACACCGTCTGCGACTTCTTCGACGTGCCCGCCGAACCGGTGGACGCAGCGAGTCGGCTCGCCGACCCGCTTCCGGACGACCTGACCGACCCCGTTTTTCTCTCGCCGGACGATGGCGCGCTCGACATCGCCGAGACGGTGTGCGACGCCTACGGTCGCGGCGTGACCGATTATTTCGAGAAGAAGCGCCTCTCGGGCACGGAGGTCGAGATGACGCCCAGCGACACCGACGTAACCGGCCGCGACGTGGTCGTCACCGACGACATCATCGCCACCGGCTCGACCATGAGCGAGGCCGTTTCCCTCCTCCGGAAACGCGACGTCGGCCGCGTGGTCGTCACCTGCGTCCACCCGATGCTCGCGCAAAACGCCTGGACGAAACTCGCGCGAGCCGGCGTCGAGGCGGTGTACGGCACCGACACCATCGAGCGAGCGGTGAGTCAGGTGTCGGTCGCGCCGGCCATCGCGGACGCGCTGTAACGCGCAACCGACCAAAAAACCGTACTACGCCTGCGCTTCCGCCAGCGGGGCGATCGCAACCGTCATCTCGACGCCTTCCACGTCCCAGTCTTTGCGATAGCCGTCTTCGACCTGGCCCACGCTCTCGGCGCGAACCTCCTCTTTCACGAGTTCCACGTGGCGCTCGACGAGTTCTGCCACGCGGTCGTCGTGCACGTCGAGTTCGAGGCGGATGCCCTCCTCGATGTCGAGATCCAAGTCCTTGCGCATCTCCTGTACGCGGCGGATGACCTCGCGGGCGTAGCCCTCGCTCTCGATGTCCTCCGTGAGCGCCGTATCGACGTAGACGACGCCGAGTTCGTCGCCGTTCACGTCGAACGTTGCGCCCGTCACTTCGTCCGGCGTCCGCGTGACGAACTCGACCATCTCGTCGTCCAACTCGACTTCCTCGCCGAGGGCGTCTTCGACCGCACCTTCGAGCGCGGCGAGGGTGGGTTCCGTCACTCGGGCTTCGTTGAGCGCGTTCATCACCCGTCCGGCGTCGTCGCCGAAGGTCGGGCCGAGCACGCTCATGTCCGCCTCGGCGCTGTAGGCAAGTTCGCCCCACTGATCGTCCGGGGCGACGAGTTCGACCTCACGGGCGTTCAGGCGGTCTGCTAGCAGGTCGTCGTGGTTCTCGACGGCGCGAACGACGACCGCGTCGTTCGCGTCCACGACGATTCGTGAGACGGGCCAGCGAAGCTTTCGTTCCGCCTGCTGGCGGGCGTTCGCGCCCGACTCCTCGACGGCGCGAAGCACCGACACGTCGGATTCGAGTCCCTCGTCGCGCCAGAACTCGTCCGCCTCCGGCCAGTCGAGCATGTGGACGCTGTCAGCGCCATTGTCGCCCGTGAGGTTCTGGTATATCTCCTCGCTGACAAACGGGGCGAAGGGAGCGAGTAGCGCGACCGACCGTCGCAGGACGTGGTAGAACGTCGCATAGGCGGCCTGTTTGCTCACGCTATCCTCTTCTTCCCACATGCGCTCGCGGACGACTTGGATGTAAAACCGCGAAACGTCTTCGACGACGAAGTCGATGAGCGCGCGAAGCGCCCGGTCTTGGCGGTACGCCTCCCAGTGGTCGGTCATCTCGGCCGTCACGGTCTGGAGGCGCGAGAGTAACCACTCGTCGACCAGTTCGAGGTTGGCGTCTTTCACGTCGACCGCGTCCGGGTCGAACTCGTCGAGACGCATGTACGGTAGGGGGAACCGGAACACGTTCCAGAGGATGTTCAGGCTCCGTTGCATGTTCTGCATCTCGTCCCACGAGAAGCGCATATCCTCGCCCTGCGGGTTCTGCGAGAGGAGGAACAGACGCATCGGGTCCGCGCCGTGGCGCTCGATGGCCTCCTCCGGCGAGACGATGTTCCCGATGGATTTGGACATCTTGCGCCCGTCTTCGGCGAGCGCCCAGCCGTGCATCAGCACTTCGTCGTAGGGAACCTCGCCGAGCGCGGCGGTGCCCATGCCGAGTTGCGACCAGAACCAGCCGCGGGTCTGGTCGTGCGCCTCCATGATGAGGTCGGCGGGCCACAGTTCCTCGAAGTCCTCTTCCTCGCTCGGGTAGTCGAGGGTGCCCCACGAGGCGACCGAGGAGTCCAGCCACACGTCGAACACGTCGGGAACGCGGGTGTAGGTCGTCCCGTCTTTCGTGATGGTCAACTCGTCTACCGTCGGGCGGTGGAGGTCGACCTCTTCGGGGTTCACGTCTTGGTCGACCGTCTCCGCGAGTTCATCGCGGGTGCCGACGACCACCACGTCGGCCATGTCGCCGTCCCACTCCTCTGGCGACCAGATGGGGATAGGAACGCCCCAGTAGCGTTGGCGCGAGACATTCCAGTCCGGCGAGTTCTCCACGAAGTTGTAGAACCGCTCGTCACGGGCTTCTTGCGGATGCCACTCGCTATCCTCGATGTTGTCGAGGAGTTCGTCTTTGATGTCGGTGACCGTGATGAACCACTGGTCGGTGACGATCTGGAGGATACCCGTGTCACAGCGCCAGCAGTGGCCGTAGCTGTGGGTCACAGTGTCCGACGAGAGCAGGTGGCCGTTCGCGTCGAGGTCGGCCGTGATGTCCTCGTCGGCGTCCTTGACGAACTCCCCGGCGTACTCGCCCGCCTCCTCGCGGTAGACGCCGTCGCCGGCGACGGGACAGAAGATGTCGAGTCCCAGCTCCGTCCCGCGCTCGAAGTCCTCCTCACCGTGGCCGGGCGCGGAGTGGACGAGTCCCGTCCGGTCGGCTTCGACGTAGTCGGCGGTGTACACCTGTAGCGCACCCTCGCCCGACGGGTGCTCGGGAACTTCTTCGGCCAGCGGATGCTCGTACTCCCAGCCGACCATCTCTTCGCCGGTGACCTCGTCGACGACTTCGTAATCCTCGTAGCGACCCTCCTTCAGGACTTCCTCGACGGTCGGCTCGGCGACGTAGAGGATTTCGCTTTCGCCGTCCTTCTCGGCTTCGACGCCGACGTAGGTCATCTCGCCGTCCACCGCGACGAAGGTGTTCGCCGGGATGGTCCACGGGGTGGTCGTCCAGACGACGAGGTTCCCGTCGCGCCCCTTCAGCGGGAACTTCACGTAGATGGAGGGGTCTTCCACGTCCTCGTACTCCACCTCATTGTTGGCGATGGCGGTCTCGCACCGCGGGCACTGGCTGATGGAGCGCATCCCTTGCTCCACGAGGCCGCGTTCGTGAGCGCGCTGGAACCCCCACCACGCCGCTTCCATGTACTCGGGATTCACCGTCTTGTAGGGGTTATCCCAGTCCATCCAGACGCCGAAGGACTGGAAGTCCTCGTCCATCGCGTCGAGTTGGTCTTCAGCGAACTCCTTGCACTCCTGGATGAAGTTCTCCATTCCGAACTCCTCGATGTCCTTTTTGTTCTCGAAACCCATCTGCTCCTCGACCTTCGTCTCGATGGGGAGCCCGTGCATGTCGTAGCCGGGGCGGTCGGTCACGTCGTAGCCGGACATCCGAAGATACCGGATGTAGGTGTCCTTCAGCGACTTGTTCCACGTCGTTCCCATGTGCGCCGCCCCTGAGGTGTACGGGGGGCCGTCGACAAAGAAGAACCGCTCCGCGCCCTCCCTGTTCGCCTTGGTCTTCTCGTAGGCGTTCACCTCGTTCCAGTACTCGAACACCCGGTCTTCGACCGAATGTGGATCGTACTGGTCGGCTACTTCCTCGAATCTGCTCATGTGCGATGTGTGTATCCTCGTAGATAAAGTGAGTTCGGTTATGCAGTCGACCTGTACTTCGGGTCAGGGTCGTTTTCCTTCTCGCGTTCCCTCCACGACTGCTTCCGACGCCCGTGGGAATCTCCTCGATTGTCGGCCGGTCCTTTCTATTTCAGCGAGTGAACTTATAGACAAGCCTCGCTGAACCATGCACAGATGGAACACCGAGCCGTCTCGTTCGACGCGGAGGCGTTCTCCGAAACGGTCGACGCCGACACGCTACCGGACGCGATAGAACTCTCCGCCGTTCCGAACGCGGTCGAGAGCGGCGAACCTCGGAAGGCGTTCGACCTCACGAAACTGATGGAGGCCGTCGACTTCCGTGAGTTCTGGAGTTCGGAGAAGATGCAGGAACTCTGGAATGAGAGCAAGGAGTTGTCTGACGCGGTCGGCGCGCTGAGCGGCGAGGACGCCGCCGACGAGGAAGACTCGGACCTCGTCGAATCCACCACGGAGAAGACCGAGATGGCGTCGGAGGTAACCGAGGGGAAACTCCAGTCCGAACTGGGGACAACGTCAAGGAGTTCCGCGAGAAAATCGACGTCGCCCGCGACCGGCTTCGAGAGCAGATAGAGCAGAGCGAGTTAGGTTCCGGCGGTGAGGGGGAGTCCGCCACGCAGAGTATCACCGCCGTCTCGACGATACCGGAAAATCGCCCGGACATGGAAGTGGGTGTGGGGTATTCAACGATGCAAAGCGAACGCCCGGATATGGACGTCACGGTGCACTACTCGACGATGCCAAAGGGGAGAGGAGAGCGGTCGGCGGACGAATAATCGAACGCGTATCAGGGCGGACATTGAGCGGGTATCAGCAGAGAGAGAACCGGCTTACACGCCGGTCGAGTATCGAAGGATGCCGGCGACGCCGCCGAAGGCGTTCATCAGCTGTTCGCCTTTCTCGAAGTCGGTGCTGATGAACTTCGTCTCCGTGCCGCGTTGTTCGGCAATTGTCATCAGGTACTCGATGGCGTCCTCGCGCTCTTTCATCTCGGCTTCCGACCCGCCCTCGCAGCTGTGCTCGGGCGTGTTCTTCCGGCGATCGATGAACTCGTACTCCTCCTTGTCGCCACAGTCGTAGACGACCACGTCGCGGCGGAGGTCTTCGGAGAGGAGCAGGCGGTCGACAGCGCCCATCACGAGATTCCTACGGGTCGGCTCGAACCCGTAGGTTGCGAGGTCGCCCTCGTGGAGTTCGCGGAAGAACTCCTCCATCTCCTGCTTGTCCTTTATCACCTCGGCGTCGGCCAGTGCGTCCGAGGCGGCGTCAACGAGGTCGTAGAGCCCGGATTCGTCGGTGTACGCGATGTCGAACTTGCCGAGTACCTTGTCGTCTATCTCGTGGTGGAGGTAGCCGCCGTCCATGAACTCGTCTTTGGTCGGCGAGGGGCCGCCGATGAGCACGCCGTCCAGTTCGTGGCGCTTCGGGACGAACAGGTCGTCCGCCATCTCTGCGACCTCCTGATAGAAGTTGTCGATGGCTTCGAGGCGGAGGCGGTGGAAACGCTGGGCGGACTGGCCACCTTTGCGCTGTTTGCCCGGCACGAGCGACGAGGCGGACTTGACGGGTTCGACGCGCTTGCCCTTCAGCCAGCCGACGTTGGCCTCGCGCCGGTCGAGCACGATGAGACCGTACAGCCCCTTGTCGCCCAGCATCTCCTCCAGCGGCTCCGTGAGGAACGCCGAATCGCAGTGGTAGCGGAACGACTGGATCGGCTCCGGCGGGTTTTCGAGCACCTTGGTAACCATGTCGGTCTGGCCGCCGCCGGTGTCGATAGCCCCGCTGAAGATGACGATCCCGTTGTCCGGCGGGAACGTGTCGTAGTATCGCAGGCGGTCTTTGATGGACGTAAGCGCGTCCTGCACGTTGGTTCGCGTCTGCTTCGACTTGATGTTGCTCGCTTCGCTGTGCTCCTGCGTGATATGGGCAACCACGTCGCTGATCTGCTTGTCCGGCGGGATGTAGATGGTGACGAGTTGCGTTCCGGAGCCCTCGTACTCCCGTAGGTCTTCGATGACCTTCTGGAACTCGTACCGCTTCCTGTCGGACGGTTCACCCTCCTGCTGGCTCATTACACGTATCTAGCCGCCCCAACCGGTAAGTAACCTTTGACCTCCCATCGTTTCCGCTGACGGACGTATTTCCGAATCGGCCAATTATACTTTACCACCCGAGTATATATTCCCGGTTGTGGTATAAGGCATGAACGACGAAAATAACCCGACGCTACCGCTTGCCGCTTCCCGCCGGTCGTTTCTCCAAGCGACCGGTCTCTCCGCCGGATTGGTCGCTGTCAGCACGCCAACCGCCATCGCAAGCACGAACGACGAAGCGAACAAACCAACAATGACGTACGAACTCCCTCCGCTCCCGTACGAGTACGACGCACTGGAACCGAGCATCGACGCGAGAATCATGAAACTGCACCACGATAAACACCATCAGGGGTACGTCGACGGTGCGAACGCCGCGCTCGAAAAACTATCCGAGATGCGACAGTCGGGAAACTTCAGCGACGTGAAAGCGGTCAAGCGCGACCTCTCATTCAACCTCTCGGGCCACGTCAACCACTCCGTGTTTTGGCAGAACATGTCGCCGAACGGCGGCGGCGAACCGTCCGGCGAATTCGCCGACGCTATCGACCAGCACTTCGGCTCGTTCGACGGTTTCAAGCAGGACTTCTCCGCGGCGGCGAAGAGCGTCGAAGGCTCCGGTTGGGGAATGTTGGTCTACGACCACGTCGCGGACAAGCCGATTGTCATCCAGGCCGAGAATCACAACGACATCGCGGTTCAAGGTTCGACGTCCCTCCTCGTGCTGGACGTGTGGGAGCACGCCTACTACCTCCAGTACGAAAACGAGCGCGGAAAGTACGTCGACAACTTCTGGAACGTCGTGGATTGGAACGACGTGGCGAACCGATACGAGGCGGCTCGGAACGCGAACGTGTTCGGCGAGTGCTGAGCGAGGGCGCTCCTCCGGTCGCTTCACGATCGAACTTCTTCGTCACGGACTAACTTTATATACGCGTCCTTGTTCGGTTTGATGTAATAAACATGACTGGGATAGTGTTCGCGGTTGCAAGCGGCAAGGGAGGTGTGGGGAAGACGACGACCGCAATCAACCTCGGGGCGATGCTCGCGGCGGCGGATTACGAGGTCGTCGTCGTGGACACGGACCTCGGGATGGCGAACGTCGAGGGGTACCTCGATTTCGAACTCACCGGCCCGACGCTCCACGAGGTGCTCGCAGGCGAGGCAGGCGTCGCGGACGCTATCTACGACGCGCCAGGCGGTATCGACGTTCTCCCGAGCAGCACCGACATCCACGCGTTCGCCCAATCGCAGACGGCGAACCTCCAGCAGGTCGTCGCCGATCTCCGCGAATCCTACGAGTACGTCCTGCTCGATACGGGTGCGGGCATCAGCTACGACACCATCCTCCCTCTTTCGCTCGCGGACGACGTACTGCTCGTCACCACCCCGGATATCGCCGCGGTGCGCGACACCTCCAAGACGGGTGAACTCGTGGCCTGCGTTGAAGCGACCGTCCGCGGTGCGGTGCTCACCCAACGAAGTAACGACATCCTGAACGCGGACGACGTGGAAGGGACGCTCGACACCGACGTGCTCACCGTCGTCCCCGACGACGAGGCGGTTCCGATGGGAATCGACGCAGGCCGACCGCTGGCCGCGTTCACCCCGAACAGCCCCGCCGCGAAGGCGTACCGCGAACTCGCAGACATCCTCACGGGCGCGACGGACACCCCCAAACTGTCCGGCGAACCTCGCCCCGCCGACTTCCGCGCACCGACGCTCGCCGACGCCGAGGCCAAACTTCCGGAAGACAACTCGACGGCCGCCCCGTCGAAGTCGTCTTTCGATGCAGATCCGGTTCACGACCTCATCGACGAGCGAATCGTCGACTCCGCCGACCGGCAGGCGACCGCCGAGTCGACCGCGGAAGAAATCCCCGACTCGTCCAATGACGAGCCCTCCGACACTCCGTCCGCCGAATCCGGCGAGGCGAAATCCGACGAAGTGAATCCCGGCGGGGCGAAACCCGACGAGGACGACTCGGACGAGTTCGACACCGTCCTCACGGAACACGCCGCAGAGTTCGACGGATCGATGGGGGAGGACGGTCCGACGAGGCAGGTCATCACGACGGCGTCGGACGAACTGACGAACGGATCCGACTCGATAGCGGCGGCCGAATCGGCTGAGGATGTCGACTCGATGGAGGACGTCGATTCGGCCGCCGTGGACGACCCGACGGGCGACCCCGACGAGACGGACGAGGCCGACCCGATAACGGAGGCCGAACCGGCGGGTGCGGGCGACGACGACTGGGAAGATAGCCCGCCGGAGGAGTCCCCGGACTTACCCGACGAGATAGTCGACGCCGAATCGGACGACGTCAAGGCCGTCCCGTTTCAGGACGACCCCGTCCCGGCAGAACTGAACGCCGCTTCCGACGAGGACGAAGACGAGGAAGGCGAGAAAGACGGTTTGTTCGGTCGAATCGGTTCCTTATTCCAGTAATCCAGAAATAACGAAGTGTCCGGGGGTGTTCTAGCGGGACGGAATGGCGGATCAGGGTTCGGTTCCGTTCTGGTGGATCGTTCTGTTCGTGCTGGTCGCGCTCGGTCTCGGCGCGGGTGCGATACTGTTCGTCGGAGGCGACCTGTTCGCGTCACCGGGGTTCGTTCACATCGACTCGGGTGCTTCGACGCCGATGACGCCTAACGCGTTGGCGACGGTGTGTTTCGCGGCGGCGACCAGCGCGAGGCGGGCGTCACGCAGGTCGTCGGCCTCCGCCGTGAGGACGGGGCATTCACGGTAGAACGCGTTGAACACCTCCGCGAACTGACGGGTATAGGTGGCGACGGCGTGCGGTTCGAGATCGTCCGCGGCTTCTTCGATTACGCGGGGGAACCGGGCGATGACCTCGATGAGTTCGCGTTCTTCCTCGGTGTCGAGGAGTGAAGGGTCGATTTCGGTGGGAACGTCTCCACCCGCTTCCGCGATGATGCCACAACAGCGCGCGTGGACGTACTGGACGTAGGGCGCGCTCTGGGCCTCGAAATCGAGCGCGCGATCCCACTCGAAGGTGATGGTCTTCGTGGGCTGTTTCGAGATGATGTCGTAGCGCACTGCGCCGATACCCACTTGGCGGGCGATGCGGTCGACGTCCGCCTCCGAGAGGTCGTCGTCGCGGATGCGGTCGTCCATGCGTGTTTCGACCTCCCTGCGAGCGCGCTTTTCGGCCTCGTCCAGCAGGTCGTCCATGTCGATGCCCGTCCCGTGACGGGTGCTCATCCCGCCTTCGGGGAGATTGACCCACGAGTAGTGGAACGTCGTCAGCTGCTCGGTTTCGTTACCGAGAATTTCTAACGCCTGCGCGAGCTGTTCGCCCTGTAGCTTGTGGTCTTCGCCGATGACGGTGACGGCGCGGTCGTAGTTCTCGAACTTCCACTCGTGGTGCGCCAGGTCGCGGGTCGTGTAGAGGCTGGTGCCGTCCGAGCGCAGGAAGACCAGTTTCTTCTCGAAGCCAAACTCCGAGAGGTCGAGTTGCCACGCGTCGTCCTCGTACACCGCGTACTCCGTTTCCTTCAGGCGCGAGACCACGTCGTCGGTGCTCCCGTCGCGCATGAACCGCGTCTCCTTGACGAACTCGTCGAATTCAGCGGGAAGGCGGTCTAACGTGACGCGCATTCCGGAGAGGACGGTATCGACCACGTCGCCGACGCGCTCGTAGGTCGCTTCGTCGCCGTCCTCCAACCCTTGCAGAATGGCCTGAATCTCGGTTTCGGCTTTCTCTACGTCCTCCGGGTCGGCGTCTTCGAGGTAGGCGTTGCCCTTGCGGTAGTAGCGCACGAGGTCGTAATCGGCGCGCTCGCGCTCCGGTTCCGGCAGGTCGTCCTCGTCGAACGTCTCATAGGCCCACGTGAACACGGCCATCTGGCGACCCGCGTCGTTGACGTAGTAGTGGCGGTCGACGTCGTGACCCGCGAAATCCAGGATTCGAGCGATTGCGTCGCCCGTGATGGGGTTGCGGGCGCGCCCGACGTGAATCGGACCGGTCGGATTCGCGCTGGTGTGTTCGACCACGACGCTCGTCCCGGTCGGTTCGAGGCGACCGTACTCCTCGTCCTGCGCCGTTTCGACGGTTTCGTTGTAGTACGCACCGCTCGGCAGGAAGTTGACGTAGGGGCCCCGTGCGGTCACGGCGGCGACGTGGTCGTACCCCTCGGCGTCGATCTCTTCTGCGATGTCGCTCGCGACTTTCGGCGGGGGTGCGCCCACCTCCCCGGCGAGTCGGAACGCCGCGCTGGAGGCGAGTACGGCGTCCACGCCCTCCGGGGGCGTCTCGATTCCGAGGTCGTCGGTCGGGAGGTCGAGAGATTCGAGCGCCCCGCGAAGGGCGTCCTCGACTTCCTCCCTGAAGGTCAGGAACATACCAGTTCGTTCCGAGTCAGCCGGTAAATGGGTTTCTGAACGTCACGACGCCTCAGCTGGTTGCCCGAACCAATCGCTCGCCGAGCGAATCGATCCAGAGCACGCCGAGACCGACGCCGTACGCCAGCATCACCGCACCTCCGACGCCGAGCATGACCAGTACGGTTCCCGGCAGGAGCGACGCTCCGACCAGAACGCCGACGGTGACCTCTCGCCAGCGCGTCCGCATCGTCCGGTAGGTGGCGACCCCGCCGTGGTGGAACAACAGCATCGTGAGCGGAATCTCGACCAGCAGCCCCACCCCCACCGTCGTCGCGAAGACGAGCCAGAAGAACGCCGCGGTGCGGTACGCGATGACCATATCCGCGGCGAGCGCGTCGGCGACGAGGTAGGAGACGACCGCCGGCGCGATGTACCGATAGCCGACGACGCTTCCGCCGAGGAGTCCGGCGGCCAGCACGCCCGCCCAGACGAGGAACACGCCGCGGTCGGCACGAGCTAGCCCCCTCGATTCGACGGCCGGCCACACGTAGTACAGCACCAACGGGAGCACCGCGACGACCCCCACGACGAGACTGACCTTCATCTCGAAGGCGAGCGCCTCGACGGGGTGCAAGAGGACGATATTCACGTCGCCGGGCTGGAAACCCGCCGGAAGATGCGCGAGGAAGTCGCGTTTGATAGCGCCGATGCCGCCCCCGTAGAGGAACATGAACACCGACCCGACGACGAGCATGAACGCGCCGACGATGCGGAACGACTTGCTCCTGAGACTCCCGACGACGAACCGGAGGTCGTAGTAGTATCCGCCGATGTCGTCCTCGATCGTTTCCTCCTCGGCGAACGCCGCCGCCATCCTACTCGCGGTTCGCTGGACCGTATCGGAGGGCGACGGCGGAGACGGTGGTGCGGACGATACCGACGACGCCGGCATCTCCGACACTCCCTCACGTTCGTCGAATCGGTCGAGAATCGCTTCCGCCTTCTCAGAATCGCCGGCGTCGAGCGCGACATCGGCGAGTTCGAGCGCCTCGTGTTCCGTAAGGACGGCGAACGCTTCAGGCGGCGCGACGCGAATCCCTGCCGCGTCGAGCGTCGCGAGGTCGATTCCGTCAGAACCGGGTCGCCCGTACTGCGCTCGCGCGCGACCGCTCCATTCTACGGCCCTCGCGCATCCGATTCCGACGAAGTAGAGAGCCGTCATCGGAATCGCCACGAGCGACATCGAAAAGGGGTCTGGCGATCCGTTCACGATCGAACTGACGACGACGATGGCGAAGACGGCGTGTCGCCAGTAGCTCCGGAACAGGTCGGCGGAGACGACGTCGGCGTACACCAGTCCGCCCATCACGAGCGGGAGTTCGGCGGTCAGCCCTAGCACGAGCGTCAACAGGAAGACGAACTGTGTCCACTCGACGATGGAGTAGGTCGGCTGGAACCCCGCCGCTATCGCGTTGCTCACGAGGAAGTCGAACAGGAGCGGGAGGAAGACGACGTAAGCGTAGGCGACCCCGCCGACGAACAGGCCGACCGCCAGTACAGCGACGAGCACCTGCGTCCGTCGTCCGCCCGGAAACGAGACGCCACGTGTTCGTAGTCGCCCCCGAAAACGATAGAGAATCCATCCTACCGCCGATAACAAGCCAGCGATGACACCGATCTTCGCCTGCAAGAGCACCACGTCGAACGGCGTCACCGCGACGACGACCGCCGTCGTTTTCAGGAGTCGCCGCGCGAGCGCGGGCCACACCCAGAGGCGGAGGGCGTAGAACGTCGCCAGAAATCCCGCGACGAAGACGACGAACGCCAGTTGCAGTTCGGATCGCACGCTCCGCAGCGCAGTACCCAGCACTCCTTCGAACCCGAAGCTCTCGTTTCCCCCCATTTGAACCCCCGCGTAATCGCGGTAGCTAGTTCGCCGCGCTCGGCTATCAACTTTCCTCGTTCAGGGGTCGCTTCGCCCCCCCACCGGAGCATGTCGGCGAACTTCAGCGCTGACTCGGGTGCGAACCCGTCGCGAGGACGACCGAAGACGGAAAATCGAACTCACCTCACGAATCGTCTATCGTCTCGATCACTCGCTGGGAGAAATCCACCTCCGAAAGGTCATCGTCTTCGAGCGCCCGAAGCCACTGGCCGTCGGCCCGCCAACTCCCTACCCACTCGCCGTCGAGGTCGGTCACCGACCCGTGGAGGTTCCCCGGCGTTTCGGTCAGGTCACGAACCACGTTGATGACGCGACCGACCTCTCGGTGCGGAACTGCGTCCGTTCGTCCGGCGGCGATCGATTCGTACTCGATCTCTATACCTTCATCGTCGTAATCGAGTGACGTGACGTACACGCCGTGGCTCATCAATCGCGCTTCGAGTCGGTCGGCGTCGAAATTCATGCTCGGGAAGGCGTCGTCCATCGGTAAAGGAGTTGTGTGAGGACTTCGACGCTGAAACGGGAGGAACGAACGCTTTCGGTCTGAACTGTGTTTGTACACCCTGATGTTCGACGACCTTGGTGGTCGCCCAGAGCGACTAACCAACGGGCGCTCGAACCGACTCCACCGCGTCGAATCGGCAGGGTCGTAGCCACAGAGCCGCAACGGGGCCTCTTGCCGACGCTAGACCGGGGTGGGGATTCGATGATACTACGAACCGACTCTGAATACACGGAATGCGGACGCGACAGAAACGGACGACGAATCGACCGAGCGGGGAGAACGTGCGGTAGACCAACGGAGGGAATAAATGGTCGACCCGTCGCGTAGAGACGTGCTCTCGGGCCTACTCGCGGCCGCGACGGGACAGGCCGCGACCGAGTCCGGTGGGGAGTCCCGTCGACAGTCCCGGTTTCCGTTTCCGGATACGGTCGTCACCACTCGGGAACAACTCGAACGCACCTTCGAAAACCTCTCGCCCGGGGAGAACGTCTGGATAAGCGACGAGGGAGCGCCGTACCGTACCACGCGGTGGCTCGATATCGACGTCGACGGGGTAACCGTAATCGGGCCGGGCGTCCGGCGACTCGTGATGCCCGCGGACGGTGCGAACGTCGGTGGAATCCGAATCGGACACGACGGTCACTGCGAGAACGTCGAGGTACACGACATCGGCTATCACGGCAACCCCGGCGGACAGCGTCCGAGCGCCAAACGACTCCACGGGTTCGTCGTCCGCGACACAGCCGAGGTTCTGCTGTCGGGCAACTCGGTGACTCGAACTCACCCGTACCACGAGCACAACACGGGCGGGAGCGGTATCAGCGTCGAGCGCCGGGCTACTGACGTTGGCGTGTCGAACAACTACGTCTACGACATCGGCGACCGGGGAATCCAGCTCGCTGGCGACCGTATCGCGGTGGTCGGTAACACCGTCGTAAATGGCTTCGACCACTCCGTCGCGCTGGACGCGTGGGTGCCCGACGAACGCCACGCCACCAACGTCCTCGTGCGGGGGAACGTGATGGGCGGTAATCCGCAGGGCGCGCTGGTCGGCGCGAGCGGGGGTCGCCAGGAGTCGAACGTCGGCTACTTCGACGTCTCGGACAACCTCGGCTTCGGCGAGCACAAGTCGCTGTGTCTCATCGGCTTCGGACAGACGCTCCGGGGTATCCAGATAGCGGGTAACGTGAGCGTTCAATCGGAGAAGGGGAAGTTCTCCGGCATCTCGCTCGCCATCGAGCGCGCCAAGGACGTGACCGTCAGGGACAACGACCTGTACGACTACGCCGGGCGGGGCATCGATGTCGGCGGCGGTATCGAGGATTTCACTGTCAGCGACAACGCCGTCTACGACGCCGGTCAATCGGGGATACGGGTCGCGGGAGGGACGGACGGCGTCGTTCGAGATAATTACGTGGACGGGGCCGCGGGAGAGGGTATCCGCCTCGACGACGCCCGGTACGTGACCGTTAGCGGGAATCGCGTCCGTCGGGTCGGTGGTGCGGGCATCGCCTCGCGGAACGCCTCGACCCTCGCCCGCCATGTCATCGCCGACAACTACCTCAAGGAGTTCGGCCGAAGCGGCGGAACGTCGCCGGGCATCCTCGTCGGAGATTCGGGCGTGAACGTCCGACGGAACTACGTCTTCCGGTCGGGAGCGCCCGCGATAGTCGAACGCGACGGCGCGGGACGGAATCGCTACGAGGACAACTGGGCCGACGCCGACGGGCCGAATCCGTGGCGCATCGGTTCGGCGACATCGGCGGTCGCAGGTCACTCTCCCGCCGTGGACGCGTACCGCGGTCTCACGCCCGACGGTCGAAGAGACGCGATTCGGGTCGAGTTCGAGAAACCCTACGCCGACCCGCCGAAGCTCGCGTTCGGACGGCGTGGTGGCGGTATTCGGGACGTGTCCTACGCGACCGATGCGAACGACGATTTCGTCGGCGCGACGGTGACGCTGGCCGGACGAGGCGGCGTCGTGGATATCTTCGTCGAGTCCACCTGACGGGCTCGCCCCGCTGGATTCGACCATCGTAGGGAGACACGAGGATTGCGTCTCGGAGGAAAGAACGTTTTAGGTCTGGGCTGCATCTGTCACCCTAATGAGCGAGCCCGACGGGCCGAAACAGGTAGACAGCCCGAACTACCACCACGAGAACCACACCGCAGCCCAGACCTGCGGGTGGACGGCCAACGCCCTGCGAGAAGAGGGTAAGTGCTACAAGAACATCTTCTACGGCATCGAGTCCCACCGCTGCATCCAGATGACGCCGGTGGTGAAGTGCAACGAACGCTGCGTCTTCTGCTGGCGCGACCACCGCGGACACGCCTACGAACTGGGCGACGTGGAGTGGGACGACCCCGAGGCGGTTGTCGATGCTAGCATCCGCCTCCAGCGCAAACTCCTCTCCGGATTCGGCGGAAACGACGAAGTCCCGCGCGAAGTGTTTGAGGAGTCGATGGAACCGCGCCACGTCGCCATCTCGCTAGACGGCGAACCGACGCTCTACCCGTACCTGCCGGAACTTATCGAGGCGTTCCACGACCGGGATATCACCACCTTCCTCGTGAGCAACGGGACGAACCCAGAGATGCTGGCGGAGTGCGACCCGACGCAACTCTACGTCAGCGTGGACGCCGCAGACCGTGCCACCTTCGATCACGTGGTTCGGGCGGTGGACGACGACGCGTGGGAACGGCTCATCGACACGATGGACGTGCTGGCCGAGAAAGACGAGACGCGAACCGTGCTCCGCACCACGCTCGTCGGCGGGGAGAACGTCGACAACCCGGACTGGTACGCCGCATTCTACGAGCGCGCCGACACGGATTTCGTGGAACTCAAGGCGTACATGCACGTCGGGCACTCGCGCGGTCGTCTCGACCGCTCGGCGATGTTGGAGCACGAAGAAGTCGTCGAATTCACCGAGGAGGTTGAGGAACACATGCCGGAACACGACGTGCTGAAACAGGTGCCCGCTTCGCGGGTCGCCCTGCTCTCGAAGACCGAGGATACGTGGGTGCCGAAGCTGAAGAAGGATAGCGAGTTCTGGGAGCGAGACTCCGTGAGTTGGAAGCGGTTAGGTGAGTGAAAACCGTCTACTGTTTGCTGGAATCCGGTTCGTTCTCGACGTTTCGTCGATAGCGAAGACGTCTCGGAGTGCGCCGGATGGTCTGTTTTCAACCCCTCCTTCCCAGTTCACCGCGAAACCAGTAAATTTAGATGATATGCCCCGCTATCTGTTACCCCGACTACTCACTCCGCGACGCACCATCACAATTCTGTTACGCATCTCGATGCCGATATGCTTAAAGGAGAGAAGCGCACAGTTACGAGTATGCCAGCGACATCGCTCGTGGTCGGGTACGACGAACTCGCCGCGCTGAAGCTTCTCGCCCTCGACGGGGCACTCGAAAGCGAGGTCAAGGTGTCCTGCGCCGACCTCGCGGATCGCCTCGACGCGTCCAATCAGACCGCATCGCGTCGCCTCCAGCGATTGGACGACGCAGGTCTCGTCACCCGCGAAATCGTCAGCAACGGGCAGTGGGTCGCCATCACCGACGACGGCGAGTGGGAACTGAAACGCGAGTACGAGGACTACCGGCGCATCTTCGAGAATCTCTCCGGCGTTGACCTCTCGGGCACGGTTACGGGCGGAATGGGTGAGGGCCGCCACTACATCTCTCTCTCGGGCTACATGGAGCAGTTCGTCGAGCGACTGGGCTACGAACCGTTCCCCGGGACGTTGAACGTCGAACTCTCCACCGAGAGTGTCCGCGCTCGCTCCGCGATGGACGCACTCGACCCCGTCCCCATCGACGGATGGGAGGACGGCGACCGAACCTACGGCCCCGCGGTCTGTTACCCCGCCACAGTGGAGACGACCGACGGGGAGTCCTACGAGCAGGCGCACGTCATCGCGCCCGAACGAACCCACCACGACGAAGGCCAGTTGGAACTCATCGCCCCCGAGAAACTCCGTGACGAACTTGGACTGGCGGACGACGACCACGTCACGGTGCACGTCGAGGAGGCACCATGAGCCAGACCGCTGCCGCAACGGTCGAACAGGCGGTCGAAGCGTTCCGCGACGGATCGCCAGTGCTCGTCCACGACGCAGCCGACCGCGAGGGCGAAACCGATCTCATCTACCCGGCGGAGGCGGTCACATCCGAAGCGGTCTCGCGCCTCCGAAACGACGCCGGAGGGCTGGTCTGCGTAGCGCTTTCGCACGACGTGGCCGAAGCGTTCGACCTCGCATACATGGACGAGATCATCGACCACCCCGCGAGCGAGGGGCACAACCTCGGCTACGATTCCCGGTCGTCGTTCTCGCTCACCGTCAACCACCGCGACACTTACACCGGCATCACGGACGACGACCGCGCGCTGACTATCACGGAACTCGCCGCCGCGGCGAACGCTCCCCACGAAACCGACTTCGCCACCGAGTTCCGCGCGCCGGGCCACATCCACCTCTTGCGCGCTGCTCCCGCCCTCCTCGCCGAGCGACAAGGTCATACCGAACTCGGCATCGCGCTGGCGGACGCCGCCGACAACGCACCTGCCGTCGTCGTCTGCGAGATGCTGGACGACCAGACCGGAGGGCCGCTCTCGCCCGAGGACGCCCGAGCGTACGCGGAGCGCCACGGATTCCCGTATCTCGAAGGGTCGCAGGTCATCGAGTTGTTGGGCTGAATAGTTCCTTTTCCTCGCTGAGAGCGCAATCCATTACTCCTGTAACGAAATTTTCTCCGTTAGATTGCGGTAATTTCCGAATACGTCTCGTAATTATGAAAAATATTCACCGTTTTACGAATCGATACTACATATATGGACTTTTTAACTCAGAGCTGTTGTACACGGAATCGTCGCAACCATCATCGTCGGCCTGCTCAGCGGAGCAGCCCTCCCATTCACCGACATGACCTTACCCATCGTCGGTGCGGGTTTGACCGACATCATCGGGGGCATCATAGCCGGTTACGTCGCCGGGAGCAGACTCGATGATGGTGCGCTTAACGGTGGTATCGCAATTGCCGTAGGGGCCATCGTAGCACTCGTCATCTTGATCCTCGCGGGATTGATGGCTGGACCGATTCCGGCGATTGGGTTGTTCGGTTACGGCGTGCTGTTCGTCATGGTCGCTGCGATTCCCGGCATCATCGGCGGTGTGATCGGATCGTGGCTGTACGGGGCTCCGATCGGCGCAGTGCGGCACGGCCTGCCGGACGCTAACCCGACTCATTTTTCGACCGATTACTCAGCGGAGAGTAATCCACAACAATCGTCCAGCGACAATCGCCAAAACTCATTACCGTGGCCTTCGATGGGACGGACGTATGAGCTTTGACGAGATGGACGTGGACACCATCTGGATGAACGGCGAATTCGTCGACTGGGACGATGCGAACATCCACGTCCTCAGCCACGGGCTACACTACGGGACGGGCGTGTTCGAAGGGGTACGCTGTTACGACACCGAGAACGGCCCCGCCATCTTCCGGTGGGAAAAACACTTAGAACGCCTCTACAGCTCCTGTAAACCGTACAATATGGAGGTCGAGTACGAACCGGAGGTGCTCACGGAGGCGACGCTCGAACTCCTCGACCGGCAGAACCTCCGCTCCTGTTACATCCGACCAATCGCCTACTACGGTTATCACAGCCTCGGCGTCAGCCCCAGCGACTGTCCGACCGACGTGGCGATCGCCGCGTGGCCGTGGGGCGCGTACCTCGGCGAGGAGGCGCTCGAAAACGGCGTGAAAGTGATGGTCTCGTCGTGGCGCAAACACTCATCCAGCCAGATTCCGACGAACGCCAAGACGACTGGCCTGTACGTCAACAGCTTGCTCGCCGGCGAGGAAGCCCGACGAAACGGCTTCGTGGAAGCCATCGTCCTGAACAAGGAGGGCAACGTCGCGGAAGGCCCCGGCGAGAACATCTTCCTCGTGCGCGACGGCGAGATCTTCACCCCCGGACTCGCGGAAGGCATCCTCGACGGTATCACTCGCAACAGCGTCATCACGATGGCTGAGGAGATGGGCTACAAAGTCCACGACCAGGCAACCATCAGCCGCGGTGAACTTCACACCGCCGACGAACTGTTCTTCACCGGTAGCGCGGCGGAGATCACGCCCATCCGGCAAGTGGACAACGTCGAAATCGGCAACGGTAGTCGCGGCCCCGTGACGGAGGAGCTCCAGTCGCGCTTCTTCGACCTCGTGAACCGGCGCATCGACGACCACGAAGAGTGGTTCACATACGTCTAGGGGACACCTTTCGTCCGAACCTTTTTCCTCGTCGTGGTGCTGCGGGAGTCGAGGGCTCTCACTACCGCTCCTCGATAAAACTGCACCGAGGAAGCGAAGCTCCGACGAGCTGCTCGAAACCCTCAGTTCGCGTCGTCTCTCCCTTCGAAAAGTTCCTCCACCAACTCCGTTACCGCCGCATCCTCCGCCGTCGGATAGTCGTATCCCAATTCATCCGCGACCTCATCCGCCACCCATCGAAACAGTTCCATCGTGGCGAACAGCGCCCGCCAGAGGTCGTCCGAATCGTAGCGAGCGAACGCATCGCCGAGTTCGTCCACCACTCTATCGTCGGCCCACTCCTCCAGAAACCGCCCTCCGTGCCACGTATCGCGGTCGGTTCGAGCGCGAGCGTGCCACCGAACCATCGGAAGCAGACAGTCGTGTTTCACGTAGCCGTCGACGCAACCCATCGCCGTCCACCGTTCACCGCGTCGAAGCTTCTTCGCGATCCAAATCGTGTGATACCAGAAGTCGGCGACCAACTCGTGAAACTCCTCGCTCGAAGGGGGTTCCGTTTCGGGTGGAGAGTCCGGCACTGCGGCGGCCAGCGTCTCGCCGATTCCGTCTTCGTCGTAGACGACGCGGAAGCCGCGGGCGAACGTTGTAGCGGTGTCCGGTTCGAAGCCATCGCGCTCCATCCGGACGATTCGTTCGGGGGTGACCGGCACGAAATCCACGTCGAGGCCGCCGTCGAATAGCACACGGCGCTCGGTTCCGTCTCCGGTCGCGGTCGGTTCCAGAAACGTCAGTATCGGCGTTCCGAGTTCGGAGAGCCAGTCGGTTTCCGAGAGATAGCTCTCCGGGTCGGTCGTGACGACCACCAGGTCGAGATCGGACCACTCGTCCGCCGGTCGGTGTTCTCGTGCACGCGACCCGAGGACGACGATTCCTCGCAGGGCGGAGTCCGTCTCGGCCCGCGCGACGAATCTATCGAGCAGTCGCTCGTAGGCGGCGTAGATTCTGCTCTGGGTCATACCACTCGTGCGACGGCAGAAGGAAAAACGCTATCGAGAGGAGTTAGCTCGTGACGACGACTTCGCCTTCGGCGCGTTCCGGTTCGCGCGCCTGTTTTTCTTCTTTCTCCTCTTCTTCTTTCTTCGCCTTGATCTTCTTCATCCGGAAGATCTCCTCGCGCTCCTGTTCTTCGAGTTTCTGCTCGATGTAATCCTGCGCTTCGTACAGTTCCGGCAGGAGTTTGAACTCCAGCGCGTTGACGCGGCGCTTCGTCGTCTCGATCTCCGTGAGCATTTTCTTCATCGCCGTCTCGACCTCGGCGGCGAGGATGACGCTCTCTATGAGTTCCTCGTAGGCGTCCGCGGTCTCGTCGATGCGGGCGCTGGTTCCAAGCACGCCGTACCCCCGCTCGTCGAGCGATTTCTTCACCTTCGACGACTCGATCTGCGGGACGACGACGCCCATGATGTTCTTCGACTCGGTCGTTATCTCGGGGTGCTCTTGCAGAGCCGCGGCCGCCCCGCGAACCGCCACGTCCCCCTCCATCGCGCGGGCCATGTTGATGGTCTGTTGCGCGCGTTCGTAATCATCTTCGAGACCGGAGCGTACGTCCTGCGCTTGGTCGAGGATGTCCATGAACTCCATGATGAGGCCGTCACGCTTCTTCTCCAGCGTGCCGTGGCCCCGCTCGGAGAGGTCGATGCGATCCTCTATCTGCATCAGTTCTTTCCGAGTGGGTTTGACGTCCTTAGCCATCTTGCTTGATGGTAAAAACTCGAAGGGGATAATTCTTTACAGTCGAGATTCGCTACGTCAGTGCGTGCGGCACCGAGAACCGTGATACGTGACGCCCATTCGACGACCGGATTTTATATCGACGGGACGAGAACACATCGATAATTCGGTGTCCCTCGGGACGCCGCCCGCGATATGAATCCACCGCACGGACACGCTGACGGAAGCCAACCACTTCGCGTCCTCCACTACGCCGATCTCGAAACCGTCTACGACGATTCCGAGCACGTCGGCCGCCTCACCGAGTGTATCAACGAGCTTCGAGACGAGAATACGATGGTCGTCGGCGCGGGGGATAACACGGCGCTCGGATCGCTCGCGCTCGTCACCGACAAGGGGCGAGCGCAGGCCCGACCGTTCTTCGATGCGGTTCGCCCCGATGCTGAGACGTTCGGCAACCACGACTTCGACCACGGAACCGACAGTGCCCTCGAACTCGCCGACCGAACGCCGCAGCAGTGGCTCTGTGCCAACGTATAGGGTCTCGATTCGGTCGCTCCGTCCGCGTGCTTCGAGGTCGGTAGCCATCGAGTCGGCGTCGTCGGCGTCGCCCCATCCGCAAACGGCCAAGATGAGCGGGGTCGATGCGACCTTCACCGACCCCGTCGCCGCGGCCATCCGCGAATTGCGGGCACTCCGCGACCGCGCCGACTACGTTATCTGCCTCGCGCACCTCGGCGACGACCTCGACTTCGCGGCGGCGGTCGACGTCGATTCGATGCCCTGCGGACACGAAACCGTTCGACGGGTTCGCCGCGTCGACGGAACGCTACTCGTGCAAACCGGCGGCAACGGCACCGAAATCGTGGGGGTCGTCATCGACGGCGACGAGCCGACCGTGACGTTCCACGCGACCACGGACGCACCGCCCGACCAGAACGTGGCGGCGGCGACGTACCGCTGCCGTCGAAACGCCGTCGGACTGAACGAAGTGGTCGCCACCGTCGCCGACCCCGTCGAGCGCACGGCGGACGTCAGGTTTGGCGGCGAATGTCGCCTCGGCAACTTCGTCACTGACGTCTACCGCGAGGAGACGGGCGCGGACGCCGGCCTCGTCCACTCCGCGTCCCTGCGCGAAGGGCCGCCGCTCGCCGACGCGGTGACGGTCGCGGACGCTATCGGCGTCGTTCCCTTCGAAACGCCGTTGGTCGAACTCGAACTGACCGGCGGCGACCTCCGTGCCGCACTCGAATGGGTCGGCGAACCGTTCGGCGACGAGGACGGCGTCAATCTTCACCTCTCCGGCGCTCGCGTTCGCTTGGACGGCGGCCACGTCGCCGATTTACGAATCGATGACGGCGCGTTCGACGCCGAGAAAACGTACCGCGTCGTGCTGATGAACTACCTCCCGCAGACAGAATACTTCCCAACCCTGTCCGCGGAGAACGTCACAATCGAACACGGGCCGCAGTACGAAGCGGTAGTGGCGCACACGAGAGACGGCAGTCTCCGCGTGAACTGCGACGGGAGAATACGGAGAGGGTAAAATGGACTTAGTCGGCCGCGACTTCTTCGACTTCCGGCGTCTCTTCTTCGGGGTAGTACTTCTCGATGTACTCCTCGTCGATGCGGTTGAGTTCCTCCTTCGGCAGCATGCTGAGGAGATCCCAGCCGATGGTCAGCGTCTCCTCGATGCTACGGTTCGTCTCGAAGCCCTGGTCGACGAACTCCTTCTCGAAGCGGTCGGCGAAGTCAAGGTACTGGTTGTCGCGTTCGCTCAGCGCTTCACGACCGACGATGTTCACGAGGTCGCGCAGGTCTTCACCCTCCGCGTACGCCGCGTACATCTGGTCGGACACGCCGGAGTGGTCTTCGCGCGTAAGGCCCTCGCCGATACCGTCGTCCATCAGCCGCGACAGGCTGGGAAGCGGGTTGATCGGCGGCTGGATTCCCTGCGAGTTCAGGTCGCGGTCGATGTAGATCTGACCCTCGGTGATGTAGCCGGTGAGGTCGGGAATCGGGTGCGTGTCGTCGTCGCCGGGCATCGTGAGGATGGGAATCTGCGTGACGGATCCCTCGCGACCCTCGATACGACCCGCGCGCTCGTACAGTTGCGCGAGGTCGGTGTACATGTAACCTGGGTAGCCACGGCGACCCGGCACCTCTTCGCGTGCGGCACCGATTTCGCGCAGTGCCTCACAGTAGTTGGTCATGTCCGTCAGGATGACGAGCACGTGGTAGTCCTTGTCGAACGCGAGGTACTCCGCCGTGGTGAGCGCGAGACGCGGCGTGACTGTCCGCTCAACTGCGGGGTCGTCCGCGAGGTTCATGAAGACCACGGAGCGCTCCAGCGCACCGGTGCGCTCGAAGTCCTCCATGAACTCGTTCGCCTCCTCCGCGGTGATGCCCATCGCGCCGAACACCACTGCGAACTCACTTCCGCCCTCGCCCTCTTCGTCGGCTTCTTCCGGCACGCTCGCCTGTCGCGCGATCTGCAGCGCGAGTTCGTTGTGTGGCAGTCCCGACGCCGAGAAGATGGGGAGCTTCTGGCCGCGAACCAGCGTGTTCATGCCGTCGATGGCGGACACGCCGGTCTGGATGAACTCCTCGGGATACTCGCGGGCGTAGGGGTTGATCGCCGCACCCACGATGTCGCGGCGCTCGTCCGGGACGATTTCGGGGCCGCCGTCTATGGGGTTGCCGGAACCGTCGAGCACGCGTCCGAGCAGGTCTTCCGTGACGGGCATCTTCATGGTCTCGCCGAGGAACCGAACCGACGACTTGCGATCGATACCTTCGGTTCCTTCGAACACCTGAATCGAGACGAGTCCCTTGCTCGATTCGAGCACCTGTCCCCGCAGCGTGTCGCCGGCTGGCGTCTCGATCTCGACGATCTCGTCGTAGCCGATCGGTTCGTCGACCTCGGCGAACACCAGCGGGCCGCTGATCTCCGTAATGGTCTGATATTCTTTCATCAGTATTTCTCCCTGAGCTGTTCGGTGATGTCTTCCTCGACTTCGCTGATGAAGTCGTCCCACTCCTCGGCCGTCCCCATGCGGTTCAGGCGCGGAGCGGCGTCGATGTCCGTGATCTCTTCGACGGGGACGCCCGCTTCGAGCGCGGCGAACGCCTCCTCGTTGAACGTCTGGATCGCTTCGAGCATCCGGTAGGTTTTCTCCGGCGAACAGAACATGTCCACGTCGTGGAACGCGTTCTGCTGGAGCCACCCCTCGCGCAGGTAGCGCGCGACTTCGAGGGTGAGCTGCTGGTCTTCCGGTAGCGCGTCCTTCCCGACGAGTTGGACGATCTCCTGCAGTTCGCCCTCCTCGTCGAGCACGTCGGTCGCCCACTGGCGCTTCTCGGGGAAGTCCGGTTCGACGTTCTGTTCGTACCACGGGTCGAGCTGGTCTTTGTACAGCGAGTAGGACTCGTCCCAGTTGATGGACGGGAAGTGCCGCCGTTCCGCGAGGTCGGCGTCCAGCGCCCAGAACGTCTTGACGATACGGAGGGTATTCTGCGTCACCGGCTCGGAGAAGTCCCCTCCGGGGGGACTAACCGCACCGATAACTGACACCGAACCCTCCGTCCCGTTGATGTTCTCGAACTTACCCGCGCGCTCGTAGAACTCGGCGAGGCGGGCGGCGAGGTACGCCGGATACCCCTCTTCGCCGGGCATCTCCTCGAGACGCGAGGAGATTTCGCGCATCGCCTCCGCCCACCGCGAGGTGGAGTCGGCCATCAGCGCCACGTCGTATCCCATGTCGCGGTAGTACTCCGCGATGGTGATCCCCGTGTAGATGCACGACTCGCGTGCGGCCACGGGCATGTTTGACGTGTTAGCGATGAGGCAGGTGCGCGACATGAGCGGTTTGCCAGTTCGCGGGTCTTCGAGTTCCGGGAAGTCCTCGATAACTTCCGTCATCTCGTTGCCGCGCTCGCCGCAGCCGACATAGACGACGATGTCCGCGTCGGCCCACTTTGCGAGCGAGTGCTGGGTCACCGTCTTTCCGGAGCCGAACGGCCCCGGAATCGCGGCCGTCCCGCCCTTGGCGATGGGGAACAGACCGTCCAGGATGCGCTGACCGGACACGAGCGGCGTCCGGGGCGTCTGCTTGTCGACGGAGGGCCGCGCTTCACGAACCGGCCACTCCTGTTGCATCTGGATCTCTTCGCCGTTGTCGAGTTCGACGACGGTGTCCGTGACGGCGTAGTTGCCTTCCTTCGTGGCGACGACTTCGCCGCCCTCGTAGTCCGGCGGCACCATCACTTTGTGCTCGATGCTCTCCGTTTCGGGGACGATGCCGACGATGTCGCCGGCTTCGACTTCGTCTCCCTCTTTGACCGAGGGGGTGAACTCCCACATCTTCTCCTGGTCGATTCCGGGTGCGTCAACACCGCGGTCGAGGAACGCACCCATCTTCTCTTCGAGCACGTCGAGCGGGCGCTGCACTCCGTCGTAGATGGAGTACAGCATGCCCGGCCCGAGGTCGACCGACAGCGGCTCCCCCGTGTTCTCGACGGGTTCGCCGGGGGCGACGTTCGAGGTTTCCTCGTACACCTGAATCGTCGTACTGTTTCCTTCGATTTCGATGACCTCGCCCATCAGCCCTTCCTCGCCGACGTACACCACGTCGTTCATCCGGGCTTCGAGGTCCGTGGCGGTCACGACCGGACCGCTCACGCTCTGAATGACGCCGTCCTCGCGGACGACATCGGAGTCTGTTGCCTGGCTCATTCGTTGTCACCTTGTTCGTCTTCGTCCATGAGGTCGATACCGATTGCGCGCTTGATCTGGTCGCGGAGTCCGCCGCTTCCCGCGCCACCACCCAGCGTCACGAGGGTGGGTTCCACGCTCGTCTCCACGTCGCTCCTGACGTTACGAGAGAGGTGTGCAAGGTCGTCGTCGTGCATCACGATGATGCCCACGTCGTCGTCGTCCAACATTCCGGAGACCGCGTCGTCCAGTTCCGATTCCTTCTCGTCGTCCGGAACGTTCGCGAACTTCCTGACGCCTGCGAGTCGGAACCCGGTCGTGAACTCCGAACTTCCGATGACGGCTATCTCCTGGCTCATAGTATCACCAGTTCTTCTTCTATCTCGTCCTCGGACAGTCCAGCTTCGCGTCCTCGCGCGATGGCGCGGATGTTGTCCACCTCGCGCTGTTTGGCGAGCACGTACGCGAGTACCGGACACACCGACAGCGGAAACACGTGCGAGAGGTGGTTCGAGTATTCGAGCAGTGCAGCATCTAGTGCGTGCTCGAATCCGATGAGGCTGTCGGCTCGCTTCAGTTCGTCCAGCGCCTCGTCCAGTTCGCTTCCGTACGAGCTGTCACGAATTTGGGCGATGAGTTCCTCGGTGTTGCCCGCGAGCTGTCCCAACTCGGTCGCGCTGAACAGCCGACCGCCCTCGATGAAGTACTCCGAGGGGTCGATGTTCGCGCCACTTCGGCTGATTCGAAGCGCGTTTCTGACGTTTCGGAAGTCGATCTCGGCTTGCAAGAACTCGACGTACAGCTGCATCGCGCGGTTCTCGGTGTCCGAAACGCCTCCCATCAGTCCTTCGTAGTACGCGCGGTCGACCGCGTTCTCCAGCGGAATCAGCAGTTCGGTGGTCTCGTAATCCTCGTAGGCCGCTTCGAGGTGGTCGCCGAAGATGGTCGTGTCGAGCATCTCGACGACGTCCTCGATGGTTCCCGCGTCAGACAGTCGATCGAGCAGCGTCTCGTCGAACTCGCCCGCCCGAATCATGTCGTCGCGAACCGACTGGTTGTCGGCGTCCGCGTAGATGCCTCGAAGCACCGTCTTGACGTTCCACGCGTCGAACTTCCGTAGATACCGGGCGATGAGGACGTACAGCTTCCCGTCGGCCCAGTCCAGCAAATCGTCGAAGTGCTTGGCGAGGTTTCGGTTCAGCGCGTACTCCACGAGGTCGACGCCGTCGTAGCGCGCCCCGAGCGCGTTGACCTCGGCCTCGTACTCGGTCTCCTCCATGAACCGGGCGATCTCGCCCGGCCCCATGCGGAGGAGCTTTCGGTAATCCTCCTCGTCGAACAGGGCCGCTCGTCGCGCCTTGACGCGCGCGGAGACGTACTCGTAGTTCGAAGTGCCTTCGGTCGTGCTCATTGCTCGAACAGCCGCGAACTGATTGCTTGGAGGTTCTCCTCCCAGACATCTTCGAGCACCGAATCGAACGTGTTGTTCACGCGAACGCGAGAGGCTTCGCTCTCGGCGACGACGCCGCCGAGGCAGTCGTATTCGCCCGCGTATTCGAAGCCGTCGTAGTCGGCGATCACGTCGGTGAGCAGCGCCTCGTCGTCGGCGCGTCCGTACACGCGGACGGTGTGGCCCGCCTCGAACTCCGCCGCCGCCGCGTCGAGCAGCGACCGCGTCAGTTCTTCGCGGTCGTCGCCGCCGAGGGTGGCGATGCGCTCTTCCACGTCGGCGCGGACTTCCTGCAACACGTCACGGCGGGCTTCCAGCCGCTTCTGCTTGGCTTCGAGCTTCGCGCTGGAGAGCTTCTGCTCTCGCTCTCGCTCGATCTGGTTCTCGATGTCGCGCTCTTTCGCCGCGAGAATCTCCTCGGCGTCCGACTCCGCCTCGGCGATTATCTCGTCCGCGCGGGTTTCGCCTTCTGCGCGAATCTCCTCCGCGCGCTCGCGGGCTTCGTTTCGAATATCCTCAACTACCGTTTCCAGGCTCATTGATGAAGAGTGGTTAAGTGCGTTTAGACCACGAACACGACGACGAGTGCCAGAATCACGAGCGTTTCCGGCAGCACCGTCATGATCAGCCCGGTACCGAACATATCTCGATCTTCAGCGATAGCGCCCACGGCCGCGGCACCGATACCGCGCTCCGCGTAGCCCGCGCCGAACGCCGCTAGACCGACAGCGAGCGCGGCGGCGGCCGTCGGGGGGATTGCCGGGGAAGCGCTTCCAGCGCCTTGTTGTGCGAGCAGTGCGGCCGCGTCGACGAACGCGAGTATGAATTCCATCATTGTTTGGTCCTCTGTAGGCTCTGTAGCCGAACAGGTCGTAATTCGCGCCAGCAGATTCTTAAAACTTCCCAAAGCGTTCCGCCGTATTTGCTGGTATCGGGGGCTGTAAACCCTAAATCATGGTAGCAAATACCAGTGTCAAGGGACGACCAAGGCCAGTTCGGTCATGAAAGGCGAAAAACGAGGTGCGATGTTCAGTCCTGGGTCGTGTACGTTCGCTCGTACCCGAACGGTTCGTACTCCTCGCCGCCGCCCTCGTAGAACTTGCCGAAGAACTCCACGTACTCGAGACGCACCGCCTGCAGACCTGCGCTCGTAATCCCGAGCGCAAGGACGAGCAGGTGGCCGAGCACCAAGATGAGTAGCCCGCCGACCAATCCCGCGATGCCGGAGTGGGCCAGCCCGGGGAACATGATCTCGGTTACTGCATGGCCGTGAACCGTGTCTCCACGGTGCGGCATGTGGCCGATGCCGAAGTGCCACTCCGCGTGCGGTCCGTGCCCGGTGACGTACACGCCGAAGAACAGCAGGTTGACCACAAACGCCATTCCGGCCTTCGCCAGCAGCACCGCCGCGAGACGGGTGTACGAGAGGACGTTCACCAGCACGTTGAGGAACTCGACCGCTTCGACGGGTTCGCCCAACACGAGGAGGATTAGTCCAACGAAGAACACTCCCAGTCCCACGATACCAACTGGTTCTGGGAAGCCCACAAATCCGAGCGGGAACGGATATCCGGCGAAGACGCTTTCTTTGCCGACGAGAATCGAGGGTGCGTTACCGGACGCACCGGCAAAGATCCACACCCAGAGGCCAAACATCATCAGCAGCCACGAACCGCTCTCGGTCATCGCGTCCTTGAACCCGTGTTCGAGATTCTCGACGAAGTCGAATCCCCAGCCGATAGTGAGGTGGGCGATGCCGGCCAGCAGGCTCAACACTAGCCAACCCACTGCGTAATCGCCGAAGGCTGGCTGAAGTCCTTTGTGAATCGGCGGGTGGCCGCCCCAGACGACGTCTCCGAGGACGTGGAGGCCGAATATCTCGCCGTACAGCACGCCGAACAGCGCGGTGAAGCCGCCGGCCCACATCGCGATACCGCCGAGACTCTTGATGGCGTCGCTGTCGAAGCTACTGAACAGCCAGTAGCCGATGGCGATGTACAGCAGCCCGTATCCGAGGTCGCCGATCATGAACCCGAAGAACAGCGGGAACGTGAGGAACAGGACGACCGTCGGGTCGAACTCGAAGTACTTCGGTCGGTTGATGGTCTCGACCAGCAGTTCGAACGGTTTGGTCGGGGCGGGGTTATCCTGGATGACCGGCGGACTGTCATCGCCCATGCTGTGCCCGCCGTCCGTGGCAACGCCCGTCTCCTCGGCCTGTTCGAGGGGGGCGTGGTGGCCGTCGTGTTCCTCGTAGTCCGCGCGTTCGAGTTCGTCCACTTCGACGTGCTCGCCGACCGTCTCATCGAGCGCGGTCGTCAGTTGCGCGTAGCGGTCGGTCGGAATCCACCCCTCGGCGACGAATGCGTTCTCTGTCGTCGCGAACTGGAGCGGCGCTTCCGCCTTCTGTACCTCGATGGCCAGCTTCTCCTCGGCGGCGAGGATGAATCCGGCGGCATCGAGTTTCACGTCGTGAAGCTCGTTTTCGACACCGTTGAGCTTCGACTCGAGCTTCTGGCGCTCGTGTTTAAGTTCAGAAATGTAATCCTCCGGGCTGCCGGAGGCGTCTGGCACTTCGTACGACGCGAAGTCGACGCCGACCAGCGCGTCGTCCAACGCCTCTTCGTCCGCCCCGTCCGCGGGGTACGCGAAGACGGCGAGCGTCGTGCCCTCGGAGAACAGTTCGAACTCCCGGATGTCGTCGGTGTCGGCGAGCGCGCGCTCGACTTCTTCCGCGTTGCCTTCGCCGACCGCGACCTGCAAGCTATCGTAGCCCGACAGCAGATCGAGGTCGATTCCGAGGTCGGCGAACGGCTCCATCGAGTCGATGCGGTCTTCGACGGCGCGGAGCTCGTCCTCGAGCTCGTTCCGGCGGTCGTCGAGTTCGTTGACCTGCGCCCGGATGTCCTCCAGTTCGTCGTCCAGCGCGTCGTCCGTGACGATTCGTTGCGGCCCGGCGTCGTCGTCGTCCACGTCGAGGATGCTTTCGAGGGAACGGACGGTGACGAGCTTGTCGGACGCCTCGTCCGCGCCTTCGATGGGGTTGCCGGGGTCGAATCCTTCCCACGACCCGTCGTAGTCCGACAGGTGGACGAGGTTCAGGCCGTGAACCGTCTTGATGACATCGGGCATGACCGTCCGCGACCCGGTCACCGAGACCTTGCTCATTTGCTCAGGTCTGAGCATGCACCGCCTCCCGGAACTTCTCGATGACGAATTCGATGGTGTCGTCTACGTTCCCTTCGGCGCGCGTTTCGAGTTCCTCACGCTCTCGCTCGCCTTCGGCGAGCAGTGTCTCGCGTTCGGATTCTATCTCCTCGCGCGCGTCCGTCAGTCGTTTTTCTTCCAGTTCGTTGGCCTCTTCTTCGGCTTCCGCGCGGATCTCTTCCGCGCGCTCGCGGGCCTCGGAGATCCGCTCTTCGCGGTCGTCCTCGGCTTTCGCGACGATATCGTCAGCCTCGTCTTCGGCCTCACGTACACGTTCGAGAACCTCTGGCCTCGGCATACAGTAATCACGGAAAGGTTGCGCCACTGGCTATAAACTACTTGCGAAACCCCCACGACCCTTCAACCACGACCTTGGTCGAGCGTTCTCGGTCGCGCTCGGTGGCACGCGACCGCGAACCGTCTCCCTCTAAAAGCTCGGCCAAAAGCATTCGTCGCTCTCGATGGTCACTCCTCGGCCCACTCGTTCGTCGCTACGCTCCTCACTCGCGGTGGATGTGATTGCAACCTAGCGGTTGATTGGCCTGAAGAAATCGGCGAGTTCGAGGTGCGAGCGAACGACGAGTGAAACAAGTCGTGAGCGATAGGCCGGTTGGTCAACCGCCAGAAATCAGCAATCCACACAGCCGGTAGGGTGTAAGCGAACTCACCGCGAGCGAAGGAACAATGCGACTGAGCGAGCGGGCCAAGCGACGACCGAAGGGAGGAGCGCAGTACTTTTGGCCGAGCTTTTTCCAGGGAGGCTGGCCGAGACGAGCGCCAGGTGGCGCTCGTCTCGGCACCCGACCGCAGAAAAAGGTCGTAGTCGAAAGGTGGGGATTCATGGCAATCCGGTTCCAAGCGCCGAGCAATGGGTATCCTCGAGGACAAACGCCGAGCACGAGTCTTCTACAAGTACCTCTCGAAGGTGTACGACCAGGTCAACCCGTTCATCTGGAACGAGGAGATGCGCGCCGAGGCGTTGTCGATGCTCGACATCAACGAGGACGATCGAGTGCTCGACGTGGGGTGTGGCACCGGTTTCGCCACCGAGGGTCTACTAGAACACACGCGGAACCTCCACGGTCTCGACCAGAGCGTCCACCAACTGGAGAAGGCGTGGGCGAAACTCGGCAAGCACGACCCCGTCAGCTTCTACCGCGGTGACGCCGAGCGTCTTCCGTTCAGAGACGATTCGTTCGACGTGGTCTGGTCGTCCGGCTCTATCGAGTACTGGCCAAACCCGGTCGAGACGCTCCGCGATCTGCGCCGCGTGGCGAAACCCGGCGGCGAGGTGCTCGTCGTCGGGCCGAACTATCCTGGAACGAGCGTCATGCAGAAACTCGCGGACGCGATAATGCTCTTTTACGACCGCACCGAGGCGGATCGGATGTTCCGCGAAGCGGGATACGAGGATATTCGGCACCGCGAGATGGGACCGAGCTACGACCCCGACATCGCCATCACGACCGTCGCTCGCGTGCCCGAAAACGACCGACGGTAACGACCCAGTAACGCACGTCAACTCACGGTCGTCTCCACCTCCGCAACGAGCGCTCCGTCCGCCGATATTCGAACGACGACCGTATCTCCGGGTTCGAGCAGTAGCGCGTTCGTGCCAGCGAGTTCGACGCTCGCAGGTTCGCCGACGCTCTACGAGGAGTTCGTCGCGCTGTTGAACGGTCCCGTCGGCCCCGGTCGAAACCCCCCCTCCGAGAAGAACGGTATCGGGGGTTGTCGTTCAAGCGGCGTTCCGTTCACGCTGACGTGAACGACGAGTCCGTCGACCGAAAGCGGGGTCACCCGCGCGATGGACGAAAGTCAGGCGGTCGGCGTCCGCGTCGGCCGAGACGTCGACGACGACTTGCGTCGGCTTTCGAAGCGACGCCGACTCCAGCGCCACCGTTCCGACCGTTCCGCGAGGACGAGCGTGACGACTATCAAGTGGACGGTTGCGACGACGGGTGAAAGGGCGCGATTCGACACGGGTCGGAGTGGCCCCGTTTCAGTATTTCAAGTTTCGGGGTGGACTGGTCGTCGAGTTCGTCGGCGTCATACCGTACGGAGCGAGCGTCACATTCACCGTCTCGGAATCGTACGTGGCCGAGACGGTGAACGTTCGACTCGGGGCGACGGTCCACAAAACGCCGTCGTTTCCAGTTTGTCCGACGTGGGTGTCTCCGACCGAGATGTTCCCCCTGACGGGGTCGCCGCTAGCGTCGGTCAGGTTGATTCGAAGCGGTCCGCCGGGGTACGTCCGGTTGACGGTGAGGTTGAGGGATGTCGAGTTGTTCCGGACGGCCGTACCGTATGGAATGTGATTGGAGCCGGTCAGATACTTGTACTGCGTCTCGCGGAATATCTTCTCGGTGCCGCTGTCGAGTACGGGCTTGACCACTCCCTGCGAGTACGGGATGACGCTCGGGTAGACCCCCGCGCCGTAATCCGTACTGGGCGATTTTTCGTGCTCGTTCAACCATGGATACTGTGACAGCGTGATGTTCGCCGCTCGCTGGACCAGCAATGCTTTCGCCTCGCTGGGTTTCCGGTAGTCCGCGCGAAACGCCTCTCGAACGTACTGGTTCCCTTCGATGGTCGATAAGATGACGCCGGTGTTCGTCGTCTCGACGTAGATGGGACGCGGCGCGGACTGTCCTCGAAACCGATCAGTAGCGTACTGGCGCACCTGACCGCGTAGCGAGTAGAGGTCTGCTCTGAGTCTCCGTACCGGTGGTGCGAAGCTTGGGACGGTGTCTCCCCGACTGTCCAAGTGATCGATAGCATGGGCGATGTTTCTCGCTTTTGCGTCGAGAATGGCGAGCTGCCTCACGTACTGCTGAGTTGTCATCTCACTGCTGTTGAACCGCTTGCTGATCGTTCGCTCCGTGTGTTTCAACGACGACAGTTGCGATTCGAGTTCGGGCGTGTATCGAATGAGTACCTGCTCTTTCGACTGACGGGTCTCGGCGTTCGCCAGTCTCTCGTTGAGCGTGGACATTCGTTTCTGCGTTTGAACCTCGTTCCTGTCCATCGTCAGCGCCGCACCGAGGTCGAGGGACGGGGTGTACGTTGCGGTTCGACCCGGTTTTCCGACGCTTAGATGCGACGCAGTGTCGTTGAAGCCCGGTGGCTTCACGATACTTTCAACGTTTCTAGAGCTGGAATCAGAGGTTGACGACCCGGTTTCGAACGCGGCGGCGGGTGAACAGAGGACGAGGAGGACCGCTAGCGCGACGGGGAGAACCCGGCTCATACTGGATACGTACGAATCTCCTCGTTAAAATACGTATGGTATCTCGGAGCTGTTGTATGAACGGTGACGAACGTAGGAATCAGGTAAACCGTTCTCTGATGTTTTATTGATTGGATGGAAAGTATTTTCTTACCTGGTTGACCACACAAGGGTATGCGGTTATACCCCGCCCTCCTCGTGGTCTTCTTCGCCTTCCTCGTCGTGGGCACCGCCGTTGCTGCTGGCGATATGCGGCCGGTCGATTCGACCGGTGCCGATAGTGCGGGTGCGAATGGTACGGCGGCTAATGAGACGGCGGTGAACGGAACCATAATTCGGATCACACCGCAACCTGACGGTGACGCTAAGTGGAACGTTTCGATGGAATTCGCGCTCCGGAGCGAGAACGAAACGGCCGCGTTCAAAGGACTCGCGCAGGAGTTCGACAAGGGGAACGAAGAGGTGGGATTCTCCGCGGACTTGTTCCGCCGCATCGCCAGCCAAGTGAAGACTGAGACCGGACGCGAGATGCAGATTCGAGACGTCGACAGGGACTACGCGGTCAACAACGACACCGGGACGCTGTATCTGTCGTTCGTCTGGACGAACTTCACCCGAGTCGAGGGCGGCAGACTGATTCTCCGCGACGCGTTCTTGCTAGACGATGGCGAATCGACATGGCTTCCGTCGCTCTCCGCGGAACAACGACTCGTCATCGAGAGCCCTAACGGGTATCGAATCCATAACTCGCCGAACCTCGGTCACAGCAACGGGACGATTCGTTTGAACGGGTCGACGTCGCTATCCCCCGTCGAGATCGACGTGACGTACGTCAAAGAGTCGAAGCCACCGGCCGGTTTCTCCCCGTCCGACTTCTCCGGTATCGCCCTGCTCCTGCTCGCTATCGGTACCGGTGGCGCCGGTCTCTACGTCCTGATACAGCGCCGCGACGACGGGTCGGTGGACGAGTCGTCCTCGGACGAACGCTCGCCCGTCGCACCGCCGGAGCCCGAACTTGTGCCGGAATCGGAAGACGACGAACCGAATCTCGACCTCCTGTCCGACGAGGAGCGCGTGGAACATCTGCTGAAACAGAACGGCGGTCGAATGAAGCAGGCCAAAATTGTCACGGAAACGAACTGGTCGAACGCGAAGGTCTCCCAACTGCTCTCGTCAATGGCCGACGAGGGACGCGTCGACAAACTCCGCATCGGGCGCGAGAACCTTATCACGCTCCCCGACGAGAACGTCGCCGACTTCGACGACGAATAAGAAAATCGAGAAGTACGGGAGTTGCATTGTCGCCAGTTTCGAAAACGTTTACCCCCTTCCCGGAAACGAATTGATTATGAAGGTCCTTGTAACGGTGAAGGAAGTCGCCGAACTCGCAGACGACTTCGAAGTCGAAGGGACCGAGGTTGACGACCGATACCTCGAGTACGACCTGAACGAGTGGGACGACTACGCGGTCGAAGAAGGCGTTCAGATGAACGAAGCCGGTATCGCCGACGAAGTGGTGTCGGTCACCATCGGTCCTGAACGCGCGGAAGAGACGATTCGGATGGCGCTCGCCAAGGGTGCCGACCGCGCGATTCGCGTCTGGGACGAGGCGCTCGAAGACGCCGACCTGCTCGACGTGAAGACGAAGACACAGATCCTGTCCGCCATCGTCGAAGCCGAAGACCCGGACATCGTGCTGACCGGCGTGCAGGCCGGTGACGACGCCTTCGGTGCGACCGGCGTCGCGCTCGCCGACAGCATCGGGTTCGAATGGGCCGCGGTCGTGAACGCCCTCGATCTGGATGCCGACACTGGCGTCGCGCACGTCCACCGCGAACTGGAGGGGGGCGTCGAGGAAGTCACCGACGTGGAACTTCCCGCCGTTCTCACGATTCAGACGGGTATCAACGAACCGCGATACGCCAGCTTGCGGGGCATTCGGCAGGCCCAGAGCAAAGAGATTGCGCCGAAGAGCCTCGACGACCTCGATCTGGACGCCGCCGAGCTGGAAAGCGATCTGACGCTGACAGAGATGTACGAACCCGAAAGCGAGAGCGACGCCGAGATATTCGAAGGTAGCGCCGAGGAGACCGCCGGAAAGCTAGCTGAAGTTCTCCGCGAAAAGGGGGTGGCAGAATGAGCGACGTTCTCGCCGTCACGGAACACCGCCGCGGCGAACTCCGCGATGAGAGCTTCGAAGTCATCACCGCCGGGCGCGAACTCGCCGACGATGCGGGTGGCGACCTCCACCTCGCGGTTATCAGCGGCAACGTGGACGAGTTTGCGGACGACCTGAACCGTCAGGGTGTGGACGCCATCCACAACGTCGAGCACGGCGAGGAGTTCAACCACGACGTGTACGTGCAGGCCGTCTGCGCGCTCTACGACGACCTCGCGCCGACGTTCCTCCTCATGCCGAACAGCGTCAACGGGCTGGACTACGCGCCGGCGGTCGCAAACCGCCTCGACCTACCGCTCGTGACGGACGCGGTCGGCTTCGAGTACGACGACACGCTTGTCGTGACCCGCGAGATGTACGGTTCGAAGGTCGAGACGTCGGTGGAAGTCGGAGGCGACCGGTTCGCCGTCACAACCCGCGGGGCCGAGTGGCCCGAGGCCGAGGGCGTCAGCGAGGCCGAAATCTCCGCGTTCGATTTCGAACTGGACGAGTCCGCAGTTCGTTCGACCGTCACCGGCTTCGAGGAGGTCGGCGGCGGCGACGTCGACATCAGCGAGGCGGAGTTCCTCGTCAGCATCGGACGCGGTATCGAGGAAGAGGAGAATCTCCCGCTCATCAAAGACCTCGTAGAAGCGACGGGTGCGACGCTCTCGTCGTCGCGTCCCATCGTGGACAACGGCTGGCTCCCGAAGAACCGACAGGTCGGCCAGTCCGGCAAGCAGGTGACACCGAAGGTGTATCTCGCAATCGGTATCTCCGGCGCGGTGCAGCACGTCGCCGGCATGAAGGGTGCCGACACCATCATCGCCATCAACACCGACCCCAACGCGCCCATCTTCGACATCGCCGACTACGGCATCGTCGGCGACCTGTTCGAAGTAGTGCCGGAACTCATCGACCAGTTCGAATAGCGACCGTTTCACCTCTCCTACGTAAATCCGCGTTTCTATCGGTTCGCGCCGTCACGACGGCCGACTGAACCCGTCACGTATTTGCGTCCCCCGTCCCGAACCCCACACGAATGGAGTACCTGATGGCCCGCAGGACCCTCGTCGAAGACCGGTTGGAGGAAGTCGTCGAGCGGGTCGATCCACACGAACTGTCGGAACGGCTGGCACACACAGCGCTCTCGGGTGGGAAGCGAGTTCGACCGACGGTGGCCGTGTTGGTCTGCGAGGCGGCGGGCGGCGACGCCGAGGACGCCGTCGATTTCGCCGTCGGCGTCGAACTCGTCCACGACGCTTCGCTCGTGGTAGACGACATCATCGACCGCTCGGACGTGCGCCGCGGGACGCCGAGCGCGTGGGCGGAGTACGGCCACGGTTCGGCCATCATCGCCAGCGACGGGATGCTGGGCGAGGCGTTCGAGCTGTTCTCCCCCGAACCCCGTGCGATGGAAGTCGTCGCGGAGTCGATGATCGAACTCGGGATGGGAGAGGCGTCGGAATTGGTCGACTTCCCGTCGAACGAGTCCGAGTACATGGAACTCGCGCGCCGGAAGACGGGGGCGTTGTTCCGCGCCGCCGCCGAACTGGGGGCGCTAGCGGCGGACAGCGACCCGGAGACGGTCGACGCCTTCGGTGAGTACGCGGAACGTGTCGGCGTCGCGTTCCAGATACGGGACGACGTGCTCGACGCCATCGCCGACCCGGACGAACTCGGCAAGCCGACGGGACAGGACGAGGAGATCGGCCGCCCCTCCATCGTGCAGGTCACCGACCTCGACGCGGACGAGGCGAACGAACTGGCCCACGAGCAGTCCGACGCGGCGCTGGCCGCCCTCGACAGGGTGGACGCGCCGGACTCCGAGGCGCTGGACTACCTGTGCGACTTCGCGGAGTTCGTCGTCACGCGCGAACACTGATACCATCGTCACGCGCAACCACTTCCGGACGACGCTTCCTCTATCGGTACGGCCACTCTTAGACACCTAAACGCACTTGTTGCCACTGGTTGAACTGACGGATATGGAGCACGTTTCCATCGACGACGAGGAACCGAACGCCGTGGGGAACGACGGCGACCGCCGCAGTCTGTCCGAGCCATTGAGAACGACCGACGTTGCGATCAACCACTATCGGCTCGCCTCCGGCGAAGAACTCTCCGGAGGACTCCACGCGCACATGGATCAAGAGGAGGTGTCCGTCGTCATCGAGGGGGAAGCGACGTTCGAGACGTTTACGCTGCTTCGAGATGCGGACTGCGAGAGCGACGAAACGACGAGCGAAGGCGGCGAGGTCACCGTCGGCGCTGGCGAAGCGATCAGGTTCGCGCCCGGCGAGTTCCAATCCGGCGCAAACGAATCCGACGACGAACTCGTCGTGCTTGCGATGGGAGCACCCCGCGACAGCGAGGATGTTCGCATTCCCGCGGACTGTCCCGAGTGTTCCCACGACGATATGCGCTTAGAGATTGGTGAGAGCGCGCTCACGTTCGTCTGCCCGGACTGCGGAGCGGAGCGCGTCTCGCAGGGGTGTCCCGAGTGCGGCCACGAGCTTCGCGTCGCTCTCGGCGAGGAGACCCAGACGGTCGTCGTCTGCCGTAACTGCGGGGCCGAGTTCGAGAACCCTCCGTTTGCGGAATAGTCCCCCAATTTGACGACACCCTTATCCGGCGGAACCGAATACGATTCACCACGCGTGGCTATCACGGACAAAATCTACGTCAAAAACCATCGCCAGATCTCCTCGCAGTTGGATACCAACATCCCGAAGGGAGCGTTCAAGGGTGCGACGCTGGACATCCTCTTTCAGGGAGAGGGGCTCCAGAAACTGGACGAGGCGACGCGAGATCGCGTCCTCGATTTCGCGGAGGACTTCCTTGATTGCGACTGCCAGAGCAATCCCTACTGCGGCTGTCCTGAGCGGAAGTTCATGCGCTACCTGCTGGAACTGCGCGAAGGCGGTCTCGGCCCCGACGCCATCGTGGACGTGATGAGCGACGACTACATGGTGTACGCCTACTCCGGCGACATCCTCTCGTTTCTGGACGATTCGGTGCGGACGCTCGAAGCAATAGAAGAACTCGCCGATGTGGAGGGCGACGACTCGATGGAAGCGCGCGCCCGGCAGAAGAAACACTCGCTGTCGGGATAACCCGTCGAAATCGGCGCGAGCACCGTCCGTCTACCCGAGACGGAACGGTTCGTCGGTCTCCAGTTCGTCGTCCAGCTCCTCCAATTGGATGACCTCCTCTTCGGCCTCGTCATCCACCTTCGTCTGGAGGTGGCGAACGAACTGTTTGTGCTCCTGTAGCTGTTCGCGGAGATGTTCGGCCTCCAGTTCGAGTCGCTCGTGCTCGCGGACGAAGCTCTTGGGCACCTCGACCTTCGGCGGGAACGAGTTCCCGTCGCTCTCCTCGACCTGATTTTCGGGGACGACCTGTATCTTCCCGTCGTGGGCGACCAGCATGTCCACGTAGTCGCGGAACACCGCCGACAGAGAGATATCGCGCTTCTCCGCGATCTCCCGCAGGGTTTCGAAGGCGTCCTCGTTGACCCGGAAGGAGATCGTCTTGTTCTTGTTGCCCATCGTTAGGTACATTCGCGTTCTGACACCACTTAAGGTTTCGTCAGACGGTCGCGGGCCATAACCCTGAGGTGTGCACTGTCCGTCAGAAATCGACGTGCAGGGTGGTGTCGTCGTCCAACTTCGGTCGCTGTTGGGAACGGTGCTCGACAACCTGGAACTGCTCGATAAGATTCCGGAGTACACCTTGGGAGTGGCGGTGTTCACGGTCTCGCTCGCCGTCGTTTACGCCATCGGTCGGTTCATGCTAGAACCGCTGGCCGAGCACGCGCTCCGGGTTCGCAACGTCAATCTCACCATCCGGGGAGCGATACTTCGCGTCGTCCGCGCGGGAATCTGGTTCGCGGGGGTTCTGTTGGCGCTCGACCTCGCCGGGGTCGACGTTTTCGGCGCATCCGCGACGCTCGCGGCCGCGTTGACCATCGCCGTCGGATTCGCAACCCGCGACATCGCGTCGAACCTCGTCGGCGGTGTCTTCATCGTCACCGACCCACGGTTCAACATCGGCGACTGGATCGAGTGGGAAGGAAACGAGGGCGTCATCGAGGATATCACCTTCCGCGTGACACGCGTCCGAACCTTCGACAACGAACTCATCACGGTGCCGAACTCCGTGCTTGCGACCAACGCCGTGACGAATCCGGTCGCCGGCGACGCGCTCCGCGTCAGCCACGAGTTCCCCGTCGGATACGACGCGGACGTCGACGCGGTGAGCGCGATTTTGTTGGAGGAAGCCGAGCGCCACGACGCCGTCTTGGACGACCCCGAGCCGTCGATTCGAATCGTCAACATGACCGACTCCCGCGTCGACGTGGAGGTGCGCTTCTGGATAGACGACCCCGACCACTCGGAGTTCGTGGCGGCCCGCTCGGAGTTCTTCCGGCGGGTCGAACGACGCTTCGACGAGGAGGGAATATCGCTCTCGGAGTGAGGTCAGTAGAACGCCACCAGCCCCGCGACCAGTTTGTTTTCCGCCCGCCGCAGGTGCTCTTCCGCCGTCCGGCGCCCGACCCCCATCTCCGCGGCGATGTCGGCCGTCGTCGTCTCGCGCGGAATTCGGTAGTACCCCGTTTCGTGGGCCGTGACTAGCGCCTCGCGCTGACGGGGCGAGAGGTCGGGAAGGGCGGTCTCCGGCGTGAGCAGCGGGCGGTTGCCGGGCACCGCAGAAATCTCGCGCTTCGACTCGACCGTCACCGGGAACGCCTCCACTAAATCGCGGTAGAGGTCGGTCAGATTTCCGGAATCGAGAGCGAGCACCCGACACCACTTCTCGCCGTCCGCGTAGCGCAGAGGCGGCACGAGCAGGCAACCGTGCCGAGCGAGAAATGATTCGACGGTGTCTGTCTCGTAGTCTCGCAGACACGCCTCGGTCATCGCCAGTCGCTCGTCGCCTTCGACCAGCAGTTCCCGTACGCCGACGAGTCCCTCGACGTGTTCCAGCGCGGCCCGACCCGCCGGGCCGCCGACGTGGAGGAGGTCGCAGTGGTCGTTACACCATAGCTCGATGGTCGCCTCGGTTCCCGCGGTCGCTTTCGCGCACACACTGGGTTGCTCGATCCGCATCACGACCTCGTGCATGACTCGTTTTCCTCGCGGCAAGTATTTAAAGAACCCTCCGTAAGCGTGGCCTTGGATATTTGCACTTCGCGCACCAATGACACGGTATGGAAGAGCGAGTCGAATCCCACGGCGTGGGCGAACCGAGCGCCCAGTGGCGCGAGTACCGGGGCGCGCCGACCGGAACGGACATCGAGTGCAAGGGCTGGCGACAGGAGGCGGCACTCCGCATGCTAAACAACAACCTCGACCCGGAGGTGGGCGAGAAACCGGAAGACCTCGTCGTCTACGGCGGCACCGGACGGGCGGCCCGCAGTTGGGACGCCTACGACGCCATCATGGCTGAACTGCGCGAACTCGACAACGACGAGACACTTCTCGTCCAGTCGGGCAAACCCGTCGGCCGGTTCATGACCCACGAGCGCGCTCCCCGCGTGCTCATCGCCAACTCGAACCTCGTCGGAAAGTGGGACGATTGGGAGCATTTCCACGAACTTGAAGCGAAGGGCCTCATCATGTACGGCCAGATGACCGCCGGGTCGTGGGCGTACATCGGCACGCAGGGCATCATCCAAGGAACCTACGAGACGCTGGCCGCGCTCGCGGACAAACACTACGACAGCAGTCTCGAAGGCAAAATCGTCGTCACTGGCGGCCTCGGCGGAATGGGCGGTGCCCAACCCCTTGCGGTGACGATGAATCACGGCGTCTGCATCGCCGCCGAGGTAGACGAGGCCCGCATCGACCGCCGAATCGAGACGGGCTACTGCATGGAGAAGACCGACGACTTGGACGAGGCCATCCGAAAGGCGACGGAGGCCGCCGAGGCTGGCGAACCCTACTCCGTCGGCGTCCACGTCAATGCCGCCGACATGCTGGAAGGGATGCTCTCCCGCGATTTCGTCCCGGACGTCGTCACCGACCAGACGAGCGCGCACGACGAACTGGAGGGCTACTACCCCTCGGGCTACGCCGTCGCAGAAGCCGACGAACTCCGCGACGAGAATCAGGAGAGATACGTCGAGGAGAGCCTCGACACGATGGAACGTCACGTGCAGGCTATCCTCGACATACAGGACGCGGGCGCGGTCGCGTTCGAGTACGGCAACAACATCCGCGGACAGGTGAAAGAACACCGAGGAATGGAGAACGCGTTCGACTATCCGGGCTTCGTTCCGGCGTACATCCGCCCGCTCTTCTGCCGAGGAAAAGGTCCGTTCCGGTGGGCCGCGCTCTCGGGGAACCCCGACGACATCCGCCGCACCGACGATGCAGTGAAAGAGCTGTTCCCCGAGAAAGAACAGCTCCACCGATGGATCGACCTCGCACAGGAGCAGGTCGCGTTTCAGGGCCTCCCATCGCGGGTGTGCTGGCTCGGATACGATACCGACGATGAGGGACTCACGGAGCGCGCCCGCTTCGCCCTTCGAATCAACGACCTCGTCGCGGAGGGCGAGATCGAGGCTCCCATCGTCGTCACACGCGACCACCTCGACGCCGGTTCGGTCGCCAGCCCGAACCGTGAGACGGAGGCCATGCGCGACGATTCTGACGCCGTCGCCGACTGGCCCATTCTGAACGCCCTGCTTAACTGCGCGGCGGGCGCTGACATCGTGAGCGTCCACGACGGGGGCGGCGTCGGCATCGGCAACGCGCTCCACGCGAACAACCACGTCGTCCTTGACGGCTCCGACCTCGCGGCGGAGAAGGCCCGCCGCGTGTTCACGACCGACCCCGGAATGGGCGTGATTCGTCACGCCGACGCGGGCTACGACGCGGCGATGGAACAGGCGGAGAAATCGAACGTTCCGGTTCCGATGCGAGACAGAAAATGAGCGAGTTCACTCAGACCTTCGAATGGGCGGGCACCTCGTCCGACCCGACCGACGAGCAGTTCGGCGACGTGGTCGAACCCGTCGACTCGCTCGACACCGCGAGCGAGTTCGACGCCGTGCTCCTCGGCGAACCGTTCGATCGGGCGGTCATCGGTCGGAAAGGCGCGGCGGACGGCCCCGCCGCGCTCCGCGAGGCGCTTGCGTCGGTGAAGACCCACCACTTCGACGCCGGGCCGGTCGGAAGCGTCGGCGACGCGGGTGACTGCACTCTGGCGTTCGACGCCGCGGAACCGCCGACCGTCGAGACCATCCAGCGGAGCGTCGGTACCCTCTCGCAGCGACTCCACGACGCCGACACGTTCCCCGTCTTTCTCGGGGGCGACAACTCGCTAACATACCCGAACGCCGCCCCCCTCCTCGACGACGATTCGCTCGGCGTCGTCAACTTCGACGCGCACCTCGACGTGCGCGAAGTGCGCGACGACCCGACCAGCGGAACGCCCTACCGCCAACTGTACGGGGACGGACTGGACGCCTACGCCTGCGTCGGCGCGCGGCACTTCGAGACGAGCACTGGGTACGCGGAGTTCGTCCGGGAGGAAGGCGGCGAAATTGTTACGGCGGAAGAAGTGGGCGAAAACTCCGTGTCCGCCGTCGACACCGCGCTAGACGCGATGGGCGATGCGGATTCCGTCTACGTCAGCGTTGACTTGGACGTGCTGGACGCCGCCGCCGCGCCGGGGGTCAGTGCCCCTACGCCGGGCGGCATCATGACCCGCGAACTGTTCCGGATGCTCCGACTCGCCGCGAGCGACGACCGAGTCGCGGGGTTCGAGGTGGTCGAATGCGCGCCGTCGCTCGACCGTGAAAACCTGACCGCGACGGCGGGGGCGCGAGCGATCGCGCATTTCCTCGCCGCGCTGGGAGGTGGTCGATGAGCGACCCGAACCCTGACCACGACCACACCGCCGTCGTCCACGACGCCGCCCAGATAGTCACTGTCGAAGCAGACGGCTCACTCGGAATCTACGAGGACGCGGCGATCGCGGTGGTCGACGGCGAAGTCACGCGCGTCGGCGCGACCGGCCCCGTAACGCGCGAGTATCCGCCGGAGAACGCGGAGTACGCGATCGACGCTCGCGGTAAGGCGGTCGTTCCGGGCTTCGTCGACCCGCACACCCACGCCCTGTTCGCGGGCGACCGCTCCGACGAGTTCGAGGCAAAACTGCGGGGGAAGACGTATCAGGAGATCCTCGCGGAGGGCGGCGGCATCCTCCGCACCGTCCGAGCGACTCGGGAGGCCAGCGACGAGGAACTGCTCTCGCACCTCCTCTCGCACCTCGACACCATGCTCGCCCACGGGACGACGACCGTGGAGGTGAAATCCGGCTACGGTCTTGACACGGCGACCGAACTGCGGATGCTCGACGTTATCGCCCGCGCGAACGACCGACACCCCGTCGACGTGGTTCCGACTTTCATGGGCGCACACGCCGTCCCCGAGGGTCGGGACGCGGACGACTACGTGGACGAGGTGGTCGACGAGCAGATTCCGGCGGTCGCGGAGCAGGGCATCGCGCGGTTCTGCGACGTGTTCTGCGAGGAGGGCGTCTTCAGCGTCCCGCAGTCGCGGCGCGTGCTGGTGACCGGCGAGGAACACGGGCTGACCCCGAAGGTGCACGCCGAGGAACTCGCGCACATCGGCGGAACGCAGCTCGCCGCCCAGCTCGGCGCGACCAGCGCCGACCACCTGCTGTACGCGACGCAGGAGGACATCGACGCCGTCACCGATGCGGGCGTGGTGCCCGTCCTGCTCCCCGGCACCGCCTTCGGCCTCGGTGCGGAGTACGCCGACGCGCGGGCGTTCCTCGACGCGGGCGCGCCCGTCGCCGTCGCCACGGACTTCAACCCGAACTGCTACTCGCAGAGCATGGAGTTCGCCGCGTCGCTGTCCTGCGTCGAGATGGGGATGACGCCCGCCGAGGCGCTGGTCGCCGGGACGAAGAACGCCGCACAGGCGCTCGATATGGACGATGGAACCGGGACGCTCCAGCCGGGCACTCCCGGCGATATCGCGGTGCTCGACGCGCCGAGCTACGTCCACGTTCCCTACAACTTCGGCGTGAACGTGGTCGAGACGGTGTTGAAGGGCGGCGAGGTGGTTCATCATGAGTAACACGAGTCTGCGGCTACGCCGGACGATGGTTTCGAGAGGACTGCGTTACCGCGGTAGTGTTGACCCAGACCGTTCCTTGGTGTTCTCGACGAGACGATTTCATCGCCAGAATGGCTACGTCTCGGAAAACCCCTGCCCGCTCGCGGTCGCACGGCGACATCTCGGCGCGGCTCACTCCGTTCGCACGGGAAGAGCTTCGCTCTTCCCTGGTCTCGTTCGCTCCTCCGTCGCTCACGAGAACCTCACCGAGAGGGGTCGCTGTGACGACCACGCGAACGCGAGCGGGCGACCCCTTTCAGTCCACCCAGACAACACCGCTACCGCACCCGCCACAGCAGGCCACGTCCTCCCCGACCGATTGCGCGCTTCGCTTCGCTCCAGTGTTCATCCCTCGCGCGGACGCGTCCGGAGGACGCGTCACTGCGCGCCACCGCGACGGCAAGCCGACCAGCCGCCGAGCGCGCATACCGGTCATTCACCGGAAAGCGCGCTAACCTGTCCATCCGAATCCTGGCAGACTGAAAGGGCGAGGGCGGTACGCGAAGCACGACCCCGTAAGCACCGCAGGGAGCGAGTGAAACGAGCGACCGAGGCGCGCAGCGTGGGGCGCACGAGCGTACCGCCCGAGGGATCTCGAGGTCGCTTTCACTGTGATTGCGACTGTCTCTACATCAAAATGATCGACAGTAACAACTTTACAAAGGAAGTGATGACGAAATGACCGAAGTACGAATCGACGGCGAATCCCTGACGTCAGCGGACGTAGAACGAGTCGCGCGCGACGCTGCGACGGTCTTCGTCCCCGAAGAAGCCCGTGAACGGGTTCGAACCGCCCGCAAGCGCGTAGAGCAAGTGGTCGAAAGCGGCGAGGCGGTCTACGGCGTCAACACCGGCTTCGGCGAACTCGTGGACGAGCGAATCCCCCGCGAGGACATCGAGACGCTCCAAGCCAACCTCGTCCGAAGTCACGCCGCCGGAGCGGGCCGGGAACTGACTCGCGAGGAGGTTCGGGCGATGATGGTCGGGCGCGTCAACGCGCTCGTCAAGGGCTACTCCGGCGTCCGCGAAATCGTGGTCGACCACCTCGTGACGATGCTGAACGAGGGCGTCCACCCCGTGGTCAACTCGCGCGGGAGCCTCGGGGCCAGCGGCGATCTCGCACCGCTCGCACACCTCGCGCTGGTGCTGATGGGCGAGGGAACCGCGACCATCGGCGAAGTGCGGATGGACGGCGGAGACGCCCTCGGTATGGTCGGACTCGAACCGCTCACGCTCGCCGCGAAGGAGGGGCTGGCGCTCATCAACGGAACCCAACTCACGGTCGGCCTCGCCTCCCTCGCCGTCTGCGACGCGGAGCGCGCGATTCGCGCGGGAGATATCGCCGGCGCGCTCACCACGGAAGTGACGATGGGAACCACCGCGTCGTCGGATTCGGTCATCGCCGACGTTCGCCCCCACGCAGGTCACACGAAGAGCGCGCGAAACGTCAAGCGTCTCACCGCCGACTCCGAGATCGTCGAATCCCACCGCAACTGCGATCGGGTGCAGGACGCCTACTCGATTCGCTGTCTCCCACAGGTTCACGGCGCGGTTCGGGACGCCGTCGCCCATCTCCGAGAAGCAGTCGAAATCGAACTCAACAGTGCGACCGACAACCCGCTCATCTTCCCCGCCGATTCGGTGAACAGCCGAGCGAGCGGGACGGGCGACGCTGCCGTCCTCTCGGGCGGTAACTTCCACGGCGACCCGCTCGCGCTTCCGCTAGATTACCTGACGAACGCGGTTACGGAACTCGCTGCCATCTCGGAGCGCCGTGTCGACCGGATGCTCAACCCGAACATCCAAGAACCGCACCTTCCGCCGTTCCTCACCGAACACAGCGGGCTGCGGTCGGGCTACATGATAGCACAGTACACCGCCGCGGCACTGGTGAACGAGAACCGCTCCATCGGCCGCGCCTCGATGGACAACACTCCTGTAAGCGGAAATCAGGAAGACCACGTGAGCATGAGCGCCCAGAGCGCGTTCAACGCCCGGCGGGCGGTGGAAAATGCGCTCGCCGTCGTCGGCATCGAACTCGTCTGCGGCGCGCAGGCCGCTGAGTTCATCGACGACCTCGTGCATGGCGTCGGCACCGGCGCAGCCTACGATGCTGTTCGTGAGGTCGTGCCGCCGCTCACCGACGATCGGCCGATCCACGAGGATATCTCCGCCGCCGAAACCCTCGTTTGGTCCGGCCTGCTCCAAGAGCGCGTCGAAGACGCGCTGGACGAATCGCTCGATTAGTCGGCTTCCGGCCGCTCGGGGTCGGTTCCCGTTCGGGGTTTGCCCGTCCTGTCGAGTGCCCAGACGCCGTGTTCTTCGCACTCGAACACGCGTCGGAAGACGCGCGTCGATTCAGCGCCGCACTCCGGACACGGGTGTGCCGGCCCTTCGGCGGACGTCTCTACGTCCATCGACTCGTACACGTCTTTCCAGCCACCGCTCGGCGAGGTGCGCTCGTCAGGCATCGCTCTCGGTGATTTCGTTCGTCCGTTGCACGCGTCGCGCGTCGCGCATCATACTGTCGTCCGAATCTCGTATCCCGCCGGTTCGTTCGATAGACGGTGCTCTCTTCGACTCAATCTGTGCAAACGCGTCCACCCTGAAAGCGGTGTATCGCTACTGTACCGTCGGTTCGGCTCCGTCGTCCGTCTCGTCCGAACCACCTGTATCGCCCGTATCGAGGCTTTCGAGTGCCCGGATGGCACTGTCTCGGTACGACTCGATATCCGCGTCGTACTCCTCTTTCGCCATCGCGGCGTAGCGGTTCGAATCGTCGTCGAACGCATCGAGGCGTTCGAGCGTCCGCTCGGCGGTTTCGACCACCCAGCGGTCGCGGGTCGATTCGTCCACCACGGTGATAGATTCGGGACGGAGGGAGACGTTCACGGTTCCATCGTCCATCTCGAACGTCCGGGGCTTCCCGGCGATGGCGACGTAGGCGGGCGGCTCCAGCTCGCGGAGCATCGCCGCGGCGTCCGGCTGGTACTGGCCCGCGTAGACGAAGAAGGTATCTCCGTTCGGGTCGACGACCCGACCGCGCCAGTACTCGCTGTCGTCGCCGACATCCTCTTTCTCGGTGAGGGTTCCGACGACGAACACGCGGTTCGCCCGCTCGCCCGTGGGGAGGAGCAGGTAGACCGGTGCGCGCTCATCCTCCGACTCTTTGAAGGTGTATCTCGCGTCGTTGAACTCGGCCGCGAAGGTGCGGCGTGCGACTTCTCGTGTTGGTGCTCCACTCATATTACATCGACCTCGCTTTAATGAGCGCCGCCTCGACGTCCACTGGCCCACTGAGCAGTTCGACGTCGTTCGCCAGCAGGTATCGGCCCATGGTCGGCCCCGCCACGCGGTAGTAGTGGCCGAGCGTCATGTCGCGCATCTCGTCGGCCACGACCGTCGTGTCGAGCGCGTCCATCGCCATCTGCTTGGCTTCGTCCAGCTCGATGCCGGTCAGTTCCTCGGTCGATTCCTTGTTGAAGATGACTTCGTGGACGTCGACCCCGTCGTCCAAGACGCCCTTGATTCGGAGGTCGAACTCGCCGTCCACTTCGCCGTGTTCGGAACAGCGCCCGTTCTGGAGGACGCGCGTGCAGTCCTCGTGCGGGCATCGCTTGATGAGGCCGCTACCGGACTGGATGTCCACCAGCGCGCCTTCTATCTCGCTCTCGTTGTCGCCGACTTCGATGTCGGTGTCGAGTTCCTCGATGGTCGTCGTGCGGTTGAGTTTCACCGAGTAGCGACCCTGATACTCGTCGGTGACGACGTTCCCGAGTCGGTAGACCGTCCCCTCTTCCAGTTCGGGGAGGTCGGACTTGGCCCACTTCGTGAACTTGATGGTACCGCTCTCGTCGCCGAGCAAGCCGACTTGTCCGACGGAGTCGCTGCGCGGTTCCCAGAGGTCGACGACCTTGGCGGTGATGTTCACCCACTGCTCGTCGGTTTCGATATCCGCGGCCTGCACGTCGCTCGTGCCGCCGGAGTGGATGTCGTCGCGTTCGAGGCCCGCCTCGTCCAAGTAGTGGCTGGTGACACTTCGCCGCGCCTCTTCCACCGGCACTTTGTACTCGTTGACGAGGCTGTCGAGACGCGAGGCTACGTCGTCTACGGTTACGTCGAGATGGTCAGAGAACTGTTCGTGTATCTCTTCTGCGTGCTGTCGCACATCGGTCATGGTTGCTCCGTCTCCGCTTTGGTTTCAGTGGGAGACGTATCGAGATTGGTGCGCGATGATATAAAAGGTTACGTGCGCGTGCAGAGCGAAAGTGAAAGTGGAACCGTCGTCGCGTCTCGCGGTCGATTCGGCGGAGTTCGGATGTGTACATATCGCTCGGTGAGCACCGTTCCGGTCGGGGAAACCTTTCATTCCCCCACCACCAAACACGGACATGGACGACCGCCTCGAACGCTTCCTGCGAATCAAACTTCGGGAAGCGGGGAAGAAGTACGCCGAGGCCCGCGAGTCGGCGGATCGCCAGATAGGTGAGGCGAAAGACGCCTACAAGAACGCCCACGACGTCACCCTCGCGGATCTGCCACAGGACGAACGAGGGAGGGCGAAGATCGTCTGCCGACGGTACGCCGAGCGCCGGGCGGTGACCCTCGATGCGGAGGGACGACCGGCCTGCTTCGACCCCGAACATCCCGATTGCGAGGGCTGCGTGGAAGATATCCGCGAGAGAACGGTAGAGACGTGGTAATGTAGAGACGTGATAATCGATGGGGTGGTGATATCGACGGCGGGTGAGACAGACGGCGCCGGTGATTCGGGGGTGCGTTTCGACCGTGCCGGAGCCGACCTCCCAATAAAAGACCGTCCATCAACCCGGGAACCATCTTGTGAACGTGTATCGAAGGACGGGATATGACGAACTGGTTTCCGTCCGAGGAGTGGCTCGGGGCGTACCGAACGAATCTGAACCGGAGCGACCGATACCGACAGGAGAGCGAGGGGTGGGGCGTCGACTTTGACGGTCGTTTCGTCTTCGAAATTCGACGCCTCCCCGTCGAGGAGACGACCCTCGGGGAGTTCCCCGACGAACTCTCCGGCGCTCTCGCCGAGAGCGTCTCGACCCTCCCAGAGGAGTATGCCGCGACGCTCGTCGAAGACGCTCCGGAGACGCTGGGCGAACGCATCGCCGACGGGGACGACGACCGGGAGCGACTTCTCGGCGCGCTGCTTGCGACGCCCGTCGTCGAACTGTCCAACGCCGTTCGGCCGAGCCTCCGGGAAGCGTTCCCCGAGGATCTTGCGAACCTACTCGACCAGCTCGAACGCTACGTCGAAGACGGAACGGTTCGCGTCCACCTCGACCTCTACGACGGGAACTGCCGCGAAGCCGAAGTGCTCGAACCGGGCGGCGAGCGCGACGTCGGTTTCGTCCTCCGCGGGGACTACCCGGAGTGGAAAGCTCTCACCGAAGGTGCAGACGTGATGGAGGCGGTTCTCAGCGAGAATCTCGACCTCGACGGGTCGGTCACCACGATCATGAACTACGCCGACGCCGCCGACGAGATGGGTGTCGTCGCCAACCGAACCGATTCCGACCCCCTGTTCGCCACGTAGTCGTTCGACCGTCCCGGTAAAAACGACCTCCTATGAGGAGGAGAATCGTCTTTTCGCTCCCGCCTGTCTGTCATGGTATGACAATGCACGCAGGGGGTGCTCGAGCGGCGTACGAAGGACAGCGAGTCGACACGTCGAGCAAGTGGTATCGGCTGTTCCAGAAGGGAGTCGAACTCGGAACCTGGAACGTCGAGAAACTGTTCGAAGAGGTCGGTCTCGAAGAAGACCGCGAGCAGTGGGAGTCGATGGCACAAGACGAGCGCGACCAGGTTCGATACCTCCTCTCGGGGTTCCTCGACGGTGAGCGCGAAGTCGCCGGGGACGCGGCCACCAATCTGAGCCGGATAATGGGTGCGCCGTGTCTCGACGACAACGAGGAGAAGGAGATGTACATGACGATGCTCACGCTCACCGAGCACAAACACACCCAGTTCATCGACGTCTACATGCGGGAGGTGATGGACGACCGCGACAACTACGCCGAACTCGACCCCCGACGGGGAACCCGCATTCCCATCGTCCAAGCGACCGGACTCGGCGAGGTCTTCGAAAATCAAGGCCTCCAAACCGCGAAGGCTGCCCAGACTCGGGATCCGGTCGATATCGCCAAGGCGGCGACCGTCTACCACCTCAACGTCGAGGGCATCCTCGCGCGCGTCGGCGGGTTCGCCATCAACCGGATCTCGGAAGCGGCCTATCTGCCCCTACTGAATCACGGGTTCAAATTCGTCAGCACCGACGAGGGTCGTCACATCACCCACGGCGTCAACCTACTGAAAGAACTTATCGAGAAAGAAGAACGGGGCGAGCCGGAGTATCAGGGCGTCAAACAGGGTATAATCGACATGCTCCATCACGACGCCCCGTACATGGCCGATTTCGCGTACATGTTCACCGAGGCGATGGGAGACCCCCTCGGCGTCGACATCGACGACGTTCTGTTGCGCGGCGGGCATCTCATCGACGGGATGTACAATGAGTCGCTCGGACTCGATCTCGACTACCTCGAGATGATCAACCGCGTCAGCGACCGCTACGAGGAGATCAAAGGGTGGAACCTCCAAGAGATCGTCGAACGACAGGAAGTACACTACGACCGCAGGCGGGGCGTCGCCGCCGACGGCGCGGGAGGTGACTGAAGATGGGACGCGACCTCGAACTCCGCGAGTTCGCTCGCGGGGCCGAGTTCAACGCGAGCGAGGAGGAGGTAGACGAAGCCATCGCCGAGGCCGCCGAGGAGCTCGGACAGAGCGAGGAGGAGGTAAGGGAGAACGTCGCCTACATCATCGACTCGTCGTTCGGCGAGGAGGAGTTGACCACCTCCTTCAACGAGATGGTCAGCGGTGCCGGTCTCAACGACGACACGGAGTCCACCGGCGATCCTCGCCTCGAAGCGCTCAAGATGTACAAGATGCGCCAGCGGATATAAAGCGAGCACGACTGCCGATGTCCCCGAAACACGAAGTCACCATCGACCATGAGGAAGCCGATCGGACGAAGATCGTCACCGTCGCCGAAGACGAGTATCTCCTCGACGCCGCGCTCGAAGCCGGGATGGAGCTTCCCTACTCCTGTCGGAGCGGGAACTGCACGACCTGTGCGGGTGAACTCCGCGAGGGAGAGATCGACCAGAGTGAGGGCACGGCCTTGGAGCCGGGCCAAAAGGACGACGGCTACGCGCTACTTTGCATCTCGTACCCCCGCGAGGACTGCGAGATTCGGGCCCGCGAGTCGGTACAAGACGAGATGCTCGGCCTCGATATGGACATCTTCTGACCGTATAGCAATGATTATTTCTCCAATCATATTATAAAAAGATATATATATATATATATATATATAAATTATTGAATTCAAATTATTTCCACCTAGTTGTCATCGATCTTTGATCTCGTTTTTGCCGGTACGTCCTCGCTACGGCTTTGAATCCTCGGATATGGGTATGACTCTTAGAATGTCTTTCAAATAGCTAACATAATTTATGAGGTCTCCGAGCCTATGTATGAACGGTGAAATCACGATGAGCACTAAAGTAGAACGCGGTACCGAGGTAGTATCGAGCACCGCCGGAGAGTCGCGGCGAACCATGATGGGTGCGGGGGCCATTATCGCCGTGCTGGGTATCCTCGCGGTTCTGTTCCCGTTCGTGACCGGAATCTCACTGTCGATTCTGCTCGGCGCGTTGCTGGTCGTCGGCGCTCTGGTGCACGTCGCACACGCCTTCTCGGGCGGATGGAAGCGATTCGTCGCGCAGGGACTGCTCGCGGTCATCTACGCAGTCGCCGGTATCGCGCTGATGGCGAACCCCGTCGTCGGGCTGACGACGTTGACCATCATCCTCGTGGCGTTCCTGCTGGCGGACGGAATCCTCGAAATCGTCATGGGATACCGACTCCGTGGCGAAAGGGGTGGCTCGTCGCTCATCGTGAGCGGCGTCCTCGCGCTGGTGATCGCCGGTCTCATCTGGGCCGGATTCCCGAGCAGCGCGCTCTGGGCGGTCGGCCTCCTCTTCGGAGTGAACCTGCTCGTCACCGGCGTGTCGATGATGCTCATGGCCCGCGGGAGCAGAACCGGCACCCGCGAAGAGGCCGCTCCGACGGAACCCCGCGGAGCGTAAACTGAACGATTCGATTTTTCGGACTCAACTCGCTCCTCAATAGGGCGATTTTAGACGCCGCGCATTCTCGTCGAAAACATGCACCGACCGCTCGTCGCGCTGGTGATGGCCGGTGGAACCGGAACGCGTCTCTATCCCGCGAGTCGGAGCGACCGACCCAAGCAGTTCCTTCCGCTCCTCGGAGACGAATCGCTGCTCGCCAGAACCGTCGAGCGAGCGGGCTTCGCCGACGAAATCTTTGTCTGCACCGCGGCGGCCTACGCCGACCTCGTCCGCGAACACGCGCCCGAGGCTGGGGTGTTGGTCGAACCCGAGCCGAAAGACACCGGCCCGGCCCTCGTCTACGCCGTCCATCGAATCCGCGAACAAGTTGGCGACTGCGCGATACTCTGCCTGCCGAGCGACCACCACGTCGCGGGCGACTTCGAGACCACCGCCCGCCGCGCCGCCTCGGTTGCAGTCGAAACGGAGGGGCTCATTACGGTCGGCGTCGAACCGACCCGCCCCGCGACGGGATACGGGTACATCGAACCGGGAACCGACTACGGTGGCTATTTCGCCGTCGAACAGTTTCGGGAAAAACCCGTCGCGAAGACCGCAGAGCGATTCGTCGATGAGGGTTTCTACTGGAACGCCGGACTGTTCGCATGGACGCCGGACGCCTTTCTGCGAGCGGCGCGCGACTCCTCGCTCTCCCCACTCATAACCGCGCTCGAAGACGGCGACTTCAAACACGGATTCAAAGCGGTCGAACCGGTGAGCGTCGATTACGCCGTGATGGAGCAAACCGACGACGCCTATGTCGTCCCCGCCGGATTCGAGTGGGACGACCTCGGGTCGTGGGACGCGCTCGAACGACTCGTCTCTGGGGAGAACGTCGTCCTCGGCGACGCCCTAACCGTCGACGCGAGCGGAAACGTCGTCGCAGGCGACAAACACGTGAGCCTCGTCGGGGTGGACGATCTAGTCGTCGCGGCGTACGACGACCGCGTGTTGGTCGTTCCGAAATCGGACGCCCAACGCGTGCGCGAAGTCGTAGCGGAACTACGCGAATCGAACCTGTTTTAACGACCCGTTTCTCCCTGGTTGGCTTTCTAACTAGCCATCACCTTTCTCAGTCTCCGCGTCGAAATCCGTATGCTATGACACCGTCAGTCCAATCGGTCGAGACCGAAGACGAGTACATCCACGTCCGGTTCCGCGACCCCGACGAGTTCGACACGATTCGAACGCCGGATTGGGCTACGCACGCGGCGCAGGACGTTTCCGAGGGGTCAGAGGTTCGAACCGGCAAGCAGAAAGACAGCGACGACTGGGAGGTTCAGAGCGTCCTGATAAAAAAGCAGGTCGGCGAGGACAAGGCCCGCGACGAGGCGAAACAGATCGTCGAGAAGATCGAGTCCTAACGACGCGAGCGGATCGAGCGGAGCGAACGCATCTACCGCAGATCGCAGTAGTGAAACTCGCCGTCGCCGACCTCGCATGTGACCGTTTTTCCGGCTTCGAACGAGACCGGCGAGTCGAACGCGGGGCCGTCCCAGACGAACGTGTGGAACTCGCCGTTTTCGCCGCAGGGGTCGACGCTGGCTGGGAGGTCTGCGAGAAACGCTTCGTCGAACTCACGGCCCGCGAACGACGCGTCGAGTTGTGAGCCCTCAACGGCGACCACGGTCGCCCGGAAGCCCGCGTCGAGAAACACCCGAACCTGTTCGGTCGTGTCTCTCCCCCAGAGCGGCCAGCATCCGTCTATCGCCGTCTCGGCGAGTCGCTCCTCGCGGTACGCCCGCACGTCTTCGAGGAAGAGGTCGGCGAAGGCGACGTGCTCGATTCCGTCCGACTCGTACTCGACCATCGCGGCCGCCATGTGCGATTCGTACTCCTCGTTCGAGCAGTCCTCGGGCAGTTCCACGAATCGAATCGGTAAGCTGACGCTCTCGGCCTGCGCTTCGTACAGTTCTCGGCGCACGCCGTGCATACTACTCCGCCCGTTCTCCGAGACGGTCGTGAGGAGTTCGGCCACGCCGTCTACACCCAGTTCGTGTAGGGAGAACGCAGCGTCCTTCCCGCCGCTCCACGAGAGCACCGTCGTCTGCTGTGTCGGTTCCATCATCAGCTTCGTAGGCGTCCGCCGTCCACCGGGAGCGCCGCACCGTTGATGAAACTCGCCCGGTCGCTGGAGAGGAACGCCACCGCGTCGCCGAGTTCCATCGGGTCGCCGACCCTGTCCATCGGGATTCCGTTCGCCCAGTCCGCGAGTCCCTCCTCGTAACTTTCGTACTCGCCGCGTTCGAGGGCGGCCTCCACGAGTTCCTGGATTCGGGGCGTCTCGTGTGCGCCCGGAAGAACCGCGTTGACCCGAACGTCGGGCGCGAATTCGCGGGCTTGCGTCTGCATCAGCCCGATGACGCCCCGGCGGACCGCGTTCGAGAGCACCAGTCCGTCGATGGCTTCGCGAACGCTCGTCGAGGTGATGTTCACGACGGTTCCCGCATCGCTGTCCACGAGATGCGGGTGAGCGCGTTTCGTCAGCCAGACGACGCTCATCACCAGCAGGTCGTAGGCGGTGTACCAGTCGCGCTCGGTCGTGTCGAGAAACGGGCCGCTCGGCGGCCCCCCGGCGGAGGTGACGACGTGGTCGAGACCGCCGAACTCGTCCACGGTCGCCTCGACCAGCGTTTCGATCTCGTCAGGGTCGGTAATGTCCGTCGGAACCGCGAGTACGCTTCCCTCGCCCACTTCGCCGATCTCCCGCTCGGCGTCGGCCAGCCCGTCTTCGCTCCGGGCGCAGATGACCACGTTCGCCCCCTCCCGGGATAACGCCTTCGCGCTCGCCAATCCGAGTCCGCTCGAACTCGCCGTTACCAGTGCCGTGTTGCCCTCCAGTCCGAGGTTCATATCTTCGTATTACCGGGAACCGCTAAAATTCCTCGGGGATGGGTTGCCGAACCGTCACATCGCCGTCGTGCGTCACGCCGATGAGGAGCGACCTGCGTACTTCCCGCCCTTCGACGGCGTCGCCGGCCTCGTCGCTGATTCGCTTCATCAGTTCGGGTGCGGCGTGGTTCACCTTCACCCCGGCTTCGTCGCAGGCGTCGTAGACCCGCGAGGGAACGTCGTAGAGGTCTGTGTTCGGTTCGACCTCGATTCGAACCGGCGCGCGGAGGGCTTCCGCGAACGCCACCGTCTCGTGCGCCTTGCTGACGTTCTCGCGGGCGCTCGCTTCGATGCTGGAGACGTTCGCGCGCGAGGTGCCGAGGCGGTCGGCGATGACGGCCTGCGCCACGTCTCGCTCGCGGAGCGCCAACACCTCCGCCTGCCGCCGGGTGAGCACGCTCGTTTCGGCGTCGAAGCCTGCCCGGTGGAGAATATCGTCCGCGTTCGGTCTTTCGCTCATCTGGTTGCCTCCGGCATGTCCGGGTGTACGCCCCTCCCCCGCAAAGAACTGTCCACTCGGCGGCCTATCCGCCCCAGAAGTTGTCGCGGCTTCCGAGGCGCTGGCGGCGGCTCGCCCGTTCGCCGCTGGTGGTGGTCTCCGGTTCTTCGTCGTCCTCCTCTTCGGGTTCCATCGGAAGTCGCTCGACGGGGTCGGCGGTCGCGTGATTGCTCTTCACGTTCGTGATCTTCACTTTGGCGCGAGCGTCGGGGAGGATTCCGTCGACGAGCACGATGAACCCGTCCTCGGTTCGACCGACGCCCGACCCGCTCTCGTGGATGTCGTCGATCTCCACGACAACCTCCTCGCCGAGCTTGACGGGCGCGGTCTTCAGCTCGCGGATGGGTTGGTTGTAGTGGTTGCACCACTCTGCGCCGCCGCGGTCGCCGTAGTGGTGACAGCCCATTCCGTCGATTCGCTCCTCGAAGCTGGGGCAGTCGTCGGCGAGTGGACAGTCCGGCATAGTGAACGGTTTCGCGGCGCGCGCCTAAACACTTCCGCAACCTTTTGCTGTAGTCGGGAGCCGAGACGCGCGCCGCTGCGACGAACGACTCGGCCTGCCGATTTTCCGTGGTGAGTGTCACCTGCTACAGCGTGACGGCAAGCCCGACAGCCGCTTTCGGGACGCGCGGCGAGGGCGATTCACGCCAATCACACGAATCGCCCGAGTGCTCGGGGAGGAATGGGGACTGCGAGGACGAGAGCGCCGAACTGGGCGTTCTCGTCCGCATGCGGTTGCGGTGTTTTGCCCGAGCGATTTCTGCGGTGTTGAGGTTCTTGTGTTAGCGATTTCGACCGACCGATTTCCACACCGCGCAAGTTCCGAACTCGCAACCATCGGCCGGTCTCCCTCGATTCGAGGTTCGATCCCTCGCTATCGTTTCCGTCGGAAATCACCGCAAAGTATTCAACATCTGTTCGAAAAATAAACCGTATGAACCGCCCTACTCCCAATCAGACGCTCGTCCTCGGACTCGGGATCGGCTTCCCGCCGTGGCTCTTCTCCTTCTTCAGCGTGTTCGCCACCGGTGGCGTGTTCGTCAGTACCGGCCTCGGTTTCTTCGCCGCGAACACGGTGCTCGCCCTCTCCATCGCGTACTACGCCGGAAGCGACTCGGAACCGATGTCGGGCACGACGAAGGCCCTGCTCGGATTTCTCGGTTTCCTCGTCGTGTTCGCGTTCGCGTACTCGATCCTCCTCGCCGGTCGACCGCTCGTCGGACTGGAAATCCTCGTCACGCTCGGGCCGCTGCTCGGCGTCTACTACGCATTCCGGAAACGCCCGGCAGCGCGCGACCCCGGCGTCGAAAAACGAGCTAGCGGAACCGAAATCGAGTGACTCACGGTCAGGCGAGCGGCGTCCGTTCCATGACCTGTCCGTCGTAGGTCGGATACTGCTCCACGATTTCGCCTTTCTCCACGTCGCCCTCCGCTACCATCTCCTCCAGCAGCCACCACGCAACCTCGATGTGGTTCTCCTTGACCGTGTAGAACTCCTCGGGGACGCCGAGCGCCGCGAACTCCTCCTCGGTGGCCCACGTCTTCCCGTAGACGAGGGTGCCGTCGTCGGTCACGTCGTCGAACTCCCGCCGAATCTGACGCGCCATGCGTTTCAGGCGGTTTCGGTGTTGGGCGGCGTCCTTGAACACGGAGGTACAGAAGTAGACGCGCTCGTGGTCACCCATCGCGTCGAGAATCTCCTCCTTCGAACCGTCGACCGCGGACATGTGACCCTCCTGCAACTCGTACCCCGCTTCCTGCATCCGGCGGTAGTTCCCCTGCGACATCTCGAACTCGTTGATGTTACAGAACTCCGCCGCGCCCTCGTCCAAGAATTCGAGAAACTCCTCTTCGGCGCGGATGCCCGGAATCTCGAACGAGGGGGTCAGCCCCTCCTCGCGGGCGCCGTAGAGGATATCCTCCCACTCCGTGCCGTGCAGTTTGCCCCACTGTTCGTAGGGCGGGTGGAATCGAATCTCGTCCAATCCGGCCTCCGAGAGGCGGCGCATGTTCTCCCGCCCGCCCGTGATGCCGGTGTAGAGGTGCGTGTGGTGGTCGTCGCCGAACTCCTCTTTCAGCATTGAGAGGTACCGACAGGTCTTGCTCATCGCCTCCTGCGGTTCTCCGCCCGTGATGGACGTGCCGAGGGCGTCCATCCGTTTGGCCTCTCGAAGCACGTCCTCGTCTTCCTTGACGAGTCGCTCGTTGGCGTACACGTCGGTGACGTTCTTCCGGTTCTCGCCGAGGGGACAGTAGAAACAGTCGCGCTGGTCGCAGTAGCCGTAGACGAAGAGCACCATCTTTCCGCCCTCGGCGCACTGTTCGCAGCCCTTGGAGATCATTCGTTGTCTCGGTTTGTTCGCCGAGCCTCAAAAAGCGTGCGAATCGCGCTACCCGTCGCCACAGACCGTTCCGAGGAGTGCGTTCATCAGCGACCACATCGCGTTCCGATTCGTCTCGAAGACATGTTGGCCGTGCGCGCTCCCGCCGAGCGTTTCGTGGCGCTTAGGTCGCGAGGCGTTCCGGTACATCCGCTTCGTCGTCCGGACGAACCGCTCGTCGTCGCCCTTGCTCACGACGAACAGCTTCCAGCCCTGCATCGCACTCGCGCTGTCCACCGCCTTCCCGGGCGAGAGCGCGAGCGTCCCGTGGATGGTTCCCTGCTTCGCCCGCGCGTTTGCGCGCACGACCGCATTCGCGCCCGCACTGGCCCCGATGAGTACCACTCGTTCCGTGCCGACTCGTTTGCGGAGGTATCGACTCGCCGCGAGGACGTAGTCGGGGGTCGTGCTCCGGTCGTCCAGATTCAGGTCAATGGTGAGGCAAGCGTACCCCTTTTCGGCCAGCTTCCGGGCTTCCGGAAGCCAACTCTTTCGGCCGAACCCGACACCGTGCGCGAAGACGACGCCGCACGACCCGTCGCCGAGGAGCGTCCCCTGCACCGTCGCACCCCCGCTGGTGGCGAACTGGACGTCGCCGCCGCCTTCTGGCGGTGCCGTTCCGCCGGTCGTTTCAGTCGTGGTATCGGTCGTTTCGGCCGTGCCGTCGGTCGCTTCGTTGCTCGTCTCGCTCGTCGTTCCGTTCGTTCCGTCTGTCGTTCCGGTCGCGCCGGACGAGGTCGTTCCGTCCGTCGATGTCCGCCCGCCGGTCGTTCCTGCGTCGGTGGTCGTCTCGTCGCCACCGATGAACGAGCACCCGGCGAGCGTCGTCGTCGTTGCGATGCCGGCCGCGCGAAGGACGCGGCGACGGGTCGGCGTTCGCGTCATCGGTCGAGAACTCGCGCACGTTAGCATTATTATAAACCACCTAATGTCGCGCGAGCACACCGTCTCAGCCTTCTCGGACGATTTTCGGCGCGACGAAACTACCCTCGTCGCTCCCGAAAACAGTTAACCATCCCCCGCGTATCCACCGCCAATGCTGCTGGTGTTGTGCGTCGACTTGGACGACGATCTCGGTCGGAAAACCGACTTCGACACGCCGGTCATCGGCCGAGACGAAGTCGAGGCCGCCGCGGTCGCGCTCGCCACCGCAGACCCCGAGGACAGCGACGTGAACGTCATGTTCGAGGGAGTTCATCTCTACGACCGAATCCAGGCGGACGAGAGCGTCGAAGTGGCGGTCGTCACCGGAAACGAAGGTGGCGACATCAGCGCCAATCGGGAGGTCGGCGAAGAGGTCGACACCGTACTGGCGAGCATCAGCACGAGCGAGGAGATAACCACCGTCATAGTCACCGACGGCGCACAGGACGAGAGCGTCGTCCCCGTCATCCGCTCCCGTATCCCCGTCGACGGCGTCCGGCGGGTCGTCGTCAGGCAGGCACAGGACTTGGAGTCCATGTACTACACCATCAAACAGGTGTTGAACGACCCCGAGACGCGCGGGACAATTCTCGTTCCGCTCGGCATCCTGTTGCTCATCTACCCTCTCGCTCTCGCGGCGGATCGGCTCGGCATGCCCGGCGGAGCCGTGTTCGGCGGAACGTCCGCGCTCCTCGGCCTGTACGTCCTCTTTCGCGGACTCGGGATCGAACGGCTGGTCGACCGTGTCGCCGAGACGACTCGAACGAGCCTCTACGCCGGCCGGGTGACGCTCATCACCTACGTCGTGGCCGCCGCCCTGCTCATCATCGGCGGCGTCAGCGGCGTCGAAACGCTCGACGCGGTGAAAGCGGACTACGGCGGTAACGAACTCGGCGCGCTCAGAGTGCTCGCGTCGCTGATCTACGGTGCCGTGGTGTGGTTCTCGGCGGCAGGCATCACCTCCAGTCTCGGCCAGATAACCGACGAGTACCTCGCCGACCAGTTCCGGTGGCGCTACCTGAACGCACCGTTCTACGTCCTCGCCATCGGCGGCGTCCTGCGCGCAGTGAGCGCCTACTTCCTCGACTACGTCGAACTTGAGTTTCTCGCGGCGATGCTCACCGCCGGGACGCTGCTGGGGCTGACCAGCACGCTCGTCTTCGCCATCGCCGAATCGCGGTATTCGCGTTCGGGACAGGCGCGGGCGAGTTAGATACCGACGGCGATAAATTCGGAAAACGGATCACATGAAATCCGCGATACCGGACTGCTTGTTCTTGTCGTTCTCGAAGACGCTTTCGAGCGACCGATTCAGTATCTCGAGTCGCTGTTTCGTGTACTCGCGGCAGTCGTAATCCTCGGCCACCTGCGTGGCGGTGCCCATGTACTTGTTCACCGACCCCTGATGGACGGTGAGATTCACGCGCCCACCGCACTCCCGGCACTCGCCCGAGAGCGGCATCCGCCGGTACTTCTCGCCGCAGTCCAAACATCGCGTCTCCTGCCGCGAGAACGCCCGCAGATTTCCGATGAGGTCGGGCAGGAAATGCCCCTCGATGACGCGCTCCGCCACGTCCGTCTCGTCCACCGCCCGGAGCTTTCGAGCCAACTCCAACTGTGCGTCCATCTTGTCCATCATCGACCCGAGCGTCTTGTACGCGGAGAGGTCGGGACCGAGCGCGATGTTCGACGTGTCGTGGGTGTGCCGGAAGTCGGTGTACTCGCGGTCGGTGCCGAGGTTCTCCTCCGCGATGGTGACGTCCACGTCCTCGGGGTCGGCCATCTCCAGCGTCGCTTCGTAGAACTCGCGGGGGTACCGGTCGACGACGTCCATGTTGTGCGCCTCGTCGTCGATCTCCGAGGGGTCGATGCGCGAGGACATCACCAAGGGCGCGTCCATCTGCCCTCCGCGCTTGTCCGGCAGGAACTCCTTCGAGAAGTTGAGCAGGCCGTCCATCAGGAGCATCACGCAGTCCTCGTCGCCGTCGCACTGCCCGACGTAGAGGTCGTTTGCGACGAGGGTGTGGGTGTCGGCGACCGTGACGCAGTAAATGTTCGAAACGTCGGACTGGACGAGTTCGACCCGCGTCACCTCGTCGCGTTCGAAGGAACCGCCATCCGTGGCCGCTTTTGAATCTTCTCCCACTTTCGAGAAGTCGGTCTCGGGTGACCCGAGGAAACCGGAAATCGGCTCACCGACCTCTAACTCTCGCGCTTCGATTTTTTCAAGGCTCTTCCTACGCCACCGGAGCATCGAGTGGTCGGGCGTGACGGTAATCTCTCGCCCACTCCGCGTTTCTATTTCGATCAGATGATTCGGTGCAGGATGTTTCGAGACTGCTTCGATGGGTTTCCGGACAACGTTTCCGGAGTCATCTATCGAGGGAACCAGAATTTCAGAATCTAACTCCTCTACCAACGCACCGAAATCGTCCGCTTTCGGATTTTTCAGTCGCTCTTCGACCAACTGCTGAATCTCGTCGTATCGCCATTCTTCATCTTCGTCTCGATACCACACCTTCGTCTCTGGATGGAAGCAGTTCCGACGCTTCGCCGCGTGGAAGTACGGATGTGCGTAACCGACCGCCGCGCTCGTGAACCCGATGATGCGCCCGACCACCGCGGCGGAGGTGTGGGGAGCCATCCCGAAGACGAGCTCACCGACCAACTCCTCGCGTTTGTCCATCTCGTAGAACGGTTCGAGACCGTAGTAGTCGGTGAGCAATTCGTCCACAAAGTCGGCGGTCTTGAGGAGGTGTTCCGCCGCACCGTCGGAGAGGACAATGTCCTGCACGCGGAGTTCGACGAGCTGGTCGTCGTGGCGGAACGGTTCGCCGTGGATGTCCTCCTCGTACCCGAGCGCCCGGAGCTGGTCGGCGCTCACGTCGAGTTCGGAGGGACGAACCGCGGTCACGGGCAGGTCGGTCATGTCGTAGCGCACCGTCCCATCTTTGAACGCGCTGACGCCGTGTTTTGCTCGGAGAACGCCCTTATCGATGGGTTCGGGCGTCTTGTTCGACGAGGTGAGGCCTTTGACGCCTTTCAACATGTCGAAGGCGTTCTCGCGTTCGCCGACCGATTCGAGCGCGCTCCGGAACTCCTCGTTCATGTTCAGGGTGCGGCGCTCGACGCTCGTGGCGGGGACTTCACAGCGAGGGCACTCCGCGCGTCCGGACTGGTCGGGTTCGACCTCGGTGCCGCAGTCGGAGCACTTGTAGTGCGGGAAGGCGTTGCCGCCGCACTCCGGACACTGCGATTTGAAGGTGTGGGTGCCGCAGGCTTCGCACTCCCGCCGCCCGACCTGTACCTCGATTTCGCCGCGCGTCCCGGACATCCCCTCGGTGTGCTGTGCCGCTTTCGCCACGTCGCGCTGGTCGCCGCCGGCCTCGCCGAGGGGGAACAGCGTGTGAACCGCGGGGCTGAGTTCGCGCTTCTCTGACTTCTCGGGGCGACCCATCCGGTTTCCGATTCGCGTCGGGGCGCGCTCTCTGATCCGGAAGGGAGCGACCTCGTTGACGGCCTCGATGGCGTTGTCGCCGTCCTCGTGTTCGCCCCACTCGCGGGCCTTCCGCGAGAGGTCGTTCCACGTCCGAGCCAGGTCGCCGTCGACTCCGAGCGAGCGAACGAACGGCTTCCAGTCGGGAATCTCTATCTCCTCGCCCTGCGAGTGTTGAACGAGGAGGCGTTCGAGCATGCCTCGTACCTCGTCGGTGTCCGGCAGGACAAGCAGTCCGTCACGCACTTCGCCATCCACAACGGCGGCGGCGAGCGTCTCGAACTCTGTGACCGAGATATCGTGCCAGAGATAGGTGTACTTCGGGTGGAGCGGAGCGTCATGCTCCGCGGCCCAGTCGAGCGCTTCCGTGGCTGACGGGTCTTCGAGGTCGATGTGGGGATTGTCGTGCATTGCTTGCACGTCCGCGCCCGCGTGTTCGAAGTCCTGTACCCACCATTCGAACGTGTAGGAAGCGGGCGCGAGCGGATGGTTGTTCTCCACGAACTCGCCATAGTTGACGAGATACTCGCCAAGGTCGAGTATCCGCTCGACCCCATTTCTGACTTCGAGGGCCTCTTCGGCGTCGTCGATTCTGCGGACATCGCCGTTTGCGAGGCGGACGGTCGGTCCTTCGATGGTGTCGACTGGGATGACGCCCGCCGCTTTTCCGGGGCGTTCCGTCTTGATCTGGGTTCCGGTCGCGAGGAAGTCGTCCACGAGGTGCATCGTGGCGGGGTGGACGCCCGCGGTTGCGAACCCGTGATTTCGCGCCCTGCCGTATCGCAGGCGGAATCCGCCGGGACGACTCGGATGGGTGAAGACGGGGCGTCCGGCGATGAGGTCGCGCAGGAACTTCTTCGCGGGTTCGACGCGCGGCGGCCCTATCGGTTCGTCGTCTTCCTGCTCGACTTCGCTCTTCGTCTCTTCGGCGTCGTCGTCTACCACCTCGTCCTCGACCTCCTCGTCGTCCTCGCCGATGGTTCCGTCGATGAGGTCTTGGAGCCACGGCCAGTCCACCTCATCGAGATTTCGGGTGTATCGCTGAATCTTGGGCGCTTTGAGCGCGATTCCCTCCGCGAGGACGAGACACATTCCGCCGCGGGCGCTGTTGGTGTTGACGCGGTCTAAGTCGCGGAATCCCGAGACCTCCTCGTCGCCCGTCGCTTCCCCGTCCAGCATGACAGGCATGTTCTCGGCGATGAACTTCGTCTCCTTGTCCTTCGGCGTGTACTGGAGTCCGGTCTCGGAGTCGTAGAGGTTGATCTCCTCGGCATAGCGTTCGATCTCGTCGTCGCGGGCCTTGTACTCGTCCAGTCCGATGAGCGCGCGGGTGTAGTCGGCGACGAGCACCGAGAGGGCCTGTGCCGTCCCGCCTGCCGAGCGAATCGGCCCGGCGTAGTAGACGTTGACGAACTCCGTTCCGTCGTCGTTTTGGAGGAGTTCGACGCGGTCAATTCCCTCGATGGGCGCGGCGACTACACCCTCGGTCAGCAGGGCGACCGCGGTTCGAACCGCACCTTCGACCTTTCCGGCGCGGGTTTCGTAGTCGCCGACGTTCCCGTCCGCGAAGTCCTTCGCCAGTTCGAGGGCCGCCTCCTCACGGGACATCCGCCCTTCAAGTTCGCGGACGCGCTCGGCGACGCCCTCGATGCCGAGGATGTTCTCCACCCGGTCGGCCATGTCCTTTGCGACCGGTATCTCGACCTCGGGTTGCGGGTCGCCGCTGTTCACGCGCGCCGTCTCGGCGACCTCGAACGCTTGGTCTAACCGCGACTCCAGCCGTTCGAAGTATCGCCGGTCTTCCTCGCGCATGTTAGAGCCAGAGATCCAAGTCGGTCGGTTCGTCGCGTTCCCGAATCAGTTCTTCGTCGAACGTTCGCATGTAGAGCTCCCCCGCGAACACCGTCGCCGAATCGAGGTGTCCCGCGAGCGCCTGTCCCGACCGCCGCGAAAGCACGGCGTGCGTGTGGGCGAATCGCTCCCCGTCGAGGAACGAGACGTTGCCGACGCAGGCGGCGACTTCCAGCGGCTCGTCGAACCGCACCTCGCGGTACTCCTTCTCCGCTTGGTCGTAGAACCACACTTCGGCGTCCTGTACCGCGCCCATGGCGACGAACCACGCAGCATCCACGTTTTCGTCGTCCGCCAGTGACTCAATTTCTGCCCGCCAGTCCGCTCCGTGTCCGAGTCGGGCGACGAATTCCTGCTTCCCGGAGACCTCCCGATAGTCCATGTCCGGATGGAACTGCACCGGGGACAAAAAAGGTTCAGTATTGGTTCGTTTCTCGCTTCCCGGAGAGCGAAGGGCTCGCGTATCCGGGATCGATTCCGTTTCCGGTCGCGGCACTGACAGGGTTTCGCAACTCGTGAAACGGTAGAAGAACGGTCGATGAGAGGGCTGTTCGAGTAAAGGATATCGGGGACTACTGCCAGTCCGAAAGCGAGGCTGCGTCTGTCATCCGCATGGAAATCCACGCGTCCTCGCGGGAGATGTCTGCGATAACGAGCCGCTCCGTGCGGCCGTCATCGTCCACCGAGGCCATAACCTCGGCGCTATCTGCAACCGACACCGACACTGCTGCCGTATCCGGCGTCATACTCTGAGAAACCGTACCAAGGGATATAAGCGCACCGAAACGCAGATGCACACTCTAGCAGATCGATGCGATCTGGCGCTATAACCGGGCGATACGCGCTGCAACAGCAGATTTCACGAAATAGCGGTTCGTTTCCCGATGATACCCTCTCCCTACCGAGCCCGTAGTGACATATGATTTACCTCTCCTCCGACGAAATACTTGAATCGTACAACAAACTCCGCATCGACTCTATTCCGCAAGAAACTGGCCGTTAAAGACCGTAACGGTGCAATCCTAAACGGTATGTTTATCCGTCGTGACACACAAGGCGAGTGTGGATGACAGATACTGACAACCTGACTCGTCGGCGGTTTTTACAGGCGACCGGGGGTGCGGCTTCGGCTGCTGCGCTCGCTGGCTGTACCGGTGGCGGTGGCCAAGGCGACGGTAAGAACAGCGGGAAAACGCTCCAGCTGATGAACTCGACGATGACCACGCTGGACCCGGTCAAGGCGACCGACACGGCGTCCGGCACGGTCATTCAGCAGATCTTCGACCCACTGATGAACTACCCCAACGGGGAAGTCGCCGTCGAGAACCTCCTCGTCGAGTCCCACTCGGTCTCCGACGACAAGAAGACGTACACCTTCAAGCTCAAGAAAGGCGCCAAATTCCACAACGGCAAGGAAGTCACGGCGAAAGACGTCGTCTACTCGTGGCGACGCCTCGCGGAGTCGAAGAACTCCCGTCGTGCGTACTTCATCCTCGACTCCATCGGCATCAAACACGAGTCCATGACTGTCACGTACAAGGACAGCGATGGGGAGAAACACGAGATGACCGTCGCAAAGCCAAACTCGCTGGCGATCAAGACGAACGGCAAACGCGAACTCCAAGTGACGCTGGAGAAACCGTTCCACGCCACGCTCGAGATGCTCGCGTACACGTCCTTCGCCGTCATCCCCGAGGGAATCGTCGGCGACATCAAGGGCTACGACGGCAAGAAGAAACACAGCGCGTTCGCCACGAAAGAACCCGTCGGTGCCGGACCGTTCGAGTTCAAGTCGTGGCAGAGCGACGTGAAAGCGGAAGTAACCAAGTTCAAGGACTATCACGGTGAGCCAGCGAAGGTCGACGGCATCCACTGGAAGATCTCCTCGGACTCGAACGCAAAGTACACGTACGCCGTCACGAACCAGAACGCCGACATGGGGTACGGCAGCCACTTCATACCGACCCCGAAGTACGAAGCCAGCAAGATTAAAGACACGAAGACCGACGACCTCGGTCGTAAGGTCGGGAAGTACGGTCCGATCGGGGGTAGCACGCTGAACTACCTCGCCGTGCCGACCATCAACTCCTACTACATCGGATTCAACACGAACGTCATCCCGAAGCCGGTTCGACAGGCGGTCGCGTACGCGATGGATCAGAAAACGATGATCGAGGAAGTGTTCAAGAGCCGCGGTGAACCCGCCTACCACTTCACTCCGCCGATGATCTACCCCGGCGGCGCGAAGAAGTACAAGTCGCACGCAGAGAGCAAGTACCCCTACGGGTACAACGAGTCCCAACTCGACAAGGCCAAGAAGGTCATGAAGGACGCGGGCTACGGCCCGAACAACAAGTTTAGCTTCGATTTCACGGTGTACGAATCCTCGGAGACGTGGCCGCAAGTCGGCAAGCTCCTGCGCGACCAGCTTCAAGCGGCCTACATCAACATGAGCGTCAAGAGTGCACCGTTTAACACGCTTCTCTCGCGAGGCCGGAAGGGTAACCTCCAGGCCTACTCGCTCGGCTGGATAATGGACTGGCCCGCACCGGACAACTTCCTCGGACTGCTGTACCCGCCGCTGACGGACACTTCGAAATCCTCGCCGCAAGCGTACACGAACTGGTCCGGCACCGCCGCCTCCAAGAAGGCGACGAAGGCGTGGGAGAAGATCCAGAACAACACCGGTCCCACGGATTCGGCACTCAAAGCCCGCGAAGAGGCGTACATCACCATGGAGGAAGCTAACTGGGAAGACGTGGTGTTCCTCAACACGTATCACAGTCTCAGCGAGCGGTTCTCCTACGACTGGGTCGACGCGCCGAAGTACGGCGGTGCCGGCTACAGTCGACAGATGTACAACAAAGTCAAACTCGGCGACCGTCAATAATAACGCCATTTATACATTTATTTTCGCCGAAGAATCCCCCAGCGAGTGCTATCTCTGTCCAGAAATCGGTGATGCTATCGCAAGACATAATGAGAGCAACGCAAAATACCCTCCCGTATTAGCTATGAACGCGGTAAACATTGGGTGCAACATACCGCACGACACGAGTAAGAGAGAGCAGGGGGTGAGCGAAACGTCATGAGTCGGTGGCGTTACTTCGCTCGACGCTTGTTACTATCCGTCCCCGTACTGATATTCGGGGCGTCGATAACGTTCGTCGTTATCCGTGCGGGACCGCTCGACCCGGTCGCAGCGATCCTCGGGCCGACGGGCGACCCGCAGGCGTACAACCGAATCGAGAGACAACTCGGACTGACCAAACCGCTGTGGGAACAGTACATCGACTACATGGTCAACATGTTCACGTTCCAGCTGGGGAAGTCGTGGGTTCTCAGTCCCGATACGAGCGCGTACTCGCTCATCCTCAGCTACGCGCCGCGAACCATCTGGCTGGGATTCTGGTCGGTGCTCATCGCCATCTTCATCGGTATCCCGCTCGGCTTCTACGCCGGACTCAACCCGAACACGTGGAGCGACTACTCGGCGTCGTTCGGCGGTATCGTCTGGCGTGCGATGCCGAATTTCTGGCTGGCGGTGATCGTGATGCAGGTGCTCTCGCAGTCTGAAGCCCTCATGTTCGGCTTCAACTGGGAGAATTGGCTCGTGCCGACGACGGTCGTCGGAGTGCCGTTCAGCAGTCCGCAAGACCTGATGAACCCGAACGACCTCCTCGCGGCGATCAAGAAGATAGCGCCAGCGGCGCTCGTGCTCGGTTCCGCGTCGATGGGGAACGAGATGCGCATCGGCCGGACGGCGGTGCTGGAGACGGTGAACTCCAACTTCATCGAGACGGCGCGCGCGAAAGGCGTTCCGCCCCGATCGCTCGTCTGGAAACACATCTTCCGGAACGCTCTCATCCCGCTCGTTCCCATCATCACGGGCGAGGCGTTTCTGCTCATCGGCGGGTCGGTGCTCGTCGAGACGGTGTTCGACATCAGCGGAATCGGCTCCTTGTTTTTCAGGGCGGTCACCCAGGGCGACTTACCGCTGGTCGGCTCGCTGATGTTCGTCTTCATCCTGCTCGTCGTGCTGATAAACATCCTTCAAGACTTCCTGTACACGGTCATCGACCCCCGCGTCGGCTACGAGGGAGGTGCCTGAGATGAGCCGCGTTCCCGACGCCGAAAGCGAACAACCCGTCCGCGAGCGCATCGCGGACAATCCGCAACCGGCCACGCTGTGGCTCGCCGGCCTCGTCCTCCTTATCGTCGTGGAGTTCGGCGCGCTGGCGAGCGGCGTGATGGCGATTCCGTGGGACCTGTTGGTGAACAAGCTGGCGTTCTTGAAGCCCATCGCCGCACCGCTCGCGACCGTCGGCGACGCGCTAGCGGACTTACCGACCCTGCTCACGCGGGAGAACTTCGACAACACAGGATGGAAGACACCGCAAGGCGGCGGTTGGGAAGGTACTTTTCTCAACCTGCCCCCGTCCATCGTCTGGACGCTTCGCGTCGTCCTCGTGTACGCCTACGCGCTGGCCTTTCTCTATTGGATTTGGCGCGGCTACCTGACGTTCCGCGAGCACTACCGGTACGCCGAGTGGACGCCCCGCGACGACATGGTCAATCGGTTCCGAGGCCACACGTGGGGGAAGTTCGGGTTCGTCGTCGTCTTCATGTTCGTCGTGATGGCGATATTCGCCCCGGCGCTCGGTCCGACGACGGTCGAGAGAACCATCCACAACCCGTACTCCTACGAAATCAAGTATCTGAACGAAGATACCGGAAAGGTCGAGACGATTCTCATCGGTGATGCGAACCTCAGGTCGGGATCGGAGGGTGCCGGCGGAAACGTCGGCCCGTGGACGTACGACGAGTACGGTCGATGGCACCCGTTCGGAACGATGCCGACCGGAAAGGACATGTTCACCTTCATGGTACACGGTGCTCGCGTGTCGCTGTTCATCGGCGTCGTCGCCATCGGGCTGAGCGGACTGGTCGCGGCGAGCTTCGCGCTGTTGACGGCGTACTACAAGGGTCTCGTCGACCTCGGCGTCGTCATCGTGGGCGACTCCATCATGTCGCTCCCGAGGCTGTTGTTCCTCATCCTGCTTTCGTTCGTCCTCCAAGGGACGTGGATTGCGGGCGTCTACAACGGCGGGTTCATGTTAGCGCTGCTGTTCGCCGGAACCGGCTGGCCGTTCCTCTGGCGCGCAGTGCGCGGCCCGGCGTTCCAAGTGGCCGAACAGGAGTGGATCGACGCGGCGAAGAGTTACGGCCAGAAACCCCGCGTGACGATGCAGAAACACATGGCCCCATACATCCTCGGCTACCTGCTCGTGTACGCTTCGATGAGCCTCGGCGGCATCATCATCGCCACCGCAGGGCTGTCGTTCCTCGGACTAGGTATCAACCCGCCGACGCCCGAGTGGGGGCGTGCCGTGGCCGTCGGTCAGGGTTACGTGGCGACGCAGTCGTGGCACATCCCGTTCATCCCGGGCGTGCTCATCGTGCTAGTCGTGACCGCGTTCAACGCGCTCGGTGACGGCATCCGCGACGCCATCGACCCGCAGAGCCAAACCGGCGAAGACGGCGGTGCTGAGGTCGCCGCGGCAGGAGGGAGTGGTGCATAATGGCGTCGAGCGAATACACCACGTCTGCGACCCGCGGGGACTCTATCTTGCAGGTGGAGAACCTACAGACCGCGTTCTTCACCGACAAGGAAGTCATCCGTGCGGTCGACGGCGTCTCCTTCGACATCGAACGCGGCGAGACGGTCGGCATCGTCGGCGAATCCGGATCCGGCAAGAGCGTCACCGCGCGCTCCATCATGGGTCTCATCAAGTCGCCGGGCCGCATCCTCGGTGGAAGCATCGAGTTCGACGGTGAGGAACTGACGACTAAAATCGAAAAGGAGTACCGCCAGATTCGCGGTGGGGACATCGCCATGGTGTTCCAAGACCCGCTGACGAGTCTGAACCCCGTCTACACGGTCGGTAACCAAATAAAGGAGGCGCTCCGTCTCCATCAGGGACTGCGCGGAACGGAGGCGACCAAGGAAGCCATCAATCTGCTCGAAGCAGTCGGGATTCCGGACGCCTCCCGGCGCGTCAAGGAGTATCCCCACGAATTCTCCGGCGGGATGCGCCAGCGGGCCGTCATTGCTATGGCGCTCGCCTGCGACCCCGAACTGCTCATCTGCGACGAGCCGACGACCGCGCTCGACGTGACGATCCAAGCGCAGATCCTCGAACTCCTTCAGGAGATACAGGAAGACCGCGACCTCGCCATCATGTTCATCACGCACGACATGGGCGTCATCGCCGAAATCGCGGATCGCGTGAACGTGATGTACGCGGGCGAAATCGTCGAAACGGCGCCCGTCGTGGAACTGTTCGAGAATCCGCGCCACCCCTACACGCGAGGCCTGTTGCGGAGTATTCCCGGAAACACCCCGGACGAGGACCGCCTCACGACAATCGAGGGCGACGTGCCGACACCGAACGAACCGGCGACGTACTGTCGGTTCGCGCCTCGGTGTCCCAAGGCGTTCGACGAGTGTGACAAGGTGCATCCGGTTTCACTGGAAGTTGAGGCGGGTGCGGAAGACCACACCGCCGCGTGCCTGCTCTACCCCGAAGACGTATCGCAGGAACGGGCGATCGAACTGCATCGAGAAGCGGAGACAGAAAGCGAGGAAGAACTATGAGTGAAGTACAGCAGACCAAATCGGTAAGCGTCGAAGAAGGCGAGACGCTCGTGAAGGTCAATGACCTGAAGACCTACTACGGCGAGGGCGGACTCATCGATTCGAATCCCGTCAAAGCCGTCGACGGCGTATCGCTGGACATCAAACGCGGCGAGACGCTCGGGTTGGTCGGCGAATCGGGTTGCGGAAAATCGACGCTCGGCCGGACGCTCATCCAGTTGGAGAACGCCACGTCGGGCGAGGTGCTGTTCGACGGTACCGACGTGACGGAACTTTCCGGGGCGGAACTCAAGAACTGGCGGCGAAACAGCCAGATGGTGTTCCAAGACCCCGAATCCAGCCTCAACGACCGGATGACCGTCGGCGAGATAATTCGCGAACCGCTGGACGTTCACGACTGGAAAACGCCCCGCGAGCGTAGAGAACACGTCCGCGAACTGTTGGACGTCGTCGGACTGCGACCCGAACACTACTACCGCTACCCCCACCAGTTCTCCGGCGGGCAGCGCCAACGCATCGGCATCGCGCGAGCACTCGCCTTGGAACCCGAGTTCATCGTGCTGGACGAGCCGGTTTCGGCGCTGGACGTGTCGGTGCAGGCCCAGATTCTCAACCTGCTCGAAGATCTGCAGGACGAGTTCGGGCTGACGTACCTGTTCATCGCCCACGACCTCTCCGTCGTGCGCCACATCTGCGACCGCGTCGCGGTGATGTATCTCGGTCACATCATGGAACTCGGCGACGCCGAGGAGCTGTTTGAGAACCCGAAGAACCCCTACACCATCTCGCTTCTGTCGGCGATTCCGGAACCCGACCCGACGAGCGACCGCGAACGAATCACGCTCCGCGGAACGCCGCCGAGTCCGCGCGACCCGCCGAAAGGCTGTCCGTTCAGCACGCGCTGTCCGATGAAGATACGGCCGGAGGAGTTCGAAGACGTCGACGTCGACCTCTGGGTCGCCATCGAGGTATTTCGGGAGGTCGTCCGCGAGCGTTCGCGCGCGGAGCGGTCGGCGACCGACCAGTTGAAAGAGATGCTCGGGATGGAGACGCGCTTCTCCGACATCGGCGAGATTCGACAGGAGCTGTTCGGCGGGCTCAACGTTCCCCGAAACATCGAAAAACACATCGAAGAGACGGCGGGCTACATCGAGAACAACGACGACCAACAGGCTCGCGAGTACCTCCGAGACGTGTTCGGTAGCATCTGCGACACCGACGAACCGGACGACTTCGTGGTGAGCGACACCGGTCGATTCAGCCACTGTCACCGCCACTTGGACGAGTACGAGGAGCCGGACGAGTTCACGCCCTACACGATGCGGTGATGGCCGACGCAGACCGACCACCGAGGCGGTTCCGACAGGTGATCGACGCGCTCGTCTACGCGGTCGCGGTGACGTGCGTCGCCTTCCTCGTCGGTGGGTTGCTGAGTTTCTCCCTCGGCAGGGGTCTGGTCGGCGTGAAGTACGTGCTGTTTCTGGTCGGCCTTCTGCTCTTCGGCTTCGCGACGTTCCAGTTGCGCCCGTCCCCGCCGTGGGACGTTGAGAAGACCGACGACGGGGTCGAAGTCGTGCGTAACGACCGAGGCGAGGTTATCGGGTCGCGCACGGAGACGCGGTTTCAGGCCGCAGTCCAGCGGATTCCGCCGTTGACGCATTATTCGATACCCCCGGAAGAACGGTTCCCGTCCTCCGTGAAGCTGTTTCTCTCGAGCATCACGGTGCTCGCGGTCTCGTTCGTCATGGAAGCGGTGTTCGGCGTCGGCGTGTAGCAACAGTTTTTACCGCTTCAAAACCTGACATGGCACTATGCCAGAGACCGGCGACGACGGAACGGAGTACGCCGAGCGGATTGCCGCCAACGCTGACGTAGAGAAGGACGCGTGGCGCTTGACGCTCGACGATATGGAGGCGATGGCCGCCGACCTCGAAGACGAAGGGTGGAACGTCATCGACATACCGGCCAGCCACACCGCGCCCGAGAACCCCGACGCGGGCGAGACGGATCGATTCGGCTTCGTCTACGTCATCCCGGACAACTACGCAGAGGAGTTCAGCGACGCCGTCGAGGTGGGCACGTTCCCGACGTACCGAGTCTTCCGAAAGGAAGTGTCGTCGCGGGTGTTCATGCTGACGCAGTACTTAGACCCCGACACTGACACCGCGATTCTCATCGTCGGAACGTACGAGATGATGCACGCGCCGCCGCTCGTGAAGACGGCCATGCGCGAAGACGAGATGTACAGCCACGTCCAGACCATCGACGGGACGGTGCTCGGGTCGTTCCGCCACGGCGACTACACGAAGTTCTTCCCGAATCCGGAAAAGTACGAGAACTACGTCGTCGAACCGCAGGTCGGAGAGAACGACGAGTAACGACTCGCCGGTCGCACTGTTTTCCGGTTTCGCCGCGGTTCGAACCGACGCGCATGTGAATCACGCCTCACTGCTCGGTTCGTAGGGTACAAGAAGGGTGAAACCGTATCCGGCGCGTATGAACGTTGCCGAAGCGATGACGCCTCGCTCTGACGTGGTCACTGTCGAGCTTCCGGGTACGCGCGACGACGTACTCGAATACCTACAGGAGCGGTCGTTCTCCTCCGTACCGGTCGTCAAACAGACCGACGACGGCGAGCAGTACCGCGGTCTCATCTCCCGCGACGACCTCATTGAGAATCCCGATGAAGACCAACTCGCGCTCCTGATGCGCGAGGTGGCGACGACGACGCAGGACGCGTCGGTCGAAGAGGTCGCCGCCCTGATGATGGAGGAGGGCACCCGGCGCGTGCCGGTCGTCGACGGCGAACTCGAAGGAATCGTCACCGTGACCGACGTGGTTCGAGCCATCGCCGAGAACGAAGCCGACGGCGACACCGAAGTCGGCGAACTGGCGAACAATGACGTGAACACCTGCTACGTCGAGACGCCGCTGACGGTCGCCGAGCGCGAGATATTCTACGCCAACGTCCCCTACGCCATCGTCTTGGATGACGACGGCGAGATGGACGGCATCCTCACCGAAGTGGATATCATCGAGGTCGCGCAGGTGGTCGAAGGCGAAGCCGACACGGGCGGGAGCATCGCCAACGAGGACGACGATTGGATGTGGGAGGGCATCAAATCGGTCGGCAACAGCTACATCCCGACCCGGAACGTCAAGATTCCGTCCGCACCCGTCCGCGAGTTCATGACCGACGATGTCGTCACGGTCTCGAAGCGAAAGACGGCCCGCGACGTGGCGCAGACGATGCTCACGAAGGATATCGAGCAGGTTCCGCTCGTGAGCGGCGACCAACTCGTCGGCATCGTTCGGGACATGAACTTGCTGGAGGCGCTCAGATGAGCGACGAACTGGTCGAACTTGCCAAGCGGCGCGGTTTCTTCTTTCAGGCGGCGGAAGCGTACGGCGGCGTCTCCGGCTTCTACGTATACGGTCCGGAGGGTGCGGCGCTGAAACGCAACCTCGAAGACTCGTGGCGCGACCGCTTTCAGGTGCAGGAAGGCCACCGCGAAATCGAAGCGCCGACCGTGATGCCTGAACCCGTCTTCGAAGCCTCGGGCCACCTCGACGGCTTCGACGACATGCTGATCGAGTGTCCCGAGTGCGGTGAGAGCCACCGCGCCGACCATATCATCGAGGACAACACGGGCATCGAGGACGCGGAGAGCCTCCCGTTGGACGAGATCGGCGCGCTCATCGCGGAACACGACCTGCGGTGTCCGAACTGCGACACCGAACTCGCGGGCGAACCGGTCGAGGAGTTCAACCTGATGTTCGAGACGACCATCGGCCCCGGCTCCGGCCACCCCGGCTACCTGCGCCCCGAGACGGCGCAGGGCATCTTCGTGGAGTTTCCGCGTCTCAAGGAGTACGCCCGCAATCAACTTCCCTTCGGCATCACGCAAGTCGGTCGGGCGTACCGAAACGAGATAAGCCCGCGGAAATCCATCGTTCGCGTCCGCGAGTTCACGCAGGCCGAACTGGAACACTTCATCGACCCCGAGGAGGACGAACCGCCGCTTCACCGGGTCGAAAACGCAGAAGTCACCCTCTACTCCGCCGACCAGCAGAACGCCGAGGACGGCGGCCACGTCCGGATGACCATCGGCGAGGCGGTCGAGGAAGGCGTCATCACGAGCGACTGGGTGGCCTACTACCTCGGCGTCGGTCAGGAGTGGTACGAGCGAATCGGCGTCGATATGGAGCGATTCCGCTTCCGCCAGCATCTCGCGGGCGAGCGCGCCCACTACGCGAGCGATTGCTGGGACGCCGAAGCCGAAGTCGACGGCGACTGGATAGAGATCACCGGCAACTCCTACCGGAGCGACTACGACCTCTCGAAACACGGCACGTACTCCGACGAGGATTTCACCGTCTTCCGCCAGTACGACGAGCCGAAGGTGGTCGAACGCGCCACCGTCGACCCGGACATGAGCTATCTCGGCCCGGAGTTCGGCGGCGTGGCGGGCGACATCGCGGACGCGCTTCAGACGCTCGCTGAGCGCGACCGAACCGCCTTCGAGGGCGACGAGGTGACCGTCGAAATCGACCGCGAATCGCACGCGATTCCGGTCGAAAAGACCGGCTTCGGCGTCGAAGAGGTCACGGAAGCGGGCGAGCACATCACGCCGCACGTCGTGGAACCGTCCATCGGTATCGACCGCGTGCTGTACACCGTCTTCGCGCACGCCTACGAAACAGACGAGGTGGACGACGAGACGCGTACTCGGCTGGCGCTCGAACCCGAACTCGCACCGACCACGGTCGGCGTCTTCCCGCTGATGGACAAGGACGGCATGGGCGAGACGGCCCGCGATATCGCCGGCGACCTCCGCGCGCGTGGCCTCGACGTGACCTACGACGATTCGGGGAACATCGGTCGGCGCTATCGGCGACAGGACGAGGTCGGCACGCCGTTCTGCGTGACGGTGGACTACGAGAGTCTCGACGACGACGCCGTGACGCTCCGCGAGCGCGACTCGACCGAACAGGTGCGGGTCGCTATCGCCGACCTTCCCGACATCCTTGCCGACCTCCGGAGCGGCGACCGCGCGTTCGCCAACCTGTAACCGTGGCGAGCGAAGTCAAGCGCCGACTGGTGCATGTCAGCGGAACCGGGGTGCCGGCGCTCTACCTGCTTGACTTGCTGACGTGGGAGCAGTTGCGCTTGATGCTCGTGCTCGGCTCGGCCGTCGCGTTGGTGCTGGAGATCATCCGCCTGCTCGTCGGTCTCGACTGGAGGATCTACGACGAACTCACGCGGTCGTACGAGCAGGACAACATCGCGGGGTACGCGCTCTACTTCTTCGGGATGACCGTGACTGCGTGGGCGTTCGAACCACGCGTGGCGATTCCGGCGATGCTAATGCTGACCATCGCTGACCCCATCAGCGGTCTGCTCGGCTCGGGCGAACTTGGTATCAAGGCGATTCACACCCTCCTCGTGACGTTCGCGGTCTGCCTCGTCATCGCGTCGCTTCTCGACCTCCCGCTTCCGGCCGCCGTGCTCGGCGCGCTGGCCGCGACGCTCGCGGACGGCGTCAAGCCGGTCGTCGCGGGCTACGTCATCGACGACAACCTCACGATTCCCATCGGCGCGGCGATGGCGATCTTCCTCGGATTGCAGTACGCGCCGACGCTCGTTTGACTATCGATATCTGTACTTCGGTGTTCCGCGATTGGTTCCGCTGAAGGTAGCTCGGTGTCGCCTCCTGTTGGAAGCCATCCCGTCGGCTGTCTTCCGTCCCGACGAGCGGCCCCGCCGGAGAGCGAACCACGGAAGTAGCCACCCGACGAACCGGGGTACGATGTTCAACATTCGATTCGTCGGGACTGATTCCGTCTTCCGATGAAAAACCCTCGCTGACCACTTTCACCCCGCCACACGAACCCTTTAATCGGATGACGACGAAACCCTACGACGAATGGCGACCACGGACGCTGAACTGAACTACGTGGAACATCCGTATCTCGCGCCGCAGTTCATCGAGCGGCGACTCTACCAGATTCAACTCGCGGGTACCGCACGAAACCACCACACCCTCGTCTGCCTTCCGACGGGGCTGGGAAAGACGACGGTCAGTCTGCTGGTCACGGCGGAGCGGCTAAACGAGGTTGGCGGGAAATCGCTCCTGCTCGCGCCGACGAAACCGCTGGTCAACCAGCACGCCGATTTCTACCGGGAGGCGCTCTCGGTTCCGGACGAGGATATCGTCGTGTTCACCGGGGAAGTGCGCCCGGCGGAACGCTCGGAGCTGTGGGAGTCGGCGACAGTCATCATCGCAACGCCGCAGGTCGTGGAGAACGACTTGGTCGGCGGGCGCATCGACCTCGGCCCAGTCACGCACATCACGTTCGACGAGTGCCACCGCGCGACCGGCGACTACGCCTACAACTACATCGCCGAGCGATACCACGCGGACGCCCGCGACCCCCTCGTCACCGGGATGAGTGCCTCGCCGGGCGGCGACAAGGAATCGATTCTGGGGGTGTGCGAGAACCTCGGCCTCCACGAGGTCGAGGTGATGACCGAGGAGGACAGCGACGTTTCGACCTACACCCACGACACCGAAGTCGAGTGGGTTCGCGTCCAACTCCCGGACGAGATTCTCGAGATTCGAGACGGACTGAACGAGGTCATCTCCGACCGACTGGAGCGCCTGAAGCAACTCGGCGTCGTCAACACGACGCGTCCAGATATCTCCCAGAAGGATTTGAACAAGGTTCGGGGCGAGTTGCAGAAGCTCATCGACAACGACCAGTCGGAGGGGTACAAGGGGATGTCCGCCCACGCGGAGGTGATGAAACTCCGGCGGGCGGTCGAACTCGCGGAAACGCAGAGCGTCGAATCCCTCCGCCGATATTTCGAGCGCCAGCGCAACTCCGCCCGGTCGTCGGGCGCGTCGAAGGCGAGCCAGCGGATGGTCTCGGAACCCAAAGTGCAGGAGGCGATGCGGAAAGCGGTGCAGTACGACGACCGCCACCCCAAATTCCGCAAGGCGCACACGTTCGTCGCTCAGACGCTCGTGGACGGCGGCCAACGGATCATCGTCTTCACCGAATCACGCGACACGGCCGAGACGCTGACCGAGTTCTTCGGCCAGCACTTCGACGCCCGGCGGTTCGTCGGGCAGGGCGACAAGGAGGGGAGCGACGGGATGACCCAGAACGAACAGCAGGAAGTGCTCGATAACTTCCACGCCGGCGAGTTCGAAGTGTTGGTCTCCACCTCCGTCGCCGAGGAGGGACTGGACGTGCCCGAGGTCGATCTGGTGCTCTTCTACGAACCCGTGCCGACCGCGGTGCGGTCGATTCAGCGAAAGGGTCGAACCGGCCGACAGGCGCAGGGGCAGGTCGTCGTCTTGCTCGCCGAGGACACCCGCGACGAGGCGTACTTCTGGATTTCGAAGCGCCGAGAGGACGAGATGGAAGAGGAACTCCGGAAACTGAAAGGCGTCGCCGCGGAAGTCGAAGAGGAACTCGACGAATCACAGCAGACGCTCGGCGACTTCGGCGGTGACGGCCACGCTTCCGAAGTGAATCAGGGCTTGCAGGAGTTCGAGACGGAAGGCCGCGGTGCGAACGAGTTGGACGGCGTGGTAGCGACCGCCCGAAGACGCGAGGACGGCGATAGCGTCGAAATCGTCGCCGACCAGCGCGAACTCGACGCGAACATCGCCCGCGACCTCTCCGCCCGCAACGGCGTGGATGTGCGACTGGAGACGCTGGCGGTCGGTGACTACGTGCTGAGCGACCGAGTCGTCGTGGAGCGAAAATCGGTGAGCGACTTCCTCGATACGCTGGTCGGCGGCGACCGTTCCGTCTTCGAGCAGGTGGGCGACATGAACCGACACTACGCCCGCCCCGTCGTCATCATCGAGGGCGACGGACTGTACGAACAGCGAAACGTTCACCCGAACGCGATCCGCGGCGCAGTCGCCTCGCTGGCGGTCGATTTCGGCACGAGCGTTCTCCGAACCGAGGATGAGGACGACACCGCGGACTTGCTCGAAGTCATCGCAACGCGCGAGCAGGAGGTGAGCAAGCGGGAGGTTTCGGTTCACGGCGACAAGCACGCGAAGACGCTTCCGGAACAACAGGAGTACGTGGTGGCCTCCATCGCCGACATCGGCCCCGTCACCGCTCGGTCGCTCCTACAGACGTTCGAGACGGTTCAAGCCGTTATGACCGCGTCGAAAGACGAGCTTATGGAAGCCGAAGGTGTCGGCGAGGTGACCGCCGACCGTATCCGCGAAGTTGTCGCGGGCGAGTACGACCCGTAATCCGTGGTTACTGGACAACAATATCGGGGTGTACGCCGCACATCTGTACGTGCAGTTCGCTCGGCCTAATCCTGCTCGTTCGCGCCGAAAATGGGTAGGCAAGGATATTCTAAACGACTTGAACGGTCAATCCACATTAAATGCCCTCGATTCGTTTACCCGGACGAGAGTAAAACCCATGCTGACCCCAGCGAGGTTGAGAGACGATGACGACGATAGGCGGGGCGTCGAGAATTTGTATGGAAAGCCACAGCACGAAACGCGCGGACGAGCGAGCGAACAGGAACTGTACGGCGAACCCCAGCACGACGTGTCGGACAGTCGTTTCCCCCCGGAGTTCGACCCGGATCTGGGATACGCGCTTGACTGGCTCGAATCTCCGGTGGACGCCGTCATCGTCCCCCGATGACGGTAGTCTTTCTTCAGGGAACGATAGTCACCGGAACCGCTTCGGCACGCACGATGGTTTCGGCGGCGCTCCCGAGGATCGCCCGTTCGATGGCTCCCGAGCCGTGATGGCCCATGACGACGTGGTCGTAGTCGTTCTCTTCCACCAGTTCTAAGACGTTCTCACCGACGCGGTCTCCCGGTCGGAACTCGAGTTGTACGTCCTCCGAGAGTTTCAGTTCCGCGTCGACGTCTTCCGCGTCGAGCACGTTGCGGGCGCGCGCGAGAATTTCGTCGGTGGCGTCGGTCGCTTCGTCGGAGAAGTGAACGACGTGAAGCGTGGCATCGAAGTTTCGGGCGAAGTTTGCGGCGAATCGAAGCGCGCGAAAACTATACTCGGAGCCATCGACAGGCACGAGAACGTCCATAGCGAGAAGTCGGTTGGTTCGGGCTTAACGTTTGGCCCGGTCGAGCGCCGTCAGCGCCTCCGCCGCTTCACGCGTCGCGGCCAGTAGTTCGCGGGCGTAGCCCACGTCGTCCGTCTGTTCCGCCTCGTGCGCGAGTCGCGTCAACTTCCGACGGAGCGCGTCCCGGGCTTCTGCGAGGTCGTCAGCATCGCCGATTTCGTCTCGAGCGGCGTCCGTCCGTGGCTCCGACTGATGCGTTTCCCGTCCTTGCGACTCTCTCGTCTGACCCGTCTGACTCGGCGGTGTGCGTCGCGGCTGCCGCGTTTGTCTCGGCTGTCGCGGCGGCTCAGGTTGCTGACTGGGCTCGTCCGACTCCGTACTCGGCTCCGGTTCGGCTCCGGTTTGTTCGACCTCGATCTCTGTCGCCGCTTCGGGAGTCGCCTCTTCGGAACTCGCTTTCGTGGCGGCCTCCCCCTGACACGTCGGACAGAACTCGGTTCCGTTCTGGCGGAAGACGGGGTCGCCGCAGTTGTCACAGTGTTTTCCCGTCATAGTCGCCCCCTGCAACAACAACTCGCTCATCCGTTGCGTCGATTTCCGCTCCTCCTTGTCCTTCTCGTACTGCTGGCGGAGTTTCTCCCGCTCGGCTTCCTTATCGAAGTCGCTCATGTGCGACCAGAGACTGTCCAGACTCTTGCCGCTTTCCCTCGTGCTTCCGGAGATTTATATATGAACCCGCGACCGAGTCGCGGTGTCGAAGATACCGTTCAGTGAACTCGAAACCGCCGCTTACTGCCTGCGAAAGCTCTACTATCGGCGGACGGACGACATTGAGGTTCCCGACCTCGTCGCCGACCGGCGGCGACTCGCGTTCGAGTACGATTCGCTCTGCGACGCCGACCTCACCTCTCGCCTGCTCGGCGTCTCGCCCGAACGGTTCCGGTCGAACCTCGACCGTGCCGCAGAACTCGACGCGTGGTCGGAACTCGTCGCCCCCGCCGACCGCGAGCGACTCGTCGAAGGGAAAGACTGTCGCGGTATCGTTCACAAGGTGCTCGACCTCGAAACGCCTGTCCCGTCGATGGTGTTCACCGGAACGCCACCGGAAGCGGGCGTCTGGGAACCACAGAGCGTCCGAACCGTCGCCGCCGCGAAGGCGCTCTCGTGGGAACACGGACGAACGGTCGACCGCGCGTTCGTGGAGTATCCCGCCTATGGCGTCGTTCGCGAGATTCGGCTGTCAGTCCGGAGAAAGGCCGCGTACCGCCGTACCGTCCGCACCGCTCGAGCCATCGACGGGCCACCGCCACGGTTGAAAAACGAGTCGAAGTGCGACGCCTGCGAGTATCGGGCCGAGTGCGGCGTGAAAACCCGCACTCTCCGGTCACTCCTCGGCGGCTAGCCACGCCTCTATCGCGTCTGCGCTCGTCCCGCGGCGGAGTATCTCGCCGCGCTCGACGTTCACGACGGTGCTCCCCGTCCCGCCGGTCTCCCCTCCGTCGAGGACGACCGTCGCGGCGTCTCGAATCTCGTCGTCGAGGTCGTCCGCGCGCATCACGCTCGCTCGCCCGCTCACGTTCGCGCTCGTGCTGGTGAGCGGCGTCGGCGCAACGCGCCGGAGGAGCTTCAGCGCGAGCGGTTGGTCGGGAATTCGGACGCCGACGCGCGTCCGGCCAGCGGTGAGTACGTCCGGAACCGCATCGCGCTTCTCACAGAGAATGGTCACAGGGCCGGGCAGAAACTCCTTCATGAACTCGCGTTCGCGCTCCGTCGGTCGGACGAACGACAGTGCTGACTCCGCATCGGGAACCGCGAGTGAGATCGGTTTCTCGCGCGCCCGCCGTTTCGCGTCGAACACTCGCTCGATGGCGTCGGGGTCGAGCGCGTCGGCTCCGAGACCGTACACCGTCTCGGTGGGATAGACGACGAGTTTCCCGTCTCGGATAGCCGCCACTGCCCGGTCGAGGTCGTCCATACCTCCTCTTCGACCGGCGAGCGAAAAAAGCGTAGCGTCCTCGAAACGGGCCGAGGCTCGTCCGTCGTCCTCGGCACCGCGAAGAAGCGGAGTTCGCCGAGTTCAGAACGTCCCGATGCCGCTGTAGTTCTTTGCGATACCCGTTTTGTCGTTTATCTCGTCGTAGAGGTCGCCGGCGACGTACTGATGTGCTCCGTTCTGCTCGACGGTGAAGTGGACGTGCGGACCGGTGGAATTGCCGGTACTTCCCACGTCGCCGATGTGTTGGTGACGACCGACGCTCTGGCCTTCAGAGACGTGGATGGCGCTGAAGTGGCAGTACATGGTCTGGTATCCAGGACCGTGGCCGACCTTGATGTAGTAGCCACAGCCGCCGGACTCGTATCTGGTCACGTCGACCGTTCCCTCGCGGGAGGCCACCACCGGCGTCCCCGAGTTGGCGGCGATGTCGAGCGCGAGATGGCCGCTGTGGTACTCCCGACTCACCTGTCCGATGACCGGGTACGAGAAGTCGGCGTGGGCGAGCCAGTTGCCCGCAGACCAGTCGGTCACGCGACCGTTGTTGCCGTCGCCGTTGTACTGGAGCTTCCACCACGTGTAGCCGTCGGCGTTGACCGGACCGTCGATTATGTAGCCCCTGGTGTACTGCTCCGCCACGGCGATACGGCCGTAGTTGGTGCCCGGACCGTTCCGGACGCTGAGATTGGAGGTCGTGTAAACTGGCAGCCCAGTGTAGTGGGTCGCCGAGGTACCGGACGTGGCCGCGAGACCGGCAGCACTGGTGATTGCACTACTTGATGCGCTGAGGAACTTCCGTCTGCCAAATTATTCTCTCATGACTAATATAATACGAGAATTCGAGATAGAATAAAAATACACTTTATATACAGGATTTTAGGATATAGATAGTGAATACATAGACGCGATAGTCGAAATATACATCGGAGAATGGTCGTTCGAGCTACGGTCGTCTGCCGTCCATCGGAGGTCTCCGTGGAATCCCTTCCGAGACGGGCGTTCGTCGCGGTTACTGCTCCCGACGGGGCCGTTCGGATTATCGCTCTTCGATGGCGCGTTCGATTTCGTCGTACTCCGGGAACTCCGGCCACTCCGCCGCCACCCACGCGTATTCGATCGTTCGGTTTTCGTCCAACAAGAAAACCGCGGGGCGCGGTTCGCTGATGCCCGCCATCCCGTCGAGGTCGTGACTGATGCCGTACCTTTCGGCGACTTCGTTCGACGGGTCGCTGAAGAGTCGGTACTCTATCCCGCGCTCCTCGACGAGCGTCTTGTGTTCGTACGGCGTCGAGATGGAGAGACCGACGATTCGCAGGTCGTGGTCGTCGTCCCATGCGCGTTCCCGGAGTTCGTTCCAGACGTAGGTCGCCGGAAACGCGCCGTCCATGCTGTGAAAGACGAGGAGGGTCGGCCCGTCTGCCGTCACGTCGGACAGCGACGCGTCCTCCCAGAACTCGTCGTTGACGAGCGGTCGCGTGAAGTCGGGTGCCGTCTCACCGACCTCGGGGTGGTTCGCCGGGCCGAGTTCCACTACGTCAAACTCGACCATCACTCGTCACCTCCCCGTCCGTAGGTGTCGTCGAGATACTCCACGATGTTCCCGCTCTCGCTCATCGTCACGCCCGTCCGCTCGTCCACGATGGCGGGGACGGTTCGCTTCCCGCTGATGCGCTTGACGACGTTCCGTTCCGAGTGCACGGGTTCAACGAACCGCGACCGGTACAGGAGGTCGTACTCCTGTAACTTTCGAACCACGCGCTCGCAGTACGGACACGCCTGCAACCGATACAGCGTGATAGCCGTCTCTGTCGTTTCGGCGCTCATGGGCGAGGTTTGGGCCGAAACTTCCGTAAGGGCTTCGTTCGCGGTAGTTCCATCTTTTTTGGGCACGGCAAAAGAATAAAGAGTTAATCCCGCTGACGCTCAAGGTGGGTTACTGAATGTCACTCTCTCCGAAACCGGTCATCCTCGCGCAAACTGCGCCGCTGGATAGCTTGTTCGGCATCACGATCACCGACGCGATCATCCAGTGGGGCGGAATTGCGGCTATCGTCATTCTGCTCGGACTCTCGGCGTTCTTCTCCTCCTCCGAGATCGCGATGTTTTCGCTCGCAAAGCATCGAGTGGAAGCACTGGTCGAAGATGACGTAGAGGGTTCGAAGACGGTTGCGGCGCTCAAGAGCGATCCGCATCGCCTGCTGGTGACGATTCTCGTCGGCAACAACATCGTCAACATCGCCATGTCCTCGATTGCGACCGGTCTGCTCGCGTACTTTCTCGGCAATCAGGGGCAGGCCGTCGCCATCGCCACGTTCGGCATCACGGCACTCGTCCTGCTGTTCGGCGAGAGCGCGCCGAAGTCGTACGCGGTCGAGAACACTGAGTCGTGGGCGCTCAGAGTCGCTCGACCGCTCAAATACTCCGAGTACCTCCTCCTCCCGCTGGTCGTCACGTTCGATTATCTCACGCGTCTCGTCAACCGCGTCACTGGCGGGCGCTCGGCCATCGAAACATCGTATGTCACGCGCGACGAGATTCAGGACATGATAGAGACGGGCGAGCGCGAGGGCGTTATCGAGGAGGACGAACGCGAGATGCTCCAGCGCATCTTCCGGTTCAACAACACCATCGCCAAGGAGGTGATGACCCCGCGTCTCGACATGACCGCCGTTCCCCAGAACGCGGCTATAGACGAGGCAATCGAGACGCTTGTTCAGGCGGGCCACGAGCGCGTGCCGGTGTACGAGGGAAGTCTGGACAACGTCATCGGCATCGCCACCGTCCGCGACCTCGTCCGCGAGAAGGATTACGGCGAAGGAGGCGACGGTCTCAAGCTCGGCGACCTGATTCAGCCCACGCTCCACGTCCCCGAGAGCAAAAACGTGGACGAACTGTTGACCGAGATGCGGGAAAACCGCATGCAGATGGTAATCGTCATCGACGAGTTCGGGACGACGGAGGGGCTCATCACCATGGAGGACATGGTCGAGGAGATCGTCGGCGACATCCTCGAAGGCGAGGAAGAAGAGCCGATAGAGTACGTCGACGACGACACAGTCATCGTCCGCGGCGAACTCAACATCGACGAGGTGAACGAGGCGATGGACATCGACCTCCCCGAGGGCGAGGAGTTCGAGACCATCGCGGGGTTCATCTTCAACCGTGCGGGCCGCCTCGTGGAAGAGGGCGAGAACATCGACTACGACGGGGTTCGCCTCCACGTCGAACAGGTCGAGAACACCCGCATCATGAAAGCCCGCCTCACGCGTCTGAACGACGCCCAGAGAGAGGCGAGCACGGTGGAAGAGGGCGTCGAGTCGGGCGTCGAATAGCGATTCGGTTTATCGATTCTTCACTGTCGCGGGACGCAGTCGGTGCCCATCTATTGTCGTTACACCCAGTTCCCCCATTACGCATCTGAGAACCATTTCAATTACGGATTCCGTTCGACAACCTGTTCTATGCCCGAAATCAGAGTTGTAGTCGCCGACATCAGCTTGGAGCGTGACGTTCGGGTGGTCGGGCCTGGTATGAGTCGGGCGGAGGCGGATGAACGAATCGAATACGGTGCGGATGCCATGAACAGTGCCCTCGATATACTCGACGCGTTTCCGGAGGCCGTTAACTGATCGTTGCGCTGTGGCTGGTGATACTAGTCGCTAGGGCTGATACTGCACCCGCATGCGGACGGGCGGCCCGAACCGCCGGAGCCGCCCATCCTCGCAGCCCTCATCCCGCCTCGGTGTGCGTGCGCCTTCGCTGACCGCTGGCTCAGGCACACGCCCCGCGCATCCGAACAGCGGCTGATAGGCCTGCCGCCACGCTGTAGCAGGCCAACCGTCAGAAATCGCCCGGTGACACAACCGCCAGAGGCTAGCCTACTCACCGGAAAATCTCCGATTTTCCGGGCCGACGAACCCCCGAAGGGGGGGTGAGGAGTGCTTTTGGCCCAGCTTTTTCCAGGGAGGCAAACCGAAACGAGCGCCACGTGACGCTCGTTTCGGCACCCGACCGCAGAAAAAGCTGGTAGCGAAAAGCTCGGTTAGAATGAAACGTTCGTCTCCATCCCCTCGGTCGCGTCGTCCAACCCGTCCTGCTGGATATCCCGCGTCATCTGGTCGGAGAGCTCGCGGTCTTGGAGGATGTTCTCGAACTCGTTGGTGTACTGCCGGTTGACCGTTCGCGCCGCGTCCTTCGCCTCGACGATGCGCCGGTAGCGCCGGACGGTGGACTCGCCGACGTCGAGTTCCTCGGCGCACTCGGCGGTGGGCGTGTCGTCCGCGAGGAGTGCGCGGAACTCCGCGACGTCGAACGGGGCGTCGTCGTCCGATTCTCGAAAGAGGTGGAGGTCGACCCGCGCCCGCGCGATGGTCTTCTCGTCCGCCGCACCGCCGAGTTCGTCGGCGATCTCCTCGTCGTCGTCCCCGGCGTAGAAGTGTCGGACAACCGTCACAAGTTCCTCGTCGGAGAGCGCCGTATCGAAGGCGTACCGCTCGCGCATCTCCTCAACCACGCCGCGCAGTCGCTCGCCCACCTTCTTCTCCGAGCCGAGCGACCCATGCGTCTCCTCCTGTTTTTCCGTAACCGTCGCTTCGTCCGTCACATCCATGAAGATGTCTCGAAGTTCCTCCGTCTTCTTGTCCATGGCGCGTTTGTGACGCCTGAATCATATAAAAACCTGTTGGGCGGGCGCTAAAATTTTCCATGCGATGATTCGACGAACCAAGGTCGTCAACCGAAGCTATCATGCTGGTTGACGAGCGACGCTTCGCCATGTCAACGGAAACTGGGTCGGTCGAACTGGTCGGCGAGCAGACGGTAAGCAATATCACTCGTACCGCGCTGTTCGCGGCCGTCGTCGGCGCGTTCGCGCAGGTATCGTTTCCGAATCCGCTCGCTCCCGCAATTCCGGTCACGTTGCAGGTGCTCGGCGTCTTCCTCGCCGGTATCTTTCTCGGCCCGCTGTGGGGGAGCGCGTCGCTCGTCCTCTACCTTGTCGCGGGCGCGGTCGGTGCGCCGGTCTTCGCGGGCGGTTCCGCGGGGCTGGTCGAACTGGTCGGTCTGACCGGCGGCTACCTGCTCTCGTACCCCGTCGCCGCGTTCGTCGTCGGCACGACGGTTCACGGCGGTCTGACGCTCCACGATCCGAAGACGGCGGGCGTCCCCCGTCTCGTCGCGGGGATGCTCGCCGGAACTGCCGTCATCTACACCTTCGGAACCGTCGGTTTCTCGCTCGTCGGAAACTATGCGCTCGCCGAAGCGTTCACGCTCTCGGCGCTGGCGTTCGTCCCCTTCGAGGCGTTCAAGATCGCCGCCGCGGTCGGTATCGTCCGGAGCGACCGCGTCACCGCCGAATGATAGCGACGCAGGACCTCGTTCACCGCTTCGGCGAGACGAGGGCACTCGACGGGGTGAACCTCTCCGTTCCCGGTGGACAGTTCGTCGTCCTCACCGGTCCGAACGGAAGCGGGAAGACGACGCTCGTCCGGCACTTCAACGGCCTGCTCGCGCCGGACGAAGGACAGGTGCTAGTGGACGACGTGCCCGTCGCCGACGACCTCGTGGCCGCGCGAACGCGCGTCGGGATGGTGTTCCAGAACCCTCGCGATAGCTTCGTCGCGGCGACCGTCGGCGCGGACGTGGCCTTCGGCCCCGAGAACCTCGGTTTCTCGCGCGACGAGATCGACCGCCGGGTCGATCTCGCACTCTCGGCGGTCGGGATGGCGGATCGCCGCGACGACCGAATCGGCGCCCTCTCCGGCGGCGAGCGCCAGCGCGTCGCTATCGCGGGCGCGCTAGCGATGGAGCCGAACCACCTCGTGCTGGACGAACCGTTCACCGGACTCGATGCTCGTGCCCGCGAGTCGGTCGTCGCGCATCTCGAACGCCTCTCCGACACCGGAACCGGCGTCGTCGTCGTCACGCACGACCTTCGAGACGCGTGGTCGCTCGCGGATAGGGTGGTCGCGCTTTCCGACGGCCGGGTTGCGGTGGACGGCTCACCCACCGAGGTCGAAGCCGAACTCGCCGACCTCGGGGTTCGCGTCCCGTGACGCTCGCATATCACCCCACCGGGTCGTTCGCCGAACGCCTCGACCCGCGGACGAAACTATTCTTTCAGACTACGTTCGCGGTCGCCGTCTTCGCGCACGCGACGCCTCGCGGACTCGCAGCGTCGACCGTACTGATCGCCGCGGTGCTTGCCGGGGCGGCCACGTCGCCATTTTGGGTCATTCGGGAGTTTCGGCACGTCCTCCCGTTCCTGCTAGGCGGCCCGTTGTTCGCCGCGCTCTCGTTCGGCTCTCCGTGGGTGGTTCCGGAAGAGGCGATCGCGCCCGCGCTGGCGAGCTACCGCGTCTTCCTCGTCCTCTGCGTCAGCGCGGCCTACGTCCGGACGACGCCGGTTCGTGAGTCGCGGGCGGCGCTCCAGTGGCTCGTTCCGGGACGACCGGGGCAGTTCTTGGGGATGGGTGTCGCGTTCGTCTTCCGGTTTCTACCCGTCTTGCAGGCCGACATCCGGGCGATTCGGGAGGCGATGTCGGCGCGCCTCGGTGCGAGACGACCGCTCGCGGAGCGGATGCGACTCGTCGGCTCTGCGGGATTGGCGCGGGCGTTCGACCGAGCGGACAGGTTCTCGCTCGCGCTTCGCGCTCGCTGCTTCGCGTGGAACCCGACCCTTCCCCCGCTGTCGGTTTCGCGGTGGGACGTGCCGGTCGCTTGTCTATCGGTTGCGCTACTCGGGTCGACTCTGTTATAAACTAGAAACAAGTTTCTTATTCTCGCAAGACGGCGCGGCGACGACGGGGGGTAAGATTTAAGCGGGTCGTCCCCACCTGATAAAACATGGCAAACTTCGTGCTCGCACAGACGACGGGTACCACGCGCCCGACGTTCTGGAAGATCGGGCTCCTCGGTGAGGCGGTGTTTTACTACCTCGCCGTGGTGGCCGTCCTCTTTTTCGTCTACGGCGTGTACGACCGCTTCGCGCGGTACACGCGCGGCGAGGAGGACTGGTTCGACCGACTGGACGACCTTCCGGGACGGATTTCTCGTGCAGCGAAGGTCGTAGTTTCGAACGAGAAGCAGTTCAACCGCGACCTGTACGGCGGGTTGATGCACTCGTTCATCATGTGGGGCTTTCTGACCCTGCTCATCGGGACGACCATCCTGATGATCGATATGGACATCTATCAGAAGTTCACTCACTACGCCCTCGGAAACGAGCGGTCGTTCTTTGTGAACGACTTCTACCTCGCCTACTCGCTCGTGATGGACGCGATGGGCCTGCTGTTCGTCGTCGGCGTCGGGATGGCTATCTACCGGCGCTACTGGGTGCGCAACCACCGCCTCTGGGGGAGACACACCAGCTTGGAGGACGACCTCTTCATCTGGACGCTCTTCCTGCTCGGCGTCGGCGGGTACGTCACAGAGGGCATGCGCATCCTCGGCACTGGCTTTAGGAACTTCGAGAGCGTCAGTTTCGTCGGCTGGTTCGTCGCCGACGTGTTGCAGATAGTCGGCGTCTCTCAGGGAGCGGCCGTGGCGTGGTATCCGGTTGTTTGGTGGGCGCACGCGATTCCCGCGCTCGTGTTCGTCGCGGCGATACCCTACGCCAAACCGTTCCACATGCTCTCGTCGTTCGCCAACGTCGTCACCCACGACGAGAAGGCGGGTAAGCGCCTGCCAGGTGTCCCTTCGGACGCCGGCCCCGAGGAAATCGGCGCGACCGACATCGACTCCTTCTCGTGGCGACAGCTACTCGATCAGGACGCCTGCACGAAGTGCGGTCGCTGTTCGTCGGTCTGTCCCGCGAAGGCGTCCGACCGCCCGCTCGACCCTCGAAACGTGATTCTCGACCTGAAACAGTACCGCGAAGACCTCGACGCGGGCCGGACGGACGAGAAACCCATCATCGCCGACGGCGGCGCGAGCGTTATCGACAGCGAGACGATGGAGTCCTGCATGGCCTGCATGGCCTGCATGGACGCCTGCCCGGTGGACATCGAACACCTCACCTCCTTCACCGACATGAACCGCCGACTCACCGAGTCCGGCCAGATGGACGCCAACGTGCAGGATGCGATGATGAATGTCTTCCAGAACGGGAACACCTTCGGCGACCCCGGGCGAAAGCGTCCGGAGTGGACCGACACACTCGACTTCGAGATCCCGGACGCTCGCGACGAGGATGTGGAGTTCCTCTGGTACGTCGGCGACTACCCGTCCTACGACGAGCGCAACCGCCGGGTTGCGCGCTCGCTGGCGACCATCCTCCACGAGACGGACGTCTCCTACGGAATCCTCTACGAGGACGAGCAGAACGACGGGAATGACGTGCGCCGGGTCGGCGAGGAAGGGCTGTACGAGATGTTGGTCGAGGACAACGTCGCCGCCTTCGAGGAGTGCGGGTTCGACAAGATCGTCTGCACCGACCCACACAGCTACAACACGTTCAAAAACGAGTATCCGGAGGAGGCCGAGGAGTTCGACGCCCCGGTCTACCACTACACGCAGGTCGTCGAGGAACTGTTCCGGGCGGGCCGGATGGGTCTCTCGGGCACCGAACTCGACTACACCGTCACCTACCACGACCCGTGTCACCTCGGGCGCTACAACGACGAGTACGAGGCTCCCCGAGAGATCATCCGCGCCACCGGTTGCACGCTGGACGAGATGCCCCGCAACCGCTCCAACTCGTTCTGCTGCGGCGGGGGCGGCGGCGGCCTCTGGATGGACTTCGACGAAGACCCCAAGCCGAGCGAGGAGCGCATCCGAGAGGCGCTCGAGGACACCGACGCCGGAAGCGCCGTCGAGAAGTTCGTCGTCGCCTGCCCGATGTGCATGACGATGTACGAGGATGGGCGGAAGACGGGCGACTACGAGGACAAGATCGAAATCGTGGACGTCGCCGAACTCGTGGTCGAAGCGCTGGGTGCCGAAGAGCACGTCAAGGTCACAGCCTGACGAACAAATCCGTTTTTTCGGTATTTTTGAGCCGTATCGTCCGCCAGCGGCGGAGTAGCTGCTGCCGATATCGGTATCACTACAGCCGAGGCCGCTACCGACGCTCGGGTAAAATACCGCACCGTCAGCGCACGTCGTTTCGGGCGGTCTACGGCGTTTACCGGTTCTGCGGTGTTTTCGTCCGTGATCGCAACTGTCTGCTCGCTTTGGTGACCCCGGTGGTTGGGACTGCGAGGGTGAACCCACCACCGCAGGAATCGCTAGGGCCGATACCGCAACCGCAGCGCGGACGGGCGGCCTGAACCGCGAGGACCGCCCACCTTCGCGGCCTCATCCCTCTCCGGCGTGTGCGCCCTCGTCGACCGCTGGCTCGGGTGCACGCACCGCGCATCCCAAAAGCGGCTGTGTGGCCTGCTACTGCGAATCGAATGGAACGACCAGCGAATCGAACCACGACCTTCGACTATCCTTCGGCATACCCCACTTTTAGAACCGTCTTTACTCCGTCTTCGCCGAATCTATCGCCCGCGCTATCAACCCGGCCTGCGCACCCGCGACGAACCCGGCGTCGATGTTCACGACCGAGAGCACGGTACACGACTGGAGCATCCCCGCGAGGGCCGCCTCGCCCTCGCCCGCATGGCCGTAGCCGTTCGACACTGGGAGTCCGATGACGGGGGTGTTCACCAGTCCAGCCACGACGGTCGGAAGCGCGCCCTCACGCCCGGCGGCGACGACGAGCACGTCTGCGGCGCGGAGGGCGTCCACCTCGTCCAGCACGCGCACCAGCGACGCGACGCCCACGTCGTGTACCTCCTCGACTCGCGCGCCCATCTCCCCGGCGACGACCGCGGCCTCCCCGGCGGGAATCGCGTCGCTCGTGCCCGCGCTGACGACGCCGACCGTGGCGTCGAGTTCGGGCGGGTCGAACGCCGTCGCGTGCGCGACGAGTACGCCCGCACGCTGGTGGGTTCGCACGTCCGAACCCGGCTGGATGTCCGCGAGGCGCTCGCGGACTGCATCAGCCTGCTCGTCGTCCGCACGCGTCACCAGCGCTCGGCCTGTCGTCTCAACCGCGGTCGCGGCGAGCGTCGCCACCTCGTCCGGCGTCTTCCCGTCGCAGAGGATGGCTTCCGGAACACCGCGGCGAGTCTCGCGAGCGGCGTCGAACCGTCCGGCCTCGCTTGTCGCGTAGCCCGAAAGTTTCGCCTCCGCTTCGGCGATGCTCACCTCGCCCTCCGCGACCGCTTCGAGTAATTTGCGCATACGCGTCCTTCTGTGGCGCTCCTACTCCTGTTTGTCGCCCCACGCCTCTCGACTTTTCTCAACTTAAATCCTTCGGCCATGTCGACAGAGTAGGTGAGAGTCTTCGAATCGTGGCCGTTCGCCGGATAATTTGGGAAGCTTTATTAATAGGGATGCGGAACGTCGAAGTTGTATGGCAGACCTTATTGTCAAAGCCGCTGTGAAGGAAGCGCTCGACGACAAAAACGTTGCGTCGGACTTCTACGACGCACTCGACGACGAAGTCGCTGGGCTCCTCGAGCACGCCGCACGTCGCGCCGAGGAAAACGACCGAAAGACCGTCCAGCCGCGCGACCTGTAAACTCAGAACTTCCTTCCATTTATCCTCGACCGACGAGCGACCGCTACAGTCGCTCGATATCGACGCCGTCGTCGGTGCCGACGTGTATCTCGTCCGCCATCCCGACGAACAGGCCGTGCTCCACCACGCCCGGAATCGTCGAGAGATCGTCCGCGAGTTCGCCGGGCGACCGAATCTCGCCGAACGAGCAGTCGAGGACGAGATTTCCGTTGTCGGTCACGACCGGCCCGTCCTTCCCGTCTGCCTCGCGCAGGTCGGGGTCACCGCCCAGCACGCGCAAGTCGTCGGCGACCGCGGTTCGCGCCGCCGGGAGCACTTCGACGGGGACGGGATGGGCCAGTCGCTCCGCCGCCTTGCTCGGGTCGGCCACGACCAGGAATCGGTTCGCCGCTGCATCGACCACCTTCTCGCGGGCGTGCGCCGCTCCGCCGCCCTTGACGAGGTGCGGCCCGGCGAACTGATCCGCCCCGTCGATGGCGAGATCGATGGCCGCCACCGAGTCGAGGTCGGCCAGCGGAACCCCCACGTCGCGGGCCAACTGGCGCGACTGGAACGACGTTGGAACGCCTCGCACGTCGAGTCCGGCGTCCACTTTGCGACCGATGGCTCGAATCGCGTGGGCCGCCGTACTCCCTGTTCCCAACCCGACCACCGTGCCGTCTTCGACCGCCTCCGCCGCGCTCTCACCCGCGTTGCGCTTCGCCTCGTCGCTTCCACCCGTCGTTTTCATGTGTGAGGCGATTGGTCCGCGTCGGAAAAAGCTTGCTAGCACGGAGTTGGCGACCCTCCCCTCGCTCCGAAAATCACCTTCGACCAGCGCCGGAGAGTCGCAGTGCCTTTGACGACCCGCACCACAGGGATGGTATGGACGGACGCCTGCGCGACGACGAGGTACTCGTTGGCGGCGACGCCCGTCAGCGCTACTACGATTCGCGGGGATACGGTCGCCCGCTCGGGGGGAACGAGGTGGCGCTCTCGCGCGTCGAGGCCGCTCACCTCATGCTCCGCGGCGACCTCGATTCGGTCGACGGGAAGGGGTTCCGAGAGTTTCTGCAGGGTTCGACGGGCGACGGCTTCGCCGCGCGGTTTCTCGTCTACGCCGACCTGCGGGAACGCGGATTCTACCTCTCACCCGACCGCTCCGGCTGGGTGTACGATCCCCTCCCCGACTCCGACTTCGTCGTCTACCCGCGGGGGAGCGGACCGTGGGACGACGAGGTGCTGTACCGCCTTCGGATCGTCAGCGAGCGCGAGACGATTCCGGCGGCGCGCCTCGGCGACGTGGCGCTGGCGGTCGTGGACGAGGAGAGCGAGATAACCTACTTCGAAACCGACCGACTCGACGTCCGGGGAACGACGAACCACGACGTGCCGACCGACCTCTCCGGGTCGCTCGTCGCCGACCGGGTACTGCTCTGGGACGCGCCGGACGAACTTCACCGGCGGTCGTTCTACGGCCAACCGATAAGCGGGCGCGACCCGGCGGGTGCCCTCCAGTTGTCGCTCGTGGAGGCGGCCCACCTCGTCGCGGACGGTAAACTCGCCGTCGAGGGAGGCTATGAGGAGATCGTCGCGCGCGGTCGGGAGGTGGAGGGCGAGCGATTCGACCGCCGTCTGCAAGTCTATCGCGCGCTTCGGGAGCGGAACATCGTCCCGAAGACGGGCTTCAAATTCGGCGCGGATTTCCGCACCTACGCCGACGTGGAGTCGGTGGAGAACCTCGGCCACTCCGAATTTCTGGTTCGGGTTCTCCGGGACGACCACGAGTTCATCCCGCGAGACCTCGCGCTGGACGTTCGACTGGCTCACGGGGTGCGAAAGCGAATGCTTTTTGCGCTCGTCGCCGAGAACGAACGAATAACGACTTTCCTTTCGGTTACGCGACTTACACCATGACACGAGACGACACCGACGACAGATTCGAGACGGACGGGACGGCACTCGCGTCCGATGGAGGTACCGCCGCGGGTGAGGACGAAGTCGCGCTCGACCCGTGGGGGTCGGCGACCATCTCCGACTACCGAAAACTGTTCGAGGAGTTCGGCATCGAGGAGTTCGACGATGTGCTCCCCGACGTTCCGAACCCGCACTACCTGATGCGCCGCGGCGTCATCTTCGGCCACCGCGACTACCGTCGCGTGGCGGAAGCGATGCAGGCGGGTGAACCGTTCGCCGCGCTCTCCGGATTCATGCCGACGGGCGATCCGCATATCGGACACAAACTGGTGTTCGACGAACTCATCTGGCACCAACGGCAGGGCGGCGACACCTACGGTCTCATCGCCGACCTCGAAGCCCACAGCGCCCGCGGCCTGTCGTGGGAAGAGATCGACGAACACGCCCGCGACTACCTGCTCTCGCTGCTTGCGCTCGACTTCGACGCCGAGGACGGAACGCTCTACCGCCAGTCCGAGAACCGCGACCTCCAAGACCTCTCGTTCGAACTCGGGTCGAAGGCGAACTTCTCGGAGTTCCAGTCCATCTACGGTTTCGACGGGGAGACGAACGTCTCGCACGTCCAGAGCGTCGTCACGCAGATGGCCGACATCCTCTACCCCCAGTTCGACGAACCGAAGCCGACGGTCATTCCGGTGGGCCCCGACCAAGACCCGCACGTCAGACTGGCCCGCGACCTCGCGGTTCGGATGCGCTACTTCGGCGTGACGAGAGCCTACGCGAGTTTCGAAGCGGACGAGACCGAGCTGTCGCACGTCGCGGCGGCCTACGAAGCGCGCACTGAGTACGCCGAAGACCCCGAGACGCCTCGGTGCGAGGAGGCGGCGGACTGGCTGGCTGAATCCGTCGATACCGGGGTTTCCGCGGTCGAGACGGCGATCTCCAAGCTCGAAAACGCGGGTATGGAACCCCTCCGACCCCGCGTTCGGTTCCTCGACCGCAACGCGACCGAGGCGGCCTTCGAAGCCCTCATCGAAGCCATCGACGGCGAGAAGCGCGTCTTCGAGGAGCACATCGATACCTTCGACCTCTCGCGGGAGGAGGCCGAGGAACTCGCCCGCGAGGTGGAGATGGAGACAGGCGGGTACGGTTTCGTGATGCCCTCCTCGATCTACCACCGGTTCATGACCGGCCTGACGGGCGGGAAGATGTCCTCGTCGGTTCCGGCGAGCCACATCAGCCTACTGGACGACCCCGAGGACGGGTACGAGAAGGTGAAGGCGGCGACGACGGGGGGACGAGAGACGGCGGAGCTTCAGCGCGAGTTGGGCGGCAGGGCGGACGAGTGCCCGGTGTACGAACTGTACGCCTACCTCCTATCCGGCGACGACGACGAGTTCGCCAAGAAAGTGTACGACGAGTGCGTCGGCGGGGAGCGACTCTGCGGCGACTGCAAGGAGCAGGCGGCGCGGTTGATGGAGGAGTTCCTCGAAGAGCATCAGGAAAAGCGCGAGGAGGCGGAGGAGTTGTTAGAGGAATTAGACATTCAGTTAAAATCGTCGCGGCGATAAGTCGGCTCGCGCTCTATTCTATCACTGTTCGAAAAAGAGAGAACAGATATTACGGCGGCTAGTTATCCGTGTCGGTGTCCGTATCGATTCCATCAGAATCAGTATCACCGTCGTCGCTATCGGAATCCGTGTCTCCGTCGTCGCTGTCCGAGTCAGTGTCTCCATCAGTACCATCAGAATCGGTATCTCCATCGCTGCCGTCCGAATCAGTATCCCCGTCGCCGCTCTCCGAGTTGGTGCTCGCATTGGTCTCTATGCCTCTTGCCGGGACGGGTCGGTCGGTAGCGATTTCCCGCGCGTCGGATTCCCTCCCGATGTCGGAACCGATGCTGTAGAGGATGAGAGGTGGGGCGATGTACGCGACAATCGCTAGCACCACGAACAGTCGGTCGATAAAGATGAGCAGACCGAACGCGGTGAGTGCCGCCGCCGAGGCGGCGTGAACCGCGGTGTGGGTATAGTTCCGATAGTAGTTCCACAGTCCGCGGAGCCACTGCGTCGTTCCCGCCACGACTTCGTTTTCGGTTGTGATGGACGACATTCAGAATGTCTACGGTTCCAACACGCAAAAACCCCGTAACTCCGAATTTCACTTTTCCACGACGACACACGGCGTCGCGGAATCCACGAACTCCTCGTCCTCGGCATCGACTAGTTTCCAGTAGTTCCGCATCTCGCCACCGGTCACCTCTCGAATGACGTTCTCGCTCACCAAATTCGCTCCGCTCATCACCAATTCGAACGACTCGCGCTTTCGCCCCTCGAACTCCGCGTCGAACGTCTCCCGACTCGCCTCGTTCGGGTAGTTCAACACGAGGTGGCCGCCTTCTCGCACTCGGGCGTACAAGCTCTCGATTGCGCGTTTCGGTTCCTTCACGAAGTAGAGCGTGGCGACGCAGTACACCACGTCGAACCGGCGGTCGATGTCGAGGTCGGGGAGCGCGTCCACCGCGAAGCGGAGATTCTCCAAGCCGCGCTCGTCCGCCCGCTCGCCGTTGTCCCGAACCACCGTCTCCGAGAGGTCGAAGCCAAAAAAGTCGGCCTCGGGATATCGCTCCGCGAGGAGGAACGGGACGACTGCCGGGCCGCAGCCGACCGAGGCGAAATCGTCGGGTACGCCCCGCCACTCGAAAAATCGCTCCACGAGGTCGGCCATCCGTTCGCCGCCGATGTAGGCGCAGCGGTCGTAGTCCGCGTTTTGGTAGAACCGCTCCCAATCCATCACGACTCGTCTATCGCTGGTGGCGAGGTAAATTCCTCCGGAACGCTTTTCTCGATTCTCCGCCCATCTCCACGCATGCCATCCGAATCCCGACGTGGCAGTATCGCAGTCGAACGGCGACCGGCGACGGGATTCAGCTTTTTTAGCGCGGTTTGAGCGCGCGGCGGACTCCCCCGCGGCGGGGGACGAAACCGCACGCAGTACGCCCGGTCTTCAGAAGGGCTAAACCGCCGGACAGGGACATACGACCAACGACCACCGAGAGCAGATGAGATTACCAGAATCACGGGTCGCGGTGCTCGAAGCCGCGAGCGCGAACGAGGAACAGACCATCGAAGAGATCGCCGAGAAGGCGGGCCTGAAACCCGAGACGGCGACGGGCGCGGTCTTCGAACTCGAAGACGAGGGCTTACTCATCGTCGAAGAACGAACCGACGAATCCGTCTCGCTCACGGAGGAGGGCGAGGAGTACGCCGAGGGAAACCTTCCCGAAATTCGGCTCTACGAGGCGGCTCTCGACGCCGGGGCCGACGAGGAACCGACCCAGATGGGGAAGGCCATCGGCCAGTCCGGTTTGGGCGGTTCGCAGGTGAACATCGCGCTCTCTAACTACGCCCGGAAAGGCTACGGAAGCATCGAGAGCGGCGAGATAACCGCCGCACCGGACGCCGACCCCGAATTCGACGCGGAAGCGAGCGCCCTGTCCGCGCTCGCCGCCGGGGAGTCGGTGGACGACACGGACACCCTCGACCAACTGGAGAGCCGCGGACTAATCGAACGCGCCGAATCGACGGTTCGGTCGGTGACGCTCACCGAGGCGGGCGTCACGGCGATGATGGAGGGCGTCGAGACCGCCGAGACGGTCGGCCAGTTGACCCCCGAGATGCTCACCACGGGCCAGTGGCGCGACGTGGAGTTCGCCGAGTACAACGTCGCCGCCGACGCCGAGCGAATCGACGGCGGGAAGGTGCACATTCTGCGCCAGACGGCGAATCGCGTGAAGGACGTGCTTGTCGGGATGGGCTTCGAGGAGATGGACGGGCCGCACGCGGACGCGGACTTCTGGATCAACGACTGCCTGTTCATGCCCCAAGACCATCCGGCGCGAACCCACTGGGACAGGTTCGCGCTGTCAAACCCGACGGAAATCCGCGACCTGCCTGACGACCTCGTCGAGCGCGTTCGCCGGGCGCACCTCGAAGGAATCGGAGTGGACAGTGACGGCTACCACTCCCCGTGGGACGAGGAGTTCGCGCGGGCCATCGCGCTTCGCGGGCACACCACGTCGCTGTCGATGCGCTACCTCTCCGGGCACGCCGTCGGTGAACTCGAACCGCCGAAGCGATTCTTCAGCGTCGAGAAGGTGTACCGCAACGACACGCTCGACCCGACCCACCTGCTGGAGTTCTTCCAGATCGAGGGCTGGGTGATGGCCGACGACCTCTCGGTGCGCGACCTGATGGGCACCTTCGAGGAGTTCTACGAGCAGTTTGGCATCACCGACATCCAGTTCAAACCCCACTACAATCCGTACACGGAGCCGAGCTTCGAACTGTTCGGCAACCACCCCGAGACGGGGGAACTCATCGAAATCGGTAACAGCGGGATGTTCCGTCCCGAGGTGCTCGAACCCCTCGGCGTCGACTGTGACGTGATGGCGTGGGGGCTCGCGCTGGAACGCCTGCTCATGCTGATGTACGGCTTCGAGGACATCCGCGACGTGCACGGAACGCTGTGTGACCTCGAACTGCTGCGCGACGTGGAGGTGATTCACTGATGCCGACCGTAGACGTTTCCGCCGACGAACTGCGCCGATTGACCGGCCACGAGGAGAAGGACGACGAAGAACTGAAAGACGACCTGTTCGCGCTTGGACTGGAGTACGAGGGCGAGACGGAAGGCGGCGATATGCAACTGGAGTTCGCACCTGACCGCCTCGACCGCCTCTCCATCGAAGGAGTCGCGCGGTCGCTTCGCTACGAGTACGGTGACGACAGGGGAATCTACGTCCCGAAGCCGAACGACCCCGACTGGGTCATCGAGGTGGACGAGAGCGTCCCCGAGGAGCGACCGTACGTCACGGGTGCCATCGCTCGCGGCGTGAACCTCAGCGAACAGGCGCTCGATTCGCTCATCCAACTGCAGGAGAAGCTCCACTCGACGATGGGTCGAAAGCGTGCGAAGGGCGCGATCGGAATCCACGACCTGACGATGCTGAAGGGGTCGTCCGCGACCGACGAGGGCGGGAACAGCATCGAGTACGTCGGGGTCGACCCCGACGGCGACCGGTTCGTCCCGCTTGACGCGGACGCGGAGATGACGCCCGCAGAAGTCTTGCGCTCCCACCAGACCGGCGAGAAGTACGCCGACCTCGTCGCCGACCACGCACGCTACCCGGCCATCTACGACGACATCGGCCTGTTCTCGTTCCCGCCGGTCATCAACGGTCGACGAACCGAGGTGGCGACGGACTCGCGCGACCTGTTCGTCGAACTTACCGGCACCGACCAGTGGACCATCGACAAGATGTGCACCATCATCTGCTACGCGTTGGACGCCCGCGGCGCGACCATCGAGGAGATCGAGGTCGAGTATCCGGATCACACGCTCGTTCGGCCGGACTTGGAAGTGACGACGAAATCCGTCACGCACGAGCGAATCGAGACGCTCCTCGGCGTCGACCTCGGGCCGGACGAGGTGCTCGATCTGTTGGAGCGCTCCGGGTTGTCGGGCGAGGCGAGCGAGGAAGGCGACTCGGTCGTCTACGACGTCGAGATACCGCCCTACCGCGTGGACGTGCTCCACCCGGTCGACATCGTGGACGATATCGGTCGAGCGTACGGCTTCAACGATCTCTCGCCGCGCTACCCCGACGTAGGAACGGTCGGCGGACGCCACGAGCGGTCGCAACTCGAAGACGCGGCCCGCGAGGTGCTCGTCGGGTTGGGCTTCGAAGACCTGCTCAACTTCCACATGATCAGCGAGGAGGAGAACTTCGAGCGGATGCGCGTGGAGACCGAAACCGACGTGGTCGGTGGCGGCACCCCCGCGACCATCAAAAACCCCTACAGCGAGGACTACACGATGCTTCGGACGTGGGCGCTTCCCTCGCTCATGATGGTGCTCGAGAACAACACGCATCGCTCCTACCCGCAAGACCTCGCGGAAATCGGGCTGGCGGCGCGAGTGGACGAGTCGGAGAACACCAGCGTCGCGGAACACCGCACCGTGGCTAGCGTCCTCGCGCGCCACGACGCCTCCTACGAGGACGCGAAGGCGCGCCTGCAAGCCATCGCGCGGAACTTCGACGCCGAACTGGAGACGCCGCCGACCGAGCACCCGACGTTCATCTCCGGACGTGCGGCGGATATCGTGCTGGATGGGCAGACGGTCGGCGTCGTCGGCGAGGTGCATCCCGAAGTGCTCGTCGAACACGACCTCGAACTGCCAGTGGCCGGATTCGAGTTCCGCCTCGACGCGCTAGAATAGAAACGATTGATACTCCGACACCCGATTTTCAGGTGTGAAGTACGAGTTCTCCCCACTCACTGCCGACGACGTGGACGACATCGTTTCGTGGCACTACGACCTGCCCTACGATTTCTACGACATGGAGAGCGACCCGGAGGATTTCGCACTGTTCACGAACCCAAACAACTGGGACGACAAGTACGCAGTGTTCGATGCCGAGAGGGAGCGTGTCGGCTTCTTTTCGTTCGAATCGGCGGACGGAACGCTCGAAATCGGCTTGGGAATGCATCCCGACTTGACCGGGCAGGGTAACGGAAAATCGTTCGTCGAGGCGGGACTGGAGTTTGCGGAGGTGGCGTATCACCCAGAGGAGTTCTCGCTGGCCGTGGCGACGTTCAACGAGCGGGCGATCTCCGTGTACGAAACTCTCGGCTTCGAACAACGCGAGACGTTCGTGCAGGAGACGAACGGCGGAGAGTACGAGTTTCTGCGAATGACGTTCCCGGTTTCGTCGTCCTAGCGCCGGTCTGTTGCCTCGGTTTTCGTCGTTTGCTATCGTGACGAACCCTCCGTTGAGGGGGTTAATCCTCGTCGATGTGTCGCTTGTGACCATCGAGTACGGACGGAAATGCTCCGAAAAAACGTTCAGTCGAGATCCACGCCGATGGCGTCCTCGATGCTATCGATGCCGTCGCGCTCCAGTAGTCCCAGCAGTCCTTCGTTGATGTCGTGGGCGATGGAGGGGCCGCGATAGACGAGACCGGTGTACAACTGGACGACGTGCGCTCCGGCACGAATTTTCCGGTAGGCGTCCTCGGCGGTGAAGATCCCGCCGACGCCGACGATCGGAACGTCTACGCGCTCGGCGGCGAAGCGAATCATCTCCGTCGCCCGTGACTGAATGGGTCGTCCCGAGAGGCCTCCCTCTTCGTCGCGGTAGCGACTGCAGAGGCCATCCGGGCGCTCCGTCGTCGTGTTCGTGGCGATGACGCCGTCGAGACCGAGTTCTGTCACGAGATCGAGCGCGTCGGCGATGGCCGGTTCGGGGAGGTCGGGCGAGAGTTTCACGAGCAGCGGACTCGCACCCGCGTCCTGTAACGTCGTCAGGATTCGTTCGAGGTTCTCACGGTTCTGGAGTTCGCGCAGCCCCGGCGTGTTCGGGCTGGAGACGTTGACGGCGAAATAGTCCGCGTGTGCGGACACGCGCTCGTAGGTGTACAGGTAGTCCTCCTCGGCGCGTTCGAGAGGGGTCGCCTTCGACTTCCCGATGTTCGCGCCGACCGGCACGTCGGGGAGCGATTGCCGTGCCATGCGCGCGCCGATCCTGTCGGCCCCGTGGTTGTTGAACCCCATGCGGTTGATGATACCTTCGTCTTCGCGCAGGCGGAACATTCGGGGACGGGAGTTACCGTCCTGTGCGTCGGCGGTCACGCCTCCGATTTCGACGTGACCGAATCCGAGGCTGGCGAGCGCCGATGGAATCTGTGCGTTCTTGTCGAAGCCTGCGGCGACTCCGACGGGGTTCGGGAACGGCAGATCGAACGCATCGACGGACAGCCGAGGGTCGTCAACGCAGTAGCGCGCGCGGAGCAGTCGTTCGACCGGCGTTCCTTGGACGCTTTCGAGTAGCGTGTGGACGGTTTCGTGAGCGGTTTCCGCGGGTAATCGAAACAACAGCGGTTTGACGACGTCGTATCCGTTCATCGTTCTACCTAGAGAGAAGGCATCGCCTGCGGCTCGCCCGCGGCGCGTTAAAACTCGTGTTCGACCTCGTCTTTGTCGGCCTTCTGGATGATGATCTTGTCTTCCCGAACTCGGACGAAGACTTCGTCACCGATCTCCATGCCTGCGACGGCTAGTTCGTCTTCGTGCAGGTTGACGTGGACGTTATGGTACTCACCGTCTTCGTCTTTCGCGCCACTCGGGCTGAGCTTCTTTTTCCGTACCATCGCGGTATCTTATGCAGTCCTTCGCCGTAGGATGTACTTAAGTGTTTTCTACTATACTATCCCGCTTCGACCGTTTTCGGAAGTTGCTATGTACCGTAGCCACTTACCTTGCTCGGCCTGTCACTACCTGCTCATCACGAAAATCACGTGACTCCGGCATTCTAATATAAATATCTGTCGCTGAAAACCGCTCATATCGGCGATATATTTATAACGGCCCCTGTGCTGGGTTGGCATGGAGGAGAAAACCATGGTACGTGACGATGGTAAGCGAAACTTTGCACTGCGCGCAACGGACGGAGACGAATCGAGCGTCTTTTCCGGTAACACCCCCCGACAGGCCGCCTTGAAGGCAGCACGTCGACTCGACCCGGGAAGCTCCGAAGACGAAGCGGATCGAATCGAACTCCGTCTCCGAGAGAAGGGTACAGACAAGGTTCACATCTACGAGGGTTGGGCGTGGCACGAGGCGGCGCCCGACGACAAACCGGACTGGATGCCGGACGAGATCACCGAAGCGAACGTCTCCAAGCAGGGTATCGAGCACTTGGACGAGTGAACTACACCTACTCGACAACTCGTGCGTTTTATCGAGGATTGCTTACATACTAGTAATTCTTCGTGCACACGCGAGCACCGATTATGAAAGATTTTTCCTCGCCCTGTTCGACGATAGAGATGCGCGGGACACATCCGACCGGACTAAGCGCACGACGCGTGGGATGACGGCTCGGCCTCCATTCGCGCTATAAACTTCTCAAACACATCCAGGCTCGACTTCGTCGTTCGGCCAAGCGATTGTTAGTTACTCTATCCCGAAGTGAACCTCTTTCGACGGCCTTAAGTGTGACTCTGCCGTTCGTAGCAATGTGAACGCCGCCCAGTGGTTTTCCCACTCGGTGGTCGCTCGAATACGATGCCTTTATTAGTACAAAGGTGTCTGCTAGGGCGGAAGGAAGCCGATTCAATGTCCTTAAGTGTATGGGGCGAGTCGAACATGACGTGGACGGCGTCTCTCGATTCGGGACGTTCAAACGCAATCGATTCGATGCCTTTATACACTAAAGGCCACTCGGTCAAGTACGAACGCGCCTTCGGCGGTCATCCGTCGAGGGCGAGCGGAATCCGACGCCCTTAAGTGAACGAGAGGGCTTGGATAATAACGCGAAGAAAGATACGCTGTGATTCGCGGGGCGTTCAAATCGTCCCGCGATCTCGGGCTGCGCTGGCTCGGCACGTCGGCTCCCCGCCGGCACTTCGATGGGTTTAATACCTGTCCTCGCCTACCAGTAAGTCCGAAGGAAATGAGGATCTCACCCCTGCGGTCTTCCGTACACGATGGGATCTGATGTTAGCCCTGGCAGTTCGGTGACGCCTGGCCAGTTACTTGGCTCGGGGTCGTCGAACTGACGGACCAACGTATATGCGACCAATGTACATGCGTTAGCATGTCTCCGCCAGACCCACCGAGCAGTATGCTCGGCAACCATTCCGGTTGATCCTGCCGGAGGCCATTGCTATTGGAGTTCGATTTAGCCATGCTAGTTGTACGAGTTCAGACTCGTAGCGGAAAGCTCAGTAACACGTGGCCAAACTACCCTATAGACCAACATAACCTCGGGAAACTGAGGCTAATACTGGATAACGCTCCCGTGCTGGAATGCAGGGAGCTGGAAACGCTCCGGCGCTATAGGATGTGGCTGCGGCCGATTAGGTAGACGGTGGGGTAACGGCCCACCGTGCCGATAATCGGTACGGGTTGTGAGAGCAAGAGCCCGGAGATGGATTCTGAGACAAGAATCCAGGCCCTACGGGGCGCAGCAGGCGCGAAAACTTTACACTGCACGCCAGTGCGATAAGGGAACTCCAAGTGCGAGGGCATATAGTCCTCGCTTTTGTGTATCGTAAGGTGGTACACGAATAAGAGCTGGGCAAGACCGGTGCCAGCCGCCGCGGTAATACCGGCAGCTCAAGTGATGGCCGCTATTATTGGGCCTAAAGCGTCCGTAGCCGGCCGAACAGGTCCGTCGGGAAATCTGCTCGCTCAACGAGCAGGCGTCCGGCGGAAACCAGTCGGCTTGGGACCGGAAGACTCGAGGGGTACGTCTGGGGTAGGAGTGAAATCCTGTAATCCTGGACGGACCGCCGGTGGCGAAAGCGCCTCGAGAGAACGGATCCGACGGTGAGGGACGAAAGCTAGGGTCACGAACCGGATTAGATACCCGGGTAGTCCTAGCTGTAAACGATGCTCGCTAGGTGTGGCACAGGCTACGAGCCTGTGCTGTGCCGTAGGGAAGCCGAGAAGCGAGCCGCCTGGGAAGTACGTCCGCAAGGATGAAACTTAAAGGAATTGGCGGGGGAGCACTACAACCGGAGGAGCCTGCGGTTTAATTGGACTCAACGCCGGACATCTCACCAGCACCGACAGTAGCAGTGACGGTCAGTTTGATGAGCTTACTAGAGCTACTGAGAGGAGGTGCATGGCCGCCGTCAGCTCGTACCGTGAGGCATCCTGTTAAGTCAGGCAACGAGCGAGATCCGCGTCCGTAATTGCCAGCAGCACCCTTGTGGTGGCTGGGTACATTACGGAGACTGCCGCTGCCAAAGCGGAGGAAGGAACGGGCAACGGTAGGTCAGCATGCCCCGAATGTGCTGGGCTACACGCGGGCTACAATGGCCGAGACAATGGGTTGCAACCCCGAAAGGGGGCGCTAATCTCGGAAACTCGGTCGTAGTTCGGATTGAGGGCTGAAACTCGCCCTCATGAAGCTGGATTCGGTAGTAATCGCGCTTCAGAAGAGCGCGGTGAATACGTCCCTGCTCCTTGCACACACCGCCCGTCAAATCACCCGAGTGAGGTCCGGATGAGGCCACCATGCGGTGGTCGAATCTGGGCTTCGCAAGGGGGATTAAGTCGTAACAAGGTAGCCGTAGGGGAATCTGCGGCTGGATCACCTCCTAACGATCGGGATCAGGCCGACGCGCCTGACCCACCTTTGCTGTCCTCGACAACCTCGGCCACGTTTCTGGCCGGGCACCTTTGAACTGCCAGGGTTAACACGACCCCTCGCCGCAAGGTGAGGTGGGCCCATAGCTCAGTGGTAGAGTGCCTCCTTTGCAAGGAGGATGCCCTGGGTTCGAATCCCAGTGGGTCCATTGCTCGGGGCAGAACGTAATCGTTCCTCTTAAGTAATCGAGGACGAAACGTTCTGGTCCCGGAGATAAACCGATGCACCATCCCGCGAAAGCGCGGTTGGGAAGGGTTCGACGCACGCTCTTGGCGACCACCGGGACGTGCGATGACGACCGTGTGTACGTGCAATCCAGGCGTCCACTGGACTCACATCCGTGAGTCATACAGTGAATCCAATCCAATATTACGTGGCTACTGTGCCACTTGGTGGATAGCTCGGCTCGAGCGCCGACGACGGACGTGCCAAGCTGCGAAAAGCCTGAGGGAGCCGCACGGAGGCGAAGAACTCAGGATCTCCGAATGGGAATCCCCACCGCAATTGCTTCGCGCAATGGGGAACGCCGAGAACTGAAACATCTCAGTATCGGCAGGAAAAGAAAGCAAACGCGATGTCGCTAGTAACGGCGAGTGAACACGACACAGTCCAAACCGAAGCCCTCACGGGCAATGTGGTGTGCGGACTGACTCTCAGCATCGAAACGCCTCTCAGAAGTCTTCTGGAACGGAGCATGAAACAGGGTGACAATCCCGTATGAGAGACTACTACGTTGTGCGTCAGCTCCCGAGTAGCGGGGGTCGGAAATCCCTCGTGAATATCGCGGGCATTGACCGCGAAGACTAAACACGACTCGAGACCGATAGCGAACAAGTAGCGTGAGCGAACGCTGAAAAGCACCTCGAAAAGGGAGGTGAAATAGGGCTTGAAATCAAGTGGCGATGGAGCGACAGGGCATACAAGGCCCAGCAACAAACGACCCGGGTGCAAACCCGCAGTAGGACTTGCTGGGAGCCGGTGTTCTGTCGTACGTTTTGAAAAACGAGCCAGGGAGTGTATCTGATCGGCGAGCCTAACCCGAGCATCGGGGCAGGCACAGGGAAACCAATACGACCGCAGCGCTTTGCGCGAGGGTCACCGTCTTCAAGGGCGGGGAGTCGACCGGATACGACCCGAAACCGGGTGATCTACGCATGGGCAAGGCGAAGCGTGGCGAAAGCCACGTGGAGGCCTGCTAGAGTTGGTGTCCTACAATACCCTCTCGTGACCTATGTGTAGGGGTGAAAGGCCCATCGAACCCGGCAACAGCTGGTTCCAACCGAAACATGTCGAAGCATGACCTTCGCTGAGGCAGTTCGTGGGGTAGAGCGACCGATTGGAAGTCCCGCCTCCGAGAGGAGTCGGCCTTCCTGTCAAACTCCGAACCTACGGACGCCGTCGACGCGAGGAATCCGGTGCGCGGGGTAAGCCTGTGTACCGTGAGGGAGACAACCCAGAGCTGGGTTAAGGTCCCAAAGTGCGAGCTAAGTGCAATCGAAGGTGGTCGCAAGCCCTAAACAGCCGGGAGGTGAGCTTAGAAGCAGCTACCCTCTAAGAAAAGCGTAACAGCTTACCGGCCGAGGTTTGCGGCGCCGAAAATGATCGGGGCTCAAGCTCGCCACCGAGACCTGGCGGCACTCATCATCGAGTGATCCAGTAGGTTGGCAATCTGTGCGGGTGGAAGTACGGGCGAGAGTTCGTATGGACCGCTCAGTTTAGAAAATCCTGGCCATAGTAGCAGCGTTAGTCGGGTGAGACCCTCGACAGCCTTACGAGTAAGGGTTCCTCAGCAATGTTGATCAGCTGAGGGTTAGCCGATCCTAAGTCTCGTCGCAATTCGAGCGAGACAACAGGGAAACTGGTTAATATTCCAGTGCCTTCACACAGTGAAAACTGACGCCTCGGAGCAGGTCGAGCCGGGCAGTCGCCCGGTCGAACCGTCCAAGCCCGTGGAAGCCGTAATGGCAGGAAGCGAGCGAATGGCGGGATAGCGCAAGTCGACTCAATCTGGGGCCCGTGAAAAGGTGAGTGTGAAGATCGTACCGAGATCCGACACAGGTACTCTGGCGGTGAAAGCCAAGGCTTGTCGGGAGCAACCGACGTTAGGGAATTCGGCAAATTAGTCCCGTAAGTTCGCGATAAGGGATGCCTGCCCTGTGGAAGGGCAGGTCGCAGTGACTCGGACGCTCCAACTGTCTAGTAACAACATAGGTGACCGCAAATCCGTAAGGACTCGTACGGTCACTGAATCCTGCCCAGTGCAGGTATCTGAACACCCAGTACAATGGGACGAAGGACCTGTTAACGGCGGGGGTAACTATGACCCTCTTAAGGTAGCGTAGTACCTTGCCGCTTCAGTAGCGGCTTGCATGAATGGATCAATGAGAGCGTCGCTGTCCCAACGTTGGGCCCGGTGAACTGTACGTTCCAGTGCGGAGTCTGGAGACCCCCAAGGGGAAGCGAAGACCCTATAGAGCTTTACTGCAGGCTGTCGCTGGGACGTGGTCGCTACTGTGCAGCATAGGTAGGAGCCGTCACCCAGGCACCCGCGCTAGCGGGCCGCCGAGGCATCCGTGAAATACTACCCGGTAGTGACTGCGACCCTCACTCCTGGCGGAGGACACCGGTAGCCAGGCAGTTTGACTGGGGCGGTACGCGCTCGAAAAGATATCGAGCGCGCCCCAAGATTTCCTCACCCGAGTCGGAGACTCGGAGAAGAGCGCAAGAGCACAAGGAAGTCTGACAGTGTCCTACATAACGAAGGACGCTGACGCGAAAGCGTGGTCTAGCGAACCAATCAGCCTGCTTGATGCGGGCGATTGATGACAGAAAAGCTACCTTAGGGATAACAGAGTCGTCACCGGCAAGAGCACATATCGACCCGGTGGCTTGCTACCTCGATGTCGGTTCCCTCCATCCTGCCCGTGCAGAAGCGGGCAAGGGTGAGGTTGTTCGCCTATTAAAGGAGGTCGTGAGCTGGGTTTAGACCGTCGTGAGACAGGTCGGCTGCTATCTATTGGGGGTGTTATGGTATCTGACGGGAACGTTCGTATAGTACGAGAGGAACTACGAATGGATGCCACTGGTGTACCAGTCGTCTGACAAGGCGCGTGCTGGGCAGCCACGCATCACGGGGTAAGAGCTGAACGCATCTAAGCTCGAAACCCACCTGGAAAAGAGATACCACCGAGACTACTCGTAGAAGACGAGTTCGATAGACTCGGGGTGTACGCACCGAGGCAACGAGGTGTTCAGCCCGCGAGTACTAACCGGTCAACGCCACACAATCATACCGCATTTGGAATCACTGTCGACTCCGACGGTGAGTCCAGGCGCAAACTGGATTGCACATACACATGGTCACACGAACCATCAACGATTGGTATCCGCGTCACGGTTCGATTCCGTGAGTTGACGTTAAGGCGGCCAGAGCGGCAGGGTCACACCCGTACCCATCCCGAACACGGTAGTTAAGCCTGCCTGCGTTTCGATCAGTACTGGAGTGCGCGAGCCTCTGGGAAATTCGATTCGCCGCCTCCATTCATACGACATCAACCCCACACAGAGCATGCTCTGTGTGGGGTTTTTCTATTTTCGGCGGCTTCCCCCAGACCGCTATATTTAAAGCGAGCGAATACGAAGCAGGACGTGCGCCAAGGTGGCAGAGTCCGGCCGAACGCAGCGGCCTGCAGAGCCGCCCATCGCCGGTTCAAATCCGGCCCTTGGCTTATACCCATTTTCTCACAATCCGAGTAATAACTCCCATAGTGCAGCGGGGATTTTCGTCTTCCTTTCTCGAGATGCGGCCCCCAACGGAGGTGAGGCGACGTGACGGATCGGCCGTCCAACCGCCAGTGTGGACTCCCTGACTGTCAGCGAACAGCGAGGGACTCCTCCGGATCGAACAGTCGCTGTCCATACCACTTTGCACAGCTGAGCGATACGGTGATAGGCACTGAGACAGCCCCCAGCGATGCGTCTGTCATTTCGGACGGGCACACCAACGACTACCCTCAGAATGACACCGACACTGACGGTACCGCTGCCTCGGATGCCACCACCTCAAGTGAGACGACGGAGATCGACCTCCAGGGCGTCACCGCTGGCACCTATCCCGAAGATCTCGTCGAGAACGGTGCCCGCTGGCTACTCTGGCAATACAGCGACGACCGGGAAGTACCCCGCAATCTAGCCTGGGGATACTCCGACCATGGCGCGGGTTACGCGTTCGCCGGTGCAAAGGATCCACGGGCCTAGTTCGAGTTCGACAAGGCAACCGGCTGGGTTGACCACGACGACGACCTCGGGCTTGCATATTACCTCACGACTCCCGACCGTGACGACTGGGAGGACGATGAGAAGTACACCCACGACGACCCTGCCGACGAACCACACGTCGGTCTCCTCGATTTTGACGACATCCGTGACCCGGACGACCGGTGCGGTGGCACCAGCGGCGGCAGAACTTCTGGAGCGGCTGACCGGGACATTCTGCGAGTGGTCGCCCTCTGGGACTGGTGCGCACGCCCTTGGTGGGTTCTCCCTGCCGGAGGACGTGAAGGCACTCACAATCGACTTGTCGTCCTCTGAGTGGCCGGATGCAGAACTCGAAATTTACCTTGGGCGCCGGTACACCACGATTACGGGCGACCACATCCCTGGCACCGCGACCGAAACGAAAGACATCCACGGCATCGTCGACGATATTCTTGCAGCTAACCTAGGAGCGCTCGACGCAGTGCGGGCGACGACGCCTGCTGGTCGGCGGGACGGATTCGAGCGCGAGCCTGAGACGTCGAAGGCCGACCTCGCAGATATCGTGATCACGTCCGACATCCAGGACGTCTTCGACGCCATCCAGCACACTGGCCCTGCCAACATTCGGCTTCGGTCGACCGTCACGCGCGAGCGGAGTGACGGCAGCAAGGATTTCGACCCGAGCTGGGCGCAGTCGAAGAGCGGAACACGCCTCGCGCAGGTTGGTGACGGCTGGGTCTACCGGAAGGGAATGTATGAGCTCGACGCCCTGCAAGTCGTTGCACTCGAGGAGCGAAACATCACCGAGGTCACCGAGTATCCCAGTGGCGAGGCGTTCTGGGAAGCTGTCGAAACGCTGCGGAATCGTGTGTCCACATCCCGGAGTATGAGTCCAATCCGACTCGTCCGACCCACTGAGTTCGCTCTCGGTCACGAAATTCGATGCCGTCGATGACGGCCAGCGAGCGCGTTGCGGCGTCGCACGATGTCGAGTGGCCATCGACGGGCGAGGCGCGTGACCGCCTGCGGGATTGCCTGCTGGACACCATCCGGCATCAAGAGTAGGTCGTCATCGACGCCCCGACCGGCCTGGGGAAGAGCTACACCGTTGCGACCGAGCCGTGACTGAATCACGCCGACGTGACCAATGAACAGCCGGTCGTCCACTTCAGCCCGACACGAAAAGCCCGCGACGCGGCCGCTGAGCATAGCTGCGAGGCTGACGGTGTGTCGTATGCCGTCCTTCGCGGGCGAAAGGAGGAATGCACGGTCGCTCACGGCATTCACGATCCATCGGAGGAGGATACCAACATGGTCGATGTGACGATGAATCGGACGCCCGCCTCCGAGTGGTTTGACGCAGTCTGTGACGGCCACGGCATTCCGTTTTCGACGGCCCATGCCTACCTCGCCGAGCACAACGACTAGGGTATCGAACTGCGTGTTCGCGGGGCGAGGATCCCTGTCCTGCAATCGGCCAGTGGGAAGGGCTGCCGCGAAACGAGGACGGGACGCTGGCGGTTGACGTGATTCACGCCACCCACCAGTTCGCGTACGTTCCAGCGCTTAGGCAGTCGTGTAACGTCATCTTCGATGAGCGACCTGACTTCGCTGTCGATGGTGAGTCGCTCTCGAACGAGCAGCTCCAGCGGGGTACGGCAGCCTTCCTCAAAGAGGCAGGTGCGCCGGTCAGCACTTGGGAGGCCTTCGTCCAGCTCGCGCGACGAACCTATGGGCGGAACGTCCACGGGGACGCGCTCCGGGAGGCGCATGCAACCCGCGCGGTTCTCGACTATGAACCGGATCGTGAATGGTATCTCGAAGAGCAGGATGCTCACACGCTCATTCCCGCGCTCGTGAAGGCAGTGTGGTCGGCGCTGGCGCAGGGCTTCGACGAGAACGGGCGCGGTGTGGGGACAGTCACGCACACGCCGCCCCGGCTCGATGCCAGTGCTCGCGATGACGACTCGTGGTCGCGGACATGGGTCACCGTCGTCGTCGACAGGGACAACCATGTAAGCGCCGTTCGAAGCGTCCCGGATCTCTCAGGAGCACGGTGAGTAGTCGGCCTCGACGCCCATCCAAGTCCTGCTGTGGCAGCGGAATACGACCAAGGACATCCTCCCCGAGCAGGTGCTCGATGTCAATGAACGCCGGCTCTGGCGGCGCTACGAGCGAGGGCTTCGCGTTCTGCAGGTCGGGGACGCCGTTCGCCCGCTCGCCAGTGGTGAGTATTTCAATCCGGACGTGACGAAGGTTCTCCTAAACCACCTCAGTAACCACTATGGCGATGCGTTCGACACCTGCATCACCGCTGTGAGTGTTGAATATGACGTCAAACACTTCATGCGTGAGGTCGGCATTGACGACCCCAAGACGATGCACTTCGGTGAGGAGCGGTCTCGCGATGACTTCGGTGACCGTCCCGTTGGGTTCGTCCACAAGTCGATCGATCCTGGTGATGACTAGTGCTGAATCTGCTGGCAGAGTGTGACCTCCACGCCCAACCAGAGACCGTCGAGACCGAGGACGGCGACCAGCGACGGGCGCACGGCCGTGGGTTCGAGGGCCCTGATGCGGACAGCGCCAGCGACATTCTGGTCTCGGTGCGGGAGACGCACGTCGCCCAGGCCGCAGGTCGATACACACGGGGCGCCGATGATCCAGCGAATCAGGCGATCATGTTCGTCCACACGAGTGCGATGCCAACTGGCTTCGCTGACTGTCGTGTCCCCGAGGTCGAGTGAGTTGCAACCGACGCACAGCGTGCTATCATCGAGGCACTCCGAAAGCGGCGGTCTGCGACGGCTCGAGAGTTAGCTGCGGCAACAGATGTGTCGAAGCGCCATGTGGCAAAGACACTCGCTCGACTGCTCGACGACGGCCTCGTTCGATGTCATGAGAGTGTTGGGACACACGGTGCGGACGTGTTCCACGCTGAGGAGGGACCGACGAGTGGTGTGGTTGACCTGGGTGCGGAGGAGATCGCTAACAGCCTCGTATGGGGCTCCAATACGTGATCGTTAGTGATTGAAGCCGTCGAGACGCGACAGGCGGAACCCACTAGGCCTGGCAACACCCCGCCCCCGACGCGAGCCGTGTCACTGGCAGCGTTCCAAGAGGGCCCCCACCGGAATAGGCGGGTAGTCGCCGGTTTGTTAGCTCCCTGTCGTGAGCGGCAGCCCTACTATTTCTGCTCATTGTTTGGACGTCACTCGATAGCGGCCGACGTATCGAAATCGTGGAACGGCTTTCCACGTTCGGTGCTCAGGATATCGAGCGCCGCCGTCGCGCCCATCCAGACCGAGATAGCGGAGCCACTAAGTACTGAAGAATCACCCACTGATCACAGTACTCGAACAAAAGAGTTTAATCTATCATTGCTGTCAGAAAGGTTTTTATGGTGGGTTTGGGTTTGTGACTCCATGGCAGAGGATGACAATCTAGTCCAGCGGCGGAAATTTCTAAAAGCGGCGACTGCGGGCGGTGTCGCGGGTATGACGGCCTTAGCGGGTTGTTCTGGTGGCAATTCGAATGACAAACAAAACGACAACAAGAACGGCAATGCAAGCGCAGGCAAGGGCCTCTCGACCTACACCTACGTTAACAACGCCCAAAGCTACAACCCTCCGAGACACGACGCGATAAATCTTATCGCGAAACAGTTCAGCGAACTCGGACTGGATATGAACGTCGACGTGCTCGAATGGGGTACCTTGTACAGCCGAGTATCCGAAGAGTACAACTACAGTTTCGCAACGTGGCACACGTTCTTCGTCTCGGAACCGGTGACGGAGCTGAACACCCTTTTCAACTCTAAAAACACCGGCCCGGGGCAGGGTAACTACTCCGGCTATAAGAACCCTGACCTCGACAAGAAAATGAAGAGCTATCTGGCCGAGCCGAAATCCGACAAGCGAGTCGACCTGGCCCATCAGATACAGAAGACACTGATGGACGAAGTGCCGATGATGCCGATCACGCAAATGCCGCAGGCGGCCATCTACAACAAAAACCAGGTAGGCAACTGGCAAGCGGACCTCGCAAACGGGTTCAACTCCTACTGGACGATGATAAACCTGGAGATGAAGGGCGGCGAGGACACCCTCAAGGGCTATTGGCCCGAGACGCTCTCGACGATGAACGTGCTCGGTCACAACGACGAGAGCAAGCACGTCTACCAGTTCAACATGATGTACGACTTCTTGGTTCAGCTCAATAACAAAGCCGAACCAGACCCCAAGGTCAGCCTCGCTACGGACTGGAACCGGGTCGACGAGACCACGATGGAATACACCATCCGTACCGACCACTCGTGGCACGACGGCAAGGACCTCACCGCCAAGGACGTCGCGTTCACATACAACTACATCATCGAGAACGAGGTACCGCTGTACTCGACGCAGATAGAGTACCTCAAGAGCGCCGAAGCTGTCGACGAGTCGACGGTTCGAATCAAAATGTCCAAACCGCTGGGACCGTTCAACCTCGCAGTCGCGAACCTCATCCCCATCATCCCTGAGCACAAATGGGCCGACAGGAAAAACCCGAGTAAGGCAAACGTCCAGAAACCGGTCGGTAGCGGTCCCATGATGTTCGACTACTGGGAGAAGGGCAGCGAGTTTGGAATGAAGAAGTTCGACAAACACTTCGCTCCCGTTTCCTTCAAAAAACGGTTCTGGCGCGTCATCCCCGAATCGTCGACAGTGTGGGAGAACCTCAAGAACGGCGACCTCAATTACGAGCCGTTCGGCCGCATCGACAAAAGTCTCGACCAGAACCAAAATCACAAGAACATCGGCACGAAATTCCAGACCGCGCCGACGTTTTGGATGTTCACACCGAACGAGCGTAAAAAGGGTCTCGACGATGTACAGTTGCGGAAGGCGCTCGTCGAGACCATCCCTCGGACGCCCATCGTCGAACAGATTCTGTTCGGCTTCCCGAAGCCTGGCAGCAACGTCGTCTCGTCGGCGTTCGGGAAACTCCACACCGATGATGTGACCGAGTACAAGGAGAGCAAAAAAGCCGCCCGAAGCCGACTCAAGGAGGCTGGTTACACGTGGGATGACAACGACATGCTTCAAGCGCCGAGTGGTAACTAAGCTGGACGAACCGATTTCGGTTCGCGATCTCACTTAAATAAAACGGAAAAATATAATACAATATCATGGGAAAAGCGAGTTTCGTTATCAGACGCACGCTCCAACTCGTCGTGACGCTCTGGGCGGTCGGGACGGTGCTATTCGGCCTGTTTCGACTCATGCCAGGTGACCCGACCTCGTACGTGGTTTCCTCACAAATGACGCCGGAAGCGCGTCGAAAGATTATCGCAAGCTACGGCCTCGACCAACCACTCCACATTCAGTACATCAAGTTCCTTGAGAACCTGATAAAGCTGGATTTCGGTCAATCATTCCACTCGAACCGACCAGTCACAGACGTCATTGCGACCTACCTGCCAAACACGCTCGTGCTCATGCTGACGGCGTTCATCTTGGCTTACGCTATTGGTATCACGCTCGGCATCTTATCTGGGTGGTACCGTGGCTCCCGGTTCGAGAAAAATACAGTCATCGTTGCACTGACCGCTCGGAGCGTTCCCACGTTCTACGTCGGACTTATCGTCCTGTGGATTTTCGGTGCAGGCCTTGGCGTCATCCCAATGAGTGGTATGACCAGTCTGGGATCTCAAAGTACGGGATTCTGGCAGATAGTGTTCTCCCTAGATTTCCTGCATCACCTCCTCGCTCCGGCGCTGGTGCTGGGCTTCTATTTCATGGGCTACCCGCTGCTCATCATGCGTTCCAGCATGCTCGAAGTGCTTTCGGAGGACTTTATCGATGTCTGCCGCGCGAAGGGACTGAAAGAGCGGACCATAATGTTCAAACACGCCGCACGGAACGCGCTGCTGCCCATCGTCACCGCAGCGGCCATCGCCCTCGGCTATGCCGTCGGCGGGAGCGTCCTCATCGAGACGGTGTTCGCGTGGCCCGGTCTCGGTCGGGAGATGGTGCGAGCAGTGCTCCGGCGGGACTTCCCCGTCGCACAGGGGACGTTCATAGTCCTCGCTGCAACCATCATCACTCTGAACTTCATCGCCGATTTGGCGTACGGATATCTTGATCCTCGGGTGACCTACGATTAGAACAATGGCACAAGAAGAACCAACCAGTCGGTCGATATTCACCGACCTCGACGACAGGTCGTCCGATCACGAGATCAACAAGTGGCAACGAACAGCCCGTCTCTGGCGTGAGACGCTTCGCGACCACTGGGGAAAATTGACCAGCGAACTCTCGGTCAAGCTCTCGCTGATAACCGTGGCAGGGTTCGTACTCGTTGCCATCTTTGCGCCGTACATCGCGACCCATCAGCCCCTTCAGCGCCAGTATCAGGGTGACGCCGAGATAATTATCCAAAAGTGGGCAAAACCATCGCTCCTTGGCGCCGACAATTCCTACATCCTTGGGACGACCGCAGAGGGGTTCGACATCTTCAGCCAACTCGTGTACGGTACGCGTGCGGCGCTGATGGTCGGGCTCATCGCAGCGGTGTTCACCGCCGGGATAGGGACGCTCGTCGGTCTTGTCGCGGGCTACTACGGCGGAAAAGTCGACGACGCGCTCATGCGGCTGGTCGACTTTCTGTACGGAATGCCGTTGTTGCCGACCGTCATCGTCCTCGTCGCAGTGCTGGGGCCGAATCTCTGGAACATCATCCTCGCGTTGATCATCCTCCAGTGGCGTTCGACCGCCCGTGTTATTCGGTCGCAGGCACTCTCACTCCGCGAGCGGCCGTTCGTGAAGGCCGCGGAGGTCGCCGGTGCAGGCGACTGGCATATCATCAGTAGACATCTTGCCCCCAACGTCCTGCCGCTAACATTCCTGTACGGTTCGTTCGGCATCGCGTGGGCGATCTTGGCCGAGGCGGGCGTCTCGTTCATCGGTCTCGGCGATCCGAACACCGTCTCGTGGGGCACGATGCTCCAGGCATCGCGAGCGTACTCGGCACTCCAGTTCGGTGCGTGGTGGTGGTTCGTACCGCCGGGCATCTGTATCGGACTACTCGTGATTAGCGGCTTCCTCATCGGCCGCGGCTACGAAGAGATAACCAACCCCAAGCTACAATGAGTCTACTCGAAGTCAAAGACCTCGAAGTCTACTACGAAACCGAAGATGGTCCCGCTCAGGCGGTCGACGGTGTGTCATTCGAACTCGAAGAGGGCGAGAACCTCGGCATCGTCGGCGAGTCGGGTTGCGGTAAGACCACACTCGCTAAGGCGATAATCGGCATCCTTCCCGACGCTGGATATGTCAACCACGGCAGCATCGAGTTCAAGGGCGACGATCTCACCGAAATGATAGGCCCCGAGCGCCGCCGCCTCAAGTGGGAAGAGATATCGATGATCGCTCAGTCGGCGATGAACTCGTTGGACCCAGTGTACACCATCCGCGAACAAATAGTCGAGGCAGTCGAGACTCATCGTCCAGGAACGGGCCGCGTTGAGGCCGACGAGATGGTGACTGAGATGTTCGAACTCGTAGGACTGGACCCGGATCGTGCCGACGATTATCCCCATCAGTTCTCCGGCGGGATGCGTCAGCGCGCCATGATCGCGATGGCGCTTGTGCTCGAACCGTCGCTGATGTTGGCCGATGAGCCGACCACGGCGCTTGATGTCATCATGCAGGATCAGATCCTCAAACGCATCAGCTCGATTCAACAGGAGATTAACTCCTCAATGCTGGTCATCACCCACGACGTGAGTGTTGTTGCTGAGACATGCGACCGTGTCCTCGTGATGTACGCTGGGAAAGTGGCGGAAGAGGGATCGGTCGAAGAGATATTCAATCAACCGTATCACCCATACACTATTGGCCTGAAGCGGGCGTTCCCGAACATCCGGATGACGGACCAAGACCTACTGTCCATAGCGGGGTATCCACCCGAACTGGTGGATCCGCCCCAGGGCTGTCGATTCGCCGAGCGATGTCCGATGGCAACCGACCGGTGCCGCGAGGAGGAACCTGAAGCACAGTACATCAACAGCCTGCGATCGTACTGCCACTATGCCGACGAGATCGACGCAGAGCTACGTCCGTACGCCGACGACGCAAGAACGTGGGACCAGACTGCTGCAGCCCAAGACGTCGGAGGTGACTGAGATGAGCGACGTACTCCTCAAAGTCGACGATCTCAAGAAACACTTCAAGGTCGATCAGGGGTGGATAGCAAGTCTGATGCAGTCGGTCTCCGGTGGGGAACCAGAGTACGTCCACGCCGTCGACGGCGTCAGTTTCGACCTTCACGCGGGCGAAACTCTCGGATTGGCAGGCGAGTCCGGCTGCGGCAAGACCACAACGGGAATGTCGCTGGTAAAGCTCCATGAACCGACCGCCGGTGAAATCATTTACAACGACAAAGGGCTTTCGAAGGCCAGCGACGACGAACTCAAAGAGTTCCGGCAGAACGCCCAGATGATATTTCAGGACCCGTTCGAGAGCCTGAATCCCCGGATGACGGTGTACGACACCGTTGCCGAACCGCTCCGCATCCACGACATCCGCAACGAGACTGCGCGGGTCCAGCGCGCACTAGAATTCGCGGAACTTCTCCCGGCCGAGCAGTACTTCGATCAGTATCCCCATGAGCTGTCCGGAGGTCAGCGCCAACGCGTCGCCATCGCGCGTGCCCTCGCGCTTGATCCCGATTTTATCGTCGCAGACGAACCGGTGTCGATGCTCGACGTTAGTCTCCGAGCCGGAGTTCTGTCGCTGCTGGATCGGATGACCGACGAGTTCGGACTTTCGGTCGTCTACATCAGTCACGATCTCTCGTTGCTTCGGCATATGTGCGACCGCCTCGCTATCATGTACATGGGCAAAATCGTCGAGAAGGGGCCGACGGACCAGGTAATTGAGAATCCCCAACATCCCTACACTCAGGCACTCATCAACGCGGTTCCCGTCCCCGACCCGGACGTGGGACGTGAGCGAGTCGAATTACAGGGCGAAGTGGGCGACGTTATCGACATTCCGACTGGCTGTCGGTTCAAGGCCCGCTGTCCGAAGCACATCGGCGACGTCTGTGACAAAGTCGCCCCGCCGTTGGAACAGAAGGCGGACGTCGACGGAGAGCAGGACATCGCCTGCCACCTCTACGAGAGTGCGGAGGGGTACAATCCCTACGAGGAGTTAGCAGGTGAACGTCGAGAGGACGAAGTCACCACGAGCGACGACACCGAGTCGGCACCGGCGGACGATTGACCTATTCATCTCGTCTCGCTCACCGGGCGCTGCCCCGAACTCACCGGGCGCCGCTACGAACCCAATTAGTCTCGGTGCTCTCGTAGCAGTGGTTCGTCGTCTGGTACGGCCATATCGAGGAGTGGATCGTTTTCGTATACTGCCACGCCCTCGTAACGGCTGAGGACGTACCCCGAGTGGTCTGCGTTCACTCGGGTCTTCGTCTCCCCGTGGGGAGTGACAATATCCGCAACTACCTGTCCCGATTGGACCCACTCTCCCTCTTGCACCCTATATTGAACGATTCCAGCGGTGTCCGCGTGTGGGTGGATGAGCCGTTTGAGATCGGTCTCGGCAGACAGCTCGAACTCCATCGGGAACGACGTCGATTCGGTGACCATCCCGGAGACGTGGAGCACGTTGTACAACCCGACGATAGCTGCCTCACAGACGTCCTGTTCCACGACGAACCGACCGCCGAGTTCCGGAGTGAACGCCGGAATCCCGTCTGCGACGGCTGTCCCGGTCAACGTGTGCTCGAGCGACCGTCGCTCGGTCTCCTCGTGACTGAACTGGTTGACCACAGGGAGGCCGAACGCATCAGTGAGTTCGGTGATACGGTCACGTAACTCGACGGCTTCGACTTTCTCTCGATTTTCCCCGTAGCTCACTCGCGGTCGAATCGTGTACGGGTACGTCGCGACCCAAGACGTATGAAGCGAGATGACCACATCTGCGCTCGCGCTGATCTCCTCGTACAGCCGCTCGCAGATCAACTGCTGAACGCTTGGTGGCGTCTCGCCGTCTCCGCGCTCGAAGCCGAAGTACCGATTCGGGTCGTCACCGTGATAGTATGAGGTTCGAGCATTCGTCCGGAGTCCAGACGGGTTCATCACCGGAATACAGACGACGGTTCCCTGGAGCGGTTCGTCCCGAATTCGGGCCACAAACTCGTGTATCGCTTCCATTCCGGTCGGTTCGTCGCCGTGAATCGTTCCGGTCACCCATACCGTCGGCCCGGATTTTTCTCCTTCGATGACAACGACGGGAATATGTTCGGGCTGCCCCGTCGGCAAATCAGTGACGGAGAGATAGCCCGTAGAAACCTCACCGGGGTCCGACTCTGCAGTTCCAAGCTTCATGGGTCTTTCCGGCGACTATCCGTGTAAGTCGATGTCTCCGGCATGCGTTGCGGTCCGATGGGCGGACCGGGTGATCGGGTCGATGCGACGGGAGCAGCCCGCCCTTCGTGATCGATTTGCCGTCGCGTAGCGAGACGAGCTCTCTGCCGTTCTACAGTACCCCGATGAAACATAGCTGATCGTGAGTTCGTCATTTTCGTGAGTCAGTCGGTTAGTTGTCGCCTCTCTCGTTGGTTATCGGAGACGCTGGCAATCCTGATAATTGAGACCTCCGTAGAGGTGGATTGTAAACCCACCGGGAATTCTATCGTCGACGACACGTTCGTCGTATGGAAGCATTTCCGGGGGAAGCTCTGTTCGCTACGTATCGTCACCGACAGCGAGTTCTGTAGTTTCTGACTAATTCCTCTCCGCGGCTTACTTTTGAGTGCAAAGCCTCGTTCGGAGGCGAACGCTGGGCGCAGTCACCGCGTACGGAATCTGTGATTTGTGTTTCTCGTCGACACCCGTGACAGTTCCGCGAACACATCCGATGGCGGTCACCTTGCGGAGTGTCGAGGGGTCGTACGCTAGCGATAGCCCTTCGATGCGGCCGGCGCGTTCGCTGTTCCGAAGTCTGTAGCCCTCCGCGATGGGGAACTCGGCGCAGCCTCGGTCGGTTCGATTATCGACTTTTCGGTCAATATCTCTCGCGTAGAGGGCACTAGCGGGCATGACGCCCGACCGCTGGACGCGTTCAAACTCGTCACGAAGCCACGGTTCGTCGAATTGTTCGACGAGTACGTCGGCCCCGTCGCGGAGGGCCGTCCGGCTGGTGTCGCCGGGTGCGACCTCTAGATGGCGGGCATGGATTCGTGGTGCCTGCCCGAAGCCGAGACTGTGGACAGCGTTCCCGGTGGGAGACTCGTCTGCTTCGACTCCGGTGGCGGTGTTGTGGAGGTATCTCGTCACAGTTCCATTCTCGGCCAGTTGCACCGGTGTCGTCGGCCGGAGTTCGGCGTCATAGCTGCGAGCGGCCCACGATCCGGCGTGAACGGTATCCTCTATCGACAGCGACTCGGGACCGAGTTCGTCGCCGATGTTGTATGGACTTAATCCCATCTCGACCATGTCTGCTTCGAGATATCGCGAGACGAACGCGAACAACTGCCCGGCCGCCCGCGGACTTAGAACGACGGTCGTCTCGCCGGTCGGCACGTCGGCCGTCGCCGCTCGCGTCAACATCCGAGCGTCGGCGGCTACGGACTCGAACATGTCTGGGAGCTCGTCGAGGAACGCTGCGCCTCGAGTGGACCCGGCGTGGCGTCGAATCGTCGGCCCGTTTCGGACTGCGAAGGTGAACACCACGCTCGCGCGGTCTAGCGTCGTTCGAACGGTGCTTCCAGTCGTCGTCGCCGCGGTCTCCTCAACGTGCGCGTCGGCATAGTTGACCCACTGTCGTTCTAGATCAATATCTGCCGCCGCTGTGAGACTTGCTTTAATGGTCGAGCGTTTCGTTTCTAGCGGTACATTGTCGATTCGATCTATTGCCCAACCATCGTGGACGGCTCTGTGGGTGGTGAGCTGGTCAAATCGGGCGGGGTCAGCCTGGGCCAGGAACTTGCCGCCGCGAACTGCTCTGTCCGCTACGTCGGCTAACGTCTCCTCGTTTAAATTCGTCGTGTATCGATAGTCGGCAGCGCCATTGGCGAAGACGCGACACCAGATGCCTGTCTCGTCGAACATGAGTTCGTCCCGTGGGCCATCTTCGGTCACGACGATGTCCGTCTTCGCCTGCGAGACGGCTCCCACCTCAGCGTACGCGACATCGTCGTCGTCCTCTAAGCGGTCGAGCAACCATTCCATCGCCGCTATCGGGTCGTCGCTCTTTGTCATGCGAAAGGATACCAATCAATAAGGTATGAAACCACCGGAGGTCGACCGGGTTTATCATTGCTCGAACGAGTGAACGCATTGAAGATCGACTCGACTATCTTTAAACAGCGAGAGAATTCCGCCCTTTAGGGCAGGCGTGAATCGCGTCACTCGACTACGCAAGTCACCATCTACAGCAGTCCGAATACCCAACGCAAATTATTAGTGCAAAAATAATGCACAAATAATTGTGCGAACTAAAATCGATATAGAACGGGGAGACGACCTCCACGAGCGAGTAAAAGACTACGCTCGTGACAACGGTATCCGACATCCCCGTGCCTACGCTGAACTAATCGAGAAGGGATTAGACGTCAGTGATGATGATAACTAAGACGCTCCAAGCGACCTTCGCTCCGCCGACGGTGCACAAGCAGTCGAAACTCAACGACTTGCTCGACACCTACAGGACGGTCTGCAAGAGGCGTTCGACGCTGGGGCGAGTATCATGTCGGCGGTGAGCGACATCGTGACGCCCTACGACCTGTCGTATCAGGCGAAGGCTGCTCTGTGCAACTACGTCCCGAAACTGCGGAAGACATACAACGCGAAGGAGTTGGACGATGGCCACCCGATACGGCTCACGAATCAGTCTGCGAAGTTCGACCACTTAGAGGAACGCGACTATGAGTTTATGTGGTGGGTTCCGCGCCCCGGTCGGGGAATGAATTTCTGGATACCGCTTCGCATCAATCCCGAGCAGGAAGATCTCTGGCACGACCTCGTAGCAGAGGACGCAAAGGCAGGCGAGATACGGCTTCAGAAGCACCGGAAGAACTGGGTACTACACGTCACCGTCGAGTACCCGGTCGAAGAGTCAGCGACGGTCGGTAACGCCACCACATCGGCTTAGACATCGGAGAAACCGCCTGATAACGGGCTGTGCCCTCAAGGACGGTTCTCTGGCTGACCCGTTCGTGTATGACGGAAGCAGAGCAAAGCACCTCTGCAAAGAGATGCACACGACCCTGAAACGCCTCCAAGATCGTGGCACATTCGAGTGGTGGATTGAAGACCGCTTCTCGCATTACCAGAACGCGCTCACCGACATCGTGGAGAAAGTGTCTCGGCAAACCATCAAGTACGTCAAACAGTTTGAGAACCCGGTGTTGGTGATGGAGGACTTGCGTACATTCGGGAAGGCTTGACTACGGGAAGTACATGAACCGTCGCCTTCACTCGAGGGCGTTCGCCCGACTGCAAGGGTGCATCAAGGATAAGGCGACGGAGGCAAGCATCCCGGTCGAGTACGTGAACCCGGCGTACACGTCACAGACATGTCACGGCTGCAATCGTATTGGTCAGCGGGACTCACAGGCTGATTTCTGGTGTCCGAACGACGACTGCTACGTTTCGACGTTTCAGGCTGATATCAACGCTTCCGCGAATATCGCACGACGGGTTGACCCGTGGGGAGAGAGCATTCCGCTTGACAAGGCGGAACGCGATGACTCGCCTCGGGATGGGCGCGGTTGTGACACCGCCACGTCTCACCGTGAGAAGAGCATACCAGCGCAGATGACGCTCACGGCGTTTCGAGAGTCAGAACCCTCTGCCAGCGACGACTAACTGGTATTCCCCATGCGTTGGAAGCCTCGCCGTTACGGCAAGGAGGATGTTACTGGCGATTCTTGCGCTGCTGTGCCTCTGCTTCCGCCTCGTACGACTCGGCAATAACAGTATCCTGCAGTTTCCGTCGATACTCCCATCCACCAGCCAACAAGATGAGGAGCGCAAATAACGCGCCGCGTAACGGAGCCCCCGCGAGTGAGAAGTAGGAGAATGCGACAACGGCGAATGCCACGGAGAGCCCGAGACTGACCGTCGCCCATCCGTTCCGTCGCAGTCGAAAGTTTGGCATGTTTTTACGTATCAGGAGCGACCGTATCAACCTTCGGGAAGTCAGTGTCGAACGGTAGGGATACTATTGATACGGCGTTCGGTTAACGATCGTTTGAACTGCCGACGGCGATACATTTACGACTTGTTCTGATCGACGATCATGTCGATTTCTGGGATGATTTCCCTGATTACTCAACGGGATAAGTAGATACGCTCGCCATGGTATTAAATTTTCGAGCACCTGCGGCTCCTAAGCGGCCAACTTTGCACCAACTACGCACCCATCGAGAGAAGAATATCGGAGAGCTGCTAAAATCCAGTGAGGACGCTAAGCATTGGCACCTCGCTCCATAGATCCTTTCCAGGTTAGTGTGACATCCTCCCGCGCCTACAGACGCGGGGCTCCCACAAGCCGATCGTGCTAAGTTTGGATGGTTACGGTTCGCACCCCGACGAGGTACTGGCTATGCCACGTGGCCGGTACTCCTATCTTGTTCAGGAAACGAACGGGACTTGGAGGTACTTGGTTGTTTTGTGTCGATCCGCCGTCCGAGGGCGTACTTATTTGGTAAGACAAACACCCAATCAACTGCCAGTTTATAGACTGTCAGAATCCGATGGCCCCCATCGAATTGACAATGCAAGATGCGCGGAGAGAGCATCTAAGACTTCGATTAGGGGGGATTTAAACAGATAAAAACGGCGATGCATCCACGCCCTTGAGGGTCTGGTATTCTCGCCTGTAATTCCTCTAAGAGTAGTAAACCCTAATAAGACGCGATCATCCCTGCCGTAGACACTTAACTCACTTGCACTCCTATCGACGAGCCGATGCCACCATACAAACCAGTCAACTCCCCAGACAAGACGACGATCTTCTCTTATCACGACCTGACCCCTCCCACAACACGGGACATCTATAAGGCACAACAAATAGTCAGGCAGTATCTCCCGCGAACTCCGTTAGTGCGTAGTGAGAGTCTCTCAGCCGAACTTGACGCTAATGTGTTGATCAAGCGTGAGGATACACTTCCGACACGATCTTTCAAAATTCGGGGGTTCTATAACCTCGTCGCCGAGCTTGAGCCAGAGTTTCGTGAGAAAGGATTAATCACGGCGAGTATGGGCAATCACGGCCAAGGGATGGCGACAGCTGCACGCGAATTCAATATTCCGGCAATTATCGTCGTTCCTGAGACACTCGAGAATCAGACGAAAATCAGCAGTATGAAGCGGCTTGGTGCGACCGTCATCAAACACGGCCAGGATTTCGATGAAGCCCGCGAATACGCTGAACAACAGGCAGCTAAGGAAGGATATCGGTATGTGCACGGTGGGAATGAGCCCCATCTGATTGCCGGCCGTGCCAGTGCTGGTCTCGAAGTTATGGAGGACTGTCCAGAAGTGGATGTTGTAATTAACCCTGTCGGCGGAGGGAGCAGTGCTTCAGCCTATGCACTCACGATTGGCAAACTCCTCGGAGGTGATGTTATTGGCGTTCAGGCAACCGGGGCTGATGCTGTCTATCGAGCGTGGAGTGAGGGAACGATTGAACTCCAAGAGCAAGCTGATACGTTTGCTGAGGGAATCAATACACGGACCCCATTTGCACTCCCGCTTCAGATTATGCAAGACTACCTGACAAAGATGATGCTTGTCGAAGACGACGACATACGATTTGCCATTCAGAAACTTCTTACCGAGGATGCAGTATTAGCCGAGGGGGCAGCCGCCGTCGGTGTTGCAGCTGCAGTTCAATTGGGCGACAAACTTGCAGGGAAGACCGTCGTTTTACCAATCACAGGAAGCAACCTCTCGGCGGAAAAACTCCAAGACATACTCGTTAACTCGTGAGGGACTACAGTTCCGAATTGGTGTTCCACGGTATCCAAAATACAAGTGGTAAGCCCCATCTTCAACGGAGGGGACAAAAGAGTAAGGGAGGAATACAGTAGCGTTTCTGTATTTTCACTATGTGGCTGATCTTCCAACATCGGCGATCGAATAAGTAGTAAGATATCCGCCATGCTTCTAGCGATGATCAAACGCAGAAAGAAACGTGTGGAAGACGTGTAGACAAAGTGCCAAATTGATAGGAGTGGGCCAGGTCAAACCGCACAACGAGGGATATCGCCCATAGAGTCAAGAACCGCTATGTTCACAGTGGTGCAATTTCTGCTGCTGAAACAGGAAGTTTCAGCCTTAATGGAGGCGCGAAGCACTACACTAGCCGGCAAGTTCACGCGCTCGATATTGCCCTCTTTATTCTTCAGAATAATCGAGTGGATCACGATGAGCAACAGTGCAAATAGCATCGGTCAGCACCTCGACTGCGATCGGTAGTGACGCTTCGTCGATATCAAACGTCGCTTCCCACTGCCGCCCGCTAACAGCGTGAACTGATAGACGCCGATACACATCATCACCGCGAGTCCGAGGAAACCGGACGTTTTGAGTATGAGAGCTATAAGACATATAATACATATTATAATACGATAAACATCTCCAAAGATGATTTCGCCCGTCGGTTGCCGAACCTCGAACGTGGCTATATCTCCGCTTCCGTTGTCGAGAGTGGCATGACGACGGTACCCGGCGAACGAACGCGGGACGCCGTTCCGTGGGGGCTGCGACGGTCAAGGTCGTTCTCGCCAGCACGACGCTCGCACCGTTAGTCGTTCCGCTCGTCAGCCCCGCGCTTCAGGTCATCCGCAACGCGTTCGGCATCACCGACGCGCAGGCGAGTTTGCTCATCTCGGTGTACTTCCTGACGGGCATCGTCCTCTCCCCGTTCATCAGCATACTGGCGGATCGACTCGGACGACGATACGTCCTCGTCCCGTCGCTGTTCGTGTTTAGTCTGTGCGGCGGTGCGCTCGCGCTGTCGCCCGACTACACGACCCTGCTGATAATCCGCCTCCTCCAAGGAACTGCGGCCGCCGGCATCTTCATCACGACCGTCACGCTCATCGGGGACGCGTTCGACGGCGTCCAGCGCAACGCCGTCCTCGGCGTGAACACCGCGGTGCTGTCGGCGGGGGCGGCGCTCTACCCCCTCGTCGGTGGCGTCCTCGTTGGCTACGCGTGGAACGCGCCGTTTTTGGCGTATCTCGCCGGGCTACCGGTCGCCGCGTTCGCCCTGTTGACCCTCGACGAACCGATAAGCGAGCGCGAACCGCGAAGCCTCACGTACATCAGAGGCGCGCTCTCCGCGCTCGGCGGTCGGCGGACAATAACCTTCTACGGAACCGCCTTCTTCACCGAAGTGTTGCTCTTCGGGTCGGTGCTCACCGCGCTCCCCTTTCTCCTCGCTGAACAGTTCTCCCTCTCTCCTGTACTCATCGGTCTCGTCGTGATGGTCGCTGAGTTGGCGTCCGTCGTCGCCTTGCAGAACGGTCTCTTCGCTCGATTCCTCTCGAACGGCACGCTCGGATTCGTCCTCTACGGCGTCGGACTATTCGGTCTCTGGCTCGCTGCGACCCCATTGCTGGTCGGCGTCAGCGTCGTCTTCATCGGTGCGGGTCTTGGTCTGAGCATGCCCTCGGTGGACGCGGCCATCAGCGGCCTCGTTTCGCCTCGATTCCTCGCCGGCGCGCTGAGCATCCGCAACAGCACGACGTTCCTCGGTCGGGCGGTCGGCCCCGTGCTGTTCGCGGGGCTCGTGGTGAGCACGGGGTACAGACCGCTGCTGTTCGGTGCGGGTCTCGTCGCCGTCGCGTGGGGCGGCGTCGTCTTCGTCACGACTCGTCCGTAGCCGCTTTCGTCGTAGTCGGTTTCGCCCCTCGACGTGCCGTCCGTGTCACGCAGGCGGGATGCCGATGCGGTGTCGCCAAAAAGTAACCATTATACTGCACGCGGACTGGGGCTAGGATATGCAACGACGAGCAGCGGGCATTTACGTCGCCGTCTTTCTCGTTATCGCTGCCGGGGCGTACTCACTCATCGGAGTCGCTCAGGAGCCGACGGTCTCGGTCGAGAATCCCGACAAGACGCTCTCGAATCAGGGACAGAAATTCAGCGTCGACGGGCGACAGTACAACGTCACCTCCCTCAGCGACGGTTCCGCGAAGGTCGCGTGGACGAATCAGTCGGCCACCCACTCGGCAGCGTTACAGAACAACTCCACCGTCGAGCGCGGCAACACGACGTTCCGCCTCCTCATCCCGAACCAGTCGAATCCGAACAGGGCGACGCTCCGCGAGGTGCAGAACCTGACCAACAACACGCAGACCGTTCAGCAGGGCAACCAGACTTACGTCGTGGTCAACGGAAGCGGCGGTAACAAGTCGCTCGTCCCGGTCGAGCAGTACAAGCGCCAGCAGTTCGGCGAACCCGAAACCCGAACGCTGCGCGAGGGGAACAACTTCCGGTACCAGAACAATTCCACGACCATCGCGAACATCTCGAAGGAGTCAGTGACTCTCCAGTGGACGGCACCGAAGACGACCACGACCTCGCTCTCCGACGGCGGGAGGGTTCAACTTGGTCCGAACAACAAGACGTTCGTGGCACACAGCGAAGGCAGTAAGGTTCTGCTCTCGCAGAACGTGAAAGCCTACAACGAACAACAGGCGGAGATACGACACTTCCAAGAGCGAATCGCGGGTCTCTGGGGCGTCTCCATCCTCAGCTTCATCGCGGCGATGCTGCTGGCGATGCTCGCCTACATGCCGTTCAAAGGATAAGAGAACGGCTCCATTGGAACACCTTTTCACATCGGTTCCTGTCCGAACAGCGACTGCGTCTGCGAACGAGCAATCGGTCTCGTCAGCAGCGGACGTCAGAACTTTGCAAGATAGTCGGCTCCGTACCCATTCCGTATTCGAAGAGAATTCGAAGACAGATATCTCCGTTTCCGCTCCGCCGATGCCGATCAACTCACCGCCCGTCGGGTGGTCATCGACGACGCCGTGAATCGCGACGGGGTCGTAACACGACGCCGTGAATCGCGACGGGGTCGTAACTCTCGGGGGGTTTCTCACCACGGATTCGCACGACTCCCACTCTCCGAGTCCTTCGGCCGTTTCGACGGCGAAGTGAAACCTCTGCCGGACGTTCGTCTGGTTCACGAGTTCGACCTCCAATTCGTCGACGGTGGCCGCGTTATCGCCGAAGCGCGTACACCTGGAGAGCAGCACGACCGTGATGCCACTCCCGATCAAGAAGCGGCGACGGGTGGAGGGCATTTCTCGATAGAGTGAGGTTATATGTCATGAATTTTTCTCTTTCACGCTAATTGATGAGGGTGGCAAGTCCTGCCGATCTCAACGGAGTTGAATTCGAGAGAACCTTTTACGTTCGCGCGATCCACGCCAGAGCTCCGCCGATACCGACTGCGGCCAGCGCCCCGAGCACCTGCCCGAGCATGAGCAGGACGCTTCCGGACTTGTGCGCCCACGGCATCCCGACGAGCGTTGCGAGTCCGACGAGGGCGAGGAGCACCCCGAAAGCGCCTCCGAGCGGTTCGAGCGAATCCGAGACGTAGCGGTTCATGTCCGTGTTCTGTGTCGGGCTAACTTATAATATCTGCTGAACGACGGCGGGCGTCTCGGGCGAGGCGGTCGTTCGTCGTGCGTACTATTGGACAGAAGCATCTCGACGCCGATCTCGATAAGAATCCGTATGCAGACGTTCGTACCCTCGAGGGCGAATTACTGAATGTGGCCTTCGCGCCGAAGCTGGTCGGCGTCCTGCCCCGTGTAGCGCCACTCGATGTTCGCTTTCTCGTCCTGCCAGTCCCACGGTTCGACGAGGACGACGTCGCCCTCGTTGATCCACGTGCGGTATTTCATCCGGCCGGGAATCCGTCCCATCCGGTTTTCGCCATCCTCGCACTGGACGCGGACGTGGTTTCCGCCGTCGTGCTGGGTTACGACACCGAACATCTCGTCACTCGTGGGCATCCGAAGATTTCGACGCCCTGTTTCTTCACTCACACGTATCAGTAAGGAGCGGACACGGATAAGTCATGGGAGACGTAGGGTATCAGCTAACACGGAAGTGTATTTAACGGATTTCGTGAGCGTTTGAAGTACCGAAACCGCCGTGTGCGTTCTTCGCCTTCGGACTCCCCATGCTGCTTCGCTCCTCACCGTCGTTCGTCGCAAAAGCGGGCTGGAAGGGATTTGAACCCCTGGCCGTCTGGTTAAAAGCCAGACGCTCTGCCTAACTGAGCTACCAGCCCACAACTGCTGTTGCGGGTGGTGACGGTTAAACGTTTACCATTCCGGCCCGGAACCCGACGCCCGCCCGATGTCAGCAACATTTACCGTTCCGGCCGCGACTGTCGAATCATGACGGAGTTCACCGACGCGCAGGGCGACCAGTTGCGAGAGTTCACCGAACGACTCCTCTCGTTCGACACGACTGGGGGGCGAGAAGCCCCGGCGCAGGAGTGGTTCGCCGACCGACTCGCCGAGTTCGGCTTCGAAACCTACCAGTGGTTCGCCGACGCCGAAAAACTGGCCGACCACCCTTCCTTCCCCGACGATCCCGCCGACATCGAGCACACCGAGGCCAGCGCCGACGGGCCGAGCCTCGCCGAGCGTCCGAACGTCGCGGGCGTGCTGGAGTTCGGGCGTCCCGAGGCCGGCCCGACGCTCGTCCTGAACGGCCACGTGGACGTGGTGCCCGTGGCCCGCGACTCGTGGGACACCGACCCCTTCGAACCGGCGTGGGACGAAACCGGCGAGAACCTCGTCGCCCGCGGCGCGGCGGACATGAAGTCCGGGCTGGCGGCCTGCGTTTTCGCGGCGAAACACATCGCGGAGCGGGCCGAATCGGAAACCCTCGACGGGCGAATCGTCGTCGAGAGTGTCGTTGGCGAGGAGGAAGGCGGACTGGGTGCGACGGCGGCCGCCCACTCGTCGCCCTACCCATTCGAGCGCGACGCGGCCATCGTCGCGGAGCCGACCGACCTCACGCCGGTCGTCGCCACCGAGGGGAGCATGATGAAACGCCTCCGTCTCGCGGGGCGCTCCGCGCACGCGGCCACGCGCTGGCGCGGGGAGAGCATCCTCCCGCACTTCGAGCGAATCCGACGGGCGTTCTTCGAACTCGAAGCCGAGAGAAGCGAGTCGGTCACTCACCCCCTCTACGAGGGGTTCGAGGTTCCGTGGCCGGTCGTCGTCGGCACGGTCGAAGCGGGCACGTGGTCGTCGACCGTGCCGGCGAACCTGACCGCCGAGATGCGCATTGGCGTCGCGCCGGGCGAGACGGTCGCTGAGGTCGAGGCGGCGTACGAAGACCGCCTCGCCGAGCTGGTCGCGGAAGACGAATGGCTCGCCGAGCATCCGCCCGAGTTCGAGCGATTCTCCATCCAGTTCGAGGCCGCGGAGACCGACGCCGACGAACCGGTCGTCGCCGCGCTCCGGTCGGCGATGGCCGACCACGACCTCGACACCACCCCCCGCGGGGCGACCTACGGTGCGGACTCGCGCCACTACGTCGCCGCCAGAATCCCGACCGCCCTGTTCGGCCCGGGCACCATCGAACAGGCGCACTTCCCGAACGAGACGGTTCACTGGCCGGACGTGGAGACGGCGGGCGCGGTGCTAGCCGACGCGGCTCGCGGATTCCTCGACTAATCGCTCTCCGCCAAGCCGAGTTCGCGTTTCAACGCCCGAACGACCACGTCTTCCGGCTCCTCGTCCGCGAGCGCGGCCTCGCGCCGGAGTTCGCGGTATACCTCGGACGGGAGGGTGAGCGCCACCCGTCCGGGAGTGACGCCGTGGTCGCGCAGTGCTCGTTCCGCGGGCGTCCCGTCGTTTATCTCGCTGACGATGGAGCGCACCTCCCGAACGGTCAGCGAATCGTCGAGGATGGCCCATGCGAGTTGGTAGCGAGCGTCGCCGCCAACCCGCGCGACGTGCTTGGCCGCCGTCGGCGCGATGTAGCCGAGCGCGACGTGGCGTCGAATCGACCGCGGGAGGTCGTGTACCCGCGCCCACTTTCGGATGAACGCCACCGTCGCATCGCCGCCCGCCCGCTCCGCGGCACCCTTGTACGACCCCTCGCCCCGGACGAGCGCGGCGCAGGCTGCGGCCCCCCGGAGCATGTAGACGTTGTCCTCGCTCCCGGCGCTCCCTTCCGCGAACGCCCGAACTGTCGCCGCCGCCTCGGCGACGCTCTCGGGGTCGGTCGGGTCGAACGCTTTCGCTTCGTCGGCGCGTTCGCCGGTGATGGTCTCGTCCCCGCGAATGACGGGTTTTCCGACCGGCGACTCGCGGTCTGAGGGGGGTTCGGGTTCGGTGGCCGGTTCGCGGTCTGTGGATGATTCGCGGTTCGCGGGCGATTCCTCGGGGCCTTCGGTCATCGAACGACCATTGGTCTGACGCGGCAAAAAGGAACCGTTCGTGGAAATGAATTCGACGGAATCGATGGCTTTTGCCGCCCCTTGTCGCGCTTTTCCCACCGTACGTTTATATGCGAAGACGCCGAAATTTCTCCTGTGACGGGTCGCAGCACGGACTACGCGCCGGATGAGCGTCAGCTTCGACCCCGCGAGGGGAAAGCGGGCGTCGAGCAGTGGATCGAAGACGTGTTCTTCGCCCTTGGCGAAGTGACGTTTCTCTCCCTGCCCGTCTTCGTCGCGCTGATGGACGCCGAACCGAACGGTCCGCTGAAGTTCACCCTGCTGGTCACGTGGACGACGCTCACACTCACCGTCGGTACGCTTCGGGGTGAGCGGTTCGGCGTCGAGTGGCCGCCGATGACGCCCTCGCAGTTCGTCGTCCGACTGGTATACTACAACGCGGTGGTCACGTTGATCGCCTACGCGGGTGCGAGAGCCGACCTCGCGTTCCGCTCGCCGGTCGTGACCGCCGGGGTTGCGGCGGCGCTCTCGGTCGGTGCGGCGTGGGCGTTTGCGCGACTCGTTCGGACGGCAACCGCTCGCGCCTCGCCCCGTGCGAACGGTGCGTCGAAGTAGAATCCAAAATCGACCATGCAAGACGAAGAGTACGACTCGACCGTGTGCCCGGCCGCCGGATGCGACTACGAGGACGCCATCCGCACCGTCGCCGCGCACATCAGTGGAACGGACGACGACCGCCACTCGTGGGACAACCTCGCGTTCGAGGGACCCCGCGATTTCGTGATGCGGGAGAAACGACGCCAGCACGACGGAGCGAACGAAACGACCGGGGCGACTGGAACGACCGAAGCGAGCGGGACGTTCGAGTCCGGCACGCGCCACCCGTCTTCCCGAGATTCGAATCCGTCGTCCGGTAGCGACTCGGTCGCGCCGTCCGCGGATGAACCGCCCGTCCCGGCCGACGAATCGGTCGAACTCGACCTCGAATTCGCCCGGGACGCGCTCCTGTTGCTCGATACCGTCCGCCGATACGACGCTGACTCCTTGAACGAGTTGGACACGTCCCGACTGGTGAACCTCTACACGTTGCTCTCCGACGTGAATCGCGGAGCTAACGACGCGCGAAAGCAGGTGCGCGACGTTCTCACCGAAGTCGTACCGGACGACCGCGAGGTGTCGTCCGACTTCGGGTCGATACGCCGCTACACCTCCCGACGGCGAAACCTGAAAGACGAGACCGTCGTTCGCGCCGAACTGGAACGCGCCGGTATCGACCCCCGCGAAGCGATGAGCTTCGACAACAAGAAGATACGACGGTTCGTCGAGGAGCGCAGTCTCGACGAGTCCGCCATCTTCGACCGTGAGGAACGGACGTACGTGCAGAAAGCGAGCGAAGACGACGGCGGTCGACGGAGAGCGTTCGACGACCTCGATCCGGAGATTCGGGCGCTGATAGACGACCGGTGACGCCGACCGCATCTGATTCGCACTGACATCGGTGTAACGAGGTGTCGTCGCCGTCGCCGAGAGTATATCGTCGTCCGACGACAATCCGTAGACAGGATACCATGTCCGATAACACCAACGACACCGAACCCCCGGTTACGGCCGAGCGCCCGGATAGCGCGTTTCACGTCACCGGAACCGACCACATCACGCTCATCGGGAGCAACGTCGAGGATACGGTCGAGTTCTACCGCGACGTTCTCGGCATGCCGCTCGTCCTGAAACAGCCGAACCTCGACGCGCCGCACGTCACGCACCTCTTTTTCGACACCGGCGACGGTCGCATCATCACGTTCTTCGTCGAGGAAGGGCGGCAGTCGAACCCTGCCCCGCAACGAACCGGCATCGGTGCGGTTCACCACATCTCGTTCCGGTTCGACCCCGAGCGAATCGAGGAGGTCCGGGCGGGACTCGAAGAACGCGGTCGCGGGTACAACGAGTTCGACCGGAGCATCTTCTACTCGCTGTACACCAGCGACCACAACGGTCTCACCATCGAGTTGACGACCGACAAGTTCGACGTCCCCGACGACCGGCGCGGCGAAGTGCTCGCGCTCGCCCAGCGAAAGCGCGTCGAGGCGGGTGCCGACTACGCCAAAGAAGAACACCTCGAAGCCGCGCTCGAAGAACTCGACATCCCGGTCGAACCCGTCGACCTCCCCGACGCACCCACGGGCGCGGGCGGATTGGACTGACGAGACGGTCACCGACGTAACGTCGGTTCGCGCGGCGGGAGGAGTACGGTTAATTACCGCGCGGACGACCCCCGTCCATGGGCGTCAAGGTTCGTTTGACGGCGATCGAGGAGATTCCGGAGAACGGTTCGTTTCTGTTCACGGTTCGAGAGCACGACGGGACGCGAGAGGAAGTGATTCTGGTTCGGGGCGAGGGGTGTATCGAAGCGTGGAAGAACTTCTGCCAGCACGAGACCGACCAGCGACTCGACCGCGGGTTCGGCGCGGCGATGCGCGACGGCGAGATAATCTGTCCGAAACACGGCTCGATGTTCGACGCCTGCTCCGGCCACTGCGACAACGGGAAAGCCGCCGGTTCGACGCTGGTTCCCGTGGACGTGACCGTCGACGACGGTGCTGTCTACCTGACCGACGACGAGTGTACGTTTCTCCACGAGGGCGGTATCGAAGACGATGACGGGATGCCGGGGTCGTCGTCGCACCTGACGTTTTAGAAGGTAGTTCGAGCACGGCGAGGACTGTGATCTCCCCGAACCAGCGTCTACAGCGGATTTTGACCGACCACCGCCGATACTTCCTCGGGATCGAGATACCGGGTCTCTCCGTCCCGCGTCTCGACCTCGACTTGGCCGGTTTCACGGAAGCAGTCCCCGAGGATCAACTTCACGGGGATGCCGAGAAGGTCGCTCTCGGCGAAGCACTCGCCGACACTCTGCATCTCATCGTCGAAGAGCAGCGATTCTTCGAGGTCTTCGTGCAGGCGGTCTGCGACTTCCCCTATTTCCCCGTCGTGGTGGAGGGGGAGGATGGCGGCCTCGTAGGGGGCGACCGTTCCAGCGTCGGTCACGGGCCATCGACAGCCGTTCGAGTCGGCGTGCTGTTCGATGAGCGTCTGGATGAGGCGCGTCACCCCGATTCCGTAGCTTCCCATCTCGACGGGGCGGGACGAGTTGTTACCCGTGTCGACGGTCAACCTCATCGCGTCGGAGTAGCACGTCCCCAGTTTGAACACGTGGCCGATCTCGATGCCCTCGCTCGCCGTGAGCGTGCCGTCACACCGGGGGCAGTCATCTCCATCGGCGGACTGCTCGAATTCGACGTGTTCGTCGGTCACGCCGAATCGACAGGGGTCGCTCGTGCACGCGACGAGTTCGCAGGAACCGTCCTTGACGGGTGCGACGAACTCCTCCGAGGCGGAGCCGCCCATGACGTTGTTCTCGGCGTCGGCGATGACGAACTCGACGCCGAGCGTATCGAAGATTCGCTCGTACGCGTCACGGACGCGCCGATACCACGTTTCGAGCGATTCGGCGGTGGCGTGGAGGCTGTATGCGTCCTTCATCGTGAACTCCTTCGTCCGGAGCAGGCCGTTCCGGGCGTGGTCGTCGCGGTGTTTCGTCCCGACTTGATAGAGCAGGAGGGGCAGGTCGTCGTACGAGCGGACGTAGCCGTCCACTAGATGGACGATCCCCTCCTCGTGAGAGGGTGCGAGGCACATCTCCCGTGCGTCGCGGTTCTCGAAGGTGAACATCTCTCCTTCGAAATTCGCCCAGCGACCACTCTGCTCCCAGTGGGGTCTGTACTGGAGTTGGGGGAGGCTCACCGCCTGCGCTCCGATGGCATCCATCTCGGCTTCGATGCGGTGAACGACCTTTCGGCGAATCTGTTCGCCGTGGGCGTGAAGCCGTAGAGACCACTGCCGAACTGGCGGACGAGACCGGCACGGAGGGCCAGTCGAACCGTCTCCCCGGCTCGGTTGCGCGATTCACGGCTGGTGGGGAGGAACGCCTCAGTTCGACGCACGACCATCACCTCCAGCGGTCGCTACGGAGTGCTCTCGTTCGCAGATCGCGTGGCGACAAAACCAGTCAGTGTTCGTGTCGGTACAGTTATCGCGGAACCCAGCCGTGAGCCGCGCCGGACTCACGGTTGGAACCGTCTATTGTTTGGGTACGACGCATTGCGGAGTAGCGTTTCATAGCTAGTGATAAATAAGTACCGACAGGTTTTGGCCGGGTCTCGGCCATCAGCAGGCTAGGAGGTCAGTAGGCCACCACGTCGCCGAGTTCGGGCGCGTTCGCGTCGAACCCGTCGTTTCGCAGTTCTGCCGCGAACGCCTCGCATCGGTCGCCATGGTTCACAAGCAGTCGGGCGTCGCGGTAGGCGTCGAGAAAGTCGAGCAGTCCGTCGCGGTCGGCGTGCGCCGAGAAATCGTACGACTCCACCTGCGCGCTCACCGGCATCACCCGCCCGTCGATCTCCGCGCACCCGGAATCCAGCAGTTCGCGTCCGGGCGTCCCTTCGACCTGATACCCCGTCATCGTGATTTTGTTGACCGGATTCGCTCGGATCTCCGGAACGTAGGTCATCGCCGGACCACCCGAGAGCATTCCGGAGGTGGTGACGATGACCGCGTTCTTCGCCGCGATTCGTTTTCGCTGTCCGTCTCTGCCGGTCACGAACCGGGCGTTCGAAATCGCCCGCCGGAGGGCGTCGGCGTCGCGGACGAACGCTGGATGCTGGCGGAACGTTCGCGTAACCCGCTTTCCCATCCCGTCGACGTAGCAGTCGATGTCGTGGGCGTCGCAGACCAGCAGCATCTCCTGCGTGCGGCCGATGGCGAAGGCGGGGACGACCACCGTGCCACCTTCCCAGAGCGTCGTCTTCACGCTCTCGGCGAATCGCTCCTCGACGGCGGCCCGCTCGTCGTGTTCCACGTCGCTGTACGTGCTCTCGGCTATCACGACGTCCGCGTTCGGGCGGGCGGTCGTCCCGGAGAGCAACCGCTGGTTTCCAGTGTGGAAGTCCGCGGTGTAGAGCAGTCGCGTCTCGCCGTCATCCACGAGGACGTGCGTGCTCCCGGGGATGTGCCCCGCGTCGAAGAACGTCACCTCGTGGCCCGCGGCGTCGAATGGTTCGCGGTACCCGTGCGTTTCCGAGACCTGCGTGACGCGCCTGATCTCCTCTTCCGTGAACGGGCAGTCGTAGCTCCCGCCATGCAGTTTCAAGGTGTCCCGCGCGAGCAACAGCGTCAGTTCGTGGGTCGGCGGCGTCCAGTGAATCGGCGGTCGGGCGTCGCCGGAGAGGAGCGACGGAACCGCCCCGACGTGGTCTAAGTGGCCGTGGGAGACGACGACCGCCTCGGGAGCGACGCTACCGACCGGAAACCGAGGCGGAGTCCCCGTCAACATCCCGTAATCGAGCAAGAGGGAGTCGTTGACGAGGATTGCGCTCCGGCCGACCTCGCGCACACCGCCGAGGAACTCGATGTTCATTACCGGGCGCTACTCGTCGAACGCCTTTTCGTTCGTCGGTTCGCGTTCCCGAGCGAAGATCCCAATCGAGGTGGCCTTTTGTGCGTTCACACGTTTTTCCTATATTACAACGGTATGCACATTTAAGAAAAAGATACGTTACAGTAGCACAATAGTTCGCATGCATGTCGGACAACACTGCACAAGCGTACTTGGCAGAGCACCCACGAATGATCGGCGTCCTGTTCACCATCTGTGTCGTCGCGTCGCAGGCCGGAAACGCGGCTGCGGCCTCAGCGGGTTCGAATCCCGGGCCGTGAACTAGGACAGGTCAGAGACGGAGAGTTCGTCGCTCCAATGGAGTTTGTCGTCGATTTTGACTGGGAGGAGTTCGAGGCCTAACACCCTGTCTAGTTCTTCCGCGGACAAGTAAAATTCTGTCACTGAGCCGGATGCGAGATAATGTGTCGAGGCGTCCTCGATTTCAGACTCAGTTATCGTTCCCATTCCGTGATTCGATGCGGGGAAGAAGTGATGTTCGAGAGCGTATCTGCCTTCATCACGACTGACCCGATACATCGTCGGAACTCCGCTGTCCCCCTCACAGAGCGTCAGACCACCGTCTCCGATGGTGATGTACTCGGCTCCGACGACGACTTCTTCCTTCGCTATCGAGAGCGCCGCGCGAAGCGAAAATCCGGAGTTCAGTAGGCGGGCGAGTGCTCGTCCGACTTTCGTCGCGGGGGTGTTGACGACTTCCGCCAGCGTCACGACGCCTCCGCGACTTCCTTTCTCGATGAGCGTCGCGCCCTGCTCGTAGGAGCGACAGGCGTTCAGCAGGAACGCGTCGACGTTCACCTCGTCGAGCGAGTGCACGTCGAGATATCCGTCGGTACAGCGGAATCCCTCCTCGTCGACGTGGCCAATGTAGTGGACGAAGTCCGCGTCGGTTTCGAACAGCGCGGCTAGTTCGGCGGTAGTCATCTCCTCGTGGATCGACACGTCGTAGTTGATGAAATCGCGCAGCCCGTAGAACTCGCTGACGACGTTCTCTTCGGCCATCTCCCGGTCGTTGCAGACCACGTGAATCTTCAGCGCCGAGTCGTCGGGCGGCGTTCGCTCGACCTGTCGCTGAAGCGATTCGAGCGTGACCTTGTTGGCCCCGAGCGGATAGCCGTTTCCGACCCACGCGTGCTCGACTGTCTCCGCCGATTCGACCTGGAACATCTCCTCGTCGTCCCAGTCCCACGCGTCACTCGCACCGCGGGTGAAATCGCCCGCGGCGACGGCCGACCTCGTGAACTCGTCGAGTATCTCCGGCGTCGGCGCGACGGTGCGTTGTTGTGGGCTCTGTGGCGTTCGAAGGAGCGAAAGCTCGTCGGCGAAGTACGGGAGCGCGGGGAGGTTCTCCACGGTCGGGACGACGTCGGTCGTCAGGTGCCAGTCCAGAACGTGCGGTTCGAGCGTCTCGAACGGTATCGAGAGATACGCGGTCAACTGGTCGGCGAGCGGGCGTCCGTATAGGTCGGCGAAATCGAGGTCGACCAGCGGTTCGACCTGTCGGCGCTCGTGGAGTTCGACCCGATAGTAGCCCTCGGTACGGGTGAGACAGTCGAGGAAGAACGCCTGTCGAAGCACGCGGTTGACCGTCACCTCGTACCCTCCTCGCCCGTCGAGCGAGTGTTCGTCTCCGTCCACGAGTAGCCGGGGGTCGGTTCCGGCCACGAGTTCCGCGCCGAGATAGTACGCGAGCGACGCCGCCGGATAGACGTGTTCGCAGTCGGGCGGAAGGACGAGTTCGACGCCCGTCTCCGGGCGTTCGATACCCTCTGGAACGGTGAACGCGTCGCCGCGCTCGATGAGGGGAGGATGACCGCGCAGCGTCGGAAACGACCGCTCGCAGGAGGTCGTCTTCAGCGCCGACCCGAGCAACGACACCGCGCGCATTGCGTCTTCGACGTCGTCGGTGACGGTTATCGTCCCGACCGGACGTTCGTGGAACGACCGTGCGCCGATACGAACGCGCTGGACTCCGTCGAATCGCACGGTGACGGACGTCTCGCCGGGACACAGTTCGAATCGTCCCTCCACGGCGACGTAGAGTTTCATCGGCGTGCTGTTGAGTTCGAGCAGGTACGCTCCGGTGGCGAACGTCTGGCCGTCGCTCGTCGTCGCGTCCGTGACCATCGTCCCGTCTTGCATTCGGACGACCGTGGAGACGAGCTTCGGAATCTCGATAGACGCGGCTTCGAGGCCGATAGCGGTGTCCACCGGGAAGTAGAAGTCGGACGTTGCGACCGGCTCCGGCGCGGTGGGTTCGTCGGTGTAGAGTTCGAAACGGACGTTCTCGATGGGGTCGAAGATGGCGAGTCCCGGCCGCCGGTCGAGCGTGTCGAACTCCATTCGTATCCTCGTCCAGTTCTACTAGATGTATAGTTCTACTCCCACCGTGGTTCGTCGAGTTCGGACACGCGTCTCGACCGTTCCGGCTTCACGTCCGGCCGTCTCCGGGATTCGATGCGTGCACCGAACGGTAGCGTTGTCGTATCATCTTTCATGTTAGATAAATGTGTTGGAGGATTCTGTGCGACGGACGGTACGTCGCCGTTTTTCGTTCGAAACCGGCACGAGTCGACGCCAAGTTTAGAGGACGAGCAAGAACGCACCGCCGAGCACCGCCAACGAGCCGAGACCGACGCAGACCGCCCAGAAGGAGACGCGCTCGACGACCCGCATCAGCGCGTCGATGGTGAGGTAGCCGACGACGGCGCTGGCGGCGAGCGCCACCACCGCCGAACCGGGTTCGACCGCCGGAAGGCCGCCGGTGTCGAGGACGACCAACACGCCCGCTCCCGCAGCCGCCGGGATGCTGAGCAGGAAGGAGAGGCGGAAGGCGCTGGGTCCGTCGTGACCCCGGAAGAGGAGTGCGCTCGCCGTCGTACCCGAGCGGGAGACGCCGGGGATGATGGCTATTCCCTGCATCGCGCCGACGAGCACCGCGTCGAGCAAGTCCGGCGACTCGCGGCCGCCCATATCGAGGTTGTCCACCGTGCGGAGGAGGATACCGGTGCCGACCAACAGCAGGCCGATGAGCGCGACGAATCCGCCGCCCGCCAGTTCGGGGACGACCTCGTAGAGGGTGAAGTACGCGAGGAGGCCGACGACGCCCGAGACGACCGTGGCGACGGCGAGGAATGTTAGGTCGGCGCGTTCGCCTTCAAAGGCCGAGGAGGGCCGCCAGTTCGGTAGTTCTCGAAGAACTGTCCCGAGTTCTCCGCGGTAGTAGCCCGCGGCGGCGATGGCGGTTCCAGCGTGTAAGAACAGCGAGAACCGCACCGCGGCCTCCGGCGCAGTTCCGACGGCAGTGAGGAAAAGGGTGATGTTCCCTTCGCTGGAGATGGGGAGCCACTCGAAGACGCCTTGGAGGACTCCGGCAAGAAGCGCGATGAGGAGCGAGCGGTCGACCATGTCAAAGGGGGGTCGGGCGGGGAAGAAAGGTGGTTCGGTTTCGTCGCTCTCCTGTTAGAAAACCGTCCTCTCCGGGCGTTTATTTACTTGGTTCGTCATCTCGCGCTTCCGCGTCGCCGCGGCTCACATCCTGTAGCCGAGGTCGCGGAGCTGCTGTTCGACCGCGGAGTCGTCGTATGATTTGGCCTCGACCGGCGGTTTCCCGCGAATATCCTTGTGCTCCCCGTTCTGCGTGACGAACTACGGTACTTTCACGAACTCTTCCATGTACACGCCGTCCGAGTGGCCGTAGATTTGAACCGGCGTCGGAAACAGGCGCTCGCCGAGGAATTCGCCGTGGTCGGCCGAGACGACCACGACGCAGAACGCAACCGAGACGACCGGCGGCGACAGGACCACCACAGAAGTCTCGTTTCCGCTATTCTCCACGAAACACCTGGGGGTTCGATTCCAACAGTACGCCGTCACGCTCGACGTGTTTGCCTCTCATCCCATCGTCGGCATCGGCGGCATGAACTTCGTCCACGTCGCGGAGGAGTACGGATTGCCGGTTCCCGACGGGTACGCTCATCCTCGTCTTATATACAACACCTACCTCGTGTTGCTGACCGAGACCGGACTGCTTGGTTTCGCGCTGTACACCGGGACGATAACCGTCGTCGGCTACTACGGCTGGCGACTCATTCGGGCGCGCTCGACCGGGACGCTCCTCGTCGCCGGGACGCTAGCTGGACTACTCGGTATCGCGGCGTACTCGTTCTGGAATCCGAATTATACAACGCGAAAATCGCGTTCGTGTTCTAGATTCTGGCCGCCACGATATCGGGCGAGTATCAAAAGCGCCGGCTGTAGCGGGGGAGTTCGATTCGACTCGGCGATACGGCGCCTCCATATAAAGACTGTATCTTCTAATCCGACAGTATTTACGTTCGTAATATATCGATAGGTGATGGCTAAGGCCGAACTCGAATAGACGATATCCGAATTCACCGACCTCTGGAAGGGTATCTGTTTCGCCACCATGCTCTCTCTTTCCCTTTGGTGCGTCGTCTTCCTCGCGCTCTAACGCGGTTTGAGCCACCCCCTACGGTTGCATCGTATCTTCGGAACGTCGTTCGACGCACCGAGACGACGGAGACGGCAATCAGCACGTCGACGGACGCGGTCTACGATACGGTAGCTGTTTCTTATTTCACGATATCCTATCTACATAATAGAGATAGCAACATCTTAGAATGATATTAGAACTCTTATTAAAATTATCGGCATGCAGGATTTATACAGTGATCCGGCCCTTACTCAGCAAATGGTCTTCGGTCTCCGTTATCGACTGGCGAGCGTCGGTGGTACCGTTCTGACCGTCGTCCTCGCCGTCTTACTCGCGAACAACGCCACCGTTCAGCAGGTTTCGACGACGTTCCTCCCCGTCGTCAGCCAGCTAGAGTCGCAGATGCTCACCGCGGAGCGCCTTACCATCACGGTCTCACGACCGCGACGGTCGTGACCGCCAGCCTCGTTCCCCTATTCAAGCCCCGTCTCCGGCGAATCCTGGATATCATCTTCGTCACCGAAAAACGGGTGCTGACGGCGTGTTTCGCGCTCGCCACCATCGGTTACTTCGATTACACCTACCGACTGCCACGTTCGACGCTCATCGTCGTCATGGCGCTGCTCGGCCTCTCCCTTCCGCTCTGGTTCATCACGATTCGCCGTCCTCCCGTCGGCGATACTCAGCGCGCCATCTTCGTCGGCGACGATATCGACCAGATCGGCTCCGTCCTTGAGACCACCAGCATCCCGGTGTTGGGGTACGTCTCCCCGCCGAACAGGTACGAAATCGAAGGGAGAAAGAACGAACCACCCGTCGCCGACGATTGGGGCGAACAACCGTTCTCCGGGGTCGACCGTCTCGGCGGCCTCTCCCGGTTGGAAGAGGTGCTCGTCGAGAACGACATCAACACCACGATATTCGCCTTCTCGACCTCCGACCGGGCCGAGTTCTTCAGCGCGCTCGACACCTGCTACAAACACGGCGTGACCGCGATGGCCCATCGCGAACACACGGACAGCGTGCTCACGAGGTCGGAGACGACGGACACCGACGAACTGGTCGACATCGCCCTCGAACTGTGGGACTGACAGGACTACCTATTCAAGCGCATCTTCGACGTGGCCTTCACGGTCGTGAGCCTCGCGGTGTTCGCGCCCATCCTCGTCGTCATCGCGCTCGCCATCAAACTCGACAGTCCGGGGCCGGTTTTCTACAGCCAGGAGCGGACGGCGGAACTCGGCGATACATTCCCGGTGTACAAGTTCCGGACGATGCTCCCCGACAGCGAGTCGGCGGAACCCGAGGAAGACGAGGACAACGACCGCATCACGCGAGTCGGTCGGATGCTCCGGAAGACCCACCTCGACGAGATTCCGCAGCTCTGGACGATACTCACGGGGAAGATGAGCGTCGTCGGCCCACGCGCCGTCTGGACGGAAGAGGAGCCCCTGCTGGAGCCGGAGACGAAGACGTGGCGAAAGCGGTGGTTCGTCAAACCCGGGCTCACCGGACTGGCCCAGATTCACGACGCCAAGAGCACGAGCCCGACGACGAAGCTCCGGTATGACTTGGAGTACATCCGCCGTCAGTCGTTCTGGTTCGACCTGAAGATCGTCGCACGGCAGATATGGCAGGTCGCCGAAGATACGGTTCGGTTCACGGCGAGCGACGAATCTACCGGCGAGTAAGCCGTACCGACGCTGACCAGACGACGACTTCTCGGCAATCACCCTCATAGTCCCGGCGAGCGAACGGCACGTATGCGCCACACACTGACAGACGACGACGAAGGGAAACCGGTGTTCAACGTGGACGACCAGAAGATCGGCATCGTCGCTCGGGTGACCGACGGCACGGCGTACATCGACCCCGATCCGAGCCTCGTGAACGAGTACAGGGTGCTGCTCGGCTGGGGCGACAAGTCGAAGGACGTCCACCCGCTTCCGCCCGACGCCATCGACGAGATAACCGACAAGGAAATTCGGCTGCGCACCCGCGACGCCTGACCGGAGAAACCACAGTCTCAAGTCGGCGGTCTGCGTGCTACCCGCCATCGATGCGCGTTAGAACTGTCGGCGATGGCACGCCCGAACTCGCGGTCGTCGCGTGCCTCCACGGCGACGAACCGTGCGGCGAGACCGCTATCGAGCGCATGCTGGCCGAGACGCCCGCGTTCGAACGCCCCGTCAGGTTCGTCGTCGCCAACGAGGAAGCTATCGCGGCGAACGCCCGGTACGTCGACGAAGACCTGAATCGCGCGTTTCCGGGCGACCCCAACGGAGCGACGCACGAGTCTCGACTTGCGGCGGCGCTCCTGTCGGAACTGCGCGACTGCGCCGTTCTCGACTTTCACTCGACGCGCTCCCACCCCGATCCGTTCGCGCTGGTCTCGCGGCTGAACGACCGGACGAAACGACTCGTGCGGGCGACCGACGTCGGTCGCGTGGTGGACATCAGCTACGTCGCCGGAGGTCTCGTCGACCACGTCGACGGCGTGGCGGTCGAGTGCGGACTTCGCGGTACCGAGCGAGCGGCGCGGAACGCGGAGCGCGTCCTCCGCAACGCCCTCGGCTCCATGGGCGCGCTCGATGCGCTCTCGGAGGAAGGGACGCCCGAACTGTATCGCGTGTTCGACGCCGTGATGGGGCGCGACTACGAGTTCGTCGGCGAGAACTTCGTCCGCGTCGAGGAGGGAGCGGTGTTTGCTCGAACGGTGGGCGAGGAGTTGCGCGCCGACCGCCCATTCTACCCGGTATTGATGTCCACCGACGGATACGACGAGATGGTCGGCTTTCGCGCGGAGAGGGTGGGGAAACTCTGACGGCCGATCACCTGCGCGCACCGGTTCCCGGCCGTCCGGTTCCGAGGTCGATTCGCCCGTTCGGCATCGGGACGCCCTCGTACTCGTCTTCGGCGAGCAGGAGCGACCCGTCCACGTCGGCGTAGTCGAGCAGGGGCGCGAGGTGGCAGGCCGCGGCGATGCTGGCGTTGCTCTCGATCATACAGCCGAGCATGACCTCCAACCCGTGGGCTCTCGCGGTGTGGATCATCCGCATCGCTTCGCGGAGACCGCCGCACTTCATCAGTTTCAGGTTGGCGATATCGGCTTTTCCGGCGATTCGCGGTACATCTTCGAGCGTCACGCAGGATTCGTCGGCCGCGATGGGGAGGACGGCGCGCTCCCGGACGAACCGCATCCCCTCGGGATTCTCGGCCGGAACCGGCTGTTCGACGAACTCCACGTTGTAGTCGGCGAGCGCGTCGATTTTCCGAACCGCTTCGCGAGGACTCCACGCCTGATTCGCGTCCACCCGAATCGTCGCGTCGGGGGCGGCGTCCCGAATCGTCCCGATGATCTCCTCGTCGCGGTCGGTGCCGACTTTCACCTTCAGCGTCCTGTATCCGGCTTCGACCGCCTCCTCGGTCTTCTCGCGCATCACTTCGGTCGCGTCGATGCCGATGGTGAACGAGGTTTCGACGCCGTCAGCGGGGTCGAGTCCCCAATACCGATAGAGGGGGAGGTCGGCGCGCTTCGCCACAAGGTCGTGGAGCGCGATGCTCACTGCGCATCGCGCCGCCGGGTTTCGGTTCACCGTCTTGCGCATCTCGCGCTCGATTCGGCCGAGGGCGTGGGGATCGTCCACGGATTCGACCACGTCGAGCAGGTCGGGCAAGACCGCCTCGACCGTCGCCGCCGTCTCGCCGTAGTGTTCGGAGGGGGCCGCCCCGCCGACGCCGACGTTCCCGGCGTCGTCCTCGATGCGGACGACAACGTTCTCGGCGGTGGTTTGGGTGCCCCGCGAGATGGTGAACGCGTGTTCGAGCGGGAGGGAGAGTCGCTCGAACGAGGTCGAGAGAGTCACAGTATCGCCTCCAGCGCATCGTCGGCGTCGTGGCGAACCGGGTCGGTCGCAGGCGCGCCGAGGGCGGATTCGTACGACCGAACCGCGTCGCGGGCGTCGTCGTCGTCCTCGATTCCCGAGGTGTTGATGGCTCCGGCGACGACCTCCGTCTCGTGAACCGGCCGGGCGAGGTCTTCGTAGAGCGAGATGTACTCCGGAATCGGCGGCAGGGGGAAGGACTCGTACCCGTGGATGACCTCCTTGCCCGCCTCGTGACAGAGGACGAGTTTATCGGCCATCGAGCCGTGGAGGATGCCGCAGGTCACGGCGGAGTAGGCGGGGTGGACGATGCTTCCCTGCCCCTCCACGAAGAGGTAGTCGTAGTCGTCGCCGCGCTCCAGAATCATCTCCTCGACCGCCCCGGCGGTGAAGTCGCTCACCACGCGGTCGATCGGGTTTCCCCACCCGTCTATCATGATTCCAGTCTGGCCGGTCGGGACGAAGCCAGCGTCGACGCCCCGCTCTCGGGCGGCTTCCAGCAGTTCGAGGGTCGCGGTCATCTTCCCCACGGAACAGTCAGTGCCGACCGTGAGCACGACCTCCGCGTCCACGTCCTTCGCCACGCCTCGGCTGACGGTGAGGTCGTCGCGCGGTTTCCGCACGTCCCAGATATCGCAGCCGTTCGCCTCGGCGAGTCGGGCAAACTCCTCGTCGTCTTCGAGGAAGTAGTGCAGTCCGGAGACGAGGTTGCAGCCGCGTTCCAGCGCGGTTCGAACGTCGGAGCGCCACGATTCGTCGAAGCCGCCACCGATGGGGGCGATACCGACGACGAGCGCGTCCACGTCCGGCACTTCGTCCATCCTGGCGACGACGGGGGCGTCCTGTACGTCCGGAAGATAGTCGCCGACGCGCTCGCCGGGGCGGTCGCGGTCGAGCACGGCGACCACGTCGTAGTCGGCGTAGCGCAGGATACCGACCGCCGTCTTCGCGCGGTCGGGGAACTTCTCGTGGGCGAGTATGGCCACCTGCATGCGTGTGCGGTGGTGGCAGGGTGGCTTAAAGCCACTCCTCGCGGTAACGCGGATGGGTACGCCGAGTCGCGGTTACGGAGACGGCGAGGTGGAAATCGGCGGACGAGACGGAAGTCGACGGCGGAGTCAGTTCGGTCGGCGGTCACTCGGGGTACTTCGGTTCGCGCTTCTCGGCGCGTTCGAGCGCGGTTTCGACGACGTCCCGAACGTCCCCGTGGAACTCGCCGCCGTGGCCCGCGTACATGTGCTCCACCGGGTTGGACAGTCTGCCGAGTATCTCGCGGATGCTCGCTATCAGCTCCTCCCGGGACTGGCCGGGCATGTCGGTGCGTCCGAAACTCCCGTAGTCGAACGCGCCGTCGTCGTGGACGACCACGTCGCCACTGAAGATGGTCGAGTCGCTGACGAAGGCGACGTGGTCGTCCGCGTGTCCCGGCGTGTGGACGACCTCGAACTCCTCGTCGCCGATTTCGAGGGTGTCGCCGTCTTCGAGCGCGGTGTCGCGGCGGGGGTGGGAGTCGTAGGCGGCGAGGTCGGCGTCGAACGCGTCCAGCACGGCGTCGAGTTGCTGGACGTGGTCGCCGTGCTGGTGGGTAAGCACCACGGCGTCGAGCGCGTCGGTGTGGTCGCGTATCGCGTCCACGACGCCGTCCATCGCCCCGGCGTCCACGAGGACGGGACGGTCGCCGAGCGCGAGGTAGGCGTTGCACGTGAACGTCTCCGCGTCGGCAGTGACGTTGACGACTCGCATAGTGACCCGTTTCGCCCCCCGTACCAAAGATGTGATGGTCGGCGAGCAATTTTAGTATCCGAAGTCCGTATCGTGTGATACACATGGGTTTTGGGAGCTACGACGAATCCGAACAAGAGAATCGAGAGTACGACGCCGACCTGGACGACGACAGCGGCGTAAACACGTCGGAACACAACCACGAGGGGAGCGTCGACTTCGAGATCGGCGCGTCGAACGACGAACTCTTAGACCGCCTCTCGGACATCAAAGACGACGAGTAGCGTGAAACCCGGCGTCCGTGCGCTCGGGGTCGCGGAATCGTACGACGGAACGACCAGCACGCTCGCAGGCGTCGTCGCGCGCGCGAGCAGGGTCGTCGACGGCTTCATTTTCGGAACCTGTACGGTCGGCGGGACGGATGTGACCGATTCGATTATCGACCTCGCGGAGCGTCTCGACCGCGAAGACGTGCGCTACGTCCTCGTCAGCGGCATCGCGCTGGCGTGGTACAACGTGCTCGATATGCACCGCGTCCGCGACGCCATCGACCGCCCCGTCATCTCCGTCACGTTCGAGGAGAGCGACGGCCTCCGAAATTCGCTCGAAGCCGAGTTCTCCGGCGACGAACTCGACCGGCGGCGCGACATCTACCGCGGACAGCCGGCGCGGCGCGAACTCGCGGTCAACGACCAGACGGTCTTCGTCAGGTGCGTGGGCGCGGACGAGCGAGAGGCCCACGACGTGGTCAGGGCGTTCACGCCGGAGGGCGGCCGACCCGAACCGCTCCGAGTCGCGCGCATGGCCGCGCGCGCCGCCGACGAGTGGCAGGCCGGGGAGATTTAATACGTCCTCCCCGTTGCGCCGGATATGGGTACGATGGAGGGACTGGAAGTCACCGAGTGTACGCGCTGTCCGGCGTTGGTCGACTGCCGGAGCCGAATCGTCAACGGCACCGGGCCGGACGACGCCGACATCCTCTTCGTCGGGGAAGGGCCGGGCGCGCGCGAGGACGAACAGGGCGAACCGTTCGTCGGCAGAAGCGGGTCGGTGCTCGACGGCGGGTTGCGCGACCACGGTCTCGCGCGCGCCGACGTTCGAATTACGAACTGCGTGCGCTGTCGCCCGCCGGAGAACCGCGACCCGACGAAAGAGGAACTCGACAACTGCCGGGAGTATTTGGAACACGAGATAGCGCAAGTAGACCCCGACGTGGTCGTCACGCTCGGGAAAGTGCCGAGCGAACACCTCCTCGACCGCGACGTGGCGGTGACGCGCGAGGCCGGGACGATAGCTAACGCCGAACTGGGCGGCGAGGTGCGCGACGTGCTCGTTTGCGTCCATCCGGCGGCGACCCTCTACGACCGGAGCCAGGAGTCGACGTTCCGGAACACCCTCGACAAGGCGGCGACGCTGGCGGGGTCGGGTGGCGGCCAGTCGAATCTCGGCGAGTTCTAGGGAACGCGACGGAAATTCGAGCGCCGTCGGTTGAGGGTTTCGTGTCTAGACGGCCCCTCACCGAACGATGGTCACCGTCATCGGCGCGCGGCGCGCGACTTTTTCGGCGATGGAACCGAGGAGGACGTTCGATATGTCCCCCGAACCGCGCGTTCCGACGACGATGTGATCCACGTCGTTCTCCTTGGCGTATACGATTATCTGCCTCGACGGCGACCCCAGTTTGACGACGCTCTCGAACGGAACGTCGCGTTCGTCCGCCCTCTTTCGCAGTTCTTCGTGCAGTTCCTTCGCGCTGTCCCACTCCTTCTGATACCACTCCTGCGAGTAGGCGGGCATCCCCGCCTTCCCCAGCGGCGACTGGTAGCCCGGCGACAGCGAGTCGGTGTCGAACGGATTGACGACGGTGATGACGGTGATCTCGACGTCGGGAATTGTCAGCGCGTAGTCCAGCGCCGCCTCCGAAGCCGACGACCCGTCGAGCGGAACGAGAACGTGCTCCCCCATACTCGCGGGGACGACCGCGAGCTAGTAAAGCGATTTTCTCTCTTTCTGCCACGAGCGGCGAAGGACTTAGCCCGTCCCCAGGACGAACTCGAAGAGGACGTAGGAGCCGACCGCCGAGAGGGTCGGGGAGAGAATCCACAGCACGACGATTCGACTCGTCGCCGCGGGGTCGAAGAGGCTCTCCGCCGTCAGTTCTTCGATATCCTCTTCGCCGATGGGCGGAACCACGGGCGTCTCGCCGCCGTCGCGCGACGTGGGCGTGGCTGGCACCTCGCCCTCCGCGACCTCGCCGATGGTCGGGCCAGGCGGAGCATCGGTTTCGCTCGTCTCGGCGATGAGCGCGCCTGCCGAGAGGTCGGCGTCCGGCGTCGGATCGCTCGTCACGGCGGTCTCCGCCATCTCGGCGACGGTCACCGCGCGACTGGCGCGACCCCAGCCCAGCCCGATGATACAGGAGGTGGTACTCACCGCGAGGCTCGCCGGGATGCCGAGGCGCGAGAGAACGGTGATGACGGTCGCTCCGATGAGCGAGACGATGAGCGCCGCTAAAATCGGTAGGTCGGTGATTCCTTCGCCGACGGTGGCGAGGGTTCGGCGAGCGATGGTGAACCCGCCGAGGCCGATGGCTCCGATGGCGAGCAGGATTCCCTGTTCGATGGTGATCGACCCGTTCCCGACGAGCGGCGCGACCGCGTTCGCCGCGTTCGACGCGCCCGCGCTGAAACCCATGTAACAGGCGATGAGAAGCACCGAAACCGACCCGACCACGTCGCGCGCGCTGACCCCGATCCCGAGTACGGGTCGCGGAACCGCCCCGGAGCGATCGATTCGAATCAACCGGTCTTGGATTCGGGCGAACGTGACTCGGACTTCCAAGTGTGGGTACAGGTATCGCCCGATGAACAGTCCGACCGCGAACGCCAGCAAGGGCGCGACGATCCACGCCGAGACGATGGTGAACATGAGCGACTCGTTCAGCGAGTCGGTGGCGAGACCGAGTCCGGCGATAGCTCCCACGGCGGTCATCGATGTGGACGCGGGCACGCCGTAGAGGTTCGAGATGAGGAGCGCGAAGCCGGCGAAAAAGAGCACGACGATGCTTGACTCCAGGGTGAACTGACTCGCCGGGACGATTCCCTCGCTCATGGTCTCGATGACGTTCCGCCCGACCGTCCAACCGCCCCAAAGCGCGAAGCCGGTGAAGAGCGCCGCCGCCCCGACCTTTCCAATGATTCGACTTCCCACGGCTGGGCCGAACGCGACCCCCGTAGAGGAACCGCCGATGTTGTATCCCACGAACGCGGCGACGAGCAATCCGACCGCTAGCAGCACGGTGACCAAATTTGAAATCCCCCGACCGGAAAACGGTTCGGAGCTATTTCGTTCTTTCCCGGGCGACTCAAGCGCGGAACGCCGCCCACCGGAGCATATCGTCGAATTTCACGATCGACTCGTACCGGTCGGCCGGGTCGTCGGCCATCGCGGTCGATACCACCTCGCCCAACGCTCGCGGGAGCGTCGGGTCGGTTCGCCGGAACGTTCGATGGATTTCGCCCGGCGAGACGTTGACGGGAGCCTCGCCGGTCACGATGAAGTACGCAATCGCACCGAGGCGGTACACGTCGGTTCGTTCGTCGGCCCCGCCGCCAGCGCCCCCGTCCGCGCCAGCACCCGCGACCCGGAAACCGTCCACTCCGGTTCCGGCGCGTCTTCGGCGGGGGACTCGGTGGTCGTCTCGGCGCGTCCGTCGCGGTCGGACGCGCCGAGCGTGCCCGAGGTCGTCAGAAAGCCGCGTCTGGAGAGCGAGGAGGGCGAGGAATCCATGAACGTACTCACCAGCAGGAATTATTTAAACGTAGTGACGAACGGCGGAAAGCGTCAGTTCCCCTCGCTCGTGCCGAACCACCGGTTCGCGTCGCCGAGATTGCTGACGGATTCGAGCAGTCCCGCGCTCTCGTGCTCGCCCGGACGGAGGCGCGCGCGGATGCGCGAGGAGTGCAGTTCGACGGTCACGACGATGAGGACGACCAACGACATAGTACGGCGGTGAGGGTTCCCGAAGCGGAAGGAACTTGCACGCTTAGTTCGTATCCGCGACCATGGACGCGACTCTCTCCGACCAGAACGAACGGGCGGCGTCGGTCGTCGTGGTCGATTACGGACTCGGCAATCTCAGGAGCGCCGTCAAGGGACTCGAACGCGCGGGAGCGAGCGTCGAGGTGTCCGACGACCCCGCCATGTTCGAGACGGCGGACGGTATCGTCCTCCCGGGCGTGGGAGCGTTCCGCGAGGGGGTTGAAAACGCCGATCCATATCGAGACGCGCTCGCCGACGCCGCGCGAGGCAGAACGCCGGTGTTCGGCATCTGCCTCGGGATGCAGATGCTGTTGACGACGAGCGAGGAAGCCGAACACGCCGGAGAGGGCGACGTGACCGGACTCGACCTGATTCCGGGGACGAACGTTCGGTTCGCCGACAGACAGAAAGTTCCGCACATGGGTTGGAACGAATTGTCGGTGGAGCGTGACCACCCGCTCGTGGACGGCGTCGACGGCGAGTACGCCTACTTCGTCCACTCGTACTACGCCGTGCCCGACGACGAGGAGGCCACCATCGCGACGACCGATTACGGAACTCGATTCCCGAGTATCATCGCCGACGAATCGGGTACCGTCTTCGGCACCCAGTTCCACCCCGAAAAGAGCGGCGAGACGGGTCTTCGAATCCTCAGAAACTTCGTCGAAATCTGCGCCGGGAACCGAGTTCAGCAGTAAGCGTCTCCTTACATAAACTCGCGCACGTCCGAGTACCACATGTCGTGGTGGTCGACCGCATCGACTCGACGGGCGATTTCCGCGGCTAGAACGTGCCAGCACAGCTCGGTCGGGTCGTCCGGGTCGAGATTGTATTCGCTATCCCTGCACGTACAGCCATCCTCGACGATGTACTCATCTTCGAAGCCGACGACGACAACGAAATCGCGGTACTCCTTGACCCGTCGCTCGGAAACCGCCTCGATGGCCTGCCGCCCTCGGTCGTCGTGAACCGCGAGGATGCGCTGGACGACCGCCGGGGTGAGCTTTCCGACGTCGGCCAGTTCGCCCTGCCACCGCTCGACGGGGGTCACGGCGTCCCCTCCTCGGACGAGCGCGGACGACGCAATAGACGACTCTCGGGGGACACGGTCCATCGGTTCGAACGGATGAAATAAACCCGTTCCGGTCGCTAACAGCGGTCGTTCGTCTCGCCTTCAGAACGTCCGACGAGATCGACTCAAGCGCGGTCACGCCCGCCGAGGGCTTCGCTCGCCGGCCACCACCGGAAAACGTCCTCGGTTGCGGCGCGTTGTCGCGGTGTGTTCCGCACCGTTTTTCGCGCCACGACCCCGACTCCGAACCATGAACGTCTGCGAAGGAGGCGTCGAGGTGGCCGTCCCCGAACAGGAGGGAAAGCGCATCACCGACGACGTATTTTTCAACCCGGTACAGGAGTTGAACCGCGACCTGACGGTGGCCGTCCTGCGAACCTACCGCGACTGCGAACCGCGGGCGGAGAGCTACCTCGACGCGATGGCCGCCTCCGGGGTTCGCGGGGTTCGCGCCGCGGCGAACGACTGGGACGCGACCTGCGCGGACATCGACCCCGAGGCGGTCAAACTCTGCCGAGCGAACTTCGAGCGCAACGACCTCGCCGGGGAGGTGGTTCACCAGAACGCCAACGCGCTCATGCACGAGTCGGTGTTCGACGTGGTGGACATCGACCCCTTCGGGACGCCGATTCCCTTCGTGGACGCCGCCTTCGCAAACACTCGCGACCTCGTCTGCGTCACGGCGACCGACACCGCACCGCTCTGCGGCGCGCACTTTCACAGCGGAGTCAGAAAGTACGGCGCGATTCCGCGGAACACCGATTACCACGCCGAAATGGGCGTCCGCATCCTCCTCTCCGCGCTCGCACGCACCGCCGCCCGGTACGACGCAGGCGTCACGCCCATCCTCACTCACGCGACGAACCACTACGTCCGGACGTACCTCGAACTCGACCACAGCGCGACCGACGCGAACGCCGCCGTCGACGAACTGGGCCACCTCTACCACTGCGAGGACTGCCTCCACCGCGAGTACGACTACGGACTCGTCGCCGCCCCCCCCGAAATCTGTCCGGCCTGCGAGAGCAATCGCGTCGTCACCGCGGGGCCGGTCTGGCTCGGGGCGACCCACAACGCCGAGTTTGTCGCCGGCGTCCGCGAGGAGGTGACCGAGGAGATGGGAACCGCGAACCGCGCGAGAAAGCTTCTGGACGCGCTCGAAGGCGAACTCCACGAACCGACCCACTACGACCAACACCGCCTCTGCAAGGAGTGGTCGCGCTCCGCCTCCGGGATGGACGAGTTCCTGACCCGACTTCAGGACGCAGGCTACGAAGCTTCGCGCACGCACTACGGCGGAACGACGTTCAAGACGCCCGCGAGCGTCGCGGAGATCCGAACCGCCACGCGACCGTAGCGAAATTTTTAGTGCGATTTCGTGGAAATAGCGCACGTGACTCTCCGAGCAACCGCGCGCGAAATCGCCGAACGGGCACGTGAACAGGAGATAACGTTTCTCGCGGCCGGAATCGCCTACTACGCGTTCGTTTCGATACTCCCCGCCCTGTTGTTGGCGCTCGCGCTCGCGTCGTTCGTCGGCGGGAAGACGTTCGCCAACGATATCCTCGCGACCGTCCAGAGCTATCTTTCGCCGAAGGCGAATCGGGTCGTCGAGAACGCCCTCACGGATGTCTCCGGTCGGGGCGGTGCGACGGCCGTCGGCGTCCTCGTCCTCACGTGGGGGACGCTTCGCGTGTTCCGCGGCCTCGACGAAGCGTTTTCGCGCATCTACGACGAGGACGCCGAGGAATCGTTCGTCGAGACGTTGACCGACGCGCTCATCGTACTCGCGGTCATCGCGCTCGCGGTCGTGGGTATCGCTCTCGTCAACATCGTCCTCTCGTCGCTTCCGTGGCTTCCGTTCGTGGAAACCCTCACCTCCCTCGTCCTCCTGCTCGCGCTCGTGCCGATCTTCCTCCCATTGTACTACGTCTTCCCGGACACCAAACTCACGATTCGGGAGGCGCTTCCCGGCACGGCGGTGGCGACGGTCGGCTTGACGGCCCTGCAAGCGTTCTTTCAGGTGTACGTCTCGCTGAGTCAGTTTACCGCGTTCGACGTGCTCGGCGGTGCGCTCTTGCTCGTATGGTGGCTCTACTTCGGAGCGATACTCATCCTGCTCGGCGTGGTCGTGAACGCCGTCCTCGCCGGACGAGGGTACAGGAAAACTAAAGACGCGGGGGAAACCAAGAAAAGACAGCAGGAAGACCGAGGAGAGTACATGACCGACGATACAGAGCAGTCCGCACCGGACATCCTTGAACTGCACGACGACGTGGAACGTCTTCGGTCGGAGTTCGAGGAGTTCGAGCACGATGTCGACGAGCGCACAGTTCAGAAACCCGAACTGGAATCGGAGCTAAAACGGTACGTCCGCAGTCGCATGCGTCGCGGACACGCACGCGGATGGGGTCCGTATCTCGTTCTTTTGTACGGGACGGCGATGACGGTCGCCGCGTTCCGCTGGCTCGAAAGCGGTTGGGCCATCGGCGCGATGCTGATCATCTGGCTCTCGACGCTCGGCCTCTACACCCTCATGGTGCTCGTCGGTTTCGGTGTCAACGCAGTGAGCGTTCCGGCGCGCGTCGGCGGGCGCATTCGAGACTGGCGTTCGTAACCATGTCGAGAGGTTGGGGCATCGTCGAACTTCTCCGCGAGATTCTGCCGGGGTGGGCACCCGAGGCGTTTGTGTACGTGACGCAACTCGGGGACGCGTGGTTCCTCTTCGTCCTCCTCTCGTTGCTCTACTGGTTCGGCGACGACCGCGAGCGGTGGGGTTTCGTCCTCGCCGCGACCCTCGGCGCGCTCGCGCTGACGCTCCTGTTGAAGGGGCTGTTCGGCCTGCCGCGTCCGCCCGAAGCGTTCCAGTTCGCCCACGCGTCGGGCTACGGTTTCCCGAGCGGTCACGCGATAGGTTCGACGGTCGTCTGGGGATTACTGGCGCTGTCTATCGAGCGCGCCCACCACCGCATCCGGGTGGCGGTCGCGGCCGTCGTCGTCGCGCTGGTCGCGCTATCGCGGCTCGTCATCGGCGTTCACTTCGCCGTCGACGTGGTCGTCGGCGTCGTCGTCGGGCTCGTCTACCTCGTCGTCGTGGTTCGCGGCCTGAACTGGCGAACGCGGCCGACGTTCGCGCTCGCCACCGGAATTGCGTTCGCGGCGATGGTCGTCGCAGTGCTCGTCGCGCCGCGGAACTGGACGGTCGACTCCGTCGCCGCGTTCGGCGGTACGACCGGCGCGCTGCTAGCGTGGTTCACGATGGATCACCCGCTGAACGCCCGGGTCGGTTCCGTCGCGGCGGTCGTCGGTTTACTGATGCTCGGTGCGTTGACGTACGCGGGCCTCCGTCTGTCGCTCCCGCTCCCCGCGGTGTTCGTCATCAACGCCGTCTCCCAAGGGGGTATCCTCGCCTATCCGCGCGTCGTCGGTTCCGTACGTCGTCGGTTGGGCCGGTAAGTGACGAGCCGATTCGTGAAAGAAGGGTTCGCGGCGACTGGCTCAGAACTTCTCCAGGTACTTCGCTTTCTCCCAGCCGGAGACGTAGGTCTTGTACTCGTCGTACTCGGACTGCTTCGCTTCGATGAACTTCTCGGTGACGTGGTCGCCGAGGGCTTCGCACACGACCTCGTCGGCCTCGAGCGCGTCTAGCGCATCCATGAGTCGTCCGGGGAGGAGCGTGATACCGTGTTCTTCCCGCTTCTCCTCGTCGAACTCGTAGATATCGTCGCGGACGGGGGTACCGGGGTCGATATCGTTCTCGATTCCGTCCAGACCGGCTTCGATTATGACCGCCAGTGCGAGATAGGGGTTGCACGACGGGTCGGGACTGCGGATCTCGAAGCGCGAACTCGTTCCGGCGGCGTCCGGGACGCGAATGAGCGCCGATCGGTTCACATCGCTCCACGCGATGTAGACCGGTGCCTCGTACCCAGGGATGAGGCGCTTGTAGGAGTTGATGGTCGGGTTGGTGATGGCGGTGAACGCCGGGGCGTGTTCGAGGACGCCGCCCATGAACTTGTACGCCGTCTCCGAGAGGTTGAACTCGTCCTCGTCGTCGGCGAAGGTGTTGCCGTCTTCGTCGAAGAGGCTGATGTGGGCGTGCATCCCCGATCCGTTTATCTCGGCGATGGGCTTGGGCATGAACGTGGCATGGATGCCGTTCTGCTCGGCGACGGCGCGAACCACGGCCCGGAAGGTGGCGATGTTGTCTGCGGCCGAGAGCGCGTCGTCGTACTTGAAGTTGATCTCGTGCTGGCCGTCCGCGACCTCGTGGTGGCTGGCTTCGATTTCGAAGCCCATCTGCTCCAGCGTGAAGATAACTTCCCGACGCACGTCGCTCGCCATGTCCTTCGGTGCGAGGTCGAAGTAGCCGCCGGAGTCGTGCGGGACGGTCGTCGCCTTTCCTTCTTCGTCCTTCTCAAACAGGAAGAACTCGGGTTCCGGACCGATGCTGACGGTGTAGCCCATCTCCCTCGCCTTCGAGAGGACGCGCTTCAACACCTGACGTGGGCCACCGTCGAACGGCGTCCCATCGGTGTTCACCACGTCGCAGATGAGGCGGGCGCTCGCGGTGTCTCCGTCGGAACGCCACGGGAGAACGGTGAACGTCGACGGGTCGGGGTCGAGTCGCATGTCGCTCTCCTGGATGCGGGCGAACCCTTCGATGGACGAGCCGTCGAACCAGATCCCCTCGTCGAACGCCTTCTCGACTTGATGGGCCGGTATGCTGACGTTCTTGACCGTTCCCGTGATGTCGGTGAACTGGAGCCGAACGAAATCGACGTTCTCGCGCTCGATCTCGTCGAGCACCTCCTGCTCCTCTTTCGATAAACCGACCTCTTTCTTGGTGGCAATATTTCCATCCGTCATCTTTATCGACACCATACGCAAATACATCCACCATTAAAACAGTAACGGTTGGTCAATTGTGCAATTTTTGCCCAGAATTGGGTATTCGTTAAATTCTAATGTGAGGAGCGGGTTGGTTGGTGTAATGACGTACGAAAATCTGGATGCTGAACTGGTAAACGAGCTACTCGGTGACGGTCGAGCAAGTTTGCGAAGTCTCGCCGAGAAGCTAGACGTGTCGGTGACAACCATCTCGAATCATCTGACGGATTTAGAAGAAAAAGGTGTCATTCAGGGGTACACTCCTCGCGTCGATTACGACGCGCTGGGGTATGACGTGACGGCCATCGTCCAGCTGAAGGTCGAAGGGAACGCGCTGCCGGAGGTGACCGAACGGCTGCAAGACCACGATCAGATGATAAGCGTCTATGAAGTGACGGGGGACTACGACATCATCGCCATCGGGAAGTTCAGGGATACGGACGGGATGAACGAGCAGATAAAGAAACTGCTCATCGATCCCGACATCAAAGAGAGCAACACGAGCGTCGTGTTGAACGCTCCGAGCGAGCACGAGCAGTTCCGGCTCGAAGTGGACGAATGACCAGTAGCTCTTAGGGTGCAAGACGTGTCATCTCGATCATGAGCGTCATCGCGGAGTTCACGATTCGTGCTCCAGGCCTCGTTCTCACACCGACGCTCGAAGCGGTTCCGGAGATGACCGTCGAACTCGAACAGCAACTGGTAGCGACGGGGTACTCCCCGCTGTTCATCGTCTGGGCGACCGGCGGCGATTTCGAGGCGTTCGCCGACGCTTTGCGGCGCGATGCCACGATAGCGTCGCACGCGGTCATCGAGGATCTCGACACCCGGAAGCTCTACCGATTGCAGCTCGACCGCGAGAACATCTTGCCCGTCTACCCCGCCTACCAGAAGCTGGGTGCCGTCCCGATGGCGGGTCACGGGACAGCGGGCGTGTGGCGGCGGCGAATCCGACTTTCCGACCGAACTGCGCTGGTCGAGTTCCAACAGTTTTGCGAGCACGAAGGCGTCGAATTTTCGCTCAAACGGTTGTACATGCCGAGCGACGACGAGGGAGTCTTCCAGCTGACGGAGGCCCAGCGGGAAGCGCTTGTCGCCGCTCACGAAGCTGGGTACTTCGAGGTGCCGCGCGACGCGACGCTCGACGACCTCAGTTCGAAACTGGGAGTTAGCAAACAGTCCGTCTCCGAACGCTTGCGACGCGCACAATCGCGCCTCGTCGGGGACACGGTTCTCAGGGACGATGTAGAGGGATGAGGACGGCAGAACGATGAAACGGAGTCGAAAGAACGGCGCAATGGTATAAAATACCTGGTTTGTAAGGTTAACGTTCAGATTGTCGCCGCGCTTACCTGTAGAGTAGCTCGATGGTGGGTCGGCGACCGGACACGATTCACGACAAGATACGCAGCTAGCACTCCAAAACATGCACCCTTCAGAATACGCCGATACGCCCCCTCCGTCCGTCATCCTTCTCTACGCTCGCTAGCATACGACGACGACTCCTGCTCCGAGAACTCTTCGAACGCGAACGAACCATGTCCGTGACGAGCCTCACGAGGAAACTCGTTCACGAGCAGTCGGATGCCGACGCGAGGCGATTGTCCGCTCAACTCTATCACAGTCACCTCCCGAAGCTCGAAGACGCGGGCTTCGTCACCGTCGAGGGCGACACCGTCACGCTCACCGAACGCGGGAGCGTCCTCGAACCGTACCTCGCGCTGACCGAGCAGTACGAGACCGTGAAAAGATAGGTCGCGTTCGAAACGGGAACACCGTCGAAAGCGATTCGTCTGCGACGTGAGAGGATTCGTGGCCGGTCTTACATCGCGCCGCCCATGCCGCCCATGCCGCCCATGCCGCCCATACCACCGGGGGCACCGCCGGGTGCGCCGCCTTCGTCCTCGTCGTCGCTGCCGCCGCCCTTCAGCTCGCCTGCGGCGATGACGTCGTCGATGCGCAGGAGCATGACGGCCGCCTCGGTGGCGCTCTCGACCGCTTGCGTCTTCACGCGGAGCGGTTCGACGACGCCGTCCTCTTCCATGTCGACGATGTCGCCGGAGTAGGCGTCGAGACCCGCACTGGTGTTACCACCGTCGTGCTTGCTGCGCAGGTCGACGAGCGAGTCGATGGGGTCGAGACCCGCGTTCTCGGCGAGGGTGCGCGGGATGATCTCGAGTGTGTCAGCGAACGCTTCGACGGCCAACTGCTCGCGGCCGCCGACGCTGTCCGCATAGTCGCGCAGGGCGAGGGCGAGTTCCGTCTCCGGAGCGCCGCCGCCGGGGAGCACTTTGCCGTCTTCGAGCGTGACGCGAACGACGCCGAGGCTGTCCTCGACGGCGCGCTCGACCTCATCCACGACGTGTTCCGTGCCGCCGCGGAGGATGAGGCTGACGGATTTCGCCTCGTCGACTTCCTCGACGAAGATGCGCTGGTCGCCGCCGACGTCCTTCTGGGCGACGCTGCCGGCGAAGCCGAGGTCGTCTTCGGTGACGTCGTCCACGTTGCTCACGAGGCGAGCGCCGGTCGCGCGGGCTAGTTTCTCCATGTCGCTGGACTTCGCGCGGCGGACGGCGAGGATGCCTTCCTGCGCGAGGAAGTGCTGTGCCATGTCGTCGATACCGCCGTCTACGAAGACGACGTCCGTACCAACGTCGGCCAGCGTGTCCACCATATCACGGAGCTGTTTCTCTTCCTGGTCGAGGAACTGCTGGAGTTGGTCGGGGTCGGTGACGTTGACCTCTGCGTCGATCTCCGTCTCCTTGATCTCCAGCGCGCCGTCGATGAGGGCGACGTTGGCGTCTTCGACGAAGTACGGCATGTTGTCGTGGACGCGCTCCTTGTCGATGATGACGCCTTCGACGAGTTCGGAGTTGTCGATGGTACCGCCGACGACCTTCTCGACTTTGATGTTGTCCGTGTCGATGCCTTCCTCGTCCGCGACGCTCTGGACACCGTCGACGACGAGTTCGGCGAGGTGTTCCTTGGCGCTCTCCGCGCCCTTGCCGGTCATCGCCGTGGCGGCGATCTTCCGGAGGTATTCGGCGTCGTCGGCGTCGACGTCGATGGCGATGTCTTCGAGGACATCCTTGGCCTTCTCGGCGGCCTGTCGGTATCCCTGCGCGAGCGTGGTCGCGTGGATATCCTGTTCGAGGAGGTCTTCGGCCTTCTGGAGAAGTTCCCCCGCGACGACGACCGCGGTGGTCGTCCCGTCGCCGACTTCGTCTTCCTGCGTCTCGGCAACTTCGACGACCATGTTGGCCGCCGGGTGCTCGATGTCCATCTCTTTCAGGATGGTGACGCCGTCGTTCGTTACGACCACGTCGCCCATCGAATCGACGAGCATCTTGTCCATCCCCTTCGGGCCGAGCGTGGTGCGTACGGCCTCTGCAACCGCCTTACCGGCGGTGATGTTCATGGACTGGGCGTCGCGCCCCGAGGTTCGCTGGCTATCCTCCGAGAGAACGATGAGGGGTTGATTACCCATTGGCTGTGACATAGTCAATAGATGGGTTGAATGCGATTCTATATAAACCTTTTCTTAGACGTGTGAGAACCCACCGCAAACGCCGGACGTAACCGAGCAGTACGCGATGACGAAGAATATTTATAAGTGGAACCGAACCGTTGGCGAAAATCAGCCGGTGAACTGGTGATACTCCATCCCCTGTTGTTTCATCTCGTTGCGCTTGCGTTCGAGGAACGAGTACACCGCGCCATGGGGTGCTCCGTCGAGTAGCATCTCGGCAGCGCTTCGGACGGCCTCCACCTGCTGCGGTTGGCCGATGATGCCGAGCGTCGTTCCGTAGATGACCACGTCCGCGCCCGTGAGTTCCTCCATTAGTTGGCGCGTTCGACCGTTCTCGCCGATGAGTCGGCCTTTCTGGCGCTGGAGGTCGTTCTTGTTGCGGGCGGCGGCGTCGATATCCACGATGTCGAACAGCATCAGGTCGTCGGCGAGCAGGGCGAGCGCGTCTTCCGGGGCGAATCCGCGGCCGATCGCTTTGACGATCTCCGGCGCTTTCAGCCCTCGAACCGGGTCTCCCGTCTGCTCGACTCGAACCGACCCGTTGTCGGAGTCGATGTCGAGGCGCACCTCCGCACGACTCTCGATTTCTCGCATCGTATCACCGCCTTCGCCGATGAGAACGCCAATCCTGTCCTGCGGAATCGTCACGTGTTTCATAAAGAAGCGTACCACCTGCGGCGGTTTAAGCCCTTCCCCACAACCTTTTGCTGTCGTTCGAAGGAGCGTCGTTCTTCCGTGATCGGGCGAGTGCAAAGCGTTCGCAGACTCCGTAAATCGATGATTTACTCGGTGACGAAAACCTCCGGTTTTCCGGCGAACTGCTAATGCTCCGGCGGTTGGCTGCTTACTGATTCCCGAGGTTGGACTACTCGCCTTCTGCCTCCTCGATTCTCGCTCACTGCTCGCGGTCACTTTCGAGCAGCTCGAATCGGTTCGCTATCGCGTTCGGGGCGCTAGCACACTTCAATCGGAAAGTGCCGCCGTTTCCCGGCTTCGGTTAACTGCGGAGTCCTTACCGTTGGATATGTCCAACGAACTCGCCTTCGAAGAGCACGACGTAACACACGACGCCGAGTTTCCCGAAACCATCGAGGCACTTCGCACCCGGCGGTCGGGGCACAACTTCGACTCCGACGCGGAGCTTTCCGACGAGACGCTAGAGGAGCTGATTCGTGACGCGGCGCTCGCGCCGTCCTCGTACAACCTCCAGCCGTGGGAGTTCGTGGCCGTGCAGGACGACGACCGACTGGGCGAAGTCGTCGACATCGCCTACGGACAGGAGCACATCCGCGAGGCGGGAACCGCGATACTCGTCGTAGGGCACACCGACGCGAAGACGGCGGATCGGGTCTTCGACGAGTGGGCCGAAGCGGGTCGGATGGACGAGGAGGCCGCCCAGCAGACGAAAGCGCAATCGGTCGAGATGTACGAGGACGACCGAACCGGTCGTGACTACGCGATCCGGAACGCCTCGCTTGCGGCGGAGAACCTTTTGCTCTCCGCGCACGCGCGGGGGTTGGCCGCCACGCCGATGATCGGGTTCGACCAGGAGCGCATCGCCGAGTTCCTCGATTTGCCGGACGACGAGATTCCGGTGATGCTCATCGCCGTCGGACCGAGCGGCGGCGAAGAGTCGGAGCGGCTCCCCCGGCGTCCCGTCGAGGAAATCCTGCATCGAGAGACGTACTGACGGGCCACGCTTTTACCCTTCCTCCACATAGACGGAACTAGATGAACGAGGAGTACGGACTGCTTGACCCCGAGAACGCGGCTGCCCCCGGCGACGAGTGGGAGGAGATCGACGTTTCCGACACCGAAGCCGACCGCATCGCGCGTCGCCGCGACCGCGAATTCAGCCAGTTCCGCGAGCGGGTCAAAGACTCCGACCAGTTCAAAGTCGAGCAGTCCGTCTTCGACGACGCGACCCTCGCCGCGCTCTACAAACTCGTTCAGGACGGGCACGTCCGCGCGTTCGGCGGGCCGATATCGTCCGGCAAGGAGGCGACCGTCTACAACGCGCTGGGCGACGACGAGTACGAGGAGGTCGCGGTGAAGATATACCGAATCAACGCTAGCAACTTCCGCGATATGCGGGAGTATCTCATCGGCGACCCGCGGTTCGAGGAACTCGGCGGGGACAAAAAGCGAATCGTCCTTGCGTGGGTGCGAAAGGAGTTCGCCAACCTGAACCGCGCCCGGAAAGCCGGGGTTCGAGTGCCCGACCCCATCGCGGTTCAACGAAACGTGCTGGTAATGGAGTTCATGGGCAACGACGGTCGTCGCGCGCCCACGCTCGCGGACGCGCGACTCGAAAATCCGGAGACGGCCTACGGGGTCGTCCGGGAGTACATGCGCCGACTGTTCGACGCGGGCCTCGTCCACGGCGATCTCTCCGAGTACAACATCCTCGTCAGCGACGGCGAACTCTGCATCATCGACGTCGGTCAGGCGGTGACGATTCACCACCCCAACAGCGGCGAGTTTCTGACCCGCGACTGCGCGAACGTCGCTTCGTTCTTCCAGCGACAGGGGATCGAAATCCGGGGCGACGAACTCGAAGACTGGATTCGAGAGAACGCCGACCCCGAGACGTAGTCGAGCGCGAACGGTTCTACGCTACTCGCCGGACGATTTTTCGACCCACGTATCCCGACGAGGCGGACGCGCCGATGTACCAGACCAATCATACTTTCAGTGGGCCGACGACGGTCGCAGTCCACGCGACGTGACCCACGACCGGGAGGAAGAACGCCACCGGAACGATTGCGGTGGCGGGCGACGTGAATACCCATCTGAGCCAGATGAACACCGGAGCCGTCACCAAGAGGCTCCAGACCATCGGCCGGAAGCTCCCTTTCACCATCTCGGCTTGGTGTTTCATCAGCCCTCGCTGTTCGGATCGGAGTCGCTCCATCTCCTCGTCGTTGCTCTCGTTACGGGCGGTCTGGAGTCGCTCCTGAAGCGCCTTCGTCTTCCGTTGCAGTCGCTCCAGTTGTTCCGTATCTCGGAACTTCGTCCGTAGAACTGCGCTGAAAAGTCCCGTCGACCCCGCGAGGAAGAAGATGAACAGCGAGAAGGGGAGTCAGACCGCGAGCGGCGAGAGAAGGCGGAGAGACGACCGCGACGACGATAGACTCTATCGGCTGGACGAAGTAGCCTGCGAACAGCCCAACCGCGAGCAGCCCCGCGAGTTTATCGTACTTCGACCACGAATCGGGGTTCGACGATGTCACACTCGGATTCGGTTTCAATTCGTTATCAATTTTCTCCTCAGCCGGTTCGTCGTCGGCTCTCGAATCGACTCGATAGCGATTCGTCTTCCGCTCGCCACTGATTTCACGCTATCGAGATTGGCAGTGAGCGACTGCCTATCGGTAGAAATTTCGCGGTGCGGTGGCGATGCTCGCGCCGACTCGGCGTGCACGTTGCCACACCCACCGTCGTAAAAGCCGTTAGCTGATATGTCCTTCCCGTCGAAGCTGGTCGGCCTGTTGCTTGTCGTAGCGCCACTTGATGTCGGCCTTCTCGTCTTGCCAGTCCCACGGCTCCACGAGCACGATATCGTCCTCTCGAATCCAGATGCGCTTTTGCATCTTCCCCGGAATTCGGGCGGTTCGCTCCTTCCCGTCGGCACAGCGCACCTTCACTCGGTTCGCCCCGAGCATGTTCGTGACGGTAGCGAAAACCTCGTCGTCGTCCGGCATACGGAGGTTCTTCCGTCCGCTGTTGTCACTCATAGCTCACTGTTTGAGCGGGATGGTTTTAAATCCGCCGTCCCGCGTGACACTTTCACAGACGGATATCCGAAGCATCACGGGGGAAGGCAACGTCGCATCGCACATGACGACCACCGGCGTGGAAGAGTTGACGACGACCGACGACTGGACGAACGCCGTTCCCATCCTTCGGCAACTGTGGACGAACGTGGACGAATCGGCCGTTCGGTCGTGGCACGACGAAGACGGATATCGACTCTTCGGACTGTACGCGGACGACGAGTTGGTCGGCGTCGCCGGCGTCTCCATCCAACGAGGGCTCCACCACGCCCGGCACGCGTGGATTCACGATTTCGTCGTCGCCGAGGCGCACAGAGGCGAAGGGTACGGCACGACCCTCCTCTCGGAAATCGCGGGGTGGGCGCACGAACGGGAGTGCGAGTACGTCGCGCTGGCGGCCCGGCTCGAGAACGAATCCGCCCGGCAGTTCTACTAGGAAAACGGCGTGAAGCGATGGGGCTACGTGATGGAGACGGAGCTATGATCGCGCCCGGTATCTGCCGGTTTTAAGGCGACTCCGGACGCAGTTCGCGCCATGCTCGGAAAGCTCGGCGTGAAAGGTATCGTCGGCCTGCTCGCACTCCTCGCCGGAATCGGCGTTATCGCCATACAGAACGTCATCATCGCGGCGGGGATGGGTCTCGTCGTCGTCGGTTTCGTCCTGACCGCGTGGGGGCTAGTGTCGGGGCTGTTGGAGAGTTTCGGGATGGCCGGGATGATGGGCGGCGGGTACGAGTAACGAGAAAAATCGTCAGGGCGCTCTTTTCGCCGACTCCCTACTCCATCTGCCGAATCTTCTCACGCCCCGGCGCGATGAGTTCGTCCAAGTACGTCGCCAGCGCGCCCTTGGCGTCCGCCGGATGCAGTTCGCCGTTTTCCAGGTCGTCGGCGAGCGATTCGTAGTCGTCGTACTCCAGATCCCCGCCGTACTTCTCTGGACGCTCGACCACGACGCGTTCGAAGCGCGGGAAGACGTGGTACTCGAATATCTGCAGGACGGGATTTTCGAGGTCGCCCTCGGGGTCGCGGGTCGGCGGGCAGAACGCCGAGTTGACCTTCTCCTCGATGTCCTCGGTCGAATCCTCCATCGAGATGGTGACGCCTTCGCTGGAGGACATCTTGCCTTCGCCCGACGACAGTTCCGCGATGAGTGGCGTGTGGATGCAGGTCGGCGCGTCGTAGCCGATACTCGGGAGCGTGTCGCGGGCCAGCATGTGGACTTTCCGCTGTTCCATCCCGCCAATAGCGAGATCGAGGTCGAGGTAGACGATGTCGAGCGCCTGCATCAAGGGGTAGACGGCCTGCGATACCTTCGTTGATTCGCCGCTTTGAATCTCGGCCATCGCGCGCTTGGCGCGGTTGAGCGTCGCCTCCAGTTCCAGCGAGTGCAAATCGAGCACGTAGTCGTCGTCCATCTGGAACTCGGAGCCGAGGCGGAACTCCGTGTTCTCCTCGTCCAGTCCGTAGGCGATGAACTGCGCTTTCATTCGCTCGGCCGTCTCTCGAATCTCCTCGAACGTCCCCTTGTCGTTCAGGTAGGCGTGAACGTCTGCGAGCAAGATGACGATTTCGAAGCCCGCTTCCTGTAGATCTATGAGTTTGTTCGCACCGAGCATGTGCCCAATGTGGAGCACGCCGGAGGGTTCGTAACCGACGTAGGCACGCTTTCCGTCGGGGTCGTCGGCGAGTTCGCGTACCTCCTCCTCGGTCACCAACTCCTCGGCGTTCCGGGAGATTAGCTCGTAGGTGTCCATGCGCGGAAAAAGATGGTTCACCGGCTTTAGGGTTACGTCATTGGACAAGGAACAAGTCGACGGGGACGAAACGAGAGGTATGAACGGAACGAGGGTCGGACTCTGGTTGGTCGTCGTCGGTGGACTCGCGCTCTATCCCGCGATCCGTCTCGGGCAAGACATCGGCACCACGATGAACGAGTACGTCCTGTTGTACGCGGCGATACTGGCGGTCGGCTTCGGCGTCGTCCTCTGGGGACTGAGCGTCATGCGAACGCTCACGACTGAGTGGACGAACTGACTCGACGGACGGAAGAATTTGTTGCCACACCATGAAACGAGCAACACGTGTCGGTCTTCCCGAACCACGGAAACAAATATTTCAACCGGCGTAGATTTTCGCTCATGGCCGACCCGACGATTACGACCACTGCTACCGGTCGAACGAGTGCCCCACCTGACGAAGTCGACCTTCAGTTTACGGCTCGTGCTATCGACCCGGACGTTACGACCGCTCGCCGCACAGTGGCAGACCAAGCGGTGGCGCTCCGGCAAGAACTCGACGTTGTCGGTATCCCGATGAACGAATCCGAACAAGTCGGTTCCGAATCCGGCGACATCCACCGGATCGCGCGAGGCAATCGGACTCCGATTCTACGACACAACCGTACCAAGCAACCGAAACCATCACCGTCATTCTCTTCGAACTCGATAGGCTGGGCGACGTTCTTTCGGCTGCCGTTGACGAGGCAAGCGTCGAAATTAACGAGGTCGCGTTCACGTTCCAAACAGCGACGCAACGAGAACTTCAGCGAAAAGCCGTCGCCGACGCAGTTGTCGCAGCATGAAAAAAGGCCGCCGCCGCAGCAACCGCCGAAGAGATGGCTGTCGGTAGCGTGCGATCGATAGTAACCGATCACGTCTCGCGACCTCGACATTTACGGGCGGGGCACGGAGTGGTGATGGATACGTCCGAGTCGGGAAGCGTCGAGAGTGGCCCGATCGAAGTCTCCGTTCAGGTTGAAATCGAATACAATCTCGACATTTCGTAAGATGCGATACCGACGAACGCCCCTCTCTATCGTCGTACTGTTTGAAATCTGTCCTCAACGGATTATGTCTCCCTGCCGGTCTAACTACGTTCGATATCAGTTACCGAACGGAGACGACGAACCGCGTCCGTCCACCCGGCGCTCGGCGCGGTGTTCACTGATGAGTTGGTCGAGTTGCTCGGTCTTCTCCTCTCTCCGGCGCTCTTCGGCCCTCTTGCGCCAGTCGTCGATGACCCCCTTGACTTCCGACTCGCGCGCCACGGCGAGTTCGTCCACCTCCTGAATCGCCACCTCGCTCGCCGAACCGACCGGAATCTCGTGTTCGAACAGCACCTCGTCGGCCACGTCGGAGATGCCGCCCGCCTTGAGCACGACTCGGGGGGTGATGTCGGCCAGTCGCTCGGCGGTCGAACGTCCCGCCCCGCTCGCGTCCCGGAGGTATATCACGTCGTCCTCGGCGAGACCGTAGCTCTCGTGGGCGGCGTCGATGGCGTCGTTCGTGAACTTATCGACGGGTTTGACGGCGACCAGTCCGGCCTTTTTCTCGGCCACGTCGCTGAAGTTCGAGTGGTCGAGCTTCCAGAGTTTCTTGAGGCGGGTGAGCTTCCCCGTCAGCTCCTCGATTTCGTCGTCACGCTCGTCGAGTTCGCGCTCCAGTCGGTCGTTCTCGCGTTCGAGCCGCGATATCTCTCGGCGTTCGCGGGCTTTCCGCCGCTCCTCTCGCCGGGCGTCCACGAGTTCGTCTTCCAACTCCTCGATTCGCTCATCTTTCGTCTCGACCGTCCCCCGCAGGTCATCGACGTGCGATTGCAGGCGTTCGACCTGCGATTCGAGTCGTTTGATACGTTTCTCCTCGTCGGAGGGTTCACGAACCGTGTGTTCCTGCTCGTCTTCCTCGGGTTCGGGGTCGTCCGAAAGGTCGGCGAGCACCGCTTCGACGCTCTCGTCGCCCGCGACCACGCGGGCGGTCACCTCGCCGCGACTCATCTGTGCGGGCACCTTCTGGGCGATGCGCCGGAACTGGTCTTCGTGGCCGTCGAACGCGAACAGCGCGGCGGCCATCGCGTCTCGCTGGTGGTCGTCGTCGTAGTCGTCGTTTCGCGTCCGGTGCTGTTTCTCGTCCACGGGGAGGTCTTTCTCCGGCGTCCACGCGGCGGCGTCGAAGCTCCGGCGAATCTTCTCGACGGTTTCTGGCATCGGCGTCACGTCCGCCGCGACGACGACCGGCCGTCCCCGTTCGATTATCCATTCGATCACGTCGGCGGTGTCGGCGGTGCGCGTGCTCCACACGTCGAGGAGGGTGCCGTCCAAGTCGGTCAGCGCGACCGCCGTCGTCGTGCCCGGGTCGATACCAACGATGACATGATCGCGGCGCTTGGCGAGGGGGTCGAACTCAATGCCGTCCCTGCGGAGACGCTCGATTTCGATGCGTACGTCCCCCGACCGCAGCGACGAGACGGGGATGTCACCAGGGCGAGCTTCGACCTCGAAGACGGCGTTGGCGTAGCCGCCGTACTTCTCGGTCACCTCGCGCTCGTAGTCGAGTCCCGCGCTTCGAATTTCGGACTCCACGTCGCGGGCGCACTCCTTCACCGACCCGTGGATTCGTCGGGTGTAGCGGTCTTCGCTCCACCCGCCCTTTCCGGTCGAGCGCCCACGAGACACCTTGACGTGGGTGGTGTCGGTGAACGCCGACACCTCGTAGCCGACGTTCATCGCGGCGAGGCGGGCGGCCGCCTCCGCTTCGCGCATCGGTTCCTTTCCGTAGGGGACGCCGTGACGGGACGCGACCCGCGAGAGGGGTTCCGGTCGCTCCGCGCCGGTCACCTGCACCAGCCGAGTTCCGTCCGGAAGGCTCTGCAGGAAGCGGACGAGGGCGTCTTTGTCGGCGGCGAGTTCGTACATGTTGTCCGTCGCCACGAGCGCGGGCTCGTCGCGTTCGACGAGTCGCCGGAGTTTCCGGTGAGAAACAACGTCGCGGTCTATCTGCTCGCCGTCGTAGACGACGAGCGCATAGGAGGGAGAATCACCTCGCACGTCCCCGCTCTGGATATCTACTCCGAATACGAGGGCGTCGAGGGCACTCGTTCGCTCACTCACGGTTCGCGCTAGGCGCCCTCGAAATATAAATCCGGCGCGAGAAATACCAGACGAGGATAGCGAAAACGGTCGATACCAACCGGTGAAAGCGGTGGTGAACGACCGGAAAAAGTCCGATGTCGGAACCGAACTGATCTCCAGAGTATAAAATTCGCGGACAGCAAAAGCCCGAACGCTGCGAAAATAGCACGAACGGTTCGTTCCGTCCGAGAGTTCACGCGTAGGTGAGATAGCGTTCGACCGACCAGCCCCAGACGTTGCGGTCGAGCCAGTGGACGCCCCACCACGTGTAGCCGTCCTCGGTCGTCGGCCCGTTCATAATCTCGCCGACCTCACCCGGCGAGATGGTCGCGACGACGGGCGACTCCGTCCCGGGCTGTTCCCGCGTGTTCAGATTGGCGGTCGGCGTGACTCGGTCGCCGTCGCTGAATCCGCCACCGCCGCCGTTACTGCCGCCGACGAGACTCATGAAATAGTCCCAGTCCCACGTCGAACCGGGGTCGGTGTGGTCGTTGTAGCCGCAGTCGGACTCGGGTACTTGGTGGTGGCCGATGATGCCGCCGCCGTCTCGGGCGTCACACGGCGCGACGCCGGACGGACGCTGTTTCGGGATGCCGTACGTGTCACAGGCCCAGCTAACGATGTTGGCGGACTTCTGGTATAGCGCGTCCGTGAAGTTCGTCTGGCCGACGTAGCCTTCGTGTTCGATTCCGATGGAGTGGAAACTGTAGTTCTGGCCGCCCCCGTGCCACGCGCTGTCCTCGTTGTGAACCATCTGGGTCGTGTGGCCGTCGGAGTTACGAATCACGTACTGGGTGCTCACATCCGAGTCGGGATTCTGGAACCAACTGACAGTTCCGCCGTAGCTTCCCTCCGTGACGTGGATGATGACCCAGTTGATTTCGCTCGCGCTCTTGTTGTCGTTGGTGTAGTTGCTGGAGTCCGCTGCGACCCATCTGTCGGCGTAGGGATCCTGAACGTGCGCACTCACCGTCCCGGACAGCCCGACACTTCCGAGTCCTACCGTGCTAATCGCTCCGAGGTGCTTCAGTACGCTTCTCCTATTTGAAGTCATCGCAGTTAATTTAATGGCTCAACAACCATAGTATTTTTGCCGGTTATATTCATATACAGGATGATAATAACAAACGGTGCGATTGTTTAGCGCCGGTCGGAGACCGATTTCCACTTTTCGCCGTCTCTACGCCATCTGCATTCGAGGACGACCCGCTACTCGTCCGGATACGGCACCTCGACTAACTCGCCGTCGTCGGGGACGAACACCTCGCCGTCGAAGGCGTCGCGGGCCTCCCGGAGGTGGGTCGAAACGTCGCCCGCGTAGCGAGAGGAGATGTGGGTAAGGGCGAGTCGAACCGCTTCGGCCCGGCGAGCGATCTCCGCGGCCTGTTCCGCGGTCGAGTGAGCGGTCTTCCTCGCGCGGTCGACCCTGTCGTTTGCGAAGGTCGCGTCGTGGACGAGCAGGTCGGCGTCCTCCGCGACGGAGACGACCTGCTCGGAGGGGCGGGTGTCCCCGGTGTAGACGAATCGCCGTCCGGGACGGGGGTCGCCGACGACCTGCTCCGGTCGGACGACCGTTCCGTCTTCGAGTTCGACCGGCGTGCCCGCGTGGAGTTGCTGGAACTTCGGCCCGACGGGAACGCCGAGTTCTTCGGCGCGTTCGCGGTCGAACCGGCCTTTCCGGTCGTCCTCGACCAGCGCGTAGCCGAGCGAGTTCGTCTCGTGGTCGGTTCTGAACGCGCGCACTTCGTACTCCTCCCGCCGGACGGCCACCTCGCCGGGGGCGACCTCGGTGATGTGAACTGGGAAGGAGGGTTGGTTGCCCGCGGCGTGGACGAGCGCGTCGATATCGTCGCCGGTTCCCCGCGGCGTGTAGACGGTGAGCGGGTCGTCGCGGTCGTTGAAATCCCACGTCTGCACGAGTCCGGGTATCCCGAGGACGTGGTCGCCGTGGAGGTGAGTGACGAAGAGGTCGGAGACGGTGAAGCCAGTTCCGAAGCGCATCATCTGGCGCTGTGTCCCCTCGGCGGCGTCGAACAATAGGCGGTCGCCTTCCCGGTTGACGAGGATGGCACTCGGGTTTCGCTCCGTCGTCGGCACTGCCCCGCTGGTTCCGAGGAAGGTCACGCGCATCGACATTCCTTCGCAGTTCAAACCCCGACGACTAAACAGCCTTCGAAAGCGTCGGCCGTGAGAGAGACCGTCGGACGCGAGTCGATGGCATGCTCGTCGAACCGCCCGAGGTGCACGAACGTCGTGTCCGACGGTATAAGCGAGCGTTTCTCCGTCCCGTCGCTCTCCGGCCAGCGGTGGACAGGATGGCCTTAACCGCTCGAATCGCCGGCCTATCCCGTGAACGGTCGAAGCCGTTTATCGGGCGTCTCCCCGTCTACTCGTTCGGAGATAAGGAGGGAGATATGACACGAATTCCGAAAACAGTTAGTGCCGCACTCGTGGCTGTTCTCGTGATACTCGCTAGCGGTGTTGCAGTATCACTAGGAGCCACAGGGCAGACGAATACAGCATCAGAAACGCAGGTTACGAGCCTGCAGGGGAACTCTCAATCGAACGAATCTCAAGCGAACGTAACCATCGACGACCAGCAGAGCGACGGTGCAACCGTCGTCATCTCGTCGGTGACTGTCCCCGAAGGCGGCTTCGTCGCCATCCACGACGAGAGCCTACTCGAAGGGGATGTCGTCGGTAGCGTGCTGGGCAACTCCGTGTACCTCGAACCGGGAACGCACGAGAACGTCACCGTTACGCTCGCACGTCCCATCGAGGAGAACGCGACGCTCATCGCGATGCCGCACCGGGACACCAACGAGAACCGAGTGTACGACTTCGTCATCGGGAACGGAACCGTCGACGGCCCGTACACCGCGAACGGGCAAGCCGTCGTCGACGACGCCCGAGTCTTGGTCGGGGAAGTCGAACAACCGACGGAAGAGGGACAGCTCCCCGAACAGCTCGTGTTCCACGTCGAATCGCTGAGCATCGCGGAGTGGTCGTTCGTCATCGGTGACAGCACCGAACCCGACCGCACCGAGACCATCAGCGGCGTCGACCTGGAAGACGAGACGGTTCGCCTTAACGCGACGGCCCTGCTCCAAAACGAATCGATGCAGGACGTCGTCCAGCGCGGCCAGGAAGTCTCGCAGGAAGACGCCGAACGCACGGCCGAAGAGTCGCAGAAATCGGCCGATAAGAGCGACGTGACGGTGCCGAGCGACCTCGACACAGTCCGCGTCGTGCTCCGCGACATCACAGTCCAGAACGTGACGTTCGTCGTGGAGTTACCGCAGAATCTGAACGTTTCGGCGAAGCCGGGCCAACCCGGAATACCGGAGCAACCGAAGCAACTCGACGCGAACGTCACCTTCGAGAATCAGACCAGCGACGGTGAGACGGTCACCATCGACTCGGTCACCATGTCGGAGGGCGGCTTCGTCGCGATCCACGACCGAAGCCTCCTCGACGGCAACGTCGTCGGAAGCGTCGTCGGTTCGTCGGAGTACCTCGAACCGGGGACGCACCAGAACGTCACCGTGACGCTCGACGAACCGCTCACCGAGAGCCAGCCGCTCATCGCCATGCCGCACCTCGACACGAACGGCAATCAGCAGTACGACTTCGTTACGTCCGACGGAGCCGAAGACCTGCCGTACGTCGTCGATAACCAGATCGTCGTCGATCCGGCGGTGGTGAACGTCGAAACCGCCGAAGAGACGACGACGGCAGAGACGACGACCACGGCCGAGGAGACCACGACCGCGGAAGAAACGACGACGCCCGCGGAGGAGACGACTACGACGGCTGAAGAAGAGACCACGACCGCCGAGGAGACCACGATCGCAGAAGAAACGACGACCGCAGAGACGACGACCACCGCCCGAGAGGGCGGACAGGTCGAGAACGTCTCCGACCTCGGCCCATCGCTTGACGTGGAGGGTCTCGAAGCGCCGCTGAACGCGACGATCGGCGAGACGCTTGTCGTGAACGCGACGGTCACCAACCCCACCGAGTCGGAACTCACGCAACCCGTGGATTTCCGACTGGACGGGACGGTGCTCCAGCGCCAAAACGTCACGCTCGGCCCCGGTGAGAGCACGAACGTGACGTTCGAGATCGACACCAGCGACGTCGAACCCGGAACGTACACACACGGCGTCTACACGCGCAACTTCGGCGAAATCGGCGCGATTACGCTCGAAGCGGTCAACGGCCCGAATGAGACGACGACGGCAGAGACGACGACCACGACGGCCGAAGAGACGACCACGGCCGAGGAGACGACTACGACGGCTGAAGCGACCACGGCCGCGAACGAGACGACCGTTGCCGAGACGACCGCTGACGGAGAGACGACCACGGCCGCAGAGGCGACCACGGCTGCAAAGGCGACGACCGAAGCGAACGCGACGACCACTGCTGACGGGACGACGACCAAGTAGTTCCGTCCGTTCGACTCCGCGACAGACTGCATTTTTCGTGCGGGGCAACCGACCGATTCTTGTCTGGTGACCGTTTAGGATAGCTCGATGGAGTCGCCGCTGTGGACTGAGACGTACGCGCCCGACCTCTCCGACCTGCCCCAGCCGGAGGTACGCGACTATCTGGAGCGGGCAGTGGACGAGCCGATAAACCTCGTGCTCTATGGGCCGGAGGGGAGCGGGAAAACCGCCGCCGTGCGCGCGCTGGCGCGCGCGGCGCACGACGACCCGGACAATGACCTCGTGGAGATAAACGTCGCGGACTTCTTCGACCGGACGAAAAAAGAGATCCGAGAAGACCCGCGCTTTTCGAACTTCCTCCAGGGGCAGACGGAGTTCTCGAAGCAGTACCGTCGCGGGTCCGGGCAGTTGAAGAAGTACAAGCGAAACTGGTCGAAGCGCGAGATGATAAATCACGTTCTCAAGGAGTACGCGGGCTATGCGCCCTCCTCGGGCGAGTACAAGACCATCGTGCTCGACAACGCCGAGGCCATCCGCGAGGACTTCCAGCAGGCGCTCCGCCGGGTGATGGAGCAGTACCACGAGACCACACAGTTCGTCATCACGACGCGCCAGCCGACGAAGCTCATCCCGCCCATCAAATCGCGGTGTTTCCCCGTTTCGATGCGAAAGCCGACGGAGAGCGAGGTCGTCTCCGTGTTGGAGTCGATTCTAGACGCGGAGGGCATCGAGTACGACGAGGGCGGCGTCGAACTGATAGCGGGCTACTCGAAAGGGAACCTTCGCAAGGCAATCTCGTACGCTCAACTGCTCTACGAGCAGGAAGGCGAGGTGAGCAGCGAGGGGTACCGGGTTCTCCGCGAGTTCGGCATCCAGGGGCGCGTCACGGAGATGCTCGACGCGGCCGAGGGGGGCGAGTTCAAAGACGCCCGCAAGAAACTGGACGACCTCCTCGTCGACGAAGGGTACAGCGGTAACGAGGTGCTCGAAGCGATACTGGAGAACTTCGGACAGAACCGGTATCAGGGCGACGAACTCGCCGAAGCCGTCCTGCTCGCGGCGGAGGTCGATATGGACTTGACGCAAGGGACGAATGACAGGCTCCACATCTCGCACCTGCTCGCCGAACTGGGCGCAGACTAGCGGCGATTCGACCGACTTCGTCGGGCTCGGACTCGATTCCTGTAACTAACTCGCGCATCGGTATCACGCCTCACGAACGTTTTTCTTGTCAGTCACCCTGATTTCGAGGTATGCCCGGCCCCACCTTCCTCTCCGGCGAGCGAATCGAACTCAGAACGGTTGAGGAAGAAGACCTCGATTTCCTGCAAGCGACCGTCAACGACCCGGCCGTCCGGTCGACCATCGGTAGTCGCTCACCCATCAACGGCCAGCAGGAGCGCGAGTGGTACGAAGAACGCGCATCGGACGACGACCACACCCACCTCCTCGTCTGTCGGGACGGGGAACTGATGGGTACCGTCGGTCTCTATCCGAAGGACTCGATCGGTGTCAACGCGGAGATCGGCATCTTCCTCGCCGAGGAGTTCTGGGGCGAGGGGTACGGCACCGAGGCCAGTCGGCTCGTCACCGACTACGCCTTCCGCGAACGCCGTCACCATCGCGTCGTGGCTCGGGTCTTCGAGGGAAACGTCGGCTCGGCGCGCATCTGGGAGAAACTTGGCTTTCGCCACGAGGGAACCCACGTCGAAGCCGAGTTCGTGGACGGCGAGTACGTCGACGTCGAGTTCTACGGACTCACGGAAGACGAGTGGTTCGACCCGAGCGAGTAGACTCAATTAGGACGCGAAGATCGACTGGAACCCACAGATTCGACCGAGATGCGCGGCTCGCGGTCGGTTCTCGTCGGCAGAATGGAGACGCGGATTACGCGCTTCGGGACTCCTTGCTCTTCGGGCGGAGCTTGCTGTACCCGCACTTGCGGCAGTGGTCGGCACGCTGTGGATTGCGGGCGTTACACCGCATGCAGATCATCTTTTCGAGCGTTCGTTTCTCCGCTGCGTCGAAACTGGCCATACCGATCGCTTTCTTCCCGCGAGGTTAAACGTTTTCGAGTCGGCGCGCTCTCCTCGGCCGAGTCGCTCCCGTTACTCGCTTATGCCGCGGTCACTCGCCCGCGTCGAGATACTCACCCTGAACCGCGACCACCGCGCTCGAATCCGAACAGTCGGCGTACCGACGGAGCGGTTCCGCGTTCAGTTCGAGGAACGTCTTGCCCCATCGGAACTTCGAGAGGATCTGCTCGGCTTGGTCGCGCTCACCGAGGATACACAGTCCCGCCGCGAACGCTTCCACGGTGTTCAACTGGAACGGCTTGCCGTAGTTGACGGGGTTCGCGGCGACGAGGAAGGGGAGCGCCCGGTGGACGCCGGGCATACCGAACAGCGCCCGCTCGGCACTCTTCCACGAGCAGTCGAGGGCGACGAGCGTGTCGGTTTCGGCTCGGTCGGCCGGCGAAAGCGCCTGCTCTGCGTGCGGATTGAGCACGATCCCGTAGGGCGTCGCCCGAGTCGTGCGATGAAGTTCGGCGAGGTCGAATCGCGCGAGCTTTCGGGCCGTACACTTGTCCGGGTCGTCGTCTCCCTCGTAGCGGACGTGAAGCTTCACCGACCGAAGGTTGGCGTGGCGCACTCAAAAGCGGTGCGGAGCGGGACGAAGCCGACCGAGGCGGTGCGCGGTATGAGGTGGTACGGGCCGGAGAGACGAAAACGACCGAGAGGCGGACGCGGCGGAAGGCCGCCCCGCCGGAGGCGCGGGGCGACGTGGAAACAAAATCGCCCGGAGTACTGATCGTGCCGGGAAACCCGGCAGATAGCTCTTCCGACGGCTATGGTTTGAATTTATATATGAGAGCTATAGCTCGCTCCCGACGGCTCCATTCGTCTCGATAGACCGTCCGCGCCGGGACGCTGAAGAGGGTCGTCTTCGTTGTCTCGCGTATGAGTCCCGAATCGGTCGTCCGCGGCTACTACGACGCCATCGACGCGCACGACTACGAGACGTTCGCCGGCCTGCTCGCGCCGGACGTGGTTCACTCGCGTCCCGACCGAACAATCGAGGGCCGCGAGACGCTCGTCGGATTCATGCGCGACGACCGCCCCGACAAGCGGACGTCCCACGAGGTTCACCGCGTGTACGAGGACGGGTCGGAGGCGGTCGCGGAAGGTCGACTACTCGATTCCGGCGGGGAGGAACTGTTCGAGTTTGTCGACGCCTTTTCGCTCTCCGACGGGCGAATCACGGAGATACGGACGTACACGCGCTGACAGATCGATCGAGCCGGTCTTCGGCTCACACGAGAGCGCCACTCGATTCGCCAGTTTACATATCAACCCGCCGTTTTTCGTTATTTGCTACCTTGGTACACGGAAAGATGACGTCAGCACGATCACGTCCGACATTGGGAGCGAGGAACGGTTTGATGGGCATCGTCGCCCTCCTCTCGGCCGGTCTACTGATAGCGGCGGCGACCGACGTGTATCGCGTCTTCTCGTACCTCGCGGCGCTACTCATCGCGGTCATCTTCTGCGCCGCGTCGATCGAGCGGAACGACGGCGAATTCGACCTTGCGCCGTACGGTCGGCTGTCGGTCGGATTGGGCGCGATTTTCATGACGGGACTGACCATCATCTGGCTCAGTTGGCATCCGGGCGTGTCGGAGTACACGTACCTGTTCGGACTCCCCATTCCGACGCTGGCGTACGTCGTCTTCATCTGGTTGCTCCCAATTCTCGGCGCATTCTACTACGCCTTCGTGTTCCCGCAAATCGGAGACGAGGAACTCGTCGACGACATCATGGCCGACGTGCGCCGAGTGCAGCGAACCGACGAATTACCCCTCTCCGCCTCCCGGCCCGAAGCCGACGGGGGTGGACTGACCGATGGGCGGCAAGCATCGTCGGACGGTTCCTCCGACGAGGGTGAGCGACGATGAACGTCGTTCCGCTGCAGGAGATTCCGATAACCGACAGCCCCTACGTATTGCTCTTCGGCGGCATCTACCTCCTGATGGTGCTCGCCATCGGCGTCTGGGGGTACCTCCAGACCGAGAGCACGGAGGACTTCCTCATCACCGGCAAGAACGTCGGAACATGGGTGCTCGCGCTCACCGCGTTCTCGGTCATCCAGTCCGGGTTCGGCTTCGTCGGCGGCCCGGAACTCGTCTACTCGTTCGGGACGACCGCGCTCTGGATCTTCTTCACTGCCCCGCTCGGATTCATCGTCACGTGGGCGTTGCTGGCGAAGCGGATGCGCCTGTTGGCGGATATCCGCGACGTGCTGACGCTCGCCGACGGCATGTACGTCAGGTACGAGAGCGCGTGGATTCGCGGACTGACCGCCGTCGCGGTCATCGTCGGCGTGATGGCGTACCTCGCAACGAACCTCGCCGCGTTGCAGTACGTCATGCGCGCGATTTTCGGGCTTCCAGTGATGTGGGGGCTGTTCATCGGCGCGCTCATCCTCCTGCTGTACAGCATGCTCGGCGGGATGATCGCGGGGGTCTGGACCGACTTCGTGCAGGCCATCACGATGATCGTGGGTTCCGTCTTCGTGTTCGCCTTCGCCCTCTCGTTCGGGGGCGGGATGGAGACGATTTCGCGGAATCTCGCCAGCGCCGACCCGGCGTTCGTCTCCCCGTTCGGCGCGATGGGAGCGCCGACCGCGACCATCTTCACGGCGCTCGGTTGGTGGCTCCTCTTTTCGGTCGGTGCGGCCGGACAGCCGCACCTGATAACCAAGTTCTACATGAGCCGCAACCTGCGCATCCTTCGCTGGGGTGCGCCCATCGCCGCGGTGACGTACGCGATTTCGAGCCTCCTCGCGTTTTCGACCGGCCTGTCGATGCGCGCGATGGTCGAGGCGGGGCGGACGGCCGCGCCAAAGAGCGCGTCCGTCGTCGGGCCGGTGTTCGTGCTCGAACACACGCCGGGCGTCGTGGCCGGGCTCATCTTGGCGGCGCTGTTGGCGGCGATAATGAGCACCAGTGATTCGTTCCTCAACATCGGGGCGGCGGCCATCTCCCGGGATATTCCCCGCGCGCTGGGACGCCCCATCGAGGACGACGCCACGGAGCTTCGAGTGACGCAAGCTGCATTGGGGGGTATCACCGTCGCGTCCACGCTTATCGTCTACTTCTCGGAGACGCTCGTCGGCATCCTCGGCACCATTGGATGGGGGTTCTTCGCGGCGGCGTTCTTCGCAATCGCGGCGTTGGGTCTGAACTGGAAGGGTGCGACGAAGGAGGGAGCAGTCGTCGCGCTCGTCGGCGGGCTGGCGCTCAACCTCCTCTACAGCGCCGTCCCGCGAATCGCGGCCACCGTCGGTCTTGCGGGACTCGGCGAGGCCGTCATGGGGCTGTACCCGTTCCCCGAATCGTTCCCGGTCGGAACGGTCGCGCTTCTGGTCACCATCATCCTCTTCGTCGTCGTCTCGATAGCGACGCAGCGAGGCCAGTCGGTTCCGGAGGACATCGGCATCCTCATCGAGCGATAGCATGACCGAATCGAACGAGAACTGTCACGCGCGATTCACTCGGTGGCTCCGACAGCGACCGACGTCGCTCGAATTCTGGGAACTGCTCGTGACCGACAGGCGCGTCGTCTGGTGTCTCGTCGGCGAGTCGTTCAAGTCGTTGCTCCTGCGGGCGGACACCGGCGAGCGCGGTCGCCGCGAAATCGAACGGTCGACGCCCGAGCGAGCGATGACGCTCGACGAGCGGAACTTCGCCGTCCCCCTCGATTCGCTCCGGTCGATCGAACTTCGTGACGGAACCAGACTTCGGCGCGCGGTACTGACGCTGACGTGGCAGGAAGACGGCGACATTACCGCGAGAAAACTGTACGCCGCGCGTTCGAGCGACTCACAGGTCGACGTCGTCGAGGCACTTCGGGAAGAGTCCTCGCTTTCGCACGTCGACATCGAGGTTGAGACGGCGCGCGGACTGCCCTGATTTCGGTACGCGACTCCGCTCGAAGTCTCGCTACTCGCGGTTCAGGTCGTTCTCCTCGTCGATATCGGAAAGCGCTGCGACAACGCGCCGGAGTATCTTCCCTTCGGCGCGGCGCAGGTTCTTCGAGGCCGCCGTCTTCGAAACGTCGAACGCCTCCGCCAGCGTGCCGAGCGTCGCGTCGCGCGGGGTTCGAAAGTACCCGCCGTCGACGGCCTTCTGAAGTGTTCGGCGCTCTATCTCGGACAGTTCCCGACAGCCGTCGAGCACGCTCTTCGTCGCACCGAGGTGCTGGATAACGTCGAGATAGTCCTCGAACGACGTGGCATTCCGGGATTCGACCCGAAAGTCGTTCCCGATCTCCAGATCCGCGAGCGCGTTGTCGGTGTTGTCGGCGGTGTCGAAGCCGACGCTCCAGAGTTCGCTTCCGTCGCTGATTCGAAACGGGCCGGTTATGTAACCGTCGTGTTTCCGTATCGTCCGCATCGCGTTCGTCTGCCCGATGAACGATTTGATGACCGCCGTGTCCTCCCGCCGGGACAGCAGTTCGAACCCTAACGTTCCCTCGTGGTTCTGGAGCGCGTTGAGACCGTTCGTCAGCGCACCGCGGTCGTTTCCAGTCACGAGGATTCTGGTCTCCAACTCCTGCTGGGCAGTGTTGAAGTCCCAGTGCATGGTGTGAAACGACACGTCGACGTCGTCCGTCACGTCGATATACGGACAGTCGTACTGTACCATATCCATCGTTACCGAAATCATGGTTCTCTATCGTTAATTACGAACAATAAGCATTGGCATCGGTAAATCTCGTCCGCGGCTGTCTCGTCGTGGCAAGCCCCGTACCTCTCGTTCGTCGGGTTCCGAGAAACGGTCGAGCGAAACGGAAGCGGTTCCGGCGCTACTCCTTCTCCCCCGAGCCGAGGGCGCTCTCGCCGACCGGTTCGTGACCCTCGATGACCTCCTGTCCGCCCATGTACGGGCGCAGGACTTCGGGTACCGTCACGGTACCGTCGTCGTTCTGATAGTATTCGAGGACGGCGACCATCACGCGCCCGATGGCGGTGCCCGAGGCGTTCAGCGTGTGGAGGTACTCGGTCGATTCGTGGCGCTCGGGGCGGTAGCGTAATCCGGCGCGGCGGGCCTGAAAGTTCTCGAAGTTCGACGCCGACGAGACTTCCAGCCAGCGACCGCCCCGTTCCGGCCCGTCGTCCATATCGTCGCCGGGTGCCCACACCTCGATGTCGTAGGTCTTGGCCGAACCGAACGTGAGGTCGCCCGTGCAGAGGTTCAGGATGCGATACGGGAGTTCGAGCTTCCGAAGCACCGATTCGGCCTCCGCGAGCAGCCCTTCCAGTCGGTCGTAGCTCCCCTCTGGTTCCACGAAGTTGACCAGTTCGACCTTGTTGAACTGGTGGACGCGAACGATTCCTCGCGTCGCCACGCCGTGTTCGCCCGCCTCGCGGCGGAAGTTCGGGGTGTAGGCCTGATGTTTCAGGGGGAGGTCGTCGCGCAGGAGGATATCCCCGGCGTACATGTTCGTTACCGGCACCTCCGCGGTCGGGCAGAGCCAGAGGTCGTCGCCCTCGATCTTGTAGGCGTCGTCGGCGAACTTCGGCAACTGCGTCGTTCCGGTCATGGCGTCGCTGTTGACCGGAATCGGCGGGAAAACGTCCACGTACTCCTGCTCGCGGTGCACGTCCAGCATGAACTGGACGAGCGCGTGTTCGAGTCGCGCGCCGTCGCCCTTGAGGAAGTAGAAACCGCTCCCCGAGACTTTTGCGCCGCGCGCCTCGTCGATGATGTCCAACTCCTCGCCGAGGTCGTAGTGCGGGACGACCTCCGCGGGCAGGTCGCGCAGGTCGTCGAACCCTTCCCTCCGAACCTCCACGTTGTCCTCCTCGTCCTGACCGACCGGGACGCTCTCGTGCGGGACGTTCGGGATTTCGAGCGACCGCTCTTGGAGTTCGTCGTCCAGTTCGCTAGCGCGCTCCTCGACCTCCTCCAGTTCCGCCTTGAGCTCGCCCGAGCGTTCGATGGCTTCCTCGGCCTCCTCGTCTTTTCCCTCCTGTTTCAGGTCGCCGATGCTCCGGCTGACCTCGTTTCGCTCGTGGCGCAGGTCGTCGCCGCGCGCCTTCAGTTCGCGCCACTCCTCGTCCAAATCGAGAAACTCGTCCAAGTCCACGTCGTCGGCACCTCGGTTTTCGAGGGCCGCCCGAACTTCATCGGGGCGTTCCCTGATAAACTTCCTGTCGAGCATTCCTACGTCGCTTTTCAGTCCGACTGCAAAAAACCGTATCGCTCTCGGAACTTCGGAACGACGAATTCCCGCGCGACAGTTGGCATTGCGCTCGCTGTTTCACCCTCGATTGTTCGATGCCGGTTCGCTTCGTTTCGTTGTTCCCGAACGTTCGTAACTCCGAGATCGACGCGGAATACCGGCGTCACTCCAGTTCCACAACCCCGAGAAACGCCAGCACGGAGTAGCCGAACAGCACCGCGACGAGCGCGAAGGCGGCGAACATGGTCGGCGCGGAGAGATACCGTGCCGCGCGATAGGAAAGTACGAGCCGTCCGAACCCCAAGAGGAGAAAGCTAACGACGACGAGGCCGAACGCGCCGAGTCCGAGCCACACGAACGTGCGCTTTCGCATCGTTTGCGGCGAGTCGCCGAACCGTCATAGCCGTGTCGCTCGCGGGTTCGGACGCGTAACTCCGGTCGAGCGTTCCGAGCGGTTAGCTAGCGTTGCGGTTCTCCGTCCGACATCTGTGACAGATGGCCGACTCCGTTTCCGACTCCGTTCCCGACCCCGACCTCGCGCGATTGCAGCGAAAGGTGAATCTCCTGACGACGCTGGTGCTGTTCCTGGTGTTCGTCGAACTCGCCCGAGCTCTCGGGAGTTTATTTCGCCTGTGAAACGTACTCCCCGTCATCGGTCTCGGCGTTTTTCTAACCGCCTTCGCGTGGTTTCTCGCGTACCTCACTTCGTAGGAGGGTCACTTCCCAGCGGTCGGAACTCGGTGCTCCGCACTCGGCGTCTTCCCCGGCACGACCGGCCACCCATCCCGCCAGACCAATCGGTCGAGCATGAGCACCCGGCGCGGCATCTCGCCGACCCACGGATTCGACCGCTCATAGGCATGGTAGAGGAGCCAGTGGTCGCCGTCCAGCCCTCGCGCGACGGCGCAGTGTCCCGGCCCGGCGAATCGGTCGTCGCCGTGGAGTATCGTCGTCCCCGCGGCCGAAAGCAGGTTCTCGCCGTCCCGGTTCCGGTACGGGCCGCGCAGCGAATTCGACCGCCCGACGACGACGCGGTACGTGCTCTTGGCACCCTCACAGCAAGTGCCGCGGGAGCCGAAGAGATAGAAGAAATCGCCGCGCCGAATCACGTAGGCCGCCTCGACGCCCTCACCGACGACCCGAAACTTCTCCCCGACCGTCCGCAGTCCGTCGGCGGAAAGGCGAATCCCGTAGATTCCGGCGTGACTCCCCCAGAACAGGACGGGCGTTCCGCGGTGGACGAGGAGGCAGGGGTCAATGGAGTGGGGGACACCGATCTCCTCGCTCCGGAACAGCGGGCCGCGGTCGTCGAACGGCCCGGCGGGATCGTCCGACGTGGCGACGCCGATTCCGGGATTCCCCGCCTGAAAGGAGGCGTAGGAGTAGTACAGCACGTATCGTCCCGCCAGTCGTCCGATGTCGGGCGCCCACAGACCGCCCCGTTCGCGCCAGTCGGGTTTCGTTCGGAACGCCTCGCCGACGTACTCCCAGTCGACGAGATTCTCGGAGTGTATTATGGGAATCAGTCGCCGTCGGCCGGGATTGCCCCAGTCTTGGTACGTCCCATAGGCGTAGTACGATCCGTCTCGTTCGATGACGGTGGGGTCGGCGAAGACGCGCTCGAACACCGGATTTCGATACGTTTCGGTCGCCCACGCGCATCCGGCGTTCGCGCCGACGAGTCCCGAAACTGCCGAGGCGAGGAACGAACGTCGGTTCACACGAAGAGTACGCAACCGCGCTCCAAAAGCGGTGTGGCACTCAGTGGCGTGCAAACGTTGCCGTAACTGAGGGTTATAAAATTCTTCGAGAATATGCTTACTACACATGGACGACGACCAGCCCCGATTCGGCACTCGGAGCGTTCACGCGGGGCAGGAGCCAGACCCCGCGACAGGGGCGGTTGCGCCGCCTCTCTACCAGACCACCTCGTACGCCTTCGATGACGCCGAGCACGCCGCCGACCTGTACGCGCTGGACGCCGACGGTCACATCTACTCTCGACTGAGCAACCCGACCGTCGAGATGCTGGAAGACCGAGTCGCGTCGCTCGAAGGCGGCGCCGGCGCTGTCGCCACCGCCAGCGGGATGGCCGCGCTGGACGCTCTCACGCTCGTTCTCGCCGAATCCGGTGACAACGTCGTCGTCTCCACCGACACCTACGGCGGAACCACGGCCTACTTCTCGCACACCGCTTCCCGCCGGGGAATCGACGCGCGATTCGTGAACACGCTCGATTATGACGCCTATGCCGAGGCCATCGACGAGGACACGGCCTTCGTTCACGTCGAGACGGTCGGCAACCCGTCCCTCGTCACGCCGGATTTCGAGCGCGTCGCGGAGGTCGCCCACGACCACGGCGTCCCCCTCGTCGTGGACAACACCTTCGCCACGCCCGCGCTCTGTCACCCGCTCGAACTGGGCGCGGACGCGGTCTGGGAGTCGACGACGAAGTGGCTCCACGGTAGCGGCACAACGGTCGGCGGCGTGCTCGTCGACGGCGGCGCGTTTGACTGGGAGGGCTACCCCGAACTCGCGGGCGAGAACCCGGCGTACCACGGCGTGGACTTCTCGCGGGACTTCTCGGACGCGCCGCTCGCCGCCGCCGTTCGGTTCCGGTCTGTCAGAAGCCTCGGAAATCAACAGTCCCCGTTCGACGCGTGGCAGACCCTGCAGGGCATCGAAACGCTCTCGCTTCGGATGGAACGTCACTGCGAGAACGCGGCCATCGTCGCGGAGTACCTCGCGGATCACGACGAGGTGGCGTGGGTGGCCTACCCCGGCCTCGAATCGCACGAGACGCACGAGAACGCCGGTCGGTACTTGGACGGTGGCTACGGCGGCATGATCGCGTTCGGACTCGGCGAGTTCGAGGCCAGCAAGACGTTCTGCGAGACGGTGGAACTCGCCTCCTTCCTCGCCAACATCGGGGACGCGAAGACGCTGGTCATCCACCCAGCGAGCACGACGCACGCACAGCTCTCGCCCGAGGAGCAGAGGGAAGCGGGCGTGACGCGCGACCTCGTCCGCCTCTCGGTCGGCATCGAAGATCCCGCCGACATCCTCGCCGACATCGATGCGGCCATCGAGGAGGCGACGCGATGACCGTCTCGCTCGGCTCGTTCGAGTTCGAATGCGGGGGAAGCGTTTCGGACTTGGAAGTCGCCTACGAAACCTACGGCGAGTACACCGGCGACAACGCGGTGCTTGTCTGCCACGCGCTGACCGGGAGCCACCACGTGACCGGATGCGGTCCGCGAGGGGTTGACGGACAAGGAACCGGCTGGTGGGACGCTATCGTCGGCCCCGGCAAGTTCATCGACACGCGCGAGCAGTTCGTCGTCTCCGCGAACGTCCCCGGTTCGTGCTACGGAACCACCGGCCCGGCGAGCACGAACCCGGAGACGGGCGACCCCTACGGCTCCAACTTCCCGAGCGTGACCGTCGGCGACTGGGTGCGCGCCCAGCGCCGTCTGCTCGACCACCTCGGAATCGATACGCTCCGTGCCGTCGTCGGCGGAAGCGTTGGCGGCATGAACGTCCTCGAATGGGCCAAGCGGTATCCCGAGCGCGTCGAGCGCGTGATTCCCGTCGCCACCGCCGCCCGCCTCGACCCGCAACTGCTCGGTCTCTGTGCGGTCGCCCGGCGAGCCATCACGTCCGACTCGGTGTGGCAGGGCGGCGACTACTACCCCGACCACCCGGACGCCGGTCTCGCGCTCGCCCGGCAACTCGGCCACGTCTCCTACCTCTCGAAGGATTCGATGGAGCGCAAGTTCGGCAGACGACCCGCCGACTGCCCGCCCCGGTCGTTCGCGTCCGACGGCGGCCCGGGCGGGTTCACCCCCGACACCGAGACGTACCGCGACGTGGAGAGCTATCTCGACTACCAGGCGCAGAAGTTCGTCGAGCGATTCGACGCGAACAGCTACCTCCATCTCACGCACGCCATGGAGAACTACGACCTCTCCGCCGGGTACGAATCGGACGCCGACGCGCTGGCTGAATTCGACGGAGAAGCACTCGTTCTATCGATTTCGGGCGATTGGCACTTCACCGTCGAGCAAGCCGACCGCCTCGCAACCGCGTTCCGCGAGGCAAGCGTCGAGGTGACGCATCGCGTCCTCGACAGCGACCACGGACACGACGCCTTCCTCACCGAACCGGAACTGGTCGGCCCGCCGATTCGCCGATTTCTCGCGCCTGCGAAACGTTTCGCACCGGTTCACGCCAGCCTGTTCGCGCACTGAGAGCAGTCGGACGAGTTGCGCGCCGCCGGTGAGTCGTCCCGTCCGGCCATGCCACTAATTACCGTGCGAATCGTCCAGAGTCCGGGATGTACAATCGACTGCTCGTTTCAGCGCTCGTCTTCGTGTTGGTGGTGGGGAGCGTTCCGGCGTCGTCCGGAACCGCGGTGACCGCGCGTTCGGCGACCGCACAAGATGCTTGCGACTTCACGCAGCTGTACGACCGGACGATGGACTCCGTCGTCTCGGTTCGCGTCGGCACCCGAGGCGGGGAGTTCGGTCAGGGGTCGGGGTTCGTCTACCGACTTAGACCGAACGGAAGCGGTCTCGTTGTCACGAACAATCACGTCGTCGCAAACGCCTCGACCGTCGCGGCTCAGTTCGACCGCGGCGAGTGGCGCACCGCGCGTATCGTCGGCACCGACCCGTACAGCGACCTCGCGGTGCTGCGCGTTCGGCGCGTTCCGTCGTACGTCGACGCGCTCTCGCTCGCCAATGGGACGGCCGAACCGGGCGAAAGAGTCGCGGCGCTGGGGAGTCCGCTCGGACTGCAGGGGTCGATTACCGAGGGCATCGTCAGCGGCGTCAACCGCTCGCTTCCGTCCGAACAGGGGTTCTCGATTCCGAACACGATACAAACCGACGCGGCCATCAATCCCGGGAACAGCGGCGGGCCGCTCATCGACTGCAACGGAGAGGTGGTGGGCGTCAACACCGCCGGAATCAGCGGCGGCGAAAACCTCGGATTCGCCATCCCCGCGGGCGTTGTTCGGCGGGTCGCTCCGTCGCTGGTCGAGAACGGAAGCTACCGCCACAGCTACCTCGGCGTCGCCTCGGTGGACGTCTCACCCGTCGTCGCTCGCGCTAACGGGCTGAATCGAGCGCAGGGTGTACTGGTCGCCAACGTCGTCCCCGGTAGTCCCGCGAGCGGCGTCCTCCAAGGGAGCGGGCGCACGGAAACCGTGCGCGGGGTCACCGTCCCGGTCGGCGGCGACATTATCGTCGGCGTCGACGGGCGGCGTATTCAGTCGGGAGAAGATCTCTCTAGCTATCTTTCGACCGAAACGCGTCCAGGCGAGACGGTTCGACTGACGGTTCTCCGGGACGGGCAGCGTCGAACCGTGAACGTAACGCTCGGGACGCGCCCGCGACCGTCGCGCGAAAAAATCAGTCACTGATCTCGATCTTGCTTCCGGTCTCTTCTTCCGCCTCGGCGATGGGGAGGCGAACTTCGAGCACACCGTTGCGGTAGGTCGCCGAGATGCCGTCCTCGTTCACCGTCTTCGGCAGGGTCACGCGCTCGGAAACCTGACGGGCGCGGGTGAACTCGTCGCCGGTCACCTCGTGGTTCGCGGAGACCGTGAGCGCGTAGTCGCGGAACGAGAGGTCGATCTCTTCCTTCTCGAACCCGGGCAGGTCGGCGACCAGGACGAACGCTCCGTCGCGTTCGCTCAGGTCGATGTGGGTTTCTCGGCGGGGTTCGGTCTGCGACTCGCCGAGCCCCCACATTCGAGCGCGCATCTGTTCGAACATGCGATCCATCTCCTCGAAGGGGGTGTATCGTTCCATGACAATCACTGATGATAGTAGAGGCTTTGTGAAAAGATAAAGTTGTCGAGCGACGGAATATCACCGTCTCGGGTTTTCTCGCCCAGATATCCCTTCTCGGGGCTTCCACTTTAAATCGCGTTTTTCGCCGCCAGCACCTCGTGCAGTTCGTCCATGTGCGAGACGATGGTATCGCAGGCCGGTGCGACGGCGGGTTTCGGGTCGAAGCCGACCGCTAGCCCCGCGACTTCGAGCATCGGCAGGTCGTTCGCCCCGTCGCCCACCGCCACGGTGTTGACCAGATCGGCTCCCTGCTCCGCCGCCAACCGCTCCAGCGCGTTGTCTTTCGTCCCTTCGATGAGCGTCCCTTCGACTTCGCCCGTCAGCGCCTCTCCGTCGTCCGGCAGTTGGTTGGCGACGATGGTGTCCACCGAGACGCCTTCGCGGTCGAGGGCGGCCCGCACGCCGCGCTCGAAGCCCCCGGTCAGGATGGCGACGTGGGTTCCCTTCTCGGCCAGCGCGGAGAGCACGTCCGCCGCGCCGGGACGGAGGACGACCTGCGAGTACGCCTCCTCCGCCCGTTCGACCGGTAGACCTTCGAGTAGCGCCGCGCGGGCGCGGAGGCTCTTCGCGTAGCTGATCTCGTCGTTCATCGCCCGGGCGGTGATGTCGGCCATCTCGTCGGCCACGCCCATCCGCTCGCCGAGGAGAACCGTCATCTCCGAGTCCGAGAGCGTACCGTCGAAGTCGAACGCGACTAACTTCATTCGACCTGGGGTTCGCGCTTCGGATTGTTAAAACGGCGTGGTCAGCGTGGAAATTGCCGAAGCACCAACTGAACGCCGGCACCTGGTGAAATCGCGTTCGGAGCGGTACCGTAGTCACAGTCCCTGTCGTATCAGGGTTAGCAGTTCTCGCGCGTCATCGAGCTTTTTCTGCCGCATTTCTTCCTCGATACTAGGGGTATCGAGTCCCGCTAACGCGTTGTGCGCCCGGTCGATGCCGATAATGCTCTCGACAAGCCGTTCTCCCTCTTCGAACGAAATATCGTCTCGGGCTACCCGGTGTTTTCGTTCGAGTCGCTCGCGTTTCAGTTCCATCTTCATCTCCTCGACACGTTCGCGCTCGTCCTCGGGGATGGTGTCGAGACGTTTGCATTCGAAGACGAACGCGTTCAAGTCGACAGTCGTCCCCAGGATGGTGAGTTCGTCGGGCATCTTCTTCCCGATGGTTCCGGAGGGACGTCGGATTCGGTCGAGGAGTCGCTGTCGTTCTTGCTCGTTCATGTTGGTGTTCGGTGTCGGTCGCGGGTCGTCCGTCAGCGATTCATCGCGGAATCGATTTACGGTATCAACTTCAACTGACAGCGATATAACCGTTAGTGACACGGATTTGCTCTAAGGTAACTTTCACTTCGACACCGTTTACTTGCCGAGGAACTCGTTTCAGAACGATGGACGACGAGGAATCGAGTCCGACCGAACTCCTGAGTTTGGTCAGCAACTCGACCCGACTCGAAATCCTTTGGGCACTGGCGAGTGCGTACCGCGATTCACCGACCGACCCGTGGCTCGATTACTCCGAAGTTCGTGACGCGGCGGGAACCCGGGACAAGGGGAACTTCAACTACCACCTCGATTGACTCGGCGACCTCGTCGTGAAACGACCGGAGGGATACAGAATCTCGCGTTTCGAGATAAAAATCGCCTCTGCGGTCGCTTCCGGCACCCTCGAACTGGAGTGGACGGGAATCGACAGACGTTCCCGGGGGATGTCCCTTCTGTACCGATTCGTTGCGTCTCCGCTACGAAGACGGCAATCTCTCTGACGTGTGGAACGGAAGAACACTCTCTGGTACTCCCGAGGTCGCCAAGTCTACTCGAGACGGGGTCGGCAGAAACGCTCATAGAGCGACTTTCCGTCTTATCGTATCACGAGTTTACACTGGCCTCCGTGGCGTCTGTTCGGAGTGTCAGGGATACGTCGACGGGAAGATTCACATCGGGGACGTTCAACCCGAGTACTACCACTTCCACGGCGACTGTGGTCGGTGCGGATTCCAAACCGAATTTCCCGTCGGAGTGGCCGTCCTCTCCCATCCGGGCGTGATTTCTTTCTTCGCGGAGCGCGGTACCGACGTTCGCTCGGTACCGTTCTGGACGCTCGACTTCTGTACTCCCAGGTGCGAGACGGAACTCTCTACGAATCCGCTCCGTCTGCGTGTCGATGTGAAACGGGATGGAGAGACGCTGTCGCTAACGCTGAACCGCGATGGATCCGTCGTCTCGACCGAGCGATCGCGTGATTCCTAGCGAGGGGATATTGGTCGCACTCCCCAGCGAGCGGAACGAGCGTGAAGGTGAGCGAACCGGCGATTACATTCCGTCGATTTCGAATAGAAATTATCATGGCAATCTTCGCGGTGAGAGAAAGGGTTAACGGGCATGGAGCGCACTTCTATCAGCAATGAAGGTTCTGGTCACCGACCCTATCGCCGACGCGGGACTCGACCGACTCCGCGACGCGGGGTACGAGGTGGAGACGGCCTACGACGTGGAGGGCGACGCGCTCTTGAACGCGATCTCGGACGCGAACGGACTCATCGTCCGCTCTGGGACGGACGTGAATCGCGACGTGTTCGAGGCCGCGTCCGAACTCGTCATCGTCGGACGCGCGGGCATCGGCGTGGACAACATCGACATTGAGGCCGCGACCGAACACGGCGTCATCGTCGCCAACGCGCCGGAGGGGAACGTCCGGGCCGCCGCCGAACACACAGTCGCCATGGCGTTCGCCGCGGCGCGCTCCATTCCGCAGGCGCACGTCCGACTCAAGGGCGGTGAGTGGGCGAAAGGCGACTACCTCGGCACGGAACTCAACGGGAAGACGCTCGGCATCGTCGGCCTCGGTAGGGTCGGACAAGAGGTCGCCAAGAAACTCGACAGCCTCGGGATGAATCTGGTCGCATACGACCCCTACATCAGCGAAGACCTCGCCCGGCAGTTGGGCGCGGAACTGGTCGAACTGGACGACTGTCTCGACCGCGCCCACTTTCTCACGGTTCACACCCCGCTCACGCCCGAGACGGAGAACCTCATCAGCGACGAGGAACTCGCGCAGGTCGAAGGTGGCTACGTCGTCAACTGCGCCCGCGGCGGTGTCGTGGACGAGGTCGCCCTCGCCAAGGCGGTCAAAGACGGCATCCTCGCGGGTGCCGCGGTGGACGTATTCGCCGAGGAACCCGTGCCGGAGGATAATCCCCTGCTCGACGTGGACGACGTCATCGTCACGCCCCACCTAGGCGCGAGCACGGAGGCCGCACAAGAGAACGTCGCCACCAGCACCGCCGACCAGGTCGTCGCCGCGCTGCGCGAGGGACCCGTCATCAACGCGCTCAACGCACCTTCGGTCGAGGAGAGCGCGTTCCCCCGCGTCCAGCCCTACATCGAACTCGCGGAGACGGCGGGCAAGATAGCAACCCAACTCCTGGACGAGCGCATCGAGCGCATCGAAGTGAACTATGAGGGCGACATCGCCGAGGAGAACGTAGAACTCGTCACCGCGAGCGCCCAAAAAGGCGTCTTTCAACCGCTCGAATGGCAGGTTAACGCGGTCAACGCGCCTCAGATCGCAAAGGAGCGCGGCGTCGAAGTCACCGAGAGCAAGACTCGGCAGGCCGAGGACTTCCAGAGCCTCATCGCGGTCACCGTCGAGAGCGCGGACGAGGAAATCACGGTCGAGGGAACCCTGTTCGCCGGCGACGACCCCAGAATCGTCCGCATCGACGGCTTCCGCGTGGACGCCATCCCGCACGGGTTCATGGTCGTCGCTCGCAATCAGGACGTGCCCGGCGTCATCGGTTTCGTCGGCACCGTCCTCGGCGAACACGACCTCAACATTGCGGGGATGTTCAACGCCCGCGAAACCGACGGCGGCGAAGCGCTCTCTGTCTACAATCTGGACGACGAACTCACCGAGGACGCCAAGAACGCCCTCGAAGCCGACAAGCGCATGATAGAGGTGCGGAGCATCGCGCTGAACGGATAAACGCAGGGCTGAGAGACGAACGGCTGACCGACGAACCTTTTTATACGAAGACGGGAGCAATCTCGGTAGGATGACCTGACACTACCAGACGGACTCCGGCCCTACCCTGCCGCGAAAGCCGGACTCAAGTACACGCCCACCTTCGGTCAAAATCGTGGCCGACGAACTCCGGAACAGCGACCGACTCCCGAACGACGAGCGACTCGTGACGGGCTACTCCGGCAGACTCTTACTCGCCGTCTCGCTTGGCTGGGCGATGATCCAGACGGGGCGACTCGTGCTCTCGCCCATGCTCCCGACCGTGATGGACTCGCTCGACATCACGGAGTTCCAAGCGGGACTCGCGCTCACCCTGCTTTGGGGATTGTATGCGCTCGGCCAGTATCCCAGCGGGAGGCTTTCCGACCGCCTTTCGCGGAAGAGCCTGCTCGCCGCCGGACTTGCGCTGCTCGTCGTCGGATTCGCGGCGCTCGCCAGCGCGCCCACCTACTCGGCCTTCCTGCTCGGCGCGGCGATCGTCGGCACGGGCGCCGGTCTCTATCCGACCCCGGCCCGCGCGCTCCTCTCCGACCTGTTCGTCGCTCGTCGGGGACAAGCGTTCGGCCTGCACACCGCCTCGGGCGACTCGGGCGGCGCGGTCGCGGCGGGTCTCGCGGTCGGCGTCCTCGCGGTCGCCACGTGGCGAGTCGCGTTCCTCCCGGTTATCCTCGTCCTCGTGACGGTGCTCGTCCTGCTCCATCGCTGGAGCCGCGAGACGTACACCCGACCGGGATTCGACGCGAATGCGGGTCGAATCGTGCTCCGCGATCTGGGGGTAACCGCCCGCCGATTCGGAAACCGGCGGACTGTGGCCCTGATCGTCGCGTACTCGCTGTACGCCTTCGTCTGGCAGTCCGTCGCGGGCTTTCTGCCGACGTTCCTACAGACGGTGAAGGGATTTTCGCCCGCACTCGCGGGCGGTGGCTTCGCCGCGCTGTTTGTCGTCGGCGCGCTGGTGAAACCCCTCTCGGGGTCGCTCGGCGACCGCATCTCGCGGCCCGTCGTCGCCGCCGGGGCGCTCACGCTCGCCGCCACCACGCTCGCCGCCCTCCTGCTCGCCTCCGGCACGCTCGCCATCGCGGGAATCGTGGTCGTCTTCGCCGCCGGATTGATGGCCTACCCGCCGGTCATGCAGGCGTTTCTGATGGACGCGTTTCCGGACGGGAGTATGGGCGGCGACCTCGGCGCGACCCGAACCGTCTATATCGGTCTCGGGAGCCTCGGGCCGACCTACGTCGGCTTCGTCGCCGGGCGCGTCTCTTATGTCACGGCATTCGCGGGCTTGCTCGGCTGTCTGGTCGTCAGCGCCGCCGTCGTCGTCTGGCTCGCGCGAACGGAGTAATCGAACGGTGGTTTCGACGCCCGGTACTCGAACTGCGTATCGATGCTGGCGTCGTTTTCGCCGTCGACCGAGCCGGAACTCCCCTACAGATACAGCCCATCTCGGTCTCTACCGAGGGGTACGTCGAGGTCGATTACGGTAGCCGTACTCTCCACAGGCGCTTCGGTCGCGTTTCTGGTCGTTGGGTACTACTTCGTCCGGGCGCTGGTGTTCTCGGGCGGTGTCGACGCCCGCGCGAGTGGAATAACGCGTGGCTCGTCGGCGCGACCATCGTTGGCGCTGGTTCGGATTCGTTACTTTCGAAGCACGTCGGACGCCAGTTCCTCCGCCGGCGGTAGCGGGCCGAACTCGTCGAGCGCATCCCGAAGTGCGTCGGGGTCGTCGCGGCCGGGCAGCGGTTCCTTCGCGGTTCGGCACGGTTCGGTCACGCCGAGCACCGAGCAGACGTGATCCGCGACCGCCTGGGCCATCTGCCGGTAGGTGGTCAACTTTCCGCCGACGATGGTCGTCATTCCCGGACGGTCGTCGCGCGCTTCGTGGTCGAGAAGCGTGAAATCGCGGGTCAAAGCGCGTCCGTCTTCGAGGTCGGCGTCCGTCCCGCCGAACAGCGGTCTGACGCCCCAGTACGACCGGACGACCCTCGCCGTGGCGATGTCCGGAACCATCTCGCTCGCTACTTCGGCCATCAGGTCGGTCTCCCGCTCCGTTTTCGGATAGTCGTCGGGGTTCTCTATTTCCGCGCTCGTCGTCCCGAGAACCACCGTCTTCTCGTGCGGGACGACGATATCGCCATCCGACGCCGGGCGACAGCGATTGAGAACCGCGTCGAGCGACGGGAAATCGACGACGACCATGACCCCCTTCGACGGTCGCATCGGAATCTCGACCTCAGCCATCGCGCCGACCGCTTCGGCCCACGCGCCGGTCGCGTTGACGACGTGGTCGGCGCGAATCTCCTCGGTTCCTGACGCTCCTCGGTGTCGAACCTCCGCTCCGACCACGGCATCATCTTCGAGGAGCACGTCCACGACCTCCGCGTGCGTCTCGATGGTTCCCCCGCGTTCGCGGGCACCGACGGCGTTTGCGATGGTGAGCGGGAACGGATGGACGACCGCGTCCGGCACTCGAAACGCTCGCTCCGCATCCGAAGTTAGCTGCGGGCAGTCGTCCCGAACCGATTCGACGGTGACAGGTTCGACGTCGATACCGCAGTCGAGACAGCTCCGTCGCGCCCGTTCGAAGTACGATTCGTCGTCGTCCGACAGTCGGACGAGGTAGCCGCCCGTTTCGTCGACGCAGTGGCTCGCCATGTCGCGGATGATTCGGTTCTCCTCGATGCAGTCGGTCGCGCTCTCCGGGTCGGCGACCGCGTAACGAGCGCCGCTGTGCAGAAGCCCGTGCATGTTCCCCGTCGCGCCGTCCGCGAGGCGTCCGCGTTCGACGACGACCGTTTCGAGGCCGCGCAGTCCGAGGTCGCGCGCGACGCCGGTGCCGGTGATGCCACCGCCGATTATCAAAACGTCGGTTTTCCTCAACATATCTCCGTTTCAGGTCGGGCGTCGTTTTACGCTGTCGGGCGTTTCGACCGGTCGAAACGGTCACCGCGAGAGCAGAGAGAGCACGTCGTCCGTGTCGGCGGAGACGGGTTCCGGTTCGACCCCCCCCGCCGCCGCCGCGTCGGGGTCTTTCAGGAGGTGGCCCGTCGTCAGACAGACGACGCGCTCGTCCGCCGAAATCGCCCCCGATTCGCGGAGTTTTCGCAGGCCCGCGACGCTCGCCGCGCTGGCGGGTTCCACGCCGACGCCGTCCCGCGCCAGCGCGCGCTGCGCGTCGGTTATCTCCTCGTCGGAGACTGCGATGGCGGTTCCACCGGTCTCCCGAATCGCAGGGAGCGCTTTCGGCGCGTTGACCGGATAGCCGATTCGAATGGCGGTTGCGACGGTTTCGACCTCGTCCCAGCGCCGGACTTCGTCGGCATCCTCCTCGATGGCTTCGACCATCGGGGCCGCACCTTCGGCTTGCACCCCGGTCAGCGTCGGCACCTCCTCGGGGATGAGTTCCCCGGCGGCGACGAGTTCGCGGAACGCCTTGAACAGCGCGCTGGTGTTCCCGGCGTTACCCACCGGGAGGACGATTCTGTCGGGAAGATCGCCGGTCTGGTCGCGGAATCCTTCGATGATTTCGAGGCCGATGGTCTTCTGGCCCTCCAGTCGGAAGGGGTTCAGCGAGTTGAGCAGGTACGCCTCGCCGCGGTCGGCGAGTTCCGAGACGACGTCGAGACAGTCGTCGAAGTTACCGTCCACTTCGAGGATGCGCGCACCGTGGAGGCTGGCCTGCGCGACCTTCCCGGCGGCGACCTTTCCGGCGGGGAGGAGCACGAGCACCTCGCTTCCGGCGCGCGCGCCGTAGCACGCCAGCGCCGCGCTGGTATTGCCCGTGCTCGCGCAGGCGAGTCGGGAGACGCCGAGTTTCTGCGCGACCCGAACGCCGAGCGTCATCCCGCGGTCTTTGAAACTCCCGGTTGGATTCATCCCCTCGTGTTTGACCCGCAGGGCCGAGACGCCGACTTCGTCTTCGATTGTCGGTACCTCGTAGAGCGGCGTGTCCCCTTCCTCAATGCTCACGCCGGATTCGACCGGAAGCGCGTCGGCGTAGCGCCAGACGCCCCGATTCGGGTCGCTCTGGCCGAATGAGTCGAACGTCGGATGGTCGTCGTAGCGCACTTCGAGCAGTCCGTCGCAGTCGGGACAGCGATAACGGATTTCGTCGAACGGCGGGCCGGTCCACCCGCAGTCGATGCAGGCCAACCAGACGCCGTCGTCCGCGGCGTCCGGAACCGGTGCGGTCGGGTTCGAGAGCGTGAGGTTCATTGCGCGGGGGAATGGGTTCCGGAGAGAAAAAGGCGCGGGCGGTGGCAACGCTGACCAGAAGCCGACCGTGAGATTTCGGATTTTCGTCCGCGGTTTCTCGTCGAGAGAGCCTTCATCTTCCACTGGCTAGTAACTACCGCGCAAAAAACTGAGTGGTCGGTACCGGCCGCTCTCAGATGAGGTTCATGTAGTAGTTCCAGTCCCAGTACTGACCGGGGTCGGTGTGGTCGTTGTAGCCGCAGTCGGTCTCGGATAACTGATGGTGACCCATGATGCCGCTCTCCTCGCCGCAGGATGCGCCGCCGGAGACGCGACTTTTCGGGACGTTGTACTCGTTGCAGAGCCAGCGGACGAGTTCGGCGGAGCTTCGGTACTGCGCGTCCGGGAAGCCGCTGCTCATATAACCTCCGTGCTCGATGCCGATGGTGACGTCGTTGTACCACCCGACGCCGCCGGCGTGCCAGCCGATGTTGATGCCGCTTAAGCTCTGGTACTAGTAGCCGTCGTCCCGGATGGTGTAGTAGGCACTGACTTTGGCGTCGGGTCTTGGAACCAGTTGACCGTACTCTCCGCCGACCCTTGAGCGACGTGGATAACGATGGCGTCGATCTCCGCCGCGCCGCGGTTCGCGGCGGTGTAGTTACTGGAGTCAGCCAGCTCCCAATCGACGGCGGGTTTCGCCGCCGCCGTGCTACTCGAGAGAGCCGCCGCTCCTAATCCAGCTGTACCGGCCGCACCGATTCGCTTCAGTATATTGCGCCTTGTTGGCATTGTGAGTCTTATCATCCTCGATATATAATTTATTATTCTCTAGATTAATTAAATTATACGTCTACATCAAAATAATGATATCGCGTTCGCTGACTACCAATGAGTTTCAGATGGTACTTCCGAGAGCGACCACGGCGTTCGCCTACAGCGACAGGCAGAGTTCGTCGTCTTCGCGTTTGAACTGCGTTCCGAACGCCGACGATAACGCGTCCATCCGTTGCATGCTCCAGTTACTGGCGTAGTGTTCCGCCTCGTGGACGGCGAGGTCGTAGCTCTCCGTCGGCGCGAGCCGTAGTTCGGTCGGGTCGTTTCCTTCGACGCGAACCTCGAAGAGGAAACTTCGGTCGTTGTGGAGCGAGTCGTCCACCGCGTAATCGTCCACGAAATCGCCCGTGTCGTACAGCACGAGCGTTTCGTCGACCACCTCGACGCCCTGAAAGACGTGCGCGCTGTGGCCGTGGACGACGTTGACGCCCCGTTCGGCCAGCCAGCGGACGAACTCCCGAAACTCGACCGGGGGTTCGGTGCGCATGTTCGGCCCCCAGTGGAGCGACGCAACGAGCAGGTCCGGATCCGCCTCGCGGGCGCGAGCGAGCGCATCGCCGACGATTCGCGTCGCCTCGTCGTCGGTCACGTCGAACTGGACGTAGGCGGTTCCCGGTTCGTCCGGCCCGGCCGCGAACTCGGGCGTATTGTCGGTGAACGAGACGAGCGCCACGTCGAGGTCGCCGACCGAGACGAACGCCGGGGCGCGGGCCGCGTCGGCGTCGGCACCCGCCCCGGAGTGGGCGATTCCGGCGTCGTCGAGGTGGTCGATGGTGTCGCGGAGCGCGGTCGGCCCGTAGTCCAGGATGTGGTTGTTGGCGAGGTTCGCCCAATCGACGCCGACCGATACCAGCGCCGGAATCGCCCAGTCGGGATCGGCGCGGAAGTGGAACGGTCGGTAGGTGTCCGTCCACGGCGTCCCGCGAGCGGAGAGGCAACATTCGAGATTGATGAAGAGCCCGTCGAGGTTCCGGAGTCGGTCGTCGACGTTCCCCCAGACCGCGTCCGCGCTGCGCCGTCGCTGTCGCTCGTCCACCAGCCGACCGAGCATCACGTCTCCCGTAAAACCGAGTTTGGTCATCTTCCCCTCACCCCACCACAGTTAGGGTGACAGAGACAAAAGACTACTCGCCCTTTCCGCGGCCGGAGATAGCACGGTCTCCGGCCCTCTCGCCCACCGTCGGCCGGAGCGTTCAGGCGAGAAACGTCAGCAACGCTTTCTGCGTGTGAAGCCTGTTCTCGGCCTGACTCCACGAGAGCGACCGGTCGCTTTCGAGCACGTCGTTCGTGATCTCCTCGCCGCGGTGGGCGGGCAGACAGTGCATCACCGGCATCGAATCGGGGAGTAGCTCCGAATTTAGTTGGAACCCCTCGAAGTCGGCCAGTTTCGCCTCGCGCTCTTCCTCTTCGCCCATGCTGACCCAGACGTCGGTGTAAACCACGTCGGCGTCGGCGACCGCCTCGGTCGGATCGTGCGTCAGGGTCGGGATTGGACCCTGCGATTTCGCTCGCGTCAGCACGTCGTCCGACGGTTCGTACCCCTCCGGGATTGCAATCGTCAGATCGAGACCGACCATCGCGGCGGCAACGGCGAAAGAGTTCAGGACGTTGTTCCCATCGCCGACCCATCCGACGGACACGTCCTCGAATCCGCCGAAGTGCTCGTGGATGGTGAGCAGGTCGGCGAGCGACTGGCATGGGTGGGCCGTGTCGGAGAGTCCGTTGACGATGGGTATCGTCGCGTGCTCGGCCATCTCGACCAGACAGTCGTGGTCGAACACGCGTCCCATGACGAAATCCACGTAGCGCGAGAGCACGCGACCCGTGTCGGAGACCGGTTCGCCCCGTCCGAGTTGCGTGTCGTCCGGGCCTAGGAAGATGGCGTGGCCTCCGAGCTGCGTCATCCCTGTCTCGAACGAGACGCGGGTGCGCGTGCTCGGCTTCTCGAACAGCATGGCGAGCGTCCGCCCGGCCAGCGCGGCGGGCGATCCGTCCGATTTGAACTCCTCCGCGACCGCCAACACCTCGGCCAACTCGCCCGGCGATAGGTTGTCCGCGTCGAGGAAATGGCGCGTCATGCGTCCACCTCCAGCGACTCGTAGACGTCGGTGAGCACCGATATCGACCGGTCGAACTCGGCCAGTTCGATGCGTTCGTCGGGGGTGTGGTCGAACGACGAATCGCCCGGCCCGTAGGTCACGACCGGACAGTCCCACGCCTCGGCGTAGAGGTTCGCGTCGCTCGTCCCCGTCTTGCGGAGCAGGCGCGGGTCGCCGCCCTCGTTCCGAACCGCGACCCGGAACGCCCGTGCCAGTTCGGTTCGCGGACTCGCCATCGTCGGGGGGATGGGGTCGTTCCACGAGACCGACCCCGCGTCAAGTTCGGCCTCGGCCGCCTCGCGCACCTCGGCGGCCGAGGCCCCCGGCGGAACCCGGAGTTCGATATCGACCGCCGCCTCGGTGGCGAGTCCGTCCGCCGTGACGCCCCCAGTGAATTCGACCGGTTTCGCCGTCACCGACTCGACCGTCGACCCGTCGGAATCGAACGCCGATTCGACGCGCGACAGCCACCCGACGGCGTGCTGGATTGCGTTCGATTCCGGGCGGGACGTGTGCTGGGACTCGACCGTGACCGAGTAGGTGCCGGACTGGAAGCCGCGATAGCCGAGCGTCAGACCGTTCCAACCGCTCGGCTCGCCGTTCACGACGTAGTTCGGTTCCTCGCGGTCGGTCACGAGGTGGCGCGCGCCGCGCGAACCTTCCTCCTCGCCGACAACGCCGACGAAACTCGCGCCGGTTTCGACCGCCGCGACCGCCATCGCCGAAAGCGGCCCTTTCGCGTCCACGCTCCCGCGACCCCGGAGAACGCCGTCGTCCAGTTCGACCGGAATCTCCCCGGAGACGGTGTCGATATGGGACGTGAGCAGGACGCTGCTTCCGGGGGCGCGGACATTGCCGACCTCGTCTATCCGCACCTCCCTGTCCCGCGCTTCGAGGAACGCGGCGAGGCGCTCGGCGCAGTCGGCTTCGTTGCCCGACACCGAGGGCGTCTCGACCAACTCGACCAGTAAGTCGCGGGCGTCGGCCCGCGAGATGGTCGCGGTCGCGGTCATTCCTCTCCCCCCAGCACGTCAGAGAGCGCGGCGACGACGGTGTCGACGTGCTCCGTCTCGACGGTCAGCGGCGGTAACAGGCGCAGGACGCTCCGTCCCGCCGGGAGCGCGAGTATCTGATGCGAGAGCGCGAGTTCCTTCAGCAGGCGGTTCGCCCCGCGTTTCACTTCGACACCGACCAGCAGCCCCGTGCCGCGAATCTCGCGCACCGGGAGGTCGGCGGACGAGAGTTCGGACTGGAGGTACTCGCCCACCTTGGCGGCGTGTGCCGGGAGATTCTCGTCCACGACGAGCGAGAGGGTCGCCTCCGCCGCGGCGCTGACGACCGGACTTCCGCTGAACGTCGAACCGTGCGACTCCGCGCCCTCGGCTATCCAGTTGGCGCAGAGCGTCGTCCCGATGGGGAGGCCGCTCGCCAGCCCCTTCGCGGTCGTGAGCACGTCCGGCATGACGTCGGCGTGCTCGCACGCCCAGAGTTCGCCCGTCCGACCGAGTCCGGTCTGAATCTCGTCGAGCACCAGCGCGGCCCCGGCGTCCTCCGTCAGGTCGCGCGCCGCCCGGAGGTAGTTTGCGGTTGCGGGGTTGACGCCGCCCTCGCCCTGCACGGGTTCGAGGATGACGGCGGCGGTGTCGTCGTCCACCGCCTCGGCCAGTTCGTCCTCGTCGCCGTAAGTGACGAACTCCACGTCCCGCACGAGCGGTTCGTAGGGCCTGCGGAACTTGGATTTCCATGTCACCGAGAGCGACCCCATGGTGCGTCCGTGGAAGCCGCGCTTCGCGGCGACTATCTTCGAGTTTCCGGTTGCGCTCCGGGCGAACTTCAGCGCCGCCTCGTTCGCTTCGGTCCCCGAGTTGCAGAGCCAGACGTTTCCGAGGCCGCCGGGAGCCACCGCCGCCAGCTTCTCGTACAGCGCGTCGCGGGAGGGGGTCGGGTACGACCCCTGGACGAACAGCAGTTCCGCGGCCTGCTCCTGCACCGCCGAGACGACCTCGGGGTGGCAGTGGCCGACCGGAGCGACCGCGTAGCTCGCGCCGAAATCGAGGTACGCCGTCCCGTCGTCGGCATACAGGTACGGCCCCTCGCCGCGCTCGATGGTTATCGGCTTCTCGGAGTAGACGAACCCCGTCACGCCGACACCCCCACCGAACCGGGCGTGAAGTGTGTCCCGTGGCCGTTCCGCGCCGCAGTGATGGGGTCGCGGTTGTTCGCGTCCGCGACGACGACCGACGCCGCGCCGCCTTCGAGGGCTTCCGTGGCGGCCATGACCTTCTTCGTCATGAATCCCTCCGCGGCGCCCTTCGCGGTCGCCAACTCGTCGGGATTGTCGACCCGCTCTATGAGCGTCTCTTCGTCGTCGGGGTCTTCGAGGAGACCCGGCACGTCCGTCAGCACGACGAGCTCCGCGCCGAGCGCGCCGGCTATCGCAGCGGCGGCGCGGTCGGCGTCGGCGTTGACCGGCGTTCCGTCGTCGGCCAGCATCGGTACGGTCACAACCGGCGTGTAGCCGTCGCCGAGGAGGGTTTCGAGGAGCGAGGCGTTCACCTCCTCTATCTTGCCGGAGTGGTCGCCCCGACGAATCTTCCGCTTGCCGTCTTCGACCACCCTGACCGCGGATTTTCTGGGGCCGGTCAGGAGCGCGCCGTCGACGCCCGAGAGGCCGACCGCACGGATACCCTCCGCCTGCAAGTCGGCGGTCAGGTCGGTGTTGAGTTTGCCGGGCATGACCATTTCGAACACCTCCATCGCGCGCTCGTCGGTGAACCGTCCGACGACGCCGCTAGTCGATTCGACGTACTCGGGCTCCTCGCCCAGCGCTTCGAGCGTGTCGTCCACGGCGGTCGAACCGCCGTGGACGACCACCACGTCCTGCCCGTTGGCGGTTAGGTGGGCGATGTCGCCGAGCGCACCTTCGGGATTTACCGCGCGCGCGCCGCCGATCTTGACGACGACGGGGGCGGTTTCGTTTTCGATCGCGCCCCCGTCAGTGCGCAGTCCGTCGTCGGCGTCGTTGTCGGCGAGTTGGTCGTGCGCGGCGAGCAGTTCGTCCCGGGTGTATTGTTCGTTCATGGCGCTCCCACGGGGTGTAACCCCTGAAACTCCAGTCCGGCGTTTTCCTCGAACCCCAGTGCGACGTTCGCGGCGTGAACCGCCTGCCCCGCCGATCCCTTCATCAGGTTGTCGATGGCGCTGAAGACGACGACGCGCTTATTTCCGGGGTCGAGTTCGAAGCCGACCTCGGCGAAGTTCGTTCCGGCGACCGCCTTCGGTTCGGGGTAGCGGTAGACGCCGCCCCCGCCCGCGACGAGGCGGACGAACGGTTCGTCCTCGTAGCAGTTCCGGTAGGCCTTCCAGAGGTCGCCCTTCGAGACGGGCGAGTCTGGGAAGACGTGGCTCGTCGCGGAAGCCCCGCGAACCATATCCACCGCGTGGGCTGTGAAGGAGACGTCGGTTCCGAGGATGGCTTCTATCTCGGCCTCGTGGCGGTGACCGGTCGGCGCGTAGGGGCGGACGACGCCGGAGCGCTCGGCGTGGCTTCCCGCCTTGCTCGCGCTCGTGCCGCCCTCCGAGGAGCCGACCTTCACGTCCACGACTATCTGTTCGTTCCCGTCGAGGATTCCGGAATCGAAAAGGGGATAGAGGCCGAGGAGCGTCGCGGTCGCGTTACAGCCACCTGCCGCGACGAGTTCCGCACCGGGAAGTTCTTCGCGGAACAGTTCCGGCAGTGCGTACACCGCCTCGTCCAGATACTCCGGACAGGAGTGGCCGTCGTACCACTCGTCGTACTCCGCCTCGGAGTCGAGGCGGAAATCGGCACTCAGATCGACCACGCACTCGGCGGCCTCGCGGAACTCGTCGATGTGCTCCATCGACACGCCGTGGGGCGTCGCGGCGAACAGCACGTCCACCGATTCGAGGTCGCCGGGGTCGCTGAATCGCAGACCCGCCCCGCGGAGGTTGGGATGCACCGACCCGACCGTCTTGTTCTCGTACTCCCTGCTCGTCGCCTGCGCCACCTCGAAGTTGGGGTGGGCGGCGAGCAGGCGGATCAGTTCGCCGCCGGTGAAGCCGCTCGCTCCGACCACGGTGGCCGAGAGCGTTTCGGCGGTCGTCCCCGCCTCCGCGTCGGTCGTGGCGGCCATCAGACCACCACCTCCCTTGGAACTTTCGTTTCGAGCCAGTCGACGACTCTCGCGGCCACGTCCACGCCGACCGCGTCGTTCAGGGCTTTGAACTCGACGGTGTGGTTGACCTCGTGGACGGTGTAGCCCGATTCGGTCTCCATCAAGTCCACGCCGAGCAGGCCGCCGCCGACCGCGTCGCTGGCTCGTTCGACCAGCGTCTCGGCTTCGTCGTCCAGTTCGAACGCGGCCGTCTTCGCGCCCTTCGCGGCGTTCGTCAGCCAGTGGTCCGAGTGGCGTACCATCGCGGCGACGGGTTCGCCGTCGAGCGCCAGCACGCGCACGTCGCGCTCCGGCTTGTCTACGAACTCCTGCACGTAGAACACCTTGTGCTCGTAGTGGCCGAGCGTGGCTTTGTGCTCCAGCACGGCCTCCGCCGCGCTTCGGGAGTCGATTTTAGCCATGAGGCGTCCCCACGATCCGACGACGGGTTTGAGTACGCAGGGGTAGCCGAATGACTCGATAGCTTCGAGGGCGCTGTCGGTGGTGAACGCGACTTTCGTCTCGGGCGTGGGTACGCCCGCGCCCGAGAGCACGAGGCTCGTCTTCACCTTGTCCGCGCACACGTCCGCGGTCTGGGGGTCGTTGACGACGGGAATCCCGTACGCCTCGCAGAACCGCGTGGCGTACAGGCTTCGACTCGTCGCCAGACAGCGGTCGAGCACGAGGTCGAGCCCCGCGAAGGTGTCCGGCACGTCCGACAGGTCGAACGCCTGTTTCCGCACGTCTATCTTGGTCACTTCGTGCCCGCGGTCGCGTAGCTCGGCGAGCAGGAGCTTCTCATCCTTTCGGATTCGGGAGTAGAGGAGTCCAACGTGCAATTTACTCCCCCCAATCCTCTTCGAGCTCCGGCGCTCGCTCGAGGACTGGCGGGTTCACGTCGATGACTTCCAGTTCGACGCCGCAGGTGGGACAGTCGATTATCTCTCCGGTTTCCAGATCGTCGTGCAGGGTTACGTCGGCCCCGCACTCAACGCATTCTACCATCGTATTTCACCGTATCGCTCCATCGGACTTAAATCCATCGTATTTAACTATGAATAAAACCCGAATACCGTCGTCTAAGCGCGTGAGAAGGCGACCACCGCGAGTCGAAGTTCAGTAATCAAGTAGTACCCCACGAGGGGGTCGCGGTAGTTCAGGCATAGTCGTTCACCTCGTTTTGGAGCAGTTCTTCCGCGCTATCGAGCGATTCGAACAGCGCCGCGACCGACTCCTCGTCGACGGCGAGCGCCGCCTCCGCGTCGGACAAGCCTTCGACCATCGCGTCGGAGGACGGACCGCCGCGCGAATCACGCATCGCGACGCTCGTCCCCGGGTCGAGCGCCGATTCGACTTCCTCGCGGGACACGAACTCGGCTAAGGAGTCGCCGAGTATTTCGTGCGCGGCCGAGTCGAGGGCGTCGTAGTTCGCTTCGCCCGCTTTCGCAACCACCTCGTGCGCCGTCCGGAACGGAATCCCCGACATCGCCAGCAGGTCGGCCACGCCGGTCGCGGTCGAGAACCCCTCGCTCGACGCTTCTTCGAGGGCGCTTTCGTTCCACGTCGCGGTCGCCACCGCGCCCACCGCGACTTCGACCGCGTCCGTCACGGCGTCCGCGGCGTCCCACGCGTGGGGGGTCGCGCGCTGGAGGTCGCGGTTGTATGCCCGGGGCAGTCCCTTCAGCGTCGAGAGCAGGCCCGACAGTCCGGCGTGGGCGTCGCCCGCGACCGCGCGAACCAGTTCGAGGGTGTCGGGGTTCTTCTTCTGGGGCATGATGGACGAGGTGGAGGCGTAGTCGTCCGAGAGTTCCACGAAGCCCCGGTTCGAGTAGACGACGAGGTCTTCCGCCAACCCGGACGCCGTCGTTGCGAGATTCGCCAGCGCGGCGACCGTCTCCACGAGGAAGTCGCGGGTCGAGGCAGCGTCCATCGAGTTACCCAGCACCGCGTCGAACCCGAGCAGTTCCGCGACGCGCTTGCGGTCGATATCGAAGGGCGTCCCCGCGAACGCCGCCGCCCCGAGCGGACACCGATTTACGCGCCCGTAAGCGTCCAGCAGGCGGGCCGTGTCGCGCGCGACCGCCTGCTCGTAGGACGCGAGGAAGTGCCCGACCGTCGTGGGTTGGGCGGGCTGGAGATGGGTGTAGCCCGGCATCACCGTCTCGGCGTGGACGTCCGCGGCGTCGAGGAGCGTCGTCCTGAACGCGAGCGTCTCGTCGAGCGCCGTGAGGACGTCCTCGCGGAGGCGGTAGCGGATGCAGGTCGCCACCTCGTCGTTTCGGCTCCGGGCGGTGTGCATCCTCCCGCCATCGGGGCCGACCTGCTCGACCACCGCGGTCTCGATTGCGGCGTGTACGTCTTCGCCCGCGGGGAGCGAATCGTGTCCGTCGACCTCGACCACGTTCAGTGCGGTGAGTATCTCGCCCGCCGTCTCGTCGTCCACGATGCCCCGTTCCGCGAGCATCACGACGTGGGCGCGATCGACCGCGAGATCGGCCGTGAAGATGCGCTCGTCCGCTGCGAGCGACGAGAGGAACTCGCGAGCGGGGCCGCCGCTGAAGCGGTCGCCGCGAACCACGTCGCCGCCGCTACTGCTACCGTCTCCAACACCACCTTCGCCGAAACTATCCGCGTCAGTCATCGCTTGCGAGGCGTACTTGGAACCCATGGTACTTCGCCACACCCGTCGCGTCGGCTTGTTCGATGTCGCCGACGGTCTCGGTGTTGAATGAGGCGGCGTCCTCGGAGTAGACGGCGTTGTCGCTCTCGCGGCCGACCGGGCGGGCCTGCCCGCCTTCGAACTTGATAGTCACCGTACCCGTCACCTTCTCTTGCGTGGTGTCGATGAAGCCGTCGAGCGCGTCGACGAGCGGCGCGGAGAGCAGGCCTTCGTAGGCTTTCTCCGCCCATTGCTGGTCGATCCGGGTTTTGAACGAACGCTCCTCCTTCGTCAGTACCAGCTCTTCGAGGGATTGGTGGGCGTTGAGGAGGGTCGTCGCCGCCGGGTGTTCGTAGTTCTCGCGTACCTTCAGACCGAGCATGCGGTCTTCCATGAGGTCGGTGCGGCCGACGCCGTGTTCGCCCGCGAGCTCGTTCAGGTGTTCGATGAGTTCGACCGCTTCGTAGGATTCGCCGTCGACCGCGACCGGCGTTCCGGATTCGAACTCGATCTCGACGAATTCGGTTTCCGCGTCGGGTGAGGCCGTCCACTCGTAGATGTCCTCCGGCGGGACGTAGCCGGGATCTTCCAGATTGCCGCCCTCCACGGAGCGACTCCAGAGGTTCGTATCGATGCTCCAGACGCCTTCGTTGCCGCCCTGCACGGGTAGGTCGTGCTCGTCGGCGTATCCCATCTCCCACTCGCGGGTCAGACCGAGTTCGCGCACCGGGGCGACCACGTCGAGGTCGGAGGCGCGCCAGACCGCCTCGAAGCGCAGTTGGTCGTTGCCCTTTCCGGTACATCCGTGCGCGAGGGCGCCGCAGTCGTTCTCCGTCGCCACGTCGAGTATCGCTTCGGCGATGACTGGGCGCGCGAGCGCGGTTCCGAGCGGGTAGCCCTGATACGTCGCGTTCGCTTTCACCGCGTCGAGACACTGCTCGGCGAACGCGTCTTTGGCGTCTACCACGTAGTGTTCTAAATCGAGGGCGTCCGCCGTCTCTTCCGCTTCCGCGAACTCCGCTTCGGGTTGGCCCACGTCGACCGTGACGCCGATAACTTCGTCGTACCCGTACTCTTCTTCGAGGAGCGGGACGCAAACTGTCGTGTCGAGCCCGCCCGAGAAGGCGAGTGCAACCGTTTTCATGTACGCATCGCCACGGACTCCACACACTTAAATTCTTCTCAATAATATTAGAAATAAACTCGGAGAGTAGACTAAAGGCCAGTTAGTAACACGTGAGTGCCGCGTTGAACGAACGAAGAGTCGAGGGGGAATTGGGATTAGTGGGGCTAGAAAAGCCCCGGTCGTCGTCGCGGGCAGAAGGAGATGGACTCGCCGCTCGCCGTGGGGAGAACCCGGGTGGCGCGAGTCCGCGACATTACCGAATCTTTCCGGCGTAAGACGTATAAAAGCTTTCGGCGCGGCAAGGGTTGCCAACGATTCGCTTCTGCTGGCTAGAACTTATCGTCTGCCGACCGAAACTTTACGGAATGCGACGACTCCCCGCTCTTTTGTTCGCCCTCCTCGTCGTGTCCGCGGGCTGTGCGGATTATCTCTCGTGGCTGGAACAGTCACCGAACCCGAAGACGAATCCCCAGCCGACGCCGAATCCGCCGCCCGGCGCAAACACCGAGTGGATATTCGACGCGGAGCGACTGCTCTCCTCCCACGAATCCGCGCTCGCGGAAACAAATTACCGGAAGGAGGTTCGCATCGGACCGAATCACAGCACCGGCCCACTGGAGTGGGCGAACTCGACCCTCGTCGCATACGTCGGGGACGGTCGAGTTCGAATGCGCGGGCGAGGTGACATACCGGCGCTGCACGGAGTTGGTACCCCCTATCGGAGCTATCTGACGAACGATACCACGATGTTGCGCGTTCTACGGGACGACGACGAGTACTATTACGTCGCCGACTCGACGCATCCGTTTTGGGAACCCATCGAGAACGATACCCGGATGGAACGGGTGCTCACGAGTTCGGATTTCGTCTGAACGGAACGACGGTTCGAAACGGGACTACGCTGTATCGGTACAGAGCGGCAAGTCACACAGAACTGCCGGGGGTGAAGTCCCTCTCGGCGACCGCGTTCGTCGACGAACGAGGACTCGTCCACGAACTCTCCGGAACACTCCGCATAACCGATTCCCGGCCGACCACGGTCGATTTCTCGTATCGATTCTCCGAAACGGACTCCCCGCCGACGAAACCGGAGTGGACTCGCCGTGTTCCGCGGGTGAGCGTGATCCACGAATCCAGTACCATCGCCGTCGAAAACACCGGTAGTGCGGTCGTTTCGGCGGGCGCTAAGGGAATCGTGTTCGTCGCTAACGACTCGGTGAGCATCGCGGACAGGATCGAATTTTCGGAACTGCTCGAACCCGGCGATATTGCGTACCTCTCCCTCGCGGATATCGGCGACCAGACCGGAAACGGGTTGACCGATGGCGAAATCCGAATTAGCGAACGCCGTCCGCCGACGAACGAATCGATAGGGTCTCCGTTCGAGTGGAAGTGGATTAGTTTCGAGAGCGCCGACGGCGACCGGTCGGTGAGAATCGTCCGAGGATCGCGGAGTAGCGACGAAAGCTAAGCGTCACGCTCATACCCCTTCGGTCTCTCACAACGAACGGTGTACAGCCTCAACGTTCCCGTTCCGGGCGAGGTCGCCCGACTCGCCGAAGAGTTGCGACCATCGCTCCACCGGTTCGACACCGTGCGCAACCGGCGCACGCTCGTCGTCAAACGGTTCGGCAACCACGGCAACTACGACCGACTGGAGATGCGGGTTCGAACCGCGCTCGTCGGCGAACCGGCGTTCGAAGCGCGCATCTCCGGCCTCGACTACTTCGAACATCCCGCTCGTGGAGCAGGCCCCGTCGTCTACCTCGCCGTCGAGAGTCCCGGCTTGCGGGCACTCCACCGCGAACTGGTCGCTGAATTCGACCGCATCGAGGGGCTGGAAGGCGAGGACTACGTCCCGCACGTGACGCTGGCTCGCGGTGGGAGCCTCGACGTGGCCCGGCGACTCGCCGAGCGCGACGTCGACCCCGTCGCGTGGAACGTCACGCGACTGCAGCTCTGGGACGCGACCTACGAAGAACCCGCCGCGACGATCTCGCTCCCGGCTTGATACTTCTCACCGTTCTCAGGGCGTCGGCGGTTCGCCGTCCCACGCCCCCTCGTCGGTGAAGAAGTTCAGCATGGCGAACTTGAGCTTCTCCGGCACGATATCTATCATCTCCTCGCGCTCCTCCGGTGGGAACGTCTCTCGGACGCTGTACTTGCCCATCTCCCGGACGCTGTTCGCGGTGTAGCGTTTATCGAGGAGGACGCGAATCCCGAAATCCTCCGGCGAGCGAATCACGCGCCCGAGGGCCTGTCGCGTCTTCCGAATCGTCGGAATCTCGACGGCGTACTCCCAGCCCGAATCCCGCCCGGAGCGGTCGGCGAACACCCTGTCGTAGGCGTCCTGTACCGCATCCATCCGGTCGTCGAGATGGGGGTACGGGACGCCGACCACGACCACGGTTCGCGCGTCGTCGCCGTCGAAGCTCACGCCTTCCGCCAGCGTCCCCCAGAGCGAGGTGAAGAGGACGCCGTCGTCGTCTGCCGTGAACCGCTGGCGGAGTTCTTCCACGGGGGTTCCGGCCTCGTCGAAGTAGAGGTTCTCGTCGATTCGAGCGTCCACGAGGTCGCGGTAGCGCTCCGCCTCCGCGTAGCTCGGGAAGAAGACGAGCGTGTTTCCGGCGGTGAACCGGACGGTGTCGCTCAGCACACCCGCGATGGTCTCCTGCGTCTCGGGGTTGCCGCGCTCGCTGGCGAAGAGCGCGGGCGTCTCGACGGCGAAGGTGCGGCGGTTCTCCTCCGGGAACTGGAGTCCGTACGCCAGCGTCACCGGTTCGGTGAGACCGAGCACGTCCGACAACACGTCGAACGGACGGAGCGTCGCGCTCATCAACACGGTCGCGTACACTTCGTCGAAGAGGGCTTTCGTCACTTCCCGCGGGATGCAGGTGTAGAGTTCCGCGCGTCCGTACACCTCGTCCGTCCTGTCGTCGCGCCGAACCGCGACGACGGGATACTGGCCGAGTTCGGCCCCCTCGTCCATGTAGGATTTGACGAACTGCGCGGCCCGAAGCGTCTGACACTCCTTTCGCGTCGTCGCGGTGCCTTCCTTGTACGCTTCCTCGTACTGCTGGTCGAGTTCCTTGCCGAGCGCCAGCGCGTCGTCCAGTTCCGCGTCGATGCCCTTGCCCGTGTACTCCTGTAGGAAGTTGAGGGTGAGGTCGTCGCGCTTGTCGTCGTTCGCGATCGACACGTCGCGCCAGTTCTCGTTGACCTGCTCGCGCTCGCCGAAGCCGAACGAGTCCTCGTAGGTCGTCTTCAGCGCGCGCTGGAACGCGGCGAGCACGTTGTAGCCCGACTCGCTCCGGAAATCGTCGCTCTCCTGTAGCTCGTCCAGCGCGCTGTCGACGGTGTTCTCGGTCAACGTTCGGGAGGCGTGGTCGCGGGCCGTCCCCTCGATGTTGTGCGCCTCGTCGAAGATGGTGATGACGTCCTCCGGGTCGCGGCCCAACCACCGGAAGAACTGCTCGCGGATGGTCGGGTCGAGCAGGTGGTGGTAGTTGCAGACGACCAGATCGACGCCTTCCATGCCGTCTTTCAGCAGTTCGTAGCCGCACAGCGTGCGCTGGTCGGCGTACTCGTAGATGTCGTCTGGCGTGCGCACGTCGTCGTAGAGCCACTGATAGAACTCGCCAGTATCTTCCGTGAGATTGTTGTAGTAGTGTTCGCAGATGTTGGTCTCTCGGAGATTTTCGACCTCCTCCGCTATCTGCTCGAGTTCGTCCATGATGGCGCTTCGGGCGTCCGCGGCGTCAGAATCGCCCTCCTGCATCTCCTCCAGGAGTTCGCTCTGGCGCCGTTCGAGTTCCTGCTTGTCGCGCTCCGTATCGACGACCTCGTAGGTATTGTCCCGGAGCACCTGACACTCCTGATAATCCACGTCGATGTGGCACATCGACCCCTTCCCTCGGAAGACGACGGCGCGCAGGGGTTCCTTTCGGGTTATCTCGCGCGCTTCCGTGACGAACTGGCGCATCTGCTGGTGGACGTTGGTCGTTATGACCACCGTTTTGTCCTCCTCACGGGCGTACTCCAGCGCGGGCACGAGCGAGGAGAGGGTTTTACCCGTCCCGCAGGCACCTTCGAAGACCACGTCCTGCCCGCGCGACAGTCCGTTGTAGATGCGATCCATCGCCTCCTGCTGGTTGTCGTAGGGAGCGTCGTAGGGAAAGAACCGCATGTACTCGTTCGTTGTCGACACGATACGGGATATTCGCGTCTTAGTTCAAAAACCCTTGCCTACGTGAGAGATACGCCGACTGCCCTCGTCGCGTCGGTTCTCGCGGAGTCGTCTCGAGAGCGTCGAAACGAACGATTTGAAACACCCGCGCCCCGTAGCTCTCGCCGGAATGCCATCCGTTGAACACGACGGTGTCTCGCTCTACTACGAGGTGGACGGCCCGGCCGGTCACGACACGGTCGCCTTCGTCGGTGATGTGGGCTACGGCGCATGGCAGTGGGGCTGGCAACACGCCGCCGTCGCCGGGCCGTTCGAGTCGCTGGTGTGGGACAATCGAGGAACGGGGCGCTCGGACGCCCCAGACGGTTCGTACACGGTCGGAGAGATGGCCGGCGATTTGAACGCGGTGCTGTCCGACCACGGCGCGAGGAAAGCTCACCTCGTCGGCGCGGGACTGGGCGGGATGATCGCGCTTCGGTACGCCATCAAGCACTCGCGGGCGAAGACGTTGACCCTCGTCGGCACGTCCCCTGGCGGGTCGCGGTTCGGGACGTCCCCCGACGTGCGCGACCGACTGCTCGCCGAGAAAACTCCCGAGGCGCTCCGCAAGTCGCTTCGTCCGGTCGTGAGCCGCGAGATGTTCGAGGCCGGATTGGAGGAGGTCGTGGAGTGGCGACTCGCGGACGACGCGGCGCTGCCCGCTCAGCGAGCACAGTTCGCGGCGGTCGATTCCTTCGACGTGAGCGACCGATTGTACGAGATTACGACGCCGACGCTGGTCCTTCACGGCACCGCAGACCGCGTGTTTCCGGTCGAAGGTGGCCGGGCGCTGGCCGAGGGGTTACCTCGCGCCGACCTGCGGGAGTTCGAGGATGCTCCGCACCTCGTCCACGTCGAGCGGTCGAAGGAGGTCAACGACGAACTGCTCGCGTTCCTCGAAGCGCACGCGGACGAACGCAGCTAAGATACTCGTAACTCGCCGATGAGAGTTGGGGGTAGAAGCGTTCCGCGGCGTACCGCCGATTCGTCGATCACTCGCCTCGACACTGCGGACAGACGCCGTTTTCGATGTAGACGCTCAAGACCGACTCGCCGCACCGTTCACACTCCCCTAACGCTTGTTCATCCTCCGGCGCTTGTTCGCCCTCCACTACTCGTTCGCGCTCGTCTTCGTCTTTGGTGGCCATCGTGGGGAATCGTCTAACATCAAACGTCGCCTTGCTTATCAATGTATCTTATATAGGATGATAGCACCGAACCGGATTACGGAGTCGCTGACGATTCCGAAACCCTTCGCCGAGTGCAGAACTGCTAACACCGTGCACGTTCCAGCAGAAGGTATGTCGCTGCTACTGGCGCGATACGCCGACCTCTGGAGTGACCGAACGGCGATCGTGGACGGCGAGGAGACCGTCTCGTACGCCGAACTCGCCCGGCGGGTCGAGTCCGCGGCGGGGCGACTCGCGGCGCTCGGCGTCGAGTCCGGAGACCGAGTGGTCATAGTCTCTCGAAACCGCGTCGAAGTGCTCGTGTTGCTGTTCGCCACCCGGCAGGTCGGCGGCGTGTTCGCACCCGTCTCGCACCGGCTGACGCCCGCGACTATCTCGCGTCCGGTGGAGCGAATTGACCCCGAACTGGTGGTGCACGAATCAGCGCAACGAGACCTCGTGCGGCCCTTCGAGGACACCAACTCGTTCGAGGAGTTCGAGCACGTCGACCCCGACGACTACGAGCCGGTCGAACCGGAGCGAGGCGACGATAGCCTCCTCTTTCACATCGAGGGCGGTGCGGAAGTTGTTCGCCTGTCCGGCCGGGCCGTCGAACGGAACTGCATCGCTGCCGTCTCGGGCTGGGGACTCGGGAGGGACGACCGCGCTCTAGCCCCCCTCCCGCTGTCGCTTCCCGACTGCCTGCTTCGGTTCGTCCTCCCGCTGCTCACCGTCGGCGGGAGCGTCGTCCTCCGGCGCGCGTTCGACCCTGAGAGCGCGCTAGCCGCCATCGAGCGCCACGGGGTGACTTGCTTCGACGCCGGGCCGACTGAGTTCCGCGAACTGGCCGACGCGGACGCCGACGCGGAGCTCTCGTCGCTCGACTGGCTGGCGACGCGCGCCCGCGTGCCGCCGGACGTGCGCGAGGCGTTCCCGATTCCGATCGTTCGTGCGTACGGTCGCCCGGAGACCGGCCCGAACGTCCTTCGCGGGACGCCGAGCGACGAGCGCGTCGGCAGACCGCTCCCCGACTGTGACGTTCGGGTCGAAGGCGAGACGGGCGAACTCTCCGTTCGAAGCCCGGCCGCCGCGAGCGGCTACCTCGGCGGCGAGGAGTTCGGCGAGTGGATTCCGACCGGCGACCTGTTTCGCCAGTCGGACGGGGGCTACGTCTTCGTCGGGCGGTCAGACGAACCGTTCGAGAGCGCGGGGGAGCGAGTTCACCCACAGGCGATAGAAACCGTCCTCGAGTCGCACTCCGGGGTTCAGGCGGCGGGCGTCATCGAAACCGCCTCGGAGACCGGAGGAACCGCGCCGAAGGCGGTGATCGTCGGCGACGTCGCGCCCGGCGAACTCCGAGAGTTCGCGGAGGAGCGACTCGCGCCCCACGAGGTGCCGCGCGCGGTCGAACTGGTCGCCTCGCTTCCCCGACGCGCGACCGGCGAACTCGACCGAGGCGAACTACGCAAGCGATTCGGCGGGTAGCGAGCGGCGAGCGGTTCGACGACGGCCATCCGAAAAACCGGCCGTCGGGCGAGGAAAGCATTTATTGGACGTGGAAAATGTAGGGCTATACGACGATTCTCGGACGCGAAGGGAACCATTTCGGTCGCGCTCGGTGTCCTGCTACTCCTCAGTCCGCTGTACGTCGGTGCACTCCACCTCGGCGAACCGACGTATCGGTACGAGCGAGTCAGCATCGAATTCACCGACGACGGGTATCGAACCGACGAACGGTACGCGTTCGCCGGGGCGGGAACTACTACGTCGTCAGACTCGCGGAGAGAGACGACGCTCCTGATGGCGAGTGGATTCTGAAGTACCTCCTGCTCGGCGGCGGCGTCGGCGTCGGACTCCTACTCGTGCTCTCCGGGCAGCGACGCCCGGCCGAAACGGAAACGAGAAGCGGTAGAGAAGGGATGACGAGGCGAAAATCGGCGGTGGAGGAACGCGGAGGTGAAGAGCGAAAGCGCGGGCGAAATTCCCGGTAGCGAAACTCACTTGACGGTTCGAGTTACTAGTAGTGGTACGAATGAGTCGGCCACGAATCGCGTTTTTAAATGCCGCGCATAGCGACGCAAATACGCGGCGGAACTTCCGGCGCGAACTCGACGCGGAACTCGTCGAGTTCGACGCCACCGACGGTCATCTCCCCGACAACTTCGACTTCGACGCCGCGGTCGTCTCCGGGTCGCGGGCGTCGGTCTACTGGGACGACGAGTGGATTCCGCCGCTCAAAGAGTGGGTTCGGGAAGCGGCCGAAACCGGGATGCCCATGTTGGGTATCTGTTACGGCCACCAACTGCTGGCGGACGTTCTCGGCGGCGAAGTCCGCGACATGGGCGAGTACGAGATCGGCTATCGCGAGGTCGAACACTCCGGCGAGTCGCCCCTGTTCGACGGTATCGGCGACCGATTCGTCGCGTTTACGACCCACTCCGACGAGGTCGTCGAACTCCCGCCGGGGGCGACGTCGCTCGCGGAGAACGACTACTCCAACCATGCCTTCCGGAAGGAGAATGTGTTCGGCGTGCAGTTCCACCCCGAATACGATATGGCCACCGCCGAGGCGGTCACTCTCGGCAAAGACCTCCCCGAAGAGCACCTTCAGCGGGTGTTAGACGGTATCAACGACGAGAACTACGCCGCGGCCGCCGAAGCGAAACTCGTCTTCGAGAACTTCACCGACCACGTTATCAGCGTGGAGAAATGACGGAGAAGAGACGGTATACCGTCGACATTGGCATAAATAACCTGAATACTTAACCACCAGAGTCACCCCCATCGGGGGCGTGGTGATACTTCATGTCAGACCGGACGACCGACGATGAGAACTCGTCTCACGCTTCCGCTTCGCCCGATGGCCCGAGTGCCAACGTCCCTCCGCTTTCACAGGACGCTCTGTTCAACGCACTCGCATCCCGTCGGAGTCGCTACATCCTCCACCGTCTGCGGAGCGAAGAGACGCCGGTGACGCTTGCGGATATCGTGGACACCGTCGCCGCGTGGGAGACGGACAAGTCCATCGACCTCGTCTCCGACGAGCACCGCCACAACGTCTCCATGTCGCTCCAGCACACGCAACTCCCGAAGCTTGCGATGGCCGGACTCGTCCAGTACGACGAGGAGCGAGAACTCGTGGACAAGGGCGTTCACGCCGAACAGGCGGACGCGTACCTCGATATCGCGGTGGCGCGAGACGACGCGGTACCGAAAGACGACTGATCGAGATTTTCCGGACGGTGACGCGAGGCGGTTAGTGCAGACTGCAGCACGGGTTCGTTAGAGCACTTCTTCCACGCTGTCGACCGGGGAGTAGTAACCGATGTCCTCTATCCACGATTGAAGCCAGTCGTCGGCAGTTGCGCGTCAGGAGTAGGAGCGCTTTTTAGCCTCCCCTCCGGAGAGTTTCCCATGCTCGATTACGTGGAACTGGAGGCCGACCTCGGACAGGAAGAGCGGATGGTGCGGGACACCGCCCGCGAGTTCGTCGAGGAACACGTCACGCCCGACATCGGCGACCACTTCGAGGCGGGGACGTTTCCGGAGGATATCATCCCCGAAATGGGGAAACTCGGCTTCTACGCGCCGAACCTCGACGGGTACGGCCTGCCGGGGCTGAGCGAGACGGCCTACGGTCTGCTGATGCAGGAGTTGGAGGCGTGCGACTCCGGCCTGCGCTCGATGGCGAGCGTGCAGGGCGCGCTCGTGATGTATCCCATCCACGCCTTCGGCTCCGAGGAGCAGAAAGAAAAGTGGCTTCCCGCCCTCGGCGAGGGGACGGCGGTGGGCTGTTTCGGCCTCACTGAACCCGAACACGGCTCGAACCCGTCGGGGATGGAAACGTACGCCGAAAGGGTCGGCGACGAGTACGTGCTCAACGGGTCAAAGACGTGGATCACCAACTCGCCCATCGCGGACGTGGCGGTCGTCTGGGCGCGTGACCGCTCCGCCGAAGATAATCCAGTGCGTGGTTTTCTCGTGGAGACCGACCGCGACGGCGTGACGACGAACAAGATCACCGAGAAGCTCTCGTTGCGCGCGTCCGTCACGGGCGAGATCGGTCTCCAGAACGTCTCGGTTCCCGAGAACGCGGTGCTTCCGGGCGTCGAAGGGATGAAAGGCCCCTTGTCGTGTCTCACCCAAGCCCGGTTCGGTATCGCGTGGGGTGCAGTCGGCGCGGCCCGCGACTGCTTTGAGACGGCCCGCGAGTACGCCACGGAGCGCGACCAGTTCGGCGGCCCCATCGCGCGCTTCCAAATCCAACAGGAGAAACTGGCCGAGATGGCGACTCAGATCACGATCGCGCAATTGCTCGCACACCGCCTCGCAGAGCTGAAAGAGCGCGGCGACATGCGCCCGCAGCACGTCTCGATGGCGAAGCGAAACAACGTCCGGATGGCCCGCGACCAAGCCCGCGTCGCCCGCGAGATGCTCGGCGGAAACGGCATCACGACGGACTACTCGCCGATGCGCCACATGGCGAACATGGAGACGGTGTACACCTACGAGGGCACCCACGACATCCACACGCTCGTCTTGGGGCAGGATTTGACGGGAATTGCCGCCTTCGAATAGACGACTGAACTGACGTAATATTTAAATATACTTCTCTCGAATTCCTTCCTGTCCATCCTTTCGGTCGGAGCGACAGCGCCCGCGCTCGAACCGGGCCGTCGTCTCGGCCGGTCGTCGCACGTGACGCGACGAAATCATGAAAGAAGACGAACGCGCCGCACGCGAGAGACTCGCACAGCACGTAGAACGATACCAAGTCGTCCGGAAACTGCACGACGTACCGCCGCACGTCACGCACGAAGTTCGGGTGGACGGCGAACGCGCGGTCTGCAAACGGACGAGGAGCGACGAGGGCGACCCGGCGATGGAGGCGAGAGCCATGCAGTTCCTCGAAAGGAACACGTCGGTTCCGGTGCCGCACGTCCTCGCGGTCGGGGACGACTACTTCGTCGCGGAGTGGGACGAGGGAGTTCCCGAGGACAGGACGCTCGACGAAGCGCGCGCCCATCGCTTGGGCGCTGGCATGGCGATGCTTCACGACGAAATGGCCTTCGAGGCGACGGGATTCCTTCAGAACGACGACGGTGACCTCGCGCTCAACGCCGACGAGACGTGGCACGAAACGGTCGGCGAGGAACTCGCCGACCGGCGCGACTTTCTCGAATCGTTTGGCTACGATGACGTGGCCGCCGACGCGCTCGCGTTCGTCCGCGAGCATCCGGGCCTGTTCGACGGAGCGGGCGATCCCGTTCTCTGTCACGGCAACTACCTACCTGAACATGTGGGAACCGACGGTGACGGGGTGACGTGCGTTATCGACTTCGAACACGCGCTGGCCGCCCTCGGCGAGTACGATTACTGGCGGACGGCCCTTCCCCTATTCGCGGGCTCGAACCGATCGGGTGAGGCGCTAGCCGAGTCGTTTCGTGCGGGCTACGAATCAGTTCGTTCGCTTCCGGACGGATTCGACCGGCGGCGAAAGGTGTATTGGATGGTCAACACGGTTTCGTACTTTCGGTCGCTCTTCCTTCAACGTCAGCAGACTGGACAGGAAGCGGCCCGAACGGCGGCTTTCTTCCGAGATTACGTGTACAATACCATCCACTCGCTGCAGGAGGAATGGTAGCGACGACCGCTGACCAAACCGCCACCGTCCGCGATTTTATAACGACGGCCGGCAACCGGGATGCATGGTCGGAACCGGCGAAGTCGAGGCGATTCACGTCGCGCGGGAAGCGGAAGCCCGGACGGAGGCGGTCAAGGAAGTCGAAGCGGTCGCGGGACGAGGCCTTCGCGGCGACCGCTACTTCAGCGACCAGGGGACGTTCTCGGGCGACGACATCACGCTCATCGAATCCGAGACGCTCTCCGCCATCGAGCGGGAGTCCGGCATCTCGCTGGAACCGGGTGTCCATCGGCGGAACGTGACGACCCGCGACGTCGCTCTGAACCACCTCGTCGGCGAGCGGTTCAGGGTCGGGGAGGCGGTCTGCGAGGGTGTCGAACTCTGCGAACCGTGCTCGCATCTGGAGTCGCTGACGCAGGAGGGGACGCTCTCCGCGCTAGTGCATCGCGGCGGGCTTCGCGCCGCCATCGTGGAAGACGGTGCGATTCGAGTCGGGGACATCGTCGAATCGCTGTAGCGGTGTTGTAGCCGAATCTATCGACTGCGGAATTTCCCCCACCACGCGCGCCGGTCGGCGGCCCAGCGGTAGATGTGTTCGCGGATGCGGGCGCGGGTCGAATCAGGCAGAAGACGGAACAGCGCGACGGCGGAGCGTTCCGGGGAGTCGAGTTGTGCGAGCACCTCTTCGGTCGCCTCGCCGCAGGAGTACACCCGGTCGTCGGTGAGGAGGTGAGCGCACTGCTCGTACTCCGAGGGAAGGCGAGCGCGCTGGTCGGGCGTGAGTTCCGAGAAGCCCACGAGTTCGAAGTCGCCGTGGGCGTCGGCGTACTCCGCGGACCACGTGCAGAAACCGCAGTCGTCGTCGTACACGAGTCGGGGCGAATGTCGGGACACACGCTCGCTAGGTGACCGATTCGGATACCCTCTTCGAACCGACGGCACGTTTCTTCGGCATCGACGGTGCATGATTTCGGTAGCGGGAATCACCATCCACCGACCACCGGTCGGAACGCATACCGTAGATATCAGGAAACGAACGTCTTACAGAGACTTTATTTACTTATTCGTAGATAAATTACCCATGCGCCGTAGAAGATTTCTGACGGCGTCCGGAGCAGTGCTCGTCGGGGGGGTCTTGGCGGGTTGTGCCGGTTCCGGACCGAAAGATAGCGGAAATGGGGAGGTTCCGAAGACGAAGACGAAGGGGTCGGGTGAGACGACCTCGAACGGGGGGAAAGCCGCCGGGGAGGGCGGGACGACCACGAAGAGCGGCTTCGAACTCGTCTCGGCGAACGTGCCCGACCGAGTCACCATGGGCGAGCAGTTCACGCTCGAACTCACCGTCGAGAACCGCGGTCGCAGTCCAGCAGCGTTTCGGTCGCCGATTCGGGTGGAGGGGAGCGGAGGAGGTTCCCAACAGTCCGGCACCATCGAGACGAAGGAGATCGAACCGGGAAAGACGACGACGTGGTCGACGAAACTCTCCTACCCGTACGTCGCCACGGTGACCTATCGGATAGCGAACCTCGGGAAGGCGTTCACCGTCGAATTCGTCGGCGAACGTCTCTCGGTCGGCGAAACGTACATCAGTCCGATGGAGATGGCGGTCACGGTTCGAGATATCGTTCTGACGGACAACTACCAGTACGTCCGGGAGAACGGTCGGAAGGTAGACGTGAACGCCAGTAGCGGTCGACAGTGGGCGTTCGTCACCCTTTACGCCGAAAACCGATTCCGGATGGGCCAACCACTACCGAAAGCGGATAGCTTCCGTCTGCTTGTCGGCGATAGACGGGAAGCACCCGCCGATATCGCCAAGGAACACGGCCGGTACGAGTTAGAGCGGTTTGGACGTCGAGAGGTCGAACCCGGCGGGAGCAACAGCGGCTGGTTAGCCTACGGCATCTCCGCCGACCGCTCCGCGAGCGACCTCGCGGTCGAATGGAAGGGGAGCGACGGAACCGGTTCGTGGACGGCGCAGTGGCGTCCCTGATCGGTCGAACAACCCGTGGCGACGTTATCGATTCCACGGGGCCTCGTTCGGGTTGACGAGGCGCTCTTCGCGGTCGAAAGCGTCGATCGCCGCCACGTCCTCGGGATCGAGTTCGGGGACGGCGAGATTCTCTCGAAGGTGGTCTTCGCCCGTGGATTTCGGGATGGGGATGACGTTCTCCTTCCGGTGGAGCCACGCGAGACTGACCTGCGTCGGCGTCGCGTCGTGTTTCTCGGCTATCTCGCAGAGTTCGGGCACGTCGTCGGCGTCGCCCCTCATGAGAGGCGCGTACGCGACGAGCACGATGTCGTGTTCTTCGGCGTAAGACCGGAGTTCCGCCTGCTGAAAGAGCGGGTGCATCTCGACTTGGTTGGCGACGACGGGCGCGTCGAGAACCTCCCGTGCTTCGTCCAGCAGGTCGGGCGTGAAGTTGCTCACCGCGACGTTGCGGGTTTTTCCTTCGTCGCAGAGGCGGTCGAAGGCTGGAAGCGTGTCCGCGGCGTCGTAGGCGCGCATGGGCCAGTGGACGTAGAGCAGATCGACATACTCCACGCCGAGTCGGTCGAGGCTCTCGACCGCGGTTGCGAGCGCGTCGTCGTGCGCGAGGTTATCGGGGAGGATTTTCGTCGCGAGAAACACCTCGCGGCGGGGTACGTCGGCGCGAGCGATGCCCGTGCCGACCGCCGCCTCGTTCTCGTACATCTGCGCCGTATCGACGTGTCGGTAGCCCAGTTTGAGCGCGGTTTGGACGGTCTCGGCGCATCGCTCGAAATCATCGTTGCCGGAAGTGCCCAGTCCGGGTGACGGAATCCCTGTCATGTCGCCACCGAGGAGCGGAAGGGCGAAAAAGGTCGGTGTCGCGGACGAACGCGGGTAGATTTCGGGACGGAGCGATCTCGTCGGTTGATCCGTCCGGCGGTCGAATCCGACTTGCTACCCCCGTCGCCCTCGGTTCGAACTCCCGACCCGTATCGCCGGATCTTCTCGTGCAGATGAAACGAGGGGGGTTCGAGTTACCCCGTCGAATCCATATCCGGCGCGAACTCGCCCGTTTCGATTTGCGAGTTGAAACGACCTCTCCTCGGACGCGTATCCCGACGGTGGCGGTGACTTTGTGACTCGTTGTCGAACCCCTCCCTTTCGGGTGGAGAAGTTACGAATTGGTTTTCCGGGAGTTCCGTTTCGCGTGCAACTGGTTTTCGCGGGCGAAGGGTATCGTTTCGGGTGGAACTCGGGCGCAGCGTATCGTCGGTTTCTCGTCACTCCATCGTTCTGGTCACCGTCTCGCAGGAGAGACGGTACACCTCGATGATATCCTCGTCGTCGGCCATTCGCATCCAGTGTCGCGTTCGCCGCACTCGGGGCAGTCGCGCAGGCGCTCGCCCCGCTCGCTCTCCTACGATGCGCCGACTGCCAGCGCGACGCCGCGCTCACGAACCGTTCGACTTCCTCGACGGCGACTTTCTCCACACGCATTCCTGCGTCGGAAGACCGAAAAACCACCCCCGACTCGATCACCGAACTCAGTCGAACTGTCCGGTTTCGGCTCCGCACTCGATACACAGCGTTACGAGCGTGTCCCTGTCCTCGGTCATCTCGATTGTGTTCGGGGGTCGCCTGCCGCAGTCCGAACACTCGCGGCGCATCTCCACCAGTTCGCTCTCTCGCGACGACGCGCTCGTCGCCCTCGTTCACACCCTGCTGAAACTCGCCCGGTGCGAACCGGACGAGCTCGCCCGCCCCGACCGTCACCTCCCCGTCGTCCGTCTCGAACGTCGCGGTGCCGGATTGGACGTAGAACACCTCCTCTTGCTCTTCGTGGGCGTGGTAGCCGAACGCGAAGCTCTCGCCCGGCGCGAGTTCGTAGTAGTTGATTGCCACGTTATCGGCGCCGAGGGGTTTCGAGAGTTCCCGTCGCACGTCGGCGGCACTCATTCGCGCATCGACCGTTTCGATGGTAACTTTCTCCATGTGGCTTCTCTGCAAGGAATCGACGTAAAACTACCCGCTGACAGCGAGCTGTTATTTAAACCCTTTGCCGGTCGAAAAGCGGGAACCCGCGTCTCCGGGCCGCTCCTACTCGTTTTTAGCCTAACCTAAAAAAACTCGGTCAAGGTGAACACTTAAGTTCAGAACGGGGATTTAAGTACCCCTCCCACGTTGTTTCGGACAGGTGGACGACCGATGGCTATTGACCCACAATTCACTGAGAACCGCGAGAAAGTAGACGAGCACGAGGGCCACGACGTCTGGGGGCCGGTCGACGAACCAGAGCAGCTCGGTATCCACGGCACGCACGTCGCAGTGGACTTCGACATCTGCATCGCCGACGGAGCCTGTCTGGAAGACTGTCCCGTGGACGTGTTCGAGTGGGTGGACTCCCCCGGTCACCCCGAGAGCGAAGAGAAGGCGGATCCGGCCAACGAGGCGCAGTGCATCGACTGCATGCTCTGCGTGGACGTGTGTCCGGTCGACGCTATCGACGTGGACGCCGGTCGCGTCTGAACGTCGGTAACGAAAATCACTCTTTGTTCTACCCTCGAATTTATTCATATCCCCGCTCCAATAGTGTGGTATGAACCCCCGTAATCTCCGACGACACGTTTCAAGGTGGTGGCTGTGAGTCCCGAGACGGAGCAAAGAGACGACGTACTTCCGCTCGACCTCGGGGAGACTCCGATGCCTTTCGAGCCGGAAGGCGTCCTCGGCACCGACCACGACGGGGACGTGCTCACCGTCTTCACCGTCGCCGGTGGCGGTGCAGCACTGGTGCTCGCGCGCGAATCCGCCCCGACCGACCGCCCCGCCTCGCTCGACACGGACGACCTCACGACGACGCTCCGAACGGGCCTCGCCTACCTCTTCTGCGACGGCGTTGGGACGGTGCGCGTCCGGGCCGACCCGGACTCCATCGCCGATGCGCTCGCCGCACTCGGCGACGACGCTCGCTATCGCTACGAGGACGTGACGTTCACCGCAAAACTCGAAAATTAGTCCGGTCGGTCGATGTCCAGTTTCTGTCGCAGGGACGCCAGCGCCTCCGACTCCGCGAGGTCTTCGAAGCGTTCGCGGAAGTGAGTGTCGCAGAGGCCGACCTGCACGCCGCCCAGTTCGGGCGCGAACGACGCTTTTCGGTCACAGTAGTGACACCGCATACGCGGGATTACGGTCTCCATTGAATTGAACCCTGCGTTCAGAGCGTCACCGCGCTTCGGAAGTGACGATACTCGGCCTTCGAGAGTCCCGCCTGCCCCAACTCGTCGTCGTGTGCGTCGCTTCCGCCGGTCGGGACGAGACCGTGGTCGGCGATAGCGCGCTCGATGGGACGCGAATCTACCTCGCGCCCGTAGGGATAGTATCGTTCCACAGCGTCGAGTTCGGCCGTCAGTTCGAGCGCTGCACTCGGGTCGTCGTACCGATAGGGGTGTGCCAATCCGACGAGTCCGCTCGCTTCGGAGAGCAGTTCGACCCCCCGGTCGAAGCTCGGCACGTCGCGGGCGACGTAACACGGTTTCTCGGTGCCGATGAGGTCGGCGAACGCGCCCCCGAAATCGTACTCCGTGTCCGGATGGTCGTCGATGGCCCGTGCGATGTGCGGCCGACCGAGTCCCTCGCGCGATTCAAGGTCGAGGTCGATACCGAGTCGGTCTTCGACGCAGTCGATGATGGCCCGGCCGCGCTCGACGCGGTCGGCTTGCAGTCGCTCCAGTTCGTCCGCGAGGTCGGGTGTCGGATAGACGCCGTACCCGAGCAGGTCGACGTGCTGCCCGTTGGGCGCTTCGACCCGAAGTTCGATACCGTGAACGAGCGTCACGCCCTCGATGGACGTGACGGGCGTCGGCAGGTCGGGATGCAACCGGTCGTGGTCGGTGACGGCGACGACCGACACGTCCGCGGCCCGCGCGGTGGAGGGAACTTCATCCAACTCCATCGCTCCGTCGGAGTTGGTCGTGTGGACGTGAAGATCCGCGAAGACGCTCATACGCTCGTTCGGACGCGCGGCAGGAAGGAATTTGCGGTACCCGGATTATACTGATTGTACATCCTTATATTCGTGGTAATCCCTTGCCGACAAAGTTTATAATGAACTTTGCTGTTTGACTATCCGTGATGACCCTCAAGAAAGCAGACCAGTTGCTCGACGAGCACCAGTATCCGACCGACACCGAGCAGCTGATCGCCGCCCACGGCGACTATGAAATCGATCTCCCGAACGGAACCGAGACGCTCGGCGACGTGTTCGGTCGCGTGGGGGGTGAGACGTACGAGTCGCCGCAAGAGGCCCGCGAGGCGATGTACTGCGGTCTGAGTCACAAAGCCATCGGTCGCCGTCATTACAGCGACCGCGACCCGACGACGATGGGAACGGTCGGTCCGAAGCAAGTGTCGTTCTAAACCCACTCGACCGCTCGGTTCAGCGATAGCGGCACCGACCCTTTTCTGTACGCTTCGATGCGTCCGGCGGGCCGAGCACGAAAGACGACCGCAGGTCGATGGCGGACGCCCGGTCGCTCACCGACGACCGCCGACCACTCGTCGTCTCGGAAGCCGGAGCAGTCCACGAACAGCACCGCGCCGCCGCCGTGTTCGCGCAGTTGACCGGTCGATTTCGTCGCCGCCGTCTCGCGCACGGCGGCGACGGGCGTGTCCGCGGCTCTGCGCGTGGGGGGTTTCGGTCGCGTGACTTCGACGAGCGGAGACTGGCCGCCATCGGGCGGTTTGGCGCGGTAATCGAGGGAGTGTCCGGTCGTCACCTCTATCTCGGGTTCGAGTTCGTAGCCCGCGTCTACCAACACCTTCCCGACGGTGAACTCGCTCATCGCAGCACTCATGCGGGTTTCGTCGACGTACTTGCTGGTGCCGAGTTTCGAAGCCATCGTGTAGCGGTAGTCGTCCAGCGCGCCGGTGCGGAGGAATCGCTCGTAGAACGAGAGCGCCTCGTCGCGCGTCGCGTCCGGAAATCCGGCGGCGTGTTCGCGGAAGAACGTGCGCGACGTCTCCCTACCGTCTTTCGAGAAGAGAACCGGCAGGAAGAACCACGAGAGGTAATCGTACTCGGCTAACCACGGGGATTCGACGGAGAGGTCGGCGAGCAGTTCGCGTTGGCCCCATCGGGCGACCGGATACGGCACCTCGTCGAACGTGTACTTCGTCGTGCGCCAGAGAGCGGGCGGCGTTTCGGTGTTTCCGAGCCAGAACGCACGGTCGTCGTCCCACGCGAACAGCGCCACGTCGCCGTTGTCCATCTCGAACCGAACCGCGTCGAAGTCGTTCGGTTCCATGTAATGCGGCGTCGTCGAACGCGCACCGAGTTTCGAATCGAGGTGCGCGTACAGCTGGGAGGTGATGCGGTCGTCGTTCCACCGCTCCAGAGAGCGGCGAAAGCGGAGCGGGCTTGCCACGCGGAACGGTAGTAACCGTGAGCGTTTACGTGTTGTGCAAGCGGTGTTACGGCGTCGTTGCCTCCGTCTGACGATTTTCCAACTCAGTCGAATGATGTGAATATCCGTTACATTAATAACCGATTGCCGCCAAGTATGAGTGTGGTTGTCATGTCAATGGGTGCCTATGACGAAGATGAGCACGAGCGCCGTGAACGTAAGAACAGTACCGTAGACGCGAGTTTCGACGACGTACGCTCGGATTATCACGGGACTGTGGAGTACGACTCCGGCGACTCGGCGGAAGACCTGCTCAAGCAGTTCGAGAAGATAAAGTCCCAGTAGCTCGGCCGTTTTCGTACGTACTCACCAACCGGGGGTGGGTGGTGCGCCGCGTTCTTCCTCGACTCGCTTCGCTACCGACGGGTTCGGCTCGTCGTCCGCCGCCATCGCCTCCCACTCGGCGATGGCTCGTCCGACCCACGAGTCCGCCGCGCGCGCTTTCACCAACGCGTCATCGTACGTTTCGCGGTCGGTGCCCGTCGTTCCGGGTCGCCCGGCGATAGCGGCGGCGACGAACCGAGCGCGGTCGTCGTCGGTCAACTCATCCGCGAGCAGGCGACCGACGACTCCCTCCAGTTCGTCGGGGTCGGGATAGACGAAGACCTTCTCGCCGATCGCTTGTGGGCCGAGGAGGAGCCCCGAGAGCGCGCGCGGCGGTTCGTCGTCCAGCAGGCGGTCGCCGCCGAAGGCCGCTTCGACCCGTTCGCACTCGGTCTGCTGGCCGAGTTTGAGGTTGTGGCCCGGATACTCCGCACACTCCGTCGGATACACCGCTTCGTCGTGAATCCGACACTGAAGCGTCTCCGGGTCGAGAAAGGCGCACGTCGGGAGCCACGTCGGGACGACGGCGTCGGAGTCGCTGGAATCGTCCGCGTCGTCGGTTCCGAAGGGTGCGACCGGTTTCGGCGGTTTGCGGAGTCCGAGGAAGAAGGCGGGCTTGCCCTCGATAGCGGCCAGTTCGACGCCGTCTACCTCGACGCCCGACTCGTCCTCCCAGAGCCGCGGCGTCAGGGCGTCGGCGAGCCCGGCGTCGAGAAAGGCTCGGGCGTCGCCGCGGGTGAGCGGGACGAGATTGTAGGCGTTGTCCAGTGGTTTGCGCGACCCTCGGCGCTCGTGCTCCGAGGCTTCCGGTGCGATGGTGCGCCAGTCGATACAGCAACCGGCACACCCCTCGCAGTTCACCTCCATGGCGTCAGTCGTAGGGAATCGAGTGGCATAAACGGTGCGGCGGGAATTATGACCCTCTGCCCACGACTACGGATATGGACGACAGCGTGCGCGTCTGGCTGGTCGAGCGAACCTACTCGGACGACGAGCAGAACCTCATCATCCTCGTTTACGCGACGCCCGACGGAACGCGGTATTTCCGGAAAGAGCGCGCCCTCCCGAGTTTCACCGGGTCGGCTCGCCCGACGCTCGCCGCGCTCGACGTGTCGCCGGAGCAGTTAGGTCCGGTGGACGACGAGGAGACGCGGGAACGATACGCAAACGAGGCCGGTCGAATGGCCGACGAACACGACCCCGACGACGAGATATGATTCTGACAGTGTTGATGTATTTATTCGTATATAGACATAAGTACGCGAACGCGTAATGTACGACGGTATAATAGAATAATTCATGTCGTAATGGCGGTTATCTTCAGACGATGCGAAGACGCACATTCCTGTCCGCACTCGCAGCCGCGACGGCCACGGGTTCCATCACCGCGACCGTAAGCTCCAACGTACGGGCCGCTTCGGGCCAAATTTCGCCGCTCGAGTGTTACTCGACGTCGAGTTTTCTCGACTACACGTACGGCGAACTGACCGACAGCTCTGTCGTCGCCGTCTGGGCCGAGGACACCGCCACGAACAACGACGGCGACGGTAACGGTGACGCGACGCTCTACGGCGGTGGTACTGCAATTCCGCTCGTCGTCGCCGACTGGAACGTCGTCGCATTCGGCTCGACGCTCGTCGAGGACGGTTCCAACTGGCAGCAGGGCAACGAGGAGTTCGTCCTAAACGTCTGGGACGACGAACTCGGCGGCTCCGGAACCGTCCTCTGGGACGAGGGTCACGGCCAGTACTACACCCTCTCCAAGTTCTCGAACTTCGAGAGCTACGCCGAGAATAACGGCTATACCGTCACGGTGACGACCGATCTCTCGAACGACCTCGCGAACGCCGACGCGGCGGTCATAACCTCGCCGTCCACCGCCTTTAGCAACGATGAGCTGCGCGACCTCGGCGACTTCGTCGCCGGTGGCGGTTCCCTGTTCCTCCACAGTCAGTCCGACTACGGCGACTACGACGAGACGGCCAACCTGAACGACGTCGTGGGCTACCTCGAACTGGCGTTCCGGTTCAACGACGACGAGGTTCTCGACGCGTCGAACAACGGCGGAGCCGACTACAAACCTATCACCGATCAGTTCAACATGTCATTCGATTACTTCGCGAATCGCGTCGGCCTGGGTCTCGACAAGAGCAAGACCTACACTGTGGACGTGACCTCGGTCACCGACGGTGACACCGTGGACGTGCAATTCAGCGACGGCTCGACCGAGAGCATTCGCATCCTCGGCATCGACACGCCCGAGAAGTCGGCGAACAGTTCGGCGGAGCGCCCCGAAGAGTGGGAAGGCATCGAGTCGATGGACTACCTCGGAACGTGGGGCTCGAACGCGACCACCTACGCGCAGGGCGAACTCGGCGGGAAGACGGTCGAACTCTCCTTCGACCAGAACGAACCTGTGCGCGACGCCTACGGTCGGGTGCTCGGCTACATCCACTACGACGCCGACGGCGACGGTTCGCGCGACGAGTTCTACAACCGCAACGCGGTGCGGGACGGCTACGCCCGCGTCTACGGCTCCGGGTTCACGCACCACGACAGCTTCTGGTCGGCGGAGGACGCCGCACGCGCGAACGGCACCAACGTCTGGGGAGCGTGCGACCCCGAGAACTCCACGGAGATCCGCAACCGCGCGGTGGACGACCTGTTCTTCCCGACGACGGCGAGCGTCCGCACGTCCTCGGGCGCGGTCGCCGACTCCCGCGTTCCGGTGTACGCCGAGAGCACGGCCACGCAGAGCGGCGGCTACACCTACGGCGGCGACATCCCGCTGGCGGCGGTGGACGAATCGGCGAACGTGGCGATGGTCGGGAGTCCCCTCATCGACGAGAGTTACGAGAAGACCGAGGGCTTCGCGGTCGACACGTCGGGGTACGAGAATTTCGTCTTCCTGACGAACCTCGTCGATTACCTCACTGATACGACGGGCGACGTGCTCATCGACGGCGGCCACGGTCAGTTCGACGCGAGCTACTCGCTCTCGAATGACGACGCCGCCTACTACCAGCGATTCCTCGAAGGCGTCGGCCTCTCCTTCGAGCAGTCGAATGACCTTGACACCTTCGACCTCTCTACCTGGCGAGCGGTCATCGTCACGACGCCCGTCTCGGCGTTCACGCAGGCGGAGACCGACGCGCTCAACTCCTTCGTCGCGGACGGCGGCGCGGTCGTTCTCGTCGGCGCCGGCACCGCACCGTCGAGCGCGCGCACGAACTTGAACGACCTCGCGTCCGCGCTCGGCACCGACCTACGACTCAACGGCGACCAAGTGACCGACGGTTCGAACAACGTCAACGGCGATTCGGCGATTCTGTCGACCACGGCCTTCGACACGTCATTCCCGCTCTTCGACGCCTACGGCGGTTCCGGCAGCGGGGGCCGCGGAAGCGGATCGCTCTCCGTCGCCCAGATTCACGCGGACGCGTCGGGAGACGACACGAACAACCTGAACGACGAGTACGTCGTCTTCGAGAATACGGGCGATGCCGACCTCGACTTGACCGGCTGGTACGTGCAAGACGAAGTCCAGAAAAATTACGACTTCCCGAGCGGCTTCACCCTCGCTCCTGGCGCGCAGGTGACGCTCCACTCCGGAACGGGGTCGGACACTCAGACCGACCTCTACTGGGCTCGCACCGGTTCGGCCGTGTGGAACAACGGCGGCGACACCGTCTACGTCTACGACGCCTCCGGCAGTCTGCACACCAGTCAGTCGTACTGAGACGCGCAAATCCAGGCATTTGATTTCGTTCTTCTTCGGTATATTGAGATAGATGAGTTGCCGCAGTAGCGTTGTCCTCGAAAGCCCCCGCTGTCTCGACTCGCGTCCCGCGCTGCGCTCCTCACCTCGCTCCCTACGCTCACTCGTCCCTCGCGCGGGTGCGCCCGCAGGGCGCACCTTCACGCGCCCATGACAGCTAGTCGGTGAGGTTCTCGTGAGCGACGGAGGAGCGAACGAGACCAGGGAAGAGCGAAGCTCTTTCCGTGCGAACGCGGTGAGCTGAGCTAAGATGTCGCTGAGCGACCGCGACCGGTGGGAGCTTTCTGGAACTCTATCACGTCAGGGTCGACGGAATCGTAGTAGGGGATTCCCGAAATGCGTTTACAGTAGGTTCAAGTACAAAACCAATACATCTCAGTTCTCACACCGCGTAGCCGCCCGAACGTTCTTTCTCCCCCAAACGACAACAGGGACGCATGGCCACCGAAGAGTGCGACGGCTGCGGGGCGGCGGTGCCCATTGCGGGCGGCATCGCCAACCTCTGGAACACGAATCCGCGGTCGTCGGGCGGGATGACGCTGGAGTTCGAGGACGGGACCGAACACTTCCTCTGCTATAGCTGTATCGAGCGGTTGCCGGACTATCCGACGGAGGAGGACGTGGAGGAACTCGGCGGCGAGGCGTAGGAGAGTTCTGCACGAGATCGGCAGGTTTTACGCCCCTCCTCGCCGTTGGGCCAACAGTGAACCCCGAGCGGATTATAGACGAGTTCCTCGCGCCCTCCTTTCGCGGCAACCAGCGAGAAGCCCTCGGAGATATTCGAGAAGCCTTCGAGAGCGGCAACGACGTGGTGCTGGTGCGCGCGCCGACGGGAAGCGGCAAGTCCCTGCTCGCGCGCTCCATCGCGGGGTGTGCCTGCAGCGTGGACGAGGCCGCGCCGAGCGACGCGACGGGGGCGTACTACACGACGCCGCAGGTGTCCCAACTGGACGACGTGGCGAGCGACAGTCTGTTGAACGACCTGAAGATCATCCGCGGGAAGCGAAACTACTCCTGTATCCTGCCGGGCGAGCACGACACCCCCGTCGATAGAGCGCCCTGCGCCCGCGAGAAGGGGTACGACTGCTCGGTGAAACATCGCTGTCCGTACTTCTCCGACCGCGCCATCGCCAGCAACCGTGAAATCGCGGCGATGACGCTCGCCTACTTCATGCGAACCGCTGGGTCGGAGGTGTTCCGCAAGCGCGACGTGGTCGTCGTCGACGAAGCCCACGGCCTCGCGGAGTGGGCGGAGATGTACGCGACCATCGACCTGAACCCCCGCACGGTGCCCATCTGGGACGACCTGAAGATTCCCGAGATGACCGGACTGGACAGGGCGGTGGAGTACGCCGAACGCCTCGCAGGAACCTGCAAGCGTCGAAAAGACGACCTCATCGCCAAGCCGGAACTCACCGCGCCGGAGGCGGCCCGGCGCGACCGGTTCCAGGAACTCGTCTCCGAGTTGGACTGGTTCGTGGAGGATTACCGCAACCCCGACAGCGCGACGGAGTGGGTGGTCGACCAACCCGACGGGGAGGGTGGCACCATCACCATCAAGCCGATGAATCCCGAACGGTACCTCGCCCATACCGTCTGGGAGCGCGGAAACAAGTTCGCGCTCCTCTCCGCCACCATCCTGAACAAAGAGGCTTTCTGTCGGCAGGTCGGTCTTGACCCCGACCGCGTCGCGCTGGTGGACGTGGGCCACACCTTCCCCGTCGAGAATCGCCCGCTGTACGACGTGACGCAGGGGAAGATGACCTACGAGCACCGCGAGGAGACCCTGCCGAAGATCGCGCGAACTGTCGTCCGAGTCATGCAGACTCACCCGGACGAGAAAGGTATCGTTCACGCTCACTCCTATCACATCCAGCAGCAACTCGCCGAGAAACTCCGCGAGTTCGGCGTCAGCGACCGCGTGCGCGCCCACGAACGCGACTCCCGCGACGCCGACCTCGAAGCGTGGAAAGCCAGCGACGACCCCGACGTGTTCCTCTCGGTGAAGATGGAGGAAGCACTCGACCTGAAAGGCGATCTCGCGCGCTGGCAGGTGCTTTGTAAGGCTCCGTTCCTGAACACCAGCGATTCGCGGGTCGCCTACCGCCTCGAAAACGGCCAGTGGGCGTGGTACTACCGGGCCGCGCTCCGCACCGTCATCCAGGCTTGCGGGAGGGTAATTCGCTCTCCTGACGACTACGGCGCGACCTACCTCGCCGACGCCAGCCTCCTCCAACTGTTCGACCGCGCGCGCACCGACATGCCCGACTGGTTCGCAGAACAGGTGGACGGGATGGCACACCCCGACCTGCCGGAGTTCGACCCCGACAGTGCCGGAGGTGCGGGCGGTGGTAGGAGGGGAGGTGGTGGCGGTCGAGACGATGGCGGTGGCGGCCGGTCGGGCACGCGCGAGCGTACGCAGACGCGACGCTCGCGCGACCGGAAGAGTCCGATGGCGGACGTGTGGGAGACGGAGTAGACGGTTCGGACGATAAATCGACCATAATAGGTGTCTAATTTATTCCTTCAACAACCGGAATCAGAACGAACTAAGCGAAACGAGACGGACGATTCTCAAGGTCATCGGCGGTATCGCGGGCGCAGGTGCTTTCTCCGGCTAGACGAGCGCGAGCAAATCGACGTGACTCCCGGCGACGAAACCGGGGATGCGATGGGCACCGGCGGTCGAATCCAACTACAGCGAGGCGGAGCGCGAGTCCGACCTCGACGTCCGATGGTTCGTTGTCCACGTCGCACAAGGCGAAGCCGACTGGACGGTCGACTGGTTCCAAAACCCGGACGCGAACGTGAGCGTGCACTACGTCGCGGATCATCGCACGGGCGAACTCACGCAGATGCTGGCCGAGGAAGATATCGGCTGGCACGCCGGAATCTGGCCGTACAACCAGCACTCGCTGGGCATCGAACATTCGGGGTGGGTCGACGAGACGCACTTTTCCGATACGCTCTACGCGGTCTCCGCCAAGATCGTCCGCTGGGCCGCCACCGAGTTCGACTTTCCGAAGCGCGTCCGGCGCTACGACATCGCACCCTGCGACGCCACGGGCGGTGAGGGCGGCATCATCGGTCACGACCAGATTCCGAACCCCAACGACTGCTCGAAACCCGGCGGTATCAGCGGCCACATCGACCCGGGGTCGATGTGGAATTGGGGGCGTTACGAGGGCTTCGTCCGCCGATGGGACGTCGAACCCGGCGTGCTCGCCGACGGTGCAGTTCGCCACGGGCCGGACGAGCGCGCCGAAACCGCGGACGTGACTGCGGGAGCGGTCGGTACCGCCACCGGAAGCGTCCTCGTTCGCGGTGGCACGCAATGGTACAAACTCGACTTCGACGGAACTCCCAATTGGGTTCCGGCGGATGACGTGCTCTACGCACGGTTCGACGCCGGTTCATCCGCGAAGACCACTTCCGATTTGAGCGTCAGAGCCGACCCCGGCGGAGAACGGCTCGCCGTCGTTCCGGAGGGGACGACGGGAACCATCACCGACTGCCCGGTCGATACCGAGGGCTACCGCTGGTGGCGGCTGACTTACGACGGCGGTGAGGCGGGGTGGTCTGCCGGCTACTGGCTCAGAGCAGAGTGACGGTGTAAGCGACCGCCGAACTCAGCATCAACAGGACGAAAAACAGCGAAATCAGCTTTTGTCGGAGATTTTCCATACGAAAGACGATCGTTCGAGGGAGATAAATCTTCGGTCACTCGACTCGCGCATCCACGACCACGTGCCAGACGCCCTCGCTGTGGCTCTTGACGCGTCTTCTGTCGAGGATTTCGATTTCGCGTCCACGGTCGCCGACCGCATCCCGAATTCGTTCGATAGGCCGCTCCCAGAGCTGGTTTTCCGGCGCCGTCTCGTGCACGTGAAGGACGCCACTTGATTCCAGCGCCGCCATCGCGGTATCGAGGTACTCGTGCGCCTCGTAGTAGCCCATGACGACGCGCTCGGCGCTCGCATCCACGTCTCGACAGTCGGCTCGATACGCGTCGATTCGGTCGGTCACGTCGTTCAATACGGCGTTTTCGAGGAGGAACCGAAACGCGGTCGGGTTACGTTCGACCGCCGTCACCTGCGCACCCGCGCGGGCCATCGGGAGCGTGAAGTAGCCGATTCCGGCGAACATGTCGAGGACGCGCTCGTCAGGGTCGACCATTTCCCCCATCCGGGCGCGTTCGCGCTGGTTGCCGGGGGCGAACATCACTTCTCGCAGGTCGAGGGCGTACTTCGTCCCGTGCTCGGTGTGGACGGTCTCGGTGTCGCCCGATCCCGCGACGACCGTCACCTCCGGTTCGCGGTGTTCGCCCGAGATGCCGCCGCGGGCGAGAACCGTGTCGGCCTCGCTGTGTAGTTCGAGGAGCGCCTCGCCGACCTCCTCTCGCCGGGGACAGTCGCCGAACTGCACGAGCACCACGCTTCCGACGACGGCCCACGAGTTCGGCGCGCGAGCGAGTTCGTCGTCCGACCACCCTCGCGCTCGGAGGTGAGCTTCGAGATCCGGACGCCGACGCTCCGGGGTGTCCTGCTCGATAACGTCGAGAACTGGCGTCGTCTTCGGTTTCCGGGTTACGGGGAGTTCGACCGTCTCTTCGTCGTGTTCGCACACCTTTCGTGAGTCGTCGTAGACGCCTTCCGAGATGAGGTCGTCGATGGCGTCCTCGGCCCGCGATTTCTCGACCACCGCGGCGAGGTCACGCATCGGGCACCACGTAGAGTCCGGTTCGGCTCTTGAACACCGGAACCGTCTCGGCGTCCTCGTCCATGTACGAGGGTCGGGCTATCGTCTTCGTCCGGAACGTCTCCGGGTCGAGCACCTGCACCGCGTGTTCGTCTTCCACCGTCACGAGGGTGGTCTCTTGGCCGTCTTCGACGGTGCCAAGCTTCCGAGTGTCGGGGGCGTGACCGTCCTCGAACTGGGCTTCGTACTCCTCGCCGGTCGTGATTCGTCTGCCTTTCAGATTCCCCCGCACGCTCCGGACGAGCACTGGCCCCCCGTCGTCGTCCGGGTCGATGATGTCGCCGGGCGTGAACGGCGGGAGACGGACGGCGTAGGTGACGCGGTACACTTCATTGCCGTCTTCGTCCTCCGTGACGAGCGTCTCGGAGTCGGAGACGTTGCCGCCGAACTCTTCGACCAGTTTGTTGGATATCTTCTTGCCGATGTTGTTGGTCGAGACCTTGATGTTCAGACCGTCCGGCGTCTCGTCCATCTCGGTGACGAAGGCGTTTCGATCGCCGGTCGCCTCCATGTCAGCGACGATTTCGTTCGCTATCTCGCGTGCGCGCTGCTCTTCTTCCGGCGTCGGCGTTCGGTCGACACCTCGAACTTGGACGATGCTCGCGTAGTAGTCTCCCGCGATGCGACCGCACCGGGTGCAGGTCTGTCGGGAGATTCTGACGGGGACGACCAGCTCTTCTTCCACGAGCGTTCCGCGGACGACGCCCGAGAAGTAACAGTGCATCCGGATGGTGTTCTGGTCTACTTGCTCGGGTTCGACCTGCCACGACACGTCCTCGGCGTCAACGTGAACCCCGAGCGACTCGCTCACCTCCTCGATGGCGACGTCGGTGTAGTCGCGGGCGCCGATATCCACCCAGCGCCGCCCTCGATACACCGCACCGCACTGAGCGCACACTCGGACTTCGATACGCTCCGGGGCGTCCACGAGGTCGAATCGGTCGAAGTAACAGGCGTCACAGAGCTTTCGCTCTCGGCGGGACGCGGACGCCGGATAGTCCCTTTCCGTGGTGTCCACCGAGAGCGGATCACCACAGTTCGGGCAGAACTCCCGAGACTCGGTCATTACCGGGCGTAGGGCGTTCTCACTTTTAAACCTGTAGAACGCTCACGCGAGAATGGATTCGCTCTCGTCCATCGAGTCGCGCCACGAGTTGGTCGGTCGCCACCCCAGCATCGACCGAATCTTCTCGGTCGAGAGCGCCGAATCGCTCCCCGAGACTCGGCACTCGTCGGGGAGTCCGCCGAAGAAATCGCGGAGGGCGCCCTCGATGGGTCGGTCGAGGTAGTTGTCTTCCGCGCCGACGAGAAACGGTTCGTGGCCGTCGAACTGCGCCGTGATGGCGCACTCGATCGCGGTCGCAACGTCCCGGACGTCCACGTACGACCAGAAGTTACCGGCTCCGGCCGCGAGGTCACTACGGGCGTCGAGACAGTCATACTTTCCGGGGAACTGCACCCACGACGCGCGAATCGACGCGACGGGAACGTCGTACCGGCGAGCCACCATCCTGCCGATTTCTTCGCCGACGACCTTCGACGTGCCGTACGGGTCTTCCGGACGAAGCGGATACGATTCGTCCAGCGGTAGGTACTCCGGAAGCGACGGCGCTCCGGAGAGCGGGAAGCCGTACGCGCTCTCGCTCGACGCCCACGCGACGCGGGCGTTCGCCCGACCCGCCGCGGTGAGAACGTTGTACGCGCTGATGACGTTGTTCTCGAAGACGCGCATCCCGGCGTGGCGCTCCGGCGACGGGAGGGGCGTCCAGTGGACGACCGCGTCGGGATCTTCGCTCGAAACGACGTCCGCCATCTCGACCTGTTCGGTCAGGTCGGCGGTGCGAAACGAAAGCCCCCGATACTCTTCGAGTTCCCGTTCCGTTTGGGAGAGACCGACGCAGGTCACGTCCCACCCCTGTTCGGCGAGATGAACCGCGAGCCACCGGGCGGTCCGGTCGAGACTCCCGGCGACGAGAACCGTCTCGGTCATCGCCGTACCCTCGCTGGTTCGTCTACGAACATGGTCGCTCGTACTCCGCGTTCGTGGGTAAACATTCTGGCTCGCCGGAGGAGGAATCATCTGCTTCGACGGCGTTGGCGTCTCTCCGTCGCATTTTCATCCAGATTTGAACAACAAGATTGGGACGACCCGAATCTTTTTCGTTCGCCGGGCGTGCTACTTTCTCGCATGTACGACGAATACTTATAAACGGTCGGAATGCCTAGATTGGGGCATGAAGTGGAAAGCAGACTGGGGACTTCGAGCCAGGATGGGCCTGACGATGTTCCTGCTGTTCGCGCTGTACATCGTGTTTATCGGCGTGTTGTGGGCTGTCGGAGTGAAATTCCTGTTTATCCTGTTGATCATGGGCGGATTCTCGCTCGGCCAGTTCTTCTTCAGCGACCGGCTCACCCTGTGGAGCATGGGCGCGAAGGAAGTGAGCGAGGAGGAGTATCCGCAACTCCACGCCATGGTCGGCCGCCTCTCCCAGCAGGCCGACCTGCCGAAGCCGAAGGTGGCCGTGTCCGACCAGCGGGTTCCGAACGCCTTCGCCACCGGACGCTCGCAGAAGAAGGCCGCGGTCTGCGTGACGACCGGACTGTTGCAGACGCTAAATCAGGAGGAACTGGAGGGCGTCATCGCCCACGAACTCGCGCACGTCAAGAACCGCGACATGATGGTGATGACCATCGCGTCGTTCCTCTCGACCATCGCCTTCCTGGTCGTCCGCTGGGGCTGGCTGTTCGGCGGCGGAGACCGGCGCAATCAGGCACCCATCTGGGTCGCCATCCTCGCGTCGCTCGTCGTCTGGATCGTCAGCTACATCCTCATCCGGGCGCTCTCGCGCTACCGCGAGTTCGCCGCGGATCGGGGCGGGGCGACCATCACCGGCAAGCCCTCGGCGCTCGCCTCGGCGCTGATGACCATCGACGGTCGGATGGATAAGGTTCCGAAAGAAGACCTGCGCGAGGAGGCGGAGATGAACGCCTTCTTCATCATCCCCATCAGGAGCGGGTTCATCGGGAAACTGTTCAGCACGCACCCGAGCACCGAACGCCGGGTCGAGCGACTCCGCGATCTGGAGCGCGAGATGGAGTCCTTCTAAGGCGTCCCGACGTAGGTGTACCCGTTGGCCTGTAATTTCGCGAGTTCGCCGCCGACCGCCGGAACCGTTCCGACGCCCGAAAGGAAGTCGTCGGTGAGGAAGTTGAACTTCTCCGTGCCACTTCGACAGGCCTTGAACCGAACGCCTTCTTCGGCGAACGAGGTCGCCTCGTCAGCCACCGCACGTTTCTGCTGCTTTGTGAAGCACTTGTTGATGGCAAGTAGTCTGTCGATTTCATCATCGAGATAGATCGGTCGGAGTTTAGTCAGCACATAGTCATCGGATCGACCCGTGGTTCTCGTGAGATAGCGCACGCTCCGTTATCACAACCACTAAAGGTTCTTCACAAGAGCGCACCTTTTTGACGGAGTAAGGCTGCACATGGAAAGTGAATCTTCACCGGATTTCGATACCGTCGTAATCGGCGGCGGGCAGGCTGGTCTATCCATGGGATACTACTTGGCGGAACAAAAGCGCAACTTCTTCATCCTGGAGGCCAGCGAACGCATCGGAGATACGTGGCGCAATCGATGGGATTCGTTACGATTGTTCACCTCGGCCCGGAACAGCAGTCTGCCGGGGCTATCGTTCCCAGCACTCGACGACTACTTCCCGACGAAGGACGAGATGGCCAACTACTTAGAGACGTATGCCGCCGAACTCGATCTCCCGGTGCGCCTCGATACGAAAGTTGAGTCACTCACTCGGAGCGACGACCGCTACGTGCTAGAAACTAGATCTAATCGGTTGACTGCAACCAATGTTGTCGTGGCGACGGGGCCGTTTCAGCATCCGCATATTCCCGAATTCGCTGAAGAACTTGACCCCTCGATCGCTCGGTTCCACTCAAGTCGCTACCAGAGCCCCGACTGGCTCCCCGCTGGTGATGTCCTCGTCGTCGGTGCCGGGAATTCGGGAGCCGAGATTGCTGTCGAGCTTGCTGGCGCTGGTCGTCGTACTTGGCTGTCAGGTCGCGACACTGGTCACATCCCTTCCGACGTATTCAACTCCCGACTCTTCTGGTGGCTGTTCGGTAGCGTATTCACTGTTGATACGTGGATCGGTCAGAAGATAAAAGAACGCAGTCAGGGACGCGGTGACCCACTGATCCGTCTCACGCCTGCCGACATCCGTCAGAGCGGCGTCGAACGAGTGGCCCGGACGGAGGGCGTAACAGACGGGAAACCGCGCCTCGAAGATGGACACGTCCTTGACGTGGATGCGGTGGTCTGGGCGACGGGGTTCCGACCCAAATTCGAGTGGATCGATCTACCGGGACTGGCTTTCAACGCGAACGACTATCCGATTCACGATCGGGGCGTGGTAGACGAGGAACCGGGACTGTACTTCCTCGGACTCCCTTTCCAGCGGACGCCCGTTTCAGCGACCATCAGAGGTGTCGGTTCTGACGCTGAATACACCGCCTCTCGACTGAATACACACGACCGCATCGGCTCAAAACGGTAGTTCGTCGAGAGATTCAACAAAGCCAAACGCTTTCGCTAATGGTAGTAATTTTGGTTTCAGCGGATGGCTCAGATGCCGACTTGAGTGCCTCTTTTCCGGCTTGTGGAAATTTCACGACGTCGCTGAAAGGCTCGAAGATACCGTGTGAAATCATCTTTCCGGACGCTTCGATGAGGCTCTCACGACGAAGACCAGAACTTATCCCGTTCGTACGGCCTGCGACCACGTGCGGATAGTCCACGCGAGCGCGACCGGGTCGTGCTCGCGGCTTTTTCCCGACGGTAACGTTCACTTCGTCGCTTTTTCTTCTCGCGCTCGACTCGCTTTATCGAGTGGCGGTTAGCTATCGTCCCCCTTTTTCTTCTCGCGCTCGTATCCCTCGATATGGGACTGCTGGACGGACTCCGCGAAGTGCTCGGGATTCGCGCCGAAACGGACGCCGGACGGGACGCCGACCCCGAAGACCTCTTTGGCATGAGCACGGCCTACATCACGATGGAGGCCGACCTCGGATACGAACCGGTCGGGATGGCCGCTCTCTGTTTCTCGCAGGTCGACAGCACGGACTTCCGCGGAGCGGTGGACGAGGTGCACGCCATCCTCGAAGCCGGGAAGGAGGAAACCGGAACGGAGGCGCGGGCGTACGAGGACGACCACGGCTACTCGTGGGTCGTTCTCGAAGACGACGATTTCGAAGACCTCGTGACCAGCCTCCACTTCGCCGCGGATACGTTCGTCGAGGAGGGCTACGGGTCGCGCCTACTCGCCGCGCTCTTCGGATTTCGGCGCGACGGAAACTACGTCTACTGGGTGTACTCGTTCCGCAGAGGGGCGTACTATCCCTTCGCGCCGAAGTCCGACCACGACCGCGACTCCTCCGCGGAGTTCAAACTGGAGAGTAATCTAGACGGAGAACTCGAAATAGAGTCCGACAAGGAGTATTGGTATCCCCTCTGGCCCGACCGCTCCGGCGAACACCCGTGGGAGTAGTTCGCATGCCGCTGCGTCTTCGTATCTAAACCCTTCCATTTCGATTCGAGCACTCGCTCTCGTCTACCCCTTTTCACTTTCACTCTGGTGTTAACGGAGGTTTATATGATGGGGAGCACAATGAGCGACTACGATGGCAGACGTAGACCTCGAAGCACTGCCGGGCGTCGGCCCGGCGACGGCAGAAAAGCTCAACGACGCAGGATTCGACTCTTACCAGAGTCTCGCGGTCGCCAGCCCCGGCGAACTCGGCAACACCGCCGACGTGGGCGAGAGCACCGCCGCGGATATCATCCAAGCCGCGCGAAAGGAAGCCGACATCGGCGGCTTCGAAACTGGCTCGCAGGTGCTCGAACGGCGCGAGCGAATCGGCAAACTCAGCTGGCAGATAGACGAGGTGGATGAACTGCTCGGCGGCGGCGTCGAGACGCAGTCCATCACGGAGGTGTACGGCGAGTTCGGTGCCGGGAAGTCGCAGGTCACCCACCAGCTCGCGGTGAACGTCCAACTCCCCCGCGAGCAGGGCGGTCTCGGCGGTAGCAGCATCTTCATCGACAGCGAAGACACGTTCCGCCCGGAGCGCATCGACGATATGGTTCGCGGACTTCCGGAGGAGGCCATTCAGGCCGCGATGGACGACCGCGAGATCGAAGGTTCGCCCGACGACGACGGAGCGATGGACGAACTCATCGACGACTTCCTCGACAAAATTCACGTCGCCAAGGCGTTCAACTCCAACCACCAGATGCTCCTCGCGGAGAAGGCTCAAGAGCTCGCCGGAGAGCACGAAGAGAGCGAGTGGCCCGTCCGTCTCCTCTGCGTAGACAGCCTCACGGCGCACTTCCGCGCCGAGTACGTCGGTCGTGGACAGCTCGCAGAGCGCCAGCAGAAGCTCAACAAACACCTCCACGACTTGGACAAGGTCGGCAACCTCTACAACACCGCCATGGTCGTGACGAATCAGGTCTCCTCCAACCCCGATTCGTTCTTCGGCGACCCGACCCAGCCTATCGGTGGCAACATCCTCGGTCACAAATCGACGTTCCGGATGTACCTCCGCAAGTCGAAGGGCGACAAGCGTATCGTCCGCCTCGTGGACGCGCCGAACCTCGCAGACGGCGAGGCGGTCATGCGAGTGCAGGACGGCGGGCTGAAGCCCGAATAGACGGCGACCGACGAACCGGCCCGCAGCCTTTTCGCCGACAGGCCCTAGCCGTGGGATATGCGCGCTCGTACCGGCTTCGCCGTCGTACTCACGAGTATCCTCGTCGCGCTATCCGTTCTCATCGTCGAACCGTTTCTGAGCTACGTTCTCGCGGCGATGTTACTGGGCTTCGTTCTCTATCCGGCACAGCGACGGCTCGCCCCCGTCGTCGGCCAGCGCGTGGCGGCGTTCGCGCTCGTCTGTTGTTCGGTCGCGCTCGTCGTTGTTCCGACGGACTGTTCCTCCGAACCGCGCTGGAACAGGTCGGCAACGTCCCGACCTCGACGCAGGAGCTACCGGCGTTTCGACCGCTCGAAGAACTGCTCCGGCGCAGACTCGGTCTCGAAATCCAGATCGGTACGGTGGTGAGCCGGCTCCTCGACCGACTCGCCTCCGCGGCGACCGACCGGACTTCGCGGTTCGTGCGCTCCGGCCTGCACGCCGTTCTCGGGCTTCTCCTACTCCTGTTTCTCCTCTACTACCTCCTCAAGGACGGCGATGAGTTCGTGCGGTGGGCGAAGCGCGTCACGCCGCTCGCGCGACCCGTTCAGGACGAACTGTACGTGGAAGCCGAGGACGCGACGTGGGCGGTGTTGAAGGGGCACGTCTTCGTCGCCATCGTACAGGGGTTCGTATCCGGAATCGGCCTCTTCGTCGCGGGCGTTCCGAACGCCGTCTTCTGGACGGTGGTGATGATGTTTCTGGCGATGGTTCCGATAATCGGCGTCGCGCCCGTGTTGGGCGGTGCGACCGTCTACTTGTTGACGCTCAGTCGGCCGCTCGCGGCGGTGTTGTTGGTGGTCTACGGGATGACCGTCGTCGCGGCCACCGACGATTACCTGCGGGCGCTCGTCATCGACCGGGCGTCCTCGCTCCACTCGGCCACCGTCCTCGTCGGGGTGTTCGGCGCGGCGTACCTCTTCGGCGCTATCGGACTGTTCGTCGGGCCGATAATCCTCGCCCTCTCGAAGGCGACGGTCGAGGTGTTCGCCGACTACTACGACCTCGCCGGCTAGTGACGGACTTGCCACTCTAGTCGAGAGGGTAGTGAACGAGAAGAGAGCCGCATTGAAACGACATTTATCGAGATTCGAGACCTACTCTTCGGTCGTCGTTCGGTCGAGTTCCTTTTCCCCTTCGTATATCTCCGCGCCGTCCTGGACGACCTTCTCGGCGAGCACCGCACATTTCACTCGCATCGGGCTGATCTCCACCCCGAGCATGTCGATGACGTCGTCCCTGTCCATCGAATCGACTTCGGCGAGCGTCATCCCGGGAAGCTTCTGGGAGAGCATGCTCGCGCTGGCCTGACTGATGGCACAGCCGTCACCCCGGAACGCGACGCGCTCGACGGTTTCGCCGTCGTCTTCGAGCACCACGTCGAATTCGAGCTCGTCGCCGCAGGATGGATTGACTCCTTCGTGGGTGAAACTCGGCTCACTGAGCTCACCGTAGTTGCGCGGATTCCGGTAGTGGTCGAGAATCTGCTGCCGGTACATGTCCGAACCCATGCTCATAGTTGAATCGGAGTAGGTGAGTCCGGCCTAAAAGGATTCCGACGATTCGGCTCGCGTCGGGCGGGCCAGTCCGTATCGCTCGCCTTCGATGTCCTCGACCGCCGACAGGCCGCGGAGCAAGGGGTGTGCCAGCCAGTACAGCGAGAGGAAGATAAAACCGAACCCCGCGCTGGTCACGACCACCCCGCTTCCGACGGCGTCGCCTGCGACACCGCCGAGGAGCGCCCCGATGGGCATCGCGCCCGCGGAGGCGCTGGCGTTCACGGACGCCACGCGCCCCATGAAGTCTTCGGAGACGACGGACTGTATCATCGCGGCGAAGATGACGTTCGTCGCGCCGACCGGAATCCACGCGACGAAGAACAGCCCCACCGTCGCCGGGAACCAGCCGACTGCGACCGCGGCGAGCCACACGACCCCGCCGAAGGCGAACCCGGCGACGCTCAGGCCGGCGAGCGAGAACCGTTTCAGCGGCGTCGCCGCGAGCGACCCGACGAGCAGCCCGCCGACGACGGCGGCCAGCATGAACCCGTAGGCGTCGGGGCCGCCGTTCGCGTTCGCGTAGGCCGGGAGTACGGACATCATGATGCCGACGGTGCAGTTGACGACGAGGCTAGCGGCGAGCAACCAGACGAGTACCGACCCGCGAACGTAGCGGACTCCCTCCCGAAGTCGGGTGAGATAGTCGTCCACGGCGGAGGTGACGCTCTCGTCTCCGCCGTCCGGTTTCTCGGCCGGGGGGACGCGAACGGTGAGGAAGACGAGCGCGGCGGTGGCGAACGTTACCGAGTCAATGAGGTAGAGCGACACCGCGCCGACCAACGCGACGAGGACGCCGCCGAGTGCGGTGAAGACGAAGTCGACGCCCTGATAGGCGAACGAGAACGCCGAGTTGGCCTCGACGAGTTCTTCTTTCTCGACGATTCGAGGGAGCGCGGCCTGTTGTGCCGGATAGACGAACTGGTTTAAGAGCGAGACGACGGGCATCACGACGAGCACGACCCAGACCGAGAGCCGGCCCGTCGCGGCGGCGAGCGGGATGGAGAGGACAAGTATCCCTTGTGCGACCTGCGTTGCAACCAGGATTCGGCGAAGCTGCCAGCGGTCGACGAACGGCCCCACGAGAAATTGGAGGGTCTGCGGGAGCATGGTCAGAAAGCCCGCCAGTCCGGCGTAGAACGACGACCCGCCGAGTTCGAACGCGAGCCACATCGCCGCGACGGTGTAGACGCTGTCGCCCGCGTTCGTTATCAACCGCCCCGCGAAGAGGCGGGCGAACGCCCGATTTCTGAATACGGAGTGCATGGAAAGGAACAGGTATCCGCCCCGAATATATGTTATCAGAAATACACTTCTGTAAAGTCGCCAGCCGAAACGCGCTTCTGTTCGGTTGTCTACATCTCTTCGACGGCGTCGTTCAGGCCGCTGTCGACCGTTAGTTCGAGTTCGTCGCCGCCGAGTTCGACGGTGTACTCGACCAACAGGGGATCGTCCAAGACGATTCGGGCGTCGTCTTCGCCGAGCCATTCGAGTTCCCACGCGGAATCCCGGCCGAGGTCGATGCCGTGGTCGTAGTGGAACGCGACGACCGCCGGATGCTGGAGGAGATACGTTCCGACGTTGCCGGACGCGTAATCGCCGCAGCGTTCGCAGACGAACTCGACTCTGGCCGCTTGGTCGTCGTCGAGGTGTTCCGAGTCGGTGACGAGCGACCCGACCGTGCGTCCCGAGCAGTTCGGGCAGATTCCGTCGGCCATGACCGAGAACGCGTTGCGGAGCCACCGCTCGAATGTTCTAGGGAGGTCTTCGACGTTTCGACCCTCGAAGGCTCCCGGCGGAAATCCGAACGTCGACCGGCGTTCGTCACAGGAGGGGACAGCGAACCGTGACCATCTCCTCCTCGTATTCGGCCTCCAGCGTCCCGCCACACTCGATACACCGTGTATCGAGTTCGAACGTCGTGGATACCCCGTGTGGGTGTACGTTCCGGAGAGAATCGCGCCGATGACCCGATGCCCGGCGAACGGAAGCTCGTACTTCCCGTTTTTCTGCCGGACGAACAGCCCGACGAGCTTGTTCAGGTGGTAGTTGAACTGGCCGCTATCGCGGAGTCCGACCCGGTCGTGAAGTTCGGAGAACGACAGGGGTTCGTCGGCCTCCCAGAGTGCCCGAACGATGCCGATTCGGGTGTCGTTCCCGAGGAGGGAGAACGCCTCCTCCGGGGCGATAGCTCGTTCGTCGGAGTCCATAGAACGTCGTCCGCTGGAGAGCTGAAAAGTTTTCAGGTCTCGTCGGCGGCTCCGTCAGCGCTCCCCGGTCGCTTCACGCTCGAAACGGTCGACGAACGGCTCGACGAACGCCCGGCGCTCGTCGGCCAGTTTCCGGCCTGCGTCGGTGTGCATCCGCTTCGGAATCCGGAGTATCTTCTTGTGGAAGTGGTTGACGGCGGTCGAACCGGCTGCGGTGTCGTCCGTTTCTATCGGTCGGTCGGGGTCGTGCAACGGCTTGCCGTGTTCGCCGCTGTAGCAGAAGTTCCGCGCGATTCCAACCGCGCCGAGGGCGTCCAAGTTGTCGGCGTCGGAGAGCAGCCTCGCCTCCAGCGTCTCGGGTTCCACGTCGTTCGAGAAGCGGTGCGCCCGGACGCAGTGTTGGACGGCTTCGACGGTTTCGCGGGCGGGGTCAAAATCGGCGAGAATTCGCTTCGCTTCCCTCGCACCCCACTCGGCGTGGTCGTCGATTTCCCCTCGGTCTTCCCGCCCTCGCCCGATGTCGTGGAGCCACACTGCGACAAAGAGGACAGTTTCGTCCGCATCGTACTCCGCGGCGAGGGTCTCCGCGAGCGTAGCGACTCGCCGGACGTGGTGCCAGTCGTGGGTGGGGGCGACGTCTTCGAAGTAGGTCTTCGCTCGGCTGCGAACCGCTTCGACCAACCCTCGGTTCGTCATTCGTTTCGTACCAACTCCGTCGGCGATAAAAAGTGTTCGAATCGTGACCGAACACGCAGAGCGAAGCGAGGGCTTCGCTCGTCCATCGTCCGCCGGGAGGACGAAGAGTCGACGACGAATCAATATCCGAAAAAAGACGATGAATCGAGCTGGACGGAGCGTTACTGCGCGAACAGCTGCCGGGCGTCGTCGACCGCCTCGACCAGCTTATCGACTTCCTCGCGGGTGTTGTAGAGGTAGAACGACGCCCGCGCCGAGGCCGCGACGCCGAGTTTGTCGTGGAGCGGTTGCGTGCAGTGGTCGCCCGCCCGGATGGCGACGGCGTGGTCGTTCACGATGCTGGAGAGGTCGTGGGCGTGGACGCCGTCGACGTTGAACGAGACGAGGCCGCCCCGGTCGTCGCCCGGCGGTCCGTAGATGTCCACGTCGCCCTCCTCGATCAGGCGGTCGTAGGCGTACTCGGTCAGTTGCTCCTCGTGGCGCTGGATGCGCTCCATGCTGATATCCTCCAGATAATCCACCGCGGCGGCGAGCGCGACGCCCTGCTCGATGACCGGCGTCCCGGCCTCGAACTTCCACGGCAGATCTTCCCACGTCGAATCCTCGTAGGTCACCTTGCGAATCATGGAACCGCCGTAGAGGTACGGCTCCATCTCCTCCAGGAGGTGTCTCTTGCCGTACAGGCAGCCGATTCCGGTCGGCCCGGCCATCTTGTGCCCGGAGAAGGCGTAGAAGTCGGCGTCGATGGCTTCGACGTCGACGGGGCGGTTCGGCACCGCCTGCGCGCCGTCAACGAAGATGTAGGCGTCGTGGTCGTGCGCGAGGTCGGCCAGTTCCCGGACGGGGTTGATCGTCCCGAGGGTGTTCGAGACGTGAACCGCGCTCACCATCTTCGTGTCGTCGGTGATCAGCTCCGCCGCGGCGTCCATGTCGAGATACCCCTGCTCGTCGACGGGGATGTACTTCACGTCCGCACCGGTCTTCTTGCCGATCTGTTGCCACGTCACGAGCGATGCGTGGTGTTCCATCTCGGTCAGGACGACTTCGTCGCTGGGGCCGAGTTCTTCGAGGCCCCACGCGTAGGCGACGAGGTTCTCGGATTCGGTCGTGTTCTTCGTGAACACCATCTCCTCGCGCCCACCGCTCGCGCCGACGAATTCGGCGAGGCGGTCGTGAGCCTCCTCGTAGGCGATGGACGCTTCCTGGCTCAGGTGGTGGATGCCGCGGTGGACGTTCGCGTTGTAGTTCCGGTAGTAGTCACAGATGGTTTCGACGACCTGTTCCGGCGTCTGTGTCGTCGCCGCGTTGTCGAGATACACCAACTGCGCTCCGTCGAACTCACGCTGGAGAATCGGGAAGTCTCTCCGAATGCGCTCCACGTCCAGCGCATCTGTCTGTTGAGTTTCCATTACCATTCGCTTGGTGTTCGAGTCAAAACACTCCTTCGGTCCGACGAGACGAGCGAAACCGGTTCCGGTTACGTCCGGGGCAACGCGGCTTAAGGCGCTCCAGCCCCTCGCGTTCGTATGGTCTCGAAACGGCGACTCGGTGCGAGTCTACTCTTCATCGGCCTCGCGTTCGTCGGTGCGTTCCACGCCTTACTCGCGGTCGCGTTCGATACCGGATTAGCGACCGTAGGCGGCGGCGTCGCGGTCGGGTCGCTGCTCTGTCTGGTCGCGGTGAACGTCCCGGCGCTCCTCGATTAGCGACGTCCGCAGAAACCGTGCGTACCGAGTCGGTGGTTCCGATACCGATATGCGCTTCGTCACCGTTCGGCGCGTTTTCTGTCAGATCAGTATCTATATACGGCTCGTTCCAGTCCCCTCGGTCATGGTCGACGTCGTGATGATGAAACAGAAAATCAAAAGGGGAAAGACGCGGCGGCTGAAGGAGTGGATGGCCGAGATTCGAAGGCGCGAGGACGAGGCCGTCGAGACGTACGAGAGCGAAGGAATGTACAGCGAGTCCGCCTTCATCGAGCAAACGAACGATGGCGACTTTCTGGTCTACTACATGGAGTCGGAAGACGCGCGGCGGGCGTACGAGGCCTTCGAAAACTCGACGCACGAGATAGACCGGGAACACAAGGAAGTGATGAAAGAGACCCTCGAAGACGAACGGAGCGTCGGCGAGTACGAACTGCTGTACCATCTCACTCATCCGAACCGATCGTAGGTACCGTGCTCGTACCCTACCTTCGCTGAATTCGGTTCGGCGAAGACTACATCCGCAGGAACTGCGCGTGCCGGGTCGAGTCGAGGTCGAGGACGTTCGCTTCGTCCACGAATCCCTCCTCGACCGCGAGCGCCACGGATTCTGTGCCGACGATGTTCGCCACGCTAGCGCGCGCGAGGCTAGCCACGACCTCGTTCTCGTCCACCTCGTCACCGCCGTAGAACTCCTCGGTGACGGTGAGCGACACGTTCTCCGCCTCGAACGTCTCGCCGAGCACGTCGTCGTCGCAGACGGCGACCAACAACCCTTCCTGCGTCTCGCGCTCCCTGAGGATCATTCCTGGACCAGCTCTTGCTCCGCCTGCTTGCGCATCTCCTCGGCTTCCTCTGCGAGTTGCTCCGCTTCCTCGTCCTCGCCCAGTTCTTCCAGCGCGCGCGCCTTCTCCTCGACGACCTGCGCGTTCCTGAATCCGAGCCGAATCGCGTTGTCGAGACAGTTTAGGGCGTCTTCCGCGAGGCCGCGTTCAAGCAGGAAGAAGCCGCGATTAAACCACGCCTGCGGGAATCGCTGGTCGATCTCGACCGCGCGCTCGGAGTGTTCGAGCGCCTGTTCGCTCTGGCCGGACTCCCAGAGGGCGTAGGCAAGATTCGTCTCCGCGGTGGCGGCGTGTTCGCTGTCGTCGTCGATTCGCAGGGCTTCCTGATACGCGCCGATGGCCTCGTCCCACTCTTCAAGTTGGCCGTGCGCCGCACCTTTGTTCACCCACGCTTCCTGCGCTTCGAGCGAATCTTCCTCGGCGTAGCGCGCCGCGCGCTCGAACGTCTCGGTCGCCTGCTCGAAGCGGTTTATCTGCATGTAGCTCAGGCCGACTTCCACGAGGTCTGCGACGGACACGCGGTCGCGCGGAATCGCCTGCCGATCTAACATATCGGTGACGACGCGGGAATCGACGGGGTCGACCTCGTCCGGATTCACTTCCAGTTCGGGCGGGTCTAAGTCGAACTCGTCGTACGGGTCGCCGAAGCCTTCCCCTTCCGAGAACCTGTGACTTCGATTATCGGTCATTATCGGTCGATTGGGGCGGCGTACTGTTAAGGTCTGCGCAATTTCGGCCTGCGGGCTCCGTCGAAACCACCCGACACAATCTACCTTTTTAAGGACTCCGGCTCAATCGGTGAACACGATGATCTCCGTGCGAGACCTCTATTTCTCGTATCCGGGGTCTCAGACGCCTACGCTGCACGGCCTCGACTTCGAAGTCGAGGCGGGGGAAGTGTTTGGCTTCCTCGGGCCGAGTGGCGCGGGCAAGAGCACGACCCAGAACGTTCTCACGGGACTCCTCGACAACTACGATGGCTCTGTCCGGGTGTTTGACCGCGAAGTCCGGGAGTGGAACGGGGAGTACTACGACCGTATCGGCGTCTCCGGCGAATCGCCGAACCATTACTTGAAGCTCACCGGACGCGAAAATCTGGCCCTGTTCGCCTCGCTCCACGAAGGCGAGATCAGGGACGACGAGGAACTTCTGTCCCTCGTCGGTCTTGGAGACGCCATCGACCGACCCGTCAGAGCCTACTCGAAAGGGATGCAGATGCGCCTCAACTTCGTCCGTGCGCTACTGCACGATCCGGAACTCTTCTTTCTCGACGAACCGACGAGCGGCATCGATCCGGGGAACGCGAAGATCGTCAAGGACACGATCGCTTCACTCGCCGGTGAAGGAAAGACGATTTTCTTGACGACGCACGATATGACCGTCGCCGACCAGCTCTGTGACCGTGTAGCCTTCCTCGTAGACGGTCGGATGCCGATCGTCGACACCCCGAGCGCCTTAAAACGCGAATACGGCTCACGAACCCTTCGCGTCACCTATCGCCGCGACGGTACGGTGGTCGCGGAACGCTTCGCGCTCGACGATCTCGTCGCCGCCGCCGGCTTCAGACGCATCATCGCCGAGGAGCGTGTCGAGACCATCCACACCGAGGAGGCGACGCTCGAAGATGTTTTCCTCGAAGTAACCGGCGAGCCACTCGTATGATACGAACCATCGGGAGGGCGGTACCGACGCTCCGTTCGATGCTCTCGTGGGACATCTGGATACAGGTTCGCTACGGGTTTTACGCGGTCTACGCGGTGGTGACGCTCTTTTACCTCCTCATCCTCGGCAACCTCCCGGCCGACCTCGTGGAGCCTGCGCTCGTCCTCGTCGTCGTCACCGATACCGCCGTTCTCGGCTTCTACTTTATCGGGGCGCTCGTCCTGATCGAGAAGCGGGAAGGTGTACTCGATGCGCTCGTCGTCACGCCACTCGGCATTCGCGGATACATCGTTTCGAAGACGATCTCCCTGACGGCGCTCGCCGCGCTCGCGTCGACGGTGGTCGTCGCCTTCGTGCATCCCACGGGGGTCGACTTCGCACTGCTGCTCGCGGGAGTCGCGCCGACCGCGTCGTTGTTCGTTCTCGTCGGTATCGCCGCCGTTGCTCGGTTCGATACGATAAACCGCTACTTCTTCAGCGCGGTGCTCTACGGGACGATCCTCTATGCACCGCTCGCCGGGTATCTCGGCGTCTTCGAGACGCCGGTATACTACCTCCTCCCGATCCAGCCGACGCTCGTCCTCGTCGAAGGCGCGTTCAGTGGGCATAGGCTAGCGACGGTCACCTACGCCCTCGTCTATCTGGGACTCGGGAACGCCGTCGCGTACGTCCTTGCTCGCCGCCAATTCCGGTACCACGTCGTGCAAGGTGGCGGGAAACGTCCGGCTGCTTCCGCCCATGAACCGAATCGACTCACGTCGTGGGTGACCGAACGGGGCGGTTCTATCGGCGGAATGGCGCTCGCCGATACCCGGAATTGGGTTCGAGATCCGATCCTCCTCCTCGCCGCGACCGGCCCACTCGCGTTGGGGGTCTTCGCTCGCCTGGTTCTACCCGTGGCCGACCGTCGGTACGTCCCCGGTCTCGACCTCTCAGCGTACTTTCCAGTCGCACTCGCCTTCCTCGTCGCGTTCCCGCCGTACATCTACGGATTCGTCGTCGGCTTTTTCGTCCTCGAAGATCGTGAACAGGGGACGCTGTCGGCGCTGGTCGCTTCTCCGCTCACTCGCAGTGGCTACCTCCGTTATCGTGGACTGTCCGCCTACCTACTCGGCGTGGTCGGCGTGGTGCTGTCGGTCGCCCTGTTCGGCTTGGTCGACGTCCCGCCGCTTGCCGTCGGCAGCGTCGCGCTGATCGCGGCGTTGGCGGGGCCTGCCGTCACGTTCCTCTTTGCGAGCCTCGCACGGGATTCCATCGAAGGGCTGGCTATCAACAAACTGCTCGGGCTCGTAGTCGTCCTCCCTGCGCTCGCTATTCCCGTCCTTCCCGAACCGATGGAGTACGTTGCCGGTATCGATCCGCTTTACTGGCCAATGAAGGCCGCTGTCGTCAGCGCGGAAAAAGGAGTGAGCGTCGCAGTCGTCGTTCACCTCGCTCTCGGCGTCCTCTCGCTGGGTCTGGTTACGGCGGCCTTTGCTCGTCGGTTCGACGTAGCGACGTAGCTCTGTCGAGGGAGCGACTATCCATCGGGTAGCTCTAAGACAACCAAGCGGAGTTTCTCGGTGGTTTACCGCCGTCCGTGGTGCTTTTCTGATACGGACGATGGTGACCGCTACCCTATCACGATGAACCGACCAACGAAACTCCGACATCGCGATTCCGTCCCGAGAGTGCTCATAAAGGTCGTCCGAGTCGTGTCAGCAGAGACTACCAACCTTTATAAACCTTAAATACGACATTTAAGTCGCGCTATGACCGACCCCAAGGAAACCATCAACATTGAAAACGTGGTCGCCTCGACGGGCATCGGGCAGGAACTCGACCTTCAGAGTGTCGCTATGGACTTGGAGGGCGCGGATTACGACCCCGAGCAGTTCCCCGGACTCGTCTACCGTACCCAGAATCCCAAATCGGCCGCACTCATCTTCCGTTCCGGAAAGATCGTCTGTACCGGTGCGAAGAGTACCGCCGACGTTCACGAGAGCCTCGAAATCGTCTTCGACAAGCTGCGCGAGCTGAACATCGAAGTCAACGAGGATCCCGAGATCGTCGTCCAGAACATCGTCACCAGCGCCGACCTCGGCCGCAATCTCAATCTCAACGCTATCGCTATCGGCCTCGGTCTGGAGAACATCGAGTACGAGCCCGAGCAATTCCCCGGACTCGTCTACCGTCTCGACGAACCCGAAGTCGTCGCACTGCTGTTCGGCTCCGGTAAGCTCGTCATCACGGGCGGCAAGAAACCCGAGGACGCGGAGCAAGCGGTCGACAAGATCGTCTCGCGTCTCGAAGAACTCGGTCTGCTGGAGTAACTCGTCTCTTCTCTCCTTTCGAGTCTGTGCGCTTCGGCGCGCACTGCGTTCGATTCCGACCGACTCGGCCGGCTCCGTCCCACCGGAATGACATCGCCACGCACAAGCTGCCTCGTTTCCGATTCTCGTCCATGCCACTGCTGGGTGAACTGACGCCTATCGTCGGAACGTATCTCCTCCTTGCGGCCTTTCTCACGCTGACGGGCCACGTCGCCGCGCGAAACGTCCTCGGAAGCGTACCGTTCACGCACGCGCTGGCGGTCGGCCTGCCCGTCGCGGCGCTCCCCTTTCTCCTCCAGCGGTACTTTCCGCCCGTCGTGCTTCTACTGGCGCTCGTGCTCGACCTCACCATCTTCCACGTCGTCTACCGACTGAAGTGGCGCACCGCGGGCTTCGTCACCGTAGTTCACGTCGTCGTCAGCTTTCTGGCGAGCGTCGTCATCGGCGGCATCGCGTATCTCGTCGCGCTCGGGCCGCCCGCGCCGCCGGGGTAGTCAACAGAAGGCTTATTCTACGCAGTGACGACCTCTCGGTATGTCCCTCCCCCGCCGCCTCGAACAGATCGGCATCGTCGTCGGAAGCATTCTGATGCTCTCGCTTCCGCTCAGCGTGTTCACGCCTCTCCTCGTCGAGAGTCCCGCCCTCTGGCAGGTTGCTCTCCTCTGGTGTTTGCCGGGACTCGTCGTCGGCGTCCTCGTCGCCACCGACCGACTTCCGGTTTCGTACCAGCAGGTCTGGGCGTTTGGTATCGTCAGTTGGATTGCCACGGTCGTCCTGTGGATGGTTTTCGGTGTCGAAAGCGTGACCGCGAACCAATCGACCGCGATAGGCACGTGGCTGATCGCACTGCTCGTCGGCGCGCTGGTCGCGTGGGCCAACCCGAAAATCCAGTGGCGACGAAGTAGCGCCTGATCAGCGACGCTCGTACCGCACGAAATCGAACGCTCCGCGCCCGTCTCGTTCGACTTCTCGCCATTCGTCCGCGTCCCACTCCGGGAACTCCGTATCCCCCTCGTGCTCCTCGCGAATTTCGGTGAGAATCATCTCGTCTGCGTGCGGAAAGAACTGCTCGTAGATCGTCGCACCGCCGACGACGAAGGCGGTGTCGTCCAACTCCGCCGCAACCTCGATCGCTTCGTCGACGCCGTGAACGAGCACGACCTCCTCCGGAAGATTCGGGATCGACCTACTGAGCACGATATTCGTCCGACCCGGCAGCGGGCCGTCGATTCGCGCCGCGATGCTCTCGTAGGTCGCTCGTCCCATGACGACGGGGTGGCCCATCGTCGTCTCCTTGAAGTGGCGCAAGTCCTCGGCGTAGTGCCACGGCATGTCGCCGTCCCGTCCGATGACGCCGTTCGCCGCGACCGCGGCGACGAGGACGAGTCGCATTACTCGGCCACCCGAAAGCGAAGTCCGGGGTGTGCGTCGTACTCCCGGAGGGCGATGTCGTCGTAGGTCAACTCGGAGAGCGAATTCGCCGAAATTTCGATTTCGGGCGGCGACTTCGGTTCGCGCGAAAGTTGTGTGAGCAGGCCGGGGACGTGGTCGAAGCCCTCCTCGTCCTCGGTGGGGGAGGTCGATTCGAGCCACCCGCACACTTCCTCGAACTCCGACTTCGCGCTCACGTCGGCCAGCCGCGCTTGCAGGTCGACGAGGTTGTCGCGGTACCACTCGCCGCGCTCGCCCTCGCCGCAGTAGATGTGGGCGTCCACGATGGTGTGGGCGAACTTCCCGACTTCGAAGCCGGTCTGACGTGCGAGGACGGTCGCCAGCAGGGCGTACGCCGCGACGTTGAAGGGGATGCCGAGCGCCACGTCGCCCGAGCGCTGTGTGAGGTGGAGGTTCAACGTCTCACCCTGTACGTTCACCACGAAGGTGTAGTGGCAGGGCGGAAGCGTCGAGACGGCGGCGTTCGCCGGATGCCACGCCGAGACGACGAACCGCCGCGAGTTCGGATTCTCGCGGAGGCCGTCAACGACGTACTGGATCTGGTCGAAGGTTCCCTCGTCGTTCATCCAGCGGTGGCCGTCCTCGGGCCACGATTCGCCCGGCAACCCCTCCTCGGGCACCGGGAACCGCCGCCAGAAGCGACCGTAGGCGGTGTCGAGGTTCCCCTCTTCGTCGGCCCACTCGTTCCAGATGCCGGTCTTCTCGCGCAGATTGCGGACGTGTTCCTCGCCGGAGAGATACCAGAGGAGTTCGTGGAGCATTGAGTCCCAGCGAAAGCCGTCCATCCGCTTCGTCGTCAAGAGGGGAAAGCCCTCCCGAAGGTCGACCTCGTAGTGCTGGCTGAACGTCGAAATCGTGTCCACGCCGGTTCGGTTGGGCTTGTACCGCCCCTCCCGAAGCACGTCGTCCACGAGCGAGAGATACTGTTCCATGGGCGTGGATTCGCGCCGGGGATAAAAGATGTACGCGATTCGGAAATCCGCTATCGAGAGAGCACCGCGACGTACCGCGTCAGCGACCGATGCACCCGGCGCTCGAACTCGTGTTCGACGCGCCAGCCCACCTCGCGCGCTTCGTCCGTCCACGAGCGGTCGCCGACGACCACCGCGCGAGGCGCGACGCGGTGCGCTTCCGCGAGCGCCCCCGCGACGAGGTCGTCCAGTTCGAGGTTGGCGATCTTCGACTGTCTGCCGTACGGCGCGTCGAATACCACGCCGTCGATGGAGTCGTCGGGAAACGGGAGGTGCGTCGCGTCGCCGCGAACCGTCGCGAAGTCACTGTTGGGAGCGTAGTGCACGAGGTTTCGACCTGCGCCGCGAACCATCTTCCCCTGTGCATCCGCGCCGACCGGACGTGCCCCTGCGAGGGCGGCTTCGATGAGCACGCCGCCCGTCCCGCACATCGGGTCGAGGACGGTCACGCCGGGTCGCGCTCCGGCTACGTTCGCCAGCGCGCGAGCGAGCAGCGGGTGCATGCTTCCCGGCTGGAAGAACGGTCTGTCGGTCGGCATCCGAGTGCCGTAGTCTCGCCTGCTCTCGATTTCGAGCCAGCCGAGAGCACAGAAATCGCCGGAAAAGACGGCTCGCAGTTCATGGTCGGGGTCGTCCAGATCGACCGAAAAGCCCCGTTCGACGAGCACCTGTCCCAATTCTCGTTCCGCCTCTTGTGTGCTGATACCGACCGTCTCGCGCACGCTCCGCGCCCGCACGGCGACGGTTCCCTCGCGATCAAGCCGCGCGGCGGAGAGCAGCGCGCGGGCGCCGTCCACGTCGCCGTCGGTCTTCCCAACCAGTTCGCTCGCCCGCCGAGTGTACGCGAGCTTCTCGATTCGGTCGGTGATGGCCGTCGCTCGCGCGAGGCCGGGCGCGACGAGTTCTACGCCGGTCGCCGCGCTCTCGGCTTCGCAGGCCGCGAGTTCGTCGTCTTCTCCGCCGAGTTCGAGTAGGTACACGAGAGTTCGTCGTATGCGATACGTGTCGCGCATCGCTCTTGGGGGTTGCGACTGTCGGTCGCGGTAGCCGAGTTTTGTCCCATTGACCACCGCGGTTCGGTGGGTTCGTATCGGTCGCCGACAGTTGCGGGCGACGAACGAAGACGAGCTATGTTAGCCATTGTCTAGCTATCTATATATCCTCCGAGATAGTACACTATTATTGGTGAAGAACAATGGCATCAGCCGCAGCTAAGAGCAACGTCCGAATCGTGCAGGACACGTACGAGGCCTTCAACGACGGTGACATCGACAGCGTCACGGCCGCAATGGCCGACGATATCGAGTGGGTCGAACCCGAGGGTAGCCCGTACGGCGACATCCACCACAGCCCCGAGGCCGTGCTGGAGAACGTCTTCCAGCCCTGCCTGGAGGATTTCGCGGACTTCCAGGTCGAAACCGATCGGTTTATCGACGGCGGCAACACGATCGTCGTCCTCGGCACCTTCCGCGGGACGAACAGGGAGACGGGCAAAGACCTCGATGTCCCGTACGCACACGTCTGCGAGTTGGAAGACGGTCGAATGAGCCGGTTCGTCGACTACTCGAACGCGCTCCCCATGCTGCAGACGTACGAAATGTAACTGGAATGGACGAGAATCTAACCCCTTGTTTTGAGACGGGATGTTACTTTCCCAGTGTACGTGCGCCGCTTTCGAAAACGGCGACCCCCGACTACTCCGCTTCGTCGCCCAACAGTCGTTCCACGAGCGTATCGGGGTCGAACCGTTCCAAGTCGTCGTACTCCTGCCCGACGCCGAGGAAGAGTATGGGCTTACCCGTGACGTGGGCGATGGAGATCGCGGCACCGCCCTTCGAGTCGGCGTCCGCCTTGGTCAGGATGGAGCCGTCGATTTCGGCGGCGTCGTCGAACTCCTTGGCGCGCTGAACCGCGTCCTGTCCGGCCACCGCCTCGTCCACGAAGAGGGTCATGCCCGGGTCGACGACGCGGCCGATCTTCGCCAACTGATCCATCAGCCCTTCGCTGGTGTGGAGCCGCCCCGCCGTGTCGCCGAGCACCACGTCGATGTCGTGGGCGTCGGCGTACTCCACCGCGTCGTAGATGACCGCCGCGGGGTCGCCGCCCTGCTCGTGAGCGATGAGCTTCTTGTCGAGCGATTCGGCGTGCACCTGAATCTGCTCGTTCGCGCCGGCGCGGTAGGTGTCGCCGTTCGCCATCACCGAGGAGTAACCGTGCTCTTCGAGATAGCGTGCCATCTTGGCGATGCTCGTCGTCTTTCCGACGCCGTTGACGCCCGTGAAGATGATGACGAGGGGTTTGTCGGCCTCTGCGACTCGCCGGTCGAAGTCGAACTGCCCGACGCTGATGACCGACAGCAGGGCGTCGCGGAGCGCCGCTTCGACCACGTCGCCCGTCTCGGCGCTGAACTTCCGGGTCGCGCCCACGAGGTCGTTCCGGATGTCTTCGAGCATTTCCTGGGCGACGCTCATCTCCACGTCGCTTTCGAGCAGCGCCATCTCCAACTCCCAGAGGGGGTCTTCGACGTCCTGCTCCTCGATGACGATCTCACCGCGGGCGAACGACCGCGCCTTCTGCGTGAAGCCCCCGCGTCCGCCGCTCTCCTCGGGTTCCGTCTCCGACGCATCCGCTTCGACTGGCTCCTCGGCGGGTTCGGATTCGGCCGTTTCGTCTTCGACCGCCGCAACCTCCTCGACTTCCTCGGCCTCTTCTGCGGCTTCTTCGGCCTTCTCCTCGGTGGTCTCCTCTACGTCCTCTCGGAACCCGCTGAGTTTATCCTTCAGACTGTCGAACATCGCCGGTTACTCGTCCTCGTCCTGTTGCCCCTGCACCTGCTGCATCTGCTGTTGCATCTGCTGCTGTTGCATCTGTCGCGCCTGCTCTTCCAACTGGTCGCTCTCGTCTTCGAGCTCGCTGATCTCGTCCTGCATACCGTCGATTCGCTCGTCGACGACTTCCTTCCGGCTTCGTAGCGATTCGATAGCACCCTGCTGGTCGCGCTCGGCGGCGTAGCCGCCGCCGAGTTCCACGACGATCTCGTCGATATCCTCGACGTTGGCGCGGATGTAGGCCCCGCCGCCCAGCGGAACCTGCACGACCGACCCCGTTTCGAGCGTCTCGATGGCTTCGATGGCTTCATCCATCTGGTTCTTCTCGTCGCGCAGTCCTTCGACTTCCGCCTCTAGCTCCTCCTTTTCGGCCTCCAACTGCTGAAGTTGCTGGGAGAGCTGCTGGAGTTCTTGGTTGCCGCCACCCATCATCGTACGTCGACCTCCGCTCCGCGAGTAATCGCTCTCATACCCACACCTGCGGGAGCGAGCGGGAAGAATCTTCCTAACTCAGATGAAAATCCCGATTCGATCGCGAACCGCGGACGGACGAAAAATCAGTCGATGTAGCCCAACGCGTCCTCGATTCGCCCCAGCTCCGGCCCGGTCGTATCCTGTCCGACCACGTACCCGTGGGCATTGGCGAGGAGTCCCGAACCGACGAGCGGGCCGCCGTAGTTGATGGTGCCGATGTCGGCCGGAACGCCGAGCACGTCCTCGATCCGGTCGAGTTCGTCGTCGGTCGCCTTCGGATGACAAAGCACGCCCGCGTTCGTGGTGACCGCGGCGGTGCCGACGGTTCGGACGCCGGCGATTTCGCCGCGCTCGACCGGGACGCCGAGACCGTCCGAGACGGCCTGCACCGCCTCGCGCGAGAGGTCGGGATGGACGTACGCCCCCGTATCGTTCGCCAGCACGACGTTTCCGGCGGCGTTGATGCGCCCCGGAAGTTCGACGACGGGGACGTTCACGACGTCTCCGATGCGCTCGCGTTCGTTGTCCGTCACGCGACTGCTCACGAGCAGTCCGTTCTCGTTCCCCGCGATCAGCGCGCCGACGGTGGACGACCCGCCGAGGGTCGTTTCGATGACGTCGACATCCAACTCGTCGCCGAGCGAATCGGCCAGTTCGTCGTCCATGTCGGGGCGAATCAGGAGATACTCGTCAGTGGTGCGAGCGAAGACCCCGACGTACGACGACCCGTTGAACGCGGTACGAAGCAAAGCTCTACTCGTACTCCGCCTCGACGACGGCTTCGCCCTCTTCTTCGAAGCGGGCCGCGTGCACGCGGAGCTTCCGTGGGGGGTTCTTGCGACCGCGCGACCAGATTGCCTCGTTGATGGAGGGGTCGAGACGCACGTCGTCCTCGTCGACCTTGAAGTGTTTGGCGAGGTGGCCGCGCACCAGCTTCATCGCCTTTCCGGCGCGTTTGTGCTTCGGTTCTGCCTTCACGTCTCGGAGCGGAACAGTGACAACTCGCTCCTCGAAATCACTTGCGCTCATTATTCGTCAGTGTCGCTGCGCCGCCAGCTTCGACGCTTGGGGTTTCGCATCACGTCGCGGTCGGTCTTCATCATGACCCACGCCGGGACGCGGGTGTTCTGCCGTTCCAGCTTGGAAAGCCGCTTCTTTTTTGCCTTCGAATTCTTGCCCATAGTGGTTGCCACTTTTCCGCCGTCGCTTAAAATCTTGTTCCTTTCAGCCGGGGTTACAGGGGGAACGCCGCGACGGTCGAGTACTCCGGCCCGTCCGCCGTCAGTTCGCTCTTCGTCAACCGGACTTCTTCGACCTGCATCCGTCCGACCGTGGGGTCGAGTTCGCGGACGTTCTCCTGGACGAGTTCCTTCCCTCCCGCGTGTTGCATCCGAGCGAGCGTGACGTGCGGGACGAAGTCGTTCCCCTCCGGTTCGAAGCCGAGGTCGTAGACGCGCGATTCGACGGCGTCGTGGAGCAGGGTCATCTCCTCGTCGCTGTCCTCGAACCCCAGCCACACCACGCTGATGTAGTCGAGACTGGGGAAGACACCGAGACCGCCGACCGTCGCCCGGAAGGGGCCGAAGTCGACGTCGTCGGAGACGGTCGATTCGACGGCTTCCTCGACGTCAGGGACGCGCTCGGAATCCACGTCGCCGAGGAACTTCAGCGTCACGTGAGCCTGCTCCGGGTCGGTAAAGTTCAGTCCTTCCGCGTCACGAAAGCTGTCTTGGACGCCCTCGACGCCGTCCGCGAGGTCGTCCGGCAAGTCGATGCTCACGAACAATCGCATACGTGACTTCACGCCCCGGGACGGCTTCAAGCTTGGTTCCACTCGACGAAGCGACCGCCTTGCGCGCCTCGTCGAGGACAGGATTTATGCGTTGGATTTCCTAACACTACGTGTGAGTTCCCCGTTCGAGATCTTAGGGATCGATTCGGATGCGGACGACACGGAAGTCGTCGAAGCGTACAGACGGCGGGTGAAGGAGACACACCCCGACGTGGGCGGATCCGCGAGGGAATTTCAGTTGGTTCAGACGGCGTACGAACAGATCCAAGCGGGATACGGAACGGAAACGTATGACGCCGAGTACGAGAGCGTCGAAGAACAGTACCGACAGGAACGACCGCAGGTCGAGTATCTCAACTACGAGATTCTCGACGACTACGGGTGGGAACTCGACGACGACGACCTGTTCCGGAAAGCGTCCGCGGCGGGACTCGACTCGGCGGACTACGGTCGACTGGAGGTCGAATCCCACGAATCTCTCCTCGAAGCCGCCGAGGACTGCGGCTTCGAGTGGCCGTTCGCCTGTCGAGGCGGGGCGTGTGCCAACTGCGCGGTCGCGGTCGTGGAGGGTGAGATGGACATGCCCGCGAACCACGTCCTTTCGTCGAGCATGGTCGACCGCGGTTTCCGGTTGTCCTGCATCAGCGCGCCGACGACGGACGAAATGCAGATCGTCTACAACGTCAAACACCTGCCGGAACTCGACGAACTCCGATTGCCGCCCCAGCAGTTCGGACAGGCTCACTCCGACGATTGAACTCGGAGTCGTCGTCTCGCCCTCGATTCTCCGACTCGTCGGCTCCATCGATGGAAATCGACTAGAAAAAGCATTTAAACCGATAGACGGCCAAACACGTCGTAACGATGGTGCTCGACAATCTCGGCAGTTCTCTTCGCGGCTCCCTCGACAAGTTGAGCGGGAAATCCCGCGTCAGCGAGGAGGACATCGAGGAGATCGTGAAGGAGATTCAGCGCTCGCTCTTGCAGGCCGACGTGGACGTGAGCCTCGTGATGGAGCTTTCGGGCTCCATCAAAGAACGGGCGCTGGAAGAGGAACCGCCGGGCGGGACGACGGCCCGCGACCACGTCCTCAGTATCGTCTACGAGGAACTCGTCGGACTGGTCGGCGAGAGTACGGAGATTCCGCTCGAAGAGCAGACGATTCTGCTCGCCGGTCTTCAGGGTTCGGGGAAGACGACAACTTCCGCCAAGATGGCGTGGTGGTTCTCGAAGAAGGGACTCCGCCCCGCGGTCATCCAGACCGACACCTTCCGCCCCGGCGCGTACGACCAAGCGAAGGAGATGTGTTCGCGCGCCGAGGTGGAGTTCTACGGCGACCCGGACAACGACGACCCGGTGGATATCGCCCGAAAGGGGCTGGAGGAGACCGCCGACGCGGACGTTCACATCGTGGACACCGCGGGTCGGCACGCGCTCGAAGACGACCTCATCGCGGAGATCGAGGAGATCGAGTCCGCCGTCGACCCCGACCGAAATCTGCTCGTGCTCGACGCCGCCATCGGGCAGGGTGCGAAAGACCAAGCGCAGCAGTTCGACGCCTCCATCGGCATCGACGGCGTCATCATCACCAAGCTCGACGGGACGGCGAAGGGTGGCGGCGCGCTGACCGCCGTCAACGAGACCGACTCGTCCATCGCGTTCCTCGGCTCCGGCGAGACGGTACAGGACGTAGAGCGGTTCGAGCCGAACGGCTTCATCTCCCGCCTGCTCGGGATGGGCGACCTGAAACAGCTCACCGAGCGCGTCCAGCGGGCGATGACGGAGACGCAGGAAGAGGAGGAAGACTGGGATCCCGAGAACATGCTGAAGGGCCAGTTCACCCTCAAGGACATGCGCCACCAGATGAACGCGATGAACAAGATGGGACCGCTCGACCAGGTGATGGACATGATCCCCGGCTTCGGCGGCGGCATCATGGACGAACTGCCGGACGACGCGATGGACGTGACGAAAGACCGGATGCGCGCGTTCGAGGTCATCATGGACTCGATGACCGAGAACGAACTGGAGAATCCGCGCTCCATCGGCGCGAGCCAGATTCAGCGCATCTCCCGCGGCAGCGGACAGGACGAGGAACGCGTCCGCGAACTGCTCCAGCAGCACAAGATGATGTCCCAGACTTTGAAACAGTTCCAAGGAATGGGGCAGGGCAAGGATATGGAGCGCATGATGAAGAAGATGCAGGGCGGCGGCGGTGGCGGCGGTGGCGGTTTCGGTCCGTTCGGGTAGCACATCGGAGCAGTCTGTATTTTCGCGTCGTACATCCGGCAGTGCTGAACTTTAAGTATTAGGACGGAACCAACTCGGCTCGATGAACGAACGCACGACGCCGAATCTGCGACGACGAGACGTTCGTCTTTTGAACCCCCACCAATCGATTCCACCGCCTCTCTCACGTCCGGCTCCGACGACGGTCAACCTGCTCGACTGGTGAGCGAGCCCGCAGGAACGAACCGAAAACCTGTCAAGTTACACGTATCGGGGGAGAGTAACGACCCGAACACACGCGGTTTTTTGTTCCACGCCCGTGACCACACACAACAGATGACCGTTCGGGAAGTCGCCGCCGAGGCGTACCGCGAGGCCCTCCCCGCGCTGGCTGCGAGCATGGTCGGCGGGCTGTTCGCGGGCGTCGTCCTCGGCGGGATGCGCGCCGAACTCCGCGAGGTAAACGGATTGCTCGTCTTGGTTCCGGCTCTGCTTGCGACCCGCGGGAACGTCTACGGGTCGCTCGGCGCGCGCCTCGCGTCCGGTCTCCACCAAGGGTTGGTCGAACCGTCGTTCGTCCCCGACGACGAGCGAGTGTGGGCGGCTATCGTCGCTTCACTGGCGAACGGTATCCTCGCCAGCCTCTTCGCGTCGGTGGTGGCGTTTCTCGTCCTCCGCCTACTCTCCGACCCCGTCGCACCGCTTTCCACCTTGGTCGCCATCGCCCTCATCGCGGGCCTGCTCTCCGGCGTGGCGCTGACCGTGGCCGTTGTCGTGGTGGTGTTCGCGGGCTACCGGCGCGGCCAGAATCCCGACACGCTCGTCGGTCCGTTGGTGACGACGACCGGCGACGTGTTCGGCATCTCCTTCCTCCTGCTCGCCGTTAGAACCGTCCTCGCGCTCGGGGGAGGATAGATGCCGACGCGCTGGACTGTCCGCGCGATAATGCGGGCGATGCTTCCGGTGTTGCTCGTCCTCACCGTGGTCGAAATCGGCAGCGGTCTCGTCCTAGGGTCGTTCGAGAGCACCTTGCTCCGGTATCCGACGCTCCTCGCGCTGGTTCCGGTGACCATCGGAACGGCGGGCAACCTCGGGAGCATCCTCGCCGCCAGACTCTCCACCGCATTCCACCTCGGGACGCTCTCGTTCGGCCCCGAAGACGACGTACTCGCGGGGAACGCCGTGGCGACAGTCGCGCTCGCCGTCACCATCTTCCCGGTCGTCGGAGTCGGCGCGTGGGCGCTAACGTGGCTCGTCGGCGGAACGAAACTCGGCCTGCTGACCGTCGTTCTCATCTCGCTGACGAGCGGCGTCGTGCTGGCGTTCATCGCGGTGCTCGTGACGTTCGTCGCCACCTACGCCGCCTATCGCTTCGAACTCGACCCGGACGACGTAGTCATCCCGATCGTGACGAACGCCTGCGACGTGCTGGGCGTCATCGTGCTGTTCGTCGTCGTCAGAATAGTCGTGTGATTATCGACTACCGCGAGCCTCGTCCGTGATCGGTTTTCCGTCTTCGGTCGGCGGCGCGATGTGGTCGATGAACTCCTCGACTGGAGGGTCGTTCACCCGGATGCGGACGCGGAGATTGCCGAGTTCGTCGGGGTTGCCGACGGCGAAGTTGATGACGCCTTGGAAAGCCGCCTGCTTCTTCAGCGAGAACGAGAGGGTGTCCCCTTCCCGCCCGGAGAAGAACTCGCCGCGGGCCGTGTCGAGAATCTCCTGTCGGTGGAGCAGTTCCGAGAAGTGTTCGACGCTGTGCGCTTTGGCCAGCAGTTCGCCGTGGCTCGATTCGACCTCCGCGCCCGGAAAGATATTTTCGATGGCGTCCGCGACGCGCGCTTCGATTTCGGTGTCCTGTACGGGTGCCGTGATCTGGATGTCGACGCTGTAGATCATGGTTGCTCGGCGGTTCGTACGTTCTCCAGCCCCGAAAGTCCGTCTTCGAGGAGGGCGCGAATCCGTTCCCGAAACGCGTCGAGCGAGTCTGTGTTGTTGATGACGGCGTCGGCCCGCGTCATCGCCCGGTCGAGGCCGAAGCCGAGTTCGCGCTCGTCGCGCTCCCGGAGGCTCTCCTCGTCCTCGTCGGAGCGGTCGCGCCCACGCTTGCCGAGCCGTTCGGCCCGGACTTCGAACGGCGCTTCGATACTCACCAGGACGAAATCGTCGCCGAAGGTGTCCTCGAAACGTTCGACCTCGACGCCCGAGCGAATCCCGTCCACGAGCACGGTGTCTCTCTCCTCCAGCGCCTCCCGAATCTGCGGGAGCGACTCCTGCGCGATGGCGTCTGGCCCGTTCTCCTTCCGGAGCACCTTCGCAATTTCGCCGTGATGTTCCGTCGGGTCGAGACCTCGCGCCCGGCACGCGTCTCGGATGACGTCGCCCATCGTAACGACCGGGACGCCCGACTCCTCCGCGACGGTCGCGGCTTCACCCTTGCCGCTTCCCGGTAGCCCGACGGTTCCGATTACTCGCATCAGTTTGACTTTCTCGTGAACCGTGCTTAAGGGCTGTGCTCTCGCGCAGAATCCCTATCTCTTATGAAGACGCGCCGAGAACGGGAACCGAGGGCACGTAGCTCAGTCTGGATAGAGCGTCGGACTTCTAATCCGACGGTCGTGGGTTCGAATCCCATCGTGCCCGTCGATTTTCCGCGAACGACCGTCGAGCACCGCGAAGCGTGTGCTCGAAACAGCGTGAGCAGGAAACTGGAAAACGGTGGATCGAATTAGACCGAGGTTCTGCGCTCCGCGCAGGTTCTCGGGCGTAGTTCGAATCCCATCGTGCCCGCTGATTCTGTGACGTGCGTGAGGAACGAATCAACACCACCGATGGGTGTGAAGAGGACTAGTCGAACTTTTCCAGCAGTCGCTCGTAAAAACCGTTCTCCCCGCCGTCGGCCAGTTTCTCCACGATGAGCTCCGGGGTCGACCGCGCGAGGTGGTCTTTCACCGGCGACCGCTCGACCATCAGTTCGCCGTCCTCCAGCCCCTTGGCTTCGATACCGTCCACCGCCACGTCGGAGTCCGCCACGTCCTGAATCTCGTCCGCGAGGTGGGTGACGAACACCCCCGTCACGTCGCGCTCGCCGAATTCCTCCAGAATTCCGGCGATTATCTTCGCGCTCGCGCCGGGTTCAGTGATGCTTTCGAGTTCGTCCACCAGCACGAGTCGGCCAGCAGTTCCGTCGGCGAGGGCTGCGAACTCCCGAAGCGTGCTCTCGAACGCCCCCGCGTCCAGCGTCCCCTGCGTCTTGCCGTGGTAGTGGAGTTCCTCGAACCGCCGTAGGCACACCGATTCGGCGGGCACAGGGAGCCCCATCTGCGCGAGGATGACGATGAGCGCCACGAGGTCGAGCGTCGAGGTCTTCCCGCCGCTGTTGACGCCCGAGAGGAGCGCCACGCCCGAGACGCCGTAATCGACCGGCTCTACCTCCGCGAAGGGAACGTCGAGCAAGGGCGAGCGTCCCCCGCGGATGTCAAAGCCCGCACTTTCGTCGAACTCGGGCATCGCGCACTCGAAGTCGCGGGCGAATCGTGCGACGGCGAGTTTCACGTCCAGTTCGAGCGCGGCGCGGACGAGCTTCTCCGCCGCCTCGCGCTCGTCCACGAGCGTTCGAGCAAGTTCGCGCTTGCGACGCTCCGCACGGCGGGATTTCTCCGCCTCCAACTCCTCGCGGAGGCGGGACACCACGCTCTCGTCGTGGCCGACCGGGAACGTCGGGTCGTCGGGAAACGCCTGCCGAGCAATCTCCATCTCGCCGGCGTCGAGCGCGAGCGTCTCGACGAGGTGATCGCGCGCGGCGTCCACGGCGGCGTCGTACTCGTCGGCCAGTTCGCGCGAGAGGAGCGAGTCGACGCCAGCGCCGCGCTCGACCAGCGAGAGCAAGTCCGCACCTTCGATGGTCACGTCGCGCTCCCGGATGGCGTCGCGCATCCGGTCGTTGGCGACCCCTTCCGCCATCGAAACGGCGGCGTCCAAGTCGGAAATCGCGTTCGTCAGTCGGTCGAGTTCTTCGTCGCCGGCAACGCCGCCCTCCGGGGTGACCCGCGCCAGCGCCGACTCCAACTCCTCGATGTCGAGCGGAGCCTCCATTCCGGCGGCGCGGTGGACTTTCGCGGCTGCGAGGAGACTGTCGCGGTTCGTCGCAAAGAAGGCAAGTGGGCGCTCGGGAACGAGTTCCGCCGGGGTCGCTAAGGCGTCGGATTCGACGCGAACGTCGCCGTCGACTGCGACGCCCGAGAACGTCTCGTCCAGCGCGACGACGGTGGAGTAGCCGCGCGCGAGTTCGGCCAGCTCACGCGCGTCTTCGACCACCTCGACGGGGAGCTCGGGAACCGCCTCGCGCGCTTTCGCGTATCGTTCGGCGTCCGTCGTCGCCAGACAGCGGTCGCGGACGGTCACCTCCCGCGGCGCCGAGAGCGGTTCGACGCCGGCCAGCGCGTCGCGCACTGCCGATGTCGGGTCACGCTCCATCGCCCGGGTGGCGAACTCGCGCACTTCCTCGATGCGGGACGCGGTCGCGCTGGGATACAAAGTTTCGAGGCGCTTTTCGGCGTAGGTCGTCACGGTTCGCGCTTGCAACAGCGAGAGCACGTCCCGGTACAGTTCGCGCGCCCTGTCGGTCACCAGAAAGCCGCCCGGGTCGTCGTGTCGAATACGGATGGCGGCACGCGCGATGGCGGCGGCGCGTCCCTCTGTGATGCCGGGCGCTTGCACGAGCGTGGCGACATCGCCGGTCTCTAACGCGCTCTCAGAGTCGTCGAGTTCGGAGAGCGCGTCGGCGGTCTTCGCACCGACACCCGGTATCGCCTCGAAGTCCATTCGCTCCGAGGTATTGCGCCACCAATAAAAAACGTTCCCGACCTGAAGTGGCCGGATCAGCAACAGCCGTTCGTCGACCGCGGTTCGCACTCGACGGAATTATCAACATACTGATAGCATTTCGAACGACGCGCGACGTCGGTACAGTTCGCGGCGGTTCAGCAACAACCGACGTCTTTCCAGCTTCCACAGTGATAGCCGTCATCGGAGTCGCAACACTCTCGACTGTACTGCTGATAGCCACCGCCGTACTGGCACGACTCTCCCGTGCAATCGTATTCTGTGTAACAATTCTGGGGCGTCACGTCCTCGGCTGCCGCGACGGTTGTCGCACCGAGACCTGCGACTGCGCCCGCGCCGATACCCTTCAGGACGGATCGTCGCGTCGTTTTGTCTCCATCGGAATTACTACATCGGAATTACTATCGTATAACATACGAATAGGCTAGCTCGCTACCAATATTGAATAAATAATTTAAATATATAAAATTATATTTGAAGACGAGGTATTAACCCCGGGCGGTTCACGCTCCGTCACGAGATTCTTTTGCCCGTCCAGCAGAGAGAGGTAGGTATGCCAACCATCGAGGAGAAACTGGCCGCTGCGAAGGCAGACCTCGCCGACCGAGGCGGCGTCCTCGTCGCCTTCAGCGGCGGCGTTGATTCGAGCGTCGTCGCCGCCATCGCCCACGACGCGCTAGGTGACGATGCGGTCGCCTGCACCGCCAAGAGCGAGACGCTTCCGGACGCCGAACTCGAAGACGCGCGCCGCGTCGCCGGGGAAATCGGTATCCGGCACGAGCTCGCGGAGTTCAGCGAACTGGACGATCCCGCTTTCGTCGCCAACGATGACGACCGCTGTTACCACTGTCGAACGATGCGTCTCGGCACGATGTTCGAGACCGCGGAGCGACTCGGCATCGACGTCGTCTGCGACGGGACGAACGCCGACGACGTGGACGCGGGCCACCGTCCCGGCCTGCGCGCGGTGGACGAACTCGACGCCTACTCGCCGCTCTTGCAACACGACATCTCGAAAGCCGAGGTTCGTGAACTCGCGGACGACTACGGTCTCTCGGTCGCCGACAAACCCTCGATGGCGTGTCTCTCCTCGCGCATTCCGACCGGCCTCGAAGTGACCGAAGAACGATTGTCGCGCATCGAACGCGCCGAAACGCTGCTACGCCGGTGGGGGTTCTCCCAGTTCCGCGTCCGCGACCACGACGGACTGGCCCGCATCGAAGTCGGCGACGACGAACTCCGGCGCGCGCTGGACGAGGAGTTCGTCCGCGCCGCCCGCGAACATTTCATGGAGCTCGGGTTCGACCACGTCACGCTCGACTTGCACGGCTATCAGACCGGAAGCGTGAGTCCGGAGAGTGAATCGGCGTCCGACGAACCGCTGGTCGAAGACGTGTTCGCCGCGGAGTATCCGACCGACGGAGCGTGAGCTATCCCGTTACCTTCGTAGAAATCGAGCGTGTGCGTTCGCACCCAAAGGGTGGCAGTTTGCTGGCACGCGAACTGCGGTCTGTAGCTGCTGGCACGCGAGCTAAGGGCAGGCGCGAACGCTACTATCAAATTTGGAAGCCACTTCCTTAGTTATAACCCGATTACGGGGGTTTCAAGCGACCGTTGTGTGACGTTTTACGCCGATGGTTACAGGAACGAAAACGCGAGGTTGCTCTTACTTCCCCGTCCACTTCAGCAGGAACAGCGTTCCTTCAAAGAGGCCGACCATCGTGAGCGCCACGAGGAAGGGAGCCATTCCGGTCGGGTCGGGGCTGAACAGGAACGCGAAGCCGAGGAACCCACCCCAGAAGTAGAGTCGGCGATTGGCCATCCACTGCCGCGTCGTCAGCCCCATCATGATGGCGAGCATGATGAGCAGGGGGATCTGGAAGACGACGGCGAGCACGCCCATCATCATCAGGATGAGGTTGAACGTCTTCGTCAGGCCGAACGCAATGACGACGTTTGCTTCCTGTGTGTACGATAGGAAGTACGTGAAGATAGCGGGCAGGATGAGGAAGTAAGCGAAGCTCACGCCGACGAGGGCGAGCACGAGGCTGGTCGGCACCGCCGCGAGGTAGTAGCGTCGTTCGTTCGGGTATAGCCCCGGACGCATGAACAGGTACGTCTCGTACACCATCACGGGAAGGGCGACGATGAGTCCGCCGAGGCTAGCGACCTTGAGTCTCGTCAGCACCAGCGCGAGTGGGTGGTAGAGACGGGGACGGGTGTTCGGTCCGCTCCCCGGGTTGACCGGAAGAACGGAGTTCCAGAGGTAGTTGATGACGGTGTCCGCCAGCGGAAGAACGACGACGCTCACGACGCCTGCGACGATGATGACGACCGCGAGTCGCTTTATCATCTCCTCGATGTGATCCGCCAGCGGCATCTCCTCGTCGCCAACCGGTTGGCTCGGTCTCTCGACCGCCGGTTCAGGGTCTTCCGGCGCGTACAGCTCCTCCTCCGGCGGCTCCGGCGCCTCCTCCGAGGCCGGAGCCTTCGATAAGTTGTTTCCTGCCGTCGCCTCCGATTCTTCGCCCATTCACCCGGTGCTAGGTGTCGCGGTTATTATAGGCTTTCTTCATCTCGTGAGACGAGAAGATTGATAACTGGCACCCGGCTACCCTTCGCAAGGAATGTCTACTTCGGGGAGCAGCGTAATCGACGAGGATACCGCGAAGACGGTCGCGACCGGGCGCGAGGCGCTCGGCTCGATGCTCTCGACCGCTCAGACGCATCTTCAGAAGGTCTTCATCGCGTTCGTCATCGGTTTTATCGGCACGTTCTACGCGATGGCGCAGGTCGTCTGGCCGTTTCTGAAAGAGGTCACGACCTCCGGAATGTCGAAGAAGGTGATGAACCAAGTCGACATCGTCGCGGTGACGCCGTTCGACGTCATACTGTTGCAAGCGAAGATAGCGATGGTGGCCGGCGTCATCGTCGCCATCCCCGTCCTGCTCTACTACGCCCGCGACTCGTTCCGGCACCGCGACTGGTACCCCGATTTCTCCATCTCGTACTGGAAGGTCGTTCCGCTGCTCGGTCTCGCGGTCGCACTGTTTGTCGGCGGCCTCGCGTACGGGTACTCGCTTTTCTTCCCGCTGATGTTCGAGTTCCTCGCCAAGAACGCGACCAACGCGGGGTTCAGTCCGAAGTACGGTATCGTGGAGTGGACGGAGTTCGTGCTCGTCCTCACGCTCTCGTTCGGACTCGCCGCCGAGATGCCCCTCATCATGAGCGCGCTCGGCTACACGGGAGTCGTCCCGTACGAGACGTTCCGCGACAAATGGCGGTACGCGGTCGTCGGCATCTTCACCTTCGGTGCGTTCTTCTCGCCCCCCGACCCGTTCACGCAGATCATGTGGGCCGCACCGCTGCTCGTCCTGTACGCTTTCAGCCTCTATCTGACGAAGATCGTTGTCACCATCCGCCGCGGAAGCAGCGAGGTGAGTCTCGGAAAGACGATGCGAGCGAAGTGGAACTACATCCTCGGCATCGCACTCCTCGCCGCCGGCGGGGCCTATCTGTTCATCTCGCGCGGTGGCGGCGCCTACGTCGAAGAACAACTGTTCCCGATGCTTCCCGCGAAGTACCGCCCCGTGAACGCCCTCCCGTCCGTCGAACAACTGGTCGGGCTTCCGCGAGGAACGGCTATCATCGTCGCCGCAGCGGGTGTCGCAGTCCTCGCGTTCGTCCTCGCTCTCTTCTACTACCTGTTCACCTCGCTCGAATCGGGCGCGACCGTGGAGCGGGCGGGAGCACCCACCGCGATCGACATCGACGGACTCGACGCCGCGGGCGTGCGTGCTGCTCCGCCGGAACTGTTTGAGGAGATGGGCGAGGGCGAATCACTCGACTACGCCCGCGCCGCGATGGAGAACGACCAGCCGAAGAAGGCGCAGGCCATCTTCGACCGCTGGGACGAAGTTCACGAGGAAGAAGCGGAAGACGAGGAATCAAAAGTCCGCGAAGCCGACGGCGCGCCGCTGGCGGAGGACGTTGCGAAACAGCCCCAGCCGAGCGAGGACGAGGACGACAACGTTTTCCAGAGCACCGCCGCGGGCATGGCGAACGCCTTCACGGAAGACGAGACGACCAAAGACGACATCGGCGGCTACTACTACGACATCGCGTTCATCTTCCGAAGTCTCACGTCGAAGATGTTCCGCATCGTCGGCGTGTTCATGCTCGTCCTCGCCAGCGTGTTCGTGGCGCTGTACAAAGGCGGGATGAAGGTCATCAACGAGGACTTCACGCGACGCGTTCCGCAGGAGATCGTCCAGAAGGGTGACCTGCTCAACATCGTCACGCTCCACCCCGTCGAAGCGCTCATCTTCGAGGTGAAGGTCAGCACCCTCCTCGCCGCCGTCTCGGTGCTTCCGATGGTGCTGTACTACGGGTGGCCGGCGATGAAAGAGCGCAACCTCGTCAGGGGAAACCGCAACGTCTTCTTCCTGTGGGGCGGCGTGCTCGTCGGCGGTATACTCGTCGGGAGTGCCATCGGCTACGGTATCGTCGCGCCGCGCATCATCTCGTGGCTCGTCACCGACGCGCACCAGGCGGATATGGTCATCTACTACCGGGTGAAGAGCTTCTTCTGGCTCGTCTTCCTCACCACGGTCGGCGTCGGGATGCTCGCCGACGTTCCGCTCTCGATGCTCCTGTTCCACGCGGGCGGTATCGTCTCCTACGACACGATGCGCGAACGCTGGCGAGTCGTCGTCGTGGGCACGTTCGCCGTCGCGGGACTGGTGACGCCGGACAGCCTCTACACGATGTTCCTTGTCGCCATCCCCGTCTCGCTCGCGTACGGTCTCGGACTGGCGATGCTCGGCTCCAGTCGGCTCGTCAGGGCGAAGGGTGCACAGCTGGTCGGCGTCATAATCGTCGGATTCCTCGTAACCTACGCGACCCTTCTCTTCGGCGGTGACGCGTGGCTGACCAACGAGGTTCTGCCGATGCTTCCGAGCGCGATACGACCCGAATCGCTGCTGGTCGAAGGGTTACTCGGTCGCCCCCGCACCACTGCTACGATCATGATGGCCGCGATAGTCGGGGCGCTATCGTTCTTCGTCGGCCTGCTGGCGTACGGAGTGCGCAGTCACCGAGCGCGACGGCGCTGACATCTCCGCCCGCCGTCCAGCCCAAACAACTTATTATATTCTTGCGATAATCTCGAGGTATGAGCAAGATAAGCGTCGAGGTACCCGACGAACTGCTCGCGGATTTGGACGAGCACGTCGGCGACGACGGAAAGTTCGTCAACCGAAGCGAGGCGATTCGAGCCTCAGTCCGGAAGATGCTCGACCTGCTGGACGAGATAGACGAGCGCCACGGGAGACTCGAAGATGACTAGCGAGCGGCCGCACTCGGCGCTCGCCACCGGCCAACTCGCCATCGCCGCCCTGTTCGTCACGGCGCTGATGACAGCCCAACTCACCGCGGCGAAGATTCTGGAGTTCGTCGTCCCTTTCTCCCTGCCGGTCACCGGAAACGCGCTCGTCCTGCCGGGGGCGGCGCTGGCCTACGCACTGACCTTCTTCGCGTCGGACTGCTACGCCGAACTGTTCGGCAAGCGGGCCGCCCAGCGACTCGTCAACGTCGGGTTCGTCATGAACTTCGTCATGCTGGCGCTGGTGTGGTCGACCATCGCGGCGCCCGCCGCGCAGTCCAGCGTCGACCCGGCGAAGTTCCGCACCGTCCTCGGCGCGAGCACGCCCGTCGTCGTGGGAAGCCTGCTCGCCTACCTCGTGAGCCAGAACTGGGACGTCATCGCGTTCCACAGAATACGTGAACTCACCGACGGCGCACATCTCTGGGCGCGAAACATCGGCTCGACGGCGAGCAGTCAGGCCATCGACACCGTCATCTTCGTCGGCGTGGCGTTCTACGTCTTCCCGCGGTACGTCGGGGTCGGAGTCGTACTACCGGGCGACCTCATCCTCGCGCTCGTCGTCGGGCAGTACATCATGAAACTGCTCATCGCCGTCTTCGACACGCCCCTTGTATACGCCGTGGTGGGCTACCTGCGCTCCCGAGAGTACGCACCGGCGCATCCGAGCGCGGCGGACTGAGCGGTAAGTTCTCTTACCGACGCTCGCGTTCGGATTTCGACACTGAACGTCGACGATTCGTCTGCTACTGCCGGAAGGGCGCGTCAGGTGGTACGCACCGAACGCGTGATGTTTTCAGTACTGCGCCCGGCTCGGGCGTCTCCCCCGTCCAGTTCGACCGATGATGAAGTAGAGCAGTAATCCCAGTAATCCCCCGAAGAACACGACGAGCGCCCAGAGAACGGGACTGTGCGGACTATTTTCCTGTGCGTCGTTGTACACCATAACGGGAGGACGATCGCCAGAACCAGGAAGAGGAGGGTGATCAGGACGAACAAGCCTTCTCCAGCCATACGGCAGAATTAATTAGTGCCGATAAATATTTGTGTTATTTAGTTTCGAGGTGAGAATTTCTCAGTCTATCCGCTGTGCGAATCCGAACCGCGGTTTCACCTCTTCGACGCGAATCTCGACCGTCTCGCCTTCCTCGGCGTTCGGGACGAACAGCGTGTACTCTTCGACCTTCGCCACGCCGTCGCCTTCGCTTCCCACACCCTCGATGGTCACTTCGAGGGTGTCGCCCGCCCGGACGGGGGCTGTGAGGCGCTTCCGAGCGACGAGGTACACTTCGGAGGATTCGTCGCGCGAGGCGTCAGGACTCATGGTTCTGACGTACTCGAACTCGCGGTCGATATCCTCGCGCAGGTCGTCCAAGTCCGGTCCTTGGAATACCTTCACGACGAGGTCGCCGCCGGAATCGAGCACGTCGAGCGCCGTCTTGAACGCCTGCCGAGCAAGGTGGACGGAGCGCGCGTGGTCCAGGCTGTACTCGCCGGTCATGTTCGGGGCCATGTCCGAGAGCACCACGTCGGCGGAGCCGGCGACCTCGCGGACTCTCTCGCGGGTCTCGTCTTCGGTCATATCGCCCCGGATGGTTTCGACGCCGTCCAAGTCGTCGATTCGCTGGAGGTCGACGCCGACGACGGTGCCCGAATCGCCGACCTTCTCGGCGGCGACCTGCAACCATCCGCCGGGAGCCGCCCCGAGGTCGACGACCGTCTCGCCCTCGTGAAGGACGTGGGCGGTCTCGTCCAACTGCTTGAGTTTGTAGGCCGCTCGGGAGCGATAGCCCTCCTGTTTCGATTTGTTGTAGTAGTGGTCTCTTCCGGTCATTGCTCGACCGTACTGCACAGACCCGTTTACGGGCTTCGACTCGGCGACGAGCGTCGTCACCGATATCCGGCGTTCGCGTGGTCGGCACTCGCCGAGAGCGACGGATGACCGACGGAAAATCGCCCGTCAGCGGTGCTCGCACTCGTCCTGATGTCGGACGAGATCGGATTTGTTCTTCCCACCGACGAAGACCTTCTTCTTGCAGTACTCGCATATTCCCCATCGAGGGTCGTTTTCGTCGAGCGTGTATCCTTCTGGCCGCCACTCCTGCGACATACTCGTTCAGTATACCTTCATCCCTAAAACGTTTATCAAAAATCTGTTTGGTATCTGGTGTAATAATCCGGCGATTCCAACACGCTCGATACGCATGTTTCTCACACGCACACGTCGCGCGCGCGAACGGGTGACTTTTTATGCCACGGTTTCGTAGCCATCGTCAACATGTTCAAGGCTATCGTGAGCGCAGAAACGCTCCGGACGACGATTGATTCCGTGGGCGTGCTGGTGGACGAATGTAAGATCCACCTAGACGAGGATGGCCTCGCTATCAAGGCGGTCGACCCCGCGAACGTCGGGATGGTCGACCTCCAACTCGACGCCGAGGCGTTCGAATCCTACGAGGCCGACGGGGGCGTTATCGGCGTCAACTTAGACCGTCTCGAAAGCATCGCGGGGATGGCGAGTTCCGGCCAACTCGTGGAGATGGAACTCGACGAAGAGACCCGCAAACTCCACATCAAAATCGAGGGGCTGGAGTACACCCTCGCACTCATCGACCCCGACTCCATCCGACAGGAACCCGACATCCCTGACCTCGACCTCCCCGCGGTCATCGTCGTCGAAGGCTCAGACATCGACCGTGCGGTCAAGGCCGCCGACATGGTCTCCGACCACATCGCGCTCGGCGTGGACGAGGACGAGGAAGTCTTCTACGTCGAAGCCGAAGGCGACACCGACAACGTCGACCTCAAACTCGACACCGACGACCTTATCGACCTCACCGCCGGCCCTGCTCACTCACTATACAGTCTCGACTATCTGAAGGATATGAACAAGGCGCTCCCGAACAACGGCGAGGTCACCATCGACCTCGGCGAGGAGTTCCCGGTGAAGATTCACTTCGAAATCGCGGAGGGCATGGGTCAGGTCACGTATATGCTCGCGCCGCGCATCCAGAGCGACTGAGTTCGACTCGCCCCTTTCTCGCGGACTACAGATTCCGATCGATGACGGCTTTCGCGGCCTCTGCCTTCTCCTTCCAACCGTAGCCGGCCTCGTAGACGTGGCGCTTGTTTTCGACCAGTGCTTCGGGCGTCGATTCCTCGAACCCTCCTCTGGCCCAGGTTCCGCTGTCGTGGAGCCATTCGACGATATTTTCGCGTGTTTCGGGCCACGACAGGCCGACCATCTCGTACCACGCGATCATGGCGAAGACGGCGTTGTCGTGACAGCCCGGAACGCTTCCTTTCTCGTAGATCGTCTGCATCGGCTCGAAGGTCGGTTCCGAGACCGTCTCTCGGAACTCGTCGGCGGTGAGCAGCCGGAGCGCCCCATCGCTCTCGACCACTCGCTTCTCGTGACGGAGGCGGTCGAGCGCCGCGGCGTGGAGGGCGTCCCAGCGTCCGTGAGTCGACTCGCGGAGTTCCTCCTCGGTGTACGAGTCCGTGGAGAGCACCGCGACGATGTCCGTGTACGCTTTCTCGATGTCCGTCCACGGCTCTCCGTCGAACCGACAGTCCGGCCCGTGGAGGTTCGTCGTGGTTCGGCAGTCCGGACACGGATACGCGAAACGTGGCACGGAACCGGCTACTCACGCCGTGGTAATAGGTGATTGGATTCGACGGTCGGGCGGAAACGCCGCGTTTCTTCCGCCCGACGCGAGGAAATCACTCGTTACTCCGCGACCGTCGCGTTTATCGGGCGTCGGCGGGAAGGGCGAATTATGGACTCGCTTCACGCCCGATATCCGTTCCTCGCGTCGGCCCGCGAGGCGGTTCGTGACGCGAACGTTGACCTCGCCGAAGTCGTCACCGGTGAGGGCGACCGCCACCTGGCGGTCGAGCGCGGCGTGGAGCGCGTACGCCGGGCGCTGTTGGACGGAACGGCCCGACCGCCGGACGACGGGCGGCGGTGGGGGACGACCGCGGAGGTGCTTTCGTACCCCATCGCGCGGATGCTCGTGTCGCTGCTCGACGCGCCGGGAGCGGTCGAGAAGTACGCTAGCGCCGAGGCGGCGACGGCCTACGAGCGGTTCACCGACGATTTCGAGGCCGCCGCCGGCGAACTGAAGAGCACTCGCAGCGCGTCGCTCACGCTCGACACCCTGCTCGTCGACTTCGACCTCTCCGAGTCGGTCGTAGAGCGCGACGACGGTTTCGGCGTCGCGGTCGGCACCTACCTCTCGCTCGTCGAAAGCGTCAGCGGCGACGACTGGCGACTCGTCACGCGCCGACTATCGGACGGCGTGGTCGCCGTCTCGGAGGCGGAGCTACACGTACTGCTCCGGACGGCGGTGGAGGCGCGCGTCGCCGCCGACCTTCCGCTTTCCGTGCCGGAGGAGATCGCCGACGCGCTCGCCGAGGAGGTAGCGGAGCTGGAATCCTCGTTCACGGACGCCGACTTCTCGCACGACATCGACACCCTCGCGCCCGGCCTGTTCCCGCCCTGCATGAAGAACCTGCTCTCGAAGGCGCGAGACGGCGACGCGCTCCACGCCCACTCCGAGTTCGCGCTGACCTCCTTCCTCGCTAGCATCGGTCTCGACGCGGACGAGATTCTGGCGCTCTGCGAAGTCCGCACCCCGGCGCGGGCGGATCGATTGCGCTATCGGGTCGAACGACTGCGCGACGAGCGAACCGCTCAGTACGCGCCGCCGAGCTGTGCGTCACTGCAAGCCTACGGCGACTGCGCGAATCCGGACGAACGCTGCGAGACGATACGACATCCGCTCGCGTATTACGAGAAGGCACTGGACGAGACCGGAACCGTGACCGACTGGCGCGACAGGGAAGATACCAGGTTGGCGTGATGGAATCGCTCGACTGAGCGTCGGTGACGGTGACCGACACGTCGCTCGAACTGCTTAGTGCTGGTTCGCCAGCCAGAAGCCCACGCCGGTCATGAGCAGGACGAACCCGACGATGACGCCGACGAGCGCGAGTGCTCCCTGCGACGTGAGACCGCCGCTGTCGAACTGGATGCCGACGATGAGTGTGGCTACGATGAACAGTCCGACCGACGCGACGGAGACGACGATGTCGCGGAGCGTCTCGCCCTCGATATTCATGCCCGGGATTTCCCACGGTTCCATCAAAAGTTCTCCGTTTCGAAGTTGGGCGGGCGCAGTTCGTCACTCTCGTCCGCGGGTGGGCGGGAGTATCAGACGAAATCTGACGTTACGATGACACTCTCGATTTCAACGGGTCGTTACCGCCGATATCGGCCGCGGAATCGCCCCGAACTCGCGGAATCAGGTGAAAGCTTTAGGGTCGTCGAGCACCTAACGATAGTACGCAGAAACGCCCGCAGATACGTAGTTTCCCGCCGATTTTCGCCGTTTGCGTTTCGCGCAACAGGAGGAAGCAACATGACGAACACAACAGCTTCCGGAAAAGTATCGCTCGCTCCGCTGGCCGACACCGGAGAGGCCGACCCTCGCTCGCAGCGCGCCAGAGCGGAGCGAATGGCCGTCACGACGCTCGGTGGCGGTCTCTATGAAGTCGAAAGCCAGAGCGACAACACGTACTTCGTCGACCTGCTCGGCGGTCGCTGCACCTGTCCCGACCACATGATGCGGGGCGTGCGGTGCAAGCACATCCGCCGGGTTGCCATCGAGATCAACGAGGGGCGCACGCCCCCACCGGGGAAGGAAGCGGTCGAGTGCGCTCGATGCGACTCCGTCGTCTTCGTGGACGAACGGACGGCGGACGAGGTGCACTTCTGCGACTACTGCGAACTCCAGTCCGGCGACGCCGTGGTCGACCGAGCGACGGGCGACCTGCTGATCGTCGCCCGGATGACCGACCGACGAGCCGACGAGGTGGAGGTGCCGGGCAAAGACTGCACCATCGCCGAGTACCCGACGAACCGGGAGTATCCGGCGGACGACCCGGTCGTGGAGGTGCTCTACCCGATTCCGTCGGGACTGCGACCCGAGCAGCTAAAAGAGCACCACCTCCGACGCTACTCGTTCCCGCGCTCGCGGCTCAAGTACCCCGAGCGCCCGAGCGACCAGTCCGAACTGACGGACTTCCCGGAATCGAACTAACCTACGGTATTTTCTCGGTCGCCGCGACCTTCCGCACGCGTTTTACGGACTCGCCGACGCAAGGCAGGCGTTCCTCAACCGGCACAGCGTGCTTCGCGCAGAGGAAACGTTTCAGACGATATACGAACAGATAGAGAAACCGGACGAACTGCTGAAGTACGAGAACGCGCCTCGACCCGAGTAGCTACTTTAGTATCGCCTCCGCTTCCTCCACCGAGAGGATACCCTCCGCGACCGCGTTGAGCACGTCCCGAAGGTCGTGCTCCGAATCGACCTCCTCGCCGTCGCTCCAGAGGTCGTCCATCGAGTCGCCGTCCTCCAGCGCGGTCTCCTTTTTGACTCGGTAGTTTCCGCCGTCCGTCTGGTGGACGTCCGCCGGGTGGAAGAAGTACCAGTTTTCGCGGTCGAACCGCACGCCGATCTTCGGTTTCGCGCCGAAGTTCTTCGAGAAGTACACCAGCGCCTCGACCTCCTCTCCGGAGAGGTAGATGGGATCGCCAGAACTCGATTTCGCCTCGATAGCGTAGAACATGTCCCCGTTCCCCGCCAGCACGTCCGGCAGTTCTCGCTGGGTCGCACCCCCGCTCGCGGGGGCGCGCATGACGGCGAATCCCGCTTCGTCCAATCTGTTGACGAGTTCGCGCTCCCGACGGTCGCCTTTCGCGTTCGCCATTCGTATCCGACACTAACGTCTCACGGTTAATATAGGGGTCGAAGCGACGCGGCCACGTCGTTTTTCTGTTCGCGATTCGAAACGATCGACAGTGGCCGAACAACGAGGTCTCGACGGCGACCGGGAGCGCGGCGACCAGCCCGTGCCGGACGACCAGAAATCCGGCCAGACGATTCTCGCACAGGAGATCGAGTCGGGACTGAACGAACTCGAACGACCGGCGGACGGACTGCTCCTGTCGGGACTGTCCGCAGGTCTGGACATCGGCTTCGGCCCGCTCTTCATGGCGGTGTTGACTACATTAGTCGCGACTGCGTGGGGAGAACCACTTACAGAGATCGTCGTGGCGAACGGGTACGCTATCGGCTTCATCTTCGTGATTCTCGGTCGCTCCGAACTGTTCACGGAACACACCACGCTGGCGGTGTTACCGGTGCTCGACCGGCAGGCGTCGATACGGCAGTTGAGCCGTCTGTGGGGACTCGTCTATCTCGGAAACGTCGTCGGAGGTGGCGTCTTCGCGGCGGTGGCGGTCTTCCTAGCACCGGCCTACGGAATCGCTGAATCGGGAGCGTTCGTCGATATCGCGAAGAACCTCCTCGACCACGGCGCGCCGCTCCTGCTCGTCGGCGGCGTCCTCACGGGATGGCTGATGGGACTGCTCTCGTGGCTCGTCACGGCGGCGCGCGAAACGCTCGCCCGAGTCTTTTTCGTCTGGCTCATCGCGACCACCATCGGCCTCGCCCACCTTCCACACTCCATCGCGGGCAACGTGGAGGTGCTCGCTGGAATGCTTCTCTCGCCGTCGATAACGCCGCTCGACTACGCACGATTCCTCGTCCTTGCGACGGTCGGCAACGCCATCGGCGGCTCGACGTTTGTCGCGCTGTTGAAATACGGACACGTCGTGCGCGGAAGCGAGTAGAACGAAAACGGTTTCAGTTGCGGTTAGGTCCCGTGCTGCCAGCTACCCATGTACTCCGCTTGCTCGTCCGTGAGGGAGTCAAACTCCACCCCGTCGGCGTCTAGCTTGATTTCCGCGATTTCGCGGTCCAGCTCGTCCGGCACGTCGTGGACGCCGGCCTCGTACTCCTCGCTGTTCTCGACCATCTCGCGGACGCATGCGGCCTGCACGCCGAAGCTCTGATCCATCACCTCGACGGGGTGACCCAGCGCGATGGGCGCGGCGAGGTTGACGAGACGGCCCTCGGCGAGTACGTTGAGTCGTCGTCCGTCCTCGAGTTCGTACTCGCGGACGCCGTCGCGCGCTTCCCGCTCGGCCACGGCGAGGTCGGACAGTTCGGGGAGGTTGATCTCGATGTCGAAGTGACCCGCGTTGGCGAGCAGGACGCCATCTTTCATCTCCCGAAAGTGCTCTTCCGTGATGACGTCGCGGTTGCCCGTCGTCGTGAGGAATACGTCTCCCTCCTTCGCGGCCTCGGCCATCGGCATGACCTCGTAGCCCTCCATGTGGGCTTCGAGGGCGCGGCGTGGTTCGACCTCCGTGACGACGACCTTCGCGTTCTGCCCCGCGGCTTTCTTGGCGACGCCCTTGCCGCAGTAGCCGTAGCCGGCGACGACGACGGTCTTGCCGGCCCACGAGAGGTTGGTCGTCATGGCGATGGTGGCGAGCGAGGATTCGCCCGTACCGTGGACGTTGTCGAACAGGCGCTTCATCGGCGTGTCGTTGACGGCGAAAACGGGATAGTCGAGCGCGCCGTCCGCGTCCATCGCGCGGAGTCGGTGGACGCCCGTGGTCGTCTCCTCGCAACCGCCGACGACGCTGTCGATGAGTTCGGGGTGGTCCTCGTGGATGGCGGCGACCATGTCCATCCCGTCGTCGACCGTGACGGTGGGTTCGAGGTCGATGACCGCTTCGATGGCGGCGTAGTACTCGTCCTCGTCCACGCCGCGCTTCGCGTAGCTCGTAATATTGGGGTGTTCGTCCAGCGCGGCGCTCACGTCGTCGTGAGTCGAGAGGGGGTTACAGCCGGTGACGGCGACTTCTGCGCCACCTTCCGCCAGCGTCTCGACCAGCACCGCGGTCTTCGCTTCGACGTGCATCGCCATGCCGATTCGCTGGCCTTCCAGCGGTTTCTCCGCGACGAACTCGTCTTGAACAGTCGTGAGAATCGGCATGTGTTGGCGCGCCCAGTCCATCTTTCGATGTCCTTCGACGCGAGCAACCTCTACGTCGTCCAACTGCTCGCTGATCGATGGATACTCTGCCATACCTCGGAGATGGGTGACCGCACCCAAAACGCTACCGAAGGCGGTCGGTTATCGGTCGTTTCCGTGACCGTTTTTCTTCCCGTTCCCGGAGCTGTCGTTCCGCTCTTCTTCACCGTCGTCCTTTTTGTCCTTCCCGTGTCCCTTGTCGGGGTGGTCGTCGCCTTTTTCTTTCCCATTCTTCTTCGCGGAGTCTTTCGGCCCCGCGCGGTCGGACTTCTTGTCTGCGCCGGGGTTGTGCTGGGTCACCCAGTCCGAGATTGTTCGATCCGGATGCTTCACGTCCTTCCCGGAGATGAGCGCGTGGACGAAGGCCGAAACCCGCTGGCCCAACGGTCCGTCGCCGGTCTCTTCTTCTAGGGCGCGAGCAGCGTCGCGGTGGTCGAATCGCTCAGGTTGCCTTTCCTCGCAACGACTTCGACCGTGGTGTTGTTCACCGGGGTCGGCAGGGAAACCGTCCCGTTCGCGTCGGAGGTCGGAGGTGAATCTTCCCGCACCCGAGTAAGTGGAGTTGTTCAGCGCCTCGACGGCGACCGAGGCGTTCTCGACCGCCGTTCCGTTCGACGTCACCGTCACGACGACGCCGTCGGTCTGCGAGACGCCGACCGTCATCCCTTCTTCGCCAGTACCTGCAAACGCGGGCGCGGCGACGGAGAGCAAAAGTGTCTCCGCAAGTACTGGTACGAGCGTTTTCGGATTCATGCGCTCTTTCCCACCCCGGAGATCCCCCATAAACCCCGATTTTCGCCCGAGACCGATATATAAGAATACTATCAATTAAGAATGGACGAAAGAATTTAAAACCCGACATAATAGTTAAATTTCCATACCATGAAATACTTCACAAAATTTATATTACGCCAGATATTAAGATGAGCGGTTCGGAAAAAGTGGATTACCGTTCTGACCGCTCGACGGCCGCTTTCGCCCGAGTCTCCGCCTCCTCTCGGACGGATTTTTCGTCCATCGTCAACACTTCGCCATCTGCCATGATGACGTTCCCGTCACACACCGTATGTCTCACGTCGCCGCCGCGCGCGGCGTAGGCGAGATGGCTGACGAGGTCGTGGTGCGGCGTGAGGTGGGCCGCCGAGAGGTCGAGAACCGCGAGGTCGGCGTTCGCGCCCGCTTCGATTCGCCCGCTGTCGAAACCAAGCGCGCCGGCGCTTCCCGCGGTCGCCATCCCGACGACCGACCCGGCGTTGACCGCGCTGGCGTCGTTCGCGGCGAGTTTGCCGAGCATAGCCGCGTCGCGCATCTCGCCGAACATGTCGAGGTCGTTGTTCGAGGCCGCGCCGTCGGTTCCCAGCCCGACCGTGACGCCCGCGTCCAGCATCGCCTGTACGGGGGCCATCCCGCTGGCGAGCTTCATGTTCGAGGCGGGGCAGTGGACGACCGCGGTGCCCGTCTCCGCGAGCAGTTCAATTTCGGCGGTGTTGAGGTGGACGCCGTGCGCGACGAAGTCGTCCGAGTCGGTCATCCCCTCGTCGCGGGCGTATTCGAGGGGCCGTTCGCCGCGCTCGTCGACGATGGGCGCGACCTCGTCCTGCGTCTCGTTCGCGTGGTAGTGAAGCGGAACTCCGGCCTCGCGCGCACGAGGAACGTACTCCTCCAGATATCTCTCGCCGACCGTCGTGAGACTGTGGGGCATCACCGCCGTCGAGACGCGTCCGTCCGCCGCGCCGTCGAACTCCATGGCGACTTCGAGGCTGGTTTCGAAGTCCGCGCGAGCGGCGTCCTCGTCCTTTCCGATCGTGACGACGCCGTGGCCGAGTCGGGCGCGAACGCCGGCGTTCTCCACCGCTTCGACCACTTCGTCCACATGGAAGTACATGTCCGCAAAGCCGGTCGTGCCGGACTCGATCATCTCCAACAGGGCGAGTTCGGTTCCGGCGCGCACGTCCTCGGGCGTCAGAGCACCCTCGACCGGCCAGATATCCTCGCGGAGCCACGATTCGAGCGGCTTATCGTCCGCATAACCGCGCAAAAGCGTCATCGCGGCGTGGCAGTGGGCGTTGACCAGACCGGGAATCACGAGGCCGTCGCTCGCGTCGAGCGTCTCGTCGGCCTCCGAAACGTCGCCGACGGCGAGGATTTCGCCCGCGTCTTCGTCGACGAGCACGTCGGCGCGCTCGACGGCCATATTCGGTCGGAGCACCCTCCCGTCCGCGATTCGGAGCATCGTCATGCGTGCAGGTTGGCCGGGCCGTCGCATGACTCTGGTGGATTGTAGTTCGCGCCGGGAAAGCAAGAGTAATCCGTTTGGCGACCCGAACCGGAGATAATGCGAATCGCCGTCCCCAACAAGGGTAGGTTGCACGACCCGTCGATGGAGCTGCTCGAACACGCAGGGTTGCATACCGTGGACGGTGCCGACCGCAAACTGTACGCGAACACGGTCGACCCCGACGTGACGTTGCTGTTCGCCCGCGCCGCCGACATCCCCGAGTACGTGAGCGACGGCGCGGCGGACGTGGGAATCACGGGATTAGACCAGATGCGAGAGGCCGACCCCGGCAACGTCGAAGACCTCCTCGACCTCGACTTCGGCCAGTGTCGCCTCGTGCTCGCCGCGCCGGAAGACGGCGACATCGACTCCGTCTCCGACCTCGCGGGTAGAACCGTCGCCACCGAGTTCCCGCACATCGCGGAGACCTACTTCGCCGAGACCGACGTGGCTCCCGACATCGTAGAAGTCAGCGGTGCGACCGAACTCACACCCCACGTGGACATGGCCGACGCGATAATCGACATCACGAGTACGGGGACGACCCTGAAGGTGAATCGTCTCGCCGTCATCGACGAGGTGCTGTCGAGTTCGGTTCGGCTGTTCGCCCGCGACGACGTGGTCGGCGACGAGAAGGTCGACCAAGTCGTGATGGCGCTCCGGTCGGTCATCTCGGCGGAGGGCAAACGCTATCTGATGATGAACGCCCCCGAAGACCGTCTCGACGAGATTCGAGACGTGATTCCCGGTCTCGGCGGGCCGACCGTGATGGACATCGCCGGAAACGGGAAAGTCGCGGTTCACACCGTCGTGGACGAGCAGTCAGTATTCGAGACCATCAACGAGGTCAAACAACTCGGCGCGAGCGGAATCTTGGTCACCGAAATCGAGCGACTGGTGGATTAGAACGCGACGGTCGCCGGTGGTCTCGAACCGGGTGATTTCGGCGACGTGTTATCGACGGCGGTATCTCACGACGAACGCCGCGTCACGGCAACGGACAGAGGCTCGCCGTGAAAACCACCGTTTCGTCCGTCCCGTTCCGCGCCCCGTGCGCGACGCCGCGCTCGTGGAGAACGACGCCGGGGGCCGAGACGACCTCCTCCGAATCGTCCTGTATCACGGTTACGTCGCCTTCGAGAACGTGGAAGACGTTGGTGCTGTCGCCGTGCTCGTGCGGGGAGAGCTCCGCGCCCGGCCCCAGAGCGAAGGCTTTCACGAGCACGTCGTCGGTCACGACAAGTTCTTCGGTCAACACTTCGCCCTCGTCCGGGTCAAGGTCGGGATAGCGGTCGAGCATATCGGGAGAACGACCCGCCGGGTTTTAGTCCGACCGGTTCGTCGAATCTCGATTTCTGAGTTTCAGTCTGATTGCTCCGCGTGCTCGGCGTTCTCGGTGATGAACCCCGATTTGAAGCCGATCCACGCCAGCACGCTGATGAAGAGGATGGGCGGGAGGATGGCGAACCCCCAGAGTGGATCCATCCCCCAGCCGAGGATGAGCGCGAGGTCGAACAGTCCGAGCGCGAGAAACGGGATGACCGCTTTCGCGGCGCGCTTCCTGTTCACCTCGGACGATTCGGTCGGCAGTGACGTTCCCATGGCAGTAGGTCGGTGTTCCACGACCAAAAACCACCCGTTCACGCTGAAGTGCCCGGAGGTCGTAGCGCCGGTATGGCGACCGAACTCGCGGACGGTCTCTGGTGGTTCGACCTCGGGAACGTGAACTGCTACCTCGTGGACGACGGCGGCGACCTGACGCTCGTCGACGCCGGGACGCCCTTCGATCGCGGCGACATCGCCCGAGAAGTGAAGGAGGCGGGATACGGCCTTGACGCCATCGACCGCGTGTTCGTCACGCACTACGATTTCGACCACGTCGGCGCGCTCTCGCGCCTCCCTCTCGACGCGCCGGTCTACGTCGGTGCGGAGGACGTTCCGTACCTCTCGGGCGTGAAATCGCCGGACTGGCGAAACCACAAGGGTGCGCTCCAGCGCGTCGCCCGAACCCTGCTCTCGCCGCCCGACGGCCCCGTTCGCCCCGTGGAGGACGGCGACGAGGTCGGGAGTTTCAGGGCTTACGCCACGCCGGGGCACTCGCCGGGCCACACCGTCTACGTCAGCGACGAACTCGGCGTCGCCTTCCTCGGCGACCTCGTGATGGAGAGCCACGGAAAACTCGAGGCGTCGAAGTGGGCCGTGAGCTACGACACGGACGAGGTGCGCGACAGCATCGTGACGCTCGCGGAACAGACGCCGGCGTTCGAAGTCGCCGGAATGGGCCACGGCGTGCCCTTCATCCGCGACGGGAGCGAGCGTCTGCGCGAACTAGCCGAGACGCTGTAAGACCGATTCATTTACTTCCCGATGGCTTCGTTCCGTCTATGGGTCTCGGTACGAACATCGTCCAGTTCGGAAGCGCGCTCTACGTGATCGGTGGTTCTCTTTCCCTTCTATCGACCTTCGTACTCCCGCCAGATCCATATTTGGATTCCATCGCGCTGATGGTCTGTCCCCTCCTCGCACTTCCGCTGGCGGTCGTTTTCGTTCAGCGGTTGTGCTCCGCGAAGCGACTGTAGCGGTTTCACATCGTCGGCACCGGACTCGGGTTCGTCGACTTCTTCGTCGTCGGAATGACTGTTGCACTGACCCTCGAAATCGATATCAGAGCGACTCGTCACACGACTATTCCGTTGCCACTGGTGCTTGTATCGATAGGCTTTCTCGGCAGTTACTATCTCGTTTACCGCGGCGGCTATGACCGAGTGAAGGCGCGGTTCGGCTGATGCGAATCAACACGTCCGGCACTCGTCGTACTCTTACGCCATCACGGGCTTCGAGCGCCGAACGACCAGCACGCCGCCGATGATCAACACCGTCCCGAGCACCTGCGCCGTGCCGATAGGTTCGCCGAGCAGGAGCACGCCGCTCCCAAGCGCCACGATGGGAACAATGTTCCCATACACGCCGGTCGTCGACGGGCCGACGGCCCGAACCGACGCGTTCCACCAGACGATGGCGAGACCGGTTCCGAGCGCGCCCGTGAAGACGACGGCTCCCCAAACGGGCAGTTCGATGGCTTTCCAGTCGACGTTCCCGTAGTACGGCACGGCGAGCGCGTGAAGTAGCGGAAGTGCCACCAGCAGGCCGAAGAAGGTGAGCGCGAGCGGTGACACCCGGTCGAGGGCGGGGCGATTGAGCGCGGTGTACGCGCCCAGGAGAATCACCGCGAGAAGAACGACCGCGTTACCGGTCAGCGTTTCGCCGCCGAGCGCGACTTCCGTCCTCCGAGCACGACCACCGCGGTTCCGACGACTGCGACGAGGAGGCCCACCCACGCTCGTCCGCCAAGGCGTTCGAGACCGGTGAACTGGCTCACCATCGCCGTCCAAAGCGGTGTGCTCGCCATGATGAGCGCCGCGTTTCCGGCCGTCGTCGCGTTGATGCCGACGATGAAGGCGACCGGGAAACACCAGTAGCCGAGGATGCCGAGCGCGATAACCTGCCAGCCTCCCGCACGGAGCGGTTGCAGCAGGTCGCGGCCACCGCGCTGTCCGGCGACGTACACGCCGCCGAGGACGAGCACCGAGACGGTAAATCGGAGTGAGTTGACGACGAACGGATGGAGGTCGACGAGCGCCACTTTCAGCACCGCGAAGTTGACGCCCCAGACGAGCACCGTTGCGAGCAGCGTGAGGTCGTTTCGTTCCCGAAGTCCATCGCTTGCCAGTCTCGACACGGAGGCTGTACGCGCCCGATGAGAATAACTTCGTGCCCGGTTTTGCGCGTGATTCGAAGCGAGGGTTCACATTCGACGGTACATTCCCCGCGAAGCAGGCGCGGTGTACTCGAATCCGAATTGTTCGTAGAACCCTTCCACGTCGGCCATGAGGTTCACGTAGGCCATCTCCGGTGCGTTCTCCTCTAGATACTCCATCAGTCGGTCCATCATCCGCGAACCAAGTCCCCGTCGCTGGTGGTCGGGACGAACCGCCATATCGCAGACGTGGTACACCGAGCCGCCGTCGCCGACGATTCGCGCCATGCCGACGACTTCGTCGTTTCCTTCGCCATCCCCGCCATCGCCGTCTTTATCGTACGCCACCGTGACGCCGAAAATCGAGTTCGGAAGCCCCTGTTCGACCGCTTCGAGGCTTCGGGGTGCCATGTCGGCGGCGTCGCGGAGGGCGACGAACTCCTCGGCCGTCGGAAGTTCGTCGCGGAGATCGTAGGTGGGAGAATCGGTGCGGAGGTCGTGCGATACGGAACCGTCTCGGGATTCGTGGGGGAGAGAATCACCTCGGAGGTCGCGGGACATGGTAAATTGTCGAACGGCGGGAAGATTAGTTCTGTCTATCCCGGCCTATCCGGCCAGTTCCTCCGCGACCGCGTCCGCCCCGAGCAGGTTCGGGTCGACGATGAGGTCGGCCTGTCCGCGGGCGAACTCCGGAATCGTGTTCTCGTCGTAGACGACGACTCGAAGGCCGGGGTTCACGTCCTTTCCCACCGCTATTGCGGTCGCCTGCCTCACGTCGGTCAGAACGAACAAGTCGGCGTCGTGGATGCCCGCGTCTTCGAGCGCGGGTCGGGAAGCGATGCCGTCGACGCGGGTCGTCTCGACGCCCTCCGTTTCCAACGCCGAGCCGAGTCCGCTCTCGTCGGGTCCTGCGATGACTGCGCGCATCACTCGTACTCGATGGTCGCCGGAGGTTTATGTGTCACGTCGTAGACGACGCGGGCGACGTTCTCGTTCCCCCCCGTGATGCGCGACTGGATGCGCTGGAGCGTCTCCCAGTCGAGTTCCTGTGCGCGGGCGGTCATGCCGTCGCGCGATTCGACCGACCGAACCGCGACTATCCACCCGTGAACGCGATTGTCACCTTTCACGCCGGTTCCCTTGCCGACGACAGCGGCGAACGCCTGCCACGGGTCGTACTCCTCCAGTTCTTCCTCGACCACGTGACAGGCGTCGCGGGCGACCGCGACCTTCTCGGGCGTCACCTCGCCGATGACGCGAACCGCGAGTCCCGGACCGGGGAAGGGCATGCGCTCGGAGACTATTTCTTCGAGGCCGAGCGCGCGGGCCACGTCGCGCACCTCGTCCTTGTATAGGTCGCGGACGGGTTCGACGATGCCCTCGAAATCCACCACGTCCGGCAGTCCGCCGACGTTGTGGTGGGATTTGATGCCCCCTTCGCTCTCGATTCTGTCGGGGTAGATGGTGCCCTGCACGAGATACTCGGCGTCCGTCTCCTTCGCCTCGCGTTCGAACTCGCGGATGAACTGCTCGCCGATGACCGCACGCTTCTCCTCGGGGTCGGTGACGCTGGAGAGCGCGTCGAAAAACCGCTCACGGGCCTCAACGATGCACAGCGAGTCCATGTAGGAGAACGTCTCCCGAATCTGGCTCGTCTCGCCTTTCCGCATCAGTCCAGTATCGACGTACACCGGCGTGAGTTGGTCGCCGATCGCCTCGTACGCGAGCGCGGCGGCCACGGAGGAGTCGACGCCGCCCGACAGCGCGATGATGGCGTGTTCGTCGCCGACTTCCGCTCGAATCTCGGCGACGGCCTCCTCGACGAACGAGTCGGTGTCGACCATCAGACCTCCACCTCCTCGCGGAGTTCGGTATCGTTCAACACCGCCTCGAGCAGGCCGACGAACGGCGGACTCGCTCGCCCCGGTCGGGAGCGGAACTCGGGGTGGAACTGGGTTCCGAAGAAGTACGGGTGACTGTCGAGTTCGAGAATCTCCATCCGGTTGCCGGCGCGCCCCGAGAAGACGAGGTCGGAGCCGTCGAAGTCGTCGAAGTACTCGGGGTTCACTTCGTAGCGATGGCGGTGGCGTTCGGTACACTCGGTCGCGCCGTAGACTTCGCTGGCGAGCGTGTTCGGTTCGATTTCGGTCTCGTGCGCGCCGAGGCGCATGGTGCCGCCCATGTCTTCGATTTCGTACTGCTCGGGCAGGATGTCGATGACGGGGTGGGGTGTGTCGGCGTCCGCCTCGGCGGTGTTCGCGCCTTCCAGTCCGAGGACGTTCCGGGCGTACTCCACGACCGCCATCTGGAACCCGAGGCAGAGACCGAGGTAGGGAACGTCGTTCTCGCGGGCGTAGCGGACGGCCTCTATCTTCCCTTGGGTGCCGCGACTGCCGAATCCGCCGGGGACGACGATTCCGTCGGCCTCCTTCAGTCGTTCTTCGTGGGCGTCGTCCATCTCGTCGGCGTCGACCCAGAGGACGTTCACGTCCACGTTCTTCTCCAGTCCGGCGTGCTTCAGCGCCTCGTGGATGGACATGTAGGCATCCTCGAGCGCGTACTTCCCGACCAGCGCGATATCCACCTCGCCTTTCGTCTCTTGGGTGACGAGTTCGCGCCACTCGTTGTCGCGCTCGGCGTCCGAGATGGCCCGCTCAGCCAGTCCGAGTCGGTGCATGACATACTCGTCCAAGCCTTCCTCCTCGACGACCAGCGGAACGTAGTATATATCTTCCACGTCGGGGTTCGAGAAGACGGCGTCCGTCGGCACGTCGCAGAAGAGCGCGATCTTCTCCTTCGTCGCGGGTTCGAGTTCGTCGTCGCAGCGTCCGACGAGCACGTCGGGCTGTAGGCCGATGCTCCGCAGTTCCTTGACGCTGTGCTGGGTCGGCTTCGTCTTCTGCTCGCCGTTTTTCGAGTAGGGGACGAGCGTGACGTGGGTCAACAGGAAATCCTCGTCGTCCTGCTCGGTGGCGAACTGGCGGAGAGCTTCGAGGAACGGCATGCTCTCGATATCGCCCACCGTGCCACCGACCTCGACGATACACACGTCGTGGCCCTCGGCGGCCTCGCGGATTCGGCGCTTGATCTCGTCTGTGATGTGCGGGATTATCTGGACGGTCTTGCCGAGGTAATCCCCGGCGCGCTCCTTCTCGATGACGTTCTTGTACGCTTTCCCGGTGGTGACATTGTGGTCGGAGGTCATGTCAACGCCGAGGAAGCGCTCGTAGTTTCCGAGGTCTAAGTCCACCTCGCCGCCGTCTTTCAGCACGTACACTTCGCCGTGCTGGTAGGGATTCATCGTCCCCGCGTCCACGTTGAGATACGGGTCGATCTTCACGGCGGTCACGTCGAACCCGGCGTTGGCGAGCAGTCGGCCGGTGCTCGCGGCGGTGATGCCCTTGCCGAGTCCGGACATGACGCCCCCTGTGACGAAAATGAACTTCTCTCCCATCTCGGGGTCGTAATGTGTCTCGGGGTTAGTCGGCATACTGAGTGTGAGCAATCGTTCTTCAAAACGATTTCGGAGGGAGACTGGTTCGACAGAGGATGGCACGCCGGAGCCGGTTATCCGAGGTGTTCGACCAGAAACTCCCCCAACCGCGCCGCCACCTTCCGCTCCTGGCCGACGAAGAAGTGGTCGGCGCTGAACGCCTCCGTCTCGAATCCCAACTCCTCTGCGCGCTCCACCAGCGGCTCCCAATTCGCGGTGTCGTCTCGCGTCCCGTAAACGATCTTCAGCGGCGCGTCTACCTCGTCCAGCACCGCCACCGCGTCCAACTCTTCGGTGAGGCGCGAGGCGGGCGCGAGCAGCGCGAACGTGTCCGCACCCTCGTCCGCTCCCGCCAGCGTTGCGATTCCTCCTCCGAAGCTGAAGCCGAAGACGCCGATTCGGTCGTAGCGCTCGCTCGACCACCGGAGCGCGTTGCGGGCATCCTCGCGCTCGCCGTACCCTTCGTCCCAATCGCCGTAGTCGAATCGGAGGCAGGCGACGCCGCGCTCCACGAGGTGTTCGCCGAGCGCGACGAGTCGGTTGTCGCTTCGGTTACCGCCGAACTGGGGGTGCGGCGGACAGGCAACGGTTACGGCGTCCGCCCTCCCGTCCGGAAGGTCGATTGCCGCCCGTACGTCCCGAACGCCGGGGAGAACGACTTTGTTCGACTCCATGACCGCGTGTTGGCTTGGTGAGGATTTTAAAGGTCGGGTTCTGAATGTAGAGGTATGGGAGTACTCTCACGCATGTCGTACGTCGTCCGGTCGAAGATAAACGCCCTCCTGAACAGGGCCGAAGACCCCACCGAGACGCTCGACTACTCGTACGAACAGATGCGCGACGAACTGCAGGACGTGAAGAAGGGCATCGCCGACCTCACGACCCAGAAAAAGCGCCTCGAAATCCAGAAGCGGAACCTAGAGGAGAACGTGGAGAAGCACAACTCGCAGGCCCGCGAGGCGATAAACCAAGGGCGTGAGGACTTGGCCCGGCGCGCGCTGGAGAAGAAAAAGCAGAAGATGACCCAGATAGAGGACTTGGATGGTCAGATCGCGCAGCTCCAGAACACGCAGGACAACCTCATCGAGAAGAAAGACACGCTTCAGAACCGCATCGAGGAGTTCCGCACGAAAAAGGAGAGCATGAAAGCTCGCTACGAGGCCGCGGAAGCGAACTCCCGCGTCTCGGAGGCGATGACGGGCGTCGGCGACGAGATGCAGAACGTCGGGATGGCCATCGACCGCGCCGAAGAGCAGACCGAGGAGATGGAAGCGCGCGCCGAAGCGATGGACGAACTCCACGAGTCGGGGGCGTTCGAGGACGCACTCTCGGACAAAGACCAACTCGACCGCGAACTCGAAGAGGTGCGCTCTTCCGGCGAAGTCGACGCCGAACTGGACACGTTGAAAGCCGAGATGGGCATCGAAGACGAGACGGAGACGGAGGCGGAAATGGAGACGGAGGAGGCATCCGCCGCCGACGAGGTCGACCTCGCCGACCTCGAAGCCGAAGTCGCCGCCGAGGAGTCGAACGCGGAGCCCGAACAGGCGACGGAAACCGAGCAGGCCACGGAAGACGAGCAGTCCTAACCGATTGGCAACGCCTATTTGAGTCCGGTCGCCTTCGTGTTGGATATGGGTGAGTCAGACGGGAACCCACAGCCCGGCGACACGATGCGCGAACGGGTCGACGAGAGTCGCGTCAAACTGTGGGTGTTGATGGAGGCGAATCGGTGGGTCGTCGCCGGAGGTATTCTGGTCGCGTTCTTTCTTGCGTTGGTCGTTCTCGGTATCGGCGACCCGTCGCCGCTCGAACAGTACGTCGGGCCGGGCGACGACCCCGTTGATACGACGTTTCAGGGATTCATCGGCGCGATTATCACCGGCGTGACGCTCGTCGTGACGCTCAATCAGCTCGTGCTCTCGCAGGAACTCGGGCCGGTCGGCGACCAGCGAAGTCGGATGGAGGGCGCGATGGAGTTCCGCCGCGACGTCGAGGAAGTGCTCGACCTCCAGACCGCACCGCCTGAACCGGCGTCGTTCATGAAGTCACTCATGGAGGAGACGCAAGACCGGGCGAACGTTCTCGCCGACGCGGTCGAAGACAGTCGAGACGAGGAACTCAAAGGGCAGATTCGAAGCTACGTCGACGAGCTGAGCGAGAACGCGGACGAGGTGAGCGATACGCTCGAAAATACGCAGTTCGGAACCTTCGACGTGCTTTCGGCCATCCTCAACTTCAACTACTCGTGGAAGATTTTCCTCGCGCGGAAGATTCGCAACGAGAACGAAGACGCCCTCACCAAGGAAGTGGACGAGGCGTTCGACGACATCATCGAATCGCTCAACTTCTTCGGACCGTCGCGCGAACATTTCAAGACGCTGTACTTCCAGTGGGAACTCGTCAATCTCTCTCGGGCGATGCTGTACACCGCAGTTCCCGCGCTCGTCGTGACCGTGGTGATGATAATCTACTTCGACGCGCGGGCGGTTCCCGGCGCGACGGTCGGCATCAGCAACGACGTGCTGGTCGTGAGTCTGGCGACGACTATCGCGGTCGTTCCCTTCGTCATCCTACTTTCGTACATCCTCCGCATCGCCACGGTGGCGAAGCGCACGCTCTCCATCGGCCCATTCATCCTGCGAGAAACGAAGCGAAGCGACGAGTTGGACTGAAAATCGGCCCGAGGACGAAACCGAACCGGTCAGGCGAGGAAGTCCGGGTCGGTGCGTTTCTCCTCGCGCTCGCTTCGAAGGTGGTCGCAGAACGATTCGAGCGACACGTCCTTCTCCTCCCGCTCCTTGCGGTCTCGAACCGATATCGTTCCGGCCTCTTCCTCGTTGCCGCCGACGATTATCATGTACGGCACGCGGTCGTCGTGGGCCTGCTGTATCTTTCGCCCGACGGTCCACGAGCGGTCTTCGACTTCGGTGCGGAAGTCGTCGAGCTCGTTCGCGACGCGGTGAGCGTAGCCGAGGTTGTCGTCGCTGACGGGGAGTACGCGCACCTGTTCGGGCGAGAGCCAGAAGGGGAACTTCCCGTCGAAGTGCTCGATGAGCACCATGAAGAATCGCTCGTAGCTGCCGTACAGCGCGCGGTGGATCATTACCGGGCGCTCTCGCTCGTTCTCCTTGGTGACGTATTCGAGGTCGAACCGCTCCGGCATGTTGAAATCGAGTTGCACGGTCGGTCCATCCCACTCGCGGCCGAGGGCGTCCTCGAATGCGAAGTCGATCTTCGGCCCGTAGAACGCGCCGTCGCCCTCTTCGAGGCGGTAGTCCATCTCCGAGGCTTCGAGGACGCTTTCGAGTTGCGATTCGGCTCGCTCCCATATCTCGTCGCTGCCGACGGATTTCTCGGGGCGGGTCGCGAGGGCGACCGAGTAGTCGAGGTCGAATGTTTCGAGCACCTCGAAGATCATCTCCATGATGGTGTCAACCTCGGCCCGAATCTGGTCGGGGCGGACGAACAGGTGGCCGTCGTCGATGGTGAACGCCCAGACGCGCGAGAGGCCGGAGAGTTCGCCGCGCTGTTCCTTGCGATACACCTTGCCGTCCTCGAAGTATCGAACCGGCAGGTCGCGGTAGCTCCAACTGTGCTGGTCGAAGATGGTCGCGTGACCGGGGCAGTTCATCGGCTTCAGACCGTACTCCTCGTCGTTCACGTCGAGCAGGAACATGTCGTCGACGTAGTTGTCGTAGTGCCCCGACTTCTGCCACAGTTCGGTGCGGAAGAGGTGGGGCGTCTCGACCGGTTCGTAGCCCGCGTCGAGGTTCAGGTCGGCGACGTAGGTGGAGAGTTCGTCGAGGATGCGCTTCCCGTTCGGATGGTAGAGCGGGAGTCCCGGTCCGGTGACGTCGGGAATCGAGAATAGGTCGAGTTCCCGCCCGAGTTTTCGGTGGTCGCGCTTCGCCGCCTGCTCGCGGCGTTCGAGGTACTGGTCGAGTTCGCTCTCGGTGGGGAAGGCGGTGCCGTAGACGCGCGTCAGCGTCTCGTTCTCCTCGTCGCCGCGCCAGTAGGCCGCCGAGGTTTCGAGGACGGCGAACCCGCCGATTTCGCCCGTCGATTCGACGTGCGGTCCCTTACAGAGGTCGAAGAACTCGCCCTGCTCATAGAACGAGATGGGGTCTTCGCCCGCCGCCTCGGTGTCGAGGATGTCCTGCTTGTAGGGATTGTCCTCGTATATGTCGAACGCCTCCTCGCGCGACTTCTCGGTGCGCTCGATGGCGAGGTCTTCTTCGATGATGTCGTGCGCTTCGTCCTCGATCGCGGCCAGGTCCTCGCTGTCGAGTTCGACGCCGGAGATATCGTAGTAGAACCCCTCGTCCGTCCACGGTCCGATGGCGAGTTTCGCTTCGGGGTGGAGTCGCTGGAGGGCTTGCGCGAACACGTGGGCGGCGGAGTGGCGGAGCACGTCCACGTATTCGTCGCTCTGCTCGGTGACGATGACAAGTTCGCAGTCCTCGGACAGCGGCGTCGCCTTGTCGACGAGGTCGCCGTCCACGGCTCCCGCTACCGTGTCCTTGCCGAGTCCAGGGCCGATTTCGTACGCCACGTCCTCCACGGTCGACCCTTCCTCCATCTGGAGTTCCGAGCCGTCCGGAAGCGTGACAACGATATCGCTCATAGGGCAGATACGGGTTAGGCGCAAGATAAGTGTGTTGAGACGGAGACGGCGAGCGGCGAGGATTCGGAGCGTTTGAGGAACGCTCAAAACCGCCGGCGCAATGCCGCGATGGTCTTCTCGCCCACGCCCTCGACACCTCGAAGCTCCGCGTTCGACGCGCTCCGAATCCCGTCGAGACTGCCGAACCTGCGGAGCAACGACCGCCGGGTCTTCGGCCCGACGCCGGGCACGTCGTCTAGTTCCGTCGAAACGTCGTCCCGAAGCGTCTGGTGGTACTGCACCGCGAATCGGTGCGCTTCGTCGCGCACGCGCTGGAGGACGTGGAGGTGCGGCGCGTCGCGCGCCCAGTCGTAGGTTCCGCTCGGCGTGACGACGAGCTCCTCGGCCTTGGCGAGGCCGACGGCGGGCACGTCCCAGCCGACCTCGGCCAGCGCCTCGCGCGCCGCGTCGAGCTGCCCCTTCCCGCCGTCGATGAGGAGCAGGTCGGGCTCCGGACGGTCGTCGTACCCGTCGATCGCCCGTCTCGCGCGCCACCGCAACAGAGCGCGCATATTCGCGTAGTCGTCGTTTCGCTCGTCCAACTTCTTCCGGCGGTAGTCTGCCTTCTCGGCCGACCCCCCTACGAAGACGACGTTGCTGCCGACGACCGACGACCCCTGCGCGTGGCTCACGTCGAACCCCTCGATGCGCTCGACCGCGGGGAGCGAGAGCGCGTCCGCCAGCGTCCGGAGTTCGTCGGGGTCGGTCGCCCTGCTCCGGGCGTTCTTCAGCGCGAGGTCGACGAGCGTCGCTTCTCGCCCCGCGCCCGGAACGCGCACCGCGACGCCCTCGGCTTCCAACCAGTCGAGCACGTCCTCGTCGTCGGGTCGCTCCGAGAGTAGGAGGGCGTCGGGCATCTCGCGCTCGGCGTAGAACTGCGGGACGAACGCTCCGAGCACCGCCGCCACGCCGTCGCCTTCGTCGTCCGGCACCGAGAGGGAGTGGCGGTCGCGGTCGACGAGTTGCCCGCGCTCGCTGTGTAGGCGCGCGACGGTCGCCCGTTCACCTTCGACCGCGGCCCCGAGCACGTCGACGGTTCGCTCGTCGGTTTGGGACGCGATGGCGTCGGCGTCCCCGCCGTGGAACGCCTCGACCGCTTCGAGTCGGTCGCGGAGGTTGGCCGCGCGCTCGAACTCCTTTTCCTGCGACGCTCGTTCCATCTCCCGGCGGAGCGGCGCGGCCAGGATATCTGCCTCACCGCCCAGAAATCGCTCGACGCTCTCTACGTCGGCGAGGTACGACTCGCGCCCGATCTCGTTCGTGCAGGGTGCGGTACAGAGACCGATGTCGTAGTCGAGACAGGGGCGGTTGCGGTTCGCGTACTTATGGTTCGAACAGCCCCGAACGCCGTACGTCTCCCGGAGCGCCTTGACGACCGTCTCGACGCGCGATTTGTTCGTGAACGGGCCGAAGACGGTCGTACCTTTCCGGTCGGGGTCGCGGGTTATCTCGATTCGTGGGAACTCGTGGGCCGTCAACTGCACGAGCGGGTACGATTTGTCGTCCTTCAACCGGACGTTGTACCGGGGCTGGTAGCGTTTGATGAGGTTCGCTTCCAGCAGGAGCGCCTGCGTCTCCGTGTCGGTGACCGCGAAGTCGAGCGCGTCGGCTCGTTCGACCATCCGCCCGATGCGGTTGCTTCGCGGATCCGCGTAGGAGCGCACGCGAGCGCGAAGGTCGACCGCTTTACCGACGTAGCGAACGGTGTCGTCCTCTAGAAACTGGTAAACGCCGGGTTCGCGCGGTAGCTCCGCCGCGCGTTCCCTGACGATCGCCGAATCCATCGACCGCGCCTAGTCGGCGCTCGGCTTTGAACTTGTCCCTAGCGTCTCCCGAAGCCGGCGGGCGGCGTCCTCGGCTTCTTTACCGTCGACCGGTACGCAGATGGGATCACGACCGGCGCGCTCGATGACCAACTCCTCCGAGCGGCTGGCGAGATAGAGGCCGCCGAGCGCGACGGCGGCGAGCACCAACACCGCGCCGACCAGCAAGAACGCGTCAAGGAGCACCGAGAACATCCCGACCATGAGCGTTATCAGTTGGTTCACTCCACCTACGACCTGACCGCCCGATTCCTGTGTCCCGCCGAGTTGCGTGAGGATTCCGCTGCTGGTGATCAGATAGCCGCCGCCGAGGAGGATGGTTCCGTAGACGAGGCTCCGGACGCTCCACGAGAGGTAGCCGTGCTGACCGGCGGGCTGGACGCTCGCGTTGAGGACGTTCGGCCTGTCTTCGTGGTCGAATCGCCGACCCCCACCCTCGGGCATGAACGCGAGCACACGGTGGCTCGTCACCGCGATTCGCGCCCCTTTCAGTTCTATTTCCTCTTCTATCTCCTCTCCCGCAAACAGCATGTCCAGCAGACGGTCATCCGACGCCTGGGACAGCGGGGACTGTTGCATCGTTTGTCGGGTCGGCGACTGAGATAAATAAGGTTGCGGCTAAGTCGTCCTCGCCAGATACAAATCCGCGACCGACGAACGGACGACCATGGACGAAGCGGACGATGCGGACGACGTGGACGAGGCGAGCGACGGGGACGACGTGCGCGTCTGGTTGGTGGAACGAACCTACTCCGACCGCGACTTGTTGACGCTAGTGTACGCCACGCCCGACGGGGAGCGGTATCTCCGGAAAGAACGGGCGGGACGGCTCGGCGGCGAGACGACCGCCGCGATAACCGTCGAAGATGACAGATTGTCGACGGTCGACGACGAGACGACTCGAGAACGATACGCCGAGGAAGCTGTACGAATGAATGAAAAACACGAACCGGGGGACACGGTGTAGCACGGAACAATACTGTTTTATGGCAGTTGGCGTAAGCGGAAACTATGGCCGCCATTCGAATCGACGAAGTGACCAAGCGATACGACGGCGTCACCGCCGTCAACGACCTCTCGCTCGAAGTCAGGGCAGGAGAGGTGTTCGGGTTTCTCGGGCCGAACGGCGCGGGAAAGTCGACGACTATCAACCTCCTCCTCGATTTCATCCGCCCGACGAGCGGTGAGGTGGAAGTCCTCGGCCACGACGCGCAGGCCGAGAGCGTCGCCGTCCGCAGCCGAACAGGCGTCCTCCCCGAAGGCTTCTCGGTGTACGACCGACTGACGGGCCGCCAGCACGTCGAGTTCGCCATCGAGTCGAAGGAGACGGAAGATGACCCCGACGCGCTCCTCGACCGAGTCGGCATCCTCGACGCCGCCGACCGGAAGGCGGGCGGCTACTCGAAAGGGATGTCCCAGCGACTCGCGCTGGCCATGGCGCTCGTCGGTGAACCGGAGCTACTCATCCTCGACGAACCCTCGACCGGTCTTGACCCAAACGGTGCCCGCGAGATGCGCGAAATCGTCCGCGCCGAACAGGACCGCGGCGCGACCGTCTTCTTCTCCAGCCACATCCTCGGGCAGGTCGAGGCGGTCTGCGACCGCGTCGGCATCCTCCGCGACGGCGAACTCGTCGCCGAAGATTCCATCGACGGTCTGCGGGAGGCGACCGGAGCCGATACCCGGCTTCGAATCGAGACGACCTCGCTTCCGCCGGGTGCGCTCGACCGAGTCCGTGAAATCGACGGCGTCTCGGGCGTGAACCGGGACGGAAACACGCTATTCGTCGCTTGCGAGACGAACGTCAAGACAACCGTCATCGCCGCGCTGGAGAACGCGGGGGCCGACATCGACGACTTCGAGACCGAGGAGGCGTCGCTCGAAGACCTCTTCGTGGCCTACACCGAACGGGAGGCGACGGCATGACGTGGCGGGCCGTCGCGCGAAAGGATTTCCGCGATTCGCTCCGCTCGCGGTGGCTGTGGGTGTTGACCGCGCTGTTCGTGTTGGTTTTCTCGCTCCCACCGCTGTTGGTGTTCTACCTTGAGATGGGTGCGGGAGGCGGACGGGGCGGCGGAACGACCGACGCCTTCCTCTACCTGATGAAACAGGGAACCGCCACGCTCGTCCCGCTTATCTCCATCGTCATCGGATACGCCGCCGTCACCCGCGAGCGAGAGTCGGGAACGCTGAAACTATTGCTTTCGCTCCCTCACTCGCGCGACGACGTGGTGTTCGGGAAGGTGCTCGGCCGGAGCGCCGTGGTCGGCGTCTCAATCCTCGGCGGATTCGTCTTCGCCGCTGTCGTTCTTTTGTTCACGAGCCTCGAGTTCGCGGCCGTCAACTATCTGCTGTTCGCGTTGCTCACGCTCCTGCTCGGTCTCGTGTTCGTCGGCCTCTCGGTCGGTATCTCCGCAGCCGCGAGTACCAGCCGACGCTCGATGGTCGCCTGCGTCGCCCTGTACATCTCTTTCATCGTGCTGTGGAGCACCCTCACCAACCAGATCGTCGCCGCACTCAACGATCAGTTCGACATGGAGGTGGCTGGGCTGGCCAAGGTGTCCCTCTTCATCAAGTTGCTCAATCCGACGACGGCGTACAAGACGCTCGTCGATACGGTTCTCGCGGAGAAACAGTTGAACGCCCGGCTGGAGCTATTTAATCAGTTCGTTCGACCGACCGTCGCGCAAGCGTTCGGCGGCTCGGTTCCGTTCTACTTCAGTGACGTCTTCGTCATGGCTTACCTGTTGTTCTGGTTGTTCGTACCGGTCGCCATCGGTATCTTCGTCTTCGAGCGAGCGGATCTCTAAGCTTCGACGCCATTCTCTTCCAGCACGTCCCAGAACTCGTTCTCCTCTAGCACCGGCACCCCTCGCTCCTCGGCGTCCTCGCGCTTCGTCCGCCCCGGATTCTCGCCGACCACGAGGTAGTCGGTGTTGCCCGAGACGTTTCCCGTCGCGTTCGCGCCGCGGCTCTCGACGAGGTCGGCGACGTCGGAACGCGGCCGCGAGAGCGACCCTGTGAACACGAAGGTTAGTCCGGCGAGTTCGTCGCCGCCTTCGGTCTCCTCCCGCTCCAGTTCGACGTGCGTCAGAAGCTCGTGAATGACCTCGCGGTTGCGCTTGGAGTCGAAGAACTCCCGAATCTGCCCGGCGACGGTCGGCCCGATGTCCGGCACCGACTCCAACTCCTCGCTGTTCGCGTCCATTACCGCCTCGAACGAGTCGAACTGCCGGGCCAACTCGCGGGCCGTCTCTGTTCCGACGCGGGGGATGCCGATGGCCGAGATGAAATCCGCGAGCGATGGTCGCCTCGAATCCTCTATCTCGGCGAGCAGGTTCTCGGCGCTCTTCTCGCCCCAACCGTCGAGTTCGAGCAGGTCGTCCTCGTCAAGTTCGTAGAGGTCGGGCAGTGATTCGACGATACCGACGTCGATGAGTTGCTCGACGCGCTCTTCCCCCAACCCCTCGATATCGAGTCCGTCGTCGCCGGCGTAGTACGCGACGGCGCGGCGGAGCTGAGCGTCGCAGGCCAGTCCACCCGTGCAGAACGCTATCGGCCCGTCACGTTCGACCGGACTGTCACAGACGGGGCAGTGGGCGGGCAGTTCGTAGTGACCCTCGGCGTGCTTTTCGACCACTTCGTCGACGTAGGGAATCACGTCGCCGGCGCGTTCGACCTTCACCTCGTCCCCGACGTTGACGTTCTTCTCGGCTATCTCCTCCGGATTGTGGAGGCTGGCGCGCGAGACGGTGACGCCTCCGACGTCGACTGGTTCGAGCAGCGCGACGGGCGTGAGTCGCCCCGTGCGCCCAACCTGAACGATAACGTCGGTTATCTTCGTCTCCTCCGAGCGCGCCGGGAACTTGTACGCGTACGACCAGCGATAGGAGCGCGCCGTCGCTCCGAGTTTGTCGCACTTCGCTCGGTCGTCCACCTTGATGACTACGCCGTCGATCTCGTAATTGAGCTTCTCGCGGTCGGCCATCAGCTCGTCGCGGTAGACGATGGCGTCCTCGATATCCGAAACGCGAGTCGTCCGGTCGGTCACCTTCAGGCCGTACTTTGGCAGCGCCTCGTACTCTGACCAGTGGGACTCGAACCCCTCGCTGGCGTCCAGCACGTCGTAGAAGAAACAGTCGAGCGGGCGTTTGGCGGTCACGGAGGGGTCGAGTTGGCGGAGCGACCCGGCAGCGGCGTTCCGCGGGTTGGCGAAGGGGTCGTCCCCCCGCTCAACTCGCTCCCGGTTGAACTCGCGGAAGGCGTCCCGGCCCATGTACACCTCCCCGCGAACCGCGAGGAAGTCGGGGTAGTCGCCGCGGAGGTGGTGGGGGACGCTGGCGATGGTGCGGACGTTCTCGGTCACGTCCTCGCCCGTCTCGCCGTCGCCGCGGGTGGCGGCGCGGACGTACTCGCCGTCCTCGTAGACCACTTCGAGCGAGAGACCGTCGAACTTCGGGTCGCAGACGTACCGCACATCGCCGACCGCCCGGCGAATCCGGTCGTCGAACGCGCGTACGTCGTCCGCGTCGCCGCTGGAGTCGATGGAGAGCATCGGAGCGACGTGTTCGACCGTGCCGAGTTCGTCCAGCGGTTCGCCGCCGACCCGCCGAGTCGGACTGTCCTCGGTCTGAATTCCGAAGGCGTCTTCGAGTTCCTGTAACCGCTTGAAGAGGGCGTCGTACGTCCGGTCGGCGATGATGGGGTCGTTCTCGACGTAGTATCGGTAGTCGTGGTGGCGAATCGCCTCCCGAAGCAGTTCGGCCTGTTCGCGCGCTTCGTCCTCGCTCAACCGGTCTATCGGTCCGAAATCGGTCTGCGGGTCTTCGACATACGGGTTCTCGTCCGCGCTCACCTCTGCCATCGTCCGGGGATTGTTCGTCGTCCGGTAAAAACTTCAGCAACTGCGCGCCGCCCGCCGTTTGTTTCGGAGGTTTCTACTGTACGGGCCGAACGTTCGCGAATCCGGCGTTGGAAACGCGCCGTTACCGCCACTCGCCGGAGGCAGAAAGACTTTTAACGCGCCGTTACTCGCTCCGCGCATGGTCGACGACTTCCCGAACGCGCGCTACTTGCTCGCCACGCTGGACTGGGCGCGCGAGGAGCACGCCGCGCTGGGCGACTGGCGACGAATCGACGGCGAGCGACTGCGCGCACGATTGCTGTCGTGGCTGTTCGCGCGGCTGTGGAATCGTTCAGTAGTGCGAACTACAGCAGCTCTGCGACGTTCCTGATGACGTTCCGGCAGAACGGACAGCGGTAGTTCGTCGAGAACCCGTTCGACTGAGCGACGGTCTTGGTTTCCAGTTCGTGAAACGCGATGTTCCGGCGACAGTCGGGACAAGGTACTTTCGGCACGCGAGATGCTATGCTATCCCAGCCACTTAAAATCCGCGGGCCACAATTCTTATATAAGAGAGTTTCACAGCGCGTTGCTTCTTCGAGGATGGAAGAAGCGAGAACCGTACTACCCTTCGAACTCATCCTCGAAACGGAACGTTCCGTCTTGCTGAACTATTTCCCCGTCCACCTCGATGAACGAGTCCTCGCTCATATCGACGATTATGTCCACGTGAACTGCACTATCGTTCTGTTCTCCATCGTCGGGGACGCAAATGTCGTAGGCCATGCCGACCGCGAGGTGGACGGTGTCGCCCATCTTCTCGTCGAACAGCATGTTGTAGCTGAATCGGTCGATGTCGCGGTTCATCCCGATGCCGAGTTCGCCGAGCCTACGCGCATCCTCGTCCGTGTCTAGCACGCCCGCGAGCACTTCCTCGTTCTTCTCGGCGCTGAAATCGACCACGTCGCCGCCTTCGAATTCGAGCCAAACATCCTCCACGATGTGACCTTGATGGACGAGCGGTTTGTCGAATAGCACTTCGCCTTCGACAGAATCGGGCACGGGCGCGGTGAATACCTCACCGCCGGGCAGATTCTTCTCGCCGTAATCGTTGATGGTCTTCATGCCCGAGATCGACATGGTGAGGTCGGTCGTGTCGCCCGAAACGATGCGCACCTCGTCGGCGGGGTCGAGAATCTCGACCATCTGCCGTTGGAACTCGCGCTGCTCGTCCCAATCTTTGTTCATCGCCCCGTAGACGAACCCCTCGTAGGAGGACGTGCTCATCTCGGCCAACTGCGCGCTCCCCGGCGACGGGAACTGGGTGAGACACCAGCGGCTGGCGAGAATCTCCTCCTGTATCGGCTGGTACGCCTGATTGTATGCGGCGTGCGTCTCCGCGTCAACGTCGCTCATGTCGGACGCGTTCTCGTGCGCTCGGACGTGGACGACGGCGTCCGCGGCTTCGAATAGCGCCCGTTCGTGCTCGGGCGTGGCGAGGTCGTCGGGGTCGACCGTGCTGAGAAACGCGGCACGCTTTCGGTCTCGCCGCCCGGCGGTGACGAGGGGGAACGCCCCGCGTTCGCCGAGCAGTTCGGACAGCGCGACCGCGAGGTCGTCGGCGACCGACGGGACGCGAAGTACCACGTTATCACCGGGTTCGATATCAAGCGAATGGTCGACGATTATTTCCGCGTGTTCCCTGATTCGAGAGTCCATAGTGATGGATTCCGCGGATACTGGATACCGCTTTCGATACTCTATCTCGTCGTTCGACGCCGGAGGGACGGTGACGTCGCTTCGCCCGTATCTCGCTCGCCGGGAACGTCGGGTATTTGCCTCGCGGGAGCGACGGCTAGCACATGATAGATCTGCGGAGCGACACGGTGACGAAACCGAACGACGAGATGCGCGAGGCCGCCCGCGACGCCGACGTGGGCGACGACGTGTACGGCGAAGACCCGACTGTGAACGAACTGGAAGCCCGCGCCGCCAAACTGATGGGGATGGAGGCCGCCCTCTACGTTCCGACCGGCACGATGGGCAACCAAATCGCGGCGCGCGTCCACACCGACCGCGGACAGGAAGTGTTGGTCGAACGCGAGAGCCACGTCTACAAGTGGGAACTTGGCGGACTCGCGCAGCACTCGGCCCTCCAAGTTCGAACCATCGACGGCGGCGACCGCGGAACCCCGACGCCCGAACAGGTGCGTGACGGCTACGTCGTGCAGGACGCTCACCGACCCGGAACCGGACTACTGACGCTCGAAAACACGCACAACAGCAAGGGTGGCGTCGCCATCGCGCCCGCGGAAATCGACGCCGCGGCGGAGGCGGCACACGACCTCGGCGTCCCCGTCCACCTCGACGGCGCTCGGGTGTGCAACGCCGCCGTCGCACGCGACGTGTCGCCCGCCCGCCTGACGGAGAACGTCGACTCCGTGATGTTCTGTCTCTCGAAGGGCCTCGGCGCGCCCGTCGGCTCGCTTCTCGCCGGAGATGAAGATTTCATCACGCGCGCACGTCGCACGCGAAAACTGCTCGGCGGCGGGATGCGACAAGTCGGCGTGATCGCCGGGCCCGGACTGCTCGCGCTCGACAACGTCTCTCGCCTCGCCGACGACCACGAGAACGCCCGCGTCCTCGCCGAGGGGGTGGCCGACACCGACGGTCTCTCGGTACAGCCGCCGGAGACGAACATCGTCCTCGTGAACACCGAAGGGACGGGACTCACCGCCGACGAGTTCCTCGCCGCGTGCGAAACGCAGGACGTCCTCGGCACGCAGTTCGACACGCACGTCGTTCGGTTCTGTACGCACTGGGACGTGAACCGAGAGGACGTGGAAGTCGCGGCGGAAGCGATTCGAAGCGCGATTTAGCGCTGTCCTTTCTGCATCCCTTCCTGAAATCCGGTGAGCGTGCGGCGGATGAACAGGTAGATGAAGAAGACGAACGCGAGCATGGCGACGAGAAGTCCGACGAACAGGGGGTCGCCGAGCGCATCTCCGAGCAGTCCGAGTGGTTCCATAGCAGTGCCTATCAGTTCACGAACCAAATTCGTTTCGCCGCGCTAGTGACAAAGTTGATTGATGAGTAGTCGTATACGCTCAAGTATGGCAGACCTCTTGCCCTCCAGTTCGGACGTAGAAGCCCCGACGGGCGGAAGCCCGCGGGTTCTCGGCGTCGATAGCGACGACGCCGACGACCTACTCGGGGCGCTCTCGTCCGGGACGGCGCGGAGCCTCTTCTCCTCGCTCCACGACCAGCCCGCGACGGCGTCCGAACTCAGCGACCGAGTCGACACCTCGCTCCAGAACGCCCAGTACCACCTCGGCAAACTCGAAGACGCGGAACTCATCTCCCCCATCGACACCATCTACTCCGAGAAAGGCCGCGAGATGAAAGTGTACGCGCCCACCGACGGCCCGCTCATCCTCTTCGCGGGGCGCGAAGATCAGACGACGGGGCTGAAAGACGCCCTCTCGCGCCTGCTCGGCGTCGCCGTGCTGCTCGGCGTCGTGAGCGCCACGATCCAGTACGCCGTCACCGAGGGGATACTCGGCATCGGGGGACAGACCACCGAGGTGAACACCGATACAGGCGGACAGGTGGGGACGTTTTCGATGCAATCCGCGGAAGCTACTCAGTCCGCGGCGGATGCTGCGGCGACCACGATTCCGCCGGGAGTGCTCTTTTTTGCCGGCGGCGCGCTCGTTATCGCCCTCGGTGCCGCGTGGTGGTTTCTCCTGAACGACCGATAACTAAAACGCGTTTTTGAGTTTACCAAGAGTACTTCATGTCCGGCTTCGTACTATAGAGTGGAGCCGCCCTGCTTCGGCCCTCCGCCCAACGCCATTAGCTTTCCAGCCCTCCGACGTGAAACTCTTCCACGAGTTTCCCGTTCCGCGTGTAAATTCCCCCAGCGAAGCCCTCGTTCTCCGGTTCGAGTTCGACGTGCGTCGGCAGGTTTCCTCGCGGACGAGCGTGACTCCCGGGATTCAACAGCATCACTTCGCCGGTCCGGCGAGCGAGATGTCGATGCGAGTGACCGAAGACGACCACGTCCGCGTCTCGTTCCCGTCCGAACAGTTCGAGACCCGTGCTCCCGCCGTCCCGGCGGTGCGTGAGCGCGAACCGAATCCCGTTCTCCTCGAAGGTTCGCACCGCTGGGAGTCGCTCGCGCACCGAGGGGGTCGCGTTGTTCCCGTGAACCGCGATTAGGCGGGTGCTCTCGGCTTCGAACGCGTTGAGGACTACTTCGGTGGTGAAATCCCCCGCATGAACGACGAGGTCGGCGTCTCGAACCGCCGCCATCGTTCGTCCCGCGAGTTCGTGGCCGGTCGTACCGTGGGTGTCGGAGACGATGGTTATCACGTCCGGCGGTAGACGCCGGTCGCCCTTGGGTGCGTCGTAAGGGCTTTGTCACCGCATGGACGCTAGTCGATAATGGCGAGTAGCAAGTCCGTCGTTATCGCCGCCCTCGTCGCCAACGCGGCTATCGCCGTACTGAAGTTCGTCGGTTACCTCCTCACCGGGAGCGCGGCGATGCTCTCGGAGACGTATCACTCCATCTCGGACACCGGAAATCAGGTGTTCCTGCTCATCGGAATCCGATACGGTCAGCGCGAAGCGACCAGAGGACACCCCTTCGGCTACGGCAAGGCACAGTTCTTCTACAGTTTTCTCGTGAGTGTCCTCCTCTTCGGCATCGCCGGGTGGGAGAGCGCGAAGCACGGGTACGACGCGCTCATGCAACACCACACGGTCGGCGCGGGGGGACCGATTTCCCTGCTCGGACAGCAGTTCGCGCCCGTCTACGTGAACTACGCGGTGCTCGTCGGGGCCATCCTCTTCGAGAGCTACGCCTTCAAGAAAGCGTACACCGCGATGAAGTTGGAGATCGAGCGCCGGGAGTGGAGCGGCTTCCGCGAGGCGTTCCGCAAGACCAGCAACGTGACGACGCTGACGGCGCTCACCGAGGACACCATCGCCCTCGCCGGTGCCGGTATCGCGCTCTTCGGCATCTTCCTTTCGCGTTGGACCGGGAACCCGATGTACGACGCGGGGGCCGCCCTGCTCATCGGCTTCATGCTGATGGGCTTCGCCGTCGCGCTCGCGTGGGAGAACAAACGACTTCTGCTCGGCGAGAGCCTCCCCAAAGAGGAGGAAGATAAACTCCGCGCGATGCTAGACGAGTGGGAGGGCGTTACAGGAACCATCGACTTCCGTACCGTCTACTTCGGCCCGGATCGCCTCATCGTCACGGCGGACGTGGCCTTCGACCCGACGCTCGACACGGGCGAGATAGACGACCGGATCACCGACATCGAGGACGCGATGTTCGACGCGAACGAGCACATTAAGAAGGTGTACATCGAGCCGGAAGTGCAAGAGGAAACGGCATCACACTCGGTCGTGTAAGTTAATCGCCGGAGGTTTTCGGAACACCGCCACGAGTGGAGTTGAATCGTCGAAAGTGCCCAGAGTCCTCCTGAGACGACTCCCCTCGATTCCGGAATCCGTGTACGTCACTCGAAAAGCAGGTCATCGATGAATCACGAGGCCACGAGGGCTATACACCTGCACGGTGTGCCTCAAGCGGGTATGGAGTACGAGATCACGAATCGACCGTCGTTTGCCGAACTCGTCGTGACGCTGGACGAAGACGACCAGATTCGGTTGGAGGCGGCATCGTTGGTCAGCTATACGGAGGGTGTCGAGGTCGCGCCGAACGACCGGGGCGGGTTGACGGCGTCGCTGCGGGAATCGCTACTCGGCGAGGACGCGGCATTTTCGACGGTGCTCACCGCGGATCGCCCTGGCACCGTCACGCTGGCACCGCCGTTTCCGGGCGACATCGTCCACTACGAACTCCGCGAGGAGACGCTGTACGTTCAATCCTGTGCGTTTCTCGCCGCCGAACCAGACGTGGCGTTCGACGCCGAGTTCAGCCGCGACGAGACGTTCGTCGAGAACGAATCCGATTTCCTGCTCGAACTGACCGGATCCGGCCAGTCGTTCGTGGCGAGCTACGGTGCGATTTCGGTCGTCAGTCTCGACCCGGGCGAAACGTACGTCGTGGATACAGGACACGTCGCCGCGTTCGAGGAGACCGTCGACTTCTCGGTTCGGCGCGTCGAAGGCGTGAAATCGCTGCATGGAACCGAGGAGGCCTGTCTTGCCGAGTTCGAAGGGCCGGGCACCATCTGGACGCAGTCGCGCAGTCCGTCGGCGGTGCTCGCGTGGCTCGTTCCGAACCTGCCGGGTGAGTCGTAGCAAAGTTCTTCGTTCTCTGTCGTATCGGTTCAGATATGCTCTCCGTCCGCTGGCTTCACGTTCTCGGGATGGCCGTCACGCTCGGCGGCGCGGCGGTCACGTGGTCGCTCTTCCGAGACGCGTCCGAATCGGCCCTCCCCGTCGCCAAGCGATACGAATGGCTGTTCTAGGGCGCGATGGGCGTCCTCGTCGCCACCGGCGTCGGCAACCTCGGCGCAATGGCTCCCGCGGTTCCGGCCTCCGCCACGCGCTGGGGAACCGTTCTGACCGCCAAACGGCTCGGCGTGTTCCTTCTGCTCGCACTTTCTGTGGTTCGAACCGTACTCGTCCGTCGCGCCCGAGACGGCAATTCCTCGGGTGTGCTCCGGGCGAGTTACGGCGCGACGACCGTCCTCTTGCTCGTCATCCTCGCGCTTGCGGAGGTGCTGGCGCATGGCGCGTGATCTGTTCGTGTGGGCGCTCTCGACGTTTCACACCGCACGTCTCGTTGCGGTGCTCGTCTTGCTCGTCCACCTGTCCGGCGGTCTCGGCGATCTCCTCTCGGGGCTGAACACACTCTTCGGACTCGTGCTATTCGCGCTCCTCTGGGCCGTGGTGTAGTGGGCGACGCGGAACGTGCTCGCCGCGGTATCGCTCTCGTCGGTCGCGGAGTGGTCGGGCACGAAGGCCGTGCTCGTTCGGGATTCGATCTGGGGTGCAACCGTCGGCGTGCTCTTCTTGTGGGGTGTCGTCACCGTCGTCCCCCGGCTGTTCGCGCCGAACGCGCTCCTCCAACCGGTAAACGTCCTGCTCATCGCGCTCATCGGAAGTGTGGTCGTGCTCCTCGTCGGCGGACTGGTCGGCCTCTCGTTCGCAATCATCGACGTGGCGATGGTTCGGGTCGCCTACCGCCTCGAAAATTAGTCGTTCTTGTTCCCTTCCGCCGACCGATTCGCCTCGACCGTCTCCTCGGCGAGCGCCGGACAACAAGAGGCGGAATTTGCGCCCCGCACGACGCTTATTTACCGGGGCGTCGAATGGTGTGATATGCGAGAGGACTTTCTCCTACTCAATCCCGGCCCGGTTCCCCTCGCGCACGACGTTCGAACCGCGATGAGCGAACCGATGGTCTCGCACCGCTCGTCGGAGTTCGAATCGGTGTACGAGCGTGCGCAGGATGGTCTCGACCACGTCTTCGAGCGGTCGTCGCTCGACGGTACGCCGACCACGAGCGGCGGCACCAGCCTCATCTTCAACGGAACGGCGACGATGGCGATGGAAGCCGCCGTCGCCAACCTCGCCGGAAGTGACGACGAAGTGGTCGCCGTCGTGAACGGGAAGTTCGGTCGACGGTTCAAGCGCATCGCCGACCGACACGCGAACGTGACCCCCGTCGCGTTCGATTGGGGCCAACCCGTCGACCCCGACGCGGTCCGCGAGGCGGTGAGCGACGACACGAAGGCCGTGACGATGGTGCACAACGAGACGAGCACGGGCCTGCTGAATCCGGTCGCCGAGGTCGGCGACATCGCCGCGGAGTATGACGCCTACTACGTCGTGGACGGGGTCACCTCGCTCGGGGGCGACGAGTTCCTCGTGGACGAGTGGAACGTCGACGTGGCGGTCACGGACGCCCAGAAGTGTCTCGCGGCCCCGCCAGGAACCAGCGCGCTGTACGCCACGCCGCGAGCGCAGGATGCTTTCGACGGCGAGGGGGCACCGTTCTACGAGGATCTAGATTGGCACCTCAGAAAGGCGGAAACCCACCAGACTCCATTCACGAGTGCTGTCCCGCTGTTTCGCGGCCTTACGGTCGCGGTCGAACACATCGTAGACGAAGGGATGCCCGAGCGCATCTCCCGTCACCGCAGGCAGTCGCGGGCGTTCCGGTCGGCTTTCACCACGATGGGGCTGTCAATGTTCCCCGAGCGAAACGACGCCTCGGACTATTCGAACACGCTCACCGCGATTTCGCTCCCGGCTGTCGTCCGCGAAAATCCGGACGACTTCTTCGACGCGGTGACCGAGCGCAGCGTGAGCATCAGCGGCGGACAGGCCCACCTCGGCGGCGAGATATTTCGGGTGAGCAACATGGGGAACCTCTCCTCGGAGCAGGTGCTCCGCGGCGTGCGCGCGGTCGGCGAGGCGTTCCACGATGCCGGCGCGGACGTGGATCTGGAAGCCGCGATGGCGGCTGCGCGAGAGCAACTGCGGTGACGTAATCCCCGCCGATTCGAGGGATTCATTCTTCACGTTTCGGGTGCTCGGTCAGATGACGACCCGTCGCTCGGTGCGCGAAGACGCGTCGCTTCCGCGACGCACCCGCGCGAGGTCTTCGTTGTGAACGCAGTGAGCGACGGATTGTCTCCGACGGTGGACAAGCAACCATCGGGAGCGAGGAGGTTGAGGAGGACGAGTGCGGTGGCGATATTTGGCTCTACGATTCGCTGGTGATGTGGCGGAAACGTCATCGTAGGTGTTGCTCTCGCGGAGTCATCACACATTTGACACTCCTGTGGCGACCTCACGGATAGCCGTTTTCGGACGAACGCCGGTCTTTATCGCCGAGCGGTCGACGCGGGCCACGACTCCGAGGCTAACGCGAATCGTTTTTCCTTCCTGCGGTACGACGTGACGTATGGCAATCGGCGACCTGCGAGAAGTCACGACGGGGGACTGTTCGGACTTGTACTGCCTCGACACTGGGATGTACGACACCGAGGAGTACGGGGCGGTCTACATCCTCGACACCGAGCGCCCGGCCATCGTGGAGACGGGTATCGGCACCAATTACGAGTACATCTTGGACGCCTTGGACGAACTCGACATCGCACGCGAAGACGTGGCGGTCATCGCGCCGACGCACGTCCACCTTGACCACGCCGGCGGCGCGGGGTTCCTCGCGGATAAATGTCATAATGCCGACGTGTACGTCCCCGAAATCGGCGCGCGTCACCTCGTCGATCCCGGGCGCCTCGTGGAGGGGACGAAGCGCGCCGTCGGCGACCAGTGGCAGTTCTACGTCGAACCAAAACCGGTTCCAGAAGACCGTGTCGTGGCGCTGACCGACGGCGACGTCATCGACTGCGGGAGTCACGAACTGGAGGCCATCCACGCGCCGGGCCACGCCCCGCATCAGATGATCTTCTACGACCGCCAGAACGACGCGGTGTTCACGGCGGACGCGGCGGGCATCTGGGTGCCGAGCATCCGGGAAATCCACGTGACGACGCCCCCGTCGAACTTCGATCTCGACGCCTGTCTGGACGACGTAGAGACCATCCGCGAAATCGCTCCGACGACGCTCCTCTACACCCACTACGGCCCGCGCCCGTACTCGGACGAGGCGATGGACGAGTACGAGGACGTGCTCTCGCAGTGGGTCGCCGCGGTCGAATCCCAGCGCGCCGCGGAAGAGGACGACGAGGCCGTCGTCCGGCATTTCGTGGCCGAACAGGAGATGGACGACGTGTGGGGAACGAAGAAGGCCAGCGCCGAGGCCGCGATGAACACTCGCGGCGTTCTTCACTATCTCGACAACCGCGACGGCGAATAACTCGTTAGTATACGAACCAACTGGAATAAACTACTTAATCGTTTTACACTACCTTAATGGGCCTCGGGTTTGAAGACCGTGACATGGATTGGCGTGACGCCGAGCAGGAGTTCACCGACCCGGTCATCGGACAGACGACGCTATCCCGAATGTTCGAGGACAGCGCCGAGCGACGCGCGAACCGCCCCGCCCAGCAGTACAAGGGGGGCGTGTACGACCGGTCGCTCACGGAAAGCGTTCTCGCGGCGGCCCCGCCGGACGAATTTCGGTCGCTTTCGTACTCCGAGATGCGCGACATCGTCCGCAACCTCGCGGCGGGGTTCCGCGACCTCGGCGTGGAGACGGACGACCGCGTCGGAATCTTCGCCGACACCAGGATGGAGTGGGCGCAGACCGACTTCGCGCTGCTCGCGGCGGGCGCGGTCGTGACGACGGTCTATCGGAACTCGTCCGTCTCGCAAGTCGAGTACCTCCTCGACGACCCGGAGGCGACCGCTGTCGTCGTCGAGAACGAGAACCTGCTGGAGCGCGTGTTCGAGGCCGAGGAGAACCTCGACCTCGAATTCGTCGTCGTGATGGACAGCCTCTCGCGCGACTACGACCGCGACGACATCTACACACTCGCGGAGGTTCACGACCGCGGCGCGGAGGCGTTCGACCGCGACGAGTACGAATCGTGGCTCGACGCCCGCAACCCCGACGACCTTGCCACGCTCATCTACACCAGCGGAACGACGGGGAAGCCGAAGGGGGTCCAACTCACCCACGGGAACTTTCGCGCGAACGTCAACCAGTGTTACAAGCGGTTCGGTCCCCGTCCGGACAAGGACGTGCCCGTCATCGACGAGAACGCCGGCACCGTCTCGTTTCTCCCGCTTGCACACATCTTCGAGCGACTGTCGGGACACTTCCTGATGTTCGCCGCCGGGGCCACCGTCGCCTACGCGGAGAGTCCCGACACGCTTCAGGACGATTTCCAGTCGGTTCGCCCGACGACCGGCACCAGCGTCCCGCGCGTGTACGAACGAATCTACGACGCCATCCGATCGCAGGCCGAGGAGAGCGACGCGAAACGCCGCATCTTCGAGTGGGCGACCGACGTGGGCGTGGCGTACTACGAGGCGGACTCGCCGAGCGTCGGTCTCCGAGCGAAGAAACTGCTCGCCGACAAACTCGTCTTCGACAAGGTCAAAGACGGTCTCGGCGGCAACGTCGAGTTCCTCATCAGCGGCGGCGGCAGCCTCTCGGCCGACCTCTGTGCGCTCTATCACGGCATGGGACTGCCCATCCTCGAAGGGTACGGACTGACCGAAACAGCCCCCGTCGTCGCCGTCAACCCGCCGGAGGAGCCGAAGATCGGCACCATCGGACCGCCGGTCGTGGACGAAGCGGTGAAAGTCGATACGTCGCTTGTGGGCGACGAGTTCGCCGACGTGGAGGGAGAGGTCGGCGAACTGCTCGTGAAAGGGCCGAACGTCACCGACGGCTACTGGAACAAACCCGAAGAGACCGAGGAGTCGTTCACCGATGACGGCTGGTTCCGAACCGGCGACATCGTGGAGCTCCGCCCGGACGGCTACATCGCGTTCCGCGAACGGGCGAAGGAACTGCTCGTACTCTCGACCGGAAAGAACGTCGCACCCGGCCCCATCGAGGACGCCTTCGCCGCCTGCGACATCGTCGAGCAGTGTATGGTGATGGGCGACGGACGGAAGTTCGTCAGCGCGCTCATCGTCCCGAACGTCGAGGAGGTACGAAAACGAGCCGAGCGCGAAGGCGTCTCGCTCCCCGATGACCCCCGAGAACTCTGCCGGAACGTCGCGGTGTCCGAGTGGATTGAGGAGGAAGTAGAGCAAGCGAACCGGCGATTCGAGTCCTACGAGCGGATAAAGCAGTTCAGGCTCGTTCCGGTCGAGTTCACGGAGGACAACGACCTGCTCACGCCGACGATGAAGAAGAAGCGTCGGAACATCCTCGACCGATTCGCCGACGATATCGAAGCCATCTACGCGAAATAAGAACGGGCGTTTTTATACCATCGAGTTTCTCAGTTCGAGTACATGGAGGGACACGTTTGAGCGCCGAGTCCGGAGCCGAGTTGATACCGCTCGTCGTCGCAATCATCGGTCTCGGCGTCACGTCGCAGGTGTTGGCCGACCGATTCCGCGTGCCGAGCGTGCTGTTCCTCCTCTCGGCCGGTGTCATCTTCGGTCCGGTGGGTTTCGGCCTGCTCGACCCGTCGTCGTTCGGCACCGCCCTCTCCGCCATCGTCGGCTTGAGCGTCGCCATCATCGTCTTCGAAGGAGCGTTTCACCTCAAACTGAACAAACTCCGCGAGGCACCATCGGCGCAGATTCGACTCGTCACGCTTGGCGCGGGTATCGCGCTGCTCGGCACCGCCGCCGTCGTCCACTTCGCGCTCGGCGAGGCGTGGGATATCTCATTTCTCATCGGCGCACTCCTCGTGGCGACCGGTCCGACGGTCATCAACCCCATCCTTGCCGTCGTTCCCGTCCGCAATCGGGTGGCGGCCGCGCTCGAAATCGAAGGCATCGTCAACGACGTGACGGCGGCGATTCTCGCTATTGTGATGTTCGAGGTGGTCGTCCTCACGGGCGGGGAGTCGTTCGCACTCGTCGACTTTCTGAGCGAGTTCGTCAACAAACTCGGCACGGGAATCTTCGTCGGACTCCTCGTTTCGCTCGCCATCTGGTATATGCTTCGTCACGTCGACCTGTCGCGTGAAAACGCGCCGCAGAACGCGCGCCTTCTCGTGCTAGCCGGCGCGCTCGTCGCGTACGCCGCGGCGGACTTCTTCGCGCACGAAGCGGGCATCGCCGCGGTTGCGACGGCGGGTATCCTGCTCGGAAACGCAGACCTCCCGTACGAGGAGAAGATAGAGGAGTTCAAGGGCGACATCACGCTCGTCGTGCTCTCGTTCGTCTTCATCACGCTGGCGGCCCTGTTGGAGCCGAGCGACCTATTTTCGCTAGGAATCGGCGGCGTCGTCGTCGTCCTCACCGTGATGCTCGTCATCCGCCCGCTCCTCGTGTTCGTATCCACCACCGGAACGCGGTTCACGCGCGGCGAAAAGCTGTTCTTGAGTTTCGTCGGACCGCGCGGCATCATCCCGGCGTCCGTGGCGACCCTGTTCGCTTTCAGGCTTCAGAACAATCAGACGATTCCGAACGCGGACGCGGCGGCGACCACGCTCATCGGAACCGTCTTTCTCGTCATCGTCGTCACCGTCGTGTTCGAGGGTGGCTTCGCCCGCCACATCGCAGAACGGCTAAACGTGATTCCAATGCGTGTACTCATCATCGGAGGCGGAAAGGTGGGTCGTTCGCTCGCCGAACGCCTCGAAGATCGCGGAGAGAACGTCGTGCTCATCGAGCACGACGAAACGATAATCGAAACCGCCCGCGACCAAGGTTTCACCGTCCACAAAGGCGACGGCACGGACACGAACGTGCTCCGGTCGGCGGGTGCCGACAATGCGAGGATCGTCGTGGCCGCGACCGGCGACGACGACGTGAACTTGCTCGTCGCACAACTCGCCGACTCGAAGTTCGACGCGGAGACCATCATCGCCCGGGCGAACAACCCGGACAACGTGGACGCCTTCGAAGACCTCGGCGTCCGTACCATCTCCTCGTCGCTCGCCACCGCGTGGGCCATCGACAACGTCATCGAGCGCCCCGCCCTCTCGGACTGGATGACCGAACTCGGTCGAAGCGGCGACGTACAGGAGATCGAGGTGACGGAACCCGACCTCGTCGGCAAGTCCATCGCCGAGTTAGACGCCGAACTGCCGGGCGGCGTCCTCATTGCGCTCGTCGGACGAGACGGCAAGACCCAAGTACCGAGCGAGGAGTTCACGCTTCAGGACGGCGACCACGTCACGTTCCTCGGGCGCAGGGAGGCGGTTCGAGACGCTATCGACCTCTGCCACCCGCGTTAAACGCCGCGCTCCCGATTTCTGTAAACGAGTCCCATGTTGGCCGCCGAGAGGAGCGCGAACGACCCGAGGAGCACCCCGACGTACGCGAACACGGGGGCCTCGGTGAAGGGGTACATTCCCACCAGATGGCCGCTGACGGCGATTCCGCTGACGACCGCGAGCGCGAGATAGTAGCCGCTCCAATTCGGTTTCTCCGCCGCCGGAGAGAGGTAGTCGTCGAGTTCGTCCGCCGTGTCTCGGAGTTGCACGACGCCGCGTTGTCTGTCGTATCTGACGACGCCGGCGTCCGCCATCTTCGGGAGATGCGTCTGGTACAGCGAGGTGTAGACCGATTTCCGTTCTTTCGAGGAGACCAGGTCGGTGGTAGTGTCGTGTTCCCACGCGGCGACCGCCTCGGCGAGTTCACCGATGGAGACGGCGTCCGTCTGCGACCGGAGGTAGGCGAGGGCGTAGCGGCGTCGAGCGTTCGTGAGGATTTCGAACGCTACGTCGCGCGAAAGCGTCTGTGACCCGGACGATGACTCGGTGCTCATTGTCGACGATGTTCTGTGATTCGGCTTTCCCGGGCGTACACGCTTCACTTCGGCGAGAGGGCGCAAAAAGATACTCGTCTGTTTAGGACTTCAGACGGTGGAAACAAGCCGTCTCGAAACGGGCGTCTCGATTGAGCCATTTTTATTGCCTATAGCTCCGAAGACGTTCACATGCTCCACACCGAGGGTTCGCTTCTAACCATCGACGTCGGAAACCGGGAGACGCGCACCGAGGATATAGACGACGTGCTGTCGTCGTTCGTCGGCGGTCGCGGCGTGGGGACGAAACTCGCCCACGACCGGATTCCGTTCGACGCCGATCCGTTCGGCCCGGAGAACAGTCTCTACTTCACGACCGGACCGTTGCAGGTGTCGAACATGAGTTTCACCGGACGGATGAACTGCACCGGCGTCTCGCCGCTCACGGGCGGTCTCCTCTCCTCGAACGCCGGGGGCTTTCTCTCCCGCAACTTCGGCGCGGCGGGGTACGGCGCGGTGGAACTGACGGGCCAGAGCGACGAACTGCTGGCGATCCACGTCACGGACGAGGGCGTCGAGTTCGAGGACGTGTCCCACCTCGCCGAAGCCACCGTGGGCGAGGTCGGCGAATACATGGACGACGAACACGGTCTCGGCGACGACCAGCTCGTCGTCGCCGGCCCAGCGGGCGAGAATCGCGTTCGGTTCGCGGCCATCATGACGACCGAACACCGCGCGTTCGGTCGCGGCGGTCTCGGCGCGGTGATGGGCGCGAAGAACGTGAAATGCATCAGCTTCGACGGCGATAGCGCCCCTGACATCGATATCAACCAGATACAGATGGACATCCACCGAGAGGCCGCGACCGCCGACGACCACCCGATGAAGAAGGCCGGAACGACCAGCGTGACCGAGTACGCGAACCACGTCAGCGCGCTTCCCACCCATTACTTCTCGGAACTGGAGTTCGAGGGCGCGAGCGACATCGGCGGCGACGCGGTCGCCGAGAAGAAGTTCAAGCGCGGAACCTGCTCACAGTGCGCCTTCGCCTGCAAACTACCGACGAAGGACGAGGAGACCGGATTGGAGACGGAAGGCCCCGAGTACGAGACGGTGATGTCGTTCGGGAGCAACGCGGGCGTTGACGACGTGGTCTCCGTGATGAAGTCCAACGACCTCTGCGACGAGTTGGGGATGGACACCATCTCCTGCGGCGACGTGGTCTCGGCCTACCTCGCCGCGAACGACGAGTTCGGCAACAGCGACCTCGTCCACGAACTGGTCGAGAAGATCGCCTACCGCGAGGACGAGGGCGACCTGCTCGCGGAGGGCGTCCACCGCGCCGCCGACGAACTCGGCGTCGAGGACTGGACGGTCAAGGGCCTCGAATTCGCGGCCCACGACGGTCGAACCCTGAACGGACAGGGCCTCGCGTTCGCCGTCTCCAATCGCGGTGCGGATCACATGTACGCCGAGTTCTACTCGAAGGAGTACCCCCTCGTCGGCAAGGACGAGGCGGTCGACCCCGAGGGATTGGACGGTAAACCGCCGCTCGTCGTCGAGAAGGAGAACCACAACGCGGTGCTCGACAGTGGCGTCGTCTGCAAGTTCTCGCGCGACTTCATGACCGAGGAACGACTCGAAACCCTCCTCGACGCAGAGTACGACGAACTGATGGAGATGGGGGCTACCGTGGTCGAACTCGAACGCCACTTCAACAACCGGCGCGGCTTCGACCGCGAGGACGACACCCTGCCCTACGACCTGCCGGAGTTCGAATCGGCGCTCTCGGAGTACTACGACGAACGCGGCTGGAATGATGACGGAACGGTTCCCGAGGGGTCGAGCGCCGTGAGCGCGGACGATTGATCTCGACTACTCTCTCGGCGATTCGTTACGGAGAGTCTTCCGTCTGGACGCTGTGACCGTCGCACTCGATAGTGTAACGAAAAAAAAAATCAATAGATTGAACTGTCTCCCCTGCGATTGACGGTGGTATGTCCGAACCCTCCGGGCCGTACGTCGGCAAGATCACTCAAAAAGCGGTTCTTTTCGGACCCGACGGGGATGTACTCATCACGAAGGTCGACGATCACTGGGAACCGCCCGGTGGTAAGTTCGAGTTCGGGGAAACGCTCGTCGGCGGACTTCGCCGGGAACTTCGAGAGGGACTCGATATCGACGCCACGGTCGGCCCGCCGGTCGAGGCGGCGTACGGCGGATGGATCGACGGCGAAACCGGGAACCCGTTGGTGTCGCTCGTCTACCGGTGCGAAACGGACGACAGGGTGGTCAGCCTGAACGAGGAACACAACGACTACGAGTGGGTTTCCCCGCGGCGGCCGCCGAACGATTGGGCGAGGCGTTCTCCGCTCGGTTCGCTCGCTCGGTCGAACGGGCGGCCGCACTCGGCGGTTCGGAACCGTTCGAGACCGTGGCAGACCCGTACGCGGATGTTGAAGTGACCAGCGAGACGGTTCTGGAGCAACTCGCCGCCATTCGCGCTTCGAACCGATTCGTGGAAACGGATCAGAATAGTCCGAGCGGGCGACGGTTGTTACGCGACGCATAACGGACACCCGTCTTCGTTCGTCACATCGTCCGTCTGCACGAAAAATTTCGACGAGGTCGCTTCGCGGTGAACTACCTCACCGCCGTTCGAACGTCATTGCTCCGCCCTGACCGAAGCCGACGCAGAGCGTGGCGAGTCCCTTCTTCGCGTCGCGCTTTTCCATCTCGTGAACGAGCGTGACGGGGAGGCGCGCGCCGGAGGCACCGAGCGGGTGCCCGATTGCGATGGCTCCGCCGTTGACATTGAACTTCTCGTCCGGAACGCCGAGTTGGCGCTGGGAGTAGAGCGTCTGGCTGGCGAACGCCTCGTTCAGTTCGACGAGGTCAAACTCGTCGATGCTCTCGCCCGTGCGCTCTAGCAGTCCCTGCGTGGCCGGCACCGGGCCGATGCCCATCACGGTCGGGTCGACGCCCGCGACGTTGTTGTCGCCGACGTACGCCAGCACGTCGAGGCCGTGGTCTTCGGCGAACGCCTTGCTGGTGACGAGGGTGGCCGCCGCGCCGTCCGAAATTTGCGAGGAATTGCCGGGCGTGACGGTTCCGTCGGCCTTGAACACGGTCGGGAGGCCCTGCAGGGCTTCCAGACTGGTGTCGCGGCGAATGCCTTCGTCCTCTTCGACGAGACCGTTCTCGGTCTCGATGGGGACGATCTCATCGTCGAAGCGCCCGGAGTCAGTCGCGTCGGCGGCGCGCTGGTGGCTTCGAAGCGAGTATTCGTCCTGGTCTTCGCGGGAAATGTCGTACTCGTCCGCGACCTTCTCGGCAGTCATCCCCATCTGGAGTTCAGGGAGGTTGTACAGCTCCGCCATCTCCGGGTGGATGTTCCGCCCTTGGTAGCCGCCCTCCATCGGGACGCGGGACATATTCTCCATCCCGCCCGCGACGATGGCCTGTCGCTGGCCCGCCCGAATCGCGTCACTCGCGCTGATGAGCGCCTGCATCGAGGAGGCGCACCAACGGTTGATGCTGGTGGCGGGCACCTGTTCGCCGAGGTCGGAGAGGAGCGCAATGACTCGTCCGACGTTGTTGTCCTGTTCGCTCCGCTGCTGTGCGACGCCCCACATGAGGTCGTCCACGTGGTCACTCGTCAGCCCCGTCTCAGAGAGGATTGTGTTGACGAGCGGAACCGAGAGGTCTTCGCCACGAACGTGTTCGTACACGCCGTCCTGTTTCCCTTGCGGTGTTCGGATCGCCTTCGCGATGACTGGTGTGGTGTCGCTACCCATAGTTCACGATTTTCGTCCAGCCCCTTAAGTGGCGGTAGAACTCGGAGTAAATGAGAAACGGTTTGAAAGTTTAATAACTGTGGATGGGGCTTCAGAAACTATTTGGTCGAACCCCGTCCATACAGTTCATACCCTCTCGACGATGCAACGCTCCGACACCGATACCGCCCAGAAACGCGCTCGTTCCCGCTCTCTCGCGTCGAGTGAAGCGTCGGACTGGACGGAACGATTTGCGAATCCGGTTCCCCTCATCGTTCTCATCGCGCTGGTCGCGCTCGCGCTCCGGCTCGTGGATCTCGGCGCGCGCGTGGCCCATCAGGACGAGGCCCGCGTCGCCTACTGGATCGTTCGATACGCGAAGACGGGTGTTTGGGAGTACCGACGCATCGTTCACGGACCGTTCCTCGTCCACGTCAATTCGGTCGTGTTCTCCCTGTTCGGGGAGAGCGACTTCACGATGCGCCTCGTCGTCGCCCTCCTCGGCGGACTTCTTCCACTTGCCTCCCTGCTGTTCCGCGAGCGACTCCGCCCCTCGGAGACGGTCGCCCTCGCCGCGCTCTTCGCCGCGAACCCCGTCCTCCTCTACTACTCGCGGTTCATGCGCAACGACGTGTCGTTGGCCGCTGTCATGGTGTTCGCGCTCGGATTCTTCGTTCGCTTCGCCGACACCCGGCGACTGCGCTATCTCTTTGCGGGAGTGGCGACGTTCGCACTCGGTTTCACGATGAAAGAGAACGCCCTGCTCTACCTCGCCTGTTGGGTCGGCGCGGCGGTACTTCTTTACGACCATCGGCTCTTCCTCCGCCGCGTCGGCAACGATGGTTTCGCCGCCGCGTTTCCGCTCCGGCTGCGCCGGGGTGCGGTTCGTCTGATGGGCGGTGACAGACGCGCCGTCGACTCCGTTCTCCGCGGAGTCGGCGTCTCCCTCCTCGCCGTGCTGGAGTTCTTCGCGATCATCGTCTTCTTCTACGCCCCGCGGTCGCAGACTCGCCCCGGCCCGGGCCTCTGGAAATCCGTCTCGAACCCCGAGATGATTCCGGAGGTGCTCGGGGCTGCGACCATCGGAACGTGGAACAAGTTCATGGGCTGGACGGGGCACACCGAGCACTCCTACCTCCCCTTCCTCGGCGACTTCCTCCGGACGCTCAAGGTCGGCGCGCTGGCGCTCTGTCTCCTCGCGGTCGTCGGGTTCCTCGTCGACCGCTACTCGGGCGACCGACCGAACGACGTGGTCGCGTTCGGCTTCTATTGGGGCGTCGCCAGCGTCCTCGGCTACCCCCTCGTCATGGACATCCAAGCCGCGTGGGCGACGGTGCATGCCATCGTCCCGCTGGCGTTCCCGGCGGCGGTGGGCCTCGCACTGATCTTCCGGTGGGGTTGGGAGGGGTATGAGCGCCGGGACGACGTGAGCGTCGTCGTCGCCGCCGTCCTGCTCCTGCTCGTCACGGCGCAGATCGGCGCGACGGCCTACGACACGACGTACCAGAACCCGCAGAGCCCGGACAACCAACTCGTCCAGTACGCCCAGTCATCCAGCGAGATGAAACCGTTAATAAACGACCTCCAGCGAATCGCGCGGTCGAACGGGGGAACCGACGTGCTGTTCTACGGCGAAGAACTCCACTCGCCGAACGAGTCGGCGCACGACGTGCCGCCCGCCGGGGCGGGCTGGTTCGCTCGCTTACCTTTGGCGTGGTACTTCGAAGCCGCTGACGCAACCGTCACCAGTACGACCGACTCCGGCGACCTTGCGGGCGAGAAACCGCCCATCGTCGTCGCGTTGAACGACGCCGAAACTTGTTCCGACGAGGGCGGCACCGCCGAGGACATCGACCGGTACATGGACGGCTATCGGCGCTACGAGTTCCACCGATACGGCTTCGACAGCGGCTGTACCGTCAGCGGAATGTCCATCTACGTGGACGAGAGCCGACTTTCGGCGAACGAAACTACCTGACCGGCTGCATCGAAACGTCGTCGCACTTGCCGCTATCGGGTCACAACCGTCTACGAATTCTCGCGCCGTGAACGCGAAGACGTTTCACAAATTATTAATTCTCAAAGATGACTGTCTTCTGGTTTCACAGAGTCCGGACAACCAACTCGTCCAGTACGCCCAGTCCTCCTCGGCCGACGCGAAGCCACTGCTGCACGACCTCGAGCGAATCGCGGACGAGAACCCAGGAACCGACGTGCTGTTCTACGGCGAAGAACTCCACTCGCCGACCGAATCGGCGCACGATGTGCCACCCCCCGGGGCCGGCTGGCACGCCTGCCTGCCGCTCACGTGGTACCTCGAAGCCGCTGACGCAGACGTCGTCAGCACCAACGAATCGTTCGACCTCAGCGGTGCGAAATCCCCCATCATCGTCGCGCTGAACAACGTCTCGACGTGCGCCAGCGAGGACGATACCGCCGAGGATATCGACCGGTACATGGACGGCTATCACCGCTACGAGTTCCAGCGGTTCGGATTCAACAGCGGCTGCCACGTGAGCGACATGACCGTCTACGGAGCGGAAAACGAGCTACCGGCCGACTCTACGACGTAGCCGACTCGACCAGGTAGCTGACGTGCGGGCCGCCCGCGCGAACTACTCGCCGAACCGCCGCCGGAGCGCGACCACACCGCCGACGCCGACGATCGCGGCCAGCCAACCGAATCCCGGCTGTCCGTCGCCGACCGTCGTCTCGGAAGTTGCGGTCGTCGTTCCCCGTTGTCCGGGAGCCAATCCGTCGTCGCTCGTCTCCGTCGTCGGGGAGCGCGTCCGTCTCGTCGTTTCCGTCGTCGTTTCCGTCGTCGTTCTTGTGATTTCGAACTCCGAGAGCGCGTCACGGAGGGTGACGATATCGATGTTCCGCGCCTTCGCCATCCTGATCGCGGTTCGGACTCGACTCGGGGGAAGTCGCTCTTGCCACCAACTGTGACCACCGAGGATGCCGAGCGCGTCGGCATCGGCTATCCGGTCGAGAAACGTCCCCTGTTTTGCTTCGGTCATCTTTCCTCGCCGGAACATCGCTCTCGACAGGTGTGGGAGGGTGATATCTTCGGGTCGGTGAACCTGTGCCCGTCCGCCGATGGCGAGACCACCGTTCGCGACGGCGGTGTAATACTCCCCGGCGAGTTCCTGCGTCCGAGCGCCGTAGGCACCGTACGGCATCACCATGTTCGTGACGGCCACGCCGTGCGTTTCGAGTCGCTTTTTCGACTCTCCGAGGGCCGTGTGCAGCACCTCGTCCGCGTACCGTTCGGTGACGCCGTCGCTCGCCGCGAACGCCTTCCCGACTTGCGTATCGAGTTGGACGAACTCGCCGCGGTCGTCGGAGCCCCGTCCGGCGGCCGTGACGGTCGTCGAGCGCGACCCGTCGCTGACGACGAGCGGGTCGCCCGCTCGCTTCCCGTGGAGGTTCGTCTTCACGTACAGTTTCCGGTCGTCGGGGGCGATATCCTCGGTCACCGTAATATCCCCCAGCGCGCGGTGGTGGACGGAGTGGGACATGATCTCCCACCCCTCGTCTTCGAGCGTGCGGAGCTGTGCCTCGCTGAGGTAGTTGGGCTGTCCGACGCTCCTCGCCGGTACGGCGGAACAGCCCGGAACGCCCTCTTTCCGATGCGCTCTTCGATACGTGTGCGTAAAATCCTCGACGGGGCCGTCGTCGTATGTGAACACGAGCTTTCCCGTCGTATTGGAGGCTGCGGTGGTTCTGGCGACCAGCGTCGCACCGCCGACGGTCGCACCAACCGCCCGGAGGGCACCTCGTCGCGTTGTTGTGAAGCGTCGTTGGTTACTCACGACGACTCACTCCTGTGACATCCCCGCCGTGACCGAGCGAACCGCTCTCCCGACGCGGGTTCCTTTGACGAACCGACCGCCCGCTCGCTGGACGGCGTGGGCGCTACTCACGACGACTTTCCCGGCTTCGGCGGCGATGTCCCAACTCGGTCGTTCGACGGCCTGGAATCTCGACGTCGCCCAGCGACTCGGATGTGCTAACACGTACAGGGTCGGACACGCACCCGATTCGATGACTTCGATAACGTCGGCGGTCGAGCGAACATCTCCGACGCCGGGCGCGTACGCACCCCAGTCGCGGCCGGTGTCCGACAGGTACAGCAGTTCGGACAGACCGATCGCGTCGAACTCCAGCGCGTCGTAGGCTTCCCCGACGAGGTCGTAGTGTTCCGGCGTCCGCGCATCTTCCCACATCTCCGTGTTCAGGTGCGGCGAGAGCGGGCTCCCGTGGGCGCAGGCCGTCTTCACGTCGACGTGCTCGCGGAACCGTTCCAGATTCTCGTCGAATCGACGGTGGGCGGCTTCGACGTTCCCGCGCGTCGCCGCGAGGTCTTCGTAGTGGTAGCCGACCTCGTGACCGAAGTCTTCCATCGCTCGGGCGATGTCCGGCTCGAACGTGCTCGTCCGGAAGTAGTAGGTCGCACCGACGCCGCGTTCGGCTTCCGCCTTGGCCAGCGCGACAGCGTTCCCGACGCGACGGTCGACGTCGTGTCGCAGGACGACGTGCGGTTCGTTTACCGTGTCCGCTTCGACGTACTCGGATACAGTGTAAAACCGATATCCCGCGTCGAGTGCCACGTCCAAGATTCGTTCGTAGTTCGGTAAATTGAATCCCGATAGCCTCATGTGTCCGATTGATGACCTTGATAGGATAGATCTTTGTTACGAGCAACCTACTACAAATGCAGACAAATCAGCCCCTATCTGAACGGCGTTTACGAGCTGGAAAATCCTCGATGCGGCGCATTGGATCGGCGGAAGTGACTGCCGAACGTCGGTATCCCGAATTTCCGTCGTCCCGCGTCCGACGGGCTTAAGATTCTCCCGCGTCAAGTCACGGAAGAATGAACAGCGGGGCGCTGGACGTAATCGAGTTCTTGCTCACTGCGCGGATCTACAGCGAGAACCAAGATTTGGACGAAAACGACCTGCCACCGAAGATCCGGCAGGTGTTCTGGCACGACGGGACGATCGAGCGACCGCTCCGAACATCGGTCGAGACCGCCCGCGAGGCGACCGATCTCGACCAGCCGTGGGAGGCTATCTCGGAGCTGATGTTCACCGAGCGGGACACGTTCTCGGGGAGCATCGAGTTGACCCAACAGGACATGGCAGAGGAGTGGTTCGCGGAGCGCGACGAGGGGCGCATCGCGGAGAACCCGACGCTCGCGTACGCGCTCTCCGGCTACGACGGCGTGGACGCGGACTATGAGGCGGTGCGCGAGGCGAACCGCCCCGTGCAGTCCGACCGAGCGTGGATAGACAGCCTGCTCGAAGAGCACTTCGACGAGGAAGAGGAGGACGAGGACGGCGAGAGCATGCTCGACCTCGTTGACATCCACGCGCCGGAGGAGGTCGAGTTGACCCTGGACGACCTCGTGCTCACCGAAGACCAGGAGGCCGAGATTCACAAGATCGTGAAGGCCATCGAGCACCGCGAGTACCTCGCGGACATCGGCCTGCGCGAGATCGGGAAACTGCTCTTCGTCGGACCGCCGGGCACCGGGAAAACATCGACCGCACGCGCGCTGGGCTACGACTTAGACCTCCCATTCGTGGAGGTGAAGCTGTCGATGATAACCAGCCAGTATCTCGGCGAGACGGCGAAGAACGTCGAGAAGGTGTTCGAAGTGGCGAAGCGACTCTCGCCCTGTATCCTCTTCATGGACGAGTTCGACTTCGTCGCCAAGACGCGCCGGAGCGACGAGCACGCCGCCATCAAGCGCGCCGTGAACACCCTCCTGAAATCCATCGACAACATCTCGCTCATCCAAGACGACGTGCTCCTCATCGGCGCGACGAACCATCCCGACCAACTCGACGCGGCGGCGTGGCGACGCTTCGACGAGATTCTGAACTTCCCGAAGCCGGACGAGCAGATGCGGTCGGACATCCTCCGGGTCATCACGCGCCGGATGCGGATCTCCGATTTCGACCCCGACGAACTGGCGACGAAGACCGAGGGGCTGACCGGAAGCGACCTCCGACTCGTCCTCCGCGAGGCCGTGCTGGAGGCGCTGACCGAGAACCGAACCGAACTCCGACAGGAGGACTTACTCTACGCCATACAGGACTTCGAGGAGCGCGACAACCTGAAAGACCTCGACATGATCGACGGCGACCATGACGCGCTGGTCGCCGGCGGGGATATAAGCGGTCACTCGCACGACCACTGAGCGATGGAAGTCACCCTCCTCGGCACCGGCGACACCACGGGAACGCCGACCCCGGGCTGTGACTGCGACACGTGCCGCGAAGCCCGCGAGCGCGACGTCGAGCGGTCGCGTTTTTCGGTGCATGTCCGCAACGAGGAGACGGACGAGAGCCTCCTGATAGACGCCAGTCCGGATTTCCGCCATCAGTTTCTCACCCGCGAGGTGGCGCTTCCCGATGAACTCCTCGTCACGCACGTCCACTTCGACCACCTCGACGGGCTCGGGAACGCCTACCGGCTATTCGACGCCCTCCCCGTCCACGCCGCAGACGAACGTGATCCGGAGACGGGCGAGAGCGTCGCGGAGACGGTTCGGTCGAAGTTCGACTACCTCGACCGGATCACGGTTCACGACCGCACGCCGCTCTCGTCGTTTTCCGCCTGCGGATTCGACGTGACCCTCGTCCCGGTCGACCACCCGCCCCTGCTCTGTTATGGCGTGGTGGTGGAGGGGAACGGCGCGAAACTCGCGCTCACGGGTGACACGAGCTACGCGATTCCCGAGGCGTCCCGCAAGGCGCTGGCCGACGCCGACCTGCTGCTGGCGGACGCCATCGTTCCGGCCTCGCTCTGCGAGTACCACCCGGCCGGCGGACGACACCCCGACGAAGACGGCGTTCCGCGTACGTTCGGCTATAAGCACGCGACGCGGGAGGGGGCGCTCTCGCTGGCGGAGGAACTCCGGGCGGAGGAAACGCGACTCGTCCACGTCTCGCACTTCTACCCCGTGGAGGAAGCGTTCGAAGAACCGCTGGCGGTCGACGGCGAGCGATTTCGGCTGTAACGTCGACCGGCTCCGTTGTATCGATGTCCCGACTCGATTCTATCTACCGATTCCCGTGCTGACTCTACCGCCGCCGGACGAACAGCGCGATAGCGACTAGAGCGCCGACGACGCCGACCACGAAGCCGAAGCCGGGGAGCGGCGTCTCGTGTTCGGTGACGGTGCCGGGATTAGTCGGTCCGCCGAGACTCCCATCGTTGCGGTCGGCGTCGTCGTTCACGCCGGAACCGTTCGTCGCGGTCGTCGTCTCTGGTTTCTGCCCGTCCGCCCAGCCGTCGATGGACTGGAGGTAGCTGTGGCACCGCTTCATGGTCTCGGCGTCGTACTTCTCGGTGTCCCCTTTCACGCGATAGCTTCCCGTGGCGTTCCGGTCGGCGATGGTCGGGCCGCTCGACCCGTCGCCGGTACCGACGCGCTCCACGTCGTACACTAGCCACGGCGTGTAGAACTCCCACACGACCTCGCCCGTCGGCGTCACTTCGAGGACGCGCTGGTGTTTGGTGTCGCCGACGAGCGTGTTCCCGTTCGGCAATCGGTCGGCGTCGCGGGGCCATCTGAGGTCGTCCCGCTTGCCGAGCGCCCACGTCCGCTTCCAGTCGTCGCCGCGCTTCTCGTACTCGACGATGCGACCGTTGTCAGAGTCGGCGACGAGAAGTGTCGGGTTCCCGTCTTTACTCTCCAGATAGTCCGGGTTGTGCTGTTTGTGGAGGACGTCGTGGTCGTCGTCAGAGCCGAGTCGCATCTCGATCTCGTTCGTGGAGCGGTTGACGACGATGGCCTGGTCGAAGTTGCGCGGTGAGGCGAGATACCGCCCGTCGCCGATCTTGTCCACATCGTTGACGTGCGTCCAGTCGTTCGAATAGTTCTTCGCGGTGTTCTTCGGGTAGTGCTTGCGGAAGTACCAGCGCCAGACGACCTCGTCTTTCTCCAAGTCGTAGACGAAGATGCTGTCGTCGTTTCGCTTGGCCTTCTCGTTGTAGGCGCGCATGTTGGCGACGAGCAACTGCGTCCCGTTGTTGATGAGGTCGACGTCGTGCGTGTCGTGGATGGGGAGCGTCTCCTTCCAGACGTGCTCTTGCGTGCGGGGGTTGAACTCGTAGACGACCGTCCCTCTGTTCGCCGTTCCAGTGACGAAGAGGTTCCCGTTCGGCATGGGGTCGACGTCGTAGCCCCAGACCATGCCGTGTTTCGCGGTGTGGTGTACCCACTTTACGTTCCCTTTCGGCCCAATGGCGACGAGTTTCGCGGGTTCCTTGCCGCCGTCTTCGAGCCACGAGTAGCCCTGCACCGCGACCACGGTGGTTCCGTTTGCCGGGTTTGCGATGGTTCCGACGCAGGGGTTCGCGTCGCTTCCTTGCCCGCCTGACTGTGCGGCGAGCGCCGGAGCGAGCAGTGGGAGACAGCACAGGAGCATCGCAGTGATGGCGAGGAACCGCCGTCGAGAGGGCGTCTGCATACACCACACTATCCCGTCCCCGTTCTTGTATGTTTACGAATCTCTCTCGAATCTGTCGAGTCCTGCCTGTCGTCGCGTTCGTCCCGCGGGGTCGGCGACCCACCGCGTCCGCGAATCGCGCTCCGCGTCGAGGTCGATATCGGGCGGGTCGGCGGGGTCGCACCCCGGACAGTCCGCTCCGCAGCGGGCGGGGTTCACGACTCGCTCCTTCCACCGGCAGTACGGCAGGCTGCCGTCTTGCGATTCGATTTCGGCGCAGGCCGGGAACTCGTAGGTTCGCCACCCCTTGCCGTAGGCGCGTTCCGCCATCCGCCTGCGCCGTCGGGCCTTCTCCTCGGCGCTCACGACGCGAACGTCGGTTCGCCCGGCGTGCTCCTCGACGAGTTCGGTTCCCGCGTCGTCGCTTTCGAGGGACGTCGGCTCCCTGACAATTTCGAGCGCTCCGTCGTCGAACCGCCAGACGCCGACCTCCTCGGGGATGCGGTTCAGGTGCGCGCGGGTGACGTAACTCTCGGTCGCCAACACGACCTCGTCCACGAGGGCGAGGCTCACGTCCTTGCGGAGTTGGATCTGCAAATCGCCGGGTTCGCCGAGGTCGGGTTTGTTTTCGATACCGACGAGTCGCCCGAACCAGTCGGGGTAGCGCGCGACCTGCCGGACGTACTCCCGGCCACCTCTCCGTTCGCGGTCGAAGAAGCCGATATCGACCGCCCGGTCGACGACCTCGCGGGCGTACTCGGGCGACGTGTCGAAGGCGCTCCGCCAGTAGCGCGCCCGCCCGACGCCCACTTCGCTCTCTATCGCGGCGTCGGGAATCCGCTCGTCGGTCAGTTTCGTTCGAGCGTCGAACGCCGGGCCGGGTTCGACGCAGAGCACGTCGATGATTCGGTTTGAGGGCGCGCGTACGCCGCCGCCGATCTGTCGGGCGACGAGATGGTCAGTCGTCGCTTCGAGGTGGGCGCACAGTGTCAGCTCGAACGGGAACTCTCGCACGATACCACGATTCGTTCGCCGAAAATAAAAGTCTCGCGTCAGTCGTCCGCGGGCATCGGCTCTTCTTCCTCGTCCGCCGCGATTTCCTCCCGGCGCTCGCCCGCTTCGCGCACGGTCACCGTCGGCTCCGGCACGCGCCGTTCGTCCTCACCGGCCTTCTCGAACAGCGACGCGAAACGCGTTTTCGTCCGCGCCACGAGTCCGTCGTGTCGGCGAGCTCGCTCGCGCTCGTCTTCCGACTTGCGTTCCGTTTCGGCGGTCGATTCTCGTTCTTCGGTGCGGTAGTAGCTACCTCTCGAATGGCACATCATCACACCCCACGGGAGATTGCGTTCGGAGTTCGATAATCGTTCGCGTCGGGTTCGACCGAGCCTTCGAGAAAGAAGGGCTCCTCACAGCCGCAGTGCGGCGAGCGTCGCGCTCACGGCTCGGACGACGAGGAACGGGAGCGCGAACGCGGCGCCGATGCTCGCCACCCAGCCGGCGAGCAGCAGGGGCACGCTCGACCCGACCAGCTCCGCGCCGTAGACGTACGCGACGCTCGCCGCGAGGGCGAGCAGCAGTTCGAGCGCCCAACGCACCGCGGAGTGTGAGGAACTCGGTTCGGCGAGTCCTAATCCGGTTTCGTACTTCATGGTCGTTCTCCTCAGTTAGAGAGGACGACCACCGGCAAAAATGTTAGATAAATTACACTTCTGTAGGGCGCGCTACTGAAACCCGTTCCTGTAACTTCCCCGTCACGACGTGCTCTTCGCGTCAGTCGCCGCCGACCGAGTTCGCTCGGTTTCGACGACGTTCAGGTCGTCGTCCAGGGTGACGCGCAGTTCCTCGTCGTTCAGCGGAATCGTGACGCGGACGCGCCACGGGTCGTCCGAGAGAACCGTCGTGTGCTCGTCGCTCACGCACCACGAGAGCGACCAGTAGGGCTTCGTACAGAGGTCGATTCCGTGGTCGCTGTAGAAGGTGACGACCGCCGACTGGTCGAGCAGTTTGAGACCGACCGCCGAGTGGAGTTGGTGGCGACACTGCTCGCAGTGGTGGTCGACGCGAACGTCGAGTCCGAGTCGGTCGTCGGCGTCGCGGACGATGGTCGTCGTCATTTTCCCGTTGCACTCGTGACAGACGCCGTCCGCGGCGAGACAGTGGAGGTGGCGAACTCGCTGGTTGAACGCGTCCATTATCTCGTCGTCTGTCCGGTCTTTCAGGCCGCCCGGCGGGAAGGGATATCGTCCGTGCGATTTCCCGCAGTCGGGACAGTTCACTGCCAGCATCTCGTCCTCGTAGGTGGCACACAGGTTCGCGCCGCAGTCGGCGCACGTCTCGTCCAAGTCGATGGGGTCAAGCCGGGGATGTTCGTTGAACGACCCGGCGAGAATCGCGCTGACGACCTTCTTTCCGGCCTGTCGGAAGTCGTAGCCCGCATCGGTGTGGACGACGAAGTGGTCGGCCAACTGCTGGAGGTGGTAGTTGAATTGGGCGCTGTCGCGCATCCCGACCTCCTTGCGTAGGTCGGAGAAACTGACGGGGCGCTCCGGCGCTTGCCAGAGCGCCTCCAGAATCGAGAGGCGCGTCTCGTTGGCGATGACCGAGAACGCCTCCGCCGGGGCGATGCAGTCTTCGCACTTCTGAAGACCGCCCTCACCGCTCGTGTCACTGCTCATGTCGAGAGATAATGGGGGCAGGGAATAAAACGTTACGTGAATTACATTTTTGTACCGGAACTGTCACGAACGTCCCCTCGTAGGAGAACAGTAGGTTTATCAGTCGTTCGGGCCGAATCTACGACAACATTACTATCAGGAGGTCAACGTTGACAGGAACACACAACCAACCGGAGGTGAACATCGGACTCGTCGGCCACGTCGATCACGGAAAGACGACGCTCGTACAGGCCCTTTCCGGCGAGTGGACCGACCAGCATTCCGAGGAGATGAAGCGGGGCATCTCGATTCGACTCGGCTACGCCGATGCGACGTTCCGGCGGTGTCCGGACGTCGACGCGCCGGAGTGCTACACAGTCGAAGAGATGTGCCCTGACGGTACCGAAAGCGAACCTATCCGCACCGTCTCGTTCGTGGACGCCCCAGGCCACGAGACGCTGATGGCGACGATGCTCTCGGGCGCTGCGCTAATGGACGGCGCGGTGCTGGTCGTCTCGGCCACGGAGAACGTTCCGCAGGCCCAGACGGAAGAGCACCTGATGGCGCTCGACATCATCGGCATCGAGAACATCGTCATCGCGCAGAACAAGATCGACCTCGTCGACCGCGACCGGGCCGAGCGAAACTACGAGCAGATTCGAGAGTTCGTGTCGGGTACGGTCGCGGAAGACGCCCCTATCGTCCCCATCAGCGCCCAACAGGAGGTTAACATCGACCTGCTGATGCAGGCAATCGAGGAGGAGATTCCGACGCCGGAGCGCGACCCGGACGATGAGCCGCAGATGTACGTCGCCCGCAGTTTCGACATCAACCGCCCCGGCACGACGTGGGACAGTCTCACAGGCGGTGTCCTCGGCGGCAGTCTCGTGCGGGGAAAGCTCACGGAGGGCGACGAGATCGAACTCCGCCCTGGCCGCGAGGTCGAAGAGGGCGGTCAGACCCAGTGGGAGTCCATCGAAACCGACGTGCGCTCGCTCCAGGCGGGCGGCGAGATGGTGGACGAGGTGACACCGGGCGGTCTGCTCGGTGTCGGCACGGGTCTCGACCCGAGCTACACCAAGGGTGACGCGCTGGCCGGACAAGTCGCGGGGACGCCCGGAACGCTCCCGCCGACGTGGCGGCAGTTCACGATGAAGATCGAGCTGCTCGACCGCCTCGTCGGGCTTGACGACCAGGACATCGACGAGATAAGCACGGGCGAACCGCTCATGCTGACCGTCGGCACCGCGACGACCGTCGGCTCGGTTACCAGCGCCCGCGCCGACGAGTGCGAGGTCGCGCTCAAACGTCCTGTCTGCGCGCCGGAAGGCGCGAAGATAGCCATCAACCGCCGCATCGGCGCGCGGTGGCGACTCATCGGTATCGGGACGCTCACGAGCTGATGGTTCCCACGGTCGCCACGGACACGAGCGCGCTTATGATGCCCGTCGAAAGCGGAATCAGGCTGTTCGACGAACTCGACCGTCTCCTCGGTCGGTACGAGTGCGTCGTTCCGCGCGCGGTCGCCGCCGAACTCGACGGACTATCGCGGGGCGGCGGCGCGGAAGCAACCGCCGCGAGCGTGGGACGGGACTTGGCGACCCGGTGTCGAACCGTCGACCACGAGGAATCGTACGCCGATGACGCGCTGGTCGAACTCGGAGAAGAGGTCGACTTCATCGTCACGAACGACGCGCCCCTTCGGAACCGCCTGCTCGACGCCGGCGTTCCGGTAATCCATATAAGGGGCCAGAACAAACTCACAATCACTCAACCATAGCATGTACAAACGGGTCAGACTGAAAGATACGGTCGAGGTGCCACCCCAGTTCCTCGCGGACGTAACGCCGGAACTGGTGAAGCGGCTACTACAGGACAAACTAGAAGGACGGATGGACGAGGACGTCGGGAGCGTCGTAAGCGTCACCGAGGTTCACGACATCGGCGAGGGCGCGGTGCTTCCCAACCGCCCCGGCGTCTACTACGAGGCGGAGTTCGACGCGCTCACCTTCGACCCCCGGATGCAGGAGGTCGTGGACGGGGAGGTCGTGGAAGTCGTCAACTTCGGGGCGTTCGTCGGCATCGGGCCGGTCGACGGTCTCCTCCACGTCTCGCAGATATCGGACGAGTACCTCGCATTCGACGAAGAAGGACAGCAGCTCGCTTCCCGCGAGTCGAACAGCACGCTCGGCGTCGGCGATTCAGTGCGGGCGCGCATCGTCACGAAGAGCATCGACGAGCGCAACCCGCGCGAGAGCAAGATCGGTCTCACGGCCAAGCAGGTCGGTCTGGGCAAGCACGGCTGGCTGAAGGCGGAGCGCGAACGGCGACAAGCGACCACTGAGAGTGAGTAATCATGGCCAGTAATCGACTCGCCTGCCGCGACTGCCACGCCGTCCTCAACGCGGACGAAGAGATATGTCCGGTGTGCAACTCGACCAGCCTCACCGAAGATTGGAGCGGCTACGTCGTCATCGCACACCCCGAGAAGAGCGAAATCGGCCAGGAGATGGAAGTCACCGAGCCGGGTAGCTACGCGCTGAAGGTTCGATAGGGCGATGAGCGAGGAACCGGATTCCTCGGACGATGTCGTCGTTTCGCTCCCTCGCGCGCTTCGGAGCGAGCTGAAGGTGCCGCTCGGGGCGATATTCACCGACACGGAGACGCTTCTCGATTCGGCGAGTCGTCCGCTCGTCGCCGTCGGCGATGTCGTCACATTCCACCTCGAATCGGCGGGCGTCACGCCGGACGTGGCGCTCGTAGACGGCTTGACTAAGCGCGACGCGGTCGCCCCCGAAATCCGCGACGCCGTCAGCGACGACGCCCGACACGTGTCGGTGACGAATCCGGCCGCAACGCTCACCGCCGACCTCCTCTTCGCGCTCGCCGAGTCGATTCACGCGGACGAAGCGACGGTGCTCGTCGTCGACGGTGAGGAAGACCTCGCGGCGCTTCCGGCGGTGCTCGCCGCGCCGGAGGGTGCGAGCGTCGTCTACGGCCAGCCCGACGAGGGGATGGTTCTCGTACAGGTGACGCCGGAAGTGCAGGCGCAGGTCGCCGACTTGCTGGCGCGGATGGACGGGGACGCGGAGCGACTCTTCTCGCTCGTCGACTATCACGGGCGTACCAGAGAGTAGGGTGGAATCTTACAATTCCGTTACTGTCGGTTAGTAGCGATGAACGTGTTTTCCGCCCTCGGCGTGCTCACCCGGCGGAATCGCCCACTTCGAAATCCTTTTACACGCTACGGGGAGAAAAGGAGTATAACTGAGTGTTACACATGGAAGTCGAAATCCTCTCACAGGAGCAGAATCCGATGCTCCACAGGACTGAAGTGCGATTCCAGATCGTTCACGACGAGGCGACGCCCTCGCGTCTCTCAGTACGGGACAGCCTCGCTGCGAAACTCGACAAGAACGCGGACGAAGTCGTCGTTCACGAGATGAGCACGAAGTTCGGGATGCGAAAGACCGTCGGCTACGCGAAGGTCTACGACAGTCCCGAGCATGCCCGCGACGTCGAACAAGAGTACATGCTCGAACGCAACAAGATAACCGCGGACTCGGACGGCGACACCGACGCGGAAGCCGAGGAGGCCGAATAATGCCGCTCTACGAACTCTACGGCGACGACGGCGCGACCGACCGCGAGCAGTGCCCGCGCTGTGGCGACTCGTTCCTCGCGGATCACGGCGACCGCCTCCACTGCGGCAAGTGTAGTTACACCGAGTGGCAGTAATGCGAATCCTCGGCGTCGAGGGTACCGCGTGGGCGGCCAGCGCATCCGTCTTCACGACCAAGTCGAACGACGGTTCGTCAGAGGCCGCTTCTGACGCCGTCTACGACCCGAACACCGATTCCGTTTTTATCGAGACCGACGCCTACCAACCGGAGAGCGGCGGCATCCACCCGCGCGAGGCGGCCGAGCACATGAGCGACGCGATTCCCCGTGTCGTCGAAACGGCGCTGGCGGAAGCGGACGGCGACATCGACTGCGTCGCCTTCTCGCGCGGGCCGGGACTCGGCCCGTGTCTCCGAATCGTCGGCACTGCGGCGCGCGCGCTGTCGCAGACGCTGGACGTGCCGCTGGTCGGCGTGAACCACATGGTCGCGCACCTCGAAATCGGCCGCCAACAGTCGGGGTTCGACTCCCCGGTCTGCCTGAACGCCAGCGGCGCGAACGCCCACGTGCTGGGCTACCGAAACGGGCGGTATCGCGTGCTCGGCGAGACGATGGACACCGGGGTCGGCAACGCCATCGACAAGTTCACCCGCCACGTCGGCTGGTCGCATCCGGGCGGGCCGAAGGTCGAGGAAGCCGCGAAGGACGGCGAGTACGTCGACCTACCCTACGTCGTGAAGGGGATGGACTTCTCCTTCTCGGGCATCATGAGCGCGGCGAAGCAGGCGTACGATGAGGGCGAGGCCATCGAAGACGTCTGTTTCTCGCTACAGGAGAATATCTTCGCCATGCTCACCGAAGTCGCGGAGCGTGCCCTCTCGCTCACGGGGCGGGACGAACTCGTTCTCGGCGGCGGCGTCGGGCAGAACGCTCGCCTCTGCGAGATGTTAGAAGCGATGTGCGATCAGCGCGGGGCGGACTTTTTCGCCCCCGAACCGCGATTCCTGCGGGACAACGCCGGGATGATCGCCGTGCTCGGAGGAGAGATGCTGGCGGCAGGCGACACGCTCTCCGTCGAGGAGTCGGCGGTGAACCCGAACTTCCGCCCCGACCAAGTCGAGGTCGGGTGGCGAGACGACCGTGAGGAGGTGTTCCGAAACGTCGGCGAGCGCGAAATCCGCGGCGCGGAAGCGACCGTCTCCGTCGGTTCGGAGCGCGTGACAAAGCGCCGCCTGCCGAAATCGTACCGCCATCCCGCGCTCGACGCTCGCCTGCGTCGGGAGCGGACGACCCTCGAAGCGCGCCTGACGAGCGACGCCCGACGCGCCGGGGTTCCGACGCCGGTCGTGTACGACGTCGACCTCGCAGAGGGCATCATCGAGTTCGAGCGCGTGGGCGACGCCGACCTCCGCGAGGAGTTGACCCCGCCTCGTGTGCGCGACGTGGGTCGCCACCTCGGCGTGATGCACCGGGCAGGAATCGTCCACGGCGACCCGACGACGAGAAACGTGCGGTGTTCGTCGGAGCGAACGCAGTTCATCGACTTCGGACTCGGCTACTACTCCGACGACGCGGAGGACTACGCGATGGATTTGCACGTCTTCTCCCAGAGCCTCGCCGGAACCTCGAACGACGCGGACGCTCTTCGTCGGGAGTTCGAAGGGGCTTACTCGGAGTCGGGCGACGAGGAGGTGTTGGCGCAGTTGCGCGAGATAGAAGGTCGCGGGCGATATCATTAAAATATCATACGTCACGACAGTTTCGACTCCGCTACTGCTCGCCTCTCACGGGCGCGATCTCGATCGAATGTTGCGGTCGTCTCTCCCTCGTCGCCGTGTTCTTCCTTCGACTCCCTTCCCGAGCGCCCCAAACGCTATAACCAGAGCGAACAATGTCTATCACATGTCCGACAAAGAGACCACCGGTTCCCTCTTCGGCGTCCCGTACAACTTCGAACGACCCAGCATCGGGCGGATGCTGTCGGCCTACTGGAAGCCCGGCGAAGGGATGCTGGTCGAGAAACCGTTCGGCGTCGGCTACACCATCAACCTCGCCAACTGGCGGTCGTGGATAGTCCTCGCCGTCGCGGGCGTCCTGCTCTGGCAGGAGCGCAAAGGCCCCGACGTGGAGGAGATGGAGGACGAACCCGTGGAAGTCATCGTGGACGACGACTGATTCGACGCCTCTTTTTCCCCGCGCCGCGCCGTTTCGCACGTGATTCGATTCGTCACCGGTAACGAGGGGAAAGTCCGCGAGGCGCGCGAGTATCTAGACGACGAAGTTCGACAGGTCGAGTACGACTACACCGAGATACAGAGCGACGACCTCGACGAGATCGCGCTCCACGGCGCGCGCGAGGCGTTCGCGGAGACGGGCGGCAAAGATCCCGTCGTCGTCGACGACGCGGGATTGTTCATCGACGCGGTGGGCGGCTTCCCCGGCCCCTACTCCGCCTACGTCGAGGACACCCTCGGCGTCGAGCGCGTCTGGCGACTCGCGGAGCGAGAGGAGAACCGCCGGGCGCACTTCCGCTGCGTCGTCGCCTACCACGACGGCGAGCGGAGCGAGATGTTCTCCGGCGCGGTTCCCGGCCGCCTCGTCGCCCCACGCGGCGAGGGTGGCTTCGGCTACGACCCCATCTTCGAACACGAGGGCAAGACACTGGCGGAGATGAGCACCGAGGAAAAGAACGCCATCTCCCACCGCGGGCGGGCGCTGGCGAAGTTCGCGGACTGGTTGGCGGAGCGGTAACATCGGAAGGTTGGGGAGAGGTCGGCGAGCCGTTTTTCCCGATGGTCGAATCGATGGGCGAACTGCGGGTCGAATTGCTGAAGCGGGGCGGTGCGTTCGCCATCGGTCTGCTCGTCGCGCTCTTTTCTGCGGCGAAACTGGCGACGGACGTGTTTCTGGAGGCGTACACGGTCGGAGAGGTTGGCGGGTCGTTCACCCTCTCATTCTCGACGGAATTTCGTTCGTACTCGGCATCGCGTTCTCGTTCCTCGTCTTCTTCGACACGTTCCGTGTGATTTGAGGCTAATCCCTCGCGTCCCTGTCCGGCCCCAGATACTCCCCGCCGACGACTTCTTCGTACAGGCTTTCCGCGTCGAACAATCCCGCGAACCCATCCGGGCGCTTGACGCTCACCGAGATTCGACCCTGAAGCGCGGTTCCGATCTTCGCCGTTCGAAGGGAATCGTCGTAGGAGAGGATGTGCGCCGCGTTTCCGGCGTGGGCGCTGGCGAGGACGGGGTGGTCGCCGGGTGACTGCTCGACCCGAATCCGAAGCTCGTCGATCTTCTCGCGCCAGTCGCGGGCCAGTTCGTCGTCCGCCAGTTCGCGGACGACTCCCTCGGCTTCGGCGAGCAGGTCGTCGCTGGCGATGAGTTCGACCCACGAGTGCTCGCGGACGATGTCCAGCGCTTCGCGGGCGTCGCCGCCGACCAGCAGATCCGCGGCCAGCACGTCCGCGTCCGCGACGACGCGGGCGGGATTCGGGTCACTCACGGCGTCGCTCCGTCAGCGTCTCTCTAACCGTCTCGATGTCGGTGTCGAACTCCTCCGCGCGGTCGAACAGTTCGCGCCACGTCATGTGGTGGTGTGCGTACCGAAGGGTGAAAAGCACTCGTGACCTCCAGTAACATACGATTTATGATATCTATAAACGGACTACAGCGTGGCAATTACCTATCGTATCCCGATCGTTTAATGTATAAGAAATGCGATATTATAATGGATAGGAAACCAACGACACAGACCCTTTTTGCTGTCGTGCAAGTGCTGGTGTTGCTCATCTCGCCCGTCGCGGCCACTGCACCCACGACCGCGCCGCAGTCCGCCGGCCAGTCCTCCCTCTCCGACGACGTCGAACCCGCGGACGCTATTTACGTGATGGAGAACGGCGACGCGGTGCCATCTATGTTCTTTTCGCTTACATGTTCTCGAATGTACTGTTCATTGGAGGGTCGATTCCCTCCGAACTCCAAGTACCTTTACCTGTAATTGTCCACCCTATGAGTCGGGATACGGTTCGAAGTTACGAACGTCTGATAGTAGTCATTCTTACTTCGACCGGCGGACCGTTCGTCTCTCAGTCATATTTTCGCCGAGTGCGAGGGGCGACTCGGCGTCGCCTCGCTCCAGTTCAGGGTTCCGCGGCACGTATCAGATCGGCCAATTCGGCGCGGACGTCGTCGCTCACCGGTCGGTGCGGTCTGCGAGGCTCTCCCGCCGGTGCGCCGCGCTCTCGCATGGCCGCCTTCGCGCCGGGAACGCCGTATCGCGTCGTTATCGCGCAGTTCAACTCGACGAGGTGGGCGTTCACCTGTCGGGCCTGTTCGCCGTGCCCGCCTCGGTGGAGTCGGTATATCTCGTCGGTTCGCTCCGGCGCGACGTTCGCCAGCCCGAGGACGCCCCCGTCGGCACCCGCGTCGAGTCCGGGGGCGTAGATGCTCCCGCTCCCGACGAGGAGGTCGAAATCGGCGTCCTCGGTTCGGGCGCGTTCGCGCTGGAGGCGCGTCAGATTCCCGCTGGAGTCTTTCATCCCAGCGACGTTCTCGTGGTCGGCGAGGTCGCCGACGAGTTCGGGCGAGAGCGCGACGTCGGTGTACGCCGGGACGCTGTAGAGGTAGACCGGAAGCGGACTCTCGTTGGCGACGGTGCGGTAGTGGTCGGCCATCGCCGCCTCGTCGTGGCCGAAGTAGAAGGGCGTCACGACGAGCACGGCGTCTGCTCCCGCTTCCGCCGCGAGGTCGGTCTGGCGCAGGGTCTCGCGGAGGCCGGGGTGGCCGGTTCCGGCGAGAACGGGAACGTCGGCCTCCTCCGCGACGATCTCGACCACTCGGGCGCGCTCCTCGACGCTCATCAGTTCCGCCTCGCTGTTCGACCCACAGGGGACGATGAAATCCACGCCACGCGATTCGACCCAGCGGACGAGTTCGCGGAGGTCACCTTCCAGAAGGTCGCCGTCGCCGTCGAACGGTGTCACCAGTGGTACGCCGGTTCCGTGCATGTGCGTTCGCTCTCGCGCTGCGACCATGAATCCGACGGCAGTCACACGGCTGTCTGACGCGGTTTTAAGTCCTCACCGTCCCCAGTCGTGGATGGGCGCGCACGACACCTCTCTCCCATCCTCCCACTCCGCGCGCCCGGCACACCACCCACACCTTCCCCTTCCCACTTCCCACTCCTCAATACCGTTCAGCACTATCACGACGAATCGGTGGAGTCGATTTCGCTGGAACGCCGACCGCTCACGTTCGAGCGAGATTCCATCTTTTTCCGGTGAGAAAACTGGACGAACTCAGCGTTCTAAACGTCTTTTATGACCATGATGGCGTCTTCCAGCGCGGGGGCGTCGAAGAACTCGCGACCGACGTAGGCGTTCGTCCCGGCGCAGTAGAGACCGCGCGCCGCCGCGAGCACCTCGTCCGGGAGGGGTTCCGGTTCGGTCTCGCATAGCGATTTCCATTCGGCGATGTCGCGCGCTTTTGCCTCGCTCTTGGCGTCCCGAACCGCGTCGACCCACGCAGACTGTTCGCGCTTGTGGTACTGGCGCAGGAACTCCTTGCTCACCTGCTGGCCGTGGAACGTGAACCGGTTCTCGTCGAAGGTGCCGACCACGTCGGCGACGCGAACCTCGCCGTCGTAGTAGAGGCACTCTATCTTCCCGTCTTCGTGGGTCAGGCTCGCCTCGGAAGCCCGTCGGGTGACGAGGTCGTTCACCTCGCGGGCGATGCGCTCCAGCTCGTCCACGCTAGCTTTCCCCGCGATTTCGTCGGCCTCCGTCCGCGAGAGATACCGGTCGCCCTCCTCGAACTTCGTCGAGAACTCCACCACGGGGTCTTCCAGTTGCACCGCCCCATCGGGCCACTCGGGAAAGTCGAGTCCGTGGTCGGCGGGTTCGGAGCGCCGCCGGAGGCTCGACCCGACCGGAACGCTGTTCCTGAAGACGATTTCGAGCGGAATCAGGTAGTTGTCGTCCGCACCGCTGTGGAAGAGGTCGTAATCGTAGTCTCGTCCCTCGCGCGGAAGATTCGGCACCTGCGTGAGGTCGATCGCCATCTCGGTCGGGGGACGGGTCGCGTCCGACAGAGAGACGACTTCCCCCTCCGAGACGACCCCTCGGTAGTGCGTCGGAATTCCCTCTTCTTCCAGCAGTTCGAAGTTGAATGACCCCATGGTGCAGAGACTCGCACCCTTGTCCCGAATCCGGTCGGGCATCTTGCCCCAGTCGAACACCGAGTAGTCGTCGGTGAAGAGAAACGACCCCCGTCCAAGCGAGTCCGGGGTCGGTTCGCGTTCGACCCGGAACTCCTTCACACTCGTCATGGTGCGAAATCTACCGCGCCCGGACTAAGAAGTTTCCATCTCCGTGCTGACCTGACCTCTCAGCGTGGCGAAGGTATGCACGCTCGTGCGACTTGACTGCCGCGACCAACCGCTTTTTGAGGGTCGAACCGGTTGAAGTGAGTGATGAACACCGTGCGCGCTGAGAGCAACGTCCCTCGGGGGAAGTTCGGTTTCGAGCACGTCCCCGAAACCGACCAGTCGTTCGAGAACGCGCTCGAAAAGGCGCGAAACGGCGACCGGTTGACGGTCGTCGACGGCGTCGAACTGCTGACGACCGGCACCGACCGCCCCGGCATCGACCTCGTCCGGAAAGAGCGCGTGCTGGAGGCCGCAGACCGCAGGCGCGAGGAGATGGTCGGCGACCGCGTGACGTTCGTCGCCAACCTGAACAACAACGTCACGACCGCGTGCAACACCGGCTGTCTGTTCTGCAATTTCAAAGACACGGCGCAGAACTTCGAGAAGGGAGGTGACGATCACGGCGGGTTCACGAAGACGCCGGACGAATCGCGCGAAATCGTCGCCGACGCCCGCAAACGCGGTATCTACGAGGTCACGTCGGTGAGCGGTCTCCATCCCGCTCTCGCGCTGGACGACGAACACCGCGAGATCCTCGAATCGAGCGATCGCGGCGACCTGAACTACAAACCCGCGGAGGCCTACGAGAAAGACCCCGCGACCTACGCCGATCAACTTCGCGCCATGAGTCTCCCCGGCGTCCACGTCCACTCGATGACGCCCGAGGAGGCCTACCACGCCCGCAGAGGCACGGACTGGAGCTATGAGGAGGTGTTCCGTCGACTGAAAGCCGCGGGTCTGGACAGCGTGCCGGGTACCGCCGCAGAGATTCTGGTGGACGAAGTCCGCGACGTCATCTGCCCCGGAAAGATCGGCACGGACGAGTGGCTCGAAGCGATAGAGGCCGCGACGACCGTCGGGCTCGACACCACCGCGACCATCATGTACGGTCACGTCGAAAATGAGATGCACCGCGTGATGCACCTCGAACGAGTCCGCGACGTGCAAGACCGGACGGGCGCGATAACGGAATTCGTCCCCCTCTCGTTCGTCCACCGGAACACGCCGCTCTACGAGCGCGGCATGGTCGACGACGGCGCGACGACGCACGAGGATGAACTGCTGATAGCCGTCTCCCGGCTCTTTCTCGACAATATCGAAAATATCCAGTCGTCGTGGGTGAAGTACGGCGACGAGCAAGGGTTGAAGATGCTCTCCTGCGGCGCGAACGACTTCATGGGAACCATCCTCTCCGAGGAGATAACGAAGCGTGCGGGCGGCGAGTTCGGAGAGTTCCGCTCGTTCGCGGAGTACGTCGAGATGGTGAACGCTGTCGGTCGAATGCCCGCGGAGCGCTCGACCGACTACCGCCAGATAGTCGACATCGACCCCGACGACCCGCCGTTCGGGCCGACGCTCGGTCCGTGCGCGGACGGGACGCCGCTGATCAAGTGAGGATTTCGAAGCGCGCACTCTTGGTCCCTCGGCACTCCGTTCGAGAGACGTCACCGTCGACGAGGAACCGCTGAAAACCCGGCGCGGTCCCGCTTCACGGGCTCAAACGTCGACGAGCAGGTCGCGGAATCGCCGACCCGCACCGTCCGCGTCGATGGCAGTTCCGATGGAATCGGACAACCACTCGTCTCTCGCGAACCGGTCGTACACTGGAAGTCGCTCGCGCAGCTGGACGCCCGCTTCCTCGGCGATATCCTCCAGTTCACGCAGGGCGGGCCACGCGTAGTCGGGATTGATGTAGTCGTCCGTCACGGGTGAGACGCCGCCGAGGTCGTCCACGCCGCAGTCCAACAGGTCGCGCGTCGGCGAAAGGTTCGGCGGGACTTGTACCGAAACTTCGTCGGGGAGCGCCACTCGCGCCATCGCCACGGCCCGGCGCATCGTCTCGACGGAGGGTTGCTCGAACTGCGACCGCTCGTTCGGGACGACGTTCTGGACGATGACCTCCTGAACGTGGTCGTATCGCTCGTGCATTGCGCGGATGGCGAGCAGGCTCTCGGCCCTGTCGCGCCAGTCCTCACCGATGCCGACGAGGATTCCGGTGGTGAACGGAACGCCCAACTCGCCAGCGGTTCGAATCGTGGCGAGTCGCTGCCCTGGATTCTTCTGTCGCGGGCCGGCGTGGGCCGACACGTCCGCCGTCGTTTCCAGCATCACGCCCATGCTGGCGTTCACGTCCGCGACGAGTTCCATCTGCTCTCGGGTCTGATCGCCCGGATTCGAGTGGGGAAGCAGCCCTTCTTCCAGCGCGAGTTCGCACACTTCGCGGAGGTAGGAGTGGATCGAGTCGTGGCCCCAGTCGGTCAACTGCTCGTTGACCTGCGTGTAGCGGTCGTCCGGGTCGTCACCGAAGGTGAACAGTGCCTCGGTACAGCCCGCGTCCGCGCCCGTGCGAAGAATCTCTTTAACCTCCTCGGGCGAGAGCAGTGACGCCTCCCCCGGTGGGTCGAAGTAGGTGCAGTAGGTGCAGGTGTACCGGCAGGCCGTCGTGAGGGGGATGAAAACGTTCTTTGCGTAGGTGAGCGCGTCGGCGGAAGATACGTCTTCGGGGGTGACGGAGAGGAGGCGGTCGATTTCGGACGCTTCGATGGCGATGTCGATGTCGTACTCGTCGGCCCCCGGAATCATTGACTAGTGGTAGGTCGCAGGGGGTAAAAGTGAGTTTGGAAGTCGGAAGCGAGACGTGGGATGGTCAGAGGAGGAACCACCCCTGAACATCAATTTACGTAAATTCAAACATTCAAACAAGACAAATACATCACTGAAAACACGAATGTCCCCGCCGACCGACGCCAACCCTACCGAACTACTCCACTGGTTGCGAACCACCGACGAGGAACCCGTTGCCTTCGTCCGCGACGTCCTGAGCACGGTGTTATGGGCGGTCGGCGTCGGTCTGCTCCTGTTCGCCGTCAGCGGCGTCTGGCCGCCGATGGTCGCCGTCGAGAGCGGGAGCATGGAACCGCAGATGTACCGCGGCGACCTCATCTTTGTGATGGAGGAAGGCCGACTCGCGGGCGGGGCGGCCCACGCCGACACGGACGTCGTCACCTACCCCGCCGGAAAGCAGTCCGGCTACGAGGAGTTCAACGACCACGGTGACGTGATAATCTTCGAACCCGACGGCAACGGTCGGGAAACGCCGATCATCCACCGCGCGATGTTCTGGGTGGAAGCGGGCGAGAACTGGTACAATAGGACCGACTCCGACTACGTCGGCGTTTCGAACAACTGTCGGGAATTGGCCAACTGCCCCGCCCCGCACGCTGGATTCATCATGAAGGGGGACAACAACGCGGGTTACGACTAGGTGGGGCGATATGACCCGGTTAAACCGTCGTGGGTCGTCGGCAAGGCGAAACTCCGCATCCCGTGGTTCGGGCACGTTCGACTGCAGTTCGCCACGACCACGACGCCGGAATTGCTAGAGTCGTTCCGGTCGCCCGGTGTCCGTTCCGGCCACCACTTTGGCAACCGTCTCGGCGTAGTTTCGACCTCGCTCGTCCTGACTCACTTCGCTCGACTTATCTCTCCCGACTCACGTCGACTCGCCCGTCCGTCACCGAGAGCGAGAAGCCCGCATCCAGAAGCCAGTCGCGGGCCGCGCCGTCACCGTGCGTGAGCACCTCCGCGAGGTCGGCGATTTCGTCCACGTCAGTGGCGAGTCGGTGGGAGTCCACTTCCGCGACGGAGGCACCTATCGTCCGCGCGATTCGGAGGTGGTCGAGATACGACGTGCCGTGGTAATCGACCCGAAACTCGGGATGGCGCGCGACGAGTGCGTTCGTCCCGCCCCTGCGACCCGGCGCGAGCACCACGTCGCCCGCGGAGGAGAACAATCGTTCCAGCGCGGCGGGCGTCGCCAGCGCGAGGTCGGCCATCACGATCGCGGTCGTCCCCTCCTCGTCCAGCACCGCGTTCACGGCGGGCGTCAGCGGCCGGGAATCGACCGTCTGTGGCGCGTCCACGTCGATCCGGCTGGTGGTGAGAACCGCGGGTACCCGACCGGTCGCGCGAATCGCGGAAAGCACATCTCCGAGCATCGCGCGCGCGAACTCGCGGCGTTCGTCGCGCGCGAGGGCGTCGGCGAGTCGCGTCTTCGGTTCGCCAGCCGCGAACGGCACCACCACCTGCATGGGCGGTGCTACTCGGCAGGTAGGTTAAGGGGTTGCGAAAATCGAGTCGCAACGGTCAACAGTGTGGCAGTCAGCGCAGTCGGTAGTTGGTCTGCTGTTGGGTTCGTGGACGGGGGAGTCGCCACCGCGAACTTCCATACTGCCCGTTTGCCCCTCGAGCCACTTGCGACCGCGCTCGATACCTTTCCGGTTTAGATGCTGTGACGGACCGCTCAGGACGAGCAGTGCGCGTTCGGTTCCCTGAATCTCACAGAGGAAGGTCAGTCGACCGAGCGCCGCCTTTCGGACGAAGCTCGTGATTCGGTTCGTCGTGTGGGCAGTGTCTTCGCCGTGACCGCCGCCGTTCCCGGTGAACCGCGAGAGGAGGCCGCCGGAGTTCTGCATCTCGACGTCTTCTGCGGCGTAGTCGATGGTCGAGACGCCGCCGCCGGCGAGCGTGTTGATGATCTCGCTGGGATCTACGACGCTCTCCGAGACATCGTCGCCGCCGACTTCACCCGCTCCAAAGAGGATGCCGAACCACGTGACGATCTCCTCGTTGATTTCGGAGTAGCCGCTCTCGACGCTCTCGCCCGACTGGCGTCATGAGTCGGTGTCGAACACCATCAGGTTGTTCACTTCGCGGACGAACGTCAGGAACGAGCGCGCCGTGGTCAGGGTGTAGATGCCACCCTCGTCGCTTCTGGGCAGGATACCGAGCCCGTCGACGGGTTCGGTGTCGATGCGCTTCAGGTGTTTCGCCACGACTGGCGCACCGCCGCTTTCCGAACCGCCGCCCATTCCGGTGATTATGAGGAACGCATCGACTTCGTGGACGGGGATGTTGTCGATAGCGCCCTGCACTTCGTCGATATACTCTTCGGCGATTTCCGCGCCGAGTTCGTTGTCTGCACCCACGCCGTGTCCTTTGACGCGGGACTATCTGATGAGTATACGGTTCTCCTGTGGAACGTGTTCGAGGCCCATGAGTTCAGCACGCGCGGTGTTGACCGCGACCGTGGCACGAACGATGCCGCTCTGTGTTCGCTGGTCGTATTCCAGGAACTTGTCAACGACCTTTCCGCCTGCTTGACCGAATCCGATCATCGCAAGTTTAATCTATTTATAATGATAATAATTATTATAATAACGATATAGATTAGAATGTAAATATTGTGGTGATGACCGTTTCAGACTGGTGACAGCCTAAGCTAAAAATCGACGAACTGCGAAGCATTAACAGCTTTTTCATGTCCGATTGGATGGTTTTTATACACCTCTTTTTAAGCCCGGATATATCCATTCTACTATTTTTCTGTCAATTATTTCCATCGGATGTAATATCGAGATACTCACCGAGAGTCGTCATCTCCTCCGGTTCGACGCCGAAGTCGGTCGCGTCGTTGTCGGGGACGGTATTGTCGAACTTCAGGGAGCGGTACTGGTCGGCACCCATCGGGAAACCCGGAATCGCGCCGCCGGCTTTTAGCCCCGCCCCCGCGAGCGCCATCGGCAGGGAGACGATCGTGACCGGCTGTCCCTCCGCGCGACGGACGAGTTTCGCCACGTCAGCGAGGGTCAACACCTCCGGCCCGCCGACCTCGTAGATTTCGCCGTCGTGCGCTTCGTCGAGGCCGTCCGCGAGTATCGGGACGACATCTTCCACCCAAATCGGCTGAAAGCGGGTCTTCCCGCCGCCCGGGAGGGGTGCGAGGTAGGGCGGCGTGAGCGTCTTCGTGAACGAGAGGAACTCGCTGCCCTCGCCGAAGACGACGGACGGGCGGAAGATAGTCCATCGCAGGTCGGAACCCTTCACGACCTCCTCGGCCTGCCCCTTCGCCCGGATGTACTCGGTCGCCCCGGTCGGGTCGGCGCCGAGGGCGCTTATCTGGACGATTTTCCCGACGTCGTGCTCCTCCGCGGCCTGCACGACGTTCTGCGTGCCTCCGAGGTGGACGCTCATGTGGGTCAGTCCGCGTGGCGGCTTGAACAGCGGCGAGAGCGCGACGAAGTTGACCACCGCGTCCTGTCCCTCGAACGCGCCCTCGATGGACGCGAGCGCGGTCACGTCTCCCATCGCTCGCTTGATGGCGTCGGGGAAGTCGGTCTCGTCCGGATTGCGCGCGAGAACCGTCACCTCGTGGCCACGTTCGTGGAGTTCCCGCACGAGATTTTCCCCGATGAACCCGGTTCCGCCGGCTACGAGAACCTTCATAGTTCAGATATGTACACGAAAGTAGGTAAATCTACTTGCTACGAAACCCCGAAGATTTTATCACTCGACTCGAACGTCCGGGCATGCTGATAACGCTGGAGGGACTGGACGGGAGCGGAAAGACCACCGTCTGGGAGGTGCTCCACGAGGAGTACCCCGACGCGGTGTTCACCCGCGAACCGACCGATTCGTGGTACGGCGAGGCCGTCGAACGTTCTATCAGTGACGACGACGCCGACCCCATTGCGGAGCTGTTCCTCTACACCGCCGACCACGCGGCCCATCTCTCGAACACCGTCCGACCCGCGCTGGCGGACGAAAAGCTCGTCATCTCCGATCGCTACTCCGACTCTCGGTACGCATATCAGGCGGTCGCGCTGGACGGGCACGTCACGCGCCCCATGGAGTACATCGTCGGCGTCCACAAGCCGTGGACGCGTCCGCCGGACTGCACCGTTTACCTTGACGTCGACCCCGAAACCGGGGCGGCGCGAAGCGGCGCGACGAATAAGTTCGAACAGGCCGGGTTCCTCGCGCAGGTTCGGTCGAACTACGAGCGACTGATGGACGCCGAGTCCGGACGATTCGTCCGCGTTGACGCCACACAGTCGCCCGAAGCTGTCATCGACAGCGTCGTCTCGACCATCGAGCGCGTGACCGGCGACGCGGAGGAGTAGGTGATGCGGAAGGAGTAGCACGGCGAATAGCGAACGAGCAGTTTTCACGGTCGAAGTCGTACTTCCGCCATGGCAGACAGGGACGACGATTCGGGAATCCGTTTCACGCTCCCGCCGATGAGTCTCCCGCCGGTCACGCTCCCCGACCGGATTCGGCTCATCCTTCCCGTGTTCGAACGCCCAGAGCGTCCGGAGCGTTCGCGCCGAGTTCGCGTACGCACGCGGAGCGTCGTCGCCGCGCTGCTCGTCCTCGACGCTCTCGACGCGCTGCTCGCGCTGAGCGGGTCGCCGGCGCCGTGGCTCCGGGTCGTCGTCGGAACCATCGTCTCCGGGGTGGTCGTCGGCCCGGTCGGTCTCGTCTACCTCTGGGAGGGAATCGCGGTCACGGCGGGTGCGGGTTGGCTGGCGGTCGCGCCCTCAGCGACCCTGTTGTTGCTCGCGCGACTTGTCCGGAAGGTCGATCTCCTCGGGCGGGGGCATCCAGAACAGGTCGATGGACACCCCGAGCGTGAACGGAAGGACCCAGATGAGGATGAGGGCGGTGCCCTTGTCCCTGATACCGCTCCCGCCGAAGCCGACCACGCCGCTCAGCACGAGCGTCGTGGCGACGTAGACGAGAGGAACCAGTAGCAGGGTGTACACCACGGCTCCCCAGCGCGTCGAGAGCCGAAGGCGGAAGAAGCGGATAACGACGGCCGTGATGACGGTGTTGACTAAGATGATGACGAGAAAGCCGAGCGTCGTAGCGGCCGAGACCATACGCGAGGCTAGGATGTCATCGTTCTTTTGCGTACCGGATGGCGGCGAGGAGCGGTACTCCGTGTGAACGCCGTTCGCGGGTCGGATCGACCGCCTGCTATCGCTCGCTAGTCGTAGGGCGCAGCCACGTCCTCGTCGGTCAGTCGCTCTCGCGTCGAGAACCGTTTCTACCTCACGAACCACCTAAACCGACGAAGAATATCACCGCGACGAACGCGCGCCGTTCGAACTCGATCTACTCGAAGTCGCGGCGCATGGCGATCTCGAACCACGGACAGAGTCGCAGTTGGCGATACCATCTCGGATTTTCGTACAGGCGCTCATAGGGCACCCACATCAGACCCGCAACTTCCTCTTCGTCGGGGTCGAGCGTGGTATCGTGCAGTGTGAGCTTCAGTACGGCACAGACCTCGTGTTCGACGCCTTCGCGGGCGTAGTAGCGTTTGTATTCGAATCGGTCGGTCAGGCGCAGGTCGTCGTACTGGTCGGGCGAGATACCGAGTTCCACTTCGAGTCGCCGACGGGTCGCGTCCTCCTGCAACTGGCCCGGGTTGGGATGGGACGCGACGGTTCCGTCCCAGTAGGTGTCCCAGAGGCGCTTGGTCGGCGCGCGCTGGGCGAGCAGGATGTTATCGTCCTCGTCGAAGATGAGCGCGGTGAACGCCCGGTGGCGGACGCCGTCTCCCATGTGTGCTTCGAGCCGGTTGACGACTTCCTGCTCGTTGTCGTCGGCATCCACGGCGACGACGGATTTACGGGCGTTTTTGTGGACTTCGTCGGCGTCCTCGGAGAAGGACTCTCCGGACGAATCTGTGGCGCTGTCGGTGCTCATATTGGTACAGAGAACTATCTGTCTCAAACGTTCTTCGGAACACGTCCGGCCCGCGAGTCGGTGTCCGTCGACGCGAGTCGCGCCATTTACCTTGGCGCGAGTTCGAGTTTCGAGCGATGACCGACGCCGCCACCGCCGGAACGGACGACTACTCTGGCCTCCTCGGCGCGTTCCGCTACAGTTTTCGCGCGTCCGACTCGCTGGCCTTTCGGCTGTACGTCTTCGTCAGTTTCGTCCTCGGTAGCTTCCTCGCTATCATCTTCGTGCTGGCGCTGGTGTTCTGGTTCACCGAAGTTCTCGGCCAGTCGGCGTTGCGGACGACCTCGAACGCCTTCCTCGGCGTCATCGCCCTCTTCGTCCTTGGGCCGCTGTTCGCGCCCGTCCTGTTCGTCGCGCGCCGCCACCGACGCGGCGAGACGCCCCGCCCCGCCTACGATACCCTTCTCGCGCTCGCGGGGTTCGTCTTCGTCGTCTCACTGTACGTCGGAATCGTCATCACCGTCCCGCCGGAGTACCAGTCTCCAAACCCCGGCGCGGTCGGCGGATTTCTCTACTCGCTCCCGCAGTTGTACGGCCTCGTTCCGCCGCTCGTCGCTACGCTCCTCATCTTCGCCCTCCACCGTCTCGCCCGGTGATGCGTGCAGGATACCGCGACCGGAAGAGAGCGGAATCCGGAAAAGGAGCGACCACCTATCTCCGAGCATGACCGAGAAGTCGAGCACGTTCCTCGTCACCCACGCCGAGGACGAGTCGGCGGTGCTGAAGGACGTTAACGACGGACAGGTGCACACCCTCTCGACCAACCCCGGCGTCGAAACCCGCGACGCCATCGACGCCACGGTTGCCCCCGAACCCCCGATGGAGGTCACGTGGGAAATCGTGGATATCGACGACCGGCGACCGCTTTCGGTCGAGGAGAGCGACGAACAGCCGACGACGCAGGAGCGCAAGATGGCCGACGAGCAGGACGTTGGCGACCTCGCCCAAACCGAGCGCGCCGGAATCGGCGAGATTCACGTCCTCTCGGTGCCGCCGGGGGAAACCGAGGACGCCGTGAGCGACGTGCTGGACGACGAGGGCACCCTCGCGCGCGCGGCCCGACTCGGGGTGAACCGCGTGGAGGTGCGGTCGGAAGCGGGTGTCGTGAGCGTTCGCTACTTGCCGTGATTATCTGTTGTCGCTCACGCCGAGGATCGCGTCGCAGTGCGGGCACTCCCAGACCGTCGCCGCGCTGAAGGTGTGGCTCGCGGACGCGCTTCCTTTCACCAATTCGTCGACTTCTTCGCCGCAATCGGGGCAGTGAGACGCCCCACCGAAATCCAGCCACTATGACAAAAACCTATGGCTACGGCTAAACCCGGACGCTTTTTCCCGTACTCCCGAGAAACCCTGCCCATGGCAACGCAACCCCACCTGCTCGTGGACGAGGGCGACCTGAACGACATCGCATTGATTCCGGGCGACCCGGGGCGCGTCGACCGAATCGCGGCGCAGTGCGATTCATCGGAGGTCGTCTCCGAGAACCGCGAGTACAAGGTCGTCAACGCCGAATACGAGGGCGTCCCGCTGACCATCTGCTCGACCGGTATCGGCTGTCCCTCCGCGACCATCGCCATCGAGGAGATGGAGGCCGTCGGCGTCGAAACCGTGATTCGCGTCGGGACGACCGGGGCACTCCAAGAGTACATCGAGATCGGCGACATGGTCGTCGCCACTGGCGCGGCGAAAGACGAGGGAACGACTCGGCGCTACGAGAAGGACACCTACCCCGCCGTGCCGGACTACGACGTGCTCTCCGCGCTGGTCGATTCGGCGGAGGCGCGCGCGGCCCGCTGGGCCGCGGATGGAGCGAGCGGTGAAACCGCGAGTAGCGTCGGGGACGTCCACGTCGGCCCGATTGCGAGCGACGACGCTTTCTACGCCGAAACCGACGAGTACGTCGCGGACTGGGAGGAAGCGAACATCCTCTGCGTCGAGATGGAAGCCGCTGCCGTCTTCTCCGTCGCCCGTCGGAAGGGGATGCGCTCGGGAGCCATCTGTACCGTGGACGGGAACCTCGTGAAGGGCACCCAGAAGGGCACCGACACCGAGGACGACGAACTCCCCGAAAAGGCGAAGAACAACGTCGAGCGCGCCATCCGAATCTCGCTCGATGCGGTCGCCGCCCTCGCCCGGTAACAGAACGCATTTATTCCGCACGACCGCAATTTTCCCCATGTTCGACGACCTGCTGATGCGGTATCACGCGGCGTTACGCCGCATCCGCCGGTTCGAGCGACGTGAAATCCAGCAGTTCACGCGGTGGGTCGAACACACGCGTAACCTGACCCGCCTCACGATACTGGTGTTCGTGCCAATCCTCATCGCCGGTATCACGTGGCTCTCGAACACCGTCGGTGCCGAGTGGTTCCTGCTCTTCCCGCCGCTCGCATCGGGGACGTACACCCTCTTCGCCGACCCAGAGGGGAAGTATGCCTCCCCGACGAAGTTCGTGGGGGGAATGACCGCCGGTGCGCTCTGCGGTTGGGTCGCACTGGAATTCTCCGCCAAGTACCTCTACAACGTTCCGCCGGACTCGATGAGGGTTCACGCGGGTGCCGCGGCGCTCGGCATCTTTCTGACGGTGCTCGCGACGTGGTCGCTTGATCTGGAACAGCCGACGGCGTTCTCGACGGCCCTGCTCGTCCTCATGTTTCGATTCTCCGACGCGAGCGGCTTCGCGTTCGCCGGTGCGGGTCGATGGTTAACCGATTTCCTGTACGTTCTCGGTATCGCGGTCTCCAGCAGCATCGTCGCCGGGGTGTTCGTCGTCTGGCGGCGGGAGTTCTACGAACGCAGGGCGCGCTACCTCTACCGCTCGACGAAGGGCGACGACCACGTGCTCGTCCCCGTGCGCGGGGAGCACGCCGAGCAAGCGGCGATGTTCGGCGCGAAACTGGCGGCGGCGCACGACGCCGGGAAGGTCGTGCTGGTGGACATAGTCGACGAATCAGCCATCGAAGAGGCCGAGGAGACGATAGCCGAGTCCGGCAAGAACCAGCAGAACCTCGTCGATACGGAGGCGGCGGAACTCGCTTCCGAGGAGGAAGCCGTCGAAGCGCAGGCCGCCGACGAAGTCGCCGACCGGCTCGAAACGCAGGCGCATCGAATCCGGACACAGATGGGCGTCCCCTGCGAAGTCGTCGTCACGGGCGACGGGAAAACGCCCGCCAAGACGGTGGTGAAGACCGCCCGCGAGGTGAACTGCGACCTCGTCGTCACGCCGTACTAGAAGAAACACGGTGGCCTCTCGCCGTTCATCAGGGGCCTTTTCCGGGGCCGAATCGACGCCATCGCGTACCGGCCCGCACCCGACAGCAGGGCGCGTCGGCGCTGGAATCGTGTCCTCGTTCCCGTCCGTCGACCGGGGGATACGGCGCACACCATGATCGACTTCGCGCGGCGATTGGTCGGGCGCTCGGGGTCGGTGAGCGTCTGCACCTGTATCGACCGTGAAGCGGAGCGCAGAAGCGCCGAATCGACCCTCGCCGACCTCGTGGAGGCGTTCTCCGGTTCGTTCGAGACGCGCGTCTCGCGGAGTAACATCGAGAACTTCCTCGCGGCGAACGACGACCACTACGACCTCGCCATCATCGGGGCGAGCACCGACCGAAGCGCCGCCTCGCGGTTTATCTCGCCGCCGACGTTCGAGCGAATGCACGAAATCGACTGCGACGTGGCGGTCGTTCATTGCGGGTGAACCGCCGCGAACCAACCGACCTCCCTTTCAGAACTCGTCGAGCGTTCGGTTCGCGTCGTCGCCGACCAGCTGATCCGCCAGCTCCTCCGCGTGCTCCCCGCCGAGCGCCGCCTTGACGAGCAGCCGACCGACGAAGGACGGACTGACGACGACGTCCGCGCCCGCTCGCCGCAGTTTCTCCACGTTCTCGCGCTGGGTCGCGCCCGCGACGATGCGAACGTCGGGATTCAACTGCCGAGCGGTTAGCACCGCGAGCGCGTCCTCGGCGTCGTCGTCGGTCGCGACGAGCACCGACCGCGCCCGTTCGACGCCGACGCGCCGGAGCAACTCCTCGTCGCTCGGGTCGCCGTGGAGCACGTTTCGCCTTTTGTCCCGCAGTTTACTCGCGAGGTCGGCGTCGTCGACGACGAGCACGTACTCGGTTCGGCCGCCGAGTTCGTCGATGATCGATTCGGTGAGCAGTTGCCCGTATCCGAGCACGAGTAGGTGGTTCTCCATGAGTTCGACGTTGGTGTCGGTGGTTTTGCCGAGGGCGCTGGCGAATCTGTTTTCGACGATGGGCGTGAACAGCACGCCCAACGCGACCGCGAAGCTGCCGGTGCCGAGCACGATGACGGTCATTCCGAACGCCTTCGCGATAGGTGTTCTCGGATGAATGCCGCCGTATCCGACCGTACTCGCGGTGGTGACGGTGAAGTAGAAGGCGTCGAACAGCGTGTCGAGACGCCGGAACTGGCTCCGAAGCGCATACGCTCCGACCGTCCCGTACAACTGCGCCCCGATGACGGCGGACGCGGCGGCGAGCTGCGCCGCCGTCAGCGCGAGGGGGCGCTCGAACCGTCGGCGCGCTCCGAACAGTGCGGGGAGGGTGACGAGGGAGACGGCGATGAGCGGTAGTGAGTACGGCGACGACTGCAGCAGACCGTGGATCGCGGCGAGCGGAACCAGCGCGGCGCTCGCGTACCAGGCGGTTCGAAGGCCCCGTCGGAGACCGACGGCGGAAACGAGCAGCAGGAATCCGACGATGGTGCCGGTGAACGACGCCGTCGTCCGAACCGGATTGGGAACTACGCCGCCGAACAACCCACCGCCGCTGGTGGTGGTAGCAGTCGCCACCACCCCGGTGGCGATGGAGAGCAGCGCGACGCCGATCGTCAGCCACGCGACGATGCGCGCCGAGACGGCCCCCTCCCGCACACCCCATTCCATACGACCGCTCTGCTACGCCGCGAATGATAAGTCAGGTGGCCGATCGATCCGCGGCGGGCGAATTTTGGAGAACCGCTCGTCGTCGGGGACGTCACCGTGACTGACGTTCCCCCCAGCGCGGGGGTCGGTACGTCTTTGTGATTGCCACGTCTGCTCGGTGTATGGGTTACTCGCTTCCGGTCGAACTGCTCCTCGGCCTGTATCTCGGAGCGCTCACCGGCGTCGTTCCGGCGCTCGTCGCGTGGAGCCTCGGGTTCGTGTTCCGGTACGTGACCGGCGTCTCGCTTCCGGGGTTCGCCGTCGTGGTGCTCGGGGTCGCCATCGCGGGCGTGCAGGGCGGGCTGCTCGGCTTGCTGGAACCCCCCGTAGTCAACTCCCCCATCGTCGTCGTCGGGGTCATCGTCGTGATGCTAGCGACGCAGTACGCCCACGCGAAAGGGGACGCGATGGGCGCGTCGTTCCCTCGCCGTATCGGTCTTCGACGACTGCGAGAGCACCGCCTTTCGAGCGACGTGATCGAGCGAGTCGGGCGGTTCGGACGAGTTCGCGTCACCGTCGCGGGTGAAATCGGAGATATCGAAGGCTACCCGCCGTTGTCGGACGATCTGCGAGCGAAACTGCGCGAGGAGGAGTGGACGTTTCCCGCCGACCTCCCGCTTCGGGAGTTGGAGTCGCGGTTGGCTGACCGTCTCAGAACCGAACACGACTTCGCGGACGTGACCGTCGAAATCGACGCGACGGGAACGGCGACGGTGAGCGCCGCACCGCCGGAAGGATCGCTCTCCCGTCGGATTCCGTCGAATCGACGGGCGGTGTCGGTCGATACGCTCGTGCCGACCGGTCTCGCCCGAGGCGACGAGGTCGCATTCACGGTCGCCGACGACGAGGTGACCGGAACCGTCCTGAGCGCGAAGACCGACAGCGAATCGACCGACGACGAGACGGCTGGCGACGGCGAGTCGGTTTCGCGCGCGCCGACGACGACCGGGGGGGACGGACGCGTGACGGTTTCGGTGCCGAGAGCCGACGCGACGGAACTCCTCGAAGACGAGCCGCTGAAGTTGCGAGTTCGCTCGCGCGGACGGCGTTCCGAGTTCCAACTCGTCAACCTGCTCAAGCAGGCGGGCCAGCAGTTCAGGCGGATGTCGATACGTGCGGGGAGCGACCTCGACGGAGCGACGCTCGGCGAGACGCGCGTTCGAGACAGCTACGGCGTGGCGATACTCGCGGTTGAGCGAGACGACGACTGGACGGTCGCGCCGCACGGAACGACCGTGCTCGCCGACGGCGACGACCTGTACGTTGCGGGACCTCGAACCGCGCTGGAGCGGTTTTCGGAGGCGGTCGGATGATACAACAACTCCCTCCGATTCCGGTCGATGCGCTCGCTCGCATCGTCGGTCTCGCCGTCCTCTCGGGGGCGGTCGCGGGTACGGTCGCCTTCGTCCATCGCTGGTACGCCCGCGAACGGGTGCCGACCGGACTCACCGTGCTCGTCGGGGTCGGTGCGGTCGGCATAGCGACCGGCACATGGAAGACGCTCCAACTGTACCTCCCCCCCGGAAATGAAGAAGTGCTGACGCTGTCGAACGCGGCGGAAACCGTGGTCTCGTTCGTCCTCGCGGGACTCACCGCCATCGTCGGCGCACGAATCGGCGATCGATTGACGACCAACGTGGCGGCGCTTTCGGGGGTGACGAAGCTCGACGACGACGTGAGCCGAATCGTGGGTGCGGTGGGGCGCGTCGTCGCGATCACGCTTCCGGAGACCATCCATGACATCGACGGACACGACGCCGTCTCCTCGGAGACGAAGGACGAACTGGCCGGTTCGACGTTCCTGTTCCCGCGGGGGCTGACCGTCGCCGAACTCAAGGAGCGTCTCGTCGCCCGACTCAGGGACGACCACGGCGTCGGCTACGTGGACATCGACCTCGCCGCCGACGGAACCATCGAGTATCTCGCACTCGGGAGTCGCGTCGCCGGTCTCGGACCGATGCTCGCGCCGGGAACGGTCGCGGTCGTGCTTCGAGCTGATCCGGCGTTCAGCGCGGGCGTCGGCGATGCGGTCGCCGTTTGGCGACGAGACGAAGACGGTGCCGAGCGCGTCACGACCGGCGAACTCCGAGGCGTCACGGAAGACGTGGTGACGGTGGCGGTGGACGCGACCGAAGCGGAGAAACTCGACGCGACGGAGCGGTATCGGCTGGTGACGCTCCCGACGCGAGACCGACCGGAGCGCGAGTTCGCCACCCGGTTGCGGGCCGCCGACGAGACCATGGGCGTGGTGACGGTCGCACCGGGAAGCGATCTCGTCGGGGTTCCCGTCGGCAGTCTCGACGCGACCGTGGTCGCGGTTCGCCCCGAGTCCGGCCCCGTGGAACCGCTTCCCCTTCGTTCGCGAAAGTTCGCGGAAAGCGACACCCTCTACGTCGTCGCCCGGCCGAGTCTCCTCCGACGAATCGAACGGGCGGCGGACGACCGAGCGGGCGAACCCGCACGAGCATTTAAGTAGGATACCGAAACCAAAATCGGGCGATGGTCGCCCCGATGCTGACGTTCGTCGTGCGGTTCGTCCGCTCAATAGCGAAGGCGGTACCGAACGCCACCCTCCGAGAGAGAAAGCCACTTCCCGCACCCACCCGTCACGGCAACTATGCAGTGGAAACTCTTCGCGGATCTCGCCGAACTCGCCGGGAACAAGACGGTGTCCGTGGACGCCGAACCGGGCGACACCGTGGGCGACGCCTTGGACGCGCTCCTCGAACCGCGTCCGGAACTCGAAGATCGCGTGCTCGACGAGGATGGCCACCTCCGCGACCACATCAACGTCCTCCGAAGCGGGACAAACGTCTTCACCGAAAACGGGCTGGAGACGAAGCTGGAATCGGGCGACGAACTCGCGCTCTTCCCGCCCGTGAGTGGAGGCTGAGCCGTGCGCGTCCTCCTGACGAACGACGATGGCACGGACGAACCCGGCATCGACGCGCTCTACGACGAACTCTCGACCATCGCCGACGTGACGGTCGTCGCTCCCGCCGACGACCAGAGCGGCGTCGGACGCACGAACTCGCACAACGTCGAGGTGGACGACCACGACCGCGGACTCGTCGTCCATGGAACGCCCTGCGACTGCGTCGCAGTCGGACTCCGCGCGCTCGAAGCGAACCCGGACGTGGTCGTCGCGGGGTGCAACGCCGGGCCGAATTTCGGGGCGCACAAACTCGACCGCTCAGGAACCGTCGGCGCCGCGAAGGAGGCCGTCTTCCTCGACGTACCCGGTATAGCGGTTTCCGCGTACGACCCCGCCGTCGGCGGCTTACGGGCGTTCGAGCGAGAGGATTTCGAGCAAGCGGCGCGAGTCACGCGCCATCTCGTCGCGCACGCCGACGCTCTCGGCTCCGGTACGTTCCTGAACGTCAACGCTCCGACGGTCGAGGAGACGCCGCCGATTCGAGTAACGCGCCCGGTACGCGACTTCGACGTTCGAATCGAGGAGAGTGACGACGGACTCGAACTGATAGACCGGTTCTACGACCCGCTCAAACGGAATCGTCCCGAAGAGTTGGACGACCCAGTTGGAACCGACCGCCGAGCGCTCGCCGACGGCGAAATCAGCGTATCGGCGCTCGGTATCGGGCACGAGACGCGCCAGCGAGACTTCCTGACTACCGTCGCCGACGAGTTCGCGTAGCCGAGTCGTTTGCTTTCCTTTTCAAACAGAATGACCTCGCCGATTCGAACTTAGTTTCGGATGAAAACTGTGACGCCCGACGAGCGATCGTTCGACGAGTTCCTTCCAGGAGGTGAGGCTGACGAACGACTGTCGATCCACGAGCGGCTGAGCCAGTGGTTTCTCCTTCGTGGCACGCGCGTCTCGGTCTCCGTGCTCCTGTTGACCGGCGTACTCGCCGCCCTGTTACTGCTGTCGGTGGTTCGACCGGTGGATATGCACAGACTGCTGTCGGAGACGAACACGGTGCAGTCGATGTTCAACACGCTGTTGAGCGGTATCATCCTGCTCGTCTCCATCGTCGTCTCCATCAACTCCATCGTCTTCTCCCAAGAGATAACCGACATCCAGAACCAGCGCGAGCGCATCGACGCCTCGATACAGTACCGCGGCCGCATCGAGGAGTTCCTCGAATCGAACGTCAGCCCCGCCCGTCCCGCGGAGTTCCTGCGGGTCATTCTCCAAGTCATCGATCGACAGACGACGGCGCTGGCCAACATCGCCTCCAAGAGCGACGACGACGAGTTCCGCGAGGAGGCGGAGACGTTCTCCGACCGAGTGACCGCCGACGCCGAGTGCGCCGGGGAGACGCTGTCGAACGCCGAGTTCGGCACGTTCAGGGTGTTGCTCGCCGGACTGAACTACGACTACTCGCGCCAACTTAACGCCGCGCGACGGTTCAAGCGCAAGTACGAACACAGTCTCGCCGACGACGAGCGAGAGGCGATAAATGATCTCATCGACACGCTGAAGTTCTTCGCCACCGGCCGCGAATACTTCAAGTCGCTGTACTACAAGCGCGAACTCGCGCGCCTCTCCAGTCGCCTGCTGTACGTCTCGTTACCGACTATCGTCTTCTCCTCATACGTCCTGCTGGCGCTGGATACGAGTATTTTCCCGGCGACGTCGGTGTTCGGTATCTCGCCGCTGTTGCTGTTCGTCAGCGTTTCTTACACTATCGCGCTCGCACCGTACATCATCCTCACCGCGTACGTTATCCGAGCAGTGGCGGTGACGCTCAACACGCTCGCCGCCGGTCCGTTCATCCTCCAGCGGGGCGCGAATATCGACGAGTTCGATTGGAGCGAGAACGCGACGGGCGATTGGAATGTCACCCAACCGAAGAAAAGACACTCCGACGACTGACGTCAGTCCGCCGCGGTGAGGTCGGCTCCGAGCACGAAATCGGGTTCGTCCGCGACCGGGACGCGGCAGTAGGCCGCGTCGCTGACGCACCGGGGCGTCTCGGGAATCAGGACGCGCGTTCGGTCGGCACCACGTCTCCCGGCGTCGCGGGCGATGGCGGCAAACAGCGACCGTGCAGCGTCGGCGTCCGCCCACGCGCCGACGCCGTACTCGACCCACGTCCGTTTCTCGCTGTCCTCGTTCTCGCGTTCGTACTCGCGGAGCGCGAAGGAGAACCCGCGCGTTCCGCCGCCCTGCACGACGAACAGGTCGCCGTCCGCGGCGGTGCGGTGGAGGTCGTCGCGGGTGAGTTCGGAGAGCGCCCACGACTCCGCGACGTCGAGCGCGAGGCCGCGGAGATGGGCACGGGCGTCGCTTCCGCTCCAGTAGCGCCACGCGGCGTCCGCGTCGGCGGTCACCGCCATCGCGGGGGTAGCGTCGGGGTCAGGGTCGGGGTGCGCCCACCGGAACTCGGTGGTGGGGTCGTAGCCGACTGCCCGCGACTGGCCGAGTCCGGCAACGTTCCACGAGAACACCATGTTACGGAAGACGGTCGCTCCCTGCCCGCGCGCCCAGTCGAACAGGTCGTGGGTCATGTCGGTGGCGACGCCGCGCCCGCGAAAGTCGGGATTGACGCGCATCCCCTGGCCCCACGCCTCCCACTCGGAGAGCATGACCGCCTGCACGATTCCGGCGATATCGTCGCCCGCGGCGGCGACCACGGTCCGATTTCCGTCGCCCTCTATCCAGTCGTGGTAGACGTACGGGATGTAGTCGCCGCCGTCGCGGTCGGGCCACGTGTTCTCGGTGAACGCGGCGACGGCCTCGTAATCGTCGTGGGTGGCTTCCCGAAGTTCGATTTCGGTTACTCCCATGGCACCGACCGTTCGGAGATCTCGCCCGCGAGGGGTTCTCGCATCGTCGTCGCGGGGTCGGCGCTGTTCGCCAGCGCCCACATCAGTTTCACTTTGGCGGTGCCGGGGAGCGTGTCCTCGCCCTCCACGACGCCCGCGTCGAGCAGGTCGCGTCCGGTGTCGTAGACGCGGTCGCAGACGCGCCCCTCGATGCACTGGCTGGTCATGACGACGGTGGTTCCGGCGTCGATCAGTTCCGCGATGCGGTCGACCCAGTCCGAGTGGACGTGGCCTAGCCCTGTTCCTTCGAGAACGAGACCGGCCTTCCCGTCGGCGAGGTCGAGCGCCTTGACGCCCATGCCGGGCGTGAACTTCAGCAGTTCGACCTCGCTTTCGAGGTCGTCCGCGAGCGCGAGTTCTCGTACGCCGCGTTCGGCGTGCTCGCGTCGAAACGTTACGTCTCCGGTGTCGTAGTCCACCTCGCCGAGCGGTTTCGCGCCGACGGTCTCGAAGGCGTTCCGGCGCGACGTGTGATTCTTGCGGACGCGCGTGCCGCGGTGGAGCGCGCAAACGTCGTCGCTCTCGGAGGCGTGCATACAGACCAGCACCTCGGAACAGTCGGATTTCGCGGCTTCCACGGCGCAGACCGCGTTCATCACGTTGTCCGATGACGGGCGGTCGGCGGATCGCTGGCTGCCCGTGAAGACGACGGGAACCGGCGTGTCGAGCATGAACGAGAGCGCGGCGGCGGTGAACTGCATCGTGTCGGTGCCGTGCATGACGACGACGCCGTCCGCGCCGTTCTCGATCTCGTTGTGGACGGCGCGGGCCAACTCCCGCCACACGTCCGGCGTCATGTTCTCCGAGAGGATGTTGGCGACGACTCGGCCGCGATAGTTCGCCTGGCCTGCGAGATCCGGCACCGCACGGAGCACGTCTTCGGTGTCGAACTGCGCGGTCACCGCGCCGGTTCGGTAGTCAACGGTCGAAGCGATGGTTCCCCCCGTGCTAATGAGCGAGACGGTCGGAAGATTCGGGTCGAACTCGACGACGGACGAGTCGCCCGTCTCCCCGTCTTCGATGTCGTAGACCGACGATTCGAGCACGTCCACGTCGGCGGCGTCGCGGTCGATACCGACGTTGTATCCGCCGTCGAGTTTGACGACGAGGTTGTCCGCCGTCGTGGAGGGCAACAGTACTCCCTCGTACGTCTGGTCGGCCCGCTCGACGCGGACGCGGTCTCCGGAATTCATGCTTCGAGGTTACGCAGCGTTCGACTTGAATCCACTCGTTTCGGGGAAAGGCACATTATCGCAGGGCGTCAACTCCGAGTCATGACCCAGCGCACCCGGACGCGCGAGACGAGCGACGACCTTTCGGACGTGCTCGGCGACTCCGAGAAGGTGCAGCAGGCGGGCGGGGGCGAGAGCTACCGGAGTCGCGCAAAGAAACGAGCGGTCGAGTTCTTCTCCCCGCGCTACTTCCTGCTGGCCACGGTGGTGCTGACGATAGCAATGTTCGTCGGCGGGACGGTGCCCTTCGTGGACAAATTCGGCGGACTCGTCGCGCTGTTCGCCGCGTCGTTCGTCCTCGGCGTGGTGACGGGAGATTCGCGCATCCTCGAAACCGCGACTGGGGGGGCGGTCGCGGCCGGATTAGCCTTCCTCCTGGGGAACCTCGCGCTGCTGGCAGTCGACGGGACCCTCTTCGCGGCGGTCGGCCTCGGCGCGGGTTTTCTGGTGGCCGGTCTCAGCGCGTACTTCGGCGGCGACCTGCGCGACGGCCTGACCCGCGACCTCTAACCCGCGACCGCTACTTTGCGACCGTTGTACCGACACCGCTAACCGGATAGCGTCCAGCGGTCGTCCTCTCGTTCGACGATGCCCCGTTCGGCCATGCTCATGAGATGTGCCTCGACAACGTGTCCGGGGGCGTCGGCTTTCTGACTCACTTCCGAAACCGTCTCCGCGCCCGCCGCGAGTGCGGCCAAGATTTCGGCGCGGATGCGGTTTTCGCCAGTTCCGTCCACCGCCTCGCTCATCGTATCGAGGACGGAGGTTATCTGCCCGTGAACCCATCGCTGTGCGAGCGAGAGTTCGCTTTTCAGCTCCTCCAAGCAGTTGAGTTCTTCCGCGAGGTCGGCGATCTGTCCCGCTTTCACGTCGCTCACCTGCTCGTCACCCGTGTCCCGCTCACCGCTGTCGCGGCTGTACTGCATGTCGAGCGAGAGGTATTGGCACGTGCTCACGTCGAGATTGGCGCTTGCCGGGTAGGCGCTTTTCATGCCGAACTCGTAGGGAGAAACGTCGACTTCCAGTCGGAGGTTCCGCGAGATATGGAAATACTTGCGGCGCTGGTCGTCAGTCCGACTCTCGACTAACCCCGCTTCTTCCAACTTCCGGAGGTGGTCGATGACCGCCTTCGGACTGACACCAAGATACTCGCTTATCTCCGTGACGTAGCAGGGTTTGTGCGAGAGGAGTCGCAGAATTCGTCTGCGATTTTCATTCCCGAGGATATCGAGCAGCGCAGCGGAGTCCATTCACGTCAGTGACTTGGTAACGCGAACGGAAAAGGGTGTCTCTCGGTGCGAGACGCTACTCCCGATTCGAGTTAGTGGATTATCGCCAGGTCGTCGCCGAGCAGTCTGCTGCCGTTTCCGTCGCCGTTTCCGACGGTCGAGTTGTTTTCGTCGCCGTTTCCGACGGTCGAGTTGTTTTCGTCGCCGTTTCCGACGGTCGAGTTGTTTTCGTCGCCGTTTCCGACGGTCGAGTTGTTTTCGTCGCCGATGCCGATAGTGGAGTTGTTGCCGCTACCGTTCCCGATGGTGGAGTTGTTTCCATTTCCGATACCGATGGTAGAGTTGTTGCCGTTTCCGATGCCGGGGACAGTACCGTTTCCACTCCCGTTACCGACGCCCGGCCTCTGCGTCGAGTTGTTCTCGCCGGATGTGGAGACGCTGTTGAGCGAGCGAGCGACCTCCGCGACCTCGGGCCCACCGACAGTGTCCGCCTGCTTGTCGAGCTGTTGGAGGTCTTCGACGCCCGTTTCGACCGTCCTGGCGCGAGACTTCGTTGTGTTGATGGAGTGTTCGAGCGAGCGAATCTGGCCGATGACCTCGCTCATCTTGGCCTGATACTGGAGCTGGCTGATTTCGCCGCTCTTTCGTTTTTCGACGAGGGTCTGCTTGCGCTGGTGGAGCGAGTTGAGTCGAGTCCGTATATCGTCGACTTGGTGTCTAACGAGTTCCTTTTTAGCGGACTCGTTTTCCGTGCTGTTAAATCGGGCAGTCCACAGGCCGGTGTCGATCGTTCCTTTGGTCTGTGACGTGCTGACCTGCATGAACGACGAAATCTCGGCACCGAGCGACACGTTGGAGGTAGAGACGTTTTCCTCGTTCTGGAAGACGCTAGAGGATACGTCCGCCGGGGTGGTCGGTGTCGGTGCGGCGGCGGTCGGCACCGAGACGGCGAACCCACAGAGAGTGAGTATCGCCAACAGGACGGCTCGAAGGGAATGCATCGGTTCTAAGTACCGACCCCTTCCTTAAAAAGACGACAATTCGTTCGTTCTGTTCACGAATCGAAACGAGTGAACGAGAGACGAAGAGAGTGTTTAAAAGCCCGTCAGGCACGTTCTAATCGCTCGAACGTGCGGGAAGCTGCGAAAACCGACATGAACGAAAGTGCAACTGTTGCGAGGGGGAGGAGGAGGCCGGGTTCGTAGCGAAGCGGGGGATGGAATCCGAATCCGTAATCGAGAACGTCGCTCGCCAGCGCCACCGCGAGCGCCGCGACCAGTGCCCCTCTGGTTGTTCGCCCGTAGTTTGGGATGAGGTACGCTTCGGCTACGAACGCGATGTGCGTGACAATGATTCCCCAGTAGTCCCAGACGGCGGTTGGCTCCCACGGCGGGCCGAAATACGCCGAAAAACCGAGATTGAGCGCGACGAACGTCCAGATTCCGAACTTCACCAGCCAGACGAACGCGAACGTGTGGAGGTAGGCGAGCGGAAGGTTCTGCGGTGCCTCGGAGAGTCGGTTACCGAGATTGGGGAGAAGCGTCACGAGCGAGGCGGCTACGAGCGCGAGCGCGGTCGGCGAATCGGCGTACAGCGGCCAGAGGAACGTCGGCACCTCGGGCATCGACTCGACATAGAACCGGATACCGACGAGGATGGCGGCGCTGTTGACGACGAGCAACCAGACTAGACTCGGGGCGTTTTCGAGATAGTAGCGCGCGTACTGCTCCGGTATTTCCATGTCATCTCCGCGTAGGGAACGATTAAAAGGACTGCTGTCGCCCACCCATCCTTGCAACGGATGGAACGGTTTATGTGTGACTTTGAACTTCGATATAAGTGTTTTGCGTAATAGCTATATATTTATTACTCTGTGGGTGGTATTGACACTCATGTTCGAGACGTTTTCCAGCGGCTACTATCTCGGACGGCTGTTCGTCGAACCGCACGAAGGCGACCACGCCGTCATGTCTCAGGACGACCACGAGCGCGTGAATCAAGCACTGTACGCCACCGGGGAAGGGGTAGAGCGGCTCGACTGGCCGCTCGTGATGAAGATAGAGCAGCAGCACTTCTCGGTTCACGGGGACGAGCGAGTTCCCGACCGCACGCTCGCGGTTCCCGACTCCTTGCTCGAAAACACCCGCATCGAGAACCCGCCGGAGTTAAAGGAGGTGCTGCTGGCGAAAGCCGACCGCGCCGAACAACTCATGGGGTTTCAGCGTGACCAGCCGGAGTTCGGAACCGGCGGAGCGGTCTGAGTCGGCGGTGGCGGCGCGTCAAGTCATCACTTACGGCGTTTAGTAGGATATTAAACGGGGTCGTCGTCCTAGTTCCCGCGGCCTTGCATCTTCTCGTCGTCTGGTAGGTCGACGTTGGCCTCGCCCTTCATGCCCGCGCCGATGTCCTTGCTGATGTCGGCGAGTCGCTCGGGGTCGTCCCAGTTGTTCGTCGCCTCGACGATGGCGTTCGCCATCACTTTTGGGCTCTCCGCGCCGAAGATGCCGGAGCCGACGAAGATGCCGTCACAGCCGTGGTGCATCATCAGCGCCGCGTCGGCTGGCGTGGCGATGCCGCCCGCCGCGAAGTTCACGACCGGGAGGCGACCCGCCTCGGCGGTCTCGTGGACGAGGTCGGCGGGAGCTTCGAGTTCGCGGGCGAGCAGCTCACGCTCCTCGTGGGTCTTGCCCGCGAGCTCTCGAATCGCGCCCTTGATGGTGCGCTGGTGGTGGACGGCCTGATTCACGTCGCCCGTGCCGGCCTCGCCCTTCGTTCGGATCATCGCCGCGCCCTCGTTGATTCGGCGGAGGGCTTCGCCGAGGTTGCGCGCGCCGCAGACGAACGGAGCGGTGAACTCGCGCTTGTCGATGTGGTACTTGTCGTCCGCCGGGGTGAGCACTTCCGACTCGTCGATCATGTCCACGCCGATGGATTCGAGGATCTGGGCCTCCGTCGTGTGCCCGATCCGCGCCTTGCCCATCACCGGAATGGACACCTCGTCGATTATCTCCTCCACGTCGGCGGGGTCGGCCATTCGCGCCACGCCGCCGCGCTTTCGGATGTCTGCCGGGACGGCTTCGAGCGCCATGACGGCCACCGCGCCCGCGTCCTCCGCGATCCGGGCCTGCTCGGGGTTCACCACGTCCATGATGACGCCGCCTTTCTGCATGCGTGCGAAGCCGCGCTTGACCAGTTCCGTTCCGCGCTTCAGTTCCTCGATGTCTGTCGCTTCGGCCATGGGTGTTCTTTCCAAAGCCGAGACTTAAGGCGTACCGATTGTGGTCCGACGTGACCAATCGAAGCCTCTTTGCTCCGACCGTTCTTCGCCGTGAACATGACCGACCTCCCGCCCCGCGAGGACTTGCCGTGGTACGTCGCGCCGCTTCCGCGGTGGCTGGAGGATTTCGGCTTGCGGATGGCGTGGGCCATAGTCACCATCAACCTCATCGGCACCGCGTTCGGCTTCTGGTACTACGGCTTCCACCCCTTCCCGTTCTCCGATCCGCTGATAACGTGGCAGTTCGCGGTCGAACCACCCGCGATGTGGGCGTTCGTACCCGACAGTCCGGTTGCGACGCTGTTCATCGCGCTCTCGCTCGGGCTGTGGAAACTCGGTCGGAACGCCGAGTGGGTGAACGCTCTCGCCTTCTTCGGCTGCATCAAACTCGGCGCGTGGACGCCCTACGTGCTGGCCGCCTTCTTCTCGGGATTCATCGGCGTCGGCTGGCCGATGTACGCCTTCCTGTTCGGCAGTCACCTCGCCATGGTCGCGGAGGCGTTTCTCGTCCACCGCTACAGCGAGTTCCCGGTCGGGGCGGTGTTCGTCGCCGTCCTCTGGTACGGCCTGAACGACCTCGTGGACTACTTCGTCCCTCTCGTCGGCACGCCTCACCATACTGCGCTTCCCGCGCAAGAGGGGCTGGCGATGGGGTTCAGCCACCCCTCGCCAGTCCACGAAATCGCGGCGGCGGGCGCGGTAACGCTCACCCTACTGGCGACGTTTCTGGCGCTCTCGACGCGGGTGAAGAAGCTGGAACTCGGAACCGGTCGCTGATCACTCCCCGTTCGTGTGCGACCGAACCCACAGCTCCCCGATGCGGGAGAGCCGCGTCCGGTAGGATTTGCCGTGCTCTTCCTGTTCGATGTACCCCTTCCCGCCCGGTCCCAACCTATCGACGTTGTAGATGACCTTCGACCGGAAGCTGTCGGTGTACTCTTCATTCAGGTCGCGGGCCAGCGCCTGCGCGAGTTCGCTCACGCTCTCGAACTCGCCGTGCTCGCCCAGGGTGAAGAGGATAAGTTCCTCGAACGGTTTGACGTTCGAGAAGGAGGCGACGGGGAGTTCCACGATGTGACCGCTACCGATCCGCTTCGCACCGATGGTCGTCCCGCGTTCGTCGAACTCCGAGAGCAGGTCGCGGGCGCTTTCGAGGCGGGCTTCGATTCGCTCCTCGTCCACGTCGCCGTCGAGCACGGACGCGAGCAGGTTCATCTGCTCTCGCAGTTCCTCGGCGAGTTCGGTTTCGAGATACTTCTCCGGGGCGGTGTAGTAGGTGTGTATCTTCTCGCGGTCGGCCTGTCGCTCGACCATGATGGAGTGGGCCGCGGTGGCGAAAGCGAAACTCACCGTCCGGGGCATCGCGCTGACGTTCACCCAGACCTCGCCGCCGGCGTCGAGTTCGGCGTTGATCCGGTCGTAGGCTTGCTCGAACGCGACGTCGTAGTCGTACACGTCCTCGATGACGACGCGCTCCGTCTCCGCACCCAACAGATTTTCGAAATCCTTGCCGAGTTTGCGGGAGAGATTGCGGGAGTACTCGACGTTCGCCTCGCTGCCGACCGCCCCCTCCAACAGGATGACGCGGTCGACGTCGAGTTGGTCGCGCACGAGGGGCGCGATGAGCCGGTCGTAGTCGAAGCCGACCGGGACGATGTGCGTCTGCATGGACGTGGTTTCTCGCGAAACGGTTTTAAAGTCGTCGTCAACGGGTTTAGCGAGATCGAGGAGGTGCTTTTTTAGATGGAATTGGCCACTCGGACAGGATAGAAGAGTTGGAAGTGTTATCCCAGAAAGCCCCGGACGCTCGCCCCGCCGGGCCGGACTCGCTATGCTCGTCGGTCGTCACTCACTCCGTTCACGGCGATCTCGTTACGCGCTTCAGTCGCTTCGTTCCTTCCAGTGCTTACGTCGTCCGGGCAGGAGCGACCGACCGGCCCCTTTCAGTCCATCTAAACCGCGAGTGCCGCCACAGCCACAGGCCTCCCCAGCCGATTCCCTCACTCACTACGTTCGTTCAGTCATCCCTCGCGTGACTGCCAGCCAGACTCCTGGACGTGAAGTCCTCGGGCCTGCCGGCGCACGCGCCGAGGGCTTTCGAGGACAGCTTAACTGAGACTGCTCGTTCGTCTCGGAAACCACCAAAAATAACACGTCCCACGCTAGTCGGCTTGGAGGTCGAAGTACAGGTTCGTCTCCTCGGCTGGCGCGGGCGAGGTCACGGCCGAAACCGACACCGTCAGCACCAGTCCGAGAAGCATCCCGACGATAGCGGCCGTCCACCCGGCGTAGGTGTCCGGCACGGACGTCAGGAAGACGCTCGAGAGGTAGAACACCTGACTGCCGACGATTCCGGCGAACATCCCGGCCCGCGTCACGCGCGACCAGTAGAGCGCGACGATGACGGGGAGCGCGAGTTGGGCGAATCCGCTGAACGCGGTCGAACCGATATCGACGAGCGTGCGGGGCGAGTAGAGGCTGGCGACGAACGCGGCGACGGCGAAGACCGCGACGCCGATTCGCCCGAGCACGTCCTCCCGGCGGTCGCTCGCGTCGGGGTTGCGGAAGGGGCGGTAGAGGTCGCGGGTGAAGTAGGACGACCCTGACAGGAGCATCGAATCGCTGGAGGACATCATCGCGGCCATCGCCCCCGCGACGACCAGCGCGGCGAACCACGCCGGGGCGTACTCCGCGAGGAGGATGGAGAGGACGTTGCCGTTCTCCGGCACGTCGATTGGGAGGCCGCGCGCCCACGCGCCGAGCATGAACGCCGGGACGAACAGCAGGACGACGAGGACGGGCCACAGCGAAAAGGTGCGCTTTAGCACCTTCTTCGACCCCGCGACGAAAAACCGCTGGTTCACTTGGGGAAACATCGCCACGCCGAAGGCGATGCCGATGGCCTGCGAGAGCATCCATTGCGGGGAGTAGAGGCCCCCGCCGAGCGAGAGGAATTCGGGGTTCGATTCGGCGAGTTTCGCCGTCGCCGCACCCATCCCGCCCAACTCGGCCAGCACCCAGAGCACGGCCGCCCAGACCATGACCAGCATGAACGCGCCCTGCAAGGTGTCCGTCCATGCGATGCCGCGCATTCCGGCGAGGACGACGTAGGCGATCATGAACACCGTGATGAGGCCTGCACCTGCGGCGTATGAGAGTTCGCCCCCGGTCAAGGCTTCCAGCGCGGTTCCGGCCCCGACTTGTTGGAGCATCACGTAGGGGAACAGCCAGAAGAGGCTGATTCCGGCGACGAGTCCGCGGAGCACGGGCGAACCGAAACGGTCGCCGAGCATTTCGCCGAGGGTGACGTAGCCGTGCTCCCGGCCGAGGAGCCACTGTTTGTAACCGACGACGTACCACAGCACGGCGAAGAGGACGCCGTCCATCAGCCCCATGACCAGAATCCACTCCGGGCCGGAACCGTAGGCGAGGTTCGGCCCGCCGAAGAACGTGAACGCCGACAGCAGGGTCGCAAACGTCGTGAACAGCAGGACAACGGTACCGAGCGTCCGACTGGCGAGGTAATAATCCTCCGCGCTTCGGTCTGTCAGTCGGTACGCCAGCAGGCCGACGAGCAACGACAGCAGGAGGTAGCCTCCGACGATGCCCATCTGCAGCGTCGTCTCGTTCATGCTCCCTCCTCGATGCCGAGCCCCCACGCTCGATTCGCAAATACGCTGAAGACGAGCGCCACGAGCGCCATCCAGCCAACGTGCCACCAGAGCCACACCGGCAGTCCGTATGCGACCTGCCCGTCACCCCAGAGGAACCACGGTATCGTGAGCGCGATGAGCGCCGCGAACACGACCGTCCAGCCGATTCGTGCGAAGTCGTCCATCATCGTTTCCACGTCATCTTCACGACGTGATAAGAGTTGCCAATCGTATCCAAATTCGATATTCGAAGAAAATTCGTCTTCAAAATCTCGATCTGCTCGTCTATCGTCACGTATCGTGCCTCTTCTCCCGAAATACGGGCGTTCCCGAGTTCCCCGCATCCTCGTAGCCCAGCGTCCGGAGCAGGGACACCAGTTGTCCGATCGAGTACGATTCGCGGTCGGTGATAGGGACGTCGCCGCCGGCGCGTACCGCGAGTTCGGAGAGCGAGACCTCCCCCTCGAACTCGGTCAGCGCGTCTTCGACCGCGGCGTCGTGGTCGCTCGGCCAGCGGTCGTCGAGTCTCCCCTCGACCCGGCGAGCCATGTCGTCGTACGTCTTCTTCCCGGACTGCTCGGGGTCGCGGACGGTTCGGACGTACGCGAGCATCCGGCGGTTCTCTTCGACCGCTTCGTCCCAGTGTTCGACCGCCCACACTGCGAGGTCGGCAAGTTCGCCGATACCCCCCGCGAGTCGGTAGTCGCCGGGGATGCAGTCGAACACCCACGGTTCGGCCCGGACGACGAGCACCTGTCCGGACGCGGCCTGCTCGAACCACGTCCGGGCCAGCGTCTCGTACTCGGTCGCCGAAACCGTCAGGTCGCCCCGACGAAGCGCGTCCTCGAACGTCTGGCGGGACGCTTCGGAGTGCGCTTCCACCCACGGCAGTTCGGCGTACTCGTCGGGGATGTGACCCATGCTCGTCATCAGCGTTCTGATGCCGAACTCCTCGTGGAGGCGTTCGGCGATGTCCATAATGAGTCCCGTCTGCTTTTTCTCCCACACTGACCCGGCGACGTGGAACCATTCGGGGCGCTCGCTGTACGATTCCTCGAAGTGGTCGAAATCGATGGGACTCCAAGTCTGTACCGCGTCGTCCAGCGCGGCGTCCAGGACGCCTTCGTCCAGGAACTCCCGACCGTATTCGCGCATGCCGTCGGCGTCCACGCTCGCTTTGAACCACATCCCGTCGCCGAGCACCGCTTCCGCGATCTCGGTCTGACGCTGAACGCGATTGCGCCACCCGGTGCTGGCGTACTTGAACGGAAGTTGCAGGTCGTGGACGTTCGTGATGACCGAGAACGGTTCGACCGCGTCCGCCGGATGCCCGTCGAGCGCGAGGAGCCACTTGGTGAGGTCGGCCCTCCCCCGGCGCAGCTGGTCGACGACGATATCCACGTAGCCGAACCGGTCGTAGATGGCTTCCTTCAACGCGTACAGTTGCTCCTTGCTGTATCCGCTCTCCGTGAAGATACCTTCGTGCTCCGCCCCGTGCATGAACGGCTCGGCTTCCACGAGCGTCACCCGTTCGCGGTCGGCGAGCACGTACCCGGGGTCGTAGTTCGCGTCCCTTGGCGACGGGAGCAGCCAGTAGACGTGCAAGCGCGGGTCGATGTCGAGCCACTGCTCGACCCAGACGACGGCGTCGTTTACCGTACCGTTCGCCGTCAGTTCGTCCGGGCGATACAGTTCGGGGACGATGAGGACGCGCATTACCGACGATTGTTCGACGGAGACCTTAGTTCTGGTCGGCGAAAACCGCTTTACCCGTGGTGGTCTCAGACGCATCCATGCGCACCGCAATCCAACTCTACACGCTCCGCGAACTGGACGACTCGCTCCCCGACCTTCTCGCGCGCGTCGGCGAGACGGCGTTCGACGGCGTGGAGTTTGCGGGATTGGGAGACACAGACCATGCAGACGTGGCGGACGCGCTCGACGCCGCGGGACTCGCCGCCGCTGCGGCGCACGTCTCGTTCGACGAACTCGAAGCCGACCCGGTGGGCATGGTCGAGACGTACCGAACGCTCGGCTGTGACACGCTGGTCGTCCCCTATCTCGACGAGTCGCACTTCGACAGCGAAGCGTCGGCCCGCGAGACCGCCCGCCGACTGAACGAACTCTCCGCGCGGGTCGAGCGTCACGGGGCGACGCTCTGCTATCACAACCACGACCACGAGTTCGTCGACGCGGGCGACCGGGCGGGTTTCGACGCCTTCGTTGCGGAGTCGGTGGTGGGAATCGAACTCGACGTGGGGTGGGTCGTCGCCGCGGGACGCGACCCGCTTTCGCTGCTCGACTGCCTCGAAGGACGGGTCCCGTTGGTGCACCTGAAAGACACCGCCGCCGGAAAGTCGGTCGAACTCGACAAGGGCGACGTGGACGTGGAAGCGTGCGCGAACGCGGCCCGCGATGCCGGGGCGGAGTGGCTGGTGTACGAACACGACGACCCGGACGACCCGCGGGCGTCGCTTCGACACGGCGCGAACCGACTCGCGGAACTCGTCGAACGACGATAGCCGTCGTCGGTCGGCGTCGTATCACCCCTCATTTCACCGACCGTTTCCCGGCAGAATTTGGCGGCAGAACGTGGGTGACGACAGCTATTTGGGTATTCGAGCGCCAAGAATAGACGTATCCATGACTACGTTCATGGACACATCACAATCGAGCCCTGCACAGGGGCAGTTCACCACTCATGGACGATACAGCGAAATATCTCATTCACGCAGACATCACCGCCGACGGGGTGGTAGAACGGAGTGACGTCGTCGGCGCTATCTTCGGTCAGACCGAAGGACTCCTGGGGGACGACCTCGACCTGAGAGATCTCCAGCAGTCCTCGAAGGTCGGTCGCATCGACGTTTACGTCGATAGCGAACAGGGGCAGTCGTTCGGCACCATCACCATCGCCAGTAGCCTCGACAAGGTCGAGACGGCCATTCTGGCGGCGTCGCTCGAAACCATCGAGCGCGTCGGCCCGTGTCGCGCCAGCGTCAGCGTCGGCAACATCGAAGACGTGCGGGCCGCGAAGCGCAGGGAGGTCGTCGACCGCGCGAAGGAACTGCTCTCGTCGTCGTTCGACGAGAGCGTCATGACCAGCCGAGAGATTCTAGAGGAGGTTCGCCAGAGCATCCGCGTCGAGGATATCACGGAGTACGAGGGGTTCCCGGCGGGACCGAACGTCATCGACAGCAACGCCATCATCGTCGTCGAAGGCCGGGCCGACGTGCTGACGTTGCTCCGGTACGGCGTGAAAAACGCCATCGCGGTGGAAGGGACGAACGTTCCCGACACCGTCGCCGAACTCACGCAAGACCGCACGACTACGGCGTTCCTCGACGGTGATAGGGGCGGCGACCTCATTCTCCGCGAACTGGAACAGGTCGCCGACATCGACTACGTCGCCGTCGCCCCGCCGGGTAGGTCGGTCGAAGACCTCTCGCGCGACGAGGTGATGTCCGCCTTACGCGATAAACGCCCCTTCGACCGATTTCGGAACGACGAAACCGTGGTGGCCGCCGCGACCGACGGGAGCACTCTCCCTGCGCCCGAGAGCGACGAAACGGACGCCGAGCGTCCGGTCGAGCCGTCCGTCGAAGCGGACGAATCGGTGCCCGACGACGCCGGAACCCAATCCGTGGAATCTACGGACGAACGGTCGGAAAACGGGTTCGAGGATGGCGCTTCGGGAGAAGACGATGCGGCAAGCGGCGACTCGGTCGATGACGAATCGACTGCCGAAGAACCGGCGGAAGGCGAGTCGGACGGCGAACCCCTGACCCAAGAACCGGAGACGATCCGCGGTCACGCTCGGGAGGTCATCGACGGCAAATCCGACACCGTGCGACTGCTGGACGACGCGTTCGGCGTCCTCGCAGAATCGCCCGCCGACGAGACGTTCGACGCCATCGAAAGCGCGGACGCGGTTCCCCACGCGGTCGTGTTCGACGGAACGCTCAGCCAGCGAATCCTCGACGTTGCGGCCCAGCGCGGGGTCGAACAGATCGTCGCCCGAGACGAAGGCGAGTTCGTCAAGAAGCCGACGACGGTTCGCATCCTGACCGCAGACCGCCTGTAGCGCCGAGCGCGGTCGCCGCGAATCTAACACTCTTTTCCGAGCACGAGCGCGGTTCCGCCGTCGGCGTAGTAGTCGGGTTCCTCGCGCCACAGTTCGAAGCCGAGCGAGTCGTACAGCGCCCGAGCCACGTCGTTCTCCTCGTGAACGGTGAGCGACACGCCGAAACAGCCGCGTTCGCACGCCGCCGAAACGGCCGTCCGAAGCAATCTGGTGCCCCGTCCCTCGCGGCGATACGCTGGTTCCACCGCGAGTTCGGCGACGTACGCGTCGTCCCCGAGCGTCGTGAGAACGTAGCCGACCGGTCGTCCCTCGGCGGTCGAGACGAAGACGAGACCCGACCCGGAGAGGGCGGTTTCGAGCAGTCCGGGCGTTGGCTCGGCGAGCCACATTCGGATCTCGCGGAGGCGAGAGCTATCGTCGGGCGTGGCGGTGCGAATCACGCCGAAAGCCCCACCAGCAGTGCGAGTCCGGCACCCAACAGCGCCCCCGAAAGCGTGGCGAGGAAGTTGACGCTCTGATTGCCGATTTGCTCGCCTTCCACGGTCGCGCCGAGGACGCTGTCGACCGTCATGCCGCCGACGCCCGCCAGCGCGATGACGACCCCGCCGAGGAGGCCGACCGACCCGAACAACGTGACGGCGATGAGCGCGACGACGCTCGCGCCGAGCACCCCGGCCAGTTCACCCTGCCACGTGACGCCCCCGTCCGTTCCGGGTTCGACGCGTTCGAGCGTCGTGATTAGTCGCGGCCGGTCGAAGACGCCGCCGATTTCGCTGGAGAGGGTGTCGCTCATGGCGGTGGCGATGCTGCCCGCGAACGCGAAGAGAAACACGGCGCTGTCGACGGGGAGGCGGTCGCTCGCGGCGAACGCCAGCACCGCGACCAGCGCGACGGCGGCGTTGCCGAGGACGTTACCGCCACCCCGGGCACCTTCGTTCGCCTCCGCGACGCCGTTCTGCCGCTTTTCCTCGTACCGGAACTTCGTCGAGAGCGCGCCGAGCGCGAAAAAGGAGATGAGGACGGCGAACCACGGGTAGCCACCGAGGACGATGGTGAGCAGCGCGAGCAGGACGCCTGTGAGCATCCCGGTGACGGAGGCGGTGTCGAGCGCCCACGAGAGGTAGCCGAATCCGGCGGTGATGGTGATGGCCATCGCAACTTCCACGGGCGTCACCGTCACCGTGAGGTCGGCGAAGAACCAGAGGAGGAACGCCACCGAGAACATCACCAACGGGTCGTCGCGCTCGAAGAGCACGGAGCGGAGTAAACCGGCCAACAACGCGCCGCTGGCGGCGAGGAAGACGAGTTCGGGCACGACCGGTTCGATGGGGTCGCCCGCGACGCGGAGGACGATGGCCTGCGCGGCGATGGCCGCGAGGAAACCGCCGACCGTGAATCCCGCCGTCGCGGTGATGGGCGCGTCGCTTCGCGTCCGGGCGGCCTGTTCGACGAGGTTTCCGTAGGCGAGCAGACAGACGGCGGCGGCGAAGACGCGCGTCGGAAGGCCGACGAGCATAACGAGCATGGCGAGTCCGGCGATGGCGAACGCGAACGCGGCGAGACCGCGGAGTCGCCCTTCGCGGCGGTCGCTCGGGCGCGCGAAGAGCTCGAACACCGAACCGTCATCTACGACGAGCGCGAGCGCACCGAATGCCGCGAACAGCGCGGCCACGCCCGCTACCAGCACCGACGCGGCGAGCGCGAGCGTCCCCACCCCTGCGAACGCCGCCGCCCGTCGAATGCTCGTAGTCACGGTGGGGATTTTCGGGGACGAACACTTAATCTTCCCGAACGGCGCGGGGCGTGACGGTTGCGACGTGCGGAAAGAACGCACCGTCTCAGTTCGGCGGGAGTGCGTGACGTTTAAGATTCGATGGTGGGAACTCGGGGTTTGTGGGACTCTACGACCGGTACCTCTCCGCGCGCGTCCGCCGACACGGGGCCGACTCGCCCAGCCACATCGCCGTGGTCATCACCGAGCGCGACCTGTTGGAACAGGGTGCGTACGAGACGCTCGAATCCTTCTTCGAGTGGGCGTTCGACTACGGCGCGGAGCGCGTCACCGTTTACGTGAGCGTACTGGACTCCGGCGCGGTGCCGACCCTCCAGCGCGAGTTGGAGAACGTGCGCACGCCCCGAGAGATCGCCGTTCGCGGTCCCGACGACCTCACGCCCGCCGACGCCCCGATTCAGGTGAGCATCGGACTCGGCGGAAAGAGCGAGTTCGCCGAGGCGGTGCGGGCGGTCGCGGAGGACGTAGAATCGGGCGGCGTCTCGGCGGACGACGTGGACGAGACGGAGATCGAATCCCACCTCGTGTTTCCGACCGACCCCGACCTCGTCATCAAGACCGGCGCGGAGCGACTCTCCGATTTCATGATCTGGCAGTCGGTCTACTCCGAACTGTACTTCACCGACGTGAACTGGCGCGATTTCCGCCAGCGGGACTACCTGCGGGCGATATTCGATTACAAGAGTCGGCAGCGGCGGTTCGGACGGTGAACAACCGTAAACTCCCCCTTCATGTCGTCAGAAACCGCTCTCCGTGAAAACTTCGAATCTCAGTCCACTGTCTCGCCGTCGACTTCCAACTCGTCCACAGACGCGCCGTCCGGCACGTACTCCTTGAACTTCCGCAGCACCGACCGCGCTTCGTCCAACTCCACGCCGCCCACTGCCCGAACGAGTGCCAGCGCGCGCTGAACCTTCGCCTGTCGGAACGACTGTTCGCGGGACTCGTAGGTTCGCACGGCGCGCAGGAAGTCGATCTTCGAGAACTCCGGCCAGTAAGGGGTACAGAAGAAGACGGCGGCCTCGTTACCGTTGGCGTGCCACGGGAGGAAGTTGCTGGTGCGCTCGTCGCCCCCGGTGCGGATGATGAGATCCACGTCGCGGAGGGGGCGCCCGTAGAGGCGCTCCTCGATGGTTTCGACGGAGATGTCGGTCGGGTTCAGGTCGCCAGACTCGACCGCGCGGGCCACGTCGCGGGCCGCGCCGAGGAGTTCGTTGCGACCGCCGTACGCCAGCGCGATGTTGAGGACGAACGCCTCGTAGTCGTGAGTTCGACGCTCAGCGTACTCGATGGCTTCGCGAACGCGCGAGGGGAGCTGTGGCACGTCGCCGATGACGCGGATGCAGACGCCGCTGTCGTGGACGCGCTCCGCGTCGGCGAACTCGTACAGTTTGTCCTCGAGTAGGTCGAACAGCGCTTCGCGCTCGTGCTCCGGACGTTCGAAGTTCTCCGTGGAGAAGGCGTACAGCGTCAGTTCTTCGACCCCGAGGTCGTCACACCAGTCGAGCACGCGCTCGGTCGTCTTCGCGCCTGCGCGGTGGCCGTCTGGTGCGTCCTCGCCCTGCTTGGTGGCGTATCGCCGGTTTCCGTCCTGGATGACCGCGACGTGGGTCGGGGCACCCGTTATGGTTCGTCGCAGGTGTCGCTCGTAGGCCGTCTCCAACTGTCGCCGAACCCGCGTCAACATCGTCTTGTTGGCCCACTCTCACCCGACCGGTATCAGCCTTCTCCTCCGAGATTTCGTGCGAGCTGGTAACGAATGTGTCGGGTCGTCGGGGGCAGGTGCATACCTTTTTAAGTATGGGATTACTTAGGTAGAACGCAATGGCGAAAGGTACGGTTGACTTCTTCAACGAGACCGGCGGTTACGGATTCATCGACAGCGAAGACTCTGACGAAGACGTATTCTTCCACATGGAAGACGTCGGCGGCCCAGACCTAGAAGAGGGCCAAGAAGTCGAATTCGACATCGAGCAGGCAGACAAAGGTCCCCGAGCGACTAACGTCCAGCGCCTGTAAACGAATCGGCAGCGATTAATTCTCGCGGGAGTTCACGCTGCCGCGCGAAAACAACGATTTTTGAGTGACGGCTACAACCGTAGGTCGTATAACGACCGGTGTGTATCTTCGAACATGGACAGCGTCATCGACGACGACCTCTACCGGCGGACGAAGCGACTCCTTGAACCCGGCGATATCGAACTCAACGGTGCTATCGTTCGCACCGACCTCGGAAGTGACGAGGACATCGAGATGCACCAAGCGTCGGTGGATATTGGCGACGTCATCGCGGAACACGCGGGCTACGACCCGCGCGACACCTACGTCTACTCTGGCACCGACGACCCGGAGTTCGCCTCGAACCAACACCAAGGGCTGACGCTGGACGGCGACGAGTTCGTCTGGGAGTGCCAGCAGTTGCTTCGGGACGGAACGTTCGACGTCGTGTTCTACTACGAGGCGAGCGCCGACCAGCGAGGAATCGAAGACGACATCAGCGACCTCGGGTTCGAAGTAACCAGCGTCGAAGGATAGGTTAGAAGGCTTTACATGCAGGGCATTCTAACGGCCTGATACGAAGTCCGAAGTGTTTCGTATGAATCGTATGTTCTCTCTTCCCCGGAGGCGATACGCGTGACGCCGAGCACCGGCGTCATCTCCGGCGTGCGCGTCTCTCACGACCGAGCGAGCCTCGACGACGTGGCGGCGGCCTGCCACGCCGACGAGCAGGAAGTCGTCGCTCGTCTCGCCGAGGAACCCGGCGTATCGGAGGCGTTCGCGCTCCAAACGTGCAATCGTTTCGAAGCGTACGTCGTCACAGACACGCCCGCGACTGGACGGGCCGTCCTCGCCGACTTCGCGCCCGACATCGAAACCCACTCCGTCGTCGAGATGGCTCACGAGGAGAGCCTTCGCCACCTCCTTCGGGTCACCGCGGGACTGGAATCCATCGTCCTCGGCGAGGACCAGATAATCGGGCAGGTGCGGGACGCATACAAATCGGCGCAGGAACGCGACGCCGTCGGCCCGATGCTCGAAGCGGCGCTGACGAAGGCGCTCCACGTCGGCGAACGCGCTCGGACGGAGACGGCCATCAACGAGGGTGTCGTCTCCATCGGAAGCGCGGCGGTGACGCTTGCCGGCGAGCAGGTCGATCTCGACGGATCGACGGCGCTCGTCGTCGGCGCGGGCGAGATGGGTACCATCGCGGTCAACGCCTTCGCCGACGCGGGCGTCGGGACGCTCGTCGTCGCCAACCGGTCGGTCGAGCGAGCGAAGACGGTCGCAGGGTCGGTCGACATCGCTGACGCCCGTGCGGTCGGACTGGACGCACTCCCGACCTGCCTCCCGCGTGCGGACGTGGTGATAACCGCGACGGGAAGCGAGGGGTACGTCCTCGACGCCGACTCGCTCTCGGACTGTAGTGAGACGCTGGTCGTGGACATCGCCCAGCCGCGGGACGTATCGCCCGCAGTGGCCGTGCTCGACGGCGTGACCGTCCACGATATGGCGGCGCTGGAGTCGGTGACGGACAGAACTCGTGCGCGCAGACGGGCCGCCGCCGAGTCGGTCGAGGCGATGGTCGACCGCGAGTTCGAGAACCTGCTCGAACAGTACAAGCGAAAGCGCGCGGACGAGGTCATCGCCGCGATGTATGAGGGCGCGGAGCGGATGAAAGAGCGAGAACTCCAGACCGCGCTGTCGCAACTCGACGCCCACGGACTGGACGACGAACAGCGAGCCATCGTGGAGTCGATGGCCGACGCGCTGGTCTCACAACTGCTCGCACCGCCGACGAAGAGCCTGCGAGACGCCGCCGCCGAGGACGACTGGACGACCATCAACACCGCGCTCCAACTGTTCGACCCCGAGGCCGCCGAACCACCCGCGTTCGTCGCGGAGCAACTCGAATCGACGGCGGACGACTAGCGGATTTCTTTTTCGACGCAAATACTCACGCCCGCCGGAAAGCAGCCAGCGACACGACCGCAAGTTGTCAGTTGGTAGTCACATCGCCTATAGAGACGCCGCGCCGAAGGAGATGGCTTTTTGGCGCCCGGCGGTGCCGACTCTCGTATGCGAGTTGACCTCGGCAACGCCCTCGACACCGTCGCCGCACCCGGCGTCTCGCGCGACGCGCTCGACCGACTGGACGAGCGCGTCGCCGACGCCCACGAGCGAATCGAAGCCGGGCGCGAGAATCACGAACACGGCTACGCGGCTCTGAACCTCCCGGAGACGACCGACGCCGACGAGATACGAACCGCGGTCGAACCCTTCGCGGACGCCGAGACGGTGCTCACGGTCGGCATCGGCGGGAGCGCCCTCGGCGCGGCGACGCTGGCCCGCGGACTCGACTCCGACGTGGACGCCTACTTCCTCGACAACGTCGACCCCGAGCACGTCTCCGCCCTGCTCGACGGTATCTCGCTCTCCGACACCGCTATCAACGTCGTCTCGCGCTCCGGCACGACCGCGGAGACGCTGGCGAACTTCCTCGTCGTCCGCGACGCGATGGCGTCGGAGGGCGTGGACTGGACAGAGCGAACCTTCGTCACGACCGGCGAAGACGGGAATCTCCGCACGCTCGCAGAGCGTCACGACCTGCCCGCGCTCGCCGTTCCCGACGGCGTGCCAGGCCGCTTCTCCGTCCTCTCCACGGTCGGGTTAGCCTGCGCCGCGATTCAGGGTCGCGACATCGACGCGGTGCTCGCGGGGGCGCGGGCCGAAGTCGACCGCCTCGCGGGGTCGCTGTTCGAGTCGCCGGCCTACGCCTACGGCGCGGCGTGCTATGCGCTGGACGAACGCGGCGCGGGCGTGAACGCGATGATGCCCTATGCCGAATCGCTGGAGACGTTTGCGGAGTGGTTCGCGCAGTTGTGGGCCGAGAGCCTCGGCAAGGACGGTCTCGGCCAGACACCTGCGAGGGCGCTCGGCGCGACCGACCAGCACTCCCAACTCCAGTTGTATCGCGCCGGGCCGCGAGACAAGATGGTGACGTTCGTCCGCCCGGCGGACCGCGACGACCGAGCGATTCCGGAAACCGACCTACCTGGACTGGAGTATCTCGGCGGCCGGAACCTCGGGACGCTCCTGGACGCCGAGTTCGGCGCGACGGAAGCGAGCCTCGCCGCGTCCGGCCGACCGAACGTCAGGGTCGAAATCGACCGCATCGACGAGTACGGACTCGGCGAACTCTGCTACGGTATGGAGGCGGCCTGCGTCCTCGCGGGTGAACTGTACGGCGTCGAGACGTTCGTCCAACCCGCGGTCGAGTGGGGCAAGCGTGCGGCACGAGGGCTGCTCGGCGGCGGCGACTTCGAGGAGGCCGAGGCGGTCGCCGAGAAGACGACGCTGGAAGTCGAGTAACCGCGTTCACAAAGCATTTACCGGGCGGGGAAGAGTGGTCGATTGTCCTTTGCGTCGAAGACCGAACGACGCATCCAGTATCATGAGGGTTCACTACATTTCGATGATTCTTTCGGCGCTCGTCGTCGTTTCGCTGTTCGCGGGTGCGACGACCGCATCTACCGACCGCTTCGTAGACGCCGTGGACGGCGCATCGTTTGACCACGAACTGACTGAGGCGAGCAACGACTCCGTTTCGCTCGAACATGAGGGGGACGTTCTGGTTCTCGACACCGCTCCGAACCGGACGATTCGCGGCGAGGCGACGTTCGACCCCGGCACGGAACTCGGAATCTCCGTCCACTCGACGGGGCAGTTCTACAAATCGCAGACGGTCACGGTGCAACCGAACGGGACGTTCAACGCGACGTTCGACTTCGCGGAGTACGAGACGGGGACGGAGTTCGGCGTCGTCGTCGCGCTTCCCGGCAATAACTCGACCGAACGGAAACCGCTCCTCGTCGTCGATGGCGTCATCCGAAACTCGTCTGCGACGACCTCGCTCTCGACCACGACCTACGTGGTGACCGAGACGGCCGCCGACGGCGGAACGACCGTCGAAGAAGGGGTCACCACCGACACTGCGGCGACCACCCGGTCGAGCGACGGCGACGGACAACCCGGTTTCGGTCTCGTCGTCGCGCTGGTCGCCCTCGTGGTAGTCGGAATGCTCTCACGCCGTGACTGAGCGCCGGTCGTAGCATCTTTACTACCGCAGCCCCTCGGTTAACGTATGGCAGACGGTACAGCAGGCGTCGGCGACGAATCTTCGACCGGCGGTTCGGTCGGTCAGATGTTGCTCGCGGTCGTCCGTAGCGGCGTTCTCGGCTTCTCGGGGCTGTTCGCCATCTCCCTCTGGGCGAGCGCGATAATCGTCGTCTTCGGACGGAACAACCTCGGACCTATGCAGGAACTCGGTTTGTCCGCGCTCGCGCTCGGTCTCGGCACCGGGACGGTCGCCCTCATCTTCATGGTCGGCCGAGGATACGGACTCTCGTATCTCGATTTCGAACGTCCGAGCAAACGCGACGTCGGATTCATATCGCTCGGCGTCATTGCGCTCTTCGCGTTACAGATCGCAATCGCCGTCGCACTGACGCAGATCGGCGTCGGCACCGCGGATCACAACGTCCAGCAGACGGCCAGTCAGGGCAACCCCGAGATACTGCTCGTGCTCATCCCCGCGTCGTGGCTCATCATCGGTCCCGGCGAGGAGCTACTCTACCGAAATATCATCCAGAAATCGCTGTACGGGACGTTTTCGGAATACGGCGCGGTCGTCGTGGCGAGCGTCGTCTTCGCGCTGGCGCACATTCCCGCCTACGCGGCGGGTTCGACGCTCACGGCGACCGCCGGAACGCTCGTCGTCATCTTCTTCCTCTCGCTCGTGCTGGGCTACCTCTACCTCGAAACCGGAAATCTCACGGTTTCGGCTCTCGTTCACGGGACGTTCGACGCTATCCTTTTCGGAATCATGTACCTCCAGTTCGCCGGTTAAGGGTTCGAAGGGTTCTTCCGCGAGAGCGGACTGCCGCAGATCGGACAGCGGTCTCTGTTCTCGTCGAACTCCCGCCCGCACCCGGCGCACTGGAACTTCCAGTTTCGCTGCTCTTCGATACCGTCCTGTGCGATGACCTCGACGGTGACGTTCATCCGGTCGGCGACGTTCTGCATCGCGTAGTCGTCCGTGACGAGCGTTCCGTCGAGTTCGAACGCGGTGGCGATGAGCCGAACGTCGGTGTCCGAGAGCACGTCGAGATCACCCGTTTCACCCGCGGCGCGGCGGACTTTGTCGACCGCGTCCTCGCGCGGCAGGTGGATGTGCATCCCGGAACCTTCCATCGCGTCGAACCGGAAGGCGTGTTCGCCCTCCAGTTCCTCCTGCACCATCGGAATCGACGCTGTCTGTTCGGTGGTGTGGTACTCATTGATAAAAGCTGAGGCGTCTAGAACGTACATTACCGCTGAACGACGATGTAATCTTTAACCGCCTGTACCCGGTTGACCGGTAGTTCGAAGTGACCGTCGTCGTCCACTTCGAGGTCGACGGTGTCGGTATCGATCTGTTCGTCAGGTTCGACGACGAGGCTCGATAGCTCCCCCGTCTTTAGGTTCATGGTGATGTTGTAGAGCATCCCCAGTTCGGTGCCGTCAGACCCCATGACGGCCTTCCCCGAGAGGTTCTCCGCGAGTATGTCCGGCATACGTGGGGGTTACCGAGCGCTACTACATAAACTCCACGGGGTTCACGTCGGCATCGGCGCACTCGACTCTCGGGGGACGGTCGGCGGGGTAGGTCTTCGGTCATCGAGTTCGTTGTGGGTCGTGTCCCTCCGCGGGTTCCATCGAAAGCTTTCGACCCCGTCGGAATCCCGGCGACGGGCAGGCAGTGCGTGTGAAAGTCCCATCCGCCCGAATCCCGTAGGGAGCGGTGAGTGGGGCGGAGAACTCACCACCTATTTGTCCCCCTCATAACGAAGGCGACGTATGTTCGAAACCGCGCTCCCCGTGGGAAGTGCGTTCGGCGTGAAACACGCCTTTGAAGCGGATCACCTCGCCGCGATCGCAACGTTGGTCGAAGACGGGAACCGGTCGGCGTCGACGGGTGCCGCGTGGGGAGTCGGCCACTCGATTCCGATCCTCGTGTTATGCGTGTCGTTTCTTTCGCTAGACGTCCAGATTCCGTCCACCGTCACCGCGGGATTCGAGGCTCTCGTCGCCGTCTCCTCGTGGCGTTAGGCGCTCGCGTGATCGCCGGCCGGGACGCGCTCGGAACATCGCTTCTGCGCCACGTCCGCACCGAAGATGCCGGGGAGTCCGGAACGAGACGCTTGCACCTGACCATCGGTGGAAGACGGCTCGGCATCGCTCACTCGCGCGCGGACGGGGAGTCGTTCAGCGTCGGAATCGTTCACGGACTCGCCGGTAGCGGGGATGTTGTGGTCGCCCTCGCCGCGACCGCACCGACGGTCTTCAGCGGTGCCGGATTTCTGGCCGGATTCTCGGTGGCGACGAGTGTCTCGATGGCCGCCGCATCGTGGGGATGGGGTCGGGTCGTCGGACGGACGAACTCCCTTCGCACGGTCGCTGGTGTCGCTAGCGTGACCGTCGGTATCCTGCTGTTCGCCGAGACCATCGGAACTGCTGTTCCGATCCGAGCGCCCTTCTAAGGGTTCTCCGACGACCGCCGGTGAGGGGGGCAGGTCCACCGATCAGCCGCTTCGGCTGCACAGAGGTGAACGAAACTCACCCACCGTGCTGAGTTGATCCCCCGAGACGCATCACGAACGTCCAAAGCACATTATAACCTGCGGGTTTCTCCGCCGCAGTCATCTGCCCTCTGACCGACGTGGCGATGGAGTTAAATGCCGTGCCGGGTTGTTCTGTGATAAGAACTTCTCCCGGGTGGTAGGTATGTCGGACACAGATTCACACGAGACGGAAACTCTTAGAACCCCCATCGTCGCCGTCCTCGGTCACGTCGACCACGGCAAGACCAGCCTGCTCGACAAGATCCGCGGCTCGACGGTTATCGAGGGTGAGGCGGGCGCGATCACACAACACATCGGCGCGACAGCAGTGCCGCTCGACATCGTGTCGAAGGTCGCCGGAAAACTGGTCAACCCGGACGATTTCGACCTCCCCGGACTGCTCTTCATCGACACGCCGGGCCACCACTCGTTCACGACGCTCCGGTCGCGCGGCGGTGCCCTCGCGGACATCGCCATCCTTGTCGTGGACGTGAATGACGGCTTCCAACCGCAGACCGAGGAAGCAATCAACATCCTCTCGCAGTCGCAGACCCCGTTCGTCGTCGCGGCGAACAAGATCGACACGACGCCGGGGTGGAACCCGCAACCGGACTCGCCCATCCAGCAGACCTACGAGACTCAGAGTGACCGGGCGCGGTCGACGCTCGACCAGAGCCTGTACGAACTCATCGGCGAACTCAGCGATGCCGGTTTCTCCGCCGACCTCTACTGGCGCGTCCAGAACTTCCAGAACAACGTCGGCGTCGTCCCCGTGAGCGCCGAGACGGGCGAGGGCGTTCCCGACTTGCTCACGGTGTTGATGGGGCTGGCGCAGCGCTACATGCGCGAGGACATGGAGATCGACGTGGCCGGGCCGGGCGCGGGAACGGTGCTCGAAGTCAAAGAGGAGAAAGGTTTCGGGACGACCCTCGACGTGGTGTTGTACGACGGTACCGTCGGCGCGGACGAGACCATCGTCGTCGGCGGGACGAACGAACCCATCGTGACGGACGTTCGCGCCCTGCTGAAACCCCGACCGCTCGCCGAGATTCGAACCGAAGACCGCTTCGAGAAGGTCGATTCCATCGGCGCGGCGGCCGGGCTGAAGATCGCCGCGCCCGGCTTGGACGACGCGATGGCGGGCGCACCCGTCCGCGTCGTCCGCGACCGGGAGATAGAGGATGTCGTCGCCGAAGTGGAGGCCGAACTCGCGGAGGTCGAGGTCAGCACGCAGGAGGAAGGCATCGTGGTGAAAGCCGACACGCTCGGCAGCCTCGAAGCGATGGTCAGCACGCTCGAAGAGACGGAGATTCCGGTCATGCGCGCCGAAGTCGGCGACGTGGCTCCCCGTGACGTCCGGTTTGCGACGACCGCGGACGAGCCGAAACATCGGACGATTCTGGCGTTCAACGTCAACGTGCTCGCCGACGCCGCGGACGAAGCCGAGGAGCGAGACGTGCGCCTCTTCGACAGCGACGTCATCTACCAGCTCATCGACGAGTACGAGGAGTACGTCGAGGAGATGGAGCGCGCTCAGCAACAGACCGTCCTCGACAACATCACCCGCCCCGCCCGGTTCCGAATCCTAGAAGACCACGTCTTCCGGCAGAACGACCCCGCCGTGGTCGGCATCGAAGTGCTCTCGGGTACCGTGAAGAACAACGCCTTCGTCGCCAAGTTCGGAGGGAACGAACCCACGCGGGTCGGCACCATCAAGGGGCTGAAGGACCAGGGCGAGGACGTAGACGAAGCCCGAACTGGGAACCGGGTCAGCGTCGCCATCGACGGGCCGACTGTCGGTCGGCAGATAGAGGAGGGCGACGAACTCTGGATAGAACTGCCGGAGAAACATGCCAAAATTTTAGAACAGGAGCTCTCCGACGACATCCCGGCGGACGAGCTCGAAGCGTTGCAGATGTACCTCGACAAACAGAGGAAACGCGATCCGTTCTGGGGCAAGTAGATTCCGAAGCCCAACCCTTTGGAAGGGGTGGAGTTACGTTTTAGTTTCTGGCAGTAATAACAGCGCATGGAGGGATGCGGATGAGCGTGAAAAAGGGATTTACCAGTCGAATCGCTCGATGGACTCTCGTTACTCGGTTCTCGTACTACGACCTCGTTCTTCTCGCTCTGCCGGTCGTGTTACTCGCCGGTCTGGTCGTCAGTGCGGCGCTCTCAGTTCCGTTCCACGTCGGGAAGATGACGGCGGGTCTCGTGGCCGCGTTCGTCCTCGTCGACGCGATGTTCAAACGACCGCCTACCGAGCGGTCGGCGTGATCTGGTCTTCGACCGCCTGTTTCACTTGGAGGACGGCGCTGGCGGCGAGACCACGGGCGACTTCGTCGCGGTCGTCGGCGTCGATGAGTTCGTCGTCGTCGAGTTCGTCACCCTCGGGTTCGAATCCGGCGCTGACGATGTGGCCGACCGGCGGCTGTACCGAGACGGTAGCCTGCGGGCCGGTCGCGCCGTTCGTGACCTGCGACCCGATGACGTACTCGTCGGGGAGATACTTTCGGGTCAACGTGGCGATGTCGGCCACGCTGTTCCGGAGCGCCCGCTTTTGCTCGGAAGAGAGTTCCTCGACATCGACAGACGCGCGCTGTCCGGCCTGCGTCACGTCGGGAATACCAGCGTAAGGAGTGTTTCCGTTCATGCGGTCTGCTACCCTTCGGTAAGTTCGACCGCGGTATAAACCCGTCGCCCCCGGAACCTAATAGATGGGTTCGCTCTCGCCGTACACCGCGAGAACGACGGCGGTGACGTACGTGCCCGGTTCGGCGTCCGCGGTCACCGTCTCGGTCGACTCGCCCGCGAAATCCCAGTCGCGGAGTTCTCGCCCCGCTTCCAGTCCGGCCCGGACGCGCTCTTCGATCTCCGTGCCGTCCGTCTCGCCCGCGGCTTCATAGAAAAGACCCGCCCCGTCGCCCGTCGTCCAGCCCAATCCGGCGGAGGCGTGCCCCGGCCCGGCGCGGGTTGCCCGCGCCTCGACCACGGTCAGGCGGTTCCCGGCGGGGCCGAGGTCGGGCGCGGTGCCCACCGCTTCGACGGTCGCGTCGGCGGGGATGACCGACGAGACGGCGACGAGGTTGTAGTTGTGGACGTTCGCTTCCGCCAGCGCGGCGTCGTACGACGACATCTTCGTCGGCCCGCTGGCGGTTCCCCAGACGACCCGAATCGTGCTCATGCACAGGGGTCGGTTCGTCGCGCGAAAGTGCCTGTCGATTCCGCGGACGGACACCGCCGTTCCGTCGAACTCCGACCTGCTGAGAAGATCATTCGAAAATGCTCCGTAACACTACCGTTCAATACTCGACTTCGACGGAACTGCCAAGATATTTCGAGATCACCTCGGATACCGAGTCGGCCTTGAACTCCGCCAGATTCTCGTGAATCTCCGCTTTCAGCGCGTCGTAGTACTCCTCGTCCGTCTCGAACGCTCGGTACTCCACGTTCGTCACGGGGACGCCGAGCGCCTCGCTCGCCAGTTCGCGGAAGTAACGGTCGTCGCCGATGTTTCCGCGCCAGAGGTTGTCGCGAAAGAAGAGCCACCCGTCCTCGCCCGGCGGGTCGGCACGCCGCGACAGGCGCGTCTCGAACCTGCGTGGTTCGAGCGCGACGCCCGAGATCGCCGGGTCGAGGCGGAACCGAACCGCGAACGCGTAGCGCGCGTCCATCAGCGCACGTCGTCGAAGCGCTCGGCCATCGTCACGTCCTGCTCGGTGATGCCGCCTTCCTCGTGACTCGTCAGGCGCACCTCGACCTCGTCGTACCGGATGATCATCTCGGGATGGTGGAACTCCTCGTCCGCTATTTCGCCGACTTCGGACGCGAACGCGACGCCCTTCAGGTAGTCGTCGAATTCGTACACACGGACTATCTCGTCGCCGTCGCGCTCCCATCCGCTCGGGGCTCGGGTCTCGATTTCGTCGTCTGAGAGCAGATCTGCCATACACGGGGAAACGGGTGGAACTCAAATAAAAGCATTCGCCACGACCGGTTGCTGTCGTTCGAACGAGCGAAGCTCTCGAATCACGGTCGGGTGCCGTCGTGCACGGCCGTGCACGACGGCACCCGACCGCGAGCCCTCGCCGCCGTAAAAGGTCGATTTTAGTAGGCGTACCGCAGGTTCGGCACCGACGAATCGCCGTCCTCAATCTTCTCCAGCGCGTCCTCAAAGTCCGCCATCGTGACCTCGGTGCGACCGTCACGGATGGCGAACATCCCGGCCTCGGTCGTCAGACTCTCGATCTCGGCCCCGCTGAAGCCGTCCGTCTCGTCGGCGAGTCGGTCGAAGTCGACGTCCTCCACGAGGTTCATGTCGCGCGTGTGGATTTCGAGGATGCGGTGGCGACCCTCCTCGTCCGGGTTAGGCACTTCGATGAGGCGGTCGAACCGCCCGGGGCGCAGGATAGCCTTGTCGAGCATGTCGAAGCGATTCGTCGCTGCAATGATGCGGATATTGCCGCGGTCTTCGAAGCCGTCCATCTCCGAGAGCAGTTGCATCATCGTGCGCTGCACTTCGGCGTCGCCCGACGTTTTCGAGTCGGTTCGACGGGAAGCCACCGCGTCGATCTCGTCGATGAAGATGACCGCCGGCTCGCGCTCGGAGGCGAGTTTGAACAGGTCGCGGACGAGGCTGGCACCCTCGCCGATGAACTTCTGGACGAGTTCCGACCCGGCCATCTTGATGAACGTGGCGTCGGTCTGGTTGGCGACCGCCTTCGCCAACATCGTCTTTCCGGTGCCCGGCGGACCGTGCAGGAGTACGCCGCTCGGCGGGTCGATACCGGCTTCCTCGAACTGTTCGGGGTTGACGAGCGGTTCCTCGACCGCTTCTTTGACCTCTCGGATCTGCTCTTCGATGCCGCCGATGTCGTCGTAGGTCACCTCCGGCGAGGCGTCCACCTCCATCGCCTGCGCTCGTGCGTCCTTCTCCGTGTCCAGTCTCGTCTCGATAGTGAAGGAGTCGTTGACGGCGACCCGGTCACCGGCCTCGACGTCGTTTCGGAGTTGGACTGCGGCGTCGGTCAGCACCTCCTGATTGTTGCCGTGTTGCTTGATGATGACCCCGTCGTCGGTCATGTCTTCGACCGTGGCGACGTACAGCGAAGTCGTCTTCAGCGTCTCGTTCTCGCGCTGGAGTCGGTCGACCTCCGCCGCGAGATCCTCTCGGCGTTCTCCAGCAGCCTCGACGCGCTCGTTCAGCTTCTCGTTGACCTTCGTGATGTCCGTGTAGTGCTCCAAGAGCGCCGACAGACGCTCCGAGTCGGACATGTTGGGGTCGAGTTCGAGCGTTGGTCGATCAGGAACGGATGGACTGCGCGACATTTCTTGTTCGTTTGTATGTCGCCACATTAAAAGTGCCTTTGGGTCGCGGAGGGGCTGCGGTGCCGGCGTGGGGCGATTCGCTGGTAACGGTTTTTGGGCGGTTTCGAACTTCGAGCGGAGATTCCGTGGTTTTACGCTATACAGCGTTCTCGGACTCCCGTCGCGGTGCAGGAGTCGTTGCGATAGTGGTATCCCCAGACCCCCGACTCGGCGAGCGAGTTCGAACGAAAGACGAAAACGAGACCCGTTTCCGAACGTCGGTCTTGACTATCTCAGATCAGCGCCTCCATCTCGTCCAAGTGGTCGCCGTACACGTCGAGGGCGCGCTGAATGGGTTCGGGCGAGCGCATGTCCACGCCCGCGCCTTCGAGCAGTTCGAGCGGATACTCGCGTGACCCGCTGCGGAGGAATTCAAGGTAGCGTTCGGCGGCGGGTTCGCCCTCCTCCAGAATCTTGTCGGCCAGCGCGACGGCGGCGCTGATGCCCGTGCTGTACTGGTAGACGTAATACGCGCGGTAGAAATGTGGGATGCGCATCCACTCGCGCTCGATTCGCTCGTCCACGACGGCGGGGTCGTAGAACTCCCGCTTCAAGTCGCCGTAAATCCCGTCCAACCGGTCGGGGGTGACCGCCTCGTCGTTCTCCACGACCTGATGGGCTTGATACTCGAAGTCGGCGAAGAGGGTCTGTCGGTACAGGGTCGAGCGGAACCGCTCCAGATACTCGTTCAGGACGTGCTGGCGGAAATCCCGGTCGTCCACCGTCTCCAGCAGATGGTGAGTCAGCAGCGATTCGTTGACGGTGCTGGCCACCTCGGCGACGAATATCTCGTACCCGCTGTACACGTAGGGTTGGGTCTCGCTCGTCAACTGCGAGTGGAGCGAGTGGCCGAGTTCGTGTGCGAGGGTGTACATCGATGAGATGTCGTCCTGATAGTTCATCAGGATGAACGGCTGGGTGTCGTAGGTACCGCCGCTGTATGCGCCAGCCCGCTTGTCCTGCGTCTCGTATACGTCGATCCAGCGCGATTCGATACCCTCCGCGACGCGCGACCGGTAGTCGTCGCCGAGGGTACCCAGCGACTCGGTGACGTACTCGACCGCTCGGTCGTAGTCCAAATCGGGGCTCTCCGTGTCGGTCATCGGCATGTAGAGGTCCCACATCTGGAGCTCGTCCACGCCGAGGCTCTCGCGCTTGAGTTTCGCGTGATGGTGGAGTTTGTCGAGGTTGGCCCGCACAGTGTCGAGCAGGTTGTCGTACACCTCGGGCGGGACGTTCGGGCCGTCCAGCGCCGCCTCGCGTGCGGTGTCGTAGTTCCGGGCCTGCGCATACTTCACGTCCGATTTGACGCTGTTCTTGTACGCCGCGCCGACCGAGTTTCGAACGTCGCTCCACTCGTCGAAGTAACTCTCGTACACCGTCTGTCGGAACTCGCGGTCGGGATTCTTGAGCAGGTTGACGAAGTTGCTCTGGGTGATTTCGACCGCGTCTCCGTCGGGTTTCTCGACGGTGGGGAAGGTCATGTCGGCGTTCGAGAGCATGTTGTAGATCTCGCCCGCCGCGCCCGTGACTTCGCCGAACTCCGCGAGCAAATTCTCGATTTCGGCGGAGCGGGTGTGCTCTTTCGTCCGCATCACGTCGTCGAGGAAGTGGTCGTACCGTTCGAGTCCATCCGTCTCATCGACCATCCGGTCGAGTTCGTCGCGGTCGAGCGACTGGATCTCCGGTTCGATGAAGCTTCCCGCGCTCTGGGCGCGCGATGCGAGCGACTGTGCGCGCGTGGCGAGCGCCTGATACTCCTGGTCGGAGGTGTTCTCGTCGCTTCGCATTCGGGCGTACGAGGCTACCATCGACACCTCGCGCCCGAGTTCGTCCGAAAGCTGGAGCACTTCGAACAGCGTCTCGCCGTCTTCGGTCGCCCGCCCTTCGTAGGCTTCGAGGTCACCTAATCGCTCCTCGACCGCTTCGTAGGCGTCCTCCCAATCGCCGTCGTCCGCGTAGATGCTCTCCAAATCCCACTTATATTTCGTGTCGATATCGATCCGTTCGGGAACAGAACTCATACCACGCCCATAGGGACAGCCTCACCGTAAACGTTGATATTCCGGAACGAGGCTCACCGCCGAACGGAGCTTTTTGACGGACGGCGACTGAGTGGTTAACATGACCGACGCGGTAAACGGCGCACTCGGCGAGATGTGGCGGGACGACTACCCGTGGACGTTCCTGACGAAGCTGACCGAACTCGAAGATCGGATGGGTGGCCATCCCGGCGAACGGCGGGCCGCCGAGTTGGTCGCGGAGGGGTTCGAACGCGCCGGGGCGCGAAACGTCCGCACCGAATCGTTCGAGATGCACCGCTGGAGCCGCGGGTCGGCGAAGCTCGCGGTCACCGACCCGGTCGAGCGTTCGTTCGAGACCATCGCGCTCCCCTACTCGCCCGCGGGCGACGCTCACGGCGAACTTGTGGACGTGGGGCACGGCACGCCGGAAGAAATCGACGAGAAGGACGTCGCCGGGAAGATCGCCGTCGCCAGCACGACGACCCCCGCCGGCAGTCGCTTCGTCCACCGGATGGAGAAGTTCGGCTACGCCGCCGCGGCGGGCGCGGAGGGGTTCGTCTTCCACAACCACGTTCCAGGACAGCTTCCGCCGACCGGCTCGCTCACCTTCGGCGACGAAACAGCGATTCCGGGCGTCGGGGTGAGCGAAGAGACCGGCGCGTGGCTGAGCGAGTACGCCGACCGAGGTGCGACCGCGAGGCTCACCGTCGACGCCGAGACGACCGCGGGGACGAGCCACAACGCCGTCGCGGAACTCGGCCCCGAAACCGAAGACGAAATCGTCGTCGTCGCGCACCACGACGCGCACGACATCTCGGAAGGGGCGCTCGACAACGGCTGTGGAATCACCGTCGTCATCGCGGCGGCCCACCTGCTCGCGGAGATGACCCTCGACACGCGCGTCCGAGTGGCTGGCGTCGGTTGCGAGGAGATCGGTCTCCTCGGGAGCGAGGCGCTGGCCGACTCGCTCGACCTCTCACGGGCGCGCGCCGTCGTGAACGTCGACGGCGCGGGGCGATTCCGCGACATGCGGGCGTTCACCCACGGTTCCGAGACGATGCGGTCGGTGGTCGAGGCGGTCGCAGACAACGCGAACCAGCCCATCGCGCTACAGGAGGGCGTCCACCCCTTCAGCGACCACTGGCCGTTCCTGAAACAGGGCGTTCCGGCGCTCCAGCTACACAGCCAGCAGGATTACAGCGCACCCGGCGCGCGCGGACGCGGATGGGGACACACTCACGCTGACACGCGGGACAAGGTGGACGACCGGAACCTGCGCGAGCACGCAATGCTGGCCGCCCTGCTGATTCGGGAGGTCGCCTCGCGCGAGGAGATTCCGCGCAAGGAGGCGGACGACGTGGCCGCGAACCTCCGGGAGAACGATTACGAAGAGGGGATGCGGGCGGCGGAAATCTGGCCGGAGGGGTGGGACTAAGTTTCGATCCGTTTTCCGTCCACGACCGCCCCGACGAGGATGGTGAGTCCGCGGAGGACGAGGTAGACGCCGAAGAACAGCGACGCGAGGGAGACGAAAAGCGACAGGAAAACGCCAAACGTATCGAGCGCGAGAACGAGGACGTTCACGCCGCCCGAACCGAGGAAGGCGATTACAACACCGAGCGTCACTGAGATGGTCGCGTGCCAGAGCCAGTCGGTGTCATCGGTATCGCCGATGGTGCTCATATCTCGCTATCGATATCAGAAATCAAATGCGATCCGGTGGAAACGGGGAGAAGGTACCGAACCTCAGGAGTGGCGGGAGAGCTCTCGTCGCACGATGTCTTCCACGAGTTTGCTGAGTCTCCGAACGACGAAGTACGCACCGACGACGAGCGAAACGACGTAGAAGGGCACGAACAGGACGATGCCGATTCCCTCGAACAGTGCGGAAATCGCCGCACCGACCCACCGGATGAACGAGAACGCTAGCACGCCGACCGCCGCGTCTATCGTCACTTCCCACAGGAACTTGTCGACGAACATAGAAATCGTGTCGGAGCTCTCGGATATAAACCTATTCGAGTCGCCCGCGGATTTCGCCCGCCACCCGCGACCGCGTTCGGTGCTCGATTCGCAATGCGTCGAACACCGCACGCGCGCTCTCTACCGCGTCTTCGTCCACCGAGAACTCGCAGTCGTAGCCCACGTCCGCGAGCACGAGGGGGTGGGCCGGCGCGGGCGAGACGCCCTCCGGGCCGTCGAGGGGTTCCGGCGCGAGCACGCGGTCTATCTTCGCCATCGGCGCGTCGCCGGTGGCAATGGCGCGCACGAGCGAAACGACACGCCGGACGAGGTTGCGAGCGAACCCACCCGCGCGGAGCGTGAAGACGAGATAATCGCCGTCCCGAATCGCGCGGATTCGCAGGTCGCGCACGGTGCCCTCGTCGTCCGGCGTCAGGTTGTGGAAGTCGCGCTCGCCGGAGAGTCGCTCGCAGGCGTCTTTCGCCAGCGCGAGGTTCGCCCGCGGCGCGTAGCAGTGGTAGACGTACTCCCGAAAGTAGGCGTCGTGAGTCGCGTGGAACTCCGGAACGACCTCGGCGCTGGCCCACGCTCGAATCGAAGCCGGAAGTTCGCTGTTGAACGCCGACGGGGTGAGCCAGTCGGGACACTCGACCGCGACAGTCTGGGCGATTGCGGAGACGCCGGCGTCGGTTCGACCGGCGGCGGCGTACCCTTCGGGCGCGCAGTCTGCGACGCCAAGTGCGCAGAGCGCGTCGAACAGTGCGTTCTCGACGGTCGGAACGTCCGGCTGGCGCTGGAAGCCGTGGAACGGGCGACCGTCGTAGGCGACTCGGAAGGCGCGCATCTCACGGTGATACAGGAGGACGACCTTTAGTTTGTGTGGAGTTACCGGTGAGAACGGGATTCGTTGGGGGTCTGTACCGGAACGCAGGAAGCGAGTAGAACGGAAGTCGCAGGGTGTCGTCCGTATAGTCGCGGTCAAACGGAACGTTATCGGCGCGACAGGAACCCCGTAACGTAGGTCTGTTCGTGGTCGGGAAACACCTCGTCCACCGCTTTCTCGCCGTGTTCGCGGACGAGGAGGGCGCGCAGTTCCGCTTCGTAGTCGGCCTTGTTGATCTCGTCACTCGGGCCGGATTCCACGTCGAGGGTGGCCGCGACGAGGCGGTCGACCGCCCCGCGCCCGAAGCCGGAGAGCGGGACGATGTAGTCGACGCCGTGGCGGTCTTCGAGGCTCTGGGCCTGCGCGCGCGAGACGGTGGGGACGCGGTCGTCCCTGCGCGTTCCGTCCGCGATGGCGTCGAAGCGCATGCCAGCCACGGTCTCCAAGGCGTGGCGGTGTACCCGCTGGATACCGTTTCGCGGGTAGCCGTCCTCGGCCATCCGTTCGACCGCCTCGATGGCTGCGTCGTGGTCGAGTTCGACCGTCTCGAAGTCGAAGCCGGTCGCCTCGGCGGTGTCGCGGGCGTACTTCCAGTCGTCCGTGACGCCGAAGTGGGCGGTGACGAGCGTCACGTCGTAGAAATCGTTTAACAGGAGGGCGGCGAGCGTCGAGTCTTTTCCTCCGCTGTAGAGGAGTCCGAGTTCCATCTCAGCGCCGTTTGATGTTGAAGCTCTTCTTGTCGGGCTTCAGTTCGCGCAGTATCTCTTTCATCTTCTGCTCGTCGATCTGGCCGTTGATGCGCCCGCTCTGGGCGATCGCCAGTACCTGCTGTTCCACTTGGTCGGCGAACTGCGGCTTGCTCATCCGGACGGAGTTGAGTCGCTTTCGCGCGCCGTCGGTGAGATACTGGCGGAGCAGTGCCTGCTTCTGCGCGTCGGCCTGCTGTTGGGCCTGCTGTTGGGCCTCTTCCTGTTGTTGCTGGTCTTGTAGCTCTTCCATCTTCTGTTTTCGAAGCTCTTCGAGTCTGTCGTCGTCGGGACTACCACTCATGCCTTATCTGTTGCTTACCGGCCATGACCAAAAACAATTACGGAGAACACCGTTCAGACGGGTCGGAAAAAAGGTCGGAATTCGAGGCGACCGCAACTCTCGGAAAACGATGACGCAGATCCGTCGGCGTGGTGGTCCGCGCGTCCGCTTTGCTTCGGTGCTTTCTCGATGATTTCAACTTCGCTCGTCACCGAGATTGCAATCTGCCTCGCACGTCTCGTCTTCCCCCACGGGGAGATGTCCTCTACACGATGAAAAACGACGTGATGAAAGCGAAGCAGTCAGTTCAGGCGTAGCGTTCGAGTTCCGGTCGATCGAGGTCGGAGAGGACTTCACCCGCCGTGTCGTCGAGGAGGCTACGACCCTCGGCGGTGATCTCACGACCGCGAGCCTCGCTCGACTGAATTAGCCCCTCCTCTTCGAGCTGTTGGAGGATGGTTCGGATGATTTTCTTACTACCGTCGGCGCGGTGGGTAGGTGCGACGCGGTAGCGAGTCGACCCTTTCTTTCCGCCGCCGTACTCGGTCGAGAGGCGTTCGACACCGACCGGTCCGTTCATGGCGACCTTCCGCAGGAGGCTGGCGGCACGGATGTGCCAGAAGTTCTCCTGCTCCGGTGGCAGTTCGCGCTGTGCGCCGGTTTTGGCGAATTCGGCCCAGTCCGGTCGGTCAAATCGATCTTCGAGGTCGTCGGCGAGCGCTTCGATGAGCGCTTCCGCCGGAACGTCGTAGAGCGTCGTCATACGACTGATTTCCCTGCGGCGGCGTTTAAAGCCATCGTTACGGAGTTCGGCAGGGGCAGGGTCGCCGTCTCTTCCTTTCACGATTCCTCGAACCAATTCGCGAACGCGGAGACGACGGCGAAACTTCATATCCCATCCCGCGGCCAAACACCGCGTGTCCTGTGAAACCGAGCGACAACGTCGAAGACGGGGAGTCGGAATCTCGGAGGTGACCACGCGACCGCACGCTTAGTCTCCGTTCGCGTTGTCCGCCTCTAGCATCACCGTTGCCGTCCACCCGAACATCACCGGCAGCCAGTACGTCGCCCCGCGGTAGATGACTGCCGCCGCCCCCGCAGTCGCCGCCGTGACGCCCGTAATCGGCACGAGGAGGAGCACCAGCGCCGCCTCGACGCCGCCGAGTCCACCCGGAAGCGGCGCGACTCCGGCGATGCTTCCGATGGGGACGACGAACAGCACCGCCGCGAACGAGACGGGATGGCCGAGCGCGTAGAGCGACAGCCACAGAGACACCGAAGACAGGAGCCACCCGGACGCGGAGAAGAAGATCGCCAGCGTGAGACGCTGACGGTCGTCTGCAACGCGCTCGATGGCGCGGAAAAACCCTTGAATCCGCCGTTCGACGGCGGGGCGAGTCGTCGGCTTCACTTTCGGCACGACGCGCGCGATGACGTCCACGGCGGGGACGATACTCGCGGCGATACTCGACTCCACCCGGTTGCGGTTTCGCCACCCGACGACGGCGGCGACGGGCACCGCCATCGCCAGCGCGACGATGGAAACCGCGACCATCTCTATCGTATCGCCGACCGTGAGAACCGTCGCGTAGTAGGCCACGCCGACCAGCGCGAACGAGATGGACGGGACGAAGTTGATAGCGTCCACGCTGGCGATGGCGCCGAGTCCAGTCTCGTACTCGGCGTCCGTGGTACGCGAGATGAGTAAGGCGGCGAACGGTTCACCGCCCGCTTGCCCGAACGGGGTCACGTTGTTGGCGAACGTCGCGCCCGCGTAGAGTAGGAACGCCCGAAGCGGCGAAATGCGAACACCGAGGATGCCGAGGACGGTTCGAAGGCTCATCGCCCACGAAAACAGCCACGCGAGTGCGACGAGGCAGACGAGGACGACGACGCGACCATCAGTCACCGCAAGCGCCGACGCCACGCGGTCGATACCGACGGCCCAGAAGACCACGAGCAAGACCGCGACTGCGGCCACGAAGCCGACGGTTATCGTCCGCAGGTCACCCAAGTCGAGACGCATCAGTTCGCCAATATCGGGCCCACTGCTTGAAGCCAGCGAAGACCGTTCGGCTTTTTTCCCGGCGTGACAGAAAGCCGGTATGGACGAACGGGCCGCGCTCAGACTGCTGGCGGGCGAACTCGCCGACGCGGGCGACGACGCAGCGGTCGTCGATGGACACGTGCTAACGACCGATATGCTCCACGCGACGACGGACTTCCCCGCGGGGACGACGCGATACACCGCTGGATGGCGCGCGGTCGGTGCCTCCCTGTCGGATGTCGCGGCGATGGGTGCGGAGGCGGTCGCCGCCGTCGCCGTCTACGCAGCTCCGGAGTTCGTCGCGGACGAACTCGAAGCGTTCGTCGCGGGCGCGAACGACGTGTGCGAATCGGTCGGCGCGCGGTACGTCGGAGGCGACCTCGACACCACCGCGGAGTTCACGGCGACGACGACGGTGCTCGGACGAACCGACGACCCCGTCCCGCGGTCGGGCGCGCATCCCGGTGACGCGTTGTGCGTGACCGGAACGTTCGGACGGAGCGGTGCTGCTCTCCGCCTGTTCGACCGCGGCGAAATTGAGCGCGCAAACGATCTCTTTCGCTTCGACCCGCGGATCGCCGCGGGACGGGCGCTCGCTCCGCACGCGACCGCCATGATGGACTCCAGCGACGGACTGGCTCGGTCAGTGCATCAGCTCGCGGAAGCGAGCGACTGCGGGTTCGAACTTGACGGTGACGCGGTTCCGGTCGCGGAGAGCGTTCGTGATGTAGCCGAGAACGCGGACGAAGAACGCGAACTGTCCGTCTTCTTCGGCGAAGATTTCGAACTCGTCTTCACCTTGCCAGAGGAGCGAGTGAGGGACGCACGAGCGGCGTCACCGACTCCGCTCTCCGTCGTCGGCGAAGCCACCGACTCGGACGTGACGATGGACGACGAACCGCTGCCGGATCGCGGATACACCCACGGATGACGGAAAGTCCGGTCGGGAATCGGTCAGGGGATGATCTCGATAGGCGTCGGGGTGAAACAGAGTAGTCCGAGCACGAACGTGAACAACCCGAGCAGTTTTCGATTCATATCGAGCTCACCGTCGTTGATGGGCGTCGCCGGACCGACGTAGGCGAAGAACATCGACAGGAAGCCCCAAATGACCCACAGCACCGTCGCGTTGCTCACGTCGAGGACGTAGAAGACGTAGGCCGCCAGTCCGAACAACACGGCGGGGACGAGCGCCGCGACGCTCTCCTGTCGTTCGCCGATGATCGCCCGGACGATGTGGCCGCCGTCGAGCTGACCGACCGGGATGAGGTTCAAGAACGTGACGAACATCCCGACCCAGCCGCCGATGACGACCGGATTGACGGACTTGGCCGGGTCGTCGTACGTAAGCGGTTCGCCCATAGCCGACGCGAGCGCTTTCAACAGGGGCGGGTAGCCGAACTGCACCTCAATGGTGTTCGCGCTGTTGAGAGTCGCCTGCGTGACCGTCACCGGTTCCATCGTCAGTCCGACGGCCGTAACGACGACGGTCGCCACGAGACCCGCGAGCGGCCCGGAAACGCCGATGTCGAAGAGCGCCTTCCGGTCGGGCATCTGGCCTTTCATCCGGATGACGGCGCCCATCGTCCCGATGAGGGTTGGCATCGGGATGAAATACGGAAGCGTCGCGTCCACTCCGTGGTAGCGGCTCATCACGTAGTGGCCGAGTTCGTGGGTTCCAAGGACGCCGAGAACCGCCAGCGTGAACGGCCACGCCGTCAGCATCGCCTCTACCGGGTGCGTCAGGGGATTGACGTGGTACCACGACGCACCGGCCCACAGCGTCGAGAGCACCGTCGCGAGGAACAGAATGACGTTCTTCCACGGGATGCCGTCCGGGCCGAGCGTGACGGGTTCGGCGACGAGCACGTACTCGCCCATCTGGGTCGAGAGCGCGACTTCGTACCCCTGTTCGCGGAAGAGCGGCCACACCGTCTTCATCAGTTGGTCTTGTGGAACCAGCGGTTCGCCGTAATACACCAACTGTTCGCCATCGGTCCGAACGTCGTACACCCGAAACACCGAGCGTAACCGTTCGAGCGAAGGACCTGCCTCGAGCGGCTCGGTCGAATCCATTCAGTCACAATACGGAACGAATCGGTATAAACCCTTAGACGACGCCGCGCCTCAGAGGAGCGCACCCGACTGGAGGACGGCGATGAGGAGCGTCAACACCGGTACGCTCGCCAGCGTGCTGACGAATATCGCCGTACTCACATATTCAGGTGCTCTGAGCCCCGACCTACCCTCGTCGTACTCGATACAGAGGATGAGCGGGGTTATCGCCGCCGGCATCGCGTATTCGAGGACGAACACCCGCGCGACGGTGGCGTCCTCGAACCCAAGCAGGAAGACGACGCCGACGGCGACGAACGGAGCGTCGACGAGTTTCATCCCGTTCGAGACGCCGACGCGGGCGATGGCGGTCCCGGAATCGGTGTTCGCCAGTTGGATTCCGAGCATGAGCAACATCACCGGAATCGCCGCGTCGCCCGTCAGTTTCAGCGTCTCCATCGCCGCCGAATCGACGGGTGGGACAACGTCGAGCGCGCGGGCCGCCCCGGCGGCGAAAACGGCGTACACGAGCGGGAGTTTGAACACCTCCCTGACGGCGGCGAAACTGGACGTGTTGTTACCGCGCGAGGCGAGGTAGACCCCGACGGTGTAGGTGAGCACGGACTGGGCCGCGATGTAGAGGATGGCGGTGTTCCGCCCGACGTCGCCGAACGCGAACTGCGAGAGCGGAATCCCGTAGTTACCTGCATTTGGGAACGAACTCGACAGCACGAGCGCGCCGAGAACCGGTTCCGACTCGCCGAGCGCGCGTCCGACGAACTCCGCCAGCGCGGCCATCGTCAGGTGAACGCCGCGACGCCGGCCGCGGGCGTCAGCGCCGTCTTCCCGCCGAGCGACGTAGTCGTGAGGCTGTGGAAGACGAGCGCGGGGGTGAGAATGTAGATGGTGACGGTGCCCAGCGCCTCCACTTCGATGCCGCAGACGGTGCCGAGGAGAAACCCGACGGCGGCCACCGAGAGGACGGGCAGGATGGCGCTCGTCAAAGCGGAGAGGAGTGACACTGGTCGAACGAAAACGGCGGGAGATTACAAAGACGTCGAAGGCGGAACGGGAAACTGCGGTGTGGATACGGGAGTGGGAACCGTTCGGGCGTTCGGGGAACCGCGACGAGTGCGACGTTAGACGGGGTGGTTGCGGGGCGGCGTTGCCGGGGCGTGATTGCGGGGTGTGGTTCTAGGGACGGGAAGTCGTTGGGGGCGTGCGGGGGAGGCGCGGGAACCGCAGCGGGGACGTGGGCCGGAGCTTACGCGGGAGCCACGCGCCACGTGGTCGCACTCGTGTACGACCACTTCTCGACTTCGAGTTCGGCGCATTCGGTCAACTTCACCATCAGCGCACCGATCTCCTTCGCGGAGAGTCCGACTTCGTCGGCGATGAACTTGCTCTTGAAGTAGAGCTCTCCGTCGCTCGCCTTCTCGCAGAGGTACTGCTTGAGGCGGTCTTCTTTGGATTCCGGTTCAGGGCTTTCGGCGGCGAGTTGGGTGGTTGCGCTCATATGCTGACTCCGGTTTTCCCATGGAGCGGGAGGATGTTATAAAGGGTAGAAGCTTAGGGTAGTTTCGAGAATCTTTATCCTCGTCCAGCGGAAGTCGACGTGAACGCAGATGAAAGTGTCGATTCACGAATCCGTTAAAACGGGCTAAAAAGTTCAAAATCTCCTCTCGCGTTTTATTTCTCCAATCGACTATTCCTGTCACAAGTGCGGGAACATGAAAATAGACCGCACCAATACGCTCGACCTATTGTTCGTATACCCAGAACTGTTCATCCGTCGTCGCCTCTTTTTTGAAGATCGGCACTTCGGCTTTGAGCCGGTTGATACCGTCTTCGACGGTTCGAAACGCCTCTTCGCGGTGTCCCGCGAGCACGACGACGAACACGATGTCCTCGCCGTACTCGATGCGGCCCGTTCGGTGGTGCATGAGCACGTCGAAGACGCCCTCGCGCGCTTCGAGTTCCGCGCGGATGGACGCCATTCGCGCCTCCGCGACACCCTCGTACTTCTCGAAGTCGAGATACTCGGTCGGCGAGTCGTCCGCGCTGTCTTTCGCCCGGACGCGCCCTGTGAACGTGGCTATCGCGCCCGAACGCTCGGCGCTCGGCGAGCGTTTCACGCGCGCGACGAGCGATTCGAGCGTCTCGTAGTCTTCCACGTTGTCAAGCGCGTCCGCGACGGACTCGATATCGAGCGCGTCGGCGTCCGATGCGTGGGCGAGGAGTTCGCCGGCGTGGTCGGCGTCGCCGAGAACGACCTGGGGGACGTTCGCGTCCGGGAACCCCGACAACACGGCGAACTCATGGTTCGGCGCGAGTTCGTCGAGCGCGTCGGTCAAAGAGCGGTTCGTACCGCGCGCACGCCACCCTCCGTCACCGAGTTCGAACGCGGTCGAATCGACCGTCTCCGGCGACCCCCGCGTGACGGTGCCGACCGCGCCGCGTTCCCCGAGTCTGTCGGCGAGGTGGTCGGCGACGGCGGCCGAGTCGCTCCCGACGACACCCAGTACCTTCATGTGCGTATCGCGGGCGGCGAGACGCTTTTACCCTTCGGTCGGAAGTTAAGAACGCTTAAGGCCGCGTCCGGGTAACACCGCGATAGCATGAAGGTGGTCGTTTCTATCGGCGGGAGCGTGCTCGCGCCGGACTTGGAATCCCAGCGCGTCCGCGGACACGCCGAAGTCATCGAGTCGCTCGCAACGGAGGGGTGTACCATCGGCGCGGTCGTCGGCGGCGGCGGCGTCGCCCGGAAGTACATCGGAACTGCTCGCAATCTCGGCGCGAACGAGATCGAACTGGACGACATCGGTATCGACGTGACCCGACTGAACGCCCGACTCCTCATCGCGGCGTTGGGCGAACGGGCCGCGCCCAGTCCGGCGGAGACTTACGAGAAAGCCGGAACCGCGATGCACCGCGGCGACATCGCGGTCATGGGAGGCGTGATGCCGGGCCAGACGACCGACGCCGTGAGCGCGGCGCTGGCGGAGTACACGAACGCCGACCTCCTCGTTTACGCGACGAGCGTCGACGGCGTGTTCAGCGACGACCCCAACGAGATCGAAGACGCGACGAAGTACGACGAACTCTCGGCGAGCGACCTCGTGGACGTTATTGCCGACCTCGAGATGACCGCGGGGAGTTCCTCGCCGGTCGACCTGCTAGCCGCGAAGCTCATTGAGCGGTCGGGCGTCCGCACCATCGTCCTCGACGGTACCGAACCGGAACGAATCGCCGACGCCGTCCTCTCCGGCGACCACAGCGGAACCGACATCATCCCGGAGGGCGCGGACGACGAGATGTCCTACTGGGTACAAGGATGAGCGCGGATTCGGCACCGACGGACGATCGCGACGGAAGCGGAGACGATCACCACGTCTTCTGGGCCGACGAGGTGGCCGACCGCATCGAAGCGCGCGACCCCGACGACCCCATCATCATCAAGGGCGGAATCTCGCCGTCGGGGGTTCCGCACCTCGGAAACGTCAACGAGATAATGCGCGGCTACTTCGTCGCGGAAGCCCTGCGCGACCGGGGACACGAAGTGCGACAGGTGTTCACCGCCGACGACCGCGACCCGCTTCGCAAACTCCCGCGGAAGTTGGCCGATCTGGCGGGGAACATCGTCGAACTTGGCGACGTGAACGCCGGGGCGCTCGGGCGTAACCTCGGCAAGCCGTACACCGACATCCCCGACCCGTTCGGATGCTGTGACTCCTACGGCGACCACTTCTCGAACCTCATCCAACAGAGCGCGGATCTGCTTGGCGTTCCCATCAACGTGGTCTCGAACACGGAACTGTACGAAACGGGCGAGTTGGAGGACGTGACACGCCACCTCCTCGAACACGCCGAGGAAGCCCGCGAGGTGCTCGCGGAGTATCAGGACAAGGTCGACGACGAGTACGTTCCGTTCAACCCCATCTGCGAGGAGTGCGGGAAGATCACGGAGACCGTGACGGATTTCGACGTCGAGGAAGGAACGGTCGAGTACGTCTGCACCGACCTCGAAGCGGGCGACAACACCATCGACGGCTGCGGCCACGAGGGAACCGCGACGCTCCGCGAAGGCAAACTCCCGTGGCGCTTCGAGTGGCCCGCCCAGTGGAAGACGCTCAGCGTGGACTTCGAACCCTTCGGTAAAGACCACGCGGAAGGCTCGTGGCCAAGCGGCGAGGATATTGCCCGTAACGTCATGGAGTTCGAGCCCCCCGAGCCGATGACCTACGAGTGGTTCACGCTCGACGGGAAGCCCTTCTCCTCCTCGGAGGGAAACGTCGTCCTCGTCAAAGAAGTGCTCGATCTCCTCGAACCCGAGGTGCTCCGGTACTTCTTCACCAAAGACCCGTACAAGGCGCGCGATTTCAGCATCGAACGTCTCGACCTGCTGGTGGACGAGTTCGACCGCTTCGAGCGCGTCTACTTCGGCGAAGAGGACGCGGACGAGAGGGAACGCGCCCTCGCGGAACGCGCCTATCCGATGGCCGTGAGCGAGATTCGACCCGAGCGCATCCGTATCCCCTACACCTTCGCCGCCGTGCTGGGGATGACTGACGACCCCGACCTCCGCGAGGAGATCGCGCGACGGGAGAGTCACATCCCCGACGACGCGCCCGATTGGGCCGTCGAGGGTGCGCTCGCGCGCGTCGAGCGTGCGCGAACGTGGGCGCGCCGGACGAGCAACGAGTACGACTACGACCTGAAGCGAACCGAGCTGCCCAACGTGGCGCTCGATTCTGAGACGGAGGAGGCGCTGGACGAACTTGCCGAGTTCGTCGAAGCGGGCCACGACGGCGAGGCGATTCAGGGCGAGATTTATGAGACCGCGAAGCGCCACGACATCGACATCGGCGAGTTCTTCGGCACGGGCTATCGGCTCTTCTTCGACGAGGAACAGGGACCGAAACTCGGCCCCTTCCTCTCTAGTTTAGACCGCGAGTTCGTGCTCCGCCGACTGCGTCGAGAAGGTTGATGTCGCCGTCAGCGGCGTCAGAGCGCCAACCGCCAGCAGAGTTAAGACCGGTGGCAGACAATATACACTTACCTCCGACTAACAAGCGCATAACAAAGTACGTGCCGATACCAGGAGGAGGTGTGAGGTCTGTCTGACGACCAATCACGTCAGCGACTGAACGGTGATATTACCATGGCCCTGATAGAACTCAATCTCGAGAAACCAGCGTTGAAACGGACCGAACTCGTCAAAGAAGACGAAGCAGCAATCGAAGGAACGGAATCGAAGACCGAGGAGATCGAGACGGAAATCGAATCCGAAGGGACCGAGGAGGCCGAATCGACGAAAGGAGGAAGTCGAACTCGAACGTTCGCCCGCCGCGCCGCGGTGCTCGGCGGTACCGCCGCCGGAATCGCCGCCGCTCGGAAGTTCCGCCAGCGCCGCCAGAGCAAACAGGCGGAACAGCAGGAACTCGAAGAAGACTGGCAAGCGGCGGAGTAACGCTCCACTTTTTCCGTTCGTTCCCAAACGCCTTTGAGCGACCGGGACTTTCTTTCGCTCGATGGATACGATTGTGTGGGTGCTTCTCGGAATTGCGGCCTACTGGTTCGCCCTGCTCGCGCTTCGGGCGAACGATATGCTGCCGCCGTATCTCGGTATGCAGGGGCCGATTCTGACGCTACACACCCAGAGAGGAAAGCGTCTGCTCGACCGCCTCGCTCGTCCGAAGCGGTTCTGGCGAGCGTGGGGAAACTTCGGTCTCGGCATCACGCTGGTCGTGATGGCCGGGACGTTCCTCCTTCTCGTCGTACAGGCGATTCTAGTTCTCCAGAACCCGCCGGAACCGTCGCCCGTGACGCAGCCGCGAAACGCGCTCGTCATTCCCGGCGTCAACGATTTCCTCCCGCTCTCGGTCGCACCGGAGATCATGCTCGGGCTGCTCGTCGGACTGGTCGTCCACGAAGGTGGACACGGTATCTTCTGCCGGGTCGAGGACATCGAGATAGAGTCGATGGGGCTAGCGCTGCTCGCCGTCCTTCCCATCGGCGCGTTCGTCGAACCCAACGAGGAGAACCGCAAACGGGCCGATAGAGGGAGCCAGAGTCGGATGTTCGCGGCGGGCGTGACGAACAACTTCGCGGTCACGCTGGTCGCGTTCTTACTTCTCTTCGGCCCGGTGATGGGGTCGATAACCGTCGCGTCCGGCGCGGCGGTTGGCGGCGTGTTCGAGGATTCCGCCGCGGACGACGCCGGACTCCAGCGCGGCGATAGAATCGTCGAGGTCAACGGCATGAAGGTCGAGAACAACGCCGACCTCGAATCGAAGCTCGCTACCACTGAGAGCAGGAGCGTGTCCGTCACCGTCAAACGCGGGGACGAAACGATAAACACGACCATCCGACGCTCGTTGCTCGTCACGGGAATCGCGGTGGATTCGCCGTTCGCTTCGGAGCAAGCGCGGAACTCGGGCATCGAGAAGGGCGAACGCATCACCGCCGTCAACGGAACCGCGGTCTACACCGAGCGGGCGCTGAACCGGGAACTCGCGGACAAGAAGGTCGCTACCCTGACGGTGAACGGGTCGAAGGTGACCGGGCCGGTCGGGGCGCTCTCGACCGTACAGAAGGGCGGCCCGGCCAGCGAAACGAGATTGAACCCCGGCGACTCAGTTATCATCACGGCCATCGACGGGAACAGAATCACCGACAGTAGCGACCTGACCCGCACCCTCGACGGGTACGAACCGGGACGGACCGTGACCGTCGAAGCCTACGCGAAAGAGGGCGGAAGCTACGTTCGTCACACGTACGACATAAAACTCGGCGAGAACGACGGCGGCGATGCCATCGTCGGCATCCTCGTCGCACCGGGTACCTCCGGCATCGCGGCGAGCGGCTTCGGGACGGAACTTTATCCCGCGGAGACGTTCCGCGACCTCGTCGCGGGGCAGTTCCTCTCCGTCTTCGGCGGCGGTGGTAACGGCCCGCTCACGACGTTCCTGCTCGGCGTCGGCGGGACGCTGTTGCTTCCGTTTGCCAGCCTCTCGATGCCTGTTGGCTACAACTTCGCCGGCTTCGTCGCGTCGAACAGCAACTTCTACGCGGTACAGGGACCGCTGTCGGTGTTCGGCGGCGGTGCGTTCCTACTGGCGAACGCCCTGTTCTGGACGGGGTGGATAAATCTCAACCTCGGATTCTTCAACTGCATCCCGGCGTTCCCGCTCGACGGCGGCCACCTCCTGCGGATGGGTGCCGAGGCCGTAGTGTCGCGCCTCCCGACGAGTCAGGGTCGGCAGGTAACGACGATGATAACGACGAGCGTCGGGTTGGCGATGCTCGCCAGTCTCGTCCTCATGATATTCGGGCCGCAACTTCTGGCGGGGTAGTCCGCTTTCGAATGCCTCGGTCTCTCGCCGCCGGTCAGCGTTCCAGACCCATCCGCTCGTAGAACTCCTCGGGCGTGTCCGGAATGCGTTCGAACTCGCCGAAATCGCGCTCGTGGTGGCGGATTATCTGCTCGACGATCCACGAACTGAACGTCTCGTCGAACTGCCACTCGCCGTCCGGACTCGTCACTTCGAACCGTTCGTCGGTGGCGAAGGCGACGTAGACGTGGTAGAAACCGAGGATGACGTCCGCGAATTCGCGGGCTTTGGTGCCGCTCTCTTCCCGTTTCTCCTCGAGTTCCTCGTAGCCTGCGTCGGTGAGTTCGAAGTATTTTCGGTCGGGTTCGTCCTCGCGTTCGATCCGTTCGGTCCACCCCTTCTCCTCAAACTTGTAGAGGATGGGGTACACCGACCCGTAGGACGGTTCCCAGTGGCCGCCGCTTATCTCACGGATCTCTTTCAGTATCTCGTACCCGTACCGCGGCTTTTGATTCAGAAGTTCGAGCACTAAGTACGAGATCAGGCCTTTCGGCGGGCCACTTTTCCGCATCGACTGGGGGTTTAAGTCGTGTTTTTGAAAGGCTTTCGGTCGGGGCGAAACGGACGATGACTAATTCAACCGACTCGACGGTCGAATCCCGAGTCCGTCACCGTCTCGGGGATTCACCGTTCGAAGCGTACCCGTGTCGGTATAGTTAGCAGAAGGCTCGCCACGCGGTATCAGTGGCGGGAATTCGGTTCGTCGATTCGACTCAAAACACCCTTGTCTGGTCGCTCCCAACCCCCGCGTATGCCGAGAAAGGCCCCACCGACTCGCGAGGGGTGGTACGTGCTTCACGACTTCCGAACCGTCGACTGGAAGGCATGGCGAGACGCCCCCGAGCGAGTCCGCGAGAACGCGCTGGGCGACGGAGTCGAATTCCTGCAAGCCCACGAGAACGTCGTCGACTCCGAGGATGGGTCGTCCGCCGTGTTCAGCGTCATGGGACACGACGCCGACCTGCTGCTCGTCCACTTCCGCCCGACGATGAGTGACCTCGACACCGCCGAGCGAGCGTTCGAACGAACCCAGTTCGCCGACTTCACGGAGCGAACCGACTCCTATGTCTCCGTGACGGAAGTGGGTGGCTACACCTCCGACGAGATGGTGAAAGACCCCGACGACATCGAAGACACTGGGATGGCCCGCTACGTGGCGAGCAAACTATACCCTGACGTGCCCGACGCGGAGTTCGTCTGCTTCTATCCGATGAACAAACGCCGACTCGGCGAGGACAACTGGTACGACACGCCGTTCGACGAGCGTGCCGAGATGATGGCGAGCCATGGCGAAATCGGAAAGGGGTACGCCGGGAAGGTTACCCAGATAATCACCGGAAGCATCGGAATGGACGACTTCGAGTGGGGCGTCGACCTGTTCAGCAACGACCCGACGAACATCAAAGACCTGCTGTACGAGATGCGCTTCGACGAGGCGAGTTCGCGCTACGCCGAGTTCGGGAAATTCCACTTCGGACGGCGATTCCCGCCGGAAGACCTCCCGGCGTTTATCGCCGGAGAGAAGATCCCGACAGCGGAGGACGCCCATCCGCACGGAGGCGGTCACGGACGTACGCAGACACACGCACACGGCGAGAACAGCGGTGAGCAGGAGCACGAACGCGGGGACGAAGGCGGACATCCACACGGAGGCGGGAAGTCCGAATCGGAGGACATCCGCGGCGAACTACAAGATCTCGACATCTACGCCGGACGACCACACGGCGAGGACGTGTACGCGATGGTGCTCTACTCGGAGGCCGACGCCGACAAACTGTTCGACGAGGTCGACGGGTTGCGGAGCAACTTCGACCACTACGACACGCACGTGAAGACGGCAGTGTACGGCGGCGACGAGCGGTCCGCGGTCGTCAGCATCTGGGAGACCGAGAGCGCCGCCGAGACGGCAGGAGGTTTCCTCGCCGACCTACCGGGAATCGTCGCGCGCGCCGGGGAGGAGAGCGGGTTCGGCACGATGGGGATGTTCTACACCGTCGAACCCGACCGCCGCGAGGATTTCGTCGAGAAGTTCAAGACGGTCGGTGGCCTGCTGGGCGACATGGAGGGCCACTTCGACACCGAACTGCTGGCGAACCACGAGGACGAAAACGACATGTTCATCGCCAGCCAGTGGCGCTCGAAGGAGGACGCGATGGACTTCTTCCGGAGCGACGCCTTCGGCGATACGGTGGACTGGGGTCGGGACGTGCTCGCCGACAGACCGCGGCACGTGTTTCTCGCGTAGGATTCTTTCGTATCTCGCTCAATTCGAGAACGCCAGAACGTTCTCTCGAGTGGGGGCTGACCCCCGACAAAGCGAAGTTCGACGGTGGAGGGTGAAAATGAAGCTCTGCAACAAGAAACTCGTCCCCGCCGTCCGATTTCCGAGTCGAAACGACTGTCGTCGGAAGGAGCACTCCGCGCCGCAACCAAAACCCCCTTGCCTACGGGCGGGTAACTAACCTATAAGAAAATCGAGGGTGAAATAAGCGCATGACAAAGCGACACGTTACGCTTCCCGAATCCGCCGAAGCGGGCGTACGCGGGTTCATCGACGAAGTTGATGACCGCATCGCCGGCGACGAAGATACGTGCGAGGTGGTCGAGGAGGTGCTCGTCGACCTGCACGGCGACCGCGACGCGTACGAGGCGTGGCAGAACGGCGAACAGGTATCGAACGCGGAGCGCGTCCGCCTCCAGAGCTACGACCCCTGCAACGCGACGCTCGAGAGCGAGTACTACGCCGAGAAGGACGAAGCGAAGTTCCGCGAGTCGAAACACCTCCAGTGGCTCTGGCGGCAGTTCGACGCGACGCCGATGGCCGACAACGTGGAGTTCGCACTCCGATTCCGCCAGATGCTTGCGAACCATCTCTTCGAGGAGTGCGGCGACGACTGCCGGTTCTTCAAAGGCATCTCGTTCACCTACGGACACAACATCCGAATCGGTGACAACACGGTCGTCCACGACGACGTGCATCTGGACGACCGCGGAAAACTGACCATCGGAAATCGGTGTTCCATCAGCGACGGCGTCCACGTCTATAGCCACGACCACGACGTAGTCGACCAGACCGAGGTGACCAACTACCACACCATCGTCGAGGACGACGTGCGACTCACCTACGACGCGATGGTTCGCGCCGGCGTCGAGGTCGGCGAGAACGCGCTCGTCGGTGCGCGGGCGGTCGTCCAGAGCGATATTCCGGCACATCACGTCGCGGTCGGGATGCCGGCGAAGAGCATCCGCGTGAAGCCGGGTTGGGAAGACGAGGCCGTCCCCGTCGACGACGTACCGCCGACCGAGAAGGAAGCGCGGCGCATCGACTACGAACTTCCGAACGACGTAGAGCAGTTCGACGAGTTCCAGCGCGACCTCGACCTGTCGGATTAACCCGGACCGTTTTTCTCCCGTGAGGTCGTGATGCGGACTATGCGACGCCGCACGTACCTCCGGTCTATCGCGCTCGGCATCACCGGTCTCGCCGGATGCGTGGAGTCGTCCGGTAGTACGACCCAGACTTCGACGACGAAGCGCGTTCCGGGGGTGCGGGTCAAGACGGTCGCCATGAATCTCGAAGTACCGTGGGGTGTCGCCTTCGACTCGAACGACGACCTCTATTTCACCGAGCGACCGGGCCGCATCCGGCGTATCCGCCCGAACGGCAACAGAATCGTCGCCGACTTCACCAAGCAGATAGCTCACAGCGGCGAGGGTGGTCTACTCGGACTCGTCTTGCACCCGGAAAACGAGAGGTTAGCATACACGTATCAGACCTACGAACGAGGGGGCGGACTGCAGAACCGAGTCGTTCGCCACCGCGTCGACGAAGGGTTCGAACCGGAGCGAACCGTCATCGACGGAATCCCGGCCTCGTCCTACCACGACGGCGGTCGACTCGCCGTCCAAGACGGCGCGCTGTACGTCACCACGGGCGACGCCGGAAGCGGGGAACGAGCACAGAACAAGCAGTCGCTCGCCGGCAAAGTTCTCAGGGTGACGCTCGACGGGAAGCCGCATCCGGACAACCCCTTCGGAAACGAGGTGTTCACCTACGGCCACCGCAACCCGCAGGGACTCGCGTTCCGCGACGGAACCCTCTTCAGCACGGAACACGGCCCCGACGAGAACGACGAGATAAACGTCCTCGAGGCCGGGAACAACTACGGCTGGCCCGAAGTGACCGGAAAGAGCGAGCAGTTCACCGACCCTCTCACGACGTACACCCCGACAATCGCGCCGGGTAGCGCGACCTTCTACGACGGGCCGATAGCCGAGTGGCGGGGCGATTTCTTCTTCGGGACGCTCACGGGGAGACATCTCCACCGAGTGCGATTCGACGGTCGACAGATAGTTGAACAGGAACGCATACTCGACGGAGCGTACGGTCGCCTTCGGACGGCGTTCACCGGGCCGAACGACAACCTGTACGTGACGACCAGCAATCGGGACGGTCGCGCGGAGAGTCCCGCACCGCAGGACGACCGCGTTCTCATGCTTCAGCCCGCGTAATCTCGATAGGCGACGACTGCGAGTTCGACGACGAGCCACAGCCCCACGACGACCATTCCGGCGAGCGTGAACAACTCCGGCAGACGAACCCACATCGGGAAGACGAACGAGGCGTAGGCTTCCGCCTGCTGGAGGAGTCCGGTGGCGGCGTCGGAGTCGCTGAATCGGCTCTCGAAGTCGGCACCCGAGACAGTGTCGGTCGAGTTCTCGGGGACGGTGAGGCGATCCGCGGTGTACGGCATCATCACGCCCTCGTATCGCCAGACGACTTCGCCATCGGGATTGATCTCCAGCACGCGATTGTTGAACGTATCTACGATGAGCGTGTTGCCGTTCGGCAGACGATCCGCGTCCCGCGGCCAGTGGAGGAGTTTCTTACCGCCGTACTGCCAGACGACTTCGCCGGTCGAAGCGTTCAGTTCGACGACCCGGTCGTTCTGGCTATCGGCGACGAGGAGTGTGTTCCACCGTTCGAGACGGTCGGGGTTGTGCTGTTCCCGCATCACGCTGTAGTTGCCGGGTTCGCCGACCACGTCCACGATTCGGTTCATCTTCGGGTCGACTTCGATGACCACGTCGAAGTTCCGCACCGAGATTTGGAAGTTACCGTTCCGCAGACGGTCGATGTCGTTCATGTGCGTCCAGTCGCGCTCGCCTCCGGGATTCGGCGGGCCGCCGTACTTCTTTCGAAACTCGGTTCCCTCGCCGAGGTGGTTCTCGGCGTGCCACTCCCACGTGATTTCGCCCGAGCGGTCGACGGTGAACGCCCGGTCGTTGCCCATGTCGATGATGGCGGTCTGGCCGTTGTCGAGGCGGTCTACGTCGTGAACTTCATGGTGCGTGATGTACTCGTCGTACCACGAGTAGTTCCAGACGACGTTGCGGGTTTCGTAGTCGAGTTCGAGCACCTTGGCCTGAATGCACTGCTTCGAGTTCACTTGTAGCTGCTCGGCGGGACACTTTTCGGGCGGGAGTTTCGTCGTCACGCCGACGAGGATGTTGCCGTTTTCGATCTGTTCGGCGTCGAACACCCGCGAGTTCGGCGGGTCGTACTCCCAGACGACTTCGTTCTTCTCGTTCACTTCGATGAGTTTGCCGTTCAGCCCGTAGCTCTGGATGCTGATGAGCGTGTTTCCGGGATAGGGACCGTCGTCGACCGTTTCGGCGTGGACGCTCTGGTCGGCCGTCACCGCCTGATAGCCGAGAAATGCGGAGAACACCACGAACGTCAGGGCGAGATACCGCAGACGAGAGTGAGCCATATCCGACACTCGTCAACGACCGTTCTAAAGCTGGCGGATAGGATTGTGCGAAGCTACCAAGTAGCATGACCACGTAGGTCACGATGGAGCATGAACGTCTGGGGGTGGATCGTCCTGTACGTCGTCCTCTTCGCGGGGCTACAGCTGCTCATCTATCGATTTCTACGGAGCGACGAGGACTCGCCGCTGTTGCAATCGACGCCACCGAGTTCGGAACAGAGCGCGCCGGACGACGTGCGAAAGGAGAGCATCTTGGAGGAGTTCCGCGAAGACGATCCCGACGTGCGCCAGTGTCCTCACTGCGGGACGGAGAACGGAACGGAGTACACCTTCTGCCGCGAGTGCGTCGAACCGCTCGGCGTGTGGTAGCCATGCGTCGCTGGGTTCGTCGAAGTCCGGCGCGGTGTAGCCACGCTTTTCCCGCTCGCACTCCCATCCGATGCTAATGGCCCGCGCCGTCGCCATCAACGTCGCCGCGAACACGAACCAGCCCGGCGTCCGCGGCCCGATTCGTCCGGACGGGAGCTTCGAATACGTCCCGATTCCGGAGTCAGAGCCGACGGCTCGCCCAGTTCCGACCTACGACGACCTCGACCTCTCGGTGGAACTGCCGGAGGGGTCGGCGGAGTCGCCCGTCCACCTCGACCCGGAGTTCGCGGAGTATCCGTGCTGTGAACGCTACACCTACGGCGACCCCTTCGGCGTGAAAGCTCGCCCACTGTTGGAACTCGCCGCGGGCGACTACGTCTTCTTCTACGCCACGCTTTCGACGGTCGGGGAACCGAAGCGGGAGTGGATTCCGCCGAGATGGGGCGCGTACGTCATCGGGCAGTTCCGGTTGGCGCGCGAGCCGATTGCGGGAGCGGAGTTCACAGATTTGGACGCGGAGGTGCGGGACGTTTTCGGGAACAACGCTCATCTGAAACGCGACGAGTTCGACGCTGCGGTGTTGTTGGCGGGCGCGGCGGACGAGTCGAGCCTGTACGATACCGCGATTCCGCTAAGTAGTGTCGAGAAGGGTTCGGAGGCCAACCGAGTGGTGACGGAGCTATCGAGCGATTCGGGGAAAGGGCCGTGGTGGCGCAGGCCGATGCGGTTCGAGGACGAAGGCGTGGAGGAGATTCTGGGACTGCGGGAGAATCGAGACTCGCGATAGTGGTCGGTGAAACGCGGTGAGCAGAGAGATGCGGACGGTTCTTTCGGCAGGTGCGGATTTTAGAGCGCGTGACTTCAGATGCCCCACGCGATTCTGTCCCACAATCGCTCGTAGAAGTAGTACGTGCCGGTTTTAACGACGTTCGTGGCGATACCGATGCTCACCGCGTCCGTAGTGTTTCCGGTGACTATCAGCGCGACACCGACGGTGACGACGAGCATAAATACTCGATAGAGGAGCGTCTTGACTACTGCCCGTGAACGTAGCTGGTTTGGGTACCGCGTTACATATCCCCTCAGTCCGGTGCTCATGCGCTCACTGACTCTCACATAAGGTAAATTAGTTACGTTGAGGATCGTGTGCAACTTTGTTTGGTTACGTTCGTCGCTTGGCGGACTGGTGAAGATGGTAGTTCCACTTCGAATCTCTGGCCGATATGTTGCTATTGGAGAAAACCTGACGAGATGGCCTGCCGTTGTGATGCGCCGACCGGGAGTTGAACCCGGGCTATGAGCTTGGGAAGCTCATGTCCTACCACTAGACCACCGGCGCGCTTCGTCGCTTCGTTCCTCTCGCGCCGAGCCTGACCTCATTTCGCGCAGACACCGGCGCGCTTCGACACTCCATTTCTTCGATCTACCGTCACTTCAACGTAGCGATTCCGTACACTCGTCCACAAATTCACGGTGGGCGGGGAGGTTTTAGTCGTCAGCCGTCCAACAGCCGACGATGATTGACCTCGAACTATCGGAGGAAGAACTCGAAGCCCACCGCGAACACATCACCGCGTTCGTCCACGAGAAAGTCACGGAGGCGGGCACCGACTCGGCGGTTCTCGGACTGTCGGGTGGCATCGACAGCACGCTGACGGCGCATCTCGCGGTCGAAGCGCTCGGGAAGGAGAACCTCCACGGGCTCGTCATGCCCGGCGCAGTAAGCCGAGAGGACAATATGAGCGACGCCGAGTGGGTAGCCACGGAGCTGGAGATTCCCTACGACGTGTTCGAAATCAATCCCGTCGTGAACGAGTTTCTGGATGCTTACTCCGAAGCCGAAGGCGACCAACTAGCCGTCGGCAACGCTCGCGCTCGCACGCGTGCGGTATTCAACTACCTCGTCGCCAACCACGAAAACGCGATAGTGCTCGGCACCGGGAATCGCACCGAGGCGCTGGTCGGTTACTTCACGAAGTACGGCGACGGTGCGGTCGATTGCCACCCCATCGGTAACCTCTACAAACAGCAGGTTCGCCAACTCGCCGTGCACGTCGGCGTGCCGGACGAACTCGTGGAGAAGGAACCCACCGCCGGACTGTGGGCGGGCCAGACAGATGAGGAGGAACTAGGTATCAGCTACGACACCCTCGACGCGATTCTGGCGCTCCACGTCGATGGACCACTCTCCGCGGCCGCGACTGCCCGACAGGTCGAAGACGCGACGGAGGAGGACGTGCGGCGCATCGACGCGATGTACGATCGAAGCACGCACAAGCGCGCCGTCCCGCCGTCACCCAACCCCCTGTAACTCGACTCCTCTGCACTACTTCGGCTCGCCGGAATTCCGCCGGGCCGCGATATCGGCGGCGTTCGCCGCCACGAGTTCGCCGAAGGCTTCCGCCTCGCGTTCGGTCTGCACGTTCACCGAGGAGCGGTCGCGGACACGGGTTTTGACGATGCGGAGTGCGTCGGGGGCGTTCACCGCTATCTCCTCGGCCACCGAACGCGGCTCCTCGACGATACGCGAGACGAGACCCATCCGCCGTGCGTCCTCGGCGGTCACGACCCGACCCGAGAGCGCGAGGTCGAGCGCATCGCCCAATCCAACGATATCCGGAAGTCGGGCAGTACCGCCCCACGCGCCGAAGATACCGAGTTGGACGCCTGGTTCGGCGAACGTCGCGTCCGGCGTGGCGACCCGCAGGTCACACGCCAGCGCGAGTTCGACACCGCCACCTCGCGCCGCGCCGTCGATTCCCGCGACGACGACGCTGTCGGCGCGTTCGATCTCGTTCGTTACTCGCTGGCCACGTTCCGCGAACTCCTCCGCTGACTCGCGGTCTAATCCAGCCACGATGTCGAGGTCGGCGCCAGCACAGAATGCCGCACCTTCGCCGCACAAGTAGACGACCGGTTGGTGCGCTTCGCGGACGGCGCGTGCGAGGTCGTCCAATCCGTCCGGCGTGAGCGCGTTGCGACGCTCCGGACGGACTATCGTAACGGTTCTGATCTCCGCACCGTCGAGTACGTCAATCATACCGTCCCGTTGGCGACGCTTTCCAAAGGTCTTTGGCGGTTCCGTCGTAACTCCCCGACAATGGAAGAGGCCGTCCGGGCGCGCGGAGCAGCGCGCGAGGCTATCGGGGATATCACGCCAGCGCAACTCCGCGACCGCATCGGCGGACTGCTGGACTCGTCGGGAATGGTTCCGGGCGTGTTGACGCTGCTGAGCGCGCGAGCGGTCGGCGGCGATGCCAGCACGACTGAGGTCGAGAGTCGCGCCGCCGGTGTCCAACTTATCTACGAGGGACTGCAACTCACCCGACGGCTCGCGCTCGACGAACCGTGGGAGACGGAACCACAGCATACCGAAAGTAACCTCGCCATTCTGGCGGCGGACGTGATGGTCTCTCGCGGTTTCTCCCTCCTCGCTCGCACGGAGGCCGCCGATACAGCGGTTCAGACCGTCAAGTCGTTCGGTCGAGACCAGACCGAACTGCACGCCGACCGCGCACTCGAAATCGACGTATTCGAACTCGCCATCGTCGCCGGAACGACGGTTGGCGGCGGTGACGTACCAGCCGGAACTCGGCGGTACGCGGAGCGGCTCACCGCGTCGACCACCGAACACGAATCGGCGGAGTTGCTCTCCGACGACGCGATCGACACGTTGGTGAAGCTGTCGGGCAGACAAACGAACTGGCCGGACGAGGCCCCATCGTCCGCCACCGACCCTTGATGCGAATCGAAACGCCTAAAGTTGGTTCCGCGTGTAGAAATGAATGCCGCGCCTGGGTAGCTTAGCGGTAAAGCGCGTCCTTGGTAAGGACGAGAGCCCGGGTTCAAATCCCGGCCTAGGCTTGCTGTATTCTGGTCAAATTCTGCGTATATAAAGGCTCATAGTGGCAATACTGGCCATCTGGGGGAGATTGTATGAGCCGCGACAGTTCAGCGGGTCGCGGCTGTTCGATGTCCGCTGCCTGCAGGCGGCCGTCCATTCCGTCGGCCCCGGGGCACTTTGTGACTACCATTTCACGAAGTTGCATCTGGACGACTCGGAGCAAGACGACGACGGAACGTTTGAGGATTCATCCCAGGGGCAGTCGGCTTCGCAAGCGTCGGAGACCGAGACCACAGCCGAAACCAGTGACGCTGGCCACGACGGTCAGGGGACAGGAATTGATCTCCACGACGTAGACCCTCGACCACGGCGACGACCTCGGGTTAGCGTACTACCTCACGAATCCCGACCGCAACGACTGGGACACCGACGACGACGGTGAGTACGACGAAACCGGACACTTGGTGGAAGTAACTGTCCCGGACTGCGAATCGGTAGAGGTGACACTGCGCATCACCGACCCCGATGGCGACACCGACACAGCCAGCGTCGTCATCTCGGCGAACTGACGCACGTCACCAACGCTTTTGTCCCACCTGCGCCATTGGACAACCATGCGATTTGTTATCGTCGGTTCCGGTCGAGTGGGGATGCGAACCGCGCGAGTGCTCGGCGAGGAGGGCCACGACGTGGTCATCGTGGAGAACGACCGCGAGAAAGCCGAGCGAGCCCGCCAGGAAGGGTTCGAGGTCATCGAAGGCGACGGCGCGGATGAGACCGTGCTGACCGACGCCGACCTCGAATCGGCCGACGCTATCGGGGGGCTGACCGGCGACCTGAACGTCAACTTCGCCGCCTGCATGGTCGGCAAACACCACGGCTGCCGAACCGTCATGCGCATCGACGAGGACTACCGCGAGGACATCTACCACAAGTTCGCCGACGACGTGGACGAGGTCATCTACCCCGAGCGCCTCGGCGCGGCGGGAGCGAAGACCGCACTACTCGGCGGTGATTTCGACGTCATCGCGGATCTCACCGAGCAGTTACAGCTGACCACAATGCGGATTCCGGACGACTCGCCGTTGATCGGCACGCACGTCGCGGCGATCGAACTGCCGACCGACGCTCGCATTTACGCCCACGGACGCTCGCGCGACCGGTTGACGATACCGCTCCCCGGAACCGAGATCGAGGCGGGCGACCGCGTCGCGCTCATCGCCGCGCAGGACGCGCTCCCGGCGGTACGAGAACGACTTCGAGGAGCCGCATAGGAAAGGAAAAACGATTGGGCAGCGCGGGGTTCTAAGGTCGCCCGGGACGAGAACTTTCGTGGGAGGATTGGTGACACTGTAACGGGAAGCCAACCCGCCGCCAGAGCCCCCGGCACCGCCGGACACCCACCGCGAGACTGCGACACGCTTCGCGCCCGAGCCGTCGGGCGCAACTCTACGAAAGAGCGGACTCCCCTTTGTTATGTTCCGTTTGACGGGGCGATAGGTGTCGATTGCACGCCGCAGGATACGACTAAGTCGGAGCAGGGACTTCCTGTGTAAAACGAGTGCCGTGGCACGACGAGAATCCAGCGTGAAGGGGACGAGATAGCAATTGGAGGATAGACGAACGAGCCGGTGAACGAAAGGCGGACGAGATGACGAGTGAAGGGTGGGTTGGATTTTCGTCCAACTTCTCGCCGACCCTCGAATTGGCGTCGCCGGTTTCGGAACGTCTTTGAAACTAGCCTACATCCCCGCAGGCATGAACCGAATCATCGGGGAACGCAAACTGGCCGAGACGCCGTTCTCCGCCGAAGACGCCCGCGAGACTCTCCGAAAGATGGTTCTCGCCCGGCGATTCGACGAGCGCGCCATCGCGCTCCAGCGGCGGGGCTGGATGAGCAGTTGGCCGCCGTACCGCGGACAGGAGGCCTCGCAGGTCGGTGCGGCGCTGGCGTTGGCCGAGGACGACTGGCTCTTTCCGACCTATCGCTCGAACGCGATGCAGGTCGCGCGCGGCGTCCCCATCAGCGACGTGCTTCTCTTCCGTCGCGGGCGACCCGAGTTCCACTCCGACCACGACGTGCCTAACTTCCCGCAGGCTGTGCCCATCGCCACCCAGATTCCCCACGCGACGGGCGCGGGCATGGGGATGCACTACCGAGGCGATGAGAACGCCGCCCTCTGTTACTTCGGCGACGGGGCGACGAGCGAAGGCGATTTCCACGAGGGGATGAACTTCGCGGGCGTCTTCGACGCGCCAGTCGTCTTCTTCTGCGAGAACAACAACTGGGCCATCAGCCTCCCGCAACACAAGCAGACTGCGAGCGAGAGCATCGCCGTCAAAGCCGGGGCGTACGGGTTCGAGGGCGTGCAGGTGGACGGCAACGACCCGCTCGCGATTCGAGAGACGGTGGGAGAGGCGCTCGACTCCGCGCGACGGGGCCACCCCGTCCTCGTCGAGAGCCTCACCTACCGGCAGGGTGCCCACACCACGAGCGACGACCCGAGCAAGTATGAAGACATGGAGCGCGACCTGCCGGGGTGGCGGAAGGCCGACCCTCTCGACCGATACGAGTCGTGGCTTCGAGAACAGGGGGTCGTCGACGACGAGTTCGTCGAACGGGCGCACGACGAAGCGGACGAACTGTTGGAAGAAGCGGTCGAAGCGGCCGAATCGATTGAAGACCCCGATCCCCACGACGTGTTCGACCGGGTGTACGCCGACGCGCCGCCCAGACTGCGCAACCAGCAGGCGTGGCTGGACTCATTCCTCGAAACCAACGACGTGTACGAACTCGACCACTGAGGGGTACGATTTCGAAGAATTCGACCGCTAATCGATGGCGATGTACGTCTTCGTATCCACCACGCCTTCGAGTCCCTGAACGTCCCCAGAGGCGGTCTGGAGGATGTCGTACACCTCACCCGCGTCGACCTCGACCACGATGTCGTAGTCCCCGGCGACGATGTGCGCTTCCTGCACGCTTCCGAGTCCGCGAACCGATTCGAGCAGACCCTGTGATTTTCCCGCGGTGGTGTTCACCATGATAAACGCATGCACCATAGTGGTGTGTGATACTCTATCATGCTAGAAAAACCTTCCCCCGGCGCGTCGTCTCGGCCGAGATGCTCGAAGTCGGCGACGACGAGAATAAACGCGGAAAATCGGTAACGCCGCCCGTCGCGCAGTCCGAGTCGCAACGCCGCTCGCGGCTCACCCGAACACCGAACGAACCGCGCTCCGAATCCGTCTGGCGGCGTCCTCAACGACTGCCAACGCGTCGTCGATGAACGGTAACCCGTCGCCCGACCCGTCTTTTGTCCGCCGGTTCTTCTCGCCGCGCTTCGTCGTCCGTTGTTGCCCGTCGGTTCGCTTTTTGCCGCTCCGTTTTTTCGCGGCCTCGCGCTCGGATAGCACGACGCCGCGACCGTTCGGCGTCGTGCCCACCTTCGGCGGCTTCGGAAGCGGTGGCTCGGATTTCGGTGTGTTCGGCGTTCCAGTTCGAGGTTCTCGTAAACGAGGCCGTCGCGTTTCTTCGCGTTCTCCCCGCCGATGACGCCGCTGACGGTTCCGAACTGCTTCGGCTTCTCGTATAGTCTGACCCCGGGATGATCCTCGCTGTTGTTCTCGACGTGGACGTTCTCCAGCGTCAGCTTCTCGAGCTGTTCGTAACAGTGAATCTCGACGGGGCTGCTCCGATTGCCGTCGTACCGGATTCGGCAGTTAGAGACGCGAATCTCCTGGGTCGGGGTGAGAGACGACCGGGGCGTCGGTGCTCTCGTGGCGGTGGGTAAACGTAAAGTCGCAGTTGTCGACGGTGACGCAGCCGGGGTAGGCGTCCTCGTCGTCGCCCTCGACGTGGATACCCCGCATCAGCATCGACCCCGACCAGCCCTGTTTGGGAACCTTACCGTCCTTGACGAACGCGCAGTTTTCGATGTCGGTGTCGCCGCCGACGCGCAGGCTGACGTTCGTGTTCCGGGAAGAAACTGTTCTTAATCGTCGTCTTCCCCTGGACGTTGTTGCCGTAGAAGGTGTTTTCGTCCCACCGTTCGAGCCACACGCGGTAGAGAACGAGGTGACCGCAGTGGTCGTTTTTCATGAGGAACGCCCGGCGAGCGGAGCAACCGCCGGGCGGGCCGGATCCCTCGTGGAGATAGACGTCCCGGATGGTGCCGGCCGCGCCCTCGCTCTCGACGAGCGGCCGCATGAACGATACGCCGTGAACGTCCATGTCCTTGCCGTTCGTGCCGCAGTAACCCGGACGACGACGTTCGAGAATTGCCAGTCGTCGGCTTGAACGTCAAATCGCGGCGGGTACGCCACATCGCGGAAGTCGAGTTCGAAACCGTCGAAGACGAATCCGTTGCCCGTCGCGTCGATGACGTTCGTACACTCCTGTCGGTTCGTCGGGACGAGCGTTGCGTTCGTCCCAACGAGCTTCAGATCGTCGTGGTCGGTTTCGATGCAGTCGACGCGGTAGGTTCCCGGCGGGAACTCGACGGTCGCACCGTCGCTCATCACGTCGTCGAGCACGTCGTCGATCGGTTCGTCGCAGGTCGGGTCGGCACCCTTTTCGATGATGTCGATGGTCATAGTCGTCGGAAACTTTGGTTCGAAGCTCGGTTCGCGTTCTTCGTACGGTACGTCGGTGGATGGGATGACGGACAACCCCGGTGCGATGCTCGACAGCGCCAGCCCAAAGCTCAGCTTTCGACGCGAACGTTCTCCGTCAGCCGCGGGTGAGCACCGCCGTGTCCGACGCATCGTGACCGGCGTTCCGCCAAGAATCAGATATCGCCTTCGACGCGAGGACATCTCTTCACGGACGTCGCTCGCCGTGCAATCGACGGGAAGACGTCGAATCCCGCGCTATTGTCCCTCGACGGAGAGTCAGCGAAGTAACTGTGAGACCGAGAGTTCATCCGCACGCTGAAGCGCGTCGTCCGGGCCGGGCGCTCGTTTTACGATTCGTGCTGACGCGCTAAAAATTCCGGCGACTGGTCGGATATCTGGATGGTTCGTCCCCGCCGGTTTTGTCGTACGCTCTCGTCGGTCGGAGGATTCGGCTCTTATCAAGGGTCGACGCCGCTACGGACTGATTCGAACCCTCGACCCTCGCTTCTGAACGAAATCCTCGTTGGACGTGATGAGCGATTCTCTCGTTCACTCGCGCCGAGAAAGCGGGCGGTACCGGGAGTAACACGCGCTATCGGCACGCCCGGTCGAACGGATCGTCTCGATATCGATGATAAAAATGAAATCGCACACGCCACGTCACGACTCACCCTTCACCCCCGGTGGTGGCCGAATCAGGGTGACGGTCGCACCGGAGAAAGGTTATTCAACCTCTCCATCGTACGGTGTAGCATGCGATTCGTTATCATTGGTGCCGGCAGGGTCGGTTTGCGAACCGCCCGCGTCCTCCGGGAGGAAGGCCACGACGTGGTGCTCGTGGAGCGTGACTTACAGAAAGCGAAACGCGCACGAAACGACGACTTCGAGGTCATCGAGGGGGACGGGTCGCGCGAAGAAGTTCTCGAACAGGCGGGTCTCGGCACCGCGGACGCTATCGGTGGGCTGACCGGCGACCTGAACGTCAACTTCGCCGCCTGCATGGTCGGTAAACACCACGGCTGTCGCACCATCCTGCGCATCGACGAGGACTACCGCGAGGACATCTACCGGAAGTTTGCTAGCGACGTAGACGAGGTTGTTTACCCTGAGCGCCTCGGCGCTATCGGCGCGAAGAACGCCCTCCTCGGCGGGAACATCCGCGCCATCGCCGATATCGCCCAGAACCTACAGGTGGTCGAACTCACCATCACCGAGGATTCCCCGATGAAGGGCTACTCCGTCAGCGAACTGGAACTCCCTGCCAACTCGCGCATCCTCGCGTTCGGCAAGCGCGACGAACCGATGGGCATCCCGCTCCCCGACGACTCCCTCCAGGTCGGCGACCGAGTCGCCGTTCTCGCCGACTTCGAGGTGTTGGAGGACGTGCGGAGAATTCTCGTCGGCGACCGGAGTCGAGCGACCGCGGAAGCGGGAGGTGCCTGAAATGGTCGCCGCGTACGTCATGGTCAAAGCGAACACGGGGGAAGCGGATCGGTTGAAGAACACCGTCCTCGACATCGAGGGCGTGCAGGACGCCCACATCGTCGCCGGAGACGTTGACCTCATCGTGAAAGTACGAGTCGAGAACCCCGCCGAAGTGAAGACCATCGCCGCCGACGGTATTCAAGGAATTCAGGGCGTCGAGGACACGCAGACGTACATTTCGATGGATTAGTTGCGACACCGTGCCGGACTAGCCGTCGTCTCCGACGGTCAGTCGTAGCTCTCGCGCGCCCGCGTCAACAACTCCGCCGCCGGTTCGCCGTACTCGTATCCCGGAACGATTCCCTGTATCCACGTCCCCTCGACGTAATCGACGACGGCCATCGCGTTGTCCGCGGCTTTATCCGGATACCCCGAAAACGAAAGCGAGAGCACCACTTTGTCGCCGACGCGCTCGATGTCCGGCGGGGTCGCTTCGTCCGCGGAAACGACGGTGTGCGCGTCTTCTAACCGCAGTTCGAGCGTCTCGAACCAGCCGGTTTCGACCACGTCGGCGACGGTCTCGTCCTCGACGACGGTCGACAGCATCGGCGCTCGAACGGTCACTTCGACCCGTTCGTCGTCCGTTCGGGCGATTCCTTCGAACGGCGTCGTCGTCGCCACGTAGATGCCGGAACCGTCTCCTTCGAATCCGTCGTGCAACGAGAACGCTCGCTCGATGGGCGCTGTTCGTGTCATTGTCGTCGGTAGACCGGGGAGACTGAAGGGCGTTACGAGAACTCCCGAGAGACGTCTATCTCGGACGACCAGAACAGGTCGCCGTCGTAGACGACCGGCAAGTCCTCCAGTTCGAAGTAGCGTTGTAGCTCCGCTTCCGAAACCGTGAACGTCGGGAGGTCACCGCCCGCGAGAAACTGCGTCTGGACGCCGTCGATGAAGGGCATGGCGGTCGAACCCATCGAGTGTCCGTTCGTCGGATACAACCGCGCTCGGAGTGCGTACTCTCCGTCGCCGAACGGTTCGACGAACATGACGTTGGGGATACCACTCTCCGACTGGGCGACCGCGACGCTCCCGTCGCCGACGACCGCGTACTGATTGCCGACAAGCCGTCGACTTCGAGCCACCGAGAGCGCCGCGCGAAGCGGAAATCCGGCGTTGAGAAGTCGAGCGATGGTTCGTCCGATCACCGTCGCACCGGCGTTTCCGATCTCGCTGTAGGTGACGATACCCCCCGATGCTCCCCGCCTCGACGAGGTGTTTTCCGGGGGCGTACGACCGACACGCGTTCAGGAGGAACATGTTCGCACCCGTACTGTCCACGTCGGTCGGATCGAGTGCGCCGTCGGGACAGACGAACGAGCCGTCCTCGACGTGACCGATGTAGTGGAAGAAGTCCGTCCGTCTGTGCAAGAGTTCCCGGAGTTCCGCCGTCGAACAGTCCCGACGAGCGGTCACGTCGAACGGAAGGTCGTCGCGGTTTCCGTACAGCGCGGTCTCCCACTCGGCCTGCATTTTCGAGTCGTTACAGACGATGGTTATCTCGATGTCGGCGGTCGTCTGCTCGCGGGCCAGACGGTTCTCGAATCCAGACCGTAGGAGCTTGTTACCACCGACCGGCGCTCCCTTTCCGAGCCACGCGCGTTCGAGCGTGTCGATGTCTGGTACCGTGACGTAGTCCTCCTCTGGAACGCGCTCCGCCGGTCGGTTCGCGTCCGACTCCGCGGCCCGCGCGAACGCCCGGATGTCGGTGACCGTCGCCATCGCATCCTCTGCCGCTCGGGTCTCGCCCGCCGTCCGAATCACCGGTAGGTTCCGAAGCACGTACGGGAGACGCGTCACGTTTTCGAACTCGTTCGTGACGTGTACCGCGAGCCGCCACGTCGGAACCGCGTCGGCCAGCGTCGAGAACGGCACGTCGAGGTACGTTTCAAGTCGCTCGGCTATCGGCGCGTCGTAGAGCGCCACGAAGTCGAGTCGTCGGTCGACCGACGACTCGACCCGTTGGCGTTCGTGCAGGTCGACCCGATACAGCCCTTCTGTGCGAGTCACGCAGTCGAAGAGGAACGTCTGTTTCAGCACGCGTTCGACCTCGCCCTCGAAGCCGCGTTCCGGGTGGTCGAGCGAGTGAATCGTCCCGTCCGTTACGATTCGCGGGACTCGTCCAGGCACCAGTTTCGCGCCGAGGTAGTAGGCCAGCGATGCGACGGGAAAGATAGACTCGTAGTCGGGAGGGACTTCGATTCTAATCCCCGTCTGGGGTGGCCGTACGTCGTCCGGCACGTGGAGGGTATCACCGAGTTCGACCGCCGGCGGGTGGCCGCGAAGGGTGGTGAACGACCGCTCGGGGCTGGTCGTCTTCAACGCCGACCCGAACGTCGATATCGCCGCCATCACGTCCTCCGGGTCGGCCGTCGTCGTCACCGTCCCCGCCGGGCGGGTGTGACGCGACCGCGCACCGAACTCCACCGTCGTCTCACCGTCGAAGGTTAGCGCGAGTCGCTCGTTCGACGCGTCGATTTCGACGCCGGAGTGGAAGTGGAGATACGTCTTCACGGGCGTCGACAGTTCGATGTAGTACTCGTCGGCGGGGAGCGTCGTCGCCGTATCGGGGTCGGCGGCGAGTATCAAGTCACCGTCGGCGTTTCGAACGTACGCCGCGACCATGATCTGAAACCGGAGTCGACTCGTCGTGAGACTGGTCACGGCTCCGACCGGTGCCGCAAACTCCGAAACCGGAACGCGACGCGGTTCGACGGGACGCGAGGTTTCGACCGTGTACCGGCTCCGTTCGAGCGGGTCGAGCACCGTGAGACCGGGCAAGTTGTCCCGGGATCGGAACCGCGGTGTTACGCTTTCACCCGTTACGTTGGATACATTGCTCATCGTTAAGTTCAGAGGTCGAACCACTCAGTCGTGAAGTCCGTCTCGCGGAGGTGCCACCGCTGTTCCGGCCCGGTGTCCCCTGCCTGGAGTTCGACCACGGCGTCGAACTTCGAGGCGATGGCCTGCACTTGCGGCGCGTCACGCTCGATAGGGAGGACGTAGTGGGCCATCCCCGACACATCTTTGACCGCCTCGCAGATAGGGCCGAGAAATGCATCGACCATCGCCTCGTCGTGCGCCTCGACCAGCGGGAGAAGCGTGTCGAAGCAGAATCGGAGCTCCGCCGGGTCGAAGCCCCCGCGCTCGGCGTCGAGTCGTCGAATCACCGCGCGTATCTCGTCTCGGAAGTCGTCGATGTCGCCGTCGACGCGTTCGACGGTCGGGCCGACCTGCACCGTCGATTCCGCGTTCGCCGACCGCGAATCGGCGTGGTAGTCGATGATGTGGGCGTCCTCGCCGACGGTACCGGCCATCGACAGGCGGCTTCGAGCCGTCGCAACGCTCCGGTCGTGGAGGGCGAAAACGCGCGTCCTGTTTCGAGTCGTTTCGCCGAGGAGCGGCGTGCTCGCCGCGTCGACGACCGTGTCGGGAACCGACCCGACGACGAGGAGATTGCCGCCAAGCTGTTTGATGCGGGCGAGGCCCGGTTGAACCGCGACCTCGCCGTCGCCGCGGACGGTCACGTGGTGGCCGTGGAGGGTGAACGACAGTCGACCGCCCCGACGCGGCGACCCGTCGTCGCGGGACTCGAACAGCCTGTCGAGTGCTTCCGGGTCGATCACGTCGTACAGTTGTTCGGGGATATCCGACGGTTCGACGCCCGCCATGTCCGCGACCGCCACCGTCACCGTCGTACTGAGCGACCGGTCGCTCGACAGGTCGTGTTGCACGCGGTGGACGCCGCGCTCGTTAGGGGAACCGTCATCGTCCATACGCTTCCTAACTCTCTGCAACCAATGTTCAAAAACCCATCGTCATTTAATTGACGCTCTCGAAGGGGGTTAGGAAAGATATCAAGAAATCTATGCCGAAATCGATATATTTCGATGTAAACCACCACGAGTTATCGTGCATCTCTCGTCGTGAGCGCACTGATTACTCGTTTCACCCGTGTTCTGAAGATCATTTCGATCGTCTACTGATAGCCTCTCAGTTAATAATTTTTGATGGAATTTTTGGCAGAGGGAAATTTGCATCTGTCTTTCACGTGTCGTCTACGCAGCGCCAGCGCCAGTTCTAAAGTCGGTATCGATCGGTGGCTACTGCACCGAGGTAGGTTACGGAGAATGCGAGGGATGGGATTTGAACCCATGGACTCCTACGAGAGCGGGTCTTAAGCCCGCCGCCGTTGGCCTGGCTTGGCAACCCTCGCCCGTCAGTCGATTGTCCCTTCCATCGCAAGTGGGTTTCGGTTGGCCTCCTCGCTTATACCGATTCGCGCCGAACCCTCCGCCATGCTCGCCCTCTCCCGCGAAGTGTACGACACGCTTGTCAGTCACGCGCGCCGGGGTCGCCCAGCCGAAGTCTGTGGCCTCCTCGCGGGAACCCGGCGTGACGCTCGCGGCGATGCTCGAAACGACGCTCAAGTCGAGGACATCCTCCGCGCGGAGAACGTCGCGGAGACCCCGCGGACGAACTACGAGATCGACCCCGAAGAGCAACTGGCGCTCATGGAGGAGATCGAATCGCGCAGACAGGACGTGGTCGGCTTCTACCACTCCCATCCCACGGGGCCGGACGCTCCGAGCGAGACCGACGCGGCGGACGCGACGTGGGACGGCTACTCCTACGTCATCGTCTCGCTGAACGGGTCGTACCCTTTCGTCGGGTCGTGGTGCTGGACTGGCGAGGCGTTCGATCCTGAGATCATCCGGCTCGAATAGCCACCGGTCGCCGCCCGAACAGACGATAGGATTTTGGGGGCGCTCCGAGCACAGGGGCGCATGGACGACGCTCACCGCGCACGGCTGGCGCTCCAACGCTGTCGAACGAGATACGCACCCGACTCGCGGGTCGCCGTCTTCGAGATGACTCCCGATTCGACCGCGGAGGGACTCGTCCTCCGCGGTCGGGTCTCGACGCCCGAACTCGAATGCGAGGCTCGCGCCGCGGTCGAACGCGCCACCGGGCGGAGGGTGACGAGCGACGTGTCCGTCCTCGCCGAAACGAGAAGCGAACGAACCGTGACCGCGCCGATCACGCCCGTCCGCGACGACCCCGACGACGACGCCGAGCAGGTGACACAAGTACTCTACGGCGCGGCGGTCGCCGCGCTCGACCGCGAGGGAGAGTGGACACGGGTGCTCACGCCCGGCGGCTATCTCGGCTGGGTCGAGGAGAACACGCTCACGACCCCGCAGACAGTGGAGCCGAACGCGGTCGTAACCCGCGAGGTGACGCTCGGCGAAGCGAACCGTCCGGTGTACGCCGGAACCGCGTGCCGAATCGAAGGTGAGCACGACGACGCGAACGTTGATACGAACGACGCGACGACCGTCGTCTTCCGAACCGGGGAGCGCGCCGTGCTCCCCGCATCTGCGGTTCACCGATTCCCCGAAGACCCGACCGGCGAAGCCGTCGTCGCGGTCGCCCGGCGGTTCCTCGGTACGGAGTACCTCTGGGGCGGGATGACGACCGAGGGCATCGACTGCTCCGGGCTGGCGTGGGTGGCGTACCAGGCGAACGGAATCAGCCTGCCGCGCGACGCCGACCAGCAGCGAGCGATGGGCGAGACGGTCTCCCGGGACGAACTTCTGCCGGGCGACCTGCTCTTCTTCCCTGGTCACGTCGCCGTCAGCCTCGGCGGCGACGAGTACGTTCACGCCTACGGCGGCGACGATGCTGTCGTGGTCAACAGCTTCGACGCCGAGAGCGACGATTATCTCGCCGACTTGGACGAGACGTTCGAACTCGCGCGCCGACTCGTCTGACGTCGAACGTTCGAAAAGCGGATCGTGATTCGGCACCGAACCGCCGGTGACGTTCACGCGTCGGTACGCTCGTATCGTCCTTCTACAAATAATTTCGCACCGGACGATGTGAATCTCCGAAACGTTTATTCTCGTTTGCTATTCTCTAACAGGTATGCCAGGTATGAGCACGCTCGACTGGTTGGGACTGGTCGTCCCCTACGTCGTGTTTTTCGTGATGTTGATCGCCTACTACGTACTCGAAGGCAGGCGCGAAGAGCGCCTCCGGGAGGAGTACGAGGAGGATAGCTATGCCTGAGGGACTTGCGGGCGGCGCGGGCGTCTGGGTGTTAGGGACGTTCGCCGCGTACCTCCTCGTCCTCATCGGCATCGGCCTGTGGGCTTCGAGGATGATGGATTCGGTCGGCGACTACGTCATCGGCGGTCGGCAGATCGGGCCGGTCGTCACCGGCTTCTCCGAGCGCGCGTCCGAGATGAGCGGGTGGCTCACGCTCGGAGTGCCGGCGGACGCCTACGGAACCGGTATCATGGCGTTCCTGAACGGTCTCGGCATGATTCCTGCGGACTTGCTCGCGTGGGCCGGAATCGCCAAACGTCTCCGGAAATATACCGAAATCGTGCGGTCGGTGACCCTGCCGACATTCTTCGAGACGCGCTTGCAGGACGGTACCGGGATGGTGAAAGGCACCTCGGCGGTCGTGCTGATGCTGTTCGAGGGCGGGTACGTCGGCGCGCAGATCGTCGCCGCCGGGACGCTATTGCAGGTTCTCACGGGCGTCGAACCGGTCGTTGGCATCGTCGTCGGCGGTGTTATCGTGGTCGGCTACACGCTGCTCGGGGGCTACTTCGCCGTCGCGTGGTCGGACTACTTCCAGGGTGCTATCATCCTCGTCGCGTTCATCATCCTCCCCATCATCGCGTTCTCGAACTACGGGATACCGTTCGGAGAGCTAGCGAACGTCGGCGGCGGGTCGCTGACGAGCATCACCGCGGGACTGACCGGCTGGGCCGCCATCTTCGGCATCATCAGCTACGCCGCCATCGGACTCGGCGTCCCCGGCAACCCGCACATCATGGTGCGGTTCATGGGCATCGACCGAGTGAAGAACGTTCGACTCGCGGCGCTAGTCGCGCAGTTGTTCATGTTCGTCGCGTACATCGGCGCGGCCCTCGTCGGGCTGTACGCCATCGTCGTCTTCGGACAGGGCGACCTCGCGCAGGCCGACAACGCCATGCCGCGGCTGACGCTCACCCTCTTACCGGGTGCCGTCGCCGGCGTCGTCCTCGCGGCGGCGCTAGCGGCGATGATGTCGAGTGCCGATTCGCAACTGCTCGTCGCCACCAGCGCGGTGGTGGAGGACGTGTACCACGGCTTCTTCAACCAACAGGCGACCGAGGCGCAACTCGTGCTCTACTCGCGGGTCGTCACCCTCGCGCTCGGCGGCGCGAGCATCCTCTTCGCCTACGGTGCGAAAGGGACGCCCATCTACACCCTCGTCCTCGACTACGCGTGGGGCGGTCTGGGGGCGTCCATCGGGCCGACGCTCATCGCGGCGTTGTGGTGGAAGCGCGTCACGGCGAAAGGCTCCGTGGCGAGCATGATAGTCGGCGCGACGACGATGATCGTCTGGACTCAACTCGGCACCATCCTCGAGACGTTCGGAATCATGCCAACGCAGGAAGCGTCACCGTTCCTCTACAACCTCGTCGGCGTCTACGGTCTATTCCCGGCGTTCATCCTGTCGGTGCTCACGCTCGTCTCCGTCTCGCTCGTGACGAAACCGCCGTCCGGCGTCGACGAGCACTTCGACGTGTTCGACAAACCGCTGTCGCAGGTGACGAGCGGAACCGGTAGCGGAACCCCGAGCTACGTGACGGACGGCGGGCGCGACGTCTCGCCGAAAGCCGTGACCGAGGCGGACAACATCCGCGCTCACGTCGGAGCCTCCGGCTACTGGAATGACGAGTAAGCTCGTCGGTGAGCGGCGCGAGTCCGCGAAACTCGCGGTCATCCCGCCGGCGATTTCGCGCGAGGAGGTCGGCGAGGGGCGAGTCGGCGTGGTCGCGTACCCCTACCGGGTGTACGAGGCCGAGGTGACGATGACTCGTCCGTTCCTCGGCGATCGCACTGACCGGTTCGTCGCCACTGTCGACCGCTCCCGGCGATTGGTGGTTCGGGCGGACACGTTTCCCGACGCGGAGACGCGGGAGATAGAGGACGTGCTGGTGCTCCCCGCGGAACTGTCGGACGAGCAGTCCCGGACGAAAGCGCGGGAGTCGGTGTTCAAATGGACGCTCCGGCGCTACTCGCTGAACGACGCGCCCGACATCGAGTTTGTGCGGGAGGCGGACGCGTACAAACTGTTCTGGCTTGTCGAGCGTCCGGACGGCGACGTCATCGTGGACAGCCTGCAAGGAATCGAAGACCCCTTGCGAGACTGATCGAGGACGACTCCGTCGTTTTCAGCGCGATTCGACGAGGTTGTACGGATTTCCGTATAGATCTTCGACCATCGCGGAGACGCCCCACGGAACCTCTTCGGGGGCGCTCGTGACGGTCACGCCGCGCGCTTTCAAGTCGGCGACGGTTCCCCGGCAGTCGTCCGTTTCGAGCACCCACACCGTCCCCTCGCCAATTCGGGAACGGAGCGTCGCCGCTTCCTCGCCGAAGAACTCCTCGGTCGGCTCTTGGAGAACGATCTCTGTCTCGCCGTCCGGCGGCGCGACCGTGACCTACCGCATCCCCGGCGCGAACTCCTCGTCGCTTCGCGTCTCGAAGCCCATTTTTTCGGTGTACCACGAGAGCGCCTCGTCGGTGTCTTCGACCAGCACGGTGGCGTGCGTCAGTTCCGTTATCATCGGTCGGGATTCGAGCACGGACGGGATAACCCTCCACCGCATCCCGAAAGTGGTCGGCGAAGGTGGCTGGCGATTCGCTTGTCGCTCGACTACGCCCGCGCGGTGCTGACCACCCAGACGCCGACGCCCATCACGACGCCGCCCGCGACGAATCCAGGACCGAGGGACTCCGAGAGGAAGAGCGCGCCGAGTGCCGCGCCGACGACCGGCTGGGCGAAGAAGAAGACGGCAACGACGCCCGCGTCCAACGCTTCCAGTCCGCGATACCAGAGGAACCACGCCGCCGCGGTGCTGAGGACGCCGAGGTACAGCACCGCGCCGACGACCGGGGGGGTGACCGACGCGGCGGTGACTGGGGACGACGCGGAGGCGAGTTCGATGGGTACGAGGACGCCGACGAGCGGAATCGACGCGAGCGTCGAGTAGGTCGCCGTTTCGAGCGCGGAGTAGGTTCGCACGAGCGGTTTGCCCCAGACCGTGTAACCCGCCCACCCGAAACTCGCGGCGAACAGCGCGAGGACGCCAAGCAGGTTCCCCCGTCCGACGGCGGCGAAGTCGTACTGTCCGGAGAGGACGACCAGCGTGCCGACGACTGCTAGCGCCATCCCGCCGACCTTCCGCCCCGAGAGCGATTCGTCGAGGACGACGACGCCTAGCAGGAGCGTGAAGACCGGCGTGAGCACCGTCAACAGCGACCCCTGACTGGCGTTCGTCAGGTCGGTGCCGACGAACTGCGTGACGAGCGTGAGCGCGACCCACCCGCCGAGGACGCCGAACCGTTGCCGCTCCGAGCGCGAGAACGAGCGCTTCGGCGCGGTCAGCCGAACGACGAGGAGGAGCGTCGTCCCGCCGAGGACGACGCGCAGAAACGCCAGCGTCACCGGCGGAATCGCGGCGAATCCCCACTTACTCACGATGTACATCCCGCCCCAGAGCGTCGAGGCGGAGAGCGGTGCGAGCGAATCAACGCGTGCCATCGTCGGGGAGATGTCGTTCTCGTCGTAAATTGCTGTCCCTATCATGCGAGGGCCAACCATTATCGGCCGCTTATGGGACGTGCAAGTATGGACATCGCAGCCCGGCGTGAGCGACTGCGCGGCCACGCCGACGAATTCGTCTCCGAGTTCGGGTCGCCGCTGTACGCCTTCTTCGAAGATGACCTGCGTGCGAACTACGAGACGCTCCGAAGCGCGCTGGACGACCACTACCCCGACTCCAAGGTTCACTTCGCAGTGAAAGCGAACTACAACCTCGGAATCCTCTCGGTGCTTCGGGACGCCGGGTGCAAGGCGGAAGCCTACGCCCGGTGCGAACTGACCGCCACGCGGCGGGCCGGGTTCGCCGCGGAAGACGTGCTCTTGACCGGGATGAACCGCGCGCCGGAGGACGTCGAACGCGCGCTGGACTGGGGCGTCTATCACCTACTTGTGGACAACGCGGCGGAGTTGGAGAAGGTCGTCGTGGCGGCGGAAGCGACTGGTACGACCCCCGACGTGCTGATTCGCGGCAATCCCGCGATGGACGTGCCGACCCACCCCGAGGTGGCGACGGCGACCCGCGAGAGCAAGTTCGGCCTCGACATCGAGAGTGGACGAGCGATGGCGGTGGCCCGGCGGGCCGCGGAGTCCGACGCTGTCACCCTCGCGGGCGTCCAGTTGCACGTCGGAAGTCAGATTCGCGGCGTCGAACCCTACGGCGTTGCGGCCCGCGAGATGCTCGGCTTCGCGGGCGAGATACGCGACGAACTCGACGTCGAGATCGAAATCCTCGACCTCGGCGGCGGTTTTCCGGTTTCGTACGACGACGACGTGCCGGGCACCGAAGAGATAGTCTCGCACATGGCCGAGACGGTTCGGGTCACCTGCGTCGACCTCAACCTCGCGGAACCGCAGCTGTTCGTCGAACCGGGGCGCAGACTCGTCGGGAACGCCGGCACCTTCCTCGCCACGGTCGGCGTCGTGAAGGAGACGCCCTACGCCGACTTTGCGGTGTTAGACGGCGGAACGAACGCCGTCTCCTCGTACTGGCCCTACCCGGTCTACGCGCTGAAGGACGGACGACCGAAGCGAGAGTACCACGTCGCCGGGCCGCTCTGCTACTCGGGCGACGTGATAAGCGAGGACGTCGCGCTCCCCGAACTCGGTCCCGGCGACCTCGTCGCCGTCGATAGAATCGGCGCGTACTCGCTCGGAAGCGCGAGTCACACCAACGCCGAACCGAAACCGCCGGTCGTGCTGGTGCGAGGCGACGGGAGTTACGATAACCTGCGTGCGCGCGAAACGTGCAAAGACGTGCTCGGACGCGACCGAATTCCCGACGGACTGTGAGAAAGACCTTTGATGCAGGCACGCCGTGACCGATTCATGAAACCGGCTGACGCGCTCGCCCCCGACCCGGCGGGCGGTACCGACGACGCGGGCGGTTGGTTCGCAGGGCTCGTCCCGAACGCTGTCGCGCTTCGGTGTCTCTCGGTCGAACTTCGCGCGCCGAAGGAGATTGTCGTCGGGGAACCCGCGAGATTTCTGTTTCGGGTTCGCAATCGCGCGCCGCTCCCCGTGAGCGTGCGCCTGCCGACGAGTCGGCTGTGGGGTTGGGCGGTGGACGGGATTCCGGAGGCGGACGATCGGGGCTTCGACCCCCCGGAGACGCCGCGTCGAGTGGCGTTCCGCAGGCGCGGCGTCCGGCAGTTCGAAGGGACGTGGGACGGACAGGTTCGCCGCGCCGGACGCGACGGTGACGTGTGGCGACCCGAACCGGGAGAAAACACCCTCACCGCTTACCTCGCAACCGGAGACGCACCGGGGAAACTGAGCGATAGCGTACAAATCTCGGTGACGACCGGTCGACCCTAGTATGAAAGGGCGGCCTTATATGCCACCGCCTTCTTTGCTATTAGGTATCACGAAACGGACGTTTCCCGTGACAATAAAAACATGACAGGCAACAACGATTCCTACTTGGATCGACGACGATTCCTGACGGTGAGCGCGCTCGGCGGAGCCACCGCACTCGCCGGGTGCGGCGGACAGACGACGAATCCCGACGGACCGGGCGGTACCGGCACGGTCGACCCCGGAAATACCGACGGCAACGGCGGCGCGAAAGGCGGCACGTTCATCAACACCACGGCGGAGGACGCGACGACCCTCGACCCGCGTATGAACGAACTCGCGTGGGTCAACGGGATGATGCACTACCTCTTCGACACGCTCCTCGCCGTCAAACCCGACGGGAGTGACATCGTCCCGCACCTCGCCAAGGAGAAGCCGAAAAAGCAAGACGAGACGACGTACACCATCCCCCTCAGGCAAGGCGTGAAGTTCCACAACGGGAACGAGTTGACCGCCGAGGACGTGGCCTACTCGTTCAGTTGGGTGCTCGATCCGAAGAATAAATCCACGAATCAGGAGAACCTCTCGTTCGTCGAGAGCGTGAAAGCCTCAGGCGATTACGAAGTCACCTTCAACCTGAAACATCCCTATGCGCTGTTCGAGTTGACGCTCGCGGGGATGAACGCGGCCATCGTCCCGAAGAAAGACGCGGAAAAGAAGGGCCAGAAGAAATTTGCCCAGAAACCGGTCGGAAGCGGGCCGTTCCAACTCAAGGATTGGAAATCCGGTTCCCACCTCACGCTCGAACAGTTCGGAGACTATTTCCTCAAATCGCCGAACCTGAAGCAGATTAAATACCGAGTCATCCCCGAGGCGGAGGTGCAGTTCGTCGAACTCGCCACCGGGAACGTCCATCAGGCGTCCGTGCCGAAGACGCTGCTCACCAAGGCACAGAACCGGAAGAATTTGAAGATGAAACGCATCTCGCAGTTCGACTACAACGGTCTCATCTTCAACTCGCTCCACGAACCGTTCGGCAACCGAAAGGTACGCGAGGCGATGCAGTATCTCGTCGACTACGACCAGATGCTGCAGGCGACGAAGGGGAAACTCGGCAAGCGCTCCTACGGTTTCATGCCCCTCGAAGTGAACAAGGCGTGGGACCTCCCGTGGCAGGAGTGGAAGGAGAAGTACTACCCCGACAAAGACCACGATAAAGCAAAACAACTGCTGGAGGAAGCGGGCTACGGCGACGGCTTCAACGTGAAGATGTCCACGCACAGCTCTGGAAAGTTCAAAAACATGGCCATCATCCTCCAGAACGAAATGGACAAGGTGGGCATCAACGCCGAGGTGCAGGAAGTTACCATCGGCCAGTGGTTGAACCAACTTGACACCGGGGAGTACGACGTCACCTTCTACGGCTGGTCGGGCGGCCAAGACCCCGACGGGTTCTACTACTACCTGTTCCGCAACCTTCGCAACGACGACAGTCCACTGCCCGACAACTATGTCGGCAACGCCTCCGCCGGAATGCTCCACGAAGCATATCCGAACAGCGAGAAACTCAAGAAGGCGGACGAGGACATCCGGAAGGCGCGAAAACTCCAAAGCAGGGACGAGCGACGGAAACTGTATATCCAGGCCGCGGAAGCGTTCCAGTCGGAGTATCCGCACATCCCGGTGTACTCCGAGCAGTCCGCCACCGCGTGGAGCACCAAGGTCAAGGGATACGAGCCCACCGCGTTCGCGGCGCAACCGCTGTGTAACCAGTGGTCGAACGCGTCGCTCAAGAACTAACGTTCGACCTTTCCAGACGAAATTTCAGTACACGAAATTATGAGCATGTACCGTTACACCGCCCGGCGACTCCTGCAGATAGTGCCAGTCCTGCTGGGCGTTTTCACCCTCACGTTCGTGATGATGCACGCGCTCCCGGGCAACCCGGTGCGGATCTACCTCGGGCTGAATCCGAGTCAGGCGCTCGCGGATCAACTCATCCACCAGTACGGCTTCGACCGACCGCTGTGGCAGCAGTATCTGGACTACCTCGGGCGACTCCTCCACGGGAACCTCGGCGAATCGTTCATGCGAAAGCGACCGGTGACCGACCTCATGCTGGAGCGACTCGGCCCCACGCTCACGCTGATGGGACTGTCGTACGCCATCGCACTTCCCATCTCGCTCCTGCTCGGCGTCTACGCCGCCTCGCGGCACAACGAACTCGGCGACCACGTCTCGCGGTTCTTGGGGCTGGCGGGACTCTCGACGCCGAACTTCTGGCTCGGGCTGATGCTCATCCTCCTGTTCGCCTACGAGTTGGGCTGGCTCCCGGCGTCGGGCTACGTGCCGTTCGCGCAGGATCCGGTGGAGTCCGCGAAGCGACTCGTCATGCCCGTCGTCACGCTGACGACCGCGCAGACGGCGACGCTGATGCGGATGACGCGCTCCAGCATGGTCGAGGAACTATCGCAGGACTACGTCCAGACGGCCCGCGCCTACGGCCTTCCGGAACGACGCATCCTGCTCAAACACGCCTTCCGCAACGCGCTGTTGCCGCTGGTGACCATCATCGGCCTCCAACTATCGTTCCTGTTGGACGGGAGCGTCATCGTCGAGAAGATTTTCGCCATCCCCGGCATGGGTCGGCTGTTCTTCACGGGCATGATGAAGAATGACTACGGCGTCATCATGGGGCTGACGCTGTCTTTCGCCGTGTTGTTCCTCGTGGGCGTCCTGCTGACCGACCTCGCCTACGCCTACATCGACCCGCGGATCAGGTACGACTGATATGAGTACGAACCAACCACTTTCGGAGACGGGAATCGACACCGAGAGCCGACTGAAGGGGACGATTCGGGAGCTTCGCTACAGCCCGACAGCCATCGCCGGCGCGCTCATCGTCGGAACGCTCGTCGTGCTGGCGGTGTTCTCGACCGTCGACGTCGTGTTGTTCGACAAGGCGCTCATCACCGCCATCCACGTCGACCCGCACGCGATGAACCCGACCGAGACCTACTCGGCACCCTCGCTGGAACACCCGATGGGAACGGATAATTTCGGTCGGGACGTACTGGCCCGCGTCATCTACGGCAGTCGGATCGCGCTCGCCATCGGCATCATCGCCGTGGGAATCAGCTTCCTCGGCGGCATCGCATTCGGCGCGACGGCGGCGTACTTCGGCGGCTACGTGGACGACGCCATCATGCGCGCGCTGGAGGTGCTGTACTCGATTCCGGGGCTCATCCTCGCCATGACGCTGATGGCCATCATGGGGCCGAGCGTCTACAACCTCTTTATCGCCTACGGCGTCATCGGCATCCCGGCCTACGCGCGGGTGATGCGTTCGGAAGTGCTCTCCCTCCGTGAGGAGGAGTACGTTGAGGCGGCGCGCGCGGCGGGCCTGCCGAACCGCATCATCCTCTTCCGCGAAATCGTGCCGAACGGACTGGCCGCGGTCGTCGTGCAGGGGACGCTCTCGATGGGCGGCGTCATCATCGGCGCGGCGGCGCTGTCGTTCCTTACCTTCGGCGTCCAACCGCCCACGGCGTCGTGGGGACGGATGCTGAACGGGGCACAGGAAGCCATGCTCATCGCGCCGTGGGTCGCGGTCTTCCCCGGCCTGATGATATTCTTCACAGTGATGGGGTTCAACATGCTCGGCGACGGCCTGCGGGACGCGATGGACCCGCGGACGACGCTCTGGAAGGCCGACTGGGACGAACTGGGAGACGACCTCCTCCCCTCGGAGGGCGCGTCGCGCGACGACCCCGACCCGGTCGCCGACAGTCCGGCGACGGACGGCGGAGTCGAGCGTGACGGAGGAAACGCGACCGAACGGGGGCGCGACGAATGAGCCTCCTCGAAGTCGAAGACCTGCGGACGTACTTCTACACCGAGGAGGGCATCGTGCAGGCGGTCGACGGCGTGAGCTTCGAACTCGACCGCGGCGAGACGCTCGGACTGGTCGGCGAGAGCGGGGCCGGAAAGAGCGTGACCGTAAAGAGCCTGCTCGGTCTCATCAACCCGCCCGGCAAGGTGGTCGACGGGACGGTTCGGTTCGACGGGCGCGACCTGACCGCCTGCTCGGAGCACGAACTGCGGCGGGAGGTGCGGGGGAGCGAGATTTCGTTCGTCTTTCAGGACCCGATGTCGGCGCTGAACCCCGTCTTCACGGTGGGGAACCAGATCGCTGAAATCGTGGAGTACCACACCGACCGAACCGAAGCGGAGGCCCGCGACCGAGCCGTCGAACTGCTGGACGACGTGGGCATCCCCGACCCGGAACAGCGCGCCGACCAGTACCCGCACGAGTTCTCCGGCGGGATGCGCCAGCGCGCGCTCATCGCCATGGCGCTGTCGTGCAATCCGAAGCTCATCATCGCGGACGAGCCGACAACGGCGCTTGACGTGACGATTCAGGCCCAGATCTTAGACCTATTCGACGAGATCCAGGAGAAGTACGACACGAGCGTCGTCTACGTTACGCACGACCTTGGCGTCGTCCGCGAGGTGTGTGACCGCGTGGCCGTGATGTACCTCGGCAAGGTGGTCGAGCACGCCCCGTACGACGAACTGTACCGGAATCCGAAACACCCCTACACCCAGTCGCTGTTGCGGTCGGTCGTCCGACCCGACGAGCGGGCAGACGACCTGAACCCCATCGACGGGACGATGCCGAGCGCCATCGACCCGCCGTCGGGCTGTCGATTCCGGACGCGCTGTCCGGTCGCCATCGACGACTGCGCCCGGGTCGAACCGCCGCGCGTCGACGTCGGTTCGGACCACGACGCGGCGTGCATCCTCTACGAGGATGAGTACGGACATGACGAACCGGCGCTCCACGAACGAGGTCGCCCATGAGCCGAAGCGTACGACGCCCACAGAACGAAACCGACGAACCGCTTCTCAGGGTCGAGAACCTGACGAAACACTTCCCGGTCAATACGGGATTCATCAGTTCGCTCCGGTGGAACTCCAGCGGCGGATTCCCGCTTGGACTGGACGACAAAAGCGTCAGGGCGGTCGACGGCGTGAGCTTCGATCTCTACCCGGGCGAGACGCTCGGCGTCGTCGGCGAATCAGGCTGCGGAAAATCGACCCTTGCCCGAACCCTGCTCGGCCTGACCGACCCGACCGACGGCGCGGTCAAGTTCCGCGGCATGCGGACGACGACGTTCGGCAGCGACGAAAAACGCGAGTTCCGACGGAACGCCCAGATCGTGTTTCAAGACCCGCAATCGAGTCTCAACCCGCGCCGGAAGGCCGGAAACATAATAGCCGACCCGCTGGAAGCGGCGGGGTGGAGCGAAGAAGAACGCAGAGAGCGCGTCCTCGAACTGCTCGGGCAGGTCGGCCTGAAAGAGGAACACTACGGGCGCTACCCCCACGAGTTCTCGGGCGGCCAGCGCCAGCGAATCAACCTCGCGCGGGCGCTCTCCATCAACCCCGACCTCGTCATCGCCGACGAACCCGTGAGCGGTCTCGACATGAGCGTGCAGGCTCAGATTCTCTCGCTGATGCAGGACTTGCAGGACGAGTACGGTCTGACCTACCTGTTCATCACGCACGACCTGAGCGTCATCAGGAACGTCGCCGACCGCGTGGCGGTGATGTATCTCGGTGACTTCGTCGAAACCGGGCCGGTCGAGCGACTATTCACCGAACCGCACCACCCCTACACCTGCGCGCTCCTCGAAGCAGTGCCGAACCCCGACCCGGACGTGCGCGGCGTCGAACCGAGACTCGTCGGTGACGTGCCGAGTCCGAGCGACCCGCCGTCGGGCTGTAAGTTCCACACGCGCTGTCCGGAACTCATCGTCCCCGACCCATTCACCCGCGAAGAGTACCATGAGTACATGGCGTTCCGAAGCGACGTGCAGGACGAGAATCTGCAGACCGATGTCGAACCCGCGGCGGTTCGCGCCCACTACTTCGGGGGCGACCTCCCGCCCGACGTCGAGAGAACCATCGAATCGGCCGTCTCGCACGCGGCGGACGGTGATTGGGACGACGCTCGCGCCGCGCTCGCGGAGTACCGGTCGCCGTGCGAGGCGGAGGTGCCCGAACTGCAGTCGGTCGCCGACGGGCATCTATTGGCCTGCCACCTCGACGCCGAGGAGCGCGAAGCGTTTTCGTGGTGACGTTTCCGGACTCCGTCGGCGCGAGCGCGTCGGCGCGCGAACTCGGCGGCGTCGAACTCGCGGCCCGCGACCCGGACGTTCCGCTTCCGCCGGCGTCGAACACGAAACTGCTCACCGCCGCGCTCGCGTTCCACCACCTCGGGTCGGACTATCGCTTCAAAACGAGCGTCTCCCGAGCGGACGATTCCTTCGTGCTCGCCGGACGAGGAAATCCGTCGCTCTCGCCCGACCACCTGTCGGTGCTCGCCGAGGGCGTTGGAAACGCCGGCATCGACGCCGTGACTACTCTCGTCGCAGACGCGGGCTGGTTCACCGGGCCGTCCCGCGGGCCGGGGTGGACGTGGGAGGACGGAAAGTACGGTTACGGCGCGGAGAGCACGGCGCTCACGCTCGCCGGAAACACCGTCTCGGTGACGGTGTCCGGCACCGACATCGAGGTGACCCCCAAGACGGACGCGGTCGAACTCGTCGCGGATTTCGACCAGTCGGAGGACGATTTGCGGGTGTACCGGGACTCCCCCGAAGGGACGATTCGCGTCGAAGGGCGACCACCCGACGAACCGCAGACCGACGCCGTTCCCGTCGCCGACCCGGTTCGCCACTGCCTACTCGCGTTCCGCGACGCGCTCGCGGACGCGGACGTGACCGTTTCCGGCGACCTCCGAATCGCGGACGACGCCGAAACGAGCGACACCGCCGGCGAGACGATAGCGACGGCGAAGTCGCTGCCCGTCTCGAAACTCGTCCGCGAGATGAACGTTCCGTCCGACAACTTTCTCGCGGAACAGTTCGCCCGAACCGTCGCCCGCGAGGTGCGCGGCGAGGGGTCGTGGGAGGCGTGGGAGGAAGTCGTCGGCGACTTCCTCGCGGAACGCGAGGCGGGCGGCTTCCGCATCCGAGACGGCTCCGGCCTGTCGCGCTACAACCTCATCTCGTCGCGGGGGCTGGTCGGGGTGCTCGACTGGGTCGCGGAACAGCCGTGGTCTACGACCTTCTTCGACTCGCTGCCCGCACCCGGCGAGGGAACGCTCGAAGACCGATTGCTCGCCCTCGACTGCGAGGTTCGCGCGAAAACGGGGACGCTCACCGGGAGTCGGACGCTCTCGGGAATCCTCCGCCGGGATGAAAAGCGGGACGTGGCGTTCTCCGTCCTGCTGGGCGGGTTGACCGGGGAGGACGAGGAGAACGCGCGCGAGATGATAGACGAGTTCGTGCGCGAGTTGGCCGACTGACCGCATGAACCTTTTTACGAGAAGACGGAACCAGTGCGAGGCGATGCGCCGCTTGCTCGAACTTGTCGTCTCGATGCTGTTCGAACCGCCGGAGATTCACGGCGATAGCGGTGCGCGTTTCATCGGCGTGACGGTTCGTAGCGACGAACGACGAGGGGGCCGTACGGAACCGCGAATCGTCGACTCCGGACCGCCACCGCCTACCCGTACCACTCGTTTCGCCCCGCGCCACCCGCGCGCAACATCGCCACCGACGCCTCGAAGGCTGCGACGTAGGAATCGGCTTCGACGCGGGTCGTTCGACCAACGACGCGCTCGACCGACTGAGTTTCCGCCGCGCGGGCGGCCTGATTCGTCGTCGCCCAATCGGCTTCGATAGCGACCGGTTCGTCCGGCACCGGCTGGTCGAACTCCTCGCTCGCGGCGCGACGAACCGCCCGCTCCGCCGCGCCTCGAATCCGAGCACGGGAATCCTCGGGCGGAAGACAGTCCGCCGTGAATTGGTTGATGCCGTCCTTGACCACGGCGGTCTCCGCGTCGCCAAGTTCGTCGCGAGCCTCCGCCGCCGTCGCGTCGTCTCCCGTGACGAGTCCGACCGGAACGCCCAGCGACGCGGCGAGTCCGGCGTTCCAGCCGAGTTCGCCGACCTCGGTGTCGTTCGCGCGAAGCGAGACGAGTTCGTGGGGGTAGAACGTATGGTTCAGGACGGCCCGCGGCGTTCCGGCTCTCGCGTGGTAGCCGACGAAGACGGCGAGGTCGTGGTCGTCCGCAAGCCCCTGCATCATCGACCGCGGTTTCGTGCCGCCGCGGATGAGGCGGGCCGACTCGTGGAGCGCGTCGCGCGGGAGGTTTGTCATCGAGGAGTGCGAGTCGTTGACGAGCACGTCGTCGGACCGCCGGAGAGCGCGCCTTCGATGGCCGCGTTCACGTCGCCGACCATCAGTTCCCGTCCGGCGGTGTAGTCGGCCTCTCCCTTCACCACGTCGCGCGGGTCGGCGACGCCGGTGATTCCCTCCATGTCAGCGGAGACGAACACCTTCACCGTTCCACCTCCAGCGCCCGCTCTACCTTCCGCAGGGTTCGCTTCCACGTCGCTCGCTTCGAGAATACGTGGTTCTCGTCGGGGTAGTGGTCGGCGTCGAACTCCTTACCGAGGTCGGTGAGCGTCTCGACGACGAGGTCGAGTTGCTCGAAGTTGACGTATCGGTCGCCGGTTCCGTGAAAGTTGTACAGCGGAACCTCGTAGGCGTCCATGTGGGTCACGGGCGACGCCTCGGCCCATCGCTCGGGCACCTCCCACGGTTCGCCTCCCATCCGGAGCACCTCCGCGGAGGCGGCGGGCGGGTATTTCGTTTCCTCGGCCCAGTCTCGGTACAGTTCGAGATCAGCGAGCCCCGCGAGATTGATGCCGAGCGAGAACGCGTCGAGGTGCGTGCCGAGTACTTGGAGCGTGGCGTAGCCGCCGTAGGAAAGCCCCCAAACGGCGACCGATTCGCGGTCGACGTAGTCGAGGTCTTTCAGATACTCCCCCGCCTGCGCCACGTCCGCTATCTCGTCTTTTCCTCGAGCGCCCGCGATGGCCTGTCGGAACTCCCGACCGTAGCCGATTCCGCCGCGATAGTTGACGAACAGCGCGACGTACCCCTTCGTGGCGAGGTACTGGTGGAACGTGTAGAAGAGGCCGTACGACCGCGATGGATGCCAGCCGTCGCGCATCTGGCGCATTGGTCCGCCGTGTACGCAGACGACGGCGGGGAGGTCGGACGCGGTCGCATCGATAGTGTCCGACTCGCGCGGGTCGAGCAGGTAGCCCTCGATGCACCGTCCCGTGCTCTCGAACTCGATTCGCTCCGGTTCGACGGGTGAGGTAGCCCACTCCTCGACCGCCGAGAGCGTGAGTCGGCGAGTATTGCCGTCCGCGTCGACGCGGAGCTCCGGCGACCGTTCGCGGTCGGCGTGGAGGTACGCCAGCGGGTCGCCGTCGGGCGACGGTCGGGGGTGGACGTTCGTTCCCGGCGCTTCCACGAGGGGTGCGACGTCTCCGTCGAGCGCGACTGAAAAGAGCTGGCGCTGGCCGGGGTCACGGCGGTTCGAGGAGAAGACGAGCGTCTCGTCGTCCGACCATCGGGGTGTCGCGTCGGCGACGCCTTTGTCCTCGAACGTCCCTTCGGTCAGTTGCGTGCACTCGCCGGTTTCGGCGTCGACGACGTGGACGTGCTCCCAACCGTCGAGCGAGAGGGCGAGGGCGATGCGACTTCCGTCCGGCGACACCTCAGGAGCGCCCTGCGAGACAACGCCGCGTTCGCGGTCGACCTCTCGAACGAGGATAGTTTCGTCGTCCTCCTCCGGGTCGGCTGCGACGATTCGCCGAACTTCGCCACCCTCTCCCCGCTGGTCGACGACGACGCGACCGTCGGCCAGCCACGTGGGGCTGTGACTCGCCATCTCGCTCCGCGTGCGCCACACCAGTTCGCCGGACTCGACGTCGACGACACCGACCTGCGTCGCGTCGTCGTCGACGAATCGGTACGCGAGGAGGGCGTCATCGTCGGCCCACGCGAACATCCGCGATTCGCCGAGGAAGGGTCCGCGCTCCGGCACGTCGTACGCGCGTTCGTCGCCGGTCGCCACGTCGCGGACGACGGGGCGTCCGTCGCGGTAGAACGCGAATCGAGTTCCGTCGTTCGACCACGTGTACGCTTCCCGGTCCTCCAGGCCGGAGAGCAGTCGTCTGGTCGTTCGCGCTTCGGGGTCGGCGAGCAACAGGTCGCCCGCGTCGGTGGCGACGAGCAGTTCGGCCGTCGTCGTCGACCACGCGAACTCGCTGACGTGGCCCTCCTCCGGTGCGAATCGCCACGTCGGTTCGGTGTGGGGTCGTGCGTCCGTGTCGGCATCGGTCACGTCGAGGTGGGTGTCGAAAGCGAAGACGAGTAGGACGTTGCCGTCGTCCTCGTACAGCGTCGCGGCGAGAAAATCGCCGTTCGGCGACCACGACGGCGGGCCGGGATACTCCACGTCCAGCACGTCAGAAAGAGTCGGGATGCGTGACATACCGTCACATTCGATTACAGCCTCAAAGTGATTCGCAATGCGGCTAGTCGTTCGCCCGGCGACCCGTCTTCCGCGGCCGGTCGCTCTCCGTTCAGTAATTTCGTCTGGCGAGTTTCGTGAGGAAGGCGTCGAGAACCTTCTGTTCGCCTTTTCGGAGGTGTTCGAGGAAGGTCGGCCCGCTGATGCCGAGGTCGTCGGCGATGTCGCTCGCGGCCACCTCGCGGGGCCAGTTGTAGTAGCCCGCCTCGTGCGCCTCGAAGAGACATTCGGTCTGACGAACCGACAGTGAGTCGTATATCCTGTCGCTGGTGTCGGCAAACTCTACGTTGTCGTTGGGGTCGACCTCGTGGATGGCCTCCAGTTCCACGTCGTACTCCTCTTCCAGTTCCGTGAACACCGATTCGAGCCGGTCGGAGCGCACGAGCACCGTCCAGTACTCGTATCCGCCGGTGATGTGAACCGGTTCGATGGGCATGAACTCCGAGTTTACGATCTCGGGGACGATGCTTGACGAGCGGTCGTAGGTGACGACGACGCGGGCGCGGTTGCCGCCGTCTTTCAGGATAGCCGTGCTCTCGACGACGCGGTGTGCGTCGATGGCCTCGACGAACGCCTCGATATCGCGGTCGCCTTCGGAAACGAGGATGAAATCGCCCTTGACCGTCTCGTCGGTCGGGTACAGCGATTTCTCGATGATGTGCGTTTTTTCGTACTCGTCGGTCATTTCGAGCGTCCAACAGCCGGGATGCCTCAGTTTGAGTTCTACCTGCCGGTGTCTCGTCCCTTCCTGTTGGTCCCTGACGTGGATGACGCTCATAGTACGTGATGCGACCGCACAGTAAAGAATTTGTATAGTATTTGGATTACATTTTCTTCTGGGCCGACCACACCGCCGTCGCGCCGAGAAGGAGCGCCGGAACGAGCGGGAGCACGAGGTACGAGAACTTGAACGGAAGTGCAGGCGGTCGGAGGTAGATGAGCAACGGCGCGACGACGAACGCCAGCACCATCGCGCCGACCAGAAGCCATCCGCTCCGACCGAACTCTCTCTCGTCGGTCATCACAGCTCGCTGTCGGGTTTCACGACGACCTTACCGAAGCCCTCGCGGTTCTCCAGCATCTCGTGTGCGCGTGCCGTCTCGCTCATGGGAAATACCTCGCGGATGGCCGGTTCGAAGGTGCCGTCCCAAACCAGTTCCATCGCGTCGTCCGCTTCGCCGTGGCTCGCCATCGTGGAACCGATGACCGACAGCTGATTCCAGAAGATGCGGTTGATGTCCGTCTCCGGATTTCCGCCCGTCGTCGCCCCGCAGGTGAGCACTCGGCCGCCCTTGGCGAGGCTCTTCAGGGACTCCCGCCACGTCGCCGCGCCGACGTGGTCGACGACGACGTCGACGCCGCGCTTGCCCGTCAGTTCCCGAATCCGCTGGACGAAATCCTCGTCGTCGTAGTCGATGACGTGGTCGGCCTCGAGTTCGCGAGCGTGTTCGAGTTTCTCCTCGCTGCTTCCCGTGGCGTACACCGTGGCTCCGGCGTAGTCGGCGATCTGGACGGCGGCGTGACCGACGCCCCCGGACGCGCCGAGGACGAGGACATGCTCGCCGGGGGTCACGTCGCCGCGCGTGAGGAGCATCCGCCACGCGGTCTGGAAGACCAGCGGGGCCGCCGCCGCGGTCTCCCACGAGACATCCTCGGGAACCGGGAGGAGGTTGTCCGCCGGCATCGCCGCGAGTTCGCTGTGGATTCCAGGCGCGTGCTCGCCGATGACGTAGTAGTTCACGCACATCGAGTGCTGGCCGTGGCGGCAGAACTCGCACTTCCCGCAACTGACGCCCGCCGAGAGAGCGACGCGGTCGCCGGGTTCGAAGCGCGTCACGTCCTCGCCGACTTCGAGCACTTCGCCCGCCCCGTCGCTACCGGGGACGTGCGGCATGTCGAGCGAGAGGCCGGGGAGCCCTCTCCGCGTCCACACGTCGAGGTGGTTCAGCGCGCCCGCCTTCACGTCGATCAGAACCTCGTCGCGGTCAGGCTCCGGGTCGGGGAACTCTCCGTAGTCGATGACCTCGGTTCCGCCGTGGGATTCGAACTGGACGGCTTGCATGCGAGTTCGTTGCGGGGGAGGGAGTAAAACTGTGTTCACCTCGGGTTCGCGTGGACTTTTGGGAGAGCAACCCGAAGGTTGACCCATGACCGGCCACGCTCACGACGACGGGGACGACCGTTGTTCGCACGACGAGCACCGCTTGCACGACCGCTCCGACCGGCACGACCACTCCAACCGCCCCGACGAACGCGACCATCCGGATCACCACGCCCACGACGTCGACGAACTCGGTTTCGGCGTCGTCACCGTCTCCTCCTCGCGCTCGCTGGACGACGACCCCGCGGGCGACGCCATCGGCGAACTGGTCGAAGACGACGGGCACAACATGGTGACGCGGGAACTCATCTCGGACGACTACGACACCGTCCAGAAGACCGTGGACAACCTCGTCAGCCGAAAGGACGTGGACGTGGTCGTGACGACGGGCGGCACGGGCGTCACCCCCGACGACGTGACCATCGAGGCGGTGCGACCGCTGCTTGAGAAGGAGCTACCGGGATTCGGCGAACTGTTCCGCACCCTCTCCTACGACGAGATCGGAACGAGGGTCGTCGGGACGCGCGCGACAGCGGGCGTCGTCGACGGCGTCGTCGTCTTCTGTCTCCCCGGAAGCGAAAACGCGGTTCGGCTCGGAACGGGCGACATCCTCCTCCGAGAAGCGAGCCACCTCGTCGGCCTCTGCGGACGCGATTAGCGAGAACTCGGCGAACTCAGAGGCGGAGCGGTTCCGCCGTCTCCCACCGCGAACTGAACTGACCGTTGACGTTCGTGGCGAACTCGGGATCTTTGAGGTCGATGAGGGCAAACGCCTCACCGGGCGAAAGGGGGTTCGCCACCTCGATGCACACCTCCACGTCGTCGATGAGGTTGAACGTTCCTTCGAGGTTCGGCGTCGTTCGCACCGAAAACTGCGGATGGTCGGAGAGCGTCGTGGCGTAGCGGTCGCCGACGCTCGGCGGGAGCGTCCGGACGAGTTCCGGCGACATGAGCACCGACACTTCCACGCCGCGGTCGAGCGCCGCTTCGAGGTGTTTGCTCACCGTCTCGCCCACGCTGCCGATGTCGAACGTCGGTGACACCCGCCCTGCGACCATGACGATGCGCTCTTCCGCGGCGTCCAGGCGTTCGACCAGCAGTTCGAGCGACTCGTCCGGCCCGACCGCCGCCGTCCAGAACCCCTCTTCGATGGGCGGTTCGGCGGTGTCGAGTTCGGTGCTCAGGTCGTCGACGATGTCCTCGTACTGCTCGGCTTTCGCATTCAGCTCTTCGAGCTTGTCGTCCAGCAGGCGGTCGAGCGCGGTTCCCGGCTCGACGGCGATGTACTTCTTCGGGCGACTCGCGCTCTGGCTCCTGACGAGATTGTGCGTCTCCAAACTGTTGAGCACGTCGTAGATCCGCCCCATCGGCACCTCGCTCGCGCGCGAGAGGTCTTTGGCCGTCGTTGGGCCGATGTTCAAGAGCGCCCGATACGCCCGTGCCTCGTACTCGGAGAGACCGAGGTCGCGGAGACTTGCCATGTCTGTTGACATTACGCCGACTGTATAAAAACGCTACGTGCATTGTCGGTAGTTGCAAAAACGCGTCTGATTTTATCAGATTCCCAATCGTCAGAAGAAAATCTCGGCGAATTCGCTTAGCTCCGCGGGCGTGCTCGCCGGGTCGGAGACGGTGCCGTCGGCGACGAGTCGGGCGGTACCGCGTTCGTACTCGTCCGCGTTCGGAACGACGACCTTCTCGTGATCTGCGACGCGAAGCGCGGCCCGGTGGAGGTCGGATCCCGGCGGCGCGGCGACGGCGATTCGCAGCGGTGGGCGAGTGAGTCGAGACGCGGCGGTGGCGTAGCCGGCTACCTGCACGCCGATTCTGTCCGCCGCACCCGCGAACGCACCGACGGCATCGCGCGCGGTTTCCTCGTAGGACGACGCCCCGGTCAGGATGGACAGGTCGACCAGCGCGTCGGCGAGCGCGGCATTCCCGTCGATAGGGCGTAGCGGTCGGTCGAGCAGTCCCGGCCCGTCGGCCGGCCCGTCCACGAACGCACCGTCCTTCCGCTGGAGCGTCTCGATGGCGTGGTCGGCGACGGTTCTGGCGGTGGCTAGGTACTCGTCGCCGAGCACCTGCGCGGCGGTGACGAAGGCCCGCGTGACGTAGGCGTGGTCGACGAGTAAGCCGCGTTCGCTACCCGCCCCGTCACCGTCGCGGTAGTGGACGACCCCGCCGTCTTCGACGAGTGACGCGAGAAAGTCCACGGTGCGCTCCCCGTACCGGCGGGCGCGTTCGTCGTCGGTGTAGGCGGCGAACGTGAGCAGGGCGTCCGCGGCGAGCGCGTTCCAGTCCGCGAAGGCGGTGGGGTCGACTGGGGGTGCGTCTTCGCTCTCGCGGTTGCTCGCGTCGCCCTCGTAATATTCCTCGCCCGGTTGCTGGCTCCCGCCGAAGGCATCGTCCCGCCAGATCGTCGTCGTCAGGTACTCTATCGTTTTCTCAGCAGGGTCGCGGTAGCGGTCCTCACCCGTGTAGAGGTAGGCGTTCGCGTAGGCGCGGACGAGCGCGGCGTTCGAGTCGAGCATCTTCTCGTGGTGGACGTCGCGCCAGTCGCGGGTGCTGGCGTAGCGGAAGAAGCCACCCTCGTAGTCGTCGAAGAGGTTCTGGGTGACGGCCGAGAGTGTGGCCAGCGCGCGCTCCCGGTCGCGTTTCAGCGCGAACTCGACGGTGCGGGGCAGGGGGAACTTCGCGTCGTCGCCCCACCCGCCGTGCGTCTGGTCGAACCGGTCTTCGACCTGCCCGACCAGCAGGCGCTCTATCTCCTCGGTCACCTCGTCGGCGGGCGGGTTCTGGTCGCGGACGTTTCGCGGCACCTGCGCCGCGTCCCTGCCCTTGTGCGTCCAGAGGTCGCGCACCTGTCCGACGACCTGTCGCATCGTGTCCGGGTCAAGGAACGTCGCTCCGGTCAGGTGTTCGCCCTCGGGCGTGAGGAAGACGGTCGACGGAAAGCCGCCCATGTTGTATCGCTCCCGAACGCGAGGGTGGCGGTCGATATCCGCCCGCACCGGAACGAACGAATCGTTGACGTTCGCCGCCAGCGTCGGCACCGCGTAGGTCGTCTCGTCCATCTCGTGACACCACGAACACCACCGCGCCGAGAGCGAGAGCAGGATGGGCTTTCCGGCGTCCCGGGCCTCGGAGAAGGCTTCCTCACCCCACTCGCGCCACTCGATCTTCGTTCGTTCCGCGAACTCGTCCATGCGCGGGGGTTGGCGATGAACGGGGAAGTGGTTTCGGAATCGCGTGTTCGAGGTGGGATTTCTGGGCCGTCGTGATAAAACGAAGAATTCCGCTACTCCCGACTCGTCGCTTACTCGCGAACGTCGACGGACTCCAGCACCACGTCGTTTAGCGGTTTGTCCTGCTGGTTGGTGTCCACGGAGCCAATCTCCCGAACGACGTCCATGCCGTCGATGACTTCGCCGAAGACGGAGTGTTTGTTGTCGAGGTGCGGCGTGGCGTCGAGCGTGATGAAGAACTGCGAGCCGTTGGTGTTCGGGCCGGAGTTCGCCATCGAGAGGATGCCCTCGCTGTCGTGGGTGAGTTCGGGGTGGAACTCGTCGTCGAACTGGTAGCCGGGGCCGCCGCGGCCGGTTCCGGTTGGGTCGCCGCCCTGGATCATGAAGCCCTCGATGACGCGGTGGAAGAGCACGTCGTCGTAGAGCGGTTCGTCCGTCTTCCGCTCGCCCGACTGCGGGTCGGTCCACTCTCGGTCGCCCGTCGCCAGTCCGACGAAGTTCTGGACGGTGCGGGGTGCGCGCTCGTCGAACAGTCGAACCTCGATGTCGCCGTGATTCGTGTGAAGCGTGGCCGTCAGGTCGTCTGCCATAGCCGAACCGTCGGACTCCAAGGAAAAAAGCGGTTCTATCCTATCTGCTCGCGGTCGTGTACAGAAGCGGTGCGATGACCAGCAGCGCGACGCCGAGATAGGCGAAGTGGGGTGGCGCACCCATCGATACGACGAGCATGAACAGAACGCCGAACATGATGGCGTTCAGCGACAGCACCTTCCGAGATTTCAACGGAATCGCGCCCAGCAGTGAGAGCACGAACAGGACGAAGACCGCGTGTCCCACGTTGTATTTGATGAGGAAGTCGTCGATGAGTGGGAGAGGGACGAACTCGAACATTCCTGCCTAGAAATCGGGGTGAGTTCTCCTTTAAACTTCCGCTATGCCCCGCTCGACCCCGTCAGTTCCAGCGGTCTGACCCAGATGTACCAGATGAGGACGGCGGCCGTGAGATAGCCCGTGTAGAAGACGGCGGTGCCGACGGAACCGTATCCCATCTCGGTCAACACGTACTTCGCCATCCCGGGGACGACGACGCCGAGCGCCAGCGCCAACCCGAAACGAATCTTCCCGGCGGCGTTCTGCGTGCTCATACTCCGGCTACGCACTCCACCGGGGTCAATCGCTCGGTTCGCTCTCGCAGCTTCCGCCGACGATCCTTCGAACTATCAGACTACATAGTACTTGTCCGAACGTTCCACAAATCGAACATGAGTCGCGAGAAAGTACTGGCGGGCGGTGTCATCGTCATCGTGACGGCGGCCCTGCTCGCCGCCGCCGTGGTTCCCGGTGCGATCGCGGAGTCGTCACCCGACGACTTCCGCGCCAGTCACCTCCGACTCGAAGAGGTGACCATCTCGCCCGGCGAGGTGTCCGGCGGCACCGCGACATTGACCGTCGACACCCGACTCGCTCACCGAGGCGGCCCGCGAGCAACGTCACGGTGCTCGTACGGGCCGTCCACTTGGACTCCGGGTTGGTCGAGACGACGACCGAAACGCGCATGCCGACCATCGAAGGCGAGCAAGAGACGAGCGTCACGCAGAACGTCTCCGTCGAACGACGGGGCGGCTACCGCATCGAGACCATCGTCTTCCGCGACGGCGAACGAGTCGCGGAGGGCGGTAAGGAAGTTCGCGGCGTCGGCACCCTCCGACCGGCCTACGCGCGAACCGACGTCGCCTTCCACTGGCAGGGCGAGGGGAGCGAGTTCCCGTCCATCGAGTACGCCATCGCCGACGTGACGAACAACCGGACGACGCTCGACGTTTCGACGATCTGACGAATCAGGACGACGCACCGTCGGAGAACGTTCGCGTCGTGTTCACGGGCCGACAGGCCAACTCGAACCTTCGTCGCCGACCAGTACCGACCGCTGTTCAATGCGGCGTTCAACCTCGCCGTCCTCCTGGCGACCGGAATCGGCATCTCCTACGTCGTCCGGAAGCTGGATTAACGTGTTCGAACGGTCATCTCGACCGGGTTTTTCGGATGGACGGTAACCAGCGGAACGAGTTCGAGCGGCGCGTCCGAGACAAGGTCGAACTCGAACCGGCGTCCGAGCATCGCCAGCACGAGTTTCGCCTCGCGCATGGCGAACCCGTCGCCGATGCACTTGCGCGACCCGCCGCCGAACGGGAAGTAGGCGAAGTCGGGGAGTTCGCGGCGAAACTCGTTCGTCCACCGCTCCGGACGGAACTCCCACGGGTCGTCGAAGAAGCGGTCGTCGTGGTGGACGACCCACTGCGGCGTGGCGACGACCGTCTCGGCGGGAACGTGAAAGCCCGCGAGCGTGTCGCTCTCCTCTGCTTGTCGATAGACGACGTAGGCCGGGGGATAGAGGCGCATCGACTCCATCACGACCGCTTCGAGGTAGTCGAGTTCCGCGAGGTCGGCGACCGTCGTGGAACTGTCGAGCGCCGAGTCGAGTTCGTCGTGGAACCGGCGTTCTTTCTCGGGGTGTTTCGAGAGGAAGTACCACGAGTAGGTGAGCGTCAGGGCGGTGGTGTCGTGGCCCGCCAGCAGCATCGTCATCATCTCGTTTCGAACCTGCTCGTCGTCCAGCGCGTCGTCGTCGCGCAGTCGGAGGAGCGTTCCCAGCAGGTCGTCCTCGCTTCCGCGACGTTCGCGCTGTCGCCGGATGTCGCGCAGGATTCGCTCCAGCTTCTCCACCGAGCGTCGGTAGCGTAGATTTCTAGGCGTCGGCACCTCCTCGGGGACGAACCCCTGCGGGCCGGGCCGGAATCGCTCGCCGACGTCGAGCAGGGCTTCGCGGGTGACGCGCTCCATCCCGTCGAGTCGCGCCCCCAGCAGGCTCTCGACGACGATTCGAAGCGTGAGTTCGGACATCTCGCGGTGGATATCGACGTGCTCGCCGTCGCGCCACGAGTCGGCCACCTCCTCAGTGTCGCGGACGATGATCTTGGCGTACTCGTTCAGTTTGTCGCCGTAGAACGACGGTTGCATCGCCCGACGCTGGCGCTGCCATTGTTCTCCGTCGCTCGTCAGAAGGCCGTCGCCAAGCAGTCCCCCCAGTCCCTCGTCGCCGCCCAGACTCGGCTTGCGGTAGTTCACGGCGTTCGTCACGAGGACGCGGCGAATCGCCTCTGGGTCGGTGACCTGATACACCTCCTGTCCGTACACGTCGATTCGCGCCACGTCGCCGTACTCGCGGGCGACGCGCTCCATGAACCCCAGCGGGTCGTCGGCGTACTGGAGGCTCGAACCCAGAAACGGTACTCCCTCCGGCCCCGATGGCACGCGGTTCGCCATGGGTGAGAGTAGACCGCACGAAGTAAGTACCCCTCGCTCGGAGAGTGACCTCGCTTTCATATGTTTTCGGTGATGAAATTTCATTGTCGCACCCTCGACGAACTGCTAAAACGCGTTCCGATGGTACCGAGGCTCTCACGTTCATCCGATCGCTGCGAAAACTCCGCGGCGAACGCTCCGAAGGGGGATGGATCGAAACGGCGCGAGAAAGTTCAGAATACACGACACTTCTAAGGTGGCCACCGACGTATATCCGTTGCGCTGTTGCCACGTTACACGTGGGGAACCAATGAACGATAAATTACGGAACAAACGGATACTGGCGATACTTCTCGTCCTGTTGATGGTGTTAGGTGGTGCGGGAGCGATTCTCTCCGTGACCGATGCGAAAGAGAGCACCGAAGTTCACCGGGACGGTAGACCGACAGTCGGCGTTTCGAACGTACCGCACTGTCACAACGCGACTTCGAAAACGGCGACCGACGTCCACGATGGAGAGACGGCGTTCGGATTGCTACCGGCGAACGGTTTCGTCGAAAACGTCAACGCGTAAAACCGGCGGTCGTGTTGCGAACCCAACGTCGCTTCCTCAGTGAGGACGACTTCGTTGTTCGCCGTTCTCGGCGCTGAAGCGGAGAGCATCCGAGCTACTTATAACATCCGCTAGAAGAAGAGCATCACTTCGGAGGCGTAACGAATCACAAGATTAGGTGGCTGGGGAGTTGTCCTCGGCCCCCGTCGATAGGTGGGCCAACGCGGATTTGAACCGCGGACCTCCCGGTTATCAGCCGAGCGCTCAACCTAACTGAGCTATTGGCCCAATTGAGCGCATTTACCCGTTGCCCGTTGTGAGTTTTAAGGGTTTCCTTTCTCGTCGCTTTCGTCGTCGAAGTCGATGTCGTAGGCGTCCGAATCCATCCTGTAAGTATCGCCGGTTCCGCCGGAGTCGCCGGGGCTGGCGGAACTACCGCCGCCAATATCGCCGGGGTTGGGGAACCCGAACGTGTAGACGTTCCCCGAGGCGAGCCCGCCGGTCTGCTTGTCGACGTAGGGCGTGATGACCCACCGCTTCGCGGCTTTCCGGAATACGGCTCGCGTTACGGGGAAGGCGAGCAGGAATCCGAGCGTGTCGGTTATCAGCCCGGGCGTGAGCAGGAACGCCCCCGCGACGAGCAGGAAGCCGCCGTCGATGATGCGGTCGGTGGGGATGTCGCCGTGCGTGAGGTCGGTTTGGATCTTCCGGAGGGTGTGTCGCCCCTCTGCGCGGACGAGCAACATCCCGAGGAGCGCGGTCAGCACGACGAGCGCGACCGTGAGTTGCCAGCCGATCTGCCCGGCCACGAAGACGAGAAACAACCCGTCGGCCAACGGAACCAACAGCAACAGCACCAGCAGCCGTTTCCACATGTTCGGACGTAGTGGGCCTGACTGTAAAACGCTTTACCTACTAGCGGGTCGACGGGAAACTCGACCTCGAACCTCGTCAGCGCGGTCGGTAACCTACGATCGTGATATCGTACTATCACCTTCGTCCTCCCTGGCGACTTTCCGAAATTCGAAATCCGATTTCGCACCTCGTAATCTTTCGTGGCGCTTATTACGATGTACGAACTTAGGCACGATAACCAATGAGTGAGGAAGCCGAGGACAGGACGATTTTGCTCATCGGAAGCGGTCCCATCCAGATCGGGCAAGCTGCGGAGTTCGACTACTCCGGCGCACAGGCCTGCCGCGCGCTACAGGAGGAGGGGGTGCGAGTCGTCCTCGTCAACTCCAATCCGGCGACCATCATGACCGACCCGGAGATGGCCGACGAGGTGTACATCGAACCCATCACCACCGACGCCATCGCCGAGATAATCCGGAAGGAGCGTCCAGACGGGGTCATCGCCGGACTCGGAGGGCAGACGGGACTGAACGTCACCGCGGAGCTGTCCGAGGAGGGCGTGCTGGAGGAGTACGGCGTCGAAATCATGGGAACGCCCCTCGACACCATCTACGCCACCGAAGATCGCGACCTGTTCCGACAGCGGATGCGCGACCTCGAGCAACCCGTGCCGCGCTCGACGACCATCACCCTCGACGACGGCGAGTCGGTCGCCGAGTTGGACGAAGCCGCCCTCCGCGACCGAGTTGAAGACGCCGTCGAGGCGGTCGGCGGTCTGCCCGTCATCGCCCGCACGACCTACACCCTCGGAGGGTCGGGGTCGGGCGTCGTCCACGAGATGGACGAACTCGTTGCCCGCGTCCGCAAGGGTCTGCGGCTCTCCCGGAACCACGAAGTGCTCGTCACGGAGTCCATCGCGGGATGGGTCGAGTTGGAGTACGAGGTGATGCGCGACGCCGACGACTCGTGTATCATCATCTGCAACATGGAGAACCTCGACCCGATGGGCATCCACACCGGGGAGTCGACCGTCGTCACGCCCTCGCAGGTCATCCCCGACGACGGCCATCAGGAGATGCGCGACGCCGCCCTCGAAGTCATCCGCGATTTAGGTATCCAGGGCGGCTGTAACATCCAGTTCGCGTGGCGCGATGACGGCACCCCCGGCGGCGAGTACCGCGTGGTGGAAGTGAACCCCCGCGTCTCCCGTTCCTCGGCGCTCGCGTCGAAAGCGACCGGCTACCCCATCGCCCGCGTCACGGCCAAGGTCGCGCTCGGCAAGCGCCTTCACGAGATCGAGAACGAGATCACCGGCGAGACGACCGCCGCGTTCGAACCAGCCATCGACTACGTGGTGACGAAGGTGCCGCGCTGGCCCAAGGACAAGTTCTCCGACGTGGAGTTCGAACTCGGCACCGCGATGAAATCGACGGGCGAAGCGATGGCGATAGGCCGAACCTTCGAAGAGAGCCTACTGAAGGCCCTCCGTAGTTCGGAGTACGACCCCGACGTGGAATGGGCCGACGTGAGCGACTTGGAACTCGAGACCGAGTTCCTCGAAACACCGACGCCGGACCGCCCCTACGCCATGTTCGAGGCGTTCGACCGGGGCTACACCGCCGAGCAGGTTGCGGCCATGACGGGCATCGAAGACTGGTACGTCGAGCGCTACGAGCGCATCGCGGACGCGGTCGAGGCCGCCGAAACGGGTGACTTCGCCCCCGCCGCCGAGAAAGGGTTCACGAATCGGGAGGTCGCGGCGATGGCCGGCGCGGAGGTGGGTGCGGTCGAAACCAGCGCGCCGAACCGCGCGTTCAAGCAGGTCGACACCTGCGCGGGCGAGTTCGCTGCCTCGACGCCCTACTACTACTCCGCCCGCACGGCCCGCGAGACGAACTTCTCGGGGCGCGACGAACTCCAAGTGAACCACGACGTAGAGAGCGTCGTCGTGGTCGGCGGCGGCCCCATCCGAATCGGGCAGGGCGTTGAATTCGACTACTGCTCGGTGCACGCGGTGCGCGCCCTGCGCGAACTGGGCATCGAAGCCCACGTCGTGAACAACAACCCCGAGACCGTCTCGACCGACTACGACACTTCCGACGGTCTCTTCTTCGAACCCATCACCGCGGAGGAGGTCGCGGACGTTATCGAGGCGACGAGCGCCGACGGCGTGATGGTGCAGTTCGGCGGTCAGACCTCGGTGGACATCGGCCACCCGCTCGAAGAGGAGATCGAGCGCCGCAGCCTCGACTGCGAGGTTCTCGGGACGACCGTGGACGCGATGGATCTCGCGGAAGACCGCGACCGCTTCAACCGCTTGATGGACGACCTCGGCATCGCGCAGCCGACCGGCGGAAGCGCGACGAGCGAGGAGGAGGCCCTCGAACTCGCGCACGACATCGGCTACCCGGTGCTCGTGCGTCCCTCCTACGTCCTCGGTGGCCGCGCGATGGACATCGTGTACGACGACGACGAACTGAAAGAGTACATCGAGGAGGCCGTGCGCGTCTCGCCGGACAAACCCATCCTCGTGGACGAGTTCCTCGCCGACGCGATCGAGTTGGACGTGGACGCCGTCTCGGACGGCGAGCGCATCGTCATCGGCGGCGTGATGGAACACGTCGAATCGGCGGGCGTCCACTCTGGCGATTCGTCCTGCATGATCCCGCCCAGGTCGCTCTCCGACGAGACGCTGGCGAGGGTGCGCGAGGTGACCGAGGACATCGCCCGCGCCCTCGACACGGTCGGACTGATGAACGTCCAACTGGCGGTGCGTGACGGGGAAAGCGAGGCGCAAAGCGCCTCGGATGCGAGCGGTGAAACCGCGAGCGAAGTGTACGTCCTCGAAGCGAACCCTCGTTCCTCGCGCACGGTTCCGTTCGTCTCGAAGGCGACGGACGTCCCCATCGCCAAACTCGCCGCGCAGGTGATGGCCGGGCACACGTTGGACGAACTCGACGCCCGCGAGCAGATTCCCGAGCAGACGAGTGTCAAGGAGGTCGTGCTCCCCTTCGACCGCCTGCCGGGTTCCGACCCGCGCCTCGGCCCCGAGATGAAATCGACGGGCGAGGTGATGGGAACCGCCGACTCGTTCGGCAAAGCCTACGAGAAGGCGCAGGCCGCCGCCTACAACGACCTTCCGGACGAGGGAATCGCGGTCGTGGAGCTCCCGGTCGACGGGTTCGGCGACTACTACGACCTCGCCGAGTTCGAGGACACCGCCAACGCGATTCGCGCGGGTGAAGTCGACTTCCTCGTCACCGACGACCGCGAGGCGCTGGAGATGGCGGTCGAAGAAGAGGTGCCGTACTTCACGACCGCGGCGAGCGCGAAGGCGGCGGTCGAAGCCCTCGCCGCGCGCGACGAACCGATGTGCGTGCAGTCCGTCGGCGATAGGCCGAAACGCGAGGCGAAGTGGGGATAGCGGGAAATCGGAATGAAGGCCGTCAGGGCTCTATTTTCGGGCGGTTGTACGTGCGTTCTTTCTGCAAGAGACCGTTTCAATAAGAGTGTTGTCGGAAAGTTCTCGGGCGCTCTCAGTACGGTGACTTTTGAAGTAACGACGTAACCGTATCCTCGAAAGCCCCTCGGGCGCTCACGGTGCTCTGCGCCGTGTGTTCAGGAGACGTGCGTCTCCCGGTGCTCGCCCGCCGAGCCGAACTCGCTGCGTTCTCGCTACTTCCCACTCGCTCACGTTCGTTCACTCGCGGAAACGTCGTCTGGGCTGGAGCGTAACGTCCGAGGGCTTTCTGGGACTCTATCACTAAGTTGCCAGAGTTAGCGCGTAAGAAAGCCAGGACACCACCGTCACCATCAGACTAGTGTCCCGACAGCACCCCCAAGAAGAAACGCCGAAAGCGCGTACCACGGTTCGCGCCGGAGCGTTCGCTGTGCCACCGGTACGTCCCCGCGAACGCTGACTCCGAGCGCGATGGCGACGAAGGCGACGCCCAGCGCGACGGAGACGCTCTGAAACCCGTGTCTGCTCGCGTAGCCCGCGAGGACGCCGACGACGGCACCGAGAACTCCGGCGTGAACCTCAGTGTACGTGACGCTGTTTTCGCTCCCGACGACTGATTTGCTCATGTTCGAAGAGTGAGGTGCGGGTTCTTTTTTGTTACGGGTAACAGACCGAAACCTAACTGCTCGCGGGTGTTGGAGCCTCGTACCATCCGGGCTATCGCGCGTCGAGGGTGCGGAAGCGGTCGTCGCGCCGTCGCCGCTCCCAAAACTGGCTACCAGCGTTTTCGTCGCTCCCCCGAACGACCCCGGCCGCGAGAACTTTGCTCGCTCCGAGCGATGTTGCCTCCCATGGCGACCGACATCGACCGACTTCTCGTCGCGGGGGCGAGCGGCGGGACGGGAAAGGAGATACTGGCGCAACTGCGCGACACCGACCTCCGCGTCAGGGCGACGACGCGGTCGCCCGAGAAAGAGCGTGAGCTGTCCTCGCGCGGGGCGGACGAGGTGGTCGTCGTCAACCTCCTTGACCCGGCCGACGCCGCCCGAACGGTCGCCGACTGTGACGCAGTCCTCTGTGCCGTCGGGACGAAACCCGGATTGCGCGTCGTCCTCGGCGGCGACTTCGTGGACGGGACGGGCGTCGAAAACCTCGTCAACGCGGCGGTCGCCGCCGACGTCGAACGGTTCGTCTTCGAGAGCGCCATCGGCGTCGGCGACTCCCGCGAGAAGATGCCAGCACCGTTTCGCGTGCCCATCTGGCGCACCCTCAACGCGAAGAATCACGCCGAGGCGATGCTCCGAACGTCCGGGTTGACGCATACCATCCTCCGTCCTGGGATGCTGACGAACGCGCCCGCGACCGGCGACGTGCTGGTCGGCGAAGGCGGTGCGACCGTCTCGGGCCGAGTCCCGCGCGCCGACGTCGCTCGCCTGATGGTCGCCGCTCCGTTCACGCCCGAGGCGGAAAACCGAACCTTCGAGGTCGTCAGTCGGGACGGTTTGCGCGGAACCGCTCGGGGAGTGGTCGAAATCGATTGGCGGGTTCCGGGCGAGGAAGCGATAGAAATCGAAGAATAAGGTCGCTGCTGGTGGCCGGAATCGAGCGCGACGTCAGTCGGCCGCGACGAGTCGCTTTCGGGGTGCCATCGAAAGCACGTCGTCGAAGAAGCCGAGGGTGTCGTGCGGGCCGGGGTTGGCTTCGGGGTGGTACTGGCGGGTGATGACGTTCAGTTCGTCGCTTTCGAGTCCTTCCGGCGTATCGTCGTTGACGTTGACCTGCGTGACTTCAAGGTCGCCGGGTTCGGCGACGGTGTAGCCGTGATTTTGGGTGGTCATGACGACCTTGCCCGATTCGAGGTCACGAACCGGTTGGTTGACGCCGCGGTGACCGAAGTCCATTTTTTCGGTCGTGCCGCCGAGTGCGCGGGCGACGATCTGCTGGCCGAGACAGATGCCCGCGAGCGGGAGTTCTCCGGCGTAGGTTTCGACGAGTCGCTGGGCCGCTTCGAAGTTCGCAGGGTCGCCCGGTCCGTTTGAAACGAAGAGCACGTCGGGGTCGACGCGGTCTACGTCGTTGGGCGTCGCGTCGTAGGGAAGGACGTGAACCTCCGCCCCGCGCTCGACCAGCGAGTCGATGATGCTCCCTTTCGCGCCGCAGTCGACGAGCGCGACGGTCGGCCCGTCATCTTCGCCGAGGTGGATCTCTCGCTCGCGGACGGTGACCTGCGCGCCGATGTCGCGGTGGTCGCTCATGCCCGGACAGCGTTCCAGTTCGGCGAGTGCGTCTTCCGGCGTCACGTCGTCGCCGACCGCGATACCGCACTTCATCGCGCCCTCCTCTCGAATCCCGCCGACGAGGTCGCGCGTGTCGAGGTGGTCGACCGCGGGAACGCCTTCCGATTCGAGCCACTCGGCGACGTCGTCGGTCAGTTCGCGCGCGACGACGGCGCGCGGGTGGACTCGGTCGCTCTCGAATCGCTCTTCCCTGACGCCGTAGTTTCCGATGAGCGGATACGAGAAGGTGAGCACCTGTTCCTCGTAGGACGGGTCGGTGAGGCTCTCTTCGTATCCGGTGTACGCTGTCGTAAAGACCAGTTCCCCGCATGACGTTCCCGGAGCGCGACCACGTGCTTCGACCACATGGCCACCCTCCAGCGCGACGTAGGCACCCGGCATTACGAGATTCATATGGAACCCGGCACTATAAACCTTGCTTTCGTAGCATTGTTACGAAATTCGCAATCGTCAAGTAGCGGGCGACTGTAGGTGCATATCTCCATGGACGCACTCGACCGACAGATACTGAATCTCCTGCGACGAGACGCCCGCACACCGTACACGGAGATCGCGGACAGAGTCGGCACGTCCGAAGGGACGGTTCGAAACCGGGTCGAACGGATGACCGAGGATGGGGTCATCGAACGGTTCACGGTGGCGACCCACACGGGGAACGTCAAGGCGATGATAGAGATCGGCGTGGACGTGGCCGTCGATACGACGCGGATGTCGGACACGCTCGCGGAGTGGGAACAGGTCGACTTCGTCTGGCAGGTCAGCGGCGAAGACGACATCGTCCTCGTCGTGGACGCCGCCGACACGCAGGGCGTCAATCAACTCATCACTCGTGCGCGGGAGTTAGAGGAAGTCGTGAGCACGAAGACTCGACTGATTTTGGACGAACGACTCGGCTAATCCTCGGGTTGCGGCGGTTCCCCGACGCCCGGCGACTCTTCTTCCGGACGGTGCAGTTGCTCCTTTCCCTCGTGGATGCGCCGGTAGAGTCGGCGGACGCTCTGGTCGAACGTCCCGCGCCGAACCCGCGGTTCGACCCGTCCCTCCCGAATCGCGGCGACGACGCTCTCGGGCGTGAGCACGTTCGCGTCCACTCGCGTGAACGCGCGACCGACTTCGACCGGGTAGTGGGCGTCGCTCCCTCCGACCATCGGCAGGTCGTGTCGCTCCGCGAGCGCCTGCACCCACGACTCGGTTCGGGGGTGCTTGCCGTTCACCTCGATGGCGTCGAAGTTCGCGTCCACTTCGCGCACCGTGCTGTTGCGGTAGGGGTGGGCGATGATGGCCGCACAGCCGCGGTCGTGCGCGAGTTTAACCGTCTCCTCAGGCGTGAGCGTCGCCGGTTCGGTTCGGGTCGGCGGGTTCGGGCCGACGACGAGGACGTGGCCCTTCGTCGTGGAGATCTCGATGCCCGGAATCGTTCGAACCGTACCGGCGGAGAGCGACCGATAGTAGTCGTGGTTCGTCAGCGCGATTCCGTCCAGTTCCCGATAGCGAGCGCCCAGCCCGAGGAGGCGGACGCCGACCGGGTCATACACTTCCGCGGCGCGTTCGTGGCCGTGGAAGAATCGCGTGTGCGTGTGCAGATCCAGTGTGAACACGTCCGTAGATACGAGGCCGACAGAACTTTGGTTTTTCCGCCGGGAAAACACCCTATGGATGCCGACGAGGCCGGTATCGCCGGCGACCTCGCGGCGAGCGACGACATCGAGTACGACCGCGTCGTCGTCATGAACCCGACCAGCGGGGACGGGAGTCACCGTGAGCAGGTTCGGAATCTCGCCATCGAACACGATTTTACGGTGCTCGAATCGCGCGAGGAGGGTCACGTCATCGACCTCGCTCGGCACGCCGCCGAGAGCGACGTGTCGATGGTGGCCGCGGCGGGCGGCGACGGGACGATAAACGAGGTCGTCCGGGGTCTCGTCGCGGCGGACGCACTGGACGCCGTGACGTTCGGCGTGATTCCGACTGGGACGGGGAACAACTTCGCCGGAAACGTCGGCGTGACGAGCGTCGAACAGGCATTCGAGGTGCTCGAAAACGGCGAGCGCAGGCGGATCGACCTCGGTACGACGGACGGGCGAGTGTTCGTCAACTCCTGCGTCGGCGGGTTGACCGCGGACGCGAGCGGCGAAACCGACTCCGAGCAGAAAAAGCGCCTCGGCATGCTCGCCTACGTCGTGAACACGCTCCGCCTGATGACGGATTTCGAGGGCGTTCCGCTCTCCGTAAAAGCCTCGACAGAAGGCGAGGTGTCGTGGTCCGGCGAGGCCGTGTTCGTGCTCGTCGGTAATGGGCGTCAGTTTCCGGTGAACGGTCGCACGCAGGCGAACATGGAGGACGGCCTGCTCGACGTGACCATCATCGAACAGATGCCTACCACGAACCTCGTCGGCGAGGCCGCAGTCCAGCGGTTGTTCGGTCAAGAGACCGAACACGTGACGCGACTGCAGACCCCGACGCTCGACATCGACGTCGAGCGCGACGACCCCATGCAGTTCAGCCTCGACGGCGAGATGGGCGAGTGGATGGAGCTGAGCCTCGGCGTGATACCGCGCGCGCTGGAACTCTGCGCCGGGCCGGAGTATGAACCACGTCCCGACGAGTAGACGAACCGGGCGGGGATGCCTGCTTCGTGAGCGTTGACACCCTAATCGTCGGATTCGCCGACCGCGAGCGATTCGTCGGTGGGGTCGTCGGGCGTCACCTCGTCGAGTTCGGGCGGCATCCCGAGGCGATAGTTCTCGCCGTGCTCGCGGAGTTTGGTTCGACCGCGGCGAATCGCCACGTTGTCATTCAAGTGCAGGCGGACGGCTTCGAGCAGCGCGCTCGCTTCGAGTGGTTGGCCGCGCTCGCGCAACTCCTCGACGCTCGCGTCGTCGGGGACGTTGAAGACGCGTTGGGTGAGGATCGGCCCTTGGTCGAGGTCGGTCGTCACATAGTGGGCGGTGACGCCCGCGACGCGGACGCCCGCCTCCTTCGCCTGTCGGTAGGCTTTCGCACCGGGAAACGCCGGAAGGAGGCTCGGATGGACGTTGACGATGCGCCCCTCGTAGCGGAAGACGACCTTCGGACTGAGGATGCGCATGAATCGAGCGAGGACGACGAGGTCGACGTCGTAGTCGTCCAGCAGTTCGAGCAGGCGGTCTTCGTCGTGGACGCCTTTCTCGTCGCCCACGTCGTGGAAGGGGATGCCGTGGCGCTCCGCGACCGGTCGGAGGTCGTCGTGGTTGCCGATGACGACGCCGATCTCGGCTCCGAGGTCGCCGCGCGCGTCGAGGAGCTGGCGGAGACAGTGCGACTCCTTCGTGACGAGGACGGCCAGCTGTCGGGTGTCGCGCTCCGCCGGAAACCGGACTTGCACGTCGAGGTCGAGGTCGTCGCCGAGGGCGGTGAGGTCGCGCCGAAGGCGGTGTTCGCTCACCGCCATCTCGCTCGTGTCGACGTGCATCGTCATCCGGAAGATTCTGTCTCGAACCGCTTGGTCGACGTCCTCGATGTTGACGTCGCGTTCGAAGAGGAGGGTCGTGACGCGAGCGACGAGTCCGGTGTCGTCGTCGCCGACGACGGTTATCTCGGTCAGTTCGTGTGGATTCATCGTCTCACCTGTCGCGTTCGGGGAACCAGCATCGGAAATCTGCGTGCGACCCGGAAGAACAAAAGCGTTTGCTCCGGCGCAATTCTTCCATCGCTGCCTGCGGCGTTCAAGCGGTGCCTAAACGAAATCCGGTGTCGCATACGTCGCTTTTACCGTTCTCACGCCGAGCCTGTCCCGCCGACCCTGTGACGTGACGCGACGTGACGGTAGTGAGATGCGGCGGAGACGCGCCGCCAGGACCACACGAACGTGTATAACGCCATCATTCCAAAAGAGCTTTTGAGCACGGACGCGCAGGAACAGGTGATGACTGCCTACACCGCGACGGTGACGGTTCGGCTGAAGCAGGGCGTCCTCGACCCCGAAGCCGAGACGACGCGACGGGCGCTGGAACGACTCGGCTTCGAACTGGAATCGCTCCGTTCGGCGGACGAGTTCGAGATCGACCTCGACGCCGACTCTCCGGCGAACGCCGAAGACCGCGCCGGAGAGATGGCGGAGCGCCTGCTCGCCAATCCGACGATTCACGATTACACGGTGGCTATCGAGGAACGATGACGGTCGCTATCGTTCAGTTCGGCGGGAGCAACTGCGACCGCGACGCGGAGCGCGCCCTCTCGCACCTGGGCATCGACGCCGAACTCGTCTGGCACGAAGACGGCCTGCCGGCGGACGCCACGGGTGTGATGCTCCCCGGCGGATTCTCTTACGGCGACTACCTCCGAGCGGGGGCCATCGCCGCCAACTCCCCGGTCGTGGACGAGGTGCGCGAGGCCGCCGAGTCCGGCATTCCAGTCCTCGGCGTCTGCAACGGCGCGCAGATCGGCTGCGAATCGGGCCTGATTCCCGGCGCGTTCACGACCAACCGGAGCGCGCGGTTCCAATGCGAAGGCGTCCATCTGCGCGTCGAGAATGCCGACACGCCGTGGACCGCCGCCTACGACAAGGGCGAGGTCATCGAGGTTCCCATCGCCCACGGCGAAGGTCGATTCGAGATATCGGACGGGGACTACGACGAACTCGACTCCGCGGAGCGCGTCCTGTTCCGCTACTGCGACGCGGCGGGGAACGTCACCGAGGACGCGAACCCGAATGGGTCGAAAGGAAACGTCGCCGGCATCCTCGGCGAGTCGGACACCGTCGCGGTCATGATGCCCCACCCCGAGCGCGCGACCCTACCGGACGTCGGCGGCACCGATGGCGACGGCGTTCTGTGCGGGTTCGCCTGAATCCTTTTTTCACCGACCGGACGAGAAGACGGCGCGGAGTCGAGGGAGTTCGTGCGAGATGGCGCGTCGCTTCAGCAGACAGAACCCCACGAAGATGACGAGGAAACCGCCGACGGTGAGCGGCGTCACGGGTTCTTCGAGGAAGTACCAGCCGGAGATCGCGGCGAAGATGGGGGCGACGTAGGAGACGAGGTTGATCTCTATCGGACCCAGTCGCTCCAACAGGTCGAAGTAGACGAGGAAACCGAGCGCGCTGGCGACGAGTGAGAGGTAGGCGAGCGCCGCGAGTGCTTCGGGCGTCCATTGGATGGCGGCGAACGATTCGCTAGGGCGGGCGATACTGATGATGTGCATCATGAGCGCGCCGAGCAGCATCGACCACGCCTCCATCGTCTCGATGGGGAGTTCGGCGTCGATTCGTCGGGTGAGCACGCTCCCAAGGGCGAACGAGAGCGCGGCGGCAAGCACGAGCAGTTTCCCGACGAAGTCCGCGGCAAACAGGTTGTTCGGGTCGGGTTGGCTCAACACCGCGACGCCCACGAGTCCGAGAAGTAGCCCCGCGATTCCGGCGGGTTCGAGGCGTTCGCTGGGGAGTAGAACGCGCGCGAATCCGGTGGTGAGAACCGGGCTGAAACTCACGATGATGGCAGCGACGGCGCTCGTCGTTTCCTTCTCGCCGACGAAGAGAAAGGCGTGGTAGCCGGCGATCATCAATGCGCTTCCGACGAGGACGAGTTGCCACTCGCCGCCGGTTCGCGGTCGCCAGCGGTCGGTGACGTAGACCGCGTAGACAAGCATCAGCACGCCCGCCACGTCGTACCGGATGGCCGCGAACAACACGGGTGGGAAGTACTGGAGACCGGCCTTGATGGCCATGAACGCGGAACCCCACGCCGCGGCGAGTAGAACGAACAGAAGTGCGTTTCGAGAGCCCGTCACTGTGTGAAATCCACGTCGGGCAAGGGAGTACCTTTCGAAATCCCCCCTCGAATGCCGGATTCAGAGATACTCCTTCGGAACGCCAGAGCGAGCGTAGTAGTAATTCCCTCCCGAGTTCTCGTTCGGTGGGACGTACTGCCGGGAGCCACCACTCCGAATTTCGTAGTGAACATGCGACCCGGTCGAGTTGCCCGTACTACCCATGTCGCCGATGTGTTGATCCCAGTAGACGCTCTCGCCTTCCGAGAGGAACACGTCGTACAGGTGACCGTACAGCGTCTGAAGGCCGCTTCCGTGGTCGATGATGATATAGTTTCTGTACCCGTCACCGTCCCAGCCGACGGTGTTCACGGTGCCGCCACGGGTTGCGAGGATATTGGTTCCCCTGTCGTTGGCGATATCGACCGCACTGTGATAGCCGAAGCTCCGACTGTCGTAGAAGGTCGCGGTGACGGTGCCCGTCGCGGGGTACGAGAAGTCGGCGTGAACGAGCCAGTCGTCCGCAGACCAGCCGACGACCGCGCCGCTGGTGTCGTCCTCGTTGTACCGAACTTTCCACCACGTGTAGCCGTCGGCGTTCTGCGGCCCGCCCACGACGTAGCCGCCCGTGTATTGATCCGCGACTGCTTTTCGCGAGTAGCCGGTTCCCGGGCCGGTTCGGACGCTGAGGTCGCTCGTCGTGTAGACGGAGCTGTAGGTGTTGACTCTGGCCGTGCTCGCGGTTCCGGAGAAGGCACTGACACCGGCTGCGGCGCTCGCTGCGACGGTCATGAACGTTCGTCGTCCGAGCGTTTCGTGTGAACGCACCGAATCGATATCGTACCCTATCATACTAGGATTAATTATCGACGCTATTTTTTTACATGTGTGGGAGAAAATACGATTAGAGAGATAGATTTACGGATGTTATAATTATCGGATAAATTATATTTATCGAGAGGGTTGGGAGGGACGAACCTCCGTCGAAAAACGGTGGTTCATGGGTGAAATCGGGCTGGCATCCCGCAATCACTGCTTTCGAGAACGATCGCTCGACGTTGCTTCGACGTTATCTCCGCGAGCGTCGCTCGTCACGAACCGCTCGAAGAACGTCCTGTCGCGCGATGATACCGACGAGCGCGCCGCCTTCGAGCACCGGGAGACGGTTGATGTCGTTTTCGGCGTCGGCCAGCAGGTCGAGGATTCGGTCGAGGTCGTCGTTCGGCCCGACCGTCACCACGTCCTCGGTCATGATCTCGCTCACCGGTTTTCTCGCGCTCTTAGCGAGGTCGATACCGGCGTCGAGTTCGTCCCACGAGAGGTCGATGGCGTATTCGAGGCTTTCGAGGAACGGCGGGAACCCGACCGGAATCCACAGCGTCCTGTCGCTCGGCTGGAATATGTGGACGAGGTCGTGTTGGGTGACGATACCGACGAGTCGTCCGTTCTCGACGACGGGGTATCCGTTGAACTTTTCGCGCGCGAGGCGGGTCAGCACTTCGCCGATTTCGTCGTCCGGCGAGACGGTCTCCACGTCGGTCGTCATCAGATCGCGGGCCGTAATTGTCATACGTGAGAGGAGGGAGGGGTACAGTGTAAGCCTTGTTGCGAGAGTTGCGAACTCGCAACCCTCGCAACCCCCGGCTCGTCGCGGTTCAGAGACACGAACCATCGTACGACCGCTCTTTCCCTCGACGCGTTTCCCGGTCGAAGCGAAGGTTTTTGCCCGTGCTTTCGATACCTTTCCCATGGTCACAGTGCGGGCGCCCGCCACGAGCGCCAACCTCGGGAGCGGGTTCGACGTGTTCGGATTGGCGCTGGAGCATCCCGAAGACGTCGTGCGGGTCGAACGCGCGTCCGAGACGACGATAGAGGTCACGGGGGTCGGACGCCAGTACGTTCCGGAAGACCCGGCGAAGAACACCGCGGGCGTCGTCGCCGAGGCGCTCGACGCGCCCGCTCACATCCGCATCGACAAAGGCGTCCGCCCGTCCTCCGGACTCGGGTCGTCCGCCGCCAGCGCCGCCGCCGCCGCGGTCGCGCTGAACGAACTCCACGACTGCGGACTCACGCCCCGCGAACTCGTCCGGGTCGCCGCCGAGGGCGAGGCCGCCGTCTCGGGCGAGGCCCACGCGGACAACGTCGCGCCGGCCATCCTCGGGGGGTTCACCGTCGTCACGGAAGACGACATCACGCAGGTGGACGCCGCGATTCCGGTCGTCGCCTGCCTGCCAGAACTCGTCATCTCGACCCGCGACGCGCGGCAGGTCGTCCCACACTCCGTCGATATCGGGGAACTCGTCGAAACCGTCGGCGACGCCGCGACGCTCACGGCGGGGATGTTCCGCAACGACCCCGAACTCGTCGGTCGGGGTCTTCGGGATAGTTCGGCCACGAGTTCGCGGGCGGCGCTCATCGACGGCTTCGACTCCGTCCGTCGGGCCGCCCTCGACGCGGGTGCGACCGGCGTCGCCGTGAGCGGGGCCGGGCCGAGCATCCTCGCCATCTGCCACGACGCGACGCGAGGGTCGGTCGCGAGCGCGATGCTCGACGCTTTTCTCGACGAAGGCGTGGACGCGCGAGCCTACCAGACCGCTATTGGCGGCGGGGCGACGGTGGTACGGTGAGAGAGATGCACAACTATCACGCTTCTACGTTCCGAATCAGGACGCATGGCTGACCCGAAACGCTGTTCGGACTGTGGCGTCACGCTCGAAACGGTCAAATTCGGCATGAACGACGCGTGGAGTCCGCACGTGAAGACGAGCGAGCGCCGAGAGGGACTCCTCGGGTCGCTCGGGATGAGCGAAAAGAGGGAAGTTCAGGCCCGCATGTGTCCCGAGTGCGGACGCTTATCGTTCTACGCGGAACTGGACGAGTAGTGTCTCGACGCTCGATCTCGCGGATTTTAGATCCGGTACAGGCGCGTCGCCCAGAACTCGTAGAACGCGTCGTCCAGCGCTGCCTCAGGGTTGCCCGTGGCGTCCACCGGTTTCGTCCGGTCGGCGACCCCCCGAAAGTCGGAGAGGAGCGTCCGCTGGCCGACGACGTACAGTCGTTCCGCGTCGCGTCCTTCTATCTCGTCCCGACAGCGTTCTACGTGTTCGTCTATCTGGGCGTCCCGCCTGCGCTCGAATCGACCCTGCGAGAAGCCGCCTTTCGAGTGGTCGCCTTTCACGTCGCTCTCGAATCCCGAGAATGATCGCCGTTCGCTCCCCTCGTACTCGCCGATGGCGAACAGGTCGGAGCGAACGAGCGCGAGCGCGAACCGCCCCTCGGGACGGAACCACTCGGGAGCGAAATCGAAGCCATCGTCCCACCTGACGAACGGTTTCGGCGGATTCGGCAGGACGAGGGCGGCGCTGACGAGCCCTGCGTCGTCGGTGGCGACTAGACACGGGGCGGCGCGCACGACGAGCGGCGCGTGGTCACCGAACGCGGTTCGTACCTCGTCGGGGAGGTCGCCGTCCACCATCGCGGTCATCGCACCTTCCGGCTCTGTCTCGAAGTTCGTCAGTCGGTCGCAGACGCGGTCGAGGCGCTCCCCGCGGAGCGTCTCGACGCCGCGGAAGTCGAGGGTCGCGTCGTCGCCTTGCAGTCGCTCGACCCGGTCTTCGAGCTCCGTGATGCGGTCTTCGAGTCGGTTGACCCGCTCTTCGGCCGCCTGTCTTGCGGTGGCGGCCTCCGCGCGGCGCTCCTGTTCCGCTTCGACCCGTCGTTCGAGGTGGCGCTTCTCTTCTTCGAGCGTTTCGATCCGGTCTTTCAACTCCGCGCGCCCGAGCAACTCGTCCAGCATCGACTCGAAGGGCGTGTTCGGGACTCTTGAAATTTGGTGTGTTCAAAAATCGAGTGAAGGCTCACGCACCTTCGCCGAGCGTGTATCGGTACGGCGAGGAACGAACCACGGTCACGTCGCCGTGCTGGGCCTGCCGACCGAGCACGGTCGCAACTTCGTGCGCGCTCTCGAAGCCCTCTCCGTGCTCGTCCAGCAACCTGAGTATCTCGCGTGCCGTGAGGGGTTCGTCCGTTTCGGCCTCCGCGACGACCGCACGGATGCGGTCGAACTCTCTCCCCCTAACGTACATATGTGATAGAAAATATATTAACACTTAAAACTCAGTCAGACGAGCGTCAGACGCCGTGCCGTCCCGCGGAACCGTCACGCCGGGCGGTCGTGCGGCCCGGTGAAATCGCGCTCCCGCCGGTACTGCTCGACGAACGTCGACACGTCGAAGTTCAGCATGTCCGCCTCGAACTGGCTCATTGCGTCGTCGTCGGCGGCGTGGCTGACGGCGTGTTCCATCAGTTCGACGATGAGTTCGACGACCACCTCGTGGAGTCGCCGCGAGTCGAAATCAGTGACCCACACCATCGCGTACCCCAAGTCGGGGTCTTCGGCGACGTCTTCGCTCACCACGTCCTCCGGGAATTCCTCCAACACGACGCCCATGAGGTGCATCGTTCCGAACTCGCCGTGGTCGTCCGTCGTGTCGATGGTTTCGCGGAGCACGTCCACGAGGAACTCCGGGACGAATCGAGAGGGCGGGTGAACGTCCATCACGACCGCGTGGGAGTCGCCGCAGTCACAGTCGTACTCGCGCATCCCCATGTCGAAGGTGCGCGTTTTCACCGACTCGCCACAGGGTAGGTCGAGCGTCGCACCCCTCCCTCCCGGTACGCGCGGTTCTGCCATGGTTGTCGTTTCGTCCTTTACGAGTTTAAACGGCGTGATTGCGGTCCGCGCTCGTTCCATCGAACACGTATTCGAATCGGAGAGGTAGCGTACATAGCTCTCCCGAGGGCGTGCCCTCGGTACGTATCGTTCTTAGTGAGCTACTTGGTGGGCCGTGAGGATACGGACGAGTATGGCACAGGCCAGCGGGGTTCCCGACCGACTGCGCCCGATAGACGAACGAATCCTCCGCCTGCTCGACGCCGAGGGGATGCAAGTTCGCCTCGACATCGAACGACGGCTCTCGCTGTCCGGTTGCGTGACGGTGAACCGATGTCATCTCCTCGCGGAGCGAGGACTCGTCCGGAATTCGAACTGGTGTTGCTACGAGATAACGGAGCGCGGACGCCGTCGCTTACGACGGGATCGTTCCGAATAGCGCGACGTGCTCAGGGCCAGTCGTCGCGCACGTCCTCTTCGACCGTTCGCTCGTCGTCCGCGTCCTCCGAGGCGAGCGCCCACTCTGCCGCCTCCGCCGCGTCCTCGACGTGCAGGAACTCCCAGTCGTGCGCTTCGGCGAGTTCGCGGTCTTCGTCGGTCGTACCGACGAAGACGTGGCGGTCGGTGTCGAACTGGGCTTTCACGCTGTCCAAACTCTCGGCTTTCCCTTTCGGCCCGGAGAAGAAGTCCTGTCGAATGCGGTTCTTTCGGGTGAAGTTCGTCACCACGTAGGTCGGCTGGTCGGAGATGACGCCGACGTACTGTGTCCAGCGTCGGGCGTCCTCGAATACTGTCCCGGGACTCGACAGCGTCTTGAGCGCCGACAGCTCGAACGCCAGCGTCATCTCTCCGCTTCCGTTCATGTCCCTACATCCAGTCCTGCCGGAGAAAACGGCTTCGGTGTTCCGCTCCCGTCGCGGTCAGACGACCGTGACGCGGTAGTAGTCGGTGAACACGACGGTCGTGTCCGTCGTGACCTCGTTGGCCAATCGGGGAGTCATCGGAACGACGGTTTTCCCTCCGTCGTACTCCGCGACCGCTTGCTGGAGTTCGTCGGAGAGTTCGTCGAAGTGACGCACTCGCGTCTCGGGCGAGACGGTGTCGGTACGGCGGACGACGAGGGCGCTCGTCTCTCTGGTCGGGGGAGACCCCACGCTACTTGTTGTGTTCGAAGCCATTGATATATGTTACCAATTGTCGTAGTTCACCTTAAAGCTTCCGGCGGAAATCGTCGGAAGGCAAGGAGGTCGGCTACGCGAGGAGAACCCGATAGTAGTCGGTGTACTTTACGAACTCGCCGTCGCGGAACTGGAGGGCCGTCTTTACGTCAATATTTTGTTCGCCGTGTTCGACGACGTTCGGAAAGCGTTGCTTTGCGCCGTGTTCGAGTTCGTCGTAATGCCGGACGCTCGCGTCGTCCGGAATCGTCTCAGTCAGTTCGACCGTTATCTTCGGGTTCACGCTACCACAGACCGTAATGATCTATGATAGCAAATGACGTGGTATCGCTTAAAACTTGCCGTCGTTACAAATATTTCTACCGACCGGAATCGAGAGGAATACGAGGCTTCGGTGGTTACCGCCTCGAAAGGAGCGGTTCCGCCCGAAAGAATCCATCGTAGATGGCGATACTCAGTATCGGAACCGCCATCCAGAACGAGTAGATCGCCGCCTGCGGGCTAACGGCGTTCGCGGAGAGGGCGAAACCGACGAGACGACCGACGACGAAACTCGCTATCGCGTACACGGCGAACGCGCCCCCCATCACGGAGATGGCTTTCCTCAGTTTCGGCAGTTCATACTCGTTTTCGAGCAGTACGGTCTCCACCGCAGTGAGGAGAAGATACGATGTGAGAACCATCACGGGGATGGTAATAATCGATAGACCGGATTCGGGAAGGAATCAACGTACCAAATGATGGCAGAAGCGGAAAAGAATCCTATCCACGCAGAGATGATACCTCTCGTCGTTCTCGTCGCTCTCGTCACTACTCGTACTCTACTGCCAAATCTGATATAAACACCCGTCTGCATCAACGACGACTCCCATCTCCGAAAACCGATCCGAAGTCCGCGTTTCGACGCTACTGTTCCTGCGGGAGCGCCAGTTTGTCGGGGTCGAACTCCTTTTCGAGCAGGATATCCTTCTGGTCTGCGACATCGACTTCCTTCCGGATGAGGTCTTTGTATTTGCCCTGCGGAGCAATGTCGCCGATAAGCACGCCGCCGATGAGTTTGCCGTCCTTGAACGCCAGTCGCCGCCACTCGGTATCGCTGTACTTGCGCTCGCAGTCGTCGTCGCCGAGCGTCGGGAAGCCGAAGCTGAGGAATGGGAAGTCGAAGTGGGTGATGGAGTAGGAGGTAACCCACCGGAACTCCTCGGCTTGGTCGTCGTCGACCATGTTCTTCGCCGCGATGACGCCCTGCTGTTTCGCACTCCCCCACGACCCGTTCTGCGTGTACTCGCCGAGGATCACGTCGTAGAAGCGCGTGATGTCGCCGGCGGCGTAGATGTCGTCCACATCGGTCTGCATGTACTGGTCGACGACGACGCCGTTGTCCGTCTTGACGCCCGTCCCTTGGAGATACTCGGTGTTGAAGTTGAGACCGATGGCGATGCCGACGAATTCGCTGTCGTACTCGTTGTCGTCTGCGTCCAGCGTGGCGACGACGCTACCCTCGTCGTCGGTCACGAATCCGTTAACGCCGCTTTCGAGGATGGGGGTGACGCCCTTCTCTTCGAGTGCGTTGTGGATGATCTCCGCGCCCTCCAAACTCAGCCCGTAGCGCCACCAGCGGTTGCCCCGCATGATGTAGTGGGCGTCGACGTCCTGTTCGCCGCAGATGGCGGCGAGGTCGATACCGAGGAGTCCGGCACCGACGACGACGCCGGTCTCCGCCTGCTCCGCGTGTTCGGCGATGCGACGGGCGTCTTGGAACGTCCAGAAGTGGTGGATGCCGTCCGCGTCGCTGTTGTCCACGGGAAGTTGGGTCGGCGTGCCGCCGGTTGCGACGAGCAGTTTATCGTACTCGAACGTCCCGCTGTCGTGGGTGTGAACTTCGTGCGCGTCGGGGTCGATGTCCGTGACGAACGTGTTCAGTTCGAGGTCGATATCGCGCTCCGCGTACCAGTCTTCCTCGTGTATCGAAATCGGCGCTTCGGGGAGTTTCCCTTTGGCGAACTCTTTGATGAGAATCCGGTTGTAGAGGGCTTCACCCTCGTCGGTGATGACGGTTACGTCGGCGTCGGGTTTCGCTTCGCGGATGGTCTCCGCGGCGGAACTACCCGCGATACCGTCACCGATAATCACGTACGACTCGCTCATGTAGTGGAACTTCTTCGTCGGGGTTAAAGTGGATTGCTATCTCGAAATCGGTGTCGACGGACGATGGACGTCGCGTCGGGAGAGTCGGGACGTTGAAGGCGCTCGCGTTCCAAACTCCGTCCATGAAAATCCGTCAGAACGCTCGCCACTTCGCCTCGAAGAAGGCGCTCGAACTCCCTGTCGTCAGAGACGTAGTGAAAGGGAAGTTGGTGGATATGCACACCGCTATCTTCCTCAAGAAGGCCGACCCCGACCACCGCGAGGAGCGCCGCGAGCACTTAGACGCGTTCTTCGGCGCGACGATGGACAGCTATCTCGCGGCCCTGCAAGAGGGCGCACCCGAGGCCGAAGCCCGAGAGATCACGCACATCCAGGCCAACTTCGACTTCTTCAACCACGGCTGGACGGAGATGATGGAGTTCCCGGGCGACGAACTCGACGACCACTACGACCGGTACGAGACGTTCTTCTCTCGCCACGGCGTCACCATCGCCGACCCGCTCGGCGAGTTCGCGCCCGCCGACGGCGTCCCGGAAGCGCCGTCCACCCCCGAGAAACTGGACGACCCGGAACACCCCTACGCCGAGGGCGGCTTCGCCGACGACGTGTACGTGCAGGGCGACGACGGCGAGATTCGCGTCGGCGGGCGGGACGAACCCGAGGACGTGAGCGTCGACGATGCGCCCGGCGTGGACGAAGGCGAGGCGTAGTCGGCGATTCAAGGAGAAGTAGCTTCGCCGACGAGTCGAACCACCGTCCGCACACCAGACTCACTCCTCTTCGCGCTCTTCGAGGCGAACGGTCACCACCGGAACGGTGGCCCGCCTGACGACTTTCTCCGTGACGCTGCGGCGAAGCGGGCGTAGTATTCCGCGTTGGCCGTACGTCCCCATCACGATGAGGTCGATGTCTTGGTCGACCGCGTACCGGAGGATCGCGCGGTGCGGTTTCCCCTCGGCGATCGAACCGGCGGTCGTTCGTACGTCCCGCTCTTCCGCACGGCGGATGACGTCCTCTACCATCTCCCGCGACTGTCGCTCGTACTCTTCGAACATCGCCTCGCGCTTGTCTTCGTCCTCTCGTTCGCTCGTATCGACGACGGAGACCGTGTAGAGGGCGGCGTCGTACGTCTCCGCCAGGTCGAGGGCGTGCGGTATCGCGTTCTCCGCCGCTTCGCTCCCGTCGATCGGAATGAGGATCCGTCGGTACATACTACCGTAGTTGTTCGTGACAGTCGCGCATAGAGATGTCGTGTATTCGACCGTACCGTACCTCCCTTAGAACAACGCGAGAACTCGTCAGTGAAGTGTCGGTGGCGAGTTCCATCGACCGAGGGATTTAGACCGTCGGGCGACCGAATCACTCGAGCGACTCGGTTCCCTCCGCCGCCTCGACCGAATCGGTTCGCTTTTCGGTCTCTCCGCGCCACCGCTTTTTCCCCTCGTACTCGACGAGGCGGTCGCGGACGCGGTCTTTGAGGTCGTCGTCGTTGACGTTCACCTCGAAGGCGTACCTCTCGTCGCGGTTGCGCGTGCGCTCGACGTTCGCGCTGACGAGTTCGTTGTCGAAGTACACCGGTGAAACCTTCGTCATGACGTGTTTGTACACCGTTTCCTCGACCGTACGCAGGGCTTTACGCCCCGCCGTGTCCACCGCACGCGTCGCGCGTTCGAGGGATTCCTGTCCCTCTTCGATCGCATCCTCCAGGTCTCCCTCCGCGAGTTCGGAAGCCGAGTCTTTCAGTTCGTCTCCCGCCGCGTTCACGTCCTCGCTCGGCGATTTTCCCGCCCTTTCACCCTCTCCTTCCGACGGGCTCGCCTGCTCTGCGGTCTTCTCCTTTACGTCCTCGCCGAGTCTTTCGTGCACCTTCGGCCGCCACTCGTTCCACTCGTCGAAGTTCGAACCGTCGACACCTTCGTCCTCGAGGGCCTTCGTGATGCGTTCGCCGTGCTCGACGATGGTGACCCAGTCCCCGCGCTCTTTGAATCCCGCGACGCTCTCCTCCATGGCACAGAGAACGCCGGCCAGTCGTTTCTACATTTTTGACGATTCCCGGAGGAGAGGGTGTTAGCGTAATTCGGCAGCGACGAGGCAACATCGCGATAGTGGTGCGGTGGGAGGAGTTACAGCAACTCGACGGCCGTCAGCAGCCCGAAGGCCAGAACGAACGAGAGGAGCAGCGGGACCACCCATTCGAGGACGGTGTAGATGATTTTCGCCGTGCTGGTTCGATCCTCGCCAGCGGCCATCGCTTCCGTGACGTTCGCACCCTGTAACATCGCCCCCGCGATGCCGAACACGCCGGTGACGAAGGCCGCGCGCGTGATCATCGTTCGCGCACCGACGCTGGGAGCGTACGGTGCCCCCATCCGGACGGTCCACGCCATGAAGAAACTCGCCGCCGCTCCGACGATCAGAAGGAGCAACCGTTCGACCCCCCACCATCGATGTCATGTTAGCGACGAAACGTCAAAAGTCCGTGCACGAAATCGCGCTTCGGCGGCGCGCAGTAACGCCCGCCGACCGAGTGGCGACGGTTGCCGATTATCTCGGACTCACGACTTCCTTCTTCCCGGCGATTCTGTCCGCGCACTCGTAACCCGCGACGATGCCGCCGTTCAGACTGCGCTCCGGATACTGCGCCTTGCTCGCCATCCCGGCGTAGTAGATGCCGTCGGCGATGTCGTCGCCGAGGTCGAAGGGGACGACCATGTCGAGGTAGCCGCGCTCGTAGACGGGCGCGGCGCGGGGGTTGCGCGCGAGGCGGAACTCTTTCACCGAGTCGCGGTTCCACTGCGGAAACATCTCCTCGATGTGGTCGAGCCACAGTTCCTCTATCTCGTCGTCGTTCATCTGCCAGAGCTCTTCCGCGTAATCTTGGATGTAGCTGGCGACGTAGAGAAGGTGGTCGCCGCCGTATCGCTCCGGCGGGATGTAGTTCGTGTGCTCGATGAGCGCCCCGAAGGGGGCGTCGTGGCCGATGTTGAGCCAGTAGGTGTCAGTGATCGACTCCTCCATCGTCACGAGCGCGCATACCGCACCCTGAAAGTCGACCTCACACTCGTAGCCGGTCAGGTCTTCGAGGACATTCGGCATCGCGGCGACGACGACCCCGTTCACGTCGTGCGTCTCGGTCGTCCCGCCGTCAGCGGCGGTGGTCGTGACCTCAGTGCTCCGCATCGCTTCCGTCGTGAGCGATCGCACTTCGCCGTCTTCGGTGTCGAGGTCGGTCACGCGTACGCCGGTCGTGATGTTCTCCTCGCCGACTTCCTCGACGAGCGCGTCGATGAGCCGACCGAACCCGCCGCGGAGGTAGCCGAGCGGTTCGCCGCGGAGCAGGTCGCGCTCGCCGCGGAACTTGATACGCCCGAGGAGCCACGCGGCGCTCACATCCTCCTTTCTGCTCCCGAACTTCGCGTCGAGCAGCGGTTCGAAGAAGTTCTCGTAGACGCCGCGCGAGGTGTGGTCGAGCAGGAACTGTTTGATGGGGACGTCCTCGAAATCCTCGAGACGTTCGTAGCTGTCGAACTTCGGAATTCCGCCGCGAATGTCGATCTCCTGCGTCAACAGGGTCAGGCGGAACTTGTCGTAGACGCTCATGTGCGGGTACGCCAAGATTTCCCACGGCTTGTCGAGTGGGTGGACGACGCCGTCGACATAGTAGGCATTCTTCCCGATGGGCCACTCCAGATCGTCGCCGAGACCGAGTTCCTCGATGAGGTCGATGATCGTCTGCTCGGACGCCGAGAGGTGGTGGTAGAACTTCTCGATGCGGTCGCCGTTTGTCTCGTAGGTCGCGGCGAGTCCGCCGAGGTCGTCGCTCGCTTCGAACACCTGCACGTCGTAGTCGTGCTGTTGGAGGCGGTGGGCGGCTGCCAGTCCGGCGATTCCTCCCCCGACGATGCCTATCATGCGCGACAGGTTCGTCACCCTGCGGAATACGTGTTACGACCGCGCAATTTGGAAGGTATTTCTCGCTGATGGGTTTCGAATACGTGGACGAAGGCGAGTTTGCGACGCTTGCATATGGCTATGTCATCCTCGTACGATAGATTTCGACGGAGTCGAGTTCGCTGCTACTGTTCGAGTAGCGGTCCTCTTGACTCCCATCGACCGACGCTATCACTCCGCCAGACGTCGGCCAAACTTTCGAAGAGGCCGACCAATCCGAAGTTCATGAACCAAAACCCGGTGTTTGGATTCAAGCCGGTGCCGTTGCCGGTGTAGATGAAACCGCCGAAAACCACGACGAGAATAGCGAACAGAAGCGTATCCCGGTCGCTCGTATCGCCGTCGTGTTCGCGTTACGTTATAATTCTGACGATTCGAGGGGGCGAATTACGCCTACTCGCCGTCCGCTTCGCCCTTCGATTCCGCGACTTCCTCGCGGAGCGTCCCGACCTCCGCGACTCGCTCGGCGTGGGCGTTGTGCTGGTGGATGGATTCGTCGTTGCTCTGTTTCATCGTCACCACCGCGTCGTCCGGCAGGTCGGGGAACGCCTCGACCACGCCGTGGGCCATGTCGCGCACGCAGTCCTCGACGAACTTCGCGTTGGCGTGGGAGTTGTAGGTCATGCGGTCTTCGTCGGGACGCTTGGCGAGGTTGTAGATGCGCGCACTCATCGAACCCCGCGCGACTTCGATGAGTTCGTGGAGGTCGACCTCCGGCGCGCCCTCGCTCTCGACCGTCAGGGTTGCGTGCCCGCGCTGGGAGTGTCCGGCCTGCGGCACGTCGCGCAGAAACTCCCGGACTTCCCGCTCGCCGACGCCGAGGTTGAGGAGTTTCTCCCTCGCGCGTCCGCTCATCATGCCCTGCGAGCAGGGACAGACCGTCATGCCAGTGACGCGCGCGCCGATCTCCTCTTTCGTCTCCTCGTCCGTGGCCGTAGCGCTGGCGACGATGTCCACCATGGCCTGCGTCGGGCGCTCGCTCTCCGGCGTCGTGTCGCGCACCATGAACTCCGCTTCCATGCTGACCTCGGCTTTCGTCGTGTAGTCGTGCTTCTCCAGCAGGCGCTCCGCGGCGTCGCCGCACACATCTTCGACGCGGTAGGTCGGCTCGCTGACGGCGTCTTCCAGCACCTCGTCGACGACCTCCATGTTCCGGCTCATGTCCGCACCTTTGCGCCAACTCGGCAGGTCGACCAACACGTCGAACTCGGCGGTCAGGACGTAGGGTCGCTTGTCGGGTCGGGCGATTTCGACCAGCTTCTCGACCCCCGTCACGCCGACCCGATTCAGCCCAACCGTCACGTCGGGTTCCGTCGCCTGCACGTCGGGAAGTTGCTCTTTCATTGTCCCTCTGTTGTGAGAGACAGGATTAGAGGCTTGCGCTTCCGGCACTCAGTCCAGCTTCGAGAGCGCCTCGAAGAAGTTCGGCGACGGTCCGGCGATCCGGGCCGGTTCCGACGCGAGCGAGATGGTCACCGTTTCGGGCGGGTCGATTCTGGCCTGCGTTCCGTCGCTTCCCACCACCGCGAACGGGGCGTTCGTCACCCGAATCTCGACCTCGTAGCCAAGTTCAAACACGAGCGGCGGCATGGGGTCGGTTCCGCACATCTCCGTGAGTACCAGTCCGTTCACGCTGGGATGCACCAACGGACCGCCCTCGCCCAAGTTGTAGGCCGTGCTCCCGGTCGGCGTCGAAACCAACACGCCGTCCGCGTGCCCCTCGCTGTACCGCACGCCGTGGACGCGAACCTCGTAGTCGAGTCCCTGTCCGTGTCCGCGCTGTGCGCCCTGCACGACGATCTCGTTCAGCGCGGGATGCACCGACCACTCGCCCTCTCCCGTCGCGCGAAGTCGGGGAACCTCCTGCGACGGAATCTCGCCCGACTCGCGGTACGTCTCTACGACCGTGCGAACTTCGCCGACCGCGTCCTCCGGCGTGACGGCGTTGAGAAATCCGACTTCGCCGAGATTCACGCCTAGTATCGGCGTGCCCTTCGCGCCGCTCGCAGCGAAGAGGAAGGTGCCGTCGCCGCCGATGCTCACGACGAGGTCGTTTTCGGCCATCCGCGACACGTCCACTCCGTCGGTGTCCAGTCGCTCGGCGGTCGCGGCGTCGATGCGAACCGTCGCTTCCTCGTCTCGGAGCGTCTCCCGCAGTCGCCCTGCGAGTGTCGCGGCCCGCTCGTTGCCTCTCTGGGCGACGATGCCGACGTTCATCACCACTCCGTTCTCTCCGGGCATGCAAAAAGCCGCCGACACCAACATTAATTTGCACCGGGTTCCAGTGACAGGACGATGAGAACTGTCTCCCGGTCGGCCGACGCGATGAGCGCGAGCCACGTCCGGGAGCTGAGAGAACCGAAGGTGGTGACGCCGTGACCGAGGACGACGACTGGTTCGAAGCCGCACTCCGCCAAGACGACGAGAACTGGGATGAGAGCGAGGACGACGGGGACGATTCGCCGGAGTCGTCAGAATCGCCGGAACCGATCGAAGATGACCTCCGGAAAGCGCCAGAACCGCCGGAGGACGGGACGACGAACTCCGACACCGACGCGATGGTGGACTCCGAGACGGACGACGCGACGGAGTCGGACGAGGACGCGCCGGGGACGGGATTCGACGACGAACCGGACTTCGGCGGTGGAATTGGTGCTGCTGGCGGGTTCGACGCTGGCGGACTCGACGACGAGGATTTCGAATCCGCCATCCCGCGAATCGACGTCGGCATCGAGAGGTTGGACAGCATGATCCAGGGCGGGATTCCCGAACGGACGCTGATGGTCGCCATCGGCAACGCCGGAACGGGAAAGACGACGTTCGGACTCCAGTTTCTCGACCACGCGTTCTCGCCGCGCGAGAACGCCGTCTACATCACGCTGGAAGAGAGCCGGGAGCGCATCCTCGACAGCCCGACGGAGAAAGGCTGGCCGTACGACGAGGACGTCGACGACGGTCGCCTCGCCGTCGTCGACCCCATCGAGATGGCGAACTCGCTGTCGAGCATCCAGAGCGAGCCTCCGGAACTCGTCCGCGACTTCGACGCGACGCGCCTCGTCCTCGACTCCGTGTCGCTGCTGGAGATGATTTACGAAGACCGCGCGACGCGCAGAAATGAGATTTACGACTTCACCCGCAGTCTGAATGAGGCGGGTGTGACGATCATGCTCACGAGCGAGGCGAGCGACGACAATCCCTACGCCTCCCGGCACGGCATCATCGAGTACCTCACCGACGCCGTGTTCGTTCTCCAGTACGTCCGCGGTGCGGACGACTTCCGGGAGACGAGACTCGCCATCGAGATCCAGAAGATCCGGGACGCGAACCACTCCCGCGAGATAAAGCCCTACGACATCACGAACGAGGGAATCAGCGTCTACCAGCAGGCGAAACTCTTCTAACGACCTTTTACGACGGTCACGGGTCAGCATCCGGGCCGCGGCGGCCCGGATGCTGATCGGCTCCCTGTAAAAGCTCGATCAAAAGCACTCCTCCTTCACTTCGCCGGACGACTCGCGCTGCGAGTCGTCCATGCTCCATTCGGTCGTCGGCCCGCTCGCTCGTCGCTTTCGCTTCTCGTTCGCGGTGAACTGCTCGCAGTCTGCCGGTTGTGTAATCGTCCGTTTCTGGCGGTTGTGTCGTTTCTCATTTCGGCGGTTGCATCGTTTGCCGATTTTGAAGGGTCGTGTCGACGGCCTACTGCTCACGTCGAATCGCTCGCTTCGCTCGCGGTCGACGTTCGCTGTCCGAAATCCTCTCGAATCGCGCTCACCGCACGACCGTCACCGGCATCGGCGAGCGCCGAACGACCGTCTCCGCGACGCTCCCGAGCAGGATGCGCGAGACGCCCGACCGGCCGTGACTGCCCATGACTATCTGGTCGAAATCGTTCTCCTCGGCGTACTCCACGATGGCCTGGGACGGTCGTCCGAGTTCCGTCGTCGTCGAGAGGGTCACGCCGTACTCATCCGCGGTCTCCTGTGCCTCCTCGAACAGCGTCTCGGCGTTCTCCGTGGACTCCTCGTACCACTCCTCCGAGTACCCCGGCATCCCGACCGTCGAGGTGTAGCCGACGTCGATGGGGTCGATAACATTGATGACGGTGACGTCTTCATCGGGGAACTCCGTCAGTACGTGTTCCAGCGCCTTCTCGGACTGCTCCGACCCGTCCACCGGCACGAGAATACGTTTGCTCATGCGCGAACGGACGAGCGCCTCGGATAAAGTGTTTTGTCCGTATCAGAACTCGTTGAAGACGGTTTGTTTCGAGCGCGTGCCGAATCACGCGAATTCTCACTCTCCTGGCTCAGTCCCGTCCGTGCCGGGTGACGCACTTCGAGAGTCCGATGAGCTCCACGGGCTCCGAGTTGTCGGGCGAGTAGACGACCATCTGGCCTTTCTCCATGTACGGAACCTTCTTCTCCAGATTCGGCGGGATGTTCACACTCTTGATGGCGTCCTCGTCGCCGAGGTTCAACACGACGGTCGTGTTTATCTGCTTGAACACGGAGTCGGCGATGTCTTGGGGGTCTTGCGTGATGAGGAACAGTCCGAGACGCTCTTTGCGCCCCTGCTTCGCCGCCTCCGTGAACTTCCCGATGACCTTCTCGGCCTGCACGCTCTCCGCGTCCGAGAGGAAGTTGTGCGCCTCGTCCATCCCGACGACGAGCGGCGTCTCCTTGATGCGGTCGAACCGCGGCGCGTTCGAGAGCTTTTCGTCGACGAGCAGACTGGCGACCGCGAGCACCACCATCTCCTTCGCGCGACTCGTCGGCAGGTGGTACGTCGGCACGACCGACAGCCGACCGGCGCGGACGAACTGCGGGACGAGGTCGGTTATCGAGTCCGCGGCTTGGTCGAAGACGCTCCCGGGAACCGACAGGGCCCGCCGCTTCACCGCGTCGAACGTGGCTTCGTGAACCCGTCCGTTTTCGTCCAGTTCCTCGCGCAACGCCGGATCATCGAGGTACGTCAGGAACTCCTCGTACGTCCCGCCGTCGCCGCGGTTGCGGAAGAAACGCTTGAGCAGGAGACGGAGCGCACCGTACTGGTTGTCGTTGAGTTTCGCGCCCGCGACGAGCCACGGGTTGTCCTTGACCATCGAGAACGGAATCGTGAACTCGATCTGCTCCGCATCGTGGTGGCTCGCGGAGTACGACCCTCCGTCGACTTTCGGGACGAACGCGACCGTCTCGTCGTGCCCGCCGTGCGAGATACCCCCGCGTTCCCACGCGCGCTCGTCGTCTGACGTTGCGTCGGGGTTGTCGTCGTGCATCTGGGCGTACTCGTCCTGCGGGTCGAACTGGACGACGGCCATCCGAGCGTCGCGCCCGTCGTCCATCGGGTAGGTGCGCGCCTCGGACAGATACTGGCGGAGGATGTTCTTCGCGCCGTGGGTCTTCCCCGACCCCGTGCCGCCTGCGACGAGCGTGTGCCGGAAGACGAGCGGGTCGCCCGACTCGTAATCGTCTTTCACTCGATAGTCGATGGTAGGCGGCTCCGCCGCGGTTCGTACCTTCTCGCCGCCGACCGAGAGATGGCCGAGGAACACGCCCTCCTCGGGTATCTTCAGCCCGGTCTTGATTTCGCGCTTGTCGCTGGCCCGCCGGACGACGGCCTCGGGTTTCGGAACGCGGTCGGTCATCCGCCGCTTCAGCTCTCCCCCGTCCTCGAACAGCACCGCGATGGGCTCCAGCGACGCCATGAACTTGTAGTCCGTCTCGTCTATCGATTCGCTTCGCATCGCCCGCCGAGCGTGAATCTCCGTGGCATCGTCGCTGTGGAACTCCTGCGAGTACTCCAGCGCCGTAATGCGACAGAACAGCTTCTCGCCGTCCGGATAGGGCACGAGGAGGTACTTCCCGATTCGAACGTCGCCGCGATTCGGCGCGGTCACGTACGCCCGGAGGCAGGTGTCGTCGCTATCTTCGCCTATCGCTAACCCTTCCGACACCGCGAGACTGCCGATACCGCGGTCGTCACCGACCGGGTCGAGTTCGACGCGCTCGAAGTCGTCCTCGCCCCTCCCGTCTTTTTCTTCGGTCTCCGGCGCATTTGTTCCCTCTTCGTCGCCAGAATCATTTCCGAAGTCTTCGAAATTACTTAAATCACTCATGCGCCTGCCATCTCAGTCGTGCGTGAAACACTTTTCGCACGATTTCGAGACGAGATGCAAGTTCGAACTTGACGGAAAGATAACGTCTAGACGCCGACAATCCTCACGAGAGACCTCCACTTCCCTTTTACCGCTCCGCGTCGTACTTTTTTTCCATGTTACTCGTTCGCGGCGAGGCAGGTGGGACGACCCTGACGGGAACGGTGTACGAGCGGGGGGAGCACGCCCCCACGTTCAAAGGCGCGCCGAACGAGGACGCCCCCTACGTGTGGGTCTGCGACGAGTTCTATCAGGTCGAGAGCGGCGGCAGCGCCCAGATCATCGCGGGAAAGGAGGTCAACGTCGCGTTCGAGACGCCGATGCCGCGCGGGTTCGACACCCGGGAGCAGGCGCTCGACGCCGCGGAGGACCACGTCCGAACGCAGTTCGCGCGAATCGGTATCGACGCCAAAGACGTGGAAGTGACGGTGGAGAAGAACGACCCTCAGTAGTGGAGGCCCCACCGGACGTCGTTGTAGTTCCCGTCCAGTTCGCTATCGAACGATTCTTCGAAACTTTTTATCAGCGACTGTGTACTGTTTCGACCGATCCGGGCGAGCGAATCCGCCTTCGAGATGACCAGCGGCGGCCCCCGAGCGACGGCGACCTCCCGCAGAATCTGTCGTTCGATTCGTCGCCGGCGGTCCTCATCGCTCGTGAAGATGCGCGGTGCTTCGATCTTGTAGAGCAGATCGCGGCGGGGGTCGTAGACGACGCAGAACGTCACCTCGTACTGCTCCGGAGCGAACTTCCGTTCGACGTACCGATCCGCCTCCTCGCTTCCGAAGAAGGCATCCGACCCCGCCCGAGAGACGAACCAGCTCGTCAGCGTCAAATCGTCGGTTCGTCGCTCGTACTCTCCGTCCACGTACTCGCCGCGTTCGAGAACCTGCGAGAAGAACGCGGCATCGTGCGCCCACGGCGTATTCACTCCTTTCTCGCGTAGCGTTCGGATTATCGACTTCGCGGAGATGTTCTTGACGAAGCCTGCGAGCGGCACGTCGCGCTCGGCGAACTCCTCGACCAGTCGGACGTAGTTTTCGAGGATGGTTCGTATCTCGTCGGACTCCTCGAAGAGGTCGGGAAGCACCGCGCCGCGGTCGCGCCAGCGGATGATGCCTTTCGGATACACTGGACCGTCCAACAGCAGGAAATCGTCGACCTCGTCCGTGTGGTCGAGCGCGTGTCGACTCTCGGCGCGGTACAGCGCGAGCGCGTGGACGATCTCCTGTTCGTGTTCGTCCCTGCGCGGCGCGTGGACGATGCGACGTTTGCTCCCCTCGCTGTACGACTCCCACTCGCTGCCGAAATCGTGCGAAACGTCGTTCGTGTGAATCGCCTTGACGACCGTCCGGGAGTCATGGAGGTCGAGATTAGAGGGCGTGCAACTCATCGCCGCGTGGGCGACATCGACCACCAGCCCGTTTTTGAACACCTTCGGATTGATGCTCCCTGAGTCGAGTCCGTGCATGGTCGGGAACTGCTCCGCTTCGAGGGCGAGTTCCTCGATATTCGCGCATCGCCGCGTCAACCCCCCAAGCGGCTGAAGGAGCTCTTCCCCGTCGTGATAGAGCGGGTCGAGATAGTTCTCCCACACGCTCCGGGCGAGTTCCTGATGGTTGCGCTCTTCCCCCTCGTAATCTATTCTATCGGCCAGTTTGGCGATGCCGTCGAAGTGGACAGGGTCGAGAGTCACGCACGCTCCATCCCGCCCAACCCCGAAAAAAGGTCGCCTTTCGGAACCGTCCGGATGCGCACCGAACTACTCGGTCCGAGTTGCGCGTTCGTCGTGCCCTCGATGGGCAGTAACGCCGCGTACAGCCGACGTACACCATCAGGAGAAGGAACCATGAGAGCGAGAGCGTGACGAGTTCCGCAGAGGGAAGGATTGGCTGGTCGTCCGTCATAGAGATTGTATCCAGCAGCGCGGTTTCGACGGACGAGCGGGCACCGGGGAGCTTCGTAAGGCGACGTTCTCGGTGGAACACGTTCAAATCCAGATAACGAGCCCGGGCCGTCGATTCGATATCCGGTTGGGCGATGGCTCGTCCGAAACGAAGACGAACCATCAGAACGGTTCGGAAAGACCGGAATACACCGTTTCACACCGTCATACCACCGTACCACGCTCTCATAACTAAGCTATCGGAGAGCGTCTATCGAGACGAGGTACGACCATGACGACAACACAAGACAACGAGAAACTTCACCGGCGTATCACCGAAGAGGTCTGGGAGGATCACAACTTCGACGTCATCGACGAACTCGTCGCCGACGACTACGTCCTCCACGACCCGTCCATGCCGGAACCGGTTCGCGGTCCCGAGGGTTACCGAGAAATGGCCGAGATGGGTGCCGGCACCGTAGACGGTCCAATCGAGATGGATCAACTCATCTCGACGGACGACTTCGTCATCGCGCGCTGGACGCAGCGAGGACCCCACGTCGGGGAGGTGGCGGGGATAGAGCCGACGAACGAGGAGGTGACCGTCACGGGAATTGACATCAACCGCTTCGAGGACGGCAAACTCGCCGAGACCTGGTCGGAAGTCAATCTGTTGAACATGCTCATGCAGATCGGAGCAATCCCGGAGGATCTCTTTTCCGACGCCCCACCAGCCGACGACTGAATCCTCCCCCTCCCGACGACCGCGTTCGGTCGAAGAATAGTTACCGCGCGCCGACGACGGTTCGCCCATGAGAGCGGGACTCATCGTGCTCGACGGATGGGGGCTGGGAAGCGAGGACGGCGGTCGAAACGCCATCGAGGCCGCCGACACGCCGAACTTCGACCGCTTCGCGCGCGAGGGGGCGTACGGGACGCTCAACGTGACGGGCCGTCGGGTCGGCCTTCCGGAGGGTCAGATGGGTAACAGCGAGGTGGGCCACCTCAACATCGGCGCGGGACGGGTCGTGAAACAGGAGTACACCCGCATCAGCGACGCCATCACGGCGGGGGAACTCGGCGAGAACGAGGCCATCGACGGGGCATTCGAGTACGCCCGCGAGAACGACGGGCGCGTCCACTTCATGGGTCTCGTCAGCGAAGGCGGCGTCCACTCCGACCAGGAGCATCTCTACGCGCTCATCGAACTCGCGGCAGATCGGGACGTCGAGGCCGTCACCCACGCCTTCACGGACGGACGCGACACGTCGCCGAAGAGCGGGGAGGAGTTCCTCGGCGAGTTGCAGGGCGTCATCGACCAACGGAGAACGGGCGAGGTCGCCTCCGTCTCCGGGCGCTACTACGCGATGGATCGCGACCAAAACTGGGAGCGGACGAAGCGCGCCTACGACGCCATCGTCAACCGCGCGGCCGCACACGAGGCGATAACCGCGGTCGACGCCATCCGCGAGTCGTACGAGCGCGGCGACACGGACGAGTTCGTGGAACCGACGCTCGTCTCCGGCGGGCCCGCGCTCGAATCGGGCGATTCGGTCGTCTTCTTCAACTTCCGCTCCGACCGCGCCCGACAGCTCACGCGGATGGTAGCCGACATCGAGCCGGTCTGGGAGTTCGAGACGCATCCGCCCGAAGTGCGGTTCGTGATGTTCACCCAGTACGACAAGGAGTTCGACCTGCCGGTCGCCTTCCAGCCGCACCAGCCCGAGGATACGCTGGGCGAGGTGCTCGCGGCGAACGGACTGACCCAACTCCGCATCGCCGAATCGGAGAAGTACGCCCACGTCACCTACTTCCTGAACGGCGGGCGCGAAGTCGAGTTCGACGGCGAGATACGGCGCATCGTCGAGAGTCCGGACGTGCCGACCTACGACCGGAAACCCGAGATGAGCGCCGAGGAAGTGACCGACACGGCCATTTCGGTCGTCGATTCGGACGACCCGGACGTGCTCGTGTTGAACTACGCGAACCCGGACATGGTCGGCCACACGGGAGACTTCGACGCCGCGGTCGCCGCGGTCGAGGCGGTGGACGAGCAACTCGGACGCCTCGTGGAGACGCTCCAAGCCCACGGCGCACACGTCTTCATCACGGCGGATCACGGCAACGCCGACGACATGGGGACGCCGGAGAACCCGCATACGGCCCACACCTACAACCTCGTTCCGCTCGTCTATCTCTCGCCAGACGGTAGCGACGGCGGCAGCGAAGTCCGAGAGGGCGGGTCGCTCTGCGACCTCGCGCCGACGCTCCTGTCGGTCATCGGGGTGGAGCGACCGGAGGCGATGACCGGCGAGTCGTTGCTTCGCTAGTAGCGGAGCACTCGCGTATCGATGGCGTCGCAGCGCGGGCAGATGTGCTGGTAGTGAACCTCGCCGCCGCGCGCAGTGACGCGCCACTCGCCTTCCTCGTCCACGAAACCGCACTTCGGACACCGTCGCTCCGTTCTCTCGTAGTGTTTGCGTAGCTTATCGAAGGGGGAACGGCTCTGTTCGACCGCCATATGGCAAGCTATGACACGGCACTCAATAATTGTAACGATTATTCGGGCAATTGCGTCGCACTTGACGAAGCCACGATGGCATCGGTCTCAACCGTGACAACCCTCTTTCCACCCGGACGTAAATCAGAACAGCGCCTCTCGCAGTTCCGCGAACACCTCGTCGCTCGCCGCCGCGAGGAACAGGTCGCCTTCGTTCGCCAGCCGAGTGCCGCTCGCTTCCGCGAGCAGCCATCCGGCGTGCTGTTCCACCTCGTCCGGGCGAAAACAGACGACCGCTTCGAGCTTTCCCCGCGCGAGCAGTCCCCAGTCGAGGGTGGGTGCCCAACTCTTCCACACGCGCTTGCAGCGCCCCGCGAGCGTTGCGTCGAGTCCCGCGGCCTGCGTCCGTAGATCGTCATCCCGTACTGCGTCGAGACCGAGGACGAACGACACCGTCGCGTGGTCGCTCGACACACTGCTCTCGGCGCGAACCGGGTCGCCGTCGAACGTGGCCCGCCCGTCGCGGGCGACGTAGGTGTGGTCGTGAAGCGGGTCGCGGACGACCGACAGCACGGGGTCGCCCTCGCGGAGGAGCGCCACCGCGCTTCCGAAGTACGGGATGCCCGAACAGAAGTTGTTCGTCCCGTCCAGCGGGTCGACGACCCAGCGATAGGAACTTCCACCCGACCGTTCGCCGGACTCCTCGGCGAAGACGGCGTGGTCGGGGTAGGCGGCGGTGAGCACGTCGAGGATGCGACGCTCCGCCCCGTGATCCGCCGTCGCTTTCACGTCGTTCGCCCCGTGTTCCGCGTCGTGCGATTCGCGCTCGAACTCCGCGACAAGGTACTCGCCCGCGACTCGACACGCCCGCACCGCCGTCTCTTCGAACGAGTCCATATGGGTACGTTTCACTCCGGGGTAAAATCTGCCCCGGTTCAGCCAGTCCGAAACGAGAAGTCCAGACTTCGTGCCGAATGCGTGAGCGACCCCATCGAGATAACGTCCACGCCGGTTCCGGCGTAGTCGGCCACGTCATCGATTGCGATGCCACCGCTGGCCTCCGCGAGCACGCCATCGGGGAGCATCTCGACGCCACATTCCACCTCTGCAGGTGAGAGGTTGTCGAACAGGACGATATCAGCCCCGGCTTCCGCGACCCGACGCCCGTCTTCGGGCCGTTCGACTTCGACCTCGATCTTCGTGGCGAACGACGCCAACTCGCGGAAATGTTTCATCGCGCCGATTAGCCCCATTTCGGCGACGTGGTTGTCTTTCACCATTACCATCCCCGAAAGGGTGAGTCGGTGGGTGTCGCCGCCGCCCGCCGCGACCGCTCGCTTCTCGATTCCGCGCAGGCCAGGCGTCGTCTTACGAGTTCCCGCGATGGCCACCTCGTCACCGACGGTTCGGGCCGCGGCGACCGCCTTCGCCGTCTTCGTGGCGATGCCTGCGGCGTGCCCTGCAATGTTCACTGCCACGCGCTCGCCGCGGAGCACGTCAGGCGCCGGGCCGTGCACTTCGAGGACGGTGTCGTCCGCTTCGACGGAATCTCCCGTCTCCACCAGTGCGTTGGCGTCACAGCCGAGGTAGTCGAACACCGCGACGGAGGCATCCAATCCGGCGGCGACACCCGACTCCCTGGCGACGAGTCGTCCCGTCGTCTCGCCCGGAACGTGATTAGTCACGTCGTGGTGACCCGCGTCCTCGCGGAGCCATCCCTCCACGTCGCGGTCAGTCAGCATTGACCTCCTCCACGTGGTGACAACCGACCGGTTCCGCCTCCATCGCATCTCGGGCGACGAGCAGGGAGACGACGCTCGCGTTCCGGAGTTCGTAGAGGTCGCGGGAGGTTCGAGTTCTGACGTAGGCGTCCACCTCGCCTTTCAATCGTCGGAGCACGCCCGCTGCCCGCCGAAGGTCGTCCCGATCTCGGTGTAGTCCAATGTGTTCGTCCATCACTCGGCGGAGGCGGACGAACTTGTCGCGCACGAACTGCGGCGGTAGCGACGGGTCGCTGTTCCGCAGGTTGGGGGTTTCGACCGGTTCGGGGTCGAATCCGACTGCGGCGTCTCCGGCGCGAAGTCCCCAGACCAACCCTTCGAGGAGACTCGTCGAAGCCAAACGATTCGCGCCGTGGACGCCGGTTCGGGCACACTCGCCGACCGCGAATAGGTGGTCGAGGGTCGTCTTCCCGCGGTCGTCCACCGCGATACCGCCACAGAGGAAGTGCTCGCTCGGTGCGACCGGAATCGACTCATGAGAGACGCCGCGTTCGTCGCACTTCTCCGCGAGGTCGGGGAACTTCCCGGCGAAGTCCAGCGGCGTCGTGTCGAGCGTGACTTCCCCCGTGCGCTCGCGTTCGCGCTGGACTGCGCGGGCGACCACGTCGCGCGGCGCTAACTCCGCGTCAGCGTGGTACTCGGGCATGAAGCGCTCGCCGTCGGCGTCGCAGAGCACTGCTCCCTCTCCCCTGACGGCTTCGCTGACGAGGAAGGAATCCGCCCCGGCGTAGGCCGTAGGATGGAACTGGACGTAGGTCATGTCTGCAACGTCGGCTCCCGCAAGGGCGGCCATGGCGATGCCGTCTCCGGTCGCCGTCTCCGGATTCGTCGTTTGGCCGTACAGCGCCCCGATTCCGCCGGTTGCCAGTATCGTCGCTCCAGCGAAGGCAGGCCATGTATTGCCGTCGCGTTCGAATATCGCGCCGTGAACGCGCCCTTCGTGCGTGACGAGCGTGAGCGCGGCGGTATCTTCGCAGATGGTCACTCTGGGATGGGAATCGAGATGCGAGAGGAACGGCCCGAGGACGTACTGACCGGTGCTTGCGTCCACGTGGAGGATGCGCGCTTCGGAGTGGGCGGCCTCCCTGCCGTAATCGAACTCGTCGCCGTCCGTGTCGAACGACACGCTGAGGGTGTCGATAAGCACGTCCTGAACCGCGTCGCCAGCGTTTTCGACCAGCACGTTGATGGCGTCCAGGTCGGCGGTGTCGCTACTCGCGGCCAGCACGTCGTCGCGGAGCAATTCGGGGTCGTCGCGAGTGACCGCGATGCCACCCTGCGCCAGGTAGGTCGCGGCGTTTGCCGGGCGCGTCGCTTTCGTCACGACGAGTACCTCTGCACCAGCTCGGGCGGCGGCGAGCGCGGCGCTACAGCCTGCGATTCCGCTGCCGACGACCAGCACGTCTGCAACGTCCGTCGCGCCGGATTCGCCTGTCGCGTTCGCTTCGTCAGTTCCGTCGGTTTCCCCCGTCATAGTTCGAGCATCCTGTCGAGTGCCAGCATGGCGAGTTCCTTCTCCTCCGGTGCGACCTCGATGACGTTTCGCTCGCGGCCTTCGACCAGCTCTTCGAGAACCCACGTCAGGTAGTTCGGGTCGATCTGGCGCATCGCGTTGCAGTCCATGCAGGCGTCGCCACAGAGCGGGACGACGTTCACGTCCGGATGCCACCGCTGGAGGTGACGAGCGAGATGAATCTCGGTTCCGATACCCCACGTCTCGTCCGGTTCGGCTTCGGCAATCGTCTCGCAGATCGTCGCCGTACTTCCGACAACGTCTGCCGCTTCGACCACTTCCCTCCGGCATTCGGGGTGGACGACAACCCGCGCGTCGGGATGCTCGCCGCGAACTCGTTCGATGTGTTCGACCCGGAATCGATCGTGAACCTGACAGTATCCCTCCCAGAGGACGATATCCGCGTCGGCAACAGCGTCAGGATTTTGTTTGGCAGGATCCCACGGATCCCACTTGGTGATGCTGTCTTCCAGTCCGAGGCGGTACGCCGAGTTCTCGCCGAGATGCTTGTCGGGGAGGAACAGTATCTTGTCGCCCTGCTCCAGCGCCCACTCGAAGACGCGGTGGGCGTTCGAGGACGTACACACCGCACCGCCCTGCTCAGCGCAGAACGCCTTCAGGTCGGCGTAAGAGTTCATGTACGTTATCGGGATGATATTGGCATCCGGTGCCGCCGATCGGATGTCGGCCCACGCCGAGTCCACCTGCAACGCTTCCGCCATTCCTGCCATCGGGCACGAGGCCTCCATCGAGGGGAGGATAACGGTCTGGTTGTCGTCGGTGATGATGTCCGCCGACTCCGCCATGAAGGTGACGCCACCGAAGACCACGTATTTGGCGTCGGCTTCTGCGGCTTCGACACTCAACTGGTACGAGTCGCCGACGAAATCCGCGTGTTCGACGATCTCGCGTCGCTGGTAGTTGTGCCCGAGGACGATGACATCGTCACCCAGTTCGTCGAGTGCGCGTTCGGTTCGCTCCGTGCGCTCTTTTTCGGTCAGTTCCCGATATTCCGGCGGAAGCTGTTCCAAGTTATCGTATTTGAAGAGACTGAGTTCTGCATCGAGATTTGTCGTTTCCATTGTTGGCATGAGTGTCTACCTGAGGTTACTCTAGTCGACAACACGCAGTATTGAAAACATTTTCTCTTCAATACTGCTTACTTGATTTTCTATATTCTCGAAAACAGGATGGACGAACAGAACATTCCCATTCACGCCCGACGAACGAATATATTCGATATGTTACCGCCGAGCGTGCCAGACGCACCCGACGAGCATGAGCAGACAGCCGTACAGCGGCGGCGTACCGACTGTCAGTACCGGTTTCGCGAGGTTCATCGCGTCCGACGGGAGCGACGCGACGGCGACGAACCGCCGGACGCTGACGAGCGTCATCGGGAGGTTTGCGACCGCCGCCCCCGTCAGAAACGTCGTTCTGCCCCGCCCCTCGAACGTGTAGAGGAGGAGGGACGAGCGGAAACGCGAGGAGGACGTAGTAGATGAGAAACGACGGGAAGAAGAGCAGGGCGGCGACCATCGTCGCGTGCATCGCCACGAGTCGGTCGGCGGAGGTTTCGAGGTCGACGTAGTAGTACGCGACGACCGGCGCGCCGACGACGCCGAACTCGGCGGTGTGGAGGGCGGAAACACGACCGCAGTTCGAACGCGACCCGGCTTAGTCGTTCCGTCCGTCGAACGCGATTTCGCCGTCAACGACCGTCATCGCAACGTCGATACCCTCGATCTCGTCCGGCTCTTCCCACGGCGAGCGGTCGAGCACCACGAAGTCCGCCTTCTTGCCTTCCTCGACGGTTCCGAGCCGGTTCTCGTCGAATCCGGCGTATGCCGCCCCGAGCGTGTACGCGCGGAGCGCCTCGGTCACGGAGAGTCGCTGCGCTTCGACGGGCGCGTTGACGGCGTGGTGAACCCCGAGCAACGGGTCGAGGGGCATGCAGTCGCTCCCGAACGCGAGTGCGGCTCCCGAATCGAGTAGAGTTCGGAAACGGTTCGTTTGCTTCCTACGTTCCGAACCGAGTCGGGAGTCGTAGAGGCCACCTTCTTGCGCCCACTTCAAGAAGTTCGGCTGGACGGAGGCGACGACGCCGGACTCGGCGAAGCGTTCGACCTGCTCGTCGGTGACGAGTTCGACGTGTTCGACGCGGTGGCGCATCGCACGGGGGTCGTCAGTCGCCTCGAACGCGTCGAGGGCGGCGTCGATGGCGTCGTCACCGATAGCGTGCGCCGTAACCTGCAATCTGGCGTCGTCGACGCGGGCGACGAGTTCGTCAAGTTCTTCGGGCGAGACGACCCACTGTCCGGTTCCGTCGCCGTCGGCGTAGGGTTCGGAGAGCTTCGCGGTTCGCCCGCCGAAACTCCCGTCGGTGAACGTCTTTATCGCGCCCGTCCGGACGAACTCGCTTCCGTGGTTCGTCCGGAGTCCGACCTCTTCAACCGCCTCGACGTGGTCGCTCCAGTAGTTGATTCGCACTCGCAGGGTGAGGTCGCCGTCGAGGTCGAGTTTCCGGTACACATCCGGCGCGCACGACCGACGCACCATGTCGTGAACCCCAGTGACGCCCTTCTCGTGCGCGTCTCGCTGCGCCGCGAGCAGGAGGTTGCGCATCGTCTCGGCGTCGGGTTCGATGGCCTCGTAGACCGCGTCGACGGCCTCCTCGACGATGACGCCGGTCGGTTCGCCGTTCTCCGTTTTCACGTCCTCGTTCGGCATCTCCTCGCCGAGTCGCGCGATGACTTCGCCGTTGACGGCGGCGATGTGCATGTCCTCTCGGAAGGCGACGACCGGTCGCGTCTCGCTTACGGAATCGAGGTCGTCGCGGGTCAGATAGCGCGATTCGTCCCACGTGCTCTCGTCGAACCCGTAGCCGAGTATCCACTCGCGGTCGTCCAACTCAGCGAGCAGTTCCACGCAGTCGGCTGGCGAGTCGGCGTCCGAGAGGTCGGCGTTGACGAGGTAGCTCCCGACCGTCGCCATGTGGGTGTGCGCGTCGACGAACCCCGGCAGGAGGACGCGCCCGTCGAGGTCGACGACCTCGGTTTCGACGCCCTCCAGAAAGTCGACTTCGTAGGCCGAATCTACGCGAACGACTTTCCCGTCGCGGACGGCCACCGCCTCCGCCGTTTCGTCGGGGTCTGCGAGGCTGTGTACCTCCGCGTTGGTGAGAATCAGATCCGCTGGCGCTGTCATGGTTCCGTGGTGTGTTCCGACGGCGATAACTGTTCGGGGTTCGGCAGAAAGGCTTTGACCGTTCACCGCGAGTACGGTACCGATGCCCTCCAAGCCCCCCGTCGTCCTCCTCGCCGGTTGCTCCCACTCCGGATTCCTCGGGCGGGGAACGGAGACGAAGGTAGTCACCGAGAAGAAACCGGAAGAGCCGAAACTGGTGGGCGCGGTGAGTTCCGGCGGCGGTTGCGTCGAATCGCCGGAGAACCGCGTCGAATCGACGAAACGCACGGAAGACGAACGACGGTTCCTCGTCGTCTCCGGTAACGTGAGCGTTCCGGACGCCTCGTACTCGCTCAGCGAGCCGAATCTGGTGGAAACCGGGTGGGGGAACTATACGCTCCGGATAAACAGCCAGCGAGCGACCGACAAGCCGGAATGTGGCTGCGCCGCGCTGGCGAACTACACCGCAACCATCCACATCCCGAACAGCGGCCCTCACGGATCGTTCGCGCTGAGGGTCGTCCACGACGATGAAGTAGTCCGCCGGGAGAACGTCACGAGTCGGTGAAACGGACTCTACGCGAAATCGTGGTAGTAGACGAGTTGAGGCGCGGTTCCGCCCGTAAACAGATCTTCGACCCGTTCTTCGATCCGTTCGAAATTATTCGACTCCAAGAATCGTTTTCCTCGCTCGTTTTCGGCGAGAACCGCGACCGATAGCTGTGTGAATCCGCGCTCCCGAATCGAGTCCTCGACGGCGTCGAGAAGTGCGGTTCCGATACCTTCCCGCCACCGGTTCGGCGCGACGTAGATTCCCCGCAAGACCGCCTCGCCGACGGCATCGGCCCGATTGACCGCGTCGACGTGCGCGTACCCAACGAGTTCGCCGTCCGCGATGGCGGCGACGAGTATCACGTCGTCGTCCGCCATCGCCGATTCGAGTCGTTCGTCGCCGAACCGTACTCGCACGGTCGCTTCGCGCTCCTTCTTAGGGAAGAAATCGTACGCTTCGTCCAACGCTTCACGGGCGACCCGACGAATCTCCGGGATGTCGGTCGCCGTCGCTCCCCTCGTTTCCATGGTGGACATTCTCGCACGGGAGGCAAATCGTTGATGGCTCTCGCCGATGGCTCGGTCGAATGAGCAACTGTTAGGGGGTGGGACTGCAACTCCCGAACCATGACCGACGCAGACGAATTCGCGGAACAGATTCGGGCGGGCGACGTGCGCTTGCACGAACTCGAAGACCACGCAGACCACGACACCGCGACTGCGGCCCGCCGGATACTCCTCGAATCGGAAACCGACGCGACGCTCGACGCGGTCGGCGATTACGCCTTCGACGCCGAGCGAGCCGAGAACAACGTCGAGAACATGGTCGGCGGGGCCCAGATTCCGATGGGCGTCGCGGGACCGGTCAATGTCAGCGGCGGGTCGGCGGAGGGCGACTACTACCTCCCGCTCGCCACGACCGAGGGTGCGTTGGTGGCGAGCGTCAACCGCGGCTGTTCGGTCATCACCAGCGCCGGAGGGGCGGACGCGCGGGTCACGAAGACCGGGATGACTCGCGCACCCGTCTTCCGCGTGCAGGGCGTCGCCGAGGCCGAGGAGGTCGTGAACTGGGTGGCCGACAACCGCGACCGACTCGCCGACGCCGCGGAATCGACGACCAGCCACGGCGAACTCCTCGACGTGACGCCCTACGTCGTCGGGGCCTCCGTCTTCCTGCGATTCGTCTACGACACCAAAGATGCGATGGGGATGAACATGGCGACCATCGCAACCCGCGAAGCCGCGTCGCTGGTCGAGGAGGAGACGCCGGCGAGCCTCGTCGCGCTCTCGGGCAACCTCTGTACCGACAAGAAACCCGCCGCCATCAACGCCGTCGAAGGCCGCGGTAGGAGCGTCACGGCGGACATTCGAATCTCCCGCGAGACGGTCGAAGAACGCCTCCACACGACGCCGAAAGCCATCGAGGAGGCGAACATACGCAAGAATCTCGTCGGGAGCGCGAAGGCCGGAAGCCTCGGATTCAACGCACATGCCGCGAACGTCGTCGCCGCCGCGTTCCTCGCCACCGGACAGGACGCCGCGCAGGTGGTCGAGGGTAGCAACGCCATCACGACCGTCGAAGCCCGTGAGAACGAACTGTACGCGAGCGTCAGTCTCGCCAGTCTGGAAGTCGGAACCGTCGGCGGCGGCACCAAACTTCCCACGCAGTCAGAAGCCCTCGACGTACTGGGCCTTCGTGGCGGCGGCGACCCCGCCGGAAGCAACGCCGACGCGCTCGCGGAGATCATCGCGGTCGGCGCGCTGGCGGGTGAACTTTCCCTACTCGCGGCGCTCGCGTCGCGGCACCTCTCCAGCGCACACGAAGAACTCGGGCGGTAATCGTCCCTTGCGAAGGTATATTACGGAGAAATAATTCTAGAATTTATTATGGTTGGCGTGTAACTGTCTGTTGGCACGTGCGAGCGAATCGAATCACTCGCACCGTGCCACCCGATAGTGACCTCCGATGGCCGCATCCACCACCGACGGGGACGCACCGATCACTGACTCCCGGGCGTATCACGTCCTTCAGTTCCTGAAGCTACTGCTCACCTTCCTCACGTTGATGGTTGCCGTGTGGAGGGGACTGAACGGTGCGCTTCCCTGAATTGGGAGTTCCCTCCTTCCTTCTTTAGAGACGACGATAGCGACCTTGGCTCTCGCTGATTTCGCCGCGCCGGGAGAGCTTTTCGAGCGCTCGTCGGACGTATTCGGCGGAGACGCCTCGCTCTCGCGCGTACGTGACGATTTCTCTTTCGTCGGGCTCGTCGAGATTCGACAGTGCGTCGAGCACGACCTGCTTTTTACCTTTGCTCGCGCTACGGCGGGAGGGCTCTCCGGCGGTGGCGACATCGTCGGTGTCGATGCCGGAGCGGTCGAGATACTCCTCGTCGTCCATCCCGGCGTCCTCGATCTGCGAGTCCATCTCAGCGAACGAATCGAGTTCGGCGAAGGCGTCGCCGTGGCCCTGTCGATTGGCGATCATCGAGGCGCGAACCTCGCGCGCGTAGTCTTCGTCGTCGGTTTCGACGAACTTCTTCAACTTCCGGAATTTACGGCGCTTCCCGCAGCGCGAACACTGCGTCGTCTCGGGCCGCCCCTCGACTATCCACAGGTTGTTACACGCGCTACAGCCGACGACGCTGTACATGCTCGCACCTCCGGTCGCCGCCCTGTTCAACCCTGCGTTCGGGCGGCGGCTTGGACGCGGCGGTCGGATTCGGTCGTCGCAAGCGAGTCGGGGGGGCACCGCCAGTTCGGTGGCTGCTCGCGTACCGTAGTAGTCAACGGACGCGCGACGAGGAGAACCGCGGCCGCGATACCCACGAGCAGTTCGACCGACATCTCGCCAGAGTTGGTTCCGTTCTCGTACTTAAACTCTCGCCCCGAGATTTACGTCCCTTGCGTGCGAATTGATGTCATGGAGTCGATTCCCCTCTCAGACCGCGACGCCGTGGAAGCCACCGACGGAGTCTATCTCGCACAGCTCGCCGCCGGAGATCGCATGAGTATCCAGCATTTCCGCATCGAATCCGGCGCGACGGTGCCGAAACACAGCCACGAACACGAGCAGACGGGATTCGTCTACAGCGGCGCGCTGACGTTCGTCGTCGATGGCGAGGAGGTAGTGGTTAAAGAACAGGACTCATACGCGATTCCGGGCGACGAACCGCACGCGGCGGAGAACAGAGGTGACACGCCGGTTCTCGGTATCGACGTGTTCAGCCCGCCGCGATTGGACGTGCCGTGGAAGTGACTGCCAGGAATAGAAACGAAAAAAATCGCGTTCGAGATTTACGAGAGTTTTTCGATGTTCTCGACGATGGCGTCGGCGTACTCGCTGGTGGCGAGTTTCTCCCCGCCTTCAATCTGGCGTTCGAGGTCGTAGGTGACTTGGCCGGAGGAGATCGTCTCCTCGACGGCGTCGCGGACGAGTTTGCCCGCGTCCTTCCAGCCCATGTACTCGAGCATGAGGCGACCGGAGAGGATCATCGCGGTCGGGTTGACTTTGTCCTGTCCCGCATACTTCGGAGCGGAGCCGTGGACGGGTTCGGCGAGACAGCGGTGGTCGCCGAAGTTCGCACCCGGTGCGATGCCAAGGCCGCCGATCTGGGCACCCGCGGCGTCGGACATGTAGTCGCCGTTCAGGTTCATCGTGGCGATGACTTCGTACTCGTCGGTGCGGGTGAGGATCTGTTGGAGCATGTTGTCCGCGATGCGGTCTTTGACGACAAGTTTGTCTTCGGGCTGTTCGCCGTCGTACTCGTCCCAGAGTTCGTCTTCCGTGATGGTGACGTCGCCGTACTCCTCCTCGGCGAGTTCGTAGCCCCAGTCGCGGAACGCGCCCTCGGTGAACTTCATGATGTTGCCCTTGTGAACCAGCGTGACCGAGTCGCGGTCGTTTTCGAGGGCGTAGTCGATGGCTTCGCGGACGAGGCGCTTCGACCCGAACTCCGAGATGGGTTTGACGCCGATACCGACGGGACCGTCGTGGATGACGCCCGTGGCCCCCATCTCTTCTTCGACGAACTCCTTGACCCGCTGTACCTCGTCGGTACCGGCTTCCCACTCGATACCGGCGTACACGTCCTCCGTGTTTTCGCGGAAGAAGACCATGTCCATCGCTTCTGGACGTTTGACCGGCGACGGAACGTTATCGAGATGGTACGTCGGGCGGACGTTCGCGTACAGGTCGAGTTTCTGGCGGAGTGCGACGTTCAAACTGCGGAACCCGGCCCCGACCGGCGTCGTGAGCGGTCCCTTGATGGCGATCTTGAACTTCTTGATGGCTTCGACGGTGTCGTCCGGCAGGTTTTCGTCGTACTTTTCGCGTGCGCTGGCGCCCGCGTAGACGCGCATCCAATCTATCTCGCGTCCCGTCGCCTTCGCCGCGGCGTCGAGCACCTTCTGGGCCGCCGGTCCGACGTCCGTCCCGATGCCGTCTCCGTGGACGATCGGAACGATGGGATTTTCGGGCACGTTCAGCTTCCCCGTCTCCTCGTCGTACGTGATTTGTTCCCCGTCCTCAGGTACGTCTACCTTCTCGAACTCGTAGCTCATGAACGTTCGAACTCTGTTTCGACTTGGATATAATACCTGCCGTTTGTCCCCCGTATGAGCATTATACTTCCTTTAAGAATTGAATCGGTTCGCGGGTTCGAAGGAGGTACTAGCAGCTGTCCGACCCACTCGAACCGCATTCTCGGCGATACTTTTCCGTTTCGACGGTCGATACGTCCCGCTTCGTCAGTTCGTCACCGCCCCCACGAGTGCGCGTAGTTGCGCGCCACCGCTTTCGAGAAGTCCGCGCGGAAATCGCCGTCGCGCTCCCGCGAGGGCGTCGGAGAGTGCCGCCGCCGCTCCCTCGAAGACGCCCTCACCGTGACCGACGAGGATTCGTTCGGGGTCGAAGTCGACGAACGCGTTCCGGGGCGGAAACGGGCGTCTGAGGAGATAAACGCCGATTCGCTAATCGCCGACGGTGAACAGGGGGGCGGTTCCGAGAACGTCTGGCACGTAGAGCGTCCCGTCGGATTCGCGGTATGCTATCGCTTCGTGCCAACCGGGTAGCGGGTGGCATCTTCGCACTCGAAGGCCGGAGTCGCCGATCTCCGCCGAATACCGTTCGACTGTGGCGTCCACGCGCTCTTCGATTCGGGTCATCCACTCCGGAAGGTGGACGGCGACGCCGTGACGACGGGCGAAGGCTCCCGCGTCTCGGGCGTGCCAGTTCGAGAGCACGGCCACGCCGACGACCTCGCCGAGTTCCGCGAGCAGGTCGTCTACGCCCGGCGCATTCAAGGGGTCGACGAGCCAGATGCCGCCGTTCTCGCCGCGAATCGCGTGACTCGTCCGCTTGCCCTCCTCGTCGGGATGGACCATCCAGCCGACACCGTCGTCCCAACCGTCGACGGTTCGGCACTCGGCCGTCTCGTCGCGCACGTACATCGTCATGGTTCGATACCCGATTCGTTTTGTCGAGCTATTTTCGCTTTCGGTCGAATGCCGGTTCGTCGGAACTTAAGACACCTGCCGCGAGAACACCGCACATGAAGGTCATCGTACACGGCGGGGCGGGAAGCGCACCGGACGAACCCGAACCGCGACAGGCGGTGTTGGACGAGGCTGCTGCGGCGGGCGAGGAGCGAGAAACCGTCGTCGACGCGGTCGAGGCGGCGGTTCACGTCCTCGAATCGTCGCCGCGATTCAACGCGGGCGTCGGCGGTGCGGTTCAGAGCGACGGTGAGATTCGAACCGACGCGGGAATGATGACCAGCGACCGGGACGCGGGCGCGGCCTGCTCGATGCCCGGCGTCGAACACGCGGTCAGTGTGGCGCGAGTCGTGATGGAGGAGACGCCGCACGTCCTCGTCAGCGGCGAACACGCGGTCGAACTGGGAGCCGATTTCGGCGTCGAGACGGGCGTCGACCTCTGGACGGAACGCAGCCGCGAGCGATGGAACGACCTCGACGTCCCCAATGGGGCGCCGCGCGTACACGTCGCGTGGCTCCGCGAGAAGTTCGGCGGATCCGACACGGTCGGCGCGGTCGCGTACGATGGAGAACGGTTCGCGGCGGCCACCTCGACCGGCGGGCGATGGCTCGCGCTCGCGGGCCGAGTCGGCGACGTACCCCAAATCGGCAGCGGCTTCTACGCCGCCCCAGCCGGTGCGGCCAGCGCCACCGGAGCCGGCGAGGACATCGCCAAGGCGACGCTCACCCGGCGGGCGGTCCGCCACCTCGAATCCGGACTCGACGCGCAGGCGGCCGCCGATCGCGCAATGGCGGAATTCGCCGAACTCACCGGTTCGAGCGCGGGCGTCATCGTTCTCGACCGCGACGGAAACGCGGGAAGCGCGTTCAACAGCGACGCGATGCAGACCGCGCTGAGCGAGTAGCGACCGTCCGGCGTACCGAAAAAACGGTCGGCTGTGAGCGTTCTACGCCGCGGTCGTCGTTTCGGTCGCTTCGACCGTCGTCTCTTGGCCCGCGGTCGTTCCTTCGGCGGTGGTCGTCGCTTGGGCGGCGGTCGTTGCTTGCGACTCCGCGGCGACCGCGTTTTCGGCGTTGGCGACGGCGACCGTCGCGCTATCGACGGTCACGTTCTCGACTGAGATGTTGTCGACGACGATCTCGTCTTGGAGCGCCATGGACGCTGCGGTCGTTTCGTTAGCCGTCGTCTCGTTGGCCGTGGTCTTTTCCGCCGCGGTCGTGGTTTCTTCGGCGGTCGTCTCTGCGCCACCGACCGAGATGCTCTCGACCGTCAGCGATTCGATGGTCATCGTCTGAACGTCGGCGGTTCGGATGGTGACGCTCCCCAACGACTGCGCCGATTCGTTCGCTGCTTGGGTCGTCTCTTCGGCGGTGGTCGTCTCCGCGGTTCCTTCCGTCGTCGTGGTCGTTCCGTCTTCGGCCATCGTGAGATTCTCGACGACGAGCGTCTCGACCGAGAACTGTTCGATGGTCACGTCGCTGACGGAGACGTTCGACGGAACGTTCTCCCCGCCATTCGTCGCGTTACTCAGCTCTTCGCTCTCGATGTTCTCCGCGCTGACGCCTTCGAACGACAGCCGTTCCAACGAGACGTTCTGAAGTCTCGCGTTACGGAAGGTTCGGTCTCGGTCCTCTATCCGCACCAGATCGACCTCCATGGTCTCGATGGTCGCGTTCTCGACCGTGACGTTCCCCAGTTCGAGTCGTTCGACCGTGACGTTCTGTAGGTGTACCCCTTCGTCTGTCGTTGTCCCCGCACTTCCCAGTGCTCCCAGCGAGAGGCTGGCGAGCACCAGTAGTGTCGTTGCGAGCACGGCCCCGATTTCTCTCTGCATGTGCAGACATCCAATATCCCGTTGACGACAATAAACCGGGACGACCGTTCGGGAGTTCGATGACGTGTTTCTCGAATTACATTCGCGTTACCACGGATTCGCCGTCGGCGTCAATCTCCGCCTACGGGTTCGATGTAACGCAAACTCTTTCTGGCGTTCGGGCAAAGTACGTGCCATGAGCGAACAGGAGGTCGACCTCTCGGCGGAGAAGTACGAGAAGCATCGGGAGGCCGGCGAGATACTCGCACAGGTGCGTGAAGAGACCGCAGACCGAGTCGATGTCGGCGTGAGCCACCTCGAAATCGCAGAATACGCGGAAGATCGAATTCGCGAACTCGGCGGAAAACCGGCGTTCCCGGTGAACATCAGCATCGACGAGGAGGCGGCGCACGCGACGCCGAGCATCGACGACGATAGCACGTTCGGCGAGGAGATGGTCAACCTCGACATTGGCGTACAGATCGACGGCTGGCTCGCGGACACCGCCATCACGGTCGACCTCTCGGGTCACGACGACCTCGCCGAAGCCAGCGCAGAGGCCCTCGACGCCGCCCTCGAAGTGGTCGGCCCCGGCGTCGAGACCGGCGATATCGGTGCCGAAATCGAGTCCGTCATCGAGGGGTACGGCTACAATCCCGTCGTTAACCTCTCCGGCCACGGCCTCGAACACTACGAACAGCACACGGAACCGAACATCCCCAACCGCGCTGTTTCGCAAGGTATCGAGTTGCAAGTCGGTGACGTGGTCGCTATCGAACCGTTCGCCACCGACGGAAGCGGCAAAGTCGGCGAGGGTGCCGAGGAGGAGATCTTCGCCCTCGAACGCGAAACGTCGGTTCGTGACCGCAGTGCTCGACAGGCGCTCGACCAGATCACCGAGGAGTTCCGAACCCTCCCCTTCGCCACCCGATGGTTGGACGTCTCCCGCCCCGAGATGGCGGTTCGCCGCCTCAAGATGCAGAACGTGATCCACGGCTATCCGGTGCTGAAGGAGGAAGACGGCTTCCTCGTCAGCCAGAAAGAGCACTCCGTCATCGTCACGGAAGACGGATGCGAAGTATTCACGCGGTAATTACTCTGAACTGTCAACTAGTTCCCGGTGACAGCTCTCGGCCGGCGGCGGTGGAACGACGTGTCGCCACAACGGCAGACGGAAAACGAATAATAGTCGAACGTAGATACCGGATACTCAGGCGTTGTTCATCCGCTGGCTGTTCGTCTCGCCGCACGTCTGGCACTTCGTGACGCGGTACGGTTCGCGCGAGAATTCGGCGTTCTCCTTCTTTTTGCTCTCGGTTCGAATCTGAACCGAAACCTCGTGCGAGGTCTCACGACCGCAGTTATCACACAGTTCGACTACTGCCTGGAACCCCTGATTTTTTGTTGCCATGGTGACTTCCTGCTCGGTTCCTTCTTCCCCTGACAATAGCATAAAAACCCCTCTCTGTTGGAGGGCGTTCGAACCGTTTATTCGGTCTCTGTCTTGCGATTCACCCCTTTGAGGCGACGAGAGTGTCCCATTTCGTTTATCGTGGCCTGAGAACCGTTAATGATGGCGCAACGCTCTACAACAGCCGAATACGTTATATAGGTGGTCAGGGTTCGAGACCGAACAGCGCCGAGCGGAGAAACACGAGGACGGGAAAGATTTCGAGACGGCCGACCCACATGTTCAGGACGAGCATTCCCTCGGCGACCGGCGACATCGTCGGCCCCGTGATGCCGGTCGAGAGGCCGACGTTGCCCTGCGCGCTGGCGACCTCGAACAGCGCGTCGGCGTAGCCGAAACCGGGGGCGACGTTCACGAGGACGACGCTTCCGGTGATGAGCAGGATGATCCAGAGCATGCTCACGATGGCCGCCTCGCTGAACTCCTCGAACATCTGATGTCGGTCGAGTACGCGAGTCCCGATCTTGGTGTTGACGACCGCCGACGACGGGAGGAAGACGCGGGAGAACTCCCACTGGATGCCCTTGCTGATCATGTATCCGCGGATGATCTTGATACCACCGACGGTGCTCCCCGCCGCGCCGCCGAGCACCATCGCCCCGCTGACGATGAGCTTACCGCCGGCACTCCATGCGCCGATATCGGACGACTGGAACCCCGTGCAGGTGAGCGCGCTGACGAACTGGAAGACGGAGTCCCGCGTCGCGTCGGCGGCGAGCGGCGACGGGCCGAGGCTCTCGAATCCGGCCCACGCCAGCGGAATCCGGACGTTCTGGAGGCCGAACCACCCCGTCTCGGTGAACGCCCCGTTCGCCTCGGGAAGCGTGACGACGTTCTGCACCGACAGGACGACCGCACCCGCGGCCAAGAGGATGAACAGCCAGCGCGTCTGGAGGTCGGAGAATAGCGCGTCGGGGTTGCGGTCGCGGAGCATCACGTAGTGGATGGGGAACGCGATAGCGCCGAGGGTCATGATGGGCAGGAGGACGCCCTCGATGAGCGGGGAGTCGTACGACGCGATGGAGTTGTCCGTGACGCTGAATCCGCCCGTTGAGAGCCCCGTCATGGCGTGATTGAGCGCCTGCCAGAACGATTCGAACAGGCTCAGCCGCGGTTCGCTCCACAGAATCGCGGCGAACAGCGCGACGATCGCGAGCACGGTGTAGAGGAGGAAGATTCGCCACACCGTCTGAACCGTGTGGATGATGCTCGGGTGGATTCGCTCCTCGCGCGTCTCGGCTTGATAGAGCGCGTAGCTCCCGCTTCCGGGGCGTGCGAGGATGGCCGTCGTGAGGACGATGACGCCGACTCCGCCGACCCACTGGATGAGCGACCGCCACCACTGGACGGCGCGGGGTAGCGACGGTTCGTGTACCGCCATCGTCAGTCCGCTTCCCGTCCATCCGGACATGCTCTCGAACAGCGCGTGCAGGGGGTTCTGGAAGTACGCCAGACTCGACATCGTCGTCGCACCGCCGACGCGAATCGGCTTGTAGCTCGCACCCGCGGGAACGTACGAGTTCATCACCGAAACGGGGGTCAGATGCGCGGCGAGGAAGAACGGTATCGCACCGAAGATGGCGGTGGCGAACCAGCCCCCGGCGGCGATGACCATCCCGTGTTTCATCACCGGGTTCGGCGCGTTCTCGAAGGTTTTGCGGGTGACGCTGCCGACCGTCGCCGTGACGACTCCCGCGAGCAGAAACGCGAGCGCCGCGTAGAACTCGCCGAAGGTGAGCGCGAGGAGGACGGTGAACCCCATCAGCGCGGCCTGCATCAACACGAGCGCGCCGATATCTCGTAAGATGATGGCTAAGTCCGCCGGAACTCCCGCGACCGTCTTGCGTCGTACCATATCAGTCGTGATCCTCGTAGTGACCGAAGATATCCGTCACCTCCGGCGTCGCGCCCGTCTCGGAGAAGACGGTGACGAGGTCGCCGCCCGCTATCTTCGTGTTCCCGCGCGGGGTGATGACCTCGTGGTCGCGTTCGAGCGCGACCACGAGTATGCCGTCGTCGAACAGCCCTTCGTCCGCCGCCTCGGCCAGCGTGAGTCCGGCGACCGGGGCGTAGGAATCGACCGTGATTTCGAACACCTCCGCTTGGTCGCCGACCTTCATGTAATCCTTGATGGAGGGTCGCTTGACGGCGCGGTAGAGGTACTCTGCGATGAGTCGCTGGGGATTCTCGATGACGTTCACGCCGATCTGCCGGAAGACGTTCATGTGCTCGGGGTTGTGGACGACCGACACCAGCGACGGGACTTCGAGTTCTTGCCCGAGGAGACAGACCATGATGTTCGTCGCGTCCTGGTCGGTCGTGCTGATGAGCGCGTCGGCCCGGTTCGCGCCCGCCTCCTCCAGCGTATCGATGATCGTCGCATCGTCGTGTAAGACGAGACAGTCGAACTCCATCGAGGCGCGTTCGGCGCGCTCCGCGTCCTTCTCGATGACCACCACGTCGTTGTTGTTCTGCGTCGCAATGCCGATGAGTTGCGAGCCGATATCGCCCGCACCGACGATGATGATGTACATTCGTTACCCCCAGTCCGAAGCCAGCGTTTGAAAAGATACTGTTGTGCGACTGTCGGAACGGGGCGGCGGTGTCGGTCGCTATCGTCGTTGAGGTTCGGATTGATCACGATTATGAAGTCGTTAAAATCGCTGTAACCGCCGCTGCCGAGTTCGAGACTGTTTTCCAATCGGGTCGGTTGTCTTTTCGGAAACCTCAGTCGTTCTCGACGTTAAAATTCTGACACCGGACGTTCTGACACAGTGACGGTATCCTCGAAAACCCCCGACCGCTCGCCTCGCGCGCAGCGTAGGGCGCGAGTGTAGCGCCCGAGGGCTTTCTGAGACATCACTCCGCAGTGTCGAAGCTCGTTCGAACCCGGCCCTTTCGAGAGATTCCATCGCATCTCACCGCGTCGACGAAACGAGGACGAATCGAACCGGGGCGAATCTCACCCCGTCGAAGACTGAAAACGTAAAGCGTCCCCCCGACTCACACTGTCCCATGCAACAGGTCTTCGCGCCGTGGCGCATCGAGTGGGTCGAACGCGAGGAGAAGGACGGCGACGTGGAGTGCGTCTTCTGCGAACTCCCCCATCGCGGTGCTGACCGCGAACACCTCGTCGTCGCCCGCAACGACCACAGCGTCGTCATGCTGAACAACTACCCCTACAACCCCGGCCACGTCATGGTCATCCCCGACCAACACACGGACGATTTCCGCGAGTTGAACGACAAGATGCTGTTGGGCCACGCCCGGCTCAAACAACGAACCTTTGACGCGCTCGAAAGCGCCCTCTCGCCGGACGGGTTCAACGCCGGGCTGAACATCGGCGAGGGAAGCGGCGGCTCCATCGCCCACCTCCACACGCACGTCGTCCCGCGCTGGGAGGGGGACACGAACTTCATGCCCGTCATAGCCGACACGAAGGTCATCGTCGAAGGGCTGGACGACACCTACGAGCGACTGTACGTAGCGTTCGCCGAGCAGGACGGCGCGACCGTCCCCGACGACGGCGCGGTGCGCTACTAACAGTCGCAGGTCGATTCCGACACGGTTTCAGCCGAGGGCGGGCGGGCGCAATCCGGCGCAGTGTCCGCGGGAACGGGGCAGTCCCCGTCGGGGCACTCGACCACTTCGACCAGCGACTCCACGTCGTACATAACGGTCGCCAGCGACTCCCCGTGGTCGGTGAGCCGATACATCGTCGTCGGCGGCGACGTGGCGCGAACCTCCTTCTCCACGAAGCCCAGACACCGAAGCTCCCGAAGTCGTTCGGAGAGCGTCTTCGCGCTGACGCCGCCGAGCGACCGCCGGAGGTCGTTGAACCCCTGCTCCCGCTCCGAGAGCGCCCGCACGACGTGGAACGCCCACTTCGACCCGAAGGCGCTCCGGACGGCGTGCCACGTCCGTTGCCAGTCGTCGCTCATCGTCGTCCGGTTGGCGTCCCACGGTGGTAAACGTACCCGGGTAGTTTCCGCGTCGACACCACCTTCGGGTCGAGAAACTGACTCGTTTATCCACGGCGAGAGCCTACGACTGAGTGTGATGTCCGACGACTGCTGTGCGCTCGAACGCACGTCCGACCCTTGTACTGCCGACCGACCGACCGACGTCGACCGACCAACCGACCACTTTACCGACGCCGACACCGTCCCCGTCGTTCGCTGCTGTACGAGCACCTGCTGCGCGGGCGGCGCTTGCTACCCTGAGTGTTGCTGAGCCGAGACCGGAGCGATACGCCCTTTTCTTTGGAGTGCGAACGTTCTCGTCGATGAACCGGTCTCGCGCCGTCCGCTCCGCGGGCATCGTCGTCCTCGCGGCGAACGTCCTGCTGGCGTTCGCCAAGGGTGCCGTCTGGCTCCAGACCGGTAGCCTCGCGGTCGGCTCCGAGGCCGTCAACAGCCTCGCGGACTCGGTGTACAGCATCGTCGTCCTCGGCGGTCTCTACCTGACGACACAACCGCCGGACTTCGAACACCCGCACGGGCACGAGCGCATTGAGCCGTTCGTGTCGCTGTTCGTCGCGCTCGGCGTATTCGCGGCGGGTGTGCTAGTGCTCTGGCGCGCGACGACCTCCCTCCTCTCCGGCGATATCTCGGTGACGACGGGCTGGCTCGCCGCCGCCGTGCTCGTCGGCACGGGGGTTGCCAAGTACGCGCTCTACCGATACTGCCTTCGGGTCGGCGAGGAGGCTCGCTCGCCCGCGGTGGTGGCGACGGCGCTGGACAACCGCAACGACATCCTCACCGCGGGGGCGGCGCTGATCGGCGTGCTCGGCGCTCGGTTCGGCCTTCCGGCGCTCGACCCCATCGCGGCGGGCGTCGTCTCGCTCGGCATCCTCTACACTGGCTGGGAGATCGTCGAGGACAACGTGGACTACCTCGTCGGACGCGCGCCACCGGAAGACCTCCGGGCCGACATCGTCCGGCGGGCGCTCGACCACCCTGACGTGGAGGGCGTCCACGACGTCATCGCCCACTACGTCGGCCCGGAGATCGACGTGAGCTTACACGTCGAGGTCGAAGGCGACCGAACGCTAATCGAGGCCCACGGCATCGAAACCCGAATCATGGACTCCATCCGCGACATCCCCGAGGTGGACGAGGTGTTCGTCCACGTCGACCCGAAGGAACTGGGGGAGTGGAAGCCCGACGACGAGGCGGATAAACTGGCCGATACGTCGCTCGGAGACGGAGACGAGAACTGAGAGCGCCGTTTTCACGCGGTGAGAATCGAGCACCGGTATTTTTCATCGGACTGTTGTAGGCACGTATATGGGTTCCCATGACTCCCGAACACGATAGGCGGACGATGCTGAAAGCGACCGGCGCGACGCTCGTAGGTGCGTCCCTCGCCGCTGTCTCGCGGGCGGCCAAGTCGGCTCGAAAGGCGAGCAGACGGCGGCCGACGAGATGAAAGCGGACGTGACGATAGCAGTCGGCCACGGAGGCAACCTGACGTTCGCTCCCGAGAACGTCACGGTTCACCCCGACCAGACCGTCGGGTGGGAGTGGAAGTCGGACACGCACAACGTCGCGGTCGAAGACCACCCCGACGATGCGAACTGGAAGGGGACGCCGGCCCCCGTGTCCAAAGTTTACGACAGGGGATACCGCTATACCCACACCTTCGAGACAGTCGGCGAGTACGAGTACTTCTGCCAACCGCACTAAGCCGCCGGGATGGTCGGGACGGTGACCGTCTCGCCGGCGGTGACGAGCGGGACGGCGACCGAAACGACGACCGACGGAACACCACCCGCGACGAAGGACGACCTACCGATAGAAGTCGGGCCGGGTGGCAGTCTCGAGTTCGCACCCGACCTGCTCGAAGTTTCGGCAGGAACCGAGGTCACGTTCGTCTGGATGTCCAATACCCACAACGTCGCCGTCGAAAGTCAACCGAAAAGGGCGAACCGTCCCAGTTCGCCCGGTGGTGACGGAGCAACCTACGACGCGGGCTACGAGTACAGGTACACCTTCGAGGTGCCCGGCGAGTACGAATACTACTGCGTCCCCCACGAGACGATGGGAATGAAAGGAACGATTATCGTCGAATAATCCCCGATAGACTCTCCGAAACGACGTTCGAACCAGCGCGCTGAATCGGTGCCCCGAATCGGCCCTCCAAAGTAACTCGCTTTTTCGATCTGCAGCTCTCTCGGACTACGCGCCAAGGTCGACTTTCGTCTCCCCGGAGATGACGCCTTCGACGCTGGCGGTCACCGTGCCGTCCGCTCCGGCGGCGTACTCCGTATCGAACGTCTTCGTCCACTCGATACGGTCGCCCGCGGCGACGGAGCGGTCGACGATGGTCGACTCGTCGTCGTCCGCGATACCCGCGGTCGGCCAGTAGACTGCGGCGAGGAATCGACCCTCCACCTCGGAGACGTTTTCGGCGACGAAGGAGACATCGACGCTCGCTTCTCCCACCGTCGCCTCGAACGACCGGAGTTCGAACTCGGCTGCCGGGCGAGCGAGCTTTGAGATTTGCTCGTCGGAGAGCGACCACTCGGCGGTTTCGGCGTCGTGCTGACACCGAATCGCGGTTCCACTCACAGCGAGCGGCGACGTCGGTTCGAAGGTTATCCAGCCGACCGTGTGAGCCCCCACGGAGGGAGCGTCGTACCGAATCTGACCGCACCCGGCGAGCGACGTGGTGTAGGCTCCCACCGTTCGGTCTTCGACTTCGACGGCGGGGAACACCTCGCCGTCGGCGACGAGTTCGAAGGCGTCGTACCGCGGCTCGCCTTCCGCGTCGGCGGCTTTCCCGGTTCGACTCTGGACGGCTGCGACGACGAATTGGCGGTCGTCGGACATGAGTACGCCCCCGAACCCATAACCGACCGGTAGGCGACAGCTTTCCTGACGGTCGGGTCAGCGACGGCGACGCGTAGGTACCCCACCTCCTTCACGGAGGACTTGGGAAGCGTGAACGAGGCGGTCTCCGTGGTTCTCGCGGTCGTCTTCGACGTCGTTTCGGTGGGCGTCGAAGAAGTTGGTTCGTCGGTCGCTCCGGTCGAGGCGTCGTCGAGACAGCTCGCGACGCCGACGAGAGCGGCGCTGACGGTGCCGAGGAACGCGCGTCGGTTGCTGGAGGGCTTCGCGCGGAACTGGTCTACGAGAGGATAAATGCTTTCTGCTGACGCTACACTGGTTCGCCGAAGGCGTACACAGTCTGGTGGTTCGTTACCTCCACGTCGAGGAAGTCGCCGGGTTCGATGTCGTGGTCGGAGGCGTTCCGGACGATGATCTGCCGGTACGCCCCGTCCCGGCACTTCACGGAGTCGCCGGTTCCCTCTTCTACCGCCATCACCCGCTTTCGGGTTCCGACTAACTCCTCGTAGGCCTCGCCGACGATATCCATCTTCAACTCGGACATCGCCTTCGAGCGTTCCTTCTTTATTGCGCCGTTCAGTCCCTTCATCTTCGCGGCGTCCGTGTTGGGGCGCTTCGAGAACCGGGTGACGTTGATCTTCTCGGGGCGTACCTCGCGCAGGAGCGCCATGCTCTGTTCGTGGTCGTCCTCGGTTTCGGTCGGGAAGCCGACGATGAAGTCCGTCGAGAGCGTCCAGTGGTCGAGGTGTTCGTCGAACGTCTCAACGACCTCCACGAACTCCGCCACCTGATGCTGTCTGCGCATGTCGCCGAGCACGTCGTTCGACCCGGACTGCACCGGCGCGTGGATGAAGTTGTAGAGTTCGTCGTTTTCGGCGAACACCCCCGCGAGTTCCTCGCAGATGCCGTGAACGCCCTTCGGGTTCGCCATCCCGACGCGAACCCGGAACTCGCCCTCTATCTCATTGCAGATGCGGTCGAGCAGGACGTGTAACTTTCGCTCGCCCGTGTCCCAGCCGTAGACACCCGTGTCCTGTCCGGTGATCCGAAGTTCCTTCGCGCCGGCGTGGACGAGCGCACGAGCCTTCTCAACGTTCTCCTCGACCGACGGCGACTCTATCTTGCCCGTCGCGTGCTTCGTGATACAGTACGAGCAGTCGGACATACAGCCGCGAGCGATGGGGAGGATGCCGACCACGCCGTCCAAGACGGGTTCGACGCCCGGCCCCGGCGTGGGACACTCGCCGTTCGTGACCGCCGTGGGCACGTCGTCCCAGTGGAGAATCTGGGCGTCGATGCCCTCCGTCTGGAACTCCTCGCCCTGTGCGAGCGCCATGCAGCCCGTGATGATGAGATCCGCCGTCTCCGATTCGAGTTCTTTGGCCCGGCGAACCATGTTGCGCTCCGTCTTCTCGACGACGGTGCAGGAGTTCATGATGGCGACGTCCGCCTGCCCTGGTGCCTCGACGCGGTAGTGGCCCGCGTCGCGGAGCGCGGATTCGATCTGACGGCTCTCGCCGCGGTTCGAGGTACACCCGTACGTCTCGATGTGGTACCGGGCCATTCGGCCGAGAGTTTCGGCTCCGCGGCAAAAAGGGCGACGGTTGCGCCGCCGGTGCGGAAAACATATCCTTCCAACAAGGAAACACTGAACGATGCTCTCTCACGCCCCGCGGCGGAGATTCCTCGCCGCCCTCGGCACCGCAGCAATCGCCGCCACTGCTGGCTGTAACTCCACGTCCGCCTCCGACGACGAAGCCGCAGACGCGGCGGGTGACCGAATCGACTGGCCGACCCTCGGTCACGACGGCGCGAACACGGGGTACAACCCGGAGGCGCGCGGTCCGCGCTCCGACGCGACGGTGAAGTAGAATGCTGAAATCGGGATGACGCTCGGTACGCCCGTCGTCGCCGGAAACCGCATCTTTCTCACCGAGCGACCGCCTCGTCTGTTTGGACGCGAACACCGGGAAAGAGCAGTGGGAGTACGAGCCACCAGAAAGCGGCAACGTCTGGGCGACTCCGACCGTCAGAAACGGAAACATCTACGCGGTGGGCCCGGATGACTCCGTCCTCGAACTCGCCGCGAAAACGAGAACGGAGCGTCGACGATTCCGGACGAAAGGTCAATCCCACGTCGCGTCGTGATTCGACGATTACGGCGATTACCTTTTCGCGGGGACGAACGAGGGGTGGATTCACTGTTTCGACCTGCGCCGGAACGAAGAGCGGTGGCGGACGCGGTGCGAGGGGAAATCTCGGCTCCGCCGGCAATCGACCCGTAGAGTTTCTCGATGTACGTCGTCACCTACTGGGGCGAGGTGTTCACCCTCTTGAAGTCCTCCGGACGACCGAAATGGCGACGGAAACTGCCGAGCATCCTCCGTGCCGCGCCGACCATCGTCGAGGAATCCCTCTACGTCCCTGTTTCAAGGGTCAAGTGTTCTCCCTCGATACGAACGTCGGGGCTGGCGGAACTAGATGGCGAGCGGAACGCGGGGGCTTGGTCGAACACCACCTCGCGGTCGCGGACGGCAGCGTCTTCGGAACCCACACCGCCGACGTGTTCGCCATCGACGCTGGTTCGGGAACGACGCGGTGGATGCTCGGTATCGCGGACAACAGCCTCAAATCGCCAGTCGTCGCCGGAGACACGCTCTACGTCGGTGACGTGGCCAGGGTGGTGTACGCCAGCGAAACCGGCGGCGGAACCGGTTTCGCTGGCAGGCGCTTCGGCGCGGTTCGCTGGAAACACGACCTCGGGACGCGCGTTCGATGGGGGCTCGCCGTCGCGAACGGGACGCTGTTTGCGGTCACGGAACCGACCGCCGAATCGCCGACGTTATACGCGCTCGAAGCGGCCTGAGACCCGCCATCCTAAGTTCGGTCGTTCGATTTAACGACTCGTGTCGGTTCGTGGAATACGCGGAGTGTAGGCGGCGAAAACCGAATTTTTCGCCGTTCATCGGCAGCGTTAAATCCGAACGCGGCCAGAAACCTCCGAACTATTTTGGTGTGTATTTATCTCTCGTTACCGCCGTGGCGGTTCGATTCAGGCGGTCAACAACAAACTACCTGTAGTCCAATTCCTCGAAAGACCCGGGTAGTTCGATCAGGCCCGGAGAAAACACGGAGATAAGACAATGACACACATGCAAGTACCACTTCAACAGATCGGAGGCAACCTCCCGCAGTGGGTTCAAGACCCAATCTCGGGGTTCATCGCACTCCTGCCGCGACTGGTGGGTGCGATCATTATCCTGCTCATCGGTTGGGTCATCGGCCGCGCCGTCGCGGCCGTCGTCCGCCGAATCGCGAATAGAATCCAACTCGACAGGATGGTGCTCGACACCCCGCTCGGGCGGATGATGGGCGGAACGGAGGGCGCGGTATCGGGCGCGTTCGGAAAACTCGCCGCGTGGTTCGTCTACGCGCTGGCGATTCTCGCGGCGGCGAACGTGCTCGCAATCGCAACGCTATCGCAGTGGGTTGCGACCGCCGTCTCGTACCTTCCGGCGCTGATTGCCGGACTGCTGGTTATCGTCCTCGGGTTCGTCGTTGCCGACTTCATCGGCGACGCGATCATGCGAACCCGCGCGGCGACCCACACCGCGTACACCCAGTGGTTCGCCACGGGAACCCGGATGTTCCTGTACTTCACCGCCATCGTCATCGGTCTCGACACGATGGGCATCGACGTGGGCATCCTGTACGTCTTCGCGCGAGCGCTCGCGTGGGGATTCGCCGCGGCCATCGCCATCGGCGTCGGCGTCGCGTTCGGCTGGGGTGGCAGGGACTACGTCGCCGAACACATCGACAACTGGATGACGAGCGCCCAGCAAGGCACGCCGAGTCCGCAACCGAGCGACGACGACTAATCGAACGGACGACCGCGAAGACGCCTACCCGCGGAAATCTTCCACGATTTTTACGCCGCTGCTCGCGCCGATTCGCTCGGCCCCGGCGTCGAGCATCGCTTTCGCTTTCTCGTAGTCACCAATACCGCCGCTCGCCTTGACGGGGAGGTATTCGGCCATCAGTTCCACGTCCTCGACCGTCGCGCCTCCGTCGGCGAACCCGGTCGACGTCTTGACGAACGCCGCGTCGGCCTCCTTCGCCAGTCGGCAGGCGTCGCGTTTCTCCTCGTCTGTGAGCAGCGCGGTCTCGATGATGACCTTCACGGGGATGGGAACGGCGGCGACCACCAGCTCGATATCGTCGCGCACGGCGTCGTGTTCGCCCGCTTTGAGCCGCCCGACGTTGATGACCATATCCAGTTCGTCCGCGCCCTCGTCCCACGCGCCGACCGCTTCGTCGTGTTTCGCGTTCGTCGCGTGCTGGCCGTGCGGGAACCCGACCACGGTTGCGAGGGTCGCGTCGGAAGCGTGCTCGCTCGCCTCCGTAACGTAGCACGGCGGGATGCAGGCGTTCATGCCGTAGTCGGCGGCTTCGTCCATCACTCGTTCCACGTCCTCCGGCGTCGTCTCCGGCCCCAGCACCGTGTGGTCGATCTTTCCGGCGAGTTCCGATTCGTTCATAGCGGGGCGGATGTCGCCGCCGGGTAAAAATCCCCGCTATCGACGCGGCACGACCAGCAGAACGAGCGCCAGTCCGACGAGGAGAAACGCGACGAGTTTGGCGGTGCGCATCACCGTCTCCGCGTACGCCATCTGGGCGTCGAAATCCATGGCAACCGTGTAACCGCGACGAACGTAGGATTTCCCCGGCTTCGAAGCCGATTGACGCGCATCGCCTTACCGAGCGTCCGCGCCGGATCGAACGTTTCCGACGTCTCGTCGACCCCGCGACGGCCACACACGATTTTTACCCACACGACGCGTATTCCGAAGCATGAAACATCCCGACCTCCACCCCGCCGTCACCGACGCCGCGGACGACATCGCCGAGATGGAGATCCGCGGCGCGGCGGCCATCGCGGACACCGCAGCGGCGGCGCTCGGCGAGCAGGCTGAGTCGAGCACCGCCGGTTCGCCGGGGGCCTTCCGGGTCGAGATTCGCACCGCGGCCCGGCGACTCCACGAGACGCGGCCGACCGCGGTCAGCCTCCCGAACGCCCTGCGGTACGTTCTCCGAGGGATGCGAGGCGACACCGTCGAGGAACTCCGCGAGAGCGTCGTGGAGAGCGCCGCGGAGTTCCGCCGCGAACTCGACCAAGCGCAGGGCAACCTCGGGCGTATCGGCGCGAATCGGCTCCGCGACGGCGACACCATCATGACCCACTGCCACTCGACGGACGCGTTATCCTGCGTCGAGCAGGCCCTCGAACAGGGCAAGGAGGTTCACGCCATCGTGAAGGAGACCCGCCCGCGAAAGCAGGGCCACATCACCGCTCGTCAACTCCGCGATTGGGGGGTTCCCGTCACACTCATCGTGGACAACGCCGCCCGCCGCTACCTCGACGAGACCGACCACGTCCTCGTCGGCGCGGACTCAATCGCCGCCGACGGGTCGGTCATCAACAAGGTCGGCACCTCCGGATTGGCCGTGAACGCCCGCGAGCGCGGCGTTCCCATCGTGGTCGCGGCTCAGACCCTGAAACTCCACCCCGACACGATGACCGGCCACACCGTCGAGATAGAGATGCGCGATGAGCGCGAGGTGCTCACCTTGGACGAGGAGGAGAGCATCGGCGACGTAACCGTCGAGAATCCGGCGTTCGACGTGACGCCGCCTCGATACGTCGACGCCATCGTCACCGAGCGCGGCCAGTTCCCGCCCGAGAGCATCGTCACCCTGATGCGCGAACTGTTCGGCGACCAGCATGGCGGCGAGCCGTGGGATGAACCCGAACCGTGAGCGTTCCAACCAAGCGATTCGAATCGCCTGGTCGAACTCCCGTCACCGCGTTTCTCCCGGGTCGCGCACAGCCGACCGACCGAAGGTACTTCCTCGTTCTGTCCGAAGGTTGATGTATGGCCACCGTCGACTACGGCGCGACAGCCGAGGAGTTGCTCGAACTGTATCGGGAGTACGAGTGGTGGGACGACCGCGAGGAGTTCGACGTTCGCCGCGCGCTTCGAAGCACGGACGAGGTCGTCCTTCTCCGAGCGGGGCGCGAACAGGACGAGAGTGAGCCGGTCGCGACCGCTCGAATTCTCACCGACTACGTCTATTACGCGATGGTGTACGACGTCATCGTCGCGGCCGACCGTCGCGGGACGGGGGTGGGTCGGGAACTACTGACCGCTGTCCGCGAGCATCCTCGCTTGCAGGAGGTCTCGCCGTCGCTGTTGGCTCGCGAAGGGTTGGTTCCCTTCTACGAGTCCTGCGGGTTCGACGTGGCGGACGAAGCGGTCGACCACCCGGACGGGGAGCCGGAACCGTTGGTTTGGATGGTACACGGACGGGAGTAGCGCGAACTCCGGCGGTACGCGCATAGCGCAGACCGCAAACCTTTCGACACCTCCGTTCGCGTGTCGGTGTATGGTACTGCCGGAAGGGTTCGCGCTCCCGCCGTTGGCCTATCTTCTCCCGCTTTTGCTGGCGGTGGGTCTCGTCGGTTGGCTACTCCGGCGTGCCGAGCCGACCGTCTCGGAGCGAACCGTGGTCGCGTTCGCACCGTGGATGGTCGTTGGCGCCGGACTCCACGCGCTCTATCAAGTTCGGGCGATTTCCGAAAGCGTCGCCCCGCTGTTCGGAACTCCCTCCGTCTATCTCACGACGTTCGTCGTCGCCGGCGTCGTCTGGCTGGTCGCCATCCACCTCCTTCGAGCACCGGCTCCCCGGGCGCTCGCCAGCGCGGGCACCGCGGGCGTGGTGCTCGTCGTTGCCGCCGCGCTCTGGTACGGTTTCACGCACGCCGGTCTCCGCCTGTTCTGGCCGTTCGTGGGACTCGTCGTCGCCGTCCTCCTCACCGGCGCGCTGTGGATAGCGACGCAGTGGTTCTACCCCGACGTGGCGGTCATCACGGGCGCGGTGGGCGTGCTCACCCTATTCGGCCACGCGCTTGACTCCGTCTCGACCGCGATCGGAATCGACATGCTCAACGCGACCGAGCGAACGCCCATCTCGCGGGCCATCCTCGAATTCGCGGAGGTGCTTCCCACGGCGGACGTCATCGGTGTCGGCTGGCTGTTCGTACTCGTGAAACTCGCCATCGCAGAGTTTGTCGTCCTGCTGTTCGCGGATTACGTCGCCGAGGAGCCGACGGAGGGGTACCTGTTGCTCGGCGTCGTCGCCGCCGTCGGACTCGGTCCGGGCGCGCACAACCTCTTGTTGTTCGCCATCACGGGCTGAGTCGTCAGGACTTTTTACCGCCGGTCGCTTATCGGAACGGTATGCCGTCCGCGCACCGCTACAGGAGAGTGAGATGGTTCGAGTCGTAACCGCGGGACACATCAACTGGGACGTGACGCTTCGGGTGGACGCCCTGCCCGACCCCGACGGGGAGGCGCGTATCACGTACCAGCGACGCTCCGGCGGCGGGAGCGCCGCGAATGCCGCCGTCGCCCTCGCTCGCATGGACGTGCAGACGGGACTCGTCGGAAGCGTCGGCGCGGACGAACAGGGGGTGCTCGTCCGGCGAGAACTGGACGCCGCCGGGGTGGACTGCACGCACGTCCTCGAAGTCGAGGGCGTCGAGACGACGACGAAGTATCTCATCGTAGACGAGCGGGGCGAAGTGATGGTGCTCGGAAACGAAGGCGCGAACGAGGCGGTCGCACCGGACGAGGTGGACGCCGAGTACGTCCGGCATGCGAATCACCTCCATCTCACCAGCCAGCGCCCGGACACCGCGGCGGAACTCGCGCGCGTCGCGACCGAGGCAGGGTTGACGGTCAGTTTCGATCCCGGTCGCCGCCTCGCGGAACGGAATTTCTCGCAGGCGCTCGCCTACTCCGACATCGTCTTCCTGAACAACCGCGAGGCCGCGAAGCTGTTGGACAGCGACTTGGAACACCCGTCGTCGGAGCTGCACGGGCGGGTCGTGGTCATCAAACACGGGAGCAGCGGTGCGCGCGTCGATACGACGAAGGGCGCGTACACCCACCCCGGATTCGGCGTCGAGTCGGTGGACACGACGGGCGCGGGCGACGCCTTTGCTGCGGGATTCATCGCTACCTTTCTCGACACGAGGGACTACGAACGCGCCTTGGAGTTCGCCAACGCCTGCGGCGCGCTGACGTCGATGGACTCGGGGGCGCGCACCGCACCGACGCGGGAGCGCGTCGAGACGTTTCTGGACGAGCAGTTTTAGACTTCGTTCGGTCCGTCCGCGCTCTGAACCTTCCACCCGCCTTCGATACCGCAGGCCTCGCGCACTTCGTAGACGATTTCGGTGTCCGGCCCCATCCGGTCGCCGCCCTCGACGCGTTCGACGCAGAGGGGAACGTCCAACGTGTTTCCGCAGCAACCGACGTCGAGGAACTCCTCCCAGACGTCGCCCTCGCGGACGCGGCCCTTCGTCTTCCTGAGGTACGCTTGGAAGTGACGCGTCTTCACTTGAAAGCGTCCCCAGCTGCTCAGGTCTTCGGGGAACGAAACGACGACGGTGGCCGCCGATTCGCCCTCGGATACGGCTTCTTTGGTGGCCATGTGATAGCGTAGGGACCCGAGGCGTAAATGCGTTCTCGCGCCTTTCGCGTGACAGGTCCGGCCACAGTGATTAAGAAGGCTTATTCAGGGTCGTCCCGCACCAGTCGACCATGGTAGAGTTCCAAGTACCGGAGGTCGATTACACCCGGTACTCGAATAGGCAACTCGCGGCGGTTCCGCTCGCCGTCCTCGTGCTGGCCCTCCTCGTCATCGCCGGTTGGTGGATCACCACGGGCACACCGGTTACCCCTGGCATCGAGTTCACGGGCGGAACCGAGATGCGAATCCAGACGACCGCGTCCCAGGACCAGATCGACGCAACGTTCGGCGCAGACGACGTTTCTGTCACTCCCGCCCGGTCGGCCGACAACGTCTACATCGTAACGTTCCAGGAGACGAACACGCAGGCGCTCCAATCGCAGGCACAGCAGGCGGGCTACGAGGTGCTCTCGGTGCAGAGCACCTCGGCGAGTTTCGGGGGTGAATCCCAGCGACTCGCACTGTACGGTCTCGTCGCTGCGTTCGTGGGCATGAGCATCCTCGTCTTCCTCATGTTCCGGACGTTCGTTCCCTCCATCGCCGTCGTCCTCTCCGCGTTCAGCGACATCGTGATTCCGCTCGCGCTGATGAACATCCTCGGCATCCCGCTCTCGCTTGGGACGGTGGCCGCGCTCCTGATGCTCATCGGTTACAGCGTGGACTCCGACATCCTGCTCAACAACCACGTCCTGCGGCGGTCGGGCGGCTTCTACGAAAGCACGTACCGTGCGATGCGAACCGGCGTGACGATGACGCTCACGTCGCTCTCGGCGATGTCGGTGATGGCGCTCGTGGCGTTCGTCTTCGGCATCGACCTGCTCACGTCCATCGGCGTGGTGCTCGTGATGGGACTGGCGACCGACCTGATGAACACGTATATGCTCAATCTGAGCCTCCTTCGCTGGTACAAGTACGAGGGGGTGGCGCGATGAGCATCCGAGAACAGTGGCGCGTCGTTCTACTCGTCCTCCTCCTGCTCGGAAGCACCTTCGCGCTGTTCGCGCCGCAGGGCGCGGTCGGGGGCGGCGGCGACGGCGGTAACGCCACGCTCGTGTCGAACGACGGGCCGACCAACCTGAAGTACGGTCTCGAACTGGCGGGCGGGACGCGCATCCGCGCCCCGGTCAACGGCGTCACCGCGGAGAACGTGAACGTCACGAACGGCACCGGTACCGCCGATATTCAGCAGCGCATCGCCGGAAACATCTCCGGGGCCGACCAGCAGGACGTGATGGTTCGCCAGAGCCAGTCGGGAACGACCGTCGAGGTGTTCGCCGACAATGTGACGACGGGCGAACTGAAATCGGCGCTCGACGCCGCGGGTATCGAGTACGGCACCGTCCGCGACGGCGTCACGGCCCAGACCCGCACCGAGATCGTTCGCACCCTCAGCGACAAGATTTCGAAGGCCGGACTCGCCGGCGGGCGCGTCCAAGAGGTCGAGACGGCGACTGGCGAGCACTTCATCCAAGTCGAGATGCCGAACGCGAACCAGTCCGAGATGAATCGACTGGTCACCGAGCGCGGTCAGGTGACCGTCGTCGCCCACTACCCGACCGGGAACGGTTCCTACGGGAACACGACGGTGCTCACGCAGAAATCGATGGCCGGAATTAGCTCCGCACAGCAACAAAACAACCAGTCGTTCGTCACGGTGACGCTCACCGACTCCGCCGCACAGCGGTTTACCCGCGTGATGAACCAGCGAGGATTCACGAGCGACGAGGGAATCGCGGCCTGTCGGTATCCGCAAACGAACGCCAGCGAGGGCGGCTACTGTTTGTACACCGTCGTCGACGGTAGGGTCGTCTACGGCGCGTCGATGGGAAAGGATCTCGCCCCGCTGATCAAGAGCGGCGAGTTCAAACAGCAACCCACGTTCCGGATGCTGACGACGAACATCTCCGAAGCCCGCCGCCTCCAGATCAACCTCCGCGCGGGCGCGCTTCCGGCGCCGCTCGACATGCAGAAGGGAACGACGACCTACCTCGCACCGAGCCTCGCCACCGAGTTCAAACTCTACTCCCTCGTCGCGGGCATCGCGGCGGTGTTCGCGGTGAGCGGCACCGTCTTCATCCGGTACGGCAAACCAGAGGTCGCGCTGCCGATGATCGTGACCGCGCTCTCCGAAGTTGTCATCCTGCTCGGCTTCGCCGCGGCGGTGCAGCTACCCCTCGACCTCTCGCACATCGCGGGATTCATCGCGGTCATCGGGACCGGCGTGGACGATCTCATCATCATCGCCGACGAGGTGATGAGCGAGGGCGACGTGAACTCCTCGCGCGTCTTCCAATCGCGCTTCCGCAAGGCGTTCTGGGTCATCGGGGCCGCCGCCGCGACGACCATCATCGCCATGAGTCCGCTGGCGGTGCTCTCGCTCGGCGACCTCCGAGGGTTCGCCATCATCACCATCCTCGGCGTGCTCATCGGCGTACTGGTGACGCGTCCTGCCTACGGTGACATCCTGCGCTACCTGCTGACCGACAGATAATCGACTTTCTTCTCGGTTCTGTCGAAACCCGTACGATGCGACGGGGTAGAGTCCGCCGATATGGATGCGGGAGACGGACGTGTCGCTCGTCCAGCAAATCCTCGTCGCTTTGTATTCCGAGCGTGATTTCCACGCCATGATCGCCATCTATCGAATACTATCGGTCTTGCTGATTTTCGCCACCTCGTTGCTCATCGTCCGAATCGGATCGATCGCCCTCCAAATGACCGGCCTCTCACCGAACGTCGCTTCGTTTCAGTCCGTGTCGGCGTTCTCTGGGGCCGGATACACCACCGAAGAGGCGGAACAGACCGTTTCGACACCGGGGCGACGAAAAACGGTGAAAGCCCTCATCCGACTCGGCAGCATCGGCCTCGTCGGCGCGCTCGCATCCCTCACCCTCTCGTTCACCAAAACCAACACGAACAACACCATCACCCTCGCGTACATCCTCGGCGGCTCCGGTCTCCTCGTCCTCGCCGCACGCAGTCGCTAGCTCAACAAGCTCGTCACACCGTTCATCGAACGAGCGCTTCGTCGAACGACGGAGCTCGACATCACGGACTACTCGAAGCTGCTCGGCCTCCAGAGCGAATATCGCGTCGCCGATATCGGTGTCGAAGCGGGCGACTGGCTCGCCAACGATATGCCTCGCGATCTGCGACTCGGCGACGAAGGCGTGCTCCTCCTCGGCATCAGGCGCGATGATTCGTACATCGGAGCGCCGGAATCCGATACGGAGATCGAACCGGGAGATACGGTCGTACTCTACGGAGCCGAAGACCGATTACGAGAGCTGTCGGGCCGCGAATCGGGGGATAAGCGTGCGCACGAGAACGCCGTCGAAGACCACGACGAAGTTCTCGAAGAGCAAAAGCAACTCACAGAATGATATGTAGGACAACTCCAACGGCTGTTTCATCCGGACCATCGCCCGAAATAGAGGGTTTCGACGGTGTTTCTTCCCGCGTCTCGATTACCGGTATCCGTAGCCTACGACCCCCGTAAGTAGCGTTTACTCCCGCAACGATGGTCGGCCTATAACAACGCCTGCGTCGAATCGCGGACGATGCTACACCACTTCCGACAGGGCAGACGGCGACTCGCCGTGGAGATGGAGCGCCTCCGGTTGCGCTCCGACGCCCCCGCTCGGGACGCTCGAGCTGCGGTTCGCACCCTTCCGCCCGAACCGGCAGTGACTTTTCTCTGTCTGGGGAACATCTGCCGCAGTCCGCTGGCGGAGCGATACTTCGAAGCGCGGCTGTCGACCGTCGAGTACGACTGCGCGACGGTTCGGTCGGCGGGCTTCATCGAGAAGGAGGGGCGGTCGAGTCCCGACGCGGCGGTGTCGGTCGCCGGCGAGTTCGGCGTCGACCTGACCGACCATCGGTCGCAGTGCGTCGACGGCGACCTCCTGCGCGAGAGCGACCTCGTCTTGCTCATGGACGCGTGGAACTACCGGCACCTGAAGGGGCATTACCCCGACGAACTCGACAAAGCGTACTTCCTCAAATCGTTCGTCACCGACGACGAGTTCGAGATAGAAGACCCCTACAGCGCCGACGCGGCGACGTTCCGCCGCGTCTACGGCGAGGTGACCGACGCGGTGGACGTGCTCGTCGCCGCGCTGGAGGACGGATGAGCGTCGTCGTCCCCGCCATCTCGGCCGGCAGCAGTCTCGCCTGCGCGCGGTCGCTCGGGCGACGCGGGATTCCGGTCATCGCGGCCTCCGAGTCGGACGCCCCGCCGGCGTTCGCTTCGAAGTACGTCACCGAAACCGCGCGCCTCCCCGCTCCCACGGACGACATCGCCGGCTACCGCGACGGTCTGCTGGTGCTCGCGGAGCGCCCGGATGTGGAGACAGTCGTCCCCCTTCGGGAACCCGAAAGCTACGTCCTCGCGAAACATCGCGAGGAGTTCGCGGAGCACGTCGCCGCGCCGTGGCCTGACTTCGAGACGATGGAGTCGGCCCGCGATCGCCACCGCCTGTTCGAACGAGCGCGGGAGGTGGGAATCCCCGCGCCGAAGACGCGACTGCTCTCGGAGTGGGACGACTGGAGCCGCGAGACGGTCGTTAAATCGCGCTACACCGTGCTCGTGCGGGAGAACCGAACCGCGTACCCCGGCGTGAGGTTCGTCTCCGGCGAACCCGACCGCGCTCGACTCGCCGACCGGATGGGCCACGAACCCATCGTTCAGGAGTGCATTCCGGACGGTTCGGAGTACGGCTTCTTCGCCCTCTTCGACCGCGGCGACCCGATCGTCACCTTCCAGCACCGTCGAATCCGGAGCTACACCTACTCCGGCGGCGCGAGCGTCTTCCGCGAGTCGGTGGCCCACCCGCAACTCCGCGAACAGGGCATCCGTCTGCTGTCGGCGCTCGACTGGCACGGTCCGGCGATGGTGGAGTTCCGGCGCGATCCCCGCGACGGGGCGTTCAAACTGCTCGAAGTGAACCCGCGATTCTGGGGGTCGCTCCAACTCGCCGTCCACGCGGGCGTCGATTTCCCCTACCGATACTACCAACTCGCGCGCGGCGTCCGAGAACCAGACGACGGCTACCCCACAGGTGTCGGGAGCCACGTACTACGGGGTGAAGTCGTCTACCTCGTCAGTCTGCTCCGGGACGACTACGACCACGTCGAGCGGCCGTCGATACCCGCCGCAGCGGGTCGAGTGCTCGCCTCGCTCCTCACCGACCGGAACTTCGATTACCTCTCGCTGGATGACCCGAGACCGTTCGTTCGGGACGTGGCGAACACCGTCGACGGGGTCGCTCCCGCGACATCGACACCCTTGAAGCGCGCCGTCTCGGCGCTGGTTGGGAAGTAGCGACTGGTTCGCGTTGACTCGTCTCCGATTGGTCGGTGCGTTGAATGAATCGCTAACGATTTCCGCGATAATCGAACGCTGATAGCTCAACGACTTCTTCGGAAATCGAAGGGGTAGTTGGTTGGGACAATACCCTCTTGCGTACCGTCGAACGTTACCGTCGCCCGGGAGAGCGAATAGTTATTACAGAACCATGTGTATAGGTAGCATGGGATCGACCACGGGATCACCAATCGACGACATCGCGTACCTCGCACGATCCGAACACCGTGCACCAACGCTTGTCGCTCTGACTGTCCGTCCCCGTAGCCGATCCGAACTCTGGGAGATGACCGGAGTCTCGTCGTCTACGATCCGACGGACGCTGAGCGAGTTCGAAGAACGCAATTGGATTCGTCGGAACGAGTACCAGTATGAGACGACACCGCTGGGCGCATTCATCGCGTCCGCGGTGGCGGAGCTGATCGAGCGGGTCGAAATCGAGCGGACTCTCCGTAACGTCTGGCAATGGCTCCCGGACGAGGAGAGCGGGTTCACGATCGAGATGTGCTCCGATGCGGTCGTGACGGTCGCCGAAGCCGACAACCCGTACGGCCCCGTACATCGATTCCTTGCGTTGATAAGGGAGACCGACCAGTTCCGGTTCGTCGGATCCGACCTCGCCCTCCTCGAGCCGTGTCGGGACGAGTTTTGTCGACGGGTCATCGATGGCATGCAAACGGAGATCATCGACCCACCGAGCGTCGCCAAGTACATCCGCTCAACTTACCCGGAGCTGTCCGCTGAAACCCTCGCGAGCGGTAATCTCACCATCCGGTTACACGACGATCTACCGCCGTATGGAATCGGTATCTTCGACCACCGGATCGCGATATGCGGCCACGACCCCGACAGCGTAACGGTTCGCGTGTTGATCGACACCGACTCGCAGGAAGCACGCGAGTGGGCGGAGTCGGAGTACTCGTTCTACCGGCGCCAGACCCCGATGGTTCCGCTCGAAACGGTCATTGACTGACGAGACGGACGCGTCGAGGTCGATCGAGCATAACACGGTCGGTTGTACCTAGTTGCCGCATCACCGGCCGTTCACGGACGAATGTAGCGAGGAGGGGATTCATCTAGCGTGTGGTACTCCCTCCTTCAATCGGTGACAATCGTTCATCGTCTGCACGAGCGTCAGTCGCTGCAGGATAGTCACTACCTGGGCATGGCGTCAGCCGCCACCGGTGTGTCACGAGTTAGCTATCTAACACTCGAACCCGAACCGTCTTTCGCGGGGAGGCAAGTGAAACCACCATGGCATCAGCACACAAACTCGATTGTGAAGCGGCAGCATCCGATTGCCGGTTCATTATTCAATCAGAGAACGAAGCCGAAGCGATCGAATTGGCCAAGAGACACATGAAAGAAGTTCACGGTCAGGACTACACAGACGGAGAACTCCGAGAGGAACACCTCCAGGTCGTTTAAACTATGGCTACCGACCAGCAAGTCAACCACGGTGTTGACGTCGAACAACTCGGGGAATTCGCTGATTACGCGGCTGAAAATCCCCACGAGGTACAGCTCAGACTCGGTGCTCGATCGACGTACGAGGGGACGTGCGCCCACAGTTTGGCGAAGATTGACAGCTACACGCTCGGTGGCAAGACAATCGCGCGCGAAACCCGGGAGTACACCATCCCGTACGGAGGTTGGAAGGAAGTACTAGACGCAGGCGGCTGGGTCGGCGCGACCGACCGGACGGAACCGATCGAAGTCGCGCTCTCCGCGCTCGCCTCGTGCATCAACGTCGGCATCACCATCAATGCCGTCGCCAACGGCGTCGACATCGAGCATCTCCGGACGCGTGTCGGAACTGATTGTGATCCGAGCGTCCTCTTTAGCCTCAGAGATCTCGGAGACGCCGACGCTGTCTTCGAGAACATGACCGCCGAAGTCGAAATCGAGAGCCCGGATCTCGATAAGGATCAAATCGACGAGTGGGCACGGCGCGCACCGGTCTATACGCTCGTCTCACTCGCCCAGGACATCCAACTCACGGTGAACACCCCGGCAGAAGTGACGGCCGACGACTAACGAGGTGACGATGAATGACAAATTCACTCAACGTCGAACGCCTCGAACGGGCAGTCAAGAGCGTCTATCAAGACGTCGCAGAGGCGCCGAACGAGGAGTATCACTTCGAGATGGGTCGCACGTTGGCAGAACGGCTCGGATACCCGGCAAGCGATCTCGACCGGATTCCCGCACGGGTCCTAGAGTCCTTCGCGGGCGTGGGGTACCACTTCGATCTCTCCAACCTGCGGGAAGGGGACAACGTACTCGACCTGGGTAGCGGCTCCGGGACGGACGTGTTTGTCGCAGCGTTACAGGTCGAGAACCCCGGGAGTGTGACCGGGTTAGACATGACCGACCAACAGCTCGCGAAGGCACGGCAGATGCGCGACGAGGCGGGAATGGACAACGTCTCCTTCGAGCGGGGATACATCGAGGACGTTCCCTTCGATGACGGAGCGTTCGACGTCGTGGTCTCGAACGGGGTTATCAACCTCTCGCCGGACAAAGAGCAGGTGTTCGAGGAGGCGAATCGAGTCCTCGCGTCGGATGGACGGCTCGCTATCTCCGACATCATCAGCGAGAAACTGATGCCCGAGAGCATCAAGAACAACGAGGATCTGTGGGCGGCCTGTATCGGTGGAGCCGAGCAGGTCGACCGCTACACGGCACTCATCGAAACGGCTGGCTTCGAGGTAATGGAAGTCCGAGACAACACGCAGTACGAGTTCATCTCGGAGCAGGCGGCGAACGCATGTCAGAAGTACGGCGTGAAGAGCATCTCGCTCGGCGCCCAGAAGTGATCACAATGGCAACAAAACAATCGGTCGTAGACGAACGGGAAGAACAGGTCGAACTCGGGTCACAGCTTCGGAACGGTTCTCTATTGATGGCGCTCGCGGGCGTCGCGTTCATCGGATACGGGATCGTATTCCTCGTCTTGAACTTCGTGGGAAGCGGCTTCGAACTGGGAGTCAGTACCTTAGACGGGATGACGAAAGCCGAACTGAACCCAACAGTCGCGTACTACATCAGCCACCTGCACGTTGCCACCGCCGCGTTCATCATCTCGACGGGAGTCGCGGTCACAGTCTTATCGTGGTACGGTGTGCGCCAGCAGCTCACCTGGGCGTGGGCGACCGCAGTCGTCGCTGCCGTCACCGGCCTGGCGCTCGCGTTACCGATGCACTATACGGCGGATGCGTTCACCCACGACTGGGTAACCCATCTAGGCCCCATCTACGTGGCGACGATCGTCTTCGTCGTTGGCGTCGTGATGGCGTATCGCGGCTTGAACGCGGCCGAACGGTAGTGTACGCCACCCGAATCACGAATGGCCTCTGCATCCTTCGTCATTTTGCACGGCGGCCCGGTCCTCGAGATTACAGTGTTTGAATACCTGTTCCGCGTTGTTCTCTACCTGTTTGCCTTCGGTGGTATTGCTGCCATCATTTTCTGGGGACTCGGAGTTATCAGTGCCATTCATTCCGCGGTCTCGGAAAAACGGGGTGGAAAGAACGACCCGTGATCGTAGGTCAGTCTTGTCTGATTACCGAGGATATTCCTCAACCCTTTTCCGCACACTATTTTTATCAATTATTGAACGTACGTTCGCGAGGGTTCGATATCTACGCGGCTTAGGTCACTTCCGGATTCGCTTACGTGGAACGCGCCTCCCATTCAGCACGCCCGCTATAAACCATCGATAAAGAACCATTCGGCGAAATACGAGAATTCGAAATCAGAACTGGTCGAGCGCGGACTGCTCTCGGGCCGCCAGCACGTCCCTGCTCGTCCGCCACGAGGCGCGGGCGCAGTCCGGTAGGTCGCCGTGTTCCTCGACGTACTCGCGGAGGAATCGCCGGGTTTTCGGGTCGCTCGGGTAGCCGCTTCCCACCGAACCGTGCGTCTCGGCGAGACGGGCGACGTGGGCGTCCCGTTCGACCTTGGCGACGATGCTCGCCGCGCCGACGACGGCGTGCGTTTCGTCCGCGCCGTGCTCCGCCGCGATATCGACCGTCGATTCGACGCACTCCGCGACGCGACGAGCGAATCTGGCTTCGCTGGTGTCGCACGCGTCCACGACTCCGCGCATTCCGTCCCGGGCGACCCGCGAGATGGCCTCGGCGTGGGCCGCGACGGTCAGGGTGTTCATATCCGTCTCGGGGTGGTCGATGTGCGTCGTCGGAATCTCCGCGACGCCGACGGCGATGGCGTCGTCTCCTCGGAGCATCGCGGCGAGTTCCTCGCGGCGTTCCGGGGAGAGATTCTTCGAATCGTCGATGCCCTCGGGAAGGATCGTCGGGTCTTCGATTACGATCGCGGCGGCGAACATCGACCCCAGCACCGGACCTCTACCCGCTTCGTCTGCGCCGAACACGCTCTGTCCCACGCACCCATCGTACATGGTCGTTACTCATTCGCGTCTCGGGAACGAAGGGAGGGTATGCACGTCGTCGTCGACGACCGCGAACCTGCGTCGGTCGTGCGAGAACTGCGGAACCATCCAGACGTGACCGACCTCGATATCGTGCGCCTCACCGCGGGCGACATCGTGGTCGGCGAAACTGCCTTCGAGCGCAAGACCCTCTCGGACTTCGTCGGCTCTGTCCTCGGCGAGACGGGGGTGGACTTGCGCGACCAAGCGACGAGGATGGTAGATGGGTACCGGCAGGCGTACGTTCTGCTCGAGGGAAATCTGACGGACGTTCCCGAACTGGGAATCCGCCCCGCCGTCTTCCACGGGTCGATGGCGTCGATAACCGCGCGGCTTGGCACCCCCGTCATCCCCTGCTCGGATCTCGAACGACTCGTCGACGTGGCGGTGCGACTCGGACGCAAGCACGCGACCGACCCGAGCGCGCGCCCGCTCCCCGCCGGAACCGTGACCGGACGAACCACGCCGACGACGAAGCGGATGTACGGCTGTATCGACGGTATCGGTCCCGAAACAGCCGACGCGCTCTACGAAGCGTTTCCGACGATGGCGGCGCTGGCGACGGCGTCGCACGAGGAACTGCTCGCCATCGAGGGTATCGGCGAGAAACGGGCGCGGACGATTCGGGAGACGATACAAGACACCGTCGATTCTACCGGAAATGAGACGTAGCCGACTCCGTCGGAATCCGCAGCGGTTGAAACGAACGATGAATCCAACGCACACGTTCGGCGACCTCCGGTAGTGGTCAAGGCGCGTACCACGACAGGGGGAGGTACCGGCCTCGTACGCTCCCGGGAGTCGGTACCGTCCCGACCGCTCGCCAGCCCGAGGGTTGGCGCTGAAGCAGCGTCCCTCGGTGGGTCGCGGCTAGGACGTCGTCGTCGACCGCACACCACCCGACGGCTACCTCGTCCGGGATCGGCGATGGCACCTCTTCGAGGGCTCCGTCATCGTGACACTCGAACAGCGCGTGGTCACCCTCTTCCCAGGACGAGGAGGAGCCGAGCGCGCCGCCGGCGTAGATACTGCCGTCGTGAACGAACGCCTCGCGGAAGTATCGCTGGCGGTGGTTCTTGTCCAGCCGCGCCCACGTCCGCCCGGCGTCAGTCGAGCGGTAAAGTCCGCTGCCCGTCGAGGCGACCAGGGTCTCGCCATCCTCCATCGTGACGTGATGAATGTCGTCCGTGTGGGGCGCGTCGAATCCGTCGATGCATCTGGTCGTCCAGATCTTTCCGCGGTCGTCGCTGACGTGAATTCCACCCACCTCGATACCGGCGACGATTCGGTCGGGTGCTCCCCGATGCGTCCGGAGGCTCCGAACCTGAGCCAGGCCGTCGTGGCGGGGGAGGCCCCAGTCGATCCGCTCCCGCAACTCCCGGAACCCGGAGACCACCTCCCAGACCTGCGCGTCGGACGGGACGGCCGAGTCGCACTCGGCGACGAACAGCCGGGCGGGTCGCGTCCCGGCGTACAGCCCATCGCCCGATGGGTCGGCGGTGACCGCGTACACCTGCTCCTCCGGAAACGGGAGAGCCGTCCACTCGCTTCCGTCGGCGAGTGGTACAGCCCCGACTTCGCGGTCACGAACAGCCCCTCCAGCGCGTCGAACTGGCGGATGCGAAACACCTGTTCGGCGTCGAGCACTTTTTCGGCCGCCGTCCCTCCCCGTTCGCGGACGCCGGCGATCCTGTAGACGCCGTCGTCGCTTCCTACAACGAGCATGAGCGTCGTTCGCCTGGCTCGTACCTTGTTAGTTCATAAATCTGACTGTTCATTCTGCCGTCGTTTAGTAGTTCATCGATGCCGATAGACGGTAATTCTCGGAGCCGCAACTCTGCTAGGAGCGATAGGTCGTTTAGCCCGAACGCCTATCCACGTCGACGGCGATGTGAGTTCACGATGAACTCCGAACCGAACGCGACCGACGAGCTTCGCCCGTTTTCGATGAACCGCGTCTACGACCTGTTCGACGGGGACGAGCTTCCCGCGACGACAGACGAAATAGTCGACCTGTACGGCGACGTGGTGGTCGAGTACTCCGGCGGCGGCACCGAGAGCTTGGAGAGCATCCTCAACACCTCCGGCAAGGAGACGTACCGGAACGCGGATGACCTCCAACTCGCCATCCTCAACGGGGTTCGGCGGAGCGCCGTCGGACGACCTCGGTACAGCGACCGCGACCCGCCGGTGATGGGCGAGGAGCGCAACCCGAAAGTATCGTTCTGAGGGTGAGACCGAAACCGCCCGACGAACCGAACCGCGGAGTCCGCTCGAAACGGAAGGCGGTCGGACGGAACGGTTATAGATGCTGGCAGTGAGCGAAGATACGGTGGGGAACCGTGAACATCGAAACACTGTACGACCTGTTCGTACACGAACTGCGGGGAATGTACTACGTCGAAACGCGACTCGTCGACGAACTGCCGGCGTTGGCGGACAACGCGATGGTCGATTCGCTGGACGACACGACGCCGACCGAGTTCATCGAGTCGGTTAGCGACGCCTTCTCGGAACACGCGGCGGAGACCGAAGCGCAGGTCGAACGCCTCGACGGCGTCTTCGACGCGCTTCCGACTCGGCCGGACTCCAGGGAGCGCGAGGTTTCGGCGCTGGACGGACTCCTCCGGGAGGTCGAGCAGTTCGACCACATCATCCTGAACGACGCACTCCGGAACCCGTTCTACCTCGACGCGGCGACGAAAGTGGAACGGCTGGAGATACAGGGGTACGAGAGTCTGCTCCAACTGGCCGGCGCGCTCGACCTCCCGAACGAGACGGTCGACCCGCTGGAGGAGAACGCGGACGAGGAGCGAGACGCGTTAGCGACCCTCGAAGAACTCGCCACGGGAGAGCAGATGGAGTCGATACTGGACGAACTCGGCGACGAAGATTCGATGGTCTGATTTCGAGCACGCCGCGGCGGTCACTCCAGTAGATACTCGGGCGGGTCGAACGCCTCGTCTTCGCCCTCCACCGCGACGACGTCCAGCGTGGTCACTTCGGCTCCGACGCCGAGCACGCCGGCCAAACTCGGCTTGGTTCGTCCTTCGTCGCCGCTGACGAGTTCCTTGATGTAGAGGCCGCCGCCGCCGTGGATTTCGACCTCGGCGTGGGTCGGGTCTTCGAGATGGCCGTCGACGTCGTATACCTGGCGGACGCGGGTGCGACTCGCCCGCCGGTGGTCGACTCGGTTCGGCGTGAACTGTTCGACGGTCGCACCGTCGAGGTCCTCGATTGCGGCGGCGAGGTCGGTTTCCGCGACGGATTCGTCGAACTCGACCTGCGCTCGGTAGGTCTTGCTCGCGTCGAGTTCCTTCACGCGCTCGACCATCCCGTGGGTGGCGAGGCGGAGGGCTTCGACTTCGGCCTTCCCGTCCGCGAAATCGTTGACCTCCCGTTCGAGGGCGGTCGTATCGGGGGTGCGCCGTTTCGGATTTTTCACTTCGACGACGAAGGGTCGCCCCGTCCCGAGCATCAGGGCGTCCACGTCTTCGCGGCCCGCGCCGTGGAAGACGGCCTCCTCGCCGTCCATCGCTTCGAGGACGGGCGGCGCGGTGAGCTGTTCGACGCTCTCGTCGTAGAGGTAACCGCTGCCGCCGCAGTAGTCGCAGGGTTCTTCGCCGCCGCCCTCGGCGAGCTGCTTGCCGGAGCCCCCGCATTCCCGGCAGGGCCACTTCGTCTGCGGGATGTCGCGCTCTAGTTTCCGGTAGCGGCCGAAGACGAACGCCGGATTTATCTGCACGTCCACGTCTCCCCGTTCGATATTCAGGAGCGCGAGCACGTCCGGGCGCTCGAAATCGACCTCGGTATCGGTGAGCCTCCCGACCCGCTTGCCGACCTCGCGGTTGTACTCGGACTTGAACGGTTCGCCCGCGTCCTCGGGTAGTTCGGCCAACTCGCGGAGGAGCGCTTCGTTCTCCTCGATGAGCGGCGGTGTGCGCGTCCCGACCTGATACGTCTCGAACTGGACGCCGGAGAGGGCGTCGGCGACCCGCTCGGCGTACGCCTCGAATTCGTCGGTGAGACCTTCGCAGATCCAACACTCCTCGTCCGGCTCCTCGAAATCCTCGTCGTCTTCGACCGCGACCGCGATACGGAGTGCGCGACCTCGTTCGGCGTTCGTCAGCCCGAAGCTCCGGTCGGCGAACTGGCGACCGAGGCAGGCGTCGCACACCGGGTCTTCCTCGATGACCCGCCGCGCCGCGGAAAGTACGTCCATATCCATCCGTGGGAGTCGGGCGGTAAACCGGTTTCCGATTCGGTCGAAAAAAGGTGCGGTGCGATGTCAGCCGCGAGTCAGTGTCATCGAATCCTCTCCGGTGAACCTGTCGTCGTCCACGACGCGCACGGTGACGGTTCGCTCGCCGCAGAAGTCGGTGCCGACCGTGATCTTCTTTCCGCTTCTCTCGAACTCGCCGTCGCCGTCCACGTCCCACTCGTACCGAAGGATCTCGTCGTTCTCGGCCGTCGACGCGTTCGCCCGCAGGACGACGGTTTGGTTCTCCTCGAAGGTGCGGTTCTCAGCGTCCTTCGGGGCAGTTTCGATGGTCACTCGCGGGTTTTCCGGCTCTTCTTCGGCGACCTGATGGTCGCGCAGCGGCTTCTCGTCGCTCGATTCGAGCGCGTACAGTTCGCTCTCGTCGGAGTAGACGCTCTTCCACTCGCGGACGGTCACGTACGCCTTCCCGTCGGCGACGACGGGGGAGTACGGAGTGAGATACCCGGCTTCCCGAATAGAGTAGTTCCAGCGTTCGTCGCCGTCGTTCGCATCGAGGGCGTAGACGGCGGGCACCGCCGGTCGGACAATGTCGTCGGTGTCCTCCAGTTTGCTGAAGAACTTCCCGGCGACGTAGACCGTGTCGTTACCCGCCGTGGGTGCCGACAGGTGTATTGCCGGGGTCTCGTACTTCCACTTCTCGTCGCCGATGTCGGCGTCGAGCGCGTACAGACCGCCGTAATCCTCGTAACCATCGTGGTGCGTGCCGCGCGTCGAGACGTACACCGTGCCGTTGCTGATGGCGGGTGACCCGGTCGCTGCGCCCGACCTTCTTGCTCGTCCAGCGCCGCTCGCCGTTCGCCGTGTCGTAGGCGACGATTCGACCGGTCGCGGGCAGGTCGGCGTCGGTCATTACTGACGTGTAGGCCGTCCTGTTAGCGACGGCCGGAACCGATTCGGCGCGCGCGCCGAAACTCGTGTTTCAGTCCTGTGCCGTCGCCCCGACGAACGACGCGGACGAGACGACGAGCAGGGTCAAGAACACGCCGACGTCTGCTCGCTTGCGATTCATTCCGTTCCTCTCCGATCATTCAGTGTCGTAGTCATGGTGTGGTTCGCGTGCCTGTGCCGATTTCGGACTCATCCGACTGACGCAACTCACGATAGTTTAATTCACAACATTAATATCAGTTTATTATCCAATAACGGAGACTGTTACGCTCGCTCCGAGGCCGCGTTAAGTGTTCGATAAATCAACTGTGTCCGAAGATGAACGTTCGTCGAGTCGGTGGAACCATCGGTGGAGATTCCGACGGGGGTTCGAACGCCAAACGCGACCGGAATCGGTAGCCATAGAAGAATCGAGCGAATCGGACGAAATCCGCGGACGAACGCTCCCGCTGCCGAATTAAGCATCTCCTGCCCCCGCACTACCGTCCCGAACGCTGAAATCGGAGGTCGTTGACAGGGACTCCATGACCGTCAGTTCAGCTGTCGTGTTGACCGCCGGTGAGGGGATGCGACTCCGTCCGCTCACTCGCAACCGCCCGAAACCAATGCTTCCCGCGACGACGCGGCCCATCCTCGAATACGTCCTCGACGCGCTCGTGGACGCGGGCGTCGACCGAATCCATCTCGTCGTGGGGTATCGAGGCGACCGCGTGCGCGACCACTTCGGTTCGAACTATCGCGGGGTGGCCATCTCCTACGCCGAACAGGACAAACAGCTCGGAAGCGGGCACGCCTTGCTCGCGGCCCGCGACGACGTGGACGACGCGTTTCTCGTCGTCAACGGTGACCAGATAATCGAGGCCGAGATGGTCGCCGACGTGCGCGAGGCGTTCGGCGAGCACGCGGCGGAACGCGACCATTTCGCCGCGGCGTTGGCCGTCATCGAACGCGCCGACGTGGCGGAGTACGGCGCGGTCGTGATGGACGGTGACCGCGTGCGCCAAATCGTCGAGAAACCCACGTCAGACGAGTACCGCCTCCTCAACGCGGGCGTCTACGCCTTCGACGAGCGGATCTTCGACGCCATCGAGGCGACGCCGAGCGCAGAGGGTGAACTGGCGCTGACCGACACACTCGGCCGGCTCCTCGCCACCGACGCCGCGGTTCGGGGCGTCGTCACGGACGGTCTCTGGGTGGACGCGACTTATCCGTGGGATTTGCTCGACGTGGCTCACGAACTGCTCGTCCGCGGTCGTGTCTCCGAACCTCGGCGCGACGACCGACTTTGGATCGCAGACTCCGCCCGCGTCCACGATTCGGCAGTGCTCCAACCGCCCGTCGTCGTCGGGCCGGACTGCGACATCCACCCCGGTGCGGTCGTCGGCCCCTACACCGCACTCGGGCGAGGAGCGACCGTCGGTTCGAACGCGGTCGTCGAGCGAACCGTCCTCGACAGCGACACCCGAGTCGGCGCGTCCGCCACACTCGTCAACTGCGTCACCGGCCAGAGCGTCTCTCTCGGCCCCGGAACCACGATTCCGGGCGGCCCCGCGGACGTGCGCGTGAACGGTTCGATTTTCGAAGACCAGCAGCTCGGCGCCCTACTCGCGGACCGCGTTCAGGTCGCGGGTAACGTGAGCTTCGCTCCGGGAACGCTCGTCGGCCCGGAGGCGCGCATCGGCCCGGGCGTGTCAGTCGGCGGAACGGTCGAAGAGGGCGCGACGATAGTTCGCTGACCCACCTATCCTGCCATAATTTTTATGCGCAGTTCCGGAGTAGCATCGCCCACGACTCTCTCAGAAATCAGGCGACAACGAGCGACTGCGTAGAAGTAGCGTCTCAGATGACACGAAGACTAGACGAAAGAACCGGCGGGCAGGGTATCGACGACGAACGACAAGGACGTGACAGTTCTGCCGGCGTGAAGCGTCGGAACGAGTGGACGCTACAGAGGCGCGTTCTACGCGTCGTAGGAGCGGCGTCTGCGGAATCGAAGGGGCTATAAGCGTGCTAGAACAGTGTGACGATATGGCTTCCGAGCGGTCGTTTGTCTCTGTCATCATTCCAGTTTACAACGACCCCAGAGGCATTCGGATGACTCTCAATGCTGTCACGGATCAGACGTGTCCGCACGAGGCGTACGAGGTACTCGTCGTCGACAACGGTTCGACCGACAATACCCGAGACGTCATCCGGAGGTACTGCGACCGGTTCCCCGACCTCGTGAAACTGCTTGTCGAAGACGAGGTACAGGGACCTGCCGCCGCGCGGAACGAAGCGATAGACCACGCGAACGGTTCCCTGTTGGCGTTCATCGACGCCGATATGACCGTCGAGGAGACGTGGCTCGAAGACGCCGTCGCGTCGATGGAGACCAACGAGTGGGACTACATGGGCTGTGACGTTGAGATATACATCGAAGACGGCAAGGACACGCTCACCGCCAAGTACAACCAGATATTCGGGTTTCCGATCCGAAAGTACATCGAAGAACAGCAGTTCTCCGGAACTGGCTGTCTCGTCGTTCGGCGCGAGGTGTTCGACGAAGTGGGGAACTTCGACGAGCGCCTCTTCTCGGGCGAAGACCAGGAGTTCGGCAATCGGGTGTACGACGCGGGTTTCGACCAACATTACCAGCCCGCCATCACGATGTACCATCCCGCCCGGTCGTCGCTCCCGTCGCTCCTGAAGAAGCATTTTCGACTGGGTCGCGGTCGGGCGCAGATGCAGCGATATCACCCCGAGCGCGTCGAGAAGCCGAGCGTCCTGAACCCGCGAAACTACCTGCCGCCGCATCCGATTCGATTCTACAAGCGCGTGACCGAGGCGGCGTCGCTGACGCGACACGAGGTCGTCCTACTCTTTCTCATCGCGTATCTGAAACGCCTCTCCGCGACGGCGGGCTGGGCATACGAGCACTTCGGCGAGGGAGAGAAGTAGTCACTCCGACCGAACCGCGCGCAGTAATCCCGCGCCACCGACTCCCGCGACGGCGGCGAGCACGCCGAATCCGGACTGCCCGGATCGATTCGTCGTCTCACCGCTTCCTTCGTTCGTTCCTGGCACCGTCGGTCCCATCGACCCGCCGTCGGCGGCGGACGTGGGAACCGACTGCGCTTCAAGGCCGACGTACTCGTTCGAGCACGAGACGGCATTGCTGATGATGAACGGCTGTCCGACTCGAATCGTCCGCTTCGTCCCGTTCATGAATATCTCGGTTCGCACGGACTGCGGCGAATCGCTCAGTCGGTCGACGAGCGTGGCGTCGTACACCTGCGTCTTCTCCGGCTTCCAGTTCGGAAATTGACAGTTCGTCACCACGTCGGGACTCACCTGCTTTTTCTTGGCGTCCGCGACGATGACGAACTGTCCGACGTAGTTCCCTTCGAAGGGCTGTGACTTCGGGACGAGCATCTGTCTGGTCGTTCGCTTCTGTGCCATCGTGGCCTTCGACGCGAGGGCGGTGCCGACCACACCACCGACCCCCGCGAGGAAGGCGCGTCGCGTGTGTTTTCCTTCGGACATCGTGGTTCTCCTCGCTCTCTCGTCGGCGTCTCCGAGCTATCGAATCCACGTACGGAAGTCGGATAAGAACTGTGGCGACCCGGAAGAAAAGCGACTTACGCACCCGCCCCGACCCGCTGAGTATGCGACAGTTTATCGTCATCGGCCACGATGCTCCGACGACGCCCGATTTCTCGCTCGACGACCTCGCGGGCGGAGCGGGGCGACTCGACGCCCTCTGCCGATGCGTCAACAGCGCCTTCTTCCTCTCGCACGATTTCCGGAGCGACGTTCGCCTCTTTCTCGTCCTGCAGGACGAACTGACCATCCGATTCGAAGGGAGCGAACTCCGCAGGCTCAACCCCGACGAGCGAAGCACGGCGGCACTGATCCGCAAGGCCCTCGAAGTTAAATCGGAAGCCATCGGTCACATGGAAGCCGAGAGCACGCCCGGCGTCCACGTCTCGAAGCGCGACTTCGAGGCGGTGCTGACCGACGCGAGCGAGGACGCGACCGTGATAGAACTCCACGAAGACGGAACGCCGGTGGTCGACGTCGAACCACCAGAAAATCCGCTTTTCGTGCTCTCCGACCACGGCGATTTCACCGACAGCGAGGCCGGCCTGCTGGCCGAGGCGTCTGACGAGCGCGTTCGGTTGGGGCCGTCGCTCCTGCACGGAAATCACGCGATGACGGTGGCGCATAACTATCTGGATACGCGGGGCTACACCGACTACTGACGCCGCAGTTCCGGAACCGTTAAAGGCAGGTGTCGCCATGTTCGATTTGCGGGCCGGTGGGGTAGCCTGGTATCCTTCGGCCTTCGGGTGGCCGTAACCGCAGTTCGAATCTGCGCCGGCCCACTACCTTTCCCGCATTCGACGAACGCCGAGCGACAGCGAGGCGTCGCGGAGGAGCACGGTGAATGACGCCAAGCAGATTCGGGCAAGGAAGACACGCACAACGAAGCGAGCACGTCTCGGCGAGTTCGAATCTACGCCGAACCGCTTTCACTGTCTCGACGCTCGAACGCACAGAAATATCGGTCGTCGTAGTCGCTTCTCGTACGATTCCGGGTTTTTCTTCTCGAACGCCGCCGTGGGCTTGGGTTCCACCAGTTCGTCCAGTCGAAACCCCGTTTCGACGAGCGGATTGACGACCTCCGAGAACGGTCGGCGGTAGAACGGAACGTCGACCGGCTCGCCGGAGACTGACCACGTCATGCACTCCCGCCCGGTTTCGAAGTAGTTCACGTCTTCGAAAGCGAGATAGTCGTCCAGCGGATGATGGGTCGAAAACGCGAGGAATCCGCGCGGTCGGAGGATGCGAGCGAACTCCGCGAAAACCCGCCGCCAGTCTTCCACGTAGTGGAGTGAAAGACCGCTGACGACGCCGTCGAACTCGTCGTTCTCCGCGAAGTCGAGCGACTGTTCCAGATCGGCTCGACGAACGTCCGCTTGGTCGCCCACCCGTTTCGCGGTCTGTTCGACCATCCCCTCGCTCGCGTCGACTGCGACGACCTCCGCCCCTCGGTCGAGCAACCACTCTGCGTACCGACCGCATCCGCAGCCCGCATCGAGGATTCGTTTTCCGTCCACGTCCGGAACGAGCTCCGTCATCGCGGGAAACTCCAACTCCGCACAGAAGGCATCGTCTTCGTGTGCTCTGTACGTTCCCGACAGTTCGTCATAGGCGTCCTCCGTGACGGGTCTCTCGTCGGGTGGCATAACGTACTTGTGTGCCTTTTCACACGTTAATTGTACCGGTTCCGACGTTTCCATCCCGACCTGCTACTTTTCCGCACCCAACGAACGCCGACCGACGGCGAGTCGTCGGTGTCGCGAGCCGAAAGACGAACAGAACGATTCTACTGCGCTGCCGACTCCGACTCGCCGTCATCGCCGCGATAGACGTCCCAGAGCACGATGACGATGGGAAGTATCAACAGAATTCCCGGCAGGAAGTCCACCGGGGATAGTCTGCCGTCGGACGTGAACCACGTGACCGCGACGTAGAGGAGGAAGACGGCGGTCGACCCGACGATGACCCCCAACCGTACTTCTCGGTCGCTCGGTGAGAAATCTATCCCTACCAATAGGTTCACCGAAGCATAAATGTATCTACGATGAAGGTTCGGTCGAGTGCGAGAAACGCTCCCTCTTCTCCGTCCCCAACCCGAGTCACTACCGTTATCCCTGCCACGACCCTAGCGCCAGAGATGACCGAGGGTATCCGATTCGACATCTCCGAAACCGCCAGCGTCGCCGAGCACCGGGACGAGGTCGTCGCGGCGGTCACGGAGCACGCGGGGCAAATCGCGCGCGAACTCGCGCTCCTCCAAGGTGGAGACTACGGCCAATCGACGTTTCGGACGGACGCCGGAGAGTGGACGCTCAAGTACGAGGCTGGCGACATCCAGTACCTCCGATTCGAGGGCAAGCCGGGCGGCGAAACCTACGTCGTCTCGTCCAAACAGCCGCCGGAACCGGACGACCTCGCCACCACGATGCGAGATTACGACGCATTCGTGGAGGCGTACAACCGGCACGTCAAATCGAAAGAAGGCGTGCTGGACGACGTGTCCGTCGAGTTCCCCGCGGTCGCCTCGACCGATACGGTCGTCGCCGAGCGCGACCGCGTTGTCGGACGCATCCGCGAGGTGGCCGACGCGATATCGGTCGAACTACACCGCTACGAGGGCGTCGATTACGGGACGTACTCGACACGGGTGGATGGAAAGCGATGGGAGTTGAAATGGGAGGAAGGAAGGGCGTCCTACCTCCGTATCGGCGGGCAGGGCGGAACGTATCTCGTCTCGCAGTACGAACCGCCGTCGGCACCCGACCTCCGGGAACTCGCGCCGGAGTTCGGTCGATTCGTGGAGGCGTTCAACGAACACGTCGATGACTTGGAAGCGGATCTCTCGAAGATTTCGCTCTGAGCAGGTCGAACAACATCGCACGTCGGCCGCGGCGATTTTCGGTTTGAGTCCCCTGTTTCGGGTATGGATTCCGAAAGCAAGCGCCGGAACGCCGTACTGCTCGGCGGTGGAATACTCGGCGTTGGGTTCGGAGCGCTCCTCGACGTCATCGTGTTCCACCTCATCCTTCAGTGGCACCACCTTCTATCGAGTATCTACGCGCCCTCGACGGTCGCCGGTCTGCGGACGAACGTGTATTTCGACGGCATCTTCTCGCTCGCCATGCTCGGCGTGATGTCCCTCGGCGGTGGGATGATCTGGCGAGCGCTCAACCGCTCCGACGAAGCGCACTCGACGGTGCGGTTGTTCGGAAGTGTTCTCGTCGGCGTAGGCGCTTTCAACGTCTTCGACGGAATCGTCGACCACTACCTCCTCCACGTCCACGACGCCGTCCACGGAACTCGTGCGCTGAACCCCCACTGGGTGGGGGCCAGCTTCCTCCTTCTCGGTCTCGGAATCCTCGTACTGACGAGGTAGACGCGCAACCGCGAACGCCGCGGTCGGTTCGCCGCGAATCGACCGCCAGCGTTTCGACGGACTCGACGGATTTTGCGTCCTCCTTCACTTTCACTCTCCGCTTCGCGCACAGTTATGTCACCGTCCTGCGAATCGACGGGCGATGCCGAAATCCCCAATCGAGAACCGAATCGGAACCGTATTCGTCCCAGTCTCCGACATGCCGCGAGCGATCGAGTGGTACTCCGACCTCTTCGACCTGCCGACGGACGGGGACGAGGCGAGCCACGAAGGAACCATCTACGACGTGGAGATGAAAGGCGACGTGGGACTCCTTCTCGACGCCAACCGACCCGTCGAGAACTCCTCGCAATCGCTGTGTTACTTCTGGACGGACGACATCGATGCGACCCACGAGTTCCTCGAAGAGCGAGAGATTCCGGTCGTGATGGGGCCGGAGAACATCGGGACTGTCACGTTCGTCACCCTCGAAGACCCCGATGGAAACCGATTGATGGCCTGCCAGCGGAACTGAGCGACTTGTTTTTCACCCTACCGACTTTCGTCTTCGACTCCCTTCAGTGCTTATCCCTGCTCATTTTCCACCAGACGACGAATTACGTGGGTTCCGACGATGGCTCGGTCGCCGAGGTGGGATTTTCGGTCGACGGCTCGGAGTTTCCGGTCGTCGTCTCGGATTCCTCAGTCGCCGGTTTCGCGGTCGTCTCGGGTTTTTCCGTCGTGGGATCCGACCGTTCGGTCGCCTCTCCCTCTGCCGTCGTCTCCTTCGTCGTTCGGTCGGTCGTCGCCGTATCGGTCATCACACCGCACTCGGCGGCGGTCTGGCCGGTCGCGGTAATCTGCCTCTCGTAGCCGAACGGGCGCATATCGAGTCGCCAGCGGAGTCGGTCGTCGGGACTCGACGGGTTCCAGCGCGCCGTGAAGGTGTGCCGCCCCGGATTCAGCGTGTCGGGCGGCGCGGTCGAACTCGCGCCGACGAGTTCGCTTTGGACGAGGAGCGCCTCGTCGTTCGGATTCTCGTAGCCGAAGGTTACGTCGCCCCTGCCGCCGGTCGCGGCACAGCCTTCCACGGACGCCGACACCTTCGCCGGGCGAACCTGCCGAAGACAGGCGTTCAGATTCGGGTGGCGCTTCGAAATCGTCGGTTCCGCGGCTCCCGATTCGAAGGTGGCGATGTCCGTGATGGCGAATCCCGTGACTCCAGCCACGTCGCCCACGTTCGTCTCGTCGATTCTCGTCCGTCCGCTCACGGGACCGATTTCGCTGTAGGAGGTCGCCAGTCCGTCCGACGCATACCACGTCGTGCTGATGGCGACTCGCTCGAACTCGCCGGTCACCCGCGCTCGGTCGCAGTTGAGGAACTCGATTCGCTTCGTCGGTTCTTCTCCGTCACCCGGTTTGTCGCCCCCTCCTCCACCGTCCGGCTCAATCTGCCGCCCGTTGAGGTAGACGGTCGCGTCGCCGTCCATCCGAAACCGCGTCAGTTCGCCGGAGAAGCGATAGGCGTCGCCACCCCCAGCGACCGCACCGCGGACGCGCTTGCCGGAGATGTGGTCCTCGTCGTCGATGGTGACATGTCGGTTTGTGATGGGCGCACCGCCGTTCTCCCGGCTCTTTCGTATCTGTCCGCTCACGGCGAACCGGTAGCGAACGACGTTCTGAGGACTCCCGCCGAAGACGACGAGGTGATTCGGCAGTCCTCGTTCCCGACACCACGGACCGGCGTAAGGGTTGTCGGCCGTGAACTTCGCGGGCTGTCCCGGCGTCTGGAGTTCTCGGATGTCGACGCTCACGGTGTCGATGGCGAAGGGATAGGGGTCGTGCGCCGCCGTCGGGTGGATGGTGGTCGTTCCGCTGACGGGCCCCTCGAACAGGATGTTCGTCCCGAGGCCGGACTCGTCCCAGAAACTTGTGTGCATCCGGACGCTCCGGAAACTACCGGTCACTCGCGCCGTGTCGCAGTTCACGAATTCGATGGGCGCGTCCGCGGCAGGATTTTCGCCGAGTTCGTCCGACCGGACTCGCCGGCCGTTGCGATAGACGTTGGTTTCGCCCGCCCGACCTGAGGACGGCGAAACCCGGAATCGAATGATCCGACCGGAGTACCGATAGGCGTCCCCTCCTCCGGCGATCGTCCCGCTGGCGTGGGTACCCCCGTCCGAAATCGTGTCTTCGCTATCCTCGGTGACGTGCCGGTCGGCGATGGGTGCGCCGCCGCTTCGCCCGCTCTTTCGCAGGCGTCCGCTCACCGTGAGTCCGTACTCGATGATGGTGTCGGAACTGCCGCCGAAGATGACGATGTGGTTCGTCTCCTGTTTCCCTTCTGTACGGATTCCCCCCACACCGACCACCCCCGCCGTCGCTGCGAGAAGGCTCCGTCGGCTGACGCGATTCGGTTGCATAGCTGGATTACAGTGGATTCAACGGTCTTTGCGATAAATCACGATAACCGTTTTCCGGTGTGGCGACAGGAAACGTCGGCTTTCCCGAGACCGTTCGTCGCGTAGGATTCGCCTATCCCGTCGCGGAAGACCGGAGCGTCTTTTTCCATCCCCGAGAAGACCCGAGTATGGCCGACGAAGACGACCCCCTCGCGTGGGAGACGCTCGATTCGGACGTGGCGTACGCCTGCCCCGGTTTTGACGTGCGCCATGAGGATGTTCGCCTGCCCGACGGGACGGAGACCGACTTTGATTATCTCTCGGAACCCGAGAGCGTGGTCGTGCTCCCTTTCACCGAGGACGGCGACGTGGTCGTCATCGAGGAGTGGCGACAGGCGGTGTCGCGCGTCTCGCGGGGGCTTCCAGTCGGCGGCGTCGAACCCGGGGACGACGACCTCGCCTCCGCGGCCCGCCGCGAACTCGCCGAGGAGACGGGCTACGAGGCGGCGCGGGTGACCCATCTCACCACCGTCGAACCGGCGAACGGAATCGCAAATACGGTTCATCACTACTTCGTGGCTGACGACTGCACGCCGACGGGCGTACAGGAACTCGACCACAACGAGAGCATCCGTCCGGAGACGACTACGTTGGACGCGCTTCGTAAGGAAATCGCGGCTGACGAGGTGTTCGACGGTCGAACCGCGCTCGGCGTGCTCTACTACGAAGTATTCGGTTGAGATCCTCGGTGACGCTACCGGAGACCGTTCTTCCACCGCAGGAACTAGTCACACACTATAATTTATAATTTATAATAATAAAACAACCTTCGATAACCATAAATTATAATGGGGAGTCGTGACTCACCCTCGGAGTGTATGGCGTATCCGCACAGTCCATTGGTAGCATTCATCGTCGGCGTCGTAGCCGTCGTACTCTTACTCGTGTATTGGGATCTTCCTGCGTTCATCGGGCTCATGATCGCCGCGCTGATAGTCGGTCTCATCGCGCCGCAAGTTCCCGCGGGCAAAGTACCCGTGAAGATAGCGAGCGCGTTCGGAGAGGAGATGGCCGGTATCGGTATTCCCATCCTGATGGCGGCCGTCATCGGAAAGTCGATGATGGCGAGCGGTGCGGCGAATCGGATCGTCCGCGCATCGACGTCGCTGACCGGCCGCGACAACGCCGAGTACGCCCTCTGGGGGAGTAGTTCCCTGCTGTCGATACCCGTGTTTTTCGACAACGTCTTCTACCTCATGGCTCCGCTCGCGCGCTCGATGCGAAGTCGCATCGGGAAGAACTACACGCTCTTCATCGTCGTCGTCGGCGCGGGCGGCGCGACGACGCACGTGTTCGTCCCGCCGACCCCCGGACCGCTCGCCGTCGCGGCCCAGATCGGCGTCAACCTCGGAACGACCATCCTCATCGGTCTCGCCGTCGCCCTCCCGGCGGCGCTGGTGGCGGGCATCCTCTACGGCCACTGGATCAACAAGCGGCTGGACATCCCGCTGCGCGACTCAATGGACACGTCCGGCGAGGAGATGGAGGAGCTTTCGGAGCGCCCGACGAGCGCGCTTCCGGGGCTATTCGAGTCGCTCCTTCCGATACTGCTCGCGGTTTTCCTCGTCGCGGCGAACACGGCGACGTCGACGCTGCGCGACTCGTACGGCGATCTACCGGTCTGGTTCACGTCCACCGTCTCGAGGTCGACGCTGAACGGAATCTCCCCCGCGACATCGCTCCTCGGCGATTCGACCTTCGCGCTGACGGCGGCTGCGGTCGTCGCGGCGCTGACCTACTTGCGGACGAGGGATATCTCGCAACCCGCGTGGTCGGACGAACTCACCGAGGCGCTGAAGAACGGCGGCAACATCGCCGCCATCACCGCGACCGGCGGCGCCTTCGGCGCGATGCTTGCAGCCGCGGGCGTCGGCAACTACATCTCTGCCGGGCTGAAAGACCTCGGACTCGGTCTACTCGTGACCGCGTGGGTCATCGCCGCCGCAGTTCGCGTCGCACAGGGGTCGGCGACGGTCGCCATGCTCACCACTGCCGGCATCGTCGCCCCCTTGACCGGCCAGCTCACGGTGAATCCGGCATATCTCGTCATGGCCATCGGCGCGGGCGGAAATATCTTCTCGTGGTACAACGACAGCGGTTTCTGGCTGGTCAAGGAGATCGGCGGCCTGACGCAGGTCGAGACGCTGAAGACGTGGACCGTCCTGACGACCATCATCTCGGTGACGGGGCTCGTCACCGTCCTTCTGCTGTCGTCGGTCGTTCCGCTGGCCTGACAGCGGAACTCTTACGCCACCGCCGCGGGTACGCCGCGGTAATGGAACGAGACATCTTCGAGGTTCGCGCGCAGGACGGAGGGGGTCGAATCGGGGAACTCACCGTCCCACGGGCCGGCGTGACGGTCGAGACGCCGGCCCTCCTGCCGGTCGTCAACCCCCACGTGGTGACGGTCGACCCGTCCCGGCTCGAATCGGAGTTCGGCGCGGAGATCCTCATCACGAACTCCTACATCCTCTACAAGAGCGAGGATTTCCGCGACGACGCGCTCGACGGAGGCCTCCACGAACTCCTCGATTTCGACGGGGCCATCATGACCGACTCCGGGTCGTTCCAACTCGCCGAGTACGGCGAGATCAGCGTGACGACCGAAGAGATTCTCCGGTTCCAGCACGACGTCGGTTCGGACATCGGGACGCCGGTGGACATCCCGACGCCACCCGACGTCGACCGCGAGCGGGCCGAATCGGAACTCGAAACGACGCAGGAGCGCCTCGAACTCGCGGCGACCGTCGACGTCGGCGAGATGCTCGTCAACGCGCCGGTACAGGGGTCGACCTACGCCGACCTCCGCGAGAAGGCCGGTCGACACGCCTACGACACGGAGCTTGACGTGTTCCCCGTCGGCGCGGTCGTTCCGCTGATGAACGAGTACCGGTACGACGACATGGTGGACGTCGTCGCCGCCGCGAAGCGCGGACTGGGCGCGGACGCCCCGGTTCACCTGTTCGGCGCGGGCCACCCGATGATGTTCGCGCTGGCGGTCGCCATGGGCTGTGACTTGTTCGATTCGGCTGCCTACGCGCTGTACGCCCGCGACGACCGCTACCTAACTGTTCGCGGCACGAAGCAGTTGGACGACCTCGAATACTTCCCTTGCTCCTGTCCCATCTGTGCGAATTACACCCCCGACGAACTTCGGGAGTTCGACGATTGGGAGCGCGAGGAACTGCTGGCCGAGCACAATCTCCACGTCACGTTCGAGGAGATCCGCACCATCAAGCAGGCGATTCGCTCGGGCGACCTCTTCGAGTTGGTGGAGAACCGCGCCCGCGCCCACCCCGCCATGCTCGACGGGTATCGCGCGCTCGGGGCGCACGCCGCGCAGCTCGAACGCGCCGACCCCGCCTCGAAAGGGGCTTTCTTCTACCTCTCCGGCGAGAGCGCCGCCAGACCCGAAGTGCTCCGCCACCGCGAGCGACTCTTCCGGCTGAATCCGGAGGGTCGTGTGCTCCTGACGGAAGGCAACCCGAGCAAGAACTACGACGAATCGTGGCGGGTGGTTCCACCTTTCGGTCCGTTCCCCCGCGCGCTCTCGGAGACCTACCCTCTGACCGCGGAGATTCCCGAGCGCATGGACGGCGCCGGGTACGAGTCGGCGGCCCGCGGGGTGGCGCGACTGGTCGCGGAGAATCAGGAGTGCGAGTTCACGCTGGCTCACTACGACTGGCCCGAATCGGCGCTGGCGCTGGTTCCCGAGTCGGTTCGCGTCGTGGAATTGAGTGACGCGTAGTTCGCAACCGACACCTTACGTCTCGTCGGAGTACGCGACGAGTTCGTCGTCGCAACCGACGACGAGAACCCCTCGACTGACGACGGGCGTCGTGAGCGCGTACGAAGCGAGCAGGACGGTTTCTCGCTTCTCGCCGGTTTCGACGTCGAGTCTGTGAAGGGACGATTAGCCATCGCGCCAGTTCTCGCAGACAAACGCGTCGTCGCCCGCGGCGACCGGCCCGGTGTACCAGAAGCGGTCGAGAAGCGGTCCCCCTTCGTCGGGGCTGAGAGTCCACAGTACGTCGCCCATCTTCGGGTCGAAGGCCCTGACGCGATCCGGATAAGCGCTGCGCACTCGCTCACGGACGAGGAGCGCGGTCGGCGTGATTACGACGCTTTCGTAGTCCGTTCCGCCCGCGGAATCGTTCTCCGACTCCTTCTGCCACAGTCGTTCGCCGGTTTTCGCATCGAACTCGGCCAGCCACCCGTCGAGCGACGTGACGAACAGGCGACCGTCCCGAACCGCCCTCGCAATGGTGAAATCCTTCGCGTCCGCGCGCCAGCGATGTTCGCCGTTCTCGCGGTTGACCGCGAACACCCGTCCCCGCCGAGGTAGAGGCGACGACCGTCCGTGACCAGGGTTCGACCCTCTTTCAGGGCGAGACGCCGCGTTCAGCACTCCCTCCCGCCGACCGAGTAGGCCGCGAGCACCGTCTCGTCGTGTCGCACGGAGTGCTCGCAGAAGTAGAGATAGCCGCCGCCGACGACCGGCCACGAGTGCCAAACTCGGTCGGTCGCGGCGCTCCAGCGCGGGGTTCCGTCCGCTGCAGTGAACGCGACCACGCCCTGTCCGTACTTTCGGCTGCTGCCTTCGTAGAGGAGGTAGTCGCCGACGACGGACAGTTCGGTCGTCTGTTCTTGCTCCATCTCGGCTCGCCACCGTTGGGTTCCGTCCGCGAGACCGAACGCGGTGACGACATCTCTCCCGCGGAAACCCTCGTAGCCCGTGACGTACACTTGCCCCATCCGCGACGACGGGCCGGCCGAAGTTCTCAATATCCCACTCGGTTCGCCACGCTCGGCCTAGTTTCCCGCGCAGAGCGCTCCGCGCCGGAGCGTGATTCGTCCCGGCGCTGTCGTAGTCGGGAACCGGCCAGTCGGTCGGGTCGGTCACGAGCGGAAGCGCGTCGCAGGTCGGTTCTGGTTTCGATTTCCACGGCTTCGTCGCCGCCGCGTAACTTCCGGCCGCACCGACGCTGACGCTCGCGGTGCAGAGTCTGAGCAGTCGCCGCCGCGAGATACCGGCCTCGCGGTCGGAGGGGATGGAGGGCATCGTGTTCGACGCTTCTCCGTTTCGCAATAAATATTCAAATTTTGAAACGTGCGGCCGACGCCGAACTCCGCGAGCCGCGTCGTCCCGCGGAGTTACGCAAGATAGTTCAATCCGCTTCCCCGAGATTCGGGCATGACCGACTACTTCGAGGTTCACGACAGGGACGGGGCGGCCCGCATCGGGGAACTCCGCCTCACCGAGTCCGTGACGACGCCGGGACTCGCTGACGGCGTTCTGGACGACGCAGGGAGCCTCTGGTTCGAGGAGCGCGAACTGCCGGAGGGCGACGAGTCGAAACTGACCGTCCTGCCCCACCGCGCCTTCCCGAGCGGCACCGACGAGGAAGTGATGGAGTCGTTCGCGGTGGACTACCCGGACGTGGAGTACCCGAGCGCGGCGGTGGTCGCGCCGGAGACGGCGGGGAACTTCGGGACGGACGCCTACGTGCTCTCGGGTGCCCGCGGGTTCGTCGGCCACGGCGTCGGGTTCAAGGACGCCGTCATCGAGACGCGCGAGGCGATTCCGTCGGACAGCGCACTCTTGCTCTCCGGGGTCGCCACGCCGCGGAACGTGGCGACGCTGGTCTACGCCGGGGTCGACCTCGTGGACGTGGATCGGGCCGTGGTGAAGGGAACGCAGGGGAAGTACCTGACGACGGAAGGCGAGTACCATCTTGACGAACTGCGGGAACTCCCCTGTTCCTGTCCGGCCTGCCGGCGCACGGTGGAGGAGTTCACCCGCGAGCACTGCGTCGAACACAACGTCGACGCGCTCCGGGCCGAGTTGGCGGTCGTCCGCGAGCGCATCCGGGCGGGGCGGCTCCGGGATTACATCGAAGGACAGGCCCGCCACGACCAGTGGCTCACCGCCGCGTTCCGGGAGTTTGACCAGCAGTGGGACTACCTCGAACGGCGGACGCCCCTCGTTCGAAATACGGAACTCGCGGCGGCGACGGAAGATTCCCTGCGCCGAGTCGAGATCCAGCGATTCGCCGACCGCGTGACGACGCGCTACCGCAACCGATTCCGGAATCCGCTGGTGCTCGTCCCCTGCTCGGCGAAAAAACCCTACAGTGAATCCCAGAGCCACGGCCAGTACCACGACGCCATCCAGTTCAAGGCGCACAAGGTGTCGATGACGAGTCCCATCGGCGTCGTGCCCCAAGAACTCGAACTCACCTATCCAGCCCAACACTACGACTCGGTGGTGACCGGGCGCTGGAGCGAGGACGAAAAGCGGTTCGTCGCCGAAGTCCTGCGACGCTATCTGGAGCGAAACGAATACCCGAAGGTCGTCGCCCACGTCCCCGACGAGGGCTACCGCGACGTGTGCGAACGAGTCGAGGATGCGCTCGACCTGTCGTTCGAGTACACCGTGGAGGGCCACCCGACGAGCACCGAATCGCTCGGCAACCTCGCCAGCGAGCTATCGGGCGAGTTGAAGTACGGCAAGCGCGAGCGCCAGCACAACACAGTCCGGGCCATCGCGGACTACCAGTTCGGTGACGGGGCGGGCGACGACCTCTTCTCGGACATCACCATGCAGAGTCGCTACCCCAAACTCCGCGTTCACGACGCGGAGGGCGAACAGCTCGCGGCGATGGTTCCCCAGTACGGCACGCTCTCGTTCACGCTGGCGGGCGCTCGCCGGTGGGTCGAGAGCGACGCGCCGGAAAAGCGGGTCGAGATAGACGCCTTCGCGCCCCACGGGAGTGTCCTCGCACCGGGCGTCGTGGACGCGGACGACGACATCCGCGTCGGCGACGAGGTGGTCGTCGAAGGGCCGAAGGCGTTCGCCGTCGGACGCGCGGAGATGGCGGGGTCGGAGATGGTAGAATCGACGCGCGGCGTCGCGACGGACGTGCGCCACATCGAAGAGAAGTGATCGAGCGAGAGTAGTCCGAATCGGGCGAAAAATAATAACCTTCTGCGCGTGGGTACACTCTCGTATGGGAGCGCCTGCCGACATCGAATTCGAAGACACCGTTCACCGACGCATCTACGAGCAGGTCGAACAGCGCGGTGCCGTCACCGTCGAGGAAGCCCGCGACGCGGTGCGGATTGACTCGCCGACCGGATCGAAACCGGCGCGCTCGGGAACGACGGAGCCGAAGACGCGCATTCCGCCCGAGGAGTTCCGCGAACACGTCACCGAGATGGTGGACGCCGGACACCTCGAGGAGCGCGACGATACGCTCCACCTCGTGCTGGACGAAGGTGCCGAGGCGTACGAGGAGGGCGACCTCTCGTACCGAGTTCGCCCGGCTCGCCAGTCAGATTGGAAAGGCATCGAAACCGCGATTCGGGAGGTCGCGGACGAAGGCGCGTCGATATCCGCGGAACAGGTCGCAGCGGACATCGACGACGAAGGCGCGCTGTTGCGCCACAACGACCGCCAGTCACGGATGTTCTATGTGGCGACCCTGAACGAGGTGGGCGACGAGGGTGCCGAAAGCGATGACGACGGCGAAATCGTCGGTTGGGTGCACGTGGACGCCCCGGAACTCGACAAACTGCGACACATCGCCGAACTGACGGTCGGCGTTCGAGAACCCTACCGCGAACGCGGCGTCGGCGGCCACCTGCTGGAGCGGGCGATGGGCTGGGCGCGCGACGCGGGTTACCAGAAGGTGTACCAGAGCGTTCCGGCGACGAACGAAACGGCGATCGAGTTACTGGAGGAACACGGCTGGGAGACCGAGGCGGTTCGGGCGGATCACTACCTCGTCGGCGACGAATTCGTGGATGAAGTGATGACTGCACGGGAACTGTAACTCGATTTCGGCGGTCGGTGATCATCTACTCCCGCCGGAACGGTCAGAAAACCCGTCTTGACGGTGTGTTACTCCTCGTTTCGTCGCCCGTGTGCGACGAGGAGCATCCACACTGCGCCCACGAGAAGCCCCCACACGAACACCACCAGAAGCGGCCAGAGGACGACCGGCCCGGCGACCGTCATCGTCGCACCTCGGTCGGAGAGTCGGTCGCTATCCACTGCTCTACGCGCTCCGGGTTCCGAATCTCGACCCAGCCGTTCGAGCAGAAGACGGTTTCCCATTCTGATAGGTTATCTGACATGCTCGGCTCCACGTCGGGGTCGGTGATCGAGACGCGATCGCACGGTTCGTCGTGGGCATCGACGTACCGTCCCCTGAGACACGGAAGACGGACGAGGATTTTGTTATTCGGCGAGTATTACGACGGTAGGCACCGCTTACGCCCGTCGAACTGCAGTTCGACGGGTGTACGTGACAGAAGACATTTATCGGTAGTCAAACGAGAGGGACTCGATGCCCTCCAGACGCGACGCGCTCCGAGCGTGCGGTGCCACACTGACCCTCTCGGTCGCCGGTTGTCTCTCGTCCGACATCGACCGGACGGGAACCGACGGTTCGGTCGACGACTCGACCACCGATTCGACCGCCGACCCGACGACCAGTCCGTCCCCGCCGGAAGCGCGCGAGGTGAGCGTCGGCGATGTCGAACGCGGCGTGCCGATGGCTTTGCCGGATTTCCGGTGGCCTGACGTAACAGTTCCGCGCGTTCGCGGTCGGCGAGGCGTCGTCCGAATCGGACGACGCCTCGCACACCCTTTGGGTCGGAACGCCACCGACAAGACCCGAACGGTCGAGTTCGCGTTGACGACGAGCGAGACGACGACCGAAGACGGAGTAGGAGATGCCCGTTTATCGGGCCAGCGGGAGGTTGTAGCTCTTCTCGCGCTCCACGACCGCCTCCCACGTGTGTTCGCACTCGCAGGTTACTTCGTCGAACACGGAGGGGACTTGGCGCAAGTCGAAGTCCTTGATGGCTTTCTGCACGAGGTCGTCGCACTCGCCGCAGTTGTGCGGGCCGCGGTCGCTCCCGTGTCCGACGGGGTCGGAGACGACGATGGCGGGCGCGGCGGCGGTGTCCCGTAGCACCTCGCAGACGCTCCAGAGCCAAGGTGGGCGGTAGCCGTCCCGGAAGTACAACTCGTCGACCATCGTGTACCGCTGGACGTTGGTCGGGTTCATCGAGACGGTGTGGGCGTACTCGGCGCATCTGCGGACGGACTCTTTCATATCCCGTACCGCCTCGCGCTCCGAGAGGAAGGGCGGTTTCATCAGCAGATATGCCTTGATGCCCGCGCCGACCGACTCGGCGTGTTCACTCGCCTCGACGAACTGCTCGAAGTCGAAGTACTTGTTCACGCAGTCGTGGCGCACGCGGTCGTTCGCCGTCTCCAGCCCGATGGCCACGTCGGTCTCCAGACCGACGCCCGTGAAGTCCTCCAACTTCTCTCGCTTCACGAAATCGGGCAGGCTCTCGACCACGATTCGGTCGCGGTCGGCGAACGTCTCCGCGATGGCCCGGCGCGTCTCAGCGCCGACCTCGCGCTCGTCCAGAAATGACCCGGAGGTGTATATCTTGATGAGACCGCTCTTCTCGTCGGCCTCCTCGCGCTCGTGTTCGAGACAGACCTCGATCTGATCCATCAGCGCCTCGTGGGCGACGCTCCCACCTTCGACCGATTCGGCGACGTAGCCGCACATCGTGCAGCCCCCGGCGCGCGCCCAGCGACAGCCACCCGTGTTGAGGATTATGGTGAGGCTCTGGTAGACGCCGTCCGGCGTGTTGTCCTCGTCCAGCCACACCCGCGTCGGCTCGTGAGGGTCGTAATGTTTCTCTTTTTTCGCGCGAATATCGCGCATCACCGCGTTGTGGGCGTCCATACCCTTGCCCTGTTCGTACCCTTCGGGACTCGGCTTGCTCATTGTCGGGAAGAACGGCTACGAGCGTAAATCGGCTTCGTCTCGCCGGGCGACCGTCCGCGAAACCGTCCACCAGACCGCGACGGCCACCGTCGCCCCCACTGCGTCGGCGACGGCGTCCGCGACCGAGGCGTGTCGAAGCGGAACGGTCAACTGCGCTATCTCCATCACCACGCCGTAGCCGGTCGCGCCCGCGACCGCGAACACGAGCGCCTCGCGCTCGCCCCCCACGCGACCGTGAGTGCGCCTGCCCGCCAGCGCGGCACCCAGACCCCCGTAGCCGACCGCGTGAACCCACTTGTCCGTACCGACGAGTCCGAGCGCCCCGGTCGGTGTGATGCCGCCGTCGGGCGTCGTGAACACCGAAAAGTAGCAGATGACGGCCGCGACGACGAGGAAGACGACCCAGCGAGCGCGTGACGGAACTCGATACACGTTCCGTTCGATTGGCGAGCGTCCTGAAAAAGCCGTCGTCCGAATGTTCTCCGTTATCGAATAACTAATCGTTTCATCGACGTGCAAGCAGGGCGTCGTCGGTGAGTTCCCGAACTGATAGATAAAACGAGGCGAAACGACGCAAATTAATTTACCGACCCGATAGCAAACTTCGCCCTCTCGCAACGTCTGGCCGTAGTATGCCCGAGAATACCCGACGAACGTTTCTGAAGACGGTCGGCGTCGCGGTCGGTACCGCGAGCATCGCCGGTGCGAACTCGTTCGAGTCCGCCGACGTACCGAAGACGACGAGCGACGCGACGCTCGACGGCTCGGCTCCCGCCGAGACGCCGCCGACGAACTGGTCGACGTTTCAGCACGACGCCGCGAACACCGGACACGCCGAAGACACCGGTGGCGTGAACGAGACGCCGTGGATAGAGTGGAGCGAACTACTCCTCCAAGGACACATCCCCGAACTCTCGGCACCGGTCGTCGTCGACGGCGTCGCCTACCTTATCACCGACGAGCCGAGCCAGTCGGTCCTCGCCTACGACGTCGACACTCGCGAGACGAAGTGGGTCTCCGACGCGCTCTTCGACTCGCGACCGTTCGACGCCGCACCGACGATCGTGGATGGGTTGGTCTTCGTCGCCAGCGGAACGCGAGTGCACGCACTCGACGCGGGCGACGGAAGCGAAGCATGGACGTTCCAGACGCCGTATGATGCGCCGGAAAGCAAGTGTGACGCGCCGTACGTTCGGGCGGCGTCTCCGACCATCGTCGGCGAGACCGTCTACGTCACGGGTCGCTACGATTGGGACTACGACTCCGTCGGCCATCTTTCGGCACTCGCTCCCGACGACGGGAGCGTTCAGTGGCAGGGTACCATCGACGGATATCCCGGCCCCTCGCTCACGTCTCCAGTCATCGCGGACGGCGGAACCGAACTCTGGAACGTACTACTGTGCGGAAGACCGCGAGCACCGAGCCATTGCGCGGTGACGGGCGACCGGGCGTACGTCACCGACAACGCCAGCTACCTCTACTCGCTTTCCGGCCCGACGAAAGCGACGAACTGGCGGCGCTCGTTCGCGTCCGCCAGTGGTCTCGAAACGTCCCCGCCATCGACGACGCCAACGTCTACGTCATCGACGGCGACGACGACCTCCGCGCCATCAACCGCGCGTCCGGAAAAGAACTGTGGCGCACTCCCCTCGGCGGGGACGGAGACCGAAGCTACGACCCCGTCTACGACCCGGTCGTCCACGACAACACCGTCTACTGTGCCGTCGGCAGGTACGCTTCCGAGAGCTAGTACTTCCAGGCCATCGACACCAACAGCGGCGAGGAACTGTGGCGTTACCGCACCGACCACGGCGTCGGAAAACCCCTTATCCGCGACGGAGTTGTCTACTTCATCGACGAGAACCTCCGTTACGGGACACCGCACGTGTACGCCCTCGACGCGACGACCGGCGAGGAGCGGTGGTCGAGCACGACCGACGCGACCCCCGACGACGCGTCGACGCCGAACGTCACAGCGCCGGTCGCGCTCGCCGACGGCACGGTTCTCGTTGCAACCGAGGACGGACTACTCGCCTTCGATGCTGACGACGGGTCGCAGCGATGGACGTACGACGGCGATACGCGAACCGTCGGAACGGCCGACGGTCTCGTCTTCGTCGGCGAAAACTTCGACTACAACGCGGACGTGGTCGCGCTGAACCCGGCAGACGGCTCCGAGCAATGGCTGTTCGACACACACCGCGGCACGCCGTATTTCCTGGACGATTCGCACGCGCTGACTCCTCCCCGCCGTGGAAGACGGTCGCGTCTACGTCGGCAGCGACGACCGGCGGGTGTACGTCCTCGACGAGGAGACCGGCGACGTGCGGACCCGGTACGAGACGTTCGGTCGAGTTGTCGATGCTCCGCGGTCGAGAGCAACACCGTTTACGTCGCTAACGGCGCTTACCTGTACTCGTTCGGAGCGACCCGGTGACGCGGTAATAGCGCCTCCTCTTTTCCTCGTAACCGAAATCGGTTACGAGTGGTTGGCAACGACTAACACGATAGCGATCCAATATAAACGTTGGAACTTACTATGACCGACTTAGGCGGTTTTCACGACCACGTGGCCCGCGTCGACCTCTCCGACGGAGCGGTGAACTACGAGGGCGTCGACGACGACGACGCGAGAAAGTACATCGGCGCGCGCGGGCTGGGGGTAAAGTACGTGTTCGACCAAGGACCGGACGTCGACCCGCTCGGCCCGAACAACCTGTTGGCGTTCATGAACGGGCCGCTGACTGGTACGCAGACCGTGATGAGCGGTCGAATCGCGGTCTGCACCAAGTCGCCGTTGACGAACACCGTAACCGACAGTCACCACGGCGGTTGGAGCGGTGCGCGCTTGAAGTGGGCCGGATTCGACGGCCTGCTGTTCGAAGGCGCGTCCGACAACCCGGTGTACGCCGTCGTCGAGGACGAGGAAGTCGAACTCCGCGACGCCTCGCACCTCTGGGGCAAGGGCGTTCACGAGACGCGCGATACCTTGGAAGAGGAGGTCGAAGGCGCGTACGGCAAGAACCTCTCGATGATGGCTATCGGGCCGGCGGGCGAGAATACGGTTCGGTTCGCCTGCATCATCAACGAGGACGACCGGGCCAGCGGTCGCGGCGGCACTGGCGCGGTGATGGGGTCGAAGGGTCTCAAGGCCGTGGTCGTCAAATCCACGACGAAGATGCCGAAACCCGCCGACCCGGAGACGTTCCAGAAGGGTCACCAACAGGCGATGCAGGCCATCCAGGAGTCCGACGTGACCGCACCGAACGAGGGCGGTCTCTCGATGTTCGGGACGAACGTTCTGATGAACGTCACGGAGGAGATGGACGGCCTGCCGACCCGGAACGCGAAATTCACCAGCACGAGCAGCGAGGCGGACTCCGACTCCGACGAACGGAGCATCGACGCCGAGAACGTCTCCGGCGAGAACGTCCGCGAGAACATCCTCGTCGACGAGCCGACCTGCCACTCCTGTCCGGTCGCCTGCAAGAAGGAAGTCGAGGTGCAGGTCAACCACAAGGGCGAGGATATGAACGTCCGGATGGAGTCCTACGAGTACGAGTCGGCGTGGGCACTCGGCCCGAACTCGATGAACGACGACCGCGACAAGACTGCCCTGATGATGGATCGCTGCAACGATATGGCGGTGGACACCATCGAGATGGGGAACACGATGGCGATGGCGATGGAGGCCACCGAGGAAGGTCGGCTGGACGAAGGGTTGGCGTGGGGCGACGTGGACACGATGGTCGAGATGATCGACCGCGTGGCCCACCGCGAGGACGAACTCGCGGATCTGCTGGCCGAGGGGGCAGCTCGCGCCGCCACCGAACTCGGCGACCCCGAGATGGCGCTCGACGTGAAAGGCCAGACGATGGCCGCCTACGACCCGCGAAGCATGAAGGGGATGGCCATCGGCTACGCGACCAGCAACCGCGGCGCGTGCCATCTGCGTGGCTACACGCCCGCCGCCGAGATTCTCGGCATTCCGGAGAAGGTCGAGCCGACCGAGTGGGAAGGGAAGGGCGAACTCTGCGCCACCTTCCAGGACATGCACGCCATCAGCGACTCGTTCGACATCTGCAAGTTCAACGCCTTCGCGGAGGGCGTCGAGGAGTACGTCCTGCAGTACAACGGCATCACGGGCCTCGACGTGACCGAGGACGAATTGATGGAGACGGGCGAGCGCATCTACAACCTGGAACGTTACTACAACAACCTCGCCGGTTTCGACGGCGACGACGACGACTTGCCCGCTCGGTTCGTCGAGGGACACCCCGACGCCATCCCCGGCGAAGGCGGTTCGGAAGGCTCGCTCGCCGAACTCGACGAGCTGAAAGCGGAGTACTACGACGTGCGCGACTGGGAAGACGGCGTCGTGCCGGACGAGAAGTTGGACGACCTCGGCATCGACCTCGGGCCGGGAACGGGCGTCAGTCGCGGCGGCGCGGCGGCCTCCGGCGACGACTGAGTCGAGAAGCCGATTTCAGGTTCGAATTTTTGGCGGTCAGTTCCTTGGAGCGATAGCCTCGGCATGCATCGGTTCGCTCAGGAGTCGGCGAGGATTAACGTCGGTGTCCGCGGGGTGCGTTCGCCGCGCGCGAGCGAAATCGCCCTTGATACGCCTCGTTTCCCTCTGAGCTTAGTAAGAAAACGTCAGTAAAATCCCATCCGGATGTTCTGCACTAATTTACTGGCGAGCGTCATTCTCCGAGCGCATGGCAACATCTGCCACATCGAAAGTTTCTAAGTACGGCTACCGAACGGGACGGTGGCATGACCGACCGTTCCAACGGCTACGGCGCTCAGAAGGACTCCCCGAAGTTCGAAACGATGGCGGTAACCCACGCGGAACAACCGTCGCACGACGAACGAGCGGGCGACGTGACGATGCCGATCCACCTCGCGTCGACGTACGAGGTCGGCGGCATCGACCCCGACGTCGCCCTCGAAGATTTAAATCCGGACGAGAACCAGTATCTCTACTCGCGCCTCTCGAACCCGACCCGTCACGCCTTGGAGAAGCGACTGGCGGCCCTCGAAGGCGGCGACCACGGGATGGCGTTTGCCTCCGGCACCTCGGCCATCGTCGCCACCGTCACGGCGTCCGTCTCGCCCGGCGACCATATCGTCGCGTTCGACGACCTCTACGGCGGGACGAAGACGATGCTCAAGGAACTGTTCCGCGACCGCCTCGACGTGGCGGTCGATTTCGTGGACGCCCGCGACACCGACGCCGTCTCGGACGCGGTGCGCGATGACACCGCCCTCATCTGGATGGAGACGCCGACGAACCCCCTCCTCCGGCTCTGTGACATCGAAGCCATCGCCTCGGTCGCCGAGTCGGTCGGCGCGACCCTCGGCGTGGACAACACTTTCCTGTCACCGTACTTCCAGCGCCCGCTCAAACTCGGCGCGGACGTGGTCGTCCACAGCACGACGAAGTACCTGAACGGCCATAGCGACTCCATCGGCGGCGTCGCCGTCACCAGCGACGACGAACTGGCCGACGAGATCGGCTTCCTCCAGCGGGTCGGTATGGGCAATATACTCGCGCCGTTCGACGCCTTCCTCACCCTTCGCGGGCTGAAGACGCTCCCCCTGCGGATGCGCCAGCACGAGACGAACGCCGCCGAGATCGCGGCGTATCTGGACGAACACGACGGGGTCTCGACGGTGTACTACCCCGGCCTCCGGTCGCACCCGCAATACGACCTCGCCGAGCGACAGATGGACGGCGGCGGTGGCGTCCTCTCGTTCGAACTCGACGGCGACCTCGAAGACGTGGAGCGGTTCGTCGCCGAACTGGACGAGTTCGCGCTGGCGGTCAGCCTCGGCGGAGTCGAATCGCTCGTCGAGCACCCCGCGAGCATGACCCACTCGCCCCTGACGCCCGAAGAGCGCGAAGAACTCGGAATCACCGATTCGCTGCTTCGTGTTTCGGTCGGCGTGGAGCATCCGAAAGACCTCATCGCCGATTTGGAATCGGCGTTCGAAGTATTGGAATAGAGGATTCGCGGATTCTTTCAGCGAACCGAGTTCCCGTGTCACATTCTTCTTGAACGTTCTCGGCCGATTCCACTGAGGTGGCGCTACCGACGCTATGATGGTATCCTCGAAAGCCCTCAGCCGCTACGCTCGCGCGCCCCGCGCTGTGCGCCTCAGTCGCTCATTTCACTTGCTCCTTGTGGTGCTTGCAGGGTCGTGCTTCGCGTAGCGACTTCGCCATTTCAATCCACCAGGAAGTACTCGAATGGGCTGGCGCGCTTCCGTGATTGACCGATGTGTACGCTCGGCGGCTGGTCGGTCATGCACACTGCGGCGCGCGGAGACGCACACGTCGAGCAATCGGGGGCTTTCGAGGACAACGCTACTGCGGTAACTCACGGCCGCAGTGAATGTGCCAGAGGGCTTTCCGAAGCGTTACCCCGGAAGTAACTCGTTCTCCCCGAAAACGTCACCCACGCCGAGCGATCAGCACGGCAGTCCGAACCTCCAGCGCGGTCTCGAACTCTTCCGCCCGATTTTCGCGCCGCCCGATTCGGCGTAACTGTTCCTCGTGCGCCCGACGAACCCCGTCCCACTCGCGCCGTCCGAACCCGAGTCGCTCGCCGACCGCCCGCCAGTGCTCCTCGTCCACGAGGAAGACACTCCGCTCCGGCGTCTCGTGGATGCACTCGTACTCCCGCCGGTACTCGTCCAGTCGCGGCCCTAGGTCGGCCTGTGTCGCTTCGACGAGTTCGGAGAGCCGTTCCAGCGGGACGCTGGCTTTCGTGCCCGCCAAGAGCACGATTTGGCCGTCGATTGGATGGGTCGGTTCGTCGGTCGTCATTTCTCTTTCTCGGTTCTAATCGCCAGCTATCCACCCGCACGCATCGCCTTCTGCGAGAAGCGTTCGACCAGCGAGTCCAGCGTTTCCTCGTCGCCTTCGAACACGACCGTCACCTCCGTCAACTCGACGGTCGGGCCGATGCTCACCGTCTCCGACGAGAGCGACGCCCGCCAGCCGTCGCCTGTAACGTCGCCGTCCTCTCGCGTTTCGCCGCCGAGATTTTCGAGGTACGTGCGAGCGAGATTCTCGTTGATACCCCGGAAGGATTTCTCGCGTCGCATCTATCCTCCTGCGACGGGCGGGAAAATGCTCAGTCTATCGCCGTCCGAAAGCGATGTTTCCCGACCGTCAATGTGGACGACGTCTTTCCCGTTTCGCATGATGGAGAGTTGGGGTCGCATCTCGCCGTCCTCGAACAGGTCGAGCCCGTACTCCTCGGTCAGCGATTCGAGCACCTCCCCGACCGTCGCGTCGTCCGGATACTCCCGTTCGAGCGTCTTCTGGCCGACCGCCTCGCGGAAGTTGGCGAAAAACCGGAGGATGAGTTCCATGCCCGATGTTGGAACGCCCCGAGTAATAAACGCTCAGTTCGAATCGAGCCGAAGCCTCTCGGTTCGCCGGTTCGACGCGTTCGCGGCTTCAGTCGGAACCGACCGCTCCGGCGGCGACTCCGGCGAGGAAGAGCAGGGCGACCCCTCCCGCGAGCACGGGCGTTTCCGTTCCGACGCCGAGTACCCGCCCGAACGCGGCGAGCGCCCCGTCGGAACCCGAGAGCCGGACGGCGGCACCGCACAGAACGCCGAGCGACGCAATCGTCGTGAGCGCACCGTGCACCCCGCGACGTATCTGGTCACCGCCCGCGTAGTTTCCGGCGACGTAGCTCCCGACCGGGATGGCGACCGTGCTGGCGAGGGTCGTGACCCGGAGGAGGACGTTCGACGTTCCTAGGAGCAGGAACGCGGCCGGGACGAGGTGCGCGCCGAGAGCGACGAGCATCCCGACCGCAACCGCACCCCCGTCAACGCGGCGCGGGATGGACCGTCGGCTCTTCGCTCTGCGGACGCGAGCCAGCGGCGAATCGTCGTCCGTCATCGTCCGGGGCGGATGCCGTCGCTAACGATGCGGGCGTTCCGCTCTCGGTCGATGTGCGTCGAGAGGTCGTCGTGGTCGTACAGTTGTCGGATGAGGGCGGCTTGCAGATCTCGCCACGCCATCGCGTAGATGGGTGACTGGCCCCACGCGCGGAGTTCGGCGACGAAGTCGTCGTACTGCTCCCACCGCGTCTCGAAACGTTCGACCACGTCCACGGCCACGCTCGCGACGTCCTCGTCGGAGTCGGTCTCCTCGGCGAGTCGGTTGAGACGGGCTTCCCACCCCGCGACGGCCTCCTGCATGTCGCGGGCCGCAGCGTCGCCGTCTTCGGGGAGCGAGTCGACGATGGCGTCCGGAACCGATAGCGAAATCTCGTCCATGGCGTGAGGTTGTTCGTAATCCGTCAAAAACGCTTGGCTCGCCGCTCAGGCCGATTTCGCGTTCGCCAGCCGCTCGAACTGCTCGTCCGTGAGCGACGCGTCGGTCGCGGAGAGGTTCTCCTCCAACTGTTCAACCGTCCGCGCGCCGACGATTGGTGCGGTGACGGCGTCGTGTTCGAGCAACCACGCGAGGCTGACCGTGGCGGGGGTCGTCCCGACCTCCTCGGCGACCGCTTCGACGACCTCCAGCGCGTCGAAGTTCTTCTCGGTGAGATAGGAGTCGCGGAACTGCTGGTCGGTCGCGCCGCGGCTTCCTTCCGGCGGCTCCTCGTCCCGCGAGTACTTCCCCGTCAGGAAGCCGCCGGCCAGCGGCGACCACGGGATGATGCCGATGTCGTAGTCCTCGCACATCGGCAGGTAGTTCGGTTCTATCTCGCGGTTGACGAGGTTGTAGCGCGGTTGTGCGAGCCGGAACGGTTCGTACTCCATCTCGTTCGCCTTCGCAACCTTCCACGCGTTCGGTTCGAGCGTCGAGGTGCCGAGATAGTTCACCTTGCCGTCGCGGACGAACTCGTCGAGCGTCCGCATGAACTCCTCGGCGGGCGTATCGGCGTCCCAGCGGTGGATGTAGAGCAGGTCGATGTACTCCGTCCCGAGGCGGTCGAGGATGCGGTCGGTCTGCCGGCGCAGGTGCTTGCGCGAGAGGCCGCGGCCGTTCGGGTCGTCTTTCCGGGTCGGCCAGTATATCTTCGAGGCGATAACGAAATCCTCGCGGTCGCGGTCTGCGAGCCAGTTGCCGATGTATCGCTCGCTCTCACCGTCGCCGTACATGTCGGCGGTGTCGACGAAGTTCCCGCCGGCGTCGGCGTAGGCGTCGAGCAGTTCGTGGGCGCGTTCTTCGTCGATTTCGACCTCGCCGTCGTCGTTCTCGCGACCGAATCGCCACGTTCCGAACGCGATTTCGCTCACCTTGGTGCCGGTGCTTCCCAGCGACACGGTTTCGAGTCCCATGTCTCGACGGTTTCGAGAGAGAACGGTTAAATCGACCGAAGGCGGGTCACTCTTGGCCGTAGGAGTGGCCTGCGAACAACGCCAAGACGTTGCATGCCAGCAGGGCGGAAAAGACCGTCAGTTCAGCGCCAGCGAGACCATTCAGAAAGAGCGGGACGTAAAGGAACGGCAGTGCGACCGCAGCCCAGAAGCCGACGAACTGGATCGGCGTCGTCAGCGAATGCTCGTCGTACCTCGCGCGCAGTGTTGTAAGCTTCCGGCGACCGTCGGCGACTCGATTGACGATGGAATCGCCGCCGTTCTCGAACCGAGTTGTTCCCGTCATGGTTGACACACCGAACCCGGATGAACGATGGACGGGAGCGTCCTTATAACGGAACGAGCGTTGGGGCGAGTTCACACCGTTTACCGAGGGCGTCTCTCTCGCTCTCGCGTGTGGAGAACGTCCGATACGATTCAAAATCGTTTTTGCGTCGATATCGCTGAGACGGATTCGATAGACGACGGATAAATTGTATGGTGAAGAGAATAGAATACTACTTAGATGAATGCGAGCGGGACCATCAAGAGGACGCCTGCGGTGAGTCCCGAAAGGAGTTCGCGGTGCCCGCCACCCGGTAACCCTTCACCTACTTCGAGTGCTTCCGGGATGAACTCGGATGCGACGAGGTATATCATCGCCCCCGCGGCGAAGCCAAACCCCATCGGCAGGAACTCCCGCGCAGTGCGGACGAAGTAGTACGCGATGACGGCCCCGACGGGTTGTGGGAGGCTGGAGAAGACGGACCACCAGACCATTCGCCACTTGCTCACACCCATCGCGTGGAGTGGGATGGAGATGGCAACGCCTTCCGGGACGTTGTGGATGGAGATGGCGACGGTCATGAAGATCGCCAGTAGCGGTACCGCGAAACCCGCGATTTCGGGAGCGCCTTCGAATCCAAGATCGGCGAATGAGACGCCGATAGCGACGCCTTCGGGGAAACTGTGTACTGTGAGGATGCCGAGGATAAGCACGAGTTTCTTGAAGTTCGCCTCCTCGTACTGCTTCGGATTCACCTCCGCGCCGGAGATGATGCGGTGGCTCACGACGACGAGGGCGACGCCGACCGCGAGACCGACGACGACCCCGGTGAGACTGCCGCCGTTCGCGCTCGACAGACCTTCGAATATCAGCCCGAAGACGGACGCGGAGACCATTATCCCCGAGGCGAGTCCCCAGAGCGCGACGTTCCAGCGGTCGCTCACATCTTCCACGAGGAAAAACGGAAGCGCGCCGATGCCGGTCGCTAGTGCTGTTATGAGGCCCGCGAAGAACACTAGGACGAGTTTACCCAGTACGTCCATAGCCACTGTTGGGACTCCATCCGGATAATACTTATCAAAGAAATTATGTTTTTGGTCAGCCTAAAAACGAGTGTCTTAACTGGACGGATTATTTTCAAAATTTGAAAGCATTCTTCGAAGAGATTCAAGAAAGGGGAACCGCTCAGTCGCGGTTGTAGCCGTGACCGATGACCACGGCGACGAGATTGAGCGCGAGAAGCACGGCGAACAGCTCGGCGGTTGGCGACAGGTTCCCGCGATAGAGAAGCAGGAGATAGCCGAATGGAAGCGCGACAGCGGTCTAGAAACTCAGACACTGAACCGGTGCAAAGAGCTTTCGTGCTACGGTCTGGGCGGCGCTACGAGGGACTGGGAGTTCGCAATTCGATGCGCGGTCGTTCTGTATGATCGAATGATTTGACATTAGTTTTCTCGAATGTATCTATCCCTACGACTGGTGGGGTCATATAACGGAGTGAGCGTACGGGAAATTCGCGCTATTTTTCGGATAGTGCTTCTTTGCCGACGTTTCACAAACGTCTGAGAATTCTTTAGACGTTTTAAAAACGCATTTTGAGTTGATTTCGACGATCTGATTCTGACGACGTATCGTATTGCGTATCAGATCGGAATTTCCGAACGGATAATTTCAATCGAATGGTGTATTGTATCTCGAGGCAGCCGGATGGAAATTCTTGCCTGGTGACCAACCCCGCGGGAGAGGACTCTTCGTCGCCTCGGCGAGCGACGTGAGCCGAAATCCATCTCGACATCGTCACTACCGAGAATCTTCGTTTTCGTTAGAATGCCCGGGGAGGGCTCCGAACCCTCGATCTCCGCATGACCCAGGTTCGAGGCGTGGCGGGCCTCACGGGCATGGGAGGTTTCCAAGGCCTGAGCGCCAAATCTCAGAACCCTATGAGTGCGGCGCTATGTCCAGCTAAGCCACCCGGGCTCGATTACCGGTAGGCAACTGCCACTCTTTAAAGTTCCCATCTCCACCGATGGAGGGTGCCGGTGGCGTGCGTCGGTACCGTTCGGCATCGTGCGGCTATCGGCGTACCGTCCGCCGGTCGTCGAGGCGTCCACCGACTCTTATCAGATATCTTACTGATCATGATTGTGTCGTGTCCATCTGGCGGTTTTAAGATAAGTGGATGATCGTTCCCTGCATGAGCGTTCCGGAAATCGTACAGTCCAGTCTCGGAAACGAAAACGTTGCCACAGAAGTGTCACTCGGCGGTGAGGACGTCCTCTACGTGACGCCGACGCGGACGCTGATTTATCGAGCCGACGGTCTGCTGAGCGACGAGTCCGTCAAAGAGTATCCGCACGACGCGGAACATATCGACATATCCGAAGGGCGGCGGAAATCCACTGTCGCACTCGACTACGGCATCGACGGCACCGACCAGTTCAAAGTACCGACCAAACGCCTCCACGACGCCCTCCATCCGGTCATCGCCGGCGTGTTGAACTCGGCGGGATCACCGATGCGAACGAGCAGGTTCTTCAGACGTACCCGTTCAGCGAACTCACGCTCGTGCTCACCAGTGCGCGCGTCGTGAAACACGTCGGCGAAGCGATCTAGGACGAGGACTTCGAGCAGTTCCACTACGCGAACGTTACGCGCCTCGACGTGGAGGAAGGCAACGTCTCTTCGCAGATCATCATCGAAATCGACGGGCGTCCGCAACGAATCAAAACGCCGAGCGACCGGACGCGCGAAGTCCGCGTACGCATCGAGCAGGCGCTTCTCTCCTATCACGACGTCGGCTCGTACGCGGAGTTCGAGCAAGCCGTCGCCCCCGACGAAGAGCCGGAATCCGACCCCGACCGAAACGTCTCGTTCGCCGAGGACGACGAGGTGTTCGGAAGCGGCGTCGACCCGCTCGATGCGAACCCGCCCGAATTGGACGAGGAAGGACTGATAATTGAGGAATTGCCCGGCGAAGTGTTCGTCCTCGTCGAACGCGTCGCCAAGTCGAAACCGGAGACCGGCGGCGCGGACGGCGCGCCGGATTCCGAGGTTTCGGACGACGCTTCAGACGTCGAGGAGACGACCGGATTCGCCGACTCCGGATTCGAATTCGCCAGCGAGACTTTGGACGACTCCACGGAGGTGCAACTCGCGGCGCTCACCGAAGCCGTCGAGCGACAGAACGAACGGCTCGAACGACAACAGCGCACCATCGAACGACTCGTCGAGGAACTCACTCGCGCCCGGTGACCTTCCGGATACAGGACGAGCCGAACGGACCGTGTTCGCCCGCGTCGAGTTTCATGAAGTAACCCGTCGATATTCCCGTCCCGCAGCGTCGGCAGGTGAAGTCGCCCTCTTTCGTCACTACTTCGCTCTCGAATCGGACGAATCCGCCTCCGGTCGGTCGGACGATACCGTTTTCACGCTCGATGACGCCCCGCTTTTCGGCCTCGTCCAAGATAGTTCGTGTCGTCGTCGGGTCGGTCGTGATGGTCTCGATACGGTCTACCGCCTCCGCGACCGACAGCTCTGACCGTTCGAGCTTACTCAGCAGTTCGACCCCGAGAGCCACGAGGTCGTCGTCCGCGTCCATCGGGTTCGACTCCCACCCGGAGCGGATTAAACGTTGCGCGCTTGGGTGGAAAGAACTTAACCCTCCCGCCGGCTACCCTCGGAGGAATGGCGCGTGCGCAGATTCGACGGCAAGTCGTCGGCCTCGCGGTGGTCGCGCTGGTCGTCGTCGCCAGTCTCGTGCTCTCTCCGGGATTCGTCTTCCGGCAGGTCGAGCGCGTGACCGCGAACCCGCTCCTCGCCGCCGGGTTCTTTTGCTTCGTCTATCTCGTCCGCCCGCTGTTCGCGTGGCCGACCTCGGCGGTCGCGGTCGCCGTCGGCTACGTCTACGGTCCGGTCGTCGGATTTCCGGTTGCGCTCGCCGGAACGGTCGCGAGCGCCTGTCTTCCGTTCGCCGCGGCTCGATACTTTCGAATCGTCACTGGGCTGTTCGGTCGTCTCGGCGCTTCCGGCGAGCGGTTCTTCGACGCGACCGGCGACCTGCGCGGGATGGTCGCCTCGCGCCTCGCACCGGCCCCATCGGACCCCGTCTCGGCGGCGGCGGGACTCTCCGGCGTCCCGTGGCGCGCGTTCGTGCTCGGCACCGCGATCGGCGAGATACCGTGGATGGCCGCGGCGGTGCTGGCAGGCGGGTCGCTCGATGTGCTCTCGGTCGGCCGACTGAGCAAGAACTGGTGGCTCGTCGTCGCCGCAGGAGTCGCGGCGCTGCTGCTTGTCGTGAAACCGGCCCGAGAGGCGCTACGACGCGCGTAGTCACCAGAAGTTGTCCGAGCAGTCGTAGACGACGCCGTGGCGGGGACAGATGTACTTGCAGTGACGGCGGTACATCGACTCCTCGCAGAGCGGACAGGGTCGCCCTCTCGGTTCCTCGGTCATGCGTACGCTACCGTGTGCGAGTCGCTTGACTGTTTCCACCCCCGATCAGGGCGACATCCACCGGTCTCTTATCAGCAGGAGTCCTCCTGCGATCCAGAGGACGACCGCGAGGATGACGGCAAAGATGTGGAGTTCCGAGATCCAGAACGGGAGCGAGACAACGTGGCGAGCCCCGGTGAGGAGCGTGGACAGGACGGGGATATCCACCTTCCGGTCTCCGAGCACGTCGTACTCGCTAGTGGAATCGTAGGGTTTTCCGAATGATTCGCCGTACGGAACGCGGTCGGCCTCGTACGGCAGATTCGGAACTCGATAGCTACTCACCAGGCTTCCATTTCTCGTTATCTCGACCACGCGGTTATTTCGGCTGTCGGTGATGAGCGTGTTGCCGTTGGGCAGGCGGTCGGCGTCCCGTGGCCAATCGAGTGCGATTCCGTCCACCTCGTACACAGTCCACGCCTCCTCCCATCGGCCCGTCGATTCGTTTCGGTGGAGTTCGACGACCCGATGGTTCTCGGAGTCGGCGACGAGTACCGCTCCGTCGCCGAGCCAATGGGGATTGTGTTGCTTGTTGAGAAGCGAAGGGTCGCGGTTCTCGTTTATCACCTCTACGACGCCCTTTCCGCGCTCGACGACGACGAGCTGGTTTGCGTTTCTGACGCTGACGAGGTAGCGTCCCTCGCCGATTCTATCCACGTCGTTGATGTGGAGCCAGTCGGTCTTCGTGGGGTCGGGCGGCGCGTCGTAGAACTCGCTCGCGTTCCAGACCCATGTCTGTTCCTCGGAGGTCAGATTAAGTGTGTAGATGCTCTCGTACTCCATGTCTGCGACCAGCAACTCGCCGGAAGAGAGCATCTCCGCGTCGTGAACCTCGCTGTCCTCTCGGGTTCGAACCGGATAGCTCCACTGCCCGACTATTTTCGGTTCCCCCTTCGCATCGATAAATCTGACTCCCGTTCGCTTACAGGGCGAATCGAACTTGCCGCATCGCCTGTACAGGCCGTCGGCAAAGGTCGCCAACACGGTTCCGTTTTCGAGTTTCGACACGCCCTGATAGCTGATGGCGCTCCCGACCGTCCACAGTAGGCTTCCGTCGCTGTCGAGCGCGGTCACGTTCCCACCCCACCCCGGCCCCTGCACGCCGACCAGCATCGTGGTGTTGTTGTCCGTGCGCGTCGGTATCTTGTCCGTGTTCGGTGCGAGCGCCCAACCAGCGCCGAAGGTCAGTCCGACGAGTAGTAAGCCCGCGAGAATGAGTACGACCCCTCGTGACGTATTACTCCGTGATTCCATCCCTCCCTTGTCCTCCGATTTAGCTAATCTCTCAGTCAGAAGATGTGACTATACTTGTCACTTCTGGCCGTCACACCCGAAAAAATGGGACGCTATGATAGCGTTACGAGCACTCGCTCCAGCCGCAGGACTCGCAGGTCTTGCAGCCCTCCGAGAAGTACAGCGAGAGCGACCCACAGGTGGGACACTCGGGACTCTCGCCGGCGTCGATGAGCGATTGGGAGGCGTCTTTCGTCTCGATCGCCCCGCCGTCCGTCTCTGTGTCGTCCGTCGTCTCTTCGAGTGTCACCTGCTGCGGGTAGGCGGCCTTCTCGATTTCCCCGTCGAGGTAGCGCCGCATCGCCACGCCGATTGCGTCCGGGATGGAATTTATCTGCTCGCCCTTGTCCCACGCGACTTTCGGGCTGCGGATTCCCTGTAGGTCGGCGGCGATCTCTTTCGGGTCGACGCCCGACCGGAGCGCGTAGCTGATGACCTTCGCCAGCGCCTCGGTGAAGGAGTTGGTGAACCCGCCGGAGTTGCCGATGGTGGCGAACAGTTCGAACGGCTCGCCGTTCTCGTCCTCGTTGATGTTGACGTACATCTTGCCGTAGCCGGTGTCGATGCGCTGCGTGACTCCGTGGAGCACATCGGGGCGCGGGCGCTCCTGGGCGTACGCGCCGCCCGTGACGCCGTCGCCGAGGAGATTTTCCAGTTCGTCGTCGAGAGCCGCTTGCACCTCCTCGTTGGCGATGAAGCCCTCGATACCGCCGAACACGTCCTCGATCTGCTCCACGATGGTCGCCGCGGCCTCCTCTTCGTCCGCGAACTCGGCGTTGTCGGCGCGCGTGGTGAGCACCTGCTTCGAGCGCGTGCCGTCGCGGTAGACCGTGACGCCCTTCCCGCCGTGGTCGTAGATGTAGCGGTACACTTCGTCCATATCCTCCTTGTTCGCGGAGTTCGGGAAGTTGCAGGTCTTCGAGATGGCCGAATCGACGCCCTGCTGGCAGGCGCACTGCACCGCGGCGTGTTGCTTACCGGTCAGGTCGCCCGTCACGACGAACAGTTCGCCGATGGCGTCCGGGACGCTCTCCAGCCCTTCGACGCCGGAGAACTCGTTTTTCGCCATCTGTTCTTGAGCTTCTTCCTTGACCGCTTCCACGTCGATGTCGTTCGCCTCTAGCGTGCGGAGGAAGTAGTCGTCGAACTCCACAAGCATCTCGTCGCCCTGCACGTCGTCGGAGACGTTCTTGTAGTAGGCGACGTTGTAGATGGGTTCGCAACCGCCCGTGGTGTTGCCGACCATCGAAGTGGTTCCCGTCGGCGCGATGGTCGTCGTGTTATGGTTGCGGATGGAGAAGCCTTCCTCCCACTTCTCGGGGTCAAGTCCGGTCTGGTGTTCGAACCACTCGGGGTAGTCGGTGGGGTTCGCGTACTTCGAGTCCGACCAGTCGTTGAACGACCCTCGCGCTTCGGCGAGTTCGTGGGACGCCCACTTCGACTCGTGGTTGATGTGAGTCATCAACTGCTGGGCGATCTCGTTGCCCTCATCGCTGCCGTAGCGGACGCCGAGTTGGATGTACAACTGGGCCAGTCCCATGATGCCGAGTCCGATCTTCCGCATGTCCCGAACCTTCTGCTCGATCTTCTCGACCGGGAAGTCGGACATCGTGACGACGTTCTCCAGGAACCGCGTCCCCCACTCAATGCGGTGGTCGAACTCGTCCCAGTCGATGGCGTCCCGGAGGAACGCATCGACGGCTTCGGAGAGCGACCCGTAACTGTCGCCGTTCTCCTCGTACCAGACGCGCCAGTCGGGGGCGTCCAAGTCGGCGACCGTCGAGAGGTTGATGTGGCCGAGATTGCAGGCTTCGTACTCTTCGAGTGGCTGTTCGCCGCACGGATTCGTCGCCAGAATCCGGTGGTCGGGGTGTTTCTCCACGTCGAAGGAGTGTTCCTTATTCACCCGCTCGAGGTAGATGACGCCGGGTTCGCCGTTCTCCCACGCGCCTTCCACGATGCGGTTCCAGATGACCTTCGCCGGAATCGAGAGCACTTCGCCAGCCTCGACGTACTCGCCGAGGCCGAACATGTCGTAGAGTTCCTTCGTGTGCTCGGTGGCGACGTGCGGTTCTTCGGTGCGTGGGTTGGTGAAGACGAACTCCTCGTCCTCGTACAGCGCCTCCATGAAGCCGTCCGTGACGCCCACGGAGATGTTGAAGTTCGAGAGGTGCCCCTCGGCGGCGTTCCGGAGGTGTTTCGGAACGCGACCTTCCTCGTCGATGAGTTCGCGGGCCTCTTCGAGCGCCTCCTTGAACGATGTGTGCGTGTAGTCGTCGGGGTCGTTCAGCCGGAGCGTGTTTGCGAGACTCACGTCCTTGTTCTTCGCGTGGATAAACTGGATGATATCCGGGTGCGAGACGCGCATGACGCCCATCTGTGCGCCGCGCCGCGCACCGCCCTGCGCGATGGTCTCGCACATCTGGTCGTATGTTCGCATGAACGTGATGGGGCCGGACGCGATGCCGCCCGTCGAACCCACGGCGTCGCCGTACGGTCGGAGTCGCCAGAAAGCGTAGCCCATGCCGCCGCCGGATTGGAACACTTCGGCGGCCTCCTTCGCGGTCTGGTGGATATCCGTGATGTCGTCGTCGGGCGAATCGACGAAACACGCGGAGAGCTGTTGGAGTTCGTCGCCCGCGTTCATCAGCGTCGGCGAGTTCGGGACGAACGACAACTGCCCCATCAGGTCGCCGAACTCGTCCCGAACCGATGCGACGTGTTCGCGGATGTCCTCGGGGAGCTCGGGGACGACGGTGTCGTAGGCGAACTTGTTGACGTTGTAGACCGTGAGCGTCGTCTCCGCCTCGTCGTCCGCCGCAGTTCCCTTTCCGAACACTTCGGCGGCGAGTTCGTCCCGTCGAGGGTGGTCGGGTTTCAACTGGTCGGGCGTCACCGTGATCTCGACGCCCCGCTTTTCGGCTTCGTAGACGGCTTCCGCGAGCGCGATGTTCTCGGCGACGCGCGGGAACAGGCTCTCCTGCGTCTCGACTAGGTTCCCGTCCGCGTCCTTCCGAAGATACCGCGCCGGGAGGATGTTGTGGTACGCGTTGCCCGTCATCCGGTCTTCGAGGGTCGCCCCCTCGGTGCGCTTGACCGGGAGGGTGACCTCGTCGGCGTCCGTCTCGTGCGCGCCGCTCATTCGAGCGTCACCACCGCTTCAGCGGTTCTCTGTGTACCGATTCGCCCTTCGATGTGCATGTCGACCCGTTTCATTCGTGACGAAGAATCCATCTGACCCATCCCAAATTAAGTTTGCTTTCTTTACCGCAAGTACAGTTGTATAGCGACGCCTCTGGTTTATTCTCTTTGATTGACAGTCCCCCGACTGGCGACTGGTTTCGACCTACTCAGAGTAATACGGCGGGGATTATAAGAGTGTTCAGTCCGGGGCGAAAGTGACCTGTACGAAGATATTTCTCGCGGTATCGACCCCATACCGCGCCCATTATCTTCCGGTTTTCGCTCGAACGAAAACCGACACCACCGATACGTTTACCATTCGGTATTGCGTCATTTCTCCTATGGTCCCCTTGGCCATCGAACCTGTCGGCGCGTTTGCAGTCGTCATCGCGATCGTGTTGCTCGTCCTCGCCGTGCGGTTCGCCCTCAAACTCATCTGGCGAGTCGCCATCGTCGGCGTCCTCATCGTGGCCGCGCTCTACGCGGCTGGCGTGTTGGTGTAGCACACGAGGAAATTTTCGATTACTTCCCGCCCTCGCGCCGTGAGCACGCTTTCAGGGTGGAACTGAACGCATTCGATGGGATGCTCGCGGTGGCGGACTCCCATCACGAGTTCTTCGCCTCGGTGGGTGGTCGTCGCGCTCACGTCGAAGCAGTCGGGCACCGTCGTCGAGACGAGCGAGTGATACCGCCCCGCGCGGAACCCCTGTTCCAGCCCGCCGAACACACCGATTCCGTCGTGTTTGACCGGAAACGCCTTCCCGTGAACCGGCTCCGGAGCGCGACCGATCTCGCCGCCGTACACGTGTACCGCCGCCTCCAACCCGAGACAGACGCCGAGTGTCGGAATCTCGGGCGAGAGTTCGCTGAACACCCTGCTCGTAACGCCCACGTCCCGCTCGTTCTCGGGATGGCCCGGGCCGGGGCTGATGACGATGGCGTCCGGTTCCGCGTCGCGGATATCGGCCAGCGACGCGGTGTTCTTCACGACAACGGTGTCGAACGTCGCTTCGGGTGCGGTCACGGCCGAGTGCTCGGCCGCGACCCGAAGCGCCTCCTCGGTGTACTCCACGAGGTTGTACGTGAACGAGTCGAAGTTGTCCACGAACAGCACGCGGGTCATCGCGGCACCTCCGCGAGTTCGCGTTCCATCGCCTCCAGCGCCGCCAGCACGCCGCCCATCTTCTGTTCGGTCTCCTCGAACTCGGCGGTCGGGTCGCTGTCTGCGACGATTCCCGCGCCGGCCTGCACCGTGATTTCCTCCGAATCGTTCGACTTCACCGTCGCCGTCCGGATGACGATGGCGAAGTCAGCGTCGCCCGTCCACGAGACGTAGCCGACGCCGCCGCCGTAGACGCCGCGAGGACTCCCTTCGAGGTCGTGGAGTATCTCCATCGCTCGAATCTTCGGCGCGCCCGTCAGCGTCCCGGCGGGGAAGGTGGCGCGCACTGCGTCGAAAGCGTCGCTGTCCTCGGCCAGCGTCCCCGTCACGGTGCTCTCGATGTGCTGGACATGGCTGTACTTGATGACGTTCATGAACTCCTTGACGCGCACGCTCCCCGATTCGGCGACCCGGCGCACGTCGTTCCGGGCAAGGTCGACGAGCATCGCGTGTTCCGACCGCTCCTTTTCGTCCGCCAGCAGTTCGCCGGCGAGTCGCCGATCTTCCATCGGACTTCCGCCGCGCGAACACGTTCCGGCGATGGGATTCGAGACGATCTGGTCGTCGTGAACCGAGACCAGTGTCTCCGGACTCGCGCCGACGACGGTCAGGTCGTCGTAGCCGAGGAGGTACATGTACGGCGAGGGGTTCACCTCGCGCAGGGCGGCGTAAAATCCGAGCGAATCGATCTCGGCGTCTATCTCCCGCTTGCGCGAGACGACGCCCTGATAGATGTCGCCCGCTTCGACGTGTTCTTTCGCCCGCTCGACCGCGTCCTCGTACGCTGCTCGCGGCTCCGCCGTCTCGTCTCTCGGTACGTACTCCCCGAACTCGGGGTCGTCGGCCGATTCGAGCGCGTCGGCGACTCGCTCCGCTTCGGCGACCAGTTCGTCGTACAGTTCGCCGGGATCGTCGGCCGGCGAAACGAGGGGGGTGAACGCGAGCGAGAGCGTTCCCGCGACGTGGTCGAAGACGAGCGTCTTCGTGTTCAGGACGAACTGTGCGTCCGGCAGTCGCGTCTCGGGGCGCTCTATCCCCTGCTCTTCCAGCCAGAGGTCGTACACCGCGTCGTAGGCGAGAAAGCCGACCAGACCGCCGGAGAACGCCCCATCGTCCGGAAATCCTCGGCGCGGAACGTTGGGGAACACCCCCCGGAGTCGGTTGAGTACGTCCCCTTCCTCGGGGGTTGCGGGGATAGGTGACACGCGGTCGTCGCTCCACCTGTCGTCCAGCGTCCGAACGTCGGTTTCGTCCGGCCCGACCGCGACGACCGCCTTGGGGTCGTATCCGACGAACGAGTAGCGCGCCCGACGATCGTCCGTCGCCTCCGAGTCGAACGCGCCGTCCGGGTCGCTGGATGCAACCTTCTCCGCGCTTTCGAGCAGGAAGTCGTACTCGTCACCGCTGAGCGCCGAGTACGCCGCCAGCGGATCGACCGACACGTCGAGGTCGGTCGCCGCGTGGACGACGACGGACCGGTCGCTCTCGGCGAGCGTCTCGAACTCGTCGCGGTTCATCATTGCACGACCGGTCTCCGCGCTGACTTCGCATTTCCGACGAACGACTCGACGGCGGCGGCGTCTTTCTCCCCGCCGTTCGATTCGACGCCGCTCGCCACGTCGACGGCGAACGGTTCGACCGTCCCGACCGCCTCCGAGACGTTCTCCGGCGTCAGCCCGCCGGCGAGCACGACCGGCGTTTCAAGCGAGTCGACGACTCGCCGGGCGCGTTCCCAGTCGTGGGTCTGTCCCGTCCCGCCCGCCTTACCGGCGTCGAGCAGGAGTGCGTCGGCGACGCCGTCGTAGCGTTCCGGTTGTTCCCTCGTCGCGTCGATGGCTCGGACGACGTTCGCGTCCACGTTCGCCGTGAGATAGGCGAGGTCGCCGACGCTCATCCCGTGAACCTGTACTGCATCGGGTTCGACGGTTCGAGCGAGGTCGACGGCACGCTCGGGTCGTTCAGGCATCGTCACCAGCACGGTGGTCACGAACGGCGGCACTTTTCGGGCGAGTTCGGCGGCCCGGTTCCGGTCGATCTCGCGCGGCGAATCGACCGGTACGTCCACGAGGAGGCCGACCGCATCGGCTCCAGCCGAGATTGCCATCCGGAGGTCGTCTTCGCGGGTCAGTCCGCAGATCTTCACCCGCGTCATGCCGACACCGCCCCCGCCATCGCCATGAGTTGCTCGCCCGCACGGCCGGAGTCGACCGCCTGCTGCGCCCGTTCGACGCCGTCTTCCAGTGAGGTCGCTCGTCCGGAGACGTACACCGCGGCCCCGGCGTTCGCCAGCACGATGTCGCGTTTCGCGCCGTTCACGTCGCCTTCAACGATTCCGCGGAGGTCACGGGCGTTCTGGGCGGGCGTTCCCCCCGCGACGGCGGCCACGTCGTGGCGACCGACGCCGAGGTCTTCGGGCGAGAGCGCGTACTCCTCGATAACCTCCCCTTCGACCTCCGCAACCGTCGTCTCGCCGTGGACGGCGATCTCGTCCATCCCCGAACCGTGGACGACCAGCGCATGCGACACGTCCATGTGTGCAAGCGCACGACCGATGATGGGCACGAGGTCGGAATCGTAGACGCCGACGACCTGCGCGTCGGCCCCCGCCGGATTCGTCAGCGGCCCGAGCACGTTGAAGATGGTTCGCATGCCGAGTTCGCGCCGCGGACCGATGACGGCCTTCATCGCGGGGTGGAAGACGGGCGCGAGCATGAAGCCGATTCCCTGCTCCTCGATGGCCCGCTCGACCGCGGGCGGTTCCGAATCCACGACGACGCCGACCTCTTCGAGCACGTCGGCGCTCCCGGAGGACGACGAGACGGAGTAGTTGCCGTGTTTCGCCACCGGCACGCCCGCGCCGCTCGCCACGATGGCCGAGGTCGTCGAGACGTTGATGGTGTCGTAATCGTCGCCCCCCGTGCCGCAGGTGTCCACCAGCGGCGTTCGGTCGGGGGAGATGGTTCGCGCCGCCGCTCGCATCCCCTGCGCGAACCCCGCGATTTCGGTTTCGGTCTCTCCTTTCGCGCGCAGCCCGGAGAGGAGCGCGCCGATCTGGGCCTCGGTCGCGTCCTCGAAGACGGCGCTCGCCGCCTCCCGCGCTTGCGCGAGCGTGAGGTCGCGTCCCTCCGTGACGAGTTCGATGTAGTCCTGCATAGTGGAACACCAGTGTATTGTTTAGATCTATAATGAACACATTCGTACATCGACTTAAAACTGTCGTCCCCGGCGCTCGGGATCGAAATCCGGTTACGGCGCGGTATTTCGAAACCTTCAATTACCCCTGCGGCCAACGAAGGGATGCGTTCGAAAGCCGACTGGGTTTGTGGTCTAGTTGGTTATGACACCTCCTTGACATGGAGGAGGCCGGCAGTTCAAATCTGCCCAAACCCACTCGAAGTTCTACGAAAGTGGAATTACAAGAAGGCATAACATTACCCTTCGAAGAAGGAAAACACCCTTGCAAGGGATTCGACTATTCCACTCAGCGTTAACCTCTCCGTCTTGCCAGACGGTGACCGTCTTCCCTTTCACCATAAACTCAAGTGACGTGATCGTGTTACCCTCATGGTCGAAGAGGCTATCGAGTGAATCAGGGTCAATGTAATCGTAGAGTGTCCAGTCCGCCGAGTCTAAGTCCATTTCGCCGTGTTCTTCGAGAACTTCGACTACGATTTAATGAACTCGGGTCTTACCCCCATCGGGACGCTTATCGGGATTTGCCACCCACATTCTCACACGCTCGTTATACGTTTTCATGGCAGATATTATAACAGATGTAGTTGCAACTTCAGGGGAGAGGATATTTCACTTGTTATCCCTCTCAACTGTTGTATTCTGCCCGTCTGGGTGTGTTTGCCATAGTGTTCACGAACCACCTTGTGCGACAGGGCGCGGCGCGCCGGGGGCGGCATGTTCTATCCGCCCAAATCCACTCGATCTACTACGGTTCCAGAGTAACGGATAGCGTGGGGTTCGTCCGCGGTCATCATTCGTGACGCTCACGGATTTTTAAAGATCACGAAAAAGGCGTACAGCGGGGAATCTCCCCGATTTATCCTCACTCGTATCAATTCGTCTTGGTTATCCTTATTAGCGTTCTGATTAAACAAGAAGTCGTATGGCCAGAGGGGTTGACCCAGATGATCACAACAAGATCACCGAAAAGTGTAAGGAATGTGGATCTCTGAATCTCCCGATCTATCTACAAGAAGGGCTCTGTCCGGATTGTTGTGACGACTGACCGCCGAACACCGTCGAAACTACCGTCAGAAACCCATTTACCCTATCCCGGTCGAAATGCCTACCGTCGAGTGAAGAAGTTGGCCTCCCCCTCGGCTTGCCGAGGGCACACCTCGCCTCTGATGAGTTGGAACAGTGCTCCACCCCCCATCGGTTCAATCACCGCTTTGCGACCCAAATAGACGTAAAATTCGACCGCGTATCCGATTCAGGAACCATCTACTGATTCCCTAACCGACGGATAATAAAATAGACACCGAGCGTAGACCTGTTCAATAAGATCGGAACGGCACGGACGTTCGGTTCAAGTTCATAGGTGAAGATCGCCCTCACAGACTACCACCCCTTTCGTGCGCCCGTCACCTCCTCGACCGCCGTTTCCGAGATTCAAGCATCGCCACAGCGAACGGTGCGCCGCGAGAACGACGACGATACGATCAACAATGAATCGACAAGCCCGTTCTTCTGAGTGAGCACGCCGGTAATTTACACCTACGGTGAAATTCGGACGAAATCTTACCATCATTCGCGCGGTCGTAGACGCTCTCGACCCTCTCGTGCTGGTCGCTTCTCGACGGCGAGCCGATAAAAGCGGATGCGGTTCTACTCGTCCAGAATTTCCGGCATGGTTTCGCCGGTCGTGGGTGCGCGTCGCGCGTCGTACGTGTGGAATACGGCGACGAGCGTGAACGCGAGAACGACGAGTAGGGCGAGACCGATGTCGGCGATACCGGCGAGCAGCGGGACTTCCAGCCACGCCGCGGTGAGCAGCGCGAATCCGGCGACGGCGAGTCCGAGGTACCGTTTGCACCACGAGATATCGTCGCCGGTGTTCGTTTCGAGATACGGGTCGAGCTGCTCTGCGGCGGTGGCGAGTTCGACGATACCCCGATTTTGGTTGTAATCTACGATTCCTGCATCGTCGAGTTTCGGGAGGTGGGACTGATAGAGTGCGGTGTAGACTCGTTTTCGCTCCGCGGCCGAGATAGCGTCCACCGTGGTATCGTTCTCCCACGCGGCGACCTGCTCCGCAAGGTCGCTCAACTGGACGGTTTCTTCGGCCTGTTTCAGGTAGTGAAGGGCGTACCGACGGCGCTGATTTTTCAGTACGTCGAAAACCATGTCGCGCGAGAGGGGCGCGGCCCGCTCCGTTTGCGACTTCTTCGATTCGAATAGGTCTGAAACGTGTTCGGCGACGGTCGAGTCCGACCCGTCCGATTGACTATCCGTATCGTTGCTCCCCGTGCCAGAGGAGTCACCGATTGTGCTCATTACTCCGCCACCCCTTGCTCGTAACCCAGCATGGATTCGAACATTGCCGGGTTTGGCCTTTGTTATTCACCATTTACCAGAGGTAAACGAGTGGTTACGCAAGGTGACAATCGCTCCGTACCGTCTCGCCTTCCGGCGGTAATCACCGCTTACTGGCGGTTTCAGACGCTTCCTCTCGGATGTGCCACAGGTTCTCGTGGATACCGAGCACGAGCGCCGGGACGACGACCATGAAGATGTGTTCCTCGACCGGAATCCCGGCCAGTTCGACCCCGGTTCGAAGTGGAATCTCGAACACGCCGATGGTGAGCGTGTACCAGTCCCAAACATAGGCGAGCGGGTACAGGACGAGGATGGTTTTCCCGGCGCGGACGAGGGCGTCTGCCCGCACGAGTAACAGGAGCGCGAGCGACCCGAAAACGACCTCGCTGGCGAGGTACGTGTACGGGCCGAACACCGCACCGATATCTGGTAACACGCCCGTGTGGTACGGGTTCCGGGTCTAAAAACCCCGCAACGATGCTCCTCGTGCGACAAAGTTCAAGACCACGGAGTACGACATTCAAAACGACGATGGATATCTCTGACATTGCGACCACGGAGTACTTCGAGATCGAAGCGGAGGAACGACTCGGGAAAGCGCGCTCGATCTTCGAGGAGGAGAACCCGAAAGGCATCGTCGTGACTAAGGCGGGTGAGTACGACGGGGTCATCACCCAGAAACAGCTTCTCCAGTCGCACATCGAAGACCAGACGAAGGTAGCGACGCTTACGAAACCCGCGCCGAAGGTGAACTGGAACGACGGCGTGCGCGACGTCGCACGGGCGCTCGTCGAAGGAGGAACGAAGGTCGCACCCATCTTCGAGGGCGATCAAGTCTGGGGCATCATCGACGAGGACATGATCCTCGAAGGTGTCCTCGAGAACTTGGACGCCCTCGTCGTCGAGCAGATATACACGGAGAACCCCATCACGATTCCCGAAGACGCGACGCTCGGTCGCGTCATCAACAACATGCGCGAGCACAGCATCTCTCGCCTCCCGGTCGTGAACGACGACGGCTTCCTCACCGGCATGGTCACGACCCACGACATCGTGGACTTCGTCACCCGGAACATGGACAAGCCGACAACGGGCGAGCGCACGGGCGACAGCAACCGGATGCTCGACCTGCCGGTGTACGACGTGATGAATAGCCCCGTCGAGACCATCTCGCTTTCCGCGACCGTCCGCGAGGCGGTCGAACTGATGTTCGAGAAGAACTACGCCGGACTCGTCGTCACGCCCGAAGACGACAACCGCGTCGTCGGCGGCGTCCTCACCAAGACGGACGTGCTCCGCGCCCTCACGTTCACGGAGGAAGACCACATGGACGTGCAGATCACGAACATCAGCCTCCTCGACACCATCTCCCGGCAGGACATCCGCGAGAGCATCGAGGAGATCACGAACAAGTACCAGGATATGCACGTGCGCCACGCCCACGTCCGATTCCACGAGCACAAAGAGAAACTTCGCGGAACGCCGCTCGTGCAGTGTAAGATCCGCCTCCGCACCAACCGCGGACAGGTCGCAGGTACCGGCGAAGGCTACGGCGCGGAGCAGGCGTTCAACGTCGCCCGCGACACGCTGGAGCGCAACGTTCTCGAACTCAAAGGCGTCCAGAGCGACCGGGAGTACGAGGGCCAACTGCTCCGAAAACTCAACGAACTGTAACCGCGCAGTTCACGCCAGTCGTTCGACTTCTCGTCTTTCGCGTCGATAGCGTCGTGATTTTCGTCCTGATTCGGCAACTCACCCGAAGACGTAGTCACGCGACGGTGTCTTCTCGAAAACGAAACTCCGTCAGCCTCTCAAACCGTCTCTTCCGCGCTTTCGAGTCCCGAGTCGGTGATGCGGAACTGAGCGCGCCCGCCGGCCGATTTCGACCGGTGTTTTTCGAGTGTAGCTCGGCGGTTCCCGCCGCGGAAGCGGTCGACCCGGAGGACGACGCCGGTCCAGTGTTCGAGCGTGTGTCCCCCGAGGGGGCGGGTGCCGTCGGAGTCCGGGTCGGTGTACACCTGATTCGTCAACAGGACGGCGATGTCGTACTTTCGAGCGAGCGAGAGCAGGTGGGTGACTTGGCGGGCGACTCGGCGGAGCGCCTCGCCGGCCTTCTCGTCTTCGCTCCGTTCGAGGCGGTAGAACCCGGTCGCGCTGTCGACGATGACGAGATCCGCGCGCTCGGCGAACTCCGTCACGTCCCTGACCGCTTCTTCCTGTTCTCCGAAATCGAGCACTTCCTTGATGACGATTCGGGAGGCGAGTTCGTCCACGTCGTCGGCGCGCGCGCTGGCGACTTGCTCGAAGCGGTCGATGGACAGTCCCTCGGTGTCGATGTAGACCACGGTTCCTCCGGCTCGCGCGGTTTCGACGGCGGCCCCAAGCGCCACGTTCGTCTTCCCTGCGGCGGGCGGCCCGTACACCTGCGTCACGGTTCCCCGCTCCAGTCCGCCTCCAAGCAGGTCGTCCACGGACGGGCACCCGGTCGTCAGTTTCTCGGCGTCGGTCACACTCCCTCTTGGTACTTCTCACGCAAAAGGTTCCGGTTTCGACGCGACCGTTGCGACTTTGTTCCGCCGCCGCGAACTGCGAGTAGTGACAGTCGTCGTTGCGACAGCGGACTTCGAAGTGTACCACGACGTGGTGAACGAACTGCGCGACAGGGGCGTCCGGTTCACGACGGTCGAACCGGGCGACGAACTCCCCGACGGAGCGCGAATCTGCATCCGGGCCGAGGACGACGACCTTGACACCGACCTCCCGGTCGTCGTCGCCGACCCGGAACACCCCCGAGAGGCGGTCGAGGAGGCGCTGACCCTCCTTCGAGGCGAAGCGGGCAGAACCGTCGTCGGAATTGACCCCGGGACGCGCCCCGGCATCGCGGTGCTCTCGGGTGACATGGTGACCGCGGCGTTTCATGTCCCCCTCGCAGACGCCGCGGCTATCGTCAGAAAGGAGGTCGAAGACACCGTCGACCCCATCGTTCGAATCGGCGACGGCGCGCGCCTTCAGGGCGCGCAACTCATCCGCGAACTCGACAACGTGCGGGTTGAACTGGTGGACGAAACGGGAACGACCCCGTACCTCGGCACTGGGGCGCGAGGGATGGGCGACGCGCTCGCGGCGGTCAACATCGCGCGACTGGAGGGCGAGGTCGTCGAAGAGCGCGAGATAGAACCGACCGCGGGCGAGTTGGGCGTCATCAAACGGCGGTCGCGCGAGCGCTCGGCGGACAACCGCGAAATCGACGAGGAACTGGCTCGTCGGGTCGCCGCGGGCGAGTTGACCATCGAAGAGGCGCTCGACGAACACCGCGAGGAGTGAGAGACGACCTGAGACAACTCAGAGTTCCACCAGCACGGTGAACAGATGTGTTTCGTCGTCCGGGCACCGGAGGTGCTCTTCTTTGACAATGGTTCCCGAGAGCAACTGCTTGCCAACCTTCTGGAACTTGTCGAGTTCGACGTGGCCCTTCTCGCGGGCGACGACCTCGCCGTCGGGGTCGGTTTCGAACGTGCCCATTCCCGCACAGCCCTCGAACGGACACTGGATGCGGACGCGAGCCATACCGCCGACTACGACCTATCGGCGGTTATAGGTTTTCGTGAACCGCCGCCTCCGCCCGCCGCATCACCTCGCGCACCGAAAGTCCCGTTTTCCGTGCCACCGCCAGCGCGTCGTCGAACTCGGCGCTCACGTCGTACACCGACCCGGACTCGTCGCTCGCGATCTTCACGGTCACGTCGAACTCATCGCCTTCGAACTCTCCATCTGCCATCTCCAGCGTCGCGGTCTCGAACTCCCGGCGGGCGATCCAGCGATGGCTCGCGCCCGATTCGCGGACGCCGAGCGTCCCCGTCTCCTCGGCGAGTTTTCGGGCGATCCGTTCCGCGTCCTCGGGTTTGACGACGACCTTCACGAGGTGGCCCGGACGCCCCTTCTTCATCGTCGCGGGAAGGATAGAAACGTCGCGCGCGCCAGCATCCGAGAGCGTCTCTTGAAGCCCGCCGAGCACCTCGGGCGGCGCGTCATCGAGGTTGGTTTCGAGGACGGCGATGTCGTCGCGGACGAGACCACCTTTCGACTCTCCTACGAGCACCCGCAGGACGTTCGGATGTTCCGGAAAGTCGTACCCTCCCGCACCGTATCCCGACGCCTCGACGCGGAGCGTCGGAAGCGTCTCGACCCCATCCGCGAAGTGGGTGAGAATCGCGGCCCCCGTCGGCGTGAGCAGTTCCGCCTCGACGGGGCCACCCGAGAGCGACCAGTTCGCTCGCGCCGCAATTTCGACCACCGCCGGGGCGGGAATCGGGTAGGTTCCGTGGCTCATCCCGACTTCGCCGCTGCCGGTGGCGAGGGGGGTCGTCACGACGTGCTCCGGGTCGAGGTCGGCGAACAGGAGCGAGGCGCCGACCACGTCCGCGATCGCGTCGTCCGCCCCGACCTCGTGGAAGTGCGTCGAGTCGAGGTCGGTGTCGTGGACGCTCGCTTCGGCCTCGCCCAGGATTTGGAAGACTCGCTTCGCATCGTCTTCGATACCGTGGTCGAGGCCCATCGATTCTAGCAGGTCGATGACCTCTCGGTAGGTGCGCGCCGGCCCGGCACCTTCCGCGTGGTCGTGCGAGTGATCGCGGTGCTCGTGGTCGTGTCCGTGCTCGTCGTGAGCGTGACCATCGTGGTCGTGCCGGTGGTCGTCTTCGTCGTGCGAGTGCTCGGCGTCGTTCTCGCTCGCCCCCACTTCGTCGGTCAGAAGCACCCGAACCCGCGTCGCCGAGATACCGTTTTTGACGGTCTTCTCGACTGAATACTCCACGTCGAGCGCGTCTTCCACCGGCGAGAGCGTGTCGCGGTCTGCCCCTGCGTCGAGCAGCGCCCCGAGAATCATATCCCCGCTCGCTCCCATCCGCCCGTCGAACGCAAGCGTCCTCATACCTCGCATCGCGCGCCGAAGTGCGAAAAATCCCATCGGTCGTGTCGGCACCACTATCCCTTTGTACTGCCGTCCCGTAGTAGCCATCAATCGCACGCGGGCTCGGTTCGAGCTATCGGCGGCTATCGGTGACTAGCGTGACCGAAAGTCCCGCTAACAAAGGACTTATGCCCCGCGAACCATCACCCACAACTATCCCCGCAACTGAACAATCATGAACGAAGTGCAATTGGAGGTGGCGAAAGCGTACCCGAACGATTCGGGCCGTGGTATCGCCCGTCTCGATCCGGATACGCTCTTACATCTGAAGTTGAGCCCCGGAGATATCATCGAGATAGAAGGAGGCGACACGACGGCGGCCAAAGTCTGGCGCGCCGACCGGCAGGACTGGAACACCGACACGGTGCGTATCGACGGCTTTACGCGCCAGAACGCCGACGTCGGTATCGGCGAGCGCGTCGAAATCCGCAAGGCGGAAGCCGAGAAGGCCGACAAACTGGTGCTCGCGCCGCCGGAAGAGGCGAGCGTCCAGTTCGGAAGCGACGCCGCCGGAATGGTCAAACGTCAGATTCTGAAACGGCCCGTGGTCGAGCGCGACATCGTGCCCGTCATGTCTAGTACGAATCACCCGTTCATGCGCTCGCCCGGACAGGCCATCCCGCTCATCGCCGTGGAGACCGACCCGGACGGCGTCTGCCTCATCACCGAGGACACCGAGGTCGAACTGCGAGAGGAGCCGATATCCGGCTTCGAGAAGACCGGCGGGGGCATCACCTACGAGGACATCGGTGGCCTCCAGAACGAGATTCAGCGCGTGCGGGAGATGGTCGAACTCCCAATGAAGCACCCGCAGATCTTCCAGAAACTCGGCATCGAACCGCCGCAGGGCGTCCTGCTCCACGGACCGCCGGGCACCGGCAAGACCCTGTTGGCGAAGGCGGTCGCCAACGAAACCAGCGCGAGTTTCTTCTCTATCGCGGGCCCCGAGATCATCTCCAAATACTACGGCGAGTCCGAACAACAGCTTCGTGAAATATTCGAGGACGCCGCCGAGGAAGCACCCTCTATCATCTTCATCGACGAACTCGACTCCATCGCACCGAAGCGCGAAGACGTGACCGGCGAGGTCGAGCGCCGTGTCGTCGCCCAACTGCTGACGATGATGGACGGACTCGAAGCGCGGGGACAGGTCATCGTCATCGCGGCGACCAACCGCGTCGATTCGGTCGACCCGGCACTCCGACGTCCCGGTCGGTTCGACCGCGAGATCGAGATCGGCGTGCCGGACGAGGAAGGTCGCACGGAGATCCTCCAGATTCACACCCGCGGGATGCCCCTCTCCGACGACGTGAACCTCCCCGGATTGTCGAACGACACCCACGGCTTCGTCGGTGCAGACATCGAGAGCCTGACGAAGGAAGCCGCGATGAAGGCACTCCGGCGCTACCTCCCGGAGATAGATCTGGACGAGGAGTCCATCCCGCCGTCGCTCATCGACCGGATGATCGTCAAGCGCGAGGACTTCCGCGGCGCGCTGAACGAGGTCGAACCCTCCGCGATGCGCGAGGTGTTGGTCGAACTGCCCAAGGTGTCGTGGGACGACGTTGGCGGTCTCGAAGATGCCAAGAGTCAGGTCAAAGAGAGCATCGAGTGGCCCCTCACCTCACCCGAGAAGTTCGAACGGATGGGTATCGATCCGCCGTCGGGCGTTCTGCTCTACGGTCCGCCCGGCACCGGGAAGACCCTGATGGCGAAGGCGGTCGCCAACGAGACGAACGCCAACTTCATCAGCGTGCGCGGGCCGCAACTGCTGTCGAAGTGGGTCGGCGAGTCCGAGAAGGCCATTCGGCAGACGTTCCGCAAGGCGCGACAGGTTAGCCCGACCGTCATCTTCTTCGACGAACTCGACAGCCTCGCTCCCGGCCGCAGTCAGGACGTCGGGAGCAACGTCTCCGAGCGCGTGGTGAACCAACTGCTGACGGAACTCGACGGCCTCGAAGAGAAGGGCGACGTGATGGTCATCGGCGCGACCAACCGCCCCGACATGATCGACCCGGCGCTCATTCGCTCCGGTCGGTTCGACCGCCTCGTGATGATCGGCCAGCCGGACGACGAGGGCCGCGAGCAGATCCTCAAGATCCACACCGACGACACGCCGCTCGCGCCCGACGTGAGCCTCCGCGAACTCGCCGAGATGACGGACGGCTACGTCGGCAGCGACCTCGAATCCATTGCGCGCGAAGCCGCCATCGAGGCGCTCCGCGAAGACGACGAGGCCGACGAGGTCGAGATGCGCCACTTCCGCAAGGCGATGGAGAGCGTCCGCGCCACCATCACGGAAGACCTGCTCGACTACTACGAGCAGATGGAACAGGAGTTCAAGGGTGGTTCGTCCGCACCCCAGCGCCAGACCGGCGGGCGCATTGGTTTCCAATAGCACCTTTTTCTGCGGTCGGGTGCCGAGATCAGCGCCACGTAGCGCTCGTCTCGGCCTCCTCCTTGGAAAAATCTCCACGAAAACCTCGGTGCTCCCTTCGGTCCGCGCCGAGTCCGCTCACTCCGTTCGCGGTGATTTGTGGTGACTTCTAGCGGCTGCATCACCGGCAGATGTCCTGCAATTGTGTCGTCGGCCGATTTCTGGTTGCTAATCGGACAAGAATAGCGAGCGACGTGAGCGATAGACCGGTTAACGTAGCCACCGGAAATCTGCCGGTGACACACCCGCCAGAGGCTAGCCCACTCTCCGCGAACGAAGTGAGCGCTTTTGATGAACCTTTTACAGGGAGACGGTTCGCGGTCGCGTGCCGTAGCGCGCGATCGCGAACCCTCGACCGTCGTAAAAGGTTCAGTAGATGAGCTCGTCGTCGTTCTCGACCATGTAGAACGTGCGGGCGGCGATGTTGACCGCGTGGTCGCCGACCCGTTCGAGGTCGCGGATGGTGAGCAGGAGGCGAGAAACGTCCTGGAGGAGGCGCTCGACCTCCTCCTCGGTGTTCTTTTCCAGTTCCGTCTCGATGAGGTCGCGGACGACCAGTTGGCTCGCTCGCTCGCAGAGCTGGTCTAGGTGGTCGTCGCGGTCGGCGACGGCGTAGCAGGCCTCCGTGTCCTCGTCGGCGTACGCGTCCATCGTCGATTCCATCATCTCCAAGGTGACGTTCCCGAGTTCTTGGATGTCGACCTCCGGAAACATATCGCGGTCTGCGGCGAGCGTGTACTCGCCGAGGTTCACGGCGAGGTCGGCGATGCGTTCGAGGTCGGTGATTATCTTGAACGTCGCCGCTATCATCCGGAGGTCGCTGGCGACCGGCTGCTGGAGCGCGAACAGGTCGATGCAGTCCTGTTCGAGTTTGAGATACAGCTCGTTCACTTCGTCGTCGCCCTCGATGACCTCGCGGGCGAGGTCGCGGTCTTTCTGTTCTAGCGCGTTGAGACCGAGGCGCAGGCGCTCCATCACCACCTCGCTCATGTAGAGGACGTTCTCTTGGAGGTCGACCAACTGTTGTTGATAACTTTTTCGTGCCATAGATCGTGATCTGATGTTTTCAGTGTGCGTCTATCCGAACTTCCCGGTGATGTAGTCTTCGACGCGCTCATGTTCGGGGTTCTCGAATATCTTCTGCGTGTCGTCGAACTCGACGAGTTCGCCGCCGGTGAGGAAGACGGCGGTCTTGTCGCTGATACGGGCCGCCTGCTGCATGTTGTGGGTGACGATGACGACCGTGTAATCCTCGGCGAGTTCGGCGATGAGGTCTTCTATCTGTGAGGTGGCGACGGGGTCGAGGGCGCTCGCCGGTTCGTCCATCAGGAGCACCTCCGGGTCGGGCGCGATGGCGCGGGCGATGCAGAGTCGCTGCTGTTGTCCGCCGGAGAGTTCGAGACCGGACTCGTCCAACCGGTCTTTCACCTCGTCCCACAGCGCGGCGCGTTTGAGCGACTGCTCGACGATTTCGTCGTAGTCACCGTCCTTGTCCTGGATGTTCAGGCCGTAAGCGACGTTGTCGTAGATGCTCTTCGGGAACGGGTTGGGTTTCTGGAACACCATCCCGACGCGCCGACGGAGCGCTACGGGGTCGACGTCGTCATCGTAGACGTTCTTCCCGCGAAGCGTGAGATCGCCTTCGACGCGCGCGGCGTCGATGAGGTCGTTCATCCGGTTGATACACCGGAGGAACGTGGATTTTCCGCACCCGGAGGGTCCGATCATCGCGGTGACGCGGTTCTCGGGAATCGACATGGAGATTCCACGCAGCGCTTGGTTGTTGTCGTACCAAACGCTGATGTCCTTCGATTCGATGATGGCGGGCGTGTCCGCCCGCCGCGCGCCCTCGGAGTCCACCTCGGTCTCGATGAGCATCTCGTCGTTCATCGAACTCGACTGCTCGTCCTCTCTCTGCTTTTCGCTCGCTTCCTCGTTCGGTGGCATGTTCTCTTGACTCATTGTTTATTGCTCCCTCTGATACTTGTTGCGTAGTGCGATGGCGACGGAGTTCATCGCCAGCATGGCGACGAGGAGGACGATGACGGCTGCGGGGACTATCCTATTGTAGAACTCGTCGGTGGCGAGCGTAGACGCATACGCGAAAATCTGCATCGGCATCGCGGCGACGACCGAATCGAACGACCGCGGTAGATCCGCGATGTGGGCTGCCCCGATCATGATGAGCGGTGCTGTCTCACCGATGGCTCGTCCGAGTCCGAGAATCGTCCCGGTCAGGATGCCGGGGAACGCTCGCGGAAGTACGACGTTCTTGACGGTCTGCCAGCGAGTCGCACCCATGCCGTACGAGGCCTCCCGCATGTCGTCGGGTACCGACCGGATCGCCTCTTGACTGGAGATGATGATAATGGGCAAGATGAGAAGCGAGAGTGTGAGTCCCCCCACGACGATGGTACCGGAGCCGAACAGGTTACCGGCCACGAAGATGGGCGATAGACCGAGGGGATTCGCCACGCCGGGCGGTAAGACCGGAATTCCGGGGCCGAGGTACGTTACGAACAGTCCCGCGCCGAGCAGCCCGTATACGACGCTCGGAACGCCCGCCAGGTTCGAGATATTGATCTTGAGAACTCTCGTCAACCGATTGTCCGGCGCGTATTCTTCGAGATAGACGGCGGTACCGACCCCGAGGGGGAACGAGGCGACGGCGACGACGAACATTAACAGCACCGACCCGACGATGGCGGGATACATCCCGGCGTCTTCGGGGTCGGTAGAGACGTTGGTGACGAGGAACTGCCAATCGAGCCACGATTTCGGCCCGGCGAACCCGACGAGATCGACGATGAGCGCGCCGAGAAGCGCCCCACCGACAACGACGGCGGGAAGTACGAGTCCGATTCGATCGGTCGGTCGATGGACGACCGTGTCGGCGACGTACAGTCCGAGCGGAACGCCGGCCATCGCTATCAGTAGCGCAGCGGGCACGGCACCGATTCCGACGAGTTGGCCGACCGGTGCGGCGGCGACCGTCGCCAGTAACGCGACGGTCGCCGCGATATCTCGGACTCGGACTCGGTCTCCGTCCCATCTACTGCCGACGTACATCCGCGCCGCCAACGCCACCAGCGATCCGGATACGATACCCATCGCAATACCGGCCGTCGGGACGTAGGGGAATCCGAGGATGATTCCCGGGATAAACGTGAACGACGCGACGAACGCGAGGATCGTGATTCCGAACCAGCCGAGGAACGGCAAATCAGTGTTGATTCGACTCAGACCGATGGAGATGGCCAACGATACGAATAGCGCGAGGAAGTACGCGAGCAACGTCAGCGGCGAGATGACGTCGATAAACACGGATGATAACCCTGCGCCGAACAACGTTCCGACCGCCGCGATTCCGAGGGCGGTGACACCCACAGCGAGCGAATCTTCGCGTTGATTCAGGTACCAACAGACGGCGACGGTCGGCACGACCAAGGCGAGGAAGAATACGAGGAACCAACCCGGATCCGCGGTCAACGGTTGAATCGCGTCGTTGGCCACGTACACGAGGAGGACACCTAGAGAGAGAATACCAAACAGCGTCGCACCGAGCAGCGCGTATTTGAATATCGTCCCGGTAGTTCGGCTGATTCGTTCGAAGCTTCCTACCGTCTCGCTGCGTTCCATGTCGGTTGCCATCTCAGTACTCCTCCCTGTAGTGTTCCGCAATAAGGTCGCTGACGATGTTCATCACGAGCGTAATGACGAACAGTGAAAATCCGAGGGCGAACGCACTCCTGTACGCCATCCCTCCTCCGGTGAAGTCGCCAGTCAACGATTGGATGATCGCCGCGGTCATCGGCATGTTCGGCAGAGTGTACGCCGTCAGATTGAGGGGGTTAAGGAACTGTGCGCTACTCCCCGCCGCGATGGTGACCGCCATCGTCTCCCCGATGGCGCGCGACAGCGCGAGGATGAACGACGAGAAGATGCCCGAGAGGGCGGCCGGAACGACGATGCCGACCGAAACGTCGAACTTCGTCGCGCCCATCCCGTACCCCGCCTGGCGGAGTTCGTCGGGTACCGCGCTCATGGCGTCTTCGCTGATGGAGGCCACCATCGGAATAATCATGATTCCGACGACGATGCCAGCCGAGAGCACATTGAAGAACTGGAGCTGCACGAAGTTGCTCAGCGCGGGTGTGATGTAGATGAGAGCGAAGAATCCGTAGATAACCGTCGGAACTCCAGCGAGAATTTCGAGTGCCGGCTTGAGAACTGACCGCGTCCGTTGGCTCGCGTACTCGCTGAGATAGAGTGCAGTTGCGACGCCGAGTGGAATTGAAATCAGTGCGGCTTCGATGGTCACCATGAGCGTCCCCGTCAACGGTGCCAAGACGCCGAATTCTCCTCGACTCGGTATCCATTTCTTCCCGGTGTAGAACCTGATTATCGAGTACGCTTCTCCCTTCGCGTTAACGAGCCACGCCGTCTCGCTAAAGAACCGAAGCGTCTCGTTGATTAAGAGGAGTGCAATGCTAATCGTCGTCACGATGGATAGAATTGCGCACGCAAAAAAGAATCCCCGTGCTAGCAGTTCTCGTGACGAATTCTCCGTCCGTCTCGTAAGAGTTTCTGTTATCCGATCAGTACTCATTGATTGTGTTCTCCTATCGCAGCCGAAAAGACCTTCGTTTAACGGTTCAGCGATTCAATTCCCATTCGCCTTGCTGATGGCCTTTTCAAGTTTCTTCATCTGCTTTTTCTTCTCGCTCTCGCTGAGCGGCACGTAACCGACATCCTTGGCGACGATCTGTTTGCTCGTCGAGTGTTCGATCCAGAACTTCGCAAACGCGGCGACGTGATCCTTTTTGAGCGCAGACTTCTTCGGGTAGGTGAACAGCGGTCGGGCGAGTGGCTTGTACTTGCCCGACTTGGCTGTTTCGAGCGACGGCTTGATGCAGCCGTCACCGTTGTTGATGCCGAGCGCCTTCACTTCGTCTTTGTTCTCGCTGTAGTACGCGAATCCGAGGTATCCGAGCGCGTACTTATCGCGCGAGACACCCTGAATGATCTGCCGGTCGTTCTCACTGGCCTGGTGATCCATCCGGTGTTTGTTGTCTTCGCCGACGATGGCCTCGTGGAAGTAATCGAGCGTCCCGGACGCCTCTGTCGGACCGTAGAGTTTGATCTCCTTGTTCGGCCAACTGGAATCTATGTCGCTCCACTTCTGAACTTTGTTATTGCCGCCCTGCCAGAGCTTTTTGAGCTGCTCGACGGTCATGCAGTCAACCCAATCGGCGTTGTTGTTTACGACGACCGTAAGCGCATCCGTCGCGACATTAAGTTCGACAGGGTCGATATTGTTCTGCTTGCACTTCTGGGCTTCCTTGTCCTTGATCGGTCGAGACGCGTTGTTGAAATCCGTTTGGCCCGGACAGAAGTGGTTCTGGAAGCCACCGCCGCTTCCCGTTGACTTGATGTCGATGGTCATGCCGGGATGTTCCTTTTGAAACTCCTCTTTCATCGCGACCGCCAGCGGGAACACCGTCGAACTACCGGAGATACTGATTGAACCGCTCAGGTTTCCGTCACCGCCGCTGCCACCGGTAGTGCCAGTAGTGTCGCCACCGCTGCTACCCTTGGTCTGGTTCTTCGTACACCCCGCGAGTGCGACCGCGCCGGTCGCCCCTGCTCCGACGATGAATCGACGCCGCGAAACACTGCCTGACGACTCGTTTGACATCACTAAATCCCAAGAACCGGATGTAATAATGCGTTGCTATTATCTCTATATATTTCTCTGTATGCTATTGTCCTGCAAGCAGTCACGTCTCACGCACATCTGGTGTCAGCGAACGAAACCCTCGATAACGGTGGATACGTCGGTAGCACCGGGGTTCGTTCGACGTATTTATCTCCCGTTACCGACGAACGTGCAGCCGGGAAAACACGTTCTCGGAGGGGGAGAACGCAGTCTGGCTATACATCTCCGTTCGTGACAGTCTTTTTCGGAAAGGTATATAGACATAGTTGGATTTATAGTACTCCCTGCCCGAACGACGAACATGGAGACGCGCAAGGTTCAGGTCACCGGCGGCTCGACGTACACCGTCTCGCTCCCGAAAACGTGGGCGACGGAGAACGGAATCGAGGCGGGAAGCATCGTCGAGTTCTATCCGGAGTCGGACTCCCTGCTGCTGGCTCCGAAAGACGAACGAGACCGGCTCGAAGGCTCGCTCGACATCCGCGATTTGCAGGACGAGGAACTGCGACGCGCGGTGTTCACGATGTACGTGAGCGGATTCGACATCATCCAACTCGAAGCGGGTCGAATCACGACCGAGCAGCGCCGCACCATCAGCGACGCGACCCAGAGTCTCGTCGGCCTCGAAGTGTTAGAGGAGACGGGCAACAGCGTCGTGATTCAAGATCTCCTCGACTCCTCGGAGCTATCGATCCACAACGCAGTCACGCGCATGCGGCTCATCGCCCTCTCGATGTTGGACGACGCCATCACCGCCCTCGCGGAGAACGACGACGACATCGCCCAAGACGTTATCGAGCGCGACGAGGACGTCGACCGCCTCTGGTTCGTCGTCTCGCGCATCTTCCGGGCGGCGCTCCGCACGGCGAAAGCGACCGAGGAACTCGGGATGTCGCGCGAGGTGTGTTTCGATTATCACTCCAGCGCCCGCCAACTCGAACGCATCGCCGATCACGCCGCCAAAATCGGACAACTCACGCTCCAGCTATCGGAGGTTCCCGAGGAGGTCGTCGAGAGCTTCGAGGAACTCCACGACGACGCGACGGAGGTCATCGACAAGGCGATGGACGCCCTCTTTCTGGACGAGAGCGACGAAGCGACGGAACTCGCCAACGACGCCCGCCAGTCGATCCTCGCCATCGACGAGCACGCGCGCACCATCGACAAACTCCTCCGCGAGCAAGACCCACAGCAGGCGCAACTGCTCGGTCTCGTCGTCGACTCCCTGTCCCGCTGCGCCGACTACGGCGGCAACATCGCGGAGACGGCGCTTCAGAAGGCCGCACCGCGACCCTAAACTCGTCATTCGTTCCGTGATTTTCTACAGATAAAGCAGGCCGAGGCGGTTCACGCGACCGTCGCCGTGACTACCCTATACTCTAACTCCATCGCGTTGTCGGCGTCCGAGAAGTAGCGACCGAGCGCTTCGACCATCTCCTCACGAAGGGTCGACGACGCTCCCTCATCGACGCCTTCGAGTGCGACCACAATCGGGCCCGAATCGGTCGTCATGGACTCCCAGAAATGGGCCGGGGAGACGGCCGGATAACCGATCACCCTCGCTTCGAAGCTCAACTCCTCGACCCGATCGCCGAATCGGTCGCGGACGGTATTCGGGTCGCCCCAAAGGAAGGGCGGTGGCGGTGAATCCGGTCGCGGCGGAATGAATTCCGAAAGCACCGTCATCATCGCGGCGATTCCGCTCTCCGGCGTCCAGGAGGTAAAGGCGACGCGGCCTCCCGATTCGGTAACTCGAACGAGTTCGGTCGCCGCCGCGTTCGCATCGTCGGCGAACATGTGGCCCAAACACGAAAGGCTGCTGTCGAACGCGTCGTCCTCGAACGGGAGGGAAGCGGCGTCGCCGTCCCGCCAATCGATATTCGCATCGACCACCGTCGCTCGCTCGCGGGCCACGTCGAGCATCGCCGGCGTGATGTCCACACCAGTGACGTGCGCTCCCCGTCGATAGGCGGTGAGAGCGACGTTACCAGTTCCACAGGCGACGTCGAGGATGCGGTCGCGTGATTCGACGCTAGCGGCATCGACGAGTTCGGCCGCCATCGGTAGGAACGCCGTCGCAAGGGACGGGTACGACCCTACCGACCATTCCTTTCGTATCTGTTCTTTCGTCTTCGGCGTGGGTTGTGTCATGATTGACTCCTGATTGTTACTGAGATGGTGGTCACTTTTCAGCCGTCGTCCGTCTCGTCCGGCGACGGCGAGACCGCCCGCCCCGGCCGCGGGACGAACATGGGCACCTCCGCCTGGTACCGACGGTACCGGTCCCCGAAGGTGGCCACGAGATCTCGCTCCTCGAGCTTCACGCCGACAAGGATGTAGCCGGTCATCCCGACGGCGAAGACGAGGTGGCCGACGGTCATCCGTGAGGTCGCCCAAAATGCGACCACGAACCCCGTCACGAGTGGGTGCCGAACGTAGCGATACAGGTACGGCGTCTGGAAGTCTATCGGCTCCGGTTCGCGCTCGGCTCGATACGCCCTGACCTGCCGGAGCCCCATGAGGTCGTCCTTGTCTATCATGTAGATGGCTGCGAACATGAGGAGCCATCCCCCGAGGTAGACCGCCCAGAGGAGCGGTTCCGGGACGCCGTCGACCCGCCAGACGACCGCCGGGAGCGGCCGCCACCCCCACATGAGGACGACGAGCGCGAGACTCGCGAGCAGGACGTAAGTGCTGCGTTCGACCGGTTCGGGAACGAACCGCGTCCACACGGCCTTGAAGCCCGGGCGGGCCATCAGACTGTGCTGGAGTCCGAACAGGCCGATGAGAGCGACGTTCACGACCAATGGGTTCCCGAGCGAGTGCGTGGCTCCGGAATCGACCGACTTCGGGACGACGTTCGCAAGGAATCCGACGGCGTACGCGACCGACGCCAAGGCGACGAGGTACGCGATCCAACCGTAACCGAACGCCGTGTAGCGATGCAGGGAGCGGTTCGGCATCGTCAGCACGCTCCATCGCTGCAAGCGGCGACATCGTCATCGGTCGTGACCGCATCGTCCTCGACGTCAACCTCGCCGGGCACGCGTCTTCGGGAGTCCTGTTGTCTCGGGCTCATACCTTCGCCTCTCGGTACGAGACGGTACTGCAGGGAGAGACGTATAAATGTCTAGCGAAATATTTCACCGCGTGAAAGCAGCGTTCCTTCGGTGATAGACGGACGGTTGCTCACGCGAGTCGGTCGCTCGAGACGAGGGCGTCCTCGTCGAGCGGTCGGGCCTCGTTTCTGACACGTTCGTAGACCGACTCCGCCCACGCGCGTGCTTCCGGGGCGTCGGTGTCCACGACCGCCCGAAGGGTACCCGTTTCGATGTCGTGACAGCAGATACCGACGCAGTCGTCGTAGATGCCGAGCCCGCACCACTCGTTGTCGGGGAGGGAGTCGTGCAGCAAGGTCGTGCAGTTCTCGCAGGCGGCCGCTTCGGCGACTTTCGCGGGATTCCACGAGACGATCGCCTCCAACACTTCAGGCGAGTAGACGAACTCGAACTCCATGCCGTCGAGGATGGATTGGCAGGCCGTCTCGAGATTGCTCGATTTCAGCACCGTGGTTCCGAACCCGCGCATCGCCTCGGTTCGTTCGATGAGTTGCGTAACGCGTTCGACGGGCTGGTACGGATACCCCGCGCCCGGGTAAGAGACCACCGCGTCGGCGAACAGGTCGACCGTGAACCCGTCCATCTCGCGCGGGAGCCACTGCCAAACGTCTCGCAGTTTTCGTTCCGTCTCCATCGCCTTGCGGAGATCCAAAAACATCTCGGCGACGAACTCGCCCAGCCGCGTCAGTTCGTAGGTTCCCTCGTTCCGAGCGACCCATCGTCGGTTTTCGAAGTCGGCGAGAATCCGCCCCATGGTCGGCGACGAGGCACCCGTCGCGGCGCGCAGGTCGTTCCGATCACGGGGTCGTTCGGCCAGCGCGTCGAGCACCCCGACGCGATGCTCCGACCGAGCGAGAAACTCGATGTCGTCGAGCGGAGACGAACTCGAATACATGGTATGTCCTTTGTGAGCGCACCACATAATTCCTCGTTCGTCGGCTTCACGCCGACCCAGTTTCCGCGGATAGCATGCCACTATTAATACCGTCAGCACCGATTCTCCACCTCCGATGACGACACCCGAAGAACACGAAGAACGACTTCACAGACTCTACCGAGGGGTCTGGAACGGTGAGAATCCGGCCGTCGCGGACGAACTCGTCGGATCTGAGTACTTCATCCACGACCGAGCCATCGCCGAGGAGTTACGCGGCCCGGAACTGTACAGGGCGCTCACTAGCACGACGCGGGAGATATTTCCGGATATGGAGTTCACCATCGATGACGCGATATCGGCGGCCGACACGGTGACCCTCCGGTGGACGATGACCGGCACTCACGAAGGGCCGCTGTTCGATATCGACCCGACGGGCAAGCGGGTGACGCTGACCGCCATCGAGATAAACCGCTTCGAGGACGGCGAACTCGTCGAAACGTGGACGCAGAGCGATATGCTCGGACTAGCACAACAGCTCGGCGCTTCGATTCAGTGAACGAGAAAACGGGAGCGTCGTCGCTCGAAACCCGCCGAAATCGGAGAAAAATCGAATCGGTTACTCGTCCACGAGCACCGCGTTGACCTGTCCGGTCTGGCCGGGGCGGGAGGTCACGCGCGCCGTGCCCTCGTCCGTGTCGATGATGGCGCCCTTCGTGATGATGTTCCGGCGGGCGTAGTTCGGATTCGCGCCATTCTCGACCACGTCGGTGATCGTCGCACTCACCGTCTCGCCGTCGGTGGTCACGTTGGCGACGTCGGTTGTGAGCGCGCGAATCTTGGAGTTGCGGCCGCGAGCGTCGATGGTGCGGTATCGGGGTTCGCCGACCTGCGTCTCGGTCGGTTCACGACCGAGTTCGTACTTCTTTTTCTTCTTGATCGGTCGCAATCGACCGCCGGTTCGCTTTCGCGTGGAGCGTCCTTGGTCTTTCATATCGTGAGGGTCGGCGACGAAACACTTCAATGACTCGATTCGCGGTTCGACATCGGCAGATTTAGGCCGTCGCGTTCAGTTCCGCCGGACGATGAGTCTGCGGATCGCCGTCGCCGCTCCGTTTCAACAGAAGGGCCGCGAACGAATGCGGAAAAGCGAGTTCGTCGTTGCGCTGTCGCTCGACCGCGACTGGTTCTCACCCGACCAAGCGAAGCGACTGGTGAACGTCGCCAGCGGTCAAGGACTGCTCGCGCACGAGGGCGACGAACTGGTCGCGGAGTTCGACCCAGCCGCAGTCGAGATACCGGAGGAGTTCACCCCCGACGAGCGCCTCCTACAGGAGCAATCGACGTTCGAGAAGGTGCTCGACAAGGTCGTCTCCGGCGGCACCGCGAAACAGACCGCGGTCGCCGAGATAAACGAACTCCAGCAGCGCGTCGGCGTCACGGTCGAAGCGGCGGCTATCCTCTACGCCCGCCGGAGGAGCATCGACGTGAGCGCCGAAGCCGACGAGGCGCTCGCAGACCTCAAAGTGTAAGCCTCCGCCTCGTCTACGGAGCGTATGGTCGAGGATAGAGTCACCGACGGGGTACGCATCGCGCAGATTCTCTCGTCCGAGGTCGACGGCCGCGAAGATCCGCCGCTCGATTCGCTCGGTGTCGTGAACGCGAACCGGAACGTCGAACCGACCGCCGACGGTGCGCTGGCCTACGAGATCGAACGGAACGGCGAGGTCGACGGTGGCGGTAAGGTCGTCGCGGGCGTGTTCGTCCAGTCCGACCGGGTTCGCGTCGAACTCTCCGAAGGTATCGAGGACGCGGAGAAGGTGGCCCGCGAAGCCGGTCTCCGCGTCCGTCCGAAGGCGGTCGAACCGCCCCGCGTCCTCGTCTTCGTCGAGAGCGGTGCGGAGGTCAAACGCGCCGTCGACGCCCTCGTCGCGGCGGTTCGTTAGAGCGACGCGAGCACGTCGGGCAACTTCGTGACGAGTTCGTCGCGGTCGACGTAGGCGTCGGCCGCCGGTTCCGGTTCCGGCCCGTTCGGGTACAGGACTTGCACCGCCATCAGCCCCGCATCTTTCGCGCCCCGAACGTCCATCTCTGGGTCGTCGCCGACATACACCGTCTCGTTCGGCGGCGAGTCGAGTTCGGCACAGAGCGTCTCGAACGCTCGCCCGTCGGGCTTCCCGGCGTCAAGTTCGCCCGTGACGACTGCCGCGTCGAAGCGACCATCCCACCCGAGTTCCGCGAGTTTCCCCCGCTGAGCGACGACTGGACCGTTGGTGAGCACGCCGACGCGGTAGTCGCGGCGGAGCGTCTCGAACAGGTCAGTGATGTTTTCGAGCGGCGTGAGGGCGTCGAGTATCGCGGTTCGGTAGGCCTCCGCGAGTTCGTCGGGCGAGGTATCGCTCTCGTCGGAGAGCAGGTCGGCGAAGATCGGCCGTCGCGTCTCGCTGGCGAGGTGCCGACCGTGGGCGTCGAGATACTCGTCGCGGGAGAGCGTCGGGGCGTCCACTGCGTCCGTCGCGGCCGCGAGAAGTTCGTCTCGCGGCCGCTCGGTCACAGCGAGTGTGTCGTCGAGGTCGAAACCCACGGCGGTTACGCGCATTTGCTCCGGGTAGGACGCGAGCACTCTTTATCAGTTCGATACATCCATGACTCACCGCGAAAATCTCGGGATATGAACTTTTTCGACCGCCTCGCGGATCGCATCGTGGCGACCGACAGCATCGTCTCCGTCGGCCTCGACGCGGACATCGACCGCATCCCCGAGCACCTCGCCGAGTACGACCTGCCGCGATGGGCGTTCAACCGCCGGATCATCGACGCGACGCACGAACACGCGGCGGCGTTCAAGCCGAACCTCGCCTTCTACGAGGACGCCGACGGATGGGCCGCGCTCCAAGAGACCATCGCGTACGCGCACGGAAAGGACGTGCCGGTTCTGTTGGACGCGAAACGCGCCGATATCGGCAACACGGCCAGAAAGTACGCGGAACTGCTTGATAAGGCCGACGCCATCACGGTCAATCCCTACATGGGCCGCGACTCGCTCGAACCGTTCCTCTCGCACGAGGAGAAGGGCGTGTTCATTCTCTGTCGAACCTCCAACCCCGGCGGAACCGACGTTCAAGACCTCGAATTGGCGTCGGGCGAGTCGGTGTACGAGCGGGTCGCCTCGCTCGCCGACCTCTGGAACGCGAACGGGAACGTCGGACTCGTCGTCGGCGCGACGACCCCGGACGAACTCGAAGAAATCCGGGAACGAGTGCCGAACCTCCCGTTCCTCGTTCCCGGCGTCGGGGCGCAGGGCGGCGACGCGGAGGCGGCGGCGACCCACGCCCTCGCGGACGGAGCGGGGCTGGTCAACTCCTCGCGGGGAATCATCTTCGCGGGCAAGGACGCGGGCGAGCACTTCGATAAGGCGGCGGGGCAGGCGGCGAAGCGACTCAAAAAGCAGTTGAACCGTTATCGGTAGGCCGGTTCTCGAGCGGCGAATCGGCGTTCTCAGAGCTGGTGCGTGCCGTCGTCGGTGTCCGGCGGGGTGATGTCCTCCGCCCCCGGTTCTTTGGGTTTCTGCTCCCGTCCCCCGCCGACCTCCGCCATGCACTCGACGCAGAGGCCGCTCTCGCGGTTCCAGTGTTCGGTGCAGACGAGGGCGCCGCAGCGATCGCAGTCGTGGGTCGCCTCGGCGGCTTCACAGATCTGGCACAGGCCACTGACGCTCATACTCGACGGTTCAACGGCGAGCGGTATCAGTGTGGGGGCGGCGAGAGGCTTAACACCCGCCCGCTCGTAGCGAACTCGTGCACAGGTCGCGCCTCCTGCTCGGTATCGCCGCCGTCTTCGCCGGTATCACGGTTTCGTTGGGAACTCTTGGTTTAGTGTACAACCTGTTTCTCGTCGTCTTCGCGGTGCCGTTCGGCATCACGGCGGCCATCCTGTGGTACCACGCGACGGGACGTCTCGCCGAGAAGGTCGAGCGGGAGGCGGTGTACGGTGACGCGAACGCCGGATTTGGGCCGAATTCCGGCGCGACGCGCGAGCGATCGCACCGCCGGACGCGCCAGCGAACGCGCCGACGAACGTACGACCGCGCGCGCACGCAAGCCGCGGTCGGCGGCCCGTCCGGTCCGAGTGTGGCGGAGGCGTACCGAATCCTAGGACTCTCGCCGGACGCGGACGACGATGCGGTTCGGCAAGCGTACCGCAAGAAGGTAAAGAGCGCCCACCCCGACCGGAAGGACGGGAACGAGGAGGCGTTCAAACGAGTCAATCGAGCGTACGAACGACTGCAGGACGACCGCTGACCGCGGCACCTGAGTCCTGATTATCACGTGCGGTATTTACGGACGAATTTATACCAATTGGACTATAATACCTCTCGTATTCTACCATGCAGACATCATCGACTCCGGCCACTGACGCCCTAGTGCGCCGGAATACCCGGTTTCGAAAACTCCCTCATCGAAAATGTCGAATGGGTGTCTACCGTTGAACACTGACGATAACGCACCGACGTGGCTGGTCGCCATCCTCCTCTGCTCGCTCGTCGTCGCGCCGCTGGTTACGTCCGGCGTCGTGGACGCGAAGCAAGCGAATTTTGCGGACACGACCGTCAGCGACGAGCGCGGCGACGTTATCGAGGTCACCGTCCGCGCGAGCGAACGGGCGACCGTGAACCTCGGGTCACCGGACGACGGATTCTGGGTGCAGGTGAAGGTGCCGAAAGGGAAGACGACGCTCGCCATCAACACCTACCAGGTCAGAGACAACAAGAGTGCCGTCACGCTGGTCGAAGGCGGTATGTGTGGCCGCACTGCCGAGATCCTCTCGGAAACCGGGCCGCTCCAGCGCGGCATGTACGACATGAACGTCACGGTCGGCGGTATCACGCAGGAAGTCGGGTCGTTCACGGTGAAAGAGCGCGAAACGGGCGATGCGAAGATGATGGTTCTCCCGGCCAACACCGACGTTTCGAAGTTCGAATCCCCCGACGACCTGCGGAAGGCGGCGTCCGAGACGGAGAACGGGACGATAGCGAAAGGTGACCAGTTCGTGCTCGCGCTCGACGCCTCCGGTCTCGGCGGGTTCATCGAGCGGCCGAATCTCAGCGGCGGTGCCGAGAACGTCACCGTCAGCTTCTACGAATCCAACTACGAGCGAAACACCTAACCGAACGAGTTCGACGGTACCGATGCGACGCGATTTTTGAACGAAGAAAACGATAAGCTCTATCTCGTTCTCGACACTTTGAAGCCTGAGTACGGCATCGAAGTCGGCGACGAGTACGAGGTCACGTTCGAGATCGGTGCGGACAATCCCTTGGTCAACGACCCCGAGACGGCGACGACGAGTTTCACCGTCGTCGAACGTCGGGTCGAACTCGACTACACGGGCGACGTGATAGTCGTGGAGAACGAGACGACCATCGGAGGGAACACGACGCTCGCGCCGGGGACGACGATCAACGTCACCGCGTTCGACGAAGGAAAGAACCCGTTCTTCTGGCCGGAGACCGCGACGGTCACGGAAAATTGAACGTTCGGTACGTCGTTCGATTTCAGTAGCGTTGCGTCGGACACGGAATTCACGGTCGAACTACACAACCAGGACATCACGGTCAAAGGCGTCGTCGCTTCTGCACCGCCGAAGACACATACTCCGCCGACCACAACCACGACGACCACCACCACAACGACGACGGCGACGACCACGACCATCGCGACCGCGGCGACTTCGACGGCCACGCCCGTTCCGACCGAACAGCCGATTACCGCGCTGACGGTCTCGAAAGGCGACCTTCGGGGATTCGACGTGTCAGTCGCGCTCGTCGCGCTCGCGGCGGCGGCGTTTCTCGTCGTCAGGCGCAGGCAACGATGTATGAGATAGTTTTCATACAATGAGTGAGGAAACCAGCACAAACCCCGCGTCCCCCCGCAGACCATGATATGGAAGATGGAGCAGTCGAAGTTCGCTCGGTCCGTCGTGGCCCTGTGGCAGAAACAGGGTGGCAGACGCAAGTGACGACGAAATCCGGAAAGTCGTTCGTCACGCTCCAACGCGAAGGCGCGGAGGGTCTCATCTGGGCGAGACCGGCGACCGGCGAGGGTGTCAGCGGGAAGGCGCTTCAATAGTTCGTCATGCTCTGTAAGCAGTACGGGGTCGACGACGGTGCCGTCGTCACGCCGGGGACGTTCACCGACGACGCGCAGAAGATCGGGGGACAGGCCGGTGTACAACTGGTCGACGGCGAGAAACTGCGTACCATCGTGGTGAGCGAAACGGCGAAACACGGCGGTCTCCGCGTTCGCTTCGTCCGCGACGAGAAGCTGTCCGCCGAACCGTAACGCGCGCCGGATACTCTGTCTCAGTTCAGTGCGAACCGGCCCGCAACGCGGGCAAATCTTTTGCCCTGTCGGCCCTAACCCGTGCTCATGAGCGCTGACCGCGCCGCCTTGCAGCGTGCTCTCGACCGCGGAGAGCACGAGGGCGGCAGCGTGGAGTTCAAGGAACGACTGACGAGGGAGATCCACCTCGCCGAAGGACGAATGGAGAGTCTCGCCGCACAACTCCGGCACCGCGTCCTCTCCGGAGACGGTGAGGCGACGTACGTCGTCGGCGTCACCGACGACGGCGGACTGGCGGGCATCAGCCCGGATGTTTTCTCCGAGACGATGGATGTCCTCTCGCTTCTCGCGGAGGAGGCTGGCGCGCACATCGAAGACGTTCAAACGTGGGGTATCGACGACAAGAACACGCACACCCGAGCGACGACGCGGGACGAAAGCGGCGGACTCGTCGGCGTCGCCACCGTCCGCGAAGGGGCGGTTCTCGACACCGACAGCGAGCACATCGTCGTCGGCACGGCGGGCCACGTCGACCACGGAAAGAGCACGCTCATCGGCAGTCTCGTCACCGGGCAGTCTGACGACGGAGAGGGTGGCACGCGAGGCTATCTCGACGTACAACCGCACGAGATTCAGCGCGGTCTCAGCGCCGACCTCTCGTACGCCGTCTACGGGTTCGACGACGACGGCTCCGTCCACATGGACAACCCCCACCGCAAGTCAGACCGCGCACGCGTGGTCGAAGAGAGCGATCGACTCGTCTCGTTCGTGGACACCGTCGGCCACGAACCGTGGCTCCGCACCACGATTCGCGGTCTCGTCGGGCAGAAACTCGACTACGGCCTGCTCACCGTCGCCGCGGACGACGGGCCGACGAAGACGACGCGCGAACATCTCGGCATCCTGTTGGCGACCGAACTTCCCACCATCGTCGCCATCACCAAGACCGATATCGTGGACGACGACCGGGCGAAGGAGGTCGAACGCGAAGTCGAACGACTGCTCCGCGAAGTCGGCAAGACGCCCCTGCGGGTCGAACGCCACGGCGTCGACACCGCCATCGAGGAGGTGAGCGAGGACGTGGTTCCTGTCCTGATGACCAGCGCGGTCACGATGGACGGTCTGGACTCCCTCGACGCCATGTTCGAGCAACTGCCGAAGACGACCGCCGACAGCGGCGAGTTTCGGATGTACATCGACCGCACCTACAGCGTGACCGGCGTCGGCGCGGTGGCGAGTGGCACCATCAACTCCGGATTGGTCGAGGCGGGCGACGAACTCCTCCTCGGGCCGATGCCGGATGGCGGCTTCCGCCGAGTCGAAGTGCGCTCCATCGAGATGCACTACCACCGCGTGGACGAAGCCAAAGCAGGCCGTATCGTCGGTATCGCACTCAAAGGCGTCCGAGAGGCGGATATCGAGCGCGGCATGGTCTTGCTCCCGGCGGACGCAGACCCCACTCCGGTCCGCGAATTCGAGGCCGAGGTGATGGTGTTGAACCACCCGACGCGCATCGGTATCGGCTACGAACCGGTCGTCCACCTCGAAACGATCAGCGAGACCGCCGTCTTCGAACCCGAGGGGGGCCATCTCCTCCCCGGCGACAAGGGGACCACGATGGCCCGGTTCAAGTTCCGACCCTACCTCGTGGAGGAGGGCCAGCGGTTCGTCTTCCGCGAGGGCCAGAGCAAGGGCGTCGGAACCGTGACCGACGTGACGCCGGTCGAGTAGGTTTATTTTCTCGCCACCCTGACGGTGGCGTATGTCGAGCGCAGTTCGACGTGACGGCGGTTGCCAAGGCGTTCGTCTCCCTCCTGCTTCTGGTCGGTCTCTGGATAGAATACTCGCACCTGCGGTCAGGTGACGTGGACGAGTTCGTCACGTTCTTGCCAGCACTCTACATCTTCGGGGTGCTCGCCGTGGGTGTGTTTCGAGACGCGACCCGCGAACGCTGGTACCAAGTGGCACTCTGGGTGGGGATGACCGTCTGGGGTGTCGTCGAGTATCTGTTCGGTGGGGGCTGGTGGGAACTCGCCCTCGTCGCTGTCGGACTAATGATGTTGGGAAGCGTCGGCTACGAGTATCTGCAAACCCGAGAGTGAGCGGGCGAACGGGGTGACGATTTCGCGCATCGATTCGGAGTGGTTCCGTCTCGGTATATAAATCTACGCTCGCCGCCACGGGTGCTCGCCGAGCGGGTGGAGCGTCTCGAAGGTGAAGTCGGGGCGGGGGTCGGGTATCACACTAGGGTCGGCCGAAACTTACACCGTTCTGAGTCCCGCAGCTTTCGCGCCGGAAACGTCCGTTTCCAGCGGGTTGCCGACGTGAACTGCATGTCTTGGTGAGGAATCGAGTTCCGAAAGTGCACGCTCGAAGGGCTCCTGATTCGGTTTCGCGGGCGCGTCGTGTCCGGCGAACACGACCGCATCGGCGTACTCCTCGATTCTGAGGGCGGCCATCTTCGTTCGTTGCATCGCGGGCGACCCGTTCGTGACGATTCCGAGCGCGTGGGAACCTGCGAGGGTTTCGAGGGTTTCGGCTGCGCTGGGCAGATATCGCACCCTCGAATGGTCGCGTATCTCGGCGAATGCGTCCGCAACTGCGCGCCCTGTCTCCTCGCCGTACCCCCACTCGCTCGCTATCGCCGCGAAACAGTTGGCTCGTTGCTCGTCCACGCCGATCCCCGGTTCGAGAAACTCGTCGTAGCGGGCGAGGTAGTCCGGAAGATCGAAGAACGGCTCGATCCCCGTTCGGTCGAACGACGCCGACAGCACGTCCCGCGAGTTCTGTTCGTACTCCAGCAGCGTGTCGTCCAAATCGAAGAGAACGGCGTCTACGGTCATCGCGTAAAACTGCCCGCCGAGGGGATAAAAACGAGATGCTGTCCGTAGATTTATATGCGAAACCTGAACCACTCCGGGTCGATGGTCACGCTCCCGGCCCGACTCACGCCCGCCGATACCCACCGTCGGTGCGCTCCGCCAATCCGAACAGCACCGCCCAGTCCAACAGGTTTCCGATTCGCTCGCGCCACACGTCCTCCACCCTGATCGGGTCTTTGTGGCGCTCCCACGTCGGAATCTCCTCGCGGAACTCCTCGAACGCCGCCTCCGCCGATAGCGGGCCGGACTCGTCCAAGCGGTCGAGGACGGTGGCGACGCCGTACACTCGCGTCTCGAACGCGTCGGCCAGTTCGTCCCGGTCGGCGTCGCGGCGTACGCGGGCGAACCCCGACCGGGTTTCCTCCGCCAGTCCGAGCGCCCGGAGAAAGGTGAGCCACGTCCGCGCCACGTCGCGGCTCGGAAAGTCGAGTCGCTCCATCAGTCGGGCACAGCAGTCGTCCTCCGTGCCGGGAACCAGCGGGACGGCGCGCTGGGCGTCGGCCAGGAGTGTGAGGTCGTCCGGCGCTTCGGGGACGAGTTTGAACTTCACAGGTCGAAACTGTCCGCGAGCAGGTCGTGGTTCGTCTCTCCGAGGACGTGCGTCGGGCCGTTCACGACGTCCACGGTCACCTGCGCCGGGGCGAAGACGCTCTCGGGTATCTCCTCGAACACCCACTCGGCGTCGTCGAAGAACGTCTCGAACGGCGTGCCGTACTCGTCGCTCGCGGTCGAGGGAAGTTCGTCGAATCGGTCGAACTCTTCGCGGACGGTGAGATGAACTCGTCCGCCGTAGGCGAGCGCATCGTTCGTCCGCCCGATGGCGGTCGCTTCGTGGTAGCTGACCGGCGCGACCGGGGCAGACCCCGTCGCTGTGAGGATGTCGAGCGGGTCGTACCCGAGTTCGGCGAGGCGGAAGACGGCGAGTTCGGCGGCGCGCGATGCGACGGTTACGCTTCCGGCGACGCTTCCCGTGGCGAACGTCGGCAGGTAGACCGAGTTCGGTTCGACACCGGCGAGGTCGGCGACGTGCTCTGCGACCGCCTCGTTCGGGAGTACGTCGGACTCCACGGCGAGAACGGCGAACTCGAAGGCGTCCGTGTAGCCGACGCGCTGGAACTCACTTTCTTCGGCGACCAGCGCGCGTGCAGGCCCGCTTCCGAGTCCCTCGAAACCCTCGACGCCGAGTTCCCATCCCGCCTTCTGCGAGCAGAGCAGGGCGATTGCGGGGTGGTCGGTCGAGAGTTCGACGACTGGAAACGGAGCGCCCGCAACGTCGTCCATTCGAGTCTGTACCGTCGCCAATCCGGCGGTCTGGAGTTCCGCGAGGAGGAGTCCGGCCTCCGTTCCCCCGTCGGCTTCGATTCCGAAGTCGAGGACGGTCGCCTCATTGTCCAGTTCGTACGCGGCGACGTTCAGTTCGTCCGCGAAGTCGATGGCCTCGTCCACGAGTTCGAGGGCCATCCTGTTGAGACTCTCCATATCTCGGGATTGGGCGTCGTCCGGTAAACCGTTTATCGGTTCGTCGTGTGTTCCGGCCGAATACGTCACGGTTCGCTTTTCTTGCTCCGTCGTGGATTACCGATAGATGGTGAGGATTCGGGTCGATTGGCGTGCGAGTTGCAGTTTCGTCGGCACGATACTGAAGTGGTTGGCGGTGCCGCTCGCTGTCCCGCTCGTGGTCGCGCTGTTGTACGATGAGCCGCTCACTCCGTTTTTAGCGGCGATCATAACTACGCTGGTCGTCGGGTTCGCCCTCGAACACCTCGCCGCCGAGCGCGAACTCGGTCATCGAGAGGCGTTCTTGATGGTCGCACTCACATGGCTCGCCATCGCGCTCATGGGCGCAATTCCGTTCGTCGTTGCGGGACGCGGAGCGTTCTCTCATCCGGTGAACGCGCTATTCGAGAGCACGAGCGGCATCACGACCACCGGCGCGACGGTCATCGTCGACTTCGAACTCCACGCGCGTTCGATCATGCTGTGGCGACAGCTCGTCCAGTGGCTCGGCGGACTCGGTATTCTCGTGCTCGCGACGGCGGTTCTGTCGGAACTCGGCGTCGGTGGTGCGCAGTTGATGGAGACGGAGACCCGAACGCGCGACGTTCACAAGTTGACTCCACGCATCGAGGAAACCGCTCGCCTGTTATCGACGCTGTACGTCGGGTTAACCGTCCTCCAAATGGTCGTCTTCTACGGCCTCCACCTCGTCGGTTTCGCACCGGACATGACCCTCTACGACGCTGTCGCCCATCCACTTACCACGGTGTCCACGAGCGGATTTTCCCCGCAGCCGTTGAGCATTGGCGCTTTTTCGCCTGCGATTCAGTGGGTGACCATCCCGTTCATGACGCTCGGAGCGACCAGTTTCGTCCTCCTCTACTTTCTGCTCCAGGGGGACACCGCCCGTTTCCGACGAAGCGAGGAGTTTCGGTTCTACGTCTCCCTGCTCGTCCTGTTCAGCGGTGCTGTTGGTGTCGTACTCGCGAGCGACGCCGAGTTCCCCGGTTCGGTCGAGGAGGTGCTCCGTCACGCGACGTTCCAGGTCGTTTCCATCATGACGACGACCGGATTCGCGACGGTTGATTTCAACGCGTGGTCGGCTTCCGCCAAACACCTCCTGTTCGTCTGCATGTTCATCGGCGGAATGGCCGGTAGTACAACGTGCTCCATCAAGGTGCTCCGCTGGCTCGTCGTGCTAAAGGCGTTCCGGCGGGACTTATTCACCTCCTCTCACCCGTCCGTGATTCAACCAGTACGGTTGAGCGGCGAGGTCGTCAGCGAGGAGGCGATTCGAGATATCTACGCGTACACACTCATATCTCTCTGCTTTTTCGCCGCCGCGACGGTATTCCTTGTGATAGATACCGCGCGGGACGGTCCCGATATCGGCGAGTTCGACGCGATGGGCGCAGCCGCGGCGACGTTCTTCAACATCGGCCCTGCGTTTGGTATCGCCGGGCCGTTCGGGAGCTACGAACCGTTCTCGAACACCGCCAAGCTCGCAATGGTCGTCCTGATGTGGGTCGGACGGATCGAGATAATCCCAGTGCTCGTGTTGCTGACGCCCTCGTACTGGCGGACGTAAGCCGTCCGTGAAAATGTCGGTCGGTCACTCGCGTTCGCGTTTCGCCTCCCAACCGAGAGCGTCCTCGACCGCTTTCACCTTCTCGTCGGCGCTCTGGTCGCTCGTGCGCTTGTCGTCTATCTTGAGGAACGTGCTCACTCGGTCGCCGTCCACGGCTTCGTGGGCGGCCTGCGCGGCGGCGAAGAGTTCGTCCGCGGAGTCGGCTTCGACAACCGTCCCCATCGGATTCGTCTCGTACGAAACGTCGAAGTCGTCCAGCGCTTCGACCGCTTTCGCTACTTCGCTCGCCATGCTTCCTTTGGTGACCGGTGCTACGCTCAGGAGTGCGATGACGGTCATACGTGAGCCATCGGCGTCCTTCTACCTCAGTGTATGGGTTTACTTCCGACGGTACGGTGGCGTCCGCTAGCAGTTTCAGTGCTGATAATCGCGTCTAAAGATATAAGTCTGAAAGATATAGAAATTAAAATAAATAAGAAATTATATATTTGTGTCGAATCTCGATCTACCGGTCATCGGTTCGGAGGACGTTCTCTCCATGTCCTCCGAACGATGCTGGCGGTTTCGTATGCCGTGCTCGTCATCTTCAGTACGGTCGCACCCGCGCTAGCGGTGTCGGCAGATGCGCCACGATCCGTGAACGAAGTGGCGTCGGCTCCGACGACTCTCTCTGCCGATTTCGGCGCGACGGGGGACGCATTATCGTGGGAACCAATGTCGACCGACCGACCGGTCTCGGCGAAATCGGAGACCACTAATCGATCGGCGGTCGCAAACGTCATGCTCGTCACGGGGCAGACTGTTCGCGTCGTCGAACGCGGCAATCGAACCGTCTACCGCGTCGACGCCGACGTTCCGATGCACCGAACCTCCGGCCCCGACGGGACGTTCATCTACCTGGACGGCGTGAACTTCGAGAAGTTCGACCCAGCGCTGTTCAACGTCGAACTGCTCGTCGCGCAGAAATTCATCGACGTCGAGACCGATTCGATTCCGGTCGTCGCTCGCGTTCGGGAGAATCGGCGGAGGTACTGAACGTCTTCCGTTGCGGTCGGAACACTCGATTCGGTCGGCAGCGTTTCGGTAACGAACACGTTCGATAGCATCGCGCCGCGCGTCGCGCCGATGACCGTTAGCGTCGAGTCCGGCGCGGACATCTCGGTCGCGGCCGCAACGCTCAGCGCCGAGGAAGTCGCCCCCGACGAGAAAGTCACCGTGTTCGCTACGGTCGAGAACGCCGGCGATTCGACGGGCGAGTTCGAGGTCGCGCTGACGGTCGGCGGCGAGACGGTCGAGGAGAAAACGATCCGCGTCGCCCCCGGAAAGTCGAAATCAGTCGAGTTCGGCCGGACGTTCGCCGAAGCGGGAACCTACGACGTGACCGTCAACGACGTGTCCGCGGGAAGCGTTTGCGTCGCGGAGGACGCCGGAACCGCCGCCGTCACCAGCGGCGGTTCCGGCGAGAACGGCGACACGAAGAACGGGAGCGGCCAACCCGGATTCGGCGCGTTCGTCGCGTTCGCCGCACTCGCCGGATTTGCGCTCGCTCGGCGGCGCTAACCGCGACCGAATCGCGCACGCACCAACCGCTTTTGAATTCGACCATCGCGTCTCTCGTCGCTCGGAGCGTCGCGGCCCCGTAGCGGATTAGTCCGATTATCGGTACATGTTGCTCTGGTCTTCGGTCGTCGGTCGAGTCGCTCGCTGGATTTCCCGGTACGGGTTCTCCGCCGGTGTGACTTCGACGATTCCCGTAGAGACACTCTCCAATAGTATGTGAAATCTTTAGGCACTTACCCCTCGAAGGACTCGAAGCACTCTGAGGATACTAATGATCGAAAGAATCTGGCACGGGTGGACGAATCCCGAGGATGCAGACGAATACGAGCGACTCCTGAAGGAAGAGATTTTTCCAGAGATCGCCGCCAAAGACGTTGAAGGCTACCGCAGTATTCGACTACTACGGCGCTCCCTCGACGAAGAAGTTGAATTCATCACCATCATGCGGTTCGATTCTGTGGAATCCGTAAAACAGTTCGCAGGAGACGACTACGAGAATGCATACGTCCCTCCGAAAGCGCGCGAGGTCCTCACAAGGTTTGACGACCGTGCGCGACATTATGAGGTGAGAGAATGCGTGGACTATTAGGAAGCGTGCGTATGATCCGGCGTTCAGAGTTGAACTTGGAAACGGCGGAGAGATAACATAGATTCTCGTGCAGGCGATCCGAAGGTATCTTGCCAGGTGGTTTTAGGACACTGACAGATAATCTTGGCACATCAAGGCCGGAAACTCGCACGCGCGAGAAAAGGTATCAGTTCTGATTCAGCATGTAGTCTAACCTCGATAAGCTGAGAAAGCAGTAAATGACGAAGGACCAACTAGAGAAGTTGTGGATCGCAAGAATGCGCTGGCTGGGATTTGAACCCAGGTTGTGACCATGGCAAGGTCACGTGATACCACTACACTACCAGCGCAATGCTGTTGCACTCTTTCGTTTTACCGACTGGAGTATAAGGCTTCCGAAACGGGGTAACTTCGTGTGGAAATCACTCGCGTACTTCTCTTGATTTCGAGGGTATTAGGCGTGTGACTACGTCACGCGCCCGAATCGGAAGCGGCACCCTTTTAAGCGTCAACGAGAAAAGTTCGTCACAGTCTAGTGATGAGGCGCCGAAGCGTCACGGTATGACCGTCAGCATACTCGTGCCGTCGTCCCTCGTCCGGGAAGCCGAAGACAAACGCGAGGCAACTCGCAAGGTCGGCTATGTCGCCCGCGCGGCGACCGTATTCCGGGCGGATCGCTTGGTCGTCTTCCCCGACGGGGAAGGCGAACGCAAGTGGGGCGGCGGGTTCGTCGAAACCGTACTGAAGTACGCCGCAACGCCGCCCTACCTTCGAAAGGAGGTATTCGGCAAGCGGGACGAATTGGAGTATGCGGGCGTCCTACCGCCGCTCCGCGCCGTATCACGGACCGGCTCCGAATCGGAGGGTTCGGGGTCGTTAAGACAGGGAATCGTGACCGAGGTCGGACCTGAAGGGCGCGTTCGGGTCAATTGCGGACTGCAACACCCGATCTCCCTCGTCGTTCCGTCGAACATGACGGTCGGCGAAGGGGAGCGCGTTACCGTCAGGATCTCTTCGAGAAGACCGGTTCGTGCGAAGCTGATGGACGACCCCTTACCGGGGCTCACAGTGAGGCGCATGAACCTTTCGGCGGCGCTCGACCGCGACGACGCTGGCGTCCGAATCGCCACATCTCGCTACGGGGAGGAGCTCTCCGTGGCGCGACTCGACGAACTCGTCGCGCGAACCGACCGCGATGGCATGACCGTCGCGTTCGGGTCGCCCGGTCGAGGCCTGCCGGAGATGTTCGGGATAGACCCCGAGCGTCTACCTGCGGTCGAATCCGGCGCTCCCAGCCGGTTCGATCTCTGGCTCAATACGGTTCCGAACCAAGGCAGCGAGGTCGTGCGAACGGAAGAAGCGATGTTCGCCTCCCTCGCCTGCCTGACCCTCAACAGCGAGTGATACGATGCCAGAAACAAGCAGACCACGCAGAGGTTCGCTGGGCTTCGGCCCCCGGAAGCGCGCGACCAGTGAGGTGCCGCGCTTCAATTCGTGGCCCGAGAGCGACGGACAGCCGTCGCTACAGGGCTTCGCGGGTTACAAGGCCGGAATGACCCACGTGGTGATGGTCAACGACGAGGCGAACTCCCCCCGCGAAGGGATGGAAGAGACCGTGCCGGTCACCATCGTCGAGACGCCCCCGATGCGGGCCGTCGCGCTTCGCGCGTACGAAGACACACCCTACGGGAAGAAGCCGCTGACCGAAGTGTGGGGTTCGGAGTTCCACGAGGAACTCGACCGCACGCTCAACGTGCCGGAGAACCACGACGCCGACAGCGCGGAGAACGAACTCCGCGACGCCATCGAGGCGGGCGACGTGGCCGACCTCCGGGTCATCACCCACACCGTCCCTAGCGACCTGAAGAACGTACCGAAGAAACGACCTGACGTCATGGAGACGCGCGTCGGCGGCGGTTCCCTCGAGGAGCGCGCCGACTTCGCGCTCGAACTGCTCGGCGAGGGCGGCGAACACGACATCACCGACGTGTTCCGCTCCGGCGAGTACCTCGACATTGGTGGCGTCACGAAAGGAAAAGGAACGCAGGGTCCCGTCAAGCGATGGGGCGTCCAGAAGCGGAAGGGCAAACACGCCCGCCAAGGCTGGCGACGCCGCATCGGTAACCTCGGCCCGTGGAATCCGTCGCGCGTTCGCTCGACGGTTCCGCAGCTGGGCCAGACGGGGTACCACCAACGCACCGAACTCAACAAGCGCCTCATCTCCCTCGGTGACGGCGACGAAGCATCCGTCGACGGCGGCTTCGTCAACTACGGCGAGGTCGATGGACCGTACGCGCTCGTCAAGGGTTCGGTGCCGGGACCGAACAAGCGCCTCGTGCGCTTCCGCCCTGCGATTCGACCGACTGACCAACCGCGCCTCGACCCCGAGGTGCGCTACGTAAGTACGGAGTCTAACCAGGGATAACCTATGCAGGCAACAGTACGTGACCTGAACGGCGACGACGCTGGCACGCTCGACCTGCCGGAGGTCTTCGAGACGACCGTCCGGACGGATCTCATCAAGCGTGCCGTGCTCGCCGCACAGGCAAACCGGAAACAGGACTACGGTACCGACCCCCACGCCGGGATGCGTACGTCCGCCGAGTCGCCGGGCAGTGGCCGCGGTATGGCCCACGTCCCGCGAACGAACGGTCGGGGTGCTCGTGTACCCAGTACCGTCGGCGGCCGCGTCGCACACCCGCCGAAGGCGGAGAAAGACCGCTCGCGCTCGATCAACAAGAAAGAGCGCAAGAAAGCGGTTCGCAGCGCCATCGCGGCGACGGCTGACGCCGAACTCGTCGCGGAGCGCGGACATCGATTCGACGACGACGCGGAACTACCGCTCGTCGTCAGCGACGACTTCGAAGACCTCGTGAAGACGCAAGAGGTCGTCTCCTTCCTCGAAGCGATCGGCATCGACGCCGACATCGCACGCGCGGAGGAGAACAAGACGATTCGCGCCGGTCGCGGGACGACTCGCGGCCGCAAGTACAAGACGCCGAAGTCGATCCTGTTCGTCACTAGCGAGGAGCCGTCCCGTGCGGCGCGCAACCTCGCCGGTGCGGACGTTGCGACGGCGCGCGAGGTCAACGCGGAAGACCTCGCGCCCGGCACGCACCCGGGTCGACTGACCGTCTGGACCGAGAGCGCGCTGGAGGAGGTGGCCGACCGATGAGCGTAATCGAATACCCGTGGGTCACCGAGAAGGCGATGAACGACATGGACTTCGACAACAAGCTCCAGTTCATCGTCTCGCTCGACGCCACGAAGTCGGAGATCCGCGACGAGATCGAAGAGCGCTACGAGGTCACCATCGAGAGTATCAACACCCAAGTGACGATGAACGGGAACAAGAAGGCGATAGTCGCGCTGTCCGACGACGACGACGCGCAGGACGTCGCCTCCCGAATCGGGGTGTTCTAACCATGGGACGCAGGATTCAAGGCCAGCGACGCGGTCGCGGCGCACCGACGTTCCGCGCCCCGTCGCACCGATACAAGGCAGAACTGAGCCACAAACGAGCCGAAGACGGAGATATCGTCTCCGGGACGGTCGTGGGTATCGAACACGACCCCGCCCGGAGCGCCCCCGTCGCGGCCATCGAGTTCGAAGACGGCGACCAGCGCCTCGTCCTCGCCCCCGAGGGCGTCGGCGTCGGCGAAGAGATTCAGGTCGGCGTCTCCGCCGAGATCAAGCCGGGCAACACGCTCCCGCTCGCCGAGATTCCGGAAGGGATTCCAGTGTGCAACGTCGAGCGCCAGCCCGGCGACGGCGGGAAGTTCGCCCGCGCATCCGGCGTGAGTGCGAACCTCATCACGCACGACCGAGAGGCCGCTGTCGTCGAACTCCCGAGCGGCGAGATAAAACGACTCTCGCCCCAGTGTCGTGCCACCATCGGCGTCGTCGCCGGTGGCGGCCGCACGGAGAAGCCGATGGTCAAGGCCGGTAACAAGTACCACAAGATGAAAGCGCGCGGCACCAAGTGGCCGAACGTACGCGGCGTGGCGATGAACGCCGTCGACCACCCGTTCGGTGGCGGTGGCCGCCAACACCCCGGCCGACCGAAAAGCGTTTCGCGGGATGCCCCGCCGGGACGCAAGGTCGGGGACATCGCGTCCCGACGCACGGGACGAGGAGGTAACAAATGAGCGATAGCGACTACCGAACCGGACGCGAGGGTGAGTTCACCTATCGCGGCTACGAGATGGACGAACTGCAGGATATGAGCCTGGAGGAAGTCGCGGAACTGCTCCCCGCACGAAAGCGGCGAACCATCCTTCGCGGGTTGTCCGTCGAGCAGGAGAAGCTGCTCGAAAAGGCCCGGAACGCGACCGAGGAAGATTCGGCGAACAGTCCGATCCGGACGCATCTGCGCGACATGCCGGTGCTCCCGTCGTTCGTCGGCAAGACCTTCGCGGTTTACACCGGCAGCGAATTCGAGCGCGTGCGGGTCGAGCCGGAGATGCTGGGTCACTACCTCGGCGAGTTCCAGCTGACCCGCAACTCCGTCGAACACGGACAGGCGGGCATCGGCGCGACCCGCTCCTCGAAGTTCGTGCCACTCAAATAAACCATGGGAATCAGTTACAGCGTCGATGCCGATCCCGACACCACGGCGAAAGCGATGCTTCGGGAGCGGCACATGAGTCACAAGCACAGCAAGGCGATCGCCCGAGAGATCAAGGGCAAGACCACCGAGGACGCGAAAGCGTACCTCCAGCAGGTCGTGAACGAGGAGCGGTCAGTGCCGTTCAAGCAGCACAACAGCGGCGTCGGCCATCGCTCGGATATCGACGGCTGGGACGCGGGGCGCTACCCCGAGAAGGCGAGCAAGGCATTCATCGAACTGCTCGACAACGTCGTCGCCAACGCGGACGCCCAAGGCTTCGACGGCGAGTCGATGGAGATCGTACACCTCGCCGCCCACAAGGTCGGCGAGGTGCAGGGTCGAAAGCCGCGCGCGTTCGGTCGCGCGACCGCCTGGAACACGCCCGAAGTCGACGTGGAGATCGTCGTCGAGGAGGTCGAAGCGTAATGGCGGACGAACACCAGTTCATCCAGGACGGACTCCAGCGGTCCCAGATAGACGAGTTCTTCGCGTCCGAACTCGGTCGCGCGGGCTACGGCGGCATGGAAGTCGCCAAGACGCCGATGGGGACGCAGATCGTCCTCAAGGCCGAGAAGCCCGGTATGGTCATCGGAAAGGGCGGAAAGAACATCCGAAAGATCACCCGAGAACTCGGAGAGCGGTTCGACTTGGACGACCCGCAGATCGACGTTCAAGAGGTGGACGAGCCGGATCTGAACGCCCGAATCGTCGCCGACCGACTCGCCAACGCACTCGAACGCGGTTGGTACTTCCGGAAGGCGGGCCACACGACCATCGACCGCATCATGGACTCCGGCGCCCTCGGTGCCGAAATCGTCCTGTCCGGAAAGGTCACGGGTGCGCGCTCGCGCGTTGAGAAGTTCAACCGCGGCTACATCAAGCACAACGGCGAACCCGCACAGGAGATCGTCGACCGCGGCCAGGGCGTCGCCGTGATGAAACTCGGCACCATCGGCGTGGACGTGAAGATCATCCCGCCGGGAGCCAACCTGCCCGACGACTTCCGCATCGAGGAGGGCGCGGAGCCCGAAGACCTCGTGCCGGACGCCGTCGAGGCCAACGAGGCGGCAGACCTCATCGAAGAGCCGGACGAGGAGGAACTCGAAGAACTCCGTGCGGACGAAGACGAGGAATCGCCGGAGCCCGGCGAGGAAGAAGTCGAAGAGGAAGTCGTCGAAGAAGTGCTCGAAGAGGAGTCCGAAGCCGAAACCGAGGAATCCGAAGAGTCCGTCGAGGAGGAACTCGACGAACTCGAAGAGGAAGTCGAGGCGGAAGCCGAGGAACTACTCGACGAGATGGAGCACGAGGAAGCGGAGAGCGAGGAAGCGGAAGAGGAGGGTGAAGAATAATGGCTATCCTCCACACCGCAGAGATCCGCGACATGACTCCCGCGGAGCGAGACGCCGAACTCGATGAACTCGAGACGGAACTGCTCAACTCGAAGGCCGTGAAGGCCGCGGGTGGTGCGCCCGAAAACCCCGGACGCATCAAGGAACTCCGCCGTACCATCGCTCGCATCAAGACGATCCAGCAGGAAGAAGGCGACTTCGACGAGGAGTAACTATGCCACTGACGCCCGAGACACTCACGAAACACGAACTCGTCGGCCTGCGCGTGCGGGTCGTCTCGGCGACGAACCCCGACCTCGAAGCCATCGAGGGCCGGGTCGTCGCCGAGACGATGCGGACGCTTACCGTCGAGTCCGAGTCTCGGGCGCGACAGGTGCCGAAGCGGGGCGCGAGATTCGAATTCGCGCTCACAGATGAAGCCGCCGATTCCCGCGAGGGGTCGGGGACTGCGTCCAAACTCGGGTCGGAAACTGCCGGAGAGCGCTCCGGTCAGTCTGATTCGGGCGAGGGCGTAGCCTACGTTACGGTGGATGGAGCGACGTTGCTCTCACGTCCCGCACTACGCACCGAAACTGGAGGAAACTCGAAATGGCGTTAGGATTGAACGTATCAGAACCGGAGGAAACCTGCTCCGACGAGAACTGTCCGTTCCACGGCTCGCTTGCCGTTCGCGGACAGGTGATCGAAGGGGAGGTCGCCTCCACCGACATGGAAAAAACCGTCGTCGTCGAGCGTGAGTACGACGTTACAGTGCCGAAATACGATCGGCAGATGAAACGTCGCTCCCGCGTTCCGGCCCACGCGCCGGAGTGTTTATCGCTCACAGTCGGCGACACGGTTCGTATCGCAGAAACCCGACCGCTCTCGAAGACGAAATCACACGTCGTCGTCGAGACGTTCGCAACCGACCGCGACGTAACGTCGGGTGAGACAGAACACGCCTCGCCGGCCGGCGAGGAGACCACCGGCGACGTGACCGAGGGTGCATCGGACGACCGAGCACCTGAGGGAGGTGACGACTGATGGAAGCGCTGAAAGCCGACGTCACGCAGGGCGTCGAGAAAGGCTCCTTGCTGACGTGCGCCGACAACACCGGCGCGCGCCAGCTGAAGGTCATCAGCGTCTCCAACTACCACGGCACGAAGAACCGCCACCCGAAGGCGGGTATCGGTGACAAGATAACGGTGTCCGTCACGAAAGGGACGCCCGAGATGCGCCGACAGGTGCTGGAGGCCGTCATCATCCGACAGCGCAAGTCCATCCGACGTCCGGACGGTACGCGCGTCAAGTTCGAAGACAACGCGGCCGTCATCATCGACGACGTGGAGGAGCCGCGGGGGACGGAGATCAAAGGTCCCATCGCGCAGGAAGTCGCCGAGCGGTTCGGAAGTATCGCAAGCACGGCTACGATGATAGTATGACTCGACAACCACGCAAACAGCGAAACCAGGCCGAGCGCGCCCCGCTGCACAAGCGGCACGAGCAGGTCAAAGCGACGCTGTCCGACGACCTCCGCGAGGAGTACGGGCGGCGGAGCGTCCGCGTCAACGCGGGCGACACGGTCGAGGTCATGCGCGGCGACTTCGCCGGCGAGGAGGGCGAGGTTCTCGACGTGGACATGAAGAAAGCGGTCATCCACGTCGAGGACGTCACCCTCGAGAAAGCCGACGGCGAGGAAGTGCCGCGAGCGCTCGACGCGAGCAATGTTCGCGTGACCGACCTCGACCTCGAAGACGACCGCCGCGAGGCGCGTCTGGAAGGTGATACCGAATGAGCAACCATCAGAAACGACTCTCCGTTCCGAACTCTTGGCCGGTCGAGCGCAAGACCGCCACGTTCACCGTGAAGGCCGGTGCCGGCCCCCACGGTCGCGACGGTGTCCCGCTGCTTATCCTGCTGCGGGACGTGTTGGGCTACGCCGACTCGAAGAAGGAAGCCCGTTACGCGCTCAACCAAGGCTCCGTTCTGGTGAACGGGGAGGCAGTGAGAGACGAACAGCGACCCATCGGGATGTTCGACATCATCGCGTTCACCGAACGAGATGAGTACTACCGCGTCTTCCCCGACGAAGGCGGCCGCCTCGCGCTGACCCGCATCGACGCGGACGCGGCGGACGGCCGACTGGCGAAGATCGAGGACAAGACGCAGGTTCCCGGCGGCGAAACGCAGCTCAATCTCCACGACGGCAGCAACCTCCGCGTGGGAGACGGTGGCGACTACAACACGAAAGACTCCATCGTCGTCAGCAACGACGACAAGGAGATCGTCGCCCACTTCCCCTACGAGGAGGGCTGTCTCGTTACCGCGGTTCGCGGCCAGCATGCGGGCGAGATCGGCGAAATCGCCGACATCAAGGTGACGCCCGGAAGCGGGTCGAACAGCGTCGTGGTCGAGGGCGAAGATACTTCCTTCGAGACGGTCGAGGAGTACGTCGTCGTCATCGACGAGAACTTCACGGGTGATGACGAATGAGCGAAGCAGAATTCCACCAGATGCGCGAGCCGCAGGTGGAGAAGGTCGTCGTCCACATGGGCGTCGGCGAAGGTGGCCGCGAACTCGCCAACGCGGAGGACATCTTGGAGGACGTAACCGAACAGCAGAGCGTCCGCACGCTGGCGAAGTCCACGCTACCGGATTTCGGCATCCGTCAGGGCGACCCTATCGGCGCGAAAGTGACCCTCCGCAACGAGGAGGCTCACGAATTCCTCGAGACGGCGCTCCCGCTGGCGAACCTCTCGGCGACGCAGTTTGACGAGACGGGGAACTTCAGCTTCGGCGTCGAGGAACACACCGAGTTCCCGGGCCAGGAGTACGACCCGAACGTCGGAATCTACGGGCTTGACGTGACCGTCAACCTCGTTCGACCGGGCTACCGCGTCACCAAACGCGACAGGGTGACCCGCCAGATTCCGTCGAATCACCGGCTGACGGCCGAGGACGCCATCGCGTTCCTCGAAGCCAACTTCGACGTCGAGGTGAACGAATGAGCGAAAGTGAAAACGACGCGACCGGCGAGCAGACGGCCAAGCGCACGGGACAACTCGAATCGTGCCAGCGCTGCGGTCGAAAGCAGGGTCTGGTCGGCAAGTACGACATCAACCTATGTCGCCAGTGCTTCCGCGAGATCGCACGCGACATGGGATTCAAGAAGTACCGATAACTATGGCAGGAAACGACCCCCTCAGCAACGCACTCTCCGGCGTGGACAACGCCGAGAGCGTCGGTCATCTGTCCCACACGGTACAGCCCGCCTCGAACGAGATCGGCAGCGTGCTCGAAGTCTTCTACGACAACGGGTACATCGACGGCTTCGAGTTCGTCGACGACGGTAAAGCCGGTCGGTTCGAGATCGAACTGAAAGGCGCGATAAACGAGTGTGGCGCGGTCAAGCCCCGCTACTCGGCGGGCAAGGACGACTTCGAGAAGTGGGAGAAGCGATTCCTCCCCGCCCGGGACTACGGGGCGCTCGTCGTCACGACCAGCCACGGCGTCATGAGCCACTACGAGGCCCGCAAACAGGGAATCGGTGGCCAAGTGATCGCGTACGTCTACTAGAACAATGCCACGAACAGAAATCGAAATTCCGGACGAGGTGACCGCCGACGTAGACCACCTCGACCTGACTGTCGATGGGCCGGAAGGAACCGTCACGCGACGGCTCTGGTATCCGGACATCGCCGTCAGCGTCGAGGACGGTACGGTTGTCATCGAGAGCGACGCCACCGACGCCAAAACGAAGGCGACGATGGGCACGTTCGAGAGCCACGTACGAAACATGGTACACGGCGTGACCGAGGAGTGGGAGTACAAGATGGAAGTCTTCTACTCTCACTTCCCGATGCAGGTGCGCTCCGAGGGCGAGGAAGTCGTCATCGAGAACTTCCTCGGCGAAAAAGCGCCCCGACGGACGACCATCCACGGGGACACCACCGTTCAGGTGGACAACGAGGAGCTGTTCCTGCGCGGCCCGAGCATCGAAGACGTGGGCCAGACCGCCGCGGACATCGAACAACTGACTCGCGTGCAAGGTAAAGATACGCGAGTGTTCCAGGACGGCGTCTACATCACGGAGAAGCCGTCCATGGGAGGTGCCTGATAGATGGCAGACGAACCCGAACAGATCGAAGATATCAGCGGTGTCGGCGACAGCAAGGCCGAGTCGCTTCGAGAGCAAGGCTACGAGTCCGTCGAGGACGTCAAAGCCGCCAGTCAGAGCGACCTCGCCGAAGTCGAAGGAATCGGCAACGCACTCGCCGCCCGTATCAAAGCGGACGTGGGCGGTCTCGAGGTCGAAGAGGAGACGGAAGCCGAGATCGAAGAGGAAGAGCCGGCCGAGGAAGAAGAGCCGGAAGAAGAAGTCGAGACCGAACTGCGCCCCCGCGGGCTGACGGAGAAGACGCCCGAACTCGACGAGAAGGAGGGACGGCTTCTCCAACAGCGCAAGCGCGAGGGGAAACCGAAGTTCAACCGACAGGATTACCACAAGAAAAAGCGGACGCCCGAATCGTGGCGGAAGCCCCGCGGCAACCTCAGTAAGCAGCGCCGCGGCATCAAGGGCAAAGGCGACATGGTCGAGTCCGGCTACCGGACGTCGAAGGCCGTGCGCGGCAAGCACCCGAGCGGCTTCGACGAGGTTCGCGTCCACAACGTCGACGACTTGGACGGCGTGGACGGCGACACCGAAGCGGTTCGCATCGCCTCGAAAGTCGGCGCTCGCAAGCGCGAGCGCATCGAGGAGTCCGCCGAAGAAGCGGGCATCCGCGTTCTCAACCCGACCTACGTCGAAGTGGAGGTAGAAGAATGAGCGACCTGAGTGCACAGAAGCGACTCGCCGCCGACGTGCTCGACGTCGGGAAGAGCCGCGTCTGGTTCGACCCCGACGCACAGGGTGCCATCGCGGACGCGATCACCCGCGAGGACATCCGCGAACTTGTCGACGACGGGTCGATTCGAGCGAAAGACGCAAAGAGCAACTCCCGCGGTCGCGCCCGCGAGCGCCAATCGAAGCGCGCCTACGGGCACCGAACCGGTGCCGGCACCCGCAAGGGGAAGAAGGGCGGCCGCAAGAACTCGAAAGAGGAGTGGACGAATAAGATTCGCGCGCAGCGACGCAAACTGCGCGAACTCCGCGCCGACGGCGAAATCACGCAGACGCAGTACCGTGATCTGTATGATAAGGCAAAAGGCGGGGAGTTCCGTAGCGTGCAATACCTGCTGAACTACATCGAGAACAACTATTAACAATGGCAACTGGACCACGATACAAGGTGCCGATGCGCCGCCGCCGAGAGGTCCGGACTGACTACCATCAGAGGTTGCGCCTGCTGAAATCAGGCAAGCCGCGTCTGGTCGCTCGCAAGAGCAACCAGCACACCAGGGCGCAGCTGGTCACGATGGGTCCCGACGGCGATAACACGGTTGCGAGTGCCTACTCCGGCGACTTGGCGGAGTACGGCTGGGAAGCCCCGACGGGCAATCTCCCTAGCGCGTACCTCACCGGGTACCTGCTCGGTAAACGCGCACTCGACGCCGACTACGACGAGGCGGTGCTCGACATCGGCCTCAACACGGCGACACCCGGCAGCAAGGCGTTCGCAGTACAGGAAGGAGCGATAGACGCTGGCCTCGACATCCCCCACAACGAAAGCGTGATGGCGGACTGGTCGCGCAACCGCGGCGAGCACATCGCCGAGTACGCGGAACAGCGCGACGAACCGCTGTACAGCGGGGATTTCGACGCCACTGAACTACCCGAGCACTTCGACGAAGTGCTCTCGAACCTCCAGGAGGACGAATAACATGAGCAATTCCAACGGCTGGCAACCCCAGACCCGTCTCGGCCGCAAAGTCGTCGAAGGTGACATCGAGACGATGGAGGAGGCGCTGAACTCCGGGCTTCCGCTGAAAGAGCCGGAACTCGTCGATCAGCTCCTCCCCGGCCTCGAAGACGAAGTGCTGGACATCAACATGGTTCAGCGCATGACCGACTCCGGTCGGCGGGTGAAGTTCCGCTGCGTCTGCGCCATCGGTAACCGCGACGGTTTCGTCGGCTACGCCGAAGGCCGAGACGATCAGGTCGGCGGTGCCATCCAGAAGGCGATCGAGATAGCGAAGCTGAACATCATCGACGTACCCCGCGGCGCGGGATCGTGGGAAGACCGAAGCGACCGACCGCACTCGCTCACCCACCGGACGACTGGGAAGGCGGGCAGCGTCGAGGTCGAACTCATCCCGGCACCCGCCGGACTGGGTCTCGCCGCGACCGACACCGTGCGTAAAATCCTCGAACTCGCGGGCGTCGAGAACGCATGGACGAAGAGCCACGGTAACACGCGAACGACGCTCAACCTCGCCAAGGCGACGTACAACGCGCTGGAGAACGCGTCGCAGGCGCGAGGGCCGCGCGCTCGCCCCGACGAGGAACCGCCGGAGGTGGCCGACTGATGAAGGCAGTCGTCCAGCTTCGCGGCGAGGTCAACATGCACCAGGGCATTCGTGACACCCTCGGGATGCTCAACATCCACAAGGTGAACCACTGCGCGCTGGTTCCGGAGACGGAGACCTACCGCGGAATGATCACGAAGGTCAACGACTTCGTCGCCCATGGCGAACCCGACCGGGAGGTTCTGGAGACGGTTCTCTCGAAGCGGGCCGAACCGCTCGAAGGCTCGGACACCGTGGATGACGAGTGGGTAGCAGAGAACACCGACTACTCCGACATCGCCGACCTCGCAGGGGCGCTACTAGACGAAGAGACGACGCTCCGCGAGCAGGGGCTCACCCCCGTCCTCCGACTCCACCCGCCGCGCGGTGGTCACGAGGGCATCAAACACCCCACGAAAGAGGGCGGCCAACTCGGGAAACACACGACGGAGGAGATAAACAAGCTCCTCAAGTCGATGCGATAACCATGACGGACAAGAAACGACGCCAACGTGGCTCGCGCACGCACGGCGGCGGGACGCACAAGAACCGCCGCGGTGCCGGTAACCGCGGAGGACGCGGGCGCGCAGGCCGCGCGAAACACGAATTCCACAACTACGAACCGCTCGGAAAGCACGGCTTTTCCCGACCCGACGACGTGCAGGAAACGGTGCTCACCGTCTCCGTGCAGAAACTCGACGAAGACGCCCCGCTGTTCGCGGCGGACGGCGTCGCCGAGGAAACCGACGGCGGCTACCGAGTCGACGCACGCGACGTCATCGACGACGGTTGGGACGCAGACGCCGTTAAAGTGCTCGGCGGCGGTCAGGTTCGCAACAGCCTCGAAGTCACCGCGGACGCCTTCTCGGCGAGCGCGGTCGAACTTCTCGAGGAAGCGGACGGCGACGCCGTCCTGAGCGAGCGGGCCGAAGCCGAGGACTCCAAACCCACCGAACCAGAGGAAGAATCCGAGGACTAACGCATGGGATGGAAGGAGGCCGCTGAACCAGTCCTGACGCGAATGCCCGCCGTCCAGCGCCCGGAGGGGCACGTCCCCTTCAAGCGCAAGCTAGGGTGGACGGCAGGTGTCCTCGTGTTGTATTTCTTCTTGACGAACGTCGTGCTGTATGGGGTGAACACGAGCACCGACCTCTTCGGTCAGTTCCGCTCGCTACTCGCCGGTCAGCAGGGTTCCGTCTTGCACCTCGGCATCGGTCCCATCGTCACCGCGAGCATCGTTCTCCAACTGCTCGGCGGTGCCGACCTCTTGGGGCTGGACACCGACGACCCGCGCGACCAGGTGCTCTATCAGGGCCTCCAGAAGCTGTTGGTCATCGTGATGATCTGTCTAACGGGCCTGCCGATGGTGTTCGTCGGCGGGTTCTTCCAGCCGGAAGGCGCACTCGTGCAGAGCCTCGGCTCCGCGATGGCCGTCAAGTGGCTCATCTTCGCCCAATTGTTCGTCGGCGCCGTCCTCGTCCTGTTCATGGACGAGATCGTGAGCAAGTGGGGCGTCGGCAGCGGTATTGGGCTGTTCATCGTCGCCGGCGTCAGCCAACAGCTCATCGGCGGGCTGTTCTCGCCGCCGGGACTCGGCAATCAGCTGGGATTCGTCCCGTTCTGGATCTCCGTCATCATCGGGAGCGCGCAGGGCGTCCCGTCGCTGCTGACCGGAGAGGGCGTGCGGATGGTACTGTTCGGGACGAACACCAGCACCGGCCTCGTCGCGCTCGCCACGACGCTGCTCATCTTCGGCATCGTCGTATACGCGGAGAGCGTGCGCGTCGAGATTCCGCTCAGCCACGCGCGGGTGAAGGGCGCTCGCGGTCGCTTCCCCGTGAAGCTCATCTACGCGAGCGTCCTGCCGATGATCCTCGTCCGCGCCCTGCAAGCGAACATCCAGTTCCTCGGGCGCATCCTGCACAGCCAACTCGGCAGTCTGCCTGCGTGGCTCGGCACCTACAGCAACGGACAGGCCACGGGCGGCCTGTTCTATTACTTCGCACCCATACAATCGACGAGCGACTGGATGTGGTGGTCCGCCGGTGCCGCCGCCTCCCACGAGCCGTGGCAGGTGTTGCTCCGCGTCGCCATCGACCTGTCGTTCATGGTCATCGGCGGCGCTATCTTCGCCATCTTCTGGGTCGAGACGACGGACATGGGTCCGGAGGCGACGGCGAAGCAGATCCAGAACTCCGGGATGCAGATTCCCGGTTTCCGCCAGAACACGGGCGTCATCGAGAAGGTGATGGAGCGGTACATCCCGCAGGTCACCGTCATCGGCGGCGCGCTGGTCGGCCTGCTCGCCGTCATGGCGAACATGCTCGGCACCGTCGGCGGCGTCTCCGGAACGGGGCTGCTGCTGACGGTCTCCATCACCTACAAGCTCTACGAGGAGATCGCTGAAGAGCAGTTGATGGAGATGCATCCGATGATGCGCGAGATGTTCGGCGGCTAACGCGGAAGAATGACATTTTCTCTCGCTTTCAGTGACGAACTGTAACTTTCTAGATCTTGATATCTGCGTCAGTTCCGCGTCAGGCCCCGGCGCCTTCACTAATCGTTTCGAGTCGATAATTGACAAAGCGCGACAAGAGATGGGTTGTTGGACGAACTTAGAGTAAAGCCACTAAACTCCTGATTGTCACCTTATTTCCGTCTCACTACCATTTCGAAACGCGAAATCGATCGCATACGAATCGGCTATATTCCGTGAATTCAGTGGACAAGATGGGGTATAACGTACCAGTTTCGAACAGGAGGTTGACCGCCTTCGCGGAGGCAGACTGACTAGTGCCTCACACTACTCATTCCCAGTATACAGGCACGAAAGATGCTGCTAATCCGATCTCCCATCAGTGACCGAATGTGGCGTAACGCTCCAATTGCTATTAGACCGAACCAAAATCAGAATTCGCCGGTACACCCCGGAATTCTGCTGGCAAATCAACCGTTTCAGGATTCTTCACTGCAACCGAAGCAGTGACCATCAAATACTAGCAAACGCTACTTTCAGCCGCTCTTAACTCGGAATTCGGCTGGTTACCCAAATCTACGTTGGTACACCCAATCGCTGAACTCAGCCATTGGAACGAGAATTAATAACAGTACAAATCGTCTGCGTATAGCGATTACTGTATACAGATTCCATGAGAATATGAAAACATTATTAAACAAAATTCGAGTGTTTCAACGTTGCTCGCGCCACTCTACGAGGTGACCATCGCCATTCTCTTCCAAATCGTCCCGTCGGAAGCGCGCTTAATCGTACACCCACAGGTTACAGACCTTCTTCCGGAGTATTTCCGAGGTGTAGACGAGACGAGCAACGTTGAACGTCACACTCGACCAGCAGAGGTGCCTTAATAGCGGTCTGATCGAGGTGTGGAAATTTGTAAAGATTGATCGAATTATCCGAGGATTACGCGTTATTCTACTCTACGCGAATCCGTTCCGAAAGACCATCGACGTCTCAACACAGAGCGACATCACTATTCCATCTCTAGGAACGAGGCCCGTATGTCTCGAATCGCGGAGCACGCCGTCCGAGCGACGTCGACCGAAAAAAGGCGGTTCGCGTTCGACGGGGGGATTCAGTACTGTCCCTGACCGGGCTGCTGACCCATCTGCGACTGCTGACCCGACTGTTGCCCCATTGCCTGCTGTCCACCCTGCCAGCCGATGGCGTCGAGCATCTGGGTCGTCGAGTTGACGGCTCGTTGCAGGTCGGAGATGACCGGCGTGAGCATGGGTTGCTGTTGGGCGGCTTGCTGAAGCTGCTGGATATCGTCCTGCGCCACTTCGACGAACGTCTGGGCCAGATACGGACCGTGACGGGAGTCGCGGACGATGAGCTTCTCGTTGAGCTCCGCTATCTCGGCGAGGTCTTCGAGCGCCCGCGGAATCTCCGTCTCGCCCGGTATCTGCCCGTGAACCTGCTCGGCCGCCCACTCGCACGACTTCTTTAATCGACTGAAGTCGTGTAGCGCCGTCCGCATGTCGTTCGTGAGCATCTCGTCGTACGCGAGAATCTGTTGCTGGCCGGACTGTTGCCCCATCGACTGTCCTCCCATCGATTCTTGCATCGGCTGCTGGACCATCTGTTGTTGACCGCCTCCCTGCTGTCCGCCTATCTGCTGACCCGTCGGCTGCTGGCCGCCCTGCTGTCCCTGCGATTCGCCCGTCGGTTGGTGCTGGCTGTGCGGTTGCTGATACTGTCGTGCCATTGTAAAACCCATCGACGCAGACCACGGTGATTTCCATAGCTGTGATGGCCTCTCGATTCCCCAGTCGAATTTAGGCGACGACGCGTCGATTTATACGCGCCCGTACCGTCGTCTCCCACATGAACCGGGAACGGGGCTTCTTGGTGTTCCTGATAGCCGTCTTCGGCCTGTTGGCCGCCCTGCTCGTCAAACCGTTTCTCCAGTACGTGCTGGCGGCGATTCTGCTGGACTACGTCCTCCACCCGCTCCAGAGACGACTCGGCCCTCGCGTCGGCTCGCGCATCTCCGCGCTCTCGCTCGTGTTGGTGGCCACCCTCGTCGTGCTCGTCCCGGTCGCCAGCTTGCTTGCCATCGCCATTCGGCAGGCGATCTCGCTCCTCCGAGCCATCGCCCGAGGGGACTCTCGACTGCTGGAACTGCTGCCCCTCGTCGAGCGGTACACCGGCATCTCCATCGAGGGTCGGAGTTTGCAGGAGTTCATCTCGACCGACGTCACGTCGGGACTGTTGGAGAACGCCCTGAGCGTGTTCGGGGGTATCTCCGACGCGCTCATCGGCATCACAGTGCTGGCGTTTCTCCTCTACTATCTCCTCGTGGACGGGGCGGCGTTCGTCAGTTGGCTTCGACGGATAACCCCGCTCGCGGAGGGCGTACAGGACGAACTGTACGCCGAGATGGATCAGGTGATGTGGGGCGTGCTCGTGGGCAACGTGCTTGTCGCCCTCGTTCAGGGCGTGCTGACCGGCATCGGCCTCGCCATCGCGGGCGTTCCGGGCGTGGTGTTCTGGACGGTCGTGACGATCCTCCTCTCGTTGCTCCCGATCATCGGTGCCTCGGTCGTCTGGCTTCCCGCGTCGGTGTACCTGTTCGTCGCCGACCGCCCGGTCGCGGCGGCGTTCCTGTTCGCCTACGGAACGCTGGTCATCAGCCTCTCGGACAACTACCTCCGCCCCGTCGTCAGCGGTCACGAGGCGCGGCTGAATCCGGGGCTGCTCGTCGTCGGCATCTTCGGCGGCGTCTACGTGTTCGGAATCATGGGGCTGTTCTTCGGCCCCGTCGTGCTCGGCATCCTCCGGGCGCTCCTGACCGTGTACGCCCGCGAACATCCGACCGAATCGCAGACGTGACGACGCCCCACGACGACGCCCCAATCACCACGCACGGGTCGCGCGCTCGCCGAGCGAGTTGTTTTCGATGACATTGCCCGACGACGACCGCGACGCGACGATATCCCGCTGATTCCTCGCGCCGCGGTTACCGACGATGCGGTTCTCGTCGCTCGATATGAGCAGGATACCCGTGTCGCTGCTCTCGACGATTCGGTTGCGGAGGACGGCGTTTCGGTCGCTCGACCGAAGGCGGACGCCGACGGAGTTCCCTCGCGCGCGGTTCTCCGCTATCGTATTGTTCCGCGCGCCGTCGGCGAGGTAGACGCCGTAAAAGCGGTTCGAGACTCGATTGTTCCGTACTCGGTTATCGCTAGCGCCGGAGAGCCAGATTCCCGCGATTCGATTCTCGGTCGCGACGCTATCGCGCACCGCGTTCCCGTTCGCACCGAACAGGGCGACGCCGAACTGGTTGCGCCGGGCGACGGTGCCGACGATCCGGTTTCCGCCGGCTTCGACGAGTTGGACGCCGACCAGCGCGTTCTCGGTCGCCGTGGTGTTCCGAAGTGTGTTGTTCTCGCTCGCCCCGACGAGGAAGACGCCCGCCACCGCGTTCGACCGGGCGACGTTGTCCGCGACCGTCCCTCCGCGAATCGACACGAGCGAGAGACCGACGCGGTTGCGCGTCGTCGTCGTGTTCCGAACCGTCGCGTTTCTGACGCCCGCAAACCGAATCCCGTCGTCCCAGTCGCTCGCAGCGACGTTTCGCACCGTGACGTTCGAGTCGCTCGTGACGAGAACGCCCGCGGAGCCGAACGCGCCGACGCCGTCGATTCGGTGCCCCCGCCCGTCGAGCACCACGTCGTTCGCCGTGATGCGGAGACAGCGACCGTCCGTCGCGTTCGTCACGTCGTCCGCGAGCGCGTAGCGACCGGGACTCGAAATCTCCCGGCAGGAATCGATCGCCCGTTGGCCGACACCCTCGGAGACTTCGGAGACTTCGGCGACCCCGGTGAGCGAGAGTACGAGCGATATCGTCAACGCGACCGACGCCGTCCGCGCGAGTAAACGTGCGACGCGCATGGTTCGACATCGCGCTCCTCGCAGTTCGTTATTCGCTCGCGGTCGTCGGGCAATCGCTCGTTTCCGGCGAGTTACGCTCGCAACCGACGAAGAATGGGGATTTCGACGACCTTCTCGTCCGGCAAATCGTCCCACCGAATCCCCGACGGTCGCACGAACTCAGTCTCGGTGCGGACGGCCCGCTTCGGGGTCACGACGCAATCCATCGGCACGTCGTGGGCTTCGACCCGAACGTCACCGTCCACGACCTGCAACTCGTGTACCGTGGTGACGACGGTCGTCGAGTCGTCCACCGCGTCGAGTTCCCGAAGGACGGCGTACTCGAGGTCGCTGTACCCTTCTCCCTTTCCGGCTCGTGCCCCGTCTTCCGTGACGGCGACGCTTCCGGAGACGACGAAATCGACGTGGGGCATCTCGTCCGGGGCGACGGGGTCGGCGTACCCGTCCATCTTCGAGACCGTGGCGGCGGCGTCGGTGTCGGCGATCTCCGCCGGGTCGAGTTTCATGAACGGCTTCTCGTCTCTGAGCCGCGGTTGGGCCATGTAGACGACTTTCCCCTCGCGGAGCGCGCGCCGCCGTACCGGCAACTGGGGAGCGTCCGGGTTGGCCTTCACCACGTCGGCGTTCCGCCACTCCGGCAGATCGGCGAGTCGCTCCGCCGCCTCCGAAGCGCCCGTGAAGTTCGGTATCCGATCGTGGGGCGGAAACGGAAACCGGGCGACGCCCTCGTCTTCCAATCGAGTCCAGATTCGCTCGCGGAGGTCGTCTTTGTCCATACCGGGAGTGGTGCGCCGCCGAACAAAAAGCGCGGGTGTCGGCCTCGGTCCGTTTCGCCCTCGGTCTTCGACCTCGGGCGTTCTACGCGCCCGGAACCGCGACGAGAGCGACGCTCCTCGACGCCGCCATAACGACTTTGCTCTCCCCTCCCGTCCTGCGTGTGATGGCGAAATACGTCTCTCTCATCAAACTCCGGGGGCCGGTGCAGAACGTCCAGAAGATGGCGTCGGTGTGGGGCGACCTCGACACCGAAGTTCGAGAGTACGGCGCCGAACTCGAACAGAGTTACGCGATACTCGGCGAGTACGACTTCATGGTCATCATGGAGGCACCCGACCGGGACACAGCCTTCCGCGCCTCGCTCGCTATCGAGAACCAGGGATTCGACTCGCAGACGATGGAGATAATTCCCGTCGAGGATTTCGCGGATCTCGTGGAGGATTAGTTCGGCGAACCGCCCGGCGGAAGCCTCAATTCCGCTCCGCCCCAACTTCGACCGTGATTCGACTGCGGGACGGAATCCACATCGACGCGAACCGAACCGTCGTCGCCGACGCGCGGAGCGCGGTCGGCGACGTGAACTTCGTGAGCCACGCCCACGCCGACCACACCTTTCGGACGACGCCGAAGACGGTGCTCTGTTCCGCCGAGACCGCCGCGCTCGTGCGGGCGCGGACGGGCGCGAAGTTCGAGTTCACCGAGTCGGTGCCCGGCATCGACCTCCTGCCCGCGGGCCACGTCGTCGGGTCGCGGGCCGCACTGATAGACGCCGACCGGCGATACCTCTACACCGGCGACTTCTCGACGCGAGACCGCCTCTTCCTCGACGGGTTCGACCCGGTTCCGGCCGACGTGTTGGTGATGGAGACGACCTATGGCGACCCCCGGTATCGCTTCCCGCCGCAAGCCGAGTTGGAAGCCGAAATCTGCGATTGGCTGGCCGACCGCGACGACCCGCTCTTCCTGTTCGGCTACTCACTCGGGCGGGCGCAGAAACTCCAGCACCTCGCGCGCCGGGCGACGAACCGCCCGGTCGTCGTCGGCGATTCGATTAGGCGAGTGAACGAGGCGATCGAGACGGTGAGCGACGTCTCGTTCGACGCGGAGTCGTTCGAGGCCGACGCGCTCTCGGGCGACGAGATAGTCGTCCTCCCGTCCAACCTCTCGCGCCGGAAGTGGGTGACCGACCTCGTCTCCCGGGTCGGCGGCGTGAAAGTCGGCTTCTCTGGGTGGGCGGTCACGGATTCCTATCGCTACCGCGGCAACTACGACGTGACGTTCCCGCTCTCCGACCACTGCGATTTCGACGAACTCGTCTCGGTGGTCGAGGCGGTGAGCCCCGAAACCGTCTACACCCACCACGGTTTCGCCGAGCAATTCGCCGTGTACCTCCAGAAATCGGGGTTCGACGCGCGGGCGCTGAAGCGGAATCAAACGTCGCTCTCGGAGTTCGCGTGAGTCGGTCTCCTTCCGGTTTCGTTCGACGAGGGAGCGGCGCACTACGCTCGTTCGAACACGCCTTGTACCACGACGATACGCCCTTCCTCCAAATTTTCGACCACGTTCGCCACCTTCTCCGTGGTATCCCGACCCATGAGCGGGTTCAGTCCGAGCGCGGGCGGCGCATCCGCGGAGCGTGACGCCATCGTCTCCATCACGCCGCGGAACCACTCGGTGCTCTCGGCGGTCACGTCCCGCCACGTGACCTCCTCGAAGCCCGCTTCCGACGCCGTCTCTCGCATCTCGTCGGGCGTCGAGAGGAAGTCGATGGCGTCGTCCCCGCCCACGGAACCGGGACGGAGAGCGGTTCCCCGGAACCGACACAGATCTCGTACAGCGCGAGGCAACCGCCCGACCGCAGGACGCGCCGGGCCTCGCGGAACGAGCGCGGTTTGTCTGCGACGTTCATCGTCGTGTGCTGCAGCCACACGACGTCGAACGCCCCGTCGTCGAACGGGAGGTCGAGGGCGTCCGCGCGTCGGAAGCGAACCTCGTCGTCGAGTCCGACGAGTTCGGTGAAGCGTCTCGCCCTCGGCAGTAATCGGCCACGAGGTCGACGCCCACCACACGGCAACCGAACTCGGCGGCGAGCGTTCGGGCGAGGCCGCCGATTCCACAGCCGACGTCAAGTACGGACGCCCCCGGCTCTACGTCCGCGAGTCGGGCCAGTTCCCGGGTCGCCTCGCGCCCCCAGATGTGGAACTCGTCCACGGCCGCGATGTCGTCCCGAGTCAGCGCATCGGCGTCGGTTCCCGCCGCATGAAACGCGTCGACGATACTCTCGCCGAGATTCGGAATCCCGTAGTGGTTCTCGATGGCCTGTCCGTCGGTCGGTTCGAATCGTTAGTCGCCACGGCGTCTCACGGAAGACGCTACGGCGCGGGAGGAGTTGACGTTATTTCGTGAAACCGCTTCGTCCCGTGAGGCGCTTTCACGGGGTGAAAGGCCTACGAGGGTCGGCTCGCGGTTCTGCCACGGTCGAGTTCGGCGCAGGAGGATTCGTCGCTGGCGAGTACGTCACGGTCGAGCGGCCGCGCTTCGCGCCGATACGGCTCGTACACCGACTCGGCCCACGCGATCGCTTCCGGCGCGTCGGTGTCCACGATGGCTCGGAGCAGTCCCGTATCGCGGTCGTGACAGCACAGCGCGACGCGGTCTTCAAAGATTGCGAATCCGCATCGGGCGTCGTCGGGAAGGTCGTCGTGGAGGAGGACGGTGCAGTTCTCGCACCGCGCCGCGGTCGTCGCCGCCGCCGCGTCCCACGACAACACCGTTTCGAAGACCGGCGGCGTGTAGATGACCTCCGTTTCCATCGCATCGACCAGCGCCGAGAAGCGCTCGGCGACGAACTCGCCGAGTCGCGTCGTTCCGTATCGCGCCCCCTCGCGGGTTATCTACGCTCGTTCCTCGAAATCGCGCAGGATTCGGCTCGCGGTCGGCGTCTCGACGCCGACCGACTCTCGGAGGTCTCGCCTGTCGCGCGGCCGCTCGGCCAACGAACGGTGCACTTCGAAGCGGTACGGCGACCGGGCGAGAAACTCGACTTCTTCGAGTACCGAATTCATGCTAGGAGTACGCATAGCACACTACTACTGTTGCGGTGCGTTCACGCCGAAAGGGACGAAACCGTGCGGGTATCTCGAACGTAGCGACCTAGAAATCGACTCTTAATGCTCGGCAGGCGGTCGATAACAAAGCCCGCGTCCGGCGTTTCGCCGTGTCGTGTCCGGTCTTCGTCGCCTGCTCGCTCGCGGAGTCGTCGTCGCTCTCGTCGCTAGCGCCTGTCTCGTCACGATGACGGGCGTCTGGCCGCCGGCCTACACCGTCATCAGCGGGAGCATGGCTCCGAACGTCGAACGCGCCGACGTGGTCGTCGTGATGGACGAACATCGCGTCACGCCGCCGGGAAGCCGAGCGGGTGTCGTCTCCGCGCAGGTCGCATGTGAGCGAGGCTATCGGTCGCTCGGCGGTTCCGGCGACGTGCTCGTCTTCCAACCGAACGGCCACGAGTCCGTGATTCCCATCCTCCATCGCGCGCGGTTCTGGGTCGAAGCGGGCGAGAACTGGTACGACGAGGCCGATCCCGCGTATCTCGGCGAGGCGGACAACTGCGCGGAGCTCAGGAACTGCCCCGCACCCCACGCCGGATTCGTCACGAAAGGCGACGCGAACTCGTACTACGACCAAGTGGTCGGAATCTCGCGGCCGGTTCGCCCGAAGTGGATAATCGGCGTCGCCGTCGTCCGCGTCCCCGACCTCGGAAGCGTCTCCACACGATTCGGCGATCACTCGCGGAGCAGCGCGACGCTGAGCAGCTTTCCACCGCCGCAGACCGTCGATTCGCGGGTGAGCGCGTACAGCACGCCGTCGCGGTCGGTTTCGACCTCTTGTAACACCTCGTACGTCGCCGGGTCGTACAGCGTTCCGACGAGGTCGCCCGCCTCGACGCGGTCACCGAGTTCGCGGCTCGACTCGACGACGAACAGCCCTGAGTCGGTCGCGTCCACCCGACCGAGGTGGTTGCGCGCCAGCACGGGGTCGCCGTTTTCGACGGGGCGTTCCGCGAGCACGCCGAGTTGACGACAGACGTTCAGTAGTCCGTCTAGTCCCGTCTCCACCGCGCCCTCGACGACTTCCTTGTTGTGCGCGAGTTCGGGGGTGATGGAGGGGATTCCTTCGTGGGTGGCCGCGACGCGGAACTTCCCGCCGAAGTTTCGCTCCTCCCACTCCGCGTTGGCGTCGTCGCCCGCCTCCTCGGAGAGCAGGAGGTCGGTGCCGAACGCTTCCGCGAGTTCGCGCGAGTCGCGGTCGCCCTCCATGAACACGACGTGGGTGAGCATATTCGGGCTGCCTGTGTGGAGGTCGACGATGGCGTCCGCGTCGCTCGCGTACTCCCAGAGGGTGGCCGCCATGCGCTCGTGGAGCGTCCCCTCGCTATCACCGGGCCAGACGCGGTTCATATTCGGGTTGACGCTGTCGAGCTGTTCGGGCGTGGTGTAGGACACGCGATCGAAGGTGAGCGGGTCGGCCACGGGAACCGCGACGATTCGCCCCGCGAGCTCCGCGGGGTCTATCTCCTCGTGGAATCGCCGGAGCACCTCGGTTCCGTTTATCTCGCTCCCGTGCTGTGCGGCCTGTACATACAGCGTCGGGCCGTCGTCCGCACCCTCGTAGGTGTGAACCGTCGTTTCGAGCGCGACCCCCGAGGGAAGCCGGGCCAGCGTCACGCGCTTCGCGGTGTGTCCTGCCATGGGTGGGTGACGGTACGGAAGGGTGTTGAACGTATCGTACTGAACGCAACCAACCGATTCCGTTGAAACATCGACGGTCGACGTAACGTAATCCCCGTGATGGGAGGGTTTGTTCGTCACGAACGCCGAGCGATCACCGCGAATCTTCCTCGTCTTCTCCGGCCCAGTGATCCACGGAGTCGTCGAGCCGATAGTATCCGTGGAGGGTTCGGACGTCGCGTCCGCCCGGCGGCGACCCGACGAACACCCCGAACTTCTCCGAGTCGGGGTACACGGTCACGTCCGGTTCGCGCATCGTCGAAACGGCCGCGTAAGTTAGCGGCTCGTCGGAATCGTTGATGAGCCGATGCGCTCCGCGCTCGTCGGCGGGGAGGGCGACGTAATCACCTTCGACCAGCGATACCGTCTCTCCGTCGAGCCGCAGCGTACCCGTGCCGGAGAGGACGAACAGCGCCTCCTCGTTCCCTGCGTGATAGTGGTAGGGCCACGACCGTCCGCCCGGCGGGAGTTCGTACAAACTACATCCGAGTCGGTCGCCGCCGGCGGCGTCCCCCAACTGCTTCCGTTTGAACGACGTCTCTCCTTCCTCCAGCGTGCTCCAGTCTACGTCATCCGCGTTCACTTTCCCCATGCGAAACGGAACGAACTCGGCCACCATAACGCTACGCGAGGTTCTGCGAACGCTACGGCTATCGCGGGACGTTCGCCGGAAACGTTTCACTCGAACCCCGTGCGGTGCTAAGTCCCTAGGTCGAACGCCCAGAACGGTTATACGGGTGGCACTGCGAGTAAGTGTCATATAACCTCTAGCGAGAGAAAAGAGCGTGAGCGCTACGATCTGGATAGCGAACAATCGTTGAGTACGATGATTCTCGAGGCGATCGAAGACCAGAAGGGTGAGGATTTATCGGAGGCCGATTTCCGACTGTACGACGACATCGACCCGGACGCCCTCGATAACCTCTTTCGGAAGGACGCCAACGCCGACACCACCGTCGAATTCAACACCGACGACGTAACGGTCACGCTCCGGGGCGATGGAACGGTGAAGATTCGGGTAGAACCCCGCGATACCGACAACTAAGGGAGTAACGCTTCTAGAGTCCGATTGAATCTCGACGGAGTTAACGAACCTTTTTACGTGATGGCGAGACCACCATCGACCGATGTACTCGCGCGAACACTTCGTCATCGGCGCGGCGGTGTCGGGGCTGCTCCTCGTCCCTTTGTCGGGGCGATTCTCCACCTCGCTGCTCGTCGTCCTGTTTTCCTACGGCGTCCTCCTGAGCGTCTTCGTGGATCTGGATCACTTCGTCCTCACGCGCTTTCGAACCGGCGACTGGCGACATCTCCGCGCCTGCCTCGCCGACCCGACCGCCGCCTTCGGCGACCAGGATTGGGTGTTCGAGGATATCGACGACATGGAACACGAGCGCATTCTCTCGCATGTCCTCCTCGGCGGTCTGCTGGTCGGCGGACTTGCGGTTCTTTCGCCGGCAGTGGCGGTCTTCACCGCCGTCGTCCTCTACTGCCACGTTCTCGCGGATCTGCTTCGGGACAACGGGTATGCGTGACCGGCGGGGAGTGACGCTGAGTCGGAATTACGACGCCGAACTCCTCCCCCGACTTTGCCCCTCCGAGCGTCCGACCCTGCGAAGCATCCGGTACACGGGGAACAGGAGGTCTTCCAGTTGCCCCGAGACTCCCGTCGGGTGAGCTCAGACGATGACGGGGACGCTCGCCGCCTCGGCGCGCTTGACGACGCGGTCGGGCGTGCTCCCGAACACCCACCGCTTCAGCAGGCGGGTGCGCGACGCACCGATGACGAGGACGCCGCCGTGGTCGGCCGCCGCCGCCACGAGACCGTCGGCGACGGTCTCGTCCGTCGTTTCATGGCTCCGTACCGTCGGCACGTCTGGTAAGTTCGACAGCGTCCCTTCGATGTCCTCCGCCGTCCCGCCCGCGTCGCTCGGCGTGCCGTTGACGACGTGAACGTCCGAGCCGCTCGCTCCGAGTTCATTCACGAGCGAGAGCGCCGCCTGATGGTGAGGTCCGCCGCCGGCCCCGACGGTGATGGTGTCGAGGTTCGATTCCCCGCCGAACCCGTCCACGAACAACACGTCGCACGGCGCGTCGTACTCCACCTCCTCGGCGATATCCTCGTGTTTCTCGGGATAACCCATGAGGATCGTCTCGGCGTCGTCCTCGCGGGCGGTGTGGAGGATGTCGAACGCTACGTCGCGGCAGACGTGCCCCTCGACGGAGTATTCCGCGTCGATGTCGGCGTCTTCGAGGATTTCGAGGAGGCGGTCGGCCCGCTCGTCGGCGATGTCGGTGACCGTCTCGCTCGGCGTCGGATTCCACGTTCCGGGGCTCTTCCACCTCGGTCTCCACTCGGTGACCCATTTCGCGGATTTCATGCTCCTCGGCGGACTCATCTTCGTCAATCTCGCGCTCATCCAATCGCGGCGAAAGAACCCCGACATCGACCGTCAGTTCGAAGTGCCGTTCGTCCCGTGGGTGCCGATTATCGCCGTTATCGCCAACCTCGGACTCCTGGTCAACGTCGAACCGACCGCTCTTGGCCTCGGCATCGCCGCGGAGGTAGCCGGCGTCGGCTTCTGGTTCGCGTGGAAATCCACCGGCCCTCAGGAAGAGCAGTTCGAACGCGAAACGCCGACGGTCGTCAGCGAGAACCGAAAGGTGACCCGCGATTACCAACTCGCGGAGCCCATCGCCAACCCCGACCACGTCGAGCAGATGATGCAAACCGCGCTCGACATCGCCGAGGACAGGGACGGCGAACTGCTGGTGCTCTCCGCCGCGACGGTACCGGAACAGACGCCCATCTCGGAGGAGTACCGCTCCGTCGACGACGAACGCGACGTGCTCCGCAACGCGATGGAGTTCGCCGAGGACTCCGACGTTCCCGTCCACGGTATCGTTCGGATCGGCCACCGCGCGTCCGATGCCATCCTCCACACGGTCGAACAGCACGTCAGCGACGCGGTGCTCATCGGCTGGCGCGGCGGCGGGTCACACCGCAGGGAAGTCGTGCTCGGAAACACCGTCGATAGGGTGGTCGAGGAGGCCCCCTGCGACGTGTTCGTCGAGAAGATCGGCTCGCATGGGGAGGGTGTCGAGTCCATCATGATACCGACCGCGGTCGGCCCGCACGCGGAGTTGGCGACGGAGACCGCTCGCGCCATCGCCCACTCCGAGAGCGCGACGGTCGAAACCGTTCACGTCGTCTCCCCCGACGCCTCGGGTGACGAGCGCGAATCCGCCCGCGAACTCCTCTCCGAGACGGCGAACACGTTGGAAGACGTCTCCGTCGAACAGTCGCTCTACGAAGGCGAGGGCGTCGCGGACACCGTCGTCGAGCGAACCGACGACCACGACCTCACCATCATCGGTGCGACCCGCGAGAGCGAACTCCAGCAACTCGTGTTCGGCGCGCTTCCGGAAACCATCGCTCACCGCACTGAGAACACGATCATCATAACGAAGCGGAATCTCGGCCTCACTTCCCGCCTCTCTCGCTGGTTCTCCTGATCGCTCTCCCTGCCGCCAAAGAGAAATAATCTTACCCGAGGAATGGCAAACGCCGACAGAAGGAACCACATGCGAATCATCATCGTCGGCGCAGGTGAGGTCGGGTCGTCAATCGCCGGGAGTCTCGCCGACACGCACGAGGTGGTCGTCGTCGACCGGGACGGTGAGCGCGTCGACTCGCTCACCTACTCGCACGACGTGTTGGCGCTCGAAGGCGACGGCACGTCGCTCGCCACGTTACAGGAGGCGGGTATCGAAGAAGCTGACATGATAATCGCCAGCACCGACGACGACGAGACGAACCTCGTCGTCTGCGGGACGGCGAAGACCGTGGACGATCCGTTCACCATCGCTCGGGTGAAGAAAGTCGATTACCTCGACACGTGGGAACACACCGAACAGGGCGCGTTCGGCGTCGATTTCATGGTCTGTACGAACCTGCTGACCGCGATGGACATCGTTCGCGTCATCGGCTTACCCGCCGCCCGCGACGTCGACCCGTTCGCCGGGGGGAAAGTGCAGATGGCCGAGTTCGAAGTACGTGAGGAGAGTCCCGTGGCGAACCAGACGGTTCGGCAGGCGGATAGGTTCGACTCACTCACCTTCGCGGCCATCATCAGAAACGGCGACGTCGCCATCCCACGCGGGGAGACGGTGATTCAGGCGGACGACAAAGTCGTCGTCATCGGCAGTCCGGAGAGCGTCCAGCAGTTCGCGCTCGAAGTCGCGCCGGACGAGACGCCGAGCGCGGACAAGGAACTCGTCATCATCGGCGGGAGCGAGATCGGCTTCCACACCGCTCGTCTGCTCGAAACCCGCGACCTGCGACCCAGACTCATCGAGCGAGACCGCGACCGCGCTCGGGAACTCGCCGAAGACCTCCCGAAGACCGTCGTCATGGCGAGCGACGCGACGGACGCCGAGTTCCTCGCCCGCGAACACGTGGACGAGGCGGACGTGGTCGTCGCGGCCTTGGAGAACGACGAGAAAAACCTGCTCGTCTCGGTGCTCGCGAAGCAACTCGGCGCGGAACGCGCCATCGCCATCGTCGAGGACGCCGAGTACGTCTCGCTGTTCGAGACGGTCGGCATCGACGTGGCGGTCAACCCGCGCGAGGTGACCGCCGAGGAGATAACGCGGTTCACCCGTGAGGAGCGCGCCGAGAACATCGCGCTCATCGAGAACGACCGCGCCGAAGTGCTGGAGATCGAGATCGACGCCGACAGCGTCCTCGTCGATCAACCCATCCGCGAGGGCGTCGCCGACCTCCCGTCGGGCGTCGTCATCGGCGCGATCACGCGAGGCGGCGAGTTCATCGTCCCGCGCGGCGACACGGTGGTGAAAGAACGCGATCACGTCGTCGTGTTCGTCGATACGGACGTACTGTCGGAAGTGAGCGCCGCACTATGAACCTCCGCGTCGATTGGCGGGCGAGCGTGAGCCTCGTCGGAACGGTCGTCAAGTGGCTCTCGGTGCCGCTCCTCTTTCCGCTCCTCGTCGGCCTCTACTACGGCGAAGGGATCGTCACGTTCGTCGTCACCATGGGAATCGCCCTCGCCGTAGGCTGGTCGCTCGAACGCCTCGACCCCGACCCGGACCTCGGCGCGCGCGAAGGATTCCTGATGGTCGCGCTGACGTGGTTCGCGGTGTCCATCGTCGGCGGCCTTCCGTACGTCATCGGCGGAAACGACATCGTACTCGGCGGGGAGGTTCCCTTCCTCGTCCTCCAGTCCGGCCCGTCGACGCTCGCAGACCCCGTGAACGCGCTGTTCGAGAGTATGAGCGGATTCACGACGACCGGGGCGACCGTGATGGGAGACATCTCGTTCGAGACCCACACCCACGCGCTGCTGATGTGGCGGCAGTTGACCCAGTGGCTCGGCGGGATGGGAATCGTCGTCCTCGCGGTCGCTATCCTCCCGGAACTGTCGGTCGGCGGTGCCCAACTGATGGACGCGGAAGCGCCGGGACCGGGAATTCAGAAGCTCACGCCGCGAATCGCGGAGACGGCGCGGGCGCTCTGGAAGGCGTACCTCGGCATCACGGCGCTGGAGATACTCCTGCTGTACGGTATCCACCTCGGCGGTCTCGCCCCCGAGATGACGTTCTACAACGCCGTCGCCCACGGTTTCACGACGATGGCGACCGGGGGATTCTCGCCGGAAGCCCGGAGCATCGAGGCGTTCTCAGCGGCGGTGCAGTGGCTCATTATCCCCTTCATGGTCGCGGCGGGGACGAACTTCGCACTATTCTGGCACGTCCTGAACGGCGACCCCCGCAGCCTCGTCCGCGACGCGGAGTTCCGGTTCTACGTCGGCGTGCTGGCCGTCCTCTCGGCGGTTCTGACCGTGCTGGTCTACACGCACGAGGGTTTGGTATTCGTCCCCGGCGGCCCGGCGGTCGCCGGAAATATCGAATCGTCGGTTCGCCACGCCTCGTTCCAACTCGTCTCCATCGTCACGACCACGGGGTACGCGAGCATGGACTTCAACACGTGGAACAGCTCCGCCCAGTACCTCCTGCTCGCGGCGATGCTCATCGGCGGGAGCGCGGGTTCGACCGGCGGTGCCATCAAAATCGTCCGCTGGCTGGTCATCCTAAAATCATTCCGCCGGGAGCTGTTCACGACGGTTCACCCCGAAGCGGTTCGTCCCCTCCGACTCGGCGGTCGCGCGCTAGACGAACGAGCGGTTCGGGGTATCTACGCGTTCACCCTGCTCTATCTCGTTATATTCCTCGTCAGCGCGCTCCTCATCTTCCTCGACGCCGAACGCGCGGGCGGGCCGAATCTCAACACCTTGGAAGCGTTGAGCGCGGTCGCCGCCACGCTCGGCAACGTCGGTCCGGGGTTCGAACTCGTCGGTCCGATGAACAGCTACATCCGGTTTTCGGACACGTCAAAACTGCTCATGGTCGTGCTGATGTGGATCGGTCGCCTCGAAATCCTGCCCGTGCTGGTGCTGTTAACGCCCGCCTACTGGCGGTCGTAGGGGCACCATCCCTTTCACGCTGGCCGACGTATCGCGGTCGATGATCGGCGCATACACCACCGTCATCACCAGCGCCGGAACCGCCGGTGATGTCGTCGAGCGGATTCGAGAGCTTCCGAACGTAACGGAGGCGCACGTCGTCGCCGGGGAGTTCGACGTCATCGCCGAAATCGAAGCCGACGACGTGTACGGCGTGCAGAAGACGGTTTCGTCGGGAATCGGTTCGTTGGAGGGTGTCGGACGAACCCGAACGTATGTCCGGTTGGATTGAACGAAGTCCGGTTCGACTAACTACCGAACAACCGCTCTCGAAGCGACCGTTTTCGGGCCTTCTCGGCGAGCAAGACGGAGCAGTTCACGTCGTTCACGACTTGGAGCGCGAGCGCGCCGCGGACGAGCCGTGAGAGGAGCCCCTCCTCGGTCGCGCCGATGATAAGCATCGAGCAGCGTTCGGCCTCTCGCTCGATAGCGCGTTCCACGTCGTCGTCTTCGGTGACGACGAGGTTCGCTTCTGACAGCCCGTGTTCGGCGGCCCAGTCGGCGAGGAATCGTTCGCCCTCCTCGGTCGAGTTGTCGGTGACGTAGAGGAGCGATACGTCCGAGTCGTACTCAACTTGGAGCATCCGTGCGAGGGCGGCGCTGAGGTCGGAGTCCGGCCCGCCCGCGGTCGGGACGAGCACCCTGCTGGGGTCGAACCCGCGGTCGCGGTAGACGACCACGTCGCAGGGCAGGTCGTTCGTGAGTTCGTCGATGGCACTTTCGGCCCGTCCGGGCGACCCGTGGCTGTCCTCGCCCCAGCCCATGACGACGAGATCCGCGGCGTGGGTTCGGGCCGCGTCGAATATCTCCTCGAACGAGCGGTGCGAGAGGATGGTGTGCGTCTCGACAGGGACGCCGAACGTCTCGGCGTCCTCGCGGGCGCGAGCGAGGAGGTTCGCGGATTCGGCGTCGAGTTCCTCGACGTGTTCCGCGCCGCTGGCGAGGGGCGTCTGGTCTGGCACCTGCACGATGTGGGTGGCGACGACCGTCCCGTCGCGCTGGTTCGCCACCGCGCTGGCGAGCGAGATGAGGTCTTTTTCGTGTTCGGGGTTCGCCAGCGGCACCATCACGCGGTAATCTCCTCCGTCGGGTTTCACGGAGGTCGCGGCGGAGACGGCCGGTTCGGGCATCTGCTCGGGTCGGCTGAGGACGTACCGGCTCAGCACGCCCTGTTTTTCGGTTCGCGGACGCGCGTACACGAAGAACCAAGCGATACCGCCGACGACGAAGAGGACGCTCAGCGCGATTTCGACGGGTGCCATGAACGCGATGAGGCCGAACGAGAACAGCGCGCCGAGAATCGGGGTTGCGGGGTACATTGGCACCCGAAACGGGGGGTCGTACTCCGCCACGTCGGCTTCGCGCATCACGATGAGCGCGATGTTGAGCAAACCGTAGACGATGAGGTGGAGGACGCTTCCGGCCTTCGCCAGCACCTTGATGTCGCCGACGAGGATGAGCGCGAGGATGATAACGCCGGTCACCGCGATGGAGCGGTAAGGCGTGGCGAATCGCTCGTGGATATCGTTGAGCCACGCGGTGATGAGTTTGTCCCGTCCCATGGCGAAGTTGATGCGCGAGGAAGCGAGAATCGAGGCGTTCGCGCTCGACGCCGTCGCCAACAGTCCGCCGAAGACGATGAGACCCGCACCGACCCCGGCTAGTCCGAGCGCCTCGCCGAACGCTACCTCGGCGACTTCGACCACGGGGTCGGCTCCCAGCGCTGCGAGGTCCCGCCAGTTTATCACGCTCGCCATCACGACCATCAGCACGGCGTACATTATCGTCACGATGACGACGCTCCCGACGACGGCGAGCGGGAGGTTTCGGCCGGGATTCTTTATCTCCTCGGCGACCGTGGTAATCTTGGCGAAGCCGAGGAACGAGACGAACACGAGCGCGGTTCCGAATGGAACCGCGCCGTATCCTCGCTCGGTCGGAGCGAACGGTTTGAGCGTCGAGAGGTCGGCTTGGAGGAAGCCGAGCACCGAGAACACTGTCAGGATGGCGACGAGCGTGATGACGATGACGTTCTGGAGCCGTCCCGTCTCCTTCGCGCCGACGTAGTTGACGCCGACGAAGAGCAGTCCGGCGAAGAAGGCGGCGACCTGCTTCGGTTCGAGCGCGACGATTCCGAGGTCGACCGCGGGCACCGCCACGAGGGCCGTCACGAAGTCGCCGAAACCGATCATGTAGAACGCCGAGGCGAACGCGAGTCCCATCCAGTTGCCCATCCCCGCGACGGAACCGAACAGCGGCCCGAGCGCGTGGTTGACGTAGTAGTAACTTCCGCCCGCTTTCGGCATCGCGGTGCCGAGTTCGCTCGCCGAGAGCGCGGTGAACAGCGAGATGACGCCGCCGAGGACGAACGAGAGGGCGATGGCGGGGCCGGCGACCCCGTACGCTTGCTGGGGCAGGACGAAGATGCCCGCGCCGATCATCGTCCCGACGCCGATGGTGAGCGCGGCGAGCGGGCCGAGGTCTTTGGCGAGTTCCTCGTCCGCCATCAGTTCGCCTCCGCGTCCGGGAGCACCACCACGGGTCGGTTCGTCTCGGTGACGAGCGAGAGCGTCACGTCGCCGGTTAGCAGTCGCACCCATCGACTGCCGCCGCGCGGGGTGAACGCGATGGCCGTCGCGTCCACCTCGTCGGCCGCGTCGAAGACGGTCTCGGCCACGTCGGTTCCGTAGACGAGTTTCGTTTCGACCGGAACGCCCGCGCCGTCACAGCACTCCCGGATAACCGCGAAAATCCCGTCTGCCCGTTCTTCGCGCTGTTCGACCGACGCCTTGTCGGGTGCCCCGCCACCTTTCTCGACGACGTGGACTGCGACGACCTGCCCGCCGGCGGACGCGATGTAATCGATGGCGGCTCGGCAGGTCGATTCGGCGTCTTCCTCGCTTGCGAGTGGAAGGATAACTCGTTCGAACAGCTCCGTCATGTGATGTACCACCCGGTGTCGATGACCTGTCGCGTGTATCGTCGGGTGGGGTCGGTCCAGCGCTCGATATCAGACGTGTCTCTAACGGCGTGTCGATGCGTCATGTGGCGGAGTAGTTGCTTCGGGGGGTGATAATGGCTACGAAAATCGTGACCCTATGTCACACTTCGACAACCCAGAGGGTGAACATCTCCGGGCACTCGTACGCCTCGCGGAACGTTCGTTCGACGAACTGCGCGATGCGGTTCGCGTCGGCTTTCGCGCTGATCCGAACGTTCGTTCCCTCGGCCTCCTCGGGGCTGTGCAGTTCCTCGATCTTGAACGCCGGAAACTCCCGAACGAGCGCCTTCAGCCGTTCGAGTTCCTCGTCCGTGTAGTCCGCGTTGAGGGTTCTGTCGCCGAACTGTATCCACGGTGGGGCCTCCTCTCGTTCCCCTTTCCCCGCCGCTTCGGGGTCGAACTCGGCCTGTAGCGTGCAGAACGCGCTGCCTCGATTGCGGTGCGCGGTGATCGCGTCCACGACGAGCTTCCGGCGCTCTTTCGGCGTGTCGGCGCTGAAACGGCTCATAGCCGGACGTTCGTCGCCCGCCGACAAAAAACGGGTGTTCCGGGCGACGAAGCTGTTTCTTTAACTCTTTATGCGAGGCCGATGCAGGTGTGGACATGAGCCAGAACGTTCTCATTCTGGGTGCGCCGGGCGCTGGCAAAGGAACTCAGAGCGCGCGAATCGCCGAGGAGTTCGATGTCGAGCACGTCACGACCGGCGACGCACTCCGTGCGAACAAGCACATGGAGACGGAGCACGGTACTCCCGCGAGTTTCATGGACGAGGGCGAACTCGTGCCCGACCCCGTGGTGAACGAGATCGTGCGGGCCGCGCTCTCGGAGGCCGGCAGGTACGTCCTCGACGGCTACCCGCGCAACCTCTCGCAGGCGGAGTACCTGGACGACATCACCGACCTCGACGTGGTGCTCTACCTCGACGTGGACGAGGACGAACTGGTCAATCGGCTCACCGGGCGACGCCTCGACCCCGAGACGGGCGACATCTACCACGTCGAGTACAACCCGCCGGAGTCCGAGGAGGTCGAAGAACGCCTCGTCCAGCGCGAGGACGACACCGAAGAGACCGTCCGCGAGCGCCTGCGCGTCTACCGGGAGAACACCGAACCCGTCATCGACCACTACGAGGAGCAGGGCGAACTCGTGCGAATCGACGGCGAACAGACCCCCGACGAAGTGTGGGACGACATCCGAGAGACCATCGAAAACGAAGCGTAACTCCGACTCACTCCAACGACAGTTCTTTTCCGCTCGGTTCGACCGACTCGGTTTCGAGGAGCGTGTCGAGTCGCCGCTCGAACTCGGACTCGTTTATCTGACCGCTGGCGTACCGCTTTCGCAGGGTCTCGACGGCGTCGAGTTCCTGCGATTCGTCCGCGACCGCGTCGGATTCGTCCCGCCGAGCTATCGCCCACGCCACGAACGCGAGGACGACGCCCGCGACGAGGGCTTCCGGTGCTAACGCACCCGTGATCGCGACGAGAGGGACGAGGAAGACCAGAATCGCGCCCAACGAGATGGTTCGCCAGAAGTCGTCTTCCGGGAGCAGTTGGTTGAAGCTACCATTCATGTCACGTATTTCATGCAAATACGATAAAAACGTTGTCGTGGAGACGCGGGATTTTTCACGTCCATGGTGGCGGGTGGGCCAGCTGCCGAGCGTCCACACAGCTAGTCACAGGAAGCGCTAACTCGTCCGGACCTTCTCCTGGTGGACTGAAAGGGCGAGGGGTGAGAGGCGCAGTGCGCCTCGATTGCGAACGGTGCAACCGTGAGTGGGGTAAACTCGCGCGTCTCACTGTGCGCTTCGTCTCGTTCCCTGCGGTCACTCGACTGTAGTGCTTACTTCGTTGTGCTTCGTTTATCCCGCGAGGGCTTTCTGGTACACTATCAAAGTCCATACATCAGGTGCCTTTCTTCGACGCTATCGCTATCAAGGGCAACGCTGATGGGATTTCGAGGATACTATCACCGAGTTTTTGAAAGTGGTTCGGACGAGGATATCAGAGGAAACTCTCGAGTAACCTCGCAAAAGAAATTCCCTCTCGTCGTGTCGATGGCGAAGGTTGATTAACGACGGATTCCAAACGCGTGATAATGGCACGGACAGCGCAGAAGGTGGAATCGCTCATCGCCGAAGACCCGGCGATGGCCGACGCCCTGTCGGTCGTGTACGAGCGCACCGATGCGGAGTCGGACGAGGTCGAGTGGGGCGACGTGAGCGACGAACTCACCAGCGGCCAGTGGGGCCGGTTGATAGAGAAGGGCATCCTCGTGGACGGCGACCGCGGCTTCGAACTCGCCGACGCCGGTGCAGTCGAGAGCGCGCTCGACGATTCGAGCGGGAGCACCGCGTCCGCAGCGACGACCGACGTGGACGACGTGGAAGGAACGACGTGGTCGAAGTGGGACAAACTCGCGGCGGTGGCGAGCATCGGCCTGTTCGCGGGCTACTCGCTGAAGTCGGTTCGAGGCGTCGTCGGAGGCGCAGTCGACGTGTTCATGGGTCCCATCGAGTCGGCGCTCCCCTTCTACGTCGTCATCATGATTCTCGCAATGCTGACCGGGCTTTACTCCACGCTCCTGCAGGACAACCTGATGAACATGGAGAAGATGGGCGCGTACCAGCAGCGGATGAAGGACATCCAGAAGCGCCAGAAGGAAGCGAAAGAGAAGGGCGACGAGCAGGCGATGGAGCGCATCCGCGAGGAGCAGATGGAGGCGATGGGCGACCAGGCTGGCATGTTCAAAGAGCAGTTCCGCCCGATGGTGTGGACGATGTTCCTCACCATCCCCGTCTTCCTCTGGATGTACTGGCGAATCGGGGGACAAACGCCGACCGTCGTCCCGAACCAGATCATCCTCCCAATCGCAGGCGGTCCCTTCGGGTGGCAAAAGGGCATCCTCGGCCCGATGCAGGCGTGGATCATCTGGTACTTCCTCTGCTCGATGGCGTTCACCCAGCTCATCCGGAAGGCACTGAACATCCAGACGACGCCGACGTAACAAAACCTCTTTCTTCGTCCTCGTTCGAGAGGAGATATGCTACTGACAGTCTCCGGCCCGCCGGGGAGCGGGAAGAGTACGACCGCCGAGGGACTCGCGGACGCGTTCGGGTTAGAGCACGTGAGCGGCGGCGACATCTTCCGCGAGCTCGCCGCGGAGCGCGACCTGACGCCGCTGGAGTTCAACAAACTCGCCGAGGAGGACGGTCAGATCGATCGCGTCCTAGACAGGCGACTCCGAGAGATCGCCGTCGAACGCGACGACCTCGTGCTCGAATCCCGACTCGCGGGCTGGCTCGCGGGAGAACACGCCAACTTCCGCATCTGGCTCGACGCCCCGCTCGACGTGCGCGCGGCCCGCATCGCCGACCGAGAGGGTAAGTCCGTCGAACAGGCTGGAACCGAAACCCGCGCTCGCGCGGGCAGCGAGGCCCAACGCTACGACGAGTACTACGGCATCGATATCGGCGACCTCACCATCTACGACCTCACGATAAACACCGCGCGGTGGAGCACCGACGGCATCATCGATATGCTTGCGACCGCCATCGAGGATTACGACCCCGAGGCGGACGAGGGTAAACAGCCGATCACCGACGTTTCCTACGACTTCTGATGTCCCTTCGTGGCCCACCGGACGACCGCTCGCCCGCCGACCTGCTCGAATTCGGCGTCGTCAACCTCGACAAACCTCCCGGGCCGTCGGCCCACCAGGTCGCGGCGTGGGTACGCGACCTCTGCGACGTCGAGCAGGCGGCGCACGCGGGCACGCTCGATCCCAAAGTTACGGGCTGTCTACCCGTCCTGACCGGCACGGCGACCCGGCTCTCGCAGGTCTTCCTCGAAGGGTCGAAAGAGTACGTCTCCGTGCTCGAACTCCACGACGAACCCCCCGCCGATATCGATGCGATAGCCGCGGAGTTCGAAGCGCCGCTGTACCAGAAGCCGCCCAGAAAGAGCGCCGTCTCGCGCAAACTCCGCGTGCGCGAGATCCACGAGCTAGACGTGCTCGAACTCCGCGACAGGCAGGCGCTCCTCCGGATCCGGTGCGAGAGCGGCACCTACGTCCGAAAACTCTGCCACGACCTCGGCCTCGCGCTCGGGACGGGCGCGCACATGGGCCACCTCCGCAGAACCGCGACCGACCCGTTCGACGACACTGACCTCGTGACGCTCCACGACCTCTCGGACGCCCTCGGTCGATGGCGCGAGGAAGGAACGGACGACTGGTTGCGCGAGACCGTTCAGCCGGCGGAGCGCGCACTGACCCACCTTCCGAGCGTGACGGTCGCACCGAGCGCGGCGGAGGAAGTGGCACACGGCGCGCAGGTGTACGCGCCCGGCGTCATCGACGCGGACGACGCGGAGCGAAACCAACTGGTCGCCTGCTTCACGCCGAACGGTGCGGCGATCTGTCTCGGCAGGATGGTCGGCGATGCCGAGGCCGAGACGGGTGAAGTCGTGGAGTTGGAGCGCGTGTTGGTCTAATCCTGGAAATCCAGCACGTCGAACTCGTGGCCCCACTCGTTTCGAATCGTCGCCACGCTCCCGACCGAAATCTCCTCCGGTCCGTGAACGACCTCGTACCCGCGTTCCGAGAAGTAGTCCACCGTCTCCCGCACGTTCTCCACGAGATAATGGACGAGCCCTTACGGTACGTCCATCTCGGCCGAGAGGACGATCTCCGCGATACCTTCCCCGTGGCCCCCCATCCGAAACCCGGCTTGGCCGGGGCGTTCCCAGATTTTTTCGAGGTCGAGCACGTTCTCGTAATACGCCTTCGCCGAGTCCAAGTCGGCTTCCGGCACGGTGTACAGCACGCAGTCGATTCGCTGGAGCGTCGGTGTGCTCATCCTGTACCGTCGAAATTCCAACGATATCATCGCTTCGTTTCGCTCCCTGCCGCGACACACGGGCTTTTAGCACCCGCGGAACTCTCTCACGGTATGCAAGTCGGCACCGCGGAATCGAAGCCCGGCGAACTCGTCACCGGGTGGCTGGACGTTACTGACCTTCCGACCGGCTCTCCCGAACGACTTCCGGTGCTCGTCACCGAGGGCGAGGAAGACGGCCCGACGCTCTGGATAACCGCGTCGATTCACGGCAACGAGGTGACCGCCCTCGCCACGGCGCAGGACGTGATGAAAGCGAACCTCGAATCGCGGGTTCGGGGCACCGTGGTCTGTCTCCCCAATCTCAACCCGGCGGGTCTCCGCCGGACGAACCGAACCTCGTACTACCACGGCGACGACCCGAATCGTTACTTCCCCGACCCCGACGCCGAGGGGTTGCGCCCGCCTCGCGTACAGGAACTCATCGACGGGCGAATCTACGACGCCTTTGAGGAGTCGGCGGACGCGCTGGTCGACCTCCACACCGCGCAGGTCGGGTCGATTCCGTTCGTCATCCGGGACAGGGTGCTCTACGGCGAGAAGCGAAGCGAGGACGAAGCCCGCGAACTGGCGGGCGAACTCGAACGACTCGTCGACGCCTACGACTTCCCGGTCGTCAACGAGTACACCGCTGAGGAGTACGTCGAGCAGAACCTCCAGCGTTCGACCGCGGGCGCGGCGCTCAACAACGCCGGAATCCCCGCCTTCACGGTCGAACTCGGCGGCTTCGAGGTGGTCGAGGAGGACACCCGCGCCGAGGGCATGACGGGGCTGTTGAACGTCATGCGGGAACTCGACATGCTCCCCGGCGGCCCCGAACCGACGGGACTCGAAGCGCCCGTGGAGTTCCCGGTCAAGCGCGCGGTTCACCCACACACCGACGCGCCGGGAATCGTTCGCCACCGCGTCGAGGCGGGGGACACCTTCGAGGAGGGCGACGCCATCGCCGACATCGTGACCCCCCACGGCGAGCACAAGGCGACGGTCGAGAGCGACCACGACGGCTACGTCGTCGGACGGTATCACGGCGTCGCGGCGTACGAGAACGACCCCCTCGCCAGTCTGGCGGTGCGGGACGACGGCGACCTCGTCGTCCCGCGCGAACGGGAGTGAAACGAAGGGCTTAACTCGGGGACACGCCTCTCTCGAAACGCGCGGGACCGTGGGGTAGTGGTATCCTCTGCGGATGGGGTCCGTAGGACCCGAGTTCGACTCTCGGCGGTCCCACTTTTCTGTCGAAGTCGAAAAGAAGACGCCTATCGTCCCTCTTCGAGCACGGCGTCGGCGGCCTGTTCGAACGACAACACCGGCGCGATGTGCGCGTCGTGGTCGTGGAGCAACGGCGGTCCGAGGAACTCCGACACCGCGCCGAATTCGTCCGCCGCGAGGACGAAGTAGAACGTGTGTTCGTTCGGCGTGACGTACGCGCCGTGCAGTTCGACGCCGGACTGGTCGGCTTTCGATTCCATCCCTTCGATCCACTCTTCCGCCTTTCGTTCGTTCTCCTCGCGCGCCCAGCACCGTTCCGGGCTGTGGGTGAGTGTGGCAACGAATAGCATTCTATCCCCCGCGGACGTACCACCGGCAGGACGGTAGCTGTACCGTATGGTATCAATCCGCATTGGCTTGCACGGAATCCGTCAGACCAGCTTTCGCGGCGGTCGCTCGTCGCACGGTCGACCCTTCGACGATATCGTGCGATGCTTCGGTTCATCGACTGCACTCCGTCGCTCCGCTCAGTTTGCGGGCGAACTCACAAAATCCAAATATACTTGCCACGGGAGGGTAGACACTTCCCCATGAGCCGGACCGTCGCCATCGCTCACTATCCGGAGGGCGCTGGTCACGCAACCCGGATGCTCGCGGTGGCACAGGCACTGGAAGGGCCGGAAACCGATATCGTTCTCGCGGGGGGTGGGCCGGGATCGCAGTTCATCGAGCACAACGGGTACGAGGTGTACCGTCCGGCGACGGTCGATTACATCGGCGACTATCAGGGCGGGTCGCTGTTCGACGTGTTGACGCGAAGCGTTCCCAACAGTGCGAGGCGGGTCTTCGATTTCGCCCGCTGGCTTCGCCGGGAAGACCCCGACGCTCTCGTCACCGACGACATGTTCGCGGCGATGGCGGCCCAGTGTACCGACACGCCGCTGTACGTGCTCACGCACAACGCCGCCTCCTACTACGACGCTGCCGTCGAACAGGGGTTCACGTGGCTCCTCAACCGCTATCAGCTCTCCGTCGCCCGCGCGTTCCTCTTCCCGGCCGTCTGGCCGCCGGATCGAGGCGACCCGCCGGGCGTCGTCCACATCCCGCCCATCGCGCTCGAACCGAACGGCGAAACGGCGCCGGACGACGTGGGCGTCCTCGTCGTCCCGAGCACCTACTCGACGAACTTCATAGAACTCGCGCGGGCGCTTCGGAACGAAGGGCACACCGTCACGCTTGTCGGGGACGACGACTGGAAATGTGCTTCGTCACTTCTCCCGTGGATTCGGGCCGCCGACGCCGTGGTCTGTTCGGGCTACTCGACCGTGATGGAGGCCGCCGTGGCCGGAACGCCCTGTATCATCTACCCCTTCACGGACGAACAGCACGGCGTCTCGCGCGTCATCGAACGCCGTGGGCTTCGCGGCTTTCAGGTCGAACACTCGATTCCGCACGTCGCGCGTGCGGTGCGCCACCCGCCAGCCCCCCCGAGTTACGAGAACGGTGTGGAGCGGGCGGCGGAGGTCGTGATGGATTCGCTCGAAGGGTGAGTACGCGATTCGACGGGGGCGAAAATCGACGAAGCGCTCGGAGACTCGCATCGTAGCGACCGACCGATCGAGTAGTACCAACTGTTAACGTCTTTCGGTTGAATCGACACGCATGAAACTGGACTGGGATGAGATCACCCACGTAACGAAAGCCGACCCGGCGAAGGAACTGCCGAGGGATTTGGGAATCCTCGCTCGGACAGACGCGGTACTCGTCGGTGGTTCCGACGGGGTTACCGCCGAGAACACGCTCGATACGATTCGGGCGATCAAGCGCCACTTTCCGAACAAACCGGTCCTCCAAGAACCGTACAGTTCGAGCCACGTGTCCACGGACACGATTGAAGCGGCGGATCGTCTCGCCATTCCCGCGGTCTACAACGGTGACAGGGAACACTTCGTCGGAAAGCACGTGAGCCTCTTTACCGAAGTCGGAAGCAAGCCGGAAGAAATACTCGGAACCGAGTTGCCCGTTCTCGGAGATCTGATCGCCGCTAAAGGTCTCGACGCGGTCTCACGAATGGCGGACAAAATCATCGGCGAGGGATATGTGATTCAAAATTTAGAATCGACGGCGGCGGAGGTCTCCGGCGTCACCGAACTCTATTCGGATGAACAGGTAGCAGGTGCCGCGTTGGCGACCGAAGCATTCTACGGCTTTCCCGTGTTTTACCTCGAATACTCCGGAGCCTACGGCGGCCCCGACGACGTCGAGGCGGCGGCGACGTACCTCGATGACACGGTGTTTCTTTACGGTGGCGGCATCGACAGTCGAAGACGAACCCGAGAAATATTGGACGCGGGGGCGGACGCCGTCGTCGTCGGGGACTGTTTCCACGAGGACCCTGAACGGTTCTCGGAGACGATTCCCTCGTGATTCCAACCCCGTCGGAAAAGGAGGAGGCTATCACGACACCCCGATCGATACGCACGGCTACTTCCCGACCGTTTCGAGGTGGATACCGTCCGAGAGGCACAGTATCGACGGAACCATACCGCGGTAATTTGCCACTGCCGAAATCTCCTTTCTTCCCCTCCACTGACGTGTAGCCATGGCACGGGTGACGGTCGGAGCGCGCCTCCACTTCGGTTTCCAGAACCTCTCGCTCGCCCACGAGCGACTGTACGGCGGTCTCGGGGTCGCGCTGGAATCGCCGACCGTCTCGGTCGAAGCTCGCACCGCCCACGAGGTTCGGTGCGACGACTCGCGCGCCGACCGGTACGCCCGCCGGGCGACCGACCTCCTCGGGGTCTCCGGCACGGATGTTCGAGTCCACGAGACGCTCCCCGGACATGTCGGACTCGGAAGCGGGACGCAACTCGCGCTGGCGGTGCTCGCTGCGGTCGCCCGCGCGCACGACCGCCCCGCGAACGTTCGGGGGAACGCACCAGCGCTCGACAGGGGCGGACGGAGCGGCGTCGGCGTCTCGACGTTCGAAGCCGGCGGGTTCGTCGTGGACGCGGGTCACCCCACCGAACGCTTCACGACCGCCCGCCCCGACCGCGGCGAGTGGCTCGTTCCGCCGGTGGCGGCCCGGCACGACGTTCCAGACGACTGGCGGTTCGTCGTCGCCCTCCCCGACGCGGAGCCGGGTCGGAGCGGCGACAACGAGGACGCGAGCATGCGCGCCGTGGTCGAGCGCGCCGACCCCGCCATCGCGGACGAGGTTTCGGCGACGCTCCTCCGGCGCGTGCTCCCGGCCATCGCGGGCGACGACCCCGAGACGTTCGGGAATGCGGTCGCGGAGATCGGTCGCCTCAACGGCGCGTGGTACGCCGACGAGCAGGGCGGCGTCTACCGGCCGCCGGTCGGCGAACTCGTGACGGCGATGGAAGCGTCTCCGTCCGTCTTCGGCGCGGGTCAGTCCTCGTGGGGTCCCGCGGTGTACGGCGTGACGACCCGGAGACGGACGGACGCGGCGGTCGAGGCGGCGGAGACGGCCTTCGATACGGCGGGCGTCGGCGGAGACGTGCGGGTCGCCCGTCCCCGTAATCGCGGTGCGAACGTTCAGGATGCGAGCGTACACGGTAAGGAGTCTGACTGAGAGGGAGTCGCATGAACCGAGTCCCGTTCGGCGTCTCGCAGTTCGACTCGCTCATCGGAGGCGGGTCGCCGCCCGGAAGCGTCGTCCTGCTGGCGGGAGACGCCGGAGCGGGTGCGCGCGAGTTCGCGTACACTAGCGCCACGATAAACGCCATCGGACGCGTCGACCCCGCCATGTTCGAACTTCACTACGGGTCGATCGATTCGCGCGCGTCCCTTCCGGACGAGATTCACTACGTCTCGTTCACCGCCAGCGAACCGGAGATCTACGAGGAGATCACCCACACCATCGACGAGGAACTGGTCGACCCCGTCTCGCGGTCGATAGCGTTCGAAGACCTCTCGTCCGAGTATTTCGGGCTGAGTCCGATTCCCCGCGATTGGTACGTCGCAAAGCGCCGCACCATCGCCGACCTCGGGCAGAGCCACAGCCGTCGGGGGGTTCTCGAAGCCCTCGGCGAGTATCTCACCGAGCACGCCTCCAGTAGCCTCGTCGTCGTCGACTCGCTCACCGACCTCATCTCGCTGCCCGACGAACAGGTGGACTGGGACGAGGTGACCATGCTCGTCAAGGGGATGAAGAAAGCGTCGCGGGCGTGGGGCGGTCTCATCCTCGTGTTGGTCGACCGAGAGTGTCTCACGGGAACGCAGATGGGTGGTTTGATGGGTGCGACGGACGGCACCATCTGCTTCGAGTGGGAGCGCCGCGGCAACGAACGCTCCCGAACCATGTTCGTCCGCGAGTTCCGGGGCGTCCTCCCGCGCATCGAAGAGGAGGATATCATCCAGTTCGAAACCGAGATTCGGGACGACGGGTTGGACATCAGCAACGTCCGCAAGATACGGTAGGCGAGACGGTACTTCGCGCTCGTTTCGGCGATCATCGGCGGTCGTCGGTTCGTCTACTCGTCCAATCGCGTCGGGGCGTGAACGCGAAACTCCATCCGTGGACAGTACCGAACTCGCGGTTCCGCGTCCGGGATAGACAGTCCGACCGCCTCGAACAGCGACTCCGCCATCACCTCCCCGTCCACCTCGTAGAGGTACCACGGGTCGTGCTCGACGCGTGTCGTGAGCATCCCGGCCTGCGGGACGAACAGGCGGTATCGCTCCGCGAGGAAGCGCGAGAGCGACCCCGACTCCGGCGTCGTCGCCGACCCCGCCGGTCGGTAGGTTGCCTCGAACTCGGCGGGAGGCGCGTCGACTCCGACGCGCCGACTGCGGACGCGGTGGGGGTTTCCGGAGTCGATGGCGACGTCCGCGTGGTAGTACGGCAGTCGGTAGAGTGTCCGCGCGACGCGGGTCGCCAGTCGACTGGAGGTGTCGAGACTGAGGAAGTAGATGCCCGGCGTGTGGCCGAGTCGGACGTAGGTTCGGAAGTTGACTTGCGAGAAGGTCATCCCGAACCGCGCCGGCACCCCCGGCGGTCGAGCGTCCTCGATGGTCGACGCGAGGGCGCTGACCCAGACCTGCCCGTCGCGGGTGTCGAGCGCCAGCGAATCGGGGACGGCGGTTCGGAGGTCGCGGCTGTCGACCCGCCAGTGGACGAACAGGCAATCCCGCCACGTGAACTGGAGCGCGCGCATCGGGCTACGACCGCGTTACTCGTGTCGAGTTCGTCGCAGAAAAACAGTGTTCCGGCCGAGAAGCGACGAACTTACTAAGATTGGTTTGAGAGTTAATAACTATGCAACGACTATCTCGGCTGGGACTCGCCGGATTCGTCGCATTCGTCGTCCTCTCGGGCGTCGCAGCGTCCGCGGGTCTCGACAAGGTTCTCACCGTCGGATGGGTGGCGTTCGGCGCGATGGCGGGAGCCGCCGCGCTCGGCGCACGCGGGGGTGAGGCCACGCACGCGAAAAAGCTCGTCTGGGCGTTCGGCCTCGCCAGTGGCGCGATGATAACCAGCGCCGCCATCTTCCTCGTTCCCGACGCCATCGAACACCATCCAAAGTTCGGTGGGTTCGGCATCGCGCTCGGCGTTCTGACCGGGTTCGGCGCGCACACCATTGGCCATCGAGCGACCCATCTCGACGTTCCGCTCGACCACGCCGCCGCCGAACTGACCGCCCACTCGTTCGCGGCGGGAGCCATCATCGGTCTCGTCTACGGGAACATGCCCGACCTCGGACTGCTGCTCGGCCTCGCCATCGTCTCGCACAAAGGTCCCGCGGGCTACGTCGCGGCCCACCGACTCGAACGCGCGGGCAAGCCCGCCTCCGTCCTCCTCCTGCCCGCCGCTGGCGTGGGCATCACCGCCACGCTCTCGGCGCTCCTCCGACTCCCCTCCAGCGACGCCGTGAACGGTCTCGTCTTCGGATTCGCCGCGGGCGTCTTCCTCCACGTTGCGATGGACTTCCTCCCCCGCTGCGAGCTCGGCGGCGAGGTATACGAGGTGGCGCAACTGAGCGACGACGCCCACTACCTCCTCGACGAACTTCGTACCCACGCGGTCGCCAGCACCGTCCTCGGCGCGCTGGTCGTCTTCGTCGGGTGGGCGACCGTCGTCGGTTCGTGATACCGCCCCGTCGCCCCTTTGCACAAGGACTATCCGCGCGCTGGCGGTAGCCCTCCGCATGCCGACGCTGATGGACACCTACATCGAGAACCGGGAGCGCGTCCAACCGAACCACGCGAACAACTACGAGACCGCCCACGGCGGCATCGTGATGAAGTGGATGGACGAGATCGGCGCGATGTCGGCGATGCGCTTTGCGGGCGAAACCTGCGTCACCGCCAGCGTCGACCAGATGGATTTCCACCGCCCGATTCCGGTCGGCGACACGACCGTCATTCGGTCGTACGTCTACGACGCCGGAAAGACGAGCGTGAAGGTGAGGCTCCGAGCGTTCCGCGAGGAGCCTCGAACCGGGGAACGAGAACAGACCACCGAATCGTACTTCGTCTTCGTCGCGGTGGGCGACGACGGGAAGCCGACGCCGGTGCCCGAGTTGGGCGTCGAAACCGACCGCGGACGGGAACTCCGCGACGACGCCTTCTCCGGCGAAGACTAGAGTTCGCGCTCCGAGTCCGGATTCGGCAGTTCCCAGAGATACTCGGGCAGAAAGGCGTCGAGGTTGTCGATGACCTTGCGCTCGCTCACGTTCATCCCCTCGCAGTGTTCCCACGCCGAGTCTCGAACGTCGACGCGAATCTCGCCGTCCTCCCAGCGAACGGAGAGCGGGTAGACCGAACAGCGCGCGGGTTTCCAGTCGTGTTCGGCGTGAAGTTCGCAGAGGCCATCTTCGCACAGGAAGTGGCACGCCTGCCCGTCCTCGGCGGTGTGCTCGTGGCCCTTCTCCTCGCGCCGGACGAAATCCTCGCCGCGGAACCGCGTCGTCGCCTCGTCGAGGTTCGCCCGGTCGCCGAGTTCGAAGAACTCCCGGTCGTACAGCAGGACGCCGTGGTGACAGCACCACGTGCAGCTATCGACACACTCGAACGTGAGGTCGGGGTCGAACTCCACGACCGCCTCTCGGTTCGGATGCACCTCGACGCGAACCGGGATGTCAGCGCTCACGGTCGTCCCTCGGTCGCGCGTGCGGAAAGGTTGCCCGATTCCCCGTCGAATCTTCCGATCGTCGCGCTCGACCGCGGCGCGCGGCGGTCACAAAGTACAATAACGACCCTAGCAAGTTCTTTGTGGGGGATGTTATCACATGCCGATGAAAATCACGTCCGTACCGGCCTCCGCGACTTCGAAAACCGACGCCGGCCGAGGGGCGCGGATGGTCTTCGCGGCGCTCGGCGGGATGCTCTTGACGCTCGGCCTCAAGCGGCGCTCGCTGGGCGGGGCGGCGATGGCGTTCGTCGGCGGCTGGCTGTTCTACCGGAGCGTCGACGGGCGCGGTCGTCCGCTTCGAGCGCCCGATACGAGCACCGCGACCGACCGTGAACGACGCGAAGTCGGAGCGCCCGCCGACGCGACGGGGATGGAGCGTTCCATCACCGTCGGACGATCCGCGGACGAACTGTACCGCTTCTGGCGCGACCCTGAGCATCTGGCGCGCGTCATGGGACACTTCGCCGAAGTCGATTCGCCGAGCGAGGATCGCCAGCATTGGACGCTGCGCGGTTCGTTCGGACGGAACGTGGCGTGGGACTCGCGGGTCGTCGAGGAGCGTCCCGGGGAGTTCCTGCGCTGGGAGTCGCTCGAAGGCGCATCGCTGCCCAACGAGGGTTCGGTGCGCTTTCGTCCGGCACCGGGCGACCGAGGAACGGAGGTGACGCTTCGCTTCCGTTTCGACCCGCCGGGCGGCGCACTCGGCGACGCGGCGATGAAGCGTCTGGGCGTCGTCCCCGACGCGATTACGAAAAAGGCACTCCGCCGCTTCAAGAGCCTCGCCGAAACCGGGGAGATTCCGACGCTCGAACGCAACTCGTCCGCTCGCGGGAGCGGTGATAGGGTATGAGGGGGCGACGACCGTGAGAGCGCTCTGCTGGGAAGGGGTCAACGACCTCCGCGTGGAGACCGTTCCCGACCCCGAGATAGTCAACCCGCGCGACGTCGTCCTGCGAGTGACGCTGTCCACGACCTGCGGCTCCGACCTGCACTTCATCGACGGCTACCTCCCGACGATGCGCGAGGGGGACGTCATCGGCCACGAGTTCATGGGCGAGGTCGCGGCGGTCGGCCGCAAAGTGGAGACGGTGGAGGAGGGCGACCGCGTGGTCGTCCCGTCGTTCGTCGGGTGCGGTAACTGCGGTTTCTGTCGGGACGACCTCTGGTCGCTCTGCGACAACACGAATCCGAACGCGGAGCTCCAGGAGCCGGTACTCGGTTACCCGACCGCCGGAATCTACGGCTACACGCACGCCTTCGGCGGCTACGCGGGGGCGCACGCCGAGTACGTTCGCGTCCCCCACGCCGACGAGAACTGCTTTCACGTCCCCGACGAACTGAGCGACGAGCAGGCACTGTTCGTCTCCGACGCGTGGCCGACTGGATACATGGGCGCCGACTTCTGCGACATCCGGCCCGGCGACACCGTCGCCGTCTGGGGCTGCGGCGGAGTGGGACTCATGGCCCAACAGAGCGCCTCCCTCATGGGTGCAGAGCGCGTTATCGGTATCGACCGCCTCCCAGAGCGGTTGCGGATGGCGAGGGAGGAAGCCGGTTCCGAGACCGTCGACTACACCGAGATCGACAGCGTCGTCGACGAACTGAAGGCACTGACCGGCGGGCGCGGCCCCGACGCCTGCATCGACGCGGTGGGGATGGAGGCGCACGGGACCGGCATCGCCCACGCCTACGACCGTGCGAAGCAGTCACTGCGTCTGCACACCGACCGCGGTGAGGCGCTGCGCCAAGCGATGGTCGCCTGCCGGAAGGGAGGAACGCTGTCGATACTGGGCGTCTACGGCGTGATGGACAAGTTCCCGCTCGGCGTCATCATGAACAAGGGAATCACCGTGCGCACCGCCCAACAGCACGGACAGCGGTACGTCCCGCAACTGCTGGAGCACGCCGCGGAAGGCGAGATGGACCCGTCGTACCTGGCGACGCACCGGCTCTCGCTCGAGGACGCGCCGCGTGGCTATGAACTGTTCAAGCACAAGGAGGACGACTGCGTCAGGGCGGTGTTCACGCCCTGACGAAGCCGACGCGGTTTCGAAGTCCCCCGTCCGCCGCGGCTCACCCGACGCCGCTTTCGTTCTCGGGCCCGGTTCGAATCCGAATGCCCGGAATCTGATTCGCCTCCACGCCGACCAGCCCTCCCGGACACCGGACGACGTTTCCGATGACGAACGTCGTCCCGAGTTCAACCGGCGTCTCGCGGCGCTCGACGTACAGTTCCCGGCGGACGAGCTTCTGGGCGCGAACCGTCGGATTCGTGCCGAAGAATCCCGCGGTGTTCTCGTTTCGCCACTCGACGACAATCCCCTGGTACACGTCCACGTTCTCTGGCGGCCACGGGTCACCGAATCCGCACCGACCCACGGGCGGTACGTTCGGGTCGCGCGCGTCCGACCGCTCGGTGACGAGCACGATGCGGTTCAGGTACGCGTCCGACAGTTGGGGCGCGTCGCGAAACACCATTCGTCGGTTCGTCCGGTTCAGTTGCTGGGCGGTTCCGCTCCCGGCGATGCCGGCGAGTCCGAGCGAACTCCCCGCCAATCGGAGAAATCCGCGTCTGTCGAGTCCTGTCATCGTTCCCCCCGAACGAAGGGCGACGCGAACGTCCGTAATCTTTGTTGCGGACGACGTTCAACCGGTGTTCTTCATCCCGGCGGCGACCCCGGTCACCGTCAGTCGGAGGGCGCGCCGTTCGGTCTCGGTGAGATGCTTCTGGCGGAGCAGATGCACTTGGAGGAGGTTGAGTGGGTCGACGTACGGATTCCGACGCGAGAGGCTCTCTTGGAGCCACTCCCGGTCGAGAAGGCCGCTACGTCCAGTGATGTCGCTGACGAGTTCGACGCATCGGTCGTACTCCGCCCGAAGTCGGAGGAAGAACTCGTCTCGCAGGTCGGCGGACGCCAGCGTCGCGTACTCCTCGGCGATTTCGAGGTCGGTGCGGGCGAGCGACATCGCCGCGTTGTCGAGCGTCGTTCGGAAGAAGGGCCACTCATCGTACATCTCCTGCAGGGTGTCTACATCGCCGCCGTTTTCCAAGTACGCGTCGAAACCCGCGGCGAGGGCGTACCACCCCGGTAGGATACAGCGCGACTGCGTCCACGAGAACACCCAAGGGATGGCGCGGAGATCCTCGACGGTTCGCTCGCCCGACCGCGAGGCGGGCCGGGAGCCGAGGTTGAGGTCTTCGATGACCCGAATCGGCGTCGTCTCCTCGAAGTAAGCGACGAAGCCCTCGGTTTCGAGTAGGTCGCGGTACTCCTCGCGGGCGGCGTCCGCGGCGGTGTCCATCGATTCGACCCACTCGTCGGGGACGGTTTCGCTATCCTCTCGGAGCGCGTCGTACCGAGCGCGAATCTGGGCGTCCAACATCTGCTCGACGTTGCGCTCCGCGATGGCGGGGTTGGCGTACTTCTCGGCGATGGCCTCGCCCTGCTCGGTGAACTTCACCTGTCCGGAGACGGTCTCGCGGGGAAGCGCCAGCAGTGCTTCGTTCATCGGGCCGCCGCCCCGCGATATCGACCCACCCCGCCCGTGGAACAACCGGAGGGTAACGTCGTAATCGTCCGCGATGTCGGCGAGGCGCTTCTGATTGCGGTAGAGGCTCCAGTTCGCGGCGAGAAAGCCGTTCTCCTTGTTCGAGTCGGAGTAGCCGAGCATTATCTCCTGCGTTCCCCCGCGAGCGTCGAGTGCGGCGGCGTAGGCGTCGTTTTCGAACAGCGTCCCGACGATGCGCCGGGCGCCCGAGAGGGCGTACTCGGTTTCGAGCAGGGGAACCACGTCCAGTCCGCAGTACCCCGGCAGATCCGCGATTCCGGCTTGGTCGGCGAGAAACAGCACCTCGAGGACGTGGCTCGGCTCCTCGGTCATGCTGATGCAGTAGGTGTCGATGGCCTCCTGTCCGTACTCCCGCTGCCAGTCGGCGGTCTCCGAAAAGAGCGTCAGCACCCGCCCCGCGGCGTCCGAGAGGCCGGACGGGTCGAGGTCGATGAGACGTTCGTCCTGCAGAATCGCCTCGGTGAGCAGTTCGATGCGCTCGTCCTCGTCCATCGACTCGTAATCGATGCCCTCGCGCTCCAGCACTTCGGCGATGGCTCTCGTGTGGTTCTCCTGATGGTCGCGCAGATCGAGCGCCGCGAGCGTGAAACCGAACGTCTCGACGCGCCGCCGGAGCGGTTCGACCTCCGCCTCGACCACGCTCTCCGCGCCGTTTGCTCCGAGGCTGTCGACGATGACGTCCACGTCGGCCAGCAGTTCGTCGGCGTCCTCGTAGCCGCCGGGGCGCACGCCCCCGACACGGTCGATTCGCTCGCGCATAAGGGCGAGTTTCTGGCGGTAGGGTTCGTCGGGGTAGCGGGCGGTCGCCCGCTCGGCGATGGTGGGAAATCGCTCCCGGTCGGAGTCGAGGCTCGATTCGAACCGACCGCTCGTCTCGACTCGGTCACCGTCCTGACTGAGAACGCCCGAGAGTCGCTTCAGTTCGTCGCGGTAGCGCGCCAGCACGCTCTCGCGCTGATGGTCGAGCGTCTCCGCCGTGACCTCGGGCGTGACGTGCGGGTTGCCGTCGCGGTCGCTCCCGGCCCACGACCGGAAGGCGAACAGTTCGGGAACGTCGGCGTCGAACTCTTCGCCGATGGTTCGGTCGAGTTCGTCGTACACCTCGCCGACGATGTCGAAGAGAACGTTCTCCAGATACCAGAGGACGTTTCGCGCCTCGTCCGCCACCTCTGGGCGTCGTTTTCTGACCTGTCGCGTCTCCCAGAGGCCCATTATCTCGCTCTCCAGTCGACGTTCGACTCGCTCGCGTTCGCGGTCGGTGAGACGGTGTTCGTCCAGTTCTTCGAGCAGGAACGCGACCGAGCGGAGCTTCGCCTTCACCGTCTTCCGGCGAGCCTCGGTCGGGTGCGCGGTGAACGTCGGGACGACGTTCACGTCCTCCAGCACCTGCCGGACGGTCTCCGAGTCGGCGTCCTCCTCTGCGAGCGTCTCGGCGGTGGTGCGGAGACTGTCCTCCAGCGTTCCGGCCTGCGTTCCCTCGCGGATGGCCCGCACGCGCTGGCGCTCCTCGGCGAGGTTGATGAGTTCGAAGTAGGTGGCGAACGCCCGCGCGACGTGGCCCGTGCGTTCGGGCGAGAGGCGAGCGATTTCGTCCCGGAGCGTATCGCGGGAGTCGGCGTCGCCGCGCCGGTAATCGATGGCACCCGTTCGCAAGGTTTCGACCGTCTCGAATGCCTCGGTCGATGCTTGCCGGGAGAGCACGTCGCCCAACAGGGCGGCTAGTTCGCGCACGTCTTGCCGTACATCTCTGGCATGCAATCGCATACCGGATAGTCGTCGTCACGGCACGTAAAACGTCGGTCTGAGGGGAAAACTGCGAACGCCCGGTACGTTCCGGACGGAGACGGTTCGGCGTGGAGAGAGGGGGTAGCGTTAACTGGACGGAACCGAATGGTCGAATCGGATGTCGAACCTCCTTCTGTGCCCCGAGTGCGGGTGGACAGGGACGAAAAACAACGCCAACGGTAGCCACGTCTGTCCGGCTTGCGGTGCCGACATCGAGGGTTGAGACGCCGATTCGGTCGCCGACGGTCGTTTTTTCGAGCAGAGTTGCACGCGAACCGGAAACCGCTCAAATCGCGCGCCTACCGAGCGGTGCATCGGCGTCGCTACGGTTTCCGGCGTCGTTCTCCCGACGAGCGAGACTGTTCTCCCGCCCCGTGGCGAACTAGAGCCACTCATCGGCCCATTCTTCGAGGTCGGTGAAGACGGGACACAGGGCGAAGCCCTTCTCCGTGAGACTGTAGTGCGTGGTGAGGGGTTTGTTTTCGACTCGTCGGTCGACGAGTCCGGCGTCCTGAAGATCGTCGAGCACTCGCGACAGCGTCCGCGAATTGGCGCTCGTCGAGCGTTTGAGTTCGTTGAACCGCTGTTCGCCGTCGGCGAGGTCGTGGAGGACGATCAGGCGCCACTGCGAGCCGATCTGCCCGACGGCTTCGACGACCGCACACACCTCCGCATTCTGCTCTTCGACCGTCGTCTCGAAGCGTTCAAGCGTCGATGGCATCGATGTTATCTACTATTACCTCTGTCTCCGAACTTATATATAGGTTCTGAAACGAACCAGGTAACGTTGTGAAACTTATTTTGCAGAGCGACTCCGACACGACCGTACCGACCACCGAACGACGCGGTTCGCTCATGGAGGTAGACGACTGATGGCGGTTACCGGGTTCGAGGGTATCGTGCTACTCGTCGCCCGCGTGCTCTTCGGCGGCGTCATCGCTTTCACGGGGTTGAACCACTTCCTGGACGCCGAGGGGATGACCGGCTACGCCCGGCACAAGGGACTTCCCGCAGCGAGGCTGTCGGTTCTCGGGTCAGGCGCAGTGCTCGTCCTCGGCGGAATCGCCATCGTGACCGGCGTTCTCCCCGTCCTAGGTGCGGCGGCCGTCACGGTGTTCCTCGTCGTCGCGGCCCTCACGATGCACGACTTCTGGGCCGTTCCGGAGGAACAACAGCAGAACGAGATGACGCAGTTCCTGAAGAACGTCTCGCTGGCCGGCAGTGCACTCGCCCTCTCTATCCTCGGCCTGTCGAACTGGGCGTTCAGTCTCGGCATCCGCTTCTTCTAGCGACCGACCAGCGGTTTCCTTCGTCGGTCGTAACGACGTTCGAAGCCGAACCCGAATCGCGGCGAAACTTCTCGCGGGGTCGCGCGTTCAGTTGTACTCGCGCCAGCGATAGCCGCACTCCTTGCACTTGAAAAAGCGCGTCGGCGGTTCGTCGGCGGAGGCGGTCTGTTTGATGGTGTACCACGCCACGTCGTGACCGCATTTGTCGCAGATAACGTCCTTCGCGGTGGGTTTGCCTTCGAAGTCTGCGCCCTCTTCGGTTTCGATGACTTCCGAATCGCCCTGCTCCTCGGTGGAGACGAACTGCTTCGCGCGCTCCTCGTCCTTCGCGGTCGTCGCCTGACAGTCGTCGTTCGCACAGACCATCTTCGACCCCATGGATTTCATCATGGAACCGCAGTCGTCGCAAAATTGCATACCCCGAGTAGCGGCCCGAGCCTCAAAAACACAACGTACCGGTTCTTCGAGAAGACTTATGCGCCTCAGCCGTGTCCGCCGCCGTATGTCCTCCCGGTCCACCCTGATGTCAAGACGAGCGATACTGGCCGCCGGTACGGCTCTCGCTACCGCTGCGGTCGCTGGCTGTTCCGGTCGGGCGGAATCGTCGCGCGCCGACTGCGAGGCCGGCGTGGTCAGACACGGCGACTCCGAAATCCTCCAGGAAGTTATCGTTCGACCCGACGGCGACGACGCCCTCCTTCACGTCCACCTCGTCGGCGGGACACCGAAATCGACGGAGCGTCTCCGAGTGTACGACTTGGCGGGAAATCTCGAATACGAGATACCGACCGACGACCGTCGGTCGTACTTCCAGCACCTCGGTTCGCGCCCGACGCACGGACGGTTCCGGGTCGTTTCCTACGATGATGGCGAAGAAACGGACGAGATGGTCGTCGATTTCAACTGCTGGGCCGAGGACGATTCCATTTCCGGGGCGTCGTAGGTGGGTACGAGCTCACTGTAACGCGTGGAGCAGGTCTTCACGACCCAGATACACCAGTCCCGCGACCGCCGCGTTGAACAGGAGCGCCCCGACCGTCGTGTAGACGACGAACTTGCGAAGGCGCATCTCGGCGAATCCCGCGGGAATTGAGATGACCGAGCGAAGGACGGGGAGGAGGCGACCCCAGAGCACGGAGTGTTCGCCCCATCGTCTGAACCAGCGACGCGCGCGATCCGATTCGCGCTCCGAAACGCGGAGGTAGCGCCCGTAGCGGTCGAGCGCCTCGTGGCCCTCGTGGCCGACGTAGTATGGGACGAGCGCGCCGACCGTCGTTCCCGACGTCGCCGCGAGCACGAACACCGCGAATTCGACCGGCCCATGCACCAACAGCGCCGCCGCCGAGGGAAGGACGAGCTCGCTCGGCAGGAACGGAAACAGCATCGAGGACTCCAGAAACGCGAACACGAACACCGCGACGAAGCCGTACTGCGCGACCAACGAGAGGGCCGTCTCGGTGAGACCGCTCATCCGTCGAGCGAGTCGACTTCGACCACGATCATCGGGCAATCGGCCACACGGAAGCGTTCCGTATCTTCGCTCGCCATCCAGATGTACGCCCACTTCTCATAGGGCTGACTTAACGTTTCGGCTCCAGACGAACGCGGTACTTTTACGAACGACGACTGTCCGACGCGGAGCGTGAAATTCACTCGCTCGTCGCCCGTCGCCACCGTTTCACCCCGACGATGTCCCCGTCGATTTCCGTCGCCTCCGTCGCGGCCCAGACGAACAGCCCGGCAACGTCCTCCGGGTCGCGCCCCTCTCCGTCCGTCATCCCGGTGGCGACCGTGCCGGGGTCAACGCCCGCGACCGTCCGGTCGAGTTCCGCCGAGAAGCCGCGCACCAGCGCCTCGGCTCCGGCTTTCGACACCGCGTAGGAACCGTAGCCCGCCTTCGACTGATGTCCGACCCCGCCGGTCGTCACCAGCACCCGCCCGTCGTCCGCGAGGTGCGGGAGGGCCTCCCGAATCGTCGCGTACACTCCGCGGCAGTTGACTCGAAACGTGTCGTCGAAGGCGGCGTACGATTCGGCCGTGAGCGGCGTCCGACCGGGCGTTCCGTGGTAGACGCCGGCGTTCGCCACCACCACGTCGATGCCGTCACCGCCGAACCGGGCGGCGGTCTCCATCAGGCGCTCCACGTCGAACTCGTCGCGCACGTCGGCCCGGAGTCCCGTCGCGTCTCCCCCCGTCGACTCGACGTCCGCGACGGTCGCTTCGACTGCGTCCGCGTCGCGCCCGCAGAGTGCCACGTTCGCGCCCTCACCCGCGAACGCGCGTGCGGCCTGCTTCCCGATTCCTCGCGTGCCACCCGTGACGACGACCGTCAGTTCGTCCATGCCGGGAGCAAGGGGCGGGTGCGTGAAACCGGTTTCCGTCCCGACTTCCGCCGCGGTTAACCGCGCGCAACTCCAAGTAGAACCATGTATCGTCCGGGCCACTACGGGGTGGCGCTCGCACTCTACTCGCCGATCGGTTTCCTGCTGGTCGCGAGGGGACTGGCCGATCGCGCGCTCGTCGGCGGGGTCGTCCTCCTCGCGCTGACGATGCTTCCCGATCTCGATTCGAAGACGGGGCGAGTGCGTCACCGAGGGCCGACCCACTCGCTCGCCTTCGCGGTGGCCGTCGGTCTCGTCGCCGGGGTCGTCGGCGGACTCCTCGCCGGGCTCTGGTTCGCCGGATTCGGTGCGCTAGTAGGGTCGCTCGCGATCGTCTCCCATCTCCTCGCGGACGTGCTCACGCCGATGGGAATCCGGCCGCTCTGGCCCCTCTCCACCAGACACTACACGCTCGACCTGACGCTTTCGAGCGATGCGAGGACGAATTATCTCCTGTTCGTCGGCGGTTCGATACTCTGTGGGGGAGCGTGGTTCCTCGGGGGACTCTACTGAGCTTTCGCGTCGTTCAGGTCGACCACGTCTTCCCCCTGCGACAGTTCGTCGTCTTCGGCCGCGTATCGGAGATAGCGTTTAAACTGGCACGGAACGGTGTTCAGTTCGACGGCTCCCGTCTTCCGGTCGTAACTCACCAGTCGCGCCTGTTCGAGTTTCGGAAGGTGCGTGTGGTCGAGGGAGATGGCGATTCGACCCAGCCGATCCGCGTCCACCTCCATCTCTGCCGCCACCGCTGCGGCGAGGTCGTCGACGCCGACCGGTTTTGACCGCTCGTAGAGGACGTACAGTGCCTTTCGCCGACGCGGGGAGACGAGCACGTCGAAGATCTCGTCGAGCGAGAGCACGCTACTTCGCTCATCAGACGCTTTAATCATTCTATGATAATGTAATATAAACAGATGACGAATAAAGCTAGCTATATTGATTCTCTGATTCTCAGAAGAAATATACCTACTCGCGCAAATGTCGGTCGAGAAAGGCCGTCTCGTATCCTACCGCGTCCGCCGACTCGAAATCGTACACGTCGAAATGATCGATCGGCATTTCAATGTACGTCGCGTCGGCGCGATCAGCGGCCTCCTCGACGGGCGACGCGGGGACGATATCGTCGTCTCGCCCCGCCAGAAAGAGCATCGGACAGGTCACCTCCTCGACGACCGACAGCGGGCGGTAGAACGGGATGCTGAGGAACACGCGCGCCGGAATTTCGTTCTTCCACGTAGGCGGGTCGGGAACGATGCGCTTCATCCCGGCTTTCGCACCCGGCGCGTTTATCACGGCGAATTCGTCCGGGTCGCCTACGATCGGCACGGTGTAGGGGTCTCGAAAGGTGTACTTCCGGACGAGGTCGCGCAATCCGGCAATCGTTCCTTTCAGCGCCTTTTTGACGCCCGCCTTGCGGGTTACCGCCCGGCCGTCCACGAAGGGGATTTGTGCGACGACGGCGTCGATTCTATGGTCGTTCGCCGCTGCCTCGATAACGTGTCCGCCGCTGTACGACGTGCCCCAGAGCGCTATCCTCCGGCGGTCGACGGCGTCGAGTCCCCGGACGTGGTCGATGGCGGCTTCCCAATCGGCGACGTGCCGGGTAGGGCTCACGAGGTTTCGTGGCTCGCCGTCGCTATCGCCGAAGTCCCGGTAGTCGAACAGGAAGACGGCGAATCCGCGGGCGACGAACCGTTCGGCGATGGCCGGCAGGCCGAAGGTTCGCTCCCCGGCGAACCCCGGTGCCATCAGGACGACGGGCGGATTCGAGACGCCCTCCGGCGTGTACAGCCACCCGGCGCACCGCGTCCCGTCGCTCTCGAAATCGGCGTCGTTTTTCGCGTAGCGCAGGCGTGACAGTCCGCGCGCCCCAGTGTTCGTCATCGGGTTTCACAACGACGACGAACGACATAAAGCTCGGTTCACCGACTCGGCGGTTCGTCGGTTCCAGTTCACCGGTTTCAGAACGAGAACATCCGTCCGACGCCGGATTTTTGTCCCCGCGATTCGTCTCCCAGCGTAACCCCGATATGGTGGAAGACCTGTTCGTCAGATTGGTCGGGCAAAATCGCGTCGTGTGGGGCCTGGTCGGGGGTATCATCATCGCGGCGCTCAACACACTCGGCGCCCTCCTCGTCCTCCTCTGGACGAACCCCTCCGAGCGCGCGCTCGATTCCGCGCTGGGGTTCGCCGCCGGCGTGATGCTCTCCGCGAGTTTCACCAGTCTCATCCTCCCCGGCATCGAAGCCGGCGGCGTCGTCCCGGTCATCGTCGGACTCTCCCTCGGCGTCTTCGTGTTAGACCGCGCCGACCAGTGGGTTCCGCACGTCCACGTCGTCATCACCGGCGACGTCCGCGAGAACGGTTCGACCGACCCTCGAACCGCCTCCGTGCTCCTCTTCATCGTCGCCATCACGCTCCACAACATGCCCGAAGGACTCGCCGTCGGCGTCGGTTTCGGGGCGGGCAACCTCGGCGACGCGCTCGCGTTGACGCTCGCCATCGGCATCCAGAACGTTCCGGAGAGGCTGGCCGTCGCCGTCGCCGCGCGCAACGCCGGTTTCGGGTCGCTCTTTTACGCCGCAGTCGCGGGCATCCGGGCCGGACTCGTCGAAATTCCGCTCGCCGTGTTCGGAGCCTTCGCGGTGCAGGTGGCGATGCCACTCCTCCCGTACGCGATGGGCTTCGCGGCGGGCGGCATGCTGTTCGTCATCAGCGACGAGATAGTTCCCGAGACCCACGCCCGCGGAAACGAGCGCGCGGCGACCCTCGGGATGATGCTCGGCGTCGTCGTGATGCTTTACCTCGACGTGGCGCTGGGTGAGTTTCAGGATACTGGCGTCGATGGAGAGTGGCTGTGTCCGAGCGCTAGCTATCGCTACTCCGCCACCGCTCGTCTCGCTCACACCGAACGGCCGGATTTGGTATAGCGTTATCTACTTTATAACAGTTCCTCGACTGGATTCCAAAGTCGGCGTACCGGGGCTACGAAGCCCATCGAGTACGTTATAGGGGAAATTCGAACTCCGACCAAAAACGGCGCGAGACAGCGGACTACTTCAGTCCCCGCGCGGCGAGCTGATACGCGAGCACCGTCCGCATCCTGTCGCCGAGCGAGCCGATATCGACGCTGTCCGTTCGCTCCTCTCGGTTTCTGACCGCGTCGTACCGCCGGTGCCACTCGGCGATGAATCGGTCTTCGATATCGTTGTCTTCGATGGTCGCCGTCACCCGCGCGATGGCGTCCTCGTCGTCCTGGTCGAGGTCGTCCGGCGAGACGAAGTCGTTTTCCAGCGCGTAGACGACCGGCCCGGCGGTGTAGTCGCTTTCGGAAAGTTCGCGCTCCCACGTCGTCGTCCAGTTTCCGATTCACGCCATCCGCTGCAGTTCCTAGATGACGGAGCGGAGCGTAGCGAGGTCGTCGGGGTCGAACGCCGGGGAGTACATCAGGTCGATGTCCGCGTAGGGGAACATGAGCATGTTGTGGGGGTCGTAATGCTCGATTTCGGCCATGTTCGCCATCTCGACGTGGTCGTTGAGGACGCAGGAGTAATCGATGGCGGTGAGCGTCTGTCGGAGGTCGCAGTCGAAGATATCCCTGTACTCGTCGTGCTCCGGCGCGTCTTCGATGCCGCGCTCGAAGGCGTCCCAGACTCGCTGGATGAACCGGAGTTGGTCGGCGTCTAGGCTGTCGCGGTCGAGATTCACCGTCTCGGCGCGATACGGTATCTGGCACGCTTCCTCGAACGTATCCCGGTCGTGCCCCACCTCCGCGAGGTTGTCCAAGAGCATCACGAACATCGTGAGGATCGTCTTCTGCGCTCGAACCGTCTCGGCGTGCGCCGACGGACCGCACGACAAGGTGAACGAGGGGAAATGTGTGTAAATCCACTGCCAAAGAAAGCGGTCGCGGCCGCCGACGATGTCGTCGTACTCGTCCGCCAGTTCGTCGACCGGTTCGGGAAGTATCGTCGCCGCCGACGACGCCGTCGGAGTCGCGTTCGAAGCCGTGTTCACGAACGCCGTCGAGCACAACGACTCATCCGTTCCGCGCGCGAACTTCCACCTCGAAACCGAGGGGTCGCACGCGACGGTGGAGGTGGAGGACAACGGTCCCGGAGTTCCTGAGGACGAACACGACCTCATCTTCGGTCGGGAGGAGGTCAGCCCCCTCCACCACGGGCAGGGACTCGACCTCTTTTTCGTCGATCACCTGATGGAGAAGTACGGTGGCAACGTTTGGGTCGAAGACGGCGACGATGGCGCGCTGTTCAAACTACGGTTCCGAACCGTCGAGCTGTCGGACGAGAGCCGATAGCCGGACGAACCTTCCGATACTCGACGAAACGATACGACCGCGTTCGATACGTATTTCATCCGCCTCCGTACCCGTACTCACGTGTCCGAAGAGTACGATAAACTCGTCCGCGACCGAATCCCCGACATCATCGAAGCGAACGACGAACACCCGACGACGCACGTCGCAGAGGCCGGGGAGTACGACCGACGACTCGCCGAGAAACTGGACGAGGAGGTCGCTGAGTTCCACGAATCCGGCGACCCGGAGGAATTGGCTGATGTGCTGGGAGGTCGTCTATGCACTCGCCGCCCGAGCGGACGTCTCGCGCGACGAACTAGAGCGGTTGCGGGCCGAGAAAGTCGACGAGCGCGGCGGGTTCGAAGACGGCGTCGTGCTGGAGCGCGTCAGGTAAAAACTCCCTGCGACTGCAACCCCGCCGAGAATACGCCTCCGCGAAGAATCACCGGTATGTCGATCACGACGTACACGCTCGTCGTCCGCGAGAACGAGAGCCGCGAAGGAATCCGCGCGGAGGTTCGCGGAGACGGAACCATCGAGGAGTCGGCGAGGATTTCGTACGACGATTACGGCCTGACCGCAGAGCGCGAGAGGATCCCGGACGAGCGGCGCACCGAATTCACCGCCGACGCGACGACGCTCCGACTCCAAACCGAGCGAGACGGCGGGGGATTCCAGTTCCGAGTGCTCGGCGACGGCGAGACGCTCGCCGAACAGCGCGTGACCGACGACGAGTGGAACGTGACGGCGGAATAGCGGCACTCCGACGACCGTTCGAAGAAGCGAATCGTTCGGACGTTTCTCTCACAGACGTCACACCGAGAGTTGAACGACGTTCTCTCGGATATCGGCGATGAACTGGCGCCGTAGCTCGTGGGTCGACTGGTGGACGACGCCGTCCCACCTGAGTTCTTCGAGCGTGTCGGGGTCGGCGTCGGAACCGGCTTCGACGTACAGCGAACCGTTCCGCACCTCGTCCACGACGCCGACCTCGGTTCCGTCGGCGGCGACAGCGCGCTTTCCGACCTGCTTGTCCGTAAAGTCCAAGTCCGAATCCATCGTCTGTCGTACGCGCTCGACCACCGAGTTCGTTCCGGCCGGGGGAATCGGAAGTGCTACTGTCGTCCATCGTGCACGTTTCGACGATGAGCTACGACGCAGTGTTGTTCGACAACGACGGCGTGCTCGTGGAACCCGCCACCGTCTCCACGCTGCGCGAGGCCGCGACGACCACGTTCGCCGAATTTGGCGCTGACCCCGACCCCGACCACGTCGATGCCATCTGTCACACCGTGACGCCCGACGATTTAGATCGGGTGTGTACCGCCTACGACCTCGACCTGGCCGAGTTCTGGAAGGTGCGCGACGGCGCCGTCTCGGAGGCCCAACTGCGGGAACTCCGGGCGGGCCGAACGACGACCTACGACGACGTGGACGCACTCGAATCGTTCGAGCGTCCGCTCGGCATCGTCAGTTCCAACCAGCACGCGACCATCGAGTTCATGCTCGACCACTTCGATCTCGGTCGTCATTTCGAGACCTACTACGGCAGGCCGCCGACCATCGAGGCATTCCACCGGAAGAAACCCGAACCGTACTTCCTCGAACGCGCGCTCGCGGACTTGGGAGTCGAGGATGCCCTGTTCGTCGGCGACAGCGAGAGCGACGTGCTGGCCGCCGATAACGCCGGTCTCGACTCGGCGTTCATCCGCCGACCGCACCGAGCGGACTACACCCTCTCCGTCGAGCCGACGTACGAAATCGAGAGCCTGCCCGAGATTCTCCCGCTCCTCGGGTAGCGTCTCCGGTCGAGAACGAAAACGCTCGTCTCTCCCGCCGAGTCGAGAACACACCCGGCGAGCGAATGAAACGAGATTATCTCGCGAGCGACGAACCGTCAGCGTCCTCGGCGCGCGCACCGCCGTTTTTCACCTTCGTCGCCGACATGCAGTCCAGACAGCCGAACACTTCGTCGTCGTTGTTGCCGAAGACGCGGGCGAACTCCCGCGTGACGAACGAACCGCAGTTCCGACAGCGATACTTGTGGGTCGTCCCTCCCGTCGGTCGCATTGATTCGCTCATGATCGTAGCCCTATATGTCGTTCATCCGCTGTTGGGATTCGCTACCACACCGCGTGCATTTCGTGACGCGGTACGGCTCCCGCGAGTATTCGGCGTTCTCCGCGTCGTCGCTCTCCGTGATGAGTTCGACCGTTACCCGATGTTGCGTCTTCGTGGTGCAGTTTTCGCACTGTTCGACCGTCTCTTTCAGGTCTGATTGGGTGGTTGACATGGTGACGCTGTGGGGAGTTGAATCGGTTGATTCTGCTCTACTAGCGTGGCAGGGTCAGTGTGCGACGCTACTAGGTAGCACTCCCTCCTCGCCAATCGTCGTTGTACCTGCGTGTGCAAGTCGCCCTTCCGTGACCCCTTCCCGCCGACAGATTCCGGAACGGTGGTCTCTCCTTCTCAAAATTCCCGCCGGGAACCGCCGAATCGTCGCCCGCTATCGCTCTCGTCGACCGTAGTCAATCCTCTCGACTCGCGCTCTCGCGGGCGTCGTCCGTCGGTTCGCCGACCGTCGAGCGAATCAGCGTCTCGGTTCCGCGCCGAAGTCGTTCGGATACCGCCTGATGGCTGATTCCCAGCCGCTCCGCCAACTCCTCGGCGGAGGTTTCCCGAGGAATCGAATAGTACCCCGCGTCGATGGCGGCGAGCAGCGTTTCGCGCTGCACGGCGGTGAGACCGTACCCGTCCCCTCGCTCCCCGTCCGCACTGTAGAGACAGGAGAGGTCGAACGTCAGGTTGCGCTCGCTGCAGAACGTCGCGTACTCCTGAACGCTCCCTCGATTCGGAAAGCGCATCTGAACGCGCCAGCCGTCGCCCGACCGCTTCGCGGACATGAAGACCGCGCCCAACTCGGCCCAGCGCTGGTAGGTGACGTACTCCTCGCCGCGCTCGGACAGTTCCACCCTGTAGAGTTTCGTTCCGTCGATTTCGCTCAGCACCGTCCAGTCGGCGACGGTCGGGTCGTCGTCGAGTCCGGCTTCGAAGACGTCGAAATCGTCGCCGCTCGTCCGAAACGTCATCGTCGAGGCGATCGACGGTGTCGCGGTCTGCTGTACCACCGAGGCGGCTAAGTCGGGAACGTCCCGAAACGCTCGCCGGAGAACCGGCGTTTCCAGACGGAAGTTGGCGACGACCGACATTCGCTCGTATCTTCGGACAGCATCGGTTTAGTACAACCGGCTCCGTAATCGACGATTCCATCCGCGATTCGGAGAACCCGTCCCGGGTTTCCACGTCGGCCGGGAGCGATTTACCGATTCGAACAGAGGGAAGAGTCATGGACGACTCGCCAAGCGATTCGACGACCGAGAACGCCTTCTTTGCGGGAAAACCGTGGCACGACGCGGTCGCGTACGGCGCGTCGGGCGACGGTACGACCGACGACGCGACGGGCATCCAGGACGCCGTAGACGCGGCCGCGGAAGGCGGAGGAACCGTCTATCTTCCACCTGGCACCTACCGCGTCGAATCGCCGGTGACGCTTCGCTCCGGCGTCCGATTCCGCGGCGAAGGGATGGGCGCGACGACGCTGGTGGCCAACGGCGACGACTACGCGGCGCTCGAAGGGTTCGGAACCGCGGACGACCCCCTGACCGACCTCTCGGTCGAGGCGATGACCATCGACTGCTCGGCCCTCGGCGACGGGGAGACGTACTCGACCGGCGAGAAGTGCATCTACTTCCAGAACGTGACGCGGTGTCGAATCGTCGCCGTATACGCCTACGGCGCGCCCGCGACCGGAATCGGGACGGACTTCATGGTCGACAGCCTCGTCCACGGCTGTATCGCCGAGCGAAACGGGCGGCTCTGGTCGCCCGGCGACATCGGGTCGAACGGCATCGGAATCGGGGCGGGGCGCTTCTCGGCGGAGACGGTCACCGTCTCCGACTGCCACGCCGTGGACAACGGGAACAACGGCGTGATGTTCGAAGCCCAAGGCCCCGACGCCGAGAACGTCCACGCCGGATTCATGACCGCGGTCGGCTGTACCGCGCGGAGGAATCGCATCGGCTTCCGCGACTCGGCGGATCGAGCCGTGAAGTTCGTCGGCTGTTCCGCGACCAAGAACGACGAGCACGGGTTCGTCGTGAGCGACAAGGACGACACGTCGCCGCCCGCGACCGAACACCGCATCGCCGACTGCCACGCGGTCGACAACGGGGAGCACGGCGTCGCAGTGCTCGACGGCGCCGGCCCCGTGCTCGACGTGGCTGACTGCCAACTCTCGGGAAACAGTGGCTGCGGTGCCTTCGTCGCCGAACCCGTGGACGGGGCGGTGTCGGTGTCGGACTCCGCCGCTTTCGAGAATGCCCGGTCGGGAGTCCGATTCGAGAACGGGGGCGACCACCTGCGCGTCACTGACTGTGCCCTATTCCGAAACGGAACCGGAGGGGTGGACGACGCAGCGGGCGTCGCGTTCGCGGGAACCGAACCGTACCGCTGCGCGTCGATTTCGGGGAACGACTGTTACGACGACCGTGACGACCCGACGCAGCAGGTCGGGGTCGCATTCGCGGCCGACCACGAGGGGACGAAGATCGTCGGGAACACGTTCTCGGGACACGCCGAGGGTGCGCTCCGGTTCGAGGGACGACCCGAACTGCTCCGGGACAACGTCGGGTACCGAACCGAAAACGGCGGTCGGGAGGCGGTGGCAGACGGCGGGGAGATTCGCCACGGTCTCACAGACCAACCGACCGGCGTCACGCTGCAAACCGAGTCCGAAATTCGGGCGTTTCCCGCGGAAATCGACGAGGAGAGGGTCGAGATCCGACTGATGGCACCCGACGGCGAGCCGGCCGATTCGACGGAGACCGTGTATTGGGAGGCGTGGATTCGCTAATCGGCCCGAAACGGCAACGCCCTTCGAGCGGCCCGCTGCGACTGGGCCGCGCTCGTCTAGGTGGTTCACCGACCCGGGCCGCGATACTCCGACAGCGTCGCCACCAACTCCTTGTTTTTCAGCAGCGCGAACCCGACGAGGATGACGAGGAAGCCGACGAGTGCCGTTACCGAAACCGGTTCCCGAAGGAGGACGTGGCCGATGACGAGTGCGACCACGGGATTCACGTACGTCACAAGATTGGCTTCGAGCGCCCCCGACCGGTCAAGGAGCGTGAAGTAGCCGAGGAACGCGACGGCACCGGCGAACACGCCAAGGTAGATGACCGTGGCGGCGGCGGCCGGTTCGAACTCGACCGCCGCCGGCGATTCGCCGAGTGCCACGCCGATGACCAGTTGAATCGACGCACCCACCAGCATCGACCACCCGGTAAGCGCAGGCACGGCGAGGGTGGGGTGACTGCGACGGACGAGAACGGTTCCGAGGGTCACGACCGCCGTGGCGATCAGTATCAGAAGTCGACCGACCGACGTCTGGTCGAGTAGGTTCGTCGGGGTCGGATCGACGATGATCGCCACGCCGATGAACCCCACGACGACGCCGAGGAATCCGCGGGCGGACAACCGTTCGTCGGGGAGCAACCCCCACCCCAGGAGGGCGGTGAGGATGGGGGAGAGGCTGACGATGATGGAGGCGACGCCGCCGGTCGTGAACTGCTGGCCGAGGAACGTAAAGCCGGTTCCACCGATGAACAGCACCCCTCCGGCGGCGACCGCCGTTCGATCCCCCTGCGTACGGGGTCGCCATCGATCCGTCGCGAGAACTGCGTAGGCGAGCAGCACGGTCGCGGAGAGATAATATCGCGCGGCGGCGAACAGCAACGGCGGAAGGAACGCCAGTCCGACCTCGATGGCCGGAAACGCCGTCCCGAACAAGACGGTGACGAGAAGGAACAACGCGAAGGTCGGCACGCGGGTGGAGTTCGTGTCCATTCGGCTGTTTCCGTACACGCGAGCGGCCGCCTTGTTTGCGACGGTCGGGGCCGAATCGGTGTCGCCCACAGACATTCGGTGCTGGAACCACAACAGAGTCATTTGGGCTACACGTGGCAGTACTACGACCTCGTCCTGTTCGGTATCGCCGCCAGCATGTTCCTCGGTGCTGGTGTCGGACTCCTGACCGCGGTCTCCTTGCCGGTGGCGGTCATCGCCGGGGGAGTCCTCGCCAGCACGATCATCGGACACGGGCTGTTCGTGAACGGTCCAGTCGACGAACCGCGCGACCTGATGAACGAGGTCAACGCGCTGAACTGAGTCGGTGAGGTTTCGGAGCGCGGCTCCGTCGGTAGCGGGTTCGATACGCCACAGGTATTTTGGTCGGTAGACGCCTAGATTCGTCCGATGAATCCCGTACATCGAGCGATGGAGTATTACCCCTACGTCTTCCATCCGATCACGGTGCTCGGCGTCGGAATCATCGTCCTCATCCATCACGAGTGGCGTTTGCAGGGCGCCGAGAGGTCGGTGCTTTGGCGTCGCATCGCGGCGTTTCTCGGTTCGGGGGTGTGCTCGCTCACCCCGACAGCGGCGTACATGCTCGTCACCGGAACCGGGCCGATGAAAACCATGAAGGGGAACGCGTGGCAGGTGGACGCGCTGGTGGCGAGCGGCGTGTTCATCTCCGCCGGCGTGACGTGGTATCTCTGGCGACGCTTCGAGTGGGGGTCGCTCGTGCCGGGCGCGATGCAGGCGCTCGCCGCGGTGACGATACCGTACATGGCGCTCTCGCCGTTCTGGAACGTCTCCGGGCACGTCATCATCGCGCTGATGCCGACGCTCTATCTCACGCTCGTGGCCCGAAAGTTCTGGCCACTGCTCGCGATCCCCGTCGTGATGGTTCCGAACCGTATCGTTCTCGACGCCCACACGTGGGCGCAGACGATAGGCGGGTTCTTCATCGCCGCCGTCATCGTCGTCGGTCTCTACCGGTTACGGGTCGCCAAGTCGTCACACGCCGACCGCGAGTCGGCTATCGCTTGAGTCTCGGAGACCGATTCTCCTCGTCGTCCCCGCGATGGTGATGGTCCAACAACTCGTTTTATGGCGTTTCGCGCCGACATTGAACCATGGTCAAACTGATGGGCCACATCGCGATGGGCCTCCTGTGGGCGCTTCCGGTCTGGTTCGTCTGGGACGGGCGCGTGGCCCTCGCGTTCGTCGGATTCGTCTTGGCGACCGTGATGCTCCCCGACGTCGACCTCGTGTTGCGACACATGATTCCGGGGGTCGAACACCACGGCGTCACGCACACCGTCCTGTTCGTCACCGTGGTCGCGGTCGTCGCCGGACTCGTAGCCGCGCCGGTGGTCAAGCCGATGCTCCAACGGTGGTGGGTCGAAAGTGAAGGGGAGATCGTATCGAAGGGGGCGATACACCTGTTCGTGGTCGGCGGTCTCCTCCTCGGCGGACTCAGCCATCTCTTCACCGATATGCTGTCCGCGCCCGACATCGCCCAACCCGTCGAGCCGTTCTGGCCGTTCTTCGACAAGCCGGTTTCGTTCGACCTCATCTACTACTCGTCGGCGTGGTGGAACCTCGGTCTCCTCATCGTCGCCGCCGCGATTCACTTCGGACTTATGTACCTAAACCAGTTCCCGTTCGAGAACCGCTACCGCATCCAGAAGACGTAGTTCCGGGCGAGAGGTCGGGCGAAATCTCTCACGACCCAGGTCATTCGCTCGAACCGCGCGGGCGTGGCCGTTCCCTTTTCGGCACTGCACGCCGAAACACGTCCCATGAGTCCGACGTTCGAATCTGAGTTCGAAGACGTGCTCGCCGCGGTGCCGGAGGAGCAGTTCGACCGCTCGCGCTTCGTCCCGTCGGTCGGCCCGCTCGACGCGGACGTGATGCTGGTCGGCGAAGCCCCGGGCGAGCAGGAAGTCGAACAGGGGGAACCGTTCGTCGGAAGCGCAGGGGGACGGTTGAACAGCGCGCTCGAATCCATCGGCGTCGGTCGCCGCGACCTCTACATCACCAACCTCGTCAAGGTTCGTCCGCTGGAGAACCGCGACCCCCGGCGGGCCGAGATAGATGCGTGGTGGCCGGTGCTCGAAGCCGAAATCGAGCGGGTGAACCCCACCGTCATCGTCCCGCTCGGGAGTTTCGCCACCCGCGAACTGCTCGACACCGACGAGAACATCTCGGACGTTCACGGCGAGACGTTCGAACTCGCCGACCACGACGTCGTCCCGACGTACCACCCGGCGGCGACATTCTACGATGAGAGCAAGAAGGGCGAGATGGAGCAGGATCTAAAGTCGGTGTTCGGTCGGGTGTAGAACCGTTCCACGACGCGACGGTCGGTCGCGGCCTTCGCACGTGGTCACCGTAGAACGATCAGTCGTGAGACCGTCTAATCCGTCGGAGTCCTGCACCGATGAGAAATCCGACCGTGTCGAGCGCGAGTGCGGCGGCGAGGCCGAGACCGCCCGCCCACAGGAGCCAGAAGACGAGACTTGGTGGGCCGCCCGTTAACCCGATTCCGCCGAGGTTGACGCCGACGCCGGCCGCGCCCGCGAAGGCGAGCGTCCACGCGCGCCGCAGGCTCCGGCGGCGCGGTGAGGAGTGCGACTCCCGCAACGAGATCGACCGCGTAGTACTCCCACCAGAGCAGGTGGTTGGCGGAGTACAGCAGTCGGTGAACCGGCGAGGCGAACGGGGATTCAAACCGCGGCACCGTGGCGAAAATCGCGGCCGACGCGACGAAGAGCGCGACGGCGAGGAGGGCCGTTCTCGTCGCTCGTTTCGGGAGGAACCGACGAGGCCGGCGCAGAGGCGACGGAAGGCCATGACGCTACGCACGATAACGTCCTACATGAGCTTTCTGCCGATTCGACCGCGGGAGCGCGCTCCGATGCGGAGTAGCCACGGTTCCCGTTCTCGCCGGTCGCCGCCATCGGTTCGTTTTCGTGCCCGGTCGCTCACCTTCGCCCGAAACCGGTCTCCCGTCACTCGTCGCGGAGGCGTTCGAGGAACGCCTCGCGCTCCTCGTTCGACCGCAGTCGAACGACGGTGAGTTCCTCGCCCTGCCGTTCGAACTTTCGCTCCATCTTCGGAATCTTGTCCGCGGCGAAGTTCCACGTGTACCGGAGAAATTCGATGTCGATCTTCTCGACGCAGCCGTCGGCCATGTCCGGTCGTGTCTGCCCGCGGTTTCGAAGCCAGCGTTCGAGAACCCGGCACAGACAGATGTGTCGCGGAATGTCCAACAAGATCGCGGTGTCCGCCGCTTCGAGTCGGGCGTCGATGGTGCTCCCGTAGTTTCCGTCGAGTATCCACGACTCGGGTCGCATCAGTTCTCGGTGGGTCGCCTCCCAGTCGCTCGTCTCCGGCTTCTCCCACCCCGGCTCCCAGAAGTGGGCATCGAGGTGCGCGACAGGAACGTCCAGTCGCTCCCCCAGTCGCTTGGCGAACGTCGACTTTCCGGCGCCCGGCGTTCCGAGCACCGCGATTCGATTCATCGTCATGGTCGTGGTTCGAGAGGGAGTCCGAGGTTGTCCGGATGCTGTCAAGAACGTTTCGGTACCGCACGTCCGTCGGCGCTCGACTCCGACCCCGTCCTTGATTACGTTAGGCGTCGATTCGTTCGCGGGGGAAGACGATGGCACCCGAAGAAAACAAGGAACTCGTTCGACGCGACATCGAGGAGGTCTGGGGGGACGGCAACGTCGAGATGATTGACGAGATTTACGACGAGAACTTCGTCCTTCACGACCCGTCGTCACCGGACGAGACGCAGGGTCGAGACGATTACAAGGAGTACGTGGAAGCGTATCGTACCGCCTTTCCCGACTCTGAGTACGCGGCCGAGGAGATGGTCGCCGAGGGCGACACCGTGGCGCTCCGGTACACCGCACGTGGCACCCACGAAGGCGAACTCGCGGGCATCGAACCGACGGGCGAACGAGTGACGGTGTCGGGGATGGAGCTGTACCACGTGGCGGACGGGAAGATAGTCGAGATGTGGACGAACTACGACGCGCTCGGCATGTTCCAGCAACTCGGCGTCGTGCCGCCGCTCGACGAACTCGGTCGGGAATCGGGGGGCGACTGATCAGGCCACCCACACAGCGACCAACACCGAGATTCACGTTTCTCTTTGTCCTCCACCGTCTGGAAACGATTAAGTACACCGTCACGGTACGAACCGGTAGGATGGCGCTGTAACGGACTCCTCTCGTTCTCGCCCGCTCCGCGCCGGGTACACTACTCGCCGTGGATCGAGCGCCCGCTCTCCGAATCGCTGCTACGCGCCGCGTAGTCCCAACGTTACACTAAACTCCAACGATGCCAACAGACGACGAATCGAAACCAGACGCCGACATCTATCCGATGCCGATGTTCGCACAGTTCGCGGTGACCGACCTCGACGCTTCGACCGACTGGTACCGGAGCGTCGCCGGCTTCCGAGAAGTCGCACCGCTTCCGGGTCTCTCCCACCTCCGATACCGCCGGTACGCGGACGTGATGCTCGTCCCCGCCGAAGCGGACGGGGGCGAGCGCGGACGAGGTCTGTCCCTGTATCTCAACGCCGAAGACGAAACCGTGTCGGACGTCTTCGAACGTGCGACGGAACACGACGCGACCGTCGTGCGAGAACCAGCCGAAACGCCGTGGAACACGCGGGAAATCGCGCTGGCCGACCCGGACGGGTACAGGCTCGTCTTCACCGAACCGGTCGATACTGAACTCGACTTCGAGACGGTGGTCGACCGACCCGATTCGGAGTAACCTACCGACTCGTTTTTTTCCTCCGAACGGGTTCTCTCACGTCGACGGAGAGCGATTCAGCGTCGTCCGTCGTCGGCGCGGAGGAGGTGGAGGTCGCCGAACTCGTGCCAGCGGAGGCGGTGGCGGACGGCGTCGTCGTAGGCGGTTCGAACGGTCGATTCGCCGCCGACGGCGTACAGCATGGCGAGGTGGGTTGTCTCGGGGTCGTGCAGTCCGGTGAGGAGTGTATCGACCGACCGAGCACCCGTCTCCGGGCCGACGACGCGCCGAGTGAAGCCGTCGATGGAGTGCGTATTGCCGTCCGGGGTGGTGGCGGTTTCGAGCGCGCGAACGACGGTGGTTCCGACTGCGACGACGCGACCGCCTCGGGCGCGCGTCTCGGTCACGGCCCGCGCGGTTTCGGGGGCGACGGTGACCGGTTCCGGCGTGACCGCATCCCGCCAGTCGGGAACGTCGATGGCGTCGAGGCTCGAAAGGCCGGTGTGGAGGGTGATGGTTGTGAACCCGACGCCAGCGTCGGCGAGTCGGTCGCGGACGCGGGCGGTGAGCGCGCGTCCAGCGGAGGGCATCTCGCTGCTACCGGGAACCGACGCGACGGGCGTCTGGTACGCGTCGAGCGGGAACTCGTCGGCGACGTAACCGTACCGAACCGGGCGGCCGCGGGCGGCCATCACTTCGTACGGGTCGGCGTCGAACCGGACGAACAGGAAGCGGTCGATGGCGGGGTGTCGGGCGACGACGCGGGCGGTTGCCGCTCCGACGAGAAACTCGTCGCCGGGAGTGAGGTCGAGCGGCCCCGGGTCGGCGCGGCTGCGGCGCGGTTCGGCGAGCCAGACGCGGTCGCCGTAGTCGGTGGCGAGGTTGAGGACGACCTCGCCCGGCGGCCCGGTCGCCGGAAGGCTCGCCGGGAGGGTGGCGGAGTCGTTGGCGACGACGAGGTCGCCGCCGTCGAGGAACTCCGCGATGCTGGTGAACGCCGCGACGCGGTGGTCGTCCCCGTCGGAGACGAGGAGGTTGACGTCGTCGCGGCGGCAGTCGAAGCACCGAACTTCCGCGGGGACGGTGGCCGTGAGGTCGCCGGGGCGGTGGAATCCGAGGTCGACCTCGGCGGTGACGGTGGCGGGCATCACGCCGCCCCCGTTTCGAGCCAGTCGTCGGCCTGCGCGCGGAACCGGCGACCGCGAACGATTTCGGGGGAGCGGCCGAACAGCCACGCCCAGAACGGGACGGTCACGTCGGAGGTTGGGCGGTCGCCGATGTCTTCGCCGGGAAACGCGCGTTGGTGCATGTCGGTTCGCATATCGCCGGGGTCGACGCTCACGGGATGGAGGTCGTCGCGCTCGGTCGCGAGGATGCGGGTGAGGTGGTCAAGTGCGGCCTTGCTCGAACCGTAGGCTCCCCATCCCGGATACGCTTCCACGGCGGCGTCGCTGGAGACGTTGACGACGAGGGCGTCCGGAGCGAAGGAGGGGTCGAGCGCCCGAACGAGCGCGACCGGAGCGACGACGTTGGTGTCGAGGACGCGGCGGAAGTCGTCGGGATCAAGCGCGTCTACGTTCGGGAGGGGACTCGGCCCGAGCGCAGACGCGTTGTTGACCAGCGCGGTGACGGGCGCGAAGTCGGCGGCGGCGTCGGCGATGTGCCGTCGACCGTCGGCGTTCGTAACGTCGGCGGCAACGGTGGTCACGCGACCGTCGCCGGGAAGCGAGTCGGCGGTGGATTCGAGGGCGTCGCGGCCGCGAGCGACGAGGACGAGGTCGTGGCCTGCGCCGGCGAGGTAGTCGGCGATGGTCGCGCCGAGGCCGCGGGAAGCCCCGGTGACGACCGTCGTAGGTGTCGTGTCGGTCATCACTCGACTAGAGGTCTGGCGGGACGATAAATATCAGCGGAAATTAATTTATGTTGGCGGGAGAACGGAAATCGATTCCGGTAGGAACGGTGTCAGTTCGCGTCGAACGCCTCGCCGACCGTTCAGTAGACGGCGTCTTTGATCTCCGAGTCGAGGTCATCGAATATGTCGAGATGGACTTGCCGCTCGGTTCGTAACTCCGCTAACCGCCGCTCGTGGTCGGCGACGTGGTCGGCCACGGCGAACTCCTCGATGTTCATGCCGGGCACCGAACTGGGAACCGTGAGGCCCGTCGCCTCGTCGTCCGTCCACTCGACGGTGTCGCGGGCGATTTCGCGGAGGATGGTCACCGACTCCTGGACGCCGATGTCCTTCGATTTCTCGCCGAGGTAACCCGTGTTGAGGACGAAACAGTCCACGCCGAGATCGTCGATGAGATCGCGGAACCGGTTGCCCTCTTCGCCTTTCGACCCGACGATGAAGGGATTCGTGCCGACGACGCGGATCGACTCGCCGGCTTTCGATGGGTCACCGGCGCTGGTCTGGATGGACTCGCCGAGCATGAACGCCGCGGCGGCTTCTTCGGCGGAGAGTTTGGCGACCGGAGGCATCGTCGGGTTCCGGGTGATGAAGAACACTTGGTCGACTCCATCGAGGTCGATGTCGTCGCCCGCTGACGAGAGTTGATCGCGGAGGATGATTGCCCGACCGTTGGAGGTGTGGTGGTCGCTGTCGAAGTCCGCGGTTCCGTCGTCGGCCACGTCGACGTTTTCGAGCACCGCGGACTCGTGGGTCACGGCGTCGTACATCGCCGGCTGTTCGGCCGCGTCCAATCCGTTGGTCTTGACGAACAGTCCGTTACCCTCGCTCCCGGCGATAGTTCCGTCGGGGAGCAGGGCGCACACGTCGTCTTGCAGCATCGTCGCCTCTTCGCCTGCACCCTCGTCGAGCCAGAGGCCGTGGGCGGTCAGCGTCGATTTCCCGGTCGCGGAGAGTCCAAGGAACGCCTGTCCGACGTTCCGGAGTTCGCCGTCGGCGTCGTGGAGCGCGACGCGCTTGCTTCCGGCGTGGAGGCCGAGACCACCCTTACGTTTGGCGTGGAACATGAACAGCCGGAGGAACGACTTCTTGGCTTCGCCGGTGTAGTCGCTCCCGAGCACCGCTGTCACACCCTCCTCGGGGAGGATGCGGACGGCGATTTCGTCCCACTCGGGAATCTGAATCGTGACGAAGTCCGGTTCGGCCTCTTCCTCGACGGGTTTGAACAACTTCGCCCAGCCCAGGGCGATGCGGCCGTAGCACTTGGGGACGTACAACCGGCAGCGATAGGAGTGCTCCGCGTGGCGACCCATCCTGCGATCCACGCAGACCATCTCGTGTTCTCGGGCGTACTCGGTCGCGTCCTCGATGTGCGCGTAGTCGCTCGGGCCGAACTCCTCGTCCACCGCGTTCTTCGTCTTGTCAGCGTTGCGCGAGCGCTGGTCGCTGACGTACGATGGGGAGCCGAACTCCGTCGTGGTCTCGAACTCCTTCGAGAACTCGCGGAGTTGGTCTAACGATGGATCGTAGATGATGTTGTCCGCCTCGACGGGATCGGGGAGCGCCGTCTTCGGCGTTCGGACTGACTGCCCAGAGTCTGACATCGTGGTTGGAAAGGATACGTGCGGACGTATAATTATGCACGGTTTATGACGGCTTAGCGGTGTCATAACACGATTCCCGGCGGAATCAGGATTCGAAAGCGAGTAAATAATCCTCGTTGAACGCGGTTCGCCGACCGCCTGCGGTCACGCACGGCGCGCTCAGCCGTGTCCTACCGGCACATGGGAGAAATCGAACGAAGACGTGCGCATTTATCGATGATTTCGACCACCCGCGTTCCTCCCGTCGCTCACCCTCACCACGACCGTGTTCACCGCTAAGTCTCCGAGGCGTTGGCGTCGTTCGGTGAGACGGATGCTAAGGACGCCGACACCGTAGCCGACCGGTAGCTATTCCACGAACCGGAGCGCGGTTCGAATCGCGGCGGCCCGGTAGGTACATCGAGTTCCGTCGTCCTCAACGACGACGATGCCGACGGCCGCTTTGCCGACGGTTCCGCCGAAGCCCCCCTTCGAACGCGACGTGATATAGCAGTCCGACGACCGTCCCGAGGAAAGTGAACGCCAGTGCTCGCTCCTCAAGCGAACGCTCCGACCGATTGACTACGACGAGTACGCTACCGCCGACGAGGAGTAAATCCACGAGGTACGCGACCGCCCGTCGTCGGACTCCCACCGCTTCAAGTTCGTGGTGCGTTCCGACCGAATCCATCCGAATCCGCCCCCCGTCGAAGGTACTCGCCGCACTCCACCTATCCGTTTTGGCGGGCCGCCGCCCGACTTTTCTATCCCGCGAACGAAACGCCACGAAGAGGGTGTTTGACGATGGAGTTCATCACCGCACAGGGCGTCGAGATTCCCGCGCTCGGATTCGGTACCGCTCGGTTCAACTCGAACGACGTGTGCCAACAAGCGGTCGAGGTGGCCCTCGAAACGGGGTACCGCCACATCGACACCGCCCAGATGTACGGCACCGAGGGGGCGGTCGGGTCGGTCGTCTCCGCCGCCGAGGTCGACCGCGACGAGGTGTTCGTCACGACGAAGCTCAACGACGACAATCGGAGCCGCAACCGGGTGCTCGATTCGACGAAGCGGAGTTTGGAGGAACTGCGGACCGACGCCGTCGACCTGCTGTTGATACACTCCCCGAACGAAACCGTTCCGATCGAGGAGACCGTCGGCGCGATGAACGAACTGCAGGACGACGGCGCGGTTCGACACGTCGGCGTGAGTAACTTTTCGGTCGACCAACTGTGCCGGGCGATGGACGCCTCCGAGACGCCGATACTCACGAACCAAGTCGAGTACCACCCCCACCGCGGGCAGGGGGAACTCCTCGAATTCTGCATCGAGGAGAACGTCATGCTGACGGCGTACAGCCCGCTCAACGTCGGGAGCGTCATGGACGATACGACACTCGCCGAGATCGGGAACCGCCACGGGAAGACCGCACCCCAAGTCGCGCTACGCTGGCTCCTCCAACAGGAGATGGTCTCCGCGATTCCGAAGGCGGCTGAACACGAACACGTCCGGGAGAACTTCGACGTGTTTGACTTCGAGCTTACGGACGACGAGATGCGACGGATATTCGAGGGGATGGACGGTCTGAGCGATGGCCTTCGCGAGCGGTTGGGGCTGTGACGGAGCTATCGCTCTTAGAAAATAGGTGCGCTGAAAGAAATGAAGTTACGCCGTGTCGTCCCGTGACGACGGTGCGAAACCCTAATTAGGCGCGGACGACGTTCGTCGCGCGCGGCCCCTTGGGGGCCTGTTCGATATCGAATTCGATCTCAGTACCTTCCGTAAGATCCTCACCGCCGACGTCTTCCATGTGGAAGAAAACGTCTTCGTCAGCATCCTCAGTCGAGATGAAACCGTAGCCGCCAGTGTCGTTGAAGAAATCAACTTTACCGTTTGCCATTACGATTAAACGAAGACCGAGTACACGGTTAAGAGTTCCGAATCTGCCCTCAAAATACAGGCTTTACTCGACAAATATCTTGTTATTGCGTAGCTTTGTTACCATTTGACCACACGTTTGGGGTTCTATACAATATCGTGTCTGATTCCTCACAACGGGCGGCAACTTCCGTGGTATCCACACATCTCAATCAGATAACGCACCGTGCTCTCGTTTCCACAATCTGCCTCGAACTATCCTGACGTGAAAGTAGATGCAGTGCTAAGTAGGATTGGTTTGAGCTGAGACAAAATCCACCAGGCAACTACTGTTCCAACAGGCCAATTCTCAGAAAAAACCAGTTCGGCATTATCGTAATTGTTTGGCCTCGGCACTCATAGGGCTCCTCATCACCGGCCGCCACGCCGGTTCGGAACACGATTATCGTCATCGGCCACGCGGGGGTACGAATCGGCGGGTAAAAACGGTTGTCTCCGCTCGCTCCCGCGAACCGACTCCTCCCCGATGACCGAGCGCCGGGTCAGGATTGCACTGCCGCGGACTCGCCCTCCGGAGTCGGCCTGTTTTCGAGGTAGACGCGGGCGTACGACAGCCGGACGACGGGATATATCAGGGTCGTGAAGACGATCGAGAGGAGAACGGTGCCGACGTCGGTTCCCCCGCCGAAGAGGGTGACGAGCGCGAATCCGAACGAGAGGAGGATGGCGAACAGCGTGATTCCGAAGAGCTTTAGCAGGTTCCCCGGCGCGATCTCCCAACTGGTGCGGAGGCTCTCGGCAAGATCCGCGTCGTCGATGACGCAGGCCGGGAACGCGAGCGACAGCCGGAGCGCGAGGTAGACGCCCGGGAGGACGAACAACACGATGCCGATCGCGACGACTACGAGGTAGAGTATCGTTATCACGACGAGCATGACGTACCGGCCGGCGACCTGGGACGTTGCCTCTCCCAGTTCGGTGGGGCGGTCGAACGCTTCGCCAACGGCGAAGACGTATACGATACCGTCGAAGAAGACCGTCAGGAAGAAGGCGAGGAGGGAGAACAGGCCGACCAGTTCCCCCAACGCTTCGACCAGCGCGAGACCGAACGCGAGCACGAACAGAACGGGATTACTGCGGAGCCACGCGGCCGCTTCGCCGAAGGTTGCGATGGAACCGCGACGGGGGAGTCGTGCGTGCGCCATGGTTCGAGTATCCTATCTGACAAGTGAAAACTGTTCGGGTCGATTCGGCGCTCGCCGGTATCGGCGTCGCTACGACGGTTCGTCGGGGGTGTCGTGGCGGTCGAGCGCCAACGTCTCGGCGTCGAGGGTGTAGTACGATTCCCACGTCGGTGCGAGACTCACGACGCGAGTCTCCCCGAACGTTCCTTCGACGTGTCGGTGGTAATGGCCGACGAGACAGAGCTCCGGTTCGAGTTCGGTCAGCAGTTCGTCCACCGGGTACCTCCCGACGTCGCGGCCGCCGAGTCGAACCACGCCGTGCGGTGCTTCGTGCGTCAGGAGTACGTCCACGTCCGACAGGTTCGCCGCGCGCACCACGTCCTCGCGGACGAAGTGGCGGCGGCGGTCGCCGGCGAGTTCGCTCCGCGGGCGGTCGTACTGCGTTGGCGCGTAGTTGCCGGAGAGACCGGCGATACGCAGTCCCTCCAGTTCGACGGCGGTGCTGGCGAGCAGTTCGGGGCGGGAGGCCGTGAGCGCGCCGTCGCCGCGTCTGAGCGCGTCGATAACGTCGAAATCTTCGTTGTTGCCCGCGACGAACCACGTCGGCGTCGGTACGTCGTAGTGCAGGAGGTCGCCGACCTGTAGCGACACTTCTTCACCTTCCGCTTCGGCATCGCGGTAGGCCGCGAGGAGCGCCTCCCGATTATCGGGGTCGTCCGCGTGGGCGTCTCCGAGGACGAGCACGACGCGAGGTTGGTGCCGACGAGCCATGAACTCCGCGGCCGAGACGGGCGACCCTGTGGTGTCGGAAACGGTTTTTCTTCGGCCGTTCTCTGTCCCCCCGTGACTGACGTACTCCCCGACGAAGCGGAATCGTTGCTCGCCGAGGAATCGGTAATCGCGCACCTCTCGACGTGCACCGACGAACGACCGCACGTCGCTCCGGTCTGGTACCACTACGACGACGGGACGGTGTCGGTGCTCACGACCGGACGAAAGCTAGCGAACATCCGGGAGAACCCCCGCGTCGCCCTCTCGGTTCAGAAGGACACCGACGGGCGCGCGGAATGGATGGTCACGATGCAGGGGACGGCGACCGTGATAGACGACGAAGCGAAGAAACGGGAGGCCACCGCCCGCATCAATCCGCGATACGGTGCTCCGGAAAGCGCGTACTCAGAGAACACACTCGTCCGGATAGAAATCGGTTCGGCGTCGTTCACCCGATATTAACTGGTCTCCTTCTCGCTCGTCTCGAATCGATCACTCGATTCGTTCGCGCGCAGCCGCGATCACCAGTGGAAGCGTAATCGTCGCGTCCGCGTAGACTGAGACGTTCCGCGCCGCCTTCTCCAGTTTGCCCCACGAGCGCGCCTCGTCCAACGTCGCCCCCGACAGTCCGCCCGTCTCGGGTGGATCCATCGTCAACTGAACGCCGTAATCGTAGGCCGAGGGCGAGACGAGCATCGTCTGGAGGACGTAATTTTTGGGCACGCCGCCGCCGACGACCATCGCGCCGGATTTCTCGGCCTCGAACGCGATGTCGGTGAGGTGGGTCATATCCCGCAGGGCGTCGAGCGTGAACTCCGAGGTTTGGGAGTACATCCACGCCTGCAGCCCCAGCACCGAATCCTGCACCGCGGGACAGTAGATGGGAACGTCGTTCTCGTGGGCCGCCGCCGCGATTCCGGCGTCCTCCTCGATTCCTTCGCGCTCGTTCACCTCGCTGTTGGCGCGTCCGAGTTCTTCGGTCATGCGCTGAATGCTCACCGTCTCCTCGATGTTGGGGAAGACCTCTGAACGCAGGTGGGACTCGAACAGCGCAAAATGCTCCTGTGGCAGATAGACGTTGTAGATTCTGTCCACCTCCTCGTCGCGCAGTTGCTCGTCGTGCTCGCGCATCGATTTGTCGTGCTGTTTGTCCCTTCCGTGGTGGTGCTTGCCTCCGATGGCTTCGATGGCGTCGTGGGTGAGGTTCGCGCCCGTCGTCACCAGCGCGTCGATGTGGTCGTCTCGGATGAGGTCTGCGACGATTCGGCGCATCCCGGTTGGCACCATCGCGCCCGCGAGGCCGAAGAAGTTGGTCACGTCGTCGCCCAGCATCTCGGCGTAGATGTCCACCGCCTCGTGGAGGTTCGCCGCACCCACGCCCGCGGAGCTGTACTCGTCGGCCAACTCGCCGACGGTCATGCCCGCCCGCACCTCCGCGTGGGCGATAGGGTCGTGGTGGAACTCCTCGCGGTGGACGCGGTGCTCGTCCTTATCGTGGCCGTCCCCGCGGTCGCTATTCTCGTCGCGCTCGTTCATATCCGTTCTGTGTGAGCCACCGACTTGAACGGCGCGATTACTCGACGATGATGCGGCCGTCGCGCCTGACGACGACCTCGTGGCCGTGGTAGGAGAACGTGATCCTCTTCGGACGGGCGTCTCCCGTCAGCAACGAGTCGAGCGCTTCGGGGTCGAGCACGTCGTACAGGGGGGGTCGAGTTGCAACGCGGAGATGCCTTCGATCGCGGCGACGGCTTCCGAGGGCCGTCGTCCGTCTTCGAAGTCGGTGGTGAACGACTCCTCCTCGTCAGTGGGCATCGTATCGATCACGTCGATACCAACGTCGCTATCGGCTGAACGGTTCGGGTTGATGCGTTCGTGGATTTAAGTACCGTGAGTGTGAACTTCTCACTCGGTATCGTACAGCGTACTTTCGAGGAACGAGTTCAGTCCGCGCCGGTAGCGCGTCGACAGCGCTTGCGACGAGATGTCGAGACCGCTAGCGACCTCCGCGAGCGTCGTTCGGCGCGGCGTCTCGAAGAATCCCGCCTGATGCATCGTGACCAGCGCCTCGTGTTGCTCGGGCGTGATATCGTACTGTCGCTCGCGCATCTCCCGCACCGAGTAGACGCGCATGACCTCGAACGGAATTCCAAGCGCCGAAAGCTCCTCGCGCAACCGGCGCGCGGCGGTCTGGTCGATGAACCGGAACTGGAACTGCCAGCCGTCCGCCGACCCGCTGGCTTCGAGCAGCGCGGTCGGTTCGTTCACGATGACGTCCTGTAACCCTTCCTCGTCGCGGTTCCAGACCATCCGACACAGCAGCGCGTCGCCCGTATCGTCGAGCACGATGATGGAGTCGAGCGCCGGCTCGGCCTCGTCGGTCGCGGCGACCTCGTCCGCGTCCACGTTCCGCACCCAGAAGAAGGGGAGCAAGCCGTCTCTGGTGGGGACGAGCTGTTCGAGTTCGACGTGTGCATCCGGGTGGCGCTCGATGAGTTCTCCGAGCGGGAACGTCTCGGTGGGCACCTCGATTTCGACGATGAAACTCATTGAATACGTCATTGTCTACGAACGTCACCTTCTGCGTTCCGTTAGATATCGGATATCTCTCATCAGCAGAAACTGTGTTGCCGACTGCCGCGAGGGCGCGCGTGGCGCGGGGTCAGACGCCAGCGGCGCTTCGATTAGCCGCAACCCGAGAGTTCGGCTATCGGGGCCGGTCGGCGGCGGCCCGTATCCTGCGAGACCGGGACGTGACCCGGATGGTCCCGGCGGCCCTCTCGAACCGTTGAAACCCACAGGACACGTCCCACTCCTCGTCGTCCCCCCTTTTAATACCTCCTCTTTGGACGAAATCGTATGACGATTCCGGAAAAATCAGCGACGGTGACGGAGTAGTTACAGCCCGGTCGGAGCGGCGATGAACGTCGTCTCCAGTCCCCACTCCTCGGCGAGCGACCGGAGCGACCGCACGCCGAACGTCTCCGTCGCGTAGTGGCCCGCGAGGAAGACGTTGATCTCCGCCTCGTGCGCCTCGTGGTAGACCTTCTGTTTCCCTTCGCCAGTTATCAGCGCGTCCGCGTCGACGGCCACCGCTTCGTCCAGCCAATCGACCCCGCTCCCGGTGACGATGGCCACGTCTTCGACGGTTTCCGGGCCGAAATCGAGCACCCGAACTCCCTGCCCGCCGGTGTCGAGTTCCCCCGCCAGCAGGTCGTGAACCTCTTCGACCGAGAACGCGCCTCGTCCCCGCTGGCCGACGTGCTCCGGCCCCATCCGGCCGAACGGTTCCCGCGAGTCGAGGCCGAGCAAGTCCGCGACCCCCGCCGCGTTGCCGAGTTCAGGGTGCGAATCCAGCGGAAGATGGGAGACGTACAGCGCCACGTCGTTCTCAACGAGGGGTGCGATTCGGCGGTACTGGCGTCCCGTCACGCGCTCGATGCCGCCCCACGAGAGACCGTGGTGGACGACCAGCGCGTCCGCTCCCCACGTCGCCGCTTCCTCGATGGTCTGTTCCGCGGCGTCCACGGCGAAGGCGACCCGCTCCACTTCGCGGTCGTCGGGGCCGACCTGCAGACCGTTTGCGCTGGCGTCCACGTCCGCGAAGTCGTCGGTTCGCAGTCGGTCGTCATATCGCTCGGCGAGTTCGGCGAGATTCATACCCCATCGTCGTGTGGCGGACGGCTTGTATTCTCGGCTTTGGCCCCGAACTCCTCCGCGACGCTCGCCGCACGACGCCCACCCTGCGACGTCCACACCTCACCACCCCGACCCCGCCATCACCGTTAAACCGCTTCAGGGACAAGCTTTACTCCCTCCAATTCGGGGGACGAGCGATAACAGAGGTGTCTCATCATGGGCAAATTCCGTAAGGCTATGTTCGCGTGGCGACGCCTGCCACGACGGTTCAGGCGACGTATCGTGAGCAAACTACGGCGCAAGCTCTGAGGTGCGCCTCCGCGCCGCTCGATTTTCCGACGACTTCTGTGATAGCTTCGGCTTTGGCGAAATTCCGCGAATTTGGCCTTGTTGAAACTATCAGAAACTGACAGGAATCGGGAGCTGAATAGAGAGGATACACGCTGTGAAAAACAGCGCTTGTTCCAGCGAATACAAATCGAAATATCCGTACGGTATACCTGTGATTTGACCGAGTTGTAACTCCGATTTATTCGAATGATCAGAAGAAGTATATCGTTTGGAAATTGCTTGATGGTATGAACCAGGTAGTCACGAATATTTTCAGTTCGCCCTTCTACCTGTTTCATGTACTATTCTCGGCTCTCATCGGATACTGGATCTATCTTGATGCCACCGAGCGAGGGAGTAATGCGAATCTCCTCTGGGCAATCGGATGTACGTTTATTCAGCCTCTTATTATCGGCTATCTGCTTTACCGGAGCGAGATTGGAGGGCGAACCGAATCTGCCGGGGTCTCAGAGCGACTAATTGGCACCTTTGTAATTGGCCATCTTGTGACGGCGCAACTCTGGTTCGTTCTCCGCTTCACCGATATAATTTCGACCAGGGTCTACCCTCCAGCAGTCGAGTTACAATACTATATTGCTCTGTTCGTAGTCGGTGTTATTCCTGGATACTGGCTCGTCTGGAAGCGAGGATGGGCGCGCACCCGCAGGGAATTCGGCTGGGTTCAGGAGTCAGAACGTGCTGGCGTTCAGAATTAGCGAATTACTACGATAGTCACTGGTACGCAATGGTACAGTCGGAAAGCCACATGACCGATACGCGCTCTGTATTCAGTACGCCCAGCGAAACACACCACAAATTGAGAGTTTCAACAGAGCCGAGAAATTGAATTACCGACCGGCGCGCTTGCACCGCCCCGAGGATGGCTGTCGTCCGAGGGGCGGTGCCGACGCCGTGCGAGGGATGAGCATCGCAGCGACCGCAAGGAGCGAGAAGCGCAATCGGTTGGGGAGGATGTGGTGCGGTTGCGGTAGCGGGGTGAGACTGAAAGGGGCCAGGTGTCTCGACGAAGGACGGGGAAGTAAGCACCGCACACCGAGCGAACGGACGTGAGCGAGGTGAGGAGCGCAGCGAGCCGCCCGAGTCGAGCGACCGGGGCTTTCTAAGAGGTCACACCGAACAACGCCGCGGCTGTTGGTGATTCTGAAGCGTTGTTCTAGAAAGCCCGTCATTTGCGTTCGCGCGACGCGCGAGAGCGTCCCTCTTGCTGCCTCTCGTTCGCTCCTTCGTCGCTCGTTCCGGTCGTCCCTCGTGTGATAGCCAGACAACCCCTCGGACGTTGCGCCCTCGAACCTGCCGGCGCACGCGCCACCGATGTCAGTCCGGTATTTTCCGGAAAGTCGAATCGAATCCTCTCGCTCGCCGCGTCTCGCTCTCTCGCCGTCTTTCACTCCCCGTTTCCGGCGTGTGCGAAGACGAACTCCCGGAGGAGTTTTCCGCCCAACGAAGCGGCCTGCCCGTCGTCGCGGTCGTTGACTTCGACGACGTCGAATCCGACGACGTCGGCGGTTTCGGCCACGTCCCAAACCGCGTCGCGCATCTCTCGGGGCGCGAGACCGAACGGTTCCATGGTTCCGGTGCCGGGCGCGAAGCCGGGGTCTGCGACGTCGATGTCCACGCTGAGATACGCGGTGCCGTCGAAGTCGGGTTCCCAGTCGGCCACATTCTCGGGCGGCACGACGGTCACGTCGGCCTCGGCGGAGCGCTCCCACTCTTCTTCGCTTCCGGTTCGTGCGCCGAGGACGATGGCTTCGTCGGCGATATCGAGGACGTGGCGGGTGACGGTCGCGTGGCTCAGGGGGTTGCCGTCGTACGCCTCGCGCAGGTCGAGGTGGGCGTCGAGGCAGACGAAGACGTCCGGCTCCGCGGCTCGCACGCCCGCCAGCGTGACGGTGTGCTCCCCGCCGAGGAGGAGCGGGAGGGTGTCGTCCCAGACGACGTCGGTCAGGACGCCTTCGAGGTAGTCGAGATACTCCTCGGCGTCGTCCCACGCGCGAACGTCGCCGTGGTCGTGCACTGCGAGGTCGGAAAAGAACTGCCCGGTGCGACGGTCGTAGTCGTCGAACGTCCGGGCGAAACGCCGGACGAGTTCGGGACCGAATCGCGTTCCGGGCTGGAACGTGGTGGACACGTCGAGCGGCGCCCCCACCACCACGAAGTCCGCTGTCTCGCGGTCGGAGGACGCGCCGGGAAACATTTAACGGACGATTTTGCGCTGTTCTTCCATCTCGAGGTACTCTATCTCGTCGTCGGGCGAGATGTCCATCTCCGCGGGCGTCTGGATGGTGATGGTCTCGTAGGTGTCGAGGTCCATGACCTGCGCGACGGTGTCGCTCTCGACGGAGACGACCTGTCCCTGTTTCCGGTTGATGATGGGCACCCAGATCTTCGCGTCGACCGGCTGGCTGAGGCTTCGTTTCTTGTCGTCGAACACGCCTTTGCCCTCGATTCGGGCCTTGGCGCTGCCGTGTTTGCCCGGCTTCGCCGTGCTGTAGGACTTGATGACGCACGCGGCGTCGTCCATCATGAGGTAGTTTCCTTCTTTGAGTTCGCGGACTTCCTTTTGCTCTTTCGCCATACCGCGGATTTGAGTTCGCGGCAGTATAAACGGTTTGGAAACGTTGCGCGACCTCCTGACGGTTCGACGACGGTGGTAAGCGAGGGCCGGTGATGACGGTGCGGTCGGGAGGCGAAACGCCGACCGGCGGTCAGACGCGGCGGTCGAGGAACGCCGACACCCGCGAGAGCCCCTCTTCCAGTTCGTCCGCCGGAAGTCCGAACCCGATTCTGAAGTACCGGTCGTAGCCGAACAGGTTCCCCGGCGCGAGGACGACGCTCTCCTCCTCAACGACGCCGCGACAGAACGCCTCGCCGTCCTCGAACGCCTCCGGAATCCGGATAAAGCCGTTCACGCCGACCGGGTCGTACCAGTCGAGTTCGAACGATTCCACGAACTCGCGCACCCGATTTCGGTTGCGCTCCGCGAGGTCGCGGTTCTCGGCCAGAATCCCGTCTTCTTGTTCGCCGAGCGCCTGCCGAGCGACGTGCTGGCCGACGATGCCGGGCGAGATGGTCGTGTAGTCCTTCCACTCCCACGCGCCCTCCACGACCTCCTCCGCCCCGACCAGCCAGCCGAACCGCAGCCCAGCGAGGCCGTAGGCTTTCGTCAGACTCGTCGTGCTGATGCCGTGCTCGCCCATGCTCGCCATCGGGGGCAGGGGGTCGTCCGCGAGCAGCCGGTAGACCTCGTCACAGAGCAGGTAGGCTCCGGCGTCCTCCGCGAGGTCGTAGAGGGCGTCGACTTTCTCTTGCGGGTGATACCGCCCGGTCGGGTTGTTCGGGTTGTTCAGCACGATAACCCGCGTGTCGTCTCGAATCGCGTTCGCCACCGCGTCCACGTCCAGTTCCCACTCCGGCGGTTCGAGCCACACGCGGCTTACCTCCCCCATCGCCTCCGGGACGGCGTGAAGCGCTTGGTAGGTGGGCGTGACGACCACCGAGTGGCCGCCGTCCCCGAGTAGGGAGAGAAACGAGAGGAAGTTCGCTTCCTGCGTTCCGCAGGTGAAGAGCACCTCGTCGGCGCTCCGGTCGTAGCGCTCGCCCACATCGGCGCGGAACTCCGGGTCGCCGTTCGTCGGGATGACGTATCCGAGTTTTCCCGGGTTTAGGTCGAAATGGTCGGCGTCCAAGCTTCTGATACCGCTCTCCGCGAGCATGATATCCGCCTTGTGTTCGTACTCGGCGAACCAGCGTTCGAGGCCGAAGGGTTCGATGTGCATCGTCGGGGGATTCGCCGCAGAACGCGAAAAGCTACCGGATGGTGTGCGACGACGCGCATCGACTCGGACTGACAGTTCCTTGAAGATAACGATAAATCGTCCAAAATCCATCTAGACGTATGTTCCGAACCATCCTTTTCCCGACCGACGGCAGCAAACAGACCGAGGGGGCGCTGGAGACGGCGCTCGACGTGGCTAGCCAGTACGGGGCGACGGTACACGCGCTGTACGTCGTCAACACGGCCGGTATCGCCACGGCCGACCCGGACTCCCGGCGACAGATAGTCGAGACGTTCGAGAACCGCAGCGACGACGCCGTCGAGGCGGTCGCGGAGGCGGCCGCCGAGGCGGGCGTCGACTGCACCACGGCGGTCGCGCGCGGCGCGCCGGCCGACGAGATTCTGGACTACGCCGAGGACGAAGGTATCGACCTCGTCGTGATGGGTACCCACGGCAGAACCGGCCTCGGGCGATTCCTCCTCGGCAGCGTCGCCGAGCGCGTCGCAAGACACTCGACGATGCCCGTCATGCTGGTTCGAAGCGGCGCACGCGAGGAACGAGCGTAGAAGACGGGTGCAGAAGTGCGGGCGTGGGCCGACGCGGTCAGTCGTCGGACGACTCCGACTCCTGCTGGATGAGTCCGGAGCCGAGCCACGCTGCCAGCGCGAAGACGATGTAGAGCGCGCGCTCGCTCCGAGCGCCTTCGAGGAACACCTGAATCGCGATGCCGATGCCGAGCGCGGGAATCGTCAGCATGAGCGTTCGGAAGATGCGCTCCCGCCCCGTCTCCATCGGAAGCGGCCACACCTTGCCGAACGTGATGCCGAGCCAGACCCCGGCGAAGACGACTGCGACGATGACCAACAGGTCGCCGGGCGTCGGGAACGCGAGTTCCCACGCGTAGTGCGCCGCGGCGTAGAACGCGAACAGGAGCACCGAGATGCCGAGCGTCCTGCGGATCGACAGCAGTGCGAGTGCTTTCGGCTCGGGCGCGGGCATCGATGCGGATATCATTCGGGTCATTGATAAAAAGGTCGTCGAATCCTCAGTCGTCGGTGTCGGCGGCGTGGTCCGCCTCGGCCGCCGACCCTTTCACGTAGACCGGCGATTCGGCGGAGCCCCGCGGCAGGCGGATCTCTTCGACCATGTCCTCTATCTCGTCCGGCGGCGGCGGCGTGAACCGCGACACCGTGAACGCGACGACGAAGTTCAGTATCGACCCGACGAGGCCGATACCCTGCGCTTCGATGCCGAAGAACGTTCCCATCAGCGGCTCTTCGAGGCCGAGCACGACGTGCGCTCGCATCATCACGACCATGATGAGCGTGAACACCAGCCCGACGACGAGCCCCGAGATGGCACCCTCCTTGTTCATCCGATGGTCGAAGATGCCCAACAGGATAACCGGGAACAGGCTCGCTGCGGCCAACCCGAAGGCGATGGCGACCACCTCCGCGACGAATCCCGGCGGGTAGATGCCGAACAGCGCGGCGACGGCCGCGGCCACGAGGATGACGATGCGAGCGACGAGGAGTCGCTCGCGCTCGCTCGCGTCCTGCCGGATGATGCGGTAGTAGATGTCGTGCGAGACGGCGCTGGACATGGCGATGAGCAGCCCGTCCGCGGTCGATATCGCGGCGGCCAGTCCGCCCGCGGCGACCAGCGCGATGACAATCGGTGATAGTTGTGCGACCTCAGGCGTCGAGAGGACGATGATGTCAGGGTCGAGCACCACTTCACTCGCCTGCGCGGTGAGGCTTTGGGACATCTGGATGACGCCGTCCCCGTTCTTGTCGGTGATGGTGAGCAGGTCGGTCTCCGACCACCGTTGCACCCACGGGATGCTCTGGACCTCGGCGACGGCGCGCCCGTCGAGCGTTCGAATCAGGTTGAACTTGGCGAAGATGGCCAACATCGGCGCGCTGAGGTAGAGGATGGCGATGAACAGCAACGCCCACCCGACCGACTTGCGCGCGTCGGACGCCTTCGGAACTGTGTAGAAGCGCATGATGACGTGGGGGAGGCCCGCCGTCCCGATCATCAGCGTGAGCGTGATGGTGAACACTTGTAACATCGTGTAGTTCTCGAACGGCACGATGTAGCGTCCCATCTGGATGTCAGACTGTAGCTGCGAGAGTTGGACGGCGATGTCGTTGGTGACGAGCGCCATCTGCGGGAGCGGGTTCCCCGTGAGCGTGACCGAGATGGCCACGGTCACGATCAGATACGCGATGATGAGGACGACGTACTGGAGCGCCTGCGTCCACGTGATCGCCTTCATCCCGCCGAGAAATCCGACCAGCGCGACGACCCCGAGCGCGACGATGATGCCGGTCGCGATGGGAACGCCGAGGAATCGACTGAGGACGATACCGACTCCGCGCATCTGCCCGGCGACGTACGTCAGCGAAACGAACACGGTCGCGAGCGCCGCGAGCCCTCGCGCCGTGTTCGAGTAGTAGCGGTCGCCGATGAAGTCGGGGATGGTGTACTGGCCGTATTTCCGGAGGTACGGCGCGATGAGCAGCGCGAGCACGACGTACCCGCCGGTCCAGCCCATCAGGTACACCGCGCCGTCGTAGCCGAGTACCGCGATGAGTCCGGCCATCGAGATGAACGACGCGGCGGACATCCAGTCCGCCGCTACCGCCGCCCCGTTGGCGACCGGGGGAATGGACCGACCGGCGACGTAGAACTCCGACACCTCCGTCACGTGGGTGTAGATGGCGACGGCGAAGTACAGCACCAGCGTACCGATTATCAGTATCCACGTCCACTGATTGACGTTCAGTCCCGCTTGGAGCGGGGTGAAAAGTGACCCTAGCATTTCAGTCCTCCACTCCGTACTCGCGGTCTAACTTGTTCATCCGCCAGATGTAGATGAAGATGAGCAGGACGAACGTGATTATCGCGCCCTGCTGGGCGAACCAGAACGAGACCGGTATCTCGCCGATGTACACGTTCGTCAGCGGTTCTGCGAGTAGAATCGCCGCGACGAACGAGACGAGGAACCAGATGGTCATCAGTACCGCGATGAGCCTGACGTTCTTCCGCCAGTACTCCCTCGCCTTCGCTCGGCTGAGGGGTTGCTCTTCGGGTATCTCTTCCCGTCGTTCCGTCTCCGTGACTGTTGGCTTTGTATCACTCATGTTAACTCATAACTCGTCTCGACCATTATCTATGATTATATTAAATTTATCGCCGTTCTCTGACCAGAAAGAGAGTCCGTATTTAAGCGACAGGTGGCGCGCGAAGCGGCTACGGAGCGAAAGAGACGTGTCTATCGAAGTGACAGTTGTCTCCCGGCGTCGGCTACTCGCGGCCGCGCCGCTGGCGCATCTCGTGGCGGGTGAACTGCGGCGTCGCCCGGATGCCGCGGCGCTTGCGGAACGACTGGTAGAGCAACCCGATGAGCGCCAACGAGACGACCGCGGCGACGATAGCGCCACGGAACGCTTCGGTGGCGTAGAGGAACGCGGTCGAGAACAGCGTCACGGAGAGCACCATCCCGTAGACGAGGCGCTTCGCCAGCAGGTCGACCACGTCGTTGCCGTCCTCGATGTCGGCTCGGACGTAGAAATCGTCCCGGTCGATGCGGTCCAACGCCCGCTCCAGTTTCGGCGGCGTTCGGGCGAGCGACCGGGTCGACGCCTGCAGTTGGTCGCCGGTCTCGGAGAGGTACTGCTTGATGGACTCCTCGCGGTATCCCTGTTCGGTGAGGTACTCCGTCGCCACCGCGATGAAGTCGAATTCGGGGTCGAGCGTGACGCAGACGCCCTCCACGACGGTCGCCACCCGCAGGACGAGAGCGAGGTTCGAGGGGAGGCGGAGCGGGAACTCGTAGATGGTGTCTTCGACCTGCGAGACTATCTGCTGGACGCGGTACGTCTCGATGTCCTCGCCGCGGGCGTCCGCGATGGCGAGTTCCATCACCTTCCCCATCGTCGCGCGGTCGGCCTCCGGGCTGAGGGTGCCCATCTCGATGAGGGCGTCCAGAATCCCGTCGATGTCCTGATTCGCCACCGAGATGTAGAAATCCACTATCTTGCGCTGGATGAACTCGTCCACCCGGCCGCTCATCCCGAAGTCGTAGAAGACGATGGTGCCGTCGTCCTCGACCGCGAGGTTGCCGGGGTGCGGGTCGGCGTGGAACACCCCGTCTTCGATTATCATCTGGAGGTAGGCGCGCTGGAGCGTCTCGGCCAGTTCGTGCCGGTCGATACCTCTCTCGTCCAGGTCGGCCACCCGGTTTATCTTCGTTCCGCCGATGTACTCCATCGTGAGCACGCGGGGGCCGGAGTGGCTGTCGACGACCTGCGGAATCTCGACGTCGTCGTCGCCGTCGAAGTTCGACCGAATCTCGGCGAGCATCGACGCCTCCCGGTCGTAGTCCATCTCCTGCCGAATCGTGCGGGCGAACTCGTCCGCGAGATTTTCGAGCGAGAACGCCCGCGCTTGCCCGATGAACCGCATGATGATGGGGAGCGACCACCGGATGACTCGCAGGTCGGCCGCCACCAACTCCTCGATGTTCGGTCGGCGAACCTTCACCGCCACTCGCTCGCCGTCGATTCGGGCGGCGTACACCTGCCCGAGGCTCGCCCCGCTTATCGCCTCGGTGTCGAACTCCTCGAAGTTCGTTCGCACCGGCCCGAGTTCGGCTTTGACGACCTTCTCCGCCTCGTCCCACGGTGCCGGCGGCACCTCGTCTTGCAGTTTCGACAGTTGATCCACGTACTCCGGCGGGAGGATGTCGGGGCGGGTCGAGAGCAACTGTCCGAGTTTGATGAACGTCGGCCCGAGCGTCAGCAGCGATTCGAGGAGCGTGTCGGCCCGCTCGATTCGCATCTCGCTCGACACCCGCCGGGACGGGCCGAACAGGAGGAATCGGCGTCGGTCGCGCGCGTAGCTCAGCAGGAGCGGTAGGAACTGCCATGCGACGACGAAGAATCGGCGGTACGCGCGGAGATATGCCAGAGTGACCACCCGCGGCTAGCGGCCTTCGATGGGTATCGATTGCTCCGGGGCCGACGACTGCTTCGGGAGCGTGATTTCGAGCACGCCGCGGGCGATGGTGGCTGCCCCGCCCGACCCGGCCGCGTCCGGCGGCAGGGGGAGTTCGGCGTCGAGGAACAGGGAACGCTCCTCGCTCAGGTAATCGAACTCCCTCGGCACGTCTTTTTCGCGCCGCGCTTCGATCTGGAGGCGGCCACTCGTCACGTCGATATCGATGGTTTCCTCGGTGACGCCGGGCATGTCGACGACGAGGAGATACTCGTCGTCACTCTCCAATAAGTCCGCGAACACGGCGTCCGGAAGCTCTCGCAACGCATCGCGCAGCGCTGACATGGATGCGTGTTGGTGGGGAGGGCCGAAAAAGGGTGCGGTCCGGGTCGCGTCGGACTCCTCGCTCGAAAGCGATGCGATCACTTTTCCCGCGCTCGGTTCCTAATCGCCCCATGGACGACGACCCGAGCTATCGCGTGCTCGCCACCCCCGAGACGGGACGCCTGCGATTGCTCGACCGGGAAACGTACGAACCGGTCGTCACCGCCGACACCGGTCACGATGCGCCGGTCGCCGACCTCCGCCCCGGTTACCTCGTCGACGCCGACCTCGACTGGTCAACGAGCGAGCCGACGGTTCGGTCGCTGTCGGTGCGCCGCCCGACGCTCTACGTCTTCGCGGACGAAATCAAGCCGGTCTTCGACGTGGCGCGGGAGACGTGGAACGAGGCGCGCAGGGCGGGCGATTCCATGAACGGCCGCGTGACCCGCAACACCGGCAACGAGGTCAACGGCGTCCTCTACGTCTTCGCCGAGGACCAGACAGGCGGCACGTTCGAAGCGTTCCGCGACGGCGCTCGCCCGCTCGAACCCTTGGTCAACCGGGTGAACGATCGCGAAGGCGCCGCCCCCCGTGAGGTGTTCGTTCTCCGACCTGCCGCCGAGCAGTTCGTTATCATTACGATAGCACTCCGGAAGGGCGGTCGGTTCGCGGACACGCTTCGGGACACCTACGATTGTCCGCAACCGCCAGAGCCGCTCGTGTAGTCCACCTTCCGTAGACTATTTTTGATGGAACCTCCAGTGCGGAGAGCTGCGTACGTCTCGTCTGTTTCGTTCGACGATTCGTCCTCGGAGGTTCCAGCACCAGCAAAAGTTGCCATAAGGGAGATGAACAGGACCGGTGACATCGACTCCGTCGAGGCCGACTGAGCGCCGGTGAACCAGCAAATGCCGACAGCGACAACTATCAGACCGACAATCGCAAGTGCCCTCGAATCCATGCTGTTTGATATTTGTGAGTATCGTGTTATCAATGTCGGACTCTCATTTGAGGATTTCAGTACTCCGATGAAATCGAACGCATAGTTTCAATACCCTGTTTCTACAAGATAGACGTATGCCGGAATCGTTCTCCGTCGATGGGGTCGACCACGTGGAACTATACGTGAGCGACTGGGACGAAGCCGCAGAATGGTACGAACGAGTACTGGGACTGTCTACCGACGAGGAGTTCGTGCAGTGGTGGACGGCGGGCGACGGACCCCTCGTCCTGTAGGTCGATAGCGGAACCACGAAACTGGCCCTGTTCGAACGCGAGGCGGCCACGAGAGGGCAGTCGGTGAGTCCGCACAGGGTGGCATTCCAGACGGACGGTGAGGGCTTCCTGTCGTTCGTGGACCGACTGGAGACGCTCGACCTGACGAACCGCGAGGGCGAGTCTGTTACCGACGACGACGTGATCGACCACGACCTCTCGTACTCCATCTACTTCACCGACCTCGACGGAAATTTGCTCGAACTGACGACCAACGACCACGAAACCGTCGCTGCCGAACTGCTGTCTGACTGACGATAAGTGTTCCCCGCTTCCTTTTTGCTCACCGCCCCGAACGTGCGCGTATGAGCGACCAGCAACCGGACAGAAAGCGATCCGGATTCAAGGAGACGACGCGCGTGACGGCGGCGCGCCAGCGACTCCGCGACGCCGTCTCCGGACACGAGCGAACCGAGTCCGTCCCCCTCGACGCGGCGGACGGGCAGGTGCTCGCCGAGGAAGTCGTCGCCCCGCGGAGCGTCCCACATTTTCCTCGGGCGGCGATGGACGGCTACGCGGTGCGAGCGCGGGACACCTTCGGGGCAAGCGGACGGTCGCCCGAAATCCTGCGCCGCGCGGACGAAGCGGCTCCTGGCGCGGCGGTTCGGGTTCACACCGGCAGCGAAGTCCCCGAGGGCGCGGACGCCGTGGTGATGATAGAGCACGCCGAGGAGATCGCCGACGAGGTGGAGGTGTTCGACGCCGTCGCGGAGGGCGAGAACGTCGCCCCGGTCGGCGAGGACGTGGACACCGGGCAGTCGCTCTACGACCCCGGCCACCGCCTGCGACCGTCCGACCTCGGCCTACTGAAATCGGTCGGCGTCCGCGAGGTCCCGGTGTACGACCGCCCGCGAGTCGCCGTGATTCCGACCGGCGAGGAACTGGTCGAATCCGACCCCGAACCGGGCGAGGCGATCGAAACGAACGGGCTGACCGTTTCGCGCTACGTCGAACGGTGGGGCGGCGAGGCGACCTACCGCGACGTGGTGACCGACGACGAGAACGCGCTCCGCGAGGCGGTCGAATCGCACCTCGACCACGACGTCGTCGTCACGACCGGCGGCTCCTCGGTCGGCGAGCGCGACCTGCTCCCCGAGGTCGTCTCGTCGATGGGCGAACTCCTCGTCCACGGCGTCGCGCTGAAACCGGGTCACCCCGTCGCGCTTGGTCTGGTCGAAGGGACGCCCGTCGTGATACTCCCCGGCTACCCGGTCGCCTGCATCATCAACGCGGTGCAGTTCCTCCGCCCCGCGCTGAAGTGGGTCGGCCACCTCCCACTCGACCCGATGCCGACCGCGACCGCGCGACTCGGACGCAAGATTCGAAGCGAACCCGGCGTTCGGACGTTCGTCCGGGTCACGCTGGACGACGACGAGGCGACACCCACGCGGGCCAGCGGTTCCGGCGTCCTTTCAAGCGTCGCGCTGGCGGACGGTTGGGTCGAAGTGCCGGAAGAACGTGAGGGGATTCCCGAAGGTGAGACGGTCGAAGTGGCGAACTGGGAGTGGTCGGCGTGACCGAGCGAAAGGAGTTCCGCGACCTCGCGGAACCGGAGGAGGCGCACGAGGCCATCGCGTCGCTCGACCTCGCGCCCGACGCGGAACGCGTTCCGCTTTCGGACGCCCGCGGTCGGGTGCTGGCCGAGCGATTGGACGCCGACCGCGACGTGCCGGGATTCGACCGCGCGAGCATGGACGGCTACGCGGTGCGGGCGCGGGACACCTTCGGGGCGGACGAAGTCGACCCTGTCCTCCTCGACCTCGTCGGGACGGTTCACGCCGGTGAGAAACCCGCCGTCGAAGTCGATGCTGGTGAAGCGGTCGAGGTATCGACCGGGGCCGTGATGCCGCTCGGCGCGGATGCGGTGGTGATGGTGGAGCGAACCGACGAGCGCGAGTCGCCACGCGACTCGGAACGAGCGAGCGGTGAAACCGTGAGCGGCGTCGAAATCCGAACCGCGGTCGCGCCCGGCGACCACGTGATGCTCGCGGGGGCGGACGTGGCGGCGGGCCAGCGCGCGCTCGGTCCCGGCACGCGACTCACGCCGCGGGAGATCGGCCTGTTGTCCGCGCTCGGTGTCGAGAGCATCCCCGTCCGCGGGAAACCCCGCGTCGGCATCGTCTCGACGGGCGACGAACTCGTTCGCCCCGGAAACCAGTTGGACGACGCCGCCGGGCAGATTTACGACGTGAATAGCTATACCATCGCCGCGGCGGTCGAGGAGGCGGGTGGCGAACCGGTGCTCTACCCCCACGCGGGCGACGATTACGACGAGATGGAGCGCCTGCTGTCGGAGGCCGCGGCGGAGTGCGACCTCGTGCTCTCGTCGGGTTCGACGAGCGCGAGCGCGGTGGACGTCATCTACCGCGTCATCGAAATGCGGGGCGAACTCCTGCTCCACGGCGTCGCCGTCAAACCCGGCAAGCCGATGCTCGTCGGGCGATTTCCCGAGTCGGCCTACGTCGGCCTGCCGGGGTATCCCGTCTCTGCACTCACCATCTTCCGGGCGTTCGTTGCGCCGGCAATCCGCGCCGCGGCGGGAGTTCCGGAACCCACGACGGCCACCGTCGACGCTCGGATGGCGGTCGAAGAACGCTACGGCGAGGGCCGGATGCGACTCATGCCGACCGGACTGGTCGAGGACGAGCAGGGACGGACGCTGGCTTACCCGGTCGACAAGGGAAGCGGAGCCACGACCAGCCTCGTGGAAGCCGACGGCGTGGTGACCGTCCCGCCCGACACCGCTTACCTCGGGGCGGGTGAATCGGTCGAGGTGCGACTGTTCTCGCCCGACGTACGCCCACCGTCCGTCTTCGGCGTCGGCGAGGATGACCCCATAATTTCCCGCCTGCTCGACCGCCTCGTTTCGTCGCGCTATCTGGCGGTCGGCGGTCGAGAAGGGTTGCGACGACTCCGAAACGGCGTGCCGGATTTCGCGGTCACGACTTGCGCCGACCGGCGCACGACGGATGTTGAGAACGACGACGCCGGGAAAACCGACGCGACCGACGCGAGCGGGGGAACCGAACTCGCGTCTTACTACCGCGAATGGGGTCTCGTCGTCCCCGCTGGAAATCCCGAGGAAATCGAGGGACTGTCCGACCTCGTCGACCGCGACCTGCGCTTCATCAACCGAGGCACCGACTCCGGCCTGCGGACGACGCTGGGGAACGCCCTCGCCGACCTCGCCGACGAGCGCGGAACGTCCCGCCGCGAACTGGTCGAATCCGTTTCGGGCTTCGAACTCGCGGCGAAAGCGCACGAGAGTCCGGCCCGAAAGGTCGCCGCCGGGGACGCGGACGCCGGACTCGGCCTCCGCTCGACCGCGGAGAAACTCGACCTCAGATTCGTCTCGCTCGGCGAGGAGCGAGTTCGAGTGTTGGCGAATCCGGAGCGTGAGAAGAAGGAAGGCGTCGAAGAACTCGCCGACGCGCTCGATTCGGCGCTAGTCGGTGTACTCGAAGGCTTGTCCGGCGTTCGACCATAGCTCGTCGAACGTGTTCACGCGGTAGTCGCCGAGCACGCACTGGTTTCGGTGGTGGGGGTCGTGGCGTTCGACGTGAACCGCGTCGAGTCCGGCGTTCCACGCCGCACCTACGTCGTTCGCTCCGTCGCCCGCGAGGATGCCGCGGTCGTCTTTCCCGACGTCCAGTCCGGCCATCGCGTGCTCGATGGGCGCGGGGTCGGGTTTCCAACCTAACTTCTCGTCGCAGCAGACGACCACGTCGAACCAGTCGCGGATGTCCAGCGCGTCGATGACCGGTTCGGTAAGGAACTGCTGGCAATGGGTGACCAGTCCGACCGGGCAGTCGAGGTCGGCGACGAAGGCGGCGTCGTCGTAGAGGAACGTGTGCTCGGCCCGCAGTTTCGGGTCTTCGATGGCGTGGAAGGCGTCCCAGAACGTCGGCGGGTCGATACCCCACTTGCTCAGTTGCGCGTCCCTCGCGCCGCCCAGTCCGTGCCAGATGACCTCGGCCTCGTAATCGGTGAACTCCCGCCCGAGGCGGTCGCTCACGCGGTCGAACACCGACCGAACGTACGATCGTTCGATGTCGATGAGCGTGCCGTCTAAGTCGAGCAGCCAGAAGTCGTACTCACGGGCGACCATTGGGGTTCATCTAGTACTGCTTCCTCGCTTATAAATATTCGTCCGCAACGGCAGCCGCGTACGTCGGGGAACGACGGATTAGTCCGCCGAGGACTCCATCTCTCGCTCCGCTTCCGGGACGCTTTCCGGCTGGTCGTAGAGGTGGCACGCCGCCGGATGCTCGCTCTCCTGTAAGACCGGTCGCCGGCGCTCGCAGACGCTCTCGAACCGGTCGCGCATCACCTCGATTGCACCCGCGCGGTCGCCGGAGACGAATCGGTCGAACGACTCCGCGACGGTCGCCCGATTCTCACCGTCGAGCCGGTGGTCGAACAGCTCCGACCACAACTCCTCTTTCAGCGTCTCGTCGCCCAAATCGCGCGGGTCGTCGTCCGGCCCGGCGGCCAACTCGCGGATACCGTCGAGGCTGAGTTCGTCGGATTCGAGCCGTTCGCGGTAGTCCATCACCTCGCGGTAGGCGGGCTGGGCGATATCCACGTCCGCGGGCGGAATGACCTTGGGGCATCGCGTTCGGAAGCGACAGCCCGACGGCGGATTTCGCGGCGAAGGCACGTCGCCCGAGAGCGTGCGCACGTCCCGTTCTTGCTCGTCCGTGTCGGCGCGCGGGACGCTCTCCAGCAGGGCTTGCGTGTAGGGGTGTTTCGGCTCGTCGAAGATCTCGTCCACTGGTCCGACCTCTGCGATATCGCCGAGATACATCACCGCGACGCGGTCGCAGATGTGGCGCACGACGGAGAGGTCGTGGGCGATGAACAGGTACGTCAGCCCGAACTCGTCCTGCAGATCTTGCAGGAGGTTTAACACCTGCGCCTGCACCGACACGTCCAGCGCTGACACCGGCTCGTCCAGCACGATAAACTCGGGTTCCAGCGCGAGCGCTCGCGCGATGCCGATGCGCTGGCGCTGCCCGCCCGAGAACTCGTGGGGGTAGCGGTCGATTTGTCCCGCGGAGAGGCCGACGCGCTCCATGAGTTCCTGTGCTCGCTCCCGACGGAGTTGTCTGTTCGACTTGTCCACGTCCACGTGGACGGTGCGCTCTTCTTCGTTCGTTCGAACCGAAACCTCGTCCTCGTCGGTGAAGCGACCGCCGGTGACTTCGACCGTCGTCTCGTCGCCGTCGTCTTCGACGGTCACAACTACTTCGGCGTCACCGGTCTCGTCGAGCGTGACGTGCTCTCCGCCGCTCACGTCCCACGTCCCGTCGCATCGAACGTCGACGGCGACGCTTCGTCCGGGGAGTCCGTGCACGTCGAGCGGTTCGCGGACGATTTCACCCGCCGTCATCCGCGGGTCGAGGCTGGAGAAGGGGTCTTGGAAGACCACCTGCGCTCGCTTGCGGAACTCGGTCAGGTCGTCCATCTCGTAGACGTTCCGCCCGTCGAACTCGACGCGCCCGCCGGTCGGGTCGCGCAAGCCGAGCAAGGTTTCGCCGGTCGTCGATTTTCCGCAGCCGGATTCGCCGACTAGGCCGAGCGTCTCGCCCGCTTCGATGTCGAACGAGATGCCGTCGACCGCTTTCACGCTCTGGGGTTCGCGCCCGAGCAGGCGGTCGGTCAGCGTGTCCCGTTCGAAGTAGTACTTTTCGAGCCCCACGACCCGAACGAGCGGCTCAGTCATGTTTCACCTCCTGCTCGCGGCTCGCTTCGCTCGCCGCTCGCACGTCGTCGGCGTTCCGCGATTCGCCGTCGAAGTACCCCTCCGGCAACGCGCGCGACTCGTCGTACTCCATCTCGGCGAGGACGCAGCGAGCTTCGTGTTCGTCGCTTCCATCGGCGTCGAACATCGGCGGGTGGTCGAGGCAGTCTTCCATCGCCTTCGGACAGCGGTCGGCGAAGTAACACCGGTCTTCCATCTCCGAATCGAGCAGGTCGGGGACATTCCCTTCGATGGGTCGCAGTCGCGGCGCGGGGTCTTCCAAGTCGGGAATCGACCCGAGCAGCCCCCGCGTGTAGGGGTGTACCGGCGCGTCGAACACATCTTCGAGCGTGCCGTGTTCGACCATCTCTCCGGCGTACATCACGCCGACGCGGTCGCACATCCGCGCGATGACGCCGAGGTTGTGCGTGATGAGCACGATGCTCATGCCCGTCTCCGCCTGCAAGTCGCGCAGGAGGTCGAGTATCTGGGCTTGGATCGTCACGTCGAGCGCGGTCGTCGGCTCGTCCGCGATGAGCAGGTCGGGTTCGCCGGCGAGCGCCTGTGCGACCATCGCTCGCTGGAGCATCCCTCCGGAGAACTGGTGGGGATACTCCTCGGCGCGCTCCGCCGGGTCGGGGATGCCGACTTGCTCCAGCAGTTCAACCGCCTTCGCGTGACTCGCCTCGCTGACGTACTCCTGCGACGGGAGGGCGGTGCTCAGTATGAACCGACCGAGTCCGTACCCCTGCGTCCGCGAGCGCGTCGAGCGTGGGTTCGCGCTCGCCCGACGCTGGACTTCGACCGCTTCCGCTATCTGCTCGCCCACCGTGATGGACGGGTTCAGACTGCTCATCGGATCCTGGAATATCATGCTGAACGACGGACCGCGAAGCGCGCGGCGCTCGCGGGTCGTCAGTCGTTGAATGTCCACGAACTCGCCGTCCACCGCCTCGGGTCGGTCGTCTCTCGTCTCGTCCGCGAGCGCGGCGTTTCGATACCACACTTCGCCCGACGTGACCTTCCCGGGCGACTCCACGAGGTCGATGATGGAGAGCGCGGTCACGCTCTTGCCCGACCCAGATTCGCCGACGACGCCGAACACTTCCTCCTCTCGCACGTCGAAATCCACCGATTCGACGGCGTTGACCTGCCCCTTCTCCGTGAAGAACCGGGTCGAAAGGTCGCGCACGCGAAGCAGGTCGCGGTCGCTCATACGCCACCTCCTTCGCCCTCGATGCCGGGGTCTAACGCGTCGCGCAACCAGTCGCCGACGAGGTTGATGCCGATGACGGTCAGCACGATGGCGAGGCCGGGTACCGTCGATATCCACCACGAGGTGGCGAGATAGTTACGTCCCTGCGAGATGTCGAAGCCCCACGAGAGGTTCACCCCGGAGAAGCCGAGGTACGACAGCGCGCTTTCGAGCAGGATGATGGCGGCGATCTGGATGGTCGCCAGCACGATGATGGGCGTCACGCTGTTCGGCAGGATGTGTTTCCGGATGATGAACGGGTTGCTCGCGCCGACCGAACGCGCCGCCTTGACGTACTCCTCGCCCGTCACGGAGAGTGCCTCGCCGCGAGCGACGCGGGCGAACCACACCCAGTTCACCAGCGCGACGACGAGGATGACGGTTCCGGGGAGCGCGATCTGCCCCGGCATCCCGGGGGCGACGTCCAACGCCACCAGGGGGTCGGGGAACGTAAACACCGCCCGCCTGAACAGGCCGACCAGCGCGATGGCTAACACGAGCGACGGGAACGCCAGCATGATGTCGGCGCTCCGCATCAGCGCGTCGTCTATCAGCTTACCGTAGTAGCCCGCGACTAGTCCGACTGTCACGCCGATGAGCGCGGCCAGCGCCGTCCCGAAGAGACCGACGAGGAGCGACGTTCGCGCCCCGTAGATGACCCGCGAGAGCATGTCGCGCCCGAGGTTGTCGGTTCCGAGCGGGTGTGCGGGGTCGGCCCACACGTAATTGGTTTGCTCGACGACCTTCACCGTCCCGTTGACCATCTTCGACGTCGTAGTGGTCTTCTTCTCGCTGAAGCCCAGCGGCGGGAGGTTCGAATCGTCCAGATTCTGCCGGTGGGGGTTCTGCGGTGCCAGCACCGGCGCGAACACCGCCACGAGGACGACGGCGATGACGATGACGATGCCGACCTTCGCCAGCGCGCTCTGCCGGAACTCGCGTTCGAGATTTCGAAGCGTGCGCGGCGAAATCATTCGTACACCACCTGCGGATTGATGTAGGCGTACAGCGCGTCCACGAAGATGTTCAACACGACGAAGCCGGTGCCCACGACGATGAGCGAGCCTTGGATAAGAGGCCAGTCGCGGGCGTTGATGGCGTTGATTATCAGCGTGCCGAGTCCCGGCCACGCGAACACCTGCTCCGTGATGACTGCGCCGCCGATGAGCGTGCCCAACTGCAAGCCGAGCACGGTGATGACGGGGATGAGCGTGTTCCGGAGCGCGTGTTTGTACCGCACCAGCGTCTCCGGCAGACCCTTCGCACGCGAAGCGCGGATGTACGTCTTACCGAGTTCGTCCAACATGCCGCTCCTCGTCAGCCGGGTGATGAGTGCGGTGAAGTACGTCCCGAGCGTTATTGCCGGGAGGAAGATGTGTTTCGCCCAGTTCACCAGTCCGCTGACGGTTCCCTCGGTGAACAACATCCCCAGCGCGGGGGCGAGACCGATCCCGCGATTGCTCGTCGGAAGCGGCCCGGCCACGGCCAACAGGAGCACCAGCATGATGCCGAGCCAGAAGTTCGGCGTGCTAATGCCGACCAGCGAGAACGTCGTCGCCGCGTAGTCCGCCGGTTCGTGTCGCCGTGTCGCGCTGATGACGCCCAGCGGAATCGAGATGACGACGGCGACGAAGCTCGCCGCGACGGCCAGCTCCAGCGTCGCCGGAAGCCGGTTGAAGATGCGCGTGCTCGCCTGCGTCCCCGAGATGTACGAGTAGCCCATGTCGCCCTGAAGCAGGCCCCAGAGGTAATCGAAGTACTGGACGTACATCGGTTTGTTCAGCCCAAGTTCGACCGCGATTCGCTGTTTCAACTGCGGACTGGCGTCCAACGGTGCGATGAACGTGATCGGACTGCCGGGCGTGATGAACCGGAGGAGGAACACCACCGTCACGACGCCCCAGATGACGAAGATACCCTGTACGCTCCGCCGGAGCAGGAATCGACCCATCGCCATCTAAAAACACTCCCTCGATACCACGGACATTCTATTTCGCCGAGATGTCGTACGCTTCGATGCGCTCGTCGGTTCGGGCCTTCCACTGGAGACGCTGACTGACGCCGTACACGCTGTACTGCTGGTTGAGGAATATCCACGGGGCTTGGTCGTGGATGAGCTTGTTCACCTCCTTCAGCTTCGCGTTGCGCTTGTTGCCGTCCGGCATGCTCTGCGCCTCGCTCATCAGCTTGTCCACCTGCTCGTTGCTGTAGGACGTGAGCGCGCCGTCGGTCGTCAGCAGCGGGATGATAGTTTGACTGGCGTCGAACGTCGCGTTCCCCCAGCCGATGAGGTAGAACTTCGGGCTCGATTTGAGATTACCGTCGGTCAACTGTCCAGCGAGAGCGTTGAAATCGCGCTGTTGCACCGAGCAGTTGACGTTCTTCAGCTGGTTTATCTGTTCGGCCACCGCCTGCGCGATCTCCACGTCCTTGAGGTAGCGACCGACCGGCGTGTGAAGCTTGATGGTCGCTCCGGCGTGCCCGCTCTCTTCGACCAGTCGCTCCGCCTTCTGCTTGTTCGTTGGGTACGGCTTGACGTTCGAATTGTAGCCGGTGAAGTTCTTCAACGTCGGTTGGCCGGTCTGGTCGGCGAACCCGGAGAGAACGTTCTTGATGATGCTCTGCAGGTCGATGGCGAGGTTCATCGCCCGCCGGAACTTGGGACTGGAGAACGGCTCCACGTCGTAGCGCATCGCGTTGTAGATGATGCGCGTACTTGGCACCGCAGCGAGGCGCGTGTTCTGCGAGCTTTTCACGCGTCCCGCGTCCTGCGGCGGGACGTTGACGACGATGTCGGTCTCGCCGTTGATGAGCTGGTTCACCCGCGTGCTCGACGATTTCGCCGCCTTGAACGTGAGCTTCGACACCGCCGCCGGATCCTGCCAGTAGTTCTCGTTGCGGGTGAAGACGACGCTCACGTCCTCCCGATAGTTTTGAAGTTTGAACGGTCCGGTTCCGTTTATCTTCTTGGCGATATTGTTGTTGTTGCTCTCGACCCACGACTTCTGGACGATGTCACAGTACGACGCGAACAGCGAGAACACGATGGGATTGATGCCGTCCGAGTTGACTCGCACGGCACGTTCGCCGTCTACGACTTCCGCGCCCGTCACGCCGGAAAGTTGGTCGCTTTGCGGGCTCTCGATGCCGGTCTTCGGTTTGACGACGCGATTGATGCTGTACGCCACATCATCGGGCGTTAGGTTACCGCCTTGGTGGAATTTCACGCCCTCGCGGATGGTGAACTTCACCGTCCCCTTCTCGACGCGTTCGTACTTCGTCGCCAGCTTCTGGACGATCTTCCCCTTCGCATCGCGGGAGAGCAGGCCTTCGTAGGCCTGTAAGACGACGTTGTCGGTGGTCGTCTCCCGGTGATTGTGTGGGTCGAGCGTCGAGGGCATCTGCCCCTGCGTGATGGTGACCGGGAAGTTCTCCGGCGTCTTGCCGGTGCCATCGCCGCTCGTGGTCGTGCCAGTCGTTCCGGTCTGGTTCTGATTCTGGTTTCCGTCACCGCCGGTACAGCCGGCGACGGTCGCCGTTGCCGCTGCTCCACCTGCGAATTTCAGATAAGTCCGCCGATTCATGCGCTCGCCGGGCATACCCTGATATGGCGGGGTGGTGCATATATATCTGTGGTGGTCATCAGCATAGATCACGTCTTAATTTATCACGACATGTTGTGTGCGATACGTATCACCGCGACTCGGCCGCAGATTTAAGTAATCAGTCATCGAACGCAGAAACATGGCCGTTCACGGCCGTCATCCCTCATTGCGAGACCTGTTCGACGAGTCGCCCACGCCGCACATCGCCCACCCGCCGCACACGCACCATCGTGATTTCTACGTCGCAACCGACGGTTCATTTAGTCACGACACCCGCGAGGGTGGACTCGGCGTCATCATCGAAACGCGAGACGGCGAGCGCGTCGTCCGCCTCTCCGTCTCCGACGACGTACCCGACAACAATGTCGCGGAGTACCGGGCGCTCCACCTCGGTCTCGACGTGCTGGCGGTTCGCGCCCCCGCGAACGCGCGAGTCGGAGTGCTGGTAGACCACGACCAACTCGCCGCGAACGTCAACAACGCAGTGCTCGCTCACGACCGGACGGACTGGCGACCGCCGAAACCGTTCACCGTTCCGCCCGCCGGAAAGTACCACTGGCGGGGCATCCGCGCCAGAATCGCCGGGTTCGGCGAACTCCGCTCCGCCCGCATCCGGAGCGACCAGAACCCGGCCCACCCGCTGGCGAACGCCCCGGACGAGTACGCCCACGTGAACCGCGAACCTGCGCGGTGTCTGCTCCCCGAGGCTCCGGGGTCGAGCGAGACGCAGATTCCGCCGCCGTCGCGGGCGGACAGACACGCGAGCGGGTAACGACGCCCAACGAATCGCCCGACCGTTTTCGTCCCCGCAGTGACTGGCTCCCCGTCGTTCGTCGGATTTCGAATCGTCTCGAGCGACGTGTCACGAATCGCAGGGATACGGACAACGAAACTACTACTACCCCGCTCTGTGAGCAGAGCATCCGAGGTGGCACGCGAATGGGCACGCGGATACGCGACTCGCTGATGCGGTACTGGAAGCGCCGAACTGACCGACCGGACTACAGGCAGGCGTACGTCAAACTCCCGCTCGACACCGACCTTCCCGCGCTGGCGCATGAGTTTGAGGTCGTCTGCGAGGGGCGACTCGACCGCGTCCCTCGGCGGGACGCCGTGCTCGTGAACACCGACTTCGTCCCCGCCGAGCGGTTCGATTCGGAGCGGTTCGAGGAGGTCGTCGTCGAGTTTCGGGACGCCTGTCCCGACGAGTACGTCCTCCACGAGTCCACGAAGTGGCGACCGCACAAGGACGGCGTGGCGAAGACCCACACCCTCGTCCCCGTGCGACCGCTGTTCTCGGCGTCCGCGTCGGAACGGGAGAGCGAACCTGTTCGGGAGGCCTCGGCTCGAGAACACCCGCGGTGAAGACGATTCAGGCGTCTTGATCGGACTGTGCGTTTTAATTCCGTCGAGTGGAATCCGGTTTTCTCGAAAGTACCACGAACATCCTCGGCGCGTGTGCCAGCAGTCCCGAGGATAGTGGTCGTCCGAGGGTCTGGCTGGCAATCGCGCGAGGGATGACCTTAGCGAACGGTGTGAGCGAAGGAATCGGTTGGGGAGGAAGTGGCCTGCGGTGGCGGTTTGGGGTGGGACTGAAGGGGCTGGGCGTTCGCGTTCATCGTGGGCGTCGCAGCGACCCTTCTCGACGCAAACTGCACGTCGAGATGTCGGCGAGCGACCGCGAACGCCCGGGGGCTTTCGAGGACTGTCTCATCTCGTTCTCGATGTCACCACGAAGAAACCGCCGAAGTACTTACGAGAACCACACGACCGATTCCGTGAACGCCAATAACGCCGGGTAAAACCTCAAAAACGACGAGAGAGCGTCTACTCGCCCTGCTGTGCGTCCACAACCGCCACGCCCGCCAAATTCACGATATCCTTAACTTCGTCGCCGCGCTGGAGGACGTGGACGGGTTTCTCCATGCCGACGAGCATCGGGCCGATGGCCTCCGCGCCGCCGAGACGCTGGAGGAGTTTGTAGCCGATGTTGCCCGCCTCTAGGTTAGGAAAGATGAGGACGTTTGCGGGTTCCTCCAAATCCGAGAACTCGTAGGTTCCGTTCAGAATCTCCTCGACGACCGCGGTGTCGGCCTGCATCTCGCCGTCCACCGGGAAATCGACGGCCGAATCCTCGCGGAGCATCTTGGCGGCGTCGCGCGGCTTTCGGGTTCCTTCGTTGTCCACGCTTCCGAAGTTGGAGTACGAGAGGAGCGCGGCCCGCGGTTCGACGTTGAACCGGCGGGCGAGTTTGGCGGTCTGCTTCGTCACCTCGGCCAACACCTCCTCGTCGGGGGACTGATTCACGGTCGCGTCGGCGATGAAGACGACGCGGTTCTTGAACGTGAGCAGGTATACGCCCGCGGCGTAGTTCACGTCCGGGGCGGTGCCGATGACCTGCAACGGCGGGCGGAGCGCCGAGGGGTAGTGGTGGGTGAGGCCGGTGAGCATCGCGTCGGCGTCGCCCCGTTCGACCATCACGCTCCCGAAGTAGTTCGTGTCCTTCTCGATGCGCTCGCCCGCCTCGCTCCGAGTGAGACCCTTTCGCTTGCGTAGCTCGTACAGGCGGTCGGCGTACTCCTCGTAATCGCCGTTCTCGGGGTCGACGACCTCGGGGTCGAAGTCGAGTCCGAGGTCGTTCGCGGTCACCTCAATCTCCTCGCGGTCGCCGATGAGCACGGCTTCCGCGATGCCCTGCTCCCGCAGTTGGTAGGCTGCGCGGATCATCTTCTCGTCGGTGCCCTCCGCGAGCGCCACGCGCTTGGGGTCGTTTTTCGCCTTGTTCAGCACGACGCGCATCATCTCGCGGGATTTGCCGAGGCGCGCTTCGAGCGTCTCGACGTACTCCTCCGTGTCGAGTTCGCTCCGGGCGACGCCGGTCTCCATCGCCGCTTCCGCGACCGCGGGCGCGACCTCAAACAGCACGCGGGGGTCGAGCGGTTTCGGGATGATGTACTCCGGGCCGAACTGGAGCGGTTGGTCGCCGTAGGCTTTGACCACGGCGTCCGGCACGTCCTTCTTGGCGAGTTCCGCGAGCGCCCGCGCCGAGGCGATCTTCATCTCTTCGTTGATGTCGCTCGCCCGAACGTCCAACGCCCCGCGGAAGATGAACGGGAAGCCGAGGACGTTGTTCACCATGTTCGGGTAGTCGGAGCGTCCAGTCGCCATGATGACCGTGTCGTCGCGGGCTTCCTTGGCTTCCTCGTACCCGATCTCCGGGTCGGGGTTCGCCATGGCGAAGATGATGGGGTCGGCGGCCATCGAGCGAACCATCTCTTGGCTGACGATGTCGGCCACGGAAAGTCCCACGAGTACGTCCGCGCCTTCCATCGCGGTTGCGAGGTCACCCTCCGGAATATCGCGGGCGAACTCGTCTTTGAACTCGTTCACGTCGCCGTGTTGGGCGCGGTTCTCGGTGATGATGCCCGAGGAGTCACACATGACGATGTTCTCCTTGCGCGCCCCGAGCGAGACGTAGAACCGGGCGGTTGCGATGGCGCTCGCCCCCGCCCCAGAGAAGACGATCTTCATGTCTTCCAGTTCCTTTCCGTTTATCTCGGCGGCGTTGAGGAGGGCGGCCCCGCTGATGATGGCGGTGCCGTGCTGGTCGTCGTGGAAGACGGGGATGTCCATCTCCTCGCGCAGTCGCTCCTCTATCTCGAAACACTCCGGCGCTTTGATGTCCTCCAGATTGACGCCGCCAAAGGTGGGTTCCATCGCGCGGACGGTTCGGACGAGGTCGTCCGGGTCGTGCTGGTCGAGTTCGATGTCGAACACGTCGATATCGGCGAATCGCTTGAACAGGACGCCCTTCCCTTCCATGACCGGCTTCGACGCCTGCGCGCCGATGTCGCCGAGGCCGAGGACGGCCGTCCCGTTCGACACCACGCCGACGAGATTACCTTTCGCGGTGTAGGTGTAGGCTTTCCCCTCGTCGGCCGCGATGTCCTCGCACGGGGCGGCCACGCCGGGCGAGTACGCGAGGCTCAGGTCGCGCTGCGTATTCGTCGGTTTCGTCGTGGAGATCTCGATCTTCCCCGGTGGATCACTTCGGTGATAATCGAGTGAATCCTCGTCAAGTCCCATGCTCGATACGTTCCCGCCCACCTGTAAAAAGGTATCCGAATCCGTCGAATTTACCTTCGACGAACGTCGAACTCAGCGTTCGAGGATGCTGGGTCGCGGAAGCGACCCGTCGAACCCGACCGCGCTCACAACGTCCGTCGGCCACCGCCCGGTTTCCGTGAGCAGTTCCATCCCGTCCGCGGAGACGAGCACCGTCCCCTCGCTCTTCGCACCCTGTACCGTCGGATTCCATGCGAACGCCATCGGAAGCCGAACTTCGTCGTCCGTCGTCGGCGTGGCGATCCACTCGCGCCCGGCGTAGCCGGCCGCGCCGCCCTGATGGTGTCGCTCCCACTCGTCCGGGTGACCAACCTGCTCGTAGGCGGATCGAATCTCGCCGAACACTTCCCCTCCCGTCCCGCCGTCGATTCCGACCTGCTGCGTCGCGGCGAGCGCGGTCGTTTCGACGCGCGCCGCCGCGCGGTGACGCGCTTCGAGCCACTCCGGCGGGTCGAACGCGACGGTTCGAGTAAGACTGGCGTGGAGTCCGGCACGCTCCGCGGTGACCGACACCAGCGCGTAATCGCCCAGTTCGGCGTCCGTCGGCGTGTAGTGGCGATACCGCTGAGCGCGGTCGCACCCTCCCACGAGCGCGACCGGCGTCTCGATGCCCCGCGAGTCGAGCGCGCCGCGAACCGCCGACGCGACTTCGCGCTCCGTGTCGTCGGGCGTCAGTTCGCGGCAGATGGCTTCGACCGCGGCGGCGGTTTCGTCGCCGAGTTTTCGGTACGCCGCCGCGTCATCCTCAGTGAGCGGTTGGCGCAGCGGCGAGGCGTCCACCGACTCGAAGTCGGGTACGTCGAAATCGGCGGCAGCGGGCGTTGCGGCGCGCGCCGCGACGCCCTCGGCGAGCGACCCCTCGTACCATTCATACTCGGCGACCGTGATATCGTCGGGCAGTTCTTCGTCGTGGAGGCGCGGAGCTTCGATGCTGTCGGTGACGACGCGGAGCACGTCGCCGTCGTATCCCACCGCCGCGACGCCCGCGTCCCCCTCGCGGTCGACGACGTTGCTCCCGCCCGTGAGCCACGCGAAAGAGTTCGGGCGTGCGAACCAGACTGACTGGAGGTCGCGCGCGTCGAGTAGGGCATCGAGACGGTCCAGTTTCGTCATGGTTCGACCGTGGGTCGCGTCTCCCTTGAAGGGCGTGTTTCGGTCGATATCTGCCGACTGTCGTCTCACGAGCGACATTTAAAACATACATAACTTATTACTCTATTACAAGTACTCGCAATCATCCACTCAGCTCCGCCCGCTGGTGGTATCGCAGCGCTGCGCGGTTCCCGCTGTACGGCTTCTCCTGAACGTTCCTTCTCACATCGCGGGAAAGTCGGACAGACCTAAATACGCCGCTTTCCAACCTCCGGGAAAGGGATTACCGTGATACGACACCACGAAACCGAGGTGAGCGCCTGATGGGCGCGCGATTCCGGCGTTTCGCCGCCTTCACGACGGGACTGACGTTCGCCCTCATCCTACTCGGCGTCTACACCGCCGCGGCGGGAGCGGGGCTATCGTGCGGTGCCGACTGGCCGTTCTGCAACGGCGGCTTCTTCTGGAAGACGGTTCCAGGGTTCATTGAGTGGTTCCACCGACTCGTAGCGATGATAACCGGATTCTTCATCCTCGGCACGACGGCGGGCGCGTGGAAGTACACCGACAGCACGCGAATCCGGGCCGTGGCGACCCTCGCACTGGTCGTCCTGCCGGTTCAGATTCTGCTCGGCGGTGCGACCGTCCTCATCTACGGCCCCGTCGTACAGGTGGCCCACCACGCCGCCGCACTGGTCATCTTCGGAGCGCTGATGGCGACGACACTGTGGCTTTACGAGGAGCCCCGCCGCCCCGAGGCAGCGGCGACCGAATCGGCGAGCGGCTACCCGTCAGACGACTGACTAGAACCGGCGAAAGTTTTAGCCAAACCCCGCGAGCAACCGACAGTAGCTTTCTATACGCTGATTGACCATGTAGGTAGCGGGGGAAATTGAAATGCACAGACGAACCTTTCTCAGGGGGAGCGCCGGAGCTATCGCCGGCCTGACGGTCGCGGGAACTGCAAGCGCACAGGATGGGGGGGTGGTTCGAATCGGCTCGGACATCCCGTATCGACCGTTCGAGTATCGGACGACGACCGGCAACCTCGTCGGTTTCGACGTGGACATCGCCGAGGCGATATTCCAAGGACAGCTCGACCGCAACTACGAGTTCGTGCAGACGAGCTTCGACACCATCATCCCGAGTCTCAACAACGGGAACTTCCGCGTCATCATGAGCGCGATGACCATCACGGAAGAGCGGGCACAACAGGTCGATTTCTCCGACCCGTACTTCACCGCCTACCAGACGGTGCTCATCTTGAAGAACAGCGGCATCAATAATCTGCAAGACCTGCGGGGACAGACGGTCGCGGTGCAGAAGGGGACGACCGGCGAGGCCGCCGCACAGCAGTTGAAACGGCGTTTCAACGGCAATCTCACCATCGACAGCTATGACCAGATTCCCGACGCCTTCGCGGCGCTCGGCAACAATCAGGCCGCCGCCGTCATCAACGACAACACGGTCAACGCCGAGTTCGCGCAGCAGAACGACCAAGTCACCTTGCTGAAGGGCGAAGGTGTGGCGGCGCGGCAGGGTAGGGAAGACGCCCCGCCGTACCTCACGCTCACCGTCGAAGAGTACGGCATCGCGTTCCGGAAGAACGACGACCAGTTCCGCCAGCGCGTCAACGAGGCGCTGGCGACGATTCGAGAGAACGGGACGTACGACCGAATCTACTCGGAGTACTTCGAGTCCGCGAGCGGGACGACCACGTCAGGGGGCACGACCAGTGGCTGAGCGCCACAGGGGACGCTGATGGCAGAAACGTACACGGAGCGGAGGGAGGTCGAACGCCCGGCGGAGGGCGAAGAGGGGGTGCTGACCGACCGGCGCGTCAAGTGGATCGGGATGGCGGTGGCGGGCCTCTTCACGGCCGGCATCGTCTTCTTCTTGTTCCTCATCCTGACGCAGTTCGTCGATTACGACCTGTTGGTGACCATCATCCCGCAGTTCGTCGACGCGCTCCTCCTCGTCTTTGAGATAATCGTCATCTCGGGCGCGCTATCGCTCTTCTTCGGCGTGCTCGTCGGACTCGGGCGCGTCTCGAACACGGGGTTCACTCATGGCATCTCCACTATGTACGTCGAGTTCTTCCGGGGGACGCCGCTGCTGTTTCAGCTGTTCGTCGTCTACCTCGGGATTCCTGCACTGTGGACGAACAGCGTGTTTCCGATATCTAACTGGAGCTACGCCGCCGCCATCATCGGCCTGACGCTCAACCACACCGCCTACATCGGCGAGGCGGTCAAGGGGGGTATTAACTCCGTTCCGGAGGGGCAGACGGAAGCAGCGCGGTCGCTCGGAATGTCGTACATCGATTCGATGCGATTCGTCATCCTGCCGCAGGCGTGGCGGAACGCGCTCGCGGCCATCGGGAACGACCTCGTCATCCTCGTCAAGGACACCTCCCTGTTGACAGTGCTGGCGATACCGGAACTCATCAGCGTCTTCCGCAACGTCAACAGTGCGACGTTCGACGCGTGGACGCCCATCGTCGTCGTCTCGGTCGCGTACCTCGTCATCACGCTCCCGCTCGGCAAAACCGTCCGGACGCTGGAGGAACGAGCCATGTGGGGGACGGAGCGATGAACGTTCCGGAGGTCGAATTCGACCGCGTGGACAAGTATTTCGGCGACACGCACGTCCTGAAGGAGGTCTCGCTCGCGGTCGAAGACGGCGAAGTGGTCGTGGTCATCGGCCCCAGCGGAAGCGGGAAATCGACGCTCCTCCGGTGTGCCAACCGACTCGAAGAGATTCAAGGCGGCGACATCCGAATCGAGGGCGAGTCCATCGCGGACCCGGACGTGGACGTGAACCGGCTTCGCCAACGCATCGGGATGGTGTTCCAGAGCTTCAACCTCTTCCCGCACAAGACCGCCGTGGAGAACGTCGCGCTCGGGCCGAAGGTCGTCAAGGGATTCTCGGATTCGGAGGCGAAGAAGTGGGCCAGCGCGATGCTCGACAGGGTGGGGCTCTCCGACCAAGCAAACAAGTATCCGAACCAGATATCGGGCGGGCAGCAACAGCGCGTCGCCATCGCTCGGGCGCTGGCGATGGATCCGAGCGTCATGCTGTTCGACGAGGTGACCAGCGCGTTAGACCCGGAACTCGTCGGCGAGGTTCTCGAAGTGATGCGGGATCTGGCGGACGAGGGCATGACGATGATCGTCGTCACCCACGAGATGGGGTTCGCCCGCGAGGTGGGTGACCGCGTCGTGCTCATGTCCGAAGGGCGCATCGTGGAATCGGGGGCGCCGGCCGACTTCTTCGCCCACCCGGAGACGGACCGCGCCCGACAGTTCCTTGCACGAGTCCATTAGCGTATAACTTTTTCATTTCAACCTGTTAGTTTCGTAACTTCCAAAATCCATTTATACATCTAGTTGGGAAACAGGGTATGGCACTCGAAGGCATCAGTGCGGGCTGGCTATCCCTAATTCCGGCGTTGCTGGCGATCACCCTCGCGTGGTATTCGCGCGACGCCATCATCGGCTTGTTCGTCGGCGTCGCCAGCGCGGGCGTCGTCTACGGCGCGTTGAAGCCCGCTTCGGCGGGCGTACCGAAGGATATGATCGGCGGTATCTCTGGAAACGTTCTCGGGGCGATATTCGGCTTGAAACATGTCCCGACCCTCATCGCAACCGCACCTCTCTTCTCCGATTCGTGGTACGTCGAAAACGTCTTGCTCGCCATCTTCGCCATCGGCGGAATGATCGGTTTGATGATTCGTTCCGGGGCGATTCGAGGCGTACTCGAGGCGCTCGCGGCGCGGGCCGACTCGCCCGCGGACGCGGAGAAGGCGGCTTTCCTCGCGGGAATCGCTATCCACATCGACGACTACTTCAACTGCCTCGTGGTCGGCTCGATGATGCGCCCGCTGACCGACCGGTTCAACGTCTCGCGGGCGAAACTTGCCTACTACGTCGACAGCGCCGGGAGTCCGGCGGCCCGCCTCGCGTTCTACTCGACGTGGGGCGTCGCACTCATCGGCTTCATCGGCGGCGGTCTCGAACAGGCCGCGAAGCAGAACACGCTCCCGGCCAACATGGCCAACTACGTCAACACGGGCGGAAAGGGGGTGACGGCCGCGACCGACCAGATCTGGCCACTTTTCTTCAACAGCCTTGTGTTCGGCTTCTACTCGTGGACCGCGCTCATCATCGCCGCGCTGGTCGCGTGGCAGGTGTTCCCCAACATCTTCGGGATGGCGCGCGAGGAAACCCGAGCGCGCAACGGCGGGGGCGTCGTCGGCGACGACCACGACCCCATGATCTCCCGCGAGGTGGACGAATACGAGATGGCCGATACCGCGACCCCCGACTGGCGCAACTTCGCCATCCCCATCGCCACGATGATCGTCGTCGGCCTCAGCGCGATGTTCTGGCGCGGTAGTCCCGTCGTCTCTGCCCCGCAGATGAACACGCTGTTCTCGCTCGGGGGCTACCAACTTATCCTCCCGGCGGGCGGTAAGTGGTCGTTCAACATCGGCGGCATCAAACTCGGCCTCGCTTCCTTCGCAGCGCTCGTCGTCGCGTTCGTGCTCTACCGCGCGAAAGGCGACATCCCGAGCAACAAGGACGCCACGGACGCGATGGTGCGCGGGTTCAAGGGTATCCTCCTCGCCGCGGTCATCCTGATGTTCGCCAGTTCCATCCAGAACGCCGTGACCGTCCTCGGCATCTCGAACTTCGTCACCAACTGGTTCGACGAGATTCCGCCGGCCCTCGTCCCGGTCCTGCTGTTCCTCGTCACCAGCGGAGTGAGCTTCTCCGACGGCAGTTCGTGGGCGACATACGGAATCATGTTCCCCATCGCCATCCCGGTGGCCTTCTCGACCGGCGCGAACCTCCCGCTCGTCCTCGGCGCGGTGTTCAGCGGCGGCATCTTCGGCGACCACAGTTCGCCCATCAGCGACACGACGGTGTTGGCGTCCTCGACCAGCGGTAGCGACCACCTCGTCCACGTCAGGACCCAGATTCCCTACGCGCTCATCTGTGCGGGCGTGGCGGGAACGCTGTTCTTGCTGCTCGGATTCGTCCTCCCGCAGGGCTTCCGCATCTTCCCGTACTGACCGCTTCCGTCCGTCTTCTCGATTCCTAACTTGACCGAATGCGCGACTCGTTTCTCGTTCGGTCGCCTCTCAGTCGGAGGCTCGCTGTCGTTCCGTCGATTCGAGCGCGACGCTCCCATCTTCCGTGACCGTGACCTCAAAGCCGTTATACGCGAACACCACCCGTCCCCCATTTCGGCCGACGTTTACGGTGTTCTTAAAGAGGCTGTTCAGCGCCTCCGGATCGATGACGTGATACAACGGTGGCGTAATTCGTTCCGGAGGCGTCCCCGTTTCCTCGCCGACCGCTTCGACAATCACCTCGCTGATAGGACGGCCGTTATCCCGAGAATTTCCCGTGGTCTTCATCGCGTACTAGTCGTCGTTCCCGACTCAAAAACGCGTCGAAGAATAGATATTTATATCGATCGGATATTTGAAGACGCGCCAAATCATTCACGAGACCGGAAAATTTCGAATTTCGTCACACGAATTCATCGACTGTCGTCCTCTGCGAGACCCTCTCCGAAATGGTCGAACGGCTGTTCGCGTTCGTCTTTCAGCATCTCCGTCCGAACGACGGAGACGCCGCGGTCGTTTAGCGCTTCGATCCGCTCTTCGACCACGGACTGCGTCGCCCCGACGACCTCGACGGAGACGTTCTCCTCGTCCGTCAGCACCGTGCGGATGTTCACGACTCCGGAGACCTCGGCGATCTCGTCGACTACCAAGTCGCGCTTCTCGGCCGGGACGGTCCCGACGACGATGAAATGGCTATCGTATCCCGCTTTCTCGTAATCGACTCTTGGATGGTATCCGGCGATGACGCCCGAACGCTCCAGTTTCTTTATGCGGTTCGCGACGGTGCTGGCGGCCACCCCCACCCGCTCACCGATCTCGGTGGTAGTGTGGTTGCGCGAATCCTGTTGGAGCAGATAGATGATCCCTCTGTCCACCGAGTCGAGTTCGCGCTTTGTCATACCGTCCCGTGGAGACGAACAGTCATAGCATCTTTTACCGTCGTGTGATAGTTGGTGTTATCGCTACCGTTGTTTCTTTTTTCCGGAACCGCACCAAATTACCTGAAAACGCTTCATCGGCTATCGTTCCGCGTCGCCCGGCGTGTCGAACGCCGGTACCGGGCCGTTCACACGAAGTCGCCGAGACCGGACTGGCCGTCGTTCGACTGCTCGTCCTCGGCGGCCTCCGACTCCTCCGGTTCTTCCGGTTCGGAATCCCCCACCTCCGGTTCGTCGTCGGAGTCCTCGTCGTTCGACTCCGACGCGAAACCGCCTTCGAAGGCTCCGCCCGAGTGCTCGACCGCGGCTTTCTCCTTTCGTTCCTCGGCGTCCTCGACGATCTGCTGGACTTTGTTCGTCGTCTTCCCGCTCCCGGTGACGAACGCGACGTGCTTTTCCTCCATGTCGTATCGCGCCGCCATCGCCACGGTCAACTCCCGGTTCTTACAGTGGTGAGTCATCTCCGCGAGGAAGGGGATGACCTCCCGACGCGCCGTACTCATGCTAATGCCGCTCTCCTCGGCTATCTTCTGGGCGATGTAGTCGCGGGTGTTTCGTTTACCCCGTGAACTGCCGAGCTTGCGCCAGTAACTCGGCGGTCCGTAGCGCGTCCAACCGCCTTTCTTCTCCCGCCGGGACGCGGCGACTCCGGCAGTCATGTTGTCACTCGCGTAGCGCCAGAAGCGGTAGTTCTGCGTGGCGCGCACCCGACCGAGCCAGCGGTCGGCGTCCGCCAGGTAGCCGTAAGCGTCCGCCAGTTCGCCGCCTTCGTAGTCCTTCGGAACGTTGTCCTCTATCCAGTTGAGCAGGTTGTCCGGCGTCTCGTCTACATCGTAGGACGCCTTCAGCGCGCCCTCCGCGTCCTCCTTCTTGATCAGGTCGTCCAGAAATTCGAAGATGCCGCTCGTCGTGTCGCGCTCGCCCGTCACCACGTCCCCCTCGGTGAGGCGGTCGCTCGACTCGGCGACAGCTTGGAGGTCGTTCACGGCGGAGCGCAGGTCGCCGCTGTCGTTCTCGGCGATAGCCTCCAGAGCGGCGGACTCGTACTGGATGTCCTCCTGTCGGCAGATGTCGCGGAGGACGGGTTTGATACTCCGGGCGGATACGTCCCGGAACTCGACGGTTTCGCAGGCGTTCCGCAGGGAGTTCGACATGTCGTAGAACTCGTTCGCGATGAGCACAAGCGGTTGGCTCGCCGACTTCACGACTTCGGTTATCGCCCGCGACCCGCCGCGGTCGGCGTTGTGCGTCAGGTTGTCCGCCTCGTCCAGAATCACGAGCCGTCTGCCTGCCGTACCGCCGGTCAAGGTTCCGCTTTTCGCCGCCTCACCTGCAATGCGTTTGATGACGCCTCTGGTGCGCTGGTCGCTGGCGTTCAACTCGATGGTCGGCCAGCCCATATCATTCGCTAGCGCGTGAGCTGCCGAGGTCTTCCCGACGCCGGGGCTCCCGTGGAGGATGACGGCGTCCCCGTGGTCGTCCCACGTCTTGGCCCAGTCGAGCAGTTCATCGCGGGCCGTGTTGTTCCCTCGCACCTCGGAGAGGGTGCTCGGGCGATACTTCTCCGTCCAGTCTACCATTACCACCTCCTAAGCAGGTCGTGCGTTTAGTGGTTGCGAAGGCTGACCCGGGACGAAGCTCGTCTTCCTCTTTCGGCTGTAGCGCACCGCCCACGAAAAGCAAACCCTTCGCTCGCCCCCGAGTCGATCGCCCTGACGCGGAGAACACCCCCGTGACGCGATAAACGGGTCGCACCGGTGTTCGGTCGGGCCGTAAAGCCAATCGTTTTGTCCGCTCGTCGTGATATCTCCGTTATGTTCCCCGAGCGCATCGAGACGGAGCGACTCGAACTCGTGCGCTTCTGCCGCGAGCATTTCGACGCCCTCTCCCTCTACCCGTACTACTCGCGCCACAGCGATACGGTTCTCGAAGAGACGGAGCATCTAACGTGGAAACCACACGCCGCACCGAAAGAAACGCGCGACCTGCTCGCCGACGCGGAGGAGAGTTGGGTCGACGGCGATGGAGCGATATACGCCGTCGTTCCCCGCGAGGAAGAGGACGGGGCGGGCGAGTTCGCCGGGGTGACCGGGCTCCATCCTGAGTGGGACGAGCATTCCGCGCTGTTCGGCCTGTGGCTCCGCAAGCCGTACTGGGGACGCGGCTACTCCGGCGAACGAGCGGGAGCACTCATGAAACTCGCCTTCGACCGCCTCGACTTGGAACTCGTTTCGGCGGGATATCTCTACAGCAACGAGAAATCGCGCAGAGCCATCGAGAAGTACGTCGAAGCCCACGGCGGGCAGTACGACGGTATCCTCCGCAATTGGGTTCCGATGGACGACGAGGTGCGCGATCTGCACCGCTACACCGTGACGCGCGAACAGTGGGAGGAACGTCACAAGGAGAGCGTCACGTTCGTCGAACGTTGACCGGCTTCGACCAAATCGGTGCAGGGTGCGAGTCGCCTAATTGTCAGAAAATTTTTATCCCCGCACCGTGTCGCCTCAGTCATGTTCCCCGAGCGCATCGAGACAAAGCGATTGGTGTTGGAGCGGATGTGCCTCGAGAACGTCGATATCTTCGAATATTATCGGCTCTGTTCGCACCGCGAGGCCATCGAGGAAGAGACCGAGTATCTCTCGTGGGAACCGCACGCCACGCCGAAGGAGACGTTCGATTTCGTCACCGACAGCGAAGAGGCGTGGGAGGCGGGCGAAATCGCTGGCTACGTCATCCGTCCGAAGGAGAGCGAAGACGGTGCTGGCGAGTTCGCGGGCAACACCGGCTTGAAAGTCGACTGGGAGCGCCGAACCGGCAACCTCGGAATCTGGCTTCGCAAGCGATTCTGGGGGCGCGACTACTCCAGCGAACGTGCTACTGCACTGATGGAACTCGCCTTCGACCGCCTCGATTTGGAACTGGTAGCAGTGACCCACGAAGCCGGCAACGAACAGTCGCGCAGAGCCATCGAGAAGTACGTCGAAGCCCACGGCGGGCAGCACGACGCCCTGATTCGGAACGCGGGAACTCGCCCGGACGGGACGACGTTCGACTCGCACCGCTACACCATCTCCCGCGAACAGTGGAAGACAGATCGGAAGTCGACTAACAGCGAGGGCGACGAGTCGTGACCGAGATGGACATCCACGCGATTCGTCACCGGCTGAAACTGAAGAAGGACGCCGGACACACCGAACTGTTTGAGAACCGCGATTCGGTCGTGTGTCCGGCCTGCGACAAACCGTTCGGGGACTTGCTGGCGACAGAGAAGCGAGAACACAGCTTTCGACCGACCGGGTTGATGCGGCTCTGCGTCGTCCGGGAGGACGACCGACTGTTGGTGTTCACGCACGAATGATTGTCTCACCGCTCGCTGGTGAACGCCGCGGAAATCCTCGACCGTTAATCAATGGTACATGATTCGCGTTGCCACGGTCGATTGCCGCGGATTCGGTCGTCGCAACCGACGATTACGACTTGTACGTCGCGATGAGCGACCAGAGACCGAATCCCATTCCGGTTCCGACCGCGGAAAACGTCAGACCCATCGAGAGAAATGCCAATGTCTGGACGAACAGTACGAGCACCGACGGAACGCTGGTTCGGAGCGGTACCTTCGCCTCTTCGTCGCGAATGGTCGGAACGAGCGAAATCATGATGACGATACTACCCGCTAGGAAGACGTACTCTTGCCACATGTTTTTCTCACCGCCGTCCCGTCAGAACCGTCGGAGAGTAATCGGCCCCGAACGGGCGTTATGGGTAAGTTAACTCAGATACGAATAAACATCTCGATTTTTGCTCGTAATCCGGACGATTTATAATCAACACGGTATGCTATCGAACACCGTGCAATCGAGGTGCACGATGTCGGATTTTCCTCGCACCCAATTCACAGTTTTCGAGCGACCATCTCGCCCCAGTGCTCGAAGCCGTGCCGGTCGTAGAATGCCCGTGCGCGGTCGTTTTCTCGGTCGACGTCGAGCACAAGCCTGTCGAGCGGGAGGTTCTGGTCGCGGGCTAAGTCTACGGCGGCGTCCATCAACTCGTCTGCGACGCCGGTTCCGCGGTGGTCGGGGTGAACGAAGATCTCGTTCAGAACGGCGGCGTCCCAGACGAACGCGAAGTCGTCAGGGAGGACGAACACGTACCCCGCGAGTCCGTCGCCCGCGTCCGCGACGGTGACGCAGCGTTCGTCGTGAGTCACGCATCGCTCGACCCACTCGCCGTACTCCTCGCGGTACTCGTCGGTCAGCTTTTCGGCGTACACCGTCGCCTTCTCGTCGCCGCCGGTTCCATTGCCGAGTCCGAGTTCGAAGCCGCGCTTCAACTTCCACAGCTCTTTTGCGTCGCTCGCGTCGTCCGCGTCGTAAGGTCGTATCTCGGTGACACCGGTCCCCATACCCCCTCTCGGGGCGACGGATGCTTACTTCTTGCGCGATTCCCACACTCGGAACCCGAGGATGCCGAAGCTCATCGCGCCGAGGAGGAGCTGTCGCCCGCTCCGGACGATGGGAAACACGCGCTCTTTTCGCTTGGGGTCGGGGCCGCGCGCGAGGTCGAAGCCGGTTCGGTAGTGCGTGGTCTTCGTCGACCCACGGGCCTTCGATTCGACGAACGTCTGGACAAATCCCTGCTCGTTCGAAAAGCTGAGCTTACCGGAGACGCTGTAGAACTGGTCGTGAAGCGGGTAGAGGGCGTTCACGCCGTTCGTGAATAGGTCGAGACCGATGCCCGCGACGAGCAACGAGACGAGACTGACCCACGCGACTCGGACGCCGTACTCCCCCCAGCGCCGACATATCCAGTTTCCTTCCAATCGGTCGGCGAGCAGGAGGACGCCCATTCCCGTCGGTAGAAGGAGGGTGTGCAACACAGCCCTATGTCCCCCCGGAACCCACAACCCCACCAGCGTGTCGAGGTCCGGTAGCGCGGCGACGGCCATCACCACCAACGCCGCGCGCCCGTCGAAGTGGTCGGCGAGCAGTGACGTAGCGAGTAAGCCAGCCACCGCGACGTGAACGACCGTCGATGGCATCACGAGTTGGACGCTGGCTTCGAAGATATGGCTTTTCCCCTGACGAACACCGTAAGGATGGCGTACTTTCGAAGGGTCGCATTGACTCGGAGGGCGGAGTTCGTGGGGTCGCGCTTACGGAGTTTATTCGGTCGTTGCTAGTCGGAGTGGATGGACGAAATCGGGGTAAGTCGAGTTGGAGAAACGAAATTTCCGGTAGCGCTGCGACAAACTCCCCGAACGTTACTGCGTGCCTTTTCAGGACGACTCCTGTCTCGTCGTAGCGTTATCCTGGGAAGTCCTCGTGAACTTCGACGAGTGTCGAATTCAAGTTTCGATACGCTTTTCCGTTCGACCGCCACACGCGAAGGCATGACAGACGCGCGCCGGACGCTCGCCGAGCAGATCGCGGGCGAGATCACCCTGAGCGACGACCCCGGGGCGACCCTGCGCAAGTGGCGCACCGACTTCGACGTCTCCCAGACCGCGCTCGCCGACCACCTCGGCGTCTCCTCGTCGGTCATCTCCGACTACGAGAGTGGGCGGCGTGAGAACCCGGGCATCGGCGTCGTCCGCCGAACCGTCGAAGCCCTGCTCGACATCGACGAACAGCGCGGCGGCGGGCGGATTCGCCAGTACGCCCGCGTGCTTTCGGCGGGGTTCGACAGCGACATCGTCAGCGACCTGCGCGAGTACCCGACCGGCGTTCCGATATCGCGGTTCTACGACGCCATCGACGCGACCGAACTCGAGCCGGGGGCGCAGGCGCGCATCACCGGCCACACCGTCATCGACAGCATCGAAGCCATCACTCGCCTCTCCAGCGAGGAGTTCTATCGCCTCTACGGTCAGAGCACGAGTCGCGCGCTCGTCTTCACGAACGTCACGCGCGGGGAATCCCCGCTGGTCGCCATGCGCGTCGTCAACCCCACGCCAAACGCCGTCGTCCTCCACGGACTCGACCCGGACGACCTCTGGGAACACGCGTCGAAACTCGCCCAACTCGACGGCTTCTCGCTGGCCGTCACCGACTGCGAGAAAGAGACGATGGTGGACGCGATGCGCGACCTCGCGCCGTGACGTTCTTCCGACCCTCTCCGCCGTAAAGCGTGGCGTAGTGAAGAACCAAACTGAAACACGCTGTACGTGTCCGAATATCGTAATGAGAACCGAAGAACACGAAGGTGGAGTCGCCACTACTCGACCGACGTGCCCGTGGTGCGCCGAAACCGTCGAGCCGCAGTCCGATCGCGTTCGCGCCGGCCCTCGTACGTTTGGCACCTCCACACCGACTGCGCCGCCGAGTGGCGCGAGTTCGTCACGCACCTCCGGACGCTCGCTGGGCGGGGTGTGTTCCGAATGCTCGTGGAAGAGCCGCTCTCGAGCGACGTGAACGAAATGGTCGAGTGGTACGATTCCTGATACTCGCTAAAATATATTTTAGCTAACACTTTTCCGAACGGAACCCCTCTCCTCCGCTATGTCCGAGTCGATAACGAAGACCGGGACGACCACGGTCGCCCTGACGACCGACGATAGCGTTCTGCTCGCCGCGGATCGCCGCGCCAGCATCGGCGGCGGCCGGTTCGTCACGAACAAGAACGTCCAAAAAATCCAGCGAGTCCACCCGACCGCCGCGATAACGCTCGCCGGCGGCGTCGGCGACCTCCAATCGTTCGTCCGAACGCTTCGGGCCGAGACGGGTCTCTACGAGACGCGTCGCGGCGCCGCCATCGACATGGCCGCGCTCTCGACGCTCACCGGGAACCTCCTCCGGAGCGGGCCGTACCGCGTCGCACAACCGACCCTCGGCGGCGTCGATGCGACCGGCCCGCACGTCTACGACCTCGATGCGGGCGGCGGCGTCATGGAAGCTGACTACGTCGCAGGCGGAAGCGGGATGCAACTCGCTTACGGCGTCCTCGAACGCGAGTACGAACCCGACCTGTCGCCCGAAGCCGCCCGGCGCGTCGCGGCGCGAGCCGTCGAGAGCGCCGCCGAACGCGACACGGCGAGCGGAAACGGACTCACGATCGCCAGCGTCACGAGCGACGGCGTCGAGATTCGAACCGGCGACGAGTGGGAGGTGGCGGCATGAACGGCCAGCGTCAGCAGGCCTACGACCGCGGGACAAACATCTTCTCGCCCGACGGTCGCCTCTATCAGGTCGAGTACGCCCGCGAGGCGGTCCGCCGCGGAAGCGTCAACGTGGGCGTTCGCGCCCGCGACGGCGTCGTGCTGGCCGCGAGCAAGCGCCTGCGCTCGCCCCTGCTCGAAGCTGAGGGCATCGAGAAACTCCACAAGATAGACGACCACCTCGGCGTCGGCAGCGCAGGACACGTCGCCGACGCGCGCCAACTCGTGGATTTCGGCCGCCGGCGCGCCCAGACCGACCGCCTGCGCTACGGCGAACCGATGGCGGTCGAACCGTTCACGAAGGCCGTGACCGACCACGTCCAGGAGTTCACGCAGCAGGGCGGCGCGCGCCCGTTCGGCGCGGCCCTCCTCGTGGGCGGCGTCGATTCGTCGGGTGCAGACGAGCCGCGCCCCCGACTGTTCGAAACCGACCCTTCGGGCACGCCCTACGAGTGGCAGGCGACGGCGATCGGCGCGGACGACGACACCGTGCGCGAGTACCTCGAAGGAAACTACGATCCCGACTCCTCGGTCGATACGGGCGTCGAACTCGCCCTTTCCGCGCTCGCCGAATCGCGGGGCGGGCCGCTCTCGCCCGAAGAAGTCGACGTGGCGATAATCGACCCGACGTACCGCGAACTCGACGCGGACAAGCGTCGCTCGACGTTGGATTCGCTCGACCTGCTCGCGGACGGAGCGGCGTAGCCCGACAGAACCGTCGGGCTACGCTTCTCGCGTCACGACGCCGACGCCGAAGCGGTCGTCCGCCGTACCGTCACGACTTCGAGGTTCGCGGCGACGAACAGCGCCAGCACCTCGCCGTCGATTTTCGTCGAAACTCTCACGCACCACGGTTCTTCCGACACCACCCGTTCTCGCCACTCCTCGCCGACGTTCCACAGGGGACGCTCTCGGATGGCGACACCGTGGTCGTGGTAGAACGAGATGACTTCGGGATGTTCGAGCACCGCGAGCGTCACGGGCGAGCGAAGCCGACAGCCGCAGCGGTCGCAGTCGAACCGAACCTGCGGACGACGCGTACTTTCCGGCCCGTCGGCGTCGTGATAGTCCACGTGGGCCTCCGCCGGAGCGCTGCACTCCGGGCAGACGCCGTCGGCCATGAGCGAGAGGCGGTGGCGGTGGTGGCGATCGAACGCGGTCAGCAATCCTTCGGGGTCGTGCGCGCGGTGGCCGCCCGGCGGAAACGGAAGCGTGAGCGTCGGCCTGTCGCAGGCGCCGCACTCGACGGCGACGTAGTTATCCTCGCCGCGGGCCTCCAGACGCTCCTCGCCGCAGAACGGGCAGGGATCGTCCACCGCGATGGGGCCGAAATCCACGCTGTCGGTGTAGGTTCCGGCGCGGATGGCCCGCGCGATCTCGCGCCCGGCGTAGGTCAAGGTGTATCTGCCCTCCGTTTTCCGGACGAAGTGGTCGGTCAACTGTCGGAGGTGGTAGGAGAACCCGGCGGTGTTGTCGGCGGGCGTCGCCTCGAACAGTTCCGAGAACGCGAGAGAACCCTCCCCCTCGGTTTCCGCGTCCACGAGCGCGCGAAGTGCGGCCATCCGAACTTCGTTGCCGAGGACGCCGAAAGCGTCGGAGGGGTCTGCACGGTCTTCTTCCGGTTCGGGCGTCCCCGGTAGCTCATCTCCGGCGGATTTTGGCGCATTTCCGGCCTCGCGCGATTCCGGCGCGCTCTCGGTCGTCGCTGGCAGTTCGTTCCCGTCCGTCGACTGAGTCTCCGGTTCTGTTTCGGTCATGCTGAGTTGGTGATTTCGCGCTTGAGGTGTGTTAGTTCGGTTGCACGGAAGGGCGGTGCACGGATAAATCGTTTGTCGAAGTGCGTGAACGCGATTTTTTCCTTACAACGATTCGAAGCCGAAATACGAGGTCGGAGAGCCGCAGCTACGAAACGACGAAATCGGAAAATCCCTGTCCGCAGCTTACTCCACGTACTCGTAGGTTCGCTCGTCCATCTCCCCGCGACCGACGAAGACGAACTCGTCTTCGGGTTCCGTGAAGTCGTCCAGTTCGACGCGCTTGTCGTGGTTGTGGCGGTCGTGCACGTCCTCGTACTCCTCGTACGTGAGGTCGTGGCGATCGCGTATCTGCTCGTCGATGGAGAGGTGGCCGATCTCCTCTCTCCACCCTTCTTGAATCGTCTCGGCGTGAATCTCGGCCTGCGCGCCGCTGCCGTAGGAACCGACGAGCAGTTTCCGCCCCGTCACGTCGAGATCGTTCTCGGCGGCGTACTGGAGCGCCGATGCACGGGCGATGTGCACCGACCCGGTGTACCAGTTGCCGACCTCGCGCGAGATGCCGAGCGTTGGTTTGATGGTGTCCGCGTACCACTCGCGGTAATCGTCGGTGGATTTGAGGTCGTCCATGTAGTCGCGGATGGCCTGCTCGTATGCTTCGCGGTCGTCGTACTCCGCTTCGCGGGGCTGGCGACCGATCTCCGCCGCGAGTTCGTCTTCCACGTCGGTGTTCCGGATCATGTGGCGATAGCCGAGGAGACCCGCCCTACGCACCATTCCGGGGAAGGGCGTGTGGAAGGGGATGTACTCGAAATCGTCGAGGTGGGTGTCGCCCATGACGCTCTCGAAGTCCTCCAGAGCCTCGCGCATCCGAGCGAGGTACACCTGCATCGACCGCTTGCCGTCCACGCTCGGGAACTGCTGGTTGGGTTTCAGGAAGTCCGTCTCGTCGGCGCTGCCGTATCCCTGCTCGGTCGAGAGTTCCACGAGGCTCGGGTCTTCGCCGATGAGCATCGCGACGGCACCCGCACCCTGCGTCGCCTCGCCGGGGTCGCCGCGAGCGTAAAGCGCGGTATCGGTGGCGATGACGAGCGCGCTCCGCCCGCGATTTCGCCCCGCCTTGATCCAGTTGTAGGCGTCGTCCAGGCTCTGCGTTCCGGCGATGCAGGCGAACTTGCGTTCGCCCTTGTTCGCGTGGTGGAAATCGTCGCCGTACACTTGTTCGAGACACCCCGCGATGTACGTCGAGACGGGCTTGGAGTTGTCGAACGCGGACTCGGTCGCCACGTCGATGCGTCCAATGTCGTCCGGCGTCAGACCCTTGCGTTCCATCAGTCGGTAAGCCGCGTTCGCGCCCATCGTCACGATGTCCTCGTGTGCGTCCGGGAACGAACTGGCGTACAGCCCCAGACCCTTCGTGTAGTACTCCGGGTCTTTGTCCTTTATCGGTGCGACCGTCTCCGGCAGGTCGAGTTTCAGTTTGCCAGTCCAGATTTCGATGGCGTCGATACCCACGGCTGTCATTCTTGCTCTCACATTACGTAACGTGCTATAAGGGTTTGTCGATAGAACTGTCGACGAACGTCGAAAATAGAGTTATTGTGCCGTATCGGATTCCTCCACGATGGCGACGACGGCACCATCATCGTCGTAGACGAGGAGTTTAATCGTGAACTCCGTTCCTTGGCCGTATCCAGGAGAGAGGTGGAACGAACTGCTCGTTTGCGTACTACTGTCGAACGCCGCACCACCGTTCTCTCGACCGATGGTGGCCGCCTTAACCTCCTCAAATTGACTGTCTGACGATACGGTGTAGATCACCGTGTATCTCGGTCCCTGTCCGGGATTGGTGTTGTCCTGCACGTCGTAGTTTTCGATAGTTGGACTGTCGGACACGCTGAGGTCGTCGTTATCGCTCGGATTCAGACTGTCCGCGGTATCTCCGATGGTCCGCTCTACCGCGACTACTCTGTCCTATCGGAACGTTCATAGATGACCTGTACCGTCATCTTCCACTGTTCACTTGCCCCATAACTCAACTGATACTGTTGGCTCCCATGCATCGTCGTTGCGCTCCGCGTGCCGGTCGCGCTGGAACCCCTGTTGACGTTGTCGTACACAACGTTGACGCGTTCGAACGAGCCGTTCGTGTTCGACACGTCGTACGACGCGACGTAGTTCATCTTGTCTTCATTCGGATGCGAGAGATCGTCAACGCGGAACTCGACCTGCGGAGTCTGTGCTCCGTCATCACCGCCACCGCCGTCACCACCATCGCCACCGTCACCGTTACCACCATTGCCGTTTCCGCTCTGGCCGACAGCGGCGAGCGAGAACGCGAGCGTCTCCTTTCTATCCGTATCGAACGACCCCCCCATCGGTGGGATGTCATCGATGCTGACCCGAACGGTGACATCGTCGCCGTTCCCCGAGACGGAGTCGAGATGGTAGGTGACCGAGGCCTGCCCATCCGCGCCGGTCGTCACCTGCACCGCCTCTCCGGTCGTCGTCCCGTTATCGAGTTCGTGTGACGTGCCCTGCTCTGCCCCGGCAAGCGTGAAGTGTACCGTCGCGCCGGAGACGGGGTTATTGTACCGGTCTCTCACTTCGACGACCAACTGCTGGCGGCCGTCCTCGACGATGCTCGTACCGTCGCCGGAGACTTTCATCACATAGTGAGCCCTCACGCCCGTCGTTCCCTTCATCGGCGCGGTTGTAGACGACCGTGTTCTCGTACACCGTATCTGGCGCGTTCCCGTACTGGTGGTAGCTCGGCGCGTACACCAGTGCCCGCGTACCGAACGTAAGCGTATCGCTCAGGTAGTCAACCGTCTCCGGCGCGCTCGCGGTGACGTTCTCGACGCTAACGTTCCCCAATTCGACGGTTTGGAGCGTCCCCGACGCCGGCGGCGGGTTGAGGAAGAACATGCGCTCCGGATACTGCGTTCCGAGCGTCACCGACGTCGGCTGGTCCGTGCCGGTCGCGCTCGCTCGGAGGATGGAGTTTCGAACGTCGTGCAGCTGGCTCTGCACCCGCTCGCCGTGGCGAAACTCGACCTTGGCGTTCTGATTCGGAATGACGGTAGCCTGATACAGCGACATGGCGACGACGAGCGTAGCGAAGAGAAGTATCGTCCCCATCTGCACGGTCACCCCGCGGTCGTCCGCCCGGAACGTCATCTATGGGACAAAAACAGGTCGAGAACAAAAACCTCCGTACTCGCTTACTCGTCGTCTTCCTCGACGACCTCGGGGTCGCTCATCGCGCTCTGGAGGCTATCGAGACCGTTCACCCACTCCGTGACCAGCCCGTACTCGAGTTCCTCGGTCACCGACATGTCGAGTTCGTCGCCCGCGATGATACGCGTTCCGCCCGCCGCGACGAGCCCGAGCGCCGAATCCAAGTCCTCCGCATCCTCGGCTTTCGACGCTTCGAGAACGTACTCTTCGACGCTCGCGTCCTCCGCGGGGCCGCGGGCGACGTACTCTTCGGAGGCGTAGAACACGCAGAGGAGACTCGTCTGAACGCCGTCGATGAGCATCCCCTTCTCTTCGTCCTCGAACTCGACCTCGTCGAGAACCGTCTCGCGGATGTCGGCGAGTTCGGAGAGTGCCGACTCCTCGTCGATGTCGCCGTCGTCGTACGCGGTGACGATTTTGGCGACGGCGATAGCCACGTCGTCCTGTAGATTGAGGAGCAGGCGTGCCGAGTCCTCGTTCTCAGGGTCGATGTCCTCGTCCCTGATTCTGTCCAACCAGTTCTGCCAGCGTTCTTCCGAGTAGAACTCCTCTGGGGGTGCGCTCATATCTCTGTCGTGCATAGCACGATAAATAGGCCTTTCCTTCGGCCCGCGGTCATCTGGACAGCGTTTCTCGAATATTCAGGCCGTACACTCGTTCTGGCGTCGATACGTGAGCCGTTCGAATCGCCTCGTCGTACCCTCGTTCTCGCATCCATTTGACCCGGCGCGGAACCGTCTTCGGCCCCAACACCGCACCGGGCCGGTCTGGGTCGTCGACGAAATCGGTCTCCATCAGAAATGGCTCCCCGCGCTCGGCGGCGACTTCAAGCCTGTCTTTTTCACTCATCACGCTCGGCGTCACGCCCGTCAGTTCGCCGCCCGCGTAGTGTTTCACGACGCGCTCAGGTGGGAGTCCGGAGTCTTCGGCCCACTCGGCAACCTCCGTGAGGTCGTTGGTCGCTTCGGTGTGCAGTTGGACGGCACAGCCCACGTCAGCGCCCAGTTCCAGCGCGCGTCGGAGGACGGCGTTCGAAGCGTCACACACCTCGTCGGACACGTCGTAGTGGGGGCGTCCCGATTTCAGGGCGACGGCGAGGTCACCCTCCGCGCCGGAGTCCTCCGCGACGTACTCCGCCGCGACTTCGATCCCCGCCTGCATCAAGTCTCGCGCGCCCGCGGGCGAGTACCCGCGGTCGTCCACTAGTTTCGAGACGAGTCCGGGGTGGACGCCGAGGACGGCCCACGCGCGCCCCGGCAAGATCGCGTTCGCGCGCTCTACGATATCGACGGTCGTGTCGAACACCGCGCGGAAATCGTCGCCGGATTCGGCTTCGACGCCGAGCAACCACGAGGGTTTGTTGACGACGAGCAGGTGGGTGCCGCCGCTCCGCGCGAAGTCCCTGACCGCTTCGATTCCGCGTCCGTGCTCCGAGTCGAGGTGGAGGTGGTCGTCGAGCACCGGCGTGCCGAGGTCGTCCATGTTCGACCCATCGCGTTCAGAGGAAAAAACGCCTACTCTTCGATGACGAACGATTCGTGGGCCGCATTCCGGAGCGCGTCCGAACGCCCGTACTCGCCGGGTGCGATGGCGACCGTCCGGACGCCGTTTCGCGCCGCCTTTTCGAGCACGGGCTTGAAATCTGTATCCCGAGACGAGATGGCGAGCACGTCCACGCGGTCGTCCAATGCGAGTTCGGTCGCGTCGATGGCGAGTTTCACGTCGACGTCACCACTCGTAACGACCACCTCGAATCCGCGCGCTTCCGCCGCCTGAATCAATCCCGGTGTGGCGTGTTCGTCGAGGTAGAGACGGGAGACGACGAGTTGGCCGAGGCGGACGCCCGCCGCGCGTATGTCGTCCAGATCGACGTCGAACTCGTCGCGGAGCACGTTCGGGCCGTCGACGAACAGCGCGACGGTTCGGTCGCCTTCGTCGCGGTCGCCGCCGAGCAACGACCGCAAGCCGCCGGTCATGGAGCGGACTAACCGACACCGGAACATAGCCGTGGCGATTTCTCCCGCTCCCTTCGGACGCTCGCCTCGATTCGGTCGCCGCCGGTTCTCCCTCGCACCTTGGATCAACAGATTGGAATTTTGGAAATTTATTTTTATCCATTCTTACTCTCCTACGTATTTCATTAGAGAATAAATAAAATTTATATACGTATAAACGGTGGGTTAACTCGCTACATGGCAGACGACAACACATCTCGGTTCGATCGACGTACATTCCTGAAAGCGACCGGTGCTGCCGGTGCTGCGGGGGCGCTCGGCGGCGTCACGGCAGCGACTCCCGGCCGAAACCCCGGCCCGAAAGAGGACGAAGTACTGGTCGGCGTTTCGGCCGGTAAAGGCGACATTGAGCGGAAGGTCGCCCAGCACGTTCCCGGCAACGCCGAAGTCGTTCACAAGAACGAGAACCTGCGCTACGTCGCGGTCAGGTTCACCGGCAACGAGACTGCCCGCGAGAACTCCATCAGCGCTATCACGAAGAAAGACGGCATCAAGTACGCCGAGAAGAACGCGACGCACACGACGCAACTGGCGCCGAACGACCCGCAGTTCGGTAGTCAGTACGCACCCCAGCAGGTCAAATCCGATAAAGCGTGGGACACGACGCTCGGCTCCTCGAACGTCACTATCGCCGTGGTCGACACGGGTGCGCAGTACGACCACCCCGACCTCGCGGCCAACTACAAGTCCAACCCCGGCAAGGACTTCGCGGACGACGACAGCGATCCGTATCCGGACGCGCCGCAGGACGAGCACCACGCGACGCACGTCTCCGGCTGTGCCGCGGCGGTCGTCGACAACGGTACCGGCGTCGCGGGGCAGGGTAACTCCTCGCTCATCAACGGTCGCGCGCTCGACGAGGGCGGCAGCGGTTCCACGTCCGACATCGCCGACGCCGTCGAGTGGGCGACCGACCAAGGCGCGGACATCATCAACATGTCCCTGGGCGGCGGCGGTTACACGAGCACGATGAAGAACGCCGTCTCGTACGCGCAGAGCAACGGCAGTCTCGTCATCTGCGCCGCGGGTAACAACGGCAGCAGTAGCGTCTCCTACCCGGCAGCCTACAGCGAATGTGTGGCGGTCTCCGCGGTGGACAGCAACGAGCAGCTCGCGTCGTTCTCCCAATACGGGAGCAGCGTCGAACTCTGTGCGCCCGGCGTCGACGTGCTCTCGACCACCACCGAAACCCGCGGCTCCTACGAGAAGCTCTCGGGCACCTCGATGGCGACGCCCGTCACCTCCGGAGTGGCCGGTCTGACGCTCGCCAAGTGGAGTAGCCTCACCAACTCCGAACTGCGGAGCCACCTCAAGAGTACGGCGGAGGATATCGGCCTCCCCTCGGACAAGCAGGGGAGCGGTCAGGTCGACGCCTACGCCGCGGTCACGACGGAGCCCGGTAGCGGCGGTGGCGGCGGAGGCGGCGGCGACTCCACGACCGAGACGGTCAGCGGCTCGCTGTCGAGCTACGCGGACTACGACGATTACACGTGGTCGTGGGAGTACAGCAGTCCGAGTCAGATCGTCGTCGAACTCGCCGGCCCGAGCGACGCCGACTTCGACCTCTACATCAACGAGGGGACGACGACCAACGCGACTCCGAACAACTACGATTACGCTTCGACGAGCACGAACAGTCAGGAGTCGATCACCATCGACAGCCCCGACACCTCGACGAAGCTGCAGATCGACGTGGACTCCTACAGCGGGTCGGGTAGCTACGACCTGACCATCACGGAGTACCAGTAGTTCCCCCATTCGATTGGTCCCCATCCTCTCTCGTTCGACGCCGACTAGTGGCGACGCTTCCATCGATTCTCGCCCCGAAAACCGACCCGAACTATACGGGTTTATCCGTCGCCAAGACGAACCGTCGTCCATGGCTGCACCGACGGGAATCACGGCCGGACTCATCGACCTGCTCGCCGTCTTCATCATCGCCGGGGGAGTTGGTGTCTTCGTCGCCAAGATAGGGCGGTTTCCGTACACCATCGCCCTCCTCCTCGCGGGGCTCGCCGTCTCCATCCTCCACATCCAGATCGACATCCAACTCTCGCACGACCTCATCCTGCTCGTGCTTCTACCGCCGCTCCTGTTCGAGGGCGCGGCCACGACCAACTTTGAACGCTTCCGCGAGAATATCGTCCCCATCTTGGCGCTCGCCGTCCCCGGACTCATCGTCTCGATACTCGTCCTCGGTTGGCTCGGCCACTACGCCTTCGGCTTTCCGCTCCTCATCGCCACGCTGTTCGCCGCGATGATCCTCCCGACCGACCCCGTCTCGGTGCTGGCGCTGTTCGAGGAACTCGGCGCACCCGACCGTCTCTCGGTGATGGTCGAAGGTGAGAGCCTGATCAACGACGGCGTCGGCGTCGTCATCTTTTCGACGCTGTTCGTGTTGGTGAACGAATCGCAGAGCACTCCGCTCTCCGAACTCATATCGCTACAGACCATCGCGGACGCGGGCGTCGAAATCGTTGTCGCCAGTCTGGGCGGCCTGCTCGTTGGGCTCGCCGCGGGGTACGTCGTCTACCGCGTCATGATAAATTTGGACGAGCACATGACCGAGATAGTGCTCACGCTCATCCTCGCGTACGGGAGTTTCCTGCTCGCCGAACACTACCTCCACGTCAGCGGCGTCATCGCCACCGTCACTGCGGGGTTGTTCATCGGTAATCAGGGCGCGGAGTACGCGATGAGCCCGCAGACGAAGATATCCGTGTTCAACACGTGGGAGACCGGCGCGTTCCTCGTCAACACGCTCATCTTCGTGCTCATCGGCGCGAAGACGCCCATCGCGCAGATGCTCGACAACTGGCAGCTCATCGCCATCGCCATCGTACTCGTGCTGGCCGTCCGCGCGCTCGTCGTCTATCCGATCACGGGCGCCGTCAACCGGTTCAGCAACCGAACCGTGCCGTTCTCCTACCAGCACGTGATGGTGTGGGGCGGCCTGCACGCTTCGATTCCCATCGCACTCGTGCTCGGTTTGCCCGACGGCGACGAGGGTTTCCCGCACGTCACGGAACTGCGAGCGATGGTGTTCGGCGTCGCCGCCTTCAGCCTCGTCGTTCAAGGGTTGACGATGGAGAACCTACTTGACCGCCTCGGCGTCGTCACGCGCACGGAGACGGAGGAACTGTACGAACTCCTCCTCGGGCGCGCGCGGGCGGTGGACTCCGCCCTCGACGCCGCGGAACGACTGTACAACCGCGGTGACCTCCCGGGCGACGTGTACGACGATTTCCGCGGCGAGTACGAGCAGGAGAAAGACGACTTGAACGCGGCGATCTCTCGCATCCTCCGCGAGAACCCCAAGCTGCGCAGGGAGGAACTCCTCGTCGGCGAGCGCCGCGTCCTGAAACAGGAAAAGAGCGCCATCATGAGCGCGATGCGTTCGGGCGTCGTCAGCGACGACGTGGGCGAGCGACTGCTGGAGGAGGTCGACCTCAAACTCGACCGAGTGGACGCGGGCGAGAGCACCGTCCGCAGCGACCCCGAGAAGGAGGGATACGAGGAGTTCTGGCGCATGCGCCTCGACGAGTACGGTCTCGACCGCTCCGCCGGGGACGACTGACCCGAACGTTCAAATACCGAACCGGAACCAATCCGTGGTGACCGACGACGCGAACGCACCAGTCGGTCTGAACACCCATGACTTGCCAGAACTGCGGACACACCGACTCGTTCGTCCTGCTCGTCGACATCGCCGCCCGCGTTACGGAAAGGGACACCACGCCGCTCGACTGGTCGCTCGCAGTCCAGTGTCCTCGCTGTGAGAGCACCGACGTGGCCGTCGAACCGAGCGACCTGCTCGCGCGCGTTTAGGAATCGACTACGTAGTCGTAGCTCGCGTCGTCCGCCGGAGTCGTCGCGCCCGTCCACGTCACCAGCGTCGCGTCGACCGCCCTCGCCGTTCGCGCCAGGCGAGCTTCGAGCATGCCGACCGTGGCGGGACAGAGACAGTCGACGAGCCGCGCGTGGTGTCGAAGCCACACTCCGTCGGGTGTGTGCTCGCGGAGCAGATGCTCCGCGTAGTCGATAGCGTCGGCGAACGTCGTCGTCCCGAACCGACGCCGCGTTCGCCCGTCCGCCGTCGACGTCGTGACGTACACCGGAAGGTGCCAGTAATCGCCGTGACACGCCGCAACGGTGCCTGCGTCGAACGTTACGACGTCGTCGATGGAACTGGCAGGTGCCGGGCGACCGCGAACGAGAACGCTTTCCGCGCCGCGGTCGTGTAACTCCTGTGCGAACTCCGCCGTCGAAATAGTCATTTGTGACTATAGAGTCGAAATAGCTAAGAATCCATAACAGTACCGATTCCAATGGTGGGGGATAGATGCCTTCCGAGCAAATCCTCGGCACGACGACCGTCACCCAACGCTGGCGAATCAGCCTCATCAAAGCCGTGCGCGAAGAGTTCGCCGAAGCGGGCGAAGAGGTCGAAGAGGGCGACCGACTCGTGTTCAAGAAGCGCGACGGACAGATCGTCGTCGAACCGGCCTGACTCCGCGAGAGAAAACAAAGCATTACTTCCCTCGCTCCGACGGGTCAGGTATGCCCCTTCGGAAACCGCCGTTGCGCGACCGACACGACGAGCGGGGCGCGACGTTCACCGAGTTCGGTGGGTGGGACATGCCCGTCGAGTTCGATTCGATAAAAGAAGAGCACCGGAGCGTTCGGGAGTCCGTCGGCATCTTCGACGTGTCCCACATGGGAGAGATCGAAGTCGGCGGGCCGGACGCCGAACAGCTCATGCAACGACTGACGACGAACGACGTGACCCGACTCGAACCGGGCGACTCCCAGTACTCGATGATAACCGACGAAGACGGCTCCATCATCGACGACACCGTCGTCTATCGCCTCCCCGAGGACGACGAGGCGGACTACCTGTTCGTCCCGAACGCGGGTCACGACGAGCAGATGCACGACCGCTGGAAGCGGTTCCGGAACGAGTCGGAACTCGACGCGGAGATCCGGAACGCCACCGACGATTACGCCATGTACGCGGTACAGGGGCCGGAGGCGGCCGACGCCGTGGCCGCCGCGGCGGACGACTCCGTTACCGACATCTCGAAGTTCGAGGCGAGGTACGTCACCGTCTCGGGCGTTCGGTGCTGGGTCGCGCGCACAGGGTACACGGGTGAGGACGGGTTCGAACTAATCGTCCCGTGGAACGACGCGGAGACCGTCTGGGACGCCCTCGACTGCCAACCCTGCGGTCTCGGCGCGCGCGACACGCTCCGCACCGAGATGGGGTTTCTCCTGTCGGGGCAGGATTTCGACCACGAGAACGACCCGCGAAACCCCTACGAGGCGAAAGTCGGGTTCACTGTGAAACTCGACACGGAGTTCGTCGGGCGCGACGCCCTCGAACGAGTGAAGGAGGAGGGCGTCGAAGAGACGTTCGTCGGCTTCCGACTCGTCGACCGTGGCGTGCCGCGCCACGGATACGACATCACCAACACTAACGACACCATCATCGGGACAGTCACCAGCGGGACGATGAGTCCCACGCTCGGCGAACCCATCGGACTGGGCTACGTGCCGACCGACTACGCTGACCCCGGCACCGTCATCCGCGTGATGGTGCGAGGTCAGTCCAAGAAAGCAAAGATTGAGAGCACACCATTTCTGAAAGACAAACAATGAGCTTCGAAGTACCCGAGAACCGGAAGTACCTTGAATCGCACGAGTGGGTCGAAGTGACCGACGGAACTGGCCGAATCGGCATCACCGACTTCGCGCAGGACGAACTGGGCGACATCGTCTTCGTCGAACTCCCCGACGAGGGCGACGAACTAGAACGAGGCGACGAGTTCGGCGTGGTCGAGAGCATCAAAGCGGTTTCCGACCTCTACTCGCCAGTTTCGGGCACCGTCTCGGCGGTCAACGACGAACTGGAGAGCACGCCCGAACTCGTCAACGACGACCCGTTCGGCGACGGGTGGATGCTCGAAGTCGAGCTCTCCGACGAGGGCGCCGGAGACGACCTACTGTCCGCTGAGGAGTACCGCGACCAGATCGAATGAGCGGAGGAGACGCGAGTGCGGGAAGTCCGTACGCCCCGCACACGACGGACGAGACGCGCGCGATGTTAGACGCCGTGGGAGTCGAGAGCGTCGAAGACCTCTTCGACATCCCCGAGTCGGTTCGGTTCGACGGCGAGTTCGGCATCGAGAAGCGGTCGGAGCAGGCGACCCGCCGCGAGCTACAGCGAACCCTCGGCAAGAACCGGAGCCTGACGGAGTTTCTCGGACGGGGCCACTACAGCCACTACGTCCCGTCGTTGGTCGACCACCTCGCGGATCGGTCGGAGTTTCTGACCTCGTACACGCAGTACCAGCCTGAGGTCACGCAGGGGTTCTTGCAAGCCCTGTTCGAGTACCAATCGATGCTGGTCGAGTTGACCGGCCTCGAAATCGCCAACGCCTCGATGTACGACCACGCGACGGCGCTGGCGGAGGCGGCGTTGCTGGCCGCCCGCGTCCGGAAGACGAGCGGAAATCGGATACTCGTTCCGGACATCCTGTTGTCCGAGCGAAAGAGCGTCCTCGAGAACTACGTCGACGGGCCGGGACTCGTCGTGGACGAGTACGCGACCGACGACGCGAACGTGGACGTGGCGGCCCTCGAAGATGCGATGGACGACGACGTGGCGATGGTGTACGCCGAGAACCCGACGACACGGGGCACCATCGAGGAGAACCTCGCCGAAATCGGCGAGCTCGCCCACGGCAACGACGCGCTGTTCTGTCTCGGCTCCGACCCGGTCGCGCTGTCGCTGTTGCAGGAACCCGCTTCGGTGGGTGCGGACGTGGTCGTCGGCGACGCCGCGACGCTCGGCCTACCCGCGAGCTACGGGATGGGTCTCGGACTGTTCGCCACGCGCGAGGAGTTCGTCCGGCAGGTGCCCGGTAGACTCGTCGGTGTGAGCGAAGAGAGCGTTGCGCCGACGGCGCGACGAGGCGAAGGCGGCGACGCCGCCGAAGCGGGCGGAAATCGCGCGTTCACCCTCACGCTCCAGACCCGCGAACAGCACATCCGCCGCGAGCGCGCGACGAGCAACATCTGCACGAATCAGGCATGGGTCGCACTGCGCACCGCGATGCACGTCGCGTATCTCGGCTCGTCCGGACTGGTCGAGTTGGCCGAAAACTGCGTCACGCGCGCCCGCGACCTCGCGGAGCGACTGGACGATATCAGCGGGGTGCAGGCGCCGGTTCATGACCGCCACCACTTCCGGGAGTTCGTCGCCCACACCGACCAGCCCGCGCCGCCCATCGTCGCGGACTTGGAGGAACGCGGCTTTGCTGTACACGAGGTCGGCGAGCACGAGGTGCAGGTCTGCGTGACCGACGTGAACGAGCACATGGCCGACGAATTGGTCACGATGTTCGCGGAGGTGGCGCGATGAAACACCGAAGCGACGAAGTCGCTTCGAGCATCCGCTTGCTCCGCTCACGGAGACACCGAAAGACACATCTTTCGAGCTTCACGCTCACGAGGTGGTTCGCGTGAAATATACCCAAGCGAAGTGGGAGCGCGAGGACGAGCACCTGTACGAACCGCTCCTCTCGGAGAAAGACGGGAAGGAGATCGCGGTCAACTCGTCGCTCCCCGACGAGTTGACCCGCGACTCGCTCGAACTGCCCGACCTCTCGGAACCGGAACTCGCGCGCCACTACACGCGACTCAGCCAGATGAACTACGGCATCGACAGCGGCCCCTACCCCCTCGGGTCCTGTACGATGAAGTACAACCCGAAGTTCACCGAGGACGTGGCCGCGCTCCCCGGCGCGAGCATCCATCCCGACCGCCCCGAAGAATCCGTACAAGGGACGCTCGAACTCATGTACGGCTTGCAGGACTACCTCGCCCGAATCGGCGGGATGGACGCGGTCAGTCTCCAACCCCCTGCGGGCGCGGCGGGCGAGTTCACGGGTATCCTCGTCGCCAAAGCGTTCCACGAAGCGAACGGCGAGGGCGACCGGCGAACCGAGATCATCGTCCCCGACAGCGCCCACGGCACCAATCCCGCCAGCGCGGCGCTCGGCGGGTACGACGTGGTCGAACTCCCGAGCGCGGAGGACGGACGCGTCGACCTCGAAGCGCTCGACGCCGCGGTCGGCGAGACCACCGCGCTGTTCATGCTCACGAACCCGAACACCCTTGGACTGTTCGAGCGCGATATCGAGCGAATCGCCGAAATCGTCCACGAGGCCGGCGGCCTGCTCTACTACGACGGCGCGAACCTGAACGCCCTGCTCGGACGCGCCCGCCCCGGCGACATGGGCTTCGACATCATGCACTACAACGTCCACAAGACGTTCGCCACGCCCCACGGCGGCGGCGGTCCCGGCGCGGGACCGGTCGGCGTGGCCGAGAAACTGGCCGAGTTCCTGCCCGCGCCGCGCGTGAAGAAGATGAACGGCACCTATGAGCGATTCGACCCCGAGCGAACCATCGGAAAGGTGCACGGGTTCGCGGGGAACTGGCTCGTACTGGTCAAGGCCTACGCCTACATCGCTCGCCTCGGCGACGAGGGGCTATCGGACGCCAGCGCGAAGGCCGTGCTCAACGCGAACTACCTCGCCTCGCAGATCGAGTACGACGTGCCGCACGGACCGTTCCACCACGAGTTCGTCGCCAGCGCGGGCGACCAGGACGCCGCGGACGTGGCGAAGCGGATGCTCGATTACGGCGTCCACCCGCCGACGACGAAGTGGCCCGAGATCGTCTCGGAGGCGTTGATGACGGAACCGACCGAGATAGAGAACTGCGAGACCCTCGACCAACTCGCCGAGGCGTTCAACGCGGTGGCGACCGAGGACGACGAGACGCTGGAAGCCGCTCCCCAACGGACGACGGCGCGGCGCATCGACCAAGCGAGCGCCGCGCGCAACCTGCGGCTCTCGTGGCAGGCGCTGTCCGAGTAGTCCCGTTCGATTCGTTCCTTCACCCAACCGACGGTCACCGCCGAATCCTTTTCCATCGCTCCGTGGAATGTGCGTGGGGAAAATCATGCGACGAACGACGGACTCACCGAAGGGGGTTTCTCGACGGGCGTTCCTGCGCGCGTCGGTGACAGGTACGACCGCGCTTTTCGGCTCGACCGCTTTCAGTCGTAGCGAGGCGGGTGCTCCACCGCCGGTGATACCGGAGGGTGGCCGCGTCGGCCTGCGGAGGGTGGCGGACGAACCGCTCCAACAACCGGTCGCGTTCGAAACCGCATCCGACGTCGAAAATCGGCACTACATCGTCGACCAGACCGGGCGCATCCACGTTCTCACGTCCGCGGGCGTGGCACGTGAACCGTTTCTCGACGTGCGCGATAAGTTGAAGATGCGTGTGGATTCGCCCGACGAACGGGGACTGCTCGGACTCGCGCTCCATCCCGAATTTCGGATGAATCGCAGATTCTATGTTCGATACAGCGCGCCGCCGCGAGCGTCGACGCCGCGGAACTTCGACCACACCGCCGTGCTCTCCGAGTTCCGGGCGAACGAGGATCTGCTCGCGGCAGACCCCGACTCCGAGCGGACGATTCTGGAGATTCCCGAACCGCAGGCGAACCACAACGCAGGGGACGTCGAGTTCGGCCCGGACGGTTACCTCTACGTCCCGTTCGGCGACGGCGGCGGTGCGAGGGACACCGGGCGCGGTCACGCCGTCGACTGATACTCCCGCAACGAGGGTGGCAACGGACAGGACGTGACCCAGAATCTACTGGGGAGCATCCTTCGAATCGACGTAGATGCCTACGAGGGCGGTAAACCGTACGCCGTTCCGGACGAGAATCCGCTCGTCGGCGGGGACGGACTGGACGAACTGTGGGCGTGGGGGTTTCGCAATCCGTGGCGGCTCTCGTTCTCGGGCGACGACCTGTTTGTCGCCGATGTCGGTCAGTTGCGGTTCGAGGAGGTGAATCTGGTTCGGAAAGGCGGCAACTACGGCTGGAACGTCAGGGAAGGAACGCGCTGCTTCGACGCGGGGGCACCGAAACGCACCCCGAAACGGTGTCCGAACCGAGCACCCAGTCGAGCACCCCACGACGGCCGACCGCTGATAGACCCCGTGATCGAGTGTCCGCACTCCAGTCAAGGACGGTCGGTCGGCCACGCCGTCATCGGCGGGCACTTTTACGAAGGGACTGCGATTTCGGAACTCGACGGAAGTTACGTCTTCGGCGATTGGAGTCGGTCGTTTCGCTCCCCACGCGGTAGACTGTTTTTCGCCAACAGACCGAACGCTAACGACGAGCGGTGGCCGGTGCGAGAACTGGTCGTTGAGGGGAGCGAAGACGGAGAAATCGACCGCTACGTGCTGGCGTTCGGTCGTGACCCCGACGGCGAACTGTACGTTTTGACCAGTGAATCGAACAGTGTGGCGAGCAGTGGTGCGGTCTACAAGTTTGTCCCACCGGCGGAGTGTGACCGTATCGCCACGCCGACCGAGACGACCAGTGAGATCACGAGACAGATTTGATATACCGTGATTCGATTTGTCCTTCAGGTGCGAAGCACCGCCGAACGTCGTCACTGGCGGTTGAGAATCCAGAAAAGCGAAGAATCGCAGTTACGCCGCGGAGTTGATCTCGCCGTCGATGCGAACCAGTCCGTAGTCGCACTCGGAACAGCGCCACTTCGTCTTCAGGCCGAGATGGAGATTCGTGCTCGCGCTGCGCCAGAACGTCTCTCTGCCCCCGCATTGAGGACAGTGGTGTTCGATTTCGAGGCTCATACTCTCACTCTAGGGCTGACGAATTTCAAGATACTGGTTTCGAACGCGCCTACTCCCCGTTGCGTTCGAGATGGAGCGCATCGAAGAATCGGTTCAAGACCCGCCGAGACGCGAACTCGCCGAGTTCGTCGTCGTCCGCGTCCGCGTCGGCGAACAGCCCGAGCGGAATCTGTGCGCCGGCCATGTCGGCGTGTCCCCCCGCACTTCCCACGTCGCTGAACGCCTCCCGCAGGAGGTCGCCCGCGTGAACCCGGGGGTCGATGGAACGCGCGCTCATCTCCACCGAACCGTTGACGATTCCGAACACGAGCACCGTGTTCACCCCCTCGACGTTCAGGAGGTAATCGGCGGCCTGCGAGAGCGCGTCGCGCTCGCTCGTCCGCCCCGCCGAGGTTGCGAGGGTGGCACCGCGCTGGACGCGGTTCCGGATCGCTTCGCCGATGGCGTCGACCGTCGCCGGTGAGAACGCGGCCCCGTACAGCTCTTCGAGCAGTTCGAGATCCGCGTGGCGGCAGACGTAAAGCGCGGCCGCGTACTCATGTGGCGTCGGCTCGCGGATGAAATCGATTCGCTCGCGGTGGAGGGCGAACAACAGCGCGGAGCCGAGTTGGACGTTCACTTCGATGTCGAGTTCTCGGAGATACTCCACGAGGATGGTCGTCGTCGCGCCGTAATCCTTCCGCAGATCGACGAACTCCCCCGTCGGCGTCTCCGTCGAGTGGTGGTCGATGACGATGTCGGGGATGACATCGAGTTCCGTGTGGCCCGCCGGCGTCGCGTGGTCGACGAACGCGACCCGGTCGAACTCATCCGGGTCGAACGTCTTCGTGTGCTCCAAATTCAGATGAAGGAGGTTGATGAACGCGCGATTCTGTTGGTGCGAAATCTCCCCTCCGTAGAACAGTTCCACGTCCTCGACGCCGCTCTCCCCGGCGATGACCGACAGCGCAAGCGCGCTGGCGATGCAATCCGGGTCGGGGTTGTCGTGGCAGACGATCGCGAGCGATTCGACCCCCGCGATGTACTCGATTAACTCCTGAGCGCGGGTCATGGAAGCTGTTCGACCCGCGGGAGTATCAACCCGCGGATGGAAATCGCTATCGGGCAGCGATAAATGAATTCTATATCGCTATCTGGAATTTGATTCCTCGGTGTTCCGACCCTGCTTCGAACCGTCGATTTTAGAACCGATGATACGTCGTCTTTCCGGCCTCGTCGTGCGCCTCATCGTGACCCGTAGACGGGACTGAATCGGCGTCACAGCGCGTCTTCCAGCGCGGCTCGAAGGGTATCGGCATCCCACTGTTCGTCGTAGCGTTCCCCGTCGATAAAGAACGTCGGCGTACCGATAACTCCGCTCTGCGTTCCGGAGATGAGGTCTTCGTGTACTCGATCGACGTACGTGCCATCGTCGAGTTCCCGGCCGAACCGATCCGTGTCCAAGTCGATAGCTGTGGCGTACTCGAACAGGCTTTCCTCAGAGAGCGAATCCGAGTGCTCGAAGAGCAGGTCGTGCATCTCCCAGAACTTCCCCTGCGCGGCGGCAGCTTCCGCCGCCTCCGCAGCCCGTTGGGCGTGCGGGTGCAGCGACGTTAGCGGAAAGTGCCGGAACACGAATCGAACGCTGCCTTGCATCGATCCCCGTACAGCCTTCACCGCGCGGTACGCGTCCTCGCAGTACGGGCACCCGTAATCGCCGTACTCTACGAGCGTTACGGGCGCATCGACCGCACCGTCGACGTGGTCGCGTTCGCTCACCGGAACGGCGAGTTGACTTACGCGTGATTGGTTCATGGCTCCCCCCGCCGTAACAGTGGACGGCATCGGTGATAGACCTATGGTACCGGGACGGAACCGTTCCGGAGACGGTCACCAACCGCCGAACTCAGTCGAACCGCCACCGCGTCGCGTCGGTGGGGTAATCGCTCCACGCGAAGACCCGCTCGGGACGAACCGCGAAGAACGGCGTTCCGTGCTCGATTCCGTACTTCCCTTCGTAGGCCGCATCGAGTCGTTCGACGAGCGCGGGGTCGGCGGTCTCGTCGTCTATCCGTTCCGCGACACCTTCGATGATGACGACCGTCTCGCCGCTCTCGCAGTGGACGGTGATTCCCGCATCGGCCGCGAGATTCCGCACCCAGCGCGTTCGCTCGCCCCGCCGCAGTAGAAGGTGTCGTCGACCTAGACGCCCCACGTCGGACGGGCGTGCGGACGACCGTCGGGTCGCGTCGTCACGACCCAGTAGTTCTGGTCGTTCGCCATCTTCTCGCGCACGAACTCCCAGGAGGGCATCCCGTCCGCGTTCTCGGGAATCCCGTAGCTTCGTTCGGTCTTCGGTCGGCTTCGCCGCGCACCCTCGTCGTTGTCGTCCCCTCCATAGCCGGTAGTAGCACACGACGGGGAAAAGATGTGCTCCGAATTTGTAACAAATTCATCACGAGACCCGGCGAGCGTATCCCGCATGACGGAGCGTGTTCCTGGATCTGCGACCGGGACGATAGCTTACTTTACGCTCGCGTCCCTCTGTCCGATCATGCCTTCGATAACGTTGTACTCGCTCGACGGCTGTCCATACTGCGAGAAAGCCCACGACGCGCTCGACGACGCGGGCGTGGAGTACGAAACCAAGTGGGTCGAAGCACTGCACTCGAAACGAAACGAGGTTAAACGCGTCAGCGGTCAGCGCGGCGTCCCCGTGCTCGTGGACGAGAATAGGGGCGTCACGATGGCCGAAAGCGACAACATCGTCGAGTACGTGGAGCAGTCGCTCGCATGAAGATCTACACCGGGCGCGGTGACGCTGGTCAGACCGACCTGCAGGATATGTCCCGCGTCTCGAAGGCGAGTCCGCGCATCGAAGCTTACGGCACGGTGGACGAGTTGAACGCCCTCATCGGTCGGTGCCGACCCTCGGGTCACGACGACGTGGACGACCACCTCCGAGAAATCCAGAACCACCTCCACGTCGTGCAGGCCGACTTCGCCAACCCCGACCCCGACGAGGACGACCCGCAAGTAGGCGCGGAGCACGCCGAACTCCTCGAATCGTGGATGGACGGTTACGACGACGAACTCGACCCCCTCACGTCCTTCATCCTCCCCGGCGGTGGCGAGGCGGGCGCGAACCTCCATCACGCCCGTACCGTTTGTCGTCGTGCAGAGCGCCGGGCGGTCGCGCTGGCCGGCGAGGAGGACATCAACGACGACGCCGTGACCTACCTCAATCGCCTGTCCGATGCGCTCTTCGTTTTCGCTCGCGTGGTGAACAAGCGCGACGGGGAGCGAGAAGAAAGTCCGACGTACTAACGAGCGTTTAGTTTTTACAACCCGAGTTCCCGCCCAATGACGAGATGCTGAATCTCGCTCGTCCCTTCCCCGATTTCCATCAACTTCGCGTCACGGAGGAACCGCTGGGGAGCGAAATCCTCGGTGTAGCCGTAGCCGCCGAGCACCTGCACGGCGTCCTCCGAAACTTCCCGGGCGGATTCGCTGGCGTCGAGTTTCGCCAGCGCGCTCTCGTGGGAGACGGAGTAGCCTTCGTCGTACTTGCAGGCGGCCTTGTGGGTGAGCAGGCGCGAGCGTTCGATTTTCCTGTCCATGTCCACGATTTTGTTGCGGATGGCGTCGAACTTCGAGATGGGCTGGCCAAACTGCTCGCGCTCCTTGCTGTACTCGTGGGCGGCCTCGAACGCACCCTGCGCGATGCCGGTCGAGAGCGCGGCGATACTGATTCGGCCACCGTCGAGCGTCTTCTTCGTCTGCTCCCACCCCTCGCCGACCTCGCCGAGCAAGCGGTCTTCGGGGAGGCGCACATCCGTCAACTGGATCTCGCAGGTAGGCGAGGCGTTGAGTCCCATCTTGTCCCAGACGGTCGTGACCTCGAACCCGTCGTCCTCCTCGGGGTCGACGATGAACGTCGAGATGCCGTCGTAGCCCGCTTCGGGGTCGGTGACGGCCTTGACGAGGACGCTTCCGGCGACGTTGGCGTTGGTGATGAACTGCTTCGTTCCGTTCAGTACCCACTCGTCGCCGCTCTTCTCCGCGCTGGTGTCCATGTCGCTGGCGTCGGAGCCGGAACCGGGTTCCGTGAGCGCCCACGAGCCGAGGTACTCCCCTTTTGCGAGCGGACGAAGCCAGCGTTCTTTCTGCTCGTCCGTGCCGAATAGCTCGATGGGTTTTGAGGCGAGCGAGACGTGGGCGGCGTAGGAGAGACCGATTGAGCCGGAGACGCGACCCAGTTCCTCGGTGACGAGGGCGTACATCAGTTGATCGCCGCCGATGCCGCCGTACTCCTCACCGACCGGGACGCCCATCATGTCGAGGTCGGCGAGTTGGTCGAACACCTCCTCGGGGAAGCGGTGTTCGCTCTCGATCTCCTGTGCGATAGGCTCTATCTCCTCGTCGCAGAACTGCCGGACGGTGTCCCGCACCATCCTGTGCTCGTCGGGGAGGTTGAAATCCATGCACAAAATTTGCGCGGGTTCCGCTATAAAGACAGCGAAGCCCTCTGCGGGCCGGGAACAATTTATGTGCTCTCGCAGTTTTAATACGGTGATGGGAATTCGTCGGCTAGTACGCGGCACCATCGAGTGGCCACGGCTCGAAACGGTTCTCCGCGAACTCGCAGAGCGGTACGACCGCGACGAGATTCGCGTCGAGTTCATCGACGCCGACAACTGGCTCTCGACGCCCTGCGTCGTGGACGACCAGTGGTTTGTCAAGATTACGTCGGGCCAGAACTCACTCGTCCACGCGCTTTTCACCAGCGCGCGGAACTTGGGTGCCCTCTCCAGCGGGACGGAAGGGTTTTTCGAACACTTCGCCGGACCGCGGGAGATGGCGGAGCACGAACTGGAAGCGACGCGCGAGATGCGCGAAATTGGATTGAACGTCCCCGCACCCATCGAGGCGTTCGAAGCAGACGGTCTCGGCGTGCTAGTGATGGAGTACCTGCCGGAGTTCGAGACGTTCGAGGAGATGCCCGAGGCGGCCGTGCGCGAGCACGCGCCGGACCTGTTCGAATCGCTCTCGCGCATGCACGACAACCATCTGGCCCACGGCGACCTGCGCGGGGAGAACGTCCTCGTCGCCGACGGCGAGATATACTTCATCGACGCGACGAGCGTCAACGAAGACCGAATCGACGAAGCTCGGTCATACGACCTCGCGTGCGCTCTGGCGTCGCTCGCACCCCTCATCGGCGCTCGTGACGCGGTGGTGGCCGCACGCGAGCACTACTCCGCCGAAGAACTACTCGGCGCCCGCGAGTTCCTCGATTTCGTGAACATGCGCCCCGACCACGATTTCGACGCGGCCAGCGTGAAGGGGGAGATCGAGAAACTCGCGGACACGGAAGATCAGGAGACGAGCTGATCGAGCGGCGGGAGGGGAGGGCAGAACGACGGAGTTCCCCCGGCAAAAATTGGGAGACTTTTTTAGCGTACCCGCCAGAGTTTCTATCGAAGATATGAGTCAACAAGCTAGCCAGCAGGTCTACGGTCACTACATCGGCGGCGAGTGGGACGAGGGAGACGGCGACGAGACGTTCGAGAGCGTCAACCCGGCGACGAAGGAGACGCTGGGCGAGTTCCGCCGCGGCACCCCCGCGGACGTCGACGCAGCGCTCTCCGCGGCTGAGGACGCCGAAGACGAGTGGGCGAGCCTCTCGTACATCGACCGCGCGGAGTACCTCTGGGACATCTACCATGAACTGCGTGAGCGCACCGACGAACTCGGCGAAGTCATCACGAAGGAGTGCGGGAAGGAGATCTCCGAGGGGAAAGCCGACGTGGTCGAGGCGGCGCACATGGTCGAGTGGGCCGCGGGCAACGCCCGCCACCCCCACGGCGACGTGGTGCCGAGCGAGATTCCGAGCAAGGACGCCTACATGCGCCGGAAACCGCGAGGCATCATCGGCTGTATCACGCCGTGGAACTTCCCGGTCGCCATCCCGTTCTGGCACATGGCCATCGCGCTCGTGGAGGGGAACACGGTCGTCTGGAAGCCCGCCGAGCAGACGCCCCACTGCGGTCAGATCATCGCGGAGATGATGGAGGACGCCGGAGTGCCGGACGGCGTGTTCAACATGGTACAGGGCTTCGGCGACGCCGGAAACGCCATCGTCGAGGACGAGCGCGTGGCGACCGTCCTCTTCACCGGCTCCTCGGAAGTCGGCCACAAGATCGCGGGCAAGGTCGGCGGCGAACCCGGTAAGCTCGCGGCCTGCGAGATGGGCGGGAAGAACGGCATCGTCATCACCGAGAACGCCGACCTCGACACCGCAATTCACAGCGCCGTCATGTCCTCGTTCAAGACGACGGGCCAGCGCTGCGTCTCCAGCGAGCGTCTCATCGTCCACGAGGACGTGTACGACGAGTTCAAGGAGCGTTTCGTCGAACTCGCCGAGAACGTCTCGGTCGGCGACCCGCTGGACGAGAACACGTTCATGGGTCCACTGGTCAACGAGGAGCAGATCGAGAAGTTCGGCAAGTACAACCAGCTTGCGAAAGACGAGGGCGCGACCGTGCTCGTCGACCGCGAAGAGCTGGACGACGACGAGATTCCGGAGGGTCATGAGGACGGCTACTGGGTCGGCCCGTTCGTCTACGAGGTCGAGTACAGCCCCGACCTGCGCTGCATCCACGAGGAGGTCTTCGGCCCGCATGTCGCCCTGATGTCCTACTCGGGCGATATCGAGGACGCGGTCGAGATCCACAACGACACGCCCTACGGACTGGCCGGAGCCATCATCAGCGAGGATTACCGCCAGATAAACTACTTCCGCGACAACGCCGAGATCGGTCTCGCCTACGGTAACCTGCCGTGCATCGGCGCGGAAGTCCAACTCCCGTTCGGCGGCGTGAAGAAATCCGGCAACGGCTACCCGAGCGCCCGCGAAGCCATCGAGGCCGTCACGGAGCGTACGGCGTGGACGATAAACAACTCGAAGGATATCCAGATGGCGCAGGGACTGTCGGCGGACATCAAGACCGAGGACGAAAACTGAGAACGCTAAGTTAGACGAAGCGTTTCCTTCGTTCTCGCCGAAGACGAGACCTAAAACGCCGAACGGGACGGACAACTCCCCGTCGTGTTCGAACGACTTCAGGTGAGCATATTTTTATTAGGCGGAGGGGGCGATTACGGATATGAATCGGGACGATGTCGTTACGTTCGGTCTCGCGCTCGTCGCGGCCGTGATCACGTTTCTCGTAGTTAGCGGGTTGCAGATGGGAGGAACCGTCTCGTTCGCGCTCGCGTTCGTCATCTTCGGGGTCTTCCTCGTCGTCAAGTCGTTCGTCGGCACGCTCTACGAGTGATCCGAATCCGTTACGAAAGTAGGTGACGACCGCGAGACGAGGGGGTTGGGTAGCGGCTTCCGGAAGCCTGTGGGTTCCCGACCAAACCCACGCGACGAGGCGCACAGTCCCTATGCCGACACACGACGAGAAAAGCGTCGCACATCGGCGTTCGACCATTTTGCCTTCTCCTTGATAAAGCTGTGCAACGCGGCCAGCGTCGCACGAAGTGCGGACGCCCTTCGCTTAAGGGGGTTGCGTATGCAACACGTTCGTTTACTGAAATCGCGGCAGTCGCTTTAAATGCTATGAGTGGAAACACGCTTACCGACCTGTTCGAAGAGGGGCTGAAGGAGATGTACTACGTCGAGAACCAGCTCGTCGACGTGCTCGAGGAACTCAGCGGGGAAGTCGACCACGACGACATCGCGAACGCCTTCCGCCAACACAAAGGGGAGACGGAAGAGCACGTAAACCGCCTCGAAGAGGTCTTCGACCGGATCGGCGAGTCGCCCGAGCGAAAGCAGGTGCACGCGCTGGACGGGCTCGTCCAAGACCACCAGGAGTTCAGCGACGACGACCCCGAGCAGAACGTGTTGAACCTGTTCGACATGACCGCCGCCGAGAAATCCGAACACCTCGAAATCGCCGCATACGGGAACCTCACGTTCATCGCCGACAAACTCGGCCACGACGAGGCGGCTGACCTCCTCGAAGCGAACCTGCGCGAGGAAGAGAAGGCGCTCGACAAACTCAAGTCGCTCACCGAAGGGTACGACGTGGAAGCCGTCCCCGCGTAAGGCTTAGGCGACTGGCCGTCGGAACTCGACGTTCTTTTTCGGAGAGACGACACGGGTATCGTGAAGTACGACGGAACCGGGAGACGGTGACAGTACGCGGTGATCGGCGAAACGAGGCAGTATGGTTCGCGACGGGAGAAGTCGCTCAGACGCGTTTGCTGACGTAGGGGCCGTCCTGATGGTAGCCCAATTTGTTCCGGTAGTATTCGCGCGCACCGATACCGGAGATGACGCTCACCTTGTCGTAGCCCGCGTCGGCGGCAATCTCCTCGGCTCTCTCCATCAAGTGTCGTCCGTAGCCGCGGTGCTGGTGTTGATCGTCCTCGCTGGCCGAGCCGACCGACACCTCGCTCCCGTAGACGTGGAGTTCGCGGAGGAGCGCGGCGTTGTCGAGTTCGCGGCGCACGGGGTCGCCGGGGAAGCGCAGGCGACAGAAGCCGACGAGCAGGTCGTTGTCAGGGTCTTCGAAGCTGATGAAGTGTTCCGCGCCCCCGGCGGCGTCGTAGGTCAGCACGTCGAGTTCGACCGATTCGGGGTCTCGGTCATTCATGCCGACTTCGCGGCAGCGGATACAGTCGCACGTCCAACCGTGCTCGTCCATCTTCTGGCGTGCGAGCTGGCGGAGGTTGGACTTCCACACCCCGGCGTCGATGAAGTCGGCGGGGATGTCGCGCTGGACGCGCTGAAGTCGGACGTACTTCGGGATCATCGACTTGATTTCCGCGACGAGTTCGGCGGCCTCCTCGTTGCGGAGCGGTTCGTACTCGCCCTCGTACCACCAGTCGTAGGTCGCGGTGCCCCGAACTACGAGCGTCGGATAGATTTTGAGGTAGTCGGGCTTCCACTTCTCGTCCTCGAAGATGCGCCGGAAATCCTCCAGACACATCTTCTTCGACATGCCGGGTTGGCCGGGCATCATGTGGAAACCGACCTTGAACGCCGAATCCCGAAGGCGCTGGTTCGCCTCGATGGAGGCCTGTGCGCCGTGTCCACGGTGCATCTCCCGGTTGATTCGTTCGAACGTGGTCTGGACGCCGACTTCGACTTTCGTCCCGCCCAAGTCGAGCATCCGGTCTATCTGCTCGGGGTCACACCAGTCGGGTTTCGTCTCGAACGTGGTGCCGATGTTGCGCACGTCGCCCGTCTCGTTCTCGGCGATGACGTCCTCTAGATAACGGAACTCGTACTCCTCCGGACGCTGTGCGAAGCTCTCACCCTCCGCCGGTTCCGGCTCCTTGTTCACGTCGTAATCGTTCATCGCCTCCAGCGCACGCTTGACGAACCACTCCTGATAGTCGTGGCTCCGGGCGGTCATCGTCCCGCCCATCAGGATGAGCTCGACCTTATCGATGGGGTGGCCGATTTCGCGCAGCTGTTCCAGTCGCAGGGTGACCTGACCGTAGGGGTCGTAGTCGTTCTGCACGCCCCGCGCCGCGGCGGGTTCGTGGCCCGTGTAGCTCTGCGACGACGAGAACTCGGACGATGGCCCGCCAGGACAGTAGAGACACTTCCCGTGCGGGCACTGATGCGGACTGGTCATGATGGCGACCGGCGAGACGCCCGACGCGGTGCGAACCGGTTTGCGCCGGAGCACCGCTTCCAGTTCCTCGCGGCGCTCGCTGGGCGCGAAATCGAGAATCTCGGAGTTCTTCGGCACTTTCGGTGCCGAGTGCTCCGAGCAGGCGTCGAGTTTCGCGCGCTCCACGTCGTCGCGCTCGACCTCCCCTTCGAGGATTCGGTCGACGAGTTCCTCGCAGACCTGCTCGAACGCCTCGGTCTCCGTGGCGTCCGGCGTCTCGGTGCTCATTGCTTCGTAGTCGTCGGTTCCGCCGGATAAGCGTGTCGTCTACGAACAGTTAGCGAGATGGACTCGATTTGGTAGATCACCCGAGTCGAAGATTTCCATCACATTCGCCGTGGCGCTCGGTGCGGCTAGGCGTAAGTCACACCACCGTGTCGCTAGACTGGTTTCGTCGACGAAGACGAGATTACAACTGCTAGGCACATGCCAAATTTGGCCAACCGATTTCGGAAAGTAGCCACCCTGCCGTTTTCTCCGGGAACTCAACCTCCGACTCGGAGGCGAAACTCGACCAGTCGCTTGGCAGGCCGAGAGTGGTCGGGCGTGGCTGGTGCCCGGTAGCGGTAATCGACACGTCGGAACGATCGATGTCGCCGCGTGACGGTGTCGCTCGCGTCGAGCAGTCGTCCTCAGAAACGCCGGGATGTCTATATCGCACGGTCGCCGACTCGAAGTTCGAAACCACGCAAGCCAAAACCGAAGAACGAAATCGCGCGTTTAATTCACGCGCTCGCTGACCGCTTCGATGACCGCATCCAGCGCGGCCTCACGCTCGCCGCGGAGGAATTCGAGTTTCCCGTCGCGCGTGCCGACGGGAACGATACCGGCGTCGGGCGCGCGCTCGCGGGCCGATTCCGCGATGTCGCGGACGTTGACGCCGACGTCGCTCCTGATGTGGAGTTCGTCGTCCGCGAGACCGAGCGTGACGTTCGGGCCGCCCGGTCTGCCCGTGATGTCGCGGCGGTGGAGCGCGTCCAAGAGGACGTTCGTGGGCGGAAAGTCGAAGCGGTGGGTGTAGGCGTCCGTGTCGAGGACGGTGAAGGTGACGCCGTTCGCGCCGCGAACCGAGAGGTTCGGCTCCGCGGTGTTGAGTTCGTCTTCAAGCTTCGTCCGGAACTGCTCGCTGACGTGCTCGGCGAGGTCGCGTTTGGCGTGCTCGAATAGCAGGTCGGTGATGAGTTCGCGCTTGTCCTCGTAGGACTGGTAGTACGCCTCCAGCGCGACCGCCTCGCGCAGCGCCGTGACGTGCGCTTCGTCGTAGCCGGCCTCCGCTGCCAGTTCGACGTACCTTGCAGGGGCGTCCTCCCAGTAGCTGACGGCGGGGAGGTGAGCCACGTCCTCGCGCACGTCGGCGTTGACGTGGGCCGCGACGTTCGCGCCGAGGACGCCGGCCGTCGCGCCCTCGTCCGAGTCGCTGAGGAAGGGGTTGACGACGACGTCCGCCGTCTCGGCGACGTTCTCGTCCGGATAGTGCGTGTCGATGACGACCTGAGGCGCGTCGTAGATGTCGAGCAGGGAGAGACCATCGCTCGATTCGACGGTGCTTCCGGCGTCGACGAACACGAAGAGGGGAAGTTTCTCGTCGTGGCGTTCGCGGTTGTCGAGCATGATGGTCGCGTCCTTCGTCGCGTCCTCCATGTCGTAGAAGCCGTCTTCGAGGGGGCGCCGGTCGAAGAAGTGGTACTGCGCGTCGCTCCGCGCGTGCTCTTCGCGTACCAGCGGGAGGACTGCGCGTTCCAGCGCCGCACCAGCCACGTAGCCCTCGGCGGTCGCGTTGTGCCGGACGATGACGGGTCGGGACTCGATGACCGCGCGGCGAATCGCGCCCGCCGCGTCGCGGATGTCGTCGTGAATCGCCTCGACCAGCGAGTCGTCGGCGAGCAGGTCGACGTCAGCGGGGCGCGCCTCGTTCTCCAGCGCTTCGGCCAGTCGGTCGTGGACGGCGGCTTCCTCGTCGTCGGTGAGCGCGTGTAACTGCTCAGTCTCGACCTGTAGTTCGTTGTTTCGGAGTTCGACTTCGCCGACCAGTCGAACCACGTCGCCGGTGTCCACTTCGGGGTACGCGCGGACGCCAGCTTCCTTGAAGGCGGCGCAGTCGACGACGGCGGTTTCGTCGCGGAGTTCGAACACCGTCGGACCGCTCGTCTGGCTCGCGCCGACTATCTCGCCTTCGATTCGGACGCGCTCGCCGACGCGCTCGCCGAGCGATTCGATGGTGACGTGCTCCGGCGGCTCCTCATGTTCAGGGAGCGTCGCGTCACCGACTGCGGTTCCGGAGCCGTCGGTCGTCGTGGGTGGCTCCAACTGCTGGTCGACGTTCGACTGCTCGGTGGTCGGCTGGTCGCTGGTCGATTGGCCGGCAGTCGATTGCTCGGTTTCCGTTTCTTCGTCGGGTTGGTACGTGCTCTCGCTGTCCTGCACGAGCTTGCCGCGGAACTCGCGTTCCGACTGGCGGATCGACCAGCCGAGGTCGACGTTTCCGTTATCGCGGACGCCGAGTACTTCGACGAACACCGTGTCGCCCTGCTCCCAGTCGAGGCTGTCGAGTCGCTGGTCTAACTCACTCTTGTGGAGTAGGCCGGTCACGCTGTCGCCGATGTCGATGAATACGCCGAAGTCGGCGAAGCCGTCCACTGTACCGCTATAGTATCGTCCTCGAGTGAGCTGTTCGGGGCGGTTACCTTCGAATTCGAAGAGGACGTCCTGCTCGTGACTGGCGCAGATTTCGCCGTCGGCAGGCGTCCCGCAAATGACGCAGTTACCCATTTATACTGGCATAGAATAGTCCCGGCCTAAAACGGTTGTCGAAATCCCGACGCGGATATCGTCCGCATCGAACTGCGCGGACGGAAGCTAATAATGGTAGAAGGAGAAGCCGCCACCGCAGTGGTGGCAGTCCACTCGTCTCCCTTTCAGCCTCTCTTCGTCGGGCCGACTCGCATCCCCGTTTGTGGTCACCATATCGACCGTCGAGGCCGTCCCGCAGTGGGGGCAACCGACGGTCATCGCCGATTGGGACATACACCTCCCTCCGCCGAGAGGACGCATAGTTATAGGCTCGCTAATGGAAGCTGTATGTCGCGTGTTAACGGGTAAATAACGGCTTAGCGGTGGGTTAAGCGCCCGCTCAGTACCGGCGGCCCACCGTCAAGGCGACGACGTTCAACACCAACAGTAGAAGGAACGTCTGCCGTTGCCCAGTCGTTTCGAGACCGGCTGCTAAGAGGGGGAGATAGAGGAACGGAAGGGCAATCGCCATCCAGAAGCCGACGAGTCGAACTGGAGCCGAAAGCGAGAAAGCGGCCGACCTGTTCTCCTCCTCGTTCGAGCGGTTTTCCCTCGTTTCGGAATCAGTGATAGTGGACATGCTCCGCAAAATGTGCTACAACATACCATGGTATTATTATTGAGTGCTTAACGAATCGAAAGAAGAACGTGTGCGACGTTCACCCGAACGGGGAGAAATATTCGACTTTCACTCGAAAACTGGGCTGTCGTCCTCTAAATTTTCGATATCTGATGCTATTTTTCGGACGTTTTCCGGAAACAGTGCAACCTGCACCTCGTTGCCCTCGTCGTCCTCGAACACCAGTTTAACACGCTTATCGCCGAACTCCCGTACCTCTGCGGACTCCACGTCGAACAACTTCGCCGACCCGGTCTTGTTCGATGGACCGACGTTCTTGATAGCACCATCTTTCAGCTCGACCATGAAATCGTCGACGCGCAAGTTGAGCATACTTTCGATACGGCGTCCCTGTCTTAATTACCACGGGAACGCAGCGAGGGGAGGAACGACGCTTTTCAGCGCCGCCTCGCCGCCGAAACCGTAGCCGAACACCAACACTGCGGGGAGAGCCGCTGCGAGCGCCGCGCGTGCATAGGACGTATCGTGAACTTCCTTGAGTCCGACGACGAGCAACAGCGCGCCGTACACGGTGCAGACGGCGCGCAGTTCGGGCACGGGGACCCCCGCGAACAGACAGGGTGCGACCGAGTAACCGATGACCTGCACGGTCTCGCTGATACCTGCCCGGTTCGGAACGAGAGCCATCAGGATGACCGTCTGAAGCGCCGCCGTCAGGTGAAGAACGAGAGGCGCGACGAACAGTCCGACCAGCACGAGCGCGAGGAGTTTCGTGAGAAGCGGGTCGCCAGCGACGTCGCCGACGGCTAACTCGCCGAACGCAATTCGGGAGGCGACCGACACCAGCGTCACGAGCACGCCGAACACCATCCCCGGCGCTTGGTCGCCGGGTGCGACCCCCGTGTTGAAGAACCGGCGGGGTCGCACGATCACTTCGACCCACGCGCGAAGGACGGCCTGCGGACCGCGGTCGCGCCCGCCCGTCGGATTCTCGACCCACTGTGTCACGGTTATCTCTACTCGGTGCGGAGGGTATGACAGTTCCGACAGCGCGCTTCGTAGGACTCCTGTGCGCCGACCAGAATCGTCGGGTCGTCGACGTGCGCCGGTTCTCCGTCGATGAGTCGCTGGTTGCGCGTCGCAGGTTCGCCGCACGTCGCACAGATGGCCTGTAGCTTCTCGACGTACTCCGACAGCGAGATGAGTTGCGGAAGTGGATCGAACGGTTCGCCGCGGAACGTCTGGTCGGTGCCGCTGACGATGACGCGTCTGCCGTCCTCGGCGAGTCGTTCGCAGACCGCGACGAGCTCGGGGGAGAAGAAGTTGGCCTCGTCCACGGCGACCACCTGCTCGCCGTTCAGCTCGTCTCGAATCGCCCAGACCCCCTCGTCATCAGGCTTGACGACGGTCGCCCCCCACGAACTGCCGTCGTGCGAGCCGACCGTGTCCTCGCCGTAGCGGTCGTCCAGTTCCGGTTTGAACACAGCGACCTCTTGGCCCGCGATCTCCGCGCGACGAAGCCGACGCAGTAGTTCCTCGGTCTTCCCGGAGAACATACAGCCGGTGATGACCTCGACCCACCCGCTGTTCGTGATTTTGTGCATACCCGAACTGCGCTCAATCCGGCGTCAAAAGGGTTGCTTATTCCAGTCGGCGGCTCGAATTCGGTACGACGCTCGGCCGACGAAAGATTACTCCACCGCGCCGACGTTCTCCCCGCTCTCGAAACTCGCCGGACACGGTTCTATCTTCGCGTACCGCACCAGCTGCCGTCCCAGCGTCACGACGCGGTCTTCCAGGTCCTCGTCCGTGAACGTCCCGTTCCGCACCGCGCTGTGCGACCGGGGCACGGCGGTCTGATACGGAAGCACCCACGCGTCGAGCGCCCGGCACACCGACCGGAGGTGATCCATCGCCGTGACCGGAAATCGACCGCCTGACACCGCGAGCAGGCCGACGGTCTTCTGCTCGAATTCGTCGAACCCGCAGTAGTCGAGCGCCGTCTTCAGCGGGGAGGAGTACGATCCGTGGTACATCGGCGTGCCGAGAACGACCGCGTCCGCCTCGCGCACACGACGTTTGAATTCCGGGACGTCGCCCGCCACCCTGTCGTCCGCGTCGAACAGCGGCAGGTCGAACTCGCGCAGATCGAGGAGTTCGCCGGTTCCGCCCGCTCGTTCGACGCCCGAGAGTGCGCGTTCGAGCGCGACGCAGGTGACGCTCTCGTCTCGGAGACTGCCGCAGATGGCGACGATGCGTGGTTGATTCGTCATAGAGTGAACTGCGGGCGGAGCGCGGAAATAGATTGTAGTGAGGAGGATTCGACCTACCGTCTGAGTTGCGCGACCCACGCATCGTTTTCTTCGTCTCTCTCCGTCTCCACGAGTCCGTCACTCTCCAAATCCGACAACAGCCCTCGAAGCCACTCTTCGCCGTGGTCGCCGCCGTAATCGACCCGGATTCGAGGGCCGAGCTTCGGGAGAGGGAGTTCGTCGTACTCCCGCAGCACCGAGACGACGCGCCCCCGGAACTGCCTGCGCGATCCCTCGAACGTCGGTTGCGTGGGGACGTCGGGGGCGGTGAAATCGCCGGTCTCGTAGGCGTGACACCACTCGCGCCACGGACACCCTGCAGCGTCGCAGGCGGGGGTCTTCTCGCAGGCGACGCCGCCGAGTTCCATGACGGCGTTGTTCCAGACACGCGATGCGCCCTCGGGTATGAGTTCGCTCGCGGCCTCCTCGAAGGCGGTGTCGTCGTCCGGCACGTCGAACGCTCGATAGAGGACGCGCTTGACGTTGGTGTCCACCACGGCGTCGCCCTCGTTGAACGCGAAGGAAGCGACCGCGTTCGCGGTGTACGGGCCGACGCCCTGTAGATTCTCGAGTTCCTCCGGTGTCTCGGGGAACTCGCCGCCGTACTCCGAGGTGACCTGCCTCGCCGCCTCGTGGAGGTACTTCGCGCGGTTGTTGTAACCGAGGCTATGGCTCGTCCAGAAGCCGACCACGCCCGAGCGATCCGCCTCCGCGAGCGCCTCGACGGTCGGCCAGCGGTCGAGGAACGCGTCCCACGCTTCGACGACGCGTCCGAGTTGCGTCTGCTGGCTCATCACCTCGGAGACGAGGATGGCGTAGGGGTCGTCCGTCTCGCGCCACGGAAACGTCCGGTGGTCGTCCTCGTACCACGAGACGAGGACGTCGCGCACCGCGTCGGTGTCGTCCGGGAGTGACCACTCCGTGTCGGTCATTGCCAACGCTTTGGCCCGGTTCGGTTTACCGATAGCGATTCGCGGACGACGGGAAAGCTTATCCTCGCCAGAGCGACTCTCCCGTGTATGCGTCCGAAAACCCTCGCTCTCCTCGGGGTTGCCCTCGCGCTCGGGCCGTACGCCGTCTCCGCGTACCTCCGGGGCGGACCGTGGCTGTGGTTCACCCTCGGCGCGTGCTGTCTCGGTTCCGCGTTGGTGTTGAAACTCGCCGAACGAAACGCTCCTCAATTCGAGACCGTCGAGTGATCGGCTTCGGTGTTCGGAACGCCCTCCACGACACCGCGTGACACTCAGAATCAGATAACCTGAATGCTTATTGCCCGTTCGTCGTAATCCTCCGAGGATGCACGTACGGCCCTCCACGCTGTTCCTCATCGGCGTCGTAATCATCGTCGCCCCGGTTGCGCCCCTCGTTTTCGCGCGCAGTCCAGCGGCGTGGTTCGCGCTGGGGGGCGCGTTCGTTCTCGCCGGAATCGGGATGTCGTTCCAGCGGCGTCGGGGCGGTCGGTCGGCGCGCGAATCGAATCCGGAGTCCCAGCATTTCATCGTCTGTCCGAACTGTAGCGCACGCAACTTCGCCAGCCGAGACGCCTGTCGGTACTGCGACGAGGAGTTCTAGAGCGAAAGCGGTATGCCGTCCCCGCCCCACCACCCGGCCATGAGCCTCGACGACCTGACGGACGATGTCGAAGCCGCCTACTCCGCGCTCGACGGGGAACTCTCCGTGAGTCTCGACCGGGAGTCGCGCAATGAACTCGCAATGCTCCTCGCCGCGTTCGACCCCGACGACTCGGACGAACTCGTTCGCCGCGCCATCCACTTACTGTTTCAGTCCGCGGTCGAGACGGGGAACCTCGACTTCCATCTCCGGGGAACCTACGACGTGACCTACGACGAGTATCTCTCCGGCATGACGTTCGAAGAGATGACGGGTGCGAACCAGTTCCCCCAGCGCGACGACGAGCGCCGGTATCAGTTCTAACGCGGTCGTTCCCCGAACGACGCGGAGACCGCGTCTTCCCGTCGATTCCACGCCACCAGTCCGCCGTCGGAGAGCTTCGGGAGGTGGACATGATGGAGCACGGTTCGTGCTCGCTGTTCGTCGCGTTCGACGTCGGTAGTGACGAGGTGGTCGACCAACTCGGCGACGGTCACCTGCCTGTCCGTCTCGTGGAGGTGGGCGAGAACGGCCTGCCGCGGCTCGGAGGCGAGCAGTCCGTGGAGTTCCGGCGATATGCTGAGGTGAGTCGGCAGTCCGAGCGTCTCTACTACGTCGTGGAGCGTCGGATGAGACGATTCTGACGAAATTTCGTCGTTGAGCGGTGAATCGTCCCCCATGCTCGCCATCGTCCGTGATAAACGTCGTGTTTAGAATAGTGGTGGTGCCTGTTATAACAGCCCCTTTTACGGACAGGGCTCTACTCGTCGGCGTCGAGGAGGGCCACTTGGAGGACGTTTCCCGCGGCGCGGCGAACGCGCTCGGAAAGCGCCTGCTGTGAGATTCCAATTTCTTCGGCGAGGTCGCCGAGCGTCACATCCCGAGGCACGTCGAAGTAGCCGCGCTCGACGGCGAGGACCAGCGCCTCTCGCTGCTCGGCCGTCAGTCCGAACTCCCGTTGTTCCACGTTCGTTTCGGTCATCACTCGGTCGAGGCGATACTCGATCTCGTGTTCGGCGCAGTAGTCGTGGAACTCGGATAGCTCGTTGTGGTCGTCGAATCGGAGACGAAAGCGCCACTCGCCGTTCCCGGAGGCTTCGAGGATGGTCGCGCCGACCGCCGCGATACCGTAGACGAAACTCTCCACCTCCTCGCTCCACTTGACGCGGTAGAGCACCCGACCGTCCACTCGGTCGAGCGCGACGAGGTTATCGACGTATGAGTTCGAACGGACGACGTCCTCGAAGGTTTCGAACTCAGTACCGACGGCCCAGAAGAACGGAAGCACCTGCGGAGAGGCGGGGACGACGCGCTCCAACTTGACATGAACGTCCGTGTCGGTGAACAAGGCCCGACCGAGTAAAAACTGCTCACCGGAGATCGTCAAGTCCGCTGTAACGCTCATACGAACTTCAGGTCGCGGACGGTTATAGCGACTACGCTGTCTCTTCGATGGCGTCGAGTAGGAGGTTGATGCCGATATCTATCTCGCGGTCGGTCACGTCAAGTGGCGGAAGGATACGGAGCGTCTTGTAGCCACAACCGAGCGTGAGCAACCCGCGCGAGAGCGCCGCATCGACGATGGCTTCGCGTCGGTTTTTCGTGTCGAACTCGACGGCGAGCATCAGACCCCTGCCGCGCATGTCCACGACGGTTTCGGGGGCGGCGTCCTCGATTATTTCCCGGGCTTGTCGACTGCGCTCGGCGACGTTCGTGAGCAGATCGTGTTCGCGGATCGCGTCGATGGTGAGTGCACCTTGAAGCGAGGAGAGCACGTCGCCAGCGCCCCACGTCGAGGAGAGTCGCCCCGTCTCCTCGGGGAAGACGTCGGAGCGCGAGATGGTCGCGCCGACGCGGAGCGCCTTCGCGCTGGTGATGACGTCGGGGTCGAGGTCGAGGTGGTCGACGGCCCACATCTCTCCCGTCCGACCCATTCCGGACTGGATTTCGTCGGCGACGACCTTCACGCCGAATCGCTCTCGAATATCCGCGATGTCGGCGACGAACTCGTCGTTCGGGATTCGATAGCCCCCCTCACCCTGTACGGGTTCGAGGATGAGGTAGGCGACCTCCTCGGGGGCGATGACGCCTTGGTCGGGGTCGAGATAGTCGGCGATGACGTTGCCGCCCGGTCCGTCGGTCTTCCAGCCGCAGTCGCACTCCCCTTCGCAGGCGCAGTAAGGGACGTTCACGACGCCCGGAATCTCGGGGTAGGCCTTGCGGTGGGCGACCTTCGAGCGGTTGAGCGAGAGCGCCCCGAGGGTGCGGCCGTGGAACGCGCCGTCGAAGGTGAACGCGCGGTGGCCGCCTCGGTTGTAGCATATCTTGATGGCGTTCTCGACGGCTTCCGCGCCGGAGTTCGAGAGGAAGACGGTGTCCATGTCGTACTGGTCGGTGCTATCGACGAGTCGTTCCATCAACTGGGTCGGGCCGGGGAACTCGGGGTCTTCGGGCGGCCAACCGCCCGACGCGTAGAAATCCTGTCCCGCGATCTTCGTCGGGTCGGGAACGTCCAACTCGCGGAGTTTGTCTGCGATTTTGGGATTGTTGTACCCCAACGGGGCGGAGGCGACGTGGCTGGTGAAATCGAGGAGGACGTTTCCGTCCACGTCGGTGCAGAAGGGACCGACCGAGTCCTCGGTGATGTCCCAGACGAAATCGTATACGTACGTCGTCGGCGCGGCGAACTGATGGTGGTAGTCGGCCCATCGTCGCGCTTTCTCGCCGGGCATCTCCCCAACCCGCGGTTCGGCCGTATCTCGGTTCATGCACCCGGTTACGGAAAGCGGTGCTTTAAAAAATTCGTTGTGCGTTCTCAGATGACGGCGACGACGGCGGTGAGGCCCGACCCCGCGAGCAACACCGTGCTCCAGATGGCGACTCGCCGGGCGAACATTCGATTCGGGGCGGAGATGGTCAGCGCCGCCTTGACGACGATGCTCGACGCGGTGGCGAGCAGGATGCCGAATACGGCGGTCTGCTGGCTCAAATTACCGCCGCTGTAGAGCGTTACCGCGGAGGCGGTCACCCCGGCGCTCGACACCAGCCCCGACAGCAGGGCTGTGATGTAGAATCCGGTCTGGCCGAAGTGACTCTTCGCCACCGCGCCGCCGACCACGACGAGCAGGAAGATGACGCCGAATCCGAGCACGTTCCGGAGCGAGAACGGGCTTTCCAGGTCGATGTCCATCTCCTGCGACCAGTCCGCCGAGTAGGCCGCGATGGCGACGCTCCCGACGATGATGGTTCCGAGCGGGATGATGGCTCCGTACAGCGTCTTGCCGGGCGTACCGACAGTGAACGCCAGCGCGATGACGAGATTGCGAAGTGCCATCGCGGCGTCGGCGAGCAGGATGGCCGCCACGCCGTAGGAGGCCGCTTCCGGGCGCTGGCGGACGTGGTCGAGCATGGTTCCGACCACCGCGGTGGAGGACGCTAGCCCGCCGAAAAAGCCCGTCACCGCGATGCCTCGCCCGCCGTAACTCTCGACGACGGCGTAGTTGGCGATGCCGATACCCGCGACGGTGACGACCATCAACCAGACGAGGCGGGGACTGACGGTGACGCTTCCGAACGAGACCTCGCCCGGTGGCAAGAGCGGGTAGATGACGAACGCGAGGATGGCGAACTCCGCCGCCGAGCGCAGTTCCTCCCGCGACAGTCCCCACGCGAAACTGTGGAGTTCTCGCTTCAACACGAGCAGCAGCGACGACACGACGGCGACGGTGACCCCGACGAGGATGAATCCCTCCGCGACCAGCACGCCGACGCCGAACGTCACGAGCATCGAGACGGACGTGGTGAGCGATAATCCGGCGTCTTCGTCGTCGTCGTCCATCAGCCCCTGTACCGCGAGTAGGATTCCCTGCACGATGACGAGGAGGCCCCCCAGAGCGAGCAACACGTCCTTCTCGATGATGGTGAACGCCGCACCGAGGAGGCTGATGAGCGTGAACGTCCGGATACCGGCCGACTTCTGCGACCACTCGCGCTCCAGTCCGAGGAAGAGACCAAGCGCTCCGGCGATGGCGATTCTGACGACGTCGCTGTCCAACGTAGCCGACGCGAATACGTCTTCGAATCCGGGCACTCCCCGAACTACGCGCCCACCCGACTAAAAGAATTGTTGCTACCCCCGATGCAGTGCGCGAAATCTTTATGCCCTGCGGCCAAACTTCTGCCGTATGGTCGGCGGATGGAATATTGACAAATCACGCGCCGCATGGTGGGCCGTGGGCGGGGTACTGGGTCTAGCGGCGCTGTTCGTTGTCTATTCGTTCATCGGGACGTTCGTCTTCGGCCTCTTTCTCTACTACGCGACGCGTCCGGTGTATCGACGCCTGCGACGAGTCGTCCGCCCGCCGAGCCTCGCCGCCGCCATCGCACTGCTGGCGCTCGCACTTCCCGCGATTCTGCTCGTCACGTACACCCTCGCTATCGGCGTGCAGGAACTGATGGCTGTGGCGAAGATGGCCGACATCACGACGCTTCCGCAAGTCGTACAGCAGTACGCCAACGTCTCCAGAATTGCCCAACACCCCGAAGAGTTTCTCACCGACGGGAACAACACGAAGATCATCCAAGATGCACTCCGCACCACGCTCAAGTACCTCGGGTTCGTCGGCACCGCGGCCCTGCATCTGTTCGTGATGATCGCCATCGCGTTCTACCTACTCCGCGACGACCACAAGCTTTCGCGGTGGTTTCGGCGGACGTTCGGGGACAGCGAGGGTGTCCTCGAAGAGTACGTCCAGTGCGTCGACACCGACTTCAACAGCGTCTTCTTCGGGAACATCCTGAACGCCTTTCTGACGGGTACCATCGGCGCGATCTCCTACAACGTGCTCAATATGGTCGCGCCTCCCGGACTAGCCATTCCCTACCCGACCGTCGTGGGGCTGTTGACCGGCGTCGCGAGCCTCATCCCCGTCGTCGGGATGAAACTCGTCTACTTCCCGGTGACCGCGATCGTCAGCGTCGACGCGCTGATGCTGCGCGATTCCGGCGTGCTGTGGTTTCCGGTGGTGTTCGCCCTCATCTCATTCGTCATCGTCGATACCATCCCCGACCTCGTCTTGCGACCGTACGTTTCGGGGCGGAACCTCCACGTCGGGATGGTGATGTTCGCGTACATCTTCGGGCCGCTGTTGTTCGGTTGGTACGGTATCTTCCTCGGCCCGATGCTACTCGTCCTCGTCGTCCACTTCGTGAAGGTCGTCCTGCCGGAGCTAATCGCGGGCAAGCCGATTCAGCCGTGGGCCGTCGACCCGACCTACTTGCAGGGTGAGGAAGAACCCCCACAGCCACCCCGCGACCCGGCCGAGTCGGCGACTGCCGAAGGTGCGGAGACGGACGCCGACGATGCAAGAACCGGCGATTCGAATACGGTGACTGAAAAGCCGGCGGAGATGACGCCGACAGAGGGCGACGATTCGGGCGATTAGTCGAGGCGCGTTCCGTCGCGCGGGCAGTGAGTGAACTCCGGATTTCGCGTCCGAAAGCCGCACTTCGGGCAGGTTCGGCTCTCCGGTCGTCGGCTCCGTCCGAAGAGAATCGGGAGGAACGGGAGGAAGACGAACACGAACGGCGTGCCGAAATACTGCCAGAGAACGACGGTGAGCGCGAGGCTCAACGCGAGACCGACGAGTGCAGTCGCGGTGCGCGACCCGACCATGGTGGTCGAAGGGCGTGCGAACGGAAAGTTCGTTCGTCTCAGTCGACGAACCGCTGCTCCCACGTCCGCCGCGCTTCGATCTCCTCCTCCCGTCGTCGGTGAGCACGTAGTAGTTCATCCGCTGGTCGCGCTCGCCTTTCTTGACCAGTCCCGCCTCGACCAGCGTGTCGAGATTCGGATACAGCCGACCGCGGTGTACGTCCACATCGTAGTACTCCTCCATGTCCTCTTTGATAGCCAATCCGTGCGGCTCGCCGTAACCAGCGATGACGTACAGAATGTCGCGCTGGAATCCCGTCAACTCGTTCATCGTCAATATTGCCGATATATGTATGAATAAAATCAATATAAATATTCTTGTAGTTCCGCGTCGCGCCTTCGACTATGGGATGGCCTTTATCTCCATGCGCGTCGTTCGAGGACGTATGCCCGAAGAAGTTCTGTTCGAAACGGAGAACACGCAGAGCCGAACCGACATCGCCGCGTACCTTCGAACCGTCGCGGACAAACTCGAAAGTGGCGAACCGATCACCCTGAGTGCCGGGAGCCAGTCCGTCACGCTCGAACCCCCGGCCCGACCGGTGTTCGAGGTCAAAGCGGAGCGCGAAACGTCCTCGACCGACCGAACCGAGACGAGTGTCGAGTTCGAACTCGAATGGAAGGAAGGTGAAGACGGCGACGACGGGTCGCTGGCGATAGAGTAGACGGACGACGTTCGGTCGACCGGTCTTTCCTCTCTTCGGAGTTTGCTATTTTGGTGGCGTCAGTAGCACCGTGGGCGGAGACCACCTTTGAGCCATAGAGACGCGGTCTTCGAACTGTGTGGAAACCACCTTCGAATGGAGTGGACACCGCTCGAGAAGTGTACGAGATGAACTAAGAGTTACGAATCGGTACGGGGCCTAGTGAGTCGACAGAGCACTGTCGCTCCTGAGTTAGCTTCGAAAGGAAAGCGGAATACGCGGGGGCGAAAAGACCCCGCGAACCGCTTGCCGCCCTGAATTGGTCCCCGCTGACGCTTCGGCCCTCCAAAGCGAAGCGTCAACTGGAACAATACGGCGTAATACCTTAAAGGTAACGATTTCGATAACTGAGAGCCGTCTGTCGAAAGAAAGTCAGATATACTCCTCTTCGAGCACCCACCCTAGCGCCCGCTTGTAGTACGTGAACATCTGCCGGATGCTTTCGTGGTTCATCTCATCGCTGTCGAGGTGTTCTTTGAGGAATTCGTACTGCTCGCGGATCTCGTCTTCGTCCCTCATATGACGTAGGTTTTCGTCTCTTCGGGAAATCAGTGTCGGCGTCTTCGAGGGGGCGTTTTTAGGCGTTCGAGGATGCCCGATTTTCCCCTCGGCGCTGAGTTTATCGCTCTCAGCATCCCTTTCTAGGGTATGGTCGACCATCGTATCGGTATCTTGGGTAGCGGAGACGTGGCGAAGGCGCTCGGACGGGGCTTTGCGAAGTACGACCGGGAGGTCAAGCTGGGAACACGACCCCCCGAGAAACTCCAAGCGTGGTCGACGGAGACGGAGGGGACTGTATCGGTCGGCTCGTTTTCCGACGCCGCCTCGTTCGGCGACGTCGTCGTCCTATCCGTTCTGGGTGCTGCAGTAGAGGACGTTCTGGAACTGGCCGGTCCCGAAAACTTCGACGGAAAACTCGTCCTCGACACCACGAATCCGCTCGACTTCTCCGAGGAAGGACCGCCGAATCTGCTGTTCGGCGGGACGGATTCCTCGGGCGAACGGGTGCAAGCCGCGCTCTCGAACGCGCAGATGGTCGACCCCGAATTCGGGGGTGAGATCCCGCCGATGATGATCTGCGGCGACGACGCCGACGCCAAAACGCGGACGGAGGACATTCTAGTCGAGTTCGGGTGGCCAGGTGCGCTCGACGTGGGTTTCATCGAATCGTCCCGCTATCTGGAGGCGCTCGTCCCGCTCTGGGTTCGAATCGGTGCGAAACTCGACACCTGGAAGCACGCGTTCACCGTGGTCCGATGACTCGTTCGCCGATTCGAATCACTGCCGACCGGAGCCTCACGCAGCAGTATCTATAGCGTACGCAAAATGTCGCCCGGAACACTAACATCCAGCCTCATCCCTGGGCCGCGTGCCGTGTCGGCTGGCAAACCCTCGTGCCGGGCGGGTCACGCGAGGCGTGACCGAACGCTTTTGCCGGCGCGAACCGGCGAAGCGAGTTGCATCAGTAGGTGCAACCGACTTCATGGATGTCGCACACTCGGGTTCTCCGCGCGGTCATCGCTCCCGAAACGGGACTACTCCGGCGGGGACTGAAGTGCGCATCAGTCGATAGGCCGGGCGCGAGGTAAGGCCTTTCGGGTCATCTCGCGGCGTTTGGGTCGTTTCCGGTGTGCTCGCTTCTATCCACCTCGCGCCGGGTCGGTTCAAATCGTGTACTCCGACTCCTTCAACTGGACGTAGCCGCCATTTCGGTAGCCGAACTTCACCCGCTTGTACTGTGTGGCGAGTTTGGCACCGCGAACCCCGGAGCCGACCTTCGATTTGATGAGTTCCGTCCCGTCGTCGTCGGAGGTTATGTTGTGCACCACCGAGAAGACGTGATCCCAGTCGTCCGGGCCGTAGTCGGCCACGATGTCCGCGAAGGAGACATTCCGCAGTATCTCCTCGCCGATGGCGGCCTTCCACTCGTCGTTGTACGATTCGAGCGAATCGGTGGCGGCGAGTTCCCCGGCGATCTTCCCCGACCGAACCGCGACGTGGTAGCCGCCCTCGTGGAACGCGCTGGTCGTTCCCATCGCGCCGCCCGCGACGGCGATTCCAGCCTTCGTCGGCGACTCGATGGGTCGCGTCGAGGAGATGGGGTAGGTCTCCGTCCCCTTCGATTTGCCGCGGTTTTCCACGATGGGGAAATCGGAGTCCACGTCGTACTCGTCGCCGTACTCGTATTCGAGCAGTCTGCGGACGTACTCTCCGCCGCGCGGGATTCCCTCGTCGTCGGGGTGCAGGAGGGCGTAGGAGTCCGGGTTCTTCACGTCCACCAAGTCCATCCCGATGGGCATCGTCAGGCCGACGCGGGCGACCGTGCCGTCGTTCGGGAACACCCACGGGTACGCCGTCTCGCCGGGCATGACGCCCCACCAGAACTTGAGCGCGGTCGGTTCGAACAGCTCCTCGGGGAACTCGCGGTACTCCTGATAGGCGATGTGGTTCGCCGTCGGCGGACTGAGGTGGTCGCTGACCGAGCGCCCGTCGGACATGAACTGGTCCAAGACGTCCAGCGTCACCCGGCGCTGCGGACCGTCAGCGAGGACGAGATATTTCGCTTCGATATCTCCCCCGTCGGCGAGTCGGAGGGTGTGTCGGTACTCCGCGTCGAGGGTCGTTTCGGCGCGCTTCACGCCGACGCCGACGCAATACTCCGCCCCGGCGTCCTCGGCGCGTTCTCTGAGCCAGTCGTCCATCCGGGCGCGGTGGAAGGTGAAGCCCATCTTCGGGTACGACGCCTCGATGCCCGTCTTCCGGAGGGTCGCCGTCTCGCTCGGGCCGACGAAGTCCACCCGGTCGAGTTCCTGGAGAATGACTTCGTCCGGAATCTCCCGGTAGTCTTCGTCCATGATATCCACCCAGTAGTCGAGCATCCCGGCGGCGTCCGTCGAGTCCGGGCCGAGGAAGTCACGGTCGGCGCGCGGAACGCCCTGTTCTAGCACTACGGCGCTCGCGCCGTGGCTCGCGGCCCGTTCTCCGGCCGACATTCCGGCGGGGCCCCCACCCACGATAGCAACGTCGAATCGCTCCATACGCCTACGCTACACAACATGGGGTACTAAATTCTTGACCTTCCGTTCGGCGTATCGTTCTCGCTAGCCAAACGGTGACGGTACGGTTTTGACGCTCCCGTCCGCACGAACCCGTATGGCAGAGTTCGAACACCTCGTCGTCGAGCGCGCGAACGACGTCGCCCACGTGACTATGAACCGACCGGAAAAGCACAACGCGATGCACCGCGCGATGGCCGCCGAACTGCGAACCGTCACGGCCGACCTGCACGAGGACGATTCGCGGTGTGTCGTCCTCACCGGCACCGACGGCGTGTTCAACACCGGAGCGGATCTCTCCGTTCTCTCGGGCGACGCGGACGACGCGCGCACCCTCCGGAAGATAGCGTCTGGTCTCCACCGCGCCATCGAGAACCTCGTCCGCGCACCCAAGCCCGTCGTGACCGGCGTAAACGGCGTCGCGGCCGGCGGCGGGTTCGGCCTCGCGCTGGCGGGCGACGTCGTCCTCCTCGCGGAAGACGCCCAGTTGGAGTTCGCCTATCCTCGGGTCGGCCTGTCGGGCGACGGCGGTTCGACGTTCTTCCTGCCGCATCTCGTCGGTCTGCGACGGGCGAAGGAGATAGCCTTGCTGGACGAACCAATCGCCCCTGAAGACGCGGTCGAGATGGGACTCGCGACCGAGGTCGCGGACGATTTCGACGCCCGTCTCGCCGAACTCGCCGCCGACCTCGCGGACGGGCCGACCCGCGCGTACGGCGCGACGAAGCGCCTGTTTAATGGAAGTTCGGGGCGAGATCTCTCGGCGCAGATGGCCGCCGAAACCGACGCCATCGCGCGGATGACCGGGACGGAGGATTACGAGCGCGGACTGGCCGCGTTCTTCGGGGACGATGCCCCCGAGTTCGGGGGTGTGTAGTGAAAACCGACTAGAGGCATTCTGCGCGGGGATATTTCGAACCGAAATACTAATCGTCCCGCTAGTGAAGTACTGACGCATGTACGCAGTTGTCAACGGTGAACTCCACACCGTGTCCGACGCGGGCGTCATCGAGAACGGTACCGTCCTGTTCGAGAACGGGAAGATAGTGGCGGTCGGTTCGGACGTGGACGTGCCGGACGACACCGCGGTCGTCGACGCCGGAGGGAAATCGGTCACGCCGGGACTCGTGGAGGCCCACAGCCACGCCGGAATGGGCGAGTGGGGCGAACCGGAGGACGGCGACGTGAACGAACTCACCGACCCGGTGACCCCGCACGTCAGCGCGCTGGACGGGTTCCACCCCCGCGACGAGGAACTGCGACACGCCTATCAGGGCGGCGTGACGACCGTCAGCGCCCGGATGGGGAGCGCGAACGTCGTCGGCGGAGTCATCTGCTCGATGAAGACCTACGGCGACATCGCCGACGAGATGATGATCCAAGAAGACGGGATGAAGGCTGCGATGGGCGAGAACCCGAAGCGCGTCCACGGCGACCAGAACGGACGCGAACCCACGACGCGACCCGGAATCGCGGCAAAAATTCGGCAGGCGCTCATGGAGGCCGAAGATTACGCCGTCCGACGCGCGAAAGCTCGCGAGGACGGGGAACCGTTCGACCGCGACTTGGGGATGGAGAACCTCTCGCGCGTCGTGGAGGGCGACTTACCGCTCCGCGTTCACGCCCACCGCGCGGACGACATCGCCACTGTGTTCCGCATCGCGGACGAGTTCGGCATCGAAGACCTCTCCATCGAGCACGCGACGGAGGGCCACGTCCTCGCTGACGAGTTCGTGAAACGCGACGTGCCCGCCATCGTCGGTCCGTCGCTGTACTCCGGCGCGAAGTACGAACTCTCGAACATCACCTTCGAGACCGCGGGCATCCTCCACGAGGCGGGCGTGAAGGTCGCCATCCAGACCGACGCCCCCGTACTCCCGCAGGAGCATCTCGACGTGTGCGTCGGACTGGCGATTCGAGAGGGGCTTCCCGAAGACGTTGCGCTTCGAACCGTCACGCGCAACCCCGCCGAGATTCTCGGTATCGAAGACCGCGTCGGGACGTTAGCGGAGGGGACGGACGCCGACATCGTGGTCTGGGACGGCGAGCCGTTCGACATCACCTCTGACGCCCGACACGTCTTCGTGGACGGGAAGCACGCCTACGACTCCGAGCGCGACGACCGCGACCCGCGCGAGGAGTACGCTTGGTGAACCGGCGCTTTCGGGGACGAAATCTTCAGTAATTCCGGGCGAGGCGATGCACTTTGCGCTAGCTCACGCCACGCGAAAAATTGGCACTCGAGCGCGCAATCTCAACCGCGCTTCCGAGACGGACGATTCTTGCATCTGTTTGGTGTTATGGTATTTTAACCATAGTTTATTTGGAACCCCCGCGCAATAGGGGGCATGGCTTCGGACGAAACCTACGTCGGTTCCATCGACCAAGGCACGACTGGCACCCGATTCATGGTGTTCGACCACGCAGGGACGGTCGTGGCGAACGCCTACGAGAAGCACGAACAGATCTACCCGGAACCGGGGTGGGTGGAACACGACCCGCTCGAAATCTGGGAGAACACGAAGTCGGTCATCCAGTCCGCGCTCGCCGAGGCTGGTATCGACGCCGAGCAACTGGAGGCGCTCGGCGTCACCAACCAGCGCGAAACGACGCTGCTCTGGGACGCGGACACCGGCAAGCCGGTCCACAACGCCATCGTCTGGCAAGACCGGCGGACGACCGACCGCGTCGAGCAACTGGAGGAAGACGGCAAGACGGACGAGGTTCGCGCGAAGACGGGCCTCGAACCGGACGCGTACTTCTCGGCGACGAAAGCCGAGTGGCTGCTCGACAACGCCGACCCTATCAAGACCCAGCGCGCGCGTCCCGCCGATCTGCGCGACCGAGCCGAAGACGGCGAAATTCTCTTCGGCACGGTCGATTCGTGGCTCGTCTACAATCTGACGGGCGAGCACATCACGGACGTGACGAACGCTTCCCGGACGATGCTGTTCGACATCCACGAGATGGACTGGGACGACGACCTCTGCGCAGAGTTCGACGTCCCGCGTGCGATGCTCCCTGAAGTCCGCCCGTCGAGCGACGACGACACTTACGGCGCGACGGACTCGGAGGGCTTCCTCGGCGCGGAAGTGCCCGTGGCGGGCGCACTCGGCGACCAGCAGGCAGCCCTGTTCGGGCAGACCTGCTTCGACGCGGGCGACGCGAAGAACACCTACGGCACGGGGAGTTTCTTCCTGCTCAACACGGGTAACGAGGCGGTCGAGAGCGAGCATGGTCTCCTGACGACGGTCGGCTTCCAGCGGTCGGGCGAACCCGTCCAGTACGCCCTCGAAGGCGCGATATTCGTCACGGGTGCCGCCATCGAGTGGCTCTCGGACATGGATCTCATCGACGACGCGGCGGAGACCGAGACCCTCGCACGAAGCGTCGATTCGACGGACGGCGTCTACGTCGTGCCCGCGTTCACCGGACTGGGCGCGCCCCACTGGAACCAGCGCGCTCGCGGCACCGTCGTCGGGATGACTCGCGGGACGCGAAAGGAACACGTGGTTCGGGCGACGCTCGAAAGCATCGCCTACCAGACCCGCGACGTGGCCGAAGCGATGGAGGCCGACAGCGGCATCAAGGTCGAATCGCTCCGCGTGGACGGCGGGGCGGTGAAGAATAACTTCCTCTGCCAGCTACAGGCCGACATCCTGGGCACCGATATCGTTCGTCCCGTCGTGGATGAGACGACCGCGCTCGGGTCTGCGTATGCAGCTGGTCTCGCAGTCGGTTACTGGGAGACCGTGGACGAACTGCGGAAAAACTGGCAGGTAGACCGCGAGTTCGAGACGGCGGGCGACGGCCAACTCGACGAGAAGTACGGTCGCTGGCAGGAGGCGGTCGAGCGCTCCCTCGACTGGGCGCGAGAAGGGAGTGACTGAGATGGCGGACTTCTCCTCGCTCTGGGCCGTCGAACTGCTCATCGCCGCCTTCGCCGGCGGGGCGTTCGGCGCGGCGGTTGGTGCGCTCCCGGCGTTCATCTTCACCGGCTTCATGGTCATCGCCGGCGAGGCGGCGAACGTCACGGGTCGGTACATCGCCGACGCCGGAGTCGGAAACGTCGCCGAATTGAGTGCGGTCGGAATCACCGGCTCCATCGCCTTCGGCCCGGTGTTCTCGCCTGCAATAAGCTTCGCCGGCGGTGCGGCGGCGGCCGCCTACGCCGCGAAGCGGGGCTACATGGAGTCCGGATTCGACTACCACAACGCGAAGGACATCGCCTTCGCCTTGGGGACGAAACCGGACGTGCTCGCGGTGGGCGGCGTGTTCGGCGTCCTCGGCTACTGGTTCACCGAGCTATCGGCCATCTTTGCTATGCCCTACGACCCCATCGCCATGGGCGTCGTGCTATCAGCCGTCGCGCACAGGCTCGTCTTCGGCTACGACCTCATCGGCGACACTAGCGGCGGCATCCTCAACATGAAGCCGTTCGAGGACGGCGAGCGCCGCGTCATCGGCGAGGCCGCCACGGAGGGTGGCGAGGCGGCGCCCGACGAACCGGTAGCGGACGGCGGTGCGACCGCGGAGGGACGGTTCGTCGTCGAACCGTGGCTTCCCCACCAGTACGAGTGGGCGAACGTGGCGACCCTCGGCATCGTCGTCGGCATCCTCGGGGCGTACACGGCGTACGTCACGGGCAGTCCGTTCCTCGCGTTCGGTATCAGCGCCGCGAGCCTCGTTTTCCTTAACTGCGGCGTCGAGAAGATTCCCGTCACGCACCACATCACCCTGCCCGCGAGCACCGCCGCGCTCGCGCTCGCACCCGCGGGGATGAATATTCTGCAGGCTTCGCCCGCCGCGATTCAGGCCGAAGTCCCGATTCTCCCCGCCCTCGCGGTCGGCGCGCTGTTCGGCCTCGTCTGCGCCCTGTTCGGCGAGGCGTTCCAGCGAGTCTTCTACGCGCACGCCGACACGCACATGGATCCGCCGGCCGCGGCCATCGTCTTCGGCACCTTCCTCGTCGCGGTGCTCGCCATCTTCAACGTCTTCCCCCAGAGCGCCTGGGTAACGACGCTTGGGATGTAACGAACGCCTCGGTTCGCGTTTCGAATTTTCGAAATTTACATCGGACTCGGCGAGAATCGTCGCTCGATGAGCGACACCCCTCGCCCCGTCTCCCGTATCGCCTTCGTCTGCGTTCAGAACGCCGGGCGAAGTCAGATGGCGACCGCGTTCGCGGAGCGGGAGCGCGACGCCCGCGATTTAGACGTGGAAATCGTCACCGGCGGAACCGACCCGGCCGACCGCATTCACGAGGAGGTAGTGGAGGCGATGGCGGAACCAAACTTCGACCTCGCCAGGCGCACGCCGCGGGAGGTCACGTTCGAGGAGCTACGGGACTGCGGGTACGTCGTCACGATGGGCTGTTCGGCGACGGACGTGTGCCCGGCGACGTGGTCGGGCGAGAACCGCGACTGGGGACTGGACGACCCCGAGGGAAAAACGCCGGAGGAAGTGCGCAAAATTCGGGACGAAATCGCGGTGCGCGTCCGCGAACTGTTCGACGAAATCGAGGCGGAACACCGAGACTAAGTGCCGGACACCCGAAGCTCGAGCATGGTTCCGCCGCTCGTCTTGGACATCGACGGCACGATGACTCGCCCCGACGTCTCCATCGATCCGCGATTCTTCGACCTGCTTCCCGACTGGGACGCGCCGGTCGTGGTCGCCACCGGGAAGGCGTTCCCCTACCCGGTCTCGCTCTGTCACTTCCTCCAGATTCCGCAGTGCGTCATCGCCGAGAACGGCGGCGTCGTCCTCGTGGACGACGAGGTGACGAAAAACGGGGACGGCGAGGCCGCCCGGCGCGTCGCCGAGGAGTACGAGGCGGCGGGCTACGAGTTGGGGTGGGGGAAAACCGACCTTATCAATCGCTGGCGCGAGACGGAGATCGCCGTCCAGCGCGACCAGCCACTCGGCCCGCTGGAAGAACTCGCCAGCGAGCACGGCCAGCAGGTCGTGGACACGGGCTACGCCTACCACGTTAAATCCTCCGGGATGAGCAAGGGGCAGGGGGTGAAGTCGGTCGCGAAACTGCTGGGACGCGACCCCGAGGAGTTCGTCGCCATCGGGGATTCGGAGAACGACGTTTCGACCTTCGGCGTCGTCGGCGAGAGCTACGCGCTAGCGAACGCCGACGAGAAGGCGAGACAGGCCGCCGAGACGGTCGTGGAGGGCTCGTACTCCGAGGGGACGATATCGGTACTGAACGAGATTCGCGGACGGGACGACTAACCCGGCGACCGACTCGGCGAGTCGAACGCCGAGGGAACGTCACGGAAACCGGCGGTGGCCCCTCCGAAGCGACACCGCCTCCTCTATTTGCTCCGGCGAGAAACTGGCATCTATGGCCGAACAGTCCACCGCGGAGGACGCACCGACGACCGACTCGCCGACGGTTCTCGTCCTGCGCCGCGAAACCCACGGGATGCCCATCGCCGAGTACGTCGCCGAACTCCGCGAACGTCTGCCGGATCATGAGGTTCGCCTCGCCCGAACGCCCGAGGAAGAACGCGAGCGAATCGCCGACGCGGACATCGTGACCGGCATGTCCATCGACGAGGCGCTACTCGATCACGCCGAGAACCTCCGGCTGTTCGCCTGCGCGTACGCCGGAACCGGCCATCTCCCGCTCGACGCCCTCGAATCGCGGGGCGTGGCGGTGACGAACGCCTCGGGCGTTCACGGGGCGAACGTCGGCGAGTACGTCATCGGTGCCATCCTGACGTTCACCCGAGGATTCCTCCGCGCGCGACGCCAGCAGTCGCGCCGGGAGTGGCGGCACTTCCAGGCGGAAGAGTTGCAGGGAAGCACGGTGACCGTGGTCGGAATGGGTGCGATCGGGCGGGCGGTCGTCGAGCGCTTGCGAGGGTTCGGCGTCGAGACCATCGGCGTGCGCCACTCACCCCAGAAGGGCGGCCCGACCGATGAGGTGTTCGGCTTCGACGACCTGCACGACGCACTCGCCCGTACGGATTACCTCGCGTTGACCTGCCCGCTGACCGACGAGACGCGGGGGTTGCTCGATGCCGCGGCGTTCGACACTCTCCCGCCGGACGCCGTGCTAGTGAACGTCGCCCGGGGGAGGGTGGTCGAGACCGACGCTCTCGTATCTGCCCTTCGCGGGAACGGGATTCGCGGCGCAGCGCTGGACGTGACCGACCCGGAACCCCTGCCGGAAGACCACCCGCTCTGGAATTTCGAGAACGTGCTCGTCACGCCCCATAATGCGGGCCACACGCCCGAGTACTACGCTCGGCTGGCCGACATCGTGGCCGAAAACGTTCGGCGTATCTCGGAATCCGGCGGGGAAGCCGAACTGGAGAATCGGGTCGTCTGACGGCCACCTAACGGTCGCCTCGGACGCGACCGAGAATCGCCGTGCTGTCGGCGTGAGCTCTCGGGTATCTGAAAAATGGTGCCGATGTAAACCAGATTACCACAGCTGTGCGGCGGGCGTCTCGCAGCTATCGCAGACGACCGCCTCGTTTCCTTTGTACGTGCCGCGTTCTAACCGTCCGTCGCGGCACCACTGGCACTCTCGTCCTTCGAGGCGTCCGATGACGCTCGACTCGGTCGTCGAACTCATATCTCGTTCTGAAAATCCGGCGCTCGCGCTATGAACTTGCTGGCCCACCTTGCAGGCAGTTTATCCTTCCTCGGACGCTAGGCACCAGTATGAACGAACAGGCTAACACCGACCTCCCGGAGAGCGACGACGAGTGGCGCGAGCGCCTGAGCGACGAGGAGTATCGCGTCCTCCGCGAGCGGGGAACCGAGCGCCCGGGCACTGGCGAGCATCTGGACAGAAAAGACGACGGAACCTACGTCTGCGCCGGCTGCGGGGTGGAACTGTTCGACTCCGACACGAAGTACGACTCGCACTGCGGCTGGCCGAGTTTCTACGACGTGCCGGAAGGGAACGTCGAGACACGAGAGGACACCAGCCACGGCATGGTGCGAACCGAGGTCGTCTGCGCGAACTGCGGCGGGCATTTGGGCCACGTCTTCGAGGACGGGCCGGAACCAACCGGGAAGCGATACTGTATCAACAGCGTGGCGCTGGATTTCGAGGACGAAGAATAATCGGTCGCGCTCGTCTTCGGGGTTCCCGCCTATCTCGTCGGTGCAGGTGTCCGGCGAATCGTCTCGCGAGTGAACGCCGAACGACACGCCTTTCCCACCGCCCGAGAAATTTCGATTATGGACAGAAAGCGAGAGCTTTCGAGCATCGACCTCGCCGCCGTCGTCCGCGAACTCGGCGCCTACGAGGGCGCGAAGGTCGACAAAGCATACCTCTACGGCGACGACCTCTTGCGGCTCAAGATGCGCGATTTCGACCGCGGCCGCCTCGAACTGCTCGTGGAAGTGGGGGAGATAAAACGCGTCCACATCTCCGCACCGGAGCACGTTCCGGCCGCGCCGGGCAGGCCGCCGAACTTTGCCATGATGCTCCGCAACCGCCTGAATGGGGCGAACTTCGCGGGCGTCGAGCAGTACGAGTTCGACCGTATTCTCCAGTTCCACTTCAAGCGCGGGGACGGGGATACGACCATCGTCGCGGAACTGTTCGGACAGGGGAACGTCGCCGTACTGGACGAGAACCGCGAGGTCGTGGACTCCCTCGACACGGTGCGACTGAAATCCAGAACCGTCGCGCCCGGTTCGCAGTACGAGTTCCCCAACTCGCGCGTGAACCCTCTCGAAATCGGTTACGAGGAGTTTGCGGTTCGAATGGACGACTCGGACACCGACCTCGTCCGGACGCTGGCGACGCAACTCAACTTCGGCGGCCTGTACGCCGAGGAGGTCTGCACTCGCGCCGGCGTCGAGAAGGCGAAGGACATCGCCGACGCCGAGGAGGAAGAGTACGAACGACTGTACGACGCCATCGAACGCCTGAAAGAACCGCTAGAGACGGGCCGATTCGACCCGCGGGTCTACTACGAAGACGACACCAGAGTCGACGTGACGCCCTTCCCGCTCGAAGAGTACGAGGGCCGTGATTCGGAGGCGTTCGAGACGTTCAACACCGCGCTGGACGACTACTTCACTAACCTCGACCTGACCGAGGACGAGGGGTCGCAGGGAGCACAGGAGCCCCAGAAACCGGACTTCCAAGCGCAGGTAGAGAAGCAAAAACGCATCATCGAACAGCAGGAGGGCGCGATAGAGGGGTTCGAACGGCAGGCGCAGGTCGAGCGCGAGAAGGCCGAACTACTCTACGGGAACTACGGCTTCGTGGACGAGATCCTCTCGACCGTTCGGAACGCCCGCGCCGAGGACACGCCGTGGGAGGAGATAGAAGCCCGCTTCGAAGAAGGTGCGGAGCAGGGCATCCCCGAGGCGGAAGCCGTGCAGGGAATCGACGAGCGCGAGGGCACCGTCACCGTCGAAATCGATGACACTGAAATCACGCTCGAACCGGAGGATGGCGTCGAGAAGAACGCGGATCGAATCTACACGGAAGCGAAGCGAATCGAGGAGAAGAAGGAGGGCGCGCAGGCCGCCATTGAGGACACCCGCGAGGAACTGGAGGCGGTTCGGAAACGACGGGAGGAGTGGGAGGCCGACCCTGCGTCGGAAGCGGACGAGGAGGAACCGACGGACATCGACTGGCTGGCGCGGGCGTCTATCCCGGTGCGACAGCAAGAGCAGTGGTACGAGCGGTTCCGCTGGTTCCGAACGTCGGACGGCTTTCTCGTCCTCGGCGGGCGAAACGCCGACCAGAACGAGGAACTCGTCAAAAAGTACATGGATAGGAACGACCTATTCTTCCACTCGCAGGCGCACGGCGGGCCGATAACCGTCCTGAAAACGTCCGACCCGAGCGAACCGTCGAAGGACGTGGACGTGCCGGAGCAAAGCAAGCGAGAGGCGGCCCAGTTCGCCGTCTCCTACTCGTCGGTGTGGAAGGACGGTCGGTTCTCGGGAGACGCCTACGCGGTCAACCCCGAACAGGTGTCGAAGACGCCGGAGAGCGGCGAGTACTTGGAGAAGGGCGGCTTCGCCATCCGCGGCGACCGAACCTACTTCCGGGACGTGCCGGTCGGCGTCGCCATCGGAATCACCGTCGAGCCGAACACCCGAGTCGTCGGCGGGCCGCCGTCCGCCATCGAGTCGCAGGCGGAGACGAGCATCGAGGTCGAACCCGGACAGTACGCCCAGAACGACGCCGCGAAGCGCCTCTACCGCGAATTTCGTGATCGGTTCGAAGATACGTCGTTCGTCCGGAAGGTGGCGAGTCCCGACCTGATTCAGGAGTTCCTCCCCGCCGGAGGGAGTCGGATAGCCGACTGATTCGACCGGCAACAAGTCTGATATGTACAGTTTTCGATAAGAACGGTTAAGCTCTCAGACGACGTTTATACTTCTGAGTCGGGTGTTCTGCTCTGGTGCAGGCCCGAACTCGGTGGATATCATGTTCAACGATAGCATCAACTACCTGAAAAACAGTGACGACGCCGCGAGAACGATTCTCGTCGGCGGACTACTCGGAATCCTCGGATTCCTCATCGTCCCGGCGCTGGTCGTTCAAGGCTACGTGATTCGCGTCCTTCGCCGCGTGTCGGCGGGCGACACGGAAGCCCCGACGTTCGAGAACTGGACGAAACTGGCCGTAGACGGGCTGAAGGCGTTCGCCATCGCCTTCGTCTACGTTCTCGTTCCGGCGATAATCGGTGCGGTGTTCGTCGGCGGCGGAGTGGCGCTCGCCAACGAATCGCCCGCCGTGGGCGGCATCGTCGCCGTCATCGGCGGTTTGCTGACGCTCGTGGCCGGTCTCGCCATCTGGTACGTCATTCCGGCCGCGCTCGTCCGGTTCGCCGAGAAGAACGCGATGGGCGCGGCGTTCGACTACGACTCGCTGTCCCCCATCCTCCGCGACCGGGAGTACGCCACCGGCTGGCTCCTCGCGCTCAGTGTCATCGTCGTCGCCGGGGTGATTGCGAGCGTGCTCGCCGCGATTCCGCTCCTCGGATGGCTGGTGGCGGTCTTCGTCGGCTTCTACGCGCAGGTGACCGCGGCGTACATCTACGCTCGGTCGTACGCGGAAGCGGACGAACACCGACTGCGCGACAGGCCGGAAGTGGAAGACGGCCGACCCGCGGTCTGAACTTTTCTTCGAGTACGAGCGGTAAGCTGGCGCAGAAACAGTGTGAACTACCTTCGTTTTCAGTCCGTCGGCGTGGCGTCGGCCCTCGGCGACTGGCCCCGTTGGCTGGTCGCGGCACCGAACGCCGTGCCGAACATGTAGCTTCCGGCGAGATAGAGCCAGAAGTAGAAGAACGGAGCCGCGAGATAGCCGAGACCGAACGTGACCACGGCGAAGATACTGAACACAATCCCCCCCGCGACCGCGACGAGGAACGTCAAGCCGACGGCGACGATGTACTCCTTGCTCGTTAATACGGGACGGAGCGCATCTAAGTCGAACGCGGAACCGATGCTTCCGGTTCGGCCGAGGTTCGTCAGCGCCGCCGGAAGGAGGTACTAGACGAGGAGCGCGAGGACGAGCGAAACGAGAAGGCCGATGATACCGATGCCACCGAGGATTCCCGCCGAACTGCCCGAACCGCTCCTGCCACCGATGATCACGCCGAACATCACGACCATGACGATGATGGGAACGAGACTATACGCGATACCCACCACTGCACCCTTTAAACCGTCCTTGAACAGGCCGCTCCAATCCTCGAACTCGGGCGGTCCGTCGTCTCCGTGCGAGGTAGCCGCCAGTGTTCGAACCATGTAGCCTCCGACGAAGAACGCGGGGATGATGAAAATGGAGAAAAACACGAGCGCCCCTCCGATGAGGATTCGTGCGATTCCGCTATCGCCTTTCGTCGGGTATGCGAGCGCGTCTTCTAACATGACAAACGAACTGTTATGTCCAGACTATTTAATACCATCTGACACATTGAACGAGGGTAGCGCGGATTCCGAATAGTAGGGCACTTACCGCCGGGAAACGCATCTCCGGCCATGCAGATTCACGACCGAACGTCCCTCGACGGGAATCGAGAGCGAATCACGCTCGTTCCCGAGAGTCTGGACGACCTCTGGCATCTCACCTATCTACTCGAACCGGGCGACAAAGTCTCGGGCGATACGACTCGGCGAATCCAGCGCGCCGACGACCAGATGCGCGACACGGGCGGCCAGCGAGAGCACATGCACATCACGCTCGACGTGGAGGACGTGGAGTTCCACCGATTCGCCAACCGGGTTCGAGTCGGCGGCGTCATCGCCGACTGCTCACGCGAAGACCAGTTGGGTCTCCACCACACGCTCAACGTCGAAGAGCGGGAGAAGATATCCATCGAAAAACAGTGGAAACGCGACCAGTTGGATCGACTGGACGACGCCGTCGAAGCGACCGAGAACCCCGACGTCGCCATCGCCACCGTCGAAGAGGGTGAAGCGCACATCCACACCGTCGCGCAGTACGGGGCCGACGAGTACACCTCGTTCACGGGAACGACGGGGAAAGGCGAGTACGCGAGCGGTCGAACCGAACTGTTCGACCAACTCGGGTCGGCGCTCAGTCACCTCGACGTGGACGCCATCATCCTCGCCGGGCCGGGGTTCACGAAACAGGACGCCTACGACCACATCGCCGAGGAGTACCCCGATCTGACCGAACTCATCACGCAGGTGGACGTGAGTGCCGTCGGCGACAGAGGCGTCCACGAGGTGCTGAAACGCGGTGCCGTGGCGGACGTGCAAGAGGAGACGCGAATCGGCGAGGAGGCGGAACTCATCGACGAACTCACGAAGCGAATCGCGGAAGGTGCGAAAGCCGCCTACGGAATCGAGGAAGTGGCGCGCGCCGCCGACTTCGGGGCGGTCGAACATCTCCTCGTACTGGACGAGCGACTTCGAAAGGAGCGGGGCGCGACCGGCGAGGACGAGTCCGGCGGCGAGTGGTCCATCGACGTGAACGAGGTCATCACCGACGTGGAACGGAAAGGCGGCGACGTGACCGTCTTCTCCCACGAGTTCGCCCCCGGCCAGCAGCTGTCGAACCTCGGCGGCATCGCCGCCCTGCTTCGCTACCGGCTGGAGTAATCTCACACCACTCCATCGTGGACGTGTTTTTTCCGCCGGCAAGAACGCTTAACCTCGAAGCGAACACATTCCCGACACGATGTTTCTGTATCTGGCTGGGAAGTTAGCCATCGTGGCGATCTACTATCTCGTCAGACTCGTTCCCGTCGTCGGACTGAAACTCTCAAATCGCTACGAACACCGGATATTCGGCCCGCTGGTCGAGGACGTGTCGGTGACCGAGATGCGCGCCGAGCGGTCGGGACGCTCCGTCAGCATCGAGATCGAATTCAACAACGACAGCACATTCGACGCCTACATCGTCGGCGGCAACGTTCGGCTTGGGGACGAACGGGACGGCGGAACGTTCTGCAATCTCGTCTGGACGGACGACTTCACCTCACCGCCGAAGAACGTCGAACCGTCGAAGATAGCGGGCGACGGCGAGGGAGCGCTCCGACTTGAACGCCGTCTCGACGGCGAGGAACTTCAGGTGGACGGCGAACTCCGCCTGCGTCGAATCGTCACCGTTCGCGACCGAGAGTTGCCGCTCGGCGTCGCCAGTTTTTCGCTGCCCGAGGGCTCTGTCTCCGCGAAGTCCGGCGGCGAACGTCAGCAAACCGCGGCCGACGCTTAGAGTTCCACCGACAGTAAATCTTCCGCGAAGCGCACGTCGCCGTCGTAGTGCTGGCCGACCGAGTTCAGCATCGCCTCGTGGTTCCCGTCGGTGTGCGGATAGAGATGCGTGAGGTACACGCGACCGATGTCCGCACCCGAAAGCGCCTCGCCGAGTTGACCGGGCGTCGGGTGGTTCGACACGTCAACTTCGTCGGGGAACGAACAGTCGTGGGCGAAAACCGCACAGCCATCCGCGAAGTTCGCCAGCCCCGAAAACGCCTCGCTGTCGCCGCTGAAGGTGAACTCGTCGCCGAATCGGTAGGCGAGACAGGGCATCGAGTGGCGCGTCTCGAACCCCTCCACGTCGAATCCCGCGACGGAGAACTCCCGAGCACCGACTTCGCGCACCCGGAGGTCGATTCGTCCGTCGAGGTAGTCGTGGACGGACAGCAGGCCGTCGAGGAACGCTTTCGTCCCGCTCGGCCCGACGACTTCGAGGTGTTCTTCTCCGGCGAGCCAGCGAGCTTTGAGGAGCGGTAGGAGGTCGGCGACGTGGTCGAGGTGGCGGTGGGTCAACAGGACGGTCAAGACGTTCTCGTAGCCCACTCCGGATTGCTGGAGGCGGTGGAGGACGCCGCTACCGCAGTCCACGAGGAGACGACGCCCGTCGTCTTCGACGACGATTCCGGTCTGGAACCGCTCGCCGGTCGGCATCGCGCTTCCCGTACCGAGGAACGTGACTCGCATACTCGAATGCGCGTCGGGGAGAGGGAAAAGTTTGGTCGGTGCGGAGAGTTACCTTCCCCCGGACACGCTGAGCGCAGCCGAAGGTTTATAACCGAAGACGGAACCACTCCGCGCCACCCGATGGTCATCGCATCGCCCGACGCTCGACGGTTTCACTTTCACTCCGCTGGCACAACCCTCTTTGCCGCCCGATTCCAATCCGAAACAAATGGATGGGAGAACGCTGCTGGCCCGCGAGGGATTCAAGTTCGACCCGGAAGCGGTCGAACTCGCCGACGAGGAGACGCTGGCCCTCCTCGAACCGGCAGTGAGTGAGTGGTGGGTCGAACAGTTCGGGGAGTACGTCCCGCAGAACGGGGGATTTTTCACCCCACCGCAGCGTGAAGCGATTCCGCTTATCCACGCGCGCGAGAACGCCCTCATCGCCGCGCCGACGGGCAGCGGCAAGACCTTGGCCTCCTTCACCGCGATTCTGAACGAACTGTTCCGCAGGGAGCGCGAGACGGGGCTGGAGAACTCGGTTTATTGCCTTTACGTCTCGCCCCTGAAATCACTCGCCAACGACATCCACAGGAACCTCGAAGTCCCGCTGTCGGGTATCCGCGACCGGATGGAGCGCAAGGCGTCGGAGTCCGACGATTCGGAGGAAACGAAAACCGAGGTGCGTCACGCCATCCGACACGGGGACACCGACAGCGCCGCCCGACAGCGGATGCTGAAGGAGGCGCCGCACATCCTCAACACCACGCCCGAGACGCTCGCTATCTTGCTCAACTCACCCAAGTTCCGCGAGAAGCTTCGAACCGTCGAGTACGTCGTCGTGGACGAGATTCACAGCCTCGCGGACGGAAAGCGCGGCACGCATCTCTCGGTCAGCCTCGAACGCCTCGAAAACATCGCGCAGTCGCCGACAAGGATCGGCTGTTCCGCGACCGTCGAACCGCTTTCAGACATCGCGGAGTTCCTGGTCGGGCGGGAATCGTCCGGCGGCGAGAGTCGAGACCACGAAATCGTGGACGCGCGGTTCGTCCGCGAGTTCGACCTCGAACTCTGCTGTCCGGCGGACGACCTCATCCACGCGCCGCGCGACCGCGTACAAGACCGGTTCTACCGCCAACTACACGACCTCGTGCAGAAGCACACGAACACGCTCGTCTTTACGAACACTCGTTCAGGCGCGGAGCGCGTCCTCCAGAACCTCCGAGAGCGGTTCGAGGAGTACGACGAGGGGAACTCGGGCTGTCACCACGGTAGCCTCTCGAAGGACGCCCGCCACGAGATCGAGGAGCGATTGAAAGCGGGCGACTTGGACGTGGTGACCACTTCGACGAGCCTCGAACTCGGTATCGATATGCCCCACGTCGATCTGGTGGTGCAGGTCGGCTCGCCGAAGAGCGTCGCGTCCCTGCTCCAGCGCGTCGGCAGGGCGGGCCACCGCATCGGCCAGACCGTCACCGGTCGGGTCATCGCGCTCGACAGGGACGAACTGGTCGAGTGTGCGGTCATGCTCAAGAAGGCGGAAGAGGGGTTCGTCGACCGCGTGTTCGTCCCCGAGAACGCACAGGACGTGGCGGCTCAACACGTCTACGGCATGGCGATAAACGAAGTTCGGCGGGAAACGGACGTGAAAGCCACGCTCGAGTGCGCCTACCCCTACCGGAACTACTCCGAAATCGAGTGGGAATCGCTCATGCGCTATCTCACCGCGGGATACGAGGGGTTGGAGGACAGGAACGTCTACGCGAAGGTCTGGCGCGACGAGAACGACCCGCCGGACGGCGAGTACCACTACCCGGACTTCCCGGTCGGCGAGTCGCTGATCGGAAAGCGCGGTCGCCTCGCCCGCGTCATCTACATGACGAACATCGGGACGATACCCGATTCGTTCTCTTGCGACGTGTTCACCCGCGCGGACAACGAGTGGGTCGGGGACTTGGACGAGAACTACCTCGACACGCTCGAAAAAGGCGACGTGTTCGTTCTCGGCGGCCAGCATTTCGAGTATCGCTATCGACGCGGGTCGAAGGTGTACGTCGACCGCACTAGCGCGCGCCCGACGGTTCCCTCGTGGTTCTCGGAACGTCTTCCACTCTCCTACGACCTCGGACGGGAGATAGCCGATTTTCAGGGGAAACTGCTCTCACGGCTCGCCGACCGCGGCAAACCCGCGGTTCGGGTGTGGCTTCGGAAGTTCCCGCTGGACGAGAACAGCGTCCGAGCCATCACCCGGATGTTCGACGAGCAGGTTCGCTACGCCGGCCAAGAGAGCATCAGCACGAACGACCGCCTCGCGGTCGAGATCGAGATGGACAGGGACGAGTACAAACGCCACTACTACGTTCACTCGAACTACGGCCGGAAGTTCAACGACGGCCTCTCGCGCGTCGTCGCCTACCGTTGCGCGCAGGCGGCCAACACGAATGTCTCGGTCGCGGTCGCGGACAACGGGTTCACCGTCTCAATGCCCTTGAACCGAAAGGTGGACGTTGCGAGTATTCTTCGCGACATCGACCCCGACGAGGTGCGCGACGACCTCCGCGCCGCGCTCTCGGGTACCGACCTCCTCCAACGCTACTTCCGCATCAACGCGACGCGCTCGCTGATGATACTCAAACGCTACAAGGGGTACGAAAAATCCGCCAGCGAACAGCAGGTCTCCAGCGAGATGTTGTTGGGGTTCGCCGACGAGTTGGAGGAGTTCGCCGTCATCGAAGAGACATACCGCGAGATCGTCGAAGACAAACTCGCGGTCGAAGCGATCGAGGAGATTCTCGGGGCGGTGCAGGCCGGGGAGATCGAAGTCGTCCAGCACAGAGTTCAGTCTCCGACACCGCGAGCGTTCGGCCTCGCCACGCTCATGGCGAGCGACGTGGTGCTCGCGGAAGACGAGAGCGCGGTCTTACGGGAGTTCCACGACCGCGTATTGGAGGAGATCGAGGACGACTACGACGCCCCCTCGGGCTCGGGAATCTCCGCGTCCAAATGAGCCGAGAAACGCGAGGTCATGCTCTTCTCTGCCGAAAGGGTCGCACATCCCCGATGGGGAACGGACGTGGCATCTTGCGGAGTACCTGCTACTCGACGGATCGACGTCGAGGCCTGAACCATTGTACTCCCTGACGTTTATGAGCAGAACCTCACATAGCTACGCTCGATGACTGATGTGGACGGCGTCGACATCACGGAGCTTTCGCCGATGGCGTGGCGACTGCTCCGAGTCGCCGCAGGATTCGAACAGCGTGCCATCGAACGAGAACTGAACGAACTAATGCAGGCCCACGTTTCGATGCTCGAAAGCGGTACCCGCGCTCTCTCGCTGTCACGGCGCAACGATCTGTTCGACCTGTACTCCGCCGAGCTCACTCCGGAACAGATTCGCGCTATCACCGAAAATTTCTAGAAATATTACCATTGTGGGAATTTCTCGCACGGTTATCGAAAGTTATTAACCATCACATTAAGCTATGTTGGCGTGTATCAATGATACAAGGACTATCCTCTGCACGCGGGCGCATCGTCGCGTTCATTCTCGCACTGCTCGGTACGGCCATCATCGCGGGCGCTCCGAACCCCGCCGGGCTTTCGGTTCGCGGGCAGTACGCCCTCGCGACGATGTTCTTCGCGGGGTTTCTCTGGGTGACGGGGGCGTTTCCGTTGGCCGTCACGGCGCTGTCGATACCCATCCTGCTCACCATCTTCGGCGTGTACGCCGACTTGGACGAGGCACTCGTGGGGTTCGCGGATCACATCATCTTCCTGTTCATCGCGGGGTTCATGCTGGCGAATGCACTCCAGAAGTACGACATCGACCGGCGCATCGCGCTGTGGATGATGGCCGTCATGGGGTCGTCCCCCCGCAGACTCGTTCTCGCCGTCATGCTCGCCACTGCGTTCCTCTCTATGTGGGTATCGAACACGGCGACAGCGGCGATGATGACGCCCATCGCACTCGGCGTCCTCTCGCAGATAGTCGGCCGCGAGAATGTCAAATCAACCGCGGCGAGCGCCAACGATATGGACTCCGACATCGCCGCGGACGGCGGCACAGGCGCGGTCGCGGGCGTGGGAGACGACGATTTCACGAATCTCCAAGTTTCGATGCTCCTCGGCACCGCCTACGCGGCGAGCGTCGGCGGCGTCGGAACGCTCATCGGCACGCCGCCGAACGCGGTGCTCGCCGCGCAGTTGAACCAGACGCTCGGCTACGAGATCGGCTTCGCCCAGTGGTTGCTAATCGGTCTTCCCATCGTGGCCATCACGCTTCCCATCGTCTGGTACCTGCTCACGTACGTCCTCTACCCTCCACAGGTCGCGGACGTGAGCGCCGCCCGTGAGAAGGCGCGCCAGTATCTCGCCGAGGAGGGTGAACTGAGTTCCCGCGGCAACCGCGTCGCGGCCATCTTCACGGCGACGGCGCTGCTGTGGGTCGTCGGGGGTCTCGAGGATTTCGTCAGTCCCTACCTACCGTCGGCGTGGGCGGTGACGCTGTACGGTGGCGAGGGGACGAGCGTGTTCGGAGTTCGGGGACACCAAGGGATGCTCTACTACGTCGTGGTCGGACTGCTGGCAATCCCGGCGCTCGTGCTGGCGGATACGATGGAGTGGGACGACCTCGTGGACATCGACTGGGGAACCATCCTCCTCTTCGGCGGCGGTATCGCGCTCGCCGACGCCCTCGCCACGACGGGGGCGACGAAGTGGATCGCCGACACCGTCTTCAAATCGCTCACCGGTTCGCCGATAGTGCTGGTGGTCGGCGCGGTCGTTCTCCTCGTCATCTTCCTGACGGAGATGACCTCGAACACCGCGACCGCGACCATCATCGTCCCCATCCTCATCAGCATCGGGGGCGCCTTCGCGGCCACGCTCGGCCTCAGCGACGTGGCCGCGGCCGTCTTCCTCTCCGTTTCGGGGGCCATCGCCGCGAGTTTCGCGTTCGCGCTCCCGGTCGCAACGCCGCCGAACGCCATCGTCTTCGGAAGCGGCTACCTCAAGCAGAGCCAGATGATGCGCGCTGGCGTCGTCCTGAACCTGCTGATGACGCTCGTGCTCACGGGTCTCATATGGTTGCTCTTCCGGTTCGTCTGGCCGCAGATGCTCTGGTAATTCCGCTATACTCCGTTTTCGACCGTGTCGTGCGAGCGACACGAGGCGGTTACGAGAGCGCTGCGAGGCGCTAAGAGGGCGACACGAGGAGCATATCCAGCGCGTTCGGAACGACGAGCACGTTGCTTCCGGGTTCGACGGCGTCCTCGACCGACCCGCGAGCGTGCATGAGACAGTCCTCGACCACCTCCGGACGTTTGCTTCCGGCGACGAACACGTCGTGGTCGCGGAGCGCGCGCGCCACGACGAAGGCTCGCTGTGCGCCCGGCTCGTAACCGGTGCGCATCTCGTCGTAGAGGCTCGTCGGGTCGGTCGCACCGGCGAGCCGGTCGTAGAATCGTCGCTCGCCCTTGCCCTCGCCTGCGCCCTCCGGCAGTTCGGCGGGGACGACGACGCGCCCGTCGGAGCGAAGTGGGTTCCGGTCGCCGAGGACGACGTAGGTCGCGGCGCGAGTCGCCTGATAGAGGTTCGCGGCTTTGGCTTCGGGAACGCCGGCGACCACCGCGTCGTACTCGCGCTCGACCGGAACGGACAGCGCCTCCTTTGCAGTTTCCGCGAGGTCGGCGACCACGTCTCGGTGGTGACCTGCTCTGGCGCCCAGAATCCCCTGCGGGCCGTGCGTGACGTTCAGACAGAAATCGAGGCCGATGCGGTCTCCGGCGCGGTCGAGCAGTTCGCGGAAGGGGTTGTCATCGATTCGGCCCAGTCTGACGCCCGCCTGCGAGAGCAGCTCGGGGCCGTGGGTGTGTCGGATGAGCGACTCGCCGCCCGCGCCGATTGCGACCGTCTTCGCTCCCCCCGAGAAGCCGGCGTACTGGTGCGGTTCGACCATCCCGGTCGAGAGCACGCGGTCGGCGTCGGCGACGGTCGGATTCAGTTCGATCAGAACCTCGTCCCCGCTCGGCGATGTGACGCGTCCGACTTCGACCGCCGCGTTCGCGTCGTGATTCTCCGCGAGGGCGGCGTGTTCGCCGAGCGCGTCCGAAATCTCCGCGTAGGTCATCGGTCGGTGGAGGCCGAGTCCGAGGACGACGACGACCTGCTCGCGCCCGACGCCCGCGTCCCCGAGTTCGCCCAGAAGAACGTCCAACAGCACGTCGTCCGGCGTCGCGCGCGTCACGTCGGTCACGACGATTGCGACCGTCTCGTCCGGCGACACCAGTTCTTCGAGACGCGAACCGTGCGGGTTCTCGACCGCGTGCTCGGCGGCATCACGCGGATTCACGGGGGTTCCGCCGGGCGGTTCGAGAACGGTCACGTCGCAGTCCGGGAGCGAGTAGTCCATAGGCCGATTTGGGGCGGCGGGAACGAAAGGGTTCAGGTCGCCCAGTCAAGCATCCGGTCGTAGAGGGGTTCGGAGCGAAGCGCGCTCTCGTCGCCGACGAGAACGAGCGACTTCTTGGCTCGGGTCAGCGCGACGTTCACCCGGCGGTAGTCGTCGAAGATGGGGCTGTCCAGATCACCCGTGGCGACGAACGAGACGACGATGACCTCCTTGCTCGACCCCTGAAATCGGTCTACCGTGTCGACCGCCACCGACGCCGGAACCCGGCGGGATATCTCCGCGACCTGCGCCCGGAAGGGTGCGATGACGCCGATGTCCTCGTGTGCGACGCCCGCCGCCGCGAATCGGGCGACGATATCGCCGACGTGCTCAGCCTCCACGGAGTTCGTGTTCCCGACCGACTTTCCGTCAGGGTCGACGAACGTCACGCTGTCGCGCAGTTCCGGCGGAAGCGCGTCGCTCTTGACGCTCGGCAGGTCGGCGATTCGTTGGACGGCCACTTTGCCGCTCGCGGGGCGAAGCGCGCCGCCGTAGAACTCTCGTGACGAGAAGGCCTGGATTCGCTGTGCCATCCGGTACTGGCGTTCGAGCATGACGGAGGCGTCGGGATACCGCTCCACGAGACGCTCGAACAGCGACTCCGAGAGGTCGTTTTCGGCTCGAACGACGGGCGGAAGTTGGTGGTGGTCGCCGACGAGGACGAATCGGTCGGCGAGGTTGACGGCGGCGAGGCTGGCGGGTTCGGTCAACTGCGAGGCTTCGTCCACGAGCGCCACGTCGAACTCCTGTGCGCGCATGACTCGTGAGCCGCAGGTCGCGGTTGTCGCGGCGACGACGCCGGCACCCTGAAGTTCCGCGGCGCGGTCGTTGGGGTCGCCGCCGCGCTTCAGTTTGAGGTCTTGCATATCCTCGCGGACGCCGCTTTCGGTGCCGACGCGCACTACGTCCTCGAATCCTTGCTCCCTGAGCGCTTCCAGCGCGTTGTCCACCGCGCGGTTCGTGAACGCCGAGAGCAGGACGCGGTCGCCTCGTTCGACCAACGCTCTGACTGTTCGCGCGATGGTGTAAGTCTTCCCGGTGCCGGGCGGGCCGTGGATGAGTGCGCAGTCCTCGGCGTTGACGGCGAGGTTCACCGCCGCGTTCTGCGAGTCGTTGTTGGCGATGAACGGTTCTCGGTCGTCGGCGAACTCGAGTTCCCGCCGCCCGAACAGCACGTCTTTCCTGCGCTCATCGCCTTTCAGCAGGCAGTCGTGGAGCGCCGTGAGCATCCGATCCGTCGAGATTTCAGAGGGGTACACGTCGAGCCGCCGGAGTTCGACCGATTCGTCCGTCGTGACGACGATTTCGTCGGTCAGTTTCTCGACGCGGGCGAGTTCCGCGTGCCCTCTGACGGGATGGCCGTTGCTGGCGAGCACCACGTCTCCCTCCCGAATTTTCGAGACCGCGTCGTCCGTTTTCCGGGCGGTGAGTTCCCACCGCCCACCGTCGCGCTGGTGCTGACCGACCGGCTCCAAGTCGACGAGTGCGCGGTCGTCGTTCGCGCGCTCCTCCGCGGTCTGCTCCCAGAGTTTGGCGTACTCCGCGTGGGTCGCTCGGCGCTCCTCTTCGATTTCGCGGTACTTCCGGTCGAAATACTCGCGTTCGTCCTCTGGGATCGGGGTGCCGATTTGCCCGGCCTTCGACTCCTGGTCGAGCCGACCCGAGACGACCATGCAGGTGTCCTTCTCGAAGCAGTACTGACACTTGGCGTTCGCCTCGTAGCCCGTCGGAACGTCCATGTCGAACTCCATCGCGGCGATCGCGTTGCGGGTTCGGACGACGAACTCAAGGAGACCCTTTCCGATGGAGAACTCCTTCGCGGGCGAGAGGTCGCCCGACTCCTCGGTACGGTCTAAGGCGGTGTTTTTGGTGTAGAGCAGGGTGCCGGTGTCCGCCGGAACGTCGCGTTCTTGGAGGAGTAAGGCGTAGCAAGCCGCCTGAATCTTGTCCTGAAAGCGCGGCTCGCGGTTCGTGTTCTTCCCGGTCTTCAACTCGACGGGCATACCTCGGCGGAGCGCGTCGCACCGCCCTTTGATGCCGAACCGTTTGCTGATGAGGGTGTACTCGCTCCGCCACTCGTCGGTGTCGGTCAGGACGCCCTGTTCCAGCCAGCCTTCGATGGCGCAGGCGTTCTGGCGAACCTCGCCCGCGACTTCCTCCGCCTCACGGCCGAGTAAGCCGAGTTCCAACCCCGCCTCCTCGACGCGCTCGTCGATAGAATCGTCCAAGTCGCGCCCGCGGAGCAGGTCGCCGAACACCTCGTGGACGACCGTCCCTTTCACCACGGGGTAGTTCAGGGGGATTCCTGAGAGCTTGTTCAGGTAGTACATCCGGGGACACTGCACCCACGAGCGAACGTCGGTTACGTCCACGATGAACGAGGGTTCGACCACGACGTAAGATTCTTCGCCCGTCGCGTACTGCGTCTCGCCCCGGTACTCCGACTCCTCGACGTCGGTCACCAGCAGTTCCATCCCCTCGCGGAGTTGCTCGGCGGTCTCGGTCCACTTCCCCCACAGCGTCACCGTCTGCGGCGCGTCGTCGTCCGGCTGGACGACCACCTCGGCGAGTTCGCGTTCGCCGTACCGCGTCGTGACGGTTCGCACTTCGCCCGGTTCGGAGACTATCCCCCGTAGATTCACAAGCAGTTCGTACTGCTTCGGCGCGAAAAATTCTGTCGGTTGCGGCGTTCGGAGATAACACCGCGACGTTTCCGTTTCTAGGAATGAATCCACGAGGGCGTTCGGGAACACGGTCACACCGATGCCGAAATCGCCTCCCGAAGGGTGTCCGCAACTTTTCGAGCGCACGATCACTGACCATTCGGCCACTCGAAACTCGCCGATGGAACCGGCGCACGAATCCGAAAAAGCGACACGTTAATCTCCTCGGCGTGACAGGGTGTACCCATGCGGGTTCGAGACTGGCAGGACGTTCTCCAAGACGTTATTGACCGCGACGTCGACCCCGAGGGCTGGCGGGCCGCCGGGGGTGCGCGAGCGGGCGGTGTCGGCGAAGACCTCTACCTCGGCCACCCGAGCGCAGGTCTGTACCACCTAAAGACGTACGCGAAAAATCCGTTTCAGGTTCGAGGCGTCGGCGCACAGGTCGCCCGGAAATTGGACGACGAGATAGGGAGCTACCTCCCCGAAAAGGAGTTCCGCGGCGGTCGGTTCGCGGTTCGCCACCCGGAGCGAGAACGCCCGAACGAGAAGGAGGCCGAGGTGCGCGCGAAACGACTCGAAGAGACCATCAAAGCTCACGCGGACGCGCCGACCTCGGCCGCCGACCTATTCGACGACGTGATGGAGGCGATAGAAAGCCCGGCCTTCGGGCCGATGGACTTCGACAACTACGACCGCCCGGAGTCGGTCGGCGACCTCTCGGAGACGTTCGAGGAGGCGGAGAAACTGCTGAGTTCGGAGCTGGACGACCTCATCGACGAGGACGAAGTCGGGCGCGGATTTCAGTAGTACGGCTTCACCGACGAAAAACTGACGACCGCCTTCACGAACCATCCTCGTGAACAGGTGACACAAACGGACGTTTCACCCAGTCCCGCCGGGGTTTAAGCACCTCCCGTTCGCACCCACTTCGCATGGGGGCCGAAGACACGGTACACGATTACTACGAGGCACTCCGGCGAGGTGACCCTCTACATCCGTTCTTCGCCGCGCGGGAGGATGTCGTGAAGTTCGGAATTAGCGAACGCCTCACGGGATACGACGAAATCGCGGCGGGACTGTGCGAACAGACGAACGCCACCGCCGACTGGAACGTCGAGAGCGAGCGCTTCCGGGTGGTCGAAGAAAGCGAGTTCGCCCGGTTCTCTGACGACGTTCGACTCGCGTGGGTCGACGCTCGGACGGGTCTGCGGCGAGCGTTCGACACTCGGTGGAGCGGCGTCCTCGAACGGGACGAAGACGAATGGGTTTTCACCGGCATGCACGTCAGCATCGCACGGGAACTCTGATGGTCGGGCCGATATCCAGCGAAGAGCGAACCGCCGCGATGAGCCGCCTGAAAGCCGCAATCGTCCTGCTCGTCGGCTCCTCGGGCGGACTCATCGCGCTCCACGCCGGTGCGAGTGCGGTCGGTATGGCGGTCGCGGTGCTGAGCGGACTCGTCGTCGGTGGGCTGTTGGTGTGGTACCTCGACTGGATAACGCGATGACCGACCGCTGTCCACCGTACTCTTTTGAGGCGGGCGTCCGAACTCGTCACATGTCTTACGACGAACTCCGCGACGAACTACGGACGCCGTCCGCCCCCAGTATCGTGGCGTTTCCGGACGGAAGCGTGGACATATACTGCCGAGTCCGCGACGGCGACGGGTACGTTAGCTCCAGAGAGGGGTTCGGAAGCGAACTCAGTGACGGAGCGGAGTCGTTCCGCCTCGAACCCCGAGACCGCGAGGCGGGCGGACAGGCGGTGAACATGGCGACGCAGGCTCACGCGCTCGGCGGTCGCGTCACGCTGTTCGGGCACCTCGACCACCCGACGTTCGCCGACCTCCCGTACGCCAACCGCTCGATGGGGGAGCCGGCCTCGGTTTCGGTGGTGGAGTTAGAGGGCGACGCCGTCATGCTCGTGACCGAGCCCGAGGCGATTCGAGAGTGGACGATAGCCGACCTACGGGTCGCGGCCGGCGGTGATCTGACGGGAGTCTTCGATGCGGACGGTGTCTGCTGCGGGAACGTCACGTCGTTTCCGGCATTGACGGACATGTTTCGATACCTCGCGTCCCGAGGCGGTTCGGGCGGCGCGTTCGTCTTCGACCCCGGCGACTTGACCGACGTTACCGACGACTTCGTGGCCGACTGTTTCGACGCACTCGCCGACCTCGACGCTAGATTCGACGTGGTCGTGAGCGTGAATCGTCCGGAGTTAGAGCTACTCGCCGAGCAGGTCGGCGCGTCTCGGAGGTCGGACGCGAGGAAACTGGATGCGGTGAGGGCGAACGCGAACGTCTCGGCGGTCGTCTATCACGGCAAAAGCCGGGCGGTCGCCGCGACCCGCGACGGAACCGTGACGGTCGAAAATCTCCCCGTTTCGACTGTCGAGCGAACGACCGGGGCCGGAGATAGGTTCTCCGGCGGAATGACGTTCGCTCTCGCGGTCGGAATGGAGTGGGAACCGGTGCTCGCGCTGGCGAATGCCTGCTCGTCGTGGCGCGTCGAACGCGGAACGACGGCGGAGAGGGACGATGTTCGAAAACTAATTCCTGAAGGGTGAGATCGGGAAACCGCAACTACGCGCCGACTCGAGCCAGCCATCGCTCGGGGTGGTCGAGTTCATCGTCGCTCGGGAGGTTTTCCGGCGCGTCCCACACCCGCGTCGCGGTTTCGATGTCCCTCGATTCGACCACGTGCTCGAAGAACGCCTTCCCGCGCTCGTACTGTCTGCGTTTCAAGCCGAGACCGAGTAGTCGTCGGACGAGCTTCGAGAGGGGGTTCATCCCCTTGCGCCGCGCCTCGATCTTCCGCCGGAGGTCTTCGTACTCGTCGTCGAACGCCTCGTCCATGAGGAGTTCGGCGTAGCCCTCGACGGAGGTCATCGCGGCGTCGAGTGTCCGGAACGCCTCGCGGTCGACCTCGCCGTGAGCCAGCGCTTCGACGCCCGACTCCATCTGCGCTTCGAGGTGGTCGGAGAGCCACGGGGCCGCGCCGAACTCCGCGGCGTGGGTCACCTCATGGAAGGCGATCCACCTGCGGAATCGGTCGAAATCCACGTCCAGCTTCCCCGCGATGCGCTCGATGTTCGGGTGGACGAAGTAGAGGGCGTGTTCGTCGCCCTCCGCGAGCAGGAGGGGATCGTACTGCCCGAGGACGTTGTTGCCGAGGAGCGAGAGCATCACCGACATCGTCCCCGTGTTGAGGACGCGGGCGACGTCGGGGAGCACCGTCGGGCCGTGTTCCTCGATGGGTTCCATCACGCGCCGAAACGTCGTGATGTTCGCGTCGATCCAGTGGTGGCGGTTCTGGATCTCGACGGTGTCCGGCACGTCGAACGAGACGCCTGACACCGCTCGAACGCGGCTTCGGGCGTCGCGCACGTCGTTCGCGTACGCCGATTGCTCCGCGGACGAGAGATCGATGGAGCCGGTATCCGTCGCCGCCTTCGCAGCTTCGGCGACCGCGGCCCAGTCGATGGGGCCGGTTCCGGACGCGTTCGTGACGGCCCGGACGCTACGATAGAGATTCACGATTCCCCGTTGGGTTCGAGCCGACAAAATGCTTCTGTCTCCTACCCCCGGCGTCTGTTCCTGCGCATCGCCAACACGACGACGGCGAGCACGACGAGTAACGGGCCGAGTTTCCCCGCGATCGCCGGCCCTGATTCGTCTCCGTCGGTTCGCCCCCAGTCGAGCGACGACTCCGCGGACGAATCGTCTCCGCCCACGTTCAGCGTGAAGTTCGGCTCGTGTAGGTGAAGTTCGAAAACTCCCATACTCCTCCTTCGGTAATCTCTGCCTTATCGGTTCGGGATAGATGAAACATCAGTTACACGAAGTGGTGGTATCCGGGAGGTTGAAGATACGCCGCCTCCCGATTTCCCGTATGAACGAAAAACGACGCGAATTCCTGAAAACGTTACTCACGACGCCGAGTCCCTCGGGGTTCGAAGTACCCGGCCAGCGCGCGTGGGTCGAGTACGTCTCCGAGTTCGCCGACGAGGTACGAACCGACGAGTACGGCAACGCCGTTGCGGTCGCCGAGGGCGAGGGCCCCGAACTGGCCTTCGCGGGACACGCCGACCAGATCGGGTTCATCGTCGCCGGTATTGACGAGGACGGATTCCTCCGAATCGACCGAATTGGCGGCTCGGATCGCACCGTCTCCAAGGGACAGCACGTCGAAATCCAGACCGATGATGGCGTCGTCCGCGGCGTCATCGGCCAACGGGCGATCCACCTCCGCGAACGGGAGGACGAGGAACTCGAAGATATCGTCGAACAGCACGTCGACATCGGCGCGGCGAACGAGCGCGAAGCCGAGGAACTCGTGGACGTGGGCGACCCCATCGTCTTCTCCCCCACCGTCGAAGAACTCCACGGGACGAGGTTGGCCGGGCCGGGCATCGACAACCGCGTCGGGACGTGGGTCGCGGCCGAGGCCCTCCGACGCGCGGCGGAACGCGACGCGGACGCGACGGTGTACGCCGTGAGCACGGTACAGGAGGAGGTCGGCTTGCAAGGAGCCAAGATGGTCGGTTTCGACCTCACCCCCGACGCCATCGTCGCTATCGACGTGACCCACGCGATGGACAGTCCCGACCTGACGAACGAGGAACGGTTCAAGGACATCGACGTCGACCTCGGCGGCGGCCCCGTCGTCGCACGCGGAAGCGCGAACCACCCCGAAGTCGTCGCGGTGGTGCGCGAGGCCGCACGTGAGGCGGACATCCCCGTCCAGCTGCAGGCGTCGGGAATCCGCACCGGAACCGACGCGGATGCCTTCTTCACAGCCCGAGGCGGCACGCCGTCGCTCAATCTCGGCCTGCCGAACCGGTACATGCACACGCCGGTCGAAGTCATCGACACGGACGACCTGGAGGCCGCGACGGAGCTCCTCGCCGAGTTCGCGGCACGGTCGAGCAACCGGGACGAGTTCGCGGTCGACCTCTGATTCGGAGTCGATCGCTCTGACTCGCGTTCCGGTACGTTTATCAACGCAAACACTGGGTTTGTTGATATGAGCGGACGACCACTCGACGTGCTCGAAGCGTCGCTGAACTCCGCGGTGACCGTGCAGTTGAAGGGTGGCGAGGAGTTCACCGGCACGCTTACCGGCTACGACCAGCATATGAACCTCGTCATCGAGGACGAAGACACAACCATTATACGCGGCGATAACGTCGTTTCGATCACTCCATGACTGGTGCAGGAACCCCAAGCCAGGGCAAGAAGAACAAGACGACACACGTGAAGTGCCGTCGCTGCGGCGAGAAGTCCTACCACATTCGGAAGAAGGTTTGCTCGTCGTGCGGATTCGGCAAATCAAGCAAACGACGCGACTACGAGTGGCAGAGCAAAGCGGGCGACAACTAACTTCCGCCGCGGATCTTTTCACTCTTTCCGGGCATCGACCGTCGAGCCGCCGGTATCTCGCGCCCGACGATACGCATAATCGTGCATATTTCGTGTTTTCGAGATACTGAATTCGGCACGATAACGAGAGTTTTTACTACCGGCCCGCGCTATGGACGCCTATGTCAGGTGGCCGGGCCGGGAACCTCGAAAAACCAACCGAAAAGTGTGGCGTCGTCGGCGCGTCGCTGGCGGGTCGAGACGCCGCACGTCCCCTCTACTACTCTTTGTACGCCCTCCAACATCGCGGGCAGGAGTCCGCGGGTATCGTCACGCACGACGGATTCCAACAGCACAGCCACGTCGAGATGGGACTGGTCGGCGACGCCTTCGGCGAGGACGATATCGACGGCCTGGCCGGAAGCGCCGGAATCGGTCACGTTCGGTATCCGACCGCCGGAAGCGTGGACAAGAGTTGCGCCCAGCCCTTCACCGTCTCGTTCAAGAGCGGGTCGCTCGCGCTCTCGCACAATGGGAACCTCGTCAACTCCGACGAGATTCGGGACGAACTCGCCGGAAAGGGTCACGCCTTCACCTCCGACGGCGACACCGAGGTCATCGCCCACGACCTCGCGCGCAACCTGCTCGAAGAAGACCTCATCCGCGCCGTCAAGCGGACGATGAACCGCATCCACGGCTCGTACTCGCTCGCAATCATGCACGACGATACCGTTCTCGGCGTGCGCGACCCCGAAGGAAACCGGCCCCTCGTCATCGGCGAGGTCGAGGACGGATACGTCGTCGCCTCCGAATCGGCGGCCATCGACACCATCGACGGCGAACTCGTCCGCGACGTGCGCCCCGGCGAACTGGTCGTCCTCCAACCCGACGGCGAGGGGTTCGACACCTACCAACTCGTGGAGCGCGAGCGAACCGCCCACTGCTTCTTCGAACACGTCTACTTCGCCCGCCCGGACAGCGTCATCGACGACAATCTCGTCTACGAGGTGCGGCGCGAACTCGGCCGAAAGCTCTGGGAGGAAAACGGCATCGAAACGGACGTGGTGATGCCCGTACCGGACTCGGGGCGCGCGTTCGCCTCGGGGTACGCGGAAGCGGCCCAAGAGGACAGCTCGGACGTGGAGTTCGCGGAAGGGATGATGAAGAACCGCTACGTCGGGCGGACGTTCATCATGCCGACGCAGGACGAGCGGGAGCGCGCAGTTCGTCTCAAACTCAACCCCATCAAATCCACCGTCGAAGGGCGAACCGTGACGCTCATCGACGACAGCATCGTCCGCGGGACGACGTCGACCCAACTCGTCCAACTGCTCAAGGACTGTGGGGCCGAGGAAGTCCACATGCGAATCGGCGCTCCACCCATCGTCGCGCCCTGTTACATGGGCATCAACATGGCGACTCGCGAGGAGCTCATCGCCTCGGACAAGTCGGTCGGGGACATCCGGGACGCCATCGACGCCGACAGCCTCGCCTACCTCTCGAAGGAGGCAATCGCGGAGTCTCTGAGCACCGAACAGGACGACCTCTGTCTGGGCTGCGTGACCGGCGAATATCCCTACGACATCGACGGCGAGGAGACCGACCGCGACGCGACCCGGCCCGTCATCGAAGACGCGAGTTCGGACGACTGATTACGGAGGATTTCGGCGGGTTTTTCAGGACAGTAGCGAGCGCGGACAACGAGCACCGTGAGTCGTCCGCAGTGACCGAGAGGCACCCATACAGCCTGGAAAACGGGATTTCGGGTTTCGTTCGAATCAACGTTTTCCGGTGGAGCCTGCTTCTCGACCACAACCACCGAGACGCTAGCTGATGCCGGTTCTAACGAAGCCCTCAGTCACCTCAGAAGACTCGCTTCGCTCGTCTTCCATCGGTTCCTTCGCCCTTCATCCGCCGAGGCCCGCAGGTCGTTCGTGAAGATGCCGACGAAAGGTAAAACTCGGCCTGCTGTCGGGCGTCTCTGACTGCTGACTCGAATTTCGAAAAATCACGGTTTCAGTCGAGCAGTCGGTGAATGTCGTCCTCGTCCAGGATGTCGAGGAGGCTATCGCCGTTTTCGTACCGCTCCCGTTGCCTCGGCGTGAGGAACGAGTCGTCGTTCCGTTCTTCCAGTCGTTGTTCGAGCATCTCGTCCAGATCGTCCTCGTCGTACCCCGGAATCGGCATACACGATGTATGATTCGACGGGGGAAATATCGTGCGGCTAGCTACCACGCCACTTCGTTATCTCCCCTTTGAGAGCGTGAAAAACGGCGACCGGCGAGGTCAGTAGACGACGTACAACAGCGCGTAGACGACCACGCCGAGCGTGAACGAGACGAGCCACAGCGAGGCCGCAACCCTCCCCACGCGGCGATGGTTCGTTCGCGGAATCGCGCTGACCGGTCGGGAGAGCGCCAGCAGGAGCACGTAGTAGAGCAGCGGGATGCAGACGATTGCGAGGAGGATGTGAACCGCCAGTATCGGGAGGTAGACGAACCGCTCGACGGCGCCGGGACCGGGGAACTCGGTCGGCCCTTCGAGCGACACGCGGTAGAGGTAGAGACCGAGGAATGCGACGAACAACGCCAGTCCGGTCAGCATCCCGGCGCGGTGGCGGGCGACGTTGCCGCGTCGAATCGCGCGCCACGCGCCTCCGATGACGGCGATGGCGACGACGCTAATGACCGCGTTGGCGTGCGGAATCGCGGCTATCACCGAGTCGGGCGCGCGCGGAATCGACTGCTCGGGAACGACGCCGAGCACCGCGCCGAACACCAGCGCGAGTGAGACGGCGGTCAGAAGCGCGGTCAGCGCCGGAACGTTGTTTCGAACCGTAGCTTCCATACCACGATTTCGTACTCGGGCGGCATACCAGTTACTTCACGATTCGGTACAGGCGCTCACCATCACACGCCGGACAGGTTTCGGACGGAAGGTCGAACGCCCGGCCACAATCGGGACAGACGTAATCGATTTGGGTGTTCCGAATCCGGTTTACGAGGCGGCGAACGGGCATGGTTTCTGCAACGTGCGCGTCGATAATTACGCTACCGGCAGTCGATTGATAGGTTCGTGCGAACCCCTCTCGTTTCCGAGTCAAATGAAAGCCCTTTTATCGGGCCACCATCAACGGTTGAGTGCGGAAAGAGACAGCGGGCGTGGGTAGCCAAGCTAGGCCAACGGCGCAGCGTTGAGGGCGCTGTCCCGTAGGGGTCCGCCGGTTCAAATCCGGTCCCACGCATCGCACACGCGGCTTTGCCGCGGAATGTGAGGCGGCGACGCCGCCGAACACGATGCAGGTGATCTCCTTCGCGGACATCACCCACGCACAATTCCTACCGAAACGACACTCGCCAGCCGAAGCTACTCGATTCTCGGATTCAGAACCCTTCGTGCGTGGCGATTCGGTCGCGCCACGCCGGCGGAATCGGACACGGTTCGCCCGTCTCCGGGTCGACGAAGACTTGCACGACTTCGGCGGTGGCGGCCACGTCGTCGCCCGCGCGAATCTCGTGTTCCATCGGGACGCTGGACTCGCCGAGTTCGGGAACGCGCATGGCGACGGTCACCTCGTCTTCCACCGTGATCGACCGGCGGTAGTCGATTTCGAGGTGGGCGATGACCGCGCTCACCTCCGCTAGCGAAATGCCGATAACGTCCCGCGAGTAGTCGACTCGGGCCTGTTCGAGATACGTCGCGTAGACGGCGTTGTTGACGTGACCCATCGTATCGAGGTCGCGGTAACGCGGTTCGATGTAGGTGGTGTAGCCGAACTCGTCCATGGAAACCGTAGCCGGAGGCGGATAAATCCGTTTGTCGGTTCGGAACTGCTAGCTTCTTCGACGATAATGTCACTCAAGAACCCTGACGTCTCGGAGTCGGAGCCGACCGAGTTTTCGAACGTCCACGTACCCGACTCGTACGAATTCGACGGAAATGAACCGCGCGTCTGCGGCGTCAGAACCGGCTTCGACTTCGCCATCGGTCGCCGCGCGGTCGGTGCGGTAATTGATTGAGCGGTAGTTCGCCCGGGAACTCTCCGAGAGAACCGTCCCGACGAGCTCCAACTCGACAGGATCGACGACGAGTCCCGTCTCTTCACGGAGTTCGCGGGCGCCGCCCGTGCGGGTTCATCGTACTCTGGATGCCCTGCCGGGAGATCTCAGTGACCAGCATCCCGGCCATCCTCTCGCTGAATCAGCAGAACGCGGTCGTCTTCGCGGACGGTTACACTCGTCGTCGGCACCGACTGTCGTCACCACATGTGATCGCACGACGAACAATAGTCGCGGTCTCTGTCTTCGATCTCGGCGTTCGTGAGTTCGTTACCGCACTCGGGACAGTAGTTCGCTGCGCAGGCGATCATCGTGCTCGCTGTTGCATTAGGTGGTCAACCATTCTTCCGCTGAAGTTATCACGACCGAAACGATACGACGCGCAGAAAAGTGTTTTCGTCGTCCTTCGATCGGCAAGCTTAGTCCGACCTGACCATCACGTCGGTTGCTTTGACGACCGCGGTCAGTTCCATCCCCTCCTCGACCTCTAAGTTCTCGACCGATTCGCGGGTGACGACCGCGGTGACCGTCTCGCCGTTCACGTCGATGGACACCTCCGCCGTGACGTCTCCCGTTTTCACCTCGACGACCTCGCCGCTGAGTCGATTTCGCGCGCTTAACATCTCTCTCCCCCCGGCGCGAAGACGACGACCGAATCGATAAGCGTTCGGGCGCGGTTTGCTCCGGGGCGCAAACGCGATATTGAAATGTGGCCACTTCCTAACAGGTGTATGGCCAAATACTCGACCGGGAACTCCTCCGGCGGCGGCAGTGGCGGTTCCTGCGAACTCTGCGGGAAGACCACCGACTCGCTGACCGAGGCGAGCGTGGCGGGCGCGCAGTTGGAAGTGTGCCGGAACTGCGCGAGCCACAGCGACACGACCAAATCCAAGAGACGGGAGCGCACGGAACCGACCGAACAGGAGAGGAAACGCCGAGCCGCCCAGCAGACGGCGAAGATGGACGACGCGCGCAAGGGTGACGCGAGCCACTGGGAGGAGGAGGGAACGAACTACGCCGACGACCCGCTTCCGTACCTCGTTCCCGACTACGGCGACCGCGTGCTCGAAGCGCGACAGGATGCCGGACTCCAGCGGGGGGAACTCGCCAACGAACTCGGCATCGCGGAGAACGACCTCCTCGCGGTCGAGCAGAACCGTGCGAACCGCGCGAGCGTCGGCGGATCGGTCATCGAGGCGCTCGAAGACCACCTCGGCGTGACGCTGTCGGAATCGGCGTAGCGTTTTTGTCCGCCCGTTTCCGAGAACGGGTATGACTCGCGCGCCAGCGGAACCGTACCTGACGAGTTTCGACGCAACCGTCGAGCGCCGAGACGGTCGCGACGTAGTGCTTTCGGAGACGTACTTCTACGCCGAGAGCGGCGGCCAACCGGCCGACCAAGGAACGCTCGAAAACGCCCCCGTCGCGGACGTGCAGAAACGCGATGGCGAAGTAGTCCACACGCTCGACCCTGAGTCGGTGCCTGATTTCGAAGCGGGCGACACCGTCGTCGGCCGGGTCGACGAGGAGTTCCGCACCTACTGCATGCGAGCGCACACCGCGAGTCACGTGCTCTACGGCGCGGGTCGGAGGGTGTTGGACGACCTCGGCTACGGCGGGTTCGACATCGGCGAGGAGAAAGTTCGCGTCGATTTTCAGACCTCGACCGACGTCAACGACGCCCTCCTCGTGGAACTCGAACGCCTGACGAATCGCGCGGTCTGGGACTCGCTTCCGGTGTCGTGGGAGGAGGTGTTGAAATCGGAGGCGATGAACCGCGACGAAATCGCGTTCAACACGAAGACGGAGGAAGGTGTGCTGAGCGATTCCGACACGGTTCGCGTCGTCGAGGTCGCTGACTGGGACGTGGCGGCCTGCGGCGGAACCCACGTCGAAAACACCCGCGAGATCGGCCCCGTGACTCTCCTCGACCGCTCGAACCCCGGCGAAGGCCTGACGCGCGTGGAGTTCGCGGTCGGCCCGTCCGCCATCCGAGAGCGAACCGACGAGAAGCGGTTGGCGCTCGACGCGGCGCGAGTCGCGGGGACGAGCGTCGCGGACTTGCCGGACGAGGTCGCCCGCCTCTCCGACGAACTCGCCACCCTCGAAACTGAGCTACGGGACGCGAAATCCCAACTCGTCGGCGCGACGATCGAAGACCTCGCGGACGAGACGGTTTCTCGTGACGGCCGAGAGTGGCTGGTCGGCACCATCGACGGCGTCGGTCCGAACGAACTCGTGGACAGGGTGCAGGAACTTGCGGGCGACGCGGCGGACGTAGTCGTTCTCGCCGGAAAAGACGGCGCGACGTTCCTCGTGGTAGGGACGGACGGCGACGTGGAGGCGGGCGACGTGGTGAGTGACGTGACCGCCGAGTTCGGCGGCGGCGGTGGAGGCAGTCCGACGTTCGCACAGGGTGGCGGACTGTCGGCGGAGCCGGAGGACGTGGTCAGGTTCTTACGTGAGTGATATGCCGATTGGCAGTCCTGGTAGAGTCAGTATCCAGAACTGACCTGCGAGTAGGAGACAAGTTAGAATCACTAGAAGAACTCGTTTACTAAATAAGAATTTAACCAACGTGACGGATGATTCACCGTTTTTCGGGATGCTCTCCGAAGACTGAGCCGGTTCGGAAGCACCGAGCGACCCGTCTGGCCGAATATCGGGGCTGCTTTCAAAGTTCGGTTTCGGTGGTGTAGATGGACTGCGTCGAATTTCCTTCTTCACTGGTCTCGGAGCGTTACTCTGATCTGAACTCTGCGTTGAGGCAGTGTTGACGGAATCGTCGAATTCACTCTCGAAGTGACGAGAATCGCTCCTGACGAATTTTAACTCTAAGCAATCGTGGTTCTCGAGGAGTCGATGATCTGGACAGAATCCTCGATTACAGCACCGACAGGTGTTTTCAGAGTTTCGTAGTCAGTTCCACAGAAGTCACACCTCGGCATCGTTCATAAATATGATATTCAATACGATAAATTTTCCTCACGTTCCGCATACGGCAGATGGACTACGGTGAATCGAACGACGAGAACTCAGACGCCCAACTGCTCGAAGAGGAACGCCCACTCGTCCAGATTCTCGCGCACGACCATCTCCGTCGGCTTGCCGGTTCCGTGGCCCGTATCTCGTTCTTCGCGCAGGAGAATGGGTCGGTCGGAGGTGTTCAGTTCCTGCATCCGGGCGGTCATCTTCCGGGCGTGGAACGGGTGAACCCGGCTGTTTCCCTCGGCGGTTTTGAACAGCACGGCGGGGTAGTCGCGCTTCTCGACGTTGTGGTACGGCGAGTACGCTCGAATGTACTCGAAGGCCTCGAGGTCGTCGGGCGACCCGTACTCCGCAGTCCACGACGCGCCGAGTAGGAACTTGTGGAAGCGAAGCATATCGAGCAGGGGCACGACGCAGAGGCAGGCCGCGAACAGGTCGGGACGTTGGGTGATGGCCGCGCCGACCGTCAACCCTCCGTTGCTTCGTCCGTCGATTCCGTGACGTTCCGGTCGGGTGTAGTCTCGGTCGGCGAGGTGCTCCGCCGCCGCGACGAAATCGTCGAAGGTGTTCTGTTTGCGTTCCTCTCGGGCGGCGTGGTGCCACGCCTCGCCGAACTCCCCGCCCCCGCGGAGGTTCGCCATGGCGAAGACGCCGCCTCGTTCGAGGAAGGAGAGCGCGTAACGTCGGAATGACGGGGTCTGACTGATCTCGAACCCGCCGTAGCCGTAGAGCACCGCGGGATTGTCCCCATCGCGTTCGACGTCCGCGTGGACGACGAACATCGGAACCGCCGTGCCGTCCGCTGATTCGCACCACTCCTGTTCGACTTCGAGGTCGATTCGCACCTCGGGGCGGTCGAGTTCGGCGAGACCGCCTCCGACCGCGTACCGGTAGACGGTCGGCGGCTGGTCGAACGACTGAAACCGGAAGAAACACTCGCCGCCTTCGTTCGAACCGCGGAGGCCGTCCACGGAACCCACTCCCGGCAGGGAAACGTCCTCGACGCGTTCCCCGTCAAGCGTGAAGACCGAGAGTTTCGAAATCGCGTCGCGTTCGTAGTGGGCCACGATGCGGTCGCCCGCGAACGCGAAGTCGCGCAGGATTGCGTCTCGCTCCGGAACGACGGATTCGAGGTCGGCGGTGGCGAATTCTCCGGGGGTTTCGAGGCTCGTCGCGACGATTCGGTAGTTCGGAGCGTCGGCGCTCGTCCGAAAGAAAATCCGGTCGTCGCGGACGTTCGGCTCGAAGATGGCGTCCTCGTCGACGACCAGGGGTTCGAATTCTCCGTCTCGCACCCGATATACGTCGGAGCGCGCCCAGTCGCGCACGAAATTGACGATTGACGACGAGGTGGTCGCCGTCCGCGTCGGTGTGCAGTCGCGCCCACGTTTGGTCGTCCAGTTCGACCGGAAGTTCCCGGTCGTCCTCGACTCCGCCCGCGCCGAGTCGATGGTACCCGATCGATTTGTCGAGTTGGTCGCTCTCGTCGAGCGTTCCGGTTCGACCGTAGTAGAAGCCGTCGTCGCTCCACGCGAAGGAGAACTCGCCGGTTCGTCCCGTCCGTTCGAGTTCGTCCACGAGGTCGCCGGTTTCCGCATCGACGACGCGAATGTCGTACTGCTAGGTGCCGCCTTCCGTGACGCCGTAGGCGACGAGCGACCCGTCGGGGGACGGTGAGAACCAGTTTCTCGTCAGGTTGCCGTCGTCGCTCCACTCGTTGGGGTCGGCGAGCACGCGTCGCTCGTCGGTGGGGTCGTCTCGAACCGTCAAGACGAGGAGGTCGTCGTCCGGGAAGGAGACTCGTTGGAAGTAGCTGCCGGACGTGGGCACGATCGGAAAGTACGTCGCCGTCTCGGCGAGTTCTTCGAATCGCGGGCGAAGTTCGTCGCGGATAGTACCCCGAAGACGGGAGTCGGCGTACTCGTTCTGGGCGGCGACCCACTCGCCAACCACTTCGTCGTCGCCTTCCAGCCAGCGATAGGGGTCGGGAATCTCCTCGCCGTTAAGCGTCTCGACGGTTTCGCATTTCTCGGTTCGAGGCGGATTCGTTGACATACCGTCGACTCCCGTCAGTGGGGTAATACGTCGTCGGAAACCGGCAACCTGCTGAAAGAAGACACAACTTTAACGCCTCCGAGAACCTGCGACGCGCGGGCGCGGAACGGGTATCTTTTTCCTCCGGCGCGCGAAGGGCGGGCATGAACCTCTCTCCGGAACAGCGGGCCATTCGAGACGTGGTTCGGGAGTTCGCCGTCGAGGAGATTCGCCCGACCGCGGCCGAGGGCGACGAGAACCAGGAGTTCCCCGAGGACGTGTGGGACGGCCTCGCGGAGCTAGATATGACGAGTATGACGGTGCCCGAGGAGTACGGCGGCATCGACGTCGGAAGCCTGACCTACAGCGTCGTCAACGAACAGGTCGCCTACGGCGCGCTCTCAGTGGCGACCGCGCTCTCGGTGCACTGTCTCGCGACGTCGTGTCTCGCGGAGTTCGGAAACGACGAGCAGAAAGAACGCTGGCTTCCGGAGATGGCCGACGGTCGCCCCGTCGGGGCGTTCGCGCTCTCGGAACCGGAGGCCGGGTCGAACCCCGCCGAGATGTCCACCGAGGCGCGCCGGGAGGGCGACGAGTACGTCGTCAACGGGAAGAAACAGTGGATAACGAACGGGAAGCGCGCCGACGTTTTCATCCTCTTCGCCAAGACCGACCGCGACGACCCCCGGAGCATCACGCAGTTCGTCGTGCCGAAGGACGCGGGCGTCGAGGTCGGGAAGAAGGAGGACAAACTCGGCCTGCGCGCGAGCGACACCACCAGCCTCATCTTCGACGACGTGCGGATTCCGGCCGAATATCGGCTTACCGAGGAAGGGAGGGGACTCTCCGCGGCCTTCCACATCCTCACCGGCGGGCGAATCGGCATCGCCAGTCAGGCGGTTGGTCTCTCGCAGGCCGCGTTAGATCAAGCCATCGACTACGCGGGGGAGCGCGAGCAGTTCGGCAAACCCATCGCCGACATCCAGACCATCCGGCACAAACTGGCCGACATGCAGACCAAGTTGCAGGCTTCGCGCCTGCTGACCCGCGACGCGGCCCGACTCGCGGACGCCGGGGAAGACTACCAGATGGCGGCGAGCATGGCGAAGTACTTCGCCAGCGAGTCGGCGGTCGACATTACCAACGAGGCGGTGCAGATCCACGGCGGCTACGGCTACACCACGGAATTCGACGTGGAGCGGTTCTACCGCGATTCGAAGATAACGACCATCTACGAAGGAACTTCGGAGATTCAGAAGAAAGTCATCGCCCGAAACCTCCTCGACTAACCCCAGTAGTTTTATATCAAATCCGGAAAATGGATGAGTCGATGACCGTTTCGGACTCCTCGTCGCTCGTCGCGTTCGACGCGGACGCGGCGGTTGCCGCCTTACGAGAGATGACGGACAACTCAATTCACCTCTGCGTCGAATACGATACCGAGGAGTTCAACACACTCTACGCCGACGAGACGACGCTCGCGCTGTACGGGAGCGAACGGGACATGATAGACCACTTCGAGGAGGTGCTTTCCTACGTTCACGTCGATTTCATGGAGAAAGACCTCTTCGAGGACGTGTTCCGCGCCGCGGGCGAGGTGCGCGCGTTTGTAACCTACATGGACAACGTCACGCTCGTCCGAGTGCTCGTCGGGCAGGAAGGGCTGTTTTTCACGGTTTCCCCGGGAACCGACGTGACGGAGCTCGTCGAGGCGGCCGAAGACGTGATAGAGTCGTAACCGACCGAAGTCCCTTTGCTCCCCACCCGCCTACGGCGAGTCGTGACTGACGACGTTTCGGCGGTAGTGTACGACTTGGACGGGACGCTCGTCGACCTCGTCGTGGACTGGGACGAGGTGGCGCGAGATGTCGCTCGTGTCCTCGAAGACCACGGCGTGGACGCGAGCGACGCCGACCTCTGGCAAATGCTCGACCTGGCCGACGAGGCGAACGCCCGCGACCCGGTGGAGGAAGTCATCGGCGAACACGAGTGCGAGGGCGCACGCCTCTCGACCCGCCTTCCGCACGCCGACGAACTCGTAGAATGCGAGTTACCCGTCGGCGTCTGTTCGCTGAACTGCGAAGCGGCCTGCCACGTCGGCCTCGAAACGCACGACCTCGCGGAGTGCGTCGACGCGGTCGTCGGCCGCGACTCGGTGGCGACGCGAAAACCCGACCCGGAACCCCTCCGTGCGACCCTCCGGGCGCTGGGGGTCGACGGAAACGCGCTCTTCGTCGGCGATTCGCGCCGGGACGAGTTGACGGCGGAGCGCGCGGGAATCACCTTCGAGTACGTGTAGTCGGCGAATCCGGTCGAGCGTTCAGTCCGCTTGATGCATCCGTGCGTAGAGGTACACCGCGACCGCGGTGACGAACCAGACGATAGCGCCGACGCGGACGGCGAAGGAAACCCGGGAGGCCCACGTCGGGAGTGAAACGCCGGAGGCGAACGCGAGAACCGCGACGACCGGCGCGCCGACGAGGATGGTCGTGACGAAGGTGACCTGCATCACCCACCCGTAATCCACGCCCTCCGGCTCGTACCTCTCGACTGGTTCGGGCACGGATGAACGCGAGCACTGGGCGGGCTTAAACGTTGTCAGGTCGGATCCCGGCGAAACCGTCACCGACCGGGCAGATTAAGCCCTCGGACGAGAACTACGACGTATGCCAACGGTGAGGGACATCCGCGCCAAGGCGGGCGAAGAGCCGATAACGATGCTCACGGCGTACGACGCGCCGACGGCGAGCATCGTGGACGACGCCGGTATCGATATCATCCTCGTGGGCGACAGCATGGGGAACGCGGTACTCGGCTACGATTCGACGCTTCCCGTCACGGTGGACGAGGTGGCGAGCCGAACCGGCGCGGTCGTTCGCGGCGTCGAGGAGACGCTCGTCGTCGCCGACCTGCCGTTTCTCGGTTTCGGTTACGACGAGAAGGGCGCGGTCGAGAACGCGGGCCGGATGCTCAAAGAGGAAGGGGCGAACGCCGTCAAAATCGAAAGCGGACGCCACACCGTCGAGTTGACCGAGACGCTCTCGCAGGTCGGAATCCCGGTGATGGCACACCTCGGCCTGACGCCGCAGCACGTCAACCAGTTGGGCTACGCCCGGCAGGGAACGACTCGAGAGGCGGCGGAGGAGATGGTCGAACTCGCCCGCGAACACGAGAGGGCGGGCGCGTTTTCGCTCGTCCTTGAACACGTCCCCGCGAACCTTGCGGCGACCATCACCGAGGAACTCGCCATCCCGACCATCGGCATCGGCGCGGGCCCGGACACGGACGGACAGGTGCTCGTCATCAACGACGTGATGGGGCTCGGCGACTGGAGTCCGAGCTTTTCGAAGCAGTTCGGCGACGTGAAAGGGGAGATGGAACGCGCGGTCTCGGCGTTCCGCGACGAGGTGGAATCGGGCGAGTTCCCGGCCGAAGAGCACTCTCACGTGGAAGAGGAAATCGACGGCGTATACTGATTATTGAACCCCGTCCAGAAACCGCGTCAGCGTTCCGTTGAACGCCTCTGGCGTTTCGAGCATGGCGAGGTGAGCGGCCCCCTCTATGTCCGCGTACTGTCCGTCGTGCACGTTCTCGGCCAGAAACTCGTGGTACCACGGCGGCGTGAGCATATCATGTTCGCCGACGACGGCGAGCATCGGGACGACGATCTCGTCCAGTCGGTCGCGCACGTCGAAAGTGTGACAGGAGTGGAAGTCCCGACTCGTGACGCGTTGGCCGACCTCGTACATCGCTTCCTTGGAGAGTTCGACGTAGCGGTCGTCCGGATCGTGGAAGAGACGGTCGCCGTCGTGGAGGAACGCGACCGCTCGGTCGAAATCCTCGTCGAGCCACGCGAGCAGGTCGTCCATCACGGAGAGTTTCGCGCCGGTTCCGACGAGCGCGATGGCGTCCGGGTCGACCTCGCGTTCGAGGACGAGGTGCAGGACGACCGCACCGCCGAGCGAGTTCCCGACGAGGGTTCGCGCGCCCGTCTCCTCGGCGACCGCCAGCACGTCATCCGCGTACGCCGAGAGCGCGCCCCACCCCGCGTCGGCGTCCACGTCCTCGGATTCGCCGTGGCCGCTCAGGTCGAGGGCGACGACGGGGAACGCGGAGGCGAGTCTGGCGATTTGGGCCTTCCAGAGTTCGTGCGTGCCGCCGCTTCCGTGGACAAACAGCACAGGGTCACCCGTCCCACCGCGGTTCGCGTGGCGGTAGGCTGTCGTCCGGCCGTGGTGCGTGACCGTTTCCATACCCCTCGTTCTCGTGCCCGGAGCATAAAGTTCGGGACGGGAACGAGTGGGAACTGCATTTCCACCGCATTTTAGCGAATCGCAAGACGTAGCCACCTTCGACAGTGAAAGATATAAATAGTAGTGTGACTAACTATGGGTTAGCAACAATGTCGCTCGAACGTATATCACGGCAGGACGCCTACGTCGCCCGCCATTACAGTTACGACGAGGACGAGGTCATCGTCGCGGACTTCGGTGCGGCGGACGTTTCCGTGGACGTGCTGGACGACGTGGCTATCGTCGTCGCGGAACGCGACGGCGAGCACTTCCAGACCGAACTCGAACTGCCAGAGGGAGAGGCGCAAGCGTTTATCAACAACGGTGTCGTCAGTATCGAGGTGAGACGATGAAACTTACTGTCAAGCCACTTAAACAGAAGGATGCGGGTCGCGGACTCGCGGCGGTCGACCGACGCTCGATGAAAGAGCTGGAAGTCGAGAACGGTGATTACATCGTCATTGAGGGGCGTGGACAGGGGCGTGCGGTTGCGCGCGTCTGGCCCGGCTACCCCGAGGACGAGGGTCGCGGCATCATCCGAATCGACGGGAAACTTCGACAGGAGGCCGGCGTCGGAATCGACGACAAGGTCACCATCGAGAAGGCCGACGTGAAACCCGCGAACCGGGTCACCATCGCGCTCCCGCAGAACCTCCAGATTCGCGGAAACATCGCGCCCCACATCCGCGATAAGCTGAGCGGACAAGCTATCACGCAGGGACAGGCCATCCCCTTCGGTTTCGGCCTGATGGGGATGGGTTCCGGCCAGTCGATTCCGCTCAAGGTCGCCAGCACCGACCCCGACGGGACGGTCGTTGTCACCGACTCGACTGAGATACAGATCAGCGAACGCCCCGCCGAGGAGATCGCGGCCGGAAGCGGCGGCGGACAGGCCCGCCCGGACGTAACCTACGAGGACATCGGCGGCTTGGAGGGCGAACTCGAACAGGTTCGGGAGATGATCGAACTCCCGATGCGCCATCCGGAGCTGTTCAGCCGCCTCGGCATTGACCCGCCGAAGGGCGTGCTCCTCCACGGTCCGCCGGGTACCGGGAAGACCCTGATGGCGAAGGCCGTCGCCAACGAGATCGACGCGTACTTCAAGACCATCTCCGGCCCGGAGATAATGTCGAAGTACTACGGAGAAAGCGAAGAGCAACTCCGCGAGGTGTTCGAGGAGGCGGAACAGAACTCCCCGGCCATCATCTTCATCGACGAACTCGACTCCATCGCGCCGAAGCGCGAGGAGGCGGGCGGTGACGTGGAGCGCCGCGTCGTCGCGCAGTTGCTCTCGCTGATGGACGGTCTCGAAGAGCGCGGCGAGGTGACGGTCATCGCGGCGACTAACCGCGTGGACGCGGTTGACCCTGCGCTCCGACGCGGCGGTCGGTTCGACCGCGAGATCGAAATCGGCGTGCCCGACCGCGACGGTCGCCTCGAAATCATGCAGGTGCACACCCGCGGGATGCCCCTCGCGGACAGCATCGACCTGGCGGAGTATGCCGACAACACCCACGGCTTCGTCGGTGCCGACCTCGAATCGCTGGCCCGCGAGTCGGCGATGAACGCGCTCCGGCGCGTCCGCCCGGAACTCGACCTCGAATCGGACGAGATTCCGGCGGATATGCTGGAGACGCTGAAGGTCACCGAGCAGGACTTCAAGGAGGCGCTGAAGGGCATCGAACCCTCCGCGCTCCGCGAGGTGTTCGTCGAAGTTCCCGACGTGTCGTGGGAACAGGTGGGCGGTCTCGAGGACACGAAAGAGCGCCTGCGCGAGACCATCCAGTGGCCCCTCGACTACCCCGAGGTGTTCGAGGCGCTGGACATGGAGGCCGCGAAGGGCGTCCTGATGTACGGCCCGCCCGGAACCGGGAAGACCCTAATGGCGAAGGCCGTCGCCAACGAGAGCGACAGCAATTTCATCTCCATCAAAGGCCCCGAACTGCTGTCGAAGTGGGTCGGCGAGTCCGAGAAGGGCGTCCGCGAAGTGTTCAGCAAGGCCCGCGAGAACGCCCCGACCGTGGTGTTCTTCGACGAGATCGACTCCATCGCCACGGAGCGCGGACGCGGCGAAGGCGGTGGCTCGCAGGTCAGCGAACGCGTCGTCTCGCAACTGCTGACCGAACTCGACGGCCTCGAAGAACTCGAAGACGTGGTCGTCATCGCCACCTCGAACCGCCCCGACCTCATCGACTCGGCGCTCCTTCGCCCCGGCCGACTCGACCGGCACGTCCACGTGCCCGTCCCCGACGAGGACGCTCGGAGGGCCATATTCGAGGTGCACACCCGGAACAAGCCGCTGGCCGACGACGTGGACTTGGACGAACTGGCCGCCGAGACGGGCGGCTACGTCGGTGCCGACATCGAGGCCGTCTGCCGCGAAGCCGCGATGGCCGCGAGCCGCGAGTTCGTCCAGAGCGTCACGCCCGAGGAGATCGGCGACAGCGTCGGTAACGTCCGCATTACGGCGGAACACTTCGAGCACGCGCTCGACGAGGTGACCCCGAGCGTCACCGAGGAGACCCGCGAACGCTACGAAGAGATCGAAGAACGCTTCGACACCGCCGAACCCGAAACCGAAGAAGGCGCCGTCGGTCGGACGTTCCAATAAGAACGACCTTTTACGACGATCGCGGTCAGGCGTGACAACGACCGCCGTCGTCACGCCTGACGGCTCCCTGTAAAAGCTCGACCAAAAGCACTCCTCTTTCACTTCGCTACGCTCCGTTCAGTCGTCGGACCGCTCACTCGTCGTTTCACTCCTCACTCGCGGTGAATCGCTAGCTTCTAGCGGTTGTGTCGACTGCTGATTCACAACGACGGGACAGCCAGCCGCTTTCCGGACGCGCCCCGAAGCAGGCTGAGCCAGCGGTCGGCGAAGCCTGCTTCGACGCGGGGAGGACTTGGGCCTCGTGGCGCGTCGTGCGAGGGTCGCACGACGCGCCCATACTGCGGTATTTTGCCCTAGTGACTCCAGTTGTACTGTAGCGTTCTAAATCGTAGAGAAAAGTCCGTTTCCGGCGGTTGTGTCACCGGCCTATTGCTTCGCTATCAGTTGCGGTTCGGCTAGTCACGAAATATTCCAGATTTGTCAGTACATCGCGTGAAATGTAGTTCTCCATAGAATTTTGTTGAAGTCCTTCGATGGGGTGGTTACGATGATAGTCGTCCATACGAGCATCCCCATCGACCCCGAGTGTCGCGCGGAAGCGGTCGAGGCGGCGGAAGTTCTCGCCGAGCACTCGCGGAAAGAGAAGGAGATGGTCGCCTACCAGGCGATGACCGTCGTCGAGAAGCCGAACGTGATCCGTTTCTTCGAGCAGTACGATGACGTCGCGGCGTTGGAGGCGCACGTAGAGACGGACTACTATCGAGCATTCGAGGACGAGCTTCCGGACTTTGTCGACGGGAAGATCGAAACCCGCCGATTCCAAGCGGACGAAGCGGAGACGATTCGGTTCGACGTCGACGAACTCGGAATCGAACTCGACGCGGGTCGCACCGAGTGAAACGAGTCATTCCTGAAGAGATCGAGGAGTTCGAATAGCGCGACGAGCCACGCGAATTCGCCGAGCACGGCTGTCCCTTTCCAGTGACCCGCCTTAAAATCGGACGATTGGTGGTTCGAGCGAACGTAAATCGTTACTCTAGCTTCTCGGCCGCGTCCCGCTCGATGAGCGGCGCGGCGTTCTCGGCGGGCAGCGTCACCACGTCTTCGCTAGTGAGGTCGTACTCTCGTTCGTCCACGCCAAGTATCGCACCTACGTCGCGGGTGATGCGCACCATCGTTCGCTCGTCCGAGAGCGCCGGTTCGGGCGTGCTCGCCGTCTCGTCGGCGGACGGTTCCGCCTCGGACTGCGCGTCCGGCTCCTCGTCGGCGGTCGGCTCCGGTGATTCCGGTGGCTCCGGCGGTTTCGCGTCGGACGGTTCGGTATCGTCCGCGACCGCCGCCGCTTCGTCGTGCGGTCGGTCGGCCGAACCGGCGGACTCTGACGCCGCCGGTTCGGAATCGTCGGCGGTCGATTCAGCCGTGCCCGAACCCGCTTCGATCTCGGGCTCTTCTCCCGCCAGCACGTCGAGCACGGTAGATTTGTTCGCCTCGATGCATCCCACGAGGTCGGCGAACAGGGTCTGTTCTTCGCTGGTCAGCCCCTCCTCGTCCGCGGGAATCCCGGCCGCCGCGAGGCTCGCGCGTTTGACGACTTTTCCCACTCGTCGTTCGTAGATGGCCTCGACGACCTCTTCCGCCGTCTGTATTTCGTCGGTCAGCCGATTGACCTCGGCGGAGTCGAACGGGTCGTCGGCCCGTTCGGCGGCCCGCTCGCGCTCCTCGCGCAGGTCGCGGATGTACTCACCCACGTCTGCGTAGAAGGATTCCCGTAGATGTTGCAGGCTATCCTTCGAGCGCTCCTTGCTCTGGACGCTGCGGAGTTCGTCGAGATTCATTCTTTCCCTTTTTCTGCCCGGCCACGCGCCATGAGGAAGATAGCAACGTATTCGGGAATCGATACATTGCCTGCTGGAATGGTAAAGCTTTCGCCACCGAGTTCAATTTTCGCACCTTCCTCTAGTTCGATAGTTACGTCGTGTCTCGTGAACGTCTCCGGAATCGCGTCGACGAGTGGGTCGAAATCGGCGAGTTCGTCGCGCGAAATCCGGGTCACTTCGAGGCCGCTCCCGCCGTGAAGGCTTCCTGGAAGGCGGATGAGGCGGTGTGTGTCGGTCGTCACGGGTTCGTCCACCGCCGCGCTCTCCGCTGCGAACACCTCCGAGGCGACGATTCGCGCGAGCTGATAGAACGCGGGATGCACGTCCACGTTCCCGCGTTCTATCTCCCGACGGTTGTTCTTCGCCGCGTTGTACGCTCCCGTCGCTTTCCCGGTGCCGATACCGTCGAACTCTTGGAGGCGCTCGAGCGCGTCTTCTTCCTCCATCGCCATGAGTTCGTCCACGAACGAACGGAGGTGTGAGTGGACACGTCCGCCCCAACCGCCGTCGGTCGGTAGGGTTCGCTTGTGCGTCGGGTTCTTGAGTCCGAGACCGGCGACCGCTTCGGATTCGACCAGCGAGTCGAACGCAACGTCCCTCGCCCGGACGTAATCGACGACCTCTCGGCGGGCTTCCCGGTCTAGGTGCCGGATACCTTCGTCCCGGATGTGGACGTGATAGCCTCGCCCGCCGGAGAAGACGACCGTCGCGTCATCGAAGCCGAAATCGCGGTCGAGCAGATCGAGCAGGTCGAGCAGTTCGTCCTTACAGCGAGCCAGCATCTCGGCGTAGGTCGTCTCCGGCGTGACGCCGGGGAGGTGGTCGGCGTCCAAGTCGAACACGAGGTCGGCGCTCTGCCACCCTTTCGCCTCCATCGTGCTCGCGCCGGGGTCGCCGTACCGCCCGGCGGAGAAGTAGACGTGTCGCGGTCGCTCGCGTTCGAGGAACCCGCCGAGGTCGCCGAGGTCGAGCAGCGAACTATGCCGAACCATCGTCGTCCCCGGCCCGGCTGTCCATGGGATGTAGCCCCACTCGCGCTCATCCGCACCCGGGGGGAGCGTCGGGTCTACCGCCCGGTAGTGGTCGCGGAACCTGCCTCGGAGATACGCTCGCGTCCGCTCTTCCATCGTCCGTGCATGAGACGGCGAACGATTAAAGCGTTGTTTCTTCGATTCAATCACCCGTTACGTCGGGAAAATCGCGGTTGGCCGCCCTCGGAACTCGACCGCGCACTAGATTCGGGGAGAAACGCGGAATCCACGGGAAGAAATCGCAAGAACGCTCATCCGCGCATAAAATCGGAGAGTCGCTTGGCGATACTCTCCTCCTCGCCCAACCGGAGATAGTAGGCATCGCCGCCGTCTTCGTAGTAGTTGTCGATTCGACGTTCGACCTCGAATCCGAGATGACGGTAGAACTGGAGGGCGTTCTCGTTCGTCGTCCGGGCGTGACAGGTGACGGATTTGTGGTTATCTGCGACCTTCGCGACCAATCGCTGACCGAACCCTTCACCTCGGAAATTGCTATCGACCGCGAGAAAGAGGATGTAACCGTCGCGCCGAACCGCCGCGAACCCGATGAGTCGTTCGCCGCCTTCCCCGTCCGTGACGTAGCAGTAGACGGTCGAGCGACGGTACGCGTCCGTGAAGAAACCCCGTCGTTGTTTCAGCACGTCGTCCCGTTGCCGGATTCGCTCCTTTAGTCGCCACGCCTCCTCGACGTAGCGATTGTCGCCCGGCGGGACGACGCGCGTGTCGATATTTACGCTCACTGGATGGGAGTAGCAGACAGGTCAATATAATTCCACCGGCATACGCCCCGGTTGACACGACCGGATTGGCAAGCCTGATACCCGCAGCGAGTGAGTATCGGACGATGGACTTCTCGCTACGCGAGCACACCGCCGACGTCGCGGTCGAAGCCACGGGGGAGTCGCTGGCCGCGGTCTTTGCCGCCGTCGCCGATGGGATGGCCGCGGCGATGTGCGACGACGTTCCGGACGACGGCGAGCGATTCGACATCGCGGTGCGCGCCGAGGGACGAGAGGCGCTCCTCTTCGACTATCTCGACGAACTCATCTACCAGCGCGACGTTCGCGGGGTGCTTCCGGTGGACAACGACGCGAGCGTCGACGAGGGGAGAGAAAGTGACGGGCGAGGGAGCGACGAACGGGAGGACGAGTGGGTTCTCTCCGGAAGCGCCCGCGGCGTTCCCCTCGCCGGACTCGGCGCTCGGGAGATAAAGGCCGTGACCTACTCCGAAATGGTGATCGAGGAGACGTCGGGCGGATGGCGGGCGTACGTCGTGTTCGACGTGTAAACCGTTCACGTCGCTTTCGACGCACACCCCGACTCCGAAACGTCTTCGGGGTTCGCGCCGAACGTTATCGTATGACCACCTACACCGCCGGAGACATCACGCTCGAAAAGGTTCGGGAGTACGTCTGGGAGATTCCGCAGGAAGACGGAATGGGGACGCCCGCGCGGGTGTTCGCCAGCGAGAAACTGCTCGACCAGATCGCAGACGACAAGACGCTCCAGCAGTTGCGGAACGCGACCCACCTGCCGGGCGTGCAAAAGCATGCGCTCTGTATGCCCGACGGCCATCAGGGATACGGCTTCCCGGTCGGCGGCGTGGCCGGAATCGACGCCGAGGCGGGCTGTATCTCCCCCGGAGCAGTCGGCTACGACATCAATTGCGGCGTCAGGATGATGCGGACGAACCTCACCTACGACGACCTGCGAGGGCGAGAGGAAGAACTCGTGGACGCCCTCTTCGCCAACGTCCCGTCCGGACTCGGCGGGGGTGGCATCGTCGAGGGCGACATCGACGCCGTCGAAGACATCCTCGACAGGGGCGTGGCGTGGGCGCTGGACGAGGGGTACGCAGTCGAGGCCGACCTCGCCCACTGCGAGGACGAGGGCGTTCGAACGGAGAGCGACCCGTCGAAGATATCGCAGAAGGCGAAAGACCGCGGAAAGAATCAGATCGGAAGTCTCGGCAGCGGTAACCACTTCCTCGAAGTCCAGCGCGTGACCGACGTATTCCGGGAGGACGTCGCGGAGGCGTACGGACTGGCGGAAAATCAGATCGTCGTGCTCATCCACTGCGGGAGCCGCGGACTCGGCCATCAGGTCTGCACCGACTACCTGCGGAAGATAGAGAAAACTCACTCCGGACTGCTGTCGAAGCTCCCCGACAAGGAACTCGCCGCCGCGCCCGCTGGAAGTCACCTCGCTGACGACTACTATCAGGCGATGGGAGCGGCAATCAACTTCGCGTGGGTGAACCGCCAGCTCATCATGCACCGGACGCGGCAGGTGTTCGAGCGCGTGTTCGGGCGGTCGTGGCGGGAGATGGAGATGGAACTGCTGTACGACGTGGCGCACAACATCGCCAAGAAGGAGACGCATGAGGTGGACGGGGAAAACCGCGAGTTGTACGTCCACCGCAAGGGCGCGACGCGAGCGTTCCCGGCGGGCCATCCCGAGGTGCCCGGCGCGTATCTCGATGTGGGCCAGCCCATCATCATCCCCGGAAGCATGGGCGCGGGAAGCTACGTCCTCCGCGGCGGCGAGGAGTCGATGAACCTCAGCTTCGGTTCGACTGCCCACGGCGCGGGTCGCGTCATGAGCCGAACGCAGGCGAAAAACGACTACTGGGGCGGCGACGTGCAGGACGAACTCCAACAGGAGCACATCTACGTCAAAGCCCAGAGCGGCGCGACGGTCGCGGAGGAAGCGCCGGGCGTCTACAAGGACGTGGACGAAGTCGTGGCGGTGTCCGACGCGCTCGGCATCGGCGACAAGGTGGCTCGAACGTACCCGGTGTGCAACATCAAGGGATAACCCAAACGTTCTTTTTACTAATCAGAAAATTTTGATACTACTGCGCCGAACGAGAGGTATGCAACGACTAGCGGTGCTCGGCGCGCTCGCCGCGAGCGCTACCGCCGGGTGTCTCGGCGGCTTCCTCGGTTTCTCTTCGGACGGGGCGCAGTTTTCCATCGAGACCGACCCGGTGCCCGACGGTTTGCCGGCGACGCTCTCCGCGGAACTGGTCTCGTCGGCGACGCCGGAGCATCCGCCTCGTCTCCGAGTCGACTTCGAGTGTACCGCCGACGAACCGCGGACGTTTCGATTCGGCTACCCCGGCCCGTTCGCGGACACGGTGAGCGCCGCGACGGATAGTTCGAAACTCGTACTCGAGTACGAGACGCAGTCGGACGACAGGTGCGATAGCTGCTAGCGGAGTGACGGTTCCGGCGGACGGAGAGCGGTCGAACGCCGGACGCTCGACCCCGGCGAGCGAACGCACGTTGAGCGGTCGGTGTTGAACCACGCGAGAAACGAGTCGTGTTTCCCGCCGAGCCGGTATCGATTCGAAGATTGATACGGCGTCGACGGCGACACCTACGAGTGGGGATTTCGGCTTCGGATACGGTGAGTTCGCTTCGGCCGCGCTACGTTCGGAAATCGAAGTTCGGCGCGTCCTCCGGCCGAAGCGGAACCTGCGGGTCGAGCTCCTCGCCGCGGTCAAACTTCACGAAGTTGAGGTAGTACAACTCGCCACAGCCCTCGCCGTCGGTTTCGGCGGCTCCACAGACGAGTTCGACGCCGTCGGCCGCTTTGAACTCGTCGTAGGCGTCGGCGTACTCCCACCCATCCAAGGGGTCGGCGGTCACCGACTTGTCAGCGAGACGGGCGTCGCGCTCCAGCGTTGCGATAGCGCCGCAGTGGGGACAGTAGTAGCGGACGGGAACGGTCATGGAGGGACGTTGGTGCTCCGCGAACGTAAACTGCGCGTCGGTTCTCATCCGCGTGGGAGTTCGTCGTCGATGCTCGGATTTCGATACTCCCTTTGTAGTAACGGACAGTACGGTGGAGCTATCGTTACCGCGGGCCGAAGTTCGGGATACCACTCCAGTCGGTGTCCCCGTCAACCTCTCCGAGATGATCCCGTTCGATGACCCGCACCCACGGGTGCTCGGCGATCCGTCGCATCTCGGTGGCTGTAGCGGTGTCGCTCGTGACCGCTGCGAGTTCGTCGGCGAGCGTCAGCGAGGTTTCCGCGATCCGACTCGTGGCGGTGCTATCGACTGAGACGGACGGACTCACGTAGTTCGTGAACCAGGTTCCGTAGTCGATGCTGGCGTCGGCCAGCCGCTCCATCAGCAGCGACAACAGCCGCGTCTCGAGTTTCCGTTCGCCGTCCAACTCACGGAGATAGAGTTCGTAGCACGCGGCGGCTGCGACGTTGTCGAGTACGTCGTGCGTCTTCGCCGCGTTCGTGCGGTTCACGTCGTTCGCAACGACGCGCGTGATGGAGAGGAGATAATAGAGGTTCTCCAGCGCAGCAGTTTCCGCGTCCGAAATCGACTCCGGCAGTACGAAATTCCGAAGGAAGTAATCGTCGAAGTGCATATCTCGAATTGCCCGGTTGTAGATGAGGATGTATGTGAACCAGTTCACGATTGGCGAGTTCAGCAGTAGCGCCATCACGGCGTTCGACGGCGCGTCGTCGTCGTTCACCACGATGTTCGTAACTGTCTCGAAGTTGAACGAAGCCGAAGGGTCGTACACAGCGGCGATTTTTACGTGGTCGTACGGATTCTGAACGTGTGCGATCAGATTCTGTGCGATCACCTTCGGCTGTGCCATCCGCTTTCGACCGCTTCCCGTCACTTTGCTATCGTCCACGCGATCGGAGGCCGGCTTCGTGAAGTACCGCTTTACTTCCCTCCCTTGAAACGCGATCGGTTCGCTCGGGTCGTCCGTCGCGTACCGACGGCCGGTTCCGCGGCCAACGTCGATATCGAAATCACCGAGTTGCGGCAGTTCGGACTCGTAAAGACCCTCCGCAACGTCGCGCTCGGCCGGCGACACGTTCACCGGAATCGTGCCGAGGTGGTCTGCGAACGGCTTTTTCATGTCCGCCACATCGTCCGTGTACGTCTCACCTTCGGGAAGTGCACCGCATTCGTAGCTGTCCGCACCCACCACATCCTGCGACAGATGAATCGTCACTTGCTCGTGTTGGACGTTGCGAAACGCCTTCCCTAAATCGAGTGCCCGAGCGAGCTTCGGTTGACAGAATTCGCGGTAGTCGCGCCACGTCGAATTGTACGTCCCCGCCTTCGGAACGATGAAACTCAACTCTCCATCGGTGAGTTTCCAGCTACGCTCGGTGAACATCTTCGCCACCTCTCGATCGTCTTCGATGAGGTCGTACGTGTCTTCCAGGATTCGCTTCTGCGTGCCGCGGAGGGTGCTTCCGTGCGGCGGGTTGCCGATTATAATGTCGAAATAGACCCCCCTGTTTGGCGCGTACGATTCCGGGAACTCGAACAACCAGTGGAACGGTTCGAGCGTTTCGATATCGCTTTTCAGGAGCGGACGTTCGACGCTGACGCTTCCCTGATCGGCCATCATTTCGAACACCTCTTCGATCGCGGATGCACTCGTCTTCCGAGTGTCTCTATGATACGCGGTCGTTTTCCAGTTCTTCTGTTCGCGGAAGCCACAACCGGATACCAGACTGCGCTCTTCGTCCCGCATGGCGCTGTCGAAATCGAGGTTGAGCTTTACGCGTCCCTCGACTTCGTCAATGATTTCGAGGTACTTGTCGAAACTCGAAACGTCCTGTTCGACGCGAACGTCGCGTTCCTTCACGTACACGCTGTTGAGCTTCTCGTTCAGCAGCTCTCGTTCTCCGAGTAGGCGCTGGCGGACTTCCTCGGCCGCGGCACCGTGCGTTCGCTGATACTCGGCGATGTCGCTCTGATACTGTTCGACCGCTTCGGGGTACTTGATCCGCTCGCCGTCGATCCAGTCGAACTCCTCGAGTTCGAGGAGAGAGCGCACGTCCGCACTCGCCACACCGATTAGACTATTTCCCTGACGAACGTTGAAATCGATGTTCGGAAGCGGTTCGGACTTCGGATTCTCACCGGTCAGATCGACGGTCGACGCGCTGATGAGCCACAACCACAGACGGAACTTACAGATCTCGGTCGCGCCCTCCAGCAGGTCGACGCCGTGAAGCGAGTTTCTGACGATGCTCCGCCTGATTCGGTACTTGTCTGGCGTTGCGTCCCGACTACACTTGATCCGCCAGTCTTCCAGGATGTCACCTAGTGAGCGGAGGAACGCACCGCTCCCCACACTCGGGTCGAGCGCGGTTAGTTCGGCCAGCACGCCGTCCATCAGTTCGAGCGTGACGCCTTCCGGGTTCTCCGCCTCCGGATTCAACGCTCGCTCGAAGTACTCCACCGGCCCGGGGAACGTCTCACCATCGATTCCGTGCTCTCGAACCAGAAGATTCGTGACGCGCGACCAGAGCGTCTCTCTGGTATTCTCCGTGGCGATGTAATCTGGAGTATAGTACGCGCCGGCTTTCTTGTTCCCCTTCAGCAGTTGCTCGCCGCTATCCGTGATGTCGAGATCGTCTAGTTCGTCGAGCGTCACTTGCTCCTCTTCGGAGAGTTCGCTGATCGTGATGACGAACTTCTCGTAAATGTGACCCAGGACTGCCGGGGAGAGCTTGTTCGCGGTGTCCCGACCGCCGAATGCGGCAGCGTTCCCCTCGTTTTCCGTGTCTGGGTAGTCGTCGATGAGCCAGTTGTAACCGTTGAGTTCGTCGACTAAGTTACGCCAGTCGAAGCTGGTCGTGTCCAAATCGCGTTCGGAGACGGTCCCGCCTGTCCTCGTCGGTATCCGGTGTTCGCGGAACAACCCGCCGTTCAGGTACGGGATGAAGATGGAGACGGAGTCCGTGATCGGATACTCGTTCGGATCTTTGCTGTTGAGATACTCGAAGAAGATCTCGTTCAGAAAATCGCCGAATTCGGTGTATTGCTCCAGTTGAAGAAACGTCTCCTTGGAATCCAACTCCAAGCGCTGGTTCGCGTCGTCTATCGCGTGAATGATGTTCTTCTCGACGAGAAAGTAACTGAAGATGAGGCGGTCGATGGTTCGTTGCGCCGCCAGCAGTTTCTCCTTGTCGGATACTTCGTCGCTGGCCGGTACGTCGTAGGCGCGTGCCAAGTCGAGACGGATGTCCCAGAGCTGGCGGTAGAATCGGTTGACGACCGCCCGGATGTCGAACAAGTCGTTGAACCCGGTATCGATGGTTTCGAGTTTCGACCGATCGCTCGATACCGCGTCGTCCGATCGGGAGAGCGACTGGTTGAAGACGAACCACTTGTTCTCACCGTGGGTTCGGTAGACGGCGACGCGCGCATCGTCCGCGTTCCAGAACCAGTAGTAGTCGAAATTACGAGTACGCCGCAGCTCTTTCACTACTTCCGAATGCGTGTCCGGGTCGATATCCTCGAAGTAGGCGAGACGACTCCGAGGGTCGAAGGCGAACGGAATCGATTCGCCATCGACCGCGGTCGCGTCGGAGCTTTCCCGCGAGAAGTATCCGTTCTCCTCGAGGAACGCTCGGTCGTAAGCTGTCGCGGCGTCGGTCATTATCTATTCTCGTTTCGAATACTGATTCAAATATACCTACCGACCGAGGGGGTGTCGGGCGGAGTTCACCGCTTCCGAAACGGACGACCGAGGCGAACACGAAGTCGTCGCTCCGAATCTCGTTTACCGCCTCTATCACCGAGTTCGACCGTGGACGATTCCGCGCATTACAAATCGGAAACCCAGAACAATCTTGTATCCCGACGAACTCCGTTAGCGCATGATAGACGAGACTGTCGAGGAGATACAGGAGATGCAGACGCACAGCTCCTCGACCGTCGCGGTCAAGGCCGCGCAGGCGCTGGAAGACCTCTTAGACCGAGAGTTCGAGACGGTCGAGGAGTTCGAGCGCGCGCTCGAACACAACAGCAACGCCCTCCGGCGGGCGAACCCTTCCCACGCCTCGCTCGTCACGACCCAGCGAGCCATCGTCACGATGGTCACTGACGCGGAAAATGAGTCGGTCGAAGAAGCCAAACAGAACACGAGCGAAGCCATCGACAGCGTCGTCGAGCAGGTCGTGACCGCCAAGCGCCGCGCCGCCGAGAACGCCGCCCCGCTGTTCGAGGACGGCCTGACGTTCATGACCCACGACTACTCCTCGACCGTGCTGGAAGCGGTCGAACAGGCCGTCACGGAGGGCGCGTACCTCGACGTGTACGTGTTGGAGGCTCGCCCGCGCTACCTTGGGCGTAAAACCGCCCGCGTGCTCGGCGAAATCGACCAAGTGGACGTGACCCTCATCGTGGACGGCGCCTCGGGCCACTATCTACCAGAGTGCGACCGCGTGTTTACCGGTATGGACTGCATCGTGGATGAGACGCTCTACAACCGCGTCGGAACGTTTCCCCTCGTCACCACCGCGAACGAGGTGGGCGTCCCCGTGACGACCATCGGCTCCAGCGCGAAGATAGTGGGCGAGGCGTTCCGCTTCGAGAACGATTTCCGCTCCGGAAGCGAAGTGATTCGAGAGCCGGCGGAAGGCTTCTCGGTGGCGAACCCGGCCTACGACGCGACGCCGACCCGCTTGCTCGATTCCGTCGTGACGGACGAGGGGACGTGGGAATACTGATTACTCGACTCCGACCCACTCCCCGCGCTCGTCGCTCTTGTCGATGGCGTCCAGTACGCGCTGAACAGCCAACCCATCAGTGAAGTTCGGATGGTACTCCTCGCCGGAGTCTATCGCCGAGAGGAACTCATAGTTCTCATGGACGAAGGTGTGCTCCCAGCCGATGACGTGGCCCGGGGGCCACCAGTGGTCGATGTAGGGGTCAGTCTCGTCGGTCACGAGCACCGTTTCGTAGCCCCGGTTGTCGCCTCTGAGGACTTCAAGTTCGTTGAGGCGTTCGAGGGAGAACTTCAGGCTTCCTTCGGAGCCGTGTATCTCGATGGTGTGGTCGTTCTTGTGACCGTTCGCGAACCGCGACGCCTCGAAGGTGGCCATCACACCGTTTTCCATCTCGGCCTGCGCGGAGTAGGCGTCGTCCACCGTGACGGGGCGGGTTTCGTCTTCGTCGGGAACAGGGCGCTCGTCCACGAACGTCTGTAGGTGGCCCGAGACGCGCTCCAAGTCGCCGACGAGGAAACGCGCGAGATCGATGGTGTGGGCGCCGAGGTCGCCGAGCGCGCCGCTGCCCGCCAGTTCCTCGTCGTTGCGCCACGACCACGGCGCGTCGGGGTCGACCAGCCAGTCCTGCAGGTAGCGCCCGCGGAAGTGGTGAATCTCGCCGAGCACGCCGTCGTCGATGAGTCTCTTGGCGTACTGGATGGCCGGGATGAACCGGTAGTTGAACGCGGTCGCGGTCGGCACGTCCGCCGATTCAGCGGCGTCGGCCATGCGCTCCGCGTCGTCCAGCGTGGCCGCGAGGGGCTTCTCGCAGAGCACGGGAACGCCCGCGTCGAGGGCGGCGACGGAGGGGTCGACGTGGACGAAGTTCGGCCCGAGGTTGTAGAACACGTCCACGTCGTCGATGATCTCCTCCCAGTCCGTGCTCGTTTCGGCGAACCCGAGGCGGTCTGCCGCGTCTTCGAGCGCGGATTCGTCCCGCCCGACGAGGACGTGGCGCTCCACGTCCGGTGCGTCGGGGAAGAACATCGGCAAGCGCGCCAGCGCGTTCGCGTGGGCGTTGCCCATGAATCGATAGCCGAGAACGCCGACTTTCAGTGTCATGGTTTGGCGTTCTTCGTGAGAGGGCTTAGTGTTTGATGGCTCGTCCCGCGACCAGTTCTTTGGGGAGATACTTTTGTCAGATGGATTTCGGTGAGCTGCGGTTCGAACCGTCCTCCAACGGTATCGTCGCGCTAACTTTGGAACCAGGGTGGCTGTGTCTCAGACAGTCCTCGGACGCTCTTAGCATGAGCGGTGAGATATCGTAGCGGTGGTATCCTCGAACGCCCGGCCCCTTTCAGTCCCACCCCACCTCCGCCACCGCAGGCCACACCCTCCCCAACCGACTCCTTCGCTCACGAAGACTTCGCGCGGACGCACCTTCAGTGCACCATAACGTCACAGTTCCGTCGCAACCGTCCGTCGTCCGCGGACACTCTCCATCAATTCGACACGCTTATCAAATAATCACCGCTTCGCAGAGCGTCCATGTCCGAAAATCACATCCGCGTCTCCGCTCGCGGTCTGATTCGCCGCGACGACGAAATCCTCGTCGCGCGAGACCGCGACCCGGCCGAGGACGATCACTTCCACTACCTCCTCGGTGGGGGCGTCGAATTCGGCGAGCACAGCGAAGACGCGCTCCACCGTGAGTTCGAGGAAGAGCTCGGCGTCTCGCTGGCGAACATCTCTCACTTCGGAACCTACGAAGAGGTGTTCACCTTCGACGGCCAGCGGACACACGAGGTCTGGCGCGTCTACGAGGCTGACATCGTGGAACCGTGGCCGTACGAACGGGATTCGTTTTCGGGCTACGAACCGAAGTTCGACGAAGAAATCGAATGTATTTGGAAATCCTTGTCCGACTTCACCGCGGGAGACGAGACACTCTATCCCGAACCGCTTCTTTCGAGCCTTTAGGCGCGCTCGCTACTCGGCCCAGTACGCTTCGCCGGGGTTCGTCCGGAACACCGCGCGCTCCAGCAACTCCACAGCCTTCTCCAGCCCTTCGCGCGAACTGGTCAGCGAGTCCTCGTGCTCGATGGAGAGCGCGCCGTCGTACTCGACCATCCGGAGCGCGCTGACGATATCCTTCCAGTGCTCCTCACCGTGGCCGTAACCGACCGAGCGGAACAGCCACGAGCGGTTGGCCTCCTCGGTGTACGGCGTCGTGTCGAGCACGCCCTTGTAGCGGGCCTGCGACTCGTACACCTTCGTGTCCTTTGCGTGGAAGTGGTGCATGGCGTCGTGTTCGCCGAGGAAGCGGATGGCTTCGGGCACGTCGATTCCCTGCCAATAGAGGTGGCTGGGGTCGAAGTTCGCGCCGATGCGCTCGTTGGTCGCGTTCCGCAGTTCGAGCAGTCCGGCGGGTTCGTGGACGAGCATGTTCGGGTGCATCTCGATGGCGACGTTCACGCCGTGGTCGGCGGCGTGTTCCGCGATGTCGCGCCAGTACGGGATGGCGACCTCCTCCCACTGGTACTCCAGCGCGTCGGCGTGCTCGCTCGGCCAGGGGGCGGTGACCCAGTTCGGCACTTCGTCGTTCGGACCGCCTGCGGGCAGTCCCGAGAAGCACGTGACCGCGTCCACGTCGAGTTGGTCGGCCAGTCGAATCGCCTCGCGGAGGTCGGTGTCCGCCTCCTCGGCCCGCTCGTCGTCCGGGTGAATCGGGTTGTTGTGGGTCGCCAGCGCGCTTATCCACATGTCGTGTTCGCCCAACAGGGAGTGGAGGTCGCTCTGGGCGTCGTCGTTATCGAGGTACTCGTCCCGCGGCAGATGGTCTTCGCCGGGATGACCGCCGCAGCCGATCTCGACCGCACCGACCCCGATGCCGTCCAGATAGGCGAGGGCGTCGTCCAGCGACTCGTCACCGAGTGGTACTGTGAGAACACCGATGTCCATAGCAGGAACGATTACTGCATTCGGGAATAAAATTTCGGTGGGGACGTTTACGCCGACCGAAAACTCATCCGAGGATATGAATCTCTCCGCACGATTCGAGGGCTTCGCCGAGTGGTGTGACGGCACGTCGCCACTCTACGAGTGCATCTCCCGCGGCGTCGCGTCCGACGCCGACCTGCTCTCGCTCGCCGAGGAAGTTCCCTCGGAGCGTTCTCCCCCGCACGTCCTGCTGGCCGCCGTCCACTCGCGGCTTCTCGCGGACACCGACCACCCGTTGGCCGACTACTACCCCAGCGTCACCGACGACCCCGCCGAGGGCGATCCGTTCCCTGCGTTCCGCGATTTCTGCGCCGAATACGAAGACGAACTGCTGCCCGTGCTCCACAGTCGCAGAACCCAGACGAACGCGGTTCGTCGCTGTACCGTACTCTTCCCGGCGTTCTCGCATGTCTCCCGCGAAGTCGGCGGCGAACCCCTCGCGCTGGTCGAACTCGGCCCGAGCGCCGGACTCAACCTCTGTTGGAACCGCTACGCCTACGATTACGGCGACGCGAGTCGGTACGGAACCGGCGAGTTCGCGCTCGACTCGGAGATTCGCGGCGGGTCGCCCCCGCTTCCGGACGAGTTCCCTCCGGTCGCCTCCCACGTCGGTATCGATCTGAACCCGCTCGACGTGCGCGACGAGGCGGACGTGCTGTGGCTCCGCGCGCTCGTCTGGCCCGAACACGGAGATCGCCACCGTCTGCTCGCGGGGGCCGCCGAAATCGCCCAGCACCACCCGCCCGACCTTCGGCAGGGGGACGCCGTCGAGTCGCTTCCGGACGTCCTACGGGAGATTCCGAACGACGTACCGGTCTGCGTCTTCGACACGCAGATGCGCTACCAACTGCCGGAGTCGGCGCAGGAGCGTCTCGGCGAGCGAATCGAAGAAGCGGCGGAACGACGGACGCTCCACTGGCTCTCGGGTCACGAGGCCGCGGCGGAGTGGGACAACGCGCTCACGCTCCGGTGGTTCGACGGCGAGGAATATCGGCGACTCGCGGCCTACGAACAACACGGGAAGTGGCTCCGGTGGTTACCGTAACTGCACCGCCGCATCCTGTTCCGCGGAGCGATAGATGGCGTCGATGACGCGCTGGACGGAGAGCGCCTGTTCGATGGTGTTGAGGTTCGGCGCGATACCCTCCCGGACAGCCTCGAAGAACACGCGCTGTTCGGCTTTGTGGGCGTCTTCCTGCCGGGTTCGGATGCTGGTGTCGGAAAAGTGGTCCGCGCCGACCATATCCGTCTCGTAGAGGGTGAGCGAGTCGTCGTGCTTGTCGAAGCTCGCCCCGGCGTCCGTCCCGCGGACGTAGTATTTCTCGTTCGACGCACGGTTCGCCGCCCACGCAACTTCGAGCGAGATGGTCTTACCACCGGCACAGCGGATGAACGCGCTCACGGAGTCGTCCACCGTGAAGGCACCCGATTTGGTGTCTTCGCCCCACATCTCGAGGTATGTGTAATCCTCTCGCCCGCCGAACTGCGACCGAACTTCGCCGCTCACTTCCACCACGTCGGGGAAGTCGTGGAGGTGCAGCGCGAGGTCGATGGCGTGGACGCCGATGTCGATGAGCGCGCCGCCGCCCGCCACGTCGCGGTTGGTGAACCACGACCCCCTGCCGGGAATCCCGCGACGGCGGATGTAGTTCGCCTCGACGTGGCGGGTCTTGCCGAAGCGCCCCTCGTCTTGATACCCCTTGATCACCTCGACCGGATTCCGGAAGCGGTTGTGGAACCCGACCATGCAGAAGCCCTCCGAGTTTCGGGCCGCCTCCGCGATTCGCTCCGCGCTTTCCAAGGTGTGTGCGAGCGGCTTTTCGAGTAGTACGTCGAGTCCGGAGTTGAGGGCGGCGATGGCGTACTCCTCGTGGAACTTGTTCGGCGTCGTGACGATGACGCAGTCGATGTCCGACTCGTACAGTTCTTCGTAGCTCTCGAACGAACGGGTATCATACTTCTCGGCGAATCGCGCGCGCGCGTCGGGGTTGATATCGACCCCGCCGACGATCTCGTGGCGCAAATCGGTGATTCTATCGGCGTGGTAGTGTCCAATATTTCCGAGACCGACGAACCCAACTCGAACCGGCTCACTGGCGCTCATAGTTACGGCTCACCTGTGAGACGGAGTTATTCTTTTCCCTTCGGCGGTCCGGCCGGTCGCAGTTGGTATTTCCGCTTTGGCTACCTGACCGGGGGCGAACAGAACTCGGAAGATCGCGGAGGGTCACGTCAATACAACTGTTGTTCTTTCTCTTCGCGTTCGCGCTCCCGCTTTTCGTCCGCCTTTCGCGCGGCGCGATTTGCGAGCAACGTTCGAATACCGGGAAGTATCTTGTTCTTCAAGTCGAGGGCGAACGAGACGATACCGTACGCCCAGAAGAAAAACAGGAGCGTCCCCGCGCCGAAATAGAACCAACCGAGTTCCGTCGGCATCTCAGTCGTCCCCCTCCGCTTCGGTGCCCGTCGTCTCCGCCTCGACCGGCGCGAACTCCAATCCGTGGGCGATGGCGTCGCCGGTTTGGGTGTCGAAGAGGTGGATGCGCTCCCTGTCGAGCACGACGTCCACGTCTTCGTCGATATCAATGTCTTTGTCGGGGTTGACACTCATCAGCAGTTGATGGGTGTCCTCCGCTTCCGCTTCCATTCCCGCCGTCTCGCCTTCGCCGGTGAGGATGTACACGAATATCTCGTCGCCCATCGGTTCGAGCACGTCCGTCCGCGCGCTGATCTGCTGCGTGGGGTTCGCCACCTTGTCGGCGTCTTGGACGAGATACACGTCCTCCGGGCGGACGCCGAGCGTCAATTCGTCACCGACCGCGACACCGTCGAGTTGGCCGGCGTCGAACTCGACGTGGTAGTCCGGCGTCTCCAACCCGTTCGAATCGACGGTTCCTCGCACGAAGTTCATGCTCGGCGAGCCGATGAATCCCGCGACGAACAGGTTCGTCGGCTCGTTGTAGCATTCGAGTGGCGGGGCGAACTGCTGGAGTTCACCCTTATTGATGACCGCGATGCGGTCGGACATTGTCATCGCTTCCGCTTGGTCGTGCGTGACGTAGACGATGGTCGCGTCGAGTTCCTTGTGGAGTCGCTGGAGTTCGGTACGCATGTGGACGCGCAGTTTGGCGTCGAGGTTCGCCAGCGGTTCGTCCATCAGGAACACGTCGGGTTCGCGCACAATCGCGCGGGCGATGGCGACGCGCTGGCGCTGACCCCCAGATAGCTCGTCCGGCATCCGTTCCATCATCCCTTCGAGCTGGACGATCTCGGTCGCGCGCTCGACGCGGCGGTCGATCTCGTCTTTGTCGTAATCGCGGAGCCGCAACCCGAAGCTGATGTTGTCGTACACGTCCATGTGTGGGAACAGCGCGATGTTCTGGAACACCATCGCTATTCCGCGATCTTTCGGCGGGAGGTTGGTCACCTCCCGGTTGGCGATGGTTATCGTCCCTTCCGTCGGCGTCGTCAGCCCCGCGACGGTTTCGAGCGTCGTGGACTTCCCGCACCCCGACGGGCCGACGAGCGTGACGAACTCGCCGTCCTCGATGCTCAGATTCATGTCGTTGACTGCCGTTACCTCCTGGTATCGTTTCGAAACGTGTTCTAAGTTGACTTCACCCATTTTGTATCACTCCTTTAGCGCACCAGCGGTGAGTCCGCTGACGATCTTTTCCTGTGCCACCACGACGAGGATAGCGATGGGCAGGACGCCCACGATGCTCGCCGCCGCCATCAGGTTGTAGAACTGAGCGTACTGACCCTGATAGCCCAGTATGCCCCACAGCAGCGGGGCCCAGTTCGACGGCTTCCCGTTCGTCATCAGGAACGAGAAGAAGAACTCGTTGTACACCGAGATAAATGTTAGCACTCCTGCCGTCGCCACGCCGGGTGCGGACAGCGGAATGATGACTCGGAACAGCGCGCCCAGTCGCGTCGTCCCCTCGATGCGTGCGGCGTCCTCCAGGCCGTCCGGAATCTGGCCGTAGAACGTCGTGAGGATGAATATCGACAGCGGCATGAACAGCGCGCTGAACGGTAACACCATCGCGCCCGGCGTGTTGTACAGCATCGGGCTACTGATACCGAGTATCTCCACGTTCCCGGTGAACAGTCGGAATAGCGGGAGCAGGAACGCCGCCGGCGGGAAGTAGGAGATGGCGAGGATGAGCAGCATCAACGCTCCTTTCCCGGGGAAGCTCAGCCGTCCGAAGACGTACCCCGCGAGACTGGCGAGCACCAACACGATAGCCGTCGTGATGAGCGCCAGCACGAAGCTGTTGAACATGAAGATGTGGAACGGCAACTGTTCAAAGATGGTCACGAACGCTTCGGGGTTGAACCCCTTCGGAAGGAACCAGATGTTCGAGATGGCCTGTCGGGGGGTCAACGCCAACACTAACAGCCAGTAGAACGGGAACAGCGTGGTGAACAGGAAGAAGATGGTCACCACGTAGAACATCGCCTGATACGTTCGTTCGGGATCCTGTATCGACCCCTGTACCCAGCGCTGGAACGGCCCTCCTTGAGTTTCAGACTGTGCCGTCTGGTCTGCTTGTGCCATCTAGAATCCCCCCTGTGCGCTGTCGCGGAACTTCACGATGTACACCGACACCACGATTCCGATGATGGCCGCCGTGACGAACGCGATGGCCGCCGCGGTACCGTATCGCCGGGTGCTGAACGTCGTGACGACCAGACAGGACAGCGACGGCACCGTCGTACAGCTCGACATCGTCTCGATGAGGCCGAAGATCCGCATCGCCGCGATGGTTCGGAAGAGCATGGCGACCAACACGGTCGGGAGCACGAGCGGCAGGGTGATCATCTTGAACTGCTGCCACTTCGACGCGCCCGCGACCTTCGCCACGTTGTAGAGGCTCCGGTCGATGCTCTGGAGCCCTGCGAGGATGAGCAGGGCCATGAACGCCGTCGTCTTCCACACGTCCGCGACGACGATGATGCCGAGCGCGGAACTACTACTTACCAGCGGCGTGCTCGTCAATCCTATCATTTCCATGACCGACGCTCCGAATCCGATGCCCGGCTGGAACATCAGGTAGAAGATCATCCCCTGAATGACGATGGGTACCGCCCACGGGATGATGATGGCGACCCGAACCCAGCGCCGACCGCGGAAGTCCTGGTCGAGCACGAGCGCCTGCCCGAATCCGATGACCGTCTCGATGGCGACGCTGATGATCGTGAAGATAAACGTTACGGTGAGCGCGCTCTTGAACGGTTGGCTGAAGTCCATGAACGGCTGCGGGAGCGCCACGGTGTCCAGCTTCCCCGTCAGGAGGGCGACGTAGTTCCGAAACCCGACGAACTCGCCGACCTGTGACGCACCGCGAAGGCTGTCGGCGCGAAGCGACATCTCGAACGTGCTGATGAGCGGCCAGAACGCGATGAGGCCGAGCAGTAACAGCGCCGGCAATAACAACAGGTAGGCGAACTGCGTCTCACTCAAATTCTCGACCCACCGGACGGTGCCGGCGTACACCCCGGATTTCGGCTCTTCCCTGCGTGATTGTTCTGTTGACATACGTATCACACCCTACTTGTTGTAGTTCTCGATCTCCTTGATCTGGCTGTTCAGCGTCGACATCGCCTGCTTTGGGGCCGCCGCCCCGGAGTAGGCCGAGTGAACACCTTGGGCGATCTTCCCGGACTGCTGCGGCCAGACGACCGACACCGGACGCGGTAGGGCGTTTTGCCCTGCGACCTTCAGCGTGTCGACGTACCGACCCATGACCGGGATATTCTTCGCCCGTTTGGTTTCGAGAACCCCCGGTTCCGGCGGAATCCAGCCGATCGTCTCGAATAGCTTGAGTTTGAAACTCTCCTTGGTCATCGCTTCCAACACCTGCACCGCCTTGTCCTTCTTGTTGCTGTTCGGGTTGATGGCAACGTTCCACCCGCCGAGCGCCGAGGCGATGCCGCCGAGTTCTTTTTCTTTAGCCTCTCCTTCCTTCACGCCGTACGGAATCGGCATCACGCCGAGGTCTTTGCCGAAGACCTTCTTTTCGCCGTTGATGAGGATGGAGTACGGCCAGTTACGGTGCATGACCGCGTTCCCGTTGGTGAACGGCGCACGCGATGTCTCTTCCGTCCAACTCAACACCGCTCGCGGCGCAATGCCGCCCGCGTAGCCGTTCAGGGTGTTCGGAGCGCTGTTTCCGTGGATGAACGTCCGAATCATCTTCACCGAGTCGATGACGTTCTTCGAGTCGAGTGTGACTGGACGCTGTCCGACGGGACCGAGGAGGTTCTTCGTGCTGCCGAAGTACGTGCCGCCCCAACTGGTGATGAACTCGTTGAAGTCACAACAAGACAACCCTTCGTAGATGCTCGACTGGAAGGTGAATCCGTAGTCGATCTGCTTCTTGTTGTCCTGCATTACTTTCTTGGTGACTTTCGAGAACTTCTTCCACGAGATTCCCTTCGTCGCCCAGTTCTCCTTGTCGGGGCTGAATCCAGACTTCTTCACCAAGTCCTTGCGGTACTGTATCGTCCCGAAGTCGGAGAACAGCGGGATGGCGTATAGGTCACCGCTGTTCGACTTCCCGGTGATGACGCTCCCTTGGAAGTAGTCGTTGTTGACCTTGTTGAGCGCCTGCTTCGACATGTAGTCGCTCAAATTGAGCAACTGACGCCGGGCGATGAACGGTATCGCCCACCCGCTGTCGACGAGCAGCATGTCCGGCTCTGATAAGTTGGCGGACAACCATCGTTGGTACTGCGACTGCCTCGCACCGGTTTGCTCGTTGCCCGCGAGGACTTCGAGTTTGATGCTCTCGTCGAGTCCTGCTTCGTAGAGTGCCTTTTCGATGGCATCTTTGTTCGTTCTTACGTCGTCGTCGGCCGCCCACTGGATGACATTCGGATTACTCGATTGGCCTCGACTGGTGCATCCAGCGAGGCCCGCTGCCGTTCCAGAAGCGCCGACAGCCTTCACGAACGTTCGTCGTGAAACGCCGTCTCGCCGACGACAATCGTCGCGCTCGCTAACACCTACCATGCATTGACAAAAGGTAGCAAATCCATTTATAACTTTGGTGCGATTGACTACTGTGGTTGTAGTGTTTTCTGGTCACGCCGTGCTACACTCGCGTAAATTGAATGCAGGCCGTGTAAAACTGTTTATGGCCGATATCTATCATTTCACTCATCCCGCTCAGTAAACGCACGACACGCCGATAGAGACGGCTCCGAGACGACTGCCACTTCTGTCTCGCGGAAACATCAAACACTTCAGATGAGTACAATCACTTCGAAACTGTACGAAATCGTAGGTGGTTCGGTCGCTCGCGCCCTCCCACGTCCGCCCCGTGGTACGTCCTCTTGAACACCGTTGGACGTGGTCGACTCGCCGGCGTCAAATGTTCGCTATCTCGCGCGACCAGACCGGCGACTTCGGCGATTCGAGCCGCTCTATCTCCTCGTCTGTGAGCGAGACGTCGATGGATTCGACGTTCTCCTCCAGATGGTCTATGGTTCGAGGGCCGACGATGGGCGAATCGACCACGGGTTTGTGGAGCAACCACGAGAGACTGACCTGTGCGGGCGTGACACCCTTCTCCTCGGCGATGGCTCGCACCTCGGCCAACACGGCCCAGTTCTCGTTGGTGAACCGCGCTTCGGTGTGCTCGTCTTCCGCCGCGCGGCCCTCGGTAACCTCCTCGTCGCGGTCATACTTCCCCGTCAGGAACCCACCAGCGAGCGGCGACCACGGGATGACGCCGACGCCCTCCGATTCGCAGACGGGTAAGACGTTCTGCTCCTCGTGGCGATCCACGAGGTTGTACTCCGGTTGCATGCACGTGAACCGCTCGTAATCGCGGCTGTCGCTCTCGTAGAGCGCCTTCGTGAACTGCCACGCGGCCATCGTGCTCGCGCCGACGTAGCGAACTTTCCCCGTCTCGACGAGGTGGTCGAGCGCCGAGAGCGTCTCCTCGATGGGCGTCGTCTCGTCCCAGCGGTGGATCTGGTAGAGGTCGATGTAGTCCGTGCCGAGCCGGTCGAGACTCGCCTCCGCTTGGTCGAGGACGTGTTTCCGGGAGAGACCCTGTCCGTTCGGATAGTCGCCCATATTCCCGAACACCTTCGTGGCGACGACGAGTTCGTCGCGGTTGCGTTCCTCGATGGCTTTACCGACGATCTCCTCGCTCTCGCCGCGCGAGTAGACGTTTGCCGTGTCGAGGAAGTTGATGCCCATCTCCAGCGCGCGGTCGATGAGTTCGAGACTCGCCTCCTCGTCGTTCATCATCCACGGCTGGTCGCTCCCGAAGTTCATACAGCCCAGACAGAGGCGCGAGACTTCGAGGCCCGTGCTCCCCAATTTCGTGTACTCCATCTCCGTCATGGCTAGTGGATTACTCGGGCGGAAGTATAGGGTTGTGGGCGGACGGGCTAGGGGACAGCACGAGACGAAAGGTTGAGGTGCCAGAGTCGATGCGTAAGGGAGTTTTCTGGGACAACTTCGAAGAGTCGATTATCACAGAGTGTTCTCGCCACCCACGAACGACCCCCGTCGCCCGAACACTCAAACTGTTCGCCTTCCAATCCCTCGTCGATGTTAGACGACTTGCGAAAGCCCGAGTACACGGGAGGAAACAGGTGCTGGCCCTGCACGGTGTCGAACGCCGTCCTTCTTTTCTTCGTGTGTGCGGGCGTCGCCCGACTGCTTCCCGCGAGACGCGCTCGACGCCTCGGGGTCGCCTCGGCGCTCGGACTCGTCGGCAGTGCTGCCATCGCGCTTCGGGGCTATCTCGTCCCCGGCACGCCGCGGTTCGCACCTCGACTCGTCGACGCGCTCGTGGGCGACCCGGCCAAACCGATGGAAGCCGGGTCGCTCGCGGAGGAGGCTGACGACGACGCGGGGGAGCGCGCGCTGGACGCACTTCTCGCCGGGGAAATCGTCCACGCTGTCGGCGACTCCCTCCACCTCGACGAACGATTCAGAACCGACTGGCGCGCGGAGATGCGCCGCGTTCGAGAGCGCGACCTGGTGTCGGCGGTGCGCGACGCCGCACCCGCCCCCGTCGACGTCGAACTCGTCGAGGGTGGCGACTGGGTCGTCGTCTCGGCGGGCGGCCCCGAAAGCGAACGGTGGCTCTCGCGGCCCATCGCAATCGCCGAGGTGGCGGCGGTTCGGGCGCTGGCCGAGTCCGATATCGACCCCGCAGTTCGCGTGCAGTCGGCGTCCGCACTGCGGGCGTTCCTCCGCGAGTGTCCGGACTGCGGCGTGGAACTCGAAGAGACGACGGCCGACCGCTGTTGTGGCAGCGGTACGAGTCCCCTATCACCCCCCGACGAGGTGCTTGCCTGTCCGACGTGCGACCAGCACGTCTTCCGATTCTGACGCTCGTCGCGTTTTACCCCGCGTCGCTTACCGCTCGTAGGCGGGCGGTTCGTCCGTTCCGACTCGAATCTCGTGCGCTTCGATGTCTTCGAGGGCGGCGACCTGCCCGCCGACCGTGACCGTACCGTTCTCCGTCTCGACCGACATCCCGGCGACGCGCTCACCGCCTTCGAACGAGAAGCCGACGACCTTCCCGCGAACGACTCGCTCCCGTCCGCTCTCGATGTCGCGGCCCTTGATGGTCGCGTAGAACTCCCCCTCCAGTTCCTGAATCTCCTTGACGCACCGCCGGATGGAGGCGTAGCGCCGGGGGAACCCCCTGTCGCTCCCGTCAGCGAAGAGGGTTCGCTCCGCGGTGGTCCAGAGGACGGTACCGAAGAAGCCGGAGACGAGAAAGCCCAGCGCGGAGCGATTGAAGATGACGCCGTACCGGTCGCGGTCGTCGCGCAGGGCGTCTTGCGTGGCATACATCGAGTATTCGCCGTCCGCCACCGCGACGACTGGTGTGGTGATTCCCCGGCGGGCGCGGACGGTCGTCGCCACGGCGTCGTAGTCAAACTCCTCGGGTTCGGGCGCTTCCGAGGCCGGCGTAACGAGCAGTTCCGTGCTCACGCCGGAGTCGATGGCGGTGCTGAGGTCGTCCTCGAAGCGTTCGAGCAGATCGGGCGTCAGCGACAGCGCGAGTTCGTACTCCGCCTCGGCGATGACGTCTTCGAGGTATCGGAGGATGGTCGAACGCGATTTCACTAGTGAGACGGCCTCGGTGTCCCGCGTCGGGGCGGTGTATCGGTCTTCGAGATTCGATATCATATCGCCGAGCGACGACTGCACGTCGGAGAATGCCTCCTCGGGGTCGATCGCGATGACCTTCATTGGGCGGGATTCGCGGAGTTCGACGAGCCCTCGGTCGCTCAGACTCCGGACGGTGTCGTACACCCGCGGTTGCGGGATGTCCGTGCGCTCCGCGATTTCGCTCGCGGTCAGCCGTCCGTGTTCGAGCACCGTGAGGTAGGCGTCGATCTCGTACTCCCCGAGGTTGAACCGTTCTCCGACTCGTTCGAGCGTCAGATAGAGGTCGTCGGAGGTCATTACCCAGAGCAAATCCACGGAGGATTATAGTAACCCGCCTTTTGCGACGGTCGAGAGCCAGCGCCCGCGCCGACGCGGGACTTGCCACACCGACCATCGTAAAAGGTTCACATGTACATCCGGTCGTCCGGGCGCTCGGTTTCCTGAACCGTCTCCAGTCGCGCCGCGAGTTCGGCGTAGTATTCGCCCACCTCCTCGGCGAACGCCTCCAGCGGGTCGGTGTCGACCGAGACGCCGTACACGTCGCGGACGGCGTCGATGAGTCGCAGGGCCGCTTCCACGTCCGGCGTCTGGGCGTGGACGGGGGTGACGTACACCCCTGTCGTGAGCGACGACTCGAGTCCGCGAGCGACGAGGGTGGCTTTCGTCCCGTCGAGGAAGCCGCGACCCATCCCCGGGATGTCGACGCCGTCGAGGCGCTTCTTGCGGTAGTCGTCCGTGGCGACGTAGAAGACCCGGTGTTCCTCCGGACCGTGGGGAACCGGGATTCCGGAGAGGACGGCGATCTCCTCGACCCCGTTCCCCTGCGTCCAGTCGAGGATGGCGCTGGCGAACGAGTCAGCGGCCCAGACCGGAACGAACAGTTCGCCGACGAGCATTGTCAGGTCGAGATTCGGCCGGGAGAACAGCCGGGTGTGGTGGTGCGGGCGTCCGTTCTGGAACGGCGTGATGGCGGGGAGTCGCTCGGCGGTGACGTGTCCCGTCTCTTCGAGGTCGAGCTGTTCGACGAGATACTCGACCGCGGTCAGCCCGGCGAGTCCGAACTCCGATAGTCCGGCCAGCAGGGTTTCGCTCGGCTCCTCGTCGTGACGTATCTCGAACGAGACGCGCGGAGATCGTGGGTCGGAACTCATGGTTCGGATTCGACGCGCTGGGACTTAGTTCGTACTCCTGTCTGCGAGTTTACATTCGGGAGACAGAAATGGAGAGGTTTTACTAAGACTGGTGAGAGGGGGGACTCATGCCGACGCTCGAAGGTCTGCTTGGCGATGTCGCTCGGTGGCTCGGAGACGTCGGTAGTTTCCCGGTCGCGGGCGCTACCATCACGGACGTCCTCCTCGCCGCGCTGTACGTTCTCCTCGGGTGGTACGTCTCGAAGTTGGTCGTCAGCCTCGTCGGGCGGCAGGTGGCACGGCGATTCCGCAGGCCGAGCGTCACGAAGACGATTCTCCGGGCGATTCGCGGTACGATCCTCTTCGTCGCGGTCGGGTTCGCGGTGGCCCGATTGCACTGGACGCCGTCGGACATTCTGCTGTCGGTGACGGTGTTCTCCGCGGCGGTCGGTCTCGTCCTCGCGCCCATCGTCGGGAGCGTCATCAACGGACTGTTCGTACTGGCCGACCAGCCCTACGAGATCGGCGACCTCATTGAACTCGTCGACGGCAGCGCGCCGGGTGCCGGAACGCGGGGCTACGTCGAGGACATTACCCTCCGATACACCAAGATATTCACCCTCGAAAACACCTTTCTCGTCATCCCGAACGCGACGATGCGCGAACGCGACGTAATAAACTACTCAGCCGAGGACACTCGCTCTCGTCTCTCGCTTCAACTGCTCGTCACCTACGAAGGCGACCTCCAAGAAGCGCGAGCCATCATGGAACGGGCCGCCCGAGAGACGCCGGAAGTCGTCTCGACCGGGCCGGATATCCGCATCGGAAGCGCGCGCTACCCGAGCGATCCGGTGGCGAACATCAGGGACTACGCCGACCACGGCGTCCTGCTCGACCTGCGCTACTGGGTGAAAGACCCCTACAACATGCTCCGCGTCAGGTCGCGGATACTGGAGCGAATCTGGGACGAGATCGAGGACGCGGACGTGGAGATCGCCTACCCCCACTCCCACCTCGTCTTCGACGATACGAGCGGTGTCGCGCGGGTGTCGGTCGACCCCGAACGTGCACACCACCCGGTCGAGTTCGACGACCCTTAACCCACCGTGATGAGTTCGCAGTCGACCTTCTCCCTGAGGAAGTTCTCGATGTCCGGATCGTCCACCAGTCGGCGGATCGCGCGCCGCCATCGACCCATCTGCTTGCGACCGATGACGACCACGTCGGAGCGCGTCGCCGCGATCTCTTCGAGGATCGTCTCTTCGACCAAGAAACCGTCGCGGACGACGTAGCGGGCGTTGGTGATCCGACCGAACGCCGACTCGACGGTGCGTTTCAGCTCGGTTCGCGTTGCGTCGTTCCCCCGGTGGTAGAGGTTGATGTGTAAGACCGTGAGATCGGCGCCACGCGCTTCCGCCACGTCGATGGCTTCGGAGAGCGTCCGACGGGAGTGGTTCGATAGCGGATACCGAACCGGAACGAGGACGCGGGTCATACGAGATGAATCGCACCCCACTCGGGAGAACCTTACTATCGACGTGCAATGCGACCGTCGATCTCGGGTTCGACGCCGAACTCGCGGGCGTAGTCCGCCAGCACCTCGTACTGGACGTCGCCGACCTCTACGCGGTGCTCTTCGCCGAGCGCGGGAAACTCCCGGTCGGTGTGGAGGAGGTACTCGGTCGTGGCGAGGGTGTACGTCGCGTCCTCGTGAATCGGGTCGCCGCCGACGGTCGCTGATTTGAGGCCGCCCTCCGTCCGATCCCAGACGAGTTTCGCCCCGCTCAGATGGGCGTGCCACCAGTCTGGTTCGCCGAAGGTGACGGTCGCGCCGTGGGCCTGTCGAAACACGTCGAGCAGTTCCTCGCCGGAGAGTTCCGCGACGGCGACGTGCTCCTGAAACGGGACGACGCTCACGAGGTCGGCGACCGTCACCTCGCCCGCGAGCGAATTTCCTTCGCGGATGCCGCCGCTGTTCTGGAGGCCGACGTCCGCGTCGGTCGCCCAGCGGTAGGCGTCGGCGACGAAGTTGCCGATTCGACTCTCGCCCCGGAACGTCGTCGCTTCGGTTCGTTCGATGGGGTCGTCGACCGTGGCGACGACCGCGTCGAGTCCCGCCGCCGCCATGCGCTCGCGCATCGTCGCCGCCACATCGTCGTCTCGCGGCGCGTCGGCCACGGGGTGCCGGGTCACGGTCGGGTCGGACTCGAACTCGATTTCGAGGAGGACGCGGGCGTTCACGCCGGGGCGGGTCAGGAGCGTTCCGCTCAGTCGCTCTATCTGCTCGGAGTGAACGTGGCCGCCGAGTATCACGTCCACGTCCACGGTGGCCGCGAGTTCCTCGTCGCCGCGACCGAGGTGGGAGAGGGCGACGACGTACTCCGCGCCCTCGTCTCGGAGGTGGGAGACGGCGTCCCTGGCCGCCGGGATCGGGTCGGCGAAGCAAAGGTCGGTCGCGTTCGGATTCAGGGCGGGCGTCGTGGGGTCGGTCAGGCCGAAGAACCCGACTCGCGTCCCGTCGAATTCGCGGACTGCGTGGGGGACGGTTCCGGCGGCTGTGGCGAATTGGTCGCCGTGCTCTCGGACGTTGGCGGTGAGCCACGTCTGCGGGGAGCGCCGGACGAACTCGCGGGCGCGCTCCACGCCGTAGTCGAAGTCGTGGTTGCCGAACGTCTCGAAGTCGGGCGAGACGGCGTCGAAGAAATCGAGCGCCTGTGCGCCTTCGGTGACGAGCGAGAGGACGCCGGGGGAGGTGTTGTCGCCGGTTCCCACCACGAGCGTCCGGTCGTCGCGGAGGCTGTCGATACACCCCGCGAGACGACCGATGTGGTCGGGTTCGTCGTAGGCGTTCTCGATGTCCGAGTAATGGAGGAGACGGAGAGCCATCGCCGAGAAATCTCGGGCGCGGGACAAGACTCCTTCGATGCGTTCAGTATCCCTAAATCGCTGGAGTGACAAACGGGGCGTGATGAACGAAACGACGACGTCCGACGGCGAAACGGTCTACATCAGTGCATCGGAGGGAACGCGCGGGTCGAAGGGCGTGTTCTTCGTCGTCTATCGGTCGCCCGAGGGGGAGCGTCGGTACGGCTACTTCTGTGCCAACTGCGAGACGCTCGACAACGCGATGGATTCGATGGGTCGTATCGAGTGCAACAGGTGCGGAAACCTCCGGAAGGCGACGGAGTGGGACGCGGCACACGAGTAGATGGCCGCGTTTTTTATCCGTGTGCCGACCAGAGAATCGATATGGCTTCGACCGACCAGCAACTCGTCGACGAACTGGATAGCAGAGTCGAGACGCTCACGCTCGACGACGCGGTGCGACTGGTCGAGACCCACCACACGGACGGGCCGGGCGTCGAGCGCAAAGTGTTGGAGTCCTACTTCGACGCGACCGAGTACGGCGAGGACGCGTTCCCGTCTTCGTTGGAAGAGAGCCTGACCGACGCGGGTTCGTGGCAGGGCGGTGGTCACGTCTACGTACTCGGCGGCGGGCGAGTGAGTGCTTTCCCACGGCGCTGGCACGAAGAACTCGGCGATACGATGGATCTCCGCGAGTACCTCCGCGTTATCGGGGACGACGCGGTGAGAACTACCGGCTCGGAGCGCGCATCGGTCACGGAGGACGGCGTAGCGGAGGGGATGCTGCTGGACGCGGCGGCGGCCATCGGAGAGATGGAACGCGACGATGTCCGCGACCGACTGAAGGCGCTTCGGGACGAGGGCGAGGTCGAAGCGAATCCCTCCCAGCACCCGAATCCGTGGTTACAACTCACCTGATTCGATTATTTCTATTTTCTAAATATCAAACTGTATCCGCCGAATCCTGCAAGAACATTTATTACACGGAGTGTGGTACTCTCAAACGGATGGCCCCTGTTAGCACACCACCGGCCAAGGAGGCCAGATCGATTTTCAACAGTCTCGGCTACGAGGTGCTGGACGACGGCGACGAGTTCCGGGCGAGACGAAAGTGGCGCGAAGTACGAGTCACGGCGCTCGCGGACACCGCGGACGCGCCGAAACGCGGCGAACTCCGCTGTTTCGTCACGTGGGAAGAGAACGCGTCACGGCTTCGTCGGCAGTTAAGCGACTCCAATCCGGAGTACGAGTGGGCGATCATCGCGGTTCGAGAGGGCGGGGACTACGAAGTCGCGCGAGCACCACCCTGTCGCGTCGCGGTGTAGCCACGGTCGAGACCGCTCGGCCCTCTAAAGCGAATCGATTTTTTCCGTTCGAGTTCGGCACGAACGTCAGTCGACGAGTCACGCCGGTCGCGGGAGCTGTTCTTAGCGAGGTTCCGGCGGGGAAACCGCGAAGAGAACGTACGCGGCGAAACCCAGAAATCCAGTGGCCGCGACGACGAGTCCCCACTGCCACCGTCCGTTATCGCGCTCGGAGGCGTCGAACCAAACGAGGGCGCTAAGTACGAGCCACGTGAGCACCGCGAACGTCAAGGCGGGGTGTCTTATTATACGTCTTAGTCTCGATTCCTGAAACATATCTCTCGCGGTGTAGCGATGACGAACAATCGCGCTCTTGCACTCTTAGCGCTCCTGTTTGCGAGCAGGCTTCGCCTGCGAACACGGACGGGCGACCCGATTTAGGCCGCCTGTCCGCAGGCGGTGCAGTGTCGGTCCTAGCAATAGGTCACGTTCCGTAATCGCGACTCTCGTCGGGTGCCGAAGGCGCGGAACTCGATTCGTCGAGTACGAAGACACAAACCGCGAGAGCACGAATCATCGGTCTAACGATGGACGACCACACGCGTGATTCGACCGCCGACCCGCCGCCGACCGGTCTAACCCCGGCGGGGTGGCTCCCCGAGGAGGAACTGTGGGAGCACGGCACTCTCCGCCGAGCGACTATCCACGGCGTTCGCCTCTACAACTCCGGGGAGTTCCACGAGAGCCACGACTGCTTCGAGGACGAGTGGTACAACTACGGAAACGGGACGACGGAGAGCGCCTTCCTCCACGGGATGGTGCAGGTCGCGGCGGGGGCGTACAAACACTTCGACTTTGAGGACGACGGCGGTATGCGCTCGCTGTTCGAGACGGCGCTCCAGTACCTCCACGGCGTCCCTCGGGACTTCTACGGCGTAGACGTGCTCAACGTGCGGACGAAGCTCACGAACGCGCAGAACGACCCGACGGTTCTACACAGGTGGCAGATTTCGCTCGACGGAGCGCACCCCGAAGCGAGAAAGAAAGATTTCGTCTACGCGGAGACGCTCGACTAGGATGAAAAATCATCGTGTTTTCTCGTTTGAGTGCGAGTGTAAAGTGCTTTCAAGCTTCGACACCTGCCCTCGATAAATGCGCATCGAGCAGCTAGGTGAAGGGACACCGGAAGTCGCTGTCGTCGCCGGGATTCACGGCGACGAACCGTGCGGACCGCGCGCCGTGGAACGACTACTGGCCGAAGACCCGACTGTCGAGCGCCCGGTGAAGTTCGTTATCGTGAACGAACTGGCGCTGGAACGGAAGGTTCGGTACGTGAACGAAGATCTGAATCGCGTGTTTCCGGGCGACCCGAACGCCGAGCACTACGAGCACAGACTGGCCCACGAGTTGCTCGACGAACTCCGCGACTGTACGGTGCTCTCGCTGCACTCCACGAAGTCGTACGCTCGTCCGTTCGCGCTCGTTGATCGGGTGAACGCCGTCGCCCGCTCCATCTGTCCGTACCTCCCCGTCTCGGAGCTGGTCGAGACCGACCGCTTCACAAAGGGGAAACTCATCTCGCATCCGCATACGCTCGAAGTCGAGTGCGGACTACAGGGGTCGGACGAGGCGGCGGAGAACGCCTACGATCTCATCCGAGGCTTCCTCGCCGGAACCGCCGTGCTCCCGCTTCCGGGGGGCGACAACCCGGTCGAGGCAGGCCAGCGCGACGAGGTGACGGTCTACCGGATGGAACAGCCGGTGCGGAAGAACGGCGGGACGGAGTTCGAGGTGTTGGTGGAGAACTTCCACCACGTCGAGGCGGGCGAGGCGTTCGCCACCGCGGACGGCGAGGAACTGGTCGCGGAGGAGCCGTTCGTTCCGGTGCTGATGTCCGCCTACGGGTACGAGGATATCCTCGGATACACGGGGGAAGAAGTGGGAGTGTTGGGCGACTGAACGGCCAATTATTCCTCTTGAGGTGCGAACTCGACCAGCGTCAAATCGCGGTCGAGGGCGCAGTAGTCGTGGGGCGGGTCGCCGACGATCTTCGAAATCTGGTACTCCTCGTCAAACTCCGCCCCGGCGGGTTCGCAGAACTCGTGGCTCGGGCACTCGACGTGAGGGCACGAACCGCCGAGTTTCGCCTTGCTTCCGGCGTAGGCGTTCCTCGCGGGGACGTTGGCGCAGACGCTCGTCGGTTCGACTTCGACGGCGCTGACGCCGTCGTCGTGGACGCCGCAGGGAAGCGTCTGTGCGCCCTCGCGGACGTCGGTGATGCGGTACTTCACCCCCTCAGAGAGATTGAGACACTGATTGCGATATGGACAGCCTTCGCAGGCGCTGGCCTCGCCCTGATAGACGAACTCCTGACCGGCTTCGACGAGGCTGGTTCCGATGAGCGTGATGGTGGACATACTCGGGCGTAGGGCGGGTGGTCGGTTAAGCCTCTCGCCCCGTCAACTCGTCCAGTCGATCGAGATACGCCTCGCGGGGAACTTGGTAGCACGCCCGGTAATCTACCTCCCCGCGCGCGAACTTCGCGGCGAGCTCGACGGCGGCGTCGAACGCCTCGTCGCGCGTCGGGAAGCGAGGCGTCTCGGAGAGGGTCACGTTCGGTTCGAGGTAGAACTTGAGATACCACGAGTCGGTCGTGCGATGCTCCTGCGGCGGGCGGTTCGGCGTCCCCTGCGTGAGATAGATGGTGGGAAGACACTCAGGTGGAAACTGCTGTGTGTCGAACACGTCCGGGCGGTACGCGAGGATACATCGACCGTCGGGTTCGTCGTTCCAGACGATCCACGATTCCGGAAGCGCTTCTTCGGGCATGGACGAAGGTTAATGCCGTAGCGGGGTAAGGGTTGTCAGTCCGGAGCGACAACTGAGTATATAAAAGGTGCACTATTGAAGTTTTCACCACTTACCGTATTCCGTGTTTTCAGCCGTCACAGGTCGTATGTTCGGAAACTCGGAGTTCTTAATCCAAATGAAAAAAGTCTTGTGGTCGGACAACAGTTATATATCTCCTCATCCCATCTATTAAATAGTATCGGGTGGCAGTTGCCCACACGGTACACGGTCTCGAACCACGCTCCGGTCGCCAAATAGGATTCGTCGGAACGCGCCGACCCGGTCATCGACCCGAGTGGTGGATGGCACGCACATGATCCCCCGACAGACACCGACGTCAACGCGGGCGCGACCGTCGTCGCCCGGACTGCCCTCTGTGAGAGCCATCCCTTCGTTTCGACCGACAAACCTTAGTGGGTGTACCCCTACTACGTATTCCCGCCGGCCTCGGACCGCCCGGTTGGTCTCTCTCTCCAACGGTCCGTTCCACAGTCCCAAACAATACGTGATACAATGAAAGGTGACATTGAAACGCTGGAAGACCTCAGCCGAAGCTACCAGGAATCGATGCCTGAAGACCTCCGCGAGACGAAGTCGTTCGACTGGTATCTCCGAGAGGCACACGACGACCCGAAGATCGCCCGGAACGCCCACCAGCGCGTCGCCGACATGTTCGATTACTACGGCACGGAGTACGACGAGGACTCCGGCGTCGTGGAGTACCAACTCGCGTCCGAAGATCCCCTGCACGACGGGGAGAACACGTTTTACGGGCGCGAGATTCACCGCGCGATGCACGAGTTCGTGAACAAGGTGAAAAGCGGCGCGCGCGGGCTAGGTCCGGAAAAGCGTATCAAACTGCTACTCGGCCCGGTCGGGTCGGGTAAATCCGACTTCGACCGACAGGTTCGCAAGTATTTCGAAGATTACACGCTCAGCGACGAGGGTCGGATGTACACGTTCCGGTGGACGAACCTCTGTGACGTGATCAAAGACCAAGACCCGGCGGACGACGTGGTGCGGTCGCCGATGAACCAAGACCCGCTCGTCTTGCTCCCGATCGAACAGCGCCAGACCGTCATCGACGACATCAACGAACGCCTCGACGCCCCTTACACCATCAAAAACGAGCAGGCGTTAGACCCCGCCAGCGAGTTCTACATGGACGCGCTGTTGGCGTACTACGACGACGATATCCAGCAGGTGCTCGAGAATCACGTCGAGATAATCCGCCTCGTCGCCAACGAGAACAAGCGACAGGCCGTCGAGACGTTCGAGCCGAAGGACAAGAAGAATCAGGACGAGACCGAACTCACGGGCGACGTCAACTACTCCAAGATCGCCATCTACGGCGAGAGCGACCCGCGAGCGTTCGACTACTCCGGCGCGTTCTGTAACGCCAACCGGGGTATCTTCAGCGGCGAGGAACTGCTCAAACTCCAGCGGGAGTTCCTCTACGACTTCCTGCACGCCACGCAGGAACAGACCATCAAGCCGAAGAACAACCCCCGAATCGACATCGACCAGGTCATCGTCGGCCGGACGAACATGCCCGAGTACAGGGATAAGAAGGGCGACGAGAAGATGGAGGCGTTCAACGACCGGACGAAACGCATCGACTTCCCGTACGTTCTCGAATACGAGTCGGAAGCCGACATCTACCGGAAGATGCTCCGGAACGCCGACGTGCCGGACGTGCACATCGAACCGCACACCTTGGAGATGGCTGGGCTGTTCGGCGTCCTGACGCGCGTCGAGGAACCCGACACCGAGATGGTCGACCTCCTCCAGAAGGCGAAAGCCTACAACGGCGAAACCGAAGACAGCGACGACGTCGACGTGAAGAAGCTCCGGGAGGAAGCGGAGGACAAGGCCGACATCGGCGAAGGGATGGAAGGCGTTTCGGCCCGGTTCATCGGCGACGAGATCGCCGAGGCCATCATGAACTCCACCCACCGGAGTCGCGGCTTCCTCAGCCCGCTCTCGGTGTTCAACCACTTCGAGGAGAACTTGGAGAATCACGGCTCCATCCCCGAGGAGAACTTCGAGACGTACTACCGCTACCTCGAAACCGTCCGCGGCGAGTACCGCGAGCGCGCCATCGAGGACGTGCGCCACGCCCTCGCCTACGACATCGACGAGATCCAGCGACAGGGCGAGAAGTACATGGATCACGTGATGGCGTACATCGACAACGCCACCGTCGAGGACGAGTTGACGGGGCGCGAACAGGAACCCGACGAGAGTTTCCTCCGCGCCGTCGAGGAGAAATTGGAAGTCCCGCGCGACCGCAAGGACGACTTCCGGCAGGAAGTGTCGAACTGGGTGTCGCGGCGCGCCCGCGAAGGGTCGCCGTTCAACCCACAGGACAACGACCGTCTGCGCCGCGCGCTGGAGCGCAAACTCTGGGAAGACAAGAAGCACAACATCAACTTCTCGGCGTTGGTGTCGGCCAACGAGATGGACAACGACGAACAGAACGCGTGGATAGACGCGCTGATCGAACAGGGCTACTCGCGCGACGGCGCGAAGGAGGTGCTCGAATTCGCCGGAGCAGAGGTCGCCCGCGCCGAAATGGAGGAGTAACCCGTGTTGGAAGGGAGCGACTACATCACCGACGCCGACCATGAACTCCGGGAGACCTACGAGGAGCCGATGAGCCTCGCGGAGTACGTGGACGCCGCGTTCGAGAACCCAACCATCGCCTCGCACGCGAGCAAGTATCTCCTGGAAGCCATCGAGTCGATGGGCACCAGAATGGTCGTGGAAGAGGGCGAAGAGAAGGAGCGGTTCCGGTTCTTCGACGACCCGCACAACGGCGGCGAACACGCCATCCTCGGCAACACGGAGGTGTTGAACGCCTTCGTGGACGACCTGCGTTCCATCGCGGCCCGCCGGGGCAAAGAGGAGAAGATAATCTGGTTCGCCGGACCGACCGCGACCGGAAAGTCCGAACTCAAACGCTGTCTCGTCAACGGTCTACGCGAGTACTCGAAGACGCCCGAGGGGCGACGCTACACCATCGAGTGGAACATCGCCACCGCGAGTGATCCGTCCGGGCTGACCTACGGCGACGAAGCGGTCGCGTCGAGCGAGGAGAACTGGTACGCCAGCCCGGTTCAGTCACATCCGCTGCTCGTGTTTCCGCCGAAGGTGCGCCAGGAACTCCTCGAAGAGCTAAACGCCCGGCTCAACGACCACGTGGATATCCAAGTCGACGGAAAACTCGACCCCTTCAGCCGCGAGGCGTACGATTATCTCGAAGAACAGTACCGGCGCAACGGCGAAGAGGAGCTGTTCTCGGCCATCACCGACGCCGCGCACCTCCGAGTGAAAAACTACGTCGTCGACATCGGCGACGGCATCGGCGTCCTCCACTCGGAGGACAGCGGTCGCCCGAAACAGCGACTCGTCGGCAGTTGGATGCAGGGGATGTTGCAGGAACTCGACTCCCGCGGCAGGAAGAACCCGCAAGCGTTCAGCTACGACGGCGTGCTCTCGCAGGGGAACGGACTGTTGACCATTGTGGAGGACGCGGCCCAGCACGCAGACCTCCTCCAGAAGTTGCTCAACGTCCCCGACGAGAAGGCGGTGAAACTCGACAAGGGCATTCAGATGGATATCGACACGCAGCTCCTCATCATCTCGAACCCCGACCTCGAAGCCCAGTTGAACCAGCACGCCGACGCGGGCGGGGCCGACCCACTCCGCGCGCTCAAACGCCGACTCGACCGACGGGAGTTTGGCTACCTGACGAACCTCAGTCTGGAAGCCGAACTCATCCGGCGCGAACTCACCAACGAGACGGAGGTCTGGCAGGCGGACGTGTACGACGAACTCGAAGCTCGCATCCGGGAACCAGTCCCGGTCACCGTCCGCGACGGTGACGCCGTGCAAGAGCGCGAAATCGCGCCGCACGCTATCGAGGCCGCGGCGCTCTACAGCGTCGTCTCGCGCCTCGACGGGAGCGACCTCCCGTCCGGACTCGACCTCGTGGACAAAGCCATCCTGTTCGACCGCGGCTACCTGTTGGACGGCGACGACCGCATCGAGAAGGACGATTTCGACTTCGACGACGACGCAGCGGACGGATCGGGCGGCATCCCGGTCACGTACACACGGGACACCATCGCCGGACTGTTGAACGACGTTCGTGACCGCCACCACCCCGACTACGCGGTTGAGCAGGTCATCATGCCCCGCGACGTGCTGAACGCGATGGCGGACGGAATCGGGGACGCGCCGGTATTCTCCGCGGCGGAGCGCACCGAGTACGAGAACCGCCTCGTGCCCGTGAAGAACTACGTCTTCCAGCAGCAGGAGAGCGACGTGCTGGACGCCATCATGCGCGACCGGCGGGTAGACGAGGAGACGGTCGCGGAGTACATCGAACACGTCTACGCGTGGGCGACCGGCGACCCGGTTGAAAACGACCGCGGCGAGCGCGTCGAACCGGACGCGCTGAAGATGAAGGTGTTCGAGACCGAACACCTCGGTCGGTTCGGGCCGGACGCCTACGAGGTGAACCACGAACCTAGTCCGGCGGTGGCGGAGTTCCGCCGGAACAAGGTTATCACCGCGCTGAACCGCCACGCGTGGGAGAGTCGTAACGACGACTTCGTGGTCGGCGACATCGACCCGAAGGAGGTGCCGGTCATCAAGACCGTGCTGGCGAACAACGACTGGGACGACGTGCGCCGGGTGTACGAGGATTTCGACCCCGGCCAGTGGGAGAACCCCCCGACGAACACCGAGACAGCCGAGGTGAAAGCGGAGACGATACGGAACTTACAGGAGCTATTCGGCTACTCGCCCGCGTCGGCGGAGTTGACCAGCCAGCACGTCATGGACCAGGTGAGCTACAAATGGGACTGAGAGAGGACCTCGAACGCTACCGCGAAGTCGGCGAAGAGCGCCGTGAAGACCTCGCGGAGTTCATCCAGTACGGCGACCTCGGGCAGAGTCTCCCCGACGAGATACACATCCCTATCAAGATCGTGGACTTGCCGGAGTTCCAGTACGACCGCAGGGACAGAGGCGGCGTCGGCCAAGGGAACCCCGACGTGGGCGATCCGGTCGGCCAGCCCCAACCCCAGCCCGGCGACGACGGCGAGGAAGGCGAACCCGGCGACGAGTCGGGCGAGCATGATTACTACGAGATGGATCCCGAGGAGTTCGCCGAGGAGCTGGACGACGAACTCGGGCTGACCCTCGAACCGAAGGGGAAGAAGGTCGTCGAGGAGACCGAGGGCGACTTCACCGACGTAACGAAGACCGGTCCCGACAGCACCCTCGATTTCGAGCGCATGTTCAAAGAGGGGTTGAAGCGCAAACTGGCGATGGACTTCGACCCCGAGTACATCCGCGAAGCGATGAAGATCGACGGCTGGGGGCCGGATACGGTGTTCAAATGGGCGCGGGAGAACAACTTCACCGTCTCGAAACACTGGGTCGAGGAGAACTACGACGCGCTGTCGCCGGACGAGCGCACGAAGTGGGCGAGCATCGACGAGATGGAAAGCGAGGTGACGCCGACGAGTACGGCCCAGAAGATACGCGAGGAGGGTATCCGACACGTCCCCTTCCGCCGCGAGGACGAACGCTACCGCTACCCCGAGATAATCGAGGAGCACGAGAAGAACGTGGTCGTCGTCAACATCCGCGACGTGTCCGGGTCGATGCGCGAGAAGAAGCGTAAACTGGTCGAGCGCACTTTCACGCCGCTGGATTGGTACCTCACGGGCAAGTACGACAACGCCGAGTTCGTCTACATCGCCCACGACGCGGAGGCGTGGCGGGTCGAGCGTGACGAGTTCTTCGGCATTCGGTCGGGCGGCGGGACGAAGATATCGTCGGCCTACGAACTCGCCCGACACATCTTGGAAGAGGAGTACCCGTGGACCGACTGGAACCGCTACGTGTTCGCGGCCGGCGACAGCGAGAACAGCCGCAACGACACGGAGGAGAACGTCATCCCGCTGATGGCGTCGATTCCGGCGAACCTCCACGCCTACGTGGAAACCCAACCCGAGGGGAAGGCCATCAACGCCACGCACGCAGAAGAGGTGGAGAAGAACTTCGCCGAGTCGGAGAACGTCGCGGTCAGCTACGTCAACGGCCCGGAGGACGTGACGGACGCGATATACGAGATACTGAGCACGGAGGACTCATGAACAAACGCATCGAAACCCAGCGCGAGGCCGAGCGAGTGCGCGAGCCGGTCGTGGAAGCGCGAAAACTCGCGCGGAAACTCGGTCTCGACCCGTACCCCGTGAAGTACTGGATAATCGATTACGACGAGATGAACGAACTCATCGCCTACGACGGGTTCCAGGAGCGATATCCGCACTGGCGGTGGGGGATGAAGTACGACCGGCAGCAAAAGCAAGGCCAGTACAGCGGCGGCAAGGCGTTCGAGATCGTCATCAACGACGACCCCGCCCACGCCTTCTTACAGGAGACGAACAGCATCGCCGACCAGAAGGCGGTCATCACGCACGTCGAGGCCCACTCCGACTTCTTCGCTAAAAACCGCTGGTATCGGATGTTCGCGGACGAACTCGACGCGGCGGCCCTGCTCTCCCGCCACGCGGGCCGGGTTCGGTCTATCATGGCCGACCCGGAGACGGATCGGGAAGAAGTCGAGAAGTGGATCGACAACGTGCTCTGCTTACAGGACAACATCGACCAGCACCAGGCGTTCAAACAACAGCACAGGACGCGGGATGAGGAGACGGAGACGGACGAACTCGGCGACCAACTCGCCGATATGAACCTGAGCGACGAGGTGCGCGACGAGGTGTTCGACGAGGAGTGGCTAGAAGCGCAGCGAGAGAAGCGCGCCGGTACGCTCGAAGACCCCGAGAAAGACCTGCTCGCCTACCTCCTCGAACACGGGCGAGCGTACGACCCGGAGGAGGGCAAAGCGGTCGAGATGGAAGACTGGCAGAAGGACGTGCTGGAGATGCTCCGCACCGAATCGTACTACTTCGCGGCCCAGAAGACGACGAAGGTGATGAACGAGGGCTGGGCGGCCTACTGGGAGTCGATGATGATGGGCGAGGAGTCCTTCGCGGGCGCAGACGAGTTCATCGAGTACGCAGACCACCAAGCTCGTGTGCTCGGCTCGCCCGGCCTGAACCCCTACAAACTCGGCAAGCAGCTGTGGGAGTACATCGAGAACACCGAGAATCGCCGGGAAGTCGTGCGAAAGCTCCTGCGAGTGAAAGGCATCACGTGGCGCAACTTCCACAACGTGGTGGAGTTCGACCGCGTGATGGAACTGCTTGAACCCGACCCGGCGCTCGACGCGGTGAACTCGGAGACGCTCTCCGACCTCGAATCCCTCGACTCAGAGAAGATCGACGAGGAGGGAATAGAGCGTGCGAAAGCCGGGGAAATCGACGTGGACGCGCATCCGTGGAAGGTGCTCTCGTACGAGGGACTGGCGGAGCGTCACTTCTCGCTCTGTAAACTCCAGAATCGCGGCTTCCTCGAAGCCATCCCGCAGTCCGATCTAGAGCAGTACGCGCGCTACATGATGGACGACGAGCGCTACGAGAGCGCCGAGGAAGCCATCGCCGATGTGGAGTTCACCTCCGGATGGAATCGGATGTACGAAGTCCGGGCGAGCCACAATGACGTGACGTTCTTGGACGGCTTCCTGACGAAGGAGTTCGTCACCGACAACGACTACTTCACCTACGAGTTCAGCCAGACGACGGGCGACTACCGGGTGACGAGCACGCAGTACGAGGACGTGAAGAAGAAGCTGATGCTCCAGTTCACCAACTTCGGCAAGCCGACCATCGCGGTGTACGACGGCAACTACGAGAACCGCAACGAACTGCTGCTCGGCCACCACTACAATGGCGTCATGCTCGACATCGAGCAAGCCGCTCGGACGTTAGAGCGCATCTACGACCTCTGGGGTCGCCCCGTGAACCTGAAGACCATCGTGAAAGAGGTCGACGAACGCGACGCCGAGATAGCTCGGCGACGCGACCGCGAACCGGAACCCAAAGAGCAGGGGAAACTCCTGCGCTACGACGGCGACGAGTTCGAGATGGAAGACCTGCCGTGGAGCGAGGTCGAAGACATCGCAGCGACGGAGATCGATTACAACACGAAACCCGAGGAGTGGTTGGCCTGACCGGGGGCGCGATCACTCCGACACGTACAGCCTGATTTCGCCGCTATCCACGACCACTTCGTATTCTTCGTACCAAAACTGCACGTAGACGGAGACTTCCTCGCGTTCGGCGAGTCGCTGGAGCGCGTCCACGTCGATGACCTCGGCGAGGGCGGGTCGCAGTTCCGTCGGATGGACATTCGAAACGGCTCCGAGCGCCCGCGCCAGCGACACCGCGACGGAGTCGCGGGCGGTGCCGTACACCGTCCAGTACGCTTCGTTCGAACCGTCTACCGACGTACTCGTCGTACTGTTCCGCCCGTCCCGAACGAGCGGTTCCGCCTCGGGCGGCGCGTCGCCAGCCCCGGCGAGGCGGACGTATCGCTCCAACTCCGATGCGCTCACCGTCGCCGAGACGTCGTCGCCGTCGCGTTCCACGACGCGCGCTTCGACCAACTTCGGCAGGTGGACGTGGTGGAGCGTGATGTGAACCCGTTCTCTGGCGTCTTCGCTCGGGACGCCCGTCGACTCCCACTCCGCTATCCGGTCGGCGGTCGACGACACGTCCGCGGGGTCGCCGACTTCGGCGAGATATCGGCAGACGGAGCGCCGCCGTCGGGATCCAACGAGCGTCGAGAGCACGTTCGGCGAGACGGACGAACCGTCGAGCGTCAGCCCGCCGACCACCGTGTCGAACAGCGCGATGACTGGGTGACGTATCTGGTCGGGGAGGACGTGCCGAACGACGCGCTCGGGATTGAGGTGGACGTCCTCCAACCCTTGTAGGGGAGTATGCAGTACTCACCTATCGAGAAATGGTAAGCCGCGTCACTGCATTCCGTTATGCGGTGTGATTAGGTCATACCTGGATCGCTTGGCGGTGGAGTCGGTGGACCGTTGTCACCGTCTCCAAAGTCTATTTCCTGCGTTTGTTCTTGGTCAGCGGAGTTTTGGGCTTCAAAAATTCCAATCTGCGCGTTTTCATTGGATTGGTCGTTCGTTTGAATGGCGACCGCATCATCGCCATTTTGTGCCAATGCACCGCCTGTGAACACCGTCGAGAGGAGTGCCACCGCGAGTGCGACCGTCAAGAGTGCTTTCAGTTGCATTGGTGTTCTCCGTCTTAATTCCTGTACTATCGACTTACTCCTCTGCCATCGTCTCCGAAGTCTATCTCATGGTCAATTTCTTGTGATTGGTCTTGCTCGGCGCAGTTTTCGGTGCTTGCAATGCCGACTTGGGAGTTTTCGTTGCTTTGGTCGTTCGATTGAATGGCAACAGCGTCACCGCCATCGTTTGAGGCAGTCACGCCACTGAGCATAGTCACGGTGACCGCGAGTGCGATGAGTAATTTGAATGCGTTTATGGTGACCTCCGGCCATACGACAATCAGTTCACAGTTAAACAGCGGTAACCGTTCGTGCTGGTTTGGCTGAGGTAACCACGATAGCATCCTCGAAACAGGGACTTACCTCTATCCAACAGTGTAGGTCACTGATAGCGAAGTTCTCCTCCCTTCTCGAATCATCCATGGATTTGCACTATTGGCAAATTCAGCGCGACAATCTGCGATAAGTTGGAAGTTGCGAGAGGAGATAACCACACCTCCTGGAATAGTGACTTCCGCGGGGCATGCACCACTCTCACCCGACGTGTGTTCCGAATTCTTGGCAATAAGTGGAGTTGTCACCTACTGTACTACTTCGCCGATACTGCGTCAGTCACAGCGACCACCGATGAGCTCGTCACCCATCTCATCCAGCACGAAACCACGGCGGGCCCTGACGATACGACGCGGGTCAAAACCGAATTGCACCACAAACATTTTCCAAAGCTGGCTGCGGCCGGCGTCATCGACTATGACCCGCGGGATGAAACGGTTCGGTATCACGATGGGACGCCGCTTGAAGCGGTCGAGACGCTCGCGGCACGCATGGAATAATCACTATAGTGATACCAACGTGGTCATGGGAGCATGCCACGAGAACTCCACCGCAAAAGAACACAGACGGACGGGTCAAGCCCGTTCGTATTCGAAACATATCCGGACATCACTGACGATTGTTGCCGCAGGTTGCTTCGCGATAGTTGTTTTCAGTCACTGGTTGGTTCGCGGGGGTCGATGACGAATTCATAGAGGCCACGGGTGTAGCGGCGAATCCATCCCGCGTTGGTCAGTTCACGGAGGTAGAACTCGACGTTGCCTTTCGAAATACTGGTTTCCTCGTGGATCGACCGCGGGGTATGGCGGCCCCATGGGCGGTTGGCCTCCCGCCCCTTTTTGAAGGCATCCAGCACTGTTTCGGCATCGCCCGTCGGTTCGAAGTTTTCGTTCACTGTTCCTCGTGACATCTTATCACCCTCTCCAATGGTAGGTTCTGTGAGGCTATCTACTTTCCTTTTCGATAGGAAATTTCACTATGAATAGCAAAGCTTTATTATGTAACACGAAGAATATGTATTCGAGGAGAGATGAGGGCACAGTCCCCCACCGCTCCATAAGTAGCAAATGAATTGGGAGGCGGGCGACTTGCTCTGCTTTAACGTCCTGGGTGGGGACTGTACTGTGACGATGGATATTCGGAATTAAGTACTGTGTTTGAGCAGTGATGTGGTCATTGTCCATATTTTTACACGTACTTCGGAAACTCGGGCAGTTTGGTAGTACGTTCAGTTGTTGCTGAATAGAAGGCGCGTATCTGTCGAATGAACCCGTAGAAAATTGCAGCAGGAATATCTTCATCCCCGTCTTCAATGTCTAGTGGTAACTTTTAACATGAAAGTCATCGATAGTCCGAACGGCGGTCCCAAGCGCCGAGTAGAATGGTTCCTACTGGAGTTCTCACCGCCAATCACTAACGGTTTTGAAAATACATCCTCTGCCAATATTTGATTGCTGAATGTATTTTCCGTATTCAGCACGCAATTCCTGTCAGGTGATGAAGGTTTCAACAGAGCCTTTTCACCCTATTTGAAGGGCTGCGATGAAATTCGTAGACTGCGCGCTCAGCGTCGGAACGTAGAAATCGCAAAAGTGGGCATTGAACCCTTTGTAGCAGTGCTCGGTAGGGGATTTGAACCCCTGTCCTCGGCTCGAAAGGCCAAGATGATTGGCCGGACTACACCAACCGAGCGTATCACGCTCGATGCGCATCAGTTCGTTTCTGCGGGACTAGTTTAAACCTTCCGTTATCGGGCGACTGCGCCCGGATTCCGCGTCAATCGGTGCCAATCCTGATGGGAGATTCGGCCCCCGACCGTTCGGCCTACTTCCCTTCGAACTCGGGGTCGCGGTTACCCATGAAGGCGGTGACGCCTTCCATCAGGTCGTCGGTGCTCATCAAGTGGCCGAACGCTTGCGCTTCGATCTCCAGTCCGGCTTCCGTGCTCTCCCACCCCTTCAGCATCGCGCGCTTCGTCATCTTCTGGGCTATCGGCGGTCCGGCGGCGAGGGACGCGGCGAGTTCGAACGCTCGGTCTTCGAACTCGTCGTTCGGGACGACCTCGTTGATGAAGCCGTAGTCGGCCATCGTCTCGGGGTCGAAGCGGTCGGCGGTGAAGATTATCTCTTTCGCGCGTCCCTCGCCGACGATGTGCTGGAGGCGCTGGGTGCCGCCCCAGCCGGGCAGGAGACCGAGGTCATGCTCAGGTTGGCCGAGTTCCGAGCGTTCGCTGGCGATTCGGAGGTCGGCGCAGGTCGCCATCTCCATCCCGCCGCCGAGGCAGTAGCCGTCGATTCCGGCGACGACGGGCATCGGGCAGGATTCGAGTTTGCCGAACGTCTCTTGTCCCTTGCGCGAGAGTTCGACCGCGTTGAGCGAGTCGGCGCCGCCCGCGGCCATGCTCTGCACGTCGGCGCCCGCCGAGAACGCTTTGTCACCCTCGCCGGTGATGAGGATGGCGCGAACGTCGTCGTCCTCGACCACTTCGTCGATGGCGTCCGAGAGTTCGTCCAGCAGTTGCCCGCTGACGGTGTTCATGCGGTGCGGGCGGTCGATGACTATCTGTCCGACCATCTCGCCGGGCTTCTCGATTCGGACGGTCTCGAACTCGACCGTCTCCTCGTCGTCCTGCTTGTAGAATCCGACTCCAGCGCGCTCTTCGAGGTAGTCGTCGGGTTCGTAGCGCTCCGCGCCCGTCTCCTCGTAGAGGTCTTCGAGGGTTTCGAGTAGGGTGTCGAGACCCGCTTCGTCGGCCATCCGGGCGGGACCTTCGGGAAAGCCGGCGCCGAGCATGACCGCGTCGTCTATCTCGCCCGCGGGCGCGACGTCGTTTCCGACGAGCTTCGCCACTTCGTTCGCCATCACGGCTCGCAGACGGTCGACGATGGCGTCGTTTCCGGCGTCGGTCGGGATGTCCGCGCCGCCGTCGTCGTAGTCGTAGAAACCTTTCCCGGTCTTCTTGCCGAGGTTTTCCTCCTCGACTTTCTGTCCGAGGAGCGGGCACGGTTCGTAGGCGTCGCCGAGTTCCTCGTGCATGTATTCGAGGACGTGGTAGCCCACGTCGATTCCCACCTGATCCGCGAGTTCGAAGCTTCCCATCGGAAGGCCGATGTCGAACTTCGTGGCGCTGTCGACCTCCTCGACGGTCGCGTCGCCGGACTCGACCATCCACGCCGCCTCATTCATCAGGGGAACGAGCACGCGGTTGACGATGAATCCCGGGCTGTCTTTGCGCACGCGGACCGGAGTTTTGCCCATCTCCTCCGCTAGTTGCTCGGTCAGGTCGAGGACGTTCTCGTTCGTGTACGCCCCCGTGATGACCTCGACGAGTTGCATCCGGACGGGCGGGTTGAAAAAGTGCATCCCGCAGAACTTCTCGGGACGGTTCGTGACCTCCGAGAGTTCGGTTATCGAGAGGCTGGAGGTGTTCGTGGCGAATATCGCGCGGTCGGGTGCGTACTCCTCCAGTTCCCCGTACACGTCCTTCTTGATGTCCATCTTCTCCGGCACGGCCTCGATGACGAAGTCGGCGTCCGAGACCGCCTCCTCGAAATCGACGAGGGCGGTGACGCGCTCTAGCGCCGCGTCGGCTTCCGCCTCGGAGAGCTGATCTTTCTCGGCGAGTTTGCCGAGGCTCCACTCGATCTGGTCGTAGCCGTTCTGGACGAACTCCTCTTTGATGTCGCGTAGATTCACGTCGTATCCCGCGAGTGCGGCGACCTCCGCGATGCCATGTCCCATGTTCCCTGCGCCGAGAACTGCAATGGTGTTGATGTCTTCTAGCTCCATGCTCGAATGCTCAACACGAGGCCGTTTCAAGGTTTCTCTATTCGAGATAATAAACTATCCACGAGTTTATAGCCGGTTACAAAACGATTTATCCATCGACCTGTAACCGTGTCTTATGGACTTCGAGCTGACAGACGAACAGCAGGCCGTTCGTGACGAGGTGCGACGATTCGCGGAGAACGAGATCGAACCGATCGCCAAGGAGTACGATCAAGAAGAGAAGTACCCGTGGGAGATCATCGACAAAGCCGCGGAGATGGGGCTGACCGGCGCAAACATCCCCATCGACTACGGCGGTGCGGGCTACTCGGCCCTCGAAGTCGCCATCATCATCGAGGAACTGTTCGCCGTCGACGCCGGCATCGGTCTCTGCGTGACGAGCACCGCGTTCGGCGCGGACGCCATCCGCGAGTTCGGTACGGAAGATCAGAAAGAGGAGTACCTCGCACCCATCGCGGCGGGCGACGCCATCATGGGCACCGCCATCAGCGAACCCGACACCGGTTCCGATGTTTCCTCGGTCTCCACCACCGCCGAGAAAGACGGCGACGAGTGGGTCATCAACGGCAACAAGATGTGGATCACGAACGGGTCGGTCGGCGACTTCTTCGTCGTGATGTGCCAGACTGACCCGGACGCCGACGACCGTTACTCCGGATTTTCCCAGATCATCGTGGAGTCCGACCGCGACGGCTTCGAAGCAGACAAGATAACCGGGAAGCTCGGCATCCGCGCCTCCGACACCGCAGAACTCATCTTCGACGACGTGCGTGTCCCCGAGGAGAACCTCGTCGGCACGCGCGGCATGGGTTTCCTCCAACTCATGCAGTTCTTCGACGAAACGAGAACCGCGGTCGCCGCGCAGGGCGTCGGCATCGCTAAGGGTGCCTGCGAGCGCGCTCTGGAGTACGCCCAACAGCGCGAGCAGTTCGGTCGCTCCATCAGCGAGTTCCAAGCCATCCAGCACAAGCTGGCCGAGATGCACACGCAGACGGAAGCCGCGCGCAACCTCACCTACAAATCGGCGTGGAGCGTGGCGAACACGGACGACCAGTTGACCCAACTCGCGTCGATGGCGAAGGAGTACGCCTCCCGCGTGGCCGTCGAAGTGGCCGACGAAGCTGTCCAGATTCACGGCGGGTCGGGATACGTCAACGATTTCGACGTGGAACGCTTCTACCGCGACGCGAAGATCACTCAAATCTACGAGGGAACGACCGAGATTCAGAAGAACATCATCGCCCGTGAACTGCTCGGTAAAGGATTCTGACCTCGCATCGACCACCTAACTGCTTAGGCGTCGTTCTTTTCTTTGTGTCTGGCTATTGTGAAGTCGATGGGTTCTGACTCGCCTGAGATGCCGAACATTGATACGGAAGCGAACGGCGACGAGGAAGACGAACTCGACGTGACGCAACTCGACGTGACGCTGGAGTTGTTGGCGGATCGGCGTCGTCGTTACGCGCTGTACTATCTCAGAGAGCAGGAGGGGGGCATCGAAGTGGACGAACTGGCCCGCCGAATCGCCGAGCGGGACGACCGCACGCGGGCGAGAAATCACGACCAGATTCAAACCGAACTCCATCACAAACATCTTCCGAAGATGGAAGCCGCGAACGTCGTCAAACGAGACGCTGACGCGATACGCTTGGGTCGGTCAGCGAGTTCGTTAGAGCCCTACCTCGATATCGCCGCAGAGTTGGAACGACCGCCGTAATTTCCACTTCAGTTCGGTCGTTCCGCGAACAACGACCACCGAGCCCCGAATTTCGGTCTATTTTTCTTCCGTTCGGAGAAGCCAGTCGAATCCGTCCAGCACCGCCTCCCTGCCGCCGGATTCGAGCACGCTCCCGTGTCCCGGAATCACGCGGTCGAAATCCCACGCCAACACCTCCCGAATCGACCGGCAAAGCGTCGCCTCGTTAGCCACCGTAAGCCGGAAATCGACGGGTGGACCGACTCGTTCGTACACGCCCGTAGCGCGTCCGAGGAGGCGGAGCGAGAGCGGGGCTTCCGGCGTGACGTGATAGCCGACGTCACCGAGGATGAGCGTCCGACTCGGGCGATGGAAGAAGGCGATTTCGGTGAGCCAGCGATGGCCCGCGATCGCGGTCTGGTCGACGTCGGCGCTCCACCGGGGGTCAGGTACGCTCCCGAGAAGCGAATCGAAGGCGAGGTCGGAGCGACGGGACGCGAGACCGGGGGCGGCGAGCAGTTCGGCGTCCGGATAGGCGTCCCGGTACTGCTCCATGTGCAGGTGGCCGTGGAGTTTGCTCGCGGGTGCGACGAACCGAACGCCGCCGAGGGCGTCGAGTTCCCGCTTCAACTCCGGCGTGAGTCGGGCCGGCGATTGGACGAACAGCCCTCCACTCGATAGGCGAACGACGGTCATGATGCGACCGATTTCGAGTCCAAAAAATCGTAGCGGCTCCTCGCGAATCCACAGGTCCGTATCGAGGTCGGTGAGCATATCGGGTTCTCGGCGTCCGCGAGGGATAGTTCCTGTTCCGGCCGATTGTCAGTTCGAGTTCCGGCGGTTCGCGCCCTTTCGGTCGTCCCATCCTCTCGGATCGGGAAGTTCTTATCCCCTCGCGTGGCGTACTCCCCGCCGACAATACGGCGGTCGTCCCGATTCTCGTCGCAGAACCGCCGGAATCGACACCGTGGATGGCGCGCGATGGCACTACAGAAAACCGACGGAAGGACGGAACGACAGTTCTCGACCGACCGGAAGTGGCGCGCGCTTCTCGTCATCGCGCTCGCCGAGTTGCTGGCGATGTCGCTCTGGTTCAGCGCGACCGCGGCGGCGCCGGAGTTGGCCGCGGCGTGGAACCTGACGCCCGCCGAAACCGCGTGGCTGACCGTCGCCGTCCAGTTGGGGTTCGTCGCCGGGGCGCTCGTATCGTCCGTACTCACGCTTTCGGACGTCGTGCAACCGCGGTACCTCTTCGCCGGGTCTGCGCTGGTCGGCGCGGCCGCAACCGCCGCCATCGCCGGATACGTCGAGTCGGCGGCTCCAGCCATCGCGCTCCGATTTCTCACCGGTGTCGCGCTGGCGGGCGTCTATCCGCCGGGGATGAAGATGATTGCGGGATGGTTTCGGTCGAATCGCGGCTTCGCCATCGGCGTCCTCGTCGGTGCGCTGACCGTCGGGTCGGCGCTCCCGCACCTGCTCCGGGGCGTCGGCGGCGTCGGACGACCTCGGGTGGTATTGTACGGTGCGGCCGCCCTCGCGGTCGTCGGTGGCCTGTTCGCGCTGTTCGTCGAGGAAGGGCCGTACCAGTCGCCGACCGCGCCGTTCGACCCTCGCGCCGTGGGGCGTCTCCTCGGCGACCGTGCGACCCTCCTCGCCAACGGCGGCTACTTCGGCCACATGTGGGAGTTGTACGCCGTGTGGACGTGGATTCCGACATACTTGTTCGCCAGCTTCGCCGTTCGGGGCGATGCGGTGTCGTCCGAACTCGCGTCTGTCCTCGCGTTCGGAGCCATCGCGATCGGCGGCCTCGGCGCGATGCTAGCCGGTCGTCTCGCCGACCGACTCGGGCGCACGGCGGTCACGAGCGCGAGCATGGTCGTCAGCGGCACCGCCTGCGTTCTGGCGGGGTTACTGTTCGGTGCGCCGCTGCCGGTCGTCGTCCCGTTCGTTCTGGCGTGGGGGTTCGCCATCGTCGCCGACTCCGCGCAGTTTTCGACCTGCGTGACCGAGTTGGCCGAACCGAGCTACGTCGGGACGGCGTTGACCCTCCAGACCGCCATCGGATTCTTGCTGACGACGGTGTCGATTCGGTTGATTCCGGTGGTGGCCGGAGTCGTCGGGTGGCGATGGGCGTTCGCGTCCCTCGCGGTCGGCCCGGCGCTCGGGACGCTCGCCATGCTTCGGCTCCGGGCGCTTCCCGACGCGCGAAAACTCGCGGGCGGTCGCCGATAGGGTTTCAGTCCGACTCGTACTCCGCCCAGATGTACCTCGTCGCAACCGAGCGGTAGGGACGCCACGCTTCGGCGACTTCGCGCATCTCGTCGCGCGTCAGTTCCCCGCCGTTTCCGTATAACTGTTCGATACCGCGCCGCACTGCGAGGTCGCCCAGCGGAAGGATATCCTCCCGTTCGAGCACGAACAGGAGGTACATCCGAGCGGTCCACTCGCCGACACCTTTGATTTCGGTCAGCAGTTCGACCACTTCGTCGTCCGAGTGCTCGGCCAACGCCTCCTTCGTGTAATCGTTTCGCCGGAAGGCGCGCGCCGCGTTCTTCATGTACTCGACTTTCGTGCGCGAGAGGCCGGCGTCTCGCAGTTCGGCTTCGCCCGCGGCCAGAACGGTATCGGGCGTCACGTCGCCGAGAAGATCGAACACCCGATTCTTGACGGCGAGCGCGCTCGCCGTCGAGAGTTGCTGGTTGATGATGGAGATACAGAGTCGTTCGTACTCCGACCAGTTCGTCTCGGAGTAGGGTTCGTGTTCGTCGAGGAGGGTCGCCATCACGGGGTCGTTTCGGAGGATGGATTCTGCGTCGTCGTTCATGGCTCGAACTCTTTCGTTCGACGGCAGTAGGAACCCGACGAGAAAAGGCGTTACCCTTCGTGTTCTTCCTCTTCTTCCTCCCGCTCCGCCTCGTCGTCGTCCACCCGGCGTCGAACGTCCACCTGATAGTTCGAGAGGATGTCGCGCCCGAGCAACACGGGGTAGTCCATGTGACCTCTATCTTCGATGCTCGCGGTGACGGTGTGGCGGTTGCCGCCGACGCCGATGACCACGTCCACCACGGGGCGGGATTTGCTGGCCTTCCGACTGCCGGATTTCACGCGAGTCATGCTCTTTATCGGCCCCGCACCGATCTGCGCCGCGAGCTTGGTGTCGATGCTCGACCGAGTCGCCCCCGTGTCGGATTTTGCGACGACCGTCTCGGAGCCGCTCGTCCCGCTCACGAGCACTTCCTCGGTGTAGCCGATGACGATCGGGTCGGTCGGCTCGGGGCTGGTGCTCGTCGGTTTACAGTCCGGCGTCGAATCGTCCAGCGTCGCGGAGAGTTCATCGACTCGGTCGCGGTCGACCTCGCCGCCCGCCTGTTCGATGGCGACTTGCGCGATGTAGGGAGCGGCGCTCCGGCCCGTCGCCCTGTAGAGTCCTTTGAATCCCGCCGTCGGGTTCACTTCGAGAACGTACCAGCCGTCGTGCCCCTCGATGAGGTCGACGCCGGAGTAGTCGAGCCCGACGATCTCGGTCGCCCGGCGAGCGATTTCGGCGGCCTCGTCGGGGAGTTCGTCGGTCATATCCTCGACGTCGCCGCCGAGCGCGACGTTGGTTCGCCAGTCGTTCTTGGGCGCGTAGCGGTTCATCGCGCCGACGATCCTATCGCCGACGACGTAGACGCGGAGGTCGCAGTGGCGTTTCTCGTCCCGCTCGATGAGTTCCTGCAAGAACGCCTGTCGCTCGCCGACGCGCGGGTTGACCATCTCATCCACGCCGACCTTCCACGTCCCGCCGCCGTGGGTTCCGATAGCGGTCTTGTAGACGGCTTCCTCGCCGAACTGCGCGCGCCCGTCGTTCAGGCGGTTGTTGTCGAGCGCGAGGAGCGCGTCCGGAACCGGAATACCCGCCTCGGCGAGGCTCGTCGCCGTGGAGAACTTGTGAATCGCGGTCATCACGGAGCTGGGTTGATTGAGAACGGGGATGAGGGAGTCGTAGATGTTGGCGAGGCCGAGCGCCTCCGAGGGCTGTTCCGTCTTCGAGAGGAGGAGTCGGTTGGCGACGATATCTATCTCGGGTTCGAGCGTCACCCCTCCGTCTCGAATCTCGACCGCCGTGTTCTCTTGGCGGAGCCACTCGGGTCGGTGGCCGAGGTCTTGAATCGCATTGCAGATCGCTTTGGTCTCTTTGCTGTTGTGTAGACTGAGTACCCCGACGCGAACAGGTGAGCCATCAGCAGCCATGTACGCTACCTTTCGTCTGTTCTGTCTTAAAACGTTTCCAGTGGCGTAGAACAGCAATGAAGGCCCTCTGATTAATTTCGATGGTGGATATGTGTAGTCACATGTTTTTATAGGGCGACCTCCGAGTGGTGGACATGACCGGGGCAGAGTCGGACGCGTTCACGTACAACGGCGGCATCGTCGAGCCGGGTGAAACGCAGAACATCCGATACGGAATCAGCGAGACGTATCTGGGCGACCCGGTGCGCATCCCCGTCACGATCATCAACGGTAAGCATCCCGGCCCCACGGTCTTCCTCTCGGCGGCGGCCCACGGCGACGAACTCAACGGTATCGAAGTCGTCCGCGAGGTGGCCCACGAGTGGAACCACGACGGCCTCCACGGAACCATCGTCTGTCTCCCCGTGCTGAACGTCCCCGGTTTCCTCGCCCAGCAGCGCTACCTTCCCATCTACGACCGCGACTTGAATCGCTCGTTCCCCGGCCGCGAGGACTCGACGAGCGCGAAGCGGATGGCGGCCCAAATATACCGAAACTTCATCGAGCCGTGCGACCTCGGCATCGACTTCCACACGTCGACGCGCGGACGGACGAACATGCTCCACGTTCGCGCCGACATGGAGCATCCAGAGGTGGCTCGATTGGCCCGCGCGTTCGGGTCGAACGTCCTCATCTCCTCCGAAGGTCCGTCCGGAACGCTCCGCCGGGAGGCGACCGAAGGCGGTGCGCCGACCATCACCATCGAGATGGGCGAAGCCCACCGGTTTCAGCGTCACTTCATTGACCAGGCGCTCGAAGGCGTGATGAGCGTCTTCGCGGAGTACAACGTCCACCCGGACGACCCGGTGAAGTGGCCCGGCTGGCGGACGATCATCGACGACGAGAAGGAGAAGACGTGGCTCCGCGCGGACGCGGGAGGACTCGTGGAGATGCACTACGACCGCGGCTCGCTCGTCTACGAGGGGACGCCCATCTGTACCATCACGAACCCGTTCAAAACCGAGAGCGAGTCGGTCGAAGCGCCCTTCACTGGTCTGCTCGTCGGCGTCCTCGAGAATCCGGTGGTGTATCCGGGCAACCCCATCTGTCACATCGTCGAGCTGAACGCCGACACGCGGCGGGCGCTGAAACACGACCGGGCGCGGGCGGAGACTGAAGGGGACGTGCAACCGCCGGGCTACGTCGGCACGCCGGAACCGGCGGAGCAGTGAACCGGCGTCGAACGCTTCCTCCGCGAGTTCGCTCGTGGACGACCGGCGCGCGGAGTACAGCAGACAGATCGACTCCGAGAACAGCCCGCAGTTCTACTTCTAACCGTCGTCCGCGTTTTTGCGGCAGACCAGCGGCAGGTAGTAACTTCTATTTGTCCCCGGTTCCGACCATCGAACTGGTATGAGTCAATCGTACAACCGAGGCCTCATCGAGGACTTCGGCCGGTGGCGCGAGTTCACGGCCGGGATGTGGGCCTGGATCTTCCACAAATTCACCGGGTGGGTGCTCATCGGCTACCTGTTCACGCATATCGCAGTTCTGAGCACCGCTACCGCCGGTGATGTGGTCTACACCGAAACGATCCGGGGCCTCGAACGTCTCCTCATCGTCAGAGTCGGTGAGGTCGGTCTGCTCGCCGTCGCCGTCTTTCACATTATCAACGGCGTCAGACTCCTCTTCGTCGACCTCGGCGTGGGACTCGAATCGCAGGACAAGAGCTTCTACATCTCGCTCGTAGTGACCGCCATCATCGTGCTGGCGAGCGTTCCGACGTTCATGGAGGGGGCGTTCGGCTGATGGCTGAGCGTTACTCCTCGTTCCGGAGCGGGAGCCTTCCGTGGCTCCTCCAGCGCGTCACGGCGGCGTTCCTCGTGGTGGTATTGGCGTTCCACTTCTTCCTGCTCCACTTCGTCCACCACCCCGCAAACATCGAGTTCGCGGGAACCCGGGCGCGGATGTCCCAGTGGGGCTACTTCCTCACGATGACGTTCTTCCTCGTGACGGCGACGTTCCACGGGGTGAACGGCGTCTACGCCGCCCTGCTGAATCAGGGTCTCACGGGAAGTCAGAAGACCGCCGTGAAGTGGGTGCTCGTCGTCGCCGGCGTGTTGCTCGCCGCGCAGGGAACTTACGTCGCACTCGTCATGAACGGAATGATATCATGAGCACGCAACTACCCGAAGAATCCGAGACCGAGACGGAAGCAGAGCGCACCGAGACCCCCGGCGACCGCAGACGGGCTGCGAAGCGGTCTCGTCAGCAATCATCCGGGGCGCAGGAATCCGCCGAAACGGACGAGGAGACGATCCACATCAAGGTGTTCCGCTACGACCCCGAAATCGAGGGGAAGATGGAACCGCGGTTCGACGACTTCCACGTCCCCTTCACGAAGGGGATGACCGTCCTCGACGCGCTGATGTACGCCCGCGACCGCTTCGACACGACGCTTACCTTCCGACACTCGTGTCGGCAGGCCATCTGCGGGAGCGACGCGCTGTTCATCAACGGCCGCCAGCGACTCGGCTGTAAGACCCAGATATCGGAGATGGACGAGCCGGTTCGCGTCGAACCGCTCCCGCACGCCGAGGTCGTGAAAGACCTCGTCGTGGACATGGAACACTTCTACGACCAGATGCACTCGGTCGAGCCGTACTTCCAGACGGACGAGAAACCGAGCGACGACCTGGAAGAACAGCGCCAGTCGCGCGAGAACCGCGAGAAGATCAAGATGTCCACGCGCTGTATCTGGTGCGGTGCGTGCATGTCCTCGTGTAACATCGCGGCGGAGGACAACCACTACCTCGGCCCGGCGGCGCTGAACAAGGCGTATCGGTTCGCCATGGACGAGCGCGAAGGCGAGCAGTCGCGCGAACACCGGTTCGAGTCGCTCGACCAAGAACACGGCGTCTGGCGGTGTCAGACACAGTTCTCCTGCACGAACGTCTGTCCGAAAGATATCCCGCTGACCGAGCACATCCAAGAGCTCAAGCGCGAAGCGGTGAAGAACAACCTCAAGTTCTGGTAACGCAAACTCAGAGACAATGTACGAACACGACGTAATCGTCGTCGGTGCTGGCGGTGCGGGGCTCCGTGCGGCCATCGCGGCCCACGAGGAGGGGGCGGACGTCGCCCTCGTTTCGAAGCTCCACCCCGTGCGAAGCCACACCGGCGCGGCGGAAGGCGGTATCAACGCGGCGCTTCGACAGGGTGACTCGTGGGAAGACCACGCCTACGACACGATGAAGGGGTCGGACTATCTCGGCGACGCCCCGGCTATCGAGACGCTCTGTCAGGACAGCCCGGAAGAGACGATCCAGCTCGAACACTGGGGGATGGCATTCTCGCGCGAAGACGACGGCCGAGTCTCTCAGCGACCGTTCGGTGGCCTCTCATTCCCGCGAACGACTTACGCCGGGGCGGAGACGGGCCACCATCTGCTCCACACGATGTACCAGCAGGTGGTCAAGCGCGGCATCCAGGTGTATGACGAGTGGTACGTCAGCCGACTCGCCGTCACGAACCACGACGATCCCGAGGCGCGCGAGTGCCACGGCGTCATCGCATACGACATCAAGTCGGGTGAAGTGGAGGGGTTCGCCGCCCGTAACGGCGTCATCCTGACCACGGGCGGTCCGGGGCAGGTGTACGACCACACGACGAACGCCGTGGCGAACACGGGCGACGGAGCCGCGATGGCCTACCGCGCCGGCGTTCCGCTGGAGGACATGGAGTTCATCCAGTTCCACCCGACGACGCTCCCCTCGACCGGTGTGCTCATCTCCGAGGGCGTGCGCGGCGAAGGTGGCATCCTCTATAACAAGGACGGCGAGCGGTTCATGTTCGAACACGGCTACGCCAACAACGTCGGCGAACTCGCGTCCCGCGACGTCGTCGCCCGCGCCGAACTGACCGAGGTGAACGAGGGGCGAGGTATCGAAGACGAGTACGTCCACCTCGACATGCGCCACCTCGGCGAGGAACGCATCATAGACCGCCTCGAAAACATCCTCCACCTCGCGGAGGACTTCGAGGGCGTCGACGCGCTGGAGGAACCGATGCCCGTCAAACCCGGCCAGCACTACGCGATGGGCGGCGTCGAGACGGACGAAAACGGTGAGACCTGCATCTCGGGGCTGTACGCCGCGGGCGAGTGCGCCTGCGTCTCGGTGCACGGCGCGAACCGTCTCGGCGGGAACGCCCTGCCGGAACTCATTGTCTTCGGCGCTCGCGCCGGTCGGCACGCCGCGGGCGCGGATCTCGGCGCAGCGAAGATCACGACCGGTAAGACCGACGACACCGAGCCCGGCGAGGTCGAAACGCCGGTCGAACCGGGGGCCGTCGAAATCGGGGACGAAGACGCGGTGGCGGACGGAAGCGGAGCCACGCTCGTCGACCCGACCCGGACCGTCGAGTCGGCGCTGGAGGCCGAACGCGCTCGCGTCGAACACCTCCTCGAAAAGGACGAGGGCATCCAGCAGGCCGAACTTCGCGCGAAACTCCAGCAGTCGATGACCCAGAACGTCAACGTCTTCCGGAACGAGGAGGGCCTCAAACAGGCGCTCCGCGACATCCGCGACGTGCGCGAGGAGTATCAGGACGTGTACGTCAACGACCCTTCGCGGACGTACAACACCGACCTCATCCAGACCATCGAGATGCGGAACCTCATCGACCTCGCCGAGGCCATCACGCTCGGCGCGCTCGCCCGCGACGAATTCCGCGGTGCGCACTGGCGCCAAGCCCATCAGGAGCGCAAAGACGAGCAGTGGCTCAAACACACGCTCCTCTCGTGGAACGACGGGACGCCGGAACTCTGGTTCAAGCCCGTCATCCTCGAAGGTGCCGAAAAGGAGTACGAACCGAAGATTCGGAGCTACTAGAGTCGATAATCGTCCGCTATTTTCCGGCCGGTTTCCGCGCTATCCGGCGAGTCCGAGCATCGAGAGCAGATCGACGCTCCACCCCATCGCGTCGACGACCTTGTAGCCGAGGTAGATGCCGACGATACCCATCACGCCGGGGAGTTCCGGCGGGGCGGGAATCGGCACGCCGAGAAACTTGAAGAACGCGCCGGTGAGCAGTCCGGTCAGCAGTGCGAAGGCTGTTAGAGCGAGATTCATCGGTACGCTCACTGCGTACAGAACCGTGAAAAGTCGTTCGAAGTCAGCGGTGTTGCGACAGCGTTCGCGACTCCGAAAGCGGCATCGAAATCCACGCATCGTCTCGCGTCACGTCCGCGATGACGGCCAGTTCGTCGCCGTCGTCGTCCTCGTCGACGGCGAACATGACGTCGTCGGTGAGCTGTGCCTCCGGGTCGTCGATTGCGCGTGTCCAGTTCAGGGTAATCACCGTGATTCGACTCGGTCCTCGTCGAGGGACTCGTCCGAGTCTGGGACGCAAACCCCCTTTGTTATGTAGCGCCATCCACCCCGGTAGCCGTAGCTTACCGTCGCTCTTCCTCGCGTTCAGCGGTTCAACGGCCGATAATCGTCGCTCCGTCGTCGGTCGTCGGGGTACGCGCTGGATAACAAAGTACCGTTCCGGATTACGTCGTTCACGGACTGATTTCGATGTCGTTCGGAGAACAGATGACGAGACAACACCGCACGAAAACCGACCGTTCGAGGCACGCATGAGCCACGAAACGACCGAATCGCTGTTGAATCGCATCGCCCGACCGATGTTCGAACTTCCCGCCGACCTCGTGGGAGTCGTCGCTGCGGTCGCGGCGGTCGCGTTCACGCTCGCACAATCGGGCGTGCGAGGGACGCCGGTCGCCGTCGCACTGGGAATTCCGTTCGTTCTCTTCGCGCCGGGATACGCCCTCGTCTCCCTCCTGTTTCCGGGGGCGGGGCCGTCCCATCGCTCGGGATGGACGAGTCCGGCGCAGGTACGACGCGAGGGAATCACACCGGGCGAGCGCGTCGCGCTCTCGTTCGGCAGCAGTCTCGCGCTCGTCCCGGTGCTCGCGCTCGGACTCTCGCTCGCCCGCGTTGGGTTCGAACCGCTTTCCGTCCTCGTCGCCGTCTTCGGTCTCACGCTCGCCCTCTCGGTTTTCGCGGCGGTTCGTCGCGTCGACGTTCCGGCGGACGACCGATTCGGCGTTTCGGTTCGGGATAGCGCTTCCCGACTTCGCGGCGCGCTCTTCGACGCCGAATCGGGTGCCGACGTGGTGTTGAACGTCGTGCTCGCGCTGTCGGTGGTCGTCGCGCTGTCCGCCGTCGGGTACGCCTTCGCCGCGCCGCAGGACGGCGAGCAGTTCTCGCAGCTATCCCTCCTCACGCAGGAGGACGGAAAGTACGTCACGGAAGGGTATCCGGAATCGTTCGAGGTGGGCGAGCAGAAACCCGTGCACGTCGCCGTCGGAAACCACGAAGGGGAGTCGGTCGAGTACACGGTCGTCGTCCAACTCCAGCGCGTCGACCAGCGGCCAGGCGGGAGCGCCCGAATCGTCGACCGAGTGGAGTTAGACCGATTCGGTCATCGCGTGGCGGCCGGCGAATCGTGGCGAACGCGCTACGTCATCAGCCCGACGATGGCCGGGGAGAACTTGCGATTGGTGTTTTTGCTATACCAAGGCGACCCGCCTGACAACCCGACGACGAGCAACGCCGACGAACACGCCCAAATCTGGATAGACGTGGCAACATAATGTGGCCGTGGGAACACCTCGCGTTCGGCTATCTCCTCTACTCGGTGTACAGCCACCTCGGAACCGGTCGATCGCCGCGGAGCGACGCCGTCGTCGTCCTCGGAATCGCCACCCAGCTCCCCGACCTCGTGGACAAACCGCTCGCGTGGTCGCTCGCGGTGCTACCGAGCGGTCACTCGCTGGCGCACTCGCTCCTCTCCGCGCTTCCGCTCTCGGCGCTCGCGCTGGTGCTCGCACACCGCGCGGGCCGGAGCGACGTCGGCGTCGCGTTCGCGATCGGCTACCTCTCGCACCTCGCGGGCGACGTGATCTATCCGATCGCGGTCGGCAAAGACCCGTTCCTCGGATTCCTGCTGTGGCCGCTCGCTCGCGTCCCGAGCGACCGGTCGAGCATGGGCTTCCTGGCCCAGTTCCAGAAGTATTTCGGGGAGTACCTCACCTACCTCGACGACCCCGCGGTGACGGGTTACCTCGCGCTCGAACTCGGGCTGTTGCTCACCGTCTTCGTCCTCTGGCTGTTCGACGGGATGCCGGGAGTTCCGCGAAAACTCGCCGTCACGCGCCGCTGATCGAGGATACGAGTCGATTTCGAATGAGAAACACTTCTCGGGGAGCGAGGCGTCGCAGTAGTGGCAGAAGGCTCTGGTGCGGTCGTTTCGCGCGCCGCAATTCGGTCGGTTGAACTTCCGCGTATCGACGTCCGCGCCCGTTTTCACCAGTCCGAATCCGACAAGCACCATGCCGACCACGAGGACGCCGAGCGGGCCGCCGAACATGAGACCAATTCCGACGGCCATGACCACGATACCGCCGGTGAGCAACGGTTTCTCCATACGTCTCGCGCATCGCCCGCGGATAAAAGTCTTGTCAGGATTCGGAGTATGACCCTCGATGCCCGACCGATACCCGACTGCTACCTGAATCGCTTGTACACGTCCGTCAGCAGGTTCATCATCCGAGTTCCGCGCTCCAAGCTGTAGTAGCGCACGAGTTCCGGGTCGAACTTCGCCTTGTAGCCGCAGAGTCGGCGCTCGTTCGCGCCCACGAGGTCGTAGCGGGGGATGCCTTCGTCCATCGCGTCGCGCATGATGGCCCAATCTACGAGGTCGTTGATGGGCACGTCACGGGCGTGTTTCGCGCCGCCCTGCCACCGGTATATCCGCGAATCGTCCGCCAGCGCTATCATCCCGCCCGCGAACTCGCCGTCCACGTCGCAGACGTAGGGTCGAACCGCCCCGTCCGGCAGGCTCCGGTAGAGGTCGACGGCGAAATCGGGCGAGAGGCGGTAGGGTTCGCCCTGCTCGTCGTGGCGGGCTTCGACCTGTCGGATTATTCGCCGAATCGCTTGCGCCCCGCCGACGTGGATGTCGTAGCAACTCTCGTCGGTGCGAGTGTTGCTCCGGGCGTCGCTGCTGAAACTCGACAGCACGCTCTCCTCGCCGGGCGTCAGGTCGACCTCGTAGGTGTGGCGCGGCAACACCTCGAAGTCGTTCCACTCGAACGGTCGGATATCCTCGTACCGCCCGCCCGTCCTGACGTGGACGTACTTCGGCCCGAACTCGCGGTCTAACCAATCGAGACAGCCGTCGACGAACCGACGATGTCTGCGCTCGGCCTTCCGCCGCTTCAGCTTCTCCATGTTCAACAGCACCGGGCCGAGGTGGGGAAGCCAGAGGTTCGGCGGCGGCGAGAAGGTGGTCGTGACGCCCCCCTTCGAGATGGTGAAGGCCGGAAACAGCCCGACCGGTTCCTGTCCCTTGAAGCCGACGAGGGGATGGAACGTCGCTCCGGTGTGGTCGGCCTGCACTTCGAGGGCTTCCAGTCGGTGGAACACGTCGCCCTGCGGCGATCGCTCCACATAGTCGTTCCAGCGTTCGAGGTCGTCCGCCCGTTCCACTCTGATGCCGTCGTTCTCTATCGTGATGCTCATTCGAGATATCCGAGATCCGCGAGTCGCGCTTCCACGCGCTCGTCGTCTGTTTCGACCGTCTCACCCGCGTCGAACGCGGGGTAGCTCTGCTCGCCCGCCGACTCGACGACCGGGAGGACGCGCCCGTCCATCCGGTCGCTCGCGGGGACGCCGAACGTCGCCAGAATCGTCGGAGCCACGTCGAATAGGTGGGCGCCCGCGCAGGTCGCGTCGGCGTCGATTCCCGCGCCCGCCGCCGCGAAGATTCCGTCGAGTTTGTGGTTCCACGGCTCTCGGGGCGTGCCGAACCGCCGGCCCCGCAGTTGCGCGGAGAGGAACTGGTCGAAGTCGGCGGGAACGCACACCACGTCTACCGCGTTCTCGCTGTACGGTCCGTCGAAGAACGCTTCGCGCGGAGCCACCGTCTCGAAGACGGGGTGGCCGTCCGGCGTGCGAACGCCCCGGAGCTTCTCGACCAACTCCGAGCGCACCTCCTCATACTGCTCGGGCGGGACGACGCCCTTGGGTTCGCGCCCTTCGAGGTTGATTCGGACACCGCACTCGATTCGGTCGCGCATGTAGGCGACCGAGTTCGGGAAATCGACCTGCTCCGTGGCGGCGCGGATGAAGTTCTCCGGAACGTGCTTTGCGACGAACTTCTCCATCCCGACGCGTTCGAGGACGGCTCCGATTCGCTGGCTGGTGATTCCGATCCGTGCGGCGGTCGCCAACCCGCGCTCCGCCCAGTTTCGTTCGCGGGGGGAACTCTCTTCCCCGCGCTCCAACTGGTTGCTCGCGATGGTCGACCATGAGGGCATTCCCTCGCCGCCGCGAACCGTCTCGACGTACCCCTCGTCATGCAGGAAGTCGTTGACGCGGAACTCGTAACCCGTGTATTCGCCGATACCGTGATCGCTGGCGATCATGACCGTGTCGGGGTCGCAGACGTCGAGAATCTCGCCGACCTGTTCGTCCACCGCTTCGTAGACGGTTCGCGCCACTCCGTCCTCGCCGGGATGCTCGTGGAAGACCGTGTCGGTGCTCTGGAACTGGACGAACCCGAAATCGGGGTCGAAGCGGTCTGCGAGGTAGCGAAACGCTTCGCCGCGCATTCTGACGAGACGGTGATACCACGCGATGGACACGTCGGTGGGGAGGTTTCGCGGCGGGTACACGCGATAGCCGCCGATTTCGTTCCGCACGTCTTCTAGCAGTCCCTCAGGGTGGCAGGTCGGATTCTCGGGGGCCGTGTACCCCGGCAGAATCGCACCGTCGAACGCCCGGGGCGGATGGGTCACTGGTGCGTTGACGACGACGCTCGAATAGCCGTGTCGGTCGAGCAGCTCCCAGAAGGTGTGTTCGTGAACTCGACTCGCGTTCACCACGTCCCAGTCGTAGCCGTCGAAGTCGAGGAACCCGAAGACGCCGTGTTTGCCGGGGTTCACCCCGGTGTACATCGAAGGCCACGCGCTGGGCGTCCACGGCGGAATCTGCGATTCCAGCGGCTCGGACGACCCCTCGGCGAAGATCGACCGCAGATGCGGGAGCGCCCCGTCCTCGAACAACGGATCGAGGACGGATCGACACCCGGCGTCGATGCCGACGAGAAGTGTCTTTATCTGACAATCCATGCTGTAACGGAAAAGTCCATCCGAAGCCTTTGTTATGCGCTCGTTTCCGGCGTCGTAGCTCGGTCGTACCCCCGGATATCGCCGTCGGACCGAGTTTTCGGTCGAACGTTCTGCAACGGTGAGTTTCTCGTCGAACCGCGGTTCGCATGGCGTGTGAGGGGGAGTACGAAGCGATTGACACGACATAAGCGTCGCTTGCCCCGCTTCGGCGCTCGCGTTCGGCTGGGCCGCCGCGCTCGTATTCGGAAGCAAGCGGCGAGCCGAACCACAATTTACTTAAATAACTGTGATAGCATTGAAACCATAGTGGCACGCGACGACGGCGCGCGAGCGACCGGAACGACGATCGGCGGTTCGGCGAAAATCGGTCGGCGCGGCGATACCCTTCGATGGGAACGGTGCGGCGTTCGTCCCGACGAAGACGTTCGGGGGCGGAGACGGCTTTTACGGCGGGTTCCGAAACTGCGGAACCGAGCGGGGTAGCGGGCAACCGAGGCGGTAAGGCATCGTTGCCGGACGAAAGCGCCCCTTTCTTCTGATGGCTACCTGACAGCAGTCTCATTTAAATTCTGGGAATCACATTGAGCCAGAATCGAAATCTACTTAAATCGGTAATGTGGCATTGAATCCATGGCACGCGACGAGACGGCACGCGATTCACCAGAGATTGGTCTCCTGAACCGGCGTTCGTACCTTCGATTCGCGGGAGCGACCGCGGCGTCGTTCGCGGCGGCGGGGGCGGCGAACGCCGCGGAGTACCGGACGATTACCGTTTCCGCAGGCGAGACGCAGACCATCGACATCGGCGACGGCGAGACGTTCGAGAACGTTCTCATCGACATGACCGCGGACGGCGCGTCGGCGCTCGTTCGCACCAGCGGCTCCGGCTGGACGATTCGAAACGTCGGCTTCAAGGGCATCCACCCAGGCGGGCACTACCTCCTGAACCCCGGCGTCTCCGACCCGGACGGAACCGGACTCGTGGAGAACCTCTACATGGGCGACGGACAGGTCGCCGGCTCCGACAGCGGCGGTATCTGGCTCAACGCGAACCTACCCCACCGCGGCACCATCACCTTCCGTAACGTCCACGTCGCGGGGATGATCGACAACGGGCTGTACGGTTCCGGGCCGGGCGCGCAGGGATACGGCGGCAACCTCCACGTCGAGTCATCGTACTTCAAGGCGAACACCATCTCGAACGTCCGCCTCAACGCGAAGGAACGACCCTGCCGAGTCATCGACACGGTCGTCGATTCGCGGGGGAACAAACCGTGTCGCACCGGTTGTTCGGCCCCCGGTTCGACCAACACTCGCGCGGTCTGGTCGTGGTACGGCGAGACGCACCTCCGCAACTGCGACATCCTCGGCGACATCACCTCGGTTAAGGGCGGGTCGGTCACGCAGACGAACACTCGAACCGGCGATGCGGCCGACCTGACGCCCCCGAAGGGCGTTCCGACGTCCGCGGAGCAGGCCGCTAGCGGCGCGGGAAGTTCGGGCAGTGGCTCCGGCGGCGGTGCGGGTGGAAGTTCGCGTACCGGTTCGGGAAGCGGTTCGAACGGGCGCTCCGACACCGAGTCGGGCAATCGCACGCAGCGCATCCAGCGGAAGAAAGCGAAGACGCGAGGATTCCCGAACGTCCTGAGCATCTCCAGTTCCGACGCTTCGACCGAATCGACCTACGAGTTCGCCGTCTCCGGCGAGGTCGAAAAATCGACCGACCGCGGGGCGTCGAAGGACGACGAGGACTCGGTCGAAGACAGTACGGTCACGGGAGCGGTCGCCGGAGGCACCGACAGCTATCGCTTCTCCGGAACGCTCACGAAGTTCGGCCTCGACGGGAAGGCGACCGTCTTCCTCAACGGCGAGCGAGTCACACCAGGGAAACTCGGCCTACCGAAGACCATCGTCGTCGACGGCAGCGCCGACGCCGACGACACCAGCACCTACTCCTTCGACGTGAGCGGCGCGGTGAAGAAGGACGGCAACCTCGGTTCGGTGAACTCGTTAGACACGGTCTCCGGCACACGAGTGAAGGGGCAAGTCATCGACGGCAAGGACGGGTACCGCTTCTCCGGCGATCTGAACCGCCTCGAAGTCGACGGAAAGGCGCTCGTCTGGGTCGCCAAAGAAGGTGGAAAATGAACCGGCTTCGGTGGGAACGCGTGGCATCCGACCCCGACCTCGAAGGCGACCTCGGCTACGAACTCGACGAGTGGGAGGTGATACGAGCGCGGAAGAACGGAGCCGGCCACCTCATGTTCCTCCCGAAGGACGAGGAGATGCTCCGCGACGACGCGTTCATCCTCGCCGACGCCGACGCGGTCTGTAATGTCGAACACCGGCAGTAGTCACTGTCCTTCGGCGCGCCGTAGCTCCGGCGGCATTCCCTTCACGGTTCGCCGCCGATAGTAGAGATACTGGCCGATGGCCGATAGCGCGTACGCGACCAGAATTATCACCGCGACCGCCAGACCAGAGAGGAGCGAGAGCGGATAGATCTCGAACCAGACGCCGCCGACGAGCGCGATGCTCCCGAATGAGAGCGCAAGGTAGTAGCGGTCCCACGGAATCTCCGGTTGCGAGACGTCGCCGAGGTAGGAGTCGAGTTCGCGGGCGCGTCGGGAGAGGTGCACGTTGCCCGCCTCGCGCTCGTACTCGACGATTCCGGCGTCGTCGAGTTTCGGAAGATGCGTCTGATAGAGCGAGATATAGACGCGCTTTCGCTGCTCGCTCGTCAACCCGCTCGGCGTGGTGTCGTTCTCCCACGCCGCCACTTGGTCGGTCAGGTCGGACAGTTCGACGGTTCCCCCCTCCCGCCGAAGGAAGTAGAGCGCGTATCGCCGTCGAGGACTCTTCAGCACCTCGAACACCTGATCCTGCGAGAGACCGGAACTAGCCATCGTATAGAGACGGAGCTTGACGACCACTCATCGAAACCAATACACCCCCATTCGAGTACGTGACCACCCTGTAGTCACGGATGCCACCACCGCATACACCGGCTATCGCCCCTTCTCCACTTTGTTACCCCGGTACTGTTTCTCGGTAGCGTCGCCATACACGACCCGGATTGGAGCGTACGTCGATATTTCGTCCGCGTAACGGTCGTTACACCGATTCAAGTGACGGTGGAGGGACTAGCCACGAACTACCGCCCGCCAAGGAGCGTATAACAAAGAGGACTGGTAGGCATGAAGGGGATAACGCCTGTCCGCCGCGAGTGCGGCGGAATCGGGCTGTTCACGACCCAACCTATGAACTCACTACCAACTACTGACACGCCCTGCGACCCGTGTCCCCGAAGGGGTGATCGTCGGTGACCGAACCGAAGAGTCGAGATGGGAGCGTCCACCTGGACGCGACGATCGGCTACGCGTACGCCGACGACTCGACGCCCCCGGTCATCGGTGACGACGCGACCATCCGCTCGGGGACGGTTATCTACGACGACGTGACCATCGGAAACGGCTTCACGACTGGTCACGGTGCGCTCGTCAGAGAAGAGACGATCATCGGCGACGACGTGGTCGTCGGGACGAACACGGTTGTCGACGGGCAGACGTCTATCGGTTCGCGCGTGAGCATGCAGACGAACGTCTACGTGCCGACGAACACCACCATCGGCGACCGCGTGTTCGTCGGCCCCGCCGCCACCTTCACCAACGACCCCTATCCGATTCGACGGGACGAGGAACTCGAAGGGCCGACGATCGAAGACGACGTGTCGGTCGGCGCGAACGCCACCCTCCTGCCCGGCATCACGGTCGGCGAAGGAGCGTTCGTCGCCGCCGGTGCCGTCGTGACGGACGACGTTCCACCCGGCACACTCGCCGTCGGCGCACCCGCCGAGCACCGCCCGCTACCGGAGCGACTGCGAGGAGGGAACGAGATTTGATTCCCATTGCCGACCCGGAGTTGGGCGACGAGGAGATCAAGGCGACCGTCGCGTGCATCGAGGACGGTCAGCTCGCGGACGGCCCGGAAGTCCGAGCATTCGAAGACGAGTTCGCGGCCTTCTGCGGTACGGATTTCGGCGTCGCCGCGAGCAATGGGACGACCGCACTCCACGCCGCCTTCGCGGCGCTCGGTATCGGCTCCGGGGACCGCGTCGTCACTTCGCCGTTCTCCTTCGTCGCCAGCGCGAACGCGATTCGACTCGCCGAGGCGGAACCGGTCTTCGCCGACATCGACCCGGAGATGTTCAACCTCGACCCCTATGCCGCGGAGGAGGCGGTTCGAGAACACGACGCGGACGCCATCCTCGCGGTGCACCTCTACGGCCTTCCGGCGGAGATGGGTCACCTCCGAGATATCGCGGAGACCCACGACCTCGCGCTGGTCGAGGACGCCGCGCAGGCGCACGGCGCCGAGTACGACGGGCGCAAGGCGGGGTCGTTCGGCGACGCCGCGTGCTTCTCGTTCTACCCGACGAAGAACATGACCACCGGGGAAGGGGGGGTGGTGACGACCGACCGCCGTGACGTGGCAGAGCGCGCGGCGAGTTTCGTCAACCACGGCCGACCGATGGGCGAGGGAGGGTGCAGTTCGTACGACCACGTCCGCCTCGGCCACAACTTCCGGATGACGAGCGTGGCGGCGGCCATCGGTCGCGTCCAGCTATCGCGCCTGCCGAAGTACAACGAGGCGCGGCGCGCCAACGCGGGCTGCCTCACCGACCGACTCCGGAACACGAGCGTTCGAACGCCGTTCGAACCGGACGACCGTCGGCACGTATACCACCAGTACACCGTCCGCACGGACGATCGCGAGGGGCTTCGAAGCCACCTCGAAGAGGAGGGGGTCGGAACCGGCGTCTACTATCCGACGCCCATCCACGAACAGCCAGCCTACCAGCACGTCGACCACGACGCTCCGGTCGCGGAGCGCGCTTCGCGGGAAGTGCTCTCCCTCCCGGTGCATCCCGGCCTGTCGGGAGACGACGTGCGAACCATCGTTTCAGCTATCACGAGCTATGAATGAACCAGTAAACGCGGCGGTCGTCGGCGTCGGAAGCATGGGCCGTCACCACGCTCGCGTCTACAGCGAACTGCCGAACGTGAAACTCGTCGGCATCCACGACGTGGACGAGTCGCAGGCGGCGGAAGCGGCCCGCGACCATGGAACGCGAGCGGTCGACATGGAAACCGCGATCGACGAGGCGGATGTTATCTCCATCGCCGTTCCGACGCCCTACCACTACGAAACGGCTCGAAAGTGCATCGAGGGCGGCGTTCACGTCCTCGTCGAGAAACCCTTCGTGGCCGACGTGGAGGAGGGGCGGGACTTGCTGGCGCGCGCCGAGGAGGCGGGCGTGACGGTGCAGGTCGGTCACATCGAGCGATTCAACCCGGCGATTCGGACGCTCTCGGAGATCGTCTCCGACTTGGACATCATCGCCATCGACGCCCAGCGACTCGGCCCGCCTCCGGCGGGTCGGGCGGTGGACGTGAGCGCGGTGATGGATCTGATGATCCACGACCTCGACGTTCTCCTCTCCATCGTGGGCGACGATATCGACTCCGTCGCCGCGGTCGGGACGCGGGATAACCGCTACGCCAGCGCGAGCATCAAGTTCGGCGGCGGCATCGTCGCCGGTCTTACCGCGAGTCGGGTGACCCAAGAGAAGGTGCGAAAACTCTCCATCACGGCGGAAAATTGCCGGGTGAACGTCGATTACACCAACCAGTCCGTCGAGATACACCGCCACTCCATGCCGGAGTACATCGAGGACAACGGCGACCTGCGCTACCGCCACGAGAGCATCGTCGAGCGCCCGACCGTCGAGAACGGTGAACCGCTGAAGAACGAACTCCGGTCGTTCGTGCAGAGTGCGACCTCGGGTTCGACGCCCGTGGTCACCGGAGAAGACGGTCTCCGCGTGCTGGAAATCGCTCGGAAGATAGACGACTTGGCGTCCGACATGCGCGAGACGGAGGTGCGTCTCGGGTGAGCCTGCGAGAACTACAGACGCTCTACGCGAGCGACGCGACCGCCGACGAACAGCGCGAGGCGTTCCGAACCGGCGAGATTCCCGTCGCCGTCTACGGACTGGGTAAGATGGGCCTCCCGCTCGCCGCGGTGTACGCGGAGACGTGCGGCAACGTCGTCGGTGCCGACGTCGACCCTGACGTGGTGGCGATCGTCAACCGGGGCGACTGCCACGTCAAGCGCGAACCCGGACTCGCCGAACTGGTCGGCGAGACGGTCGAGTCGGGTGCGCTTCGCGCGGTCGATTCGCCGACCGAGGCGGCGCGCGCGGCGTCGGTTCACGTCGTCATCGTCCCGACGCCCATCACCGACGAGCGCGACCCCGACCTCGCAATCCTCCGGTCGGTCGCGGGAGACATTGCGGACGGACTCGACCCGGGCGACCTCGTGGTGGTCGAGTGCACGGTGCCGCCGGGGACGACCCGCGACGAACTGCTCCCGCTGTTGGAAGCAGAGAGCGGCCTTTCGCGGGGCGAATTCGGGGTGGCGGTGTGTCCGGAGCGAACCTCCAGCGGTCGAGCCTTGCAGGATATCCGCGGCGCCTACCCGAAGGTCGTTGGCGGCGTGGACGACGAGAGCACCCGCGTCGCGGAAATCGTCTACGGCGAACTCACCGACAACGAGGTTATCCCGGTGCCGAACGCGACCACCGCGGAGGCGGTGAAGGTGTTCGAGGGTGTCTACCGCGACGTGAACATCGCGCTGGCGAACGAACTCGCCACCATCGCCGACGACGCGGGCGTCGACGTGAACGGGGCCATCGAGACGGCGAACACGCAGCCCTTCTGCGACATCCACCGACCGGGGCCGGGCGTCGGCGGGCACTGCATCCCGTACTACCCGTACTTCCTCATCGAGCAGTTCGACGCCGACTTCCCGTTGCTTCGCACCGCCCGCGAGGTGAACGATTCGATGCCCCACTTCACGGTGAGAAAGGTCGCCGAACTGCTGGCCGACGAGGGGAAGTCGGTGGCCGATTCGCGCGTCCTCGTGCTCGGGCTGACCTACCGCCCCGGCGTCGAGGAGACGCGGGCGACCCCGGCGCAACCCGTCTGCGCCGACCTGTCCAAGCGCGGCGCGTCGGTGTTCGCGGTCGATCCCGTGCTGGACGACGCGGAGGGGTTCGACGCAGAAAAAATCCCACTCGAATCGCTAGCCGACTACGACTTCGACGCCGCTGTGCTCGTGACCGACCACGAGGAGTTCGCGGGCATCGACTGGGCCGCCTTCGACCCAATGGTGGTCGTGGACGGACGGGACGCCCTCGACATCTCGTGGTCTCCCCACCGCGTCTACACCATAGGAGGTGACTGAATGTACGAGGGAAACACCGTCGCCGTGGTCGTTCCGGCGTACAACGAGGAGGGATTCGTCGGACACGTCATCGACACCGTTCCGAACTTCGTCGACCGCGTGTACGCCGTTGACGACTGCTCGACCGACGGGACGTGGGACGAGATTCGCGCGCACGCCGAGCGAATCGCCCCGGTCGCGGACGGCGGGGCGGTCTCGACCGGCGCGTTCGACCGACGAGTTGTTCCGATTCGCCACTCGGAGAACCGGGGCGTCGGCGCGGCCATCAAGACCGGTTACTGTCGCGCCCGCGAGGACGGCATCGACGTGACCGCGGTGATGGCCGGCGACGGCCAGATGGATCCCGAGATGCTGTCGCGCATCATCCAACCTGTCGTCGACGGACGGGCCGACTACGCGAAAGGCAATCGGCTCTCGACGCCCGGCTTCCGGGAAGGGATGTCGCCGTGGCGGAGCTTCGGAAACTGGCTCTTGACCTTCCTCACGAAAGTCGCCAGCGGCTACTGGAGCATGGTCGACCCGCAGAACGGTTACACCGCCATCTCGGGACGGGCGCTGTCGGCGCTCGACATCGAGGACGTGTACGACGATTACGGCTTCGCCAACGCCCTGCTGGTCAGGCTGAACGTCCACGAGATGCGCGTCGCCGACGTGACGATGCCCGCGGTGTACGGCAACGAACGGAGCACCATCAGGTACTCGACATTCGTCCCGAAGCTCTCGGCGCTGCTCCTGTGGGGGTTCCTCTGGCGGTTGAAGGCGAAGTACCTCGTCCGGGATTTCCACCCCCTCGCGTTCCTCTACGGCATCGGGACGGTCGGGGTCGGCGCGGGAGCGCTCTCCCTGCTTCGCAGGCGACGCGAGGGGAGTGACGGGCTGACCGCGGCGCTCCTCGGCGGTGCGTGTCTCGCGCTGGCGATGGTGTTCGACCGGGCGGAGAACGAGGACTTGGAGGTACGCGACGAATGAAGGTGCTCACCGTGGTCGGCGCGCGCCCGCAGTTCGTAAAAGCCGCCGCCGTCTCGCGGGAACTCCGGCGCGACCACGAAGAGTTGCTCGTCCACACCGGCCAACACTACGACGACGAACTCTCGGCGGTGTTCTTCGACGAACTCGACATCCCGCGCCCGGACGCCAACCTCGGCGTCGGGTCGGACTCGCACGGGAGACAGACCGCCGCGATGCTCTCCGGCCTCGAAGCGAGAATCGAGGACGAGAACCCGGACGCGGTGCTCGTCTACGGCGACACCAACTCGACGCTCGCGGCGGCCATCGCGGCGTCGAAGATGGAACCGCCCCTCGCCCACGTCGAGGCCGGAATGCGCAGCGGAAGCGACATCCCGGAGGAGACGAACCGCGTGCTCACCGACCACGCCGCCGACCTCCTGCTCGCCCCTTCGCCGGATGCGATGGAAAATCTCGCCGACGAAGGAATCTCGGAGGGCGTCCACTTCACGGGCGACGTGGGCTACGACGCGCTGCTGTGGGCGAGAGAGCGCGCCGACTGGAGCGTCCTCTCGGATTTCGGCGTGGCGGACGAGGAATTCGTCCTCGCCACCGTCCACCGGGACACGAACACCGACGACCCGACGCGCCTCGAAGCAATCGTGGATGCGCTGGCGGACGACCCGCGTCAGGTCGTCCTCCCGGCGCACCCCCGGACGGTCGCGCGGCTCAAGGAGTTCGGCCTGTACGAGGCGGCGAAGCGCGACCTGACGCTGACCGACCCGGTCGGCTACCGCCAGTTCGTCGCCCTGCTCGACGCGGCGACCGTCGTGGCGACGGATTCGGGTGGCGTCCAGAAGGAGTCCTTCTTCCTCGACACGCCCTGCGTCACGCTCCGCGAGGAGACGGAGTGGGTCGAGACGGTCGAGAGCGGGTGGAACGCGCTGGTCGGTGCCGACGGTGCGGCGATCCGGGAGACGGTTACGGGTGCGACGAAACCCGACGAGAAGCCGATGCCGTACGGCGACGGGAACGCGGCGAAGCGTATCATGGAGGTGCTCTCCGATGTTACATGATTACGAGTTCGAACTCTGTCTCACGCACGACGTCGACCGACCGTACAAGGGATTACAAGCCCTGTACTACGCGCTGGCGGATCGAAATCCGAAACACCTCTCGTCGCTTCTGCCGGGCGTCAACCCGTGGTGGCAGTTCGAGGAGATCATGGAACTCGAAGAGTCGCTGGGCGTGCGCTCTGCGTTCTACTTCCTGCAGGAGGAGTCCATCTTCCAGAAACCGCCGGAGAAGTGGCTCGCGTCGCGCTACTGGGTCGAACACGTCGGGCGGTACGACCTCTTCGACACCGACATCCTCGACGTGCTCCACGACTTGGACGACGGCGGTTGGGAGGTCGGTCTCCACGGCTCGTACGACTCCTACGACGACCCCGACGCGCTCCGCGAACAGAAGGCGGCGCTGGAGGCCGCGCTGGGCCACCGGATTCGCGGCGGTCGCCAACACCACCTGAACCGCGCCGAGTCGACGTGGGAACACCACGCCGATATCGGTCTCGAGTACGACGCGTCGCTTGGGTCGAGCACCGACTGCGGATTCCAGCACGGTTACGAAGTGCAACGACCGTTCGACGACGATTTCCTCGTCTTCCCGCTCACGATGATGGACATCGCGGTTCCCGACCCCGGCACCGAGTTCGATCGGGCGTGGGAGGTGTGCGAGAACCTGCTGGCGGAGGCGGCGGCGAACGACGCGGTCATGACCGTCCTCTGGCACCCGCGGATGTTCGCCGAGGAGTTCACCGGCCACCGCCGTCTCTATCGCCGCCTCGTCGAGGCGGCGCTGGAGATGGGCGCGTGGGTCGGGCCGCCGGGCGACCTCTCCGACTGCATCGCGTCCCAGAATCGGAGAACCGCCGGCACGGCGGGTCTGCGCCGGACGTAGCCCTCGCCTGAACCGACATCGGACGTTCCTTCTCCCCGGCAGGCGGGGGATAACAAAGTGAAAACCGACGCTATCGACTGGCGAGACAACGAATGAGAGTCGAACGTCTAGACCTCACAGAATGGGACGACGCACTTCCCTTGGACGGGTTCGAGGTGTTCCACCAGCCAGAGGCGCTGGCCGCCATCGAGCGCCACGCGGCCGGTGAACTCCGCCTGTTCGGGGGCTTCAAGGGACAGCAAGCTATCGCGCTGCTCCCGGTCGTTGTCCGGAACGGGCCGCTGGGAACCGCCGCCCTTTCGCCGCCGCCGGGGATGGCTGTACCGCGGCTCGGACCGATATTGATGCCGACGAGTCCGAAACGGCGAAAGCAAGAGAAAGTCAACCGCGAGTTCACCCAGGAGGTGCTCGACCAGATTCGAACCGACTACGCGGAACGGTTCGCGCAGGTCGGCTTCGACTCGCCGGTCGCCCGGCGAGTCGGCGAGCAGATGGAGTCCGGGCTGACCCTGTTTCGAATGCTCTGCGGGACGGAGTACGGCGACCCCCGACCCTACGTCTGGGGCGACCTGAACGTCGAACCGTACTTCACCTACCACCTCGACCTCGAATCGACCGAGCCGGATGCGGTCATGAAATCGTTCAGCAAGAGCCTCCGCCGCGAGATTCGGGACGCGAAGGAACTCGACGTAACCGTCACCCGCGAGGGAATCGACGGCGCTCGGGAGGTGTACGAGGACATGGTCGCCCGGTACGACGAACAGGGCGAGACGCTCGGTCTCTCGTGGGAGTACGTCCGCGACCTCTGGGAGGGGCTCGACGAGCGCGCCCAGACCTACGTCGCCCGCGACTCGTCCGGAAACTACCTGAGCGGCATCACCGCCCTCTACTCGAACGACGCGGCGTACTTCTGGCAGGGCGGCGCTCGCGCCGTCTACGAGGGGACGAGCGTGAACAGCCTCGTCCACTGGCGCATCATCGAGGATATCGTGGAGGGGTCGCCCGTCGAATCCGTGACGACCTACGACCTGATGGGAGCGAACACGGAGCGACTCTGTCGGTACAAAGCCAAGTTCGGTGCCGACCTCGTCCCCTACTACCTCGTCGAATCGAGCGGAAAGACCATGGACGCCGCGAAACGAGCTTACCAGTTCGTCCGGGGATGAAGTACCTGTTTTTCACCAACACGCCGGCGCACGTCCACCTCTACCGACACGCGGTGGAGCGACTCCACGAACGGGGTCACGACGTGCTCGTCCTCGGGCGCGACTACGGCTGTACCCGCGCCCTGCTCTCGTACTACGACCTGCCGCACGAGATCTACGGGACGTGCGATACGACGAAGTTTTCGCTGTTCCGCGAGTTGCCGGAACATTACGTCGAAATCTTCCGGCGCACCCGGCGGTACGACCCGGATCTCGTCTTCGGTGTCGGCTCCTACGCGGCCCACGCCGGGGCCATCTCGCGCACCCCGGTGGTCGTCGTTGCCGATTCGGAGCCGACGACCATCGACCATCTCGCGGCCCGCCCGTTCGTCGACACGTTCCTCACGCCGCACACGTTCGGCAAAGACCTCGGGGCGAACCACTTCGAGTTTCGCGGATTCAAGGAACTCGCCTACCTCCACCCCGACGTGTACGAACCCGACCCGACCATCCGAGAACGACTGGGCGTCGGCCCGAAAGAGACGTTCGCCATCGTCCGGTTCAACGCCTTCGGGTCGCACCACGACGTGGGACACTCTGGCTTCTCGCCGGAGAAACGGCGACGACTCGTCTCGGCGCTCGCGGAGGAGGTAACCGTGTTCGTCTCGGACGAGGGGGGAAATCCCGCGCCGGGCGCGGCACGGGAGTTCGACCTCCACCCCGCCCTGCTCCACGACGCGCTGGCGGAGGCGTCCCTGCTGGTCGCGGACACGCAGACGATGGTGACGGAGGCGGCGCTGCTCGGCACGCCGGCCATCCGTTCGAACTCCTTCGTCGGCGAGTCCGACATGGGAAACTTCCTCGAACTCGAACGCGAGGGTCTCATTCACAACCTGCGCTCGTTCGAGGACGTGCTCGCGCGGTCGCTCGCCGTCCTCGACGACGACTCGGCGAAAGACGATCTCCGGAAACGCCGCAACGTCTACCTCGCGGACAAGGTCAACCTCACCGAGATAATCGTGAACATCGCCACGAACGCCACGCCCGCGGGCGAACCGATGGAGACGGTCGCCGCGGTGTCAAGACGATGACGGCGAATCGTTCCGCGGTACGGCGGTACGATTCCCCTGCCGTCTGCCGCGACCCGATAAAGCGGCGGATAACAAAGGCTATCTCGGGAGAGTCTTCGGCTACCGTGTCGAGAGGAACCATCCAACCGAGCGCCAGCCCAACGGACGCGATACGGGTGTTGAACCTCGTGACGAACACCGACGCCCGCTTCTTTCAGGAGCAACTGCGGGTGCTCCGCGAACAGGGCGTCATGGGAGAGACACTGTCGCCGCCGGGGAGACACCGAGTCCAGGAAGCCGCCCGGCGGTCGCCAACCGACTACCTGCGCTTTTTCCCGACCGTCTTCCGGAACGCTCTCGGCGAGTACGACCTGATTCACGCGAATTACGGACTCACCGCGCCGATGGCGCTGACCCAACCTCGGTTGCCGGTCGTCCTCTCGCTGTGGGGTTCCGACCTCCTCGGCGAGTACGGCTGGCTGAGCAAGCAGTGTGCCCGCCACTGCGACGCCGTCATCGTGATGTCCGAGGAGATGGCGTCCGAACTCGACGGGCCGTGCTACGTCATCCCGCACGGCGTCAACCACTCGCGGTTCGAACCGCGACCGAAACGAGACGCGCGCGACGCGGTCGGCTGGAGCCGTGGTGCGAAATACGTCCTCTTTCCGTACCCGCCGTCCCGGGAGGTGAAGAACTTCCCGCGGGCCGAGCGCGTGGTCAACGCCGCCGCGAACCGAGTGTCGGGACGGGTCGAACTCCAGAGCGTCTACGGGGTTCCCCACGCGGAGATGGCGACCTACTACAACGCCGCGGACGCTCTTTTGCTGCCGTCGAAGAGCGAGGGGTCGCCGAACTCCGTCAAGGAGGCGATGGCCTGCAACCTGCCGGTCGTGACGACCGATGTGGGAGACGTGCGAGACCGCCTGTCGGGGGTGTCGCCCTCGCACGTCTGCGATTCGGACGACGAACTCGTAGCGGGGTTGGTGGACGTGCTCTCCGACCCCAGACGGTCGAACGGGCGCGAGAAGACCCGCGACGTGAGCCTCGAACGCATGGGAGAACGAATCCGCGCAGTATACGAAACCGTCCTGTGATGCACGTCATCGTCACCATTCAGCATCCGGCGCACGTCCACTTCTACCGGCACGTCATCGCCGACTTGGAGGCGCGAGGACACGACGTTCACGTCTTCGCCCGCGACAAGGATATCGCGCTCGACCTGCTCGACCGATACGGTATCGACCACACCATCCTCGCGGGGAAGGCGGATTCCCTCCCCGGACTGGCGCGGGTGCAGGCCACCTACGAGGCGCGCCTGCTCCGCGAAGCCCTCCGCATCCGCCCGGACGTGATGACCGCAATCGGAGGCGTCGCGGTCTCGCACGTCGCCCCGCTGGTCGGCGCACGGAGCGTGGTCTGGATCGACAACGAGGGCGCACAGTCGCACCGAATCACGACGCCACTGGCGCACGTCGTCTGCACGCCCCGGCGATTCCGGGACGATTACGGCGCGAACCACGTCCGCTACGACGGCTACCACGAGCTCGCCTACCTCCATCCCGACCGATTCATGCCCGACCCCGCCGGACTCCGCGAGCACGGCGTGCGACCCGACGAACGATTCTTCCTCGTTCGCTTCCGGCAGTGGTCCGCCCTGCACGACGTCGGGGAGAACGGTTTCTCCCGCGAAGCGAAACGCGAACTGGTCTCGTTCTTAGACGACCACGGCGAAGTGTACGTCACGAGCGAGTCGCCGCTCCCCGACGAGTTCCAGGGGTATCAGCTTCCGGTGCCGCCCCACCTCGTCCACGACCTGCTCGCGTGCGCCGACCTCTACGTCGGCGATTCGGCGACGATGGCGACGGAGGCCGCCGTCCTCGGGACGCCCGCGGTGCGCGCACAGTCGTTCGCCGGGGCGGACGACATGACCAACTTCCTCGAACTCGCGGAGTACGGGCTGCTCCACTCGACGGCGGACGACCGCGAGGCCGTCCGCAAGGCGAAGTCGCTCGTCCACTCCGCCGATCGGGAGACGTACCAACGCCGGAGGCGGAGACTCCTCGACGACAAGATAGACGTTGCGGGCTACGCGACCGAGCTACTGATTCGTACCGGACGGAATCAGGAGGTCCATAACAAAGGGTGAATCGAACGACGCCGGAGACGAGCAAATGGCACAGACGTACGCACACCGGTTGGAGAAGAGCGCGCTCGTCGTCGGATTCTGCTCGCTCGCCGTGGCCGTCCTCGCGGCGCACGAATCGCCGGCAGGCGGGTACGAATTGTCGATATACTGGGCGACACCGACGCTCTTTTGGGCCGGTGCCGCCGTCGCGCTACTCGCCGGAATCGTCGTCGCGGTGTCGGCACCCGACTGGTACCGCTCGCTCGGCCTCGTCCTCGGCGGGGCGACGACGCTTTCCATCGCGTCGCTTCCGATTCTCCGAGGCTATCACTTCTACGGTCCGGGCGACTCGCTGACGCACCTCGGTTGGACGAAAGACATCGTCGCGGGGGATATGGCCGCCTACGACCTACTCTACCCCGGTACGCACACCGTCGCCATCGTCATCAGCGAGGCGACGGGGCTGTCGCTCCGGCGGTCGTTGTTGCTGATGGTCGCCGCGTTCGTCCTCGTCTACCTGCTGTTCGTCCCGCTCGCGGTGCGGGTCGTGGTGGACGACGACCGGGCCGTGACGTTCGCGGCGATTTCGGCCTTCCTGCTGCTCCCCATCAACGCCATCAGCGTCTTCGTCATGCCGCATCCGACCTCACAGGCGATCATGTTCCTCCCGCTGGTCATCTACCTCGTGGCGAAGTACGTTATGGCGAGCGACGAGCGGCGGTTACCGCTGTTCGGTACCGCGGCAGGGGCGCTGCTCGCGCTCGCGTCCTTGGCGATGGTGCTCGTCCATCCGCAGCAGGCAGCCAACGTCATCCTGCTGTTCGGCGGTATCGTCGTCGTCCAGTTCGTCTACCGACTCTTCCGCGACGGACACGCCATCGCCCGCCATCGAGCGATGTACGCGCAGACGATGTTCCTCATGGCGACCTTCCTGCTGTGGACGCCCTTCCACGAGCGGTCGGGCGGTACGGTGACCGCGCTGGTCACGAGCCTACTCGACGACCCCGCCGCCGCGGCCTCCGCGACCCACGCGGCCGCGAGCCTCTCGCAACTCGGCGGGAGCATCCGACTGCTGTTCGCGAAGCTCTTCCTCGTGAGCCTGTTCTTCAGCATCATCGCCGGAATATTCATGCTCGGCGGGCTGTTCGACCGCGTACGGGGTACCGACACCAGCGCCTTCACGAAGTACGTCGCCGTCGGGATGATACCGCTGTTCGGTCTCTTCGGCCTCTTCCTCTTCGCAAGTTTCGGCCAGTTCCACTTCCGCGTGCTGGGATTCATGATGGTTCCGGTGACGATGCTCGGCGGAGTCGCGCTCGCGCGAGGATTCGACGCCATCGGGCGCAGACTTCCGAACGCCGACCCCGTGCCGGGGTTCGCGGCGGGTATCTTCGCTCTCCTGCTCGTGCTCTCGGTTCCGACCCTGTTTCACTCGCCGTACATGTACCAGCCCTCCGGGCACGTCTCCGAAAGCCAGATGGTGGGGTACGGGACGGCGTTCGACCAGCGCGGTGACGCCCTGTTCACCGGGCTTCGCTCGCCGGGAGAGCGCTACACCGACGCGATTCTGGGCTACGAAGACAGTAAACGAAGTGATTTCCGAGGGGCGCCGATATACGGCGGGGGGTACAACGCGACGGGCGAGAACTTCACCGCGGGTCGGCTCACCTCGGTCTTCGACGGCCCGCGCTACCTGCCGGTAACCGACGCCGCGGTACAGCGCGAAACTGAAGTCTATAATGGACTTCGATTCCCGAAACGAGGGTTCCGAACGCTCGAAAGTAAGCCCGGCGTCGCGCGGGTGCAATCGGGCGGTGACTTCCGACTATACTACGTGAACTCGACCGCATAGAACGATGGACTCGAAAACCTTCGCACGCGGGCTCAAGGCGACGATGGGCGCGCGAGTGCTCCACGTCGCTTCGAGCGGGCTGCTCGTCGTCCTGCTCACGCGCTACCTGCTCACGCCGACGGAGTACGGTCATCTCGGAAGCGCCCTCGCGGTGCTCGGCGTCGCCGGGCTGTTCGCCGACCTCGGCACGGCGAAGTCGGCGGCCCGGTACGTCACCGAGTATCGAGAGCGCGACTCGGGTCAGGTTCCACACGTCCTGCGGGTCGCGCTCGGCTCACGGGTCGTCGCCATCGTCGTCGTCGCCGGAGCGTTCGCGCTCTTCGCCGGGACGATAGCGCGCCTCGTCAACCAGCCTGAACTCGCGCCGCTGCTCGCGTTCGGCGGGGCCTACATCGCTGTCCACTCGCTCTCGACGTTCGCCGTGGTCGTCTTCCAGGGGTTCAATCGCGTGACGTGGAGCGCGGTGACGCGGGCGACGGGGAGCGCGAGCCTGCTCGTCTTCGTCGCGGTCGGCGCGCTCGTCGTCGGCGGTGCGGTCGGCGCGCTCGTCGGCTACGTCGCGAGCTACGCGCTGGCGACGCTGGTCGGACTGGGCGTGCTCTACCGGAAGTTCTACTCGACCCACGAGTCGAGCGACCGCGAGGCCGGCCTCTCCCGGCGCGTGCTCCGGTACAGCGTTCCGCTCACGGCGACCAAGGGCGCGAACGTCCTCGACAAGAAGATAGACACCATCCTCGTCGGCGCGCTCGTCGGGCCGGTCGCGGTGAGCTACTACTTCCTCGCCAAGAACATCTCGACGTTCGTGCAGGCTCCGGCGGCCTCGCTCGGATTCACCATCTCTCCGACCTACGGGGAGCGGAAGGCAGGCGACGAACGGGAGTCGGCGGCCCGCCTCTACGAGACGACGTTCCGCCACACGCTCCTCCTCTACGTCCCTGCCGGGGCCGGACTGGTGTTGGTGGCCGACCCCGCTGTGACGCAGGTGTTCGGCGCGAAGTACGCCGGGGCGATTCCCGTCGTGCAGGTGTTCGCGGGCTACGTCGTCCTGCAGGCGGTGATGTTCATCACGAGTGACGCGCTGGATTATCTCGGGCGCGCGCGCGAGCGAGCGTGGGCCAAGGGCGTGACCTCGGTGGCGAATTTCCTGCTCAACCTCCTGCTCATCCCGACCTTCGGGGCGGTCGGCGCTGCGTGGGCCACGGTCGCCACGCACTCGGTCTACTCGCTGGTCAACCTCGCCGTCGTCCACCATGAGCTGTCGCTGTCAATCCCGCTCCTGCTCCGCCACGTCGCGTTCGTCTGCGCCATCACGCTGGTCATGTCGAGCGTCGTGTTCGTCGCGCTCTCATTCGTCTCCGGCCTGCTCTCGCTGGTCGCTGTGGTGCTGCTCGGCGTGGCGGTCTGGGTCGGACTGGCGACCGCGAGCGGGCTGCTCGACGTGCGGCGGGTGATACGGATTCTGGCCTGAGGGCGACGAGTGTTGACTCGCCACGCTCGAAACGAGCCAGCACAGTCCGGAAAAGTCGATTGGGTCCCCGTCGGTGGAATTAGAACGGTTACAGCAGATCTCTGAGTTGGTTGGCGAACTCGTTCGACTTGTCCATATTCTGCATGATGATCTCTAACGACCGACTACCACCGGTTGCGACTCGAACGTTTCCGAGACCGACGAATGCCTCCGTTATCGACTTTCGCTCTTCGACACCACGAACCTTGTTCAGCGGAACTTCCTGTCGGACACGGGAGATGAACTGATACTCCTTGAGAACCCGATCAGAGGTGATGAAATACATCGTGAGGGAGTTCGTCCAGTAGGTGTGGATGCCAGTGGAGAAGAGGTACAGTCCGACGATGAGCGTGACTGTTGGGTAAATGTAGGGGGAGAAACGTGAAAAAGAGGAAGTGCATGGTAGACAACAGGAAGGGATAGCTGAGCACGATTTTCACCGCAGCAACTCGCTGTGTTGGATGGCGATAGTCGATGAGTTCTTCGCCATCGCGTAGATGCGGCTGGCTCGGACTCGACTGCCACTGGATGTAAGCACCGGTGCCGACGACGAACAGACCGAAGAGGATGAACGGTAGGCCGAGAGCGGTCGGTAGTTGAGTCTCATCTAACAGTAGTCCACCGGCGAGGACGAAGGGGAACCCGAGGATCGAACTCCAGATAATCGTCTTTCCGCGCGCCATACTTCTTCCCCCTCACGAGTTGATGGAGGATTCCCCCGACCGAAAGCACGAAGCCGCCGACGGTCAAGACGTAGGGATCTTCGAGGAAACTCACCGACTCCTCGTCACCGCTCCCGTTCGAAAAGAACCCTCGACGCCGGCCCTGCGCCGTCGAGTTCAGTGCTGTAGTCGTGGTGCTCGATTCTCGTGTAGTTGCGGAACCATCCGTTGTACTCGTCGTCCTTCGCGGGGTCGTTGGTTTCTCGTCTGATGCCGTCGTCGAGGGTTCTTCCGACATCGGGGTAGACGTCGATTTCGTGGTAGTAATCGATGCATCGCGGAAACCGTTACCCGCCTGTACCACTAGGTCGGTTGGTTCGGTGATGGTGAACGATTTCTCATAATTACACCGTCTCGACGAACTCGGCGCTGAGGAGAACCGGCCCGCCGAGTTCCACGCCAGTGTAGTCGGTATCGGTGATCTTCAGATACCCGTCGCGGGTTACGCGGATTTTCGAGGGGGCCGAACCGAACCAGTGGCCGCCGCTCTTCGCCGCGATGCCGGGTTCGGCGCTCGATGCCGGTTCGCTGTCGGCGTGAAGTATTCGAAGCATCACGTGGTACGTCTTCGGGAGCCTGAGCGTGCCAAGATTCGCTTCGCTGTTTTCGACCGACTGTTCGCCGAAGTCGTACATGAGCGGAATTCCGTCCCGTTTCGGTGGACTTCCGTCCGTTTTGTACTTCTACATTCCCAGATAGAAGCTGGTATTCGGAGGAACGTCGAGTGAACAGTAGCCGTTACCTGTCGGTCGTCGTTCGTGGGTACGAGTTCGTGTTCGCCTCCATCGTTACGTCACCGGCCGGGTTTCCGTCGGCACACACGACTCGCCCCGAAACCGACACGGTCGTCGAAGCGCGCACCGATCTATGAGTCCGGCCGCAGTGGCAACCACGAATCCTTGAGCTGTCGACCGTAAGAATGTCCGTCTGTGATGTTCGCTCATTGCTCGTGGGTTTCACTCAGATATAATAAAAGTAATTTTTTCGATAATAGCTGCTCCCTCGTATTTTGGTCGTACAGTCGGCTACATCGACGACCTACATCCGACACACACGCTCTCTTGATTCGACTCGCGTCCGACCGATAGAGAAAGTGTATTTCGGCGTGAGGCAGTCCAAATCAGTGAAGGAGGTCGGTTATGAAAATCGATGCTGTTCCGTTTTACTCCACGCGTTGCAGAATACGGAAGGGGCGGGATTCGAACCACGCGAAGCCTGTGAGGCTCCCACCGACGAAGCGGTGGTGCTCTACCACTGAGCCACCCTTCCTCGTTTCCTCAGAAGGCGGGGAGTACCTTTGTTATGGGCCGCCTGAAGCGACGACATCGGTCACTTCGTGGGACACCGTGACGAACGTACCCGACCTATTTCAGGCCGTGATTTCGCGGACGAGGGAGGCGAGTCCCTCGGACAGCGAGACGGTGGGTTCGTAGCCCAGCGCCTCCCGCGCTCGGCTCACGTCCGCCCTGCTGTGGTCGATGTCGCCGGGGCGGGGGTCGGTGTGGACGATGTCGGAGTCCGAGTCGGTCACGTCGCGCACCGTCTCCGCCAGTTCGCGGATCGGGACGCTCTCGCCGGTGCCGATGTTGAACGCCTCGCCCGTTCGGTCGGTCGTCGCGGCGCTGAGGTTCGCCTGCACCACGTCCGAGACGTGGACGAAATCCCGCGTCTGCGTCCCGTCACCTTCTATCGTGATGGGGTCGCCACGGCGGGCTTGGTCGAGAAACACCCGGACGACGGCGCTGTATTCGGGGTTTTGGCGCGAGCCGTAGATATTGAAGTACCGAAGGACGACCGTCTCCAACCCGTAGAGGTCGCAGAATTGCCGTGCGTAGAGGTCCGCGGTCAGTTTGTCGATGCCGTAGGGAGAGGTCGGCCGCTTGCGCTCCGACTCCGAGACCGGCACGGAATCGGGATGACCGTACACCGCGGCGCTGGACGCAAGAACGACTCGGGCGTCCTCCCGGCGCGCGCGGTTGAGGACGACGAGCGACCCGTCGGTCGTGACGGCGTGGCTTCGAAGCGGACGTTCGACCGAGCGCTCGACGCTGACCATGGCGGCCTCGTGGAAGACGAGGTCGACGCCGTCCATTGCCTCCCGAACCGCGTTCGGGTCGCGCACGTCGCCTTCCACGAGCGTCGTTGCCTCCGGAAGATTTTCTCGTTTTCCAGACGAGAAGTCGTCGAGGATGCGAACGTCGTTCTCCTTGGCCAGCGCCGCGGCGAGGTGGCTTCCGACGAACCCCGCGCCGCCGGTCACGAGCACGGTCTTACCGGTCGGTGCGGGGGTCGTCGCGACGCTCCGCGCGCTGGTCGGCCCGCTCATTCCATGTACCCCAACCCGCGGAGTCGGTCTTCCACGTCGTCGAAGTCGGCCTCGACCGACGCGGGACTGCCCGACTCGCTGTATTCGCGCTGGGAGACGGCCCGTCTCCCCGGTTTCGATCCGTCGTGGAATATCTCCTTCAGCACCCTCCCGTCGGCGTCCGACGGCACGGCCTCGTCCAGCGCGTGGAGAACGGTCGGCGTCACGTCGGCGACGCTTGCGTCGGTCGGCATCGTCTCGGCTTCGATGCTCGGCCCCCACGCGAGGAAGATACCCTCGGGTCGGTGGCTGGCGACCTTGCTCCCGCTGTCGGCGAACACGTTTCGAGTCAGCGCGTTCCCCGTCTCGTACTCGCCTCGGCCCTTGACGACGAGATCGGGCGACCGAGGGTCGGTCGGGAACAGTTGGTCGCCGTCGTACACGTTGAGGGCGCGGTCTTCGGTGTCGGGGTCGGTCACTCCCTCGAACAGCGACCGGAGGTCGTTCTTGAGCGCGGGCACGTCCTCCGGCGCGACGACGCCGGGGTCGAATCGCATCGTATCGTTCACGTAGACGCTCCCCTCGCCGTGGACGAACGCCACGGTCTCCTCGAAATCCACGTCGTAGAGGCTGTGGTCGCCGGGAACCTGCGCGGCGACGGAATCGACGACGGAGCGAGGCAGGTGTTCGACGAGGGATTTCTCGCTCACGCCGAGCCGGGAGAGGATTCCCTGGACACGGTCTTTCGTCAGTCCGAATCGAGCGAGCGCCTCCCGCGTGCCGTCTCCCCCTTTTCGGTGCAGGAGTCCCTCGCGTTCGAGCAGACTGTTGACGAAGACGAACGTCGAAATAGGGCCGAAGCCGTGGTCGGAGACGACGAAGAGGGTGGCATCGCGGGATTCGACGTGTTCCAGCACCTCGCCGAGCACGTCGTCCAGCTCGCGGTAGTGTTCGAGGAGCACGTCGTCCTCCCAGATGAGGTGTTGGAGTCGGTCGGGCGCGGTGTAGACGAAGAAGAAGAGTCGCCAGTCCTCGGCCATCAGACGACGCATTAGCGTCCGGCGGGTTGTGAGCAGGGATGACAGCTCCTCGCGGAATTCGTCCGGTCGGTCGCGGAACTCGTCCCACGACAAACCGATTTGATAGTCTGGAATCTCCTCGGCTATCTCCGCGGCGAACTCGGGCGGGTGGGTGAAGTGGTCGTCCATCTCCGGGGTCATCATCCCGGTGACGAGCGTCCCGTCGATGTTGTCGGCGGGGTAGGTCATCGGGACGTTGCCGACCACTGCAGGCGAGACGATATCCCAGAGTTCGGGTCTGCGAACGTCGGCGCTGGTGTTCATCCGGTGGGTGTAGCCCGGTTCGAGGTGCTGGAAGCCGTACAATCCGTGCTTGTCGGGCCAGACCCCCGTGGCGATCGTCGGCCACGCCAGCGGCGTGGCGTCCGGGGTAGTGCTCGAAAGCGGCCCGGCGGCCCCCTCTTCGACCAACCGAGCGAAGTTCGGTAATTGTCCCTTCCTTGTCCACCGTCGGATCAGATCCCATGGGACGCCGTCTAATCCGAGGACGAACGCCCTCTCCGGACTCGAAGTTTCCATCGACATAGTTAACTCGCCGGGGCAGACCGCCTGCCCGTGGCTCTGTTCCGTCACACCACCGGGATTCGCTTTGTTATGGGCTGATTGCGAGGCATCTGGCTAGGGTTACCGTTCGTAGCCCGAGGCTGGCGGTGTCGATTGAAACCGCGAAGGGTTCGCTCAGTCGCGTCCGAAACGATGGGAAGGCAGAATAGTCTCGGCTTCGCAGTCGCTGACTCGTGGGGTCGCTACGCGAAGACGTTCGCTTATCTCGGTCCGATGGGAGTTCGTTTCGTCGCGGGATCAGTTCCCTTGATTTCGGCGGCCACAGAGCCCATCGTTCGAACCTGGAGCCGGGCCTCGTCTCGCCGTTTAGCGAGGTGTTCAAGCACGACCCGCAGTCGCTCGAAGTCGCGCTCCTCGGTGAAGTTGTTTGGGTGCATCCAGAGGTGGAAGATGCCGTCGCTGGCGTCGGCGGCGCGGTCGATGCCGCGCTTCGACGCCCGGATGAGCGGGTCATCCCAGACGCTCTTGGTCATCGTCCGCACCCGGCCTTCGTAGCCGAACAGGAACATCGAGGCCGGAACGTTCACCAGCCCGTACTCGTCCACTTCCGGTTCGATCAGCGGCGGTCCCGTCTTGCTCACGGTCAGGTCGATGACCTTCGCTAGCGATTTGAACCGTCCCCCATCGTACCAGAGTTCCGGGCGCGTCCCGCGATAACAGGTGAAGCCGTAGGCGGCGAGCACGTCCCGATGGCCGACGTTGTTCCGCGGGAAGACGAACGATTCGAGGGAGTGTCCGGCATCGTCCGCGATTTCGAGGCTGGCGCGGGTCTCGTCCACCGCCACCTCGCGGGTCGTTCGCTCATCGCCGAATTCGACGTGCGAGAAGGTGTGACAGCCGATTTCGTGGTTCGCCTTCGCGTCGGCGATGGTGTCGACGATTCCATCGCCGAACCAGAGTGGCGAGCGCTCCGCGACGCCGCCGGGGTCGCGGGCGAACCAGTCGTCAGTCAGGGTCGCGTGACCAGCGTGTTCGCCGTCGCACGAGTTGAGGAAGAGGTGGCCGACGACGGCCCACGTGGCAGGAACGTTGTACTCGTCGAAGAGCGCGAGCAGTCGTGACCACGAGGTGCGGGCGCTCTCGACGTGGTCGGGCACCGTCGGCAGGTCGTGGTACCCCCAAGCGAGCTCGGCGTCCAACGAGAGTACGACGGCGTTCATCTATCAGAACTGGTAGCGGAGTGCGATTAAACCGCGCCGACCGTTCAGTTCGGTTCGGGTGGGTAATCGTGGCTTACCCGCCCGATTCATTCGACGGTCACGCTCTTCGCCAGATTGCGCGGCTTGTCGATAGGTCGGTCGAGTAGTTCTGCAGCGTGGTACGAGAGCAACTGGAGTTGGACGTTGGCGAGGACGCCCGCCGCGTCGGGATGGGTGTCCGGAATCGTCAGCACGTCGTCGGCGTACTGGGCGACCGCTTCGTTCTCGTCGCTCGCCACCGCGACGACCGGCGCACCGCGAGCTTCGACTTCCTTGACATTGCTCAACGTCTTCTCGTCGTTGCGACCGTTGAACACCGCGAACACCGGAGTTGTGGGAGTTACCAGCGCCAGTGGACCGTGTTTCAGCTCGCCCGCCGCGAACCCCTCAGCGTGCTCGTAGGATATCTCCTTGAACTTCAGTGCGCCTTCCAGTGCGACCGGGAAGGCCGAACCGCGACCGATGAAGAAGTACGCTTCGCTGTCGCGGTAGCGTTTGGCGATTCGATGGGCTTTCGTGTAGTCCAGTATCCGCTGGACGTTATCCGGAAGGTCGGAGAGGGCGGACAGTACCGACTCCACGTCGTCGCTCCTGTGGCCGGTCGTGTCCCGGACGATTCGCTCGCCGAGCAGGGAGAGCGAGACGACCTGCGAGGAGAACGTCTTGGTGGCGGCGACACCGATTTCGGGGCCGGCGCGGATGAACAGCGCGTCGTCACACTCCCTCGCCGCGGTCGAGCCGACGACGTTCGTCACCGCGAGCGTCCGCGCTCCGGCTGCGTTCGCCCGTCTGAGGGCCGAGAGCGTGTCCGCCGTCTCGCCGCTCTGCGTGACGCCGACGACGAGCGTGCTGTCGTCGACCGGCGGTGGCGACACCGCGTACTCGCTGGCGAGGAACGTCTGCGCGGGAACGCCGCGACTCCCGAGGAACTGATTGCCGACGAGTCCGGCGTGATACGACGTCCCGCAGGCGACGAGTTGCACGCGCCGGACGCCGTCGAAGGTTCCCGACGGGAAATCTTCGAGGGTGATGTCGCCCGTCACCGGGTCTGCGCGACCGCGAAGCGTCTGGCGGAGGGAGGTCGGCTGTTCGTGGATCTCTTTGAGCATGTAGTGGTCGTAACCACCCTTCCCCGCGTCCTCCGGGTTCCAATCGACCGTCTTCGTCTGACGTTCGACCGACCGACCTTCGAGATTCGTTATCTCGTGTTTCCCCGGTCTGACGACGACCACGTCGCCGTCGTCGAGGTAGATGACCTCGTCGGTGAAATCCAAGAAGGCGGGTACGTCGCTGGCGAGGAAATACTTCCCGTCTCGAACGCCGACGACGAGCGGTGACCCGGAGCGCGTCGCGTAGATGGCGTCGCTCTCGTCGACTAGCATCGCCACGGCATAGCTCCCCGAGAGGCGACGAACCGTCATGCGGAACGCTTCCTCGGGTGTCGCGCCGCTAGCGAGGTGTTCTTCCACCAAGTGCGGAATGACTTCGGTGTCGGTGTCGCTCTCGAACTCGTGTCCGCGCTGGCGAAGTTCCGTCCGGAGCGACTCGTAGTTCTCGATGATCCCGTTGTGGACGACCGCGACTCGCTCGGAGCAGCCCGTGTGCGGGTGGGCATTCTCGTCGGTCGGCGGACCGTGCGTGCTCCAGCGGGTGTGGCCGATTCCGAGCTCCCCGGCGGGAACTTCATCCGCGAGCAGGTCTTTGAGGCGCGAAATTTGGCCTTCGCGCTTGAACACCGTCGGCCCGCTCCCGTTCTTCACCGCGAGTCCGGCCGAGTCGTACCCGCGATACTCGAGATTCTCGAGACCAACGAGTAACTCGTCCACGGCGTCGTCCGTCTCCCCGACTCGGGCGATGATGCCACACATTAGTGGGATGCCTCCCGAATGACGTTGGCATTCATTGACACGAGTGCGATAGATGACGTTCGTTCTGACGTTCGTTGCAACCACTGTCTAATATTCGCCTAACGTTCGGGAATCTCATAGGTAACTCGCCTCCACCGTGTCCTGGGCACCTCGATAGAGTCGTTATCGAGGGCTGAACTGTATTTATGAATCCCCCGAACCCCTCTTTGTTATACACTCACTGAACTCGGTGAAGGACTCACCTAGGGTGGGCTATGGCTCACATACCCGTCCCCGACCGCGAAAATGCCATCTCGGCCATTCAGTCGCCACGTTTCGTCAATCTCCGGTAATAGGCTCGTACGAAATGGTTACTTTCGAATCGAGAAGTCGGAAAGAGAGCAGGTGTCCGTCTCGGCGCCGTATTATCGATTACTCTCGACTTTCGTCCTACGATTCTCCGCCGTCGCAGCACGACGAAAAGGAGCGGTCGTGGCGAGCGATTCGAGGTTCGATGTCGAATCGCTCGTCCGCGTCGCGCTGGCGCGCACCGTCAGACATTGATGGCCGACGGCTTGACCCAGACGACGAACTCGTCGTCCTGTCGAACGACGCCGTGAACCGACTCGCTCTCGACGGACTCGTCCACGTCGGCGTCGTTCAGGGCGACGACTTGATTCACTTCGTCGATGAGCCAACCGATGCTCCGCTGGTCTTCCGTCTCGAAGACGATGACGCGGGTGCCCGTCCCCGAATCGTCCAATCCGAGCACCGTCTTCGGGTTGACGATGGTCGTCGTCGTGCCGCGGAGATCCATCACGCCTTCGACGTGCGGTTTCGAGTCGGGGAGTTTCGTCAGTTCGCCGCGGTCGACGATCTCGTCGTTGTGCACGATGTCGACGCAGTACTGTTTGCTCTCGAGTCGGAAGATCAAGACCTGCAATTCCGAAACGTTTTCTGACATTATCCTCTCTCTTCCGGATTTCCACTTTACTGTTCCGCCGGACACTCTACTTTTCTCCTCGCTCGCTACCTCGGAGATACTGTCTACCGTTCGAATATTCCCGTCGTAAGTTCCGTGGAACACCGGTACGATATCTTTTTATGGTCGTGTTATCAAAGTCGATAACCGATGGGGTCTGTGGAACTGCTCCGGGTGCTTGGCAACAAGTACAACGCCGAGATACTCGACGCGACACACGAGCCGAAGTCCGCCCAGGAGTTGAGCGACGAGCTCGGCATCCCGATAGCGACCAGCTATCGGAGGATAGAGGAACTGACGGAGGCGAACCTGCTCAAACTGACCGGCCGCGAGTTCTCTAACGAGGGGCGTCGAACCAAAGTGTACCGGCGCGACATCGACAGCGTTGCGATAACGTTCCGTAGCGACGGTCTGGAGGTGTCGCTCGAAGAGCGTCCCGAAGTCGAGAACTCGCTGGTCAACGTTTGGCGCGATCTGAAGGACACGCAGTGACATGCAGCCGACGGAACTACTTTACACCGTTTTCAGTCTCTCCCTCACGGTAGCCGGGCTTTCGATGGTGGAGTTCGCCGTGCGTACCTACCGTCGAACCTCCCAGCCAGCCCTCTTTCATCTCTCGGTCGGGTTCACCTTCGTCGTCGCGGCGTCGCTCGCGACGACCGTCAGTGCGTTCCTGCTCGATTTCGAGAGCATCAGAAACACCGAGTTTCGGGTATAAACACGCCGCTGCCGAGGTTTCGAGTGCGACGTACGCCGCCACGTACGGTGCGGCGGTCGAATCGATGGTCGAAGCGGCGAAGAACGCACACGTCGAGTTCGGCGTGGAACGGGACGACGAAGACCACCTCCTGTTCCGGGGTGAGAGTACGATGGTAACGCCGGACGGAGAAGAGCAGGAGATCGCGTTCGCCGCGAAGCCGCTCTATCGACGGCGAACTCGTCGCAGTCGTCGAGACGGTGAACGACCGGACGGAGGACGTTCGCCGACACGAGAGCGTGACTGCGATGGTGGAAGAACTCCGGAACACGCTCACCTCCATGCGCGAGGGAGACCTCTCGGCGCGTGCCGACTTCGCGGACGAGTACGGCGTCGTGGACGACCGCCTCGTCAACGTCGTCGACCAGGTCAACGACATGGACGATCGGTTCCAGTTGCTCGCCCGTCGCGTCGACGAACAGGCGGAGGAACTCGCCGAGTCGGTCGACCGAGCGTCCGGTTCCGCGGAGACCATCGAAGAGCGCGTGGACGAACAGTCGGCGCTGCTCTCTATCGTCGCCACCGAGATGGAGAACTTCAGTGCGAGAATGCAGGAGGTCGCGGCCTGTTGCGACCAAGTCGCATCCGCCGCGGAGCTGGCGAAGGCGGCCGCTGACAGCGGTCTCGACTCCAGCGAAGGTGCACGCGAGGCAATCGACGTCGTCATCAGGATGAGCGACGGCCTCGTGAAGACGGTGACGGAACTCGAATTACAGATGACCGAAATCGAGGGTGTTATCGAAGTTATCGCCGAAGTCGTCGACCAGATGAACCTCCTCGCGCTGAACGCGAACATCGAGGCGGCCCGCGCAGGCGACGCCGGAAGCGGCTTCGAAGTCGTCGCGGACGAGGTGAAAGAACTCGCAAACAAGACGCGCGAACACACGGAGGAGATCGCGGGTCGCATCGAAGATATTCAGTCGCAGGCCAACGAAATGGTCGTGGCTGTCGAGGAGTCGAACCAACAGGTTCAGCTCGCGGGTGACGAAATCGGCAACGCTCTCATCGCGCTCGAAGAGATCGCCGACGCGGTTGACGAGGCCGCGACCGGCGTGACCGAGGTCGCCGAAGCGACCGAGAGGAACTTTTTCGGGTCGATGATGGCCGTCGTCTCGCCGCGGAGATCCATCACGCCCTCGATGGAGTCGGGCGTGCGCGGAATCCGCGTGCCCTTCTTCACTTCCACGATGCTGTCCACTTGGTCGATGTCGATGGCGCACACGTCGTCGCCGAGCCGAAACTCGACGACCTGCGTCTCCTCACCCCGTCGTCCGACGATTCCTATTTCTGAACGCTCAAAGTCATCTATCGAATAGATCTACCTCCGGCACATAAAAACCCTACTCCCGACTATCACGACGGATAATCCGCGACGGTTACGAAACCGAGACGACTCACCGGTCGGTTTCCGGCGGAAACACCGGTCCGTTCGTGCCGCGTATCGCTTCGAAGAGGTCGGCGATGGAGTCGTCCGGCGAGAGGACGTGGGCTTCGAGGACGCCGCGGAAACACCGCGGCGAGTATCGCACGCGGACGTTCGACTCCACCTGGAGGATTCCGAGCACGTCCTCGACTGGCGTGCTCCTATCGACCTGCTGGCGTACCACATGAGCAGTCCGTCGAAGACGATTCCCACGTCGTCGGAGAACAGCTGTTGGTGACCGATTGCGTCTTCCGACTTTGCGGATATGTGAAAGCGGTATCGCGACTCCACGTCGTCGAGGTCGTCTTCGAGCCATCGGCGAACGTCCTTGGAGTCGATCTGCGGTCGTTCGTCGGGCGAATCAGCCCCTTCGTTCGTATCGTCAGCCGTCGATGAGCGTGCCGGCTTCTCCGGAACCGACGGCTTTCCCGCTGAGCCGATGACCTACCGCCCCTCGTCCAGCGGAACGACGCTGTCGTTGTCCTCGATGTCGAGTTCGTCGGGCGAGAGGACCGTCCCAGTTTCCGTTTCGGATTCGTCCCGCGCTGGACTCATAATCGACTGTTACCACCGCTCGTCACATAAAATCCCAGACAATTCCTCTCGGTGAGAATACGTCTCGGCGGAGCGACGACTCTACAGCGATTTTCGACGATTGTCGTGGAGTGGATTTATTACTGTCGAATGTTTGGGTCGGAGCACCGTCATGAGTATCAGAACTACGTCCGTTTCGCCGCTCCCCGACGAACTGGTTTCGCCGCGCGCCAAACTCGTCTACCTCTACTTAGCGACCGCGCAAGGTGCGACGCTCGACGAACTACAGACCGGTCTCGACTTGCCGAAAATAGCGCTCTACACCATCATTCGCACGCTCCGGGAGCGCGGACTCGTCGAAAAAGAGGGGGACGCGCTGACGGTGACCGGCTAATCGGATTCCTCGTCTTCGGAGGGACAGAGTTGGTCTGGAGTACGCTTGTACCGCGGTGTTTTCGCAAACCGTTTGATTCGCTCTCGGTCGTCGCTGGATAATTTGCCACCCATGAAAAGTCGCTACGACCTCGACAGTAAAAAAACAGCGGTTAACTGTTTTCATTCTGGTACTGATAGAACCCAGTAATATATCGGATCGACTGGCGGCAGTTCGAGAACCGCCCAGCGGATTCGATCGATGGTGCGCTCGTCCCCTGCACTGGACGAAAAACTCACACCCCCCGATTTTCGACCACTTTCACTTTCGCTTCGCTATGCTTGGTTTCATCATCTGACCGGACAACGTTCGGATATGAACATCGAACTGGCTCCAGAACACGCCGAACCCCAGTCGTGGAACGCTGCGGACATATCTCGGCTGTCCACTAGCGAAATGGCAGACTTCGTCCGAAGCTCCGCCGAGGATGGCGAGGTTCACCTTGAACGGAAAGGTGGGCGAACGTTCGTCGTCGCGGGCGACTGACTCCGTAACGCAGTTCGTCACGCGCTATGAAGCGATGGCATGCTCGAATCTGGTCAACAGGCACCGTCGTTCGAACTCCCGAACCACGCGGGTGAAACTATCTCGCTCGGGGATTTCGAGGGCAGAGTCGTCGTCTACTTCTACCCGCGCGCCGACACCCCCGGCTGTACGACCGAAGCGTGCGACTTCCGCGATTCGTGGGACGAGTTCACGGCGCGCGGCGTGCCCGTCCTCGGAATCAGCGACGATTCGGTCTCCGACCTTGCCAGCTTCCGCGAGAAGCACGATCTCCCGTTCGAACTGCTGAGCGACGAGTCCGGCGAGGTCGCCAGCGCCTACGACTCCTACGGCGAGAAGAAGATGTTCGGTCGAACCTTCGACGGTGTCTTCCGGAACACCTTCGTCGTCGCTCCCGACGGCACCGTCGAGCGCGTCTTCGAGAACGTCTCGCCGGACGGTCACGCCGCGGAGATACTCTCGGCGCTCGAATGACGTACGTCTCACGTCCGGTTCGCGGGATTCGAGACGACCCCGACTTAGGGGAGTCGGTGACCCTCCTGCTCCGACTCGCCGACGCCGACCCAGAATGGGCCGCCGACCGAGTCGACTCGCTCGGCGGCGACGTGAACGCGGAACTGGCATTCGAGACGCTCCGGGTGGTCGTTCCTGAGGAGTCGGTCGCCGACCTCTGCGAACTCGACGGGCTCGGCGCCGTCGAAACCGCCGCCTCGCTCGGCGTGGACGCGGGCGACGCGGGCGATGACGTGGAACTGAACGACTTCTAAGCTCGGTGCGGACGATTTCCATCCGGCGGTTTTTCGGAATCGGTCGTCGGTTCTTTCGGCCGGGGAGTCGAACACCCGCCAACGTAGACCACTCGTGTGCCTTCGTGAAAATCCGAGCGTCGGTAATTCATCGCGGTCGTCCCCCTCGTTTTTCGAACGAACCTGACGGCTCTTGGGATAATTAGACAATCAGCCAACATATTTATTGCAGACTCAGTTGCGCCTATAGTCGCAATGTCCAGCCAACGACAGCAGCGAATGACCGGAGAATCGACGATGGAAGCCTCGGACGAAGCGATGATGAATCCGGCGGTGCTCGCGGCGGCCGCTTCGGTCGGTCTCTCGTGGTACCAGTTCTTCGTTCGCGGGGAGAAAGAACGGGGAATCTTCATCGGCTTGTGGCCCCCGACTTTCTTAGCGTTCGCGAGCTACTTCAACCAGAAGCGGATGGAAGAGCGGATGAATTCGATGCTCCCCGGCGGACTGATGAAGTCGGTGAACCGAATGATGCCGAATCGATAGCTGGGTTGGTGACGGTACGACCTTCGGAACTGCTCTTCGAATCACGCTTTTCGCACGTCCTCGGCGACGTCGCGGATGGTCTCGTACTCCCCGTCGCCGTAGGCGATGACTCGAACGTCGACGAGCGATCCGGCGTCGTATCGCGCTATCTCCTCGCAGACGGTTCGCGCACCCTCGCGCAGGTCGAAGCCCGCGATGCCACAGCCTAGCGGCGGAATCACCATCGACTTCGCGTTCAGTTCGTCGGCCTTTCGTAGCGCGTTTCGAGTGGCGTCGCGGATGCTCTCCCGCGTCGCCTGCCCGTCCCCGAAGTGGGGCATGGCCGCGGCGTGGACGACGAACTTCGCGTCGAGTTCGTACGCGTCCGTCACAGCGACTCCGCCGAGTTCGACCGGCCCCTTCGAGGTGGCGTCGTCGTTTATCGACCCGTTCGCCCCGCGGCGGAGCGCGCCCGCCACGCCGCTACCCATCCGAAGACTCGTGCCCGCGGCGTTGACGAGCACGTCCGCTTGCTGTGCCGCGATGTCACCCTGTACGACGGTGAACTCCATATTCGACGTCACAGCGTCGGCGAACAAAACTCTCGGGCTAGAACGCACTCGACTGTGAACGACCTCGGCTCACTCGCCCTGTTTTTCGAGGCGCGTCGCTTCGACCATCAGGTCGGGGTGGTCGGCGTCGGGGTACCGAAACGTCCACGAGCGGTCGAACTCGATGCCTCGTCGGTGACCCTTCAACAGCAGATCGCCGAGCACGCCGCGGAAATCCTCGACGACGGCTTTTTCGGGCGGTTTCGTCGGTCGGGGAGGGTTCAGCATCTCTTCGGTGTCACCTTTTTCGAGGTGGGTTATCTCGACCATCAGGTCGGGTATGTCCTCATCCGGATAGCGAAACGTCCACGAGCGGTCGAACCGGCGGTCGTTTTTGTACGCCGTACTCAGCACCATCTTGAGGGTGCTGCGGAATTCCTCGGGCGCAGCCATCCAGAGGGGGACGCTCTGGGTGCGGCTCATGAAAAACGGACAGGGTCGGGATCGGTATAAAACCGAACGATAGTTGCCCTCGCTCGGACGCCGAGCAACAGTTTACAACACGGAATCCGCTGTTAGGAGGCGATTAATCCTGTCTCCGGTCGGTCGTGTTCACGAGTATTGTTTTTCGGTCGTCAGAAGCGACATCGAGACGAGATACTGGGCCACACGCGACCGACGTTCGACTAATCCAAAAAAGCGCCGAGCCGAGGGTGGAGTTGAATCACGCCCGGACGGTTTCGCTCGCTTCGCTCACGAACTGCGTCCGGTCTACTTCAAATCCCCGGTGGTTACCGCACGAAGAAAAAAGGTCAAGCCAAGGGTGGGATTTGAACCCACGTATTCTCGATTACAAATCGAGTGCTTGAACCACCCAAGCTCCCTTGGCGCGTTCCTCAGTTATCGCTACTCCTTTGAGTGGTTATCGTTTTCGACCGATTTTTCCAGTTCGATTCGGTACGGTTCGTACCCCCGTTTCCGGTACAGTCGCCGGGCGTCCTCGTTCGTCGCCAGCACCTCCAGCGCCAGCACCTCCGCACCGCGTTCGGCGAGGGCCGCCTCGGCGGCGTCGAGGAGTTCCGATCCGATCCCCTCGCTCCGGCGCTCGGGTTTGACGTAGACGTTCTGGACGATTCCGCGCGTCGCCGACTGCTCGTAGACGCCCGACTGGAGTTCGAACATCACAAAGCCGACCATACCCTCGTCGCGGGCGACGAACAGACTCTCCTCGATGATGTGTCGGGCGACGGCGTCGCGGATGTGGGGGCGGTTCTCGTCGGCGCGGAGATGCGACCCGTGAGCGCGCTGGTCGCGGGCGAGTTCCACCCAGAGATCCGCGACGCGGTCGATGTCCGCGCTCGTCGCCGCCTCGACGGAGACCATCTATCGGGAGAGTGCCTCCACGGCCGGAAGCGGTTCGCCGGTGAGCATCCGCAAGCAAGCCCCGCCGCCGGTGCTCACGTGGTCGAATCCTCCGAGGTCGAACTTTCGAATCGCGGCGGCCGTGTCGCCGCCGCCGACGATGCTGTACTCTGCGTTCGCGGCTTCGGTGTAGAGTTCCCGGGTACCCTTGGCGAAGGCGTCGTCCTCGAACACGCCCGCCGGTCCGTTGAGGATGACCGTGCCGGCGTCCCGGAGTATCTCCGAGTATGCATTGATAGTGGCGCTCCCGATGTCCATCGCGGCCTCGTCCTCTTCGGGCGGGAACTCGTCGCGGGTGAGTTCGGCGCGTTTCCCGTCGCGCTCGACCGCCGCGTCCTTCGGCAGGTGGATTCGGTCGCGGTAGGTTTCGAGCAGGTTCACGGCGTCGTCGATGTAATCCCAGTAGCCCTGTTCGTGGATGAAGTCCGCGCTGACGTCGCCGAGATCCGCACCGTCGGCGAAGAGGAAGACGTTGCCGACGACGCCCGCCGTCAGCACGTAATCGGCGAGGTCGCGCTCCAGCACGTTCTCGGCGACCGCGATGGAGTCGGAGACCTTCGCGCCGCCGACCACGTACACTCGCGGGCGCGGAGTTCCCTTGATATCGCCGAGCACGTCGAGTTCCCGCTCCATGACGCGTCCCGCGTAGCCGGGGAGCCGAGTCGGAAAGCCGATGAGGGAGGGTTGCGAGCGGTGGGCCGCCGCGAAGGCGTCGTTGACGTAGGCGTCGAGTTTGGGCACCAGACGGTCGACGAGGTGCGTCTGTGCGGCTTTCTCCGCCGGGAACTCCATGTACTCCTCGCTGTAGAAGCGCGTGTTCTCCAGCACGACCGCCTCCCCGTCGTGGAGATTGCCGACCGCCGTTCGAGCGTCCTCCGAGAACGTGGCGTCGCAGTGCGAAACGGGAAACGGAACCAGTTCGTCCAATCGCTCTGCGTGCGGGGAAAGCCCCGAAAAATCGTCACCGCCGGGGCGACCTTGGTGAGCGAGGACGGCGACCTTCCCACCTCGCTCCAACAGTTCCGATACCGTATCGACGTGTGCCCGCAGACGCGCGTCGTCGGCGAGATCGCCGGACTCGGTCAACGGACTGTTAATGTCGATACGCACGCCGAGGGTCGTCCCTTGGACGGCGAGATCGTCCAGGGTCTGGATAGACATACGTGTGCCTGCAACATCGCTCGGCATATGTGTGTCGGTAATCTCCCTCGAAATAAACGCGCTTTCGAGTAAACAACCTAAATACACTTTTTCTCGACACTCTTCTCGGAAACCCCTGGGTATGCCGCCATTATCGGAATTCGCCCGACAGCTCTCTCGGAAAGGTTTAATACTGTGACGGGAACCGATTATCGTGTGGAGAGTTATCAATGGACGGCGTAACTGAAACCTACTCCCGAGGGCGACGTCTCGTAGTCGGACGACCCTTCCTCGTGGTCGTCGGCCTGTTCGCGGTGCTCTTGGTCGTAGATTTCGTAAATCGCCTGCTGTTCGGTGACCTACTCGTGTCCAATGTGGGTTCGCTCGTCTGGAGCGGTCTCATGCGTGGACTCATCATAGGTCTCGCCGGAATCGGGCTTTCGATGACGTACAGCATTCTGAACTTCGCTAATTTCTCGCACGGCGACTACATCACGAGCGGGGCGTTCACGGGGTGGGCGGTCACGTACCTCGTCGCCGGACTCGGAAAAGGGAGTCTCGCCGGACTGTTGTTGGTCGGCGCCGGCGGAACGGTGTACGCGAGTTCCCTCGGCATCACGATAGCGACGACGCCGCTCGCCGTCGTCGCCGGACTTTTGCTCGCCGGAATAGGGACGATAGCGCTCGCCCTGTTCATCGACCGAGTCGTCTACCGGCCGATGCGCGACGCGGGCGGTATCACCCTGCTTATCACGAGCGTCGGCGTCGCATTCGCGCTCAGATATCTCATCGTATTCGTCTTCTCGACGGCGAACCGCGGAACGACGGCGTCGCAGGACATCCCGACGTGGAATCTCCTGCTCTGGGACGGAACCGTTCCCGTGACGGCACACGACCTGACGCTCCTCGTCTCGACGGTGGGGCTGATGCTCGGCGTTCACGTCCTGCTCCAGCGAACCAAACTGGGGAAGGCGATGCGCGCGATGTCCGACAACGAAGATCTCGCGCGTATCACGGGGATACCGACCGAGCGCGTCATCCGCTGGACGTGGATAATCGGCGGCGCGCTAACCGGCGTCGCAGGCTACCTGATGGTGCTCTGGACGGGCACCATCGACTTCCAGTTCGGGTGGCTCCTCCTGCTTCCCATCTTCGCCGCGGTCATCCTCGGCGGTATCGGCTCGGTATACGGCGCGATCCTCGGCGGACTGGTCATCGGACTGACGTGGGATCTCGCCATCATCTGGATTCCGGGTGAGTTCGGCAGAGCCGCCGCGTTCGCCATGATGATCCTCATCCTGCTGTTCAAACCGCAGGGGCTGTTCGCAGGGAGGACGACCGCATGAGCACGAAGATGCGGGACTTCGAGATGAACGACACCGTGCTCATCCTCGCCGCGCTGGTCGGTATCTACGCGCTGTACCTCATCGCGGGGTCGGCGCTCGGCTACTCGTTCCGCGGCCAGTTGAACTCGCTCGCACGCCTCACGTTCCTCATCGGCGTCTACGGGATGTTGGCGCTCGCGTTGAACCTCCACTGGGGGTACACCGGACTGTTCAACATCGGCATCGCGGGGTTCATGGCGGTCGGTCTCTACACGATGGCCATCGTCTCGAAACCCGCCGCGAGCGCCACCGCGGGAGCCGCGACCGTCTCCGGTCTCGGACTTCCGCTCTGGGTCGGCATCCTCGCCGGGATGCTCGCGGCGGCGCTCCTCGGATTGCTCGTGGCGCTTCCGGCGCTTCGGTTGCGAGCCGACTACCTCGCCATCGTGACCATCGCGATGTCCGAGATCGTTCGGTTCACCGTTATGTCGAACAAGTTCCAGAGCGTCGACGTGTTCGGCACGAACCTCGGAACCGGCGGCGGTCGCGGTCTGCTGCTGAACTACGACGACCCGCTCCAACCGCTGTTCGACAGCGCACCGTACGCCGCGCTCGAAGACGCGCTGACCCCGCTCGTCGGCGGCTCCGTCGGGCCGATGCTCGATTCGCTCACCTACGCGGTCGTCCTGCTCGGCTTCGTGGCGGCGTTCTACTGGCTCCTAAAGCGAACCGGCGAATCCCCCTTCGGTCGGGTGCTCAAAGCCATCCGCGAGGACGAGCAGGTGGCGAACTCGCTCGGGAAGGACACCGACCGGTTCAAGATCAAATCGTTCATGCTCGGCTGTGCGCTGATGGGACTGGCCGGTATCCTCTGGCAACTCCGGCAGGGTGCCATCACCCCGACCTCGTTCAGACCGCAGGTGACGTTCTTCGTGTGGCTGGCGCTCATCATCGGCGGCGCGGGATCGAACACCGGGAGCGTTCTCGGCGCGGCGGTGTTCGCCGGCCTGCTGTTTCAGGGGCCGCTCTACCTGAAGAACATCATCAGACAAGTGTACAACGTCTCCGGAGCGCCGAACACGTTCGCCGACGCGGTCGGCCCGCTGTTCGTCGGGAAAATCCAGCCGTTCGTCGCCTATTCTATCAACAACATCAACGCCTTGCAGTTGGTCATCATGGGCGTCGTGCTCATCTGGATCATGCAACGCAGGCCGGAGGGCGTGCTCGGCCACCGCAAGGAGGAGGCCGCGAGCATACCGCTCTCGCGGCCGCGCGGCGGTGGCGAAACGACGCCGCAAGCCGCGGCGGACGGAGGTGAGCGGGAATGACCGCGAGCGGGAGCGAAACGACCCGGACGGAGTCGCTCAGCATCGGGAGCGAAGCGAGCGACCTGAGCGACACGCCGCTTCGAGTCGAGAACCTCCGGAAGACGTTCGGCGGTATCACCGCGGTGGACGGGGCGACGTTCTCCGTTGAGCAGGGGTCGCTCACCGGACTCATCGGCCCGAACGGGGCCGGAAAATCGACCACGTTCAACCTCATCACCGGCGTCCACCGGCCCGATGGCGGTTCCGTGTACTTCGACGACGACGATATCACGGGGCTGCGTCCCTATCAAATCGCCAACCGCGGGCTGGTTCGAACGTTCCAAATCGCCCGCGAGCTGTCGGAGATGACCGTGTTGGAGAACATGATGCTCGCGCCGGACGGCCAGAACGGCGAGAAACTCTGGCGGTCGGTGACGCCCGGACTCCGGGGAGAGGTGCAGCGAGAGGAGGAGGTCGTCCTCGAACGAGCGTGGGAGATGCTGGAGTTCTTCGAAATCGACCACCTCGCGGAGGAGTATTCGGGCAACCTCTCCGGCGGCCAGCGAAAACTGCTGGAGATGGCGCGAGCGCTCATGACCGACCCGAAGATGGTGTTGCTGGACGAACCGCTGGCGGGCGTCAACCCTTCGCTCGAGAAGAAACTGCTCGCACACGTCCACGAACTCCGCGAGAACGGGTACACGTTCCTGCTCGTGGAACACGACATGGACGTGATAATGAACAACTGCGAACGCGTCATCGTCATGCACCAAGGCAAAGTGCTCGCCGAGGGGAAACCCAAGGCGATTCGAGCGAACGACCGAGTTATCGACGCCTATCTGGGGGAGGAGATATAATGGCGCTCCTCGAAATCGATTCCCTCGACGCGGGGTACGGCGATGACCTCCAAATACTGGACGACGTGGACATGCACGTCGAAGACGGCGAGTACGTCACCATCGTCGGCCCGAACGGGGCCGGGAAATCGACCGTGATGAAATCCGTCTTCGGGTTGACGACCTACATGGGCGGGACGGTCACCTACGACGGTGCGGAGATTCACGGGAAGAAGCCGGAGGATATCATCCACCTCGGCCTCGGTTACGTCCCGCAGAACGACAACATATTCGGGATGCTCTCGGTCGAGGAGAACTTGGAGATGGGCGCGTACATCCTCGACGAAGTGCCGGAGGACGCGCTCGCGGAGGTGTACGAACGCTTCCCGATTCTGCACGAGCGCAGAGACCAGAAGGCGGAGACGATGTCCGGCGGGCAACGGCAGATGCTCGCCATGGGTCGGGCGCTGATGTTGAACCCCGACCTGCTGATGCTGGACGAACCGAGCGCGGGTCTCGCACCCGACCTCGTGGACGAGATGTTCGACAAGGTGGACGAGATAAACGACAGCGGGACGGCAATCCTGATGGTCGAACAGAACGCGAAGGAGGCGCTGCGGCGCTGTAACCGCGGTTACGTCCTCGTGCAGGGACAGAACCGGTTCGTGGACTCCGGCGACGCGCTGCTGGCCGACGAGGAAGTTCGACAGGAGTTCCTCGGCGGATAACTTCCTCTTTTCGGCAGTAATCGACAAGCGAGTGGCAACCGTGGCTCATGCATGGCACTCTTTCGTTGGGCCGCGGTCGGCCTCGCGCTCGCGGTTCTCTGCGCGGCCATGTCCGGCGTCGGTGGCGGGAGTTACTCCGCCACCGACGCCGAACCATCGTCATCCCCTGCCGAACCGACCCGCCTCGACTCCTGCACGTCCATCTCCGAACCGGGGCAATACGTCCTCGTAAGTGATATCCGATCCCGCGCGGAGACATGCATCCGAATCACGGCGGACGATGTGATTCTCGACGGTGCCGGCCACGTCGTCGACGGCGGCACGTTACGGGAGAACACGACGGGTATTGCGGTGACGGGCGCGAACGTCACGGTGCGGAACCTCGCGCTCGCCCGGTGGACGTTCGGCCTCCGGTACGAGGGCGCTCCGGACGGCGTCGTTCGGAACATGACCGCACGGCGAACCGTCGACGGCGTGACGCTCTCGTCGTCGCCCCATGCGAGGGTGAAAGGAGTGACGGCAGCGAGCGGTTTCACGGGCGTTTCGGTCATCGAGTCGAACGCGAGCACCGTGACGGACAGCGTCTCACGCGGCTTGCTCTCGTCCGGCGTCCTGGTCGGCGACTCCCGGCGCGTCGCCGTTTCGAACGTCACGGTCGTCCGGAGCGAGACGGGTATCGCGCTCCTCGGCAGTCGTCGGGGACGAGTCGAAGATGTGACCGTCCGTTCGACCCGGACGGCCCTCCTGCTCGTCGATTCCCGCGCTAACTCGGTCGTGAGCGCCTCGCTCTCGAATCCAGTCGGGTCGGCGACGGTGACGCTCTCGAACGCGGTCGGGAATCGTCTCGTCGAAATGGGCGGTGACTGGACGCTCCGCTCCGTGAACGGATCGCACGAAAATCGGGTAGCGAACGCGACTAGCCGAGTGCCTGATTGATGACGGACGTGTACGACGACTCGCCTATGTTGAACGCGACTTGGTTGATGACCTGCCCGTCGTGGTCTTGCCGGAACGCCTGCGAGAACTGGTTCGACAACTGTTGGCCGTAGTCGTTGTTCACGAACAGCGTCGATGCGGACTGTGCGCCGATGCGTTCCGCGGCGACCTGCGCCATCACCTTACCTTGCAGGAGGTCGCTCGGGGCTGTCCGGAAGACGAAGTCGTTGTCCTGTAGGCGCGAGACGGTGATGGCCGTGCTGGACGGCGAGCAGCCGACGACCTCGTTCGGGATGTACACCTCGGTCGAGACGGGGATGTTGTTCCCCGAGGACGCGGGGCCGGAGATGGCTGGGAATCCCGCGTTGACGAGCGCGTTCGCCCCGCTGATCGCCGCTTGTCGGGCGGTTTGAGTGTCTTCGACTTGGGTTTCGACGTTCAGGTTGATGTCGCTCTCGTTCACCTGCTGGATCGGGATTCTAGAGGCTTGGATCATCGGGCCGCCGACCGACCCGAGGTCGCCGGTCTGCGGAAGCAGGATACCAACTCTGATGGTTCGTCCCATCCCGCCGGGAGCGTTGTTCGCTCTCGGGCCGCCGGCGTTGCCCCCGAACTGCCGCGTGTTGACGGTTCTGATTCCGTCTTGCGTCTGCGGTGCGAACTTCCACACGTCGTATGCCGCGGACGCCGGTCCACCCCGTTGGTCGAAGTTGGTCGAACTCGACGCACCCTGGTAGTTGATGTCCTCCCCATTCGCGGCGGCTCTGACGGCTTCCACGAAGTTCCCCGGACCGTACTCCTGCCCCGGCGGATTGGCGACCCGGCGCATCTGCTGGCGGATGGCCGAACCGGTGTTCTCGCCGGCGGCGGCGTTCGCCAATATGAGGATAGCGACCGAGTCGTAGGAGTGCGAGGTGAACACGCCCGGCGATTGGTTGTAACGGTTCTGGAACAGTCGGACGAACGCCTGTATGTTGGGACCTGCGGCGGCCGGGGCCGTCCCGGTGACGTTCTGCATGTCGTTACCGACCTGTTGTGGCAAGGAGGAGTCTTGCAACCCGTCCGGAACGAGCACGTCGACGTTTTGGCCGGTCGCGTACAGGTCGCGGAACAATTGAATACCGCTCTGTGGGTACCCGATGACGGTGAGCATGTCCGGCCCTCCGTCCTGTTGGAGGTTCCCCATCAGCCCCACGGTCGTCGCTGCACCCACTCCTCGAAGGTAGTCACGACGGTCGATTTTTGAACTCATACCCGAAGGAATCGTCGCCGTTCTGGGAGAAAAGTCTATTTTAAACTATCGTTATAGATCCGTGTCGATTCATCGTGGCAGCGTCAATACACCAGTCGTCGGGAAGGATAATGTATCCGAAACGTCACGAATCACAGCGCCACGGCGAAGACTGCACCGACGATGGCCGAACGCGACGCGAAACGCGAACCTCGCATCGCCGGTATCTCTTCAGTCGGCAGTACCGTCGCTAGTGGCGTACTCAGCACACCTCCGATGGGTACCTGTTTCGCTCCCGTCTACTTCACGGAGAAAAAACGCGCTCATACGGCGGTGGGCCTTACTTCGAACCAGTCGCCTTGCTGATGACGGACGTATACGACGATTCGCCCTTGTTGAACGAGACTTTCTGTAGGACTTGGCCGCTGTGCTTGTCCGTGAAGGCGCTCGAGAACTTGTTTGATAGCTGCTGCCCGTAGCTGTTGTTCACGTAGAGCGTGGACGCCGTCTTTCCGCTGAGTCGCTCGGCGGCGACCTGCGCCATCACCTTGCCTTGCAGGAGGTCGCTCGGGGCCGTCCGGAAGACGAAGTCGTCGTCCTGCAGGTGCGAGACCGTGAGCGCCGTGCTGGACGGCGAGCAGCCGACGATGCGCTGCTTGGTGTACACCTGCTTGCTCACGGGCAGGTTGTTACCGGACGAAGCCGGTCCACAGATGGCCGGATAGCCGGCGTTGACGAGCGCGTTCACACCGGAGAGTGACGCTTGCTTCGCGGTCTGCGTGTCCTCCACTTGGGAGTCCACCGTCACGCTGATGCCCGCGTCGTTCACCTGCTTGATGGGCAGCTTCGCCGCCTGAATCATCTGACTACCGACGGAGCCGAGATCGCCGGTTTCTGGGAGCAGTATCCCGACTTTGATTGTGCGGTTGTGCCCGCCGGGTGAACTATCGGCCATTTTACCGCCGGCACTGCCCTTGAAGTCGATGGTATCCAAGGTCTTGTACCCGTCCTCGGTATCGGGCGCGAACTTCCACACGTCGTAGGCCGCAGAGGCCGGGTCACCCTTCTCGTCGAAGTCGACGACACTCGACGCGCCCTGATAGTTGACGTCTTCACCGCGCGCGGCGGCTTTGACCGCTTTGACGAAGTTCTCCGGTCCGTACTTCTGTCCGCCGGGGTTGGCGACCCGGCGCATCTGGTCGCGGATCTTCGTCCCGTCGTTCGCACCCGCCGCCGCGTTGGCGAGGATGAGAATAGCGACCGAGTCGTAGGAGTGCGAGGTGAACACGCCCGGCGGACTTCCGTACTCGTCTTTGTACATCTGCGTGAACGCCTTCTTGTTCGGGCCGGCGGCGGCCGGAGCCGTCCCGGTAACGTTCTGCATGTCGTTGCCCACCTGCTTTGGCAACTTGGCGTCGAGCAACCCGTCGGGAACGATGATCTTGTGGCTCGCGTCGGTGTTCTTGTAGTAGTCGCGGAAAAGCTGGTTCCCGCTCTCCGGGTACCCGATGACGTTGATAACGTCCGGTCCGCCACTCTCGTCGTTGTTACCGTTTCCGTTGCCGTTTCCAGCGCCGCCACCGCCGATACAGCCGGCGAGACCGGCGGTTCCGGTCGCTCCGAGTCCCTTCAGTACATCGCGTCGGTCGATATCATATCCCATGGACAGGGATGGGTATCGACCGCGTGACTATAAATCTACCCTTCGGGCGGCTTAGAATTCGGGCGTTTCACCCCTATTTCCGAAACGCATAGGAATTTTATCTAATACTCCCGACAGTCGGCACAAACGAGTTGACCGTTGACGTTCGTGAGGTCGCGGGTGAGCGTGCCACAGACTTCACAGATACTCTGGCCCGCGTATTCTGCGTCGCCACCGTTCACCTCGACCGTCCCGCGCAGTTCGGTCTCGTCGGGTTCCCGTTCACGGGTGGAAACGATGCTCGACGGCGACGCGGAGGCCGAGATGACGTCGCGTTCGGTGAGGATTCCGACCAGTTCGCCGTCGCGGGTGACGATGACCCGGCGGATGTCTTGCCGGGCCATCGTCCCCGCCGCGTCCGCGAGACTGCGGTCGGCGTTCATCGAGACGATGGGACTCGTCATCACCTCCGATACGGTCGTGTCGGCGGGGTCGCCCTCCTCCGCGACGAGGTCGAGCACGTCGGATTCGGTCATGATTCCGACGGGGTCGCTCCCCCGGAGGACGACCACGCTTCCCACCCCCTCGGCGCGCATGAGTTGCACCGCACCCAGTACCGAGTCGGACTCGCTAACCCCCACGTATTCCCGGGTCATCATGTCCCGGATCGTGACTTCGGCATCCATATGTGACCGTTTGACACAACCGTCCTAAAAGCTATCCCCGGCACCTTTATTCCCGCATCCGTCTAATATAGCTAGTCGGTTACTGAAACTCGACTCTGCTTCCCGTTGCCCGACAGGTCTCCAGCGCGTGTTTCGCGGCCATCCCCGCGTCTTGTGCGACTCTACCGCGACCGACGCCGACTTTCAACTCGACTTCCGTCGCCTCCTCGACGTGCCGGATAGCGTCCTCGTACGCCGCCTCGTCCAAGTTCGGACAGACCACGATGACGTTGTCGCCACCGACGAAAAAGGAGAGCGAGTCGTGTGCCACCCGCATGTACTTCATCAGCGCGGCGTACCCCTGTTCGATGTGGATGAACGAGTCGAACGCGTTCACCTCGTCGGTGTAGTTGCCGGTCATGTCGTTCACGTCGAAGTGCGCTATCTGCACGTCGTCGTCCGTCCGGAACTCCTCGTCGATGATTCGTCCGCGGAGGATCGATTGACGCGAACGGTCCTGTGCGCTTCCGGCGTCCTGCAACTGTTCGGTGGCGTCTTCGAGCGCCTGCACCGGACTCGTCCCGGTGGCGACGCTGAGACTGACGGTCACCGGATAGCGGTTTCCGACCGACTCCTGTACGAGCGCGTGGTCGTCTAACGAGAGCCCGTTCGTGACCGCGATCATGTTGTCGAACCGGGTGAAAAAGACGTAGCCCTCTCGGTTGCCGACGAGCTGCGAGAGGTCGGCGTACAGCCTCGACTGAAGCGTCTGGAGGTCTACTTCCCGGCGCGGTTCCGGCGTCACGGTCCACGGACCGTAGTTGTCGATCTGTATCAACGTTATCTGGGCGTTCGTCACTGTTGGCCGAGCGTTCGACGTACTGGTGTATAAGTTGCCCTAATCGTGATTCGCGTCTCAAAAATGAGACGGGAAGCGGGCGGCTAGCGGACGCGAAAATCGTCGGTTATCTCGCGGAGTGCCGAAACCGCTTCGGGAGATTGAAGCGCCCGCCCGAGAGTGACCCGACAATGACCATCCCGTCGTTCGTCATCGGTATCGCCGGGGGAACCGGCGCGGGGAAGACGACGGTCGCCCGTGAGATCACCGCGGACGTGAGCGACTCCGTCACCAGAATCCCGATGGACAACTATTACGAAGACCTGTCGCACCTCGATTTCGATGAGCGCACGGAGGTCAACTACGACCATCCGTCGGCGTTCGAGTGGGAACTGCTCCGCGACCACCTCGATTCACTGCTCTCCGGCCAGGCCATCGAGATGCCCCAGTACGATTTCTCGATCCACAACCGGAAAGACGAGTTCGTGACCGTCGAACCCACGGACGTGGTCATCCTCGAAGGAATCCTCGCCCTCTACGACGCCGAGGTCAACGAGATGCTCGACCTCCAGGTGTACGTCGAGACGGACGCCGACGTTCGCATCCTCCGGCGTATCGAGCGCGACGTGGTGAACCGGGGTCGGGGTCTCGAAGGCGTCATGGAGCAGTACCTCTCGACGGTGAAACCGATGCACGAGCAGTTCGTCGAACCGACGAAGAAACACGCCGACATCATCATTCCCGAGGGTGCGAACCGGGTCGCGGTCGGTCTCCTCGAAGAGAAGGTTCGCGCCGAGATTCGGGCGCACTCGATGCGAAAGGGGGACGAGGAACTTCGCCTCGCCTCAAGCGAGCGGAGCGACCCGCCGACCGCGACACCGGGCGCTCGTGACGACCGGTGGCGCTCGACGGAGAAACAGGAGTGATCAGGCGCGCTTCGTTTCGGGGTTCGCCCCGACCGGGTGGTAGTCCCAGAAACCGCCCGACCGCATCGCCGCTCCGACGGCGCGGTGGAAGTCTAAGATGGTCTCGAACTCCGCGGGTTCGACGTGTTCGAAGATGTCGTCCACGCTGACTACTCGTTCGTAGTTGATGCGGATCGGTTCGTCGCCGTGTTCCTCGACGAACTCGTCGCGCGAAAGCGGGAAGTCCTCGTCCTCGTCCAGTTTCTTTGCGAGGACGGCCAGACCGTACTTCCGCCCGCCTTCGCTTCCTTCCTCGCCGTCGGGGTCGTGAGGCCAATCCATGCCCGCACGTCGGTTCGGGGGGACGAAAAGGATTACCTTCCGCGGACGTTCTCCGCGCCGTCGCGGGTCGGAGACGCGAGGATGCGTTCGACCAGATTGCGGTGTCCGCGCCGGAGGCGTTCTGAGACGGTCTGATGCGAGATTCCCAATTCGTCGGCGAGATCCTCGGTCGTCGCCTCTCGCGGAACGTCGTAGTAGCCTCGCTCGGCGGCGGAGCGAAGCGTCTGGTACTGCCGAGGCGTCAGTCTCTGCGAGCCGCTCCGCGGCGTCTCCAGCTCGTTGATGGTTCGAACGTCGGCGGAGAGGTCGGCGTCGCGGCACGACTCGTAAACGTCCGCGAGGCGTTTTCGATCCGCGAACCGGACGCGAAAGCGCCACTCATCGTCCATCGCGTTCGCGATGAGTGCGGTGGCGTCTCCTTTCACGAGTAGGGAGACGGGTTCGCGGACGTAGTTTTCCACTCCATCCCGAACACCCCACGGGTGCCGAAATCGGTGAGCAAACGGGCGTCGGTGACGGTCGAATCGTCGGCTAACGTCGGTTGTAGCGCACCGACTTCGGGCGTCGTCATCCGCATCTGCGGCATCGTGCGCTCTTCGCCGTGTGCGACGACCCCTACTATCTCGAATCGTGTTTCGGGAGCCTGTAGAAACGTTTCTTTGAGCGCGAACTCGCGGGCAGGAAGAGCGATCTCGGCAATCGTGCTCACCCGAGCGAAAAGAGACGATAGTCCGTTTCTTGTTTTGATTGTTATCTCCGGCTATTTTAAGTGCAAACGCGGGTCGGGACGATACATTTCGCTCGGATTGCAGTTTAGCCACTCTATAATTAACTCCGTGGGGTGGTGAACCCGGACATAATGCTGCACGCGCGGGGTCTATAGAGAAATGTCGGGAACGTCATCTACAGCGTCCAGCGGTTTCGTCCAAGGGATACTAATCGGAGGTGGTATCGTCTTCTTCGTCGCCGGGATGATAATCCTGGGCGGAATACCCGGCGGTATCTTTGGCCCGTCGGCCGGCGGCGTGGACAACGGGTCGACCACGGTTTCGACCACGACGCAGTCGATGCAGACCAGCACGTCGGCGAATCCGACCTCGAAGGCCACGACCACGAAGCAACGGACGACCGAACCGTCTGAGACGACCCGGACGACCCGAACGACGAGGACGACGACCACGACGACTACGACTTCGAAACCGCAGAAAACCGTATTGTATCGCGTCAACGTCGGCGGGCCGAGACTGTCGATGGTGGGCGAACCCGACTGGACGCGCGACGCTGAGAACCGCCCGTCGCGGTTCGGTAACGCGCGCCGGAGCGGGAGTCACACGAACAGTACGGACGACGCCATCTCGATGACCAACGCCGTTCCGGAGGGCACTCCAGAGCGAGTCTTCCAGAGTCGTCGGTACGACGCCGACAATCGAGGCACCACGAGCGACGACACCGAGATGCAGTACCGGTTCCCCGTCGAGCAGGGGACGTACGAGGTTCGAATCTACCTCGCCGAGACGTACTTCGACGACTCCGGGTGGAACGACTACCAGCAAGGCGGTCCGCGAACGTTCGACAGCGTCGTCGAAGGGAAGGTCGTGCTCAACGACTACGACATGTACGCCGAACTCGGCCACGACAGGGGAACCACGAAGTCGTACACCGTGACCGTCCGCGACGGCGTCCTCAACGTGCGCTTCCTGCACGAGCAGGAAGACCCGATGATCTCGGGTATCGAGGTGGTTCGCGTCGACGGCGGCGGCCAGCAGAACGACCGAAGCGGGAACGGTTCGGCGGGCGCGGGTAACGGCGAGAAGAACGGAAAGGAAAAGCACGGCGATGAGAAGGGCGGGAACGACGAGCGGGACGACGTCATCTTCGACTCGACGCCCACCAATCTGCTCGCACCGAGGGGTGTCTGGTACGGGATTTGAATCCCGCCGAGACGTTTCTGTCACCTGTCATCGCACGTTCCGAGAACTGCGTCTTCCGTATTTCGAATCCATCAGCCCCGTCGCTACCCTCGGTCGATTGCTCTCGCAGTCGGTTCTCGGAACCGCGCTCGGTCTCGTCGAGCTATTTTCCGCACCATCGACTAGCCCGACGCCGGCGGGAGCCGGTAGTCCGTTTGCCGGCGTCGCCATCGTTCTCCTGTTCGGTGCAGTGACGTTCGCTCTCGGTGGCTGGTTGATAGAATACTTCAGATGAAATCGCTTTCCGGGCGTGCGACTCGTTTACTCGGAATCCAGACGCCGTTTTCAGCGTTCGTGCCAAGCACACGATACGCGGTGCTCGCCATTCGAGAGTGGGAAAACGGTGGGGATGGGATTTAAACCACCGAAAGACGTTCTTGCTCGTTCACTTCGTTCGCTCTGCGAGCGTGCGTCTTACTTCAAATCCAGACGTCCTCTCTCGCTCCTGCGATGGCGAACACACGCTACGCGGTGTTCGCCGAGTAGTCGCTCGAAAATACGGTGGGAATGGGATTTGAACCCATGAGGCTTGACGCCACCTGCTTTCAAGGCAGGCGCAATAGGCCGCTCTGCCATCCCACCTCGCGCGAAACTATTCGACAGCGGACCTAAGAACTGTCGGTCTTGGGTCGGCGACGTGTCCGTCAGAATAGGTTGGCCCGCCGAGATATTACCTCGGGGCATGAAATCATAACCGTTTAATTTCCCCAGTGCATTCCTCGTCGTACAATGCCATCGCTGGATTTCGAACCGTTCACGTACGACGAGCTACCGCCGAATCGGCGGCCATCGCTCAGACTGGCGCTGTTGCCGGTTCTCGCGACGGTCGTCTTCCTCGGAGTCGGGTCGGCGTGGCTGAAGATGGATCCCCACATTCCTCTGCTGTGGGCTATCGCGTTCACGGGACTGGTCGGCTACTACGGACTCGGCCTCTCGTGGGACGACCTCTACGACGGGATCGCCGACAGCCTGCTGATGGGGTTGCAGGCGATCCTCATCCTGTTCACCATCTACGCCCTCATCGCCACGTGGGTCAGTTCCGGAACGATTCCGGGGCTGATGTACTACGGTCTACAACTGCTCTCGCCGACCGTGTTCCTCCCCGTAACCGCGGCGCTGGCCGGTCTCGTCGCGTTCTCCATCGGGTCGTCGTGGACGACCGTCGGGACGCTCGGCGTTGCGTTCATCGGTATCGGCTCCGGCCTCGGCGTTCCAGTACCGATGACGGCAGGTGCGGTTCTCTCGGGCGCGTACGCCGGGGACAAGCAATCGCCGCTCTCTGACACGACGAACCTCGCCGCGGCGGTGACCAACACCGACCTCTACGACCACATCCGCGGGATGCGTGCCGGAACCCTCGTCGCGTTCGGTCTCGCGCTCGTCGGCTACGCCGTCCTCGGTCTGCGGGCGACGGGGTCGATTCCGACGAACCGCGTCGGCGGTATCCAGACAGCGCTGGCGAATACGTACCACATCTCGCCACTGGTGTTCCTCCCGCTCGTCGTCACGTTCGGACTCGCGCTCTGGGGGTACCCCGCGCTTCCGTCACTCATCGCCGGCGTCTTCTCCGGCGTCGGGACGACTCTGTTTTTGCAAGGCCGGCCGTTCACCGCCGCGTGGCAGGTGTTTCTGAGTGGAGCGAGTCCGAAGACGGGGATGAAGATGGTCGACGGACTCCTCCAGAGCAGCGGAATCGAAGGCTCCGCGTGGACTATCAGCATCGTCGTTGCGGCGCTCACCCTCGGCGGGTTGTTGGAGACGACGGGCGTCCTCGCGGTGCTCGCGCGCGAACTCTCCCAAAAGGTCAGGAGCGCGGGCGGTCTCGTCGCCGGAACCGGCGCGTCTGCCATGCTCACGAACGTGCTCACCGCCCAGCAGTACATGAGCATCGTCGTCCCCGGCATGACGCTCCGGAATCTCTACGAGGAGCACGGTCTCGACAGCCGCGACCTCTCACGGGCCGTCGAGGCCGCCGGAACGCCCACCGGCGCGCTCATCCCGTGGCACGCGGGGGCCGTCTACATGGCGACCGCGCTTGGGGTTCCGACGCTCCAGTACGCGCCGTACTACTTCTTCGGCGTGTTCTCGCCGGCCGTCCTCTTCGTCATCGCGACGACCGGCTGGCAACTTGACGTGGAATCGACGAAAAAGCAGTCCGTCTCGCCAGCGGACTAACGCACCAGTTCGCGCTCGCCGTCCCGTTCTTCGACGCGCAGATCGAGTTCGTGGAGATACGTCGCGGTGTGAACCGGTACGATTCGTCCCGCTTCGATTCGCGCGTTCAGCAGGGGAACGAGCGAGCGCAAGTCCGCCCCCGTCTCGACCGCGGTCATCGCGGGCAGAAAGTCCACGTCGTACCCGGCGTCGGTCGCTCTCTGTGTCACCGTCTCTATCTCCGGCGGGGTGTAGACGCCCTCGAAGTCGATCGTGTCGGTCAGTCCGAGGTAGTAGATTCGCCCGTCGCCCGCGGAACCGACGACCACTTCGCTCCGCCGCAGCTTCATCGCCGCGCTGTCTATCTCCGTGCGCGTCAGCATCGGTGCCGTCCCGTCCACGACGGCGACCGAGTTCGCGCCTTCCGATTCGAGGAGGTGCGTCGTCGTATTTCCGGCGCGGGCGGAGAACGTCGAGCCGACCTGCACCTCGAACCGCACGTCCTCGACGTCGTCCAACGCCTCGTCCGCCAGCGCCCGAAGTTCGTCCTCCGAACTCCCGTCTCCCTGGAGGTCACCCGGGAGGTCGTCGTCGGGCCGGTAGTTGACGAGTAGGTCGCCTCCGCTGTTCGCGGCGGCGACGAACGTGTCTTTCAGCATCTCGGCGTACAGCTCCGTCACCTCGGCCTCGGAGAGCGGCGACGTCGCCGCGAGTTCTGGAAGAACGAGTCCCTCGCGCGGTGGGTCGGCCAGCACGGCGATGGTGGTCATACCCGTCCATCGGTTCGGAAGCGCCTTGAAGGCCATCATTTTATGGCCGTCCCCTGTTTCGATTCGGGCATGCACTGGACGAAACCGCTCGCACTGCTCGGCGTCATCCTCCTCGCGCTGCTGGTGCTCGGAGGGCTCGCACTGCTCGTGACGGCGGCGTTCTCGAAACTAGCAGTCGTCGCCGCGCTGGCGGTCGTCGTCGTTCTCGTCGCGGTGACGACCGCGCTCGGCGCGAAATCGAGGCGGTGGCGCGCGAACCCCTACTGGTGAATCGAACGAAAATCGCGGCTCGGTCTTCGATTACCGTCCCTGTCGGCCCTTCGTCTGGCGGTAATCCTTCCCCATCAGGTCGAAGAAGTGCTGGACGAACGCCTCGGTCTGCTCGTCCGTCTGCTCAGCGGGGTGTACCATCGGGACGAGTTCGAACCCTCTCCCTCGAATCGTCGTCGCGTGGTCGGCCACCACGTCGAACTCCTCCGCCGGCGTCGTGGTGTACTCCCTCGCGACTTCGGCGAGCGCGCGCTGGCCCACGGGCAAGAGAATTTCGGGGTTTATCATCCTAACCTCGGCGTTCAGATACGGTTCGCAGGTCTCCACTTCCTCGTCGTTCGGCAGTCGCTCCGGGTGGCGACACCGGGTCAGATAGGTGAGAAAGGCGTTGTCGAGTTCGGGTTCGGCGGCGTCGGGGGGCGAATTGCTCAGTTCGAGTCGTTCGAGCACTTCCTGGAGACGTTCCCCCGCGGCGTCGCCGGTGAACGGAACGCCGGTGGCTTCCGCACCCGCGCTCGGCATCTCGCCGACGAAGAGGAAGTCCGCGCCGACGTCGCCGTAGCCGTGGACGACCCGCTCCCGGCGTTCGCACAGCGCGCAGTTCGTACACGTCTCGTCCATCCCGAACGGGTTCGAGAGTTCTTCCTGATTCGCGTCCATGCCCGTCGGTAGTCGCGCGAGAGTAAAAGGGGCTACTCCTCGGAGAGGGCGAGAAACGGTTCGACCCACTGCGCCGCCTCGCAGGCCGAAACCTGGCGCGTCGTTTCGTCGTGTCGGATGAGACCCGCATCGGCCAGTTTCGGCAGATGAAGCTGGTACAGCGACGTGTAGTAACGGCGGTGTTGGTTCCGGGTCGTCTCGCCGTCGCCCGGCCCCAGACGAGCGACGACGGACGCCAGTTCGTCCACGTCTACCGGTTCGGCGGAGCGAAGCAAGTATCGAAGCGCGTCCCGCCGTAGCCGCACGCGGAGCGAGTCGAACAGGGCGTCGAGCGGCGGGCAGTCGCCGGTTCGATTTTCGAGCGAACGCGTACACCACTCGACCCCGTTGTTGATGAGTTCGAAGGTGTCGTCGGCGAGCACTCGCAGCGTCGCTATCGTCGGCGGGTCGTGGGCGCGGGTTTCGAGGTAGAAGTATCCCGACGCGTCGGCGTCCGCGAGGCGGGTTGAGACGGTGTCGAAGAACGTCACCATCTCGGCCAGCGAGACGTGTTCGAACAGCGTGGTCAGCGAGTCGAAGACCAACACCGTCTCGTCGCCAGCCTCCGCTAACGCCGACGTGACCGCGTCCCGTACCGCGGTCAGGTCGTCCGGTCGTTGGACGGTTCGAACGACGTTTCGAACGCCGGTCTGTCGCGTCGGTGCGCTCGCCACCGAACGCATCGTCTGATGGACGTCGACGATTCGAACGTACTCCGGAATCGTTCCGACGCGGGAGCGCCACGTTCGGAGGAACGAGTCGGCCGTTTGGTCGTACGTGACTGCGATAACGGAGTCTGCCTCGTCGATGGGGAGGTGGTCGAAACCCGCTTTCCGCACCTCGTCGTGGAGCGACCGAACCGTAACGAGGAAGCTACTCCCTGAATCGGCGGAAAAACCTCGGTCACTCATGGTTATCCGTCGGTTCTCCTACTCGTCGAGTGAGTTGCGTGCGCCTTATCGGGTTCAGGGTTCTCATAGTTTCACCTATCACGTGTCCTCTGCATCGGTTCGTTCGCGGATGAAGATGTGACCGTTCGCGTGAGCGAATACTTCGAGACCTGCGGTGGTGAACACGACGTACCCTTCGCTTCGCTCTTTCCCGCCGTGCGTGTCGGCGAAGAGCAGGTCGAGCGCGTCCGGATCGACCGCGTCGGCCAGCGGTATCGACTCCACCGTCGGGTCGATGTTACGGATGACGGCGAGAGCGATGATGAGGGTTTCACTCAGTGGGCGAGGGCTCGTCGCGTCGTGATAGACGTGGTATCCAGTTTCGTCTCCGACGAGAGTTGGTATCGGGTCACCGCCATCGCGTTCCGCGTTCACTCCACTCATCTACGGACTGTAACTCCTATGTCGAGGCGATTCGTAATAAAGATGCATCTGACTGAAAACGGGATTATAGAATGCTATTAACGATCGATAACCGACCGTTGACGGGCTCGAACGACGCGTTTCTCTGAACTGGTCGCCCTTCCGAACCGCGTAGGGTTCGTTTACGCCGATTCAAGCGGCTCATATCGAAGTAGACGATGCTCGTTACGTTTTTCCGTACCGATGACAGACGACACGTTCCAATCGTACTTCGCAGAGAATCCGAGAATGATCGGCGTCCTGTTCGTGACGATGCTCTTGCTCTCGCAGGCTGGCACCGCCGCGGCGGGCGTCGGAACGCTGGCAGTGTACGGCCCGTAGAGCGGCGAATCGTCGCTACAGTGGGTCCTCGTCCCACACCAACACACCGTCTTTCCGGACGGGTAGCTGGTGCCACACGAGATACCGTCGAAGTTCCTTCGCGGAGAGTCGAAACCGCCGGAGCGCGCCCGGCGCGAGGAAATGGTGTTCGTTGGTTTCGACGAGCGGATAGGCCATCGTCCCTATTTTCCCCTCCCGCGACGGGTGGGTGATTGGCGTCACGTCGTAGCCCTCGTCGCGGGTGTGGATGTCACAGAGCGTCGGCACGCCGTCCTCGACCTGCACCACGTCAGCGCTCCCGTCTCCGACGACCAGATAGTGCCCGCCGACGATGCTCTCGGTTCGGGCGAGGCCGAGCGCCGAGCCGAGCGGAAATCCGAGGTTCAGGAGGCGCGCCATCGCGTACCCCATGCGCGCCGCTCCCTCGTTCACCACGTCGCTGAAGGTGACGACGCCGCCGACCGCACCCGCCTCGACGAGCGCCAACCCCTGCTCGTAGGACTGGCACGCGTTGAGCAGGAAGGTCAAGACGCCGACGTTCATCACCGTCGTCGCGTCGAGCGACCCGTCTCGGCATCGGAACCCCGATTCGTCGATGTGCCCGACGTAGTGGAGGAAGTCCACGTCGGATTCGAGGACGGTTCGCAACTCGGTCGTCGAGAGGTCGGCGTGAATCGTCACGTCGAACGAAAGTTCATCACGACAGCCGTACACGCCCCTGACGCCCTCGTCCGTCGCCATCTCCGGTTCGTTGCAGACGACCGCGATGTCGATGGTGCCGGTTTTCGGTTCGCGTTCGAGTTTGTTTCGGAACGCCTGCGAAATCGCCTTGGTCGCGTGAAGTGGCAGGTCGGCGGCGAACCACGCCTGTTCGAGCGAGTCGCCCTGCTCCGGACGGACGAACGTGTAGTCGCCCTCCGATTCCCCCCTCACTTCGCCGAGAAACGACTCCACCACGGTCGAGCGAACGTCATCCGCCGACACGGGGGTCGCGCTGGGCGTGCGCACGACGCCGAGGTCGTTCACGACGAACGGAATCGCACCGACGTGCTCCGGCGTGGGCGCGACGTGCGCGGTGAGCGGCCACTGCGGCATATGTGGTGCCAATCGGTCGAACGGAACGGAGAGATATGCCGGCAGTTGCTCCGCGATGGGGAGGTCGTACAGCGCCGCGAAATCTAGGTCGACGTCGACCTGCTCGCGTTCGTAGAGGTCGACTCGATAGTACCCTTCCGTCCGGATGAGACAGTCGAGGAAGAACGTCCGTTTCAGCACGCGCTCGACCTCCCGCTCGAACCGCGCGCTCGGAAGCGGGTGTTCGAAGTCGTCGGTGACGAGTCGCGGTTCGTCGCCGGAAACCATCTCCGCCCCGAGATAGTACGCGAGCGGTGCGGCGACGTACGCCGCATCGAGCGTCGGCGGAAGTTCGAGACGAACGCCGGTTTCCGGGCGTTCCAGTTCGGCGGGGACGCGTAGTTCGTCGCCGAGTTCGACGGTCGGCGGGTGCCCGCGGAGCGTCGGGTACGACCGTTCGCAGGTCGTCGTCTTCAGCGCGGACGAGAGCGCGGACAGCGCCGTCAGTACGTCTTCGGGGTCGTCGGTCGTCGTCACCGTCGCCGCGGGGTGGTGGTGGTAGGAACGAGCGCCGACGAGAATGTCCGCGGGGTTGAACTCGAAGACGACGCGGTTCACGCTCGCCCGAACCGACAGCGCGCCGTCGACGCGGAGGTACACCTTGACGGGAGCGTTCAGTTCGACGCAGTACTCCCCCGGCGGCAGTTTTTCGTGCGTGTCTGAGTCCACGTCGAAGAGTAGTTCGCCAGTCGCGCCGCGGACGAAGGTGTCGACGCGCTGGTCGAGGGTCAGTTCGTCGGTCGAAACGCGGACGGCTCGGTCGACGGGGAAGTAGAATCGGTCGTCGTCCGCCGGTTCGGGAGTGACCGACGCCGGCGTGTCGAACGCGTATCGACGGCGTTCGATGGGGTCGACGATAGCGAGGCCGGAGTTGGAAAGGGATTCGAACGAGAGCACGAGTAGACACGACCCGAGTAGCGGGTCTTGTTGATCGGTAGCAGTTCAAATAACGGTGGAGAGAGGGTAAATATCTACCGCGAGATGTCACTCGTCCGGAGCTGTCGGGTGATATTTGGTGTCGTACTCCCCCGGTCGGTCGTCCAGTCGGTCGGGATTGATGTATCCGCCGAGGAGCATGAAGTCCACGAGCGTCAGCGCCAGCACGGCTTCGACCACCGGCACGCCGCGCGGCGGAAGGACGGGGTCGTGTCGCCCGATGACTTGCACCTCCTTCTCTTCGCCCGTCTCCCAGTCCACCGTGGTCTGGGTCTTCGGAATCGAGGTGGGGGCGTGGAGCGTGACCTCGCCGTAGATCGGCTCGCCCGTGGTGATGCCGCCCTGTAGTCCGCCGTGACGGTTCGAGGCGGGTTTCGGGTCGCCGTTGGAGTCGAACTTCCACTCGTCGTTTCGGTCGGAACCCGCCCACTCTCGGGCTTCCTTTCCGAGTCCGAACTCGAAGGCGGTCGTCGCCGGAATCGCCAACATCGCCTGTCCCAGGCGCGCTTCGACCGAGTCGAATCGGGGTGCGCCGAGTCCGCGCGGGACGCCGCGCGTTTCGAAGTAGATCGACCCGCCGATGGAGTCGCCCTCGCGCTGGTACTCGTCTATCGCCGCCAGCATCTCGTCGGCGGCGTCGGGGTCGGCACAGCGAACTTCGTTCTCCTCGCTCCGTTCGACCAACTCCTCGAAGTTCACCTCGTCGGCCCGCACATCGCCGATCTGGTTGACGTGGGCTTTCAACTCGATCCCTCGTTCCGCGAGTATCTTCTTGGCGACGGCTCCGGCGGCGACCCAGTTCACCGTCTCGCGGGCGGACGACCGCCCGCCGCCGCCCCAGTTTCGCGTTCCGAACTTCGCGGAGTAGGTGAAATCGCCGTGGCTCGGGCGCGGCGCGGTGACGAACGGTTCGTACTTTCCGGAGCGAGCATCCTTGTTCTGGATGATCATCCCGATTGGCGTCCCGGTCGTGTAGCCGTCCTGTATCCCGCTATTGATAGTGACGGCGTCGGGTTCGTTCCGGCTCGTCGTTATCATCGACTGACCGGGTTTTCGTCGGTCTAAGTCGCGCTGTACATCCTCCTCCGAGAGTTCCAATCCCGCCGGACAGCCGCTCACGGTGACGCCCATCGCCTCGCCGTGGCTCTCGCCGTAGGTGGTCACCTGAAAGAGGCGTCCGAACCGATTTCCGTTCATTACCCGTCACTGTGGGTGCAGACCATTTAGGTGTTGTAGGAGGCGGAACGTTTCGCCGCCCCGCCAAAAGCACATAAATACCTCGACGGAGAACTTCGATTCGATGAATCGGCGCCGTTTCGCCGCCCTACTGGGTCTCGGGGGTTTCGGGGTGCTCGGAGGGTGCGTCGACCGACTCCCGCTCGACTACGGAGGGGCGCCCGTGAAACCGGTGAGCCTGCGCGTCCGCAGTTACTTCGACGAACGGCGCACCGTCTCGGTCGATATCGAGGGGGCGAAAGTGGACGAGAGCTTCGAAGACGAGTTTCACCTCTGGCCGGGCCGCGTCGTCACCCAGAAGAACGTCCTCGAAGCGGGAACGTACCGCGTGCAAGTCGAGGTGGACAACGACATGTGGCGGGAGGCGGAGTGGCGGATGTACGGCTGTTCGACGAACACGATTCTGGTCGACGTCGGCAAGGACGGGGTGGGAATCGCCGCGACGTGTCGAGATACGGATACGGGGTCGACGGCCTAACGCAGATCGGCCACGCGCGCCGCCGCGAACGGGACGAGCATCTCCTCGCGGGAGAGGCCGCCGTGCATCCCGACGAGGGTGAGTTCGGATTCGTCCCACCACAGCCCCTTCTCGCGGTGGGTGACCACGAGGTCGGGGCACTGTCGTTCGAATCGCTCACTCAGCGTGCCGGGGCCGAACAGGTTCTGCGATAGCGCCTCCTCGCGCGTGAACGTTCTCGCGTCGAACGATGCTTCGACCGCGTTTCTGACCCGCCCGACGGTGCCAGGTTGCAGGTGGAGTTGGAGATTTCTCGGACTGCTGACGGGTGGAATCGGATTCCCGCCGGCATCTCGCCGGAGATCGTCCCAGATAGGGTCGAACCCGCCTATATCGACGTTATCGCTCGTATCGACGTGGCCGTGGTCGGCCGTGACGAGCAGGAGCGTCTCCTCGGCGACGACGCGGTCGAGTTTCTTGACTATCTCCCTGCGCGCGCACTCCGTGACCATCGCCAACTGCGTCCGGTACGCTTCGGATTCGGTTCCTGCGGCGTGCGAGACGGCGTCGATGGTCGGAACGTAGGCGTATATGTAGCTCGAACCGTCGGCCGTTTCGAGCGCTTCTCGGACTTTCAACCCCATCTCCGCGACGTTGCGGTACGGAAGCCGTTCCGCGTCGCCGACCGTCAGCTGGGAGTAGTCGGAGTCGAGCGAACCGGCGGGTTGTGCCGCGTACGTGTCGATTCCGGCGGCTTCGGCCCGACGGTAGAGCGGTTCGCCGTCGAACAACAGGGAGGGGTCGGCCGACTCGCCGAACGCTTCCTCGGCGGGTTCACCAGCTAGCGACGCGAACGGAAGCGTCTGGACTACGCCGTCGAACTCGCGGTAGTTAGTGCTGGAACCAGCCGAGCAGTCCGTGTTCGACGGGCTTACGGCCGGTGTGAATCGTCGTGATAGCCGCCGCCGTCTCGGAGGGGTAGGTGGAGGTCAGCGGCGTGACGGTTCCGCGCTCCGTCAGCGTCGAGAGAAGCGAGTGCGCGTCGCGATCGCGCTTCCAAAGTTCGTAGCCGAAGCCGTCCACGAGCAGGACGACGACGTTCTCCACGTCGTCACGCTGGACGCCCGCGAACGCGTCGTCGGGGAGTCGCCGGTCGAACGACGAGTCGAGCACCGAAAGGGCGGTTTCGGGGACGTTGGCGAAACAGTAATCGTCGTAGGCGGGAAGACGTACGCTCCCTCTCGGTGTGCTTCGAGCAGTCGGCGCTCGACTCGTCTCTGTAGCATACCCGAGAATCGTCGATTCGTGAGAAATATCTGACGCTATCGCTGCACCTCCGCCCCGAGGTCGTAGAGCACCTCGAAGAAATCCGGAAACGACACGTCCACGTGTTCGGCGTCGACTATCGTCGTCGTCCCGTCCGCGGCGAGTCCGGCGACGGTGAGCGCCATCACGATTCGGTGGTCGCCGTGACCGCCCACGACCGCCCCTCGAAGGTTCGTCTTCCCGCCGTGAATCGTGAGGACGTTTTCTTCCTCCTCGACTTTCGCGCCGAGGTTCGAGAGTTCGGTCGCCATCACGGCCACGCGGTCGGTCTCCTTGTACCGGACGTGCTCGCAGTTGACGATTCGCGTCTCGCCCTCGGCGACCGCGCCGAGCGCCGCGATGGTCGGGAGCAGGTCGGGGGTGTCGCCCACGTCGACCTCGACGCCCGAGAGCGACGATTTCCGCGCGATGAGCACGCCGTCCTTTCGGTTCCAGTCCACGTCCGCGCCCATCCGGGAGAGCACGTCGACGATGAAAGTGTCACCCTGTGCGCTGGGGTATGCGCCCTCGATTCGCACGCTTTCGCCGTCCTTCGCGGCGAGCGCACCCGCGGCGAGCAGGTAGGAGATGGAGGAGAAGTCGCCGGGAACGTGGTACTCGCCGTCGGTCGGTTCGTAGAACTCCCCGCCCGCGACGCGGCAGGTTCGCCCGTCGCGCTCGGCTTCGACGCCGAACTCGGCCAGCAGTTCGAGCGTGATATCGACGTAGGGAGCCGACTTGAGCTCCGTTTCCAGTTCGACGGTGACGCCGTCCTCCGTCAGCGCGCCCGCCATCAGCAGCGAGGAGACGTACTGCGAGGATACGTCGCCCGGAATCGACACCGTCCCGCCCGCTATCGGCCCTTTCAGGACGAGCGGTGCTTTCCCGTTTCCGCGGGTGCTCTCCGCCCGCCCGCCCAACTGCTCGACGGCGTCGAGCATCGGCCCCTGCGGGCGCGAGCGAAGCGAGGAGTCCCCCGTAAGGACGCTGATGCCGTCCGCGAGCGCCGCCGCGCCGGAGACGAGTCGCATGGTCGTCCCGCTGTTCGCGCAGTCGATGACGTCCGCCGGAACCCGCGGTTCGCCGTCGAAGCCGTCGATTTCGATGGCCTCGCCGGTGTCGATAACGTCGCCGCCGAAGGCGTCCACCGCCTGCATCGTGGCTTTCGTGTCGGCGCTGACGAGCGGGTCGTACACCAGGGCCCCGCCCGAGTAGCCGGCGGCGAGGATGGCACGGTGGGTGTAGCTCTTCGACGGCGGCGCCCGCGCCGCCCCCGAGAGTTCCGAGTGGGAAATCTCTATGTCCATGTGCGACCAGTCGTAACGGAGAACCAATAGAATACCGCCTATCGGACGATACTACCGGACGACGGTGACGGGAACCGTCGCGCGCCCGGCGATTTCCTTCGCGGTGCTCCCGAACAACCCCTCGTACCGCTCCGAAGTTCCGCGATGGCCGACGAAGATGGCCTCGAAGTCGTTCTCCTCGGCGAACTCCGTGATTCGCTCGACCGGCTCGCCGTACAGCAGGCCGGTGTCGATGGACGTTCCCTCGCCGTCGGCGGTGGCGCTCGCTTCGTCCAGTAGCTCCTGTCCGTGAGTTTCGGCGTCCTCGATGCTCGACAGGACGAGTTCCCTGTTCGCCTCCGCGAAGTTCACCGGCGGCGTGTCACCCCCCGTGAAGAACTGCTCCGGAACGACGACGTGAACTGCGGTGACCGACCTGCCGGTGTCCTCCGCGAGGTCGATTGCGTACTTCAGCGCGTCTTTGCTCGCGGGCGACCCGTCGATGGCGATTAGGTATCCCCCCATGGCTCGTCTTCGTACGCCGCGAGGCGGGATGTGGATTTCGGCTGTGAGGTGGAGGTGTCGCGGAAGGTACGATTCGAGGAACTCGCTACCACCGAACCGGCCGCTGGCGGGTCGAACTCGACGCTCACAGATGTTCGAGTATCTGAGATGTTTGTGACAGAGGAACGCTTTCGTCGCCGAGCGTGGTACACACCCGCATGATCGACACCGAATCCGTCGGTATCGATTCCGTCGCCGTCGAACCCGACCACTGTCACCGGTGCGGGGCCGAGCTAGGAACCCGCGAGTTCGAGGGAAGTGAGTATCCCTGGCACTCGGAGTTCGAACTCGTGCTCTCCCGCAACTCGGTTCCGGGCGTCCGCGTGGTCGTCCACGACGAGGACAGTGTCCTCCTTCTCGACGAACCGATACCGCAGCACGAGGGCGTCTGGAGACTCCCCGGAGGCCACGCCAAGTACGACGAGGGACCGAGACGGGCGGGCGTTCGTGAACTCGAAGAGGAGACCGGCCTACGGGCGAGTCCCTCGAATCTGCGGTTCCTCACTATCCTCCACACCGAGTTTCCGAGCGTCGTGTTCTACCTGATCATGTACGCGCTAGAACGTTCGGAAGCCTCGGGCGAACTGACCCCGGAATCCGAGGAGTTCGAAGTCGCGTTCCGACCGCTCCGGGAACTACGGGCGTCGTCCGACCGGATACGGGAGTCGGATTTGGAGCGCATCGAGTTGGCGTTCGAAGATTAGGCGCGATACTGGCGGTTTCGTTCGAGACTGTCCGGTATGCGACCATCCCGTCTCGCACATCACTTCTCCGACATCGTTTTGTCGCTCGCCTTTGTCGCAGAACACATGGCGAAAGACCTCTCTGCGCTGGATTCCGCGCTCGATTCGATGGCGGTGGACGGCTACCTCGTCGACGCGGCCTCGACCGACTCCGACCAACTGTATCTCTCCGGATTCGACGCGCCCGACGCCTTCACCACGCTCTACGCGGACGGCGTCCACCTGCTCGTCTCCAGCCTCGAATACGGCCGGGCGAAAAAGGAGAGCGACGCGGCGAGCGTCGTCCGGAAATCGGAGTACGACTACCACGAGAAGGTGGCCGAGTACGGGTTGGAGGAGGCGGACAATCGCGTCGTCGCCGAGTTCCTCGCCGACCGCGGCGTCGAGTCGGTGGCGGTGCCCGCGCGCTTCCCGGTCGGAACCGCGGACGGACTGCGCGAGCAGGGCGTGACGGTGAAACCGGACGGGAGCGCGGTCATCACCGGTATCCGGGCGACGAAGACCGACGAGGAGATAGAGCACGTCCGGACGGCGCAGAATGCCAACGAGGCGGCGATGCAGGCCGCCGAGAACCTGCTCGCGGCGGCAACCGTCGAGAACGGTCTGCTCCGCTATCAGGGCGAGGTGTTGACGAGCGAGCGCGTGAAAGAGGAGATCGAGGTGACGCTCCTGCGCCACGGAACTGCACTGGACGAGACTATCGTGGCCTGCGGAGCCGACGCGGCGGACCCCCACAATCGCGGAAGCGGGCCACTCGCGGCCGACGAGGCCATCATCGTCGACATCTTCCCGCGCGACAAGGCGTCGAAGTACCACGCCGACATGACCCGCACCTTCGTCCGCGGCGAACCGTCGGAGGAGATTCGCGCCCGCCACGACCTGACCCACGAAGCGTTCGAGGCGGCGCTCGACGCCCTCGAACCGGGCGCGACGGGCAAGGAAGTCCACGACGCGGTCTGCGACGTGTACGAGGACGCGGGCTACGCTACCCTTCGAAGCGATCCGGACACCCAGACGGGCTTCATCCACAGCACGGGTCACGGCGTCGGCCTCGACGTGCACGAACTCCCGCGAATCAGTCCCGACGGCGGGGAACTGAAGCCCGGCCACGTCGTCACCGTCGAACCCGGCCTGTACGACCCCGCGGTCGGCGGCGTCCGCATCGAAGACCTGGTGGTCGTCACGGAAGACGGGTACGAGAACCTCACCGACTATCCGATCGACCTCGTGGTGGACTGACCGCCACAACCGAAAAGTAATCGTCTCGTGAACTGAGCGCCATGGACGAACCCAGAACGAACACCGAGGAGTCACGAGCGGAGGAGACGACGCGAGGGGCGGAAACGGGGGAGACGCCGCGGCGTTCGAACGTCCTGTGGCGCGCGCTCGCCGTCGGAACTGCCTTCGCGGCCGGATTCCTGCTCGGGAAGCGTTCGGAGAAGGGAGGGCTATCGCTCGGGCCGGGTGCCGCCGAAACCGAGGTTCGGCCGACGCCCGGCACCCCCGAGCGAGGCGGCCCGACCGACCGAGAAGCGGGACGCGGCGGAACCGCCGACGAAGGTGCCGCGACCGCCGAGCAGCCGAGTTCGATGGGGAGCGTCGCGGGCGAAGCCGAGCGGGAACGCGAGCGAGAGAGAGCAGGCGAAGAGGAAACTGAAAGCGAGCGAGGAGAAGAATCCGAACCCGGCGAGGACGTGACCGCACTTTCCGCGCCGTCGACGCGCGGGATGCCGATGTTCGGTCTCGGCACCTACCAGATGGACGACCACGACGAGTGCGTAGAGAGCGTTCGCACGGCGCTGGAGATGGGCTACCGCCACATCGACACCGCCGAGATGTACGAGAACGAGTCCGCGGTGGGCGACGCCATCGCCGAGTCGGACGTACCCCGCGACGACCTCTTCGTGGCGACGAAGGTCAGTCCCGACAATCTCGACTACGACCACGTCCTCACGAGCGCCGAGGAGAGCCTCGACCGACTGGGACTCGACTACGTCGACTTGCTCTACGTCCACTGGCCGACCGGCGAGTACGAGGCCGCGGACACCCTCGAAGCGTTCGCGGAACTTCGTGAAGAGGGATTGATAGAGGAGATCGGCGTGAGTAACTTCACGGTCGACCTGCTGGAGGAGGCGGTAGACGTCGCCGAGGAACCGATCTTCGCCGACCAGGTCGAGATGCACCCCTTGCTCCCACAGGACGAACTCCGCGAGTTCTGTGCGCAGGAGGACGTCGACGTGGAACTCGTCGCCTACTCGCCGATAGCTCGCGGCGACGTTGACGACGTGGACGAACTTCGCGAGGTCGCCGAGAAGCACGACGCGACGCCTGCGCAGGTCAGCCTCGCGTGGTGCCGCGAGAAGGACGTGACCGCCATCCCGAAAGCCACCAGCCGAGACCATCTCCGGGAGAACTGGCTGAGCCTCGGAATCGAACTTGACGAGGAGGACGTGGCGAAGATAGACGGCATCGACCGGGAGGAACGGTTGGTCGACCCCGACCGCGCTCCGTGGAACGGGTGACGACCGACGAACGCCGATCGGGATGCGTTCGCGGTGCCGAGTTCGTACCGTAGTCCGGCTGGCGTGGATTTCAGAGCGCGTCGGCCAGCGCCCGTCGCTTCACCAGCGCGAATCCGGCGACGATGACGACGAATCCCGCGAGCGTGCTCCCCGCAACTGATTCTCCGAGGACGACCCACCCTGAGAGGGCGGTGAAGACAGGGGCGACGTAACCGACCAGATTAATTTCGACTGGGGCGAGTCGGTCGAGCAGGTCGCAGTAGAGCAAGAAGCCGACGCCGCCCGCGACGAACGCGAAGTAGCCGAGCGCGAGAACTGCGTCGGTCGTCCACGCCACGGCCGACGGCGATTCGCCCGGTAGTGCGACGCTGACCGCGTAAAGGAGGGGTGCCCCGGCCAGCATCATCCACGCTTGCATCGACGCGACGGGAAGGTCGGTTCGCAGTCGTCGGGTGAGCACCGCGCCGAGGGCGAACGCGGCGGCGGCGAAGAAGACCAGGACGACCCCGCGGAAGTCGGCTCCGAAGACGGTTCCCGAGTCGGGATTCGCCACGATACTTGTCCCGACGAGACCGAGCAGGAGTCCCGCGATCCCGAGCGAGGACAGTCGCTCCTCGGGAAGCAGGAGCGCAGAAAACCCCGCCGCCAGCAGGGATCGAGACTGATGATGACTCCCGCAACTGCGCTCGTAACGTACTGCTCGCCGACGAAGAGGAAGGCGTGATGGGCCGCGACGAACAGCGCCCCGCCGACCCCGACCGACTTCTAGTCCTCGCCGCGCGGCCGCCACCGCGATTGGGAGACCATTGCGTACGCCAACATCGCCGCCCCGGCGAGATAGAACCGAAGCGCCGCGAACAACACCGGCGGAACGTCGGAGACGCCGACGCGAATCGCGGCGAACGAACTCCCTCAGAGAGCGGCGAGCAGGAGGAACGCCGCGATGGTGCGCGTTCGTGACACGGTAGCACGAACGCGACGGTCGAGCATAACTGCGTTCATCGTGTTGACAGTCCTCGACACGATTTCGGCTCCGAGAAACCGGAGGTTCTCGCCCAGTCGGATAGCCTTTAACCGCGCTTCGAGAAGGGCGATACATGGCCGACGAATTTCGCTCGTTCAACGGTCTCCGCGAGGCGGTGGCGGAGACGACCTTCGAAAAGCCGCCGGCGATAGTCTGCAACGCACACGTGACCGGTTTGAGCGTCGCACGCGCGCTCTCCGCGCACGACGTACCCATCATCACCGTCGACCGCAACGGGAAAGGCGTCGCCCCGTATTCCGACGCCGTGGATTTCGCGGGACAAGTGACCTACCCCTTGGACGACCGCGAGGGGTTCCGCGAGGACGTGGAAGCCCTCGCCGCCGAACTGGGTCACGAACCGGTCGCGTTCCCCTGCATGGACGAGTGGGTGCACGCCTTCGCCCGAACCGAACCAGAGGGCGTCCAACTCCCCTTCGCCGGCCGAGAGACCATCGACGCCGTCCTCGACAAGGAGTCGTTGTACGCGAAAGCCGAGGAACTGGGCATCCCGTACCCCGAGACGTACCGCCTCTCGGATACCGACCCGGACGAGGCGGCGGACGCTCTGGGCTTCCCGCTGGTCGTCAAACCCGCGCTCAAGAGGGAGTTCGAGGAAGCGGTCGGGACGAACGTGATCGAGGTGGGGGACAGGAAGGAGCTTCTGGACGTGGTTGCGATGGCCGAGGACGCCGGCATCAACGTCATGGCACAAGAAAAGATTCCCATCGCGGTGGGGCGGGACTGCTCGCTCGCGTCCTACGTTCCGCGAGAGGGCGACCCCGTCACCTTCGTTGGCAACGCCCGCGTTCGGTATCCGCGGGCGTTCGGCACGTCCTGCCTCGTCCGCGGAACCGACAGGCCTGAGGTGGAAGCCCGCGCCCTGTCGGTGCTGGAGGAGACGGGCTACCACGGCATCAGCGAGTCCGAGTTCGTCTACGACGAATCGCGGGAGGAGTACGTCCTGTTGGACATCAACACCCGCCCGTGGAAGTGGATAAGTCTGCCGGTGCAGGCGGGTGCCGACCTGCCGGGGGCCGCCTACGCCGAGACGGTCGGCGAGGAGTTCGAGGCGGGCAACGTCGGCGACGTGACGTGGGTCTACATCGCGGACTACCTGAAACTCCTTGCAAGCGATGCCGGTTTCTCGGACGTGCTTTCGACGGGGCAGTGGGAGTCACTGTTGTCCGGCGGATTCGAGGAATCGGAGGGCTTGACGACCGGGGTGTATCGGCCGAGCGATCCGAATCCGGCGTACCGGCTCATGAAGACCGAGTTCGGGACGGGCGAGTACTACTGCTCCTGCTAAATCGGAGTTCGGTCTTTCGAGTCGTCCGAAAATTCTCTCACGCTTCTTGGGAGTGGTTTAACGCGAATCGACTACCGTTTTCGTGACCTCAAAAGCCCTCACCCGCTCCCCCGCTTCGCTGCGCGCTTCATCTCGCTCACGTTCGTTCGCTCGCGGGAGCTTCGCCGGGGCTCGCGGAGCGCGCTCACTCCTTCAGTCCGCCGAGGAACCGCCACCGCAACCGCCAGTGTCCCCACTCCTCCCCGCCAGCTCGGTAAGGCGCTCGGTGTTCGCTTCGCTCACCCCTCGCGCGCAGCGCGCTGGCGCAACCCCGGCGGCCGGCCGGACGAACGACGCGGCGCGCATTGATGTGGCGGCTCGGCTGACCGCTGGCCTCGCCGCCACCGTCGGACACCATGCGAGGGATGAGCACAGGAGCGAACGAACGTGAGCGAAGTCGTTCGGAAATCTTCGATTTCGTGATGACGACAGAGCGAAGCTTTCTCGAACCACGCGCAATCGATTGAGGAGGGTGCGGGCGGTGGCAGATGCGGTGTGGTGCGGGGTGGGACTGAAAGGGACCGGGTGTTCTCGTGAACGACGAAGGAGCGAACGAGCGCCCGGAGGCTTTTGAGCACGACGCTCCTGCGGTAACTCGTTTATCGCAACGGAGTACGTAGGTGATTTCGGTTATTTGTCGTCACCTCGATTCCGGGGTTACACCGGGAACACGACAGTTAAACCCCCAGCAACTCAGATGACGGACAAGCCTGCCGCCTCCGGGCCACCTTTCCTCGCTCGAACGCGTCTCATGACCAACGAGTACGATGACCGACGAGACCATCCACTTCAACCTGTTCACGATGAACGCCGTCGAGCACGTGACGGCGGGCAACTGGCGCACGCCGGGCGACCAGTCCCACCGCTACACCGAGTTGGACTACTGGCAGGAGGTCGCCCGTCTCGCGGAGCGCGGGGGGTTCGACGCCGTCTTCTTCGCCGACGTGCGGGGCATCTACGACGTGTTCGGCGGGAGCCGCGACACCGCCATCGAGAAGGCCGTCCAGACCCCGGCGAACGACCCGGAACTGCTCGTCCCGGCGATGGCGAGCGTCACCGACCACCTCGGCTTCGCGGTCACACGCTCGACCACCTACGTCCACCCCTACCAACTCGCCCGCGAACTCTCGACGTTAGACCACGTCACCGACGGGCGACTCGCGTTCAACGTCGTCACCTCGTACCTCGAAAGCGCCGCCGAGAACCTCGGCCTCGACGAGCGGATGGAACACGACGCGCGCTACGACCGCGCCGAGGAGTTCGTGCAGGTCTGCTATCGCCTATGGGAGGATAGCTGGGAGGACGACGCCGTGGTTCGAGACGCCGAGGCGAGACGCTACACCGACCCCGAGAAGGTGCACGCTATCGGCTTCGAGGGCGACCACTTCTCGGTGCCCGGCCCGCACTCCTGCGAACCCTCGCCCCAGCGCACGCCCGTCCTCTACCAGGCCGGGTCGTCCGACCGCGGGCGAAACTTCGCCGCCCGAAACGCGGAGGCGCTGTTCGTCAGCCAGCCCACCGAGGAGGCCGTCCGGAGTTACGTCGAGGACGTGCGGGAGCGCGCCGAGGAGTGGGGACGAGACGGCGACAACCTCGCATTCTTCGCCGGTATCGCGCCCGTCGTCGGCGAGACGGAAGAGGTCGCACAGGCGAAGTACGAGAAGTACCGCGAGAACGTCGATTACGAGGCGACCTTGACCCTCCTCGGCGGGTTCATGGATTTGGACTTCTCGGAACTCGCGCCCGACCAGCGCGTCGAGCACATCGAAACCGAGGCGATTCAGGGCGCGGTCAACGCCCTCACCAAACACGCCCCGGAGCGCGATTGGACGGTTCGGGACGTGGCGGAGTTCTGCGGCCTCGGCTCCACCTCCCCGGTCGTGGTGGGGTCGCCCGAACAGGTCGCGGACGAACTCGAACGCTGGCGCGAGGAGACGGGAGTCACCGGCTTCAACGTAAAAGAGATCGTCCGCCCCGGAACGCTCCGGGACTTCGTGGAGTTGGTGGTGCCGGAACTGCGCGAGCGCGGTCTCGTGCGCGAGGAGTACGAGGGCGAGACGCTCCGAGAGAACGTGCTCGGGCGGCGGTATCTCGCGGACGATCATCCGGCGAAACGCTGAAACGCACCGGGTACAACCGAGGGGACGTCGTGCCATCGGTGGAGGAGTCGCTCCGACGGACTGTGAGACCCGTCGCTACTTCGAATGTAACCCCGAAAAAATTCCGTTTTCTTGCCCGTCGAGCGCTTTACGACGAGGAGTTGTTCCGCTCGTCGAGTTATCGCCGTTCGTCGCGTTTCCGGACGAGGCGTTTCCGCCGGAACCGTCGTCGGTTACCGTTTGCTCGGCTTGGGCGGTCGCCCAGATTTCGTACGCTTTGACGTCCTTGAGTACGACGTTCGGGTCCGTGTCCTCGAAGACGATCTCGCCGTTCCATTTCTCGTTGGAGTCGAGGTCGACGATCGATTCCGCTTCGGAAAGCGCCGTCTCGAACGTATCGATCGGTTCGTCCTTCTTGTTCAATAGCCGAGCGTGAACCGTCACATCGCTCAACGGTGCACCCGTCTTGTTTTTCACCGTGAACGAAACGCCGAAGTTTTCGGACGTTCGGTATAGAACCGACTGGGTAATCGTCACTTCCTTCTCCATCTTTTCTTCGAGCACGTTCGAGTCGATGTCGAACAACCGGGATTCTCGGTATCGACGGTTTCGTCTCCCTTGTCTTATCCGCCCGACCCGCCGGATAAGTCGTCGAGGCATCCGGCCACCGAGAGACTTGCCGCCGCTACGCCCGTCGACTTGAGGAGCTTTCGTCGATTCATACTACGTCAAAACAAACGACCCGAAGGAGAATTAACCCACCAGTGCGGCTTCATCCGTTGCAGTCGAAGCCAGAATTTAAGTGAGTTCAAAATCCCCGCCAGCGATTTTCCAACGAGTGTTTACCCGCGGCGGATTCGTGGGGATGAGAACTGGGTACAACGACCCCGAATCCGCCTCGAAATCACGGTGAGAAACGTCGGGATGGGCGCTCGTCGTTCGGACGGTGTCAGCGTCTACTAATCGAGTAGAACAGAACGACGAATCCGACGATGAGAAAGAGACCTTCGATGAGCTGCAGGCGGACGACTTCCGCTTCCGTGAGGAAAAAGCTGCCCTTGATACCGATTTCGTACGCGAGTTCGATGATTAGACCGAGGGATATCATGCCCAAGCCGAAGATGGCTCCGAGGAGGGACCGAGTTCGTTCACGCCGATAGGCGAGGTAACTGACGACGGCGAACCCCCCGGCGAGTCCGACCAGCAGGATTCGGATGAGCGTCAGTATCCATATCTCCGATGAGGTTGCGAGGATCATACGAGTTACCACCGCAGTTCTATTCCGGATTGCTCCAAGTCGCTCCAGAAACTACTGAATTTATCGATGAAATCTTGTCGAACGTGAATGTCCGCACCAACCATCCCGTCTACGAAAGTGAGACAGACACGCTCGAGCGTCGTTTCGTACGCCTTCCGATGGTCACCGAATCGGTCGATTCGAATCGTCTCTTCGAGAAAACCGTGTTCTTGCAGGACACCGACGTGGCGATAGACGGTCGGTGTCGAGACATCATATTCGTCGGCGAGTTCTTCGGCGGTATACGACTGGTCGCTTGCCATCGCAAGGATACAGCGCGGAGCTTCTCGTGAAACGAGTTCGATGATCACTTCCGGTTCGACCGATGTATTCGTCGGTGTCATCATCGCTCATGTGGGTTTTCGGGGGGTGGTAGAAGGGGGATAGTCGCTCGTTCGCGCTCGGTCCGACTCCGCCGCGGATGGAGATACGCAACTCGCTATCCTCGCACCCCTGGAGGACGATTTCTGGCCATCGGGAAACGTGACCGCTAAAAACGGTGGTCGATACGAACGGTCTTTCGAAGGACGTGTTCGACGTAACTGGTGAACCGACCGGCGGTTGGAACCGCCGTACGGTGTTCAGTTCTGAACAACTCGCAGCGCTTTGTAGCGGTGTTTTATTTGTATCCCGAGTATTAATCACAGTACCGCTCCGGCATAGAGGGAACTACTGAAGCGATGTACATAACACCACTGGTGGAAGATTCCACGTAGTTGAGTCTCACCCATCTTTTTCGGCGGATCGCCCGGCCCGCTGGAGTAACCGAGTTCGTTTCGAAAGGAGCGCGGTCCACGAGTTCGAAGATGGACCGACTGTCACGATGAGAAACCACGACAAACGAACACCTTTTCAGCCAACCCCGCCAACCAAAATCCGATGAACGTACTCGTCGTGGGGGCGGGCGCGATGGGTCGCTGGTTCGCCGAGTCGATAGACCGCGACCTCGCGTTCGCCGACGCGGATCCGGCGGTCGCGGAGGACGCAGCGAAGGAACTCGGCGGGCGAGCGGTCGCGCTGGACGCGGAGGACTCCTTCGACGCGGTCTGTCTCGCCGTGCCGATGCCCGCGGTCGGTGAGGCCATCAGGGAACACGCGCCGAAAGCCGAGCGCGCGCTGTTGGACGTTTCGGGCGTGATGGCCGACTCCGTGGCCGCGATGGCGGAGCACGCCCCCGACCGCGAGCGCGCGAGCCTCCACCCCCTGTTCGGCCCGGAGAACGCGCCGGGCAACGTGGCGGTCGTCGCGGACGAACCCGGCCCGGTCATCGACGACCTGCTCGCCGACCTCGAATCGCGCGGCAACGCGCTGGTCGAGACGACGCCCGAGGAACACGACGAGGCGATGGCGACCGTGCAGGCAGGCGCGCACGTCGCGGTGCTCGCGTTCGCGCTGGCGGCCGACCCCGTGCCAGAGGGACTGCGGACGCCGGTCTACGACGACCTCGCCGACCTCGCGGCCCAAGTTACGGACGGCGACCCGCGCGTCTACGCCGACATCCAGGCCACCTTCGACGGGGGCGAAGGAGTCGCAACCGCGGCGCGACGACTCGCGGACGCCGACCCGACCAAGTTCGAGCGACTGTACCGGGAGGCGGACGCGTACCGTGAAGAGGACGAGGAGGCGGGAGAATGAACGCAGATCGGCGCGAGCAGGTGCGGTCGAACGCGCTGTACCTCCGCGATGTGCGCCCCGTCGACCCCGACGAGATCGCCGAGTACGTCGAAGGCCGACCGCACCCCGCGGTCGTTCGGCAACTGCTCCGCGAGGAGGCGTTCTCGCTCGGTCTCGTCGAGCGCGACGACGGCACCTTCGAACCGGTGTCCGAGGAGCCGATACAGTCCGACTTTCGGGGCGTCGAGTCGTTTCCCGAGGAGTACGGTAGAAAGCTGGAAGACCTGCTCGTCGCGGAGTTCGGGGCGGGATGGCCCGACGACGAGTCGGGCGAAAAATTGCGCGAGACGATTCGCGGCCTCAAGGAAGATTACTTCGCGCAGAACCCCGTCGAGTACGACTACGGAGTGGCGCTCGGCTACGCCGTCTATCACCTACCCGACTACTACGCGGTCGTCCAGTACGTGTTGGCCGAACTCGCGGAGCGCGGCCTGCTCCCCCGGAAACTCCGCGTGCTGGACGTGGGTGCCGGGGTCGGCGGTCCCGCCCTCGGTCTCCACGACTTTCTGCCGGACGACGCCCTCGTGGAGTACCACGCCGTCGAACCCGGCGACACAGCGGATGTGCTCGCCGCGATGCTCGAAGAAACACGGCTGAACTTTCACGCGACGGTACACCGGGAGACGGCGGAGGCGTTCGAATCGGAAGGGGAGTACGACCTCGTGCTGTTCGCCAACGTCCTGAATGAACTGGACGACCCAGAAGCGGTGGTTCGAAAATATCTCGACTTCCTCGCGCCGGACGGGTCGCTGGTCGCTATCGCCCCGGCAGACAAGAACGCCAGCACCGGCCTGCGGGAAATCGAGCGGAGCGTCGCCGACCGGACGACGGTGTACTCGCCGACCCTTCGACTCTGGCCCGGCGAGGAGCCGAGCGACAGGGGTTGGTCGTTCGACGTGAAACCCGACCTCGACGTTCCGGCGTTCCAGCGCCGATTGGACGAGGGCGCTCGACTGGACGACGAAGACGGTGCGGACGGGAATCGACCGGGCGGGGACGGCGAGTTCGTCAACGTCGACGTGCAGTTCTCGCACGTCGTCCTCCGAACCGACGGCGCGCGCAGGCGGGAGTTCACCGCCGACCTCGCCCGGTCGGCGAAGATGGCGAAGATGGAGCGGCACGTCACGGAACGGGTGAGCCTCGTGGCGGTGAAACTCAGTCGCTCGCTGTCAGAGGGCGAGACGCGAAACGACGTGTTCAAAGTTGGCGACGGGAGCGAAAGGGTCGGACACTTCGCGGTGCTGACGAACGAGACGTCGCTCAACCGCGCGCTCCGGGACGCGGAGTACGGAAGTCTACTCTCGTTCGAGGACGCGCTCGTGCTGTGGAACGAGGACGAGGGAGCCTACAATCTCGTGGTGGACGAAAAGACGGTCGTCGACCGCCTCTAGTTCGCCTCGGCGCACCCCCGAACGAACTCGTAGTACGAGCCGAATTTTCCCGCGTCGTTCGGCGACAGCGGGATGTTGTTCTCCGCCAACAGTTCGACCGTTTTCCGTGGCTCACACTCGAACCAGATGGATAGCACGTCCACGTTGCGTTGGGCGTACTCGTAGTTGAGTTCGAGCGTCCGAGCGTCGATGACGTTTCCCTCCGCCATGTCCATCTAGACAAAGTGAACGCCATAGCATAAATCCATGTGATACGTTAATTAACAATCTTGATTTTCAACATAGGTCACAACCCGTGGTACCAACGTCGGACAAGTGCAAGACGAATCGTCCGCCCCCGTGACAGTTCGTCGTCTCACAGCGCCCGAAAGCGCAGAACGGAGCACTTTTGCGCCCCCGTTCCGACCCCCTGTGCATGGGTGATTCGCTAGAAATACTCCTGACGAACGACGACGGCATCGACAGTCCCGGTATCCGGGCACTGTACGATGCCCTACAGGAGGTCGGAAACGTCACCACCGTCGCGCCCGCCACCGACCAGAGCGCGGTCGGACGGGCGATGTCATACGAGGCGGAAGTGGAAGAACACGAACTCGGCTACGCCGTCGCCGGGACGCCGACGGACTGCGTCGTCGCCGGACTCGCCGAACTCGGCCCGTATCCCGACATCGTCGTCTCCGGCTGTAACAACGGAGCGAACCTCGGAGCCTACGTCCTCGGACGTTCCGGAACCGTCAGCGCCGCCGTCGAAGCCGCCTTCTTCGAGGTGCCCGCCATCGCGGTTTCGCTCCACGTCCCAAATCACCTCTGGCCCCACGATACGACGCAGGAGGAGTACGCCGAGGCGGCGCGGGCGACGAACTATCTCGTCGAACGCTCCCTCGATGCGGGCGTCTTCGAGCAGGCCGAATATCTGAACGTCAACGCGCCCATGCCGGGCGACGAACCGGCCGCGATGGAAGTGACCCAACCGTCTCGCGTCTACGACATGGACGCGACGAATGAGGGCGGCGTCGTCACCTTACACGACCTGACGTGGGAGCAGATGGACGAGGGAACCCTTCCCGACCCCGACGGAACCGACCGCCGCGCGGTGTACGAGGGACGGATCAGCGTCTCCCCGCTCACCGCGCCGCACACCACCGAACACCACGAATCGCTGGACGAACTGGTCACCGCGTACCGGGAGTAGCGCTATCGTTTTACCCGCTCACAGCTAACCCGCCTTGATGAGTGGGGGGAAAGGAGAGAGACGTAGTAGGAGTGACATCGGAGGGGTCGCGCTAGGGGCGTCTCCCGTGAACGTCGCCATCCTCAATACCGACGGCACCATCGTGGCGACGAACCGCGAGTGGGAGGAGTTCGGCCGAGCGAACGGTCTCGTGACCCCGACGCTGGGCGCCAACTACCTCGACGTGTGCGACGGAGCGGACAACCCGGAGGTGCGACGAACCGCGACCGGACTCCGCGACGTGCTCGCCGGAAAGCGACCGGAGTTCACGCTCGAATACCCCTGCCACTCGCCCGACGAGCGACACTGGTTCCTGATGCGCGCGATTCGCGCGTCGGGTGCCGAACCGTACGTGGTCGTCACGCACACGAACGTGACCGAACGGAGGGAACACGAGTTTCGCCTCGAACGCTATCTGACGACCATCAGGAACGTCCCGCTCGTCCTCTTCGCCTTCGACTCCGACGGTTCGTTCACGCTCTCCGAGGGTCGCGGACTGGAGGCGCTCGATCTCGTCGACGGGGAGGTCGTCGGCGACTCGGTGTTCGACCGCTACGAAGGCTATCCCGACATCGTCGCCGACTGCCGTCGCGCCCTCTCCGGCGAGCGGGTTCACGCGACCCGCGAGGTCAACGACGCCATCTTCGAAGTCGTCTATCAGCCGGTGCTGGACGATTTGGACGAGGTCGACCACGTCGTCGGCGTGGCGAGGGACGTGACGAAGCGCGAGCGACACGAGCAGATCTTCGCCGCCCTGTCGGATCTGACGCGGGTGTTGATGGAAGCACGGACGGCGGACGAAGTGTGCGAACTCGCGGTCGAGGGGGCCGAGGAGGTGCTCGACCTCCCCGACACGCTGCTCGCGCTGTACGACGAATCGTCGGGTACGCTTCTCCCGCGGGCGCGGACGCGACGCGCCGAACCGCTTCCGAATGGACTGTTGGCCAACGAGGGCGTCGCGTGGGCTTCGTTCACCGAGAACGAACCGCGGTTCGTCGGCGATATCGTCGTCCTGCCGCTAGGCAATCACGGCGTCTTCGTCACCACCGTGACGGACGACACCGCACTCGACGTCGCGGAACTCTGTGCCGCCGCCGTCGAATCCGCACTCGGGCGAGCGAAGCGTGAACGAATGCTGCGAGAGCAGGAGGCGACGCTCCGTCGGCAGAACGCGGCGCTCGAACGACTCAACGAATTGAACGAAGGTATCCGGCGCATCGACCGAGCTCTCGTCGAGGCGCGAACCCGCGAGGAGATCGAACGGGCGGTCTGCCGTCGCTTGACGAGCGGCGGTTCGTACCGGTTCGCGTGGATAGGCCAGGACGACCCCGCGTCGGGAGTCGTCCTTCCGCGTGAGTGGTCGGGCGTCGAGCGCGGTTTCCTCGACGCTATCACCGTCAGAACCGACGACGACGGGAGCGACCCGACCGGAATCACCCTCGGGACGGGGCGGGCGCACGTTGTTCAAGACGTGCTCCGCGACCCGGCATCGGAGACGTGGCGGCGCGAGGCGCTGAAACGCGGCTATCGGTCGGTCTGTGCGCTTCCGTTGTCCTACGGAGACGCGGTCTACGGCGTGCTCACCGTCTACTCGGACCGAGTGGGGACCTTCGACAAACTGGAACGCTCCGTCCTCGAAGACGTGAGCCAGACCGTCGGGTACGCCATCAACGCCGTCGAGAGCAAGAAGGCGCTCGCCGGCGGCGAGGTGATCGAACTGGAGTTCGACGTGAGCGACCCGACGGTGGTGTTCGTGAATATCGCCCGCGAGACGGGCGGTTGCGTCGAGTTCGTGGGCGTCGTCTCGAAACCGAACGGAACGCTGAAATCGATATTCACGGTTCGAAACGCCGCCCCCGATGCGGTGCGGGAGGTCGCGGCGCGCTCGCTCGAAGTAGCCGGCGTCGAACTCGTGAGCAACCGAGACGACGTCGCCGTGTTCGCGGCGACGCTGACGGAGTCGAGTTTCGTTGCGACGCTCCTCGACCACGGCGCGGTTCCGGAGACGTTCGTGGCCGACGGACTGCCCGGACAGGTCGTCGTTCGTCTGTCGGCGGACGCGGACGTTCGGACGTTCGTCGAAGTGCTCCGGACGCGATTTCCCGACATGAAACTCCGGAGTCGCCGCCAGCGGGAGCGACCGTGGTCGTCCAGCGACTTCGAACCGATGCTCGCCGAAACGCTGACCGACCGCCAACGGGAGGTGTTGGAGATGGCCTACTACGGCGGTTTCTTCGACTCGCCGCGAAAGAGCACCGGGGAGGAGGTGGGTCGGTCGCTCGGCATCTCACAGCCGACGTTCCAACACCACCTGCGGGCCGCGGAGCGAAAGCTACTGCGACGACTGGTAGACGAAAGCGACCTCTAGATAGATAGCCCCCGCCGTTTTCGGGTACGTTCAACCTAGCTGGAAGCGACTTAGCCGGTCGTCGTCTTTCAGTATGTATGGAGACGAAAACAGGAAGCCGAACCGACGGTCGGGGTGACGACCGTTTGTCCCTCGCCGTCCTCACTGCCGTAATGGACGCGGCGGGGTACGAAGACGCAGGCGAGTTCGACACGTGTCTGTACGACGCTATCGACCCGGACGCGCTCGATTCACTCTTCCACCGCCGGACTGCGAACGGGCGCGTCGAGTTCTCGTGGGCAGGGTTCGATATACGCGTCCACAGCGACGGGCGGGTGACGGTATTCGACACGTGACGATGACCCGACGGAGTCCGGATTCGGGCGACGCGTCCTCAGACGAGCGAATCTGTGCGACCTGCGGGGAAGTTATCGAACTCACGGCGTGGCATCCTGTGCTCGCCGAACCCGACGCGGGCGGGGTGCTCCACCTGTATCCGTTCTGCAGCGCAGACTGTCGAACCGCGTGGAATCAACGAAATAGAGAATGACTAACAGAGAAAACAACGAGATAGAGTACGACGAGTACGAGAACGAGTACGGCGTCGTGGCGATGTTCTACGACCCGAAGAACGAACGAGCGTGGATTCGGTCGAGCGTGACAGTGACGGTGCGTCGGTAGCGGTCGCGGAAGCGACATCCACCCGAGAATACACGCCCGGTTCGTCGGCGACGCACTTCGGCGTCAAGAATTAACTGCCGTCGCATCCTCGGTTAGCGATAAACTTCGGGGGAACGAAGATGGCTACCATAGTAGTCGCACACACGAACTTGATGGCGAAGGGCGGCGGCGAAGGCGTCTGTATGAACGTCCTGGAGGCGCTGGAGGACGACCACGACGTGACGCTTTTCACCCTCTTTCCGCCCGACCTCGCGGCGTTGAACGAATACTTCAGGACCGACGTCGGCGACGTGGACGTTCGGTGGCCGCCCGGCGTCGCGGAGTTCCTCGACGCGATAGAGCCACCGCTGTACAACCTCCGGAACGCGCTCCTCAATCGGTTCGCGGAGCGGCGAGCGTCGGCGTTCGACCTCGTCGTCGGGACGGACAACGAACTCTCCGTGCCCGGCCCGCTCGTCCAGTACATCCACACGCCCCGGTTCGCGCGAAACGTCGTCTCCCCTCGCGTCGGTCAGGACGGGTTCGTCGACCACCTCTACGACCGACTCAGCTACCGACTCGGCGGCGTCGACGCCGCCGAGATACGGGACAGCGCCATCGCGGCCAACTCGAACTGGATGGCGGGCGTGGTGCAGGACGCGTACGACGTTCGTCCCCGCGTCGTCCACCCGCCGGTCGACACCCGCGGCTTCGTCGACGAACCGTGGGGCGAGCGCGAGAACGGGTTCGTCACGATCGGTCGACTCGCCCGCTACAAAAACGTCGAGCGAAACATCGAGATTCTCGACGGCGTGCGCGAACGCGGCCACGACGTGCACCTCCACGTCGTCGGCCCCGCGTACGACCGGGAGTACGCCCGCGAAATCGCCGCGCTGGCGGCCGACCGCGACTACGTCCACCTGGAGGGCGAGCGCTCGCGCGACGAACTCGTCAACATCATCTCACAGCACCGCTACGGCCTGCACGGGAAGCGCCACGAACACTTCGGGATGGTCGTCGCCGAGTTCGTCGCCGGGGGTGCAGTTCCGTTCGTTCCGAACGACGGCGGCCAGCGCGAGATCGTCGGGGAGCGGCCGGAACTCCGCTACGACACGACCGAGGGAGCGGTCGAGAAGATAGACCGCGTGCTCTCGAATCCGGAGCTTCAGCGCGAGGTGCGGGCGAGCACCGCGGAGGTCGAGCGTCGGTTCGGGCGAGCGCGGTTCCGGCGCGAGATACGCGAACTCGCCGCCGAGGCGCTCGCCTGAGGGCCGCAACCGTTTTGCGAGGAACCGCCGAAATCTTTCCAATGACGCTTCGTACCGGGGTTATCGGGGCCGGAATTGTCGCCGAGAACAACCACTTTCCCGCGTTGACGCGCAACCCGAAGACGACGCTGGCGGCCGTCTGCGATCTGGACGAGTCGCGCGCTCGGGAGGCGGCCGCCGAGCACGGCGCGACCGCCTACACAAACCCGGAGATTCTGTTCTCGGAGGAGGAACTCGACTGGGTTCACATCGCGACTCCCGTCCAGAGTCACGCCGAACTGGCGACGAAGGCGGTCGAGTCGGGGATTCCGGTCACGCTCCAGAAACCGGCGACGACGACCCGCGACGAACTGGAGGACGTGCTGGCGTCGGCGCGCGAGCACGACGTACCGACCTCGGTCGTCCACAACTGGTTGTTCTATCCGGTCGTCAGGCGACTGCGGCGGCGCATCCGTACCGGCGAACTGGGGGAGATACGCGCAGTCGAGACGACGTTCACGGGGGAGGGTCGCCCCGACGAGACCTACCGCGGGTCGTGGGTGTTCGACCTCCCGGGCGGCGATTTAGAGGAGGGGTTCCCGCACCCGCTGTACCTGACCCTCGCAATCGGGGGAACGCCGCGGGACGAGGAGGCCGTCGACGTTCGCACGCGGGTCGCCGGGGAGTACGACGACGACGTCGGCTACGACGGGGTGAGGATGCAGTACGTCACCGACGACGACACGCTTTGTTCGGTGACGTACACCTCCGGCTCAGCGCCGAACAACCAGATTCGCGTCCACGGAACCGAGCGGTCGGTGACCGTCGACGTTCCGACGAATACCGTAGACGCACACGACCGCGAGGAGGGACCGTTCCACCTCCCCTCCGAACAGGTGCGACGGGGACTGACGACCGCGCGGAGTTCGCTTCTCGGGGTGGCCAACAGCCTCGCCGACTACGGCCTTTCGCACGTCGAGGACGAGTACGGCGTTCACCGCGAGCGGAGCGCCGACGGTCACTACTTCCTGTTCAACGAGGCCGCGACCGCCTTCCGAGAGGGTCGGCAGCCGCCAGTTCCGCTGTCGCGGAGTCGATGGGTGCTGACGCTGATGGAGCGCGCCCGGGAGTCGATGTAGCTCACTCGCGCTCGGCGAGCCCGAGGTTCGATTCGAGTTCGTCCCCCGCCGCCCGAATCGAGTATAGTCGCTCGATTCGCCGACGCGCGTTGCGGCCGAGTCGCCGCCACTCGCCCGCGGAATTCAACAGGGCCGCGGTCGCCGCGGCGAACGACTCCGGCGTCTCCGCGACGGCGACGTCGACGCTCGCTCGCGCGTCGACCCCATCGAACCCGGCGGGCGTCGTCACGACGGGGGTTCCCCACGCCATCGATTCGAGGATCTTCAGCCGCGTCCCGCCGCCGATTCTGAGCGGTGCGACCACGACGCTCGCGTCTCGAACCCATCCGTCGAGGTTCTCGACCTCGCCGACGAACGAGACGCCGGGCCGCTCCCCCAGTTCCCGAATCTCCTCGGTCGCGCCGCGTCCCACCAGCGCGAGTTCCGCGTCGGGACACCGGTTTCGAATCTCGGGGAGGATTCGCTCGACCAGATGCGTCGCGGCGTCGCGGTTCGGAAACCAGCCGTACGAACCGAAGAAGAGCAACCGCTTCGCGTTCGATTCGCCGCGCTCGCTCGGCGCGTACTCCGCCACGTCGAGGCCGACGTGCTGGTGGCGGACGGGGCCGGAGACGCGCCCGACGAGTTCCGCCCTGTCTTCGGCCCCGAGCACGAGCGTCCGGTCGGCGGCGTCGTACGCCGCCAACTCCTCCCGTCGAAGCCGGGGCACTTCCAGCGCGAGTTCGAGCCGTCGATTTCGCTCCTCCGCCATCCGCCGGTAGCGTTCGTGAGCGGCGTACTCGACGACGTGCGCGTTCGTCACGGCCCGCGAATCGGTGGCTCGCAGTGCACGCCGTACCTCGTCGTCGCGGAAGATCTGTCCGACGTAGGGATGTTGGGCGAGCACCGCGTCGGGCGCGAGCGAGCGAATCGCTCGCCGCGCCCCGTCCCGCAGGGCGGTCGAGTCGAACATCCCCATCACGTCCGAGCGCAGGGTCAGTAAGTGCCGAAGTTTGCGCGCACGCGGCGGCAGTCGCGTCTCGAGTTGCGAAACGACGGTCACCGACTCGCAGACGGAGCGCAACGCCGCCGGACAACTCCCGTCGCGGTCGTAGGTGAGCAGGTGCACGTCGTGGCCGCGCTCGACCAGCGCGCGGACGAACCCGAAGGTGACGATGCGGTCGCCCGCATTCGGCGGTTCTCTGGTGACGACGAGCACCGACGCCACGATTACCCTCCTCGCCGACAGCGGGCGTACACGCGTTCGATTTCCGCGGCGTGCTCGTCGAGCGACTTCGGTTTCTCGACGCCGCGGCGGAGTCGCTCGACGCGCTCCGGCGACTCGGCGAGCGTTCGGAGCGTCTCGGCCAGCGAGTCGGCGTTTCCGACTTCGAACGTCAGTCCGTCGCGCCCGTCGGCGACCAGTTCGGCCATCCCGCCGACGTCGCCCGTGACGACCGGCACTCCCGACGCGAACGCCTCCTGAATCACGAGCGGGCTGTTCTCGTACCAGAGCGACGGAAGCACGAGTACGTCCATCGTCCGATACGGGGACGCCGTGTCGTCGTACCGTCCGTGGAATCGAACGCGGTCGTCGGCCGACCGCGCGAGACGGGAGTGGTATGACCTATCGGGGTCGAACGCGCCGAAAACGTCCAGCCGAACGTCGCCCTCCACCCGCCGAAACGCTTCGAGCAGGAGGTGGACGCCCTTCGACTCCGCGATGCGTCCGGCGTAGCCGAATCGAAGCGGTTCGGCCTGGGCGAAGCCGGTGTCCTCGAACCGCTTGACCGCGATTCCGTTGCGGCGAATCACGATGTCGTCCGGGTCGGTGCCGTACTCGACGAACGTCTCTCGGAGGAACGCCGAGGGCGAGATGAGCAGGTCGGTCGCCGCCAGTGCCTCCGACAGTTTGTTCCGGCGACGCTCGACCGGGACGCGGTAGCGGCCGTCGACCGACCGCCGAGCGCTGACGCGCTCGTTGCCGCCGTCTGTCTTCGTCCGCTTCGCCGCCGCGCGGTAGCAGTCGGCGCACTTCGCCACCGATTCGGGGCCGGAGCAGAGCGTCCCCTCGGGGCGGTACAGATGCTCGCGGTGACAGAGTGTCCAGAAGTCGTGGAGCGTGGCGACGCAGGCGACGTTCCGCTCGGCGCACAGGTTCGGAATCGACGACGACAACCCCTTGAAATGCTGGAGGTGGACGATATCCGGGTCGAACGAGTCGAGCACGTCGGCGACGCGGGCGTCCACGTCGGGCCGAACCGTCCCCGACAGTCCGTTGTCCTCCTGGGTCTCCGTGGCCGGAAGCGAACTGACGGGAACGCCGTCAATCGCCGCCGGTCCGTCGCTCGGCGCGGCGATTTTGACCTCGTGGTTTCGGCCGAGTCGCTCCGCGAGTTCCACCGTGTACAGCTCCGTCCCGCCGAGCGTGTCGGTCGGAAGCTCATGAACGACTTGCAGAACACGCATGGTCTCAGTCCGTCGTGGCTTCCGTCGTCGCCTCCCCCTCCCCAGTCGCGCCCTTGTCGGCGTACTCGGACAGTCGCCGGAACTGCCGGGAGAGGTCGTGTTCGTCCACGTCGAGCGGGGACTTGAAGAACGACGCCAACTGTCGCTGGAGCCCCGCTCTCCCCCGTTCGTCAGCGTGGACGAGCAGGCGAACCAGGTCGAGCACCAGCGGCGCGGCGAGGGCCGAGTCCGAACCCTCCCACGTGAACTGCATCGTCATCTCCGTGTCGAGGAAGCCCTCGAAGTGGATGTAGTCCCACGCCGTCTTCCAGTCGTCGAGCGACGGCGTGTAGTCGATTCGAACCCGGTTGTGGAACGGTGGGTCGAGGATTCCCTCCAAGATTCCGCCCTTGCTCGCCAGTTTGCCCTCCTTGTTGGTGTCGTCTTCGAGGACGTGGCCGTCCGTGTTCCCGAGGATGTTATGCCCCTCCCACGACCGAACGCGGAGGTTTCGACCGGCGAACATCGGCGCGAGCGCGGCTTTCACCAGCGATTCGCCGGTCTTCCCGTCGTTGCCCATGTGCGGAACGCCCTCACGCTCGGCGAGTTCGCGCAACCCGCCGAGCGCGCTCCCGGTGCTCGGCGTGAAGTTCGCGTAGGGGTGTCCCTCGGCGAGCGCCGCGTAGGCGTACAGCGAACTCGCCGGAAGGTCGCGGTCGTCGGTCTCGACGGCCCGTTCGAACGCATCGATGCTGTCGTACCGCTCCGGGTCGTCCGGCACCGGCTCCGTCGAGGCGACGTTGACGACGACGACCGCGTCGAGGTCGTTCGCCCGGCGGAACTCGTCGTAGTCGTCCCGAATCCGCTCGACGATTTCGGAGACGGTTCGGTCGGCTTCGAGCGGGGTCGCGTCGGCCATCTCCGCGACCGCGGTGCCGCAGTTGAGCGCCGTACCGGTTCTGATGCGCTGGTCGATGGCCGACAGGTCGTCCTCGACCGCCGACAGCGTCGCCGCGCTCGGCGTCCCGTTGTTCTCCGAGAGCCGACGGGCGGACTCCAGAACGCTCCCGGTTCGGATGTCGTGACCGCCGAAGACGAACTCGTCGAGGTCGGGAAGCGAGAGTTCAGTGCACGGTTTTCGCGCCGTCACCATCCCTGTCGGGTCGGTCACCCCGGACGCCACCGCGCGAGCGCCAACCATTGCCGTCGTGGCGATGTTGCCGCGAGCGCCGACGAGCCAGATGCCGATCTCGCTCACGGAACCACTTCCGTTCGACGCCGACCGGCGGCGTTCGACCGACGCTCCGCGTTCGCCGTTCGTCCGCCGGTAGGCCGATAACTGCTCCGTCGCACATTCGTTCGTCTATACGTATCGTTGCTTGCTGACCATCCGATGATAGCGTCCAATCGGCTAACAGTATCGTTCTGATCTAGTTTCATTGTCCCCCACCCCACCGTCATTTTCCTCCGTCGGCGGTGAACCCTAACAAATATCGGGCGATACAGCTACGTGACGAATTTCTATAAACTCGCTGGCCGTACAGGACGAGTCACCGCAAGACGGGCGGAACCCTCGATTTTCGTCACCCGATCGCGCGCCGGAGCACGTCGAGGTAGTCGTCCACCGTCCCCTCGACGGTGAACTCGCGTTCGACCTTTCGACGGCCCGCCGCACCGTACGCCGACGCGCGCTCCGGGTCGGCGAGGAAACGACGAAGCGCCGCCGAAAGCGCGTCCACGTCGCGGGGGTTGACGACGATTCCGTCCTCGCCGTGGTTCACGAGTTCCTTCGCCCCGCCGAACCACGTCGTCACAACCGGCGTTCCGGCCGCGAACGCCTCCAGGTTGGTCGTCGGAAACGGGTCGAGGAACACCGACGGGGTGGCGACGACGGTCGCCGCCGAGAGCGCCGCGCGCAGTTCCGAGCGCGGAAGCCATCCGGTCGTGACGATATCGTCGCCGCGTTCGCCGCTCGCGTCGCGCATCTCGGAAACGTAGTCTCGGTCGCCGGTCACGACGAGTCTGACGGGCGCGTCGACGGCGTCGGCGGCCCCCGCGAACGCGCGAGCGAGATGGTGGCCGCCCTTGTTGTAACCGGTTCGACCTCCGAACAGGACGAATCGAGTTCCGTCGAGGTCGTGCTCCCTGCGGAACGCCGTCCCGTCGGCGGTCGCTTCGGACGCGTCGACGCCGTTGTGGATCGTTTCGTGGCAGGCGACGCCGTTCGCTTCGAGCGCCCGTCGGAGTTCGTCGCTCACGGCGACGCCGACCGAAACATCGCGGTCGAGGTGCCGCCGGTTCAGTCGGTTCCTGAGCGGGAAGTAGCGCACCCCCTGCCCGCGGAACTGTCGCCGCGGATTCACCCGATACCAGTCGGTCGGAATCGGTCGCTTTCCCTCCGCCGGATGTCGCTCGACGAAGTCGGTGAGTTCGCCGTAGGAGACGGTTCCGGCGTCGTGGTACGTCTTCACGACCGGAATCCCGCGTTCGGCGGCCAGACGCAGACTCCGGTTCGAGAGGCGGTGGACGTTCTGCGCGTGAACCGCGTCGGGGTCGAGCAGGTCGAACAATCGCCCGCACTGCGGTACGACGAATGGATTGAACACGCTGAGGTACGGCAACAGCGCCGGCCAGCGCGGCGAGTAGATGCGATACACATCGACCCCGTCGATGGTGGCCCGACCGACGTCGACGGTCGAATCGACCGTGGTGACGACGGACGTTCGATGCCCGCGCTCGGCGTACCCTCGCGCGAGTTGCGCGGCTACTTTCTGCGCGCCGCCGCGCTCCCACGGCGGGTAGCCGTCGGAGAGGAGACAGACGTGCATCGGTCACATGTAGCCCAACTCTCGGAGGTTCCGCTCCACGTCGTCGGGAACCGACCGCGACCCTGAGGCCACCTCTTCGTCCGAAGGATGTGCCGCACGAAGCGTCTCTCGCACGCCTTCGGGCATCTCCTCGGGGTCGATTTCGCGCGCCTCGTTCGCATCCCAATCGATCTCCGCGGCCCGCCATCGGTCGCCGACCCTGTCCAATTTCCACTCGCCCGCGACGGCGCTGGTTCGATGCGTCGTCAGTCGCTCGTCCCGAACGTCGTCCGGCGGGTGGGAGGCGACGACGCCCGCGTACTCCGCGAGCGCCGTCTCCCCTCGTTCGTCGCGGTCGGCGTCGAGCAGCGACCTGCGCGGGTCGTGTTCCAGCCCGGCGAGCGCGCGCACCGTCTCCGCGACATAGGTCGTCTGGACGAGGTCGTCCTGCTCGTCCGCGTCGAACCGCCCCGGGTATCGAACCAGCAACGGAACCCTGAGCAGCGGTAGACGAACCGACGTCTGGTGGTCGACGAGCGTTCGTCCGTCGGCGCGCTCGCCGAGGTGTTCCCCGTGGTCGGCGGTGAGCACGACCATCGTGTCGTCCGCGTGGCCGTGCGCTTCGAGGCTGTCGAGGATTCGCCCGACGACCGCGTCCGCGTACTCTACCTCGTCGGCGTACCTCGTGCGGAGGTAACGCTTCTCGGCGCTCGACAATCGACGCTCGTCGAGTCGAAGCGCCCAGCTATCGTCCATGAGCGCCCGCATGTACATGTGCTCGTCCGAGAGCGTCTCGCATCCCGGCGGGCGAACGTCGGCGGTTCGAAACTCATCCGGAACGTAGAACGGAAGGTGCGGATCCATGAGGTGGACGTAACCGAAGAACGGTTCGTCGTCGTCCGCCGCCACCTGTTCGTCCACGACGTTGGCCGCCCGGTTACTGGCCCGAACGTCGTCCAGCCACGCGTCGCCGGTCGACTCGGCGAACCGGAAGGCCGCCGCGTTGCCGAGACTTCGGAGCGGCGTCCCCGAATCGAGCGCCCGCCGGGCGACCGTGGCGTACCACTTCCATCCCCGGGAGACTCCCTTCGAGAGTCGACGAACGTCGGCCCCGCTCTCGAAGAACCGGTGTCGCGGCCCCGTGAACTCCCGCACGGCGTCGAACCCCCGACCTTGGGGGAGCCAGTCGCCGATCCACGTCTTCGGCGAGACGTGGAAACAGCGGTAGCCCGTGTCGGACAGGTCCTCGGTTATCGTCCGTCCGTCTCGCATCCGGAACCCCCGCGAAGTGGCTCCGTGTTCGTGCGGATACTTTCCGGTCAGGATGCTCGTGACGCTCGGGAGCGTCCACGGCGCGGCGCTGACGGCCCGAGTGAACACGGTCGATTCCTCGGCGAACGACTCGATTTCGGGCGTCCTCGCGTCGTCGGCGTACGGCGCGACGTAGTCCGCCCGACAGGCGTCGACGACGACGAGCAACACGTTCGGCTTCCGCTTCCCCATGGTTGAGTTCTACCACCACTTCCGCCGTAACTGTACTGGCGGAGTCACCATCGTAGTCGCCGGGAGGCGTGCTCGACCGCGTACAGGCGCTCGATCAGGGCGTCGAACAGCACGTGCGACCCGGGGAGCGAGAACGCCAGCGCGGCCGCCGCGTTCGGCCTGAAATCCAGTTCGAGCGACCGCCGGAGATACGGTCGGCCCTCCCGAAGTCGGCCGTCCTCGCAATAGGTCGTTCCGGCGTCGGCGAGGAACTGCGCCCGCGTCTCGTCGGGGAGGTCGTATTCGCGTCGAATCCGCCGATACGCCGCGGCGACGTTCTCCGGGTCGGCCGAGACGCCACCGCCGCCGTCGCCTTTCACCACCAGCGGTTCGTCCACGTACGCGAAGGAGTAACGGCGCGCGAGCCGCAGGCAGAGTTCCCAATCCTCGAAGCACGGGAGTCGCTCGTCGAACCCTCCGCAGCCGTCCAGCGCCTCCCGAGTCACCAACAGAAGCGACGTGTACGTGGGTATCGAAAGGTGTCGCAGCGCCTCTAGAACGTCGCCGCTCCGCCCGTCCCTCGTCATCGGCTCGCCGTGTGACTTCTCCATGCCGCAGTAGACGACACCACAGTCCGATTCCGTCCGGGGCGCGTCCACCTGCTTTCGCAGTTTCTCGCGCCGCCACCTGTCGTCGGAGTCGATGAACGCCACCAATTCCCCCTCTGCGGCGCGGATGCCGATGTTTCGGGCGGCGCTCACCCCCTCCGGTTCGTCCCGCCGGAGGTAGCTCAGTCGCGGGTCGGCCGCGGACTCGACGACGGCGAGCGTCTCGTCGGTCGACCCCCCGTCCACGACCAGCAGTTCGAGGTTCCGGTACGTTTGGTCGAGCACGCTCTCGATGGCGTCCCCGACGACGTCGCCGCGGTCGTACGTGGGGAGGACGACGCTCACGGTCGGTTCTTCGTCGCCGGTCGGCGTCGTCATATCCCCCACGGGTACGTTTCGGGTTCCTCGGTACCCTCTGGCTCGATGTGAAGCGGGTGGAGCGCCTCCGTCTCATCGACGTGGACGAACGCGTCGTAGCGTTCCGACAACGCCGTCGGCACGTAGTTCCCCGATTCGTGTGACGGATCGTAGACGACACCAACGGCGCGGTGTCCCCGTCGTTCCGCGAGTTCGCCGCCGTCTCCCGAGAAGACGAGGAGTTTGTCCTCGGCCCCGGCTCGGTGGAAGACGTCCTCATAGCTCCCCGCGTGCCCGGCGGGTATCGACATCCGTTCCATCGGCGCGCCCCACCGTTTTCCGGCGATGACCTCGCCGTGGTGCGTGCCGAACCCGACCAGCGAAACGTCGTCCGCGCCGTACCGCTCCCTAGCGAGTTGCCCGATGTTCAGCCGGTCGCGCTCGGCCATCGTGGTCGCCCGGGCGTCGCCGACGTGGGTGTTGTGCGCCCAGACGATGGCCTTGGAGTCCGAGCCGTGGTGGTCGAGCAGTCGGTCGAGCGTCTCGGCCATGTGTCGGTCGCGGACGTTCCACGAGTCCGCGCTGCTCTGCACCATCGTCCGGTAGTACTCCTCGGCGTTGGCCGCCACGAGCGCGTTCTGCTCGGCGCTGAAGTGCGCCTCTCCGTCCTCAGCGTCGTGCGGGGGTCGTCGGTCGCGGAGTTCCGCGAGAATTTCGACCACCTCGTCCTCGCAGTCGTCGGGGACGAGACGGGTCGAGCGACCGTACTCTCGCGCGTCCTCGCCGTACGGTTCGAAGCACTTGTAGGCGTCCTTGGCGCGTTCGACCGCCTCGGGGTCAACGTCTTCGAGGTAGTCGACCACGGCCGCCATCGACTCGAACAGGCTGTACACGTCCAGTCCGTAGAAGCCGGCGTTCTCCGCGCTATCCCGGTTGTGCTCCCGGAGCCACTCCGCGAACTCCACGACCTCCCAGTTCGCCCACATCCACGTCGGCCAGCGGTCGAACTCGCTCAGCACGTCGCGGGCGTGGTTCGCGTCGGATTCGCCCTTCACGTAGCGGTTCACGTCGTAGCAGTCCGTCCAGTCACCTTCGACGACCACGAACGAGAAGTTCTCCTCGCAGAGCAGTCGCGCGGTGAGCTTCGCCCGCAGGCGGTAGAACTCGCTCGTGCCGTGCGTCGCTTCGCCGAACATGACGCAGCGCGAGTCGCGGACGGCCTCGACGAGCGAATCGAGAGTCGATTCGTTGGCCAGGGGTCGCGCTCGCTCGCGGACGGCCTGCGCGGCGGCGTCGATTCCCTCGGTACTCGGCGGTTCGTTGAAAGCCATGGCTAAAGTTGCTCGCTCCGGCCGGTCATTCCTCGCGGGACACCAACTTGGAGAACCGGCTCTCGCCGCCGCCCTCCGTTTCCTCTTGGTAGACGAGCGCGAGGTCGTTCTCCTCGAACGTTTCGAAGAACTCGTCCCACGATATCTCCTCCAGTGACTCGTCGTTCCCCGCGTCGGGGAATTCGATGCGGAGCAGCCCCCCGCCGTCGCCGGTTCCCTCGACTTTCGCCGACTGTCCGTCGTTCTCTTCGACCCAGTTCCGAATCTCGTCGTGGTCCGTCGTCTGTTTGCTCTCGGTTTCGGACATCGTCTTCCCTCCAGAGGGGGAAAATCGGGAGTGAGTTACTTAGGGGTAGCGGCCTGCGAGATTTTCCCGTCGACACGCCCTCACGCTAAATCCTCTTCCCGCCGATACGCGTCCAACTCGTCCCTCGCGTTTCGAAGCGACTCCTCCAGTTCCCCCTCCGACTCGTCCATCAGACCTCGAAGTTTCTCCTCCAGTTCGTTGAACCGATCCGCCTCGTCCTCCGGTTCGCCGCTCCCGGTCTTGTCGCCGTCGGTCAGTTCGCCGAGCCCTTCGTCCACGGAGTGCAGTTGCTCCTGAACCTCGCCGTCGGCGTGGTCACTGGCTCGCTGTACCTCCTCGCGGGCGCGTTCGAGGTGGGACATACCGTCAGCTTCGCCGACGACCGAGTTAGGGATGGTGGCCCGCCCGTCGCGTTTCGCCCGACAGTTTCCTCGAACCGCTCCGGCGGACTTCGCTCGGTCAGGCTTCGCCCCGGCGGTCGAGCGCCCGCATCGCCGGGAACGCGGTCGTTCCGTGGACGACGACGGAGACGACCACGACGAAGGCGACGAGCGCCCACAGGAGCCGAGACCGGGCGATCGAGATCACGTTGAGCGCGTGCGCGAGGTAGTAGAACGAGCCGACGCCGCGGATGCCGAAGAAGGAGATGACCGCCCGCTCGCTCACGCTGACCGACGAACCGACGAGACCAGCCATTCCGGCGAGCGGTCGTAGGACGAAGACGAACCCGAGGCCGACCGCGGCGGCGGGCCACGTGAGGTGGTCGAGCAAGCCGGTGGCGAGGGCCCCGCCAAACAGCGCCAGCAACACGGCCATCGTCAGGCGTTCGACCACCTCGGCGAAGTCGTGGAGCGCCAGATTGTACTCGTCAGTTCGCTCGTAGTGTCGTATCGCCAGCGCGGCGACGAAGACGGCGATGAAGCCGTAGCCGTGAATCAGTTCGGTCGCGCCGTAAACGAGGAGCGTCCCGGCCAGCGCCTCCGTCCCTTCGACCGTGCTGGCGAGCCGCGTCGTCGGCGAGAAGCGAAACAGGAGTTTCGCCAGTAACCAGCCGAACACTAGGCCCGCAACGGTGCCGACGACGATTTTGTAGAGCACGTCGACGAGCAGCCAATCGCCCAACCACGCCACAGGTGCGAGTCCCGCGACGGCGACGGCGATGGCAGCGTTCGTGAAGGGGAACGCGAGGCCGTCGTTGAGACCGGCCTCCGAGGTCAGTGTGAAGCGAACCTCGTGCTCGTGCTCTCGCCCGCCGGACTCCTCGGGCGTCACCCGCTCGCCTTCGCCGGGCGGCCCGACCTGCACGTCCGAGGCGAGAACCGGGTCGGTTGGCGCGATGACGGCGCCCAGCAGTATCGCCCCGGCGGGCGCCAGTCCGAGCGCCCACCAGCCGATCATCGCGGCACCGGCGACGGTGAGGGGCATCGTCACCGCGAGCAGTCGCCACGTCGACGTCCACGTCGTTATCGAGAACGGTCGGTCTATCTTCAGTCCCGCGCTCATCAGCGAGACGATGACGACGAACTCCGCCAGTCGCTCCGTGAGGTCGCTGTGCGCTATCGGGTCGGGGTTAGGAAGCCCGAACGGAAGCCAGAACGCGACCGCACCGATACCGAGGTACGCCACGGGAACGGACACGGCGTGGTCGCCGAGCAGTTCCGGCAGTACGGTGGCCGCGAGAATCACGGCACCGAGAGCCGTCAGCACGATGACGTACGCCTCGACCATACGTCGTCTTTGCCATCGACGGTGAAAATCGGTTTGGCGATCGGCAGGGTTCCGAAACTTCGGTTCTCTCGGTCCGCAAACCGACGTAACACGAGACGCAGCCGTTACGTACTCCCTTTTTCTTTGCCGCGTGCCGCCCTGTAGCGTGCGTACAACAGCGCAGCGACGACCGCGATACCGGCGACGACCGCGTTAGCCCTCCGACGCAACGACGCCTCGGTGTAGAGGCTCCTCTCGGCGACGTGTCCCTCGTAACCGCCTCGTTCTTCGAGGTGGCCCGCCGGGCCGTCGAGACTGTTCTGTTCACGCGGGCGCGGCGCATCGTCCTTCCGTTGCAACGGGAAGAACACCTTTTCCATGATAGTGTCCATGAGACTCGACGCGTAGTAGCCGAGCATGGAGATACTCTTGCCGCCCGCTCCGACGAACACGTCTCGTTCCGGGTTTTCCGCGGAGTGCAGAATCGCGCGCGCCACCGTCTCCGGCGCGTAGATGGGCGGCGGTAGCTGCGCCTCCTTGTCCATGTAGTTTTTCGCGTGCTGCGTGTACGGCGTGTCGATGGCGCTCGGTTTGATGAGCGTCACGGACACGGGCACGTCTTCTTCCTCCAGTTCCATGCGAAGGGCGTCGGTGAAACCTTTGACGGCGTGCTTGGAGGCCGAGTAGCTGCCTTGCAGTAGCAGGGCACGATCGGACAGGGCGCTGCCGATGTTGATTATCGCACCGCCGCGCTCTTTCAGGCGATCGGCGGCTTCGAGCGAACCGTACAGCAGCCCCCAGACGTTAGTTTCGAACTGCCGACGCATATCCTCGACGGGGGTGTCCTCCAGTTTGCCGTAGATGAAGACGCCCGCGACGTTGACCCACGTGTCGAAACCGCCGTACGTCTCCTCCGCCACTCGGGCGATTTCGCGGACGTCGTCCCGGTCGCTGACGTCGGCGGCGACGTACACCGCTTCGCCTCCCCCCTGCGTAATCTCCTTGGTTAGCTCCTGCAAGGCGTCCTCGCTACGCGCGGCGAGAACCAGTCGCGCCCCGCGCTCCGCGGCCATCCGCGCGGTCGTCAGACCGATGCCGGACGACGCGCCAGTGATCACGATCACTTGCTCCTCTACGTTTTTCAGGTTCCCGTTCGCGGCTCGCCGTCCTCGATTTCGGTGCGTAGGTTCGTCGTGAACGCGGTCTTCGTCTAAACTCATGGTTTCTCCTCCGATCCCATGCCAGGGTTCTGTGAAACGGTCAGGACATCCTTAACGGCGATGGCTGTCCCTCGGTGTCAAATGTGGTTCGACGAAACTCTCGCTTATCGACTCGTCTTCTCGTCGGGACTTCCGTCGCTCCACCGCGTTCGAATCGCCACAATCCGTCTGAGTAGCCCGCGTTTATCGTGACGGGCGTGTACGAGTAGATATGGACCCCGGACGGTATCCGAGCGTGGACGTTGCCGGCGACCCGCAACCGACGGACGCACCGTTCCGGCTCGGAGTCGAGAAGCTTCGCGGGTTATCGCCCGACGCTCCGGCTCGGGTTCGCGCGGTGTTCGAGAACCAGTCCTCGACCGAGCAAACCGTCGGGTTCGGCTCGATTCGACCGTTCTCCAACGTCTGGAGTCGAGGCGATAGTCCGCTCGTTCTCGTTCCGAGCGAGCGGGAGCTTCAAAAGCACGTCTTCGGAACCGACGAACGGATCGTTCCCGACCGTCCGGTCGGAGGATGCTGGCGGACGAATCTCGTCCGCCTCGTTCGCCCCGACGTTCTGCGATGGCGGTCGCTCGATGCGGGCGAGTGTATCCGAACCGACTACGCGGTACTGCACTATCCGGAGCGGGATATCGCGGAGGCGACGAACACCGTCTGGTTCGGCGCGGACACCGAAACCGAGGACTGCCTTCCCGCAAGAGACTACTTCTTCGAAGAGTCGTTTCTCTCGAGGTCGGTCATTTCCGCGTTCGGAGAAAAGGAAACGTGGCGGGAGTTCGATTGGGGTTTCACGTTCACGATCGGAGAGTGATCGACAAGACATCGTCATAGCTCTCGCTGTTCACGCACCGAGTCCGTCGAGGCGGTGTCGATGGCAGCCGAACCGTCGATCGGATTCCGTACTCGCGGTAGAACCGATGACTATATTTGACGGAGCGTTTCTGCACAACTATGCATGCGACGTTCATCGAACTGTTACGGAACAATTCGGAACACGCGAGCGAGTTTCAGTCCCGATTTGACGAGGTGCAAGACGCCCAACGGCCGGACGCGGTTACCGTCTGTTGCTCGGACTCTCGCGTCCTGCAAGACCGCATCTGGGGGAACGACGTACCCGGGCGAATCTTCACGTGTGGCAACATCGGAAACCGCGTCGTCCAGCGAACCGAATCCGGCGACGTGGTCTCGGGCGACGTCCTCTATCCGGTCGAGCACACGGGAACCGAAACCGTCGTCGTCGTCGGCCACACGGGGTGCGGAGCCGTTACGGCGACGTACGACGACCTGACGGGCGGGATTTCCGAGCCCGCGGGCATCGCCCACTGTCTCGAATTGTTGAAGCCGCACCTCGAAGCGGGCGTCGAATCGCTCCCCTCGGACGCGAGCCGAACGGAGGCCGTGAATCGTCTCGTGGAGTACAACGTCGATAGGCAGGTCGAGTTTCTCGTGGAGAGCGACGAGATTCCCCGCGAAGTCGACGTTATCGGCGTCGTGTACGACTTTCAGGACGTTTACTCCGGGCGGCGTGGGGACGTCCACGTCATCAACGTCGACGGTGAAACGGACGTCGAGATTCTGCGGGACGAACATCCGGAGATCGACTCGCGTATCGAGCGACTCTGGGAATACTGAACACCTCCGGTAGTTCGAACAGTCAGCGGATACCGTTCGCGCAGGGATGCGACGACCCCCGAGCTGACATGAAAATCGATTGTACGCTCCGTGGTACGAACTGAATGACCGAACCGCAAATTCGGCGCGCTACCGTCACCGACGCCGAAAAGCTCACGCAGGTGTATCGAAGCGCGTATCGGGAGAACCGTCGACTCGGATTTCCCGCCAAAGCGGAATCCGTGACGAGAAGTGAGGTCGCGGACTGGATTTGGAAGCGCCAGGTCTACGTCGCCGAAATCGATGACGAAGTGGTCGGCGGCGTTCGACTCGAAGCGACGGATTCTGCTCGCGTAAAGCTCAGCCGACTCGGCGTTCACGAGAGTCAGAAAGGGAAAGGTATCGGTGGTCGGTTGATGGATCACGCGGAGGAAGCAGTTCGGAATCGCAGCCACACTACCGTCTGGCTTACGACGCCCGAAAAGCATCCATATCTTCCCGGGTTTTATCGGCGTCGCGGATACGAGAAGACGGGCGAGTATCCGCTGGAGAATCGCCGGTACGACGAAATCGTCATGGAAAAGCGGCTTCAGTAGTTTCCCGTCCGCGATTCGATTCGTGCTGTCGTTACCCGGACGGAGACCAGGTCGGCCGGTTGAAGCGTCAGGGCCGCGGAGAAGGACGGAACTGAATCGAGGAACTTCCACGGATGCGGAAGGTTGGCTCGCTTCGATCTCTTTTCGTTCGATTTTCCTCACGAGCCACGACCCGGAAAGACTCGGCACGGCGGCTTCTCCGGTTTCGAACTCGAAATTCGAGTAGCCCGCTTCGCCGAGGCCGGATTCCACTCGCTCCCGGCCGACCATCGAAGGGACGTTAGATTCAATCGGTGGTATATCGTCTCTAACTGCGGTGTTCGCCACCTGCTTTCTCGCTGCTCCACCTTGTTCAGATAGGTGAAATCCGTAACGGATTGGTCCGAAAAATACAGTTTAATCAGTCATGAAAGTCCTGTTTTAGGGCTTTTCAGCCCCTCACTCGAGCGAGTATATAAATGGGGTAGTGGGAGTTAACGAAGTGGACCGTGCCTATTCCCTTCGACGTATGTGAAGCCATATAACCAGAGGTTACGAAATCCGAATATGGAAGTCCCCATTATCGATTACGGGGTCGGCAACCTCCATAGTCTTCAGCGCGGGCTCGAACGAGCTGACGCGACGGTGACGATGTCCGACGATCCCGAAGAGATCGCTGCCGCCGAAGCGCTCGTTCTCCTTGGCGTTGGCGCGTTCGGCGAGTGCGTTCGCAACTCCGAACCCTTCCACGACGTTCTCGTCAAGGCTGCCGAGGAGACGCCCATTCTCGGCATCTGCGTCGGGCTCCAACTCATGTTCACCGAGAGTACGGAGGGTGCACCCGACGGCGAAACCATCGACGGCCTCGATCTGATTCCGGGTCGTGTCGAACGACTTCCCAACCACGAGGTGAAGGTACCGCATATGGGTTGGAACGAACTCACGGTCGAGCGGGACCACCAACTCGTTGACGGTATCGAAGACGGGGACTATGCGTACTTCGTCCACTCGTACGAATCGAGAGTGGCCTACCACACGATAGCGTCCTGTGACTACGGATTCGACTTCGCCGCCATCGTAGCGAACGAAGCAGGGAATGTGATGGGGACCCAGTTCCACCCCGAGAAGAGCGGGGAACTCGGTCTCCGAATCCTCCAGAACTTCGTCAACTACGCCCGAGAGTACCAAGATGAGCGAATCACCGTCAAGTGACGCTCGAAGTCAGGGCGCAGCGCTCCGGGTAGACCTGGCCGTCCGCCATCCCGAGTGTTGGCTCATCGAGCTCTCCTCCGAGGTCGAGGTCGGAATCCTCGGACGCGGTGTATACCACACTGCTGACCGACGAGCCAACAGCCACGTAACTCTCTTCGGGGACAAAAGCGCCGAACTCGATGAGGCGGTCGAAGTCGCGCGTGCGTCTGGCCACCCGTTCTCGGTGTCTGAGATGACATACGGGCGTGAATACGCTACTCCAGTCGTCCCCGGAAACGCTAGCCGCGAGCTGCTGGTCGAACACGACCCTACCCAGCAGGTGAGCGACGCGTTCACAGCTAGAGGGTTCGTCTACGGCGCACCGGTGGATATTCGAGAGGGAGTCGAACACTGGCCGCTTTTAACCCACAACGACCGACACGCCATCGAGACGGCCCTAGACGAGGTTCGTAATCTGGAGGCCGCAAAGATCGAACTCGTCGGGATTTCGGAAGTGAACGCCCGCCCTGAATTGGGTGAGCTTCCGCTATCGCGGTTGTCCCCTCGCCAGCGGGAAGTGTTCCAACTGGCTCGTGAATCTGGGTACTACGCACATCCGAAATCGGCGACGGCCAGTGACCTCGCCGACGAGCTCGGGGTGGCTGGTCCTCGGTGAGCCGCTCGAACTACTCTCCTTCGTCGGATTTCTCGTAATCTCAGTGGGATTCGTGTTGCTGAAGTGGAAATCCATCGTACTGCAAGTAGGTTCATGGAACTGCTAGTTGTATGCTCAGTGATTACTCTCTTGATAGTATTTTGTTTCGCTCAGCTAGCAACAACGGAAAGCGCAACTGCCGGAAGAAGATCTGACTGGCCGACCGCCAATAGAGGGCTGAAACGTCCAGATTCGGCTACCTGCTTTCCCGTTGCTCCACCTTGTTCAGTTCTATCAACAACCGGAAGATGGCCTTCACTAGATTCGAATCCACGTCGAACTGCTCGGCGTTCTCCCCCGCCCTGTCCATCACGCGCTGTTCCTGCGATTCGTCGGTCGTCGGGATGTCCTCGGCCGCTTTCACCTGCGCCACCGTCTCGGCGACGTAGGTTCGGCGGGCGATGAGTTCGACTATCTCGCGGTCGATGGATTCTATCTCTTCGCGTAGCTCTGCGAGCGTCATATCGTTCGGGTTCCGTCTGTCTGCGTCGTCGTTAGCCACGTCGTTCCCTCCCGTGTCCCCCACCTTTCTTGCACGTCCTCTAAAACCTCCCGCCCGCCGACCGCGACGAAACTCGGGCCGGTTCCGGAGAGCGAGACGCCCCGAACGTCCGGCAGGGCGTCGAGCAAGGGGTCGGTCGGAAATCCGAGCGCGCCGCAGAATGCGAATCCGTTGACGGTCATCGCCCGCCCGTACTCCCCGTCGAGCGCGAGGTCGGCGACAAGGTCGGCCATCGGCGCGACCCGGCGACAGCGCGACGCGTCCGCGTCCGCCGAGAAGGCTCGCTCCGGCGGCGTCCAGACCAGCACGTCCCACTCGACCTCCTCGCGGGTGAGCAGTTCGTCCCGCTCGTTGTCGGTGACGGTCACGCCGCCGAGCATGCTCGCGCTGGCGTCGTCGAAGGCTCCCGTGACCGTGACGCCCACGTCGCGGGCCGCCCGCACGCCGAGGCGGCAGGCGTCCTTTCGGGGCATCTCGACGCCGAGCGCGGCGAGGGTCGCAACCACCGTGGCGTTCGCGGCGGCGCTCGAACTCTTCAGACCGGAGGCCATCGGCACGTCGCTCTCGGTACGAACAGTCGCGCCGTAGTCGGCGTCCCGCGTTTCGAGGACGAGTTCCGCGCATCGCTCCACGAGTCGGGTGTCGGCGTCCGGTGCGTTCGCGACCTCGCCCCGAACCTCGCCGGAGTCGTCGAGTTCCACGTCGGCGGTGGTGGCGGCGTCGATGGCGAACGCCGATCCGGTGCCCGTGGCGAGCGCGTTGAGCACCGTCCCGGCGGCGGGCGCTTTTGCGCGTCCGTGCATGCTCTCCGTTCGCAGGGGGCCGCCTTCAGGATGGCGGTCGTCGCAATCGTGTCCGGTCAGGTCGATGCGGTCGATTCGGCGCGCTCGTCGGTCGGGTCGCGGAGGTCACCGATGACCTCTTCGAGCGCGTCCGTCGCAGTGACGAGACCGACGACCTCGCCGTCCTCCATCACCAACGCGAGTTCCTGGTTTTCGACCTGTAACAGGTCGAGCGCGTCGCTGATGGTGGTGTTCGCGGCGATGGTCATCGGGGGGTGGGCGACTTCTTCGAGCGTCACCTCCCCCGATTCGAGCGCGTCGTGTTCGCGGTACAGTGCTGGCATGTACACGTTGCCCTGGTAGTCGGCCAACGACTCCCCGACGAGCGGGAAGCGGGTGTGGGGGTTGTTTCGCACACGCTCTAGGTTCTCATCGAGCGCGCCTTCCGTCGAAACGGTCACGATGTCCTCGCGCGGAATCATGATGTCCCGAATCGGCGTTTCACCGATTTGTAGCGCGTTCATCACTTCTTCGTGTCGTTCCTCGGGGAGGTCACCCCGTTCGAGAACCGAGTCCAGTTCGTTCCGGAGATCGGCGCGCGATTCGATGGCGTCGGTTTCGGCGTCCTTCCACGCGCCGGTGATTTCGACGCCGAACAGTCTCAGTGTCCACTTCGCTATCCCATCTCCGAACGTGATTATCGGGGCGATAGCCCGGTGGAACCAGTACAGCGGCGTCGCACCGTATCGGCAGACGAACTTCGTGCGTTCGACGCCGAGATACGTCGGCGTCTGTTCGCCGTGCGTCAAGTGGAGGAGATTGATGATGAGAAAACCTAAAAACGCCCCCGCTCCGACGGAGGCGAGTCCGGTGTTAGCAAAAATCGGTTCGAAGATGGCCGCCAGCGCCGGTTCCGCGACGATACCGACCGCGATACTAGAGGCGGTGATGCCGACCTGGCAGCTCGTGAGATAGATTTCGAGGTCGTCGGTCATCTCCCACGCCCGCCGCAGGCCGGGTGCGTCGAACTCCGATTCCGAGTACTGGCGAACCCGGGTGAGGGCGAACTCGATGGCGACGAAGTAGCCGTTCGTCAGTATCAACAGAAGTCCCGCGACGAGCCGACCCGCGACTATCGGGGGTTCCATCGGCAGCACGTACCAGCAACGGACAGGTAAGTCCTTTGCCTGTCGGCGAGCTCCCCGATATTTCGGAAGCGAATCCTTCGCTCGGAGGATTCAGGACGTCACCCCGGAGCGCGGTCTTTTTCCCCCGTCCCGGCCAATCGTTTGATATGAGCGTTCGTAACGACGTGTCCCCGGACACGCTCGGCGTCGAACTCACCGAGGACGGTATCGTCGTCGAGTACACCGACGGGAGAGAGGTGTTCTACAACGGGATTCCGAAGAAAGTGCAGGATACCCTCCGAACCCAACCCGGCAAGCTCGTACAAGTGCTCGTCACCGACCCGACCGAGACGGAGGGCGTGATGACGTACGTCAACGACCGCAAGACCCACGACGAGATCCTCGAATCGAGCGGCGTCGGGCGGGTCATCGTCGAACCCGGCGAGGAAGAAGAGCTGTTCCCCGGCGTGATGGTGCGCTCGGAGGGGTACGCCGTCGAGGTGGACGCCGACCCCGAGATCGCCCGCGGTCGGGTGTTCGTCTTCGAGGAGGACGAACTGGGCGAACGCTCGTTCGAGTTCGTGAACGAAGGCTCCGACGAGAACGGCGAAAGCGACGCGGACGACTGATGCCCCTCTCGAAACGCTGGCGGTCGCTCGACAGAGGGACGGTCGGACGCGCGCCGGAGCGCTGGGGGCTGTACGAACTCGGTTCCGACGGCGAGGTGCTGGAGATCGACTCCGGCGTCCTGTGCGACGAACTGAAGACCGCGCTCGCGTACGGCAACGCAGAGCAGGTGCGCTGGGAAGCGTGTCAATCGCGGGAGCACGCGGAGGAGTTGGTGCAGGAGCACCGCGAACGAGCCGGGCTAGGCTGAACGTCGGTTCATGTCGTACGCGACGACTCCGACGACCGCGAAGAGTACGAAGACGAGAGCCGCGGTTGCCATCGCCGGCGTCCCGAGGGAGGTGACGACGCCGGCGAGCAGGGAGGCGATGACCGCGAGGAGGGTGACGATGGCGACGAGATAGGTTTCCGTTCGTTCCGGGGACATTCGTGTCGGGAAGGTACCGACAACGGACGATAATAGTTTTCTAATTCCCGTCGTCCGCCCGCGGATACGCGCTATTGGGAGCCGTCGCAACCGGGCTACTCCTGCTCGGTCGTGCGGCGGTCATGGGGGACAACGCGGGTCCGACGACCGGCGGTGACGCCGCAGGTGCGGCGAGCGCCCTCGCCTCGTCGGGGTCGAACGACGTGTTCGCCGCTCGCGACCGCGACCACGCCGATGCGGCGTCGGTCTTCTACGGAGTCGGACTCATCGTTTTCGGAATCATCGCCATAGCGACGCTCCTCTGACGAACTCAGTTCCCGGTCGGCGACGGTCGTTCTTCGTCGGCGTCTTTCCACTCGCCCAGTCCCGCCGGGTCGAGGTGGACGTGAACGTCTCCGACGTCCGCACGCGAGATGAGCGCGTTCCGGAGTTCCGTCTCGATGTCGTGGGCTTCGACGAAACTGTGCTCTGCGTCGACCTCGGCGTGGAACTCGACTTCCAACACGGTTCCCGCGTGGTAGGCGGTGAAATCGTGGACGCCGTGAACGTCGTCGTGCGCGAGGATCTCGTCCCGAATCTCCTCGCGGACGCGTTCCGGTGCGGCGGTGTCGACGAGGTAATCGACGTTCTCGCGCGAGACTTCGACGCCCTGGTGGATGACGAGCAGGCTGACCAGCGCGCCCGCGAGCGGGTCGAGGACTGGGATTCCGCCGGCCATCCCCGCCACGCCGACCACCGCCGCCGCCGTGGTGTAGAGGTCGTTCTTGCTGTCGGCGACGAGGGCGGTCAGGCCGGGCGATTTGACGACGCGGTTGACGCGCTTCGTGTACCAGTAACAGAAGAGACGGTCGACGAAGGCGAACGCGAGGCCGACCACGAGGAAGATGCTGTAGTGGGGTTCGGGCGCGGACTGGATCGTCCGCCACGCGTCGGAGAGCAGTTTGAGACCGAGCAGGACGAGCGTCCCGCCGACGAACAGGGCGGTGAGCGGTTCGAATCGCTCGTGACCGTGCGGATGGTCGGTGTCCGGCCCTTCGAACGAGAGGCGACCCCAGACCAGCACCACCGCGCTGGCGAGCAAGTCGGCCACTGAGTGGGCGGCGTCGGCGACGAGCGCGAGGCTTCCGAAGGCGAGTCCGAGGCCGCCCTCCACCGCGATTTTGAGAACGTTCGTGGCGACGTTGACCCACGACGCCTTGAGGAACGCGATGCGGTGGTCGACCATTCGTTCTGTCGTGCAGTGAGGGCGGTTAAAAATATGTCCATTAGATTGAACAAATGCTCGGTTTAGAGTGAATCTAAAACGTCCAGGAACGGAAAGCACGGCGACCGAGTCAGCGACTCGCAGGGTACTTTTCGAGAGTCCGACCCCCGCCGGGAGACGCCTTCCGAATCGATGGTGAGCGATTGGAGCTACAGGATTCGCCGCGACATCACCAGCAAACCGGCCACGAGTAGTCCGATGCCCCAGTAGATCGACGGGTAGGGGAGCCAGTGCAGCAACAACGTGACGACGCCGGACGTGAAAAGCGACCAGCCGATAGTCGTGCGATATCCCATACTGACCGGACGGCGGCCATTCGTTTCAACGCTGTGGTTGCATAAGTCATGCCCGGCGATTCGAGGAATCGCCGGTCACTGTATGTAGGAGGGATCTTCTGCGTCGCAGTTCTCCTCGTGTCGTTTCGCGTCGCCTTGGTCGTCGAACATCAGTCCGCACCGTTCGCACTGATACCAAGTCATGTCGTCGCGCTCTGTTCGTGCCACCATAATTGAGACGTGGCCCGCATCGGACAAAGGCGTTGCCCCGGGAAACCCTGAAGACGGTCGGGGGACGAGTAAGCGACATGACGAAAGAACCGACGGTCACGCTCACCGTCAGGGGCGCGGAAAAGCGCGACGGCGGACGCGGCATCGCCCGCATCGCGGACGCGGCCCGCCAGCAACTCGGCGTTCTCAGCGGCGACACCGTCGCCCTCGACGGCGAGCAGACGACGGTCGTGAAGGTGTGGCCCGCCGCCAGCACGCTCCGGGAGAACACCGTTCAGATAGACGCAGAAACGCGGGCGAACGCGGGCGTTCGAATCGGCGACGAGGTGACGGTGCGACCCATCTCCGTCGCCGACGCCGAATCGGTGACGGTCGTTCCGAAGGCGAACTTCTCGCTGGACGACGTGGACACCCTCGAAGCCGCCGCGAAGCGCGAACTGTTGGATCGTCCCGTGAGCACTGGGGAGCGCGCCAGAATCGAGCGACTCGGCGATGCGGGCCTGTTCGTCGTCTCGAAGACCGACCCCGACGGAACCGTCCGAGTGACGAGCGAGACCGACGTGAACGTGTCCCTGTCGAACCTCCTCGACTCGGTGATGCCAGCGCAGTCGGGTGACGACGACGCGCCGCTGGCAGAGGTGACTGGCGCGACCTACGAGGATATCGGCGGGTTGGACGAGGAGCTTCGACGGGTTCGAGAGATGGTCGAACTTCCGCTCTCGAATCCCGAACTTTTCCGCCGACTCGGCATCGACCCGCCGAAGGGCGTCCTGATGTACGGACCGCCGGGCACCGGGAAGACGCTCATCGCCAAGGCCGTGGCAAACGAGGTGAACGCCCACTTTGTCTCCGTTTCCGGGCCGGAGGTGATGAGTAAGTACAAGGGCGAGAGCGAGGAACGACTGCGCGAGATCTTCAACGAGGCCGAGGAGAACGCGCCCGCCATCGTCTTCTTCGACGAGGTGGACAGCCTCGGAGGCAAGCGCGACGAGGAGAGCGACATGGAGAATCGCTTGGTCGCTCAGCTGCTCTCACTGATGGACGGGCTCGAATCGCGCGGCGAAGTCGTCGTCATCGGGGCGACGAACCGCGTGGACGCCATCGACCCGGCGCTCCGCCGCGGCGGGCGATTCGACCGCGAGATCGAGATCGGCGCTCCGGACGAAGGCGGACGACGCGAAATTCTCGAAGTCCACACCCGCGGGATGCCACTCGCCGACGACGTGGCCGTCGACCGTCTCGCTGCGACCACGCACGGGTTCGTCGGAGCCGACCTCCACGCGCTCGTCACCGAGGCGGCGATGGCCGCGCTCCGCAGGGCGCGGGATGCGGGGGCCGACGACGAAGCACTCCTCTCGGTCGAAGTCACCCGCGAGGACTTCAACACCGCGCTGGCGAGTGTCGAACCCTCCGCGATGCGCGAGTTCGTCGCCGAAGCGCCCGAAATATCGTTCGACGACGTAGGAGGACTGGAGGACGCGAAACAGACGCTCGTCGAAGCCGTCGAGTGGCCGCTCTCCTACGCCAACCTCTTCGAAGCGACGAACACGGAACCGCCGAGCGGCCTCCTGCTCCACGGACCGCCGGGCACGGGGAAGACGCTCCTCGCCCGCGCCTTGGCGGGCGAGAGCGACGTGAACTTCGTCCACGTCGCCGGGCCGGAACTCCTCGACCGATACGTCGGCGAGAGCGAGAAGTCGGTTCGTGAGGTGTTCGAACGCGCCCGACAGGCCTCTCCCGCTATCGTGTTCTTCGACGAGATAGACGCGCTCGCGTCTCAACGCGGCGAATCGCACGAGGTGACCGAGCGCGTCGTCTCGCAACTGCTGACCGAACTCGACGGGTTGACCGAGAACCCGAACCTCGTCGTCCTCGCGGCGACCAACCGCCGCGAGGCCATCGACCCCGCGCTTTTGCGTCCCGGTAGGCTCGAATCCCACGTCGAGATTTCCGCACCTGACGAGGCCGGGCGACGCAAAATCCTGTCCGTCCACGCGGACGACAAACCCCTCACGGACGACGTGGATTTGGACGCCCTTGCCGAGGAACTCGACGGCTACACGGGCGCGGATCTCGAAGCCCTCGTTCGGAACGCCTCGATGCGAGCCATCCGCGAGGCCGCCGACGAGTGGGGTGCGGAGGAAGCGAACGAGCGGGCGGACGAGATAGTCATCGAGAAGCGCCACTTCGACGTGGCTCGGGAGTTCGTTCGACCGACGACGTAGTTAGCCATCAGATTTAGGCGCTCGACCGGACTAGTATTGTTGCTATGCGCACGCTCATTGTAACTGGCGACGGAGTCGAGGACGTGGAGTTCACGTACCCGTACTACCGACTGCAGGAGTGGGACGTCGAGGTCGACGTCGCGGCACCGAACGGGGAGTCGTTCGAGAGCAAACACGGCCAGTCGTTCGACGCCACCACCCTCGCCATCGAAGACGCCGAGGTCGGCGAGTACGACCTGCTCGTGCTGCCCGGCGGTCGCGCACCCGAGAACCTCCGACTCGAAGCTCCCGGCGTCCCCGACCTCGTCCGCGAGTTCGACGCCGAGAACAAACCAATTGCGTCCATCTGCCACGGCGTGCAACTGCTCATCAGCGCCGACGTACTGGAAGGACGCGCCGCGACCGGCTACTGGTCGCTCGAAGTCGACATCGAGAACGCGGGGGCGAACTTCGTGGACGAGGAAGTCGTCGTCGACGACAACCTCGTCTGCTCGCGCGCGCCTGACGACCTCCCGGCGTTCATGCGCGAGACGCTGACGTTCGTCAGCGAGGAAGTCGAATCACCCGCGTAGAGGATTTTTGCGCCGAGATGCCGCGTTCGTCACGGTTGCCAGTAGATGTCGGTCGCGCGGTGGCGGCGGTCGTAGGCCGCCAGCCCCTCACCGAGCAACCAGCGGAGATGCAAGTCGTCGTACAGCGTGGTGTGGGTGTAGTCGACGAACGTCATCGGGACGACCAACTCGTCTTCGTCTCTGAATGGGCTCGCAATTCCTATGTAAACGTGTTTGTGACGTTCGTCGTAGACCATTGCACCCATCACTGGCGTTCTCTGCTGATGTGCGGGAACCGCGTGGAGCGCTTCGCTAGACCGCCACGTGAATTCGTAGCAGAACATCCCGGCCGTTTCGCCCGACTCTATTGCATCGTACTCGGTCGGAGTTTTGAAATATTTCCGCAAGTCTACGGTTCCGAAAAGGACGTTGTCCTCCACTGATCCGGCGAGATAGCGCGGAACGTCGTAGTACGTGTGGTCGCAGAATCCACGGACGAGACCCTCGATAACCGCCTTCGGGCGCTTGGGCGTTGCACCGGCGAACGATTCTATCGTCGACGGAGGTATCTGCCGAAATCGATCTCCTCTAAGTGCTTCGACGGCGAACGGTCGCGTTTCGGCAGTTCGAGTGCGGCGGAATAAATTTTCGCACTTAATGGATTCGAATCGAAGTTCGCCTCCTTCGACCGCTGCGATATCTCGAACTAACTGTTCGAGCGGTCGTCCGTCGAAACGTACTCGCCCTTTCAGTCCATCAGGGCGGTCGAAAGTCGGTCTGTTCAGTTCCGGCGGTTGGTCGGTGTGAAACCGTCGGCTGGTCGGTGGTCGGAGCGTCGGCCGAGCGGTCTTCCGAATCGCACCGAGAAAGTTGATAGCGGTGAGAAATGAAGTTTGGCCATGCATCCCCTCGTCGGCCCCGGCAGTTCCGAACTTCTCGGTGCGGAAACCGCCCTCGTCCTCGTCGGGGTCTGGCTCTGCTGGAGAGCCGTTCGTTGGGCGAGCGACCGCGGTGGAGGCCGCTTCGGAGAGCGCGATTAATCCCAGAACGCCTGCGTCCGGGCGTACTCCCGCTCTCGGGCGAGGATGTCGCGGTAGAAGTCGTCCTCGTCCTCGCGCAGTTTAGCGATGATCCGGGCGGCGTTCTGCGGGCCGACGCCGCGGGCCGCCAGCGCGACGACCGCTTGCTTCCCGTGGCTCTGCACGAGATTCGCGGCCTTGTAGGCGCGCTCGGTCATCTTCTCCTGTTCGTCGTCCTTCTCGTTCGCCCTGACGGCTTTCACCACCTCGTCGGCCCACGGGTTGAGGGCGGCGATCCGCGTCGAACCGCACTCCGGGCATTCGGGTCGATCCGCGACGCGTTTCACCTTCGTCTTCCGCTTCCAGTCTTGACAGTGCAGACAGAGCAGGATGGTTCGGTCGTTTCGGATCCGCTCCCTGACTGTCTCGATGACGCTGGCGTCGGCGTTCTCGGGCGCGAGTAGTTCCCGCCCCGAGGAGCGGCCGCCGCTCCCGACCGGGGTTCGCCCGCCGGTCGAGACGACTTCGACGTCGCCCGCTCGAATCCGGCGGAGCACGTCGCCCGCACGCTCGACTTCGAGGTCGTCGTGGAACACCTCCCGCACCGCTTCGTCGTACATCGGGGTGTCCTCCAGTGCACCCAGTAGGCGACCCATCGATACCGGATTCCGTCCCTCCCAGCGATTGAGTGCGCCGAACTTCGCGGCCACCTGCGCGAGGGTGAACTTGAGGGTGTCGGAGCGTTTGAGCGAGAGTTCGATGAGCGGACCGACGTGGTCGGGGTCGGTCGTCTCCAGCACTTCGACGACCTCCCGGCCGTCGACCTTCGGCGGCACGTCCAACTCGATTCGGTAGGGGTCGATCTCCATCCCGACCGACGACCCCGTGCGCTGGCCGACGAGCGACGAGAGCACGCGCCCGAGCGTCTCGTTCACCTTGTGGCCGAAGCAGGCGTTGACGACTACCTTTCGGGGGGCGAACTCCACGACGATTCGGTCGCTCGTCGGGATCGGCGTCTCGGTTTCGGCCTGTCGATCAACCTGTTCGAGCGCCGATTCGGCGGTGTACTGGTCGGTCGGATAGCGGTTCGTGAACTCGCGGCCCACGCCTTCTCGGGGCGCGCCGCGCTCGAACTGCGGTCCGGCGACGGCGCGCATCTCGCCGACCTCCTGTGCCACCTCGAACGGAACCGGAATCTCCTCGCCGACCCACGACGGAACCTCGCCGCCGGGGTCTTCGATGGGCGAGACATTTACGCGACTCTCCTCGTCGTCGATCTCGGCGATGCGCCACATCTCGCCGCGCTGGATGAACACCTCGCCGGGTTCCGCGAAGTTGACGACGAACCGCTCGTCCAGCGTCCCGACCTGCGACCCGCTCGCCACGTCGTAGACGCTATAGGTCTCCTCGTCGGGAATCATCGAGAGGTTGGCGTAGAAGTACTGCCACGTCTTGCCCGATTTCTCAATTCGGTCTCTCTCCTCGTCCAGCCACACCAACCGATTCCCCTTCAGTTCCCGAACGACCTCTTTGAACTCGTCTTCTTCGAGGTCGCGGAAGGGATAGGCGCGAGTGACGATGTCGTAGGCTCGGCGAGCGTCGATTTCGCCGAAGTCCATCACGAGACCGACGATCTGGTTCGCCACCGTGTCGAGGCTCCCGTGGTGGATGGCCGCGGGCTCCACGTCGCCCTCGGTCGCGCGCCGGGCGATGGCCATCGCTTCGAGCGCGTCGTCCGGGTTGGCCGTGACGATGGTTCCTTCCGACACCTCGTCCATCCGGTGGCCCGCACGTCCCACGCGCTGGAGCAGGCGCGCGACCTCCCGCGGACTCTGGTACTGCACGACGTGATCGATTCGCCCCACGTCGATGCCGAGTTCCATCGAAGAGGTACAGAGCAGGGCGTCGAGTTCGCCCGCCTTGAACCGGTCTTCCACGTCGATTCGGGCCTCCTTCGAGAGGCTTCCGTGGTGGACGCCGATGTTCGCATCGAGTTCGAGGAAGCGCGCCCCCAGCGCCTCGGCGGTCTGGCGCGTGTTGACGAAGACGAGCGTCGAGTCGTGGTCGTCTACGATGTCCTGAATCGCCCTGACGTGGCTGGCGATGTCGGGGTTCGTCATCAGCTTCCTCGCCAGTCGTTCGTCCTCGTCTCGAGTCTCGGGTTCGTGAACCCGGAAGTCGACCTTGCTTCCCACGTCCACCTCGATTATCTCGCAGCCTCGGTCTCCGGTGAGGAACTTCCCGACCTCCGCAGGGTCGCCGACCGTCGCTGACAGCCCGATTCGCTGGAAGTCGCCCGCGAGTTCGTTCAGGCGCTCCAGTCCGATGGTCAACTGCGCTCCCCGTTTCGCGCTGGCGAGTTCGTGCACCTCGTCGACGACGACGTGGCGCACGTCCGAAAGCGCCGTCCGCAATTTCGACCCGGTGAGCATCGCCTGTAGCGTCTCGGGGGTCGTCACCAGCACGTCCGGCGGGTCGTTCGCCTGCTTCTGGCGCTGGTAATCCGTGGTGTCACCGTGACGCACGTCGATTCGCAGGTCGAGCGTCTGCCCCCACCACTCCAATCGCTGTCGCATGTCGCGGTTCAACGCCCGAAGCGGCGTGATGTAGAGCGCGGAGATGCCGAACTGCGGTTCCGCCCGCGCTATGGCATTGAACACGGGGAGCATCGCCGTCTCGGTCTTGCCAGTTCCGGTCGGCGCGATGACGAGGCCGTGATCGCCCTCCGCGAGTGGCGGAATCGCCCGCTTCTGCGGTTCGGTGGGCGTCGAAAAGCCCCGTTCCGAGAGCGCCGACCGAACCTCGGAGCCGAGTCGCGCGAAGGCCGCAGAACCCGCGGCCTGCCTATCCTGCATCGTGATTTTCGGATAGGGGTTCGAGCGAATTAAGTCCGTTGCCTATCGCGTTTCGTCGGCGATTTTGGACTCACTTCGGTGGGTTCGATTCCGAGATACAGTCTTCGAAAGTCCTCGGTCGCTCTCTTGCAGTCACTACCGCAGTGACGATGTCCCGAAAGCCTACTCAAACACGGAATTTCTGGGACGCTGACGCTACACGAGTAGAGTCGCGGACTGTACGCGAGAGAACGCCCCGAAATCGACTTAAATCGTATCGTACCGCCCCAATCGCGCGCCGTCCAGTAGATACGCCTCACCCTCGGCCAACCCCTCAGGTAGAAACGGCGCGAGAAAGCCCTGCCCTTCGACGTTCACCCACGTGCCACCCGTCAAATCGTTGAACGCGGGAAAGACGATCAGTTCGCCGTCGATGTCCAACTCCTCTTCCTCGCGCTCCTCGAAGGGTTCCGGATTCAGTCCGCCGCGCAACCAGACGCGCTCCACTCGACTTCCGCCCACCGTGTCCTCCAGTCGCACGCAGGGGTGTTCGTGGCCGACGCAGACGGCGTCTCCCGAGAGCACGTCGCGGGCGGGCCACGTGTGCCCGTGGACGAAGCCGACGTCACCGAGTCGGATTCCGTCCCCCGGCGTCACGTCGCACTCGACCCACGATTCGATGTCGCCGTCGTGGTTTCCCTTCACCAGCGTCGTCGGAACGTCGATGGCTTCGAGCAGGACTTCGATCTCGCCGCGTTCCGCGCCGCCCGGCCCGGCGATGGAGTGCATCAGGTCGCCGAGGAAGACGACCCGGTCGGGGTCGGTGCGGTCGAGTAGGGAGCACATCCGCTCGCGGCGCTCTTCCGCCCGACTGTTGAGGTTGATGCCCTGCTCGTAGCGCAGCGCGTCCTCGATTCCGGCGTGATAGTCCGCCACCACCAGCGCGCGCTCGTCTCCGAGGTCGGCGGTCGCGGCCGGTCCGCCGAGAATCGGTTCGACCAGCGCCATCAGATGGGCTTCAGGGTGTCCTCGCCGGACTCGTAACACCGCCCGGCCATCAGCGCGTCTTGCAGGGCGTCCTTGACGTCCGCGGGCGTCACGTCGTACGCGTCGACCATCGCGGCTAGCAGGCGCTCGCGCTCAACGCCGTCGCCGCCGTTCAGCTCCTGCATCTTCTCCATCACGGTGTTTTCGAGATTCTCGGGGGCTTCTTTGCCTGCCCCTTCGTCTTCGGCTTCCGGTTCGGCCTCGACGGTCGGCTCCGGCTCTGGTTCGGCACCAGTGTCAGGTTCTGATTCGGTGCCCGTTTCGGATTGCGGTTCGAGAGTCGGCTCCGGCTCCGACGTGACCTCCGTCTCCGGTTCGACTTCGGATTCCGACCCCGGCTCCGGCGTTTCGATGCCCGACTCGCCGGGTTCGCCGACTTCACCTCCGGTCGAGAACTCGGTGCCATACTCCTCTTCGATTCGCTCGCGCTCCCCTTCTTCGAACTCGTACATCTCGCTGCCACCGCTCTCGTCCGGCGATTCGGCGTCGAAATCTCCTAGCTCGTCTCCGGGCTCTCCGGATTCCCCGACGTCGAAGTCGCCCAGTTCGTCGCCCGCATCCGACTCCTCGGCCGCGGTGTCGGTGTCGTCGGGTTCGCCACCCAGTTCGGGTTCGCGGGCCTCCGCCGGAGGCGTCGTCGCCTCCGGCCCGGAGTCGGGCGCGGCTTCGGATTGGGTTTCGATTTCGGACGCGGATTCTGCTGTCGCTTCCGACTCTGATTCGAGCGTCGGTTCCGATTCCGCCGCCTCCGAGCTCGCTCCGGCTTCGGTTGCCGGCTCCGGCTCTGATTCCGAACCGAACGCCGGTTCGGTCTCTCCGCCCGCTTCGACTTCCGACGCTACTTCCGGCTCGATATCCGATTCGGGCGCTATCCCGGCGGTTTCGAGCGACACGTCGAAGTCGACGGTCGCGTCGCCCGGTTCGTCCGGTTTCGCGTCGAGCGTTCCGACTTCGTCCTGCTCGCCCGCGACGACGCGGGCCGCGTCGAGGGCCACGTCTCTGACTTCCGCGAGATACGGCGTCGTCGTGTGGTAGTGGTCGAGTGCGAGGGGGATGCCGGACGCGAGTCCGGTGTCCACGTCGTTCGCTTCGAGCGTCCGCCGGAGACTCTCCTCGCGCTCGCCGGAGTCGAGCGCCTGCGCAAACGTTCGGACGCGCTCGAGGGTCTGTTCTGCCGTCTGCACGGTCCAGCGGTCGCGGGTCTCCGTGTCCACGGTGTTGATGCTCTCGGGGCGAATCGACGTGTACACCGCGTCCGAGTCCTCCGGCTGGAAGGTTCGCGCCTTGCCCGTCACGGCGACGAACATCGGTGGGTCGGCGCGTTCGAGGAACGCCAGCGCGTCAGGCTGGTACTGCCCGGCGTAGACGACGAATCCGCCGGTCGGGTCGACGATTCTGGCGCGGAGCACCTCGTCGCCGACCTGTTCGATTTCGGTCAGCACGCCGACGACGAACAGGCGGTTGATTCGCGCCCCGGTCGGCGTGACGACGTAGTTCGGCGCGCGCTCTTCGTCGCTATCCGAGTGTTCGAGGTTCGCGTCGTCGTACTCGGCGGCGAAGATGCGCCACGCGACTTCGCGGCGGCCCGCACCGCCTTGGGAACTCATGCGTCCACCTCCGAGAGGAGAGTTTTCGCACGCTCCATCGGGTCGTCGTCAGTTTCGTCGAACTCGCTCGCTTCGAGGTTCGCGCCGTAGTCGTCCACCGAAAGGTTCCCGCGGACGCGGAACTCGCGTCCGACGAGGGTGTCGCGGATGGTGTCCGCGACGACTTCCTGATCCATCGCGTCGCGAGCTTGCTGACGGGCCTTTTCGAGGCCGCCGCCGTACACCTCGGCCGTGAGTTCGTCGTCCAGAATGGCGGTGACGGTGCCGCTTCCGTCGTCCACGATAGCTTTCACGCGCAGGTCGTCCTGCCCGTCGACCTGTCCGTGGCTTCGACACTGACCCTTCTGGATGACGCGCCCGCATTCGGGACAGCGCTGGATGAGGCCCGATCCGTCACGAACTGCCACGACGTTACCGAACACCTCCACGTCGAACGCGCCGCCCGTCTCGACGGCCTCTCGAACCGACATCTGGGTCGCCGTGTCGCGCACGTCCACCTCTCGGGAGAGGGGTTCGACCGTCGTGAACTCCGAGAAGTTGATGGAGGGGACGCCGCGGAACTCGCGGACGTAGACGCTCTCGGCGCGGATGGTCGCGCCTTCTTCCAGTCCGGCGCGCGCTTCCCAGTCGGTGAACGGAAGTCGGGCCGACTCGTCGGCGACGACACCGCTTTTGATGGTCGTCTCGCCGTCCCGTCCGTCGATGACCTTCTCCTCGACTTCAAGCACGGTCAGTTCGAGCGCGACGCCCCTGTCACCGGGTTCGACCTCGGCGAGCGTCGAATCGCCGCCGACGTCGTACGGGACGTCGATGTCCGTCTCCTCGCGGGCGACGTTGGTGCTCTCGCCGAGGTTGAGTTCGGGGTTGCCTTCCCACTCGCGGACGTTCGCGTTGCCCGCGGTGATTACCTGTCCCGGGACGAGGCTGAAATCGTTCCATGCAGTGTACGATATCTTCCCCGTCCCGTCGGCGAGTTCACCTTCGAAGATGACCTGTTCGTTCCCCTGATAGCGAATCGAGCGTTTACCGACCGTGAGAACCTTCGCGGTGACGGTGACGTTGCCCATCTCGGTCGTCACGTCGTCTATCTCGACGGTCGATGGTTCGGCGCTCCCTCCGCTCCCGCCGCCGTATTTCCGGCGGAGGCTCTGTTTGGCTTCGTCGACCGGAACGCTGTACTCGATGAGGTTCTGCAGGTCGGCTTTGACCTCCTCTTTTTCGACGCCGAGGTCGGAGGCAAGCGCCTCGGCATGGTCGTCTACGTTCATCACCCGAAGTTGGGTCGGGATAGATTAAAAGTGTTCGTCGTCGCTCGTTTCCCGGGAGACCCGAATCGGAATCCGCGTCTCGATGCTGATGTTCACGTTACGGAGTTCGAATCCGGCCCAGACGAGCGCCGTCAGCAGGGCGACGACCGCCGCGAGCAATTCGCCGAGTCCGGCCCACATCGGGAGGACGAACCAGAGGCTACTCACGGTCTTCTTGGAGAACAGCGCGTGCGCCAGTCGTTCGTACGCGCCGCGCTCGTCGATGCTCGCCGTGGACGATTCGATTCCCACACGCTCTGTGCTCGGCCCGCGCGCGCTCTCGTCACCGGTACCCAAACGTTCGACCTCGTAGGGCGAGTAGAACGGCACAGTCCAGATAACCTCACCGAATCGATTCACTTCCACCACGCGGTTTCCGTTGGTGTCAGCGACGAGCGTGTGTCCGTTCGGCAGGCGGTCTGCGTCCCGCGTCCAGATAGTCTCCGAGTCGTTCCACACCCACGTCTGTTGCCACTCGCCGTTCTCGCGCTGATATTCGACCACGCGGTCGTTCAGCGAGTCGGCGACGACCACCGCCGGACCGCCGTGCTCGCGCGGGATGTAATCAGGATTGTGCTGTTCGTACAGCACGCTGTAGTTGTCCTCCGCGCCGAGCGTCCACGACTCCATCGGGCCGCTCTCGTTCAGGAAGACGACCTGATCCTGATTGCGGAGGCTGACCATGTAGCGACCGTCCGGCAGGCGCTCCACGTCGTTTAGATGCACCCAATCGACGGGGTACGGACCGCCCTCGGTGATGGGGAAGTCGTCCTGCGCGTCCCAGCGCCACGTCGTGATGTCGGTGGTCGTGTTGACGACGTACACCTGATCCTGATAGATGTCGCCGACGAGGAGGCGGTCGTCGTCGATCCTGTCCACGTCGTGCCAGTTCGCGCCCCTATCCTGTGGGATGACCTTCGAGTAGACCCGCGTCTTCTCGCCCGTCGTGAGGTTCACTCGCTCCACGAACGAGAGGGTACATTTCGCGTCGCACGCTTTCGCTCGCGGGCCGGTCAGGGGTTTCTCCGCGACGTACTCGACGGTCATCGACTCGGAGGGAACCGAGTCGACGTCGAAGTAGCCCGTGTAGGTGTCGTCGTGGTAGCGCACCCGACCGTCGGCCCCGAACGCGACGAGTGCGGACTTCTCTCCGTTCATCCCGTGTCCCGCGACGACGGTGACGCCCCCGCTCGCCGGGGCGACCGACTCACGTTGCTCGAAGGGCACGTTCGATTGGTCGTGATACTTGCCGACCGCGTCCCGAACCGGGGAAGTGGCGTACGCGTAGCCCACCGTGACCGAACAGAGGAGGAGCAGGGCGGCGAAAAACGCTCGATAGGCGTTTCGGGTATCCATCGTCAGTCCGGTTTGGTGGAGGGTTCATAAAGTTCCTGATAGCACCGAAAGCGGTTTTCGCGGAGGGAACCTACCTCGGCGCATGCACGTGGTCGTCAACACCGCGACGAGCGCAGACGGAAAACTCTCCTCGCGGCGGCGCGAGCAGGTCGCCATCAGCGGGCCGGACGATTTCGACCGGGTGGACGACCTCCGGGTCGACAGCGATGCCATCGTCGTCGGCGTCGGGACGGTGCTCGCGGACGACCCGTCGCTCACCGCCGACGGGGGGCCGAATCCGCTCCGAGTCGTCGCGGACTCGCGCGCGCGGACGCCACCCGACGCTCGCGTGCTCGACGACCGGGCGGACACCCTCGTCTTCGTCGCCGCGTCCGCACCGGACGACCGGGTCGGCGCGCTCCGGGAGGCGGGTGCGAACGTCGTGGTTGCGGGTTCCGGCCGCGTCTCGCTTGAAGCCGCCTTCGACGAACTCGAATCGCGGGGAGTCGAGCGGGTGATGGTCGAAGGCGGCGGTGAACTCATCTTCTCGCTGTTCGCCGACGGACTGGTGGATGAACTCCGCCTCTACGTCGGGTCGCTGGTCGTCGGCGGGCGCGACGCGCCAACCCTCGCCGACGGGGACGGGTTCGTCGACCGCGAGGCGTTCCCGAACCTCGAACTGGAGAGCGTCGAACGAATCGACGACGGGGTGTTGCTCCGCTATTCGGTTCCCTGAACTCCGAAAGAAGTTCCGTCTCCCCTACACCCAGCCTTCCTGCACGAGCAGTTCTCCGTTCAGCAGACTCGCCCCGGCGGCCCCGCGGATGGTGTTGTGGGCGAGGCAGTTGTACTGGATTCCAGCGGGAGTGTCCTGCACCCCGCCGACGGCGACCTGCATCCCGCCGCCGAGGGTGCGGTCGAGTCGCGGTTGCGGGCGGTCGTCGTCCTCGAACACCTCGATGAGCGGGACGGGGGCGCTCGGCAGGTCGAGCGTCGGCGCGTCGCGGAAGGCGTCGCGGGCGTCCGACGGGGTGAGCGTCTCCGCAGTTTCGGCCCAGACGTTTTCGAGGTGGCCGTCGAGCGTCGGCACGCGATTGCAGGAGGCCGATACGTCGACGTCGTGGTGGTCGATTTCGCTCCCGTCGAACGTCCCGAGAAGTTTCCTCGATTCAGTCTCCATCTTCGACTCCTCGCCGCCGATGTGCGGGATGACGTTGTCGATTATCTCCATCGAGGTGACGCCGGAGTAGCCCGCCCCGGAGACGGCCTGCAAGGTGGCGACGTGGACGCGGTTCAATCCAAATCGGTCGAGCGCCGCGAGCGTGGGAACCATCGTGATGGTCGAGCAGTTCGGGTTCTTCACCAGCGCGCCGTCCCACCCGCGTTCGTCCCGCTGGATTTCGATGAGATCCAAGTGATCCCCGTTGACCTCCGGGATGACGAGCGGAACGTCGTCGGCCATCCGGGCGTTCGAGGAGTTCGAAGAGACGACGTAGCCCGCCTCGGTGAACTGCGGTTCCACTTCCGCGGCGATTCCGGATGGGAGCGACGAGAAGAGCAGATCAACGTCGTCCGGTACGTCGCGGGGGTCGGTCGCGCGAACCGTGATGTCGCCGACGGCGTCCGGAATCGGCGAGTCGATGCGCCACTTCGCCGCCTCGCGGTACGACTTGCCCGCGCTATCGTCGCTCGCCGTTATCGCTGCCAGTTCGAACTCGGGGTGGCCGTCGAACAGTTGGATGAATCGCTGCCCCACCGCCCCCGTTCCGCCGAGGATACCAACGTCGATACTCATTGTGCGAGATGGTAACGAAAGAGCGCGCAAGTAGCTTTCGACGTTGTCGGTGCTTGCCGAGAGCGTCAGAAGATAGAGGAATACCGCCCATCGCTACCCTAATATACCGACTGTCGCCTCTAAGACCTCATGAGGCGGGAAGTCGTTACATGTGAAGGGTGCGGACAGCCGTACTCCGTTCGGGTTCGAGACGATGGGACATTCGTTCTCCCGACCGAGACGGGCGAATGTGACAGGTGTGGCGGAAACCAGTTCTCTCAAGTCGTCGATGAGATTACCGGCGACGACTGAGACGCGAACCGTTCTCTATCGATGTTCTTCGTCGGCCGCCGGAATTCGTTCTGCAGAATTACTCTTTCTTGCGGGTGACGTACCCGGCGATTCGGTTTCGGACGCCCTTCGACCCGATGTTTGTCAGCTTCTCGACGCTCTCTTTGTTCTGGTCGAAATCCTTCGTGAAGGCGTTCGGGTATCGCTCCAGCAGGATGCTTCCCGTCTTCTTGACGTAGTCGGGTTTGATTGCCATACCGAACTGTTTCCGGTTGCGTGCCTTAAAAGCATTCGTTCGCGTCCGGCGAGCGTGAATCTCTCACGCCTCCCGGTGGTCGCCGCCTACCGACGCACCTGAAAGCCGTCTTCGTCCTCCGGTTCGCCGTACTCGACCGCGACATCCTCCACATCGGCGGCCGGACTACCCGTGTAACACCACTCGACCATCTCGTTCACCGCCTCCTCGGAACCTTCGAAGACGGCTTCGACGCGCCCGTCCGAGAGGTTTCGTACCCAGCCGTCGACGCTCTTCTCCTGCGCCGCGTCGCGGGTGTTCGCGCGGTAGTAGACGCCCTGTACCGTGCCTGAGACGAAGACGTGTGCGCGGGTTCGGTCTGCCATGGTTGACCATTCGAATCCGAGGCACAAAATCGTCGGGGCTGTCGTCACTCGTCGCCGGACGCTCGTTCGTAGGAGAGGTGTTTGACCGCGGTTCGAACTTCGTTCTTCGTGAGACCGAGTTCACTGTAGACGAACATGCGGAGAGCGAGCAGTGCGCCGATTCCCGACGCGAGTACCAAACCGATGAAAGCGGCAGCGAGTCCGAAAATTCCGGAAATTATATTCACCGGTAAAACGTTCGGATAAAATATCTTTCGACTGAAACCTCAGTTCCGCAGGTAGTGAAACACGTACGTCTGGGCGTAACCGGCGTACTCGTCGCCGAACTGCTCCCGAATCGCCCGTGAGGTCTTCGCGTATGACCCCCGCTCGCAGTGGGGGTAGTGATCTTCGATGGCGCTCCGAATCCACGTGTCGAGCGGAACCGCCTGCAAGTAGCCGAGCGAGAACAGCAGGACGCAGTCGGCCACCTTGTCGCCGACGCCGACGAACACCTTCGCGGCGTCGCGGGCGTCCTCGTAGGCTCTGCCCCGCACGTCGCCGGGTTCGGCCTCTCCCGACGCGATCAGCTCCGCGGTTTTCCGGACGTAAGGCGCGCGGTAGCCGAGGTTCAGATCGCGCAGGTCGGCTTCCGTCGCCGCGGCTAACCGCCCGGGCGTCGGAAAGTCGTAGTACGCACTCCCGCCGAACTCGATACGCTCCCCGAACTCGCGCGCCAGCGCGGTCTGCATCCCATAGATTCGGCTAACACGCATCTGGGCCGAGCAGATGAACGAGACGAGACAGGGGAAGAAGGGGTCACGGACGATCCGCATCCCGCGATACTTCTGGTAGGCCTCCTCGACCAGCGGATCGTCCGGCGTCGCGTCGATGATGGCGTCCAAATCGTCGTCGAGGCGGAGGAGGGAGAAGAGCAGGGGTTCGGCGTCGGTCGTCGCCTCCCACTCCAGTAGGCCGTCCCGCTGGCGCGCGCGAACGACCTCGCCCTCGAGGACGGTGTAGTACCACGCATCACCGCCGTAGGCGCGCGGCGTCTCGTACATCCGACCGTCCTCGCGCCGCCAGAGGTAGCTCTGGCCGCTCTCGACGGTCGATTGGAGGTCGAACCCACCCGGCAGGTCGGCGACGGGAATCGAACCGGTTTCCATCGTTCCGGGAGAGGGAGCGCGGGGGAGCAAATCTTTCGGTTCACCACGTCTCGGCGAGCACCCGTCGCCAGTTCTCGCAGGCGACCCGCGCGATGTCGCCGTCGCTGAATCCGCGCTCGCGGAGGCGGGACAAGAGTGCGGGGAGACCGGTCACGTCACCCACGTCGTCGGGGATTCTCGCGCCGTCGAAGTCCGACCCGAGGACGACGTGCTGGACGCCAACATAGTCGGCGACGTACTCGATGTGCTCCGCGATATCCTCGAGGGAGGCGCTGGCGTCCGGGTCAGGGTCGTCGGCGACGCCCGGTTCGTGGAACGCGATCCCGACGACGCCGCCCGACTCGGCCACCGCGTCGAGCTGTTCGTCAGTAAGGTTCCGCGAGTGCGGGCAGCGTTCGTGAACGCCGGTGTGCGAGACGACGAGTGGCGCGTCGCTCAACTCGCTGACCTCCCAGAACCCCCGCTCGGTCATGTGCGCACAATCGACGACGATGCCCCGTCTCTCGCACGCCCGGACGAGGTCGCGTCCCGCGTCGGTCAGTCCCGCCCCGGTGTCGGGGCTGCCGGGGTAGCGCGAGAAGACGCCCTCGCCGAAAGCGTTCGGCCTGCTCCACACCGGACCGATGGAGCGGACGCCCGCCGCGTAGAGGAAATCGAGATTGGCGAGATCCGACGCGACGCCCTCCGCCCCTTCGAGGTGCGGGATGGCCCCGAGGTCGCCCGATTCGAGGCAGGCGTCGAGGTCGGCGAGCGAGCGGACGACGCGAAATCCGTCCACGTCAGCGGCGAGGCGATGGAGCAGTTCGAGGGTTCGGTAAGTGACGCGCCGGGCTTCCCCGTGGTCGACGGCGTCCGGTAGGGGGTACTCGTAGCCGCCGTCGCCCGGTTCGGGGTCGTGCTCGTCGTCGCTCAGAACGAAGACCGCGAAGAACCCCGCGCCCAGTCCCGCTTCGCGGGCGCGGGGTAGGTCGATATGCGCGTTCTCACATCCGTCGGCGAAGCTCAGTACCGGGTCGTCGGCGCGACTCAATCGAAGGAGGGTGTCGTTGTGGCCGTCGATCATCGGCACGTCGGTCATCGTCGAACGTGTGTTCGACGGCGATATAAGTGCTTGTGTGACCTGTCACGAGGCTCGGGGCGTGCGAAAATTCATACCTCTGGCTCTCCAATTGCCTTTGGGATCATGAACTGCAGAGTTGTCGTGGAAGCCGCGATTCCGGTGTACGATGTACAGACATCGGACGAGGCGGTGCGAATCGCCATCTCCAAAACTGGCGAGTTGCTGAACCCGGATCTAAACTACGTCGAGATCAGCATGGGCGAGCGCACGTCACCGTCCGGCGAGGAGCTCCCGCCGGCGTTCATCGCCGCCGACGAGGCGCTCGTCGCGCTGGAGTTGGAGATGACGGTGTTCAACGTCGAACGGGAGGAACACGCCTCGCGCATCGCGCGCAAGGAGATCGGCCAACGGCTGGAGAACATCCCCCTCACCGTCCTCGAAGTCGAGGTGTTAGAGGAGGACGAAGACGAGGAGGACGAAGCCGAAAGCACCTCCGAAAGCGAAAACGGCGAGGACACGACCACCGAGAACGAAAACGACGACGACGTACTGCCGGAGTTCGAAGACCTCATCGAATGATCGCGGCGGTGTGCAGGTCTCGATCCGGGTCATCCGGGAGACGATTGTAGGCCGTTTCCTTCGACAGCTCTCTTTCCGACGAACGTCTTGATTTCGATGAGACGTATCGCCGACGTTCGCATCTTCCCTCGACACGAATCTCGCGCGGACGACGTAAACGATAACCGGCAGGCCGACCAAACGCCAGCCATGACGGATTACACGACGGTTTCCATCCCAAAAGACCTCGCGGATCGCGTCGATGAGACCATCGAGGGGACGAGCTTTTCGAGCACGAGCGACCTCGTCCGGTTTCTCCTGCGAAGCATCGTCATCCAGCACCAGAAGGAGGGTCGGCTAACCGAATCGGAGTTCAGCGAGATCACCGACCAGTTGCGCGAACTGGGATATCTGGAGTAGCGTCGGTCTCTCGCCATCGAGGCGCACGGTCGCCACTCAGAGGAGTTCTGCGGGCGGCTCGGCGTCGATGACGACCAACCGTTGCTTGCGCCCGACCCTGTCGAACGCGGCGATGGAGTCGGGACGCCACGGAGGAACTGCGACCAGCATCGCTTCGCGCAGGTCGTCCGTCCGAGCGACTTCGAGGTCACCCCGTGGATGCGAGACGAACCGACCCTGCGACTGCCCGGCGGGGATGGAGAGATCCATGCCGAACACGGCGGCGACCGACCCGCCCGTGTCCGGCGGATAGAAATGCGTGAACACGGGCGTCTCTGGCGGTGGTAGGTCGTCTGTCCCGTGCAGGTCGCCCGCAGGGGTGATCGCGAGCGAAACCGCCATCTGCTCCGGTTCGGCGTCCGCAGCCAGTTCGAGAAGTGCGTCCCTCAGTCCGCGTGTTACGAAAACCACGACCGCTTTTCGTGTCGTTGCATGATAACGTCGTCGCCCAACGTGCAGTCCCACTTCTCTACCCGTACCTGTTTTTTAATATGAAACATAATGAATAATGTAGTCTGTTATGGGGATACATTTCCCAGATAAAATATAAAATTAATATTCATGATGTTAGTATAGGAGGGTGATGGCAGAAAACGACCTCATCTCGTACTTCGCAGAGAATCCCCCAAATGATCGGCGTGCTGTTCACTATCGCATTGCTACTCTCGCAGGTAGGTAGTGTTGCAGGAGCGGCCTTAACAGGAACTTACGAAGTCTAAAATCAAAGCGCGTCATGATCGATCATATCGCTCTACGTGAACCGTCCGTCGAAACGAACAGGGACGTTCTCCAACAGAAGATGTTGTTCTAGCTCATCCTTAGCGAGCGTGAGCGTTGGGAGTGACCCTGAAGTGAGGTGTAATCGATCTTCCTTTGAAAGTCGTAGTGTGACTAGTCCACCTAATCCCTCATCACCGGAGATGTACGTGATCGGCGTTAGCTCAAACGCATCGCCCTTCGTTTCGATATCGTACAGTACCGCGACAATGCTCTCCGTCTGAACGACGTTGATGTTTCCATCGCCGACGACGAGATACTGCCCCTCGATGATGCTTCGGTCGCGGGCGATGTCCAGCGCCGCCCAGAGCGGAAGCTGCGGTTCAGGAGCCGAATCATCGTCCGTCCGACGCGAACCGCGCCGCTGTTTATCACGTCGTTTAAGGCGACGACGCCGCCGACGGCCCCCGCGTCGATGAGTGCCATCCCTTGGTCGTAGGATTGGCATGCGTTGAGGAAGAAGCCCTCGATACCGACGGTGTCGAGTTCCCTCGTGTCCAGCATCCCGTCGGCGCACTTGAATCCCTTCTCGTCGATGTGACCTATTTAGTGGAGGAACTGCGTCTCCGATTCGAGGACGGCGCGTAATTTCTCCGTCGAGAGGTCGTTCCGAACGGTCACGTCGAAAGGTAGCTCCTCGCGCGAACCGTACACCTCGTCCGCGAGGGTTCGCTCTTCACCCATCTGCCTGTCGTTGCAGACGACGGTGGTGTCGATATCGCCGGACAGGGGCGTCCGTTCAAGGCGGTTGCGAAACGCCGCCGTCGTCGCCTTGCTAGCGCCGACCGGCGCGTCTTCGCCGACCCACACTTGCTCCAGCGAATCCGTCGTTTCGGGTTCGACGAGTGAGTTCACACTCGCAGGTGCTTCGACGGCACTTCGCGTCGAATCGCCATCCCTGACGAACTCGTCAACCGCCGGAATCTGTAGCGTGGAAGCAGACACCCTCTTCGTTTGTGGCATTCGAATAACCGCGAGGTCGTCCACGAGGAACGGGAGCGTCTCGACGCTCTCGGATATCGGTTCGACGTGGGTCGTCAACTGCCAGTCCGGCACGAACTCCTCGATAACCGCGTACGGAACCGAGAGATACGCTTCGAGTCGCTCGGCTATCGGCGCGTCGTAGAGCACCGCGAAATCGAGATCGACCAGCGGTTCGATCTGCTGGCGCTCGTGCAGGTCAATCCTGTAAAATCCTTCCATGCGGGCCACGCAGTCGAGGAGGAACGTCTGTTTCAGCACGCTCTCGACTTCGTTCTCGAAGCCGCGTGCAGTGCGTAGCGGGTGCTCGAAGCCATCCGTCACGATTTGCGACGTATTCCCCGGTATCAGTTTCGCACCGAGATAATAGGCCAACGGTGCGACGGGGAAGATAGACTCGTAATTGGGGGGGAATTTCGATGTGGATGCCGATGTCGGGGGCGTCAGTCGTCGGGGATTTCCAGTCGGTCGTCGAGTTCGATGGCGGGCGGGTGCCCGCGGAGGGTGGGAAACGACCGCTCTGGGCTAGTCGTCTTCAGTGCCGACCTGAACGTCAATATCGCCATCATCACGTCCTCCGCGTCAGTCGTCCTCACCGTCCCCGCGGGGCGGCGATGGGACGACCGCCCGCCGACGAGCACCTCCGTCTCGGTTTCGAACTCGAACGCGACGTGGTCGAACGACCCCGTAACGCGGAGCGATCCCTCAACCTATAGATAGAACTTCATGGGCGCGTGGAGTTCGAGACTGTACGTTCCTTCCGGCAGTTCTTCGTAGCCGAAACCCTCGACGTTCGCCACATCCCGCCGCGCTCGTCGCGGAGGTACACTGCGGCGGGCGTCGGAAGCGTTAGCCCGTCGGTTGAGATGGTCACCGCGTCGTCGACCGGAAAATGGAACTGCTCGGGGTCGGCAGGGTCGGGCGAACTACGTCGGACGTGTAGAGCGTACACGTTCGTCGTTCTACCGGATTCTGTATCTCTATTCCCGTTCCGTCTCTGCGGGAGTCGAACGAGATAGTCACTGGATCACTCTAGAAATTGGGATTTTCGAACACGGTATACAAGGCACATGTATACTGACTACGAACCGAACGTCAAAAACCTATCGGCTATGGATCACTCGGCTGCGTTATATCGGCGCGAATCGACGCATGGTCGCCGCCAGCAACGAGGGGTATCGTCGTCGGGAACCGTCGAGCGCGTCGGCGAGTGCGGTAGATGCGTCGTCGAACACGCCCGCTCCGTGGCTGACGAGGATTCGCCGGGGGGTCAGTCCACGGAGTTCGTCCGGTGGTAGCAGTCGAATCGCGGGATGGACGCCCAGTCGCTCGCGGGAAGTTCGGTAGTAGTCGACGGTTCCGACCGACTCCGGAACGACGAGCGTTCCGGTCGTTTCGTCGTACAGCGCGGCCTCCTGCCACGCGAGGTTGTCGAACAGTTTCAACACCCGGAGCCCGGTGTCGGGGAGCGATGTCTCGAACCTCCGAATCGCGATTTCGTTCGGGCTTCGGCGTACCCACGTGGGGAGGTACAGCGGAACGTCGTGTCGCCGAGCGAGCGCCTCCGCGTCGCGCATGTGGCGGTCGAGGAGAACAACGACGCCTTCGACGTCGCCGAACTCGGCGAGTAGGTCGTCGATCCCGGGGGCGTCCACCGGATCGATAACCCACACGCCGTCGTCCGCCGCGAGCGCGTGACTCGCCCGCTGCATCGTTTCGTCCGGATGTGCGATCCACCCGACGCCGCTGTTCCACCGATCTATCTCCCGATACTCGGTTGGCGAGGATGTCTCTTTTACCGGCATAGTTCCACTACCCCCCGTGAGGGCATAAATCGACGGGCGACGATTTAAGCGCGGTCGCTGTGTACGACGGACTATGCTCTTGGGCCTTCGTTGGCTGGCGCTGGAAGTGAAGTACCTCGACCGTGCGCGGGAGTTCTACGAAACGTCCCTCGACCTGTCGGTTCGAGAGGCGAGCGACGAGGAAGTCGTTTTCGAAGCCGGCAACCACGCGCTCGTTCTCCGGCGACCTCACGACCCGCCTCGTGGCGGGATTCACACCCATTACGCCTTCTCGACGCCGAAGGCGCGATACGACGACTGGTACGACCGCCTCTCGGCCGACTTCGATATCGTGGAACACGACTTCGGTGGGTCCCGATCGCTGTACTTCTACGATCCGGACGGCAACTGCGTCGAGATCGGCGGTACCGAGGAAGACGGGGGCGCTATCGCGGGAATCTTCGAAATCGTGCTCGAAGTCGAGGATGTCGCGCGGGCCGAGCGCTTCTACGCCGATCTCGGGTTCGAGACGCTAGACCGGGGAGTGAACAGGCGGCGGATCCGGATGGGCGGCCCGTTCGACCTCGAACTCTGGGAACCGCACCTCGGTATCGCGGACGCTCGGGGCGGCGTCCACGTCGATATCGGTCTCTGCGCCCGCGACCCGATGGCGATTCGAAGGGAGGTCGAAGATAGCCGCGTCGAGACAGTCGGCTCAGGCGTTCGAATCCGCGACCCGGACGGACACTACCTGACCGTCGTGACCGACGATTAAACGTGGTCGTCGATAGGCGTCGCGTCCGCCCAAATCTGTTCAAACAGTCTCTCCCCCCAGCAACACGCGCGCTCCGACTCCGCGACGAACTCGGTTCGACTGTCGTACGAACCGTCGAGCGTCGGAAGCGAGAGCAACAGACTGCCGTCCATCACCCCTAGCGCGAACGACACGTCCGCCACGCGGATGTCGAGGCCCTCGTTCTCGTCCCGTTGCTCCTCGAATTCCTCGTCGTCAAGTATATCCGCGAGCACGGTCGCATCGAGGACGAGTCGTGAGTCCCAACAGCCGTCTTGAAAGGCCTCCGAGTAGCGTTCGTTGAATATCGGTGCGACGACCGCCGCTGAGTCCGTCGCCGCGAGTCGTCGTTCCACCTCGCGTTCGGCCTGCGTCGGTTGCGTGTCGGTCGCACGGACGACTGTTCCGTCGGAGAGGTCGGCGAGATAGAACCGAAACGGTACGGGGAGGGCGGTCACGTCGTGCTGTTTCCAATATTCGGTGTCTATCCGGAGGACATTCTCCGTCTCCCGTTGTCGCCGGATGAGGGTGGCGACGACCGAACCCGTTCCCGTCGGCGCCCAGCGTTTCGTTCGCGGTACGTAGATCAGTCCACAGTCATTGAGTTCGGTGAGGGCGTTGTACACCGCGGACTCGCTTGCAAGTCCGCGGTCGAGCAGTTCCTGCGTCGAGTTGCAATCGTCGGCGAGAGATAGTAACACGTCCGTGCGTGCCCCCGACCGAAGTACGTACTCGACGAACGACCGTTGTTTTTCCATGGCGGTATGAAACCCTTCTACCGTCTGGTTCTTTTTCTTATCGTTCGTCGGCGAATTTTCATCAGATTCCAAACTAAATGGAGAATTCTACCGGAGCCGTAGACCTCTACGTCTCGAAATAGAATTTTTATATGGGTTCGAGATGGTATTAACGCTTGGGCCACCCAGTGGCCCCGCTGACGTACAGTGGTGCAGTGCTCCGCCGTGACACTGTGCCCTCCTCCATCTAGCGCAGGCGTTTCTCAAAGTTCGCTCGTGTCGATTTCGAAATCGGGCGGTGAGATGATGAGAAACTTCCTGAAATGCACCAGATTACCTCCCCGCTTTTTGACGGCCGGCGCGAGGTCGGACGCGAGCTCGTTCAGGTCGCCCTCGATGGCGAGGACGAGTACGTTCCCGTGGTCGATGGCCTCGACCCGTTCTTCTATCGGTGTCGTCCCGTCAAGTACACCCAACAGGATACGCTCACCGTCGGAGAAATCCATCTCCTGCTCGGCCGACTGCAAGTCCAGGTCGAAATCCGGGTTGCTCATGGGGGGTTCCTCTCACCCCCCCGAGAAAAATCCTTGCCTTACTCCTCGTACTCGCGCTTGAACCCGCGGAACTCCGTTCGGTGCGCTTCCTCGTCGGCCAGAATCGTCACTCCGAGGTCTTCGGTGACCGGGTCGTCCGTGTCTCGCGCTGCCGAGATGAGTGAACGGTACGTTTCGATGGCGTCTTCTTCGGCTTCGAGCACGCCATCGATGACCGACAGTACGTCCGTGCTGTTCTCCGGCGGTTGGAGACTCTCCTGTCTCGCCTCGAAGTCGTACGAGGCCGGCGGGCGCTCGTCCAGTTGTTTGAGTCGCTGGCCGATCATCTCCGCGTGGCCGAGCTCCTCTTGGATGTCCGCTTCGAGACTCTCCCTCACCTCTTCGGCGCTGACGCCTTCGAGGACGACGGAGTTCGTCAGATAGTTCATCACGGTCTCGATTTCGTCGCCGTAGGCTTTCCGGAGGAGTTGGGTGACTTCTTGGTTCGTCATGCAGCTCCTAGTTCGTCGTGAATCTTCCTTATCCTTGTGGCAAACAGCTATGTCGGTCCGTTTCTCGGTGGCCGGCAAACGTCGTAAGCCACGCAAAACTTATATCTTACTACCATCTGAGTAACACAGTACGATGAGGCAGTTAAACACTCACTCGCACGCCGACGCCGCGAGCGGTGTCGCTGTCGGTTCGATTCTCATCGTAGGGGTGTGACGCCCCTACTTACCGCACTTCCGATCCGACGAATCGACATCCTACGAGAAACGAACGAACCTACCAAACAGACACACGATGACGAACGACCGACAGACGATGCGAGAGACGAACCACGCACCCCCGAACGCCGACCGCGGTACGAACTTCTCCGACCGACGACGACCGGCGACCGATGGGGGTCGAACTAACGAGACGATGGCGGACGTCGCTCACACGCCGCCACACGAAGCGCTCGGAGCGAACCGAGTGTTTGAACGCGGAAACGAAGGCCGACGCTAACGGGCGTCGAATCAGAAAAGAGCAGTGTCATGTTTTTCCTCGTCCCCCCACCGTCCTCAGCGAAGCGGTTCTCGGCCGCCGATGAGCTTCGACGTGTCTACGTGCTCGGCTCGCGCACCGCCCTTTTTCACTTCCGTGGCAGTCATACATTCGAGGCATCCGAAAACTTCGTTCTCGTTGTTTCCGAACACCCGTGCGAAATCGCGAGTCACGAACGAGCCACAGCTTCGGCATCGGTTTTCAGAGACGGTGTCGTTTCGACTGGTGATCCTGCTGTCTGTCGTTGTCATAGTGAGCCTCGGCGATACGTGTAACAAGAGCGTGGGTACTTTGTTATCCGGTCGCTGTACAGGAGAAAGCAACCCCTGTCATCACGAAAGACGGCTCTACGGAGTCGGTAACGGGTGGTTACTCGATTCGAGTGCGGAAAACGCTGATTCCACCGTGAGTCGCGTTCGGCGCGAAAATCAACCACTGGCCTATGCTTTAATGAGCTTCGCGACCATTAGTTAACGTGATGCCTAAGATAACACTCGACGAGGAGACCGTATCGCGTCTCGACAACCTCCGGGTCGAAGACGAGTCCTACGACGAGATCGTCACCGAACTCATCAACATCTACGAAGCGGAGGAACTGACGCTGTTCCACGGCGGGGACTATTCGAGCGACTGAGAGGCGATGACCGTCTCACCCGCCCAGACGCGCACTCCTTTCGTCACCGATACGTCCGTTACGTCGAACGACGTCGGGAGGAGTACGTCCGCCCGACTCCCGAACGCGATGTGGCCGAGGCGGTCGCCTCGCTCCACCGCGTCGCCGGCTTCGATGTAGGGGTGAATCCGACGAGCGAACGCGCCGGCGATGAGCGTCACGTCGTACTCCGGAAAACAGACGCGAACCTTCTCGTTCCTGTCCGACTCCTTGCTGAACGCGGGGCGGTGTGCGCCGGGTTCGTGTTCGACCGATTCGACCCGCCCGGCCAGCGGCGCGCGGTTGACGTGCACGTCGGTCACGTTCATGAACACGCCGACGCGAACCCGACCGTCCTCCTCCCGGATGACCGACACCCGCCCGTCGGCGGGCGAGAGGATTCCCTCCGCCGGTGGGCTGCGCTCCGGGTCGCGGAAGAAGAGCAGGATAGCACCCCCCAGCGCGAGGGCGGCGAGCGTGGCGACCGGCGAGAGGAACCCGACCGGCCCGGCGAGCAGGAGCGGCGGGGTGGCGTACCGCCACGCGCCGGGTGCGAGGCGCATTACTCTTGAACCGCCCTGCGGACGCGACTCCACCGGTTGTTCGCTTCCAGCCGAGTTTGCAGTTCGTCGGCGTACTCTTGGGCCAGTCGCTCGGCCGCGGCGAGTCGCTCCTCGTCGATGCCGCCGTCACCCCCACCGAGTCCGAGGGCTTCCTTGATCGAGCTGAAGACGCCCCTGCTCTCCTTTTCCGAGGATTTGCCGGCCATCGCGTTCATCTGCGATCGGATGTTCTGCATCTCGGGCATCACCTGTCGCACTTTGCTCGTGTCAGCGACGAGCTTCGCCCGTTCGTCGTCCGCGGGGTGTTCGATGTCGAACTCGACGGCGGTCATTATCAGCCCCCACTCCTGCCTGGAGAACTGCGAGTCGGCCACGCGTTGGGTGAACTCTTGGTCGACCGCCATCCTGTCTCCCACTATCATGTCCGTCCACTGCTGGCTGGTCATACTACAGACTGGCGGGGCGCGAGACTTGGTGTTTTCGTCTGCGAAAAGACCGCTCGGATACGGGTGACGAAACGTGCGCCTCGACGCTCGAACGAGGCCGCGCCCTGGGCGCAGCGACGCGGATTTCGGTCGAAGGGAGTACGAGTCGCGCTCGGGTACGCACCCGACACGACCTCGAAATCGGACGTAACGACTCCTTTCCGGAAGAAACGCTATCGGAGTCGAAAATCCGCCGATTCGCACGTTTTCTCGCTACTCGTAAGGGTACCGCTTCTGATGGCCGCAGTCGCAGGTGACGACGACGTGGTCGCCCCGCAACCGGACGCGGGCGTTCTTGCCGGGGCGGAGGTAGGCGTCGCAGGCGTCGCAGGTGAATCGCTTGAACTGGCGGGGGAGCGGGAGGCGATTTCGCTCGGCGATCCGCCTGGCAAGGCGAACGTACTCTCGTGCACGGTTGTCGTGACACTCGGCGGCGGCGCCTTTCGCAAGTATGGCGAGACGCTCTATCCGCTCTTCGGCTACTGTCATTCGGAATGGGGGGGTGGGGGGTTTCCGGGGCGAGACAGGACAAGGATAGAAGTGTTCCTGTATTGCCCCATGCGGGTCATTCTCCCGCTTCAACAAATACTTTTTGGTTGTTCAACGACCGCTTTCCGAAAGCGGTAATGGGTGGCTACACCATCACACGGCCAGTGCGCGCACTCAACTACCTCGAACTGGAATCCCGACTGCACCGGAGCGGTATCGGAACCGCCGCGAAGCACCAGCGCAAGGCGCTCGCGGGGACTGACGTGGAAGTCGTCACCTCGCCGTGGCGGGGCGGAACGGCGGTTCGCGCGCCGGCCTCGCGGGCGGTAGGGCGTCGTTTCTTCGCCGAGTTCGACGTGGCTCACTGCAATCTCATCGGGCCGGGGTCGGTGACGGTCGCTCGCCACGCGAAGCGCGTCGGGGTTCCGCTCGTCCTCCACGCGCACGTCACGCGCGAGGATTTCGCGGAGAGCTTTCGCGGTTCGACGCTCGTCGGCCCGGCGCTCGGACGCTATCTGAAGTGGTTCTACTCGCAGGCCGACCTCGTGCTCTGCCCGAGTCGGTACACGAAAGGCGTGCTCGAATCGTATCCGGTGAACGCGCCGATTCGACCGATGACGAACGGCGTGGACATCGAATCGCTAGCGGGATTCGAAGCGTTCCGCGAGGAGTACCGCGATCGCTACGACCTGGACGGGATGACTGTCTTCGCCGTCGGCAACGTCTTCGAGCGCAAAGGAGTCACGACGTTCTGCCGACTCGCGCAGGCGACCGACTTCGATTTCGCGTGGTTCGGCACGTACGACACTGGCCTACACGCCAGTTCGACGGTCAGAAAGTGGACGCGCGACCCGCCGGAGAACGTCACGTTCACCGGGTGGGTCGAGGATAAGCGCGGCGCGTTCGCGGCGGGCGACGTGTTATGCTTTCCGGCGAAGGTCGAGAATCAGGGCATCGTCGTGCTGGAGGCGATGGCCTGCGGGAAGGCGGTCGTCCTGCGAGATATCTCCGTCTTCGACGAGTTTTACACTCACGGCGAGGACTGTTTGAAATGCGAGACGGAAGCGGAGTTTAGACGTGCGTTGGAACTGCTTGACCGGAACCCCGACCTGCGCGAGCGACTCGGAGAAAACGCCCGCGAGACGGCAAGAAAACACAGTCTAGAGCGCGTCGGCGAGCGACTCGCGGAGGCGTATCGCGACCTTGCCTGAAGTCACAAGCCCTTAACACCCCCTACCCGAATCACGTGATAATGAGCCGATGGGTCGCCGCGTTCACGGATACGTACTTGCCGACGATAAACGGCGTTACCTACACGATACGGTCGTGGCGCGACTGCTGGGAGCGAAACGGGGGACGGATGGACGTGGTCTACCCCCGGTCGGACGACTACGTACCGGAGAAAGGCGAACACCCCATCGGGAGCCTCCCGTTCCCCTTCTACGACGGCTACCGACTGGGCACGCCGCGCGTTCCGAAGGCGGTTCGAGACGCCGACATCGTCCACTCTCACACGCCGTTCGCCATCGGACTCGGCGGCCTTCGGCTGGCTCGAAAGCACGACCGAGCCTTCGTGACCTCGTATCATACACCGACCGGCGAGTACGCGGATTACCTCGTCTCGAACGACGCCGTCGCCGAGTACGTCGAACGCGCGTCGGTGGCCTACGAACGCTGGTTCTTCGACCACTCGGACGCCGTGTTGACGCCGAGCGAGGCGACGAAACGACACATCGTCGAGACAGTGGGTGTCGACGCTCCGGTTCACGTCGTCTCGAACGGGGTTGATATCGAGCGATTCCATCCCGTCGAAATCGCGGCGTTCGTGCGCAAGTACGACCTCGACGTAGACCGACCGCTCGTCGGCTACACCGGCCGTCACGGGTTCGAAAAGCGCCTCTCGGAACTCGTTGCCGCGGCGGACGGGATGGACGTGACGCTCGTTCTCGGCGGCGACGGACCGGCCCGCGAATCGCTTGAAAAGCAGGCCCGCGAGAGCGACGTGGACGCGCGATTCCTCGGCTTCCTGGAGCGCGACGAGATGGCCGCATTCTACTCCGCGCTCGACGTGTTCGCGTTCCCCAGCCCGGTCGAAACGCAGGGATTGGTCGCGCTGGAGGCGAACGCCTGCGGAACCCCTGTCGTCGGCGCGAACGCCGGCGCGCTGGCGAACACCATCGTCGACGGCGAGACGGGGTACCACTTCGAGAGCGGCGATGTCGACGAGTTTCAGGACGCCGTTCGGCGCGCACTCTCAGAATCGGATCGGCTTCGGGAGGCGTGTTTGGCTCGGCGCGAAGAGATAAGCGTCGAGCGAGCGGTCGAAGCGTTGCGTCGGGTGTACGAGAGCGTCGCCTACAGTTCCACTCGCTCGACGATGTGATCGGTTCCTTCGCGGACGTTCAGGGCGACGATTCGGATGTCGTCTTCCAGCCCGGACTTGTGTAGTTTCGCCTTGAGCAGGTTGTCCACCTGATAGACGCCCGCCGCGTTCAGCATCTTGATCTCGACGAGGACCGGGACGGTGTCGCCCTGCCTGAGACTCACCTTCTTGATGGCCTGACTGGAGACGGTGTTGATGCCGCGACCGCCCTTCTCGTAGGGGATACGCGACCGACCGTGTTCCATGTCCAGCGCGTCCGCGACGCGGATCACGCCCGCCTCGGTGGTGAGCGGGTCTTCTTCAGTGTGGTGACAGAGGATGGCGTGGAGAACCTCGCCTTTCATCCGAACGGTGTTCGCGGTGTCGTAGAAGTTCGGAAGTATCCTGTCGAGCACGTCCGCGGCGAGCGGAATCGAGTAGTAGGAGTGCGAGTCCCGGTGGACGACGTGACCGATGTCGTGCAGTTTCGCGGCGAGAGCGACGATGACGCTCTCGTCTTCTTCGTCCAACCCTTGATCCGTCGCCCCGTTGAACTCAACGCCGCCGCGCTTCAGCAGGTCGTACAGGAGAAGCGCACGGTTGAGAACGATTTCGATGTGCTTCGTCCCGTGATCGTTGTACCCTTTTCGAGCGACGGCGTTGACGTTCTGGGCTTCGAGATACGTCTGAATCTCGACATCGTTTTCGACGAATTCCAGCACCTCGTTCAGCCGCTCGTCCGGAAAGGTGTGTTCTGCCTCCGGGTCGTAGGCCATCCGACCGTTTTCCGTCTCTCCTTCCGTTTCGATATCGCCCATGGTGGAATCTCTCGTTCTGACGCAAAAAGCTCTCGGGCGGCCGGATTTTCGCCCCGTTTTCCCGAACGGCGGAGCGACGGTAACGCGCCGTAGGCTGGCAAAATCCGTCGAACCGGTTCGGCCTAAATCCACGACGTAGGAATAACTACGAGCGTAACGGAGTAGGCCAACTACCATTCCGTCCTCCCGACCCCGAGATTTTTTTGCGACTTCCTTCTATTCTGGGAAGATTACTACCCTCGAAATATATTCCGAATTTATTTTGAATTTCACGACAAAACACGCGACTTCGGTAGATATTTCTCGTTAGTACGGCTCCATCGAAGTATGGAGGTCACCGTCCGACTGGACGATGGAGCACGGTTGGAACTCAAGGATGTCGGTGTTGCTGCTGAAGATGACAAAATCGCCTTCAGCATCGATGGAGTTCTTCTCAACGTCGATGATGAAACACTCGAGGCGCTCACCGGAAACACCGTGCGACCGGTCGCTATCTCGTTCGAAGTCGATGAGGAATAGTGCATGCTGTCATTCGTTCCTCGTCGGCGGTTCTGAGGTCGACCGACTTCCCGTCGTTCGCTTCCCGCTCTTGCGCTCTCACGGAACGCGTCCGTTGAACCGCGGCAACCCACGGTTTCTGCGCGCCGAAAAAGCCCATCGTCGCGGTGGGGACTTCCCGGCACACTTCGCGTGCCGGTGTTTCCATCTTCAAACCGTCTTGTTCTAATCAGCGATTTTGCCGACCTTAGAAATGCAAAAAGCCTATAATTGCCAATGGGTAACCAACTGATAGAGGATGTTCGAAATGATACCACTGTTCGGGCCGATTCCCGGCGGGATGGAGCTCGCGGTGATTCTGCTCATCGCAGTACTCCTCTTCGGTGCAAACAAGATTCCAAAACTTGCGCGCTCGACGGGCGAAGCTATGGGCGAGTTCAAGAAGGGACGACAAGAAGTCGAGAACGAACTCCGCGAGATGCAGGAGTCCGGCACCTCGTCCACAGAAACCGAGTTCGACGAATCGGAACCGAACACGGACACCGAAACCGACGACACCGCGACCGAGACGGAATCCGAAAGATAAACCATTTTTCTGACCTATTTCGTGGCGAGCGTGTGGCCTAGCGGATAGGGCGAGAGGTTCCTAACCTCTCGACCGCGGGTTCGAATCCCGCCACGCTCGTGTTCGTGACCCGCGGAATCGTTCATTCGAGCGCCCCCTCGCCACCGACGACGACCAGCGGGAGCGTGAGCGTCGTCTCTCGGAAGTGGAACTACGGCGGGGAGACCATCGTCGCGCCGTCGCCGGTTCGTTTCCAGACGCCACCGTTTTGATAAGCGATGGCCGTGTCGCCGTTTCGGTAGACGACCGCGCCGAGCGTCTGGTTCACCACTTCCATCTCGCCTCCGTCGTCGGGGTCAATCTTGACGCGCATCCACCCGTCGTCCGTGCGGGCGAGCGTCCGACCGTCGTTCTCGACGCCAAGGTTCACCTGTTGGGTATCGGTGTCGCCGATTCCGACGAGACTGGCTTTGGAGTCGAGTTGCGTCATCGCGTGTTCCGCACTGTCGAGATCGGCCGCGCTTTGAATCGTCCAACATCGACGACCCGAACGCGACGACGAGTCCCGTTCCCGCGAGCGTAACCGCGAGCAGGAGGACGATGCCCAGCGTCTCGGTCTGGGCGGGGGCAGTGGTCATGTCGCTCCTTCTTTCGTCATGTGTAATAAATATCCGCACTGATTTCGGAAAATTGTCGTGTTTTTCGGCGCTGACGCTGCGGACTTTTCGCTCGTCAATTATCGCGGATGAACTGTTTCTCCGAAATGGCTTGCGCATAAAGGCACAACTAGTACCCTCGTCGCAGACGGTCATCGATTATGGCTCGTACTTCGACGCTCGTCGTGCTCGTCGGTGTCGTATTGTTCTTCATCCCGGAGCCGATAACGTCCGGACTCGCCGTTCTCGTCATTCTGGCGGGCGTGGCGATGCGTCTACTCGCCGGCTCGTAAGTAGGGATTTGGGCGGTTCGCACTCCCGGAAGCCCCCCGTCTTCGAAATCAAAATGGCAGAAAGTTGATATTTCTCCTCGACGAAACGTCGCTCTGTTCGAATCCAACGGCGAGTTCGTCACCGCCCTACGGTCACATCTCGGCTCCGCGTTACAGGCGGTCGCGGACTCCCGAGATGAGGGCTACGAACTGCTCTACGTGCGAGACGACGTCGCTGGCAAGTTTCGGTCGGAGGACTTCGACCGGATTCATCGCGAGTCGCTTCTCGCCGGTCGGGAGCGCGAGAACGCAGAGAACGCGTTCCGGATGGGGAACCTGAACTTCGCCATCTACACCTTCGACGTGGGTGTTGTGTTGCAGTTCGCCGAGGGAGAACAGACGTTGTTCGTCGTGTTCGACGACGCGGACGTGGAGTTGCTTCGAGTCGTCGAGGTGAATTCGAACTGGATTCGGTCGAGCGTGTGATCCGTGCGCTCGGAGCCGAACGAATGAATGCTATAACTTAACCGTGGTTACGGCGAATTTCGATCGTGAGTGATGAATCCGGGCGACGGAACCTCCGCATGCCTAACGACGACGAACTGTTTGCTGTCGTGACCGATATGCTCGGGAAGAACCGAGTTCGGCTCCGGTGTAGCGACGGTAAGGAACGAATGGGTCGCATCCCCGGACGAATGCGAAAGCGCATCTGGATTCGAGAGGACGACGTGGTCCTCGCGGAACCGTGGGACTGGCAGGACGAGAAGGCCGAAGTGACGTGGCGCTACACCGGACAGGACGCCGACCAACTCCGGCGCGAAGGCCACATCGAATGAGACGAGAATCGAGCCGCTAATTCGAGCGACTGATCAGGGACGATGGCTTCTTCGGAGTGACGGCGAATCGACGGGAGACATATCTCCCGTCGATTCGTTTCCTTCGAATCGCGGTCATCGACTTCCCGACTCCCCGACGCGCCGAACCACGACTCCGTAGAACGGTTTGCGCGCACAGTATCCGCTCGGGGCGTCGTCGCAGACGAAGATGTTGGCGATGCGGTACGTGCCCCGCGGAAGTCGCTTTCGAGTCGCCCACGCGATACCTTCGCGCCTGCGCTGGTCGCGTTGGAGGTCGGCGAACAGGTAGCGGTAGATCAGCGTCTCCTCCTCGAAGCAGGTCGGCTTCGCCGGGGCGAAGGTTCCCTCGACTCGCCGGAGGTCGATCCTGTCGTTCACGTCCGGCGTGGGGTCGTCCTCGGCGGTGATGTCGCAGGAGTAGAGGAGCCGGGCTGGGCCGTCGGTCTCGTCGGCGGATTCGCTCGAAGGCGATTCGGCTGCGGTCGTTCCAACGGTCGCGAGGACGGTTCCAGCGGCGATGCGGCGGAGCAGGGTGCGTCTCGTTTGTTTGCTCATTGTTATCACTACTCATTCTGGTTCGTCGGGGGTACTACGGAGGAGTGATTAGGTGTTTCGGCGGTCGCAAGTTCGCTGACTCAAGCGAAACGAAGTGAAAAGGAGTGGACTCAGTGGGTTTTCAATCTCTCTTTTGGTGTTCCATCTCATACACCACGACCTGTCGACATCTTGCTCCTCAAACCGATAATCGAGGTCATCAACTAATTCCAGATACTCCCATTCCCCGTCACCGGAATCCTGATAGAAAAAGTGAATTAGGGTCCCCGAAGATACACTGAGTTCTCCGGAGAAGATTCACTCTGGTCTCCTGAGAGACCTTTTCGGCACTTTCCAATATAAACACCCCTGCGCCGTCTACGGAATGTGAAAAATGCGCGAAGCGCAGTGGACTCGCCGGGATTTGAACCCGGGGCCTCTCCCATGCCAAGGGAGTGATCTACCACTGATCTACGAGCCCGCGTCTGCAGTCAGTTCTTCCCTGCGACCATTGATAAACCTCTCGAAATCCGCGCACCCCCGCCGGAGCGTGTCATACTCGGTCGGCAACCGACGCACCCAACACCGGAATGGAAACCCTTTAACCGCTGAGAAGGGAATCAGGCGTTAGGGAACGGCACAGCCGCAAATCCGACTCGTCGCGGACGTACTGTAACGCGACTTGGGATTGCGGACGTGCAACGTGACTCTCGTCACGACTGGCGGAACCCACCGCCAGCACTCTAGCGGCTCGTGCAGTTCCTATCCTCGAACAATGGCACGAATGCACACCCGACGCCGCGGCTCGTCCGGTTCCGACCGGCCCGTGGCAGACGAACCACCGGAGTGGAGCGACGTAGAAGCGGGCGACGTGGAAGACCGCGTCGTCGAACTCGCGGAGCAAGGATACAGCCCCAGCCAGATCGGGCTGAAGCTCCGCGACGAAGGCGTGACCGGCACGCCCGTCCCCGACGTGAAGTTGGTCACCGACAAGAAAATGACCGAGATTCTGGAGGAGAACGACGCGGGGCCCGACGTACCCGAAGACCTCGAGAATCTGATGGAGCGCGCCGTGCGCCTCCGCGAACACGTCGACGAAAACCCGCAGGACAAGCAGAACAAACGCGCCCTGCAGAACACCGAGTCGAAAGTTCGCCGCCTCGTAAACTACTACCGCGGCAACGAACTCGACGAGGACTTCACGTACACCTACGACGTAGCGAAAGGACTCCTCGAATAGATGTCAACGTCCGGTCGAACCGCTTCCGAGGACGCCTCCACCGCGAGCGAGGTCGCCGCGGCGCTCCGCGACGTCGACTTCGTCCGAATCGTCGCGCAGGCCGACGGCGACGCCCTAGCGGCTAGCGGCGTCCTCGCACGCGCGTGCACGGACGTCGGAGTCCCGTTTCAGGTGAGCTCCACGCGCTTCCCTACTCACCACGCCGAGAGCCGCGACGACAAATCGGTCGTCGTGACCGTCGGTACAACCGGTGGCGACGTGTCGCTCCTCGGGCGGTCGGCCAGCGTCGCGGCCTACGAGGCCGCGGACGAACTCGGCGGATCGCCGGATCCGGTGCTAGCACTCGCTGGCGTCGTGGCCGCCGGCGTCCTGCCGGGCGACGACGAGAGCGCGCACCTGCTAGACGCCGCGGGCGACCGACTCGTGCGCAGATCCGGCGTTGCGACGCCCACGAACGACCTCGCGGACGGGCTGGCACACTCGACGCTGGTTCACGCGGGATTCTCCGGCAACTTGGAGGCGGTGCAGGCCAAACTCGCGGAGCTGGGTCTGCCGGTCGACCTCGACGACGACGCGCATCGACGGGTCGCCTCGCTCGTCGCGCTCTCGGTCGCGGGGCCGGAGGGCGCGACGCCGCGAGCGAGCGACGCCGTGGAGCGCGCGCTTCGCCCCTACGAACTCGCGGACGGGCCGTTTGCGACGCTTGGCGGCTACGCCGACGTACTCGAGGCGGTCGCGCGAGAACTGCCCGGGACGGGCGTCGCGCTGGCGCTCGGACACGACGCTCGCGCGCCCGTACTCGACGCGTGGCGTGACCACGCGAGCGCGGCGCACGCGGTGCTTCACGAAGCGACGACGGGACGGTACGACGGCCTGTTCGTCGCCCGAACGAACGACGCGCCGGTCGAGACGGCGGCCCGACTCCTCGGCGACTTTCGGTCGCCGGAGCCGATCGCGCTCGTCGTCACGGACGCCGAAGCCGCCGCGGTTTCGGTGGACGACCGCGAACCGGACGACCCCGAAGCGGGCGTCATCGGACTGGGCAACGCGATGCGGCAGGCAGCGTCTGCGGTCGGCGGCGACGGAACGGGAAGTGCACGCCGCGGGTACGCGCGGTTCGACGCGGACGCGAAGGAATTCCTCTCGGCGTTCCGGGAGGCGCTATGAGACGAGCGACGATTCGCACAAAACTGGAAGACGCCGACGTTATCGCGGCGTCGGTCGCGCCGGACAACACGCCCGAAATCGAGACGAGTGTGGAGGACGGCGCGGTCGTGACGACGATAGAACGCGAGACGTCTGGCGGGCTCCAGTCCACCGTGGACGATTACGTCGTGAACCTCTCGGTGGCGGAACAGGTAGTACGAACGGCGCAGAAGGCACAGACAACCCGGACAGCACAGATAGCGAACGACGACACCAACACGAACCATGAGTGAACGATCAGTCTCGAAGAAGTCACAGCAAAAGCGGTGGTACACCGTCCACGCTCCCGAGCAGTTCGACCGAGCGGAGCTTGGAACGACCCCCGCCGACGAACCGAATCAGGTGCTCGGTCGCACCATCGAAACGACGCTCGGCGAGTTGACGAACAACGCCAGCGAGAACAACACGAAACTCACCTTCAAGATCAGCGACGTGGGAAGCGACGCGGCCTACACCGAGTTCGTCAAGCACGAACTCACCCGCGACTACCTGCGTAGCCTCGTGCGACGCGGCGCCTCGAAGATCGAGGCGTACGTCACGGTGCTGACGGCGGACGACCACCGCGTCCAGATTCAGCCCGTCGCGTTCACGACAAAGAAGGCGGATCACAGCCAAGAGAAGGCCGTCCGCCGGACGATGATCGACCTCGTCAAGGAGGCCGCGCGAGACCGCACCTTCGACGACCTCATCGACAGCGTCGTCGAAGGTCGCCTCTCCAGCGCGATCTACGGCGAGGCGAAGACCATCTACCCGCTTCGCCGGGTGGAGATCCAGAAGGCGACGTTGGAAGCCCACCCCGAGGAGGTCGCGGAAGAAGAAGAGACCTCCGTGGACGTGGAAGAAGAAGACGTGGAAGTCTAAACGAAACGTTTCCTTTTCGCAGCCAGTGGTTCCGAAACGTAGTTTCTCGCGGAGTCACTACTCCGTGACGACGACGGTGCCCGACATGCCCGCCGCCTCGTGGGGGATACAGAAGTAGGAGTAGCTCCCTGGCACCTCGAACGTGTGTTCGAAGGTCGTGTTCGGGTTGATGGTACCTTTCCCCTTCTGCCACGCTTTGCGGGCCGCCTGCTCGGAGTCGAAGCCGCCGGACGCGAAGTACTCGGCCTCGTTCGGGATGCCGTCCTCGTACGCCGTCACGCTGTGTCTCCGCATGTCGGTGTTCGTCCAGACGACGGGCACTCCGGTTTTCACTTCGAACTTCCGCGGATTGAAGGACCTCGACCCCATCGAGATGTCGCCCTCCGGGGCGTTTGACCCGGTGTTCAGCAGGCCTGTACACCCCGACACCGTCGCGGACGCCGCGCCGACGACCCCGGCCAGAAACGCTCGGCGGTTCATATCCGGGGGTCGGGTCGCCGAGGGTATATGTCTCTCGAAACGCGGTTCGCGCGGAACCGAAATCTCCAACTCGACTGATTTGGAGATGTCGTCGCTTCGTCGATTCGATGAGATGTATCCTCGATTCGATAAAACGGGATTCCGGTTTCGGTCGATTCGGTATTGATGAACTCGTCGTTTGCTAGCGCTAGGGCAAAATACCGCACTGCCTGCGGGCAGTCTAGCACGGTCGGCCAGACTGCCCTTACCGCAGGTGTCCACCACTCTGCCCAGCCAGCGGGGAGTGTGCTCGGTGTGCGTTCCACGCGCCCCTCGCACGATGTCTGCTGGCGCATCCTTGGGGCAGAATTCGATCAGCCACCGGAAGCGGCAGGCCGACCAGCAGATTCGTAGTGGCAGGCCGATTTGTCGATTCGTAGCAGCCTGCCGATCTTTTCCCAGAGGTTGCGCCAGCGTGCGGCACGCGAGCACCGAACGAACGTGAGGGGCGAGTGTATCCCCACGCTGGCGGGGAGGGTTGGGGACACCTGCGGTGCGGTCGCGGTATTTTGCCCTAGCGACTCCTGCGGTTGCAGTGCGGTTGGGTATCGACCCTAGCGATTCGTCGGTATTGGCCCTCGAAGTTGTAGCACAAACGAAAACACCCCACTGTGAACCAAGCGATCAGGGTTACTGCGTCTAGAACTCCACCGAAATCTTCTGAAGACGAAATCACACCGAAAATCCTGTTCAACCGCGTTTAGGGCCAGTTGCCGCTTTCCGTGTAGGCGTCGATGACGCGCTGGAGGGAGACGACGTACGCCGCGGTGCGGAAGTTCGGCAGGTCGTGTTCCTCGTAGGCGCTCGTCAGGTCCTCGAAGGCGTCGACGATGACGCCTTCGAGTTCGTCGTTGACGCGGTCTTCGGACCAGTGAAATCGCTGGCGGTTCTGCACCCACTCGAAGTACGACACCGTGACCCCGCCCGCGTTGGCGAGGATGTCGGGGAAGACGTGGACGCCGAGCTCCGTGAGCACGTCGTCCGCTTCGGGGGTGAGCGGTCCGTTCGCGGCCTCCACGATGACGTCGGCCTGCACCTCCCGCGCGAGGTCGCCGTCGATGGCGTTCTCCAGCGCCGCGGGCACGAGCAGGTCCACGTCGAGCGTGAGCAGGTCGTCGTTGCCGAACTCCTCGTCCGCGCCGGCGTAGCCGACGACGCTGCCCGTCTCGTTCTTGTGGCCTTTCACGTCGCGGGCGTGGAGACCCTCGACGTTGTAGACGGCACCGCTGGAGTCCGAGACGGCGACGATCTTCGCGCCGAGATTTTCGAGTAGCTTCGCGGCGATCCACCCCGCGTTCCCGTAGCCCTGCACGGCGACGGTCGCGTCGGCCATTTCCTTGTCGAGGTAGTCGAACGCCTCGCGGGCGGTGAGCATGGTCGAGCGCCCCGTCGCCTCGACGCGGCCCTCGCTTCCGCCGGAGTCGAGCGCCTTGCCGGTGATGACGCCCGGAGCCGTCGTGTTCTCCAGCGTCTCGTAGGTGTCCTTTATCCAGTTCATCTCCCGCTGGCCGGTGTTCACGTCCGGCGCGGGGATGTCGCGGTCTTCGCCGATGAACGGGCGGAGTTCCGTCGCAAAGGAGCGCGTGATGCGCTCCAATTCCGCCTCGCTGTACTCGTTGGGGTCGATGACGATGCCGCCTTTCCCGCCGCCGTAGGGGATGTCTACGACGGCCGTCTTGTAGACCATCCATCCGGAGAGGGCTTTCACCTCGTCGCGGCTGACGCCGGGGTGGTAGCGAATGCCACCTTTGTACGGCCCACGGTCGCCGTTGAACTGCGAGCGGAACGCTTTGAACACCTCGATGGAACCGTCGTCCATCTCCACGGAGAGGTTCGTTTCGAGCACCCGCTCGGGATGCTTAAGCCGTTCGAGAACGTCGTCGGACGCGTCGATGTACTCGGCCGCGTCATCGATCTGCTCCTGTAAGCTCTCAAACGGATTGGCTTGTTCTGACATCGTCTGTCAATGACACCCACCCACTGTTAAGCATGGCGGAATCGGGGTAACTAATCGCCCCTCGATTCGGGGTGAGCGTTTCAATTTCCGGAAACACGAGCGTATTCTAGGATACGTTCGGCCTGCGCAACGAGGGGGGCGTCTATCATCTCCCCGTCGACCCGGAAGACCCCGCGACCGTCTTCGTCGGCGTCCGATTTCGCCGCCAACACCTTCTCGGCCCACTCGACGAGCTCCGGGTCGGGTGTGAACGCCTCATTAATGGGTTCGACCTGCGACGGATGGATCGCCATCTTTCCGTCGTAGCCGAGTCGGATGGCGAACTCGGTCTCCTCGCGCAACCCCTCGGCGTCTCCGAAGTCGGTGTAGACGGTGTCAATGGCGTCCACCCCTGCGGCGCTCGCGGCCAACACGACGTGCTCGCGGGCGTAGAGTACTTCCGTCCCCTCGGCGGTTCGGGTCGCCCCGATGTCAGCCGAGAGGTCTTCCGCCCCGAAGACGAGGGCGTCGGTCGCATCCGCCGCGCCGATCTCTTCGGCGTCGAGCACGCCGGAGGCGGTTTCGACCAGCGCGAGAACAAGCACTTCGCAGTCGTGTTCGGCGAGGAGGCGGGACAGCGTCTCCACGTCGCCCGCCGACCCGGTTTTCGGAAGCATGACCGAATCGAGCGAGTCCGCGCCCGCCGCGATTCCTCGCAGGTCATCGTCCGCCGCGACCCCAGTCGGGTTGACCCGCACGCACACCTCGCAGTCCGGGGCGAACTCCGGGTCGGCGAGCACGTCACGAACCGCCTCGCGCGCCTCGTCCTTTCGCTCGGGTGCGACGGCGTCCTCCAAGTCGAACACTATCACGTCCGCCCTCGCCCCGGGCGCTTTGCGCAGCATCTCCGGACGGTCGCCGGGCGTGAACATGACGCTTCGTCGTGGCATATCCGGCCCGACGCGCGGGTTCGATTTCAACCCACCGGGAACAATTATGTCGTCGTATGCGAGTGACGTGATATTGCCGACGATACCGACGGAGAGCAGATGGGAATCGGAATCGCCCTCGGAATGGGCATCGGCGCCGCATTCGGCGTGGCGATGGATAATCTGGCGCTCGGAATGGGAATGGGCATCGCGGTCGGCGTCGCTATCGGAGCGGGACTGTCCTCGCGGTGAGACGGCGGCCGGCGTCTCAGGGCCAGAGACCGCGCGCCTGATGGGCCTCCGCGATGCGCGAGAGGCCGACGATGTAGGCCGCGTCGCGCCACGTCACGCCGCGCGCTTCGACTTCGGCGCGCACGTCGTTCCACGCCTTCAGCATCTCGGTTTCAAGTTCTTCGTTCACGCGCTCCAGCGACCACTGGCGGCGGTTGATGTCCTGCAACCACTCGAAGTACGACACCGTGACCCCGCCCGCGTTGGCGAGGATGTCCGGAATAACCGTGATACCGCGATTTTCAAGTATCTCGTCCCCGGTGGTGGTTGTCGGACCGTTCGCACCCTCGACAACGATGTCGGCATCCACGTTGCGGGCGTTCGCCTCGGTGATGACGTTGCCGATGGCGGCCGGGACGAGCACGTCCACGTCCAGTTCGAGCAATTCGTCGTTCGGCAGGTGCTCGGGCGCGTCGTAGGTCGTGACCGCCTCGGGTTCCTCCTCGTGCGTCGGGATGTCGTCGATGTCAAGCCCGTCGGGGTCGTAGATCGCGCCGTTCACGTCGGAGACGGCGACGACGTTCGCGCCCCACTCGTGCAGGGCGAGCGCCGCGTTCGCGCCGACGCTGCCGAATCCTTGGATGGCGACCGTCGCCTTTTCCAAGGGATAGTCGTAGTAGTCACATGCCTCGCGGGCGATGATGGCGACGGAGCGACCGGGTGACTCCTCGCGCCCGTACGAACCGCCGATGACCGGCGGCTTCCCTGTGACGACGCCGGGTTGGGTCTCGCCTTCTTGCATCGAGTAGGCGTCCATGAACCACGCCATCGTCTGCGCGTCGGTTCCCATGTCGGGTGCGGGGATATCCCGCATCGGGCCGATGAAATCGCGCAGTTCCTCCGCGAAGCGCCGGGTGAGCCGTTCTTTCTCCTCGGTGCTCAGCTCCTTCGGGTTCACGACGATGCCACCTTTCGCGCCCCCGAACGGGATGTCCATCACGGCGCACTTCCACGTCATCCACATCGAGAGACCGATACACTCCTCTTCGGTCACGCCGGGATGATATCGCATACCTCCCTTGAACGGACCGCGCACGCTGTCGTGTTGGGCGCGGTAGCCGGTGAAGATGTCCGTGTTGCCGTCGTCACGCTTGAGCGGAACCGACACGCGGTGAACTTGGTCGGGATGTTTCAATCGGTCGATGATGCCGCGGTCGATGTCGAGGTGCGCCGCCGCTCGTTCGAGTTGGCGACGCGCCGTTTCGACCGCCGTTTCGGGTTCGTCAGGCTTCTGTTTCCCTGTGGTTGACATTTTTCGGACGCCTCTGATGGTTCTGACCGGCAATTCTTGCGCGACCGGAGAAAGACCTTGCCATCCGAGTTGAAAGCGATATGCAATACCAAGACACGCTACTGCGGGAACGCGTACACCGTGCCCGCGACGTCGCCGACGTAGACGGCGTCGCTTCCGACCGCCGGTGACGAGACCAGCGCGTCCTGCGCTCGGAAGCGCCAGCGGATTCGCCCGTCGGCGCGGTCGAGTGCGAACACTTGCCCCGCGTCGTTGCTGACGTACGCGAGTCCGTCGGTGACGACCGGCGACCCCCACACACGCGCCCCGGTCTGGACGCGCCACCGAACCGTTCCTTCCCGAGCGTCGAGCGCGTAGACGTTGCCGTCCGCACAGCCGACGTAGACGATGCCGTTCACGACGACGGGAGACGACCAGACGCCAGCTTCCGTCCGAAACCGCCACTTCGTCTCGCCGGTCTCGGCGTCGAGCGCGTACACTCAATCGCCGTCCACGGTGCCGACGTAGGCGGTGTCGCCGACGATTTCGGGTATGCCCGCGATGGCGAGGGCCGGGGCGAATCGGAAACGCTCGCTCCCGTCGGTCGCGTCGTGGGCGAACAAGCCACCGTCGAGTCCGGTCACGTAGAGGTTATCGCCCGCGATCCGCAACGAGGTGAGCGCCCGCGCCGGACTCCGGACGAGTTCTGAACCTCGCCAGTGTCGGCGTCGAGCGTGGACACCTGCCCGGCCCGAGCCGCTACGTAGAGGGTGTCGCTGAGTAGAACCGGCGACACATCCAGTCCGGCATCCGTCTCGAACTGCCACTCTCGTCTGCCGTTGGCGGCGTCGAGCGCGAACAGGTTTCCGTTGCGGTCGCCGACGTGCGTCAGTTCCGGGCCGATAGTCGGCGTCCCGACCGCGTTGGGCGCCTGAAACAGCCAGTTGCTCACGTCGTCCGGCGGTCGACGCCACAGACGAATCCGTTTCCGGTTCCCACTTACACCGTTCCGTTCCGGACGACGGGGGTCGTCTCGACCGGCCCGCCCGCCTGCGCGTACCAGCGTGCGCGAACGCGGTCGCCTCTCGACGATGTTCGATCGGCTCGAAGCGCAGTTCCTCCGTCGCCGCCGTGCGGTGCCGACTGCCAGTCGACGCCACCGTCAGTCGAGCCCCGACGAGCCGTAGACTCTGCGTCGGCGTCGGCGGTCGAAGTGGGCGCATCCGTCGAGTCGGCCGTCTCGGAGCACTCGAACGACCACTCGACGCTCCGCGAGATGCGTGTATCTCCGCGCGTCACCACTTGGTCGAACTGGAATTCGCTGGTCGCGCTTATATAGAAGCTGTCAGGTTCCGCCTCGGACTCGAAGCCGAAGGACGTTCCTATCGATTTGTAGTACGTCGATTCACCGTCGAACGCCGTGTGTTTTGGTCTCTCACGGTTTTTTTGATCTGAATTCAGTTCGACTACAACCCCCGTTCGAATAGTGTCTACTTTGTTACGCACCGATTATACCGTCCGTCGCGGTTGCAACGATTGGAACGGTTGCAACAATCGGAGATAGACGAACGGAAAGGAGTTGCAGACCGGGAGATAGCGGAGACAGACCGACAGGATTTTTCTGGTACGCGGCGCAGATTCCGCCATGACAAGCCGCTACTACGAGGAGTTCACGGTCGGCCAAACTATCGAACACGAGAAACGGCGCACCGTGAGCGAGAGCGACAATCAACAGTTCTGTGACATGACTATGAACCAACAACCACTCCATCTGGACGCCGAGTTCGCCGCGAACACGCAGTTCGGCAAGCGGCTCGTCAACGGTCTCTACACCATGAGCCTCGCGGTCGGGATGACCATCCCCGACACGACCGACGGCACCATCGTCGCAAACCTCTCGTACGACGACGTTTCGCACCCGAAGCCGGTCTTCCACGGGGATACGATCTGCGCGCAGTCGACTGTGACGGACAAGCGCGAGACGAGCGACGGCGAGCGCGGCGTCGTCACCATGCACGTCGAGGTGTTCAATCAGGACGACGACCTCGTCTGCGAGTTCGAGCGCACGGTTCTCTCGCTGAAGCGCGAAAACGTCGAGTGAGCGGTCGGAGTCGGGCGAGCCGAGAAATCAGACGAACAATGAGAGGTTGACGAACACCGCGAGCGTCCACGGGAGCGCGAGTCCCGCCGGGACGAGCGCACCGTACTCCCGCGGGATGAGCCGTCGGCCGGCGAGTCCGACCCCGACGGCGAATGCTTTCAGCGCGACGAGCGACAGGAACCCGAACTGCGCGAGCGCGCTTCGCGCGACGGGGTTCGTTTCGGTCAATCCCGCGCGCAAACCGACGTAGGTGGTGAGCAAGTCACCGACGAGTGCGAGCAGGACGAGGTACCAGAGGAGTCGTTCCCCGTCGCCGAGGTCGAGCCAGTTCGCGCGCCGAAGTCGGGCTGAAAACCGCTGATGGTTCATAGGTGATGTCACGGGGCGACCCCGCGTCGTCCAGACCAACGGTGGAATGGGGCTTTATTATGCGGCGCATTATCGCTGGAATTCGACCGTAAGGCACCTCCTAAACAGTCGTGGAACTACGCCCCTCCTTGAGATAGTCCGATAACAGTAACTCTGATTTCAGTTTAGAAACGGTAGGTCGGCCGATTACAGAATCGTCCCGTGTTTCTTGTCCGGCAGGTCTTTCTCCATGTCGGCGTAGAAGTCGAACCGCTGGACGAGTTCCTCGCGCAGGGTACTCGGCGGGACGATATCGTCGATGACCATCTCGCTCGCCATGCGGTGGACGTCGATGTCCTCGCGGTACTCCTCGCGGAGTTCTCGTTCGCGTTGTGCTCGTTCTTCGTCGTCCTCGATAGCGTTCAGCTTGTTCGCGTAGACCGCGTTGATGGCGGCTTCCGGCCCCATGATGCCTATCTCGCCCGACGGGAGCGCGATGGTGCTCTGGGGGTCGTAAGCCGGGCCGGACATAGCGTAGATGCCCGCGCCGTAGGCCTTCCGCACGACGACCGAAATCTTGGGCACGGTGGCCGAGGAGGTAGCGTAGATCATCTTCTTGCCCTTTTCGAGGATGGCGTCCTTCTCTACCTGCGACCCGGCCATGAAGCCTGGCGTGTCGCAGAGGTAGAGCAGGGGGATTTCGAAGGCGTCGCACTTCCAGATGAACTCGGCCGCCTTCTCGGCGGCGTCGGGGAAGATAGCGCCCGACCGCTGCGCCGGTTGGTTGGCGACGATGCCGACTGGTCGCCCGTCGATTCGCGCGAACGCGGTGTGTATCTCCGACCCGTAATCCGGCTTAAGTTCGAAGTGGGAGTCGGCATCGACCACGCGCTCTATCAGGTCGGTCATGTCGTAGGCTCGGTTCGGACTCCCCGGGATGACGGCGTCTACTCCGACGGGGGATTTTCGAGGGGCCTGCGGTTCACTTCGAGGCGGTTTCTCGTGGGCCTTGTCGGGGAGGTATGTGACGAGGTCGGCGACGAGTTCGCGGGCGTGTTCCTCGTCGCGGGCGACGAGGTCGGCGCTTCCCGAGTGTTTCGCGTGCATCCCCGCCCCGCCGAGGTCTTGCATGTCGATGTCCTCGCCCGTGACCATCCGCACCATCCGCGGGGAGGCGATTGCCATCGCGGACATCCCTTCGACCATGATGGTGAAGTCGGCGAAGACGGGGGTGTAGGCCGCCCCAGCGATGCACGGTCCGTAGAGGACGCAGATCTGCGGAACACGGCCAGAGAGCATCGAGTGGTTGTAGTAGTACTTCCCGATACCCTCGCGGTTGGCGAAGAAGCCGGTCTGCTGGTCGATGCGCCCGCCGGAGGAGTCCATCAGGTAGAGGACGGGGTTGCCGCTCTGGAGCGCGCGCTGTTGCATCCGGAGGAACTTCTCGACGCCCTTCGCTGCCATGCTTCCGGCCTTGACCGTGAAGTCGTTCGCCATGAAATGCACGTCGCGGCCCTCGAACTCCGCCGCCCCCGTGAGCAGTCCGTCCGCCGGGAGTTGGTCGTCCGCGTCGAACTCCGCGAACTTACCGTCCTCGAACTTCAGACCGTCCTCGCCGAACCAGAGGTCGAGTCGGTCACGGACGAACAGTTTGCCCTTCTCGGGGAGTCGTTCTTTGTACTTCTCCGGGCCGCCGGACTCGATGGCTTTGATCTCCTCCCACAGAATCTCCTCGCGTTCGGTGGGTTCCAAGTCGTCCCGTTCTGGCGGTTCGCCGGGGTCGCTCCACGTGACGGTCGGTTCCTCCGCGTCGCCGACGTACACTTCCACTTCGCTCCTGACGTGCTTGGCGAGCGCGCTGGCGATGGCCGAGGCTTCCTCGTCGGTCGCTCCCTCGCCGATGCGGACTTTCATGTCTGCGTGTCCGCGGGGTGATTTCAAACCGTTTTCCCTTTCCTACGCGGTGGGATTTCGGACGCGGAGCGACCCGCCGAATCGCAATAAAGACGGGGGAGCGAGCGTCGGAAGAGAGGGAGGGCCTAGAAGCGTCTGCGGGAATTCACGGGGAGAACCGGACGAGAGATTACTACTCCGGCAGTTCCATCGCTGCGACGTGTTCGGCGTACTCTTCGAGAACCGGTTGACCCCAGTAGCGGATCGACTCGCTTCGCGCGTCGTAGTCGATGATGTTCGCGTCGGCCAGTTTTGGGAGGTGCGTGTGGTGTAGGGACGCTTCGATGCGTCTCCGGTAATCGTTCGGAACGTCGGTGGGCGACGTTTCGGTCTCCCACGCGACGACCTGATCGACGAGGTCGGAAAGCGTCGCCGCGCCGTCCGGCGTCTGCGAGAGATAGTGGATGGCGTATCGTCGTCGTCTCTTCGACAGCAGTCCGAAGATATCGTCGAAGGAAGGCCTACTCACCCCCGGTTCAGCACGAAGTACGTGGGGCGGATGTGCCGACGGTCGTTTCCCCGAGTCGTCACGGTACGGTGACTCATTGCTCATGCGACGCTCATCACCAGTTGACCACCGTCCGTAAAGAATGGTGAATCTAGACACCTAGAGAACTGCCAATTAATCTGAAAACCGCGGTGTTATAGGTTCCATTTCCAACATGAATACGTTTCGTACGTCCCGTGCGACCTCGACCGACGCCCAGCCACAGAAGCGGAAGGAAAGTCCGGTCGAAACGACGATTACCGGGACGGTTCGACGCGGTTGCGAACGGTATCGGAAGCCACCGCCGTTGCGGTGTCACCATACCGTACCGGCGTCGGTCGAGAACGGAATTAACGGTGTCGAGGGTTGAAAACCAAAACCGTCGAGTACGGTACAGTCATGAGACGATTCGCGCGGACGGTACTCGTGCTCGTGTTGGTCGTGAGTCTTTCGAGCACTGGAATCACTTCGGTGATAGAACCCGCGGAACGTCCTTCCGCGGACGCGCCGGCGGTGCTACCATCGAGTCAGCGAACGGACGTCCCCGTCTCGCCGCATCTGCCGTGGTCGATCCTACAGGATACGAACCTCTCCGAGCGCGAGCGAGCGGCGGCGCGCGGAGCCGCGCAGGGCGCCGTGCTCGCACAGCGACAGGGCGTTTCGATAACGCAGCAGCAACGACAAGCCGTGGTTATCGGTGCGGTGCGAGCCGTCGAGCAGGAACAGCAGGCGAACGTCACGCAGATTCAAGCCGCCGCGCGGGGCGCGGCGCACGGGACGTTACTCCAGAGTCAGGACGTGCAAGTTACACAGATCCAGAGCGCGACGCAGGGTGCGACGAAGGGTGCGACGACGCAAGTGCAGCGAGCGAAGGTCGAGCAGGTACAGTCGGCGGCGTTCGGGGCCGGACACGGCGCGGTCGCCCAGAGCCAGAAAGCGACCGTGACGCAGGTGCAGGTGGCCGCGCGCGGCGCGGCGCGAGGTGCGGCGAAAGGAGCCGTTCAGAACCAGAAAGCTAGCGTCTCGCAGATTCAGGAGGCGGCGCAAGGTGCCGCCTTCGGCGCGCTCGACCAGCGCCAAACGGTCGAAATCAGACAGGTGCAGTTCGCCGCACGCGGCGCGGCAAAGGGCGCGCTTCAGACCCAGCGGGCGAACGCCAAACAGGTGCAGGTCGCGGCGCTGGGCGCGGCGAAAGGCGGTGTGACGCAGGTACAGCGGGTCGACGTTCGGCAAGTGCAGGCGGCCTGCCGCGGTGCGGCGGCGGGTGCGATATCGCAGGTTCAGAAGGCGAGTATCGTCCAGATTCAGGTGGCCGCACACGGTGCGGCCGCCGGAGGAATTAAACAGGGTCAGCAGGCGACCGTCAAGCAGGTGCAGGCGGCCTGCCGAGGCGCGGCGGTCGGCGCGCTGAGCGTCGTTCAGATTCAGGTTGTGAACGTGGTTCAGATTCAGATCGTCGCGCAGGGTGCGGCGCAGGGGGCCGTGCAGGGTGCGGTTCAGAAGCAGGTCGTCGAGGTTCGACAGGTGCAGGCCGCCGCGAAGGGTGCGGCGCGCGGCGGCATCACGCAGGTTCAGACCGTCCGAATCCGGCAGATTCAGGTGGCCTGCATCGGAGCCGCGTCGGGGGCGGTGACGCAGAGCCAACAGGCGAGCGTCACCCAAGTCCAAGCCGTCGCGCAAGGTGCCGCGACCGGTGGCGTGAAGGCGAGTCAGCGCCAGCAGGCTGGCGTTCGGCAGGTACAAGCCGCCACGCAGGGTGCCGCGACCGGGGCGGTTTCCCAGAGCCAACAGGCGAGCATCGTCCAGCTTCAATCCGCGGCGCAGGGTGCCGCCGCGGGCGGTATCACACAGATTCAGCGGGCGAGCGTCACCCAGATTCAGGCGGCGTCGCTCGGCGCATCCGCAGGCGCGGCGCAGGCGGCGGCACAGCAGGGCGTGAGCGACGCGAGTCAGATACAGCAGGCCGCCCGCGAAGGTACCGCACGGGCCGCTGAGCGTATCTCGACCGCGGAGGACGTCGAACCCCAGGAGGTTCGGTCGGTCGCTTTGGAGGAGGCGAGCCAGATCCAAGAAATCACGACCACGGCGACCACGACGCAACGGCCAGCGACCACGACCCTACCGACGCTGACCACGGCGCAGCCGATAACGACCACGACGACTACTACGGCCACGACTACCACGACGACCACGACGCAACCGCCGCCGCCGACGACTGCGGGGAACGCAACGACGACACCGAACGTCGCCGAAACGCAACCGACGACACCGCCGGAAACGACGCCACCGACCACAACGCCGGAGAACGTCACCACGACGCCGAACGCCACGACTACGACGCCGAACGTCACCACGACGCGACCACCGGCGACGACCACGACGCGACCGCCGACCACCGCGCCGCCGACCGCACCGCTCTCGGTCGATGTGAACTGCACCGCGGTCACGGTGAACGCGACGCAACCGGCGGACTACAGGCTATCCGCACTGCTCGTCAACATTTCGAACCCGCAGTCCGGCGTGCTGGTGAATCGGACGATTCCCGCCGAAGAGTTCGAGCGAGCGCCTGACGGGAACGTCACGTGGATGAACGACACGACCGACCTCGGCGTCCAGGGCTACGTCTTCGTCAACGTGGCGGTCTTCGACGCGGACGGGCAGGTCATCGCAACCTCCGAACAGGACGACGTGCAGGCGTGCATCGACCAAGAGCGCCCGGCGGGACGGACGACCACACCACCGACGACGCAACCGACGACGACTCAAAATACGACAACCGCAGGCGGGACAACGCAGCTACGAACCGCCGAAACGACGCAGTCGGGGTGAGTCCGAATCGGGGCTAGCCGATTCGATTTTTCGAAACCGCCACGAATTTGTGAATGAGTCCGCGAAAAGAGCGGGCGATTACAGCGTCGCTTCCAGTCGGTCGACGAGTTCCGCGTTACCGACGTGGAGCGGAACGCGCTGGTGAAGCCCCTCGGGCGACACGTCGAGGAGCGAGCGTTCGCCGTCCGAGGAGCGTCCGCCCGCGGACTCGACGATGTACGCCATTGGGTTGCCCTCGAACTGGAGGCGGAGTTTCCCCTCGGGGCGCGACCGAAGGCTTGGATACGCGAACACGCCGCCGTAGGTCATCACCTGATTCACGTCACCTATCATCGCACCGCCGTACCGGAGTTTGAGTTCGTCCTCTATCTCGCGGGCGTACTCGGTGAACTCCTCGGTCCAGTCGGGGACGCGCCCGCCGAACCCGTAGACGACGGGGTCGTCGGGGAGAGTCACGTCGTCTTTGACGGCTCGCATATCGACGTCTCGCGGCGAGGGACTCGCGGCTTCACCGCTCGCCTTTCGAGGCTCCGTCGGAGTTTCGCCCCTGCCGCTCGACCGTTCCGAGGCGCACTGCGCCTCGCGGTTCTCGACCACGTACTCCTTCACCGTTCCCTCGCGGGCGACCATCATCGTCGTGATCGGCCCGAAGAGGACGTAGGCCGCCGCGACGAGGTCCCTTCCCGACGCCGGGAGGGGAGCGTCGTAGACGCCGACGATGGTTCCCATCGAGTTGTTCGACTTGAGGTTCGAGGAACCGTCGAGGGGGTCGACGGCGACCGAGAGACCGTCGCCGCAGACGATCACCTCCTCGCGTTCCTCGCTGGCGAACTCGCCGACGCCGTCGATGGCGGTCAACTCGGCTTCGAGGTACTCGTCGGCCCACACGTCCGCCGCCATCTGCGTCTCGCCGCTGGGGTTTTCCTCGTCGGCTTTCCGGCGGCGACCCGCGAGTCCGCCCCGGATTTTCGGGGCTGCCGATGCGACCGTCTCGATGATCTGGTTTACCGTCTCCATCATTCGAGCGCTTCGTCAGCGGTTGCGCCCTCGAAGATGACCTTTTCGAGCGCGTCGAGGATTCGCTCGGGGTTCTCGCGCTGCCAGACGTTGCGACCGACCGCGAGACCGGCACCGCCCGCGTCCATCACGGCTTCGACACTGGAGAGGAAGTCGTAGTCGCTGGTCTTCGACCCGCCGCTCATGACGACGGGCATGTCGGCGGCGGATTTGACGGCCCACTCCATCGACTCGCGGGTGCCGGGGTACTTGACCTTCGCCATGTCCGCGCCGAGTTCGAGCGCGATTCGGGTTCCGTAGGCGATGACGCTCTCTTTCGTGTCGTTCTTGAGACCCTGTCCGCGCGGGTACGACCACATGACGACGGGCATCCCGTGCTCGCGGTGCGCCCGCTCCTGCACGTCGCGGAAGTCCTCGTACATCTTCGTCTCGTGGTTCGACCCGGAGTAGACGGTGTAGCCGACCGCGTCGGCGCCGAGTTCGGCAGCGTAGTCGACCGTCCAGTTCTGTGGCGAGTACGGCTCGCCCATCCAGAGGTTGCTCGTCCCGTTCAGCTTGGCGAGCAGGTTCACGGAGTCGTCGTAGGAGGGGTAGTACGTCTCGGCGACTCCCTTCTGGACGGCGAGACAGGTCACCGCATCGTGGGTGGCGATGTCGAAGACCGTCTCGGGGTTCAGCGAGTCCGGCACGGAACCGAAGTCGGCCGACGGTCCGTGCTCCAGACCGTGATCCATCGCGAGAATGAGCGCCTTATCGTCCCGAGTCACTGGTGAGTCACTCAGCGGAATCATCGTTCCGAACTGCGCCGACGAAATATATGAGTCTACTGGTCGCGCGCGAGTCGAAACCCCCATTTTCGTCGCCCTCGATAGTCCTATCGAGCACTCGGGAACTACGAAAGTAGTAAATTTACAGCAGTTCTCGGGCGGCGTCTTGCCATCGGACGACCTGTTCCTCGTCGAATCGCAACGATTCGGCCACTCGTTCGGGGTCGGCAATAACCATGCTCCGGATGGAGATGATGCCGGCCTCCGCGAGTTCTGAGGCCGCTTCGTCGTCGATTCCCGGCACGTCGGTCACCGGTTCCGGACTGCTTCGCTCGCGCCACGCCGCTTCCTCGACTTGCGCGTCGCCGCTCCCGTCGGTCGAGGCCGAGATCGCTTCCCAGTCGCCGGAACTGGCCGCTATCCACGCGCGCTCTTCGTCCTGTAGACCGCGAATCTGGTTCGAACGGTCGGTCAGGTCGTCGCCCGACCCGCCGAACGACCACGACAGGGAGTGCTCCCTTCGTAAGCGTCCGGCGACCCCCGGATTCACGCCCGCCTCGCGCAGCATCTCGTAGGAGACGGTTCGCCGTAGAATTCCCCCGGCGTCGAACGACGCGTCCTCGATGACCGCCGCCGTCGCCGGACCGACGAACTGCACGTCGCTCAGTCGGGTTTCAGTCAGTTCCTCCCCATCTGTGTCGTTTTTCGTCACGGTCTCACCGACTTATTTCCCTCTCACACCCCCGATTCTTGAACTTTTCGCAGGCGGTATCTCGTTCGACGGCGGGTTCGTCTCTCGCGGCGCGGGGCGGACGACTCCGCCTCACGTTCCGCTATCCTTACAATCGTTCCCGGAGCACTCCCGGCCATGCGTACGCTGGACGATATCGACACCATCGGCGTAGTCGGCGCAGGCACCATGGGCAGCGGCATCGCACAGGTCGCCGCCGCGAACGGGTTCGACGTGGTTATGCGCGACATCGAGCGGTCGTTCGTGGAGAACGGGTTCGACGCCATCGAGAGCAGTCTCGACCGCTTCGTCGCCAAGGAGGAGTTGAGCGAGGACGAGGCCGAGGCGGTCGTCTCCCGCATCGCGGGGACGACCAACCTCGCCGACCTCGCCGACTGCGACCTCGTCGTTGAGGCCGCAGTCGAGGATATGGCCATCAAGCAGGACATCTTCGCGGACTTGGACGACGTTCTCCCCGAGGACGTGGTGCTCGCCACGAACACCAGCACGCTCTCCATCACGACCATCGCCAGCGCGACCGACCGCGAGGAACTGGTCGTCGGTCTGCACTTCATGAACCCGGTTCCCGTGATGAAGGGCGTCGAACTGGTCGTCGGCGAGAAGACCGACAGCGACGTGGTCGACCTCGCCCACGACCTCGCGGAGGAACTCGGCAAGGAGACGTGGGAGTCCGACGACAAACCCGGCTTCGTCACCAACCGCATCCTCATGCCGTGGATAAACGAGGGAATCCGCGCCTACGACGAGGGCGTCGCCGACAAGGAGGACATCGATAAGGGGATGACACTCGGGACGAACGTCCCGATGGGTCCGCTCACGCTCGCCGACCACATCGGCCTCGACATTTGTCTCGACGCCAGCGAGACGCTGTTCGAGGAGTTGGGCGACCGATACAAGCCCGCCTATCTGCTGAAGCGCAAGGTCGACGCGGGCGATTTGGGCAAGAAGACCGGCAAGGGCTTCTACGAGTACTAAATTTCGTGTCCGGGTTCGTCCTTGTTTGATGACCCCTCGGCGGAAGTCCAACCGGTCGGTCGACCTCTCGGCTTCGTCCAGAGACGACCGTTAATCGAGGTTTCTGTCGAGACGACTCGGAAGCGCCGCGGACACGATAGCAGGCGCTTCGGAGACGGCGGCTCGCCGACGTCCGGCAGGTTTTCGATCGAATCGCTTCGCGCCGATACGACCGGTTTCCTTATCACGCCCTCCTTTGATCCTGAAATATGGTCTCCGATAAGAAGCGACTTCTCCTCTTGATAGCCGTCGTCGGAATCGTCATCGTGGGAAGCAGTTCGAATGGGGTAAACGCACTCCCGCTATTTTCGAACCACACCGGCCCAACGGAGCTTACCGTCTCCGAATTCGAGCGATTAGATTCCGGCTGCATCGACGAGCTACGAGGCTATGCGAGTTCCTCGATGGGAGGCAGAGAAATCACGGAAGTGGAGACGATTCGGACGAAGAGTACCGACTTGAACATCTCGGTTTGGACGGAGCGAACGTCTTCCGTCGAAGCCGACACGAGTACGTTCCGGGTTCGCGTCGATTCGGGATTCGGAATTCGGCGGGACGACGAAAGAAACCTGCCAGACCGCCGTCCGATACCGAATCACGCTCGAATACGCTGACGGATCACCGGAGGGCGTCCTTCCTAATGCACACGGGTTTCGAGTTCTGTGGTTGGAAAACGGCAACTACGCGGGGTGTTCTAGTTCGGTCACCAGTCCCTTGAAACCGGAGTGTCATCGCTTCACCTGGGACGCTCAGTCGAACCGGATTTGGCGGAACGTGACTGATACATCGACGTAGTCAGCGCCACCGGACGACTCAGGCGCGGTGGAACGGTCGCTCGGAAATCGTCCGGCGCAGCTCGCCGAGCATATCCCGTTCCACGCCGCCCGAGAGCGACGCGAGGACGGCGTGAACCTCCTCGCGCGACACCTTGATTCCGGCGCGTCGGAGGGCGTCTTCGGGGCGCTTTCGCACCTCGCGGAGCGTGCCGACCGCGAGCAGATACGGGACGGTCCACGCGACGAGGCGGTTGCCGCGGGCGCGCGGCATCGTTTCGAGGTAGAATTGGGCGTCGTCCACGAACCCGTGGGCGTGCTCCGCGGTGCGGGCGACGACCCCGGCGACCTCGTCGCTGTGCTCGGGGTCGCAGAGGGCGTCCTGCGAAACGTCCGCTTCGCCGAGCCACGTCGCCGGGAGATAGACGTTGTTCTCGTCGTGGTAATCGACGTACACGTCCTTCGAGACGTTGACGAGTTGGAGGAGGAGGGCGAACGACTCGGAGTTCTCGCGGAGGCGGTCGGCCTGCTTCGAATCGGCGTCACGGCAGACGAGGTTCGTGATGAGTTCGCCCACCGTTCCGGCGACGTAGTAGCAGTACTCTTCGAGCTCCGCGCGCGTTCGGATACGGAGGCCGCCAGTGTCCGCGTAGCGTTCGACGAACATCGCCATCCCGCCGACGAGTTCTCGGACGGGCGGACGGACCGCCCGCTGGACGGGGAGCGGGCAGGATGCGAACGTCTCGACCACGCGCGGCGCGTGCGCGACGACGAACCAGTCGTCGCCGCCGTCGTCGGGAATCCACTCGTCCGCTGCGGCGCGGAACTCGGCCACGGTCGTCTCGTCGTCCGGGTCGAGCGCGGCGTCGTAGGTGCGGAGGAGGCGCGCCTGTTCGCCCGGCGGGATGTGGCCCGCGTCCTCTATCGTGTCGGCGACGCGGCAGAGGAGGTAGCCGACGCAGATAGCGTCGGCCATCGGTTCGTCGAGCAGGTCGATGGTGATGGCGAACGTTCGGGAAACCCCCTGTACCGCCCGATGACACCAGTCGAGGTCGGCTTGCGAGATATCGTCTGAAATCTTCGGTGTCGGTTGGTAACTGTCCATTCTGATACTGAACCTTCCAACCCTTCGGGGCGCGACGGCAAAACCCCTTGGGCTTACCACTCGCGTCCACTTCGACGGTCTAATCTGTTCCGAATCGCCGGCCATCATCGTCGGTGTCCGTCGCGGAGAGTCGCAAGCGCCAAGTCTCATCGTATCCGACCGAAAGACGAGTGATGTACGAGAGCGTCCACGCCGCCCCGGACGGGGAGAGCACTGTCGCGCGCTTCGCGGCCACGGCGACCGACTACGGGTTCGACGGTATCGTCGTCCGGAACCACGGCGATTCGCGGGCGGAGGTCGACGCCGCGCGAGTACGCGAGGCGTACGACGTGGACGTGGTGGACGCCCTCGAAATTCGCGCCGACGACCCCTCGCAAGCCAGCGGCCACGTCGGCAACTACCGACCCAAGACGACGATCCTCCTGCTCCACGGCGGGACGCCGAAACTCAACCGATTCGCGGTCGAAACGGAGCGAATCGACGTGCTCGCCCATCCGATGCGCGGGCGCAGTGATTTCAACCACGTGCTGGCGAAGGCCGCCGCCGAGAACGGCGTCCGGGTGGAGTTCAACTTCGCTCGAGTGCTCCGCGCCGACGGCGGCCCGCGGGTGCAAGCCCTGCAAGCCCTGCGGAAACTGCGGGAGATCGTCACGAAGTACGACGCGCCGTTCGTCGTCAGCGCCGACCCGCGCTCCCACCTTCAGTTACGAGGCCCCCGCGAACTGATAGCTGTGGGTGAGACGATAGGATTCACGCGCGAGCAGATCGAGACGGGACTGCGGGAGTGGGGCCACCTCGCGGAGCGAAACCGTGAACGGCGCTCCGACGATTTCATTGCGCCTGACGTGAAACGTGGTCGATATGAAGAAGACGATTGAGGAACACGCCGACCGCTTCTCGGAGATCGCCGGAGAGTACGACGATTCACAGAACAGCGACGAATATCGAGCCTGCGTGAGCCTCGTCGTCGAACACGCCGACCCGAGCGCGGACGACACCGTGCTCGATCTGGGGACGGGCACGGGTGCAATCGCGCTCACCCTCGCACCCCGCGCGAAGCGCGTCGTCGGGCGCGACATCAGCGAAGGGATGATGGGAGAGGCTCGTGCGAAGGCCGAGGAAGACGGGTTGAACAACGTGGAGTTCGGGAACGGTCGATTTCGCGAGCCGAACGTGGAGGACGAGGTCGATATCGTGGTGTCCAATTTCGCCATGCACCACCTCTCGGACGAGGAGAAGCGCGAGGCCATCAAGGTCGTCGCTGGACTCGGCCCGCGCAAGTTCGTTCTGGGCGACGTGATGTTCTTCGGCACGCCCGACCCCGACGAGCCGTTCTACAGCCCCGAAGTGGACGACCCCTCGACGGTCGGGCATCTGGCCGACGTGTTGACCGACAACGGGTTCTCGTTGACCGCAGTGAAGCGCGTGCACGAGCAGGTCGGCGTGTTGGTTGCGGAGCGGTCTGGAGAACAATAGCGAGTGGGTGGCGAACGGTCGGTTTTCACCGCGTCCTGTCGTTCGTTCTTGGCAGTCTAGGCTTATCGCTTCGACACGTGTCCGCCTCCTTACTGCTGATCTTGTTCGTGTCGCTAGCTGTTGCGACTACTATCAAAACCGCCACCGCAACCGCGACAGCCACGAGCCGCCCCAACCGATTGCGTTTCTCGGTCGCGTCGCTCCCTGCGATACTCGTCCACCGTCGGAGACAAGCTCCGACGAGCCGTTCGTTCGCTTCGCTCACGAAGACCTCGCTCGATGTCTGGCGGTGGCGTCTTGGACGACCGCGTCCCGGCCGCCATGCCAGCGCGCGCCAGGTAGAAAGTCGAATTTCTCGAAACGAGTCAAGTTTCCAGCACGTGCGCCAGCAGGGCAATCTGGAATCCTCGGCTTCGATACTCAACGCGACAGCCATTCCGATAACACACGATTCAAAACCGCTCGAACCGAACCCACACCCGAGACCCCGAAATGAAACACCTACCGAAACATCTCAGACCCCGCTGGCGCTACCTCGCGATCGGTCTCGAATCGTGGCCCGACGCCGACATCGACCGCCGGTCGTTCCAGCGGAGCGTCTGGTTCGCCGCGCAGAACCTGCTCGGCGACGCCGGGAGCGCGGACGCCGACCTCAAAGTGCTCGGGTTCGAGTTCCGAGACGGCGAGGGCGAGGCCATTGTGCGCACCCGGCGAGGTCACACGGACGACGCGAGGGCGGCACTCGCGTGCATTGATGGGGTGCACGGCGACTCCGTCGGCGTGTTCGTCCGCGGTATAAGCGGGACGGTACGGGGTTGTGAAGAAAAGTATTTAGGTCGCCGCAGGGAACTTTCGGGGGAGAGAAGCGTCGTGTTCGCGGACGCAGAACGACCCGCCGTCGTACGGAACGACTTATTCGACGTACGGGTCGATAGCGCGTTCGTAGGCGCGACGGAACTCGATTTCGAGTGATACTATGCAGGGACAAGCCCAACAGCAAGCGTACGACCGCGGGATTACGATCTTCTCCCCGGACGGACGCCTCTACCAGGTTGAGTACGCACGGGAGGCCGTCAAGCGAGGAAGCGCCAGCATCGGCGTCAGGACGCAAGGTGGTGTCGTCCTCGCAGTGGACAAACACACCCGGTCGCCGCTTATGGAGCGCACGAGCGTCGAGAAGCTCCACAAGGCCGACGACCACATCGGCATCGCCAGCGCGGGCCACGTCGCGGACGCCCGCCAGCTCATCGACTTCGCGCGCCGCCAGTCGCAGATAAACCGCCTGCGCTACGACGAACCCATCGGCGTCGAGACACTGACCAAGGAAGTCACCGACCACATCCAGCAGTACACGCAGGTCGGCGGCGCGCGCCCGTTCGGCGTCGCGCTCATCATCGGCGGCATCGAGAACGGCGTTCCGCGCCTCTACGAGACTGACCCCTCCGGTACGCCGTACGAGTGGAAGGCGCTCGCGGTCGGCGCGGATCGCGGCGAGATCCAGGACTACCTCGAATCGAACTACAGCGAGGAGATGGATCTTGACGGCGGCGTCGACCTCGCGCTCAGCGCCCTCGGCACGGTCAACGACGACGAACTCTCGGCGAAAGGCGTCGGTGTCGCCACCGTGGACGTAGAGAGCGAACAGTTCCGCATGCTGGACGACGACGAAGTCGAGGGTTACCTCGACGAACTCGACCTCCTCGAGGGCGAGGAGAGCGACGAGCCAGAAGAGTAATCGGGACGTTTTCTTCGGGAAACATCTTTTAGGTGGGCGCGTTTAGCTCCGGGTATGATATCACTGGAAGAGGCGGTGACGGCGCGTCTCGAATCGCACGGGGCGCGATTCGAGGTGCTCGTAGACCCGGACGCGGCGCTCGCCATCAAACGCGGCGAGTTCAAGGGCGACATCGAGGACGTCATCGCCGCCGAGGACGTGTTCGAGAACGCGAGTCGGGGCGACCGACCCGCCGAGGAGGATCTGGAGAAGGTCTTCGAGACGACCGACCCACTCGAGATCATTCCGGAAGTCATCGAGCGCGGTGAGATCCAGATCACGGCGGAACAGCGCCGCGAGATGCAAGAACAGAAGCATAAACAGCTCGTCGACCGCATCACGCGCAACGCCGTCAACCCGCAGATGGATAACGCGCCGCATCCGCCGGATCGCATCGAGAGCGCACTGGAGGAGGCGGGGTTCTCCGTCGACCCGATGGAACCCGTCGGCCAACAAGTGGACGACGCGCTCGACGCTCTTCGACCGGTCATCCCCATCCGATTCGACGAGGTAACCGTCGCGGTGCAGGTGCCGGCGAACTACGCGGGAAGCGCGCAGGCGAGAATCCGCCAATTCGGCGAACTGGAGCGTGAAGAATGGCAGAACGACGGCTCGTGGATCGGCGTCGTGACGTTCCCGGCGGGGATGCAAAACGAGTTTTACGACCTCGTGAACGAGATAACCAGCGGCGAAGCCGAGACGCAGATCATCAAGGACGAAGACGATCTGCAGACGCGCTAGTTCGTCACTACCCGATTTTTCACTCCGCCGACTTTTCTTTCGGCGGCACGAACGGACCGACCGAAACCGTGTAGAACGCGATGGTCGCCACTCGAAGGATGTACGCGATGAGCACCGCGAGCGGGCTGATGATGACGCCGAATCCAAGCAGGACGACCGCGGTGAGCGTCTCCGGCGGGACGTACGCGCCCGAACTCGACTTGTAGAGGAGGGTGAGGACGATGGTCGTCACGAACGCCGACAGTCCGGAGTACGCGATGAACCTCGAGAGGCGCGCGAGGTCTTGCTGTATGGCGAGCGTCTTGAAGAACTGGCGGGCGATGGCGATGGCTTCGAGCAGTTCGAGCACGTCTTCTATCTCCGACAGGGCTCGCTCCGAGAGCTCGTCCTGGAACTCGTTTTTCACGTAGCGCGTCGCCTCCATATACTCGGCGTACTCGGCTCCCATTATCTTCGCGAGGACGCCGACGGTGTCGTCTTGGTCGCGAACCGAATCGGTCAGCGAGCCGGAGTACGACGCGAGCGCCGACTGGTAGTCGCCCGCCTCCTCGTCGACCGACGACAGGTCGAGGTCGGTGACCCGGTCGTGGATCGTCTCGGTGATGAGCGCCAGAAACTCACGCGGGTCGGTCGGGCTCGTCGAACGCCCCGCGATTCGCTCGACGGTTCGGCGAAAGTTGACGGTTCCCTCGAGCTTATCGGAGAGTTCGTTCGGCGACCCGAACACGCGCGAGAGGATGAGTTGGTTGATGGAGAGCGTCACCGTGATGAGCGTGAGCAGACCCGACGTGACACCGCTGGCGAGCAGGGTTCGGGTGGAACTCGAAAGGCCGACGGAGATGATGTCGAGAGCGGTTAGCACAGCAAGTATTGCCACGAACGCGACGACGATTCCGGCGGTGACGACGAACCGATTGCCCGAGAGGAGGAGCCACTTCGAGACGGACAGTCCGTCGTCGTCCAACGAGGGTTCGTCATTCATCTCGTGCAACTACCGTGCCATTTCGGAAAAAGCGAACGGCCGGGCGAGAAGAAATTTTTGTCGTCGGGGCGTCGTAGCCGGTACGATGAAACTTCCCGAAGACCGGTCGCAGGTCGGTTGGTGGGTGCTCGCCACCGCACTGTTCGTGGCGTTGCTGTTCGTCGCGTACTCGTTCGTCGGCACGCTCGTCCTCGGCCTGTTCCTCTACTACGGAACGCGGCCGCTCTATCGACGCGTGACGACGCGAGTCGAATCGGATAATCTCGCGGCGATGGGAACGCTACTGCTTATCGCTCTGCCCGCGTTGCTACTCATCAGCTACAGCGTCGTCGTCGGGATTCGAGAGCTGAGCGCGTTCACCGGGACGGGTATCGAGACCTACTACGCTCGTCTCGTACCCGGATCGGGCGAGGTGCCGTCGGTGCTCTCACAGCCACAACGACTTCTCAACGCCGATATTGGTCGGTTTCGGAACGAACTCACGACCGCCGCGAAGTCGCTCGGTGCGGTCGCCACCGGCATCCTCCACCTCTTCATCGCCATCTCGTTCGCCTTCTTCGCGCTCCGCGACAGCGACCGACTCGCGGACTGGTTCCGCGACGAAGTGGGCGACGAAAGCCCGCTCGTCGCGTATCTCTCCGCGGTCGACAGCGACCTCGCCACCGTCTATTTCGGCAACGTGCTCACCGTCCTCCTCGTCGGCGTGGCGGCGACCGTCGTCTACAACGCCTTCGCGGCGTTCGCGCCGTCGGGCGTGTCGTTTCCGATACCGACCATCCTCGCCCTCCTGACCGGGTTGGCGACGTTCGTCCCCATCGTCGTCGGAAAGCTCGTCTACGTTCCTATTACGGCGTATCTCGGCGTGCAAGCGTTCCGAACGAACCCTCGGCTCGCGTGGTTCCCGGCGGCGTTCTTCCTCGTTTCGCTCGTCTTTCTCGACCTGCTCCCGCAGATGATCGTGCGACCCTACGTGTCGGGGCGGACGACGCACACCGGGCTGGTGATGTTCTCGTACGTGCTCGGAGGCCTGCTGTTCGGTTGGTACGGTATCTTCCTCGGCCCGCTGGTGCTCGTGTTCGTCGTGCAGTTCGCCGGGATGGCGCTCGGCGACTTACTCAGCGGAAAACAGGTAACGGCGAACACGTCGCTCTCGCTCGGCTCCGACCCACCGGAGGAGCGGTAGCGACGAAAAGTTACTGACGCCGAATCAGTACTGGAGACGTATTTCGTCGTCCGTGACGGACGCGACCGTCTCCTCCTGAAGCGGGTACGTGTCCTCATCCCTGTCGCCCCAGCCGAGTTTCGATTTCACCTTCTCGGTGAGTCCCGGATCGGGATCGATGTACGCCGTCCCGTGTTCGACGTCGGAGACGATACCGACTTGGTCACTGTTCTCGTCTACGACCTTCTTCCCCTCGTCGTCGTCGGTTATCTCAGTTACTGACATCGCAGTTTCGTTTTTGACCTCTCGGAGGGTAGTCGCCGTGGTTGCCTGTTCAAGTTGCTTATCAGGGCCTTCGCTCGACATCGCAGCGTCGGTACCGCAACACCGACATCGTTCCCGTGCGAGTTCGAACAGTTCGATGTGGTTGTCGGCCGGGTCGTCGAGCAGAATCCGTTTGCCGCTCCGGTGGCGATTTCATTCCGGAAGTGGAACGTGCTGTCGCACCGGCTCATCGGGCCGTATCGCAGTTCTCGACACGGTTCTCACGGAAGCGACGTGCTCTCCGACAGCACGTCGTCTTGCTCTGCGTCTACCGGCCCGCCGCGTTCCGGCTGCGTCTGCGGTAGAAGACAACCGTTGCGAATACGACGAGACCGAACACAGTGTAGAGAATACTAGCGATTCAGACTCCAATCAATTCGGCGATGCCGAAAAGGTACGGAATACCAAGCAGGATTAGAATGAGATGCTGTCGCTGCCTGATTCGGTAGAGTTGGTTCTGGAGGTTAGACTCGTCCATACGGACCTGAAATGGAAAGCGGACAGAAAAATTATTCTCCTCGATGATAGATTACGGTCAGTTGGAATCGTGAAAAAGATCGTGAACGATTACCCGCCCGTGCTGAGTAATCGGGTTCGGTATCGAACAGCCACGGTGATAGATACGCGCTCTCTGTTCAGCACGCTCGCCGAAACTCATCGCTTGATGATAATTTCAACGAGACCTCTACGATGTGACGGACGCTAACAGACTCGTAATCACTCTCCTCGCAGTCCACTCTCCGTTCCGGCTCGAACGGTCGTCGCGCGAGGTCGTGCGGTACGCGAACGAATCAATCCTCGCCGGGAAGCAGTGGATGGTCGTCCGGCGCGCGGGCGAGTCGGCGCTGTACCGCGTCCCACTCCTCGAAGTAGCCGTAGTCGGTCATCGTGGTCATCCCGGCGATGGCGGCGCGGAGGCTGAGTCCGACCAGCGGTACGTCCGCGACCGTGATGACCACGTCCGCCTGTATCACGGCTCCGTCGCGGAGGAGTACGTCAAGCAGATCTACCACGGCGTGGTCGTCTTTCGTCGGTTTCATGCGTCAAGTTCGGGGGCGAACGAGTATGGGGGCCATGGCCCCGTAAAGCGCAGTTCGACGCCCGGTTCCCCCGCGATATCGTCGAGTACGCTTCCGATGTCTGTTTCGCGTTCCTCGTGCGCGAGGAACGCGACCTGTACCACGTCCTCGGAGGTGTCCGATCCGAGGAGGCTCTTCCGCGAGTCCACCTCCTCTAGCTCCCGAACGAGGGGTTCGAGGCCGTCGTGGAGCCGCGCAGTCAGCTCTTCCTTGCGCGTCCGTCGCAGGTCGCGGAGCCGGTTGTCGTACTGCTTTTCGAGCATGAAGGCGGTACCCTCGCTCGCGTCGTCGATTCGCTCGCGTAGGTCGACCAACTCCTCGTCTTCCGATTCGAGTTCGTCGCGGACGCGGTCCTCGTCCCACGTTACGCCGACGCGGTACTCCCAGTGGCCCGCGAACTCGTTGAGGTGCGCTTCGAGGTCGGCGCGTTGGTCGGCGAGCCACTCCCGGACGCGGTCGTCGTCGCCTTTGAGGATGGTGTCGAAGCGAAACGGGAGCGGCGTGCCGAATGCCTCACCGGCGGCGTCGACGACCTCCTGATGGGTGAGGAGCCACTCGCGCACCGTTTCGAGGTCGTCCGTGTCGTAGGGCGAGTCGCAGGGCTGGACGACCGCGCCGACGCCGTCGTCGGTGACGACCGAGACGGGTTCGTCGTCGATGCCCGTCTCCGAAAATTCGGTCTCCGCCGTCGAATCGACCACGCAGTAGAGGTAGCGACCGTCCTCGAACTCGGCGTCGATTCCCGCGTTCGCCCCTGTCTCGGCTTCGCCCGGTTCAGCCATCGAATCCCTCTAGTTCGGGTTCGCGCTCCGCCACGTCCACCAGCGCCTCGCTGAGCAGGGAGTCCAAGTCGTCGCGGAGGTCGTCCACCTCCCGCTCGATATCCTCCGACTCCTTCAGTCGGTCTATCTCCGCTTCCAGCGCCGCCAACTGCGAGCCGAGTCGTTCTATCTCCTCTGGGTCGAGGTCGTCGTGTTCCATCCGACGAACCGCCTCGCGCTCCAGGGCATCGACCAGCAGTTCGATGAGGGTGACGACGAGCGCGACGAGTCCGCGCCCCGCGTCGTCGCCGTCGATCTTAATCGCGCTCATTCTCCGCCGTCACCTCCTGCGCTTTCTCTTCTTTCTCCTCGTCCTCCTCTTCCGCTTCCGTCTCCTCCGCTTGGGCGTCCTCGTCCTCCCCTTCCTCGTCGAGCGCCTCGGTGAGCAAGGCGTCTAATTCGCGGAGATCGTCCACATCGTGCTCGAGCTCCTCCGTCTCCTCGTCCGACGCCTCGACCGTCACCGCCTCGGATTCCGGAAGTTCTTCGACGCCCGCCGCCTCCTCGACGCGCTTCATATCGGTACCCTCCGGAAATTCCAGTCCGTACTGCGCCGCCGTCTCGAACGAGGCGATGGCGGCCCGAAGTTGGACGCCGAGCAGTTCCGTTTCGCCGACCGTCACCACGATGTCGGCGTTGATGACGACGCCCTTGTCGAGCAGGAGTTCGAGCATCTCCGCGAGGTCGGACTGACTGCGCGTCGGTTTCGCGTCACTCATCGTTTTCCTCCTCGAACCTATCGCCGTAGATTCGCTTCGTGTTCGGTGCCGACGAGTATTTCGTCTCCCGCGGAACCGTCGAGAAGCCCCCCGCGCTCCCCATGTCCGTACGCGATTGCGCCATGGTGGAATAGGCCGTCGGGTTGCGCGAGTTCGGCTGGCCGGGGCCGCCGATCGACTCGTTCTCCGCTTTGATGGCGGCGAGTTCGTTTCGAGTTTCGATCAGCTTCTCGCGGAACGTCTCGATGCTGTCTTGCAGTTCGGATTGAATCTTCGCTTGGTACAGCTCCGACCGCATCTCGCTTTCCACGTCGGCGTCGTCCACTTCGGCACCCCCTACGTCGGCGCTCATCCCAGACACCATCCCGTCGCTACCGCCATCTTCCGAATCGTCGCCGAGGTCGTCGACCGCGTCCTCCAACTCGCGCGCCTCCCGCCAAAGTTCGCGCATGTCCGCCGAATCCCACAGCTTCCGGAGTTCGACCGCCTTGATGAGGCCCCACGTGTCGATGGCCTCCTCCGGGTCGCCCTCGGAGATCGCCTTCGGAATATCTTCGACGTCGATGGCCTCGGAAGCGTCCGACGAGTCGACGATGTCCGGAACGTCGGTCAGGTCGATCTCGTCGAGCACGTCCTCCCCTTCGTCCAACACCGTCCAGAGCTTCTCCGCCTCGTCCGCGACCTCCTCGAACGACTCCGACGATTCGAACGCCGATTTAAGCTGCTCGACGCCCGACCGTACCTCCTTTTCGAACACTTCCATCTCTTCGTCATCCATCTTCCATCCCCCCGAACCGCAGTTCGAGCACGCGGTTGTTGTACGACGCCGCGGTCACCTGCACGTCGGTTCGACGGAGGTCGAGACGCTTGACGGTTCGCTCCGCGTCCCGAATCTCGACCGTGCCCGTCTGATCGTCGAACCTGACCGAGAGATCGTCCTCCGACACGTCGGGCACGTCGACAGTGACGAGTAGTTCGTCGCCCTCCTCCCGAACGTCCGTGAGGTACTCTTGGCGCGACGCCGACGACCGTCGTCGGTCTCGCGGGGAGTCGGTGCTGATGGAGTCGACCGTGACCGCGTAGTCGATTCGCCCCTTGGCGTCGCCGATTTCGCCGGAGCGCGTCCTAGCTCCGTCTTCTTCGGCGAGCGCGTTCGCCAGTCTTACCAGCCGTTCGAACAGTCCCATTATCCTTTCACCTCGACTTTTCCGTTCCGCAGTCGGTCGTGAACCTCCTCCGCGACCTCCAGTTGTTCTTCGAGCTCTTCTTTCCGCGCTCGGTACTCCTCGTCCGACAGCTCGCCGATCTCGTACAACAGGTGCGTCTCCTTGAGTTCGTCCTGAATCCCCTCCACGTCGTACATCTCGTCCAGCGCCATCGAGTGGAGAACGTCGAGGAGCGAGACGAACGGTCGCACGAGCAAGTCATCGACGACGATCATCGTTGCGCTCCGATCTCGATGTCCACGAAGTTGTACGGTGCCCACGGTCCGGTGTACTGGACGGTGAGGTCGCCGTACTCCTCGCGCACGTCGTCCACGACCTCGCCGAACGCTTCGCGGTCGTCTTGGGCGACGAGGTACGAGCGGTTCAACACGAGTCGATCGCTGAACAGGTCGTCATCCGTCTCGCCCGCCGTGATTTCCGACAGTCGTCCCCCCACGTCGTCGCGGATCTCCTCGCGGGGGAGGTTGGCATCCTCGTTGGCGACGAGTTTGACGCCGAGTTCGACGTGGCCGTCCACCTCGCGGAGGGCTTTCGTGAACGCCCGTCTCGCGCCGCGGAGGACGGTCTTCAGGGTTCGGTTGTCCTTGAACGCCATCCCGAACTGCATTGGGACGACAGCGTCCACGTCGTCGCGTTCGAGTACACGACGGAGCACCTCGTCGTGCGCTTTGCTGTCCTCGTCGGTTCGTTCGGGGTCGGTCGTGTCGATGTCCGAGACGACGGCGGAGAGCGTTCGGTAATTGACGGTGTACACTCGATCCGCGTCACCCACCGCGTCGGCGTCGAACTCGAACTCGTTCTGTTCGATCACCCCGTAGACGTATCGGTTCGAACTCATCGTTATCAGGACGGCGACGGCTGTCCTCTAGTGCGAAAGGACGTGACGGGCGCTAATAAGTCGTGTGGCGGAAACAGCAAGCCTACGCCGCGTTCGCGGCAGTTAGGCCGATTAGGCGGTGAGCGGACGACGTTCCACGGCGACGAATATTCCACCCGCCGAAGCGACCGCCACGTTCGAGTAGACCACCGCATTCGCGGCGCACGGAAATCGCTACTCGAAATCAGAAGGAAGAATCGCTCGTCGTCACGGCGCGGCTTTTCGCTGCTGAATCTCGTCGAGCAGGTCGTTCGCCAGCGACTGGAGGTCTTCGTCCGAGAGGTCGTCGAAACTCACACCGCCCTCAGTCACCTCCGCGCTCGACTCGTCTTCGACTTCCCTCTCTTCGTCTCGGGGTTCCGTTTCTTCCTCTTCGGCTTCCGGTTCCCCCTCCTCCTCCTCGGCCTCCGTCTCTTCTCCCTCTGCTTGCTCTTCGGCTTCCCTCTCTTCTTCTCCTGCTTCCCCCTCGTCTTCTAAGTTTTTTCCCTCTTCCTCGCTCGTCTCTGACTCCGCTTCCTCTTCGCTCGACTCCTCTTCGGTCTCCGACTCTGCTTCTTCCTCCTGTGCTTCTGCGGCTTCTTCACTCGTTTCGTCCTCTGTTTCTTCCTCGCCCGCTTCCGCTTCTGCTTCTTCTTCCCCGCTTTCACCGCCGGACTCGCTCTTGGCTTCGTCGCTCCCCTCGTTCTCGTCGCTTTCGACCGCGGGTGCGGAAGCGAGTATTTCCTCCGCCTCCTCCTTGCCAACTTCGAACGCGTCCTGGACGCGCTGGCGGACAAGTTGTTCGCGTGAGGAGTCGTCAGACTTCTCGCTCTTGCTGAGACGGCTTTCGATGGTCGTGCCGAGCGACTTTCCGAGTCTACGCCCGACATACATCCCTAACCCGCAGCCGATCAGTCCGCCGACGTTGCGTCCGACGTTTCCCCCGTTCTCCCTTTCCCCCTGAATAATTTCTTCGACCAGCCGTTCGACATTCTCCTCCTCTTCCAAGCTCTCTTCGAGCAGTTCTCGCATCGTTGGTGTGTTGTTTTGGCTCATATTGTCCCCCCTTCTGCGTCGTTAGCGGCGAAGATTTCCCGCTGTTCGCCGAGGTTTCCGCGACGATACCGACCGACGCGGCTGTAGCCTCGAACGCCCCCAGTCGTGTCTAAACTGATGACGTACCGGTCGAGGATGTCCTGCGTGTCGGGAATCGAGTGGCGCTTTACCACTTCGGCGATAACGCGCCACCCCTCTTCGTGGTCATCGACCTCGACGATGCCGTCTAACGGCAAGCCCGTGAGGTCTTCCGCGACGGCTCGTCCGACGTCCCGCGCGTCGATTACGCCTATCTTACCGTCCGTCTCGGGTATCTCACTACCTGCATCCCGTTCGGACTCTTCGACGGCGTCGGTGAGTCGGTCGACGACTTCGCCGAACCCGTCTCCGGAGCCGTCCGTTCGTTCGCTCATTCTCTCCCCCGACTGGTGTGTCGATACCGACGACAATAACTCGTGCGCCCGCATCGCCGATTTCTCGGCGGACGCCGTTCGGTGCTCGATTTGACGGCGGCGTAACGACTCGTTTCGACCGCGACATCCCTCACTTCACTGGAATGATCGTTCATTATGAATTCGGCGCTCCTTAAAAACGGCTTGCAACCACGGCCCGAACCATCAAATAGCGTCCGGCGGCACTAGAAAACACGGGGATTGGATTCCCGCTGATAACCATGGCACGAACAAATCCGGATTCGTCCAGTCTCGCGGAAGTGCTGGATCGAATCCTCGACAAGGGTGTCGTCATCGACGTGTGGGCACGCATCTCCGTCGTCGGTATCGAGGTGCTGACGGTCGAGGCGCGCGTCGTCGTCGCGTCGGTCGATACGTTCATCCACTACGCCAAGGAGATGTCGAAGATAGAACATGCCGAGGCGGGCGAGGAAGTCGACTTCGAGGAAGTAGATGTAAAAGCGACCACCGAGTAAGTAGCCACTGAGATACCATGTCGGAAGCCGATCAATGCCGGGCGCTCACCGAGTCCGGCGAGCGCTGTTCCCGCCCGGCAGAGGATGACGGGTTCTGCCACCAGCACGACCCAGATGACGAGACGATAGATGACGCCGACGAAGCGAGTAGGGCCGACGAAACTGCGGTGGACGGGGGGGAAGAGACGGGAAGCGAATCGAGCGAGAGCGACGAAAACAAGGAGGGTGAAAGCGTGGACGAAGCACAAAACGGCGACTTCGACGTGATGGACGTTCGAACGACGATAGAGAGCGTCGCGTCGGATCTCGTCGGACGTCCGCTTGACGGAATCATCGAGATAACCGAGGACGATGACGGCTGGGAGGTCGGCGTCGAGATGGTAGAACGGAGCGCGATTCCGGATACGCAGGACATCCTCGGGCAGTACGAGGTTTCCTTGAGCGAATCGGGAGACGTAACCGGCTACCGTCTCAAAGAGCGGTATCGCCGGGGCGACGAGCAAGAGCGGTAGACTATCCTTTTTGGAAGCCGAGCATGAAGCCGCCGACGAAGCCGGCGCTCACGGATACCATCGAGAGCAGCGTCGTGATCCACGACGGCGGCGCCCCGCTTCCCGCGACTTCGCCCGTCTTGAGCAGGCCGGCGGAGAGCTTGTCCCAATCGACCGTCATTATTCCGTGCGATTCGAGGAACTTGAACAGGGCGAGTTCGAGACCGACGATGACGGCGATCAGCTTCGCCACCTTCTTGGCCGCGAACCCGATGACGCCGCCGATGACGGTACCACTCCCGAACTCCAGTCCGAGCTGTTGGGGATCAATTCCGATTTGCATCGTCCGATTCAGCACATCGACACGTTAAGAATTTTTTGGTCTCTCAGAGATGACAGAACGCGTTCGAAGGCCGCTTCAAGGGAAATTCGCATTTCGCCGGGCGACAGGTACGTATCGAGACCTGTACCGTCGGATAGCCGCCGCGAATCCTCCACCCGGCGGGAGATTGAAGAACCTCGATGGCTTACGGGCAGACGTGCACGGAAACACGGCACGAATCGGAGTGAAGAGCCGGCACGGCTGACGTGGTCGGCATCGACATCAGCGGTCGCCACGAAGAGCGGGGCGAGTACCTGATGGTCGCCGCCGCCGTCCACGCCATCGTCGGGACGACACGTTTGCGATGCGTCGAGGGAATGGGGTTCGCCGTCAGCCACGAGCAACCGACGCTCTCCGCCGTCACGGAGATCGTCGCCGCCGTGCTCGACGACCTACCGACCCCGCCGGAGGGGCCGGTCGTCGCCGAACGCGGCGAATTCTACGAGGAGCCCAAGTGGATGGTCGAACAGTATCTCGAAACGGAATTTAAGTACGTCGAGAGCATAGCCGAACGTGAAACCGTGCAGGCCGCACACCACGCCGCGTACGCCGCTCGCAAACTACTCCTATGAAAGCGATACTGGCAAAACGAGTAGACTCAGGAACCGCCGACACCGCCGAGCTTCGGGATTTGACCCGCGCCGCCGGCTACGACATCGCCGCCGAGTTCACCCAATCGCGCGAGGAAGACGCCGCGTTCCAGCTCGGCGAGGGGAAAGTAACCGAACTGGCCGGAACCGTCGCCGAAACGGGGACCGAGTTGGTCGTCTTCGACAACCAACTCGGCCCGTACCAGACGTACAACCTGGGCCAGCGTCTCCCCGAGGGCACGCGGGTCATCGACCGGTTCCGACTCATTCTCGAAATCTTCGGTCAGCGCGCGCAGACCCGCAAGGCGCAGTTGCAGGTCGAACTGGCGGAGCTACGGTACGAACTACCGCGCGTCGAGGCGAAGACGAGTCTCGCCAAACGCGACGAGCGCCCCGGCTTCATGGGTCTCGGCGAGTACGACGAGAGCCACGAACAGGACATCAAAGACCAAATCAGCCGCATCAAGAACGAACTCGACGCCATCGCCGACAAGGAGGCGGATCGCCGACAGAAGCGCCGGGAGTCGGGATTCGACCTGGTGGCGCTCGCGGGCTACACGAACGCCGGGAAATCGACACTGCTGCAACAGCTCGCCGAAGAGCTGGAGATCGGCGAGAACGACGACCTCCACCCCGACCTCGACACCACCGCGGAGGCGGAAGACCGTCTCTTCACCACGCTCGGGACGACGACGCGAAAGGCGGCCATCGACCGACGGGACGTGCTCGTCACGGACACGGTCGGATTCATCCAAGACCTGCCCCACTGGCTGGTCGAATCGTTCAAATCCACGTTGGACGCGGTGTACTACGCCGACCTCGTCCTGCTGGTCGTGGACGTGAGCGAACCCGTCGACGAAATCCGCAATAAGCTCGTCACCTGTCACGACACGCTGTACGAGCGCAACCAAGCGCCCATCGTCACGGTGCTGAACAAGATCGACGCCGTGAGCGACGAGGAACTGGAAGAGAAACGGACGGCGCTGTCCGCGCTCGCGCCAAACCCCGTTGCCATCAGCGGGATGGAGGGGTCGAACGTCGAGACGCTGAAACGCCGCATCGACGCCGAACTCCCCGATTGGGAGTTCGAACGACTCGTCATGCCGATGACCGAGGACACGATGAGCGTCGTCTCATGGGTTCACGACCACGCGCGGGTGGAGGACGTGACCTACCTGGAGGACGAGGTGGTCGTTGAGTTCGAGGCCCGCCCGTCCATCGTGCAACGGTCGCGGGCGAAAGCGAGCGACTTGACGGCCGCGCCGTCGGCTTAAAGCATCGAGGAGATCGACACCGCGCCGTCGGAGCGAATCCACGCGCGGTGGTTCTTCTGGTCGTAGATGAGGAGCGCGTCGTCCTGCACCGCCAGTTCGGCGTATCGGTCGTCGGTCCAATCTCGTCGGGAGTCGTCTGCTTCGTGCGTGCTCGGGGTCATGCCAGAGTGGTAGTGTGTCGTAATCGACTTACTATACAGCAGTAGGTAACAACCAGTCATTGATAAATGTTACCTATTATCATGATTCTGCAGGTACCTCTCCGTCGGCAGAGGACGAAAACGTTTCGGTGAAAATAGATACCGGAAATTTCACTTCGTTCGACTGTCGATAGCGGGCCGGAGACGCGTCGAAGAGTGAGAACGAGGCTTTGTTTTGTCGGACTTTCAGCTGACCAGTCGTCGGAGCGGTCGTGGAACGCGGCAGTTACGAAACGTAACTCGGTGGTCGCGGGTAACTTTTTGTGCCGGCGGCGAATACGTTCGGCTATGAGCGAACCGGTGCGGCCCCTCGAACTGTGGTGTGCGGGCGAAGAATGGTGTTCCATCACCGCGACGGCGCGACTGGTCGGGAAGAAGTGGCACCCCGTCATCGTGCATCGACTCCTCGAAAACGGCCCGCTTGGATTCAACGCAATCAAAGAGGAGGTGGACGGCATCTCCAGCAAGGTGCTGTCGGACAGTCTGGAGGATCTGGAGGAAAAACGGCTCGTGAACCGCGAGATCGTGAACGAGAAACCGGTGCGCGTCGAATACTCCCTGACGCAGATCGGCGAGTCGCTTCAACCGGTCATCACCGCGATGCGCGACTGGGGAACGGAGTATCTCACCCCCGCCGAAGACCGAGATTCGGCTATCGCGTAAGCTGTCGTTTCTCTTTTTCCACCACCCGGACGTTTCGAATCGCGGTGTCGGGATACCTCCCATCGTCGCCCTTCTCGGCTGCTTTCACCATGTCCCAGACGACGTTCAGTCCGGTCGTGACGCCCTCCAGCGCCTCCATCTCGCACCCCGTCTTTCCGGTCGTCTCCACCGCGACCGAGAGCGCGACGCGGTCGTCGCGAACGTCGAACTCGGTTTCGACGTTCGTGATGGGAATCTGGTGGCACATCGGAATCGTCTCCCACGTGTGTTTCACCGCCTGCACCGCGCCGATTCTCGCCGTCGCCAGCACGTCGCCTTTCTGTAGGTCGTCCGCGCGAATCGCCTCGACGGTCGACCGTCGGAGGTGAATCTCGCCCTCGGCGACCGCCCGGCGGGCCGTGTCGGGCTTGTCGCCCACGTCCACCATCTGCACCTCGCCGTCCTCGTCGGTGTGGGTCAGGTCGTCGGCGTCAGCCATCGAACTCACCCCGGATGGCCGCGGGCACGGTATCGAGCAGATCGGAAGCGAGGAGACCCTCCCCGTGCTCGTCGTACAGTAGGTCACCAGCACGCCCGTTGACGTACGACCCGGCGCAGGCAGCGTCGAAGGCGTCCACCGTTCCGAACAGCCCCGCGACGATTCCGGCGAGCACGTCGCCGGTTCCGCCGACTTTCATCCCGGTGTTTCCGGTTCGGACGACTCGCGTTCGCTCGCCGTCCGACACCACGTCGGTCGCGCCCTTCGTCAGCACGACGTGGCCGAGGTCGGCGGCGAGGGATTCGATACCGTCAGTTGCCTCGCTCAGGTCGTCCGCGTCCGGGCCGCCCATCTTCGCGAGTTCCTTGCGATTCGGCGTGCAGACCAGCGTCGCATCCGTGTCAAGGTCGGGAATCGCGGGGAGGGCGTCGGCGTCCACTACTGCCCGCCCCGTGAACGATTCGAGGAACGACTTTGCCGCCTCGATGGTCTCGTCGGCGTTGCCCAGTCCCGGCCCGAGAACGACCGTATCGTCGTACCCCTCTGCCGTCTCCACCAGCCCGTCGACCTGCTCGGGTGTGAGTCGGTCGCCCTCGTAGGGTTGGACGATGAGGTCTTCGGCGTAGCCCTGAATCTCGCCGGCCACGGCGTCCGGCGCGGCGACGAACGAGAGATCCGCCCCCGCGCGCAGGGCCGACTGCGCCGCGAGTGCGGGCGCGCCGGTGAACGGTCCGCCCCCGATGACGAACACCCGACCGCCGACTTCGCCGCGAACGCCGCGGAGGTCGCCCGGCCCGACGAACCGCTCGGCGGCGTCGGGGATGCCGATATTCGCGACCGTCACGTCGCTGTCGAGATCGTCGAAGCCGGGTTTCGTGTCGTGGAACGTGATCACCCGGTCAGCGTCGACCGCGGTGCCCTTCGCCTCTCCGGTGTCGGCGTTCACGCCCGAGGGGACGTCCACCGCGACGATGGTCGCGTCGCTCTCGTTGATCGTCTCGGCGGCGGTCGCCTCGGGTTCGCGCAGCGCTCCCGTGACGCCGGTTCCGAGCATGGCGTCCACGACGACGTCGCAGTCGGGCAGGTCGAGGGCGCGGGAGTCGGTTACCTCGGTCGCGTCGTACTCGGCCTGCTGAAGTGCGTCCCAGTTCTCGCGGGCGATGTCGGTGCCGATGGTTTCGGCCCGGCCGAGCAGGAGCACGGACACGTCGTAGTCGTCCAGAAATCGGGCGGCGACGAAGGCGTCGCCGCCGTTGTTCCCTCGGCCCGCGACGACGACCACTCGCGCGCCCGGCGAGGCGACGTCGCGCACCTCGCGGGCGACGGCGTTACCGCTCGACTCCATCAACTGCTTGCGCGGCACGCCGAGTGCCTCGGCGTTCTCGTCCACCGCGGCCATCCTGTCTGCGGTGATCATACACGGGGTTTGGGGCGGATTCGGGGTTAACGTTGTGGGTCGGCGTGTTCGGTATCGCTCGAAAGTCAGTCGTTTCCAGAACCCCCTCACTTTTCTCGAAGCGGTTCTCCTTGACCCGACTCTGGTAGCAAGACGTGAAGCAGTCACAGAAAGCTCCCGTCCGCTCGCGGTCGCCGATATCTCGGCGCGGCTCGCTCGCGGTCGTCGTCCCGAGCGGGGTCGCCGAGACGACCACGCAAGCGCGAGCGGACGGCCCTCGGACGACCGCGTCCTCGGGACTGCTGGCGCACGCGCCGGGGATGTTCGTGTCGTTTCGAGAAATGTGACGAAACGTGCGACGACGCGCCGACGACACGCCCTGTCGTCCGCGCCACGAGATAACGTAAAGTCCCCGACGGTTCAACGAACCGATATGCGAACACTGATCGTCGGCGGCAGTGGCTTCGTCGGAACCGCCCTCACCGAAGAACTCCATGCGCGCGGGCACGACGTGACCGTGCTTGCGCGCTCCCCCGAAGACGCCGCCCTCCCCGCTGGCGTCGAGACGGTCGCGGGCGACGTGACCGACTACGAATCCATCTCGGACGCGTTCGAGGGACGAGATGCGGCGGTCAACCTCGTCGCGCTCTCGCCGCTGTTCAAGCCCTCGGGCGCGAGCCACGAGGAGATTCACCTCGGCGGCACCGAGAACGTCGTCCGTGCGTGCGAAGAACGCGGCGTCCCGAAACTAGTCCAGATGAGCGCCCTCGGCGCGGACTCCGACGGGACGACAGCCTACATCCGAGCGAAAGGGCAAGCGGAGGAGGTCGTCCGCGATTCGAAACTCGATTGGGTGCTCGTCCGTCCGTCGGTCGTCTTCGGCGACGGAGGCGAGTTCGTCTCGTTCACGAAGACGCTGACCACGCCCTACGTGACCGGGCTTCCGGGTGGCGGAAAGACTAGATTCCAGCCCATCTGGGTCGGCGACCTCGCGCCGCTGCTGGCCGACTGCGTGGCGGATGACGGCCACGCCGGCCGAACCTACGAACTCGGCGGCCCCGAGGTGCTCACGCTCGCCGACGTGACGAGACTCACGTATCGTGCGGAGGGCAAGTCGGTCGTCGTCCTCCCGATTCCCATGCCGCTCGCGGGAATCGGCCTTCGATTCGCCGGTCTCGTTCCGTTCGCGCCGATGGGTGCCGACCAGTACCGCTCTTTGAAATTCGACAACACGGTCGCGGAGAACGACGTTCGGATGTTCGACCGCGACCCGGACGACCTGCGACGCCTCGCGGACTACCTCGGTGTCGCGGAGTCCTTTTGAGTCTGCTTCCGTTACGAGGAGTATGTACGAGGTCGAAGTGAAGGTTCGCGCCGACCACGCGACGGTTCGGGAGCGACTCCGCGAACTCGGGGCTCGCTCGCTCGGAGCCGTCACGCAGGAGGATTTCTACTACGACGCGCCCCACCGCGATTTCGCCGAGACCGACGAGGCGCTCCGGGTTCGCCGGGAGGCCGACGAGGAGGGGACGGCGGAGGTCGTAACGTACAAAGGTCCGCTGGTTGAGGAGGAATCGAAGACGCGCAAGGAACACGAGACCGTCGTCGGAGACGGCGATACGGTCGACTCGCTATTGTCGGCGTTGGGGTTCGAGGCGGCGGCGACCGTCCACAAGGAACGCGAGCGGTACGAACTCGACGGCTACCTCGTCGTCCTCGACTCGGTGACGGGACTCGGCGAGTTCGTAGAGGTCGAAATCAAAGCCGAGGAAGACGCGGTCGAATCGGCGCGCGACGGCGCGTACGACGTGCTCCGCGACCTCGGTCTCGACCCGGACGAGCAGGTCAGAACCTCCTATCTCGGCCTCCTGCTCCGTGATGACCACGAGTAATACTGACGCGCCGGAGCGTTTCCGGAAGTTATAGAATCTGCGACTGTGAATCCGAGATAATGACCCAGCGGAACATCCAGGTGGAGCCTATCGACCGTCGGGCAGTCGAAGACCAAGACATCGAAATCGTCGAGCGAAAGGGGATCGGCCACCCCGACTCTATCTGTGACGGTATCGCCGAGAGCGTCTCTAGCGCACTCTCGCAGGCGTACCTTGACCGCGTGGGCAAAGTTCTCCACTACAACACCGACGAGACGCAGCTCGTCGCGGGGAGTGCGAACCCGCGCTTCGGCGGCGGCGAACTGGTCGAACCCATCTACATCCTCCTCGTGGGTCGCGCGACGAAGGAGTACAAAGGCACCAAGATTCCGACAGACACCATCGCGCTGGAGGCGGCCCGCGAGTACCTGAACGAGCATATTCCGGAACTCGACGTGGGCACCGACGTCATCCTCGACGTGAAACTCGGCGAGGGGAGCGGCGACCTACAGGGCGTCTTTTCCGAAGATGGCGGGAGAGTACCGATGGCGAACGACACGAGTTTCGGTGTCGGCCACGCCCCGCTCTCGGAAACCGAGCGGATAGTACTGAACGCTGAGCGCCGGCTCAACGGCGAGTTCGCCACGGATCACCCCGCGCTCGGTCCGGACGTGAAGATAATGGGCAAGCGCGAGCGCGACACCATCGACGTGACCGTCGCCGCCGCGATGATAGACCAGTACATCGCTGACCGCGAGGAGTACGACGCGATGGTCGAGAACGTCCGCGGCTACGTTCGTGCCGTCGCCGAGGAGTACACCGACCGCGACGTGAACGTCTACGTCAACACCGCCGACGGCGACAACGACGACGAGATATACCTCACGACGACCGGCACGAGCGCCGAGATGGGCGACGACGGCTCGGTCGGGCGCGGCAACCGCGCGAACGGACTCATCACGCCGAACCGCTCGATGAGCATGGAAGCGACGAGCGGGAAGAATCCCGTCAACCACATCGGGAAGATATACAACCTGCTCAGCACCAGCATCGCCGAAACCGTGGTCGCCGAAGTGGACGGCATCCGCGACATGCGAGTTCGCCTCCTCTCGCAGATCGGTCGCCCCATCGACGAACCCCACGTCGCGGACGCGCAGGTCGTCGTGGAAGACGGCGTCTCGCTCGCCGACATCGAAGACGACATCATCGCGCTCGTGGACGAGGAACTGGCGAACGTGGCGACCATCACGGAACGCGCCATCCAGGGCGACGTGACGACGTTCTAATTCGGGTCGTCGTTCAGTCCGACACTCGTTTATTATAGCCGCTGTTACGCCCGGTATGCACCCGTCGGGAGCCGACACCGTCCTCGTCCGTCACGGCGACGTCGGCGTGAAGAGTGGGAAAGTGCAGACGGAGATGGAGCGACGGCTTCGGGACAACCTCGCGGGAATCCTCGCCGACCGCGGCGTCGACGCCGAGGTCGAACGACAGTGGTCGCGCCTGTTCGTCCACACGAGCGAAGACCACGTCGAGGCCGCGACCGACGCTGCGGCGGACACCTTCGGCGTGCAGTCCGCCAGCCCCGCGGCGGTCGTCTCGCCGGAACAGGAAGTTATCGAGGAGACGCTGGCAGTGGCTGCCCGCGAACACTACCGCGAGGGAACCTTCGCAGTGCGCGCCCGGCGGTCGTCGAAGGAGCATCCGTTCACCAGTGCGGAGCTCGAACGCGAGGGCGGCACCGCGGTTTGGGAAGCGGTTGAAGATCCCGAGGTGGACTTGGACGACCCCGACATCACGTTCTCCGTCGAGGTGCGCGAAACAGACGCCTTCGTCTTTCTCGAAAAACGCGCCGGGCCGGGCGGGCTTCCGCTCGGTACCCAGACGAAACTCGTCTCGCTGGTCAGCGGCGGCATCGACTCGCCCGTGGCGACGTGGGAAGTGATGAAACGCGGCAGTCCGGTCGTCCCCGTCTACCTCGACCTCGGCGATTTCGGCGGCCCCGACCACGAAGCGCGGGCGGTCGAGACGGTGCGGAAACTCGCAAGATACGCGCCGGAGCAGGACATGCGAGTCCGCAAGGTTCCGGCGGGCGACGTGATGCGCCTGCTCGCGGAGGAGGTCGGCCCGGCCCGGATGCTCGTCTTCCGCCGGTTCATGTACCGCGTCGCGGAACACATTGCCCGCGACGAGCGAGCTCACGGCATCGTCACGGGAGAGGCCATTGGACAGAAATCCAGCCAGACCGCGCGCAACCTCGGCGTGACGAGCGCGGCGACGACGATGCCCGTCCACCGCCCCCTGCTGACGATGGACAAGAGCGACATCGTCGCCCACGCCCGAAACATCGACACCTTCACCGAGTCCACGATACCGGCGGGCTGTAACCGCATCGCGCCGGACTTCCCCGAGACGAACGCGACCCTCGAAATCGCCGAGAACGCCGAACCGGACGGACTGTTCGAACTGGCCGAGGAGGCCGCCGAGAACGTCGAACTGGTCGAACTCTGACCGCCTCAATTTGTCAATCGGTTACGATTTCCCCTCACTCGTTTTGAACTGACCCGCCACCGACGAGACGCTTTTTTCGAAAGCCCCCGCCCGCTCGCGGTCGATCGTCGATATTTCGGGGGGAGACGACTACGCAAGCGCGAGCGGGCGACCCCTTTCAGTCCTACCCCGAATCGCCACAATATCGCCACCGCATCAGCCACACCCTCCCCAACCGATTCTGTTGTTCCCTCACGGTCGGTCCGTCATCCCTCACACGCTGTCGGCGGAACGACTCGGCCGCCCGTTGGCCTCGTCGCCCCGCCAGCGCGCGCCACCGTGGAAAACTAGTCCATCTTACGCCTCCAGCCGTGCGACGAAGTACGCGAATACCGCGTCGTCCTCCTCGGCGAGCCCGTCTTCTATCGTTCCTTCACCACGAACCGCGAAGCCCGCTGATTTGAGGAGATTTTGCGTCTCCGCTGCGCTAGCGATATCCCAGCGCATCTCGACGCCGCTTCCGAGCCAGTCGGGGTTCGACCCGCTCCATTCGGTCGTCCCCGTGGTGAGGAGCACCCATCCTCCGGGGAAGAGCACCCGCGCGAATTCGGAGACGACTGCCGAATGGTCGTCGGCCGGGACGTGAATCATCGAATGGAAGGCGGTCACGCCGTCGAACGCCTCGTCCCGAAACGGGAGCGATGTCATGTCGCCCTGCGCGACCACCACGTCCGGGACGTTCGCCATCGCCGCGCGAAGCTGTCCGCGGGAGAAGTCAACCCCGATGGCGACGGTCGACCCGCCGGCGCGGTCGAGAACCGGTATCCCTTGACCGCACCCCACGTCCAGGATTCGCGCCGACTCGGCCAGCGAACTCAGGAAGTCGTCGAGTACGTCCGTTTCGAGTGGGTCTGCAGACCGTTCAGTCGCGTAGGTGTCCGCGATTTCGTCGTATCCGCGACGAATGGCGTATTTGTCGGACATCAGATATGTCTACTGGATAGTCACACAAATAACTATTCGAGCGGCGAGGTCGAAATTCGACGGCATCTCGGAGTCGAAATCGCTTTAGTTCGTCACTGCCAGCCCAAAAACAGTGACTCGCGTTCTGCTCGTCGGTTCGGCGGAAGTGGACTTGCGCGCCGAGCTACTGTCGCGGGAGACGGCGCGCGACGCCCTCGCCACGTACCAGCTCCGCGAACAGTATCGGAACTGCCTCGAACTGGAGACCATCAGCGTCGGCGCGGCCACCTCGCTGCTGAACGACCTGAACTGGTACCTCGTGCGCTTCGTGGACGAGGCGCTCGTCCTCGAACCGAGCGTGAGCGACGAGGAGTGGCTGTCGCGGACGCTCGCGGCCCGCGTGCGCGACGGCGGCGTCGAACCCGGCGAGACCGACCCGCTACTCAAGGTGTATGGCGTGGTGGACGGCGAGTTCGGAAAGGAGCTCGTGGAGCCGATGTACGTCGCCCGCACCGTCGACGGCGTCCCGGAGTACGACCTGCGCGACGTGGACGACACGCTGGTCGTGCGCGTGACCGAAGACGAGTTCCGGTCGTGACGGGTATCTCACGTCGCTGCCGCTGTCCGGAATCGCCCCCATGAAGCGAACGGTCGACCGACAGGACTACTTTCGGCCGCTCCAAGCTGTAAGCGATGCCCCTGACCCTCTAACCGAACGCCCGCTCCGACGGATAGCCGGGCCTATTCAGATTCGGGATACGATCCTGCTGTTCTAACTCATCGGACTCTTCTTCGCGTTCGTCGGAGTCGAGATACTGGCGTTCGGACTCGAATTCCTCCGGTTGCCGCTCACCTTCGCCGACTTGGTTCGATTGCCGACGGGTACCACCGCACTGACGCGCCACCCGGCGTCCGCGGCCTATCACCTCGGACTCGGTTGCTTCTTCCTCTGTAGCGGCCTCGGAATCGGCGGCGTTCGCCTCCGATTCGAGCGGTAGCACCCGCGTCGAACCACATTTTCAAATCGAACGTTCGGGTGATCCTCTCGGCGGAAACCCTTTTGCTCGTTCTTCGCAACCTCCGTGACATGGGGGAGCACATCAGTTCAGAACAGGTGGAGGTGTGGCTTGACGAGAACGTCGTCCAAGACGTTCAACACGTCTCCGATGACGAGACCGAGTTCAACGTCCAGTTACGACTTGCGCAACTTCCGCTCCACATCATCAAAGAGGAGACGTGGGGGCCGCTTCGGCTGGTCAGCAAGAACGCGTTCGACACGGAGCGAACCATGCTTCTCAAGGAGGACGACCGGGACAGACAGGAGTTGCTGACCCGTATCGGGCCGGTTCTGGCGGCGACGCCGGGCTTCTACACGTTCCTCGACGAGGAGAGCGTCTCATGCGATTTCGCGGATGCACACTCCATCCAACTCGAACACCGGATCTATCCCGACGGCGCGAGCCAGCAGGCGGTGATGGAAGGGCTGATGAGCCTCGCAACCGCCATGCGATACCTCCAGAACACGGTTGCCGCGATGCTTCAGGATCGACAGGAGTGAGCGATTTCTTTCGCGGTACTCTCCGGCGTCGTGCTATCGTTTGGAACGCTCCGGCGTTTCCTAGTCGAACATCCCTGTCGAGAGATACCGCTCTCCGCTGTCGGGAAAGATGGTGACGACGAGCGGGCAGTCGTCGTAGCCTTGTTCGACGCCGCCGTCAGACGTGACCGTCGACGGTGAATCGAACTCGTCGTCCATCATCTCGCTCCAATCCTCGGGCATCTCCGGGCAGTTGAGTTCGGGTTGGGCGAGGCGCTCGGCGACGCGGTAGGCCGCGACGCTCGCCGCACCGCTCGACTGGCCGACGAGGATTCCTTCGTCGCGGGCGAGTCGGCGACACTCCTCCTCGGCGTCCTCCAGCGCCACCGTCTCGATTGCGTCGATGCGGTCGGCGTCGAGCAGTTCGCTCACGAAGCCCGGACCCATCCCCTGGTACTCGTCCTCGCCGGACTCTCCGGTCGAGAGAACGGCGTTTCGCTCGGGTTCGACGGCGACGACCTCCGTGTCGGGGTACTCCTCCAACAGGCGCGTAGCCGTGCCCGTGATGGTTCCGCCGGTTCCGACGCCCGCGACGAAGGCGTCGATTTCCCGCCCGTCGACCGCCTCGATTATCTCTTCCGCGGTCGTTCGGTAGTGGGCGTCCGCGTTGGCCGGATTCTCGAACTGGCCGAGTTGAATCGCGTCCCCCGACGCGGTGAGTTCGTCGGCCCGCGCTCGGGCGGCTTCCATATCTCCGTCCACGAGTTCGATATCCGCCCCGTACGCCCTGAGCAGTTGCCGACGCTCGGGCGATTTCGACGCGGGCATGACGATTGTGAGGTCGTACCCTCGGGCCGCACACACGACCGCCAGCCCGATGCCCGTGTTGCCGCTTGTCGGCTCGACGATGCGGTCTCCCGGGTGCAGTTCACCCGCTCGCTCCGCGGCTTCGACCATCGCCAGCGCCGGGCGGTCTTTCGCGGAACCGCCGGGGTTGAACGACTCGACCTTCGCCGCGACGGTTGCACCCTCGGGCGAGCGAACGTGGACGAGCGGCGACCCCACGATGTCGAGGATGGACGATTTCATGATTCGGATGTACGGTTGCCACACCTAAACCACTGATGGAATCCGGCAGGTGGTGCCGGAAGAAAGAGTCGTTTAACTGCATCCGGCCCTAGGCGTGAGTATGGAATCGACCGAACCGAATCCGACGTGGGACGCGAGCGCGCACAGCGAGACGGTGAGTGCCATCGAAGCCGGCGTCGGCGAAGTCAACTACCGCGTCTGGGGTGCCGACTGGTGCGGCGACTGTCGCTCTGCCCTCCCGGATTTCTTCGCCGCACTGGAGGCCGCAGGCGTCCCCGAAGACGAGACACACGTCTACGAGGTCGACGACGAGAAGGACGGCGAACTCGTCGACGAGTACGACGTGACGCTCATCCCGACCATCGTTGTCGAGCGAAGCTCGACGACCAATCGAACCGCCTCGGACGACATCACCGAAGAAGGTGACGAGGAGATAGTCCGGTTCGAGGAAGAAGAGAACTTGCCCGCCGCGGAGTACGTCGCCGACGGACTGCTCGAAAGTGACACGCTCGCATAGGTGAACTCCTCGTCCTGACCGGTCGCCTGAAAGCAACGACAGATACACATCGAGTACTTCTCATCCGAGCTTCTGTCAAAGTCGATTGGTTTCAACAGCCCCGTATCCTACCCATCACCCTGACTCGAAATTCTCGAGATGAAAGGGATATGACTCCGTGCCGGGTCACAAATTCTTGACGTATGAAAGACACACGAAGAAGAACTCTCGGTCTTCGTCCTCGATACCAGTAGCGAGTAAAAGCCCGCCAAAGGCGAGGAATCCGAACGCACCACCGACGATGAGAAGTGTATATCCGGAGGATACGGTGCGGAGACCGTACATTAGAAGTCCAGCGCCGAGACCTGCGAAGATGGGCTTTAAAAATTGTACCGAATAAGGAAACAACCGTTCCGTATACCAGACCTCGGCGACACGAACGAAATTTATGAGAGCGAGAACGCACGCAGTGGCGAGTGCGGCCCCGAGAATTCCAAACTGATGGATGAAAACGTAATTGCAGATTACGTTGAGAATCCCTATCCCCCAGCGGTTTACGAGTGAGAGATACTGATGATCCGTCATCATCAACAAAAAGCCACTTGGTCCGACTGCGGCGTTTGCTAATTGTCCGACCGTAAAGAGAATAAGGATGGCGCTCCCGTCCGTGTATCCTTCGCCGAAGATAAGTAGTATCTCTTTTGCATAGATTATCGCGCCAAGGGCGAGAAAGAGAGCGACGGTAAAGATCCATCGCGTGAGTTGTTGATAAAGGGATTGCAATTCGGTCATGCTCCCGTTCGTATAGAGACGGGATGCAACCGGAGGAAAGATTTGATTGAACGCACTGAGGGGGAGAACGAGCATCCCCCCCACAACGAGAGCAGTCTTATAAAGACCGACAGCACTCCCTTCCGAGATAAGAATTCCAACCATCAGTAAATCGATACGGTTTGCGAGAATCGCTCCCGCTTGAGTAAGCGTTAGCGGCAGGGAGTAATTGTAGAATTCGACGGCTTCAGTTCGTGATATTCGAGTCGTTGGTTGGAACGATGTTTTCGAAACGAATAATGAGACCGTGGCGATAAAGACGACAATTCCGGCCGCGACACTCGCCGCAACGACACCAACGAGTGCATATCCGAGCGCCAGTGGGACGACAATGAAAAGAAGTTGGGAAAGCGGCGTTACGATATTCATGAGAAGCACCTGATATTCGGGGAGTTCGAGCGCCTTGAAGACCGTCTGTAGGATGTTGCTTAGCGTCGTAAACGGGATGACGAACGCCAAGATCCGGAGCACATCCGTCAATAGTGAGTTCTGCAGCGTCATCCGGTTGATGAACGGAGCACTGAAAAAGAGTAACCCACCGATAGCAAGTCCCCCGACAAGTGATGTGAGGAGCGCTAGCCCAAGCATCTGATTTTGTTTAGCCCGCTGACCGCTGTGCTGTGGGAGAAATTTGAGAATCGACGTATCCGTTCCGAGGTTGGTGATCGTTTGAAAAATGGCCAGAAGGACGTATCCATAGCTGTAGACGCCAAAGAGTCCTTGTCCCAGTCCGCGTGTTAGAAGAACGTTGATGCCAAATCGGAGCAAATTATCCGCGCCCTTGCCCAGTAAAAAGAGACCGGCACCGCGAGATACGGATGCCAGCGGTGACCCTCCTTCGCGGCGATCAGATTGCTCTGTTTCGGCTGATGTGTTCTCTTGATTACTTATGCTCATTACGATTTGACTTACGCATTTCTCAAGCGCTACATCTACTGATTCTTAACTGGCTTTGTTCTGTGAACGCAGTTCGTCGTTAAGAACGGAGAGGACTGTCGACCGTTCATGAACCCTGAAAAACGAATTAGAAGGGGGCTAAAGGAATCGGCAGGCCGTAGGCGCTTCAGACGCGAATTCAAAACAGAACCGACGAAACGAGCGTGACGACGATGAGATACGCGACTCCCAGCGCCAACGTCTCGGTTGCGATTCCGCCCCCCGAATTCGGCTTCCAGCGTGAGCGCGGTCGGGTAGTGACCTAGGAGCAGTTCGACGGGTAGGTCGGTGCTCCCGGCGGGATTTTGAAAGAGGAACACGTCGAGCGACGGACCGAACAGCATGGCGTAGACGCCCGACAGACGACCGAGCAAGGTTCCGACGAGCGCACCGACGATGCTGTATATCATCGCCGCGAGAAGGGTCGCAAGCGCGATACCCGTCGGTCGGGCGGGGTCGAGCGTCACCACCAGAACGCCCATCGAAACGACGGTGACGAGCGCGCCGACCAGTGGCGTCAGGAGCACCGGATAGACGGTCGAGAGGGGGCGGTGGTCGTCACGCTGCCGGGGAGCGAAATCGGAATCGCCGCGTCCGGCGTGAGGAACGAGACGACGCCGAGGGAGTACGCGGGCAGGAAGACGAACAGGGCGAGCCATAGCGGGTTTCGCGCGTAGCTTCAGAAACTAGAGACGGCGAACGCCGAAGATGATCTCGAATAAATTCGGCGACTGAGACGAATCTACACCGGAGCGAGACGGTCGTCGATATCCTCGCTCGGATTCCGTTCGAGCGATTCCGAACGGTCGTCGACCAACTGAAGCGGAGTTAGTTCGGAGTGAGATCGTCGGCCCACTCCAACCCGGCGTCGATGTCCGTCACGGGCGGCGAGCAGGTGAACGACCGGCAGACGTACAGGGTCGGCTCGTCTTCCGCGTCGCGGTTCGCCCAGATGGGCGGCGACTCGTCAAGTCCGAGTTCCGCACACCAGTCCGCGAGTTCGTCCTCGGTCGGCGGCCGCCGGGTCAGAATCCGCGTCGGGAGGTACGTCTCGGCGAGTCGCTCGCGCCACGCCGCGGGGAGTTCGTCCGCGGCGACCGTCAGTTCCAACGACCCCGTGGCGTGGCGGTCTGCCGCGAGCGCCAGCGTCGCGTACTGCACCGGATTCGACTCGATCGTTCGTGAATGGGTTTCCAACACCGACTCCGCAATGTCGGCGAATCGGTCGTGGGGCGCGAACTCCGAGAGTGCGAGGAGAACGTCGGTGGCGACCCCCAGACTCGACGGCGTGGACTGGTCGGCCAGTTCCTGCGGGCGGGCGACCAGCCGCTCGCCGCTCTCGGGCGTGAAGTACAGCGTCCCGCGCTCGTCGTCCCAGAACTCGCGTTCGATAGCTCGCGCGAGGTCGAGCGCGAAGCCGAGGTGGTCGACCGCGCCCGTCGTCTGGTACAGGTCGAACGCACCCCGCGCGAGGAAGGCGTAATCTTCGAGGTAGCCGTCGATGGCGACGTTTTCGTCCTTGAATCGGCGCGAGAGTCGCCCATCCTCGGCGTCCCAGAGTCGTTCTCGAACGAAGTCGAGGGCCGACTCGGCGAGGTCGGCGTACCGGTCGTCGAGCACCAGTCCACCCTCTGTGAGCGCCGAAACGAGTAAACCGTTCCACCCCGCCAGCACCTTCTCGTCGCGGGACGGTCGTTCGCGCTTCTCGCGCGCGTCGAACACTCGTCGGCGGGCGTCTTCGAGCAGTTCCGCCACTTCATCCTCGGAGTGGTCGTACTCCTCGGCCAGTTCGGGGACGCTCGCTCGCAGGGTGAGCACCGTCTTCCCTTCGAAGTTGCCCGCCCGCGTAACGCCGTAGCGGTCGCAGAAGAGATCGGCGGCGGTCTCGTCGTTCACCGCGTCGTGAATCCCCTCGGGCGTCCAGACGTAGAACGCGCCTTCTTCGCTCCCTTCCTCGCCCTCGCTCCGCGCGTCGAGCGTGCTATAGAATCCGCCCTCGGGGTGGCGCATCTCGCGTTCGAGGAAGGCGAAGGTGTCGCGGACGACCTCGGCGTAGCGTTCGTCCCCGGTGACCTGATAGCCCGTGAGATACGCTCGCGGTAGTTCGGCGTTGTCGTAGAGCATCTTCTCGAAGTGGGGCACCGTCCACCCGCGGTCGGTCGCGTAGCGGTGGAACCCGCCGCCGACGTGGTCGTACAGGCCGCCGTTCGCCATCGCGTCGAGCGTCTCGACCGCCACGTCGCGGAATTGCGCCGCGCCGGTTCGGTCGTAGGCCCGCAGAAGCAGGTCGATCCTCGCGGGTTGCGGGAACTTCGGCCCACCCTGCCCGAAGCCGCCGTGCTCACGGTCTGCGCTCCGAACCGTCTGCGAGGCCGCGGAGCGGAGCAGTTCCGCGTCGGGCGCGTCGCCCGCCTCGGGCGTCGATTCCAACTCACCTTCGATGGCGTTCGTCCACTGCTCGGCACGGTTCTCCATCTCGTTCCGGTCGGTCTGCCACGAGTTCCGGATGTTTTCGAGCAGATCGACGAACCCTGGGCGTCCCCGCTGTGCGCGTTTCGGGAAGTAGGTGCCGACGTAGAACGGTTTTCCCTCGGGGGTCAGCCACGCCGAGAGGGGCCACCCGCCGCCGCCTGTCACCTGCTGGCAGATGCTCATGTAGACGGCGTCGATGTCCGGTCGCTCCTCGCGATCGACCTTGACGGGAACGAAGTGCTCGTTCAACACCGCCGCAACCTCCTCGTCCTCGAAGCTCTCTTCTTCCATCACGTGACACCAGTGGCAGGCCGAGTAGCCGATGGAGAGGAAGATGGGTACGTCGCGCTCCCGCGCCGCCTCCAGCGCGGCGTCGTCCCACGGTTGCCAGTGAACCGGGTTGTCGGCGTGTTGGCGGAGGTACGGACTCTCCTCCTCGTCGAGTCGGTTTCGCCGCGTCGGGTCGCTCATGGCCGAGGGTTGGCCCCCGACTGACGTAAAGACCCGCGCCACACGACTAATGTGAATTGAAACCGTACCGCATACGGTTATGAACGAGACGGGAATCTCCGACCGGTTCGCGGACGAGATAGCCACGACCTGTCGGACAGGAATCGGGGACACGCTCAGGAGCGTTATCTACTTCACGCCGAAGGAGTTCGACCACATCTACCTCCGGAGCGATCTCTACGGGGGCGACGCAGACCGAGCGCGAGAGCTGGAGACGGTGTTCGTCAGCAACGAACGACTCGGCTTCAGTACGAATGAGACGTACAGGCGTCTTGAAGAACTGGGGGCGGAACCCGACCTCGGGGAGTACCAACTCACCATCCGCGCGTTCTCCGACGGGTTCGTAAGTCGCGTCATCGTCGGCGACCACGGTGTCCTATTGACGAGCGACAACTACCACATCGCCGACTTCGAGGAGGTGGCGGTGTCGCTCAGAAAACTGCTGGCGGAGCACGCGTTGGAGTGAGCACGAACGTGCATACATATTCGAGAGGTAACGACAAACTTTACACCGGTGTGCCTACATTCTGGCGACATGAACGAAACCGTACTGCTGGTCGGCGGCGGAGGTCGTGAGCACGCCATCGCCCGAGCGCTGGCCGACAGCGACGCCGACCTCTACGCCTGCGCCGGGAATCGTAATCCCGGAATAACCCGGCTAACTGATGGGTTCGAGAACCTCGATACGACGAACGCGACGGCCGTCACCGCCTACGCGGAGGAGGTCGGTGCGACCCTCGCCGTCGTCGGTCCGGAGGGGCCGCTGGCGGCGGGCGTCGCCGACGCGCTCGACGACGCCGGAATCTACGCCTTCGGGCCATCCCGGGACGACGCTCGCATCGAGACGGACAAGGCGTTCCAGCGGCGGTTCATGGAGGAACACGACATCCCCGGCTGTCCGGACTTCGAGACGTTCGACGACGTCGAGGCGGCCTGCGGATACATCGACGAGTACGACGGCGACCTCGCGGTGAAACCCGCCGGGCTGACCGGCGGCAAGGGCGTCAAAGTCATCGGCGACCAAGTGACCGCGGACGAGGCGAAAGCCTACCTCCGCGACAGCGACTACGACCGCGTCGTCCTCGAAGAGCGACTCGTCGGCGAGGAGTTCACCGTGCAGGCGCTCGTGGCGAACGGGCAACTCCGCGTCACTCCGGCCATCCAAGACCACAAACGCGCCTACGAGGGCGACGACGGGCCGAACACGGGCGGGATGGGGAGCTACAGCGACGCGAAACTCGCGCTTCCCTTCATGGCCGAGGACGACTACCACGAGGCGGTGGACGTGCTGAAATCGACCGTCTCCGCCTTGGAGGACTACCGAGGCGTCCTCTACGGGCAGTTCATGCTCACCGCGGACGGCGTGAAGGTCGTGGAGTTCAACGCCCGGTTCGGCGACCCTGAGGCGATGAACACGCTCCCCGTGCTCACGACCGACTTCCTCGACGTGCTCGTCGCCGCGCGCGAGGGCGACGACCTGCCGAAACTCTCGTTCGCGTCGAAGGCGACGGTGTGTAAGTACGCTGTCCCTGCCGGCTATCCGACCGACCCTGAAGCGGGCGCGAAGGTGACGATAGACGAGGAGAGCACGGGCGACGCCATCCTCTTTTTCGCCAGCGTGGACGAGCACGACGACGGGATCTACACGACGACCTCGCGGTCGTTCGCCATCGTCGGCGTCGGCGACTCCATCGCCGCGGCCGAAGAGATAGCGGAAGACGCCCTCTCGGTCGCGGGTGAGGAGGGGTTGCACGTTCGCCACGACATCGGCACCGACGACCTCATCCAGCGCCGCATCGACCACGTGCAGGAACTGCGTACCGGCGAATAACGGAACGCCTGCGAGACCGTCAATCGGCCTATAACCAAGCGACAGTATCCAGATCCTTACAATATGTGTGAACGGCTCACCCCCGACGAGATATTCGACGTGCTTGGACACCGTTATCGCCGGTACGTCGTCGCGGAACTGCTAGAGCGCGACGAGACGACGGTTACGGAGCTAACCGAAGCGGTCAGTCGGCAGACGGACGCTGATACGACCCGAGTCGAAGTCGGCCTCCTCCATTCGCATCTCCCGCACCTCGAAAGCGCGTGTGTGGTCGAGTACGACGCAGACGCCGGCGTGGTCGAACCGACCACCGCCGTCTCCGATTTCGAACCCTTCTTCGAAATCATAGAGGAGTAGCTTCAAGCCGTCAGGGTGCAAATCGCGGCGCGTGAGCGACGACACGCCCCACCGCCACGAGCGCATCACGCGCCACCCGACGCCCGGCGGCCTGAACTCCTTGCAGTACTGGACGACGGCCCGCAGTCCGCTCCGGGTCGCGCTCAACTACGTCGTCATCTGGCTCGTGCGAATCAATCCAAGCCTCCGCCTGAAAAGCTGGCTCCTGCGCCGAATTGGCGTCACGGTCGGGCGAGGGGTGTCGTGGGGTCTCGAATCGACGCCCGACGTGTTCTGGCCCGACCTCATCACCGTCGAAGATCACGCCATCATCGGCTACGACGCGACCATCCTCTGTCACGAGTTCTTACAGAACGAGTACCGAACGGGCGAGGTCGTCGTCGGCGAACGCGCGATGGTCGGCGCGGGCGCCGTCGTCTTGCCGGGCGTCGAAATCGGCGCGGGCGCGCAGGTGGCCGCGAACTCGCTGGTGACCCAGGACGTACCGCCGGGGGCGACGGTGGCGGGCGTTCCGGCGACGGAGATGTCGAGCGAAAATCTAGAGTAGTCGGAACCGATCAGTTTCGGAGTCGAACCGCGCCCTTCCGGAAGACAAGGTGGTTCGGGATGATGAACTCCTCGCCGTCGTTCTCGATGTGCGTGACGAATATATCCACCTCTTGGACGATTCCCTGATTCCCGGCGACACGAATCTCGTCGCCGATTCCGTACGGTTGGTTGAGGAGGAGATAGATGCCGGCGGCGGATGAGCGGAGCAAGTCCCAGAACGCCACCGCACCGAAGACGATGACCGCGAGGATGTACGCCCCGAAGAGGACGAGCAGCGTGAGCACCGCGATGCCGATCTGGCTCAGCGCGATGAGCGTGGCAATGTAGACGATGCTGTATTTGACGAGTCTCGGGAGCAGACTGACCTCGGGCAGTTTGACGCTCCGCAGTCGCTCGCTGACCAATAGCTCCGCCTTGTCGGCGATGACGAAGCCGACGATGAACACGAGCGCCGCAACGAACAGGTCGGGGATGAAGAGGATGATCTGCCAGAACAGTTGGGTGCTGAGGGGGAGTTCCGCGGTGTTGAGCGCGAGCAGAACGGCGACGCCGTAGATGAACCACGACGTGAGGCGGGCGATGAGCGACACCGTCGTCGTTCCGAGGCTCCTCGCCGTGCGCTCGAACGGCGTCCCCTCCACGACCTCGTGGACGCCTGCGGCGCGGAGGATGCGCTTGTTCAGGCGGCCAAGGAGGTAGCCCGCGACGCCACCGCCGACGAGGATGAGGAGGGCGAGGACGATTCGGTACTCCTCGCGCAGGAGCACTTGCCACTCGGATTGCATCTAATACTCCTCCGGATCCAGTTCGAGGATGAGTTCACCGCCTTTGAACGACCGGACGAGGCCGTCGCTCTCGGAGAGGACGATGGCCGTCGCGTTCGTGTCGCGGGTGATGGCCCCCGCCGCCATGTGGCGCGCGCCGAGTCCTTTCGGGATGTCGACGCCCTCCGCGGAGGGTTCGAGGTAGCGGTAGGCGGAGACGATCTTCCCCGAGTCGGAGATGACGAACGCGCCGTCCAGCCGCGAGAACTCCTTCAGCATGACGTTCACGATAGGGTCGCCGACGTGAACGTGCGACTTCTCGAAGGGGTTGTACGAGAGCGGACGCGACTTGTTCATCACCTTTCCGGCGTCGCCGACGACGAACAACGCGCCGACGGGCTTGCCCTTCTGTCCTTTCTTGCCGAGTTCGATGGCGACCTCGAATACGTCGCGGATGACCCCCGGGTCGGCCCGCGAGTTGGCGAACAGACCGTAGATACCGGAGTGGGACTCCTCGTTCGCCCGAACGCGGGTGACGGTGTCGATTCCGTCCTCGAACATGCCCGCGACGCACGCGAGTTCGTCGCCGTCCTCCGCGATGCCCTGTTCTATCGCACCCTCGATGCCGAACCGGATGCGGTCTTTGACGTTGTCGAACTCCAACGGAAGTTCGACGTATTCGTTCGCCCCGACGGAGTTGTCCGGCGCGACGACCACGATGTCGAGTTCGTTGTGGTCGGCGAGTCGCTCGTAGTACGAGCCACTCGGAGAGAAGAGGAACACCGCGTCGACGCCAGTGACGAGGTCGTCCAGAAGGTCGCTCAGGGTAGCCATTACAGAAAGCCACTCAAGCACCGGAGAAAAGGTTTGCGGGGGTATATGTCATCGATCGTTTCTTTTTGCGGAGAGTTCTACCGTCGTGGACTGGAGAGGTCCCGCTTCCTCGCATTCCAGCATATATTCGAAATCAGTCACATTCCCATATCCGCGGCGAGGTCGGGAACCGGAAGGTCGGTCGGACGGACCCCCAACAGCTCCGCCGCGTGGTCTAACGCCATGTCGAAGCCGTAGTATCGCTCCAGTTCCGAACCGTCGGCGGTCTCGCGCACCTTCAGCATGCCGTACCCCTCGCGGTTCTGGGCGACCGTGGCGGTGCGGCCCTCGCAGGAGAGTTCGAGGACGCGCTCGTCGTCGGTCTCGAAGTAGCGCGCCGTGACGCCGTTTTCCGAAAGCGTGGTCATGGCGGTGGGTTCGTCGGCGGAACAGTCGAAGTTATCGATTCCGTCTGCAAGGGAAAACGACGTGACGGACGACGCCGCATGCATCCACATGCGATGGCACCAGAGCGGAACTCGCCGCGATATCTGCATCCTCCTCGCCGACGCCGGGGAACTTCGCGGTCAGCGATTGAAGACGCGGCTCGAATCGCGCTACGACAAGTCACTTGACCCGAAGCGGTTCTACGGAACGCTCGACAGACTGGTCGAGAGCGGCCACGTCGAGAAGCGCGTCGAGGGGTTGTACGACGTCTACTCGCTGACCGATGTCGGGGAGAGCGCGCTTCGGGAGCAGTTCGAGTGGATGCGAGAGAGGGTGGAAAGGTAGTGGATTTCACCATGGTGGTTCCGACTCGGAGGACGTGGCTACCGTCTCGCAAACCCCTGCTCGCTACGAACGAGCCCCGACTTTGTGACTCACGCTAGAACGAAACGGTCCTCGAAAGCCCCCCCGCTCGCAGTCGCTCGCCGACCACGCAAGCGCGAACGGGCGGCCCCTTTCAGTCCCACCCCGCCGCACCGCCAGCGTGCGCCATCGTGGAAAATCCGTCTTCGATAAAACCGAACGTCGACGCGAATCCGTGGAAAAACGACCGACCGCTCAGTCGAGCATGTTCTGCGCGATGGTGTTCCGCAGCACCTCGCTCGTTCCTTCGTAGATCTCGTTCAGTTTGGCGTCGCGGTAATAGCGTTCCACGTCGAAGTCGGTGGTGTAGCCGTAACCGCCGTGGATCTGGATGCCCTCGTTCGCCACCTCGCGGGAGATTTCGCTGGCGAACAGTTTCGCCTGCGCCGCCTGTTTGATGTAGTCCTCGCCGCGGATCTTCCGGTCGGCGGCGCGGTGCATGAGCATCTTCGCGGCGTTGACTTTCGTGTCCATGTCGGCGAGCTTGTGTTGGATGGTCTGGAACTCGCTGATGGGCTGGTCGAACTGCTCGCGCTGCTGGGCGTATTCGAGCGCGTCGTCCAGCGCCGCGCGAGCGAGGCCGATGGAGCGCGCCGCGATGGTGATTCGCCCGCCGTTCAGCGTCTTCAGAGCGTGGACGAACCCTCGTCCTTCCTCGCCGAGCAGGCGGTCGTCGGGGATGCGCATGTCGTCGAATCGGAGTTCCGCGGTCGGACAGCCCTTGTCGCCGAGTTTGTGTTCAGTGCCCTCGACGTAGAACCCGTCGTCCTCCTCGGGGCGGACGACGAACGACGAGATGCCCTTGTTCCCCGCCTCGGGGTCGGTCTTGGCGAAGACGGTGACCGTCTCGGCAACCGACCCGTTCGAGATCCAGAGTTTGCCGCCGTTCAGCACGTACTCGTCACCCTCCTTCTCCGCCGTGGTGTCCATCGCCGGAACGTCGCTTCCCGCGCCGGGTTCCGAGAGCGCGAACGCGCCGATGTCGGTGCCCTCGTTGAGGGGCGTGAGGTACTCCCGTTTCTGCTCCTCGTTCCCGAACTCGTAGAGCATGTTGCCCGCGAGGCTGGTGTGGGCCGCGACGATGGTGCCAACGCCGCCGCTCCCGCGGGAGATCTCCTCCAGTCCGATGGCGTAGGAGTGGTAGTCGAGTCCGGCCCCGCCGTACTCCTCGGGGAACGGCATCCCCAACAGGCCGAGGTCGGCCATCTGGTCAATGAGGTCGCGGGGAAATTCGTCCGTCTCGTCTATCTCCGCGGCGCGAGGTTTGATCTCCTCGTCCACGAACTCCGCGACCATATCTCGGATCTGTTTCTGCTCTGCGGAGAGGCTGAAGTCCATACCGGAAAAATGGGACAGTCAATCCTTTACTTTTCCCATCCCGCTCGGTTCTCATCCCCGTCAGCGGAGGCGCTTGCGGATCGAATCGAGCGTGAGCGCGCCCTGCACGAGGTACGACAGTTTGCGATTCTTCGGCGCGATGGTCGCCGCGCCGAGCAGGATCGCGCCGCGCTTCGCGTTCCCTTTCTGGAACGCGTAGCCCGCCTGTGCGAGTAGGGACAGGACGTTCAGTTTGTCGATGGAGTCGCTTTGCGCAGGTGCAGCGGGCGACGACGACGATGCCATCGTAGACAGCAGTCTCACGCCGGTCTTCACGACGCCGAGTAGCGTTCGAAGCATGGGACGATTAGAGGGCTCGTAACGGGGTAAGGATTCCGGCAGCAGACGAAAGCGATTGAAGGTGGACGAGTCGAACGCACCGTCGCCGTCCGAAACGGCTTACCGGCGCGAACCCCAACCGACGAGACATGTACGGCGTCGTGACGCGCAACCCCGAAGAACTCGATTGGCCCGAGTTCGACAGGGGGTTCTACGAGATGAAGGACGTGACGGGGCGCGCGACCGAACCCGTTGAGTCGGGCGTGAACATGATCTCCTGTTTCGGCGACAGCGCCGCCGCGGAGAGCGACCCGTCGCTCGTCCCAGTGAACGACGAGGGCGAACCGGCGACCCGCGACCGCCCCTACTTCGACTGGGGGTACGTCTGCCCGACCCGCGAATCCTACCGCGAGGGACTGCTGGAGATGGTTGACGACGCCGCCGCGGCGAACCCCGACGTGCGGCTGGACGACGTGGGCTTCCCCCGCGCCGAGTACTGCCACTGCGAGCAGTGCCAGCGCGAGTTCGACGCGAGCGAGTACGACGACCGGCGGGAGTGGCGCGCGAGCGTCATCACCGACTTCGTGGCGGACGCGACCGAGCGAATCCCCGGGAAGACCTACCTCACGCTCTACCCCGACCCCTATCCGGGACACCTCTACGAACGTGCGGGACTCGATTTAGACGCTCTTTCGGAGCACGTGGACGAGTTCGTCGTCCCGCTGTACGACATGGCCTACTCCACGACCTACTGGCTCGAAATCATCGCCACCGGGTTCGAAGACGCGCTCTCCGTCCCGTTCAGCATCGAACTCTACGCGGTGGACATCGACATCGACGACCTCATCCACGCCACCGAGGTCGCCGACGCCTACGCCAACGACGTGTTCTTCGGCTACGAGTCGGGCAACGCTCGCGGCGCGATTCGGCGGATGGACGCAGACTCGCGTGACGGCGTCACCCACGGGAACTGAAGCGGTCGTCCTGCCACGCCACCAGTTGTTCTCGGTCGCGCGTGTTCGCCGGCGGTTCGTCGAACCACCTCGCGTCGGTTATCTCGCCATCGGGGTCATCCACGGTCGGCGTCGTCGTCTCCGCCCGCGCCTGAAACACCGGCAGGACGCCCCACGTCGAGTAGTCGCCGCACCGAATCGACGTTCGGGTTGCGATGGCCAACCCCTCGTAGTCCGCTTCGACCCCCGCCTCTTCGGAGAGTTCTCGTTCGGCGGTCTCGCGGTACGACTCGCCGTCGTGGACGCCGCCGCCGGGGAGCACCCACATGTCCACGCCCTCGTGCCAGACGAGTAGCATCTCGCCCGAGGGTCGGTAGACGACGGTGTGTGCGCCGTACGGCGCGCCGGTCTCGGACACGCGTTGGGCGAGCGTGCGGAACCGATATCGGGAGACTTCGTAGGTGCGGTCGAACTCCAAAAACCGCGTGTAGGCGTCCGTCAGTCGGTGGTAGGCCTGCTCGGCGTGTTGTTCCGCCTGGGTGGCGAGAAACCAGAGGTCATCGAGCGTCATCGTCGGGAGGCGAGGGACGCGACTTCGAGGAACGCGACTGCGAAGATGAACCGATTCCGGAACGCGCGAAGAGTCCAATCATATGCCAGAATACTTTGGCGGTCGAAATAAGCCTTCGGTCGCCGTCATTCCGGAATCGGACGGTTTTTACGAACGGACGAGGTATCCGCCGGTATGAGCTTCGACGAAGACGACCGCGTCATCCTGCACGACAAACACAGCGAGTACGACGGCGAGGAAGGAACCGTCACGCAGGTGATGGAAACGATGTTCGGCGACGCCACCTACACCATCAGCTTCGAAGACGGACAGGAGACGGGGATCTCCGAGAACTCCCTCGAAGGCGTCGACGACGAAGCGTAACTCCGTTCTCCGAAACCGATCTCCCATGACCAGCGTTCCGTTCCACTACATCGACCTGCGGGCGTTCTGTTACGACACGGAAGACGACCAGCGCGTCGAATCGGCCCTCCGAACCTTCCTCCCCGAGGAGTTCGAGGTGGCGCGCGCGAAGAGCGAGGGCCATCACGGCGACCGCATCCTCGTCCTCTCGGCGCGAGTCGAGACGGCCGACGAGATGCGCCACGTCCTCGACAAACTCCGCGAACTCCCGGATATCGAACGAGTGCGCGACGAGTTAGAGCAACGCGTAGACGATAACTGCTCGTTTTTCGTCTCGCTCGACAAGCAGGCCGCCTACCGCGGTCGGGTCGAACTCGGGCAGGGCATCACCCTCCGCGCGAAAGTCGAGGCGTACCCCGCGAAGAAGGACGCCGCGGTCGAGAACGCCCGCGAGGCGCTCGCCTGACGAGAGTTCCGCTTCTCGTCGTCCCCGTTCCGCTCCAGTCGTCCGATTTCCGTGCGCATCTGCCGACACAAAGTTTATCACAACCGCGCCTGTGGTGTCAGATGTTACCACGCATCGCGTGGATGAGTATCATGCAAGAGTGCCCTTACTGTAACTCTGACCTCCGTCGTGGCGGTCAGTCGCAGACGACCCGCACTGGCGACCCAACTGGACACAAGAGTACCGGTACCGAACTCGTGTCATGCCCGGACTGCGGGAACGTAATCGACGGTTTCACTGCGCATTGAGAAACGGCCAGCGGGAAGTCTCGTTCGTTTTTTGCTCGTTGAGGAACGGAGTATCCGCACGCCCGAAACCGGAGTCATCGATTCTCGACGGTTCGTTCCGTCGAAGCGAGCCACAGTCGACGAAGTTCGGTCAGACCCGGCGTTCCATCGGTAATCCAAACCCCGACGGCGATTCCGACGAGTACGAACTCCGCGATTACGAACGGCGTCAGTTTGAGCCCTGCGAAGTGGGCGATGAAACTCTTCGGCGTCTCGTGGACGGGAGAGGGCAGAAGCGGTCAGAGCAAGAATGTGAGGTTCTCAACGTCGCCGTCAAGAAGGGGCTTTACCGCATCTCCGAGGAGGTGACTGAGATAACCGATGGCGAACGCTCGTCACGGCAACCGTCGATATCGGCGACGGGCGACGTACCTGATACCGCCGAGTACCAGCACCGCGGTCAGAAGCGAGTGCGTAAGCGACCTCCCCGTCGGGAGGAGCGAGAACGTCCACGCGAAGGGCTTGTCGATGAGGTCGGGAAACTGGGTGCCGACGGCGAGGTCATCAACAACGACGAGTCCGACGTGATCGCGCTGCTCGATTCGGACGGCAACGAGGTCGCAACGAGCGACGATCAGTCCACAACGACCACCACGTCCGAAGAGACATCGACGACGAACGAGAACACTACGACATCGGACGAGAGCGAGGAGACGACGACCCAGACCGACAGCGACGCCGGCGAGTCGAACGCGTCCGAGAGCGACGATACGGACGACTCCGGCACCGCCTCGTGTCAGAACGATTCAGGTTCCGACGACTGCTGACCGTAACTCTCACCTCATTTTCGTCGAATCCGCCCGTGGGTAGCGCACCGTGGCGCACTCCGATAGCGTCAGTAGTATTATTCTTGGCTTCGCCGTCCCCACGCCTATTGAATCAAGAGTAAACTACGCCGTCCGTGTCGTCCGCTGTTTCGGGTTCCGTAAACGAGTCGGCGAGTGTCGCCGCCGGGTTCGTGCCGTTTTTTGTAACGACCGGGCGTTCGGCGAGGAGGTGAGGCGGGCCTGTTCGTGAACCCCCTCCTTCCGAGTCGGGAACCCGACGACTAATATCGTCGGGGCAAGTCGGTGTACTCAGCACCAATGACCTCGCGCAAGGCGCACGTCCGAGCATTCTTCGGTGGCGATGGGACGCTCGCCGAGAGCGACCGAGCGTGGCTCTCGATTGCGCTCGGTGTTGCGGGGTGCGTGTATCTGTCGTATCTCGCGATTTATTCGTATCCGGTACACGGAGCGGGCTTGTACCTCGCAATCGCCGAGCAAATTAGCGAACACGGGTATCGCCTGCCGAGGACGATTCCACACTACACCGCCGATGGGGTTCCGTTCGCGTACCCGCCGCTGATGTTCTACGTGATCGCCGCCTTTCGTGACGGAGTCGGTATCGATCCGATCGCACTCACTCGATATCTGCCGGGACTCATCACCATCGCGTATCTGGTACCCTACTACTACACGGCGAAGGAACTCCTCGAATCACCGTCGCACGCCGGCATTGCCACGGTGCTCCTCTTCGTAACGCCGGTGGTTCTGAAGTGGCATCTGGCTGCGGGCGGCATCGTCCGCGCGGCGGCGTTCCTGTTCGTACTGACCGGACTCTACACCGGACTCCACCTGTTCAAAACCGGCGACCGGCGATGGCTTCTCCCATCAGTCGTCCTGTTCGCGCTCACCGTACTCACACATCCCGTGTACGCGACGTTCTTCGGGCTCACTTATCTCCTCATGTTCAGCTTCTTCGACCGCTCACAAAGGGGGATCGGACACGGGGTGATGGTTGCAATCGGCGGAATCTTGTTGGCTGCTCCCTGGTGGTGGCAGGTTATCTCGATGCACGGGCCGACGATCTTCAGTACAGCGGCGAGAACGCACGACGGTCTCGGTGGCGGCGCCCCACGCCTTTTAGAGTCATTCGTCTCCCCGTTACTGTCGCTGTCTCACTGGCCATTTTACGTCCTCTCTGTCGCGGGCGTTCTGTCTCTCGGCCGACGGCGGCGGTTCTTCCTGCCCATTTGGCTGCTATCGACGGGCTATGTCTTCGTCCAGGATCGGCTCCTCTACGTGGCCGGTTCGATGGCAGCGGCGGTATTCATCGTGGACGTCTGTCTACCTACGGTACGAGAGCGGTTTCGAGTCGAGTCGAACCGCCGACTCGTCCCGCTTTTCGTGGTCGTCTTGCTCGGTTGTTCGGTCGTCGGATTCGGCGTGCTGACGACGACCGATATCGAACTCGACGGGCAGACCGAGCACGTGCTCCCGGCGCCGTACATGGATCGCCAGGATCAGCGCGCCATGACGTGGGTGAAACACCGTACTGCGCCATCCGCGCGATTCGTGGTGCTCGGTGACGCCGCGGAACTCTTCCCGTTCGTTACGAATCGAACGAGCCTCATCAGCCCGTGGGGCGTCGAGTGGGAAGGCAACGCGCAGTTCGAGTACCAGAAGGAGCTGTACGATTCGACGTCGGCGTGCTCGAACGCCGAGTGTCTCACGCGATCGCTCGCGGACGCGCAGTTCCAGCCGGAGTACGTGTACGTTCCGAAAGGCCACTACACGATACGGCGGGACGACCGCACTCAATCACCGCGGATGCGTCGGTCACTCGTTGCATCGAAGCGGTACACGCTCGTCTTCGAAAACCGGGGCGTGATGATCTTTCGAGTCGTGTCCTCATCCGAAATGGCGATTTCGCTACGTATTGAGGCAGTTAGTACGTCGAATGCCACCGCCCAAATACGTACTTGAACTGTCCTCGATAGCTGTGACTCGGCTGACGACCGGCGTCCGAATATTGGAGACTATCCACCGTGAGAAATACTGCGTCATCAACAGCGAGATGATCAGAAAAGCGGCTGGAATGCATACCAGAGGAGGAGCGTGGCGACGAGTGCAATCACACCGGCTCGTTCAGTACGTTCACTAACAAGACCGTGGGCGATGCGATGGTTGATACCCACCACCTCACGCTCGCCGAGCAGACATTCATTGCTATCGCCCAGTTCGGCGAGAACAGTACGTACTTCGAACGCCTGCTTCTCGGTCGGTGACTGGAAAAAAAGCATTTCTGTGTACGTCAACGACTTTGAGCGACACGTCCTCGACGACGACCTCGATTCGTGGGAGTATCTCATCGACCAAGGGCATCTCGACGCCAGCGACGTGGAGTATCTCGCAGACATCGGACAGCTAGACGAGTATCGCCACCGGATTCCAGCGACGGTTATCGCGGACGCGATGGCCGGACAGCGAGGCCAGGTTCCATCGAGAACCATGAGGATTCACCCTGAAATGCTGAGTCACCTCGTGGCCGACTTGTCGGGGCGGCATTCAACTGTCTGCGCCATCCAAGATTCACGACCCGCTAGAGTGACGGTGGATGCTACTCTGCGTGGAAGACACGCGATAGTCGAACTGCCATCCCTCTATTTAAAAAGGCGGTGCTCTCACAACTACTTCGATCAGTCAAGGAAGTGAATCAATACAGTCGATGAGATCGTCTTCCGTTACCCAAACACAGAGCCGATCAGCGTCCGCAAGCATCTCGAAAATCGGCGTTTGCATACCACTATATGGATGTTCAGGATCGACACTCGTGTCGATCGCGTCAGCATCAAGCGTGTCGTACTCGCGTTTGAAGACATGTGTTTTCGTGAAGTATTCCTCAAGGGCGGTGAAGTAGCCCTGTTCGACGAGAAACCCCCCGTGAGCATGCTCGGCAATACCGACGATGACATCCGTGTAGTCCGCTAGCACGCGGAACTTGAGGTAGGTGTTCGTCCATTCGCTGCGAATATCCACCATTAGAAACGCGTATGTATCTGTTCGACGGTTGAGTCGATCCTTCACAAGCTGGAGCCGGCGAATCTCTGGACGGCCGTAACTTCCGAGAATGAAATACGCACATTCTATCGTGAAAATCGGCGAAAGTTCCGCAACATTGTGTTTGAGTGCCTCGTATTCCTCTGGCGTCAGTGAGTGATCGTAGAGAAACTCCTCAGCCTTCTCAGCGAGTTCCGCAACGGAGACTGTGGAGTTGTCAGCCATTATCTGCGGTATCTCAGCTCACCGTCTTGAAGGTTGCTAACCGAATCAGTGACTGATACGCTCTCAACTGATGTGGTTGTAGACGAAACACTTTTGCACGAGGTAACCATATCATCACGTGATGAGTGCCTCGAACCGCTCACCAGTCGATCTCGACCGTGAGCGCAAACGGCTGAATATCGTCACACAGGAGACACGGTTCTCCTTAATTCAAGATATTCTGGGGCATCCAACCCAGTTGCCAACGTTGAAGGAACTCGACTACGTGAATCCGAGCAAGAGTCAGACGACGATCCGGCAGCATCTTCAACATCTCATCGACGTGGACATCGTCGAAGAGGTCGTGCTCCCAAGCGACCGGCGGCAGAACGACCTCCCTTACAAGTTCTATGGACTGAGTGACGAGGGGCAGCACTTTCTTGCGGCGCATAAGCTACTCCGTGCGGAGGAGACGCTCCACACGATTTATTCACAAGTCGAGAAGACAGACGCCGTACAGCGGTATGAGGATGCACCGCGACCCGAACGGTGATCGCAGTGGCGGTGGCAGGGAATTTTGGCACGCGGCTATTTGACATCTAGTATACGCTGAAGTTCGAGATCTTCCACTAAGGGCTCGTACCGTCAAACCATATGTAAACACTGACTTCCGTTGGTGCGTCGATCGAGTACATGACTAATCGTAGTTTGCGCGGGTTTGTTCGACCAACAACTGTTCACAACTATCAGTGCTCCCCACTCGCCAGCCGAAGTGCAATTGGGAACTCCTATCACTGCACACACGAAGCTTATGCCGATGCATCCGACTCCTTTGCACCGATAGACAATAGCAATGAATCCGTACTCGACGAGTGAAAAAGAGCATCCACGAAACGAGGATGGGCAATCAATTTGTGGGCGGCCGTGTCGAAGTGCACCTGGCCGGTGTCAGTGTGTCGTGCCGGTTCCGGGGATGGCGTGCCAGCATCACTGCCCAGAGTCGTGAGACGCGAACATCGCCAGTAGCCATAGATCTGTGAGCCATAGCGATATTATACCGTTAGACGAAATCGACTTCGAGACCCTTGTGAGACTATCAACCGTAAAATCAGCGTCAGCTACGGCGAGCCGTTCATCGAGGTCGAGTGCCGCTTCGGCAATAAATACAGCACGCTGCAATCGTCTCTCCGGGCTGTTGCTAATCTGCCTAGAGTTCGGCGGTTTTACGCGCCGCTTTCGGAGTCTCATCCACTACGATTAGCTACACAAGAGTCCCATCTACGGTGTTGAATTCCGATACCTCCGTTCCCGTCCCCCTCATTCGATCGCGCCCCGAAGGGAGCGGACTCGCACCTTCGATATCGACTACTCCGAACTACGGCCGCTGTACCCGCATTCGCTCTTGCGTGAGTACCCACACGAGAACGATAGTTCCGATGGCGATTATCGAGACCAGGATATCGTAGTACCCGTCGATTAGTATTACGCTGAGCCACAGGACGCTGATCGCGCCGGTTCGGAGTGCTTTCGCGTGCGTTTCGCGGACGACCGCCTGATAGCCCGCGACGAGTGCAGTGCCCATCGCGGCGAGCAGAAATACCCAGTCGACGAGCCACGCTGGGTTCATACCGTATGATACTGCCGTTCGACTTGTATGCTTTTCTCTCTCTGAACCTGATACGTTCCGCTCCGACGCGAATCGATGTCGGACGAATCGGTATGTCTGCCGGATTTCAGGCGGCGAGTTCTTCGGAATCGAACGTGTCGCGTCCGGATGTTTATTATCCACGGGGTCGGGACTCGATGTATGCATCCGACCGTGGGTGACACACTCACCCTCACAGCCGAGAAGTACCCGAACCGCACCGCCGTGGTCTACCCGCGAAAGAACCAATCGATGACCTACCGCGAGTTCGACGAACGAACAAATCGACTCGCCCACGCCCTCGCCGAACGCGGTGTCGAGAAGGGAGACCGCGTCTCGACGCTTCTGTTCAACACGAGCGAGATGGTGCTCACGATGTACGCCGCCTCGAAACTCGGGGCGGTTTTCAACCCGCTCAACTTCCGCCTGCCCGCCGGCGAGGCGGCGTACATCCTGAACGACGCGGAGAGTTCGGTGCTCGTCTACGAAGACGCGGTCGCGGACGTCGTCGAGACGGCTAAAGACGATTTGGAAACTGTCGACGAGTTCGTCAACGTCGACGATTCGAGCGCAACCACGTACTTCTACGACCTTATCGAGGGCCAGCCGACGACGGAACCGGACGCCGACGTCGCCCAGGACGACGACTACATCGTCATGTACACCAGCGGCACGACCGGTCGGCCGAAGGGTGTCGTCCACGAGCACCGGGATATGATCGAGCACAGCATGTCCGTGCTCGTCGACCAGCAGCTCACCCGGGACGACGCCGGACTCTCGGCCGCGCCGCTCTATCACTCCGCGGAGCTCCACGTCTTCCTCATCCCGCGGGTGCACGTGGGTGCGACGAACGTCATTCAACACGCATTTGAACCGGAAACGACTCTCTCGATGCTCGAAGAACACGACGTCACGGTGCTGTTCGGCGCGCCGACGATGTGGCTCGCGATGCTTCAGGTCGACCCGGAGTCATACGACCTCTCCTCGCTCCGGTTGGGCGGGTACGGCGGGGCCAGCATGGCACCGACCACGATTCGCGAGATTCACGACCGAATCGGCTGTGATCTCGTCCAATACTATGGGATGACGGAACTCGGCCCGGCGGTCACGGTGCTCTACCCCGATGAACAGCTGGAGAAAGCCGGCAGTGCGGGCGTCCCGATTCTCAACCACGACGTTCGCGTCGTCTCGCTCGACGAGGGCGGCGACGCGCTGGCCCCGGACGAAGAAGCACCGCCGGAGGAGGTCGGCGAAATCGTCGTTCGCGGCCCGGCGCTCATGCGCGAATATTTGAATCGGCCCGAACAGACCGACGCGGCCATCCGCGACGGCTGGTACTACACCGGCGATCTCGGCTACGCCGACGAAGACGGTTACGTCTGGGTCAAAGACCGCGCCGACAGCATGATCATCAGCGGCGGGGAGAACATCTACCCCCGCGAGATCGAGGACGTGCTCCTTGAGTACCCCCATGTCGTCGAGGTGGCCGTCGTCGGCAAGCCCGACGAGGAGTGGGGTAAGCGAGTGGTCGCATACATCGTCGGTGAGGACGGAGCGACCGAGGAGACGCTCGACGCCTTCCTGCGCGAGAGCGACGACCTCGCGGACTTCAAGCGTCCCCGCGAGTACGTCCACGTCGACGAACTGCCGAAGACCCCCAGCGGCAAGGTGCAGAAGTTCGAACTCCGGTAGGACGGTGTATTATCCCCGGATTCAGACTTTTAGATTACCTATTGACGCTCGACCGCGAGACCGCTAACGAACTCGGGAACATCGTCAAGGTGTCGCTGTGAAGACCTACTGACGCTTGAACACCCGTGCACAGCGCCAACTGACTTTGCTTGCTGAATCAGTACCTCCCATCGGTGATTGTTTGGTACTGGATTGGTAACGGGTCACAAAGAATGCCGACGACCGACACCGACTCCTTCGACCCCATCGACACGACCGTCGACGAAATCCACACGGCCATCGAGGCGGGAGACGTTACCGCCGAATCGCTCGTCGACCGCTATCAGGCGCGCATCGACGAGTACGATGACGAACTACGGGCGATCCTCACGGTGAACCCCGACGCTCACAAACGGGCCAGACGACTCGACTCGCAGTTCGAATCGGACGGCTTCGTCGGCCCGCTGCACGGCGTTCCCGTCGTCCTGAAGGACAACCAAGATACCCACGACATGCCGACCACGGCGGGTTCGCAGGCGCTCGCGGAGTTGGTGCCGGAACGGGACGCGTTCATCGTCGAACGGCTCCGCGACGCCGGCGGCGTGATTCTCGCAAAAGCGAACTTACAGGAGTTCTCCTACGGCGTCGATACAATCAGCTCCCTTGGCGGCGAGACGCGAAACGCGTACGCGCTCGACCGACGGCCGTCCGGTTCGAGCGGCGGCACCGCCGCCGCGGTCGCCGCGAACCTGGGTGCGATTGGGACGGGAACGGACACGTGTTCGTCCGTGCGGTCACCCCCCGCGTTCAACAATCTGGTCGGGCTTCGACCGACCAGGGGGTTGGTGAGCCGAACCGGTATCGTCCCGCTGAGCGAGACCCAGGATACGGCGGGCCCGATCACTCGAACGGTCGCCGACGCCGCGCGGATGCTCGACGTTCTGAGCGGCTACGACTCGGCGGATCCCGTCACGGCTCAGAGCGTGGGCAACGTCCCCGAGGACGGCTACGTCTCACACCTCGACGAACGCGGACTCGACGGGGCACGAATCGGCGTCGTGCGGGAGTTTTTCGGGCTCCAAAACGAGGAGAGCGCATCCGAAGCGGCAGCCGAGAAGGTAACCGCCGTCATCGAGACCGCGATCGACGAGATGGCCGCGGCGGGCGCGACGATCGTCGATCCCGTCGAGGTCATCGAGACGGAGGTTCTGGCGACGGCGCGCGTCATCCACTACGAGTTCGAGCGCGATTTCGATCGATATTTGGAGGGACTGGGAGAAACAGCCCCGTACCGCACGTTGGCGGAGATCGTCGAGTCGGGTCAGATCGCCGAGACGGTGCAGTCACGGCTCACGACCGGAGGAATTCTCGACGTCGACGAGGGGGCGCTCGACGACGAGCGGGGCTATCTCCGCCGGCTCGAACGACGGAGGCAAATCGCGGTGGACACGGTTCGACGGATGGTCGATCACGACCTCGACGCGCTTCTGTACCCGCCGTCGACGATTCCTCCCGTCGAACGCCCTGCGAACCAACCGTTCGAAGAACTGCCCTGCGAGTTGGCCGCACACACCGGGTTCCCCTCGATCGTCGTGCAGGCCGGCTTCACGGAGGACGGGCTCCCGGTCGGACTCGAACTGCTCGGTCGGGCGTTCGCCGAACCTCGGCTCTTCGACCTCGCGTACTCGTTCGAACGGACGACAAACCACCGACGACCACCGGAAGGATTCGGGAAAATCGGGTAACCCCGTCGGAGACGGCTCGTAAGTACCCATCAGAATTGCCCGAGCCAGACGAAAAACAGCCCGACGAGAACCAGTCCGACGACGACAACTTTCGCAAAAAATCGCTATTCAAGACTCACGTCGTCCGCGTCGACGCCGTCACCGATAAGACCGGCGACTCGCAGTCCGCCGAGTCGCGGTTCCACGAACTGGTAGAGCCCGGTACCGAGAAAGACGAGGCCGGTCAGCAGCGATTGTAACGACATACGTGAGATATATCAGACTCTGGAAATATATTTCGGATTGGTGTACTGTGAGAATTCTTCAGTCGATTCGTGGGGAACGCTACACTCTCGACAGCGACCCGACTGGCGTCACATCACCGTTTCGAAACGCGTAAACGGCAACGTACTAATCGACCGTATTCCGGAAATTCACCGGATGATAGGGGTAGACTACCGTTTTCGAGATTCAAAATGGGCCGCTCGCACGGGAGTAATCGAGCTGTTTCTCGGAGCGCATATTGGTGGTGTTCGCGTCTGAGTGCCGCTGGCTGTGAGGATTCGATCCGTGACAGAGGATCGGCGCAGTCTCATCGGTTTCTTCACCCACGTCCTCAAAACTGGATTCGCCGATACATTCCCGGATTCTGCCGGCAAATCAGCTGTTTCAGGATTCTCGAATAGCGCCAATTCAGCGTTGCGAACGTTTCATCAAACGCCATCCTCAGACGCTCTCGGTGGTGAATTCGGCGAATTATCCTGAATCCTACGGACTACCGACTCAGCTATACTCCATCGTTCGAAGCCGAGTTAATAACGATACAAATCTGTTCCCTATAGCGATCATAGGGCACAGAGATCGATTCCAATAACAGGACATTATTAACTCCGTTTCGGGCGTTTCAACGCCGCTCGCTTTGATTTGCGGATTCACCACCGAATCTCACTCCCAACCTTCGCCCAGCAACTGCATACTCGATCATACATTTCCACAATACAGGCCTTCTCCCAGGCTATTTTAGAGGTGCACTTGCGCAGAGCGAGTCCGAGCGTCGCGTTCGGGACAGCACAGGCTCTGAACTGTCAGACGAAGAGGTGTGGCTGGCAGACGGGGAGTGTTCAACTTCCCGCGGCTACAGTCACAAGAGATCGGTATCGCTATAAGACAGAGTTTCGCCATACCCCCGCCGCTGTCTTGTGGATTCGTCCGCGAGCGGTCTCTTGCGTTTGCAGCCACCACTGTTATTCGATTGCGCCGGACATTGAATCTATGCCCGATCTCGGTAATCCAGCTGGTTTCGATATCGAAACAGTGCTGACCGGCTCGGGAGTCACACTCTTGCTCTCCGCCGGTATCGCAAAGTACGGCAACCATCTCGACTACAGTTCGGCGGAACTATACGGCATCGGCGGTGCCGTCCTCGTCGGACTCGGCGTCGTTTTCGGACTCGTTCTCGTCGCAACCGGCAACCGGTAACTCGCTATCGATGCTTTCACACTACTGGTGCCGTCGGAATCCCCGCGCTCGAGTCCGGCACTCGCAACCGGTCTCCGACGGGGGCAACTTCGGCGTTGTGATGGCCGATCTCGGTTTTTGCCGCTATACCGCTGAACACGGCTGAAGACGGTGGAGAAAGTCGTCAGGTGGTCTCGAACACCGAGCGTGCGCAGAAGTCGAGGTGGAAACCGGTACTCTCCTCACCGTGAGACGAACAAAAACGGGTACTCGTTGTCCTCCCGTCGGCGACCAGTCTCGCGGCACCGGCGAAATCGTTCGTCACCGTCGCTTCAACTGGATCTCCGTCTCCGTGACAGCGGCGACTCGGTTCGATTCGATAGCCTGGGTTCCCTCTGCGTCACCGAAACCCAATTTCTGTTTCAGTTCGTCGGTGAACCCTGGATCGAAGTCGACGTACAACGTGTTTCCTTTGACGTCGGCGACGATGCCCACTTGCTTCCCGTCCGGGTCGACCACGTCCTTTCCTTTCTCTTCCTCGGTGAATTCGACCATTTTGAGCACCTCCTTCTAAAAAGGCGTGTAATAATCGGTTAATGATTTTGGCCCCGTGAGTGGCCCGCTCTTTATAGGGTCGACGCGTTCGATGGCATCTGATTTTCGACCGCCGACTTCGGCTAACTACACGTCCACACAGACGCCGGTGGTCGGGAGGCAGACTCGTCGAGTGCGGTGCTCGCGGCGACGGCGTAGCACGCGACCGCCGAGCACCGCCATGGTCGCTCCCGCGACCACGCCGCCAACCACGACGGGGTACGAGACGGCCAGCAACACGGCGAGGAACGCCAGATACGCCGCCAACCATCCCACGAGCGTTTTGCGAAAGCCGTGCGTCGAGGACGGGGTCTGTTGCCGGTTCGGCAACTGAGTCGGTATCGATCTCATCACGAATAGATAGTGGACGGCCGTCAACATAAACATAATCTGAATTACATTTCTGTAGGGGAAGTTACTGAAATCGATTTCAGCGGAGTTGAGGAGTTTTGTCCGAACAGAGCGGTCTCTGATGGTGCCGGAAGGTGTGTCTCGTTCACCCCTCTCGCTGTTCGCCCAGCGGCTCCGACCGGTCTCGATACACCGCGTAGACGCGCTCGGCCCACCGGCGGGCGATCGCCGTATCGGAGTCGACGAACACTTGCAGCACGCCCGTCCGCTCGTCGTAGCCGCCGATTCCGACGCGGTCGTCGAAGATGGCGAGACCGTACGGAAACGCCTCGCGCGTCCGGAGTTTGAGATGACCGTGGTCGAGGGCGGCGCTCGCTCGTTCCGGATACATCTCGACGAGCCGTTCTACCGTATCCGGCAGGGAGATGAGCTCGGTGTCGGTGTTCTCGAGCAGTCGTTCATGGAACGAATCGAGCGAGAGCGGCACCATGTGCGTCGTGTTGAAGCCGCGGAACGTCGTCGACGCCTCGACCAATGAGAGAAATCGTTGCACCGGTCGGTACGGATCGTCGGGGGCCGCCACCGTGACGGTCGCGTCGGCGAACGGTTCGACGACGAACTTCTGATGGTTTTCGCAGATCGAATCGAGGAGCGGCGCGAGCCGGTGTGCGGTGGCGAGATTTTTCTCGAAGCGCACCACCTCTTCCGCGACCGCCTGTCCGTATCCCGTCAACTCGAATCGTCCGTCCACTTTCCGCGCGAGGTCGCGGTCGGAAAGCCACCGGGTGAAACGGTGGCTGGTCGCGCGTGACACGTCCAACGCCGCCTCGATCTCGCGTCGGTCGAGCGGCGCGTGAAAGAGCGCTTCAAGCACCGGCCCGTGCCGAATGACGTTGATCAGGTCGTCAGTGTTCCCGTGGCGTTCCGATTCGGTCCGTTCGTCGCCGACCGTTCGGAGTTCGAGATGCGTCTGAAACAGTTCGTCGAGGATGGACGTGCTTTCGTCTTCGTTCTCGCCGGTGCGAATCCGACGTCGGGACTCCTCGTTGCTCCCTCTCATACGAGAGATTTGGTACCGATTAACATAGAAATGTCGCGTCTCACACCATGAGACAGGTTTCGAGCGACGACCGCGGTGTTGACAGATGAGGCTATCGACCGCCCCGTCCTAGAGTAATGTAGGGACGGCCACTCGATGCGCACCGATTCACATCGAGTCGCTTCACACGAGACCGTGTGACCAACTGATCGGTTCGACGTCGGTCGGTTGCTCCCGGGGAGAACACCATGACACTCACCCGTTCACCGATCGATTCTGAATCGCAGACGACCTCACCGTGGCAGTCGCCGACGGTGCGAATCGTCCTCGCGGCGACCCTGTTGGCACCGCTCGGCGTTCCGCTGATCAGTCCGACGCTACCCGCTTTCCGCGACGCGTTCGGTATCGCCGACGCGCAGGCGAGTCTGCTCATCAGCACCTACTTCCTCACGGGCATCGTGCTGTCGCCGTTCATCGGCCTGCTCGCCGACCGAATCGGCCGCCGGACCGTTCTCATCGGGTGCCTCATCGTGTTCAGCCTCGCCGGTGGTGCCATCGCGTTCGCGCCGAGTTACGAAGTCGTGATCGCACTCCGCATCGTTGGCGGCACCGCTGCAGCTGGCATCTTCATCACGACGGTGACGCTCATCGGCGATACGTTCGAGGGAACGCAGCGAAACAGTGTCCTCGGAATGAACAACGCGGTGCTCTCGGCTGGGGCCGCAACGTTCCCGCTCCTCGGCGGTGCGCTCGCCACCCTGGGATGGAACGTGCCGTATCTGGTCTACCTAGCCGGCCTGCCGCTCGGGCTGTACGCCGTCAGACATCTCGAAGAACCGGCCCACGACCGAGACTCGCAAGGCATCGCGTATCTCCGCCGCGCCGTCCGCGTGCTCAGCGGCGTGGACGCGCTCGTCCTCTACGGTGCGGCGTGTATGACCGAATTGCTGTTGTTCGGCGCCGTCATCACGATACTGCCGTTCCTCTTGGCGGGGAACTTCGGCATGTCGGCCGTGCTCATCGGACTCGTCCTCGCGGTCGGGGAGGCGGCGTCCGTGATCGTCTCAGCGAAGAACGGATGGTTCGCTCGCTATCTCTCGAACTACGGCCTCATCGCGATCGGCTTCGCGTGCTACGCGGTCGGCCTGTTCGGCGCGTGGCTGGCACCGACTCCGGTCGGCATCACGCTCGCGATGATCGTGTTCGGGGCCGGTCTGGGGCTCTCGATGCCGGCGGTCGACGCTGCGATCAGCGACCTCGTCTCGTCTGGCCTCCGCGGCGGCGCGCTCAGCCTGCGCAACAGCACGACGTTCTTGGGACGCGCGGCCGGGCCGGTGCTGTTCGCCAGCATCGCCGCGACGACGGGATACTACCCCTTGTTCGTCGCCAGCGGCGTCGTCGCACTCGTAATCGCACTCTCCGTGTTCGGAATGCGTGTGTACCAACGGCGACACGTTGCGCTCGTCGACGAGCAGTCGGCGTGACGACCGTCGCGCATCGGTCGTATACCGGCTCGCAGACGCCGCACGAGTTCGCCTTTCTCGCCCCCGTTTAAACGCCGAGTGGAGAGACTGACGCGAGTGAACTGACCCCCACCGTGCGGAAACGAGTCCGTGTGCACTCTCGCCTCGCTCGGTTCAGGTGTGTTTTGACGCGGTCGTGATCGGTCGTCATCTCGGTCGGTGTGAGTCGGCTAGGCATTGTTCACGCGCTGGCTGGTCGTTTCACCGCACTCCAAGCACGTCGTCACTCGATAGGGTTCGTGCGAGAACTCCGAATTGGTATTTTTCGGGCTCTCCGTGTGCAGTTCGATCGATACCTGATGGGGCGTCTCGCGAAGACACTGCTCACACGCTTCGACGCTCTCCAGTGTTAGTCGTGGCTGTCATTTTCACTCACCTTATCTGCGGAATCGCTTCTAGAAGCACCGACGGCGGTTCCCCGACCAACTCACGAAAGCCCCGGACGCACACGCCTTCAGTTGCTCTGGCAGGCAGGGAGGCACGGTGATACATCGGCGCTGCCCGAGGCGTGTACATCGACGATCAGCTCGTACTCGGAGCAGTCTCCATCATACTCCGCCTGCGAGACCGCTCTCGGGGTTAAGGTCGTTCTTTTGCCTGCTGCACGGGCCGCAATCATCGATGTCTGTGTGTTAGAACGAATGTACGCTGGATAGGCCTAAGGCCCCATGAGCGGAACGTTTTATATACTCCCGAAAGCACGGGAGCCAGCAAGACAAAACCGAATGGGTGAGTTCAAAACTGCGATATCGCTACCTAGCCCCAACAAGTGATTCGTCGGTCGTAGTTGGTCACTCCCGACGAGAAAACCGCGAGACAGCGCGATGTGCGGGACCGGATTCGAACCGGCGGACCCCTACGGGACAGCGTCCTAAGCGCTGCGCCGTTGGCCTAGCTTGGCTACCCGCACGCAGTATCAAATTCCGAAGTCGGCGATAAGAACCTGTCGCTCTCGTCGGACGAGCGTTTATATTCGACGGCGCGCTACCTATCTGCCGTGTATCGGGCACGTGACCAAGTCGAAAACGAATCGTGGCTCGCAGAACTCCAACAGGCCGCAGACCGCCTCGAACTCGAAACGGGCGCTCGGTCGCGCGCGGCCGACCTCTTTCTCACCACCATCTCCGACAAGGACGATGCCGAGGAGCGTTCGAAGCGCGCGGTCGCGGCGGCCAGCCTCTACGCCGGGTCGCTCATCGAGGGCGACCAGCGGTCGCAGCAAGCGGTGGCCGATGCGGTTGGCGTCGCACGGCTGACAATTCAGCAACGCTGGAAGTCGATCCTCGAAGAGGCGGGACTACAGCCGCCGTCGTGGTGACTCCGTTCCTCCGAAAATCAGTCGCGTCCGTCGCGCCCGGGGGTGAGGTTCCCGTGTTCGTCGATCTCGCCTCGGACGATTCGGGTGCTGGAGATGATGTCGCCGTCCTCCGCCTCCACGTGCGGCACCACGACGATGTCGAGCGGGTCGTACCCTCGCTCTTCGCGGATATCGTTGATTCGCTCGCCGCCGTCTTTCGTCTCGGGGGAGACGATGAGCACGTCGAACTTCGCTTCGGTGGCGATGCCCGTCGGCTCCGTGAGTCTCCGGACGTCGAACTCGCGGTCGTACTCCTCGGCGAGCGTCCGGAGGTCGGCTTCAAGGTCGCGCTTTCGCACCTCGAACGAGCGGATGTGTCTATCCACGTTGCGCGTCTTCGGCGCGAGGTCGTCGCTCGTCAGCCCGACGGTCACGTCACCCAATTCGAACGCTCGCTTGAACAGCGCCCTGTGACCGTCGTGAACCGGGTCGAAAGTCCCGCCCAACGCAACGTCCATATCCCGCCGAATGATTCGGCGTGGTTTATCACCTTCGGAACTCGCCGGCATCGCCGGCGTCAGACGGGGCGCGCACCATCCCGATATCGGTCGTACAGCTTCTCGGCCCAGTCCAGAAAGTCGCGGTCGTCGCACTCCACGAGCGCCCTGAGCTGTCCCTCGTCGTCGTACGCGCCCGCGAGCGCCCAGTCATCCCCGAGCGTCACTCCGAGTTCGATCGGCCCGTCGTACTGGTAGATGTCGATGGCCTGCCGTACGACCCGAAATTCCAGCGGGTTGCGCGACCGCGCGATTTCGACTCGCTCCGCGGGCATGACGAGTTCGGTCTCGACGCCGGAGAGGACGAGTTCGGCGTGAGCGTCGTGGTAGAGCCGGCTCAGAACGGGCGCGAGCATTCGAATCGACCGGGTTCGGCGTTCGCGCAGTCGGCTCACGTAGTGACTCACCGGGGCTTGCGGTTGCTCGGGCGACGCGGTGACGAGCGTCGCGTCGCGCAACCACTCCGGGTTCGGCGCGTGCCTCGCGTCGGGGAGGTGCCGGAAGAAGGGGTCGTACTCCGCGATCGTTGCCATCGTCTCGACGTACGCCTCGTGGGTTCGAGCGACGAGGTCGCCGCTGGTGGTGAGCGCGTACTCTCCCTCCCGTTTTCGCACCCAGCCGCGGTCGGCGAACTCCGAGAGGTTGCGCTGGACGCTTCGGTGCGATACGTCGGTCGCCGCTGTCACGTTGCGCGGGGAGCCGGGCCGTTCTCGGAGGTGGACGAGCAGGCGCAGTCGCTCGGGCGACCCCGCGAGAAACGCGACGGATTCGGGCGCGTCCATCGGGAAGAGACTACTTGAAGCGGTGACGTAAATCCCCCTCTTCGCTCGAACTCAGTCTCGCGGTCGAAACGTGATTCTTAAGGGGCGAACGGGTGTCGTTTCGTGTATGAGTGACGAACAAGAGGCGGAAGTAGCCGAGGACGAAGAGTCAGAATCGCAAGACGGACTGCAGGAAGGCGACTTCATCAGCCTCAATTACACTGCACGCACGGTCGAAGACGGTGACCTCGTGGACACGACCAGCGCCGACGTCGCGGAAGAGGAGGGCGTCGAAGCGGAAGACCGAGAATTCGGCCCGCGCACCATCGTGCTCGGCGCAGGCCACATCTTCGAGGATGTCGAAGAGGATATCTACGGCAAGGAAGCCGGCGACGACGGCACCGTCACCGTCGAACAGGCGTTCGGCGAGTACGACAACGAGCAGGTTCGCACGGTGAGCGCCGACAAGATTTCGGAAGACGACCGCTACCCCGGTGCGCGCGTCAACGTCGACGGGCAGCAGGGCCACGTCGAGACCATCATCGGCGGTCGCGCGCGAGTGGACTTCAACCACCCGCTCGCCGGCGAGGATTTGGAGTACGAGTACGAGGTTCTCGAGGAGGTCGAGGACGCCGACGAGAAGGCGAAGGGCCTGTTCTCGATGTACATCGACGCCGACCTCGACATGTGGATTCAGACGGACGAAGTGGAAGAGGAGGTCGAGGACGAAGAGGGCGAAACCGAGACCGAGACGGTCGAGAAGGAGACGCTCTACATCGAGGCGACACCCCAGCTCTCGATGAACCAGCAGTGGATGTTCCAGAAACAGCAGATTGCACAGGACGTCATCGACCGCCTCGACCTGGATCGCGTCATCGTGCAAGAGACCATCGAAGGCGGCGGCATGGGCGGCATGATGGGCGGTATGGGCGGCATGGGCATGGGCGACGCCGACATCGAAGAGGCGCTCGAAGACGCCGACATCGACGAGGACGAGATCGTCGAGGAACTCGAAGCGGAAGGCGAAGAGGGCGAAGCGGAAGACGTCGAAGAGTGATCGGCGGCTAACCGAACCCGTTTTTCCGCGGTGGACGAGTGTCGGGTATGAGACCTCCGACGCGACTCTTCCACCTCCACTTCAACACACCCGACGTGAGCGGAGCCGAACGGCGACTCGCGGGGCGCAGACTGCCGCTCTATCGGCGATTCGGCCAGATCGACGGCGAGTTTCTCGCGCTCGACGCGAGCGATTCGGATCCCGACGACTTCCGCCTCCAGAACGCCCAGCGCGGCTACGTCAACGTCACCATCGCGCCGGGACGGCGACCGCACTTCGACCACCTCGGCCTCTGTACGACCGCGTTCGACGCGCTCTGCGACCGCGCGGCGGAGCGGGGCTGGTCGGTTCGCAGCCGCGACGGGCGACGAACGTTCGTCATGACGCCGTGGCGGTTCCGGGTCGAACTCCACCCCCACGGAAGCGACGTGGAGGCGGATCTTGGCTCGTGGGAGGTCGCGCACCTCGAGCGCGTCGAACTCACCGTTCCCGACCCCGACGCGGACGACGAGTTCCGGGCGGTGTTCGGCGACGTTCCGGGGCTCCGAATTCGACGGGGCGACGACGTCGAAGTGCCGCGATTTTGCCTCGCCGGGAGCGCATTCCCGGACGGAGCGCGGGTCGAGACGGACGCCGTGTTCTGACGCGACGACCTCAGTGACTGTTCTCCCCAATAACTCCCTCCCGCCCACTCTCCTCCGATTACCCCGTCGAGTTTTCGGTATCTATCTCGCCGACGTGCCACTCTCCAGTAGTGGCGTTTCGAACGACCGACCGCTCGACGGTTCCGTTTTTGATCACGACGTCCGGTCTCGGCTTCGAATCGGGATTCGTCACGGCGGGCGGAACGACCGACTCGTTCGCGGCTTCTTGAACCGTCGTGTTTCGCACAGACACGTTCGCCACCACGATCCGATCGATCGACACTCCTTCGACGGTCACGTTCGCCAGCACGTGGCGCTGGATGACGCGGTCTTTCACGCCGGGGTCGAAGAGGCTGCCACCGGGCACGTTCCAGATGGAACGATTTCTGACGACGATCTGTCTCGCGGTGACGTTCGTCAGCGTCCCGTTTTCGATCTCGAGTTCGGCGACGGAGACGTTCCGCAAGGTGACGTTCTCCTGTGTTTCACCGTCCACGCGAAGCCTGCGGACGAGCACGGAATCGACCGTCGCGTTCCGCACCGTCACGTTTCGCAGCGCCCACGTCCGGATGGTCGCGTTGTCGATGGACACCTTGTACTGGAGGGGTGAGAGCTGGCCGAACTGCGAGGCTCCGTTCGTCTGTGCCGCCGTTCCACCGGCGAACGGCGCGACCCCCGAGAGCAGGAGAAGAAACGAGAGAACGACCGCGGTTCGCGGGCCGATTCGAGTTCCCATACGCGCCAGAGTTACGAGGAAGGGCATAAACCGGCGCGACCGTTTCCGTCGGTTCGTCGGGTTAGGCCGTCGTTTCTCACTTCACGCTGATATGTGCGGCGAGATCGTCGCGGATGATGGTCTCGCAGTACTCGCAGCGGACGCCGTCCGCGAGCACCGCGAACTTCGACTCGACCGGTTCGCTCTCGGTCGTGATGCAGTTGCTGTTCGGGCAGGAGAGGACGCCGACCACCTGTTCGGGGCGCTCCAACCGATGCTTTTCTGCCACTTCGTACTCGCGGATGATGTTGATGGTCGCGTCGGGCGCGATGAGCGAGAGCACGTCCACCTCATTCTGGCTCAGCTCGCGCCCCTCGACTTTCACGATGTCCTTGCGACCCATCCGGTCGCTCGGGACGTTCATCCCGACGCTGATCGCTTCGCCCTCGCTCCCGTCGATGCCGAGGATGGCGAGGACGTTGAGCGCCTGTCCGGCGCGGATGTGGTCGATGACGGTGCCGTTTCGAATCTTACTGACGCGGAGTTCGTGTTCGCTCATCGTTCCTCCAGCATGGAATCGAGCAGTGCCATGCGCACCGGAACGCCGTTGTGTGCCTGTTCGAAGTACGCCGCGTGCTGCGTATCGTCCACCTCGGCGGCGATTTCGTCCACGCGCGGCAAGGGGTGCATGACGGTCAGGTCGTCCGACGCCTCCTCCAGCGTGTCGAGGTCGATCCGATACTCGCCGGCGATTTCGCGGTACTCGTTCTCGTCTGGGAAGCGTTCGCGTTGGATGCGGGTGACGTAGAGCACGTCGAGGGTCGGTAGCACGTCCTCGATGTCCGTGTGCTCGCGGACGTTCGCACCCGCCTCGTGGAGGTCGTAGCGAACGCTTCGGGGAAGCTTGAGGCTCCCCGGACTGACGAAGTGTTGGCGGGTGTCGAAGTTCGTCAGCGCGTGGGCGAGCGAGTGAACCGTGCGCCCGTACTTCAGGTCGCCCATGATACCGATGGTGAGATCGTCGAGTCCCGCGCTCTCCCGGATCGTGTAGAGGTCGAGCAGGGTCTGGGTCGGATGGTGACCCGCCCCGTCGCCCGCGTTGAGCAGGGGGACGTCCACGAAATCGCTCACCATCTTCGCCGCGCCCTGACTCGGGTGGCGCAACACGAGCGCGTCGGCGTATCCTTCGACGACCCGCGCGGAGTCGGCGAGCGACTCGCCTTTCTTCACGCTCGACGATTCGACGGAACCCATGTCCACGATATCGCCACCAAGGCGCTTGATGGCGGTCTCGAAGCTCATCTTCGTGCGGGTGCTCGGCTCGTAGAACATCAGTCCGAGCAGTTTCCCCGCGTGTCGATCCGCGAACGCCGCCGGGTCGGCGTCGATCTCGGCGGCGCGGTCGAGGACGCCCTCGATGTCCGCGCGCGAGAGTTGTTTCGTGTCGATCAGGTGGTCGTGCCGCATCGTTCGACAAGGGGGGAGCGCGCGTATTGAAAGGCACGGGTCGCCCCGAACCTTAAATCGGATGACGCGACCACACTCGCCATGCTCGCTATCGCCGGCGGAAAAGGCGGCTGCGGAAAGGCGACCACGACGCTCGGACTCGCGGGCACGCTTGGCAGAACCCGCCGACCGGTGCTCGCCGCGGACGCCGACCTCGACATGCCCGACCTACATCTGCTCGCGGACGTGGAGGCCGACCCGAATCTCGCGACCGTCGTGGGGGGCGGAGCGGTCGAAGACGCCGCCCACTCCCCGCCTTCTTTCTCCGGCGTGGACGTCGTGCCCGCACCGCAGTCGCTCGGCGAGGCGGTCGATCTCCCTTCGGCGCTCTCCCGCCTTGTTGCGACCGCGGATCACGTGCTCGTGGACTGTCCTGCCGGGGCGGGGCGGGGCCGGACGCCGCGACCCCGCTTCGAATCGCGGCGGACGCGCTGTTGGTGACGACGCTCGACCCGGCCTGTCTCCGCGACACGGCCAAAACCGTCGCGATAGCGCGTGCGCTCGACGCGACGGTCGTCGGGTGCGTCCTCGTCCGGACGGAGCGAACACCGGCGAACGTCGAGCGACTGTTCGACTGTCCCCTGCTGGCGTCGGTTCCGGAGGTGGACGCGCCGGTGCTCGCAGACGAGTCGGTCGTGCGGGCGTACGACCGACTCGCGTCGGCAGTCCTGACCAAACACTTATGAACGCTGTCTGAATTGTCACATCTATGGTGGGGCGGCTCTTGACCGCCATCCCGATTCTCGACCGGGAACCCGACGGCAGAATCCCTCCGGGAAGCACGGTGGCGCTCTGTGCGCCCCCCGCCAGTCAGGCGGAGCTCCTGTTGACGGAGTTCACGGTCAGTCGCCCGACGCTGTATCTGACGACCGACCGCGACGAGGAGACGGTCAGCGTGAGGTTCAGGCGCGTGCAGGGTCGCCGAACGCCCGAGGTGCGCTACGTTCCGGGGGACGCCCCGCTCGAACACGCGCGACGACTATTTTTCGCCGACTGCCGGGCGGTTCGACGCTCGTCATCGACTCGATGAATCTGCTCGAACAACTAGACCCGAGTCGATATCGGAACTTCCTGCACGACCTCCAACAGCACGTCGGAGGAACGGACGGGCTCGCCGTGCTCCACTGCCTCGACGGGCGGAGCATCCCCAACCAATGCGACATCACCGAACACGTCGGCAACGTGGTGTTTCAGCTTCGCACCGAGATATCGGGCGACCGCGTGGAGAACCGACTCGCGGTGCCGAAGTTCCGCGGCGGACGGGCGCTTCCCGAGACCATCAAACTCCAACTCACGGAATCGGTGTCCATCTACACGAGTCGAGATATCGCGTGAAATCGGAACTGTTGGGAACCTGTTGCGCCGTTCTTACCGACGCTCGTCTATTCGGCGCATCTGCTCCCGGTGGAGCGTGACGATCATATCGGAGAGGACGCCGAACATGAGCAACTGCACGCCGAAGATGATGGCGACACCGGCGACGACTGCCAGCACCTCGTGGGAGACGCGTGGCGGGATGAACCACTCGATACCGACGTAGATTCCTAGAACGACGCCGAGGAGACCGCTTAACATCCCCATACTGCCGAAGTAGAATAGGGGGTTGTTCGTCTTCGCGAGCTGGTAGAGCGTCATGATGATGTTGCCCCCGTCCCAGATAGGGTGGAGGTTCGTCTCGGAGTCCTCCGGTCGCTCCTCGTAGCGAATCGGGACGACGGTCGTCGGGATGCCGTGTTTCACGCACTCGACGGCGAGTTCGGTTTCGACGCCGAACCCGTCGGAGGTGAGGTACGCTCGTTCCGCGGATTTCCGGGTGAATGCGCGGTAGCCGCTCAGGATATCTTGAAAGTCCTGCCCGTGGATGACCAGAAACGCGCGGTTGATGATCCGGTTCCCGAACCGATTCAGGCGGGTCATCGACCCCTCGCCCATCTCGGCGAAGCGGTCGCCGATGACGTGTTCGTAGCCGTCGTCGAGGGGGTCGAGCATCCGCTCCACGTCCTCGGGGGAGTAGGTCCCGTCCCCGTCGAGCATCAGGACGTACTCGGTTTCGATGTGGTCTAACCCTTCGCGGACGGCCTGTCCTTTCCCCACCCCGCTCTGTTCGATGACGCGAGCGCCGCAATCCGTGGCGATGTCCCGCGTCTCGTCGTCGGAGTCACCGTCGACGACGAGGACGTTTGAGAAGCCTCGCTCTCGGAACCCGTCGACGACCTCACCGATGGTCTCGGCTTCGTTCAGCGTCGGGATGAGCACGCACACGTCCTCGCAGTCGGGCATTGTCAGGCAAGTGGGTACCGAGGAGTTAAAAGCCCAACCTTTCGCCCGAACCCGGTGTCACCAACTAATCCATAGATGTTTAAAACAAAACGCCCAAGGGCCGGATATGAACCGGCTTGCGAGGGCCGCTGCGGTCGTCGTCGCGGTGGCCGCTCTTCCCTATCTCGCCTTTCTCGCCCTGTACGGGCTGGTGCGCCCGGACGGTTCGCCCGCCGACAAGCGGGAGGCGGAGCCGACCGTGAGTATCGTATTGCCGACGTACAACGAGGCGGACATCATCGAGACGAAAATAGCCGACCTGCTCGAACTGGATTACCCGATGGAGAAGGTCGAACTCATCGTCGTCGATTCGAGCGACGACGAGACGCCCGACTTGATTCGGGGGTATCTCGCCGACCGCGACCACCCCGAACTGACCCTCATCGGGGAGGACGAACGCCGCGGGCTCGCGGTCGCGCTCAACGAGGCCTACGCCGCGGCGAACAACGAGATGGTGGTCAAGACCGACTGCGATTCGTTCGTGGCCGAAGATACTCTTCGAGTGGCGGCGGCGAACCTCGCCGACCCCGACGTCGCGGCGGTCACCGGACAGAACGCCGAGGTGCTCGGCGGGAGCGAGGTCGAAGCGGGATATCGCGGCGTGCAAGCCCACATCCAGACGCTCGAATCGCACCTCGACTCGACGCTCATCTTCCACGGACCCTTCTCGGCGTTCGAGAACGGCGCCATCGTCCCCGTCGACCGCGATTCGTTGGCCGACGACACCGAACTCGCCCTAAAGATTCGGCGGAACGGGAAGCGAGTCGTCTTCGACCCGGCGATTCAATACAGTGAAGCGTCCCACTCGGATTTCAAAAAGCGTCGGTTGCAGAAAGACCGGCGCGGGATGGGACTGATTCGGTTGCTGGTTCGCCATCGTGACGCGGTCGGTCGGTACGGCAAGTACGGCGCGGTCGTGCTCCCGTTCAACTGGTGGTTCATGGTCGTCTCGCCGTGGTTGGTGGCGCTGGCGATCGGGCTGTTGACGGGGGCGGCGTTGGTCGCGGCCGGACCGTTCGGGCTAGTCGTTCCTACCGGGCTCTGGTTGTTTGTTCGGTTAGGTGGGAGTGATCGGTTGGGGGCGTTCCAGCCAGTGTATGCCATCTTCGACACGCAGGTGTCGCTGTTTCGAGCGAGTCTAGAGCTGTTGCAAGGTGAAGGAGATGGAACATGGGAGATAGACGAGGAGTTGCGGGAAGCGTTCGAGTGAGACGAATAGTAGCACGGTAGAACCGGCTTCCTTCGTATTTAGGTAAGGTGAGTGAGAAAACTTATGTATTCCAAGGAGTCTGAAAGGGATAAGGAATGTCGGACGAACCACCCTCGGTCGCTATCCTCCACGACCGATTTCCGCAGATAGGGGGTGGCGAGAAGTTCGCCATTGAGGCGGCACGCACGCTCGATGCGTCAATTTACACGATGTACGTCTATCCCGGTACGGAGATTCCTGATGACGTGCGCGTCATCCCCATCAAGCAGGAGAAGTACGCACGAGGTTTATCAAAGCACGTCCTCGCGTGGAAGAACGAAGGGTCGAATCCGCTCGAAACGCTCTCCGTGGCGATGGATATGACCGACGCGCATCCGGATCTCACCGAGTACGACGTGATTCTGGAGAGTGCTCCGCTGTCCAAACACTACATTCCAACGGTCGACCAGACCATCATCCACTATCCGCACAGTCCACCGCGATGGCTCTACGATCTCTATCGTGACCGAATGGCGTCGTTCGACTACCCCGGCGTTCGATTTGCGCTGAAAACCTACGCGAAGTGGTGGCGCACACTGGACAAGGAGGCCAACGACTACGTCGATACGTTCGTTGCCAACAGCGAACTCATCCGCGACCGGATTCGGCGGTACTACCACCGCGACGCGGAGGTAATCTACCCACCCGTAACCGGCGACTGGCGCAACGAAGGGGACGACGGCTACTTCGTCACGTGGTCACGGCTCGCCCCCGAGAAACGAATGCCGCTGATCGCCGAGGCGTTCACCGAACTGGACGAACACCTCGTCATCGCGGGCGACGGAGCAGACCGGCCGAAACTTGAACGCATCGCATGCGGCCACGACAACGTCGAAGTGCGGGGGTTCGTCGACGACATCGAATCGCTCGTGGCGCGTTCGACGGCGGTCATCTACGCACCCGTTCAGGAGGACTTCGGACTCGTCGGAGCGGAGGCGCTGATGGCTGGAAAACCGCTGCTCGGTGTTAATGAGGGATTCACGAAGTACCAAGTCGAGGAAGGTGTGACTGGTGAGTTGTTCGAACCGACGGTGGTGTCGATTCGGGAGACGGTTCGGGCGTTCGATGCGACGGACTACGAGAGAGATGTGATACAGAAGCACGCAGAAAAGTACAGCTACGAAGCGTTTCGAGAAGGGCTTCGCACGGTTGTCTACCATGCTGGGGAAGATTCATGACAATTGTACAAACAATTTCAGAAGAAAAGCCAGAAATATCGGTCGTTATACCGACGCTTCCATCAAACAGTCACGACGAGGTAGTCGAGTGCCTCGCAACACAGACTTTCGATTCATTCGAAGTTCTAGTCGTAAATGACGCCGATCTCGATATCTGTGAAGCCCGGAATGTCGGTATCGAGGCCGCCTCAGGCGATATCATGGCGCTAACGGATGATGACTGTCGACCTAAATCAGAATGGTTGGTTAGCATTTGGAATGAATTTGACGCGCATCCAGATCTTATTTGTTTAGAAGAGGCAGTCCACGGCGGACGAAATTATAACGGAACCAGAAAGTACGTGGGCTGTAATCTCTCTTTCAACCGCGAAAGTGCGCTCACAGTCGGTGGTTTTAAGAGCAATTATGCTGGTTGGCGTGACGATACTGAATTCGGTTGGAGAATGGAACGAGACGGGGAGGGCTTGTGTCGATACAGCCCACGAGTAAAGATGCAACATCCAGAGCTTCCGCGAGCAAGTATTAATGAAGAAATAGAGATGCAACTAAGAACGGAGTATCCGGACCGATATGAAAATATAATTATACCTGATTCGATTGTCGGGTCTATAAACGATTGGCTTTGGCGTCATGGCTTCTGGAATAAAATCGATAATGTAAGACACAATACCTAACAATGACGAATATTGCACTAGTAGTTCTGGACACACTCCGAAAAGATGCGTTCGATAGACACTTCGACTGGCTCCCCGGACAACGATTTGAGGATGCGTGGAGTACGAGCCACTGGACCGTCCCGTCGCATGGATCGCTGTTCACCGGAAAATACGCGAGTGAAGTGGGTGTCTATCGTAACGCCGAAACGCTCGACTGTGACGAGCCAGTTCTCGCCGAGCAGCTTCGTAGTGCGGGATACACGACGCGAGCGTTCAGCGGGAATGTGAACATTTCACGGCAGTTCGACTTCCATCGCGGATTCGACCAGTTCGAAGGAAGTTGGCGACTCCGCGAGGTTGACCGAAATATGTTCGATTGGGACGGCTTCATCGCCAAGACAGAGGGGATGGGAGTAAAGCGATTTCCGCTCGCTTTCTGGAAATGTATCACGAGCGATTGCAATACAATTCCGTCGTTTCGGTACGGAGCACTACTCAAGCTACGAGATATGGGCTATGGAACGGACCTCGTGGATGACGGAGCTCGTGACGCACTTTCCCTCATTCGGCAGACTGACTTCGGCGAGAAGGAGTTTTTCTTCATGAACTTGATGGAGGCGCACTCACCGTACTCGGCCCCGGAGGAATATCGGACCGTCGAACCCCCTGAAATCAGCGGATTGAACGCGACGATTAACGAACCCGAAGATGATCCGAATCAAATACGAAAAGCGTACGATGACGAAGTCAGATACCTCTCCGATATGTATCGAAAGATGTTCGAAGAGCTTCACGATGACTTCTCGCTCATCATTACCGTAAGCGACCACGGCGAGTTGCTCGGCGAACACGGCGCTTGGGAACACATGTACGGTATCTATCCGGAGCTAGCTCACATTCCGTTGTGCGTCTACGATGGCGAGGACGAGACAGAAACCCGAAGCGAAACCGTTAGCATTCTCGACGTTTACCGGACAATTCTGAACGCCGCTGGCGTCGATTCGGAAAGTCGCGGTCGAGATTTGAGCGAACCTCTCGAGTCCGGTGAGTACCTCACCGAGTATCACGGTATCTCCGACCGGCACTACCACAAACTGAAGAACGATGGGCACGCGGACATCGAACACTTCAACGATGAGCTTCGAGGAATCGCTACCGACGGGTACTACGGTCACGAAACGTTCGACGGTTTCGAAGAACACGGAGAACGAGTCCACTCGGACCCGAAAGAACGGCTTTCCCAACTCGTTTCCCAGCTCACCGTTCGAGAAACTCATGACGATATTGAACTTACTGATTCGATAAAACGACAGCTCGAAGATCTCGGATACGCGTGAGCGCCAGCAGACGACCAACATGACAACGGATGCTACGGACGTCAGTCTAAGCGGCGAGACTGCGAAGGCGACGGTGGCTAAGTTCACAATGGCGTTGAGCGGGTTCGTCGGAACGGTCCTGTTCGCTCGACTGTTAGGCCCCGTATCGTTCGGCGGTTTCTATCTCTTACTCGGACTGGTTAAAATCGCCGATAGACCGATCCACGGCTGGGCTATCGCGGCGAAAAAGCGCTTCTCAGAACACCGTGTTCGAGATGGAACGGTCGTCGGTTCTCAGGCCGTCTTCATCGCGATTTGGCTTGTCGTTGTCGGAGTGGGATCACTAACATTCTCGGAGGCGCTTCGGAATTACACCGGTCTCGTCGCGGCACCGAGTTTGTTCCTCGTCTTGTTGGTATCGGAACCGATGTACGAACCATTCGAGAAACTCTTACACGGACGCGGTCAGGTCGGCGTAGCGACGTGGATCGATGCACTTCGCTCCTATCTGACCCTTCCGTTACAACTCGGATTCATCCTCGCAGGGTTTGGGGTCGCGGGGATGGCATACGGACTTGCGGGCGCAACGGTATTGTCGGTTCCCGTCATTCTCTATTCCCTCCGGACGCTGCCTGAGCTACCATCCTACACGATACTTCGAAGCCTCTGGGAGTACGCTAAATACAGCATTCCCTCAAGTTTCTTCGGAACCATCTACGACCGGTTCGACGTCCTTCTGCTGGGACTACTCCTTACACCTGCCGCGGCAGGTTACTACGAGGTGGCAGCCAAATTAACACTCCCCGCGATATTCGTCGGCTCCACGGCGGCCAGCGGACTGATGGCTCGTGTCAGCGCCAACCGGAGTGAAGGGAACGAAGTTGCTGATGACGTAACCAACACGCTTGCTTTTACGAGCGTACTTGCCATCCCCATGTTCTTCGGCGCGCTCGCGATACCAACCCCGCTTATCGTCACTGTCTACGGCGGCGAGTACGCCCCGGCAGCGACGCTCCTTGTTGGCATCGCGGGCTACCGCCTCCTCAAGTCACAGAACGCACCGCTCACACAGACGGTAAACGGGCTGGACAGACCCGAGGTAACCATGCGAATTTCGGCTGTTGCACTCACAGTCAACGTTATCGTGGGCGTATTACTCGTTCTTCGAGTTGGTCCTATAGGTGTCGTTCTCGCCACGCTTCTAGCAGAAGTCGTCCGCTATCTTTGGCTCGCGGTCGTGATTCGGCGATCGATTCCAAACGTGAAACTCGTACCATCGACGCTCATCGAACAGATGGGTGCGGGATTTCTTATGTTTCTCGTCGTCTCGGTCGCTCACAGGTACCTTCCCGTCCGATCCTGGGCTGATCTCTCACTCTTGCTCTCGGTCGGCGCGAGTACCTACGGTTTCGCCTTACTCGCTGTCAGCACCCGACTTCGCCACACTATCGGAAGCCTTCTCCGAGGCTCACGAATCGAGCGGTTCGTCCCTCGTCCGATTTTGAGGTGGTGAAGCCTATCCCTCGTTACGCTATCATAAGGCTTATCCCCACTTTCCCAGACCTTCTACCCAATGAGTCAGGGTACAGAGCAGGTCGAGGAGTCCTCCAACCTGGTCGACTCCGTCCTCGACCACCTCGAAGATTGGTACCACATTCCCGTGCTCGGGGTGTTGCTGGGGTTCATGCTGTGGGTTCGCCTACAGTCATACGAGAACTTCACCGTCGGCGGTGAAGTCTTCTTCTCCGGCAACGACGCGTGGTATCACCTCCGGCAAGTACAGTATACGGTCAATCACTGGCCCGCGACGATGCCCTTCGACCCGTGGACGTACTACCCTCACGGGACGAGCGTCGGCCAGTTTGGCACGCTCTACGACCAACTCGTCGCCACCGCCGCGCTGGTCGTTGGGCTGGGCGACCCCTCGCAGAAGACGGTCGCGCTGACGCTACTCGTCGCCCCTGCGGTGTTCGGCACGCTGGTCGCAGTCCCGACGTACTTCGTCGGCAAGCGCCTCGGCGGTCGCCTCGGCGGGCTGTTCGGCGTGCTCGTCCTCGCGCTGATTCCGGGCGTCTTCCTCCGACGCGGACTTGTCGGCTTCGCGGACCACAACGTCGTCGAGCCCTTGTTTCAGACGTTCGCCGTATTGGCGATGATGGTCGCCGTTACGGTCGCCGAGCGGGAACGACCGGTGTTCGAACTGCTGGCGGATCGCGCCTTCGCGGCGGTTCGCCGCCCGCTCGGTTACAGCGTCCTCGCCGGTATCGCTACCGCGCTCTACCTCTGGACGTGGCCGCCGGGCGTCCTCCTCATCGGCATCTTCGGCGTGTTCTTCCTGCTGAAGCTCACCGCCGACTACGTCCTCGGCGTCAGTCCGGACCACCTCGCGTTCGTCGCCACGGTGAGCATGGGCGTGACGGGGCTGCTCCTGCTCGTTCCGCTCGGGACGATATCGTTCAGTGCAGTGAAGTTCTCCCTGCTCCAGCCGCTCATGGCGTTCGCCATCGCCGCCGGTGCGGGATTCATGACGTGGTTGGCGCGCGAGTGGGACGATCGAGACCTCTCGCCGACGCTCTACCCTCTCGCCATCTTCGCCATCCTCGCGGTGGGGATACTCGTCGTCTACGTCGCGCTCCCGAACCTCTTCGGCTTGATTCAGAGCAATCTCATCAGGTTCATCGGATTCGGTACGAACGCGGCCCAGCGAACCATCGGTGAGGCGAAACCGTTCCTGCAGGGCGGCCAGTCGCTTTCCGCCGCCGTCATCCCGCAGTACGGCCTGACCTTCTTCACCGCCATCGTCGGCGCGCTGGTGATGATCTGGCGCTCGTGGGTTGCCGACGAACACGACGCCGAGAAACTGCTCGTGCTCGTCTGGGCGGCGTTCATCACCTCCGCCGCGTTCACGCAGGTGCGGTTCAACTACTACCTCGCGGTGCCGGTCGCGGTGCTGAACGCCTACCTCTTCGGGTGGATTCTCAGCGTCGTCGGGTTCGACGGTTCCGCCCGCGACACGATGGAGAACGTCGAAGTCTATCAGCTGTTCGCGGTAATCTTCGTCTTCCTACTCGTCTTGCCGGCGCTCGTCGTGCCCGTGCAGGTCGGCAACACCCAAACGTACAACGCCGTCCAGATGGGCAATGCCACCGGCCCCGGCGCGGTGACCCAGTGGGACAGCACGCTCGATTGGATGCAGACCAACACGCCGCAGGAAGGCAACTACGGCGGTGCTGGAAACTCGATGGCCTACTACGGCACCTACACCCAAGGTGACGGCGATTACGACTACAAGAAGGGAACCTACGGCGTCATGTCGTGGTGGGACTACGGCCACTGGATTACCGTCGAAGGCGAACGCATCCCCAACGCCAACCCGTTCCAGGAGGGTGCGAAACCGGCCGCGAACTACCTGCTCGCCCAGAACGAGTCCGAGGCGAATCAGCAGCTCGACCGGATGGGCCAACCGGACGAGAAGACGCGTTACGTGATGGTCGATTGGAAGATGGTCGAAACGCGCGGGCAGTCTGGAAACGTTAAGTTCTACGCCCCGACTGTCTTCAACGAGAACGTCTCGGCGTCGACGTTCACCGACTCCATCTGGTTTGGACAGAACCAGTACATCGTCCAGCACAAACAGCCGTACTACGAGACCATGATGGTTCGACTGTACCGCTATCACGGCAGCGCGGTCGAGCCGAAACCAATCGTCTTGGATTGGGACGTTCAGACGGCCCGGCAGAACGGCCAGCAGATTCAGTACAAGATACCGCCGCAAGGGCCGAACGAGACGGTCACGAAGCGGTTCAACACGATGCAGCAAGCCCGCGAGTTCGTCAAGAGGGACGGGAGTTCGCAGATCGGCGGCGTGGGTCCGTACCCGAGCGAGCGCGTCCCGGCGCTCCAACACTACCGCGTCGTGAAGGTGAGCCAGTCGCAGTCGACGTGGGATCGGTCGCACTATCAGGTCATCATGCAGCGACTGGGGCTGCTCCAAGGCGTCTCCTCGCCGAAGAGCTACTTCCCGACTTCGCCGTCGTGGGTGAAGACGTTCGAGCGCGTTCCCGGCGCGGAAGTACAGGGAACCGGCCCGGCGAACACCACCATCACGGCCTCGGTGAAGATGAAGACGGACGCAGGGACGTTCACCTATACGCAGAAGGCCAAGACCGGCCAAGACGGGAAGTTCACGATGACCCTGCCCTACTCCACGACCGGCTACCAGAAGTGGGGCACCGACAAGGGCTACACGAACGTCAGCGCCCGCGCGGTCGGCCCCTACGAGTTCCGGACGCCGATGAAAGCCGGCGAAAACGGCTTCACGTTCCAGAACGGGACGGCGCAGGTCTCTGAAGGACAGGTGCTCGGCGAGAACGACAGCCCCGTCACGGTCTCGGTCGACCAGCAACAGACCGTCTCGATCGGCGGCGCGAACAACTCGACCAACAACGCCACGAACGGCTCGGCACCCGGCAACCAGACCGGCGATAACTCGACCGCCGGAAACGGTTCGGTGGGCAACGACTCGACGAGCAACCAGTCGAACTCGCTTCCCGATCCCGCCTCGCCCGCGATGCGGGCCGAACTCGTCGGCGCGTACGCCGCGGCGATGGTCGTCGCCCGGCGCGACTGAACCCCCGCTCGAACCGACGAACCCATATTCTCATACTTTCGTGCCTCGTAGCACCGGCCACTGTGACTGGAGACGAGCGAGAGCGTGCCGGCGTCGAGCGCGGATGGGAATCGTTTTTTGATTGGCCCGGAAACCCCGGAGCGATGCGCGCCCTACTGTCCATCTACCTGAAAGGCATCTGTATGGGTGCCGCCGACGCGGTGCCCGGCGTCTCCGGCGGAACCATCGCCCTCATCACGGGAATCTACGAGCGACTCATCTCCGCGGTGGCGTCGTTTGACCCGCGGATCGTCACGAGCTCACTTCGGATTCACGACCCCGAGGAACGCGCGAAGGTTCGGACGATGCTCTCCGAGATGGACTTACCATTCTTACTCGCGCTGGGGGCGGGAATCGTAACCGCGGTCGTGACGGTGACCGGATTAGTCGTCTGGGCGAGCAACGCGGCTCCCGTCCTCCTCTACGGTTTCTTCTTCGGACTCATCGGGGCGTCCGCCATCGTCCTCTACGACGAGGTCTCCGTGAGTACGCCGGGACAAATCGGTGCGGCCGTCGCCGGATTCGCCCTCGCATTCGTCGTGTCCGGCGCCGTCGAACCAACCGGCGGTTCGACACCGCTTCTCCTCGTCTTCCTGACCGGAGCGGTCGCCATCAGCGCGATGGTGCTTCCGGGCATCTCCGGGGCGCTCATCCTCATGCTCCTCGGCCAGTACAAGTACCTCTCAAACAATCTCCACGGGTTCAAGGACGCACTGGTTGGACTTCTGGACGGCGGTACCGTCGAAGCGATCATCACGCCGGGCGCGGTCGTCGTCACGTTCGTACTCGGTGCAGGTATCGGACTCCTGACGGTCTCGAAGGCAGTTTCGTGGGCGCTCGACCACTATCGAGCGGCGACGCTCACCTTCCTCGTCAGCCTGATGGTCGGCGCGCTTCGGTTTCCCGTCGAAAAGGTTCTCGCCGCGGAGACGTTCGCCTGGACGCCGACGGTGGTCGGCGGCGCGGTCGTCGCCGCGCTCGTCGGCGCCGGCGCGGTTCTGTTGCTCGACCGCTACACCGACGACCTCGACTACTGAAAATCCGAGGACGAGTCGGGTTCCGATCGGGAGCAGAGTTAACTTTTCGCACGGCGTACAGCGTCGCTATGAGCGCAACGTACGAGTGTGAGAACTGCGGCAACCGCGTGAGCGCGCCTCAGTCCCCTGGTGACTGTCCGAAGTGCGGCGGCGAGATGCGGAACGTCAGCGTCGCGCGCGAATGAGTTTCGAATCACCCTTTTGAAGTCCGTTACTGCGGCGGGCGCACCCTGTCGTGAGTTCCGACGACGAGCAACAGGAGTGCGAACAAGAGCGGCGAGACGAACGCCAGCAGGACGGCGACGGCGAGGAAGTACCCGGCGGTCGGAATCCGAATCCCGCCCTCTCCGCCCGCTCCCGCACCGCCTTCTTCACCGCCTCCGCCGCCGCCGGAAATCTGCATCTCCCCGACCATCGTCGTCGGATGAACCTCGCAGATGTACTGCGCCATCTCGGGCGAGGCGGTGAACGTCACCGTCTGCGTCTCGCCCTGTTGCTGGATTATCTCGCTACTCATGAGTGCGTTCCCGTCGGCGTCGTGGATGGCGAAGTTGTGCGGTTGTCCGTCCACGTTCTCCCAGACGACGCGGTACTGTTGGCCCGCCTCCACTTGCAACGTCGGATTGTCCTGCCCGGCGATGCTCTGCGGTGCGCGCCCGTGCCACGCGACCACCTCGCCGCCGAGGCGGAACGTCTCCGCCTGCGCGCTCGCGCGTGTGCTCGCCCCCGCGAGCGACCCCGCCACGAGCGTCGTGCAGAACGCTCGTCGCGTCAGTCCCCCCGATTGCTGTCGTGACATCGTACCCCCGCATCGGGTTACGACGGGAATCGGTAAGAAGATACAGGTGTCAGAAGTTCGTCGCATCGTCGTCGAACCATCATTTTTGACCGGGAGGAGTTCGAGCAAGTTCGCTCGACGCAGAACCTTCGCCGATGGTACCGGAGAGGCGAGGGGCACGGACGGCTCACGGAGACGGGACTCTTATCCGTTCAACGCGCATGGCCAAACACGTGTCTATCGCTCCGAATCCGTCCGAGATATTCCACCGATCGGTCGAGGAAGGTGAACGCCGCCTTGACCAGTCGACGCTCGAACTCGTCTCGACGAGCTTCATCGCGGGGTTCACGATCGTCTTCGGCCTCGTCGCGCTCGGATCGTTCACTCGCTGGTTCAACCGCGCTTCGGTGACGTTGCGAAGATCGTGGGCGCGCTCGTCTTCGCCGTCGGCATCGTCTTTCTGGTCATCGGCCGGGCGGAGCTCTTCAACGAGAATTTCTTCGACCCGGCCACGAAGGCGGTCGATCAATCTGGTTCGTGGATGCTATCGTCCCTCCTTCGCCTGTGGATCATCACCCTCGTGCTCAACCTCGTCGGCGGCGTCCTTTTCGCGGTCGTCTTCTCCGTCGACGGCGTGCTCTCCTCGGGTTCGGCGGGCGCGCTGAGTACGGTCGCCAAGGAACTCGCGCACCGAGGAACCGTCACGACGTTCGCGAGCGCAATCGGGGGACGTTCGTGAGCTTACTGTCGTACCTCCTGCAGAGCGTCAACGGCGTGAACGGCCGCATCACCATGGCCTACGTCATCGGATTCATGTTGGCTCTCGGGCCGTTCGACCACGTGATAGACACCACCTTGCACATCGTTTTCGGCATGCTCTTCGGTGCCGGAATCGGTTACGGAGCGTTGGCCACGACCGTCGCCGTCGTTACCGCGGGCAATCTCGTTGGGGGGGATCGGTTTGGTCACGTTCACTCACGTCGCCCAGGTACGGGGTGCGCAGCAGTCCGACGGGTGACCCCTGACGAAACGCGACGAGCGATCCACGGTTCACCGAAAAAATACCTCCCGTGTCCGCTATCGAAGGTGGAGTCGTCTGTCGTCAAGGGCATCAGGATCAGCTATTCGACGAGCGCGGCGTCCAACACTTCGAGCGGGTGGCGAATCTCGTAGCCCGTGCCGTGGTTCATCTGCATCGCGCAGGTCGGACACTCGGTCATCCCCGTCTCGCCCTCGACCTCGTGCATGTGCTCGAACATCTCCTCGCCGATCTGCATCGAAACGTCGTACTTCTCCGCCTTCCAACCGTAGGTGCCGCTGATGCCCGAACAGGAGTCGCCCACGTCCACCGCGTCCGCGCCATCGAGTTCCGAGATCAGTTCCACGGCCTGCCCGTCGATTCCCTGATTTCTGGCGTGGCAGGGGGCGTGGTAGGCCAGTTCGCCGAACTCCGATTCGGGGACGGACGCGTCGGCGAGCGCGCTGTCCAGGTCCTCGTGAATCCGGAGATATTCGAGGGCTTCGAAGGTGTTCGCCGCGACCTTCGCCGTTCCGTCGAACGAGTAGAGTTCGGGATACTCCTGTCTGAGCGCCATCGAACAGGAGGTGCACGAGCAGACGACGTCGTACCCCTGCTCGACCAGCGCGGCGAACGTCTCGACATTGAACTTGGCGGCCCGTCGGGCGTCGTCCAGCATTCCGTTCGCGTACATCGGCGTGCCGGAACAGCGCTGTTCGGGGACGGCCACCTCGTAGCCGAAGGACTCGAACACCCGAACCATCGCCTTCGCCACTTCCGGCGTGTTGTAGTTCGAGTAGTCGCCGTGGAAGTAGGCGACGCGCTTCTCGTCGCTCTCGACCTTCGCTCCGCCTCGCTCTTCTCGCGAGTCGTTCCTTCTCGCTCGCTTTTCCAAAGTGGTTCCACTTCGCTCTTCTCGCGCCTTCCGCGCTCGTTTTTTCGAGGTGGTGTTGCCACCTCGCTCTCTCCACCACTCGCGGAACGTCTGCGTGGCGAAGTCGGGGAACTCGCGCTCTCCCGTGATGCCGAGCAGTTTCTCGTTCACCAGTTTCGTCACCGACAGCCCCATCACGAAGTTCGTGAGCTGCGGGAAGCGCGCGCCGAGCGGCGCGAGTCGCCCGTAGTTCGCCAGAATCCGATTTCGGACGTACTCCAACGAAAAGGGGGATATCTGCTCGTCCACGTACTCGCCCCTGGCCGTGTTGTGCATCTGCGAAAGCGGCACGTTCGACGGACAGACATCGTCACAGCGCATGCAGTTCGAACACGACATGACCGAATCGTCGATGTCGTGGTCGTCCTTGCGCTTGAGTCGCCACTGCTCCGGCCCCTGGAACTTCGGACCGGGGAACTCGTCGTCGACCTCCGCGACCGGACACTCGGTGTCGCAGGTCGAACATTTGTAGCAGTCGTCCGACCCCGGTCGGAGGTCTATCGGTTCGCCGCTGAACACGTCTCGCAGTTCGGACGCCTCTCGTCGTTCGGTTTCCTTCTCGCTTGTGGGTTGGTTGCTCATGCATTCACCTCGTCGTTCGCCTTCCGCCCCGCGGCGACGCCGGTCGCCAACGAGACGCCGCTTCCAGATTTCTCCGCCGCAAAGTCGTAGCCGCCGAGTACGCCGCCGACGGCGCGGAGATTCTCGAACTCCGGTTCGCCCGTCGAATCGAGTGGCCGCAACTCATCGTCCACCTGCACGCCGAATCGGGCGAAGGGGTGGTCGTCGAACGCCCCGTCTTCGAACCAGTCATAGCGGTCGTCCGGGGCGGGGACGTGACAGTCGAAGACGGGTTCCCGGACGCTGCCGCGGTCGGAGTCGATACCCTTCCCGACCAACCCGCCGGTCGCCAGCACGAACTGCTCGCCATGGAACGGAATTCGCGCGCCGTTTCGTTCCACGACGACCGCCCGAATCCGGTCGTCGCCCTCGAAGTCGACGACTGGATTCCCCGCTGTCGTCCGCACGCCTTCGTCTCGGAGCGCGCGATGGAATCGAGTTTCGAGGCGCATGCCCGGAAGGCTCGGCGGTCCCATCGGCACCTCGAACGCGTCCGCGCCGAGTTCCCGGTCGAGGTCGGCGCGAACCTCGTCCGGCTCATCTTGGCCGAGTATCGCCGGAAAGCCGACGCGCTCCGCGCCGTCGAGATGGGGTTTCACGCGCTCAGCGAGCGCGGTTCTGACGGGGACGGATTCGGTGACGCCTGCCCGCTTGCGTCCAGTTCTCCCTCCCTCGATTCGTTCGTTCTCGTCCAGCGCGTGCGCGAGGCGGGTGATGCGGGCGTCGGTTCGGAAGTCGCCGGGGAACGGGAGCGTGACGCCGCGCGACTCGAACGGCACGCCCGACGCCGCGAGGCGCTCCGCGGCGACCGGCGCGTCGAAATCCACGACCGTCTCGAACCCGACGAGCAGGGTGTCTCGCAGGTCGCTCGCCAGCCCTGCGGCGGTGTGCGCCGGATAGCGCGCGGTCGGTTTCACGTTTCCGCCGAAGGTCGGGACGAGCGCGTTCCGGTCGGTGTGCCCGCCGTCGTAGTCGGTTACCGAATCGAACAGGGCGAGTCCGTCCCGAACGCCCTCCTCGCCGACTCGTCGGTAGGGGTGTTCGTTGGGGAGTTCGGGGAGGACGTCGAAGGGGTTCGCGACGACTCCGTCGCCCGCGTAGCCGAGCACGTCGACGAGCCCGCTCGCGTTGCGGAGCGTGCTCTCCTTGTGCGAGAGCAGTCGGACTCGCGCGCCCTCGCGGGCCGCGGACAGGGCGGTCGCCATCCCGGCGAGTCCACCGCCGACGACGACCACGTCGTCTTCAATCGCCATTTCGACCCCCGTCGAACGCCGCGAAATCGAGGTCGTCGTCCGGAGCGTCGCGGTTCATCGTCGTCGCGTGGAGCGCGTAGTTCAGCGCGGCCTGGGAAAGCTGTTCGCCCCAGAGGGCATGTCGTTCACCCTTCCAGCGTTCCTGAAACAGTTCGTCCAAAGCGGCGCGGGCGGTCGGTTCGTCGCGTTCAGGATGGAGTTCGTTCGCCATCCGGTGACAGCAGATGCCGCCCTGACAGTTGCCCATCGAGGCGCGAGTGCGGATGCGAACCGCGTTCAGGTCGGTGCCGGATTGGTCGATGGCGTCCCGAACTTCGGCGCGGGTGACGGCCTCGCACTCGCAGAGGACGGGGTTGGGGTCATCGGTCGTCAGCACTTCGTCGGCGCGACTGCCGAGGCGCTGGACGCTCCGCCTGCCGATGGGCGACCGGAGGCCGAACTCGTCCATGTAGTCGCGGAGGACGGAGAAGTCCTCGCTTCCGGGGAGCGGTTCCTCCGCCGTTCGGCACCGGCCGCGGACGCCGAGTTGCTCGCAGACGTGGTTCGAGATCTGCTCGGCCATCGCCCGGTAGGTGGTGAACTTCCCGCCGACGATGCTCGTCAGTCCGCGCAGGTCGTCGCGCTCCTCGTGGTCTAAGAGGAAGAAATCGCGGGTGATATCGGTCGGGTCTTCCGTCCCGGTTCCCGGCGGTTCGTACAGCGGGCGGACGCCCCAGAACGACCGGACGGTTCGGGAGTCGCGGAGGATGGGCACGAGCTTCGACAGTTCGTCGATCATCAGATCCACTTCCCACTGCTCTTCGGGGTAGTCCTCGGGATCGCTCACCTCCTCGTCCGTGGTTCCGAGGATCGCCGTCACCTCGTGCGGGACGACGATGTCGGCGTCGCCCTTCGGTCGACAGCGGTTGACGACCGTATCAACCTGTCGGCAGTTCATCACGACCATCACGCCCTTCGAAGGGCGGACTTCGATGTCCACGCCCGCCATCGCGCCGAGTTGGCCGGCCCACGCGCCCGTGGCGTTGACGACGTACTCGGCGCGAATCTCCTCGGTCGTGCCGGGCGTCGCGTGCTCGCGCTTGCTCTGCCCGCTCTCGTGGCGCACCTCGACGCCGGCCACGTCGCTCCCGTCCACGAGCACGTCGGTTACCTCGGCGTGGGTCTCGATTCGCGCGCCGTGCAGCTCCGCGTCGGCGGCGTTCGCCACGCAGAGCCTGAAGGGGTCGATGGCCCCGTCTGGAACCGAGATGGCGCATTTCACGTCCTCGGTCAGGTAGGGTTCCTGCTCGCGGGCCTCCTTCGCGGTGAGCACTTCCGCGGGGATGCCGCACTCCCGACAGCCCCGTAGCTTCTCCTCGAAGTAGTCGTCCGGGTCGTCTTTCAACTGGACGAACTGCCCGCCCGTCATCTCGACGCAGTGGGCGGCGATGTCCCGTAAGACCCGATTCTCCTCGATGCACTCCTCCGCGCTCGCTTGGTCGGAGACGGCGTAACGGCCGCCGCTGTGGAGCAGGCCGTGCATCCTCCCCGTCGTTCCGTGGGTGAGGTTCCCCTTCTCGACCAGCGTCACATCCACCCCTCGCATAGCCAAATCGCGGGCGATGCCGGTGCCCGTCGAGCCACCCCCGACGACGAGCACCTCGGTATCGAGCGACATGCTTGTGGGTTGGGCGGAGTCCACTTGAGAGTACCGCTCGTTCGAGGCGGAAATCGCCAGCCTGCTTACGGTTTTCTCGACCGCCGGAAGGGTGACGATGCCGGAATGACTGATATTTCCGAATGGACACGAACATCCTCGGCGCGTGCGTCGACAAGCCCGAGGACGATGGTCGTCCGAAGGTCTGCTGACTATCACGCGAGGGACGACCGAAGTGAGCGAAGCGAACAAAGGAAGTCGGTTGGGGAGGGTGGGGTGGCAGCGGTGCGGTGGCGGTTCGGGGCGGGATTGAAAGGGGCCGGGTGTCTCGTTCCCGCCCGGACTAAGCAAGCACCGCAAACGGAGCGACCGACAGGGAGCAATGTGAGGAGCGCAGCGAGGTTGCCGCGACTGAGGGGAGCGGCGACCGGACGAGCGCATCGCGCGAGTCCGACCCGGCGGGGCGAACGTCCGGGGGCTTTCTGAACTCCGTCGTGTCGTTACCCGGGAATCGATTTCACGAGAGCGTCCGAGGACGTTCGAGAACGGATTCGCGTCACCACCAAAGCCAGCACATCCCATCACTTCCAGCATCCTACATTCACACTCTTCCCCGAAGAATCGTCCCGCGAAGCACGGAAATTTATCAGCGACGATCTCCTCTCTCCGCGTATGACCGAGTACCACGCAGTGCTGGTCTTCGACGGCGACTGCCCGTTCTGCTCGGCCGCCGCCTCGGCGCTTCGGAGACTTCCGGGCGTCGGCGCGATTCCGTGGGGGAACGAGGCCGCCCAGTCGTTTCTCGAAGCGCAGTTCAAGGAGACGCCCTTCGCACTGGCGTTCACAGACCGCAAGGAAGAGCGCGTCTACGTCGGCAGGGGGGCGGCCCGGGAACTCTGCGAGCGAGCCGGGATGCCCGTGTTGATTCAGGACATCGTGGGCGAGAACTACGAATCCCTCGCGGACGCCATCCGAACCGTGACCGGCGTGGATGGCGACCCCGACCCCTATCACGGCGTCTACCCGCTGGCCGATGATGCTCGCGAGGAGTTCGAATCGCTAGCGGCGAACGCGGGGTCGATGCCGTTGGCGGTGACCGACTGACGTTCGATCGGCTATCGAGTGGCCGACTCTCACCCGACCAACTTACTCTCTCCCGGCTAATTCCCTCCCAACTACCCCTCGCTCGGCTCGATACGCACCGGCGTCGGTCGTGCGGTGCCCGAAGGTTAAATCCCCGGTGACCGTATCACTCGGGGTGTTCCCCGACATCGCGTACCTCGATTGGATCTCCGGACGCCCCGAGGCGGCGACGCACGACCTCGGTTCGAGCGACCTCCGGCGGGCGGTTCCGGACGCGAACGGCGTCGTTCCGCCCCGGATCGCTGACCTGCCGGAACCGCCGGAGCGCGCCGACGTAGAAACCCTCGTCGCCGACGCCTACGACGTGGAACCTGAAAACGTCCTCGTCACGGCGGGGGCGACTCACGCGAACTTCCTCGCGCTGGCCGCCGCGATCGAGGGGGAGGAAGTGAACGATGAATCCGACGAGCGCGACCCGCGCGTGCTGGTCGAGGAGCCGGGCTACGAACCGCTGGTGGCGACGCCGGAGGGACTCGGTGCCACGATCGACCGGTTCCGCAGGCCGGACGAAGACGGCTACGCGCTCGACCCGAATCGAATCGCGGCGGCCGTCACCGACGACGTGCGGTGTGTCGTCGTCACGAACCGCCACAACCCGAGCGGGAATCGAACCGACCGAGGAACCATCGCGGAAGCAAGCCGCGTCGCCGCGGACCGTGGAGCGCACCTCCTCGTGGACGAGGTGTACGCTCCCTTCGGCGAGGCCGACGATGCGAGCGCGTTCGGCGGGCCGACCGCGGTCGGTCTCCCGAACACCGTCGTCACGAACTCGCTGACGAAGTTCCTCGGGTTCGGCGGGATTCGGGTGGGGTGGCTCGTCGCGGATAGTCGGTTCGTGGAACGCGCCCGGTCGGTCATGCACCACGTTCCGGCGATTTCGGAACCGAGCGTGGCGCTGGCCCGGCGGGCGCTATCCTCCGATACGGAACTCGCCGAAGAATCGCGCGCTCGCGTCGCCGCGAACCGCGGACTGCTCGCGACGTTCGTCGCGGAACGGGACGACCTCTCCGGTGCCGTCTGCCCCGGCTGTACGTACGGCTTCTTCGCCCACGAGTCGGCGGACGGCGACGAGGTGTCGGAAGCCGCGTGGGAGGAAGACGTGTTGATCGTTCCGGGGCGCTTTTTCGACGACAGCGACCGATTCCGTCTGAGTCTCGGACACGAAACTGAAACCGTCGAGGAAGGTCTTGCGATCTTCGGTACCGTGCTCGACAGGTTGTGAAACATCTACCAAGAGTTAAGTCCCGCCCAAACAATCACTCGTTCATATGGACGATACGCCAGAGGAAATTACGACGCTTGTCGGACGGGAGGTGTACTCCAACAACGGTGTGTTCGTCGGCGAGGTGGACGACGTTCGTCTCGATCTGGACGCGACCGCCGTGACCGGGCTCGCGCTCGGGGGGCTCAACGACGAACTGTTCAGAAGCCGAATTAAACCGGGGCACGGTGCCATCATCCCCTATCGCTGGGTGCGCGCGGTCGGCGATGTCATCCTCATCAACGACGTCGTCGAGCGCCTGAAAGAACCGGAGGAAGAAGAGGAAGCGGCGGTTTAGCTTCCATTCGTCTCGCCGTCGACGCCCATCGCCTCGAATAGTTTCTTCTTGACGGCTTCTTCGGTGAGCGAGAGCAAGGTGTCGCGGTTATCTTCGCTCGTCTCGATACCGGTGAAGATACCGAGCGGGATCTCGGCGCTCGCCTGCGTGGAGTGGCCCGCCGCCTCTCCGATGTCGTCGAAGGCGTCCTGCAGGACGTTGCCGATGTTCATCCGGATGTCCTTCGATCGCGCAGCGAGGAAGATGGTGTCGTCCGCGATGCCGAAGACGGCGGTCGTCGTGATTCCTTCCAGATTCAGCAGGTGTTGTGCGGCCTGCGTCAGCGCGTCTCGGTCGCGGATGAAGCCCGCGTTGGTGACGAGGTGGCTCCCCTGCACGTCGCGGCTGGTGATGGCCTCCGCCAGCACGTCGAGGGTCTCGGGGGACATCGACGGCGACTCGACCTGTTCGAGTGTGTCGTGGTTGGCGAAGGGGTAGAGGTAGGCCGCCGCGGTGAGGTCGGCAGGCGTCGTGTCGCGCTTGAAATCGAGGGTTTCGGCGCGGATACCGTACAGGAGCGCCGTCGCAACCTCCTCGCTGATGCTGATGTCGAACTCCTGGACGTATTTCGTCATGATGGTCGAGGTGGAGCTGACGTTCGGTCGCACGTCGGAAAACTCCGCCTCGTACTCTGTCTCGGGTTCGTAGTGGTCGATGAGGATGTCGACTGGATGGTCGAGTTCCGGTTCGGTCGCGCGCATGTGGTCGACGAGCGCGAACGTGTCGTACTCCTCGATATCCACCTCGTCACGCTGGAGCAGTTCGATACCGAGGAGGTTGACGAACGCCCGGTTCTCTTGGTGACCGATTTCGCCGAGATAGAGAATGTCCGCTTCGACGTCGAGACTCTCGGCGATCACTTGCAACGCGGCGGCGCTGGCGATGGAGTCTGGGTCGGGGTTGTCGTGCGTGAGGATAGCGAGTTTCGTCGAAACGCCCTCGACGACCGCCCGCAACTGACGGGCCTTGTACTCCAACTCGCCCGCTTCCAGCGACCGGAGCGCGGAGTTGGCAATGACGGTCGAGGGGTTGATGACCACGTCCGCGCCCATCTCGGTGAGTTCGTCGGCGGAGACCGGGTCGCTTGCGCGAACGACGATGAACCGCTCGCCGCCGTGCGTCCTAAGGTTCGAGACGGCTTCCTTGTTCGCGGCGACGTCCGAGGAAAGGATGAGCACCACGTCGCGGTCGCCGACGGTCTCCACCACCGATTCGTCGCGAATATCCCCGGTCTGCGCGTTCAGGTCTTGGTCGCGGAGCGCCTCGACGCGGTCGCTGTCCCGGTCGACGATGAGCACTTCTTTGCCCTGTTCGATGAGTTCCTCGGCCACGGCGTACCCCACGCTCCCACAGCCGAGAATGGCGTACGTAGACATCGAAGAGATAGTAATCCCGGCGCTCATTACTACTGGTCGGTTGCTCGGGCCGGTACTTAATCCTCCCGAAGCAACCACGAAACCAGTCGTCCGTCCTTTTACTCGCGATTCGAGCGATTCGCGTTCACCGCCGAAGATGTCACACCGAACGCTGGTAAGCACACCTTGAACCGACGACTCCGTTCTCTGCCGGCGATGGATTCGTTCGGTCGAAAACGGCGTTCTCTCGCGTCCAAACCGCAGTACCGCAATCCGAAAGGAAACGTATTTACGTCATTCCCCACTTTGTCTGAGTGCGTTGGGCCGGTAGCTCAGTTAGGCAGAGCGTCTGACTCTTAATCAGACGGTCGCGTGTTCAAATCGCGCCCGGCCCGTTTTCACGACGAACGGACGTGAGGAGTGAAACGGCCACCGCGATTTGAATCGCAGGGAGGTTGCGCGCAACGGAGTGAGCACGTCCGACCGTGTGTTCAAATCGCGCCCGGCCCATATTACCACGAACTACCTCGTGAGTGGCGGAACCGTTCGACGATTCGAATACTTGCTCTCGTCAGAATCCTCCCGAGGTAACAGATAAGTGACCGCTGTACTTATCAAAATTCTGGAATAATGTCTCCGAGAAAGACTGATTTGAGGAATCGACTTATAATAAGTAGGTGAACACGATACAGCCTAGAAATGATCCGATCTTCTGGGCGACGGTCGATCTCCTGTTCTCGTTCGTCGGAGTATCGATAGCGCTCTATCCCGTGATTTGGATCGGCAACGCGCTACTCGAATTTCCTTTAGCGGACACGACGGTGAGAATACTAGTCGGTGTTCTCGCTTTTGGCGGGGCGTATCCGTTTGTTACAGGTGACTGGTCGTTGGGTAAACTAGGCGAATTCACTTTCGCCTTCGCAGGAAGTACGGTGTTCGTTGGACTTCTCCTCGCTTTCGGTATCGCAGCACTCGATTTGCAGTTTGCCGGCGAGAACCCGGCGCCGCAAGCCGCAATGTTCGCCCTGTCGTACCTTCTCTCATTCATCGTCGTGAAGCGCCGACACCGGTAGATAATCCGGCACTACATTTTCGTTGGACTAGTCTTTCTCCCCGAAAATCGGCGATGTGGCTGGGCGGAGTTCTCCCTTTCCCTCGGTCGCTAACGCTGCAACCATGTCTGTGGTTTTAAGTTGGTCGCCCGCCGACACTCACCGAATCCATGCCCGTACCGACCGCTGCGAACGAACACGGTTATCCCCTCGTGCGCTCTCGTCACTGCCGAGTGGAATGACCGAGGACGGCGACGTACGGGAGATCGCTGCGCTCCTCGAAGACGAGTACGCCCATGCCATCCTCATCCATACGAGCGACCGAGCCATGTCCGCGGACGAACTGAGTAACGCGTGCGACGCGTCCGTCTCGACAATTTATCGACGTATCGAGCGTCTTCGGGAACACGACCTGCTCGCCGAACAGCTACAACTCGACCGGGAGGGCCACCACTACAGGACGTACACAGCGCGGCTCCAACGGATCGAAATCGAACTGGAGGACGGCGCGTTCGAGATGGAAGTCACGTACCGACCCGAGGACGCCGCCGACCGATTCACCGACCTGTTCGAGGGGTTACGATAGCATGCGGTCGCTGCTCCAGACCACGACGGACGCGACGGGTGGGTCGCCGCTCGTCGTCACCCTCGTGTTGCTCGGTCTGCTTCTCACCGCCAGCCTGTCGCTCGCGGTCGCGTACGTTGTGGTTCGCGGCTACCGACGGAACCGGAACCGAGGTCGGCTGTATCTGGCGGTGGGACTCATACTGCTCACGACCGGGCCGATACTGATCCAATTCGTACTGACGACCTTCACCGCCGTTTCGCCGGTTGGCCGGGCCGCGGCCGCGAACGCGAGCAAGCTACTCGGCCTCGGTGCCATGCTCTACGCTATCTACGGCGTCACGCGCCCGCGCGAAGCGACCCCTCCGAATGAAGCCGACGATTCGAATCGGGTGAGAAGATGATCGCACCGCTCCAACTTTCGAACGCTCTCGCGAACGATAGCGCGCTCATCTTCGCGTTCGCGGCGGTCACCGCCGTCGCGGGAGCGTTCGTCGCGTACCAAGCCTATCGCGGCTATCGACGCAACGAGAGCCGCCCGATGCTGTATCTCGCGGTCGGTATCGTACTCCTGACCGCCGTGCCCGTCGGTGTAGATTACACGCTTGCGGCGCTGACGCGCGCGACCGATGCGGAGATCCTATTACCGGTCACGGTCGCACACCTCGCGGGCGTAGCCGCCATTCTGTACGCGCTCACCCGAGCGTAGGTCGGGATGTGGCTTCGAGCGAAAGTAACTACCAGTCGGGAACTTTCCAGTAGCGCCGCGGTGCGAGCATGACTCGAGCGTACCGGCCCCACAGCCACGCGAGGACGTTGAACAACTGGAGCGAGCACAACAGGAGTACGCATCCGAGACCGGCGACCAGCAGTGCGCCCAGAAGCGTCTCTATCTGCCACGACCCGACCCGAACCGTCGTCGTGAGACCGACCAAGAGGTTGTCCCAGCCGAACGAGAGGTCGAGCGTTAAATCACCGGACGGAATCGGCCCGAAAGCGTGCGCGGTGACGGGAGCGTCCCGGTAGTATAGTGGAGCGAACACGAAGCTTGCCGACGTCGCTAGCAGCGATGATAGCAGCGTAATCGTGACGTTTCCGAAGACGAACACGCTCAGCAGGTACGCGGCGGCCTTCCACGTCCGAACGTCGGTCACGAGTCGCTTCGTTCGAACCCAGCGACTCCCCTCGGTCTCGGCGGCGGCGGGAGGAACGTCGACTCGCAGCAGCGCGCCGACGAGGGTTCGTTCGAACGTCGCCAGTTCGACGACCACCACGAGGAGAACAAGGAGAATCGGGAGACCGACACCGACGACCAGGAGGGGGACGCCGGTCGAGAACCCCACCGTCAAAAGCACGAAGTAGACGATTCCTAGGGGAAACATCGACGCGAGGTAGAGGAGATTGCGATACGTCTGCGCTCTCGCCGGAGCGCGGAGAACGCGACCCAGCGGTCCGCCGGAATCACTGGATCGGGAAGAGGTCTGGGTTGACATTGTTCTACTCTCGGACGGCGCTCGACGCGCGTCTGTGTACGCCGTAGAACCGGAGTATCCTTAATCGGCGTGGTTCGTCGACTCTCGTCGCTATCGACCGATACGAGAGAAGCCCGGATATAAACGTTTCGCAGAAACGCCGCCTCGGCGACCGTGCTTCCCGTCTTATCGCGCTCCCGCTCGCAGGAGCGGACGGAGAAGACCAACGTATGACTTCCAAATGGACGGACTCCAGACGGGTATCCGACGCCCCGGCACCACGAACGAAATTCGACGGAGGACAAACGAGCGATTCGAGCAGTGCGGGACGTGAGAGGCGAAGCTTCCTCCGTGCGGTAGGCGGACTCGCTGTCGCCGGTCTGCTTGCCGGCTGTACCGACGATGGCAACGACGGTGACGGAGGGGGTGGCGGAGCGAGCAGCGTTGACGAGTGGTTGTCGAACACCGACAACTACGACTCCGTTCGGGATATGACCGACAAGGACGCCGTCACCGTCGAGGTCGGCCCAGAGAGTAACGAGATGGCGTTCGCACCGCCGGCGATTCGCGTCCGGCCGGGGACGACGGTCACGTGGAAGTGGGTCGGGAGTGGCCACCACAACGTCGTCGCCGAGGGTGGAGAGTTCGACAGCGGGTCGCCGGAGACGGGGGCGACCTTCGAGCACACGTTCGAAACGCCCGAGACGGTGCTCTACTACTGCGAACCGCACAAATCGGCGGGCATGAAAGGTGCCATCGTCGTCGAAGGTGACGGGGACGGCGAGAACGCGGGGAACACGTCGAATCGAACCGAATCGCAATGACTCGCGGCGAATCGGGAACGTCGGAACGAGGCGGCGTATCCGCGAATTGGTGGACGCCACGACGAACGAGACTGGCGGGTTCGGGCGGTCTGATAGCCGGTCTCGTCGGTCTCGTTAGACTCGGATTTGTCGGAGTTACGACTAGCCGTACCGGGATAGGAATCGAACTCGGCGGTGATGCTCTGTCCGCGCTGCATCCCGTCGGATACGTCGTGTTCGCGGTGACGCTGTTCGCGGCCAACGCTCGATACGGCACCGGCTACGGCCGTCACGGGCGCACCATCGCCGTTTCGTTCGGCCTCTCGCTGGTGAGCTACGCGGGCACCGTCGTCGTCCTCGTGGCGGGTCGAACCGCGTTCGGAGAGCTTCTACTACCAGTCGGTGTTCTCACCGGGGCGGCGTACGTGGTCATACGGTTGCTCGGGAGCCTCTACGGGGTCGTTCTCTGGCGACGCGCAAGTACGAGTCGTCTCACCGCCGGCTCGTTCATCATCCTCTTTCCGGCGATATTCGTCCTCGGCCCGCTCACCGCCGTCGGATTTCCGGGCGTTTGGATAGAGGCACCGCTCTATCTGGCGCTTATCGCGCTCGGTTACGACCTCCGGACGGTCGAGACGGACGTCGCCGGAACCGAAAACGAGGTGACGGGATGACGAGTTCGAGCGGGGTGACGGCTCCGAGACGGGTCGCGTGGGCGCGCTACGGTTACGTCCTCTTGGCGGGCGTCTTCGCCGTCTGCGTCCTCGTGCAAGTGTACATCGCCGGAATGGCGGTTTTCGTCGACCCGGCGAATTGGGAACTCCACACGACCTTCGTCCACCTCTTCGAATTCGTCCCGTTCTTCCTGTTCGGCCTCGCATTTCTCGGACGGCTTCCGAGAACGCTGAAACTGCTTCCGGTCGGTTTGTACGTGCTCGTGATGGTTCAGTACGCGACGGCCCACCTGTTCGGGTCGCTGGTCGCCGCGATCCATCCAGTCAATGCTATCGTGATTTTCGGCGTGGCGCTCGTCGCGGTAAAACGAGCGTGGGCGTCGGTATCGGAGGCGTCGACCACTCCGTGAGTCACTTCCCTTCGACCAACAGCTCCAGAATCCCCTCGGGGTACAGCGGCCCTGCTTCGCCCCGGAAATCGGCGATGGGCTTCCAGAATGCTTCGAAATGTTCGTCGACGGCTTCCTCGTAGCACTCCAACACGTCCCGCTCGTACAGCGATTCGTCCGCGAACGCGCCGTCGTAGACGACGAACTCGTGGCCCAGTTTCCTGCCAAAAGAGAACAGATTTTCGAGAACGCCGAGGCGTTCTAACTCCACCAACTCGACTCCGACCTTTTCCCGGAATTCGCGGACGACGGCAGCCCTGCTGTGTTCGCCGAACTAGATGCACCCTCCCAACGGGCGGTAGAATCGCTCGCCCGTCTTCGGGTCGTCGTAGGCTTGGATCAGAATTTCGCCGTCGTGCTCGACCACGCAGAACGCCTTCGGCCCGATGGAATTTCTCCGCATGGACTGCGCAACTCAGGGGATAGACGACAGAAGTTATTCGGTTTCTGCCAAGAAGCGAGAAGTGAGCCAGAATCAGGGCGAGAGCGTGAGCGCCCGCGTTCTGCTCTCTCGGCCGTCGAGGGTGTAACTGACGGTCACGTCGACGGTTTCGCCGACCATGCCGACGGGATTTCCGCCGGATTCGAACTGGTAGAGCGAGACCGTCGCCGAGGAACCGGCGGACAAAATCGCTTCTCGGTCGGCGCTGTCGCTGTGGCCGTCTGAACTCAGGTCAATGCTTCCCGGCAGGGTGAGACCGCCGTTCACGTCGGTCAGCCCCGACTGCACGTCGCTATCGATGTGGAGTTCACTCGTCCACTGCCCCTCGTCGTAGGAGTGGTCGCTCAGCCCGTCGATGGCCGCGTTCGCCGGGGCGAGTTCGACATCGGTGATGGTCAGCGCCCAGTCGGCGTCGTTCGTGAGGCCGAAGGCGAGGCCGGAACGCGTCCCGTTGCCGTCGACGCGACCGTCGACGGCGGTGGCGTCGCCGTCGTAACGCAGGTCGTTCGCGCTCTCTATCGCGCTCCGCGTTTCGAGGAGACCGAACTGGTACATGAACCGCTCGACGGCCGCGGTCGTGTGTTTCACCCGCCGGTCAAGCGAGAGCTTCTCGGTCGCTTCGAAGATGATGGCGGGCGTGCCGAGCGTCGCGCCGACCTTGTGTTTCAGCATATCCTGGGACCCATCGTCGTGGTGCGTGTGTTCGCGGAAGTCGTACACGTCGTTCAGCGAGTCGTCGAGCACCTCGGCGTTCAGGTAGTCGCGGATGGCCTTGGAGTGGACGCCCGTGTCGCCGGCGATGGGGGCGAACAACGCCTGTCCGACGCCCCCGTCGCCGGACTCGTAGATGCCGTACGAACTGTGGAGATCCCAGAGGAAGTCGATGTCTTGCTGCTCGACCACGTCCCAGACGGCGGCGGCGAGTTGTGACTCCTCCTCAGCCCCGTCGGGGAAGTGGCGGTTCAGGTCACCGTCCGCGAATCCTCGCGTCCTGGCCTCGACGGCCGGCTTACACGCTTCGGGGATGACGACCAGTTTCCCGGCGTCGATGTCCCAGTCTTTGATTTGCCCGGCCGAGCGGTAGCCGCTCTTTTCGTCGCCGTGTACGCCGCCGGCCACCATCAGCGTCGGCCCGTCGGCGGACGCCTCGGTGACGTACACGGTGATCTCTTCGTCCGTTCCGTTCCTGATGCGGTAGCTCGACCGCGACGCTGTCGCGGCGGCCGCGGACAGACCTAGCTTGAGATACTCTCATCTGTTTACGGAAGCTCCAATGTCGGAATCCGCGTCATTGTTTCGTGTCATGGTTTGTCTCTCCGAAGAGAGTCTGAGAATATATATCCGAAATCGGTAAGTATCTATTAGAATTCATATATGAATACATCATAAGTCCAAAAACAGTCACTAACTCGCAATCAGTTTATTTAACCTCAGCGCTCCCTTCGGCGAAGCAAAACCGGGACACGTATCATATTGTATACTCTAATCGGAAATCCTTACTGACTCCGTCCGTACCTCGAATGTATGAATATCGCCGCACTCTCGCTCTTCCTCGGTGCCTCCGTCGCGCTCATCGTGACGCCCGGCCCAGATACGATGTACGTGCTCACCCGGGTCGTCGAGCGAGGTCGACGAGCAAGGGTTCAGGCCGCGTCCGGCGTCAGCACGGGAATCCTGGTACACACGATGGTGCGGTGTTGGGACTCTCCGTCCTCCTTCGCACGTCCGCCGTGGCGTACTCCGCCGTGAAGTACGTCGGCGCCGCGTACCTCCTCTATCTCGGCGTGCAGAAGCTTCGGAAGGACGCGGCGCTCGAACTCGATGGCGTCGAGTCGGGCGACAGTTTCCGACAGGGCGTGGCCGTGAACGTGCTCAACCCGAAGGTCGCGCTGTTCTTCCTCACCTTCCTCCCGCAGTTCCTCGGAACGGGTTCGAACACCGACGCTCGGATGGCGACGCTCGGTCTGACCTACGCGGCGTTGACGCTCGTCTATCTCTCGCTCGTCGCGCTCGCGGCCCATCGCGTCGGGGCGCTCGTCCGCGAGAATGCCCGCGTGAACCGCGCTCTGCAGTGGCTCGCCGGGAGCGTTTTCGTCGGACTCGGACTCAAACTCGCAGTCCCCAAGCGCGCGGTCTGACCGTGGCTGCCGGACTAGTTCGCGTTCCGAAATACCAGACAGTAGTTGTGGTCGTAGCCGTACCCGTAATTGCCGGGTAAATCCGTCGGTTCTGCTTCTTCCCACGTGACGACAATCTCGCCCTCGAAGTGGAAGATGGACGAGAGAACGTCGACCATGTCCCATACCAGCGTCGTCACGTTGCCCTAGTTCTTCAGTTTCGAAACGTCGACGAGTACGTGCGAATCGGTCGCCATGAACGTTTCGAGTTGGGAGAACGCGTTACCGATGTTTTCGAGATATTCGTCGTACTGACTCTCTCCAGCGGAGTTCCGAAACGGATTCTGATTATCCTCTTCGGCCATGGACGGTGGCGAGGTGAGACAGAGGTCGAACGTCGGCAAGTCGTAGGACGCCAATTCGAGCGCGCTCCCGTGGACGAGATTCCCGCCGTGGTCGATTCGGTCTTCGATGAATTCGACGCGGTCCGCTTCGTACTCGATTCCGTACGGTATCCGTCCCAACACCTCCGCGACCTTCAGGGTCGTCCCGAATCCGGCGAACGGGTCGATCACCATATCGCCTTCTTCCGAAAACTCCGTTAGGAACTCTTTGACGAACGACTTCGGGGTTCGAACGTCGCCACCGAATCTCTCCGGCAGTTCGTCCGATTTCTCGTAGCGACACCGACGAAACGTCTGCATGGCCGATCGGTTTTCTGTCACGGGCGAAAAATCTACTCCAATTGCCGACGAGTGGGGTGCTCTACTCGTGCGGGCTGTAGTTCGGCGCTTCATCGGTGATCATCACGTCGTGGGTGTGACTCTCGGTCTGGCCGGCCGGAGAGACGCGGACGAACTCGGCTCGCTCCTTGAACGCCGGAATCGTCTCCGCGCCGACGTAGCCCATGCCGGACTGCATGCCACCGACGAGTTGGTGGAGTTCGCTTTCGAGGCTTCCCTTGTACGGCTTGGCCGCCTCAACGCCCTCGGGGACGTACTCCTCGTCGTCCTCCGGGTCGTCTTTGAGATAGCGGTCGCCGTCGCCGCTTTTCATCGCGCCGACGCTTCCCATGCCGCGGTACTGCTTGTACTTCTTCCCCTCGATGGTGATGACGCGGCCCGGCGCCTCGTCGGTGCCCGCGAAGTACGACCCGAGCATGACGGCGTCGGCGCCCGCCGCGATGGCCTTGATGGCGTCGCCGGAGTAGCGGATCCCGCCGTCCGCGATGACGGGCACGTCGTGTTCGGTCGCCACGTCGGCCACCTGCGAGATGGCGGTGATTTGGGGCATCCCCGAACCGCTGACGACGCGGGTGGTGCAAATGCTTCCCGGGCCGATACCGACCTTGAGACCGTCGGCGAAATCGACCATGGCCTCCGCCGCCTCATGCGTGCCGATGTTCCCGACCACCACGTCGGCGTCGACGGACTCCTTTATCTCCCGCGCGCCGTCGATGACGTTCATATTGTGCGCGTGGGCGCAGTCGATGAACAACACGTCAACGTCGGCCTCGTCTGCCGCGACCGCGCGGTCGGTTTCGAACGGGCCGACGGCGACGCCGACCCGGAGGTGGTCGTCGTCGTCGCGGACTGCCTCGCCGTACTCCCTGCGCTGGAGGACGCCCTGCATCGTGATGAGACCGGTGAGGCGGTTCTCCTCGTCAACGATGGGGACGCGCTCAATCTTGTGCTCGTACATGAGTTCGAGCGCCTCCCGCGCGGTCACGTCCTCGCTGGCGGTGATGACCTCGTCGGTCATCGCCTCCCGAACCTCGTCGCGCTCGCCGACTTCGAGGTACGGTCGGATGTCGGTGCCAGAGATGATACCGAGCACCCCGTCCTCGTCGTCCACGACGGGGGCACCGCTGACGCCTTCTCGTTCCATCATCGCGTCCACTTCGTGGACGGTCTGTTCGGGATTCGCGGTCACCACGTCGCGGATGATGAGTTCGTCGGCGCGTTTGACCTGTTCGATCTCCTCGACCATTCGGTCGATATCCACGTTGCGGTGGAGCACGCCGAGACCGCCCTGTCGAGCCATCTCGATGGCCATCTCGCTCTCGGTGACGGTGTCCATCGCCGCCGAGAGCACCGGGACGTTGAGTTCGACGTTCTTCGAGGCGCGCGACCGAACCTCGGCCGAGTCGGGTTCGACGCGACTCTCTTTCGGACGCAACAGTACGTCGTCGAAGGTGAGCGCCTCCGGTACGTGGAGTTTCTCGGAAAACGAACCGTCGTTTTGAGAATCGTTCGCCATGTAATGCGAACGAGGCGCCCCCTGAAAAACGTTGCGAGATTGTGCTACTCTGGCGTGAGGACGCTCGTCTTCTGTACACAGTCGTGCGTATCGTCGCCGAGCATTCGGTATCGTCGCGGTCGTCACTGAAGAACGGCCGGCGAATGGACGAATCTGGTAAAAAATGGCCAAGTCTGATGCCGTTTCTCTCCGTTATTTTGCGCCCTATGGGGGCACCTCTCACGCAACACTTAAGCAATAAACGGCGATAAACTCGTGTATGGACTCTACCAGTTCCATTGTAGAGCGCATTGCTGTTCGGACGAGCGACGACTCTTTCAGTCCGACTGCGATTTTCGGGAAAATGCGCGCCACATTTACACTGGTAGGGAAATCGCTTGCGGGGAATCTCCGACGGCGGCGTCGGTCGCACCGCAGGTATCATCACCCGTCACCCACGGGTCAGGGGTATCGCAGCTAGTCGATGAGTAGTTCCCAACACCCGATCGCCTACCGGTTGGAGCAACAGGTAGGCGGTACGACGAAGCTGTTAGCGACCGTCATGGGTCTACCCCTCGTCGACGGTATCTTCCCCGCGATGGTTCTCGCCGGGGCGCTCGATTCGTGGGTCGGCATCGTGCAGGTTGGACTGCTCGTTTTCGGCGGGAGCGCGACCGTCGCCGTTATCCTCGCGGAGATGGACGGAACGCCCAGCGAGCAGGCGACGACCGTGCTCGCGGTCGGCGTCGGACTTATCGCACTGGCGGCGGTCGAAGCCGCGTTCGCGCCGACCATCGCGAGCGCCCTGGACATGGACGTATTCAAGCGATTCGCCGCGCTGGTCATCGCCGCCATCGCCGCCAAGACAGCGAGCGCGCGCGTCGGGGAGGTCCTGCCCAGCCCCGGAGTCATCATCGGTCTCGGGATGCTCGCCAGCCTCCAACCCGCGGGCTTCGAACTGGTGACGACGCTCGACGAAACTCGCGTCGTCCACGCCGCCGCGGCGGCGGGAAGCGGCGTCGCGTTCGCCCTCGCGGTCGCCCTGTTCGCGCCGTGGCTGCGCCAAGTCGTCGACATCGACCGCTTCCGGTTCGGGAGCGCCGTCGCGCTGGGCGTCCTACCGCTGTCAATCCTCGGCTTCGCACCCGGACGCGCGCCGCTGGCCGTCCTCGCGGTCACCTGCCTGCTGGCGCTCGACCCCGGCGAACGAGCGGCAGCCGACGCGGACGCGCCCGAGAAGCCGTCGAGTTCACCGGATGCGCCGAGCGAACCGCGGGAGTTGGAGGGTTCCCCCGCGGTCACCGACGGCGGCGAGAACTCAGACTCGGCCTACGGCTACCCCGGCGAGGAGGACGGCGACGAGCGCCGTCCGTGGCTGTAACGCCGTTCGACCGTTTCGGGCGTCCTAGACGTTTTTCCGCTCTCGCGTTCGTGTTCCGATGATGACCGAGAATCGCGTCGTTCAGGGGCGGATGGTCACGCCGAAGAAACTGGCGGAGATGATAGAGGGCGAGTCGGTGATGGAGGCCGAACGCATCGAGGACGCGGAGCGAGAGTGTCCGGAGTGCGGCGGTGACGTGCTGAAGGTCGGCTACATGCCGAGCGTGACGGCGTACGTCACCGGACACAAGTGTCAGGACTGCGATTGGCAGAAACGCGAGGAGTAGAAATCGAAATCCCTTTAGGTAGTTTCCACCTACGAAGGTTTGCGGGGTCGTGGCCAAGCCAGGGATGGCGACTGACTCCAGAGGCTACGCGCCCGGGACGAAACTCCAGACTGATATACCGAGCGAGTGACTGATCATCGCTCGCGTTGACGACCCTCTGGAGTTCCGAGGCGCACCGGAGATATCAGTCGATCGGGGGTTCAAATCCCTCCGACCCCATGCCATTATCGAATTATCCTTAATGCACATGAGGCGTTGGCTTCCTTATATACAATATCAGTATACTGAGGAACGACTTCATTCGATTGTCGAATGGACGCACTGCCGTCAAGCGATTAGTATTACGGTAGCTCCCTGAAAGTGAAAATTTTTCCATAATTATAATATAGTTGACGTAGACAAAAATCGGCGTAGTCACTATTCAAAAAAACACACAGAGCAAAATCACTCACTGGACGAGAACGCCGCCACGCCCTCAATCATCTCCAGTTTCTCTCTTCCAGCGAGAGCTATTCTCAGTGTATGTTAACCAACTAACTCGGCAGGTCAGTAACTGCAAGCCGGAAGAGGATTTTAGTAAGGCAAAAAGCTGGAAACCGTTCTCTGAATCATCCCGTTGGAGGAGGGCATTCTTGTCAGCGGAAGTGGAGATAGAGAGACAATTGGGGGATTATTCGACGATCAACTTTCCAGTCATCCCGGCGCTCTTGTGCGGTTGACAGTAGTACTCGTACATTCCAGGCGTGGCGAACGTGTGCGAGTACGTGTAGCCGGAGTCGTACCTCTTACTCGGCGCACCGGGCGTCCCTTTCCAATTGGCTTCATCAGGCTGACTCTCGGGGATGACGTTGTGGGTATTCGACTCCCAGACCCACGTGATAGTCGCCCCAGAGGAGATTCGAGCCCCTGCCGGATCGAATTGGAGCGTGCCATCCGGGCCAACAGTGACCGTTATCTCACTCTGCCCAGTTAGATCCCTGATTGTTTGGGGTTCGTTCGGCTGTATGTCCTCTACTTCTCCGGAGTCGGTGTGCGGTGCTGACTCTGACGTGGTGGTTTCACTTGGTGACTTCGTTACGATGACTGTCCCGGTCATTCCCGCCGCCAGATGGGGCTGACAGTAATACTCGTATGAGCCAAGGACGTCGAAGGTGTGCGTGAAGCTATACCCGGTTTCGTAGACTTTAGACTTCGGGCCGAGGGATCCGTCCCAGTTCGCGTCTGTCGGCTGGCTTCTCACGACAACGTTGTGGGAATCGGATTCCCAGATCCATTGGACGGTGGTCCCTGGCCGAACTTCAAGTTCGGGTGGTTCGAACGTGAAATTTCCTCCTGGGCCGACCTTGACGGTCATATCTGGTTCGGTAGTTGTTGTGGTGGTCGACGTCTCGTCATTTGTCCTGCCGGGATTTGCCGATGAGAGGCAGCCTGCGAGCGTTGCACCAGCGAGCGTTGCGCAAGTTACTGTGAGGAGTGTGCGGCGATCGGGATCGTGGTTCATGGGCGTAGTCCATTAATGACCAACATCTTTCTGGTAAAAAATACCGGTACCGATTCTCACTTCCTGAAAATCGTGTTCGTAGAAGCAAGTTCCATTATTTATTAGGTTTTTGACCACATCCATTATTTTCGGACTTCACTATCATCTCTAAACCCTGAACTCATCGCTGGTAAACGCCTGCCAGCCGGAGTGAAAGTAATTCACTCCCCTCTCGTTCTATATGTCTTTCTTGTACTTTTTTCGCCGAGCGGCCTCTTCTCGCTCGGTCATCACGTTATAGTACTTTTCCAGAATCTTCGTGGAGACATTTGCACGCTTACTCAACTCTTCTACCGGCCATTCATCCTTCATATGCTGCGTGATAGCGCCCCGACGCAGTGGATGTGGGCTAACTGACGTCGGACATTTCAGAGGTGTGTTATCACTTGCGCTGCTTTGCACTCGTGGATGTCGCGGTTGTGTGGACACGTACATGTGGAGCCACAGGGTCTCGTGAGTCCGTATATTTCTACTCGAAGCCAATTCACTGAGAGTCTGCCTTGTCGCGTTGTGAATAGCGGACGCCGTCCTACTCATCCTCAATGTCGTGGCGTTTCAGGTCGACGTAGTCTTCGAGTAAATCGGCTGTCTTCTTTCCAAGGTTTACGGTACGTTCCGCAGCGTAGCCGTTCTTCAATGGCGTCTCACTTTCTGGTCGATGGCGCACGTTTAGCTCCTGTTTTTAGCCGAGAAGTCGTCCACGTCCAGAGCGCGAACGGTTCCCATGCGCATACAGGTATACCATATCAGTTGGAAGACGCAGTGCTTCCGCTCGGCGTCTTCGTATTTGTAGAGATAGTCGAGAATGCTTTCTACGAGGTCTGGGTCAATCGAGGTATCATCCACGTCTTCGCCGTTCTCGACTACTGGGGTTTCTACTGCATCGACAAGCTCGCCGTCTACGAGACCGTTGTTGGCGCGGAACTTCATGAAGCCATGAATTATCGTGACGTTGTTCTTGTAGATCTGTATCGCAATATCGTCTTGTTGGCGGTGTCTGAGGAACTTGTTGATGGTATATGGGTTGAGGTCGTTGATGTAGGTGACGTCGTTTTCGTCTAACCACTGGAGTAGATGCGCAGTGGATAGCGGTCATTCCGCCATGTGCTCCTGCGTTGTTCGATTTTGCGTTTGTCGAGGTAGTCCTGCGGTGAGAACCGCGTAGCGCGTGCTCATCCACCGGTGAGCGGAAAACGAACTGTATCTAAACTATCCAAAATCAGGAGGTAGGAAACGATTGCTCTCTTAGTATCAGATTCAGACGGCGCATAACAAACGACGAGGCCGCCATATCTATCCCCGAGTGATCATCGATGACCCACCCGCGCGATTCACCGACCCGCCGTCGGCTGCTCGTACGTTCCGGCACGGCCCTCGCGGGAACGCTGCTCGCCGGATGTTCCAGTTTTCTGAGTAAGAATCGCAAGGAAGGGACGACGTCGACCACCGAAACCGTCGACCCCCGTCGGTTAACGCTGCGGAAACTGGGCCGATTACAGCCCTCCGCGCAGTCTTCCCCCGATGGCGGTTATTCGGAGGTGTCCGTTCGAGACGATGGCCGCTACGCAGTCGTCGGGACCAAATGGGGCGTCAATGGCACCTATCTGGTTGACCTCTCCGACCCGGCCGCCCCGAAACGAGTTCATTACCTCGGCAACTCGAACGACGCGCCGAACTTGGACGTCAAGTTCGACTCCCGAAACGGGCTGTACCATCGAGCGATAGAGAGGACGTGGGACGGAAACTTCGAGATTGTGGACTACGGCTACGCGTCGGGAACGCCGAACACTCCGAAAGTCGTCGGAAGAATCTCCGAGGGGAAATCGCACAACCTGACGCCCCACCCGACGAAGCCGGTTCTCTACGCGGTGAACTACGACTTGAAGACGAACGGATTTGACGTGTACGATGTTTCCGACCCCTCAACCCCGCGCAAACTCGGCCAGCACGGTCCGCAGGGAGCGTGTCACGACATCTCCGTCGACCCAGAGCGGGAGTTACTCTGTTCCGCGTTCCAGGCGGGGCGGTTCGTCGGATTCATCATCTACGACGTGAGCGACCCGCGAAATCCGGTCGAAGTCGGGCGCTTCGACTACGTGGAGCGAAAGTCGTACGACGGGACACGAGTCGGCGAGGAAGCGTTCGGGAGCGCGCACCACGGCCACTTCGATCCCCGACGCGAGCTACTCGTCATGGGAGACGAGCGACCGCAAGGCGTTCCAGGCGGAAAACACGTCTTCGACGTCGGGTGGAAGGACGGGTCGATTTCGAATCCCATCCCAGTCGGGTTTACCGTCTCGCCGAACGCAAAGCGCATGGCGGACGACTACGCCGAGCGATTCGACTGGACGGGCCATCACTTCAGCATCGTTCCGCAGGGGGACGCGACGCTCGTCGTCAGCGCCGACTGGCACGAAGGTGTCGTGATGTACGACATCACCGACCCGACGAGTCCACAGCCGATAGACCGGTATCCGACGGACGATGGTGCGAGCGCACTGACGCCGAACGAGAAGGTCGCACAACTCGGTCAACCGCCGATGGCGTGGAAGGCGGCGTACGACGCGACGCGCGAATTCGTCGTCGCGAGCGATACGTTCACCGGACTTTACACGTTCGAACTCGCGGGAACGTGACCGCTCTCTGTCGTGCGGCGTATTCCCTATCGACACGGTTATCGGACGCTATTCTTTCGTCGCTTCTTCCACTATTCCGATCTCCTCGTCGGTCAAGCCGTACAGTTCGTAGACGATTTCGTCGATGCGGTCGTCAGTTCGCTCGATTTTCTCGTCCAGTTCGTCGACCCGCTCTTTCGTCCGCACGTAGCTCTCCAGTCCATCTCGCACGTCGCCCACGTCGGGAAGGGTGAGTTTCTTCAGTCGGTCGAGTGGCGAGTTCGTCTTGGTAACTTTCTCGCGGAACGCAGCGAACCCACCGGCCTCGTCCACCGCCACGGGGACAAACGATTCGATAAGATCTGCCTCTACCTCGGCCAATTCCGTGATTCGAAGCGCGGGTACGATCTCCGTCTCAGTGTATCCGTACCGGTCGGTTTCGTGCTCGGCCGAATTCTCGGGTTTGTATCGCACCGTGAGTTCGATTTCGACCGTGGTGGTCGATTCGCGCTCGACAGCCACCCGCTCGATTTTGAGGTTGTTCTTTGTCTCCGTGGTCTCGTGGAGGATGGAGCCTCCGGAACCTTTCGGAGGTTGGGTCAGTCCGATATCGGTGATTGCGGGGCCGGTTACGCCGTCTTCGGTGCTGATTCCGAGATGGTCGAGGAGAGAGAGGGTGAGTGAGCTTCGCCTCTCGAGCAGGGTCTCCATTTCTCGAACGTTATAGGTTAACGAATTAGACCCTTGATAGCCGCTCGGAAGCGGGAATTCGATTGCATCTTGGATCAGTATCTTTTGGAACGTATCCTTATTTTCGTCCAAAAATCGCGTTCGGTGATAGAACGTCATGAGTTTCGAATCGAGTATTCCGACGAGGTTCCTCGCTCTCACCTCGCTCCCATCTTTCGGGAGCAGTACGAAGCCGACCTGCGCGTGGAACATCTCTTCGTCGAAATAGGCTGCATGGATTCCGCGCTCATCGCGTGACACGATTTGTCGAACGATACAGCGCGGTTCGGTGAAGAACCGTTTTTCACGGTGTGCGCCCAGCCAACCACCGTATCGTATCCACTCGCCGCCTTCCCAGGTCAACCGATATCTTCGGATTCCTTTGCCGGTCGTTATTCGATGATACCCCTCGGATTCCTTCCGGTCGGAATGAAATACTCGCTCGTCGATCTGCTCTTCGGTGTGGCCTCGATGTTTATCGTACGGTGTAAGACCTAAGCACGATTCGAACTGTTGTTCTATCCTTCCGCTTCCTTCCTCTATTTTCTGGACGACCTCCTTTTCCAAACGAGACGAGAAGACGTCGAATATCATCTCGCCGGTTCGTTTCCACCGCTCCACGTTACACTCACGAACGGTTCCCCCGTTTTCGGATATCACCGAAATATCGTCATCTCGCCGGTAAACTATCGCAGTGACGTCGTCGTTTTCGATGGACGTACCGCGCCGGGCGATCAGGATAGCCGTTTCCATGGTGACTCCCGAGAAAACACCATCGGGTAGTCTGACGATCGTATCGATTCCGTAGCTCGCCAAGACGTGCTTTCGGAGCCGAAGATACGAGCTTTGCGTCAGATACGAGTTGGGCGTGATGAATCCGAAGGTACCCCTTTCCACGAGCACCGACGATGCTTGTTCGACGAATGCGGCGTAAATATTCACGCGGTTGTAACTAGTTTCGAAGAAATCGAACAGCACTTCCGGTTTTTTCAAGCCTTTAACGTCCACCCACGGCGGATTTCCGATGACCGCATCGAACCCCGTTTCCTCCATCGATTTCCCGCCTTCGTCGAAGAACACTTCGGGGAACTCCAGTACCCAGTGGAAGAACCGTTCGTCGTCGGCCGTCGCCTGCGCTGTTCGGAACCAGTCGATCGCCTCGATTTCGGCCCAGTCGTCTTCGTCGTCGATGGCGCGGGCCATTCGCTCGTAGGCGTCTTCGGGCACGTCCAGATCGAATCGTTCCGCGGTGTGGACGTTCGCCATCCCGAAGAGTCGCTGGTAAAGGGGGTCGTCGCGGATTTCGTCGTAGATCTCCTCCATCGACTTGATGTCCGCGAGGGCTTCGTTGTCGATAGCGAGTAGGTCTCGCACCAACTCCATAACGTGCTCCAGAGCGCGCTGGCGTGCCCGTTTGAACACCTGGGCGAACGTCATCCGTGTCGTGTCATCGTCTCCGTCGTCATCGACGATTTCGCCGTCGTCACGCAGGACGTCGTTGACGTTCGATCCGACGAGGGAATTTCCGACCTTCAGGTGGTGGTCGAGGAAGGCGAGGGGTTGGTTCGTGGCGAAGGTTTCCAGCCACATCGAGAGTTTCGCCAGTTCGACCGCCATCCCGTTCAGGTCGACCCCGTAGATACACTCGCGGGAGATTTCGCGCCGAACTCGCTGTTCGTCGAAGAGGGTCGCGGTTTCCAACTCGCGGACGCGCTCCATCACCCGTTCGGCGAGGTAGCCGGTGGCTTTCGTGAGGAAGTGTCCGCTTCCCATCGCCGGGTCGAGCACCTTGAGGCTCGTAACGCGCTTCCAGAACGCGACGACGTACTCCTCCGTTCCCGGTTCGAGATCGGTTTCGCCGAGTTGGTCTTCGACATCCTTGACGAGTGGGTCGATCGTCTCTTCGACGATGTACGTCACCACGTAGTCGGGCGTGTAGTACGCTCCCGTGGCCTTTCGCTCGCCATCGTTGTTTACAACGTACAGGCTTCCCCGTTCGACCGTTTCGACGGCATCCGCCACGCTCACATCGGTTGTGCCTTTCCGGACTTGCCCCTCGCCCGCCGTGACTGCGCCGTATTGCGCCGGCGCGATGCGAAACTCGTATTCGAGCAGACCTTCGTAAATCGTTCCGAGATGTCGCGTGTCGAGGTCGGCGTAGTCGGCAGGAACGAAGTCATCCTTGGTTTGCGTGGTGGAAAGTCGGTAGATGACTTCGGCAAGATACCTGTCCGCGACCTCGTTTTGAGCGAGGAACTCGTGGTGGTCTTCGTCGAACAACCCGCCGTTGTAGGGTGGGATTCCGAGCGACTCCTTTCCGGTGTCGATGAGCGAGAAGAGATTTTGCAACTGACTCCACATCGACGTGGAGTACCTGCTGTACTCCCGTTCGAACGCGTTTTCCGACGGCGCGTTTCCGACTTCCTCCAGGATGCCGAGACGCAGTTGGTCGAGACCGAAGTTCTCCTCATACTCTCGTTGGCTGGATGGGTCGCCTGGGTTGACGAGGTGTCGAGACTCCGCGTAGAGGATGAACATGAGCCGGTACAGAAGCACGAGCGATTGTTCTTTTAACTCGTCCAGTCGCTCGTCGTCCCCCGGACCGATATCGAGGTCGTTGGTTTCGACGAACCCTTTCCCGAGCACTCGAAGCGCGATGAAGACGTTATCTTGGAGGTCTGCACCGAGTTCCTGTGTCGCGGTTTCGCTTTCGTTCCAAACTGTATCGAGAAACGTCGTGCCGTTCGATTCACGAAACGCCGAGAAGCGGAAGAAAACGTAGAAGTATTTGAAATCCTCGAAGCTACTGGATTCGAGCAGCTCGGGTAAATCCACTTCGTAGTAGGTCTCCGTTTCGTAGTCTTTGGTTCCATAAAGTCGCCACTTTCGCCCGTTCGTTAGGATTCCCCACTGGAGGTGCTCGGGCGTCCGTTCGAGGTAGTATTTCACCTGGTGGGACGCGTCTCGGTACGAACGCTGTTCGCGGAACGTCTCCGTGAAACATGCATCCCATCGTTTCGCTTCGAGCAGTGCGGATGCGAGATTGTACGTCGCCCCCGTCCGTCCCTCCATTCTCTCGAACGCGGCTTCGCGTCGCTTTTCAGTCGAATTGAAGAGCAGTCGGTCGGTATACCCACCACCACCTGGGAGCGTCGTTTCGGAGAGCTTTCCGAAGCCGAGCACGTCCACTACTTCGTCTATCCACGATTCGAGTAGCTCGTCTTCTTCGTACGACTCGACGAGGTTTTTCTCCGCGTTCCACAGCGTTCGAAGCCGCTCGAACACGTCTCGTACTTCTTCGTCACAGTCCCACGCATCCAAGCTGTCGACGCGTTCGTCGAGATAATGCCCCGAGAAGAGATTCGAATTGAGATATGGTTCCGTAGAGAAAGTCGCCTGACTCATGGTTGCTATCCCGTGGTGGGTTCCCGGAATGATATGAAAGTACGGGTCTAAGTCCGTCACTTACGGTATCCGTACCCGAAATACCTCACGGAAGTAGTGGATTCGACTATCGACGAAATATCCGACGTGGAGAATCCACCGCCGACGAAAAGACGCGGTAGAATCGCCCCACGAACCGGCAATCCGTACACCCATCGAAAATCAGACGCCCCACTCGCGTTCTGCCGGGGTGTTCGTCGCTGGGTCTCGTTTTATCCGCCTTCGATCTTCACCTGCCCCTTCATCGTCTGCGGATGGTACTCGCAGAAGTACCGGCTCATCTTCTTCGAGGCGGTGAACGTCACGGTCACTTTCTCGCCTTTCTTCTTCGCGTCGTCGCTCTTGACGAGTTTCTTGTCGCTCTCTTCGAGTTTCTCGTTGCTATCGTCGACGACGAGGAATTCGTGTTCCATCCCATCGAGGTTCTCCCACGTGAGCTTGTACTTCTGTCCCGCCTTCAGCGATAGCGTCGGATTCTTCTCGTCTGCGATGGACTGCGGTTTGCGACCGATCCAGCCGCTCTGTTTCGCGCCGAGGCGTATTTCCTCCCGGTCGCCGCTCGAACCGCCGGACGTGGTCGTGGTTCCGCCGTCTTCGGTTTCCGTCGTCGTTTCCGTACTCGTCGTTCCCGAGTCGCCGCCGCCTCCGCCCGTACACCCCGCGAGCAACGTCGTGGCGAGGGCGCTTCCGGAGAGGCGGAGAACCGAGCGTCGAGACGGGTAGTTGGTGTCGGTCATCCTTCGGTCGGTAGTTTTCCGCCGATTTCCAGAAAAAGTATTGGCCGTCCAACTGATGTGTGAACTGAACACGAAGTTCGCCGGAAAGAACACGGGTGGGTGGCGGAAGAGAGTGCGTCGGGAAGGAGGGAAGCATATCACGCGGCTATGGCCGAATCAGCTACCGAACTGGGTCTCCGGCGGGCGAGGTGTGCTACTCTTTCACGACGACCTTCCCGCTCGCGTCGACGCTCACCTCGTATACGTCATAGTGGAATGTGAGGGAGACGTTGTCTCGTGCCTCGCCGTACCGGCGGGTACGGAAGAGTGCCTCGACCGCGTCGCAGTTGACCACCGCGTGAAGCGGCGTCATCTCGTTCGGAGAGGCGTTCATGACCTCCGCGAGTGCGCGGATGATGCCCGCACACGCGTGTCCGCCGGCCATCTCGCGCTCAATGTCGAATACGTACGTCGACGTTGCTTCGGTCGAATCGTCACTAACGGTCTCTATCTCGATATCCATGTCGAAATCCCTGGAGTTGTCTGAGTCGCGCACGGTGTGCTACTTCGGTCTCAGGGGGTGACGAACATATAGCTATCGGCAAGTTTCGGGAATCCACCAACGACCGGTACGATAGCAAAATACCACCGGGTGGAACCCCGAGATGGAAGCCTACTATGCTGTCTCGGACGTAATCGTTCAGCCGTCGTTCGACGTGGATCTCGTCGAAGTGACCGAATCCGAAGACTCCTGCTCGACGAGTTCGACCCGCCCGTCGCTGTAGACGATGACCTCGCGTCGCCCGTAGTCGAACGCGACGTGGCCCCTCGCACGAGCGTTTCCGTTCTGCGTTTCCTCGAACAGTGAGTCGAGCGCGTCCGGATCGATGATGTCGTAGAGAACCGGTCTGATTTCCGTCGGATCGGTTTCTTCGTACTCAGCGATGGCGCGAACGACCCGAAGACTAAGCCGTTCGTCACCGCTAGAGTCGCGGTCGTCGGAAGTGCCCATCTTGCCCGGCGCTACCGCATATCCATCAATAAATATAGCGAAATATGCCGCAAACGGAACCGTACCATCTATTTATCGATTCCTGCCGCGGCAATCTACTGCGGGTATCGCTCCATAGACCTGTTCACTTTCGCCCTGCTTTGCACAAGTTAATCCCGCTGGCGGTCGAACGGTTCGCCGATGTCGAATCGCGGAGGACGCTTGCCCGGCGACGAAGACGAACGTAAGGATCGCATCGTCCTCCACGTGGATATGGACTGCTTTTACGCGTCCTGCGAACGCCTCCGCGACCCCGACCTCGAAGGTGAACCGGTCGTCGTCGGCATGGGATACGAGGAAGACGAACCGCACGGTGCGGTCGCCACTGCGAGCTACGAAGCCCGCGAATACGGCGTCGAGAGCGCACAAGCCATCAGCACGGCGCTCGAACGTCTCCCCCGAAAAGCTACCGACGACCCCGACGGCGAACCGGATGAGGACGACGACGACTCCGACGAGGCGGGCTACTACCGCCCCGTGGATATGGGGTTCTACAAATCGGTCAGCGACGACGTGCGGGCTATCCTCCACGACTGCGCGGAGACGGTGCGCGAGGTGAGCATCGACGAGGCGTACCTCGACGTGACCGGCCGAACCGCGTGGAAAGTCGCCGAGGGGTTCGCTCGTCACGTTAAGAATCGAATCGAACGCGAAGTCGGCGTCACCGCGAGCGTCGGCGTCGCTCCGAATATGAGCGCGGCGAAGATAGCCAGCGACCACGACAAGCCGGACGGACTAGTCGTGGTCGAACCCGGCACTGTCCGAGAGTTTCTGGCCCCGCTCGACGTGGCGGAACTCCACGGGGTCGGCCCGGTCACCGCCCGCGAACTCCGGGAGATGGACATCGAGACAGCGGGCGACCTCGCGGACGCCGATCCGCACGGTCTCGCGGAGCGATTCGGCGAACGGGGACGCGAACTCCACCGGCGAGCACGCGGCGACGACGACCGGACGGTGACGCCGATCGGTCGTCCGAAGAGCCTCTCGCGCGAGTCGGCGTTCACGGGTGCGACGAGCGACGCGGAGGAAAAGCGGTTGCGCGTCTCGACGCTGGCGACCGCGGTCGCCGAGCGCGCCCGCGACCGAGACGCGATGTACCGCACCATCGGCGTAAAAGTCGTGACGCCCCCGTTCGACGTGTACACTCGCGAGCGGTCGTTGCCCGGGCCGGTGGACGACCCCGAACTGGTCGAAGAGGTCGCGCTCGACTTGCTCGCCGAGTTCGAGGACGACAGAGTACGGAAGGTCGGCGTGCGCGTCTCGAACCTTCAGTTCACCGAGAACGACCAGACCAGCCTCGACGGCTTCGACGCGCCGGAGTCAGCAGGAGAGCGCGAGCGAGAAGGAGAAGGAGAGGATGCGCCGGACGACCGAAGCGAGACGGGAGATACCGACAGGGGTGGCGAGAGGGACGGCGAGTGGAGTCGCTCCGGGCAGGTGTCGCTTTCGGACTTCTGATTACCGTCGCCCGCGTAGGCCGCGGTATGAACAAGCTGGCACCGGCGGGCGAGGGTCGCTGGCACCTGCCGCAGCACGCCCACATCATCGTCTACGAGGCGGAACGAGGCGACGAACTCCTCACCATCTACGACTGCGGGGCTGCGCAGAAACCGCCGTCGGCGCAGGTCATCGGGAGCCTCGTTCGCGTCCGGGCGGCGCACGAACTCGACCGCACCGTCACGGGCTACGTCGTCCGGATGCGGGAACGGTCGGTGCTCGAAGCGCAGCACGACGACCACTTCGTCATCGTTTCCGCTTAGAGCGGTTCGACGAGGCTCTCCAGCGCCGCCGTCGGGTCGTCGGCCTTCGCCACGCCGCTCGCCAGCAGGACGCCCTCCGCGCCGAGTTCTCGCGCCGCGACGAGGTCTTCCCCGGAGGAGATACCCGCGCCGCAGAAGACGCTCACGTCCTCGTCCACCGCCTCCGCCGCCGCCACCGCGTCGGTGACGATATCCGGATCGGCCTTGCTGACGGGCGTGCCGCTCCCGATGAGTTCCGGCGGTTCGACCGCGACAGCGTCAGGGCCGAGGGCGGCGACCGCGCCGACCTGGTCGGGATTGTTCGCGCAGACGGTCGTATCGAGTCCGACGCGCGCCACGGCGTCCAGCCCGGTGTCGATGTCCGCGAGTTTGAGCCTGCGCTCGGAGTGGTTGAGCAGGGTGCCGGTCGCGCCCGCGTCCGCGACCGCCTCTGCGAGGGTGCTTCCGGTGTGGCTCCCGTGTTCGACGGGACTGACGTGCTGGCCCCACGTCTCGACGCCGATCTCCGCGACCCGCGAGAGGTGGGCCGCCTGCGGTGCCACCGCGATGGTGACGCCGCGCTTTTCGCTCACGTCGCGGGCAGCCTCCGCTATCTCGATTGGGTCGCAGGGGTAGGCTTTCAGATTGACGAGTACGAACATACCTGGAGCGACTGTCGGCGCGCCCAAATAGGTTGCGAGAGAGCGACGGGCAAGGGATATTCGTCAGGTGGTTTCAGGGAACGGAAGTTTACTTGCGCCTCGTCACCGGTGCGGAAGGCGTTACCCGCTCGGCCGATGAACGATATTACTCGTCGTGTTCGTCGTCCCCGGGTTCGCTCGTTTCGTCTGCTTCGGTTCCGTCGGTTTCGTGCTCGCCCGATGGTATCCTCTCCGACGCGCTCGGTACTGTCGGTACACTTGTTCTCCCCGACCATCGCCGCCAGAGTGCGAACGCTCCGCCGACGGGAATCCCGAGGACGACGAGGTATGGCAGGACGTACACCGCGCCGACGACTATCGCTCGGAGCATGACGAGCGCACCGTCGACCGAATCGAGGAAGGCGGCCAGAACGCCCGTGTCGTACCACGACTTCTCGTCACCCGTCCTCGTCGTCGCGTCGGGTCGCGGTTCCTGCATCGTCACGGTGACGGTCGAGTAGGCGACGCGCTTTTGGAGCGACTGCTGTCTTGCTTCCAGTCGCTCGATTTCGGACTGCACCTCCGAGAGGCGCTTTTGCACGGCGAGCACGGCCTCGGTGTCGTTGGCGTTCTGGTAGAGTTCGCGGAGCTTCTCGCGCTGCGACCGAAGATTCGTCAAGCGCGCATCGAGGTCGACGAGTTGGTCGGTCACGTCCTGCGTCCCGGTGCTCGACTCCTCCACTTCTCCCTCCTGTTTCGCCCGCTCGAAGAACGCGGAGAAGTTCCCCTTCGGAATCCGGAAGACGACGCGCCCGGCGGTCCACGTCTCGTTCCCTCGGCGGTGAACGCGCCGGTTCGAGTCGCTGACGAACCCGCCCTGTGCGCGCGCCGTCTCGGTAAGATTCCGGCTCGATCTGTCGAAATTCTCGACGTTCAGCGTGACGTTCCCGGTTCGGATGAGCGCCCGTTGTTGGACGACGAGCGCCGAACGCTGTGACCCCGTGGCTGCCGAATCGCCGTTCGACTTCGAACCACCGTCAGCAACCGTGTTCGCTGCGTTGTCCGCATTATTATTTCCACCCGACCCGGCGCATCCGGCGAGGGTCACGAGGACGACCAGCGAGAGGGCGAGCAGTCGTCGCCTGCGTGCTGTCATGCATCTCACTGGTCATTCGAATAACAAAGGTGTTGGGTAGAGTGAAACACCTGTTTCACTCACTTCCGATTCCGGTCTCGTTTTCAGCCCGCTTGCGCACCGCAAGAGCTAGCTTCTCCGAAGGTTCGGTTCTGCGCTTTCGTTCACTCGAACTCCGGCAGCACCTCGTTCTCGTAGAAATCGAAGAAGGACTCCTGATCCGGGCCGATCTGGTGGACGTACACGTGGTCGTAGCCCGCGTCGAAGAACTGCCGTAGGTTCTCGACGTGGGTGTCCGGGTCGGGGTCGGTCACGACGCTCCCCTCGGCGATATCCTCCCGGGTGACCATCTGGCTGGCCTGCTCGAAGTGCGTCGGGGTGGCGAGTTGGGAAGCAAGTTCGCCCGGAAGCGACGTGTTCGGCCAGTGTTCCAGCGCCGTGTCGATGGCCTCATCCTCGTCTTCGGCGTAGCAGATGGACATCTGGCTGTACTTCGGCCCCTCGCCGCCGGCCTCGTCGAAGGTCTCGACCACGTCCTGCGGTCCGACGCTCCAGAACCCATCGCCCAGTTCCGCGGCGGCCTTCGCCGCTCGCTCGCCGTAGGCCGAGACGATGATCTCCGGCGGTTCCTCCGGCAGCGTGTAGAGCCGCGCGTTCTCGACGGTGAAGTGGTCGCCGTAGTAGCTCTGCTGGCCGCCCTGCCACAGTTTTTGGATGATTTCGACCGCCTCTTCGAGCATCTCCATCCGGATCGGATGCTCGGGCCAGTGCTCGCCGACGACGTGCTCGTTCAGTCGTTCGCCAGTCCCGACGCCGAGGAAGAAGTCTCCCTCGAACATCGCCGCGGCGGTCGCGGCGGCCTGCGCGACGATGGCCGGATGGTATCGCATGATGGGACAGTTCACGCCGATCCCCACCGGGAGGTCGTCGGTGGCGTGCGCGACGCCTCCGAGCGTCGACCAGACGAACGGACTGTGTCCCTGCTGACTTATCCACGGGTGGTAGTGGTCGGAGATGGACGCGAAGTCGAAGCCCACCTCCTCGGCCCGCGCGGCGTGCTGGACGAGCTCGTTCGGATGGTGCTCCTCGCTCGACAGCGTGTAGCCGATCTGCGTCATCGTCCCCTCCGTCGAGTGGTTTCGAAAGCCATGACGGAGGCGCTACATCGGTCGTCGGCATGAAGCCTCCGGCCGAAAAGAATGGCGGCCTGACGGGTCGTGGATTCGCGAATCCGTCGGTTCGAGCGGTCAGTGTCGCGGGCCTTGCCGTCGCTCCTGCTGTTCTTGGAGGCGCTCGCCTTGGTGTTCCTGTTGTTCTCGTGCCTGGGACGATTGGAACTGCTGACTCTGTTGCTGACCCTGCTGTTCCCGTTCCTCTCGTCGTTGCCCGTAGCGTCGCTCCTGTTGTCGTCTCTGTCGGCGATTCTCGCGGCTCTGTTGCCCTTCGCGCATCGCGGTCTGTTGGACGGGACTGTACTGGCCCTCGGAGCTTCCGCCGTACTGGTTCTGCTCCTGCTGCTGTGACCGTTCTCCCTCTCGTTGGGATTGCTGTCCGTAACGACGTCGTCGCCCCTGTCGGTTTTGCCGTCCGCCCTGCTGCCTACGTTCCTGCCCCTGTTGCCCGTGTTCCTGTCCCTGTTGGCCGCGTTGCTGGCCGTGTCGTTGTTCTTCTCCTCGTTGCTGGCCGTAGCGTCGCCGCTGTTGTCGCCGTCTTCGCTGTTCCTGCCGGTTCTCTCGTCCTTCCTGACTCTGCGATTGCTCCTGCTCGCGCCGTCGTGGGCCGCCGTAGCGTTGCATCCGCGATTCGTCTTCGCCACCGCGACGCGACTGGTCGTGGTGATGGTGTGTCATCGTTTAACCCCCATCGTGGGGTCGCCATCGGATTCCTTAATCGTGCTGGCTCGGGTGGCCACGCTTAAGAGCGGCCGGTGATTCCGTCCCGACATGGAACCACGAGACCTCTCCGCGCAGGTCGCGTATCAGGCCGGACGGGGCATCGAGGAGGTCGCTCGAGAGCACGGAATCGACCCCGGCGACCTCGTGAAACTCGCGTCGAACGAGAACCCTTTCGGCCCGAGTCCGGCGGCGGTGGACGCCATCCGAGAGGCGGCGGGGAACGCCAGTTCCTACCCGAAGGCGTCGCACACCGACCTCACCGCCGAACTCGCCGAGCGGTGGAACGTCAAACCGGCGCAGGTGTGGCTGGCGAACGGCGGCGACGGCGCGCTCGACTATCTCGCCCGGGCCATGCTCGACCCCGGCGATACGGTGCTCGTGCCGAAGCCCGGTTTCGCTTACTACGGGATGAGCGCGCGCTATCACCACGGCGAAGTCCGCGAGTATCCCCTCTCCAAGGACGACGGGTTCGCGCTCGCCGCCGACACCGTGCTGTCCGAGTACGACGGCGAGCGAATCGTCTACCTCACCAGCCCGCACAACCCCTCCGGCGGACGATTCTCGCTGGACGCGGTGGAAGCGATAGCGAACGAAACCGACGACTGGACTCTCGTGCTCGTGGACGAAGCCTACGGCGAGTACGCCGACGCGCCGAGCGCCATTTCCCTCCTCGACGACCGCGACGACGTGGCCGTCCTCCGAACGTTCTCCAAGGCGTTCGGACTGGCCGGCGTCCGACTCGGGTACGCCGTCGTGCCCGACGACTGGGCCGACGCCTACGCCCGCGTGAACACGCCGTTCGCCGCGAGCGAACTCGCGTGCCGGGGCGGCCTCGCCGCGCTCTCGGACGACGAGCACGTCGAGAAATCGGTCGAGACAACGCGCTGGGCGCGCGAGTACATCTACGACCATCTCGACGCCCCGACGTGGGAGAGTCACGGAAACTTCGTGCTCGCGGAGGTCGGTGCCGCGAGCGCGGTTACGGCGGCGGTACAAGAGCGAGGCGTCATCCTACGCGATTGCACGAGTTTCGGTCTGCCCGACTGCGTGCGTCTCACCTGCGGGACGAGGGACGAGACGCGACGCGCGGTCAGCGAACTCAACGAGGTGTTGGCGGAGTGAAGGTCGCCGTCACTGGGACGCCCGGCACCGGCAAGACGACGGCGACCGAACTGGTCGACTCCGACCTCGCGGTCGTCCACCTGAACGACGTGATTCGGGAGGAGGGACTGAACGAGGGCACGGACGAGGAGCGGGACAGCCTCCTCGCCGATTTCGACGCGATTCGGGAGTGGCTGGCCGAACGGGGCGACGACCTGCTCCTCGATTCGCACCTTGCCCACCACTTCGACGCGGACAGGGTGGTCGTTCTGCGGTGTCACCCCGAGCGATTGCGCGAGCGACTGGTCGAACGCGGGGAGTCCGAGTCGAAAGCGGAAGAAAATGCAGAAAGCGAAGCTCTCGACGTGATTCTCTCCGAGGCGGTCGCGGAGCACGGCGTCGATTCCGTCTACGAGATCGACACGACCGACCGAACCCCGGAAGCCGTAGCGGGCGACATCGAAGCGGTTATCCGGGGCGAGCGCGCGCCTTCCGCCGGAACCGTCGACTATCTGGAGTACCTATGACGCTCGACCAACTTCGCCCCGTCGCAAACCGCGCGCTCCGTCCGTTCGTCTCGGCGTCGGTGCGACTCGGCCTGACCCCGGATGCCGTGAGCGTCGTCGCGTTCGCACTGGCCGGAGGCGCGGGGTGGGCATTCTACCTCGGAGCCGACGCCCAACTCTGGTATCTGGTCGGCGCGGTGCTTGTCTTCCTGAACGGGTGGCTCGACCTGCTCGACGGGGCGCTGGCGCGCGAACTCGGAACCGACTCCGCGGCGGGCGACCTGTTGGACCACGTGCTCGACCGCTACGCCGACATCGTGCTCATCGTCGGTCTCGCGGCAGGGCTCGGTCAGTTCGCGCTCGGACTGGCGGCGGTGACGGGCGTGCTGATGACCTCCTACCTCGGCACGCAGGCGCAAGCGGTCGGCTTAGACCGCGTCTACGGTGGTCTGCTCGGGCGGGCGGATAGGCTGGCGCTCATCGGCGTCGTCACCAGTCTCGCGGCCTTTGCGGAATCGGTGGGCGGTTATCCCTTGGTCACGCTTTTGCTCGTTCTGTTCGCCGTCATCGGGCACACGACGGCGCTTCAGCGGTTCTACTACTCGTGGCGCGCGCTGGCGTGACGCGGCGTGCGATTTATCAGTCGAGGGGGTAAACCATAATACATGGTTCAGTGTGAGATGTGCGGTGCCGAGACGACCTCACCGAAGACTATCAAAGTCGAAGGCGCCGAGCTTGACGTGTGTGACAACTGCGCCGACTTCGGCACGGAGGTCAAAACCCAGCAGTCGTCGTCCACGTCGACGAAGTACTCGACCTCCTCGTCCTCCGGCAAGTCGAAGGCGAGTTCGGGCAGTTCGGGGTCGTCGGGAACGTCGCGCCAGCGACGCTCGGACATGTTCGACGACATGGACGAAATCGCGCAGGACTACGACGACCGCATCCGCAACGCGCGCGAGGCGGACGGACTGAGTCAGGAAGACCTCGCCAAGGAACTCAACGAGAAAGCGAGCCTCATCCGCAAACTCGAGCGCGGCGATACCCTACCGAGCGACAGCGTCCAGAAGAAACTGGAGCGAAAACTCGACATCAGCCTCACCGCCGGAAGTAGCGGAGCCGAGGACGAAGAGTGGAGCGGCGGCAGTTCGACGAGCGGCACCACCCTCGGCGATGTCGTCAAGCGCAAGGACTGACGGCGATTTCGAAACTGCTTCACGACGATCGTGAACCTGTTCTCTCGGACGAGCGGTAGTGACCGCCATCGCAAGACACAACAGACCGCCAGATTTCGTCCGCTCGTCACCCGCGTGGCATTCCACAGCGTTTAAACGCCCGTCCCGCACCCATCGACGTATGAAAGCGACCGCGAAGGCCCACCCGATTCAGGGGCTCGTCAAGTATCATGGGATGCGCGACGAGGAGCGCAGATTTCCGTATCACGATAGCATCAGCGTCTGCACAGCCCCGAGCCACACCAAGACGACCGTCGAGTTCGACGACTCGCTGGACGCCGACGTGTTCGTCGTCGACGGCGAGGAGCTGTCGGATCGAAAGGCCGACCGCGTCAGCGCGGTGGTCTCTCGCGTGCGCGAACTCGCGGAAATCGACGCTCGCGCCCGGTTCGAGAGCGAGAACAGCTTCCCCTCGAACGTCGGCCTCGGCTCCTCGTCGTCGGGCTTCGCGGCGGCGGCGATGGCCTGCGTGGAGGCGGCTGGTCTCAACCTCACGCGGCCCGAGATATCGACCGTCGCGCGCCTCGGCTCCTCCTCGGCAGCGCGCGCCGTGACGGGCGGTTTCTCTGACCTGCACGCCGGGCTGAACGACCGCGACTGTCGCTCTGAGCGGCTGGAATCGCCCGTAGAGGACGACGTTCGAATCGTCGCCGGGCTCGTTCCCGCGTACAAAGAGACGGAGGAGGCCCACCGCGAGGCCGCCGACAGCCACATGTTCGAGGCTCGGCTCGCGCACGTCCACGACCAACTCGTGGAGATGCGCGACGCCCTCCGCGCCGGGGATTTCGACCGCATCTTCGAGACGGCGGAACACGACTCGCTCTCCCTCGCGGCGACGACGATGACCGGCCCCGCGGGCTGGGTGTACTGGAAACCCGAGACGCTCTCCATCTTCGACGCGGTTCGCCGACTCCGCGAGGAGGAGGACGTGCCGGTTTACTTCTCCACCGACACCGGCGCGAGCGTGTACGTCAACACCACCGCAGAGCACGCGGAGTACGTCGAGGGAGTCGTCGCCGACTGCGGCGTCGAGACGATGCGCTGGAAGGTCGGCGGCCCCGCCGAAGTGCTCCCCGAGAGCGAAGCCCTGTTTTAGGGGAGTACGCCTTTAGCCCCCCCGGGCGTAGCGTCGCACCATGCAGGTGGCAGTCCTCGGCGCGGGCTACGCCGGTCTCACCTTAGCTCGCAAACTTCAACGTTCCCTCCCCGACGACGCGAATCTCGTCGTGGTCGAGCGGACGGGCGAACACCTCGTTCAGCACGAACTCCACCGAATTGTCCGCAGACCGTCGCTCGCCGACGACATCGTCGTCCCGCTCGATAAGGTGCTCGACTGCGAGATTCGGGAGGCTCGCGTCGAGTCGGTCGACCCCACTGAGCGCCGCGTCGCGCTCGACGACGGCGAACTGGAGTACGACTACGCAGCCGTCTGTCTCGGCGCGGAGACCGCCTTCTACGACCTCCCGGGCGTCGAGGAACGTGCGACGCCCCTGAAGCGACTCGACCACGCCCGCGTGATTCGAGCCGATTTCTTGGCGCTCGACGGCGGTCGCGTCGTCGTCGGCGGGGCGGGGCTGTCAGGCGTACAGGTCGCGGGCGAACTCGCAGCCCTCGCCCGCGAGGAGGGGACGGACGTGGAAATCGTCCTCTTGGAGCAGTTCGCCGAGGTCGCCCCCGCGTTCCCGACGAACTTTCAGGAGGCGGTGCGGAGCGAACTCGAAACGTGCGATATCGAGATTCGAACCGGAACCGCGGTCGAACGCGCCGACGAGCGCGAACTCGCGCTCGCCGACGGGAGCGCGCTCGCCTACGACCAGTTCGTCTGGACCGGAGGAATCCGCGGTTCGGACGCGCTGGGCGGCGACCGCCCCCGCGTCGACAGCACGCTCCGACTTGGCAACGGAACCTTCGTCGTCGGCGACGCCGCGCAGGTGGTGGACGGCGACGGCGAGTCGGTGCCCGCGAGCGCACAGGCGGCCGTGCGCGAGGCTCGCGTCGTCGCCGAAAACATCGCGCGACTGGTCGAGGGCGGCGACGACGTGTTCGACCCACGACTCGACCAGTTCACCTTCGACTCGCCCGGCTGGCTCGTCTCGGTCGGCGACGGCGCGGTCGCCCAGATCGGCCCGACGGTGGTGACCGGCACCGCCGCCAAGGCGCTGAAGGCGACCGTCGGCGTGCGATACCTCTCGTCGGTCGGTGCCGTTCGGAATGCGGTCGAACTTATCGGAGAAGAATTGGGCGAGTAGCAACCCCGCTCAGATGCTCGGAATGCCGAGCATCCTGAACGTCAGGACGTTCAAGATGGCCAGCGCGTACGTGATGGCGACCACCGAGAGCCACGCGATGAGGCCGATGCCGATGGCGTTACCCCAGCCGCCGGGGTAGCGCCAGTTGATGACCCATATCCACGCGACGAGCACGACGAGCCAGCCGAGCAGCCAACCGATGAGCACCGCGACGATACCTCCGACCAACGACCCAACGATGGCCGTGATAAGTGCGTAGCCGTAGTCGTCGGTTCCCGTGACGACCCGCGCACCGATGTAAATTCCGAGCGCACCGATGAGCAGGCTCACGATGAACCCGACGACCGAGCCGATGAGGTACACCATACGGAGCGTTGTACGACGAACCCGTTTTTATAAGAACCGCTTGCGTCTCGGAAGAGAGTTCGTTCTCCACAAAACTTATCATGGATAATTCCAGCACCAGTTTTAAGGTACTGGCCCGACCTTGCCCGAGCATGGCACGCGTAACCACATTTGACACGGTTCTGATGGGTGCAGTTGGAGTCGGAACGGCGGCGGTAATCGGCAGACGGGCACTCGAATACTATCGTGAACGGAAACGCCTCTCGAACCCACATATCATCTGCATTAGCTGTGGCGAGGCGATGCCGATCGACGACGTACTCGACCCGGTCGTGACCTGCTCCTGTGCGGCCAGCAACATCAGGACGGACTGATCGGACACTGCGTGCCACGACGTTCACACCGCAACAAAATCGAGTCGGGGAGCGTCAGCCGTGGCGGAACGTGCCACGGAGTCCCGCTCGGCCACTCCGATGAGGAGTAGGGCGAAGAGCGCGACGACGAGCCAGCGTCCCGTCTGGGAACTGAGCGCGTCTGCGACCAGTCCCAGCAGGTCGAAACCGACGGCCTGACCGAGTGCGAACAGCAACAACACGAAGCCGACGACCGCGAGCCCGAACAGCAGTCCAGTCTTTGCCAGCCAGTCCGACGTGCTCTCCCGTTCACGACTGGGTCTCGTCTGCTCACGCTGCTGGTTCGCACCGCCCTGTCCAGTGGTTTCGTTCGTAACGGTTCGTTGACTATCGTTACGGTCGTCTCCGCCGTTTTGTGGTTGGGGCATGGTATCGTCCCCGGCGAAAAGGAAGGGACTAATGTCCAAAGTTATGCGGACGCTAAATGAACCGTTACCGACCGTTCCACCGAAACGATGTGTGCGGTAAGCCTGCCTGCGATAGCGGTTCCGCGCTACCCGATGTCGCTCACGTCTCCTCGATGGAGTCGGCGTATCGCTCCAACTCCCCGGCGACTTCCCGCGCCTGTTCGGGCGACAGCGACACCGTCTCGGCGTGTGCGGGCAGACGCTCCAGTTCCGCGTTGTCCAACTCCACCTGCAACAGCACTTCCTCGGGCGAATCCTCACCCTTCGGCGTCGTGACGTTCAGGATTCCGACCGCCTCCTTGTTCCATCCGTGGCCCTCCGCGACAGCGTCGACGAGATCGAGCGTGGTGAAGGCGGTGACCGAGAGCACGCGATCCGCCATCTCAATCGTCACCCGAAACGGGGTCGTTCGGGCTATTCGGGGCCGGGCTAGCGTCCATCGCGTCGTCCTCGGCGTAGGGGTACCACGTCTTCTTCGTGTTGTGCATGTAGGGGTCGTCGTAGGAGGTCTCCTCGGGTTCTGCGAACTCGGCCAGCGTCTCTTCGTCGTGTCGCTGTACGAACTCGCGGAACGTCTCGCCGTCGCTGCGCCGTTCTGCGAAGGCCGCAATGAGGTTCCGAATCGCGCCGGGCACCTCGTCGGCCGCGATTCGTTGCCGCACCCACGACGCGAAACTCGGGTTCTCGCCGAGACCGCCGCCGAGGCCGATGTCGAGCGCCTCGACCGGTTCGCCGTCCTTGCGCGTCTTCATCCCACGGAGGCTGACGTCGGCGATTTGGGGCTGTGCGCAGGAGGCGGTACAGCCCGAGAGGTGAATGTGGAAGTTCTCCACGTCCTCGGGGAGTTCGACGTTGTCGCGCAGCCAGCGCGAGAGGCGCACCTGCCGGTTCTTCGTCTCGACGATGGAGAGCGAGCAGAACTCGGTTCCAGTGCAGGCGATGGAACCGCGCTGGAAGGGGTGCGGGTCGGGGCTGTACCGGTCGAACAGCGGTTCGTCCAGCATCGCATCGAGGTTCTCCTCCGGCACGTCAGTCAGGATGACGTTCTGTCGCTGCGTGAGTCTGGCTTCTCCGGAGCCGTACTTCTCGGCGAGGTCGGCCATCGCTATCATGTCCCCCGCGCCGACGCGCCCGACGAGGACGTTCAGCCCGACATAGTAGTTCCCGTCCGGTTGCCGGTGGACGCCGACGTGGTCGGCGTGGCCGTGGTTGTCGGGCACCCCGGCGTTGTAGGAGTACTCCTCGCGCAGGTCGTCGCCGGCCGTCTTCAGCTCGAAATCGACGTATTCCTCCTGGAGAACGCGGCGGATCTTCTCGGGCCCCCACTCGTCCACGAGAAACTTGATGCGGGCGCGACGGCGGTTCTCGCGGTTGCCCTTGTCGCGGAACAGTCCCGAGAGTCCGCCGAGAATCGGCACGACCTCTTCCGGTTCGGCGAACACGTCGATGTCGCGGGCGAAGCGCGGTTCGCGCCCGGCCAGTCCGCCGCCGACGCGGACGTTGAACCCGCGGACGGCCTCGCCGTTTATCTCCTTCTCGGCGGGTTCGATGCCGATGTCGTTGATGTCGCCCTGCCCGCAGCCCTCGCGGCACCCCGTGACCGACACCTTCCACTTCCGGGGGAGGTTCGCGTAGTCGGGGTTACCCTTCATGTTCTCCTGTAGGTCTTCGACCACGGGAAGCGCGTCCACGAACTCCCGCTCGTCCTTCCCGGCGACCGGACAGCCGACGATGTTGCGCCACGAGTCGCCGCACGCCTGCATCGTCGAGAGACCCGCATCCTCCAGTCGCTCCCAGATGGCGGGAACGTCTTCGATGTTTATCCAGTGAAGCTGCACCGCCTGCCGTGTCGTCACGTCGGCGTAGCCGTTGCCGAACTCGGGGTTGGCGACCGGCCCCGTCGCGTAGTCGCGTGCGATCTCCCCGATGACCCGCAGTTGACCCGGTTCGAGCACGCCGCTCGGCGGCCCGATACGCATCATGAAGTAGCTCTCCTGTCCGTCGCGCTGGTGATACAGCCCCCACCATTTGAACCGCTCGAACCACGCGTCGTGCTCGTCGTCGGGAATCGCGTCCCACCCCTCCTCGGCGAACCGAAGCATGTGCTCTCGTATCTCCTTCCCGTACACCTCGTCCTTCCACTTCTCCACGTCGGTCGGCATGTGGGAGACCGTAGAGAACCCACCCGTAAACCGACGCCCTCCGCGTCAATCCCCGCCGGAGGTCGGATGTAGAGGCAAACGTTACGGGTGACTGTGACGCGCCGAAATCGAGCGAATTCGACGAAAGACGATGCTCACCGCGGTCGGTGAACGGATTCCACGACGACGGGGCGAAATTCGCCGTCGCGGACGCGCCCGACCCGGAGCCATCCCGTCGTGCCGCGTTCGCCGCAACCGATACACTGTCCGGCGGCGCGGGCTTCGACCCACCGCCCGTCGACCCCGACGTCGGTGAACACTTCGACGAGGAAGAACGCGGTGTCGCAGCCGCAGATGCCGTGGTCGGCGAGTTTCCAGACGTTACTCACCCCGACGGTTCTGGTGTTGTTCACGTTCACCCACGCGCCCTCGTCCAACGTGCGAATCGCGGTCGCCATGTCGGTACGTCGGAGTCCGCGCACCTCAGCGCGTCGGCAGTCGCAACCCCCGCCGCATCGTATGACGCGTCACGACCGGCGAAATGGTTCACGTCGTCCCGTGACGGAACTAGCGCGGCGACTTCCCATTTTTCGCCCGTCAGAGGAACCGACGAATCTTACCGCAACGTGGGAGCATCGGCCGGAATTACGTGAAGACGCACCGTTTAGGGGACGTGCGGTAGAGTAGGTGGTGATGACACGATTCGACTCCGACGACCGCCGATATCTAGATGGTGAGTTCGTCGACCCGACGAACCGGGAGGTGGCGACGGGTGAGTGACCAACGCGTGAGCGAGCGGCAAGTGAGCGAGCAATCGGAAGACGACCACTTGGACGACGTGCCGGACGGTAGCGGCTGCACTGAGATCTGGGAGCACCTCTCGGAGCGTCGGGGCGAGGACGAAACGCGAGAAGAATGACCCGTTCGGCGCTCGTGCTGGTCGGACACGGCTCGCATCTCGACCCCCGGTCGGCCCGACCGCTGTACGACCACGCCGACGAGATTCGTTCGCGGGGGTCGTTCGCGGCGGTTCACGAAGCGTTCTGGAAGGAGGAGCCGTCGCCGCGCGAGGTGCTCCGAACCGTGGAGAGCGATGAGGTGTACGTCGTCCCGCTGTTCACGAGCGAGGGGTACTTCACCGAGCAGGTAATTCCGCGCGAACTCCGACTCGCCGACGGCTGGAACCTCGATGTGGAGAAGTCGGTGACGTACACCGACCCGGTGGGAACCCATGACGCGATGACGGAGGTCATCGTTCAGCGCGCCGAGCGCGTGACCGGCGACCCCGATGTCGGGCCAGGGGTCGGACTCGCCGTCGTCGGCCACGGAACCGAGCGCAACGAGAACAGCGCGCGGGCGACGCGAACGCACGTCGACCGCATCCGCGAGCGAGGTCGGTTCGACGAGGTTCGGGCGCTGTTCATGGACGAGGAGCCAGTGATAGACGACCTCCCCGCGCACTTCGAGAGCGACGAACTCGTCGTTGTCCCGCTGTTCGTCGCCGACGGCTACCACACGCAGGAGGACATCCCCGAGGATGTCGGGCTGACCGACGACGCGAGCGCGGGCTACGACGTACCGGCCGAGGTGGCCGGGCGGACGGTCTGGTACGCTGGGGCCGTGGGGACGGAACCGCTGGTCGCCGACGTGGTTCTCGAACGCACCGCGGATGCGGGTGCGGATTTCGAGAACGAGACGCGAGCGTCGGCCAGAGGGGAAGCGTCGATACGTCGTTTGCAGGTCGACGAACTCACCGAAGCTGCGACGGAGGGGGTCGATTTCGACGGACTTCGCGCGGCGTTCGACAGGGATGGGAGTGATGACCGCGGGTTCACCCTCGAGACGCCGGAGACGCGGCACGCCGGGCTGAGCGAACGGGAGTTTCGCTCGTTCGCGCGCGACCACCCTCGATACGTCTCGAACTGGCACTACTGGAATCGCATCGTGGGCGGGCGCGGCACCCACCGCCGCGCGTTCTTGCGCTGGTTGGAACGCGCGGATCGTCCGGTTATGGAACGCTACGACGCGCTCGCCGGAACCGAGAAGGAAGACGAAACCGGCGTCACCCGGACGTGGGGGCAGCTCGCGCTCACCGTCTCGCTCTCGGACGGCGGCGAACGGCGCTACGAGGTTCGCCACGTCGACGACCGCGAGGCGGACGACGCCGACCTCACGACCTACGACGACCCGGCCGCGATACGCGACCTGTCGCGGTTCACCGACGACGGCGAGTACCGCCCGCTGAAGACGGCTCCGACGCTTCCGTCGGGATGGTCGTTCGCCGCGCGGGACGGCGACGACCTCTACCGTACAGTCGAACACGTCTACCCGGCGACGGTCGCCAACTGGCACCGGGAGCGCGAGGGCGACCTCGACGTGACCCACTTCGAGGAGGCGGCCGCGCGCCAGACCGGCATCTACGCCGAGGTCGAGGAACTCGACCGAAACGCGCTGGAACGCGCCGCCGAGGCCTGTTGCGTCGATTCGCAGTGTCTCAAACGCCGCGCGTGGGACGCGAGCGAGGGCGACGAACTCGACGCGCCGCGCGGCGACGGCAAGTTCCCCTGCCGGGAGCCGTGTTCGCTGTTCGTGGCGGGGGCCCGCGAATTTTTGAGGCTCGAACGAGAGGACGAATCGAGGCGCAAAGACGCCGAAGACGGCGCGACCGTGCGCGCCGGCGACGTGAGCGACCCCGCGAACCGCTACCGGGCGCGATATCGCCGCGCGAAGCGGATCGCGGAGGAGAGGTGATTCGATGCACGATGGAACAGTTTATCTGGTCGGCGCAGGTCCGGGCGACCCGGAACTGCTGACGGTAAAGGCACGCAAACTACTGGACGAGGCGGACGCCGTCCTCCACGACAGGCTGGCGGACGAGCGAATCGTCGAATCCTGCTCCGAGACGGCCGAGGTCGTCTCCGTCGGCAAGCGACCCGGCCCGAACGGCGAGCGAACGACGCAGGAGGAGATAAACCGCATGATGGTCTGCAAAGCGCGGGAGGGCAAGGACGTGGTTCGCCTGAAAGGCGGCGACCCCACCGTCTTCGGTCGCGGCGGCGAGGAAGCGGAGCAACTCGCCGCCGCCGGAATCGACTTCGAGGTCGTCCCGGGAATCACGAGCGCGGTCGCCGCGCCGGGCGTCGCCGGTATCCCGGTCACCCACCGCGAACACGCTTCGAGCGTGACCGTCGTCACAGGCCACGAAGACCCGACGAAAGCGGAGAGCGCCCTCGACTGGGACGCGTTGGCCGCGAACGTGCGGGCGGGCGGAACGCTCGTCGTGCTGATGGGTGTCGGTCGCCTCCCCGACTACGTCGCGGCGTTGCGCGCCGGCGGCGTCACCGAGAAGACGCCGGTCGCCATGGTCGAGAACGCGACCCGCGAGTCCGAGTTCACCATCACCGGAACGCTCGAAACCATCGTGGAGCGTCGGGACGAGGTCGGCATCGAACCGCCCGCGGTGACCGTCGTCGGCGATGTGGTCGCCGTCCGTGACCGCGTCGCCGAGTTCCTGCAGGGCGCACCGTCGGTCGATTTTTCCCCCGCACCCGAAACGGTCGCCTCCGACAGGGGGATCGAGTGATGGCGCTTCGAGAACTGATGTCGCAGGTCGGCTCCGGGCCGAAGTCGGCCGAGGACATGAGCTACGAGCAGGCCTACGAGGCGTTCGACGGAATCCTCGCCGGCGACGCCGACCCGACGACGCTCGGCGGGTTCTGGGTTGCGAACCGATGGAAACGCAACACGCCCGACGAACTGGCCGGCTTCCTCGACGCGATGTGCGACGGTTCGGTCGAAGTCGTTCACCCCGACGCCGACCCGGTGGACTGCGGCGCGAACTACGACGGCAAGAGCGAGACGGCGCTGCTCGGCGTGGCGGCGGGGCTGGTCGCGGCGGCCGCGGGAACGCCGGTCGTCGTCCACAGCGGCGACCGCGTGCCGGTCTCGGAGGGCTGTGCGTACCGACACGTGCTGGCCGAACTCGGGGTAGAAACCGACCTCGCGCCTGACGCGAGCGCGGCGATGGTCGATTCGGTCGGCTTCGGATTCTACGACCAGTCGCGGTTCAACCCCGACCTCAACGCGCTCCGCGACCGCCGGGCCGCGGTCGGCGTCCGGACGTTCGTGAACACGGTCGAGACGCTGGCGAATCCCGCCGACGCCGGGGTTCATCTCGGAAGCTTCTACCACCTCTCCTTCGCCAAGCGAATCGTCGACACGTTGCGAGAGAGCCGAACGTCGAACGTCGAGCGAGCAGTCCTCTTTCAAGGGCAGGAGGGGTACGACGACATCAGACCGGGCTACACCAAGGTCGCCGAATGGAACGACGAGTCGGGCGAGTTGGACGACTACGAGATAGAGACGGCAAACTACGGGATGGACTTCGAACGCGAGGACCTCGAAGTCGGGGACGTACCGGCCGATTCCGCCCGAATCACGGAATCGGTGCTGTCCGGCGAGCGCGAAGACGGGTTCGCCGACGCGGTCGCGCTCAACGCCGCCGTCCGCATCTACGCCGGTGGTGACGCGGATTCGTTCGACGAAGGACTGACGCTAGCGCGGAAGACTATCGCCGACGGGGACGCCGCCGCGGCGCTCGACGCCCTGCGAGGGTACGAACCGTGACGAGTACGCCGCCGGTCGAGGAGAAGCCGTACAAGATACTCTTCGAGGGAGCGCGATGTTTCGGCGCGGGGAAATGTGCGGAGGTCGCCGACAACTGGGGGATGGACTTCTCGACCGGACTCGCAAGCCCGAAGACGTACTTCCTCGACGATGACGAACTCCCCGAGAACGTCCGCGCTGCGGGGGTCTGCCCCGCGAAGAAGGACGTCGGCGTCATCCACATCATCGACCGCCGGACGGGCGAGGAGATCGCGCCGAATCCCGACGGCGACGGAACGATCAGCCTCGGTTGAGGGAGTAATCGAGTGCGTCTTTTACCGCGGCGTTCGCCTCTTCACGACCGTTTCTTCCGGCCGCAATCGCGTTCCGAACGGCGTCGGATTCGACCACTGCCCGAACCGCTCTTCGCCGGTCTTCGGGCGGCACGGTCTGACTTTTCAGCTCCTTTCGGACGTCGGCCGTCAGATCCGCCATCGCGTCCGCGCCGTCGAGCAGCGGTTCGATTCGCTCCCGCAGGTGTTTGCTCAGGGCGGGACTTCGCCCGCCGGTTGCGACCGCCGCGACGACTTCTCCGTCCCGGACGGTTGCCGGAACGACGACGCTCCCCGCCTCGCGTTCGCCGCTTCGGTCGGCGCGGTTGACCAGCACGCCGCGTCGTTGGGCTTCCGCCTCGATGGCGTCGTTGAGCGCGCCGTCGTCGGTCGCGGCGACGACGAGCGCGGGCGAGGCGCGGTCGAACCACCCTCGAATTTCTTCCGGTTCGAGGTGTGTCCGAATCAGCGACGCCTCGACGGCGTCGGAACTCGCTTCGAACTGCCTGCCGACGACGACGGTTCGCGCTTCCCGCGCGAAAAAGCGGGCTTTCCGGAGGCCGACGCTCCCCCCGCCGAAGACGAGTACCGTTTCGTCGGTGAAATCGTGGAAGAGGGGAAGCATTCGTTCGAGTGGTCGGAGGCGAGCGGCTTGAAGGTCGTGATTCGGAAGGCGGGTCGAGTCGTAGATTATAGACCGAGAATTTCTCGCGATCGCGCAGGCGATGCGACCTCTCGCCCTAGTTCGTCGGCGACACGCACGACGCGCTCGACGAGCTGTGCGCTGCTCTCGGCGAGTTCGCCCCGCCGGTAGTAGACATTGTCCTCCAGACCGACCCGGACGTGCCCGCCGAACAGGATACCCATCGTCGCGAACGGTAGCTGGTGTTTCCCGAATCCGAGCGTGTTGAACAGCGCGCCGTCAGGCAGGTCGTCGACGGCGTTCAGGAAGTTCTTCGGACGCGGTCTCGTGAGCGTTCCAGGGCCGAAGATGAGCGTCGCGTACACAGGGTCGGCGAGGTCTCGGCGTTCCAAGAGCCCGTACACCTCGTTGCGGTGGCCGTCGTTGAACACCTCCAGCTCCGGTTTGATGCCGCAGTCGGCCATCTCGTCGAAGAGGTCGTCCACCATCGCCCGCGTGTTCTCGCTCGTGAGGTGGTCGTATCGGTTCAGCGGCCCCATGTCGAGCGACGCCATCTCCGGCGCGGGGTCGGTTCGAAGCGGGAGGTGGCGGTCTTCGGCCGGTGCGGCCGTCCCCCCCGTCGAGTGCTGGATGATGACGTCGTCCGCGTGCGTCCTCACAGCGTCGTCTATCGCTTGAAATCGCTCGGTCGCGAAGGAACGCTCACCGTTCGGCCGGCGGGCGTGCAGGTGGACGATGGCGGCACCCGCTTCTTCCGCCGCGGCGGCGGCCCGTCCGATCTCCTCGGGCGTCTCGGGTACGTTCGGGTTGGCTTCCTTTCCGTGGACGCCGCCGGTCAACGCGGCCGTGACGATGACAGGTTCGCCCGCGAGATACGTCCCGTAGCTCATTCGTCGCCCTCGACGTGTTCGCGGTATATCTCGCAGTGGCGTTCATGGTTCAGTTCGTACCGGTCGTTGCAGATATCGGCGCGCATCGGCTGGACGAACTCGTCGACGACGGTGCAGAACGCTCGCGGCTCCTCGAACGTCGTCGCGTTGCGTTTCAACTCGCCGGTTTCCGTTTCGTCGGTTCCATCGCGATACTCGAGATACGGACACACCATACGAAGGACGGATGGTAGCTAGTGGCATAACGATTCGCTAACGTCGCCGCCATCTGGTTACGGAGACGTCTTCCGAATCGCATTTGCGGTGTTCCGTGCTGTAACAGCTCTCCGGACGGTTCGGCAGCTTGGTCGGGTCGATCTACAAACTCCGGAAGCGAGTCTCCTGATGCCGTTTACCCTACGAGGTTGTTGAGGGTCATGGCGATGAAGAACAGTATCACGACCTCGTTGACGACCCACGAGTTCGCGTTCATCCAGTCACGAATTTTCGGAAGGAAGGCCCCCGCCCTTTCGCCGAACGCGAGCACGGTGAGCGAGGGAAGCGCCAGCAACAGGAGCGTGAGCGCGACGAACGGGAATGAATCTATCCACGGAGCACCAGTACCTACGAGAAAGGAACCGACGGCGGTCGAGGTGAGGATGTCGGTCGGAAAGAATCCCAGTAGCAGAAAACCAAGCCTGAATGAAAATCGCGGAGTCGCTGTCTGTAGCTTGCCCATCCACTTCGGGGGCTCAGACTGTTCTCTCGCCCGGTAGACGTGCACCATGGCGACGAGGAGAAGGACGAGGATGACGATGTGGAGCGTATCGTTCGACCCCCTCTGTCCGGTGGCGCTGTCGCCGAGGAAATACACGATCGTGACGATGGAGGTGATCGAAAGAGATGCCCCGAAGACGAATGCGGCGGAGTTCCGCCACCAGTTCTGACTCGTAGCGAGGAAGATGGCACTCAAGATCTGCGGGCCCGCGATCATCACGACCGCCATCGGCAGAAGGGGCAGAGAGCTCACGGCTCGACCATCCTCCGAAAATCGTGACTCCGAGTCGGTGTTCGGCGGTTACGTCGCCGGTCTTCTCCCCACTTGATTCGTAACCTCGGCTCGTTCATCGAAATCCCTCGGCAGCGTTACTAGTCTGCTGGTTTATAGCACGCACTCTGCCGTTCCTAATAGTTAGTTAGTCAACGAAGTAGCTGTTTCGGCTGTTCGTTCCTCGACGTTCCGAGGTGCCCCGCGGGAGGTCGGTAGCTACTCGTTCGGTTCCGAAATGGCCACTATAACGCGCGGATTCTAACAGCATCCGGAGGAATTCGCAAACCGAGTGCAAGATACAAAGTGCTGATTCAGTACGACCGAGGGAAGTCTAGCGAGTAGTGCTGTTCGGTCGGTACAGAGCGTCTTACTATCAAAGGTTCTTCCCCATACAGGTTGCTGTATTCGGGCATAAGTCCGTGAATTCAGTCGTCTGCTGAACACTCGTTGGAACGTTTTCTCGAACGATCTTTTCGTAACCGCGCTGTCGGAAAAACGATGCTGCCGTCGTGGTCAGCAAGTAAAGCTTCTCCACCTCGTTGGTTCGCGCGTAGTCTTCCAGCGCATCGCATAGTGCTGTTCCGTACCCTTGTCCGCGATTCGAGTCTGTGATAACGACAGACCGAAGGAGCCCATTCGATCCGCATATTTCGACACCGCCGGTACCGATACACTCCGTGTCAGAGTAGGCAACGAAGAAATCCCCTGACTTCGCTCGCACGTCCTGATACGGGAGACCGTTCGCTGCCAACAGGGCTTCAACGCGGTCTATGTTCTCTTTGTCTGCCTCTCGAATGGTTACCGAAGGGTTGGACATACAGTTTTAGTGGAATCCTGGAGCGGGGAGTGGTTTCTGCGGCTATGCTGCCTACAACGTAGCTCCAACGGCTCGAAATGCCGGTCAGTTCGATTCATCGGCGTGAATCTGCGCGACCGTTATCTGGGCCTTCCCGCCTAGGTTGAACGTGAACCTCTGGCAGTCATAGAAGCAGCGGATTAGCCTATAGACACGTCGTCCGCCGACCAACAGGCCGGCGATGCCCGCAAGGGTCACGGTGCCAGCTAGCGGTTGGCTCACGATCCACAACAACAGGGGAATCGCAGCCATCAGCGCGTAGCTCACGATGATGCTCCGCCACGTGGGTTGGTCAATGAGCGGACGATCTCCCGGGTCGAGTGGTGGCCTGAACATTTTCACGTAAATACTATACTGTTATCTGGTCGTATCTCCGCCAATCGAAACGGACAGCGGCTTGGTCTGAACCGCATGACCGCGACTGTCCGGACTGATTTTCATGCTATGATTGCGGATTCGTTGCTGGTTTCTCTCCCTCTATCGTCGCTGCGACGATGTAGTCGCTTAAATCGCGCTCGTCGTCCCACTTGCGAATGAACTCGTCGCTATCCGCTTTTGACTCGATGGAAACGTCCGTAAATCCAGCCTCTGTTAGCATCGCTTCGAGCGTGGGAACCGATGCTGCACCGCCGACACAGGTAGCTATCGACGCTGGATCCGCCTGTAGGTCGGCCGGTAGCTCGGTGGTTAGGACAACGTCCGAGATGGCGAAGCGTCCACCCGGTCGGAGGACGCGATGCGCCTCGCGGAACACTTGCGGTTTGTCCGGCGAGAGGTTTATGACACAATTCGAGAGAATCGCATCCACGGACTCATCGGCGACGGGAAGGTGTTCGATTTCACCGAGTCGGAACTCGACGTTCGGTGTGTCGTTCGACTCGACGTTCTCGCGAGCCTTCTCGACCATTTCGGGCGTCATATCGACACCTATGACGTGGCCGGCTGTCCCGACCTCGCGGGCCGCGAGGAAACAATCGAATCCGCCACCGGAGCCGAGATCGAGGATGGTGTCTCCCTCCTCAAGGCTGGCGATTGCGGTCGGATTGCCGCATCCGAGATTTAGATTCGCGTTCCCGTCGACAGCGTCGAGATCGTCGTTCGAATAGCCAATTTTCTTGGATCTGTCGGTAGCCGGTTCGCTACGGGAACTCGTGTCGCCGCAACACGATGACGACTCCGTGGCTATACGCGAGTATCGTTCGCGGACGGCGGTGCGCTGTGCTGCGGTGTCGGGACGCTCACCGTCCATGTCGGTGGTGGGTGTGGTATCAGTCATCATCGGGTGACCTCGTATCGTCGAGGACGCGGAGGAGTTGTTTTGCGCGCGACGTTGCGGTATAATATCGCCATCGTCCCTCCTTTCGCCGATCAACAAGTCCAGCACTGAAGAGCCGAGAGAGCGCTTGACTCACCGCTCCCTGACTCACTCCGAGAGCGGGCTCTATCTCACAGACGCAGACACCGTCATCAACCTCTGCGATGAGTCGAAGCGCTTCGTACCGGGTATCGTTACCGAGGGTTGCAAGGATGTCCACGTCGGTAGCTACCTCTGATTCCGTCAGCGAGTGGGTGTGACTGACCGAACAACAATCGGCTCCCTGCTGGCGTTGCGTCTTGGGTGGCGGGCCATCTGTCTGCTGCTCGCTCATTTTAGCACATCCTAATATTAGGTCTCGCTAATATAAATGTTCGGGTCGTACTTCGTTCGCCATAAAATACAACGATAGCTCGATGATAGATTGATTTTCTCAGTTGCTCACGGTTGGGATGTACGTTAATCCCCAGGGGGCACTGCACTTTTTCGGAATTGTTTGATATTCGAACGAAATCAAAACTGAGCACCCGCTTTCTATGCGACCCGCCGACGTCTGTTGGATGTAAACCGTTCAGAAAATGGATGGGCGCTGCAGGATTTGAACCCGCGGCAACTTGGTCCGAAGCCAAGCACTCTGTCCAGACTGAGCTAAGCGCCCGTACCCACACATATCGTGTGACACCTTTTAAACGTCGTGGTTTCCGACCGCCGAAAGTACATTCAGTCCATTTATACCGGGTGGCCCGAGTACGTCGCCGTATGGCTATTGACGGGCGCGCGAAAGGACTGTTCGAACTCACGCGCCCGGGTAACGCGTTCGCGGCGGGGGTGCTCACGTTCATCGGAGCGTTCGTCGTCGGCGGCGTCTTCGCCGATTCTCAATCCATGCGAGTGGCCGCCGCCGTGCTAGCGACGTGGCTGGCGACCGGTGCGGGCAACGCCATCAACGACTACTTCGACCGGGATATCGACCGAATCAACGCTCCCGATCGACCGATTCCGCGCGGTGCCGTCTCGCCGAGGGGTGCGCTCCTGTTCAGCGTCGTGTTGTTCGCCGGAGCGACAACTGCGGTGCTCGCCTTACCTCCGCTCGCCATCGCAATCGCGGCGGTCAACCTCCTTGCGCTGGTCGCCTACACGAAACTGTTCAAGGGATTACCGGGCGTGGGAAACGCCGTAGTCGCGTATCTCGGCGGGAGCACGTTCCTGTTCGGGAGCGCGGCGGTCACGGTCGGTGGCGGGAACGTCGCCATCTCGTTCGGGGAAATTCGCGCCGCAGGAGTCCTCTTCCTGCTCGCCGCGCTCTCTACGTTCACGCGCGAAGTCGTCAAGGACGTGGAGGACATGGCCGGCGACCGCGAGGAAGGGTTGAACACGCTTCCGCTGGCAATCGGTGCGCGACCCGCCATCGCCGTCGGTGCGGCCTTGCTCGTCGTCGCCGTGGCGGCGAGTCCGCTTCCGTACCTCTGGGGAACGTTCGGCGTAGCGTATCTCGTGGTCGTGCTCCCGGCGGACGCCCTCATGCTTTACGCGACGTACGAGAGCGCGAACGACCCGACAGCGGGACAACATCACTTGAAGTATGGCATGTTTCTCGCCACCGTCGCGTTCGTTGCCGGTAGGGTTGCCATGCTCTTGTGAACCCGTACAACGGACCAGATGGCAATTAAAAGGAATATAAGTGGCTCCCTGCATATTAATCCCAGATAACATCGGGGGAGAACGTCGGCACTCCTATCAGTGTCCCCTCGCATCCGTCACGTCGCTGAGAGGAGACATTATGTATATTATAGAAGACATGTTCTCGAGGTTGGAAGTCGATCCGGGGACGAACCTGCTCATCGCGGGATCTCTGATGACGGGGAAACGAACCCTCGCGTTCGATATCCTCGCCTCGGGCGGGCAAAACGACGACGGTGCATCGTCGTATCGACGAAAGACGGCGGCGAGCAAGTGCACACCGAGTACGAATCTCGACTCGATGGTCCCGCGCCCGCAATCGGCGTCGTGGACTGTGTATCGCAGCAATGGGGGATGAACCCGCGTCACGTCGACGGCGTCGAGTACACGTCCTTTCCGGTGGATATGACCGGAATCGGTATTCAACTCTCCGAGTATCTCCAGCGGTTATACGACTCGGGCGTGCAGAAAGACCGAATCCTGTTCAACTCGCTTTCGACACTTCTCATGTACTCGAACCTCCAGACCGTGTTTCGCTTCCTGCACGTGTTCACGGGGCGCGTCCAGAGCGCCTCCGCGCTCCGCCTGTTCGTCATCGACTAGACCGCGCACGACGACAAGACGATGAGTACGCTCCGGCAGCTGTTCGACGGCGAGATAGAGGTTCGAGAAGCCGAGGGAAACCGGTCGGAGGTTCGGATAAAAGGCGTCGATTCGACGAGCGATTGGCGACTCCTGTGAGCCGAGACGCCTGGTAATAGGGGTAGTCAGAATCCTTTTGCGCGAACGTCACGTCGTCTCTACCATGCCAATCGAACGCGACGACAAACTTCGAGACGTCCTCGAACTCGACACCGTGGCGGTAGTCGGCTGCTCTACGACGCCCGGAAAGGACGCTCACGATATTCCGAAGTACCTCCGCGAACACGGCTACGACGTTATCCCGGTCAACCCGTTCGCCGACGAGATTTTCGGTCGAGAAGCGTACGACTCGCTCGGGGACGTAGACGAGGATATCGATATCGTGGACGTGTTCCGCCCGAGCGAGGAGGTGCCGGAGATCGTGAACGCGGTTCTCGACCGGGACGACGTCGACGTGGTGTGGCTCCAGTTAGGTATCCGTGACGACGAGGCGGCGGAGCGCGCCGAGGCGGCCGGAAAACGGGTGGTGCAAGACCACTGCATGAAAGTCGAGCACCAACGGTTGGTGGTGTGAGAACTACGGTTGGCGACTTCGTTTACGTCCTCGAATCGCGGTCGATTACGACGATCGTAGGAGTAGAGAACGAGTCGGTTATTCACTAAGAGACGTCAATCGTCGCGGCACTTCCGACAGTAGCCATCCTCGAGATAGATGGTTAGCGCCGATTTTCCACAGTGGGAACACTCCGCGATAATCCTGTTGTGATTATCCGAGTCAGTGCTCTTCGCCATACAGTTTATGGACGAGCAGCTTTCCTATTAAAGGTATTTTATAGTAGATGACGGGTCAGAACGGGGAAAAGGAACCAGTGAGTGCTTATCTTCGAAAGCTTCGTAAGTATCGGCGGAGGCTAACGTCGAACCCAAACCGCTGGTTCGGTAGTATTACCGATTCAATTTCCGTGCAGGATAGAATACGAATCGGGTTCTCCCCCGTCACGAACTCCATTCCTCGAAGGAACGATAGATTCCTTTCGACAGGTAGCGCTCGCTGGAATCGGGGAAGATTGTGACGACCGAGTCGGCGGGCGCGTCGACCTCGTCGTCGCGGATCTTCTCGGCGACTCGCCGGGCGGCGACGCTGGCCGCACCCGAACTGGAGGCGACCAAGTTACCCTCCTCGCGCGCGAGGCGTTTCAGCTCGTCGTGTGCGGCGCGATCCGATACTTGCACGATCTCGTCGACGAGGGCGGGGTCGAAAAGTTCGTTCGTCGTCGGGTCGTGCGTGCCGATGCCTTCTATCTTGTAATCCTCCTCATCCACGTCGGCGCCCACTGTCTCCGAGTAGAGCGAGCCTTCGGGTTCGACGGCGACGACGTAGGTATCCGCATCCTGTTCGCGGGCGTACTTCGCCATGCCCATCAACGTTCCCGCGGTGCCACACCCCGCGACGATCGCCCCGACTTCGCCGTCGAGCGCGTCATAGATCTCCGGGCCGGTCGTCTCGTAGTGCGCCTCGACGTTCAGCGGATTACTGAACTGCTGGGGGACGACCGCGTCCTCCGTCTCCTCGGCGAGCTGGTGGGCGCGTTCGATAGCCCCGCCCATCCCGTCCTCGGTCGGCGTGTTGATGACTTCCGCGCCGAGCGCGCGCATGAGCTGTTGTTTCTCGACGCTGAATCGCTCGGGGACGACGAAGACGGCGTTCACATCTAGTTGTCCCGCCGCGATGGCGAAGCCGATGCCCGTGTTTCCGGCGGTCGGTTCGATGACCGTCCCGCCGGGGACGAGATCGCCGCGTTCGAGCATCCGTTCTATCATGTACAGCCCGATGCGGTCTTTCACGCTCGCGCCGGGGTTGAACGACTCTAGCTTCGCATACACCGGCACCTCGTCGGGTGCGGCGTGGACGCGGACGAGTGGCGTTCGCCCGACGGTGTTGAGCACCGAATCGAGCGGCTCTCGATGTGTCGTCATGCGCGAGAGAATGAAGGCGGGGCTGTTAGGCGTTGTTATGTGGACGCTTCCGTCGTCCCGTCGTCTCCTTCCATCTCGTCGACCTCCGTCCCGTTTTTCGCCGTCTCCGTTTCTACATCGTCCAACGCACTTTCGACGTCGATTCCTCGTTCTTCGGCCAGCGCTTCGACGAGCGCGCGCTGTTTCGCGCTCTCGGTTTCAAGTCGTTCGACGCGCTCATTCGTCGTCTCCAGCGTGTCGCGGATGGCGATTACTTGCTCTCGCAACTCGTTAAGTTTGGCGTACAGCTTTTCGGCGGTGTCGGCTACTTTCTGGATCTTCTTGGCTGTGCTTCCGAGTCCCATATCCGAAGGGTTCGTTCCGAAGTAATGTGATTTTTCCGACTCAAGCGGGGTGCTTAACTCGCTCGCGTGAGTGGGCACCGACATGAGCAAGCGACTCGCGCCGAAAGTCGGAATCGCGGCGTCTCTGGCGGTGCTCGCCCTCCTCGCACTGCCGTACTTTCTCGCTCCCGCGACGGCGGTCGGCGTCTACTACGACACGATTCCCGTTCCCGTTCATCTGCTCGATACGCTGTTCGCGCTCGTGGCCGTCATCGCGTTCGGCTCCGGACTTCAGCGGCGCTCCGACCCGGCGACCGTCGCCGGCGTCACGCTCGTCCTCGGGGCGTTCATGGCCGTCATTACGCTCTGGTGGGCCATCGTGACCCCTGCGAATGCGCTCGTGGAAGCGGCCCGGATGGACTCCGTCGGCTACCATCGCTGGGCGTTCTTCCTCGTGACGCTCGCCGTCCCGGCAAGCGCGGGTTGGTACGTACGGAGCGTGCTATAGTCGGCCATTTTCGCGGCTCAGCGGCCTGTTACCCCCGTTCAGTCGGCCTATAACAAAGTGGCGCGACGGCGGAGGCTGTTCCGTGTCGCCGGACGCTCACTCTCGACCGTGGTCGCACGTCTCCCTGCCGCTGTTGATCGCCGTCCTCGGAGTGATGCTCGGCGACGTCGTGACCACCGGAGTGGGACTGGAACTCGGACTCGAAGAGGGGAACCCCTTCGTCGCGCATCTCCTCGATGAGGTCGGTATCGCCGGTCTCGTGATCGTCAAAGCGATAACCGTCGTCCTGTTGGTCGTCCTCTCGGGGTGGACGCGGCGCTCCCACCGAACCTTCCGACTTGGGAGTCTGGTCTACCTCGCCGTCGGGACGCTCGTCGTCCTCTCTAACGTCGTCGCCATCGTGACCGTCGGCTAGGAGACGACCGGCGGGGACGCTCGACGAACGTTGGCCGCCGATTCGGTGCCGATTCGGCGAAACCCGAAAGGCCCTTAAGGCAGAGTCGGCTACGTAGAGATGGACTAGGTCGGGCAGTTAGGCCCTGCTCTCAACCCGCGCTACGGTCTTGAGCGGGGACCGAACTCCGGACACGTCCGGTCAGACCGGGCCGGGCCCCGGAAGCCAACGCAGAAGCCTCGTCCTGCGGGGACAGCGGTCTGCGACGAACACTCGCAGGGGTGTCTCGTCGCAGTTAACCGGTGGCAATCCGTCAGGCACGGAAGTGAGCAGCGGACCATCGGACATCTGTCGCTCGCAGGATCGCGGGGTGGAGAAGGCAACCGGGATTCCCCGGCCCGGAACGCCGGGCAAGTCCGGCCGTCCGCCATTCATACCGTCATCTCGTCGCCGAGTCACAACGCTCGGATATCCTACGAGTCGAGCACGCCGGCGACGAACGCCTTCGTCCACCGCGCGCGTTTCTCCGGTTTCACGCCGTCCTGCGTGACCTCGAAGAGACAGGACCTAATATCTCGGTCCCGTCGCGCCTTGTTGATGAGCATTGGCGCGGTCGCGTACTCGGATTCGTCCACGGGCGTCCGAACGAAGTCGTAAATCGGTTCGTATCCGGTGACGAACTCGTCGTTCAGATACTCGATGGCGCGTTGGACGCTCCAAACTACGTCCTCGTGGTTCGAGTGAAAGACGTTCTGTCCGACGCCCTCGTCGTTCTTCCGTCTCAAGATGCCCTTCCCTTCGAACTGTGGAGGTCGACGAGCACGTCGGGGTCGTGGCGACCGATCGTTTTCCAAATTGCCCGTGTGAGCGCGTTCTTCGGCGGTTCGCCCATCGGAAACTGTCGATTCAAGTCCATCTCTCCGGGCCACTCCCGGCGATGTTGCTCGATCGCCGGCGCGTTCGCTTCCGGAAGCACGACCAGCGTCCCGGCGGCGATCTCCCAGCGCCGGATGTCGCCGGCCGCCCAGTAGCCGCTCTCCTCGTTGCCGTGCATCCCGCCGACGACGAACACGGTCGGGCCTCGCCCCGAGCGAATCTCATACACAGTCGTCTCTTGTTCGGTTCCGGCGCGAATTAGCGACGTGGAGACGGTCTGCTCGGGGTCGCCGCCGCTCGCGGTCGATGTCCCCGCCGACGATTCGGTTTGGGTCGTCGTCGCCGACCCTGCTTCGGCGTCCTGCGGGTCGTTTCCGGCACATCCGGCGAGAGCTAGGGTTCCCCCGACCGTCCCCACGGCGGAGAGGAACGCGCGTCTGCTCTTTTTCACGCCGTAAAAATAACACCCCGACCGACTTCTACGCTCTTTCTCCTCGGTTGAAACGACCGGCGCTGACGGTCGCGTTAGTCGCTCGAAATCTCGGCCAACTCGGCGGGGTTGGCGACCTCGACGCCGCCCGTGAGTTGGCGGTGGGGGTAGGGCATATCGATTCTTTCTGCATCGAATCGCTCCTTGACGGCGGTGACGTACTCGCCGCGCGTCTTCACGAAGTCCCCCCGTCGCGGGTCGGCGATCCAGAACCGGGATTTGAGACCAACCGCGGAGTCGCCGAGTTCGGTGAGCCGAACCGACGGGCCGGGGTCGTCCAGAATCTCGGGATGGTTTTCGGCCTCCTCGACGAGGATATCGGTCGCCTGATGGATATCGTCGTCGTAGCCGATGCCGAAGAGGAACTGGATGCGAAGTGTATCCTTGGCGACGGGATTTTTGATGACGCCGTCCGTCAGCACCGAGTTCGGCACCGTCAGGAGTTCGTTGTCGAAGGTTCGGACGCGGGTCACCCGCAGGTCGATGTCCTCCACGATTCCGGAGTAGCTTCCGCCGTCCCACTCTATCCAGTCGCCAATCTTGAACGGTTTGTCGGTGAAGATGAACACTCCTGCGACGAAGTTGGCGATGATGTCCTGCAGGGCGAAGCCGATTGCGAGCGTCGCGGCGGCGGCGACGGTGGCGAGGGCGGTGAGGAAGTCGCCTAATCCGGCCAACCCGAATGCAATCGTAACGGCCGCGAACAGAACGACGAAGTGGGTGATTTTAGTGAGCGGATTTTTGACGCTCTCGTCGTAGCCGCGCCTGTCCATCAGGCTCTTGGCGAGCGGAATGACGACGGCGCGCCCGATGAGATAGATAGCGAGTAACGAAACGATGAAGACGATAGTTTGTGCCGCAAACTCTGCGACTCCCGAGCTAAGACCAAGGTCGAACAGTAATTTCTCGATAACCGTGTTCGCCCCCTGACCACTGCTACCGCCTTGCATCAATGGTACACCGCCGTGTTCCCCCGCGTTTCGATGAGTTCGGCGTTCGCCTCGTCGGCGAGTTCGTCGGCGAGTTCATCGGTCGAGGTGCCGCCGCGGGCCGCCCGGAGGAACTTCACCTTCACGAGCTTCTCGTTCTGTAGTTGATTCTTCAGTTCGTCCGTGACGGCGGAGAGTCCGCTCTTGCCGACCCAGACGGTCACGTCGAGGTCGTGCGCTTCCTTCCGAAGTTCCTGCTCGTCCATAAGTGCGAGAGAGTTGCGCGCGATTACCTTTAAAGCTTGCAGCCTACCGGTCACGTGACACCGAGAGAGTGAATAACTCACATTCTGCTTCGGGTTTCAAAGCCTTTGTATCGGATGACTCCCGAGGTTCGCACATGGCTACGAAGGTCGTCGTGCTCGGTGCTGGATACGCTGGTGCTGGCGCGATACAGCAACTCGAAGGGGAACTGGACAACGCCGACATCACGTGGGTGTCGGACACCGATTACCACCTCGTGCTGCACGAATCCCACCGGGTCATCCGCGACCCTCGCGTCAAGGACAAGATAACGCTCCCGATTCACGATATCAAATCGCCGAGCACGCGATTCGTTCAGGACACCGTCACGGGCGTCGATACCGACGATAGGTCGGTCGAACTCGAAAGTGGCGACGACATCGACTACGACTATCTCCTCGTCGCCCTCGGAAGCAAGACGGCCTACTACGGCATCCCGGGCATGGCGGAGAACTCGCTGACGCTGAAGGGACTGGACGACGCGCTCGAAATCCACGACGCGGTCAAGGAGGCCGCGAAGACCGCGTCGCGCAACGACCCCGCGAAGGTCGTCGTCGGCGGAGCGGGGCTGTCGGGTATCCAGAGCGCGGGCGAGATCGCCGAGTACCGCGACAAACACCGCGCGCCCATCGACATCTACCTCGTGGAGGCGCTGGACGAGATCATGCCCGGGCAAGACCCCGAACTGCAAGGGACTGTGAAGAAGTACCTCCTCGAAAAGGACATCAACGTCCTGACCGGCGACCCCATCACGGAGGCGACCGAGGACGAGATTCAGTTCGACGAGGGCGAACCGCTCGAGTACGACGTGTTCGTCTGGACCGGCGGCGTCACCGGCAGGGACGCGATGGACGACTGCGACCTCGACAACCAGCACAACCGCGTCACCACCGAGGCGAACTTCCAGACCAGCGACGAGCGCGTGTTCGCCATCGGCGACTGCGCCATCGTCGATCAAGACGAGAACCCCGCGCCGCCGACCGCGCAGGCCGCGTGGCAGGCCGCCGAGGTCGTCGGCGAGAACATCGCCCGCTCCATCCGCGGCCAACCGCTCGCCACGTGGACGTACGACGACAAGGGAACGGTCATCTCCATCGGCGACGACGCGGTCGCTCACGGCGTCAAGACGGCCGGCGTCGAATTCCCGGTCAGCACCTTCAACTCCCACCCGGCGAAGTTCCTGAAGAAGATGATCGCCGCGCGCTGGATTGCCGACGTGGGTTCGTGGAACCGCGCGGTCAAAGCGTGGGACGCGCTGTAATCGGCGGATAACGGGCGATTTTCTCGGTCTCGCGCTGTGAATCGAAGGGGATACTTATTCCACAACCGACGCAATCGTCGAGGAATGAGTGTCGATGCTGCAGTGATTTTGTTCCTCGTCGCTGGCTTTCTCGGCATCCTCGCTGGCCTCATCTACCGAGGTTAAACCTCGCTCATCGCAGGATACGACGGGAGCGCGGAGAACCGTGACGATGCTAGGCTCGGAAGATGGTTCGGAACGCGGCTTTTCGTACTCGCGCCGATCACACTTCGCCTCGCAGTGGCGGAACTCCGCGTCGACGCGAGCGACGCTATCTGGCTCGGCTACACGGCAGTTACGGTCGCCCTTCCAGTTTGGTTGCACGTCGGGATGAGACGGTTATCAGTCGATACCGGTGCCGAGTAGAGCAGTTTCGGGTGCGAAATCCAAGTTAACTTCGCCGACTCACGGAATCCGAACGTCGTGCGAGAGCGTGCCGATTCCCTCAATCTCGACTTCGACGCGGTCGCCGTCTTCGAGCGGCGCGACCCCCGCGGGCGTTCCGGTGATGATCACGTCGCCGGATTCGAGCGTGAGGTAGGTCGTTATCTCCGCGACGAGTTCCGGCACGGAGAAGATAAACTGATCGCGCGAGGACTCCTGTCGGAGTTCGCCGTTCACGCGCAGGCGAACCGCGGCATCGTCGGGCACCTCGTCGGGGGTCGCCACGACCGGGCCGAGGGGACAGGAGTTGTCGAACGCCTTGCCTCGCACCCAGTTCTGCTCGCGGTCTTGGTCGTCGCGGTTCGAGACGTCGTTCGCGCACGTGAACCCCGCGACCACGTCCATCGCGTCTTCTTCCGCGACGTGCCGACACTGCTCGCCGACGACGACGCCCAGCTCGGCCTCGTGGTCGATGCGCTCCTTTGCGGCGGGGAGCGTGACGGTACTGCCGTGGGACGCGACCGCGTTCGGTGGTTTGAGGAACAGGAGCGGACGGTCGGGTACGTCCTTGTTTCGCTCCGCCGCGTGGTCGGCGTAGTTCAGGCCGACGCAGACGATCTTCGTGGGGTCGCTCGGCGCGAGAACGTCGACCTCATCGGGGTCGTAGCTGTCGTCGGCGAATCGGAGGTCGCCGTCGATCCATTCGCCGGTTCTGACCGAACCGGCCGGGTCGCGGAATCGGATGCGTTTCATATCGAGTGGTCGCAGTCGTGCGCCAAAATCGTTCGGTCTCCGGTAACACACGTCAGTCACCGTCGCCCGCGACCGCCAACATCCTTTAAGGACGATTACGCACTACCTACGACCGCACCATGGAACTTACTTGGTACGGACACTCGACGTGGCACGTCGTCGTCGACGACACCGAACTCCTCATCGACCCGTTCTTCGACAACCCGAAGACGGACACCGACCCGGAGGAGTTAGACCCGGATTACGTGCTCCTCACGCACGGACACGCGGATCACATCGCCGACGTGGATCGATACCGGGGCGCTCACTTCGTCGCAACCCCGGAGGTAATCGGATACATTACTGACGAGTACGGCGTCGAAGACGGTACCGGGATGAACATCGGCGGCACCTTCGAGGCCGGCGACGCCTTCGTCACGATGGTTCGCGCCGACCACTCCAACGGCCTCGACACCGGATACGGAGCCTCCGGCGGGATGCCAGCGGGCTACGTAGTCAGCGACACGAAGCCGACGCAGGTGTCGGACGAGGAGAGCGAGACGTTCTACCACGCGGGCGACACCGCTCTGATGACCGAGATGCGCGAGGTCATCGGGCCGTACCTCGAACCCGACGCCGCGGCGGTTCCCATCGGCGACCACTTCACGATGGGACCGTGGCAGGCCGCCATCGCGGTGGACTGGCTGGACGTCGATTTCGCGCTCCCGATGCACTACGACACGTTCCCACCCATCGAGCAGGACACCGACGACTTCGTTCGAGAGGTTGAAGCGACCGGAAGCGACGCCGAGGTTCGCGTTCTGGACGGCGGCGAGACCTTCGACCTGACGGACGCTCAGTCGTACTAAGTTCGACTTCGACGGAATACATTTTTCGTGGCGTTCGAAGCGACGAGTTTCAGTTTATTCGTAGTGTTTGTGTGTGATTCTAACGAGTTGCTTGTTCATTCGGATGAGTTGGTTAGCGGATCGGCAGTACGTATCGCTAGTGTACGCGAAGCCCTCAGACGCCCTTCGTCCGCCAGGGAAAAGCATGGGATGGCAGAATTTCGTGACTGATGCACTCGGTAGCCGATTGCCCTGATAGGTGGCGCACGGGAGCGAGGTAGTGAGCGACTCGCGCAAGATTTACGTGAACGCAGTGAGCGAACGACCCGTCGGCGCTCGTTTCCGACGGTGGACGACTGAGCGACCAAAAGGAGCGAAGGAGTCGGTTGGGGAGGTCGTGGCTGTCGCGGTGCGGATGCGGTTCCTGGTGGATGAAGGGCGAGTGAGCGAAGCGAACGAGGGCTTCACTCATGGGCCCTAGCGACACCTAGCAACTCGTTTGAGTAAGCGACTACTTTCCCCTAAGCGACCCAAAAACCCGTCTGAATGAACGACCGTCCTCTCCGAATGGCTCGCCGAAACAGGTGGTGCAACCCATCCGATTACCCCTTTCTCTCCGTCAAGCGCGACCGGAAGAACAATACTTAGGAGCGTCGCGGGAGACAGTCGAAACGCAATGCCAGAAGTCACCACTACGTCCGAAGAAGGCTACAGCATGGAGAACGACGTCCGCGAGTTCTCCGTCAGCATCGACGCGACGGGCGAGGACGCCCCGGACACCATCGAATCGCTGTTGGCGGCCTACGGCTCCTGCTACGTCCCCGCGCTGCGCGTCGGCGGGGAACAGCGAGGCGCGGGCGACCTCGGCAAGATAGAGATCGACGTGAACGGCGAGACGAACGACGACGGAAAGCTCCAGTCGGTCGCGTTCGACATCCGATGGGAAGCCGACACGGACGACGAGACGGCGCAGCAGGTCATCGAGCGCGCGTTCGAACTCTGTAAGGTTCACGACGCGCTCAAGGACAGCCTCCACGCGGACACCTCCGTCGAGACGGGCGCGTTCTAACGTCGCGTCTCGTTTTCCGAACCCGGAAAGGGAAGCGTTAAAAGTCGCGCGGGGAAACGATACGGTATGAGTCAGACCCAGAAGCAGGCGCGAAAATGCGTCTCGTGCGGGATAAACATCTCCGGCACGAACGCCGCGTCGTTCAAGTGCCCCGACTGTGGGCAGACCATCTACCGCTGTGCGAAGTGCCGCAAACAGAGCAACCTCTACGAGTGCCCCGACTGTGGGTTCCTCGGACCGTAACAATGGGAAAAGTCGCAGCCAAAGTCAAAGTGATGCCGCAGAGCCCCGAGATCGATCTGGACGATCTTCAAGAGAAACTCGAAGACTCGCTCCCTGAGGGTGCGAAGATCAACGGCTTCGAGCGTGACGACGTCGCGTTCGGTCTCGTCGCGCTCCTGCCGACCGTCATCGTCCCCGACGACGCGGGCGGTACGGAAGCGGTCGAGGAATCGTTCTCGACCGTCGACGGCGTCGAGAGCGTCGAAGTGCAGAACGTCGGTCGGATTTAGTTCCGTCTTTTTCGGTCGCGCGGTTTTCTCGCGCCCGCGAACGGTGTGCCCACGAGTACCCGATGGCGTCGGTTCGATGCCGGAGGTGTGCTTATCATGGATGCCATTGTACGCGGACTCGGCGATTCGATGCCAGCAGACGTACACGGCGAGTTACAAGGAGCTCGACTGAGCGACGAGGGGACGGACGAGTTTGACGACCTACGACGTGCGGTCGAAACACGAGCGGGAGGGTGCTATCGTAGCCGGGTCGCTCTACGAGATAGACGACGAGGACTGGGGATGTTACGGGACAAGGTCGGGGACAACGCTTAGTATCCGAGACTGTTCTCCGAGGTAGACCCTATGCGGGACATCCAAGGATGGGAACTCCGAATCGAGGAGATGACGGGCGTGAAAAGCGGGGATAGCCGAAATCGGTGGCGATACTCCGCCCACGTTTCGTCGGCTACGCTCGGAGCGATCTCCGAATCGCCGCTATTCGGTCGCTCCCCTCGTCGACGTAGCCGCCGTGATAGCAGAGCGTTCGACTCACGTCGAACTCTGCCAGTTTGCCGACTGAGTCGACCGCCTCGTCCATCTCGGGTGTGAACCGCTCGTTCGGCCCTGCGAGACCGTCTTCGTCGGCGGTCAGGGCGTCGCCCGCGATGAGTAGGTCGGCGTCGGGGAGAACCAGCGAGACGTGTCCGGGCGTGTGACCCGGTGTTTCGACGACCCGCATCGGGCCGGCCTCGGTTCGGAACACGACGCCTTCGACCACCTGCACGTCCACCGAAACCGGCGGATAGCGGTCGCCCGACGATTTGATGGGATCTTCGTCCCCTTCGATGGCCAGCGCGTCTCGGGGGTGTGCTACGACGGTCGCGTCGGTTCGCTCGACCAGTTCGTGCGCGCCGCCCGCGTGGTCGCCGTCTTGGTGGGTCAGGAAGAGCGTCTCCACGTCGTCGAGGTCGAATCCGTCTTCGGCGAGCGCCGACGCCAAGTCGTCCGTCTGGCCCGGAAAGCCGGCGTCGAGGAGGACGAGTCCGTCGTCGGTTTCGACGCCGGAGGGGTGGACGGTCACTCGGCGGTCGCCGCGGTCGAACGTGATCGGGAACGAGTATACGTGTCGGTCGAGTTCCATGAGTTGGGTTACGGCGGCCAACTCCGTGTAACTTCGGCCGGGCGTTCCGGCCGGACGTTCGCAGTTCTCCGTTCGGTTCGGCGTCCTCAGCCCAGTACCGCCTCGAACGCTTGCTGGAGGTCTGCTTTCAAGTCGTCGACGTGTTCGATGCCGACGCTGGCGCGGATGAGGCCGTCGGAGAGCCCCGCCGCGAGGCGCTCTTCTCGGGGAATCGCGGCGTGGGTCATCGTCGCAGGCTGTTCGATGAGCGATTCGACCCCGCCGAGGCTCTCCGCGAGGGTGAATACCTCCGTCTCCGCGACTACCTCCGCGGCCTCTTCGAGCGAGGCGTCGAGTTCGAAGCTCACCATGCCGCCGAAATCGTCCATCTGCTCGGCGGCGAGTTCGTGACCCGGATGGGAGTCGAGACCCGGGTAGTACACGGTCTCGACCGCTTCGTGGTCGTCCAACCACCGGGCGATAGTTCGGGCGTTATCGCAGTGTCTGTCCATTCGGACGCCGAGGGTCTTCGTCCCGCGCAGGACGAGGAAGCAGTCGTGCGGGCCGGGCGTCGCGCCGACGCTGTTCTGGTAGAAGCCGAGCTGTTCGTCCAACTCTGGGTCGTCCGTGACGAGCGCGCCGCCGACCACGTCGGAGTGGCCGCCGAGGTACTTCGTCAGCGAGTGCGAGACGATGTCGGCACCGAGGTCGAGGGGTCGCTGGAGATACGGCGTTGCGAAGGTGTTGTCCACCGCACAGAGGGCGTCTGCGTCCGCCGCGATGTCGGCCATCGCCGCGATGTCAACGACGTTGAGCAGAGGGTTCGTCGGCGTTTCGACCCACAGGAGTTTCGTCTCGTCTCGAACCGCCGCCGCCACCTCATCGGGGTTAGTCATGTCCACGAAGGAGAACTCCACGTCGTAGTCGGCGTACACCTGCGTGAAGATTCGGTGGGTGCCGCCGTACACGTCCTCGCTCGTGACGACGTGGTCGCCGGCGTCGAGCAGGTTCAGGACGGTGTTTATCGACCCCATTCCGCTGGAGAAGGCGCGCCCGAACTCGCCGCCTTCGAGGCTAGCGAGGTTGGCTTCGAGGTCGGTGCGCGTCGGGTTACCCGTCCGCGAGTACTCGTACCCGCGGTGGTCACCCGGGGCGTCCTGCACGTAAGTCGAGTTGGCGTAGATGGGCGTCATCAGCGCCCCCGTCTCCTCGTCGGGTTCCTGTCCGGCGTGGATGGAGCGCGTTTCGAACCTGAAATCGTCGCTGTCGGTCATGCGCGAGGGGACGTAGCGCGGGCAGGTTACTCTTGTCCTTCCGCGGCGCTCCGGTCGAAATCGTTCGAGGACACCGCGACGAGTCACTTCTCCAGAACCGTTCGGCGGTTCGTTCCAGACCGAATCTTTATAACCCGCTGGAGTGACACTTCGGTCGTGAAACACGTCGCTCCACCCTACGCTGGCGGCAATCACGGGCCAGCAACTGCTATTCGTCGGGTGGAGCCTCGATTCGGCCGCTGACGCGGCGTCGGGGTGAAACCCGGCGGCCCGCGCACCGCCCGCCGAACGATTTCGATATCAGTCACAGATGCAAGCACTCACGCAGTTCAGCCGACGTACCGCCGGCCGAATCTCCATCGACCGATTCACCGCCAGTCGACCGACCGCCGGAAGCACGAGCGAAGCGGCCGCCGCGGAGGTTCGACGATGAGCGACATGGCCCCTCGGAGCTACTACGACGAGTTCGCCGAGGGCGAATGGGAGCGCCTCGACCGCGACCCCGTGACCCAGATGGAGTTCGAGAACACCGTCGCGTACCTCGACCGCCACCTCCCCGAGTCGGGCCGCGTCCTTGACGCGGGCGGCGCGGCGGGCCGCTACTCGATCTGGCTCGCCGAACGCGGCTACGACGTGACGCTCGTCGACCTCTCTCCCAAGCAGGTCGAACTCGCCCAGAAGAATGCCGCCGAGCGCGGTCTCGACGCCGAAATCTCCGCCGAAACGGGGGACGTGCGCGACCTGCGGTTCGAGAGCGACGCCTTCGATGCTGTCTGCTGTCTCGGCGGCCCCCTCTCACACGTCGTGGATGACGCCGAGCGTCACCGCGCGATGCGCGAACTCCGGCGGGTCGCCGCACCCGACGCGCCCGTCTTCGTCTCGGTCATCGGCCTCCTCGCCGCGCTCCAGGATACCATCAAGTTCAACGCCGACGCCGGCCACGGCCTGCTCGTCCCCCTCGCGGAGACCGGCGACTACACCGCCGAGCTCGTCGCCGAACGCAGCGACGGGGAGGGCTGGGCGGAGTGTCACTTCTTCCGCGCCGACGGGTTCGAACGCGAGTTGCAGGCGGCCGGCTTCGAGGTGGAGCGACTGGTCGGATTGGAAGGCGTCGCGTCTCGGATGAAACTGGAGTTGGGGGAGGCCGACGAGGAAGCCGTCGAAAGCGTGCGCAAAGTCGTCCGAATGCTTCGCGAGGACCGCGCCGCGGTGGACTGGTCGGAGCACATGCTGGCGGTCTGTCGGGCGTAGCGAAAACGAGTCGGTTTCGGCTCAGAACCGCGTCGTCCGCCCTGCCGCGGTCCACGGGTCGGTCGGCGCGTCGTGTGGCACGCGAACGTCACGGTTCTGCAACTGCGATATCTTTCCGGCGAACTGCCAGCGGTCGCCCTCCCAATCGGATTCCTCGTCTTCCGCCGCGGCTTCCTGCGTGCGAAGGTGGGCGCTGATCGCGGCGGCTATCGCGGCGGCCTCCTCGTCGGTGGCGTCCGGCGGGATGTCGAGGTTCACGTCCGCGAACCCCTCAGAGCGGGATATTGCCATGCTTCTTCTCGGGTTGGTCGGTTCGTTTCGTCACGAGCATCTCGAGGTCGTCGATGAGGCGCGGTCGGGTGTCTTTCGGCTCGATGACGTCGTCCACGAAGCCCCTGTCGGCGGCGGTATAGGGGTTGGCGAACTGCTCGCGGTACTCGTCGATGAGTTCGTCCCGTCGCGCTTCGGGGTCGCTCGCCTCGTCCAATTCGGAGCTGTAGAGGACGTTCACCGCACCCTGCGGTCCCATCACCGCGATTTCCGACGTGGGCCATGCGTAGTTCACGTCCGCGCCGATGTGCTTCGACGCCATCACGTCGTAGGCTCCGCCGTAGGCTTTCCGGGTGATGACCGTCAGGAGCGGAACCGTCGCCTCCGAGAAAGCGTAGAGCAGTTTCGCGCCGTGGCGGATGATACCGCCGTGCTCCTGGTCGGTGCCGGGCATGAAGCCGGGGACGTCCACGAACGTCAGAATCGGGATGTTGAACGAATCGCAGAACCGGACAAATCGTGACCCTTTCTCGCTGGACTCGATGTCGAGCGTCCCGGCGTTGACGCGGGGCTGGTTCGCCACGATACCGACGGAGCGTCCGTCGAGACGAGCGAAGCCGACGACGATATTCTTGGCGTAGCCCTCCTGTACCTCGAAGAAGGAGTCCTCGTCGACGACGCCGGAGACGACGCGCGTCATGTCGTAGGGTTTCCGCGGCTGGTCGGGGACGACCGATTCGAGTTCCTCGTCCCTACGCTCCGGGTCGTCCCACGGTTCCACGCGGGGCGGGTCTTCGACGTTGTTCTGCGGGAGGTACGAGAGCAGTCGGCGGATGTCGTCCAGCGCTTCCTCCTCGCTGTCCTCCGCGAAGTGCGCGACCCCGCTCTCCGCGGTGTGGGCCGTCGCGCCGCCGAGTTCCTCGAAGGTGACCTCCTCACCCGTCACCGTCTCGATGACGTCCGGGCCGGTGATGAACATGTGGCTCGTATCCTTCACCATGAAGATGAAGTCCGTGATGGCTGGCGAGTAGACCGCTCCGCCGGCGCACGGCCCCATGATGGCGGATATCTGGGGAATGACGCCGGAAGCCTGCTGGTTGCGGTGGAAGATGTCGGCGTAGCCCGCGAGCGAGGCGACCCCCTCTTGAATCCGCGCCCCCGCCGAGTCGTTCAACCCGATGACGGGCGCGCCGACTTCCATCGCTTTGTCCATCACCTTGGTCACTTTCTCGGCGAACACCTCGCCGAGCGAGCCGCCGAAGACTGTGAAGTCGTGGGCGAAGACGAACACCTTGCGTCCGTTCACTTCGCCGTAGCCCGTCACCACGCCGTCGCCGTAGACCTGCTGTTCTTCCATCCCGAAGTTGTGGCTTCGGTGGGTGCGCAGTTGGTCGAACTCGTTGAAGGTGTCATCGTCGAGGAAGTAGTCGATGCGCTCGCGCGCCGTCATCTTCCCCTTCTCGTGCTGTTTCTCGATTCGCTTTTCGCCGCCGCCTTTCTCGGCTTCGCGGCGTTTCTCGCGCAGTTCGTCTATGCGTTCGTCCATCGTCACGGCCGAACCCTCCGAAGACTCATTGCGCGTTTGCAGGACGACGGACCGGAAAAGCGTTCCGTACTACAACAGCGAGTAGAGGTTCAGGGCCAAGGTGGCGAGCAGGAAGAACGGGAGGATGGTTCGCACGCTCCAAAGCCACGGCGCTCCGAGCGACCGAGCGAGTCCGCCCGCCCCCGAATCGTACTCCGCCAGCGCGTCCGTCCCCAGAATCCAGCCGGTGAAGACGAGGAACCCCGCGAGTCCGGCGGTGAGCATTAAGTCCATGAGCGTTCCGGCGACGAAGTCGAACAGCCGCGGGTCGAACGCGCAGATCGACCCCGTGACGAGGACGAGCGCGGCGAGTCCGACGGTCGCGCTTCGGCGCGAAACGTCGTGTTCGTCCACGAGATACGCGACGGGGATTTCGAGCATGCTGATGGAACTCGACAGGGCGGCGAACAGAATCGCGCCGAAGAACGCGACAGCAACCGCTCGCCCGAAGGGAACCTGCTGGAACGCGCCCGCCACGCCGATGAAGATAGCACCCGCTTCGCCGCCCGCAGTGACGTTCGTGAGACCCCCCTGCAAGGCGAACAGGAGCGGGAAGACGACGAAGCCGGCGAGGACGCCGATTCCCGTGTTGAGAATGGCGATGACGCTTCCGTCGAACGCGAGACTGTTGTCCTCGCCGAGATACGAGGCGTAGGTTATCATCGTCCCGACGCCGAGCGAGAGCGTGAACAGGGCCTGTCCGGCGGCGGCCCGAAGCATGCCGACGGGGTTCTCTTCGATGGGTGCGGGGTCGAAATTGAGGTAGAACGACAGCCCCTCGCCCGCGCCGGGTTGCGAGATAGCCCACCCTGCGAGCACCGCGAGCAGGACGACGATGAGGGGCATCATCGCCTTCGTCGCCGCCTCGATGCCGCCCCGAATCCCGCCGAGGACGATGGCAGCGGTCAGGGCGAGAAAGCCGACGTGGAAGGCCGCGGCCTGCCAGCCGAAACTGATGGTTTCGAAGTACGCGCCGGATTGACTGAAGTACGACCCGGTGAAGCTCGCGGCGAAGTAGCGGAGAATCCACCCGCCGACGACGCTGTAGAAGGAGAGCAAGACCAGCGCGGTCACGACCCCGAACAGGCCGACGAACCCCCACGATTTGGTGCCCGGTGCGAGGCGGGCGAGCGCGCCCGCGGGGTTCCGCTTCGAGCGCCGACCGATGACGAACTCGGCGAGCAGTCCGGGGACGCCGACGAGCAAAACGATACAGAGGTAGACGACGAGGAAGGCGCTCCCGCCGTACTCCGCGGTCATCCACGGGAAGCGCCACACGTTGCCGAGTCCGACTGCGCTTCCGACCGCCGCGAGGATGAAACCCAGTCGACTCGTCCAAGATTCGCGTGCCATTGCTATGCACTCGCCCGCCGCACGGTTATGAGGATTTCGAGATTGGAACCGTCAAACCGCTTTAGTTCCTATCGACGGGGTATCACGCAGTACGGTACGAATCGTTTTGTGGAAAAGCGAACCGGTCGCGGGTTTTCGGCCGAGTCGAACGACGGCAAAGGAACTCGCCACGATGCGGCCGAAAACGAAGGTCGAGGTGCTTTCCGTCGATCGCTAGAAGAACTCCATGAGGCTCAACACGAGCGTTCCAACGACGGCGACGAACACGATTACGCGGACGTGCCAGAGCCAGACGGGGCCGATGTTGGTCGTACTGCTGAGACCGCGTCGGAGTTCGCTGACAGCGCTCCGTCCGTACACCCAGCCGACGAAGATGACGGTGAGCACGACGCCGAGCGGGAGCAGGATGAGGGACGCGACGTTGTCGAACAGGGTGAGCGTGTCGGTGTTGAGGGCGGACGGAATTCCGAGAAGGAACACGAGGACGCCGACACCGACCGTAAGAACCGGTCGACTCACGTCGAAGTTATCGACGAAGTACGAGACGACGACTTCGAGGAGGCTGATGGCCGACGAGAGCGCCGCGATGAGGAGCACCAGGAAGAAGACGAACCCGATTATCCTGCCCGCCGGTAGCTTCGCGAACGCCTGTGCGAGTGAAACGAAGATGGCACTGGCACCTGCTTTGCCCGGTTCGACGTTCTGCGCGAACAGGAGCGGGAAGACGACGAATCCGGCGAGAACGCCGATGAAAGTGTTCAGTACGACGATACTGAAACCGTCGCTCAGGAGATTATCGTCGCCGTCGAGGTAGGAGGCGTACGTAATCATCGCACCCATCCCGAGCGAGAGCGAGAACAGCGCTTGTCCGACCGCGTCCGGGATGATCGTTTGATAGTTGTTCGCGATGACGCTGAAGTCCGGACTGAGGAAGTAATCGTAGCCTGCAGCAGCGCCGTCGAGGGTGAACGCCCACGCGGCCAGTCCGAGCATGAGTATGGCGATGGACGGAACCATGACCTTGGTTCCGACTTCGATACCCTTCTCGACGCCGAGCGCGACGATTCCGACGGTCAAGAGCATGAAGAGACCGTGGAAGAGTATCGCGCCGTTTCCTGCGGCGATTTGGCCGAAGTAGGCTTCCGAACCGCCGAAGTACGCCCCGCTCAAGCTTCCGATGATGTACTGGATGACCCAACCGCCGACGACGCTGTAGTACGACAAGATCCAGAATCCGGTGAATACACCGAGTACTCCGATGATTCCGGCGACCGGCCCGCCGAGGTTTCGGAACGCGTCAACGATGTTCTTCTTGGTTTGGCGCCCGACGACGAACTCGACGAGCATCGCCGGAAGCCCGATCACGACCGCCGCGATCAGGTAGACGACGAGGAACGCAGCACCGCCGTTCTCGCCCGCCATATACGGGAACCGCCAGATGTTGCCCAAACCGACTGCGCTACCTACCGCGGCCAGGATGAATCCTAATCGGGATGTCCACGTCTCTCGTTGTGACATGCGTATGCGTGCCATTCTTAATAATCAGTTATAAACGGTGCGATGTATATTAACCGGGCGAATTACTTTATATTGATTTACAATTCTAGTCGGAAAATTTGCGATTCGGCGACTGACGATGGTAAATCCGGAATAGTGTATGCGGAAGAATGAGTAATCGAAGACAGATTCCGCGGGACTACTCTACTGGTAGCGGCCATTTTTTGCCGGAAATCACGCCTCACCGTACACCGGCACCGCCGCCCCGCTTGTCACGCTGGCGGCGTCGCTACAGAGGAACAGCACGACTTCCGCGATGTCCTCCGGGGCGACCCATGAATCGTGGTTCGCGTCGGGCATCATCTCCCGGTTCGCCGGCGTGTCGATGACGCTCGGCATGACGGCGTTCGCCCGCACGACGCCCGCGTTCTCCTCGGCGATGGTCTCGGTGAGCAGGCGGACGCCCGCCTTCGAGGCGCGGTAGGGGCCGTCGCCTTCGCCGCCTTCGAGCGACGAGCGCGCGCTGACGCTGACGATAGCGCCCTCGCGGTCGCGGAGGTGCGGGATGGCGTGTTTCGACGCGAGGAATGCCGTCTTCAGATTCACGTCGAAGAGCAGGTCGAACGTCTCCACGTCGGTCTCGTCGATGGGCGACCCGCCCTTCCACATCCCCGCGATGTTGGCGAGGCAGTCGATGCCGCCTTGGTCGGCGACGACCTCCGAGACGACCGATTCGACCTCGGATTCGTCCGTAAAGTCGCCTCGGTAGAAATCCACCCGGTCGCCGTCGAGCAGGGCGTCCTCGTCGCTCGGTTCGACCACGTCTGTCGCACAGACCGTCGCCCCCGCGTCGTCGAAGGCGGCGCAGACCGCGCTTCCGAGCGCTCCGCTCGCGCCCGTGACGATAACCACGTCGTCGCTGAAGTCGAAACGCACGTTCATGGATTGGATGACGGGTTCGAGCATCATAAAATCGGATGCGGTTCGAATCTCGTGACCCTCCTGTCACTTCTCCCTCTTACGGTTCCACGACCAACTTTCCGAGGAAACTCTCCTCGATCACGTCTCGCTGCGCCGCATCGACCTCGTCCAGCGAGTAGACCTGCGCGATTTCGGGGACTATCTTCCCGTCGGCCACCAGTCGGGCCAACCGGGCCAACACCGCCGAGATGTCCGGCGTGTTGAACATGCTCATCAGCGTCACGGTGAGTTCCTTCGAGCGCGCGGCGGGGACGTTTTCGAAACCTGCCTCCACGTCCTCGTTGCCGATGCCGACCACGCGAGCACCCTGCGCGGCCACATCCGCGTCGAACTGGAGGTAGTCGTCAAGTCGGTGGTCGAGGATGACGTTCGGTTCGCCCGCCTCGCGCACCGCGTCTGCGAGGTCGTCGCGTGCGTAATCGAGGACGGTTCGCGTGCCGAGAGCGTCGAGTCGGTCGTGGTACTGCCCGCTCGCGGTGGTCGTCACGCGCGCGCCGGTCGCCGCCGCCAACTGGACTGCAACGTGGCCGACGCCGCCGCTTCCGCCGTGAACGAGGCAGCTTTCGGCGGGTTCGAGTCCGGCGTGGTCGACGAGCGCCCGCCACGCCGTGACCCCGACGAGCGCGACCGCCGCGCCTTCGTCGAAGCCGACGCCTTCGGGGAGGTGGGCCACGCGGTCGGTCGGCGTCGCGACATACTCCGCGCAGGTGCCCGGTCGGTCGTTGCCGAGACCGGTGCCGAACACCCGGTCACCCTCCGCGAACTCCTCGACGTCGACGCCGACCGCTTCGACCACTCCGGCGAAGTCGGAGCCCGGAATCCACGGTAGGTCGCCGGGTCGGTACGACCCTTCGCGGAAGTAGGTGTCCACCGGGTTGACCGCGGTGGTGCGAACCGACACGAGTAGTTCGTCGTCGTTCAGGTCAGGTCGGTCGATATCGTCCACCCGTAGTACCTCCGGCCCGCCGTGTTCGTGGAATCGTACTGCGCGCATGGACGGGGAATGGACGGGCGAGCAAATAAGTCCGCAGGAACCGCAGTTGCGATATGTCCCGATCCGACGTTCCCGCGCTCGTCGCCCACCGAGGCTTCGCCGACGAGTACCCCGAGAACACGTTATTCGCGTTCGAGAGCGCGGCGGAGCGCGCGGACGTGATAGAGTTGGACGTTCGGCGCTCCGAGTCCGGCGAACTCGTCGTCTTTCACGACGCGGAGCTCTCCCGATTGACGGACGCCCATGGGCTTGTCGAGGATACGCCGTGGTCGGAACTCCGCGAGTTGGCGGTGCTCGACTCCGGCGAGAGGATTCCTGGGCTTGACACCGCCCTCGACGCGATTCCCGACGAGGTGGGCGTAAACGTCGAACTGAAACACGGCGGGATGACCGAGCAAGTGCTGGCCGCGGTCGAAGGCGTCGAAAACGAGGTGCTGTTCTCGTCGTTCGAAGGACGGGTGCTCCGCGAACTCCGAGAGCGCGAGACCGCGGCGTCGCTCGGGTGCATCAGCCGACGCGGCCCGAACTGCATCGACACTGCGCTCGGCCTCGAATGCGAGTCCGTCCACCCGCGGGCGGACATCTGCGACGCCGATTTCGTGACGCGAGCGCACGAGGTCGGATTGGACGTGAACGTCTGGACAATCGAAACGCGGGCGGAGGCGGAAAGATTGGCGACCGCGGGCGTGGACGGTTTGATCGCCGACACGTGGCGCGTGCTTCTCCGAGGGTGAACCGGCGGGATTTAAGCGGCGCGGTAACCCCCTTTCGAGTGCATGAGGCTACACGAGTACCAGGCGAAGGAGGTGTTCTCCGACGCGGGGATTCCGACGCCCGACGCGGCGCTCGCAGAGAGCGTCGACGAGGCCGTCGAAGCGGCGGAGAACATCGGCTATCCCGTCGCGGTGAAAGCGCAGGTACACGTCGGCGGCCGCGGTAAGGCCGGTGGCATTAAACTCGCCGAAACCCGCGAGGAAGCCGAAGACGCCGCCGAGTCCATCCTCGGAATGGATCTCAAGGGATACACCGTCGAGAAACTGTTGGTCGAAGAGGCCGTCGACTTCACCGACGAACTCTACGTCGGCGTGACGATGGATCGCGGCGAGGGCAAGCCCGTCGCCATGGTCTCCTCGAAGGGTGGTGTGAACATTGAGGAAGTCGCCGAGGAAGACCCCGACGCCATCGCGCGCGAGCACATCGACCCGGCGTTCGGAATGCACCCTTATCAGGCCCGGAAAGCGGTCTACGACGCGGGAATAGACCGCGAAGTCGCGTTGGAAGTGGCGAGCGTCCTCACGACGCTCTACGACCTCTGGGACGACAAGGACGCCAGCGACGCCGAGATCAACCCGCTGATGGTCACGGCGGACGACGAAGTGATCGCCGCAGACGCGGTTCTCAACATCGACGGCGACGCGCTCTTCCGCCATCCCGACCTCGCCGAGATGGAGGACGAGGCCGCCGAGGATGAACTGGAGGCGAAAGCCAACGGCTACGGCTTCGATTACGTCCGACTCGAAGGGAACGTCGGCATCATCGGCAACGGAGCCGGGCTCGTCATGACGACGCTCGACCTCGTTGACTACTACGGCGGCAGTCCCGCCAACTTCCTCGACATCGGCGGCGGCGCGAAGGCGGAGCGCGTGACGAACGCGCTGGACATGGTCTTCTCGGACGAGAACGTCGATTCCGTCGTCTTTAACATCTTCGGCGGTATCACCCGCGGCGACGAGGTCGCCAAGGGAATCAACGAAGCTCTCGAATCCCTGGACGAGATACCGAAACCGGTCGTCGTCCGACTCGCCGGCACCAACGCGGAGGAGGGGATGGAGATACTGAACACCGACCTCGTGCAGGTCGAAGCGACACTCGAAGACGCGGTACAGCGTGCCGTCAAAAACGCCCAGGAGGTAGAACAATGAGCATTCTCGTCGACGACGACACGCGAGTGGTCGTCCAAGGCATCACGGGCGGTGAGGGGAGTTTCCACACCGAGCAGATGATGGAGTACGGAACGAACGTCGTGGCCGGCGCGGTTCCCGGCAAAGGCGGGCAGGAAGTGCGGGGCGTGCCCGTCTACGACACCGTGGACGAAGCCGTCGAGGCGGAGGACGCCGACGCGTCGGTCATCTTCGTGCCGCCCGCGTTCGCCGGGGACGCCATCTTCGAGGCGCTCGACACCGACCTCGACCTCGTGGTCGCCATCACCGAGGGCGTTCCGACGCAGGACATGTCGAAGGTGTACAAGCGCCTCTCGGAGGTCGACACGCGACTCATCGGCCCGAACTGTCCCGGCATCATCACGCCTGGCGAGGCGAAACTCGGCATCCTGCCCGGCAACATCTTCGAAGCCGGGAACGTCGGTCTCGTGTCTCGCTCCGGGACGCTCACCTACCAAGTGGTGGACAACCTGACCGAGCGCGGACTCGGCCAGACGACCGCCATCGGCATCGGCGGCGACCCCATCATCGGCACGGACTTCATCGACGCCCTCTCGCTGTTCGAGGACGACCCCGACACCGACGCGGTCGTCATGTGCGGCGAGATCGGCGGCGAGGACGAAGAGCAGGCAGCGAAGTTCATCGCCGAGAACATGGACACCCCCGTCGCCGGCTTCATCGCCGGACGTACCGCCCCGCCGGGCAAGCGCATGGGTCACGCCGGAGCCATCGTCTCCGGCAGCGGAACCGGTACCGCGGAGTCGAAGATCGACGCGCTGAACGACGCGGGCGTCCCGGTCGGCGACACGCCCAAGCAAGTGGCGGACAACATCGAAGACCTGCTGTAAGTCGGTCTCGCATTTTTCCAACTTCGGCGTTCTGCATCGCCAGTTTCGAAACCGTCTCGAATCCGGTGAAAGGCTATGGTGCGTCCGTGCGTGTTCTTAGCATGTATTCGCCGATACACGACGTAGAGTTCCTCGCCCGCTCGGAGCACCGTGTCGACGTGCTCAACGCGCTCTCCGATACCACGCGCGACCGACCCGCGCTGCAGGAGGCGACGGGCGCGTCCTCGGCGACGCTGGGACGCATCCTGAGCGACTTCGAGGAGCGAAAGTGGGTCGTCCGCTCCGGCTATCGGTACGAGTTGACCTCGCAGGGGCGGTTCGTGCTAGAGGGGTTCGGGGAGCTCCTGACCCGGATGGAAACCGAGCAGAAACTCCGCGACGTGCTGGAACTGCTCCCCGCCGAGTCGCTCGGTTTCACGCTCGACATGTTCACCGACGCGACGGTGACGGTCGCGGACGAGGCAGACCCGTACCGGGCGGTTCGTCGCTTCGACGAACTCATCGAGGGAGCGAAGACGATGCGAGCGTTCGGGACGGCCACCCTCAAATCGGCGAACGTCGACACGCTCCACCGCAACATCGTCGACGGGATGGAGACGGAGATCATCTATCCGCCGCCGATCATCGAGGCCGTGGCGGCGTGGAACCCCGCCGCGGCGACGGAAGCCGCTGAAAGCGGTAACCTCCGCATCCTGCTGTACGACGCGCTCCCCTGCGGACTCACGCTGTTCGACGGCCGCGTCGCGCTCACTGGATACACGCAAGATACCGGCCTGTTGCGGGTCGTCGTCGACACCGAGAACCCGGACGCGTTCGTCCAGGCGGAGGAGATATACGGATCGTACAGGGAGGAGTCTCGACCCTTCGCGCCGGCGCAGTCGACCGAACCGTGAGAGAACTCCGATTCAACCCCCGACCGGTGAGACCCCGCCGCTACGAGGACAGGACTAGCCGACGGCGGAAACGAGCGCATTGCAGTCGATGAAAGTTTGCTCACGCCACGCGAGGCCGACCCACCGTGAAATCGTATCGACCGACCGAACGATTTCATTGGTTTCAATTTATTCCACGGGGAATTTATATCTCCTCTCCGCGCCTCTCGACGGTCGCGGGAGTGAAAACAGATGGCGGTAGAACAACAGGAAGCGGTCAGATACGGTGTCGACAGCAAGAAATTCGACGAGTTCGTCGAGTACGCGAAGGAGAATCCGGACGACATCCAGTTCGAACTGAGCGCGACGGGTCACTGGGAGGGTCGCGCGTTCCACACCCTCTCGAAGATCGGCCCCTACGCGCTCGGTGGCAACGAAATCGACCGAGAGACCCGGGACTACTCGTTCCTCTGGGGTGCGCACAAGGAAGTCGAGTCGGCGATGGGGTTCGTCGACCCCGACGACCGCCCGGAGGTCATCGAGAGCGCGTTGGCAGCCCTCAGCGGGTGTCTCAACCACGTCATCTCCCTTCGCCTGATAGCGGAGAGAATCGACGTCGAAGAACTGGAAACGAAGGTGCACATTCCGTGGAACCCGTTCGTCGCTCTCGACTTGGCCGAGGTCGAAACCGAGGATGGGACGCCGCGAGACCAGTTCGGCGACCTCGTCGTCGAAATCGCCGTCGGCGGCGAGAACGTGTACGACGACACGCTCGAACGAATACGGCACGCGGCGCGGCGCTCCGCCGTGTTCAACCTCGTGACGCTGGCGCATCCGTGCGAACCGGTGGTGTCGAAGAAGGGTGAGTAACGCCTTTCGAACTGTTATTTTGAAGGAGTGGGTCGGGGCAGATTCGAACTGCCGATCTGCTCCGTGTGAAGGAGCTGTCATAACCGGACTAGACTACCGACCCTTGCAGTCTTTCGTTTCCCTGCCCGAGACTTAAGACTTGCTTTCGACCGCGGGCGGCCACTACGACCAAGGTTCGCCGATACCGACCCTCGGACGTGACCGACTGGAACGTGGTGGACGTGGCCGAGACAGACCCCGCCGTCGCGGGTGGCGAGAAACCCCTGAATCGATTGCTCGACGCCCGGGCTGGCGCTCGGACGAAGTTCGTCCTCGCGCCGGGACGCTACCGCCTCGACGGTCGATTTGAGCACAACGACTGCGAGGCCATCGCCGTGGTGGGCGACCCCCACGCCACGCTTGTCGTGACCGATCCCGACCAGCAGTACTGCCTCGACATCGGCGGGGGATGGGGTGCAACGCCGGACTCGTCCGCCGATTCGGTTGAAATCCGAAATCTCACGTTCGACGTGACCGCGGAGGGTGTGGGCGCGCAGGCCGTCTCGGCGCGGGCCGCCTGCCGCCTCCGCATCGAGGACGTATCGGTGGAGGGCGAGTGCGCGTCGGCGGGCAAGAAGGCCCTCGGCGCGATTTACGCCGCCGTCACGCACCCCGAGGGGTCGGGCGTCGTGAGCGTCTCGCTTCCGGACGGCTGCGAGTTTCGACCCGACGCCTATCCCGACCAGACGCCCGTCGAATCGCAGACCAGCCATCCCATCGGCATCAGCGTCACCGACGACCACCGCGGGGAGTTGACGTTCCGCGATTGTCACGTCGAGGGATGGGTGAACAACGGCGGCTACCTCGCCGGGGGTGAGGGTCCGTGCGTCGTTGAGGGCGGCCTCTGGAAGGATAACGGGAACGCGAACCTCCGACTGGGCGACGGCGACGTGGCCCGCGACGTTCGAATCGAAGTGGACGAGACGGCGTACACCGGGTGCGGCCTTTGGCTACAGGAGGGCGACGCGCGCGTCTTCGGCGGCGAACTCTCCCTGCCTAACTGCGACAACGACGGACTTCGAGTGTCGAGTCGGTCGGCCCGCGTGCGCGACCTGACCATCGACTGCGACTCGTCGGCCCGAGCCATCAAGGTCAACGACGGGCCGGAGACCGTTCTGTTGGAGGAAGTGGAACTCGAAGACCGAGGGGACGGCTCGCAACACGCCTACTGCGCCGAACTCTGGCGCGAGGGGACTACGCTTCGGGACTGCCGACTCGCCTTTCGATCGGGCGCGAACGACCGGAACGGAATCAACCTGCTCGGGCCGAAGATACGCTTTGACGCCGTGACCGCCACGCACGACGCTGCCGACCGGACGACGGTGCTGGTCAAGGCGGACGACGTCGAATTTCGGAACTCGACGTTCCACGGACGGGTGGACGTCGACCGAAAAAACGCGGCGTCGCCGACGTTCGAAACCTGTGACTTCACGGACTGCGAGTGCGTCGGCTTCGAACCTTAGCTCATTCGGATGCGCTTTCGGACGTCTCGCATCGCGTCGCGGGAGCGTCGTTTGGCCGTTTGCTCCGCCTCGCGGAGGTTCGAGCGCACCTTCTCGCGTCGGGACGGTTTGGGTTCGTACTTCTCGCCGGTCCACTCGCGGACTCTTCGCTCGGCTGGTTCCAATTCGATTCGGATACCGCGTCCGAAGTGCCCGGCGGCGCGCCGGAGGTAGTACCATCCGTCTTCGAAGTGTTTGTTCATTTCTCTCACCTAATTGTGTCCTTATGCTAGGGACAGATATAATGGTTGTGTCAGGATACGCGACCGGTTGTCGGTTCAAAAACGGTTTTACCCCGGACGAAGAAAACGAGAGTATGTTCACGCGGCTTTCGATTCCGACGCCGTTCCAGGTCGGCCCGGTGAACGCCTACCTCGCGGGGCGAACGCTGGTCGACCCGGGACCGGGAAGCGAAGAGGCTTGGACCGTGTTGCTCGAAGCGTTAGAGGAAAACGACCTCGAACCGACCGACATCGAGCAGGTGCTCATCACGCACCCGCATCCCGACCATTTCGGACTCGCGGCGCGGCTTCAGGAGTCGAGTGCCCGTATCGTCGCTAGCCCCGCAACGGCGAGGATAATCCGCGATTTCCCCCGTCGATTAGAGTACGAGCAGACGTACTTCGCCGACTTCTTCGACCGATGCGGGATGGCACGGACCACCGCCCAAACGGTGACCGACCTCCCGGCGGCCTTCCTCTCGGTCTCCCCTAACGTCGAAACCGACGTCGAACTCACCGACGGCGAATCGGTCGCTGTCGATGGAATCGACGTGACCGCCGAGTCGGTGCAGGGCCACGCTCCCGGCGAGACCATCTTCACCTACGAAGTCGACGGCGAATCACACGCCATCGTCGGCGACCAAGTTCTCCCCGACATCACGCCGAACCCGCTCCTCCAACCGCCTGCCGAGGAAGACGAGGGTCGCCCCCGCGTCCTCCCGGCGTTCAACCGCTCGCTCGAACGGCTCCGGAATCGGGAGTTCGACCGCTTCCTCCCGGGACACCGCGAGGAAATTTCGACGCCGACGACACGAATCGAGGAGATCCTCGCCGCCCACGAGGAACGAACCGAGAACGTCCGAAACCTCGTGGACGGGCCGACGACGCCGTTCGACGTGATGGAAGACCTCTTCGACGACCTGCCGGCGACGGAGTACTTCCCGGCGATGAGCGAGGCGGTCGGCCATCTCGACGTGCTCGAAGAACGGAACGAAGTGGAACGGAACGAGCGAGGCGGGCTCATCGTGTACGAGGAGGTGCCAGCGTGAACGACCTGCAACCGATTGCGCTCGGTGACGAACCCGCGGATCTCGTGGTTCGAGACGGACGCGTTCTCCTCCCCGAACCGTGCGAGTTTCAGGCCCGCGACGTGGTGATAAAGAACAACCGCGTCGCCGCGCTTCCCGAGGACGCGACGGACGCCGTCGGCGACGACACGGATATCATCAACGCGAGCGACCGAGTCGTCGTTCCGGGCTTCATCGACGCCCACACGCACATCGACCTCCACCAGACGTTCGAAAACGCCTACCACTACGCGCTCGAAGGCGGAACGACGACCGTCGTCACGGAAGTGACCGGATTCGGCCCCGCCTTCGGCCCGGAGGGTGTCGAACAGTTGCTCGCCGCGACGTCGTATCTCCCGATTCGAGTGTACGCCACCGTCCCGCCCCAACCGGTTATCGACACGTTCGAACCCGCACGGACCGACGCCGATTCGCTCGCCGACCTATTGGACGACCCGCGAATCGTCGGCGTGGGCGAGACCGATTGGATTCACGCGGTCGGGCGTGATACGAACGCGGAGGTGCTGTACGAACGCGCGAATCGAGAGAGAAAGACCGTCTCCGGCCACGGCGCAGGCTGTTCGGGCGCGAAGCTGCAGGCGTTCGCGTCCGTCGTCGACGACGACCACGAGTCCATCACCGGCGAGGATATGGTCGAACGCGTCGAAAACGGAATCCACGCCATCGGTCGATACGGCTCGATTCGGGACGATATGAGCGCGGTCGGCGAGGCCTACGAGGAGATCGGCGCGAGCGAAATCTCGCTCTCGACCGACGGCATGTGGCCGCGCCAACTCATTCGCGAGGGTTACATGGACGTGGTCGTCCGCCGGGCCATCGAAGAGGGAGTCCCGCCCGCCGACGCGATTCGGATGGCGACGCTCAACCCGGCCCGCCACTTCGGACTGCCGAACCTCGGGTCGCTCGCGCCGGGCAGCGTCGCCGACGTACTGCTCATCGACGATTTGGAGACGGTCAACGTCACCACCGTCATCAGCGGGGGCGAGGTCGTCTACAACAACCACGAGACGACCGTCGCGCCGCGCTCCTACGAGTATCCGGAACGGTTCTACGACAGCGTGAACGTCAGCACCGACCCCGACGAGTTCCGGGTGCCCGCTGCCGAAGGAGCGGTTCGGGCGATACAGTATCGGGGCGGACTGCTGTCCGCCGAGACGAGGGTCGAACCCCCCGTCGAAAACGGCGAACTCGTCGCCGCGCCGGAGGAGGGGCTGTTGAAAGTCACCCTGCTCGACCGCCACCCGGACGGCGACGGAACCAGTTTCACGGGATTCGTGACCGGGTACGGCGCCTTCGAGGGCGCGGTAGCGACCAGCCTCGTCTGGGAGGTTCCCGGCGTGCTGGCGGCGGGGAGCGGCGACGACATGCGTCGCGCCGTGGTGCACGTTAACGAGATGGGCGGCGGCTGGGCCGTCGTCAGGGACGGCGACGTGGTCGCGGAGCTTCCGACGCGGGTCGGGGGCGTGTGCTCCGACCTCGAAGTCGAAGAGACGGCGAAGCTCTACGGTGCCATCGAGAGCGCCCTCCGCACGCTCGGCGCGGAGGTCGAGCGACCGATGCTCGCGCTCCAAACGCTCACCTTTCCCGGCGTTCCGTCGCTCAAGCTCTCCTTCTCGGGTTACGCCGACATCTTCTCCCGCGAAGTCGTCGGACTCCGTACCGAGTAGCGACGCTCACTCGTCGCCGTGGTGCTCTCGAATCGTTCGAATCTGTTCGTACGGGAAAAAGTTTCGTCCCCCAGTTCGAGACAACCAGACCCCCGTATCGTAGAACTCCAGTTCGTCGCCCTCGACCGGCGAGACAATGTTCTGTTCACCGGCGCGCTTACCGGACGGGACGAGATACACGTCGTACACCTTGTCGGACATGGAAACTCCATACGTCGACTGCGAGCAAAAGCGTGCTGGCCTCAGTCCAGGTCGCGTACTTCGACTCGTCTGTCGTGTTCGACCACGACCTCGAATCCCTCGTGGCGGAACGTGACGCGGGCCGGAACGCTCGCGCTGGAGTGTCGGTCGAACAGGTCGTCCAGCGCGTCGGGGTCGACGCTTTCGTAGAGCGGCTCTAACTGCGTGGCGTCTGCGTCCGCGGCTTCGGCGATCGCTTCGATGATCGTCTCCGTCATCGGTTCGTAGCGGTGTTCAGGTTCGTGGAGGGCGGTTCGACTTGACGGATACTCCTCCGAACGTGTATCGTCTGAATCGTGATTCATATCTGATACCTCAGTGACCCGAACTCCGAAACGGATGGGTCGCTGTCGATATCTCTACTAAAGGTGGACGACGAACGGAGTCCTTGGGGTTTATCAGTTCGTATCTTTATCACCCATCGAGTCGCCCGGCGGAGACAGCGTCCCGTCGAGCATCCGTTCTAATCCGCGTCGGAGGCGACCGGACGTGGCCTGCGGCGAGATTTCGAGCATCTCCGCCAGTTCGGAGAGCGACGTTTCGCGGGGGACTCGAAAGTACCCCCGCTCGAACGCCGTGACGAGTGCCTCGCGTTGCGCGTCCGTGAGGTCGTATCCGTTCGTCGAGAGCTCGGTGAGCGAGTAGATTCGGCGCACTTCGTACGGTATTGACTGTTCGTCACAGGCCTCCCTGAACCGCGTCGTCGCCTCGTGGTCAGGGAATCGAATGCGGAACGACCAACCGTCGCTGCACCCTTCGACGTCGAGGAGCGTCGCGCCTTGATCGGTCAGTATCCCGTGAATTCCGCGCTGGTCCGGCGACCAGACGGCCCGACAGAGGGCGCTGTTTCCCGTCTCGCGGAGGACTTCGACGGTAACGATGGGCGAATCCTCGACGTCTACGTCGTCGACGAACGTCGGGTCGTCGCCGACGACCCAGAAGAACGGCATCGTTCCTTCCCCGGTCGGAACGATGCGCTCCAGTTCGATTCGCGCGTCGGAGCGGTAGGAGAACAACTCACCGAGGGCGAACCCTCCGGGCGGAAGCCGAAGCTCGACGACGACGTTCACGGAAGTCAATTTGGCGTGCGATGTGTCAACTCTTTCGGCTAGTCGGTGCGCACGAGAAGCCGATAATGCTCATAACTTACGCATACTGCCGGCGTTGGCAACCTAGTTCCTACGACGCTGCTAGGGGGAATCCGCCTCCGGTTGTTCGGAGAACAACCAAAGTTGAATCGATAGACGGGAGCGCCGTCATCAGAGATTATAGATGGTTATGAAACCTGTGTATCAGAAAATCTTTTATATGGGGATAGCCCAGCCTTGCGCGAGGTACGAGATGTTCGCACCGTTACGACGCGCGACCCTGTTCACCCTGTACCAAATGAGCGTCCTGACCGGTATCTTCCTGCTCCCGGTCGCCCTCGTGGCCCGACGAGCGGGAGTACCGTTTCCCATGCACCGTGTGATGCAAACGATTGCGAAAGCGTACGAAGAGGCCGCAGAATCGAGCGCGTAACACTCCCATTTCGCGGCGTCCTCGGGCACCCCGGAAGGGTTGGTTTTATCAGTGCTGGCGGACTACGTGCGGGTAATGCGTACGCCAATGCACGGTTCCGAATTCTCGCGCAATATGGAGCGCCTCAGTGGCACCGAGAGTAGTCCGTACGAGCCGGAGATCGGATCGCTTCCGGAGAACGAGTTCTCGAAGGACGACCTCCAGAACGTCAACAAGACCGGAACGACGACCATCGGTCTCACGACCGGAGACGGCGTCGTCATGGCGACCGACATGCGCGCCAGCCTCGGCGGCCGGTTCGTCTCCAACAAGAACGTCCAGAAGGTCGAGCAGATCCACCCCACCGCGGCGCTGACGATGGCCGGGTCGGTCGGTGGCGCACAGTCGTTCATCCGAACGATGCGTATCGAGTCGAACCTCTACGAGTCCCGCCGCGGTGAGCAGATGAGCATGCAGGCGCTCTCGACGCTCGCCGGAAACCTCCTCCGTGGCGGCCCGTTCTTCCTCGTCTCGCCCATCCTCGGCGGCATCGACGAGGAAGGTTCCCACATCTACAGCCTTGACCCCGCCGGCGGCGTCATGTCGGACGACTACACCGTGACCGGCAGCGGGATGCAACTCGCCTACGGCGTCCTCGAACAGGAGTACGAGGACGGCCTCTCGAACGAGGAAGCGAAAACCATCGCCGCTCGCGGTATCAAGAGCGCGGTCGAGCGCGACACGGGCAGCGGTAACGGCGTGTTCCTCGCCGAGATTACGGAGGAAGACGTCGAGATCACCGGGCACAAGGACTTCGACGAAGTCCTCTAAGCCCAGTCCGCGAACGTCCCTTCGAGTAACGTCTCTTTCTGCCGGTCGATGTACGTGCGTTGCATCCCGGTGATAGCATCGTCGAACGTCGCACCGTCGGCCAATCGATCGCTCACCTCGCGTTTCTTCCACCCGGCGGGCGTCACGCCGTGGCGGGCGCGCTGGCGGAGGGGCCAGAGGTACTTCGCGGCCTCTTGGTCGGACAGCCCTCGCGCCTGTAGGCCGTCTTTCGCGTGGGCGAAGAGGTCGGCGAACACTTCTTCGGTGTCGGTCGTCTCCTTTCCGTCGTTCGTTATCCAGTAGAGGTCGGCGTCGAGACCGTCGCGCGTGGCGGCGTAGAAGTTGTCCCGCGCGACGATCCAGTCGAGGTGACGGACGGGATGTTCCCTGCGGAACGTGCTCTCCAGCAGCCCCGCGAACGCCGCCTGAAACGCGATGGAATCCCGAACCGTCGGCTGGGCCGCGATGGGTCGGAACTCGATTCGGGCGTTGGCGGCGGAGCGCGTCGCCCCACCGAAGACCGGGCGAACCCATCGCCAGTAGGTTCCGTGCTTCAGTCGGAAGTGGGCGAACTCGTCGTCGAAGCGGGCGGAACCCGCCACCGGCATGGGAACCATGGTTCGATCCGCCGCGATATCGTCGATGACCTCCTCGACCGATTCCACGTCGTCGGGAAGCCGTACTTTGCCGGGGTCGTCGCCGTTCAACACCGATTCGAAGACGCCGATTCGGTTCTCCATCCACGCCTCGTCCACGATCTCGTCCGGCGGCGCGTCGTCGTACAGGTCGGGCGGGAAGAAGGGGGAGTTCACGCCGAGCGCCAGCAGCGGCGCCGCGATTCGAATCGCGTATCTGAAGTACGCTGGGAGGTCGCGGGCGTGTGGCACCTGATAGTGCGGTTGGATGGACGTGATGAGGCTCTCGGGCATCACCGTCTCCGCCGACAGCGAAACGTGCGGCGCGTCGAGTTCCATCCCCGCCGTATCGGTGGCGTTCGCCATCGCGTGGTAGCGCACCGAGTCGCTCATGTTCGACGCGACTCGAACGCCGCCGTCGTCGACGCTGTCGGTTAAGTATTCCGTGGCCGTCTCGCCCTCCGGTGGAATCGTCCAGAGGCCGTCGCTGACGAGACGCATCCCCTCGGAGAAGGTTCTCTCTTCCGCCGCCGACAGACGGGCTTTCACCTCGGCTTCCTGTGCGGACAGTCCGTACTCGTTCAGCGGCTGCGGACTGGTGGACATCTCGGCGTTGTGAAGGCCGAGTTCCTTCTCGAATCCGATGAGCGAGAGCAGTCGGCGGGGGACGCGGGCGAGGGCTTTCGTCTCGGCGTCCACGGCGTAGAACTCGTACTCGAACCCGATGATGGCTTGCGGATTGTCGAACGTTCCGTTCGCGAGTTCGCGCTTGATGACCTCCGCGTCCTCCTCGACGCGAGTCTGAAACTCCCGACTATCGACGGTGAGCACGTCTTGCACCTGCGACACGAGGTCGTCGGTCATTGGAGGGTGATGAGCGAGCCAGACGCTTCAATCCACGGGCTTCACGGCCGTCGTTTTCGTCTCTCGGTCGCGTCTTCTTCTGCACTGACGATGAGTTCCGCCGCCGAATCGCAGATGAAACAGTGGTTCGCGGCGGCGGCGCGTGCTCGTCCGTTCGTTCTCGTTTCACGAAAACTATCGAAAAAGTAAAACGGACGTTTGAGACCCCGATACGTCCTCGAAACCGAAAGCCGCAGACTTAACTCCGGTCGCTGGTAAGCTCTGATAATGGAATTCGCGGAGTTCGCCGAGCGCGCCGGAGACATCGAAGAGCTGAGCGCCGATACCGATATCATCGAGGCCGTCACCGACCTCCTCGCGGCGGCGAACGACGACCTCGAAGTGCTGGCTCGATTCGTGCAGGGCCGGGTGTTCCCGGCATGGGACTCCACGACTCTCGACATCGGGCCGAACTACTGCTACGAGGCCATCGCGCGCGCCGCCGGGCGGAACGTCTCCGCGGACGACGTGGAAGACGAACTCGCCGAACTGGGCGACATCGGCTCGGTGGCGGCGAGCTACGACTTCGGCGGCCAGCAGGGACTCGCCACGTTCGGCGGCGGACGGAACGACCTGACCGTCGCCGCGGTCGCCGACGAGCTCAGAGCGGTCGCCCGAGCCGAAGGGTCGGGGAGTCGGGAGACGAAGATAGATATCCTCTTCGGGCTGTTCAACCGCACCAGTTCGCAGGAAGCCCGCTACCTCGCCCGCCTCGTCCTCTCGGAGATGCGAATCGGCGTCGGCGAGGGGACGGTTCGAGACGCCATCGCGGGGGCGTTCGACGTGCCGGTCGAGTCGGTCGAGCGCGCCCTACAAGTGTCGAACGACTACGGACGGGTCGCCCGAGTCGCCCGCGACGAGGGCGAAACAGGACTCGACGCGATGCAACTCGAAGTTGGCAGACCCGTGCAGGCCATGCTCGCGCAAGCAGGCACGGTCACGGACGCGCTGGACGACTGGGGAGAGGCGGGCGTCGAATGGAAGTTTGACGGGGCGCGAGTGCAGTTGCACTACGACGGCGACGACGTTCGCGTCTTTTCGCGGAACATGGAGGACGTGACGAACGCGCTCCCCGAAATCGTGGAGTACACTCGCGAGAACCTCGCGGTTCCGGCCATCGTGGACGGCGAGGTCGTGGCGATGGACGGCGGAAAACCCCTCCCGTTTCAGGAGATCCTGCGGCGCTTCCGCCGCAAGCACGACGTGGCACGCGCCCGCGAGGAGGTCAGCCTCGAACTCCGGGCGTTCGACTGCCTGCACGCGGACGGCGACGACCTGCTTTCGGCACCCCTCACGGAACGTCACGACCGATTGCAGGACGTGCTCTCCGGAGGAGTGTCCGCGCTCACGATCACCGACGACGCCGAGATCATCGCCGACATCGAGGCGAACGCGCTGGAGGCGGGTCACGAGGGAATCATGCTCAAGAACCCCGAATCGACGTACTCGCCCGGACGCCGGGGGAAGAACTGGCTCAAGCGCAAGCCGGACGTGGAGACCCTCGACCTCGTCGTGACCGGTGCCGAGTGGGGCGAAGGCCGCCGGGCGAGTTTCCTCGGCACCTTCCTGCTATCGGCGTGGACCGAGGATGGCTTCGAGACCATCGGCAAGGTGGCGACTGGCATCACGGACGAGGAACTGGCCGAGTTGACCGAACTGCTCGAACCTCACATCGCCGCACAGGACGGCCAAGAGGTCGATATATCCCCGAAAATCGTCTTCGAGGTCGGGTACGAGGAGATTCAGCGGTCGCCGACCTATTCGTCGGGATACGCACTTCGATTCCCGCGATTCCTCGGCGTCAGGGACGATAAGTCGCCGGAAGACGCCGATTCGCTGGAGCGCGTGGAGCGACTCGCTGAGTCGCAGTGAGAAAAAAGATTTTTCCATAGACCGTCACGAACAGAGCGATGACGGACTGGCGCGACCGAGCGCGGAAACTCCGCAGAGAGGTCACGGCCTTGGCGATCGCGGCCCGTGACTCCCGCACGCCGTGGTACGCGAAAGCGGTCGTTCTGGCGACGGTCGGACTCGCGATCAGTCCCATCGACCCGATTCCCGATTTCGTCCCTGTGTTGGGGTACGCCGACGACCTCGTGTTCGTTCCGGCGGGTGCGTCCCTCGCTCGCCGCTGGATTCCGGACGATGTGATGACGGAAGCGAGGGCTGCGGCCGAAACACGACAGGAGAAAGGTGGTGTGGTAGGGTTGGTAACGGCTCTCCTCGTGGTCGTCGGTTGGCTACTGATGGGATACGCACTCTGGCGATTCCTCGTTTGATTTTCTTCCGCTACCCGAACCCTTTTACCCGAAAGCGAGACTACCGATGAGTATGACCGTTCGACACGACGGCCTGACGGTGGAGTGGTTCGGCTACGCGACGGTGCGACTCGAAACACCGGACAGGTTCGTCGCGTACATCGACCCCGGACGGTACGGCGTCCTGACGGGCGAGTGGGAACCTGACAGCCCGGACACGTCCCACCCGGTACCGGTCGAGTACCGCGCGCAGGACGGGGACGCCATCTTCGTCACGCACGACCACCACTACGATTCGGACGGGATCGAACGAGTTGCGGGCGAGGACGCCACCGTGGTCGTCTACGAAGGCGTGGACGCCGACGCCATCGACCGGGACGTGAAAGCGGTGGACGACCTTCCCTACGATGTCCGGCGAGTCGGGGCGGAAGACCACCTCACCGTCGGCGAGTGTGAAGCTTGGTCGCTCCCGGCCCACAACGAACCGGATGGGCCGCACACCCGAGCGAACGGCGAACCGTACCATCCGGAGGGGTTCGGCGTCGGCTTCCTGCTCTCGCTGGACGGAAAGACGGTCTTCTGGCCCGGCGACTCCGACGTACTTGACGGCCACCGAGAACTCGACGTATCGCTCTTTCTGCCGCCGATCGGCGGCAGTTTCACGATGGACAGACGCGAGGCGGCGGCGTTGGCGGAGCGATTGGAGCCGGATCTCGTCCTGCCGATACACTACGATACGTTCTCGGCGCTCGAAACCGATTCGGAGGCGTTCGCGGCTGACGTGGCGGGACGGGGTGTTCCGGTGGTGTTGGACGAGGAGTGATCGCATCCCGTACTGCGGTCTCGAACTCGGTTCGTCCGCCCGAATCGCTCGGCGCAGCACAACCTACTTAGTAGCGGATGAACACGTTTCTCGTATGAGCGCCCGCAGTTCCTCCAGTTTCTGCTCGCAGTGCGGTGCCCTACTCACCCCCGGCGCGTCTTTCTGTTCGCAGTGCGGGACGGCGGTGGGAGCGGAAGTGGCCAGCGGTCGCCCCGAACACCGCCGCCGAATCGAAGACCTCACCGTTGAGGGATGGGAGGTGAAACATGACTACGGCGACCGCGTCGTGATGATACGCCGCGAATTCGGCTCGATTCCCCTCCACGTCCTCCTCCTCGTGTCCACGAGCGGCGTCGGCAACATCCTCTACGCGTGGTACAGCTACTCGCCCGGTGCCGACCGAATCGAACTCCGCGCGGACGGGTCGGAAGCGTATGTGTCCGACGAGAACTTTTCGACCGACTGGACGCTACGGAGCGCGGCCGCGTTCATCGTTAGCTCCGTTCTCGGCATCTTCGCCTCGGTTCTCGGTCTTTTTATCCTTCTGACGGATTTTGGCTCGGTTGCGGCGCTCTTCGGAGCAGTGTTCCTCCTGCTCGGGTTGTTCTCGCTCGCGCTCGCGCCGCAGCACGTTCCTGGCTTTAGGTCGCCGACGACCTTCGGAACTGTTCGCTCCACGGACGAACGTGTCGTCTCCGAACCGACCGTCCCCTGTACCGTCTGCTCCGGGCCGGTCGGAACCGGCGTCGCGCGGCGATTCGCCGAGAAGCGATATCTCGCCGGAATCCCGGTGTGGACGCTGAACGATGGGGAAAACCATTACTGTCGGTCGTGCGCTCGCGCCGATTTCGCAACGATAACCGGGAAAAGGGTCGAAACCGAGTTCGCTTAGATGATGCCCATCTCACCGAGGCGGTCGGGCAGGTAGGTGTCCGTCACGAAGTCGAGACCGTGCGAGGCGAGCGCCTGCTGTTCGGACTTCTTCTCGATGTCGAGTTGAAGTTCTATCTGTTCCCGCCAGTAGTCGGTCTGGTAGCGCGGGTCTTCGAGTTCGCTTTCGAGAGCGTTCTTGTCCGAATCGCTGAGGGGATCGGTCGGTAGGTCGTACTCCACGATGTCCTCGGGTTGGATGCCGATGAACTGCGCGTCGGGCGTTGCGAGGTAGTCGCTCAGGTGCGCGCTCTTGATGGAGCCGTAGGCGACGGAGCCGTAGATGCGGTAGCTCCACGGATCGCCGTCGGTGAAGACCGTGACCGGCAGGTCGAGTTCCTGGTGGAGTCGCCGGGTGATGCGCCGAGTCGCGCGTGCCGGCTGACCCTTCAGATGGACGATGATGGCGTTGTAATCGTCGTCGAACCCGTTCTCGACGAGTCGGTCGCGCATACCACCGGTCTCCACGCAGAGGATGAACTTCGCGTCGTGGTCGAGGAATTCGATGGTGTCCGGGTTGTTCGGAATCTGATAGCCGCCTTCGCCCACGTCCTCTTGGCAGTGGATGTCGCGCTCGCCCCGGCGGGTCTGTTCGCGGAGGTGGAGCGGCCCCATGATGGTCGCACCGGACTCCTCCGGGCGCATGTGGAAATCCTCGCGGGTCACGTCGGAGACGATCTCCAAGTCCTCGATGAGCTGGTTCGACTCGTCCTGGTCGGAGAACTGCGCTTCCTTCGCGTCCCACGACTCGGAGAGGTAGTACAACTCACGGAGGGTAGACGAGCGGTCTTCCTCGAGTTGATTGGAGAGGAATTCGATGGTGTAAACCGCCTTCAACAGCTTCCGCGCTCCGCGAACGCTGTTCGCGCTTCGAGTGCTCGTCCGGTCGCCGTACACCCAGACGCGCTCGTCTTCGTCGTATTCGATGTTGCTTTTCGTCCGGGTTGGGATGGACATGGAGGGAATTTGTCCACCCGCGAACTGGTCGTAGAACTCCGCCGCGAGGTCGATGAGTTTCTCTCGGGCTTCTGCGTCGATGTCTGCGCTCATGTGTTGTTGGTCAGTCGTTCGTCTTCGATTCCTTCGACCGACACGGGGTCGAACGATACGTCGTCAGCGATGCTGTATTCGAGCACCGCCTCGTCACCGCTTCCGACGGTCGGTTCCCACGTCACGAACCACTCGCCCTCCATCTCGACCGCGTTCGCGCCGTTGGAGAGGTTCTCGGGTTTGGTCGCCACGATGTCGGTCAGCTTCGGCGATTCGTTCGTCGAGCCGTGGTTCTCGACGACGAGCGTGACTTTGTCGTCTTCGACCTCGCGCTCGACGAGCACGTTGTTCATGATGCGCGCCATCGAGTCCTCGATGACGAGGTCGTCCCGACCGGTCACCTCCGAGAGTTTCTGTGCCATCTCGGGGAGGATGGTGGCGATGACGTTCTGTTTCTTCTGTCGTTTCTTGAGCGACTGGCGCTTGTTGAGGTACGATTTGAGTTCGCGCGCCGCCTCGCGGATGGCCAACTCGATCTCGTCCTCGATGGCCGGAACGTTCGCAATCGCGTCCTTCGACTCGCTCGTGAACGGAACGTTCGTAGACGCGACGTGAACCATGATGACGACCGGCCCGTTCGGAATCCCGCGTCCGCCGGGTTGGTCGAGGTTGTAGTTGCGCCAGCCGATGGACTTGATCACGTCGGTCGTCGCGCACGCCCCGCGCTGGTAGACGAGCGGAACGCGGTTGGCGAATCGCAGCACTTCCGAAGACCCCTCGGCTTCCAGGTCGCCGCCGTAGGCGATTCCGGCTTCCACAATGAACGGGTCGCCGCCGTGAACGTCCGCGTCGCGGGTCGCCGCCGCGTAGAAGTCGGCGTCGTACTCTTTTCGGAGTCCGGCTTCCACGAGGTCGGCGGTGATGGGTGAGAGGCAGTTCGTCGGCGGCGCGATGATGTCGGTGACCGTCATCGCGTCGAGCAGTTCGCTGGCAGTGTCGCGGTCGTCCGCGATCTCCCGAACCTTCGGCACGTCGTCCGGGACGGTCACCATCGTCTCCCAGATGGCTTCGACGATGTTCTCGCGGGCCGTCTCGCCGACGGTCGCGTCCTCGCGTTCCTCGGTCATGTCCGCCGCGCGGGAGACGTACTCCCGCAGCCGTTTCTCGGTGGCACGGTCTGCTCCCTCGTCGCCCTCGAACTTCGCGGCGATTCGCTCCGCGAGGGCGCGAACCGTCTCGTCGTCCTTCCGCGTGCTCGTCGCGCCGTCCACGAGTTCGTAGAGGTCGCTCGCTCGGTCGTCCGTGATGGCGTCCCACGCGGCGTCGAGCGCGTTCTCCTGTACGGTGTCGCCGAAGGCGGTTCCGAACTCGCCTTCGACCTCCTCGCCGGTGACGGCGACAACCGCACGCACTTGATGGTGCGAGATTCGGTCGCTCTCGCCGATCTTCTCGGTGGCTTGCTCGGCGAACGCGGCGGTCGCGTCCGCGCCTTTGTTCGCAACCGCCTCCTTGACGGCGGTTTTCACGTCAGCCTCCTCGTGGGGCTGTGGCGGTCGCCACGCGGCTTCGCGCCCGAAGTGGCGGTCGCGGAAGTTCTCGATGACATTCTCCGCCGTCTTCTTGCCGACGCGGGTGAACTCCCCTTGGAGGAACCCGGAGACGCTGTGGGAGTCGGTCTGGGCGAGCATCTTCAGGAGCGTCCCGAGTTCGACCCCGTGCGGATGCGGGCGAATTTCCTCGGTTTCGGCGGGGAGGGCGGCCCCCTCCGCGCGCTCGAAGACGAGTTCCTCGCCCTCCTCCATCCCCGGCTCCTCGAAGACGATCTTCGCGTGCGGGTTGACGACCGCAGTGTGTTTGATGTATCGGAGGAGTTGTTGACGGGCGCGCATGTTCGCTTCCATCTCCAGTTCGATGCGCGTGCCGTGCGTCCCGACGAGTTCCCGACCGACCGGCGGTGTGTCGGATTCGGACTGTATCTCCGGTTCGTTCTCGTCTGTGTCGATGATGAGTTCGAAGTACCGCTGACCGCTGCTCCCCTTGGGCTTGCTCGTGATCTTCGCGGGTTTCCCGCTGGTCAACTGTGAGTAGAGGACGGCGGCGGAGATACCGATACCTTGCTGACCGCGCGACTGCTCGCGCTTGTGGAATCGAGAGCCGTAGAGCAACTTCCCGAACACTTTCGGGATCTGCTCGCGGGTGATTCCCGGCCCCTCGTCCTCGACGATGAGACGGTAGTAGTCGCCGCTCTCCTCGATTTTGACGCGGACGAACGGTTTCAATCGGGCTTCTTCGGAGGCGTCCAGGGCGTTGTCCACCGCCTCCTTGACGGCGGTGACCAACCCCCGGGCACCGCTGTCGAACCCGAGCATGTGCTTGTTCTTCTCGAAGAACTCGGCAATGGAGATCTGTCGCTGGCTTTCGGCCAGTTCTTCGGCGATCCCCTCGTCGCCGAGCGTAGACTGCATCGAAGGCATTCTTCGCCAGTATTTATCGCCGGGTACGTTAAAACTGCCCCGGTGAGGCGGAGTGAAAGTGAAAGTAGCCGATTCGAAGCGTGGAGGCGTGTGATTCGACGGATTCGACCCTTTTCGACAGTGGTTCGTCGCGCCTCCGACGCCGGAGCGACCCTCCGTCGAACCTACATCGTTCGCAGTTTCGAATTACCGTCGGGCATACCGTCGCGGTTCGTCCGAACGTCGGCCGACGAGCGAAGTACCGTTCGCGCCGCCGACCGAATTGGCATATCTTGGACGTGTCACACACGGTTCGTTTCCGATAACACCGACGCGGTGGCGACTTCCTCCGCTTCGCGCACCGTACCGAAACGTGTGGATGAAATCGACTGTCATTTCGAGCCGTCTTTCTCTTTTTCAGCCAGTTCTCTTTTCCGTCATGTCGCCGATTCGTCCAGCCCATCACCGAGTAATATTTGATTCTCCGCACGCGCGCGTGCGTGAGCTTTATCAGTGGTCGGCGTCTACGATAAATCAGGATTTATGAGCGACGGAAATGAGTACGGCGCTGGGCAGATACAGGTGCTCGAAGGGCTTCAGGCCGTTCGAAAACGCCCGGCAATGTACATTGGTTCTACCGACACTCGCGGGCTACACCATCTCGTGTTCGAAGTCGTGGACAACTCCATCGACGAGGCCCTCGCCGGATACTGTGACACCATCGACGTGACTATCCACGAGGACGACTCGGTCAGCATCGTAGACGACGGACGCGGTATCCCCGTCGACCTCCACGAGGAGTACGACAGACCCGCGTTGGAAGTCATCCTGACCGTCCTGCACGCGGGCGGAAAGTTCGACAACAAATCGTATCAGGTTTCGGGTGGTCTCCACGGCGTCGGTATCTCCGTGGTGAACGCGCTCTCCGAACGCCTCGAAGTCGAGGTGAATCGCGACGGCGGGGTCTGGCGACAAACCTTCGAACGCGGCGAACCCGACGGCGAGTTGGAGCGCGTCCGTGACCTCGAACCCGACGAGGGAACGGGGACGGAGATCCGATTCTGGCCCGACACGGATATCTTCGAGACGACCGAATTCACCTACTCAACGCTCGAAAATCGGCTTCGAGAGCTCGCCTTCCTCAACTCGGGCGTCGAGATCGCACTCGGCGACGAGCGCGACGAGGAAAAAGGCGACTCGTTCCACTACGACGGCGGCATCCGCGAGTTCGTCGAGTATCTGAACGAGACGAAGACATCCCTCCACAACGAGGTCATCTACTTCGAGGACGAGGCCGAGAGCATCCAGGTCGAGGTGGCGATGCAGGCGACCGACGAACTGCAGGGGTCGATACACGCCTTCGCCAACAACATCAACACCCGCGAAGGCGGGACGCATCTGACCGGGTTCAAGACGGCACTCACGCGCGTCGTCAACGACTACGCCAACGCGAACGACCTCCTCGCCGATATCGACGAGAATCTCCGGGGCGAGGACATCCGCGAAGGGTTGACGGCGGTCATCTCCGTCAAACACCCCGATCCGCAGTTCGAAGGCCAGACGAAGACGAAACTCGGCAACAGCGAAGTTCGCGGCATCGTCGAGAGCGCGGTTCACGAGGGGCTTTCGGTGTATTTCGAAGAGCACCCGAACACGGCGCAGGCTATCGTCCGCAAGGCGGTGGAGGCCGCGAAAGCGCGGAAGGCGGCGAAGAAAGCGGAGGAGCTCACCCGGCGGAAGAACGCCCTCGAAACGAGCGCGCTCCCCGGTAAGCTCGCCGACTGCCAGTCGCGCGACCCGGGCGAGTCGGAGCTGTTCGTCGTGGAGGGGGACTCCGCGGGCGGGTCGGCGAAGCAGGCCCGCGACCGTAAGTTCCAGGCCATCCTCCCGCTGTTCGGGAAGGTGTTGAACGTCGAGAAACACCGCCTCGACCGCGTGCTGGAGAACGAGAAAATACGCGACTTCATCACCGCCATCGGCACGGGCGTCGGCGAGGAGTTCGACATCGAGGAGGCGCGCTACCACAAGATCATCATCATGACCGACGCCGACGTGGACGGCGCGCACATCCGAACCCTCTACCTGACGCTCCTCTACCGCTACATGAAGCCGCTGTTGGAGGCGGGCTACGTCTACGCGGCCCAACCGCCGCTGTACCGCATTCGCTACCGCGGAAAGACGTACGACGCGATGACCGAAGAGGAACGCAACCGCATCGTCGAAGAGAAGTGCGACGGTAACCCCTCGCAGGTCCAGCGGTTCAAGGGACTCGGCGAAATGAACCCCGAGCAGTTGTGGGAGACGACGATGAATCCCGAAAACCGCATCCTGAAACAGATAACCATCGAGGACGCCGCCGCCGCGGACAAGATGTTCTCGGTGCTGATGGGTGACGCCGTCGAACCGCGCAAACAGTTTATTCAAGACCACGCCACGGAAGCCGAGTGGGTGGATATCTGATGAGTTCGGAGACACCAGACGTACCTGACGAAGTTGCACAGCAGGTCCAGACCGTCCGCGTCGAGGACGAGATGGAACAGAGCTACATCGACTACGCGATGTCCGTCATCGCGGGTCGCGCCCTCCCGGACGTGCGGGACGGGCTGAAACCAGTTCATCGGCGCATCCTCTACGCAATGCACCGCTCCGGCGTGACGAGCGGCGCGAGCCACCGCAAATCCTCGAACATCGTCGGGGACACGATGGGTGATTTCCACCCGCACGGCGACCAGTCCATCTACGACGCGCTGGCGCGGATGGCCCAAGAGTTCTCGATGCGCTACCCGCTCATCGACGGACAGGGGAACTTCGGGAGCGTGGACGGCGACCCGCCGGCCGCGATGCGATACACGGAGGCCCGGATGGCACCCATCGCCGAGGAACTGCTGGACGACATCGAGATGGATACGGTGGACTTCCAGTCGAACTACGACGACCGACTCCAAGAACCGGAAGTCCTGCCCGCCGCGGTGCCAAACCTGCTCGTCAACGGCTCATCGGGTATCGCGGTCGGGATGTCCACGAACGTCCCGCCGCACAACCTCGGCGAGGTCATCGACGCCACGGTCGAACTCATCGACAACCCCGACGCGACGGTCGAAGACCTGATGGAGCACGTCAAAGGACCGGACTTCCCGACCGGCGCGAACATCGTCGGCAGGAACGCCATCCATCAGGCGTACAAGACCGGCCGGGGCCGACTCCGAGTGCGCGCCGAGTACGAGGTGGAAGACGACCGCATCGTCATCACCGAACTCCCCTTCCAGACGAACAAGGCGCGACTCATCGAACGGATCGCCGACCACGTCAACGAGGGCACCATCGACGGCATCCGCGACCTGCGCGACGAGTCCGACCGCGACGGGATCCGAGTCGTGGTCGAACTCAAGCAGAACGCAATCGCGGAGGTCGTCGAGAACCAACTGCTCGACCACCACCTCGAACGAACCTTCGGTATCATCTCGCTCGCGCTGGTCGACGGCCAGCCGAAGGTGCTGACGCTGAAGGAACTGCTTCGGCACTATCTCGACCACCGTCGAGAGGTCGTCCGCCGCCGGAGCCAGTTCGAACTCGGCGAGGCGGAAGAGCGAGCGCACATCCTCGAAGGCCGACTTCGGGCGCTCGAGAACATCGACGACGTGGTCGAACTCATCCGGGGGTCGGACGACCGCGACGGCGCACGAACGGGCTTGCAGGAGACGTTCGACTTCTCCGAGAAGCAGGCCAAACACATCGTCCGGATGCAGCTCGGTAGCCTCACCTCCCTCGAATCCGAGGAGATTGAGGCGGAGTACGAGGAGGTCACGGTGCGCATCGAGCGCCTCGAAACCATCCTCGGCGACGAGTCGGAACTGCTCGCCGTCATCAAAGAGGAACTGCTGGAGATGAAAGACGAGTACGCCGACAACCGCCGGACGAAGATCGTCGAGGACACTTCGGAGGTCACCCGCGAAGACCTCATCGCCGAAGAGGACGTGTTCGTCGTCGTCACCGAGCAGGACTACGTCAAGCGGATGCCCATCGACCAGTTCGACGCGCAGGGTCGCGGCGGCAAGGGTATCATCGGCGCGGACGTGAAAGAGGGCGACCGCATCTCGAAGGTGTTCCGCGCGAACACCCACGATTACCTGCTCTGTTTCACGAATCACGGGCAGGTCTACCGCCTGAAGACCTACGAGATTCCGGAGATGTCGCGCACGGCGCGCGGAAAATCCGCCGTGAATCTCCTCGATCTGGACGAGGGTGAAGACCTCACCGCCGTCATCACGACGGACGAGTTCGCCGAGGAGGAGAGCCTGAGCATGGTCACTCGACAGGGCTACGTCAAGCGCACCGCCGCCAAGGACTTCGAGAACATCCTCTCGACCGGTATCATCGCGGCGCGACTCGAAGACGGCGACGAACTCGTGGACGTGAAGGTTACCGACGGAACGAAAGACCTCGTCATCGCCACGAAAAACGGCATGACGATTCGATTCGACGAGACGGAAGCGCGCGAGATGGGCCGCAGCGCACGCGGTGTGCACGGCATCCGTCTCGAAGGTGACGACGAAGTGGTCGGAATGGTCGCCGCGGATGGAGAGTCGCGCAACCTGCTTACCGTCACCCGGCGAGGGTACGGCAAACGCACGCCGCTGTCGAAGTACCGCTCCCAGTCGCGCAACGGGAAGGGTCTCATCGACATCAAGACCGGCGAACGAAACGGCCCGGTCACGTCGGTGAAGAACGTCACCGAGGACGACCACCTCGTCCTAATGAGCGAGCGCGGCCAGATAATGCGAATCCGCGCCGAGGATATCTCGGAGGTCGGCCGCAACACGATGGGTGTGACGGTGATGGACGTGGCCACGGACGACCGCGTCGCGAGCGTGGACGTGATTCCCTCGTCGTCAGCCAACGACGAGTAGTCACTCGATTTCCGCAGGTTCTTTTTCGAGGTCGAACGAGTGATAGCCGGTCGTTCTCGTGTCGAGCCACTTCCGAAGCGGGAGCACTCGCGAGCGATAGCGAAGCGTCTCGCCGAGCGTGTCGAGCGCGACGAACGCCGCCCGTTCGACCTCGTCGTCCGGGTCGTTCGGCCGAGGCGTTCCCTCGGCGGTCGCCTCGTAGAACACCTGCAGGTGGTGTTCGTCCTCGTCGTTGCGAACCTCGATGACGAACGCGACGTCGCCCAGTTCGACTGCCGGCCTGGTTTCCTCCCGCGCCTCGCGAACGGCGGCGTCGGCGAACCGTTCCCCGTGTTCGCAACCGCCTTTCGGGAGGCTCCACCGGCCGTATTCTCGAACCGCCAGCACGGAATCGTCGCGGAGGACGACGACGCCCGCCACGAGTAGGTGTGTCATAGATTGCGAGAGGACGGAGACGGGGATGATACGGGTTCCGATTCGGACTTCGAACTACTCGGAGGCTTCGACACGCGAATCGGAATCGACCGGCGCGACCGCCGAAAATCGGCCGGCCACACAACCGCCGGCGGGCTAGCACGCTCTCCGCGAACGAGGAACGAAGTGACGAGAGAGCGGGCCAAGCGACGACCGAAGGGAGGAGCGCAGGCTTTTGGTGCAGATTTTTCTAGGGAGGCAGGTCGAGACTCGCGCCGCAGCGGCGCGCGTCTCGGCTCCCGACCGCAGAAAAAGGTGCTATAGGATCCGCTTTCCCAGCACGCTGGCGGCGAGTTCGGTCGCCAGCGCCGCGGTCTCGTTGTGCTCGTCCAGAATCGGGTTCACTTCCACCAGTTCGAACGACCGCAGGATTCCGTCGCGGTCGTTTCGCTTCGCCACGGTTTCGAGCGCGGAGTGGGCTTCGCGGTAGTTGACGCCGCCGCGAACCGGCGTCCCGACGCCGGGGGCTTCCTTGGGGTCGAGCCAGTCCAGGTCGAGGCTGACGTGGATGCCGTCCACGCCGTCGGCGGCGATATCCAGCGCCTCTTCAACGACGTCCGTGATGCCGTGTTCGTCGATGTCCGACATCGTGAAGGCGGTCACGTCGCTCTCGCGGATGGCCTTTCGTTCGGCGGTGTCGATGCTCCGCAGGCCGACGAGGACGACGTTCTCCTCGCTGAGGCGCGGGGCGTTCGCCCACTCGGTGTCGGCGAAGTCGTCGATGCCGAGTGCCCCGGCGAGCGGCATCCCGTGGACGTTCCCGCTCGGGGAAGACTTCGGAGTGTTGAAATCGCTGTGCGCGTCGAACCAGACGGCTCCGATGTCGGCGTCGCGGGCCGCCCCGCGGAGGGTGCCGATGGCGATAGAGTGGTCGCCGCCGAGCACCAGCGGGAAGGCGCCGTTTTCGAGCGTGGCGGCCACCTCCTCGGCGAGTTGGGAGCAGGCGTCCGCCGTCTCGCGGAGGAACTTCGCTTTCCCCTCTGCGGGTTCGTCCGTCTCCGGGTCGCGCTCTTCCGCGCGCGGGACGAGCAAGTCCCCGGTGTCGATGGCGGTCACCCCGGCGGCGGTTAGTTCGTCGGCGAGTCCGGCGTAGCGTATCGCCGACGGTCCCATGTCCACCCCGCGTCGGTTCGCGCCGTAATCGATGGGCGCTCCGATTATATGAACGGTTTCGACCATACGACTGGGGATGGGTCGGAGGGATTTCAAATCCCCCTTTTTCGGGCCGGCGACGCCGCTTTTAAACGTTGTTCCATCGTCGTCCGCCGTTCCGCGATTCTCCTACGATATTCGTCGCATTTAAGGAAATCAATTACGAAGATTCCACCAATGTCGAGTATTGAGTTGACGCCGAGTCAGAAGACGATTCTGACGGCACTCGTAAACCTCCACCGGGAGACCGAAGACGCGGTAAAAGGCGAGGATATCGCCCAAGAAGTAGACCGCAACCCCGGTACGATTCGTAACCAGATGCAGAGCCTCAAAGCCCTCCAACTTGTGGAGGGAGTTCCCGGCCCGAAGGGTGGGTACAAACCGACCGCGACCGCCTTCGAAGCGCTCGACATCCACCAGTTGGACAGCGCCGCCCAGGTTCCTCTCTCGCACAACGGCGAACCGGTCCAGGGAGGAAACGTCGAGGAGATTGACCTCACGAGCGTCCACCACCCCGAACTCTGTCGCGCGGAGATTCACCTGCGCGGGTCGGTTCGGAACATCCACGAGGGAGACGATATCACCGTCGGCCCGACGCCGCTGTCGAAACTCGTCGTCGAAGGAGTCGTGGACGGGAAGGACGACACCCGGAATATCGTCATCCTGAAGATAACCGGCATGCAGGCGCCCACCGAAGAGCCCGAACACTGACTTCGTATCGTCAGACCGCCAGACCGCGAATCCCCACGCTGTCGGATCGTCGAAATGGTTCGCCCTGAACGCCGCTCCTCTTTCTCCGTTTCCGACCCGCTTCCGGAAGGTATTATCGACGGACGCCCCTAGCGCCGATGATGAGCCGCCGAACCGCGATTCGCCACACGACCCGTCCGATCGCCCTACTGTGGCTCGTCGCCGCCGTTTCGGGGCGCGCGCTGGCGCACGGCGGAAGTCTCCGAGGGGCGTCCGAGTCGTTGTCGGTTCCCCTCTGGTTGTTCCTGCTCACGGGCGGCGGCGTCGTGAGCGCGTCGTTCCTGCTCGCTAGCTTCGTCACCGACCGGGCGCTCGTCCGAGCGATCCACGAGTGGCGTCGCTTGGCGGGGACGTCGGTCGACGGACTCGTCACCGCGGCGCGAGCGGGCGGCGTCCTCGCGCTCGTCGGAATCGTCGCCGGAGGACTGCTCGGGCCGTCGGACGCTCGGCGCAACGTCGCCATCATCGTCGTCTGGGTCGGCTGGTGGGCGGGGTACACGACCTCGGTGTACCTCGTCGGAAACACGTGGACCGTGCTGAACCCGTGGCGGACGATCGCCGACTTCGTCCGCTTGTTCTTCCCCTCACGCGAAGTCGGCTATCCGGAGCGTCTGGGTGCGTGGCCCAGCGTCGCCGGACTGCTGGCGCTGGTGTGGGTAGAAGTCGTCAGTCCCCTCGCCGACGACGCGGAACTGCTGGTCGGCGTGATACTGCTGTACTCAGTCGTCACGCTCGCAGGGGCCGTGACGTTCGGCACCGATCGGTGGTTTGCGACCGTCGACCCGGTGGCGCGCGTCTTCCGGTACTACGGTCGAGTTGCACCGATTCGCCGCACCGACTCGGGGTTCGAGTTCCGGTTGCCCGGCGCGCGACTGACCGAGACGAAACTGGTGACGGGGCGCGACGAGGTGGCGTTCGTCGTCGCGCTCCTCTGGGTGACGACCTACGACGGGTTCGTCTCGACCCCTCTATGGGCTGACATCACGGGGGCCGCGAGCGGAGTCGGACTGCCATTGCGGCTCGCCTACATCGGAGCACTGCTCGGCGGCTACGCGCTCTTCCTCGGCGTCTATCGGGTTGCGGTTCGACTCGCTCGCCGAACCGCGGACACTTACCTCACGCCCGACGAGATCTCCCGCCGTTTCGCACCGTCGCTGCTCCCCATCGCGGCGGGCTACCATCTCGCCCACTACCTGAGTTACTTTCTCGAGCTGTCGCCGACCCTGTTCGGCGTCCTATCGAGTCCGCTCGACCCGCCACAGGCGGTGGTGCTCGTCCTCCCGTCGTGGTTCGGCGGGCTGAATATGACGTTCGTCCTGCTCGGTCACCTGCTCGCAGTGTGGGTGGCTCACGCGACGGCCTACGACCTCTTTCCGGGGCGACTGCAGGCGGTTCGGAGCCAGTACCCTCTCGTGGCCGTGATGATACTGTACACGATGACGAGCATGTGGATCGTCTCGCAACCGTCCCTCGTTCCACCATCAGCATGACTCCAAACACCTCTGTTCCGACCGGCGAATCGCCGCACGAGTGTTCGCACTGCGGGATGCCGTTCCGCCGCGAAGACCACCTCGTGCTCCACCGGGGATTGGAACACGGCGATGACCTCTCCGAGGACGAGATCGCCGCGTTCCGCGACGCGTACGAAGCGGAGAGTGAGGAGTTGCAGCTGTTCCGCCTAAAGGCGCTCGCGCTGCTCGTGCTGTTGTACTTCGGTTTCCTCTTTACGTACTCGGTCATCACCTGAGACGGTGTCCTGCACGTTCGACAGGACTACGGTCGTCGCAAGCGCTTCGAACGGTATGCCTTCCGTTCGCCCCGCGACCGAGTCCGACGCCGAGGCCATACTCGAACTCCATGTCTCCTCGATTCGGGCCTTCGGCCCCGAGCGCTACCGTGACGAACAGGTGGACGCGTGGGCGACGAAACCACTTGGAAGCGCCCCGTACCGCGAGTCGGTGCGCGACGAGTCGGAGCACATCGTCGTCGCCGAGGTGGACGGCGAACTCGCGGGATTCGGTCGCGTCGAACTCGATTCTGGGGCGGTGAGCGCGGTGTACGTCCATCCGAACTTCGCACGCGAGGGTGTCGGGTCGGCGCTTCTCGCGCGCCTCGAAGCGCGGGCGGCGGAAGCGGGCCTCGATTCGCTTTCCCTCCACTCGTCGCTGAACGCGGTGCAGTTCTACGAGCGGGCGGGGTACGAGCGCGGCGCCACGGTGAAACACGAGACGACCGGCGGCGTCGAACTCGCGTGCGTGGAGATGGCCCGCGAGCTTTGACATCCCCCGAGAACAGTACGCCCGGAAGCCGTAGTCCGGCCGGTTTTCGGGGTGGAAACCAAAAGACACGAAACCCTCCGGCGTGTCGATTCTCGTATGAGCAATTACCTCGTTGCGATGGAGGCGGCTTGGTTGGTGCGTGACGTCGGCGATATCGACGACGCTATCGGCGTCGCGGTCAGCGAAGCCGGCAAACGGCTGAACCAGAAGAACATGGATTACGTCGAGGTCGAAGTCGGCGCAACGGGTTGTCCGGCCTGCGGCGAACCGTTCGACTCGGCGTTCATCGCGGCGCACACCGCGCTCGTCGGACTCGTCCTCGAGATGAAGGTGTTCAACGCCGACAGCGAGGAGCACGCCCAGCGAATCGCCAAGAGCGAGATCGGCGGCGCGCTCCGCGACGTTCCCCTCTCGGTGGTCGAGACCATCGAGTTCGGAGACGACGAGGACATTGACTTCGACGACGTTTGAAGAGGCGAACGATTTATGACATAACCGCTGGTTATCTCGCGTATGGAACTCCCGACGCCGCAAGACCTCAGGGAACGCAGGACGGACTTGGGTCTCACGCAGAGCGAACTCGCTAATCGGGCGGGCGTCTCCCAACCGCTCATCGCCAGAATCGAAGGCGGCGACGTCGACCCGCGACTCTCGACGCTCCGGCGAATCGTCAACGCCCTCGAAGAGTCCGAGGGCGACATCGTCCGCGCGAGCGACCTGATGCACGAGAACGTGATCAGCGTCGCCCCCACCGACCCGGTCAGCGCGGCGGTGAAGAAGATGCAGGAAGCGGGCTACTCCCAGCTCGCAGTCATCAAACAGGGCGTCCCAGTCGGCTCAATCAGCGAGAGCGACCTCGTCCACGTCGATTCGGACGCCCGCGACGAACCGGTCCGCGAACACATGGGCGAGAGCTTCCCGACCGTCTCGAAGTCGGCGACGCTGAACGAAATCAGCAATCTCTTGGATCACTACAAGGCCGTGATGGTCACCGAGGAAGGCGAGACGGCGGGCATCGTGACGGAAGCGGACATCGCAGCGCGATTGTCGTAAATCTGTCGAGGTGTCGAGAGTACCGCTGGATTCGAACGTTTTTTTCGGTCCCCTGCTATCGGCCGGTACGGTTTTCGACCTATCCATTGATGCCCTCGTGTCACTAGTTGGTTCACGAACGTCGCTGTCCGGGACGGCGGAGGTACGAGTCACCATGAGCACGACCGATTCGGCATCCTTATCGAACGAGGATGCGAACGAGCGAGAACAGAGCGTTACTCCGCTGGAGTTGTTTTTCGACTTGGTGTTCGTGTTCGCGGTGACTCAAATCACCGGATTTCTGGTTCAGAATCTGACGTGGGGCGGAATGGTTCGCGGGGTGGCTCTCCTCGCGGTGGTGTGGTGGGCGTGGGTCGGCTATTCGTGGCTGACGAACGCCGTTCCCGCCGAGGAAGTCCTCCCGGCCCGATTGGTGATTCTATTTGCGATGTCCGCCATGCTCGTCGTCGCACTTTCGATTCCGCGCGCGTTCAGCGACGATGCCGTGCTGTTCGGTGTCGCCTACTTCGTGGTTCGAGCGTCGCACGTCGTTCTCTACGGGCTCATCACGCCGCCTGAAACGCGAGAAGCGGTTCTCCGACTCGCGCCGGGATTTCTGGGTGCGCCCCTCCTGCTCATCGCGGCGGGGTTCGTCGCGACTCGATACCAAAGCGCGCTGTGGGCCATCGCAATCGCGGTCGATTACGGCGTCGCACGTCTCCGCGGTGTCGAGGGGTTCCACGTTCGTGCGAGCCACTTCGTCGAACGCCACCGACTCGTCGTCATCATCGCGTTGGGGGAGTCTATCGTGGCGATCGGCGTCGGCGCGACCGGTCTCACCCTCGACGCGGAAATCGTTCTCGCCGTTTTCTCCGGATTCGTGCTCATCGCAACGCTGTGGTGGCTCTACTTCGACTACATCACGCTCGCCGCGGAACGACGACTCACAGCGATTCACGGCCAAGACCGCGCGGTGCTGGCGCGGGATTCGTACAGCTACGTCCACCTGCTGATGATAGGCGGCATAATCTTCATCGCCCTCGGAATCGAGCAGACGCTCGCGCACGTGAGCGAACCGCTCCGCCTCGTCTCCGCCGTCGCGCTCTGTGGAGGCGGAACGCTCTACCTCTGCGGGCACAATGCCTACCGATATCGTGACCACGGCACCGTCAGCGTCCCGCGCGCAGTCGCGGCCGTCGTCGCAAGTCTGTTGATTCCGTTGGCGGTGTTCGTTCCCGCCCTCGTTGCTCTCGCCAGTCTCACAGTTCTGTTCGTCGTTCTCGCGGGCTTCGAGACGGTGCGTTCGGAGTTTCGCCCTGAGTTTCGTCCGGACTGAAATCAGTTATCGGAGAGTCAAACCGCGGATTTCTACACTCTCGCCCTCCTCCACGGAGCCGAGAATTCGCCCGTCCGTCTCCTCGACCAAACTCTCGGCGTCGTCTTCCGGCAGCGCGACCACGAACCCGGTTCCCATGTTGAAGGTTCGGTGCATCTCCTCGTCGGAGACGCTACCCTCCGCTTGCACGAAGTCGAAAACCGACTGCGCGGGGAAGGGGTCAGTTATCTCGTAGCGACGGTCGCCCATCCGCAGGAGGTTCGTCCATCCGCCGCCGGTCACGTGCGCGGCGGCGTGCACATCGCGCGACCGGAGCGCCGGGAGGAGGTAGGTGTAGAGGCGCGTCGGCTCGAGCAACTGCTCGCCGACCGTCCCCTCGCCGCGGGGGAAGGGGTCGTCGTACGCGTGGTTCTTCGTCGCCGCTCGCCGAGCAAGCGTAAGTCCGTTCGAGTGGATGCCGTCGGACTCGAAGCCGACCAGCGCGTCGCCGACCTCGGCCTCGCCGGGGAAGACGGCGTCCTTCGGCGCGAGTCCGGCGCAGGCACCGGCGAGGTCGAGACCGGAGACGACCTCGGGCATGACGGCGGTTTCGCCGCCGACGAGGGCGACGCCCGCCTCCTCCGCGCCCGCGGCCAGTCCTTCGCCGACCTGTTCGGAGAACTCCTCGCTCGGTTCCTCCACGGCGAGGTAGTCCACGAACGCGACCGGTTCGACGCCGGTCGCCACGAGGTCGTTCGCGTTCATGGCGATGCAGTCGATGCCGACCGTCGAGTAATCGCCCAAGGCTTCCGCGACGAGCAGTTTCGTCCCGACGCCGTCGGTCGCAAGTGCGAGATACCGGTCGCCGATGTCGAGCAGGCCGGCGTAGTCGGTCGTGTTGTCGATGTCCCCAACTGCACCGACGAGGGCCGCCGTCGCCGCCTCGCTGGCGTCGATGTCCACCCCGGCGTCCGCGTAGGTCAGTTCCTCCTCCTCGCTCATGGTCGAACGCGCGCACCGGGCGAGTAAAGGTTTGCCGTTCTCGCGTTAGAAGGACGGCATTCCGAACAGCGCGAACAGCGCGAGCAGGATGCACGGGACGAACGCCGCGACGAAGACCGCCGTGCTCCACTTTCGAACCGTGTTGCCGTCCAGCGGCCCCCATGGGAGCATGTTGAAACCGGCAAGCAGGAAGTTTATCTGGACGCCGAGGCGGCCAATTTCGCCGACGAACGACGGCCCGACAAGGGCGAGGGGGAAAAAGAGCGCGCCGAGCGCGACGTTCGTGACCGGTCCGGCCAGCGCGATGAGACCGTTCTCTCGCTCCGTCGCCATCCCCCGGTGGTACACCGCGCCGGGCGCGGCGAACAGGAAACCGGCAAGCGCGCTGACGACGGCGAGGAACAGCATGCCGTAATCCGCGCGGAACTCCGCGACTTGACCGAACCGCACCGCGGTCACTTTGTGCGCGAGTTCGTGGAGGAGAAAGCCGACGCCCGCCGTGAGAAGCGAGACGCCGAACGCCCTGACGAACTCGCCGGACGAGACGCCCCCGCCGGGTTGAATCACCGACCGAACCAGTTCGGGCCGAAAGAACAGCGCGAACGCGACGCCGAGCGCGACCCACGCGACCAGCAGGTCTCGAACCTCGCGCGTGCTGAATCTCACGTTAGTACCTCCCAGATGATGTCCGCGCTGTTCTGCGCTCCCTCCACCATCAACCGGGTGATGCCCTCGACGCCGCCGACTTCCGGCCCGAGGAGCGGGAGGACGACGAACGGGAAGAGGAACGTGGCTATCATGCTCCCGATGTTCGTCATGGCGACGACGGCGATGAGGCGGAAGAGCGGCACGTCGAGCATCCGCGACATGATATCCGCCAGCGGACTCTCCTCGTCGCTCATGATCTCGTTCAGTTCCGCAATATCGCCGATGTTCACCTGCGTGTACTTCAGTTCGACGTACCCCGCGAACCAGCCCGGCGCGAGCAGGGGGTTGATGCTCGTCAGCCACGCGATAAGCCCGCCGACGGTGGCGCTCGACCAGTGCGCTCCGGCGAGTTTCGCCAGCGAGAAGGCGAAGATGCCGTTGAACAGGAACCACGCCGCGAACACTTCGATGAGGAAGGTCTGTCGCACCCCGGCCATCGCCAATAGGACGAAGAAGGCGACGAAGGCGACGGTGACGAAGTAGCCGAACGCCTTGAACAGCGAGAAGCGCCGCCCCTTCTCCGTCCCGACCAGTGACTCCATGGGCGGTAGCGTACTCGAATCGCCGAGGTAGCGTTCGATACCCGCTCGGTGGCCCGCGCCGACAACCGCGACGACGTTCTTCCCCGATTCGCGGAGTTCGACGAGTCGGTGGGCGATGAAGGCGTCGCGTTCGTCGATGAGCGCCTCGGCCCCGCCGGGCGAGAAGCGCCGGAACTCCTCCATCATCGCGGTTATCACGTCGCCGTCGGTCAGGTCTTCGATGTCGAATTCCTCGTCCAACTCCTCTTCGTCGACGCTGCCGACGAAGACGCTTCCGAGCAGTCCGAGGACGAGGCCGACGCCGACGCCGACCGCGAGGGAGGTGAACACCCGGAGCGAAACCGCACCGATAGCTTCGAGCGTCGCTACGTCGAGCGCGGGCACCGCGCTCGCCGCGAGTGCTCCGGTGCCGATCGCGATACCGGCGACGATACCGAGGACGAGGCCGCCGCCGAGCGCGACGTCGTAGCGTCTCGTCGCGCCGAACGAGAGGGCCAACGCGCCGAGCGCGAAACCGGCGAACACCCCGCCCGCAAGCCCACCGACGAGTCGGAACGTCCCCGCACCCGCGCCGAGGGTGAGCACCTCGTTCAGTCCGAGAATCGGCGCGACGAAGATGCCGAACAGCATCGCAAAGAAGACGCCCATCGTGGCTCCGCCGACGAGGCCGAGCGTAATCGGGTCGGTCACGCCGAGCGCGAGGCTCCCGACCATCCGGAACTTCTCGCGCAGGGTCATCCGCGCCCAGAACCGCTGGATGGTCATCTGGATGTCGCGGTCGACCAGCGCCACGTCGCTGCCCGTCTTCTCCGCCACCTCGATGGCGGCTTTCATGTCCGCGCCGGGTTGGATGTCGAACTCCTCGCCCATCTTCGTTTGGATGTAGGAGAGCATCCAGTAGGCGAGAAACTGGAAGACGGTGTTGCCGTGGAGCAAGTCCGACGGTTCGAGGTCGTCCGCCATCTCTCCCTGCATCTGCCTGTATCGCCCCTCGTCGAGTTCGACGGCGACCACGTCCGGTCGCTCCTCCTCGACGGCCTCCTCGACGCGCTCGACGCTCGTCGCTGAGACGTGGGCGGTCCCGACGACTCGTACGTTTCCCTCGCCGCCTCCGGACGGCGGCGGGTTCTGGTCGGTCATCACTCTCGCTACTCACCCTCCGTTTTTACCGTTATCGGTGACGCGACAATTTTTCCCGCTCCGTCCTGCTCGAACGAGGTGGTCACGTGATTCGAAAAACGAGTCGGAAAGGGTTCCGACGCTCGGAAACGCACCTCGGATTCGACCGCGACATCCCGCGGTCGACTACGCGACCGGATGGACGACGACGCGACCGTGGCTCAGCACTTCGACCTCGTGGTCGCCCACGACGAACGAAATCGTTCCGGTGAGGGGTCGGAGGTGCCCGTCCGCGCGGGGGCCGAAGATTGCTTCGAGGGCGTCCACGTCGACGGCGTGGTGAAGGGGCGGGATGTCTTCGGGGGACTGTCCGGTCGCCGACGCGAGCGTCTCGACGATGGTGTGGAGGAGCGTCGTTTCGCCACCCCACGAGTACTACGCCGACGCGACTGGTTCGGGGCTGTCTGCAAACACGGATTCGTTCACACTCACCGGTAGTACCACGGCCCTGGCCATCCACCTGTGCGTTCAGATGTTGCGTCTTTAAATGGAGGAGGCATGGGAGAGAACACCATCACGCGGTTCGGTCGACGGTGGCGAGCAGTCTGTGATACTTCTCGGGGAAACTCTCCATCTCGACAGACTCCTGCGCTCGGTTCCACGTGACGAGTCGAGCTTCCTCCAGCATCGGAAGGTGCGCGTGGACGAGCGAGGTTCGAATCCGTTCGTCAGTTCCGCCTTCGAGGCGACCGACGAGGTCGGACAGCGAGAGCGCCCTGTCTTCGCCCTGTAACGCGAACAGCGTTTCACGGCGGAGTTCGTTCGAAAACACCGTAAAGAGTGTGTCGAGGTCGGGCGTCGCGGAGGTTTTCCACCGCTCCGCGTCGCGGTCGTTCTCGGAGAGGGTATCGAATGGCATTGTTCGGAGACAGCCACCGAACCGCATTGAGTGGTGGGGCTAAACGATTAGCTTCCTCCTGATTCCTCGAAGACGGTCGAGAGGAACTTCTTCTCCGCGAGTCGGAGGTGCTTGTGGAGCGTCGGAGCGGAGATGTCGAGCGATTCGGCGAGTTCCTCGCCTGTGCTCCCCCGCGGCCAATCGAAGTAGCCGCCGTGGTAGGCCGCCATGAGGGCGGTGCGTTGGCGGTCGGTCAGTCGCCGGTCGAGCGCGTCGCGGAACTGTCCGCGCGTATCGACAGGACGCTCGACCGTCTGGCGGGAGACGAGTTCCGACGAGTCGAAGGCGTTCGCCATCGCGTCGACTATCTCGCGGACGTTTCCCCCGTCCGGCAGATCGATATGGACGTCCGCCACGCCCTCCTCCACGATCGCCGATTTGACGACACCGCCGTAATGCGTGAGCGTCGTCAGCACCATCGGCTCGTCGTACCGTATCTCCAGCAGGCATTCCTCGTCCCGCTCGCTGACGACTCGAAGGTGGGAAACGTTCGCAAAATCCCGACAAAAATCGACCACCCTACTCGGGGCTGCGCCGCGAACCGAGACGTACAGCAGCAACGTCCCGTCCGGATGGAAGACTTCGCCCTCGAATCGAACCGTGCACCCTTCTCGGGCGGAGAGTGCGGTGAAGACGTACTCCTCGTCGGCGATTCTGAACGACAGTTGGACGACCCGTTTCGCGAGGAGCGCCCGCCGCGTTTCGACCGCTAAGAGGGCGTAGCCGACCATCTCCCCGAGTTCCCCCAGCACCTTTCGCTCCGGTTCGTCGAAGGCGTACGGTCGGTCGGAGTAGACCCCGAGCACGCCGTACACCGTCTCGTCGTGGACCAGCGGGACGGCCGCCAGCGATCGGAAGCCGCACTCCGACGCCGGTTCGCTCCAATCGTACTCACCGGTTTCGATGTCTTGAAAGACCTGCACCGTTCGGGTTCTGGCCGCCCTCGCGCCCGGGCCGGCAGAAACGTCGAAGTTCGCCCGCCGGAGCAGTTCGACGTACTCCTCGTCGATTCCGGCCCACGCTTTCGGGCGCAGTTCCTCGTACTGGGGGTCGAAACGAACGACGAGAGCGAACCGGTACGGGTCGGCGGCGGCGATGCGGTCGCACACCATCTGTTCGATCGTTTCGACGGTATCGGCCCTGACGACGGCGCGGTCGATGCTCCGGATGACGGCGTTGACGCGGCGGAGTCGCTCCAATTCGTCGCGCTGTGCTTTCAGTTCCGCGTCGCGTCGTTCTTTCGCCGAAACGTCGCGGGCGACCCCGACCGTCCCCGCGAAATCGTCGCCCTCCCGAACGACCGAGAATCGGAGTTCGAATGCGAGCGTCCCACCGTCCGCGGTTCGAATCGGCAACTCTGTCGCTCGAACTCCGCCTGGGTCGTTCTTCAGCAGGTCGGCGATTTCGGCTTCGAGGCGGGCCACGTCGTCTTCGTTGACGACGAGCGAAACGTGCGTTCCCACTAGTTCGTCGCGGTCGTAGCCCGTCGCCTCGACCACGGCGTCGTTGACCGCAAGGAAGTAGCCGTCCTCGTCGAGTTGGTAGACGCCGTCCCCGACGGTCGAGACGACCGCCTCGTCCGGTAGCAATCCGTTCCCTCGCTCCCGACTCATTGAAATACACACTCGTCCGACGACGATAACTCTGGCGCGCCGGGCGAACCGCGACGAACTAAGTAGGCGGCAGACAACCCCCGAACATGGCAGACACCGCGACCCTGATGGACTCGTACACCGAGATGACCGAACTCCTCCTGCCGAACGACACGAACAACCTCGGGCGGGCGCTCGGGGGTGCGGTGCTCCACTGGATGGACATCTGCGGCGCCATCGCGGCGATGCGGTTCTCGAACCAGCAGTGCGTCACCGCGTCGATGGATCACGTCGATTTCATCTCTCCCATCGACCTCGGCGAGGTAGCCACCGTGGAAGCGTTCGTCTTCGACACCGGCAGGACGAGTATCGACGTGAAGGTGAACGTTCGCGCGGAAGACCCGAAGGAGGGCGAGGAGCGGGAGACAACCACCTCGTTTTTCACCTTCGTCGCGCTGGACGAGTCGGGGACGCCGACCCCCGTGCCGAAACTGGAGTGTCCGGACGAGAATCAGGAGTCCCTCCGCGATTCGGCGAGGACGGAGCGCGTCGAGCAACTTCGCGCCGTGGCCGAGCGAATCGACTAGTCGCGAAACGATTCGATATCGTCGCGGTATAGCGTCTTCGGTAGCTCGGCGAACCACCGCGCGTCGCGGATCGTCTCGCCGTCGACGCCGAGCTCGTCGCTGACCGTCGGTTCCACCGCTCGACCTCCGAACAGGACGAACCAGCCCGTATGCTATTCTCGCCGTGCGAGAATGTCTGGCGCACCACGGCGAGTGGTCGGTCGACTTCGACCTCCACCCCCGTCTCCTCGGCGACTTCCCTGACTGCAGCTTCTTCGAGACTCTCCGCCGGTTCGACCCGCTCACGGCGGTCGTCGCCCGCCGAATCCGAGACGCGTCGAATCTCACAGTTTCCTCCGGGGACTATCCACCCGTTTTCGACGAACAGAACGCGCCCGTCGTCGTCGATCACGACCGCGCCGACCCAGCGGTCGTACCCCGACTCGATGGCTCGACGCCGACGAATTCGTCGGCGTCGAGCGAGAACGTGCGCGTTTTCCGTCGAACGTCGTCTCGACTGCGGATGTCCGCGAGGTCGATCATGGCCGTGAATCATACCGCCGTGAAAATATCCGTTTAATTACCTTGCTCGGGGGTATTATCCTTTCCGTTTTTCTCCCGCACCTTCCTTTCGGTCGTCTTTTTCGGCGCCTTCTCCATCGTCATCTTTTTCGGCGTGGTCTTCTTCACCGTGGTCTTTTTCCTATCGTCCTTCTTCTCGTCCCGCTCTTTCGTCGTCTTCTTCGTGGTCGTTTTCTTATCATCTTTCTTCGCCGTGGTGGTCGGCCGCTTCTTCTCCTTCGTCGTCTTCTTCGGTGTCGTCGTAGCTTTGGTCGTCTCGGTCGTCGTCTTCTTTTGCTCCGTCGTCGTGGTTTTCGCGGTCGACTTCTTCGATGTCGTCGTAGTTTTGGTTGTCTCGATCGTCGTGGTAGTTTTCTTTCGCACGGTCTCCTTCGGCGTCGTTTTCTTTCGCTCAGTCGTGGTGGTCGTCTCTTTCGGCGCGGTCTTCTTCGGCGTGGTCTCTTTCACCGTGGTTTCTTTGGGCGTCGTCTTCTTCACCGTCGTTTCCTTCGGTGTCGTCCGCTTCTTCTCGACCGTCTCTTTCGGCGTGGTCTCCTTTCGCTCAGTCGTGGTAGTCGTCTTTTTAGCGGTCGTCTTTCTCACCGTGGTTTCCTTCGGCGCGGTCGTTTGCTTCTTGGCGGTCGTCTCTTTGACCGTGGTCTTCTTCGCGGTGGTCGTATTCCGTGTCGTCGTCTCTTTCACTTTCGCCGTCGGTTTGGCGGTCGTTTTCTTCATCGTGGTCGTCGTCTTCGCCGTGGTCGTCTTGTGTTCGGCCGTCGTCTTCTGCGCCCCCTCGAACACGAAGTCCTCGACGAGGATGAGTTCGAACGGTCTGTCGGGGACGTCCTTCGGCGCGTCAACGGGGTTGACGTAGCCCGCCGCGAACGCGGAGTAGGCCGTGTTCTCGTTCAGCGTCACGTCGAACGTCGCTACGACCTCGCCGTCGTCGTTCTCGGTGGCGGGGCGGACTTCGAGCGTGTAGTCGCCCGCCGGAACTTCCTCGTAGGCGGTGGCGTTGCGGAACGAAACGTTATCGAAGAGCGTCGTGTTCGTTCCCTCGATCGTCACGTCAACCGGCGGCGCGTCCGGCGATACGTGGACGAGCCGCACCGTGGCGTTGCCCGACCCGGGTGCGGTGAAGTTGTCTTCGAAGACGACCGGTTCGAAGGAGGTGTCCGCGTCCTCGGATATCTCGCCCGTCGCCGTGACGGTGTAGTTCGTATCCGCTTCGAAGCTCACATTGTCGGAGAAGACGACCGCGCTGGGGTCGCCCGCGGCGGTGATGGTGACGTTGTGCTCACCCGCGGAGAGGTTCGCGTAGTCGGTCACGTCGCCGTACGAGAGGTTCGACGCCACCGTTTCATTGTCGACGAGTACGTCCACCGGAGGCGCGTCCGGCGACATGTGTGCGATTCGAACCTGCGCATCACCCCCATCGTCGTCCTGTCCGCTGTTGCCGCCCGTCATCGAACCGATTCCGCCGGCCATCGCTCCGATGCCGACGGACGCGACGAGAATCAGTGTCACCACTCCAACTGCCAGTGTCCGTGTTGATTTTCTCCCCCACATTCCGGCGTACAGTCCGGGTAGCGTCTCCTTAAAACGGTTAGACCGTCCATAATCGTAACGACCGAAGTGAGAGCCGGTAACGCTCGTTTCTGGCTGCCTCATCCCTCTATTCGTCCGGAGAAATACCCGCCTGACGCGCCGTCTCGCTCGGTGGGGTCGGAGGGAGAAGAACTCTTATCCGAACAGTCGCCCTATCACGGGTTATGGGACTCGACGTGCCAGCCCCGGACGCGCCGACCTTGCGCCCGGAGGCAGAAGTGCAGGAGTACGACGACGTGTCGGTTCAGGGGGAGACGAACTACCGGCGCGACGAACTGGAGACGTTCCTCCACGAAGGCGCGTGGGAAGAATCGTTCAACCAGTGGGCGGAGCACACCGACTTGGACGAACGCGAGTTCGAGACCGCGCTCGACTTGGGACTGTTCGACGAGTTCGACTTCTTTTGGGACGACTTCGCGGATCGAGTCGGCTACCATGCGCCGGGTCTCCCCGAGGATTGGAAGGAGCGGGACATCCACCCGAACGTCGACTCGTGGAACGCCGTTTCGTCTATCAACGCCGCGCTGACCGAGCTCGGGCAGGTGGTCTGCGACGTGCTCGAACGCGACTACGTGGACTGGGAAGCGGAGTTCGAAGCGCCGGACGATCTGCCGAACTTCGACGACCGAATCGACGACGACGAGTAGCTACCGGAATATCACTCCCTCGGTCTCCCCGTCTAGGACGACCGAACTCTTCTCGTTTCGGCAGACGAACGACACCGCCATCTCGTGGCGCTCCTCGCGCGAAGTTACCTCTTCGATTGTCGCTTCGCAGGTTATCTCCTCGCCGACGTACACCGGTTCGCGGAACCGGAACGTCATCGTCCGGGCGACGTAGTCCATATCACCGCCGAGTTTCGTCGGGAGCGTCGCCGTCAGCAGTCCGTGAACCATCCGAGAATCGCCCTCGACGTGGTGTCGTCCTCGGTCGCCGGAGATGTCGGCGAACCGCGCCACGTCCTCGCCGGTGAACGTCTGCGAGTAGCTCTTCGTCTCGCCTTCCGTCGGAGCGTCGCCCATGAGGAGGTTTTCTCGCCGACCGAAGTAAATTTTATCCGGACGACCGTCCCGCCGGGGCGAGGGATTCGGTCGGTCGCGGACGGGTTCATTTATACTATCGTGGTCACACACACCGGATATGGTGTCGCTGCTCGACGGATGGCCGGTGCAGGTTGGGATCCTGCTCGGCCTGTCGCTCTCGCTTCTCATCGTCTGGGGGTTGGATAGGCCGCGAGGTCGGTGGGGTATCGTGCTCCGAAAGCGGTTCCTCTTCGGCGTTCCGTGGGGGACGCTCGTCTCGGTCGCCGGCGTCTTCGCCGTCTACCTGTTCGTCCAGGGCGGCTGGAACCACTGGCGAAATCCCGTCACCGTCGCGTTCGCGTCGTGGTCGTACCTCTACCCGGTGGGGATGGCGCTCGGGTCGTTCTCCCACGCCGGGCCGAGCCACCTCCTCGGAAACACGACGAGCGTGCTCGTTGTCGCGCCGCTGGCGGAGTACTACTTCAGTCACTACCCGACGGAGCGCGGCGAATCGTCGTTCTCGTCGTGGCAAACAAACCCGTGGTTCCGGGCGTTCGTGCTATTTCCGCTCGGCGTCGTCGTCTGCGGCCTCGGAACGAGCGTCTTCGCGTGGGGACCGGTCATTGGTTTCTCCGGCGTCCTCTTCGCGTTCATCGGGTTCGCGCTGGTTCGCTACCCGTTCGGAACCATCATCGCCCTCTCCGCGCAGGGCGTGGTTCAGACCGTCTATCTCGCGCTCCGCGAGCCGCAGATAACCGGGCAGGCCTCGTCCTCCTACTCGACTCCGTGGTGGTTCGGCATCGCGGTGCAGGGGCACACGCTCGGGTTCTTCCTCGGCGCGGTCGCCGGACTGTACCTCCTCCGACGGCGACGGGTTCGGGTGAGCGCCCTCCGGATGTGGGCCGGCGGATTCGTCCTCCTGATGTCCCTCTCCCTGTGGGCGCTGTGGTGGTATCGCGGGCTGGAGAAGTACGTCCTCTATCGCGGTCTCGGCGTCGTCTTCGTCCTCGGGTTGGCGATACTCCTCACGGTCGCGGTTCGCACGACCGACGGGGAGTCGTTCGGTCCCAACGCGCGGCGGGCGGGAACCGTGTTGTTCCTCATTCCGTTGGTCATCATGGCCGGGGTCGCCATCCCGGTCAACCTCACGGCGGTCGACGGCGACGGGACGGCGGGCGTCGATTCCGGCGTGTCGATTCGGGGGTACACCGTGATGTACGCCGAGGACGTGCCGAACCAGAAGGTGTCCGTCGTCGAGGTTTCGCTCGGCGGCGAGACGACGCAGGTGAACACCAGCGGCGTCATCGTCGTCAACGAAGATCGGGAGATCTGGTCGCGCGAAGTGTCGAAAGGACGGCTTGCGCACGCCGGACGCGCCACGGTCAGGGTCGGCGGTCTCGACTGGGCCGAAGCCGTGCAGGTGCGACGCATCGGGTGGAACGCGAACGGCGGTGGAACCGCCTATCACGTCTGGTTACGGCCGAAGTCCGAGTCGTGGCGACACGCTTTTGCGTCCGGCCCCGCGACCGCGACCCCGGTACTCGCGGGCAAGAACGTCTCCATCGTCCCGCGGAACGGCCGGTTCGTCCTGCGGCTCTCGGAGAACAATTCCACTGTCGGAACGGCGCCGCTCCCCGACCGCAACGCCACCACCACGCTCGGAAACGTCAAATTCACCCGAAAAGGCGGGAAGATTACCGCCGTCCTGAACGAGACTCGCGTCGTGGTTGCGAGAAAGGAGACGTTCAGAAACTAACGCCACTCGACCCTGAACACCTCGGCGTCGAGCGTCTTTCGCTCGCTCCGCTGAAAGTCAAACCGCCGCGAGAGCGGTAGTTCTGCTCGAAACGCGTGGGTCACCTCACCGCCGGCGTCGTCTGCGAACGCCTCTACGAAGTCCGCGCTCCCCTCGTTGTGGATCGAGTAGGAGACATCGGCGACGGCGGCGGTCGTTTCGAGGAACGCTCGATCCGCGTGTTCGTTACCTTTCTGCGCTCCGAACGGCGGGTTCATCACGACGGTCACGCCGTCTATCGCACGTTTTCGCGGGCAAATCGGCTCGCGCGTTGCGTCGGCGAGCAGCCACTCGACCGGGACGGTCGGCGCGATTCGTCGTTCGTTCTCGCGGGCGCGCCGGAGCGCGGCGTGCTCGCGGTCGAGTGCGACGACGCGCTCGGGGTCGCGCGTCGCGGCCCCGAGCGCGAGCACGCCGGTTCCGGTTCCGAGATCGACGACGGTCTTTCCGGCGATATCGTGATGAACGTCGGCTAGGTGAACGAGATGGGCCGCGAGGTCGGCGGGCGTCGAGTACTGCTCCAGTTCGACCCGCGGGTCAGCGAAATCGGCGACTTCCGAGAGACGACGTTCCAGCGCGCGTTTCCCCATGTAGCGGGTAGACGAGGCGAAAGGACGTAAAAATCAGGATTCGAGCGTGATGGGTCCGTCGAGTTCGAGGGTGATACCCTCACGGTGGGCGCGCTCTCGCAGGGCGGCGAGGGAGGGACGGACTTTCGACTCGTCTTCGACGGTGTCGAACTCGACGGTGACGGTGCCCGCGCCGAGGAATGCCGCGGTTCTGACGTACTCGCGGATTCGGTCGGCCTCGTCCTGCGTGGCAAACGAGCAGTCCGCGTCGAAACAGGCGTCGACCGTCACACCCGCGGGGACGAAATCGTTCGCGTCGAGTTCACGCTGGAGTTCGCGCAGTTCGTGGCGCGCGCTCGGCAGAGCAGACGCTTCGAGCGTCACGGGCGTCTTGTCCGTGGGTCGGCAGCGTTCGATAGCGGTTTCGATCGAAGTGGGGCGAGTGGCGCTCATTGTACTACACCATATCTGCTAAGCATACAAAAAGGTTTGTGTATGTCCAGTAGTAATCTGATAGGTGAAACGGCCATTTCACCCATCTGAAAGTATTTACCGAATACGACAAAAACCGGGACCATGAACCGCCGAACAGTCCTCGCCTCCGCCGGTTCCGTCCTCCTCGTCGGCTGTCTCTCCGAATCGACGCTGGGCGGAGTCGGCACGGAACCGTCGCCCACGACTACCTCGCGGAAGACCACAGTTCGAGGAACGTCCACGACCTCGAAGGAACCGATCCTCCGGATTCCGGACGAGAACCGCTGTCCGACGTTCGACGACGATGTGAAGCGCGTCGTCTGCTACGAGAACGCCGAGTCGGAGACGACTCTGCTCGTGGAACCCTCGGCGGAGCGGGCGACCCTACCGAAGACGACCCTCTCGTTCACCCTGACGAACGAGACGGGCGCGACGTTCACGACGAACTACTACGCTTGGTCGGTGTGGAAACGGGTCGACGACGAGTGGTTCCACGTCGCTCCGAGAGTCGTCCCCGAACCGGCCATGTTGCTCGACTCCGGTGACTCGCACGCGTGGAACCTGACACGTCGATAACTCCGACCTCGGACGTGCGCTGCCGCGGGCTCAGGAACCGAGAACGTCGCCCTCGCCGGACTCGGTGGCGGCACCTACGCCTTCGGAATCGACGGCTGGTTCGAAGGCCAGAGCTACGAAAATGGCATCGGACTCGCGGCCCGATTCGAACTCGTCGGCGACGGACGACCTGCGAGAAGTCGGCACCGACGGCGACGAGAAACGCATTCGCTCCGACGAGATGGACGCGACCTACGTCGCCACGCGCGTCGAGGATGCAGAATCCGAAGCGGTTCGAAAGATTCCGGAACAGGTCGTCCGTGTCACGCCGCTCCGCAACCTGCTCGCCTCATTCGAAGACGGGATTCGTCGGATGCGACTCGACGGGAGGGAGTCCGCCTCGCTCGGTCTCGAACGACGGGTAATCGAGTACGAGGGGACGACCTACCGTATCGAGGAGGCTTAGCGCCGGGCGAGTCGTCGAGCCGTCATTCGGGCGTGTTTCGCGTGCGTCCACCTGAGGAGGTAACGAGCGTACGACTCTTCGCGAGAATCGCCGAGCGAATCGTCGTCGGACTCGATTCGTCGCCGCGCGGTTTCGAGCAGTTCGCGGGGAGCGTGTCGGTGGCGAACGCGAGTGAACCGAGGCCGAGGGCGGAGCCGCCGGTGAGGGCGGAACCGACGAGGAATCGTCTGCGGGAGAGCGGGCTATCGGAGCGGGACATGAGGGAAAATGACTGGTCAGCTACAAGAATTTTCCTACCACGTGCCGTGGAAGGTGTCGAATTCGAGCGCGTCGAGGGGTTTATTCCCGACCGCGATCTCGTACTCGCCGGGCGTGAGCATCGGCTTGTGGAACTGCGGACCGTCGTCGGTCGTGATGCGCGGACAGCCCGTGTTGACGAAGGCGTCCATGGCGAAGTTCCGGAGGCGGTCGGGCGTCACCTCGTCCATCGTGATGAGGTAGGCGTCGTCGTTGTCGCCCAAGATGTCTTGGGCGACCTCCCAGCGGCCCTGTCCGATCTTCGTGCAGAAGATGACGCCCCACTTCTCGGCGTCCATCGCGCGGTGAACCGCGCCGTATCGCTGCTTCATGAACTTTTCCGTGTCGGCGACCGTGACGACGTTGTTCACGGGGTCGGCGATGACGACGGTCTTGTCGGGGTGTTCCATCGCCAGTCCGAGAGGGTGGAACTTCCCGCCGCCGACGTACAGCACTTGGTCGGCGTCGATGTCCGCGGAGGCGTAGTTACAGCCGAGCACTTGCCCCTCGTGGGTGAGTCGGTCGTCGCCCTTCCGAGTGTGAACGTCGAAATCGCGGTCTTCCAACCACTCGCGCATCTCCTCGAAGCGGTTCATGTGCTGGGCGGTCGTGACCAGCCCCACGTCGCCGACTTCGAGTTCGTCGAGGGCGTCCTCCATGATTGGTAACACGTCCACGTTCGAGAACAGCGGGACGTAGATGACCTTGTCCGTGTTCTTCATCGGCGAGTGGCCGAAGTGGACGAACACGTCCGTTCGCTTCATCAGGTAGGTGTCGAGGTCGCAGGCCCCGTAGCAGGGCTGTCCCGAGATGAGGATGGTCACGTCGTCGGGGAGCAGTTCGCGCAGGTCGTCGGCCACCTTCGGCCCGCGGCGTTTCAGCCCCTCGGGGAACTGGAGGCCCACCTTCTTCGCGTCGCGCTCTTCGACCGCGTCGACGATGCGGTCGAGTTCGTAATCCCACTCCCGGTCGTGTTTGAGGGACATCCCCGTCTTCCGCAAGTCCCCCTCGCTGTACTCGCTCTGCTGGCTCATTACCACTCCTTGCGGCCGAGAACTTTTAACCCCGGCGTTCTGGGGTTTTCGACCCCGAGTCTCGTCTTCGTGCGCCGCCCGCGGCGTCCTCGTCGGCCACTTCGCCATTCGGCACACCTAAACGCTTCCAGTCCGAATCCACATCCATGAGCGTAGACGCCAAAGCGGAGACGAGCGAGGAGCGAGCCAGCGTCGAGGAGATGGCGACCGAACTCGGCGAAGCCATCGCCGACACGCCGGAGTACCAGCAGTTCGAGGAGGCGAAGGCGGCGGTCGAGGCCGACGAGGACGCACAGGAGAAGATTCGGGAGTTCGAGCGTCTCCGACAGGAGTTCATGCTCGCGCGCCAGACGGGCGAGGCGACCCAAGAGGACGTGACGAAGGTGCAGGAAGCCCAGCAGGAACTCCACTCGCTTCCGGTGATGGAGGAGTACCTCGAAGCGCAGGACAAACTCGACGCGCGACTGGAAGACCTGAACCGCGCCGTCTCCGCTCCGCTGGCCGTGGACTTCGGCCAGCAGGCAGGCGGCTGCTGTCAGGACGAGTAGTCGGGGACGTCCACCCACTCTTCGATGGCTCCACTTTCTCGAAGCGCATCGACCACGGCGAGCGTCCGCGTCGCCTCCCGGGCGTCGGTTCGCGGTCGGTCGCCGCGTTCGACGTACTCCGCGAACCGCTCCACCTCGATGGCGTAGGGATTCGCCGGGTCGAACGACTCGGCGACATGTCGGCCCGACGCGTGGAGTTCGAACGTCGTCGAGTCGCTTCCGGTCGAAAACGCCGGGTCGGCGTGAATCCGCCCCTTCGTTCCTTCGACCCGGCAGTACTGAGCGTCTTCGAGGCGGAACGAACAGTCGATCTGTGCGATTTTCCCGCCGGAGAACGAGAGTATTCCCGACACCTGCGTTTCGACGCCCACCTCCTCGGGGTCTGCGATTCGCGCGACGACGCGCTCCGGTTCGCCGAGGAAGAGCCGAGCGGCTTCGATGGCGTAGACGCCCACGTCGAGCAGACAGCCGCCGCCCATGTCCGGGTCGAAGCGCGTCCCTTCGGGCCAGTAGCGAAGGGACGAGTGAAAGCCGGCGTCGACCGAGCGCACATCGCCGAGTTCGGTCGCCGCCGCCGCCATTCGCTCGGTTCTCGGGTGGTAGCGGTACATCATCGCCTCCATCAGCGTGACACCTTGCCGGTCGCAGTAGTCGCCCATATCGCGGGCTTCCTCGGCGTTCACCGCCAGCGGTTTCTCGCAGAGAACGTGGAGACCGTGGTCGGCGGCGCGTTTCGTCCACTCGGCGTGGAGCGCGTTCGGGAGCGGGTTGTACACCGCGTCCACCGCGTCGGATTCGAGCAGTTCCTCGTACGACCCGAACGCTCGCGGAACGCCGTGGTCGTCGGCGAACTGCTCGGCTCGTTCCGCGGTTCTCGACGCGACGGCGGCGACTTCGTGGTCGGTCCCCCCGACCGCCGGAACGAACGACTGCTGTGCGATTCGTGCGGTTCCCAGCACCCCGAACTCCATGGCTTGTCAACAGTTCGCACGGGCAAAAGGGTGGCGTGCCGCGCAGTCGATTCGGTTTCGTACAGTCAGTTCAATCGCCAGAGTTCGTAGTTCGGCAGGGTTGCGAAACTAACCCAGAGCTGGTACGGAACGAGGAAGATGGCGGTCCGGCGCTCGACGCGAGCGAACGCGACCACAGTCGCTACGATAGCGATCAGCAGGGCGAGGATGTCGTCGCGCGAGAACGACGGTCGCCGGACTATCTCCGTACGCTGAGTACGGCGCGCGAAAGCGTCGTCCTTTCGGGGGATGAACTGTCCGAGTTTTCGGACGCTCGGCGTTCGACTACTCCGTGTCGTCCAGCTGAACCGTCTCTTCGACGACGAGCGTCGGCCCCTGATCTAGGTCGAGGAACTCCGCGGCGTCCGCCATCACGCGCTCACCCTGCTCGGAGTTGAATGCGGCTTTCATGTCGGCGGTGGAGTCGAAGTACAGTTCGAGGTGGCCGTCGTAGCCCGCCTTCTCCGGGTCTTTCGGGACGGAGGTGACGTACTTTCGGAGACCGGGGAGTTCCTTGGCGATCTCCGAGTGCTCGTTCAGCCAGTAGTCGGCGAACTCCTCGTGGGTCGTCCCCTCTTTGCGAACCAGCAGATCGACCATCTTTATCATGGCACCTGAATCCGTGTCCTCCGCCGACTTTGCTGTATCGACTATCGTCCGGACTCGGCGAGGGGGTAAAATGCCCTGTTGCCGTTCGTTTAAGTGCTCCCCCGTCCTTCTCTCTGTCCGATGGCGGAAATCAATCGGCCCGACCGACGGCGGTGCGTACGATGCGGACGCGAAGACGAGTGGAACGAGTCGAACCACAACTGGACGATATCCGGAGACCAGGGTAAACCCTTCTGCATCCACGAGTGGGACATCAACGGGACGCACAATCCCATCGCGGAGTGACATGCCGACCGCGTATATCACCGCGCCGCCGGGCGCGGCGGGCGACCTCGCGGAACTACTGGTCGAAGAGCGTCTGGCCGCGTGCGTGAACCGATTCCCGTGTACATCGGTGTATCGTTGGGAGGGCGACGTGGTTCGCGACGAGGAGGTCGTCCTGCTGGCGAAGACGACCGACGAGGCGTGGGCGGAGTTGGTCGCCCGAGTGGAGGACGAACATCCCTACGACGTCCCGTGCGTCGAGCGATTCGAGGAGAGCGATACGTCGAAACCGTTCGAAGCGTGGCGAGACGCGGAGGTGGAGTGATGGGACGCGACGCGACGGGCCGGGAAACCGACCGGCGACAGCTCGGCCCGTGGGCGCTGGCGCTCGGAGTGATGGCTATCGGCACCGCCGCGCTGGTTCGAGAAGTTCGAAACCGTCGAGAGGAAAAATCGCGGGACGAAGATTCGAAGGACGAGGATTCTGCTGACGGGGAATCGCAGGACGACCGACGACGCTAGCCGGGGCGTCGGAGGAACTCCTCGTGTGTTCTTTCGCTGTCGGTTCGAACGGGGAACTCCTCTTCCACTATTTTCGCTCCAGCCGAGCCAGTCCGTGCCAGATAGCGTCGATCATCCGGTCTTCGCCGTCTCCCTCAGCATCGTCCCATCCCCGAGAGAGGGCGTCTTCCAGCACAGGAAGCGAGTGGTTCTCGAAGTTGTTCATCCCGCGGAAATCTTCGAGGGCATCGCGCTCGTCGCCGCCGAACTCCTCGGGGGGCGTTCCCTTGAAGAAGCCGAGGTCGGCGAGCGTTCCGGCGACCGCCTCGGCTGTCGCCCCGGACAGCTCTCTAGTTTCGTCCGGTTCCGCGCGTTCGAGGAGCGTCACGTCGTATATCTTGAACACGCGCTCCAGTTCGTCGATGGGCGCTTCGTGGTCGTCCACGCGCACGTCCACCCAGCGGTCGTTGCGCCCGTCGTACCCGCCCTCGGGCTTGACGACGTACAGCGCCGCGCTCTGTTCGCCGCGTTTGTCGCCCCCCGCGTCGTTGCCCGTGTGGAGCGCGGCGATGAGTCGCTCCGGGAGGCCGCCCGCCGTCTCCTCGAACGTCTCGGCCATCGCTTCTATCGTCTCGCGGTTCTCCAAGATGTTCCCCTGCACGGTGTAGTGGTCGCCTTGGACGTCGCTGGCGTGGTCGAAACACTCCGATCCCGTGAACGCGGCGACGGAGCCGTCCAGTCCGACCACGCCGACCTGCCGCGATTCGAACTCCGGATCTGCCCCGGTAAGTTCCTTCACGACTTCGTCGGCGGTTTTCCCCGCTCGAAGCAGGTCGAGTCCGTCCGGGCCGTAGGCGACATTCGCGTAGCTCTGCGTGGCGATAGCGCCCGCGTCCGCGCTGGCGAACGGGACGACGGCCCCGACGCCGACGAACTTCGACTGGACGGCGATACCGACGGCGTTCCGTTCGGGGTCGCGCGCGACGATGGAGAACGTCGATGGTCGTGGCATACGCGGGACGAGGGGGGCCACCCCGAAAAGCGTTCACCCCTCTCGAATCGTGTCTTCTCTCCACTACCTCACCGCTTCTGCGCCGTAAGCGGTTGGCGTGAGGTCAATTCGCAATCGAATTCGGGATGCTCTGCGAAGTGGTGGACGAGCATGTGTCGCCGCCCGCCGGTCAGGCCGCGTTCGCCAACATCTTCCGCGGTGAACTCCGCCGGGAGGCGTTCGTACAGCCGGATCAACGCCTCGAATCGCTCGAACACCTTTCGGTGACCCGCCGAGTCCGCGCCTCGACGCGAGACGACGTAACTCCCGTCTTCGCGGCGTTCGCCGACCGTATTGAAGAACTCGCTGCGCTCAGTCAGCGCCCGTCCGAGGGCGTCTCGCAGTCGGTCGGCCTCGCGTCTGGAGAGTTCGTGCGTCTCGCCTGAGACCGTCACCGAGACGCAGCCGTCCGTGCTCGCGGCCGATACGGACGTCTCGTCGGAAACGAGCGAACCGTCAGAACAGTCGGTACTACACGCGGTCGAGAATTTCTCGACCAGTCGCCGCGGGGCGACTTACTCTATCCTCCGCCGTCGACGACGGGTCGTGTGACGACATAGGCCACACTTGTTGGACGACCCTCATAAATCTGTCCGTGAGTCATCGGCGGTGCAGCCACAGCAGGGCGACCATCAGTAGGTTGTACGCGACCAGTCTCGCGACGAGCGCGCCGAGTCAGAATCCGACGAAGAGCGCGACGATGGCCAAGGCGTCGACTCCCACCGCCACGACCAGCAGCACGAGAAGGAGTCCCGCCATGAACGCTATCGGTGTGGCGTAATCGCGCCAGACGGTCGTAGACATAGGGACGCGGAACTTCAGGAGCGGCTCTCGGGGTTCGGCCATGCTTCTCCATCGAACACCGCAACAATCAGTCTTCTGCCATTTGCGCCGGGCGCGTGAAAGTTTTCACCCCGGCTATTCAAGTACCGGACATGAAGGTTCGCGGAACCCGCGAGTGCCGAGACTGTGGGGCGCAGTGGTCGTACTACGAGACGGGAAGCGTCACCTGTCCGGAGTGCGGGAGCATGCGGAGCGTCGGACTCGAAGCGAGTCGCGTCCAACACACGGACAGTCCCGAGACGCTCCATCTGGCGAAAGCGCGCGCGGCGGCGGACGACCGCCCCCTGCGCGAAGTCGCCGACCTCGCGGAGGACGCGGCGCGCGAGTACGTCCGAAAGTGCGGATTCATCAGCGGCGGCGAACTTCGACCGTTGGACGACACCTACCTCGCGGCGCAGGAACTCCGACATGTCGGGGACGTGGTCGGGCGAGCGTTCGAGACGACGGACGACGAGGAGATCTACTTCTTCTCGTTGCTTCGCGGTGCGGACGAGGGAGAACGCCCTGCCACCGCGGACGTTCCGGCGTCCATGCACGACGTTCGCGGACTCGCCTACGCCGAGGCGCTCGACGAGTTCCACGGAGAGATGAGCGAGTGGGCCAGAGAACACGACGTGGGTCAGGACGGCCGAAACACGCTCGAGACGCTCGGCGAACACGTCCGTCGCGCGCGTGCACTCGAAGCCGGTCTCGACATCGACACCGCGGACGCCCTCGTGTCCGCGGCACGCAATCTTTCGCGGTATCTTCGGGACGGTGACGAGGACGCGCTCGTTAGCACGCGGGAGACGCTCTCTCAACTTGGGTAGACGTCTCGTCCCTCGTTACGGCAGTTCGACTTCAATTTCTTCCTGTATTCCGGCGGCTTTCACCGTGTTATAGAGCAACATCGCGCGAGTCATCGGACCGACGCCGCCGGGAACCGGCGTGATGGCGGACGCTTTCTCCTTCGCACTCTCGAACTCCACGTCACCCACGAGTTCGTACCCTTTATCGGTATCAGCGTCCACACGGTTGACGCCCACGTCGATGACGGTTACCCCGTCCGAGAGCATCGACCCGTCGACGAGTTCCGGGACGCCGCAGGCCGCGACGACCACGTCAGCATTGCGGGTCTTCGCGGCGAGGTCGGCGGTGCGGGAGTGACAGACCGTCACAGTCGCGTTGCCGCCGTCCGCCTTCTGTACGAGGAGATTCGCGAGTGGTTTGCCGACGATGTTCGACCGCCCGACGATGACCACGTCCTTGCCTTCCGGGTCGACGTTCGCCGAATCGAGGAGTTTCTGGACGCCGTGAGGCGTGCAGGGTTTGAATCGTGGGTGACCAGCGACGAGCATCCCGACGTTCTCCGGGTGGAAGCCGTCCGCGTCCTTCGTCGGGTCGATGGCTCGGAGGACGCGCCGCGAATCGACGTGCTCCGGGACGGGCATCTGGACGAGTATCCCGTGGACTTCGTGGTCGTCGTTCAGCTCGTCGATGGTGTCGTACAGTTCCGAGGCGGGCGCGTCGGGGTCTATCTCGACGTGGATACTTTCGATACCGACCTCCTCGCAATCGCGCTGTTTCATCGAAACGTACGTCTCGCTCGCAGGATCGTCGCTCATGAGCACGGTGGCGAGACCGGGCGTCACACCCTCCTCTTTCAGGGTGTCGATACTCCCTCCGAGGTCTGCCCGAATCCGCTCAGCGACCGCCTTCCCGTAGATGATGTCTACCATTGGCGAATCGTGGGTGTCGGAGGCCCTTCAACATTCGGGTTCGTGATCATTTTGAGTATTTATCAATCGTTTCTATACATACTCGTGCATACTCCGGTGCGGTGCGGTGGCGCGCTACCGACTCGACCGAATCCGGTCTATCTGCTCGCGTGGGTGGAGTTGGTTCGTCGCGTCGGTCTGGATTCGAATCCATCCGGGGTAGACGGCGACGCGCACGTCGGTGAGCGTCTTCCCGTCGGTGAAAACGATGTCCGCGTTCGTGAAACCGGCTATCTGCTCGGGCATAGGTAGCGTACCAGTCGCGTGTAGTTACGTCTGCCGCGTCACGGGAACGAAAATCGAGGTCGTCGAAGTTAATCGTACAGCGGGTTCGCGTCGCAGAGATTCTGCACTCGCTCGGCGACTTCCGCTTTCACGTCCTCGTCGTCTGGATGGTTCACCGTGCGTGCGATGAGGTCGCCAACGACCTCGATATCCTCTGCGGTGAATCCGCGAGTCGTGAGTGCGGGGGTTCCCGCGCGGATGCCGCTAGTGACGAAGGGCGAGCGCGTCTCGCCCGGAACGGTGTTGGCGTTGAGGACGATGCCGACCTCTTCGAGGGCGCGTTCGGCGTCTTTGCCGGTCACGTCCTCGTGGGACTCGCGAAGGTCGACGAGCACGAGGTGGGTGTCCGTACCGCCGGAGACGAGACCGAAGCCGTGGCGCTGGAGTGTCTCGCCGAGGACTTTCGCGTTCTCGACGGTTCGGGCGGCGTACTCCTCGAACTCGGGTTCGAGCGCCTCCTTGAAGCCGACCGCCTTGCCGGCGATGTTGTGCATGAGTGGGCCGCCCTGCATCCCGGGGATGACGGCGGAATCGACGGCGTCGGCGTGCTCCTCATCGCACATGATGATGCCGCCGCGACCCGAGCGAATCGTCTTGTGGGTCGACCCTGTGACGAAGTCTGCGATGCCGACCGGCGAGGGGTGTTCACCCGTCGCAACGAGGCCCGTGATGTGAGCAATATCCGCGAGGTGGTAGGCGTCGGCGGCGTCGGCGGCTTCTTGGATTCGCTCCCACTCGATCTGCCGCGGGTAGGCGGAGTAGCCGGAGACGATGATGTCGGGTTCGAACTCGACGGCGTGGTCGTACAGCGCGTCGTAGTCGAGATATCCGGTTTCGGGATCGACCTCGTACTGTTCGACCTCGTACAGCTTTCCGGCGAAGTTGACGCGGTGGCCGTGGCTCAGGTGGCCGCCGTGGGTCAGGTCGAGCGAGAGGATCTTATCGCCGGGTTCGAGGGCGGCAAGATAGACGCCCATGTTCGCCTGCGACCCGCTGTGCGGCTGGACGTTGACGTGTTCCGCCCCCCAGAGTTCTTTCGCGCGTTCGATGGCGAGCGATTCGACCGTGTCGATGTGCTTGCACCCTCCATAGTAACGCTCGCCGGGATAGCCTTCGGCGTATTTGTTCGTCAGGGTGCTTCCCTGCGCTTCGAGCACTGCCTTGCTGACGAAGTTCTCGCTGGCGATCATCTCCAGCGTGTCGCGTTCGCGTTCGACTTCGGCTTCGAGCGCGTCGGCGACTTCCGGATCGACTGCCCGGACGTGGTCGTACTCCATGTGCAGATTCGGAACACCACGGCGTATAAGTTTACCTTTCGGGCAGTACGTTTTGCTCCCCGATAGAAATATAAACTAACAGTGAGATAACGATTCTATTACCGGCATGATAGAATGGGAGGAAACGGAATCCGGAATTCGTGCGTTCGACCGGACGAAGACCGAGATTACGGTTCGTGCGCCCGACTGGCGTGAGGGTGGGCACATACACGAGATCGACAGACCCGTCGACGAATCCGTCGCCGGATACGCGTCGAAACTCCGATTTCCTCCGAATCTGGTCAGTATCACCGAACTGAACTCAGACGAGCGACACCAGCACGGAAGCGACACCGAGATGCTCACGCTTCCCGATGGCGACTATCTGGCGAACATCCACGGAAACATCAAGACGTATCTTCGGTTCTCGGGGTCGGCGACCATCCAGAAAACGCCAGATTTCGACGCGTTAATCATCGATTTTCACGACACTATTCCGATAACGCTCGGCTTTCGGAGCCACCACAAGGTACCGGTCGACACGATAACGGTTCCACCGACGACGGACGGGCTGGCGACGGCGATCACGTACGCGTCTTCGTCGCACAAGACGTCCGGTCCCGACCGCTCGTACCCGTCCCTTCGGGGACATCCGCCGCGTTTCGAGATCGGTGAGGAGGTGGATATTCCGCAGCAAGTACGGGACGGAAAGAAAGAGGCCGGTATCGAGATACGCGTCCCCGACGAGTTCGATAGTCTGTTCGTTACGGCACCGCTGGCGTACTACTTACAGGCGGACGTATTCGTCGAACAGCGTTCCGCGCCGGTTCTTCGTGCACCCTCGATCAACTTCACGTACCACTTTAGCCCGCTTCCCGACTACCAGCACGAAGTCGCCGAGCTGCTTCGACGGGTGTTCTTCCTTGATTGCCTCGTTCGTAACGCGGGGCCGTACCGGTGGAATCTCGCGGAGATGTCGCTTCTGGACGAGGTCGATATCGACGCGAAAGCTGTTTACGACTCGACGCCCGCGGAACAGCTCGTCGCCTACGATCTCACGGAGTTCGAGCGAATCGACGATGACCTGCCGGATTGGCATCTATCGATGTACGTCGAACCGAGCGTCGAAAACATCTCGACGCTTCCGTATCTCCTCTCGAATCTCGGTCTCGTCTACCTTCCGGAGTCGTCCAATCTCAATCGAAACGAGCTTCTGGACGCGTCGCTCGGCGACTTCTACCGCAACGCACCGAGCGCGTCGAACGTCCCGCAGCGTGCAGTCGCGGGCGGCGATTCGTACCGAGTTGGGAGCACCGAGAACGTCAATTCGGTCGATAGGGTCAAGCCCGAGTTGCATCGTGGTCGCGTCCACGGCTGGCTCGCCGATGGCGTCCCTATCGACGTGTTCAAAGTCGAACCGAGCACGTACCGAAATCGATTCAACTACTTCAACCGCGAGGAAGGCGATATCGAGGTCGTTCTCATCTTGAACGACAAGAAGATGGACGACGAGCGAGAAACTGTATCGGACATCTATCTGGATCGCGCGAAGGACCTACCGATCAACATCACGGTGCGTGACCACTTGACCCGTGCCGAACTCGCCGAAGTTTTCGAGTCACAGTACGACTTCGTCCACTACATCGGTCACTGTGAAGAGAGTGGCTTGCGGTGTATCGACGGCAATCTCGCCATCGAGGATATCGAGCAAAGCAAGGTACAGACGTTCTTCTTGAACGCCTGTGGCTCGTACTACGAAGGGCTAGAACTCGTACGAAAGGGGAGCGTCGCCGGCGCGGTTACGTTCAACAAAGTGCTGAATAAACAGGCCGCGAAAGTCGGCATCTCGTTCGCCCGCTTGTTGATAAACGGATTCAGCATCCAACACGCTCTCCAACTCGCGCGACGACGCATCATGATGAACAAGGATTACTCCGTCGTCGGCGATGGAACCCACACGTTGACGCAGTCAGAGAACTACCTACCTGTCTGGGGTCAGATTAAAACCGATACGGACGACTTTCTCCTCACCTACAAATCGCTTTCAGTTTCGATGTCGATGGTCGGAGGTTGCTACCAGCCGTACATCGATGATAACGATAAGCTGTATCTACACGGGAACGACGCGGCCTTCTCGTTCGACGAAGACGAACTCTGTTCGTTCCTACGACGAGCCGAAATGCCGATTCTCTACGATGGTGAACTGTACTGGTCGGAGGAAGAGGATTTGATCTTCCGAATCAGGGCCGATTAAGGCCCTGCGGTTCCACCTGATGCGGCAAAGGGGTCGACAGTGCTTCCTTGTATGTACGTGTAACCCACCATCAAAGTGAACGTTGCGTTCATTGCTGCTGGGTGTCCTGCTAGCCACCGTCGAATTTTACTTCGCATGACAAATGTTGGTATGCCGCATCCTTACTTCATTCTTTCGGACTGTTCATGTAAAGTGGAGTTGGTAATTACTGATTACTGTTCGAATTTATCTTGCGGTAATCGTTCGGCAACGACCACACCTCCTAAAAACCAACGTCATCGCGCATCTCGGTAGATCTCAGTCAGATTTCATGATATTCAAAACTCTCGAAGAGTCAGTCAGGTTTAGGCGGATATTATACTACTCAGCCGATTATAATTACTCCATTGACCAATTGTTCACGGGACATAATCCCTGATTTCCGCCGGTTCCGAACGTTAAAATTAAATAGCTGAACGTCGTCCCTACATGTATGGAAACAAAATCGAACCTCTTGAACCAAAGCGTCCACGAGATCTTTCAGACGGTGATCGACGAATCGCCCGATGTCATGCTCGTCGTCAACCCGTCGGTGAACGCCATCGAGGAGCTCATCGACGCTGCGACCGAGTACGACGGTGACCTCCCCGAGATGCGTATGCTCGCGGACGAGGCCATCCTGAAGGACGTGATGGAAGATTTCATCATCGCCAGCAACACCGCAGACCTCATCGACGAGGGCGCACTCTCGCTGCGTACCACAGACGACTCGTCCGGTAACTCTCTCCTCGTCACCGACGACCTCGTCATCGCGCTCGTCACTGCGGGCGACCGCGTGGGCGGATTGACTTCGGACGACGAAGAGTTCGTCGACGCGGCCTACGGCACATACGCGAACTACTGGGAAGAAGCCGCCGACTTCTCCCTTCGTACTCCCCCCATCTCGCGCGTCCGCGAGACGCTCGGCGATGAGATCAGTCCAGAAGCCGAGGACGACTTCAACAGCGTGCTCTCCTCGCTCGAAACCGCACGCGGTGACGGCGACGGACTGGACGAAGTGACCATCAGCCTCCTCGTCGCGGCGAAGAACGAAGCCCTGCTCTACGACATCAGCAAGTGGGGCGAAGACGTCGGCATCGCCAGCAAGGCGACGTTCTCGCGCACGAAGACCAAGCTCGAAGATATGGGCCTCATCGGCACAGAGAAGGTTCCCATCGACGTCGGTCGCCCGCGTCTGCGTCTGAAGCTCGCCAACGAAGACCTCCAGAGCGCCGACACCGACCAGCTCGCGAGCGTCGCACAGGGTATCCTTCACTGAACGCGCAGTTTTCCATTTTCGCTTCGTCCACCAGCGGTAGCTATCCGTCGCGTTTTTGCCACCGGGCCGTCTCGTCCCGCACATGAGTAACGCGCTAGGTGTCGTCGGCACTGGCCCTGCGGCCGATGCGGTCGTCGCGGCACTCGCGGACGCGGACGGCACCGTCACGGAACTCGACCCGGACGAGGTGGGCGACGCCGATTTCGCCGTGGTCGTCGGCGACGTCGGTTCGAACGTCTTCACGCGCTCGAACCGGTCGGGAACGCCGTGGCTGGCCGTCGAACTCGGGGGCGTCGGCGGTCACGCGCTTCCGGACGTAGACGCCGCCGTCTCTGGGTTCGCCCCCGAGACGGCGTGTTTCGAGTGCTTGCGTACCCGAGTCGCGGCGAACTCGGGCGAAGACGGTGTTGCGGACGAAATCGACGACGCGGGCGACGCTGGAAACGCGGACGTGAACGGAGCAACCGCGCGCTTCGCCGGGGCGCTGGCCGGGCGCGAGGCAGTGGCGGTCCGCTCAGGCGGAGAATCGGCGGTGCTCGGCGGCGTCGTAGAACTTCCCCACGCGGAGCGACGGCTGCTGCCGGTTCCGGGGTGTTCGACCTGCGGAGACGCCCGCGACCGGGCGCTCGGCATCGACCACGCGGAGCGCACGCTGGACGACGCGGTCGCACGCGCGGAAGTCGCGCTGGACGAGCGCGTCGGTGTCGTTCGGTCGCTCGGCGAAGTGGCGTCATTCCCGGTACCGTACTACCTCGCCACTACCTGCGATACGACGGAATTCAGCGACGCGCGCGCCGCCGAGAAGGCGGCGGGCGTCTCCGCGGAGTGGGACGAAGCGTTGATGAAGGCACTCGGCGAGGCGATGGAACGCTACTGCGCGGGGGTCTACCGCGAATCCGAGTTCGCGGTGGCGCGCTCGTCCGAACTCGGGGACGCGATTCCACCGACGGTGTTCGTCCGACCGCCGGGGTGGGAGGAACCGGGGAACGACGAACTCCCGTGGGCGTCCGGGCGGAATCTCGCCACGGGTGAGCCGGTTCATCTGCCCGCGGAATTCGTCCACTTCCCGCCGCCGACCCGGGGGTTCAAACCCCCGATAACGACGGGACTGGGACTGGGCAATTCGACGACGGAAGCCCTACTATCGGGGTTGTACGAGGTGATCGAGCGCGACGCGACGATGCTCGCGTGGTACTCTACCTTCGAACCCCTCGGCCTGCACGTCGACGACGCGGGCTTCGAGACGCTGGTGAAGCGGGCGCGGGCGGAGTCCCTCGACGTGACCGCGCTGCTGGTGACGCAGGACGTGGACGTTCCGGTCGTCGCCGTCGCGGTGCACCGCGACGGCGACTGGCCGAGATTCGCCCTCGGCTCCGGTGCGAACCTCGACCCGGACGCCGCGGCCCGATCCGCGCTCGCGGAGGCGCTCCAGAACTGGACGGAACTGAAACTGATGGGGAGAGACGAGGCGGGCGACGCCGAGGGCGCCATCGCGGACTACGCCGACTTTCAGAGGGCGACCCGCGAGTTCGTCGCACCGGCGACGACGATTCCGAGCGCGAACGTCGAAGACGCTGTTCCGGACGGGGTCGAAGAATTGGAAGCGGTCGTTTCACGGGTGAGCGAAGCGTTCGACGTGTACGGCGCGCGCCTCACCACCCGCGACGTGGAGTCACTGGGTTTCGAGGCGGTTCGCGTACTCGCGCCGGAAGCACAACCGCTGTTCACAGGGAAGCCGTTCTTCGGCGAACGCGCCCGCGCCGTGCCCGAGGAACTCGGGTTCGAACCGCGACCCGAGCGAGAAGTGCACCCGTATCCGTAATGTTATCCGCTTGAAACGTGCTATCGAAGCACATAGTATTTATATCGAGAGAGCGTTCTACTTCACGTAGAGGTGGATAATTAATAATGTATGGATCGTGTCACACGTCGACGCAGATGTCAGTATGACGACGGAGTACGACCTGACCTGCGCGACTTGCGGGTCACCGTTGTCGAAAGAGCGCGTCCCTGCCGATCATCTCGATTTCCCCGACACCGGGTCGGTTGAAGTCGCGACGTGTCGAAACTGCGGTAAGCGATACTTCCCGGAATCGACGCTCGAGCGGCTTTCTTAGATTCCGAACGTCGCTCGGAGCATGTCGCGGGTTCCCGGCCCGAGACCGACTGCGAGGATAGCGATGAGCAACAAGATGGCGTAGCGCGGGCTCTCCTCGAAGATTTGCTCGTCGAACACCCAAACGACGGCGACCGCGGCGACGATCTTGACGAGCAGGAACGGCCACGCCGTCCCGATAACCGACGTGACGGATTCGGGGAGCATCGACGACGTGATGTTGATGATGGCATCGTTAACCGGGTGTTTCGCGCCGTACTCTCCCTCAAGTCCGAGCGCGCCCGCCCAGTCGAGCACCGCGACGTTTGCGACCCCGTCCACCGAGTGGCCCCAGATTATCACCGCGCCAATGAACCCCGTTCCGGCGTTGATTTCGGGGACGTAGCGTCCAATTCCCCACCACACGACCGCCGTGACCAGCGTCGCCCCGACGAGGACGACGACCAACACCTGCGGGTGGAGGCCGACCCTTCCGGTCGTGAGCGCCAGCAAGAACAGATAACCTATCGTGGCGGCGAGGACGAGCGTCCCGATTCCCGCGAGGGAGTATTCGTACTCCTCGAAGACGCCCCGCCGGGCGAGAGCGACGCTCACGACGAGCGCCGCGAGCGTGACGAAGAAGACGGTGAAGTAAATGATGGGGCTGATGATGAGCGTGTTCCACGGGAACGGAATCGCCTCGGCTCCGGCCTGCCGGAGGGCGTCGTTCGCGTCCTCCACCACGCGGAGCGCGCCGCCGAACAGCATGAAGGGAAACAGGGCGTAGAAGAGACTCCTCTCTCGACCGACGTCGAGTCGTCGGAGGAGGAAGACGACGCCGAGGAGCGCGACGATGAGCGTGACGGCGTACCCGACCTCGGAGACGAGCGTGTACCCCGGAACGGCGACGGGTTCCGGCGCGGTCGCGCAGGCTTCTGCGTCGGAGATAAATTTCGTCGTTCCGCTCTCGCGAACGGCACACGATGCGCCCTTCGCGTCAGCGACGACCGGCCCCCAGAAGTAGTGCCAGATGAAGCCGTCGTACACCAGTTTCGGGAAGACGAGTGCGCCGCCCACCAGCGCGACGATGGCGGCGGCGACCGCTCCCGCCCACGTGCGCTCGTTGTCGAGACCCTCGCTTGCGGTATCCATATCGCACGCACCGGAGCGAGCGGATTTTATATTTCCGGTCTGGCTATTCTTCGACCGCGCCGTCGAGCGGGAGTTCGTCGCTCTCGTACGGCGACCCGAGGACGACCATGGTTTGCGACCGGGCGAACCCATCCATCTGGGCGATGGTGTCGAACATCAACTCGCGGAGGCTGTCGGCGTCTTCGGCGTAAACGCGGGCCATCACGTCCCACGAACCGGTCGTGAGGTGAACTTCTTGAATCCCGTCTATCTCTTCGAGTTTCTTGAGCGTGTCCTTCTCGCGGCCCTGTTCGACTCGCAGACCGACGAACGCGGAGATACCGAGCGAGACTTCCTTCGGGTCGACGCTCGCGTGATAGCCGGTGATGACTCCCGCATCTTCCATCCGGTTGACTCGGTCGTGAACCGTCGCGCTGGACATATCGATTTGGCGGGCGATTTCGCTGAACGGGGTTCGGGCGTCTGCTTGGAGTGCGTTTAGAATAGCGCGGTCCGTATCATCCAGCTTCATATCGCTACCGAAATGCCCCAGTAATAAATATCCTCACACACTCGGCGGAGTCCTGTTGCAGTATTCCGAATCAGAGATGACGGTCGTCCTATTTTCCACAATGTGCTTCGGCCGCGCGAGCCGCGGCGAGCACCTCGTCGTGAGCGGTACCGTTCGAGGCGACGAGTCCCCTGCTCTCGGTTGTCCAGAGTTCGCCGTGGATGTCGGTGACCGTCCCGCCCGCCCGTCGCACCATGTAGACGCCCGCGACGGTGTCCCACGGGTTCGGGACGACATTCGTCACCGTTCCGTCCAGCGCACCGCTGGCGACCATCCCGAGGACGATCTGCGCGCAGCCGAACCGGCGCATGTCGCCGAATCGCTCCACGATGGATCGAACCGTCGCGGCGTACTCGTCCCGGCGGTCGAAATCCCACCAGATGGTCGGGGCGACCGTGAACGTCTCGGGGTCGGTGCACTCGCTGACCGCGAGTCGGTCGCCGTTCAGGAACGCACCGTCGGGTCCCGCGGTGTAGGTGTCGCGGAGCGCGGGGCAGACGTTTGCGGCGGCGACCGCCTCGCCGTCTCGCACCGCGGCGACGCTCGTCGTCCAGATCGGAATCCCCCGGACGAAGTTGTTCGTCCCGTCGATGGGGTCGATTATCCACGCGTTGCCCTCCGGCGGAACCTCCTTGAGTTCGTCGTCCTCCTCGCCGACGACGGCGTCGTCGGGATGCTCCTCGCGGATGACCTCGATGACGCGGCGTTGGCTCCGGCGGTCGGCCTCGGTCACCACGTCAGTCTTGTTCGATTTCGTCTCCACGGCGAGGTCGGCGCGGAATTCCTCGGCGGCAATCTCGCTCCCCGCGCTCGCGGCTCGCTCCGCGAGTTCGACTCGGCTCGCTTCGTCGGTCATGGTTCGAGTGGCGCGGCGGGGTGGAAAAGGAGTGTCGTTTTCGGATTCGGAACGTTTTAACTTACCCGCGTTGGAGTAGGAGTTGCGTGCGAGGGTAGCCAAGCTCGGCCAACGGCGGCGGACTCAAGATCCGCTCCTGTAGAGGTCCAAGGGTTCAAATCCCTTCCCTCGCACTCGTAACCGAGTGCAGGAAGACCGCATCGGAGCGTTCTTCCCTCGCAAAACCTCGAAGGGCCACCACACAGGCTCTCGCAAAAACCTTCTGACGACGAGACGACGAGTGTCCAGCGGTCGCTCCGTGATTAGGTTCCGTGATTTCGCCCAAGGGGTTTCTCATCGTTCAACGACCGCCGAATCGAACGGGCCGAACACGTTATCCCGGAAAGCCCTCGGACGCTACACTCGTGCGCCCACTACTGCGCTCCTCGGACGGGCGCTTTGCGCCCGCCCTGTGGTGCTTACGGGGTCGTGCTTCGCGTACCACCCTCACCCTTTCAGTCCGCCAGGAGAAGGTATGGACAGGCTAGTGCGATTCGCAGTGAACGGTGAGTGTGTACGCTCGGCGGCTGAAAAGGCAGCCATCGCGGAGGCGCACTCCGTGTGCCTCCGTGAGGTCTTCGTGTGCGTCGCTCACGCGTGCCGCGCGAGTCGAGCGTCCCCGGGGCTTTCGAGGACAAACTCCCTGAGGTGGCTGATTTTGAAAAGCGTCTGAGGGCTTTCTGGAACTCCGTCACTGCGATGTTGCCAGAACCAGCGCGTAAGAGAACGTTCTACGTCGTCACGGTCGAGCTGGCGCTATCCGTGATTAAAAATCGCTCCCCCAACAATCCACATTCTATGTCGTAGGCGAACGTTATATGAGGCCGGGCCGACAACCAACACCTATGAGCACAGACGCCGCACCGAACGGGGAGGAACTCCCGAAGATAGAGGTGACGGAGGACGCCGCCGAGCAGGCGCTGAACCTGCTCGATAGTGAGGGTCTCGACCCGAAAGTGGCCGGACTGCGGCTGTTCGTCCAGCAGGGCGGATGTGCCGGTCTCTCCTACGGGATGCGGTTCGATGGGGAACCCGAGGAGGACGACACCGTCTTCGAACACCACGACCTGCGGGTGTTCGTCGACCCGGCGAGCATGAACTATATCGAAGGAAGCGTCGTCGATTTCGAACAGGGGTTGCAGGGTGCGGGCTTCCACGTCGACAACCCGAACGTCGTCTCCGAGTGCGGCTGCGGCGAAAGCTTCCGCACCTGAATCGGTGTTCGACGGTTCGGCCCGCCTCACTGAAGAACGATTCGGAGAGTTTTCGTCTTACTTTTCACTTCGCCGCTACTCTCCGTCCTCGCTACTCTCCAACTCTGTCATCACTCCACCTTCGCAACTACTCGTCGGCGTCGTCGCTGCCCTCTGAGTTCGGTACCGCTCTTCGACCTCGCCCTACTCTTCCAGTTCGAACGCGACCGTGACCTCGGCCTGATACTGCCGACCGTCGACCGAGGCGAGTTCGACTCCGAGGTGATCCACTTCGACCCATTTGATGTTGGAGATCGTCTCCTCCGCTCGGTCGATGGCATCGTCGGCGGCCGCGTCGAAACTCTCACCGCTGGTTCCGATGAGGGTGACTTTCTTGAACACCATGGCGTGTCTTCGTTTCCTCGCCGCGAGTGAAAATCGCATCGGCCGTCAGTCCGTCTTTGACCTGCGACCGTCGAGGCGCTCCGTGAGCGCCCCGACCACGTCGGCGAGATACGCGGTTCCCCAGATCGCCGTGATGAGACCGCCCGCCGTGTCGAACATGAGGTCGAGCATCGTATCGCCGAGACCGTACTGCGTGAGTACCGCCCGTCCGCCCAGTATACTCGCCAGTCCGCTCACGGCGAACTCGATGACCTCCCAGATGACGCCGAACGCGACGACGAACATGAGGATGAACACGAACATGAATCGCGGCGGGAGATACACGTCGTCGTAATGGGCGTCGATGGCCCGGACGGTGGCGTAGCCGACCGCGGCGACCAGCGACGCTGAGAGGACGTGGGTGACGTGATCCCACCACCAGAACCAGGCGTCGTTCTGATACGGTCCGAGGGTTCCGACCGCGTGCAGGAAGACGGCGGTCGTGATCCACAGCGTCAGCCCGGCGTCCATCGGAATCTGGTAGTCGCGTTCGAGTATCGCCGGAACGTGCGTGATGGCGAACGCCATGGCGCTGTTGATTACGATGCCGAGATTGCCCCTGTCCAGTCCGACGAAGAAGATGCCGATCAGACTCAACTCCATCGCGCGAGTCAGCTGTCGCTGTCTTCGATCCGAGATGCCGAGGCGCTCACGAACCCTCATCGAACCCGCTCCTTCACTTCGGTCGGCAGGCGCGTTTCGACCGGGACGACACGCCGGAAGTACACCTCGAAGACGACTCCGGCCAGCAGGCCGCCGACCGTCGCGTAGACGAAGTCCCACATCAGCAGGTGCTCGCTATGGATGAACTGCGTGCCAAGGTACACGTCCGATAGCCACTCGACGATGGCCCAGACGCCCGCGGTCGCTATCGTCGTGATGACCACGAAGAGGATGGCGAACCAGTGGGTCATCCGAACCGGGCTGAAGACGTGAAGTTCAACGGCGACGACGAGCGCAAGCGCCGCCACCGAGAGGTACGTCGCCAACCGGCTCGTGAGCGCGAGCGTGGCGAGCGCGCGCCCGAGGATGGGAAGCGCTCCGAGCACCAGCACCTCCCACGGGAGCATCGCTTCCGCGTTCCGGTAGGCGAGCGGAGGAATCACCGCTAGCGTGGCGACGAATCCGACGAACACGGCCCACAGTAGGTCTGCACTCAGCAGGCTCTCTGCGACGACGATGAGCAGAAAGCCGACGAGCAGCCACGACAACCCGGCATTGACGCGCTCGTCCTCCACGAGTGCGTCCAACCGACCGGTTCGCTGTGCCATACCGTTCGATAGGTGAGCCACCGATAAGAAAGGTCGGAAAGGGGAGAACCGGTAGGAGGCGAGCAACCTGTTAGGCCACGAGATACGTACCCGCGTATCCCAGTATTGCGAGCGTAACGGCCGCCATTCCGGTACACGCCCACGACCGCGGGTCGCGCACCGGACGGAACGGACGCCGCGGGTGGAGTTGCGGCCCGACGCCGACGACACCCACCGCGAGCACGGAGAACACGAAGTGGTACGACACCGAGAGCGTCGGCGCGGGCAACACCAGGGCGGCGAGCGCGTACCCCGCACCGAGCGCGGCGCGCCCGTGGACGTGTTTGCGAAGCCGCTCGTCGCGCAGGCGGAAGTACGTCATCACCGCGAGCCAACCGGTCGCCAACTCCAGCACGAAGATGGCGAGCAGGTTCAACGTCGGGTCCCCGAGCAGAGCGAGGCGAGAATCGAGGAGAACCACGTCGAACGGATAGAGGAACTGCGGCGGTTCCCCCGTGAACAGGTCGCCGAACGGATGCGAAAGGAGCCCGAACGCCGCGGCGACGACCAGTGCTCGCGGCCCGAGGTCGGTGCGCGCGGCGGCAACCTGCGCGACCGCCACGCTCACCAACACGAAGACGAGCATGACGCCCGCGCCGAGGACACCGCTCTGCAACAGGGATATCAAAACGAGGGCCGCGAGGACGACCGCTGCGAGCGTCTTCCGGCGGCGGTCGCGGGTCGCCCAGACGAACGCCGGGGCGGCTACCGCGCCGACGACGAGCGAGTGCGTCACGGCTCGGTGGACGAGCTGCGAACTGCCCCAGAACGCGGCGGTCATCTGCCAGACGTCGCCGAATCCCGCCTGTGCGAGTCCGACCAGCGCATAGACCATATCCACGTCGGGAACCGTGGCGAACGCCCCCGCGACCGCACCGAACGCCAACGCGCGCTCCGCGGGCCAGAACCGGGACGCGACTAGCGCAGCCAACGCGAAAGCTAACAGGGCGTGGCCGACCATCATGGATTTCGACTTCGCGTTCGGTGGGTATAAGCTTCTCTCTCCAAAAAGAGACCGACCGTTAGAGCTGCGGTTGCTGGCCGGACGACTGCTGACCGGACGTTCCCATCTGTCCGGTCTGTCCCGTCTGGATCTGATCGAGTAGACGATATGTCGAATCGACGGCTCGGGAAAGCACGGACGCACACTCTTGACAGTGCGCGTGTGGGTGTCGCATGCACTCGTCCGCACACTCCTCGGCAGCGTGCGCGAACACCTCCGCGAGCTCCGGCCCGAAGACCGAATCGCGGGCGATGAGTTGCGCGTTCAGCGTACCGAGATCCGCAACGTCGCGGCAGAGCCGGATACACTCGGCCATCTGCGGTCCTTCGTCGATGCACTGGTCGGCACACCAGTCACACACTTGCGCGGCCTTCTCGAAATCTTCGAGGGCGATTCGCATCTCGCCCGGCAACTGGTCTTCGAACTGGCCGCCCTGCTGTGTCATCTGCTGGCCACCTTGTTGGGTCATCTGACCACTCTGCTGGGACATCTGCCCGCCCTGCTGAGACATCCCTCCGCCGACCCCTTGCTGGCCGTACTGCTGACCGCCCCCCTGGCCGCCCTGTTGACCGATTCCCCGTTGGCCCGTGGACGTTTGACCGCCCTGTTGCGGCTGCCCGTACTGCTGTTGCTGCGGTTGGCCGGACCGTTGATATCCGGTCTGTGCTTGTGAGTGTTGCATCGGTCTCTGTCGTGCCATGGTAATCTCCACCCAGCAACGCGCTGGGTCGTCCCGGTATACGCCGATAGTTCGAATAAACCGGGGCGACCGTTTGGATAGTTCGCCGGGCGTTCGACCGGAGAAACGGTGCGTTGTCCGATTCAACGGTTCGTTGGGCGCAGGATGCCGGGACGACGGGATTTTTGTGACCGCAAGTGATACGAGGAGGTATGGAAAATCCGACAGTCGGTGAGCTGACACCACCGGACAGAACGCTGCTCGGTCCCGGCCCGAGCGAAGTACATCCCCGCGTACTCCGTGCGATGAGCACGCCGCTGGTCGGCCACTTAGACCCGTCGTTCGTCGATATCATGGACGAGGTGCAGGCGCTCCTCCGATACACGTTCAGAACGAACAACGAGTGGACGATTCCGGTGTCCGGCACGGGATCGGCGTCGATGGAAGCCGCCATCGGCAACGTTGTCGAACCCGGCGACACCGTGCTCGTCCCGACCAACGGCTACTTCGGCGGTCGGATGGCGGAGATGGCGAGGCGGGCGGGCGGGACGATCGTCCACGTCGGCGCGCCGTGGGGCGAACCGCTCGACCCCGTCGACGTGGAAGCCGCGTTCGAAGAACACCGGCCGGACGTGTTTGGATTCGTGCACGCCGAGACGAGTACGGGCGTCCTGCAACCGAACGTCCCGGAACTCACCTCCATCGCACACGACCACGACGCCTACGTAATCGCGGACTGCGTGACCTCCCTCGGCGGCGTCGAACTTCGGGTGGACGAGTGGGACATCGACGTGGCGTACGCCGGGCCGCAGAAGTGTCTCTCCTGCCCGCCAGGCGCCAGTCCGCTGACCCTCTCCGACCGCGCGATGGAGAAGGTGCTCACGCGCGAGGAGTCGCCCCGGTCGTGGTATCTCGACCTCGGCCTGCTCGAAGGCTACTGGGGCGACGAACGCTCGTACCACCACACTGCCCCCATCACGAACGTCTACGCCCTCCGCGAGGCGCTTCGCCTCGTCAGCGAGGAAGGTATCGAAGCGCGCTGGGAGCGCCACCGCGAGATGGCCGGGGCGCTCAAGGCGGGCGTCGAGGCGATGGGCCTCCGGATGAACGCGCCCGAGGAGCACTGGCTCCCGAGCCTCAACGCCGTTCGCGTCCCCGAGGGCGTGACCGATACTGACGTGACGGAGTACCTGCTGGAGCGGTACGACCTCGAAATTGCCACCGGACTGGGAGACCTGGACGGTGAAATCTTCCGAATCGGCTGTATGGGTTACTCCGCGCGCCCCGAGACCGTTTCGTATCTCGTGAGTGCGCTCGGCGACGCGCTGCGAAAACAGGGAGCCGACGTGGACGTGGAGGCTGGCCTCTCGGCGACGAGTCGGGCACTGGGAGAGTAAGCGGACTTCCGCTTCGCCGAGACGCGGAACGCTGCGTCGAGTTCGGTCCGTTTCAGTGCGATTCTTCGTCCCTCGTCCGCCACTCCTCGCGGAGCAGTCCGTAGTTGACCGTGTCGACGTACTCGCCGTCGATGAACCGATCCTTGCGGATGCGCCCTTCCTCCGCGAACCCGAGGGACTTCAACAGGCCGCGAGAGGCCTCGTTGAAATCGTAGGCTCCCGCGCCAACGGCGGGACGGTCGTACACCCGGAAGACGTAGTCGATGACGAGCGAGACGGCCTCCTTTCCGTAGCCTTCGCCGCGAACCTCCGGAACGAGCCAATAGACGAGTTCGGGTCGTCGCCAACTCGCATCTTCGACGAAGACCGCACCCACCGGCCGAACGTCGTCTTCGTCGGGGTGGCCCGGGGCGGCGTCGTCCTCGTCGAGACAGACGAGGAACTGGTCCGTATCCTCGTCGTCGTTCCACTCCACGAGCTGCTCTTCGTTCTTGAGCGGAGTGCCGAGCGGGTAGCGAATCTCGGGGTTGGCGTAGGCGCGCTGGAGGAACGGAATATCCTCGCGTTCGAGCGTCCGGAGCGTGACTCGCTCGCCGCGCTCGATGCGTGCTCCTGGCATGAGTACATCAATCAGGATGGTTGATAAGTATCTTCTGCATCGAAGTTACGGTCGTGTTGTCGTTTCCGAGCGACGAATCGCCCGTCTACCGGTGCCGTGGTCGCGTCGAAACGGCGAACGAGGGACTCCTATTCGAACCGTTTTCGCACGCTTTCGGCGTGCGCCTCCAGCCCCTCGGCCTCGGCGAGCGTCGTAATAGTCTCCGCGAGACTCGACAACGACTCCTCGTCCAGACGCTGCACGGTGGTCGAGCGTAGGAACGTGTCGACCGACAGTCCGCCCGTGATCTTCGCCAGTCCGGTCGTCGGCAGAACGTGGTTCGTTCCGGAGGCGTAATCGCCGGCGGCGACGGGGGTGTACGAACCCAAGAAGACGCTCCCCGCGCTGTCGATGCGACGCAGGAGTTCCTCGTCGTTCTCGGCCTGAATCACGAGGTGTTCCGCCGCGTACTCCTCGGCGAACGAGATAGCTTCGCTCATCGACCGAGCGACGAACGCGCCGCTGGCGTCGTTGTCGAGCGCGGCGCGGATGATCTCCTCGCGCTCGCGTCGGCCCGCTTGGCTGTCGATCTCCTCGACGACGGCCTCGGCGAAGTCGGAATCGTCGGTGACGGTGACCACCGGGGAGTCCTCGTCGTGTTCGGCCTGTGCGACTACGTCGCTGGCGACGTGCGCGGGGTCGGCGGAGTCGTCGGCGAGGACGAGCAGTTCGCTCGGACCGGCGAGGAAGTCGATGGCGACGTCGCCCTGCACCTCGGCTTTCGCCGCGGTGACCCAGCGGTTGCCGGGACCGACGACCTTCTGCGCCCGGTCGATCTGCTCGGTTCCGTAGGCCATCGCGGCGATGGCCTGCGCGCCGCCGACGCGGTACACCCTGTCCGCGCCCGCGGCGTGAATCGCGGCCAGCGTGATGGGATTCTGGGGATCGCCGGGCGGGGTGGCGACCGCCACCTGTTCGACGCCCGCCACCTTCGCGGGGATGACTCCCATCAGCGCACTCGAGGGGTACGCGGCGGTTCCGCCGGGGGCGTACACCCCGACGCGCTCGACGGGTCGGAATCGGCGTCCGAGTTCGCGCCCGTCGAAGTCCGCGCGCCAATCCTCGGGCAGTTGGGCTTCGTGGAACTCACGGATGTTCTTCGCGGCGTCCTCGATGGCCGCGCGCACCTCGTCGTCGATCTCCTCGTACGCACGCTCGGCTTCGTCGGTGATGTCGATGTTCCCGACCTCCACGCCGTCGAACTCGCGGGAGAACTCGCGGACTGCCACGTCACCCTCGTCGCGCACCCGGTCGATGATGTCGCGCACGTCGCCGCGGACGCTCTCGATTCCGGCGTCGCGGTCGAACAGCGCGCGTCGCTCGTCCGGCCCGAGGTCAGCTATCGGCTTCGGATTCATGCATCGGTGTTCGGAGCGGGCGGAAAAACGGTTTGCGCTCTAGGACGGCGGTTTCGTTGCGGTGATTCGGTTGGTGGTGCACCTACGAAACCACCTGCGTTATCAACCCTGATACCGCCGTCTCCGGAATTTTAGCTCGCTAGCGCCGGCTCCAGTGTCATCCGCTCCTCGTGTGTTGCGCGAAGAAGTCCCACATAATTCGACTCGTGTCGGGTCCGCCCGGTGCGGTGTACTCGCCGCCCGCCGCGTAGACGTCGGCGTACTCCGCGAGCACGTTCGACACCATCGCCGCGCCCGCGGAGAGACCGGCGATGTACACGCGCCGCGGGTTGAAGCTCTCGGCGCTCACAGTCTCCCGCGTCATCCCGGCGATGACCGCCGCCTCGCCGTTTCTCCATATCGTGTTGGAGTCGTAGAACCAGTTCCAGCACTGCGTGCCGTTGAGGGCGTTGTACTGGTCGGGGTAGATGACGACGAACCCCTCGCGGTCTGCAACCCCGTTCATCTGGGTCTCCACCCGGAACTGGTCGGCGTCTTGGGAACACCGTGGAGCATCACGACGAGCGGAGCGTTCGCGCCCACCGAATCGGGCACGTACTTCCAGTAGTCGAAGCCGCTGTAGTAGTTGGTACGTTCCTGCCACCGCGACCGTTCCCGTGCCGCAGAGGACGCCCGCCGCGCCGACCGATCGCAGGAATGTTAGTCTGTCGAAGTTCATGCTATGCCATGTCGTACCAACGTTCCCTGCCAAAATATGACACCAAATATATATGTAAAATACACCGGCGAGCGCCTCTTCGGACGCCAGAAGGAAATTCGGGTGTCGGAGTTCGGTCGGAACGCACGGCGAGTTTCGACGACCCTGAGACGTCGACGCACCGCCGAAGTTCGCGTCGCGGGTCGCGTTATCGGTTCAGAACGGTGTGTATCGCGCCGACGAGACTGTTGCTAGGGTCTTGGGAGAGTTCCCAACACATCATCCCGCCGAAGTCGTTTCGTTCGACGTACTTCGCCTTCTCCATCGTGGAGTGTCTGTCGTCGTAGGTGACGAACGTGTCGTCCTCCGCGGAGTACAGCCAGGGCACGCGCGCCCGAGGGTGCCAGTGCTTCACGTAGCGAGGCTCCGTCTTCAGGCTCCGAATGTCCTCGTAGGTTCGAGTGTCGGCGCTGTCGAACGGTTGGAACAGCCCCCGATTTTCGTCTCGCACGCCCTTGAAGACGAACCCGTAGAACGGCGTTCCGAGGACGACCTTGTCGCGCGCTATCGGCTGGTCGGCCCAGTACCGCATCGAATGGTCGACGGTGAGCAGGCGCTGCCAGTACGTCGGGTCGTCGTAGGCGGCGTACAGCGGCGCGTTGAAGTTGGTCGCGGAGCTCCAACTACCGTAGAAGTTGTAGTTCATCACGTTGACGAAATCCAACACGTCGTCGAGTTTGTCGACCTCCAGCGGGTCGATGTTCGACGGAATGGGCGCCGCCGCGATGCTCAACTCGTAGGTTTCGTCGTCCTCGCGCTCCGCGTCGTCCAACTGTCGCCGGAGTTCTTCGAGGAGCAGCGTGAAGTTCCGGGGGTCGTCCTCCCGAACTGACCCGTCCGGATACTCCCAGTCCACGTCGATGCCGTCGAAGTTGTACTCCCGTAGGTGTTCGATGGCGGTTCGAGCGAACCGCTCACGGCCCTCGGCCGTCGAGACGGCGTCGGACATGTTGCTGCCGAAATCCGCGATCGAGAGCATGAACGAAGTGTCCGGCCGTTCGCGCGTCAGCGTCTCGAACCGTCGGAGAACTTCGGGCGCGTAGTCCCCGGCGACGGCGAGTTTCACCTCGCCGTTCGACTCCGTTTCGAGGAAAGCGTAGTTGAGGTGCGTGAGGTCGTCGTAAGGCACGTCTCGGGGCGCATAGTCGCCCGCCCACGAGGGGTAGTATCCGACGACCCGCTTGTCCGTTGCGGGTTCGGCATCGTCATCGTCGGTACTCGCTCCGACCGTTCGGGAGACGAGCGGCGTCGTCACCAGCAGTCCGGCGCTCCGCAGGTATCTTCGTCGGCCAGCGTTCACGTTTTCGTTGGTCATCCGTAATGTGCGACGGAGTACCACCCTATAAACAAACTACCTATCATTATAATTAATCCCTGATAACAGAGATACAATGGTCGTTCGACCAATTTTCCCGAGCGGAGTACCGTCCCCTGATTCACCGTTCCAGAAGCCGCACCGTACCCCGTCCGAACGCGAATCCGACCGACGCCCCGACCAAACCCACGATGCCGAACGCGACCATCAGCGCCCAGAGGGGCGATTCCCCCGTCGCGGTTCCGGTGATGACCCGTCGAAGCAGCGCCACGACCCCGAACGAGAGCGCGGGAACCACGCCGACGGCGACGCTCACGAGCAGTCCCCCGCCCCGAACCGCACTGAGCGCGGCGACGACCGGCGGCGCGTAGAAGAACGCCGCGGGGAGCAGGAGGTCGTACACGAGACCCGAACTACGACCGCCTCCGAATGACACCACGAACAAGAGGACGAGGATGACGCCGGCAAATCCGCCGACGAAGACCGACCAGTGGCGCGCTCTGCGCTCCGGGCGACCCCACAGTAGCCGTTCCGAGAGAGCTGACATCTATTCGACGTGCAACGCCAGATGGGATAAACGTTCAGTCGATTGGCGGAACCGGTCGGTGAAAAAATCGAGAAACAGTTTTGCCGCCCCTCTCCGAAGGGTCGACAAGCATGGCATACAGTGACACCGAGATGTCGTCACGGGACGAGCTACGGGCGCTTCAGGACGAACGACTCGCCGAGACGGTCGCGCGCGCCTACGAGAACGTCTCGTTCTATCGAAACGCGCTGGACGATGCGGGCGTTTCGCCGGACGACATCGAGGGCGTCGAAGATATCTCCCACCTTCCGTTCACGACGAAGGAGGACTTCCGCGACGAGTATCCCGACGGGATGTTCGCAGTACCCCGCGAGGATATACGCCGAATCCACGCCTCCTCGGGGACGACCGGGAAGCCGAAGATCGTCTCGTACACTGAATCCGACCTCGACGTCTGGCGCGAGGTGATGGCCCGCTCGCTCGCCGCCGCGGGCGTCGAACCCGGCCACGTCGTCCAGAACGCCTACGGCTACGGTCTGTTCACCGGGGGGCTCGGCTTCCACGACGGGGTCGAAGAACTCGGCGCGTGCGTCATCCCGGTCGGTGGCGGTAACACCGCCCGACAGATCGACATGCTCCGAGATTTGGAGAGCGACGTGCTCGCCTGCACGCCCTCGTACTGCCTCTATCTCGTCGAGGCCGCCGAGGAGCGGGGAATCGACCCACGCGACCTCGCGCTTTCGACGGTCGTCATCGGCGCGGAACCGTTCACCGACCCGATGCGCGAGGAGATAGAGGACGCGCTCGACGTGACCGCCGTGGACGTGTACGGCCTGTCGGAGATAATCGGACCGGGCGTCTCCATCGAGTGCGCGGAGGTTCAGGAGGGACTCCACGTCTGGGAAGACCACTTCTACCCCGAGATCATCGACCCGGCGACGGGCGAGGTGCTACCCGAAGGAGAGGAGGGTGAACTCGTCCTCACGAGTTTGACGAAGGAGGCGCTGCCCGTCCTGCGCTACCGAACCGGCGACATGACTAGTCTAACCTACGAGAAATGCGACTGCGGGCGCACCGCGGTTCGGATGGGAAACGTCACCGGCAGGGCGGACGACCTCCTCATCGTCCGCGGGGTAAACGTTTACCCGAGCCAGATAGAGGACGTGATGGTCGATCTGGACGCCGTCGCGCCGCACTACCGGATCGACCTGACGCGCGACGGAAACTTAGACCGCATGAAGATAACCGTCGAGTACCACGAGGAGTTCGAGGACTCACCCGACGAACTCCGTGATCGAATTCGCGTTCGACTGGACGAGATACTGGACGTGACGCCCGACGAACTCGAAGTGGTCGAGCCGGGTGCTATCGATCGAACCGAGGTCGGGAAGGTAAAGCGCGTGTACGACCACCGCTGACGCGACCGGCGAGAGGCGAACCTACAGCCACCCGCCGAGAAGCGAATCGCGCTCGTGCGGGCGTTCGACTGTGACGACCGTGTTGTGCGCTTCCGACCGAACGTCGTCGGTGGTCGAACCGAACACGAACTCTCGAAGCCTGTTCTTCTGCGGCGCGCCCATCACGGTCGCGTCGTAGTACCGAGACTGTTCGACGATGACGTCCGCGGTGTCGTCGGCTTCCAGCACCCACGTGTCCACGTCGTCGAACTCGCCGAGTCGCTCTCTGGCCGCGGCGACGTACTCTTCCGCGTCGTCGCGTTCTCGGTCTTCGGCACCTTCCTCGACCACGTGGAGGAGCTCTATCCACGCGCCGCGTACCTCGGCGATACTTCGAGCCGCGTCGACGGCCAACCCGGAGTGAGGGCCTCCGGCGACCGGAACGAGGATGGAAGAGAGGGTGGACGAGGCGTGTTTTCCGCCGACGGTGACGATATCGCCATCGGCGTTTCCGGCGACGCGCGCGGAGACGGGTCGTCCGAAGGGGGTGGCCGGTTCGGACTCGTCCAAGACGATGACACCCGCGGAGAAATCCTCGCTCGCTTCCTTGACGATGGCGGAAAACGTGCGGCCCGCTCGGGCCGTCCCCCGAGTTCGTACCTCCGTCTCCGAGTCGAGCGACGTGCGAAGCACCTGCCGGGCCGCCATTCGATGTTCGTCCAGCAACTCGTCGGTGAGGTCCAGCGGCGTTCCGGACGGTCGAACCACGGCACTGACGAGTATCACTTCGCCGTCTCTGGCGGCGGCGAGGGACGCGGCGAGTTCGACGGTTCGCTCGTCGGCCGTTCCGTCCGACAGCGGGACGACGACGTTTCGCCGGGTGGCCTTACCACCGCCCTCCGCGTACAGGAGCGAAGGAGTCCACGGTGTGGGACTCACATTCATAACTCATGGCTCTTGTCGATACCGTATAAAGCGTAGGGTTAACTTTCACATTCCCGAATCTAATGCGGTTATCGTGAATCGATTCAGTTCGAGGTTGTGAACGTTTCGCACGACGGAACGGAGAATCCGAGGCGGTCGGTGAGCGATTCGACGAAGCGGAAAATGTCTGTTTATTTACTGTTTGTACACGCGCCCTCGGAAGACGGCGACGGTTTCTCCGTCGGCGGTCACGTCCACTCGGTACGACGCGGTGCTTCGACTCTCGTGCTCTCGTTCGGCGAGCGCGACCAGCGTCTCGCCGACCTCCGCCGCGGCGAGGTACGAGATGTTCGTCTCCAGCGCGAGCGCCGTCTCGCCCTCGGAGTTCGATGCCGCCGCGAACGCCGCGTCCGCGAGCGAATAGACCGCACCGCCGTGGGCCGTCCCGTGGAAGTTCAGCGACTCCTCTGTGACGGTGAGTTCGGTTCGCGCGGTGCCCGGCCCGAGGTCGGCTAGCTCGATTCCGAGCGTCGCGCAGAAGGGGTCGGCGGCGATTTTCTCGCGTCGGTCGTCCGTAATATCGGCCATAGATGGCGTCGGTGCAGTAGTTACTTATATTCTACCCGAGTGGGTTCGTCCATGCCCTACAGCTACGAACCCCACCACTTCGAAGATTTCGAGGAGGGCCAGACGTTCGAGAGCGTCGGTCGAACCGTCACCGAGTACGACTTCGTGATGCACTCCGCGTTCACGGGTGACTGGACGGAACTCCACACGAACAAACACTACGCGGAGGACGAGTACTTCGGCGAGCGCGTCGCCCACGGACCGATGACGTTCTCCCTCGCCACTGGCTTCGTCTACCGGTGCGGGTTCCTGGAGCGCACCGTCCTCGCGTTCCTCGGGATGAACTACATGGACATCCCCGCGCCCGTTCGCATGGACGACTCCATCTCGCTCGACATGGAAGTCACCGAGACGAAAGCGCTCTCCAGCAGGGAGGACTCGGGCCTCGTCGTCATCGACACCACGATGACGAACCAGGAGGACACCGTCGTCTTCGAGGGCGATATGAAGTTCCTCATCAAGCGACGCGAATAGTTGCCGTCCTCTTTTCCGCTACTTGATGCCGACGGCGTCCACGTAGACGCGCTCTCCGCAGCCGAGGTACGCGTCGTAGCCGACGCCTCCGTCCGACCACGCGGAATCGGTCGCCGAAACGCGAGCGATGCGGTTTCCGTCCGCGTCGCGGAGCGTCACCATGTGACCGCCGTCCGCGCTCCAGTCCGCGACGAGTTCGTACCACGACCCCTGCGAGAGACTGTACCCCGTCGAATCCGAGTCGAGTCGGTGCGCCGTCCGGTTCTCGTACCGGAACAGAATCAGATCGTCGTTGGCGAAATCAACCCGCACGAAATAGCGGTCGTCGTGACCCTGCACGCCGTACGAGAGGTTACCGTCTTCCGCCCCTCCGTCGCCGCGAATCCGGTAACTGAACGTGTCGCCGGCCTGCGGATAGGTCGGCAACCCCGAGACGCTGATCATCTCGGTGTTCGTCCCGCCGATTTCGAGGGCGTTCCCGCCCCGCTCGGTCGGCGTCGAAACGACGCGCGTACCCGACTCGCCACGGTCGAACTCGTACTCGGCGAGCGTACCGTCCTCGAATCCGTCGACCGTCGTCGTCGGGGTGTACGAACACGAGAGCGACGCACACGACGCCGAACCCGTATCGTTGTTTCGACGGGTGACGCCGGTGGAGTGGTCGAGGACGACAGGGTCGTCAGTCACGTCGAACGAGCACCGCAAGATTCGGCTGGCGTCGCAGTACTGTAACAGGATTCCGTCCCGGTCGGCGCCGGTCTGCTCGACGCAGCAGGACTCGAACACCGAACCCGGACGGCCGTGCGCTCGGAGGGCGGCGCTGCCGGAATATCCGCCGGAGGTATGCGACGCGTCGCCGGTCACCCGCACGTTCGAGCAGCGCACCGGGGCGGGTGTCGTCTCCGGCGGCGCGGCGTACATCGCCGCGGTTTCGTCGGTGTCGACCGCGATTCGCGTGTTCCGTATCTCGTGCGTTCCGCTTCCGGCGACGAGGATGCCGCCGTCGCTGACGGTGTCCGCGGTGAGCGTCACGTCGCAGTTCTCGACGGTGGCGTCGCGTCCGAGCAACCAGACGCCTCGCATGTTCGTCGGAAAGTCCGGGTCGGAATGCGACGCGTCGACGACCACGCAGCAATCGCGAACCTCGCCGCCTGACCCCGCGAGGCGAACGTTGGCGATGTTGTTGTTCCGATACAGTCCTCCGAGAACCCGGACGGTTCCGGTGCTCTTGCTCGACTGGTAGAGCCCGTTGTTCGGGAACCCCGCGAGATGACAGTTCCGGAACTCCAACTCGCCGGTCGTGTTCATCTCGACGAAGGTTCCGACGGCCCCGCTTCCGCCGGGGGCCCCGTCCGGCGCGCGGAGGTTCTCCACGAGCCCGGTTCCCGACCCGCTTCGAACCCCGAAGAGGAACGGCCCCTTCGAACCGCCGTGGCGTCCGCGATGGAGCACGTCCCGAACGAGGAGTCCATCGTCGACGACGAGCTGCATCCGCGGCGCTTCCGGAGCGCCGCCCGCGTCGTGCCGGAGCCCCTCGTAGAGGAGGTTAGACGATCCCGAACCGCCGAGCGATAACCAGTACGCGCCGGAGTTCCCGATGACGTCGTCGGTCGTGTCGAGCACGATGGTCGCGCCGGGTTCGACGCCGACCATCCCGAAGTCGTGGAGTCCGTTTCCGAAGTCGAACGTGAGGTCGGCGACCCGATACTCGCCCTGCGGAAACTCCAACTTCGTGTTGCTCCGGACGTTGTTCTGAAGCGCGTCGTCAATGGCCTCCTGCCCGGTCGGATCCATCCCGAGGTCGTCGACGACGTCGTACACGCGGTCGAACTGGAAATCGTCGGTCGTTACCGCCGAGTCGACGGTTTGCTTTCGAACGTCGTTCGTCGACCCGCCGGTCACCGCGGACGCCCCACCGAGCGCGACGCCGGAGATCAGCGATCCGGCCGCGAGCTTCAGATACGACCGTCTGTTGGTCGCGGACGTTTCGGTCGTCCGTTCGGATGATCTGAACATATACGAACGTACGACCAGGTGAATTAATAAACTCTATTAGCGGAAATATTATTAAAAATGTTATCTAATTGCTCGGAATAATTTCGAACTGAAACAAGATTCGATTCGCCTATCTTTTTGAGGACGATGCGAGTACTCTCCGGTATGCCTATCGACGTGCTCGCCGCAGAGGACGAACCGCGCGCCATCGACACGCACGCCCACCAGCCGACAAAGGAGTTCCTCGAAGACGCCGGCGGGCAGATGATGGAGGACGCCGCGAATAAGTTCGGCGCGAAGATGGAGACGGACACCTACGACTCGCTCGTCTCCGAGTACCGCGAGGCCGGAATCGGGAAGACGGTGTTGCTCGGCTGGGACGCCGAGACGAACACCGGAAACCCGCCGGTACCGAACGACTACGTCGCCGAAATCCGCGACGAATATCCGGATTTCTTCGTCGGGTTCGGCAGCGTCGACCCACTGAAAGACGACTGCGTTGCGGAGGCCGAGCGCGTCGTCGAAGACCTCAACCTCTCAGGATTCAAGTTCCAGCAGATCGCACAGGGGTTCGACCCGAGCGCCCCCGAACACGAGGAACTCTTCTCGACCATCGAAGACCTCGGCGTCCCGGTCGTCTTCCACGGCGGGAACTCGACGCTCGGCGCGGGCAGTCCCGGCGGCAGAGGGCTGAAGATAAAGTACGGCAATCCGATGCTCATCGACGACGTGGCCGCCGAGCATCCCGACCTACAGATTCTCCTCGCACACCCGGCGTTCCCGTGGGAACAGGAGCAACTCGCCATCTGCCAGCAAAAAGGCAACGTCTACATGGATCTCTCGGGCTGGCTGCCGAAGTACATCGACGACCAGGTGCTCCACTACGCGCGAACGCTGTTGCAGGACAAGGTGATGTTCGGAACCGACTACCCGATGATCCGGCCGGGCGAGTGGCTGAACCAATTCGAGGAACTCGACTTCCCGGAGGAGGTACAGCGCAAGATACTGTGGGAGAACGCAGAGGAGTTCCTCGACCTGTACTGAGCACCATCCGTCGTCGTCCGTCGTGCCTATGCGGCGAATTCGGGTAAGGTGCGATGAACGCGTCTTTCAAGCGGCGTATAACAAGAAGTGAATCGGAAGATAGGCGCCCTCAATGGCCGGACACTTCGTTCGACACGACCTGGGAGTCGCTCCGCTCGTAGAACTCGCTTCGCCGCGGACGAAACTGGTGTACCTCTACCTGAACATCGTCGAAAAGGCGACGGTAGAGGAGCTACACGAAGCGTTAGGAATCCGATACATGGAGCTGTACAGCACCCTTCGAGTCCTGCGGGAGCGCGACGACATTCGAAACGAACGAAATTCGTACCGTTATCTCGGCAGGAACGAACTCGGAATCGATTCCGTCGAACGACCCGATCGAGCGCAGTAGTGTCGACCAGTTAGTCACTTTCCACCGCATAACTATAGGCGAAACCACGTAATCCTGTGTTCGTGACGCGATGTCCGCGCTAAACAGCAGCGCCGAAGATGCATACGTCGTGCGATGGTTCGAGGATGCCGACGTATCCGATTTCCTCGCACTCGATCGAGCCGTCTGGCACCGAGAACGGGACGAACGCTGGTTCACGTGGAAATACGTGAACAATCCCTACGTGAATCACATTCCGATACTCGTCGTCGAAAACGACGGCGACATCGTGGGTGCCCGACCGTTTCTCGCGTTCCGAATGCGCGCCGGCTCCGAGACGGTGCTCGCGTTACAACCGGCCGATACCATGGTTCATCCGGAGCATCGTCGTCGGGGGTTGTTCACCCGCATGATCGAGCGTGCGATCGACCACTACACGAGCCGCGAACCCGCCTTCTTTTTCAACTTCCCGAACCAGCAATCGAGACCGGGTATCTGAAATTCGGATGGCAGATCGTCGGCGACCGGGTAACGTACTACCGGATTCAGCATCCGTCGGCATTTTTCACCGGCGACGGACGGATTTCGTCACGTCTCGCTGAATCGGCCATCCGGCTCACGAGCGACGTTCACGGTTTTCGTCGCACCTCGGCGAAAGCGTCAGCGGGGTTCTCGATCGAGAGATACTCGGGAACTCGGGGATCGGTCCTCGTCGAGTTGTACGAAAAGCGTCCCCCGGACGGCGTTCACGCGCTGCGCGACGAGACGTTCTATCGGTGGCGTTTCGCCAGTCCGGCGTGGAACCGCGCCACGTACGTCGCCTCGCGGGGCGACGAACCCGTCGCCGGAGTCGTCGTCCGAAACCGCACGACGGCCGACGGCGTCGCCGTCACTCAACTCGCGGACGTCGTTCCGCTGGTAGGGAGCGAACGACGAACCCGTGCCCTCGCTCGACTCTTCGAGCGAATCATCGCCGACCACGCGGATTCGGATCTTCTCGCCGTCGCCAAGGGCGATCTTCCCCGGAGCTTACTGACCGAGTTCGGCTTCGTCGGCGACGCGACGCCGCCGCTCTCGTGGATGTCGGCGATGACGCGACGCGCGCCCGACCAGTGGGAGTATCGGACGATCAGACCGCCCCGTGGGAGTACGAAGAAGTAGTCCATCGACCCGGTCAACGAACTAAACGACCTCGGGAAAGAGGGGTGGGAACTGGCCGAGACCATCGAGTACGTTGGCGGCGGAACGAAGTACCTCGTGTTCAAGCGACCGACGCAGGCGGACGACGATTCGGCGCATGAGTGACAGCGAGATCAGCACCGCGAACACGATGCGCGAACGGGCGGGCGAGAGTCGCGCGAAGCTCTGGCTCCTCCTCGGCGCGAGACGCCTCGTCGTGACCGGGGCGATAGCGTCCATCTTCTTCGTCTCGTTCGTGCTCGCCGGAACGTTCCTCTACCCGCCGCTGAAGTCCGAAATCGCGCAGGCGGACACCATCGAGACGATGTTCTCGACGATGATCGGCGCGAACATCACCGGCACGACGCTGGTCGTCACCATCAGCCAGTTGGTCATCTCGCAGGAAAACGGCCCGCTCGGCGACCAACGCGAACGGATGAGCAACGCGATGGACTTTCGTAACTTCGTCGGGGAGATGGTAGGACGCACGACGCCGTCCGACCCCTCGACGTTCCTCCTGTCGATAATCGACACGACCGAGAGCAGGGCGAACGAGCTCAAAAACTCGGTCACAGAGGACGGAAACGAGGAGCTACGCGCGGAGCTAGACGAGTTCATCGACAGCCTCACCGGCAACGCCGATACGGTCAAAGAGCAACTCGACGGCGCGACGTTCGGCACGTTCGACGTGCTGTTCGCGGCGCTCAACTTCAACTACTCGTGGAAGATATTTCACGTCGAGCGGATGCGAGACGATTACGCCGCCGATCTCACGGACGGACAGCATCGGCTGTTCGACCGATTGAAAACGTCGCTGTCGATGTTCGGGCCGGCCCGCGAGCACATCAAGACGCTCTACTTCCAGTGGGCGCTCATCGATCTCTCACAGTTAATCCTCTACGCGGCGATTCCCGCGCTGTTCGTGGCCGGTGCGATGCTCGCGTTCGTCGGGAGCGGAACGTTCAGCGGCACCACATTCGGATTCACGGACATCCTCTTGGTCGTCAGCGGAGCGTTCACGATCACGCTCGTTCCGTTCATGTTGCTCGTCAGTTACATCCTACGAATCGCGACGGTTGCAAAACGAACGCTCGCCGTCGGCCCGCTCATCCTGCGAGATTCACAACGATGACCAGAAACGACCGAGACTCACCGGACGACGCGGCCTGGAACCCACGAACGACGGTTCGGCGGGGGGACGACCGCTCCGCCGCGTCGAGCGACCTCTCGCGGCGGACGCTACTCGGCGCGGTGGCCGCCGTCGGAATCGCCTAGACGAGCGGTTGTCTCACGCTCGGGCCGACCGCGAAGGTGTCCGGACTCTCCGGGTCGAAGGTGTTCGAGAGCGTGTCCGTCAGCGAACCATGGGCCAGCGGTCGGGCGGCGGCGAGCGTCGAACTCACGCGGGCGGCGACGACGAGACTCGGCGTCCGTGGTCTGACGGTCGTCCGTAAGGACGGAACGGAGTTCGATACGACGGCGGTTCGGAGCGGACAGACGAAGAAGACGGTGTTCCTCCCCGTCGGACGAGCGACGCTCACCGCGGTCGATTTCGACGGGAGGACGGTCGGTCGAGTCGCGGTGGCGGTTCGGGGGAAGAAAGTCGTCTGACCCGACTGCCGGAGAGCGACGGCCGAGGGAGTTTTTGTGGCTATCGACCGTAGCCCGAGGGGGTGAGAGAACATGGAACACTTCGACGTCATCGTCGTCGGCGGCGGTACGGGAAACAAGGTCGCGCTCGCTGCCGCGGAACGCGGGATGGACGCCGCACTCGTCGAACGCGGGCCGCTCGGCGGGACGTGCGTGAATCGCGGCTGTAACCCGTCGAAGACGTTGATTCACCGCGCGGACATCGCGGAGACGATAGAGCGCGCGAGCGAGTTCGGCGTCAACGCCGAGACGACCGACATCGACTTCCCGCGCATCGTCCGCGAGGTTACATCCGCAGTCGACGAGCAGTCGGTCGAGATGGAACGTACCCACCGCGAGCGCGACGACGTCACGCTCTACCGGGACGAAGCGCGTTTCGTCGACGACCGGACGTTGGAGGTGGGCGACGAACGCATCGAGGGCGAGAGGGTGGTCGTCGCGGCCGGAGCGCGCCCCGTCGTTCCGCCAATCGACGGTCTCGACGACGTCGATTACCTCACGAGCGCGGATGCGTTGCGACTCAACGACCAACCGGAACACCTCGTCGTCATCGGCGGGGGGTACATCGCCGCGGAACTCGGCTACTTCTACGAGGCGCTCGGGACGCACGTAACCATCGTCGGGCGGAGCGATGTCCTGCTCTCGAACGAAGACCGGGACGTCGCGGAGACGTTCACCGAGGTGGCGCGTCGCCGCCACACTGTTCACGTCGGACACGAGGCGACGTCGGTGTCGCGGGATGGAGGAGAAGTAACCGTGACGGCGGAAGGAGACGACGGCGAGACGATAACGGTCTCAGGCGACCGTCTCCTCGTCGCCGCGGGCCGGCGACCGAACACCGACCAACTCGACGTGGAGAACGCGGGAATCGACACCGACGACCGGGGCTACGTCGAGACGAACGAGTTTATGGAGACGAGCGCCGAGAACGTCTGGGCGCAGGGCGACATCGCGGGCAACTACCAGTTCAAGCATGCCGCGGATCGAGAGACGAAGTACGTCGAGAAGAATGCACTCGACGGCCAACGCGAAGCCATCGATTATTCGAGCATGGGTCACGCCATCTTCACCTCGCCGCAAGTGGCCGCAACCGGGAAGACCGAGGAAGACCTTCGAGATGCCGGACGGGAGTACGTCATCGGTCGCTGCGCCTACGCGGACACCGTGATGGGCAAGGCGCAGAAAGAGCGAGATGGATTCGTGAAAGTGCTCGCCGATCCCGACAACGGCGACATTCTCGGCTGTCACATCGTCGGCCCCGACGCTTCGACGCTGATTCACGAAGTCCTACTCGGACTGGCGAGCGGGTCGGGAACCGTCAGCGACGTGACCGAGACGATTCACATTCATCCGGCGCTGAGCAAGGTGGTGTTGAAAGCGTTCGAGGACGTGGAGTGAGTTGCGCTCGCCACCTCACTCACGTTTCTCGCCGCGGTCGATTCGCTACTCGCCGGACGCGGGGAAGTCGGGCACGTCGAGTTCGCCCGTCAGTTCGAGGAACTCGGGAGACATCTCGAAGCCTTCGCGTTCGAACTGCTCTTTGACCGCCTGAAAATACGCCGATCGGACGGCGAGGTACCGCTGACGACTCGGCTTTCCGATCCAGAACCGCGACGTGAGTCCGATTCCGGCCGCGGTCACGTCGTCTACTATCACCTCAGGTTTCGGGTCGGCGAGGATCTGCGGATTGCGCTCCGCTTCTTCGATGAGGACGCGCCGCATATCGTCGATACTCCCGCCGTACTCGACGCTGAAGGAATAATCGATTCGAAGCACGTCTTTGATGGCGTGGTTCACGACGACGGTGTTGGCGAGCACGGAGTTGGGAACCGTGATGAGTTCGTTCTTGAACGTTCGAACGCGGGTTGCCCGAAAGCTGATGTCCTCGATGATGCCCTCGTTGTCCTCCCACTCGATCCAATCGCCGATGTTGAACTTCGGATCGCTGATGATGAACACGCCGCCGACGAGGTTGCCGACGATATCCCGAGACGCGAAGCCGACGGCGAGGGTGAGCGCGGCCGCGAACCCCCCCATCACGGACAACAGCGTCTCCAATCTCGCAAAAAAAAGCCCCGCAAAGAAGGCGACGATGACGGTCGACACGCGGATGAATCGTAGCGTGGGCTTCCTGACAGTCGGCGTGACGCGCTGACTCCGGAGAAGACGCCGACCGACGGGCACCGCGACGAGACGGCCCAGACCGTAAGTCACGGTGAACGTCACGACGAAGACGCCGAGTTGCAACAGGAATGCCGCGTAATCTACGCGACCGAGGATATCGTCGAACACCGGGTTCGGGGGAACCACCATCAAACGGGACGGGGAAACGTGTGAGCGGTCGGTGTGGTACGCTCTCCGGCAAGGCTTGCGTTCGTCATGTATCCAATTCCAGCCAGCGACGTAGTTAGCTGTATTGGCCTCGAACGACACCGAACTACTCGCTTCGCTCGTCACCGTGCTCCGCACAGAGGATATCGCCCGTCTCCGTATCGAAGACGAAGGAATCCCCCGGCATGATTCGCCTTCCGTCGACGCCGCAGCCGTCCGAGTGGTCGAGGAAGTACTTCCCCTCCTCCTGTCCGGTTTCCAAGCGCCCCGCCGCTACCGCAAATTTGACCAGTCCCTCGCCGATCTGCGTTCGCTCGGTCGAGTCCGCGGTTTCGAATTGTACGCGTGGCATGCTAACCTCCGAAAACCGGTACGACCCGCGACGGGAAGAAAGCTCCCCCCGGCCCGGATTTTTATCTACGGGCTCGTCGAAGGCGTTCGTATGGGGGTGGAAGACGTTACCACGATTCACGAGGAGTACGGCGGCGAGCGATTACCGCCGGGACAGCGTCGAACCGAGCGATTTCCCGTTCTCTCGAAGAGCGGGACGCCGCGATGGGAGATGGACTCGTGGGAGTTCACGGTTACCGGCGCGGTCGAGAACGAACTCACGTTCTCGTGGCGGGAGTTCACCGACCTTCCGCAGGCGACCCAACGACAGGACTTTCACTGTGTGACGGGTTGGAGTCGGTTCGACAACGAGTTCACCGGCGTTCCGTTTCGAACCATTGCCGAGCGAGCGGACGTGGCGGACGACGCCGTTCACGTCCTGTTCGAATCGCTCGACGGCTACTCGACCAACCTCCCGCTCGACGAGTGCATGCGCGATGGCGTGCTGTTCGTCCTCGAACTCGACGGCCAACCGCTCCCGTCGGAACACGGCGGGCCGCTTCGCGTGGTTACGCCGCACAAGTACGCCTACAAAGGGGCGAAGTGGGTGAACAGCGTCGAATTTCTCACGGAGCCGAGACGCGGCTACTGGGAGAAGCGCGGCTACTCGAACACCGCGAACCCGTGGGGAGAGGAGCGATACAGTTTCCTCTGAGGCGTGCCGCGCGACGACTCGCGCTTTCTTCGGTCGGCGCGTAGTCGCGTACACTCGGATTTCGTATAGTACCATTCGGTTTTCGGGCGGCGTATCGAGCGGGCGAAACGACGACGAGACGACCGAAAACGCGATTCCGAACCTGAACGTGCGAAAAACGAGTCAAAATTCGATTACTCGAACTCCGGTTCCCGACCCTCCAAGAAGGCCGACACGCCCTCTTCGTGGGCGGGCATGTCGTAGGCTTGCGACTGGAGCAGCGTCTCGTAGTCCAACGCCTCGCGCCACTCTTTCCCGAGGTTTTCGTGAAGCGCCTGCTTGCCGAGCGCGATGGTTCGCGTCGGTTGCTCCGCCAGTTGGTCGGTCAGTTCCGTGACCCTGATGTCGAGCTGTTCGTCCGGCACGAACTCGTTCACCACGTCCAGTTCGGCGGCTTCTTCCGACGAGATCATATCACCCGTGAATGCGAGTTCCTTGGCCTTCCGCAGCCCCACGAGTCGCGGCAGGAGGAACGTTCCGCCCATGTCCGGAACGAGGCCGACGTTGATGAACGACGCCGCGAACCGGGCTGACTCGCCGGCGTAGGCGAAGTCGGAAGCGGTGACGAGCGCCATGCCCGCACCGACCGCGTCGCCGTTCACCTTCGCCACGACCGGAACCGGCGCGGACAGCACCTCGTGGACGACGCGCGAGAGCGTGTCGCGCACGCGCTCGTAGGCGTCTCTGACGTTCTCCTCGCGTTCGGCCATCGACTGGATGTCGCCGCCCGCGCTGAACGCCTCGCCTTCGCCGGTCAACACGACCGCGTCGATGGACTCGGGGTTGCTCTCCGAGAGTATCTCGGCGAGTTCGCCCGCCGCTTCCGGCGTGAAGGCGTTTCGAACCTCTGGGCGGTCGAACGTCACCGTTCGGATTCCGTCATCGTCTGAGACGTGCATACGAAAACTGGGTCACTGCACGCACATTTAATTACTCCCCGCGTGCAGTCGGCGTATGAACATCGAAGCGTTTTTCGAGGGGATGCCCTTTGCCGACCTGCTCGGGGTCGAAGTGACCGAAGCCGAGGACGGCCATGCCGAAGGAAAAGTCGAGATGCGCGATGAGCTATCGTGGAACCAAGACCGACTCGTGGCCCACGGCGGCGTCACGTTCACCCTCGCGGACACCGTCGGCGGCGCGGCGCTCGTCTCGCTCAACGACCAGCCGGTGCCGACCATCGACATGCGCATCGACTACCTCAGCGCGGGGACGGGCGACCTGCGCGCCGAAGCGGACGTTGTTCGAAACGGGAGCGACGTCGGCACCGTCGACGTGAGCGTCTACGACGAGGACGGCGAGCACGTCGCGGAGGCCCGTGGCGTCTACAAGACGGGGTGAGGGTACGACTCCTACTCGTGGCGACAGTCACACGAAACGAGGATGTCGACGAAAACGACTGAAAGCGACCGGGTCGCCGCCCGCCTCGACCGACCCGTAGATTTATCACGGAAAACGCGGCCATCGCCGCCGTGACCTGACTCGAGCCGTGAAGCGCCCCGCGGTTTCACGACGCACCGCTTCACGCCTAATTGTTCGTCGTTCGTGCCGTCTGTCCGCCATGCGATTCCGCTCGCGGCCGAATTATCCACCGTCGTTTCTTCTCATCGTCTACGTGAACGCCCCGTGAGGAACATCCGCCCGCGCCGATGCTACGGAACGAGCTCCACTCAGGAAGGAAGATCCCACGATGTTCAACGTAGCATCGTCCGTCTCTCATCTCGCCCTACCGGTCGATGAGACGGAGGCATCGTCCAGTGCGAGAAGCGGAATCAGTACGAGGAGGAAGAATCCGGTCACGTAACCCAACAGCGTGAGGCCGTTCGGGAGATGGTGTGCCTGCGCGATGGCAAGATAGCTAAAGACGAGGAGTGTCACTTCGAGCCGGAACGGGACGACGAGCGCGGGCACGGCAGCACAACTGGCGACTGTGCGATAAATAGCTTACGTGAAGTCATTGCGGACGACTTGACGTCCCGCTACGCGAACAGTTGCGAGAAGAGCGATCGCTCGGCTCGGTGGATTCGCTCCAGGAACGCCGACTTGCTAATGCCGAGTTCGTCGGCCACCTCGCTCGCCGTCGTCTTGCGGGGAACGCCGAAATAGCCCATCTCTCGAGCGATTCGAAGGGCGCGCTCTTGCGCCGGCGTCACGTCCCACTGCTGTGCGACGACGTTCTCGTCCTCGGAGCCGAGCTGGTGGACACGTTCCAACCGCATTCCGACGGTCTCTCCTGCTGCTTCGAGGACGCCCTGTAGCACATCATGACCCACCACCGCGCCTGTGAACTTCCCGTTTCCGCCGTAGTACCGAAGCGACTCGGCCATGAACCCGACGTTTGTCAGCTCGTGAATGACGCAGGGATGTTTCGAGAGGCATCTGAAATTCTGCCTGCCGTCGGTGGTCGAGACGTGGAGGTATCGGATTCGGTCGTCGGCGTCGAGATAATTGGCGAGTCCATCGCTCCCTGTGGGGGCGCTAAATCGCAAGAGTGTGTACCCGTCGTCGCGGTGTTGTGGTGGCTGGCAGTCGATTCGTACGCCGGTCGCCCGCGACGCCTCGGCGAGCGGACAGTCGTCCCCCGTGACGGTGAACTCCACGACGAGGCACTCATCTATCATCGACGGCGTGTATGCGGCGCTAGTATTTAAAGGCAGTCTATGGGCGGGTCAAATAGTATGGGTCGGGATGGATAACTATCGACCATGGACATCGAGACCGTCAAAGAACGGGCCGGGCCCCGGCAGTTCAGTCCGAAGGACGACATGCCGGAGGAGTACCGGAAAGCGGCGACCCGCATGATCCAGTTCCATGCGAACTCGGAGATCATGGGCGCGTATCTGGAGCGTCCGTTCATCCGTCAGTCGCCGAGCCTCGACCGGAAACTGGCGTTCAGCGCGAAGGTGCAGGACGAGATCGGGCACGGACAGCTGCTCTACCGCGCCGCCGAATCGCTCGGCATCAAGACCCGCGAACAGATGCTAGACGAGTTGGCGAACGGCGAGGGGAAGTTCCTGAACTGTTTCCACTACGAGATGACGAAGTGGTGGGAGACGCCGATGATCGCCTTCTTCGTGGACGGCGCGGCGATGCGCCGACAGGCGACCCTGAAGCGTACAAGTTGGGAACCCTACGCCCACGCGATGGACAAGGTTTGCTTCGAGGAGGGTTTCCACGTCAAGCACGGCGAGGACATCATGCGCGAACTCTCGATGGGGTCTAAGAAGGAACAGGAACTCCTACAGGACGCCTTCGACGAGTGGTGGCCGCGTATCATCCAGTTCTTCGGACCGACGAATGACAAGAGCACCCACCACGACTTCTCCGCCGACGTGGGACTGAAAACGATGACGAACGACGACCTGCGAAACGCCTTCCTCAACGCCTACATCCCGAAGGCGGAGAAGTACGGGCTGGAGATTCCGGACGAACCGCGCATCGAGCGCGACGAGGAGACGGGTACGTACAAGGTGCGCGAAGACGACTTGGATTGGGACGAGTTCTTCCAGATCGCCAAGAACAGCTACGAACCCGGTGTCGGACAGATAAACGGTCGTAAAAACGCACAGGAAGCGGTCGAGTGGGTTCGAGACGTACTGGACGACTGGGAAACGAGCGGTTCGAACACGCCGGTGGCGGCTGATTAACATGATTTGGGAAGTGTTTCGACAGGAGGAAGCGGGCAAGTATCACACTCACTGCGGCAACGTTCACGCGCCGGACCGCGACATGGCGCTCATGTTCGCTCAGATTCAGCACGGGCGGCGCAAGCCGACGAACAGTCTCTGGGTCGTTCCGAAAGATGAAATCGGCGAAGTCGATGCCGACGAGACGACTTTCGGCGGGACGACGGACAAGTCCTACCGCTGGGTGATGGCGTACAACCGCATCGACTCCAGTTTCGCGGAGGAAATCGAGAATTCGGAGGCCGAACAGGAAGAGGCCGACCGACAACGGGGTGAAGCGTGATGTCGGCGCAGCTCACCGGGCCGGACGACCTGAGTGACGAGGAGCGAGATGCGGTCGAATCGCTCCTCTACCGCCTCGCCGACGACGAATTCGTCCTCGCCGAACGCTACACGGAGTGGCAGGTTCGCGCCCCGACGCTAGAGTCGGATCTCGCCATCTCGAACATCGCGCAGGACGAACTCGGGCACGCCCGCCTCTGGTACGACCTGCTGCAGGATTTCGGCCACACCGAATCCGAACTCATCTTCGAGCGCGAACCGAGCGACTTCCGGAACGCGACGCTCGTAGAACTCCCCTTCGAATCGGGCGACTGGGCCGACGCCATCGTCCGTGGATACTTCTACGATGTGGCCGAGCAGTTGAGCCTCCAAGCCCTCGAAGAAACGTCGTACCCGCGAATCGGAAACCGAGTGGCGAAGATTCTGAGCGAGGAGGACTACCACCGCGAGCACGCCCAGAACTGGCTCGAACGACTCGCCAGCGACGACGAGGGTCGAGAGCGCGTGCAGTCGGCGGTCGACAAACTGTTCCCCTACGCGCTAACGCTGTTCGTCGGCGGCGAAGCTGACGAGCAGATTGACCAACTCGGCATTCGAACCCAATCGCTCGAAGCGATGCGCGAACAGTGGCTCGACATCGTCGTGCCGTTCCTCGTGTCGCTGGACATCGACGTACCGGAGGAACTCCAGAGCGGTGACCCGGACGAACTGCTCCCCGAGCATGTCGGGCGTGACGGCAGCCACACCGACGACTGGTTCGACCTGCACGAGGACATGACCCGATCGTACCGCGAACTCGGGCGAAGCGAAGCCCACCGAATCATGCCAGATCCCGACGATGAGTAACCGACCACAAGAGTTCGAATCCGAACCCACGGCCTGCGCGTACACCGACTACTCGTCCGGCGGACGCTCTCCGGACGATCTTCCCGCCACGGGCAAAGGAGCGACCGGACTCGAAAAGCGCGTTTGGGACGCCCTCTACGACATCGAAGACCCCGAGATGCCCATCAGTATCGTCGATCTGGGGCTCATCTACGGAGTGGAGTGCGAGACACTGGAGGAGTCACACGAAGGCGGCGACGCCGCCGGAACGAAGGTGACGGTCGTCATGACCCTCACGTACACCGGTTGTCCGGCGCGGAAGATGCTGACCGAAGAAATCGAGGAAGAAGTCGCCGCGGTCGAGGGCGTCGAGCGCGCCGACCTCGAACTCGTCTGGAATCCCCCGTGGTCCATCAAGATGGTGACCGAACCGGGCAAAGACGATCTCCGGGAGTTCGGCTTGAGCATATGAAACGACTCGACCCGAGCGTGACGACGAGCGGCGAGGACGCGGGCGCGGAGTGTCCCTACTGCGGTTCGACGGACACCGAGCGCGAGCACCCGAAAGGGCCGTCACTCTGCCGGTCGATGCACTTCTGTAACGCCTGCGAACAGCCGTTCGAGAAGTTCGAGTAGGCCATCACGCTCTTTGGTTCGAAGGGCGTACCCCGACGTATGTCTGCTAATCGACCGACACGAGAGGAACTGCGCCGAGGGATGACCGTCGAGATCGAGCAGACGAACGCGGAGAACTCGGACGACGCCCAACCGCTTCGGGGCGAAATCGCCAAAATTCTCTCGGAAGAGGGACAGCGAACGGAACCGGGCGGCGTGAAAGTCCAACTGGATTCGGGCGTGACGGGCCGAGTGATGCGCGTCGCCCCGGACGAGTGATCACCGCGATTCGAGATCGAGCAGCCGTTTTTTGAGTCCCAGTCGGTCGTTCCCACCACTGGAGTAGCCGCCGAGACCGTCCGCCGAGACGACGCGGTGGCAAGGGACGACGATGGGCACGGGGTTGCGCCCGCAGGCCTGCCCGACGGCGACGGGGGCCGTGTCGAGCGCGTCGGCGAGGTCGCCGTAGGTTCGCGTCTCGCCGCGCGGAATCTCCGCCATCGCGGCCATGACCCGCCCGGTGAAGGTGTCGGGGTACGAAACGTCGAGGTCGAACTCCCGGCGATCACCGTCGGCGTACTCGCACACCTGCCGGCGGATTTCGTCGGGTGAGGCGGCGACGAGCGATCCGTCCAGTTCGGACTGCCACTCCCAGAGCGAGACGAACATCATCGCCTCCTGAGTACCGTCACGGGGCGGTGGAGCGTTCCCGGTTCGCACTCCTCGACCGGTTCTGAGAGGTCGAAGCTGTCGAACCAACCGACGTGCTCGAACTCGGATTCTTCGGCGAGCATTCGAAACTCTTGGGGTGCGAATGTCTTGATTGTATGCTCTTCGCGGAATCGGCGCGTCCCGTCGGGTGTTTCGACCCGCGTCGTGAGGGTCTGTCGCGCCAACTGCTCGGCCGGGTTCACCGGTTCGCGGTCGATACTGAAGCGAACCGTCGTGTCGCCGCGCATCGCCTCCCACTCGCTTTCCGAGGACATACCGCCGTAAAAGTCGATGGAGCCGTCGATACAGTAGAGCGACCCCGGCGTCAGCGATTCAGCGACCGATTCGAGGTGCGACCGGAGCGCGTCGTTCGAATCGAGGTACAACGAACTCAGCGCGCAGAAGGCGAAATCGACGCGCTGAGGGAGGAAAAAGTCGGCCATATCCCGCCGGAGGAAGGTCGCCTCGATGTCGTGCTCGCGCGCCTTCTCGATGGAGTGCGAGATCATCTCCGAGGAGTTGTCGAGGCCCGCGTACCCGTATCCGCGAGCGTCGAATTCGAGGAGGTAGGGGGACGGGCCGCACGCGATTTCGAGCACGGAGTCAGCATCGCCCGCACCCTCGCCGAATCGGTCGATGCAGGCCTCGAAGAAGTCCACTTCAGCCGCCACGTCGCGGAAATCGAAGGCGATTTCGTAGTAGTTCGGATGCGCGTAGAAACCGGCCATAGGAGCCAACTCTGGGGACGGGTCTTAACGACTGTCATCACCACAGGAAGGGTTGGATGAGGGGTGTGAGCTGTTCGATTCTAGGAGACAGGGTCGAGTTGTTTTCCAAATTTCACGCTCGCTTCGCCTCCGATACGAAACTCGCCCGGGACGAGGTAGACGTAGGTTTAAACGAGAAGCCGCACAACCCACGACCATGACCGAATCGGACGCCGAGGAGGGGTGGTTCGCGGGCGTCGAGCCGGACGACGCAGAGGCTGGCGCACGGGCCATCCGCGAGGGGAGCGTCGACGCCCCGGCGGACTGGCCCGTGCGAGCCGTCGAATCCGGCTTTGCCGCGGACGAATCCAACTACTACGCGAAGCTCCGGGCGGCCAGTATCCGGGCGACCCGCGACGCGGTGACGGAGCGCGAACGGGCCGACGACCGCCAACTCGTCCACGCCGTTCGAGCCATGGACGACTGCGAGTCGGAGGCGAACGAACTCGCCGAGCGCGTCGCCGAGTGGGCCGGGACGCTGTTCGCGGACGCCGGAACCGGAATCGAGTACGCCCGAGAACTCGCCGAACGGGAGCCCGAATCGCCGGTCGAAGAACGCCTCGTCGCGCTCGCCCGACGCGTCGCTGACCTCGCGGACGAGCGCGATGACCTCCGCTCGTTCGTGGAGCGACAAGCCCCCGCGGTCGCGCCGAACCTCGCCGACCTCGCCGGGCCGGTGCTCGCCGCGCGACTGGTCGCCTTGGCGGGCGGACTCGAATCGCTGGCGAAGATGCCTGGCGGGACGGTACAGGTGCTCGGCGCGGAAAACGCTCTGTTCGCTCACCTCCGGGGACGGGCGTCCTCGCCGAAACACGGCGTCATCTACACCCACGAGTACGTTCGCGGAACCGCGCCCGAGCAACGTGGCTCCGCGGCCCGCACGCTCTCTGGCAAACTCGTCATCGCCGCGCGCATCGACCACTACTCCGGCGAGCGCAAACCTGAGTTGAAGGAGGAACTCGACCGTCGGATGGCGGCGATCCGGTCGCGGGGTGACGATAAGTGAACCGTTTCGACGGCGGAACGAGCCTCCCCGATGGCGTCGAGCGGCGGATGTTCGACGGTGAGGGCCGACTGGCGACGCGAGGGACGCCCGCTTACGGTGAGCCGACCGACGGCGAGTGGCGGTGTTGGGACGCCCGGCGCTCCAAGCTCGCCGCGATGCTGGAGCACGGAATGGATACCGGGCTCAGCGGCGGCGAAAAAGTGCTCTACCTCGGCGCGGCGAGCGGGACGACCGTGAGCCACGTCGCGGATTTCTCGGGCGCGACCTACGCGGTCGAGTTCGCGCCCCGCCCGACCCGCGACCTGCTCGACGTGGCGGAAGCGCGCGATAACCTCTTTCCGCTCCTCGCCGACGCTCGCAAGCCGTCGACCTACGCGCACGTCGTCGAGTCGAACCTCGACGTCGTCGTGCAGGACGTAGCCACCCGCGGGCAGGCGCGCGTAGCCTGCGAGAACCGCCGGTTCCTCCGCAACGACGGACACCTTCTCCTCGCCGTCAAGGCTAGAAGCGAGGACGTGGCGATCGACCCCGGGGACGTGTTCGACCGCGCGCTGGAGTCCCTCCGCGAGGAGTACGAAGTACTCGAAACGCGACGGCTCGAACCGTTCCACGCCGATCATCTCGCCGTCGTCGCGGTTCCCCGGTAGCGATGACCGTCTCCGGAAGTATTTACCCGCCCGATTGCTAACTCCCAGAAAATGGATCTGGGTTCGGCCGAGAATTTCACGGAGCGAGGAACGCTCGGCGTCGAAGAGGAGTTCTACGTCGTCGACGAGCGCGGCGTCCCGACCGCGGGCACCGACGAACTCGTCTACGAAACCGACCCACCGGATATCCTCGAAGGCCGACTCGACCACGAACTATTCAAATGCGTCATCGAAACCCAGACGCCGAAAGCAACCCTGTCGAACGTGGACGAGCAGGTGCGTGCAGTCCGCGAGGCGCTGGTCGAACACGCGCGCGGCAACGGATTTGGTATCGCGGCGGCGGGTCTCCACCCTGGCGCGAAGTGGCGGGAACTGGAACACGCCGAGAAGTCGCGCTATCGGGCACAGCTCGACCGCATCCAGTACCCGCAGCACCGCAACACCACCGCCGGCCTTCACGTTCACGTCGGGGTGGACGACGCGGACGCCGCGGTCTGGGTGGCGAACGAGGCTCGCTGGTATCTTCCCGTCATGCTTGCGCTCTCGGCGAACTCCCCGTACTGGAACGGCTACGACACCGGCTTGGAGTCCGCCCGCGCCAAGATATTCGAGGGACTGCCGAACACCGGGATGCCCACCGACTTTGAGGATTTCGAGACGTTCGCGCGGTTCGAAGAGATGATGGTGGAGAGCGGCTCGATAAACGACCGAGGGGAGCTCTGGTACGACGTGCGCCCCCACTCCGAGCACGGGACGGTCGAAATTCGGACGCCGGACGGCCAGGCCGACCCGGAGTACGTGCTGGCGTTCGTCGAATACGCCCACGCACTCGTCCTCGACCTCGTGGAGCGCTACGAAGACGGCGAAAGTGGCTACTGCCACCGTAGGGAACTGCTGGACGAAAATAAGTGGCGCGCGATGCGCCACGGACACGACGCCTCGTTCATCCGCCGCGACTGCGACGGCGAAATCTCGCTCGCGGACGCGGTCGAACGCGAGTGCGACCGACTCGGAATCTCCAGAATCCGCGACGTCTTCGACTGCGAGAGCGGTGCGGAGCGCCAGCGACGCATCCGCGACGAAGACGGCTTCGAAGCCCTCTGCCAGTCGCTCCTGCTGTAGGCAACTTTTTTACGCGACAGTGGCTTTTGTCCTCTCGGGAACGACAATGTCCGGGGAAGACACGAACGACAAAAACCGTGAGGAAGACGTGTCGGTCGAGGACGACACCGTCGAAGAAGCCGAGATAGAGGACGTGGACGAGGGAGTGGAGGTGGAAGAAGAACTGACCGCCGAGGACGAATCGACCGTAACCGAGCGCGTCACCGTCGAGGACTCTGGCGAGGAGAAGACGGTCGTCGAAGAAGACATCTCCATCGAAGAGTCTGGCAAGGAACGTCTCTCGCGGGGACGAAAACGACTCGAAGAGGAGGCGGATAGAGCGGTCGAGGGGTTCGACCAAGGCATCGTCGACTTGCTATCGTGGGTGCTCGACACGGAGACGCGCGCGAGAATCTACGTATACCTCCGCAAACATCCGGGAAGTACGAGCGAAGAGATAGCGGAGGGGACGGGTCTCTACCCGAGCACCGTGCGCGAGTCGCTCGCCGAACTCCACGAAGAGGAGAAAGTCGTCCGCGAGAAACGCGAGAGCGCCGGTGCCGGGAACAACCCCTACGAGTACACTGCGATCGCGCCGAGCGAACTCGTCGGCGGCATCGTCGACCAAGTACAGCAGGAACTCAACACGGTGTTCAACCTCGATAGTCACCTGAACGACGAAGCGTCCACGACGGAACCCGTCAGCATCAAAGTGGACGATAGTTCGGACGAGGAGCGAGACGGGACGAAAGACGATCGCGACGAGCGGTAGTTTCCCGTCAAAGCGAGGCGGGGAAAGACGTTCGGCTGAGGTGACACCTCGACGCATGTTTTATATATCCTCCAAATGTAATCTGTATGAGTGATTTCAGCGACGGAAACGAAACGATATCACACCGAAAGCGGCGTCACGGTCGAAACATCGTTCGACGGCGAGGAGTTCGCGGTTCCGGCGATCCAATTCGAACTCCGTTCCGACCGCGACGATGAAGTCACGGTTTGAATCACCGACCGAATTCCGAATGATTTCCCGATGGATAACGTCGGCTTCCACCCCGAGTACGAGAACGAAAACTGGACGGCGTACAAAGACCACTGCGTCCAGTTCGAGCGTTCGCTCGAACCCGGCGAAGCGTTGACGGCCGTCTACGGGATTCCCCTCTCGGACTGGCAGGACGCGGAACTGTTCCTGAGCGAACCCGAGCTCGAAGAGATTGCGCCGGTCAGTGCCGACGCGGAGGATGAGACGGAAAAGCCAATGGAAGAGCAGACCATCACCGACATCGTCTCCGAAGACAGCAGTCAGGTCGTCCGCGACGTTATCGCGGGCGACAGCGGCCTCCCGGGGTTGGATGACGACGCGGAAGACGCGCCCGGCCCCCTCGTCGATATGGGCGGTGACCCGCTCGCGGAGGCGACCGACGACCCTCTCACCGAAGAGGACGGGTCGTTTGCGGACGATTCCTTCGACGAATCGTCCGACGACGTGCTCACCGATTCGGCCGACGACGTTTCGTCGGAGTTCGAAGGAGAGGTCGCGGACGAGGGACGGGACGAGTCCGGCGGTGTCCTCGAACCCCCCGCGAACGACGGTGTCGAGAACGACGGGTGGACCGCATCGCCGCCGCGACCCGGTGCGTCGCCGCCGCGCTCGCAGACGAGATACGCGCGGGAGAGGTGAACGACGCCGATCTCACGCTCATCCAGCGGGAACTCGACCTCGACACGCCGGAGAGCACGAACGTCCGCATCCGACACCTCCAATCGCGGGTGGACGACCTCGCGGCGTACACCGAAGCGCTCGAGGAATTCATCGACGACAACGGGACGGCCCAGTCCATCATCGAGGAGGTCGAGAACGAGGTCGAAGCCGTCCGCGGCGAACTCGGTGCGATGAACGACGATATCGAGAGCACGAAAGACGAATGTGCACTGGCTCACGCGGGTCGCCAATCTCGAAGGTGACCTCTCCGAGCTCGAAACGGAACTCGACGAACTCGGCGAGTTCGGCACCGACGTGGACTACCTCCGGTCGCAACTCGACCTGGAAAACCTCGTCGCCACGAACACGGTGGAAGCCACCGCACTGGACGACGAAGTCGAAGACATTCGGGACGACTTGGACGACATGCAATCGCTCGAAGGCGAACTGGAGAAGTTGTCGGACGACGCCGTCGACCTCTCGAACTCGGTGTCCGCGACGGAGACGCGATTGGACGATGAACTCGACACCCTGTGCTCCGACCTCGATGATATCGAGAGCGAACTGACCGAGTTCCGCGAGTGGCGCGACCAACTCGGCTCCGTGTTCGGCGGGAACTAACCCCTTTTTACTCACTTGCGGTCGCAGGCACGTGGTTCCTGCCCGCGGATACACATTTCCTGATAGGGAAAAACAGCCATGACGACACCACATCCGGAACGACAGCCGGACGAGGAGTATCTAGAGGACGAGGACGAAATGCGTCCGGAGTACGAGCGTCGACGGTACGGGGAGCCACAGCACGAGGTCACCGACGAGCCCGAACCGGACGAACGGATGTACGGAACGCCGCAGCACGAGACGGGCGAGTCGATGAACGACTTCGAGCTCCTCTTGCTCGAACGCGTCGTCGGCCCCGAGGGAATGTGTTCCGAGGAGGCGGAACTATGACATCGCCGCAGGCAGAGGGTGTCGTCGAACACTGCGAGAACTGTTCGCGGGAGACGACCCACCGCGTCTCCATCGAGATTCGAACCGAGAACGAACGCGCGAACACCAGCGCGTTTTCACGCGAACCCTACCGCGTCAGCACCTGCGTTACGTGCGGTGAGCGCATCAGTCAGAGAATGAACGACGCTTAACGAGGGCGACCGTCCCCGGGGTTGACCGCGAGAGCGTTCTTGACGAGACTCCGATGGCCGCGTCGAAGTCGCTCCGAAACCGCCTGATGAGAGATATCTAAACTGTCGGCGAGGTCGTCCGCCGTCGATTCCCGCGGAATGTCATAGTACCCCGACTCCAGCGCCATCAACAGCGTCTCGTGTTGGTCTTCGGTCAGACCGAAGAGGCCGTGGCGCGTCTCGCTCATCTCGTAGATGTTTCGCACGTTGAGCGAGAGTCCCGACTCCTCGCAGAAATCGTAGGTTGCGGACAGCGAGTCACGATTCGGAAAGAGGATTCGAAGCCGCCAGCGGCTATCTTTTCCGTGAAGGTTCAGTATCGTCGCTTTCTCTTCGACGAGGATGTGGATGACGACGCGAATCTGCTCCACCCACTGCATCCGGTAGAGGCGTTCGTCACCGAGGTCTTCGAGTAGGGTCAGTTCATTGACGCTCGGGTCGTCACCAAGGGCGTCGTCCAACGCGTCGAAGTCGTCCGCGGTCGCCCAGATGTAGGGGAGAACCTGTTTCGTGTCGTGGGCGGCGACGCGAACTACGTCGAATTCGGCGTTCGGAACCTGCTCCAACGTCGTTCGGAGTGCGAACTCCTGCGCCGGAAGTTCGATCTCCGCAATCGTACTCATGCGAACAGAAAAGCCGTCCTAAATACATACGTGCTATGGCTACGTCACGTCACCGATATTACAATCGAACGATTCGTACGCTCGGGTCGAGACGATTTCGTGCAACTGTTCGTCGACCCGCCACACGTCATGAAATCCGACGTACAGCGGTGCCGGACACGTTCGAACTACGTTCGCCGGTCGGAAGTCCACGACGATGCCTCGCTCTTTCAGTGCCTCGCCGATGCGATACGCGTCCTCATGTTCGATGGCGACGTGACCGCCGCGTCGTTCCGAATTTCGGGGCATCCCGACGCGACACTCGGGTATCTCGTCCACCAATCCAATGAGATAATCGGTGAGGTCGAGGGATTACTCGCGCACGGCTTCGATTCCCACCTCCTCGAACGGTTCGAGCGACCCCCAGAGCGGTGCGGCGATGAACACCGGAATCGTTCCGACCTGCTACGCGCCCGCGCCATCGGCGGGCGTGAACGTCGCGTCCATCTCGAACTGCGTCTCCTTGTCGTGACCCCACCAGCCGGCGAGTCCGGGAGTCGTTCCGAAGTGGCCCTCGTTGACGTACGGCCCCGCCACCGCGCCCGGCCCGGCGTTCAGGCACTTGTAGCTACACCAGACGGCGAAATCGACGCCCCACTCCGAGATGTCGTGTGGCACGACCTCCACCGAGTGCGCGATGTCGAATCCGGCCAGCGCGTCGTGTGCGCGGGCCGCTCGAGCGAGTCGTTCCACATCGACCAACTGGCCGCTCCGTAGAGAACCGAGGGCATGAACAGAATCGCGGTGTCCTCGGAGAGCGCGTCGATAACGTCGTCTTCCTCGATCGTTCGACCGTCCCGACTCTCGATCACGACGTGTCGTTCGTCCGGATCGATACCACGCTGGCGCATCTGCGCCCGGACGGCGTAGTGGTCGGTAGGGAAGTCGAGTTCGTTGACGGCCACTTCGCCGCCCTCGTAGAACGTCGAGAAAAGCGCGTGGATGTTCGCCGTCGTGGAGTTCGCAACGACGACCTCATCCTCTTCCGCGCCCAGCAGGGGAGCGAGTCGGTCGTCGAGTCGTTTCCCGTAGTGAAACCAGTCCGGGTTCGCGTCCGTCCGCCCCCGGATGCCCGACTCGCGCCACTCCTTTACCGCGCGCGACAGCGCCAGGCCTGCGTCGTCCGAAAACGCTCCGAGCGAGTTGCCGTCCATGTACAGCTCGCCGTCCGGAACGCGGAATCGGTCGCGCAGGTGCGAGAGCGAATCGGCATCGTCCCGGCGTCTGGCGTCGTCCTAACCGATATCCATATCGCTCGTTCGGATCACAGCCACTTGACTTTGCTCACCCGCGCCAGCGTTCGACCTGCGGTTCGAGGAAATCGGCGACCGACTCCGGGGGCAAATTGAACCATCGAGCGTCGAGCAGTTCGTCCTCGGCGCGGAGGTCGCCGCCGACGCAGACGCCCGAAAACAGCACCGTCAGCATGTAGATACGCTCGTCAGGGTTGGTTTCGAGTGCGATCTCCGTTCGGCGTGCGTGGACTATGTCGGTCAGCCGGCATCGAAGGCCGGTCTCCTCGCGCAGTTCGCGGCGGGCGGTTTCCGAGAGCGTCTCGCCGGGTTCGTGACCGCCGCCGGGAATTCCTCACCGGTCGGGAGCGTCGGGGTGACGAATCATCACGACGCGGTCGTCGGCGTCCGTCACCCAGACGCCGGCGTCGTCGAGCCAGCCTAATTCGGCTTGCCGCCGACCGTGCTCGAAGTAGTCGGGATCGTTCTCGACTCACTCGTCGTGGAGGGGGAACATTCCGTAAGCGCGCCGAAGCCGACGGAGACTGCGGGCCACCGCTTCGCGGGTTCGGACGTCGAGCGACATAATTTCCGTTTGGATAACTGAAACTATAACGTTCCGCCCGGTCAGCACCCGATATGAACCGCGAGATGACGGAGGCAATCGAGCGAATCGAACGTGCCGGCGTCCCGCCGTGGCACAGCTTCTCGGTCGAGAGCGCCCGCGGAATCGAAGACGAGGCCCCATCCCCTCGGAATTAGTATAGCATTATGTGATTTACGCGTTCGATGATCGACACCGAAACGAATCCAAGTCAATTGGTAGCAAACAACGCGCAACCGCGGAAAAATCGCCTCGTCGGCGTACTTCGAATCGAGGATTCGCGCAGCGGGGGGACCGAATTCGACCGGTCAACGCCTCGTTACCGCGAAGAAATGTGAGAATTCGCCGCTCGAACCGAAAAAGGGACTTCGAAACGCGAGGTTACTTGCCGCCCTTGGCCGCCTCTTCGGCGGACATCGGAACGCCCTTCGGGGGTTCGAGATTCGCCTGCTTGCCTGTGTTGGTGCTCTTCGTCTCGACGTCGCCGCCGTGCGTGCCGACGAAGCCACCTTGGATGTCGGAGTTGACGACCTTCGTCGTGCCGTACCATGACCAGACGCCGCGGTTGTTGACCGCGCCGGGACTGGAACAGTTCTCGCCGCAGGGCGGCGTCTTCTCGTCGACTTTCACCACGCAGTTTTTCACGTACGGCGTGCGGTCGCCCTTCGCGTTCATCCGGATGTTGGAGATGTTGTTTGAGTGGAAGTACGAGTCCTCCACGTTCGTGATGCCGGTCGCGCCCTGACTCCCCGGCCCGGACGCGTACAGACCGTTGTTGACGGTCTTGGCGATGTGCGTGCGACGCACCGTGATGACGCCTTGATGGGGCAGGTTGGCGTTCACCCAGACGCCGCCACCGCTCTGTTTGGGCTTGATACCGTCGCCCATGTAGACGTTCTCGATGAGGCCTTTGCCGTCCGACGACTCGACGCCGGGCATCATGATGAAACTCTCACCGCTGTGCTCGCCTTTGATGCCGACGTTACGGATGGTCCAGCCGTTTCCGCTCGTCGTGAACGCTACGCCTGCGCCCTCGGCGGAGACGTCGATGAGTTTGTTCTCGTACGTCTGTCCGTCGCCGACTTCGATGGCCTTGTGTTCGCCGGAGGAGACGGTGACAGTCTCGTACTCCGCCGCACTCGCGAGACCGCCCACGCCCGCAGCGCCTGTCGCGGCAACCGCGGAGCCAGCGAGTTTCAGATACGATCGTCGGCCGAGTAACGATGCATTGTCGGTCTTTTCGTTCTCAAGTTCGCGTGCCATGCAGGTTCAACGAGAGATTGCCAACTTAAAAGTGCGTCGATTTGGGTTCAATGCTTTGCTAATAATTTATAAGAGGGCCTTGCTGCCCCCGCGCATCGCCGGGACACCGGAGCAGTGCAAATCACCGCGTTCGAGCCGTCTAAACCGCAATAACGTTCCGATACCGGTTACCATCCCTGGTTGTCGAGGCGACCGACGAAGTTACGCGCACCGTACTGTCAGTCTTCCCGAGTTTTCTCCCCCGGTAGCGCCGGTACGCCATCGCAGGCGTATTTTCGGGGGAGTTCGCCGACCGGTAAGATGCACCTATCGCTCGCTGACCCGGAGTATAACAAAGTGTTTCCGAGGGGGCGTTTAGAACGATATGAACGAGGGTGTGAGTGAAAACCGGTTTCAAGCGCGTTCCGTCGGACTCCGCCGTCGGAGGTTCGCCTTCTCGTCAACGGCGGTCAAAGGGACGAGGCGAACCGCCGAATTCGGTTCGGAGCGTGGACGATGAACGGGGAGTCGAAAACCGTCGTTCTGGGGTTCGACGCGCTCGACTTCGAGTATCTCGACGCGTTCGAAGACGACCTTCCGAACTTCGGTCGTCTGCGCTCGGAGGGCGTCGCCGCACCCCTTTGCTCGACGCACCCGCCGTGGACCGGAAGCGCGTGGCCGTCGATGTACACGGGCACCGACCCGACCCACCACAACGCCTTCGCCTTCTTCGATTACACCGATACGTACCCGGACGACGCGGCTATCGTCACGCGCAACGACGTGACCGCGCCCGCCCTCTGGAACTATCTCACGGCCATCGACGAACCGTCCATCGTTCTAAACGTTCCAGTCACTCATCCCGCCGAACCGCTCTCGGGTGCGCTCGTTCCGGGGTATCTGGCGAGCGAGGACGTCGAAGGGTACCCCCCGGATATCAGGCGCGAGCTATCCGACGCTCTCGGCGAGAAATACACCGTCTACTCCGAGGGCGAGATGTCGAGCGACAAGGAAGCGAAACTCGACGGGTACGTCGAACTCGTCGGACTGCGCGAGCGCGCAGCCCGATACCTCCTCGAAAACTGGAACTGGCGGGTAGCGGTCGTGCAGGTTCAGAAGACCGACGCGGTCTTCCACAACTTCGACGACCCCGCCGCGTTCCGGCGCGTCTATCGGGCGGCGGACGAACTCGTCGGAACCGTGCTGGAGACGGCGGAGGACGCGAACGTCGTCGTCTGCTCCGACCACGGGATGGGTCGAATCGACGGCTACAAGCTATTCGTCAACGAGGTGCTCCGAGAACACGGTTTCGTCAAGGCGACCGGAGACGGCGACGACCACGGAACCGGCCTCTCCGTGGTGAAGGAGTCGCTCGTGAATCCCGGCGAGCGAACGGACGACGAAGCCGAGCGGAATCTCTCTCAGACCGCGCTTTCGCGGACGGTGGCCGGACTCGACGCCGTCGGCGTCACGCCGGGGTCGGTGTACGCCGCTGCGCAGCGAGTCGGCGCGGGCTCGTTGCTGAAACGCGCGCTTCCGGCAAACGTGCTCGCCGCCGCCGAGCGAACCGTCGATTGGCGTCGCTCGGCGGCGTACTGTCGCGCGCTAGGCGAACTCGGCGTTCGCATCAACCTCGAAGGGCGCGACCCCGACGGCGTCGTTCCCGAGTCCGAGTACGAGGCGGTTCGGTCGGAGATAATCGAACTCCTCTCGGCGCTCCGAACGCCGGAGGGAGAGCCGGTGTTCAAGTTCGTAAAGCGGTTCGAGGAAGTGTCTAACGGCGACGACCCGCTGAGCGGCCCCGACGTGGTGTTCATGCCCGCCAAGATGAACCATCTGGTGCTTCCGAGCCTCGTCGGAAAACGATTCCTCCCCGTCGACGAGTACAATCACAAACCGAACGGCGTGTTCATTGGCGCGGGGCCGGCGTTCGACGGGACGGCGGAACTGGACGACCTCTCGCTGACCGACGTCGCGCCAGTCGCCATGGCGGCCGCGGGGCTTCCCGTTCCCGAGCGAATGACGGGAACCGTCCCGGAGGGGCTATTGACGGTTCCGGTGAGCGAGCGGGAGTACGCGGACGTCGAGTACGGAACCGGCGGGGAGAGCGGCGACGAGGGACGGGTCAAGTCGCGGCTGGAGGATCTCGGCTACCTGTAATCCATGGGGACGGAACGAGAACTTCGAAACCTCCTTTCGAGTGCGAGCCTCGTGTTCGTCGGGGCCGCAGTCGCGTCGGTCGCAAAGCTGCTCGAGCGCATCATCCTCGGCCGAGGCCTCTCGACGGCGGCCTACGGCGAAGTGAACATCGCGCTCACGACGATGTCGCTGGGCGTCACGTTCGCGCTCGTCGGATTCGGACAGGGAATCCCGCGCTACATCTCCCGGTTCGACGACGAACGAGACGTGCGGGGCGCGTGGCTGACCGGCATCCTCTTCACCGGAGCGGTGGGCGTGGCGCTGGCGGGCGTCCTGTATCTGAACGCCGATCTCATCGCCACGAACCTGTTCGACAGTGCCGGTTCGAACCGCCTGATTCCGGTGTTCGCGCTCGCCGTCCCGCTGGTCGTCGGCTACCAAGTCGGTGTCGGCGGAATCCGTGGATTCGAGAACACCATCTACAAGACGTACGTCGGCGACCTGCTCTACCCGTTCGGCAGACTGCTCCTGCTCGGGGCGCTGCTGTCACTGGGCGTCGGGGCGGTCGCGGCGGGCTACGCTTACCTCGTCAGCGCCGCCGTGGCGTTCCTCGTCGCCCACTACCTGCTGAACCGACTGTTTCCGCTTGTCGGTTCGTTCCGACTGCACGTGCGCGAGATGGCGGTGTTCTCCGCGCCGCTCGTGGTCTCGTCCGTCCTCGCGGATCTCCTCACCCGAACCGACACGGTGATGCTCGGCTACTTCACGACCTCTCACGATGTCGGTCTGTACTCGGCGGCGTACCCCCTCGCCAACAGCCTCCTCATCGCCCTCGCGTCGTTCGGATTCCTCTATCTCCCGCTCGCCTCGCGGCTCGACGCGAACGGGGAACGAGACGAGATAGCCACGATCTACCAGCTCACGACGAAGTGGGTCTTCGTGATCACGTTCCCCGCGTTCCTCCTGTTCGTGACCTTCCCCGCCGACATCTTGTCGGTGTTCTTCGGCGAGCGTTACGCCAATGGTGCGTTGGCGCTCGCCATCCTCTCGGTCGGCTTCTTCACGAACGCCGCGGGCGGACGGAACCGCGAGACGCTGTCGGCGCTCGGCCACACGAAGCTGATTCTCGCGGGGAACGCGGTCGCGTTCGTCCTCAACCTGCTCATGAACCTCGCGTTGATTCCGACCTACGGGTTCGTCGGAGCCGCGGTCGCGTCCGCGACCGCGAACGTCGCCCTCAACGCCTTCATGTTCGCCGTGCTCTGGTCGAAGTTCGGCATAACGCCCTTCTCGCAGTGGACAGTTCGAACGATGACGCGCGTGCCGCTGCTCCTGATTCCGCCCACCGCGTTGCTCGCGCAGACGGTTTCGCTCACCATGTTCACGCTCCCGCTCGCGCTGGTTACGGCCGCCGCGGGAACCCTCATCGTCGTCTCCACGCTCGATTGTCTCCAACCCGAAGACAGGGTCGTCGTCGACTTCGTGGAGAGCGTCACGGACACGAAACTGCCGTTCTTGCACGGCTACGTTCCAGAGTCGGCCGAGTGAGCGTTTCGCGGTCGGCCTCTCGTCGTCGACCGCCCTCCGCGCGTGTTCGACGTGTAGAGGGGCCTCCGCCGTGCGCGAACGCTACGTCGTGAACCTGATGGGGAGGGGTGGTCCGAGAAGGAGCACGACAGCGCCCGCAGCAAGCGATAGGAGACCGGTCGCTATCGAGAACTCCCGCCCCCACGCCGCCGGGAGGCGTTCGACCGTGACGACGGTCGTGAGCGCGACCATCCAGAAGTCGTTCATCTCGCCGAAGAAGGGCATCACCAGGAAGAACGGTCCCAGACAGACGAGGAGACAGCTCACGCCGTGCTCGACGCCTTCCTTGAGACCGCCCTCGATGCGCGCTTCATGGGAAACGACGCGCGAACAGCAGTTTCGCTCCCGCGCCCGTTCCGACATCGCCATCACGTCCACCAATCTCATATCTTTCCGCGCCATGGCACTCCCTGTCGGCGTGTTCGGTTACGGCGATCGTCGCGGAGTAGGAACGAGCGAGGACACATCACAGAAAATCGAGGTCGTCCACCGACGGACGTTCGCTCGCGTCGACCTCGAACGCTCGACCGTAGAGGTCGACGACCGTCTCGCGGATTTCGTCGAGGCGGTCGCTTCGGTCGTCCGTACAGTCCGTACCGCAACGGCCGACGAGTTCGTCCGTCGTCGTTCGTTCGTACTTGAGGCGACCCGCGCACCGCGGACAACGCGGTTCGACGTGCGCGTTCATCCATCGAACGTCGAATCCGAGGCGATCGAGGCGTTCGGCCAACGCGTACCAAACGTGCATGTCCCACGCCTCTCGTCCGGTCGCCGTCCGTGTGAGACGCCTCAGCGCGAGAGTCACCTTCGAGTACAGCCTCGGATTCGTCTCGTGGTAACGCTGGTGACAGCGTCGGAAGTAGTTGAACACCGCGACGTTCGACGACCGGAGCGACCCGTTGGTCAGTTCCCCGTCCGGCGAACGTATCGTCGGACGCTCGTCGCTTTTTACGCATCTACGTGAATGGCCTGCGTCGTCTTAGTGGAGTTCTTCTGATAGCGGTGCACCGCTTTTCGGACAGAACGCATAGTTGCCTTTCATCTCTGGCGAACTAGAAACAGTAGGCTGTTCAGTCGGGGGTCATCCGCACCTCGGAGGAACGTCGCCCGGACCGTACTGGCATGATAAATTCTGGTCTGATCATTTAAAAATATCACTACGAGATAGTTAAAAAGATCGGCTTATAATACAGCTAGTGAGAATGAAATTCTCGGGTTATGTTTCCGTTAACGAAGTGGGGCGGTAATCCGACGGTGGATTCTGGTCTAATCGCGGTCGGGTTACGACCTACAGAAACCAATCGGCGATTCGTCCGGAACCGTCGAACCGCCCGGCGGGCGTCTACGAGTATTGTATAGCCACATACGGTTTATCGCATCCGATCGTCGGGTGACCGAGAATCTTCCTCGACGATAAGCGACGTCGTCGCTCAGACGAAGCAAATCCGATACTGCAACCGATTTCGAAGCGTCAGTAGCGCATCGTCGTCGGCCAGCATCGTACACCAACTATCCGGGAAGGCTAACGACAGTCCGGCCTCCGCCGGTTCGACCGATCCCTCGGCCACGGACAATCCGGAGGTTAACACCAGTTGATTTCGCGAAGTGATTCCGGTATTCGTCGAGATTGTTTTCATTCGGCTGATCGACACCGAGACAGAGTGGGTTCGACGTGAACTCCGACCGCGGATCGAGTATCTCTCTGGATAGCACTAAAGGGGAACCTCGTACAGGCCTACCGAGGACAATATCCGGGAGTACAGGGTGCAAGTAAAGTCCTAGCAGCCGGGATAAGTTCGCTTATCACGCCACGTGGGACAAATTGATATACCGGGGGTGAGACGACCACCTATGGCCGAGGACGGAACGGAACGGTCTGTCGTGAAGACGTACATTCCGGAGTACCAAAAAGACGAGTGGCGGGCGCACGCCGACGACCTCGATATGAGCCAGAGCGAGTTCGTCAGGGCCATGGTACAGGCCGGGAGACGCGGTTTCGAATTTGACCCGGTGCAGACCGCTCCCGAGGGGTCGAACCCCGGGGGTGACGAGCTGGAAACACGGTTGATCGACCACCTCTCCTCGGAGAGTCTGTCGTGGGAGGAACTGGTCGAACGACTCGCCGGGGACTTCGAAGATCGGCTCGACCGGACGCTCGACGAACTCCAGTCGAAGAACCGGGTGCAGTACAGCGGACGGCGCGGCGAGTACGTCCTCGTCGGGGGTGGCGATGGCGACTAGTAGCCCCGCCAGCCCGAATCCCGACGACCCAGTCGGATACTTCCTCCAAGACCTCCTTTACCACGGGAAGAGCGAACGAACCCGCGAAGCCTACGAGCGAGTTCTCCGGCGCTTCGAGGCGTTTCTGGGCGACCCCGACCGGAACCCTTCGGGCCGAAGCGTCACGCCCGGAGCGGCCACGCAGCGCGACTGCATGGCGTGGATTCACACCCTCCGAGGCGACCACGCTGGGAGCACCATCGCCACCTACGCCTCCTACCTCCACCGATTCTACGCCTACATGACGCAAGTCGGCGCGTTCGAATCGAATCCGATGGCGCTCGTGGTCGAAGAGTTGCACGAATCCGTCGACAAAGACCCGACCCGCCGCGAGATCTCGGTGGCGAGCATGCGGGAGTTCGTCGCCGGAGTCACCCACCCGCTGGAGCGCGCCGTCGTTCTCACCCTGCTGAAGACCGGCATGCGCGTCGGAGAAGTGTGTAACCTCGATCTTCGGGACGTGAACCTCGCGGACGAGAACGTCCGAACCGCGTACGCGCTGGGAGAGCGACCGCAACTCGACGGACGTCCCGACTCCATCTTCGTCGCCGCAGACCCGGTGCGCGGGCAGGTCGTCAACGGGGAGGAACGCACCGCTTCGAACAAGCGAAAGCGCGAAACCATCGTCCCCGTGGACGACGAACTCCGTCAGGTACTCGTCCAGTGGTTGGCGATTCGACCGGACGTGATTTCGCGTGCGGAGCCGTTGTTCGTCAGCACGAGCGGCGATTGGGGCGAACGCCTGACGCCGAAGATGGTTCGAAACGTCGTCGAACGCCATGCCCGCGAATCGGGGTGGTATCGAACCGGCGGCGGCGCGGAAGAGAACGTCACCCCCCACTACTTCCGACACTTCTTCACGACGCACCTCCGCGACCGCACCGGCGACCGCGGCATCGTGAAATATCTTCGCGGCGACGTGGCGAGCGACATCATCGACACTTACACCCACAACTGGGGCGACCGAGTGCGAGAGGTGTACGAAGCGAACGTCTACTCCTTGCTGTAAACTCACACTGCGAACCGTCTCGGAATCGTGTGACCCGTCCGTTTCGTTTTCGACGCTACGCGAGAGCGAACGGTCAAGCGGGCGGTTTCTCACGTGAGACGGGATTCCACGTTCGAAATCGCGGTCGAATTCGAAAGCCAGTTCTTCGGCCACCGTCGCGGTTTCACGTCGGACACTGTCCGAAACGATCCTTCGTCGAGAATCGGCGCGACACTGCGTCCGTATGGTTTCGAAGTACCGTTCGCAAATTCCGCCGCACTGGCGGCGATTACCATCCCGTTCATCGCCAGCGACGGTGCGCTTGAACGGTGTACCGAAGGCCGGTTGATCAAAGTTGTTCTTGCCGCAAGCAGCATCTGTTGTCTGACATTCTTCTAATCGTCGTTCCGTACCGGACGTATAAATCATATACCGTTATATTAATAGGCAGACGAAACGCCTCCTCCGTCCGAAGACGAGAAGTCGTTCAACGAGGGATTGAGGACTGTAAACGGTGTTCATCCGGAAAGGGACTTCCCGTAACCCGCAGTATCCTCGTGGGCCACGAGGATTACCGAAGTTCATGTGCAAGTAGGTATGAATTGGAAAACTGAAACGTCCTCGCCCTTTATCAGCGGGTCCGGCTTACGGGTTTGTGAAGTCACGATGACCAAACGAGAACCACAAGACACGGAAAACGTCGAATCGGAAGAACGACGGTCGTTCATGAAGAAGGGCGCGCTCGCGACGGGCGCGCTCGCGCTCGGCCTCGGCAGCGCCGGCAGCGCGTCCGCACAAGGCCAGAACGTACTGGTGTACACCTACGACTACCACCCGAACGTCCAGTTCCGGGTCATTCAAGCATTGGAGGCGTCGACGACGGTTCGGCTCCTCCAGCGACCTGGCGGGGGCAACGTCCCCGAGATCAGCCAGCCGGACGACTACAACGCGTACATCATCCGCTACTTGTTGGGCGGCGGTGGGGGTTCGCAGGGACAGATCACGACGTTCGTCTTCGGCCGCGACCTCTCGCTGAACACGGGATCCACCCGTCGGTTCTCGGGCGACGCGTCGGTATTCAGCAGCTCGCTTAACCTGCTCAGCACCAGTACCGAGGGCGGTGGCGGAGGCGGTACCACGACTACCACGACCACCTCAGGTTAATCTTAAGCCCCTCGCCGCAACTTGCCGCTTTCGTACCGGATACGTTTTAAATCGATCGAAGTCATCGACGCGGTTTGTATTACAAGCAGAGTCGAGTGCGGGACAGTTAATCGTCCACGGTCGCGGTCCGTTCGTGTTCCACGGTCGTACCTAGGACGTCTAAGAATTGCGATAGCCACTCGACGTGGTCGCTCCAGTCGCGTCCGGTCACCAGATTTCCGTCGGCGGTCACGCCATCGTAGTACTCCCCGCCGGCGTCTTCCACGTCGGTTCGGAGCGCGGGATAAGCCGAACACGTCCGGCCCTTGATGACGTCAGCCGCCGCCAGTATCTGGGCGGCGTGGCAGATGGCGGCAATGGGTTTGCCCTCGTCCGCGAAGTGGCGCACCGTCTCGACGACCTCGTCACGGGTCCGGAGGTATTCCGGCGCGCGTCCCCCAGGAAGGACGAGTCCGTCATAGTCGGCGGGGTCGACCTCGTCGAACGCTTTCGTGAGCGTGAAATCGTGGCCTCTCGACTCCAAATATGTTTGGTCGCCCCGGAAGTCGTGAACCGCGGTCTTCACCGTATCGTCCGCATCCTTGTCCGGACACACCGCGTCCACCTCGTGGCCGACCGCCTGCAGTGCTTGGAACGGTACCATCATCTCGTAATCTTCGCCGAAGTCGCCGACGATCATCAGGAGCTTTTTCCCCTCCATACCGTACGCGAGTACGGAGCCTATCGACATGACGATACAGCTAGCTGTGCGAAAAGGAATAACCTATCGGAAGCAACGAGTTCATCAACTCTCAGGGTCGCCGACGGGGTTTCGCGTCTCGCAGTACGGACACCGACTCCTGTAGTGGTCCAGATTCTCGCCGCAGTACCGACAGGCATAATCGCCGTCCGGTCGCTCCGTGAGAGACCTCGAATCCGTGCCCCACGGGAGTATCCCGGCGCGGTACGCCAGCACGCCGCCGACCGCCAGGACGACGGCGGCGAACGCGACGAGCATCGCACCGTCCACGCCGGGGAGCAGCACGGTGCGTCCGCCACTACCGCCGTTGCCGGCGAAGAACAGTCGTCGCGCGAGTCCTAGCAGTAAGAACAGGATGAGTATCCGCGGAAATCGACCGCCGAAGAGCCTACTTCGCATCCTCCCACCGAATTTCCATACCGTTTCTGAGAGCCGAGCGGAGATAAGGCTTCGGCGGCGTTCCTCGAGGTAAGCGCCGGGTCGAACTCCTCGAGCGAGAGCGGGCGTCGTTAGGCTACGCGACCTCGTACCCCTTCTCCCGCAGTACCTCCGCCACGCGATCGCGGTGGTCGCCCTGTAGTTCTATCGCCCCCTCGTTTATCGTCCCCCCGGTCGCCATCTTCCGTTTTAGTTCCGACGCGAGTTCTTTTACGTCGACCTCGCCGGAGTCCAATCCCTCGACGATGGTGACGGGCTTGTCGTACCGACGTTTCTCCGTGCGGATGCTGAGATGCTGTTCGGTTCTCCCCAGATCTTCGTCGATGCCGAGTTCCTCTGGCAGTCCCGTGATGGAACTGAGGTCGTCTTTGTCGTTTGCCACGGCAGGAGGAGGTACGGTACCGAGCACCTTGGGTCTATCTCACGTCAGCGGAGAGACAGTACCCGACTCTCGGCCTCTTTACGAATCTCAAGATTCTAAACCCACCGCTACGTCGTGTGGGACATGGATCGAGTCGCAATCATCGGGGCGTCGATGACGCAGTTCGGAAAGCGCGACGCTTGGATACGCGAACTACTTGCGGAAGCCGGGGAGGCCTGCCTCGACGACGCCGGCGTCTCGCCGCTCGACGTGGAGCATCTGTACGTCTCGAACATGGCGAGCGGCGAGTTCGAGGGACAGACCGGGGTTCCGAACGCACTGGCACACGACCTGGGCGCGCTCCCGGCGTTCGCCCAGCGCGTCGACCAGACGAGCGCCAGCGGCGGGGCCGGAATCTACGCCGCGTGGCAGTCGGTCGCCTCGGGCGCGAGCGACCTCACCTTGCTCGTCGGGGGCGAGAAGATGACTCACAGGTCGACCGCAGAATCGACGGACGTCATCGCTTCGCTCACCCATCCCGAGGAGTACAAACACGGCGTCACTCTCCCGAGTTTCGCGGGGCTAACCGCCCGGCGATATCTTCACGAGTACGGCGCGCCGCGCGAGAGTCTAGGGAAGGTGGCGGTGAAGAACCACCGAAACGGGCTTGACAACCCGCATGCTCAGTTCCGCAAGGAGGTCGATCTGGAGACGGTGATGGACTCACCTATCGTCGCCGACCCCCTGCGATTGTACGACTTCTGCCCCATCACGGACGGAAGCGCGGCGCTGCTGTTCTGTTCCGAGTCGAAGGCGGCCGAGTACACCGACGACTACACCATCGTCTCGGGCATCGCGGGCGCGACGGACACCCACGTCGTCCACCAGCGCGCCGACCCGACGGTGATGGGAGCGGCCTACGAAAGCAGCGAACTCGCCTACCAGATGGCGGAGCGCGACCCCGGCGACGTGGACGTAGCAGAATTACACGACATGTTCACCATCCTCGAATTCCTCCAGAGCGAGGCGGTCGGCTTCTTCGACCAGGGCGAGGGGTGGAAGGCCGTCGAGACGGGGGTGACCGACCGCGACGGTGAGTTGCCCATCAACACCTCCGGGGGGCTGAAATCGAAGGGCCACCCGCTCGGCGCGAGCGGGGTCGCACAGGCGTACGAACTCCACCAGCAGTTGCTCGGCGCGGCTGGGAAGCGACAGGTCGAGGCGGGGGTCGCGCTGGCCTGCAACGTCGGCGGGTTCGGCAACTGCGTCACCACCACCATCATGGAGGCACCCTGATCATGACGCTCGAAGCACACCGCTGTCCGAACGACCACCTCACCCATCCGGGCCACCCGCACTGTCCGGAGTGCGCGGAACCGCAGAAGGAGACCATCGACCTGACCGACCGCACCGCCGAAATCGTGACGTGGACGACCAGCACCGCGACGCCGCCCGGCGTCCGTCAGCCGAACCACCTCGCCATCGTGGAGTTCATGGTGAGCGGGAAGACGGTGCGAACCATCGGACAACTGACGACCGGCGACGTGGAAATCGGCGACGAGGTTCGCCCGGTTCACGTCAACGAACTGCGCGACCCCGAAGCCGGGATTCGGGAAGCCGCGAGTCAGGACTGGGGTGGCTATCGGTTCGAACCTGTTTGAAACTCGAAGTCCCTCCTTCTCGTTCTAATCCCTCGCAATCGCTCATACTCCCTCGAACGCTCCTCACTCGTCAGGATCGTCCGAATCGCCGGTGTTTGAACCCGTATCGCTCGCGTCGCCACCCGGCACGTCGTCCGCGTCCCCCTCGTCCTCCACGCCGAGTTCCTTCCGAATCGAGCGCAGTTCGGCGTCCACGTCCACCTCGGGCTTCTCGTCCTCGTCGTCTTCTATCGCGTTCTCGTCTTCCCCGTCATCGTCACCATCGACGTCTTCGATATCTATCGATTTGGCGGTCTCGCGCCCGGCATCGGCCCGCTCGCGCCCCGCCGAAACCTCCTCTCGAATGTCCTCGCTGAGTTTTCGCGCGTCTTCGAGAACCCGTCTCGCGCCCGGCTCGCGCGGCAGTCCGCCTTCGGTGAGCGCCCCCTCCACTTCCTCCAGCGTGGATTCGAGGCGGTCAAGCGTGGCTCTACTCACTCGATTCGCGCGGGAACTGAGTTCGGAGTGCGCTTCCCGCGTCGAATCGTGCTCGGGGTCGACGAGGCGGATTATCTGCTGGAGCGCCTTCAGCGCGCGGACGTTCGCCTCCAGCGTGGCGACGAGCGTCGGGATGGCGTACTCGCCCGTGAACGAGAGCATTTCCCGGGGCGTCGGCGGGCGGGGGAGACCGAACGGGCCGTGCGGCGGCCGCCGGAGTTCGCTCTGGAGGTCGCGCAGCGTCGTCTCCAACTCCTCGATGCGTTCTTCGAGGGCTTCGCGATCGTTCCGGTCGTCGGACATACTCCGACGTTAGCACCGCAGACCAAAAGCGTTGGTTGCTCAGAAGCCCTCCCGAAGGAACACGTTCCGTTTCGGGAACAGGGTGGCGAGACGGTCGCGGGCGTCGGCGTCCACGACGACGAGGTCGCCGAGGCGCTCGCCGTCTTCGACCGAGTAGTAGCCCGCGACGAGTTGCGAGAGCGTGTTCACGTCGGTCGTCGCGTCGATGTCGAAGGTAGCGTCGGGATTCGCATCGAAATCGTCGCCCGCGTCGATTCGATCACATCGAACGACCTCGTCGGTGACGAGTTCGAAGGTTCCCTCGTTCCACTCGGCCAACGGGTCGCTGACCTGCAAGACGACCCGACCGCGCGCATCGTCGGGGTACGAGAGGCTTTCGAGCGCGCGTTGTACATCCACGAGTCGGAACATCGGCCCGGTTCGAACCTCGCACTCGACTTTGCGGGGGTCGTCTACCACGTCGAGCAGGTCGGTGTTCTCGGGTTCGTAGAGGCGCACTCGCTCGACTTGCGAGTCGTGGTACTGGACGAACCGGAGGAGGTGACAGTAGGCATCGTCGTCCGCGTAGGCGAGTTCCCAGACGCGGAGTCGCTTATCATCGCCGTCCTCCTCGATGGTGTAGACGACGTAGCCGCGCGCTTCGTCGTCTCGCGGTTCGTCATCACTCACGTTCGAAGAACGCTGCTCTTCGCCGTCCCGCATCCACGCGTACACGTAGGGATCTTTCTGCCAACCTTCGAACACCCGGTGTCGCCACCACTCCTCGGTGCGGTCGATCGTGAGCGTGTACCGCTCGCCGTGGGCGTCCAAGACCGGTTCGAGCAGTCTCCAATCGTCGGCTTCGAGGCGGCGGAACTCGCCCGTCGGCTCGGTGTCGAGTGCCAGCGCGTCCGGCGTCGTCTCGTACTTCGTGTACTTGGTCACCGTCCCCCAGCCGTACCTCCGGTAGAAGCCGTAGTCGAAGGGCCAGAGCGCGGAGAAGTACACCTCATTCTCGCGGTACTCCGAGAGCGACTCCGCGAGCAGCTGCGCTACCAGCCCCCTCCGTCGGTTTTCGGGGGGTGACGCGACGGCGGACAGTCCGGCCACGTCGTGCCAGTCGCCGCGGACGCGAGCGGTGAACCAGTAGTGTTTGCAGACGCAGCGTAGGTCGTCACCTTCGAAGAGACCGCGCCGGTCGCCGAGTTCCGGTTCGTCGTCGTCTTCGTCCAACTCCGGTCCCGCCTCCGGTCGAAATGCGTAGCGTAATAATCGTCGATATTCTTCTTCGTCGGCGGGAACCGGCCGATATTCGGGCATGACGGGCGATAGATGTGAGGCGTCAAATAGCTTCGTATCGAGCATGTGTATCGTATTTCGCTATATCAAATACCACCGAATTTCGGGCGAATCGGAATCATCACGTTCGAGTTTCCATCGATCGTCGAGGTCCAAAATCGGTCGTTGAACAGGAAAACCGGGTGTTCGGAGACGAGGGACACCTCTCAGTCGCGGTTGCCGGTCGGGTTCAGTTCCTCGATTTCACGAAGGATTCCGCTCAACTCCCGTCCCGTCTCGGTTAGTCGGTACGTCGTCGTCGGCGGCGACGTCTGCTCTACCTCTCTCGAGACGATACCCTCGGACTCGAGCTGTTTGAGTCGTCGGGAAAGCATGGTCGAAGTGATTCCTTTGAGCACTCGTTCCATCTCGTTGAATCCGTGTTCACTCGTCGAGAGGAGTCGGATGATGTGGAACGTCCACTTACAGCCGAGGATGTCCCAGAGGCCGTGCCACGTACGTTGCCAGTCGGAGTGCTCCGCCCTTTGCATCTCGATTCCGTTCCTCCGTACGAGTTACTTCTACTTGAGTGAGGTAGTACCTTTTGAGGTACTAGCAATATTACATGGTACTGACACGTATTTGGGATCGGGGAGCCAACTTCCGTTTATGGAAAAAACGAACCGTACAGTACAGTCGGACGACGCTCTCGACGCGCAAACGGACGAACTAAGCACGAAAACCTGGGTCGTCGGGTCGAACGAAAACCGGTGCGAACATCCGGACGACGACCTTCGACACGTCGGCGACGACGGCAGAAACGTATATTATCGCTGTGAGCTGTGCGAAGCGATGCTTATCTCGGAAATCGAACTACTCGTCCGGTAAACTATTCGTTTACTTCACGTGCGCGGCGAGGAGTTACGACGAAGTGCGACGGGAATGCGGTGGAAGACGAAGTACGTGAACGACAGAGCCTCCGACTCTCGAGAACACTTCGACGCAGTCGTTGTAGAACCACAACGAGCATCGGAAACGTTCGCTAAATAGATTTAATACGCGAAATATATTAAATGAACTTATACATGTTATTTACTCGATGCCGGCGAATAGTAACACGGTGTGTAGAAATGACGCAACACACGAGACGTCAGTTTCTTCGAATCGGGGGCGCGACCACTATCGCCTCCGTCGGCGGAGTCGGTTTCGTAGCGTCGGCGCAGACCGAATCGTCGAACGGCTGGAGCGTCGTCGAATCGCCGACGAAAAAGACCTTAAACGGCGTCGTCGACACCGCAGAAGGGCCGTTCGCCGTCGGTGGCGGCGGCGACGTGCTCGCGCGTCGCCAGAGCGGCTGGGAGAAGGTCGTCGAGTTCGGACCGCAAGCGCGTAGTCGACCCTTGACCGGCGGCGACGCTTCCCTCGATTTCCGATACCACCAAGACGGTGAAAGAGCACGTCGAGGGTGAGTGGGTGTAACCTGCACGAGGAGCCTACGTCGCGCGGCGGTACTGCACCGGCCACTCGACGCGGTCTTCCGCACCGAGTTCCTTCGCGGCGTGGAGCGTGAAGTACGGGTCGCGGAGATGTTCGCGCCCGACGACCGCGAGATCCGCGCGCTCGTTTCGGACGAGTGCGTCGGCCTGCGCCGGTTCGGTGATGCCGCCGACCGCGCCGACGGGGAGGGAAGTTTCCTCGCGGATTCGTTCGGCGTAGGGAACCTGATAGTTGGGGCCGGGATTCGGAATCCGCTGGTCGGGGTGGAGGCCGCCTGCGCTCACGTCGACGAGATCCGCACCCACGTCGGCGAGTTGGTCACTGAGGCGGACGGAGTCCTCGACGGTCCACGATTCGTGGTCTGGTAACCAGTCGGTCGCGGAGATGCGGACGAACACCGGTTTGTCGTCGGGCCACACCGCGCGAACGGCTTCGGTCACCTCGCGGACGATGCGGGTTCGATTCTCGAAACAACCGCCGTACTCGTCTTCGCGGTGGTTGGTGATGGGCGACAGGAATTCGTGGAGGAGGTAACCGTGGGCGGCGTGGACTTCGACGATCTCGAATCCGGCGTCAAGCGAGCACCGGGCCGCCGACGCGAACGCATCCACGACGGTTTCGATGTCGTCGCGGGTCATCGCTCGAATCTCCGGCGGGTCTCCGTCGTACGGCCACGCGTCCGCGCTCGGGGCGATGGTTTCCCATCCCCCTTCGTCAGGTCGTAACGGGGTGCTCCCGTCCCACGGGCGAGTTTTACTCGCCTTCCGACCCGCGTGGGCGAGTTGGATGGCCGGGAGAGCGCCTTGTTCGCCGACGAACTCCGCGACGGGAGCGAGAGCGTCCGCGTGGTCGTCGTTCCAGATGCCGAGGTCGTTCGGCGATATCCGGCCGCGAGGCTCGACCGCCGTCGCTTCGGTCATCACGATACCTGCGCCACCGATGGCACGGCTTCCGAGGTGAACGCGGTGCCAGTCGGTCGCAAGTCCATCGTCGTCACAGGAGTATTGGCACATCGGCGACACCATCACGCGGTTTCGTGCCGAACACTCGCGGAGCGAGAAGGAACTGAATAAGTCGTCGGTCATCACCAGCGAATACGCATCCGTCCCTGAAAACTGCTACAAACACCGTCGGATTTGCCGATGTCTCCGAGCGACCCAAAAAATTTATTATACATCGTAGTATCTTACTCAAACAATGGAATGCAGCGGCGAAACCAGTGTCCACAAGCCGGAAACGGCGGCGGTGTTCACGCGGACACTGGCAGGGCTGAAACGCCGAGGAAGTGGACTCCTGTTGATCGGGCCGGAGCCGGTCATGGAGCAGGCTTGCGGCCGATTCCTCGGTGAGTCCGAAACCGAGCCGCGTCGACGAGTGTTCGTCAGAACGCGCGGCGGCCACACCCACTCGCACGAACCGAGCGCGGGCAGCGTGAAGGTCGTCGAACGAGCGACCCACACTCGAAGTGCCACCGCGATATCGAGCGGCGGGTGCGAGACGGATACGACGGTCGTTACGAGTACGTCGCTTCCCTCCCTCGGTATCACCATCTCCGAGGCGATAGACGAGTTCGAGCGAGAGAGCGGCGGGTTGGCGTCGGGCGAACTCCGCGTCTGTTTCGACTCGCTCACCCCGCTCTTGGAGGAGCACAGCCGCGAGTCGGTGTTCCGGTTCCTGCACGTCCTGACCGCACGCATCCGGAACGTCCGCGGGATGGCTCACTTCCACCTCCCTGCGGATATGGACTCAATGGTCGTCCGCACGTTGTCGCCCGCCTTCGACGCCGTCGTCGAAGTGTGCGCGACGGGCGAGGTGGCGGAACAGCGGTGGCACCTCGTCCGACAGGACGTGACGACCGGTTGGCTATCGCTCTGAGTGGGGGCGACTCGGAGCTTTGGACGAAGTATTTTAGAGTGAGCTTCGAACCGCTACTCGGTCAGTAGCCACTGGTGTCGGTTGCTCAACCGGTGCCGATCTTGTGCGCGTCCGCCGGAGCGAACCGATCTAGCTCCCGAAGCCGAGCAAGGTCGTCGCTCGTCACCTGTTCGAACAGCGGCGTGTCGAGCAGTTGCTCGACGCCGGGAATGCGTTGTTGGCCGTACAGGCGCTGGCGTCTCCATCGCTTTCCTTCGGCGATTCGTTCGCCGGAGTCGAGCGAGTGGTTGTACAACTCGACGACCAGATACCAACCCCCTCGAACCGCGCGGTTCGTCTGCCGGGCGACGGTCGTCTCCCGTTTTCGGGAGACGGTCTGCCCCGACGCTTTCGGCCCGTCGCGGTTCATCGTTTTCGCCGCACCGTCGCCGGATGCGCTCGCCACATCGACGTCGTCGGCCGATTCGAGGAGCGCGTCGTGAGCCGACAGCAGACGATGGAGCTGTTCGACGGGACTGGACAACTTCTCGGTGATGGCCGACCGGAACCGCCGCTCCGCCTCTTCGTCGTAGCGATAGAACTTACCGCTAACATTGCGCTCGAACCCGCGCGCTTCGAAGTACTGGTAGTTTATCTTGCCGAGTACGTCGAGGTAGGCGGCTTTGTCCGCCGACGGAATCCCTTGGACGGCGACGACTCCCCGACCTGCCGCGACCAGCGCGCTGAGACAGCGTTCGTCTCGGTGCTGGAGGAACTTGTAGCGGCCGTCGCCTCGCTCGATTAGCTCCCGAGATTCCCGCAAGAAGCGCTTCGAAACCATGCGATAGCTGTCGTCACCTCCGGGTGATACGGCATAAAACTTTCAGCGAGATTATTACGAGAAATAATTAGCGTGAGTGATTCCAGTCCGTGAGATAAGTGAGAAGAAGTTCAAGAGGATGCTCGTTACCAGAGCGTGAGCGAGTCGCGGACGAGGAAGTTGCCGGCGTCGTGAGCGTACTTTTCCAACTCCACCAGTTGCTCGCGCAGTATCTCGCCCGTCGCATAGTCACCCAAATTCTCGGTTAATTTGATGTGACTGCTGACGCTCTCGATGATGTCGTCGTACGCTTCGAGGTCGTTCCGCAAGATAGAGCACGTACGTCGCCGCGAGGTCAGCGTTCAGCGCCTCGACGATCTGTCCGGCTTTCTCCACGTCCAACCGAACCGGATTGGTTTCGACGGTGCCCGCTTGTCGGCGAACCTGTTGCTGTTGACTCATCGAACCCCCGACCGAAGTACGCCCGCGGCCAGTATAAAAAAATGTCCTCGTGAGAAACGTTCGTGTGCGAGGAGAGCGTTCCACGGGTGAATGGCATAAAAGCAATTTACCGGCATTAATCCGAATGTGAGTAAATAATTTACCTGCCGAGAACCAAAGAGCAACCATGTCACAGAAACGCATCCACCGACGAGAACAACTCTACATCGACGGTGAGTGGCTCGACGCCGACGACGTGCTCGACGTGACCGACCTCGCGGAGGACGGAGTCTTCGCCGAGGTCGCCGCCGCGGACGCCGAGCACGCCGAGCAAGCACTCGCCGCGGCACAGCGCGCGCAGGCGGAGATGCGCGAGACGACCATCCCCCAGCGCGCCGAGTGGATGGAGACCATCGCCGACGGTCTGCTCGAACGAAAGGAGGAGTTGGCCGACGTAATCGTCCGCGAGGCCGGGAAGCCGATTTCGAGCGCGCGCGGCGAGGTCGAGAGCGCAGCCGAGCGGTTCCGCCGAGCCGCGGAGGAAGCCCACAACCTCCGCGGCGAGTACCGCGAGGGAACGACGAAGGGCCACGAAGGCTGGGAGGCCATCGTCAAACCGGAACCCATCGGAACCGTGCTCGCTATCACGCCGTACAACTACCCCCTCTCCACCACCGCGCTCTGGGTGGCTCCGGCGCTCGCTGCGGGCAACTGCGTCATCCTCAAACCGGCCAGCAAAACTCCGGTGAGCGCCGCGATTCTGGCCGAGGTGATTTCGGAGGTCGACGTTCCGAACGGCGCGTTCAACTTCACGCCAGGGCGAGGGAGCGAGATCGGCGACCTGCTCGTCGGCGACAACCGCATCAACATGGTGGCGATGACCGGTTCCAGCGCCGCGGGAAAGCACGTCTCGCGCACGAGTGGAATGGTCGACCTGCACATGGAACTCGGCGGAAACGCGCCCGCCGTCGTCTTTCCGGACGCCAACCTCTCCGACGTTGCCGGAGCCTGCGCAAAAGGGTCGTTCAAGTACGCCGGACAGCGCTGTTCCGCGGTGAGCCGAGTGGTCGCGCACGAGGACGTTCACGACGAAGTGGTCGAGCGACTGGACGCGACCATCGACCAGTGGACGGTCGGCGACCTGTTCGACGAGGAGACCCAGATGGGTCCGCTCATCAGCGAGGAGCAGGCCGACTGGGTGGAGGAACTCGTCGAGGACGCCGTCGAGAAGGGTGCCGACTTGGTGCGCGGCGGCGAGCGCAACGGTCAGTTCTTCGAACCCACCCTCCTTGCGAACGTCCCGCACGACGCCCGAATCATCGACGAAGAGCAGTTCGGCCCCATCGCGGCCGTGACTACCTTCGAGAGCGAGGAGGAAGCGTTGGAGCTGTCGAATCGTAGCGATCTGGCGCTCGACGCCTCGGTGTTCACGAAGGATTACGACCGCGCGCGGCGGATGGCCGACAAACTCGACGCCGGAGCGGTGCGAATCAACGGCGCGCCGAGCCACGGACTCGGCGACATCCCGTTCGGCGGGAACAAAGCCTCCGGCATCGGTCGGCAGGGACTTCACCTCACCATTGAAGAGATGGTGCGGAGAAAGAGTATCATCCTCTAACCGGCGTTCACCTTCCGAAAGGCTTTCCGAAGGTATCTTTCTGAGAACTCCCTTTCTATGAATTTTCTCGCCGTGAATCTCCTTTCTGGGAGTGTCCTTTCTACGGTTTGCCTTCTGCAAGTACCGTTTGGTAAGCGGAGCATCCGCAGCCGATCACGGTGCAATCGGGCTACGTTCGCGTCCGTCCAACCCCGTCATTCCGCTGTCTTCGGGCACGCAAGCGATCGATTCGACCCCATCGTTCCGCTGTGTCTGACGCGATACGAATCAGCGACAAACCGGTGGCGACCTCACGATTCCGTTGTTTTTGGAAGTAGCGACGCTGAAGCGCCTTTCAACGGCACTTCCGGTCGTCGGGTGAGTTGCTTCGGAACCCCGTCGTTCCGCTGTCTTGACGTTCTTCCTTGACGCTGCGGGTGTGCACCCGGCGAACCCCGCTGTTCCGCTGTTCATTTCTCGCTGGCTGTTCCGCGTCATTTCTTCCCTGTCGTCTGCTGGTTCACGCCGTTGCTGTTCTGCAATGCCCGCCGTCTCACGTCACTGTATCGCACACTCATACACCGTCGTTCCGCTGTTTCTCGTCCGAGTGCGTTCGCCGGTTCCCGTCGCTGTCCGCTTTTGCTGACGTTTTCGTCGTCCCACCGCTCCGCTGTTCGCTAGCGCCGGATGAAGCGGTTGCTGTCGGCGTCGTTTCCGGAGTTTCCCCTGTCTGAGGAGCTTATAAATACCCCCACCCCTCTTTTCCTCTGTCTTTCGACGCGGGCGTGGGTGGGTGACGAGCTGCCCGACACGTGACGACGTTTCCGGAGAAATATCAATAGACCATTTCGGTGAAATAGTCTATTTCGTTGGGTTTGTGGATATGGTTGTGAGTGGGATGTCTTGAATCTTTCTTGTTCGGAGACGCCTTCCGCTCACCTCCACCCCGCTGTCTCCCGACACAGCGGAACGAAGGGGTGGGGGTGGTATTTAAACATCCGAGTCAGAAGAAACAACGGAATCAAAGGAACGGGTGGATTCCGCCGTTCTCATCCCGTTCCGGCGCGGCGACCGCGAATCGAAGACTCCCGCCACGAACGCTGTACGTCTGACACAGACGACTCTCACGAATCTCAGGAATCAGCGGAACGGGTGGTTCGGAAAGGTTATGGCTCTCCTCCGTTTGCGGTGGAGTAATGGCTTCTTTCGAATTCGTCCGAGAACACTCTCCCTACAAGAATCGGGAGGCGCTGTTGGACGATTACACGCCGGACACGCTGGTCGGACGGGATTCCGAGTTGGAGGAGTATCACGGGGCGCTCCAACCGGCCATCTACGGCGAGCAACCGGACAACATCTTCCTCTACGGCAAGGCCGGAGTGGGGAAAACCGCCGCGACGCGGTTCCTGCTCGACAAACTGGAGAACAACGCGGACGACTACGACGACCTCGACATCTTCACCGAACTCGTCAATTGCGACGGACTGAACTCGAGCTATCGCGTCGCCAGCCACCTCGTGAACATCCTCCGAGACCCCGCCAACCGCATCAGCGAAACCGGCTACTCGCGGTCGCAGGTGTACGAACTGATGTGGGACGAACTCGACAGCCACGGCGGCATCATCCTCCTCGTGCTGGACGAGATCGACCATCTCAAAGACGACAGCATCCTCTATCAACTCTCGCGTGCGCGCGAGAACGAGAATCTGACCGAGGCCAGAATCGGTCTCATCGGTATCAGCAACGACCTCACGTTCCGCGACGGGCTCTCGCCGAAGGTTCGTTCGTCGCTCTGCGAGCGCTCCATCTCCTTTTCGACATACGACGCCAACGAACTTCGGGCCGTCCTCGAACAGCGCCGCGAAGTCGCATTCAAAGACGACGTGCTCACGGACGACGTGATACCTCTCTGCGCCGCCTTCGGCGCGCAGGAATCCGGCGACGCGCGCAAAGCGCTCGATCTCCTGCTCAAGGCGGGCGACCTCGCGCGCGAGGAGAACGCCGAGAAGGTATCCGAGGAGCACGTCCGCCGGGGCCGCGACCTCCTCGAACGGGAGCAGGTCGCCCGCGGCATCGCCGACCTGAACGACCACGAGCGACTGGTCGTCTACGCCCTCGCCACCCTCGAAGCCGAGGGTGAGACGCCCGCCCGATCGCGCGAGATCTACTCCCGGTACAAGGCGCTCTCCGAGGCGGCCCAGCGCGAAGCTCTCACCGCTCGATGGCTCCGCGAACATCTGGACGACCTCGCCATGCTCGGCATCCTCTCGGTCTCCGAGATCAACGAAGGCTCCGCCGGCGGGAAATATCGTGAGTACGCCCTCCAGCAAAATCTCGCCGTCGTGCTCGACGCCTTGGAAGAGACGCTGGAAGCGATGGGCGTCCACACGAGCGTCAAGGGCTACGTTTAACTCGCTACGTTCGACCCACTACGTCTTGCCCGCACGTCTAACCCGTCGCACTCGCCGCACGGTAGCTGATCGTTCGCTACGCGATTCGGAACGCGATTTCAGAACGAAGTTTCGGGGCGAGGTTTCGGAACGGGTTGTCCCGATTACCGCGGCGAAACGCCACCTAGTTCATCCTCGTTCATCGTCCTGCACCGCGAACGATGACTTCCGTTTATTGACGTGCCCGAAGTGGCCTCTGTGGTATGACGAACGACAGATCGACCGACGACCAGACGCGTCGCCAAAGCCGGACCCGAAACGACCGGACGCGCAGTTCGGGGCAGACACGAAGACGATTTCTCGCGGTCACCGGCGGTGCGCTCGTCGGACTCTCCGCGGTTTCCGCGGTTTCGACCGCCCAGCAGACGCCGCAGCCTGCGGAATCGTTCCGTCTCGGCGGTGAAGTCCAGGCGTGGCAAGGGCGCGCACCGCAGTCCATCTCCGGACAGCAGAACCCGACCCTTCAGTTGCAGGCGGGGCAGGTGTACGAAGTGACGTGGGAGAATCTCGACGGCCAACCGCACAACTTCGCGTTGCAGAACTCCGACGGACAGAACCTCGCCGTCATCTTCCCGGACGTGCAGACGAATACCGGCGGTGGCGGCGGTAATCAGGGCGGTGGCGGCGGAAATCAAGGCGGCGGACAGGTACAGCCACCGCAGGACGCTATCGAGGTGACGGAGACCGTCTCCCAACAGGGAGCAACCCAGACACTCCGATTCGTCGCCACGCAGGACGTCGCACGGTATGTCTGCGTCATCCATCCGACGACGATGGTCGGACAGGTGAATATGCAGGGAGGCGGTGGTGGCGGTAGTGGTGGAAGTGGTAGCGGAGGCAGCAACCAAGGCGGTGGAGGCGGTGATGGCGGTTACTAGGCGGTGATTGCGGTGATCAGGGCGACGGCCGGCAAAAGGGGTCGCTCGGAAGACGAGCCGCTAATCGGACGTTTCCGTCTCTTCCTGCGTTCGCTCTTCGACCGTGACGCGAGCGATGCGATTGTCCTCGACTCGGTCGACGTGCAGGCTGTAGCCGTCTAACTCCACTCGATCCCCGACTTCCGGGGCGCGTCCCAACTGACTCAGCACGAGACCTCCGATGGTCTCGAAATCCTCGCTCCGGAAGTCCGTACCGAGCACCTTGTTGACCGTTTGGATGGCGACGTGACCGTCCATCGCGTACGCACCGCCGTCGAGTTTCTCGACGGACGGCTCCTGCTCTTCGATATCGAACTCGTCGCGGATTTCGCCGACTATCTCCTCCAGGATATCTTCGACGGTCACGATTCCCTCGAACGCGCCCCACTCGTCGATGACCACCGCCATCTGTATCTCCCGGTCTTGGAACTCGGCGAGGAGGTCGTCGATGCGCCGGTCTTCGGGGACGACGAGCACTTCGCGCGCGAGGTCGCGGGCGGTGGACGCGTCTTCGCCGGACTCGACTGCGCGGAGCACGTCCTTGACGTGGACGAACCCCGCCGGCTGTTCGCCCTCGTCCCCGTCGAGTACGAGGTACCGGGTGTAGCTCCCTTCGGCGGCGACCGACCGAAGCGCTTCGAGAGGCATCGCCGCCGGGATGGTTTCCACGTCCGGTCGCGGCACCATGATTTCGCGGGCGACCGTGTCGCCGAACTCGAAGACGCTCTCTATCATCTCCGCCTCATCGGTGTCGATGTGGCCCTGCTCCTGCGATTTCGAAAGCACCATCCGTACGTCCTCCTCGGTGTGGACTTCCTCGGTCTCGGCCGCCGGCGAGACGCCGACGAGACGAGTGAAGAAGTTGGCGGTGCCGTTGAACACGACGATGCCGGGAACGAAGACGTAGTAGAAGAACTTCATCGGCGGGGCGACCGCGAGCGCGATTCGCTCGGCTTCTTGGATGGCGAACGTCTTTGGCGCGAGTTCTCCGAAGACGACGTGGAGGAACGTGATGAAACTGAACCCCAGCGCGACGGCCGCCACGTGGATGGCGCTCGCCGGAAGGAGCGACCCCAAAACCGGTTCGATGAGCGCCGCGACGGCGGGTTCTCCGATCCAACCCAGTCCGAGTGATGAGAGGGTGATACCGAGCTGGCAGACTGCGAGGTAGTCGTCTAGATTCCGCGTCGCCTCCTCGACCAGTTTCGCGGATCGCCTCCCCTCGTCGACGAGCGCGCCGACCCTCGTCGGGCGTATTCGCACGAAGGCGAACTCCGCGGCTACGAAGAAACCGTTCATGAACACCAAGAAGAACGCGACGAGAAGCTGGAAGAGAGAGATAGTTAGGTCTACCATCGCTCCACTAGCGGCGAATCGTCTCGACCCGATACGTCATCGGGAGGTTCGTCGGTGTTCGGCGTCTCAGTCGTGCGCCGGTCGCGGAGAACGTCCGCTCCGAGGTTGAAGGAAACGTCGCTGGCGGTAAGGAAGTCGCCGTCCAGTTCGGCGGAGCCGAGCATACCTAATCATAGTTCGTGATGTTACAAAACGGTAGCGACGAACGAGGCCGAACCGCGCCGATACGAAGGTTCGTTCCGATATCGTCGAATCGGACTTCGACAGAGAAGTTCGGCGAGACCGACGTCTCAGCCGAGCGTCCGCGGTCGCTTGAAGTACTGCTTGATACCGTCCGCGGCACGGTAGGCCAGTGCGCCGACCGTTCCGGTGGGGTTGTAGCCGCTGTTGTGCGGGAACGCCGACGCCCCCGGGATGAAGAGATTCTCCGCGTCCCAACACTGGAGATAGGAGTTGACGACGGAGTCGTTCGGGTTCGATCCCATGATGGCCCCGCCAGTGTTGTGCGTAGACTGGTACGGGCGGATGTCGTAGTGGCCGTTCTCGCCGATGACCTCCGTTCCGACGCCCATCTTCGTCGGGTTCATCGCCTCGATGATTTCGGCACAGCGTTGCCCCTCGAACGCGGCGAGTTTGCGGTCCTGTTCGGTCCAGTCGAACGTCATCCGGAGCAGGGGGTCGCCCCACTCGTCGGTGTACGTCGGATCCAAGTCGAGGTAGTTCGTCCGGTGGGGTAAGACGGCACCCTGCGCCGAGATGTTGACGGTGCTGTTGTGATACTTGACGCTGGCGCGCTTGAACTCGGCACCCCACTCCTTGTCCACGCCGGGCGGCGCATCGTTGTTCGCGATCGGTCGTTTCCCGGTCTGGCTGATGGCGATGTTGCCGCCGTGCAGGAAGTCGAGGCCGGTGTGGTCGAAGTTGTCGCCGTTCCAGTCGTCCACCGCCGCCCCGAGCGCGCCCGCCCCCATGTAGAGGTTCCACTCCTCCTCGTCGAAGAAGCCCGCCGCGCTACCGCCGAAGTTCTGGTAGCAGTAGTTCTTCCCGACGGTTCCTTCGCCCGTCTTCGGGTCGTACGGTTCGCCGATGTTTGAGAGCAAGAGCAGTTTGACGTTCCAAAGGATGTAGGCGGTCAGCGCGACGACCTCCGCCGGTTGGATGTACACCGTGTTATCGACGGTGTCGACGTACTTCACGCCGGTCACGCGACCCTCGTTCTCGTCGTAGATGAGGCGGCGCGCGTCGCACTGCGTTCGAAGTTCGAAGCTCCCCGTCTCCTGTGCGACCGGCAGTACGGTGACCGTCGGATCGGCTTTTGCGCCCCACTCGCAGCCGAACCGTTCGCAGTAGCCGCAGTACTGACACGGTCCGCGGGCGACACCGTCGGGATTCGTGTACGGTTCGGAGAGGTTGGCCGAGGGCGCCATGAACGGATGGAGACCGACGCTGGACGACGCTTCCATGAATCGCCCCAGCACGGGCGAGGTGATCATCGGTTGCGTCGGGTACTCCTCGTTTCGAGGCCCCTCGAACGGGTTACCCTCATCTTGAATCTCGCCTTCGAGGTTGCCCGCCGCACCGGAGATACCCGTCATCTTCTCGAACTGGAGGTAGTACGGCCTGAGTTCCTCGTAGGTGATGCCCCAGTCCTGTAGTTGCATATCCTCGGGAATCTTCTCCGGGCCGTACCGGTCGAGCGTCTCGGAGCGAATCTGGAAGTCGTAAGGGAGAAACCGCCACGTCTGGCCATTCCAGTGGACGCCGGCGCCGCCGACGCCCTTGCCGGGGAGGAACGACCCGAGTTGTCGCATCGGCAGCGCCTTCTGGTTCGGATTGTTTCGGAACGTGAGCGTCCCCTTCGAGAGGTCTTGCATCATCTCGTAGCGCAGGGCGTAGCGCAGTTCGTTGTGCATCGTGAGGTAATCTTCCGGTCCGCGCTCCTGGCCGCGCTCGATGCCGACGACCTGCTTGCCGTCTTCCGCGAGTTCCTTGCCGATGATACCGCCCGTCCACCCGACGCCGACACAGACCACGTCCACGGGGTCTAACACTTCAGGCATCGGCGTCACCCCCTTCGTCTCCCCCGCTTTCGTGGGAGTGGTGTCCGCCGCTGCGGTCCTCGTCGTTCCGACCGTCTCCCTTCAGTTCATAGCGCGAACCGTGGTCGTGGTTGTGAACCGCTCCCTGCGACGACTCCGACGACCCCGACGACCCTGCGCCGGTTTCGACGCCGACGGACTCCACGTCGTCTTCGACGCTTCGCGGCGGGATTCGGATGAATCTTTCCCTGCCGATCAGCTGCTTGTAGCTCCCGAGCGCCCCCGGCGACCCGGGGAAGCGCTTCATCCGCCACCCCTGCATGCCACGATTTCCGCCGTAAACCGGATCGCAGTACGCGCCCTCGAAGACGTTCGTGCGAAAGAGCGTGAAGAACTCCGACGGCTTGACCGACCGGAAGGTGTCCACCTCGTCGTTTTCGAGCGCGGTGAGCACCTCGACCTGCTGGTCGGGCGAGAGGTCGACGAAGCTACTACCGTATCGGTCGTTCGTGTACTCCTCTATCCACTCCAGCGCGAACTCGTAGGCTTCCTGCGGGACGAGGTTCGACTGCCATCCCTGATTCGGAATCGCACCCTCGAATCGGGTGACGAACGGCCCTTTCATGTACCAGTTCGCCCCCTCTCCCCACCCGTTGGACAGTCCGGCCAGTTGGCGGTCGATGAAGTAAACGACGCCGAGTTCGACCGCGCCCGGACCGAACTCGTCGGACGGGAACACTCGGGCGGCCATCGCCTGCACCAATCGCGCTTGGTCGATGTCGAGTTGAACGAGCGCCTCCTCGTCTACCCCCGCATCCCCCTCCGGCGCGTCCTGCTGCGTCCGGCCGCGGGCGACGTCCGCCGCTTGCCCCGCGAGTATCATCGCTCCCCCCGCGAACCCTGACTGTTCGAGAAACGCGCGTCGCGTGAAGTCGAATCGTGTCTCTGTGAAGTCGAATCGTGTCTCTGGTTGTTCGCCTGACATCGTATCCCGGTGGTTCGACCAGCGGGACTGAATAATAATTATCGACCGTTATGGACAGTTCACGGAGTATTACGGCGTTTGTCGCGACACCCGAGACGGTAATCGCTCGTGTCACCGACGAACGACGCGAACGGTCTGGTCGGTTTAACGCGCAGACCGAAGTACGCTCATTGTGATGCAGATGTATCATATCGCCGTCGTTTTGATGACGGTCGCGCTCGTCACCGGCCCCGCGGTCGGGGGTGCCGCAGTGGAGAGCACTTCGATGGGGGATGGCATTCCGGTACACGAGACGAACGATCGAGGAAACGACCATATTCAACGAAACGGACTCGTCGAGCAACAGAACGGCGCGCAGGGTACTCAGCAGAACAACGCTTCCTTCGAACCGGTGCAGATAGAGGGAGAGACGGTCTCGGTGGCCGGCGTTCCGCTCCGGGTCGAACAAGGGTTGTTGACGCTCCGAAATGGGACGCTGTCGCTGTTCGTGAAGCGCGGGGCGGTGGTCGCGGGGGACGCGTCGGCGGCGGTGACGAACGCACGATTCGTGGTGGGTGACGACGTGACTCCCGCCGAGGCGCGGCAGGTTCGGCGGGGAATCGAACGCGGAAATCCCGCCGTTTTCCCGATTGAGACAGTCTCACACGCCAGATTGGGTCTCGGACTCGTCGTGGTCGAAGCGAACGGAGTCGTCTTCCGCGATACGAACGTCAACGCGAGCGTCGGGGAACCGCGCGTTCCTCCGGGCGGGGAACTCGCCGGCCCGCGAGAGCGGTCCTTCGAGGTGACGAACATCAGCGCGCCGGAGAACGTCTCGGTCGGCCAGTCCTTCGAGGTCTCCGCGCAGGTGCGAAATCCGGTCGACAGGGCCGGAACGGAGGTGATACAGTACCGATTCGGGGGGGTCGTCGTTCAGACCCAGACGGTGACGCTAGGGCCGGACGAGTCGGAGACGGTGACCTTCCAGATCAGTTCGGGCCAGATAGCAGGCGAACCGGGAACCTACGACCACGGCGTGTACGCATTTGACAGCAACCAGACCACTCAAATCTCGCTCACCGGCGGGCAGAACCAGAGCGTTCGATCGTGACGACCGAACTCCCTGTCGTCGGTTCTCGCCCGTCGGTGAGGGGTTTCGGCCCCGCCAAAGCTAACACGTCGCCCGCCGAGCGACCGATATGAACGCGACGACGGGATTCGTCACACAGGTCGGGATGGCCTACGAGGAGGCGTTCGAAGTCGCGGGCGACCTCGGCTTCGACTACGTCGAACTCATGATGGACGGGGCGACCGAACGTCAGCGTCTTGACCCGGACGCGGTGCGGGCGCGGGCCGACGAGTGCGGCATCGACCTCGCGGTTCACCTCCCGTTCGCCCTCGACATCGGGACGCCGTTCGAGCACGTTCGGAACGGGGCCGTCCGCGAACTGCAGGCGGCCGTCGAGACGGCGAGCGAGTTCGGGGCGACGAAGGGGGTCGTCCACGCCAGTTCGAACGCGTGGAAACCTGCCTGGGACGCCGAGGTGGTCGGGTCGAACGTGGTCGAGTCGGTGACAACCCTCGACGAGTTCGCCCGCGAACGGGGGTTCGAAATCTGCGTCGAGAACATTCCCGGCGGCTGGTTCTCCATCCACGACTTCGACCGCATCTTCGAGGAGACGGACGCCTCGATGACCCTCGACACGGGTCACGCGCGGATGGACGGCCTGGAATCGAAGGGCATCGCCGCGTTCGTCGGCGAGTACGGCGGCCGAATCTCGCACTTCCACCTGAACGACACGCGACTGGAGAAAGACGAACACCTCCCGTTCGGGGCGGGAACCATCGACTTCCGCGAAATCTTCGGAGCCTTGCCCGACGGTTGGGACGGAACCCTCTCGCTGGAGGTGTTCACGCTCGATTACGGCTACATCGAGACCAGTAAGGCGTACTTGGACGAGCTGTTGTAATCCGTGGAAAATCGAAATCGAAGGGTGGTCGCACTATCTCGAAGCCGAATCTCACTCGGAAGTTGAAAGGGCAGAACTTATGTCAGCTGACCGTCTTTCTCGCAGAAGATGGTTCGAGAGGATATCTATCAGGGGGCACTTGTCGGACTGCCCGCTCTGATTTCGTTGCAACTCGTCGTCGTGATACAGCTTCTGAGCGACGCGTTCGACGCGGCGGAAATCTGGGAGCTGCTGGAGTTCGTCGTGACGTACGTTCCCCTGCTCTTCGCGGTGGTTCTGCTCGCGCACTGGTACGGTGCGGTGAAGGGTTCGAAAGCGGACACTCTGTCCGAAGAACGACGATAAGACCGACGGAGTTCGAGCGGTCGTACCCACCTGAACCGGTCGTTACGGGGAGGAATCCGATCGACGTCGTTCCGACATCGCGTGAGCAAATCCTTTGTCGCTGGCTCGCACACGCAAAACCATGACGGAGAACTCGCCGACGCCGCGAATCCTTGTCTCGGGCGAGACGCTGGTGGACTTCCTGCCGGAGCGACCCGGCCCGCTCTCCGACGTGTCGGGGTTCGAGCGCAGGCCGGGCGGCGCGCCCGCGAACGTCGCGGTGGCGCTCTCTCGACTGGACGAGACGCCGTGGTTCTGGACGCAAATCGCCCGCGACCCCTTCGGCGACTTCCTCGTCGACGCGCTCGCCGACCACCTGCCCGACCGGTTCGTCGAGCGCGACCCGGACGCGAAGACGACGCTGGCGTTCGTGACCCACGACGAGGCGGGCGACCGGGCGTTCTCGTTCTACCGCGACGGGACGGCGGACACTCGACTTCGACCCGGCGGCGTGTCTGACGACGCGCTCGCCGAACTGGAGTGGGTGTACGTGGGCGGCGTGATGCTGACGACCGACCCCGCTCGCTCGGCCACGCTCGACCTCGCGGAGCGCGCACGCGAGGCCGACTGCGCCGTGGTATTCGATCCGAACGCCCGACCCGAACTCTGGTCCGATGGCGAGTTCGCCGAGGCCGTCCGCGAGATGCTGCCCTTCGTCGACGTCGTGAAAGCGACCCCAGACGACCTCGAGATGGCCGGATTCAGCGCCCGCGACCTCGCCGACTCCGCCGACCTCGCCGCGGCCGCCAATCCGCCCGACTCCGGCGACCCTGCCAACCTCGCGGCCGACGTTTGCGAGGAGGGACCGCACACTGTCCTGCTCACGCTCGGCGGCGCGGGAGCGTACGCGCACGCGACCGCCGACGCTCCGTGGGGTGCCGGGGCGGCCGCTCACGAGGGGTACGACATTTCGGTCGTCGACACCACGGGTGCGGGCGATGCCTTCACCGCCGGTGCGCTAGCCTCGCTGGCCGACGGCCAACCGCTCGCCGAAGTGCTCGCGTTCGCCAACGCGGTCGCCGCCCTGACGACGACCGAACCGGGCGCGATGACGGCGCTCCCGACGCGCGACTCGGTCGCGAAGTTGCGAGATTCGTAGCCAAAGTGATGCGATTCGTAACGCCACTTTTAAGCCATCTACGAGGGATCCGAAAACAGACCGTGGCTGAGAACGCATGACCGACACGACAGGCGATACGACGGATACGATAGAGCCGGAAGGCCCCGCGAACCTCGAAGAGGCGTCGTTCGTGGAGTACGGTATCGAAGACAAACCGCCGCTGCTGGAGTCGATATTCCTCGGCTTCCAGCACTACCTGACGATGATCGGCGCGAACATCGCCGTCCCGCTGGCGCTGGCGAGCGCGATGAACATGCCGACTGAGCAGACGGCGCAGTTCGTCGGCACCTTCTTCGTCGTCTCGGGGGTTGCGACGCTCGCCCAGACGACGTTCGGCAATCGCTACCCCATCGTCCAAGGGGCGACCTTCTCAATGCTCGCGCCCGCACTGGCCATCATCGGCGTCATCGGGGCGGGGTGGCAGACGACCCTGCTCGAACTGCAAGGGGCGGTCATCGCGGCTTGCGCCGTCGAAGTGATCGTCGGCTATCTCGGGCTGATGGGACGGCTGAAGAAGTACCTCTCGCCAGTGGTCATCGCGCCGACCATCGCGCTCATCGGGCTGTCGTTGTTCGGCGTCCCCCAGATCACCGACGTGAACGCCAGCGTACCCGGAGCACAGCAGGACTGGTGGCTCCTCGGTCTCACCCTCGGCCTCATCGTCCTCTTCTCCCAGTACCTCAACAAGCGCCGCGCGTTTCGACTGTTCCCCGTCTTGCTCGGCGTCGTCTCGGCGTGGTTTATCGCGTTCGTGTTGTCGTGGACGGGGTTCTACGCCCCGGCCTCGCCGGGCTACGTGAACTACGGACAGGTCGTGCGAGCCGACCTCATCCAGCCCGTGATGCCCCTCCAGTGGGGGATACCCCAGTTCACGCTCCCCTACATCATCGGGATGTTCGCGGGCGTCGTCGCCTCGATGGTCGAGAGCTTCGGCGACTACCACGCCGTCGCTCGCCTCTCCGGCGTCGGCGCGCCGAGCAGGAGGCGGATCGACCACGGAATCGGGATGGAGGGCCTCGCGAGCGTCTTCGCCGGAATGATGGGCACCGGCAACGGCTCGACCTCCTACTCCGAGAACATCGGGGCTATCGGTCTGACGGGCGTCGCCTCGCGCTACGTCGTCCAGATCGGCGCGGTCGTCATGCTCGTCGTTGGCTTCGTCGGCTACTTCGGCCAACTCGTGGCGACCATCCCGGCACCCATCGTCGGCGGACTGTTCATCGCCATGTTCGGACAGATAGCCGCGGTCGGCCTATCGAACCTGAAGTACGTCGATATGGACTCCTCGCGCAACCTATTCATCGTCGGCCTCGCCCTTTTCGCCGGTCTCGCCATCCCGGCTTACATCGGCCAACTCGGCGTCGGAGTGGAGCGGAGCGGTGCCGAAGTGTTCCAGGCGGGCATGGAGGGGGTCGCGGTGCTCGGCCCGGTGCTCGGCACCGACCTCGTCTCCAACACCCTCTACGTCATCCTCGGAACCGGCATGGCGGTCGGCGGCATCGTCGCGTTCGTCCTCGACAACACGGTCGAAGGAACGCGAGAAGAGCGTGGTCTCGAAGCGTGGGAGGCCATCACCGAGGACGAAAGCGAGTTCCAGAGCGCCTTCGAGCGATTCGGCTCCGGTCGCGGCACCGACTCCTCGCGGGCCGACTGACGCGGTTCGGACGAATCGGGTTTTGTGACTTGATAGGGAATAAAAACTATCGACGACGGTCGGCGTATTCGCTACGAAACTTCGGCCTTTGCGATAGGGAATCAACTAACCCGAAAAATATACACCCACAACCTTTTGTTCATTCCTAGCGTGCGTAGCGATAGCACATCGCATTTGGGATTCCAATGACGGCAGATGATTCGGAGACCACGACAGAATCGTCCACCAACGACTCGACGACCGACGACGCGCCTGCCGGAAGCAACAAGTCGGAGATCGAATCGCTTCGGGACGAACTCGAAGTGACGAAGGTACGACTCCGCACCGCCGAGAGGAACCTACGGTGGATGGCACAGCAGCAGGCCACGGAGACGGGGAAGAGCGTCTGCCCGCAGTGCAACTCCGGCGGTTCGCTGACGGTCGAGCGAACCGCGACGGGGAAGAAGAAAGTCGAGTGTCGAAACTGCGGAGAACGGTTCGTTTAGCAGACGACCACCCGGCGCGTCCGCGGTCCGTCGCACTCCACGAACAGTATCGACTGCCACGTTCCGAGTTGGAGTTCGCCGTCCTCGACGGGAATCGTCGCGTGCTCACCGAGCAACGCCGACCGGAGATGTGCGTCCGCGTTGTCGTCCATTCGGTCGTGTTGATAGTCGTCGGCCTCCGGAATCAGACGCGACAGCGCGTTTTCGAGGTCGGTGAGCAGACGGTGTTCGTTCTCGTTGACGACCACCCCGGCGGTCGTATGCGGCACGAAGACGGTGCAGGTGTCGGCGTCGGCGGAGTCGGCGACGCACTCCGCCACTCGGTCGGTGATGTTGACGATGTCCACGCGCTCGGCGGTTCTCACTTCGAGTTCCATCACCCCGACTTCGACTCGCGGGGTCTAAATTCCCGGCCCGAAATGAAACAACCATGAAAGAGCAACAGACCGTCGCACGGTTTTCGCCGAGAACGAGCTAGACGCGCCACCCGCATACCGACTGCTCGACCTCGCGTCGGAGGTCGGCGAACTGGCGAAAGATGCGAACGAATCGACCGCCTACGGTGCAAAACGCGACGCGATTTCGGTCAACTCGAACGAGTTGGAAGATGCGCTCTTTTCGCTCCTGTCGCTTGCTGAATCGTTGGATATCGACGCCGGTGCGGCCCTGGACGAGGCGATGGCGAAGTACGAGTCTCGAATCGAAGAACGGGACGAGATGAATTCCCGCCGAAACGATCGCCTCGATCGGCAGTAGCTCAAAATCGCCGGCAGCTGAAACCACGACGTACAAATAGACGACACTGAACCCGGAAATTATCAAATTTAATAACTGTTAACCGAAAGAACTATTCGTAACTCGACTATCCATGGCTTTGAATGACTCTTGATATATCGAGGCGGATTATCTGCGTCTGACCGGGGGACTTCCGGCGGTCGGTACGCTGTCCGGCTGTCTCGGTGGGAAGCTGAACCAGTCGCCGATCCAATTCGGCGCGCTGTTGCCGCTCTCGGCATCGAGATTCCTCGGAACCGTTGCGAAACACCACCGTCACGCGGTCGAACAAGCGGTCGCCGACATCAATCGCGCGGGCGGGCCGCTCGGCGAACCATCGAACTCACGGTCGAGGACAGCGAACTCGACCTCAAAAAGGCGAAGAAGGCCTTCGACTCCCTCGTCGACGCGGGGGTCATCGGATTCGCCGGGCCGATCGTCAGCGACATCTCGCTCGCGCTCTCCGAGAGACTCGCCAGCGAGGGCATCATCGCGGTCAGTCCGTCCAGCACGCACCCGGCGCTCGCGTCGGCGGGCGCGGCGAACGAGACGAAAGAAGCGGTCGGCGACATCGAATGCCGCATCGACACCGTCAGGGAACACGCGGAACTGACCGCCGACGATATCCGGAAGACGCGCGACGCCATCTCAGACGGTACCGAAATGGTTCACAAGGCCCAAGAATCGCTTCGGGAGATCGTGAACAACGTCGAGGAGACGAGCATCGGCGTCAGCGAGATAAACGACGTGACATACGACCAAGCCGCGACCACGGAGGAAGTGGTCGCCGTGATGGACGAAGTGACGCGGATCAGCGAGGAGACCGCCGCGGAGGCGGAGGAGGTGGCGGCCGCGACAGAAGAACAGACCGCCTCGCTCAGCGAAGTATCCCGAAGCGCCGAATCGCTTGCACGACAAGCGGAATCGCTCGCCGCCACGGTTGATAGCTTCCACGTCGGCTCCCCCGCCGATTCGAACGACGAGGCGTAATCGCCGAGTCGTCGCCTGCAAACGAAGACGGCACCGCCACCGATTTATCGCCCCAGAAAGAGATACCGTCATGCACCAGCGAGCGCGAGAGTTCGGCGAGCGCGCCGACGCGGAGTACGGTTTCGACGTGGACGTTCACGAGTTCCCGGAGGGAACGAAAACCGCCGCCGACGCCGCCGACGCCATCGGATGCGAGGTGGCACAGATCGCCAGCAGCCTCGTCTTCCGCGTCGGCGACGACCTCGCGGTCGTCGTCACCAGCGGGGCTAACCGAGTGAGCGAGGCGAAACTCGCCGACGCCGAAGACGTACCGGAAAGCGAGGTCGGGATGGCCGACGCCGCCGAGATTCGGAACACGGTCGGCTGGTCCATCGGCGGCGTGCCGCCCTTCTGCCACGACGCCGAACTGCCCGTTTATCTGGACGAGACGCTCGCGGAGTTCGAGACGGTGTGGGGTGCGGCGGGGACGCCCGAGGCCGTGTTTCCGATCGCGCCCGAAAAACTGCGGGAGTTCTCGGGCGCGACCGTCGCCGACGTGAGCGAATGAGAGTAATCGAAACTTCGATTTTACTACAGTTCACACCTTCCGCCATGAGTCTCTTCGAAACGGGCTTGTTGTTGGTCTTGGACGCGAGTCTCGGAATGTGGCTCGGAAGCACGATCTTATTCTCATTCATCGGCGCGCCGACGACGTTCGACGTGCTCGACGACGACGCGGGGGAGGTGGTCAACGCCATCTTCCCGAAATACTACGAGTTCGGCGAGGTACTCGGCTTTACCGCGGTTTTTGCCGCGATAATCGCCGGGAGTGAGAACGCGCTGGATTCGGTCGCCGCGCTCACGATTGGACCGCTCGTACTGGTCGCGCTCGCCGCCACCATCTACGCCAATGCAAGACTCGTCCCGAAGATGGGGGAGCCGGACGACAAGAGATTCGCCAAGTACCACAAGCAGTCGGTGCTGTTGAACGACGTCATCATGCTCGCGGTTGCGAGCGGTCTGGCTCTCTCGCATCTGTGAAAGGAACCTACACCCTGCTGGTCGAACTCGTCCGTCCCGCGACGATCGAGTTCGGCGCGAAAGGCGCGATGGAACTCGATTCGGGCAGGTACGCCTACACCGGCAGCGCCTTCGGACAGGGTGGCTTCTCGCGCGTCGACCGCCACGCACGAGTCGCCTCCGGAGAAAACGACGCCCGCCACTGGCACGTCGATTACTTGCTCGGCCATCCCGACGCCCGACTCGCGGGAGACGTGCGAACACCGGACGAAGACGTGGAATGTGCAGTTGCCCGGAACCTCAGCGACGAAGTTCGGTCGGTTTCGGGAATCGGGGCATCCGACTGCGACTGCGGGACGCACCTCCACTACGCATCCGACCGAGACGCCCTCGAACGCGCGGTTCGACGGGCGCACGACCGCGATGGCTAATTCTCGCGGTACGCGAGACGGGCACTACTTTTAATCCCGCGCTGACCGATTTCCGAACGATGGGTAACCGCGTACTCTCCGATATCTTCGCGCCGTCACGAGTCGCAGTCGTCGGAGCGACCGAGAGCGAAGGCTCAATCGGTCGCGCCATCGTGACGAACCTGCGCGACGACTTCGACGGCGAGACGGTGCCCGTGAACCCGAACTACGACGAGGTATTCGGCCTGAAGTGCTACCCCGACCTCGCCTCCGCCCCGGACGTCGACCTCGCGGTGGTCGTCGTGCCGCCCAACGTCACCGTCGACGTGGTGCGCGACGCGGGCGAGGCGGGCGTGCAGAACGTCGTCGTCATCACTGCCGGGTTCGGCGAAACGGGACGCGAAGGAGCGGAGCGAGAGAAGGAATTGCAGGAAGTCGCGGCCGAGTACGACCTGAACCTCGTCGGCCCGAACAGTCTCGGGGTGATGAGCACGCCCGTCGACATGAACGCGACCTTCGGCCCGGATAACGCCCTGCCGGGATCGATGTCGTTCATGAGTCAGTCGGGGGCGTTCATCACCGCGGTGCTCGACTGGGCCAACGACGAAGGGCTGGGCTTCAAGGACGTGGTGTCGCTCGGAAACAAGGCCGTGCTGGACGAGACGGATTTCGTCAGAGCGTGGGGCGATGACCCCGACACCGACGTTATTCTCGCCTACCTCGAAGGCATCGAGGACGGCGAGGTGTTCATCTCGGCGGCCCGCGACGCGACCGACGACACGCCTATCGTGATGGTGAAATCCGGACGAACCGAGGCGGGGGCGCAGGCCGTCTCCTCGCACACCGGGACGCTGGCAGGCAGCGACCGCGCCTACGAAGCGGGCCTCCGGCAGGCGGGCGTCCTGCGCGTCGAGAACGTCCAAGAACTGTTCGACTTCGCCCAGATTCTGGCGGGGCAACCCCTACCCGAGCGGGACGAGGTAGCTATCGTCACGAACGCGGGCGGGCCGGGCGTGATGACTACCGACGCCGTGGGCGATTCGAACCTTTCGCTAGCGTCGTTCTCGAAAGAGACTCACGACGCGCTCTCGGAGGCGATGCCGGAGGAGGCGAACATCTACAACCCCATCGACGCCATCGGGGACGCCGACATCGACCGGTTCCACAGGGCCATCGACCTCGCGCTGGCCGACGAGAACGTCGGCGCGGCGGTGGTGCTCTCTGCCCCGACCGCGGTCATCGACTACCCCGACCTCGCGGAGGCGATCGTCGAGCTACAGGCGAAACACGACAAACCGGTCGCGGCGACCCTGATGGGCGGGGAACGCACCGAAAAAGCGAAAGACGCGTTGCGCGAGGGTGGCATTCCGAACTACTTCGACCCTGCGCGGGCGGTGCGGAGCCTCGACGCGCTCGTCTCGTACCGTGACATCAGTCGGCGCGAGTACGAGGAGCCGACGACGTTCGACGTGGACAGGGAGCGCGCACGAGAGATACTCTCGCGGGCGAAAGACCGCGGCGACAACCGCCTCGGCGTGGAAGCGATGGAGCTCCTCGACGCCTACGGAATCCCGACGCCCGACGGAGTTATCGTCGACGCGCCGGAGGACGCCGTGGCCGCCGCACAGAACATCGACGGGGAGGTAGTGATGAAGATAGTCAGCCCCGATATCCTGCACAAATCCGACATCGGGGGGGTGCGAGTCGGCGTCTCGAACGAGGACGTGTACGACGCCTACGAAGACCTGGTGACGCGAGCGCGCAACTACCAGCCCGACGCGACCATCCTCGGCGTGCAGGTACAGGCGATGGTCGACCTCGATTCGGGCACCGAGACCATCATCGGAATGAACCGCGACCCGCAGTTCGGTCCGCTCCTGCTGTTCGGACTCGGCGGCATCTTCGTGGAAATCCTCGAGGACACCACCTTCCGGGTCGCGCCCGTGAGCGAGCGCGAAGCCCGCGAGATGATAGACGAAATCGAAGCCGCGCCCCTGCTTCGCGGCGCGAGGGGCCGCGACCCCGCCGACGTGGAGGGCGTGGTCGAGAGCATCCAGCGCCTCTCGCAACTCGTGACCGACTTCCCCGCCATCCTCGAACTGGACGTGAACCCCCTCGTCGCCACGCCCGACGGCGTGCGCGCCATCGACATCAGACTGACCGTGGACACGGACGAACTATGAACACGATACTCGTCACCGCAACCGAAGAAAGCACAGGTAAGACCGCCGTCGCTCTCGCGCTGGCGCGGCTCGCACAGGAGCGCGGGCTGTCGGTGGGCTACATGAAACCGAAGGGAACCCGCCTCCAGAGCAACGTGGGTAAGACCTTGGACGAAGACCCCATGCTGGCCCGCGAACTGCTCGGATTGGACGCGGAGATGCACGAACTCGAACCCGTCGTTTACTCGCCGACTTTCATCGAGCAGGCCATCCGCGGTCGCGCGGAGCCCGAAGAACTCCGCGAGCAGGTTCGAACGAGCTTCGAGTCGCTTGCCGAGAGCACCGACCTGATGGTCGTGGAAGGCGGCGGTAAACTCACGACGGGCGGCATCGTGAACCTCACCGACCCGGAGGTCGCCGACCTGCTCGACGCCGACGTGCTTCTCCTCTCGCACTACGAGCGGGGAAGCGACGTGGACGACCTTCTCGCCGCCGTCGGCGACGTGGGTGACCGACTCGAAGGCGTCCTGTTCAACGCCGTGGCGAACGCGAACTTCGACCCGCTCGAAACCGACGTGGTTCCCTTCCTCGAAGGGCGCGACGTTCCAGTCCTCGGCGTCGTTCCGCACCAGCGAGACCTCGCGGGCGTTACGGTGGGCGACCTCGCGGAGGAACTCAACGCCGATTTACTCACCGGGGCCGACACCGACGCCTTCGTGGAGCGATTCGTCGTCGGCGCGATGAGCGGCGATAAGGCGCTGCGCCACCTCCGCCGGACGAAAGACGCCGCGCTCGTCACCGGGGGCGACCGCCCCGACCTGCACACCGTCGCGCTGGAAGCGCCCGGCGTGAAGTGCCTCGTGCTGACCGGCGGGTTCCGCCCGCCGGGAGCCGTCATCGGCAAGGCGGAGGAGAAGGGCGTCCCCATCCTGCTTGTGCAGGGGGACACCCTGACGACCATCGAACGCGCCGAGGATGTAGTTCACAGCGGTCGAACCCGAGACGAGGAGACGGTCGAGCGGATGCGAGAACTCCTCCACGACCACGCCGATGTGGACGCGCTGGTAGGTGAGTCGGAGGTCGACGGGGAGTAATGTGTCCGCGGACGAGCGCGTCGTGACCGACAAGGAGGACACCGCAACCGCCGGCCCGGACGTCGTGGTCGTCGGAGCCGGGCCGGGCGGGTGCGTGTTGAGCTATCTCCTCGCTCGAAGCGGCGTCGAGACGGTCTTGCTGAAGCGCCACGCCGACCTCGATCGCGAGTTCCGAGGATACTTCTTCCAACCGCTCGTGCTCCGGTTGTTCGAGGGGATGGGCGTGCTGAGCGACGTGCTGGCGCTCGACCACGACGAGATTCGACGCCCCGTCGTGACGGTGTTCGAACGCTCATACGACGTCATCGACCTCTCGACGCTCCCCGTGTCCTACGACTACGGCCTGCTGATGGAACAGCCGCCGCTGCTTCGACTGTTCGTCGACCGCGCGAACGAGTTCGACGACTTCGAATTTCGTCCCGCGACGACCGCGACCGACCGCGAACGCGACGAGGAACTCGAGCTCCGGAGCCGCCTCGTCGTCGGCGCGGACGGGCGATACTCCGCGGTTCGGAAGGCCGCCGGAATCAATCCTGGACTGTTCGACTCCGACGTGGAACTGTTGTGGTTCAAACTGCCGGCGGACGCGGTCGGCACCGCCGCGCAAGGACGCATCGAGAGCGAGGGTATCTTACTCTACTTCGGACTCGGCGCTGAGGACGCGCAGGCCGGATGGTTCGTCGAGAAGGGAACGTATCCGGCGATTCGAGAGCGAGGAATCGACGCCCTTCGGAAACGGGTCGCGGCGGTCGATTCGACCATCGCCCGTCACCTCCGGAGCTTCGACCAGTGCTCGCTCCTCCGCATCGAACCCGGGCGGAGCGAGACGTGGACGAAAGACGGCCTCCTCCTGCTCGGCGACGCCGCACACGTCGCTTCGCCGGTCGGCGGACAGGGCAACGGTCTCGCCATCCAAGACGCGGTGGTCGCCTATTCGATCATCGTGACTGCGCTGGAGGCGGCGGACGACACGCTTCCGAACGAGCAACTCGGTCGGTTCGAATCGCAGCGACGTCCCGCAGTAGAAGAAGTCCTGCACCTCCAGCGACGGGGAGAACGGGTGCTGTCGTGGTACGTCCCCCACCGCGATTCCATTCCGGCGTGGGTCGGGGGTCCGCTGGCGAGGATGCTGTTCGAGGTGCTTCCGAAAACCGCGTCGTTCCGGTGGACGTGGGAGACGTTCGCGCTCGGCCCCGAACCGATCCCGGTGGACACCGCGGCGTTCGAGTCCCCCCAGTGAACCTCGCCGCGGACGCTTCTATCCGCGGTTTTCTCGCGTCTTTTCGTCGCTCTTTCGAGACCACGTCGCAAAAAAAGAGGAAGTATTGTTTCCGCAATCGGGAGAAAAACCGATGCGATAACGTTTCGCGAGAACCGTTCAGTCCGCGTGTTGCGCTCCGGAGTACTGGGGCGACTGCGTCTCGACTTCGGATTCGGCGAAACCGTCGAACGGGTTCGGCGAGCGAAGGATAGCGATGAGGCTCCACATGACCCCCGTGAGGAACGACCCGGCGGCGGAGAGGCTCATCCCGAGAGTGAAGAACGCGGTTCCGTAGACGATGCCGATGGTGGCGGACGGGAGAGAGGTTCCGAGCGGGATGTTCGCCATCGAATCTCGCAGGGTCGGCACGAGGACGAGGAGGGAGAAGACGCTGCCGCAGAGGAACACGATATCTTGCCACATTATCTCTCTACCTCGACTGTAATCGTTTGCTGGAAGGCTGTTTCATTCATCAACTCGTGGTAGGAGACGGTGATTAATAAGTCTTACTCACTTTCGAGTAAAAATTTATGGGAACGGTTGGTACGGTAGTGACTCGCTTACGATTCTCGTTACTCAATCGCACGACGCGCTCCTATCGGACGGAACGAGCGGTTCGCCGCGGGCGTCGGTCGGGGCGCGGTCGTCGCTACGACCGATACGATTTTCCCCGGCTTCCGAAAACAGAACCTACTTACGCCGTTCTGACTGACTGGTCAGTTAATGAACCAGCTAACCGACGCGTCGGACACCCGTGAATCCATCATGCGCGCGACGTACTGCGCGCTCTGCGAGCACGGGTACGCCGACCTGACGATGCAGGATATCGCGGCCGAGTTCGAGAAGAGCAAGTTGCTCATCCACTACCACTACGAGACGAAAGAAGACCTCTTCGTCGCCTTCCTTGACTATCTCCTTGAGAATCTCCGCGAACACGTAGAGACCATCGAAAACGACGACCCGGCGGAGCGACTGCGGGAGTTGTTCGACCTCTTCCTGTCGGGGCCGTCGGACGACGAGAAACGTGATTTCCACGTCGCGCTCCTCGAACTCCGGGCGCAAGCGCCGTACAGCGACGACTACCGCAAGCAACTACGACGTAACGACCGCTACCTCCACGACCTCGTCGCCGACATCGTGCGCGACGGCGTCGAAGCGAGCCAGTTCGATTCGACCGACTCGGACGAGACGGTGACCGTTCTGCTGGCGACCGGCGACGGCGTTCGAATCCGACGCGCCACGCTCGGCGTGAATGACGCGGACGGCGCCATCGACGACCTGTTCGCGCGCTATCTCGGCTGGGAGGAGACGGCGTGAGCACGCGCGATTTCGAGGTGAACCTGACGGAGGGAGAACTGCTGAAGCCGCTGCTCGTGCACTCGTTACCCATCGTCCTCTCGCAGTTGATGCAGGTCACCTACAACCTCGCGGACACGTTCTGGGTGGGTCGCCTCGGATAGCACGCAGTGAGCGCCCTCTCCTTCTCGTGGCCGCTCGTCTCCCTCATGATTTCGGTCGGCGGCGGGTTCACGGTCGCCGGAACCGTGCTCGTCGCACAGAACAAAGGTGCGGGCAACCACGACCGGGTCGACCACATCGCGGGCCAAACCATCGCGTTCGTCACGGTCGTGGCGATGGCCTTCTCGGTGTTTGAATGGGTGTTTGTGCCGCAGATGCTATCGCTCATCGGGACGACGCCCGGCACGCAGGTTCACGCGTACTCGGTGGAGTACACGCGTACCATCTTCCTCGGCGTGTTCTTCATGTTCGGCTTCTTCATCTTTCAGGCGCTCCTGCGCGGCTGGGGCGACACGACGACGCCGATGTTCCTCATGCTGTTCGGCGTGGTCATCAACGTCCTGCTCGACCCCTTCCTCACCCTCGGATTTCAGGCGAATCCCGTCTTCGAGTATCTCGGTCTGATGGGCCTCCAATCGTCGCTGTACCAAGCGACGGGATTCGCCGGGTTCGGCGTACAGGGAGCGGCGATAGCCACGGTCATCTCCCGCGGTATCGGCGCGGCGGTCGGCTTCACCCTGCTCTTTTCGGGCCGAGTCGGCATCCACCTTTCGCTCGACGACCTGCGACTGCGCGCCGAATCGGTTCGCAGAATCGTGGCGATCGGCGCACCCATGAGCGTCGAACAGAGCACTCGCGCGCTCGGAATCACGGCGCTGACCGCCCTCTTCGCACTGGCCGGAACCGACGCGGTCGCGGCGTTCGGCATCGGCAATCGCCTCACCTCGCTCGTGTTCCTCCCCGCGCTGGGGCTCGCGCAGGGTACCGAGACGGTGGTCAGCCAGAACATCGGCGCTGAGAAAACCGAACGCGCGAAGCGGGCCGTCTACCTCGCAACCGGCCTCATCACGGCCGTTCTCGCCGTCGTCGGTGCGGTCGCGTATCTCTTCGCCGAGCCGATAACGAGTATCTTCATCACCGGCGAAGGTGCGGCGCGAGTGGTCAAAATCGGCGGCGATTATCTCCGAATCGTCGGCCCGACGTTCTTCGGTATCGGCGTGTTCCGCATCGTCTCCGGCGGCTTCCGCAGAAGCGGGAGCACTCGAGTGGCGATGGTACTCTCCATACTCTCGTTGTGGGTGTTCCGACTTCCCTCCGCCTACGCGCTCATCGAGTGGCAGGGCATGGGTGCGACGGGTATCTGGTACGGCGTGGCGCTCTCGAACGTGTTGACCGCCACCGTCGCGGCCGCGTGGTTCCTCCGCGGAACGTGGACCGATTCGGTGGTCGAACTGACCCGAAAACCCGCCGTCACCGACGATTAACTGACAGGGATAGAACCATACGGGGAATTTATCACCGAACGTGGCCGTGTAAACAGCATAATAAGGTTGATAGCGGGCTGGTCACTATGAACGCCTAGCAATGAACCGACGAACGTTTCTCGCGGCGGGTGCGGTGTCGGTCGCGGGATTGAGTGGCTGTCTCGGCTTCGGTGGAGGGTCGGGTTCGAAATCCGAGGAAGGGTTCGAGACAAAAAAACAAAACGGGGAACAAGTCCCGCTTGCCCCTCTCTCCGTCACCCACAAATGGTACAAGCAGGACAAGGCTAAATTTGCGGACGCCCGCGGGCAAAAGCAGTACGAGATGTCCCACATCCGCGGCGCGGTGCTCAGTCCCGCACCGAATGGCCAGTCGAAAAACGACCCGATCTCTTCGTGGCCGAAAGACCAGCGCATCGTCTGCTACTGTGGCTGTCCACACCATCTCTCCTCGATGCGCGCGGCCCAACTGTTGAAGAACGGGTACGAGAAGGTGTACGTCATCGACGAGGGGTTCTGGGCGTGGCACGAGAAGGGATACCCCATCAAAGGTCAGAACACGTCGTACAACCCGACGGCGTACGTCATCGACGGATTCGCCGACCCCGCCTTCGTCGGCGAGACGGCGTGGGCACGCCACTTCGAGACGGGACAGAAAGAAGCGACCGACATTCTGAACGACGGTTCGTACTCGATGCACATCAAGTTTCACGACGTGACGCCCGACAGCGTCATCACCGTCCAGACGCCGGCGTACGAGGTGGAAGGAACGATCGCGGAGCTCTCATCGCGGGTCATCACCGGATAGCTCGGTCTCTCGCCTTTGTCTGCATCTCTGATGTTTGTGACGGCGTTTCTCAACCTTTATATCGGTCGTAGCGTGTGACCGATACTCAATGATACGGTGTAGTCAGAGCGGCTGCGGCTGGATCGCCATCGCTCCCTCTGAGCGGGCCGCGTGGAAACAGTACGAGACGCACATCCTGCGGGAACACGTCGAAGCGGTCGAGACGGACGTGCCGGATGGGTGCGTGCAGGTTCGAACCGACGACGGCGAGTGGAAGACGATGACCCGCGAAGAGGCGCGCGAGTTCTACGACGATTAGACGGAGAGCTCCCTGTCTATCGGGTCTTCTAAATCTCCGAGGACGGCTTCGAACGCATCGGTCGCGGTCACCAGTCCGACCACCTCGCTTCCATCGAGCACCAGCGCGAGTTCCTGATTTTGGGCCTGAAAGAGGTCGATGACGTCGCTAACGCTGGTTTCCGCGGCGATCGTCATCGGCTCGTGCGCGATGTCGACGAGCGAGACGTCCCCCGATTCGAGCGCGTCGTAGTATTTGACGACGGTCGGCGCGTACACGATTCCGCGATACTCGTCGAACGACTCGCCGATGACCGGATACCGGACGAGCGGGTTCGATCTCATCCGTTCCAGATTCTCCTCAAAAGGGGCGGCGGTCGAGAGTGCGACGATGTCGTCGCGGGAAACCATGATGTCGCGGACGGGAAGCATCTCGATCTGGAGGGCGGCCAGAATCTCCTCTTCGCGTTCCCGCGAGAGGTCGTCCACCCGACTGAGTACGTCACCCATCTGGCGGTGGAGGTCGGCCCTGCTGACGACCTCTTGCCCGCCTTCTTCGCTCGCCGTCCACGAGCGCGTGATCTCAACGCCGAACAGGCCGAGTAACCATTTGGCGGTTTTATCGGCGACGACGATGACGGGGGCCATGAGTTTCGTCCACCAGTAGAGCAGACCGGAACCGTACCGGGCGACGAACTTCGTTCGCTCGATACCGAGATACGTCGGGGCCTGCTCGCCGACGATGACGTGCAAGAGGTTGATGAGCGCGAGCGCGAGAATCGCCGACAGCGCGTGTGTCGACCCCGTGCCGAGCCCGACGACTCTCACGACCGGCGCGAAGACGTGCGCGACGGCGGGTTCGGCCACGACGCCGAGTCCGACGCTGGCGATGGTGATACCGACCTGACAGCCCGAGAGATATATCTCGAGGCGGTCGGTCATCTCCCACGCGCGTCGAAGCCCGGTCGAGTCGCCGAATTCGTCCTCGTTGAACTGTCTCACCCGCGTCATAGCGAACTCGATGACAACGAAGTAGGCGTTCATCAGCAAGAGGAACGCACCGCCGATGAGGCGAAAGAGGGTGAGAACTTCGACCATCAAGCGTCCCTTCACCGGTAACCGTCCTAACTCTGATGGGGTCGTCGAAAACCGACGGAATATTTCGAAGGAGGATTGCCATGAAATAGCCGAGCGGAGCAGAACAGTTTGTGCATCTATCCATTCATAAATATCCCAGAATTTTCAATGAGGAAAGTTATACTGACAGAACTAATGCTCCGTGTTGTGTCGCAACAAACAATGCGGTCATTACTGAAGACCAGCGGTACAGCACTGGGTGGCATTGCGGTCGGCAGTACGGTTACAGCGGCGGAATCGACGGAACGATTCCTCGTCAAGTCGAACAAGGTATCTGCATCCGACCTCGACGCGAGTGGCGTCGAAGTCGTTCACGACCTCATCGCCATCGACCTGTCGGTCGTCCGCGGAAGCGAATCCACCATCCAGTCGTTCGGCAGCGACTACGCCTCGGACGTGATGTACTCGCTCGACCTGCCTATCACGCAGTCGCCGATTACGCAGGCGCAGTTGGCGACCGACGAACCATTCTACGCGCTCTAGTGGGACAAACAGGAACAGGACATCCCTGAGGCACATGAAATTACGCGCGGTGAGGGTACTCGCGTCTCGGTCATCGACACGGGCGTCGACCCGAATCACCCCGACCTTACGCATACGGTGAACACTGACCTGTCGCGCAACTTCACCAACGACGGTGGCGACTTCACCGACGCGGACTACCATGGCACGCACGTGAGCGGTATCGTCGCGTCGAACGGCCAGAACGAGGAAGGTGTCGTCGGTTCCGCGCCTGGCACGGATTTCGTCGCGTGGCGCGTCTTCTCCGCCACGGGCGATGCGTCGTGGGGCGACATCCTCGCCGCCATCGTCTACAGCGTCGAAATTGGTTCGGACGTTGCGAACCTCAGCCTCGACGCGTACCCCGTTCCGCGCAACGAGGACGGTTTCGGGCAGTTTTACGACGGCGTCCTGAACAAGACGATGGCGTACGCGCGCCGCAACGGTATGCTCGTCGTCTGTGCAGCGGGCAACGACGCAGCAGAAAGCCAACCTCGTCCTTTCGAACGGCGAACCCGAGATTTCGAGTCCGCTCTCGGTGATGGAGCAAGTCGCCGCTCAGAACAAATCATTTAACCAAACCTTCGTCGCCGCGGACACCGACGGAAACGGCGTTCCCGACAGGAACCTGAAGAAGGTGTACGACGAACTGTACACCATCGCACCCGACCAAGCCGCGGGCGTCGTTCACCGCGAAGACGGCGAGTACCGCGTGCTCCGGATGACGATTTCGGTGAACGGAGGCGCATCGAGCACCGCCGTCACCGAGCAGATGCGCGACGTGGCCGACGGCTTCGACGGCCTCGAAGCGACCGCGATGGGACAGTCCATCGTCTTCGAGATCGTATAGAAACAGCTGCTCGACACGGTCATCCAAAGTCTCGTCCTCACGATGGTCGCCGTGTTCGCGTTTCTGATGCTCGTCTACCGGATCACGGAGGGCAGCGCGACCCTCGGGGCGGTGACGCTGCTTCCCGTCCTGTTCAGCGTGACGTGGATTCCCGGCACGATGTACCTGCTCGGCATGCCGTTCAACGTCCTGACGGGCATGATCACAAGCCTGACCGTCGGGCTGGGCGTCGCGTACAGCATCCACCTCTCCGAGCGGTACAACGTCGAACTCAGAACGACGCGGGTCGGCATGGGAAGCGATGCACGTCAGCCTCACCGGAACCGGCGGCGCGCTGCTCGGGAGCGCGGCGACCACCGTGGGCGGCTTCGGCGTGCTCGTCTTCGCCATCCTCCCCGCCCTCCAGCAGTTCGGCATCATCACGGGGCTGACCATCATCTACGCCTTCCTCGCCAGCGTGTTGGTACTCCCGAGTCTGCTCGTCGTCTGGACGCGCTATTTCCGGCCGGGCGCCCACGGAGCCATGGAAACCAAATCGACGGCCTCCGCGACTGGAGAGGACTGAGATGAACGAGGACGACGCCATCGACGCGCTCGAAAGTCTTGGCCTGTCGAACTACGAAGCGAAAGTGTTCGTCGCGCTCCAGAAGTTGGGAACTGGGACGGCGAGAGACATCCACGGCGTCACCGACGTACCGCGCTCACAGGTGTACGGTGCCGCCGAGAACTTACAGCAGCGCGGCCTCGTGGAAGTCCAGCAGTCGAAGCCGCTCCAGTATCACCCCGTGAGTTTGGACGCCGCGAAATCCCACCTCCGAGACCGATTCGAACGCAGGCAAGAGCGGGCATTCGACTACCTCGAAACCGCGAAGAACGAGTTCGTGGAGGGTGACGAGGAGCGCGAAGACGTGTGGACGGTCGACGGGCGCAACGCCGTCGGCAGCGTGTCGAGCAGTTGGTCGAGGAAGCCGAATCGCGAATCATCTTCGGCGTTCACGACGCCTCGCTGTTTCCCGAGACGATTGCGGACGCCTTGCGAGAACGCGCCGAGGCGGGCGTGGACGTGCTCGTCGTCGCCGACGATCCGGCCATCCGTGAGCGATTCGACGAACAACCGATAGTCAGCCTACCCGACGAACCACCGGAAAACTGCGCCGGTCGCGTGTTGGTCGTCGACGACGACACCGTCCTCATCAGCGTACTCGGCGGCGAGACGGCCATCTGGAGCTCGTAGACCGGTTTCGCGGCGATCCTTAGCCAGTTCATCGACGCGCGAATCGAAGACGCAACGGAGAACTGACTCGACTCCCGTCGCTGACACGTCGAATTTCGCACGACACTTTAAATATCAAGACGCCAAACCGTCCGGTATGCCGTGGTACGCCGTCGAAGCCCTGGACGACGCCATCGAGACCACGAAAGCCCTTCTGCTCCCCGTCGAAGTTCGGACGTGGCTGAAACTCGCCATCGTCGTCTTCTTCCTCGGCGGTGCGAGCGCGTCACCGCCGACGGGAGGAGGGAATTTCCAATTTACGGGCGAACCGGACGGTCTGACCCCGGATATTCCGGTTTCGATGGACACCGTCATCGCCGTCGTCCTCGCTATCGTCGCGGTGGCGATACTGCTCTGGCTACTGTTCATCCTCGTCGGTTCGGTGATGGAGTTCGCGTTCGTCGAGTCGCTTCGCACGCGAGAGGTTCACGTCCGGGGGTACGCGAGCGAGCGCCTCGGCCAGGGTCTTCGTCTGTTCGGCTTCCGTGTCGTTCTCTACCTCCTGTTCGTCCTCCCGGTCGCGGGACTGGTGATTCTCGCATTCGTTCCGGCCGTGCTCAGCGGGTCGCCAAGCATCGCTCTCGGAACCCTGCTCCTGTTCGTTCCGGTGTTGCTCGTGCTCGGGCTCGTCGTCGCGCTGGTAGACGGCTTGACGAGGAACTTCGTCGTTCCGGTGATGGTGCTCCGAGGCGGCGGCGTCATCGCGGGTTGGCAGGCGTTCTGGCCGACGCTCCGGGGGCAGTGGAAACAGTACGCCGCGTACGTTCTGCTCCGAATCGTCCTCACCATCGCGGGCGGAATCGTCGTCTCCCTCGTCGGCGGAATCGTCGGCCTCGTCCTCCTGATTCCGTTCGTCGTCCTCGGTGGACTGCTCCTCGTCGCGTTCGGCGGCCCCGCCGCGATACTGTCGAGTCCCGGCGTTCCGGCGCTGGTTTCGTTCGGACTCCTCGCCGCGGTGTACGGTCTGCTCCTCCTGTTCACCTTGGCCGTCGTTCGCGTTCCCGTGCAGTCGTATCTGGGTTACTACGCCCTGCTTATGCTGGGCGATACGAACCGGGAGTTCGACCTCATTCCGGAGCTTCGAGCGGAAGTCCGCTAGAGCTTCGAGTCGAGTTGGCGGGAGACGGCGTCGTCCCCGACCGGACCGTCGTCCCGCGAGAGGTGGACGATGGGCGCGTTTTCCATCTCGACCCATTCGCCGTCACCGTCGCTGGCGATGGTGACCGAGCGCCGGGTCTGCGGGAGTCCGTTCGCCCGTATCCCCGACGTTCGCTCCCTGACGCTCGCCATCTGGAGTGGACGCGGCGATTCCTCGTTGACGACGAACCGATAGTGCGGCACGTCGGGGTCGTGCTCTCTGAGGGCGTTCCGATACTTGCAGGCGAGTTCGGTGGCCCGATGAGCGTCCTCGTCGGTTTCGAACCGCGTGCCGGTTATCGGCATCGGGCGCTCGCCGGTGTCGGCGCACGCGACGGAGAATCGTCCGTCGTCGACGGCCAGCTGCTCGATTTCGCGTCGCGTTCGCCGGAGGGTCTCGTCCATGTTTAGGTCAGCCTAATCTTTTTTAGGCCATCCTAAAAGCGTTGCGACTCACTCCGTGAGCCCCGCGAGGAGGTGGGCCGCGAGAGTCTTGTCGAGCGGGTCGTTCGCGTTCCCGCAGTGCGGCGACTGGACGCAGGAGGGACAGCCGGATTCGCAATCGCAGGCGCGGATCATCTTCCGCGTGTTACCCATGAGCGATTCGACCGTCTCGTAGCCCTCGCGGGTCAACCCGACCCCGCCGGGATAGCCGTCGTAGATGAAGATGGTGCTCGCTCCGGTGTGGGGGTGGAGCGGGGTCGAGAGACCGCCGATGTCGCCCCGGTCGCAGAGCAGTTCCAGCGGGAAGAGCGAAATCATCCCGTGTTCCGCGGCGTGGATAGCCCCGCCGAAATCGCCGTCCATCGCCCGAACTTCGCGCTCCAACTCGTCCGGTATCGTGAAGTAAAGCGCCTTGGTTCGGAGCGCGAGTTCCGGCAGGTCGAGCGACTCCCGACCGAGCGTCTCGTCGCGTTTCGCGTCCCGGCGTTCGAATCCCGTGATTCGCTTTCGCATCGTCACGTCGGCGAACCGGACGATACAGTCGTCGCGGGTCGAGAGCGTCTTCTCTCGCAGATCGGTTTCGACCGTGATCTCCTTCTCGTAGAGCGTTTTCGTGTGGTAGTCGGCCCACGTCGGCGAAAGTTCGGCAACGTCCCGCGACAGGTCGAGGTCGACGACCTCGTAGGACTGACCCTGCTGGTGGTAGATGGCTCCTGGGTGGACGTCGTTCAAGGCGTCGCTGAAGGGAAGCGAGGCGATAACTTCGTTGCGAGTGCGGTCGAGTAGGTCGACCTCCCGCTCGTCGATGGTTCGCAGGCTCATCTCGTGCTGCGGGCTTCCGTCGCCGTCGTACACCCACCGGACTCCGCCGCTCGTCTGTCGACGTTCGAGTTCGCCCCATGATTCGAGTTCCGCGACGAGTTCGGGGAAGCCCTCGCCGAAGTACGCTTCATCGTCGGGCGAGAGCCACGTCTCGCGGGCCGCCGACGCGACGTGCGCCGGGAGGAGTTCCTCGTTCTCGGGGTTCACCACCGCTCGCTCCGGGTCGCCCGCGAAGAACTCGTCCGGGTTTGCCACGAGATATTGGTCTAGCTGGTCTTCGCCCGCGACGAGGGTGACGAGACTGGGGTCGGTGCCCCGGCCCGCGCGTCCGGCCTGCTGGAACGCGGCCATGCGGGTGCCGGGGTAGCCGTCGAGCAAGACGGCGTCGAGGCCGCCGATGTCGACGCCGAGTTCCAGCGCGTTCGTGCTCCACGCGCCGCGAATCTCGCCGGAGTGGAGTCCGGATTCGAGTTCCCGCCGCCGGTCGTTCTTGAGGGCGGCTTGGTACGCCGCGATGTTCGAGGCGAGGTCGCGCTCACCGCGCTGTCGGAGTTCGTCCGCGCTCTCCATCGCGTACCGTTCTGCGGCCTGTCTGGCCCGGGTGAACACAAGCGTCTGGCAGTCGCGGCTCACGAGGTCGGCGAAGAGTCGTTTCGTCTCCCCGTGGTTGGATTTGCGTCGTTTTGCCCCGCCGTAGCGGTCGTCCTCGTACTCAGGCGGGTTCCAGAGTAGCCAGTGGGTCGGCCCGGCCCTGCTCGCGTCCTCGTCCACGAGGCGGAACGACGAGTCGGACTGGCCGGTCACCGCGCTGGCGTGCTCGACCGGGTTGCCGATGGTCGCCGAACAGCAGACGAACTGCGGGGAAGCGTCGAATCGATCGCAGATGCGGGCGAGTCGACGGAGGACGAGCGAAACGTGGCTTCCGAACACGCCGCGATACTCGTGGACTTCGTCGACGACGACCGTCTCCAGTCCCGTGAAAAACCAGTCCCAGAGGCGGTGTGCGTAGGGAAGGAGGGCGTAGTGGAGCATGTCGGGTGTGGTGAGCACGACGGTCGGCTGACGGTCGCGCACGGCGCGCTTTTCGTTCTTGTCGAGCCGGCCGGTGTACTGCGCGACGGAGACGCGACTGCCGAACCCCAAATCGCGGGCGAGTTCCGACAGCGTCTCCTCTTGGTCGTTGATGAGCGCGTTCTGCGGGGCGATGTAGAGGGTGCGCCCGCCGCGCTCCATCGCGCGCTCGAAGGCGGGCACAGTGTAGGCGAGGCTCTTCCCGCTCGCGGTCTGCGTGGCGACGACGACGTTTTCGCCGTCCCGCACCGCTTCGACCGCCTCTGCCTGATGGCGGTAGAGGCGGTCGATTCCCCGTTCGCGGAGGGCCGATTCGAGGCGCGTTTCAAGCGCCACGTCCCGAAACTCGCCGTCGTTGCCGGCGAGCGTCTCGTGGCGAGCGATCTGTCCGTCGTAGTAGGGGCGCTTTCGGAGCCAGTCGATGGAGTCCTGCACTGGACTGGCGTTGGGTGTGGAGGCTCTAACCGGTTTCGTCGGCGGACACCGGACGAGCCTTCTTCGAAACACACGAAGGCCGTTCACTCTTCGGAAAAGGGAGTTCTCGGGAGCGGTTTCACAATCTCGTCACCGTACGACCAGGAGAGAACGCCGTAATCCGCGAGTCGCGGAAGGTGCTTCTGGACGAGACGAATGCGGGTTTCTTCTTGCTCGGTGGGCGTAACGTTCGTGAACGGCGTATCGTTACAGCGGCTCGCGACCTCCAGCGCCACCCGTGAGAGAGGTGTCGCGGTCTCCTGCTCGGCGAGATAAAGTACGAGATGGCGACGCTGCTCGTCTTCGAGCACTTTATACACCGAACTCGAAGTGGAAGTAATAGTGGCGGAGTCGACCGCTTCCAAGAACTCCAGTAATTCGGCAAGTATCTGTTCCCTCTCGTCCGGTGTCTCGCCCATGTCCTAATTATCGTTACTGTAGAGTATGAATCACCCGGTTGAACGTCCGGTGCGAAGTTTTCAACTTGCGTACTATTTCACCGATAGATGGCTTCCGAGCTCGTATTTATGATTCAGAGACAATAACGCGTAATCGCCTATAGTACGAAGAGAAAACAACGCCTGAAAACCTGAAGCCGTCATTTTGATCGCCCAACATAATTTCGAGACGGCATATGAACTTTTCACTCTGGAGCTATTAACGATACGAGAGTATGAGTGTCCAAGACGACGATACAACCTCGCCGTTCATCTGTGGTGTGGAGGCACCCATAACGTTTCAGTACGATTGGGCGAGTGAGGGCGCGTTGAGCGCGTTTATCATCCAGCGGATGATAGAGGAAACGAAGATCGACTCTACCGATGTCCCCCAGTCACTCTATCAGCGCATCGATCCCGATGCGTTGGAGGATCTATTTCGTCCGCTTCTGGACGGAACTCCTCGAACGAGCGGGAAAGTGACCTTTAAGCTCGCCGGTCACTACGTCACTGCCCACGGCGACGGAACGATCGAGATTGAATCGGAGCTCGGTCGATTGAAACGATCCGGCGGGAATCTCTTATTCACGGGTGACGTTCCGACGGACGTTTTCGAGCAATTGAGCGCACAGTTTATAGGCGAAACCGAGTACGACAGAACGCATCTGTTCGCGCTTTACGGACGCAACGCGGACGTCGCTCGTACGCGACTCTCACAAGCGAACGCGAGCCCAGACAACGCACGCGTCTTAACATACGAGGCAGCGGTACGATCGACCACACAAGCGCGTACGAACGAGCCTTCGAGGCAGGCGACACTCTCGCCGGTAGTGGGAACGATAGACGACTTTCAAACGGCGATCCAGGAAGCAACGTTCGAACTGCAGCGTCAGCGGATGGGGTTCGTACCGGGTGAACTACGGTTTTGCTTCGATTCACTGCAACTACTTTCCGGCGAGGAGGACGCGCAAACCGTGGAGAAATTCCTCCGAGCGATTACGGGAACTATCGAGGACGTTTCCGGTTTGGGCCACTACATCTTCCCGGGAGCGTACGGATCTCAGCCTGTCCAGGCCGTCAACTCGTTGTTCGACGTGGCTATCGAACTGAAAATCAGCGAGGAGGGGCCGAAACAACGGTGGCATATGCACGACACGGAGTATACGACAATATGGTTCCCCGTCTAGGGATATACGAACGAGACCCGACTGAACGGTGACGAATTTGCTTCCGCGTTGGCGGAAAATACTCTCAGAACTACCCACCGAAAGCACATGAAACCGATATTTCGCTCAGATACTGATCACCCCGGAATAACGGTCATTGATCCGATTCAGCGTCGGCAGTTTCCGATTCGAACGTCGGAGCCCGTCCATCCAGTTTCGATCGATACCGATCAGTTCTACTTTCCCGTAGACAATGCGACCGAAATCGTAACGACCAATCTCGTTTTACCCCACACCGTCATCGCCCACGTCCGCACCGTGAACGGGGACGTTCTAACGAAAGCCGAAGATTTCGCATACGAGCAACTTCCCGAAGGGGAGTACGTGATCGAATTAAACGCTCCCATCGGAATATACCTGCGCGTTACCGGTAATCTAACGATCGCCTCGTCGGCGAACCGAATGGAGTTCGATTTCGGTACAAAAACACGCGTTAAAATCGGGGCACGGTCGTACCACGAACAGCCCGGAACGACGGTGACTACGACGACGGAACCGCGGGACGTGATGACCGCAATTTCGACGTTCGGTTCGGCGCTGAAGACTCTGAGCTGCGAGCGGTCGCTTCCGTCGCTTAGAGGTCACCCGCCTAAAATCGAATTCGGGGATCAGCTTCGCGTTCCCGACGAGGTCTCGCTCCCCGATACCGGAGTTCGGATCGAACTCCCGCCCGAACTGTCGATGATCTATCCGGCGAGTTCCCTGGCCTACTATCTGGGTGCGGACATCGTTCCGAGCGACGACCCGAAACTCGTCACGGATCGAGGATTCGTTCACCCCCTAGACCATTCGGGGAGGGGATTTGAAGGCGAGATCGAACGTGTACTCAAACAGCTATTATTTCTCGACTGCGTGACGCGTACCGAAGGGTTTTATCGAATCCCGCTCCACGAGCGGCAGGTGATCGAACCATACGTCGATTTATCGTTCAACGAGTTGTACGAAAGGGATCTATCGGAGCAACTCGAGACCTACCTCAGCGTCCCGTACGGCGCTATCCGAAAGCATACACCGACTTGGCTACTGTCGACGACCGTCACAGACGATGCGGCTAACCTCGAAGCGATACCGTATCTCGTAAACAACCTCTCTATCATATCGATGAAGTGTGAAAAAAGCCGGCGCGAACCGATGCCGGAAACGCCGAAACCCATCGATAGTTTTTTTCGAGGAACGAGCGCGAAGCAAAGGGGTCAGAAACGAGAGGAGGCCGGCTCGTACGTTGCCTCTAGTCGAGCGAATTCCTTGGAACAAGCGTGGCTCGGACGAGGGATGCCGATCGGCGCGAACAAGATAATCAAAAAAGCGTTCGAAAACAAGCTCGAACGGTCGTCGTCGACCGAAGGGATCGACATAACGGTGATCTGTAACGAGTCGGAGATGAGTCCGGAGTACGACGCAGGGGATAATCTCTACGGAAAACGAGACGAGCTCGAATTCGATATCGATGTTCATCGAAACCTCTCCGTCGACGAGCTAGAATCGGTGCTCACATCACCTACCGACTTCGTCCACTACATCGGCCACATCAAGGACGGGGAGTTCATCTGCAGTGACGGCGGACTCGATGCGGAATCGGTCGACGACGTTGCAGTCGACACGTTCCTTCTGAACGGCTGTCGGTCGTACGAACAGGGGGTAGAGCTCATCAATTCCGGAAGCATCGGCGGAATCGTCACGTACAGCGAGATCGCGAACAAGAGCGCTATCAAAATCGGGCGCACGATCGCTCGCCTGTTGAACCGTGGGTTCTCGCTCCGATCCGCCCTTACGATAGCTCGTGATCAGCAAATAGTCGGGAATCAGTACATCGTCGTCGGCGACGGGAGCATCGAAATCGCACAAAGCGAAAGCGGAACGCCGGTTCTCTGTCTCCTGGCCACCAACGATGGCGAAAGGTACGACCTACAACTGACGACGTATCCGACGGTCGACTCGGGGATGGGTTCCCTGTTTACCCCCTTCATCAGCGATACCGAGGAGTACTATTTGAGCGGGGGAGATATCGAAACCTTCCGCGTAGAGAAAGACACGCTGACTCGATTTCTCAGCTTAGAACAGATTCCGCTCGTCGTCGATGGAGAATTTACTTGGTCGACCGATCTAAATTTCGAAACGCTATAAAACTGATCTACCGGATCGTTCCGCCGCACGCTGCTGCCGCGTTGCCCGTCTGGGTGAGCAACAGGCAAATGGTGAATAGAACGCCAGCCATTCGGGGGTTCTCTGCGAGGTAAGCCGTTAGCGAGTCATTATTTTTCGTCATCGCATCCGTTACGTGGGAGAGAGAAAGGATAGCTTTTCCTAAATGGTTTAGACGGGAAATAAATTGGAATATCGGTTTATCTCGCAAGAGAAACCCGACCGTACCGGGAAGGTGTGATACGAAAGGTGGGATTACCGCTCTCGACGGGTCTCCTTTCGTCAGTCCATCATTCTTTATTCGCCGCATGTACAAGAGTAATCGCCGATTACGCCGATTTTCGTCGTCGAAACCGCTCGCCACGGTGAGACGAACGAAAGTGAAAGCGAATTTCGACGTTCTCACCGACGATTTGCGTTCGAGGATCCGAGAGGTGACGCGGGCCGATGCGACGGCCGGAATGCTTTTCGGCGAAAAACCACATATATTTCAAAATTTTGTTTGCAATATCAAATAAAATTTTATCTATTAGAAAACAAAGAGGGAGTCGAGGTCAGAAAGATGTCTGACGACAAAAAGCACGGTTCAGGAAGCGTCGCAGCCGGAGATACGAGCCAGCGCGTCGGCGCGGAAGTCGTCCGCGAACGCGGCGGCGACCCCGAGGAACTCCGCGAAAAACTCGTCGACGCCATCGGAGCGGAGTTCACTACGTACTACTACACCACCCTCCGCTGTCACCTCGCCGGTCATGAGGACTACAAAGAGATCACCGAAGACGCTCGACTGGAAGACCGCGCGCACTTCGAACTGGTCTTCCCCCGCGTCTTCGAACTCGGCGGGCGACTGCCGAACGACATCCGCGATTTCGCGGATCGAGTGTCCTGCCCGGACGCCGAACTGCCGACTCCGCAGGGCGGTGACGAGCCCGACGTGACCCAGATGGACACCGAGGATATCCTCGAAATTCTCCTCGAAGCCGAGCGTTGCGCCATCCGAACGTGGTCCGAGGTCTGCGACATGACCCGCGACTGCGACCCGCGAACCTACGATATGGCCCAGCGCATCCTCAATGAGGAGATGGATCACGAGGCATGGTTCATCGAACTCCTCAGCAAGGAGCGCGACGGCGAGATCAACCCGGCCGGTCACTTCGTCCGGGGCGAACCCGGCGACGCGCCGTACTCGACGAATAACCGGTTCAACGACTCGGCCTGAGCGACACCCGCAGTCCGTCCGAAGCGGTGACGAACCGCCGGATGGCACGATTCGCCGAACCGACAGCCACATTTTTCCTCGCTCTGAACTCCATCCTTGGATCGCTACACCGTCGAAATCCGAGTGCCGGAAGCGTGCGCCGTGGAGCAGGCGGGCGAGAAGGTCGAAATCGACGTTCTGGAAGACGAGCACGTCCTCGCCGCCCGGAGCGAGGGGCTGTGGCTCCCCGCCGACTGCAAGCTGGGCTGGTGTACGACCTGCGCCGCCGAACTGCTCTCCGGCGAGGTTGACCAGTCGGACGCCAAGCGATACTACGAGGAAGACAGCGAGGAAGGCATGATTCTCACCTGCACGGCCGAACCGCGGTCGGACTTGTCGATTCGAGCGTGCCAGTACGACGAGATGTTGGAACACCGGGCGGAGCCGACAAACCGCCAGGACGGTCGAAGCGATGAGTCGGGAGATTGTTTCACGTTTTCGAACGCTATCGGCTTCTTTCGGTTCCACCTCATCGGTACAGCCACCGCGACGGCAGGCAGACAATCCGCTGAGAGCACGCACCTGTCGTTCGCGGAAATCGCGTTAATTCGTCCGTGCGTTCCCTAGTGGATTGAAAGGACGAGCGGTGCGAGGGGCTCTACGCCTCGATTACGAACGGTGAAACCGTGAACGGGGTACTCGAAGCACGACGACGAAAGCACCGCAGGCCAAGCGCGAAGCGCCCGGCCGAGGAGCGCAGCGAGATCGCGGCGAACGCAGTGAACGACGGACAGCGAGAGCGAAGCTTTCGCGTGTCGCGCGAGGGTAGCATCGCGAGTGCTTTCTGGGACACGGTCATCACAGCAGCTCCGCCTCGTGATTCGTGCGAGAGTGACGGCAGTTATTTGCCCGCAGAACCACCAGTTCGAGATATGCGAGACGCATACCTCGTCGGCGCGGCCCAAACCGACTTCGGGTCGTTCCCCGACGAAAGCTATCGGTCGCTGTTCCGCACCGCCTTCGAGGGGACCCGCGACAGCGTTCCGGCGGACATCGACCCGGACGACGTGGACGAGGCGTTCGTCGGCACGCTCGGCGTCGGGGGACGACAACTCGGCCTCTCGGGGCCCGCGGTAACGGAACACGTCGGCCTCGACGGAATCCCCTGTACCCGCGTCGAGAACGCCTGCGCGGCCAGCGGATACGCGGTTCGGCAGGCGGTGCAGGCCGTCAAGAGCGGGATGGCTGACGTCGTCCTCGCGGGCGGCGTCGAGATCATGACCGATACGTCGAGCGACGCGACGAAGTACTGGCTCGGCGTCTCCGGCGAAACCGAATGGGAGCGCCTCTCGGGGACGACCTTCGCGGGCGTCTACGCCCAGATGGCCGACGTGCACATGGCCGAGTACGGCACGACCGGCGAACACCTCTCGCGCGTGGCGGTGAAGAACCACGCGAACGGCGCGAAGAATCCCCACGCGCACCTCGGCTTTAAATGCTCGCTGGAGGACGCCCAGAACGCGCCCGTGGTGGCCGACCCCCTCACGCTCTACCACTGCTGTCCGACCACCGACGGCGCGGCCTGCGCCGTCGTGGTTTCCGAGGACGTGGTCGGGGAGTACACCGACGACCCGATCCGAATCGCGGGCGTCGGCGCGGCTAGCGATCGAGTCGGACTGTTCCAGCGCGATTCGTACACCTCGGTTCCGGCCTCGCGCAAGGCGGCGGAGCGGGCCTACGAGATGGCGGGCGTCACGCCCGAGGATATCGACTTCGCGGAGGTTCACGACTGCTTCTCCATCGCGGAACTGCTAGCCTACGAAGACCTCGGCTTCTGCGAACCCGGTCGAGCAGGAAATCTCGTCGAATCCGGCGTGACCGAACTCGGCGGCGACCTCCCCGTCAACACTTCCGGCGGGCTGAAATCGAAGGGCCATCCCATCGGCGCGACGGGGGCCGGACAGATAGTCGAGGCCTACAAGCAACTCTCCGGCGAGGCGGGCGACCGACAGGTCGAGGGAGCAACCCGCGGCCTGACCCACAACGTCGGCGGGAGCGGCGGCGCGGCGGTGGTTCACGTGCTGGAACGTGAGCGAGCACGGGAGGTGGGCGCGTGACGAACATCGCTGCGGTCGGAGCCTACGCCCCGCGATTCCGCATCTCAGCGGACGAGTTCCGCGAGGCGTGGGGGCGGTTCCACGCCGCAGGAGTCGACGAAAAGGCGGTGCCGGATTCCGACGAGGACGCCCTGACGATGGCCTTCGAGGCGGCGACGCGGGCGCTCGACGCCGCCGAAAATCCCGAAGTCGCTTTCCTCGCGTTCGCCTCGACCACCCCACCGCTGGCCGAGGAAGACCTGACCGCCCGACTCGGTGGGATGCTCGGCGTCCCGAGCGACGCGACCAGGCACGTCTTCACGGGAAGTACCCGCGCCGGAACACGAGCGCTCGCGGCCGGACTGGCCGCAGGTTCGCGGAACGACGGCGTCGGGCTGGTCGTGGCCGCCGACTGCCCGCGCGGAGACCCCGATTCGGCGGAAGACCACGCCGCAGGAGCGGGGGCGGCGGCGTTCGTCCTCGCGGACGACGGCCCGGCGAGTGTCGTCCAGCGCGCCGAGTACGTCAGCGAGTTCCCCGGCACACGGTTCCGACGAACCGGCGGCGAGAACGTCGAAGGACTGGGCGTCACGGGCTACGACCGACGCGCGTTCACCGAGACGCTCGCCGGGGCGGTCGAACAGCTAGAATTCGAGGACGTGGACGCCGTCGCGGTGCAGGCCCCGGACGGAAAGCTCCCCTACCGCGCAGCCGGCGCGCTCGGCGTCGGCGTGGACGAAGTTCGAGCCGGAACGCTCGTCCACGAACTCGGCGACGCCGGCGCGGCGAGCGTTCCGCTGGGACTGGCGAAAGCCCTGAGCGAAGATCACGAGCGAATCCTCGCAGCGTCGTTCGGAAGCGGTGCCGGGGCCGACGCGCTGCTCGTGGAGGCCGGCGAGGTGCCGGTGTCGCTCGCGCTGGACGGCGACGACGCCATCTCCTACGCCGAGTATCTCCGAAAGCGCGGCGAACTCACCTCCGGCCCGCCGAGCGGCGGGGGAGCTTACGTCAGCGTCCCGTCGTGGCGGCGAACGCTCGACCAGCGCCACCGACTACTCGCCGGGAGGTGTTCGAACTGCGGCGCACTGAACTTCCCACCGGAGGGCGCGTGCAGCGGGTGCAAATCGATGGTCGAGTACGAGGAGGTGCGACTGACGGGCGAGGGAACCGTGGAAGCTGCGACGACCATCTCGCAGGGCGGTGCTCCGCCGGAGTTCGCGGAACAGCAGGCCCAGTCGGGGGATTTCGACGTGGCGATAGTCGCGCTGGACGGGCCGGACGGCGACTCGGCGAGCGCCCCCGCGCAGGTGACCGGTACCGACCCCAAAAGCCTCGAAATCGGCGATAGGGTGGCGACGACGATGCGCCGAATCTACACGCAAGAAGGCGTGACGAGGTACGGATTCAAAATTCGGCCGAGTGGCTGAATCTCGAATCGAGAGGGCGACAGATTACCGACGTTCGAACCTGCGGCTCCGAGAGCGGTTCTATAAAAATTCTGTCTCGTGTACCCCTACCCGAGACAATTATCCAATTTCCCGGTCACGGTAAAAGCGTTCTGCAACGAGTTGGGAACGGTACAGGTCAATTATCGAAAGGTATTTGAGCGCAAGGGCAGGGTCGTCACTCGATGAACTCCGCCATCGATTCGCCCGACGCGGACGTCGAATTTCCCGCTGTCGGACTCGGGACGTGGAAGAACGTCGACCCGGAACGCTGTGCCGAGACGGTTCGGACGGCGCTCGAACTGGGATACAGACACGTCGACACCGCCGCGATTTACGGCAACGAGTCGGCCGTCGGCGACGGAATCTCACGTGCCGACGTTCCGTGCGAGGACTCGTCGTTGCGACGAAGGTCTGGCACGACAGTCTGGGCTACGACGACGTTATCGAGAGCGCGGAGAACAGCCGTTCACGACTTGGAATCGACACCATCGACGTCCTGTACGTCCATTGGCCCTGCTTCAGCTACGACCCCGAGGAGACGCTTCCGGCGTTCGACCACCTTCGCGACGAAGGCGTGATTCAACACGTCGGCTTGAGCAACTTCACGCCCGAGCATCTGGACGAGGCGCGTGAGATTCTCGACGCGCCCATCGTCGTCAACCAAGTCGAGATGCACCCGCTCCTTCAGCAGGCAGAACTCCGCGAACGCTGCGTCGAACGCGACGTTCGTCTCGTCGCCTACTCGCCGCTGATTCACGGCGAGGCGTTCGACGTCCCGGAACTGAGTGCCATCGCCGAGAAGCGCGGCGCGAGCCAAGCGCAGGTCTGTCTCGCGTGGCTCCGTGAGAAGGGCGACGCCGCGATACCGAAAGCGAGCGACGAGAACCACCTCGCTGACGATCTCGACGGCGTAACCCTCGTCTTATCTCCTGAAGATATCGCGCGAATCGACGCCGTCGAGGAGGAAAAACGAATCAGTAAGACCGACTGGACGCCGTGGTAGGGCCGAGGTCGACGCTCGGCGCGTCGCGTAGAAAAACGCTTTTCCTTCGGCCCCACGCGCTCTCGGGTATGAAGGTAGGCGTACTCGGAGCCGGAACGATGGGGCACGGAATCGCACAGGTCACGGCGATGGCGGGCCACGACGTGGCGCTCCGCGACATTGAAGCGGAGTTCGTCGAGGACGGTATCGAGAGCATCAAGGCGAACCTGCAAGGGGGCGTCGAACGTGACAAGGTGACCGAGGAGGAGAAGGCCGCGGCGCTCGACCGAATCTCGGGCACGACCGACCTCGAAACCGCAGTTGGTGACGCGGACTTGGTGGTCGAGGCGGTGCCGGAGGAGATGGACATCAAGCGGGCGACGTTAGCGGACGTGGAGGAACTCGTCTCCCCCGAGACCGTCATCGCGTCGAACACCTCGTCGCTCTCGCTGACCGAAATCGCCAGCGCGCTCTCCGACCCGACGCGCGCCGTCGGCCTCCACTTCTTCAACCCGGTTCACATCATGAAACTCGTCGAAGTCGTCGTCCCCGAACAGGCAGACGACGGAACGGTCGAATTCGCCAGCGAGTTCGTCGAGGATATCGGCAAGGTGGCAGTCGAAGTGCGCGACTCCCCCGGATTCGCATCCTCGCGTCTCGGGGTCGCCCTCGGCGTCGAAGCCATCCGGATGCTCCAGGAGGGCGTGGCGAGTCCCCGCGACATCGACGCCGCGATGGAACTCGGCTACAACCACCCCATGGGTCCCATCGAACTCGGCGACGTGGTCGGACTGGACGTTCGCCTCGACATCCTCGAACATCTCCGCGAGGAACTGGGCGAGCGATTCCGCCCGCCACAGATTCTGCGCCAGAAGGTTCGAGCCGGGAAGCTCGGCAAGAAGACCGGCGAGGGATTCTACGTTTGGGAGGACGGCGAAGTCGTGGGAGTGAGCGGAGGTGACGATGAATGAGCGACGAGACGAACGAAGCCGAAACGAACCAGACCGACGAAACCCCCGGCAGTCCAGAACAGGTCGCGGGCGAGTGCGAGACGGTGGACGCGGCGGTCGAGGAGTACGTCGCCACGGTCACGCTGAACCGCCCCGACGCTCGCAACGCCCTGAACACTCAACTTCGTTCCGAACTGAAGGACGTGCTCGACGCGGTCGAAGCGTCACCGGGCGTGCGCGTCGTCGTCCTCACCGGAGCGGACGAGGCGAAGGCGTTCGTCGCCGGAGCCGACGTGAACGAACTCCGGGAGCGCGACGCGCTCGAACAACGCGAGGCCAGCAAGCGTCCACGAGTATACGAGTACGTGGACGATTTGGAGAAGCCGGTCATCGGGGCGCTCAACGGTCACGCGCTCGGTGGCGGTTGCGAACTCGCACAGGCCTGCGACGTACGCATCGCGCACGAACGCGCGAAACTCGGCCAGCCGGAGATCAACCTCGGCATCATGCCCGGCGGGGGGGGCACCCAGCGCCTCCCCCGATTGGTCGGCGAAGGACAGGCGATGCGGCTCGTTCTCTCCGGCGAAATCATCGACGCCGCGGAGGCCCACGACATCGGACTCGTTGACGAGGTGTGCTCGGACGACGAGTTCGAAGACCGCGTCTCCGAACTGGCGGGACGGATGGCCGAGAAGAGTCCGGCGGCGCTCGAACTGGCGAAGAAGGCCGTCAAGGCGAGCAGTCGGATGGAACTCGAAGCGGGCATCGAGTACGAGGCGGAGCTGTTCGCGTTGTTGTTCGCGTCCGAGGATAAGAACGAAGGCATCGACGCCTTCTTTGAGGATCGAGAACCGGTGTGGGAGAATCGGTGAGCCGCGCTCCGACGCCGAGTCACTGCCCCCCGATATAGTCCGCGCCGTCGCGATACGACTCGAAGATTTCGCGGCCCCACGCCACCGCTTCCGGGGCGCGATTGGCGATGAGACCTCGGAGTTCGCCCCGGTCGTCGTACACGACGACGCAGACCCCGTCGCGCTCCCCTTCCACCGCGATGAGTCCGAACGGGAGCGTCTCGGTCGTCTCCCAGACGGAGAGATCTCCAGATTGCAGCGCCTCTTGGAGTCGGTCGCCGTAGTCGGTGACGAGATATCGGACGACTGGACGTTCGAGCACGAGTTCTGCAGACATATTTCCTCGGACGGCCTGCTTGTGGAACAACTCCACGTACTGCGGGAGGGCGACCGGCGAGAAACCTCGCGCCACGTCCGCTTCCGATACTATCTCTTCGACGTACTGAACCGGATGATTCGGCGCGTGGCGCTCCGCGAGGGCGACAGTCGCGTCGTCGACGAGCGCCATCGGTAGCTCGCAGTCGGTCGGGAGAATAGAGAGCAGTTGGCGGGTTCGGCGCACGTCTTCCACGCACCCCCGAAATGTGTCGTACTCCGTTTCGAGCAAGCGACCGGCGAGCGTCAGTTCGAGTCCATCGTCCGTCCGCTTGACGAGGTCGTGTTCACGCAGTTCTCGCACCGCTTTGTACACCGTCGAACGGGAGACTCTGAGTTCGTCTCCGAGGTCGCGTTTCGGTATCGGTTCGGACGAGAGCGCGGAGAGAAATTCCGCCCGCTTCGTCACTGCCGTTATCAGATCGTCCGAACCGTCTCCCGCCTCGTTCATGTGCCACTCGCCTCTTGTGGTGCATCCCGCATAAGTTTGTCTTAAAAAGCCACAACTATTATATAGTTATTCGAAGATACCGAACCGCGCTTTCGATCGCTGTACTTTTTTCCGATGTTGAATCGCGTCTGACTAACTAAAGTAATGAGCGTTCCTTTCCATTACTACCACGCCCGAATCGGAGAATCTAACTGCGTCCCCGTCGCCATCGGCTCTCCCCCCGAACGCCGTCGTCACACCGAGGTCAGCAACCAATGATCCGAAACCCCACACTGGATGGCGAAGAAGAGACACTACCGTGGTCGCTTACCACGGCGCTCGACATTCTCGGAGCCCCACTCCGTCGGTCTCTCCTCCGACAGCTCGCAGAACACGAACGCCCCGTCTCGGTGACCGAACTCGCGGAGTTCTGCGCCGACGACGCTGTGTTGGAAATGGAATCAGAACAAATCGCTATCGCGTTACATCACGTACATCTGCCGCGACTCGTGGATTACGAAATCGTCGCCTACGACTTGCAGGAGAACACCGTCGAACGAATCCCCGACGCCGCCGTCGTCCGAACTCTGTTCGACCTCGCTTCCGACTGTTAACGTTCCGTTCGAATGTGAGTGCGGCAGTAAGGCCGCACTTGTCAGAGGTACACTGCAGTACCGGTTTGCCCACCGCCAGTGAAAACACCGACAGTAGGCGTTTCCGGAATTTGACCGCGGAGAGATATGTCTTTGGTTAATTACTCATATCAATCGATTCATAGACGTTGAGTTTGAACGTTTTTCGAGCGGAGGACGAAGCGAACGCAACCTTTAGGCGGGTTTACCGGGCAGTAGTTCGCATGGCGATTCACAGCGACTGGGGCGACTGGCTTCCTCGGGCAGTCGAGAACGCGACGCCCGAGGGTGTCGGCATCTGGTATCTCGGCTGCAACGGATTCATCCTGAAGGCGAGCGGCGGAACGACGTTGTTCATCGATCCGTATCTCGGAACGGGCGACCCGCCGCGAACCGTTCGCATGGTTCCCGTACCGTTCGACCCGACGGACGTGACGGAGACCGACGCAGTGCTGGCGACGCACGAGCACACCGACCACGTCCACGGGCCGAGTCAGGCACCGATCCTCGAATCGACCGGAGCGACCTTCTACGCACCCGACGACGGGCTCACGGTCGCGCGGGAGGATGAACGCTGGACCGAGGAGTGGAACGTCTCCGACGACCAATTCGAGGCGGTGGCGGAGGGCGATTCGTTCGACGTCGGCGAGTTCACTGTCCACGTCGAACCGGCGCACGATTCCGACTCGACGCATCCGGTTTCGTACGTGATAGAGCACGCGACCGGGACGTTCTTCCACGGCGGCGATACAAAGCCGGGCGACGAACTCAAATCCGTCGGCGAGCGGTACGACATCGACCTCGGCGTGCTGGCGTTCGGGTCGGTCGGACGGGTGCCGGACAAACAAACTGGGGAACCGAAGCGCACGAAATGGTACAGCGACGAGAACGAGGTCGTGGCCGCCGCGAACGCCCTCCGAATCGACCGACTGCTCCCGAGCCACTGGGACATGTGGAAGGGTCTCACGGCGAACCCGACCGCGCTATACGAACACGCCCGGAGTTACGACTACCCGATGTCGCTCGAGATCGTAGAAATCGGGGACCGAATCGAACTTTAGTGGGAGTGGCCGGTCGCTTCCTCGAACGTGATGCCGAGTCGTTCTTCGAACAGTTCGCGCGATTTCTCTTCGATGGCGGTGATCTGGGGGTCGGCTTCGCCCTGACTGTGGTGAACCGCCGCGTGGGCCTGCTGAACGAACGAGATGAGCGCCATGTCACCGATGACCTCCGACTGCGTCTCGTTCCCCTCGCGGAGCAGGTCGATGAGGCCCGGCGGAAGTTCGAGGTCGTCGGTTTCGCCCTCCGGCCCTTCGATGGTGTACGTCGACGTCTCGATGTCGTCTGTGTCTGCCATACCGTCACTTCACCGTGAAGGGTAAAGGGTCTGTGGGTAGGGGCCGGACGACGTACCGGCGCGCCGAACGGCGTTGAACTCAGTCGTCGGAGGCCGCCGCGCTTTCCTGCGTGACGCTCACGCCGCCCACTTCGGCGGTTTCGAGGTACTCGTCCGCGTCGATGGCGGCCTTACACCCCATGCCCGCGGCGGTCACGGCCTGCTGGTAGTGGAAGTCGACCACGTCGCCTGCACCGAAGATGCCGGGTACGTCCGTCTTCGTCTGGCCGCCGCCCTTGCCGCCCTCGGTGCGGATGTACCCCTCCTCGTCCAGTCGGACGTCTGTCCCTTCGAGGTAGCCCGTGTTCGGCGTGTGACCGATGGCGAGGAACACCGCGCCTACGTCGAAGTCGAACTCCTCGGTCTCCGGGTCGTCCGGCTTTTCGGTGGGGCGACCCCCAGGGTTGGTGACCATCCTGACGTGACTGACGCCGCCCTCGGGCGAGCCGTGAATCTCGGTCGCTTCGGTGTTCTTCATGATCTCGATGTCGCCGTCCTCGACCTTCTCCTGGACGCGGTCTTGCCAGTAATCCTCGGCGCGGAACTCCTCGCGGCGGTGAACGAGATACACCTTCTCCGCGAACTTGGTGAGGAAGGTGGCTTCCTCGAACGCGGCGTCGCCGCCGCCGATGACGACCATCTCCTCGTCGCGGAAGAACGCGCCGTCGCAGGTCGCACAAGTCGAGACCCCGTAACCCATCAGTTCGTCCTCCCCCGGAATCGAGAGGGTTCGGGCGCTCGCACCGCTGGCCGCGATGAGCGCGTCGGTCGTGAACACCTTCCCATTCGAGAGCTCGACGCGGAACGGGCGCGCGGTGTCGTCCACGTCCTCGATGATTCCCATCTCGACTTCGGCACCGAACCGCTCGGCCTGCTCCTGCATGTTATTGATGAGGTCGGGACCGCTGATGCCGTCCGGGAATCCGGGGTAGTTTTCGACCTCCGTCGTGAGTGTCAACTGCCCGCCCGGTTCGTCGCCTTGTAGGATGAGTGGGTCGTTGTTCGCCCGCGCGGCGTAGATGGCCGCGGTCAGCCCCGCGATGCCGCTTCCGGAGACGATGAGCTTCCGGTGCTGGGCGTCGGCGGCTTCGCGGCCTCCCGAGCCCCGCATCCCCGAATCACCGTTCCCTCCGTCGGCTCGTTCGATTCCCAGCTTCTGGTCGAGTTCGCCCGTCTCTTCGAGTGCGCTGGTCTCGTCCCACCCCCCGATGAGTTCGTCGTCGATGAACACCTCGGGAGCCGTCTTGCGACCGTTCGCTCGTTCGACCATCTCCTCGAACAGTTCCTCGTCGCCGGTCACGTTGTACGTTTCGTACTCGACGCCTTTCTCGTCGAAGAGGTCTTTCGCTTTATCACAGTACGGACAGTCCTCCTTCGTATAGATCTCGACGTGAGGGTGTTCGGTCATGGTGCAATATCACGCCCCATCGTGTATTTACCTTGCGCTGTCTTCCCTCGTTTCCGGTATCGTCAGTCCAGTTGGCTCCCTCCGACTCCTTCGACTTCGACCGCTCGAATTCGTTCGAAGCTCTTACCCTCCTCCCCCTCGCTTCTCACGCCTATGACTGCGGATATAGACGAGAAGACGAACCGCTACGAGCGACTGTTATCGGAGGCGCTCGACGCCGCCGAGATCGCTCCGCCGACCGACACGCCGATGGGCGAGGCGGCGGTGGACTGCCGGGAGATGGCGCGGTCGTACCTCGAAGACGGGCGGCACTTCCGCGAGGACGACGACCTCGTCAACGCGCTCGCCTCGTTCTCCTACGGGCACGCGTGGCTCGACGCCGGGGTTCGAATCGGGCTGTTCGATGCGCCCCGAGAGGGACACCTGTTCACGACGTAGCTTCGAGGTCGATAAGGTGCTCGAAGACGCTGGGAAGCGAAGAAATTCGTCGAACGGTCCATCGTCGAGTGACTCGACCGCCCTCACCCCAAAACGCCGAATCCGGTCATGGGGCCGAACAGCAGATGCAGGACGACGCCGACGACCAACGCGGGAATCGTCGTGTAGATGGACGCGACGATGGCGGCTTTCTTGTCGATGGCGATGAGGGGGAAGAGGGCGTCACCGTCTTGACTGATGGCGTTCGCGGTGAGCGCGGAGAACGGAACCGCGCCCTCGGCGTACACGCTCGCCAGTACGATCTGCGGTCCACAGCCGGGAATCAGCCCGACGAGCGCGCCGGCCACGGGCGCGAGCACGCCGACGGCGGCGGCGAGCGACCCCACATCGATGCCGAGGATGAGGACGCCGTACTCGTAGAGCAAGTACGCCGCGAGAACCCACACCGTGACGAAACTCGTCTCCAGCGCCGCGTGTGTCAGCGTGTCGTAGAGGTCGACGAACGAGTCGCGAGCACGACCGACGCGTCCTTCGCCGAGGTAGTGTCGTCCGACGAAGTAGAGGTAGAACGACGCCGTCGTCCCCGTCAGCCCCACGACCGTGAACGCGCCGGCGTACGACGGGCCGAGCGTCAGCGGTACGTCCGGTGCGCCGGCGAGGAGGTACATCACACCCAAAACGAGCGCGGCACCCGCCGACACCCACCAGAGGGCGTGAACAGCGTGGCTAAACGGGGTTAGAACTGGTGACTCCCGCGCCGCGTCCGTTTCACAGCACGCGTCGTACTCGTGAGTCGGGTTACCACCGGGATTAGCGTTGACCGTTCCGCCGTCCGTCGCCGTCTGCCCGAGAGTAGCGACCGCGCGGTCGACGCGACCGACACCCATGCCGAAGCAGTCGATGACGTAGCCAGAGGCGATGGCGGTGGCGAAGGCGATACCGTACGCGTACAGCGCGGCTTCCGGGGCCAGCGCGAGGATGACGAACGCCGAGTCGCCCGCCGTGGCGATGAGCGTCGCGACGACGGTTCCGAAGCTGACCGTTCCACGGACGTACAGGGGCATCATCACGATCGCACCGCCACAGCCGGGGGTAAGCCCCATGAGCGCGCCGAACAGCGGTTGCAACCGCTCGTTCTCAGAGAGTCGTTCGACCAGCGCGCCGTTCGTCCGGTACTGGACGACGCTGAACAGGAGCACCGTGACCGCGACGAACGCGCTCACCTGTACGTAGCCGTCGCGTAACGAGGCGAGAAACACGTCCACGAACTCGTTCATCGCTTCCGCCTCCGGTCCGAAGACGCCAGTAGATTTAGACACATCTAAACTATCTTTTTGCTTGCAAGAACTTATACGTTTCGTCGGTGCAATTCTTGCCGGACGTTTCGAAGCCCGGTTCGACGGAAGGCGGTGGGTATTCTCCAGTCAGCCACAATTCTTATTCTCTCTACCCTACTCTGTACGGTTGCAATGGCGAAAGGTACGGTCACCTTCTTCAACGACACTGGCGGTTACGGCTTCATCGACACCGAAGACGCGGACGACGACGTGTTCTTCCACATGGAAGACGTCGGCGGCCCCGATTTGGAGGAGGGCCAAGAAGTGGAGTTCGACATCGAACAGGCCGACAAAGGGCCACGAGCGACGAACCTCCAGCGACTCTGAGCTAGTTCCGGCCGAGCTAGTTCGGCAAGGAGCGACTGCTCTGTTTCACTCGGCCACCAACAAGATTTTTCCCGGTACCCCTCGACACCATAGAATATGGTGGAGACGTACGTTCGATTGCTGTGTCCGGAGTGCGGAAAGAATTGGGAATCGAGTCCAGACGACCTGCCCGCTTCCGACCGGCAGTTCAACTGTCCGAACTGCCACGCGACTCGGCGAACGTCGGAGTTCACGCGAACCGAACGTGACTTGGAGACCCTGAAACAGCTCCAGTAATCAGCCGCTCGTCGCCGCCCGCGCGCCACACGCCTCGCAGCGAAGCATCAGCGCACCGTGCTCTCGTTCGAGTCGCGTATCCGGCAGTCCGCACTCCGGACAGCGGACGAACTGCTCCGCGTACTTCTCGATGGTGTTTTCGATTCGCTCGGCGGAAAACGACCCCGTCAGACGCGCACGACCCTTCTCGTCGATCTGAGCGCTCGTTCCGAGTTCGTTCTGCACGAACTTCAGGACGTGCTCCTCGTCGCGCCCGAGTCGGTTGAGCGTCGCCTGAAAGTTCTCGTACACGGTGGCGTTTCCTTCCTGTCGGACGTTCGGGTCAGGTACGTCGAACCTGTCGCCGCTCTCTTCGATGTCCGGCGTCTCGTCCAGCGCTCGTTCGAGCTGTTCGTCGTAATCGACCATACCTGTACCCAACGTCTCTCTCGATAAAAGCGTTTCAAACTCGGAGATAGACCGTATGGCGTGCTAACGGGACTCAAGATAATAATATAACCCTGCAACCACTACATCAGCGTGCTTATGAAGAAGCAGGAGCTTATCCACCTTCACGGCCTGCTTGCAGAGGTCGGTAATGATTTCGAGAACCGAAACGGGGAGACGATTAGATTGGACGAGTACGAATCGCTCGGCGTACGACCGACATCCATACACAAATCGAAAACTGATCACAAGGCGGCTGTTTTTGCGTTGGCTGATGCGATAACGACGGAGATGCGTGCGACCGAACGCGAAGCGGTCGCACCCCGAGCAGACTGAACAACAGCGCGTTGGTTCCCCGCGGTTAGAAAATCTATGAGTAGCGACGCTGTGATCCGAATTTTACATGACAAATTTATTACTGTATAGTATTCTTACACATGATAGCGAGATGTGAGATTTAATTCAACTCTCTCCGAACTATACGCTACCAAATCGGCAAAATATCACGCGGAATCGAAGGTGAATAAACACGAAAGAAAATGAGACAGACGGACGAGATTCGAACCGTGGTCAGGTCGGCATTGGGACACTCATCGTGTTCATTGCGATGGTACTCGTTGCAGCGATTGCGGCGGGCGTGCTCATCAACACGGCGGAGTTCCTCCAATCGAAATCCGAACAGACCGGGGCGGAGAGTAGCGCACAGGTGACTGACCGCGTCCACGTCGTCAGCACGGTGGGTAACATCACCCTCAACGAGACGACGAACCGCCACGAGGTCGATTACGTCAACCTCACGGTGATGAAAGGCTCCGGTTCCGGCGACATCAACCTCTCGACGACCATCGAGTGGTTCGGCCCAGACGACGGACGTATCCTAACGATGGGTGACAGTCCGAGTAACACTCAGTTCGCCGTCGAGGAGATTCGGGACGAAGGTGACTCGCTCCCGGTGCTCGTCAGCAGGAAAGACCGCTTCCGCATCGTGCTCGACACGCAACAGATCACCGGCGCCTCGAAGAGCGCCAGGACTTCACGATAAAAATCGTCACGTCCTCGGGCGCGATGACGTACCCCCACAGCGTTCAGGAAACGCTCTCCGACGGCCACGCGATCGCGCTGTAATCACCCTTCCTCGTCGTTTTCCGCTCGGCTAGCGCCGCCTGTCGTGCCACGCCGGGAACTCCTCGCGCACGCGCTCGACGCGCGCAGGGTCGATGTCGGTGACGACGAGTTCCGGTTCGTCGCCCGTGCTGGCGAGGAGCGTTCCCCACGGGTCGTACACCGTCGAACGACCGAGGAGGGTCGCGTCTTCGTACGATCCGGAGCCGTTTATGGTGGCGAGAAAACACTGATTTTCGATAGCACGCGCCCGTGAGAGTACCGTCCAGTGTTCGATGCGGGGGTAGGGCCACGCGCTCGGGACGAGCACGAGCGTCGCGCCCGCCTCCGCGATGTCCCGGTAGAGTTCGGGGAATCGCAGGTCATAGCAGGTCGTCATTCCGAGGGTCACGCTCTCAAACTCCGCGATGCCGAGCGACTCGCCGGGGACGAGCATCTCGGCTTCGGCGGACTCGTAGCCGAAGAGGTGGTGTTTCCGGTACACCGCCCGCCGCCGTCCGTCGCGGTCGAAGAAGACCGACGTGTTGGCGAGCCCTTCGTCGTCGGGTGTCTCGCCGTCCGTCAGAGAGAGGTCTTCGACGATGCTCCCCGCGAGGACGCCGACTCCGTGCTCCGCGGCGAGGTCGCTCACCCGCGAGAGTGTCGACCCGTCCAACGCCTCCGCGTTTCGCTGGTAGGTTTCGAAGGCGAAGTAGCCGACGTTGAATATTTCGGGGAGTGCGACGATATCCGCACCGCGTCGCGCCGCCGATTCGATGGCGTCCGCCGCCCGCTCGCGGTTCGACTCCACGTTGCCGCCTTCGATAGCCAGCTGTGCGAGCGCGAGTCTCACGACGTGACACCGACTTCGTCCCGAAGAGCATCTTCGAGATTCGACAGTTCGTCGTCCAAGTGCTTCTTGAAATAGCGTTCGATGCCGGGAATACGACCTTCGACGACGAACCGGTTGACGAGTTGACAGCCACCCTCCGCGGGAAGAATCTCGTGCTCTCCGGTCACGCGCATGGCCGACGAGCGCCCGACGAACTTCACGTACCTCGGTTCGTCGCGGACGACGTCCTCGGTTTCGACCGGAATCGTTCGGCTCACGAACGGAATCGGAAGCTCGATGTGCCACGTCGCACGATTGCTCCCGGCCTCCGCGTCGTACTCGGCGACGACGCTGATGGCGCTGGCTCGCCGCTTTGGGTCGGCGATGAACTCCCAAACCTCCTCCGGAGGGACGGGGAGGTCGAAAGTTCGCTCTACCCGGACAGTCATACGAATAGATTGGCGCGTGGCGGTAAAAATCCAGCCACTTAGTTCGGGCTAACCTTCCACGTCGTCGAACGGGCGCGCCCCCACTTTTCGATATCCACATCCTCGGACTTCTCGGCGAGTTTCGGGAGTCTAGACCCGACCTGCTTCGAGGAGAGACCGAGGTGCTTGGCGATGTTCTTCGCGCGGAAGTAGCGCTCACCGCCAGCGACGCTATCGCGTAGGAACTCGAGGATACGCCGTTCCTCGTCGCTGAAATCTGTCATCCTCACCAACACTACGCGCCTGACGGTCTTAACCATTATCCCCCGGAGAACAAGTGCTGATTTCGCGTCAATTCGAGTAGAGGTGCGTCGCCGTGATAGCCAGCACGCCCGCGACGATGGCGGTTGCGAAGCCCCACGCGGCGGTTTCCGTTCCGGGTGTGGCGAACATCACCACCGCGCCGACGACTGCGACGAGCACGAATAGCACGGAGAGGCCAACCCCCATGTCCGTCGAAACTGCCTGATTTCCTGCCATGTGACTCCCTTTCCCGACCGCCGACTTAGTTCATTCTACTCGGATACGGTGGGATCGATGACAGATACGTGACCCGAGGGTTTTTTAGTACCACTCTGCTGGAACATCCGTATGGTCGTGGGACTGCTCAAGACGCTGTTACCCATCGGAAAGCGTGGGTTTCTCGCCGTCGTCCTCGTCGCCGCGCTCGCCGGGGCGGGCGTGCTCTCCGGCGCTCTCGGTGTGCCGCGCGTCGTCGGCGTGGACAACGAGTTCGGGAACGTGACGAACGAGACGACGGAGATACGAACCGCGCTCGTCGTCGACAACCTCAACTCTTTCGGCGTGAGAGTCGGAAACACGTCGGTGAACTACACCGTCGAGATGAACGACGTGGCGATGGCCTCGGGCGCGCGGTCAAATCTCGGACTCGACCGCGGGAACACGACGCTTCGGTTCTCGACGCGGATGCGGAACGTGAAGATTCCCGAGTGGTGGGTGACCCACCTCCAGAACGACGAGCGGACGACGCTTCGAATCCAGTCGGAGGTCAGTTCGTCGCTCGTCGGTCGGTCGGTGCGCGTTCCGTACAGCCAGCGGATAGAGACGGATATCATCGGCGAGTTCAACTCGACGGAGACGCGCCCGGTGAACGCGAACGCGCCATTCGTCTCCGACCCCGTGCTCTACGTGAACGAGACGAGTGCGAACTGGGGTTCCGTGACGCGCGAGCGGACGCCCATCCGGATGCGGATGCGAATGTACAACCCGAAGCAAGTGCCGTACACCATCTCGGAGATCGGGTACGAGATGACGATGAACGGAATTCCGATCGGGGAGGGAACGACCGGGCGACCGTACACGATTCCGGCGAAGTCAGAGAAGACGGTTCGGATGCAGACCGTCATCCGCAACCAGCAACTCGACGAGTGGTGGGTGAGCCACCTCGAAAACAACCAAGTGACCGGCCTGAAGATCGATTTCTACGCGAGGGTCGAACTCCCTACTGGCGACACGGTTCGCGTGCCGCTTCGCCAGTTGACCTACGAGAAGCGAATCGAGACACACATCTTCGAGAACGACTCGGTCGAGGGCGCAGTCGAGCGGGCGAACGGAACGACCTCGCCCGGCGGAACGACGCGAGCGACGACGGAGGGCTTCTCGGACGTCTCCCGGTTTCCGACGCCCGAGCGACGCGATACTTTCCCTCACCGACAGAGTTTTGAATCCAGCGTGACCATTTTTGCATATGCCACGGAGTAGTCACTCTCCTGGTCGAGTTCTTCTCGGGCGATGAGAGTGCCGTAACGGCGATGCGAGACGGTGAATCGATAGTTTTGGACATAGACGGGCAGTCCTACGAGTTGTCACGCGAGGCGGCGACCGAACTGCAGGACGCCGTCGGCGACGCCCTGACGGAACGCCGCGAGTTCTTCCGCACAGCGGGCACGTTCCGCGAGGACGGAAGCTACGAGGTGTCCCGCCGGAGCGCCGACTCGGCGGGGAACGCGAAGGTGTTTCAGAGTTTCGACGCGATGACTCGGCTGTTCGACCGACTGCCGGACGAGTTCACGGCGGAAGACGTGGGGCGAACCGGAATCACGGGGTCGCGCAGACACTTGCTGGTTCGACACTTCGCAGAACACCCCGACTTCGCCTGCCGAATCGGTTCGCGGAATCCGCTGACCGGAAAGAAGGAGGCCGATATCGTCGGCGAAGACGCGACGGCGGAGGTGGGTGCAGACTGAGGCGTAGTCCGTCACCACACGCCGAAAATCCGCCGTCGCTCAGTTGATGGTCGTGTGTTCGCTCTCCTCGTTCAGCGCCAGATTCGCGGCAATCTCGGCGTTCCGCATGGCGTACTGGGCGGTCTGCTGGAGACTGACGAGCACGTCCCGAACCTGCAGTAGGTCTTCGTTCGACATCTCGGGGAGGTCGGAGAGGATGTCCGACTCGCGGTCGCCGAGTTCGTGGAATTTCCGCCGGACTTCGAGCGTCATGTCGTAGTCGCGCTCGACCGCCGCCTGCACCGCCAGCGCGGTCACCTCGTCCACTTGGTCGGTGAACTCCCGGATGCGGCGCATGGTGCTTCCGTCCACTTCGAGGGTGTGGCCGTCGGCTTCGAGGACGATGTCCGCGATGTCCTCCGCGTTGTCGGCGGTTAGTTCGAGGTTCTTCGCTATCGAACGATAGCCGATGAGGGGGAAACCGCTGTCCAGTCCCACCGCGCGGGCAAGATTCGGATTCTCGTGGGCCGTGAAGATGAGACGCAGGAGGAGGACGAATATCTTGTTCGCCTGTCGCTCGCGGTTCAGCGCCCGCTGTGCGAGATCGGGGTTTCCGTGAGCCAGCGCCTTCACCGCCTCGCCGCGCATGGTGCTCCCCGTGTTCTCCAGTCGCTCCAGCAGGTTGTCCAGATCGAAATCCTCGGGGTCGACGGAACACCGAATGGCGATGCTGTCGGGCGTCTCCTCGATGACGCCGAGTCCCATCAACTGCGTCTCCGCGTTGTAGACGGCGTTGATGTGACTGCTCTCCAAGGTCTCGTCGCTCTCGACGTGGATGACCCGCCGCCCGAGCACGTACTGGGCGACGATAGCCCGTTCCACCGCGTCCGCGTCGAGTTGCTCGGTGTGAATCGTCGCCTCGACCTCGTCGTCGTGCGCCGACTCCGGAAGGACGGTGAGCGAGCCTTTGCCGCTGATCCGAAGCGACACCTCGTCGCCTTTCTCGACCCCGTGTTCTTGCGCCCACTCGGCGGGCAGCGTCATCGCTAGCGTCGACGGTCCCAGTCGCTGTACCTTCCGTGTTTCCATATCCTTCCATTTTCGCGCGAACCCTTAAGCCTCACCGTATGACACTAGATGTCTCACACGACCTTCAACAGCCGCCGTTCGAAACGCCCGACTCGTACCTTTCGCCAGCCGCGGAGCGAGTCGTCCACGTCCTCGTCGCCTGTATCGACGCGGAGGACGCCGATTCCGTCGAGTTTCGTCTTCGAAGCGACGACCTCCACGTCGGACCGGCGAATCACGTCGGGCGAAATCTGGTCGTTCCCGCGCCCGAAGACGAATCCCTGTCCGCCGATGGGCGAGACGACGATTGCGTTTCGCTCGCCGAGATGGTTCAATATCTCCCCCTCGTTCGCATCGTAGGCCAGCGTCTTGCCGTCGCGCCACACGTCGACGCCCAGCGGCGAACCGTCGAATCCCAGTTCCGACTGTATCGCGCCGACCGTGCTTCCGGGCCCGAAGACGTAAGTGACGCCGTCTTCCACGTCGTCCGCGAACCCCGCCGCGAGGCTCTCGACGGTGCCGCCGCCGAGTTGCTTGCTCGACTGGAGCGCGTCGGCCACGGGTACGCGCGCGACGGCCTTCAGTTCGGCCCGAACCTCGCCGCCCCGATAGGCCTCCTCGTCGATATCGTTCACCTCGCGCTCCTCGACGCGGTCGAACGAGGCGGCGATTCGGCCCGCCGCCTTCGGCGTCACCGCGAACACCGACGAGTAAATCTTCACTCCGGCGGGAACTCCGAGCACGGGGACGTCGGCGTCGACCCCGGCCAGCGTATCCGCCACGTCGACCGCGGTTCCATCCCCGCCGACGAACAGAATCAGGTCGACGTTCTCCGCTACCAGTCGGCGAACCGCTTCGCGGGTATCCTCGGCGGTCGTTTCGCTCCCGGACGGTTCGCCGACGATTTCGGGGTCGAACCCCGCACGCCGCGCTTCCTCCGCACCCATCTCGCCCCCGAAAGTCAGAATCTCCGCGACGGGTGCCCGCTCTCCGAGCGCGGACAGGGCGGCGACAGCCCTGTCCGGCGCACGTCGTTCCGCCCCGCGCTCCCGCGCCTCCGCGACTTTCCCGTCCGTGCCCTTCAGACCGACTCGCCCGCCCATCCCGGCGATGGGGTTGACGACCACGCCGACTCGCATGGCTGGGGGTTCGGCGGCACGGATAAAAGGCGTATGGGCGGCGGCGAATCAGTCGTCTTCGCCCTGCTCTTTCGCTTCGTTGTGCGTCTTCGGGTTCGGAGACTGGAGGTTCGCCATCGGCCCCTTCAGGTTCTGCTCGCGGATGAACGAGAACGTTCCCTCGCCGTCGACGGACTCGCCCTGGGTCCACGGTTTCTCGGGGTCCAGCGGCTCGTTCACGTCCGTGGACATGAACGAGTAGTTGAACTCCTCGTTCTCCTTGTCGTCGGGGAAGCTGTCCGGAACCGGCAGGTGATCGAACATGTCTTCGGGGTCGCCTAGGTCCTGCAAGAGAGCGAGCCACTGGTTCTGGTGCATGGTGTCGCGGGCGATGAGGTACGCGAGCATATCCTTCATCCCCTCGTCGTCGGTCGCCTCCCACAACCTCGTCGCCAGCAGCCGCCCGGTCGATTCGGCCATGACGTTGGCGTACATGTCCGCCGCGAGGTTTCCGCTGGCGACGGCGTAGTTCCCGTTGAACGGGAAGCCGTTGCTGTCCACCGGCATCGCGTGGAGTCCCGACGAGAGCAGCTGGCGCGGCTGCATCCCGCTCATCGCGGCGTTCACGGCTCGATCCTGACTCATCTGTTCGCGGAGTTCGATCGGAGCGCCCTCTAAGTTCTTGGCGACGGCGGTCGCCAGCATCTCGATGTGACCGAGTTCCTCGGTCGCGGTTTCCAACAGAGCGTGCCGGTACTCGTCGTGTTTCTGTGGGAGCGCCCACGCCTGGAACAGATACTACATGGCGACCCGCATCTCCCCCTCTACGCCGCCGATGGCCTGCTGGAGCATCTTCGCGAACGCCGGGTCCGGTTCCTCTACCTCCACCTCGTACTGTAGTTTTCCTCCGTCGTGATAGAACACGGTACCACCGCATCCATCTGCGACGAGTCTGTCAATAAGTACACTGGCCTTTGAGATAAAGTTCGCTCGCGCGTTCTCTCGCGTCGCGTATCGACACCTTCGACGTTACACCCGCGCCGGGTTCTCAAGAGTTAAGGGTGCAGGCTGGCTACCGCCGAGTATGTTCCCACTCGCAGAGACGTTCCCCACTAACGCGGCAGGTATCGTCGTTCTCGTCGTCGGAATTGCGTCGGTCGCCGCGTGGATGGCGTACCTCTACCGCTGAGACCGTCTACCGGTCGGGCTGTTCGACGCGCCCGCGCAACCAGTCGGCGGCGTTCCGCACGGTGGCCTCGTCCGACCCCTCGATTTTGACGCGGACGTGGTCGCCGGGATAGCTTCCGACCTTCACGTCGAAGCGTTCGCGTAGCTCCGCGAATCGGTCGATAAGCGCACTCTCCGGTTCGTCCGCCGGGACAACCTCTCTGAAGTGTGGCCCGCCGTCGAATTCGTCGGCCACGCGTTCGAACATCGCCCGCATCTCCTGAGGCACGCCCGGTAGAACGTAGACGCCTTCGATTTCCGCGCCGGGGGCGACGCCGACCTCGTTCGGGAGCATCCGCGCTCCCTTCGGGAGGTGGGTCGTCCCCGCGACGAGGTCGGCGCGTTCGTAGTCCGTGTGCTCGTCTATCCAGCGAATCGCTTCGTCGTGCTCTTCCACCTGGACGCCGACCGCCGCCGCGACCCCCTCCATCGTTAGGTCATCGTGGGTCGGGCCGAGACCGCCCGTGACGACGACGGCGTCGTACTCGGCGAGCGACTCGTTCACGACGCGGGCGATGTCGGCCACGCGGTCCGGCACGACGACGATTCGCTCGACCGAGACGCCGCGCTCGGTCAGACGCTCGCCCAGCCACGCGGCGTTCGTGTTGACGGTGTCGCCGGAGAGGATCTCGTCTCCGACGGTAACCAACGCAACTCGCATACCGGAGGATGGGTCGCCAGACGGAAAAGGACTATCGCATCCCCGGCGGCGGGTCGTCGCCGAAGTCGTCGTCCGAGACGTCCACGTTCAGTCCCAGTTCCTCGCGTTCGCGTTCGAGTTGGCGAATCTGGAGGCGGAAGTACGCGAGCCCCGCGAGGCCGACCAGTAACGCGACGCCGACCACCCCGCCGAAGATGAACTTATCGCGGGCCAGATAGTAGCGAACGGAGATAGCGTCCGGGTTTATCGATTTGTCCCAGACGATGTGAACCCGACCGTCGCGCATTTCGGTCTTGTAGTTCCCAGGACGCACGTCGCTCAGCAGGAACAGATCGACGCGCATCCCGCGAGGGATGATAACCTCGTAGCTTCGGTCTTTCAAGTAGGTCGGCACAGAGAACGTCTTTCCGCGCCTCGGGGCGGTGTACGCCAGCTTCCCCTTCCCTTTCGGAGGCGTGATGATGGTCTTCGATTTCGTCTTCCTCACCCGAATATCGTCGGCACCGACGACCGTCCCGTTGGCGTAGCGGAATTTGACCGCGGATATCTCGACGGGTGCTTTCTCCCCGAGCGCCTCCTGCTGGTGGATTTCGAGCGTCGTCTTCCCGCCGAGATCGTAGATAGCTCGATACTCGTCGCTGGAGACGTTGTAGGTCACGTCCTGTTCGGTGTCCCACTCGTACGACGCGTTCCTTTCGAGTTTCTTCTGGGCTATCTGATCCGGGCCGAACACCGACGAACACCCCGCGCTGGCCGCGAACACGACGAGCAGACCGAACGCGAGAACGAGTCGCCGATTCATGGAATGACGCAACGGATCTCGGCCGGGATGTACTCCCCGATGCTGGCAAGTAGTCCCGGCGGGTCGGTGTCTTCCGTGCAGACGATGCTCTGTTCCAGAACACCGAGACGTTCGACCGTCACGATGTCGCGGGCGTGTCCGGCGCGGTTGACCGTCGCGCGAACTTCCCCTCGCGTCGCGCTGTTGACGTTCACGCGCCCATTGCCTCGAGACCAGTCGAATAGGCGGTCTCGCTCCTCGTCGGCGAGACGGGAAAGTTCGCCGTCCGCATCTCCCACACCGTACACGAATCGCATCGGGAGATGCTGGACGAGACCGAACCGCTCGACGAGTTGGGCGGGCTTGCCGGGGCCAAGGCCGAGTTCGGACGCCGGAATCCGAACGTCCTGCCCGGCGTCGAGGACGAACCCCTCATCGTCCCACGATTCGAGCGTTCCGACGTAGGTTTCGCCCTCGCGGAGGTTTGGCGTGACTTCGCCCCACTCCTCGCGGAGGACGTTCCGAGCGACGACGTCGTCGTCGCCTTCGACCGTGACCGTGACGAAGTCGTCGCGGCGGACGCCGATCTCGTACGTCACGTCGAGGTCGCCGAGGGCGTTCTCGACGAGCGACCCGAGACCGTCGAGCGCGCGGTCTTTCGCGTCGCCGCTGACGTACACCTTGGTTGCGAGGACGACCATTATGCTCCGAGTTCCTCGACGTTGAGTTCGCGTTCGAGTTCCTCGATGCGCTCGTCCATTGAATCGACCAGCATCGCGTTGTCCATCGATTCGAGCGGTGAGCCGCATTCGGGGCACTCGAAGCCGAAGTCCATCGCCTCGCCGAACTCGAAGCGAAGCGAGCAGATTTCACAGAGGTAGAACTCGTGGTTCCGCTCGTACTCCTCGCGCTGTTTCAGAGCGTCGAGCAGGCGGTACATCTCCTCCTCCAAGTTCTCGGGGATCTTGTCGTACTCGAACGTCCAGAGGTAGGTGAGCCACCCCGAGTCCTCGTCGCGGAGTCGCCGGTAGGTCGCGAGATCGTTCTCGTAGAGGATGAAGAGCGCCCTGCGAACGTCGTTGAGTTCGAGGTCGAGTTCCTCCGCGAGTTCCTCGTCGGTGACCTCGCCGTCCGGCGGCGCGGCGGCGACCGGCATTCCCTTGGGGCCGACCAGTTCGTGGAGATACTTCTGTATCACCGGGTCGCTCAGTAGGTCCTCGAAAGCCATTGATACGTTATACCGGGTGGTTCATCCGTTTAAAACCATCGGGAGACGGTCGAAGTGCGTCTTTTCGACTCGAATGCCGGCTAGGGAGCGATATTCGCGAACGCGTTTCGATGCGTTCTTTCGTCGCCCTCTCGGTGTTCCGGTCGCTTCTCGTCCCGCTCGGTGTCCGTTCACTCCTCGCCGACCGACTCCACCTGCTTTCCGGTCGCTTTCGGAATCACGCGCTGTTCCGCGTCCTCCCATTCGCGCTCCAGTTCTCGGCCCTCGAACACCCTGTCCAGAAACACGGCCAACCCCGCGACCTCCGAATGCGGCTGGTTCGTCACGCCGACGTTCCAGTCGGCGGCCTCGTACACGTCGAACGAGACCTTCTCCGCGCCGACGACGACGAGCAGGGGGGTGTCGGCGTTGGTTGCTCGAATCTCGTCTTCCACGTCCTGAACCCGCTCGCCGTACATCGTCAGGTGGGCGACGCGACCCTTCCAGTTCCGGATGAGCGCCTTCTGGCTGCCCGAACACTCGACCGAGAAGGGGCCGCCGAAGCGGTCGGTGATGTCCGCGATAGTGTCGCGCGACCTCCCCGCGTTGTCGGGGAGGACGACGCGGTTCGCTCCCAGCGCGCGGGCCGTGAGTCCGACGTGCGTGGTCATCCGCTCGTCGCGTCCGGGTCGGTGGCCCAGACGGACGACGGTGACCTCCGATTCGTTCTGCATGGGCGGAAAAACGCGCGGGACGAGTTAGGGAGTTTCGAATCTCGGTCGACTATCGGTCGATTATCGGTCGAATATCGATGGATTCCGACTCACTCGAACACTTGGGCGACGCCCAACTCGCCGGTCGCGCCGACGTGTTCGGAGAGGACGTACGCCCCGCCGACGAGCGTGGCGAGTCCGAGCGTGAGCGTGACGCCGACCGGGAGTCCGGTGTAGCCGCTGACGAGGAACGCCGCCGTTGCGATTCCGGCGGCCAGCAGCGCGTAGGGGATCTGCGTGTTGACGTGGTCGACGTGGTCGCTGGCGGCGAACATGCTCGACATGACGGTCGTGTCGCTGATGGGCGAGCAGTGGTCGCCGAACAGCGACCCCGTGAGGATTGCACCGATGGCCAGCGCGATGGGCGTACCGAGGGTGTGCGCCAGCGGGACGGCGACCGGGAACAGGATTCCCATCGTCCCCCACGACGTGCCGATGCAGAAGCTGATGATGGCGGCGCTCAGGAACACGACTGCCGGGAGCAGTTCTGGGGTGATGACGCCCTTCGAGACGCTGACGACGTAGGGACCGACGCCCAGCGCTTCGCTGACCGAGCCGATGCTCCACGCCAGCGAGAGGATGGCGACCGGGAACATCACCATCTTGAACCCCTCGAAGATGGAGTCGCTGACCCTGTCCAGTCCGATTCGCGCGTGGCCGACGAGGATGGCGAGGATCGTCGCACAGCCCCCGAACGCCGCCCAGAGGATGGCGCTCGCGGTGTCCGCGGTCTTCAGCGCGGCGCTGAACGACTTTCCGCCCATCCCGCCGCCGGTGAACCAAAGGCTGAAGACGGTGACGGCGACGAGAACGAGGATGGGCGAGACGAAGTACCACCAGCGCGGGTCGACGTGGTCTGGCGTCTCGATGTCGCTCGCCTGCGTCTCCATCAGCGGGTTGGCGTCGTCGCGGAGCACCTTGCCTTCCCGGCGGGCGCGACGCTCGGCGGCCCGCATCGGGCCGAAATCCCAGTCGGTGAGCACGACGACGAAGACCAGCGCGAGCGCGAACAGGCTGTAGAAGCGGAATGGGATGGACTGGATGAACACCACGAAGGCGCTCTTCTGGATGCCGAGCGAGTTGAACTGCTGTTGGATGAGTCCCACCTCGTAGCCGAGCCACGTCGAAACCACGGCGATGCTGGCGGTGGGCGCGGTGGTCGAATCGAGGATGTACGCCAGTTTCTCCCGGCTCACGTCGAAGCGATCGGTCACGGGGCGCATCACCGACCCCGAGATCATCGTGCTCGCGTAGGAGTCGAAGAAGATGAGCATGCCCAGAATCGAGGTGCCGAGTTGGGCCTGCCGACCCGTCTTCACTCGCTTGACGATGGCGTCCGCCACGGAACGCATCCCGCCGGAGAGGAATATCATCCCCAGCATCGCGCCGATGAGGAACGTGAACAGGAGTAGTTTGACGTTGAACGCGTCGGTGAGGTTCGTCACGACGAACTGTAAACTGCGGGCGGCACCGGCCACGGGGTTCCAACCGACGAGGATCGTCGCACCGAGCCAGATTCCGGCGAACAGCGAGAGCAACGCTTGCCGCGACACCAACGTCAGTACGATGGCGAGCAGTGCTGGAAACAGACTTATCATGCCGAACGTCTCTGATGGCATGGTGGTACTCACTCTCGGTCACGAAAATAAGCGTTATTGGCGTCGATTGAAACCATAACTTAAAATTCGTATCTCCGGGTTTATGTGACGATTCGGATTTCCGGAACTCCTCGCGTACTACCGAAGACCGGAAAACACTTGCACGCAACCCGCACAGGTTGGGACATGCAACTCTCCGGGAAACGAGTGCTCGTAACCGGCGGTGCCGGACTGGTCGGCTCTCACCTCGCCAAGCGACTGTCGGAGGAAAACGATGTGACGGTCGCCGACGATCTCTCGAAGGGAACCCGCGACCGCGTTCCCGAAGGGGTCGAGTTCGTGCAGGTGGATATGACCGACGAGGTCGACGTGGCCGAGGTCGTCACCGAAAACCTCGATATCGTCTTCCACTTCGCGGCGTACACCGACACGAACTACTCCGACCCCCGCCAGTTGTTCGAAGAGAACGGCGAGATGACGTACAACGTCCTCGAACGGATGCACGAGGTCGGCGTCACCAACCTCGCGTTCACCTCCTCCTCGACGGTGTACGGCGAAGCGCCGATGCCGACGCCGGAGGACTACGCTCCCCTCGAACCCATCAGCATCTACGGCGCGAGCAAACTCGCCGACGAGGGCATCGTCTCGACGTACGCCCACTCGCATGGCATCACGTCGTGGGTGTATCGGTTCGCCAACATCGTCGGGCCGCACCAGCGCGGTAACGTCATTCCGGACTTCATCGAGAAACTCCTCTCCGACCCCGAGACGCTGACCATCCTTGGAAACGGTCTACAGGAGAAATCCTACCTGCACGTCGAGGAGTGCATCGACGCGATGTGCCACGTCGTCGAGACTGCGGATGACGACCTCAATATCTACAACCTCGGCACGCGGACGACCACCTCGGTCAACACCATCGCCGACATCGTGGCCGACGTGATGGATCTCGACCCCGAGTACGAGTACACCGGCGGCGACCGCGGCTGGACGGGCGACGTGCCGAAGATGCGCCTCTCCATCGAGAAACTGTCCGCGCTCGGCTGGAATCCCACTCAGAGCAGCGACGAGGCGGTTCGGAAAGCGGCCGAGCAGTTGTACGACGAACTACGCCGATAACCGTTCCGCGACGACACCGATTTTCACGGATCACACCGAGAAATCGGTTCGCGCTTCCACGTCTTCTTCCACCAGTTCGAGCGTTGCGACGACGGTGTACCGACCCGGCGCCGGGTCGGGCCATCTCGCAGTGTAGGTCTCCTCCGCACCGGAGTCGAACGTCTCCGACCGAAGCGCCTGCGTGAACATCTGCCCGTCGCTCGCCCGCCAGATTTCGACGTCTTCGTCGAGCACCGCGAAGTCGGCTTCGAGGCCGCTCCGGAAGGTCACGTCCGCCGGGTCGTCGTCCGGATTTCGAACCGTCAGTTCGAACTCGACGGTTCCACCGCCGGTCGTCGCGGTTACGTCGCTTGCTAGTGGCATTGATTCACGCTTCGACGGGGTGACTCGAAAAGGTTGCCCCGAGCGCGTCGTCTCAGAAGTTGACCGCCGCACGAACGTCGAGGAGTCCGCATCCCGAACAGTTGGTGACGGGCTGTGCCGTGTTACGGAGGCGCGTCAGCACGTTCGTGTTGGAGTAGCCGCGTTGGGCCATCAGGATACCCGCCGCCGCGGCGACGTGCGGGGTCGCCATCGACGTGCCGGAGTACGTCGTGTACCCGGCCGGAACGGTCGAGTAGATGCTTTCGCCCGGCGCGAAGATGTCCACCGACGTACTGCTGGTGGAGAGGACGCCGTTGTTCTCGTTCGTTGCACCGACCGAGGCGACTTCCGGGTAGTCGGCGGGATAGCTGCTACAGGTTGAACACGACCCGGCGGCCACGTCGAGCAGCCCCGACCCGCTTTCGTTGCTCGACAGACCGATGTCCTCGGCGGTGGATTTCAACTGACTTCGAGCCTCCGAATTGGTGGAGCCGTTCGCCATCAGTTGCCCGGCGGCACCGGCGACGTGCGGACACGCCATCGAGGTGCCCGAGAGCTTGGTGTACGTCCCGTCGACGTACGTCGAGTAGATGTCACTTCCCGGTGCGGCGATTTCGACCTCCGGCCTCTGACTGGAGAACGAGGAGAGATCGTCGCTGGAGTTGGTCGAACTGACCGCCATCACGCTGGAGTAGGCAGCCGGATAGCCGACGCAGTCCGAACACGGTCCGCTGTTGCCCGCCGCCACGACGACGAAGACGCCGCTGTTGTTGGCGTAGTTACAGCCGTCCTGTAGCGTGTAGGAACCGGACGACGCACCGAGACTCATGCTGGCCACGTCGAAGCCCTGATTCGCCGTCCACTCGACGCCGGCCGCGATGTCGGAGAACGAGCCGCTGCCGCTGTCGCTCAGCACTTTCCCGGCGTGGAGCGTCGCGTCGGAAGCGACACCCTTGATGCCCTGTCCGTCGTTTTCCGCCGCCGCGATTCCGGCGCAGTGGGTACTGTGACCGTTGCCGTCTTCCCACGTGCTGTAGCCGAATCCGCGACTGTAGCCGACGTTGTTGAGGTCGGAGTGGTTGGAGTCGATACCCGTGTCGAGAATAGCGATGTCTGCATCCGCGCCAGTGTAGCCGTCCGCGTGTGCCTGCTCCGCGTCCACGCGGTCGACGCCCCACGGGACGGAGTCGGCGAGTGCGTGCATCTGGCCGTCCTCTTCGACGTAGCGCACGTCCGGACGACGTTTGAGTGCCGCGACGGCTCGCTTGGGAACTTCGATCGAGAGCGCGTCGAAGCTGAAATCACGACGTACGGCGGAAGCCGCGTTCAACGCCGCCTTCCGGCCTCCTTTCCCGCTATAACCGACGTTGACCCGCACGAGATCATCCGGCTTCGCGTTCGTAAGCCCGTTGACAGCGAGACCAACCGCCGCACCGCTTGTCGTTTTGAGCACGTCACGCCGCGAAACGCTGTCTTTGTTGCATAGAATTCCGATAGAAACAATGCAGATATATTTATTAAATTTATCTTGGTGTTAATATTAATTTATTTCTGAAATCTAAGGATACGATCCGAATTAGAGAGATGCTTCTCGGGCGGGCGATATCGAGTCGCTACCGGAGAGCGGCCGAGTTCCGAAAAATAGTCGCCGATTGGCGGACGTTTAGTTGTCGCTCGAATCGTAGCCGAGCGCGGCGGCCACGTCGAGCAGCCCCGACCCGCTCTCGTTGCTCGACAGACCGATGTTCTCGGCCGTCTGTTTCAACGTTTCACGCGCTTGCGTGTTCGAAGCACCGTTCACCATCAACTGTCCAGCGGCACCGGCGACGTGCGGGCACGCCATCGAGGTGCCCGAGAAGGTGTCGTACCCGCCGTTGGAAGCGACGGACGAGTAGATGCTGCTGCCGGGTGCGGCGATTTCGACTTCCGCCCCTGTCGATGAGAAGCTCGACAGACCGTCGCTGGAGTTGGTCGAGGAGACGGCCATGACTTCGGGGTAGGCCGCCGGGTAACCGACGCAGTCCGTACACGGTCCGCTGTTGCCCGCCGCCGCGACGAGGAACACGCCGTTGTTGACCGCGTACTGGCAAGCGTCACGGAGCGCCTGCGACCCCGAGGACGCGCCGAGGCTCATGCTCCCGACGTCCCAACCCTGGTCGGCGACGTACTCGACGCCCGCCGCGATGTCGGAGAACGAACCGCTCCCACACTTGTCGAGCACCTTGACGGCGTGGAGCGTCGCCTGCGTGGAGACGCCGATGACACCTTGGCTGTTGTCCACGGCGTCGGCGATACCGGCGCAGTGAGTGCCGTGGTCGTTGTCGTCGGTCCACGAATTGTTACAGGTGTTGTTGGCGGGTTTCGCACCGTAGCGACAGCCACCTTGCGTGTTACACGACACGAACGCCCGGCCACTGCCGAGGTTAGCCTGTAAGTCGGGATGGTCGTCGTCGATACCCGTGTCGATGATGGCGATATCCGCGCCGGCGCCCGTCTCGCCGTTCGCGTGAGCCACGTCCGCGTCCACTCGCTCGATACCCCACGGTTCGGTCTCCGCGAGGGCGTGCATCGTGCCGTTCTCCTCGACGTATCGCACGTTCGGGTTGTTCTGTAGACCCGAGATGGCCTTCTTGGGGACGCGAATCGTGAGCACGTCGATGGAGTTGAACTCCCGAACCACGTCGCTAGCGGCGCTTAGCGCCGCCGAGCGACCGCATCCACTCTTAATTCCGACGTTGACTTCGACCTTGTCGGTCGGCTTTGCCGCCGCGAGGCCGCTTACGCCGGTCGCTGCCAGTGAGCCGCCCGTCAGTTTGAGTACATTCCGCCGCGAAACACCATTGGCTTTCCTTGACATGCGACTTGCCACAACTTTCTGTGTGTTTAAATAATTTTCCTTCGTGATGTATTTATATTATGGCAAAGATTGATCTAACGAACTAGCACACTGCCGCAAACGCCGTCCTAGGCGTCGAGTGCGCCTGCCTCCCCGTTCTCTTCGACGTATCGAATCGCCGCGTGAGCGTCGAGTTCGGTCCAGCGTTCGCGCGGGATCTCGATAGTCAGCACGTCGAGCGATTCGAACTCGCGTATTACCTCGACAGCGCAGTCCAACGCCGCTTTTCGGCCTTCCTCGCCGTCGAATCCGACGTTCACCTCGACGACGTCCCGTTTCGAATCCTCCGTGGCACCATCCGACACAGTATATCATTACGAGGCAATAGTTATTAAAAACTTTTCCTTCTGTTCAAATATTTCCGCAATATCCAATTTCAACCGTTATATTAACTTAATTTCATCAATGGCTTCTGAAATTATCCGTGACGAAATCGGTTTCTTCGACGAACGGTACGACTTTTACTCGGGCGGTGCGTACCTGCCCTCGTGCAAGTCGTCGGGTACGAAACTGGTGCATCTGGGGACGGCCCCCCTACTCTGTTGGTGAGCGACAGTTCTCTGGTGCGAGAGGAACTGCTATCCGGAACCGAACTCGAGTACACGCTCGGAGACCGACACTGCGCCGGGACGTTCGACGGGTCGACCCACATCCCCTGTGCTCGCCCCGGAACACCGTACTGCGACGTCCACACTAGCACGTGGGTCTGCGCTCGCTGTACCGGAACATGTCTGAAAGACGAGATGGATTGCCACGAGGAGCACGCCGTCTACCTGGCCGCGTTCGCTCCCGCGACGTTCAAGGTCGGCGTCACCCGCGAGTGGCGACTTCGAACGCGTCTCCGCGAACAGGGTGCAGACCGCGCCGCCCACCTCCAGACCGTCAAAGACGGGCGAATCGCCCGCGAACTGGAAGCCGAAATCGCGGAGACGTTCACGGATCGCGTCCGCGTTCCCGCGAAAGTTCGAAACCTCCACCGAACCGTCGACGAGTCCGCGTGGCTCGACGCTCTATCGTTGTTCGACCCCCTCGACACGTTCGCCTTCGAGTACGGCTTCGAGTTGTCGTCCGCGCCCGTCCGCGAGACGCTCGCCAGCGGCACCGTCGTCGGTACGCAAGGTCGCGTGCTCGTGCTCGAACGCGCGGGTACCGCTTACGCGACCGACATGCGCGACCTCGTCGGCTACGAACTGAAACGCGGCGCAACCGACCGAAGCCTCCAATCCAGTCTCGGCACCTTTTAGGCCGCGGAAACCCCACTTTCGGTGTGGCCGACGTGACAATCTCGTACGAAGGCGGCACCCTGCGAGTCGAAACCAAACGCGACCTGCCATTCACCGAACCCGACCCGCGCTCGAAGACCCGACGCGCTCCCGCCTTCCGCTACGCCGCACTCCGCGATCTTCTCGACGAACGCGGCGTTCCGACCGACGATTCCGTCCTCGACCTGCCGGAACTCCCGCGACTGCTCTCGGCCTACGAACTTCGTGAGTACCAGGTGGACGCCCTCGACTCGTGGGACGACGCCCGCCGGCGAGGGGTGCTCGAACTCCCGACGGGGAGCGGAAAGACGGTCATCGGGGTGAAAGCCATCGAGCGATGCCAGACCCCGACGCTCGTCGTCGTCCCGACCATCGACCTGCTCGAACAGTGGCGGCGGGTGCTGGAAACAGAGTTCGACGTTCCTATCGGTCAGCTCGGCGGCGGCGAACAGAACGTCGAAGCCCTCACCGTCTCGACCTACGACTCGGCGTATCTCCGGGCGGACGACATCGGCGACCGGTTCGGCCTCGCCATCTTCGACGAGGTTCACCACCTCGGCGGCGAGGGCTACCGTGAGATAGCCCGTCTGCTCGCCGCCCCCGCCAGGATGGGACTGACGGCGACGTTCGAACGACCCGACGGCGCACACGAGGTCGTCGGCGACCTCGTCGGCCCGAAGGTGTTCGACGTCGACGTGGACGAACTCGCGGGCGAGTTCCTCGCGCCGTACGACGTCAAACGGATGACGGTCGAACTCACGCCCGAAGAGCGCGACCGGTACGAGCGAGAACAGGGCGTCTTCACCGACTACCTCGCGCAGTCGAACATCCAGATGCGGAGCGGGAGCGACTATCAGGAACTCGTCAAGCGGTCGGGCAACGACCCGAAAGCCCGCGAAGCCCTCCTCGCTAAGCAACGCGCGCGTGACATCATGATGAACAGCGACGCGAAGGTGACGACGCTCGCCGATATCCTCGACCGACACCGCGACGACCGAGTCATCGTCTTCACCGCGCACAACGACCTCGTCTACCGCCTCTCCGAGCGATTTCTCATCCCGGCCGTCACGCACCAGACGCCGACCGCGGAGCGCCGGGAGGTGCTCGACCGATTCCGGCGAGGGGAGTACTCGCGCGTCGTCACGTCGAACGTGTTGGACGAGGGCGTGGACGTGCCCGACGCCAACGTGGCGGTCGTCCTCTCGGGAAGCGGGAGCGAACGCGAGTTCACCCAGCGTCTCGGACGAATCCTGCGGGCGAAAGAAGGCGGCGGGCGCGCCATCCTGTACGAAGTCGTGACCGAAGAAACCGCGGAAGTTCGCGTCGCAAATCGGCGGCGATAGCTACTTCAGGTCGAGGTCGACGCTCGTCCGCGACGCGTTATCGTACCTCGAATAGTCGACCGGTAACACGACGGAGATGTCTTTCGACTCGCTGCCCGGAACGGTCACTTTCGTCCGCTTTTCGTGCAGAGAATCGTCGATGGTGACGGAGGTTTTGAGCGTCGCGGAAGCTTTCTTCTCACCCGTGTTCTTCACGGTGACTACCACGACGAGCTTTCCTTTCTCCCCTTTCTCGACGCTGATGTTCCTATTTTCCAACGTTCCGGATCGCTTTCTATCGCCGTCACCGCTTCGCTGGCCGCCACCACCGAGAATCGCCGCGCACCCGCCGGTCGAAGCGAGCGTAGCGACGAGACCGAACCGCTGGAGGGCTTTTCGTCTGCGCATACCCCATCCTCTCGGCCAGTCAGAATGAATCTTCTCATTCAGATTCCTTTTGTACGACCCGCGCCTACCGAGAATCGTGCTCACGAAAGACCTGCTCCGCGTCTCTCGCGCCGGGGGAGGCTATCATCCGCAGTTCGCCGGGCGCGAACACCGCCCGCTAGTCGCGCGCGTCCTCGGCACGTATCAGGGACACGTGGGCGAACCGCGTTCCCGGCTTCGGTCTTCGCTCGCCGACCTCGAAACGGACGCCCCGGATTTCAAACTCGTGCGAGGGTTCGCCAAACTGCTCGAACGCGAGGCGATATTCGAACCACGGGCCGCCGTTCCGCCGGAGCGCGCCCGAAAAACCGCGTTCGAGGAGGCGGAGGCGGTCGGCGTCGTCAGCGACGCCGACCGCACGACCGCACTTCGGCGTGCGTCGGAGCGCCTCGACGCGACACCGGACGACATTTTCGAGTCGCTGTACGCCGATTTGGAAGAGCGCCAACTCCTCACCCTCTTCGACTCGCGCTGGAACCCCGACGAACTGGTCGCCCAGTACAATCTCTCGCTCGCCCAGACCGCGCTGTTCGACGCGACCGAACTCCGAATCCGAAGTTCGAACCCGAAGGCGCTCGTCTCCGCCGTCAAACGACTGCGATTGATGTACGAGATTCGGAAGACAGACGCCGGACGCGAGGTAGTCGTCACCGGCCCCGACGCGCTCTTTCGCTCGACGCGGCGGTACGGAACCAGATTCGCGCGCCTCCTCCGAACCGTGGTGAAAGCGGACGAGTGGCACCTCACCGCGACCGTCGACGACTACGGAACCGAGCGCGAACTCGTCCTCACCGACGCCGACCCCGTGCGCGCACCCGGAACCGAACCCGTGAGCGACGTGTCGTTCGACAGCAGCGTCGAACGCGAGTTCGCCGCCCGGTTCGAGGCGCTCGGTTTGGACTGGAACCTCGTGCGCGAACCGGAACCGCTCGAAGCAGGTGCCAGGGTGATGATTCCGGACTTCGCGTTCGACTACGAACACGCCGACTTTCGACTCTTCTTCGAGATAATGGGCTTCTGGACGCCGGAGTACATCGAGAAGAAACTCTCGCAACTCGACACGGTCGAGGACGTGGAACTGCTTGTGGCGGTGGACGAATCCCTCGGCGTGGGCGAGGAGATCGCGGCGCGCGACCACCGGGCCATCCTCTACTCGGGCGGGCGAATCCGCGTCAAGGACGTTCGCGACGCCCTCCGGCGCTACGAAGACGAACTCGTCGCGGAGAGCGCCGACTCGCTTCCGGACGAACTCGTGCCCGACGAAAACGCCGTCTCGCTGTCCGACCTCGCCGCCCGTCACGGCGTGAGCGAGGACGCGCTGGCCGACAAGGCGTTTCCGGAACACGAACGAGTCGGGCGGACGCTGGTTCGTCCCGCCGTCCTCTCCGCGCTGGCCGACGATATCGAAGACGGCATGGCCTACTCGGACGTGGAGCGGCTACTCGCCAACTCCGGCATCGAAGACGCCAGCGCCGTGCTCTCGGAACTCGGGTATTTGGTCGAGTGGGAGGGACTGAGCGGCGGAACGGTCAAGGAACGTTAGAGGTCGCGCTGTCGTCCCTGCGGCACGAGCGACTGGAGTTCGCCGTGAAGAAACAGCCCGACGCCGAGGGGTTCTCGCTCGCCCGCGAGTTCGTGGGCCGCGACGAGATAGCCCCAGTCGCCGTCCCAGTCGAGTTCTTGATCCTCTCCGCGCGCGAACCGCCGCGCCTGCTCGCGGTCGAGTTCGGCGACGTTCTTCGTCGCCAGCCGACCGAACCGCTGGGCCGCGTTCGTCGTCGGCTTCCAGTGTTTCTGGCGCGTGCGGAGGAACGTCATCCCGAGCGCCTCGATGCGAACCGGCGAACCGAGGTCGCCGCGGAGCACCCATATCTTTCCTTTCCCCTTCTCCCAGAACGAGTAGTCGTCGAACGTCTCCGGTGGGATACCGAACCGCTCGTCCCACCAATCGAGCACCTCCCGTCTTGTCGCGCGTCCCGACACCTGGCGCTCGTCGGCGGTGGCGGGGAGGCGGTCGAATCGCTGCCCGTCGTTCGTCGGTTTGTCGCTCACGCGCCCACCTCCAGTTTCGCGCAGAAGAATCCGCCCGTATCGTTGTGGTGTGGGTAGAATCGCTTCGCCGCCCGGACGCTCTCGTCGTACGCGTCGCCCCGCCACTCGGTGAGGCCGGGTTCGGAGCGAAGGCCGATGTCGAACTCGACGAGGCGGCAGTCCTCGTGCGCGAGGACGTGATCGAGGACGGCTTCGTTCTCCTCGGGCGCGAAGGTACAGGTGGAGTAAACGACTTCTCCGCCTTCTCGGGTGGCCTGCACAGCCCGCCGGAGGATGCCCTTCTGGACGCCCGCGACGCCCTCGATGTGGTCGAGGCTCCAATCGTCCAGCGCGGTTGGGTTCTTTCGAATCGTCCCCTCGCAGGAGCAGGGCACGTCCACGAGCGCAGCGTCGAAGGCCGAGAAGCCGAACGGTTTGAGCGAGAAGTTCCGGGCGTCCTGGTTCGTGACCGCGACGGAGGTGACGCCGAGTCGTTCGGTGTTGAACCGGAGCGCGGAGAGGCGTCCGAGGTTGCTGTCGTTCGCCACGACGAGGCCCTCGTCGTCCATCAGCTCGGCCAGTTGCGTCGTCTTGCTTCCGGGTGCGGCGCACGAGTCGAGCACGCGGTCGCCCGACTCGGGGGCGAGAACGAATGTGGGAATCGACGACACCTCCTCCTGCCCGTGCGTCCAGCCGTGAAACGACGGCCATGTGTTGCCCGGACTAGCGTCGATCTCCAGCACGTTCTCGTTCCACTCTCGCGGCGTCCACTCGACGTTCTCCGCGTCGAGCGCTCGCGTCACGCGCTTCCGAGTCGCCTTGATGCCGTTCACTCTGACGACGGACGGAAGCGGGCGCTCGCAGGCGGCGCGGAACGCCTCGAAGTCGTCGAGTATCGGTTCGTAACGCTCCAGTGCATCCATTACTCGGACGTGTGAGCGAGAGGCGTTTGTGGGTTTCGGAGCGTCCGTCACGATTCCGCCCGCGCAATTAAGTGGAATCCGTCCGAATCGTCACGTATGAGCAACATTACCGTGGTTGCCGACGACGTGGAACTGGACGCGCCGACGCTTGTCGAAGGACTGCCGGGGCTGGGTTTGGTCGGGAAGATCGCCACGGACCACCTCGTCGAGGAGTTCGACATGACCTACTACGCGGGGATCGACTGCGACGGCATCCCGCAGATAGCGGTGTACCAAGACGACGACCGAGAACTCCTCCCGCCAGTACGGCTCTACGCCGACGAGGAGCGTAATCTGGTCGCGCTGCGAAGCGACGTACCCGTCTCGCCGGATTCCGCGCCTGAGTTCGCCACCTGCGTCACCTCGTGGATAGAGTCGAACGACGCCACGCCGCTGTTCCTGAGCGGTCTCCCGCACCAGAAACAGGCTGACGAAGTGCCCAGTCTATACGGCGTCGCCACCGGCGACGCCGGAACCCTGCTCGACGATCACGACATCAGCGCGCCGAACGAGACCGGCGCGGTCAGCGGCCCGACCGGGGCGCTCCTCCACCGCGCCGGAAAGGAGAAACTCGACGCCGTCGGCCTCGTCGTGCAGTCCGACCCGCAGTTCCCTGACCCGGAAGCGTCCCGCATCCTCATCGAGAAGGGCATCGGCCCCCTCGCCGACGTCGACGCGAACACGGACGACCTTGTGGAGCGCGCCGAGGACATCCGCCAGCAGAAAGAGCAACTCGCCCAGCGAATGCAACAGGCCGAGTCGGAGGAGAGTTCGCAGGCCCAGCCGCTGCGGATGTTCCACTAGAACCGACCTTTTACGCCTGACGGCTCCCTGTAAAAGCTCGACCAAAAGCATTCCTCTTTCACTTCGCTACGCTCCGTTCAGTCGTCGGCCCACTCGCTTCGCTCGCGGTGAACCGCTGGCTCTTGGCGGCTGTGTTACCGGCAGATTCCCAGGGTTGTGTAGATTGCTGGATTTCTGGCGGTTGTGTCACCTGATACAACACTGCGGCAGGTCAATCAACGTTCTACCAGAACCGACGCGGCGAAGCCATCGTCTTTTTCAGCCCGAACCGCCTCTCCGGAGATATGACCGATGCCGACGCAACCGACGCCGAAGACGTCGACCTACAGCAGTTCCTCCGCGACGTGGACAAAGTGTACTCGGAGTACGAGAAGGGCTACATGGACGCCGACGCCGCCCTGTCGGTGCTCCGAGACCACCTCGACGCGCTCCGAGCGCAGGTCGATTGACCGATAAGCGCGCGACCCGATAGGAGAAGAATTATCGCACCGCGTTCCGTCGTTTCGGGCGTATGACCGGCTTTTCGGACAGGGTCGAACGCGTATCGATAAGCGGTATCCGGAAGGTGTTCGAGGCCGCGGGCGAGGACGCCATCAACCTCGGCATCGGGCAACCCGACTTCCCGACACCGGATCACGCTCGGCGCGCCGCGCTCGACGCCATCGAATCGGGTGCGACCGACGCCTACACGCCGAACAAGGGCTTCCCGCAGCTTCGGGACGCCATCAGCGCGAAACACGAGCGGGACAACGACCTGGACATCTCGCCGGAGAACGTCATCGCCACCGCGGGCGGGAGCGAAGCCCTCCATATCGTCATGGAAGCCCATGTGGATCCGGGCGAGGAGGTCATCTTCCCCGACCCCGGATTCGTCGCCTACGACGCCCTGACGCACATCGCCGGGGGGACGCCGAAACCCGTGCCCGTCCGCGAAGACCTGACGCTCGACCCTGCGACCGTCGAGGAGAACATCACCGAGGAGACGGCGGCGTTCGTCGTCAACAGCCCCGGCAACCCGACCGGCGCGGTGTCCGGCGAAGAAGATATCCGGGAGTTTGCCCGCATCGCCGACGAGCACGACGTGCTCTGTATCTCCGACGAGGTGTACGAACACATCGTCTTCGACGGCGACCACCACTCGCCCATGCAGTTCGCCGAGTCCGACAACGTCGTCGTCGTCAACGCCTGCTCGAAATCCTACTCGATGACCGGGTGGCGACTCGGCTGGGTCGCGGCGAGCGAGCGGCGAATCGAGCGAATGCTCCGCGTCCACCAGTACGTGCAGGCCTGCGCGAGCGCCCCGGCACAGTTCGCCGCGGAAGCCGCCCTCTCCGGCCCGCAAGACCCCGTCGACGAGATGGTCGCCGCCTTCGAAGAGCGCCGGGACGTGCTCTTGGACGGCCTCTCCGCCATCGGTCTCGAAACCCCGACGCCATCCGGGGCGTTCTACGCGATGCCGAAGGTTCCCGAGGGATGGGTGGACGAGGTGCTCTCGCGCGGCGTCATCGTCGTCCCCGGCGAAGCCTTCGGCGAGAACGGCGCGGGATACGCCCGCATCTCCTACGCGACGGGCATCGAGGAGATCGAAGAAGCACTCGAAGTGATGGGTGAAGCGGCGCGCGCGGTTCGGTAATCGAATTCTCCCTTCCTCAAAGAAGTACTGCACCGCTTTCGCTTGTGACGATGCTGTACAGCCTTGCCGTGGTAATCGACGGTGGATTCGCTGCTGTGGACGGACACCGCTCGTTAGTACGTGGAAATCCCCCTCCGAGATTACGAATCAGCTTCTAGAAGCGAACGGACGGATAAAACGACCGCCGCTACTGAAATTCGTCAGGGTTGATTCTCCGAGTCGGTGAAATCATGACGGAGTCATCACCAGCATTGTACGCTCTCGCGGTCGTGGTCGTCGCAGGATTCGTATTGAGTGTCGGCGGGAATGCATTCTCCTTCTCGGCCGAGAACAGTGTCCATTCGAACCAAAACCGTACAGGAACGACGAATCCGTGTCCAACCACCGGAACCACCGATGACGATTCAACGAGACTCGAACGACGTTCGAGACGGGGACGGTAGACAACTTCACCACCGGGGAAGACCGAACTCGAGCGACGAGAACGATCCGAACGACGGATGGCGGAAACTTCACGACCGGAACCGAAGACGGCGATCGCTTCACGACCGGGACGACCGAGACCGTCACTACCCGCACCGAAGATGGCACGTTCACAACCGGCACCGAAGGTGGGGTCTTCACCACTGGAACTGAAACTAATCGCACCGAGACGACTACGCCGTGTCCGACCGTCGGAACCAGAAGCCGATAACCGACGATTTTGTTTCGGACGGTAGTACTACACCCCACATTGGCCTGTGATTTTATCTTCGTCGCAACCGTGATTCGATTCGATGTCCATCTCGCGCCGCGGTTCCGGCGTCGCTCCCGCCACCCGCGCCGTCACTTCGCAGGTTCATCCGGTGTTCATGCTCCCGCCCATCGCCGCCTCGTGGTTCGGGAGCATGTTAGCCCAGCAGTTCTCGCTCGTGACGGGGGCGCTCCACGTGACTGCCATCTTCGCGGCGGTCTACACGGCCCACGTCAAGGACGGCTACGTCGATTTTCACGTCCGCGGCGAGGACGACGACCACCCCCTGACCGCCAAGGGGTGTAAACTCCTGCTCGCCGCCGCGACCGCCCTCTTCTTCGCATGTCTCGCCGGACTCTGGGCGGTCGTCGGCCTCGGCGCGGCGCTCGTCACACTCCCGACGTGGTTCGTCGGCTACTTCCACGCGCCGCAACTCGACACGAACCCCGTCACCGCGACGAGCGGCTATCCGTTCGGCATCGCGCTCGCCATCCTCGGCGGCTACTACGTGCAGACCCGGACGTTCGCGCCCGTCTCCGCCGCGTTCGCGCTCGTCTTCCTCGTGCTCCTCTCGGGCGTGAAGGTCGTCGACGACGCGCAGGACTACGAGTACGACCGCACCATCTCGAAGCGCACCGTCGCGGTCGTCCTCGGACGCGAGCGTGCTCGAACCACCGCGTTCGCCCTCATGGTGCTCGCCCTGCTCGGCGTCCTCGGCTTCGCCGTGGCGCGGGTCTTTCCGCCGAGTACCGTCCTCGCGGCGGTGGCGTTCGCCGTCGTGGCGGGTATCGCGTATCGAACTGGACCGGAACTCGCCACGATGTTGCTCATCCGCGGGTCGTACGTCTTCCTCGCGCTGCTGCTCGCGGCGGTCTGGTTCCGTCCACTTTCCTAACACTTTTCCCGGCGCGAGTACAGCAGTTCGTATGCCCGACTGGCTCGAATCGTCCGACGTACTCGCCGAGCAGTACGCGGATTCCGAGAATTTGGACGCTCGAATCGCCTTCCACAAAGAGTACAGCACGGCGGAACGCGAGTTCCGCGCGTGGCAGTTTGACCAGTTCGACTGCAACTCCGACGCGCGAGTGCTCTGCGTCGGGTGCGGCCCGGCGGAGTTGTGGAGCGCGAACCGCAAACGCATTCCAGATAGGTGGTCGATTATGTTGACAGATTTCTCGCCGGGGATGGTCGAGACCGCCCGCGAGAACGTCACCGACTGCGACGGGTCGTTCTCGTCGCGGGTCGCCGACGCGAGCGACCTCCCCTTCAAGAACGACTCGTTCGACGCGGCGACGGCAAACCATATGCTGTACCACGTTCGCGACCGTGAGGCCGCCATCGCGGAGTTGCGTCGGGTGCTGAAACCCGCCGGAATCCTGTACGCGACGACGAACGGTGACCGTCACTTGGTCGAACTCTTCGACACCCTCGAATCGGTGCTCGGCGAGAGACCGGCGCGTTCGACGGGGTTCACGCTCGAAAACGGGCACGAACAACTCGACCATCGGTTCGACGACGTCGAACTCCGACGATACGACACCGCCCTCGCCGTTACCGATGTCGAACCGGTGGTCGCGTACGCCCTCTCGCGCGAGGACGTGGACGAATCCCTCGCGGACGACCTGCGAGGGGCGTTCGCGGCCCAGTTCGAAGACGGCGTCTTCCGCGTCTCGAAGGACGTCGGGACGTTCGTTGCGCGTGGATAAGCGTCGCCAAACGAGAAGACGTCGAGTGTGAAGCCAAAATCCCGGGCGCGAGTGGCACACCGAGGCGACGTTCGAATCGGACAGCTGACCGAAATAATACTTACACTCCCCCTTACCGTTTGGAAGACGTACTCGTGACCGAACCTGCCGTAACCGCCGAGAAAGCCTACGCCTACGTCACCCGCGACTGCGCGCGAACCGAGCTACTCGTGTTCGAACACGCCGACCGGGAGGCGGGCGTGCAGGTTCCGAAAGGCGGTATCGAGGACGGGGAAGCCCCCCGCGAGGCGGTCGTCCGGGAAGTGAAAGAGGAGAGCGGTCTGACGGAGTTCGAGTCGATACGCCGGCTGACCACGGACGTGTGGCACCACCACGAAAAGCCGAAAGCCTACCGCCGCCACTTTTTCCACATTGAGGCCGACGAGGGCCGCGACGAGTGGCGACACACCGTCACGGGCGACGGCAACGACTGCGGCGTCGTCTATCGTTACTTCTGGATTCATCCGGAAACGATGTCACTCGCACGAGATATGGACGACCACATCGAGCGAGTGCTGTAGTCGGCGCGAGTCACGCGTCGAGCGACCGACACCGCCGGGTCCAACGCTCTTCGAACGTCGAGTCCGAAACCACTCGCCCCGCGAGGTCAGCGATTTCGGTGATTCTTTCGTCCTCGCACCACGACACGCACTGCTCGTACACGGGCATCGAAATATCGTCGGTGTCTCGGACGACGCGAAGTTCCCCCGTACCCGCGAGGTGTGCGACGAACGCGCGGGTGTGGCCGTCCGTCAGCGTCCACTCGCCGCCAATCTCCCGAACGGGAAGCGGGTCATAGTTCGGGCTGTCGAAGTCGAACCACGCCGCGACCGACGCGAGTTTGGCTCCGTTCAGATACAGCTGACTCGGCCGAACCTCGGCCAGCGGAACGACGAACGACCCGGACATGCGTCCACGTCAACGCTTATCCGCGAAAATCCCGTCGATGTAACCGTGACAGAGCTCGCTCACGACGAGGCGGTCGTCGACGGCGTTCGGCTCCACTACGTCGAAGCGGGAGACGGCCCACTCGTCGTTCTTCTGCACGGATTTCCGGAGTTCTGGTACTCGTGGCGCGAGCAGATTCCGGCGCTCGTCGAAGCCGGATTCCGCGTCGTCGCGCCGGACATGCGGGGCTACAACACCTCCGAGAAGCCGCGAGGGGTCGGGCAGTATCGACTGGACAAACTGGTCGGCGATGTGGTGGCGCTCGTCGACCACTTCGACGAGGAGACCGCACACGTCGTAGGACACGATTGGGGCGGACTGGTCGCGTGGGAGACGGCGATTCGCCACCCCGAGCACGTCGAACGGCTCGCAGTGCTGAACGCCCCGCATCCCGGCAGATATAGAGAGGCGATTCGGTCGCCCGAACAGCTGCTGCGCTCGTGGTACGCGCTTTTCTTTCAGCTACCGAAACTACCGGAGCTCCTGCTGTCCGCCCGCAACTACGCCGGTATTGAGGGGATGCTCCGCGGAAGCGCCGAGAACCCGGATGCATTCACCGAGAGAGACATCCGCCGGTACGTCGAAGCCGCCGCCCGACCGGGTGCGCTGACGGCCTCCATCGACTACTATCGGGCGGCGTTCCGCGAGAACGCTCGTGAGGAACTTCGCGTCCTCCTCGGCGGGACGAGGCGCTCGTTCGACGTGTGCGTCCCGACGCTGTTAATCTGGGGCGAGCGAGACCCGGCGCTCGCAGTCGAGTTGACGGACGGACTGGAGCGATGGGTGTCCGACATCAGAGTCGAGCGATTGCCGGAGGTGGGACACGGTGTGCAGAACGACCGTCCCGACCACGTGAACGAACTGCTGGTCGAATTTTTCGGGCCATAGATTTTTCGTCGGCTCCGACCGATAGCCACACGATGCTGCTCGTACTGGAGAACGAGGTGAATCCGGAGGTTCGTTACTTTGTCCGCGCGATGTCCGAGTTCCTCCCGGAGCACGCGGTCTACGACTACGTGAACGAAGATGACCGACCGTCGCTTTTAGGCGTCGACGGGATCGTCGTCGCCGGGAGCACGGCGGGCGTGTACGAGCGCGAGGAGTACCCGTGGATGGACGAGGAGGCCGCGCTGGTTCGTGAACTAGTCGAGCGTCGGATTCCCACGCTTGGCGTCTGTTTCGGCCACCAACTCGTGAATTACGCGCTCGGCGGATCGGTCGAACACCGCGGGTTGATGGCGGAACTGGTGCACGCCGATTTCGCGGACGACCCGCTGTTCGAAGGAGTCGACGACGTGATTCCGGCGATTCACGGCGACCACGTGACCGAACTGGGCGACGGGATGGAAAGCATCGCCTCGGCTCCTCACTGTGAACACTTCGCTACCCGACACCGGGACGCACCGCTCTGGACGGTACAGTTCCATCCGGAGTTCACCGACGCGCTTCTGCCGAAGATCGCCGCCGATTTTAACTGGCACGAAAACGACCTCTCGTTCGCCGACGCGACCGGGGAGAAGGTCTTCGAGAACTTCGCTCGACTGGTCGACGACTGACGTTTTCGTGGACTCCCTACCCCGAACTGTGCCAGTGGTCGCGGGCATCGCGGGCGATTGCTTCATGGTCTTTGTGCCATACGGGAACGTCCTCGATAGCCCGGTACCGAACGTCGGTTCCTTCGCGGGACGTCTCGATCTCACCCCCTGTGACGGTGCAGAGATAGACGTGTCTCACCAAACAGTGCGGGCCATACTCGCCGGGTTTTCGGGTGTAGACGCCGACGAAGTCGTTCGGTTCGACCGCGAGACCGGTTTCCTCTCGCGTCTCGCGAACGACGGTTTCGTCGGGTGACTCGTTGGGGTCCGAGAAGCCGCCCGGAAGACACCACGTTTCGTCGTCCGCGCGCAGTTGGAGGAGAACTCTCCCGTCGGCATTGAAAACGGCCGCGTCGGCGCTCACCTTCGGCGTGACGTAGCCGACTTCCCCGGCGAAACGCGCACGAACGTCTTCGGGCGGTAGATCGACTGACTGACCGTACCACTCGCTGACCAGCGTCAGGATTCGCTCGTAACGTTCCTCGTCGTAGGGGTCGTCCGCGTGTTCCAGCCCGACCTGCGCCACGATGCGGAGTTCGTCGAGCAGGGCGAGAAAGTCGTCGTCGGTGTTCATCATAGTAGGGCCGTCTGGTTCGGATCTACTTCGCGGTGCTGACGATCTTTATCACGTCGCCCTCCTCCAGTTCGTAGGAGTCACCGATGTCGCGGTCGGTCTTCGCGTTCACGGCGTGGAGGTAGCTGTCGCCGATGTCGCTATGAACCGCGTAGGCGAGATCCGGAGGCGTCGAACCGCGCGGGAGCAGGAAGGCGTCGGGGAGGACGTTCCCCTGTCCGTCCGTCCACTTGGATTCGTTCTGCACCGGGTAGGCCGTGATTCGGTCGAGTAGGTCGTACACCGCCGAATCGAGGGCTTGCTGAACGCCCGTGCCGCCCCACTCCCGCATGACGGTTCGAATTCGTTCGAGTCCCGCCTTTTGTTGGTCGCTGACGTCGCCGACCACGTCGAAATCGTCGTCGCCGGGGTCGTAGTCCACGACGCCCGCCTCGACCCCCTGCCTGAGCGCGAGTTCGCCCTCCGCGGTTGCGGGAACGACGAGTTTGTCCGTCTCGCGGAGGCGTTCGACGTTCTCCTCCGGAGCGACGTCGGCCTTGTTGGCGACGAGGATGATGGGTTTGGTTCGAGCGCGGATGTCGCGGGCGAGTTCCTCGCGGTGTTCGTCCGTCCACTGTTGGGGGTCGTCGGGGTAGTCCAGTTCGCGGAGGCTAGCGGCCACTTCGTGTTCGGTCGCGCCGAACCCCGTCAGCAGCTCCGCGAGGGCGTCGTCGATGTCGAAGCCGGGCGAGCGGGATTGGCGTTCGACTCCCTCCCAGTTGCGCTCGATGATACCGGCCAACCACTGATCCATCTCCTCCTCAATGAAGTTCACCTCCTCGACGGGGTCGTAGCTCCCGACCTCGACGGGTTCGCCCTCCTCGTTCGTCCCGCCGGAAGCGTCCACGACGTTGACGATGGCGTCGGCGTTCGTCAACTCGTCCAGAAACTGGTTGCCGAGGCCGCGCCCCTCGTGTGCGCCCGGCACGAGTCCGGCCACGTCGAGCAGTTCGACGGGGACGTAGCGTTTTCCGTCGTGGCAGTTCTCGTTGCCGCACCGCTCGTTGCGTTCGAGGCAGGGACAGTCCGTGCGGACGTAGCTCACCCCGCGGTTCGCGTCGATGGTGGTGAAGGGGTAGTTCGCCACGTCCACCTCGGCCAGCGTCGCCGCCTTGTAGAAGGTGGACTTCCCGGCGTTGGGTTTGCCCGCTAGCGCGATGGAAATCATGCGTACTCCTATCAGGGTGTCGTGGAACTACCTTTCGGTTCTCCGAGGCGGGGACGGGGTCGAAATCGAGTGACCCTCGATAGCGAGCGACGCCGTCGATAAAAATAAGTGCTGATGAGTGGTAACAGTGGTCATGGAGTTCTCCGAGAAACTCGAGTTCGGCCACGAAGACCGCAAGCAAATCTACGAGTACGTGGAGCGACACGGTACCGCGAACGCCGACGAGGTGCAGGGGACGCTCCGAATCGACCCCAGCGGATTCCGCCATCACGTCGCCATCCTCCGGCGCGACGGCTACCTCACGGAGGACGACGGCGTCCTCTCTGTCGCGCTCGAAACCGGCGCCGAGGAGGAGTACGACACCGAGGACGTGGCGTTCGTCATTCGGCCCGCCCGACAGGAAGACCTCTCCGGCATCGTCGGCGCGATTCGACAGGTCGCGGAGGAGGGGTCCTACATCGTCGCCGAGAGCGTCGCCGACGAGATCGACCATCAGGACGCCCTGCTCCGCCACAACGAACTCGAATCGCGGATGTTCTTCGTAGCGACGGTCGACGATGAAGTCGTCGGGTGGGTACACCTTCACGCACCCGAACTCGACAAACTCAGTCACACCGCCGAACTGACGGTCGGCGTGCTGGAGGAGTACCGCGGTAACGGTATCGGCAGCCACCTCCTCGAACGCGGACTGGAGTGGGCCGGGTCGAACGGCTACGAGAAGGTGTACCAGAGCGCCCCCTCGACCAACCAGAACGCCATCGCGTTCCTCGAAGCCCACGACTGGGAGACCGAGGCGGTGCGCGAAGACCACTACAAGATGAACGGCGACTACGTGGACGAAGTGATGATGGCGGTGAAGCTGTAGCGCCGCCGAGACTCGAGGTCTTTCCTACCGCCGAAATCCATCGTGCGAATCGAGTAACCGCCGCTGTTAATCGCTGTGCCGGGTGAAGTTCCGGAGGAGGCGGTCGCCGAACGCGAGCACGAGAAGCGCGCCGAGGAGGTTGAAACAGAGGTCGAGGACGGTGTCGCGCGCGCTGTACGGGATGAGCACGGGGTCGAGGCCGAGGCGGTCGGTGACCGCGTGGACGGCGTACTCCATGATCTCCCACAGGACGCCGGCACCGACGATGACGGCAAGAACGTGCGGTCGGGGGTCGTCGCCGCGACGGTCGGCGGCGGCGTGGACGAATCCGCCGAGGAGCGTCGCGGAGAGGGTGTGCGTGACGTGGTCCCACCACCACGTGTCGTCGTACGGGCCGAGCATTCCGACGGCGTGAGCGAGCATTACGATCGCCGTGTACACGCGTTGCCACGGCCGGAACGTGACGTCGTACCGGTGTTCGACGACGTCGGGGAAGTAGGTGGCCGCGAATGCGAGAATGGCGTTCACGACCCCGCCCGAGTTCCGTCGGCGAAGACCCTCGGTGAACACGCCGAGAGTCGCAAGCCTGATGCTGCGTTCGGCCCTTCGAGCCATAGAACGCCACACTGTTCCCGTCATGAGTGCAGTAGTCGATGGTGACGGTGACAGCCGGAAATAGGTTCGCATTCCCGGTCGGCAGTCGCCCGAACTCGTGAAGCGCTGCTGTCCGCGGCAGTCGAGTCACGGAGCTATCTCCCCGGCAATCACGCGCGATTGAAAAAGGATCACGATTACAGAGCGATTCGCCCGCCGCCCGCCACCCCCGCGCTACTGCTCGTGGCGAACCGGGAACGCGACTTCGACGGTCGTCTTGTATCCCGTTATCTCCCCGTCTTCCACGTCCGCCGTCCAGTCTTCGACTTCGATACCGTGGATGTCGTCGATGGTCTGACTAGCCTGTTCGACCGCCTCGCGGGCGGCGTCCTCCCACGATTCGTCGGAGGTGCCGAGCACTTTGATTATCTTCACTGCCGTCATGGCACACACCCTACGCTGTCCCGGACATAGCCTCTTGTGGCCGACTCGTGAATCGAGGTGCGAGAAACTGCCGGTCGATACTTGTACCGTCCCGTCGTTCCCCCGCTGGGGAGAACATGGATTACAGTGAGTTCATCGGTCAGGTGCAGCACCGACTGGAACTGGGGAAGCAAGGCAAGACGGTTCGAGCGATCCGCGCCACGCTGACGACGCTCGGCGAGCGATTACAGGAAGGCGAAGCGACCGACCTCGCCGGTCCGCTTCCGATGGAGATCGACTGGTACCTCGAAAACGCCGAGTCTGGTCAGCGATTCGATTACGACGAGTTCGTCTCCCGCGTCGCCGACCGGGCGAGCGTCGAACGGGACGAGGCGAACTTCTACGCGCAGTCCATCGTGTCGCTCCTCGCCGAGGTCGTCCCGGAAGGGGAATTCCAGCAGGTTCGCCAACAGCTTCCCGAGGAGTACGACCCACTCTTCAAACTCGTCGGCGTGGAGTTTGACTGACGCCGGATTCGGGGCGCTAACTCCGCGCCCGCCGAGCTTCCGGACTCGGGACGCGGGTCAACAACTGCGCTGTGTCACGGATGTCGTGCGTCTTCACGACCATCTCCGCGACCTCACGAACCGTGAAATCGGTCTCTATCTCCTGGCCGTAACACCGCGCGTACAGCGCCAACCAGTCGTTGAGCGCCCGCTCTAGCCCGGCCATCTCCGACTCATCGAAACGGGCGAACTCGCCGGTTCGCCCCTCGACATACACCGCGACGACATCGCCGACGCCGTCCCGAAGGTACGACAGCGCCCGTTCCTCGTCCGGCGGGTCGGCGGGCGGGTCGAACGATTCGCGGTCGCTCCGGGCGCGCTCCGCCAGCGCGGCGATTCGGTCGCGGTGCTCGGTCATCCCTCTCTGAACTCCACGCCCTTGTTACCGCGCGGGTGCTCCCACTCGGTCTCCGCGACGATGGCGCAGGTGCCACACTCGACGCACGGCTGCGTGTCGAGGCTGACTATCTTCTCCTCGTGTCCGTTCACCTGCACGGTCTCCTCGCGGTAACATCCGCCGCCGAAGTCCTTCGCGCTGACGGGACACGCCGAGACCGCCGCGCCGCTGGCTTCGTAGGAGTCGTTTCGCAGGCGGATGTGGGGGTTGCCCACGTCGGTGTCGTAGGTCAGGTCGCCGATTCGGTCGGCGAGGCTCTTCGGTTCGATCTCGTTCTCGTCCGTCACCGGCGTTCCGAGTTCCTCCGCGATGACCGTCGGAAGCGTGACGTAGGGCGTCTGCGTGTCCGGGATCATCGAGGAGAGGAACGGCGAACTGTACAGTCGTTCGAGCTGACCTTCTACGACGCCCGATCGGAGCACCGCTCGCCCGAGCTTCGAGGAGAGCAGGCTGTCCGTGATGCTCGCGGCCTGCTCGTTCTCGCCTAGCTGTCCGAGGGTTCGGTACTGCTTCGGGCGGAGTTTGCCCATTACGCCTTCGTCTTTCAACTTCTTCGCGTAGAGCTTACCCGCCTGCTCCGGTTCGCCGCGCATGCGCGCTTCCGCGAACGACTCCGCGGCGAGCGCGCCTGCGGTCACGGCGTGGTTCATACCCTTGATTATCGGTCCCTGTGCCTGCATCTGTCCGCCGGCGTCGCCGACGAGCACGAGTCGCCCGCGGTGCGGCGCGGGGGGGGCCACCTTTTTCGAGTCGGGGACGAGCTTCGCAGAGTACTCCACCTCGTCATAGTGGCCGTTGAGCCACTGGCCGAGCAGGGGGTGGGTGAGCAGGTTGTCGAGCAGTTCGTGCGGTTCCGCTTCCTCCGCGACGAGGCTGTCGAGGTGGAAGACGGTGCCGATGGAGAGCGAATCCTCGTTCGTGTAGAGGAAGCCGCCGCCCCGAACCCCGTCGAAGAGGTTCCCCGAGAACAGGTGCGCTTTCCCCGTCTCGTCGTCGACGTCGAATCGATTCTCGACGACGTCCTGGGGCATGTCGATGACGGCTTTGACGCCCTGGAACCACTCGTCCGATTCCTCCCAGTCCATCAGCCCCGCGTCGCGAGCGAGTTCGCTGTTCACGCCGTCCGCCGCGACGATGAAATCCGCCGTGATGGGGTCGAGTTCGTCGCATGTGACGCCGACGATCTGGCCGTTCTCCCGGAGCAGTCCGTTCACTCGCACGCCCGCCAACAGTCCGCCGCCGGTCTCGCTGGTCATCTCGTGAACGCGGTCGGCGAGCCACGAGTCCATCTTTCGGCGGAGCACCGCGTCGGCCCACTCCGTGTCGTGCTCGTGAAGCCGGGTGATGTCGAACGACTTCACCTTCTCGTCGGCCACGTTGTGGATGTAGTAGTCCGTGATGGGGCGTTCCGCCGCCTCCTCGCGGAAGTCGGGGAACAGCGAGTCGACAGTGTAGGGGGCGGACTCCTCGGCGTAGATGAGTCCGCCGGAGACGTTCTTCGATCCGGCCTCGACACCGCGTTCGAGGACGAGCGTTTCGATTCCGTTCCGTGCGAGCGTCGCGGCCGCCGCGGCCCCGCCGGGCCCCGCTCCGACCACGACAGCCTCGTAGTGTTCGTATTCCTCCGTCATCGTCTCAGTCATCGTCTTCCGCTACGACCGCATCCAGTTCGCCCGCCTCGACCGCGTCCGTGAGGCGGGGGAGCACTTCGAAGAGGTCTCCTTCGACGAAGTAATCGCTGAAGTCCTTGATGTCGGCGTCGGGGTCGGTGTTGATGGAGATGATGGTGTCCGATTCGTCCATTCCGACCTTGTGTTGAATCGCGCCGCTGATGCCCGCCGCGATGTAGAGGGGCGGTTGAATGACCTGTCCGGTTTCGCCGATCTGGCGCTCTTCGGTGACGTACTGCTCGACGTGTCCCTCGACGCTGTAGGAAGCGGTGACGACGCCGCGCGACAGTCCGAGGTCGGCGTCGTCGAAGGCGTCCACGAGGTCGAGCGCGAGTTCGATTCCTTTCGTCGGATCGTTGCCGATACCGCGTCCGACGGCAACGACGACCTCGCGCCCGGTCAGGTCGATGCCGGTGTCGAGCACGTCCCAGTCGGAGACGTCGACGCGGAACCAGTCGTCGGGCAGGTCGATGTCGTGGGAGACGACCTCGCCCTCGCGCTCCGGGTCGGCTTCCATCGGTTCGAAGCTCCCCGGAATCACGGAACAGCCCTGCGGGTGGAACTCCCTGTCGGGGTTGTCGAGACAGAGGATGGTCGAGTACTCGAACCCGGAGAAGTCCGGACGCTTCATGTGAAGCACGCGCTCGAAATCGACCTTCTCGCCGGGCGTGCCCGTCTTCACGGGATTGGAGATGAGTTCGTTCTCGATGGTCAGCCCCGAACAATCGCTGGCGAGGCCAGAGTCGAGTTCGCCCTGCACCTGCGCGGAGAGGTCGCGTCCGTTGTTTGTCGCCGGGAAGAGGAAGTAGCGCGGCTTGTCGTACTCCTTCCAGTCGGCCTCGGTTCGGGCCATATCCGCGACGATCTCCGTGTACGGTTTGTGGCGGAACCGCTCCAGTCGGTCGTCGTCGTGGTAGACCGCCACGTCCGCACCGATGGTGATGCACTCCTCGGCGAGTTCCTCCATATCGTCGCCGACGAGTACGGCGACGACGCGCTCGTCGTCGCCGTACTCGTCCGCGTAGTCGTCCATCAGTTCGCGGGCCTTGCCGAGCATCTCCTGCGATACGTCGAGGAGTTCGCCGCCCTGCGTCTCGCAGTACACCCACATGTCGCGGTAGACGCCGTCCTCCAGCGCCCTGACGTGCTTCTTGTCCGCGGTGGGGTGGGTGAGTTCGTCATCTTCCTCGTCTTCCGCTTCTTCCTCGTCGCTCGTTTCCGATTCGTCGGGTTTCTCGGCAGTGGCCTCCGCTTCGTCGGGGTCTTCCACGTCCTCTTCGGTCGCTTCGTACTCCCCTTCGGTCTCAGTGTCCTCTGTGGCTTCGCCCTCGGTCTCCTCCCGAACTTCGTCGATTCGGGCTTGGATGACCTCCTTCGCCGTCGTTCGGTCTTTGCCTTCCTCCTCACTGGTGAGCAGGTCATCCAGCGCGCCGGGGTCTTCGACGGTCTTCACGTCGTCTTCGAGTTCCTCGACGGTTCGCTCGCCGGGGTCTACGTCCGTCATGGTCAGTCACCCGCCGCGAAGGGTTGCATCGTTTCGAGCACCTCGGACATTCCCTCCTCGTCGTCGGGCGTGACCATCGTGGCCTCTCGCTCCGCTGGGGCCTTCGGAATCGGGTCGACCGACGACACGATCGTCGGCGATCCGTCCAGTCCGATGTAGTCCGGGTCGAGGTTGAGGTCGGCGTGATCCCACGTTGTCATGTGGTCTTCGTGTTCCTCGGCGCGCACCTCCGTCTCGTCTTTCAGCTGTTTGCGCCGGAGTCGGTGGGTGGCCTTCCGATACGACGACTCGTACTCGGGGTCGGTGATGATGAACGCTGGAAGCGGCGATTCGACGGTCTCTATCTCGTCCACGTCGCCCTCCACGAGTCGCTTCGCGCGGACGCGTCGCTCCGCTTCGTCCACCTCCATGGCGATGACGTGCGTGATGATGGGGTAGTCGAGACACCACGCCGTCTGCGGTCCGGTCTGCCCCGTCTCGCCGTCCGCGGTCTTGAACCCGGCGAACACGAGGTCGGGTTCGCCGATCTTCTCGATGCCCGACGAGAGGGTTATCGCGGTCGCCCACGTGTCCGCTGCGGCCATCTCGCGGTCGGAGAGCAGATAGAGGTCGTCGGCGTACACCGTCATCGCTTCCCGAAGCACGTCGCCATAACCGGGCGGACCCATGCTCATCGCGCTCACCTGCCCTCCGTGTTTAACCTTCGTCTGGAGGGCTGCCCGCAGCGCGAACTGGTCGTTTGGGTTCATCACCGTCGGCGTCTTTCCGCGCTCTAGATGGCCGTCCTCGTCGAACGACACCTGCCCTTCGCGGAAGTCGGGGACGCCCTTGGTCAACACGACCGAGTGCATCGGTACCTCCTACCGTGAATGTGTTTAGTTGGCATACGTCATTTCCTACCATTCCCTCAGTCATTATTATACTGTCGGGGAACCAACAGAGAACCGACATGCGAGCGCGTTACCTCCGGTGGCCGACAGCTATGGCACCGGCGAAACCACCGAGAGAAACTGTCAGCTACCGATAAAAGTGTCAGATACTACGCCTGTGGGGCGGGACCGTCCGAAGAGTTCCGCTCCCGTTGGTGGGTCGTATCGACCGACTCGTCCACGTCGTTCGCCTCTCGCTCGACCTCGTCGGTCGGTTTGCGCTTCTCCGTGCGGATCATCGTCATCTCGCCGCGGGCGCGCATCGTCCCGTCGGCGGTGGCGTTCTCGTGGAATTCGAGGTCGGTGCAAGAGACGTCACCGAGCACCTCCGCCTCCTCTTCGAGGACGACGGTTCCGTTGCGGGTGGTCACGTCTCCGTGGATTCGCGTTCCGGAGCCGACGACAATGTCGCCGCGCGCGCGGAGACTTCCGAACAACTCGGTGCCCGAGCCCATCTCGATCTCCTCGGCACGGATGTTCCCGTGTAGGCGACAGTCGTCGCCGATGGTCGCGGGCGTCGAGACGCGCCACGCGTCGTCGCTGACGCGGGCGTTTCGAGGGATGACCGCCGGGTCCGCCTCGGTCTCGTCCAGCATCTCGTCGATGACGTTCTGGGCGGTCTCCTCCTCGCCGAGTCGCAGGAGTTGCGAGAGGTAAACGAACAGGAAGACGACGGTCGGCATCGGATTGCGGATGACGATCCACCCGTTCGCCTCGAACCCCTCGTCGATCTGTACGTCGTCGCCGATGTCGAGGTCGCCGCTGACCATCAGCCGTCCCGAGACGCGGACGCGCTCGCCGAGGTAGGCGTCCTGTCCGACGAGCACGTCGCCGTCCACGTCGCACCAGAGGTCGAGGCGGCAGTCGGCCTCGGCTTCGATGTGACCCCCGAAGGTCGCTCGCTCGCCCGCGATGACGTGGTTCCCGCGAACGCCGAACTCGACGGTGCTCTGTGCGCCGACGATGATATCGCCGTCGGTCACGAGGTCGTGTTCTTCGACGGTCGTCCCGTCGGGAATCGAGAGGGTGTCCAGTGAGTCGGAGCGGAGCGGCACACATCCTACCAGCGAGTCACCGGTAATAAATCCTCCCGCGTGTGTCTGACGAGCGTCTGCCGCCCGCACCGTCGCGTTCTGTAGCTTTTTTATTTGGTCGCGGCCAACGCTTGCGTATGACCACACTTTCCTTCGACGACGAGGGCGTCGACGTCGTCTACGAGGGCACCGAGTTTCGCATGTCGAAAGACCTCATCGAGGAAGCGACACGGAAATCGTACTACGACGTGACCGACCACGAGGTGCTCAGACTGGTCGAGAAGAACCCCACCCTCGGCGGGCAGGCTCGTCGGATCGGTGACATCATCCGGTAGCGTTTAGGTGCGGGAATCGAAAACGTGGAACATGAACCCCCCTGCCGACTTCGACCACCCCGCGTGGGTGACCGCGGCGAGCACCATCGCGTCCTACCTGCTCGTGCTTGCGGTGATGACCGTCCTGCTCTTCGGCGTTCCGTACCTGCTTTTCACGGCGTTGTGAGTCGGCCCTGGTGAGAGCGTGAATTCGAGAGAAAGATAACGAGACCGCACCGAGCGCTAGCCCTCGATAAAGCCATTCTCACCCAGTTGTTCGCTCGCAGGGCGCTTCGCGCCTACTCGCGTCGGTAAGCGACACTGCTACACCGAATCGACACTGCACCATTAAAACGAGAATTCTCCGCCAAAATCCATCCTGCGAAGCTATCTTTTACGAAAGCGGGAAAACGCGAACGGAGAGAAATCGACCGACCCGAACGTTAGGCGAACGTCTTGGAGACTTCGTCGTCCTCGTCTTCTTCTTCGATCTTCTCCCGCGCGTCGAGGAAGTCCTGCATCGTGATCTCGGTGCGGTCGTCGCGGATGGCGAACATCCCGGCCTCCGTGCAGATGGCCTTAATGTCGGCACCGCTGGCGTCACCCGTCTCATTTGCGAGTCTCACGTAGTCCACGTCGTCGGCGACGTTCATGTCGCGGGTGTGGATGCGGAAGATCTGTTCGCGGCCTTCCTCGTTCGGGTTCGGCACCTCGATGAGGCGGTCGAACCGCCCGGGGCGCAGGATGGCACGGTCGAGCATATCGAAGCGGTTCGTCGCCGCGATGATGCGAATCTCGCCGCGCTCCTCGAAGCCGTCCATCTCCGAGAGCAGTTGCATCATCGTGCGCTGCACTTCGGCGTCGCCCGACGTCTTCGAGTCGGTGCGCTTCGACGCGATGGCGTCGATCTCGTCGATGAAGATGACGGCGGGTTCGTGGTCACGGGCGACTTGGAAGAGGTCGCGCACCAGTTTCGCACCCTCGCCGATGAACTTGTGAACGAGTTCCGACCCGGCCATCTTGATAAACGTGGCGTCGGTCTGGTTGGCGACCGCCTTCGCCAACATCGTCTTCCCCGTGCCCGGCGGACCGTAGAGCAGAACGCCAGATGGTGGGTCGATGCCGACGTCTTCGAACATGTCGGGGCTCTCTAGCGGCATCTCGACCGTCTCGCGGACTTCGTTCATCTGCTCTTCCAGCCCACCGATATCGGTGTAGGTCACGTCGGGACTCTTCGTGACCTGCATCACGCGAGCGCGCACGTCGGTCTCGTCGTCGAGCGTCTTCACGATAGAGAGGGAGTTGTTGACGGCAACGCGCGAATCGGGTTCGATGTCGGTGCGCATCTCGTCGGTCACTTCGGTAACGGCCTCTTGATTGTTTCCGTGCTGTTTGATGATGACGCCCTCCTCCGTTATCTCCTGCACGGTGGCGACGAACAGCGGCGACTGTTTTAGTTTCTTGTTCTCGTGCGTGAGTCGTTCGAGCTTCTGCTGGTATTTGTTGTTCTCTGCGTTCGCGTCGAGGAGCTTATCCCGCATCTCCTCGTTCTGTGATTCGAGGACTTCGAGGCGTTCCTGAAGTGCCTCTATCTTATCCTGTTGGGACGTACTCTCCTCGTCGTAGGGGAGATCAACGTCTTCCACAGTGTCGGTCATCAGTACCCGATAAGCGCCTGTCTCTTAAGAGGCTTCGGGTGAGTGACGTTTCGTCCCCACTGATTGTCGTAGAATACTAATTCCCAGCAGTAATATTTCTGAATGGGAAATATTATTAGGCTGTATTCGAAATGGGTGATTGATGAGTGCACCAGAGCTGTCACACACGAACGGAACTCGGTTGCGAGACGCGGACTCGACCGACACCATCCGCGACCTACCGCCGAGCGCAAAACTAGTCGCAAAGGTGCTCGAATACAACGAGACGATGACCCAGAGCGAACTCGCGGACGAGACGCTCCTTCCGCCACGGACGGTTCGCTACGCGTTGAACCGTCTCGAAGACGAGGAACTCGTGGACTCGCGCTTTTCGTTCTCCGACGCACGCAAACGTCTCTACACGCTCGACCTCGAATAGAGCGAACCTTTATAAATAAGAGCGCGGCCAATCGTAGCCATGCTCTCTCGAAGTCGCCGTCTCGAACTTCCCGTCGTTCGACCAGCGTGTCCCGTGCGAGCCTCCGCGATTCCTCACGGAAATCATTTAAGGCCTGTATGCTAAGTACGCAACCAATGACACGGGTGATTCACACGGGCGACACCCATATCGGGTATCGTCAGTATCATTCGCCCGAGCGACGGGACGATTTCCTCTCCGCGTTCGACAGCGTCGTCGACGACGCCATCGAGAACGACGTGGACGCCGTCGTCCACGCCGGCGACCTGTTTCATGACCGTCGCCCGGGACTCGACGATATCCACGGAACCATCTCCGTCCTCCGAAAGCTCCGATGGGCGGACATTCCGTTTCTCGCCATCGTCGGCAACCATGAGAGCACGCGCGGCGACCAGTGGCTCGACCTCTTCGAGACGCTCGGGCTTGCGACGCGACTCGGTTCCGACCCCATCGCGGTGGGTGACACGGCTTTTTACGGGTTAGACCACGTCCCGTTATCAAAGCGGGACGACCTCGAATACGAGTTTGCCCCCCACGAGCAAGGCCACGCCGCACTCGTCGCCCACGGGCTCTTCCAGCCGTTCGAGTTCGGCAACTGGGACGCCGAAGAGGTACTCACCGAGGCGTCGGTAGAGTTCGACGCGATGTTGCTCGGCGACAACCACCAGCACGGGAAAGAACGAATCGAAGATACGTGGGTCACGTACTGCGGTTCGACCGAACGCGCGAGCGCGAGCGAGCGCGACGACCGGGGGTACAACATCGTCACGTTCGACGGCGACACCACCATCACTCGGCGAGGAATCCCGACTCGAGACTTCGAGTTCATCTCGGTCGGACTCGGCGAGAGCGAGGGCATCGACCGCGTCCGCGAGGTGGTTCGGGAGTACGACCTCGAAGACTCGGTCGCGCTGATTTCGCTTACCGGCGACGGGGAGGACGTTACCCCCGCTCGCGCCGAGGCGTTCGCGCTGGACGAAGGCGCACTCGTCGCTCGCGTGAACGACCGACGCGAGATAGAAGCCGAGACCGGCGACCTCTCCGTCTCGTTCGCCGACCCCGACGACGCGGTCAGGAAACGCGTCCGCGAGATGGGACTCAGCGAGACGGCTCACGACGTGGACGAGATCGTTCGCGCGAGCAAAGTAGCCGACTCGAACGTCCGAACCGCCGTGGAAGAGCACGTCTCCGACCGCATTGAAGAGGGCGTCACCGCCTTCGAACCGGCGGACGACGTGGTAAGCGGAGCAGTGCCGGAGGAAGCCCCCGACGCGACCGAGTCGAACGGCCAGACCGATTCGACCGACTCGACTTCAGAGAACGAATTGGGTGAGGAAGCACCCTCGGCGGGTGCAAGTGCCGAAGCATCCGCGGAAGCGGACGAGTCGGACGAACTCGACGAACCGAAATCTCCCGCGCAAACCGACCGAGGGGATCCGGGGGACACCGACGGACAGATTTCGATGGAGGACTTCCTGTGAGGTTCGACCGAATCCGCCTCTCGAACTTCAAGTGTTACGAGAACGCCGACCTGCTGCTCGACTCGGGCGTCACAGTCATCCACGGTCTTAACGGCAGCGGCAAATCCTCACTGCTCGAAGCGTGCTTTTTCACGCTGTACGGTGCGCGAGCGCTCGACAGGACGCTGGACGACATCGTCACCATCGGTGCGGACGACGCGGAGGTCGAACTTTGGTTCACGCACGCGGGCGGGGAGTATCACCTTCACCGCCGAGTTCGCGCGACGGGCGAGACGGCCCAGACCGCGAAGTGCGTGCTGGAAACACCGGATGGAAACGTCGACGGCTCTCGTGACGTGCGCAACCACATCGTCGACTTGTTTCGGATGGACGCCGAGGCGTTCGTCAACTGCGCCTACGTCCGGCAGGGCGAGGTGAACAAACTCATCAACGCGACGCCCGCCCAGCGACAGGACATGATAGACGACCTCCTCCAACTGGGCAAACTGGAGGAGTACCGCGAGCGTGCGAGCGACGCCCGCCTCGGAGTCAAAAGCGTCCTCGACGACCGACACGGAAGCCTCTCCGAACTCGATTCGCAGATAACGGCGAAAGAAGAGAAGAACCTTCACGAGTTGTTGAACGACCTCGAATCGAAGCGCAACGAGACGGAATCGGAGATAGAGCGGTTCGAGGAGAACCGCGACAAGGCACGGCAGACGCTCGAAGACGCCGAAGACGTACTCGAAACGTACGACGAAAAGCGCGAGGAACTGCGTTCGCTCGCGGACGATATCGAGGAACTGCAGACCGAGATAACCGAGGCGGAACAGGAGCGCGAGGAACTTCGAACCCGAGCCACGAAAAACAGGGAGCGAATCTCGGAGTTGGAGTCGAACGTCGAGGCCGCGCTGGCCGAGACGGAACTCGACGCGGCAACCGAGGACGCGCTCGACGCGCGACTCGACGCGCGACTCGACGAACTCGACTCCGAAGACAAGTCGGTCGCGGAAGCGTTGAAAGACGCCCGCATGAAAGCGCAAATGTTCGACAATCAGGCGTCGAATCTCGCCGAACGCGCGGACGAACTCGAATCGCGCGCCGGAGAGAAACGAGAGCGAGCCGAACGACTCGACACGGAAGCCGAGACTGCGACAGAGGAGCTCGAAGACCGCCGCGAGAAACTGACGGAAATCGACGCCAAAATCGAGTCTCACCGCGAGCGGTTCGCGGACACGTCGGTCGAGTTCGGCGACGCGAGCGACCACTTCGAATCGCTTCGCTCAGACCTCGCCGACCGCCGCGAGGACGAGACGGAACGTCGGGCCGACCTGAAAACGGCGAGAGAACAGGTCGCGGAAGCCGAGAAACTGTTGGAGGAAGGCAAATGTCCAGAGTGCGGGCAGGAAGTCGAGGGGTCTCCCCACGTCGATTCGATAGACGACGACCGCGAGCGAGCGTCCGAGTTAGAAGCGCAGGTCGAGCAGTGCCGCAAGGCGCGAGAGGAACTGGAAGCGAAAATCGAGGACGTCGAATCGCTCGTGACGGCCGAAAACCGCGTAAAAGAGCTGCGAAACAACCGCGATAACGTCGCACAGCTGGTCGAAGACCGCGAGAAAGCGGTCGGCGAAAAGCGCGAACAGGCCGAGACGCTCCGCGAAGAAGCCGACGAACTGGCGGCCGACGCGGCGGAACGACGCGAGGACGCGGACGAACTCGAAGCGAAAGCGGAGACGCACCGGGAGACGGTCGCCGACCTCGAAGCGGAGCGAGAATCGCTCACCCACCGACACGACCGAATCGAGCAGATTCGGTCACTCCGAGGAGAAGTGGACGACGCCGAGGACGAACTCGAACGCCTCTCCGAGAAGCGAGACCATATCGAAGAACTGAACGACCAGCGACGCGACCGTCTCACTGAGAAGCGGTCACGCCGGACGGAACTGCAGGCGACGTACGACGAGTCCCGCGTCGACCAAGCGCGAGAGGACAAAGAACGGGCCGAAGGGTATCTCGAACGAGTCGAAGAGGAGTTGTCGACCCTTCGGAAGCGACGGGACGGCCTCATCGACAGAATCGGCGGCGTCCGGGGCGAAATCGAGGAACTGGAAGAACTCCGCGACCGGCGCGACGATATCCAATCGCGCGTCTCCGCGCTCGAGTCGTTATACGACGAAGCCGCCGACCTACAGGCAATGTACGGCGACCTCCGGGCGGAACTCCGCCAGCGGAACGTCGAAAGTTTGGAACGGATGTTGAACGACGTGTTCGACCTCGTCTATCAGAACGACTCCTACTCCCGCATCGCGCTCGACGGCGAATATCGACTGACCGTCTACCAGAAGGACGGCGAACCGCTTGATCCCGAACAGCTATCCGGAGGCGAGCGGGCGCTGTTCAACCTCAGTCTGCGTTGTGCCATCTATCGCCTCCTCTCGGAGGGTATCGAAGGAAGCGCGCCGATGCCACCGCTGATTCTGGACGAACCGACGGTGTTCCTCGACTCCGGCCACGTCTCGCAGTTGGTCGAGTTGGTGCAGTCGATGCGCAAGTTAGGTGTCGAACAGATAATCGTCGTCAGCCACGACGAGGAGTTGGTCGGAGCCGCGGACGATCTCGTTAGGGTGGAAAAGGACGTGACGACGAACCGTTCCCACGTCCAGCACAGGGACTCACTGGCCGAAGTCGCCGACTAACGGTTCCAGTCCGTCGGTCGCGGTGGCGGTCAGGTCGTACCCGCGTTCGCCAGCAACTCGGCACTCCTCGACGAGTCCGGCGGCACGGAACTCGGCGAGGTACCCATGGAGGTCGCTCTCGCAGAGGTCGTACGCGGAAAGCAGTTCGCGGACGGCGAGCGGCCCTCGTTCGTGGAGTTCGACCAACAGTCCGAGCGCGCGTTCGTTCGGAACTGCGGTGAGGATGCGACGAGTGGCGGGGCTGATTCGACGGGCAGTGGTTTCCAGCGGCGATTCGCCTTCGGCTAGGTGGAGTCGGTCGTTTTCGAGATAGGTTTCGTCTCCGGTTCGTGGGTCGCGGACGAGGCTCGATTCGCCCGACCGCTTGAGGAGGAGATACCGCTGCCCCGATTCGTCGTGCACGGTTCGCATAGGTCGAGGTAGCGCGGCGACGCGGTTAGTCCTTCTGGACGGCGCGGTATCGCCGATAGCCGCGCGCGAACGCCACGAGACCGACGACGATGAGTCCGCCGCCGACCGTCCATCGTCGCTCGAACCCGATGAGCATGAGCCCGAGACTGAGCGCGAACAGGGCGACGTTGAAGAGCAAGACCTGCACCCAGAACTCCTTCTGTAGCTCCGAATCCGCGTCTACCTGACTGTAGTCGCGCACCGACGGCGCGTCGATTTTGAGGTTCTCGGACGGGTCGTTCACCTCCGGGACGAGGTCGGCTTCGGGGGCGTCACCCGGGTCTTCCGACCCTTCGTCGTCGTGACCGAATCTATCGAACACCGGTTCGAAAAATCGCGGGGGAAGTGAAAAGCGTTCGGAGTCGATTCGGTGTCTTTTCAGACGTGTTTCTCTAGCGTGACCGTGCTGGATGCTTTGAGCCAGCCGAGAGGATTCTCAGCGTCGTAGAATACCACCCCGTCGTCCGTCTCGTAGGCTTCGATCGAACCCATCGGCTCGTCGAGAGCCGGGAGCCCGGTTTCTGCGCGGTCCAGCTTACTGTCTTCGGTGGCACGGTCAGACATTGACTTGACCTCTGACTATGCTATGCGCTAACACATTAAATCCCTTTCTATTCCGGCGACTCGCACAAACGGGAGGGTTTTTACCGGGAAGCACCAAAAACAATCGACATGACTCAATCGGGGCTTGGTGATTTCGCGGGTGGGGACGAGCGACCCGCGGCAGAAGCCCACGCCGTTGCTGGAAACGACGACACTGCGGCACACGTCGTGGACGCTAACACGGAGTGGCTTCCAGACTCACAAGGTGATATCGAACTGGCAGTGACGCAGGTCGATTACACCATCGAAGGCAGCGGTGAGAACGAAGAGCCGATCATCCACGTCTTCGGACGGACACCGGACGACGAACTGGAACACGTCCGCGTCGTTGGCTTTCGACCGTACTTCTACGCGCCGACCGAGACCCTCGACGACGAGAAACTGAACGACGGCCGCATCACCGGCTTCGAGGAAGGGTACGAGAGCATCCGCGGCGAGCGACTGACGAAGATCTTCGGGAGGACGCCCCGCGACGTGGGGAACATCCGCGACCAGTTCGAACATTACGAAGCGGACATCCTCTTTCCCAACAGGTTCCTCATCGACAAGGACGTAAAAAGCGGCGTTCGCGTACCGGAGCGTCGCCGGGAAGACGGTGAAATCGTCGTGCGAGAGGACGAAGTCGTCGCCGCCGACGTACACGCGAACCTTCGGGTTCACACCTTCGACATCGAGGTGGACGACCGCTCGGGGTTCCCCGAGGACGGCGAGGAACCCATCATCTGTCTCACGAGCCACGACTCCTACAACGACGAGTACATCGCGTGGCTGTACGACGCCCCGGACGGCGGTGTCGAGGAACCGGGTGACCTCCCCGACTACGAACCATTTCGAGAGGGGTCGAACATCGACGTGCGGACGTACGAGAGAGAGGAAGCGATGCTGGAGTCGTTTCTCGACTACATCACTGAAACCGACCCGGACGTGCTCACGGGCTGGAACTTCGACGACTTCGATGCGCCGTACCTCTTAGACCGCCTCGAACGGTTGGCGGGGGGACACCACGACTACAACCTCGATTACGAACGCCTCTCTCGCGTGAACGAGGTGTGGCGGAGCGACTGGGGCGGCCCGACGATAAAGGGTCGAGTCGTCTTCGACTTGTTGTACGCGTACAAACGCACGCAGTTCAGCGAACTCGACTCGTATCGCCTTGACGCAGTCGGCGAGGTCGAACTCGGCGTCGGCAAGGAACGCTACGCCGGCGACATCGGCGACCTCTGGGAGCAGAACCCAACGCGCCTGCTAGAGTACAACGTCAGGGACGTGGAACTCTGCGTCGAACTCGACCGCAAGCAGAATATCATCGCCTTCTGGCAGGAGGTGGCATCGTTCGTCGGCTGTAAACTCGAAGACGCGACGACACCCGGCGACGCGGTGGACGTGTACGTCCTCCACGAGGCCCACGGCCAGTTCGCGCTTCCCTCGAAAGGTCAAGTCGAGAGCGAGGACTACGAGGGCGGCGCGGTGTTCGACCCGATTACGGGCATCAAGGAGAACGTCACGGTGCTCGACCTGAAATCGCTGTACCCGATGTCGATGTCGACCATCAACGCCTCACCGGAGACGAAAGTCGACCCCGAGAAGTATGACGGAGATACCTACTGCGCGCCGAACGGAACCCACTTCCGGAAGGAACCGGACGGCATCGTGCGCGCGATCATCAACGAAACGCTGGCCGAACGCGAGGAGAAGAAAGAACTCCGAAACGAGCACGACCCCGACAGCCACGAGTACGATATCTTCGACCGGCAGCAGGCCGCGGTGAAAGTTATCATGAACTCGCTCTATGGCGTACTCGGGTGGGATCGGTTCCGCCTCTACGACAAGGAGATGGGCGCGGCGATCACCGCGACCGGCCGTGAAGTCATCGAGTTCACGGAAACCGCGGCGAACGAACTCGACTACAGAGTGGCGTACGGTGATACTGACTCGGTTATGCTCGAACTCGGCGGCGATATCGAGAAGGGGGACGCTATCGAGCAGTCCTTCGATATCGAGAAGCACATCAACGCTCGTTACGACGAGTTCGCGCGCGAAGATCTGAACGCCGAGGAACACCGCTTCCAGATCGAGTTCGAGAAGCTCTATCGTCGGTTTTTCCAAGCAGGGAAGAAAAAGCGTTACGCAGGGTACATCGTCTGGAAGGAGGGCAAGGACGTAGACGACATCGACATCACGGGGTTCGAGTACAAACGCTCGGACATTGCACCTATTACGAAGGAAGTTCAGCAGCAGGTCATCGAGATGATCGTGACGGGGGAGGATCTGGACGACGTGAAAACGTACGTCCACGACGTTATCGAAGACTTCCGCGAGGGGAACGTCGACTTGGACGAGGTCGCCATCCCCGGCGGCATCGGGAAACGACTCGACGATTACGACACCGACACGGCCCACGTCCGCGGGGCGAAGTACGCCAACCTCCTCATGGGAACGAACTTCCAGCGCGGGAGCAAACCCAAGCGACTCTACTTGAAGAAAGTTCATCCGACGTTCTTCGAACGGATGGAGGGAAAAGAGGGCTTCGACGCGCGAACCGACACGCTTTACGGCGAGTTCAAACGCGAACAGGACGTCATCTGCTTCGAGTACGCGGATCAGATACCCGACGAGTTCGAGGTGGACTGGGACAAAATGCTCGATAAGACGCTGAAAGGACCCATCGAGCGCGTACTTGAAGCTCTCGACATCTCGTGGGAGGAAGTGAAGTCAGGACAACAACAGACGGGTCTAGGAAGTTTCGTGTGAGCGGCGTCGAAAGTATCGCCGAGCCGTAAGGAACCACCATTATTTTCCGGTCTGCGAAAAGAATCTTTACTTTCCGGAAATCGATTGCATACGAATGCGAAACCGTTATGGGACGACCGACCCTTGCTCCAAATGACTTAGGTGAACCTAACTATGGCAACGCTCGAACTAAGAAATGTCCACGCGGAGGTCGTGGAAGAAGGTGAGAAGATCCTCAAAGGCGTCGATCTCGAGGTTAGCTCCGGCGAGATTCACGCACTGATGGGACCGAACGGAAGTGGGAAATCGACGACGGCGAAGATAATCGCCGGACACCCCGCGTACGAAGTGACCGACGGCGAAGTGCTCGTCCACCTCGAAGAGGGCGAGTTTGGCGACGTCGAGATTCCGGGGGACAAGCGCACGTGGAACCTCCTGGAACTGGAGCCGAACGAGCGCGCGGCGCTCGGCGTCTTCCTCGGCTTCCAGTACCCTGCCGAAATCGAGGGCGTCACGATGTCGAACTTCCTCCGAACCGCCGTCAACGCCAAGTTCGAAGAGCGCGAAGAACTCTTCGAAGAAGGCGACGACGAGGAAGAAGAGGAAGAAGAGGCCGGCTACGACACCAGCCCGATGGAAGGACCGGCCGACGAGGGCGAGATCAGCGTCGCGGAGTTCCAACAGCTCTTGAAGGAGAAGATGGAACTGCTCGACATGGACGAGAAGTTCGCCCAGCGCTACCTCAACGCCGGCTTCTCCGGCGGCGAAAAGAAACAGAACGAGGTGCTGCAGGCCGCCCTCCTCGAACCGTCCGTCGCGGTGCTCGACGAGATCGACTCCGGGCTGGACATCGATCGCCTGCAAGACGTATCGAACGGGATCAATGCCCTGCGCGACGAGCAGGGTACCGGAATCCTACAGATTACCCACTACCAGCGTATTCTCGACTACGTGGAACCCGACGCGGTTCACATCATGCTCGACGGGGAAGTCGTCATGGAAGGCGGGCCGGAACTCGCCAAGGAGCTCGAAGACAAAGGATACGACTGGGTTCGCGACGAAGTCTACCAAACCGCATAAGGTGAAACTATGAGTTCAGAACAGGATCACTTGAAAGAGACAGATACGGAAGAACGGTTCGAGTTCAAGAAAGAACAGCGGGCCGCCGTCAAGTCCGACAAGGGGCTGACCGAAGAGGTCGTTCGCCTCATCAGCGAGGACAAGGACGAACCCGAGTGGATGCTCCAGCGCCGCCTGCGCGCGCTGGAACACTACCAGAACATGCCCCTACCGACGGACTGGCCCGGCCAGCCCGACCTCACGGAACTCGACATCGAGGAGATCGTTCCGTACATCCGCCCCGACGTCGACACCCGCGGCGGCGCGGATAGTTGGGACGACCTGCCCGAGGACATCAAGGACACCTTCGACAAACTCGGCATTCCAGAAGCCGAACGCAATGCGCTCTCGGGCGTTGGTGCCCAGTACGAGTCCGAGGTCGTCTACCAGAACATGCAGGAGCAGTGGGAGGAGAAGGGCGTCGTCTTCATGAACATGGATGAAGCCGTCCAGGAGCACGAAGACCTCGTCAAGGAGTACTTCATGACGAAGTGCGTGCCGCCGAGCGACAACAAGTTCGCGGCGCTCCACGGCGCGGTCTGGTCCGGCGGGTCGTTCGTCTACGTCCCGGAGGACGTGACGGTCGAAATGCCCGTGCAGGCGTACTTCCGCATGAACTCCGAAGGGATGGGGCAGTTCGAGCACACGCTCATCATCGCCGAGGAAGGGAGCGAAGTCCACTACATCGAGGGCTGTTCCGCACCGAAGTACTCCGCATTCAACCTCCACTCCGGCGGCGTCGAGGTGTTCGTCGGGGAGGATGCCCACGTCCAGTACTCGACCGTGCAGAACTGGTCGAAAAACACCTACAACCTGAACACCAAGCGCGCCATCGTCGAAGCCGGTGGCCGCATGGAGTGGGTCTCGGGTAGCATGGGGTCGAAAGCCACCATGCTCTACCCGTGTTCCATCCTGAAGGGGCGCGGCGCGAGCGCCAACCACATCTCCATCGCGTTCGCTGGCAAAGGCCAGAACATCGACACCGGCGCGAAGGTGTACCACAACGCGCCTCGCACCAACTCGACCATCGAGTCGAAGTCCGTCAGCAAGGACGGCGGCCGCACGAACTACCGCGGTCTCGTCCAGATCAGCGACGGCGCGGTCGATTCGTCCACCTCGGTCGAATGTGACGCGCTGATGTTCGACAACGAATCCACATCGGACACGATGCCGTACATGGAGATCAACGAAGACCGCGTGGACGTCGCCCACGAAGCGACCGTCGGGAAGATCGGCGACGAAGACGTGTTCTACCTCCAGAGTCGTGGCCTGGACGACGACGACGCGAAGCAGATGATCGTGAGCGGATTCATCGAACCCATCACGGAGGAGTTACCCATCGAGTACGCGGTCGAACTCAACCGCCTCATCGAACTCGAGATGGAGGGCAGCCTCGGATGAGCACGCAGGTGCACAGCACTCTCTCGGAGGAGACCGTCCGCGATATTTCGAACGACCTCGGCGAACCCGAGTGGTTGCTCGAAACGCGCCTCGAAGCGCTGTCGGCGCTCGGCGACCTCGACATGCCGCAGGTCATTCGGACGCCGGGCCGCGACTGGACGAACCTCGACGCACTGGACTACGACAGTTTCGTCGATCCGCTCGGTGCCGAAGAGGAAAAAGAACGCGTCGAACCCGAAGGCGTTCGCGTCCTCTCGCTGTCAGAAGCGCTCGACGAGCATGGAGATATCGTGGAAGAGCACTTCGGCTCCGTCATCGACCCGCAGGAAAACTACCTGACGGCGCTCTCGACGGCGCTCTTTACGTCCGGTACACTCGTCTACGTCCCGAAGGGTGTCGACGCCGAGGACGTGACCATCCGGACGACGATGCAGAGTCAGTCGCTGTTCAACTACACGCTCGTCGTCACCGAGGAATCGAGTTCGGTGACGATTCTGGAGCGACAGGACTGCGAACCGTTGTCGGGCGAACGCTACTACAGCGGACTGGTCGAGATCGCGACCGGCGAGAACAGCCACGTCCAGTACGGTTCCCTGCAGGAGTTGGACGAGGAGACGTACAACTACACACTGAAGCGCGGTAGCGCCGCCGACTACGCGTCGGTCAACTGGATCGAGGGCAACCTCGGTTCCCGGCTCACGAAGTCCTCCGTCGAGACGACGCTCGACGGCGAGGGCTCGGAGACGAAGATCGTCGGCGCGTTCTTCGGCCACGACGACCAGCACTTCGACGTGGCGGCTCGCGTCTGGCACAACACGGCGCATACGACGGCCGACCTCGTGACACGCGGCGTGCTGGACGACGAGGCGCGCTCCGTCTACGAGGGCGTTCAGGACGTCGGCACCGAAGCGTGGGACACCAGCTCCTACCAGCGCGAGAACACGCTGATGCTCTCGGACGGAAGCGAGGCCGACGCCTCGCCGAAGCTCATCATCAACAACCACGACACCGAGGCGAGCCACTCCGCGACGGTCGGACAGATCGACAAGGAAGATCTGTTCTACATGACCTCGCGCGGCGTGCAAGAGCAACTGGCGAAGAACATGCTCGTGGAAGGGTTCTTCGTGCCCGTCTTGGACGAGATCGAAGTCGAAGAACTCCGGAACGACCTCGAATCGAAGATCACCGAACGGCTGCAGAACTGAGCTACTCTTCTTTCGTCTCTCTCCTCGCGCGACCGCATCAGGGACTGTTAAGTTTCCCCGCCGCTACTGCTCACGCATGAGTGTGGGTCAGCGCGTCTCGTCCGATCGCCAACTGGCGCGCCTGCTTCAAATCGGTGTCGTGCTAGAGGAGGTCGTCGAGGCACGGGCCGCGCACCACTTCGAGACGCTTCCCCCCGAAGAGCGCAACGAGCTTCACGAAGACGTGCGCGAACTGCTGTCCGAGGCGCGCGAAGAGTCGGCGGAGCACCGAGAACGTCTCGAATCGCTCATCGACGAACTCAACGCGAAGACGATCCCGTTCGAGGAGATCGAGACGCTGGTCGGAGAACAGTACGCCCAGACCGCCCCCGACGATTTCGACGGCGTACTCTACGACCAGCTCCACGGCGAGGAGACGGCGTACAAGTTCTACGACGACCTCATCGTAGCCATCGAGTCGAGCGACGCGACGTTCGCGCTCGACCGCGAACGACTGCTCGAAACGCTCACCGCGATTCGGGAGGAGGAAGCGGAGGGCGTCGAAGAAGTGGCGGAACTGATGGGGGACGGAGAATGAACACCGCAGATCAGTATCTGAAAACTATCTATCTCGTCCAACGCATCGAAGACGGACCGGCGGCGACCGGCGCGCTCGCGGATCAGCTCGACATCAGCCCGGCGAGCGTCAACGAGATGGTCGGAAAGCTCCAAGACCGTGGTCTGGTCGAACACGAGAAGTACCGCGGTGCGACCCTGACCGACGAAGGGGAGACTCGCGCCCGCGACGCCCTCCAGACGTACTGCATCCTCGAACGCTTCCTCGCCAACGTGCTCGAAGTCGAGGAGTTCCGCACCGAGGCGAGACAGCTCGAAAGCGTCATCGACGAGACGGTCGCGGAGCGACTGGACACCATCATCGACCGCGAACCGCAGTGTCCTGACTGCTTCCGCGCCGACGCGGACATGTGCGCGTATCTGGTCGAAGAGGGCGAGGCTGACTGAGCGAGTAGAACGAGGTAAATCGAATCGGCGTCGTGCGGTTTTCGTCGCCGGTCGTTTGCGGTACGTTCAAGTATCCGCCCAGATTACGTGACGACGAAGCCTCGCATCTACCGCCGAGTCCCGTGGTGGCGAGCAGCGTCGGAGGAACTGCGAGCCTCACGGGTCTTTGCGAGTGGAACGAGCAGAGTCCCGTGGTGTAGCGGCCAATCATAATGGCCTTTGGAGCCATTGACGGCGGTTCGAATCCGCCCGGGACTATACGAATCTTGGCCCAAATCCTTCTTTTTGTACTTGTTACTCCATCCAAAGCGTAACGGTGGTGGGTTCACACGGAGTGAAATCGTCGCTGGTACTGTTCGAAATCGTTCCGACGGATTCCATCGAGTTCTATAACTCGACTCCCATAGAATGAGATGTTGTTGAAATGTTTCATGTTTCATAATGTCAACTGGCACACAAAGTAGACGGTGACGGAACGTATCTTACCATCGTCGCGTCCATCGCGGTTATCTACGTCGGATATCGAACGCGAGGAGTCGTACCGGATGAGGATGACGGCTCGGACGACGCCACCGAACACGCAGAGCCAATAGAGTAGCGTATGTCGCGTTTCGTGGACTTTCGTCGCTTTGCACTCCCGGACGAAATCCCAGAGCGAAGGCGCACCGGCTGACAGAACTGGCTGATAGAAAACGATTCTCGGAAAACGTTCGACGCGCAATTCGATTACTGGGAACCGTACTGAATCGTCCCAGTCCACTTTCCGTATATATCGTCGGTCTGTTTGTCCCTATCGAGCAGGAGCACTTCGACGTTCAGCGTTCCGGAGTTGAACTGCTGGAGAGCAGCCTTCTCGATTTCGATTCCGTGCGTTCCCTCGTCGTGTTGGAACCGAACGCCGGCGCGTGCGACTCGCTCGCCGTTGATTCTGACCAGGAAGTACGGGTCACCGTCCACCAGCGGCTCAGGGTCGACGCCCGGCATGCTGGTGTTCGCAACGACCTCGACGTCGAAGTCGGAGTAGCCGTTTCCGCTTTTCGCTTCGACCTTGTTGGTGAACGTCACCTTCTTGATGCGTCCAGGCTCTCGCTTGTTGTCTATCGGCGCGTTCGGAGCCTTCGGCGGCGACCACGATTGAGCCGTCGTCGTCCCGGCCGTCGTCGTCCCGGCCGTCGTCGTCGCTGTTGTAGTAGTAGTCGCCGAGGTGGTCGTGGCGGTCGTCGACGTTGAACTGGTCGATGGCGAAGCGCTGGTCGTCGTTTCCGTCGTGGTAGTCGCATCCGACCCGCCGATGCCGTTACAACCGGCTAGCATGATGGCGAGGGCGAGGACGAGCACGGTTGACCGATAGCGATTCATACGTAAGTAGGTAATAGATATGAACCGTTAATATCCTTTTGCCGCTTTTCAATCGTCCGTTTCCTAATATCGATGTCGTCGGTATCGAGAGTAACGGAAACGTACGACGTTCGGCAGGTGATTTGAACGGAACGAACCGCTCGAATCCGTCGTCCGCCTTGCGGTTTCAACCGGTGAGCATCGCGGCACGAAAATACGCGTACCGACAGGGTGGGAGATGGTCGATTACGAGTAGGGACGGCTTATCGCCGATTGCGTCCGGTAAAGAGGAGCGGTTTGAAAGCTTCAATTCCCATGGACGATCTTCACGTCACTCAATTTTATCACTTTTTATTGACAGGTGGGAACAAGACGTATACCTTCTGACACATTCGTAACATCTACCATCGGTTGGGCGATATTATGGAATATAACAAAACAATCGGTACGAGATGACGGTTACAGAGGCAGAGTACGACGACGGTTCTTTACGTCTTTCGGTACGCTTCGACCCGAACAAGACGCTCCCGTTGGACGAACTGCTCACCGATAGCTACGTAAAGCTAAGCGTGTACGACAGGGAGGAGTTCGCGGAGAGGGGAATGCTGGCGCTTTACAATCGTATTCACTGCTGAGGGATCGGTGGCGAAAAAGCGGGGGATTTTCGTGGCGAGAAAACGGTCGGTACCGAGTCGGTTATCGAAGCGATTCAGAGTCGGTCGCGCCCCTTACGACGCGAGACGGAGCGCCCGACGTCGAGATCGTCGAACTTTCGCGCGACCGCCTGCAGATAGCGACGAACGTCGAACCCCCTTCGGCGTTTCGTTCGATTTCGTCGGGAACGGGATTTGCGCGTCGTTCCCCCTTTCCGACGGCTCAGTAGCCGTCGAACCGTTGCCTGTGTCTCCGGCGAGATGAGGGGGTTGTCCGGCGAAAACGCCTGCGAGAGCACCCCGCAGACCGCCGCGATGACGACGAAATAGTATCCGAGGGTCGTGATGATGTTCGCCGAGAAGAACGCCACGTAGATACCGTTCACGAAGAAGAACAGCCCGAGGAGCTGTAGCCCCCTGTTGAGGTACTGAAACGACGTGTCGGTCGTCGGTTGCTCGATGCCGTTTAGGTTTGTCGTACTCATCTACCCATACCTCATTTCGACGTGCGACGTAATGAAAGTCAGTCAGACATGTGTATTTAACGTGACTTGAACTGAAATGGACCTCTCTCGGCCACGACATACGTCGGTACGGCTCGAACGGCGGTCGTTCCGCTAGTCGAGCACGAACTTCAGGCGCTCTTCGTCGCTTCCCTTCGTCTCCCGCCCAGTGATTCGGAACTCGCCGATCTCGTCGGTGTCCCCGACGTGCGTTCCCGCGCAGGCTGTTCGGTCGTACTCGTCTATCTCCACGATGCGGATCTCGCGGATGCTCTCCGGCAGGAGTTGAATCCGCGTGCGCTCCGGGTCGAGCGTCGCTTCCGCCTCGTCACGACCCATCTCGTACCAATCGACGGACAGTCCCTCCTCGATGCGCCCGTTCATCTCCGATTCGATGCGGGCGAACTCCTCGTCGGTGAATCTCTCGTAGGCGCAGTCGATTCGGGCGCGGTCGGTGTACAACTGGTTGCCCGTCGTCCGCGCGTCGAAATCGTCCAACAACACCGCGGAGAGGAGGTGCTGTGCCGTGTGGTATCGCATATGCGGGTATCTTCGCTCCTCCCAGTTGATCCGCCCGACGACGGCGGTTCCCGCTTCCGGTGGCGTTCCATCGACAGTGTGATAGACGGTGTCTTTCTTCTGCACGTCGGTGACTCGCCACCTCCCATCGTCGGTGACGAGTACTCCCGTATCGCAGGGCTGGCCGCCGCCTTCGGGGTAGAACAGCGTCCGGTCGAGGACGACGCGGTCGCCCGCGACTCGCTCTACAGTCGCCTCGAACTCTCTGTCGTACGTGGTGTCGAGATACAGCGCCTCGGTCATATGCTGGTAGAGGAACAGGCGTCACTTAATGAACTCGTCGTAACGCTAAAGAGCGAATCGTGCGTTTGTATCAGTAATGAGTACGTACTTCGGACAACGGAGGAGATTTTATGGGTGTCGAAATTAAGGGTTCGCCGGTCTCTGAACAGGAATTCGAGGAGATGAAGGAGTTCGTCTACGAGTATCTCTCCGCGAGTGTGAAAAACGAAGAGGGTGGCGGGCGAATGCGCTGGTATCCGTGGCACTCCGCGGATTACCGCTTCAACCACATCCTCAACGTTGTGGATCTGGCCGAAACCATCGCGGAGCGGGAAGGTGCCGACGTGGACGTGGCCCGCGTCGCCGGATTGTTCCACGACATCGCCAAACTCGACGCGGATCAGGAGGTGCACGCGGAGGAGGGTGCGCGGGTGGCCCGCGAATATCTCGAATCGCACGGCGAGTTCCCCGAGTCGTTCGTCGACCAAGTGTGCAAGGCGGTCGAGAACCACTCGTATCAGGGTGACCTCTCGCGCCTCTCGAAGGAGACGCAGTCCCTCATCGAGGCGGACATGCTCGACAAGGTCGGCGCGAACGGAACCGCCCTGATGCTCCTGCGGATGGGTTACGAGGCCCGAACGCACATGGCCGCCGCGGAGATGGTCGACAGGGTGCTCGAACGCGGGAAGGACGCCTCTGCTCGGGTGCAGAGCGAGACGGCGCGAGATATCGCCCACCGCCGACTGAAACGCGTGAAGTGGTTCCGCGAGTGGTTGGAGGACGAGGTGCCGGAGATGGACGCGGAGCCGTCGGGGTCGCCCCGGAACGGAGATTTCTGAGCCCCGCGATTCGCCGGGTCTCGCCCGCGCTCTCGCCGTTCGCGCGGGCCGACAGCGATTCGCTCGTCCGATTTTATAACAGCGTCGTCGCGGCGTCGTAGACGAACATCACGCCCGCGAGGGCGAGCACGCCCGCGCTCAGATACGCGACCGCGGGCGCGAACGAATCGACCCGTTTTCCGGCGGCGACCAGTGCGACCGGAAAGCCGGTGATCCAAAGCGCGATACCGGCGAAGAAGCTCGCGACGATGACGGGGCCGCCGGTCGTCACCGCGAGCTCGCCGGGGAGACCGGAGAGCACGTCAAACCGCCCCAGGTCGAGCAGTCCGACGCCCGCCGTGAGCCACCAGATTATCTGGTAGGGATTCGTGATGGCGAGCGCGAACGCCTTTCTGAACCCCTTCGCGTCTTCCTCGACCGCGTCGGCGGTGAACGTCGCGGTCGCGTCCTTGGCCGCGCCGTAGGCGAAGTATAGCATGAGCAGTCCGCCGACGCCGACCATGAGACCCCGGACGAGCGGGGCTTCTCGAACGACCGCGGCGACCCCGGCGAGCGCGAGGACGAAAAAACAGGCGTCGGCGGTCATCGCACCGAGTCCGGCGAAGAAGCCCGACCGCCAGCCGCGGAGGACGCTCTCTTCGGCGATGACAGCGTTCATCGGCCCCGGCGGGGCCGCGAGCGAGAGTCCGAGGACGACCCCCGTGACCGCCGAAACGAGCACCTCCAGCATCGAACGCGGCTTCGCGCCGGGAAACCAAAAGACCACGGTTAGAGGAAACCTGCCCACTCCGTGAACACGAACGCGCCGAACAGGAGGAAGACAAGCGCGGCGACGAGTTCCACGTACTCCGTCGGCACCCAACGCTTGAACCGCTCGCCGACGAGCGCGTCCACGCCGGTTCGGAGTCCGAGGGCCGTCACGACGCCGACGAAGACCGACGCCCGAGCGTGCGGGAACGTTGCTGCGAGGTCGATGGTCAGCAGTTGCGTCTTGTCGCCGAACTCGGCGAATGCGATGAAGACGAAGCTCGTCAGGACGCCGCCGTATGCGCCCATCTGAGTCAGCACGCTATTAGGAAGCAGACGACCGGAGAGCCCCACGTCGATTCCACCGCCTGTCACGAGCGGGCTTTCGTTCGGCTCGGCCCGGAACCGTCGGGACGCGCTCTGGAGCGTCAACAGGCCGAAGACGACGAACAGACCGCCGGTCGTCGCCGCGATGGCGCCGCCCGGGAGGACGGTGACTATCCAACCTCCCACTGCCACCTCGACGAGGCTCCAAAGCGAGAAAGCGACCATCGACCCGAGAAACACCTTCTTCGCGTCGTAGCGGGATGCCAGCGTGACGACGACGAGCTGCCCTTTGTCGCCGAAGGTGGCGAGTGTGTTGGCGAGAAACGACACCAATAGCGGACCGTACTCGGCGTACCGCTCGATGACGGACTGGAAACCGGCCGCCGCGGGAGTCGGTGCACCCACCATCTACGCTACTTCTTCGGCGACCGCCCGAACTCGAATCGACCGGGCGACGCTCTCGGGAAGGCTCTGTTCGTCGGCGTCGATGGCGACGGTCACCATGCCGAAGGGGGCCACGTCCACGATTTCGAGTTCCGTGCCGGGCGTGATTCCCGCGTCGGAGAGATAGCGCAGTTCCTCCTCGTCGCGGTCGCTGACGCGCGCGACGACGACCGTTTGACCCACCTCGTGTTCGCTGAGGCGCGTCGTGTCGTCCTCCTCGATGGGCGTGAGGTCGGCGTCCGGAATCGGATCACCGTGCGGGTCGACCGTCGGGTTCCCCAGCGCTTCGGCGACGCGGCGCTCGAACTCCTCGCTGATGTGGTGTTCGAGGCGGTCGGCCTCGTCGTGTACCTCACTCCACGAGAAGTCCAGATGCTCGGTCAAATACGACTCCAGCAGGCGGTGGTGGCGGAGCACTTCGAGTGCGACCGTCTCGCCCTCTTCGGTGAGTTCGACGCCCTTGTACTTCTCCCGGTGGAGCAGGCCGCGGTCGGCCAGTTTCTCGACCATGCTGGTGACCGTCGGTGGCGTCACGCCGAGGTATTCGGCGATCTCGGAGGTCGCCACCGGCTCCTCGCTTTCCTTCTGGAGCGTGTAGATGGCCTTCAGGTAGTCCTCCATCACGTCGCTCAACATCACTGGTTCGATTTAGATGCTTCTAAACCTTCAATTTGTCGTGTGCTCGGTGGCGCGTTTTGGAGGTGTGAAGGTAGTTAGCAGGAATCGAGATGGTTTCCGATGCCGTCTCGAACGAGGCTGATTGTGTAATAGAACCGGTTGGTTAGCCCGCTGTCGAGGATTTCTAATCGCAACGCTCCTCGCAGATTCGGTCGATGATTCGTCCCGTCGAGAGCAGTTCCTCGGCGTCCTCGGGGTCGAGCGGCGAGGCACGTCTGACTTTGCAATCGATCCCGCGCCGGTCGAGTTCGGCTTCGATGGACGCGTCGTCGTGGTGTTGGTCGTATCCCAGCGCGATGATATCCGGGTCGAGGTCTTCGATGGGCACGAAGATATCCTTGTGGTGGCCGACGCGTGCGTGATCGACCACCTCCAGCGCGCCGACCATGTCCCGGCGCTGGCGGTTTGGTAGGATGGGCGGTTGTTTGTGCGTCACGTTCTCCCGGCGAGCGATGATGACCGACAGTCGGTCGCCCATCGCCGCCGCGTCACGGAGATAGTGGACGTGGCCGGGGTGGAGGATGTCGAAGGTCCCCTGCGCGAGTACGTGTATCACTGCTCTCTCAACTCCTCGTCGATGTCCGCCTGCGTGAAATCGAAGAACGATTCCGCGTCGGGAAGCTCGACATCGAGCACGTCGAGCGTCCGCGGGTCGCCGTTCCGGTCGAACGCCTTCCAACTGTCCCGGTCGTAGGGCGCGCCGATAATGATGTGTACGTCGCCTTGCCCGAACGTGGCCAAGTCGGCGTCGCTCGGTCGGAGCACCCCGTTCGGGTGCGAGTGAACCGACCCGACCGCGCGCATGTCGTTGGGCACGGTGCTCGTTTTCACAGTCGCACTCACGCTGTTCGACTCGGTGCCGGGCATGACGAGCACGTCGGTGATGACGGTTCCTTCGCGGTTGAGTCCGAGTCGACTCGCGGACTCGCCGCGGAGAAATCCCATGTACTCATTCGGATGGGTGTCGCGGGAGGCTTCGAGCGCGAACTCCAGCGTTTCCGCCGCGATGCCCAAAATCTCGTTCGAGCGGAACAGCCGCATACCACACACTCCGATTCCCCGCGTTCTAAACGTTGCGAACGCGCCGGATACCGAATCCCGTCGCTACCGGATATAATTTTAAGCGATTCCGCGTGAGCGGCCGCAAGTTGCAAAGCGTTAAAAATAGCGCCCCCGAAAGATGGGACAAGATGACTACCTCCGATACCGGTTCCGTCGACGGAACCGACGATTCCGTCGTGTACGAACTCGCGGCGGACTGTACACTCTCCGATATCTCCGAGGGCGAACGATACCACGCCGTCGTCAACGGCGTCGTCGATTACGGCGTGTTCGTCGATTTATCCGACTCCGTATCCGGTCTCGTGCACGAATCTAACCTCTCCCGCGAACACGACGTGGGTGACGACCTCGTTGTCGAACTGCTCGAAGTGCGGGAGAACGGCGACCTGAGTTTCACTCCGGTCGAGACCGACGACTACAAGACCGTCACCGTCGCTCACGAGTACAAAGTCGCCGAGACGGGTGCGCTCGCCGAGCAGGTCGGCGAAACCGTCCATCTCGAAGGCGAAGTCGTCCAGATCAAACAGACCGGCGGCCCGACCATCTTCCACGTCAGCGATGACACCGGCGTCGTTCCGTGCGCCGCGTTCGAGGAAGCGGGCGTGCGCGCGCACCCCGACATCGACATCGGCGACATTGTCCACCTCGTCGGCGCAGTCGAGGAGCGTGACGGCTCGCTTCAGGTCGAAGTCACCTCCCTCGACGCGCTGACGGGCGAGGAGGAGACGGTCGTTCGTGACCGAATCGAGAGCGCGCTCGACGAGCGCGCTGAACCGCACGACACCGAACCGCTCGTGGAGTGGCCCGCGCTCGAACAGCTGTTCCCCGACCTACGCGAGATCGCCAAACAGCTCCGGCGAACCGTGCTCGAAAGTCGCCCGATTCGCGTCCGCCACCACGCCGACGGCGATGGGATGTGCGCCAGCATCCCAGTGGAACTCGCGCTGAAACGCTTCATCGAGGAGACCCACCAAGACCCCGACGCGAAGCGCCACCTGTTCAAGCGCCTGCCGAGCAAGGCACCCTTCTACGAGATGGAAGACGTGACGCGCGACCTGAACTTCGCGCTCGAAGATCAAGCCCGCCACGGCCAGAAGCTTCCCCTCTTGCTCATGCTCGATAACGGGAGCACGGAAGAGGACGTGCCAGCTTACGAGAATCTGGCGCACTACGACATTCCGATTCTCGTCGTCGACCACCACCATCCCGACCCCGAAGCGGTCGAACCGTACACCAACGGGCACGTCAACCCGTACCTCTACGACGAGGATTACCGCATCACAACCGGGATGATGTGCGTCGAACTCGCCCGAATGATATCACCGGACATGACCGACGAACTCCGGCACGTTCCCGCGGTTGCCGGCATCTCCGACCGTTCGAAGGCTAACGCGATGACGGACTACGTCGAACTGGCCGAGTCCGAGGGGTACGACGAAGAGTTCCTCACGGACGTCGGCGAAGCCCTCGACTACGAGGCGTTCTGGCTGAAGTACGATCCTGGACGGAACCTCATCAACGACGTACTCAACGTCGGCTGTGACGACGAGGAACGCCACCGCGAACTCGTCTCGTTCCTCGCCGAGCGCGCCACCGCGGACACTGACCAACAACTCGACGCCGCGATGCCCCACGTCAAACACGAGCGACTGGCGAGCGAAGCGCACCTCTACCGGGTCGACGTGGAGAATCACGCCTACCGCTTTACCTATCCGCCACCGGGGAAGACGACCGGCGAGATTCACGACCGGAAAGTGCAGGAGACGGGTGAACCAGTCATCACCATCGGCTACGGACCGGATTTCGCCGTCCTCCGAAGCGACGGCGTCCGCCTCGACATCCCGGAGATGGTCTCAGAACTCAACGACGAGATCGTCGGCGGCGGTGTCAACGGCGGTGGTCACCTCGTCGTCGGGAGCATCAAGTTCGTTCAAGGGATGCGTGAACAGGTGCTCGACGCCCTCGTGGAGAAGATGGCGGACGCGGAACTCGACGAAGACCTCCAGAGCACGACCATCGGTCATCAGCGTACGGAAGACTAACTGAACTCTACCTCCCTCTTCGCGAGCAGATCGCACCAGCGACGCCCACCGCGACGAATCCGCAGCGACCGATCAGGATACGTCGCCCGCCCTCCTTCCAGTCGACTCTGAACACCTTTGCGTAGTACGCTCCCGCCTCCGCTCCGTGGAGAACCAGAGCGACTTCCGGATTTTCCCGAGCGGAGTGGTTGTTCCAGTTGAGACTGCCGACGACGACGTGTCGCTCGTCCACGACGACACCCTTTGCGTGTATCTTTTCGTATCCTCGTGGTTCCGCCAACTTCGCCTTCAGCGGGAATCCCTCGGCGTCGGCGCGCTCGTTCAGCCAGCGCACGATTTTCCGGTTGTCCTCGCGGGCGTACCACGCACCGCTGAGCAGAACGCGGACTACGACGCCGCGACGAGCCGCGGCGAGAGTCGCGCGGACGAACGGCTGCTGCGGACTGCCGACCGCCATCTACTGGACGAAGATCGACTCGTTCGCGGAGCGCAGGAGGGCGACGACGCCCCAACCGCGACTCGAACATCCGCCCGTTCCCCCGGTTTCCAGTTTTCCGTGAGCACCATCGCTCGATCGTCGACGACGGTGTACTTCGCGTGGTGGAAGGCGTAGCGTGCTCGCTCTCCGCCGATAACTTCGACGGAGACACCGCGCTCGGCGAGCGTGTCGAGGACGCTCGCCTCGCGCCGCGAGATTCCACCGACCGGAGCGTCGTCCACGAGTACGCGAACCGCGACACCTCGGTTCGCGGCGGCGACGAGGGTGCGAGCGACCCGGCGAGAGGTGAACGAGTAACCGGCAAGAAGGATGCGGTCGTCCGCCGACCGGAGCGTTTCGACCGGAACGGAAGGGTTGTCGGGCAGAACGAACGCGCGGGCCTTCGCGGCGTCGGTGCGGACGATAGGTCGCTCGGTGGCTCCCAAGGGTCGCCATTCGCTACCGTTCGGTCGCCACCGTTCGCCTTCCAGCGCGTCGCTGTACGCGACCGAGTCGACCGTCTCGGTTCGATGACTTCCAGTTCCGTTTCGACACAGGTCGACTGTTTCGCCACCGTTCGACAGCGAGAGACCGTCTATCGAAAGTGCGCGAAGCGACATGAGATTATCGGTCAGGTTCGGTGCTGTAGAGGATGCGATTTGCCCCGAAACGGCTTCGTTCGGGAGTTCGACCGCGTTTTCGTCGTCCGACAGCGTCCACTCCGTGAGGTTCGTCCGGCGGGGAAACGACACGACGACAAACTCCCCGGCGTCTTCGTCCGCGACCGGGTTCGAATATACCTCGACGGTTTCGGGCGGCGGAGTCGTCGCTACGGTCGCCGTTGCGGTCGCTGCGGGAGCGGGGAAGAGAGACGCAAACATTACGACGGCGGCGAGTACGACTCTGGCCATCACGAGGCGGAGTGGTTCCGGTTTCCGATATAAACGTTCGGAACGGTGGATTTTTGTCAGCGACGTTCGCTCTCTCGGTATGGTCTCGATTCCGATCGCGCTCGAACTGGCCGGGTACGCGCTGGGGGCACTCGGTGCGGTGCTCGTCTTCTTCGAGTTCTTTCAGGTTCCGGATTACATCGAGTACGACCCGGATTACAACGATTACACTATCGATATTTCGCCGATGGAGGTGACAGAACACACGTGGATCGGTCGCGTCGGTGCGTTTCTCGTCGCGCTCGCGTTCGCGCTCGAATTTCTGGCGGTTCTCCTCGCTCAGAGTCTCGGGTGAACGATCTCCCGACAGTCTGGGCATTCGGCGAACTGCGCGCGACCGTTTTCCGTCTCGTATTCGATGAGAAGATAGCCACTCGGGATGTCGTTCCCGCAGTTCGGGCACACGCCGAGTCGAGCAGGTTCGGTCGCCATTTGCCTTTCGGCTGAAAATGATCGCTTAGTAATCTTTGTTATTGACCGATTATAGAACGGTAATGACTCCTTACCGGCCGACTACAGCGCCTTTTTGGCCTCGCTCTGGACGAGGAAGGCACGGTCGTCGGCGTAGCCGCGCACCGCGTCGAGCGCGCGGTCCGTTCCGATCTGGTTCAACGCCCACGCGGCGCTCGCGCGGACAGAGTCGGACTCGTCGTTTTCGAGCGTGTCCGCGAGGGGGTCGATGGCGCGCGTGTCGCCGATGCGACCGAGCGAGCGGGCGGCGTGACTGCGAACGTCCGCGTCGTCCGCGACGAGCTGATCCGCGATCTCCTGCGTCACTTCGTCGCTTCCTATCTCGCCGAGGGCCTTGATGACGGTCTTGGCCATGCCGGGGTCGGCGTCGACGTAATCGACGATGGTGTCGATGGCCTCGTCGCTCCCGATTTTGCCGAGGATGCGGATGGCATCCTTGTCGCGGCGATTCGCGCGTTGGAGCATTGGTTCGAGTGCCTCCTCGTTGCCCATCCGTTCGAGGGCGTCGAGGCAGTGACGCTCCATGAAGTTCGACTGAAGCGAATCGAGCGCGAGGAGCACCATGTCCGCGCGGCCTTTCTTCTCCCAGACCTTGAGCGCGTGCCACTCCGGCGGATAATCCTTCCGGTGGTCGAGCACCTCGAAGAAACCTTCGGCTTCGAGTTGGTCGCGCGTTTCGAGGTCGCTCCACTCCTCGGCGTCGTCGATGCCATGCTTCAGCTCCTCGGTCGCCGCGACTAGCGCCTCGATGGTGTCCGCGTCCTCGTCCGGATCGAGATCCGCGTCGCCGACCGCTGCGGCCGAGTTTTCGAGCACTTCGGTGAGGTCGTCCGAGTTTCGGGAGAGCGTGACGCCGAAATCGATGTCGAGGATGTCCTGCACCGTTTCGGCGAACGATTCGACGACTTCGACGAGTTCGCCGCTTCCCTCGGTAGTCCAGCGGGTGTCCCGAACGGTTGATTCGGCGTCCTCGATATCGCTGATGACGTCCGCGGCGTACGGTCCGCGCTGTTCTTCGAGCTCGTCGCGGAGGTCGGAGAGTCGCGTCTCCAGTTCCTCGCGCGGGTCTTCCTCGTCCTCGTCCTCCGGTTCGGGGATGTCGGCGCTCTCTAACAGCCCTTCAATTTTGTCGAGTTCCGCTTCGACCACGTCGAGGTCGGTCTCCGTCTCGGCGGCTTCGAGTTCCGATTCCGTATTATCGAGTTGTTCCTTCACGGTGTCCGCGCCGACGGGTTCCGCCTCCGTTTCGCTCTCTTCGGCGTCTTGGGCCTGCTCCTCTTCGGCGTCTTGGGCCTGCTCCTCTTCGGTTTCCTCGGACTCCGAGTCGGAGTCCGATGTCTCCTCTTCAGTTTCCGTGGCTTGCTCTTCCTCGGTCTCGTCGGCTTGCTCCTCTTCGGTTTCCGTCTCCTCGGTCTGTTCTTCCTCGGTCTCCGCCCCGTCTACGTCTTCGTCGCTCATGCGTCCACCCCCGGGAAAGCCGTTGCTCTCATATGCCGAAAAATCGGGGCGTGTCCATCAAGAGCGTTTCCCTTCTGTCGTCTGCGCGGTCTTCCCGTCCGTCGTCCGCCAGTAAAACTGCGGCGAGAGCACGAGATACGCCAGCCCCAGCGTCAACAGGGCGTAGGGAAACGCTCGCCCCCGAAAATCCGGCACGAGCACCGCGAGCGAGTGAACGATTCCCATGATGACCGCGTCGCGGGCCAGCAGATCGGGGTACGTGACGGTCGACACCATCAATCCCGCGAGGACGAACGTGAGCACGACGAGGACGAACGGGTCGGTGAAGCCCGCGAGCACTCCGGCGCTCATGATGACCGATGCGAGCGTCGTCGGAACCCCCTCGGTCACGTCGTCGTCGGTGTCGTAGGCCGTGTACAGCCCCAATCTGACGATAGCCATCGCGACGAACAGCGCGCCGCCGGCCAGCGCCACTGCGACGCGGAGCGCGTCGGCTCCCCAGGCTTCGCGCACGACCGCGACGACCAGCATCGCCGGAGCGACCGAGAACGAGGCCACGTCGGCCAGCGAATCCAGATACGGCCCCGCCGCCGAACTTCCGACGTGACGGGCCAGCACGCCGTCGAGTCCGTCCGCCACCGCGGCCAGCAGGATGAGGCGCGCCGCCAGTTCAGGGTTCGCGGTCGCCACTGCAACTGCCAGAAAGCCGAGCGCGGCGTTCGAGGCTGTCACCGCGTCGGCCAGCGACAGCCGACCCACGAACCGGGGTTTCATACACGGCGAGTAGTGTGAGCGCGCTTGATACGTCTTTTGAAAGCACGCTCGGCGACGGAAGAGATACCCCAGTGACGCTTACCGCTCGGCGATATCTCGAATTCGGTCGAAGGCCTCGCACTCGCGCTCGCCCCCGCACGTGCGAGCCACGTCCTCGAAGTAGTCCAGTCGCGCCTGAAGTTCGTCGGCGTCGTAGTCGTCCACGCCGAGACGGGAAGCGGCCACCGTCGCCTCCACGACCGCCGCGAATCCGCGGTTGATGGTCGGAACCACCTCCTGCACGATTCCCGAATCGGCCGGCTTCAGCACCCACTCCTCCCATCGTGTTTCGCCCGATTCCCCCGAATCGACTCGTTCGACTTCGACCTCGACCCACGCGTCGGCGGAGTCAAGCACCGGTTCCGACGCCTCCAGAATCGAGAGCGCGGCGTCCACGAAATCGACGGGGTCGCGGGTGAACTGGACGACTCCGCCGCCCGTTCGGTGAAAGTTCCGCCGCGTCCGGGTGTTACCCCACGTTCTAGCCGTCACGGGGTCGCCCGCGTGGAGGCCCAACGCCGCCGCGTTCCACAGGTCGTTCGGACCGAGCGTCGTGACGACCGACTCGGTCACGCCCCGGAGTTCGACCGGCCAGTCGGTCACGGCGAGACGCCTCGCTCCAGCGCGACGAACAACCCTCCGGCGATGATGTCGGCGGTCGTTCCGGGGTTGACGCCGTCCTCGACCAACGACTCCGCGAATGCGTGGATGAGCTCCGGCCCGTCCCGAAGCGCCTCCTGTGCGCGAACCCGGACGCTCTCCGCGACCTCCTTCCCGTGTTGTTTCGCCACGAAGGTGTCCGGTTCGCGGGCTAGCAGTTCGAGGTACACCTGCGCGCCGCGACCCGAAAGCGGCCCCTCCAGCTCTGCGATTCGCTCGCCGGCCCAGAACGTCCGTTCGAACCCGTTCGTCCACTCGCGGGCGATGTCGTCCTCGTCCGCCCCGAGTTCCATCACGTCGAAGAGGGTGAGTTCGCCCTCCCTGATGGCCGAAATCGCGTCGGTTCCCCGCCGAACGTCGAACTCGTCCGCACCGTCGGGTGGGTCGTCGACGTACACGTCGACGTGCTCGAACGCCCGGTAGAACCCCTCGGAATCCTCGACCGTCGTGGATTCGACGACCTCGGCGACGGCGTCGGGAGTAGGCTCGCCCGCCGTCACGAGCGGAACTAGCAGGCAAAGCGCCCCGAACTGCGTGTTGCCGCCCGACTGTTGGCTCATCCCCGCGACGGCTTCTTCGAACGCCTCGCCGACCGGCGCGCCGTTTTCTGCCGAACGAAGCCCTGTCCCGGCACCGACTGCTCCGGCGAGGAAGTGTTCGAACCGTAGATTTGGGAAATCACGCTCGCGGTCGACGTTGCCCGGTTTCGGCGTTCCCGCGACCTCCAGCAACAGCGCGAGTTCCGCGTTTTCTGCGGGCGTCATGCGACTACCTCCGTGAACCATTCGTCGGTTGCGCGGCGAACCCGTGAAAGGATTTCGGGACGATCACTGGGTCGCCCGACGCTCACCGCATCCGCGCCGTAGTCGAGGTACTCCGCGACCGTCTCCCCGCCTCGAACGCCGTTGTTTGCGACGAGGAAGCAGTCGGTCGCCTCCGCAACCTCGGCGACCACGTGCTCCGAATCCATCGCGTCTACGTGGACGACTTCCGCGCCCGCGTCCGCGATCTGCCGAGCGACTTCCGGGAGATCGACGCCGGACACCTCGGTTCGAACTTTGACGCCGACCGTAGCGCCCGTCTCGGCTGCCGCTCGAACCTGTTCGCAGAGTCGGTCGGGATTCCGGAGGAGCGACTGCCCCGTGCCCGCCGAACACATCTCATCCTGTCGGCAGTGGGCGTTCACCTCCAAAATCGCGTCGTACGCTCGGCACACCTCCGCGGCGGCGCGAATCGGCGGTAGCGTCGCGGAGCGCACGTTGAACCCCGGACGAATCGAGGCATCGGAGAGCGCGGCCAGTTGGTCGTCCACGAACGCGACGGGGTCGTCCGGCAGGAACTCCTCCCGGTCGCGGGCGACCATCACCTTCGCCGCCTCGCGCGTTTCTTCGTCCAGCGCGACACCGCCCAGAAACACCGCCCCGACGTGCTCCGCGCCCGCCAGCGCCCACTCGGCGTCGGACTCGCCGCTGAGACTCGCCAGCGCGACTCGCGGCTCGAACATCAGACCACCTCCAGCGCGCGTTTCGCCGCGCGATCGACGCGTTCCGCGTCCGCGGCGTCGTTCATCTCCGTGTCCGTCCTGACGACCGGACGGTCGAGGTCGGTTCCGTCCTCGTCGTCCAGCACGAAGGCGTCCGCAAAGGGGTACGCCTCCGCCACGCCCGCGGTGCTCGGGTCGTAGCCCACCGCCTCCATCAGCTTCGCCGCCGGGCCGGAGAAGACGCGGTCTTCCACGAAGGGTGAAACCGCGACCACGGTGGTCGATTCCAGCGCCTCGCGAAGTTCGTCGATGGCGAGCATCGGCCCGATGCTCGTCACCGGATTCGACGGGCCGATGACAACCGACTCGCCCGCGATCGCGTCGAGCGCGGCGGGCGATGGGTCGGCTTCGCTCGCGTCCCTGAACTCCACGTCCGCGACTTCGGGGTCGCCGCCGCGCGCGACCCAGAACTCCTGAAAGTGCATCTCACCGCCCGGCGTGCGGACGATGCTCGCAACAGGGTCGTCGCTCATCGGAACCACGTCGACCGGGGAGTCGAAGGCGTCGGCGAGAATCCGGGTTGTCTCGGTGAGCGAGTGGCCTTCGTCCAGCAGGCCCGTCCGCGTGACGTGAACCGCCCGGTCGCGGTCGCCCAGAAGCATGAACTCCGCGACGCCGGAAAATCGCCGCCAGCGAGCGATGGGTCGCCCGTCGGTCTGGTACTCGTCGGGGAGGTAGCGCGGGCCGCCCGAGAGACCCGCCGACTCGGCGAGTCGGTGGAGTTCGTCGTGTGTCTCGGTCGAGTCGTCGGCGATTCCCCACCACGTCTCGCGGTTCAGCACGTCGCCCTGTTGGAACAGCACGGTGTCAATGTCGGGACAGACGAGCAGGCCTCCCAGTTCCACGTCGTCGCCCGTGTTCCCGACGACGGTCGTCTCGGCGGGCGAGAATACCGAGCGCGCGCCGTCCAGAAGCTTGGGGGTGCCCGTCCCCCCGGAGAGAAACGTTACCATATTTCCGATTCTGCCGACCAGCGTCATAAACCCTCGTCCTTCGGTTTTTATACCACGACGACCGAAACACGTCACAATGAAGACCATCAAGGACAGCGTTCACGACCACATCGACGTGGTCGGCGTCACGCGGGACTTGCTCGACACTCCCGCAGTCCAGCGACTTCGCCACATCACACAACTCGGCACGGCTCGCCTCGTCTATCCCTCCGCGAACCACACCCGATTCGAACACAGCCTCGGCGTCTACCACCTCGCGTGCGGAGCCCTCGACAGCCTCGGCATCGAGGGCGTACAGGCCGAACGCGTCCGCGCCGCCGCCATCCTGCACGACGTCGGCCACTCCCCCTACAGCCACACCATCGAGGACCTCATCCACCGCCACACGGGCAAGTATCACGACGACGTGCACGACCTCCTCACCGAGTCGGAGGTCGGCGACGTGCTCCGGGCGCACGATTTAGACCCCGACACCGTCGCAGGACTCATCGCGGGCGAAGGGGAACTCGGGCAGGTCGTTTCCGGTGAACTCGACGTGGACAGGATGGACTACCTCGTCCGCGACGCCCACCACACGGGCGTTCCCTACGGCACCATCGACCACGAGCGCCTCGTCCGCGAGCTGACCTTCCTCGACGGTGAACTGGTGCTCGCGGAGGGGAACGTCCAGACCGCGGAGAGCCTGCTCGTCGCTCGCGCGCTGATGAACCCGACGGTCTACAACCACCACGTCACGCGCATCAGCAAGTCGATGCTCCAGCGCGCGAGCGAACGACTCCTCGACGCCCCGGACGTCGACGCTGAGAAGTTGCGCCGGATGGACGACCACGACCTGCTCGTCGCGCTCCGGACGAACCCGGACACCGCCGAATTCGCGCGCCGCCTCTCCGACCGCGACCTCTACAAGCGCGCCGTCTGGGCGGAGATGGCGGACGTACCCGACGACGTTATTGACGCTGACCACGAGACCGTGCGCGACCACGAAGCCGACATCGCCGAGAGCGCGGGGGTGGACTCGGAGTCGGTCATCCTCGACGTTCCGGGTCGCCCGCAGATGACCGAGTCATCGTCGCGCGTCATCGTCAACGGCGAAGTCCGACCGCTCGCCCAACAGTCGACGCTCGTCAGAGCTCTCCAGCGAGTCCAGCGCGACCAGTGGCGATTGGGCGTCTACGCGCCGGCGGACGAGACGGAGCAGGTCGGACTCGCGGCGGAGCGCGTGCTCGGACTCGCCACCGATGGGACGCTCGTCAGCGACGTTCGAACCGGCGTCAGGACGACGTTGGACGACTTCGAGTAGCTACCCCGCTCCCGAACTGCGACGGGGAGTTTAAGACCCGGTACTGACAACTCCCACGCATGCTCGTGGAGGGTACGATACTGCGCGGCCCGAACTTCGACCCCGTCGAAGGTCGCGTGGTGGTCGAAGACGGTACGATAACGGCTATCGAAGAGGAGTCCGTCTCGTCGTCGGACGTAATCCTCCCTGCGTTCGTCAACGCCCACACGCACATCGGCGACTCCATCGCAAAAGAGGCGGGTGCGGGCCTCTCGCTCGAAGAACTCGTCGCACCTCCGGACGGACTGAAACACCGACTGCTCCGCGACGCGACCCGAGCGGAGAAGGTCGAAGCGATGCGCCGGTCGGTGCGGTTCATGCAGCGGACGGGGACGGCGTCGTTTCTCGAATTCCGCGAAGGCGGCGTCGAGGGCGTCTTCGCGCTACGGGAGGCGGTCAAAGGACTCGATATCGACCCGGTCATCCTCGGGCGCGAGTCGGTCGAAGCGATGGAGGCCGGGGACGGATTCGGGGCGAGCGGCGCGAACGACGCGGATTTCGGGCACGAACGCAACGCAACCGCTCGGGCGGGAAAGCTGTTCGGCATCCACGCGGGGGAGGTCGATTCCAGCGACATCAACCCAGCGCTCGACCTCTCGCCGAACTTCCTCGTCCACGTCGTCCACCCGGAACCGCTCCACCTCGACCGAATCGAGGACAGCGAGATTCCCGTCGCGGTCTGCCCGCGTTCGAATCTCGTCACCGACGTCGGTCTACCGCCGATTCGGGAATTGCTCGACAGAACGACGGTCGCGCTCGGGACGGACAACGTGATGTTGAACAGTCCGTCGATGTTTCGGGAGATGGAGTTCGTGGCGAAACTGACCAAAGCGTCCTCGCGGGAGGTGCTCCGGATGGCGACACGGAACGGCGCACAGATCGCGGGACTGAACTGCGGCGTCGTCGAACCGGGTCGGGACGCGAAACTGCTCGTCCTTGACGGCGATTCGGACAACCTCGTCGGAAGTCGGAACGTAATCCGCGCGATCGTCCGCCGCGCAGGTGCGACCGACGTGAAGGACGTACTGCTGTAGAGGCTCCTCGGCGACTTCGGTTCGAAGGTCAAAGATACCAAACAAGTTAAGACAACACGAACCGTGCTATTCGGTAACGTATCCATGTACGACCGAATTCTCGTGCCGACCGACGGCTCGGCGGAGACCGCGCGCGTAGTCGAACACGCCGCCGAACTGGCCGAGGCGCACGGGGCGGAACTGCACGCGATCTACGTCGTCAACTCGGCGACGTTCGCCAGCCTCCCAATGGAAACGTCGTGGGAGGGAATCAACGACATGCTTCAGGAGGAAGGCGAATCCGCGCTCGAAGACGTGCGTCGCGTCGCAGACCGCTACGACGTGTCGCTCACGACCCATCTCGTGGAAGGGCCGCCGAACCGGGAGATCGTTCGATACGCGGAACAGGGCGGTTTCGACCTCATCGTGATGGGTACCCACGGACGCGGCGGCATCGACCGCCTCCTGCTCGGAAGCGTCGCGGAGCGCGTCGTCCGCGCCTCCACCGTTCCGGTGCTCACCGTTCGAGTCGGCACGGACGAGAACTCGCCGAAAACCGAGGCGAGCGAAGGGGCGAAGGGGAGCAGTTAGACGGAGCGGGCGGGGCGGGAGTGCTCAGACGGGACGGAGGTGTTCGCAGTCGCCCGCGTGAACGCGGACTTCTCCGTCGTCGGTCTCCACGACGAGCGCGCCGGGCGGCACGACGTCGACCGCTTTTCCGACCACTTCTCCGTCCCGCGTTTCGACCCTGACTCGTTGTCCGAGCGTCGCCGCGTTTTCGCGCCATGCCGGAAGCACCTCGTCGGTGTCTGCGCGAAGCGCATCGAACTCTTCCAGCAGGCGTTGGACGAAGATTCGGCGATTGACGCTCCCTGCCGACTCCTGCACGCTCGTCGCATCCTCGGGGAGCGACGCTCCAGGGACGTTGACGTTCACGCCGATTCCGACGACGACCCACGAGACGCGGTCCGCTTCGCCTTCCATCTCGGTGAGGACCCCCGCGAGTTTCTCTTTCCCCACGAGAACGTCGTTCGGCCACTTGATTTCCGCCGGGACGCCCGCCTCCCGTGCCGCCCGCGTCACGGCGACCGCGGCGGCGAGCGTCAGCAGCGGGGCGTGCGCCGGCGGCAGGTTCGGTCGGAGGACGAGGCTCGTCCAGACGCCGCCGGACGGGCCGACCCACTCGCGGTCGAGGCGGCCTCGACCCCCGACCTGCTCGTCGGCCAGCACGACCACGTCTTCCGCTCCGTCCGCCGCGAGTTCCCGCGCTCGGTCGTTCGTGCTCTCGATAGATTCGTGGTACTCGACCTCGAAGGGAGCGTCGAGTCCGTACTCGACCGTGGGGCCGAACTCCGGAATCTCGCTGAGGACGTAGCCCGTGTTGGCGGTCTCGATTTCGAACCCCGCCTCGCGGAGCGCTTCGACGTGCTTCCAGACCGCGTTTCGGGACACGTCGAGACGGTTTGCGAGTTCCGGGCCGGATATCGGGCCGTCGGCGAGGGCGTCCAAGACGGCCCGGCGCGTGTCGTTCATGTTCCGCGATAGGGCGAGTTACGACAAAAATCGTGCGTTTGGCGGCGACGAAAAACGATGGCGGACCCCGACGGCGAGAAAACGCGGAGCCGTGGCCGATACCGGCGCGTAGCTCCCGATATCCGAAGGTGATGCTGAAAGGTGATTCGGGCGCACTCGGGAGAGTACCGACGAGCGACCACAACATTATCTCCGTTGCCCACCACGTTAGAGTATGGCAGACACGAAAAAAGGCCGGAACAAGCGAGCCCACGACGCGGAGAAGCGTCAGCGGGAGCGGGAACTCGACGAAGCGCGCGAACGCGCCGACGAAGCCGAACCGCCACGCGACGATTCGGACGGGGTTGGTGGGGTTCGACGCGAGGAAGACGAAAATCCGGACTCTCCTAGCCGATGTCACCGTCGCGGTTGCGACGAGCCGGCGGTGTTTGCCGTCCTCGAACGATATCAAGAGGAAACGGGACAGGGTGCCGTCGAGGCGAAAGCTCTCTTGTGTCGGGAGCACACCGCCGAAGAGCATCCCGCGAATCTCGACGGGGTCTACGCGGAATACGTTTTTCGCGTCGAGCCGCTTTCGGAGACGGTTACCGGTGACGGGGCCTGAACGAGCCGGAACGGTGAAAATTTAGTTCCCTTCTCAGTCCACGACGACGAGCACGTCGCCCATATCGACGCTCTCGCCCTCGCTGACCGCGACCTGCGTGACCGTGCCGCCCCGCGAGGCGACCACGTCGTTTTCCATCTTCATCGCTTCGAGGACGCAGACCACGTCGCCGGGCTGAATCTCGTCACCTTCCTCGACCCTCACGTCGAGGATGGTTCCCTGCATCTCGGCGGAGACCGTCTCGCCCTCGGCGTCCACGACGGTTTCGCCGTTGCCGCCGCTTCCGCCCGCCGGTTTGGGCTTCTGGCCGCCCGAGTTGGCGTTCGCGGGAACCGTCGCCGCCTCGCCGCGCTCTTCGAGGTTGACCTCGAACCGCTTCCCGTTGACCTCGACCGTGAACTCGCGTTCGACGGGTTCCTCGTCGTCGCTCGACGCTTCGGTCGAACCCCACTTCTCTTGGGCCTCTGCGACCCGCTCCTCGTCGAGATGTTCGTCCAAGTATTTCGTCGTGTGTTCGCCGGAGACGAACGCCTCGTCTTCGAGCATCACCCGGTGGAAGGGGATGATGGTGACGACGCCCTCGATGTCGTACTCCGCCAACGCGCGACGACCGCGAGTGAGACACTCCTCGCGGTTCGAACCGTGGACGATGAGTTTCGCTATCATCGAGTCGTAATCCGTCACGAGGTCGTCGCCCTGCCGGAGCGCGTCGTCGAGGCGAACGCCGATACCCCCCGGCGGGTCGTACACGTCGAGCGTGCCGCCGCGGGCGGGCGCGAAGTCCTCCGCCGCATTCTCGGCGTTGATGCGGAACTCCATCGCGTGGCCCTCCAGTTCCACGTCGTCCTGCGCGAAGTCGAGTTCCTCGCCCTCCGCGACTTGAATCTGCCACTTCACGATGTCGATACCCGTCAACTCCTCGGTGACGCAGTGTTCGACCTGGATGCGGGTGTTCACTTCGAGGAAGAAGAACTCACCGTCCTCCACTAGGAACTCCACGGTTCCGGCGTTGACGTACTCGGACGCCTTCACGCCCTGCCGCGCCGCTTCTCCGATCTCTTCCCGGAGCGCGTCCGAGAGCGCGGGCGACGGTCCTTCCTCGATAACCTTCTGGTGACGGCGCTGAAGTGAACAGTCGCGCTCGCCGAGATGGCGGACGTTACCGTGCTGGTCGGCGATGATCTGCACCTCGATGTGGCGCGGTCGTTCGAGGTAGCGTTCGAGGTAGACCGAGTCGTTGTCGAAGTACGCCTCCCCCTCGCGCCGTGCGGATTCGAATTGCTCTTCGACCTCGTCTTCCGTGCGGACGACTTTCATTCCGCGCCCCCCGCCGCCGCCCTCGGCTTTGATGGCGATGGGATAGCCGTGCTCTTCGCCGAACTCGTGTACCTCCTCGGGGTCGGTGACGGGGTCGGTCGTCCCCGGAACGATGGGTACGTCGGCCCCTCGCATCACCTTGCGGGCCTTCGTCTTCTCGCCGAGTTGCTCCATCGAGTCGCTGGTCGGTCCAATCCACGTCACGCTGTCCGCGGCTTCGACCTTCGCGGCGAAATCGGCGTTCTCCGCGAGGAAGCCGTAGCCGGGGTGGATGGCGTCCGCGCCGGCTTTCTCCGCGGCGTCGACGATGGCCTCCTGGTCGAGGTACGAGTCGGCCGCCCGCGCCGGGCCGACGTTGTACGCTTCGTCGGCGTAGCGGACGTGGCCGGCGTTTCGGTCGGCGTCGCTGTAGACGGCGACGGTGTCGATTCCGAGTTCCTCGCAGGCGCGCATCACGCGAACCGCGATCTCCCCGCGATTGGCGACGAGAACCTTGTCGAACATTCTTGCGAGAGAGTATTCGGGTGGGTTACCTCATTCTGTCGGTTCTTATCTCGTAGTCGTGGCTGTCAACGAGCCACTGAAGCCGGGTTGACAGGAGTGAGCGACCGCACCGGCGCAGGTCGTTACGGACGAAGAGTCGTTACGGACAAAACCGTGTCCGTGAACGCTCCGAAATAACCCATCGTGGCGACCGCAGAACGTACGTTTTATAACCGTCACCGAATAAGAGCGTCGTACGACTATGCCGAGCTCGCACGGACCGTACCACAGCACCCGCGAAAAGTTGTCGAACAACCCTCGAGACCGCGGCACTTCGCCGCCACAGCGCGCCGTCCAGCAGTTCGAGACCGGACAGAAAGTCCACCTCAAACTCGACCCGAGCGTCCGCGACGGTCGCTTCCACCCGCGCTTCGACGGTCGAACCGGCGAAGTCGAGGATCGGCAGGGCAAAGCCTACAAAGTCGTCATCAACGACGGCGGCAAGGACAAGACCCTCATCGTCAAGCCCGCACACCTCCGCGCGCAGGAGTAACCCCATGACCATCTTCAAGGAAAAGCTCGGCGAGGAGTATCTCACCACCGCGGAGGCGAAAGAACTGCTCGCGGACATCGAGTACGAACGCGCGATGGACGAGACCCGCGAGATGCCGTATAACCTATCGCGCGCCATCGAACACGTCAATCGGTTCGCGGTACTCGACGCCGAGGAGTCACAGGAACTGGTGGAGGAACTGCTCGAACTGGATAAGGTGGACGAGCCGACGGCGTTCAAGATCACCGACCTCCTGCCGAAAGACCGCGACGAACTCCGGGCTATCTACGCGCAGGAGCGGTTCACCCTCTCCGGTGACGAACTGGACGAGATACTGAACGTCGTGGCGAAGTACGAGTAACCTGACCGACTCTTTAAGTTACTCGTCGCCGTATCACGGGGCAATGAGTGAATCCGAGAGTGGCCGCGAAGCGGTGGCCGTGGTGCTCGACTTTCTGCCGCACGGCAGGGCGGACGACGACCGTCCTCGGTACCAGAAGGAGCCGCTCGCGTACGCACTGACCGAGTCCGACTTTCGCCTGCTAAAACTCACGCTCGAACAGGATGGGAGTATCGGAATCGGCGACAGCGTCACCGTCGAACCGCCGGAAGACCGCGAGGGTATCGAGAACGTGCACGAGATCGAGTATGGCGACCTCTCGGCGGCCGCGCAGTCGGAGCTCGAACACGCCGTGGTGGATATCGTCGAGAGGGACGAACGGCGCTTCGTGGACTTCTACAACGACGCACAGCCCATCACCCTCCGACTCCACCAGTTGAATCTGCTCCCGGGTATCGGGAAGAAACTGCGGAACAACGTGCTCGAAGCGCGAAAGCGTCAACCGTTCGAGAGCTTCGAGGACCTCGAAGACCGCGTCGCCGGGCTTCACAACCCGGAGGACGTGCTGGTCGAACGGATTATCGAAGAGATTCGGGCGGACGATCTGAAGTATCGGACGTTCGCCCGACGCGAGTAGCGCTTTCAGTTCGATTCGTTCTTCCGGTCGTCGCTTTCCAAATGTTCGCGCGCGAACTCCGAGAGCGATTCCCATCCCGTCTTCTCGCCGAGTCGTTCGATAGCCTCCCCGACGGTCTCCTCGACACCGAGTGATTCCTCCGAGCCTTCGACCGGCGTGATTCGTTCGTCTTCGGGGTGCGCTCTACCCCTGAACGTCGAACGCTTCTCCGGATCGTAGAAGACGGGATGGCCTTCGCCCATCACACCCACGTACTCGGCGCGATTGTACTCGTCGTGGTCGATGTTCCACGTCACGTATTCGGGGGTAACCGGATCTCGTCGACCCATCTCTTATCCTCCCTTCGTCCCGACCGTTCGGTCGTTAACTTAGTAAGGATGGCGGCCGGTTCCGACCGCGACTCGGTGGGTTTACGCCGGTCGCTCCGTTACACCGCAACAACGATGGGACGCGCGCCACGAGAGGAACACGGCACGAGAGACCCCGACGCCCTCATCCGACGGGCCGGCGTTCGGGGCGACCCGAACCGCGACCAGCACTTCCTCGTGGACGACCGAGTCGTCGACCGCATACCGGGGTACGCCGAGGAGATGGATCTCTCGCACGTCCTCGAAATCGGGGGCGGGCCGGGCGTGCTGACCGACCGCCTGCTCGCGGTCGCCGACCGCGTGACGGTGGTCGAGCACGACTCGAAGTTCGCCGAGTTCCTGCGACGGGAGTTCCGAGAGGAGTGCGATGCGGAGCGACTGACGGTCGTGGAGGGCGACGCCTTGGATATCGAACTGCCCGATTTCACCGCCTGCGTCGCCAACCTCCCGTACGGCATCTCCAGCGAAATCGCGTTTCGTCTGCTCCCGCGCGGGAAACCGATGGTATTGATGTTCCAGCAGGAGTTCGCCGAGCGCATGGCCGCCGAGGTCGGGAGCGACGACTATGGCCGACTCTCCGTGACGGCCCAACACTACGCCGACGTGGAAGTCGTAGAGCGCGTCCCGCGCGAGGCGTTCGCGCCCCAACCGGAGGTGTCAAGCGCCATCGTCCGCACGACCCCGCGAAAACCGGACTACGAGGTGGACGACGAGGCGTTCTTCCTCGACTTCGTGAAGGCCGTCTTCACGCAGCGTCGGAAGACGATTCGAAACGCGATTCGCAACACGGCCCACATCTCTGGACTGGACGACCCCGACGCGGTGGTCGACGCGCTCGAAGTCCCCGACTCCGACGCGCTCGAAGACGATATCCTTCGGAAGCGCGCCGGGAAGGTCGCTCCCGCGCAGTTCGCCGCGATGGCGCAGATAGCGAACGAGCACGGACGGGGTGGTGGCTGATGACACAGTGGGTCAAGCAGATCGGCAACCTCACCATGCTCGACGTGCGGTTGTTCATCACGGCGTTCGTCGTCATCGCCGTCGGCGCGGGTCTCTTCCTCGCGTGGCGGTTGCGGCCGGGGTTGCAGGAAAAGATGCCGGACGCACTAGCGAACATCATCGTGGTCGGTTCCGTCACCGTGTTTCTCGCGCTTGCAGGCGTGACGGTGCTGTTTCTCTGGGAAGTGGTCGACACGGCGATCATCTTCGCCGTCGATTGGGAGAAGTGGTTGAACGACTTGCTGAGGAAGTGGACCGGCATCAAGGTCGCTTTGACCGTCGCGACGCTCGCCGTCGCGTACGTCATCGCGGGCGTAACCCGCCAAGCCATCGAGGGCATGACGCGGCGACACGATACCCTCTCTCAGCACCAGAGTCAGATGATGATTCGCGTCGCGCAGCTTTCCGTGTACGTCGTCGGGTTCGCGGCCGTGCTCAGCGTCTGGGAAGTAAACCTCACCGGCCTGCTCGTCGGCGCGGGGTTCCTCGGCATCGTCGTCGGGATGGCCGCCCGCCAGACGCTCGGGTCGGTGCTGGCGGGGTTCATGCTGATGTTCGCCCGCCCGTTCGAGATCGGCGACTGGGTGGAGATCGAAGACCGGGAAGGAATCGTGACGGACATCTCCATCGTCAATACGCGAATCCAGACGTTCGACGGCGAGTTCGTGATGATCCCGAATGACGTGGTCGGCGGGAGCACCATCATCAACCGAAGTCGGAAAGGTCGCCTGCGACTGGAGGTCGACGTGGGCGTCGATTACGAGACGGACGTCGAGCGGGCCAGCGAGCTAGCGAAGGAGGCGACGAAGGAACCGGATGACGTGCTGTCGGTGCCGTCGCCGGAGGTCGTGACGAAGGAATTCGCCGACTCCGCCGTTCTGCTCGGCCTGCGATTCTGGATAGACAAGCCCAGCGCGCGCCGAAAGTGGCGCGCGCGGACGGAGGTCATCAGGGCGGTCAAGACGGTGTTCGACCGCGAGGGAGTCAAGATTCCCTACCCCCAGCGCGAACTCTCGGGGCGCGAGGAGACCGGCGGCTTTCGGGTCGCCGGACGGAACCGGCGCGAACTCGGTGCGACGGCCGACGGCGGAGAAGAGACCGACGAGTCACGAACGTCCGGCGGAGACGACGGTGACGACGGAAACGACGGAGACGACCGACCATGACGGATCTCGCGGAGCGACGCGGCGTCGAAACGGCGGTGTACCAGCCGGCGGAGGACTCGCACTTGCTCGCCGAGGTGGTGGCGGGGGAGATTTACGCGGACGAACTCGTGCTCGAAGTCGGGACGGGGTCGGGTTACGTGGCGGAGCACGTCGCCGACGAAACGGCGGCCCGAGTGCTCGGGTCGGACGTGAATCCTCACGCCTGCGAGCGTGCGCGCGAGCGCGGCGTCGAGGCGGTTCGAGCGAACTTGGTCGCGCCCTTCCAGGACGCCGTCTTCGACGCCGTGTTGTTCAACCCGCCGTACCTGCCGACCGACCCGGACGTGGAGCGCGACGATTGGATGGAGTGCGCGCTCTCGGGCGGCGAATCGGGCCGGGAGGTCATCGACCCGTTCCTCGATTCGGTCGGACGAGTGCTCGCGCCGGACGGCAGGGTCTTCATCCTCGTCAGTAGCCTTTCGGGCGTGGAGGAAGTCGTCGCGCGAGCGAGCGAGAACGGGTTTGGTGCGGTCGCGCTCCGGGATGAGTCGTTCCCCTTCGAGACGCTGTCAGTGCTGATGCTGGTTCGTTGATTACTAGAGATAATTTTCTGGGATGGAAAATATTAAACACCGGCATACCATACGGTCGGGTACCATGACCGAACGTGTCGCAACGACGCCGGGAATCTTTCCCCTTCCTGATTGGGCGAAAGACGACCTCTCCGACGTGAAAGGACACCAGAAAGACGACCTCATCTCCGGCGACGAAGGGCCGGAACTCACGGAGATATACGACGAGGCCCGCGCCGAAGTCGTAGCGGTACAGCAGGACGCCGGACTCGACCGTGTCGTGGAGGGACAACTGCGCTGGGACGACATGCTCGCACACCCGCTCGCGGTTCACGATTCGGTGGAGACGCGCGGTATCGTCCGCTACTACGACAACAACAACTTCTACCGCGACCCCGTTGTGGTAGACGAACTCACCTTCGACGGCGACGTGGCGTCGGAACTGGCGGCAGCGACCGAACTCACCGACGATTTACAGGCGGTTCTTCCCGGTCCGTACTCGCTTGCCGACCTCGCAACCGACGAGTTCTACGGCGACGACGAGGAGTTCCTCGCGGGGGTCGCCGATTTCTTGGCGGGCGAGGTGGAGGCGTTCCCCGAAGTCGAGACGCTGTTCCTCCTCGAACCGTCGCTCGTGACGAACCCACCCGGCGATGGGACGGACGCTCGCGCCAGCGAGGCCATCGACGCGGTGGTCAACGCGAGCGACGCCGAGGTCGTCGTTCACACGTACTGGGGTTCGCTCGACGAGAAGGTGCACGCGCACCTGCTCGACGCCGATGTAGACGCGGTGGGGTACGACCTCGTCAACGACCACGAAGGGACGCTGCACAACGTCAACGAGTACGGGACGAAAGACTCGGTCGCGCTCGGTCTCGCGGACGGGCAGAACACGCTGGTCGAGTCGCCGAAGACCATCGCAGAGCGCGTCGAGTGGTTCGAGGAGAACACGCCGGTGAACGAGTTCGACACCGCCTACCTCACGACGAACACGGAGCCGTTCTACCTGCCGTACAACAAGTTCGAGGCGAAACTCGCGGCGCTGGCCGAGGCGGCGCAGGTACAGGAGGTGAAAGCATGAGCGGCGAGATTCCGGAGGAATCCCGAGACGCCGAGCGAGAGGGAACTTCACGCGAGCAGAGCGACGTTCGTGACCAGTTCCGTCCCGCAGACCACGACAACGAACACTTCATCCTGACCACCGTCGTCGGAAGCTACCCCAAACCGAAGTGGGTGGACAGAGTGCGCGACCTGTACGAAGACGACGAGGCTGACTTCGACGAGAAAGCGTTGCAGGAGGCACAGGACGACGCCTCGCGGCTCGTCACCCGTGAACACGAGCGCGCGGGCCTCGACGTGGTGGTCGATGGTGAGATGCGGCGCAACGAGATGGTCGAGTTCTTCGCGCACCGCATCGAGGGCTACGAGTTCAACGGCCCGGTGAAGGTGTGGGGCCACAACTACTTCGACAAACCGAGCGTCGTCTCGGAAGTCGAGTACGATGAGACGTGGCTGGTGGACGAGTACGAGTTCACGAGCGAGGTGGCGGAGCGCCCTGTGAAGGTACCGATCACCGGACCGTACACGCTGGCGAGTTGGAGTTTCAACGAAGCCTACGACGACGAGGAGTCTTTAGCTTACGACCTCGCCGACCTCGTGAACGAGGAGATAGAGAAACTGGTCGACGCCGGCGCGCGCTACATCCAGATCGACGAACCTGCGCTGGCGACGACGCCGGACGACCACGCCATCGTCGGGGAGTGTCTGGAGCGCATCGCGGACGGAATCCCAGACGACGTGTACCTCGGCCTGCACGTCTGCTACGGCGACTACTCGCGCATCTACCCCGAAATACTGGAGTTCCCGGTGGACGAGTTCGACCTCGAACTCGCCAACGGCGATTACGACCAACTGGACGTGTTCCGCGACCCGGAGTTCGCGGCGAACCTCGCGCTCGGCGTGACGGACGCCCACGACGCCTCCGTCGAGAGCGTCGAGGAGATCAAGGCGAACATCCGCAAGGGCCTCGAAATCGTCCCGCCGGAGCGACTGACCGTGAGTCCCGACTGCGGGCTGAAGCTCCTGCCGCGCGAGGTGGCCTACGGGAAGATGGCGAACATGGTGCGGGCCGCGCGGGAGGTCGAGGCGGAGTTGGATTCCGGAGAACTCGAAGTCGGCCGCGAAGTCGTCAGCGCGGACGACTAGCGCGAGCGACCGGCGAAGCAACGTTTGAAGAACGGTCTATTTCGGAGATGCCACAGTTTTTCGCCTGCTAGCTGCTCGCGTGGAGCGCAATCCCGGCAGTTTTTATTACCCGGGGGCGTAGGTGGGGCTAGACTGGGCAACTCGCGGGTTTGCGGCCCCGCCGCGCGCGAGTGCTGGACCGACGTGCTGTAAGACGCCGGGGTCTGACGCTCGCGGCCCCGCGAGAGTTTCAGTGAGCAACGCAACCGTCACGCCGCGTGGCATTTCAGTGCTCAAGGAAAGCAAACTATGGAAATCGAAATCGCAACAATCGGCGGCTACGAAGAAGTTGGACGGCAGATGACTGCCGTGCGCGCAGGTGACGACGTGGTAATCTTCGACATGGGTCTGAACCTGTCGAAAGTACTGCTTCACGACAACGTGGAGACCGAGAAACTCCACAGTCTCGACCTCATCGACATGGGCGCGATTCCGGACGACCGGGTCATGTCCGACCTCGAAGGCGACGTGAAAGCCATCGTCCCCACGCACGGTCACTTGGACCACATCGGGGCGCTCAGCAAACTGGCTCATCGGTATAACGCGCCCATCATCGCCTCGCCGTTCACTATCGAACTGGTGAAACAGCAGATCCAGAGCGAGGAGAAGTTCGGCGTCGAGAACGACCTCGTGAAGATGGAAGCCGGGGAGACGACCCAGCTGAGCGATAACGTCGAACTGGAGTTCGTGAACGTCGCTCACTCCATCATCGACGCCATCAATCCCGTCGTTCACACGCCCGAGGGCGCTATCGTCTACGGACTCGACAAGCGCATGGATCACACGCCCGTGCTCGGCGACCCAATCGACATGAATCGGTTCCGCGAAATCGGACGCGAGGGCAACGGCGTCCTCGCGTACATCGAGGACTGTACGAACGCGGGTCGGAAGGGTCGCACGCCGAGCGAGGCGGTCGCTCGCCGTCACCTGAAAGACGTGCTCTACAGCATGCAGGACTACGACGGTGGCATCGTGGCGACCACGTTCTCCAGCCACATCGCCCGCGTGACGAGCCTCGTCGAGTTTGCGCAGGATATCGGGCGTACTCCGGTTCTGCTCGGACGCTCGATGGAGAAGTACTCGGGAACCGCGGAACGCCTGAACTTCGTGGACTTCCCTGAGAACATGGGTATGTTCGGCCACCGCAAGTCGGTCGACCGAACGTTCAAGCGCATTATGAAGGAGGGCAAGGAGAACTACCTGCCCATCGTGACCGGCCACCAAGGCGAACCGCGCGCGATGCTGACCCGGATGGGTCGCGGCGAGACGCCGTACCAGCTCGAGGACGGCGACAAGGTCATCTTCTCCGCGCGAGTCATTCCGGAACCGACGAACGAGGGCCAGCGCTACCAGTCCGAGCGTCTACTGAAGATGCAGGGTGCGCGAATCTACGACGACGTGCACGTCTCCGGCCACCTCCGCGAGGAGGGACACTACCAGATGCTCGACACGCTCCAACCGCAGAACGTCATCCCGGCCCACCAGAACATGAGGGGGTACGCGCCGTACGTCGACCTTTGTGAGAGTCGAGGTTACCGTCTCGGCCGAGACCTCCACGCCTCGCGGAACGGTAACCTCATCCAGCTGGTTGATTGACATGACTGACGCGAGCACGGAACTACGCGAAGAACTCGTCACGCAGACGGTCGAACAGCGCCGCGAGCTAGTCAACGAGGCCATCGAAGAGGAACTTCCCATTGTCGAACCGGAGCGCCTCTACGAAGCGTCGCGGTATCTGCTCGACGCGGGCGGGAAACGCCTTCGACCGACGGTTCTCCTGTTGGTCGCGGACGCGCTGGCGGACGTCGAACCCATGTCGGAAGTCTACCGGAAGTTCCCGGCGCTCGACGGGACGGAGGTGGACGTGATGGCCGCCGCGGTGAGCATCGAGGTTATCCAGTCGTTCACGCTCATCCACGACGACATCATGGACGACGACGACCTGCGCCGCGGCGTTCCGTCGGTTCACCGTGCTTACGACACCGAGACGGCGATTTTGGCCGGAGACACCCTCTACTCGAAGGCGTTCGAGATCATGCTCGAAACTGACGCCACGCCGGAGCGGTGTGTCGGCGCGCTCGACGTGCTCGCATCCACCTGTACGAAGATCTGCGAGGGACAGGCGCTCGACGTCGCGTTCGAGAAACGACCCGACGTACTCCCCGAAGAGTATCTCGAGATGATAGAGAACAAGACCGCCGTACTGTACGGGGCGGCGGCGACCGTTCCGTCCGTCTTACTGGGTGCCGACGAGGAGACCTCGGAGGCGCTCTATCGGTACGGCATTGACGTTGGCCGGGCGTTCCAGATTCAGGACGACGTGCTCGACCTAACCGTACCGAGCGATAAACTCGGCAAACAGCGCGGCAGCGATCTCGTGGAGGACAAACAGACCATCATCACGCTCCACGCACGCAAGCAGGGCGTCGACGTGGATTCGCTGGTCGAAGCCGACGAAGTCGGCGACGTGAGCGAAGCGGAGATCGAAGAGGCGGTTCAGCAACTGGAAGACGCAGGAAGCATCGATTACGCGAAAGGGAAAGCGCAGGAACTCGTCCAACGCGGGAAGGACCACCTCGACGTGCTGCCGGAGAACGAGTCGCGCCACCTGCTCGAACAGATCGCGGACTATCTCATCGAACGCGGTCACTGACCGCGACGACTGATTTTTTGTGTGGCGAAAGTGACATCTCACCGGTTGCTATTGGGATGGATCGCGTGGTCGGGGAATGCTTACGTCGGCAGCGTTGAATATCTTCTTCGCTCCTCGGCTTTGACTTTCTCCTTTTCGCCGACACCGTCGGGTGACGTCGAGTCGCAAAAATTGCACCGCGTCGATGAGCCGAATTAGTTAGCGGCGGTCGTCATTATCGTCATCTTCGACTTCCTGTTCGATCCTTGCTCTTGCTCCTGCTCAACACCGTCGTCATCGCCATTAGATTGTGCTGCAACAGGACCCGCGAGACCGCCGACGAGCACGGTCGTTACTAACACGAACGCCATCAAGACTCGTAGTGTCTGTTTCAAGAAAATGAAACAGACACTACGAGTTTTCTTTCTCCCGGCGGCCCTGACTACCCCCATGAAAGGCGCACTCAAGCCCTGGAGTGGGTAGCTAGCGCCGCCACCGACTCCATCTCCGAGGTTTGTATTCAACCCAAAGAATCGTTGAGAGTGTTTGAAACGCCGTGGAGAGAACCAATTTCCGGTTAGAAACCCACCCGGATTGAATGATCACTACTGTCCACCTCCTAATACGGAACGGGAAAGCGGATATCGCGACGACTGAAACGTAAATATCCTGTCTGATACTCCAGTAGCGGTTCAGTATATGATTCGTTCATCGTTCACGCCTGTTTTCATGTAAGCTACGCTCTTTGTGTTCTGTTTAGGTTCCGCCGTATAGTCATCGGTGAATAATCAGGGATAATCGACGACTAACCGCGTATAATAGTTGTTACCAGGAGTATCGCTGATGTAACCAGTACTATCCACCGTAATGCTGCCGGCCAAGTGTCCGCTAACCGTGAAATAATCACGGTAGTCGGCGGCAAAGCGTTCTGGTGACGCATCCTATAATCAGATAATCATTCTAGGGTTTGGCATTTGTCGCTTGCGTACCGGATTCGACCTTATAGATGCTCGCGTTCGAGCCACATGCAGTCTTTGAGCTGACGGAGGATCCCCCGGATCATCGAGTCTGACGGCATGGACTCGTCCGGCAGGCGGAATGCGCCCTGTTCGTGGGCAAGAACGATCGCTTCTGAAGCGACGTAGACCGCTCGATGCCGCACCATCACCCTAAACACTCCCGTGAACCTTTCGGACCCGCCGTCCATGAACTACTTGATCGTTTGTTTTTTGTCTCAGTCGACAAGGAATTGTTGGCGGCGAAGATGAGAGGCGAAAGTAGCAGTGACCGCTCCGCAACCGTACTGTTTTCCGTTCATATCCGCTTGCTTTCGTTTACTAAAATAACTCCTCCAACTGCTCACCAGCGTACCAAATTCGGCCTTCAGGATGCTCGCGTTCGAGCCATCCGCTCTCTTCGAGTTGACGGAGAACCTGTCGAATAGTGCTGTTCGACGGAGGATTCTCCGGAAAATGAAGTCGCTCTTTGAGATCCGGGAGGCGGAACTCCCCCTCGTCTTGTGCTATGAGTATGGCGGTCAGGGCTATCTTTGTTGCTCGGTGCTCGGTCATCGGTGGAATACGAGAGGGATAGAAAAATAAGTATGCGGAACTTGTCATTCCCATACGGTCATCCTATCATCAACTGGCTTATGGGGCCGACGCTCGTGGTTCGCGTTCCACGCCTGGAGGATAATCGTACTTCCTCGGTGCTCAAGCGAGCGACCGAAACGAACAAAAAGCGAGATTTTTCACCCCGACTCCCAAAACCACCGATAATGGACGACGAGTTACGCGCCCGAGTCGATACGGAGGCGGAAAAACATGCGCTGTTCAACGCGCTGAAACACGACAGCGACGCCGATGTAGGGGCCATCATGGGGTCACTTATGGGCGAGAACCCCGAGTTCCGCGAGCACGGAAACGAGGTTCCGGGAGTCGCGGGGAAGGTCGTCGCGCAGGTGAACCAGTTGGACACCGACGAGCGCAGGGAACGCCTCGCCGAGCTCGACCCGGAACTGGTCGAAGAACTCGACGCCGAAGACGAGGAGGACGAGCGGGTGCTCCCCGACTTGCCGAACGCCGAGGAGTACGACCAGATTCGGATGCGCTGTGCGCCGAACCCGAACGGACCGTGGCACATCGGCCACGGGCGGATGCCCGCCGTCATCGGCACGTACAAAGACCTCTACAACGGCTGGTTCCTCGTCCGATTCGACGACACCGACCCGGAGACGAAACGGCCCGACTTGGACGCCTACGACGCCATCCTGGAGGACATCGAATATCTCGGCTTCGACCCCGACGAGGTCACGAAAGCCAGCGACCGCCTCGAACTCTACTACGACCACGCCCGCGACCTCATCGAGAAGGGTGGCGCGTACACCTGCTCCTGTTCGGGCGAGGAGTTCTCGAATCTCAAGAACGACGCGAAGCCGTGCCCGCACCGCGACAAAGCTCCCGAGATGACGCTGGAGGAGTTCGAGGATATGGTCGCCGGGGAGTACGAGTCGGGCGAGATGGTGCTCCGGGTGAAGACCGATATCGAGCACAAGAACCCCGCCCTGCGCGACTGGGTCGCCTTCCGAATCGTCGACACGCCGCACCCCCGGCCCGAGGCATCAGAGTATCGATGCTGGCCCATGCTCGATTTCCAGTCCGGCATCGACGACCACCTCACCGGCGTGACGCACATCATCCGCGGCATCGACCTGCAGGACTCCGCAAAGCGCCAGCGGTTCGTCTACGACTACTTCGGCTGGGAGTACCCCGAAACCATCCACTGGGGACACGTGCAGGTGGACGAGTACGACGTGAAGATGTCCACCTCGACCATCGCCGAACTCATCCGAAAGGGCGAACTCGACGGCTGGGACGACCCGCGCGCGCCCACGCTCCAGAGCGTCCGAAAGCGAGGCATCCGCGGAGAGGCCATCACCGAAGCGATGGTCGAACTCGGCACCTCCACGAGCAACGTCGATCTGGCGATGAGCACGGTCTACGCCAAGAACCGCGACCTCGTGGACGACGTGGCACCCCGCTACTTCCTCGTCCGCGACGGCGTGGAGTACCCCCTCGTCGGCGAGCATCCCGAGGCCGCCGAACCGCCGGTTCACCCCGACCACGAGGACAGGGGCACGCGCCGCATCCCCGCCAGAGACGCGGTGCTCATCGAATCCGGCGATATCCCCGACCACGGCGAGCGCGTCTGGCTGAAGGGGCTGGGCTGTTTCAGGCACACCCGCGACGCCCTCCAGTACACAGGCGACGACATCGACGCGGTTCGAGAGGAGGGCGTGGACGTCATCCACTGGGTGCCCGCCGAGGAGAACGTCCCCGTTCGAATGCGGACGATGGACGGCGACGTAAACGGTCTCGCGGAGCCGGAGTTCGTGGAGACCGACGCGGACGACGTGGTGCAGTTCGAGCGCGTTGGATTCGCCCGCGTGGATAGACACGACAAGGACGAGACGGTCACCTACTTCGCACACGAATAACACCACTCGAATCCCGCTTTTCACTCGACTCGACCGACCACGCGGCCGCGAGGACGAACTCGCCGGGGAAGGGTAGGCGTGCCTCGGCGGATGAAGGGCGAGGAGGAGCGACCGAAGGGAGCGACGACCGAGGGCTTCGTTCATGTGTCCTAACGATAGTCTGAGTCGAACTATCGAATACAGCAGTTTGCTCCTCGAAAGTCACTAGAGTGAGTTAGACGATAGCTGATGCTTGCACACATGAGTGAAGCCCTCACTCGCTTCGCTCGTTCGCCCTTCATCCGCCAAGGGAACCGCCCCGCCCTGCCCTTCCCCGACGAACGCGGAACTAGCCACTGCGGCGAGTTCTGCGTTCTTGGCCGTGGGTGAAGTCGGGAAGCAAAACGACTCGAAAATACCCGTCTCGCTACTTCCATTCCACGTCTTCTAGCGGTTCGGCCACGACGCCGTCCCGTCGGGCCAACACCCTCGCATGGCCGGTGCAGACCGCTCGATTCTCGGCCCACGGGATGTGCAACCGAACCGCCGCTTCGTTCTCGCAGTCGTCTTCGGCGCACTCCATCGCCCGGAGAGAGGGGTTCGTCCCTAATCGGTGTACCGCCTCGCTTCCTCGCGCGCGGCCCTATTTCCGTACAGTTCCACGAGGGGCCGAAACGCCGTCCCCAGCGCGCGCATTGCCTCTCCGGGCGAGTGGTAACCGAGTTCGTCCGCGACGGCGGGCCACCTCCGTGCCTGCAACACTTTCCGTACCAGCAGGCGCTCCTGCTCAGGCGAGAGCGCGTCGGCGTCGGAGTCGTCCGGGTTCACGAAGTGTTTCACGACCAGTTGCCGGAAGGGGGCCGGCCCGTGGTCGAACTGCCCCGGACCGTGGGCGCTGGCGGCGACTAGTCGCCACTCCCAGTCGGAAAGCGAGGGCGAGACGGGTATCTCGGTCGCTCGTAGTGCTTCCCGCACCACGTCCGGTTTCGCGTCGGCGAGCGCGTCCGATAGCACCGAAGCGATTCGGCCCGCGAACCGCCGGGCGTGGCGGTCGTACAGGTCGCGGCCCGCGTCAGAGATGGGGGTGAGCATCAGCGCGGAGTACTCCCCGCTGGCGTCGTTGCGCGTAGTCGAGAGCTGGACGGTGCGGTAGCCGTTCTCGCGCCAGAATCGGAGCAGTTCGGGGGTCGCGCCGAACCCCGTCCCGAGCCAGTCGAAGTGCGAAAACTCCCGCCGAATCTCGCCGAGCAGGCGCGACCCGAGGCCCGACGAGCGGACGGCGTGGTGGGTGGCGATTCGCATGATGCGCATCCCCTCTGGAACCCCCGCGTCGAAATCGCGCAGTTGCGTCGTGAGCACGTCCGGGAGCATGTTGCCCTTCACGCGCCCGCCGTCGTACATGTGCTCGCGCACGTCGACCGGGAGATTTCCTTCGCGGGCGAGCAGTGCGACGCTGACGACGTGGCCGTCCCGAGAGAGCGCTCGCACTTCGACGTTCGGCGCGTCCAACAGTCGCGCGAGATCCGCCGGCTCGGTTCGGTAGTGCGCGAGGACTAGCAGGCCGAACGTCTCGCGCAGGAGGTTCTCGTCCGTAAGTAGGTCGTCCGCGCCGAGCGCTCGGTACTCGACCTCCTCGGGAGTCGCGTCCGCCACGAGAGGTTCGACTGCGGGGCGAGCGTCGAGCGCAAGCGCGCGGAACGCCCATACTTCCACCGGGTCGCCCGGCGCGTAGCGAATCGGTTCGACCATGCTCACGTCGGTCACGTCGTGGTCGCTCTCGGCGAGTCGGTCGCGGAATCGCACGGAGAAGCCCCGTCCCGCACCTTCGTAGCCGTGAACGGTCGTCGTGAACGCGACGCGCGGGAAATCCAGAAATCGTTCCAGCAGGCGAACCGAGAGCGCGGCGGCCTCGTCCACGAGCACCACGTCGGCGTCGGCTTCGACCGCCGCGGTCGGTTTCTCGAACCGGACGACGCCGCCCGACGTCGACGAAATTCGCGTGGGCGGGTCGCGGTCAATTCCCGCGAGTTCGTCCAGCGAGTCGAGCACCGCGCTAGCGCGGACGAACATCTCGCGGGCGCTTCGATAGCTCCGGGACGTCACGAGCACGTCGTCGCCGTCCGCGGCGAAACATCCGGCCGCGATTCCGGCGGCGCTCGATTTCCCCCGCCCGCGATCCGCCTCCACGACGACCGCCCGCTCGTGCTCGCCGTACTCGTCGCATTCGCCGCGTTCTTGTTCATCTCGTCCTCGTTTTCGGAGATTTTCGAAGGCGCGAACCGCCACCATCTGGTCGTCGGTGAGACAGGCTTCGTAGGCGATTCGCGGGAAATCGTGGTTCGGAAGGTCGCGCCCCTGCGACGTTACTCTCGGTGGAGGGTGTGTCAGCCCGTCCATCTTGGTCGTTCCCGAGTCTACGTCGACGATGGCAACACCGGGATGAGCGCGGAGCGTGGCGACGAACCGTCGTCGGAAGTGTCCGGTCACGTCTTCGATTTCGAACGGCGCCACCGCCAGCGTCTCGTCGAACTCGTCCCGCTGAGCGGGCCACGAATCAAGCGGCGGCGCGAGCAGGACGAACAGGCCACCGCCGTCGACCGCGCCGACGACCCGCCCCAGTGCGTTCGGCTGGAGCTCGTCGTGTGCGTCGAAGACGACCGCATCGCGGGTCGTACCGAGCAAGGTTCCGGCACGGTGCTGCGTGACCCGCTCGCAGTCGAGCGTGCGCCGAGGGCCGACCTGTACGGTTTTCGACCGGGGAATCTCCGCCGCGTCGAGCGCGCGTCGGGCGGCGTCGTATCCCTCGCTCCGGTCGCCTGCGAGGACGAGCAGCCGACGCTCGTTCGACTGCCGGGCTTCCTCTCGCAGGGCGGTCGCCACCGACGCTACGTCCATACTCGGATTTAGAAAGGGCGTCGCAAGGATGTTTCTCTTCGGTGTGAAGAGGTCAGGAGTCGTGGCGAGGTGGGGTCAGGTGATGGCGCCAGACCCACTCGCGCTTCGCGGGGACCTCGCCATTTAGGGCGACATCGTCATTAGTTAAATGTTTTCTGGCGACGACTGTATCTCGTCTCGAAAGCGAACCACCGTCGGTTCCCGGCAGTTCTTGGCAGTCACCCGGCGAGCGTCGCTCCGGCGTAGATGGAGACGACGAGGAAGAGCCAGACGGCGTCCACGAAGTGCCAGTACATCGAGACGGTGGTGACCGAGGTGTCCCGCTCGGCGTCGTACTGCCCGAATAGTGCGCGGGCCAGCAGAATCGTCATGAGGACGACGCCGAGCGTGACGTGCAGGCCGTGGAGTCCCGTCAACCCGAAGAAGGCGCTCCCGAAGATACCGGACGTGAGCGTGAAGCCCTCGTGAGTGATGAACTCGTAGTATTCGAACACCTGTCCGCCGAGGAATATGACGGCCAGTGCGACGGTCAGGGCGAGGAGGCCGACGAACCGGCGTCGATTTCCTCCTAACAGGGAGGTGTGTGCGAAGTGCAGGGTGAAACTACTGACGACGAGGATGAGCGTGTTGGCGAGGACGAGCGAGTTCAGCAAGGGCGGGATGGTCTGCCCGGTCGGGGGCCACGCGCCCGTTCGGATGAAGAAGTAGTAGACGAATCCCGCGCCGAAGGTCGTCACTTCGGTTCCGAGAAACAGTATCATCGCCCAGCGGAGTTTCGTTCCGCCAACCGCCTCGCGGCTCCAGTAGTGGTCGACGAAGCCGTGATATAGCCAGCCATAGATGCCGACGAGAAAGACCACCGTGCTCACGACGAAGACGATGGGGCCGTACATCGGCGGGACGTAGTCGTTCGCACCTTGGCTCAGAACGTACAGCCCCGCCCCGGCGTACAGCCCCGCCGCACCCAGCGCCGAGACGAACGGCCACCACGACGCTTCGCCGAATCCTCTCGGCCAGTCGTCCGTCGCTGGATGGTGTCTGTGCTCCCGTTCTTCCAATTCTCCCCCACTCATGGCACCGGGTACGGGTCGAATAGACAAAACCGTCATTCGGATTCGTCGGAGGCGTTCCGGTCGGTAATTTGCCGCGTAGGAGGTGAAACGTTTTTGTCACCGTTCCGTCTCGTCTCCGGTATGCCCGGCCCCGTCTTTCTCGAGGGCGAACGAGTCGAACTCCGCGTGACCGAGCGAGAGGATATTGACCTCCTCCAGCGAGTGCGAACCGACCCAGAACTCCGAACGGCGATGACGTTCACCGAACCGCAGACCCGCGAACAGGTCGAGGAGTTCTACGAGAACACCATCTCCACGGACAACGGCGACTCGAACTTCGTCGTCTGCGTCGATGGCGAACCGGTCGGCGAGGCGAACCTGTTTCGGGTCGAAGCCGACCACGGCGAGATCGCCTACTGGCTCGACCGGGACGCACGCGGTGAGGGGTACGCCACGGAGGCGGTGTCGCTCCTGCTGGACTACGCCTTCGACACCCGGGGTCTCCACCGGGTCGTCGCCAAGGTCGTGGATTTCAACGACGCGTCGCGAGCGCTCTTGGAACGACTGGGATTCGAAGAGGAAGGACGGTTCCGGGAACACATCTTCTTGCGCGGCGAGTATCGCGACGTATCTTTTTTCGGTCTACTACGTGAAGGGTATTCGTCAGGTATCTGGTGAAAGGAAACGCTCGAAATCGCCCGACTCAGTGGCGTGCGCCAGCGTAGCACTCCGTCGTCTATTTGAAAGCGTTTTTATGGGGGCATATTCTACTGATGGGTACAACCTGTGCGGGGTTGATGATGCTCCTAGCCATACAGGACTCGCCTGGCAGGGGAGCCTGAGCCAGCGCACGGGGAGGTGAACAACCTATGCCAGTATACGTCAACTACGACGTCCCAGCCGACCTTCAAGACCGAGCGCTCGAAGCGCTCGAAGTCGCACGGGACACGGGAAGCGTAAAGAAAGGAACGAACGAGACGACCAAAGCAGTCGAACGAGGTAACGCAGACCTCATCTACGTCGCCGAGGACGTCCAGCCCGAGGAGATCGTCATGCACCTGCCTGAACTCGCCGACGAGAAGGGTATCCCCTTCGTCTTCGTCGAGACGCAGGACGATGTCGGTCACGCCGCCGGACTGGAAGTCGGCAGCGCCGCCGCGGCCATCGTCGATGCGGGCGAGGCCAGCGAGGACGTAGACGACATCGCCTCGAAGGTCGAGGAACTGCGGTGAGGTGGTAGACGATGAGTGCTGATGAGACCGGACAGGAGGACTCCACCTCCGCCGAGGTCATCGAAATCGTCGGCAAGACTGGAATGCACGGCGAGGCCATGCAGGTCAAGTGCCGCATCCGAGAGGGCGAGAACCAAGGGCGCATCATCACGCGCAACTGTCTCGGCCCCGTCCGCGAGGGCGACGTGCTCCAGTTGCGCGAAACCGCACGCGAGGCGGACTCCATCGGAGGACAATAATGCCACAGACGCGAGAGTGTGACTACTGCGGCGACGACATCGAACCCGGCACGGGAACGATGTTCGTCCGCACGGACGGAACGACCATCCACTACTGCTCATCGAAGTGCGAGAAGAACGCGGACCTCGGGCGCGAACCCCGCGACCTCGAATGGACCGAGGAAGGCGCCGGTGGTGGACAGGAATGAGCGAGCGAACCTTCGTGATGGTCAAGCCCGACGGCGTCCAACGCGGCCTCATCGGGGAGATCGTCTCCCGATTCGAAGACCGCGGTCTGAAGCTCGTCGGTGGGAAATTCATGCAGATTGATCAGAAACTCGCCGAGGAACACTACGGCGAGCACGAGGGCAAACCCTTCTTCGAGGGACTCGTGGACTTCATCACCTCCGGACCGGTCTTCGCGATGGTCTGGGAAGGTCAGGATGCGGTCGCCCAAGTCCGGACGATGATGGGCGAAACTGACCCCGCTGAGTCCGCGCCAGGCACCATCCGCGGCGACTTCGGACTCGACCTCGGTCGGAACGTCATCCACGGCTCGGACACCGAGGAAGGTTCCAACGAACGAGAGATTTCGCTGTTCTTCGACGAGGACGAGTTGGTCGACTACGAACGAGTCGACAACGAGTGGCTGTACGAGTAATCAACTACTGACGGTCGCTTTTTTTCCTCTTCGATACAGTAGCTGAGAGTACGGGTCGTTTTGCGGCAATTATTTCCTCTATCCGCCACATCACGACAATCGGTATCCTACCACCTCCCGAGAGGGAGAAATCGTGAGCGACACCGAATCATCCGAAACCGGAGCACACGAACATCACGAACATCACGACGTAGAGGGGCCGGGGTACGCCACGCCGCAGGCGGCCATCGAACAGGCTGAACGCGAGAAGATCGCCTACGTGCCGTCGCTGTACGTCGGCACCGACGTGGACGCACCGGATTTCCTGTCGGTGGTGGACGTCGATCCGAACTCCGATACCTACTGCCGAGTCATCGACAGGGTGGAGATGCCGAACAAGGGCGACGAGTTACACCACTTCGGCTGGAACGCCTGTTCGTCGTCCTGCCACGTCGAGGGGTTGGAACGCCGCCACCTCGTCGTCCCCGGCCAACGGTCGTCGCGACTGCACATTGTGGACACGAAGAACCGCGAGAACCCGGAGATAGTGAAGACCATCGAACCGGAGGAGGTGTACGAGTACGGCCTCTCGGCACCGCACACGGTTCACTGCATTCCGGACGGCGAGATTCTCGTCTCGATGCTCGGGAACGAGGACGGCGACCTGCCGGGCGGATTCCTCGAACTGAACGACGACTTCGAGATCGAGGGACGGTGGGACGCGCCGGGCGAGATCGACATGAACTACGACTTCTGGTACCAGCCCCGGCACAACGTGATGGTCTCCTCGGAGTGGGCCGCGCCGAAGACCTACTACCCCGGCTTCGACCCGGCGGACGTGGAGGCGGGTGACTACGGCCGTAAACTCCACTTCTGGAACTGGACGAACCGAACCGTCGAGCAGACCATCGACTTGGGCGAGGAAGGCATGATTCCGCTGGAAGTCCGATTCCTCCACAGCCCCGAGGCGGTGCACGGCTACGTGGGGGCGGCGCTTTCGTCCAACATCTTCCACTTCTACGAAGACGACGATGAGTGGCACGCCGAGAAAGTCATCGACGTCGAGTCCCGCGAGCACGAGGACTGGGACATGCCGGTGCCGGGGCTCATCACCGACCTCGTCGTCTCGATGGACGACCGCTACCTGTTCTTCGGGAACTGGCTCCACGGCGACGTGCGAATGTACGACGTGAGCGACCCGAAGAACCCGCGCCTCGCCGACCGACTCTGGGCTGGCGGACTCTACGGGCCGCGCCATCCGACCGGCGACGACGACAGACCGGTCGTTGCAGGGCCGCAGATGCTCCAGTTGTCCATCGACGGCGAGCGCCTCTACTGGACGACCTCGCTGTTCTCCACGTGGGACAACCAATTCTTCCCGGAGGAAGGCGAGAAGGGCTCCGTGATGCTCAAAGCCGACGTGAACCCGCGGAAGGGGACGATGACCCTGGACGAGGACTTTCTCGTGGACTTCGGCGAGATGCCGAACGGACCGGCGAGAGCGCACGAGATTCGGTGGCCGGACGGCGACTGCACGAGCGACGTCTGGCAGTGAGCCACCGCCACCGAGTCGAACTCGTCCGGCGCGACGGACGGAGCGAAATCATTCGCGCCGACGGTGACGAATCGATACTCGAAGCGGCGGAGAGAGCGGAAGTCGGCCTGCCCTTCGGCTGTCGAATCGGCGCGTGTGCCACCTGCACCGGCCGACTGCTCGACGGTCGGGTCGAGCACGCGCGACCGCCGAACGCACTGAAACCGAGGTTTCTGGACGAAGGGTACGTCCTACTTTGCATCGCACGAGCGCGGGCAGATTGTCGAATCGAAGTCGGCGTCGACGTGCAGACCGACCTCGTTACGAATCCGTGGAAGTAGCGCAAAACGCGACCGCAGATTAGACAACGCTATTTATATCGACTACCAAACAGTTTGACACATGGACACGGACATCACCCGACGAGCACTCGTCGGGGCGATCCTCGGCGGAAGCGCGGTCGGCGGGTCACTCTCGCCGGTCCGGAGCTATCTCCGCCGATTCGCACCGCTCAGCGGAACGGCGTGTGACGGCGCGACCGACTGCACCGACCGGCGCGTCGAAAGCCCCTACGGGGCGGCGAAACTTCGGTACGACGAGGACGACGTGCCGAACATCACGGCGGACGACGAGTGGGCGCTCTACTTCGCGGTGGGGTACGCACAAGCCAGAGACAGACTATTCCAACTCGAGCGTCAAGTTCGAGCGAGCGGGGTTGGACGAGAGCTACTACCCCCGCGACTGGGTGTTGGCCCACTTCCGGGGGAAACGGTGGTTCGGGAACGAGGGCAGGAACGCGGCGATGGTTCGCGCCCCCCGGACGGCCCTAAAGCGGATCGAGGAGGAGGGGTACGAGACGTACGGTGACTACAACACCACTCGCGCCATCACACACCCTTTCGACCAGTCGTTCCTGAACTACCCCCACCTCCCGACCGACGGGTCGAGTCACACCATGAACAACTACCGGGTGAGTCCGCCGCCGGGAGTAGTTGGCGGATGATCTGCCCGGTGGGCGGCGAATCGGAGGCTATCCTGCTGGGGGCAATTCGGACGATTACTTCTCCGAGCACTACCGCGACCAGCTGCGAGCGTGGGCGAACACGGAGTACAAACCGATGACGCGCGAGATTCGCGGTAACGTGGCCGTCACGTTCGAAGGTGAGAACCGATGAGCCGACTCGACGAATTTCGTGGATACGGCGTTCGGTGCTGGGCGCTGGTCGGTCTCGGCGCGCTCCTCGGCCTCACCCTCGCGTGGCTGCACTGGCTCGGTCTGCTGGTCGGCGGCGCGCTCGTGAGTCTCCCGACGGCGAACCGGAAACGCAGGGTTCTCGCCGGACTCGGATTCGGCGCGCTGGCGCTGCTGGTTTTTGCGGGACTGCTCGCGCTGCGCGCGGCGCTCGTTCCGGCGGTCGAAATGGGCCAGATCACCGCGCTGACCGCGGCGATTCCGCTCGCCGCGGGTGCCATCGGTGGACTGGCGCGGGCGTTGGTCTGAACGCTCGGTCGAACCGTCTCGGAAGGTTTCGGTCGGCGCGAGCGAATCGGGTTCGCGCGAGTAGTTGCGCCCAGTCGTCGGCGCGCACCGACTCGATAGCGAAGCCGGCGTTCTCGGCCATCGCACGCAGTTCGTCCGATCGATAGAGCGTGAACCGGCGGTCGTCATCGTCGTAGGCGGTGCCCTCCCGCTCGCCGCCGCGCTTGATCGAGAGGTGGACGACGCCTCCGGGCGGAGGACGCGCCGGAACTCCGAGAAGGTGGCGGGAGCGTCTTTCGAGGAAGTGGAGGAAAGACGCAGACGCCCACAGGCCGTCGAAAGAATCCGCGTCGATGACCCGCGGTACGGCTCACTTCGATTCCGTCAGGAGCAGGTACACCAACAGCACGAGCAGCGAGACTTCCGAGACGATCGTGACGAACTCCACCGGGCCGGCGAGGAGGTGGTCGAGAAGAAACGGCAGAAGCGGGCCGGTGTGCTGCGTTCCGGGGCCGAGCAAGAGCAGCGGTCGGTGTCCGCCGACGTGCCACCCGAAGTAGCCGACGATGTAGACGACCATGAGTGCGATTCCACCAACGTACAGGGGTCGGCGATCGGCTCCCGCCGCGGCGAGAAACAGCGCGATGATCATCGCGGCCCCGGAGATCACGAACAGCGGCCACCGGAGGTCGCGCGGAACGAGGAATCCGACCATCATCCATCGAGCCCAGTTCAGCGTGCCCAACGAGAGGTGAATCACCGCGACGATGACCGCTAGTTGTGCGGCGACGAAGTGAACCGGCGAGATGGTGTCGGAATCCATCAGTACGACTAGGGGTGTGACGGGTTAAAGCGATTCATACCTACGACCCCGTGGACGGTTCCGCTTCGAGCCTCTCTGTCGGTTTCCCAGCCGAGGGTGACGAGCGCTCGTACAGTCGCTCGCCGGTAACGTTCGGAGAAATGCACCGGACGGGATTTGAACCCGTGCCATGAGCTTGGAAGGCTCAGGTCCTGCCACTAGACCACCGGTGCGCGGTGCTCACTTCGCTCGCACCACCACCGAGCCTCACTTCGTTCGTGAGACACCGATGCAATTGGCGGTGCGGCGAATACGAGTGTATTTCCGGATTGTGCGCCGCGGCTTAAGGGTGTTACTGTTTTCGCCCGCGGACTTCGGCGTAGCAGTTCCCGCTCGACACCGACACGTCGACCGGAACCAGCGCGCTCTCCGTCACGTCCTCGCGAAACTCCTCCGGCGAGTAGATGTGGTAGAACCGCGGCACTGTCTCGCCGCCGGGGAGCGTCCAATCGACGGTCGTGTCGAACCCCTCCTCGCGGTCGAATCGGTCGTGCGCCGTGCTCCACGCGCTCACCAGCGCGACGCCCTCCCGGCCGAGCACCCGGGCCAACTCGTCCAGACTCCCGAGGCGGGCCTCCCGGGTGGGGAGGTGGTGTAGGGTCGCCACGTACACCGCGAGGTCGACGGACTCGTCCGCGAGGGGCAGGCGCGCCGCGTCGCACTGCACCAACTCGACCTCGAACGCTCGCTCTCGTGCGCGGACCTGCGCTTCCGCGAGCAGACCCGCGCTCGCGTCCGCGCCCACGACGCGCCGAGCGTTCGAGGCGAGCACCTCCGCGTGCCGCCCGTTGCCACAGCCGAGGTCGAGCGCGGTGTCCGCCTCCCGACCGTCGAGGAACGACTCGACTTCGGGCCACGCGTACTCCCGCGTGCTGGCGAAGTGGGCCGCGATGCGGTCGTAGGTCGCCCGCACCTCGCGGCTGGTCGGTTCCATACCCGAACTCTCGCGCCGGACGCCAAATGTCCTACGGGTGAACGACGTGTTCGAGTGCGAGAAAGACGACGTAGGCGATGGCGAACATGGCCGTCGCGTGTTTCGCGCCGTCTTTCACGCTCCCCTCGCCCATCTTCCCCGCGACGAATCCCGAGAAGAGCGCCTGCACCAGCGCGGTGTGGAAGAACACGAGGGTGTAGGCGTCGATATCGACCGCCGCGACGTTGCCGAGCCCGCCGATGCCGATCGGCCCGCTTCCGCCCGCGTCCGCGGAGGGTAGGTTCTTCAACGCGGGGACGAGGATGCCGGAAAGCGACGCGATGATGAACAGGAAGACGAAAAACGAGAGGTAGATGATGACGAGGTAGGTCGCCATCTCCTGTCGGCGTTGGCGCTTCAACCGCCGACTGGCCTGCGCGTCGTCCACCGCGATACGGAGCACGCGTCCGATGTCGCCGCTCGCGTGCATCGCGTTCGCCACGAGCGTCACGACGCGCGTGATGGTCGGCGTGTCGATCCGGTCTTCCAGCCGGCGGAGCGCCGTCGCCGCGTCGGTTCCCCACTCGACGTCGCGCCACGTGCGCCGGAGTTCCGCGTTCAGCACCCCGAGGTCGCTGTCGGCGACGCGACCGAAGCTCTCGACGACGGTCATCCCCGCCTCGTTGACGCTGGCGAGCCAGTCGAGCAAGTCCGGAACCACCGCCTCGATGCCGGCGCTTGAGTTCCCGGACGACGGCGAACGTCGCCAAGACGAACAGCGCGGCCTGCGCCACCGCGTCGTCCGCAGACGCGAGCGTGGCGGTTCCCGCCGCGACTTCGGGGCCGAGACGAACGAGTACGGACAGGACTGCGAGCGGTATCGTCAGGTAGAGCACCGCAACCGGCTTCTCGCGCACGGTTCGGAAGGGGTCTTCGAGGGCGTTCCTGACGCTTTTGAACCGGTCGAACGTTACCAGTCGCTCGGCGTTCGTCGTCGCAACTCCACCGTCGCTCACGGCTCGCCCCGCGTCCGGGTCTGCCGCCCGGCGAGCGTCGATCGAGCCGTTTTCGATCAGTTCGCGTTCGTCCCGGCTGATACGTAGCGATTCCGTGATGCTGTCGAGGTAGACGACGAAACCCTACGTTACCGAGCGGGATCAGGAGGTAGGCCATCAGGTGGAGAAACGAGAGCGTGTCCGCGACGCCCATCAGTCCGATGACGACGAGGATGGTGATGAACAGGAGGGGGCTGACGACGAACAGCGAGACGTACCCCTCGGCCAGCGTCGCCAGCAGTTCGAGAAACGCCTCCTGTTCGGCCTTCGCGTCCTGTCGGTAGCGTTCGTACTGCTCGTGGAGGTACGACGGGAGGCTCTGGCCGCTCTGGAGCACGCTCGCCAAATTCTCGCCGAACTCCTCGAACTTCTCGCTCGGCGACTGGCGCGACATCTGACGGATGGCCGTCAGCATGTCGAGACCGAACAAATCCATCGCCTTCACGCCGACCGCGACCTCCTCCGCGGCCTCGCCGTACACGTCTCGATTGCGCGCCAGCGTTCGCATGATCTCGGGAAACGCCATTCCGCTCCGCGAGAGGGCGTAGACGAACGCGACGGTTCGTGCGAGGCTAGCGTCGATCCGTATCGCCCGGGCGCTCCCGCGGTGTGACGGCGTCTCCCACCGTAGCCAGTAGGTCGTCGCGCCGCCGAGCAGACCGACGGTCGCGCTGCTGAACAGCAGGAGGACGAACAGTTCGCCCACGGTGAGAGCGGGGACGGAGAGGACGTTCGAGAGGAATCCGAGTAGCGACGGGAGCGTCTCGCGAATCGTCTCGGGCGACACCGTCAACACGGCCAGCACCAGTCCGACGAGATAGACACCGAGGATACTCCCCGTCACCGCCGCGAGCGTAGCGTACACCCACGTTTTCGAGGCGTACAGGCGGTACGTCTCGCCGACGTGGGCCGGCCGCAGGAGGTCACTTCGTTTCGAGCGACGCCGCCCGCTGGTCTGGACGTAAGTTCCGAACGCCTGCAACGCGACTCGCGTGACGGTTCGGTAGGCCGTCCTGCTGACGGGCGACAGCGCGACGGGCGCGAGCAGAAGGAGCGCGAGGACGAGCGGGACGAAGTTCAGCAGTCCCATCAGTCGAACTCCGAAACCTCGATGTCGGTGTTTCGCTCGACCGTCTCGACCACGCGGTCGGGGTCGGCGTAGTACTCGTTGACCATCGGGGTGAACCGGCGATAATCGGTCACGTCGTTCTTGCGGAGATATTGGAGGACGAGCTCTCGGTCGCGCAGTTCGTCGCGGAGGACGCCTTCCGCGGTGTTATCGCCCATCTCGCGCCGGTAGATGAGCGACTCCCGCAGGTCGGAGAAGAGGCGGTCGAGTAGGTCGGCTTCGAACTCGTCCAGTTCGGGTTCGACCACGTAATACAGGTGTTCGTTCGCGTCCGGGTCGTAGTAGATGGTGACGAACGCGAACGGCGCGTTCACCCAGTAGCGTTCCACTTCCCGGTAGCCCGGCACGCCCGCGAACGTGATGAGCGAACCGTGCGCGTCGGGGTCGTAGTCGCCGACCGATATCGTCGAACTGTGAAACATCTCGGCGGCTCGGCGAATCGTTCGCCGGAATTCGCGGACGCGGACGGTCAGTTCGTCAAGCTCCAAACTCGACATGCGCCTTCGATAGCGGTTAGGCGCACGATTCCGGGTCGGGGCGTTTCTGTCCGACGCGTGACACGTGCTTTCGTCACGCCCTTTGTAGCACGAGTATTTAAATCAATGGCTGGATAGTTTCAACTCCAAAATGAATATCGGCCGTCGGTGATGGATCGCCTCTCCGAACCGTCAGGCGAGTATCGTGCCATCGTTTCGTACTTGCGCTCGCGTGGCGTTACGTTCATGAGACGCGAGAACGTAGGCGGAGATACGGAATGAGGCGCGACTACTTCACACTGGAGGTCGAAAACATCAACTGGGTCGAAGCGAATGGGACGCCCCGCAAACCGACGGTGCTCATCGATTTCGAGGGGCCGTCTTCGACGCTCCGCGAACGACTCTCGGGCCCCGATGGAGACCTCCTGGACGCCGACGAGACGGACGTAACTTTCCGCCTCCAAGCCAGTATCGACGACCCCGACGCGACCGGCGTCGTGAGCGTGACGAATCGCACGACAGGCGATTTCATACTCGAACTCAATCAGGAAGCGGCGGACGTACTTAGATTCATCAAAGCCGCCCGCGCGTACGGAACCGAAACCGACGACACGGAAGGACGGTACCACGTCGATATCGCCATCAACGGCGACCACGTGGTCTCGTACGAGAAGGCGACGTTCCTCATCTACAACAGCGAGGGCAACCTCCTCCGCCAACACAGTCTCATCCCGAGCGGTGTCGAACTTTAAACTTTTTTCGCGCAGTCAGAACAGCGGGGGGATGATGTCCATCGCCACCGCGGCGAGGTAGAGACCGGCGAGGGCTGCGAGGGCGACGAGGAGTCCGATGAGGTAATCGAACAGGCCGGTCGGCGTCGTCAGCTTTGGCAGGTTCATGTCAGTCCCTACGCCGGAGAGCCGCTTATTTTTATTGGGGGACGCGTCGAGAATCGAGTGAACCTAAGTATCCGGGAACGAACCACTCCGTATGAAGCTGTTCGGAACCGCGGGCATCCGCGGCAACGTCGTCGAGCGAGTGACGCCCGAACTCGCCCTCGCGGTCGGTCGAGCCGCGGGACGGCCGGGTGAAGAGTTCGTGGTCGCCCGCGACGGGCGCGAAACCGGAGCCGCGCTCGCCGCCGCGATGGAGGCCGGACTGGAGAGCGCGGGTGCGGACGTTCGCCGCGCGGGGATGCTTCCGACTCCCGCGCTAGCGTTCGCTTCGCGGGGTCGTCGCGGCGTCGTGCTCACGGCGAGTCACAACCCGCCGACCGACAACGGCATCAAACTGTTCGACGACGGAGTGGAGTACGACCGCGCCGCCGAGCGCGAGGTGGAATCGCGCGTGGCGGACGACAACTCGCCCCTCGCATGGGACGAGTGGGGTTCGAGCACCCGCGAGAACGTGCTCGACGAGTATCGGGACGCCGTCATCGAGTACGCCCGAGAGCACGGCGCACCGCTGGACGTACTCCGAATCGCGGTCGACTGCGGAAACGGGATGGGAAGCCTCGCCGCGCCGCAGGTGCTTCGCGCGCTGGGTGTGCGCGTGGTCACGCTCAACGCGAACGTGGACGGGCATTTCCCCGGGCGGGCGAGCAAGCCGACGCCGGAGACGCTGACCGACTTCCAATCGTTCGTCGCGGACGACGACTTCGCGTTCGGGCTGGCCCACGACGGGGACGCGGATCGACTCGTCCTCGTCAACGGCGACGGAGAGTTCGTCCACGAGGACACCGTCGTCGCCATCTTAGCGGAGCACTACACGCGAGAAAGCGACGCCTCTGATCCGGTCGTCGTGACGACGCCGAACGCATCGGCGCGCATCGACGAGCGCGTTCGAGTGGCGGGCGGCCGCGTCGAGCGCGTGCGACTCGGCGCGCTCCACGAGGGCATCGCGTCGGCGCTCGAAGCGGGCGACGACACCGAAGTCGTGTTCGCCGCCGAACCGTGGAAACACATCCACACGCAGTTCGGCGGCTGGATAGACGGCGTCACCAGCGCGGCGGTTCTCGCGCGACTCGTCGCCGACGCGGGCGGCGTCGAACCGCTCCGAGGCGAGGTGACCGAGCGCCCGTATCGAAAGGTGAGCGTCGACTGTCCGGAGGTCGCGAAGGAAGATGCGATGAAGCGAGTCGAGACGACGATTCCGGAGCGATTCCCCGAAGCGACGGTGCGAACCGAGTACGGTGTCCGGGCCGAACTGCCGGACGGGTCGTGGATTCTCGTTCGGCCGAGTGGCACCGAACCGTACGTCAGAATCTACGCCGAAAGCGAGGACGTGGACGAACTGGTCGCCGACGCGAGGGATATCGTCATGAGCGCAGTGGCGGGTTCGAAAAAGTAGCTCCTCACGCCCCTGAAACCCGTATTCTTCGCGAATCCAGACGTGAAGCGACGGATTTATCACAAATAACTTGTCTGAATTACGCGTAGATGACGAACATCGACAAACGGCGACGGAAGGTGGTGCAGACGGGTGGCGCACTGGGTATCGCCGGATTGGCTGGCTGTATCAGCAGCCCTGGAGACGGTGGCGGTAACGGCGACGGAACGTCCACCTCCGGGGACGGTACCAAGACGAGCAGTTCGGGCGGCGAGAGCGACACCAACGTCGGGATGGTGTACGCGACCGGCGGACTGGGTGACAACTCGTTCAACGACATGGCTCACGCGGGCATCAAGAAAGCGAAGCGAAAACTCGGCGTCAAGTACCAGAACGCGGAGCCGGGCTCACCGAGTGACGTGGAAAACCTCCAGCGACAGTTCGCGCAGTCCCAGAACCCGGACTACGAACTCGTCTGCTGCATCGGGTTCGTCCAGACGAACTCTCTGCTGAAGAACGCACAGCAGTTCCCCGACCAGAACTTCATGCTGGTCGACAGCGTGGCGGAGAAGAAGAACGGCGACCTCGTGAAGAACGTCGCCAACTACGTGTTCAAGGAGCACCAGGGATCGTTCCAGGTCGGCCACCTCGCCGGGCTACTGACCCAGCAGAATTTCAGCGCGGGTGGCGGCAAGACGAAATCGGGCAGGAAGGTCGTCGGCTTCGTCGGCGGCGAGGAAGTCCCGCTCATCAAGAAGTTCGAAGCCGGATACAAGGCCGGCGTCGCCCGCGCGAGCGAGGATATCGAGATTCGCACCGCCTACGTCGGCGCGTTCAACGACCCGGTCGCGGGGAAGGAAGCCGCGCTTTCGATGTACGACAACGGCGCGGACATCATCTACCACGCGGCCGGCGGCTCCGGAACCGGCGTGTTCAAGGCCGCCCAAGAGAAGGGTCGGTACGCCATCGGCGTCGACAGCGACCAGTCGAAAGCGAAGGGAACGGCGAAGTTCAGCGACGTCATCCTCGCCAGCATGGTCAAACACGTCAATGAAGCCGTGTTCCGCTCCACGAAGCACGTCGTCAACGGCAACTTCAAAGGTGGGTCTGTCAACACGCTCGGCCTGAAAGACGGCGGCATCGAAACGGTGTACGGTGCCGACCTCGGGTCGAAGATTCCGGACGACGTGAAATCGAAGATCAAGAAGTCGCGGAAGGCGATCGTCGACGGCAAGATAGACGTGCCGACGAAAGTCAAGAACTAAGCGCAAAACCCGCGCGTTTAAACGGGTAGGATAGAAACCCAGACGTAGATGAGCCGGGCGGTACACCTCAACGGCATCACGAAACGATTCCCAGGTGTCGTCGCGAACGACGACGTGAACTTGACCGTGGAGTCGGGAACCATCCACGCACTTTTAGGTGAGAACGGAGCCGGAAAGACGACGCTGATGAACGTCCTCTACGGGCTGTACCAGCCGAACGAAGGACAAGTGGTCGTCAACGACGAACCGCGCGAGTTCGACTCTCCGCGCGATGCCATCGAGGCTGGCGTCGGGATGATCCACCAACATTTCATGCTGGTCGATACCCTCACCATCGCGGAGAACATCGTCCTCGGAAACGAGCCGCGAAAGTGGGGTGGACTGGCGATGGATAGAGACCGCGCCGTCCGCGAGGTGCGCGAACTGAGCGAGCAGTACGGCTTCGACGTCGACCCGAACGTCCTCGTCGAAGACGCGAGCGTCGGCGTTCAACAGCGCGTCGAGATTCTGAAGGCGCTGTACCGCGGCGCGGACGTTCTCATCTTGGACGAACCGACCGCCGTGCTCACCCCGCAGGAGATAGACGACCTGCTCGCAGTGTTGGACGAACTCACGGCGCAGGGGAAGAGCATCATCTTCATCACGCACAAACTCGGCGAGGCGATGGACGCCGCCGACCGCATCACTGTCCTACGGGACGGGAAGAATGTCGGGACGGTCACCACCGACGAGACGACACGCGAAGAGCTCGCGGAACTCATGGTCGGACGCGAAGTCTTGCTCGAAACGGAGAAGCCGCCGAGCGACCCTGGTGACACCGTCCTCTCGGTCTCCGACCTCCGGATGACCGACGAACGGGACGTGGTGCGGGTGGACGGCGTCGAGTTCGAGATTCGACGAGGCGAGGTGTTCGGCGTCGCGGGCGTCGACGGAAACGGCCAGTCGGAGCTCATCGAAAGCATCACGGGTCTGGGGAGACCTGACTCGGGCCGAATCGAGTTCCTCGACAGGGACGTGACTCGGACGACGCGCCGGGAGCGAATCGACGCCGGGATGGCCTACGTTCCCGAAGACAGACAGGAGCGCGGATTGGTCATGGAGTTCGACCTCGTGGAGAACGGGTTGCTGGGAAGCCAGCGCTCCGAGCCGTACTCGCAGGACGGACGCATCGACTGGAACCGAACGCAGACCCACGCTGAGGACATCATCGAGGAGTACGACGTTCGCCCGCCGGACGCCGACGCGACCGCCGAGTCGCTCTCCGGCGGGAATCAGCAGAAGTTCATCGTCGGTCGGGAATTCTCGCGCAACCCCTCGCTGGTCGTCGCCGCCCATCCGACGCGGGGCGTGGACGTGGGTAGTATCGAGTTCATCCACGACCGATTGCTTGAACTACGTGCCGAGGGTAAGGCCGTTCTCCTCGTCTCGTCGAAACTGGACGAGGTGCAACAGCTCTCCGACCGACTGGCGGTCATGTACGAAGGCGAGATAATGGACATCGTCGACCCCGACCGAGTAACCGAGGAGGAACTCGGCCTGTTGATGGCGGGCGAACGTCCGGAGGACACGCCTAGCATCCAAGGTGAGACGCCATGAGCGCGTGGCGAGAGCGAACCGAGATGGCCCTCGAACGGCTCGTGGCGGCGTCGGGCGTCGAGCGCGTGCTCATCAGCCTCGCGGCGCTCGTGATGTCGGTTTTCGTCGGCGGAGTCGTCATCCTCGTTTCGGGCTTCGTCGCAACGTGTTCCAACCCCTTCCTCGCTGAGAAACTGCTCATAACCATCCCCGGAACCGGAGGCTGGGGCGTCGTACTCCCACTTCCGGGCTCGTTCTGCTACGACCCGGTTCAAGTGTACAAATACCTGTTCGTAGGCGCGTTCGCAAACCCGCAGCAGTTCTCGCTCGTTCCGTTCGACCCTGCGATAAACCAGTTCAGTCTCGCGGTGACGCTACGGCAGACGACGATGCTCCTCCTCACTGGACTGGCCGTCGCAGTCGCGTTCCGCGCTGGGATGTTCAACATCGGAACGCAGGGTCAACTCGTGCTCGGCGCGCTCGGCTCGGCGCTCTCCGTGCTCTGGGTCGCCCCGTACGTCCCGAGCGGGATCGCCGGCGGTATCGTTCTTATTCCGGTCGGGCTGCTCGCCGGTGCGCTCGTCGGCGGCGGGTACGGCGCGATACCGGGGGCGATGAAAGCCTACGCCGACGCGAACGAGGTCATCACGACCATCATGCTCAACTTCATCGCGACGGGTATCGCGTTCGTGCTCGTCTCGGAATACTTCAAGAATCCCGCGAGCCAGACCGTCGAGACGCGCCCGGTTCCGGGGTACGCGGTTCTCTCCCCGGTCATCTTCCCCAGCCAGTCGTCGTTCTCGCTCCTCGTCCTGCTCGGGGCGCTCGCGCTCGCGGTGGGGATCTACTTGCTCTTGCACCGAACCGCGTTCGGGTACGACCTCAGAACCAGCGGAATCCAGCCGGAAGCGGCAGAATACGGCGGCGTGGACGCGAACCGAACGATGGTGTCCAGCATGGCGCTTTCGGGCGCGATCGGTGGCATCGGCGGTGCGGTGTACGTGCTGATGATCCTCAATCGTTTTCAGGCGGGCGTTCCGTCCTACGGGTTCGACGGTATCACCGTCACGATTCTGGCGGGGAACAATCCGTTGGGCGTTCCGCTGGCCGCGCTTCTGTTCGGGATGTTGAAAAGCGGCAGTCTCGCCATCGACTTCGCGCTCGGCGTGCCGAAACAGCTCGTCGGCGTTCTACGCGGACTCATCATCCTGTTCGTCGCTATGCCGGAGTTCTTCCGGATGGTCGGCAAGCGCGTCGTGACGACCGACGAACACGGGGCGGTGGCCGCGGACGGTGGCGCTCCGATCGAAGGAGGTGAGAGCGGTGAATAACCGCCTCCTACTGACCGCGACGTCGCTCGTCGCTGCGGTGGTCGTCGGCGTCGTCGGACTCCTGTTCCCGAACAGCCCGCTCGGTCAGATCGTCGGAACCATCGACGCGAGCTACGCGAGCGCCGCGCTCCGATTCACGGTTCCCATCGCGTTCGCCGCGCTTGGCGGCATCTTCGCCGAGAAGAGCGGCGTCATCAACATCGGACTGGAAGGGCTGCTCATCATCTCGGCGTTCACCGGCGTCGCGGTCGCCGACGCGCTGGCCGGCCCGGCCGGAGCCACGCAGACGACCCTCTGGCTCGGTTTCCTCGCTGCAGTTCTTTCGAGCACCCTCCTCGCGCTCCTGTTCGCCGTCGTCTGTATCGAGTTCAAGGCCGACCAGATAATCGCCGGGCTCGCGGTGTGGCTCATCGCGCTGGGGCTCGCACCGTTCGCCAGTCAGGTCATCTGGGGAAGCATCAACAGCCCGAGCGTCGGTACGCTCGCTAACTGGCACGTTCCACTTCTCGTCAAGATACCGGTGCTCGGTCGGGTTCTCTTCGACGCGAACCCGACTGTGTTCATGCTCCTCGCCGCCGTCCCGCTCACGTGGTTCGTTCTGAACGAGACGGCGTTCGGGCGGTGGGTCAAAGCCAGCGGCGAGAATCCGATGGCGCTCGACACCGTGGGCGTTGACGTGCGTCGCGTCCGGTACGCGAGCGTATTACTCTCCGGCGTCCTCGCCGGAATCGGTGGCGCGGGGCTGTCGCTCGGGCAGGCCGGGCTGTTCAACGGAAGCGGTACCACGATGGTCGATGGCCGCGGCTGGATCGGCATCACCGCCTACCTGTTCGGGAACTACAACCCGCTGGGTGCGTTCGGCGCGTCGTTCCTCTTCGCCAGCCTTGACGCGCTTCAGTTGCGACTCCAACAGACCGGTTTCGACGTTCCCGACGCGCTCATCGGCATCATCCCCTACGTGACGGTTATCGTCGTACTGACATTCGTCGGACGAACGCGCACTCCGGACGCTGCGGGCGAACACTACAAATCCGGCGAGGAGTGAGGCGGAGGGCGGTCGTCCGCTACTATCGGCGTTCGATTTTCGTCCGGTGTTTCGGTCGTCTTTCAAAGTGAGGTCGTCGTCTTCGACCTGCTTCGGGATTCGAAGACGACCGAAACGAGCAGTGTGCGGAGCACGACGAGTCTGGTTTCCGTATCGGTATAAAAAGGTTCGGCGTTCGGTCGTAACTCGATGATACTCGCTTCTCGACTCACCTTCGGACTTTATTTGAACCGTCGCCGCGCACCACTCTCGTATGGACGAACTCGTCGAGCGGGCACGCGAGGTGCAGGAACGCGCCCACGTCCCGTACTCCGACTACCCGGTCGGTGCGGCGCTCCGAACCGCGGACGGAACGGTGTACATCGGTTGTAACATCGAGAACGCGAACTACAGCAACTCGCTCCACGCTGAGGAGGTCGCGCTCGCCGAGGCGATAAAGGAAGGCCACCGGGAGTTCGACCGCATCGCGGTGAGTTCGGCCCGGCGCGACGGCGTGACTCCTTGCGGGATGTGTCGGCAGACGCTCGCGGAGTTCTGCGGCGACGATTTCGCGGTCGTCTGCGACGAGGGCGACGACGTGACGGAATACACCCTCGGCGAGCTGCTGCCGAACACGATTACCGAAGAGATGCTCGGCTGAGCGATTCGACGGACGACGCGAAGCACCTATTTCCGAGGCGACAGATGAACGCGACATGGACGACAGCGAAGATCCGAACGCGGAGATACAGTACCACATCGAAGTCGGCGAGGGCGATGTCGCCGACGCCGTCCTCCTGCCCGGAAATCCCGAGCGCGTCGAGAAGATAACACAGTTCTGGGACTCGGCGGACGAGGTCGCCTTCCACCGCGAGTACCGAACCGTGACGGGAACCTACGAGGGGACGCCCATCAGCGTCATCTCGACCGGAATCGGAAGTCCGTCTGCCGCCATCGCGGTCGAGGAGTTGGCGCGGGTCGGCGCGAATACCTTCATCCGCGTCGGCTCGTGCGGCGCGATTCAACCCGAGATGAATGTGGGCGACCTTGTCATCACGACCGGGGGGGTCAGACAGGAAGGGACGAGCGACGAGTACGTCCGCGAAGAGTACCCGGCGGTCGCGGATTACGAGGTCGTCGCCGCGCTCGTCGCCGCCGCGGAGCGGCTCGACTACGACTACCACACGGGTATCACGATGAGCGCCGACAGCTTCTACGCGGGGCAGGGTCGCCCCGGATTCGAGGGGTTCCGCGCCGAAGGTGGTGACGAGTTGGTGGAACACCTGAAGAACGCGAACGTGAAGAACATCGAGATGGAAGCGAGCGCTATTCTGACCATCGCGAACGTCTACGGACTGCGGGCAGGAGCGGTCTGCTCGGTGTACGCCAACCGCGAGACCGGCGAGTTCCGAACCGAGGGCGAACACTGCGCCGCCGAAACCGCCAGTCTAGCGGTGAAACTACTCGCGGAGATGGACGAACTGAAAGCCGAGGCGGGCGTCGAACGCTGGCACCCCGGACTGTCGTTGGATTAACCCGGTACGTCGGTCTGCCGGTCGATGACGGTCTGGTTCACGCGATAGATAGTCACCGACCCCGAACGGTGAGCCGGTTCGACGCCGGGATAGTTCGAGAACGTCGACCGTCCGTACCAGTCCCGTTCGCGCGGACCGTAGTAGATGTACTGCACGTCGTACTCATCGAGGAGCCTCGCGCGAGCCGGCCAATCGGCGCTGTAGATCAGTTCGACGTTCCGTTTTCGCTCCTCGTAGGCCGCATCGCCGCGGTAGATTCGCTCCTGATACCAGCCGAGAACCGTCGGCAGGCCGGTGAGCGACGAAGCCGGACTCCCCCACTGGTAGGGTTTGCCGGGCGCGGAGACGATGTGCGGCCGACCCTCTCTCGCACCGAGCCACTCGATAGCGCCGGCTTCGCCGGCGTGAACCGTCCAGATGAACGCCATCCCGTCGAGCGTCGGGTCGTCCGCGCGGTGGATGACGTTGTCGGAGCCGACGTGCTGGCCGAGCGCGAAGACGCCGTAGACGGACGTAGACAGCAGGAGAAACGTGGCGAAGACGGCCATCCACTGTCGCGGCGTGAGAAGCGTTCCCGAGAGTTGGTCGGGCGCGGCGTCTGTCAAGAGTCGTGCCAGCGCGACGCCGCCGGCGACCGCCCAGAGCACCCACACCTGCATGTACACTTTGAAGGCGGTGTTGAATCGCCCGGAGATGGCGTTGTCCTGCACATAGACGAACTCGACCAGCAAGACGAGACCGGCACCTCCAATCAACAAGACCGTCTCGAAGTCAAGGTCGGTGTCGAGACGGAGGAGCACCCACCCGGCGACGAGGAGGGGTGCGACCAGTGCGATTGCCGCGATTCCGCCCTGCCACCCCGCCACGACCAGCAGGCCGCCGAGAACGCCGACCTGCGCGGCCTCTCTGTCTCGCCAGCGGACGTGCGAGCCGAGATAGAGCGCGAAGAGTGCGATGAACGCGCCGTGGACGATGAGTATCTCCACAAGGCTACTTCGGTCGGGGAAGAAGGCGATACTTCGGCTCCCGGCGGCACCGAGGAGAACGTTCGCCACGAACGGGGCCGCCCAAACGAGCGAGAGCACGCCGACGACGAGCGTTATCGCCATCGCGGTTGCGATCTTTCTGAATTCGCGGACGACGACCGACCCGCCTCCCGTGATTCGCTCGCCGCCGGGAACGAGCGTCGCGGGATGCTCGTCCGCGAACGTCAACGAGAGCCAGACGACGCCGAGCGCGGTCGGAAAGCTCCAAGAGCTGACGGTGCTGACGAAGGCGACGACCGGCGGGAGCGCGCCGAAGACGAGCACTCGGCGCCAACGCACATCCGAGCGGTAGACGACGTAGCCGAGCGCCGCGACGAACAGCAAGAACGGTTGGCCCATCATGTGCGCGTGCAGGTCGCCGTTCAGGTACGCGAAAAAGGGGAATTCGCTTATCGTTCCGACCATCACGCGACTCGCGTCCCAGTAATGAAACTCAGTCGGGGCGAGCGGTACGTCGGCGGGGTCCATCTCCAGCGGCGTCGCGATCGCCTCGACGAGCGAGCGGGGAAACGTCCACGCAAGCAACCGCATCGGAGTGAAGACATTCGCGGCGAAGCCGACGAAGAACGCGGCGAGCACGCTTGCAAGCCGGCGAGGCGTTCCGTGTCGGTCGGCGATCGCACCCGCCAGTCCGTAGGCGGTGGTGACGAGCATACCGTAGAACCCCGCGAGCGCGAGGTTATAGCTGAATTGCGGGAGCGTCCCCGTCAGTTTCGTCAGGATGGCCGCGACGAGGTGACCCCCGTAGTAGTAGCGAACGGGTTCCCCCGCGAACCACATGTCTTCGGGCGGGAGCGCGGGCGCGCGCATGAGCGACTGCAACAGGCCGAAGTCGAGGAACTTCTCGCCGCCCGTCGCGTGTATCGCCGGGTCGATGGCCCGAATGAAGACCAGAAAGCAGAACGCGACGGTGAACACGGCCATCGCTTCCGCGTACCCCCGGAGGTCGAGTTCGAGGTCGCGTCTCGTCAGCAGGACGGAGATGGAAGCGAACACGGCGATGGCTGCGACGACGGTGACGGTGGTGAACGCGAACTGTCCGAGCCAGTACGTCACGATTGTCACGACGGTGAGTGCGGCGGGAAGTGCGAACGAACCCCCGCGGTCGGGGAATCGCGGAAAGAGCGCGGTAGCGACCGGAAGGCCCGCGAGAGCGAGCACGTAGTAGACCAGTAGCCAGAACGCGATGAGCGCGAACTCCATATCTTCTGCTTTGGTGGGTGCGCCGAAAAGATATACATCTTGGGGTCGTGATACGTGGCCGATACGTTCTCCCTTCGATGGGGGTAGCGGTAGTAACTCGCATGCGGCGGTCGAATCACAATCCTTAACTACCGAACGACAGTACGAGATGGTAGCGGGATGGGATAGCCAGGAGATTCCGGCGGGCTCATAACCCGCAGATCGGTAGTTCAAATCTACCTCCCGCTATTTTTACACGATTACCCACTCGAAGCGTCGGGCATTTTATCCAGTGAGACTCCGGCAGGGACATCGAAACCGGGTTCACGGTCGACGGCTCGCTCTTCCTCGGGTGGCCACGCGATTTATTGACCGTGACACGCAAGAGTGTCAGTATGACAACCGCGCTGTTCGTGGTCAGCGAGGAAGGCTATTGGGGAGAAGAATGCGTCGACCCGCTTCAAACCCTCTCCGACGCTGGCGTCGATATCGACGTTGCGACGCCGAGCGGCTCGAAAGCGGTCGTCGACCAACGCTCCATCGACCCGGAGAACGTCGGCGAAGAGACCGCGGAGCGAGTCCGCGACGTTCACGAGAACGACGAGCGGATGAAGAATCCGATACCGCTAGCGAACGTCGACAGCGACATGTACGACGCGGTGGTGTTCCCCGGCGGACACGGGACGGAGTGGGATGTGAACCAAGACCGACACGCGCGCCGATTGCTCCGGAACACCGTCGAGGGGGAGGGCGGGAAGGCGCTCGTGGTCTGCCACGCGGTCGGACTGCTGGCGTTCACGCGGGACGGTGACGGTGAGTTCCTCGTCGAGGGACGCGACGTGACCGGTTTCCCGAACGATTGGGAGGAGGATATTGTGGACGAGCACGACTGCATGCCGGACGGGCGAAAGCTGCCATACTACGTCGAAGACGAAGTGAGCGCGGCGGGTGGAAATTGGGACGCCGAACTCAACGCGGAGACGAGCGTGCGCGTGGACGGCGACCTGCTCACCGCGCGCGGCCCTGAGTCGTCCCACGACGCGGCGACGACGCTTCTCGAAGCTCTCGGCGTCAAGTAAGTCGTCTATCGGTAAAAATAGTCGATTTTTACCGTCATCGTCCTCAGTGATAACGAATGCTCGGGACGCGTGGCGTGCTGGCGATACTGGCGGGAGTCACGATGACCGTCGCCGTCGTCGTCCTCCGGTCGGGGCGGAGACGGACAGGTCTTTGGTTACTGACGACGGGTTTTTTCGTCGCCAGCATCTGGTCGGGGCTGAACGTCGAATAGGCGCTGGAGATTCTAGGCAACGCGCTCCGACCCTTGTTTCTTCTCTTCAGGATTACAGCGGTCATCAGGACAATTCACTACGGAACGCTCATCACCGATGATAGTCAGTAGTGCCACTTCGTTTATAATTATATTCAGTGACAAACTAAACTGCTTCTTTGGAATATCCCTTGTCCTTTTTGAATCCTAGAAAATTAAATCACTTGACTTCCAATAGCTATTCAATCCATCTTGCAGAAGTCTTTGTTATGCCATGGCGTCGGAACCGAAGTAGGAACGGTGATAGCCGAAGGAATTTTCTAAAGGCAAGTGGAGCTGGTGCAGCGGCGCTCTCACTTGCTGGCTGTTCAAGCCAAGACGAAAATCCAAGAACCAGCACGAGAGGTACTGTTAAAACTTCAACAACGAACGAAGACGCAAACACCATCGACGTTGATCCTAATCAAATCACGCCGGGAGGAACGCTTCGTTACGGTCTTCCGGTAGCCCCAGATAGTCCAAATATATTCCTGGCCAGTAACGTGGCTTCCGCCGTCGGGCTAGCGCCAGTCTACGACTACGGTACCAAAATTGATCCAGTTACGTTCGAAGTTAAACCAAATGTGTTCACAGACTGGGAACTAAAGAACGCCACCAAGGAAAAGCCAGACGTTTACTTCAATGTTAGAAAAGAAGGATTGAAGTGGAGCGACGGTGAGAAGTTCAAGCCAATCGAGGACGTTGTATTTACCTATCAGTATATTCTCAATAAGGAGCCCAGTGAATTCTCGGTGTGGAAAGACTATGAGAAGATCGAAGAAGCGAGCAACGGTTGGGACGTGCACATCAAGCTGACAAAGACTGTCGGCACGTGGGACTCCTCCATTCTCGGTAGCGTACCAATCCTTCCCAAGCACAAGTGGGAGGGCGTCGATTACAACAACTATAGCCCAATGAGAGAAAACGAGGAAGGCCCGGTCGGTACTGGGCCGGGAAAACTCACCCAGTTCAACCCGAACGTCTCGATGCAGGTCACGTTCCGCCGTGACTACATCGAGAATACCTACGCGCTCAATAGCCTCAAGTGGATCAAAGACCATAAGTCGCTCATCCACGGTGGTCCGTTCCTCGACGGTGTGAAGTTCACGGTATACGGCGGAACGTCACCGATGACGCAGGCGTTCCTCAACGGCAAGATCGACACCCACTACGGTAGTGTCGACGCCGCGCAGATTCGGAAGGTGAAGAAGGACGACAAGAAAAGTCTCGTCAAGGGGTACGACAGCGGATTCTCCTACTACGGCTTCAATTGTCGTCGCGCCCCGCTCGACGATGTGGCGTTTCGACAAGCCATGGCGTTCATGTTCGACGATCGCTACTGGATTACGTCCCTTATGGGCGGCCACGTTATCAAGGGCGATTACGTGCAGTCTCCCGGGTATAGGGCCGTCCGCCCGGAGACCGTCCACGGCGGCGAGCTACTGACCGACCCGCAGACGAACGCGTTCGACTTCCGTAGCGCAGGCGGCAAGAAACCCGATATCGAAGGGGTTCGGAAGTTCCTGACGGACGGAAACGTCGTCAGCGGTCCGGGAACGTACGTCGGCAAAGACTTCACCGGAACGTTCTCCGGCGTCAAAGCGAGCCGTTCGAGCGCGAAGTACGAGTACACTTTCGGCTCCGTCAAGTCGAAGGTGCTCGCGGACGCGAACGTATCGGTCGACAAGGAAATTCGCATCGACGGACAGACCGTCCCGGAGATGATGGGCGGGAACGCGATCACCATCTTCATCGATCCGCCGAGTGAGAAACCAAACGAAGCGAAGGCCATCGAACGGTGGAAGGAGAACTTGCTCCAGGTTGGCATCCCGGTGCGAACCGAACCCATTGAGTTCAACACCATGACCGGCTTGGTGTACCAGCAGGAAGACTTCGACATCTATCCAATGGGCTGGACCGGCATCAGCGCGTACGGGACGTCCATCGAGACGTTCTTCCACTCGCGGAATACGGGCGACGACCACCAAGAATTCGCCTATAACTCCACCGGGTATGGTGTTGCGGGCGGGAGTGCCGACGATCTTATCGAAGATGCGTACACCGAGACCGATCCTAAGGCGCGGAATAAGAAGTGGTCGAAGGCGATCGAGCGTATTTATCTCGACATGCCCTATATGGTGCAAGACTATGCGAAGTATCGCTGGCCGATGAATACGAGCAAGTTCGGTGGCGTACTCACGAACATCGTTGACCCTGCTCACGTAAACTGGGATGCGGAGTACAGCAATATCTATTCTAAGGAAAATATAGACAATTGATATATTTCCCCCCGTTGATAGCGAAGATCCCTTCGCGGGCGTCGGGACGTGCTGTTAGCCCTCGAATGTGATTTGCTCTCCCCGCATGCAGAGTACGCGTTTGTATGCGACACGTCGTTTCTATTTCGAGGGTCAGGCGTATTACTGCACCGAGATACGTGGTATTCACTTGTGCCGTACCTGATACCACGCAATTCAGCGTGGGTAAATACCGGACAACCGTTCACAGTTGGAAAGTGGACAGTTCCGGGAAGGGATTTTGTTAAGATGAACAAGTCTCAACCAGATATTCTCCACATGTGTGGAACATCCAGTAGAATGACGAATTGAGGGGAAGAAAGACTGAACTGTCCGGTAACCACAGTTTTGTGGAATGCGTCACCGACGAGGAGTGCACCTCCTACGAGTCCGAGTGTCGAGACCATCGACAGGAACTGTCGGGAGACCATCTCACCCGTCGCCGTGCTCGTTCACGATGACGACTTCGCCGGCCTGCACGTCCACGTTGATGAGCGTCTTCACCGCGTAGTCGGTCTCGTCCAACTCGTTCGCGCCGACCTTCTTGATGACGGCGCACACGTCCACCACGTCCGCGCCGATGTACTCCAGCGCCTCGGTGACGGCTTTCATCGTCCCGCCGGTGCTGAGCACGTCATCTAGCAGGAGCACGCGGTCGCCCTCGTGGACGTTGTTGATGTACATCTCGTTCTCGGAGTAGCCAGTCTGCTGGGAGAGCGCGACTTCCCCCTCCAGCCCGTACTGGCGCTTGCGGATGACGACCAGCGGGATGTCGGTCATCAGCGAGACGGCGGTCGAGATGTGGATGCCCATCGCAGCGGGCGTGACGATCTTATCGACGTTCTCCAAGTCCGCCTTCCGGATGATCTTGATGACGATTTCGCGTAGGAGGGTCGGTTCGAGCATCGGGATTCCGTCGCTGATGGGATGGACGAAGTAGTGGTACCCGTTTTTCTCGATTATCGGGGCTTCGAGAAGCGACTGCTTCAACTGGTCCATGTTGGTGATTTTCGACCCATCAGTAAAAGATACCGGTATCGTCGTTCGCGGGGAGCAACGAGTGAAGGAGGAGCAATTGGCAAGGGAACGAATGACCTTTTTGCTCCGATAGTGCCATGGCTTCTCTCGAGCGAGACAAATTTTAATGGGAAGACATCTTCCCGCCCTGTGAGCGAGGTGTTCTCGCCTGACATCCCGTACAACATCTGTTTGTGCCGCGCATTGGCCAGCATCATCGGTTCATCACTGTCGAAACGTAGTAGCGGTGTGGGCATGCTCTCGCAGCACCGAGAACCTCAACGCCACAAAACCATCTCCTGAGAGTGGCTACTTTCACTTTCACTCTGGGTAAGGCTCACCACTTTTACGCTTCTTGCGGTACGACAAGGTGCGGGTGGGCGAGATCCGCACGCCGACGATCGGTTGCCAAGACCCCTACCCCAGCAGGGTTCGAATAGTTTCCCACTCCCCTTTTGTGTGGATAGTACTCAGCTAATGGCGTTGTGGCGACGTGGTGGTTCGTTAGTATTTCATCCGTCATCCATCCTTTCGATTCCTCGGGTGAGAATTTAAATAAGATAGTCGAAATAGGTAATAGTGACTACACCATGGCGAGCAAACTATCCGCCAAAGAGTTACTTGCAGAATTGCTGGAGTTTGCGGAGGAACTGGGCACGACGCCGACGAGAGCGCAGATGGACGAGCGAGAGCCCTACTCTTCAACCCCGTACTACACCGAGTTTGGTTCGGGGAATACGGCTTTAGAGGCGGCTGGGTTGGTGACGAATCACGATAATTCCATTCCGAAAAATGAGTTAATCCGAGCGCTGCAGAAATTGGCTGACAAGTCCGATAGACTACCAAGATTTTGATGACATGGAAAAATATGCTGCCTGAACTCGGCGGGTGATTTCCGAGGAGGATGCGGTATTCTCCCTTACCGTCGATCCGTTTCGTCGGAAGGGTTCACGATTCGATTCTTCGCGAAAGAGTCGAAATGATACGTTCGAGCTATCGGTCGCTTCCGGCGACGAACCCGACCGGTTTGAGAACTGTTAAGGTGAGTCCATCGCTCACTGTCGAGTGTGCAATCACCATCCGACCCGGTAGCCGTGGTTGTGCTTGCGCTGGTGATGCTCCCGTTCGCGGCGGCGGCGCTGACGCCGGTCGTCTACCGCGTGCTGGGCGAGCGTACCGCCTACTACGCGGCGGCGGTCGCGCTCGCCTGCTTCGGGATGGTCGCCAGTCAGGTGGGCACCCACGGCCCAGTCTCTTTCGCGTGGATACCCTCGCTCAACGTCTCCCTTCGGTTCTACGTGGACGGTCTCGCGCTCCTCATCGGCTTCCTCGCCAGCGGGGTGGGCGTGCTCATCCTCACCTATTCAGGGGGGTATATGCACCACGAACCGGGCAAGGCGAAGTACTACACCGCGCTGTTGGCGTTCATGGGGTCGATGCTCGGGGTCGCCTTCGCGGCCGATCTCGTCTCCCTGTTCGTCTTCTGGGAGCTGACGAGCCTCTCGTCGTTCATCCTCATCGGCCACTACTCCGACCAGCGGTCGTCGCAGTACGCCGCCCGGAAATCAATGCTCATTACCGTCTCGGGCGGCCTGTTCATGCTAATCGGCTTCCTGCTGTTGGCGAACACGGTGCCACAACAGCACGCCTTCGATCTCGCGTGGATGCTCGAACACCCCGCGCAGGTGCACGAGGGCTTGGTCGAAGCCGGAATGCTCCTACCCGTCCTCTCGCTCGTCGCTATCGGCGCGGCGGCCAAGTCGGCGCAGGTTCCGCTCCACATCTGGCTTCCGAACGCAATGGAAGCGCCGACTCCCGTCTCGGCGTTCCTCCATTCCGCGACGATGGTCAAGGCGGGCGTCTACCTCGTCGGGCGCTTCCGCCCCATCCTCCTGCCGGAGGGGGCGCACGGCATCCCTGAGTGGTCATTGCTCTTCACCGTGCTCGGCCTCGTCACGATGACCGTCGCGGCCATCCTCGCCGTCGCCGCCACCGATATCAAGGAACTGCTGGCGTACTCGACGGCGAGCCACCTCGGCCTCATCGTCGCCGGATTCGGCTTCGCTTCCGAACTCGGGGCCGAGACGGGCGCGTTCCACATCCTGAACCATGCGGTGTTCAAGGCCGCGCTATTCCTCGTCGCGGGAATCATCGCGCACGAGGCCGGAACCCGGAAGATAGCGCACCTCGGCGGTCTCCGGCGCGACCTCCCCATCACCGCCGCCATCACCGTCGTCGCGGCGCTCGGGATGGCCGGCGTCCCGCCCTTCAACGGCTTCTACTCGAAGGAGTTCCTGTTCCATGCAGCGTGGGAGGCCGCGGCGCACTCGGGCGGCCTCGCGTGGCTCTATCCCGTCGTGGCCGTCTTCGGGAGCATCTTCACGTTCCTCTACTCGGTCAAGTTCGTGATGCTCTTCTTCGGCGAGAAGCCGGAGGGGCTGGGTCACGTCCACCGCCCGCCCGCGGTGATGCTCGTGCCGCCCGCCATCCTCGGCACCATCGCGGCGCTCATCGGACTCGGCGGCGTGGCCTCGACGCTCCACGTCGCTCCGGCTTCCCTCGACCACTTCGTCACGCTGATCGTCGAGAGCGTCCTCCCGCCGGGCGCGAAGCACAAGCCGTTCCACTACAAGCTGCCGACCCACCTCACGCCCGCCGCCGTCATGAGCGCGACCACCATCGCGCTCGGCGCGGCGGCCTACCCGTTCTACGACCGTCTCCACGACAGCGTGAATCGCTTGCTCTCCGTCGCCCCCCTCCGGGCGAACTGGTGGTACGACAACGCGATGTCCGGGCTGAACGACGCGAGCGTGGCCGCGATTCCCCGAATCCAGACCGGCCTGCTCCGAACCTACGCGACGTGGACGCTCGCGGCGGTCACCGCCCTCACCCTCGGCGGCTACGCCGCGGCGGGCGTCTCGATTCCGGCGTTCGAGGGGTTGAACGTCACCTATCCCATCCTGCTCGTCCTGCTGGTCGCGGCCGTGGGTGCGGTCGCGGTGAGCGTCGCGCCCTCACACATCGCGGGCGTGCTCACCCTCTCGATTCTGGGGTTCATGGTCGCCGTCTTCTACGTGCTGGCGAGCGCCCCCGACCTCGCGCTCACGCAACTGGTGGTCGAGACGCTGTCGCTCGTCATCTTCCTGCTCGTCCTGGACCGTCTCCCGTCGTTCTACGGTGAGATAAACCGGAGACGGGCCATCCGCGACGGCGCACTCTCGGTCGCCGTCGGCGCGACCGTCTTCGTCACGGTGCTCCTCGCGACGGCGGCGGAACCCGACTCAATCGCGTCGTACTTCACCGACCCTCACGTAACCGTCGACGAGGCCGGCGGACACAACATCGTCAATGTCATTCTGGTGGACTTCCGTGGTTTCGATACGATGGGTGAAATCTCGGTCGTCGCGATGGCCGCGCTCTCTGTGTTGACGCTCATTGCCATGCGGGAACGGGGTGAGATACAGTGACGACGGTCATCACCCGAACCGTTACGCGCACGGTGGTGCCGCTCATCTTCGTCACGGCGATCGCGCTCATGTTACAGGGACACAACCTCCCCGGCGGCGGGTTCATTGCGGGCGTCCTGACGACGACGGCGTTCGCGCTTATCTACATCGTCTACGGGTTGGGTTACCTCGAAGAGGAACTGTTCCACCGGATGGTTCGCGGCCCGGTCGAACACCTCCAACACGGTATCGTGGAGAACTACCGCGCCCTCTTCGCGCTGGGGCTGGCGCTCGCGGCGGGAAGCGGACTAGCGTCGATGGCGTTCGGGTACGGGTTCCTCTACCAGACGTACGTCATCTTCGAGCACATTCCGCTCTACCCGCACTTTGAGGTGGCGAGCGCGCTGGCGTTCGATACGGGGGTTTACCTCGTCGTCGTCGGCGCGCTTCTGACGATCCTTTCGGTGGTGGGTGCCGAATGACGCAGTTCGTTCTCGCCGCCGTATTGGGATTCCTGTTCGCCCTCGGCACATTCCTCGTCCTGCGCCGGGACGTGGTGCGGGTCGTCTGGGGCGTCGCCATCATCAGCCAAGCCGCCAACGTCTACCTCGTCACGATGGGTGGGTTGGAGGGTCGCATCCCGATCCTCGGTCACGGTGGCGGCCACAACGTCACCGACCCGCTCGTGCAGGCGCTCGTCCTGACCGCCATCGTCATCGGCTTCGGGACGACCGCCTTCGCGCTCGTGCTGACGTATCGCGTCTACGAAGAACACGGAACCATCGACATGAACGAACTGGGTGAGTCGACGTGAACCAACTCGTCATTGCACCGCTGCTCGTCGCGCTCGTGACGGCGATTCTGACGCTTCTCGTCCGGGGCTTCCCGAGCGTCCAGCGCGGGACGAGCCTGCTCGGCGGCGTCGGCTACGTCGTCGCGGTGGCCGCCCTCTGGGCAGAAGTTGACCCGCTGGCCGCGTCGAACGTCGTCCCCTACCAAGTCGGCGACTGGCGAGCACCGTACGGAATCACGCTCGTCGCCGACTCGCTGTCGGCATTCATGCTCGCGCTCGCGGCGGTCGTCTCGTTAGCCGCGCTGGCGTTCTCGATACGGTACGTCGATGAGTTCGGCCAGCGCCTCTCGTACCATCCACTCTACCACTTCATGCTGGTCGGCGTGACGGGGTCGTTCCTTACGGGCGACATCTTCAACCTGTTCGTCTGGTTCGAGGTGATGTTGATGTCGAGTTACATCCTCGTCGTCTTCTACAGCGGGCCGGAACACACCCGCGCGGCGCTCCAGTACGTCGTACTCAACCTCATTGGAAGCGCGGTCATGCTCCTCGCCATCGGCGGAATCTACGCCACGACGGGGACGCTCAACATGGCCGACTTGGCGCGACGACTGGCAAATCCGACCGCCTACGGGCTACAAGACCCGGCGAGCGTCTACCCCGTCCTCGGCCTGTCGGCGCTCCTCTTCGCGGTCTTCGCGCTGAAGGCGGGTATCGTCCCCTTCCAGTTCTGGGTGCCAGCGGCGTACCGCGCCGCCCCGGCACCCGTCTCCGCGATGCTCGCGGGCGTGGTGAAGAAGGTCGGCGTCTACGCCATCATCCGCCTCTACTTCACCGTCTTCTCGGCGCTGGAACTGGGCGAACTCACGCTCCCCGGCTTCGTCGGGGACTCCGCGCTTTCGTTCTTCGGTCCCATCATGTTCGTCATGGCGGGCGCGAGCATCCTGCTCGGCGGCCTCGGCGCGGTCGGCAGGGACGACATCGACGGTCTGCTGGCCTATTCGAGCATCGGGCAAGTCGGTTTCATCGTCCTGCCGCTCGCCATCGGCGCGACCGTTCCCGAGGTTCGAACGCTCGCCATCGCGGCGGCGCTCGTCTACGCGCTGAACCACGCGCTGGCGAAGGGCCTGCTCTTTCTCGTCTCCGGGTCGGTGCTCTCGTCAGTCGGCTCCATCCGATTCGCCGACCTCGGCGGTCTGACGCGGAAAGACCCCGTGCTGTCAGGCGTCTTCTTCGTCGGCGCGCTCTCGCTCATCGGCATCCCGCCCCTGTCGGGCTTCTTCGGAAAGCTCCTCGTCTTCGACGTGGCCGGACGCGCCGGGGCGACGCTCGCCCTCGCCCTCGCGCTGGCCGGAGCTATCCTGACCATCGCCTACTTCAGCCGAGCGTGGAATCGTGGATTCTGGGGTCCCGAGAGCGCGATGGTCGAGCGGGGCGCTCCCGCGACCGGGGTAGTCGTCGTCGCCGCGCTGGCGGTGCTCGTTCTGCTCGTCGGCGTCGGCTTCGACCCCGTGTTCCGGGCTGCCGAATCCGCGGCCAGGGCGGCGACCGAATCGCAGGGCTACGTAGACGCGGTGCTGGGAGGTGGTTCGGCGTGAGGAAGTGGCCCGTCATCGGATTCGTGCTCGCCGTCCTCTGGCTGTTCGTCCGGGGCGTCGTCCTCAAACTGACGGCCATCCTCGGCGAGTTCCTCATCGGTCTAGCGGTCGGCCTGCTCATCGCGTTCGCCTTCCAGCGCTTCTATGCCGCGGAGACGAACGTCGTCCGGAACCTGCGAGCGACGCCGTACGCCGTACTGTACGTCGGCGTCTTCCTCAAGGAACTCGCGACGGCGAACGTCGACGTCGCGTACCGCGTGCTCGCGCCGGGGATGCCCATCAAACCCGGCGTGGTCGTCGTCCCGCTCCGAGTGCAGACGGACGCCGCCATCACGACCATCGCCAACAGCATCACGCTCACACCGGGTACCCTGACCATGGATTACGACGAGGAGAAAAACGCGCTTTACGTCCACAGCATCGACGCTCGCGACCCCGAATCCGTCGTCGCACCGATTCGGACGTGGGAAGATTACGCCCTCGTCATCTTCGACGAGGAGCGCAAACCCGGCGACCCGGTGCCGGAGGTTCCGCTCGCCCACGCGGGATACGAGTCGGCCGACGGAGGTGTCGAACGTGGCGACTGAGGGATTACTCGGCACTGTCCTCCAAGCGGGGCTCATCGTCGTCAGCGGACTCACATTGCTCGCGGGCTACCGCGTCATCAAGGGGCCGACGGTTCCGGACAGGGTCGTGGCGCTCGACACCATCAGCACGAACGTCGTCGCCATCGCGGTCTTGTTCGCGCTACAGACGGGCGAGGGGCTGTTCGTCACGGTGAGCCTCGTGCTCGCTATCATCGGATTCATCAGCACCATCGCTGTCTCGCAGTACGTCATTGAGGGGGACATCATCAAATGAACGCCATTCAGCAGATCGTCGTCGCATTGCTCGTCGCCGTCGGGAGCTTCTTCCTCGTGGTCGGAACGCTCGGCCTGCTCAGGCTTCCCGACGTGTACAACCGGATGCACGCGACCAGCAAGGCGACCACGCTCGGCGCAGCCTCGCTCTTCCTCGCCGGGTTCGTCCAGTACGGGCCGCAGGGAGCGGGACTGACCTCGCTGGTCGGCATCGTCTTCCTCTTTCTCACCGCCCCGACCGGTGCGCACATGATCTCCCGGTCGGCCCAGAAGATGGGCATCGAGTTCTTCGGCGACGCCGAGTGGCCCGACGAGGACTGAGTCTCAATCGGTCAGTTCCTCTGCCAGGTCCTTCGCCACCTGTCGTCCAAGTTCCGCCTTGCTACCGCCGTATTCGCGGACGCTTTGCTCCCGGACGAACAGCGTTCGGGTCTCGTCTTCGCCCATCACGCTCGCGTCGTTCGCCACGACGAACGAGAGGTCGGCGCGTGCGAGCGTCTCGCGCGCGGCAGCGACCATCGCCGCGTCGTCCCCGCCCGCCTCGGCTTTGAATCCGACGATGGGGAGGTCGGGATAGTCGTCCCGAATCTCGTCGATGAGCTTCGGCGTCGGGCGCAGGTCGAGCGAGAGGTCTCGGCCGGATCGAATCTTCTCCCCTTCGGCGTCGGTCGTGTAGTCGCTGATGGCCGCCACCGAGACCAACGCGTCCGCCGGAAACGCCGTCACGAGGTCGCCGACGGCGTCGAGCATCTCGGCAGCCGTCTCCACCCGCACGTCCGTCGCGTAGGGGACGCTCTCTCCGGGGTGGACGAGGGCGACGTTCGCGCCGTCGGCGTAGCACGCGCGAGCGACGGCCCGCCCGGTTTTCCCCGAGGAACGACTCGTCAGCACGCGGATGGGGTCGATAGGTTCGCTCGTCGCCCCGCTGGTGACGACGACGCTCGTCCCGTCGAGCGGGCTGGGGGTCGCCGACCGGGCGACTTCGAGCGCGATGGTGTCTTCGGCGGCTATCTTCGCCTTTCCTTCCTCGATCCGTGGGTCGACGAACTCGACGCCCCACGACGATACGCGCTCAATTGCGTCGAGCACGCCGGGATGGTCGTACATCGGTTCGTGCATTGCCGGCGCGACGACGACGGGAACGTCAGCGCCGAGCGCCGTCGTCGCGCAAGTCGTCACCGGTGTGTCGTCGACCGCACTGGCGATTTTACCGACCGTGTTCGCGGTGGCGGGCGCGATGCAGAACACGTCGGCCCACCCCTCGCGGCCGCAGAGTTCGACGTGCTCGACCTTGCCCGTTATCTCGGTGACGACGGGGTTGTCGGTGGCGAACTCGACCGCCCACGGATGGATGATGCCCTTCGCACTCGGCGACATCACCGCCCGAACGTTCGCGCCGCGTCGACGTAGTTCGTGGGCCAACTCGACGACTTTCACCGCCGCGATACTTCCCGTCACGCCCAACGCCACGTTCACTCCGGTGAGCATTACCCGCTATTGGGTGCGGAATCCGATAAAAAGTCACGGGTTCGACCCGTGGCTCGCCCGACTCGTACTCGCCCGGCGGGCCGCATCCTCGACGAACTCCTCCGAGAGCGTGTCGATCTCACCCACCTGCACGCGCCAGAGGTCGGCGTACAGGCCGTCGCCGTCGAGCAGTTCTTCATGGGTGCCGCGTTCGACGATCTCCCCGTCTTCGACCGAGAGGATGGTGTCCGCTCCCTCCACCGTCGAGAAACGGTGGGCGATGATGAACGTCGTGCGGTCTTCGGTGAGGCGGTCTAAGTTGCGCTGGATGAGCATCTCCGCCTCGGTGTCCACCGCGCTCGTCGCCTCGTCCAGCACGAGGAGCTCCGGGTCCGCCAGGATCGTCCGCGCGATGGAGATGCGCTGGCGCTGGCCGCCCGAGAGTTTCACACCGCGCTCGCCGACCCGCGTCTCGTCCCCCTCGGGTAGGTTGGTGACGAACTCGTGGGCCTCGGCGGCCTTCGCGGCGTCCCCGACTGCTCGTCGCTCGCGTCGAACGCCCCGTACACGATGTTTTCGCGCACCGTCCCGTCGAACAGGAAGGTTTCCTGTCCGACGTGCTCCCGCAGGCTCTCGACCGTCACGTCCCGCACGTCGTGGCCGTCGATTCGAATCTCGCCCCCCGTCACGTCGTAGAGGCGCGGAAGGAGTTTGCAGATGGTCGATTTTCCGGCTCCGGTCGGCCCGACGAGTCCGACGGTTTCGCCGGGGTCGGCGGTGAACGTCACGTCCGAGAGCACCTGCTCGCCGTCGTCGTAGACGTAATCGACATGGTCGTACTCCCCTCGCCCGTCGACGGCGTCGAGTTCGACCAGGTCCGAACCGCTCGTGATACCCGCCAGAATCGACATGAGACCGAAGATGCGCCGCGCCGACGCTTTCGCGTCCTCGTACCTGTCGACGATCTCGCTCATCTGGGTCAGCGGTTCGACCATCCGCTGGGTGAGTATCAGGAAGATGACCAAGTCGCCGGCGGTGACGGTTCTGGTGAACCACAGCGGCGAGCGATCGGTCAAGAGCCAGATACCGCCCACGACGAAGGTGGCGGCGAAGGCGATGGAAGTGAGCAGTTGCATTCCGGGGCGGTAGATGAAGTTCATCCGGAGCGCGCGCCAGTCGCGTCGGAAGTACTCGTAGAACGCCTCCCTCACGCGCTCGTCCTCGAAGGACTCGGTTCCGGCGGTCTTGATGACCTCGACCCCGGCGAGGTTGTTCTCCAGTCACGTGTTCAAATCCCCGACCGACGACCGGATGTCGGCGTAGAACGCTTCGACTCGCCGCATGAACCACCACGTGAACAGCGCCACGACGGGCACTATCGAGAGCGTGACGACCGCCAACTGGGGGTTGCGCCAGAACAGTACCGCACCGATTCCGACGACGAAGACGAGGAGCTGGATGGCGCTCCCCATCATGTTGTCGAGGAACAGTTCGAGGCGGTTCGTGTCGTTGTTGAGGATGCTCATCAGCTCGCCGGTCTTGTGGTCGTCGAAGAACGCCATGTCGAGCCGCTGCATCCACTGGTAGATGGCCGTCCGAACCTCGTGTTTCACCCGGTGGGAGAAGAGGTTCAGGCTCGACGCGCGCGAAGTTTCAGATAGCGGCGAGCACCATGGCCACCCCCATGAGTTCGGCGGAGAACCAGAACTGCCCCATCGTCGTCTCCGGAATCCACGCATCGGGAACGAGGGGAAGCGAGTACGGTTGCTTGTCCTCGAACACGGCGTCCAGGGCGACGCCGAGCACCACGGGCGGGACGAGCGCGAGAAATCTGGTCGCCATGCTCGTCAGCAGTTCGAGCGCGAACCAGTGGTAGTGGTCGCGGCCGTACTCGGTGAAGAGTCGATACATCGGCCGCTCTACCCCCTCCCCCAACTCCTCCGGGTCTACCTCGCCGTCGCTCATTTCGTAGATGCTTCAGAGCATATTGATAAAGATACTTGGATTTCGGCAGGGTAGGAAACGGGCGACTGGGACGGGACGAGGCAGGAAACGGAAGGCATAGTGTCTCGCCCTCCCGAGAAAGGAGCGATGTCGTGGAAGATTCTCGTCGTCGCCGGTCTGTTCGAAATCGCGTGGGCCGTCGGACTGGAGTACTCGGACGGCCTGTCGAAGTTCTGGCCCTCTGCGGCGACGGTCGTCGCCCTCGTCGTTAGCATGGTGCTGCTGGCGAAGGCCATCGAGACGCTTCCGGTCGGAACCGCCTACGCGGTCTGGACGGGTATCGGCGCGGTCGGAACCGCGACGCTCGGCGTCGTGATCTTCGACGAACCCACCGACCTGCTCCGCGTGGGCTGCATCGGTCTCATCGTCGTCGGCATCGTCGGCCTGCACCTCTCCTCCGGCGGGCACTGAGTCGGAAAAGCCGATGGGGGACAGTCGATGAAGGACGAACCACCTCGATAGGGAACGAACCACCTCGGCGCGCGCTGGCGTGGCGGCGAGGACGCGGTCGTCCGAGACGCCACCGCCAGACATCGAGCGACGAAGGAGCGAAGCCGTTCGAAAATCGAAGATTTTCGTGATGATGAGAGAGCTTCGCTCTCTCGAACCACGCGCAGTCGGTTGGAAAGGGTGTGGCCTGTTGCTGTGGTTGTCGCGGTTGCGGTAGCGGGGTGGGACTGAAAGGGACCGCCCGGTCGCGTTTCCGTGGTCGTCTCTGTGACCCCTCTCGACTCGACGCACAAAGCGCGCCTCGCCGAGAGGGGTCACAGAGCGAGTCACGCGAACGGATGTGAGTGTGATCACGGAAGTCGCACGCCTGCGCAGGGAGCCTGCGACCGAGCAGGACCGTCTTCCGGTGCCGCGAACGAGCGGGGCTTTCGATAACAACTTTACTCCAACACCGCTACTTGCTGCTCCTCAAACCACTACGCTTAGGAACTCAGTTCATCTTCTCCACGAAACTCGGATGCGGCACCGGACGCTCGTCCTCCCACTCCTCGAGATACGTCCGAAGTCGGTCGTGCGCCCGGCGCGCCCGGCGTTGGCGCTCTTCCTCCGAAATCTCCTCGCAGCCGACTGGAACCTCGCGGTCGCGGTTCGTGAAGTAGCCCTCCGGGGTGACCCAATCGTGGTAGAACTCCGGGTCTGCGTCCTCCACCACGGTCAGTCCGACCTGCGAACCGTGGCCAGCCGAGACGATGGCTTGGTGGTACTGCTCCGCGAGGCGACCGGCGGCGTAGAGACCCTCGACGGCGGTTCTGCCCGCGTCGTCCACCGAGACGAACTGCTTGCTCCCGGACTGCTCGAAGTCGAGACCGAGTCCGTCGAGGTAGGCGGAGTCCGACCACGATGCGGCGACGACTCGGTCCGCTTCGACGGTCTCCTCATCGGTATCGACCGCGAATCCGTCGCTTTCGCCGTTCTCGTCCGCGCGGCTCACGTCCGAGACGCGGGCGTCGAGTCGCGCGCACCCAGCGCGTTCGGCTTGCTCTTCGAGCATCAGACAGTACAGTCGCGAGTCGATTCCGGCGGGGAAGCCGGGGAAGTTCTCCAGAATCGCGTTTCGGTGGAGGATGGAGACGCCGTCGTTCACGACCAGCGTGTCGAGGTCTGCGCGGGCGGTGAAGATGCCCGCCGAGAGTCCGGCGACGCCACCGCCGACGATGAGTACGTCGTAGCGTGTCATGGTCGGAGATAGCGGGTAGGGTGGTATAAAGTGCTGGTGTTGGCGGCGGTTCGGGAAAGACGGTGGTTGGAGCGGAGTTTCACTCGCGGCCGATTCGTTCCGCCGTGCCTATCGAACAGCCCGAGGACGACTCTCCACCGAGTGCCGTCCAGGGGTTTCAAGAATCGTCTTCGTCTGACGTATCGTCCGCTTCTGGACGAACATCGGCATCGTTGACGGACGGGCCGGCAGCCTCGGACGGCTCCGCCGCTGACGGCGAGTCGTTCGTTTCCTCGGTTATCGAACCGGTCGCCGCGCTCGCGTCGGAACCCGCCGCCACGGACTCTTCGCTTTTTTCGTCGGGGGTGATTCCGTGAACTTCCTCCATGTGCTCGTTCAACTGCTCTCTCCGCTCGAACGTTTCGTCGCACTGTTCGCACGAGAACTCCGCTTCTTTTGATTCGGTTACCATATCGCTTGTTTTTCGCGGAAGCATTGAAAAGGTTCTACCGGCTAATGCAACCTCGCGTCACGTCATCGACTACGAGCGGCGTTCCGGACGCGGTTCGAACCGACCGAGACGGCAGGGAGAGCGAACTTCGAATCACGGACACCGTAGGTCGAGCGGCCCTTCTTCCGAACAGGAAGACCGCAGCGAGTCCCTCGTCCCTCTCGTGCCGGAATGCTTACTTTCAGTCGCCCGGAACTGGATTGCGTGGATAGCGTCGAACTCAGCACCGTCGTTCACGTGCCGCCGGAGGAGGCCTACAAATTCCTCATCGACTTTCCAGGCTACGCCGACTACTCGAAACACCTGAACCGCGTCACGCGACGGGGTGAGGGCGGGCCGGGGACGGAGTACGACATCCACCTTGAATGGTGGAAGATACGGTACACCGTCCACTCCGAGGTGACCGAACTCACCCCGCCGGAGCGCATCGACTGGAGGATAACCAAGGACATCCGCGCGCACGGTCACTGGCGGGTCGAAGAAGTGCCGGAAGAGGCACCGGAGGGGAAAGAGACCGCCTCACGGGTGTGGCTCTCCATCAACTTCGACGCGGACTCGGCGGACTCCGGGATGCTCGACCTACCGATGTTCGTCTCGCTCGGCTGGGTCGTGAACAAGGTGAAACCGCTGGTGCTGAAGGAAGCCGAGACCGTCGTCGCGCGAATCGTCGCGGACTTGGAAGGCGAAAAGCGCGACGTAAACCTCGTCGTTCACGACAAACCGGATTCGGTCTGAGGGCCGTGGACTCGGTCTATCTACCGGCGGAGGAGATAGCCACCGACGGGGAGCAGGGCGACGCCGACCGCGAAGGGTGCGACGACGAAGAGGGGGTGAAACGGCGCACAGCCGTCACAGCGTGCTTGCCCGGCGATCGGGAGATGTGTCGAAATCGCGTAGCCGACGAGGAGGAGTTCTGCCAGCGTCAGCGCTCCTGCGAACGCGCGGTTGCGAGTCGGGTCATCCGACGAAATGGGATCATCATCGTCCGCGTTGATTCGTATCAGTTCATAGAATAAGTTTTCCGGTCACTCGACCTGCACGAGCAACACGCCCGCGAGCACCAACCCGCCGCCCACGACCGTCACGGGCGTGACGGGTTCGGCGAGGATGGCCGCACCGAGCAGGAGCGTGACGACGGGTTCGACGGTGCTGACGATGCTCGCTCGACTCGCGGCGATTCTCCCCAATCCCGCGAAGAAGGTGAAGATGGGTAGCGCGGTGGCGAGTACGGCGATACCGGCGATGACGGCCCACTCGAAGAGCGTCCTCGGAACCGAGATCGTTCCCGTCGTCGAACCGAAGACGAAGTACGCGCAGGCCGCCGCCGGGAGTACGTGCGCGGTGAGTTGGTCGGCAGGCACGGCGTCCAGCGCGACCCTGCTCGCGGTTATGTAGCTCGCGTACACCACGGCGGCTCCGAGGACGATGACGATGCCGCGAAGGTCGGCGCCCGCCGGGTCGCCGCCCGTAATGAGCGCGACCCCGGTCAGCGCGAGGACGAGCGCCGCGCCGGTTCGACGGGTCACGCGCTCTCCCAACAAGAGCGCGGAGAGCGCGACGACAAAAACGGGGTAGGTGTAGAGCAGAATACCGACGAGTCCGGCGGTCATGAACGACAGCCCCCAGAAGTACAGCCCGCTCATCACGGCGTAGCCGAGCGCACCGAGGCTGAGACCGACAAGCAGATCGCGCCCGGAAAATCGGCGGAGGCGCCCGCGCGCCGCGAGGCCCGCCCAGACGAGTGCAGTGGCGAGAACGAATCGAAAGAGGAGGACGGTCGGTATCGACAGCCCCACATCCGCCGCGAGCTTGCCGAAGATACCGAGGGTGCCGAAACCCACCGCTGAGACGACCACCAGCGCAATTCCGACCCGATCAGTCATTCGTCCGGCGGTTCGTAGTTCTGCGGTAAATACGTGTGTTTGTTCGGCTCGTAGGGCAGTGTCACTCGATGCACACCAGCACCGCCGTCGCAAACCGCTCGAAACCGAGTTCGCGGGCCAGCGCAACCGACCACGGCCACTCGTCCGCCGTCCGGTACTGCGGGAGGAGCCCCTCCCCGAGCGCTCGTTCGGTCACCCGGGAGACCACGGCGCGACCGTTCCCCTCGTTCCGATGGTTCGGATGCGTAACGACGCCGACGTGCGCGATGAAGTCGTCCCACACTTCGTAGCCCGCGGTTGCGACGAGGTCGTCGTCGACGAACAGTCCGACCGTCTCGCCGGGTGAAAATCTCGCCCCGGCTCGTTCCCACTCCTCGTCGGAAATCGCCGCGCGAAATCGGTCGTGGGCCGGTTCGTCGGCGGACGTTAGTATTCGAGCGTCGGACGCGACCGGCGCGAACGATTCCTCGTCCGCGTATCCGTAGAACGTCGGGCCGAGCACTCGCGTTACGGTTCCGAACGTCTCGAACCACTCTCGGAGCGCACTCTCGTCGGCGATGTCGGACGCCTCCAAGCCGTCTGCACGCTGAGAGAGCGGGTCGACCAGCGATTCCGGAGCACCGACGACGAGCGTTTCGGCGCGACGAAACAACTCGACACCACCTTCGTCAGCCCCGCCGATGGTCACGTTAGACCGGTCGAACGCACCGTTCTCGACGCCGAGGCGTTTCGTCCAGTACGAAGTGAGGGCTGCGAGCGTTCGAGTCGTGAGCGTCACGTTTTCGACCTCGGTCGTACCTTCCCGTCCACTGTGATAGAGGTGCGGGACGATGGACTGTGGAAGTATCGTCGCTCGCGCATCGACCGGCAAAAAGTGAAGGTTCCCGCTCAGACCAAACTACGCCCGTCGAGTTCGCTCGCGGGGTAGTCGACCTCCATCAGGTCGAGGATGGTCGGCGCGATGTCGAACAGGTCGACGCCCTCACCGATGGTCACGTCGGCGTCCACGAACAGCGACGCGTTGTCGAAGCTGTGCATCCCGTTTCGCGGGCCGACGCCAAACACGTCCTCGTGGCCCTTGAACCCCGCCTTGAGGTCGAAGCCGTGATTCGGGATGGCGACGAGGTCTGGCGCGATGTCCTCGTGGTCGCCGCGGAAGGCCTCCTCCTTCTCGACCACGCGAGCGCACACCTTCTTCCCGTTCGGCCCTTCGAGATTTTCGAGCATGCCTTTGAGTTCAGCGCGCTTCTCCTCGTACTCGCCCTGCGGAACGCTTCCGCGCGGTTCGCGCCCTTCGAGGTTGATGTAGAACCGCCCCGGGATGAGCGAGTACGCCGCGGTGTCGTCGGCGATGTCGCCGAGTTCCTCGTGGTCGTCGTCCTGGTAGGAGAGCCAGCCCTCGTCCGCGAGCCACTGGTTGAAGTGCACCTCGTAGTCGAGGCCGGTGAACCCGTGGTCGCTTGCGACGATCATCGTCACGTCCTCGGCCAGCGCGTCCCGGAGCTTTCCGAGGTACTCGTCTACCTTCTTGTAGAACTGGATGAACTCCTCTTTGTAATCGCCGTCCTCCTCGTAATGCTTGAAGAGGAAGTGATTGACCCGGTCGGTGGTCATGAACACGCCGAAGAACAGATCCCAATCGTCCTGGTCGACGTAGTGACGGAACGCCTCGTAGCGCGCGTCGAGCGTCGCGTGGGCGTTTTCGAGGAACTCCGATTTGTCCTCCTCGTGTCCGAGCTTCGCGTTTGTGTCGATGCGGTAATCGGTGGACTGCAGGTAGTCCCTCAGTTCGTCGGGGTACGCCGCCTTGTCCACGCCGGGCGAGAGGAATCCCGAGACCATGCGCTGGACGTTGCGCTGGGGCGGGAACGTAACGGGGACGTTCATCACCGTCGCGTTTCGACCCGCATCGGTCACGCGGTCCCAGATGCGCGTCGCCTGCACGTCCCGACCCATCGGAACGTAGGTATCGTACGAGCCGACCTCGCGGTCTTGGAAGCCGTAGACACCCGTCTCGCCGGGGTTGACGCCCGTCGTGAGGGACGGCCAGCAAGCCGAGGACTCCGGCGGTACGATGCTATCTATCGCCCCTGCGCTCCCCTCGCTCGCCAGCGACGCGATGTTCGGGAACTCCGAGGCGTTATCCTTGAGAAAGCTATACGGCACGCCGTCGATGCCGAAGAAGGCTACCCGGGGGTCGTCGCCTCCACGGAGCCTATCGAAGAGACCCATACGCCGCCCTACCACAGGCGACTACAAGAACCTTCGTTTCCATGCTACAGACTGTCGAACCTACGAGCTCTCGAACGCAGTGAACAACGCCTTCCGGGTGCTCGCGTCGATGAGCGAATCCAGCGTCGCGGCGTGTCGACTATCGACCTGCGCGAAGATACCGAGCGGGACGCGCGCGGTCGCTGCGTCCGCGTTCCCGCCCGTCGTTTCGCTCGCGTCGAACGCCCCGTCGAGGATGTTCACGGCGCTGGTGCGAACGTCCTCTGCCCGACAGGAGATGACGATGGTCTCCTCGTATAGTCCGAACACCGCCGCCGTCGAGACGCCTTCCAGTCGGAGTAGCGAGTCCGCGGACTCCTCCAGCGCACTGACCGACGAAACCGTCCCGACGTTCGACACGGCGAAACTCGCCCGGCGCTCCCGGTTGGCGATGGCGTCTCGGAGCACGTCGAAGGTGTCGCCGCTGACGCCCGGCGAGCGCAACGCTTCGATACGCCCGAGGTCGGCATATGCGTGCAGGAACCCGGCGACGTCGTAGTCGTTGACGCCGTTGGCCCGGCGAAACTCCCGCGTTCCGGCGCGAACTCCGTAGAGGAGCGCCGTCGTCACGCGCTGGTCGGGGACGAGACCCGCGTCGCGGACGAAGTCGGTCACCACGGTCGAGGTTGCACCGTCGTCCGTGCGCGTGATGGTCAGGATGTTCTCTTCGGCGGTCGGTCGATGTCGGACGACGCCGACGACCGGCGGGTTGTTCGAGAGGCGCGGAACCGCACCGCCGCCGCCGCCGCCGATGGCGATTGCGGCGTCGCAGTCGGGGAGTCAGCCGCCCCTCTCGCCGATCACCGTCAGGTCAACGTCGAAGATGTTGCAAAACGCTTTGCTGTCCTCGTCCGTCACCTCTCCCTCCGCGGCGATGCGGCCCGCGACGCCCCAATCCTTGCAGAGGGCTTGGACGCCCACCGCCGCCGCGAGCGAGTCGATGCTCGCGCTCTCGGGGACGACGAGGGCGACGCGGTTCTGGCCGGCCACCGTCTCGCGGTGCGAGTCGATGGGCGACCGGTCGGCACCGCGTCGCAGGACGAAGTTGGACTGCGTAGAGAACGCCGCCGCTGGAGAGAACGAGCGCGAGCGTGGCAAGCACGACCGGTGCGTTTTCGAGGTGCAAACTGGAGGGCGTTGCTATCGCATAGCTCCGTGCTATCGTAAATAATTCGGGTAAATGCCTATAACAAATATAATATAAGTTTCGACAGCGAGTTCATTTCTCGTCCGATTCACGCCACGCTAGCGGTCGAGAAGGAGCTTCGAAAAATTTCCCGATATTCGAATCGGGAGATAGTATCTCCCAAATAACTACTATCCGAAGTATTCCTCGTACAGCTCCTGTGCGTGTTCGATGGCGTCCAACGCGGCCTCTCTGTCCTCCCAGCCCTGCGTCTCGACCTCCTTGCCCGCTTCGAGGTTCTTGTAGGTGGCGAAGAACTCGTCTATCTCGTCTTTCGTCTGCTGCGTGATGTCGTCCACGTCCTCGATGTGGTCGAAGCGCGGGTCTTCGATGGGGACGGCGATGACCTTGTCGTCCTGCTCGCCGTCGTCGTCCATCTTCATGAGTCCGACGGGACGTACTTCGATGACGCAGCCGGGGAACGTCGAATCCTCGACGAGGACAAGCACGTCGAAGGGGTCTTCGTCGTCGTAGTACGACCGCGGGATGAAGCCGTAGTCTCCCGGATAGTGGACGTTGCTGTGGAGCACCCGGTCGAGCATGACGCCGGGGATGTCCTTGTCGTACTCGTACTTGTTCCGGTCGCCTTTGAGACACTCGACGACTGCGTAGATTTCCTCGGGAGCGTTCGGCCCAGTTTCGAGGTCTTCCCAGAGATTCGTCATGGGTCGTCTGCGAATCGACGGGAAGACCAAAAAGTCCTTTCGGCATCGACGCAAACCGCCCGTTACTCACTCGCTCGGCCCATCCGGAGGGACACACCGCCGCCGTCGAGAGTGACCACTCGGTGATAAAATCGGACGAAAGCGGAGAGAAACACCAAGAAACTTGAGAAGGGTTAAATATCTCGATTACATATCTCGTCGTGTCAAAGCCAATGTCAGAGGCACAAACACTCACCGAAAGCAGTACCGCCCGCGACCTCACCGCGTTTCAGCGGAACATCCTCGTCGTCCTCACCAAAGAGCCGATGTACGGCCTCGCTATCAAGCGCGAACTAGAGGACTTCTACGACGCGGAAGTAAACCACGGCCGCCTGTACCCCAACCTCGACACGCTGGTCGAGCGCGGGTTGGTCGAGAAGAGCGAGTTGGACAAGCGCACCAACGAGTACGGCCTGACGCAGGACGGGCTAGACGCCGTCGAGGACTCGCTGGCGTGGTCGCTCTCGAAGTTCGTCACGAACGACGAGCGCGCGGAACAGGTTCGCTCGCTCATCGAGAAGCACTCGTAACCGACTTGAAAACGAGTTCGACCGATTTTTCGACGACCTCTTTCTGAGCGTCAGTTGGCCACGCGTTTCGTCGGAAGTAGTCGGTGCGGAACTCGGCGACTTCGGCGTCGGTCGCCGATTCGACGGGCCGTGCGTAGTGGTTGCTCATGAAGTCGGCGAACGCTTCGGCGTTCGCACCGTGTACCTCGCCGTGAGCCTCGCGCACTGCTCGTGCGACGGCCCGATTGTGTTCGTCTATCTCGTCCCAGTCGTCCGGGTCGCCAGGACCGTCAAGCGGAATCTCGACGGCGCGATCAGTGTCTTCGATTCGTCCGACCTGAATCGCGCCATCTTCGACCCACTCCGCGGGGTGGAGGACGAGGACGGTTCGCGCGTCGTCCTCGCGGACGCGCGCGGTGAAGTCGTGTTCGGCGAGCAGTCGCTTGCGCTCCGCTCGGTACGTCTCTGCTTCGTCGCCCTCGGCGTCGTGCGCGAGGTGCGTCAGTCGCTCCGTTTCCGAAATCGTATGGTCGGGCAGTTCAGCCATCGTCTAACGCCTCGTTTACCAGTTTATCGGCGCGCTCGTTTACCTCTCGCGGAACGTGCTTGAGCGACCACGTATCGAACCCGTCGAGCAGTTCCCGCACTCGAACCCGCTTTTCCCGCAGTTTGGGGTCATTCGTCTTCCACGCGCCGGTCACCTGCTTGACGACGAGTTGGGAGTCGCCCTTCACGTCCACGGTATCGAATCCGTAGTCGCGGGCGGCTTCGAGCGCTTGGACGAGCGCCTCGTACTCGGCCTGGTTGTTCGTGGCGCGTCCGATTCGCTCGCCGCCTTCCGCGGCGATACCGTCGCTGGTGACGATGACCCAGCCGGTGGCGGCCGGGCCGGGGTTCCCGTGACTCCCCCCGTCGAAGTAGACGTATGCGTGACCGCCCGCGTCGCTGAGCAGCGCCTCGATATCCTGCGGGTTCGCACCTTGAACGACGACCTTGTCGTCGTAGGCGATGGCGACGGCGTCGCCGCGCTTCGCTCGCCAGTGTTCGTATTCGGTCTTTCCCTCCGAGACGATGACCCCGGCGTTGGCGAGCGCCTCGCGCGCCTCGTCCACGTCACACTCGATGACTGGCATTGTCGGCACTCGTCTGTGTGCGAGTAAACAGGTTCCGGTACGTCTGGCGTGTGTGCCCCCGACTGTCAGATATATGTAACTTTTGTCCAAGGGTTTAAGTGCTTCGAAGCTACTACTATAAAAGTGCGATGACACGGTCCACTCGCCAGCGGGAGCGCCAACTTGAAGGGGAGCATACGGCGAACGAACAAGAGGGAGAGCGAACTTGTCCTGAGTGCGAATCTGATAATCTGGTCAAGAGTACCGACCGTTCCGAACTAATCTGTGACGACTGTGGGTTGGTCGTCGAGGAGGAGCAGATCGACCCCGGCCCGGAGTGGCGTGCCTTCAACCATCAGGAACGCCAGCAAAAGTCCCGCGTGGGCGCACCCACGACGCAGACGATGCACGATAAGGGGCTGACGACGACCATCGACTGGAAGGACAAAGACGCCTACGGTCGATCTATTTCTTCCAAAAAGCGCAGTCAGATGCACCGACTGCGCAAGTGGCAAGAGCGCATCCGAACGAAGGACGCGGGCGAGCGCAACCTGCAGTTCGCCCTCTCGGAGATCGACCGGATGGCGTCCGCGCTCGGCGTTCCGCGCTCCGTCCGCGAGGTCGCCTCGGTCATCTACCGCCGGGCGCTCAAGGAAGATCTGATTCGCGGGCGCTCCATCGAAGGCGTCGCGACGAGCGCGCTCTACGCCGCTTGCCGAAAGGAGGGGATTCCGCGGAGCCTCGAAGAGATTTCCGAGGTATCTCGCGTCGAGCGAAAGGAGATCGGCCGGACGTATCGGTACATCTCACAGGAACTCGGCCTGGAGATGAAACCCGTCGACCCGAAGAAGTACGTTCCTCGGTTCTGTTCCGAACTCGAACTCAGCGAAGAAGTCCAGTCGAAGGCGAACGACATCATCGAGACGACTGCGGAAGAAGGGTTGCTCTCGGGCAAGTCGCCGACGGGCTACGCCGCCGCCGCGATCTACGCCGCGTCGCTTCTCTGCAACGAGAAGAAGACCCAGCGCGAAGTCGCCGACGTCGCCCAAGTAACCGAAGTCACCATCCGCAACCGCTATCAAGAGCAGATCGAAGCGATGGGAATCCACAGCTAGGGCTCACACCTTTTTTTATCGCCCCGCCCGCCGAGTCTCCGCTATCGCGGTCACCCCCGCCGCGAATCGTCTTCGGCGAGTCGCTTCGACGGGTCGTTCCGGGACGTCGTCCGCGGTGAATCACCCCGACCGTAATCGCGGGACGACCGAACGTTCAAGCCATCCGCGACCCTAGAGCGAGCGAATGCGGTTGGACGAGTACATCGACGACCTGCGACCGGACGAGGAGGAGCGCCGTCGCCGCCTCGCCGAGGAGAAGTCCTACGAGATTCTGGACTACGTGGACGATTTCGAGGAGCGATTCTCGGAGGTGGCGCAGGGCGACTCGCTGTTCGGAAGCACGTCGCCCTCGGTGTTCGTCGGGCGGTCGTCGTACCCCAACGTCTCGACCGGTATCCTCTCGCCGGTCGGCGAGGAAGAGCGCGCGTCGGAGTTCGCCACCAGCGGTGACTGGTACCGGCGCGGACTCGACATCGACAATGTGCTCCAGTACCGAACCGGCCTGCTGAACTCGAATCGCTCCGCGAAGGTGAACGTGGACGACGTGTGGGACGGCTTCGTCGGCGTCCAGCGCGAGATCGCCATCGCCGACCGCCCGGTTGACGTGGAGATCGGCCTCTCGGAGCGACTCGATCTGGACGTGAGCGTGGACGATATCGCCACCCCAACCGGCCCCACCGCCCGCGCGGATTCGGCGACGTTGGCGGAGAATCCGCACGTCCCCCGCCCCGTCAAGAAGACGCTGGAGGACGACGACTGGCAGGCACAGGGCGCGATGACCTACCTCTACCGCCGGGGGTTCGACGTGTACGACATCAACACCATCCTCTCGGCGGGCGCGCTGGGACGGGGGCGGAACCGAAAGCTCGTCCCGACACGTTGGTCGATAACGGCGGTGGACGACACCATCGGCCAGTATCTCCGCGGGCGCATCCGCGACGCGCCGAGTATCGATGAGACGCAGGTCTGGGTGAACGAGTACATGGGTAACCGCTACTGGGTCGTCCTCGCGCCGGGGCAATGGGAGTTCGAACTCGTGGAGATGAAAGCGCCGGGGAGCATCTGGAACCCCTCCCGCGACGACGATATCTGGATGGGGAGCGCTCACGAGGGATTCGAGGGCAGAACGCAGTACGTCGAGGAGACGTCGGGGGCGTACTACGCCTCCCGACTCGGCGTGCTAGAACATTTGGAAGACGTCGGCCGGCAGGCGAAAGCCCTCGTCCTGCGCGAGGTGAGCGACGACTACTGGGCCCCCGTCGGCGTCTGGCAGGTGCGCGAGAGCGTTCGAAACGCCTTCGACGGGGAGTTCGGCGAATTGGAGTCGTTCCACGCCGCGGTTCGGAACATCGCGCCGGAGCTTCCGATCTCGATGAACCGGCTCCGCCGGAAATCGGAGATGGTCTCCGGCGTGCAGGCGAACCTGTTCGATTTCGAGCGGTAGGCTGGATTTTGGCATCGTGAAAAGGTCGTCAACGGACTTGTACCGGAATACACTGATCGTACCGAATTGTACTGTTATCTACTGATTTGTACTGGCCATCTTTGTATAACGGTAGTCGGTAACGCGGTTTCGCTAAGCGGTAACGTTTCTGCAACTACCAATAAATGCAGAGCGTGAATTCGGCAGGCCATTAGTAAGAGATCCACATGTCAGTAATCATTGGCATGACGATGTCGCTGGACGGGGTCGTCGCCGACCGGAGTGGCGGCGCGACCCCGCTATACCCCGACCTCACCGAGTTCGACGACAACGAAATCATTCAGGAATTCATCGAATCGACCGGGGCTGTCGTGATGGGCAGTGGATCCTACGACATGGCAGCAGGGGATTTCACGGGGTACGAGTACCAAGTACCGATCTTCGTCCTGACTCATCACCCGCCGGACGAGGTGGCCAAAGGGCACTCAGAAGGTGGACTGACTATCGAGTTCGTCACCGACGGACTCGAACGCGCCATCAAGTTGGCGAAATTCGCTGCGGGCGAAAGAGACGTCACGGTGGGGGGCGGTGCGAACGTCACACAGCAGTACATCCGAGCAGGACTTTTCGACGAGTTCCACATCGCCTTGGTACCGCTGTTGCTCTGTGAGGGACTCCGGTTGTTCGAGGACATCAGCAGCGAACTGATCGAACTCGAGCAGACGCGGGTGATCGAGACCCCGTGGGCCGGTCACCCGGATATCACGTATCTCGTGTTTCGCGCCGTCAACTAAGCGGATGTAGACACAGTAGATTCGTGATGGGTCTCAGTGCAAGATACGCACCTTGCGCTCATCACTCGCAGTCCGTTCGTATGACGAAGAGCGTCGATCTTCCACGCCTATCGGTCAAAAATAACGCACAGACTCTATCGGTCGTCGGATGCCGCTTTCGACGATACTCCAGCTACGAGTGGCCGTTTCGAGACGGTGATACCGAGTGCGACGCCAAGCGGAACGACGCCGACGAGCGCGAGCGCCGACGCCGGCGTCGTCGCGTCCGCGACCCGTCCGCCGACCAGCAGGAATGGAATCCGAACGATGGCATCGACGAAGGCGACGGCGCTGAGCGTCGTCGCCCGGCCGATGGAGTCCGCGTGGTCGTTCAGATAGGCGCTGTGAATCGGACGGATGACGTCGCCACAGGTCCGGAAACCGACGATAGCTGCGAGCGTCGCGGCCACGGCGAGGGACCCACCGAGCAGCCACGTTCCGACGAGAGGCACCAGCATCGCGGTCCCGCCGATACCGACCAACACGAGCAACGCGGCGGTCGACCCGAGCGAACCGCGGAGGGCGTCGGCCCGGTCGACGGCGAAGGCCGACAGCGCGGTGAACGTCGCGTAGAGGCAATCGAGGACGACGAACTCCGGAAGTGGCACGCCCGCGACCGTTGCGGTAGTTCGGGGCAGGATGCGGACGACCACGGGTTGCAGGTAGTCGCCCGCGGCGGACAAGGCCCCGACGAAGACCGCCACGACGCCGATGACGACGCGGAGGTCGGGACGACCGAGGAAGCGGCGAATCACGGCGAGTGCACGACGCGGGCCGAGGGGCGTATCGTCGCCGTCCTCGTCGGTTCCAACCCCTCGATACCGAGCGTTCGTGGGGAGCGACGCGACGATGCCGACGCCGAACCAACTGAGCGCGGCCGCACAGGCGAACGGAGCCAGCGGTTCGAAGACGTAGAGAAATCCGCCGGCGACCATCGTCGTCGCAGTAACCCACAGGAGTAGTGCCGAGCCACGGCTCTCGATTTCGGTGTACCGCCCCGCCTCGTCGGCTTCATCGAGGACGTCGTAGAGCCACGCCTCGGTGCTACCGGACTGGAAGGCGCTGGCGAGTCCGAAAACGACGAAGACGCTCACGACGGCGGACGTCGAGCGCACGAACGCCCACGAGGAGATGCCGACCGCGAATAGCGTCTGGCTGAGCAAGAGGCTTCTCCGACGACCGAGACGGTCGCCGACGTAGCCGCTGGGAACCTCGCCGAGGACGACAACCGTGGCCATCGTCGACCCGCCGAGTGCTAAATCCGTGAACGTCACTCCGCGACTAACGAGGAACACGTTCAGGAACGGCCCGATGAAGCCGATTGCGCTGATGCAGCGGTAGGCGTAGTAGGTTAGCACCGCCCGACGGAGATCGTTCACCGCGACCACCTCCGGGAGCGACGTTGGCGGACGGTGCGGCCGGGGAATCGATGGACGGGTCGCCCTCGTCGGTGCGGGGTGCGCGCGGAACGGTGCTGTCGGTCGGAACTGCGAGTGGATCGTCGGAACATGTGGCGTGACGGATGGGATGACGGTCGCAACGCTGGTCACCGCGGGAAAGCGCTGGGAACCGCACCCGGCGCTGCGCAGTGCCGCGTCGGTGGGGCTACGTTCGGAGTGTCACGCCGCGTTCGACATGTACCGGCGTTCTGCTGGTTCCATGATAAGTCTACCGTGGGTGTGAACCACACCCGTTCGTGAGGGTCACCGCATTACCAACTGCCGGTGGGGTCGGCAGTGACGGCAAACGACGGAAAGAGCGAACGGCTCTGCTACGAGCGACGGCCCGAGTGAAGGACGGGGAAATTCGCGTTCGCGGAACGAAAACGCTCCGAGCGTCACAACCAGTCTTCCTGCCGGAAGTAGACGACCAGAATCACGGTCACGAGCAACATCCCCAACATCACGGCTGGATAGCTGTACGTCCAGCCGAACTCCGGCATGTTGTACGGACTATCCCCGAAGTTCATCCCGTATAGGCCGACGACGAAGGTCAGGGGGAGGACGATGGTGGCGACCACGGTGAGCTTCTTCATCACCTCGTTGGTCGAGACCGAGAGCGAGTTCAGGTAGATGTCGCGCGCGCCGCTCGCCAAGTCGCGGTACGTCTCGGTCAGGTCGACGAGCTGGACGAGGTGGTCGTACACGTCGCGGAAGTACTTCTCTGTGTCCGGGCGCACCTCCTCAGGGTCGCCGCGGGCGAGGTAGCCCACCGCCTCGCGCGTCGGCCACGCGAGTTTGCGGAACGAGAGCAGTTCCCGCCGAACACTGTTTATCGACTCGAGCGTCTCGATGTCCGTCTCCGTGATGACGGCGTCCTCCACCGCTTCGATTCGGTCTTCTATCCGGTCGAGGACGCCGAAGTAGCCGTCCACGATTCCGTCGCAGATGCGGTAGGCGGTGAAATCCGCACCCCGTCCGAGGATGCGCCGGTCGCCGTCGAGCGCGGTCCGCCAGATACGCTCGACGGCGTCGATGTCGTGTTCCGAGAGCGTGACGAGCCAGTCCTCGCCGACGAACAGGCCGACCGATTCGACCTGAATCTCCCCTTGAAACGTCGTGTCGCCGCGGACCAAACTGGCCGTTTTGAGCATGACGAAGGTGTAGCCGTCGAACTCCTCGGTTTTCGGTCTGACGCCGTTGCGGATATCCTCGACCGAGAGGTGGTGGATGCCGAACTCCTCGGCGACCCGTTCGAGTTCAACGGGCGTCGCTTCGGTTGCCCGAACCCACACGCTTCCCGGTTCCGCTCGGGCGGTCTCCATATCGGGGAACGTTTCGACGGCTTCGTCCGAAAATGCGAGCGCTTCGACCGTCATCGCGGTTCCTCCGGCGGTGTCGTGTTTCCGATAGCGACGAGCGTGATGCCGACCATGACACCGGTTATCGAGAACGCCCGACCGGGATACGGTGCGACCACCCCGAGCAGATAGCCTACCAGTCCGAGAATCGTCAGCGCGAGACCGAAGGCGAGGGTGCGGTTCATGGTATCCGTTGCCGGAGAGGGGAGAAAAAACGTTACCTGATCACTTCTCGTGTTCGATGCCTTCGATGAGCCGATAGACGCTCTCCGACTCGTCTATCTTCTTCGGATAGACCGCCATCGCAACCACGATATCGTCGCCGTGTTGGACTTTCGTGACGTGGATGGACACCTCGACCGTCGCGCCGTTCGACTTCGCGGTCGTGGTGAACTCCGACACCTCGGTCTTCGTGCCGAGCATCGTCACTTCCTTCGAGCCGGTCTTTTCGGGGTTGTCGACGTTCGCGTAGCCGGAGACGAACCTCTCGACCAGTTTTCGGTCGCTGTACTTCTTCAGCGGGTTGAACGTCTTCCCCGCGACCTCGACCTTCGGACTGCTGAGCACCACGAACTTCGACACCGTCCCCTCCGCGATGCCTGCCACGCCGACCGACTTCTCGTACTGGGCGATCCAGTTCGTCACCTCGACCTTGCGAGACTGTCCGGCCGCCTCGAATGTTCGTTTCACGGACTTCTTTTCGACGCTCGCCTTCTCGTATCCCGCGTTCGAGAGCGCCTCGTTCCCGACCGTCGCCTTGTTCGCGCTGAAGGCGAGGGAGTCCCCGAGAATGAAACCGAGACAGCCGCTCGTGAGGACGAGAACCGCCAGAAGCGTGCCAGCGAGTAGTTTGCGCGCCATATGGGACATCCGTACACAACCATCCAGTATAAACCCGACGACTCCGAAAATCGAAATTTGATCGACGATTCGAACCCGCTACGGGAGTTTGAACGACGGGCCGGAGTCGGTGTCCTGTACGTCGACGCCGAGTGCCTGCAACTCGTCACGAAGGGCGTCGGCGCGCTCGTAGTTGCCCGCCTCGCGCTCCCGTTCGCGCAGGTCGAGGACGAGTTCCACCATGTCTTCCGCGAGTCGTACGTCCCCGCCCGTCTCGCCGCCGAGGGTGAATCCGAGCACCGCGCCGCCGAGTTCTTCAAACGTCTCGACCGCTCGTCTGAGTCCCTCGTAGTCGTACTCCTCGTGGTCGTCGACGTGACGGTTGACCGCGGTCACGAGGTCGAGCAAGGCCGCCAGCGCGCGCCGGGTGTTGAAGTCGTCGTTCATCGCGCTCTCGAAGTCGGAGCGCGCGTCCTCGACCGCTCCGCACAGGTCGTCGTCCGCGACTTTCGTCCGGGCGTCCGGACTGTCGAGCGCCTCCACCGCGCGGTCGTACCCCCCCGAAAGTCGCTCCCACCGGTCGACCGCCTCGCTCACCGTCTCGTCGCTGTACGTCTGGGGGTTGGCGTACGACGTGGAGAGGAGGAACATCCGAACCGCGTTCGCGCCGAGTTCAGCCACCGCATCCCTGACGGTGAAGAAGTTCTGGAGGCTGGAACTCATCTTCTCGCCCTCGGTTTCGAGCAGGCGAACGTGGAGCCAGTAGCGGGCGAACCGGTGACCGGTCGCCGCCTCGCTCTGGGCCACCTCGTTCTCGTGATGGGGAAAGACGAGGTCTTGCCCGCCGACATGAATGTCGATGGTCTCGCCGAGATGTTTCATGCTCATCGCCGAGCACTCGATGTGCCACCCTGGTCGTCCCTCGCTCCACGGCGACTCCCACGTCTGGCCGGAGGGGTGCGAAACCGTGTAGTCGGTGTCCGGGTCGCGGTGTTCTTCGATGGTACTTTCGCTCACCCCGTTCGCCTTCCAGAGCGCGAAGTCGGCGGGGTGGCGCTTGTCGCTTCGTTCCTCCTCTTCTCCCTGCGATTCCATCTCCTCGACGCGCTGGTTCGAGAGCTTGCCGTAGTCGTCGAACGTCGTCACGTCGAAGTAGACGGAGCCGTTCGCCTCGTAGGCGTACCCCTTCTCGACCAACGTCTCGATGAGGCCGATTATCTCCGGGACGTGCTCGCTGACCCGGGGATACACGTCCGCCCGTCGGAGGTTCAGGTCGCGCATGTCGCGGATGACCTGCGTGATGAAGGTGCGAGCGATCTCGCCCTCGTCCTCGCCGAGGTCGTCTTCACCGACCCGCGCCGCGATTTTCTCGTTCACGTCGGTGAAGTTCTCGACATGGCGCACGTGGTAGCCGATGTGCTCCAGCCACCGGTGCATCACGTCCGTGTGCACCCAGCCGCGCGCGTGACCGAGGTGCGCGTAGTCCGAGACGGTCAGCCCGCAGTAGTAGAGGAGCACGGAATCGGGGTCGCTCGGTTCGAACGGTTCCCGCTCCCCCGTGAGCGTGTTCGTTACGGAGAGTGTCATGGGAAAGGGTAGTATCAGAACCCGTTTTAAACCGTCGGAAGCGTCACCGTCCGCCGAGTTCGGGCACCGAATCGAGCGCGTCTTCGACCGCGCGCACCGCGTTCGCACCGTCGCGGCGCTCGACGACCACGACGAGCGATTCGGCGACGGCGGCGGCGACGACGTCGACCCCCGTCGTGGTGAGACACGCGATGGCTTGCGAGAGCGCCACCGCGTCCACGTCGCCCGTCACCACGACCGCCGTGAGCGACCCGGAATCGGGCGAGAACCCGGTGTCGCCGACGACGAGCAGTGGGTCGTCGTCCGACTCGCCGAGTCCGCTTCGCATGGCAACGCGAGCGTCCCGCGCGTCGGTGCGGTAGTCGGGCATCTCGTCGGCGAACCGGTTCAGCGCTGTCGAAATAGCGTCGGTGTCGTCGCCGACCTCGTCCGCAAGATACCGGGCGGCGGCGGTGTAGTTCACCACGCCCGCACGGAGCGCGGCGTGGAGGAACGGTCGTCGCCGAACCGCCTCGCGGGTCGCTGCTGCGAGTGACATTACCGACCAGCACGCATAGAACGCAAAAAAGCGATGCGATTATCGGGTGACGGAGCTACCGAGTGAGGAAATACGCCGCCGCGCCCAGCCCGACCAACACGACCAGCGCGCCAAACACCGCGACGACGCCGTCGACGATGGCTCCGACGCCGATCACGAGAACGAGTGCGAGTCCGCCGAGAACGAGTAGTGGGAGGTTCTTCGTCAGCTCCGACGGCTCCGGTTCGGGGTCGGCGGGACGGCGCTTCGGCTTCGAGAGCGATTCGTCGACCTGAACCGAGTCGCTTCGCTCGTCGGGTTCCGTGACATCTACGTCCACGTAGGCGGTCTCCGCACCGTACCCCGTGGCGATTTTAAGTTTTCCGCTGGCGGGGGCGTCGTGAACCGTGACGGTCACGTTCCGCGTCGAACCGTCTTCGACATAGTGATTCGTCGCCTCCAGCGACGCGACCCGGGAGAGGTCGTCGTCCAAGTGGACGTACGCGTGAACCGGCGCGCCGTGATTTTCCAGCGCGACGGTGAACGAGTCGTCGGCCTCGAACGACTGAGCTACCTCGATGTCGTGAAGGCCGTCGCGGTTGATGTGGATCGGTAGCGTCCTCGGCACGGTACACCCTTCGCTGTAGAGTACAAAAACGTTCAGGCTTCCCGCATGTCCGGCGGGAGGAGGTTCGGAATGCCGTCTTCGATGGGGTAGCGTTCGCCGCATTCCGTGCAGGTGAGCGTTCCTTGCAGGACTTCTCCGTCCTCTTCCCGTTGCACGTCGAGGTCGAGTTCCTGCTTGTCCAGCGGACAACAGAGGATGTCCATCAGGGATTTCTTCATGGCCGGGTGGACGGAGGGGTGGGGCAAAAGCGTGACGGGTTCGATGGTTCGCTTCCTTCCGCTTTCGAAACGCCTCTCACCCCTGACGCGAAAACGTCCCGCATGAACTACGTCGGGTGGGCTATCGTCGCCCTCGTCGGCTACACGGCATTGCCGCCGCTCGTCAGTATCGCCACGCAGGAGATTCCGGACACCGTGGCCGCGCTGGTGGCGAACGGGATGCTCGTCGTCGCGGCGCTCGTCATTACGGTGTACGAAGGCGAGCAGATCGTGCCGTATCTCACGAGCGACAAAGCACCCTACATGTACCTCGCCGGCGTCTTTCTCGCCGTCGGTATCCTCGCGTACTATCGCGCGCTGGCGTCCGGCCCGGTGAGCGTCGTCGTCCCCATCTTCGGCCTGCTCATCGCCATGAGTTCGATACTCGGCATCGCGTTTCTAGACGAACCGCTCACGGCGCGGAAGGCCACGGGAATCGGGTTCACGTTGCTTGCCATCTATCTGACGACAGTTGAGAAAGAAGACGGAAAGGAGGTGCGAGAGCGCTCCGACGAGCGACGAGACGCACGATCGAGCACACAATCCGGTTCGAATTGCACAAATATCAGCACGTCTGTGGGCACCGTTGCGCAAGAGCCGCAAGTGTTAACTTGTCTCATTAGAAATCCACTCCCGACGGTTCTCCTCGCGGCGCGACAACAATCTTTAAAAGGTTCAAAGACAAGTTAACACATGCCATGATAGACCGACTTGAGAAGGAAGTCGATATGCTAGAACGCCATTTGCAGGTCCTGAAAATGGTCATCGAGAACGAACCCATCGGCATCGTGAAGATGTCGAACGAGACGGGATACCCGCACCACAAAGTTCGGTACTCCCTCCGCGTCCTCGAAGAAGAGAATCTTATCTCGCCCTCCAACCAAGGCGCGATAACGACCGATCGAACCGAGGAGTTCGTCGCGGAACTCGACGAGAAACTCACCGAGATCACGGACAAACTCGACACGATGAAGATCGGCGAGAAGCCCGAAGCCGAGAGCTAAAGTTCTGGAACGGTCAGATAGAACTGCCCGTTGCGCGATTCGACCAAACAGAGATGGTATCCACGCTTGCGAGATAGCTTGACGAAACTCTCCCTTTTTTCCCGCCTCAGCAACCCGCCGCTAGTCGCGTTCTCCGTCGTCTCCAGCGCGGCGGGTTCGAAGAAGCTGTTCGTGACCTGAAACGCCGCGCTGAGTTCGTCGTTCGCGGCGGCGACGTCGGTCGAAGCGTCCACCAGCGATCCCATCATCTCGCCGGTCGCCGGGTCGCGCGAGTCGTTGATATTCGCCACGACGAGGGGGTTGCCCATCCTATCGCGCAGGATAACGTCGAACGACAGCTCCCATTCCTCGCCCTCCTCGCTCGCCGCGTTCACCGCCCCGTGGAGTTCGGCCCGGTCGATCTCCTGGATCGCCTCGAAGAGGTCTTTCATCCCGCGCTGGTGGCCCGTCTCCAGGATCTCGTACAGCAGATCGGTGACCAGCCACGAGACGAACTGGAACTCCATCGAATCGCGGAGGAACTCCTCGTACTCGCGTCCCTCGACCGCGATGCCGTCGGACTCGAACTGCGTGTGGTGTTCGAGTTTCAGGTTTGACTCGACCGCCTCCCGGTCGATTTCGCCCGCCGCCGCGTCGGTCAACGTTCCCTTCCCCTTCGAGCCGTAGCGGACGAACAGGTTCGTCCCCGCGAACGCCTGCTCGGGCGTGAGCTGTCGTTCCGCGACAGCGCCGGGGGTGCTCTCTCGAACCGTTTCAAGTTTGTTCCGAAGCCGTTCGACCTCGCCCTGAAGTCGGTCGCGTTCCTGCCGAAGTTCGTCGCGCTCCGCTTCCGCGTCCGACAGCTTTGTTTGGAGCACTTCCATCCGCTCCGCGCGCGAGGCCAGTTCGGTTTCGAGTTCCTTCGTTCGCTTCGACGCGGCGCGAGCTTTCGACTGTTGCTGCGGCGGGCGTCGCGTCGTCCGGCGCTGCTTGACGCCCGACTCGCGCGACTTGGACGTGCTGCTCTTGTCCGGGTCGAGCGACGGAATCGTCGACGTCTCGCGCCACTGTTTCTCGTCGGAGAGCGGGTCGGACGCGCCCTCGTTCGTCTCGGCTTCGGGAGCGGTCGGCTGTTCTCCCGATTGCTGGCTCGCCTCCGAGGCCGCCTGCCGAGGCGGGCGTTGGGTCGGCTCCTGCGTGGGCTGACGGGGCGTCTGCTCCGTCTCCGGCGTCGTCGCGGTCGGTTCTGAGGATTCGGCGGTCGTCGTCTCCGGTTCCGATTTCGACTCCGGTGGCCGTTCCGGCTCGGGTTCCGACGGTCGTTCCGGTTCGGACTCCGATTCGGGCTCCAACTCCTCCGGCTCAGGGTCGGGCACGGCCGCCGGCGTCTCGTCCGGGGTCTCCGGTTCCGGGATATCGATAACGTCCACGTCCGCGGCGACGACTTCGTAGATTCCCACCTCGTCGTTCGCGCGCTTGAACGCCTCGTCGCCGCTGACGAGCTGTTCGCTCTCGCCGACGTAGGCGACGCTCATCGACCGACCTGCGTGGTAGACGACGTAGTAATCGCCGCTCAGGACGTTCTCGCTGAGTTCGATGTAGCCCGTGAAGTTCTTCCCCGCGAGCGTGTCGCTCGCCTCGGCGAGCGGCGTGTCGTTGGTGTAGTATTTCGCCTGCGTCTTCCCGCCCCGCTCTCGCATGCTGAACAACAGCGGAAGGGAGGGGTGTGGGGCTTCGAACACGGTTCCGTCCGCACTCTCGAAATCGTCGAGTTCGCCGCCGAACACGCCGACGACGCGACCGTTCAACATGAACAACCGTGCGCCGCCAGCCTGAACGACGCCGGAGAATTCGGCGTCGGCGAGGTCGCGGAGTGCGTCGAAGCCGCCGGAGAATGGGCGAGAATCCCACTCGGTTATCTTCTCGTCCGTGCGCGCATTCATAGTTACGTCAAAACGGTATTCCCCTCAAATACTTTCGGCTTGGCATAATACGTCCGTCAGACGAACTTCAGATTTTGCCCTCGGCGTCGTCGGCGAGTTCTTCCATGCGCTTGCCGATTCGACCGGCCTCGCTGAACTCGTCTTCGCTCATCACGGTCGCCAGCGAGTTGCCGAGCACGAAGACGGCGTGTTTGTGCTCGCTTTTCGATTTGTGGACGTGCGACGGGTCGACGTCAAGTTGGTCGTACGCGTCGAACGCGTCGTTGGGAACGTCCTCCTGCTCCCTGAAGTACTCCATGATGGTCACCATCTGTTCGTGAAGTTCGAGAAGATCGTCTTTGTGCATGTCCGCGGATTAGTATCTATTCGGTTTAAGGGTTTCTGAGAACGGTTCGCACACGGACGAAGTAACGTTAGAAGACGTACTCGTCTTCGTGCCCCATCATCCCCTCGTCTTCGAGACCCGGCTCGCGCTCGTCGTCCATCGGTCCACTCGTCTTGTATGCCTTGAGACCGGTGGCGAGCAAGTCCTCGATGGCCTCTTCACGGTTGACGAACTCCCCTTGGTCAACCAACTGGGCGATCTGCATTTCGAGGTGCTCCGGTACGGTGATCTCTACCTTTGGCATTGGAACGTTGCAGGCTTCGAGAGGGGTGTTCTTAAGTCTGACGGGTAGATAATACGGCGGTCACGAACAAGAAATCGTCATTTCAAAAATTTATTTCTCAGAATATCGGCGCTCCGCTCACATTCGTGAAGGAGTCACCGGGTTCGACACCGAAGAAAGTGAAAGTTACCTGTTGGTCGTCATCGGTTACCGAACATCTGGTCGAGCGAGTCGATGATGCTGCTCGGTTTCAGTGAGTCGAGGCGCTGTTCCATCCGCTTTTGGTTGAAGTAGCTGGCGAACGCGAGGATGGTCGGCGGCCAGAGGCCGATGAACAGGCCGCGCCGGCGGTTCCCCCTGAGGAAGAACTGGTGCCACGAGAGGAGGACGGACGCGGCAGACGCAAGTATCGCGATGTCGGTCGTGGACTCTTGTGCCGCACCCATCGTCGGGCTCTCCCGCATTTTCATTCGTTGCTCTGTTTCGGACATGCGTCAACCGATAGCGTCGGCGCCGTCCTTTGTTATTCAGTTGCTACTCCCAAGTGCAGTTGCGATGGAGCGCGATACGACGATTACTTGGCGGTAAGACGTCGTTTCACGCATCGCCAACCGCCCTCGGGGTCTCCGGCCGCAGTCGATACCCCTACGTGTCCCCGCCCCCAGTGTTCGACCATGCGCGTTAGGGACGTGACGAACCTCCATCGGGAGTTCGACGGCGAGCGACTGCCGCCGGGACAGCGCGAGACGAGCAAATTTCCCGTCCTCTCGAAGAGCGGAACGCCCGACTGGAATCCGGAGACATGGGAGTTTTCGGTCACGGGCGCGGTCGAGAACGAACTCGCGCTATCGTGGGACGAGTTCCGCGACCTACCGAGCGAGACGCAGCGACAGGATTTCCACTGCGTCACCGGCTGGAGTAAGTTCGGTTGCGAGTTCACGGGCGTCACCTTCCCGACCTTCACGGAACGGGCGGGCGTGAAAGACGAGGCCGTCCACGTCATGTTCTCGGCCCTCGACGACTACACGACGAATCTCCCGCTTTCCGAGTGTATGCGCGACGAAGTCCTCCTCGCGTGGGCGTACGACGGCGATCCGCTCCCGCCCGAACACGGTGGGCCGCTTCGCGTGGTTACGCCGCACAAGTACGCCTACAAAGGGGCGAAGTGGGTGAACAGCGTCAAATTTCTCACGGAGCCGAAGCGGGGATACTGGGAGAAACGGGGTTATTCCAACACCGCAAACCCGTGGAACGAGGAGCGATATAGTTAGGCTGAAGGGTCATCGCTTCCGAACTGTATCGCAATGCCACCGCACCGCGACGGTCAACTGTCGGCGGGTTCCACGCTCGTAACCCGTACCTGCCGAATATCCGACGTTTCGTTTCGCTCGTTTCTCGCCGGGCGGCCGGCACCGCGAATCTACTGGACTACTCCGGACGGTCTCGAAATCGCCGCGAGCGGCGCGGTCGCACGCATCACCGCCGACGATCAGGGTCGGTTCGACGAAGTCCGCGAGCGCGCGAGCGATCTTTTCGCCTCCGTCGACAAGAACGATTTCGCGCCCGACGACGGCGACGGCACCCCGAAAGCGACCCGTCCGCGACTCTTCGGCGGGTTCTCGTTTCACGCCGAACACAACGCCAGTCCGCCATGGGACGATTTTCCCGGCGCGGAGTTCGTCCTCCCACGCGTCCAACTGACGCGAACGGAAAGCGATACGCGGCTCACCGTCTCGGCGCGCGATGCGTCGCCGCCCTCCGTGAAGGAGATGCTGTCGGAGGCGCGCGCCGAGATGGAGACGCTCCCGAAGATGCGCCCCACCGCCGACCCGCCGGGCGTCGAGACGACGCGCCACGCGACGTCGCGCGATGAGTGGTGCGAGCAAGTTCGACGAGCGACCGACCAGATCCACGACGGGACGCTCCGGAAGGTTGTACTCGCAACGGCACTCGACGTAGAACTGACCGAACCCGTCTCCGTTCCAGACACCCTCGAACGGCTCCGAACGTCGTATCCCGAGTGCTATCGATTCCTCGTCGAGCCCGCAGAGGGTGGTGGCTTCTTCGGCGCGCCACCCGAGCGACTCGTCTCGCTTCGCGGACAGACCGTCGAGACGGAAGCGCTCGCCGGGTCGGTCGCTCGGGGCGAGACGCCCGAGGAGGACGACCGACTCGCCGCGGAACTGGCCGAAAGCGAGAAGGTGCGCGAAGAACACGACATCGTCACCGAAACGATTCGAGAGGGACTCGAACCGCTCGCCTCGTCGGTGGTCGTCGGCGACAGACAGCGCAAGCGACTCTCGAACATCCAACACCTCCAGACGCCGATATCGGCGGAACTCGACGACGACGAACACGTCCTCTCGGTGGTCGAGGCGCTCCATCCGACCCCCGCCGTCGGCGGCCTCCCGCCGGACGAAGCCATGCGAACGATTCGGGAGACGGAGAGCTTCGACCGCGGCTGGTACGCCTCGCCGGTCGGCTGGTTCGACGCCGACGGGGACGGCGAGTTCGCGGTCGGAATTCGCTCGGGCGTCGTCACGGACGAGCGCGCGACGCTGTTCGCCGGAAACGGAATCGTCGCCGACAGCGACCCGAGCGCCGAGTGGGAAGAGGTGCAGTTGAAGTTCCTGCCGATTCTGAACGAACTTGAATGAGCCACCCGAACCGAAATACCCTGTGGGCCGAGACGTTCGTGGACGAGCTAGCCGCGGGGGGCGTCGATGCCGTCTGTCTCGCACCGGGCAGTCGCTCGACGCCGCTGACGGTCGCGTTCGCGACGCACGACGATATCGAGGTGTTCTCGCATCTGGACGAGCGGTCGGCGGCCTTTTTCGCGCTCGGTCGGGCGAAACGCACCGGGACGCCGACGCCCGTCGTCTGCACGTCGGGGACGGCGGCGGCGAACTTCCATCCGGCCGTCATCGAGGCCGACAGGGCGCGCGTACCGATGCTCGTCCTCACCGCGGATCGCCCGCCGGAACTCCGGGACAGCGGCGCGAATCAGACGGTCGACCAGGAGAAACTTTTCGGCGACGCGGTTCGCTGGTACGCCGACCTCGCCGAACCCGAGGCCGAAGCGCGGAAACTTCGCTCCCTCCGCACGGCGGCGGCGCGAGCGGTCGGTTCGGCCACCGGTGCACCGCCGGGGCCGGTGCACCTCAACTTTCCGTTCCGGAAACCGCTCGAACCGACGGAGGTGCCGGGCGACGTACCCGAGGAGTTCGCCGAACACCACCCCCTCGCGGGCGAGGGACGCGACGATTCCTTCGTTCGGGTGTCGCAGGGAGTTCCGGAACTCGACGCCTCGTCGCTCGGCGGAATCGCCGACAGGGTCGCCGACGCGGAGCGCGGCCTGCTCGTCGTCGGCCCCGCCGACGCACTGACTCCTGCCCGCGACGCGCTGGCGGCGTTGGCCGACGCGACCGGATTTCCGATACTCGCAGACCCCCTGTCGGGCCACCGGTTCGGCCACGACCGGCCGGTCGGCGGCGGCTACGATTCGTACCTCGTCCCGGACGTGACCGACGACTGGCCAGACCCGGAGGTCGTGCTCCGCTTCGGCGCGTCGCCGACTTCGAAGGTGCTCCGGCGGTACCTCGAACGAACCGACGCCCGACAGTACCTCGTCGATTCCGCGGGCGGGTGGCGCGAGGCGTCGTTCACCGCGACCGACCTCGTGGTGGCCGACCCGACCCGGTTCGCGGAGCGACTCGCGGAGACGGTCGACGCGACCGACGGCGAGGAGTGGAGGAAGCGCTTCGACCGTGCGGAGACGCGCCACTGGAGCGCGGTCGCTGAGACGGATGAGCACTTCGAGGGCGGCGTTCTCGCTTCAGTCGCGGAACTCGTCCCCGACCCCACGACGCTGTTCGTCTCGAACAGCATGCCCGTCCGCGACGTAGACCGGTTCGGCGAACCGCGTCCCGCCGACGTGACGGTGCTCGGGAACCGCGGTGCGAGCGGTATCGACGGCATCGTCAGCACGGCGCTCGGGGCCGGGAGCGCGACCGACGACCCGCTGGTGCTCGTGACCGGCGACATCGCGTACTACCACGACATGAACGGCTTGCTCGCGCTCGGACGCTGCGGAGTGGACGCGACCATCGTGGAGATAAACAACGACGGCGGCGGTATCTTCCACATGCTCCCCATCGAATCGTTCGATCCGCCCTTCACCGGGCAGTTCCGGACGCCACATGGACTCGATTTCGAGCCGACGGGCGACCTCTACGGGTTCGACTTCGAGCGCGTGGACACGCTCCCCGCGTTTCGGGAACGTTTTCGGACGTCCCTCGACGCGCCGGGAACACAAGTCGTCGAAGTCATCACGGACGCCGAAGCCAGCCATCGGATACGGGAATCGTTGCAAGAGCGCGTCGTTCGGTCGCTAACTGTCTAATTTTCATCTAAAATAATCGTGGTAAGATCGAAGATATCGCCGCGAGAAGAGGACGGGAGAGAACATGAAGGAAACTGCCTCGGAATCGAAAGAACTCGTCGCGTTCTTACGAGAACAGGTCGGTGAGCACCTCCGAAGCGTCCTTTACTACGACGACAGCGATTGGGACGTGTTGTTCGTCTGCGACGACGTCGCCGACGCCTACGACGAGCGGAACGCGCGAACGTTCTCCGAGATATGCGCCTCGAAGCGATCGAGAAATCCCACCAGGAAGACCTCTACGTCCACGGATCGCTGAATTGCACCATCAGATGCTTCGAGGACGCGGTGGAGATGCACTTCGTCCACGGCGAGAGATTCAGCACCGCGGTCGCGCTCGACGGCGAGGTGTTCGCGGTACAGAACACGTTCGTCGGTCGCTGCCTCGAAGTGATGGGACAGCAGTGATTGTGGCGTTCGACTAGACGTGGTATTTTTACTCGACCGGAAGAGTGAGTTACGTATGAGCCTCGCTATCGACCCGTCGAATCTCGACGGAGAGGATATCGGCGAAAAACGCGCGACGCTCGCGATGGAACACGAAGAAGCCGTCGAACACGTCCGCGAAGCGTTTGTGGACGCCGGATTCGGCGTCGCGACCGAGTTCTCCCCTTCTGCACTCCTCGCCGAGAAGATCGACGCCGACCGGGACGATTACCACGTCCTCGGCGCGTGCAACCCCGCGATGGCGAATCGAGCGCTGGACGCGAGCGACCACCGAATCGGCGCGCTCTTCCCCTGCAACGTCGTCGTCTGGGAGGAAGAACCGGGACGACAGACGGTCTACCACGTCAGCATCATGAAGATAGCACGTCTCGTCGGCATGGCTCCCGACGACGAGGCGTGGGACGACATCGTCGCCGAGACGGGGGCGTTCGTGGACGAAGCGTGGGCGAACCTCGATACGCCTTGACCGATCAACACGATTGCGGTTATCCGTATGTCTCGCCGTCATCCGCGTTCCCGTCGTCGAGGTTGAGGAGATCGACGATATCGATCTCACCGTCTTCCATCGCTTCGCGGAGTTGCTGTCGAACGTCCTGCGACGCACTCTCCCTGTTGGTGATGTCCCACTCGTCGTCACCGACAGCCGACTCGTGAAGGTCGCCCGCCGCGGGTAATGCGGGGAGTTCGGGGGAGCGGTCGACGGCCCCCTCCGAATCGAATTCATCGACGTCAAGACGTCACACGCCCGTCTCGTCGTCGATACCATTTTCGTGAACGCCGGGGGCGTCGAGATACATCTCTCGTCCGCGCGAGACGAGCTCACGCCGCAGGTCGCCGACTATCGACTCGACGATGCTGTTCGTCGCCTGCTCGGGAATCTCGTTCACAGCCTGCTGAAGGGTTCGTTTGCGGCGCTCGTGCTCGTCGATTTCGTCGCCGATTTCGTCGACGACGAGTCGTTGCAAGGCTTCGCCCTTCGATTGAAGATCTTCGCCGATGGCCTCAAGTTCGATTCCGTAGGTTCCCTCGATACCGTGCGTTTCGAGCCATTCGCGATCTGCCTCGCTCTGTGCCGGCGGCGTAAATCGCTGGGTTTCGAGTTGGCCGTCCGAGAGGTGCTCGGGATTGATTTCGATTCGACGCACCTCGTCGAGCGAGACGCCGAGTTGTTCCGAGCGCGATGCGAAGTCCTCGGCGATCTCAAACCCCGTCGGGTCGTAATCGGTGAGCAGGTACAGCGTGTACTCGGTGTCGCTGTCGAGTTCGCGCGCTAAATCCTCGATGAGCGCGGTCGCCTGCCAGCCGCTTCCGGAGACGACCGATAGCTCGTACCGGTCGGCGAGCGGTTTTACCTTCAAGTACGCCGAATCCTTCTCGACGAACAGGATCTTGTCCGCTTCGACGCTCTCGGCGTCCGCTAGCGCGCGCTCGCGGCTGGCGTCGATGATGTTCAGGTCGCTGTAGGTGAATTCGCCGTTCTTGACCATCTCGCTCAGCGCTTCGCTGAGATACGGCTCATTCGCCGCCCGAAATTGAACTCCGGATTGGCGAGTTTTTCGGGGAACGCCCGTTCGAGGATTGGTTTCACGGGATTGTACCAGAAATCCCGCAGGCTGTTCGCGTTCGACGGCCCTCGCCATTCGACTTTGGGAACCGCGAGACGAGCTATCGATTGGATGATGCGCTTCGGCGAGAGCTCGTCTTGATAGTGATACTCCTCGATGGCGCGAAAGTCCTCGGTGGAAAATTGCTGTAGTTCCGATAGGGACTCCGGAGGTGGACAGGACGGCTGGTCGGTCATTGTACCCTTTCGAGGGAAGTCATGTATCTATTTAATGAGTTAGGAGGTGTTTCGATTGAATCGAGTGGAACGACCGACACGTACGCTCATCCCCGAGAATGAACGGAAACTCATCCTCCGAGTTGCAACGGCTCACGGTCACCCGCCGAGGGCGAGCGGTCCCATCAACACCCCCATCAAGTGGACGCGCCGACAGTCGACCCGCGGGGGGGAACAGCCCAAGTGCGGTGCTGACGAGGAAGATTCCGACACCCACGACTCCTGCGAACAGGAACGACGCCGCGACCAGCAGTGCGAGCACAACCAGCGACAGCAGCCGGTAGTCTATCCGACCAACCGTCCGGAGGTAGGTGTCGCCAAGTACGAGCACGAGCACGAACCCGACGACACCGGCGACCGCGATGCTCACGTGTAAGATCGTCAGGTCGAGCGTGAGGATACCGAGAATCGAACTCGCGCAGAAGGCGACGACACCGCCGACTTTCCCCCTCGTCGGCTCCGTGACGACGAGCAGTTCCGCGACGGTGACGAGCAGGAGTGGGAGTCGCGCTCGGACGAGCGGATACGCCGTGGTCATCGCCACGGTCACCGGAACCGCGAGCGGCACCGCGAACGCGACCGCGAGACCGCTGCCCAGTGCGGAGAGTCGTATCGCCTCCCGCCCTTGGCCTTCGATGACGAGACGGTGGCCGGGAAGTGCCGTCGCCGCCATCGCGGGGTCGGGAACGCCGAGCGCGAGGGACGGAATCACGTCGAGAAATGAGTGAACGACCCCGGCGGCCAGCATCGCCGCGCCGACGAGTTTTGGCGGGCCGGGCACCGCGGGAGCCACCGACGCGAGCAACAGCGCGAGGTTGTTGACGTGGATACCCGACGTCAGTCCGTTCACCGTCCCGAGCGCAACGCCGCCGAAGACGAACGCGAGTGCCGTCGCCGTCGTGGGAGCCATCACCAACCGCGTTCCGAACACCTCCATCGAGGCGGAGTGGTTCCGTTTTCCTACTTAAACGTTGGACATCGCTCGGGAGACGACAGCCGTCGCTCCGCGGAATCGGCGCGAAAGAAAGTTCGATTCGGTGTCGTCGCTTAGCCGAAGAGTTCACCGAGACCTTCGCCGCTGGCCTCGTCTTCTTCGTCTTCGTCCTCTTCTTCTTCGGCGGCTTCCTCCTCTTCGGCGGCTTCCTCTCCGCCTTCCTCGGCACCACCCGCGGTACCGCCAGCGGCGGCCCCACCGGCAGGGACGGCGGCGGCCTGTTCGACGGCCTCGTCGATGTCGACATCGTCCAGCGCGGCGACGAGCGCCTTGATGCGGGACTCCTCGACATCAACGCCGGCAGCGTCGAGGACGTTGGTGAGGTTCTCTTCGTTGATTTCTTCGCCCGATTCGTTCAGGATGAGTGCAGCGTAAACGTATTCCATTGTTGTTATCCGAACATAGCGCCGAGACCTTCTCCGGCCGCGTCGTCATCGTCGTCTTCGTCGTCTTCGTCTTCAGGCTCGGCTTCAGTTTCTTCGTCAGTCGATTCCTCTTCCTCAGTCGCACCGCCCGCGGCAGGCGCTTCGATGCCGCGAAGCTCCTCGGGCAGTGCGTCCTCGTCGTCGATTTGGGCAGCCAGCGTCCGCACCTGTGCGTCCGCCTTGCTCACGAGATCCGACGCTAAGTCCGGACTCTCGATGGCGGCCTGTAGTCCGAGGCTCTTGGCCTCGCCGGTCGCCTTCGAGACGAGCAGGGGTACGGTCTGGTCGGTCGGGAACACCGCGTTGACCGAGAGGTTGCGACCGAAGGCCGCCGCCCGCTCGATGTCCGCGCGGTACTCGTCCACGTCGATGGCGAGCTCGTCCGACTCGAACATGACTCCGTCGGAGTAGACGGCGCGCAGGTCGAGACCGACCTCCTTCGGCTCCATGCCGAGTTCGGAGAGAACGTTCGCGAGCTCCTCCGAGACCTCGTCTCCTTCCTCCGCGACGAGGCTGTCCTCGGTCACGTGGATGGAGCCGTCCATGATGCGTGCGGCGGCACCGGCCTGCTGGAGTTCGCCCACGAACGGTCCGGGGTCGACGCCCGTGTCACCTTCTGGGATGGTGATTTCGTTCGGGGCGACCTCGCCCGCCGAGATGGGGGCGGGGCTCTTTGAGGCCTCCAGTTCGCGGTACAGACCGAACGGGTTGTCGTTCGTTCCGATGAGACCGATCTGGCCGGTGACGTGCTCTTCCAAGTCTTCAAAGCCATCGCCGACCTCCGAGAGCGCGCGCCGAACCAGCGTGTTACGGCTGACGCGGAGTTCCGCGCTGCCGTGGAGGCTGCGGCGCATGTTCTGGAGCTGTTTGCTCGGAATGCCGGTGATGTTGACGACGCCGACGCTGTTGTAGTCGTCGATGAAGTCGGTCAGCTCGGCGACTTCCTCGCGCTTCCACTCCGGAATCGTCTCGGTCTTCCGTTCTGCTTCTGCGGACATGTTAGGCCACCTCCACGGACGGTCCCATCGTCGTCTTCACGTAGACGGTGTCGACGTTGAGCGGACCTTTCTCCAGATTCGAGTGGAGACGGCGGAGGATAACGTCGATGTTCTCGGCGATGTCCTCCGCGGTCATATCTTCCGCGCCGACGCGCGTGTGAAACGTGCGTCGGTCGCCACTGCGAATCTGAACCGTGTTTTTCATCCGGTTGACGGTCTCGACCACGTCGTCGTCGGGCTGAAGCGGCGTCGGCATCTTTCCGCGCGGACCGAGCACGGTACCGAGGTATCGACCGATGTCTTGCATCATCGACGCTTCGGCGATGAAGAAGTTCGTGTCGTCGGCGAGGTCTTTCGCCGCGTCGCTGTCGTCGCCCAAGTCTTCCAGTTCGTCACCGCCGAGGACGTCGTCCGCGACGTCCTCGGCGCGGAGAGCGGTTTCGCCCTCCGCGAACACGACGATAGTGGTGTCCTGGCCGGTTCCGGACGGGAGCACGACGCTCTCGTCCACACGATTCGACGGATCGTTTAAATCGAGGTCGCGCAAGTTGATCGCGAGGTCTACCGTTTCGCGGAAATTCCGCTGTGGGGAGTCCTCGAGTGCGCGAGAGACTGCTTGCTCTATCTCATTATCTGCCATCGTTCACCTCCGTAGTACGCAGGAATGCTCCTACGGGTCAGTGAAACAGGTGATGCCTGTCTCACCTGAAATTGATGCATGCGCAACTTAAACCCGTCGAACCATCCCGCGTCCCGCGGCGTCACCGCGTCGCACTCCATCGCAGGCCGATACCGGTTTCAGTTACGGCGACGAATCGACGCAGGAAAGCAATGACGCTACTCCCGGGTGTGTTGGCGCTCGCGCTCGCCACCGTCCACGTCTTCGCGGGGAGAGTGCGGTCGTTTCAGGTGATTCCGCGAAGTTACTGGCTCTCGATGGCTGGGGGCGCGTCGGTCGCGTACGTCTTTGTCCACATCCTGCCGGAGCTAAGCGAGGGGAAGACGGTTCTCGAAGGGGTGGTGTTTCTGGCCCGATTCCTCGAACGCCACGTGTATCTCGTCGCGCTCATCGGGTTCGCGCTGTTCTACGGACTGGAACGATTCGCGCGGGCGTTCGGACGCGACGAGGGTCGCGGCGGGATGGGTATCTGGGTGTTCTGGATTCACATCGGCTCGTTCACCGCGTACAACGCGCTCATCGGCTATCTGCTCGTCCATCGGGAAGAGACCGGGCTGGCGAGCCTCGCGTTCTTCGCCGCCGCGATGGGACTGCACTTCGTCGTCAACGACTACGGGCTTCGGGAACATCACGAGAACATCTACGACCGATTCGGTCGCTGGTTGCTAGCAGCAGCCGTCGTCGTCGGTTGGATGGTCGGTAGCACGACGCACATTAACGAACCGGCCGTGAACACGTTATTCGCGTTTCTGGCGGGGAGCATCGTCCTGAACGTCATCAAAGAGGAACTCCCCGAAGAGCGCGAAAGCCGCTTCTGGGCGTTCGCACTCGGTGCGGCGGGCTACACCGCACTACTGTTGCTCACGTTGTAGCGAAAGGAGAGACCCGGATTAGACGGCGAGAGCGTCGTCGTACTCGCCCGCGTCGATCTGTTCTTTGAACTCGCGGGGATTCTTCCCCTCGATGGTGACGCCGAGCGAGGTGCACGTCCCGACGACTTCCTTCGCCGCGTTCTTCGTGTCGTAGGCGAGGAGGTCGGGACGTTTCTGTTCCGCGATCTTCTTCACTTGGTCGATGGAGAGGTCGGCGACGAAATCCTTCTGGGGTTCGCCGCTTCCCGTGTCGAACCCGGCCTCGTCCTTGATGAGCGCCGCGGTCGGCGGGACACCAATTTCGAGGTCAAAACTGCCGTCCTCCTCGATGGTGACGGTGACGGGAACTTCCGTGCCGTCGAAGGCGGCGGTCTGCTCGTTGATCTCGTTGACGACTTCCTGCACGTTCACCGCAGTCGGGCCGAGTTCCGGTCCGAGCGGCGGGCCGGGGTTGGCCTGCCCTCCGGGTACGAGGACTTCGATTGTATCAGCCATAGGTAAACGGAATCTCGCCGCAGTTTTAAGGATTTTCTTTTCGAGCGTGCCGAACGTACAGTGCGGTTCGACCGACAAACCGGATTACGGCAGGCTCACGCCGTGGCGTCCGAGGAACTCGCTCGCTTCCTTGATCTCGACCGGACTGCCGATGATGCGGAGGTACTCGTCCTCGAACGGCACGATGGTGAGTACGAACTCCCGTTCGAGGTCGGCCCGAATCCCGTTGAGCACGTCGCGGTGAAGGACGATTTGCGTGCTATCGCGGAGATGGGCGGGATCCGGCATTACGTGTAAAGGCTTCGCTGGCCGCAACCTATTAACGTGTCGAAAGTGATGTATGCCATTCCCTGATTCGAAAGAACAGGTTTTTCGGCGGTCACGGCGGACGTGTCCATAATGGGACTGGAGGAGGAAATCGAAGCGCTCCGCGAGGAGATCTCCAACACGCCATACAACAAATCGACCGAGTCGCACATCGGTCGGCTGAAGGCGAAGCTCGCGGAGAAGAAAGAGAAGCTGGAGAACCAGTCCTCCGCGGGCGGCGGCCACGGCTACGCCGTCGAGAAGACCGGCGATGCGACGGTCGCGTTCGTCGGGTTTCCGAGCGTCGGGAAATCCACCCTGCTGAACGCGCTCACCGCCGCCGACAGCGAGGTCGGCGCGTACGAGTTCACCACGCTCGACGTGAATCCCGGGATGTTGCAGTATCGCGGCGCGAATATCCAACTACTCGACGTGCCGGGACTCATCGAGGGGGCGGCTCACGGGCGCGGCGGCGGACGCGAGGTGCTGTCGGTCGTCCGCGCCGCCGACCTCGCGGTATTTCTCCTCTCGGTCTTCGAGATCGACCAGTACGAACGCCTCAGCAAGGAGCTGTACGAGAACAAGATTCGGCTGGACGAGAAGCCGCCAAGCGTCTCGATTTCGAAGAAAGGCATGGGCGGCATCAAGGTCACCTCCAGCGTCGAACAGGAGATATCCGAGAACGTCATCAAGGAGGTGCTCCGCGAGCGCGGGTACGTGAACGCGGACGTGACCCTGCGCGAGAAACTGGACATCGACCGCCTCATCGACGGTATCATGGACAACCGCGTCTACATCCCCTCGATGGTGGCGGTGAACAAAGTCGACCTCATCGACCCCGAGTACGCCGAGACCGTCCGCGAACGGTTGCGCGGCCACGACATCGACCCGGACGAGGCGGTATTCATCAGCGCCGAGGAGGAGAAGGGACTCGACGCGCTGAAGGAGAAGATCTGGTCGGAACTCGGTCTAATGCGAATCTACATGGACAAGCCGGGACGCGGCGTGGATTACGACGAACCGCTCGTCCTCCCCGAGAGGAGCACCGTCGCGGACGCCTGCGAGAAAATCGGCGGCGACTTCGAACAGCGATTCCGGTTCGCGCGCGTCAGCGGCCCGAGCGCGAAACACGACGAACAGCAGGTCGGCACGGAGCACGTTCTCGCGGACGAAGACGTGCTTCGGCTGATACTCCGAAAGTGAGTCGCCCTGCTAGAATCGCGGATCGTTCTCCCCCGCTCGCCCTTTCGGGACGTCGTCTCGCGCTCCTCGCGCTCGGTATCGTTCCGTGGACTATTCTCGTCGCGCCCGGCGGGACGACGCTGGTCTTTCCGTGGGGACTGTTCGACCCAACGACGCTGCACGTCACGACGCTCCCCGACTACCTGTTCGTCTTGACGTCAGGACTGCCGGGACGACTCATCGCGTGGCCGGTGAGCGTTCTCTGTTATCTCTTCGCGCTTGCGAGTGCGTTCGCGGGGCGGTTCGAAGACAGACGGGTGACGGCGGGACTGCTCGTGTTGGCGGGCGCGAGCCACGCGAGTTTCGCGCTTGGATTCGTATTCGGCGTCGCGCAGGTGGGGTTGGTGGTACTACCTCTCGGCCCGGTTACGCTCTGGCTCGTCGCGTGGTGGTTCCACTGGCCAGATCTGCGCGGTGCGCTTCACCGGGGGTGAGGCTACTGCGAGACGAAATCTGATGCCACCTGAGGAATGGGGCGGTTTCTGCGATGCCCTTGGTCACCAGAATGACTACTCGGTCGATGGCGGTACTCTTCTATTCAGATTCTTTCCCTATTGTTCCCATCTCGGTCTTGGCGATCCAGGGAGATCGTCTGTTGCGTCGAGTAACGCATCCACAGTCGTCCATGGGTAACACCGCCAGTGTAGTTCGAAGAGACGGAAATCGTTCAGATGCACCCAGCTATATGAAGGAACTTCGATTTCGTGCTCCTCGAGTTCGTCAGTGAGAGCGTCAACGGTGACGTCATTGCCGGCCTTTTCGGCACGTTCGACGAGCGCATCGAGTTCTGCAGTTTTCGCCTTGTCGTCGATATCCGTGACTTCCACGAGTTGTGCAGCAGCAGCGAGCACATCACGTTCGTCCCCGAAGAACGAGGCCGCTATCCTCGACCAACTCGAGACGCTGCAAGAGGCAGGCATCATCGACGTCTACGTTCACAAACCGAATGCGTCGACGCGGGATCTCCCGTCGAAGTTCTGGGGGCCGACTGAACGCGGTATTGAGATCCTGTATGAACATAACTTCCTACGGGGCGTTCCCATCGCACGGGCCGTCTATGAGGAGACTCGAAAATCCGAGCGGGTAATGCGCCACGAGGGTGCACCACGCCCGGCGCTTCCCGAAGCAGTCACTGATGCACTCGAGTTTGACGAACCGGGAGTGGCGGCATCAGACGCTTCGTGACATCTCCCGGGCTGAAGGGCGGGGCTTTCTCCTTGATTCTCCATAAAAGGGAGTCAGTGAGCTACCCCCACCTACCGTGTCCAGGGTGACTCACCCCTTGCTTCTTATGGGTGGGATTCTTTATCCAACGAGAAGTCGTGCAGATTAACACGGAATCCACAGCGGTCTCAATCTCCGGAGGTGTGAATTCAGTCCATCTCGTGCCTAATCGTCCACGCTACACAATCTATGGGAGGCCGTGAGGGCGTCAATTTTTCCCTCGCACACGCCCACGTGTGATACACCCTCGGTTAGTACACGAAGCTCTCAACCGTGCAAGCGAGACGCGGACGGAGCGTGTGTCTCCCTACCCGCTCGACTCGGTGAACAAGGAGGCATATACGAGTTCCAGAGCGAGAAAATTCACAACTGACATCGTGGGTGGATGTCACTCGCCTGCATTCCGACTCCGGATTCCTGGGTGGTCACAGTGTTCGTCCAACGAACGAGTCCCGATGTGAAAAGCGAGGAGACGGAACCGATACGATAACGAGTTTTCCGCGGTCGGTAGCCTTACTTCGCCAGAGGGGGTGGGTTCGAACGCATGAGCGGAACACTCGACCACACCATGATGCGAGTAGCGGATCTGGACGAGTCGCTCGACTGGTACCGGACCCACCTCGACTACGAGGAGATGGGTCGCTGGGAGGCTGACACGTTCACCAACGTCTTCCTCGCGCCGGAAGATGTTCACGACGAAGGTGCCGTGCTCGAACTCACCTACAACCACGACGGGCGGTCGTACGAACTGGGCGACGCGTGGGGTCACATCGCCGTACGCGTCGAGGACGTGTACGACGCGTACGAGGAACTGATGGACGCGGGCGTAGAGGACTACCGCGACCCCGACTCCTGCGGCGGGAGCTACGCCTTCGTGAAAGACCCGGACGGGCACGAAATCGAAATTGTAGAGCGCGACCACGGCGCGCGCTGGAGTTTGGACCACACCATGATTCGCGTCGAGGACGCCGACGAGGCGCTCGGCTTCTGGACGCGCAAGTTCGAGTACCAGCATACCGGACGTTGGGAGTCGGACACGTTCGCCAACTACTTCGTGAAGCCCGAAGACGCCGCGCCGGAGGCGATGGCGGTCGAGCTCACGTACAACTACGACGGGCGGTCGTACGAACTGGGCGACGCGTGGGGCCACCTCGCGGTGCGCGCGGACGATCTCCACGAGGAGTGGGAGACGTTGATGGAGCGCGAAGCCGAGGACTACCGCGACCCCGACTCCTGCGACGACCGCTACGCCTTCACCAAAGACCAAGACGGGCATGAGATAGAACTCGTGGAGCGCGACTGAGCGTAATCGAGTCCGACCGAGCGCGGCGAAGCATAACGAAGCGCAGACCGGCGCGACGAAACGCGACGAAGTACCGCGAAGCGTGGCAAAAAGAAAACCGACGCGAACGAGTTCGAGTCACTCGAATACTCTATTTTCTCGGTTAGCTCGAATCGTCGGGATCTGTAGTTCGAATCACTAAAAATAGCTGTCCTATCGAAACTCACTCAGTCATCGATAGGTTTCATAATCAAATCATGTCTTCGATTGGTAGGGAAATTCGCTGCCACTTAAAGCATGGAACTGTGAATCCTTCAGTTGATGGTGTTACTCCCACCCCGAAACGGGCGGTGTTCGCCGACTCATGTCAGCTATATTGCCATTTTCGAAAACCCCCCATCGAACCTTCTATTGGCCGAATACGGGAGTGTGAGAGCGTATCGCCCCATTCTCAGACCACAAAGCATTTATAATAAAGGGATAACCTACAATCTGTACCCCTACCCATGGTGGCAAACGGAGTACCACTTCTATGCTCGGATCGCTCGGGCTACACAAAGTGGGCGAATGATAGTGAAGAGGAATTATCGCCGTATTAGAAACAAAACGATAAAGCATGACAGGAAATACGGCAAAGGTTCGCAGCCTGCTCCTGACGGCGCTGATGGTTATGTCGGTATTCGCCGGCGCCACCGCGTTCGCAGGATCAGTTGGTGCGGCCAATGAGCCTCTGGACACCCCTGGCACCTACTACAGCGGCCGGATAGTGTCGGTTGACGCAAGCGGTCTCTCGGAAGAGACCGACTCCGTACAGATTCGTGAAGTGGAAGAGATCAACGATGGCGATCTCGAACTCAGCGCCCCGAAAGCTGTTCACAGCCTCGAAAATGGCAATGTCTCCTTCAGTCTGGGCGACCGAAGCGGAAAGGTCGTCTTGACGACGGACTCGGGGACTGTTCTCGATGTCAACGGCGGTAGTGCCTCGATGGTTACTGGTACGAACGAATCACAGGGCATCATTGAAATCACCAACCACAACTTCGAAGCGAGCTTCGAAGACGACACAGTTGTTGACAACGGCCACGACGCGAAAACGATGCTCAACATCGGTGCGGATCGATCCAACTACAAAGTCGCTGTGACTTCGGACGATCTCAATCAGGACAAGGTTCTCGAAATCTTCAACGACAACTCTGATTACAACGCCCATATCGCGGGTGACTCAGTCGTCCTCGAGAACGTTAAATCCTCTAGCGAAGTCACGGCCAACTTCATTGGTGTTAAGACCGGTGACCACGACTTCACCTTCAAGGTAAACGACTCGGCCGTCGAAGTCACCGACAACATCACCGTTGAAAGTGCTGGTGACAAGAAGGCCACCATCGGCGAAAGTCACGTTAACACCGCGCGCGGAGACATCGCCGCCATCACGGTGAACCTCGAAAACAGCAACACCGGTATGCTACGTATTGGTAACGAGGACACGGACTTCTTCCAGTACGACATCAAGGTCACGGACGGTAATGACGACGGCAAAGTTACCGTGTACTTCAACACATACCGTACCTCCAACAACACCGCAACTGACGTGAACGACTCCGTCCGCGCAGGTGCTGGAACGGATGACACCGCAGTCGTCCAGGACGGTAGTTTGCTCGGCGATGAGCCGATTGCCCAGGGTGACTACGAACTCCGTAGCGACGTTTCGGATCTCAGTGACCCGGACGACGTCACGTCCCTTACGGTCGGCCCGCGCTCCACTGACAGCGCGCAGACCTGGATCAAGCCCGGTAATAGCGAAAACGAAGGGAACGCCACGGAACTGACCAACGTTCTCACGCAGCGCAGCAACGTCGCGCTAGGTGACAAGGCGGTTGTTCAGGTCAAAGCATCCGGTATCTTCGGTGCGCTGACCACGGCTGACGGATCGACAACGAACTACGAGAACTTCACGCTGACCGTCACCGAAACGGGTGACAACAAGGAGTCGAACACCAACGCGGACTCCCTCAAGCTCAGCGATAACGACTTCAGCATCATCAAAGACGGTAAGAACAACACGTTCTACGCCGTTATCGACACCGACGACCTCAACACCGCGGACGGAGAGGGCGACGGTCTCGGTGAATGGAATGCGAAGTTCACCGTCAAAGAAGAATACGAACTCGCTAGCGACGACCAGTCCGTCTCGACCACGTTCACGGTCGAGCAGGAAGAGGTCGACCTGAACGGCGGGAATGACATGACGGTTCCCCAGGGCGAAGATAATATCTCCGGTGAGACGAATCTCGCACCTGGTACGGATCTGACGCTTATCGCACAGAGCACGGGTATCTTCTACAAGAACGCTGACGCCACCGTCAGTGAGGACGGAACCTTCTCGGGCTCGTTCGACTTCAGCGAATACGACAACGCGACCGAATTCGATGTCTTCGTGCAGGGCATGAAGTCCGACACGCAAATCAGCGGTGTTGTCGACCAGAACGCTGGTCAGACCACGACGACGACCACGACGACCACGACAACGTCGTCCGAGCCGTCGACCACGACGTCCACCACGCCCGGTGACGATACGACCACGACGACGACTTCGTCCGACGGTCAGCCCGGATTCGGCGTCGCGATCTCCGTCGTTGCACTCCTCGCCGCTGCGCTCCTCGCGCTCCGCCGAGAGAACTAAATCAGACATGCGTCTAATTCCGACTGAATAAATCATTTTTCGCGCACTCGACCGCCGAGCGACAGCGTTATCGAATCGTCGATAATGCCGGTGGCTGCATCACTGAGTACGTCACCGTCGTCGCGCCGAAACGCAGAATCTACTGCAACAGAGCACGGTGACAATAGACGAATTTCAATTCACACACCGAGTAGCGGTGAAGCCTCCACTGGTTGGGGACACCGCCGATACAAGACGACCTACTGACGACAGCTTATTGGAAATGCAATCGACTTCGTTTACTTGCGCTGGGAGGTGTAACCACCTGCGACGAAGCAACTGATGTACGAGGTCACAGGTGCAGTGTCGTCGAACATACCATCGGAGTATTCCAAGAACAATGGTTACTTTTCAGGGTGATCCACATCCTTCATCTCCCACTTGTTGCCGAAGTAGTCGGCGTACCTGCCAAAAACGCCAGTGTATAACTCAACCATATTCCGGGAATTCAACGGACGATAGGGGTGTAGACTACTGTTTTCGAATTTTAAACCAACCCAAGTTCGCGGGGGTCGACAGTGGTCGCCTCGAACCGCTCGATTGCCGAATCCGGGCGAGTACGCCGGTTCTCTTCGTCGATACCTTGAACGACGATACGACTTGTAATGAAGTGAGGACCATCTCCCCGAGTTCGAAAACAGGGTTCGCCGGTACACCCCAGGTATTACCGGCGAAATCAGCGGTTTCAGGGAACGGCAATCTAACCATCGTACACCGGAAACCATACATGCCGGTGTCAGACCGCCACAACCGATTATTCGGTAAATTCGGCGCATTTCCTCTCTTGAATAGAAGCGAGCAAACTACCAGTGTTCAACTGGATTAATAATGCTATAAATCCCTTCTGCCCGGCGATTACGGTATGCCGACCATGGCGATTTTGACCGTTTATTATTAACGCATATCCGCCAGCAAACCGGCGTCTTTCCCCGGTTTTCGAATCCGCGTGCTTCCCAATTCGGTAACTGCCGCAGCAACAACTCGTGGCCTCTCCACATACTTCGACAACAGCCGTTCTCCCGGGCGATTTCCGGGGAGTACACTTCCGGAGACGCCAATAGCGTTGATTTCCGGGCGAGAAACGCCGTTAGCGACGTGTTCTGAGAGGTGTAAATCTCCTCCAGTAGCGCGAACGCAGAACAGTCGAGCGAATGATTCGCCATCTTGATCACTTCCACCAAGCTCAGATACGACCAAATAGTACGAATTCGTTTTTAGGAGTATTCACGACCCGCTGTCCAGCGGAGAGATACCAAGAACGCATGACGGAACTACCAACAGATGCGGACGTTCCACCAGCACTCCTCGAATACGAACAGTGGGTCTGCTGGCGCGTCCAGTCACGCGGTGAAAAGCCGACGAAAATCCCGGTGAACCCGATTACCGGACAGTACGCGTCCACGAACAAACCTGAGAGATGGGTCTGTTTCGAGGATGCAGTTGCACACGCCGACGACAATTCCAGAAACGGGGTCGGCTTCATCTTTACCGAGGATGATCCGTTCGTCGGTGTCGACCTTGACGCTGTCCGTGATTTGGACGGAGAGACCGCAGACTGGGCAGTGACGATCATCAACCAACTGGATTCGTATACTGAAACCAGTCCATCCGGAACGGGGTATCACGTACTTGTCAAGGACACCCTCCCCCGGGACGGAATCGCCGTGGTACCGTCGAACTCTACGAGAACGGTCGCTTTTTCACCGTCACTGGTGATCGGATTGGGGGGTCGCCCGCGAGAATTCACGATCGGACCGACGCACTCACGACCGTCTACGACGTCCACGTCGCACCAGACGATGCGTCGGAATCGGACGAGTCAGTGGAGAGCAACTACCAAGTAGCGGAGGCAACATCTCCGGATTCAAAAACGAACCTCGCCGATGAGGAGGTGGTTAAACGCGCACGCTCGGCGGCGAACAGCGCGAAGTTCGAACGCCTCTGGCGCGGCGATACCGGGGACTACGATAGCCACTCGGAAGCGGATATGGCGCTCTGTTGCCTGCTCGCCTTCTGGACGAGTGGCGATACGAGCCAGATGGACAGGCTGTTTCGTCGGTCAGGACTTCACCGCGAGAAGTGGGACGCCGACGGGAGCACGTACGGCGAGATGACCATCGACCGGGCGACGAACGTGACGACGGAGTCCTTCTCGCCGAGTGACGACGATGCCAGCACCAGCACCGACATGGCCGAGAGCGACGGAGACGACGGAAGTGGGCTCCCAGCGCCGGAATCAACAGCGGCCGTCACAAATGGTGGTACAGCCCCGCTTCACGAACGGGAACGCGAACGCATCGAGACGATCACCGAACTCGAAGGCGGCTTCGAGAACTGGAACTCGAAAACCAACGGCTACGCGACGACCGTGGCAGAGAACGAGCAAAACGTCAGGAACTCGAAGGAGAGACAGTAGCAAACCCTTCAGGTAGTCGGATACTGAGCCATCTCAAACGATTTCTCGGCATCTATCGATAAGTCCGCCCGCTTCATCGTAGCAGCAATGACGCTCTGCAAGGGTCAAAATCCAAATCAAGGGCTTTTCTCAAGGAGTGCTACTCAGCACCCCCGAGTAGTCCGAGTCCATAGGCGAGGATGATGAATACAGCAACGATCAAATCGAAACTGAAACAGGCGACCGCGTAGGCCATCGGCGCAAATGATTGTCCCGGTCCGATGTAGTGCCACGCATCCCAGAATGGATGCAACGCCCATCCGGCAGCAATCCAATACGGAGAGCCGCGCCACCCGAGCAAGACCAGAGTGCCGAAGATAATAACCTGCACCAACTCGATAAGCAACCAGATCGGATTCGGTCTCGGAAGTATCCCCGCGGCAAAGCCGAAGTATGCCCCGGCAGCAGCGAACAAGAGGATGACGAGTAGGGAACGGCCGACGATGTCTCTGGTGAAGCGGGAGAGGAGAAACGCGATGACTGACAGCATTATCGCACCGATTGCACCTTCGATCAACACCCGGACGATCAACTGCGAATCCGCTTGCGCTTGCGTAACCAGCGTTGTTTCGATTAGTAGCAACCAGACGCCTCCATGCTGTTCGTGTGGGCACTGACTACGACCTTAAGGCTTTTCGGCGTCCTCGACGCGTTCGGTCCGTCCCTCTCCTTCTCCCCTATCGACACTACTTCGTCAGGCCAGCTGCCGCCAGCTCCACTCGGGTGCCCAGTCGAACAGAGTCCTTGCTTTGGCGGTGTCGACCAGCGCTGAATACTCGTCCTTGCCGAAATCACTTCGAACTTCGGCATCGGGGAAGACATCCGCGATGACTTCACGAGTGGGCGTTTCGGCACTGGTGTCGGGCGCTGACACCCAGATGCGCTCGTGGCCGTCGAAGGTGGCTTCAACGGATCGCCGGACGAGGTCGACCGCGTCCGACAGATGAACGTAGGTGAACAGCGTATTGCGCTGCGTATGGTAGTGCTCCGAGTTCCGCATCCCCCTCAGCGTTCGATCATTCTCGACAAACGTCTCGCGGGCGAGGGTATCGTCGACGACCCACGGAAATCGGAGCGATGTGATGGTCTGTGGCCGGTCATCGACGCGGCGTGCGAACCCATCGGCAGCGATTTCGAGCGTCTGCTTACCTAATCCATACGGGTTCGACGGTGTGAGACGGTGGTGTTCGTCTACGGGCAGGTAGTCAACGGTAACGCCGTCCGGCTCGAAGCCGCCACCCATCGCACTGAAACTCGACGCCAGAACGACCGTGTCGATTCCAAGCGTACCCGTGGCCTCCAGCACGTGATAACTGGACATGACGTTACTCTCGTACGTTCGATATCCAGGGGTTCCGTCCGGCGTTGGTAGCATCCCCAGGTGGACGACCGCGTCGGCATCGCTCTTCGCAAGCGACCCGTAGACGTCGCCTGCATCCAGCAAATCGGTCGTGAGATACGCATCCGACTGCTCCTCCGCTCGCTTCCCCCGTGAGAGGTTGACAGTCCAGTAGCCCTCGTCGTTCAAATGCGCCAGTACGCCCTGGCCAACGCGGCCGTTGCCTCCGGTGACGGCGACTGTCCCGGTCATGATCGTACTTTTTCCGCCGTTCCCTAATATCCCGGCACATTCGTTGAGAGATTCAGATTGCCTCCATGTAGATCATCTACTTCAGACACTGAATCACCTACTAGTCGAATCAGTACCAGCGGAAACCGACGTTGGTGGCAGACAGTCGGACGGTCATTACGCGGCTCCAACGTGGTGATGGATACGCGCCGGTACACGGTGGCCGTGGAGTGAGGGACGGAGCGAGCGAGCAAGATATCGCGTTCTACAAGCGTTCGATTCGGAGACGGCGGAAGTCGACCTAAACGTCGTCCCTTTTTTCGGTAGTATTGCGACGGTATCGCTTCTCGAATTGACGGTTCGCGTGTTCGTTGTAGGTGTTGGCAGCGAAGCGAGCTTAAACTATCGTCGGAACCATGATTCTTCCTCCGATACTCATACCGACGAGCCCTATCCTTCAAAGCTCGCTCAGTATTCAGATGTTAGCCTACGGTCATATACGTTAATAAGTTTCGACGGTAAGACCGTCGATGCGCTCAAAATGCCGGCTATTGCCCATTAAAACCGGTTCATTCAGAACCAATTCTGTTGCGCAAATTATTACATCTCCTCTGTCAATTCGGTTTCCTTCGCTCCGCAGCCGTCCGTCGAGCTGCCCAGCTCTCTAAGCTATCGCTTCGGTCGTTTTGATAATTGGGCGCGGATTACCGACCGACTCGATCATTCGCCGTTCTGCTTCGAGTAAATCATTCACGCCAACTCCGATGAAGAGCACTTGTAACGTCAGAGTGGGTATTAGTTGTTCGCGCTGCTGTGCTCGTTCCCCTTGTCGCAGGGAAGTATACAGCGACACGAATCCACTCTGTCTCGAGGACTTACCTATTGAGACCATGACTCGATGCACTCCCAGACGAGGCTGTTCATAACCAGTCCGATGGATGAAAATTCGGACAGCGAATTTGAAGAGGATTGGTGAGCCGATTGTCCGCAGGAACGGACGGTTCTCGTTCCTTCCAGGGCAATTCTTAACATCGTCGTTCCCGATGTGCTATAGGATGACAACGGTCACGCCAGACCGGATGCTTCGGGTGAATTTATCGACCGGCATGGTCGAGAGTGAGCAGGTGCCCGCTCACTGGCTACGTCGGTTCGTCGGGGGAAAGGGAATCGGTGCTCGGTACCTCTACGAAGAACTTGACGCCGGAACGGATCCACTCGGGCCGAACAATGCATTACTGTTTATGACGGGACCACTGTCGGGGCTCTTACCCGGCGAACCTCGATATGCCGCAGTAACGAAGTCGCCGTTGACGGGGGCATTTCTCGACTCCTACAGCGGTGGGGAGTTCGCAGCCAGTTTCACGGGTGCCCTCGGCGACCATCTCGGACTACTCGTCAACGGTTGCGCTGCCGAACCGGCTATCATCGAACTTGAGGACGGCGACGCGACCGTTACACCGGCCGAAGACCTGTGGGGAAGGGATGCGGTCGATACGTGTGATGCATTTCCGGACGCCGCAGTCGCGTGCGTCGGTTCGGCTGGTGAACACCGTGTCGGATTTGCAACCATCGCGTCCGATGGAGCCGAACACCACGCCGGACGAGGCGGTGCCGGTGCAGTCATGGGTGCAAAGCGATTGAAGGCAGTCGTTGCGAACGGTGACAGGCCGGACGAACTGCCCGATTTGAGAGCGGAATACGCCGATCGATACCAGGAAAACGATGTTGGGAAGTGGCAACGGGCAAGCGGAACATTAGAAACTGTGGATTTCGCGAACGAAGTTGGCATCCTCTCGACGCGGGGCTGGCAGGAGGGGCAGTTCGAGGAGACCGACAACATCGGCATCGAGGCGGCTCACGAGGTAGCCAATGAGCGCGAACACGATGACGATACTCTGCCAGGTGGGTTCCGGATCGAAACGGAAAACGGTACGTACGTTCCCCGCGGCGCAACAGCGATGAGCCTTGGCGCAGAACTCGGCGTCGACGAGTTCGACGCCATGACAATTTTGGGTGAAACGTGTGATCGGCTCGGCGTAGACGTCATTAGTGTGGGAAATGTGGTCGCGTGGGCGATTCGGGCCAGCCAAAACGACGTCATCGATCGGGAGTTAGACTTCGGCGATGCCGAGGCCGCGCGAACACTCATCGAAGAAATTGCAACGAGAGCGACGCCGCTGGGCGACGTGCTTGCAGATGGTGTTGCCGCGGCCGTATCGGCGTTCGGCGGAGAGAACCTCATCCCGACGGTGAAGGCGATGGAACTGCCCGCCTACGACCCTCGCGGGTCAATGGGGATGGCGCTCGCGTATGCAACGAGCGACCGGGGTGGCTGTCATCGACGCGCTCGCCCGGTGGAAACGGAAGTATTCAGCAAAGAGTGGACCGATGAGGATCGGGTTCGGATCGTCGTGACCGAGCAAAACGTCAGATCCGTCCTCTGGAGCCTTATCGCGGACGACTTTATGGGGGAGGTGCTCTGGGAGGACCTTGGCGCGGAGTGGCTGGCAGCCGTGGGCCGCGAGTACGACTCCAGCGCTCTGTGGACCGTCGGCGAGCGGGTGTGGACACTGATTCGACTGTTTAACGTTCGAGAGGGATTCTCGAAGGAAGAGGATGCACTTCCGGACGTGTTCACAAAACCGCTCTCTGGTGGCCCAACCGATGGACACAGCATCGACCCTGCCGCGTTCGAATCATTGCGAGAGCGCTACTACGTGGCACGAGGCTGGAGCGACTCGGGCCGTCCGACCCGGGCACTTCTCGACCGACTCGACCTGACTGCCGCCGTCGACGACCAGACACCGGTTGCCGACCATTCGATCGAACGATGACTGACAGGATAGACCTCGATGACCTGGACGCAGGCGAGACCGATACAGAGAACACTTTAAAACCGGGGGATTGGTTCTGGCGTGAAAAAGGCGACCCGATAGACGACTCGGAGAGTTCGACTGCAATGTCGAACGCTGAGACGACTTCGGAATCGGACGCACCCACGGATGGCGCGTCCGACGACTCTCGAATCGCGGATGCCGATTCAACGACGGCAAACACGGGTTCGAATTCACTTCCGCGCGTCCCTCGTGAAAACGAGGATAAACCGGTCGGCGTTCCAGTCGAGTCCGGCGGCGCCGGCGCTGGGGCCACTGGCACCGCCGGTGGTCAGTCGGATGGAACCCCGACCGCTGCAGATACGGCTGCGTCCGATGACCGTGTGGATGCAGGTACCTCTGAGCAGTCAAACGAATCGACCGAGACACCGTCGACCGTTGGCCCCCACGGCGGCGGGGTAGACGACATGACGCTGGCATTCACCTACGAGGCGGCAAAGCGGCTTGCCGACATTCGAACCGTCGCCGCCGACGTCGCTGGCTGGGCGGACTGGGTCGGCCTCGTGGGCGAGGTTCCCGCTCACATTATCAACAAATTCCAGCGCGACAAGCAGGTGGATCTCGACTTCTTTAATGGCGGCGGAACCGCGCCCGCGGAGCGCCTTGCAAACATCGACCGCCACTCGATGTTCTTCGCCGAGCGAATGGTTCTCGTAGGAATCGAAGGCGAGGATGAGGCAATCGCGGCCGCCGCCGACTGGGAATTCGTCCCGCTAGCTGAGGCCGCGGAGAAGGCCGACTGGGAAATCGCGGAGTAACGCCCGACATGTGCGGCTCAGTCGAAGCCGAGATCGCGGAGTAGTTTTTTGGCGGTCGGCGTGGTACGTTGTGGCATAGGAGGAACCCATGAGCCTACGAACTGCTGGCAAGCAATCGCCCGTACTGTTGGCTGCTATCCTACTCTTCGCCGGGTGGGTCGTGTTGAGCGCGCTTAGAATCTTCAATACCATTCCATCGATTTGGTCCGGTGGAGACTTCGTCGGTCAATCCTCATTGAGTGGATTGGTCGGTCTGGCAGTTCTGTTCGTATTTATTGGCTTGCTGATCGCCCTGTACGGTGCGCTCGAAGAAACGTCTCCGACGCCGGAACGATTCCCGCCAGAACGATGACCTACTACGAGTGCGCGGACTGTGGCCAACTCGCCGATTTCGTGTATCTCGAAGATAGCGCCGTTCGACGGCGGTGTCCGGTGTGCGAGGAACCCACTGCCTGGGAGATTGCGTTCGCCGACGATGGGGCAGGTGTGTCGTTTTGACGGTTGAATTCGAGGTCGGTAACCGATTCGTCGCGGCGGCCAAAGAGTGGGGTGATCGACGCCTGATGGACGACGACCAAGCGTTCGAAACCAAAGTAGAACAGGCGTTGCTCGAAATCGAACATGTGGTCTCCGGCGCGACCGACGTGACGTTCGAAGTCGAGAACCGAACCGTTCGCCACGAACCCAGCGACGAACTGGCAACGTTGTTAAGCCACCAATCCGACGAGACAGGAGTGTCCGAAGCTGTACTCCTCGGGCTTCACGTCGAACTGTTCTCGGGCGTGTTTGGGGACGACGATACCGTCCGCCCGCCGAACGCACCATGGGAAGGAGATCTGCCGTGATCGTTCGCTCGAACATTTTCGTACCGCGAAGCGGCTCTCAGCCATGTAACGGGGGAACGCATAAGTCGTCCCTCGTAGAATGATATCATATGACGCACAAAGACTCCGGCTGGAGACCTAGCGTCGGGTTCGAGACGTACGGAGGGCACGAAATCTGGGATCACGGCACCGGCCCGCACGAGATCAACCACGGTGAAGTAGACGGGGAGATCGAGTTTCCCGAAGAATTGGAACAACTTCTCGAAGAACTCGAAGAGTGATCATCGCCGGGGAACACGGGAAGTACAAACAATTCGGAAGGACGAGAGTCCTTAGAGCCGTGGGAAGGCCCGTTTCTCGCGCGGCGGGACGTAGAAATTGGCTCGGGAGAGGACGGTGATGAAGTCCAGAATGCCGTTGTTCTTCCGTTCGGTGATTTTCCGACTATCGTCACGGACGTACCAGCCGTTCATCGCCTTCCGGGTTCGTTCGAAGTCCGACAGCGACCGCTGGAGTGCGAGGAAGTGGACGCCTGCGTGGCCGCCGTCCACCGTGTTGAAGTCGCGTCGGAGAATCACCGGCTGATCGTCCTGTCGCGTCTGGGCGACCTTCTCCTGGTGACCGACCACATCGTACTTACGAGCGTGTTCACGTACCGCATCGGTGAATGGTACGTCGTGGGCGAATCCCGCGACATCCTTCGGTGAAAATTCCGGAGAGAACATCCGCGCGACGCGCTCACTCTCGTCGAACGCTTCGAACCACTCGTCTAGCGACTGTTTGAGGTGGCTGAGATGCATGGTCGTCCCGCCTGCGAACGCACCGGAGTCGATGGTCACGTGATCTTCGCTGGCCTGGGTTCCCCGCAATCCGGATCGGAACCCCATGAACATCCGGTCTTTCTCGGAAAGTGGCGGACTTTTCGGAATCCCCTCAGCGTCGGTGTGTTCGACCGGCAACCCCGCTCCTCTGAACCCCGTGCGTCGTTCTTCGACGTCGAACACATCGCTTAGGCGGTCACCGACTTCGATGTCGGTGAGGCTTCCTTTTCCGCCGAACATGGCCGACTCGGCGGCCCGAATGTGCGAGGGTGCGTCGCTTCCGAGCACCAGCGCGGCATCGAAATCGAGTAGCTTCGGGTCGTCAGTTCGCGAAATAACCGTCGGGCGGTGGATCGGAGCCGCGTCAAGGTCGTCCAAGCGTTCGAAGTACTGCGTTCCCCACGCGAGGATGTGGATCAGACCGTCAGACGACCAGTCGTAGGCGGATTCCAACGTCCGCATCGCACGCTCGACGCGTCGAGCGGCTTCGACCGACGGCTCCGAAGAGAGGGTAAGAAGCAATACGAGATGGTGGCGTGGCAAAAGCGGGTTACCCTCGGAGTCCGACCGCGAAAATCCGTTCCACGCGTGTTGGCGGCTTGGAACTCGGTTGGCGTTCGGATTGGTTGGAAGGTTGAGCGGGGACTCGCGTTTCCGAGGTTCGTCCTCCAAGAGCGCCGAACATCCGGCGAGTCCTACCCCAGCGGCCGTCCCCGCCAGCTTTCGAAGCAGGCGGCGTCGCGTTCTCATACCAATCGTCGGAATGACTACCGTCCGGATTAGCAAAAGGATTTCCCGACGAGTCAACCGATTGAAGAAACGAGCCCGGGAGCCTGCAGAAACACTCGCTGTCGATGGAAGGACGGTTCGAGCGAACGTTGTCATCGTGGACTGGATTCTGCCGTCTCGGAATCCGTTTTGGTGACTGATCGGAACTACATTCACGGTTCGGAAGGGACGAGATAATATACTGATATCTCAGGGTGAGTAGTCTCGGAGTCGCACCGGAGGCAGTTCACGGAACGAAGCCTCTCTCATCGAGAAAACCGCCGGCAAAAGCGTTTAAGCGGTTGTATCCCAAAGAGCATTAATATTGGCCACAATCAGTCCGATTCACGGCGGAACCGAGACGTACTATCCACTATCGCTCGACAGTGCGACGGTGATCGTAGCGATTGGTATACTCGTCTTCGGTCTCATCGTCTTCGACGCGTATCGGACGTACTGGGGGTAACACATGGAAGGTGAACACGACCCACATGACCAACATCGCGTACGCGACCGCTCGACCCGACACCGACTGTTAGACACCCTCCGGACGGCGGTGTATGCGCTGACAGCACTTCTCGGCCTCTCCTTACTGATAATCGGCACTATCGCCATCATCGCGGAGGCGAAAGGAACGTGGCACTGGACTATTCATCTCGAATCGACACTGAGCTACGTCGGCCTGTTCGTTCAGTATCTGCTGGCCGTGCTCCTCCCACTATTCGGCTTATTCGTCGTCGCGCGGAGGCGGTGGGGCGATGCGTGAGATGAACCTCCGGCGAGCGGTGCAGACGATTCCGCTTGTCCTCCTCATCGCCCTCGTCGCGGTCGTGGCCGGAGTCGGATTCACGGGATTCATCGCCGAGACCCAGCAGACGTGGAGGTGGTACTTCCGGATGGAGCAGGTGATAGCCACAGCGACGCCCGTCGCACTGGCGCTGGCGGTCACATCGCTGGCCGCCCTCCTCGGGTCGATTCTGTTCGTCACAGAATGACTTCCCCGGCCCTGTTGAACTCCTTCGAATTATCGAATCCGATGTATTTTTGAAACATCCATCATCTCGTGGGGGATTGCAACGGGGCTCTCCCCGCTGACTCCGGTCGTGGAGTACGTCGAAACGGGCGCAGAGCCTCGCCGGGCGAGCCTGATGTGAACCCCTGCTACTTAAGCGACAAGATTAGACCATCTGCGCGACCAACTCGTCCTCAAACTCGACGAATCCTTCGACTATTTTGGCTCCTGCGCGATAGAACGACTCGTCAGTGTTCTTTAGTACGGCCGCGGAAAACGTGTCGACCCACGCGAGTAAGTGCTCGTCGAGGAAGACCCGTTCGAAGCCGAACGTCTCGTCGTCGCCCCGACGTTGTCGCTCGACGAGATACCGAAGGAAGGCTAACTCGACCACGACGAAGTCGGCCTCCTCGGGATATTCCTCCGGCGGTGCCCACCCCGCCGCTGCGTAGCTGGCTTGCACATCAGCAAGCCCCGTACCGAGAAAGTCGGTGTCGTCTCGGTAGTACGTCTCGTGAGCGAGCACCGGTGGGCGTGGGCCGACGAACAGCCGAGTGTACTCGGTCGCCAACTCGTCTCGCACGTCCTCAACCGACCGGCCTTCGTTCTCCGCGATGAACGCTTTCACCTCAGCGAACCCTTCGTCCAGTGCGGGGTTGACCTCCTTTTCGGGGATTCTACTCTCTCCGTCGAGGAAGGTCCCGATAAACGACTCTCCCGGCGCGTCCGAGAAAATATCGATGGCGTAGTCGAGTATCTCGAGTCGAGCGTCGTAGATTTCGTGGTCGTTCATATTACCCCTCGAAGAGAAAGCGCGCGCGACAGTTGCCGCAGTACTCGAAGACGCTGTGTTCGGAGTCCGATGAGAGTCCGGCGACCGTTTCACCGACCTCGTCTTCGATCTTCCGGGCCGAGGCCTCGCTAGTGAATGGGTCACCGCATCGGATGCACCTTCGCATCTCGCCCTCGCGAACCGTCACCCACGCGGGGTCGTCACCCTCACGGTTCTCGGGGAGTAACGAGAGATCAAGTCCGTCCTCCATCTCGATGGCGGCTTCCGGACATCCCTCCGCACAGAGACCACAGTTGACGCACAACTCGTGGTTAAACTGAAGACTCCCTTCGATACGACGGATGGCGTCGGTCGGACAGAGGTTCGTGCAGGTTGGCGTCAGGACGCAGTCGTCGTTCACTTCCATCCACCCGAAATCCTTCAGGCCGCGAATCACTTCGCGCTCGGGCTCGACGTGACCCAAAATAGCTCGGACGCTCTCGAGCGTCCAGCCGTGACTGTCGTACGACGGATTTGGTCGGTCGGCGTCGACCAGATGGCCGGTCGCAACGTGTCCGCCCGCGGGTATCGGTGAATCGTCGAGATCCTCGACGAACGCCGAGAGCGATTCGACGAACGCTTCGGGGGTGTTCGGGTCGGGTGCGAGAAATGCGACGCGTTCGCCGAGTCCGAAATCGGTCGTCGCGCGATTAAGCCGCGAGACGAAGTCCGCCTTCGGCTCCGGGCCGGTGTGACTACACGCTTCGCCGCACCCGAGCAGTGCCACCCCGTCGGCACCCGCTGCCAGTGCGTGCATCACGTGAGCCTCCCCGACCGTATCCGTGCAGGGAACCGATACTGGGAGCACGGGATGATACCTAAACTCATCGGCATCTCCTACTGTTGCTCTACGACCGTACTCGCGGAGTGCGCGCCGAGCACGCTCCGAACAAACGAATGCGATGACCTGTTCGCCCAGCGAGTCAGCGCCGCCGAATAACCACCCGCCCGTCTCCCGAGGTTCGAGCAGCGCTTCGACTTCGCGGGCGATTCGCTCGTTCGACGGCTCGCGGAGTTCGACCGCTCCGGTCGGGCACGCGCTCGTGCAGGCACCACAGTTCTGACATGCCACCTCGTCGAACGCCACTTCGTCGATGTTAGGGCGCTCGACTGCACCGTGAGGGCAGGCGTCGACGCACTCGTTACAACCCATCTGACTCGACGCCCCGGAGGCACACACGTCCATCTCCAAGTCGAGGTGTTTGGGTTTCTCGATGCCGCCGAGCAGACTCTCGACAGCAGCGGCGGTGGCCGCGTCGAGCGAACCGGTGTGGAAGCCGAGACGGCCACCCCGCGTTTGTGCGTCCGCGTCAGGGTAAACGACTTGGTCGGCTTCCAACGTCCGCTCGACGCCTTCCAGCGCGATAGCATCGGTCGGACAGCACTCGACCCAGTCGCCGTCTTCCACGCCCGGTGCGATATCGACCGGATACCGCGTCACCTCACCGTCCGGCCCCTCGCGGACACACTTCATACACCCAACGCAGTCCTCAGTTACGCGCGACTCGAGGCGTAGCTCGAACTCGCCGAAACTCCCCTCGACATCGATTACGCGACCGCGCTCAACGGCCACGTCGTCGAGGTCAGTGTCGGAATCCGCAAAATCCGTTCCGTCCGCGATGAGCGTCACGTTCGCGGTATCCGCGAGCGCTGCGGCGGCTTCGGCGTCGCCAACCACCGCAACCGACTCACCAGTCTCCTTCGAAACGTTCCGCGAGCTGGCTTCCTCGCGGAGACCGGCGTAGGTGGCGTTGATGAGTCGAGCGGTCTTGGCCGTCGCGGCGGGTTCGTCGTGAACCCAGCCGGCTTCTTCGCGGTGATTCACGAACGAAGTCGCCTCGGGATGGAGCCCTTTCTCAACCCCGAGTTGGCGGAATTTTTGCTTGCACCCCGCCTCCGATGCGGTGATAACGAGCTGGTCGAGTTCGTATTCGTCGATAACCTGTGCCATCGCCTCTAACCCATCATCGCAAAGCAGACTTGAACTCGCTACTACGTCCACGCCTTCGACCCCCTCCCGAACGCTTTCTAAGTCTACTGCACACGTTCCGGCGCAGGAACAGACGAACGCCCCGGTGTTCATTTCCTCTACTCCTACCGTTGTCTCGAACATAGTTCTTGCGAAGAGTCACCATATGACACAGGATGCGTCAGTTACCACGTGCGAACTCCACGGCACCCGAACCTTAATGATAGATACTATCGAAAGAAGGCATTAGGGACATTGTCACATGCTGGCATGGGGCGTGCTAGGTGAAATAGTATGAGTATGGAACCTACAGAACCTGTTTCGCTCGATCTCGACCGTCGCTCGTTCATGAAGGCAAGCGCGCTCGCGGGGGCAGTCGCACTCGGCGGTGGCGCTACCGGGCAAATACTGGCGCAAAACGAAGACGGTGGTGAGCAAGAACCTGAAGGAGCACTAGGACAAAATGAGATGGTCAAAACCATCTGTAACTTCTGTGCCGTCGGCTGTGGATTTAAGGGAGAACGCAAGGGTGACGCGTTCGTCGGCCAAGAGCCGTGGCACGAGCACCCCGTCAATAACGGATCGCTCTGTTCGAAAGGAGCGGGCATCTACGGGAGCGAACATTCGCCGAAGCGGCTCAAGCATCCGCTAAAGCTCGAAAACGGCGAATGGAAAAAGGTGTCGTGGGACGAGGCGATGGGCGAGGTCGGTAGCAAGCTGAACAAGTATCGAAAGGAAAACGGCCCGGACAGTGTAATGTGGCTCGGCAGCGCCCACCACGCTAACGAGGAGGCCTACGCCTTCCGAAAACTCGCGGCGTTCTTTGGAACGAACAACGTGGATCACCAGGCCCGAATCTGTCACTCCACGACGGTATCAGGGCTGGCGAACACGTGGGGGTACGGCGCGATGACCAACACCATCAACGATTATCGGAACTACGACCTCGACATTATCATCGGCCAAAACCCCGCCGAGGCCCACCCCATCGCGATGCAGCATATTCTCGAAGGCCAGCGCCGCGGTGGAACGATCGTTTCGGTGGACGCACGGTACACCAAGACGTCAGCCCACGCCGACCATTTCTACCGCATTCGGCCCGGCACCGACGTGGCGCTGATCATGGGTCTCATTCGGTATCTGAAAGAGCAGGGCGAACTCGACCAGCAAATGCTGAACGAGCGGGTGCAAGGATGGCCGGACGTGGACGTCGAACTTGACCAGTACGATCTCGACACCGTCGAGGATATCACGTGGGTGGATAAGGCCGACATCAAGGAACTCGGCGATCTCATCGTTCGGAACAAGCCAAACGTCCAGATCGAGTGGGCGATGGGTGGTACTCAACACAACAACGGAACTCAGAACATCCGGTCGTACGCGCTATTGAGTCTCGCATCCGGCTCCGCGGCGCGGAGCGGCGGTGGCCTCCAGGTTATGCGCGGCCACTCGAACGTCCAGGGAGCGACCGACCTCGGACCGAACAGTCACATCCTTCCGGGCTATTACAGCGTCACGTCGCCCGGTTCGTGGGCGTACTGGGCCGACGTTTGGAACCAGAGTCCGTGGACGAGCGGGAGTACGTCGTTCAAGGATTTATACCAGCGATTCGACAAGATGTCCAAGGAGAAGTTCCAAGACCAAGCCCCAGAGGCGGTCTCTGCGTTCGAGAACATGGGCGGGGTTGACGTCTCCAACAGGTCGATGATGTTCCAGTACGGGTTGACCGTTGCCCGCTGGTTTGAAGGCGCGCTCCCGAAGGAAAAGCGGTTGAACAACGCACAACTCTACCAGCCGACGGGGCTCCGAGCGGCGATATTCCACGGTCACTCCGTCAACTCCATCAGCGAGATGGGTAAGCAGAAAGCGGCGATGGAGAACCTTGACTTACTGGTCATCGTCGATATGTTCCCGTCACTGGCATCGGTGATATCCGACCGGAAAGACGGCGTCATCATCCTTCCCGCATCGAGTCAGTACGAACACCACGGCACAGTGACCAACTCGCACCGGTCAGTTCAGTGGCGCAATCCGGTTCGACCGCCGAGCCACAACGCGAAGCCGGATATGCAGATAATTCAGGAGTTGGCCGCCGAACTCGGCTTCGGCGAGCACTTCGACTGGGGAGGTGGCCCCGAGTTGTTCAACGGGAAGAACACCTACGAGCAGTGCCTGAAGGAGATTAACCTCGGCGTGCGAACCATCGGCTACCAACAGGATCCCCAGCGACTCCAGCGCCAGTACGAGTACGATTACGCGTTCAGCACCGAAGACCTCGAAGCGAAGTCCGGGCCGGTCGAGGGTGAGTATTGGCAGTTGCCGTGGCCGTGTTGGGGAGAGGGGCATCCAGGGACGCCCATCATCTGGCGAGATGATCTCGACCCGCGGGAGGGCGGACAGGACTTCCGCGCTCGGTGGGGTGGCAAGGCACCGACCAGACAGGAATGGCAACAAGAGGTGAAGACTGGGGAAGCCCCGTCCCAGAAGGAGTATCCGTTCAAGGAGACGGTCAAGCGGCAAGGACAAAAGGGACTGGAGCTCCTTCGCGCCCCGTACAACCCTGACTGGTGGAACGGGCAAGGACAGATTCAGGGCGTCCCCGAATACCCCGGTTTCTCGACGGTCTGGCCGCAGGATATCAGAAATCCCGACGCGCTCTCAGTGCCGTACGAATACGCGCTTCGGGCAGACAAGTCGGTGTTCGACGCCGCGAAGAAGCTACAACAGATGCAACAGAACGGGAACCTCAAACCCAAACAGGCCGTCTCCGATATCAACCCCGCCGACTACGAACAATACGACCACAAACAGCCGGACGCACCGACCGGACGCGGGAAGGCTCGCGCAGTCGCGTGGAACTTCCTCGACGTGGTGCCGATTCACCGCGAACCGATCGAGAGCCCGCGGCCGGATCTCGTGAAGAAGTGGCCCGCAAACGGCGCACAGCAGAACTTCTTCGGACTCGACCAAAACAACGCGGCGATTCAAACGCAAGCGACCGCCGCGGTTCAAAAACAGGGGATGGATACCATCATGACGACCGGTCGTCAAGTCGAACATCAGGGCGGCGGTTCGGAGTCGCGTTCGAACATCTTCCTCGCGGATCTCCAGCCCCACATGTACGCCGAGATTCATCCGAAGATGGCCGAGCAAATGGGTGTCGACGGCGGCGATCTGGTGATCGTCTCGACGACTGACCGCGGGTCGGTTCTCGTGAAGGCACGAGTGACTCATCGACCGAACGAAAAGGAGGTGTTCCTCCCGTTCCACTGGGGCGGCGTCTTCCACGGCAAGAGCTTGGAGGACAAATACCCCGACGGTCTCGCGCCGTTCGCCATCGGCGACAGCGTGAACATCATCACGTCGCGGGGTTACGACGCCGAAACCCAGATGCAGGAGACGAAGGCTGCGATGGTGAAAGTACAACCCGCGACGAAGACCAAGCTCGAGGATCTCAACATGTGGGAGGGCGGCAAGATAGTCGGTTTCGGCGCGGAATTCCCGCAAGACCGCGAGGGTATCGGGACGCAGAAAGACTTCGACGTACGCGATAACTCGACCGTGCAATGAGGTGAGAGTGAATGTCAAAAAACAAATCACAGGACGGCAAACCCGGTTCCAACAAGGAGGTCATGCGACAGGGGGTAATGAGCACGGGCGACAGCGCCCGAATCTTTCCGGACGTAGAGGCTTGCATTGACTGTGGTGGATGCGTGGTCGCCTGCAAGCGGACGTGGGACGTTCCCGCCGACGAACAGCGCATCAGCATCGCCACGATGATGGAGGGCCAGGAGGCCGCAGAGGGGCTCAACGCTAACAGTGCAAAAGCACTCAAGCAGGGCAAGAAGCCGGGTGAGACCAGCATCCCGATGCAGTGTTACCATTGTGAGAACGCCCCGTGCGTCTCGGTCTGCCCGACCGACTCGCTGATCAAGAAGGATGATGGGTTCGTGGAGGTTCGCGACGATCTCTGTATTGGCTGTCAATACTGCCTGTCTGCATGCCCGTTCGGCGCGCCCCAGTTCCCCAGTTCCGACGATGGTAGTGCCACGATCATCGGTAACGGCGATATCATGGATAAGTGTACCATGTGCGAGGAACGACAGCAGGTGTCGGGCAAGGGACCAGCCTGCGCCGAGGAGTGCAGCACCGATGCCATCCTCGTCGGTACGCCCGACGAAATCGCTACCGAACTCGACCGACGGGGTGCGGAACCGTTCTTCAATGACGAAGCGATGGAGATCATCTTCGGTGATGATGCGGAGGTGTTTAGATGATGAGTGACCGGAACGATGAGTCCGACAACGACGACAGCAAAGCGGATGGGAACGGTGGTCTAACCGGAAGGACGGCGATTCTCATCAGTGCAGTTGTTGGTATCGGCGTCACCGCCCTCGCCTACTGGTGGGTCGACGGCTGGGCCGGAAACGAGGTGTTCTACGAAACCCTAGCTCGGGTGCAGCCGACCGTAGCGGGTGGCGGCGTCGGATCCGACTGGGTGGCGGGGAACACCGTCCCATGGCTCGATGCACTCATCGCTATCACGCACGCGGCGGACGTCATCATGGGCGTGCTCATACTCGGAATGGTGTTCCTCCACTGGGCAGCGTTCCGACGTCTTGCAAATCAAATGCAAACGTCGACGAGCTCCGAGGCTGGCGAGACCGTCGTCACCGACGGTAGCGGAGCTGGCCGTGAAAAATCCGCTCGCGAGGGAGGCGAGCGTCGATGACGAACCTTGACCACGGTAAGTTTGCCCGCGTCACAACCGTCTTTCACTCGCTCCTCGCACTCGACGTGTTCGCGCTGTTTTTCACCGGCTATGCGGTGATGTTCAACGACGAACTCTGGTGGTTGATCGAGTTGATGGGCGGCAATACTGGTGTCCTCGCGGTTCACCGACTTGCTGGAATGACGCTCGTCGCGCTGACATCGTTCTGGATCGCGTTAATTGTACTCACGCCCGGCGGCCGCAGGAGTTTTCGGGAAGTCCTCCCGGGCAAAGCGGACATAGACGCGATGATACAGGACGTGAAGTTTGCGCTAGGGCGTGCCGACGAACGTCACCCCAATGCCCGTCAGTTCTCCGGTTACGCCGCCGAAGAAGCGCCGCTGCTTACGTATGTCGGGAAGGGCGTCGTCTGGATCTTCTCCGTGGAGTTGTTCCTGCTGATGATTTCGGGGCTACTCATCTGGAACAAAACGGGACTAATCCAAATCATGGCCACGAAAACCGCAGCAATGGCCTTCGTCGTCTTCCACGGCCTTCTCGGGGTCATCATGCTGATGGGCGTGATGTTCCATATCTTCGAACACGGCTTTCACCCGGCATTTTATCCCGTCGAACTCAAGGCGTTCGTCCCGAAGGACATCACACCGTCGTATCATAGTGACTCATCCGAAGAAACGCATGATACGACTGGGATCGACCGTCTAACCCTTGCTTCGAATTGGAACTGGGTGGCAAATCTCATGGGCGTATTTGTCGTCATTGGCATCGTAAGCGTCCTTCTTGGAAGCCTCTTCGACGAGGGATACCCGGTGCCTCGCGAACTCGCGGTCGGTGGGGGCCCAACGAATGCCCTGCTGACTATCGGCATTAACATCGGTATTCTGGTACTGTTCGTCGGGCTCGTCCTCTCGATGTACGGTAACGTCCTCCGGCGGCGCTACGAGCGACAGGTTCGGGAAGAGCGCCGTGAGACGCCCATGACCGACGGGCGGGGCGGTGACTAACCTCACCGGCTTCGCAGATACTTCCGCCACTACCTCACTAGTTCGATAGACTCCTCAGAGAGCTCAATGTTCACGTCCTGTCTGGTCTGCTGGCTGATCTGGTCGATGTTGCGCGTCAGCACGTCGAGGATGTCAGTGGGTTCCGGATAAACGAGCATGTTCTGTTGGTCGTCTTCCATCACGAGTTGGGTGTCAGTCAAGGTGATACGATCGTTCTCAATACTGGCAACGACTGCTGGGAGCGTCTCTTCACCCCCGGGGTCACCTTCGGCGACTCGCGTGATGTACAGCGAATCGATACCGATGAGATCCTTATACTCTCGGATGCGTTCGGCGCACTCCACCATATCCTGCGTTATTGCCGTCTTCTCGGGGTTACCGTGCGTCCCCTCGTAACAATGCTTACACACCCGCAGTTCCATGCGCATACTTACCATATGACGAGGCCATGGCTCTTGATGGTTGCGTCGACGTACACTCGCCGCTGGCGAGTCACCTTTGCGCAATTTCACGACCAACGAACTCATCCCGTCGGTGCTGAGGATACAGCACATAGGTGTGATTCCCTGCTACGAGCGGGGCTGAGGAAGGGAGCGATACCCCATTCTCAATTGGAAATCATAATCATGGAGTCCAGAACCATAGGTCTGTGATCGATGACGGTCGAGCGATTACAGGAATACTTGCGATCGGTGTATTTGTCACCCCCTTAGAAGTCAAGTTCCTGAAGACCGTACGGAGACTCAAAATGGAAGGAAACGACAACTCACGAACGCCGCTCAGTCCCTCCGCACGTGAGGCGCTTGACGAGCTTGCCCCAGTTATCGAGGAGACCGACGACCACCTCTCTCGTGAAGAGGCACGGTCTCATCTTCATCAGATTGATTTCGATGCAGAACTCGCTCGCACCACCCTCGACGAACTCCTAAACAAGGGCTATCTCTACGACGTACACGGTGAGCTTCGTCTTCCGTAGCCGTGACCGGTAATACGAGAGGACGACGCGAAGCTCGATTAATCCGATACGGAAGGAATCTAGTAGTGTACGACTTTTGGGATGCGATAGCGGTCGCTTGAGAGCGAATGTGACGGAGAGAACGAGAACTCGATACATACATCCATGATTACGCTGACCGACGAGTCCGCTCTGGATGATTCGCTTTTTGTGCGCCGGGAGGCGGTGAGGCGCACATGATTCGTGCCCTCGTGACCGAGTATGTATGAACGTCGATTCATTGACCATCGAATCGCTCACCGAACGTGCCAACCCGAACGAGGTCGACGATGACTCGCCTACCACCGACACTCGCCGCGTACGATGCCCCTGAAACGGGCTGGTACGCAGTCGGTGTGACGAACAACGGCGAGCATGTCATCTACGCGGACACACAACTGACGGTTCATCGCTGATCGCCGCTGGACGGTGGCATGAACACGGGGACGGAAATCCAGTTGGAGACCACAACACAGATCGAATCGTGGATCGCGACCCGTATCAATACGTTCCTCGTGCTCCATCCTCGCTATCGCTGGCTCGCGGTAAATCCAGTCGGTACGATGCCTCTCGAAACGACCATCAAGGACTGTGGCGAGACGGAGATCGTCGCTCGAACGCCACTCGGATCGACGCTGGCCGTTCCCAAAGCGGTGTTCGACAGCACGACCGATGAGGAGCTGTGGAACCGCGCACAAGACTGTTTCGTCGCGCTTCTGGAAATCCGTCCGACGACCGCTCGAACGCTGGCCGTGGAGGACTGTACGTTGACCGTCGTCGTCGGTGAACCGCACGACTTGACGGTGACCCAGCGTGAACGCCTGTGTCATCGCCTGATACAGGCGTGTCTCAAGCGGTACTACAGTGCATTTACGGACGAAGTTGTCCCGTTCGATGGTTCGTTCGTCGACGCTTCACCGCCCGCCAGTGACGATACGTCGGCCGAATGAACCTCGGTAGGAGCGTCGAAGGGAACGTGAAATCAGCCCCCTATTCGTGCTGACGAGCAAGCGACATTACCCTCGCTCCTAACTTCCGCCACGATCGCTATTTTCAGTAAGGTTTACATTGGAGGATACTCGACCTGAAAACGGCCGAGATGGCCGATTTATTCGTTCACGCCGAGGACACCCGTCTTCGGCATTTCGAACGATTGTATTCTCCAGCCATTGTGCTGTGAAAGCGGCCTATGGTACAGTAATCGTGAGACGTGGCCGGTTATCACGTCGGTGCAAAACGGAGAGCAAATAGTCTTACAGAATTATTCATTCCGAATTCTTTAGTCGATGGCAGTTGTATCTGTGACGATGCTCGCACACCTCTATCAGTACCAGCACGAACAGGTTCAAGATGGCAACCGAACGGCCGGGGAGTCTCAGACCGAAGATTCCGTCAACAAGGACGCAGAGGAATACTTCGGTAAAAGCATGAGCGATTTTGACGTCGAAACGTGGGAGACGGTCGAACACGAGGGCGACCCGATTCAACGTCGATCCATCACCATCAATGCGGTCGCCGCGGTCTCCGTTCCGGAAGAACCGGCTGACGACGACGATCCCGACCTCCCCGGTCAGACGCTTCAGATTCGCACGAGCGGCGGCGAAACGTTCATTTCACAGGCCGAGATCGTCGAAGTGCAAGATGCGAACCCCGACGAGACGTAACTGTAGAGAACCGCGTCTGCTGAACGGCCGAACTATCTCTCGTCGTGGCATCTTCTTACTCGGGCGGCAGTGCTGAGGGTCGGACGACAGCACCTACACGAACGATTGGAGCGAGAAGTCTTCGTGATTCGAAAGATACTGCTCGATGCGTGACTTGCGCCAACCAAGCGGCGACAAGACGCTTTCAGTTGCTCGAATCAGTAGTTTTCGGTAGAATCCTACATTGTATTCGGTTGGATTCTCACAGACCAGCGCCACTCGGTCACACGACCGCTTCTCGTCATCGACGACGACGTACGAGACGCTCTGACCGGGCGCACGCGTCAGCCCGAGATCCGCTGCGCGTTCCAGTGCCGCGACACCTCGCGTCGATTGCGTGTACTCGTCGCGTGACTTCGAGACACGATTCGTGATGACGAGATCAGCAGGATTGACGTCACCTCGGTGGAGGCGGTCGAGCCACGAGCGAAGTTCTTCGCACACTGATCTCGGTTCTCGGTGCTCGTTCAAGGCGGCGATGAGCGCCTTCTGTGCGTCGTCGACAAACGGCGGCGTACTCCGCTGGCGATACTCGATGTCACGATACTTGTACTCGTCGTCGCCGGCCACCTTACCGAAGTACTTCGTCAGCGCGCCAGCGTCCGAATCACGCAAGGGGACGAACGCAATCCAGTCATAGCGCGCTTCGTGTTCGAGACGGATGTCGACCTGCTTTGAGATTTCCGTAGTAAGGTCATCGAGTGGCGTCTGCTCTGTATCGTCCATCGACGTGACCCAGACGCTGTCGACGATGCCGTGCACGACGCACCAGCCGTGTTCCTCGAGCATCGTCTTCGTCTCGAGCAGTATCTCACGAGCGAACGCGTTGATGGCTTCGTGGCACTCGATGCGCCCGAATTTCGCGTTCGAGAAGCCCTGATAGCCGAAACACGAGACGAGAATCCACTTTATCGCACTCGACTGACCGGCGAGTTCGTCGTACCGCTCAGGGTCGTCCGTTGCCTGCATCTCAGCTTTGATCGCGTCCCGATCGTCGATGAGCGGTTCGAGCACGGCAGGAAGATAGCCCCGCTCGTCGCAGATCGAATAGCCGAGACCGGGTAAGTCCGCACGGTCGGCGTGGCAGTCACACCGGATCTTTTCGGGACTCACGTTTCGCGTGACGATAATATTCGGATACAGCGATGAGAAATCGAGTTCGTGAACGTCCTCGTGCAGGCTGACATCCGGTGCAAAGATGTATCCACCGCGGTCGGCATCGTGCAATTGGCGCATCATCTTGAACTTCTCGTGCCGCCACGAGTGCCACGGGACGAGCACGTTACGTTCCCGCGCTTCCTGAATCTGAATCGCAGTGAGAATGTTCCCGATCGACGACCACGACAACTCCTGCAGTGGTTTTCCTGACTGTTTAACCAGGTAGAGACAGCCATCCAGATTCGTCTGATTCCACATGAACGTGTTCGATTTGTCGACGATGACGCGTCCGGGGATGTTGTATCGAGCCGGTGAGTGGCCGACGCGCCCGTAGCTCGTGTACGTCGACTCTCCGGCGAGCTGCTGCCAGCCGGGAAGTCGTCCGAGAGAAAAGTCGATACCGAGGCGGTCAGCCTGCCGATACAATACGGGAACGAGGTCGCTCGTGTTCATCATGAGTACGTCCGGGTCGGCGCGTTCGACCCGAGTAGCCACCGTTTCCAGTACGTCCCGCCCGTCGCCCGTCACGACTTCGTCGTCGATCGTGAGATTCGTGACGCGCTCGCACACGAGTTCCGATTCGGAAACGGTGATGTGTATCTCGGAGAGCGCCCGCTTTGGAAGCGGTGTGAGATCGTGCTCGAGACAGTAGCGGAACTCGCGCGAGAAATCGACGTTATAATACCGATACTCGCCCGGCGCGCCCCACTTGCTCATCATCCGAGTGACCGTCGTAACTGCATCCAGATCACCGACATCAACGCGGAGCATAGCGGCAGGCACATAGCGGAAGCTCACTCGCTCTTCGACGACGCTGACGTGAGCGACGGCGGGGTGGTCACGAAGCGCGGCGCGTGCGGCCGAGAGCGAGCCCCCCTGTGCGCAGAGACGTAGATGGTCGGCGTGTACGACTCGTCGACCGCGTATTCGGCACCGGATTCGGTCAGCGACCACTGAAGCACGTCTCCGTCGAGATAATCGAACTTGTACCCCATCGCGTCACCCCTCGACGTTCAGGTCGTCCTCCATGTGGTCGAGTCGATCTTCGAGATCGTCGATCCGTTTCTGCTGTTCGAGGACGATCGAGATGAGGCAGGGATTTCGACGAACTGGTGGTTCTGAAGCCCACTCGCGTCGTCGTGCACCCGTGCGGCCTCGAAGAGCCGGTCGAACACCTGCTGGTCGGCACGTCGCAGCGCGCGGCGGTAGTCCTCCCATCGCGATTCCATGGCGCGCAGTGCGTCACGATAGGTCGGGTTAGTACGACCCATACGCGCTCACCTCCGTTGGAGAATCCGTACTCACAACCGCCGGGTGGTGCGTCGTGAGAACGCGTTTCCAGAACGCGAACGTCGTCTGCACGAGCCCGTTCTCGAGCGGGTACACCAGCGTCTCGTACTCCTCGCCCGAAAAGCGTGGGCCGTACGGCGTCTGTTCACAGCGAATGACGTCGTCCGCTAACTCTCGAACCGGTTCCGTTAGTGCATCGTCCGTGTGCTGGGTTAGGAGGACGGGAACGTCGAACACGTTCGTGATCTCCGCGACGAGTTCGATGCCAGTCGAGAGCATCCGTTTCCCGTCGCCGCGAGCGAGCTCATCCGAGCGGTAGAACCAGTCGACGGCAGGGAGAACAACGAGAGCGGTGTCGGCCATACATTCCGGTGCCGTATCGTGGAGCAGACTCTGGTGTTGCCACGGCGTGAACGCGCGAGCGATTCGGACACGGTCGAGAACGCGCATCGACGGTGCGATCCGCGAGAGTGGTTGGGTCGTCCCGTGACCGTGGGCGTCCACCCAAATGGCCGAGCCACCGTCAAGAAGGAGTTGGTCGAGCACGAGCGACTGTAACGCGCCGGTCGCTCGCTCGTCCGTTCCGAGCAGTGTGACTCCGCTATCGAGAGTTGGCAGTTCCGGCTGGCTCTGGTGCATCACGAGTAGATGCATCTCCTGTCAGCCATATAGCCAAGACAGGGTCGTTTCCAAAGCTTCCGAAAGCAACGATCAGCGAAGTCGGTACGTCCGGGCGCGATTTTTCCCCTCGGCGACCACGAGCCGGTAGTGCTCCATCTTCGCCAGATGGTTTCTGACGGTTCGGTTCGTCTTCGGCTCGTCAACGCGCTCCCGGTACGCCGCGTAGAGGTCACTCGGATCGAGTTCGCCGTTCGCTTCCAAAATCTCGTAGAGGACGCGTTGATGCGGGTTGAGCTGTTCGATAGTTTTCTGGCGCACTTCGTGGCGGCCGTCGGGAACCGCCTCGTGGACGATGTCGGTCGTGATCGCTTCCCGTCCCGCTTGAACGGCGCGCCGTGCAGCATTTCTGAGGATGCCGATCGCAATCCGTGCATCCCCGGCAGCAGCGTCGGCGATGAGGGCCAACTGCTCGTTTCCGATAGCGTTTTCCGCAAGCCCCCATCGAGCGCGTGATTCGAGGATCGCGACGAGTTCGTCGAGATGGTATTTCTCGAAGGGGATGCGGACGCAGGTCTGTAACCGGCTGGTCAGGCGACTGTCGAGCTGATTGAACAACGCTTCCTCCCGATTCGCGATGAGAATCATCGAGATGTTCCGCATCCGGTAGAGGTCATAGAGCACGCTCTTATCTTCGAGTTGGTCGACCTCGTCCAGGATGACGACGAACTGCGGGCCATCGTACCGTTGGAGTCGGTCGAGGAGTTCGTCTTTCGGCGTCGACCGACGGTGGATATCGACCGTCTGGCCGATACCCTCGAGGAGCCGATACAGTACCTGGAATCGCGTGTACTCCTGCCAACAGTTGACGTACTGCGTGTTGGTGTCGAGGACGTTCTCGCGCAGGCGCTCGACAGTGTAGTTGGCGATGCAGGTTTTCCCTGCACCGGACGGCCCTAACAGGAGCGACGTCTCTCCAGTTTGGCCATCCATGATGGGTTTGAGCGTGTTCGACAAAGCGTTGATCTCTGCATTCCGATGCTCGACTTCGTCCGGAATGAACTGGGACTGTAGGACGCGAGCATCGTGAATCATGGTCTCACAGGACGCTTCTCCGCCCGTTCTAATAAACGGAATCGCGTCGCTTCCGATTCTTCCGATAGTTGCGGTCAGCACTACAGCAGTCGTTTTTCTGCCCCTGAAGGGTGCGAGGCGTTCTTAAACAAGCGCCTCACTGAGGTGATTCGGATGCAAATAAATGACAACTATCGGTATAGAATGGAAGAGTCGACCAGCACCCTAGGAAAGAAATCCGAACTTGGGAAATATATTTTTCCTACAATCGCCACTCTCCACGTAAGACGGACATCAACGAACGAGTACAGCGAGAATGGAAAGAGAACAGTACGAGCAGAGAACGAGTCAAAGAGATTGTGGAACAGACGACCGAGTACACGAAAGCCGGTGATATCGCAACGAAAGCACTCACCAGCGAACCGACCACTCGAAAGTATCTCGCTGAATTCGTCGACGACGGCATCTGTGTCTCCAAACAGGACGGACGAACGACGTATTACATACGAAACGAAGGCAGACGCATTGACAAGCGAATCGAAGAACTGCGGACGACGCACTCGCACCAAGAACTCATGAGCGGTATCCAAGAGATGAAAGAGACGGTTCGTGAGTTCCGCGAAACGTACGACGTCGACAGTCCAGAGGAGCTCGCTATCGCGCTTGATGCCGGTGATGACGGATGGGCGGATATCGGACGCTGGCAGTCAACGAGACAGAATCTCGCACTCACGAAGGCCGCACTCCAAGTTGATGAAGCCCATCGACTCGTTGAGGCCTAACCCATGGACGACGACTGGGAGTGGGTCGACACTGGTGCACCCGATACATCCCTTATGGAGAGCGCAAGGACGGTCGCTGAGGCATATGAACCACTCGTCATCGATTCTGAATTCGACAATCCGATCAACCCCGCGGAAGTTCGGCTCCACGTTGCTGACGGGATTCGAGCGGATTCCAGCCGATTCGATAACACGTGGACTTCGAGCGAGGATGTGCCCGCTTGGAGTATCTTCGACCACGTTCCTCAATGCGTGAAGAAAGTGATGCAGAAGTCGATTGCGATACAAGCGATAGTCTTCAGCGTTTGGCTTCTCACTCTGTCTCGCGGTCACGTAGTTTTCGCCGTTGAATCTTCCCAGTCGTCGTGGTCGGCAGTTCGTCGACGAACTCGATTTCGCGAGGGTACTCGTATTTCGCAAGCTGGTCTTTGACCAGTTTCTGTATCTCCTCGGAGAGCCCATCGTCGCCGGTGGCATCGCTGACGGGCTGGACAAATGCTTTGATTATCTCGCCGCGGGTCTTGTCAGGAATGCCCACGACACCGACCTGCTCAACGTCGGAATGTTCGAGGATAGCACTCTCGACCTCACCAGGGCCGACCCGGTAGCCCGATGTGATGATTATGTCATCGTCTCGTGTCTTGAACCAGAAGTACCCGTCCTCGTCACGGTAGCCCAGGTCTTCAGTCAGGTGCCACGGCTCCCCACCGTCGGCCGCGTCTACACGTGCGGCTTCGGTTTTCTCCGGTTCGTTCCAGTACTCCTGAAAGATGACCGGATCGTCGCTATGGCGGATCGCGATCATGCCTATTTCGTCGTCCGGCAGTCGCTCGCTGGTCTCTTGGTCGACGATTGCCACCTCGTGCCCAGGTACAGGCTTACCCATACTGCCGGCCTGTGCCGGGAACCACTTCCGGCAGTTCGTCACCAGTAAGTTCGCCTCTGTCTGCCCGTAGAGTTCGTTTACTGTGACACCTTCCAACTGTTTGGCAGCCCAGTCGAGGATTTCGGGCGTCAACGGCTCCCCACCCGAGCAGATAGTCTTCAACGAGAGGTCATACTGCTTAGTTGGATCCGCGACATTCCTCATCATCCGAATGGCCGTCGGTGGGAGGAATGTGTTAGTTACGTCGAACTCCTCGCAGAGGTCGAAGGCCGTTTCGGTGTTGAATCCTTCCATCGGGTAGCCGACGATGGGCTGCCCGTAGTGCCATGCCGGAAACAGCAAGTCGCCCAGTGCGCCGATCCACGCCCAGTCAGCCGGTGTCCAGTACACCGAGTCGAAGATATCTTGCTCGAAGTACATATAGAAGGCTGCGCAGTGCCCACACCAGAGCCCGTGTGTATGCAGGACGCCCTTCGGCGGGCCGGTTGATCCACTGGTATACAGAATAATCGCCGGTGTATCCTCGTCAGTGTCTTCGATATCGAACGTCCTCGGCTGATCCTCATGTAGGGCATCAAACGATTCAACGTCTTCGAATGGCTCTTCAGCGTCAACAGCGACAATATATTCCAAATCTGGACAGTCATCACAAACCTCCCGAACCGTCTCGAGCATCGACTCGTCAGCCACGACAATACGTGACCCGCTGTCATTGAGACGATACTGAAGTGCGTCCGGCCCGAATAGCACCGACAGCGGTACCGATACCGCACCCAGTTTCCAACAGGCAAGGTGTGTCAGCGGGTTCGCCGGCTTCTGTGGCACCACGACTGCGACACGGTCGCCACGCTCAACTCCGTGCTCTCTGAGCGCATGAGCGACTTGGTTTGAGAGCTCATCCAGATCCCGGAAGGTGTATGTCTCTCGACGGTTGTCGGGGTAGGCTTGGTAGAGCGCCGGCCGGTCGAGGTCGTCGTGTTTCCGCAGGCAATCCCATGCGATATTATAATCGTCAGGGAGGTTCCAAGCGAACTCCTCACGTGCCTGCTCGTATGTATCGTAATTGAGATTTATATGCCAGGTCATAAATATACTATTCAAATGCATGTATTATAGAACCACACGGTCAGAACAGGCTTTAACGGGAAACTCGCAGCAGAATCGTGCCACGATTCTGCTCAGGATGGTCTCTTGATCGCAGCCACAAAACAGTCGATGTCGGTTTCCAATTCAGCACAGAAATCGATGAGAGGCACGATTTCGTCGATGACCACTTTATTTACAATTTATGGCACGTGGATATCCTTCTTGTTTCTGGGTTGCGACGAAACAAGTTTTTCTGCGCCCTAAGGGGCGAAGCGCTCTCCAAATTCCGAGTGCCCGACTACCCATGTCCAAAACGACAGCAGACCCGACGACCGACCGGATGAAATGCACGACGTGTTCGAAGAGTGGCTCACCGAGTTCCAAGATCAGACGGACACTGCCGCCGCGAGCGAGGAGTTCCAGCAGTGGCTCGACACGCAGAGCCAGTTCCACGACTATTCGATTCGGAACACGATCCTCATCCGAATCCAACGCCTGGACGCGACGAAGGTCGCGGGCTATCGAACGTGGCAGACGAAGTTCGACCGCCAGGTGAAGAAGGGTGAATCGGCCATCTGGATCTGGGCACCTATCGTCGCTCGGCAATGTCCCGACTGTGGGAACAGCCCGACCTACTGTGCGTCATCTTCCTGCTCGTACGATGAGACACCGCCGATCGAGTGGACGAAGGGCGTCGTCGGCTTTCGCCCGGTGCCGGTGTTCGATATCGCACAGACGGAGGGCGAGCCACTCCCGGAACTCGAAACGAGTGTCCATGGCGATGCAACGCGGCTCGTCCCCGCGCTTCTCGGCGCAGCACCGACGCTCGATGTTCGCGCGACGCTCGTTTCGTCAGAGAACTGGCGACACGGTAGCGCGAACGGCGTCTGTTAGTTTCGACCCGAAACGCCTCGACCACAGATCTGCGTGAAAGACCAGCACCGAGCGATGGTCGCTCACACGCTAGCACACGAATACGCACACGCCAAACTCCATGATCCTTCCCACGACGACACTGAACGCGCTGCTCGTGAGGTGGAAGCCGAAAGCGTCGCGTATCTCGTCAGTCGGTATTTCGGGTTGGACACCGAGAACTCACGCTTTTATCTCGTGGTTTGGCAGGAGGACGATGTCGATACACTGCAGAATCGGCTGTCGCGCATCAATCGGACGGCGACGACCATCATCGCGGCCGCCGAACACCACCACGCAATGGACGAACGAGGGTTGATTTCAAAGTAGGTGGCACGATACGTAGCGAATTCGAAAATTAGTCCTACTCGAAGTCAACCGGCTGAAAGAGTAATTTCACAGTTTCTGCTCTTTAAACTGAGAACATAGTGATTACTTCTTGATTATGATTTTGTTTTCTCAATATATATTTGAGTCATAGAATTGGAGAGTAATACTATCGCCCAAGTACCGCCCTAATACGCAGTGCCGTCGGGTGTCGGCGGTCAGTACGGGAAATGCCGGGTGAGGAGGAGGAGCCCCATGCAAGAGAAGCCCTCAACTCCGAACGCCGAGAACAGCTGGACGACTGGTTTTCCATCGTTCTCCCGGAACGATATGCGGATGGCAATCATCTGAGGAGTGACTGCTAACGCGTTTCTCCTCGGGATTTCAACCACCGTTGCGGCGCAGCAGAACGTCGGCTCCGATATCTGTGGAACGGCGCTCGCGGACACGGTCAACTTCGCCGCCCATTGTTCGTCGGAATTACCATGATCGCCTCTGCGATACTCGCGTACGTCTTCCACAATGCGTCCGCGTTCCCCAAGAAGCCACAGTCGGTCGAAGCCATCAAGGGTTGGCGTAATCGCGCTGCGTATGCGACGGTGACGACGCCGCTATTCGCAGTCGTGCTCGACCTACTCATCCGGTCGACGGGCGTCGACATCGCCGGCTGTGTGGACATCGTCCCGTTCATCTGATCTTCGGAGGACGGATGACGACGATTCGGTCACGCTCGGTCGCGGTCAGTCTGCTCACCGTCGTCGTAGTGGGGACTCTCACCGGGGGGGAGTACGGTCAGCCATGCACAGACTACTCCGACACCACCGGCCACTCCCGAGACGAATCAGAGTACGACCACGACCGATACGTGGACGAATAATTCGAGGAGTCTGTCGAACGGCACTGCCGCATTCAACGGCACCTGCACCGGGATGGGTGTGGTCAGCAATTGGCTCTGTAACGGCTTCCTCAGTGCGCTGAAGGAAATCGCCATGAAGTTCCTTGATTTCGCACGCAGTACCGCGGAGTGGGCCGTCGAGTTCCTCGTCAGTCGCCCCGTCCCGAAACGGAACGGCGCGATGGAACTCGTTGACCGACCGACGAACGCCCCGATGGATACGGTCTACGATCAGTGGCTCACGCTCGGTCTTCCCGCTGGCCTACTCGTGTGTGCGCTCTCGATGGTGTTGCTCCGAATGAGCGTCTTCCTGCCCTCGGGGACGGTGTCCGCTCAGCGAGCACGGAGCCTACGACTCAAAGGCTGGTTCCCGCTCTTTTTCATCGGGTCGTGGATCTGATCCTTTCGATTCACGCGAGCCCACGACCAACGGAGCGTGGTATCACAGAGTTCGAGGACGCGATCCGTGATCTCCAGACGGTGCGACTCGGCAAGGAGAAAAACGGCGACCCGTCCATTCGTCTCACCAACCGGCGGATTAAGGAACACAAGGAGATCCTCACGCAGCTCACCGACGGCTCGCAGTCGGTGTTTGACGTTGCGACGTACATCACCGTCCGCGGTGCAACGCAACGCGCAGTCGAACAGACGTGTCAACGCGTCTCGATGGGGCTGGCGAAACGCCAGCTGACGGTGAAATCAGTCGATTACATCCAAACGAAGGGTCTCATCAGCGGGAGCCCGGTGGCCGACGACGCAGTCAGTCGGGAACTCCCTAGCGCTCGGACGCCGATGCTCGGCTGGGCACTCGGTGCGGCGTTTCCGTTCTCGACGCGGACGGTTATTGAGGAGACCGGCGTCCAATATGGCTATCACGCGACGACGAACGCACCGGTCGTCGTCGACCGGTGGCAATGACCGAACGGCTGCAACGTCCTTGCGGCCGCGGAGATCGGTTCCGGAAAATCCGTCACCGCGAAACTGCTGAGTCTCCGCGAAATCGCAACCGATTCCGAAGTGATTCTCATCATGATCGACCCACTGGAAGGTTTCGCTCCCTCGCGGACGCCCTCGACGCCGACCAGATTGTCGTCGGCGGGACGCGTCAACTGAATCCGTTGGAAATCAAGGAGACGCCGGCCTACATCCTCGAAACGACGGACGATCTCGATCCGTATGCACAGCGACTGTCGAGCGTGATGGGTTTTTTCGAGACGTACTTCGCGCACGTCGATTCGAGCGGAGCAGGACTCGATACGAACGCACGAGCCGTCCTCGAGCGGGCAGTCCAAGAGGCGTACGAATGGCGCGGAATCACCCGCGATCCGACGACACACGGGAACACGAGCCCGACCGTCCAAGATGTGTTCCACATCCTCGGGCAGATGGCCGAGGACGCAAGTTCGTTCCTCGGCGGCGAGGACGAGACCGCACCGACGCAGGACGAACTCGAGAAATGGGAAGACCGAGCGGCGGATCTCCGAATCGGGATGCGACCGTTTATGGGCGACGGTGAGTACGCGAATCTTGCTGGACAGTCGGATATCGACCTCCGCGATGCGAAGATTACGTATCTCGATCTCCAACAGGGGGAAGCAGATCGCGAGATCGCCCAGATGATGCAACTGCTCTTCGATACCGTCTACGAGCGAGCAAAACAGACGATCAAGCGCGTCATCCTCGTCATCGACGAAGCCCACTATTTGATGCAGAACGCGGGATCGCTCGATTGGCTGGAGCGTGCGTATCGCCACTCGCGTCATCACGACTTGAGCATCCATCTCGTCACGCAGGAGTTGAGCGACTTCTTCGTCCACGAGAAAGCAGAGGTGTTGGCAAAGGAATCGTCGATCAAAATCCTCCAGCGACTACCGGGATTGTCGGACGACCATCGACAACAACTCGGGTTGAACGAGTGGGAAGCCGATTTCCTCCGACAGGCGAAGCCAGGAACCCGAGAACGAGGCTACAGTCACGCGCTCGTCTGTGTCGAGGACGAGGGACAGTTCCCGGTGAAGGTGACCGGACTCGCCGAAGAGATGGTGATCGTGGATCCGGCACCGTGAGTTCTGCACGTCTGTGTCCATCCTCACTCGTCCGGTGACAAATGATATCGTTTGGCTTGACACGGTTCGATGAATAGCGTCTTCAGAAGTACGAAGCAACGCCTCAGGCTTGATTTAGGGGTTTTATAAGGTATTTACGATAGTCACTAGATTCTATTCGACGCTGAGCAGTTCGCGCGGCGCGCCCGCGAGCGATTCGAGGGCGTCCGCTTCGATGTGGTGCAGGTCGCCTGGAACGACGAGCAGGTGGAGCGGGTCGCCGAAGTCCCGCCCCGTGAGTTCCGACAGGCGGTCGGCTTCGACCCGCGGGGTCGGACTTCCGGCGCGTGCGACCACGACCGCCAAGATGTCCTCGTACCCCTCGGCGAGCATCTCGCTCGCCACGTCCGCGGTCATGTACTCGTCGCGGCGTCCCTCGTCGGAACTCCCGGAACCGCGATTCCTGGTCGGCGTCCATCCGACCTTGATATCGAGGTAGACGAGGGTGTGGAGGCCGCGGTCGCGGTTGTCGTCCAGCACGTCCGTGACGCTGGCCGGGAGGCCGTCCGCGCCGTGGGCGTAGTCGAACGGGAGCGTCGTGGCCTTCCCGAAGCGGTAGTTCTGAAGGCCGGTGAGACCGCTCGCCGCCGATTCGGCGGTCGGAGCGTGGACGATCCTGGTGTCGATACCTCGCTCCTCGGCGCGCAGTCGGAGGTCGACGTGGGTGGTCGATATCATGGTGTCGCCCGCGGTGAGGAACGCGACGCGGCCCGACTCGGCGGCAGCGAGGATGTCCTCGGGGTCTTGTTCGACGCCGACGCGGTCTCGCACCTCGATGGGCTTGTCGTGGAACCGTTCGAGGTCGGCGACGTCCGCGCCGACGAGTTTGCTGGTGTAGAACTCGGCGAACACGCGATCCGCGTCCGCGATCGCGTCGCGGCCTTCGACGGTGACGGAACGCTCGTTGTACAGGCCGAGACCGATGAAGGTGAGCATATCCGCCCTTGGGAGGTGGGACGCTTAAGCGCCCCGACCCGAAGCGTCAGGGTTAACGCTCGCTTCCGGCAAGAGAACGGTATGGAAGCGCCCTGCGTGCGCGTCGAACGTGAACGCGGCGAGGCGACGCGCCGCGAACTCGCGGAGGCGAACCTCGTGGCCGACGACCTCGAGATCGTGGTCGAAGACGACTGGCTCTACGTCCCCGTGACCGACGCCGACGCGGTTCCCGACGGATTACCGGTCGTGGAACGCGACGTCCCCGCTCGCACGACGCAGGACACCCCCGCCGACCTGCTCGGATTCGACCCGAGCTACGAGCGACTGGGCGATATCGTCCTCGTCGACGAGGACGACCCCGAGCGCGCACGACTCGTCGCCGACGCCATCGTCGACTCCGCGCTCCCGGTGGAGACGGTGCTGAACCGGGCGTCAAAGGTGAAAGGCGAAACCCGAGTCCGCGACTGGGACGTGCTCGCGGGCGAGCGAACGACGACCGTCCACCGCGAGTACGGCTGCGAGTTCGCCCTCGACGTTGCCCGGGTGTACTTCTCCCCCCGCCTCGCCACCGAGCGCCACCGCGTCGCCGAGCAGGTCGACGCGGACGAGCGGGCGTTCGACATGTTCGCGGGCGTCGGCCCGTTCGTCATCCCCTTCGCGAAGCGCGGGGCGCGCGTCGTCGGCGTGGACGTGAACGAGGTTGCCGTCGAGTATCTCCGCGAGAACGCGCGCCGAAACGGGGTCGACGACCGGGTGACGGCCATCCGCGGGGATGTCCGGGACGTCGCGCCGGAGTACGAGAACTGGGCCGACCGCCTCGTGATGAACCTCCCGCACAGCGCCGACGAGTTCCTCGACGCCGCGGTCGCGCTCGCGGGCGACAACTGTGTCATCCACTACTACGATATCCAGCACGAGGACGACCACTTCGGCCCTGGCGAGCGCGCCATCCGCGCCGCCGCGGAGTCGGAGTACGACGTTTCGGTCGAGACGCGCCGGATCGTGCGGTCGTACGCGCCCCACGAGTTGAACGTCTGTCTCGACGTGCGACTAACCCGCTAGCCCGCGGCGATTCCGCAACCCTTATGCTTCCAGTGCGTTGTATATTCGAGTGCAGTTAGCGACACCGCGCCGGTGTAGCTCAGACTGGCTAGAGCGATTCCTTCGTAAGGAATAGGCCGAGGGTTCAAATCCCTCCACCGGCTTACAAGATTTTGTTTACAATCCCACGGTAAAAAGGGGGTATCCCAACTAAATAGCTGGCAGCTTCTCGGGGGGTGGTCGGCGTGACTGATGGCGTTCCGTCAGCGCGACAATGCGACCACCCCAATTGTTCTTGCAGGGCGGTCGATCCAACGACGTCGCCGGCCACCTGTCCTGAACACGCCTCGAACGGCGAAAATACCACGGTAGAGGACGATTCTCAGGACGATAACCTTACACTTGAGGCGGATACGTCGGGGTCAACGGTCGAGAATAACGACGCCCTCGTTGACGCTCTGAAATGGTTCCACCGGCAACTGGATCGAGAACTTCCCGAAGATGTCGCCTATGACACGCCTCGCGACTACTATCTCGATGGGCGGGGGTGGAATGCAGCGACGATCGACGAAAAGATCCTCGGGTACGCGCCGGCGAACTACAAACACGAGCTGATTAGCTACCTGTTCGACCAAGGGCACAACCGCGAGGCGATCCTCTCGACGGGGCTATTCGGCGAACGTGACGACGGGAACCTATACGCGACCTGGAGCGGCCGGTACGTCTTCCCGTACACCGACGCCGACGGCCAGTTGGTGTTCGCGATCTCTCGAGCGACCGATCCAGTACACCCGGCGGACTGGAAGGGCAACAAGTACGACAAACTCCAGGTAACGCGCACGGACGTTACAGTCGAGGAGCCAATTTACGGGCTCGATACGATTCGCGAGGATGAGCCCGTCCTTATTACCGAAGGGATCGCCGACGCGATCACCGCGCATGAGGCCGGGTATCCCTGCCTCTCGCCAGTGACGGTTCAATTCAAAACGAGCGACCGCGAGGATCTCCTCGAGGCACTCGCTGAGCGGGATGTCGACCGGGCGTACCTGATCCAGGACGCCGAGCGGCCGACGAGTGATGTTGACGACCGCGACCGGCTCACCCTCCAGCAATTCGGCGACGGCGTCAAAGGTGCCGTTCGAACGGCCGCGTACCTGTCGGACCACGGCCTCGAGGCGAGAGTCGCCGACTTACCGCGCCGCGGCCTCGACAAAGTCGACCTCGACGACTACCTCCACGGCTGGAGCGACGACCTCACGCCACTCCTCGCGAGTGCGAAACCCGTCGACCAACACCCGGCGTATGACCGCGACACCGCGAAGGACGTCGCCCTCAAGAGCGCCGAGGCGAGCACGATTACTACCGACGCGGTCGACACCGACGGCGACCACTCCGCGCTTTTCGACCTCGGGATTCAGGACGTCACCGGCATCTCGTGGGATTACCGAGGGCCGAACCCGCTCGGCCACCACGGCGAGAGTGAGAACTATTTTGTCCTCCTCAAGGAGCACGGTGTCGCATACGACCACAAGTACAAAGCCGCGTACAATGCCCTCACGTACCTCCTCGTCGACGCCGGCGAGCGACGGCCGGCCTCACCGAACGGTCGACTCGAGGACGCCGAGGTGTTCGCGGCCTGGCGATACGCGAAACGGGAGGGGGTCATCCCCGAAGACGACCCGATACCTCACCGAGCGCTCCAGTACGTCGCTCGCGAGCACGGCCTCGCTGACACCGAGGACCTCGTCGACGGGTGGAAACTCCCCTGCCAGGCGTACAACGGCGCCCTCGCGTCGGTTCGCGACGAGTACGACGCCGACCCTGGCCGAGGCGAAATATCGGCCGGCGAGCGCGAGCACACGGCCGTCCTCCCGGCCGCCGTTCGCGACCTCACCACGGCCGCGAGCGGGTGGGACTGGAAACACGCCGCCGAGCGGGATGACGCGACCCTCACCGTCGAGGACGCCCGCGAGCGCACGGTCGACGCTATCACCGACGCCTACATCTCGGGCGACCGGGTGCTCGTCGAAGCCCTCCCGACGATGGGCAAGTCCTACGGCGCCGTGAAAGCCGCCGCCGACACTGGCGAGCAAGTGACGGTGCTCACCGGCCGAGGACACAAAGAACAGTACGAGCAATTCCGGGAGTGGTGCGACGAGCACGGCCTCGACTATTACACCCTTCCGAGTTTCACCCGCGACTGTGAGACGGCGAACGGCGAGCACGGCTATGAGTGGGCCGACACCGTCAACGGGTGGTACAACCGAGGCGCGACGCCGAAGGAGATTCACAAGGCGGCCGAGTACGTCCTCGACCGCCCGCTCCCGTGCCAGGAGCATGAGGGTCAGCGGTGCCCCTACGCCTCGAAATGGGATTTCGACCCCGACGAGTACGACGTCCTCATCGGCCACTACAATCACGCTCACAAGGCGAAAGTCGCCGCTGGTCGGACAGTCGTATTCGACGAGTTCCCCGACGCCTACGAAACGCTCCTCGGACCGGAGCTTCAGGGCGCCATATCGTATTGGCTCGAGACGACCGACGGCGTCCCGTTCGACGACTACACCGACCTCCTTGAGAACCGCGAAGACGAACGCCGACGTGCCGACGCTCTGCTGTGGTTCGACGAGCACGATGTCGAACCCGACGAAACCCATGTATTCGACGACACGAGCGCACACGCCGCCGCGCCCCTCGCGGTGTTTACGCTCCTCGCAAGCGACGATCTCGGGAACGGATTTGAACGCGCCGACCTCGGGGACGTCGGTCTCGGTGTGTTCGACCGCGCGCGAGGCGGGGTATCCGTCCTCCAGGCGCCGGCGCTCGAGTACGCCAGCGGTGTCGTCGCCCTCGACGGGACGCCGACGAAACGAATGTGGGAGCTCGCCCTCGGCGGACGACTGAACCACCGATCGGTGCTCCAGGGCAAGGAGCGCGCCGAGTACGTCCGTGACGCTCTAAATCTCAATCTCGTTCGGACCACTGAGTACGTGAAACCCTACAACTCGGCTGACCACGTCAACACCGAGCAGGACGCCGCCCTCCTCGAGGCTATCGCCGAGAAACACGGCGAGCGGGCGTCGGTAATTACGACGTCGACCGCAGAGTATGAATACGACAGCGAGGGTGTCCTTGAGTACGTCGCCGAGACGAAACACTACGGGAACGTCCTCGGGAGTAACGAGTTCGACGACACTCGGCTCGGCGCCGTGATAGGGTCGAACCACTACGGCGACCACTATATCAAGAAGTGGGGCGCCTACGCCGGCGAGGCGGTCAACCGAGGCGAGGAGAAAGGTGCCGGCCTCTCATACAGCGGGATCGGCGACGACGTCCTTCAGCATATGCGCGAGCACGATACCCTCCAGGCGGCCATGCGGTTCGGTCGCGACGGAAACGGCGCCGTCGTCTACGTACACACCGATACCCTCCCCGAGTGGGTACCCCTTGCCGGCGAGGGACGCGTAGTGACTACCTGGAGCGACGGGATGCGGGACGTCGTCTGTGCCCTCGAGGACCTCACTACGGCGACGACCGCCGAGGTCGTCGACCACCCGGCCGTCGACCTCTCCCGTCAACAGGTGTTCAACCACTTAGAAAATCTCCGCGAGCGCGGTGTTCTCGCTCGCGAGCAGGACACCGAGGACGGCCGCCGGGTTGTGTGGCGTGACGATGGGGTACACCGCCTTAGCAAGCACGGCGAGGTGGAATTAGGAACCGTTGACATCACGGATCTCGACGACACCGAAGTTCGTCAACTGGCACGTAGTAGTCTCTATACGTGGGAGTTTACGAACCGTACCGACGAAGCCGACGGGTCGATCGGCCATACACCAGTTGAAGTGTCGACCCCTCACCGAACTACTGCGAATGGAGGCGATCGCCCGCCCGATGACACCGATTAAGACGGGTCGATTGGACAAGGTAGCGGCTTCCAAGAGTCACAACATAAAGTGCCTTGTTGCAACTGGCACGTATTATGCCATCCTCCGAACCTATCAACGAAATCAGAACCTGAAACTGCTACTCTCAATGCATGAGTGAAGCGTCCGTCGTTACACCCGTTCCCAACTCAGCTCGCATCAGCCGGCCTGCTGGACTCCGCAGTCGGTGCTTGGTTTCGGCGGGGCTGCTGCCTCGAAGGCACGGTGGACGGATTTGGGAATAGGATCAAACAGGTAGGAGCCCGAATCACTGCGTCGTCCTGCCGGTGACCCAGCGCCACACCGGTGCTGGGTCAGAGACCAAGTGCGGTTTGGAGCCTGGTGAGAAGCCCGCCCTGGAGATCGAAGATCTGCGTCATCTCCTCGTCTGTGAGTTCGAAGTCGAAAACGTTGAAGTTCGCCTGGATATGTGCGGGGCTCGATGACTTCGGGATTGCTGAGACCTGGTCTTGCTGGAGGAGCCACCGCAACGCGACCTGGGCTTCGGTTTTCCCGTATCGAGCGCCGATCCCCTTGAGGCGGTCATTGCCAATGACCCGGCCTTCCGCGAGAGGACTGTAGGCGGTCAGCATAACTTCGTTTTCGATGCAGAACTCGAGCAGGTCGGCCTGCTCCTTGAACGGGTGATACTCCACCTGATTGGTGAGAATCGGGGTGTCGGAGGCCGCGATTGCGTCCTGCAGTTGGCCGACAGAAAAGTTGCTGACCCCGATGTGCCGGACTGTTCCCTGCTCCTGGAGGTCGTTCATCGCCGCAATCGACTCCTCGATCGGGATGGTACGACTCGGGGAGTGAATCAATAGCAGATCGATGTCGGTGGCCAATCGCTCGTGGCTTTCCTCGACGGACTCGAGGACGTCATCGTGCGCAAGGTTCTGGCGGAGGATCTTCGTCACGAGGAGGATATCGTCGCGCGGCACGTCGGCAGCCGCAATTGCCTGGCCCACTGCCCGCTCGTTATTGTACATCTGGGCCGTGTCGACGTGCCGGTACCCGGTTTCCAACGCCTGGTGGACGGCGGTTTGACACGTCTCGCCTCTCATCGGGTACGTCCCGAAGCCCAGCGCTGGGACGTCCACACCCTGGGTAGTTACGTATTCCATACGCCGTTGCTTCGGCGGCCAGTTGCAAGAAGATACGCCACGGCTTGCTCGGTGCACCCGGATTCTCGCGAGCCAGTGCATGCCGAGAGCGACCGTCGCCGATCGCAGGAGACCGTCCATGTCTGAATCTGGTACCCCGCGATCGTTGAGATGTTCCTGCGGGGCTGCTGCAGAGAGGTAGTAACCACAGCAGTACGACCGGTTGATCGTTCGCCACCATTATGGTTCGCTGGCGACTGCCCGTGTGAAGCGGCGTGCCCTCCTCGCACTCGGCGCAAGCTCGCTGTTCGACGGCTGTCTCGGGGGTGGAGAGAGCCGGCCACAGCCTCGGCTCGCGTGGGTCTGGTTACGATGAGGTTCGTAGAGAACTAGTCTGTGACTCGATCACTATCGTGTTGGCAAAACACCTACAGGAATCGTGCACATCGTGGCCAATACGGCTCTGAGCGTTCTAAGAAGCAAGCAAATCAACTGTGTTCGCACCGAATACCCGTCCCATGACGATTATTGCCGAATTCATCATCCGTTCCCCTTCCCTTCCGCTCACTGGTTTTGCGGAATCACTTTCGTCTAACTAGATTGAGTTCGAACATGGCCTCTGTTTCAACAAGGGCTGCGATGTATTCGTTGCCTATTTCGACCCTGCGGGTACTGTCTCTGAAGAAGACCTCCTGGCTCTCGACGAAGTAATATAGGTTCTACAAAAATCGGGCAGTACGGCGCTTAATCCGGAATAGCGCGGATTTCTAAGTGGCAACGCTATCGGAAGTCTCAGAAATTGATTGATGTGGTTGGTAGTACGACTGGAGAGCGCGATTAAGAGCCGAGATGAGGCAGCTCCCGCTCACTGATTCGCCCGAGACCACGCATTACAGCCCCGCTAAACCAGCTGTAGTCTCAACTTCAGCGTTGCTCAGAAGTTGCGACCGGCGCGCTCAATGCATACGCGTTGAACTCACACAAACGAGAAGTAGAATACTGCTTTGCCAAAGAACTATACTCCTCTATCTCGTTGGTGAAGACATGACCGACACAACTTCACCGGACGAATTCGAGGACATTAACGAGGTGGTTAGCGAAGAGTGGGAGTCGGAGACAACTCCCTACGAGCGCGTTCGTCACGTTATCGCCCACACTTACTCGCCCGTGTCGGCTGATACTGTCGCTGAAGACGCGCGAACCTCACCGAAGACGGCACGGAAACATCTGAACGCACTCGCCGACGAGGGGTTCGTCGGTACCACAACGGGGGAACACGGTGGGACGACCTATCAGCGGTCGCCGGAGTCGCTCGTCGTTGAGCAGGCCGCCGACATCCTCGAACACGTCTCGACCGACGAGCTCGTCACACGCATCGCGGAGATGCGTGATCGGCTCACCGACTACCGGGCAGAATACGGCGTCGACTCACCCGAGGAGATGACCATCGAGCAGACAAATCAAATTCTCTCCGAGACTGACTCCGACCAGTCCGATATCGACGCTGAAACGCTCCAGGACTGGCAGACAACGCGCCGAAATCTCGCATTCGCAAACGCTGCACTCTCGATTGCGAACGCCGAACGGTTCGTTGACGGTGACTCACGAACAATTGACGGTAGTGTCCGCGTCTAACCGATGGTGAAGAGAAATGAGACAGACGAGTCTCACTCGCTCCGAGGGCCGATCGACCGGTCAGCACTCCTCACGATTCGTGACATCATCGAGAGAGAAGAGCCGCTCGCAGCGCCATCGCTAGATGACTACCTCAATCCGACGGTTCTGGAAGTCCCGCTCGACGACGGACTCTGTAATGCCGAATCCGCCCGGATTGACGTTCAGTGGACGACCCAAGCAGACTACAAATTCCACTACACGGATCCTGACGGCGTGAACTTCCGCTGGGGCAAACATCCGCACGACGGTGACTACATCCATGTCCCTGGTCATGAACACTATCACCCACCTCCTGACGCCACCTCTGATCCTGACGACATTGAAGAGTCCTGCATCAAGCAGTCTGTCGAAGCACTCGTCACTCGTGCTGTTCTCAAACTATGGCGTGTTGCCTATCATACAGACTCCTACGAGCCACTGAACGCCGCGAGTAATCCACCATAGGAAGTACAGGGAGCTATCAACTAGGCTTCATTTTTGGGTAACCCACTGCTTTAGCTCAAATGGCATCAAATTGTAAATAAATTAAATTACTAATAGACCGGCTTTCGAACTCCAGTGTGAAGTGGTTGCAGATCGGTGAATCAGTCGAAATCGTACATTTTGCGGCTGCTATACTGGCTGTAGTCTCATCTTCTCACGGTCGCTCAGAAGTTGAGACTGGCGCACTCAATGCATAATAGGTGCATCGTTTGTTGTTTTCGTAACACGCCCTTCAACAGTCGAAATAGCCGCTCAGCATTCCTGCGAACTTATAGCCATTTGTAGCTCTGGAGACTCATCTTCAGTCTGTAAAGAAAAATCGAGATTTCCAGTTTCTCTGATCTGCTATCCAGTCTTATGGTTGACTATCCTCGGTTGCGTAGGCGACTGCCAAGATATGATTTGATATATCTGCTACAGTCGGGTCTTCCCGAAAGGAGGGCTCCCGGACAATCTCACGGATGTATGTAAGTGCCTCGTCGGAAGCATCCTCAAGTGGCTGCTCGAAGTTTGATGCAACACCCTCCAGCCCTGCGACTGCCACGACAGAGAACCCATTCTTTGAGAGGAGTTGTCGAAGTTCATCTGCCCGGAAGAAATGGCACTCGACGAACGTTGGACCCTCGCAATCAGTCGCAGCAAGGAGATCGGCCGAATACGTCTGTGAGTCCAGGAGATCAGGGAGTTGACGAACACCTTGCTCGAATTCTGGTGCGACCTGCATCATCCGCTCGACAACCGCGATGAAGCCCATCACGGAGACGAAAACAGGGGCATCCACGGTGCCAACACGGGACAGTTCACGGACAGCACGCTGTCGCTCTGCCGGATCGATAACGTGCGAAAGCGGGCCACCGAGACAGCACACTGCATCAAATCTTCTCTCGTCAAAGGGTAGATCCCGAATATCGCCATACTTGACGGTTACCTGTTCAGCGACGCCATGTTCAGCAACCTTCTTCCGAGCGAGATCGAGTTGTGCATTGCTGATATCTGTGAGGGTCACGTTGTATCCCCGCTCTGCCAGCCAGATAGCGTACCTGCCAGCAGCGCCACCAGCATCGAGAATGTGCCCCTTATCGGGGAGATGTGACTCTAAATAGTCGACGGTATTTTCGAACTCCAAACGGGCTTTTGCTCCCGAGTTGAGTCGTTCCCATTCATCTTCGTGCAGATCGTCATAGTACCGCTCGGGATGGATTTCCAGGTAGCGGTGATCACTATCTGCTGTTTGACCTTCTCTGTCGTGGTGATTGTCAGTCATTCGTGATCTCTTTCAAACAATGTGCCGATACTTCGATCGCGTCGGTAGTTTGTATCATGGTTTGTGGGTTATGAGGTACTCAGCACGTAGTGCAAGCCAAAGAAGCGAAGGGAGCGCCCGCACCCGATCAGCCGAGTGACGCTCGGAAAACCGCGTTACTGGCACTGTCCGCTTCCCAGAAAGTCAGCCACCGCATGAGATAGGAAACGGATACCATATTCAGAGATCCGTTGGTCAATACTTAGTCATTTCGCCTCTCATATTTTTATCTTGTTCATACAAGCCGCTATGGCTGGCGAGTACGAGCACTCGCCGATCGTGATGGCCGACAACACACTCACGCTGCTGAAAAGGCAGACCGAAATCGGGTAGAAAACTGCTCACTCCGGACGAACGCCGATTTGTTGAGTAGCAACACTGGCAGTAATCTCGGGAAACAATCGAAGTAGTCGTTAGTGAGGCAAGAAAGACTGTTTGAGGGTTGATCTGAAGCAGTTCCGTACTGACCGATTTAGCAATCCTCCTGCTAGACGAGGCGACCTCCCACGTTGACAATCGGACCGAGCTTCTAATTAAGGAGAGTCTCGATGACCGGACAACATTTGCCATTGCCCACCAGCTGTCGACGGTGTGTCTCCTGAAGGATGAGATACCCTCGATCGTGGAACGTCTGTATCTCCTCATTTGTAGGGGGTACAGTCATGACAGTTGAATAGATTCTTTTGAGCGTTAATTTACGTGCCGGTAATCATATAAGCTGACATCTACAGAACTGATGATAATTATATTTTATTTATGAATATTTGGACGCCCCCCAACTCTTTGCTGTGAGGGAATCGCTAAGCGGTATCGGGCGCCTGGAAGCGGTCCTCGAATTCGCCGTCGTCCTTCAGTTCTTGATAGCGCCACTCGTAGGGACTCTCGCGGCGTCGGGTAGGTGCATTTCGCTCATCTTCGACGATTCCGCGCTCCTGACCTGCGCTTGCCGGGTAGTGGCTATAAATCAGCAGTCGGCGAGGATCGTCAGTTTCGTTTGGTGAGGAGTCATGCCAGACGACTGAATTGAATAAGATGAGTGAGCCAGCTGGTGCCTCCAGCAGCTCCGCAGCATCGTCGTCAACATGTTCGGGTGGCACCTCAAGACCGTTGTCTGTTCGTTCGTGTTCGATGAACTCGTCATTGGTACCTGGCCAGAAACGCATCGTACCGTTCTTCGCAGTGAGATCGTCGAGCGCGATCGCCGAAGAGACAACGCTCTTCGGATAGTCTTGAGCACGGAAGTACGCCCAGTCACTGTGAATGGGCCACGCCTCGGAGGGACGATTTGTATCTAGTCCTTCGATCGGTTCGGGGAGGGGTTGCTTGTAGTTCAGTTTTTCCTCCATCAGGCGTGGTTGATCGTCCATGAATTCGCTAATTCGCTCTGTCAGCCGATCATCGAGGGCAATTTCGGAAAACACGAGGGAGAGATCGTTGACAGGCTGGATCTTCTTGATCATCTGTGATCCATCCTCATGTTCGACGAGCGCTAAGCGTCCACTCGTACGCTCATTCGCAAGCGAAGAGTTGACCATTAGTTCGAGTACTTGATCGGCTGCTGCCCGCATTTTCGCGACCTCATCTTCATCGAATGCGTCCTCGATCACTAGATATCCCTTGTTTCTGAACTGCTCAATTTCGTCATCAGTGACTGTAACGGACATCAATTTCTATTACACGTCCATCTTCAAAATGATATGTATTAGTAATTAATCATATATAATTGGTTTTCATTACGAATTTAGATCGAGATTAATCTTATACTCGATTCGATAGAACCGTTCTGATACTTCAGTGCCCACCATGTATAATATATTTATTCACGATGACAAATTTGATTACTCTGCCAGTTAAAGACAACTCAAGCTTACCGACAGAAACAAATGACTGATTCAGTGTAGCTGCGAAGTAGATTCGAGAAGACTTGTTACTCGTAAGGATTCCAGATTTTTGGTGTATCACCGTCGCCATTTATCCACGGCTGAGCGAACTCGGGGACGTTCTCCAGTGTGGGCTTCTTGTTATTCCTCGAGAGCTTATAATCCATTTTTTTGTTGACGCCATCGCGAACTTTGTTAGCCATGTCGACCAATGCCTGAGCGGGATCGTTGCCGGATCCGAGGATACCAGAAATAGCTTCTGAGTAGGCCGTTGTCGTTCCTTCAAGTCCACCTAAGAAGGGAGCGTCTCGATCGCCACCGTACATGCCATAGCGAACTGTTTCCTTTGCTTGGTCGAGATAAGTACTCAGCCATTGTTCTGGGAAATCCTGCGTATTTTCGGCGAATACCGGCATTTTCTCTTGACCATCTCGGACAGGCACAAAGATTGCGAGTGCTGCTTCGTAAACTTTGTTCAATGTTAGAAACGGCTTCTGAGGTTCAGTTTGAAGCGCTTGCAGAAGGGTGGATTGGCTAAAATCGTGCATTCTGGGGACGCTATAGCCGGTGTAGTCTCATCTTCCGCACGACGAGTTTAATGTAGCGGCATGCAATTTGTAGATATCCAAAGGGCCAATAACGTACGTTAGAAGGCTTGTATCGGCGTTTTACACTGGAAGCGGTGGTGTCTTTGGTACTGCCGCATAATTTACTAAGCGGAAGTAGAACTGCCCCGGGAGTGCCGCTGTAATCGATGCGCGAGCCATCGAACGTCAGAAATTATCGAGGGGTGTACCGCCCGTTCCGACAGCTCTCTCGACTTCCTCCACAAGAATACCCATACGGACTGGACGGTCACTCACCAGCGCTTCGAAGACAGCCACCGACAGAGAGAAGAGACGATGGTAAACTATCTTCCTTATGGAGTACACGGTGCGACTTCAGGACGGGGATGATCTTGTACTAACCGACGTGGGGATTTCAACTGAGGGGGATCAAATCGCCTTCTCCATCAACGGACAGATCGACGATATTGATGACGAACTCATGAATGTATTCAGTGATAATCGCTGCGACCGGTCGCGATTACGTTTGAGACTGAAGAAACCGATGAGGAGTAGTTGAGTCGACGGCACTACTCGCTTTATCTGTCGAGTGGATTGATTTCAATTCCGTAATTACTGGTAACCGTTACTTCATATCCAGCATAGGTAAACGTGACCTGTCCACCGGGTCGGTCACTTCCATCAGTGCAGGGAGCAAAGAGTGCATTGAGTGCATCGGGATCGATAGACTCATAGAGTGGCTTGAGATCGTCACCTAAGCTATCCTCCTGCGCAGTGACTCGCTCCACAATGGCTGTCGCAAGTGATTGGTCGTTGTGCCACCCTGGTCGTGTTCCGCCGGTTCGGCGTGAGTTGTTCTCTGATTCCATGTGCGTTATCTTCTCACTACGTCGCTGTCCGCTACTGGGCTAACCGTAATAACCCCTCTGATAAATCATTCTATATAGGATAGAAATAAATCTATTCGAGAGAGGGCAAGACACCCCGACGATTACGTATACACGACGCCAACCAGTTGCTCAATCGACACGCTCTATCGTCACGGAGGGAACGACTGACGCTTAGTATAGAAGAGAGCAGTGTCTCCAAGAATTCATGTGGATAGAGCACACACCGCACAGTGGGGAGGCCACAGTTCGGTCACACACCTTCCGTGCGTCAGCCGAACGGTACCATACCCTCCCCATACTTCGATCGTTGTGATCCAACGATCCGACGAAAAACTGATGAACCTCTCTACTGTAGGCTCACTTGTCGACCACACGCTGGTCGGCGTCGTAAACAAATACGAGGTAATCGGGTTTAGTGCTTCCTTGGAACCGACGTCACTCAGCCCGATCCCGTTTTGCCCACCACAGCTCAGCAGTGACGAGTAGCCAGCCAACCTGTTGTTGACTGGCGACGATAGTCGCGCCGGCGGTGATGAGCGCCACGGATAATCCTGGGTAGGATTTGCGTGGCATACCTCTTTGCCTGCTACTTTTCATTCACAGGCAGGCGCGTCTACTCTCTTATCCCGTATAAAACAGCGGCAATCACTGGTTAGTATGAGCTACTAGCGTCTGAGAACACGGGATTGCATCTTTTATCTGTAAAAGTGAAACGTCATGGGGCGATGATGGTAACGCCCGCTGGCCCTGATACGAATCGCACTAGACACCGTATACATTCTTGGAATAGATCTCGTGGCCCTCACTCTCATCGATAGCCCTATCGTGGGATACGTCTCACCCCCAAGTTCGGCGAACAGGTTTTCTGGTGATCAAGAGGTGGCCATCGCCGACGGTGGCACTGAACAACCGTTACCAGAAGTTAACCAACTCGGCGGTCTTTCACGTCTAAATGAGATATTAATTCAGTATGATATTGATACTGTATTTCTCGCCTTCTCTACATCTGATCGGGCCGAATTTTTTGGTGCGCTCAATGCCTGCTACGAGCACGGTGTAACTGCAATGGCACATCACCAGCACGTTGATTGTGTTATCACGGCGTCAACAACGGAGAACAAGAACTTCGTCAAAATTGATCTTAATCCTTGGGATTGGCAGGATCACGTCTGTAAACGAATCTTCGATATCTTCTTTGCTACCGTCAGCCTGTTATTCTTCACACCATTTATTCTCATTATTGGAATAGCAATAGCGATTGATAGTTCTGGATCAATATTCTACAGTCAAAAGCGGACAACTATCCTCGGAGAGACATTCCCAGTATACAAATTCCAGACGATGTTACCAGATAGCGAGTCGGCAACGCCCGAGGAGGATGAAGAGATAGACCGCATCACACGCATTGGACGAGTGCTACGGAAGACACATCTGGACGAAATTCCACAACTCTGGACGATCCTGACCGGAGAGATGAGCGTTGTTGGCCCACAGGCAGTCTGGATCGATAAAGAGCCGTTACTAGAGGTTGAGACTGATATATGGCGCAAACGGTGGTTTGTCAAGCCTGGATTGACTGGTTTAGCACAAATTTATGATGTCAAGAGCACTGATCCTGTGACGAAACTCCGGTACGATCTTGAGTATATCCAGCGCCATCGTTTTGGTTTGATCTGAAGATCGTCGTCCGGCAAATATGGCAAGTAGTCGATATAGCACGGCCATTTTTAAGGGAGTAAAAAGAACCAATGAGGGTATTCAATAATGACTGCTAAACATCGAGAAAAGACCAAACAGGGTTTGACAGTCCTCCTCAGTAGGGTGTTTGCGTACCCGATTCTTCTTTCGATAGAATTGAGTCACTGGGTGCTCCACGGAACGTGGTACAAGTACTCACCGAGAGAACTCGCTCAGGAACTATTTAAGAACAAAGGCCATTAATAAATTCTTATACATGTATGAGGAGGGGATAATTTATGACGGATTTGAACTAGGCATGGTACATCGCAATTGAGCTCCTCAACACTGTATTCACCGTCGTCTAGAAAGTCTTGAATCGTCGCGGTAATCGGATAGACGAACGTGATCACGTCCGGGGGCCGATATCTGCTCTGTTTATCCTCCCCAAACACCTGATGGCGCGACAGTCCTGCTAAAAGAATCGATAAATCGCGGAAACCATCATTATCTTATATGGTACTCACTAACATAGTCTAGGGAGTAGCCGAGCATGTTCAACCAAATACTCATTCCGACTGACGGCAGCGAGGAAGTTTTTCCGGCCGCCGAGACGGGATTTGAGATTGCTCAAACCCACGGTGCTACAATCCATGTACTTTACGTAGTAAAAGAACAACAGCCGTTTGTTGAATTCGGCGGAGGGATTGGCTGGTGGTACGACCTCATGGAACAGTTCGAGAAAGAAGGCGAACGCTCCACGACAGAAATTGCGGCGCAAGCCGATGATATCGGTATCGAAACGAAAACAGCCGTTCGCCGAGGAATCCCTCAGGATGCTATCCTCGCATATGCAGACGAACACGACATCGATCTCATCGTCATGGGAACGCACGGCAGAACAGGCGTTAAACGTGCGCTGAGGGGGAGCGTAACCGAAACAGTCGTTCGGCACGCCGATATACCCGTGTTAACCGTGAGCAGGGGCGCTGGAACAAAACTAGAAAACTGAATCCCTGACTACCAACTACGCCATCCTCCGAAACTGTGAATACAACAGTGTCTACAGAATTGAGTCTGGTTCCCCCAATGCACGAGAGACTGGCAGAAGCACATACCTCACAAAAGAGGATGCCATAGAACTATCCTATGCCATTGATTTATGCTATGAAATCCATTGAACCGACGCTGTATCGAACCTCATGACTACACTGGAGAGCTGTCAACGAGGATTCCTGCTTGTTGTTTGTCGGCATAGTGGCAAAACACGAGGAAGTACGTGTTTTTCTGGATCGCGAGTGAGCCTAGCTACTCGCCAGAGGTCTCTTGGGACGGTTTTGCCGGTTGGATGACGAGACGTTCAATTCGAGCATTGTCTATGGCATCGACTCGAAGGATATATCCGTGGTGTTCGATCTGATCATCCACCTCGGGTTCTCTCCCGAGATGGCTGAAGACGAATCCCCCGATCGTCTCGACCTCGTCCGTCTCGAACTTGGTGTCGAGCCGTTCGTTCACCTCTTGGACTGGTACTCCGCCGTCGACGACGTACGTTTCGTCGTCTCGTTTCGCGATAGCGGGGCCCTGTGGTGCCGTGTCAAATTCGTCTCGAATGTCACCCACGATCTCCTCGAGGATATCCTCGATGGTCACGATTCCCTCGAAGACACCCCATTCGTCGATCACCACGGCTATCTGTCCCCCACCATGCGTCTGAAACTCGGCGAGAATCGCGTCAATCCGTCGCGTCTCTGGGACCACGAGGACATCTCGTGCGAGGTCACGAGCAGTGATCGGGCCATCGTGACCCGTTTCGTTTTCGCTCGCCTGAAGAATGTCTTTTGCGTGGACGAACCCAACCGGTTGTTCTCCGTCCTCGTCGAGCACGATATAGCGGGTGTAGGTTCCGTTGGCGGCAACTGACCGGAGATCAGAGAGTGACATGGGGGCCGTCACGGTTTCCACGTCCGGGCGCGGAACCATGATCTCACGGGCGATCGTATCCCCGAGTTCGAAGACGCTCTCGATCATCTCGACCTCGTCAAGGTCGATGTGCCCCGTCTCCTCCGAGCGGGTGAGGATCATCCGAATTTCCTCCTCAGAGTGGGTTTCTTCGCCTTCGGACGCAGGCGAGACACCGACGAGACTGGTGAAGTAGTTCGCAGTGCCGTTGAAGATGATGATGCCCGGCACGAACGCGTAATAGAAGAATTTCATGAGCGGAGCAACGAAGATCGCCACCCGTTCTGCCTCCTGGATGGCGAACGTCTTCGGTGCGAGTTCACCGAACACGACGTGGAGAAACGTAATGAAGCCAAATCCCAGCGCGAACGCGACAAGATGAATCGTTCCCGCGGGCAGCACCTGACCGAGAACGGGTTCGATGAGCGCTGCTACAGCTGGTTCACCGATCCACCCGAGACCGAGTGAGGAGAGCGTAATCCCAAGCTGACTGACTGCAAGATAGCCATCCAGGTTCTGGATAGCATCCTGCACCAGGCCCGCACCGGGCTTCCCTCGTTCGACGAGTGTATTCACCCGGGTCGGCCGGACTTTCACGAAGGCGAATTCGGCGGCCACGAATATCCCGTTCATGACGACGAGGAAGAAGGCAAGGAGCAACCCGCCCACGGAAATCAAATCTACCATGGTCTCTCATTATCATGGGTGAACTTGTAAGGATCGGATACTAAAACAAGTGAATTCTGGCTGATTTCGGTCGCATTTGCCCGCTCGTCATTGATCTCCCATAGGCACGCTTGGCCACGGATCGGGAAACATGGATGTGACCCCTATGGCATCTTAACCCGACAACGGCAGATATGACTAACGCGAAGAGGTAATATCAAAATTTTGATAATGATTTATCCAATATTAGCTCAAAATATCTGCAGATCCATATTGGCATTCTTGGAGTACGAATATCAAACTAGACAAGATAGGGTTAGCGCAGTCGGTGAGGGTTTATGCGGCGGAGAGATTGGTGTGGGCTGATACCACGGTATCGTCGATACTGAACGATGATTCCCGATCCAAGAAGTAGAAGCCAGAGTACCTGGCTCGTCCCGAGAGTCGTCCAAGTATTATCCTGAAAAATCGGAAGTAGTGTACTCCAATGGAGAGCAAACTGCTGGAGGAGGCTCGCTCCAAGGAGACTCGTCGCACCGGCCAAAAACAGAAAGTAGAACTTCCAGACAAGAATACTCACAAGTCCACCGAAGAGAATTGAAGTGATAAGTGGATGAAATGACTCGGAGATGAGTGACAGAGAGGGAATTGTGCCAGTCTGTTTTGGGTGAGTCATTAACCAGTAAAGGAGGGACGAGGAGATGATGAAACTGGTTCCGATGATGGCAACTCGCTGGAGCGAGAGGGCGACATAGCTACCTACGATGCCGCCAACGATAGCGCCACCGAACGAGACGAGAAGTAAGTCCAAGGCGGAAGGAGTGCCGAACGTGAACGAAATGAAAAGCCGGGCGGCGAAACTACCGACTAGCGCACCGCCCAGCCCACCAAGGAGCGACGTGAATCGCGTCACGAATGAGTAGCCGAAGTACGTGAACGCCACTCCAATCCCTATCGCTAGCACGACAATACTGGTAGTAAGGAGGTCAGTTACCATTGAATTTCGTGATCAATATACTCATACTCCAATTGGTTAAGTAATTCGGTAGATCCTGTCGCATCTTCTGGCCGAATCGGCTCAATTGAATCCAATAAGTTCTGGTGTATTCACTCGTCTATCGCCCATTCGACGTTGTGAATGCAAGCTATAAGCGCAATCTCGCAGAACTGGTGGAACTCATCACGCGTTCGGACGACGGAGCCTTGCAAGTATTTGATCGAGAAATTCCCGCTCTTGGTGGTTAAGCGGTGATGGGAGAGCTCATCATCGGTTCGCGTTATCGTGTGTGCGATCGTAATTCTTGGCCAGCTAGCCGAGAAACTCAGCTATCGGATCTGTTCCACGTCAATCCTGAATCGCCATACCAAGTAACAGTTTCGTCTCGACGTAGATCGTGGCGTAAATCCAATACTGCTTAGTGCCTATCTTCATTGCGGTTTCGCCGACGGTGACCTGCCGAAATACGTCTACAGCGGATCTGATGCTTCTTTAGTGACGCAGTGACCCTATTGAAACACTGCCTATTGAGAACGGTTCATGCCAAACTACTCAAGGGTGGCGGATGTCTCACGAAGGGAAAATCTTGTTGAATGAAGTCGCACCGTCTTTGGAATTGAGGAAACCCGTACAGGAGATAATAATGATCCTCACGCGGCCACAGAAGAAAGAGTACGTTGATTACTAAGCGGTCGAACTTCTCCAAAGGTTTTGCAGACGGTAGTACTTAGCCCTTCCTGATAGTGATACGGCATCTCGTTAAAGGTGCTATAGTAAGCACTAGTCGGAACAAAAAATACGTATGGATTTGAAGAACACGCCATAGCAACTCAGAATGAGTCTCAGATCACACGTTGTACTCTGTAGCTGTTTATTACTAGCCACTAGTGGTGCACCGACAATTATTGGAGCCTCTGGAAATCAGCTTGCTATTCAGGAAATATCATACACAGGAGAAGCAGTTATTGATGGGGAATATGATTCCACGCATCTTTGGCAGTCTGACCCACATAATCTCAGTGTTTCTCTGTACACTGGAAATAAAACAGGAATATATACTGTCTGTACATCGTTGCGCAAGCCTACGAACAACTCCACTCAGTCACTTGCATGCAAAGACGTTTCACTGTCTCCAAATTCAACACGGCAAGTCAATTTTTCCTTCAATAGAATCCCGATAAATATGACTGGTAATACAACAGTCAGGACGACGATCTCAAATTCGTCCAATAACACGTCTATCGCTGAGCAAACGACCGAAATAGATGTCTTAACTAAAACCGGTGACATTGACGACGATGGGTTAACAAACGAAGCAGAATTGGAACGGGCAACCGCCGTCAACGGCTCAGATACAGACGAGGATGGTCTCACGGATGAAGAGGAAGTGGATGAGTATCAAACAGACCCAACACAGGCTGATACCGACGATGATGGCCTTCGTGATAGCGAAGAAATTTCAGCTGGAACTGATCCAACTGATCCGGATACTGATGATGATAGCTTGAAAGATGGCCGTGAGAACGAACTCGGGACGAACGCAAGTAAAGCAGATACAGACAGTGATGGGCTTACAGATCTCTTTGAACTGAATCTGGGTACGAATCCAACAAACCCCGATTCAGATAACGATGGATTGGCCGACGGACGGGAAGTCGGACTAAGAACAGATCCGTTGGCTGTCGATACCGACGGCGATGGGCTTGATGATAGCACTGAGATCCAAATCGGGACAGATCCAACCGATGCTGATACCGATAATGATGGTCTTGACGATGGGTTTGAGCGTCAGTTTGGAACAAGTGCTACAAACCCATTTGTTGCGGGAGGTTTGTATCTTGGTTTCGCGTTACTTCTAGCAGGGACTGTATTCATGTACCAACGCTCTTCTACTGACGAGGTTCCACCTGTATCCGATAACCAGCAGTACGACTCTAATTCAGATATGCCGTCACCTCCTCCGTCCGAGGAGATCGTAACTGACAGTGATCGTGTACTCAAACTCCTGCACGAGAATGGTGATTGTCTTTCACAAGGTGAAATCATTAAGCAGACCGAGTGGTCGAAATCGAAAGTGAGTCGTCTCCTTTCGAAGATGGAAGATAATGGGCAGATAGAGAAAATCACAATCGGTCGGGAAAACATTATACTTCTTGCCGATACAGAACTAGATTGAACGCAGATTAGAGACGATACCTAAGAAGACGCTGTGATGTTTTCTTCCTCTCTGCTTATTATGGCATCATTTGCGGACTACCTCAATGAAAGGAACGCCATTGTTCGATTCCTGCACCGAATAAAAAGAAGCAGTCGACGAGGAAGAACGGAGCTTATTCGGCAATCTATGCTAGTATGACGTACTTCACCATGGTGATGCTCTAGAATTCTTCTCAGTAATTAATGATGCTATATCTAAGCCTTGACTGCTAATACGCCACGGAATTCATATGGTGCGATACCCTATAGCAACATAGGGATGCCAATCCAAGAGTCTGATCAAGAAGAGTGGGAGGATTCGCTTGTGCGCTCAGACAAAGTTCGCTTCACTGAATTCATTTTCTCTGAACAAACTGTGAAAATGTTGTCGTGGTTTACAATTGGTGGTATACTTATAAGTCTAGTAGCCATCCACTTAATAATAGAATACGATGTGCCTATTAAACTGCTCTTCTTGCTGTTTTGCGGCCAGGGATTATTTGCCATTGGATTTCGATATCTAAAACAGATAAGTTGGCCCACAAAGCACTATGTTATACATAAATCAGTAGAATAAGAATGTTCTATTTTAACTCTATCAGACATTGACGGCAATCTACATACTATCCTGTGGGTTCTTCAGTTTCAGACGCGAAAGGCGGTCAGCAGTGGTAGATTATGGTTTACTACGTAATCCGTTTACTGCGGTGAAGATTCGGCATTACGCTGTGTGAGAAACCAAACAAAGACCAATGTCCCCATTGCAACCGCCATGGTGAGAATATTCTGCCATCCGTTGAGCAGCATTGCCGCGAGCCACAGAATTACGAAAGCGCCAATTCGCAGTGCGCGTCGATGATCTTGTCTAACAATTCCCCAATGCCCTGCAATGAGGAGCGTAAGAAGTCCAGCAACGCCAAACCCTGTCTTGATGACTGCCAACAGTACCATACTTGCTCTTTTGCCTTCGGTTACTTAGAATAGTCGATATATTTCTTATTGTGATGGGGGAATTCATATTCGGTCTAACCGATTTATTTGAGTACCTCTGTGATTATTTGCATAAATAATTAATCTATATATTATGTGCGTTATTCCGATCCAGGTACTGAAAGAGATGCTGTGAACTCCAGGATAGCCTTGACTAATGCGAGGAGAACCAAGAATTTATCACATACGTCGAAGGAGAAAAATCACTTCAGTGGTGGTGAGAAGAGCGACGGCAAGCTCCTCTTTGGACTCGCGCCGGGTGGTATGTATTCAGCACATCAGAATGAATTAACTGAAATACCTTAAAGCAAGGTATGCAGCATCCATCGCTTTGTTTCTCGCTCTGCTTGCTGTCGAGTACCTACGGGCGCATGAAGTTCAAAACACCCTTTCTGTAACCGAACTCTCCCTATCTATTGTTGGTGTATTTGTACTAGCTACCTAGATCTCTCTCGTAAAGAATCGCTTCCTATATGGAGAACTAGAGACCGCTTAGGAGAGGCTGTTAAATATCGAAGAAAGCATGCTTGAATACGATAGAGTAAAGATAGGCGTGGCCCCGCGATTTATCCGTTCAGTTCACGTGGATCCAATATGGCACCACTCAAAGTCGTCCACAGTGAACGCGTAAACGCTGTTATCGGCTGGGTGCTAACGAGCATTGTGGCTCTCACGGTTGTTGAGAGCTTCCTCACAAACGCACTCCTCTGGGGAGGATTCGGGCTCTTCATCATCGTCGTTACGATGGTACCAGTGGTGTCAACCAAAGAATGGACAGTAATGATTCCCTGGCCACTCCTGTTGGTTGCAGCCACAGCCATGCTTGTTGGAGCACTCGGATTATACTTTGAGATAGCGGGGTATCTCGCTGTCGCATCGCTTGCACTCATCGTCGCCACTGAACTCGATGCGTTTACTCCAGTCGATATGAGTCGGCGCTTTGCTATCGGCTTCGCTGTCCTGACGACCATGGCGTTCCAGGGGCTTTGGATTATTGCCCAGTTTGTCTCAGATAAATTACTGGGAACCGAGTTTCTGCGCTCGCAAACTGAACTTCAATGGGATATCGTCATCGTCACGGTCGTTGCCCTCGTTATGGGTGGGGTATTCACATGGTATTTCGAGCGGGTTGGCCATGTCGGATCATACAAGCGGTCAATGAATTCGGTGAGATCCTCATGACCCTCGGCGATACACTGGGGCTGTCAGATCCCCAGGAACGACTTCTCGCCCGGGTTCTGCAACTTGCTCTTTTGGGGCTGCTCCTCTATGGTCTTGTGACGTTTCAGCTAGGGATGGCTGTAAACGGGGGGCTTGCACTAGGCGTGACACTTCTTCCGGCGGTGTTGCGCCGAGAGTACGGGTATTCAATGGACGCCGGACTCGTCCTGTGGATCACCCTCGCCATCTTTCTAAACAGCGTCGGCATACTCAGTCTCTATGGTCGGTTTTCCTGGTACGATGAAGTGACACACACGATTTCCACGACGATTATTGCTGGTATCGGCTATGCAGTGCTCCGAGCGTTCGAATGCCACTCCGACGAAATCGACGTGCCGTCTGCGTTCAGGGCAGTGTTCATCATTGTCTTTGTGCTCGCGTTCGGTGTTATTTGGGAAGTCTTTGAGTTCGCTTCTACGCAGCTTTCTCGTGTGCTCGGTGCTCAGTCACCGGTCATTGTCTATGGTATCGATGACATTGTTACTGATATGATTTTCAATACGGTCGGTGCAGCGATTGTGGCTATCTGGGGGACAGACTACTTCGATGGATTCGTTACCTTCTTCCGACAACAGCTCCGTTCAAAGAGCCAGAACTAACGAATAACTTGTGTTGCCTTATGGACAGAAAACAGACGTACAAATGTTGTACCGGCCTGTAAGTCCCCTTGACCCATATTCAATAGAATAGCGGGCTGCATCACGAATCTCTCATGAGAACCGTTCTCTCGGCGAATCTTATGATGATCTACCGGTGTCGATGGAGTAAATCTTCTGATCGAAGAGTTGAAGACGCGCTATGAATTTGACAAATTCAAAACAATTAATCCTGTGGTCGTGAAGATATCTGAAGTATAGCTGACAGCAAGGTACATTTTCTACTGATGAAATCACTTGCGGGATTTCATCTGATGGCAGTTACTGCAAGATATACCCCAAATAGGAGACACCCGATACCCACTAGTTGAACGAGTCGCCGCCAGCGAGTCGGCAGGGATGCGGTCGTTCCGTACTCCCCACCGCGATCATACGGCAGCCGCCCGACGGTCTGTATACGAATAAAAACCTCGGGATACGCAACCAGGAGGATGCCGATTCCGATTCCGAGAACGGCCGCGAGAGTCTCCCGAACACCTGCCATCTCATTAGCCCCGCAGGCGCTTGATCCGTTTCTCGACCGGCGGATGAGTCGCAAACAATTGAGCAAGCCCTCGCTCCTCGCCAAAGATGGCTAATGCGTTTACCTGCGAGTCGATCGAGGATTCACGACTCCGTTCATTGCCGCGCTGAATCTTCTCAAGCGCACGAGCAAGTGGGTCACCACTTCCGATGACGTCGGCAGCGTCGCTATCGGCGACGTACTCACGATACCGAGAGATCGCAAAGACGAACAGCATTACCAACAGCTGGGTGATCTGACCGACCTCAATCGCGAGGAAGAAATCCGCGAGGTCGTTCTCGCCGGTGAGCAAGACTGCCCACTGTGCGACGATTGCAACAATGGATGCTACTCCTTGCCCAAGTATCATCATTACAACGTCCCGATTGTCGATGTGGGCGAGTTCGTGGGCGAGGACACCTTCGAGTTCATCCGGGGAGAGTTGTTGGATAAGTTCTTGAGAGACGACGACCGTGCCTGCCCCTTTGCGCCCGACCGCAAAAGCGTTCGGCACGCCCATCCGAGCGACCATCAGCCGAGGCTTCTCAATGCCTAGCTCGTCGCTCAGTTGTTCGACGCGATGGTGAATCTCCCTGTACTGGGACTCCGACATATCCTCGGCGCCGACGCTGCGAATCGCGGCCCACTTGCCAATTTTGTACTGCACGCCCACGAAGGCGATACTTCGACAAGGACGAGCCAAAGCGGCCAGCCGAACACACCCATCACGATGACCGCCGCAATGGCATAGAATGCAAAGAGAATAGAGCCGACGATCGCCATTCGAGCCATCAAAATGAGGTGACGCATGGATAAGTCTTCGTGGCGAGAGAGTTAAAAATGGTCATCGGATATCAAAGACGTACATCTGACACTTCCATATAAAGCCCAAGATAGCATTGCTACCGAGTGCCGTGAACAAATTGGCTTCAGACGCCACTGACAGCTCCTTTCAGCCAATCTCGAGCGTACCGTTTCCACTATCCGCCCCTTCATCCCACTCCAATTCAAATTCGACGCTCAGTTCCGTCTCATTTCCTTCGATTTCCCGCTCGGCTTTGACCTCAAAGGTTGGTCGAGTAGGTACATCGAGCGTTACGGACTCCTCACCGGCACGCAGCGTGATTGCGTCACCGGTTTCAAGTTTCTCGGCAACCGTCCGGAGATAGTTAGCGATCTCGTCTCGGCTTTGTGTACGTTCGCTCTTGAACAGGATTTCTTCGGGCATCGTCTACTTCGTATGCGTACTTCGCTGATAAAGGCTGCAGTCCATGATTTAGGGAGATCACCTAAGCAAAAGACATACACGAGTTCAGCAAATCGCTAACGATAACTCTCTATGAGCAGTATTACGAGAAGAGGAGCATCTCAGTATTGAAGTCCACAGAAATTATGTAGTGTGCTTTACCAGCTAGAACGATGAACTCTCTCGAAATCGGAGCCCGGTTAGTCGCTGGTCTCCTGCTTATCTTGACGAACGGGTTTTTCGTCGCGATCGAATTTGCGTTGACGCGTGTTCGGCAGTATCCCGAGTCAGAGTTTGATACTCCGAGGCTTCGACGAGCATGGGAGATGACCGATGACCTCGAGATATATCTGACAAGCTGTCAAGTTGGCATTACGGCGTCGAGTATCGCAGTTGGAATCGTCGCAGAGCCAGCTCTTGCAGCACTGTTTGAACCGTTTTTTGCAGACACAGTCTTCGCCTCGGTCGGTACTGGTGCTCTCCTCGGATTCCTCATCATCAACTTGCTCCATCTCACCCATGGCGAGCAGACGCCGACGTATCTCGGTGTTGAACGAACGAAAATGGTCTGTCGATATGGGGCAACACCGCTGTACTGGTTCGCCTGGGTGATCTCGCCTGTGATGCGAGTCGGTGATGCCGTGGCCAAGTGGACACTTCGGTTATTTGGGATCGAAATGACCGGTGCATGGCTCGACACCGAAGAAGAAATTATCGAGACACGTTCCCAACTTCGAAACCAAGTCGATTCAGTCCTCGCACAAGGTGAACTCTCCGATGAGCGCCACGAGGAAGTGCTCAGCGCACTCGCCGTCGACGAACGGCCAGTGAGCGAAATTATGGTTGATATCGATGATGTCGTGAGTCTGTCAACGACTATTTCGACAGCCAAAAATTTTGATCGAATCTCGGGGACACACTATACTCGGTACCCGCTTATTGGTGACGAGTACGACGACTTCGAGGGGATCATCTACGTCCCCGCGATCATCGATCAGATAGAGGAGCTACAATCCGGCACCGTTGACTTTGCTGATATCGCTGCTCCACCAATGACGATCTCGACCGACACAAGCGTGAGCGGTGCCATCGACCAGTTTCAGGCGGAAGGCCAAGAACTCGCACTTCTTCTCTCTGAGGGAGAGGTTGTTGGTCTCCTCACTGCAACGGATGCCCTTGAGGCTGTGATGGGTCAAATCGAAGATCCGCTTGACCGAGAAAACGTAGCATAAGAAATCTGAACAGAGACGGAATCCCGTTCTTCATAGAACCAAATCTGCGTTTAGATATCGGTCGACTGGCCCCTCCCACTTTAGGTCGTGGGACGCGAATAAGCAAAGTCCATCTGGCAGCAATAGTTTGGTAACCATGCACGCATAGTGATCGACTGATTCATATCAAAATACGTATGAAGAAGAGAATCAAAACAGAGCCGTCAATCAAGGTCGGATCGTTATTCCTCGCGAGCCACGGTAATTACGGGAACAGAGGAAGAGCGGACAGTTTTTTCGGTGACGCTTCCGAGCAGGATTCGGTCGACACCACGCCGACCAGTTGTACCCATGACAATGGCGTGGATGTCGTTTGATTCGATAAAGCTGAGAATTTCTTCATCAGGGGTTCCATGTGTGACGTGGCTGACGACATTCGTCATATCGCGTGCCTGAGCTTCTGACATAATATCCTCGACGGCGTCGGTCGCGGCCTGTTCACTTTCCGTCTCCGAGAGCGTCGACCGGATATCGGGGCCAAGCGCGGAGTCGTTCACCACCGACAGGACGTGAACGGTTGCGTCAAGGGAGTCCGCGAGTGCGAGCCCATGCTGTGCAGCATTCATTGCCCCGGTGCTGCCATCTGTGGGGATGAGCACGTTCTCGTATGGAAACGTCAATTCCTCATCGGGTTGCATGCGTGCAGTAAGAACGGGGACATCCGATAGCCGGACGACTTTCTCGGTGACACTCCCAAGCAGGTATCGTGAGAGACCTTTGCGGCCATGCGTTGGCATCACGATTAGGTCATACCCGTATCGGTCAGCGTACTCCACAATCGTCGGTGCCGGACCGCCTTGAACGACGTCGGTGCCATAACTAACACCGAGTGTATCGAGCATCTTCCCTGCTTCTTCGACGACATCTTCTCCTTCCTGGACAAGAACATCTATAACATTTGTTTGGGCGACAGTGACGCTGTCGCGAGTTGTATCGGCGACAAAGAGTAATTGAATGGTTGCATCTGTCCACTGTGCAATCTCACTAGCGTGATGCAACACTTCAGTTCTCTCTGGACTCTCATCAACGGGGAGGAGGATATTCTCGTACATGGCCAGTTGTGTATACCATGGTGGAGGATGATACGTAAGGGATTCCTAGGGATAGCTTACACAATCACTTATTGAGATGAACACCTACGCCTTCAGTCACAAGAGGAGATCAACGGGTATCGCTTAACCAAGGACGGTAGAGTGAGATAAGTTCTCCATCCCTGTCCTCCCAGTATTAATGAACAGGATGGATTAGTTGCTGGAGTCAGAGCGATTAATCCCTGAGTTCAATTCCGATTCTCTGATCAAGATCAGCGATTTGATCGACAGCTAATAGTTAGACAGCGTCCTTCTCCGGTGCTTCAGCTTCTATTTTTGTCTGTCCGCCAGTAGCTTTCATCCGGATTCGAACCCATTTAATGCGTGTTTTTTCGACGGCTTCGACAAGTAGTGGAACACCATCACACTCGAACTGTTCTCCCTGTTCGACCAGACGGCCTGCTCGGTTAAACAAGAGGCCAGCAACTGTCTCGAATTCCTCACCATCTGGAAGATCGAGATCGAGCGTCTCGTTCACCTCGGCGATATCCACATCACCACGAACGAGTGCTGTCGTCTCGTCGAGCTTCTCAATCGGTTTCTCTTCTTTCCCCTCAAGAATCTCGCCGACAATCTCTTCTATGAGGTCTTCGACAGTGATGAGACCCTCAGTCGTTCCGAATTCGTCAATCACCACGGCCATCTGGGTTCGTGTCTCTTGCATATCGCTAAGCAGTTCGCCGACACTTTTGCTCTCTGGAACATGCTGAGGTGGCACTAATAGATCGAGTTCATTCAACGGATTTTCTCCCTCGATACCGTCACGTCGTGCCTTCACGAGAGTGTGGATGTCAGCCGTGCCAACGATGTTGTCGAGCGTTCCCACATAGACGGGAAGACGGGTGTGGCCACTCTCTAAACAACGTGTGATTGCCTCAGTCAGCGTGCTCTCTTCTTCGATTCCGACGATGTCTAATCGTGGAGTCATGACCTCCTTTGCGATCGTATTGGTGAAGCGGAAGATACGCTGAAGCATCTCCTGTTCGTCTTCTTCAATGACACCCTCGCGCTCACCTGTTTGAATCATCTCTTGGATTTCATCGCGGGTCACATACGATGACTCGATAGACGATCGTCCGCCAGTGATGCGATTGACCATTCGAGTGAGATAGTCGAAGGTGATGATAAGCGGGAAAAGAACGTACTCAGCAAGTTTGAGTGGGCGTGCAATGCGGAGTGCCCACGATTCAGTATTCTCGACCGCGTAGGATTTCGGGGCGCTTTCACCGAAGAGTAAGACGAACGCCGTAATTCCGAATGTTGAGATGAGAACCGCCGGGCCAGGATTGAAGTAAAAGCCTACGATAGCTGTGGAGATCGAGGACATCGCGATGTTCACAAGGTTGTTTCCGACGAGGATAGTCACCAGCAAGCGATGAGGATCCGATTTAAGACTCGCCACAGTTTGCGCTCTGGGAGTTCCTTTCTCAACCAAAGCGTCGATTCGGTGCTTAGTGAGCGAAAACATCGCAATTTCGGACGAGGAAAAGAACGCAGACAACACAAGCAGTACGACAAGGACAGTGATCCCGACGGCAGTGATCAGCGTTTCGGAACTGAAGCCACCTAAACTTATGAGAACTTCTACGGTGTTGTTACCCATTACTAGAGGAAAGGGAGGTTCTGACATTTACACTCGTGTATCATTGTCGTACAGCCAGTGTTTATACCTTTTCGAAGATTCGGGCTCTTCTGGAACTCTCCCGAGACCTGTTATCGGAATTTAACGTCAAACACCTGCTGGCCACAGTTCTCATAGTTTATGGACTCATCCTTGATTTGGATACAGTGGAGAACGACATGCTCCTAGCGGGCGAATTCGCTAGAGATGAATTCTCCGATATGGCCACCAAAACTTGTTGGCCACATTTTTGTATTCTATTGACTTTTTTGTGATTGCTTCGAAGTATCTTTCCTATTTAGTGTCTTGATGACGGTGCCACGTACCGTTGCCATAACAGACCACCTCCAACCAGCACCGGCATCGTCAATACAATTACTAGGAGCAAGAATTTGTTATCTGATATTAACGCGTTGAATATACCGAGGAGCGAAAGGAGCAACGTTACAGCAATCATCCATTCGATCGCATCCTCTGGCATCGCTGAATCCATACCAGAAACCGAGCCGTAACCGCCATAAAAGCATTTGCTTTACTAGAGGTTTTTGACCCGGTTTTGATATTTTACATCACTTAACACATATCAATAACATTAGTTTTATAGCCTAGATTGACTTTATTTGGTCAGAGTATTGAGAAAGTACTTCCAACGAAGAGAACAGTGACCAAGAGTCGGCCAAGACTGCCGAGAAACGTGGCGAGAGCGAATTTAAAATAATTTTCTTCGAGTATGGCGAAGGCATAGATCGAGATCGTGTCTGGGAAAAAGGGGACACACAAAGCGCCTGCCAATCCCCAATAGCCGTAGGACTGTGCCAAATTGACAGTCCGTTTTTCGGACCACTCAAGGACAGTAAATCGAGAACGACGCAACCACCGAACAATTGGCCCGGCTTTTTTCGCCTCTTGGCCAATATGAAACGCCAATAAACTCCCAAAAGCCTTACCAAAAGCACTACAGAGCATGATGATTGCTAGACGCGCCCAGTGCGGAAGTCCGAGATCTAGTGGTGCGAGCAAAACTACTTCACTTGGGCCCGGTAAGACAAAGGCGATCAGAAACGAGTAGATGAACACGAGTCCTATCCCTGGCCAGCCCGTTGCCGTTTCGATGACAGTGTGAAGCCCATCAGTGAAGCTGGCCAAAAGGGTATATCGAATTAATTCACCATGCATCGAGACGTAGTCACAATGCGATATGCGGGGAAGTCAGTAGTAAGTATTTATCCTTTGAGGGCCTCACATCGGATTCCTTTCAGTTTTCTTGATAGAGCTATATCTTTGATTGGGATTATATCTACACTAGAGCACAAAATAGCGGTTTAGAGTCTAAACCTCCACTACCATCACATAATGTATTGAAAAGCCTATTACTTATCACCAATGACTGAGAGAACTCTGTTAATTGCATGGAAACTATACTAGAGATCAGTGCACTGCTTGTTGGCCTTTTGGCGGTGATTATTTGGGGCGCGGTGAAATTGTGGTGGAAAAAACATCGTTAACCTATTATATAAAAAGAACCATTAAGCATAGTATCATGAAACGTCGGTCAAAGCACTCTTGAAGGTACTTGTAGACCTCTGCCGCCACACGGTTCTATTTTATCGCTGGACAAAGGACACGAATGTCGCGCCGCTTGACGAGCTAACCGATCACATTCATCAGAATGTACTAACTTACACGAGTAGTTCGGCGAAAAACTCATGAACCCATCTACTGTAGTCAAACCTGTCGAGCGCGGGTGCTCGACGTCGGTAAAATAAATGCGACGTGGGGCGAGTACGGCCTTGGACTGTGCGTCACTTGCCCTATTTCCTTCCTGCCATCACCACCCCAGCAGCGACTCGTCGGTCATGACCGTTAGGCATTATTCGCCTATCGGGTCAAGGTCGTATTCGGGCCCAACACAGACGGTGAGTGCATGCGGACGGGTATGCAACGCCAATTGTTTGTGCGCGCTCAGTTCGCCATCGAGGCTGAAATCGATTGATTCACCATGTTGTCCGTCGATCTCCAACTGACTCGCTTGCACATGGAGCACATGCTTAGTGTCTTGACCGAGTACTCGCTGGGCCACCGTCTCGGCGACGAGATCGCTTCCAGGCATCCGCTCGATGATCACGACGTCGAAGAGACCGTCCTCAACGTTCGCCTGCCCGCCTTGCTTTGCGAAGCGGCGGATGTTCCCGACGAGGACGCACAAGGCCTCCCCTGTCCATGTCGTCTCCTCGTCCTGGGAGATCGCGTTTATCTCCAGATGAAGCTCCTCGAACGTCGCGACTTCCTGTAGTCCTGCGATAACGAACGCGAGCGACCCGAAGCGTTCTTTCAACGCTGAACTCGTGGCCACGCTTGCGTCTGCGGGCAGGCCGGCAATACAGGACATCACGAACGGCTCATCCCCGGCAATGCCGATGTCAATCCGTCGTCTCTCTCCCGTTTCGAGGATATTGAATCCCTGTTCGATATCCTGAACTCCGATGTTCGTCGCAAAGATATTCTCCGTCCCTGTCGGAATCACACCGAGCGTCACATCGTCGAGCGCATCTCCCCTGACGAGGCCCTGCACGGCTTCATGAACCGTGCCATCGCCCCCAGCCACGGCGAGTACATCGACGGCGTCCGCTGCGGCCGCTTCCGCAAGTTTGACTGCGTGCTCTTCCTCCTCCGTCTCTTCGATTCGATACCCCCGGTCGGTGGCCAAGTGCCGTATCTGCTCAACGTGGTCGGCCGTCCCACTGGTCGGGTTCAAGATAAGCCAGTGTCGGTTTGATCCGGTAGTGGACGGTCCCTCTTCGTTTCGTTCATCGACAGGTAGCTCCTCGTCCTGTCCCATGGGAATTATTCTGTATACACAAATAAAGACGCGTCGGAGCCGATGGGCGAGTGCTTCTTGCACCGAGATTTTAGCGTTGGATTGCGGAAATCGTCGTTCAACTTGGTTCGCCAATCATGGTGCTCAACACCAGTTAATGGGTCAAGCGCGTTCGCAAACAAGTTTTCCTGAACCATTCGAATCCGGGCTCGATACACGTCGTAGTCCCGGTACCGCTGGGTTTCGATACCGAGGAACACGACGGTTATTACCGTCCTGAATAAGAGAATAGTACGTCTGTCCGTGCTTGAGAATTCATACGCGAGTATCGCCGCCAGAAGCGTGACCGCCCAGTTAGTTGTCTGGTCAGGTCGTTGCCGCCACGTCGTCTCACGGTCCATTTCACCCCTTTCTCGGGCTCTTACTCCTGGAGACGGCCGCCGTGCTCGAACTCTTCGACATGGATGTCTCTCACTAAACTGTCTTCCAGCGGATTCACCGCTTCACAAACCACCTGTTAGACCCGGTACTGGTCGTCTAGCGATTCAATGTGACCTCGAATCACGTTTGTTTGAGCCGGGCACAGTGTTAGGTAGCTAAGTCGGTGGGAAAGTGACCGTGGCCGCTTCAGAACTAATTTAGGGCGAGAGAGGGACGATCCCTCATGGTCGACTCAGAACGAAGTCAGCCGGACTCATCAACGACCGATCGGCTGACTCGATGGCTGTTGCTTGGCGGCAATCGCCTCGCCGTTTCCGGAGTCATTGTCGCGGTGATATTCATCACCTTTCTCATCTTTGGACTCGCTGGCATCGTCACCATCAGCAAACCAGACCGGATGCTTTGGTTTCTCAATGGAACCATTAATGGACTCCTCACGCTCATCCCGATCGCCGTGGGTATCAATCAGATCGTTCTCTCGCAGGAGTTGGGATCGATGAATAACTTATACTCTCGGGTCGAGAACACGCTCGACTTCCGCCAGCGGGTCGAGAACACGACTGGCGTCGACGTGAGTTCACCTCAATCGGCGGAGTTTTTCCATGATTTGTTCGTCGCTCTTAACGACCGCGCTGACGCGCTCGGGGATGCAAGTAACGGAGATATCGACCAGCAGTTGAACGATGAAATCGACGATTATGCAGAGACGCTCTCCCAGCAGACCAATCATGCGAGCAGTATATTAGAGAACATGGATTTCGAGATAATCGATACGTTCTTAGTTCTCCTCGATTATCACGACTCAGAACAGTTTCACAGGGTACGCCGCCTCCAAAACGAACATACCGATGAGCTTTCAGATGAGACAAGCGACCGACTCGGAGAGATACAGGAACTCTTCATGGAGCTCGACGCCGCACGCCAGTACCTCAAAACGCTATTCATCCAGCGTGAACTCTCTGAGCTCTCTCGGGTACTCATCTATACTGGCATCCCAGCGATCCTGCTCGCCGGCCTAGCGATTTTCACATATCGGGACATGCCAGGGCTTTCAATTCCCCGACCTCTCATCGTGGTGCTCGTGAGTGCGACAGTCGCTGCCTCGCTCGCACCGCTTGCTATCCTTTCTGCCTACATCGTGCGTGTTGCGCTGATTGCCCAGCGAACCGCCGCATTCGGCCCGTTCATTCCCCACGAGGAACACCAGCGAATTATAGAACAAAACGAGTGAGCCCCGTGTCCGGTGAGGAATGAGATCTATGCGACACCATCCCTGATAGAGCAACAGATTGAGTACTACTTGCCGACAGAGAGCTCTAATCCTCTGCCTCCGCTTATGAAACAACGACACGTATCCACCGTGCGAGTAGCTCCAATAATGACAAATATGTTATCTAGTTAACCGTTAGCGCCGGTGAATTGCGTGAGTAGTGCAAAACGCCATAGATAGACAATGAACTTCCCGCCAAGCGGAAAGTTCTGGCTGGATATCCTCATGGCAAGCTACGGTAAGTATGTCGACCGCGTTCGACGTGGAGATACTGACGGGTTCGTTTTCCATTGTGGCACGCTCACATCCTGCCCACCAAAATTGAGCAAGATCAGTTAAGGAACGAGACTACGTAATCAGTACTATGAATACCGATGAGAACCGTGAATTCGACCCGGAAGCGCCGGAAGAGCGTGAAATTGGGCGTGAAATGGTCGATCAAAGTACTGGACTTGGTTCCGTGATGGCCCACTTTTATCGTGGTGAAATGGATCGAGTAACAACGTGGCGCCAACGACTCGATGAAACGACGAAGTGGACGGTGACAGTCATTGCGGCCCTGCTTGCCTATGGATTTTCAACGAGTGGCACACCTGCTGTCCTTCTTGCTGGAATCATCGTTACATCAGTTTTTCTTGCGATCGAAGCACGTCGCTATCAAGACTATGATCTCTACCGAGCGCGCATACGCATACTTCAGGAGAACCTCTTCTCGAACGCACTTGATCCATCTCAAGGCGTTGAACATCACGATTGGCGACGAAAACTCACTGATGACCTGCGCGATCCGGCGTTGAAAACTCCATATCCAGAGGCCGTCGCTCGACGACTGCGCAGAGTATATCTTCCACTACTATTCATCTTACTCGCTGCTTGGTTCTTTCGCATTATCGCCTTCGCAAAGAATGGAACGTGGGTCGAAAACGCCGCGATCGGGATCGTACCAGGAACCATCATTCTCGGTCTTGTTGCTGTCTTTTATCTCGGTTTACTGTGGATCGCGTTCCGACCGCGTCCCCGGCACGCTAAGGAGGATTTTGACCGGCAGCACGTAGAGCAGGAAAAGTGGAACGACTCGGAATGAGTTCCTCACTGGATGTATCCTTCTCTATCGTCGTCTCACTGACGGTGTCTTTTTCTTCGACTGTTCAAGCGATTTTGCTTGTGTAAAGTTCTCGGCCTGTATTAGTACCATAGTCAGTCCAATAATCCTGTGATGCATAGGAAAGATGGGGGAATGACAGATGACGTCCAGCGAACAACCATCTGATCGGTGTGGATACAGTCCTGAGGTAACACCTATCCATGAAAACATTCCAGAATTGACTTGTTATCAGCCAGTGTGGGATAATCATGATCGCTGTGTCTGGCACACAAAGGAGCCCGGGAAATCAATCGACGATCTAAAAGAATTGAAACCTAAACCCGATGAACACATAGATGGTGCCTATCTTGAAGAAGCGACGCTTCGAGATGTTGATTGGTTTCAGCGAGTCTCGTTAGTTAATGCAGATTTTACACGGGCAGACGTCCGTGCGACTGAATTTTCTAACGCCGATCTGAAATTCTCCACGTTTAAGGATACAAATGCAATCTATGCCGATTTTAGTGGTGCAGATCTTGAAGGTACAATCATTTCTAAGACTGATCTTCGAAGTGCAAAAATCGTCGATGCCTATCTTAATGAGGCAATATTTTCAGATGTGAATAAAGACAAGAGAGTGATATGAACAGTCGCTCTACCAATTAATTTCTCACATTAGTTGTCGCCCGCAATGAGGGCACGATTCTTGTTGTTCTTTCACAGTTCCACCACATCCAGGACACTTGAAGTCTATATCTGAGAAGATCAGAGAATTATTCCACAGTGACTTCCAAAAGTTCGCTATCTTTCCCATACTAGTAAAGAGCAAAGCATCGACTGTATGCCTTCCGACGAACTCCGTAGTTCAATTGAGATGTAGTTTGAAGATCCGTCAAAAATTCCTGCTTTTTCACCTTGATTTATGGCTCATTAGGGAAGGGGAGATAGCTGACAAATGGTACCAGGGTTTCCGTAAGCCGATCTGCATACTGAATCAGTACCGTTCCAATAATACTCATGAAAAGCACATAGCCGACCGTGAAAGCAGGAATTATGGATTCGAATGCAACACTACTCAGCCCTCCTGCAAGTGTGGCAATAACAAGTGAAAATTCCCCTCTCGGAATCATACTAAGTCCGACGCGAAACGATCGTTTTGGTGTGAGGCCATACGTTCGACCGGAGATTGTCCCACTAATTACTTTTCCGACAACCGATAGTACAGTTGCAACCAGAAGCAGTCCAGCAACATTCGATAGGAGAGTGATGTCTGTTGTCAAGCCAATTGCGAAGAAGAAGACCGCTGCAAATAGATCGCGTGCCGGAGCAACAACTTGCTCCACGCGTTCAAGATGGTTTGTTTGACTAAATGCTGTTCCAACAAAGAATGCGGCAACAGCCTCACTAACACCACTTGCGAGGGCTACACCAGCAATGAGTGTCGTCACACCAAGCACTCGTAGGAGGAATTGTTCATCGGAATCTGTCTCAAATGTTTGTTCGACGAGTCCTGTACCGTACCACGCAATAGCTGTTAACACACCCAGAAAGAGGAAGGTAGTCCCAATTGAGATAGCAGCATTTGCAAGGTCGCCTCCGCCAAAAGCGACAGCCGAGAGGATCGCAAGGTAGATCGCGATAAGGATATCTTCGAAAACGAGTGTCCCTAGAATGGGCCCGCTTTCTGGGTTTGCGATCCAGCCGGTCTCAATAAGTGACTTCGTAATTATAGCACTTGAAGAGATATAGATAATACCCGCAAGAAACATCGTTTCCAGAAGCGACCACCCGAACAATACTCCAAGAGCGAGGCCAAGTCCAAAGTTAACTGTAAAGTCGACAAATCCGATCTTCCCAATGCGCTTTCTGGCTTTCAGAAGTTGGCTCACACTGAATTCAAGGCCCAAGAAGAATAGGAGGAAGACGATGCCAAGCTCTGCCAGCACGTCAATGACTTCACGACTCTCAACAAGCTGGAGGGAAATTCCACCGATTGATGTCGGTTCGTGCGGACCAATGAGAATACCGACGAGTATGTAGGCCGGGATAACTGATAAATTAATTCGGTTCGCGAGTGTGCCTGCCACCGCGATTGCTGTTAAGGCAATCCCAATTTCGACAAGGAGCAAGTCAGCCATTGTTAGTCATCAGAGCTGTCGATGTTTCCATCAGACTGATCAGCGGTAACAAGTTCAGAGAGTACAGCCTGCTCGTCACGTGTACCAATAGTTACTAAGATATCGTCTGTTTGAATTGTTTCTTCCGGGTTGGGATTCGGAACAGTCTCTTCCCCTCGCTGGATAGCAATAACCGATACACCCGTCCGATGGCGGAGATTCAGCGACTGCAACGTTTTTCCTACAATATCGGAAGCGGATGGGATTTCAGTCCATTCAATTATGGCATCTCCGAGAGGAACAGTCACCTCATCCAGTTCGACGGGTTGGAAGTATGCGCCTTCTAAAATTGACCCGACTTGACGAGCCTGTTTGCCAGTCAGGGAAAACAGCTTCTCACTGTCAGCATCCTCACCGAGACGATGGTACACTTCTCGTCGCCCATCATGATGAATAAGGATAATCAAGCGATTTTCATCATCTAGATCTATCTCAAATTTCTTTCCAACCCCAGGAACATCAGCCTCGTAAACGGTCATGTAGGGAGCTAAAACGCCAAGTCTGATGAACCTCAGTTTTGAAATCTTCTAAAAGGTGATAGAGGGTTCAAATAGAAACTCATGTCGTCTATGCTAACCAAGTACTTGAAATGGAGACCGGATAAACTAGTACGATAATGAGCTTTAGGACGATTTATCTAGATCTCGAGAAAGAAGATGCCCACGACCTCATCACACAGTCAGTCGATGGAATCCAATCGAAAAAAGCGAACGGATCGATTGAATATCGAGACTTAGGTGGAATGCTTCTTGCGATTCTTTCTGACGAAGGTTCCAAACACGGTGCCCAAGCAAAACTTCGCTATCAAACATCTGTGATCATGCCGCTCCTTGCTCATGGCCGGGTGAAAGCACGCGAAATCCGAGATGCGGTCGACAATCATCGAGTTAATTAAATCATGCTATTCTCCGATACGGCTTCTGCTTCCAATTTTGACACAACGCTGTGAGTTTGAGGTTAGAACAAAGTCAGTGGTCATCGACGAAGAGATCAAGTGTCGTGTTCGCCTGTTTGACAGTGATTTCAATTCCTGTAAAATCGCCTTCCAACTGCAATACTCGGTAAGCTTGCAACCGAGCATTACATTCGAACGCTCTGTTCTCAAAGGGATCCTACACGAAGCAATCGCTGAGTATAGCACGAACAAGACATCAATTTCATCATCATGAGGGTGAGCGCCTGTTCAGGACTGCAAAAGCATCTTCTCGGAAGTACAGTTGTCTTTTCAGTGGTTGAGTTGTCGGCGTAGCGGTTTGCGAAAAGGCAGGCTACGGATGCGATTGTTAGGCAGTCGGCGCATCCTGCTCGAGATACTCTTGCTCCCAGTCTCTCCGAGCTTCGATTTCTCGCTGGCCACGCTGGGTCAGTGTGTAGATATTCGTCCGGCGGTCTTTTTCACTCTTCTCGATCAGCCCTTTGTCGACGAGTGTATCCAGATTTGGATAGAGCCGCCCGTGATGGACTTCCTTGTCGTAGTAGCCTTCGAGGTCATCTTTGATGGCAAGTCCATGTGGTTCATCTAACCCCTTCACCACGTACAACAGGTCTCGTTGAAAGCCAGTCAGATCGTGCATTGTTCTCCCACTAGCCATTGCCACATATTTATGAAATTCTTTACGGTATGTGTGAGTTCACAGGGGTAATCAGTTGTATAACGATGGTTTGTAACGCTGAGTTTTTATCTTAAGTCATGGATATAGAAACTATCAAAATTCTGTTACTACTGGCTAAAATCGTAAGCGGAAGTGTAACCACCCCGGAGGTGCCGCTGTAATCGATGCGCGAAGGTTCCCCGGAGAAGATGGAAAGCTGAGTAAGCTTACTCAATTTTCCACCGAGTAGGTTAGTACAGCATACTAACCCAGACACCCCAAGAATTCATGCTACTTCAGCACACACCTTCAACCGTGGGGAGCACACCGAAATCTGAGTACGGCTCGGCTCATACGGACCCCGACTCATAGTGTCACCTCCCCACGCTTCGACTGCTATTGCTCACGAATAGTATCGTCACGAAAGCGCGCCGGTTCTGAACGCTCGTCACCTGCCGGCGTAGACTAAGCGTATACGAGTAGTATCCGTCTTCTATAGAGTTCAGAACTTTATAACTAACATGGCTCCCCTGTGTATTGGTACCATGGCAGCAAGCCAACGAACAGTGTACCTCCGTCTGGTGTTGATGATTCAGTTACTTTTTTGGGTCGGACTTCTCCTGCTCGTCTGGATGGCTGCAAGTAGTGTGTTCTAAACCGGCTCGATATTTTTCTTCACCACCCAAGAGTGCCGCTGTAATGATGCACGTTGGTTCGACGTAACCGGCAGTGGGATCAACCCTCTGGATTCATGCTACTGGAGCACACACCACACACTCGTGGGGAGAGTGTTTTGCCTGTCATCCACACGTCACTCACTTCCCCCACCTTTCCCCCGATTTTTCGCGGGCCTTAGCCAATCGGCGTCGCTCTTCACCAACAATCCTGGTATCACCGCTCGAACATATGCGCAGGTGCTATTCAAGGATTTTTTGACGAGCAATCATATTATCGATGTGGAGAATTGTTCGAACAGGAGTAAGATCAAATGTTGCACGACAGAACTCCAGTAGCCTTTGTGGAGCAGAATATCATGGTTAATCATTTAGCCATCAGACCTTTACATCTCAAGGCTATTGCGTATGGTACGAACTTAGACAAATGTGCCCACAATCACACTCCCGAAAACCAGTGTATGGGGTTTGCAACGACAGTATCGGAGCTCTCACCATCGAGTTCTGATGAATCACTTGACGTGTTATTTAATGCACTACGCGACGAGCGTCGTCGCTATATTCTCTAGATGAGGCAAATCTCATCAAGTACGATCCTGCTGATCGAACTGCTCAGCTCGCCTATGACCTTTCTGAGTTAAATTGGGACGATCTCGTCTGACGAACAGGCGAAGGTACGGACAGGATCTCAATTTGAAGTCGATGTCTCTCAGTTTTACCTGTCTGACCACTTAGTTTCCTGTTAGTATTACAGCCAATTCGTTTACGACGATCACGCTCAATGAACAGTGATATGGCCGAGAACAAAGACATCCACCAGAATCCCGAGAAAACAGTTTTCCATACCGAGTTAGCTTCGGCTGATGACGGTGATCCACAAGTCGCTGTTGCGGAAGTGGTGGCAGAGCTCGAAGGGAAGAATACATCTGAATTGACGCCGGTGTATGATGCGATCGATCATTTTGTCAGTAATCTGTTTTCGAGTCCACCACCCGAGGCTGCACAAGCACAAATCGAGTTCACGTATGAGGGATATCGGATTACAATCCATCAGGATGGAATGGCCACATTCCGAAAAATCGCGTGACGCCGATCAAGTAAAGTATACCCTTCTGGAGGTGTCGAGCTGTCCCCACAAATCACACTATTCTCCCCTATTTTTGGATCTGGGGGGATGATGTTGAGGCGATCCCAGCACACTTCACTGGTAATTCGACTATCACTGCCATTGAATTCGTAGATACTGTTCCTGGGGGTGGCCTCTTTCGTGGGGACTGGCGATTAAATAACGAAAGTATATTAAGAGGCATCAAGGAAACCGAGTTGACGCTGTTGTCTGCCATCGGGACACAGACTGGGTGGGAATTTCAACTCCGGTCAGCGGATACCAACGGTGTTACTCAGTTTCAACAGTATTGTCGCAAGCACAGTATCCCTCTCACGGTTACTCGACTGTATACGCTCTCAGAACTCCGAACTAGTGACCAGTATCAAATTACGACGGCCCAAGAAGAAGCGCTCATCGCCGCCTTTGAAGCGGGCTATTTCAACCAGCCACGAGAAACCAAGCTCGAAGGGATCGCTCAAGAACTCGGAATCTCCCGCCAATCACTTGCTGAACGCCTCCGGCGTGGCCATCGCAATCTCATTGTCAATACCCTCCTACATCAGAGTAAGTGAGCGCATCATTCTGTGTGTGACAATTTCTCACACGTATATAACCGTCCTACAGAGTCTGGCAAAGCGAACTCGTAGCAAGAATACAAAGAATAGACTGAAAGAGATGATCTTTGAAACTAATACATCACAAGATCGATCCTCACCAACCGCACAGCCCGCGCGTACAATGCGACTTAGCGATTTGATTATTCAACAGGTTGCTGATGCAGCTGAATGTGATCCTTGTGACCTCCCACCGCTGTATGAGGCGATTGATCCCGATGCCCTCGATGCGCTCTACAGGCACGGCTCACCAGCGGTTGAGTTCGACTATGCTGGCTATCACATCTCAATTGCTGCTGAGCAAATGATCTCTATTGATAAAGATGACTAACGAATACAGCCTGTGCTGTACTGTCTGTGAGTGGGACGTGAGTACGACAACCAGGATCTCACGCGATGAGGTCACCTGCCAAGCGATCGCTCATTATAGTGAAACGGGGCATGCAGTGACGCGCCCAGCTGAACACTCCACGAATCACCCTTCGCTTGGTTTCCATTTGTAGTACGGTGGCGAAGTAGGTCTTTCTCAATACATCTTTTGTGCCATGGCCTCACCGATATGCACACTACTATTTGAGACATGCCGAAAATGGTTGTGACTCTAATTCTCACTAATAAGCAATGATCACCAGGCGTTCCGCAGTCTCATCAAAGTCTGCTCCCTTAAAATCTCCATATACAGCGACATCACGGAATCCAACGCGTCCTATCTTGCATTACTCCAGCCTCGTTCCATGCCTACGAATGGGTTGGCTGTCCGCTGTCTCTCTTAACACATCGCAGAGTAGGTTCGAACATTGGATTAAAGGGGAGTTCAATCACGTGATGAAACACAGCCAATAAAGTGATTGCACCACGAATAGATGCCTATTCTCTGAATGAGTTCGAGTCAAAGTGACGTTGAGAATCCCGTCAAGCGATGGGTACTCCTTACAGGAAGTCGAACAGGATTCGCAATTGGACTTACTGTCTGCATTGTCGTACTCTCAGCTGTACTGTCCATAACGGGGATCGTCTACGTTAAAGCCGGAAGCAACCTTGCGACGGCGCTAGCGAGCGGGTTGCTCTCCGGACTTCTCACGTTGATCACAGTCACTCTTTCTATCAACCAGCTCATCCTCTCACGCGTGTTCGGCTCTCCGTCAAACTTGACCGACACAGTCGAGGGGAGTATCGAGTTCCAAGAGAGTGTCGAACGAATCGCCGACGTGCCAATAAGTCCGAACGATCCTGACGAGTTCCTCGCTCTCATCGGTCGGACGCTGATAGATCATGCGGAGCAGCTGCACACTCACATCAAAGCGAACAGTGCATTCTCCGATGACTTTGAGCAATTCACTAAACGTATTATTACCTATGGCGATCACCTCGCCAATGCCGAAGATACCAATGATCCGTTTGAGGTACTCGTGCTTACCCTAGGGACGGGATACGCCCAGAATTTAACGGAAACCCGCCGCCTGCAGGCGGTTGCAAATGACCTGTCGGATGACGCCGACGAGACGCTAGACGACATCCTAACGCTGTTGAAAGGGGTTGCGACGATGCGACAATTTTTCAAAACACTCACCATCCAACAGGATCTGGCGCGGCTCTCCCGACAACTCATCTACACGGGAGTGGCAGCCGTTCTCATCACCTACTACCTCTCACACGTGTATACGTCTGCGTCATCGATGCCGACGGCGATCCCGGAAGTCTACATGCCGTTAGTGACGAGCGTCGCCGCAGGGGTCATCTTCTTGCCGCTCATGGTGATTATCTCATACCTGCTTCGGGTCGCAACTGTGACATTTTATACTGTGTCCGTTGGATCGTTTGTTCCCCCAATTGCACGCATCAAGGAGCAATAGGAAGCCGGCCCTAGCACACCCAACACTACTTCATAACTAGTTCACATCCTCTCTAATCAGTGCCCCTTCTGACGGAGGTACGAGCAAAGTTTGTTGACCACACTCAAGTTAGCATCTTATGCTTATCTCTCGTGTCCTCTTGGGTGTCTCTCTTCTCTTCCGCATCCTGATGCAAGCATCGTCACCCGACTACTCAATCGAGACGTTTCTCGTCAACCAAACGAAACTAATCTCCCTCCTGATCGGCTATCGACAACTCACTCAAAGTCGTCTTCCCACTCAATCTCCTCATTGCGATCAGTTGTCCGCAGAACAAACGGTCCAATTGCAAGGGTTCGCTTCGCGACGGTCGCAATCCGGAGGATATAGGCAAGAAGAATAAGGAATGGGAGGGTCGCAATTGTCACGGCTAGACTGACGATCCAGAGCGTGTTCGGTACCCCGAGTATTCCTCCTGGGATCTCTCTCGGGGTATAAAAGAGAATCATGAGAAAGGTGGTGGTGAGCGCCGGAATTGCAGTATAGAGAATTGCCCGCGAGAGGTCAATCAGTTCCCATCGGAAATATAGTGTTTTGATGTGTTCACGCGCCGGGCCGAAGAACTTGATCACCTCGAGGAGATCGTTCAGCCGCTCGTTTACCTCATCCGGGAGGGAATCGCTATGCAAGTTCCGGAGTCGACGTAGGTCGTGAACCTTGCGCGAATAATTGAAACCTAAGGCCGCGCCGAGAACGTTGAACGTCCCGAACTGAGAATCGGTCAGTTGTTCCTGTGCTTCCTCCGCATTATCGGTGATGCCATCGACAGTATCTTCGATCTCATCACGCATATCCCCATCGATACCACTATCCATAGCGTCTTCAAGGGCGATCGCTTTCCTCCGGATTGCTTCAATGAGGGCTCGGAGAAACGCGGACGGCTGTGCAGGACTCACTGCAAGGCCCGTCGTATCCTCGAGATCTTGGCGAAAACTCAGTGCGCCCTCCATCCGCTCACGCTGAGCCCCGATTGGGTCGAGTTCCTGCGAGAGAACCAACTGATTAATTGTCAGAATAAGGGTGACGCCTGTGATGACGCCACTGACAAGGCCCTGAAACAGGGTATCGATTGGGTCTTGGTATTGTAGAAGCACTGGAATCGGGGCAGGACCGAAGGTTCCGACGAGAACGACCGTGACGAAGACGCTCGCTGCAAGGCCGCCAACGATGACCCAGCGATTTACCTCCAATAAGATCTTGATTTTGAGCTGGCTAGCACCCGCACGTTGGCTTATCGAATTCATAGATGACGTTCCGCCACTCGAATCACTCATCACCACCAGTTGAATTGATGACCAATAAACTCCTGTGCATCTCTCCTACTCTTAATATCCACGGAAACAGTCGGTTACTACCTCTTAGACCATAAGCGGAAGTGGAATGACCCCGAGATCCCTGAATCAATCTGTGGGCAGTTCGTGTGCACCTAATCAGCCGGTTTGTCCTTACTCCGCCACCGTTTGGTGGATTATTTCGACAATTGAACGGGCTTAGAATTATCAAGATCAATACCGAATCAGTCAATGCGCGTATCATACATTGATCGATTACCGAGTTGACCTCAATCCTTGAGAGTGGACGGTGCGTGAATGCTCCTCACGTACGAAGAAGGATCTACTGTCTTTGTGCTATCCGCTGGTAACGGGTTATCCTCTCTCAATTAGAACTAGAGCCGGTCATCTCGGTGACTGGCCGGATCTTGCTGGTCGTCGACGGCTTGGGTAAATACATCGTCAACCAATTCCTCTTCAGAGTCGTCATCTACACCAGAAGACGATACACCGAGTGATAGGAGTTCTTCGATTGCTTGTTCGCGATTCAGGAAATCATCCTGCTCAACGAGGCGGTCAATATCACTATCAATACGGTCGGACAGCGTCACCTCAAACGTAACCATAGACAAAATTCATTCCTGGAAGTGGATTAACTCTTGGGCTAGAATATCACTACAGAGTAATGCTGTTTTATTCCAGAGATTGATGCCAGGTCGATGATGTCGACCATATAGTTGCCGACCAGCAGTGCCGGCAGAGTAATAGATGTCCTCTCTTTTCTGGCCGTCATTCAGCATTCTTACTAATCAACGTATTTTTCATGAGCTTTTCATGGCCGCGCCGGAGACGTTCAGAGACGGCTTGGTGTGAGATCCCGAGTTCGTCAGCGAGATCACTTGCATCAATCTCACGTGGCACCGTGTAATACCCATGCTCATGGGCGAGTATGAGCATCTCTTGTTGCTCTTTAGTGAGGCCAAAGCGGCCGTGTCGGCCATCTTCTAAGCGGTACAGATTCCGGATTGTAAGCGAGAGGCCGTGTTCCTGACAGTGTTCGTAGGTTCGCGAAAGCGCCGCCCGTTCCGGAACCAGGATACGGAAGTGCCAGCTCTGCTCAGCGCCCCTTGCGGCAAGCATTGTCCCTTCTTCCTCAGTCAGAAGCTGGACAAGCATTTCAATCTGGTCGACCCATTCCATTCTGTAGAGCCGCTCATCTTTGAGATCTACGAGTAATTCAATGTGTTTGACACTGGGATCCTCTGCAAGAACCGCTTCGGTCGCCTCGTGATTCTTGTCGCTCACCCAGACGAATGGCATGAGGTGGTCATTAGAGTGAGCAACAACACGTTCAATTTCAACGGTCAATCCGTCAATCGTACTCAAAGTCTGACCAAGGGCGAATTCATCAGCGGGGATCTCGACCTCAGCAACTGTTCCAGTCGTCATTGGTCAGTCGCTAATGGTTCGTCACGCTGTTCCCCTCCGTTTGTCACCGCTATCACGGGTAGATACGTGAGACAGCCAAATACCTCGTTCTCGTTAGTGTCGAATATGCGGATGAAGTCACACTTCCCGAACACACTATAATTTTGACAGTGATTCCCTGCCCGTGCAGCCGGCTCGAGTGACTGAGGCTGATAGGTATTATTAGCTGGTTCCGTCATTGTGCTCCGACAAATCCTCGCCATTTTTGGGGATACTCTGCTATAAGTGGTTGATAGTACGGCATGATGTAGTCATGCTCTTAAGAGTATATCTGATCGGGCGCGTTTATTCTTCCGGTGTAATGAGGATATTCGTGACCAGTTGCTCGATTCCCCTTCGAAGTCGTTCTGAGGCAGCTTGGCTGGAGATATCAAGTTTATTCGCCACCTCTTCCATCGTAGCATCACGCGGGATGCGGTAATAGCCCTGCTCGACAGCCGCGACGAGTGCGTCACGCTGCGCTGTTGTCAGTTCCCCCATCTCTTGTCGGGGTGAGCTTGGTTCATAGAGGTCGAGTAAGTGAAATGGATGATTTTGCTCAGCTAAGTAATCCTGAAAGTTCTCCAACTGATCGCGGGTCGCGAAGCGAATACGAAGATGCCAGTTATCGTTGTGGGTCTCAGCGTTGAGAATTGACCCTTCTGTGTCAATAAGTGCGTTGATGAACTGTTCCACAGTCTCGCTCCATTCGACCTGATAGTACCTCTCCTCATCGAATTTCTCAGTCATAACGATTGTGTCGACCGTCGGATCGGCTTTGAGTGCTGCGTCGAAGGCGTCGAGATCATTACCTGCCACCCAGAGACAAGGCATCACCCAGACAGTACCGTGAGCAGCAATTCGTTCAGCTTTAACTGTTATATCTGGAGCTGCGTCAAGCGCGTGTTCGAGCGCAAATCCATCAGCCGGGATCGAAAACGTCGCAACGAACATAGACTCAGTACGTACTGGAGATAGAAAACGAATCGGCCCCTTGAAAGGTGGCGACAGCTACCCACAACGTGCGTAGGCGATAATTGCCGTTCTACGCTTTCATATAACTCAGGACTAATACTTTTGACCAGTAAGTTTCTTTAAGGGTAGATAAACGAGCTGATGAACCTCGACGAGGCTGTTTGAGAGTGCCTGCTTCCAGAAGAGGGATTAGACTGGCGAGTGAATAGACATTTATGCTACCGCTTTTGGAACAACAGCAACTCCCGGCCGGCTGGATGCAAACCTCGGTACGAGGAGGTGAAATGGGAGTCCGAAATGAGACTCATCATTTGATACTGCAAACAGAGCAAATACGCTCGTCAAATCAACGTGATCCATCCAAAAAGGAGAGAGATCAATGGGAGTTCAAACTCATCGATACCGCAGCAAATCGATTCACCACCTGTTATCTGCTTGGGACAGTCTCCACGAAACGCCACGCAATCGAAGCACTGCTCACCGCCATGGAGACCGTGAACCACTACAAATGGGCAGTAACACCGAGCCACCGCCGACGGATTGCTCTCTTCCGCGAACGAATCAGAGATGAATGTCTTATTCATCCATACAAGTAACTCTCCAACTCAAACCCATCATTTTTCATACTATGAGACAATCTGGACGGCAAGGAGTTTTATCGTCTCTCCCGCCGTTTGTGAACTAGCTCAACACCGAATTCGAGAGAGCAGCCGAGGACACCATGACAACCACACAAGGTGATACCTATCTCTTTGATGCACTGAACGAGAATATCTCATCCGGATTGCCAGACGCGACGATCCGGGAGTTCCTCGAAGACCGCCAATGTCGTGCCATTCTTCAGTACCTGGAGGCCCATGATGGCCCGGTCAACATCGCGGCGATGATTGACCACCTAACGTTTCAGGAGATTGATATCCATCCAAGTGAGACAGCAGCTACGCTGTCTGAGCACATCGCAGCGGCGGTCTGGACAGTTCATCTGCCAGCACTGGCAGCGCATGATATCGTGCGATATGATCGACAAAGCAGAATGGTTCGGTGGTGGCGCAACGCCGGCCGACTTACTCAGTATCTCAGAGATCCTCCCAAATAAGCTATCCAAGAGGGAAGAATGTACCTAGAATAGGTGTACAACCTGAATCCGTTATTAGAAGCCAACTGAGCGTAAAGAGACGAACAAGGATGGAATCGAACCATCAAGGCTACTATGAGAGAGCTGCCACTGACACTATCAGACCCGACGCATATTGAGAGTATTCTTACCTACAAGCAACTGTTCGTATCCCAGAATTCCCTGTAGAGTAGAAACGTGGGGGCGGTGGAGTGACCACCTACGTCAACTATGAATATGGCATTGCTCACAACGCGACATATTTTTGGGTTATCGAGCGTTCACCGTGATACCACGTTCAGTGCGACGCTCGCAGTTGGTCCTTGAAGTAAGATAAAGACGGCAATAGGCTTCCGATGTATTCCTCACTTGTCGGGAGTCGCTCAACATCGCCTCAGCGTGGAGGGGCGACTGATGGTGGGTGGGAAATCGGGCGCTCCACGTCGAGGTCGCGGTGTCCCTGTTGCTTTGCATACCGTGTCCAGGAACGCAAATATGCGCGCGACTCTCGAAGCTCAACGTTGAGTGGCGCAGCTGGTTCATGCTGTGGATCACCATAGAACCACTGCTCGTCGAATACGGGAGACTGGGACTCAAACTGCGGATCTCCGTACTGCCACATCTCATCGTTCACTGTCATTTTGCATTCCTCCTTGCCGTGGATCCTCACTCCTGACGTTACTGAGCAGGCGGAGTGAATCTCTACCCTTAGTACGTGCGCCAACAGCATGAATTATGTTATCTATTTACCAACAGAATATATAACAATCGCAAGTCGACAACCACCCACATCAGCTGAGAATTTCGAGACGCGGCAGCACCTCCTCCCGTTATTTCTAAAATGGACGTGACCCATTCCTGGAAGACTCCTCCCTTGCTCTCTCCAGCGCCTCAGATCGTTGATCTACACAAAATATCGTTCACGAGAAAAATGAACACGAAACAATATAAGATACCTGGAGGACGCGTAGAACGAGAACTTTCGTGGAGAGGGTGTGGTCATAGTGACGGGAAGCCAGCCCACCACCAGAGCTCTCGGCACCGCCACGCGTCCACCGCACCCCTCGAACCCGCTTCACGCCTACAGGCTCGGGGTAGTTCTTTCATCGCGTGACTCACCCTTAGTTATTACTTGTGTACGCAGCTACAGGGGGTAGTTGTCTCCCAGCTATTATTGTGGAGTGTTACTCACAATCAAGCTCGATCGAAGACTGAGAAAATCATACGTAATTAGAAGCGTTTTCTGGTGGCGGTCGATTCAGAACCAGGACAGTTCAGACAGATCTGATAGTGGAGCCGAAAACACAGGTACAAGTAGTAGTCCAAGAGTCAAATTCATCGGTAGCAATGAAGGTACGCTCGTACCAGATAGCCGTCCGCTATCACTATTACCAGTACTGGTGCTAGTGCCGTCAATTAGTCACTGCTAGGTGGTGATAACAAAACAGGAACCGGGAAGCATGACCGAGTTTCAGATGGATATTTTAACTCATAATCTTGCCATTTTTGTCGTATTACTGGTTATCAAGTAACCGAACACGACAAAAAAACTACTTGACTACGATACTTGGATGTCGTGGAGATCCCTCCGAGACTGATGTTTTCCTAGTAACTAACATAGCTATCTCCTCTCCCGCTGTATTGTCTGTTAAGGGAGTGAATTACTGATGCTGACTATTCCCACCCCACCCGACTCACTGCCGAAATATCTTGCCGAGGGGCTGCAAAAGCAGGATGTCGAGACGCTGAACGACGTTGAGGCGTATACCCAAGAACTCCGCTTATATCGGGCGGCGCAGGCACATGCCACGCGCGCCCTGGCCGCCGAAGACCATGACGTTGACCCGGTGACAGCCGACGAACTCGCCGAGAAAGTCCACGCAAAGGACATCCCCGAAGATGCTATCGATTGGGATGAGATTTCGCCTCGGGGGTGCCAGCGAAGGCGACGCTGACGACGAAGACCATCAACGACAACCAGTACTGGTATTTCCAGTGGCGGGAGGGCGACCAGATGAAATCGTAGTGTGTCGCGCCAGTCACTCCGAATCGGTGACTGCTTCCGATCCCCAAAGGTGGCGAGAAGGGATGTTTTCGTGTCTTGGCCGTACACTACTCCATGAACAGGTGGGGTGTCTATGAGCATGTCAAACACGAATGGCGATACTAATGACGTCCAAACCGAACTCAGTCCCGACGAACACGCCCGATTTCACCCCTTGCACAAGTACTCTTTTCACGAGCGAATCAGAGACGAATGTCCTCTTCACCCATACAAATAGCTCTCCAATTCAAGCTTGACATCCCCTTCAACCAGTTTAGAAATCATAAGATATGCACCGTGTGTATCCTCCTAGGAGGCCTGGAGGTACTGTGTCGGCGATGCACATCATCATGACGTCTACCTACTCAGATAATGAACGGATAGTGTCTATTATCGTGAGAGGTGTGGCAAGATTGCTCGACGGGTGAATTCACATCTGCGTTTATTCTTGGCCATGTTTGAATTTTTATTGCTTTATACCGGCTAGGATGGCTCTCTCGGCGGTAATTCGGTTAGATATTCATCATAACTGAGAATCTAACACGACGTTTCCAGAATGAGAACTAACGGACTAGAAAAGCTCACTTCCTCTTGACTCACGGTGAAAAATTAGGAGTGATCTGTTCAAGGCTGCCTGAGACGAACCTCGTTCTCGTCAACGCGATCGACATGATCCTGCTGAAGTTTATGAGTGTCATCGGAATCGTTCCACCCGAGCATGGATTTTACCTTGTCAGTCAGACTCGTGTTCTCATCACGTTCGACATGGGCCCGTCCCTCTCGAACATCTGAGACAGTCCCAAGTCGATCACCGTCAGCGGTGACAACGTTTTTGCCGTGATCGTCGGAAGTGAATTCTCGTGCCATCGCATACAGAAGATTCTGTCCTTTAGGAGTGAGTGTACCGGCTGCAACTGCAAGTCACTTATAGCTCAACTTGACTAAAGAACTCATCTATGTACTTGCAGAATTGAATTATTTCGCACGTCATACTTTTCACTCTCGGGATACTATACTCGAAGTTATGGTGGGACCAGATGGGCTTGTTACGACGAACGTGGGGGCAGGGCCGCGACGAACGATCACCTGCTCATTGCTATGAGTGTCTCGCCTGTGGTACCCGGCTGCAGCTCCAATGGCATGTCTGTCCGGAGTGTGGCAGTTACCGCGTCGAGAATCAGCGCTGGCAGTAGCTGCTCACTGCAATAGCAGATACAGTGGACGGAAGCCCAAAAAACCTATTGCGTACACCGACATCAATCGGCAGGCGTGACTCGAAACTGCTTCTAGCACGAGAAAGGGAGGGGACGAATCGAGACTGATGATCGGCCGTTTGTACACCTCGACAGCTCAAGGTGCGCCAATGATACTTACCGGCTAGCCAATTCTCGCTCGACGATGCGCGGTCATTTCTTCCGCCAGCAGAATACCAAATAGCATAATTAGTGTATCACGTGCCAACAGAACACCGCAATCAGCAGTCTCCGGCTGACTCGACAAAATATAATGGTTATGGTACGTGCGCATCCATACTGGGTATCACATGGGACTGTGAACGAGCCTGAGATCCGCTGTCGGTGCGCACGCAGTACTCAATTGCGGCAGTCCGCACTATAGGTATTAAAGATAGTTCGAGAGAGCATGAGATAGCTAAAGACACGGTCAGCAATGCCTAAGCATGGCACATACAGAGCTACCAGTATCCAAGTAGACCTTGAGCGGTCGAGGATCTCTAAATACGAATCAGAAGAGAGAGCCACCACGCTTACAGTGATGGCTTATGTTAACTAGGTACTAGCCACTCATACCACCGCGTAAAATTCTGTGGATTACGCGGTGGTTCCACAGAATTGACTGCTGGAACAGATCATGCCTGAGATCTCCGAGGATACACCCGCAGAAATCTTCGAACTCGTCGCCCAGCCACGCTGCCGTGGTATTCTCTGTTATTTACTCCAGCAAGACCGTCCTCTCCCACTTACCGAACTCACACGCTATATCGCTACCCAGGAAAGCGACAACTCTAGTCAAGAGTCTCACTCCGACAACTATAATGAGGTCTATGAATCACTCACACGAGAGCACATTCCTCGTTTGCGAGAGGCAGGATTGCTCACCCAGAAGCAAACGTACGAGCAGACCGTGGTCACGCTTACAGAGCGTGTTCAGTACGTGAAACCAGCGTTGCGTCCGTACGAACTCACTCCCCAGAAATATTATATCGACTAGCGATGAGTGTGGGGTGTACTAGAGTGATACCGCCTGCTCATCAGCCGCTGACCGGTAAATTGCATCGATTACTCGCTGGACGGTAAGAGCTTGTTCGACGGTGTTCTGATTCGGGGCAGTCCCTGTTCGCACCCCGTCCACGAATACTCGCTGTTCGGCCGTAAAGGCGTCTTCTGGCCGCGTTTGAAGCGTTGCATCGGAGAGGTGATCGGCGCCGACCGGACTCGATTCATAGATTGTGAGTGACTCGGTGTCCCGGTCGAACTGGGCCCCCGCTTCGGTGCCGCGGATGAAATACGCTTGATTTGCCGGTCGATTGGCCGCCCATGCCACTTCCAGTGCAATCGTTTTACCATCAGCACACCGGAGAAACGCGCTGACAGAATCCTCAACGTCGAATTGGCTTGTCCCCGTATCTTCACCCCACATATTTAGATACGTGTAGTCCTCGCGAGCGCCGAATTGTGAGCGAGTCGTGGCGCTTACCTCCAAAATTGCTGGAAATCCATGAATATAAAGTGCTAGATCAATCGCGTGCACACCGATATCGATCAGTGCACCACCGCCAGCGACTTCGTGCGTTGTAAACCACGTGCCCCGCCCAGGGATGCCCCGACGACGGATGAAATTCGCTTCGATGTGACGAATCTCGCCAAATCGGCCTGCATCTTGATACCCCTTAATGGCGCGAACTGACGGATAAAACCGCGTATGGAACCCAACCATACAGAACGTGTCCGCGTCTTCAGCAGCCTCTGCGATCCGCTCTGCACTTTCAAGTGTGTGCGCTAGTGGCTTTTCAAGGAAAACAGCAACATCTGCTTCGAACGCTGCAATCGCATATTCTTCGTGAAATCGATTGGGTGTCGTAATGATCACGCCATCCAGATCAGCCGCAAAGAGCTTGTCAGCGGTATCGAATACTTGTGTCTCGTATTTCGCTGCAAACTGTGTGCGAGCCTCGGCGCTAATATCGGCGCCACCAATGAGGTTCACATTGAAGTCACGTAGGCGATCGGCATGATAGTGCCCGATATTCCCAAGTCCGATGATACCAATCCGTACTGGATCATCGCCTGCATCAGTAGGAGGTGAGTTAATTGCTGACATTGCACACTCTGACGACGACCACCTACTTAGTAGCTTGCCGCAATATCTGGAGGGAACTAACTCCTTTCTCAGTGAAGGATTTGCAGTGGTATCGGCAGTATTTCATCACAGAGGATAGAAAACTGAAAATACAACCGACCAAACGAGACCACCACCTAGACGTGGTAGTCGAATTACCCTGATACCGACCACCAAAACGATGCCCAACCTTTCATCGGTGGTCGATCTGCCATCCTCTGACGCAGCGACGAATGCGTATCGCCGATTGTGGTTGGATTACTCACGCTACCAGTGCTAAGGGATTGATAACAAACACACGGCGAGTTCGCCACGGTACGTGACCAGCTCGAAGACTACTATTACGAACCCATAATTATCGCTGATGATGACTTCGCCACGTTTTGCGTTGTGAAAGAGCAATACACGTCGTATAAGGCGATCTTTCGGAATGCTGTCGTGCACTGGACTCGTGACGACCATAATTTCTTTTTGATGAAAGATCGACTTTCGGTCGACCAAGCTGTCGAACACGGTGCCACCCGACTCACCGAGACTGACTTCGTGCCTGGCCTCTGAATCAAGTGAATCTGTTCACATGAATAGTAGCAAGATTCCCTCACTCATGTACCTAAATATAGTAGCTTCGACCCCGACTATTCTTCGTTGGACTCACGGACGAGAGATGTTTCTGTGGTGGTCGTGCGAATACTTATTCCATTGCGATGTATGAGTAGGTGTTTTCGACTCCATCTATAGTCAAGACTCCGGACGCGACGATCTCTCTGACAGCTGCTGGTGTCTCGACGATGACTTTGGCGATAATATCGACGTCGCCAGCTACGATATGCGCTTCCTCGACACCGTCGAGTTCTGTAATCATATCTCGTATTTGATCCACAGTTGGTACATTTGCCTTGATTAGGACGTATGCGATAACCATTGTAATGCTCCTCCTTGAATGATACTAGATGGGCGCAGGTATCATAGCGTTAGTGTTCAGCGAGGTCATGGTGGTCGCACTCATGGAGGAGATCCTCTGCCGCTGCTAAGTGGTTCATCGCTCTTCCTGTACTGTGATGAAACGCTACGAGGTGTCCGTGTGCTCGATGAAGCCGTTCGATGCCCAATTCGACTTCGTGGAGTGCCTCTCGTTCAGTTTCACTTATCTCCTCGATCTGTTGCTCCTTACCTGGCATGTATAGTGTTACCATTTCTCCCACTATAGAGGTTCTGTTGCCAGCACACGACCTATACAACCAGAACTTCCCCAAATCGATTTCTGAACGTGCCGTTCTGCGTCTCTGCGTGTTGTCGCTGGCACGAACACGCCCTCTAATCAGATGAGACCGATTTTCTGCTCCATAACCGCCTAAGCGGAAATAGAACTGGCCGAGTCGGTGCCCTCGGCGAACCAGATTTTATTGTCTGCGCTAGCGAAGCTTTTGTAGGCGGGATCTTGAGCTAGCTCTCGAGCGATTACAAGGAGGTAATCCTCGTTCGATCAATTCCGACTTATCGCCCCCAGTCGCAACTCGAAACTGTGAATGAATCATTACTCTCTGCGTTTTCCGCTATAGGTCTCCGCCTCAAGCCTTACTTGAGTAGTTAATGGAGAGATCGCCTTGGCTTACTGATTGAGAAGGTGGCGAAGGAGGATACCGACAGCGACACCAACGACAAACATCTGCAGGCTATCCTGTTGACGACGTGCTTTCGTCTGCTCTGGAAAGTGGTCTTCAAGAACGAGAAACAGCTGTCTCCCAAGTTCGTCTTTCGCCCTCTCTACTTGATACTGTGCACGCTCTCTTGCTCGCTCCTGGGTTGCTTCGAGCATACTGTTTTCGTTGCGCTCCAAGGGCAAAAGTTATGGGGAATGTACCGGGTATCTACCTCTCTGCTACAGTTAAAGGGTAATCAGCCAAAGGAACATACTTCCGACACTCCACTAATTCCCTAAGCGGATGTGCAATACCTCCGGGAGGGGTCGTCGAAAATCTGCGTGGAAGCTCCTCTCACTGAGATGCATATCCAGAGAGTGATTGCCGAGGATTTTTTACAGTGCTAGCGTCACGCGTTGTTCATCCGCTGGCTCGTCGTTTCACCGCATATTTGGCACGTCGCAATTCGGTATGGTTCCCGTGAGAACTCGGCGTTCTCTTTCTTCTTGCTCTCTGTCCGGATCTCAACTGTAACCGTATGCGAGGTATCACGGCCACAGGTCTCACATCGTTCAACCACCGTCTGAGATCCTTGGTGTTTTGCTGTCATAGCGATCCCTTCCTCCGCTTGTAAAACTACTAATACGAGTATAAACAGCGACCTTTGTTAGCCCGCGTTTGGACAGTTGTGACCATTACTAGAAATGGATCTCTCGGAAATGACCAAATAGAGAGGGAGAACGTCAGTAGACAACGAGGGTTTCATCAGTTGATTGAAAACCACCGCGTCGTATAGCCGGTCTGGCGAAGAGACCACCGTTGCTCAGGGCCGGATGTGCCAATGCGGAGTTCGATTACGGCATCAAAGTCTGCTTTAAGCTCTCGGATCCCTGGCGCATTTCGATCGCCCGGGAGAAGATAATACCCGACTGCACCCACAGCGCTCACAGCGTGCTGGAGTGGCTGTAAAAACGTGGCGACGTCAGTGTCAGCGTCATCAAGAATCGGTCGAAGCGAATCCATGTAAAGCCGGAGATCCGCCATATCAGAATCATCTGTGTCATGCTCATATCTTGTGAGGGACTGAATCAGTGCTCTTCGAAGGTTGGAAAGATCTCCTTCAATCTGCGTAATTTGGGTATTTTGGGTCGGTTGCTCTGCTGGAGATTCACTTGCTCCCGCCGATCTTACTGGTATTTGATGATCGAGAATCTCGCTGGTGCCCAGAGTGGGCTGTCTTGGTGTTGCAGACTGTTGGAGTGCCGCAGGCGAACGGTCAAGTAACGCAAACAGATTGTGTTGAGTCGGCTTTGGTTCTCCACCGAGGAATGAGCGTGTAGTGTTGAATACATCATCAGGGACATCTCCAACCACGAGGACATTCCCACCATCTTGTTTCAGCTGGGCTAGTTCTGACTGCAGTGTGATTGTCCCGTCGCTTGAGACTGTGACAAAATACCCTTGGAATGCGAACGAGACATACCCACCAGTTCGCAATGTTCCATCGAGTTTCGGGCCAAACAAGTTGGTGAGTGCATCCGGATTGATGCGATCCGATAGTTGTTCCTGTAATTCTCGCGGTTCAACCCCGACTTCATCGGCAATTGCGAGGACAACTGCTGTCCCTACGTCCTCGGCTGGGGCATACTCAGAAGCGACCCCATCTGTGTCAGATAGTGCTTCAGCAGAGAACATAGCGGATAAGACTGCTTCTGTGCCGATCTGAGGGATGATGGATTCGTTCGTGATGCTAATCTCACCCGTTTGCCGCACGCGAACAGCGTGGTCACACCATGAAAACAGGATCTCAGTGGGTGATTGTCCTGACTGTTGTGTATCCGCCGAGAGAGGATGAAAGATGTTATTGAGTGCGTCTGGGTCGATGACATCGTAGAGGGGTGGAATTTCATGTGGATCGTTCTTAACAACCGTTGCCATCGCCTCACTCACTCGCATACTCAGCGGTTCTTGACCATTCTCGTCGACAGAGACCTGATGGCAGAGGCCAGGTTGAAAAAGATCTTGAGACAGGTATGGCTCACTGGTCATTGGTGTCTCCCTTTCACCTTCGAGGCGTAAAAATTCCAGTGAGACATATGTTCCCATACAACGTAGAGAACAGAGAAACGATTGCAGTAGCTACTTTGGTCAATTATTCCGAAGAAAGCACTGTAAAATCAGACAAGAGTAGGATTCGTAGTGTTTTGAATATCTGGTTAGAGAGACTAAGACGATAGCACTACTGTGAATATTTAACAGTGTGGAGTTCAGCGGGACGATACTCATAGATGCCCATTAGTGGTATTCCTGCGAGGTCTGCCACGCCACACTGAAGGGAGACAAAATGACAGTTTGTAAGCACACCACGCACGACATCCCGGTCGACGCACTGTTGAAAGTACTCGCTGACCCATGTCGTCGCGCAGTGCTCTCATATCTTCGAACGAAGAACACGGACGTTGCAACGCTTGACGAGCTGGCCGAGAATGTTCAGAAGCACGTGGAGGCAGTCACGTCGCGCCAACACGCACGGATTGTGCTGGTACATCAGCATCTCCCAGCTCTCGCCGATCACCGACTCATCGAGTATGATCCACGGAGTCAGACAATTCGGTATCGAGGGAGCACGGCGAGTGAAGCCTTCCTCAAGGTGACCGCCCAGGGTGAGTGAGACAAACTATCTTGAGAGTTTACTGCTTGTCCCTCTCTCTTTCACTCCGTTCAGCAACCGTCACGTCTCCGTGAAAAAGTCCCTGGTTCACACGGTTGGACGACTAGTGGTTCTATGTTATGCGTGAGGGTTTGCGAGGTTCTGATGAGTGTGAATCACGATTCACAGTGACTTTATACCTGGCCGGTTGTGCGCTAATGCACGCCACTCAGAGAGCGATCCAGAGACAACAGTCAGTGGCTGGAGAAGCACTCAATCATGCTTGTGAGTACGACATTCGAAGACGGGAGAGAACCGGTAGACGACGAAGCAGTGAGTACGGCCATCGTACGAGAAGTCGCAAGGCGTGAGGGTGTCCCTGCCGTTGGCCTTGACTCCATCTACGATGTCATCAATCCTGATGCGCTCGAAGAGCTTTTTTCGCCATGATATGATGGGCAACCGCGAACGGACGGAGGTGTCACATTCTCCTGCTGCGGATACGAAGTGACGGCCACCAGCGATCGGACGATTCACGCTGAGCCATTTATAGAACATCAGTAGTACCCTTTCCCACCTCTGTTGGTCAAATCCTACCCGTCCAGCAGTGCCTTCCGGGAAGCACGAAACCCATCACCGCCAGCGCAGATCAAAAGTATATGAGTAGTGTCCGTCTTCGATAGCGTTCTGAACTCTATAACTAACATCCTCGGCCATGGTTATTGATAACATGGCTGTAAGCAAACGATCATTGTACCTTCGTCTGGTGGTGATGATTCAGTTATTTGTCTGGGCCGGACTCCTCCTGCTTGTTTGGTGGGTCGGAAGTATCGTCCTCTAAGTCAGCTCGATACCATTTTCTTCACCGCCCCGAGATTACCGCGTTAACTATGCACGAATCCTTGTGACTGCTAGTCTCGCTCTTATCTGCACTTCTATGGTTGGTCGCAGATGGTGTTTTAGGCCCGTTGACGACTTCTATCGAAAACGCCTCTAAGAATGAGCAGTTTCAACGTGGTTCGGCCAACAGAACTCAGATGATACTTCGTTTCATGGCTCACCGGACGTCTGAACGGAGATACGCCTAAAACCGATAGACAGCGATATCATTCATTCTACCCATACTACTCAATCATTGGTAACCGCAAAAGTAGTGTTATGGAGAGCCGCGGAACGACCCTGTAGGTAGGCTGTACCAGCAGAAAAAGAAGGATAGCCTCAGACTCAGCCGACGTTCGGTAGAATGCTTCGACGAGATGGTCATCGGTTGGCAAGCTGTGGAGAAACATGACACTACCTGGAAACAGTACCTGAGTAACAAAGTGAACACAGGTGGCATTTCCTATATGCGGTGGTGGCATCTATTACTCCAGTCTGGTCATGGGTTCGAAGAGAGCAGGATTAGTACTGATAAGCAGTCAGCAAACACCTGTACTATGGAGAGTTCATAACTCTCAGAAAATCAGGTTTTTGAGCTTCTAAAAAGCCCTCGGCGACGATACGCCCTCTACCATCTCCGACGGGAAGAGAGACTCGTCGAACTGTCCGACTTGACCAACCAAGTGGCGGCATGGAAATACAACACCATATCGGCAGAGCTAATGAGTGAGCAACGAAAACGCATCTTTATCTCGCTCTACCAGACATATCTGCCGAAACTCACCAATGCTAGAATTATCGAATACGAGCGTGAAACCGTGGAGATACATCTCTCACGACGTAGTCTGGTTCTCGACATGCATCTTGATGATATGTCACCGGGCATTCCATGGAATCTCTACTATCTCGTCCTTTCATTCGGGAGTATTCTACTTGTCAGCAGAGTTTGGTTCTAGATCTATCCGCTTTCGCTCCTCTCCAATCTTGTGACTGTGATAGTAATCTACACCGCATAAAGTATTGTAGCGATCAGCCAGTATCTCTACTACCGTAAGTATATTCTGCAGGAGATACCACCAAAACTGCGTCGTATCGAAGGGCAGTAACGACCAACTCAGGGTCGTTGATCGTTAGTCATGATGTTCGATTTCGATAATATGTTTGGCACCCCACTGGTCGACGTGGGTTTCTTCAAGGTTTAAAGCCATTGCAAGCGTTTCAGCCTCGCGTTCAAATGTGCAGATGGTACACGAGAGGTAGTAACCCATGAGGCCTCTGTTAGAAATCCCTCCGCTGGAGGGACTCTATTTTGATGTTAGTTGAAATCGGCATTGGCGGCAAGCTCAAGGTAGGGTGTCAGGGAAATCGCCGTGTCGCAGAGTGTGACTGTCTCTTGCTCATGCTGATACACGAGGATCTCAGCATCGAGGAGTCGTGGGAGGTGGTGGTGGGCGAGATCGGTCACGACACGCTCGTAGTGATTATCCATTCTTATGTCCATCTTCTGTTCCCACTGCACGATCGCCGTCGCAAGCGCGTTGAGGTCAACAGCATCTGTGCGCTTAGTAAGGGTATGGAGGATGTACCGCCGTCGGTCGTCTCTGAGGAGATCGAAAATCTCAGTGGGGGTGAGCCGAGAGTCGATAGTCGATGCATTCGATCGGGGAGTTTGTGTATCACTCATGTGTTCACTCTTGAGTTCTTATTCGAGTGGGAAAATCGCGAGGACTAGGATGCAATGTTCAGAAAATCAATATATTTGTTGCAAGCCTAGTAATCTAGGTTCGATACCAAGTCACTGCTCATCAACAAGGATTACGTCCAAGAGTTTCTGGGTACTTTTCCGAATATGCTGATAGAAGGTTGGCGACGCAATATCAAGTATCTCGGCAAGTTCTTCGCCTGTTGTCTCGCGTGGTGACGCGAAATACCCTGCGTGATACGCCACTTCTAGCACCTCACGTTGACGTGTCGTCAAGATATCAGCAAGAACATGCCAATCCACTTCATCGGCGCTGTGGGCCGGCCGATCTCTCGTCTGTTTAGCAATGAACGTGATCTCCGGGTGTGCCGTTTGCATCCCTTCAATAATTTGGCGTGTGTTTGTGTCCGGCGCGACCTCACCGATAATGGTCGCTTCACCTTGCTCTATCGTAAGTGACTGAATAGTAGCTCCGTACTCGATCAACGTCACGCTCGGTGAGCCACCGGTAATGGTATATTCGATGGCACCTGTCTCACCGGTCATACGAACCGGCCGTGCCTGGTCGATCTGAGGGGTCTCTCGTAAGCGCTCACAGACGTCTTCTGGTGCTGCCCCCTCAACCGTGGTATAACAGACAAATCCTTGATTTGAGACGGGCGTGATTGTCTCGAGCGTCAGTTGACACTCAAAATAATCGGAGGCTTCGATGAGGACAGCATCATTCTCCGTTAATTGGAACGTAAGTTCAACCACGGTATCGGTATGCAGCAGTTGTTGATTGTCCACAGCGTGGATCGCATGGCCAATTCGCTCGCCGAGTTCCCCCAGCAGCGTTTGCTCGTATTCATCAAACGCGAATGCGCGAGACGAGTAGATGACAAGGACGCCGTAGATCGTCTCACCATACTGTAGGGGAACAGCCGCCACTGCACGATATCCTCGTTGGAGTGCTTCGTCACGCCACGGCTCAAACGTAGAGTCAGTACGTATATTCTGCACGATCTGCACTAACCGTGTACGGACTGCCTGCCCAGCTGGCCCATACCCAGTGTCGCTTTCGTCAGCTGTAACTTCGACCTCTGAGAGATAGTCGTCCTCGACGCCAGCCCACGTGTGCGGTTCGATCTGCTTGTGTTCACTAATATAATCTCCAATCCAAGCAAATGCGTATGCTTCTGAGGTCGCCAGCCGATCGCAGATCATTTGCTCGATCTCGTCTCGGGTTGAGGCGCGGACGAGAATCTGATTGGTCAGTCGGAGACTCTCTGTGACTTGGCGAATCCGTTCGAGCGTATCGCGCTGGTGGCGTAACTGCTGTTCACGCGTTTTCTGCGCCGAGATATCCCGGATGATGCCCGTAAAGAGGCGGTGGCCACTGTCGTTATGCTCTCGAAATGTAATCGAGACGGGCACCTCATGACCATTCTTGTGCAAAGCAGGGAGTTCCGTGCCATCCCAATCGAGACTTCGTTCGTCCGTTTCGAGATACCGATTGAGTGCTGTTTCGTGGCGTTGGCGCAGTCGTTCAGGGATGATCACTGTCGTGGAGTGTCCGACCAATTCGTCTGGCTGATAGCCGAGGAGGCGCTCGACGGCGGGATTTGCAAAGATAATGGTACTCTCTTCGTTGAGCGTGAGAATGGCATCCGAGGTGTTCTCGACGAGTGTCCGGAAGTAGGATGCCTCATCTAGATCGACTGCTGCAGCGGCGAATGCATTTTCGGTGGATGAATTCTCGTCGGTCATTGCTTTCGCTATGATGAAATTCACTGCCTTCTCGCTGGGCTGGTATACTTCATACTTGAGTACATGGATAAACATGTTTGGTCATCTTCTATAGATCATACGCGATTAATACAGAGTGAAATTGACAATAAATATCTTGGCCACTGGGTGTAAGCAGACACGTAGAACAACGATACACGAACTCATCAGTCCGCCGTTGACCTCCGTGTGAGATCGATTTTTACTACTGATTTTTATAGTATTATATCGGTTAGATGCCTGTATGGCTGATTTGATTGACAAAGCAGCAGTGAAAGAACAGCTCGAAGACATGAATGTCGTGAGTGATTTCTATGAGGCGCTCGATGGCGAAGTCGCGACCGTGCTCGACAACGCCGCACGCCGCGCCGAGGAAAACGACCGGAAAACCGTCCAACCCCGGGATTTGTAGCTATATACCTCTTCTTTCCGTTTAGTATAAAATTCGAATATTTGATGACATACTAGTAGCGGTGAAGACACTAAGAATGATGAGATTATCCGTGGTACTGCAGGCAGACTGTAGTCATGGTCACAATCAGCCTTCTCCTCGAAAAGATCGAATTTGTAGTAGCTGGAGTGATTCTAGGGATAGTTGGATTCTTCCTCATTTCCCAATGGATGAGACAGCGAACAATCCAAAACCCACCGAAACAGACACCTGACAACTCTAACTCATCGAAACAGAGACTCTCCAAGGCTGAAGCGCACGCTCAGATTCGTCTTCTTCTCACCCAGAATGGCGGTCGAATGCGCCAGAAACAAATCGTTGACATGACTGACTGGTCAAAAGCAACAGTGAGTATCCGACTCACAGAAATGGAAGCAGATGACCAGCTTACTCGACTCCGTCTCGGGCGAGAAAAGATCGTTACATTGGTTGAAAACGAGCTAGACAGATCCCCTTCCGCAGAAAAACGTCACGAAGAAACAAACGGATAAATGATAATAATATCCAGTAAAAATACTACCGTTACTGAATATAGTGCTTTCCTCAATCCTTGACTCCACAGCAGCGTCAACAGTGCACAGAGTCAAGAGGGAGGAACCTCAACGATAGCACTGAAGCGTCTATCCATTTCCATGATAAGCGGAAGTGAATAGCCCCAGGAGGGGTCGTCGAAAATACATGTGCAAGCTCTTCTCGCTGAAATTTATATCCTGAGAAGACCGACGAGGACTTCTTGCAGTGTCCGCGTCACGCGTTGTTCATCCGCTGGCTCGTCATCTCACCGCATGTTTGGCACGTCGCAATTCGGTATGGTTCGCGCGAGAATTCGGCGTTCTCTTTCTTCTTGCTCTCTGTCCGGATCTCGACTGAAACTGTATGCGAGGTCTCACGGTCGCAGTTCTCACATCGTTCCACCACCGTCTGAGATTCTTGGTGTTTCGCTGTCATGGTGACCCCCCTTCCGCAGCTTGTGAAACTACTAAGAGAAGTATAAACAGCGACCTTTGTTAGTCCGTGTTCGAAGAATTTTGAACCATTACCAGAGAGAGCTCTCGGAAATGGTCAAATAGAGGGGGTAACCGTCAGAAAACAATGAGGCATTGAATATGATCACTTTTGCCGCTTTCCAAATTATCTTGCTATTGTATAACACGGTAATCATTGTCGGGGATGACTGCTCAAGAGGTTCGTTTCCACCCGACAGCGTGAGGAACTGCAGCGGCGGAGAATCAGGTCAGTGCTGTTCGTTCCCATCCCGCGTTTCGATGACTCTGACCATCTGTTGTGAATGACGACCTCATAGCCAGTATACATAAACGTAACTCGGCCGTCAGTTCGTGTTTCTTCCTCACAGGTCGGTGCGCAGAGGCGACTCTGTCGGATGAGCGTGGTCAGACTATACCCTTGCTATGAGGCATTTTGAGCAACTTCAGTAAAGATTGGCCTAGGAGACGTGAACAGAGTCACCATCGTTGTCGCTGATGCCGAATTTAGGCGACGCTCTGGACGCTGCTTGACCCGCACATTTGGCACGTGACTTTCGCCATACGGGACTCTGACGATTCAAATGTAGTCTGACAGTCTATGCACTGGTATCTATGTCTCTGTTCCTCCTTGCTACTGAATACCGCCTTGAGTCGGTCGAGGACACTCATAGCTCTCCCTAGTGTGTGGGTTGGTAACGAGAGACGAAGTACCTTATCCACATAGTGGAAAAGCGTTCGTAACGGAACGGTCTGCACACTTTCGTATCTTATACTGTGTTGGTATTGAAACTTGAGTAAGTAGTGATGAAGTCCTAATTGCACTGCCCGCGTTGTCGGTGAAGCTGATGGTTCTGGCACCAGTGTCTCACTGTGGCTCCTCCACCCGAAAAATATGAGAGACTCTCGCGTGCTTAGGTGCTCTGGCCACATGACGGCAGTGAGGAGATAAACGAGTAGCATGCATCAGTTAAATAGAAAGAGTGGATTAACGCCCAGAACGGTTATTCAGATTCCGTGTGCTGGTAGCATATGGACACACAGAGTAACCAAGAGAGCGAGTTGTATCATCCAGACGACGATCGAGAGCTGAGTACCGCGATTGTAGAGACGGTCGCAGATCTGAAAGACACGGAGGTAACTGAGGCAGAGTTCCAGCTCTATAACGATATCAACACAGATGCGCTCAATAATCTCTTTCGCAAAGACGCCACTGCCAACACGACTGTCGCGTTCGATACCGATGACGTGTTAGTCACACTTTGGGGCGATGGAACCGTGAAAATCAAAGTTGCCTCTCAAACCACAGATGGATAGGTGACGTCACTCCACCTCTTTGCCGAATGTCTACCACTTGAGACGTGTTGCCAACGGTTTCTCAATCTACGCTCTCTGATCTGCATAAAAATATAATCATTTGCTGGCGGTTAATGAGCCTGCATATTCAGCCCATAGGTAGAGATATTCCCTACTCATATGTTAACATGTGTCTAGTGTGAAGAAGACAGAGACAACCACCTGATGCCAGTGCTGCGCTGAAACCACCCCAGACGGAAAAACCACAAACCTATGGGAGCAAAAAGATCCGCTGACAGTCAGCTCGTAGAACGATGTGACAACTGTGCTGCGATGACGCCACATCAAGTGACGATCAAGCTCATTACCGAGAACGAGGATTCCCAAAATGCAGCCTTTTCGCGAGAACCCTACCGGATAACAGAGTGCCAGCAATGTGCGGCCACACGCAAACAGCGGATGAATGATATGTAATATAGGTGTTGACCCATGGAAAAGACCACTTCACAAAGAGGGATGGAGTCACGCATCGTTGATAACCGGTGTCAGAGCTGTGAGAGCTTCATCACGCGAGATTTCGCACGGGTCTTCGGCGATAATCAAAATACCGTTCAAGGCTGCTTAAACTGTATGAGCGCAACTGAGGTCAAAGCTGGCATGGCCAGCTACCCACAACGTGAGTAGACGATAATTACCGTTCTACGCTTTCAGATGTCTTATAACTAATATTTTTTACTAGTAAAATCTACCGAAGATAGACAAACTAGCTGATGGATCTCGACGAGGCTGTTTGAGGGCGCTTAATGCCAGAATAGGGATTAGACTGGCGAGCGAATAAATATTTATGCCACCTCTTTTGGAACAGCAGCAACTCCCGGCCGGCTGAACAATAACGCAAGTACGCGGGGGTGAAATGGGAGTCCACAATGATACTCTTGAGCTGACACTCGAAGCAGAGCAGATTTTTTCTCCCAATCATTGTGCTCCCACCCAAAAGAAGAGAGATCAATGGGAACTCAAGCTTATCGATACCGCAGCAAATCGATTCACCACCTGTTATCTACTTGGGTTTGAAATCAAAATGGGAGAAGGCGCTACCTACATTTGGTGAAAACGTGGATTAGTCAGTCGTGTTAATTGGTGGGGACGATGTGGGAGTCGACGCAGCCGATGGGGTGTCGGTGACCGGGCCATTGACGAACAACGCGTGGCCGATCAAGAGAACGGAGACGACAGCACCGAGTGAGACAGCCACTGTAAGTGTGTATCCGACAATACTGAGTGCACCGGTGATGCCAATGAGTGCGAGGGGGATGAGTCCGAGGATGAGGTCGTAGTATCTAGTCATGATGTGTTCTAACACATGCAGAAGAGATACTTAACTGTTTTCCATACCCACTATAAATGGTGTACGTGCTCACTCTATAAGTTATTCGAAAGTTGGAGAAGATGTTCGTAAGACAGGAATGAAGAAGTGATACACGCTTCGCGAATCACACCCACTGTGAATGGGAAACGACTACTCAAGATTTTGCCTACGATCCTCGGGATCGAGACGTTTGCAGACATCAACGCCAAGCAATGCTTTGCCTCCAATCACAATTTAACGACGGAACCTCAGCTACAGACGCACGATTACAGTCGTGGGCACTCAGGCGAGTTGTTCTTGTGCACGACTCGCTAGCTCTTCAATAATTGTATTCTGTAAGTCCTCGGTCGCCAAACGGAGGCGGAGTCGCGGGCGACCAACATCGATTGGCACTTTTTCCGTGCCAATGAGCCCTTGATCCTCAAGCTTGGTTTTCATACGTGAAAAGGTTGCCTTGCTTGCAACACCGCTATCCTCGCCCCACTTACCGATATCATAGAAGAGCACCTCGTTTTTCGCCGCCACTAAGAGACTGATCTCCACTTCATCCAACTCGCCACCAGTTCCACGAACTGTCTCGACCGAGTCGATCACAGCGGCAAAATCCTCTTTCGTCTCGGCGCCAATTTCGTCTTCAAGATTGTTGAGTACTCGTGAATATGGGGGTGTCCGAAGGGTGAAATCCTCTGCACTCTCCCACTCGCTCAGAAACGTCTCATGAACTGTTTCCACTAACTCTGGGTCGTCTGATTCCATCCCACGAGTCTGCCTGTCAATAGCGAGGAGGACGATGACCTGCTCTGGCGTGACGAGCATCGAAGTCCGCGCAATCTCGGTTGTGCGAAGAGATAGTGTCTCATCGGCAATGAGGTCGGCTGCCTGGCTTGCGATGATGAAATCTTCAGCCATGGTTTTGAGCGTGTCCTCAGCGGCTAAGACCCGGATCTCAGGGAGCTCAGGTTCATGCTCAGTTGCAGCGATGATTATTGATTCTAACACGTCTGGTGCTGGATTGACAACGACGAGTGGTGCTGTCGTTTCCTCGAAGATCCTCTGGAGGAGCTCGACAGTATCATCATCGAGCATGGTTGCTGACATAGCCATAGTTTATCTAGAGTGGCTCGTTTTACTTTGTTCCGAGTTCCTTACTAAAGGGAAATTATCACTTAATTGCCAATATGACTGGTAACGAATCCATTCTTGTCGTTGTTGTCTTAAAGATGAGAAAGGGTTTTTAACAAGATCAAAATGTGGTCACGGGACTCAGTCTAAACATCCCATGGATAATTGACCGCCTAAGGTATGAATCAGAACATAGAACCGCTCAGCATATTCTATTCAACTAATATGATATCAATAAGGCGAGTTGTGTGGCGTAGATTCATATCTCCGAGACTCAACGGACAAGAAATACCCGTCAAGAAAGTACTTCGAGAAGCGTTCGTCGAAGATCCTGCGGGGAGTTAGCGATGAAATCAGTCTCATTAGTGGGTTTGACCTCGCTTCCTTGACAGAATCGAATCACCGTACTCCCAGCTTGTGCTGCCGCCCGAACACCGTTGACAGAGTCCTCAACAACAATACAGGCGGTGGAGTCGACGTCAAGTTCGGCGGCGGCATACTCATAGATGAACGGTTCAGGCTTCCCCGGATCATCAAGGTGTTCGGCGCTGACCACAACATCGACTGGCGTAAGGTCAAACCGTTCAACGACCGTTTCGATCCAGTCGACTGGGGCTGAAGAAACAATCCCGACATCGAACCCTCGCTCCCGAAGCGTTTCAAAAAGCTCTGGGATTCCGGACGTAATCGACACATGTTCTCCATACACGGTGTCAGCAGCGGTTTCAAACTGACGTGCATAGCGCTCGGGGCCACCTGGAAGGCCATATGTTTGCGCAAGCTCCACGAGACTCTCACGGAAATTGCGGCCGGTCACGTCTTCTAAACATGGGTCACCGTTCTCAACGTCAGCGAACACTTCTTCACGCCAGAATCGCTGCCAATATGGTTCGGAATCAACCAGCACCCCATCCATATCAAACAGGATTGCCTGCACTCGGATCATACTTTGTACCTCCAGTTTTCATCAGAAGCCAGTTCCGGCTTCAGCCCCGATAGTCCTGTTACACTCCAAGAGCAGCACGGTCAATAAAGCAAAACGATACGGTGGTGGCGCAACGCTGGCCAGTGCATTACTGATCTTGGAGATTCTCATTAAGAAACTACTCATGAGGGACAGAATATTCGAACTGGAAGACAATCTATACCCGTTGCGGCAAGCGCTATCGCAGAATTAGTTGGACATGCCGAGGTCGGCCAGTCGTGTCCGAACCTGATCAACGCCCGCCTCTGCTTCCTGTCTCGTTGCAGCCCCAGTGATGACGAGCTTCCCACTGCCGAAGAGGAGAATCACAACCGAGGGATCGTCAAGCCGGTAGATGAGGCCGGGGAACTGTTCGGGTTCATACTCAACCTGTTCAAGCCCGAGACCAATCGCAAGCGCGTTGAGATTAAGCGAGTATCCAAGGTCAGCCACCGAGACAATATTTTGGGTTGTAATGAAAGGATCGTCAGGAACCTGAATCCCGAGATCGGTAAGGAGAGTAAAGAGATGGGCAAAATCGTGATTAGCGGCTGCCAGACTATCTGCACCTGTGCTCACCAGTTTTCCCGAGCGGAAGAGCAAAATCGTTGATGTTGACTCTGGCGCTCGATAGATCACTGCCGGAGAGTTATCTGGGTTGTATGTGGCATTCGATAAATCATCTGCTAGCTGCTCTAGATCGAGTTCTTGATTGAGCGCCGACGACGCCACTACGTTTTCAATCTGTAGTGATACCAAACCATCTTCAGTCATTATTACTAGTGTTCCGATGTCGAGGGCAAAAACCACCCTGTTTCTTTGTTTCGCTGCGTAGCTCAGTAGAGCACCACAGTGAGGTAAAAGGATGAATGGTCTCTCGAACCACCTGTTTTTATGGCAGTAAAATTGTGGCTACGAAGTGACTGTCACCAGCAATCACACGATCGGACTTAAACTGCTCGACAATCACCCCGAGTAGCGTTGTCAACGTAAGTAACCGCGGCTTTCATACGCGTTATTCGTCGGACACTTTTGGGTCAACGGCCGGTTGCAATCCGGTCGCCATCAGTCGCCGAGCAATTACGACAATGCCATTGTCGAAACCCCTGCCGAACACGGCTTTCTCCGTGTCAATCCCGCCAGTCTCTGTTTCATGTATCGAGCTCACCAGAATCGTATTCTGATCAACGAGCAGCAATCGACTGATTGTGGTCTCGTCATCGAGATCGAGTGGCGAACTATGTAGCCACTCCAACTCGGAGACGAACACCTCTGCTTCGGGCAGTGTCTCTACGATCTTTGTGTGGAGTTGCTTTGTCGCTGTGCCAACGAGAACATTGAGTCCACTATCCAGAGCGGCCTGCAAATGGGCAACCAGCTCATCAGTGATGACGTCTTCATGCCCGATGATAAGAACGATTTCCTTGTCAGCGGCATCAATGAGTTGTTGGGTGCGATTCGCAACCGATGTGACACCCGAGAGTGCCCAGACTTCGTGCGAGATTTCCTCATCACTCGTTGTCTGTACTTGTTTGAGATCTGCTATCGTCTCAACCAGCGTGTCCGTCCGCGACTCGTACTCTTGGCGTAGAGTTTCGGCGGCCTCTTCGATCGGGACGGCCCGGAACTGCTGGGGGTTCGAGTGTTGGATTTCGACGAGGCCTTTGGTTTCGAGCACTCTGATCGCATCGTAGACGCGCGTGCGCGGAACGTCAGAGGTCTCGCTGATGTCTTTGGCGGTGCCTTTCGGGAGGCGTGATAACGCGACTAAGCACTTCGCCTCGTACTCTTTTAATCCGAGTTGTTGAAGCAATTCGACTGCTTGCTGGTGATGAGATACGTCGTTCATGGATCCCAACCACGCGACCGGGGGGCCGGTGCTATCTATGGTATTGTGTCGCTGCTCACAAGTCAATTCCTGTCCAGTTGATCGAGAGCAGCTGCCAGGACGCCTGTTCGTATCCCTTTGCAATGGCTCAGCCACCATGAATCACACGCATGCAAATTCCAACAACTTGCTGATTCCCCACCTATCTCGCTGTGAATACGGGAAACCGCAGTCCGCAAATCAGAAAAGCGCAGAATATGCGCTCAAAATCACGGATTCAGCACCAAGAGATGGTACCAGGCACGCTAATGGTGCAACAAGAGTACGTGATGAGACTACCGCGATTGGCATCGCTGAGACAGTGTCCTCGACGACCTGTGTCACTGAGTCAGTTCATCAGCAGTTCACTCATTCACTCAGATAATCACAGTAGGACTATAGTGAGGGAGCTTGAACTAGTATATGGCACGGAGCTCGAAAGGGTCCCAACCAATCGCCGCTCTGTGCTGTAACTACCACTCTCGTGGTAGTTTTCGATCACGATCGATTAGTCCGGGATGCCCCCATCAGTTAGTGCTTCTTCCTGCTCACCCACTGCTGTGAGAAGTGGCTCGAGCTCGTCGAATTGGGGGCCTTGTGCCACGATCTGTGCGTCTTGATCCCAGTCGATGATCCCGTGGTCTGCTAACAGGGGGAGATGGATATGTCGCATCGCGATCGCCTGATCCTGGGTGTCGCTGTTCGTCTCCGACGCATCAAAAGCGCTTGTCGGGTCGGATTGAGGGTTACGTTGTGCTAAGGCGATGAGTAATTGTCGTCTGTGATAATTTGACAGAATAAATAACTGTTTGCTGAGCATGATCATAATCAATAATATTCACATAGCCATAAATACACCTCATTTTCACGGAAACTAGTGGTGTGTGGAAATAAGTGACACGTCCTGCAAACCACATGCTGAAGAGACGTGTCGACCGTCTCGACCTAAGCGGAACTCCAGACGACTACTATCGTTCCACACGAGGGAGAACGGCTGGCAGAATCCTCCGTAATGAGTTTGCCGTGACTGCGACAACTGATGAAATTCAATCACAAATCTCGTATTAATGAGAAACTCTCTCGAGCGTCTCCTCTTTTCGCCGCTCTTTTATCCGGTTCCTCACACGTTACATCTTCGTGAAATTGTCACTTGTTTATATGGTTGGGTGACCAGTGGTTCTGTATGCTTGAGAACGACCCACCCTCTGTCGACGAAGATGTGGCCCGACTTCGTCTTAAACTCCGTCATACCGACCTCTCTACATTGGTGGAACACGGCTTTCTCACCTGGGATCACGACGAGAATCTCGTGAAGAAGGGCCCCCGATTCGACGCCATCACCCCAGTGTTGGATCTCCCGAATAACCACGGTGGCGAACTCCCCGATGAGTACCTGTAGCACGACGTCAACCTGCTTCCTCAACCATGCTCCGTGGTCAGAATGGATTCAACAGCAATTGCTTAAGCATAAGTAGAAACCTCTGATAGCCGCCTCCAAATCTATGTGGAGTTCGTAGTGTGTCTCTATCTATTCTCATGGGATATGTGATCGCGGCACTTGCTGGAGCTCTGCTGCCCCGTAACTCCCATAAGCCCCTGAAAACCACGTAGAGACATGAGTACGATCGCGGAATTTAGTATCCCGGCGGAGGAGTTCGCCTTATCCGAGACGTTGGAGCGCCTACCCGAGATGGTGTTCACAATCGACCGAGTGGTCGCACACGATACGGATTACGTAATGCCGTTCGTCTGGGCATCCAACGGTGATTTTGAGACGCTGACCGCGGCACTCGAAGACGATCCTAGTGTCGGAAATGTCGAGCTTCTCACCGAGCTTGAGGACGAGCGGCTCTACCGAATGGAATGGATCACCAAGACCCAGATCATCGCGTATATGCTGCTTGAACAGGGCGCGACCGTGCAGCAGGCAACCGCGTACGATCATCAATGGGATCTTCGTGTACTCTTTCCCGAGCAGAACAAGATTTCGGCAGTCAGTATGCGCACGAGCACGGATTCACTCTCGATGTTTCCCGGATCTATGATGTCGATAGCGCCCAGCGCGTTCGGTTCGATCTCACCGACGACCAACAAGAAGCGCTTGCCCTAGCCACCGAACACGGCTACTACGACGTCCCACGAGAAACCGACCAATCTGAGTTGGCCGAGAAACTTGGCGTCTCACACCAAGCGCTTTCCGAATGGCTCCGCCGGGGGACGAAGGGAATTCTCAAGAAGGTCATCCCGGATATCCCTGGCGATGAGGATAGAGATCGTAATCGCTAACGGAGTATTGTGGAGAGAATACCTGTATCTCTCAATAGGAGAGGGAGTGACTCCTAGTCTAAAGCTCGACAGACGAACGTATGATCTTAACCAACACTGAACGGGTGGCTACCGGATTTTGTTGGTTAAGATCGTTATTAACAACAAATTGCCGGAGCTGGCGAAAAATGCATGAACCTCTTGGAGTTCCGCCTGTCGAGCACGGGTACTCAGCGTTTGAAGTATTTATTTGGAATCGAGATCGCTTACTCCAACTCCTTTTCCCCATAAATCCCTAAGCAGAAGTGGATGACCCCCGATACCTCTCTTATCGATCTATGGGCAAAGGCTACTTAGCTATCTCCGATTTTCATGAGATCTTTCTCAGCATCGCTACCGTTTATTTCTTTATTATAATGGTTGAAATTACTCCAGTGAATTCACAGCGATTTTTCATCGGATAGGAGTACATTTGTCTTTATCATCTTATTAACGTCAGCGAACTCTGAGAAGAGGACTAGCGTCGTAGCAGAAATGAACCAAAATCGGCGGCAGTCCGCTGGGCGATTGTAGAGGGAAGAGCAAGAGAATACAGTTCATTTGAAATATTTCTTCTAGTTCCGAATTACAGCTATTTCTACTAGAATAATCTCGACGATAGAGGGCATCGGTTATCGAATACTTTTGCCTTTTCAGTCACTACATGAGATATGGCGAACCAGCAGCACGAGTACCAGGTTGAACCGGTTTCTATTGCTCCAACAGAGCTTCGAGATGAGCGACACAAAATCAACGAGATACTCAATGAATACGCCGGAGAGGGGTGGAAACTAGTTGATTCAGTCAGAATTGACAGTTCATCGTTACTCTTCGTGTTCTACCGTCCTACCGATTCGTAGCGAATTCATTTGTTGAAGAGGGTTGAGGAGATCACTCCCATTCAATCTCGGAAGAACGCTCAGAGCCACGGAGGATGAATGGACCAATCGCGAGTGTACGCTTTGCGATTGTCGCGAGGCGAAGGATGTAGGTTGAGAGAAAGAAGAATGGGAACGTACCGATTGCCGTGCCAGCGCTGACGATCCAGATGAGATTATCGATACCGAAAGTTATACCGGAAAACGATGCCGGAGCAAGGTACAGCGCAATTGTTCCGGTTACTGCAATTGCAGGGATTGACGAGTAGATGATGCCTCGGGAAAGGTCAACCAATTCCCATTGAAAATATAATGTTTTGATGTGTTCCCGGGCGGAACCAAAAAACGTGAAGATTTTGAGGAGGTCAATAAGCAAATACAATTCTTCGTCAGAAAGATCGTCGGCGTATTTATCTCTAAGGCGCTGAACCTGATAAATTTTGTACGAATAGTTATAATCAAGGGCTGCTTTGACAACTGCATATTCACCGAAGTTCCTATTCTCTAGCTGATCGGTTACGACCTCTGCGTTCTCAATAATATCGTTGGTGATCTGGTTCGTATACTTGACGAGATCGTCATTCGGATTCTCGGAAACGGTCTCTTGGAGCGTCTGTGCCCTCTCACGACTATTGTCGATGAGTGCCTGGAGAAATGCCTCCGGTTCGGGTGGACTCACCGATCCAAGGACATCTTCGACATCTCCTCGAAATCCCATCGCTCCATTCATACGTTCCCGTTGACTTCCAAGCGGACCGAGTTCCTGTGAAAGGACAAGTTGATTGATGGTGACAACGAGTGTGAGGCCAGTAATAAGCGCCCCAACAAAGGCTTGGAAGAGATACCGAGTTGGCCCCATACTCCGCATATACATCCGAAACGGAGGAACACTGTATGCACCAGCTATGAGGAACACAAGGAACATCCCGCCAGTTAGTGCACCGGTCAGTACTCTACGGTCAAGATTGAGCAAGATATAGAGACGTATCCGATCTCGTCGGTTACCGACACGCTCTCGCATCGTGTTACCAGATCCTGATTCACTCATACAATCTTATTCACTATTCAACCGGAAAGGTCATTCGAAGGAGATGACCATAATTCTTTGATCCTTGTCAGAGCCCACTAATAGAGGGTTGTCAGCGAAAGCATAACACTCGTGTCGATGTGCCTGGTATCTAGAACCAAGATGAAATCACGATGTTTGGTTTTGAAGAAGATGCCGTCTCTAAGCGGTGTGATTCGATGAACCGACGCCAGTTCCTCACAGCAGGAGTACTTCTAGGAGAGCTATTATGTGGGGGCTGTCTGAGTATTTCTCCGACGATTAAGGCACCCACTCTTTCAGAATCACGTGTCTTCAAGAGTTTAAAGCCAGCTGAATCGTGGACAACTCAACATGCGACGATAAGCATCGGTTTGACGCAGGCTGCAACAACTAGCCTCGGTGTGCGAGAACTGACCGTAATTCAATCGAGTGGATCAGATTATTGGTCAGAACCGGTCAAGGCTGGGCAGACAAGCGTTACCGGTTCATTCCCTGTCGGGGAGACAGCATTTCTCACTGCTACAGACTACGATGATAAATTTGTTGAGCGTCTCACTGTGAACGTAGACTCCAAGTCGATCATCTAGTCTCAAATTCCGATCATACACTAGCACGAGGTAAGCATTTGGAACCTGATGAGATATCAACCTGCAGCAGTTTATCAGTACCCGCGAGGAACTGAGAATACGGAATTCGGGTTTTCAAAAATTGACACTCAAAAAATAATTCGACAAAGACAAGGGGGGCCGTCGTCGTGACTCAAACTGTACGAAGATGGCTACGACACATCTCCCAAATATCGAGCGAAGGCAATGCTGCATAGCTGAAGGTGTTGATGAAGATCTGGTCGAATATCGTAGACGACAGGAAAACACTATTGAGTAATATGGCTGAAGCAGGACAACTAGCGGATGAACACGACATTGCAGGGACGCCCAAACGCGGGCTCATCATGTCCACGCTCGTCTTCTATGCGGGCCTCACCACTATCGTCTTCTACGGTGCGGCAGGGCCAATATTAGAAGAGCATTTAGCGCTTGCCGGCGTGCTCCACGGATTACTACTGGGTTCACCTCACCTTAGCAAAGCGATTCTCAGAATCCCGTTCGGTGCATGGGTAGACGAAGTCGGCGGACGGAAACCACTCCTCATCCTCATGGCATCGACAATCGTTGGAACGACAGGTCTAGTTATCACGCTATTCCTGACCTATCCGGAGAATTTCGACATGAGTCTGTACCCCATCCTAGTTTTCTTCGGATTCCTGGCGGGTGCAGGTGGAGCGACGTTCTCGGCCGGAATCACACAAACCTCCTACTGGTATCCCAGTGATGAACAGGGCTTCGCACTCGGTGCGTTCGCCGGCGTCGGTAACATCGGCCCTGGGATGGTCGTCTACGTCCTTCCCGTCCTCATCGGCATCTGGGGACTGACGATGGCGTACTCGGCCTGGTTGGTGTTTCTTCTTGTCGCCACCGCGATCTACGCAGTGTACGCTGTCGATCCGTACTACTTCCAACTCCGCAAGAAGGGCAAACCCCCCAAGGAATCGCAAGAAATTGCGGAAGACCTCGGCCAAGACATCTTCCCGTCGGGTGGCACGTGGGACTCTCTGAAAACGTCCGCGAGAAACCGTCGAACCTGGATTCTCGTCTTCCTCTACACAGTCTCCTTCGGTGGTGGATTCACTTCCCTCTCGGCTTGGTTCCCCACCTACTGGGAGCAGTTCCACGAACTCACACTCACTACAGCAGGCCTTCTCGCGGGTATCTTCATCGTCTACGGGTCGCTCATCCGGGTTCCCGCTGGCAGTGTTAGCGACAGATTTGGCGGCGAAATTGTTGCTATCATCAGTTTCGGTATTATGGCCCTCGGTGGAGCGATCATGACGATTGTCACTGGATTCTGGCCGGCTATCCTCGGCATGATGGTGCTCGGAACCGGGATGGGATTCGCCAACGCAGCTGTGTTCGAACTGGTGCCGAAGTTCATCCCGGAAGCAGTTGGTGGGGCATCGGGGTGGATCAGTGGCATCGGCGGCGGCGGAACGCTCGTCATCCTTCCGTTAATGGGACTCTTCGTGGACATATATGGTCACATCGGCTATGCGAGAGGCTTTGCCGTCTTCATCGTACTGAGCCTGCTCTGTGTCATCGTTGCGGCAGCTCTCAAATGGCTGATTTCGGAGCCCGAAGAGACTGCTGGCGAAGCTGCTCTTCACTAGCCTCTCTTCACTCACCTACTCTTACCCAGTAGCAAATACACTGTTAACGTTCGTGTCTTACTCTTCGGGATCTCGGTGGACAGTTAATACCGGAATCTCGGAGTGACGCACAACGTTTTCGGTGACGCTTCCGAGGAGGGCTCGTTTGACGCCAGTCCGCCCGTGCGTCCCCATGACGATGACGTCGATATCATATTCCTCTGCGTAGGTGAGGATATCGTCATGCGGGTTTCCACGGCGAACAGCCGCCGTCGTCTCGATATCTCGTTCTCTGGCCTGTTCGACGATGGCTTTCGTTGCCTGCTGGCCTCTCTTTTCAAGCGCATCTAAAAGGTCGTCCAAGCCGGAGAACCCCTCGCCCATTCCAGAGACGGACACCGGCTGATCGACGATGTAGAGTATATGAAGCGTGGCGTTGTGGACTTTGGCCAGATTGAGTGCCATCTCCACCGCAGGCTTAGCTGGGTCACTACCGTCCGTCGGAATGAGTATTCGGTCGAACATACGTTGGTTCGTCCCTCTAGAACGGTACTTTGCGAAACGGTATAACGTTGGTCACTAACTCTCCGATTTCAATGTCTCCAAACGAAGCGCGGAGTCGGTGAACTGCCTCGGAGTTACGCCCCGAGGCACTCGCCCTGCTCACCCTGTAGAGGGCTCAAATGCGTAATGCACATCCACGACGATCACGAAGTTGAAGTCATGAGTGTGAACGAGCGCGTGCTATGGGCCAGCGGACACGGTCTCCTGCTTCTCCTTGTTCTCGGGGGGACCGTATTCGTTTCAGGCTATTGGGCGATCATCCTTGCACTTGGTCCTGCAGCATATCTTCTCGCCCTTGATGCTCACAGTTCAGATAATGCCCCGGCAGTCGTTATCATCAGTTACACAGCTGCATTAGGCGTCGGCTGGGTAGCATACATGGCACTTGCACAGGGGATTGCACCCACTGCTGTCGAACCGATGTCGGAACCAGCACTTCGCGTGATTGGAAGTGCATTCGTTGCACTCGCAGGGACGACCGGCGTCTTCTATCTCTTGAATACGCTCCAGCCGATGGCGTACGTCGCAACGTTCGCCGCAGCAATTGGGTCATTTCCGACGATTCAGTCCCTTGTAATTGCAGCGCTCGCAGTTCTCCTTATGGCTGGCATTCAGGCTGTTCGTCGTCGATATGGGCCTGAATCCGCCGCCTCACCAGAGGCGATCAACGGACGACCGTCTGAGACGTGAACGTGACTGTCATCAAGGGATTATAGATCTCGTTGTGGCTATGCTGAACTCGCCGAACAGGAGTCACTCGGCTCGGCTACCTCTTCAGCCAGCTTGGCAAGGTTCCTAAATAGCAACGCAAAATTCCGCGTCCTTTAATCACCGGATGCGTCGCCTCTACTTCCTCTCTCAGATCGCGTCTAACCGCTCAGCGAACGACGACGAGTCCTTTTCCGCATGGTGCAACTCAACCAACAGTATGTCCTCACCCTCACGACGGACAACGATGTCCCGCGGTGTCTCAGCGTCTTCAGGAACGATAAGGATCTCGTAGTCGTCGCTTGACCACTCGCCGGGAATCACAGGCTTCGTGATACAGCCTGTTCCGTCCCCGTCTAATCGCCGTTCGGGGTAGGAGTTTGCGTCTGTAAAGATGGCGTCGCGCGAATCGAAGCGGGCATAGACCCGTCCATCCTGGTCTTCGAGGACGTACTGCTCATCGCGTTCGCGCCAGACTGTCTCGGTCATCCCGTCTGGCCGGGGGAACGTGGTGCCGTTGATTCGCACTGGATGACCAGAGTGATTGTAGAACGACCCATCTTTTGCTTTGAATGGCGGGTCGGTCAGCGTTCCCTCTACGGTATCCGCTGTCTTCTCCCGGCACAGGAACACGCACTTCTGGCCGTTTGCGACGGCTTTCCCGAGGTTGACGAGTGTTTGGGAAGGTTGCGTTTTCCCGGTCGATGACTCCGATTCGAGAGCGACATCCGCCCCGTCAGTGAGTTCGAACAAGATAGGATACTCGTCTTCGAGCTGTGCACGTACTTTATCGGCGTTCCGAAGTGAGACAGTCGTCTCGAACGGTACCTTTGCGATGCCATCGGCGGCTCCCTCTCCCGTCTGGATAGGGAGACGGACGTCCAATCCAGCACAGGTGAGCGGGTCATAGGCGTCTTTGAGTAGTTCGCGATGCTTACCCTTGCCCGAGGTCGAGGATACGCCCGTCGCGAGGAAGAACGCCCGGCCTTCCGGCGTGCACTTGAGGTACATATCCCCGTCGCGTTCGCTTCGGTCTAATCGCGTGTCAGGGATGTAGTCGACCATGCCCCAGAACTGAGTACCGCGGAGCGTGTCGAATCCCATCCAGTCTTTCGCCTGTTCCCAGACGCGTTCGTCGCGGACGTAGCCATCCGTGTTCTCGTCGTCGGTGAGTGCAACGTCGTAGGCGGCTTTGAGAATCAACGTCTCGCGTTCCTCGGTGAGTTCGTAGTCCTCGTCAGTCTCATCGTAGTCATAGAATTTGGAATCTCGTTTCTGATCTTCGCTCGTCCGGCGATCACCACCGTACTGTTCGAGCGACCGTTCGATGAGCGCCTCTCTGTCCTCGGCTGTCCGGGCAACGTCCTCAACTTCGTCAATCGGGGGGAACGTGCCGACCTTGTAGGTCTTGGTGGGTTCACCGTGCTCGTTGTCCGTTCGCATATAGAGCTGGTACTTCCCGAGGTTGGCCAAGTCCTGTTGCCCGATATCCTCGCTGTGCCGTTTCGCCATGAGACGTGCCTCTCCCGGTCGCTGTGGGTTGAAATTGAGAATCGTCCCACACTGGCCGAGAATCGCGTTCTGGATCTGTTCTTTGCCTTCCAATTGATTCGAAAGATCCTGACACGCACCGATGATGGAGAGATTCTTCGATCGTGCCAACGACAGAATGCGGGCGATGTTCGAGTTCGAGGAGATGATTTTGTCGAACTCGTCGAGAATGGAGTAGAACATCGGCGGCTTCTCACCCATCCGTGACTGTTCGCGAACGGCCACCCAGATACGCCGAATCAACGCAGTTGCGACCATCGTTCCTACCGTCTCGGAGGTTGTGTTGTCCTCGACGACAATGATTTTCCCCTCTCGGATGGCGTCCTCGACGGAGAACGTGGATTTCGGGTACGAGACGAGCTCGCGCGTGATCGGGTTCTCAATCCACTGTTGTAGCCGGCCAACCAGGGGTTCGAGATCCGAATCCTCCATGTCCGCCAGTTGCTCACGGGCGTACTCGACAATCCAGTCAATCCGTTCGTCCTCGAGCATCTGTGCGTACTGCTCGCGGCGCTCTTGACTGACGAGTGCGAAATACATGTCCAGCAACGTACAGTCGTAGCCCGCTTTCGCCATGCCCCGAACCATGTTCCGAACGACTCGTTTCATCCGTGGCCCCCAGTAGTCCTCTTCACCACCAGCGAGGGAGATCAGCGCCTCCAGGTCGTCGGCAAGGGCTTCGACCGCCTCTTTGTATGCTGGCGTGTCCGGGTCGGCACTCGACGGGACTTCGAGGAAGTTGAAACCGACCTGTTTGTCCCGATTCCCTCCAAGTTCGATGTAGATCACGTCGTCCTCGCGTCCCTCAGGAACGAGTGAAACGACGTCTTCGGCATCGTCGCCTTTCGGATCGTAGAACATCCCACCAACACCGCGATCCATCATCTGCCGGAAGAGGTTCTTTAGCAGGGTTGTCTTCCCGTATCCTGTCGACCCGGGAACGAACACGTGGCGTTTGAACACGTCTTCGTGGATGCCTGCCTCGGTACCTTTTCGTGCACCGGTGCCGATCCAGTACGGCTTTCCGGGAGCGCTGGCGTTGAACATCGCGACCTGCCGTTCGAGTGGTGTCGCCGTCTCGTCTAACCCTGCACGGGCGAAGTCAAAGCGTGGCGTCCCGATCGGGACGGGAATACCAGCGCGTGACTCGGAATAGTCGATGTGCGGGTTGTTCACGTCCCCGGAGAGATGGACGACACCCGCCAGTTCTGATGCTGTGCATTTCATGTTCGTGTAGTCTTCGAACGATCGACTCGCCGATGCCGACAGGAACGAATGCATGTCGCTCCGTGCCGACCGTAACGTGGTATTCCCGACGGGTGTCCCGTAGAACCCCTGTCGGTTGTGGCTCTCGTAGAACTCATCAAGGGCGTGCACGACCGAGTGAACCCGGCCTTCGGCCGCTTCCTTCGTACTTGAAGCCGCTAGAACGCGGATTTCAATCTCATACATCGACTCATTCTGTTGATTTTCGATGATATCCGCGGCCTGTTTCTCGACGTCCGTCGCGGGGTAATCGGTCAGGAAACGTGTGTTCGGCGCTCGCATTCGATCGGCGACCTTCGCCATCTTCCCGCGGTACCGGAACCCCTGTTGGGAAGGCCGAAAGACGACCTGCAGCATCACGTCAGTACTCCCGCCGGTGACCTTCGTCAGAATATTCTTGAACGGATCCCGAACGTTCTTCCGACCACCGTCTTCGTCCCCGAACCCGTCAATGTCGATGTGCCGAATCGGGTACTCCGTACTCTTGAAGAAATGCATCCGGGCTCCGGCGACGTACTCATCGTCTTCCCACGCCGGGAACGCCTCGGGGAGCTGTTCAACCGTCGAATCGGGATAGTCCTCGAACAACTGGTCGCGAAGATTCTTCCCGATGATACCACTCCCAGGGACGAATCGGAAGTCAAGGATCTCCTCATCATACACGATTTCGAAGGCGTGTGTCTCGGGACTCCCGGCCGTCTCGTGCATCCCGTTCAACAGGGTGATCGCCTCGCGAACCCCACCCTCACCGCGATACGGACGCACCTTGTAGACCGGCTTATCGAGTTGCTCGCTCTCACGGTCGATGATGCCCCGCTCTTTCATGCCGAGTTCGAACGCTTCGATGTCACTGATCTTCTTTCGCTTGCGGTTCTGCCGGAGTCGTTCGGTGAGTTCGCCTATTTCAGTCGTCATTAGTCAGCCTCCATCGGTTTCGGTGCAAATGACTGTGGTTCGCTGCTGCTCTCTTCCTCGGCAGTCTCGTCGGTGCGTTCTGTGTCGTCCGTCTCGCTGTCCTCCTGGTCACTAGCATTGTCGGCCAACTCACGGGCAAGGTAGTCGTCAAAGTCGCCGTCGTCGGACTCACGGTAGTCGAGAATGGCCTTCGCGTAGTCACTCACGCGCTTGCGAACCCGATACACGTCACCGTCCACGTCGACGAGACATTCGGAATAGGACGTCCGTTTATCGTCCCCGGCGGCCAACCCGCCCGCGAGTTGTCCGGCCTGCATGTCCGTCAGCCCGAACGGCTCGGGGTCAGACAGCCCCATCTTCCCGAAATTTTGCCATCCCGAGATGGCACACTGCTTGGCGATTCGCTTGGCAGCGTCCTCGTTGAAGTCGTCGTCCGCTTGGCTGACGAAGTCGAACATCAACCCTGCATTCCGCCCGGCGCGAACCATCGATTCGAGACGGCCAGCCTGTGCGACTTCCCGGAAGAGATCGTGTGCTTCGTCGATGACGACATCCACGTAGTTGTTCGTCTGTTTCGCCACTTCCGGGGCGATGGAGAGGATGTAGGCCATCGCCATCCCCTTCTCGACGGCGGGCTTCCCCTCGAACTTCTGCATATCGAAGTAGAGCACGCGTGAAGAGAGATCGACATCCGACTCACCGCTCATCCACTCAAAGGCGGCATCGGGTTCGTCGTCGGGCGTCGGCTTGAACGGCCGAAGTGCCGTGAGCAGCGTCCCCGCATGCTCGATCATGTCCTCGACCTCGACGTCCGTTCCTTCCGTCGTGTAGTCCTCGGGATTGTTCGCAGCGTCGCCAAGAACGCTGAAGAAGTCAACCATCGTCGGTGACTTCTCCTTCGAGTGCGTCTGTGGGTCGTCGGTGATCCCCGCCTGTGAGTACGTTTTTCGAATCAGGTCGACGAGTGTCGCACGGAGTTCTTCGGGATCCGTCGCGTTCTCCTGCAGGTACAGATAGAACATATCAGCGATGAGGTTGATCTTCGAGGAGAGGTCAGCCGTGAAGCCCTCCCCGTGTTCGCCGGGAGCACGGACCTCGAACGGGTTGATGTTCGTCTCACCGACGACGACCTTTCCGCCGTCGAATATCTCAACCACGCCATCGAACCCGCGAGCGATATCGACGATGATGGTTCGGAGGTTGCGCTTGCGGAGCATATCGGCAATCAGCAAATCCTTAATGTTGAACGACTTGCCGGATCCCGACCGACCAACCCAGAACCGATGGGGGACCGACAGCGTCCGGCGGTCAACCTGCAGTAACCCGAGTGGTGCGCCGGAGCGCACGAGTGCCATCCCGTAGATAGTCCCCGATTCGTGGGTCTGATACCCGCCCGCCATCGGGAACATGGCTCCCAACGTGTCGGAGGGCATCTCGAATCGCGTGTCGTTCTGTGAGGCATCGTCGAACGCGTCCCCGGGCGTTGGACTCGTGGTTTTCATCGCGGCGAGCTGGCGGTCGTCCGCCTCGGTCGCCACGATATCGTTCGGTCCCAAGAACTCCGTCTTGACGTGCTTGCGGAGTTGCAAGGCTTTTTCTCGGGTGTCTGCCCGCACGGTGACGACCATCGACACCTCCGAGCACTCGACACCGTTATCGCGCATGTGATCGCGAAGGATAATCTTCTGTGTGGCGGCGACGTCCGCGTCATCGGCCTTTGCCTGCTTCCCTTCCTTCTCGATACCCATCGCCGATAGCCACTCCTGGTCGGTGGCGAGTTCGTCCATCTTCTCCCGGTAGTCCGTTGCGTGGACGTAGAGAGACGTGTCGAGTCGGACACCGGGAACAGTGAGAGCATCGGTCAGGAAGCCGGGAGAGGGCGACGACGGCCAGCCAACAACCCACAGGCTGCTCGTGTAAAAGTCGTCGTTGACACCCACACTGTTGACCTGCTCGTTGACGTTCGCCGGGCCGTAGATCGCCCGTTCGCGTGCATTCGAGGACGTCTGTTGGGCAAACCAGTCGCGTACTGGCTGGAGTTTCTGTGGCCATCCGTCCTGGTCGTCGTCAGCGCCCGTCTCGTCGCTCTCATCGCGGTCGCCACTGACGTATGCAGTATCTGGTATCGGCGCGTCAGAGGTGATCTTGGAGTAGCTGAACGGCGTCTGTTCGTCCAACCAGAACTGTCGGAGGTAGGCCACGCTCTCATCGGCAGAGAGGCGCGTTCCGTTTGACACACTCGCAACTGCTTTCTGTACCGTCTCAACCCGGTGATCGAGGGCGACGGCTTGATTGTCCTTCGTTACATCGCCCGCCGAGAAGACACCGGAGCCAAAGAGGTCGGCAAGTTGGGCGATGTATCCTGAATCGACGGTCGGCGTCTCAACTTCATGCGGGGCTATCCAGACGACGATGGTACACGTTCGTTCCATCATCCCCGACGTTGCCAGCCACTCGACGTAGTGCTCTGCTTGCGAACTCGCATACTCACGCGCCGCCTGGGGAAGCGTCTCGTCAAAGGCCGCTTCGTCAAGGGCGTCCGTTTGTGAGATATCGCGCGGAGGCGTCTGTGGCAGGTGAATCTTCACGTCGAAACCGTCGGACTCGGCCTGTGCGATGTGCTTGTTGATGCCGTTCGCGAGGCTTGCGGCGTCGAGAATCCATTCTGCCCGGTCATGTTCCGAAACGTTCTGGAGGTCAACCGTGACGTGCGTGAAGAGTGTCCCATCGTCAGTTTCGAGTGCATCATATTCGGGATGCACGCCCGTCACACCGGGGACGTCCGCCGCGTCCGGGCCCACGAGCGGCATGCGGAAGCGCGAGCGAAGGTAGTCGAACTTCTTCGAGATCGTCTCGAGCGGTGTCGCGTACCACGGCGTTCGTTTGACGGCGAAGTACAGCCCGCCCGCCAGTCCCCCCACCGAGATGAAGAACCACATCACCGGCACCGAGACATACGTCAGTTCGATGTAGGCTAAGAGAGCGGTAGGGAGGACAACTAGAGCTAGCTCCCCGATGGAAAGCCCGAGCACCGTCGCGAAGACGCTCCCGGTCGTTTCCTGAGGAATGATTGTTTCAAGGCCGATACGCCCGCCTGAGTTGCTATTGTCGTCACTCATGGTTTAGTCCTGCAATTTGTTTCGGATTTCGTTCAGTCGGTCCTGCCGGAGTTGTTCTAATTCATCGTTCTCCGGGAAATGGCGCTCAAGTCCGTGCTGGATTTCGCCACCAGTTTCAGGGTCGATGCTACTGCCGCCACGGATGTTCTGAATCCGTTGGTTGATCGGCTGGGTGTACGTCTGGAAGGTCTGGCGTCCGGCCTGCCCGGTCGCGTAGCCAGTGCCACCATCACCAACGGGGTCGGCACCACGCAACCCGCGATGGGTGTCACGCGCACCATTTACGGTCAGTCGGGTCGATTCCTTGACTTCGGCTGCACGTTCGCGTTGGTTCTGATAGGACTGGCGCATCCCTTCGGCGGTCGGTGCCGATCCAACCACGCCTACAGAGGCGAGTGCCTGACCGCCCTTTTGATACATCACGTAAGGCATCACGAGACACGCGACGGCCGTCCCGAGCTGCATCGCAATGAGCTGGAGCCCGCCGATGCCGTAGGTCTTGAAGATGTCTGTTGTCATCGGACTGAAACCCACAGACAGGGCGATCGAGACAGGAAGCGTGACCAGCGAGAGCATAAACCACAACTTCGTGAGGCCATCCCCGACCATTCCCAATCCGCGAATGGGCAGCGCCTTTAACGCGAAGAAAAACGGTATCCACGGGGAGAGTGCCGTCAGCCCGATGAACCGCAGGCTCACTAACGAGATGATGACGAGGAATATCCAGATATTCCAGATCGCGACAAAGAATAACCCGATGAGCAACACACCTTTCAGCCCGTTTGACGCGATCGACGTCTGGGTGAGGTCGGCGGTTATCCCATGGCCGAGTGCGTTGGAGATGTTCAGCCAGAATCCGACAAGTTGCCAGCCCCAGAAGGCCATCACCCACGCAAGGATGAGATGTTTCGATCCCTGCCGCTCATACCGGGCGGGAAGGATGCCGAAGCCACGTTGTCCGAGTGCGAGGTAAATTCCCGTTGCCATGATGCAGATGAAGAATGTCCATGGCTGAGCGTTGGACTTCCAATCGTGGTACTTCTCGGGCCAAATCGTATTGCCAGGGTCCTGGTACCAGCCACTTCCCCAATGCGGGGCGGGCGTGAACGTTATCATCTTCACGGCGAGCCCCAGAAAGGCGTCAATCAGCCAGAACAGGCCCTTCACGAAGTAACTCAAAATGGTGAGGAAGCCATCCAATATTGAGTTATAAATGAATCCGCCGCCGCCTTTCTGCATCCCCGTCGAGTTATTATACACACCGAGGGTGCTGTTATTCGAGTTGTATTTCCCCGTCTTGTTCAGATACCCTTGTCCGTATGGGTTAACAGTGGGTTGTTGCGTCATCGTCTGATTCGTCGCGTTTCCAGTGCTCGCATTCGTCGAGTTATCCGTAGGCGTGGCAGTCGGTGTTGACTGGCCCACAGAAAGCCCGACAGTAAACGTACTCACGAGGAGTAGACATGAGAGCACTCGAAACACAGTGTGATTGGTCATGGCGTGATCGAAGGAGGATGGTCAGTAGGCCGTTCGTCGGTGATTAAAACATGCAGCCGAGACCAACATCGGAAAGCGAACTCCCGAACATCCCGAGAATCCATCCAGCGAGTTGCGGAAGTGCCGCGCCAGCGAACAACAGGCCGACGGCAACCCCGAGGGTTTTCCGCGAGCCTGCCTTGCCGTGACTCCCGCCACCGCGCGAGGATATCATAGATTTCCCACCGACGAAAATTCCGGCGAGAACGAGGATACTTCGGAGCAGTTGCCCGCCTTGGTTGATACCGTTCGACGCATTGGGGACGTCGCAGGCCCCCGCTGCCGCCACGGGGTCGATGGCGATGAGCGCGACACCTGCGGTGATCGCCAGTGTTTTCGGAGTCATGAATCGGTGCAAGAATTTGCCGAGATGGTCGATTGTAGGTTTCATTCGGGGCGACCTCGTCGTCAAAGATAACCTGAGGATACTAATAGCTAACCCACGGTAGTCTATCAAAATATTAGCTATCATATGGTAATGACAGCTAACCATTAGTAAGCTATCAATAGTGGAGGTAACCACGAAGATACTTATGGCTAACTAGGGAACACCTGACAAACGAATGATCACGTACCCGCTCGAAATACCCGACGACGAGGAAGACACGTGGCAAGATTGGAAACAAACCGTCCCCCGAAGTTACCCCAAAGTCGGCGATCGGCTTCAAGAATTCATCAAGAAAGACCTCGAATCGCGATCAGAACACGGCGAAGGGCTTTTAGAGCGGTTCGACGAATACGTATCCAACGAGACTGACTAACGAGATGAGCTCCTCGAACCTCACGTTCAGCCAGAAAATCATTCAGACCATCAAGCGGTCCGCAGTAGGGTTCCCTCTGCTCCTCATTTCCTTTGGCGTCCTCCGCTTTGTCATCGGAGGTATGGCTGCAGCCGCGGCTGCCCTCATCATTACCAGCCTCGTCGTGAACGTCTACTTCGCCAAGCCTGAGTCTGATACCTAGCTCTCCACTTCAGTCACATTCGCGCGGATCCACTCTTTGAGTTGGTCGACCCGCTCTTGAGCTGCTTGTGCCTCCGCTCTTACATCCTCAATCTCGCGTCGGAGGTCCTCGATATGCTGCTCAACAGCCGACGGAATCGGCCGAGCATCCGTCTGTTCGAACAAGTCCTCGACCGCCTCACGGCCCCGGTCGGTAAGCGAGAACACACGGGCGGGGATTCGGTCGCCCTGCTGCTCGTGAGCGACGACCTCGATCAGGCCCCACTCTTCGAGAATGCCGAGGTGGTAATTCACGGAGTTGACGGTGTCAGTAAGCTCACGCTTCGGTGTCTCGGCCGGATAATTATCGTTAATCGCTAACAGGAGTTCGGCGCGGTTGCCGCGAAGTTCGTCGATCAAAGCATCCCACGACTTAGGTTCGTCCATACTCTCACTACCACGACGACCGTCAAAATTTTACCGACAATTGTACATCAAATTCATCCTCCCGACAATAATAGAGGGAGAATCACCTGTGGGATGGAAGCGAAATTCCAACAGGATCAGTTAGGCACTGGGTTTCCTCTGATGACCTAGCCCTGGTCTCGCAGTGGTGGTTGCGAAGAAAATGCAAGCCACCAGAATAGCATGTCAGATAGGTGGAGCTATTGTCAGCAGGGTAAATGCTGAGCCAGTAACCAGCAAGAGGGCACCCCAGAATGACACACGAGAAAATTTAGCTAGAGCGGTGTGAATAGAGGCACCCCAACAGGCGACCAGCAGAGGCATCTGGGTAATGCGAGAGAGCAGCCAGCCGGGAGCAACAGCACCCAGACAGTCTCCCAGAGCGAAGCGTCGACGACGGCCAGGACACGAAGAATAGGACAGTCCACCATGCAGAACAACTGGGAAAGAAGAACACCAAGAGATGGGACAGTCAGGCCGTGCCGGACAACCGTGAGAAAACGAACAACGAAAGGGGGGACAGTCCAGGAGTGCGACCAGCGGATCCGCTGAGAACTGCGTGGTGCCAACAGGAACAGCGATACAGCACTGGCGGCAAGCTGCCATGAGTAGCACCGGGCAGTGTACCGCACAGCGGGGAGGCCGCATCAGCACAGCGACCGCGACAGCGGAAGTGGAATGACGGCCAGCATAAACGAGTATGGCCGTGACACCCTTGAAATAGCAACAGACGAGAGTACAGGAGACAGTCTGCCCTGCTGGGACAGAAGAGGGAACCACTGAGCGCCTGTATGGGGTGCCAGTATCCACACTGGAGTGAGGTGCCGACGAGCGACACGCAGTCAACCAGTCTTGGTGCACTAACTGGGGTGCCAGCGGCACGTGCTCACGACATGCCCGTGTGACGACAGAGGTGGGGTGCCACATGGACGCCATACTGGGATGTCTACAGGAGAGCGACAGTCTTCCACAGAACGCACGAGAAGGCGACAGTGAACAGCACTACCAGACTTGTCCACAGGAGGTCAGAGGACTGCCCTGAGCCAGGTACAGACCAGCATATTGGACTGTCCAAGACTGAGCAACACAGTAGGATAAGGAGGCTAGAGCCCGGTGGACTGTCCTCTGCGTACCAGCAGGAGAGCGTTAGATCTAGTGATGGTGGGACTGTCAAGCGAGCGCTGTTTACAGCGGAACCCTGGTGTGTCATCAGCGGGACTGTCAGGAGCTGGAGCTGACTGTCTGGCCGGTGGAAAAGCAGATGAAATCCGGTGTGTTTCAGCTGGGTGGGCACCCGTCTGTGCCGGCCGACTGTCCACCGTTCGCCAGTGGCGGTCATTCGGCGCTGCTGGGCGGTCAGCTGAGACCAGTCGGTGCGGAGCGTTCGCTTCCATTCGCTCGCCAACGCGCATCATTCGGTACCCGCAATGTTGAACTAAACAGAGTGACGACCACCGGTATGCATCGTTCGCTCCCCGCGTTCAGCCTAATACTGCTCATCGTGTGTGCAGGCTGTCTCGGTGGTCTCGGATTCGGTGGCAGTAGCGAGACTCCAATGACGACCACCACGAACAAAGAGACACAGACGCAGACGACCGTCAGCACGACGACAGCAGCGGGAGAGTCGACTACTGCGACCACGACGACCACAGAAACCCAGACGCAGACACGGACGCAGACGACGTCTCTGCGGCAGCCGACGACTGCGAGAATTGATACTCCCGAGGGCAGTGATCGATTCCAAGCGCGCGTCACCACGATCATCGATCCGACCACAATCAAGATCAAACACGACGGAACAACGCAAATCGTGGAGTTGATCGGTGTAAGCGTTCCCGAGAATGGGACGATCCAAAAGCAGGCGCTCTGCTATACGAACTCGCAATTAGATCATCAAGTCGTCACCGTCGTCACTGATCCGCAGGCGAACACAGTAAACGGCCACATGCAAGCGTACGTCTATATCGGCGCTTTCATGTTCAACACTGATTTGGTCCGTATTGGCTACGCTCGCGTCCCAGATGGCCAGTTCAGCAAACGCCAACAGTTCCTGCAAAAACAGCAGCAGGCCAAACAGAACGGCTCCGGTCGCTGGAATACGACCACGACAACAGCCTAATCACTCTCATTCAACGCGATATTCTGCATCGAACATTCACTACCGCCTGTTGCACTAAGCAGGAGTGGACACACCACACTACGGTTGCATCTTCGGCAGCGGAATTACTGTGCCCCACGTCTCCGTGATGACGAACGACCTCGATTATCCATTGTGCGTTGCACATGAGTAAAAGTCCGTTTGACCCGACCCACTACGCCAGTTCCAGAGTCTCTCGCTCTCTTCGCGAAATCCTCACGCAGGAAATCACAGAGTAACTCTTGTCCCGAAATAGCCCATCGTGACCAATAACACGTTCAAGGAACTCAGGTGAAAATGGCCGACCGAGGGATTGTAGGTATCTTCGATGCTTTGAATCACGTATTCACCAACCAGGTCGATCCTCCGGCCCTCGGGTTGAAACTCCTTCCCGATGAATCATACTCAGCGTTCGATCGTCGGTGAGGTGGCGGCCGTCGATTGACTGGTCTGGGTGATTTCGAGGACTGTCATCAGGTCTGTCCGCGAGATCAGACCCGCGAGCGAGCCATCGCCTTCGGTTACGAGAAGCCGACCGATATCCTCCTGCTGGAGGGTCGTGAGCGCATTCGCCGCCTCGCCGCCGGGTCGGACCGTCACCAGATCTATCGACATGATGTCATCGACTGTCGCATCATCTCGGCGGTCGGATGCTCGTTCTTGGACGTCTTCGAGCGTGACGATGCCGACGAGGTCATCGTTGTCGACGACCGGATACCCGGTGTGACGTTCGCGGACCATCCGGTCAAGCAAGGTATCGATCGACGTCTCGGGTGTCACCGTATCGAGTTCGGCCGCCGGCGTCATTATCTCCCTGACGGTCAGTCCCTCGAAGGCCGCCTGCATAACCTCCTGGCTGGTCTCGCTCGTTGCGGCGATATAGATGAAGAAGGCGATGAGGATCCAAAACAGGTTGAACGTAACGACCCCAGCGATTCCAAGTAGGAACGCGAATCCTTTCCCGACGGCAGCTGCGATGCGGGTCGCCCGCAGGCGCGACCGGTTACGCGAGAGCACCGCGCGGAGGACTCTCCCACCATCCATCGGGAATCCCGGAAGCATATTGAACGCCGCAAGCACCACGTTGAGCACAGCTAAGTAGCCGATCACGAACCGAACTGCGGGGAGCCTGCCAGCGAGCAGTTCGAACGACCCGTAGAACAGGACCCCAAGTGCAACGCTAACGACCGGGCCGGCGATGGCAATCGCGAACTCCTGGCGCCAGTCGTCAGGCAACTCCGCAAACTGTGCAAGACCGCCCAAGAACCACAGCGTGATCGATTCAGTCTCAAGGCCATACCGGCGTGCTACGAGTGAGTGGCCTAGTTCGTGCAAGAGAACGCTGGCGAAGAGGCCGAGTGCAGCGCCCACTCCCAAGAGCCAGGGGAGTAACCCCGCGGTAAGCGGTGCAGGATCGAGTGTCGTCCCGAAGATCCCGTTGATCAAGTTCACTGTGAGGCCAACCTGCGAACCGATGAGGTAGGCCAGCAGTGGGAGGATCAACAAGAACGAAACGCCCAATCTGATCGGGATGCCGAACAGCGAACCGAAACGGAGACTCGCCATGTACCTACTACGGGTTCAAGCCCTATCAGGTAATCCCCCGAATAGCGAACGTTGGTGGTTCGGACCGACAAGCGAATTTCTGTTTCCAGATAGCGACTGCCATTGAACTAATCTCGGAGTACCGCATTTTCCTCCCATGAGACTTTCCCTCTCCGGCATGTAGTTATGATAATGTCCAGGAAGCATATCTCATCCAATACCGTTCGTTTTGAACTGAGTGAGTTCGGATCCTCGACAGAGGATGTCTCTGATAACCAACCGAGAGGTGTGCCCTCGATGGCGTGTGAGCCATCTTTAGCATTCGATCATGCAATGAAGTTTTCTGTGGCAAATTCTTCGTCGAGTGTCGCTTAGTATCGGTGTCTCCTGAAAGCTGGAACCGTATGGGACTTACTGATCCCGCTGCCGAGTTGCTTGACGATATATGCCTCAGTGGGAACGGAACGCAGGAACGACTCCGAGTACAAGCAGGGATATAATCAATGCAAAAAAGCATCGAGGTAGAGTACTGGGTTATCGATCGAAATGGAATGCTCACGACGCCAGGAGCGCTGGCAGAAGAGTCTGAGTATGCCGAAGAGGAGTTCGTCAAACCACTCTTCGAACTGAAAACACCGCCATGTGAAACGTATGCTGACCTCGAATCGACGTTCATCCAGCAATTAGATGCAGTCCTTTCAAAAGCAGATGACCTCGATAAGATACTTGTGCCGCTCGGGACGCCAATCAATTGCGAGTCAATCGAACAGTGGCCGAGCGACCGTGGTGAAATACAGAGGGAGGTTCTTGGAACGAACCACGACTACGCGAAGTATTGTGCTGGAACACACATTCACTTTGAGAAGCGAAACGTTACAGACCAACTTAATACACTCATTGCTCTTGATCCAGCGCTCGCATTGACCAGCTCGTCATCGTACTTCCAGGGTGAACGAATCGCCAACGATGCCCGTGCGTATATCTATCGGAAAAAGGGGTACGAGAACTTTCCCCACCACGGGAAACTCTGGGACTACGTCGATACCGTCGCAGAGTGGGAAAGACGCCTCGACCAATGCTTTGAGGAATTCAAAACAGCAGCCATCGAGGCAGGTGTTGATGAAGAGAGCATGCACGCGAATTTCGCGCCCGATAATGTCGTCTGGACACCGATTCGGTTACGTGATGAAATGCCAACTGTCGAATGGCGATCGCCCGATACGGCCCTCCCAAGTCAGATTCTTCGCCTCGTCAAGGAGGTAGACGCAGTGATGGAGCAGATCCACCACACCAACGTTAACATCGGGGATCAAACGGGTGCGGTGAGAAGTGACGAAGTTACGCTTCCAGAGTTCGAGACTGTCAGCCACCATGTTGAGAAGGCCATCCACAGTGGATTGGAATCGCCATCCACTGCCACGTACCTTGAACGGATGGGATTCAACGTCCATGAATACGATCCGATTACGCCACGCATCGACGAGCGTGAGTTCATCAGTTTCGATGAAGCGCGTGATCTACGGTGTCAGTATGGAGAACTACTGCGACAAGACGTGTCCAATCTTCTCCAGGACTGACGGATGATGTCTCTCTCCCGAAGCTGGTGGATGCAAATCTCGTGGCCATCACTGTGGATCGAAATACGGAGATGGCAACAGACACGCTCCAAGCGATCGAGCAAGTCCACTACAGTCCACTGCGTTTCGGCGAGAATCAGCGTGCTCACGAGATGTTTGAATGAATCAGCGTACGGGTTGTCGGAGAAGGCTTCCTCAACCGTCGAGAGAGCTTGTTCGAACCACAGTGGGGACGAGTAACGCCGAACACAGTACGAAACATCAGGTCCGCACCGAGCACCGCCATTGATGTTTCTACCTACTGCTCGCTGACTGGTCAGCGGACACAGAGAAAAATTGCCAATCTGAGATGTGACCGTAACTATCTGTTTTGTAACGAAATTCTAATTATCCGCTTGTACCATCTTTGAAATGTATATTTGAATTATGAAAATTAGTTAAGATGTTGTGAGTCTACCATTAGGTATGGACTTCAAACTCCGAGCCATCGTATACGGAATCGTCGCAACGATCATCGTCGGCCTCCTCAGTGGTGCCGTCGTCCCATTCACGAATATGGCACTCCCCGTCACCGGTGCTTTGGTGACCGGCATCATCGGTGGTCTCGTGGCTGGCTACGTGTCCGGAACCAAACTCGGTGACGGCGCGCTTAACGGCGGTGTCGCAAGCGCCGCGGGGGCTATCATTGCCCTCGTCGTCCTGACTCTCGTGGGATTGATGGCTGGCCCACTTGCAGCGATGGGACTGTTCGCCTTCGGCGTGTTGTTCGTCATCGTCGCCGCAATCCCCGGCGCTGTGGGCGGTGCGCTCGGGGCGTGGTTGCAGGGTCGCTCGGCCAAACGCAGGGCAGGGCGCCCGGCCAGTCGCTGACCTGAACCGTTTTTTGCCCGGTTCGAACCGCATCGCTCCTAATTCTGTTTTGAGATCCGTTCTGAAATCGACTATCCAGTCAAACATCCTCTGGATTACTCTTCGGCGTCAGTGTCTATCCATTGACTGACAAATTAAAGGAGTGGTTAGTGTGGCAGTTCCTCCCGTCCGGTCCGTACGCACGGCCAGTACGGGAAGCCACCGAGGCCATCACAGTCGCACTCTGCCGGTTCAGTATCGTCTTCATCCGTCTCGTCGTCTTCCGACGGGAACGCATCGAGCGTACCGTTGTTGGTCGCGGTTTCGACGGCAGCCATGTGCTTGCAGAACGCGTCACGGTGAACATGGTGCGGGCAGGTGCACGCCATTGCCTCGCCCGTCACGTCGTCCAGCGTGACGACGTATTGATGCTCAGCGGGGTTGTCGTAGCTCTCGTTAGTCACATCGACCATCCGGGGGCTTCAACGCGGAAGCCGAACTGTTCCCACTGCGCGCGTTTCTGTGCCGTCTCGTCAGCTTCAAGTTCCACAGGCGGTTTCGTACTCATGGTCTTTCCAGAGTTGCATTTTGGAAGACCGGTGCCGGGTGCTGTAACACCCGGCGCGTTTCGACACGCCTGAGGGCACCGTTCTCCCTACTTATTCCTTATACGGCATAGGTAATAAAACCACCGTTTTCCATACAAGGAATAAGCTTATGTCGTGCGGAAATGAAGGAACAGGTATGACAGAGAACGATGAGAGGGCGCGTAATGAGAGTGGAGAGTATGTCCAAGAGCACACCGAAGAGGCCGTATTAGAGGTCATGAGGCCGCTCGAACCCTACATGACGAGCGAGATCGCGGACGAACTCGGGTGGTCCCGACGGTCGGCGTATAACGTTCTCAGCCGTCTCCATGAAAACGACGAGATTCGAAAGAAGAAGCCCGAAGCTCGTCGGATGATATGGATTCGTCCGGGATAACTGTCGCTCGTAGGGATTGACAGCGAAGAGGGCGTGATGCCCGACCTCGCAAAGTAACCATGGCCGACGAAGACGCTGACCAAGTGCTGAAAAAAGTCAAATCGCCTTCTACGCATTCGGTTCGGTCGCAACAGCGATGAAAATCCTCGGTCTAATTTAAGGCCGAGACCCCCCCATTTTTTGGGGTGCCGTGTCGGTCAGCCCGCTCCCGGCGGGGCGGGACAGGCAACATCCGCCGATTAGCCCATGAACGCCATCACTTACATTCGAGACACAACGAGATGTTGTTTGTCTTGCTCGGCGCGTTCACCCTGTTCGGCCACGACTGGCTTGCCGCGACTGCTGGCAAGACGGTTGCTGCCGTGGTTGGAATCGCGCTCATCGTGATCGCGGGTATCGGTATCCGCGACGACGTACAAGATTGCCACACGAGCGCGTGTTTAGAATAGATATAGACAACAATGTTCATCTGCTTGAGTGACCTCTCCTCTCGAGTGGCTCTACAATCTTAGCTCTCTTCTCCAATTTCGAACTGTTCATGTTCGCTAGCCGTGTTCAGAACTACACTAGTGTTGCTTTCATTAATGTCTGCATCACTAAGGAGCGTTTTGATCTGTTGATTCATTTCATCAGTATCTGTATATTTGCCGATCGTAATGATGTCATGGTCACCGGTGACTTCGTAAACGCTGATCATCTGCGGTTGATCTTGCAGACGAGCAGTGACGTCCGGAAGTGCCGTTCCTTCCACTTTGAGCTGAATAACAGCTGTTACATCGTAGCCTAACGAACCATAATCAATCGTCGGGGTGTAGCCAGTAATGATGTCCGTGTCCTGCAAGTCTTCGAGGTGATTTGAAATCGTTGTTACCGAGACATCTAGATCCTCGGCAATACCACGGAGACTCGCTCGACCGTCATTCAGTAAGACATTGATTAATTCTGTATCTAAATTTTCGTAGGTCATTAGACATGTGATGTCGTTCCAGACGCTTACTTCTTGACTAATGTCTAAATACTGCCGGTTGAAAATCAACCCAGTAAGAGAGAGGGCAGAGATTAGTTCGGCAGTTCTTTCCGTCCCGTTTGCACGCACGGCCAGCATGGGAAACCACCGAGGCCGTCACAATCACAGTCTTCTGGTTCGGCATCGTCTTCGCTGTCCTCCGATGGGAATGCCTCGAGCGTCCCATCGTCAGTCGCGGTTTTGACGGCAGCCATGTGCTTGCAGGAGGCATTGCGGTGGATGTGGTGCGGGCACGTACAGGCCATCAGTTCTTCGCTCACGTCGTCGATGGAGACGCTGTTCTGGTGGGCTGCGGGGTTCTCGTGGCTCTCGGTGGTAACCTCAACGAGTCCAGGGGCCTCGACGTCGAAGGCAAATTATTCGGCCTGTGCGCGTTTCTGCGTCGTCGAACCGCGAGGCGAACGCCGCGGCGTGGTCCGCGTTCGCCGCCAGCAGGTTGATGATCATCTCGTTCATCGGTGTGCGGATTCGGTTGATCCTCCCTTGGGTGTTGTGTACCGGACCGGCGGGAGCGACAGGGATACGCCGTGGTCTATCGGTCAGGTGAGACGCGACGTGCGAGGGCACGTGCGAGGCGTACAGCACCTGGAACGTGTGGATCCCTGCCCAGAGCGCTCCAGGCAACGAGGTAGAGCCACAGCGCCGCCACGACCAGCCAGAGCCCGAGAGTGATCTGGCTAACGGTCCACGAGAGCACGAGGTAGGTCGTGGGGTCCGATGGACCGCCCGGGTAGTAGAAGCCGGCCGGATAGGCCGGGTTGTAGAGGACGAAAACGAAGACCTGTGCGACCCATAGGAAGATTCGCGCTGCGAAGAGCGCGCCGAAGATGACGACGCTCTGTGCGGCGTGAAAGCGAGCATACCCGCTCTCGTGCACTGCGAGCAACATGATGATCCCCGAGAGCCATCCGAAGAGGTACGCGAGGGCGGCGACGACGTTCTCGCCCAGTCCGACGCTCGTCTCTCCTCGTGGTATCTCCTCGTCCACATCGCTATCTCCGTCGCCTGTGCCGTCGTCCTCGTCGCCGTCGGTGTCCCTGTCCGTCTCCTGGTCCGAATCGTCCGAGGAGTCTACCCCGTCGACGATCGAGACGCCGGTCTCGGAGCGGTCCTCAAGCAAGTCGAACCGGAGATCGCTCGAAGACTCCCCGTGGCCCGCGCGAACGCGGCGGCCGGCCCAGAGGTGCTGTCGGCCGGTGGACCAGGACGAGAGCTGGTAGTGGCGCGAGACCTCCGTTCCGCCACGGGTGAGTTCCTCCTCGTAGAGCCGAAGCGTGTCGGCGTCTGCCTCAAGGAGCGCGGGATCGGGGTCTAGGATCCTTCCCAGGGGTTCCGGGAGGTGTGCCGGATCGACGTCCAGCGTCTCGGCGTCGAGCAACCGAGCGCGCTCCAGCCGGTGGTCCGTCGGCGAGGTCGGGTCGACTTTGAACGGGAACCAGTGGTCCTCGACGGCCGTCGAGATGCGATAGTCGGCAAACGCCTCGCTTGGCTCGCGCAGGCGCGCATTGGCGACGACTCGCGGAGGGTCGGTGGACTCGTCCACGACGCGTAGCGCGACCGCGTCCGTCCAGATAGGTGTACTGCGCTCGCAGCAGCGGTCGAGTCGGTCACCATTCGTCGGTGTACGCCCGGACGCACCCGTGTGGAGGCGGAGTATGCCTCTCGGAGGAATGACCGTGTCCTCGAACGCGAAGACGGTCGTCTCATCGCCGTCCGCGATGCGTCGGACCGTCCAGCCGACCAGGTCGAGGTCGTCGTCCCCTAGGTTCTCGAGGTCGACGAATTCGGTCGTCTCGTCGTCGTCCTCGGCCGGCGAGATGGCGGCGATATTGAGCGAGGGGGACGCGAACTCGGCGCGATCGATCGGATCGCCAACGGGACCCTCGACGAGTCGCTCGATCCCCCACCCGAGGTTCGCCAGCTCGTCCCGGGCGAGGATGACACGCTCAACCGGATCGGACGCGATCGACGTGGGGAGCACCGGCGGCACGAACAGCCCGGGTTCGTCGGCGTTCGGGAGGTCCCGAAAAGCGAACGCGTTCCACTCGTCGGTCCTGTCGACCGTCGGCTCGATGGACTGGCTGCAGCCGAACGAGTCGGTGATCGACAGCGACGTGATGCGCTCGAGCGATCCGACCGGAGTCTCGACTGGGACGAGGAACCAGTCGTTGCCGTACTGAACGGCGAACTCCAACAGGAGTAGCCGAGGGAGGTTCGCACCGGCCCCGGCAACGTCTTCGAGCGTGACGGCGGCGTCCTCGAACTCCCACCACCGCGTTGCGGGCATCCCGGGGAACGTGGCGCGCGTGGGAATCGTCCGGATCGTGGACTCGGACGCCGGATTGCCCTCGTCTGGGTCGTCTCCGGGCTCGCGGCCTCTATCGTTGCCGAGATCGTCGACCCGTCTGTCGTCGGCGTCGCCCTCGAGCGACCGGTCGTCGGCTATCGCGAATGCGTACCAGTCGAGGTTCCCCCCCTCGTATTCCGGGGCCGAGAACACGGTTTCTGTGTCGCCCTCGCCCGTCGCGACGGCGAACTCGTACTCCATCCGTTCCGGTCGCCACGCCGACGCCGCCTCTTCCGGCTCGTCGAACAAGGTTCGGTAGTAGTCGACGAACTCCCCGATCGCGCTATCGAACGCCTCGGTTCGGCGACCGTCGGTCGGAAGCGGGAGGGCGGCTGCATTCGAGACGTCCAGCGTGGCACCGTCAGCGACGGCGGCGATGTTCGACACGGCGGCTACGATGGCGTCGAATACCGCCTGCCCGTCAAGCACACGGCCGGCCATTACGCGGTCGAACGCCCGTCCGTCGGCGTCGAGATCACCCTCGACGCCGGAGATGCGTAGCGCCGCCGGGAAGTCCTCGGCCGTGTAAGGCCCCTCGCCCGTCTCGTAGCCGTGTGCGGCCAGGAGCCGCAGGAAGTACTGACCCGCCTCGGCAGCGAGGCGCGCCGGCGGGTCGTCCTCGGCCGTCAGCACGGGCTCGCGTTCGACGAGCGCCTCCAGGGGTCCACCCTCGTACTCCCGGGGCCCGCCGTCGTCAGCCCGGTTTCGGGGCCCGAGGTCGTAGCGCCGAATTGGGTCGTGCTCGACGCTCGCGTCCGCGCGTACGGGCGACCCCGCGTCGTCGCCGTGGAACTCTCCGAACTGCCACTGCCGGGTGAGCAGCCACAACGGATCGCGAATCTGCGCGCGGAGCGCATCCGTTAGTTCGTCGTTACGGGGGTGCGGCTCCAAGCGCGTCCAGTGGGTAAACGAGCGAGGGACGGTCATCGCCCGTCACCTATCTCACGGTTCGGAAGGTCGTAGTCCGCGAACACGCGGTACGACGGGGCGACACCCTGCAGACGTGTTCCATCGGCGGTCCCGAGCGATTCGAAGTCAACCGATTGCGTGTCCGGCGGGACTCCGGTGTTATACGCGACCGCCAGCATCGGGAGGAGGTGCCCGAAGTCCGGGAGGTCCTCCAGGTCGACGCCACGGTACTTATAGAGGCGAATCGTCTCCCTGACGGCAGATGCCAGGGCGTCGAACGTCCACTCGCTGTCGGGCGGTGGCACGGCGAGCAGAATGGACTGTGGCGCTCGATTGTCGGGCTCGTCATAGTTGATCGCGAGCCCCGCCGTCTCCGTGTCCGTAGGGACGTGCTCTACGTGCTCGTCGACGAAGAGCCCGCAGATCGGTCCAGTGACGGCGGGCGGGCTGAGGCCGAGGCCGAACTGCACGACGAGCGACAGCTGTCCTGGTTCGGGGGCGACACCGTCGACGCCGACCCAGTCGTCCTCCGGCCGGTGTGGGAGCTGACCTACCGAGAGGTCCCTGATGAGTCGGCCGGAAAGCGCCTCTGCGTACGAGAGCGCCTCGCGGAAGGTGGCCTGGCGCTCGTTGACCTGGGCTATCGGCTGGAGCCAGGTCTCTGCTGCAAGCGGTGATCCCGCCGCGAGGAGACCGTCGTTCCCGAAGGTGCGGGCCAACTCCGTGCCGTTAGCCGGGACGAACGGAGGCAGCACGACGAACTCGTCCCCGAAGAGCGCGCGGAGTCGCGCGTCCTGGGCGTCGACCGCCTGCTCGATCGACACCTTCTCGTCCGGCGTCGCGTCGGCGGCCGCGTCCAGTCTCGCGTCAACGCGCTCCAGGACGACCCCAGCCTGGGTGCGGAGGGTCGTCTCGTCCGTCGGTGTCCCGCCGACCGGGGACTGTGGCGTACTCCCGTAGACCCCGAAGTACGACGCACGCACGAGCGGGACCCGAACCGTCTCCAGCACCCCGTGGCGGAAGGCCGTACCAGCATCAATATCCGCCTCGGTGCCGGCAGTGACGGCCTGTAGCGGGCGGAAGTGGTCGGTGAGCGCAAGCTGGAAGTCGTCGACAGCGTCGGCGAAGGCACTCGCGGCCGCCGCCCGCGCTGTGTCCGGGTTCGGGACCGCCGGCGGTGACTCGGCGATGACGTTCCGAAGCTGGCCGAGTAGCCGGGCGAACGACGTGCGGTGGGGGATCGCCTTGTCCGAGTCGTCGGCCCGCTCTCGTTCGAAGTGTGCGAATAATGTCTCGAAGCCCTCTATGGTTTCGACGGCGTCTTCGAGTCGAGCGATCTCGTTTTCGAGCGCGACGTCATCCGTCCGGGCGGTGGCCGCGTCAGTCCCGTAAAGCCACTCCCCAAGGGTCGCGAGCAGGCGATGGGGCTCGTCAACGTGTTCGTCAAGGGCGAAAACCACCGCGGCGGGCTGAGCCAGCAGCACGTGCAGGTAACCGGCCAGGCGCGTCGGATCGTCCGTATCGTCGATCGCCAGCGCGGCGGCGGGAGAGAATCCCAGGAGTGCGTCAGCGACGTTGCGGTGGAACGCTACGGGATTGGCCCGGAAGTGCTGGATTCGGTTGCGGACTGCGGCGTCAATCTCGCGCCGGCGCGCCCGGATCTGGAGAGAACCTGACGCGGTCGCGTCGCCGTCGACTGTAAGCGCCTTCGAGACGCCAAGTCGCTCCAAGACATCGAGCACCCCCGTCACTGCGGAATCGACGACCGACAGGTCGACGGTCGCCAGTTCGAGGAGTGCATCTGTCGCCGCCAGCTCGGACTCCGAAAGCGTCGACCACGACGGGTCGAACAGCTCGCGCTCCTTGCTGGCAGATTGCCACCGGGTGTTAGCGATAGCGACGTCGACCGCCTGGGCGGGTGAATCAGTCCCCTCTCCGACTGCGAGGTGTCGCCGCTCCCTGTCTAGCCACAGGAGCCGAGAGAGGCGCGGCACAGAAGCGGCGAGGTCGTAAAGCGTCAACGACACCCGCCCGTCGCTCGGCGTGTCCTCCCAGGCGCTTTCGTCGACAACGCGACCGTGTTTGGCAGCGGTCACCTCGCCGTCGACGGTCGCGACCACCGCGAACGACGTACCGGACGGGACGCCCGAGAAGTCAATCTCGACAGCGAACACCCCCTGCTCGTCGCTCGTCGTCAACACCGTGCGCTCGAACCAGTCAGCCGGCGTTCGTGACCAGACCTGGACCGTGACCTCGGCGTTTCTAAAGCGATCCGGGACAGTCGCAACGGGTCCAATGGGAGACTGGGCACCCGTTTCCGACTGTTCTTCCGCGTCGGAGGACGGCTCCTCCTCGCTGGCGACGGACGAGTCGGCGAGCAGGGAGTCGAACCCCTCGATCTCCGCCAGCGCCTTGACGCGTCGGTGACCCCCGGCGTCGCCTATGTCCGTCGGAGCGATGCCGGGCGACTCGGGGACGCGAAGCTGGCCGGACACCTCCTGCGACGGTTCGTCCCGGACGATCACCGCCTCGTCAACGGTCGGTCGAGCGCGTTCCCACTTCTTGAGTCGTTCGGCCAGCGACCCGAGTTCGGCGTCGAGGTCGCCATCTAACATGGTAGGCGTCGCGATGAGGGGCTCGACCGGGACGCGCTCGACGAACGACTCGGCGGCCGCCGTGACGGCCTCAAGCTGGGAGAGAAGCGACTCGTCGTCGCCTGGCGGGTCCAGGACGGCGAGGCGGTTTTCCAGAGTGTCCCGAACGGTCGCGAGCGTCGCCTCGGCTTCGTCTGCCCGCACGCGGAGCATGTCTACGCTCGCCGGGGTGTACCCAGGAGCGGGGCCGTCCTCCGGGTGGGCGAGATCCGTTCCGTCGACTGCCCGTCCCTCCAGGACGAGCGCCCTGAAGCTGTGGACGACTGCGAGGAGGTCGGCGACCGGGATGGCGTCGTCGCGCGCCGTCTCCGTCGTGACGATTTCGAGCGTCGCGTCCACCGGAATTGGGGGATCGTGTGCGGGTCGATCGCGGAGGAGCACGTAGGCCGCTCGGGCCTCGAACGCGGTGGCGGCCTGGTCTGCGTCCGAACCGCCCAGGGCGAGGAGGTCGAGCGGCGACGGATCGAGCTCGTCCAGGGTGACCGTTCGCTCAACGACGTGCTCGTGATTCGACGGGCCATCTGCGTCGATGGCCGTCCGGTTCTCGGCGCTCGACCAGCGGTAGGTGGCCAGGAATTCGACGTCCGCCGGCGCCGGAAGCACCTCACCGAGCCATGCGTCTAGGGCCGGTTCCGCGTCGCGACGAATATGGAAGTCGGCAGCCTCGCCGTCAACGCCCGCGACCGTCTCTGCAGAGTCGGCACCATCCTCGCTCGCGGAAGCTGACCCTACAGGCACGGCGGGGTAGTCGGTGATGGGTACGGGCGTTCCAGTCGGCCATCCGGGCGGCGGACTCGCAGTCGTGGGATCGCCGAAGAGGACGGCCGTCCGGTGTGTCACGCCGACTGCCTCCCGTGGTGTCCGGACGACCGCTGGATCGGGTGGCGTTGTCCCGGCCGCGAGTGCGTCGAGGGACGCAGCGGTGCGCTCGAAGTTTCCCTTCCCGAGCTGGTGGACGCTTTCGGCGGTCAACAGATCCCCGACCGCGTCGAGTGCGTCGGAAAGCTCGGCAACGATGGCCTGGAGGCTGGCGAACTCGTTCGTGTCCCGGGCGGGCAGGTCGCTCCGGCGGAAGGGATAGTTCTCCCAGTCGCGGACGAGCGCGTATCCATCGACGACGTCCGTCGCAGCGATGGCCTCCGCGGCGACGCTCTGGTCGAGCCGAAACGCCTCGCGGAAGGCGGTCCTGTACTGCTGGACGTTCACTCCGACCCTCTCCGCGTCGATCGTGTGATCCACGAGACGGCGCTCGAACCGATAGCCAAGCTGCTCCCCGAGCGACTGTCCGTCACGGACTCCGTAGACGAGCCCCAGGGCCTCCCGAACCCGGTCGGCCGAGAGGTCGACAGAGAGAACCTGTCCCATCGAATCGCCCTCGTGGGCGAGGTGACCACTGCGGAGCAACGCGGCTGTCGTCGCGTGCTGGAGCGACGGTGCGTGAACGAATTCGCCCTCTTCGTCGGACGGATCGGCGGCGAGTCCCTCGATGAACCCGTATGCGCCCACGTTGATCCCCGGGGACTTCAGCACCGATTCGTCAAGCCGACTACCGGGCTGCTCGCCGTCGCCGTCGCCCTCTCGGCCGTCGTCGGCATCCTGTCTCCCGTCGCCGGTGTTCTCACGCCCATCGTCGCCGACTGATCGATCCCCACCAACCTCCCACGCCTCGTAGGAGTCCACGGACGGTCCCCAGAGACCCTGGTGTTCGCGCACCTCGGCCAGCCGCCGCGTCGACAGGGATGTCCACCAGGCGTCCAGGCGGTGACTCGCTAGGTCCAGCGACTCGACCATCGCCGTCGCGAGCGCCGCGGGGGGTCGCTCGCCCAGATACGACAGACTGTCTGTGAACTCGCTCAGGCGCGGCTCGAGCGAGATCGGCGGCGTCGCACCGACGGCTCCGGCGAAGAGCGCGTCGCCGTAGCTGTCGTCCTCGTCGACTGCAGGGTGGGCCGTCAGCGCGTCGGGAACGGTGTCGCTAAGTGCTGCGTAGTACGGCGGATCGCCGGAAAAATCGGGAATCGGGCTGGGCAGGTAGAGCTGTGGCTCCGGCGCGAGGATCCCGGGGTCGTCGTGGCGTGTACCGAGCCGGACGCGGGCGTTGAGGTAGGCATGCAGCGTTCCGTAGTACAGCAGCACCTCGAGGAGGGAGTTCGGCTCGTGCAGGTCGCCGTCCCCGGCCTCGGTCATGCGGTCGACGGCTTCGATGAGCGCCTGAATCTGCGATGTCGTTTGCGGATCCGCCTCTGACTCCGCGAGCATGCCCGCGACCACGTCCGCCACGTCTGCCCCATCCGTCCTACCCACGTCGGAGTCCTCGCCGTCCAATCCGGGCGACGCAACGGCCTCGAGCACGGCCCGGCGGGTCTCGGGCTCAAGGACGAGCCCGAGCTCCCTGACAGCGTCCGGGGGTTGGGAGATGAGAGCGTTTATCGTCGAAGATACGTCGTTGTCCACGAAATCCGCCGGCTCGATCGGCTCAGTCGACACCGGGGGCGGCCCGTTGTCGTCTATCGGTTCTCTGGCGGTCCGGGCCGCACTCGCGACCGCCGGCGACAACCCGGTGACATCGAGATTCGCGATCCGGGGATCGAGTTCGCGCATGTTGTGCGAGCGGAGCGTCTCCCGGACCTGGGATCGTCGTGCCTCCAGCTCGGAGCGGGGCGCCCCGGTCAGATACTGGCGCCGGATCACGTCGTACGAGAGTCCCTCGCGCTGGAGGATCCGGACGAGCGTCTCGTCATTGAGGTCGCCCGTCGCCCACGGAAGGTCCTCGGCGGCGGCGGCCCATGAGGGTTCGAACCGCCGGAGCCATCCGGCCAGGTCGGACGGCATCTGCTCGTCCACGGCGGGCTTATCGGCCCCAGTCGCGTCGTCTGAATCGCTGTCGGTCGAGTCCTCCAAACCGGCTTCCTCCGAGTCGTCGTTGGGCTGCCCGTCCGTCCCTGGTTCCGGGAGCTCGTCTGTATCGGGTGACAGCGCGCCCGTCGGCAGGATCCCGTATGGTTGTGTGCCGACGCGGATCGCCGGAAGAGGGCCGCGAGCGCGAACGTACTCGACGAAGTGCTCGCGATAGGCGTCTACCCATGGCAGGAGTCTCTCAAGCTTCGCCCGCCGCTCGTCGGCCGACAGCGCCCCAGACCCCGCCTCGCCGTCCCAGAGACTCTCAGTACCTACCCACTCGTTCGAGACGAGCAGGTGCTGGAGGAAGTACCCAAGCGTCGCCGGCCACAGCGCGGAGTTCATGTGTCGCGCGTCGAGCTGTTCGGTCCCGTCGGCGTTCGCCACACGACCGAACACGTGTTCGTCGTCTTCGTCGACGGTGAACCCGAGGGCTCGGGCCAGCCGATCTCCGTCGGTTCCATCCATCGGACTGATCGACGGCGGTCCCGCCGCCATGTCGACGCTGTCCTCGGGGACGTCTCTCGACGAGTAGCCCGACTCCTGGTCGAAGACGTTCGTCGGTGTCCCCTGCGGGAGGACCGCCAGTCCGTCCGTGTAATGGTGGGCACGGAGTAGGTCCGCGAGCCGGTTGGCACCCGTGTCGGCGTCCATCGACCCCCGAACACCGAGTACCACGACGCGCGTGAACCCGCGGCCGGCGTCGAATCCCGAGAGGGACTCAAGGTCGACCGACAGAGCCATGCCCGTCGCCGCAGCCTCGCTGTAGTCGACCAGCCACTCCATGCCCGGCGGAACCTCTTGAGGCTCGACCGCGTCGGCCGTCTCCCCGTCGCGTCGCCACATAGACGCCGCTTCGGGGCTCGGACCGACCGACAGCGGCTCGCTGATCGGCGGTCCGGAGACAGTCGTGGCGTGTGCCTTGCCGTCTCCGTCCTCCCAGGTGAGCCACGCCACCCAGCGGTCCGGAAGCAGGCATGCACGCGGTTGTGACGTCCACGTGGACGGACGACGGTCGACCGGTTCGAATGAGAGGGTGGAGAGCTCGGCGAGCCCAGAATTTGGCAACGGGGCCTCGAGTAGCTCGTCCGCGAACGTCTCGGGTGCCGTCGCGCGAACCAGCCAGCTTGCCCGTTCGGTCCCGAACCGCTCCGTGAGCTGTCGCCAGGCCGCCGTCTTGATCTCCCGATAGCCGTCCTCGCCCGCCTGGAAGTCGGCTGGATCAAGGTCGTCAACGAGTGGGCGAAACTCGGCGGGGACTGCGTTCGGGTCTGGTTGGATCCAGTCAGCGTCGCCAGCCCCTTCGCCCGCGTCCCACCGGTCGACTTGCTTGTGACAGCCCAGCCAGACGCGTGTCCAGAACGTCCGCCCCCAGTGGACCTCGTTATCGGTCAACTCGGGCTCGTGCGAGTCGACGTGGACCTGGTCCGGGTACACCCGGATTCGCAGCTCCTCGGCAGCGGCATCGCTGTCATCTTTAGGTCCGACGAACCGGGTCTCCAGGCGCACCGGCAGGAGCGCCACCGGCTGGCCGTCGAGGTCGGCCACGGGATCGTCGCGCGCCGTTAAGTACTCGGATTTGGCGTCGCACACCAGCTCAATCCGATCGTCGCGATAGGAAAGCGCCGCCTCGGTCGCGACTTCGAACACGCTCACGAGATCGTCAATAAGCGACAGTGCGTCCGTTCGCGTCCCGCCCTGGATTGCCCCGAGGACGGCCTCGAAGGCGGCCGCGACGGCTGCCCAGTCGGCCGCATCTTCGACGTACGCTTCCAGAGCGTCGACGAACGATGAGACGTCGATCGTCAGCGCGGTGGACCGAATTCGATCAAAGGCAGTCTCCTCCTCCCCGTCGTCCCGACGCGCGAGCGGGACGGTTAGGTACGTGAGTGACTCCTGTCTGTTGTCCTCTCCATCGGCGGGGCCGAACCGATCGAAGGCGGTCGACAGCGACGGCGGCGGAGTTGCCGCGTCGCCGCGACTGACGGCCTCGTGGAACTCGGTCACTGCCGCTAGCACCATCCCCACGCGGTTGCGCTCGCGCTCTGCAGTCCGCAGCTCGGCCCGGAGTAGGGCGAGTCGCTGACGTGGTACGTGGCCGCTCACCGACCGTCACCGTCCGTGTCCGTATCGGTCATCATCTCATCTTCACCATCGGACGTCTGCGCCTCGGTGTCTGGGGGGATGTCGGCGGCGTGGATGGCAACGCGGACGGGCTGCTGCCAGGTGATCCGCGCCATGTGTGCGGCGTTCGCGCCCCACTCGGCCGCGTCCGCCGACGTCCACTCGTCGTCCTCACCCACGTGGTAACGAACGCCAGCCTCGACCGCCCACTGCTCGCTACCCGGGCGGCTGTCGGCCACGGACACGTGGGAGATGGCAGCCGCCGGGTCGGTTACACCGTCACCGCCGTCGTCGGTCACCAGGTGTCCCCACGAGAGCGCACTCCAGCCGACTTCCGCACCCTCTTGCTCGGCCCTTGTTGTGAGCTGCCTGGTCTCTCGTACTCTCCCGCTGGTGAAGGTGATGCCGTACGGCCGATCGCCCACGTCGCCCTGGTCCTCGTCCAGTCCGAACCGGGTCTCCCCGGGCGCCTCCTCCAGGACGAAAAACCACCCCTCGTCCTCTGTTGCGTGGGAGACGCCCTCTTGCGGACCGCCCTTGTGGTACGGCCCGGCCACGGCCTCCGCCACGGAGAGGTCGAACCCCAGGAACGTGATGTCGGGCTCGATGGTTCCCCGGAACACCGGGTACTTGACGTCCGGCTGGGGCGCGGGCGTCTCCGGCGGTCCGATCGGCTCTGTGACGTCTGGCGGCTGAGGCTCGCCGTCGCCCGGGGGCGTGGGTTCAGGAACATTCGGCGGGGTGGGATCGAACGGTGGCCGGGAATCCCCCTGGTCTGGGGGCTCCGGATGCGGGTCGATCGGCGGGTGTGGCTCCGGTTCGATCGGTCGGCTGGGTGGGATCCACGGTCCACGCAGGTGGTCGTGGTCCATCATTCGCGCGGCCGCGAGGCGGTCGTCGTCGGTCAGTCCACTGCGCCGTGAGACGTGCGTGTTGGGTAAGGCAGGGACACGGTCGCCGTCGTCCTCGACGGCTTTCACCGCGTAGACCGTCGTGTCCGGGTAGCGCCGGAGCACTTCGCCCCGGATCAACAGCACGACCATCCCATCGTCTGTGGCGCCGTCGTCCTTATCCTTGGCGGCTCTCTCGTCTGCCGCGTCGGAATCGTCGTCCGGTCGCCGTCCTGGGCCGTTCTCGCCGAGGTCGTTCCCGTCCCACTCGTGGATCGGATCGACGTCGGCCGTGTCGGCGGCTCCGGCGGCCGGATTCCCGCCGTGGTCCCAGAACTGACTGAAGTACGTCCTCCGGCGGTCTGTCGGGAAGCGCCGCCACGTCAGCTCGCAGGCCATCTCGTGGTTCAGGCCGGCCATATAGGCCTCGACGAACCGCGGGTTGGTCACCAGAGCACCTATCGAGTTCTTCGGGATCGATCCCACGCCGGGCAACAGGTACTCGGGGTCGAGTTCCGCTAGCGACCGGAACATCGGCTCCAGGAACGTCGGCCTGGCGAGCACCTCCGCGATTGGATCCTCGCGGTCGCGGAGTTTAGGGATACCCGAGAGGTCGGCGGCCAGCTGTGCCAGCTCGGCTGTCGGGTCGAGTTGCGACGAGATTCCGTCTTGTACCGTGGTCAAATTGAGCGCGAGGTCTTCGTCGTCCCAGAGCGCCTTACGGCCTATCCCCTGACTATGGGACTCCGAGACGGATTCCGTCGTGGGGGTGGTGACCGCGACCGCCGCTTCGGCGGCCGCGCTCGGCCTCGGTGCAGCGGGACCGGTTTCGACGTAGTCGTCGATTGTCTCGAGCGCTTCGAGTATGCTCGCGAGGTGCTCGTCGGCCGCGTCGAGCGAGGCGAGCACGCTCTTGCGGTCGAGGTCGTCGGACCGGAGGGCGGATCGTACCGCCTCCGCAGCGATCATTAGCTCGTCGTGCGTAGTGCGGAGTCGATCGACCAGCTCCGCAGTGCGATCAGGAGTCAACGCCGTAGCGATCCCCTCCGGGCGGGGATCGGCGGCGAGGTCCGGCAGGAACTGCTTGAGGTCGGCGAGCGAATCCGATCGGATGCGTTCGGATTCCGCCACCAGGATCTGGCTGTCCTCCACCACCCGCGCGGGCGGGGCCGCCGTCTGCCCGTCCGACTCCTCGCCACAGAGTGCCAGCCGGAGGTCTAGCACCCGCGCGCGAGCGAGCAGGGCTTGCTTCATCGCGCTCCGGACGCGACTGACCGTCCGAGCGACCAGCAGATGGTCGCCCTCGGCGTCGGCCCGCTCGGCGTGAAACACCTCGGCCTCCGCGACGGTCATCGCCTCGCCACGATCGTCGGTAAGCCAAGCTGGTGTCGACTCGGTGGCCGACGCCCGGCGGTGATCCGGGAGGAACCGGACGTCGCTCGCGACGTCCGCGTCGGCCGCCGCAGCGTCGGACAGCGCTTCGACCAGCGACTCCTCCGTCGCCACACCCGCGTCGACGGCCTCCTCGGCCGCGCGCTGTCCCTCGTCGCTCATCGCGTCTTCGAGTCGAACGCGCCGGTCGAGGCCATCGAGAGTCACGCTCGGCGCTCGATTCGTCACCAGCGCTTGGACCACATCGTCGGCATCGAACGACGCGGTGGCTCGGCGGGCGAGTGGCCCGTTCGAGCGGGTGAGCCGGCGGAACGCGGGCGAGGTCGCACCGTCCGGTAGGGCCGTTCGCGCTAACACCGTCCGGAGCGTCACGAATCCCGTGGTCGAATCGGCGAGGACGTGATTCGCGGGGAGTTCAGCCGTCGAGACGGCCATCCGGTCCTGTGCAGGTGCGGTGAACTGCAGCAGCGCTTCAGGCCGGACGTCGCCGAGGTGGGCGTGGTTGCGCGCGACGCCGGATCGACCGAGTTGCATCCCCCGGAGCCGGTCGTTCAGCTCCCTGAGGTCGCCGGCCTGCCCCCACGCCGACGCCATCAGCTCCTCCTGTCGGTGCCGGACCGTCTCGGCACCCAACGCCGCCGCGACGCGGTACTGTGGGTCGGTGTTCAACGTGTGCAACCACGCCGGATACGCTTCGGAGTCATCGTCACCCTCGGGCGCTGTCGGCGGCGGCTCGATCGTCCGGGCGCCGGCATGCCACTGTCCGTACTTCGGCGGCCCGACGATGGATGACCCCGCGGCTTCGTCGATCCCCTCCGGTACGTTGAGCAGCGTTCGAAACGCCTCCTGGTGGTCATTCCCGTACGCATCGCCCACAGCGTCGGCCGATTTCAGCGCACCACCCAACGAGACCGTCGCATCGTCGTCGTCCGCCGGGATCGTTAGGATGTCGGGACCGGGGTCGCCCACGTCGATAGTGCGGTAGCCGACGTCCGGGCCAAGCTCGACCGACTCCAACTCTCGGACGAGCGACTCGAAGTCCCCTTCCAGGCCCGTTCGGAACTCCCAGCTGTAGTAGACCGGGAGGCGCACGATCCTGTCACCATCGGTCTCCCATGCAAGCGAGAGGTGGTTTCCATCCGGATCAGTCTCGTCCGCGCCAACCGACGTGCCGAGTCCGGCCCGTCGACCCGTCTCGAACGTCGGCACGACGCAGGCGACGTACGCCGTCGCATCGTCGAGGTTCCGTGGACACACCAGTCTAGAAATGGTCCTGTCGGATGTCCTCGCGAGTTCGTCGTCGGGGTCGTGGGTGCCGGTCACCTGCGCGTGTGCCCACGCCCAAGACTCCGCCGGATTGGGCAACTCGGCGACCGGCGTTTCGAGCACCGGCAGCGGGCCGGTCCCCGGCGGGTCGAGTCTGACCGCATCGCGGTCGCGCTCGACGCACACCAGGGCGAGCCACGGCCTGTTCCGACCGGAGTCATCAGCCCGCTGCGGGCTGAACAGCCAGGGGAGATCCGGTCGGACGAACTCGATATGCGGGAACTGGTTCGGGGGGAACCCATCCGAATTCTCGCTCGGCTCGACGCGCACGACTTGCCGGCGGTCGAGCCCGATGACGTCGCCCGGGCCGTACATTCGAAGCGACACGCTCGCCGTTTCGGTCCGGTCTCCGTTCTCGCCGCTCCCTCGCACGGTCAACTCGACGCCGAGCGAGCCGGGGTCCGCGACGTCCGTCGAGCCGTCGAACGTGCTCGTCGGTCGATACCCACGTCGGACCGTCGGATAGAACGTGTACTCCGTCTGTCGTGCCATCCGCTCCGCCGCTGTCTTGTCGTGATTCGTCATTGTAATAGGTCGCCTACGGTCAGCGAGTGATCCAGTTCGTCGTCCGATCTGGCCCGGCCCATTCCCCGGACCGCACTCGCCTCGACGACGCGGAGGTCACCCTCGTCCTCCGGGTGGCTCGCGAGGTGGTGGTCGAGGGCCTGCTGGGCCTCGGCGCGACGCATTACCGTCGGCCGCTCCTCGGCAGACCCGATGGATGTCGGTGCGAGGTCGCCGGCCCGGGCGACGACGTAGGTCGTCTCGTCCATCGAGACGGGTCCCGCCAGGTACGTCGCGCCCCGTGCCGTCGGTCGGTCGGCGTCGAGAAGCCCTGAGCCCACCAGGCCGGTGCGACCGGGTTGCTGCTCTGGGAGGCGGAACCGTGCGGACCCAGTCGTTCTGGTGTCGGCGCGCGCGACCGCGCTCACCTCAGAGAGGGCGTCGGCTGTCGCCAGCGGGATGGAGACGGTCGCCTCCGCCTTGGACGGGAAGCTTCCGAGTTCCGCGAGCTCCCTCGCGCGTACGTCCCGCCGTTCGTCGATGACGCTCGTCTCGTAGGTCAGCGTCGTCGTCCGCGTGTTCGCCGCGACCTCGTCGGCCGTTCCCCCGCCGTAGGACACGCGTTCTGCCGTCACCTCGCGCCCGGCCGGTAACCGCTCGAACGCGGGTCGAATGAGCTTCTGGGTCTCTGTGAGGTCTTCGTACTGTGCCGGCGCGAAGTGTTCTCTGAGCGTCCGGTCGAACGCGAGCGAGCCGTCGTCTCCGTCGGTGCCCTCGATCGCGACGTCGTCGATGGTAAAGTGCGTAAACTCGGCCGGTCGGGTGTTGCCAACTTTATCGAGCTCGAAGTCGAGCGGCACGACCGTCTGTCGGACGCCGAGCCGGCCGAGAGGATGGGCGAGTACCTGTCCGTCGGCGTCGATATCTCGAAGACTCGCGACGGACTGACCGCCCGCGGGCCGCTGGGCCGTCCAGTTGTCCGGGGTCTCCAGTGCCGCGAGGAGTTTCGGCATGACTCGCGTCGACGGTAGCGGCGGACTCGCTCGCTCCTGGCCGATCGTGACGGTCATCGTCTCCGTCACATCGAAGAAGAACAGGTCGACGTGGATCGTGCCAGTGACCCGCCACGGCGCCGGCCCGGAGACCGTGCCGTCGAGCCCGAGCGACAGGCCCTTGCCGTACACCTTGACGGCAACCTTAGCGCTGAAGTCGACGACGAACTCGAACGGGTCGAACCGGAAGAGAGCGTCGAACCCAATCTCACCCTCCACTGTCGCCGGGCCCGCCTCTGCCCCCACCCAGACGTCCGCGCCCGTCTGTGCGGTGTTCGACGTGAGGGCGACGTATCCCTCGATCTCAAACCGGGGGAAGCCGGTCGGTGGCGTCCCCGAGATGGCGATCCGGTCAAGATCCGGGATGTCGGTCGGGGTGTTATACCGGGGATGGACACCGCCGACAGACAGCAGAAACCAGGGCTTCTCGCCCCAGCGCGAGCGTAGCGCGGCGTCGCCGGTCGCCGTCCACGTCCCGACCCGGGAATCGTACAGCGACGCGTCGAACGCGGCGCGCTGCTCGTCCGGGACGACCTGACCTGCGATGCCGACGTTCAGGTCGACGAGCGGATCGACGCCCGCTTCCGGGAGCGTGGCGTTGACGCGTCCGAGGAGGGTGACGTCCGACGACGGGAACTGGACGACGATGCCGAGGTCGGCCGTGACGAGGGGCGGGGTTCCCCAGGCGATCTTCGCCATCGGGCCGAAGACGTGGTGGTCGCGCTTCGGCGGGAACACCGCCCCGAGGTCGCTTATGATCCGCGTTGCGTTCTCGACGGGATCCTCCGGAAACAGGAGGGAATCAAGCGAGCCCTGCCTGACGGCCTCCCCGAGCGCCGCCGAGTGGACGGTCCGGTTGACGCCGAGCAGCCCACCCACGCCGTTCAGCGTGAACCCGAGGCCGAGTCGAACGGGTGTGAACTCGCCCGCGACGAGGACGAGAAGTGAGAAGCCTTCGCTCCCATCGGAGAGGCGGGTGGTGAGCAGTCCAACGGCGTTGAGCGCGAGGTCCCCAACTTGGAGCTGGACGACGCCCGCGTAGCGCTCGCGCTCGGGGTCGAATCTGAGGAAGCCACCGCCGGTGACGACCCCGGAGTCGATCGAGAGCCCGATCCCGTCCGGTGGCTTGACGCCGATACCGAGGTCGATCGGTCCGAGGTTGCCGGCCCGATCGTCCGGGAAGTGCACGTCGGCGGCGATGCCCATCCGGGTGATCGACCCGATGACTGGGCCGAATTCGACATCTGCCGACACCGAGCCCTCGATCGTCAGGTCGTCGCTGTCGTCGCTAGCCACGACGCCGAGGTAGAGTTCAGTCAGGCGAACCGGCCCGACATGCCCCTGCTGTGGGAGCGAAACCTCGAGGCCGCTGCCGTGCTCGAAGAACAGCCCTCGATTCGACGACCAGCCGACGGTCACGTCGAAGTCGTACACTAGACCGTTTGCCGGAAACACCGACGTCAGGAAGCCGTCGAGGTCGTCGGGATCGACGGCGAGTGTCCCCCGCGTGGGGAGCGTCACCCGGAAGATCGCCTCGCCGTCGTCGAACTCGATGGACGCGCTCAGTTCGGCGTAGCGCACCGAGATCCGGCTGCCGTCCGAATCACCGATGAGGGGGGTCTCCTCGTAGGTCCTGTCCGGCCCGCCGTACGCGAGCGCGGCGGTCGTCACGATCTCCGGCGGCAGTTCGCCCTCCCCGAGGAGTACGGCCTCCGAGTCCGATGTCTCAGAGTCGGGCCAGACGCCGACCCCCCAGTCCGTCTGGTCGGCAGTGCTCTCGACGTTGAACGTCCACCCGTCGCCGAGGTTGACCGTTTCGGATGTACTCCCGACCCCGAACGGGACCACCGCCAGCCCCGGGAGAGCGTTCATCGTCCTCCCGGGGAGCGGAATGATGCGAACACCCACGGTCCCCGCACCACGATCGTCGACGACACTCATGACCGGAATCCACAACTCCCGCTCGACGTCGGTCTCGTCCAGCTCCCGGTCAACGTTGGTCTCGTTTCGCTCCCGGTCAAGGAGGTCCTCGACCACCGCCAGCGGCGGATCGGCCAGCGTCGCCGGCATGTTGAACCGCCAGCACAGCTCGTGGAGGTAGTACAGCGCGAGGAACCCCGTGAAGTCTGGTGTCCCCCACCCGAACGCCTCGGCGGGCAGGCGCTGTGGCTCACGCACCAGCGCGGAGATCTGTTCGAAGTCGAACGACGGTGACGGTCCCTCGTCGACGATGCCCAGCAACCCGAGTGCATCGTGGACGTCGCGGTGGTGTCGATCCAGATACTCCACCAACAGGTAGTCGAGCACCCGGTCGGCGACCGTCTCCCCGTCGACGGCCTCGAACTCCAGCTGCCGGAGGTCGCTGATCCCCGCGTAGACATCGCCGACGGCGGCGACCAGCGCCGGGTAGTCCAAGTCATCGATCTCGATGTCCGTCTCCGGATCGAACAGCTCGGACCGTATCGTGGCGAGCGCGCCGCCGATGTCGTCCTCGACGGTCCGTCGAACCGTCTCTACGTCCTCCTCGAGGAGCTCCTCGCCGAGCGCCATCCGGTCGAGGAGCCTCGCCATGCCCTCCGTCCCGCCCGCCATGGCGGCCTCGAGGGGTTCGAGGACGCGCGCTATCTCGAGGAGGAAGCGTCCCTCGGGGCCGTGTCCACCCGGATCGTTCTGACTCATCAGAACAACCCTCCGTCCTCGCGTCGGACCCCGTGTATTTCGCGGCTGACGGTCGGGAGCTCTTCGGGACGGAACCAGACGGCACCGCCCGACTCGATAGCCTCGGCCAACTCCGGCGGAACGTAGATGAGTTCGACGAAGTACGTTGTAAAGATCGCCTCCAGCTTCGACCTCGGGACGCCGAAGATGCGGTCGGCGTCAGTACCTGACATGTCCCAGACCTTCGCCTCCCACTTCGTGATCGCCGTCTCGCCGTCGTCGTTCTTCTCGCTATCCACGGCCACGATCTCCAAGTCGAGACCGCCGCTGCCGAAGTCCACCTCCCTGTGCTTCTCGATGGCATCCAGTGCCCAGTTCAACTCGTAGCCCTCGAATGCGGCCATCAGGTCCGGAATCGCGACGCCGAGGTCCGTCTTCGATCGCACATTCTCGTCGTTCGGTCCGTCGTCGAGGCTGAAGCGATGGACGCAGGTGTCCGTTATGGGATCTGACGGCCGTATCCCGCGGGGGCCGGGGCCGGGCGGACGTTTCTCGGATACACGGACGGGTCGGAGAAAGAGGTATCCGTCCGCCAAGAGCTGCTTGTGTTGGGGTTGGATGGTGAAATGCCCCCTCCAGCGGTTCTCGCCGTCCCGCGTTTCCCGCCCAAAGTCCATCCTCGTTATATTGATGGGTCTGACGGTGCTGAACAGCCCGGACATCTGCCGGAGGAAGTCAACCCCGCCGACCCTGACGGAGTTCGTGGACGGGATGACCTTCTTGTAGCCGTAGGTGTGTGGCTTGGTGAAGGGATTTCGGAAGTTCTCGTCGTTTCGCTCCAGCTTGCTCCACCGCTTGCCGAAGAAGGTATTCTTGAGCCACTCCTCGAACGGTCCGTCCTGGAGGAGTATGACGAGGATCGTGCCGATGACCACGAGTGCGACGCCGATCGCCAGCCAGAACACGGAGGCCAGGATCGTGAACCCAGTCGCCACCGTCACGGTCTCAGCGTAGAAGCCGACGCCCGTGAAGACCGCGAACCCGACGCCCATCATGCCGTAGCCGATCCCAGCGTCGTCTCCTTCGGCGAACTCCTCGGCCATCCGGAGGAAGTTGAAGATCGCAGTGACCCCGTTTAGAGCGACGCCGGCGATCTTGAGGTACTCCCCCAAGCGCCTCGCGTGGAGCGCGACGACGTTTGCCGCGTCGGTGACCGCCGTCGCCATTGAGAGGACGGCGTCTAGCTTCTCGACGTCGTCCATTCGGGCGACGCTTCCGAAGTCGGCGAACAGGTGAAACGTCACCAGCGCGGATAACATCCCTTTGAACGAGGTTGCGAAGTTCGATCCGGGGAGCCTGTATGTGTTGAAAAAGGCCTCGCCGCCGTTGACCATCGTCACGACGAGTTTGGTGACGTCGTCTTCCGCGAACGTCCCGGACGTGCGGAACTCGGAGAGGACATCCTCGGACCAGTCGGGGCGGGTCAGCCCGGTCCAGTCCGTCTCCCGGATCACGGTTCGGATGTGGTCGTCGCTCGCGAACGCCGAGACGACCCCGATCATGAACCGCCCGAAAACTGTTAGCGGGTATGGCTCCTGGCCCATCTTGGCCAGCTCCATATACTTCTTGTCCTTGACGCGAGTCGCGTAGAAGTACCCCAGACCCGGCAGTAGCTGCCCGAGGAGATCGCTGAGGTACGTTCCGAACTGGACCCCGGCGATGTTCGACTCCGACAGGTCAATTCTGAAATCCTCAGTGAAGTACGGCTTGAGCTCGTCCGAGTGCTTGACGCTGACGCTAACGGTCGATTTATCGACCGGCTCCGCCGGGGTCACCTGGGTAAATGGTTCGACGTAGCCGGTGTCCGTCCCCAGTATAGGCAGCGGCGGGACGAACCCGAACGGATCGAAAATCGCCCGATGGCGGTACTCGAAGAGGTCGGCGAGGAACTCGCGGCCGACGCTGCACTTATCTAGGTCCTCCGTGAGTCGCTGGACTATGCGTATCTGATCGACGTAGGGAGACTTCTTGAACTGCTCGTAGAATACGTTGTCATTACTCAGATTAGCAAGCTGTAGGTCGGCGAGATCCTCCAGAGAGGAGACGTGCGTGTCTGGATCCCCCATCTTCAGGAATTGGATCAATTTGTACGCCCGCACGGAGACCTCAGCCTGCCGAAAGACGTACTCCCGGCCGAATAGCACGAACCGCTGGTCCTCCGAGTAGAATTCGTTGCGGTCGGCTATCACCGCCTCCACGCTCTGTTCGCCGCCGAGCCTGTAGACCGAAGCCTCCAGCCGGAGTACTTCTTTGAGTTTCTCGACCGGATCCTCGGGCCTCTTCAGATCGATACCTAACGCCCCGAATAGATCCCAGGCGTTGACCTCGTCGTTCGAATCGGCTTTGACGAGCAGTTCCCTGATGGTTGTCCAGAGTAGGATCTTGTCGTCGTTGTTCTCCTGGAACTCGACGAGGTCTTCGAGGGCTTTCATGTATTTATCGTGCAATTCCTTGGCTGTTCTGAGCGACCCCGTCCACGAAATCGCCCAGCTGGCGTTTGGTTGGTTCGCTCCGGCGCCAGAGTTCGACCCGCCTTCGGCCCCCATCTCACCACCCCACAGACCGATTGGCCGATCCATCGTGAGTGGGCCGCCCTGTTGTTGACCGCTCGCACGATGTCGTCGGAGGACGACTCTTGCGGGCAATCACCGACCGGTTGCGCCGGTCCCGAGAGTTCATGCGTACGAGTTTCCATACAGAGGGACCGTCCGCGTTCGTTGTCGGACCATACCGTGCGACGATCGTGGACGCACGAGAAACGCCGAGTACTGGCGGAGACCCGTTGGCCGTCCCCTCTCTTGACCGATTCCCGCCGAGCGCTTCCACGTCTGCGTAACTCATGCCCTGGCCCATCCGTTCCGGGGAATGACTTACACGAACGCCTCGCCGTTTCGCGCTGCCCGTCCCCGTTATAGTTACTTGTTAACAGTCTACAATGATAACTGTTGCTCCTAGTCGACCCAAACTCGAGGTCGGACCAGCCGGTCACCGGTTGCCACCGCGACCCGGCTCAGTCGCGCTCGCCGTAGGCGGCGTGGTCATCGAGGACATCGAGTTCCGAAAGGAGACCGTCTTCCCCGGTCACCTCGTTGAGGAGGTCGCGGACGAACGGGCGGACATCGTCGATGTCGAGTTAGTCGAAGTGGGGCTGCGCCAGCAGCGACGGCGATCAGGGCCGCCCGCCAGAATGGGGGTCGTTCGATGCCGAAATCGTCGTCACGGAGCTTGTAGTCTGAACTCAGGCAGGTGGATTTCTCATGCGCGGTAGATACTAAAATCAGTCTCGACAGTCTAAATTTCGGGGGAGTCTATGCATGACGAATCGACCTAGCCGACCTCAGATATGAAAGCGGGTTCGCAGGCGATGTCATGGGCGCAGAAATCGAGCTAACCGTCGAAATTGACTACCAGGACGACGAAGACGACCAGAATCCCTACCGGATCAAGTAGGTGCGAGTCATACTCTCGGTACGCTCATGGGTACCGCTGTCGAAGCAATGACTATGACCGATAGCAATTCTGACCGGATGAAGATGCCGAAGATCCTGTCCCGAAAGCGGACGTCTGGGACGGGTTTGGTGTGCTCGCCGACGAGGGAGATGAATTTGAAGCTGCAGTCTACGCTTCCCGTGATCCCCCGCTGGATATCAGCGGTGACGATCTGACCATTGAGCGCATCGACTTCGATCGCATCGTCATCTATTGTACCATCGATGGCCGGCGGTACGGATGGATGTTTAGACGTGTTGCTGAGGGTGCCGTTCGATTCGAAACCTACCGGGTCATTGTTGGATCGGACAACACGTCGAGGACAGCACATGTTCTACCAGTTGCTGTGGCTGCAACACTCGCATCGGACGGATGGGAACTCCGAGAGTGACGAGGTGATCAGACATCAACGGTGATCCCGTCACCGCGTCTTCGGTGGTTCGGGGCCACGATGACACTCACGACATTCCCAGTACTCAACCGTTTCTATCTCCCAGTCCATTCGACGACATCGGTATTCTGACCGTCGAGATCGATCTCGTCCACTTTCTTGTGGTCGCCATCCCCGATAGGGTTCTCAAACTCGCCGAAATAATAGCCACCGCTGTACTGGCCATCGTCATTGACAGTGATTTCGAGGACAGTGCCACACACCAAACACGGCCACTCCAATACCAAAAGTCGCTACGCCCAACGTTTCTCCGGAGAGTTCATGCAGCTAGTATCCATGCCACTACAGGGACTCCTCATCTTCTAAAATCAGCTTAACTCGACAGTATCTGCTAGACAAAGTAGAGGTGCGTACCAACTGTAGCCAATGCTATCAGGGATGATTCACTCGTAAGGTATGACTGTGTGGGTGCAATGGGGATGGTCAGGAATCATAACTTCATCATGCCATTCTCCCACATTGTATGCCCGGTTTAACCTAGCTAACAGACTGTCAACATCTGTTTTCCTACCAGCCAACTGAATTGTACACGAAGAATCTCTGTCTTCATGCTCCGATGGAGGAATGAAACACTCTTCCTCACCGTGTTCCTTCAAGGTTAGAAGTACGGCCTGATTATAGAATCGGCTTATTTGCGTTCTGGCGAGTCGCTCATCCCACCCGCTTGCAAAGACACGATTGTTGTGTGCATACTGGGATTCGTGACGTGGAAGTTCTTCCGAAATTCGTTGGATGCTCTCTTGAAGTGAAACCTCTCCTTCAAAAAATGCACTCAATATATTTCGAAGGCTTTCGATGCGGTTTCCACCCTCAATTGACTTACCGGGGATAGGTTCATTCGCCACCAATTCAAGGACTCGTTTGCGAAGTTCGCTATTTTCTTTTATTGCTTCGGGTATCTCGTAGAAGTCTTGAGCGTACTGAGTCATATTATATCTTAAGAATGAGTACAGTCCATGATAAATGTAACTCGTCCGGAGCGAAAGTGAAAATTCTCGATCGACAGAAATTCCAAATGGCTGTTCTCACAAGCGGAGTTAGTTGAGATTACGAGGGGAGAAGGGTGAGTAAAGTAGAGTTCTGCGGTTATGCAAAAAAACTGGCAACTAGTTGCCCTTCTAGTATTGATACTCAAAGCTTAGGTCGGAATAGCTGTACGAGTACGATTTGATACCAGCCTTGTCGCAATATGACTGGAGATGTATGCACATTGTTACATAGTTCCTCTTCGAGATGGTGGAGAAACGCGATACTGACATCCGATCAACGTCGCTCTCGTCACTTACCGTGACGACGATCGCTAGATTCGGATCATCGTAATCCGGTTTGATAACGTATCCACCTAGCGTGAATGGATTCTCCGCAACCTCCAGATTCGTGTGCTAGATATCAAGAGTGGCAAGACCAACAGGGTCGTGAAGGAGCCGGTGAAGAGGAACAGGGATTAGCGACGTATCTCGAACCATTCGAACTCTACAAACTGCTTGCGTACGACGAACTCAACGGGAACGTGAGCGACCGAGACAGTGCACTCTATTACTTCCAGAACCTCGAGTACGAGAGCGCAAATGAGAAGCTCTCACAGTACACTGGCTATATCATCTCCGACTAACATCGGTTGTTATAAATATTTGACCCGTAATCTAAACTATCCAGTCTTTGAGACTACTTTCACTCCGGTTGGATTACATTCATGGTAGTTGACTACAAAGTACAGCTTAACAAGAGTCTCGTAAGGAGAAAGACTCTACAAAAATCCCGAACAGAGACTCACCACTATGTCATTCCGAAACAACCGAACTAGTTCAATAAACGCGAAACGCCGGAGCGAATACCGACTATTCATATCTCACTCATGGAGTTATAGTGACGAATACGAACGAATGGTTGACCTTCTGGACAACGCGAATTATCTCAAATATAAGAACTACAGCATCCCTTCAGAGAAGGAAATTGACGCTGACACCGACGAGGAATTAGAAGAATCACTTCGAGAAGGACAGATAAAACCGTCATCTGTCGTCGTGGTACTCGCTGGATTATACTCGACGTATAGCGACTGGATTGGAAAGGAAATCCGAATCGCCGAAGAAGAGAATAAGCCAATCTTGGGCGTCGAACCATGGGGGAGTGACCGAACCTCCAACTACGTTGAACGCCATTCAGACAAAATGGTCGGATGGAATACCAATTCTGTCGTCGATGGGATTCGCGACTTGGCTCCATGAGCAACGAGGAGAGCGAAAGTTCAAACAATACGAATGAGGCAATCGGACAAAATCCCGAACTTGAGCAGTGGAAGTTCTACGGTCACTCTACTCACCAAGTGAGCAATCGTCGGCTCAAGAACAATCGCTTCTATCTACGCCTTCTAATTGCGCTACTGGGCGTTGCAGGTATCGGGACAAAATTGGGGTACGTAACTCCTGTCGGAATCATGTTTATCGGTGCTATCGGCCTTCCTTTCTGCGTTCTTTGGACGTTCCATATCCTCTCGTACAAGCAATTGAACAGCGGGAAATACCGGGTTCTGTGGGAAATGGCTGAGAATCTCCCGTACGACCCGTTCAAAATGGAGTGGGAACGCCTCAAAGAGGGAGAGAAACCAGATGTCTATATAAAGCACACTACAGTTGAAGTCTGGTGGCCACGCGTGTTTGGATTCTTCTACGCCATTTTGTTCGTTTACGGGGCGCTCTCACTGCTAGAAATGCTGAATTACTATTGGTGGGGAGTTGGTATCCTCGCCGTTATCTGGGCAGTTTATGCGTTCTTCGTAATTCGAGGTAAAAGCCCGACGCAGAAGTACTGGGATTACACAGGGGAAGAGTAGACGAGAACGATTAGACTGAGTGGTCTTCAATCGCTCGCACGATCGAATTCTGCCGCCATCCAACCATCTCAACCGCTGCATTTTCCAATACATTTGGGGATGAGGTCGCTGTTGAACACCGCCAGTACTGCCCGTGATTGAGCTCAACTCGGAGTCGAGGAGCTGATTAAGGATATCCCAGAGTACTTTTACTACGACAGCACTACCTCGTTGAATTTCGGTGCAATCCATATAATGATGTCTGCATCGACGCCGGCAGCGTAAGCAAGCGATTTACCAGGATGATCATGATCCAAAGCAGTAAGCTAATTCTCGATTACGACATTCTGACCATCGTCAACTACCTCTGCGAAGATATCGATATTGTATCGCCCGACGCTCTTCTCTCGTGCAACGACTTCTAAGTCTAGTCCGAGGACATCTTCAAGATGTGAGACGCCGTCGGCAGCGATTTCGTCCGCAAGCCAAGGCGTGAACTCGCGTTCTTCATGTTGCCAGTAGTTACGAACCTCCTGCAGTTTCAGTTCCTCGAACGTTGGAGACTATATAGACATTAGTGAGGAGAATTCATCCTAGTAAAAAATCCCAGCACTATCGCGAGAGACGAGGTGGGAATCGAGAGAACCAATTCGCCGGCTCTAGTACGAATATCTTGTTCAGAATTGGTCAGTTGGTGCCGCCTCACAGGCGAGCCAATGAGCACCAAGTAGATCCGTTTCAACTTCTTCGCGCTTGTGTTTCGCGTCCAGCCTCGAGAGTGAAGCAAAGCTATACAGTAGGTTCTTGTCACGAGTTCGACGATGACGATACAGCCGATTGCGGAGATTCTTGGATTCGCCGATATATTCGAGCGGCTGTGAATGACCTGACTTCCAGAGTCGATACACACCACTCACTTTGGGAATCTGTTTAGATGCCTCGGCAAGCGGTGTAGGCTCACTCCACTTGACACCCATCCAATCGTCCGCGGTCAGATTCGTGAACTGATTCCAATCAAGTGGGCCAATACCTGGGTCAGCATTCGGTTCAATCCCATCATCAGTGAGCCGACCACCGACAAGACCATTCTTTCGATAGCTCGACTGCTTGTAGCCAGGAATGATGCGAGCGAAGTTTGCAGTCGGACTGCGTCCGTGGTCACGTCGATGCACGGCGATGAGTGCAGCCTCGATTGCCTTTCGTGCTTGTATATTGGCTGCCAGAGATGGAGCCGTCCACGAGACCTCCAATGTAGAACTATCGCGGTCACGAATCGCCCACAGACACGGCGCAGCCGTGTGGGGGTCCCGGTAGGGCATCTGGTCGGCGAATGTCCCACGAGCGAGTGCACGAATACGACCACGAAGACTGCGACCTGTTTCCCCAATGTATACAAGACCGTCGTGGTCAGGATGTGAGACACGGTAGAGTCCTTCATCGGTCGACAGTGACGCGAGGTCGCCCGATTCAGGGTTTAGCGAGTGCCATGAACTCCAGTCGAGATTAATCCAGCTAGTAACGTCAGTTTCGCTCATTGTCGGTTGTTATACCAAGCAAGCATCTCTCCGATCATGAGTCCTTCCGTCGGGAGAGAAACGGTGACTGGCTCGTCTTTGAGTCGGGGAAGGAGCTCGCCGTAATATGATTTCCCTGCGTGAATATACAAATGAATATCGTCGCAGAGAAGGCCTCGGTCGGCAAGTTCTTTAGCGACGTTCTCAGCCCACGTTCTTTGGGTTGTGATAGATGCGTTCGTTAACGTCTCGTCGTACGGTTCGATAGGCGGCCCGTCCGGATCAAGGAGACCGTATTTCGCAGAGAGAATGTACCACTCGTCGTACGTTCTTTCGCAATACTTGCTGGTTTTCCGGAAGAGCGCCGATGGTTCATACAGGGCTCTGGGTTGTGCAGGCTCGTCTTTTTTCGACTTCGTACAACTAACGAGACCGATTGTTCGAGTCATGGTACTATAGGATATCTCGAAGTGGTACTCATTTATTGTTTCACTGGGAAGAAACTAGCTATGGCTGACGAACGTCGGATGACCACCGATCGATTCTTCGGCGGCGTTGACGGACGTCTCTCCAATCTCCAGGCAATGCTCAGGTACGTTCATGCCGAAGAACCAGATCAGCGGGATCTGTGGGTGTGGTTACAGTCAAACACAGCCGCGCGGAGTGACTCAACGATTGAAATGTACCTCCAATTCGTTCGTGCAATCGACTTGCTGGATCGCCATGGTGACATCTATACGAGTACCACTCACGGAAAGGCGTTTGCTGAGACCGGTGACCCACAATTGATTTTCACCGCGCTCACCGAACACGTCAAAGGCTTCGAGACGATCCTCCTCGCAATCGACAATGGAGCGCGAACAAAAGAGGAGATCCAGCAACATCTCCGTCGGATGTACCCCGACTATAGCTTGCCAACTTCAATCGTTGGGCGGCATCTCGAATGGCTTCGAGCGGTCGGTGCCGTCGAGAAACACGACGAGATATACCTCCTAACTGGCTTCAGACAAACAGAAGCTCGAAAGTTAGATCTGGACCAGTGGCTCGATTCCGATTCTGAGACGTCGGGAGTCGATACGCCTTCATTGCAACCCGGATCAAGCGAGGAGCCTACTGATCTTGCATCACTCCGTAAGCAGGCCGAACGCGATGCAACCGACTCCATTTCGTCGGGTAAACAGCGGACGACCACCGAGTACGACCGGTCAGACGCAATTCGAAAGTACGTGAAACGACGGGCTAATGGTGTCTGTGAAGGCTGCAGTGATCCAGCTCCGTTTACTAGTCGGACGGGCAAGCCGTATCTCCAGGCCCACCATATTCACGAAGTCGCTGGCGGTGGCCCGGATTCGCCCGAAACGGTGATTGCTCTTTGTCCGAACTGCCACTTCCGTGTGCACCACGGCCACGACGGGGCAGTGTACAATCGGGAGCTTGCCCATCAGCTAGCGAGTATCGAGGAGGTTCCAATCGAGAAAATTCTCGTTACCGAATAGTTGTGAAACCAGACCTGGCATCCCGTTCAACCTCGGTATGATGAACATATCTTGACCTCACTTGTTTTCAAATAGTCTGTGATCCGCTGGAGATACCACTAAAAGTGGTCTCTAGTACTACTCATTCTTCCTCAGCGGCTGGATACCAGGATTTTTGCTTCGTGTATGCAAGTCCTTCGCGACGGAGTTCGTAGAGGATTGATCTGTCCACTCGACGGGTGAATCTTCGTACGAAGCTGCCCTCTTATGTATGCTTCTGAGCGCCCAACCCGGCTTGTCAAGGAGCGCACGCATCACGGCCAACTCAGCTGGTGAGATTCCGCTTCGTCTATGTCACCTTGGTTGTACACGTCATAGATGTCGCGAAGTTCAATTGGAACCGAAATATGGACATCGATCGTTATTGAGCGATCACTCATCAAACGTGAATTCCACGATCTCAAACTCCCGACGTTCGATGACTTCTCGATCAAACGTTTCGATATCCGTAACCACCTTTTGGACCTTCAGCAGCGAATTGGTGTTCGCCATCTGGTGAAAAGTGCCCTCATATGATCCCTTTGTCTCTTTATTTTTGTAATACCTCGAATTCAACGATAGTTATAGGAGTATTTTCGTTGATTCCAGGGTAAAAATTATCTAATGTATCAATTAGTTCTGTCTGGTTAGTAAACCCATCTCTCCTCGCATCATAATTTGTCAATTGGTTTATGAATTTATATGTCACATTTTTTATTATTATTGGTATTTTTCTCTCCTCTGTAAAGATGATAGCGGGCCCAGTTTCATAGTTCCGGAAACCCCTACGGATAGTGGTTTCTTTCCGGCCTGATTCTATATCACTTATGAACTCGTCATCGATTTCTATGTGCTCCATGTTCTTATCTATTTTAAAGGCTATATATCCATCACTGTTCCGTCCATTTAGAATATGAGTTGTTTTTTCAATAGCCTCTTCCGAAGAATTTGCATCTGGAATTATTTGGTGGTATGGTACATTTTTGAATATTCTTTCTAATTCCTTTGTAGATATGATTTCTTTAATCTGTCCCCATATTTTCTCTTCAGATGAATACCCTTTCCTTAACTCGACAATTCGGCCCTTGTATACATGGCTATGGGTGAATTGACCCCCGTACCTCCGAACTTCCCATCGCTTTGCTCCGTTTTCAAACCATTTAAATGGTCGAGTTGAAAGGGGAACAAAAAGCCGATCGGGTTTTATTTCTCCCATTTGTCATACCTCGGTATAATAGTATAATTTTTCAAAAACACCCGTGTTATCTTGCTGGTCTGGCGGCATTCCTAAACCTGTTTTATTATCGATCTTCCATTTAGGGCGGGAGTACTTTTTATGGAGTATGTCAAACCCAGCGTTGGTTAGGAAGTCATTAGTATTTCCGCCTACTAAGTCCTCCGCTTTTTCTCTTTCAACCGTTCTTATTACTTCGATCCTTTCAGCAGGGGGCAATCTATGGTTGGCCGCAACTTCTTTCATATGATTTGCTAGCTCCGTTCCTATTTGATATCCAATATAGGGATCATCAATTGCAAATCGGCTTCCCCAAGCCAGTCGTAATTTGTCAAGGATTTTTTTCCTATCTAATTTATTTCCATCCTTTAAATCCTCTCTCCAGTCATTATTTTGAAGTACTTTTCCTGCAAATTGATCGCGTCCTTTTGGCACTCCAAAAAGTAACTCACTTAGTACGGCGCAGCCAATTAGTCTACCAGGCGAATCCGTCCAGCCGGAAGACTGAAATCGATTAGACACAATTTCTCTTTCTTTTCGCGATTTCTTCCTTAATTTCATCTGATCTTTTTCGTTCTTAAATCGACAACCAATGTATAGACCATTTGGAATTGATGATAGATAATGCATTCGCCGAATTATCGCTTCTCCAATCTGGCGGTCTCGATCAGCATTCAAACACCAAAATTTCAATTCGAGTTCGCCAATGCTCTCAACATTGACAACTCCTGCACTTGAGTACGGTGGATAGAGTTCGACTTTATTTTCGCTAGTTGTTCCTTCTATTTCCCTATCGGTAGAAGCGATCAGCTTAAATCCGTCGTCTGTTTTTTTAGTAAACGCCCTATGTTTAGAAACATCAAACCCACAGCCGAAGGGAAGAGGAAGGGGGTTTCGAGTTACATAGTCTGGAGGTTTATCGAGATATAACCAATTTCGCCTTAACTGGAGTGACTCACTATCTAGATCGTCCATATTAATTTGCTAAAATGCTGGTATACTTATAGCTTAAGATTAACCAATAAATCATTGTCGCCATATTATTGTTCATCATGACTGAATCATTCGCCAATTTTACTATGTAATTCCTCTACACGTATTTTCTTAAAATAAAAAAAGCCAAATAATACAAAAGTAAATAGAGTGAAGAAATACATTCCGAGTATCAAATTTCTGAAATTTGAAGCACCACTAGGTTGAGGACGAGATAAGTTTATATATATGAAGGTGTAGATGACGATTGTAATAATAGAGGATAGTATACTAAGGGCACCTAATGTCCTCGCGCACCGAAGATTAATATTATAGTCGATATATGGAGTATTTCTCCCTTGGCTTGGTAGACGCTTTTTTTGGTGTGTCATTGCCCAAGGAATCACATAAGAAATGACTCCAATCATTGCAAGAAAAGGTAATTTACTAATAATTGATGAATTATAATACTTCCAAAGGATTTCCCAAAGGATATTTTTCATTGTTTTGATCACCTGTTATAAAACCAAGATTCAATAGTTCCGAAGCTATGTATCTTTGGTATTTCTATTTCAGGACTATGGTATTTATATAAATCTTCAGATTCCGTGTTTGGATCATATGCTGATTCAACACGTTTAATCATCTTTTCGGGAAGATTTGGTGGATATCGTGCTTTTGGATTCTTCTCACGTAACTCTACTGCCTTATTTATAACGTCTGAACAAAGTGCTGCTCCTTTCACTGGTCCATCTTTATGTAAAGCGACTGCGCCCCCTAAAAAGTACGCTACTGAAGGTCCTAATAATTCATAATATAGGTGAAGTTGGCCTGCGTGTACTCCTCCGGCAACTGACGGCATGGGTCGCCCTTTTTTGACAATATCTCTGTACCTTTCTATCGAATTCACTAGATTATCAATTTCGCTGGCATCTAAACTTCGGATGTCAGAACCAAAGTTTGGTCTTCCTCCTGGATAAAGAATGTCGGCACCGGACGCACTTAATGCTCTGTTAAAAAAATCAGGAGGAACATTAGGATCGAGATTGCTTCTCAATAGCGGATAACTAGTGATGATCGGGGATTTTGTATCCTCTTCAATTCCATGAGGAGGAAAATCACGTCTTATTTCCTGGCATGTTGATATGCCGTCAAGCCCTCCATCAATCTTGATGAGGATTGGTTCATTCTGAACGTCTACAAACCGCTTGCAAATTTGTTTCGCAATCGGAGCAGGAGCACTAAGATTGGGGGAAAACACTGTAGTATGGGAACTGCAGGCTGACGCATCCTTCGCTAGATTAACGAGCTTATCAATATTATTGTCAGTTAGTTCTAGATTTCTAGTATCTAACTCGATAATATTAAAGCCCGATTTGAGAACCTTTAACGATATTTCACGTACTTTTTCAAATTTTAACCCTACTCGGGGTTTAAATGAAAAGGCTAAAAGAGGCTCAGATGATAAATTGAACATTTCTCTTATCGTACTTATACTAAACTCGGAATTAGGAGTATAGGATGACTTGGCTTCATTCCAAAGAGATTCCGGCAAATTAACGTTTGTTACTTCAAATGTGAAATTCGGTATGTCAGATATTCTCAAATAAAACAAGTCTCCAGCTAAAATCCCGATGAGGTGTTGTAGTCCTCCCCGTTTTATTTTAATGAGATCTGAATTGAGCTTGATTGTAAACCTAAACACATGTTCTGAAATTTTTTCATTTACTTTAGCATGAGAAATATCCTGAATCTTCCATTTCCAATCCTCTAATTTGAAATAATCAGGAAATTCACCGAAGGTGCCGTATGTAGCATCCTGCTTTACATAGTTAAGTACATGACGAGCTTGATCCATTCCAACTTTCTCCTCAAACCGTAAATTGCCGGTGATCCGTATCATACAATCTTGTTCTTGATTAACAAGGAACCGCTATCACATAATGGTTTATTATCTATTTAAATGGAGCCATAGGAGACTGGGCATTAGGACAGTTAATACCCTGACCTGTTTTTGCGTCAATCACGATATTTCCCGTCTTCAAATCTTAAACAGTGCCTCTCTAGACAGACGATTACACAGCTGAAGCACTCGTAAACGGTTAGAAAGCGATCGACGGTATTTTGCGAACACTCACTTCAACTACTTCCGTTCACTCTAAAAATCACCAACAGGTACTATCTCGTGCTGAAATCATATTTAATTCTCCTCTGTAAATAGATAATCTTTGTCCAGAAATGTTGAATCCATCCGTTCAGGGTCGTATCTCGCTGTTTGCATCCTTGGCAATAACTGGAAACTAGTACCGGGCTCTCAGGATTTAAACCCAGGGCGCCTTTCCCAAAGCAAGAGGCAGAAAAATTAGTTCCTTTATCGAATAGAATCTAAATTATTGCGATTGGTTATACTAAGTACTTTGTATAAATTCTGGATCATATATCAGATCTTATTATTCATTAAAAGTGTCCTTGCGTGGATCTCGTTTAAGTCTCCAAAGTGCCGTTGGCTCATGCAAGTATTCGACGCAATCCGCAGCGTGCAGTCTGTCAAGCCGCTTAGTAACAGTGGGGCGCGAGAGACCCGTCTCGTCAACGAGAAAGCCTGTTGTGACGTTTCCATACTCCTGCAATACCTTAAGCACCTTTTCCAAATTTCTATCGATCTTGACCGGCATTTGTTGTCCGTTCATAAATCTACTAAATGCTTAGTTCATGCTGCTACGACTTGTAGTTACTGTATACCTTTACTAGTAGTTAATACTAAGTGGATTGCTGGTTTACTCTCTTATGAAGCGTGGGATGCCTCGCAGAAAGGCCGGTGCTGGAACACCGACCGCGCTTCGGCCACACCGAAGCATGACTAGCAATACCCCTTCCGTAGAAAAACGCATCGACTACCAACCACCCCGTATCGGAGGACACGACTAATGGCGTCCTTCGACGAGAAACCCAACGGCGGCGCTCTCTCCGTTGAGGCCCAGTTCGGCGCAAAAGTCTTCGAACCCGTCAAACGGCTCGAACCTACACCCGAAACCGCCGTCCAGAACCTCGACCAACCCATTCCCGAAAACACCTCCGAGGATGAGATCACGCGAGCGTACCTCGTCGAACTCCGCGTGGGCTTTCAAACCCGAACCAAGACCACCAGCCAAGAGCCCTACCTCTACTGCATCTACGCCACGCCAGACTGCCAGCGATTCTTCGAACGTCGCTGCCCGATCGACTACAGCGAGGCGGGCTTCCAGATCCCCGAGGACACCGACACTTACCGCTCGGTCGTGACCACCAAAACGGGCAACCCCGAGCTCCCTTCAACACCCCCGGGCGAAACCCAAGCAGAAACCCGCCAGCACTACCAGCACATCCTCGAGTGGTGCTACGACATCGACGCCACCACCCACACCACCACAACTGAGGTGCACGCGTAAATGACCCACACCGAACGCCCTTCCCAGAGAGCGCTAGCTGTCGGCACACGAACCCACGACAATCTGTCTGTGATCCAGGACGCGTTTCTGTCAGAATCGATCACTGTGTGCGTAAGGTATTTACCCCTAGTCGGGAACGTGCAACCAAGGCATACGAGCCTGAAACGCCAGCGAGCGTATCCTTATATACGAAGACGCGGCCACGATAGACCGTACTCGAAGAGCACCAGCCAACCGCAACTCCACACTTGGTTCCAACCCATGAAACTCACACCACGGAACCCCAGCAAGCGACGACGACTCCCGACCGACCGCCACGACCCCACCGAACTCACCACCCTCGTCACATCCGACGAGCGCACATACCAGTGGAGGCGATCATAATGGCTCACCACGATCGAGAGCCACCGCGAACATCAGCACAGCACACCGACCACTCATGCACACCAGACGACGAGATTACGGAAGCCGAGATCGACGAGACGTTCGAACGCTGTCCGCACTGTGGGACCTACGCGGTTCAGATCACCGACTCTCACTACTGTGACAGCACTCTCACAAGCAACCTCACCGACGCCGAACGTCGCCAGCGTATCGCTGCCGATCCCTATCCCGCCGACGAGACGGTCGCTATCGTCGACCAGCCTGCAAGCGACACCGTCGCCTATCACGAACTCGACGAGGACAATGAACCACTCTGTACGTTCACTATCGACAGCCCGCTCGCGTATCGCACTCGTGTAGATGCGCAAGACGATCAGCACGCACCCTGCCTGACCTGTCAACGCACCCGTCAGAAACGGGAGGCCGAGCAATGACCGACCAGCCGACGGTCCTCGAACTGGAGTGTACGGATCCAATTCAGATCCACACCTACAAGCGCACGCTGACGGGCATCGTCTATCAGTGTGAGCACTCCGAACCCACACTCTCCTGTCGTGGTCCCGAACCTGGTGAGTGCGTTTTGTACGTTGCCACACCAACGAACGACCTGTATCGGTTGCAGTACTACTATTACGACGAGTACGAGCATACCGACACCAAGTTAGCTCAGTACCGACCCACCCCCTCCGGGACGTACGCCTGGTTGTGTACCCACACGACTGTCAAGTGCATCGTCAACCCCACGGGAGGTGAGCGGGCGTGAGTGGGTCTGCGCCCACGCCGTTGAATCCACGCGAGGCCGAGGACCTCGTCCAACATCTGTCACCCGGTGATCGCGTTCGCATCACGACGACAGAGTTACTTCGGACGATTTGCACCGTCAGAGAGACACACCCACCGACACGCTGTGGACCGCATCTCGTACTGACGGCCCTCCCGACTACCACGTCGGCACAGCACGAAACGCACCAAGCCACCTACCGCTGCACCAGCCAGCCCGACTCCGCTATGACTGTTTTCGAGCACCTCCACACTTCCAGTGACACGACTGCTCGTTGTATTGGGTCGCTCACTACCATCGCCCACCTCCCGGGGCTCTCAACGCCACCGAAGGACATCACAGTTCCAGTGGAGGTGCCTGCAGATGAGTGACTCCACTATGTTCGGAGCGTCCAGTGTTCTCGATGATGACGATACGTCGGTCAGCGACCCCATCGACCACGTCCAGACGTTCACCGACCGCATCGACGAACGCTCAAGGAAGCGAACTGACACCGACCGAATTCCACTCGAATCCTCGCCGAGCACCGGGTGGCGAGAGACGGCCGCGATTATGCACACCACTGTGGGCCACACGGAGTGGCCTACTCCCGAATGTGATCGCTTCGATGCACCCGTTCGGGTGAGAGAAGAAGCGCACGTCCGCTGTGAGAAATCCAGTGTTCGAACCAAACAACGGACGTTCCGAGGTAAACCATGAGTACACAGGATACCCCCGATCCCGATGAATACGTGCGGAAAAACAAGGGCACCCTCGTCGAGATTATCAAACACAGCAACGATACATTCGTTCGAGCACTGTGTCTCGCTGCTCTCACCGAATACGGCGACGATCCGGACCCCGAGGACATCAAAGCCGAGTTAGAGGCGTTCACCGACCTGGGAGGAGACGAATGAGAACGTCATCAATCGTTCGTGGTCTCGGCGAACCGGCGTGCAGCATCGAGGATTTCGGCGTCCCCACCGACCGCTTCGATGAGCGGCTCGACATCTTCCAGTTTGTCGAGGAGCTCGGGGTTAGTTTTGGCGAAGGCAAGCAACGCTCGACGCTGTTCGCGTTCGTTCTCCCGAAGTTCGGTGAGCGCACCGTGTTCGAGTGCTTGGTTGCACCACATGCAGAACGATTCGTCTCGCGGGGCATCTCGCCCGCAACGCGGGCACTCAACCGGTGCAAGTTCATCCGGTTCGTTGGTTTCGATCTCTTTGCCCTGGAGTCGGGCATATTGGGCCTCGGTGTCCTCGCCGAACTGTGCGATGTACCGAGCGACGGCTTTACTCCCTCGAGTCCGCCCTTGTCTATCTTCGATCAGTGCAGCGTTTGCGTCGCGGTGCTTTGCCAACCACGTTGCATTCGACTTGCGGAAGTTCGTTGGGGTGACAGGCTTAGTGATCTCTGCTCGGTCGGCACATTCCACGAAGCACTGGAGAAACCGTTGATAGGAGTATTGTTCGGGCGTACTGAGTTTCGACCACAGGGGCGCGTTGCCGTTCGCTCGGGCGGGATGGTCGGAGAGCCATCGCTGGAGGCGCGGAATACTGAAATCAGCGACGAGCGAGACGCTTCGTTGTCCAGTTTTGCCGTCAACACGGAGCCGAAAGCCGTACTCGCTGTCAGTAACGTCACCGACGGTCAAGTCGTACAATTCCCCACCGCGGAGACCAGCCTCGAACTGGACGGCAATGAGCGCAGCATCCCGTGGGTTCTTTGCCGCGTCTATCATGGGTTTGACGTCCTCCGTCAAATCGAGCATGTCGGCTGGGTCGGGCGTCGGGTCGTAATTTCGGGATGTCTTCGAGGACACCCACGCCACGCCCTCGGGGATACCAGCCTCGTTGGTGTCTACCCCCACTTCATCGGCGACGTGACGACCGAACACACGCAGCGCGACACGGTAATCTCGGTTCGTCTCTTGATTCTCGTACTCCCGATGAATCCAGCGGACGACGTCCTCAGCGGCGTCTCTGTCTGTGAGCGCAGCGTCCAACTCCCCGGCGTGTTCGGCGAGTCGAGTACAGTGCCGGAGCAGCTTGAGGTGTCGATGGTCGCTGTATTCTTCGCGGAGCAATTCAAGTCGGTCGCTGAACGCGAGCAACAGTTCACGGTCAACCTCGCTCTCGATGTCACGCTCGCACTGTTCGATTCGCGAGCGGAGTGTGTCGATCTCGGTTCGAGGGGTACTCATACCCTACCATTCATACGTGGGATTGTTAAGTTTCGGTTGAATGCCCTCCACCGGCTTGCATAAAAAGGGTTCAAATCATTCTTGCGGCCACTTTTTGTAGGTTTAACACGATCGGAACACCTGAGCTCATTTTATGCGCGATATCCCCCAGACGGGCGATGATAATCCCTGTTATGAACGCCAGTAGAAGCCGTTTTTCTCGACTCAAAGCGAACGAACCGAGTATTGTCCTTTGTGGTTCAAGTACTCCGACCGGTGTTGCCGAGACGCCACCCCGCCCCTCCACCTTTTCCGCCTTCGTCTTCATCACTAGAGCCGTATCCTCCGCCAAATCCGTATCAAATTTTTGCGATGGGAACGATAGTTTTGTCACCCCACTCCGATCGGCTCTCCGTAAACCGACTTCACCGAAGTTCGCTGAGCTATTTGCTCGATGATCGATCGAATTGATTCAATTTCAACCATAGTATCGTCCAAGTACACAATCGAGATCGGTCGTCATAACCATTCTTCAGACGATGTTCTACTTAGCAGCCGGATACGTATGAGACATTAACCGTATAAACAGGTTATAGATTAAGGAATCTAAATACGACAGTGTCTGCGGTAGTTGAGGCTGGTCCGCTCAATGCAAAGAGTACGAGGTCGGAGAGGCCGCATTCCTTCAAAATTGAACAGTGTTGGTCACCCACAAACTAATTAACTGGTTAGTTAGAAGCGCTAGGTATGAATTTACGCTATCGGGATGCTGGGCTCTTTTTTACGGCGGCGATGCTCACCGGCGCGATGTACGTTGCAAATAAAGCAGGGCTGCCGTACCTTCCGCCAGTGTTCTTCGCGTCGCTCAGATTTCTCATCGCCGCAGCCCTCCTTCTTCCGTATATTGCGCTACGCTCAGAGCCGCTTCGTCCACAGTCGCATACGGACTATCTGACGATTCTCGCCAGTGGTGGACTCGTGGTTGGGGCCGCAAACGTCTTTCTCTTCATTGGACAGCAGTATACGACGAGTGCAACAGCGGCAATCCTCATCAGTCTCAGCCCGATTCTCACCGTCGGCCTCGCCGCAGCCGTTCTTCCGAGCAATCGTCTCACGTGGCGAAGTGTGTTCGGCGTCATCCTCGGACTCGTTGGTGTCGGTATCGTCGTGCATCCGAATCCCTCGAATCTTTTTTCAATTACGATGCTCGGGATGGGAATCCTCTTTCTCGCTGCACTATCGCTGGCCGTCGGTGGTGTCGCACTCCGTAACCTCCAGGGCTCGCTCTCTTCGCTAGCTATCACGGCATGGGCGACGCTCGTTGGTGGGATCGCAATGCTCGTGCTTAGTCTCGCTCGTGGGGAACCAGTAGCGGCTACCTCTTGGTCGCGGGTTGCACTCTTCGCGGTCGTGTACAACGGTGTCATCGCAACACCTATCGGCTACATCGCGTATTTCAGTCTCCTCGAATCTGTGGGTCCCGTTCGAGTAAATCTCCTCACGTACGTTTCCCCGCTCGTCACGGCAGTCCTCGGGTGGCTCCTTCTTGGAGAACAATTGTCACTACTGACCCTCGTCGGGTTCATCGTCATCGCGACAGGATTCTTCCTCATCGAGTATCGAAGCCTCACACACGAGGTAGCTCGACTTCGATGTGCGCTCTCTTAGATGGAACGTCGTCGATACCGCCGTTCGCCTTGCGTCGGTGGGCTTATGGCGCTAACTAACCGATTAATAAATCAATGAGTTCCCCAGAAGACCGACAAGAACGAGCGGGGTCCGCTGAGACACGGGCAGCGATTATGGAGGCTACCCACCGAGCGCTCTGCAAGCACGGGTACGCTAACCTCTCGATCCAGAAAATTGCCGACGAATTTGACATGACGACTGCTGTCCTGCATTACCATTACGACACGAAAGAGAACCTCCTCGCCGCGTTCCTGGGATACTTGCTGGACAATCTCGTCGACGAATACACCGCACAGTTTGAAATCGAGGCGATCGAAGATCCACGCGATCGGCTCCTCGTGCTCGTCGATGCCCTACTCGTCGTCCTCGTCGGGATCGACAATCCAGACCGACTCATCGAACGGGCGGGCGACGGTCCACCGCTCGGCGGCGAGGAACTCAGTATGGCGCTGTTGGAACTGCGAGCGCAAGCTGGCCGGAACGAGGAATTTCGCGAACAGTTCACCGCCAATTACGACTACGCCTGGGATCTGATGGTCGCGACGATCGAAGAAGGCATCGAGCAGGGGGTCTTCCGCGAGATTGACCCGGAACAGGTTGCGACCCTCATCCTCGCGACGATGCTTGGCGGGCGTGCCTATCACGTCTCACTCACCCACGGCGACGTCGCCTCCACAGTGCGTGACGCACTCGTCGACCTAATCCTCGACGATCTTCTCGCCGTGCGGGACGACTGAATTCACCTGCTCTCGACAGTTTCCATCGATTCTTCGAACAAGGACGAGAAGCTTGCGAAACCTTTAACACATTTCTAATTAATTGGTTAATTAGATACGGTGGACCAGCTACATCCACGCCCCATCGTTTCGGAGGATACCATGCCTGAGATTCAAACTGGATATGTTCCCGGCGCACTCGGTCGTATTATCGAACTTCACGAAACCTATTACAGCGAGTATTGGAACCTCGATTACGAGTTTTCCCGCGAAGTAGCAGTTGAACTCGCGGAGTTTCTCGACCGGTACGACGAGGCCGACAATCGACTCTGGTTAGTGATGAGCGATCCCGATGACGACGGCGAACAAGAGATACTGGGATCACTCGTCATCGATGGCGGCCATTCCGATGATGAGGAAGGCGCGCGCCTCCGCTGGGTCATTCTGTCACCCGAACTCCACGGACAGGGGCTCGGTAGTGAGTTGATGAATCGAGGGATGGCGTTCTGCGACGCGACCGGTTTCGACCGTGTGTATCTATGGACGTACGAGGGACTCGAAGCAGCACGTCAGTTGTATGAAGAACACGGATTCAAACTCGTCGAGGACGTCACGCGGCAGGATTGGGGACCAGAACTCACGTATCAAAAGCTGGAGCGTACTCTCTGAGTTTTTAATCGAAGTGTGTCATGACGATTGCTACACCTACTCCAGAACGCCACGTGCGATGATCTACGAGGAGGCGTGCGGCGTGGATTTGTGTCGCCATGTCCGCGAACTTGTGGCGAATGGCCTGCATCTCCACGATGGGTTTGTCGAACTGCTCTCGGTTGTGAGAGTACAGTGAGTACAGATTTGGAACCGATTGTGTTCATACCTGTAAGCTTGGCCGCTGGGTAAGCGAATCGTGGAGGTAGTTGTGGAGGGCGGTGTCGTCCCAGTCGTTGAGCGTCTCGATCAGGAACACTCGAACCAGTATCGCCATCGGATACGGCCTCGAGTACGGCGCGAACGCATCGTGTGCAGTGAACGTGTTCGGGCATTCAATATCCAGTGTCTCCTCCCTCTCCAGAAGGGCATTGCCATCGAATTGACGACTGTTAGTCGAAGTGAGTCTGTGGACTGACTAGTGGCGGTGGAGTCATAGATTGTACAGCGATTCCACTGTACTGTCTCTGAACTCGTCTAGAGAACTCTACCGTGATTCGCTCAATCATTTGAACAAGACATCACGTATCGGACACGCCACTTCACAAGTGGGGATTCTCACGTAGCTATCACTGAAATCGGAACGGAAAATCATCATTGGCTCTCTGACGAACATTACAGAAGGAATTGTGCAATCAACTCTCAACAAAAGCGGCAGAATGGAAGTGATTATCCGTACCAGGTAGTTAGTGTAGACAATGTATGGTGTGAGACGATATTATCAACTGCACCAGTCATTGGCATGGATGACGATGCAGAGAGACTGGAATCAAAAACAATGACCCGCCGGAGTGAATCAGAGGAACAAGACGGCGATCTCGATTCGGTTCCAATACAGATGATCGACGATGCGACGTACGGAAAACCACCGGTGAACCAAATTGGGCGTCGACTCACTCGGGCAAAACGATGGTTTCAGCTCGATGCAAACCGCTGGGTCGTCACTGGTGTTCTCTTAAGTGCAATTTTTCTCGTAATCATCCTCGTCGGTTCGTTTGGACCGGTTTCCGTGCAGTCGTTTCTCACAGAGGGTATCTCGCCGGGGATGTCCTAGTCGAGCTTCTCAAAGCGATCGTCTCGGTCGTGGTAATCGTCCTCTCGATTAACCAGCTTGTCTTATCACCGGGGCTCGGGCCCGGTGGCGAGCAACAAGACCGCTACGAACAAACGATGGAGTTGCGCGAGAAGATCGAAAATCACATAGGGGTGTGAACGAGTCCCACATCACTGGCGCGCTTTCTTCAGGTCCTCATGGAAGCGATCGTCCACCTAGCAGAGCTTCTTCGTGAGGTGACCGCCGACTCGGAAGATCAATCACTCTGTGAGGAAACGAGTACGTTTGCCGAGCCCGTCATCACCGAAGCGACGAGCGTGACTGCGCTGTTGGCGGACAGCCGCTTCGGACGATTTGAAGCGACGTCCGCAGCTTTACGGTTTGCAGTCTCAGGGAAAGTTCGAACCCTACGCGACATCCGCAAATGCACGAATAGACGCTCTCCCCAACTGAGGCCGAGGCGTTCGACGAGATGGACAATCTCCTCGAACTCTTCACTGTTGCCCGTGAATATCTAAAACAGACTACATCCACTCAGAATACATCGGTCTTTCAGAAGGACTTCTCTACACTGGGTTACCATCAATTATTCTGACGTACTGTGCCGCCCAAATATACGGCGCCCACAGTCTTCCCCAGCCAGTTTTTTGGAATCGACCATCAATTGCTGTTTGTGAGCGGGGCGGTAACCGCCGCACTTGCTCCAATCATTCTTCTGATCGCGTACGTATTTCGCTTGGCGGCGATGTCTCGATTGACACTCTTTATCGGGTCGTTTGCCGCCCGATCGGCCAATAACCGTGAGACAGAGTGAAGGAGGTCAGCTGTGATCGGTTGTCCATCCTACAATAATCGCTAGGCCGATCCCTGCTTTCTGGGTTTTCAACAACGCCAATCCACCGGATGAAGAATCTTCTCAACGGATATTTCTCTCGAGCAATGAGCGGAACTATGGAAAATCGAAGCGATGTGTGGATAGCACAGGCAACTGACGCGGTTAACCGATGTTCATTCACGACATACGCGATCACCGCTCTGTGAAGCAGTCTTCGTGACGGTTATTTTCGGCGTCATCGATTAGCACTACACGTAGGGATATAGACAGTGTTAATCCGAGGTATCGCGGAAAGGAGGGTTTCTGCGACGGAGAGTGGTGCAATAGTAGCTGGCATTCCAGGGGGATGACTGAAGTCAATCGCGACGTCACGGGCATTGATTCCGTTGGTGACGGTGGCCGTACACCTTGGCGCTGGCGTGCCGGGAGGGCACTTTTACTGCGGGATGCGTAGGCCAGGCGCAGTTATCGTGGGCATCGGCAATCGATTCCTCGCGTTTCTCCGCGGACCGTGCCCCAAAGGTGATTTAATCCTCGATTTGATTACCTCGTACCGTCGAGTTCGATCGGATCACTAATCACTCCTTGAAAGGCGTAGGTGAAAACGTCAGAATGCTCTGGCCTACTGTCTCGCCGTCGGATACTGGACTCGCTTTGCATGGGTAGATTTGAATCCTCAGCAGTCAGCTCGCAATATCATTTGACAGTTCTTGGAGTATATTAAATTTAGACAAATATTTTAACAATTATCTTACCCTTAATTGTTATATTATTCGGACATGAGTGATTGTTTGTAGAAACCTATGTCACGAGATCCCAACCGCCAAGGTGCGGACGAGATGGAGATGGTGAACAGCACGGAGACGGCCGAGCGGAGAAATCGAGCCTCGACAGAGGGATCTATTACGACGACTCGCCGACGATTCGTCAGTGGATTGACGTCGCTCTTTGCGGCTTCATCGTTTTCGCTCACCGTCGGGGACAAAACTGGTGCGCAAGTGACCGAAGGTGACGACGGAACCACCCAGAGACTCACGTCGCCAGACGGCACCGTCGAGGTGTCGGTGGACGTCGCGGACGGCGTGCCGAGTTACAGCGTCGCCTACCGCGGAACGACCGTCGTCGACGACGCGGGAGTGGGTTTCGAGTTCCAGAACCAACCAGACTTCGGCGAGGAGGTCACCGTCACCGGCAGCGAACGCTCGGAGACGGACGAAACCTGGACGCCGGTCTGGGACCAGTACGACGAAATCCGCGAGCGCTACGAAGAGCTGCGCCTCGGCCTGGCCGAGTCTGGTGCGGACGGACGTGCTCTCACAGTGGAGGTCCGCGCGTTCGACGACGGCGTCGGATTCCGTTACGTCTTCCCAGAGGAGGGCGGCTTCGGCGACTTCGTCGTTAGCGCCGAGCGCACCGAGTTCGCCTTCGCGGACGACTACACTGCCTGGTGGATTCCGAACGACTTCAACAGTTACGAGTACGCGTACGACGAGACGCCGCTGAGCGAAATCGGATCCAAGAGCTTCTCCGGGGGTGCGCACACGCCGATCACGATGCAGGCCGACGACGACCTCTACCTGAGCGTTCACGAGGCAGACCTCGTCGACTACGCGGCGATGGCCGTCGAACCCACGTCGGCGGGTGAAACGACCTTCGAGTCGACGCTGGCACCGCTGCCCGACGGGACGAAAGTGTCGGCGTCGGCACCTCATCGGACGCCCTGGCGGACGATCCAGCTCGGCGAACGCCCCGGCGATCTCGTCGAGTCGAACCTGATCGTCAACTTGAACGAGGATTACGACCCCGCGGAGTTCCCGCAGGGCGTCGACTGGATCGAGCCACAGAAGTTCATCGGCGTGTGGTGGCTGATGATCACCGGCCGCGCCGATTGGGAGTACCGAGGGATGCAGACCGGTAATCACGGTGCCCAGACCGGCCGCGTGAAGCAGTACATGGACTTCGCGAGCGAGCACGACATCCCGGGCGTCCTCGTCGAGGGATGGAACAAGGGCTGGTCGAGCTACCCCGCCGGTGGCGGCGGGGCGTTCGACTTCACCGAACCGTACCCGGACTTCGATCTGCAGGAGGTGACGAGCTACGGGCCGAGCCTCGACCCGCCGACCCAGATGACGATGCACAACGAGACCGCGGGCGGCTTCCGGAACTACGAGTCCCAACTCGACGAGGCCTACCCGCTGTACGACGACATCGGCATCCGCACGATCAAGACCGGGTACGTCAACGACGATGGTAACCTCGCCGGCGAGGGGCACAACCACCACAATCAGGTTCTCGTCAACCACCATCATCTCGTGGCTCGGACGGCCGCAGCCAACCACCAGATGCTGGAAGTGCACGAGCCGATTCACCCCACGGGACGACGCCGGTCCTATCCCAACCTGATGACCCGCGAGGGCGTGTACGGATAGGAGTACGACTCTTTCGGCAAGATTTCTCCATCTCATCACGTCACATTCCCGTTCACGCGGATGCTCGGTGGTCCCGTCGAGTTCACCCCCGGCATCTTCGACATGGACTCCGGGTCGGGCGGCGTCGAGACGACGCGAGCGAAGCAGCTAGCGATGTACCCGAACTACTTCAGCGGCCTCCAAATGGTCGCCGGCTTGCCGAGCTCCTACTTGGCCGATCGGCCATCGACCGTCTCCGTTGGCGAGGTCGCCCAAGCCGAGTTCGGCGACAACGACGGTTTCAATGCGGCTTCGAGCTGGGCCAACGCCCAGGGCGAGCGGTATCTCGAGGTGGACCCTAACAGCGTCAGTACGGGCTCGACGGTCACATGGACGGTCGAAGACGCAGCGGCCGGCGAGTACGACCTGCACCTGCGGTACGCCAGCGACGAAGAGAACAACGCCGTCCCGGCCGACGAACCGCGGACGGCGACCGTCACGGTCGACGGATCGGCCGTTGCCCAGATTACGCTCCCGCCGACCGACTACTGGGACGTCTGGAACTCGGTCTCGGCGACCGTGACGCTCGAAGCTGACACCGAGACCGTGGGCGTCCTGCTGGCCGATGACGACACCGGCGGGTTCAACCTCGATTCGGTCGCGCTCACCGCACCCGGCGAGCCGATGCCCGATCCGGAAACCGCGCCGATTCGCGGCCCGACCATCGACGCCTTCAAGTTCATCGAGGACGTCCCTGCCGGAGGTTGGGAGGACACCCGTGTCCTCGACTCGGCCATCGGCGAGTACGTGGTCACAGCTCGGCAGAAGGACGACGCGTGGTACCTCGGCGCGATGACCGACGAGGGCGGTCGCGCCCTCGACATCGATCTCGAGTTCCTCAGTCCCCCAGTCCAAGCGGGGGCGGAAACACAGGAACGGCAACAGACCGAAGTACGTCGCCGAGATCTACTCGGACGGGATCGACGCGAGTTACGACGAGAACCTCGAACCGGTCCGCATCGACGAGGCGATCGTAACCCCGAGCACGACGCTGTTGGCCTCGATGGTCGGGAGCGGCGGCACTGCAGTCCGACTCCGACGGGCGCGCGGGCGAGAGATTCACGAGCTGCCGGAGTACCAGCGGCCCGAGCAGGACGTCGAGGTGACGATCGACAGCGAGACGTTCATCCGAGAGCCGTTCATCACGGCAACGGGGTCGAACGACGGCGACTATATCGGTGGAACCACGGTCGAGTTGGTCGTCGATGGTAGGGTCGTCAGCATCTCGAACGTCCGGTTCCCACCCAACACATCGGACGCGACCGACGAACTCTCCTACGCACTCGACGAACCAGGTACCTACGAAGTAACCGTCCAGACGACCGATGAGGAGACCCTGGCGACCGAAACCGTGACGGTCACCCCGCCCGAGACCGTCGCGACCATCGACGATCCGCTTGGTGACGACTACGGTCCCGGCGAGTACACCTACCCGACCGCCGACGCCTACCGTGACGGGGCGTTCGACCTGACGTCGGTCACCGTCGCGCAGACGCCCAGTCTCGCCCGGTTCACGTTCGAGGTCAAGACCCTCTACGACGTATGGGGCGGTCGCTTCTCGCCACACATGTTCGTGCTGTGGCTGCGCGACCCCAGCGCGAGCGGGGGCGCGACCGAAAGCCTCGACGACCTCGGAGCGAACGTCTCCTTCGAGCGGCCCTGGCACTACCGCCTGTACATTACCGGGTGGACCATGGGTGCCGTCGATGCGGGCGGTTCGGCTCTGACCGACGAGAGCGGCAGTACCATCTCTCCACGGCCCGCTGTCGACTTCGACGCCGGAACAGTTACCTTGGACATCGACCGCGACGCCTTCAGCGGGACCGATCCTGCGAATCTGGAGATCGTCGCAGGCGTGGGGTCGGAAGAGTACGGGACGTTCCGCCCGGTTCAAGAAGCGGCCAGAGGTCACAGGTTCGATGGCGCCACGGCCGGTGCCGTCGACGACGCGCCGTTGCTCATCGACCTGATCACGCCCGAGGACGTCTCGCAGGCGGAGGCGCTCGACTACTCCGCCGACGAGCTGGCGATGCTGCCGTACGTGCCCCTCGATTAGCTGAATACAGGCGCTAAGTCTCGTCCTCCACGGAGCGACTGAAAGGAGTGGAGTGGGGCGGGGATACAGCGCCGTCTTTGGTTACGTTCACTGGACGCCATCGCCGTACTACCCCGGCGGTCGAATGGAGTCGTAAGACGCTCGCCATCCCGTACTGTGGCGGCACGGTACGCCCCTAGCGCTCGCTCGGCCGCGGCGCGGTCAGACGAGGCGTGTTCGCGGCCATCGCGGTTCTGTTCTCGCAGTTTTCCGTCCTCGCGATTCCCGTTCTGCTGTACGACGGTTGGCGACAAGCGCCCTCGCTGGGTCGGTGGGTGAGCGGCTTCGTCGCCGGTTCGGTGACGGGCGTGCTGGCGTATCTTCCCCTCGTTCTCGTCTGGTCGCCGGACGCGGCGGTCGCGGGGATTCGAGCCACGTTCCTCGAAATCCACCACTACACGTCCGAGAAAGTGGACAACTTCTCGCCGTTCCACCGCCCGAGGGAGTGGGCGTGGCACCTCCTCGAAACCGCGCGGTCGGTGCTCCTCCTCGTCGTCACCGCGGTCGGCGCGGGACGCGGTCGAACGTCCTTCGAAATTTCGGCGAAGGCCACCCTCACGACTCACCCAACTTCCAACTCGCAGAACGACAAGTTCCAACTCTCCTCGTCCGCCAACGCTTGCCCGTTCACCACCCACTCGCCGCCCGAACCACCCAGCGGACGGGCCGAGAACCAGTACGCCGACGCGAACCGCGACATTGGCAGTCTGTCGGTGCCGAGGAAGCCGTGCCGAGCGAGCACCGACCGCGGAAGCGTCGTCCCCGCCGCCGCGACCACGTCGGCGTCCCGATGCTCCTCGAGAACCGCGCCGAGGATCGCGGAGAGCGCCCTCGTCCGCGTCTCCCCGTCTGCGACCGGGAGCACGTCCGAGAGGTGAACGATATGCTCGTCCGTGTTCTCCTGCTCGCCGACGACGATGGCGACCGGGCCGCCCTCTCCTCGAAAGACGTAGGTCGCGTAGTCGTACCGCGGATTGTCGTAGCGCCACCCGAAGAACTGCTCGTCGCGCACCGCGTGAACGCGGGGGGTGGGCTGGCCGGCCGCTATCTCCGCGAGGCGCGTCTGCGGGACGCCGACGTAGCGGTCGAGTTCCCCGTCGGGCGCCCTCGGCGTCGTTCGGTCGCGGGCCGCGAGGTAGGTTCGGAGGCCCGGCGACGCCGCGCCCGCCAGCGGCGCGTTCGACAACGCCGCGGGGTTCTGCACGCGGTAGAACTCGGTGAACGCCGCCATGATGCCGTCGTCGAGCGCGAGCTTCTCGGCCATCTTTTCGAGTCCGGCTTTCACGGCTTCGTTCGGAAAGCCGACGACGACGGACGGCTCTCGCGGGCCGTAGTAGTCGTAGACGTGTTCGGCCATCCGGGTGAACAACCCCCGTCTGCGATGGTCGGGATGCACCATCGGATCGACCTGCACGAGCGCGATCTCCCGTCGGCCGCCGACGGACAGCGGCAGCGGAAGGCTCGGGCGAGCGCCGACGATCCGCCCGTCGCGCTCCGCGACGCAGATCGGCACCCGCACCCGATACGGATTCTCGACGAACTTCCAGTCGAACCAGTCGCCGCGACCGCGACGGTCGCCGAACACCGTCTCATACAGCGCCAGTACGCCGCGCCGGTCGCCGGGCTCGTACTGCCGAACCCGATACGGATCGCCCGCGGACGACGTCCCGTACTCCCCAGTTCTGTCGGCCATCGCCGGACGGACGCCCGCGGAAAACGTAAATCGCGATGGTCGTTCGCGCGCGTAGGCGGTGCGGATATCGCCCCTGCGAACCGACGAGCGACGGGTACGTCACGCCTATCGTCCGCGAAGACTCGTGTTAACCGGATAGTCCGACTCTGTCCTCGATGAACGGTTTGTCACACTTTTCCCGACCGGTCACGCCGATGTCCGCATGGAGGCCGACGCGTTTTCAGCCGCGGCACGCACGGGGAACGTCGCACGACTGTACGACGAAACCGCGGAGACGCATTTCCGAAAGCTCGCGCTTGAAATGGACGAGGAGACGTACACGCACGGCGAACTCCGCGACCGCTCCGCACGGTTCGCCGGAGGTCTCCGTGCGCTCTCCCTGAAACCCGACGACCGTATCGCTCTCTTCCTCCCCAACTGCCCCGCGTTCGTCGTCGCCGCGCTCGGCGCGCTCAAGGCGGGTACGCCGTTCATCCCGATGAATCCGCAGTACCGAACCCGGGAAGCCGCCTACCGATTCGACGACGCCGACGTCGCAGCCATCGTGACCGACGACTCCCTTCGAGGGACGGCCGAGGCTGCGGTGGACGGCATCGACGCCGATCCGATCATCATCGGGTGTGGCGATGATTGGGACGAGTGGCGCGGGCGCGACGACGGTGACGACGCCGGGCGGTTCGTCCCGTTCGAGGCGGTGGACGACGACCCTTTCGTCGCCGACCGGTTGGACGACGACGTCGCGATGCAGCCCTACACCAGCGGCACGACGGGGGAGCCGAAGGGCGTCCTGCTCACCCACCGAAACCTCCGGGCGCAGTCGTTCGTCGGCTTCGAGCGAACCGCCCTCGACGCCGAGGAAGAGCGGTTCCTGTCGGTGCTCCCGCTATCGCACATCGCCGGGTTCGTCAACCGGACGTGGCAACCCCTCGTTCGCGGTGCGACCGTCCACCTCCGCGACCCCGAATCCTGGAATCCGGAGGACGCGATGGCGACCATCGAGTCGAAGCGCATCACGAAGTTCGGGGCCGTCGCCGCGATGTACGTCGATATCATCGAACACGACTCGTTCGGCGAGTACGACCTGTCGAGTCTGCAGGAATCGATGGAGGGCGGCACGACGATGCCGACCGCGGTGCAGGAGCGATTCGAGGCGGGCGCGGGCGTCGAACTGTTCGAGGCGTACGGCCTGACCGAGACCGGCGGGGGAACCCACGCCGGAATCAACGCCACTTTCGGCCCGCGTCGCGGTACCATCGGCCAGCCGTTCCGCGCGACCGACTGCAAGGTCGTCGACGACGGGAACGAAGTTCCGACCGGCGAAGCGGGCGAACTCCTCGTGCGCGGCCCGCACGTCATGGCGGGCTATCACGACCGACCGGACGAGACCGCCGCGGCGTTCACCGACGACGGCTACTTCCGGACGGGCGACGTGGTCCGCCGGGACGACGACAACTACTACGAAGTGCTCGGGCGCAAGTCCGACCTCATCCTCACCGCGGGGTACAACGTCTACCCCCGAGAGGTCGAGGAGGTGCTTCACCACCACCCCGACGTCGCGGACGCCGCTGTGATCGGCGTCCCGGACGACCGCCGGGGCGAGACGGTGAAAGCCTACGTCGTCCCGACGGCGGGGTCGTCCCCGGACGCCGACCGACTTCGAGAACACTGTCTTGAGACGATGGCGGCGTACAAACACCCCCGCGAGATCGAGTTCGTGCGGACGCTTCCGCGAACGACGAGCGGGAAGGTACAGCGGTTCGAACTCGGGGGGCAGGCCGACGACTGACGACCCAGCCGCCGGATTTTCGTTTGCTACGGGCTGCCGAGAACTGTAACCGAGACGTGATGTTATCCCCATTGGACGACTACGGTCTTCGATGACGGACGACACGAGAGACTTCGACCCGACGGACGCAGAGGCGCGGGAGGTCGCCGAAAGAGCCGCGTACGACCACGAGGAGTTTCTCTCCATGATGCCCCACTTCTATCGCGGGGAGGTGTCGCAGGCGGGGAAGTTCCTCGACAGGCTCGACCTCACGGTCGATTGGGCCATCGCCGTTGTCACCGCAGTTCTCGCGCTGGCGTTCGAGAGCGCGGATTCGTCCCCGTACCTCCTGCTCATCGGGATGGTCGCCATCTCGATGTTCGTGCTGTTCGACGTCCGCCGGTACCGAGCGTACGACGCCGTCCGCGCCCGCGTCCGACTCATCGAGGAGAACGTGTACGCGAACGTGCTCGACCCAGTCGGTGCGCCCATGGACGATTGGCGGACAGAACTGGGCGACGACCTCCGGAGGCCGATGCTCAAGGTCTCGTATCGAGAAGCGCTCTCCCGGCGACTCAAGCGCGTCTACTTCCTGCTGTTCGTGCTGCTCGGGGTGGCGTGGCTGTTCCGGATAACCGTGTTCGTTCCGAACGAGACGTGGAACAATACGGCGTCCGTGCCGGGCGTTTCGGGCGAAATCGTCGTCGCCGCCGTCGGCGTCTTCTATCTCGTCGTGACGGTACTCACGTTCTGGCCGCAGGAGCGGGAGGCCAAGGGGGAGTTCTACGGCGAGGAGCCAGGAGATTGGAAGGACGTGGAGTAGCGAGACGGCGCGGAAGCCTCGACGGTGAACGACAGGCTTCGCTTAGCCCGCGTTTGGGTTCGCCTAGGCGATCGTGCACGGTTCTACCGATACGCCGAACGACGGGTTATTTTCGCCGCTTCGAAAACCACATCAGAATCTCGATGAACGATTCCAACGATTTTAGAGCGATTGTTCATCTCAAATTTGGACGAAATGAACTTCCTTCAATCGAGTAGAACGCCTCCCAACCATCACCCCCGTTTTTTCCCTTGGCCTCCAAATGGACGACCGTACCATGCGACCACTATCCCGAAAACTCGTGGCGACCCTCCTCGTAAGTGTGCTGCTCATCGGCGGCGGTACGACCGTCGCTCTCGCGGACGGGCAGTCCTCCGACGATGGCGTCCACGAGATCGGCAGTCAAGAGATTACCATCAGCGACGCGACGATAACCATCGAAGATACCCAGCTCAAAGGGCCGGGACTCCCGAACACCACCATCCAAGACCAGACGTACACCGTCGAGGAGTCGCAGACGACCATCGACGGACTGACGGTATCGATAAACGGCGAGACGTACGAGATCTGCCGCATCGATATCACCGTCCAAGACGTCGGTGTGACCGTGGACGACGTCCAGCTCTCCGGCAGTAGCTAACCGCCGGTTCCTGGTTCCCGTTCCTCGTTTCGACCGATTTTTATCGACCGTCGACTCGCCAGCGGAGCGACCCGCCGCGGAACGACACGGAAGACGCGACTTTCCGGTGAAACGACTCGGGCAGAAGACCGACCTGGGCGGACGAAGCGACCGGGACGGGCGAACCGACATCGTTCGTTACGACGGTGCGTTCGCGGCGGTCGCGTTCGTCGCGGTTCCGTTCCCCGCGCTCGCGTTCCCTCGAAGCCACCGCCGATACTCGTCTTCCGGCAGCACCCTGACGGTCGTTCGCATCCGCGCGTGTCCCGAGCCGCAGAACTCCGTGCAGTAGCCGCGGTACGCTCCGGGTTCGAAGACGCGCGTGTGGATGACCGTCGTTCGACGCGGGAACACGTCCTGCTTGACGCCGAGTTTCGGGACGAACAATGAGTGGATGACGTCCGCCGAGGTCATCCGGACATAGATGTCGGTGTTCGCAGGGATGACGAGTTCGTTCTGCGTCGTCGTGTTAGTGCCGGGATAGCTAAACTGCCACCCCCACTGGTAGGCGAGGCCGCGAACCGTCACCGCATCGGACGAGTTGGCGTTACCGGCGGACTGGGACGAATCGGTCGGCTGCTCCGGCGTGATGTACGGGCTGGCGAGCACCGTGTACGCCGCGAGACCGACGAACAGGAGGATGATGGCGGTGGCGATGGTCCACGTGATTTCGAGGGGCGGGTCTTCCGCCGTCGGAAGCGGGTCGTCGTTGTCCCTGAACCGGACGACCGCGTAGATGAGGATGACCTCAACGAAGAGCGTCAGCGGAATCGCCACGTAGAGCAGTTGATAGTTCAACTGCTCGATGAGCCGTTTGTTGACCGATTGGGCCGCCGCTGGAGCGACGGCGACGATTCCGACCGCAGCCAAAAGGCAGGCGAACACCCCCGCGCGACGAAGTCGCATCGTTCCCGAGTCAACGGTCGGGTCAATATAGCTATCGCGGGCGGAGTGAGATATCAGCTCGGATACCGCTCGTCGAATCGCTTCGCTCGAATCGACCATCCCGAATCGGCCTCCGGATTTATCGTAATCGGTGCCGACACGGAACACGCATGTCTGCGGGGTGGGGAGCGAGCGGACGCAACGGGGGACTTCGACGGTGAACCGACCGGTGGTCGAACTGGTCGCTCTCGGGTTGGTGCTCGGGGGGTGTTGGTTCGTCGCGTGGCTGTCCCGCCGGAACGGCGCGGAACCGGACGGCGGGTATCGGTCGCGGCGCGAGTTCGGCGTCGATATCGGGACGCTCAGGGAGTCGGTAGCTCGCTGGACGACGACGACCGACCACCGGGAGGTCGGGATACTGTACATCGTCTTCGGCACCTTCGCGGCGCTCTGGGGCGGCACCGACGCCATGATGATGCGAACCGAACTCCTCACCCCCTCCGCCGACATCTGGTCGGCCGAAACCTACAACGCCCTCTTCACCGCCCACGGTCTCATGATGCTCTTTTTCTTCGTGACGCCGGTGTTCTTCGGCATCGCGAACTACTTCGTCCCGCTGCTGCTCGAGGCCGACGACATGGCGTTCCCGCGGCTGAACGCCATCGGCTTCTGGCTCCTCCCTCCCTCGCTCTTCCTCGTCCGCGGTGGCCTCCCCGCCCAGATACTCGGGCAGATACTCGGCCTGCTCGGGTTTCACGGCGACGTCCGTCGATTCTTCTGGACGCTCCACGACCCCGAACTCGGCTGGACGCTGTACACGCCGCTCTCGGTGCAGACGGTGAACCCGCAGATAGATTTCCTCCTTCTGGGCCTGCATCTCTCCGGCATCGCCACGACCATCGGCGCCATCAACTTCATCGCAACGATACTCTACGAACGCGGACCGAACGTCGACTGGTCGAACCTCGACATCTTCTCGTGGACAATCCTCACGACGAGCGGTCTCGTCCTCTTCGCGTTCCCGCTCCTTGGAAGCGCGCTCATCATGCTTCTTCTCGACCGCAACTTCGGCACGATGTTCTACGCTCCGGTAGGTGGCGACCCCATCCTCTGGCAACACCTCTTCTGGTTCTTCGGCCACCCCGAGGTGTACATCATCTTCCTGCCCGCCACGGGATTGATGAGTTTCATCCTCCCGAAATTCGTGGGGCGGAAGCTGTTCGGGTTCAAGTACATCGTCTACTCGACGCTGGCCATCGGCGTGCTCTCCTTCGGCGTCTGGGCCCACCACATGTTCGTCACCGGCCTCGACCCGCGTCTGCGGGCGAGCTTCATGGCCGTCTCCATCGCCATCGCGGTGCCGAGCGCGATCAAGACGTTCAACTGGATAACGACCATCTGGTCGGGGAGCGTCCGGCTGACCGCGCCGATGGTGCTGTGCATCGCCAGCATCGGGACGTTCGTCGTCGGCGGCGTGACGGGCGTGTTCCTCGCCACGATTCCCATCGACATCGTCTACCACGGGACGTACTACGTCGTCGGCCACTTCCACATGATCGTCATGGGCATCATCCCGTACACGATGGTCGCGGCCAGCTACTTCTGGTACCCCATCCTGACGGGGCGGATGTACGACCGCCAGCTCGCGCTGTTCCAGTCGGTGCTGCTCGTCTTCGGGTCGGTTGTGACGTTCGGGACGCTCATCGCCATGGGCTTGCTGCACCTGCCGCGGCGGTACGCCGTCTATCCGCCCGAGTTCGCACCGCCCCAGCGGGTTGCGACCGTCGGCGCGTTCCTCATTGGTCTCAGCGTCCTCCTCTGGCTGTACAACATGCTCTGGTCGTACTGGAGCGGGGAACCGGTACGAACCGCGGACGTGTGGGGGCTGAAGCGCACCCGGCAGTTCACCCGCGAGTGGCAGTGGTTCGAGCGGCGACTGGAGGAGCGGTACGACATCGAACCGACGGAACCCGAGGTGACGCGCCCGTCCTCGACGACCGTCCCCGGTGAGGGGAGTCCGACCATCCTCCGGAGCGTGGAACCGCTTCTTACAACGATACCGCGCATCGCCGCCGCCGCCGCGACCGGCGGATTAGTCGGAACCATGCTCATGTCGGGCGTCCTGTTCACGGCGACGATTCTGGGGGTGTTCGACCTCTCGTCGTTCTCCGAACTCGCGGAACTCGTCGGGATGCGGGGCGTCACCCTCGGCTACCTCCTCTTTCTCGTCGGCGGGATGACGACGTGGGCGCTCCTGTTCGCCACGCTGGCGGAGTTCCTCCCGGGCCGCCCGCGGATCGTCACGGGCATCGCGTACGCGACGATAATCTCGGTCGGATTCGGGCTGGCGTTCTACACCGGCCAGACCGGGCTCCAGCTCCTCGGCTACCTCGTGTTCGTCCTCATCGCCCACTGGTTCTACGGGGTCGGCCTGTCTGTCACGTTCGAGTACGTCGGGGCGCGCTGGCGGGTCGAACGATGAGCGGTGACGAGCGTTCTTCCGAACCGATTCGGGACGACCGACCGACCGCTTCGACGCTGCTGATCTACGGCGCGCCGTTCCTCGGGACGCTCCTCGTCGCGGTCGGCATCGCCGGCGGCATCCTCGGCGGCTACGCCGCGGTGCAGGCGGAACTGGGGCTGTGTGGGGAGTCGACCATCGTCGTCTATCCGCCCGGCCAGTCGGAGCAGTACACGAACCCGCAGGCCGGGCCGACGCTGCGCCGCTTCGACGTTTCCGAACTGGCCCCGGCGGAACGGCGCGCGTTCGAGGAGGCGGTTCGAAGCACGCGAGGGGAGGCCGAGGTTCGGGGGCGCTTCGTCCACCGCCGGGCGTTCCGCCGCGGCATCCTCGTCTCGGACGGCGGGACGGTGCGCTACGCGACCGTCGCCTCGACGAACTCGTGTCTCTCCGTCGATCCCTTGCTCTTCCCGCTCGGCGTGGTGTCGATACTTCTCGGCGTTCTGGGCATCCTCACGCCGCCGCTCTACCGGATGGTGCTCGAACGGGAGGAGCGAACGCGGCGGCCGCCACGGTGAACGACCTACCCGGCGATTGCCGCCCCGGCATACAGCACGACGACGAGGAAGAGCCAGACGGCGTCCACGAAGTGCCAGTACATCGAGACGGTGGTGACCGAGGTGTCCCGCTCGGCGTCGTACTGCCCGCGCAGCGCACGTCCGAGGACGATACCGAGCAACACCACGCCGAGCGTGACGTGGAGGCCGTGCAGACCGGTCAGACCGAAGAAGGCGCTTCCGAAGATTCCGGTCGACAAGGTGAACCCGTCCCCCACGACGAATTCGTAGTACTCGACGACCTGCCCCGCGACGAACGCGACGCCGAGCGCCACCGTGAGTCCGAGGAGCGCGAGAAACCGCCCCCGGCGCTCGTCTTCCAGCGCGCCGTGCGCGAAGTGGAGCGTGAAACTGCTGAGCACGAGGATGAGCGTGTTGACGAGGACGAGCGAACTCAAGAGGTGCGGGAGGTCGCCCGGCGGCCACCCGCCGACGCGGATGAAGAAGTAGTACGCGAATCCCGCGCCGAACGTCGCCAAATCGGTGAGCAGGAACAACACCATCGTCGCCCGATACGACCGTCGTTTCCGGGCGTCCGCTCGCTCGCGCCAATACCCTCGAACGTAGGCCGAATCGAGCCACCCAGCGAGTCCCGCGACGAACACCCCGAACCCGACGACCGCGATGGCGATACCGAGAACCGTGGGGAACACGTCGGTCGCCCGACCCAAGAGCGCGAGTGCGCCGCCGCCGTACAGCGTTCCGGCGCCGACCGCGGCGACAAAGGGCCAGCGACTCCGCTCGTGATGGCTCGACTCCCGTCGTCGCTGATCCGCGGCGCGGTCGGCGCCGGTCGCCGAGTCGGACATGGTACCGATAGAGACAGTCCGCCGAACGGCAAAAAACCGACGGCGACCGACCCGTCAGTTATCGGTCGAGAGCGCGTTCGCGAATACGAGTGGGTTGCGCGTCTGGAGCCAGACGGTTCTCGCGCCGAAGAACCGCGTGATCCGCCCCTCTCCGCCGAGTACGGAGGATTTAATGCCGCCGTCGCGTTCGCGCGTGAGGTCGAGACCGTCCGTCCACGCGACGAGGTGGTCTTCGTCCACGATGAGCGGGTCGTCGTCCACGATGTCGACGCTGTAGATCGACCCTTACGACGAGAGGAACGCGATACCGTCGCCCGTCATGGCGAGGACGGTTAGCTCGTTGGACGAGAAGAAGTTCCGCGCGTCGTTGAGTGCGGTCTCGTGTTCCACTTCGGGCGTCCACGCCAGCGGCGACCCCGATTGGGCTTTGATGCGGCCGGTCTCCGCGAGGTCGATTGCGACGACGTCGTCGGGCGCGTCCGGCGCAAGCGTGACGTGTGCCTCGTCGACGCCCGCCGTGAACGTGTTCGACACCATCTCGCGCTCGTCGCTGATGGCCCGCGAGAGCATCCCCTTGAGACCGTCGCCCCCGCCGACCCGCGCTTCGGTGTTCATACTCGCGCTCCGACTGACCATCGCGCCCGTCTTCGCTTCGATGGTCTCCCCTCGTCGAGCGTGGCCGTGAGAACCGCGTTGCTCGACCCGTTTGTGATTTCGTACTCCATACGGTAATTCGAGGGCCGTCTTCCTATAAGAAGTTGCGTAGTTACAGGACGGTAGAACCATCGAACGAGATACTCGTCCTGTGAGGAAGGACGTCCTCGACGCCGACAGCGAACACCGTCTCGCCGAGCATCGCCATGCTCGCCGCGCCGCCGGCGGATTCGACTTCCGCTACCGTCTCCCGAATCCTGTCCGTCGGCAGTCCGATCTCGCGGGCGAACGTCCACGAATCGCGGGTCAGCCGTTCGAGCGACGGCTCCTCGGGAAGCAAATCGAGGACTCGCCCGCCGACCGTCTCGACTCTGGCCATGAGTTCGTCGTCGCCGAGGGCGTCGCTCGTCGCCACGCCGCCGAAAGAGACGTACTCGACGGCGTCGGTCGGCTCCCACCGCCTGCGACCCGACCCGTCGTCCATCAGCAGCCCGCCCGCCGACTGGATGAACACGTCGCCGAGGCCGGTGCCCGCCTCGACTTCCGCGACGTGCGAGGCCTGCACGAGTTCGTCCCGCGAAAGTCCGAGTTCGAACGACTCGTTCGCCGCGAGCGCGGTCGCCAGGGTCGCCGCGCCGCTCGCGCCGAACCCGCAACCGACGGGGACGGAGGCGTCGAGTTCGACGCGCGCCGCGACGCCGAGTCCGTCGAGTACGCCTTCGACCGGTTCGAAGTCAGTGGCGTCGCCGTCGAGGAATACCTCGGTTTGAGCCGCGGCCCGCACGTCGGCGACGACGCCGTTCTCGATGGCCATGCTCGCACCTTTCGACCCGTCTCCCGACTCCGCCGGCGCGAACACCGCCGTAACGCTACCCGGAGCGAACGCTTTCATACGGGTATCGAGGCGGAAGCGACCCTTCAATCCGCCGACCGGCGCGTCGGAGTCGTCAGGGGTGGAAATATTCACTAAAATAGGAGTATTCGTGGATATATATGCACTAAATACCTAAAAACAAATCCAAATGTCTATCACTTCCCAGAAAATTTTACAGTATGCTACCTTATGTCATGGTATGTCGAGCCAAGCCTCGCCCGCGGGGACGACTTCCAGTGGAACAATCCGAAACGCTGTCCGTTCTGCGATGCCCCCCTCGACGACGGCAGTTGGGGATTCATCGTACACATCAGGGAGAATCAGCCGTGCAACGACGAGTTCGAGTTGTGGCGCGAACGGATCGGCGGCGACATGCGCGGCGAGTGGGGTGGATAGCGGGGCCGTCACCCGTTTCCGAGTCCCCGATTTCCGTCGTTTTCGTCCTCGCCCGACTCGTCTTTTCCGTGTCCGTCTTCGTGCTCCTCCCGGTCTTTCTTCTCGTCTTCCTTCTCTTTTTCTTCTTGCTTTTTCTCGTCCTTCCCGTCCTTCTCGTCTCTCTCGTCCTCTTCTGCCCGCTCTTTCCGCTCTTCCCGCTCTTGTTTTCGCTCGTCTTCGTCTCGCTCGTCTTCCTCGCCACTCGCTTCGGCTGCGCTCGCGCCGGGCCGGTCTTCCGTGCCGACCGCGCCGTCGGAACCGCTAGCGCCATCGTCCACGACGGTCGTAGGGAGAGAATCGGACGACTGCGACTGCACGCCGGGGGTCGGCAGGTCGACCACGCCGACCGTGACGACGATACCGGCCACGAAGAACGCGACACCGATAAGCGATAGCGCCCGCTGCATCCGACTCATCGTCCGCGAATCTTCGCGGACTGTTGACTTTATTAGTGATGGACTAAATCGTGCACCGTCGGTCGCTCAGGTCGCCCCATCGTCGAATTCGAGCGTCACGTCGAGCAAGGCGTGAAGCACCTCCGGAAATCGTGCGACTTCGACCTGCTCGTCGCCGCGGTATCTCACGATGTCGGCGGCAGCGAGTTTCGGAAGGTCGGTATGGTGGAGGTCAGTGTAGATTCTGACGTGCGTCTCCCCCGAGAGGGGTTCGCCTTGTCCCGCGGCCATCCACCCCGCGACGTTGTCCGCGATGCGCGTCACCGTCGACCGGTCGCGTCGGCGGAGATGATACAGCGCGTAGCGTCGCCGCGGCTCTGCGAGTATCTGTAAGAGCGTACGCAGCGAATCCTCCTCCCCGTCCATATGTTCTCGGCTAACGATAGGTGGGTTTTCAGTCCGGCGTAATAAAACGCCGGGTATCGCTGGGTCGGTCAGAGTTATAGTAGTCCCCCGGAATGTCACGGTATGGTCGATTTCCCGCCCTCCTCCCTCGACTCCGTCGAGGACGAAGAACGCGACCCTCGCGTCGTCGGCGTCGACAGCGACGACGCCGACAAACTCGTCGCGGCGCTCTCCTCGCAGACCGGTCGGGACATCCTCGCCGCCCTCTACGAGGAACCCGCGACCCCCGCGACCATTGCGGAGCGAGTCGATACGTCCCTGCAGAACGCCCAGTACCACCTCGGAAAGCTGGAGGATGGAAACCTCGTCAAGGTCGCGGACATGATCTACTCCAGCAAAGGCCGCGAGATGAAGGTGTACGCCCCGGCCGCGGAACCCCTCGTGCTCTTCGCCGGAAACGAGTCGGACACCGTTGGGTTGAAATCCGCCCTCAGAAACCTGCTCGGCGGTCTCGGCGTCCTCGGACTGGCGAGCCTCGTCGTCCAGCGACTCTCGTCCGGCGGGTTGACACTGACGAGCGGTGACTCCAACAGCGACGGGAAGTCGTCGAACGGGGGCGGCAGCGATGACGTCGCTCAAGGAACGACGAGCGGTAGCGCGGGAAGCGGCGATGCGACCGCCACGACGCAGTCGCCCGCGGACGGCGGAACGATGGAAGACACGGCGCGAACGACCGCGGATACGGCGACAACCGTCGCAGATCAGACCACCACGGCGGTGGGTGATGCGACCACGACCGTAACGCTGACGGTCGCGGAGGGGACAGCGGGCGTTGGCCTCCCGCCGGGATTGCTCTTCTTCGCGGGCGGCGCGCTGATCCTCGCGCTCGGGTTCGCGGTCTGGTACGTCCGGGCGCGGCGCGGGCGGGTGTGAACCCTGCCGCGCCGCGGAAGCCGACGGATCGTCCGCCTCGACTACCCGAACGAATCGTCTCGTTCTCTCGGATAATACTATGGTGTGTCAGGTGCTATCGATTGTCGAGCGTGTGCTCGACAGCAGAACCATCCACACCGTCGGAACGCTCTCGATGGCGTCGGGAGCGGCGGTGCTCGTCCTCTCGCTCTCCGTCGTTCTCGTCGGAATCGCGGATATCGTCGTCGCGTCGGCGACGACGACGGACGCGGTTTCCGTTCTCGTTCGGACGGTCGCGGCGGGGGGTTCGGCGGTCGGCGGAACGGGGGGGAGGCTCTCGCTCGGAGTTCTGGGCGTCGGCGTCGGCTGCTGGCTGCTCGGCGTCGGCTTGCTCTTGCAGGGTCGAACCGAGCGATGAGGCGAGGAGACTGTGTGGCGCGCGGACTGGCTGGCGGACGGTGGATGACGGTTCGACGTACCATGACGGAACCGGAACGCGCCACGTCCCGAATCTACTGCTGGGACACGAAAAGCGTCGCTAATTGTACTATATACGTCACTATAGTTCCTCGAACGAACGGCGCGGGACGACTCGCCGATTCGACGAGTCGCCCCGAACTCCCTTGTCGCTGTCCGGCGTACTCGGAGGCTGGTGATACGGTGAACTTCGAACGAATTCAGTCATTGGCCGAGCGACTCGGCGAGCGCGCGAGCGTCGAGACCGTTTACGGCGACCCGGTGTCGGTCGGCGATAGAACCGTCGTCCCCGTGGCGAGCGTCGGGTACGGGTTCGGGGGGGAGGGGACGAAGACGGCGGCGGGATGGGCGGCGGCGTCGGAGCGACGCCGGTCGGCGCGCTCGAACTGACGCCGGACGAGACGCGATTCGTCCGGTTCTCGAACCCGCGTCGCGTCGGCGTCACCCTCGTCGTCGGGTTCGTCCTCGGGGTGCTTTTCGGACGGAAGTAATCACGAATCGATCTGTTGGCGCAAACGATTTATGGAACACACCGTCGTACTCGAACGGAACGTCGCCGGGGGCGGGGGTTTCCGAATGGTCACGGAACGACAACTCGCAACGAGCAAAGCGATCAATCGCCAAACTGGACGGACGTTCTACGTCGCAACTCGACTCCTCCCGAAGCGGGTGCGACACCCGACGTACGTCCTCTACGCCTTCTTCCGAACGGCGGACGAGGTCGTGGACGACGCGGCGGGCGTCCCGCCCGAAGACCAATACGCGGCGCTAGAGCGTCTTCGAGCGCGGGCGCTCGGTCGGGAACCGACCGACGACCCGGTTCTGGTCGCCTTCCGCGAGATGGCGGACGAACACGACATCCCCGATCGGGAGATCGAGTCGTTCGTGGACGCGATGGCGACGGACATCGAAAAGGGGCGCTACGAGGACTACGCCGAACTGGAAGCGTACATGCGGGGGTCGGCGGCGGCCGTCGGTCGGATGATGCTCGCGGTCGTGGGCGCCGCCGACCCTGCGCGCGCTCGACCGCATGCGACCGCGCTGGGCGAGGCGTTCCAGTTGACCAACTTCATTCGCGACGTGCGCGAGGATATCGAAGAGCGCGACCGAATCTATCTCCCTCGGACGACGCTCGCGCGCCACGGCGTCACCGACGAGCAGATTCACCGGTTGGAGTTCTCCGCGGAGTTCGCCGCCGCGATGCGCGACGAACTCCGCCGGGCCGAATCGCTGTACTGGCACGGCGTCAGGGGCATCCGGTACCTCCCCGCCGACTGCCGGTTTCCCGTCCTGCTCGCCGCCGTACTCTATGCCGAACACCACCGACTCATCCGGGCGCGCGAGTACGACGTGCTCTCGGCGACCCCGCAACTCGGTCTCGTCCGTACGGCGTGGGTCGCCGCCCGAACACGCTGGCGCTGGCAGTTCTGCCGCAACCCGGAAACCGTCTTCCGAACCGTGAGCGCGATTTCCGAGAGGCCCGGTCGACGTGCGGGAACCAGTTCGCGGACGCCGACGCGCTAGCGAGGCGTTCCGCGGGACGACCGGAAGACGGCGAAATCGAACCGGTCGCTCCTGCGGAGGCCGACGAACAGCAGGAAGGCGACTGCGACGGGAATCCAGTTCGTGAAGTAGACGTTCATCGCGCCCCAGAGGACGACGAAGCTCACCATATCGTCCAGCATGAACTCGCACTGGTCGAGTCGCTCTCGGAGCGCGCGCCAGTCGAAACCGAGTTCGACCAGTCCGACCGCGACCGCGCCGCTACCCAGCCACCCCGCGTAGTTCGAGAGGGGAACGCCGTAGTACGTGCCACCCTCGGCGTACGTCCAGAAGCCGAGGGCGACGGCGGCGGGGTCTAACACGAGGTCGATGACCAGCACGACGGCGAGCGAGGCCACGAATCGAACGAGCCGCGACCGCGCTCGGGGGCCAAGCAGGAGGAGACAGAGCAGATAGCTGTTCAGCACGAGGGGGAAGAAGAAGACGGGGAGGCCCGCCGGAACCGTCCTGAACAGCGTTGGGCCGAGTTCGAGCCCGTAGCGAAACTCGCCGTATGGAAAGCCGGTGGTCACGCCGACGAACTCCACCGCGTACGTGTACGCCGTCAGCGCGAGGAGCGCGATTCCCGCCCGGCGGTCGACGAGCGGCGCGAGTCCGACGACGAGCGGCGACCGCATCACGAGCGTCCCGAGGAGGATGAGAATCGGGTCGTGTGCGAGTCGCGCCGGAAGCCACCCCTCGTAGCCCGCCACGAACAGTAGAGCACCGACTAGGGGGAAGACGATGGCGATGGTAAACCGGTTGTTCCGGACGAGTTCCGACAGCCTCACTTCCGCGTCGCGTCTATCCACGGACGACACCCCACAGACCGCCGAGCGTCAGCACCATCCCGACGGCGGCGTTGATGGCCGGGTACCACCAGTAGGCGCGGTCTATTCGCACGTCGCCGACGACCCACGTCGCGACGAGGGCGGGGTAGGCGAGCAACAGCGCGCCTGCGCGGGGGTCGAGGAGGGCGAACAGGCCCGCCGCGAGGAGCCAGCAGACTGCACAGTAGGCCAACGTTGCGCGCTCTCCGAGCACCGTCGCGGTCGTTCGTATCTCCGCCCGACGGTCGGGGTCGATATCGGGAATCGCGGAGAAGGTGTGCATCGCCATCGCCCAGAGCCACCCGCCCGCGACGGCGAGCAGGGGTGGACGGCTTCCCGCGAGCACGGCGTAGGCCGCGGCTCCCGGCAGGACGTAAAGACCGTTGGAGACGGAATCAATGAACGGCGTCGTCTTGAATCGCAGCGGCGGCGCGGAGTATCCCGCTCCGAGGACGAGAAACGCGAGGAGCCACGGCCACGCGACCGACGGCGTGACGAGCAAGAGGGAGAGTCCGAACAGGGCGGAAACGACGACCGCGACCGGAACCGCCCTGCTTCCGCGATACCTGCCTTCGCGGTCGTCTTTCTTCGGATTCACCTCGTCCGCGTCGGCGTCGAACATGTCGTTTACGCCGTAGAGGAAGACGTTTGCCGGGACGAGGAAGTAGGCAAACAGCGCGAGCGCGGGGAAAGAGAGCAGTTCGTCGACCGAAGACGCTCCGTAGGCGACCCCTACCAACACCGGCCCGGCGAGGTAGAGCCAGAACCGCGGGCGCGACAGTTTCAACAGCTGTCGAATCATCGTGTCGGATGCTTTCGGTTCACCGGTCTTCGACGACGGCGTCCGCGGCGTGCTGCCCGCCGATGAGGCACATCGGCACGCCGACTCCGGGCGTGGTGTACGACCCCGTGAAGTACAGTCCGTCGACCTTCGGCGAGCGGTGGCCGGGACGCATGGGGCCGGTCTGCCGGAGCGTGTGTGCCAGTCCGAGCGCGGTTCCCTTCGTGCTGTTGTATCGCTCGGCGAATTCCGAGACGCAGAACCGCTCCTCGAAGACGATTCGGTCGCGGAGTTCGACGCCGGTGTTCTCGGCGATATCGTCCAACATCTTCTCGCGGAATCGGTCGCGGATGGCGGGGCCGTCCGGCAGGCCGGGCGCGATGGGGACGAGGACGAAGAGGTTGCTGCACCCGTCGGGAGCCACGGCGTCGTCCGTCTCGCTCGGCGCGCAGAGGTAGTAAGCCGGGTCGTCGGGCCACGCGGGAGTCTCGAATATCCGGTCGAAGTGGGCGTTCCAGTCGGTCGGCAGGACGAGCGTGTGGTGGGCGAGCGGTTCTACGTCGCCCTCGACGCCGAGGTAGATGAGGAACGCCGACGGTGCGTAGGTGCGCGATTCCCAGTAGTCGGCGCTGTATCGCCGTGCTTCCGGTGGTAGGAGTTCCTGCTCAGTGTGGGCGTAGTCGGCGTCGCTCACCACGAGGTCGGCGGCGGTCGCTTCCTCCCCGCCGTGGACGAGGAAATCGCCCTCATGGCCGGTGATGCCGGTCACCTCGCGGTCGGTTCGGAACTCGACGCCCAACTCCTCGCCGAGTTCGACGATACCGTCCACCACGCCGCCGAGGCCGCCTTCCGGGTAGTAGACGCCGAGATTGAAATCGACGTGACTCATCAGGTTGTAGATGGCGGGCGTGTTCTTCGGGGAACCGCCCAGGAAAACGAGCGTATACTGCATGATCTGCTGGAGCTTCGGGTGGTCGAAGAAGTTCTCGACGTGGTCTTGCATCGACCCGAGGAGGTTCAGGCCGCGGGCGTTCTTCGCCACGTCCCACGAGAGGTAATCTCGAAAGCGGGCGCGGTCGGTGTAGACGAAGTACTCCATCCCCACGCCGTAGTTCCGCTCCGCCCGGTCGAGATACCGCTGGAGTTCCACGCCCGCGCCCGGTTCGAAGGCCTCGAACGTCTCCTTGTTCCGTTCGATGTCGGGGAGGATATCGACCGGGTTACGGGCCGCTCGCGTCTCAGGGCCGCTCGCACGACCCGAGGGGCGCGGTTCCTCGCCCTTGAAAAAGATTCGGTAGTGCGGCTCGAGTCGCTGTAACCGGTAGTAGTCGTCCGGCGAGCGGTCGAAGTGCGCGAAAAATCGCTCGAACACGTCCGGCATGAGGTACCACGACGGACCCATATCAAACCGGAAACCGTCGACGGAGAGGCGGCTGGCGCGCCCGCCGAGCTGGTCGTTCTTCTCCAGTACGGTCACATCCGCACCCGCCTCGGCGAGGTAGCACGCCGTCGAAAGTCCCCCGAACCCGCTCCCCACCACGACGACGGGTTGGTCGACGAGGTTCATACGTACCGTGCGAGCGCGACGCTGATAAAAACGACACCCCGATGGACAGGAGTCTTTGCCATTGCATAAGGTCGTTTCGCCGGACGTTTAGCTGGCGTATAACAAAGGTAGCAAAGTCCGTATATTCGGATGCGCCCTTCCTGACTCGGGCGCGCAAGTGTGCAGCCGTGAGTATAGGTAATCCGACGGTGCCAGAGGCTCTGGCGGAAGGTTGGCCTCCTTCCAAAGTGTCACCAACCCTCTCACGAAAGTTCTCATCTCGGGTACCGTTACTCCCACGCTGCACCTCTTTACTCTCGTGAAAATATTAGATTTCAGATAAATTTATATCGGCGTGTGCCGCGCTCCTACTCAACGGACGTACCAGACGAGGAACTCGACGCATTCTTACTGTTACTCGGTGTCGCAGTACTCTCGTTTTTCGTCGTGGTGACGTTGTACGTCGTCTGGTCCCGAATTGTCAGTCTCGACCCGACGCTCGCGCAAGGGTTCGTGTCGCTCTCGGGCGTGAAACGCTTCATGACGGCCTTGGCATCCGGCGTTCTCCTTGGCGTCAGAGCGGTGATCGCACCCTAGGTTCCGGTCGGTATCGCGGCCATCGTCATGCTCGCGGCCAGCACGTTCGCCGCGCTGATCTGTTCGAACTGGTGCGCAAGCGACACGCGACCTGACAATCTCCGAGTCAGGAGTGCGCTCCGACGCTCGCTTCGACCGCCGAGAGCAGTTCGTCCGGCGAGACGACCGTCCCACGCTCGCAGAGCGACCGATAGCGCGCCGCGGCGTCGCTCCCGGCGTAGTTCCGTTCCTCGAAGGGACGCTCTTCGACGACGACGACCGAGTCGGCTTCGCCGGCCGCTTCGAGGTTCGCCAGATTGCCCGCACCGACCTCCACGTCCGCGAGCACGGTCACGTCCGCGTCGCAGATTCGCGCTTCAACCGCTTCCCGGGCGCTCGCGCCGATGGGCGCGAAGGGTTCCTCGACCACCGCGTCCAGTCCGAGCAGTCGGGCGGTTTCGAGGTCGGAGTCGCCCTCGTTCAACACGCCGACGGACACCTCGTACCCCGCCGCCGAGAGCAAGTAGAGCAGGCGCGAGACGGTTCCGCCGCCCCCGACGACGTGGACGCGCCCCTCGCGGGCGGGGGCCGTCCGTTCCGGAAGCGCGGTCACGTAGGTCGACCCCGTCACGGGGTGGCGGGAGACGACCGCCCGAGCGTTGAACGCCTCGCGGAGGGTGTCCTCGGCCAACACGTCCGGCGGCGGGCCGGACGAGAGCACCGACCCCGAATCGAGGAGCAGGAGTTCGTCGCAGTAGTGCGCGGCGAGGTTCAGGTCGTGAATGGCCGCGACGACGGTCTTCCCTTCTCGAACCAGTTCGCGGACGAGTTCGAACGTCCGCACCTGATGGTTGATGTCGAGGCTCGCGGTCGGTTCGTCGAGCAGGAGGGTAGGGGTGTCCTGCGCCAACGCGCGGGCGAGCAAGACGCGCTGACGCTCCCCGCCGCTTACCGCGGTGATCGGACGGTCGGCGAACTCGACCACGTCGGTTCGCTCCATCGCGCGCTCGACCGCGTCCGCGTCCGTCTCGGTCGCTTTTTTCTCATCCGCGCGACCGCCGAACCGCGAGCGATACGGGTTGCGACCCATGGCGACCACGTCGCGCACGGCGAAGTCGAACGAGAGCGACGTGTCCTGCGGGACGGTCGCCACGCGGCGACTGGCCGCCTTCGAGGAGAGGTCCGAGACGGCGTCGCCGTTGACCAGTACGCGTCCCTCCTCGGGCGAGAGTACGCCGTTCATCGCCCGGAGCAGGGTGGTCTTCCCCGCACCGTTCGGCCCGACGAGTCCGACGAACTGCCCGTCCTCGACGGTGGCGGTAACGCCGTCGAGCACGCGGGAGGTTCCGAGCCACACCGCCACATCCTCTATTCGAATCACAGCGCGTGCACCTCCCGTTTGCGGAGCAGGTAGAGGAAGAAGGGCGCGCCGAGGAAGGCGGTGACGATGCCGACCGGGAGTTGCTCTGCGCCCGCCGCGGAGCGGGCGACGGTGTCGGTCGCCACGAGGAAGACGGCCCCGGCGAGCGCGCTGGTCGGGAGCAGGATTCGGTGGTCGGGCCCGACGAGCAGGCGCATCACGTGCGGCACGACGAGGCCGACGAATCCGATGACGCCCGACACCGCGACCGCGGCGGCGGTGACCACGCTAGCGACGGCGAGGAGGAGTCGTTTGGTTCGCTCGACCTCGACGCCGAGATTGTGGGCGTCCTCCTCGCCGAGCAGGAGGACGTTGAGTTCCTGCGCGAAGGCGGCGAGGACGAGGAAACCCAGGAGCGAGACGGGAAGCGCGACGCCGACCTTGCCCCACGAGGCGTAGTGGAGGTGGCCCATCAACCAGAAGACGGCTTCCCGCAGGCTCTCCCCGCTCTCAAGGAGGAGAAAGGAGACGACCGCGCCGAGGAGCGTCTGCACCGCGACCCCGGAGAGCAGGAGCGTGGCGACCGGGGTTCGCCCGTCCTGCGTCGCCAGCAGGTAGACGCCGAAGGCGGCGACCATCGCGCCGACGAAGGCGAACGCCGGGAGCGCGAAGGGGAGCGAAATCGAGAACGCGATGGTCGCAACCGCCCCGACCGCCGCGCCCGAGGAGACGCCGATGATGGAGGGGTCGGCCATCGGATTTCGGAAGAAGCCCTGCATCACGACGCCCGCGGTGGCGAGGGCGAAGCCGACCACCGCGGCCAGCGCGATTCGCGGCATTCTGAGGCGAGTGACGATGACTTCCGCGGTTCGCGGCACCGCGAAGGAGAAGAGAGGGTTGTACGAGAAGTTCGGAAACGGAACGCCGAGCGAGAGACCACCGGGAATCGACAGCGTCTGCTGAGCGAGTCGGACCCCGGTCGGTACCGCCAGCGCGTTGAGCAGTGTCTTCGCCACGACGACCGGCGAGAGGGACGTCGGGCCGGTCGCGGCGCTCGCCAGCACGACGACCACCAACGCTACCGTCAATCCCCCGCACCACGTCGTCACGCGCGTCCCATATCGCATCTGTATCCAAGTCTGGTTGCTTTAGGTAAATATTTATTGAATACGCTCGACGTGTCGAGTGTCATGAGATATCTACTGCTGTCGACGATGCTCGTCGTCGCCGCGATTTTCGGCTCCGTCGGTGCTGCTGGTACTGATAACTCCGTTAGTGCTGCCGACGCTGTCGGCGTCGCCGAAGCGACACAGGAAGCCTGTTCGTTCCCGATTTCGAAGACCGACGCGACGGGAACCAAGGTTACGGTTCAGAAGGAACCACAGAAGATCGTCACGCTCTCGCCGAGCGCCGCCCAAACGATGTGGGAGATCGGCGGGAAGGAGAAGGTCGTCGGCGTCACGAAGTACGCGATGTACCTCGACGGTGCGAGCGTGAAGAAGAACGTCTCGGGGGCCGGGATGACGACCGTCGTGCCCGAGAAGGTCGTCGCACTGGAACCCGACCTCGTGCTCGCGCCGAACGTCGTCTCCGACCAGACCGTCCGGAAACTCCGTGACGCGGGACTGACCGTCTACAAGTTCCGCGAGTCGAAGTCGCTCCGAAATATCTACGCGAAGACCGAGTTGACCGGGCAGTTGACGGGCGAGTGTCAGGGGGCGGCGGAGACCGTCTCGTGGATGAAAGACCGCGTCAGCACCGTCCGTGAAGCGGTCGAGGGCGAAGACCGACCGAAGGTGCTGTACGTTATGGGCGGCGGCTACACCGCCGGAACGGGGACGTTCATCCACACCATCATCGAAACGGCGGGCGGAACGAACGTCGCCGCAAAAGCGGGAGTCCAGAGCTACAAACAGATCAGCAGCGAGGTCGTCGTTCGACGGCAACCGGAGTGGTTCGTCGCCTCGCCGGGCACGAAGATCCCCGACGCGTACGGCGACACGCCCGCCGCGAAGGAGAACCGGACGGTGTCGCTGAATCAGAACTATCTGAACCAGCCCGCTCCGCGTATCGTCTACCCCATCGCGAAACTGGCGAAGACGCTTCACCCCGAAGCGTACGCGGAGGCGAACGCGACAAGTACGACTACGACGACGGAGACGACCGAAACGACGACGGCGAACAAGACGACCACGACCGGTTCCGGCGGGCAACCTGGCTTCGGGACGCCCGCCGCGCTGGTGGCGCTCGCGTTAACCGCCCTCCTCGCGCGGCGCGAGTGAGACGATTCGGCGGGGAGGACTCGGCGCGAGCGACACGAAAAGGCGTTTAACGGGGGACTACGGAGAGGAAGTATGGTCGAAATAGTCATCTGGCCCGCGTATCTCGACGCGGAGTTGACTCGGAGCGAGGGGCGGCGGGTGCCCGAGCGCGCCGCCGTCGAGGAGCCGACGGTGGACGAGATCGCCCGCGCGGTTCAGCAGGTCGGGTACGACACCGTCATCGAACGCGACAAAGCCTACTCGCGCGAGGGATGGGAAGAGCGCGGTCGCGTGCTGGTGAAGAACGCGGACGACTCCTCGAAGAACGACCTCGTTCAGGCCGTCGCCGCCTATGTGTCGGCCATGCGCGACTGATGCGCCGACTCGGGCAGGTCGTTCGAACCGCGCAGGGTCTCGCCATCGTCCGGTCGCCGGGCGAGGTGTACCCCGACCTCGGCACCGAGGTGGTGGACGAGAGCTTACAGACTGTGGGTCGCGTCGTCGACGTGTTCGGCCCGGTCGAACGACCGTACCTCGCGGTGTCGCCGGACGAGGGGACGCGACTGGCCGCCCTTGTCGGATCGAAACTGTACGCGCGATAGCGACTCGTCTCTGTTGCTGGAGCGTTAGCTTCTCCGGGAATCATCGTACTTGTTGCTTTTATCGCCGACTTCGTTCGCGGAGCGTTCGATTCTCAGAAAGCCCTCGTGTGCTATGCTCGCGCGAACCGCCCTGCGCTCCTCAGCGCTCACGTTCGTTCGCTCCTGCGGTGCTTAGGGGTTCGTGCTTCGCCGACCCCACTCACGGTTGCACCATTCGTAATCGAGGCGCACTGCGCCTCGCACCCCTCGCCCTTTCAGTCCGCCAGGATGTGGAACGGACGAGATAGCGCGCTTCTCGGCGAAGGGAAGTGTGTCTACTGCGGCTGGTCGGCCAGCCGTCGTGGTGGCGGGTGCGGTCGAGTGGGACTGAAAGGGGTGAATCACCACGAAGTCGTTCTGGAGCCTTCCGAGACGAGACAGACGAGACATCGCCGTATGCCCACTTTTCATCGCCTCCAAATGGAGTCGCGTAGAGATCGACGGGTACACGTGTCCGCGCCCGATATCCACTGCCATGAGCCAAATCGACGTGGAACCCGTCGAGCGAATCGACGAGGCGGACGTGCCTGCGGGCGTGGAGGCCCCGGAGTACGTCCTCTACGGCGGCAAGGGCGGCGTCGGCAAGACGACGATGGCCGCCGCGACGGGGTTGGCGAGCGCGCGCGACGGGACGCGAACGCTCGTCGTCTCGACCGACCCGGCGCACTCGCTGTCCGACACCTTCGAGCGAGACGTTCCGGCGGAGGCGACGCGGATCCGGGAGGACGTCCCGCTTTTCGCCGCGGAGATCGACCCCGACGCAGCGCTGGAAGAGCAGGCCGGGGTGTTCGGCGACGACGGCCCGCTCGATGGCGAGAGTCCGCTCGGCGGGCTCCTCGGCGGCGAGGACGACGGGCCGATGGCCTCCCTGCTCGGCGGGGCGATGCCGGGGGCCGACGAGGCCGCCGCGATGCAGAAACTCATCGAATTTCTGGACGACGACCGGTTCGACCGGGTGGTCGTGGACACCGCGCCGACGGGCCACACCCTCCGCCTGCTCGAACTCCCCGAGATAATGGACACGGTGGTCGGGCGGATAGTGTCGCTCCGCCAGCGATTGCAGGGGATGATGGACGGCGTGAAGGGCGTGTTCGGCGGCGAGAGCGCCCCGGAGGAGGGTATCGACGACCTCGAAGCGCTCAAGGGTCAGATCGAGCGCCTTCGAACGACCCTCCGCGACCCCTCGCGGACCGACTTCCGCGTCGTGATGATCCCCGAGGAGATGAGCGTCTTCGAGTCGAAGCGCCTGCTCTCGCAGCTCGACGAGTTCGACATTCCAGTGGGGACGGTCGTCGTCAATCGCGTGATGGAGAACCTCGCCGACGTGACTGACGCGGTCGATTCGAGCCAGTTCGTCACGCCGAATTTGGAGACCTGCGAGTTCTGCCAACAGCGATGGCAGGTGCAACAGCGCGCGCTTCAGGAGGCCCAAGACGTGTTCCGCGGCCACGACATCAAGCGCGTTCCCCTCTTCGCCGACGAGGTGCGGGGCGAGGAGATGCTGCGCGTCGTCGCGGCGTGTTTGGACTGATTTTCGACCGGACCCTCAGTCGCGCCGCTCGACCACTAAAACTCGCAAATCGTTCACGTTCGTTCCCGTCGGCCCGGTTTCCACGAGCGCCCCAACCGAATCGAGAAACGGGTGCGCGTCGTTCTCCCGAAGTGCCTCCTCCCCGCCCTCAACCGCCGTCTCGTCGTCCACGAGCGCGCCCGCGGCGTCGGTGCTTCCGTCCCGTCCGTCGGTATCGACGCTGGCGACCGTGATGCCCGCGTCGAGTTCGAGGAGGGAACCGAGGGCGAACTCTAGATTCGGGCCGCCCTCGCCCGCTCCGCGAACCGCGACCGTCGTCTCGCCGCCCGAGAGCAGAATCGCCGGCGGAACCAGAGGATTTCCTGTCTCCCGAACTTCCTCGGCGACGGCGACGTGGGTCGCGGCGGATTCGCGCGCTTCCCCGCGAACGCGCGAGGAGAGGATCATCGCTTCGTACCCTCGTTCGTCGGCGACTTCGCGGGCAGCGTCGAGCGCCGTGAACCCGTTTGCGAGGACGTGGTTCGTGACGCGGTCGAAGACGTGGTCGTCTTCGTCGGGCGTCTCCGACAGTTCGCCGGAGGCACCGCGCTCCAATCGGTCTCGAACGGCCGACTCCACGCCGTACCGGTCGAGGACGGCCAGCGCGTCCTCGAAGCTCGTCCCGTCCGGCGCGGTCGGCCCGCTACCGATGACGCCGGGATCGTCGCCGACCACGTCGCTGAACAGTAGACCGACGACGGTGGCGGGAGCCGCCGCGCGGGCGAGTTGCCCGCCTTTCAGCGCTGAACAGTGCTTGCGAACGGCGTTTATCTCGTCGATGTTAGCGCCCGCATCGAGCAGGTCGCGGGTCGCTCCCTGTAGGTCCGCCAGCGAGATTCCGTCCGCGGGCGCGGGCAGGAGGGCGCTCGCGCCTCCGGTGACGACCGCGAAGACGAGCGTCTCCTCGTCGGCGGAGTCGGCGAGGCGGCGCACCCGTCGGGTGCTCTCGACGCCTTCCTTGCTCGGCACGGGGTGGTCGCCCGGAAGCACGTCGACGGTCGTCGTCTCCTCGGGGTCGTTGGTCACGACCGCGCCGCGAGCGATGCGGTCGCCCAAAACGGATTCGAGCGCGACCGCGACCTGCGCGGCGGCTTTCCCGCCACCGATGACGACCACCTCGTCGTACACCGAGAGATCGTACTTTTCGTTCCCGATTCGAAGCGCCTCCCCGTCGAGTACGACCTGCTCGCGGACGACGGTTCGCGGGTGGGCCGCCTCGATTCCGGCCTCGATACAGGCCAGCGCCGCGTCGCGTGCGGGCGTCGCGGCGAGCGCCTCTCGATTTGCTATCATCCGAGGAACTTCTTCGCCCAGTCGCTGGTCGAAAGCTCCGAGACGGTTCCGTAGAGCTTGTCGAGCCACGCCGCCGGGAGGATTCGCGCGTAATCGGTCAGTTCGGCGACGGTGCCGACGGGATAGCGCGCCTCGGGGTGTTGGACGTTCGCCGCGTCGAGGATGGTGTCGGCGACTTCCTTCGGATGCACCGCGCCGGGCATCCCGCCGTCGACCGCCTGCCGGTCGCCGTACATCTCGTAGAATCGTTCGTAGGCTCCGGAGCGTTCGACGCCTTCTATCTCCCCGTTCGCCCACTCGTAGAACTGCGTGTCTACCGGGCCGGGTTCGACCAGCACGACGTCGACGTCGTACTCCGCGACTTCCGAACGTAGCGCGTCGGAGATTCCTTCCAGTGCGAACTTCGACCCGCTGTAGATTCCCATGCCGGGGACGGCGACGCGCCCGACCGCGCTGGAGACGTTGACGACGGTTCCTTTCCCTCGCTCGCGCATGTGCGGGAGGGCGGCCCGCACGAGGCGAAGAGGGCCGTAGACGTTCACGTCGAACTGCGCGTGCACCTGCTCTATCGGTACGTCTTCGACGGGGCCAGGTTGGGCGTATCCCGCATTGTTGACCAGACAGTCGACGTGCCCGTGTTCGTCCACGATGCGCGAGACGACGCGGTCTACGTCATCGTCCTCTCGGACGTTCAACGTGGCGACGTGACAGCCCTGCTCGCCGAGCGTTTGGATATCGGCGGGGTTTCTGGCAGTGGCGTACACTTCCCAGCCGTCCGCGAGGAACGAGAGGGCGGTCTCCCTGCCGATTCCCGACGAACAGCCCGTAATCAGCACAGTCTCGGCCATGGGGTTTCCTTCGAAGGGGGGTGGCTAAGTACCAACGGTTTCCTTCACCTCGTCGGCGTAGGCGTCCGCCCGCCGGGTCGGTTCCGGAAGTTTGTAGCCCGCGCAGAGTTTCCAGACAAGCTCCGCCGCCGTCCCGGCGCTCACCCGGTGGCCGGGACTGACGTAGAGGGGGTTGACATGGCGCTTCTGGGGGTTGTCGTACTGGCGCGACTGGAGCGCGTAGCCGATGACGGTTCCGTTGGGCGCGCTGACCCGATTGTTCGCGACGATGGAAACGCGCTCGCCCTCGTCCATGTGACCCTGCGGCGGGTCGCGCAGTTTCCCGCAGAGCAAGTTCTTGGCGACGCCGATGGCCGGCACGTCCAGCATGACGCCGATGTGTGTGGCGATGCCCGCCTGTCGGAAGTGAATTCGTCCGCTCCCGTCAACGATGGCGAGGTCGGGGTCGACCGCCAGCTCCTCGAACGCCGCCAGAATCGCCCCTCCCTCGCGGAAGGACAGCAGGCCGGGGATGTACGGAATCTCCGTCTTGACCGCGGCGTGAGCGCGCTCGACGACCTCGCCGTCGCGGAGCGCGACGATCGCGCTCACCGCGTAGTCGCCGACGAACGCTTGGTCGACGCCAACCACGACCGGCGCGTCGGTTCCGTCTCGCTCGCGGTCCCCCTCAGAGCCGTCACCGCCTCCGGTCGGAAGCCGAGTCTGCGCGTTTTCGGCCGCGGCCTGAACCGCGATCGGGTCGAACCCGAACTCGTCTTCGAACACCGCCGTCTCGGCCACTTCGTGCTGGAGCGCCTCCATCTCCTCGCGCGATAGCGAAGCGTCCGGCACGAACTCGGGATGAGCGACGGTCATCAGAACCGTCTGCCACCCATTCCGCCCCTGCCACCACCGCCGAATTCGAGCTGTTTCGGCGCGCGCTGACCTTCCTTCCTGAGCTTCGCGCCGTACAGCAGACCGAGTCCGAGGCCGGTGAGGTGCGCGAGCTGCGCGACGCCGCCCGCGCCGATACCGCCGGAGACGCTGGTGAACGCCGAATAGACGGCGAACGCGAGCGTCGCAAGCCAGAGCGGCATCGGGATGATGAAGTAGAGGTAGATGCGGAGGTTGGGGTTCAGCACCGTGAGCACGCCCATGATGGCCGCCACCGCCCCGCTCGCGCCGAGGACTGCGGACGGTTCACCGGGAGTCGTGAGAGCCACGACGCCGACCTGCGCCAGTCCGGCGAGAATTCCGGCTCCAAAGAACAGCGCGGTGAACTTCTTGCTCCCGATGCGTCGTTCGACCACCGGGCCGAAGAAGTACAACACGATGCTGTTCACGGCGACGTGGAAGAATCCGTTCGGGTCGTGGGCGAAGATGGAGGTGACCCACGTCCAAACGCGCTCGATGTGCGTCGATTGGAGGAGGAATAGCTCGCTGAACAGTTGTTCGCTTCCGAAGTTGAGAACCAGGAACTCAGCGATGAACGTCAGCCACATCAACCCGAGGAAGACGAACGTCATGTTCCCCCGGAAGTACGCGAGGGGGCCGCCGGTTCCGGTGTTCACGCTGAACGTCCCGCTCCGTCCTCGGTTCTCCACGCTGTCGTCGAACCCGCTGTCGAAGACCCCTTTCGGGTCGTTCCACTCGTTCAGCCCCGGGCAGGAGTGATTTTCTGGCAGACGATGTTCGCCGCAGAACGTCCCGCCGCACATCCGACATTTGTACGGCATGTTCTCGTTTTGACCACACAGGTCGCAGTTCGCCATTGGTTTGTCGTTTGAACCGACAGCAGAAATGGGTTTGGGTGGTTCGGTGCCCGTCGCTATCGGGGGTCTTCCGGCCGCTGCCCGCCGAAGACGGCGAAGTTGTAGTACTGCCAGATGGACGTGATTGAGTCGAATCCCGATTCGCGGAGCCACACCAGTTGGTCGGTGAGGGTGTCGGGGTCGTCGTACTCGTCGCTGGCCTGCCAGCGTTCCATGAACTCCTCTTCTTCCCAGCCTTTGGCGCGAACCCAGTTTTTGATCATCGCGTCCGAGAGCGTCTCCAGGTGCGGCGCATCGAAGTGGATCACGTCGCCGTTGACGAACCAGCCGCCGGGGACGAGCGCGTCGAAGACGGCGTCGAAGAGGGTACGCTTTTCCTCGGCGGAGAGGTGGTGGACGGCGAGCGACGAGATGACGAGGTCGAACTCCCCACTTGAGGCGGGGTGGTCATCCGGAAACGCGCCCTGCTCGATATCGACCCGGTCGCCGAACGTCTCCAGTTTGCGCTCGGCTTCGGCCAGCATCTTCTCGCTGTGGTCGACGGCGAGGACGCTGCTCTCCGAGAAGCGGGTGAGCAGTTTCGCGGTGAGTTCCCCCGTTCCCGCGCCGAGTTCGAGGACGCGAATCTCGTCGGTGCGCTCCTGCGGCGGCACGTTCAAAATCGCGTCGTGGAGTTCGTCGTACCGCGGGACGATGGCCTCGATGCCGGGGTCGTAGACGCGAGAATCTTCGAACACTTCGCCGGGTTTCTTCATGTTCCCTTTAGCGGCCCGAGCAAGTAATGCTTTTTCCGGCCTCATTTGCGGGTGGGGAATCTATTCTCGGGACGCATAGGGGCAGGAACTTTTTGTCTGCGACGACGAGTAGCACGTGTGAAAGGGTACGAGCGAAAACAGCTACTGGAGCGCGTCGAACGCGAGGGGGCGACCGTCGGCGCGGCCATCCCCGAGACGATAACGGTGCAGGGGGAGGATATCAACCTGCGTGAGTTCGTCTTCGAAATCAAGCGCCGGGAGACGATTCCACCGGGCGAGCGCGACCAGGTAGACCGGGCCAAGTCGAACCTGCGCCGGGAACGCCTCCAGCGCAGACAGCGACTCGAAAACGAAGATATCTCCCGCGAGGAGGGTGAGCGTCTGGTCGAGAGCATCATCGGTATTGACCGGGCGCTGAACGCGCTGGAGAGTCTGGGGCCGACCGACCTCGAAGCGGAAGAGCGGGCGAAAGACACCGCGGACATGAAGCGCTGGATGTCGTTCCTGAAGAAAGCGCTGGGGCACGAAAACGCCGGTAAACGGTCACGACTATGAGCAGAAACGCCGAAATTTCCGACCTGTTCGAGGAGTACGCGAACCTACTGGAAGCGCAGGACGTAGGGTACAAACCCCAAGCCTACCGCCGGGCCGCGGACAACATCCGGGACTACCCCGAGGATATCGAGGAGATGGCGGCGGGCGGCCCGGCCGAAGTCGGACGGATTCCGCAGGTCGGCGACTCCATCGCCGGGAAGGTAGTCGAGTACTTCGAGACGGGCGAGATAGAGGCGCTCGAAGAGGAGCGCGAGAAGCTACCCGTCCGGATGGAGGAACTGACCCGCGTCGAAGGCGTCGGGCCGAAGACTGTCGGCGACCTCTACCACGAACTCGGCGTCGAGACACTGGACGACTTGGAGGAGGCCGCCCGCGACGGGGAGATCCAAGAACTCAAGGGGTACGGGCAGAAGACCGAACAGAACATTCTCGACGGAATCGAGTTCGCCCGCACCGTTCGCGGTCGGCAACTGCTCGGCGACGCCCGGCCGGTGGGCGAACAGGTGCTCGCGTTCTTCGCCGACGTGCCGAGCGTCGGACGCTGCGAACTCGCGGGTTCCCTGCGGCGCTGGCGCGAGACCATCGGCGACGTGGACGTGCTGGCGGAGAGCGAGGACAAGCAGGCGGTCGTGGATGCTTTCACCGACTGGGAACGCGCGACGGAGGTCATCGAGGCGGGCACCGACAAGGCCGCCATCCGCGTCTCGGACGTGCGTATCGACCTCCGGGCCATCGCGCCCGAGGAGTTCGGGAGCGCGTTGCAGTATTTCACCGGGAGCAAGAACCACAACATCACCCTGCGGAACTACGCCATCGAACGCGACCTGAAGGTGAACGAGTACGGGGTGTTCGACGTTTCAGAGGTGGACGACCCCGACGCGGGCCAGCGAGTCGGCGAGCGAATCGCCGGCGAGACGGAAGAGAGCATGTACGACGCGCTCGGCCTGCCGTTGATAGCACCCGAGATGCGCGAAGACAGGGGTGAAATCGACGCCGCGGTCGCCGGAGAGCTTCCGGATCTCGTCGAAGAGGGCGACGTTCGCGGCGATCTCCACCTCCACACGGACTGGTCTGACGGGGGCTACACCGTCGAAGAGATGGTCGACGGGGCCGCCGAGTTCGGTCTCGATTACATCGCCGTCTCCGACCACGCGACCGGGCCGGGGATGGTCGGCGGCGTCGGCCTCTCGGACGACGAACTCCGCGAGCAGATGGAAGCGATTCGAACGGTCGCGGAAGACGCGCCGATCGACGTGTTCGCCGGCGTAGAGGCGAACATCGACGCGGAGGGGGGAATCAGCGTCGCGGACGACGTGCTGGCCGACTTGGACGTCGTGATCGCCTCGCCGCACAGCGGACTCAACGGAGACGCGACGGAACGCCTGGTTCGGGCCATCGAACACCCGAGCGTCGACGTACTCGGCCACCCGAGCGGTCGCCTCATCAACCAACGCCCCGGCGTCGATTTCGACGTGCGCGAGGTGGCGAAAGCCGCCGCGGAACACGGCGTCGCACTCGAAATCAACAGCAACACGCACCGCCTCGACCTCTGGGGGGCGGCGGTGCAGGTCGCGGTCGAAGAGGGTGCGTCCGTCGCCATCGATACGGACGCCCACAGCCCCGGCGAGTACCGAAACGTCCGGTACGGGATTCACACCGCCCGACGCGGGTGGGCCGAGGCCGGTGACGTGCTCAACACCCGCGACGCAGAGGGCCTTCGGGAGTTCTGCCACTGATGGCCCTCTTTCTCGACGTGATGTTGGGAAAGCTCACGACCTACCTCCGGATGTGCGGGTACGACGCGGCTTACGCCCTCGACAGGGGTATCGAGGACGACGACGCGATTCTCGAAATGACGCGAGAGGAGGGCCGGACGCTCGTGACGCGGGACGAGGAGTTGGCGGCGCGAACCGACGATTCCATCCTCGTCGAATCGCTCGACGTGACCGACCAACTGCGAGAACTCCGAGGTCGAGGTCTCGACCTCTCGCTCTCCGAACCCGCTCGGTGCTCGGACTGTAACGGGACGTTGGTGCGCGAAGCGGGTCGGCAACCCGACCACGCGCCCGACGAGAAAACGGTCTGGCGGTGTCGAGACTGCGGAAAACGGTTCTGGAAGGGGAGCCACTGGGCGTCGGTCGAACGGACGCTCGAAGAAATCCGACGGTGAGGCGTTAGCGGTCGATGGTCGGCGTCAGCGATTCGGCGTCCACCGGTCGCAGGCGTCCATATCGGTCATCCGCCGGTCGTAGAGACCGCAGTAGGGGGTCATCCCGTCGTCGGTGCGGACGTAATCGAAGTGGGCGCAGTTCCCGCAGTATGTGTCGGTCGCCGTGGCTGTCGTTTCGGGCGGTCGTTCGCGTTGCGGGGAGATCGGCGAGGTGATGTCGTCGTTCGTCGCACCTCCGTCGCTCACAGGGTCGCTCGCCGCGCCGATCTCGCCGTCCGGTTGGTCGCCGAAGACGCCGATGCTGCCGAATCCGCGCGAGCGTTCGACCTCCACGACCTTCGTCTCGCCCTTGCGCGTGACCTCCATCGTGACGGTTCCGCCGGGGTCGTTGCGCGTCTTGAAGTTCACGACGGCGGTGAACAGACACCAGAACGTGACGACGAGGCCGAGGAAGTAGACCGCGACGACAGGGAAGGTGAGGTGTTCGCCGTGTTGGGCCCAGTGGAGCGGATAGGCGTACCAGAACATCCCGACGCCGAGGGACGGAGATGCTCGATCCGATGGCCGCCGCCGCGCGGACGCGGTTGCTCGTCGCCGGGAGGACGGCGAAGATGCCGACGAACACCGCCGGAACGCCCAAACCGGCTGTGATGCCCGCGAGCTTTCGAGGGCCGTAGACGTCCAAGCCGACCGCCGAAAAGAGGCTCGTCGTCGCCGCGAGGATGGCGACGACGACGAGCAGAGACCCGGCGAGAAACAGGCCGACGCCGAGGTAGAGGCGCTTCGGGCGCTTCTTGACCCCGTCGCGCCCTTCGTAGGTTTCCCCGAGGCTTGTCATGTATCCGTCATTGAAGGCCACCTACTAAACTACTGCGTCAGACAATTATCACGAAGAGGACGGTTCGGCACGAAATCGGCACTAAAAAGAGTGCTGTGGCGGCGTCTTCGATCGGTCAAATTAGTTATTGATTTGCTCGGTTTCGACCGAATCTGAGTGGTTCGTTCCGACCCAACTACTAAGGCCGATACCGCCACGCAGGAGTCGCTAGGTTCAGCCACCACACCGCGGGAGTTGCTGAAACCAGCACTGCACAGCAGGAGTCGCTAGGGCAAAATACCGCAACCGCAATGCGGTTCGTTGTGCGACCATCGCACGACGAGCCGCGAGGCCCCAGTCCTCCGCGCGTGGGAGCAGGCTTTGCCGACCACTGGCTCAGCCTGCTCCCTGATGCGTCCTGAAAGCGATTGGTCGGCTTGTCGCCGCGCTGTGGCAGGTAACACAACCGCCAGAGGCTAGCCCACTCACCGGAAAATCGAAGATTTTCCGGGCCGACGAACCCCCGAAGGGGTGAGGAGCGCTTTTGGTCGAGCTTTTGCCAGGGAGGCAGGCCGAGACGAGCGACGCGCGGCGCTCGTCTCAGCACCCGACCGCAGCAAAAGGCCGTGTCGAAAAGCCTAATCCCCGGGGTGTCAAACGGGCGAGTATGGCTGACGACAACGAAGACGAGGGCCCCGCCGTCGAACTCGGCGAGCGAGAGCGCGTCGAGGGCGCGCCGGTCGCGCGCCTCTCCTCCCGACTGTTCTGGCCGATTCAGAAGAGCGAGATAGTTCGGAAGGTCGGCGACCAGACGGTTCGAACCCCCGACGGCCCGCGGAAACTCTCGGACGTACTCGAAGACGTGGACGAGACGTACTTCCAGAGCGAACACGAGTTCACGCGGGAGGTTCGGGACGCCGGCGGCACGGGGCCGGTTCCGACCGCAGACGATTCGTGAACGTCGCCCGGTCGGTCGAAGGGCGGACGTTCGGGCTGACGTGGGTGCAGTTATCGCTGCTCGTCGGTGCGGCGCTGACGGTCGCGTGGTCATGGTGGGAGATTCCGCGCAACAGTTTGAACGCGCGGGTCATCCGCGACGTGACGCTGTACGTGGCGATTCCGGGTGTGCTGGCGGTGACCCACGGACGCCATCTCGGCTATCGAATCGACCGCAAAGCGATCCGCAACACGGTCGTTCTCGCGGCGTTCGTGGTTCCGTTCTACGTCGTCGGGTCGTCGCTCCCGTCGATTCGAACCTACTATCCGATGTGGAGCACGACCGCCGAACTCGGGAGTTTCCTCCCGCACGCCGCAAAGCAGTTCGCCGTCGTCGTCGCCGCGGAGACGTACTACCGCGGTCTGCTCTGCGTCGGCGTGCGGAAAGTTGGGTTCAAGAGCGTGTTCATCAGCCCGATCGTGTACGCCCTCCACCACCTCGGCAAACCACCCATCGAACTCCTTCTCTCGGGACCGACCGACGTGCTCTTCGGCGCGGTGGACTACGACTGCGATTCGTTGCTACCCTCCGTCGTCGCACACGGACTCGGTCTCGTCCTCCTCGATTGGCTGGTGCTTCACGACCCGCTCGTTCGCCCGGAGACGGTGGTCGACTGGCTCTCGTGGCTTCGAATTCCGTTGTGACGGGATAGGAACCGGGAGTGCGTTGCGGACGTCACCCGGAACTTTAAATCAGATGCCGAAACCAGTCCCTGACGAGTGATGTTTCACGTGGTCGAGCGGGTCGAAGACGAAGTTCCCCCGATGGTCGCCCTCGCCGTCGCCATCGTCGCCGTGAGCACGAGCGCCATCCTCATCGAACTGAGCGACGCGCCCAGCATCATCAAGGCGTTCTACCGGGTGCTCTTCACAACGCTCCTGCTCGCGCCGCTCGCCGTCACGCGCTATCGGGCCGACCTCCGAACCTTCTCGCGCCGGGACTTCCTCATCGCTATCGTCACCGGCGGCGCGCTCGCCTGCCACTTCGTCACGTGGTTCGAGAGTCTGGAGTGGACGACGGTCGCCGCCTCCGTGACGCTCGTGCAGTCGCAACCGCTGTTCGTCGCGTTCGGCGCGTGGGCGCTGCTTGACGAGCGAGTCACCCGTCGAACGATGGTCGGTATCCTCGTCGCGCTCGTCGGAATGGTTGCGATGTCGTTCGGCGGCCTGCTTTCGGGTGCCGCAGTCACCGGGGATAATCCGCTCTACGGAAATGCACTCGCGGTTGTGGGGGCAATCGCGGCGGCGGGGTACGTCCTCGCGGGGCGGTCGCTCCGCCAGCGTGTCTCGCTCGTTCCGTACGTGACCGTCGTGTACGGCGTCTGCACCGTCGTCCTGTTCGGCGTCGCGCTGGCGGGCGACGCGACCGTCGCGCTCACCGCCTATCGACCGACCGAATGGCTTCTGTTTCTCGGCATGGCCGTCGGACCGGGTATCTTCGGCCACACGGTCATCAACTGGGCGTTGAAGTACGTCGAATCGAGCGTCGTCAGCGTCTCCCTTCTCGGCGAACCCGTGGGCAGTACTCTCCTCGCTCTCGCCATCCTCGGCGAAGTGCCGGGAATCGCCACCGTCCTCGGTGGTTTCGTCGTTCTCAGCGGAATCTACGTCACGTCGACCGCACGCTGATACTCAGTAGTCGGGGCGCTCCTCGTACTTGATGGGGTCGCGCACGCCGACGTTCTGGAACGCCTGCAATCGATACGCGCAAGCGTCACAGGTCCCGCAGGCGGGTTCCGACGCGCGATAGCAACTCCACGTATGTTCGTAGGGAACGCCGAGGTCGACCCCTCGCTGGGCGATGTCGGTCTTGCTCCACTCGACGAACGGCGCGACGAGTTCGACGGTCGTGTCGGGTTTCGTCCCGACGTCGACGACCCGCTGGAACGCCTCGAAGAACGCGGGTCGGCAGTCGGGATATCCCGAGAAGTCCTCGCTGTGCGCGCCAATGAACACGGCGTCGCAGTCGTTCGCCTCCGCACAGGAGACCGCCATCGAGAGCAGATTCGCATTCCGAAACGGGACGTAGGTGTCCGGCACCTCGTTGCTCTCCAGATCCGCGTCTTCGACAGCCATCTCGTCGTCGGTGAGGCTCGACCCGCCGATGGTGGCGAGATGACTCGTCTCGACGCGGAGGAACTCGGAATCGAGTTCGTCAGCCTGCCGTTTGGCACAGTCGAACTCCTTTCCCTCGGTTCGTTGGCCGTAGGAGGTGTGCAGGAAGTACGGTTCGTACCCCCTCTCGCGGGCTTCGTAGGCCACAGTCGCGCTATCCATGCCGCCCGAAGCGAGGATGACAGCCCAGTTCGGCGTCGACGGTTCGTCCATCTCTCCTCGTATCGCGGTCGTTTCTTTTCGTGTCATGTGTTCAGGTTCCGGGTGCGTCGTTCCAGAGGTCGACGTGCAATCGCGGCGTGTATCTGTAGCCGTGCTCCATCGCCAACTCGGCGACTCGCTCGCGGGTTTCGTCCAATCGGTTGCGGGTCGCACCTTCCGGCATCAAGAGCACATCGGTATCTCGGATGGCCGTGTCGGTAGCGTCGCGAACCCTCGAAACGAGTTTCTCGATCTCTTGCAGGTCGGAGTCGTCCGTGACGACGAACTTCAACTGCGTCTCGTAGGCGTCCACGAGCTTCGCCAACTCCTCCACGTCGATTCGGCGCGCTTCGTGGCGCGACGCCCACTCGCCGTCTCCTTTTGGGTCGGTTTCCGCGGTCGGCGTCGAGGAGACGAGTTTCGGGCTGACGCTCGCCAAGTCGATGGGCGCGTCCCTGAAGATCGTACCGTTCGTCTCGACCGTCGTGTGATAGCCCGCCTCTGCGAGTCGGTCGAGGAGGGTGACGCAGTCGTCGTGAACCAACGGCTCGCCGCCCGTGACGACGACGTGATTCGCGTCGTGCGATTCGATCTTCGCGACGATTTCGGAGAGCGTCATCCGAGCGTGGGTCGGTTCCCACGAGGTGTGGTACGAATCGCAGAACCAACACCGGAGGTTACAACCGCTCGTTCGGACGAAGACGCTCGGCGTGCCAGCAAGTTTCCCCTCGCCCTGAAGCGAGTAGAACAGTTCGTTGACGGGGAGCGACTGGTCGCTGGAATCCGTCTCAGTCTTTGCCTTCACGTCGGTGTTCACCGGCATGGTCAGACGGGGGCGCCACAGAGTTCCGCGGTTTCGCTGACCCGTACTGCGATATCGGAGACCGTGTCCGGCAGTTCCTTGCGGAGTCGGCGTTCGAGTTCGATGCTCATCACCTCCGCCGTCGGCGGCGCGTCGAAGAGGACGATGGCGTCCGAATCGCCGCTCCGCTCGAACGCTTCGACGAGTGGGTCGCCCATCTCCAGCAGGAACCGATGATCCCACTCGGAGATGACTGCGGTAATATCTCCCTTGTCGACGACCCACCCTTCCTCCGTGAGTTCACCGACGACCGTCACCTCGATTTCGTAGTTGTGGCCGTGCGGTCGGCTACATTTTCCGTCGTGGTGGAGCAGTCTGTGTCCGGAACTAATGCGAATCGGTCGGTCGCGTCCGATGTGAAGGGCTCGTTCGGGCGGTGATTCCAGTATAGACTCAGGCATACCTGAAGCTTATCGAGAGAATACTTAAAGAATGCTACTGCGAACGTTCCGGTTACAGCAGCCGACGCAGGATTCGAAGCGGAAGCGTGATGATGGCGATGACGAGGTTGATGGCCGAGCGAAGCACCGACCGGATGGGGGTGAGTACCGAGAGCATGATTCGAATTGCGTCGGCTACGCGGGTGTCGCTTATGGTTGAAAATGCAAGCATCGGCTTCCGTCGTCTGCCTTCGTCAAAGAGGCGTGAGTTTACGGATGACTTTCAGAGTAATCGGAAGCGTGTATCTGAGTATCGAGATACCGAAACCCAAACCGATGAAACTCGCTAGCAATACGACGACGTTCGCGGATTGTCGTACTGAACGGTGCGATTTCAACTCCGAAACCGTCGTGGCGACGATGAGAGGAGCCATCGAAAGACAGTCGGAGACCGCGAACACGATGGCGACGACGTTCAGTATCGGGCCACGAGTTACCGATAAGAACGGGTACTGCGCGCTTCCGCGACCGACCCGCAGAAAAACGAATCCGACACCGACGTACAGAAACAACCCGAACGCCGACATCCACATACTCGTGAAAGCGACCGAGTAAATGTGCGCTAACCACCTTTTAAGGGGGTTGCCATGGTTACTGAAACTAGCTCGCCGGGTCACAGCCACCGTTCGAGGCGAGAGACGATGCCGAGGTTGCGTTTCGCCATGATGACGGTGCCGTTCGCACTCCATCCTATCTGTTCGGGAATCGCCCCCAAGACGAACTGCTGGAGCAAGCCTTCCCGCGTCGCGCCGACGATAGTGAGGTCGTACGATTCGGATCGAGCGACGACCGTTTCGACGACGTCGTCGCCTTCGAGAACGGTCGCCGAAACCGACTGTTGATTCTGGAATCTATCCGCCGTCTTTTCGACTATCTTCCGCGCTTCGCGGCGATCTCGGTTACCGGCGTCGGATCCGACGATGTTAACGATATCCACCTGTGCGTCCTGTGAGCGCGCGATGGTATCGGCAACGTCGGCGGCGAAGTCGGCGTGAGGGCCACCCGCGGTCGGGACAAGGATGGATTCGACCTGGCCTAAGTCGTTCCCGATCCGTTCTACGAGAACGTCACACCTCGCGTTTTGGACGACTTCGTCGACGTTACTACCGAGGACGATATCGCGGCGTTGGGTTTTGTGCTGACCTTTCCAGCCCATCAACACGACGTCGCTATCGTACTGCTCGACGGTGTTGAGGATCGCCTGCGCCACGTCGTGGCCGATTCGGATGGTTCCGCTGACCGGCACGTCGGCCTGTCGGGCGATATCCATCGCTTCGTCGAGCACATCGGGTTCGTCCGTCACGAACTCGCGCCCTTCCGAGAGCGGTGTCTGCTGCGGAACCGTCACGACGCTCATCACGAGGAGCTCCCCGTTCGGATACGTCTCTTCGTCGCGTGCGAGGTCGACGGCGGTTCGCATCAACTGGTTCGCGTTCTCCTGGTTGGCGATGGGGACGACGATCTGGTTCTCCGCGGACGAAGTCGGTTCGGGGGAGATCACGGTCGGTGTCTCCTTTTCGAGCTTTTCGGCTTCTTGCTGTTTCGAGTAGCCGTAGTTGATGCCGAGCCCGAGGAGCATCCACACCGCGGTCGTGATGAGTGCGACGAATCCGTGGGAGTTCTGTCCCGTCAGGCCGGGCTGTAGTCCGAGTTCGAGCAGGAGGAACGGCGTGAGGAAGACCTGGAGGACGATACCGATGAGCGGCGGCCACGGCATGAACGGTACTGTGTACGTCCTCGGGAGGTCGGGGTGGGTCTGGCGCATCCGGATGACGGTCCAATTCACCTGCACGAACAGCAGGATGAACATGATGTCCGCCGAGGCAGCGACGCTCTCGAGGGAACGCGACCGCCATCGCGGCGATGAGAACCGCCGAGATGAGAATCGCCCAATGAGGCGTTCGCTTGTCCGAGTGAATACTGTCGAAGATGCCGGGCAGTGCACGGTTGCGACCCATCGCGAATGAGACGCGACTGGACGAGTATACCGTCGCGTTCAGCGCGCTCATCGTTGCCGCCAGACCGGCGAACAGCAATAAGGGAGCGCCATAGGGAACGAACTGGCCCGCCGCGCTGATGATGCCCAACTCACCCATGTAGCCGAGCGCTTCCCACGTCGGCAACGACGGACTTGCAGTATCTGGAATGGCCGTGCCGGAGATGAGTTGTGGCGTGATTTCAATGCCGCCGATAGCCGCGAACGCGACGAGCACGTAAATGGGAACGACGATGTACATCGAGTAGAACACCGCTTTCGGCACGTTCTTTCCGGGATTGACGACTTCCTCGCCGGACTGGACGATGATTTCGTATCCTTCGAACGCGATGTAGGTGAATCCCATCGCACCCACGATACCCATCCAGCCGCCGGGCGCGAAGCTCGGACTGTTGAGGAACTTCGATGTCCAGTTTGGTTGTTGGAGGGTCGCCCAAATGCCGAAGCCGACGAAGAGACCGAGGATGACGACCTTGATGGCGGTGACGATGACGCCCGCCTTCCCCGTCTCTTCGGCCCCGCGGAAGTTGATGTACGCGAACGCCGAAATCATCAGCACGGCAAGGAGTTTCTCGTAGAAGTGCAAACCAAAGCCGAATGCAGGGAAGTGAGCGAGGTTCAGAATTTCGACGAAATGGACGAAGAAGGTGCCGAAGGTCACAGCGTAGAGCGAACATGCTACTGCGTGGGCGAACCAACTCATCCACCCGGCATAGAAGCCGTTCGGATCGACGAGCGCCTCTTTCACCCAGAGATAGCCACCGTCTGCTTCAGGGAACGCCGCGCCGAGTTCCGCGTACGAGACGGCGGTGAACATCGCGACGAACCCGTTGAGGATGAATGCGACAGTGAGCGCAGGACCCGCGATGCCCGCCGCGAAACCGGTCAGGGCGAACACGCCCGCACCGATCATCGCGCCGACGCCGATGAACGTGATATCGAAGAGGCTCATATCCCGCGAGAGTTCCGTTTCGACCCCCTCCGCCCCGTCTGTTCCGTCTTTACCGACCCTTCGCTCGGTGGTTCGTTAGGTATTCGTGTCTACTCTGCATCTTGAATGTTCAAAAATCAATTGGACACTTAAATGAATTGACGAATGCTGAATTTCGGATCATCGAGGGAATGACGCCGATTGGTGAAAACGTAACGCGGTGATTCTCTTCGGTTTACCATTCTACCGGAGACGGTCACCTACCGACCCCCTGAACAGCGCCATGACCTCCGGCGCGAATCCCCGCTTCGAGAACACCGTGACGAGATCTCCCCCGAATTTCCGTCTCACCACGTGGAGTGATGACCGTCCGGTCGCGCTGGATTGCGACGATGAGAATATCCTCGTCCAACGCACCGATCTCTCCCGCCTTTCGAGGAGTTTTTCCGGCGATTTCACTCCCGCGAGTGGCAGTTATCTCGAAGATTTCCGCACTGTCCCCGAGGTGCATGAAGCCCTTGACGGACGGACGCTGAACGGCGCGGTAAAGGTACTCCGCGATGAGATGTTGGGGATTCTCGATGACGTTCACGTCGATCTGGCGGAACACCTCCATGTGCTCCTCGTTGTGGACGACCGAGACGAGCGACGGGATTTCGAGCTCCTGAGCGAGCAGCATCACCATGATGTTTATCGCGTCCTCGTCGATCGTGCTGATGATCGCGTCGGCCTGCTCCGCGCCGGCTTCCTCTAACATATCGGTGACGGTCGCATCGTCGTTGATGACCAAACAATCGTAGTTCGCCGCCGCGATCTCTGCGACGTTCGAATCCTTCTCGATGACGACGACGTCGTTTTGCTGTTGCGCGGCGAGCGCGATCAATTGACGCCCGATGCTTCCCGCCCCGACGATTATGAGATACATCCCTGTAGCGCCCTACTCGCTGGACGTATATAGGATTGCTCAACTGAGTATATAAGTAGCCGTGACGAAGACCAATCTGGTGCACGTTAATTCAGGCTCCAATAACGACCTGCCCCGATCGATAGTGGAGGAATTGGCCACTCTCGACGATGTCACGCTTCGGGAGGTCGTCAGCTACGCCCAAACCCTCCTCGACGGTCGACTGCCCGCAGTGGAACTGATTAAAAAAATGGACTGATGAAGAGATAGTTGGCATCAGCGAGCGGTACGGATACACGCTGGTAACGAAGAACCACCCTGCGCCGACGGTTGCGATGACTGCCCGCACGGATCGTACCTCTACCGCGTACGAATCGAACGTTCGATTGCGAGCGACGAACCCTTGCTTCATTGGTCGTTTCTCGGTCGAGTCAGGGAGTAATATTCCGGCGTACCCGTCTGTTTCGATCTCTTTCACGGAGAAAAATTCGGTGCAACTCCGAGGGGCGACTACCCATATCCTCACCATCGATAGTGGGCGAATCGACTGTACGGCCGTATCGGTTACCGAACGGGAATCGGGACGAAAAACGGTTTAGCGTGTCTCTGATTAGAGCTAGCTATGGGATATCGGCTCGACGAAATCGATAAGCGGATCATCTACCGACTGATGCAGAATGCTCGGGATACCTCCGCACCCCAGATAGCGGACGAGGTGAGCGTCTCGGCTGGGACGATACGAAATCGAGTGCAGAAGATGCAAGAGCACGGAATTATCACCGGATTCCACACGAACATCGATTTCGAGCGCGTCGATGGGAGGCTGACAAGTCTGTTCACCTGCACGGCGGAGGTTCCGAGTAGGGAGGGACTCGCGCAAGGCATCCTCGAAATCCCCGGCGTCATAAACGTCCGCGAACTCATGACCGGACGAGGAAATCTACAGGTCAAAGCGGTGAGCGAGGATACGAGCGACCTCTCCCGTATCGCCAACGAGCTTTCGAATCGCGGACTCGAAATCGAGAACGAGAACCTCATCCAGAACGAGCGATTCCATCCCTATCACCAGTTCGGGCCGGACGAACGACAGGGTCACATCTCGATGACCGACCTCGTCAGTCTCTCCGGCGAGGCGGACGTCGTCGAGTTGGTGATCAACTCCGATGCACCGATCGCCAATAAGACGCTGAAAGAGGCGGGACGGGAAGGGTTGATCGGCGACGAACTCCTCGTAATCGCGATCGAGCGCGACGATTCGGTTCTCACTCCGAAAGGAAGTACTTGGATTCGGCCCGACGATGTCGTGACAGTCTTCTCCAGAGGGGGCGTTTCGCAGGACGTTCTGCGGGAGTTCGTGGGGGAGTGACGATTCGATCGTCGCTTCGGTATCGAATCACTGGCAGCAGTATCGAACGTACGAACGACGAAGTGGAGTATGACTGCTGTCGACCCGATTGTTATCGTATTCGTGGTAGCGATAAGAGTCAATACCGAGAACGTATTGACGAGAGACATGGTCAGCCTCCAACGCTGGCAACGAGCCCAAGCGGGTGAATCCGAAAGTTGGGCTCACGAAGAAACGTGGGATGCAAGCGATATCCGTGCGTATTTCGAAGGCGAGTTCGGCATCGACATATCGACGTTCGCAAACGAGAAGATCCTCGTCGTCGGCTCCGGAACCGGCGTGGTTCACACGTTACCTATCGATTGCTACGCGGTCGGTGTCGACCCGCTTACGAACGATTTCCTCGACGTCATCGAGGATAGCGACGCGCACCTTATCACAGGAGTCGGAGAACGACTCCCGTTCGCAGCGAACACGTTCAACGCGGTATGGACGTTCAACGTCATCGACCACATGAGAAACCCGAAAGGGGCGATCGACGAGATGTACCGGGTCGTGCAGCTGGGGGGTGAACTCTACCTCGACGCCAACTGCTTCTCCCTCCCGAGTGCGGTACGTCGGCGGATGGGGTGTGTCGACCGATTACATCCGTACCATTTCGCGCCGTCACAAGTCCGCTCTACGGTCGGTAGAGCAGGTTTCGATATTTCGCACTTCGAAGCGAGAGAAACACGGATCGGTGACGTAAGCGGCCCGCTCAAGGCTAAGGTGAAGACCGCCGTTGCAAAGTATCTCTTTCGGTTTCAGCAAGTGACCCTCATCGGTCGGAAACCTGAGAAGTAACACCCGAAATTTTAATCGGTCGTTCTCCGCTGTGGCAGAACTAAACATATGGGCTAGTGGGGAGATTAGCTGCTCCGTCAGGGCATTCGCTGCCTTCTCCTGTGAATTGGTTCGGCTATCGAGGATATATTCTTATTCGTACTGTGCCAATAGACGAATATGAGTGTTATCGCTGAATTTTCGGTTCAAGCTGACGCACTTGCACTGTCAAAGACGTTAGAAGCAGTTCCCGAGATGATAGTCGACATTGAGCGAGTTGTCGCTCACGACAAGACTCGACTGATGCCGTATTTCTGGGTTCGGGGCGGCGACTACACCACGTTCGAAACGGCAGTGAAAGACGATCCATCCACTACGAACATCGTGAAACCCGACGACTACGAGGAGCTCTAAGAGAACATCTCACTATCCAAACGGAGGTGGAATGTCGACTCGTGTTCTCACCTTCCGAGTGATCAGAAGATGGTGGTGATCTAACTGCAGAGTGTATGTCTTTGTTCGGTATGCGGTTTAGTCGTTTCACTAACCGAGTTTAACTACCAAGGCTCGCGGTGCAAATCGACTTCTCAGTACGATTCCTACACTCTGTTGAGTCCCTAATAGCTGCGATGCGCGTCGGCAACGGTGACTTCATCCGGTGAGCATCCGTGACATAATCGTTATCATTTTGGAAGAGCTAGAGGATGCGATGGTATCGTTAGATCGAGTCTTTGACCTCCTCGGAAAACAACGGCGACGGTACGCATTGTACTATCTTGAACAACAAGAGGGGCCGGTCACCGTATATGAGGTCACAGAGCAAGTTGCTGAGTGAGAAACTGACCATGCATTAGTATCCATTCCCAAGGAAAAATTCGACCGAATCGAAGTCGAGCTCCTGCACACTGATTTACCAAAAGTATCTGAAGCAGAGTACATCAAGTACGATTCTGAGGCGGGGACGATAGAACTCACCGAGGCACCGCCAAAGTTTGACGCCATTCTCTAGGTCGCCAAGATCGTAGAACGGCCATGACTCGATTGAAATAGTTTCTTTCGGAGTCTTCCCGCTATAAGGCGTGGTGGAGTCGTCCGAATTACGTGATTGCCCTGTAGTGGCATACTGATTCTCCTATGTCACAGCTCAAAACCAGGAGACGGTGTAAGAATGAGTGCTCCGTCAGGGATTCGAACCCTGGTCCTTGCCGTGAGAGGGCAAGATGATTGGCCGGACTACACCAACGGAGCGCGTTTTTCGCTACTCGTAGGGACTGTTTAACAGTTGCGCTTTCGCCACGCTGTGACCCGAATTGGCACATTCAGGAGCGCGACGCGTATTCGCGCTCGAACCGTCGGGAAACGAGTCACTCCCTGTCGAGTGGCGACCCGGCGGCGTCCGGTTCGTGACCGTCGAGGCTGATGATATTCTCGCGGCCGACCCGGAGTTTACTGATGTCGCCGTCGTCTTCCATCTCCGAGAGGAGCATACTCACCTTGGATTTCGACCAGCCGGTCGCATCTACGATATTCACCTGCTTCATCCGCCCGCCATTCTCGCGGAGCAGTTTCTTCACGCGTGCCTCGTCGGTCAGTAGTTCCTCGTCACTCACCGCAGGTTCGGCGGAGTTGCTGCTCGACGTCGCCGGTGCGGAACCGCCACCGCCGCTACCGCCCCCACCGCCGCCGGGATTGCTCGGCGAGGACGAAAGCGAGCCGAAACCTCCCTGTCGCCATGCGAACACCGCGGCCAAGCCGATGAGCACGACCACGGCGGCGACGAACAGCATCATCGGCGAATCGGTGGGTTGCTCGTCACCGTCACCTGGGTTATCTCCACCGTTCGGCGGGGAGGTGGTCGTGGTCGACATCTCGTCGTCCGGCGGGGGCGTAAACCGAACCATCGGTCGTTGGTCGTTGAACTCGCGCGGCCCCGTCCATGAGACGGTTTCGCTCTCCGCGAGTGATTGACCCGTCTTATGAAACTTGTTTCCCTGCGGTTCCGCAGAGTCGAATTTCATCCCGTTCGCGGGTTCGATGACGAGCGTTTGATGTTCTCCGAGGTAGAGTCCCCCCGTGAACACGTCGCCGATAGCGTAGTACCCGTCGTCACTGTATGCGAATGATGTCCAGCGGAACGACATCTCCACGACGCCTCGCTGCGCGTCTTGATTCAGGCCGCCGCCGCCGACGTAGGCCCGTTTCGAGAAGTTCTTCGCGACCATTCCCCGGCCCGTCCGGTTGGTCGCCGTTTCGGTGAGATTTCCTGCATTATTCTTGAAATCCGCGTATAGTTCCGTCTCTCCGTTGTTGAACTCCTTTTTGAACTGCTGGAACTGTTGTCGCTCACTGTCATTGTTCAGCGTTTTCTCGTATCGGAACGTCCAGCGTGCGGAGTAATCTCTGTAGATAGTGATGTGAAATTCGACGTCGTCGAACTCCTGAGGAGTGGTGAACGTCTGTGGAGTTGCCTGGCTACTACTCTGAGTCGTCCCGAGAGCGGGAAACGACCCGATGAGCAGCACCGTAACGAGGCCGACAGCCAGGAGCCGTCTCATGTACCTAATTCGTCCATGCCCGGATATAAAAGACCTTGTGACGTGCAGTCGTCAGCGCGCTATGCTCCCAGATGCCACGACGCGTGTTGGCGATTGCCACGTTGAAACGTCCTCGCGGGGGTCGGAATCGAGCACCACGAGGTCGGCTCGATAGCCGTCTTCGACCAATCCCACGTCCGACAGACCGAGCAGGTCGGCAGCGTTGACGGTCGCCGCTTCCAGCGCCTCGTCGGGCGAGAAACCGTACTCCACCATCAATTCGAGTTCCTCCGGAATATCGCCGTGGAAGTTGAAAGGCGTCCCGGCATCGGTTCCCATCGCCACCGACAGCCCGGCCTCGATGGCGTGTTCGAACGCTTCCTCGAACGCGTCGGCGGTTTCTTCGGCTTTCTCGACCGCGTACTCGGGGATTCCTTGGTCAGTTCCGGCTTCGACGATTCCGTGGAGCGCCTTCGCGGTCGGTACCCAGTACGTTCCGCGCTCGGCCATGAGTTCCGCCGCTTCCCGATCCATGAACGTTCCGTGCTCGATGCTCGAAATTCCGGCGCGCACGGCGTTCTTGATGCCCGCCGTTCCGTGCGCGTGGGCCGCCGTCGGCACGCGCTTCGCGCTGGCGGTCTCGACGAGCGCGGTCAGTTCCTCCTCGTCCAACTCCGGCGCGCCGGTGATGGCACCCTCGGTGAGGACGCCGCCGGTCGCCATGCACTTTATCACGTCGGCGTCGCGCTTGAGCTGTTCTCGAACCGCCTTCTTGACCTCCGCGCGCCCGTCGGCTTCCCGCCCGAACCAGTGGCCGTGCCCGCCGGTCATCACGACGTTTTCCCCGCAGGCGAGCACTCGCGGCCCATCAACGACCCCTTCCTCGACCGCCCGCGCCGCGTCGAGAGCGAGCGTTGCGGGCGCGCCAAGGTCGCGCACGGTCGTCACGCCCGCTTCGAGCGCCGCCGCGAGGTTCGCCGTCGCGCGGTACGCGAGCATCGTTTCGCTGTCGGCCAGCACCGACGCGGGGTCGGGTCGGCCGTCCATCATCAGGTGGACGTGCGAGTCGACGAGGCCCGGCGCGACGAACTGACCGCTCACGTCGATCTCCTCGTCAGCGCCGGGAGCGTCACCAACCGCGACGATTTTCCCGTCTTCGACCGCCACGTCCGCCTCCCGGATTCCGGTGGCGTCTACCACGTCGCCACCACGGAGTACGAGCATGGCTGGCGTGAGACGCGCCGGGGAGATAACTGTCGGGGTCGCGGCAGGAGGAGCAAATCGCGGGCAAAAGAGCGAACACGCCCAAGGGCGAACGCGGACGTATGGCGGAGACACCGCTTTCCGGAAAGTGCGCGCTGGTGACGGGCGCGAGTTCGGGCATCGGACGGGCGACCGCGCACGCGCTGGCCCGCGACGGTGCGCGCGTCGCGCTCGCGGCGCGCCGCGAATCGAAACTGACCAACCTCGCGGAGTCGCTCGAATCGAAGTACGGCACGGAGACGCTCGTCAGCCCGACCGACGTGCGCGACGAAGACGACGTAGCGTCGATGGTCGAAGAGACGGTCTCCGCGTTCGGCGGCCTCGACGTGCTGGTGAACAACGCGGGGTTAGCGCGCGGCGACACGGTCGAAGATCTCTCAACCAACGAGTTCCGGACGATGCAGGAGACGAACGTGGACGGCGTCTTCTTCGCTGCGCGGGCGGCGCTCCCGCATCTCCGCGAGTCGTCGGGCAACCTGATATTTCTCGGAAGCTTCGCGGGCCAGTATCCCCGACCTTTCAATCCCGTCTACGCTGCGACGAAGTGGTGGGTTCGCGGGTTCGCTCACAGCCTCGAAGGGCAGGTCGGCGAGGACGGCGTGGCGATAACGGTCGTCAATCCGTCCGAAGTTCGCACCGAGTTCGGGTCGGAGCACGGTGAATCGTTCGCCGACCGGTTCGACCCCGGAAGCGTGACCGAACCGGAGGAGGTCGCCGCTGCTATCGCGTTCGCGGCGCGACAGGAGGTGGCGACGGTCAGCGAACTCGACATATATCGGCGCGACAAGTTCGCCCACTTCTGACCGTTCTTCCTATCCAGTATCGCTTCTCGTCGCTATCTCCCAACCGTACTCTTTCGCTCCGTACCCTTCCTATCCGTACCCCTCGTACTGGACGTGTTCGTTCGGAACGCCAAGTGTGCGCGCGGTTCCGGCGAGTCGTGACACCATCGCGTTGACGCCGCAGGCGTATACTTCCAGTTCTTCCGGGACGATTCGCGCATCGATGTCGTACGCCGGGTCATCCGCGAACTCGATGATTTCGTCCGGGAGGTCGGTCGCCGCATCCCCAGCGAGATACTTCACGAGCGTCTGCTGGACGTAGTCGGTCTCGCCCTCCCAGTCGGTGAGATACTCCTCGCGCGAGCAGGTCGGGACGAAGTGGAAATTGTCGTGTTCGTCGGCCAGTTCGCGGAACTCCTCGCGGTACGGTAGGTCGTCTTTCCACGTCGCGCCGAGGAACAGCCACAGGTCGCGTCGGTCGCCGCCGACCTCGTCTCGGCCCTCCTCGAACGTGTACCGAATCATGCTCCGAAGCGGCGCGACGCCGGTTCCGGTGGCGAGAAACGCCATGTCGCGCCCGGACGGCTCTTCGAGGACGAAATCCCCGTTCGGCCCGCGAACCGTCACCTCGTCGCCTGTCGAGAGGTCGCCGAACAGCTTCGTCGTGAGTCGCCCCTGCGGAACGCGCCGCACGCAGAATTCGAGCGCGTCTTTGTTCGGCGAACTGGCGACTGAGTACGGTCGCGGCGTTCGCCGGTAGCGAACCGTGACGTACTGGCCGGGGGTGAAACCGAACCCGTTTTCGACGTCGATTCGCGCCGTGAGAAGGGTCGGGTACGCGCGGTCGTACCGCGCTTTCAGTGACGAGAGCATGGTGTAGAGACGTTCGTGACCACCCTCCTCGTCCTCCAGCAGGGAATCCAGTTCGTCCCAGTCGACGTCGTTCGCCGTGGGGCGTTCGACGCGCTCGACCCACTCGTCGTGCCCGCGTCCCCTGAGCAGGTCGGCGACGCGCTCGACGACTTCCTCGGTGCGGTTGTGGCCCATGTGTCCGACGTCAGCGACCGTCGCCGAGTCCGTCATCAGCGGCAACTCCTCGGCCCGTTCGTGTTGTGAGTGCTGAGGTGGAACCTTCATGGCCGGTCTGCTTAGAGTGACGGAGACGACCGACAAAACGTTTCTCGCCTATCGGAGCGCACTACCGAAGCGCGTCGGCGACTTTCTCGATGGGATGTGGCGGTTCCTCCCCCTGCCAGTCGCCGAGCTGCGTTCGGCAGGACGCGCCGGGGGCGACGACGGTGTCCCTGTCGCTGGCGTCCACTTGGTCGAAGAGTATCGACCCGATCGCCCTGCTCATCGAGTAGTGCTCGGCCTCGTAGCCGAAACTCCCCGCCATTCCACAACAGCCGGAATCGAGGGCGTCCACCTCGTAACCCGCGCGCCGGAGGACGCCGACCGCGTGGTGATCTTTCTTCGTCGCCTTCTGGTGGCAGTGACCGTGGTAGGTGAGCGACCCGCTCCCGTCGAAGGGGAGGTCGAAGTCGAAGGTGTCGAGGTACTCACAGACGCCGTAGGTGTTCGCCGCGAGGCGTTCGACTTCGGTTCGGATACCACCCGCTTCCGGGTCGGCGGAGCGAGGTTCGGCGTACTGGCCGCTCGACGATCCCGATTCCTCGCTCGCGGGGAGCAGATCGAGGTAGTCAGACTGGAACATCACCGCGTCGGAGGGTTCGACCACGACCACGTCCCACCCGTCTCGGACGAAGGGTGCCAGCGTCGCGACGTTGCGCTCTGCTTGTCCGCGCGCTCTGTCGAGAAAGCCCTTGGAGTGGGCGGGCCGACCGCTCGCGGTGACACCGTCCGGTAGTCGGACGTGGACGCCTGCGGCTTCGAGCACCCGAACGGCCGCCTTTCCGGCCTCAGGGTGGTTGTAGTTCGTGTAGGTGTCCGGAAAAAGGAGGACGCGCCGGTCGGCGTCCTCCTCCGCGACGCGAGCACCGCGCTCCTCGAACCAGTCTTCGAGGCTCTCGCGGTGGAACGTCGGCAGGCTTCGCTCGCTGGCGATGCCGACGGTCTTCTCGGCGAGGGTGCGCGACCCCGGAAGCTTCGTCGCCCAGTTCGACAGCGGCGCGAGGGTGCTCCCGAGCGCCGACAGTCGCCCGATGTGCGCAAAGAGCCAGTCGCGCAGACTCGCCCCGTGACGTTGGTGGTACTCGTGTTCGATTTCGGCTTTCAGCTTCGCCATATCGACTTCCGAGGGACAGTCGCGGGCGCAGCCCTTACAGCCGATGCAGAGCTCCATCACCTCGTGCATGAACTCCACGTCGAACTGCTCGTCGTCCGGCAGGCTCCCGCTCATCGCCTGCCGGAGCATGTTCGCCCGGCCGCGGGTGCTCGTTATCTCCTCGTCGGCGGCGCGGTAGGTCGGGCACATCACCCCCCCGGTGGTCTCCTGCCCGCCGCGACAGCCGCCGCAGCCGTGACAGAGTTCGACCATCCCCTGAAAGCCGTTCTCGTTCTCCCAGTTCAGCGCCGGGTCGAACCCCGCATCGAACCCGTAATCCGGCGAGAATCGGAGGTTCTCGGTCACGCTCACGTCGCCGCACACCTGCCCCGGATTCAGCAACCAGTCGGGGTCGAAGGCGGATTTCAGATCGCGGAAGATGTTCCAGACGCGCTCGCCGTACAGCTTCCGGTTCCACTGCGTTCGCGCGCGCCCGTCGCCGTGCTCGCCCGAGACGCTCCCGCCGTACTCCACCACGAGGTCGGTCACGCCGTCGGCGATGGCCTCCATCTGGTTCACCCCCGCCGGACTCTTCGTGTCGATGAGCGGGCGGACGTGCAGACACCCCGGTCCGGCGTGGGCGTAGACGCTGGCGAAGGTGTCGTTCTCTTCGAGCACCTGCTGGAACTCCGCGACGTACTCCGGCAAGTTCTCGGGCGGCACCGCGGCGTCCTCGATGAACGAGATGTGTTTCGCGTCGGTCGTCCGCGAGAGCAGGATGGGGAGACCGGACTTCCGGAGCTTCCAGAATCGGGCGCGTTCGGCCTCGTCGTGGGCCTCCATCGCGGCGAGCGCCCGGTTACCCTCGCGGTCGTTCCGGAGGCGAGCGACCTTTTCGCGCCCGTCCTCGTCGTCCTCTGCGTAGAACTCCACGAGGAGGACGGAGTCGGTTCCCTCGGGCAGCATCTCCACCACGTCGCGGAACTCCTCGGTGTCGCGGGCGAGCGAGACGAGCACGTCGTCCAGCACCTCGACCGCCGCGGGGTCGTGGTCGAGGATGGGTGCCACGTCCTCCATCGCGGCGTTCAGACTCCCGTAGGTCAGGAGCGCCATCGACTTCGTCTCGGGGACGGGTTCGAGGCTCACCGTGGCTTCCGTGACGATAGCCAACGTCCCCTCGCTTCCGGCGAGGAGGCGCGCGAGGTTGACCGAACCGTCGTCGGCCTCTTCGACCAGTCTGTCGAGGTTGTACCCCGAGACGTTGCGCTTGAGTTGCGGGAACGCGTCGTGAACCGCTTCGGTTTCCTCGTCGACGATTCGCAGGATTTCGGCGTAGATTTCCGCCTCCAGGGAGTCTCCGTCCGCCGCCTCGCGCAGTTCGTCTATCGTCACCTCGCCGAATCGCGTCACCGTTCCGTCCGCGAGCACCACCTCGCACTCCTCGACGTAGGCGTCCGTCTTCCCGTACTTCAGCGAGTGCGCTCCCGTCGAGTTGTTGCCGATCGCGCCGCCGAGGGCGCTCTTGTCGCCCCACGCGGGGTCGGGCGCGAACTTCAGGTCGCGGTCGGCGAGCGCGCGGTTCAGATCGCCGAGGACGATGCCCGGTTGGGCGCGCGCGGTTCGACCCTCGGGGTCGAAGTCGAGCAGCGCGTCCATGTGGCGGGTGAAATCGAGCACAACCGCCTCGTTGACGGACTGCCCCGCCAAACTGGTGCCGCCTCCGCGCGGGAGCACCGGAATCTCGCGCTTCGCGCAGTAGGCCATCACCGCGGACACGTCCGCCGTCGAGCGCGGGAAAACGACGCCGATGGGCGTCACCTCGTAGGCGCTCGCGTCGGTCGCGTAGAGTTGCCGGGAGTATTCGTCGAAGCGCACCTCGCCCTCGACTCGCTTCCGGAGGTCAGCGACGAGTCCGGGGCGCGCCACGTCGTCGGAGTGGTAGTCGTAGTTCGCCCGGTCGTCGCGGGCCGGGTCGTCCGTCTCGCCCGCGTCGCGTGTTGCCATGCGGAGGCGTAGGAAGAGGAACCCGAAAAGTGATGCGGGGTCAGACCCGCCGCGCGGTCGGTGAGACCGACCGCGCGAACGCGAACAGGGCGTCCCGCTTCAACAGGGCGAAGCCGACGAAGATCGCGGCGAAGCCGATGACGGTCGTCTCGGCCACCAGTTCGCCGAGCAGGAGCCAACTGAGGAGCGTGGCCACGACCGGTTCGAGGTAGCCGACGAGGTTGAGTTCCGTCGGGCCGATGCGGTCTAACAGGTGGAAATAGAGCAGGAACGCGACCACGCCGGAGACGAGGGTGAGGTAAGAAAGCGACGCGACCGCGGGGAGCGACCAGCGTATCGCGGCGGCGGACTCCCCGCGAGCGACGCTGACTACGTGGAGGAGTCCCGACCCGAACACCATCGCCCAGCCCTGTAATCCGGGGATGGAGATATCGGTTCGGAGCGGGCGGGCGAGCACCGAACCGAGAGCGAAACTCGCCGCGCCGAGGAAGACGAGCGCGATGCCGAGCACGTCGGTCGCGAGGATATCCGCCGGGTTCGGGTCGGCGACAATGGCGACGCCCACGACGCCGCAAGCGAACCCGACGACGCCGAGGGGCGTGACGCGCTCGTCCGCGAGAAGCCCGCTGGCGAAGACGGCGGTGAGCACCGGCGAGAGGCTGACGACGACCGCCGCGAGCGCGCCGGGGACGTGTTGCTGTCCGAGGTAGAGCAGGCTGTGATGGCCCGCGATGACGAACGCGCCGACGGTCGCTACCGCCAGCACGTCCGCTCGACTCCGAGGTCGCCAGCGGTCGGTCGCGACCGCGGCGTAGCCGAGGATGACCAGTCCGGCCACGTCGTACCGGATGGCCGCGAACAGGAGGGGCGGGAAGTAGCGAAGCCCGACGTCGATGAAGACGAACGAGGCACCCCAGAAGATAGCGAGCAGTACGAACATCACCCCATTCAGTGGGAGTAATCCGCTATATTTAGACCGTAACATGGATTTCTATCCAAGCCTATCCGTTGCCGGTTGTTAAATCCTTCTACAACAGATTCGTTTGACACTGCATCTCAGTCGGATTTCGAGCGGAGAATGGGATCTCGCTCCAAACCGATCCGCCGTGCGAGCGCATCCGACGTCCGTCTCCCTCTCGTCCTGATCGAAATACAGGGATTAAGTAGTGGGACTCCCCAACACCGAGTCGATGGACGAACGCGACGTTACCCTGCTCAAGGCGATCTCGGATCTGGAGACCGGCAGTCCCGAGAAACTCCACGAGGAGACGGGGATTCCGGTTTCCACCATCCACTACCGACTCAACAACCTCCGGGACGCGGGCATCATCGAGAACGATCTCTACGACATCGACCTCGAAGCGTTCGGACTCGGCGTCACGGTCGTCGTGGAGGTGTTCGCCGACTACACGGGATCGTACGCGGATTTCGGCGAGAAGATACTCGACATCGAGGGCGTCACGCAGGCGTACTTCACGATGGGCGAGACGGACTTCATCGTGGTCGCCCATCTCACCGGGCGCGAGATGGTCGAACGACTCATCAGCGACTTCGAGAGCATCGAGGAGGTCGAGCGAACGAACTCCACGTTCGTCATCTCCACGCTTCGAGACTCCCACCGCGTGCTCCAGAGCTACAGCCTCGATACGCTCGTGGACGAACTCGCCGAGGAGTGACTTACATCGGCGCGCCGTCATCGTTCCCGGTCGAACACCGCACCAAGAGCGATTCGCGGTCGGGCGCGATGCAGGAGACGGAACTGATGGTGCCGGTGTTCGTCGGCTCCGGCTGGAAGGTCACGCTGTCGCCGACCTGAATCCGATTGAACAGCGACCGATAGGTGGTGTACCGCTTTCGCTCGCCTTTCTTCGCGTCGTTCGGCCACGCCACCCGATAGTGGTCGATGGTCACTTCGTAGGTTGGGTTTCCGTACGCTCGCCGGAGCTCCTTCGCCGCCCCGTCGCTCACAGAGACGTTTCTCGCGCTGACGTCGCCGGGATAGTCGTCGCGGGCCGTTGCCCCGTCCCGCCCGGCGGAGACCAGCGTCTCGCCGCCGCCGCGAACCGCCTTCGCCACGACATTCCCTCGGTTCGTTCCGACGACCGCTTTCGTACAGCCCGCTGTCGTGGCGAGCGCGCCGACCGCCCCGGCTTCGAGGAACCGACGACGATTCACGCGTCGGCGTTCGAAGGTGGCGGAGATAGTTCTGTCTACTCGATGCAAACGAAAACCGGAAGCCCCACCCGCCCCTACGCCGAGGCATGATTCGTAACATCGCGTCGGGCGTCCAGTCGTTCACCAGCAACGCCTTTCTCGTAGTCGGCGAGCGAACCGTCCTCGTGGACACGGGGTCGAACTTCGACGCCGTGGGCCGAGTCGAGGAACTGGCGGGCGGTTTGGACGCGGTGGTTCTCACGCACACGCATCCGGACCACGTCGGAAACGTCGAGACGGTGAAAGACACCTTCGACGTCGAAGCGTTCGGTTTCGACGCGAACCAGCACGGCGTCGACGTCGAAATCGAGGACGACGAGACGGTCGCGCTCGGCGACGACGACTATCGCGCGCTCCACACGCCGGGGCACAAAAACGACCACCTCTGCTTCTACTCCGAATCGGCGGGTGTGCTGTTCGCCGGCGATCTCGTCTTCCAGAACGGGAGTTTCGGGCGAACCGACCTCGAAGAGGGCGACCGAGAGACGCTCGTCCGAAGCATCGACCGCGTGCTCGCCGCGGCGGACGAGGAGCTGCGCGAGATGCACACCGGCCACGGGCCGAGCGTGACGACGAACCCATACCACGACATCGAACTCGCCTCGCAGACCGCGCGGATGTACTGACGCGATTCGACCCCCTCGAAATCAGCTACCGAAGCGCCTCGTAGGCGGTTTCGTAGACCGCCGCGATCTCCTCGGGGTCGTCGCGCTCGGTTTTCGTCAGCGGTTCGAGGGCGTGGGTCGAGCGCGGGTCAAGCAGGCTCACCACGTCCTGGACGCGCTTTTCCATCGTTCCGTCGCGCGCGCTGCCGTCCGCGAATTCGCAGGCCTTCAGGTAGCGCGCCCCGTCGTACACCCTGACGCGTCGGGGTTCGACGACCGCGACCGTCCCGAACTCGACGCCATGAATCGGGCGGGCGATGTCGCTGTACGACTCCACGACCGCCCCGTCTTCGTTCCGGATTCGCTCCGCCAGTGCCCGGAAGTGGGGGAGGTAGCGTCGCTCGGTCTGGTCGTTCAGTTCGGGAAGCGACTCGACCGTCACGGCGTCGACGAGCGGAAGGTGCTCGCACACGAGGTCGGGAAGGGAGACGGTTCCGTTCACGACGAACGTCTCACCGACGCGGTCGACGAGGAACTCCCGACGTTCCTGTCCGAGCAGTCCTTGCCCTTTCCCCGGTGCGGGCCGCCAGAGCCGGTGAACCGGGTTCACGTCCTCGGGCGCGAGGTCGCCCGCGCTCGCGTCCGCGAGTCGCGTCGCGTCCTTGCCGTACAGTCGCCCCGCGGAGATCGCGGTCGCGGCGTCGTCGTGGTCGAACCAGAAGTCGTTGCCCGCGCGAGGCTTGAACCCGACGGCGTCGAACTGCGAGAGGAGACCGACCGTGAACGTCGTCTTCCCTGCATCGATCCGGTCGCTTCCGGCGACGAGTATCGTCATGTCTTCAGTCCGTAGTAGCCGGGTTCCTCCTCGCTCGGGGGTTCCGCGACGACGAGGTCGTCGGCGTTGACCATAATCCACGGAATCGCCCAGTCGAGCAGGATGTCTTCGGTTTCCACGTCGATCTCGGCGTTCGGGTCGAGACCCTGCAAGAGACGTGCGATTTCGTAGACGCTGTACATCGAATCCGGTTCGAGCAGTTCGTCGGGTTCGTAGAAGTCGCACGGATACAGTTCCTCGAACTCCGATTTCGGTCTGGGCATACCCGATGGTACGCGCGAACGAGCGTAAAACCTCACGAATCGAGTCGCCCCACCGTCGCCGCGAAACTCGAAGATATAGACGTCGGGAAATACGTCGATAACGAGCGAATCGGGTTCATCACTCGGGACACGTACGACCAGTTGCTGCGCTTTCTACCAATACACGGTTCGAGGGTTCGGCGATTTCGAGCAGTTTCGGATGTTCTTCGCGGACGACGAACGGAACGTCGGCGTATTCGCCAGTCTCGACCAACGACCCGGCGGACACGACTACGAATCGCTCTATCGACACGTGAACGATATCGCGTCCGGCTACGACGTTCCGTCGGTGACGCCGACCAAAGATTGACCGTGCTCCCGGCGCGACTGTAAGGACGGCGTCCGCTCTTCTGCGAATCTCGTCCAAAAAATATCGGTAGCTTCGGCCTTACTCGAACCGCGACGCGACGTTCTCGAACTGGTCGGCAACCTCGTCCCAATCGACGACCTCGAAGAAGTTGTCGATGAAATCGCCGCGATCCGGACCGTAGTCGTAGTAGTAGGAGTGCTCCCACACGTCGAGTGCGAGGATGGGATGACTACCCCAGAGCGCGCCCTGGTCGTGTTTGTCTACGACGAGGTTCCGGAGCTGCTTGGCGACCGGGTCGTAGACCAGCAGCGCCCAGCCGGAGGCGTTCTTCGCGGCGGCCTCGAACTCGCCCTTCCAGCCCTCGTAGGAGCCGAAGTCCTCCTCGATGCGGTCGGCGAGTTCGCCCTCGGGTTCGCCGCCGCCGTTCGGATCCATGTTGTCCCAGAACAGCGTGTGGAGGTAGTGTCCACAGCCGTTGTGGGTGACGTTGCGGATGGCCGACCCCGAGGAGCCGAACTCGCCGGACTCGCGGTTCTCCGCGAGCGTCTCCTCGGCGCCGTTCAGACCGTTGACGTAGCCCTGATGGTGCGTGTCGTGGTGCCACGTGAGCACCTGTTCGGACAGGTGTGGTTCCAGCGCGTCGTAGTCGTACGGAAGCGGTGGCAGTTCCGCATTGGATTGTTCTGGCATAGTTTGCTCCTCCACCTTACACATCTCACCTCGTGCTGTTAAACTTTGAGGAGATGGTTGATAGCATACGGCACGACATCGCGGCAAAATAGTCCGGTTGTGGGCGTTCTGCGTGCCGACTCACTCGGTTCCCGAGAGCGTCCACGTGCTCGCCCGGTCGTACCGTTCCGCCACGTCGTCCCAGTTCACCACGTCCCAGAAGTTGTCCACGTACTCGCCGCGGTTGTTCTCGTACTGGAGGTAGTAGGCGTGCTCCCACACGTCCAGTACGAGGAGCGGCGTCGCCCCCTGCGGCGATTGGTTCTGGTGATTCTCGGCCATGCTCACGATGGGCTTGCCGGCGGCGTGGTCGTACAGCAGCATCCCCCAACCGGAGCCTTCGACGCCTTTGGCGGCCTCTGAGAAGTGCGACTTGAACTGGTCGACCCCTCCGAAGTGCTCGTCCAAGGCGGCGGCGAGTTCGCCGTCGGGGTCGCCGCCGCCGTCCGGCGACATGTTCTCCCAGAACACGGAGTGGTTGACGTGGCCTGAGAGGTTGAACGCGAGGTTCCGCTCGACCCCCTTCACGTCGCCCCACTCGCCGTTCTCCCGCATCGTTTCCAGTTTGTCGAGTGCGGAGTTCGCACCGTCGACGTACCCCTGATGGTGTTTGTCGTGGTGTAGCTCCATGATGCGCGCGTCGATGCTCGGTTCCAGTGCGTCGTAGTCGTACGGTAGGTCTGGTAGTTCGTACGTCGCCATTCTAAATCCCCCGTGCTCTGGTCAACGGTGGTCGTGTTAAGCGTTTAGGCGAACGACCGGTGCGACTAGTCGTCGTAGATTTCGCCTCTCACATGGTGCGTTCCCGGCCAGAGCGCGATGACCAGTAACCCGACGTAGAACAGGGCGACGGCGGTTCCGGGAATCGATCCTATCGCCGCGGTTCGAGACCACGGCCGGTTCGGCTCGAACGTCGAGACGCGGATAACCCACGCGACGAGGAGGAGACCCAGGAGGGGGAGGTACACCCGCCGGAGGCGGTGGGCGAGCGCCGCCGCGGTGGAGATGTTCGGCGTCGGTCGGCGAACGTCGTCGCTCAGCGCGGCGCGCCAATCGACGGACTCGACTTCCTCGGCCAGGTTCAGCGCGGTGGAGAACACGTTCTCCTGTAACACGCGGATTCGAGAGCGCCAGATGTCGTAGCCGCGATAGCGTCGCGCTTCCATCCCGAGAAACGCGGCCACGACGAGTATTCCGATGAGCAGCAGGTAGTGCGGATTCTGGCGGCTCGAAAACGCCCACGTCAGGATGGCCGCCATGAGCGTGATCGCCCAGTACGTCGTCTGGTCGAGTCGCTGTCGCCACGTGTTCGTCCTGTCCATTTCCCCCCGGTAGAAGTGCGCGAGCGCCGTGCCGAACTCCGTATCCTCCGTCGCCACCCCGCGACCGATTTCTCGGTGTTCCGGTGCTTCGGGGTCGTAATCCTCGTTTTCGTCGTCGCTCATGGTCGGAAGACGGCACCCTCGAACTTTGCCGTGACGGCGACTCGACCGGATTTCGAACCGCGACGCTCCCCGCCGTGCTCCGCCACTTCGACGTCGGCGGCGACGGTTCGTGATTCCTCGCAGGGTCTACGGTCCGTGTTGCTGTGTGCCAAACACTTTAGACCGGTGTCTTCGTTATCATTAGTCATGGCGAACCTCGTCAATGACGTCAGGGAGACAGTACGCGAACACCCGGACGACCCGGCCGTCATTACCGACGACAGAGCGCTGACGTATCGCGAGCTTTGGGAACGGATCGACGGCTTCGCCGCGGGGCTGACGGAGCGCGGCGTCGGCGTCGACGACCGAGTCGCGCTGTACCTGCCGAACGTGCCGCAGTTCGTCGCCGCGTTTCACGGGACGCTCAGAGCCGGCGGCGTCGTCGTCCCGATGAACCCGCAGTACCGAGCGCGGGAGATAAGCCACCTGCTCGCGGACAGCGGCGCGCGAGTCGTCGTGACGCTTCCGGATCTCGTTCCGTTCGTGGACGAAGTCCGCGAGGACACCGACGTGGAGCACGTCGCATCCGTGGGCGACGGCGGGTTCGAGGAGTTTCTCGGCGAGGGCGACCCCGAGACCGCCGACCGCGCGTACGACGACCTCGCGGTGCAGCCGTACACCAGCGGCACGACCGGAACGCCCAAAGGCGTGCGACTCACGCACCACAACCTCGCCTCGAACGCCGCAGCGGCGGCCGACCTCATTCCGGGGGGAATCTGCCCGGACGACTCGCAATTGGGCGTCCTCCCCCTGTTCCACATCTACGGCATGACGGTCTGTATGAACGCCACGCTGTTCCGCGGCGGGGCGTTCTACCCGCTCCCCTCGTGGGACGCCCAGCAGGCGCTCTCGCTCATCGAAGGCGCGGAACTGACGCTGATGCACGGCGTGCCCGCGATGTACAACGATATCATCAACCAGCCGAATGCGGAGGAGTTCGACCTCGCTTCGATTCGACTCGCTGGAGTGGGCGGAGGAGGAATCCCCATCGAAGTGCTCCGACGCTTCGAGGAGCTGTACGACGCGAAGATCTACGAGGGCTACGGCCTGACCGAGACGAGTCCCGTCACGCACTTCAACACGCCCGATGATGGGCGACGCGTCGGGAGCATCGGAACGACCGTTCCAGGCGTCAACTCTCGCGTGGTCGGCGACGACTTCGAGGAACTTCCGCCGGTCGAGGAAGGGCCGCTCGCCGAAGACGACGCGGAGTTGGACAACGTGACCGGCGAGATAGTCGTCGCCGGGCCGAACGTGATGCTCGGCTACGCCGGACTGCCCGAGGCGACTGAGGAGGCGTTCACGGAGGCGGACGGCGAACGCTGGTTCCACACGGGCGACATCGGCTACTGGGACGAGGACGGCTTCTTCTACGTGGTCGACCGGAAGAAACACATGATTAACACGGCGGGCTACAACGTCTATCCCCGCGAGGTCGAGGAACTCCTCTTCGAGCACGAGGCGGTCGCGGACGTGGCTGTCATCGGCGTTCCGGACGAGCGCCGAAACGAGACGGTGAAAGCCGTCGTCGTCCCGGTTCCGGACGCCGACGTGACGGCCGACGAGATTCGAGAATTCTGTCTGGACAACCTCGCCGCGTACAAACACCCCCGCGAGGTCGAGTTCGTGGAGGAACTGCCCCGGACGACCACCGGAAAGGTACAGAAGTTCGAACTCCGAGAGCGGTCGTAATCCGGAACGCCCGGCGTATCTTCGGAGATCCGATTTCGTTTGCTGCCGGGGTTAGCTCTCCTCAACGTTCGCCGCGAGTTCCAGAAACAGTTCGAACGCCTCGGACTGCGCGTCGTACTCCACGAACTCCCCCGCCCGCTCGAACCGCACGACGTCGGCGCTGGCGAGTTTCGGGAGGTGCGTGTGGAGTAACTCCACGCGGAGTCGTCGCTGCTCGGACGGCGACGGCGCGATAGCCGTCTCCCCTTCCCTCGTTCGAACGTGTTCGACGAGCGATTCGACGACCGCCGTCCCGTGCTCGCGGAGATAGTAGAGAACGTATCGGCGGCGACGGTTGGCGAGTACGTCCAGAATCACCTCCAGAGAAACGTCGCCGTCGACGAGAACGTCGTCGAGCGGTTTGACCGAGCCGTGTTCTCGAATCAGCAACTCGAAGGCGTCGTTCGACATGGTCACCAATTCTTGGTCGGTCGACGGATAAAACCACACGATAATTTCATCATAGAACAGTTGGTGAAAATATATGCGCAGAGCAGACCGTACGAACGGAAACGGATGGGTTACTGCGCGGAAATCCGTCGTTTATTCGACCGAAGCAAGAAAAGAGGCGATTACCGCGGGGTAATCCGAGTGTACCGCCGGACTAGAAGCTGATTATCTTCGGGAGAAAATGGCATGCCACAATTACTTCCGGATATTAATCCTTAAGATAAATATATGTCCTCCGGACGCACCCGTAAGCCTGCATGTCGCAGAGAAACGAAGCGTTACGGAACTACCTCGCAGAGAATCCACGAATGATGGGCGTCGCCTTCGCTGTCCTGCTCGCGCTGACGCAAGCGGGTAACACCGCGGCTGCGCACGGCGGCGGCATCTCCGGACCTTAGGACAGGAGGTCGAAGGAGAGTTCCGTCGACCAGCGGAGCTCACCGTCGAAGAAGACGGGAAGCTGTTCCAGTTGGAAGAGGTAGATGAGTTCGGCGGCCGAAACGGAGAACTCCGGAATCGCCCCGCCGGCGAGGAAGTAGGAGTCGACGTCGTCGAGGTACGGGACGTAGAGGGAACCGATTCCCCTGTCCGCCGTCGGATACGTCGTTATTTTCACGCGGTACTCGTCGTCCGTCCCGTCGGTGTGGAGCCGATACAGCGCCGGAAAGCTGCTCTCGCTCTGCGCGACCTCGACGCTCCCGTCGCCGATGACGGTGTACTGCTTCGCCACGAGCCGGTGCTCTCCGACGACCGCCAGCGCCGAGCGGAGCGAAAAGCCCGCGTTGAGTAGGCGCGCGACTTGCCGACCGATGGCGATGGCCCCGTCGTTGCCGACGTCGCCGTGCGTGACGATTCCACCGACGCTACCATTTTCGACGAGACCGAAACCCTGTCGATAGGAGTTACAGCCGTTCAGGAAGAACGTCTCGACGCCAGTTTCGTCGAGCGACCGCGCGTCGAGCGTTCCGTCCGCGCAGACGAATCCCCGCTCGTCGATGTGACCGATGTAGTGGAGGAAATCCGTCTCCGACGCAAGCAGTCGCTCCAGCGCCGAGGTGGTGAGGTTCTCGTGGACGGTGACGTCGAACGGGAGTTCGTCCCGCTGGCCGTACAGCGCGCGGTCGTCGTGATCGTACTCGGCGCGCATCCGGTCGTCGTTGCAGACGATGTCGATGTCGATATCGCCGTCGGATGCGGTTCGCTCCCAGCGGTGGTCGAACGCGCTCCGGAGCAGCTTGTTCGCGCCGAACGGCCGTCCGATTCCGAGCCACGCCTGCTCCAGCGCGTCGGTCTCCGCAGGTGCGACGTACGGTTCGTCGATCTCCTCCCGTCCGCGACGAACGTCCATCGACCGACCGAACTCCGTCGAGCGAGTGAGTTCCGCCGGACGAGCGAACGACGCCGAGCGACTCGATTCTCCCGAGCGCACGAACTCGTCCACGTACGACGGCGTCGTTGCCCGCGTTCGCCCGGACGTCCCCGCCGTCGCTCGCTGCACGACCGCGAGCTCGTCGACGAGGTACGGAAGCAACGCGACGTTGTCCGCTTCCGGGGTCACCGACATCGAGAGCCGCCACGTCGGAACCGCGTCCCGAACGGCGTCGAACGGTACCGAAAGGTAGGCGTCGAGTCGCTCGGAGAGTGACTCGTCGTACAGGTCTGCGAGCGGGAGTTCGACGTTCCCTTCCACGGCACGACGCTCGTGGAGTTCGACCGGGTACAGCCCCTCCGTCCTGACCAGACAGTCGAAGAACAACACCTGTTTGAGGACCCGTTCGACCTCCGCGTCGAATCCGCGGTCGGCGTCCAATGAGTGTTCGAACCCGCTGTCGGTGACGATGCGCGACCGCTCCCCCGGAACGACGGTCGCCCCGAGGTAGTACGCGAGCGGGGCGACGACGTACACCCGTTCGCGCTCGGGGGGAATTTCGATGTGGATGCCGGTGTCGGGGGGCGTCAGTCTGTCGGGGATTTCCAGTCGGTCGCCGAGTTCGATGGCGGGCGGGTGGCCGCGGAGGGTGGGAAACGACCGTTCGGGGCTGGTCGTTTTCAGCGCCGATCCGAACGTCGATATCGCCGCCATCACGTCCTCCGCGTCGGCCGTCGTCCGCACCGTATCGGCCGGGCGTTCGTGATACGACCGCGCGCCGACTCGCACGGTCGTCTCCGCTCCGAAATCGAAGGCGACGCGTTCGAGCGCGGACGTGACCGTCACCTCGCTCTCGACGAAGAGGGAGAGCTTGATGGGCGCGTGGAGTTCGATACAGTATTCCGCCGCCGCCAGTTTCTCCCGACTATCCCGTTCGAGTTCGCGGACGAGGGTGCCGTCCCCGTGGCGGATGTGGGCTTCGACGAAGTACGGGAGCACCAGTCGAGCGGTGTCGATCTCGACTGCGTTGTCGGTCGGGACGGTGAACCGGTCGGTGTCGATTCGTATGGGACGAACCGGCGAGGACGTTCCGAGTTCGAACCGACGGTCGTGGATGGGGTCGAACACCGACAGTCGAGGGCCGTCGGTCGGCGAGAACGTCGGTTTCACGCGGATCTCCCCCGTCCGACTTCCGTCCGGCGACCACTCGCCGACGTATCGGCGGGTGGACGATTTCCGCCCATTCTACTCGAGTTCGAGACCGAACCAATCTGTCGTAAACTCCGTGTCGGGGAGGTGCCAGCGTTGCTCGGGACCCATTTCGCCGACGCGAAGTTCGACCGTGGCGTCGAACAAGGGTTCGATGGCGGCCACCTCGGGGGTGTCCAGTTCCGCCGGAAGGACGTAGTGGGCCACTCCGGAGAGGTCTTCGACGGTGTCGAAACAGCCTTCGAGGAACTGCGTCACGTCGCTCTCCCGATGTTCGTCGACGACCGGGCGGAGGGAATCGAAACAGAACCGAAGTTCGGCAGGGTTCAGTCCGCGGCGTTCGTAGTCGATCTCCCGTAACGTTCGGTCGATCTCCCGCTGGAAGTCGAAAATATCTCCGACGACCTCCGTCACGCGATAGTCGGCCGTGGCGGACGCACCGGCCGCATCGGAAACCGCCGACCGGGCTTCGGTGCTGAAGTTGAGGACGCGACCGTCGTTCGAGGTCGTCCCGGCACCCGAGAGTCTTCCGCTAGCCGTCGTCACGTTTCGGTCGTGGAGCGCGACGACCTGCGTCCTGTCCGGGTCGTCCCGTCCTAACAGTTGGACGCTGGCCGCATCCACGACGTGGTCGGGCACTAGCCCCGTGAGTAGGAGGTTTCCGCCCGTCTGCTTTATCCGGGCGAGTTCGGATTCGACCTCCACGACGCCGTCCGCGGAGACCGTAACGTAGTGCCCGTGGAGCGCGAACGAGACCGTTCCGGCGGTTCGGTCTCTCCCGTCCGGTCTGGGAGCGAACAGGGCATCGAGCGCGTCCGGGTCGATAACGTCGTACAGCGGTACTTCTATATCGGCGGGCGTTACTCCGGCCGCTTCGGCGACGGTTTCGACCACCGTCGTGCCGAGCATTCGGTCGTTTCGCCATGCATTCGGCTCGTGTACCTTCGTGATGCCGGATTCCGATGACCGGCCACTACCGTCCTCTCCATCCATGGTTCTTCTCCCAAATAGCACTGTATTACTTATAAATTCTCTCAATCTTTTGAATCGTGGTGGGCCGTTCTGAAGCTTATCCAAATCGTTCACGACGGTTCGTCGCTCGCGATTTACGCACTCTCGATTTCCGGCCCCGACGGTCGGTGAAACGACTCACTCGCCGGCCTGCGTTCCGTCCGTTTCCACTAACACCGACCGGTCTATCTCCTCGAACGAGGCGTGGCCCGACAGGGCGAGGGTCAGATCGAGGTCGGCGAGGAAGTTCCGGAGCACTTCTCGGACGCCGTCGGCCCCGGCGACCGCGAGGCCATAGATGTACGGACGGCCGAGCATGACCGCGTCCGCACCGAGTGCGATCGCCCGGAGGGCGTCCGCACCGCGGCGGATTCCGCTGTCGAACAGCACCGGCACCTCGTCGCCGACCTCGTCCACGACGCCGGGAAGAGCGTCCAGCGCGCCGATCGCGCCGTCGACCTGTCGTCCTCCGTGGTTCGAGACGACGATGCCGTCGACACCTCGCTCGACCGCCTCGCTGGCGTCGTCCGGATGGAGGATGCCCTTCAGCACGATGGGGAGGTCGGTGTGCTCGCGGAGGAAACCGAGGTCGTCCCACGTCAGCGACGGGTCGCTGAATATCTCCGTAAACCGCCAGAGAGCGCCCGTTTCGTCTTCCTCCGGCGAGGCGTCGAGCGAATCGCGGAACGCGGGGTCGCTCAGGTAGTTCGCCACGCCCTCCCCGTCGAGGAAGGGGAGGTACGCGTGTTCCACGTCGCGCTCCCGCCAGCCCATCATCGGGGTGTCGAGCGTGACGACGACGGCCTCGTAGCCCGCCTCCTCTGCTCGACGGAGGAAACTGGCGGTCACGTCGCGGTCGGCGCTCCAGTAGAGTTGGAACCAGCCGAGTGTGTCGCCGAGTTTGTCGGCTACGTCTTCCATCGTCTCCGATGACGCGGAGCTGAGGACGAGCGGCACGTCGAGGTCGGCGGCGGCCCTTGCTGCGGCGAGTTCGCCGTCCTCGTGGATGATCGATTGGACGCCGACGGGCGCGAGCAGTACCGGCACCGGAAGCTCCCGTCCGAAGAGTTCGACCGAGAGGTCGCGTTCTTCCACGTCGCGGAGCATCCGCGGGACGATTCGCCAGCGGTCGAACGCGCGGCGATTTTCGTCCTTGGTGCTCTCCTCGCCCGCCGACCCCGCGACGTAGGTGTGAGCCTCAGGCGGAAGTTCCTCGCGGGCGAGTTCGGCGAGCCTTTCGGGCGACGTGGGCAGGTCGGGCGTCTGGTCGGCGAGCATCCCGGAGGCGTACACTTCGCGCTGGCGGTTCGGGCCGAACGATTCCGAGGAATCGTCTTCCGAGGAGTCGTCCATGGCTCGTGAGAGATTCCCGTGCAAATTATACTTTGTTCCGAAGCCACCACGCTCCGACCCCGGCGACGAAGGCGACGCCGACGTTCGTGAGCAGGCCGAACACGCCGATTCCGACCGCGAGCAACGGGTCGTCGGTGTCGAGTCCTGCCCTTCCGAGTTCGACCGCGACGAGGACGAGGACGACGCCGAGCACGGAGAGGGGGAACGCAGCGACGAGCGACACCGCGAACACGGCCGCCAGCGCGTACAACACGCCCAAAACGAGATTAGCTCCGGCGGTTCGCGCGCCGAAGGCGTACTTCCCGGCGACGCCGCCGCTGCCGTGACACATCGGCATCGCGCCGAGCGGAACTGCGAGCAGATTCATCGCGCCCATGCTGGTCGCCAGTTCGTCCGGCGACACGTCGGCGTCGAGCAGGTCGGCGAGCAGGAGCGAGGTGGCGACGGCCGCGTTCCCGACCGTCATAGCCAACTGTCCGGCCGTCGCGGAGAGCATCCCCGACGTGAACGCGAGCGTAACGCCGGACGAGACGGCGGGGAGGCGGGGCGAGGGAACGCCGACGTCGAACCCCGCGAGCAGGAATCCGAGCGCGAGCACCGCGAGCGCGCTCGTGCGCCGGTAGCCGAGCGCGACGACGATTGCGGTGACCGCGACTGCGAGGAGCGTGCTCGTCGGAGCCGCGACGCCGAGTTCGATGCCGGTTCGCGCGAGGAGGAGCGCGACGGCCACCTGCACGCCTCGAACGACGGGATCGCCGACGTGCGCCGCGAGTCGGCCGAGCGACCCCGTCGTTCCGAGGACGAGGAGGAGGACGCCGCCGAGCAGACCGGCGGTGACGAACTCGCCGGTCGTGAGTGTGCCCGCGAGGACGAGGGCGGCGAGCGCCTTCATCGGTTCGACCGAGACGGGGATTCCGTAGTGTAGACCCCAGACGACCTGAAAGACGGCGAAACCGAGGAGCAAAACCGGAAGTTCGAGGTCGGTGAGCGCGGCGACGGCGACCGCGACGGGGAGGACGGTGATGGAATCGCCGACCGCCCCGGTTACCTCCGAGAGCGAGAAGTCGAGTCGCCGCCCGCTCCCGAACGTGCTCTCGGCCATCGAAGACGGTGACGGGCGCAACCTACATAGGTTTACTGAGAAACGGAATTCGGCGAAAAATAGCTGGTCGAGGAACCGATTTCGGTTGCGTCCGAACGCGACTCTCCGACGACCGCGAGAGCAGGTTCGGATGACCACGGCAAGAACTATCCTTCGAGTTCGAGTATCGCCGGGCATGCACGGGATTCGAGCCGGAGGGAACGAAACGTGAGGGAGCAGTTCGGCGTTTCGGGGAAGACGGCCATCGTGACGGGCGCGTCGAGCGGAATCGGAGAGGTGGTCGCGGAGCGGTTCGCGGACGACGGAGCGAACGTCGTCGTCTGCTCGCGCGAACAGGAGAACGTCGACCTCGTGGCGGAAGCGATCGGCGAGAACGCCCTCGCGGTCGAGTGCGACGTGACCGACCGCGACGCGGTCGAGGCGCTGGTCGAGGCGACAGTCGAGGAGTTCGGCGGACTGGACGTGCTGGTGAACAACGCCGGGGCGAGTTTCATGGCGGGGTTCGACGAGATCTCCCCAAACGGCTGGGCGAAGATCGTGGACATCAACCTCGCCGGAACCTACCACTGCACGCAGGTCGCGGGCGAGCACCTGAAAGACGGCGGCGGGTCGGTCATCAACGTGGCCAGCGTTGCGGGCCAACAGGGGTCGCCGTACATGAGCCATTACGGCGCGGCGAAGGCCGGCATCATCAATCTCACGCGAACGCTCGCGTTCGAGTGGGCGGGCGCGGGCGTCCGAGTGAACTGCGTCGCACCGGGGTTCGTCGCCACGCCGGGACTCGAATCGCAGATGGGTATCAGCGCCGAGGAGATCGACCGCGAGGACGTGGAGCGCCGGGTTGGGCTGAGCGAGGAGATCGCCGACGTGATGCAGTTCCTCGCCAGCCCGGCATCGTCGTTCGTCGTCGGCGAGACGCTCACGGCGGCCGGCGTTCCCGACATCATGAAGACGCCCGAGGCCTGAACCGCGAACGCGCGATTCGGTAATTGTTCGAGAACGGGCGCGTCTCGAGTCAGCTTTTCGGGGAGACGTACTCGACGCCCTCCGGAATGCTCCCATCTTCGGGAAGCTCGACGACGATTGTCGAGGATAGTTTGTTGAACAAGCGACCGTACTCGTCTTCCACGACGAGCCAGCCGATCAGCACGTCGAGGGGCAGCAGGAACGCTTTTCCGAAACTCTCGATTCCCGCCGCGAGAAGGTCGATGTCGTCACCTCGTTCGTCGGTGACTGCGATATCCACGACCATCTTACCGGCCGATTGGCCGCTATATCCTTCGAGAGCGGTCCAGTAGAGCCAAAGACCCAATCCGTTGGCACCAAGGAACGGATTCGTCGGAACGAGACCGCCGGTGACAAGCGAGAAGAACCCGACGATCTGGCCGAACACCGAGAGCACCGCGCCGACGAGGATAACGTCGATCAACCACGCGACGAAGCGGTCGCCCCAGGACGCGAGGTAGATTTTCTTCATGCCCGTCGGTTCGCTCGGCTCGGCGTCGGTCTCGTCGTTGTCCATACCCTGGTGTTCTCGGGTGTTCCACTTGTTTTTTCGTACACGCCCGTCGATTTGCCCTCCCGACGCCGACGCCCGGCGTCGTTTCCACGAGTTTTCGCCGCGAACACCGGTACTGATAGGTGTCCGCACGAACCATTCGAAGCAAATGCCCGCAGACAGAACGGTTCACCTCCCGGTCGCGGCACAGCCGAGCGTCGACACGCTGGTCGAACTCACTCGGAGAGCGGAAGAGTTGGAGTACGAACACGCGTGGCTCCCCGAGACGTGGGGCCGCGACGCGGTGACGAGTCTGACCGCGATGGCCCTCGGCACCGAGGAGATCGGTCTCGGCCCGTCTATCTGGAACGTCTACTCGCGGTCGCCCGCGCTCATCGGCCAGACCGCGGCGACGCTACAGGAAGTGTCGGACGGTCGGTTCCGGGTCGGCCTCGGGCCGAGCGGCCCGGCGGTCATCCAAGGGTGGCACGGCGAGCAGTTCGACCGCCCGCTCCGGCGCACCCGCGAGACTATCGACATCGTCCGGAAGGTGCTGTTGGGCGAGACGGTGAACTACGACGGCGACTGCTTCACGGTCGGCGGCTTTCGACTGCGCTGCGACCCGCCGGAGACGCCGCCGCCCATCGACGCCGCGGCGATGGGGCCGAAGTCGGTGGAACTCGCCGGGCGCTTCGCCGACGGCTGGCACGCCATCGTCTTCACGCCGGACGGCCTGCGCGACCGACTCGAAGACCTGCGCCGCGGGGCGGAACTCGGCGACCGCGACCCCGACGACGTGCGGGTGACGCTGTCGCTGACCTGCTGCGCGCTGGAGGACGGCGAGCGCGCCCGACGACTCGCCCGCCAGCACGCCGCCTTCTACGTCGGCGGGATGGGAACCTACTACCGCGATTCGCTGGCACGACAGGGATACGAGGAACTCGCCCACGACATCTCCTCGGCGTGGGGGAGCGGCGACAAGGAGCGGGCGACCGAACTCGTCGGCGACGACCTGCTCGACGACCTCGGGGCCGCGGGGACGCCCGAGCGCACACGCGAGGAAGTCGAGAAGTTCGCCGCCATCGACGGCGTCGACGCAGTCGCGGTCGGCTTCCCTCGTGGCGCGACGGTCGAGGAAGCCCGCGAGACGATGGCCGCGTTGGCTCCCTGAGTCGCCGACCTGCGTTCGCCGGAACTGGCATCGTTCGTGGAAAGACGTAACTCGGTCGGGAGCGACTGGTAAACCATGCTGACCGTCCGATTCCGCGGACGAGAGATCGAGTGCGAAGATGGCGCGAATCTCCGCGACGTGCTCCTCGACGCCGGGGAGACGCCGTACAACGGCACGGCACACTATCTGAACTGTCGGGGGAAGGCGGCCTGCGGCACTTGCGCGGTCGAAGTCGACGGGGCGGTGAGCGACCCGGAACCGAGAGAGAAGCGCCGCCTCTCGAAACCGCCGCACGACCTCGACTCCGACCTCCGACTCGCGTGCCAGACACGCGTGCTTGATGACGTTGAGGTGCGAAAACGCGAGGGGTTCTGGGGGCAGAAGACGTGAGCGACGAAATCGACCGAATCGTCGCAGAGGTATCGATGTGGGACGGCGTCGAAGCGGGCGAACACCCGTTCGGCGGGACCGAATTTCGCCTCGGCCCGCGGGAGGTGGGACACGTCCATCGCTGGGGCATCGTCGACGTCGCGTTTCCGCGCCGGGTGCGCGACCGGCTAGTCGAGGAGGGGCGAACGGAACCGCACCACGTCTACCCCGAATCGGGGTGGACGACGTTCCACGTCGAGGGAGCGGACGACGTGGACGGCGCGCTCTGGTTGCTGCGTCTCTCGTATCTGAGTCACGCGAAAGCGGTACACAAGACCAACGCGGGCCGGGACGCCCTCTCGGGACTCGATGTCGACGCGGAACTCGCCGCGCTCGAACCGAGCGACGGGGTGAGGGACCTACTCTAACTCTCGGCCCAGTCAGTCGCCTTCTCGACCGCGTCGGCTCTGGAGTCCGTCTCGGCGATCGTCTCCCACTCGTCGCTCTCCACGTCGTAGACGTAGACGGCGTACCCCTCGTCGCGGTAGGTCAGGTTCTCGACGTACAGCTCTTCGTCCCCGTCCTCGCGGAGCCAGACTCGAATCTGTTTGCCGCCTTCCAGATCCTCCCGGCGTCGCCATCCCGAAATCGGCATCACGCCGACCCCCAGTCGGAGATGCCCAAGACGCGGTCGCACTCCGGACACGTCCAGACTTTCGGCGTGCTCGCGGCGGACGCGCGTTCGAGTCGTTGCGCCCATTCGGTGATGTCGGACTCACAGTACGGACAGATGGCCATAGAGTCCGTGACGACCGTGTTTCTATTGTAAGTTGGGGCGAACTATTGAAAATCGCTACCGATAGTAGACGTTCCCCGCGACGACCACCGTCTCTGAGGAGGACGCTCCCGGAAGCGAACGCGACGGCCTGCGAGCCGCGACGACGCCGCGTTTCAGCGCCGCCCACTTCAGCAGGACGAACCCGGCGAGGATGACGAGGAAGCCGAGTATCGTGTTCCCGGTGATGGGTTCGCCGAGGAGGAGCCACCCGAAGAGGGTGGCGACGACCGGGACGACGTAGTTCACGAGGTTGACCTCATTCGCACCGACCCGCCCCAGCAGGTCGAAGTAGATGAAGTAGCCCGCAAGGCTGGCGACGAACGCGAGGTACACGAGAGAGGCCAGCGCCATCGGCGACGGTGACACCGTCGGCCAGCCGCGAAGCGCGCCGCTCGTGACGTGGAGGAAGAGCGCGCCGACGACCATCATCCACGCCTGCTGTGTGAGCGTCGGAAGCGTCGTCCACATTCGCTGGGTCAGCACCGAGGCGAGCGCGAAGACGACCGCCGCGGCGAACAGCAAGCCGACGCCGACGGCGGTGCCGCCGAGGGAAGTCGGGCTCGGGTTGGCAACCACGACGACGCCGACCAGCGCCACTAGGACGCCCGCGATTTCGAGCGCGTCCAAGCGTTCGTTCGGAAGGAGCGCGAGCGCGAACAGCGGCGTGACGACCGGCTTCAAACTCAGAACGACGCTCCCGACGCCGCTCGTGACGTACTGCTGGCCGATGAAGACGAGCGCGAGATAGAGGCCGAAGAGGAAGACGCCCCCGACGGCGACGTTCGCCCAGTCGGTTCGCGTCGTGGGTCGCCACTGGAAGTCGTCTCGGCGAAAGCCGAGTCCGACAACCACGGCCAACAGCACCGCGCTCGCCACGTCGTACCGGAGCGCAGCGAATAGCACGGGCGGAAAGGCGCGGAGACCGGTTTCGATGGCGACGAACGACGACCCCCAGATGATCGCGAGCAGGAGGAACGACGCTGCGTTTCGATACCGTGAGAGATTCATGGGATTCGATCGAACACCTCGGAGAGCGGGTATCACCGCTAACAGCCCGCGATACTTCAAAATTGCCGGGGCTGGGATACCAATTCACAGAGTCGCACACCCCGGCGTCGGTGAACCCCGGAAATTGTTTAGTCCCTCGCGTTCAGTCACCGCCATGGTAGCTTCACGCACGGGGGCGGAGCTGTTCACCGATGCCCTCGAATCCTACGGCGTCGAGCATGTCTTCGGCAACCCCGGAACGACCGAACTGCCGGTCATGCGAGCGTTGGGCGACAGCGAGTTGGAGTACGTTCTCGCACCGCATGAGGACATCGCGGTCGGGATGGCCGCGGGTTACGCCAGCACCCGTCAGTACGATGCGCAAAACGGAAATCCAGTCGGCGTCGTCAACCTCCACGTCGCGCCGGGCGTCGCGCACGGACTCGGCAACCTCTACGGCGCATCGGTGACCGGTTCCCCGCTGGTCGTGACCGCGGGCGCGCACAGCCTCGATTTCCGCCACGAGGAGCCCATCCTTTCCGGCGACCTGCTCGCCATGACCGACCAGTTCACGAAGTGGAGCGCAGAAGTGACCGACGTGTCCGCGCTTCCGACGATGATCCGGCGAGCGTTCCGCGTGGCCCAGACGCCGCCGACCGCCCCGGTCTTCCTCGCCCTCCCGCTGGACGTGATGATGGCCGAGACGGACGCCGAACCCCAGCGACTCGGGCGCATCCAGAACCCCGGCGCTGGCGACCCCGAGGCGATAGCGCGGGCCGCCGATCTGCTCGCGGAGGCGGACGACCCGGTGCTCGTCGTCGGCGACCACGTCCCTCGCCACGGCGCGCGGTCGGAGACCGACCCGGTCGACGCGGCGATTCGACTCGCGGAGGCGACCGGCGCGCGCGTCCACGCCGAAATCCTCTCCTGCGAGGTGGCCTTCCCCACCGACCACGAGCAGTGGGTCTCCCACGTCCCGCCGGACGAGGATCTGGCCGCCACCGTTATGAACACCGACGCGCTCATCTTCGCGGGCTGTTCGACCAACACGACGCTCATCCGCCACGACCGCGACCTCGTTCCGGAACGCGCGACCATCGTCGACCTGAACGACGAGCCGTGGCAAGTCGGAAAGAACGCGCCGGCGGACGTCGCCGCGGTCGGCGACCTCGGCCTCGTCATGGACGCCATCGCGGAGCGAGTCGAACTCGCGGACGACGAACTGGCGGGGCGACTGGAGCGCGTCCAGCAGTTCAAATCCTTCGCACAGCAGAAGATAGCGTCGATGGGCGAAGACGAGGCGGACGACCCGCGCGCCTCGAAAGCCGAACTCGTGGACGCCCTGCGCTCGGTCGTCCCGGACGCCTACATCGTGGACGAGGGCGTCACCTCGAAGTACGCCCTGCTCACGCGCTGGGACTTCGAGCGCGAATCGTACATCTCGAACAAGGGCGGGGGACTGGGCTACGGCCTCCCTGCCGCGGTCGGTGCCGCGATGGCCGAGGCGGAGCGCGACGATCCCAGACCGGTCGTTGGCTTCGTCGGCGACGGGTCGTACCTCTACTACCCTCACTCGCTCTACTCGGCGGCCCGGTACGACGTTAATCTGACCGTCGTGGTTCCGGACAACCGCAACTACCGCATCCTCAAGGACAACACGATAAAGCTGTTCGGCGGGACGGACGACGACCACGAGTTCGTTGGGATGGATTTCGACCCGCCGGTCGATATCCCGAAGAACGCGGAGAGTCACGGCGCGACGGGGTATCTGGTCGAATCGCCCGGCGACATCGAGGAGACGGTGGAAACCGCGCTTGCCGAAGACGGCCCGAGCGTCGTGGACGTGCTGATTCACGATTGAAGTTACGTCCGCCGAGTCGGCGGTGAAGCCGCGGTCGTCCGGCGAAGATCGTCACCCAGCGGGGACGATACGGTGGAGCCCGCCGCCGTCGGTTCCGGTGCCGAGCACGTACAGCTCCCCGCTGTCGTTGCGGCCGAACGAGAAAATCTGCTCTAACTTGTTTCCGCCGTTTCCGGCCACCGTGACGACCCGCGTCGGCCACCGACCGCCGTCGTCGGGACGCGTCGCGGCGAACAGTCGCCCATTGGCCTGCAAATCGCCGAAGACGTACGTCCCTCGCATCTCCGGGAACGCCGACCCGCGGTAGACGTACCCGCCGATGACCGAGATTCCGCTGACGGAACCGCCCGAGTGAGAATACTCTATGATGGGCGCGGTGAGCCGCTCGCCGCCGCGGATGCCGTCAGGCGTCCGACTCGGGCAGTCGCCCACCTCGTAGCAGTGGGTTCCCTCCCTGACGTTCCACCCATAGTTGCCGCCCTTCTCGACGAGGCTCACCTCCTCGTACCGGCTCTGCCCAACGTCGCTGACGAAGAACTCTCCGCGGTCGAAGGACATCCGCCACGGATTTCGGAACCCCCACGCGTAGTGTTCGTCGAGGCCGTCGGTACCGACCAGCGGGTTGTCGTCGGGGACGGCGTAACCCTTCCCGTTCGCTCGGCTATCGACGTCGATACGGAGGATGCTCCCAAGGAGGTTCTCGGTCACGTCCTGCCCGTTGCCTCCGTCGACGGCGTCGTACCAGTCGGAGACGTGACCCGTCCCTTGGTCGCCGCCCCCGCCGCCGTCGCCGACCGCCACGTAGAGGTAGCGGTCCCCCCGAACTTGAGGTCTCCGGCGTTATGGTTGCTCTGCGGTTCGGGAATCTCCAAGACGACACGTTCGGAGTCGCGCTTTGCTCGGCCGCCGTCTTCGGTCGCCGCGAACTCCGAGAGGACGAACGTGTGACTGTAGTCCGGTGGCGTTCCGGATCGCGGCAGGGCGGTGTAGCGGACGAACAGCCGGCGGTTCTCGGCGAAGTCGAGATGGAGCGCTATCCCCAGCAGTCCCCTTTCGCCGCCTGCTTCGACGGTGTCACGCAGGTCGAGAAACGGCTCGTCGCGGAGGCCGTTCGATTTCTGGAGGTGAACGAGACCGACCTGGTCGGCGATGTACCGACGGTCGGCGTCGGGTGCGAAGGCCACGTCCAGCGGCACATCCATGCCGCTGGCCAATGTTCGAACACCGACCGAGTCAGGTGGGTTACCCGCCATCGTGTTCGTCCCCGACGTTCCGGTCGTCCCGGCCGTTTCCGTGCCGGTCGAATTCGGTTGGGCGTTGCGGCTGGTCGGTTGCCCGCAGCCGGCCAGTCCCGTCACCGAGCCGGCGAGCGTCGCTTCAAGAAAGCGTCGCCGCTTCATGTCCGCCGATACGCGTCCGGGCGGCAAAAGGGAGGGGATGCGAAACGGAATTCGAACCGCGATTCGAACGCGGCGCGGCGAAACTGCGCGTTCCGCCCCGCTTCGCTCTCGCCGAGGGCGACACTCACCGCATCCACCCGCCGTCCCTCGTTTCGGGGAATATCTTCCCGGGGTTCAGCGTGTCGTTCGGGTCGAGGGCGCGTTTCACCCGGCGCATCGCTTCGACGCTTTCCTCGCCGTGTTCGAGTTCGAGGTACTCGCGCTTCCCGCGTCCGACGCCGTGCTCGCCCGTGCAAGTGCCGCCCACATCGATGGCCCGCTTCACGATTTCGGTCTGTACCCGCCGGGCGCGCTCGACGTGGTCGTCGTCGGACTCGTCCACCAGCACCGAGTGGTGGAGGTTTCCGTCCCCGGCGTGGCCGAAGCAGGGAATCAATAGGTCGTGTTCCTCGGCGAGTCGGCGCACGTGTCGAACCGTCTCTGGGTACTTGCTGATGGGCACCGTCACGTCGCCGGGGTGGAGTGGCGAGAGTTCCGGGTCGTAGGTCTGCACCGCGTACGCCAGCTCTCGCCGGGGCTGCCAGAGGTCGTCCATCTCGTCGCCCTCGGCTGTTTCGAACTGCGACACGTCGTGCGCCTCGAACACCGAGCGACAGAACTCGATTTCTCTGTCGACGCCGTGATTCGCGTGGAACTCGACGAACACCATCGGGGAGTCCGGCAAGGACGACCCCGTGTAGGCGTTCGCCATCGCGGCGCTCGTCTCGTCCACAAGTTCGATGGTCGCCACGTCCACGCCGGAGCGAACCGCGTCGGAGACCGCCTCGACCGCGTCCGACAGCGCGTCGAAGATGGCGCGACCGCCCCGAATCTGCTCGGGTCGCCCGGCGAGTTCGAGCGTCGCCCGCGTGACGACCGCGAGAGTTCCTTCGCTCCCGACGACGAGATCTTTCAGGTTGTAGCCGCTGGAGGTTTTGACCGCCCCGCTCCCCGCAGTGATGACCGACCCGTCAGCCAGCACGGCCTCCAGTTCGAGCACCCAGTCGCTCACCTCGCCGTACTTCACCGTCTTCATTCCGCTGGCGTCGTTGGCTATCATCCCGCCGATGGTCGAGATGTCGCCCGACGACGGCAGGGGCGGAAAGAAGAGACCGTGGCTAGCGACGGTCTCGTCCACGACCGAGCCGAAGACGCCTGGTTCGACGTCGATCTGAAAATCGTCGGGGCGCACGTCGAGCACCGCGTTCATTCGGCTCACGTCCATGCTGATTCCGCCGCGGGAGGGGGTCGCGTTCCCTTCGAGGCTCGTCCCCGCCGCGTAGGGCGTGACCGGCACTCCTCGGTCGTCCGCCGCCGCGAGCACGCTCGCCACGTCGTCCGTCGATTCGGGCCACACCACAGCGTCCGGGCGCACCCGCTCCGACTCCGGCGTCCCCCAGTCGCCGGCGTGTCCGTCGCGCTGGGAGTCGTCGAACGATAGCTGGTCGTCGCCGAGCGGGAGATCGCGGAGGAACGAACAGTCGCCTGTCATACGCTGGCAATGGACAAGGCGGACGATAAAAACTCCGCCGTGCAAGCGAGGGAAGGAAATCACGGCGGGAGCGCGCTCGTGTCGATATCCTCGCGTCGCCCGTCGAGCACCGAAAATCGCTCGTCCCGTCGCAGTTCGAGCCAGCAGAGCAGGCGCTCCGCCCAGCGCAGTTTCCGCCATTTCACGGCGTCCACCGAGGGGTCGTCGAAATCCCACCCGAGGAAGACGAGGTCCCCCGCCCCGAAGTGGTCGGCGAGGAAGGCCGCTCGGTCGCCGTCGGTGAACCCGCCGAAGTTACGAACCGGGCCGCGGGGTTCGGCCTGCGTCGTCGCCAGCACGTGCTCCGCATCGAACGTCGGGACGTACTCCCGGATGGCCGAAACGTTGTCGCCGTGGGCGTGCGCCGCGACCGGAACTCCCCGTTCGGTCAACTCGCGGGCCGTTTCGGGGTTCTTGTCCAGATCCGTCACCATGCAGTCCACGTCGAGTCCCGCGTCGAGGAGTGTATCCGCGGCAGTGGACGCCGCCAGCACGAACTCGGCCTCGCGCGCTCGGTCAAGTTCGGCGTCGAGCGACGGCCCCGCCCCGGCGACGGCGACCGTCTTCCCGGCGAAATCGTCGAATCGATCAAGGTCGAAGGGGACGGAACGCTCCGCCAGCACGTCACGGGCGCGTTCGTCGTCCGCGCGGGAGAAGCCGAACGCTTCGAGGATGGCGGCGTACACCGGCTCCCATTCGTCGAAGTTCATGCGTCGCTCCGGAGGAGTTGAATGTCCGCGCGAGAAGTGCACCCGACGAGTACCCCTACCCATGGAAGCACTTCCGGCTTACCTCCCGTTGGATGGTCGTCCGGTATAAGTCTTCCCGTCATTCGCGGTTTCGTCCGAGTACGTGCCCGATGGTCGCGGCGTCCACCGTTTCCGCCACGTCGTGCGTCCGAATCACGTCCGCGCCGCGCTCGACCGCCAGCGCCGTCGCCGCGAGGCTCGCCGGGAGTCGTTCGTCGGTGTCCCTGTCGACCACGTCGCCGAGGAAATTCTTCCGATTGATGGAGACGAGGATGGGCCGCCCCAGTTTCCGAAGCTCGGCGAGTCGGTGGAACGTTTCCCGGTCGTCCGCCAGCGTCTTCTCCTCGCTCCACCCTCCGAACGCCGGGTCGAAGATGGTCTTGTCGGTCAGGGGTTCGCTGGCCAGCGCGTCGTATATATCGTCCACTCGCGCTATCGCGCCCGGTCGGTGCAAGTCCGGCGGACTCGCCATCTTCACGACGGCGGCGTCGTGGCGCTCGCAGACCGACGCCATCTCCGGGTCGGCGAAGCCGCAGATGTCGTTCACCACGTCGAATCCGCGCGAAAGCGCCTCGTCCGCCACGTCGCTGTACCGCGTCTCGATGGAGAAGACGGCGTCGCCGGAGACTCGTTCGATGGTCTCGACCGCCGCGTCGAGGCGGTCGAGTTCCTCCTCGGCGGTCAGCACTTCGAACCGCTTGTTCGCCGATTCGAGGCCCACGTCCACGATGTCCGCGCCTTCGTCGAGGAGTTCGGAATCGACGTACTCGGCGGCCTCATCCGGGTCGTCGTAGACGCTCGGGTCGTACGGCGACTCCTCGCTGACGTTCAACACGCCCATGATTCGGGGCGGATGCGCCTGCCCGATTCCGAGTCCTGCGGCGGAGACGTTCTGCATACTCGGACGAGGGGAGCGGAGGAATAAAAATCGGCCCTTTCAGTCGAGATCGGCGGCGGTGATCTCGCCGCTCCAGTAGAGGTCGCCGTCGTACTCGATCGGGGACTGATCCAGTTCGAGATATCTATCGAGTTCTTCTGCCGTCAGTTCGAACGATTCGATGGTTCCAGGGCCGAGATACTGTTTCGTTACGCTTTCTACGTTCAGTCCAATGTTGCTGCCGATACCAAAATGGAAGTCGATGTACCACTCTAGTGTTATGTGAAATGTCTCCTCGTCGACCAGACCGAGACGGTGGTAGGGACATCCGCCAGCACTTGATTGACAGAGTATCGTCCTCCCATCGCCGATGGTGATATACTGGTGTCCCGCGAGCGTCTGCTGCCGTGCGATAGACAGCGAGATACCGAATGGGTAGCCAGCGTTGAGAAATCGGGCGAGCGTTCGACCGACTTTCGTAGCAGCTTGATTGGACACCTCTGAGAGGGTGACGACGCCCGTATGACTGCCCTTTTCGACCAACGCAGCACCCTGTTCGTACGAGCGACAAGCGTTGAGTAAGAACGTTCGCACGTTCACCGTACTGAGGCTCCGCGCGTCGAGAACGCCGTCGACACAATGGATTCCCTGATGATCGACATGGCCGATATAGTGGAGAAAATCTATGGATGCTGCAAACTGTTCGCGGAGTTGGTCGGTCGTGAGGTCGTACGCGATTTCGACGTCGTAGTCGAGCATATCACGGAATCCGTACAAGTCCCCGACCGTCTCTTCCTCGCGCATGCTTTCGCCGTTGCAGACGACCTGAATTCAAATGGTCGGGTCGGCGGCGCGAGGCGTTTCGAATCTCCGTCGTAACGACTTGACGGACGCCTTGTTGCTTCCTATCGGATACCCGTCACCGATCCACGCATGCTCGATACTCTCGACCGTGTCCGGTTCGACTATCAGCGGTTTTGATTCGTTCTCGGTGAATACCGAGCCCGTGCTTCGGCAGAATTCGGTCAGTGTATGTGGTGGTGCGCTGATCGTGGCGTCGTTCACTCGTGACGGACACCGAATCAGAGCGAGGTCGTTCGCCACGAACGGGAGCGCGTCGACGTTCTCGTGTGTCGGCACAATGTCGGTGGTCAAGTGCCACTCCGGCACGTGCGGTTCGAGCGTCTCGAAGGGAACATCGAGATACACACCGAGACGCTCGGACAACGGTGCGTCGTAGAGCGCCGCGAAATCGAGGTCGACCAGCGGTTCGACCTGCTGGCGCTCGTGGAGGTCGATCTGATAGTAGCCCTCGGTTCGAACCACGCAATCGAGGAACAATGCTTGACGAAGAGTGCGGCCGACGGTCGATTCGTAGCCTTCCAAACCGGCCAACGGATACTCGAATCCGTCCGCGACGAGGGTGGGTTCGTTTCCCGAAACGAGTTCCGCCCCGAGATAGTACGAGAGCGACGCGGCTGGGTACACGTACTCGCGCTCTGGTGGGAGTACGAGTTTGACGTTCGTGTTCGGCGGTTCAAGTTCCTTCGGCGTCGAAAACTCCGCACCGCGTTCGATAGTAGGCAGATGGCCGCGGAGTGTGGGATACGCCCGTTCGAGACTGGTCGTCTTCAGTGCCGACCCAAACAGCTATACTGCTCGCATCACGTCCTCGACGTGGTCCGTCACCGTTATCGTCCCTGCCGGACGTGTATGTAGCGACCTTACGCCGATACACACCGACCGATCGTCGTCGAATTCGACGATGGTCGTTTCGTCGTCACGTTTCACCAGAACCGCGGATTCGAGGCCGATATAGAGTTTTATTGGTACCGATACAATTTCGAGACAGTACTCGTTGGGTGCGACGGATAGTTCGTCCGTGTTCAAATCACACCGTTCGACGGGTTCTCTCCAGCCCAGAAGTTTATCGGAATCGTTTCTGAAACGACGATCCGCCGCGTCGATAACGTGACCGCCGAATCCATCGGAAACGGGAAGTCATCCGTACTGGTCGGTTGCAACGTTACGGGGTCGGACGTGTGCAGTTCGAACCGAATTTTCTCGATCGGATCGAATATCGCTACGCCCGATGGACTCGAAATCGGCTCGAATCTCGGCTCAGTCGTCTCGCCGTCAGAATCCTCTCGATTCATAACCGAACCCAGTTCGTCGTCTGGTCGTACTCGGGGACGTGCCAGCGTTGTTTCGGCACCAGTCCGTCACCCTGCTTCACTTCGACGCGCGCGTCGAACAGCTGCGACAGTTCTTGCACCAGCGTGTCGTCGTCCGGAATCGGCAGGTGGAAGTGTGCCATGCCGGAGACGCCGCGGACGAGCGCCGTAACGATTCGAAGGAACTGTTCGACGGTGTCTCGGTCGTACCGTTCGAGCGGTTTGACGAGCGAATCGAGCGACAGTCGGAGTTCTAACGGGGCGAGACCGCCCGCCCACTCATCGAAGAAACTGACGGCGGTGACGATATCCGACCGGAGGTCGCGGAGACCGACCTCGGCGGAGTCGTTCGGTCGCGGGATGGTCGGGGTCGGCATCGCCCGGGCGGCGCGCTCGTCGTCCCCCCAGTCGATGATCCACACGTCGGCGTCGTCCATCCTCGTGCCCGCGGGGAGTTTCGCGCCAGCGTACCGGGTGGTCGCGTCCGTGAGAACGAGAACGCGCTTTCGCTCTTCCGTGCTCGCACCGAGCAGTTGTATCGTCGTTCGGTTCGTCGTCGTCTCGGAGACCCGTCCGGTGACGAGGATATTACACCCTCGCCGTTTGAAATCGGCGAGAGCGTCGTGAAACTTGGGTGCGCTGTTCCCGCCGCGAAACGAGATCTCTGCGGGACGCATTAGTGAGAAACCGATGGAAGTAGGTGGTGATAAAAATTCGGTTCGTGCCGATCGTTCAGTCCACCACCTCGTTCATCGCGTCGTTTACGTCCCGAATCACCATCGTCTGCTCCTCGACGGCGACGGCGACTTCGCCCGCTTCGTCCCCGATATCGCTCGCATTTTGTGCGGTCTGGTCTATCATCGACGCGACTTCCTCCGCGCTCGCAGCCTGCTCGTCGGTCGCGTCCGCGACCTCCTCAATACCGAGCGTCGCTTCCTCGACCGCGTCGCCGATCTCGTCGAGGATCTCCATCGTCTCGTCGATTCGCTCGACGCTCGCATTTATCTGCGATTCGCCTTCGTCGAGTCGCGTAACCGCGCTTTCGGCGTCGTCCTGAATCTGCGTCACCATCCGTTCGATATCCCCGGCTTGTTCCTGCGACTGCGTCGCCAACGCTTTTATCTCGTCGGCGACGACCCCGAATCCGCATCCCGCATCCCCGGCGCGGGCGATCTCGATGGACGTGTTCAGCGCGAGGAGGTTCGTCTGGTCGGCGATGGTGTTGATGACCTCGGTTATCTTCTCAATCTCCCCGATACCGTTTCGAATCGTGTACACGTCCCAGGTGACGTTCCCGGCGAGTTCCCGTATCGCCTCCATCGCCGCACCGACGTCTTCGGCGGATAGCTGTCCGTCCTTCGCTCGCTCGCGGTGGACACCTGCTCCGCCGACGCCGCGACCTGCTGGATCGCCGCGCTCAGTTCCGACACCTCCGTCGCAACGGTTCGCATCCCGGTGGACTGGTCGGTCGAGAGCGCGGCGATCTCGCCGACGCTCTCGGCTATCTCCTCCGAGGACTCGTACAGTTCGAGCAGTCCGTCGCGCGCTTCGTTCGCGTCCTCGTCGTCGTACTCCGTATCGAGAAGTTCGTCTTCGACCGTTTCGTCCAGTTCTATCTCGGCTCTATCTCGGGGCGCCGGTTGTGCCATGGCGGGACTTTCTACTCGCACGACATATAATTTATCAGATATTATATTGGGGCGCGCGGTGAGAATCGAAGTCCCGGAGAGCGGTACGAGGAGAGATTCGCCGTGAGAACCCCGGTACCGGCACCGACGACGCAGACACGCATTTTTTGGTCTTCCGGTCGCTACGGGAACGTGATGGGTAAAGTGAGCATTGGGCTTCGTGGCTGGCGATTCGACGAGGAGGAGGTGTTCACCGACGAGGGGAACTACCGACCGATGGACGAGATGTCCACCGATACGCGGAAACGACTCGCGCGCCTGTCGGCCCTCGTCGGATCACCCTGCGACGCCTGCTGGCTGATTCACGGGGACGAGAACCTACAGCAGTGTAACGTGACCGAGGTCGTGTACGGCGAACCCTTGGCGGAGATAGCGGTCTGTGCGGAACACGAATCGGACTTCCTCTACTGGTACTTCGAAGAGCGCGGCGAACGGTTCCGGGGCGAGGCGGAACTCCAAGACGAGTTCCACGAGTGGTTCGCCGACGGCGGACGTGCGCCGGAGGGGTACGGCGAGATGGAACACGTCGATACAGACCCCGACGACCTGCCGGAGCCGCCGGAACCCGACCTCGAAGCGATGAACGTCGAGCTTCCGGAGGACGAGAAGGAGAAGATAGACCTCCGCGACGTGGATTTCTCACAGGACTACCCGGGATGAAACCGGCCGTCGCTATCGTCGAGCCGAAGACGCCCGGCAACATCGGCACCATCGCGCGGGCCATGAAGAACTTCGGTCTCCACGACCTGAAACTGGTGAACCCGCCGGAGTTCGGGCGCGACAGCGAAGCGTACGGGTTCGCCGGGCAAGCCCGGAACGACGTGCTTCCGAACTACGACGAGGTGACGTTCGACGAGCTAGTCGCAAACTACCACACGGTCGGGATGACGGCGACGACGAACGAGAACGACGGACGCCACGTCCGGTTTCCGTTCACCACGCCCTGCCGACTGGCCGAGACTCTCGCCGCGGTCGAGACGGACACCGTCCTCGTCTTCGGGCGCGAGTCGGACGGTCTGACGAACGAGGAGCTGTCGCGCGTCGACGAAGTATGCGCGATTCCCGCGAGCGCGGCCTACCCCTCGCTGAACCTCGGACAGGCAGCCACCGTCACGCTGTACGAACTGCGCGACCTGACGGTCGACGACCGCCAACTTCCGGACGTGGAACGCGAACGCGCGGACGAACGGGCTATCGAGGGGTTCTACGAGACGTTCGCCGATCTCCTCGATAGCGTCGACCATCCCGAGGAGAAACGGGAGAAAGCCTTGCGGATGATCCGCCGACTCGTCGGGCGCGCACACCCGACCGGTCGAGAGATCTCCACGCTCCGCGGTATCGTTCGACAGGCGAGTCGGCGCGCAGGGTCGTCCGACTCGCGCCGAAGCACTCGGTACGATAGGTAACTACTTTATGTCGTGTCGTCTCAGTAATGAGTAACATGCTGTCCGCCCTCCACTTCCACTCCCTCCCGCTCGGGACGCAGTTCACCCTGCTCGTCGCGGTTCCGAGCGTCCTGCTGCTGCTTGTCGGGAAACAAGTGTTCCTCCCCGACGCGCGCATCCGAACGCTGTTTAGTGACTTCCTCAAGACGGACTGGAAGTACCTCGGCGTCGCGTGGGTCGTCACGAACATCGTGAACACGCTCGCCCTCCACTTCCACGTCGGACGAACGTTCACGGGCGTCGTGTACGCCATCGAGGGAGCGACCGTGGCGACCTTTCAGGGAATCGCCTCGACGCCGCTGACGGTCGCGTTCACCGCGATCTACCTCGTCGGTTTCCCGTTCGTCGTGCTCTTCACGTACTTCAAGCTGAAGGTACACGACGAAGAGGAAGCCCAGCGATACGCGCTGGCGTACGTCTTCCTCGTCCTGTTAGCCGTACCCTTCTTCCTCCTGTTTCCGGTGAAGGTGTCGTCGCTCTACCTGACGACGGTCGAACCGCTGATGTACGAACTCAGCCCCGCCATCCAGTACGGCATCCACTCGACCGACACGCTGGTGAAGGCGTTCCCGAGCCTCCACACCGGCCTGTCGGTACTCGCGGCGCTGTACGCCCGGAAGGCTGACACGGCGTACGCCTACACGACCGCGGTGCTTGCGATGGCCATCGTCTTCTCGACGATCTACCTCGGCGTCCACTGGCTGACCGACGCGGCCTTCGCCGTGGTGCTCGTCGCGTGCGCGTACTACCTCTCCCAGAAGGTCAGCGAACCCCGGTGGTCGGTCGTCTCGCGCGAGGCGATGGCGGCAGTTCGTCGAACCACCGGACGATAGAGGGCACCTAACGAAAATCGGCAGTCGTCCCGACGGGGCTCCCGCCGAAACGGAACAACGTTACGTACCTCCAAACCGTCGTCGCACCCGTGACTAGACGACTGCTCGTCGCGGTGGACGACTCGGAACCGGCGAGAGCCGCGCTCGACCACGTCCTTCGGCTGTTTCCCGAGGACAGCGTCGTCGCCATCCACGTCAGCGACCCGCTCCAAGCGAGCTATGGCGAGGGAGACGACGCCGACGAAATCTTCGACTGGGTGCGGGAGACGGCCGCCGAGCACGGCGTATCTATTGAGACGACGGTCGAATCGGGCGACACCGCCGAAATGGTCGTCCTGTTCGCCGCCGAGAACGATGTCGACCAACTGTTCGTGGGAAGCCACGGACGGACGGGAGTTTCGCGGATGTTGCTCGGGAGCGTGGCCGAAACCGTCGTCCGAAACTCGCCGGTTCCGGTGACGGTCGTTCGATAGTGGCCGAGAGGTGACCGATATCGAGTCGTTTTACTGCCTGACGAACGGAATGGGGATATGGACGGTCGGCTGGCGACGAGTCTCCATACGGGTTTTCTCGTCGCGGTGCTCGGCGCGTTCGCGTGGATGACGGGCTTTCCCGTCCTGTTTCCCAGCCTTGAGCCGTCCGCGTTCGTGCTGGCGATGTTCCCCGAGAGCGAGGCCAGCGACACTCGACGGGTGGTCGGCAGTCACGCCATCGGCGTGGTCGCCGGACTGCTCGCGTACTCCGTCTTCGCGGCCGGACTGACGATGGCGACGCCGGTCGCTCCCCTCTCCGTTCCCGGCCTCCGCCTCGCCGCCAGTAGCGGCGTCGCCGTCTTCCTCACCGTGGCGGGTATGCTGCTCTTCCGTGTCCGCCATCCGCCAGCGTGTGCGACGACCCTCATCGTCTCCCTTGGGCTCCTGTCGACCCTCGTCGAAGGAGTGACAATACTCGCGGCGGTGCTCGCGCTCGTCGCCGTGCAGCGTCTCCTGCTGACGGCTGACCGCATCACGGCGGGGTTCGACGCCTTCGAGAGCACCTATCTGGAGCGATGACGGTTCCTTCACGAATTTACCGAAATTAGCCGGTACCGGTAGCGTCCTACTCGACGTCGCCAGTGAACGTGCCGTTTTCCTCGTCGGCGTCGTTCCGTCGTGCCCGGTACTCCTCGGAGAGCGCGACGTGACCGTAGTTCACGAGGGCGACGAACACGGTTCCCCCGACCACGTTCCCGAGCGTCGTCCAGACGAGGAAATGGCTGAATTCGCCGAGCGTAACGCCCTGACCCATGAACATCGCCGACAGTACGTCCGTCGTCCCCAAGAGGCAGTGGTGAAACGGCCCGAACCCGATACTCGTCGTGACGATGACGACGAACAGAATTCGGCTCACCGTGTCGCGGCTGGCGGCGACGAGCCACGTCACCAGCCCCATGAGCCACCCCGCTATGACTCCGCTGAAGAAGATGACCCACGCCGGGAGCGGGACGAGCGCGTTCGCAAGGGTTCCGAACGCGGCGGGTTCCGCGATGTCGAGCGGCGGCCCGAGAACCGTGATGAGGCCCGCGAAGAGCACGCATCCGACGAGATTCGAGACGTAAACGACGCCCCAGAGTTCGCCGAGGTCGGTGCGAGACGCTCGTCCGTCGAGCACCGGCAGGACGCCCATCGTGGTGTGGGCCGTGAACAGTTCCGTCTGACCGAGGACGACGAACAGGAAACCGATGGACGACGCGAGCGCCAGCAGGAACTGTTCGACGAGCGGGGACGGAAACGACGGCGAGAACGTCAGCACCATCCCCATGAATAGCGCGCCGAAACTCACGTTGAGACCGGCGGCGAGCCCCGAGAGGAACAGTCCCTTCGAGGGGCGATCCATCTCCTTCAGCGCATTTTTATCTCGCGTTCGAGGATATTGCCGTAGGACAGCGTCGCCCCAGACGGGTCGACGTCCGGGTTCGAACTCATCCATCATCACCGCGATAACGAGACGGACTCGGCTGAACCATTCTCGATCGGAGTGTCGGTTCGGTTCGACAAAACCCTGCTGGCGAAGACGGCGGGTCAGACGCGCCGTTGAATTTCCTCGCGCAAGATCTGGCTCACGAGGTCGCCGTCGGCTTTCCCGCGGAGCTGACCCATGCACTCACCCATCAGGCCCGAGAACGCCGCCATCCCCTCCGCTTCGACCTGTTCTTCGTTGCGCTCCACGACCGTGACGACCGCGTCGCGGACTTCGTCCTCGCCGACGCCCGCGAGGCCCGCTTTCTCGACCGCCTCTTCGGGCGACAACTGCGGGTTCTCCGCGAGCAGCGTCAGCACGTCGTTGACGCCCTCCTTCGCCAAGTCGCCCTCCGTGACGAGTTCGACAACGCCGAGGAAATCGTCGTCGTCCAGATTCTCGACCGGCACGTCGTCGCGCCGGAGTTCCGTCACCGTGCTCTCGACCAGTCCGGCGACGAACGTCGGGTCTGCGCCCGTCTCGACCGCGCGCTCGAACAGGGGCATCCGGCGACCGTATGCGACCTGTTCGGCGAGTCCGGCGTCGAGCGAGAACTCGGACCGGTAGCGGTCGACCTTCTCGGTGAGCAGTTCGGGCGTCTCCACCTCGGTCGGGTCGAGGTCGACCGGCGGCACGTCGGTCTCGGGGTACATCCGCGCCGCGCCGGGGAGCGGTCGGAGGTAGCGCGAGGTCCCGTCCTCGTTCGCGCCGCGGGTTTCCTCCGGCACGCCCTCGATGGCGACCTCGGCTCGGGCGGCGGCGGCTTCGATAGCACTATCGGCGATCTCGGGGGCGGCGGCGACGATGGCGACCGCGTCCTCGTCGCCCGCGCCGACCGCCTCTCGAAGGGCGTCGACTTCCGCCTCGGTCACGCCGTAGGCCGGGAGTTCGTCGGTGTGGAAGATACCCCCCGCGCCGTGGCGCTTGGCGTGGTCGGAGAGTTCGGTGCCGAGGCGGCGGTCGGGTTGAATCTCCCGACCGACGAGTCCGTCGAAGTCGAAGAGGGGGACGGCCGTGACTTTGCCGCCGCCGTCGAGGGCGCCTCGGATGACGCCGCTGTCAGTGTCTTCGAACACCCCGCTCACGTTCCGCGTGTCGCCGACCGCCGCGTCGAGCGACCGGAGTTCGTCGCTGATGGCGAGCAGTTCGACCTGTCGTCCGACTTCGAGTCGAACGAGGTCGTCGATGTCATCGAGGCTCTGAACGCCTTTCATCTCAACGCGCGCACCCTCTGCGATGGAGACGTTCACGTCCTGTCGGATGGTGCCGAGACCGCGTTTGACGTGTCCGGTCGAGCGCAGGAGCATTCCGATTCGTTCGGCGGCTTCGCGGGCTTGCTCCGGGGATCGGATGTCCGGGCTCGTGCCGATCTCCACGAGCGGAATGCCGAGGCGGTCGAGGCTGTAGAGGACGCCGTCGTCGCGCTCTTCGACGCGCTGGGCGCTCTCCTCTTCTAACATCAGGTCTTCGACGCCGACCGGGCCGTCGCTCGTCTCTATCTCGCCGTCGGTAGCGACGAGCGTCGACCGCTGGAACCCCGACGTGTTCGAGCCGTCCACGACTATCTTCCGCATGACGTGCGCCTGATCGACCACGTCCATGTCGAGCAGTTGTGCGATTTCGAGGACGACCTCTCGCGCTTCTTTGTCCAGTCGGTGCGGCGGTTCGTCGTCCTCCTCCACGAGGCAGGTCGTGTCGTACGCCAGATACTCGAACTCGCGGTCGATCTGGCTCTCTTCGAGGGCCGCCTTGTCTATCTCGCCGAGTTCGCTCCTCGTCGGGTGGAGGTATCGGGTGAACGTCCGCGCCGCGTCGTCCGGTTCGCGCAGGTCGGTCGGACACTCGCAGAACAGCTTCGTCTCGGTGTCGAGCTGCTGGTGGATCTCCAATCCCGCCACCAGACCGAGATCCGCGTAATCGTACTCGCTCATTGGTCGCACGTGAGACGCGGAGGGGTAAAAAACCGTTCAGTTCGGGCGAGTTCTCCCATCGCTACGGCCGTCGAACGAGCCGTCCGATGCCCACGAACGATAAGATACGATACACGTAATTCCTACTAATACACCATCGGATTATCCAATTTTCCCACTCAGCTATAGATGCGGACTACATGCGTTATCGTCCGTCTCACGGTATTTCCGACGTGAAGCTTCAGCGGTCGTCGAATGGCCCGTGGATTTAAACATGAAGAAAAACGTTACTCCCGTATGACTGGTATCCTGGGGGCGAACGGATTCGGCGGTGATACGCCCATCCGGGTGCTTCACGTGGACGACGATCCGGCTCGCGTTCGGCTTTCCGAATCCCTTCTGACGAAACATCTCACGGACGCGGTCGTTCACACCGAGACCGACCCGACGGCGGCGCTCGCCAGCCTCGACGACGACCTCTCCGTCGATTGCATCGTCAGCGACTTCGACATGGGCGCGATGAACGGACTCGAATTTCTGGAGGTGGTTCGAGACCGCTTTCCGCGCCTCCCGTTCATCCTCTTTACTGGTAAAGGGAGCGAGGAGATAGCGAGCGAAGCCATCTCCGCGGGCGTCACCGACTATCTCCAGAAAGGTGGCGGCGCTGATCAGTACACGGTGCTGGCGAACCGCATCGAGAACGTCGTCGGCCGCTACCGGGCGGAACGCGCCGCGACGGAGTACCAAGAGCGGATGCGGAACGTCTACGAACGGGTGACGGACGCCTTCTTCGCACTCGACGAGGAGTGGCGATTCACGTATCTCAACGAACGAGGTGAGCGACTGCTGAGCAGGACGGAAGAGGAGCTACTCGGGAAAGTTGTCTGGGACGAGTTCACCGACGCGCTCAACAGCCAGTTCGAGGACGAGTACCGGGAGGCGATGGAGACGCAGGAACCGACGATGTTCGAGGCGCACTACCCGCCGCTTGACATGCTGTTCAAAGTCCACGCCTACCCGTCGGAGGAGGGGCTGTCCGTCTACTTCCGCGACGTGACCGAAACGAACGAGATGCGGAAAGAGCACCACCGAGAGAAGGAACTGCTCGAACGAGTGTTCGAGACGAGTCCGGTCGGCATCCTCGTCATAAATTCGGAGGGCGAAATAACGCGCGCCAACGAACGAGTGGTCGAACTGCTCGAAGTCACCGAGGAAGAGATCACGAACCGAACCTACGACTCCTCGCAGTGGACGACGACGGACGAAGAAGGGAACCCGTTTTCGGCGGGCGAAAACCCCCTCTTGGAGGTGTTCGAAGACGGAGCGACGATACGAGGCATGCCGATGGGGTATGAAAGTCCGAGCGACGAGTGGCGCCTCCTCTCCATCAGCGCGGCACCGATACAGTCGGCCGACGGCGACATAGAACGCGTCATCGCCACCGTCGACGACATGACCGAACGAAGAAACCGCCAGCAGGAACTGAAACAGCAAAACAAGCGCCTCTAAGAGTTCGCCAGCGTCGTCTCCCACGACCTCCGCAATCCGCTCGACATCGCGCAGGTCAGAACCGATCTCGAACGCCGGGAGCGGGATTCGGAGCACTTGGAGGATGTATCGCTCGCGCTCGACCGGATGGACACGCTCATCACCGACCTGCTGACGCTCACTCGGCAGGGACGCGTCGTCGGCGAGACGAAATCCCTCGGCCTCGGCGACGCGGTTCACGACGCGTGGTCGATAACTGGGAGCGAGACGGCGACTCTCGACGTCGCCGACGAACTCCCGACGATTCGCGCCGACGAGAGCCGTCTCCGCGAACTCCTCGAAAACCTGCTCGACAACGCGGTCACGCACGCCGGGGACGATTCGCAAGTCCGCGTCGAAGCGATACGCGACGGGTTCGCTGTGGGGGACGACGGTTCCGGCATCCCTCCCGAGCAGCGCGACAGGGTCTTCGATGACGGGTTCTCGACCGAGCAGGGAGGAACGGGATTTGGACTCTCCATCGTGAAACAGATCGCCGACGCCCACAGGTGGACGCTCACCGCGACCGATGGCGAACTCGGCGGTGCGCGTTTCGAAGTTCGCGATATCGACACCGCCGAGGAGTAGTCACTCGCGGCGGGACGGCTTCGATTCGGAGTTCCTCCGGCGGAACCGCGCCTTTCGGCGTCGAACCTGTCGGCCCAATCGCCGCGCGACCAGTTCGCGCAGGTCGCTCGCGTCGCCCTCGTCCACGTCCGCGGCGCGGGCGTCCTGCCCGCCGAGGCCGACCGAACTCGCCGTGTCGACGACGAGCGTCGCCAGTCGCCAGCGACGCTGGAAGATCGTCTCCCGCTGGACGACGGTCTGCACCCGGTAGTAGGGGACGACGTGCGTCGTCCTGCGCCAGAACCCGTTTCGCGTCTGCACGTGGTCGTCGCCGACGAAGTAGCCGCGGTGTTTCCACTGGTAGTGTCCCGCGACGGGCGCGAGCACGACAAGCGCGAGGAGCGCGTACCAGAAGTCGAGCAGGCCGGTGAACCGGTCGAAACCGTATGCCAGCGCCGTCAGACCACCGACGACGAGCGCGTAGCGAACGGCGTAGCGGCGGCGAGTGCGCCCCGGCGGTCGCTCGAACGTCGGGTCGTCGAACGACTCGATGGAGTGTGCCAGCGCGAGGACGCGCCCGCGGACTGCGAGCGGAACCGCCGCTTCCGACCCCCCGGACGGGCCCTGTCCGGGGGCGTAGCCCGCCGTCTCGACCGAGAGCGTCGCGTATCCCGCGAGTCGCATGAGCGGGTTTTCGCGGAGGGTGAGCGTCTGGATCTTGTCGAGGGGGATGCTCCCGTCGTACCGCTGGAGCAGGCCGCGTTCGTACCGAAGTTCGTCGTCGACCCGCGTGAGCCGGAAATCGTAGTAGCGCGCGAACGTGACCATCGCGCTCGCCACCCAGAGCACGAGCGCGGAGACCGCCAGTTGCGCGAGTCCGACCAGCAGCGTCAGTCCGCCGAGCGAGTTCGCGGCGTCCGTCAACAGCGGAACGACGAGGAACACGAGGCCGAAGACGCGCGGTTCGAGCGAGATGGCCGAGAGCACGAGTAGCTCCGTCGAACTGATTCCGTACAGGAGGTCGGCCTCCGGTTCCGGTCGTTCGCTCTCCTCGTCCGCCACCGCGCCCCGTTTGCGGCGCTGTATCTCGCGCTGGAGGCGTCTCGCTTCCTCGTCCGATACGAACCGAAGGCTCGCCTCCGTGTCGCCGCCGCCCGCGGTTTCGAGGCTCACGGCGGCGAGTCCAAGCGCGCGCTGGACGACATTTCGTCGGATATCCACGTTCTGCACGCGCCGGAGCGGAATCTCTCGGCGGCGGCGCGAGACGACGCCGGAGTCGATGTCGAGCGAGTTGGCGGTGAGGACGTACTCGAACCGCCGGTAGTAGGCGTACTCCCACCCGACCGCGAGCGACAGTCCGACCGCGACCAGTACGACGACCGTGACGACGGTGAGAGACTCCACCGCTCCTGCTAGCGCTAACCCGCCGAAAAGGAGGGTCGAGCCGACGCTCACGCTCCGAGTGACCGCCCGGTAGGGAAGCGAGAGCGGGTGGAGTTTCATACGGCGTCCTCGAACTCGCTCTCGATGGCGAGGTTCCGGAGACGACGTTGGAGGTCGCTCGCCCGCTCGGGCGTGAGGCCCGGAATCGTCACGTCGGCGCCGCGCGACCCGGCGGTGTACACGACGACGCTTCCGAGGCCGACGAGTCGCTCGATAGGTCCGCGTTGCGTGTCCACGTGCTGTACCCTGACGAAGGGGACGACGGTTGTGACGCGCGTGAACACGCCACGTTCGAGGTAGAGGTCGTCGTCGCGTATCTCGAACCGCCAGACTCGGTACTTGAAGACGACGTAGGCCGCGCCGAGAGCGACCACGGCGAGCGTCGCGGCCGCAACGAGCCACACCGCGAGTTCAATGAGGAACCGCTGTACACCGACTAGCGCACCCCCGACAAGCACCGCGGCGACGAGGACGCCCGCGAGCCAGACGATGCGGACGCGGGAATCGAGTGTCTCCATACCCACACTACGAAACAGATGCCGTATAAAGGTAGGCGTGACGTAGCGGCCTCCACCTCCGGATTATCGTCGCCTTACCGCGAGGAAAGACGTGCTTACCGATTCGTTCGACCTGCGCTGATTCGAATCAGACGGCGTGGAACAAAGACGCCGGAAAACCGTATCCTTCGTGGACAGCATGACCGAGAACTCGTCAACAATTAGCCGTCGCCGGTTCATCTCGGCGACCGTCGCCTCCACCGCGATACTCGGGGGTGTCTCGTCGGCAGGTGCACTCCAATCGGACGGTAACACGCAGTACACCATCGAACAGGACGGTAAATGCATCCCGATTCAACCGCTCTCTATGTCGGGACTTCCCGTCGAGCAGTTCTACGACTACCGAACGCCCGACACCGACCCGTCGTCGTACAAGTACGCCTCCTTCGGTACCGAGAGCCTCCAGCGCAAGAACACCAGCATCATCTTTCTCTACAAGGGGCCGATGGGGCTGAGCCTCGTGATGGTACACGACAAACTGGAGGCCGGAAACGGCGGTGCGGTCTCGTTCAACGTCACGAACCTCCCCGTCAAGGGGAAGTTCGTCATCAAGGACGACCAGTACGACGGGCCGACGAACCGGGACACGTTCGACTACTCGAAACACCGCAACTGGAACGGCAAGGAGACGGCGACGGCCACCATCCACTGGACGTGGCAGGGCGGGCGGGCGGACGGCGCCGTGTACCGCGGACTCGGAGACAAGTTCGAGTTCACGATTCACCCGAAGTTCAACAAGCAGGCGCTCCTCTCCGACGCGGGCGGGAACTACAACGGAAACGTGGAGAGGTGGCAGGTGCTCTCCGGAGACATCAACAACCCGACCCGGACGCAACTGAAGATGAACAAGCCGGTCAAGATAACGACCAAAGCGTGCGAGTCAGGGTCGAAACAGACGACCACGAAGAAGACGACGAAGGGCAACGGCGGGGGTGGCGAAACGACGACGACGTCCACGACCACGACGGGCACGTCCGGCGTGAACACAAAGAAGAACAAGTCGTTCCTCGATAAGCTATGGAACGGCTTCGCCTCAGCGATAAACTCGGTGGTGTCGTTCTTCACGAACCTCTTCTGACCGCCCGTTCGTCGTAGCGTCCTCGTTTTCACCGCGTCTCCGTTTTCAATGGCGGTCGAAGAGGGGCGAGCGCGCTACTCGTCCCGACCGAGGATACCGCGGTGGGTCATCGCTTCGGGGTCGATAACTTCGTTCGCTTCCTCCTCGCTCAAGTAGCCCTTCTCGACGACGACTTGACGAACCGTCTTTCCTTCTTTGAGCGCCGTCTTCGCGGCTTCGGCTGCTTTGTCGTAGCCGATGTGCGGGTTGAGGGCGGTGGCGAGCGCCATGCTCTCTTCGACTTGTTCCTCGCAGTGCTCCCGGTCGGCTTCCAGTTTCCGGACGAACTTCTCGGCGAACACCTCGCTCGCGTTCGAGAGGATTTCGGCGGACTGGAGGAAGTTGTGCGCGAGCACCGGTTTGTAGAGGTTGAGGTCGAGTTGGCCCTCCGCCGCGCCGTACTCGACCGCAGTGTCATTGCCGACAACCTGCTTGTGAACCTGATTAACCGCCTCCGCGACGACGGGATTTATCTTCCCGGGCATGATGGAACTGCCGGGCTGGTTCTCGGGTTGGTCGACCTCGCCGAGGCCATTTCGCGGACCGGACGCCAGCAGTCGCAGGTCGTTGGCGATCTTATTGAGTGAGCCCGCGACCGTGCGGAGCGCGCCGTGCGCTTCGGCCATCGCGTCGTGGGCCGCCTGCGCCTCGAAGTGGTCGTCCGCCTCGCGGAACTCGACGCCGGTCTCCTCGCTGATGTACTCCGCCGCGAGTTCAGGGAACTCGGGGTGGGTGTTCAGCCCCGTCCCGACCGCGGTTCCACCGAGCGCGAGTTCGCTTAGGTGGTCTCTGACGTGGTCGACGCGGGCGAGTCCCTTTTCGACCTGCGTCCGATAGCCGCCGAACTCCTGTCCGAGTCGAACCGGAGTAGCGTCCTGCAGATGGGTGCGACCCGTCTTCACCACGCCGTCGAACTCCGCTTCCTTCTCTTCGAGCGCCTCGCGCAGGGCGTCAAGCGCCGGGAGCACGTCCTTCTCGACGGCTTCGAGCGCCGAGACGTGCATCACGGTCGGAATCACGTCGTTGCTCGACTGGCCGAAGTTGACGTGGTCGTTCGGATGGATGTCGCGGTTCCCGACCTCGCTTCCGTAGATCTCGGCCGCGCGGTTGGCGATGACCTCGTTGGCGTTCATGTTGGTCGAGGTGCCGCTACCGGTCTGGAACACATCGACCGGGAACTGGTCGTCGTGTTCGCCGCCGATGACCTCGTCCGCGGCCTCGATGATAACCTCCGCCTCGTCGTCTTCTATCATCCCGAGGTCGCGGTTGGCCTGCGCGGCGGCCTTCTTCACCACGCCGAGCGCGCGGACGAACCGCCGCCCGAACGTGATGCCCGAGATGGGGAAGTTCTCCACCGCGCGCTGGGTCTGTGCGCCCCAGTAGGCGTCGGCGGGCACCCGCATCTCCCCGAGGCTGTCCTCCTCGATTCGGTAATCCTCGTCGCTCATGCGTTCGGAGGGTGGTCGCGGGCGGGCGTAAAACCCATCGAAAGGCACCGTCCCCTGAACCCACTGCCCATATCTTTTCACAATTTACGTCATGGTGTTATAAACCCGATGACGAAATAGACTGAGAAAAATAAGGGAGGACTCCTTCGAAGGGGAGTATCTGAAAGTAACGGGTTGCGCGGGTGCGGCCGGCACCGCGGGCCTCGCCGGTTGTCTCGTCGGTAACGGGGCGGCGGAAACAAAGTCGAAGTACAACACTGGTGGACGGGCGGCGACGGCGACCACGACTTCCGAACCGTCGTGGACGTGGTCGAGCTGATGGGGAACGAGAACAACGTCTACATCCAATTCGCCGACGCGGGCGACGAGGGGTCATCGGCGACGGGACGGCCGACGGCGGATCAACCGGCGGAGGAGCGCCGAACCTTCGTGGTCACGCTCGGCGGGATGCGAACCGTCGAAGCGGGACAGGAGGTCGTCGATCGCGTGCCGGAAGAGGCGATACACCTGTTCGACACCGAGAGGGCGAGACGTTGCGAAATCGCGCGCTCGACACCTCGGACGTGTCGATTCCGAATCACTAGTCGGCCTCACTCCCCCGCCCCTCTCGTTTCGTCCTCCATCTTTCCCCTCCTTCTCGTCTTCTCGCGTTCCAGTCTCGTCCGCTTTCGTCTCGCTACTCCTCGTACTCCTCGGGCGTGTAGGTTTTCACTTCGAGGGCGTGGATATCCGTCGTCATGTGGTCGCCCAGCGCGTCGTACACCATCTGGTGTTGTTCGACCAGCGTCTTCCCTTCAAACGTCGGGGAGACGACGAGCGCGGCGAGATGGTCTTCGTCGTGGCTCCCGCGCGGGTGAGTGACCGTCACGTCGGCGTCTTCGAATCCCGATTCGATGAGTTCCGCGACCTCGTCCGCGTTCATGGTGAGACGTTTCTCGTCGAAGAGCAAAAGATGGACGGAATCGGTTCCGACGCGACCGGGGAATCGAACCCGAATCAGCGACCCAGAAGGGCGACCGTATCGAGTCGACCGACCGTCTTCGTCTCCGGTTCGTCGCCGTCTTCATTGACTCGCTCGACCGGCGGGTCTCGGTACTCGGTGTAGACGTTCCAGAGGGTGTCGTCCGCCCGGACGGTGAACTCCCGAACGTCGTCGTCGGGTCGCCAGACGCGAGTTATCTCCCCTTCGGCGGTTCCACCGGCCCCCGCGTTCTTCGGCGACCATTCGAGTCTGACGGTCATCCCCTCTGCGAGGTCGTTCGGCGATAGTTCGTCAGTCACGGCTCCGCATACCGCCTCGGATTCCGTCAACGTGTCGGCCCTACGTCCACTGGTCGAGGCCGGTCTGCGTGACGCTCTCCTCGATTCGCTCGAACCCGCGCTCGACCTCGTTTTCGTGCACCTTCCACTCCTCCGTGACGTACTCGCGCGCCGCCGCGATGTCCGGGTTCATCTCGGCGTCGAACTCGTACTTGTCGGTGATATCGGGGTCGAGGAACAAGTCGCGGATGCGATCCGCGTACTCGATGTACTCGCCGAGGTCTTCGAGAACCGACCAGAGGTCGCCGTGTTCTTTGACCGCCGAGAGCGCCGTCTTCGGTCCGACGCCGGAGAGTCCCTCGTTGAAGTCGGTGCCGCAGAGGATGGCGATGTCCACCAGTTGCTCCCACGTAACGTCGTGCTCGGCGAGCGTGGCGTCGAAATCCATCAGCTCCGGGTCGCCCTTGCTCGTGAGTTTCCTGAGCGTGAGGGGTGCGCCGAAGAGCAGGGCGTCGTAATCCTCGGTTCCGGTGTAATTGACCGCGCCCGTCCGGGCCATGTGCGCCGCTTGCGCTTCGCCCTCGGCGGGAGCTTCGATTACCGGCACGTCGAGCAAGTCGAGCAGTTCCCGCGTCGTCTCCTGGATGACGGGCGTGAGTCGCTGGGTGTGCGCTTCGAGCCGGGCGATCTCTATCGTATCGCCCTCCTCGCGCGCTTCTTCCAGTTGGTCTTCCAACTTCTCGCGCTGTTCGCGCCGACTCTCTATCTCGTCGCTCTTCAGGTCGGTCACGCGCCCGTCGAAGACGAAGACGGGCGTCAGGTCGTGTTCGAAGAACTTCGGAAGCCCCTGCACGATGCCCACGAGGTTCGCCACCTCGGTGCCGTCGTCGGTGGTGTACACCTCGTCGCGCGTCCACTTCACGGTCGTCGTGAGATAGCGATAGAGCCAGTTGTGCGCGTCCACCGCCACCAGCGAACCGTCCAACTCGTCGAAGCCGACTTCCTCGATGGCGGCGAGCTGCCGCAGTGCGGAATTACCCATTTGCGGGAAGTAAGGGCGGGATAGGCTTGAAAGCTACCGTCCGACGACGCCGGAATCGAAACGCCCGTCACGCTCACGCCGACGGAGACGAGCACCGGAATTCCAACGGAGATGACGGCAAGCCGTCGGATGACGTTGCGGACGTGTCGAATCCGCCGCCACCCAGATGACGGCGCTCCAGAGCGCGAACAGGACGCTCACGAGCTTCAGATCGGAGGCGCAACCACTCCCGTCATCGCCAGCGCACTTCCGGAAGACGGCGTCGACCCGCGGGCGACGGTGTTTTCGAGAAAGAGGACGACGAGAACGAGCGACGGCAAGCCGTGAACGACGCTCGGAAGGAAGCCCCGTCCGGCGATCGGAGTCGAAGAGCAGCGTTCGTGTCGAACTCATCACCGAGCGTCAGAAATCTCTGGCGGACTCGCACCGTCCTTCTCGGTCAGAAACGCCTCCTCCTCCGGCGAAAGCTCTCGCTCACGGAATACGTCCAGTCCGGCCCGATATGCCTCGCGCGACCGTTCGGACGGATTTTCCAACACGAGTTCCGCAATGCCGGTCTCCTCGCCCGTGAAACCGAACCCCGCCCGGTAGAGCGCCTGGTACGCGAACGGGTTGTTCACCGCGATCTTCACTCGCCGGTAGTTTCGAGCGCGAATCCGCTCCGTCGTGAATTTTGCCAGTCTCGGGCCGATTCCCTCGCCACGTCGCTCCGCGCTCACCGTCACGTACCGGAGCCACATCGTCTCCTCGTCGGTGCGGTCCTCGTTGAACGCGATGGCGGCGATGATACGTCCTCGGTCGTCGTCCTCGCTGTCCGCCCCGTCTTGCTCCTCTCGAACCACCGCCTTTCCCGTGTTCGACATCACGAACTTGCCGGCGTAGCTGAACCACTCGTGGTCGAGGCGGAGGGTCGGTTCGTCCTCGGGCCAGCCTAGTATCGCGTACTCCATACCGAGCGGTTCGGATGCGAGCCTATACTGTCTGACGCCCGTTCACGTCCGTTCGCCCGGCGATTCGGCGAGCGTGCACGATGACTCGCGTTCGACGGTACGTTTCGCCCGTCGAGTTTTACTCGCCAGCCGCCGTCTCTCTCGTCATGTCGAGTTCCACCGGGGACGTATCCCACTTCGACCGCGTCGCACGCTTCTACGACCTCTTCTCGCCGGACGCCGACGCCGATATCCTCGCGGAGGGGCTCTCGCAGGCGGAGCGCCCCGTGGAGCGCGTCGTGGACGTGGCCGGCGGAACCGGACGCGCCGCGAGGGCGCTCAACGCCGACGAGCGAATCGTGCTCGACGCCTCGGGGAAGATGCTCGCGCAGGCGCGCGCTCGCGGACTCAACTGCGTGCGCGGAGACGCCTCCCGATTGCCCCTCCGTTCCGAATCGGCGGACGCCGTCGTCATCTCCGACGCCCTCCATCACGTCGGGAACGCGACGGCCACCCTCTCGGAGATCGCCCGCGTCCTCCGACCGCTCGGCGTCGTCGTCGTCCGCGAGTACAATCCGGCGACGATTCGGGGGAGACTGCTCGTCCGGGGTGAACATCTCGTCGGCATGAACTCCAGATTCTTCACGCCCGAAGAGTTGGTTCGAAAGCTCTCCGATGCGAATCTCGTCCCCCGAGTTCGAAATCGGGGCTTCGACTACACCGTGGCGGGCGTCAAACGCACACCGGGAACGCCATAACCCCCGCGTTCCGAGGGGACGGTATGAGCAGTGTGTTCGGTTCCCGGCGCTTCGACCGCTCGCAAGCCACCGCCGGACTCGTCGTCGGTGACCTATTGGTGCTAGCAACTTTCCTCGCCATCGGCGAACTCCGGCACGACGTGAATCCAATAACGTCGCCGCTGGTGTTCGCGGACACCATTGCGCCATTCTTTATCGGGTGGCTCGTCGCGGCGCTGGCGCTCGGGACATACGGTTCGCGGGCGCGCCAGTCGGTTCGAGACGCGGTGCTTCTGGCCGGCGGGACGTGGATCGTCGCAGCGAGTATCGGCCTCCTCCTTCGCTCGACCCGGTTCTTCCACGGCGACTCGCCGTTGACGTTCGCCGCCGTCGTGACGGGGTTCGGACTGCTGTTCTTCGTCGTCTGGCGCGGTCTCGCGGCGGCGGTGTCGTGAGGAGACGCCGCGACGTCATCGACTCCGATCACCGGGCGAAACGGGGGGTGCCCAGCAGCGTAAAGTGATTTGCGAAGAAAGCGTTTCGCCGATGTCGTCGATACCCAGTGACTTCCACGACCTGTTCGAGAAGCCGGTGTTCGCGCACGTGGCGACGCTCACGCCGGAAGGCGTTCCGCACGTGACGCCGGTTTGGATCGATTACGACGCCGAGGCCGACCGCGTTCTCGTAAACACGGAACGCGGTCGCCGCAAGGAACGAAACGTCCAGCAAAACCCGAAGGTAGGGCTGAGCATGACCGACCCCGACGACCGATACCGGGCGCTATCCATCCTCGGCGAAGTCGACGGGATAACCGAGGAGGGCGCGCGCGAGCACATCGACGAACTCGCGCGGCGGTACACCGACGCCGACGAGTACCAGCCGACCATCCAGACCTCGCGGGTGTTGCTCGAGATTCGTCCGGACGAGGTTATCGCGCACGGCGGGGACTGAGCGGAGCACCGCCGCACCCGCGACCCTTCACGCCGTAACGCGCCGATACTCGACGTACGAGTAGACCGTGAGATAGAGGGCCACGACGATCGCCGGTCCGGCGATAAGGTAAACCGCGTACCCCGGAACGAGCACGCCGAGGAGCGCGACGAGTCCGGCGAGTTTGAAGAGCGGTCCGGCGCGAGAGTGGGTCTTCCTCCACACCTTGTTGCTCGTCATCGTCCACGGGGTTCGGACGCCGACGAACCAGTTGCGTTCGACGCGGTTCATCAGCGTTCCGACGAAGTAGTACAGCGCACCGATCGCGGGCGCGAGCACCGCCGTGAATTCGAATCGATAGCTGAGATTCCAGAGGACGACGAGCAGGTGGACGTAGAGCATGAACGCGACGAAGAGGACGACGAATAGGTCGTAGTGCTCGCGGAACGCCTCGACGTTCTCGCCGAGCGGGTCGATTTTGGGAATCACCGCGAACAGGACGAGGAGCCCGGCGGTCAACGCGGGGAGAAAGAATAACCCCCAGAGTTTCGGCATCGTGCCGTCGGCGTCGCCGCTCGCGTTCCAGTGGGTCGCCATCTGCTCGGGCATCTGCGGATAGTAGTACGCACTGACTCCGAACGCGACGACAACGAACGCGAGCGCGACGAAGTACTTCGTTCGCCCTTTCATGCGTGATGGTTTAGCGTTTTGATGTATAAACCTACGTGAGCTATCCGAAGCACAACTCCGATCGTCGAACGGTCGGCTTCGACGTGGCGACTTCGGAAAAGGACGTCGACTACGCCGCGCGTACGGAGGACGTGCATCGGCTTCTCACGGTGGTGGCAGGTCGTCGCCTCCGCGGTGACGATGAGCCCGTCCAACGGGCGATTACTTGTAGTTATCCCCAATGTCCGGTTTCATGCTACTTTTTCGCACGAATACAGTCACCCCGGTCGGCGAGCGGTGATGGAGTCAGTCGCCGAACTCACGACCGCAGAAAGCCCCGAACAACCGATACACAGCTCCTGTATTCTGAGTCAATCATTATAACTTATAGAAAACCAGTGCGTCTGTGAGATGGTGAATACCGAAGACATACAGAGAACGACTGTCGCGCATATGGGAAAGAGTTTTATACCCTGTCCACATATTCTATAATGGATTATGACTGGATACTATGACCTCATTCTGGGCCTGATTCCGCTCGCACTGATCGGCGTAACCGGAGCGTTCAGCGTCGCTGGACTCACACTGACGATGGCAGTTCCGCTCGGAGCAACCGCGTCGGTGTTGCTCATCGGACACGCGCTGTTCATCAACGGACCCGTCGACGAATCGCCTCAGCTCCAATCGTCTACTCCAGTCAACTCTGCGGACTAACTCTCTCTTTCCTCAACGGTTTTGTCGCTGGCTTCCGTTTTGCCAGCCATGACAGACGCATTATTTCTGACGAGCGACGACGTTGCGGGATTGGCAACGCCAGGCGAGTACGTCGACGCAGTCCGCGACGGATACCGTCAACGAGGGATGGGTGCGCCCGCGAAACCCCGAACGACGCTGGTGAACGATGACCCGACGGGGATGCTGACCGGCTACTCCGCCATCCTCCCCGAAACCGGCGCGATGGGCGGCTATACGTACTCCGCCGGATTCGGCGCGGGCGACGCGTGGTTCGTGACGCCCCTATTCGACGCCGAGAGCGGTGAACCCCTCGCGCTCATCGACGGAGCGAGCATGAATCCCTTCAAGACGGGCGCCGTGGGTGCGGTCGGCGTGGACGCGCTCGCTCGGGAAGACGCGACGACGCTCGCGCTCATCGGAAGCGGAGCGCAGGCCCGCGGCCAGTTGAAAGCGGCGGCGACGGTTCGAGATATCGAAACCGTCTGGGTGTACTCGCCGACGAAGGAGAACCGCGAGTCGTTCGCCGCCGAGATGAACGAGAAACTGGACGCCTCGGTGGCAGCCGTCGCCAGCAGCGCTGCCGCGGTTGAGAGCGCGGCCATCGTCGTCACCGCGACCACCGCGAGCGAACCGGTCTTCGACGGCGACCTGCTCGAAGACGGGGCGCACGTCACCGCGATGGGGCAGTACCACCCGAAGAAACGCGAACTCGACGCGACGACCATCGAGCGCGCGACCTACGTTCCGGACTTGCGGGAACGAACGACGCGGGACGCCGGATCGTTCCGCTTCGCGGTGGAGTCGGGTGCGATCACCGAAGACCACGTCCACGCGGAACTCGGCGAAGTGGTCGCGGGCGAGAAGCCGGGTCGGGAGACGGCCGACGAGATAACCGTCTTCGACAGCGGCGGCACCGCCATCGAGACGGTCGCTTCCGCGTACATGCTCTACGAGAAAGCAGATGCGAAGGGACTCGGGTCGACCGTCTCGCTCTCGCCCGCCAGCGAGGCGTTGACGGGCAAGTGAGTCCGACCGCCTACTCCGACGCCCCTTTCGACCGGGAGCCGACCCACGCGCCGAGCGAGAGCCCGTACATGACGTGCCCGGCGTGGAACACCGCCCGCTCGTCCCGTTCGAGATTCATCTCCAGTAGGCGTTCGAGAAGGAAGCGCTCTCCGAAGACGGAGAGCGCGAGTCCGTAGACCAGTCCCGCAAGCAGCCCTTCCGTCTCCGGTTCGAGCGACGAGGGCGACTCTGCCGACCCGACCGCCAGCACCGGGGCGAAGACGCTCCCAGCGGCACCGCCGTACAGCAGGTGGAGCAACAGCGCGCCGACGGTGTGGTCGTCCGGTTCGCCGCCGACGAACTTCGAGAGAAACGCGGCGGTCGGAGGAAGCGACCGGGCGACCGGTTCGCGGAACGCCGTCATGATGACGGTGCCGAATAGACCGCCGACGAATCCCGTTTTCACGTTCGAACTCATGCGGCAGAACTACGGACGGCTGGCGAATAGTGTTGGTGGCGACTCCGTGAGTCGGCGATTAGCTCCACCAGCCGAACTGCTCTTTCGCCTGTTCTATCGCACCCTCGACTTTCTTCTCGAGTTCGTCGATGGAGCGTTCGACGTGATGAACGCGCTCGCGGGGGATGCGCCGAACCACGTCGTCGCCCTCGTCGGTCTCGTCGACCTTGATGAGCCAGTGGTCGTCGAAGTAGACGAGGTTGTCGTTCTCGACTTCGCGCTCCGTCGTCCCCTCGTCGGGGTCGTCGTAGACGATGGTTGCCGTGCCGATGTCGGGCATGGGTCGACCTACTCGGAGGCGACAGTAGGGCCTTCCGGCCGTCCGCTTACGCGAGTTGCGACAGATACTGCTCGACGCCGAGCGCCCGCGCCAGCGAGATTCCGCTCGTCAGCGCGCCGAGGAGGTAGCCACCGATAGCGCCGCCGTTGAGCAGGGGGAGGCCGGCGTGCGCCCGACCTTTGAGTACCATCCAGAGCAGGACGAGCAGTCCGGCCAGCGTCCCAAGCATCGCGGTCAGCGCGGGGAGATTGATGGCCGTGCCGGAGACGAGCGCGTCGGCGGGCGAGAAGAAGGCCGCGCTGGCGACGAGCACGGTCGGCATCACGGCGTCGCCGAGACCGATGAAGAACGCGTCGCGGTCGCCCTCGCCGGGATTCGCGTCTTCGTCGACCGCCCCCTCGCTGGTGGCTTGCGCGGTCTCGTCGAGGAACGAGTAGGAGAGTGTGAGCGGAATGACGAGGATGACGGGTATCTTCAGATCCATCACGCCGGAGGCGAGCGTGAGCATGTGCTCCGTTCCGTAGACGCTGATGGCGTCGTAGACGGCGAGAACGACGAGGAGGAGGATGGCCGGGAGGAGGCCGAAGCTGATGCCGAACAGCCCCGCCGCGCCCGCGCCCATGACGACGCCGGCGGCGTCGATGACGTACCACTCGGGGTAGACGGTGAGCGCCACGGCGACCAGCGCGGCGGCGACCCACGCGAGGACGTTCACCGACGCCCCGTCAACCGAAGTCTCGACCACGGGTGGGATGACCACGCTGAAGACGTAGAGCGAGATCATCCCGCTGGTGAGGATGATGACCGCCCGCAGAATCCACTCGACGCCGAGTTTGATGACGGTGAGCATCCCCGCCGTGAAGACGAGGATGACCGCGATGTAGAGGAGGCTGTTCGTCGGGTCGGAGGGGTCTTCGACCGTCTGGTACCCGGCCGATTCGAACGGTTCGACCAGCGCCAGCGCGCCCAGTTGCACCCCGAGGAAAATGGCGACGGTCAGTCCCGACGCGAAGAGAACCCGCGTTCGTTGTTCCATGGACGGAGCAAGGAAGTGATCCCTCTTTGTGGTTTTGGGTTCGACAGCTTCGAAGGAGACGATATCGGCGCTTCAGCGAGCCTTCGACTGGTCTTGGGAGTCTTCGTAGCGATAAATTTCAGAGCAACGATGTGACCGTGATGCTAGCACCATCGAGATTTAATCCCGAAAAACAGCTGAGCAACAGTATCAGAACCCCGCTTCTCACACGAGAATTTATATACGAAGACGAAACCAGTTCCGCCGGACGCTCCCGGTCGAGACCGAACGATATCGACGGTCCAAACCGACAGTCTGCCTAACCCGCGAGGGTGCGCCTCTCAGACGGCGATTCGACGCCTTTCAGATATCTATCCGTCGTTTACTCGAAGTACGCCGCGAGCCGTGCCGCCGCCTCCTCCGCGCGCGGCGTCACCAGCGCGAACCGGAACCAATCGGCGCGCGACGAGCCGAAGGCTTCGCCCGGCATTCCTGCCACGCCCGCCTCGTCGACGAGTCGCTCGACGTTCGCCAGCGTGCCGGGGAAATCGGGGAATCGCGCCATGACGTAGAACGCCCCGTCCGGTTGCGTGTAGTCCGCGCCCGCCTCGTCCAGCGCGTCGGTGAACGTCTCCACCCGCGATTCGAGCAGTCGACGGTTCTCCTCGTAGTAGTCAGTCCCCGTCTCGCGGAGGGCGTGGAGCACTGCGTACTGCGCGGGACGACTGCCGGCCACGTTCGTCAGCATGTGGCGCGTCTTTGCCACGTCCACCAGTTCGGGCGGGAAGACGGCGTAACCGACGCGAAATCCGGTGATAGCGAGCGACTTCGAGAACGAGTTCGTCACCACGCGATGCGACGAATCGAACGCCAGTGCGCTGGTGAACTCGCCCGAGAAATCGAAGTGATCGTACACCTCGTCGCTCACCAGTAGCGCGTCGTACTCCTCCGCGATAGCGACGAGTTCGCGCACCGCGTCCTCGGCGTACACCGCGCCGGTGGGGTTATTCGGCGAATTCACGACGATCGCCGCGGTGTCGTCGCTCGCCTGCTCTCGAACCGATTCGGGGTCGAGTTGGCCGTCGTCGGCAGTGGCGACGAACCGCGCCGTCGCGTCGAGCATCTTCGTCTTGCCCGGATAGTAGGGATAAACCGGGTCGGTCAGAACGAACTCGTCACCTGCGTCGCGTTCCATCGCGCGAGCCATCGCCAGATAGTTCGCTTCGCCGCCGCCGCACGTCACGACGACCTGCGATAGTTCGACGTTTCGCCGGGTGGCGATCTCCTCTCGAAGTTCGAGAAGCCCTTCGCTCGGCGGATACTGGAAATCCGCGCCGCCGAGGTCGGCGTACTCGTGCAATCCATCCGCAATTCCCGGCGGCGACCCCCAGTCGGGATTGCCGCTCACCATGTCGATCACGTCGCGGTCGGCGTCCGTCGCGTACGCCATCACGTGAAAGAACAACGGCGTCTCGTAGTCCATACCGAGGGGTCGTAGTACTGGCAAGTCTTTCTTTCGCCCCGAAACGATTAGTCGTCGGGTCGTCACCTTCTAGCGATGACACCCAGCGTCGACCCCGACGCCGTTCGGTCGTATTACGATTACATCGACGCCGAGGCGTACGAGGACGTATTCGAACTGTTCGCTGAAGACATCGTCTACGAACGTCCCGGACAGGCGAGTCTGAACGGGATGGCCGAGTTCCGCGAGTTCTACCTCGAAGACCGACCACTCGAAGACGGTGAACACGAAATCGACCAACTGGTGGTCGGCGATGACACCGTCGCCGCCCGCGGACGGTTCTCCGGCGTGCAAGACGACGAGCGCGTGTCGTTCGGCTTCGCCGATTTCCACCGGTTCGACGAAAACGGCCGGATAGCGGAACGTATCACGTACACCGACCGCGACGAGGTGTAGGAGAACGCACCCAAAGTTGGACGGCCGTTTTCCCGGCCGCATACTGCGTGATACGTTACCGATACTCGCAAAGATTTATGTCGAGCAGTCATAATTGTATGATTACTAACGACAATGATCCTTTTCGCGTCCAACTGAAACGGAACGACACCGTCCTGCGACGAGGTCGGTCGTTCCTGCACTGCCGATTTGCTCCGGGTGCCTGCCCGCCGTAGCCACGGCACCGAGCTAGCGAAACCGGCGTTAGCTCCCCCTATCCACGACTTTCGGATTCGAAGCCCCCGAGTCGACCGCCGTGACACCCGTCTCGACCGTCTGGCGACCTCCGAACCCGAAATCCACCGTTTCGGCCGTCGGACGAACCAGCCGAAGTAACCTCTACACAACATCATCGATGAAAGACGACACAGATTCGGACGACACTTTCAGCGCGCAACGCGACCGCGTCGACGCACCAATCCGTCGACTGTTCGCAACGTACGGTCGTGAGCATTGGTTCCCGCTCTCGGTCGGAGTGGTAGCGAGCGTCGCGGCACACTTCCTCTCGCTCGTGCCGCCGTTCATCCTCGGCGTCGCGGTCGATGCGATCTTCTCGCCGGGAAGCACGAAGCCATACGAACTACCGCTGCTGCCGCAGTCGTGGATTCCCGACGGACACGTCGGACAGTTTTGGCTATCTGCGGTGATCATCGTGGTCACGTTCGTGGGCGGGGCGGTCGGTGCGCTGGTGAAAGGGTGGGGACTCAACGAGTTCGCACAGTCCATCCAGCACGAGATTCGCACCGACACCTACGACGCGATGCAGCGCCTCGATTTGGGCTTCTTCGCCGAGAAGCAGACCGGCGAACTGATGAGCATCCTGAACAACGACGTCAACCGCCTCGAACAGTTCCTCAACGGCGGACTCAACGTCCTGACGATGATCGGCGTCACCGTCGTCGGCGTCACAGGTATCCTCGTCTACCTGAACTGGCAACTCGCGCTCGTCACGCTGGCGACGGTGCCGGTGGTCGCGCTGTTCACTCACAAGTTCGTTCAGATCATCCAGCCAAAGTACGCCGACGTTCGATCGACGGTCGGACGGCTCAACTCCCGGCTGGAGAACAACCTCGGCGGCATCGAGGTCATCAAGGCCAGTAGCGCCGAGGACTACGAGTTCGGCCGCGTCACCGACACCTCCAAGAAGTACTACGACACGAACTGGGACGCCATCCGCACCCGCATCACGTTCTTCCCCGGGCTCCAGTTGAGCGCCGGACTCGGCTTCGTCCTCACCTTCGTCGTCGGCGGACTGTGGGTGTTCGGCGGCGCGCCGCTGGTCTTCTCGGGGGGGTTCTCGACGGGAGATTTCGTCACGTTCGTCTTCCTGAGCCAGCGGTTCGTCTGGCCGCTCGCGCAGTTCGGTCAACTGATCAACATGTACCAGCAGGCGGTTGCGTCCGCCGAGCGCGTGTTCGGACTGATGGATGAACCGAGCGGACTGGACACCGACGACGACGTCCCGGATCTCGCCGTTTCGGAGGGCGATGTCGAGTACGAGAACGTCACGTTCGGCTACGACGACGAACCGGTCGTCGAGGGTGTGAGCTTCGAAGTGGGTGGCGGCGAGACGCTCGCGCTCGTGGGGCCGACCGGCGCGGGGAAATCCACCGTCCTGAAACTCCTACTGCGCCTCTACGACGTGGATGAGGGTGCGATCCGCATCGACGGACGGGACGTTCGCGGCGCCTCGCTCGACAGCCTCCGCGAGGCGGTCGGCTACGTCAGCCAAGAGACGTTCCTCTTTGCAGGTACCGTCGCCGAAAACGTCGCCTACGGCTCCTTCGAAGCGACCCGAGACGATGTGGTCGAGGCCGCGAAGGCCGCGAAGGCGCACGAGTTCATCGAGGAGCTACCCGACGGATACGACACGGAAGTCGGCGAGCGCGGCGTGAAGCTATCGGGCGGGCAGCGCCAACGGGTCGGCATCGCACGCGTCCTCCTGCAGAATCCTGCGGTGCTCATCCTCGACGAGGCGACCAGCGACGTGGACACGGAGACCGAACTCCACATCCAGGAGAGCCTCGACGCGCTCCTCGCGGATCGAACCGTTCTCGCCATCGCGCACCGCCTCTCGACCATCAAGGACGCGGACACCATCCTCGTCCTCGAAGACGGCCGGGTCGTCGAACGCGGTGCGCACGAGGAATTACTCGCCGAGAACGGCCTGTACGCCGACCTCTGGGGCGTACAAGCCGGAATGCTCGAAGAGATTCCCTCGCGGTGAGCGAGTAGCTACATAACTGGTTCGCACGTACCGCCGATATGGACGAATTCGCCGACGATACGCCGGTCGAGAAGCGACTGGGAGACGCGCTCCGCGACGCGGGTGCGACCGTTGCAACCGCCGAGTCGTGCACGGGAGGTCTCATCGGCTCGCTCCTGACAGACGTGTCGGGGTCGAGCGACTACTTCGACCGAGGGTTCGTCACCTATTCGTACGACGCGAAGATGGAACACCTCGGCGTCAGCCGTGAGACGCTGGACGAACACGGCGCGGTGAGCGAACCCGTCTCCCGCCAGATGGCTCGTGGCGCCCGTGACGTAGCCGGGACGACGTGGGGCGTCGCCACGACCGGAATCGCGGGGCCGACCGGCGGCACGGAAGAGAAGCCGGTCGGCACCGTCTTCGTCGCCGTCGCCTACGCCGGCGAGTGGGGAAGCGGCGACTCCTACTCGACCGTCGAACGCTACGAGTTCGACGGGACGCGACGGGAGATAAAAGCGCGAATCGCTCGGCGGGCCCTCGAAGACGCCCTCTCGGAACTGGAATGATCGAATCCGGCGGTGGAAAAGGAAAACCTTGATACCCCGCGGTGGGACGTGAGACCGAATGAATCGGAAAGAGCACGTCCTGAACGCCGCGCTCCTGAGCATCGGGCTCGGCTATATCCTGCATCCGTCGGGCGACACCATCACCTTCTACACCATCGTCGAGGTGGGCGTACCGGTCGTTCTGGGCGCGCTCTTTCCGGACGTGGACACGGCGTTCGGAAGACACAGAAAGACCCTGCACAACCTGCCCGTGCTCGCGCTGTTCACCTACTTTCCGCTCGTGTTCGACAACCTCCGGTTCGTTTGGATCGGCATTCTCACCCACTACGCGCTGGACATGCTCGGGAGCAAACGCGGACTCGCGCTGTTTTACCCCTACGAGAAGGAGTTCGGCGCACCTTTCGGCGTCTCGGTTAGCAGTCGGCACGCGACGATAGTGACGCTCGTCGTGACGGCGTTCGAACTCGTCGTCGCCTCGCTACTCGTCCATCGACAGTTGGTTGCGGAGGCCGGCCTCACCGCCGTCGGCCTTCAGTAAACGCGCACGTCATCGAAGCGCCCGTCGTAGAGGTCGTCGCTCGGGTGGGTCGGTTCCGTCCCTGAGAGGATCAGTCGGTCGAACTTTCCCCACGTGTTCTCCCAGCCGAGATGCGCGAACTCCAATCTCCGTCGGAGTTTGTGGCGACGGCCTCTGCGATGGACGACGCGAGCGATACCTCCCGCCCGGAGCCGGTCGATCAGTTCCGCTTCGGTTTCGACGGGCGCGTCGAGCGCGGTCCAGACTTCGCCGATGGTTCGCCGGAGGTGCGCGTAGGACGACCCGAACGGGGGTTTTCCGGTGTTGTCGACTATCTCGTTCGCCCGGCGGTTGTTTCGGTCGAGATGTTTGAGGTTGTACGTCTCGACGGCGTGGATGACGTTGCCGTGAACGCGAACGTCCGCTTCCGAGACGCCGACGTTCAGGAACTCCGGGTGGGGAATTAGAACGGCGGCACCCTGCCGGTCGAGTTCCCGCATCGCTCCCGTGAGGGTAATGAAATCCGGAACCGGTTCGGTGAGTCCCACGGCGAGCACGTGCTTACGGTTGCGCCACGTTCCGGCGAACACCTCGCGCGCGGGGACGACGAGCAACTCGTCGTCCGAAAAGCGCTCCGCGCGTCGACGAATCTCCGGCAGTCGGACGAAATGCGGCGCGTACACGAGTGCATCGAGACCGCGGTCTTTCGCTCGTTGAACGACCTGTTCGTCCAGCACTTTGACGTGCATATCGACCCGGAACTCGTCGCAGTCGGTCACAATGTATCGTTTCGAAGGGTAGACGATATGGGTTCTGATTCCAGCAGCTAGAAGTAACGGAAAGAGAAATTTTCCCTCGATGACCGCTCTCCACTTCGACCTCGACGGGACGCTGGTTCACCACACCGTCCCGTTCGAGGAACTGTTCGACCGCGCGCGACGAGAACTGAATCTCTCCGCCCGCCCGGGTCTCTACGAGAGCTACACTATGGCGTTCTTGGACTACTTCGCGGACTGCCACCCGGAACCGTACCGTGCAGCGATGGGAGACCTCTGCGAGGAGTTCGACCTTCTGACCGAGGGGGAGGCGTTCGCCGAGGCGCTCGTCGAGACGGAACTGTCCTGTATCGAGGTTGCGGACGGAGCGCCCGAACTACTCGCCGAACTCGCGGACGACCATCCGCTTGGTATTTTGACGAACGGTGCGGGACGCGTCCAGCGGGAGAAACTCGAAATCTGCGGGTTGGCGGCGTACTTCGAGACGGTCGTCGCGTCCTGCGAAGTCGGCGCGGGGAAACCCGACCGCGAGATATTCGGGATAGCGAGGGAGAAACTTCCCGACGACGAACATGTTTTCGTGGCGGGCGACTTCGAACGGGACGTACTTCCGGCACAGGAATCGGGATTCACGGGGGTCTGGCTCTCGAAATCGAGCGACTCGCGCGCTGATAACGTCATCGGGGAGCTTTCGTCGGTTCGGGGTATCGTCGCCTGACGAGCAGGAAAAGGTTTATCACCGGGATTACAGAGTCAACGTACGAATGCCCGCCTGGGAATGTGATATCGACGGCTGCGGAGAACGCTTCGACAGCGTCGAGGACGCCATCGTCCACCAGACGTCGGAGCACGAGCGCCGAGAGTGCAAGGTGTGCGGGTCGGTGGTTCCGGACGGCTACTTCGCCATCCGCCACACGTTCGACGAACACTCGCGCGCCGAGTACGTCTGCGCGTACGACGCCGATTCGAATGACGTCCGGACGCGCGAGCGAATCCGCGACGAGATCGAGGAGACGGCGAACCTCCAGCGAGTCGTCGAACGATTGGACGAGCACAGAAGCAACGAACTCCCCTGACGCGGCGAAGTAAACTATTTTGAGGCGGGTGCGCAATCTTTGCCACATGGAGGATGCTACGGATACGCTTGCGGACGTAGACGAAATCGTCCACGAACCCGACGCGGAGTTCGTGGAGTCCACGAACGTCTGGCAGTTCATGCAGGAGCACGACATCGCGGACTACGACGAACTCATCGAACGAACCTGTCGAAACGTCGATTGGTTCTGGGACGAACTCGTGGACTACCTCGGCGTCGAGTTCTACGAGGACTACGACACGGTTCGGGACGACAGCAAGGGGCCGCAGTTCTCGGACTGGTATCAGGGCGGCAAAATCAACATCGCGCACAACGTGGTCGACCGCCACGCGCGAGTCGACAGTCCGAACAGAAATCGAGTCGCCTGCATCTGGGAGGGCGAACCCGGAGACGTGCGCGAAATCACGTTCCACGAACTCCACCGAGAGTCGAACAAGGTGGCGAACGCCCTCGAAGAGCGCGGTATCGGGACGGGCGACACCGTCGGCCTCTACATGCCGATGGTGCCCGAGGTCATCTCGATCCTCTACGGCGTTCTCAAGGTCGGCGCCATCGCCGTGCCTATCTTCTCCGGGTTCGGCACCGACGCGACGGCGACCCGAATCGAGGACTCGGAGTGTTCGGTGCTCTTCACCGGTGACGGCTTCTACCGCCGCGGAAGCGAAATCGTCCTGAAGGACACGGCGGACGAGGCCATCGAGCAGGTCGGCCACGTCGAACACACCATCGTCTACGACCGACTGGGTGCGGACGTCGCATGGCACGACGAGCGCGACGAGCGGTGGGACGAGGCCGTCCTTCCGCAGGACGATGAGTACGAGACGAAGGAACTCGACGCCAGCGACGAGGCGATGTTGCTGTACTCCTCGGGGACGACCGGCAAGCCGAAGGGCATCGTCCACACCCACGCCGGGCAGTTGATGCAGTGCGCGAAGGAGATCTACTTCGGATTCGACCACAAGGATTCGGATCGGTTCTTCTGGGTCTCCGACATCGGCTGGATGATGGGTCCGTGGACGCTCATCGGCAACCACGCCTTTGGCGGAACCATCTTCATGTACGAGGGCGCGCCCGACTTCCCCGACCCCGACCGGTTCTGGGAGATGGTCGACCGGCACGGCCTGACCGTGTTCGGCATCTCGCCGACCGCGATTCGGGCGCTCCGGAAGTACGGCGACGAGTGGCTCTCCGGCCACGACCTCTCCTCGCTCCGCCTGCTCGGTTCGACCGGCGAGCCCTGGGATTCCGAATCGTGGCTCTGGTTCTACGAGAACGTCGGCGGGAGCGAAGCGCCCATCATCAACATCTCCGGCGGCACCGAGATCTGCGGCTGCTTCCTCATGCCCATGCCCATCCAGTCGCTCAAACCCTGCACACTTGGCGGGCCGGGTCTCGGGATGGACGTCGATATCGTCGATTCGCAGGGGCAGTCCATCGCGGACACGCACGAGCGCGGCTTCCTCGTCGCCCGCGACTCCTGTCCGTCGATGACCAAGTCGCTCTGGTCGGGCGACGAACGGTATTTGAACACCTACTGGTCTACCTTCGAAGACATGTGGAACCACGGCGACTGGGCGCAGAAGGACGAGGACGGCTTCTGGTTCCTCCACGGGCGCGCCGACGACGCCATCAACGTCGCCGGACGCAAGGTCGGCCCCGCAGAGGTCGAGGGCGCGCTCATCGACCACGTGTCGGTGAATCAGGCCGCCGCGGTCGGCGTACCGGACGACACGACCGGGCAGGCCGTCGTCGCCTACGCCATCCTCGAATCCGGCTACGAACCGACCGCAGACCTGCGCGCGGAACTGCGCGAGCAGGTCGGCGACGAACTCGGCAAACCGTTCCGCCCACGCGAAATCCTGTTCGTGGACGAGTTCCCGAAGACCCAGAGCGGGAAGATAATCCGGCGGGCCATCGAGGCGACCTACACCGGCGAGGAGTTGGGCGACATGAGCAGCATCGAGAATCCCGATTCGCTGGAGAAGCTCGAAAAGGCGAGCTAAATCGAGGAGTCGAACGAGAGCGGAACGTCCGCGACCCGCGCGACTTCCTTCTCCGGCGCGTCCTCGACGGCGACGGAGAAATCGCCGGTTCGCTCGGCGTCGAGGCCGATTTCGGCTCCCGCGACGAGCGGGGCGACGACTCCGGCGGCGACCGCCCGCGGGTCGGAGAGGGGCGCGCGAATGACGACCGAGTCGCCGGGTTCGAGGTGCCGCTCCTCCGCGACCGCTCGCCCCGCGTCGAGCAGGTCGGCGTGCGACATCTCGGGTTCACCCGCGAGTGCTGTCGTCTCGGGGGGTACGGGCGTCTCGGGGAACACCGGGTTCTCGCTCCACACGTCGCTCTCGAATTGCGAGACGCGGGGGTCGTCCGCCGCCTCGCCGTAGGCGATGAACTGGCCGCCGGGCGGGAGGTCGTACTCGCCGACGGAATCACCGGGCGCGAGCAGGACGCGAGCCTCGACCTCCCTCGGCGGGTCGAACCGGACGCCCCCTCCGAGCAGGACGCTCCCGAGGAAGCCGAGGACGGGCGGAGCTGCGGGAGACGAAACGATGCCGACCGTCGCGCCCTCCCTGACCCCGAGGTGGCGCAGGAAGTTCCCCGTTTTCCACGCCGTCGTCAGGAATCGATGGTAGTCGTACCCCCGGGAGTCCGGCACCGCCAGCGCCGGGTCGTCGCTCCGTCGCTCGCGGGCGGCGAGGTCGCCGAACGTGTCCATGCGAAACCTCGTCTCGGTGCGCGCAAAAGCCCGACGGTTCGCCGTCGAGTCGTCTGACGAACGTTTATGATTCCTTGCTAGACACACTCTGACGGATTTATGGCAAACGCAATTCGTCGAATGGCGGAAGGCAGTTCACGACTCGTCGAACGCTACTTACCGGACGCGTTCCTGTTCGCAATCCTGCTCACGTTCGTCGCGTACGGACTCGCATTCTGGGCGGTCGAACCGCGGGCGGACTATCTGGGGCACGCGGAGAGCCTCATCGTCGACGGCTGGTACGGCGGGTTCTGGGGACTGCTCACCTTCGCCATGCAGATGACGCTCATCCTGATGACGGGGTACGCCCTCGCGCAGTCGACCGCGGTCAACCGACTCCTCTCGTCGATGGCAGCTGTCCCGTCGAGCGAACGAAGCGCCGCGGCGCTGGTTCCGGTCGTCGCCGCGGCCGCCTCCTTCGTCCACTGGGGGCTCGGTTTAGTCGTCGGAGCAATCTTCGCGCGGAAGGTCGCGGAGCAGCTTCGAACCGTCGATTTCCCGATAATCGTGGCCGGTGCGTACTCGGGGTTCATCGTCTGGCACGGCGGTCTCGCGGGGTCGATTCCGCTGGTGCTCAACTCGTCGGCCGAAAACGGCAACTTCCTGCTCGCCGACGGGGTGCTGGGTTCGACCATCTCGACCGGCCAGACCATCTTCACGGTCGCCAACCTCGTCCTGTTCGTCGTCGTCGGATTCGTCTTCCTCCCGCTCTTGTTCTCGCTGATGTACCCGGAGAACGACGAGAAGAAACGCCCGATCAACCCCGATGAGTCCGAAACCGCAACCGACGGCGGAACCGCCGCCCCGACGGTTACCACCGGGAGCATGACGTTCGCGGAGCGAATTGAACACTCTCGCCCCCTCGCGTGGGCTATTGGACTCGGAGGACTGCTGGCCATCGTCGGCTACTTCGGTCGCGGGGTCGCCGAGGGGACGATGCCGTGGAACAACCTCAATCTGAACATCGTCAACTTCACGTTCCTCTTCCTCGGCATCCTGCTTCACGGCACCCCGGCGGCCTACATCGACGCGATGAAGGAAGCCGTCGAGAACGTCTGGGGCATCATCCTCCAGTTCCCCTTCTACGCGGGCATCATGGGTATCATGAGCTATGCGCCGGAGGGGTCGACCAGCCTCGCCACGCAGATCGCGCAGGGGATGGTGCAGGTCTCCCCCGACGGAACGCTCCCCGCTGTCGCGTTCCTGACCGCCGGACTGGTCAACGTCTTCGTTCCGAGCGGCGGCGGAGAGTGGGCGGTCGTCGGCGAGACGCTCGTCACCGCGGCGCAGGCGAGCGGCGAGAGCGTTCCCCGGGTCGCCATGGCAGCCGCGTGGGGCGACGCGTGGACGAACATGATTCAGCCGTTCTGGGCCATTCCGCTGCTCGCCATCAGCGGACTCTCGGTTCGAGATATCATGGGCTACTGTGTGATGGTGTTGCTCGGTAGCGGTCTCATCATCGCCGTCGGCATCACCGTCCTGCCGATGTGATACGACCGTTTACGACGGTCGGCGCGTTTGTGAGGACTTCGATTGCCGAAGTCCTCGCAAACGCTTCCCCGTGAAAGCTCGACCGAAAGCGCGACGCGAGACGCGCCGTGTGCTCAGTCGCTTCGCCGAAACAGGTACCCGATACCCGCCAGACTCCCGAGTGCGGCCACGAACCCGAATCCTGGTAGTCCGTTGTCGGTCGCCGTGGAGTCCGTCGCGGTCGTCGTCTCCGCCGACGTCGTCCCCGCAGATTCGGTCGAGGAACCGGTCGTCGCCGAAGTCGCGGTCGGGACGGTCGTAACCGACGCGGTGGCCGTCGCGTTCGCGGTTCCGTTCGCGGTCGTCGTCGGCCGTCTCGTCACGACCTTCCCGCGCATCGTCTCGGGATTGAACTCCGAGAAGTAGGTCGCCATCTTTGGTTTCGCGGTGAACTCCAGCGTCTGGGTCTTTCCCATCTCGGTCACGCGCTCCGTCCGCTTTAACACGGTTCCATTTCCGTCGCCGATGGCGATGTTGTGCGGTTGCCCGTCCAAGTTCTCCCACGCGATGACGTAGGTTTTGCCGACCTGTAGCCGAAGCGTCGGATTCGTCTCGTCAGCGATGGACTCCGGCGACCGACCCACCCAGCCGGATAGCCGACCGCCGAGTTCGAACGTCGTCGCTTGTCCGCGCACCAGACCGACCGACGCGCGCGCTCCGACGACCGCCTGTACGAACCGTCTCCGAGAGATCCGAGTCATTTGAGGGGACGGTATTTGTAACGAGACGTGCGTTTTTAGCTCGTTCGGCCTGACGGAACTCAGAAGCTGTTCTTGATCCGTTCGAAAAAACCCTGTCCGACCTCCACCTCCTCGCCGCCCGCCTCCGCGAACGCCTCCAGCGCCTCGCGCTGTTCTTTGTTCAGCGATTCCGGCGTGACGACCTGCACCTGCACGTAGAGGTCGCCGTGGCCGCGCCGCCGGAGACGGGGCATCCCCTTTCCGCGCAGGCGGAACGTCTCGCCGCTTTGAGTTCCGGCGGGAACGTCCATCTCGACCGTGCCTTCGAGCGTGGAGATTTCGACGTCGTCGCCGAACACGGCCTGCGGGAACGAGACGGGCGTTCGGTAGAAGAGATCCGCCCCGTCCCGTTCGAAATCGGGGTGCTCGCGCACGTGAACCTCGATGAGCAGGTCGCCGTTCGGCCCGCCGTTCTCGCCCGGCGCACCTTCGCCTTCCATCTGGAGCGTCTGCCCGTCGGCGATGCCCGCGGGGATATCGACGGTCAGTTTCGCCTCACGGTGGACGACGCCGTCGCCGCCGCACTCGCCGCACCGCTCCTCGTACAGTTGGCCGTCGCCCTGACAGCGCGGGCAGGTGCGCGACTGCTGGACGCGACCGAACGGCGTCTGTTGCACCTGCGTGACCTGTCCCTGCCCGCGACACTCGGGGCAGGTCTGCACGTCGGCTCCCGGCGGGTGACCCTCCCCGTCGCAGGCGTCACAGCGTTCCGGACGTCGAACCGTCACCTGCTTTTTCACGCCCTCGAACGCGTCTTCGAGGTCAATCTCCAGCCCGGTTCGGAGGTTCGACCCCTGTCTGGGTCGGTTCGCGTTCCGACCGCCGCCACCGCCAAAGAACTGCTCGAAGATGTCGCCCATACCGCCCATGCCGCCACCGCCGCCGAAGGGGTCGCCGCCCGCGGCACCGCCAGCGCCGCCGTCGAAACCGCCGCGCTTTTTGGCCTGCTCGAAGCGGTCGTGACCGAGCTGGTCGTAGGCTTGGCGCTTCTCCTCGTCGGTGAGCACTTCCTTCGCCTTCTTCACCTTCTTGAACTTCTCGTCGGCGTCCGGGTCGTCGCTCACGTCCGGGTGGTACTGGGTGGCCTTCTTCCGATACGCCTGCTTAATCTCGTCCTCGTCGGCGTCCCGACTCACACCGAGCACGTCGTAGAAGTCCTCGCTCATCAGTTATCGTTGATAAAGTAGGATGGTACTTGAATCGTCCGTCTACTCGTCGTCCTCGTCGCCGTAACCGTCCTGCTTCGGTCGGCGGACGAGAACGTCATTCGTTCTCGTCCACGTCCTCGAAGTCGGCGTCGACGTACTCGTCGGCGCTCCCGTCGCCGGCGCCCTCGGCGCCGGGGCCGGCACCCGCACCTGCGCCGCCGCCCATACCTCCGGGGCCTGCGGCACCGGCCTGCTGGGCCTGCTGTTGTTGATCGTACATCTGCTTGCCGATCTCCTGAAGCGCCTTGCTCAGGCTCTCGGTCGCGTCTTCGAGGTCGTCTTTCGTCGCGTCGTCGTCTTCGAGCGTCTCCTCGACGTTCTCAATTTCGGCGCGGATGTCCGATTCGAGGTCATCGTCGACGTTCTCCTCATTCTCCTCGAGGAGCGTCTCGGCGCGCTGCACCGCCCCTTCGGCGGCGTTGCGGGCCTCGATGCGCTCTCTGCGCTCTTTGTCTTCCTCGGCGTGCTGTTCGGCCTCCTCCTGCATGCGGTCGATCTCCTCGTCCGAGAGGCCCGCGCCGCCTTCGATGGTGATCTCCTCTTGGTTGCCCGAGCCTTGGTCTTCCGCGGAGACGTTGACGATTCCGTTCTCGTCGATATTGAACGCGACCTCGATCTGCGGGGTGCCGGCGGGCGCCGGCGGGATGCCCGAGAGGTGGAACTCGCCGAGCAGTTCGTTCTCGTTGGCGATCTCGCGCTCGCCCTGAAAGACGCGCACCTGCACCGAGGTCTGGCTGTCGGCCGCCGTCGTGAATATCTTCGACTCCTCGGTCGGGATGGTCGTGTTCTTGTCGATGAGGCGCTCGAACAGGCCGCCTTTCACTTCGATACCGAGCGAGAGGGGCGTCACGTCGAGCAGGACGATGTCGTCCACATCGCCGGAGAGGACGCCGCCCTGAATCGCCGCGCCGAGCGCGACGACTTCGTCGGGGTTGACGTTCTTCTTCGGCTCCTGGTCGGTCATCTCCTCGACTTTCTCCTGCACCTGCGGCATCCGGGTGGAACCGCCGACGAGGATGACTTCGTCTATGTCGCTCTTGTCGTAGTCCGCGTCCGAGAGAGCCTGTTCGGTCGGTTCGACCGTGCGGTCGATGAGGTCGCTGGTCAGGGACTCGAACTTCGCACGGGTGAGACTCTCCTCCAAGTGGACGGGACCGTCGTCGGTCGCCGTGATGAACGGGAGGTTGATGTCCGTCTCCTTGCGCGAGGAGAGTTCGATCTTCGCCTCCTCCGCGGCGTCCTTGAGTCGCTGGAGCGCCTGCCGGTCGTCGCGGAGGTCGATGCCGTATTCCGACTCGAACTCATCGGCGAGATAGTCGATGATGGCGTGGTCCCAATCGTCCCCGCCGAGGTCGTTGTCGCCGTTCGTGGCGACCACTTCGTAGACGCCGCCGCCGAGGTCGAGGATAGAAACGTCGAACGTGCCGCCGCCGAGGTCGTAGACGAGAACCGTCTGGTCGGTGTCGTCGTCCAGTCCGTAGGCCATCGACGCCGCGGTCGGTTCGTTGACGATGCGCTCCACGTCGAAGCCCGCGATCTCCCCAGCGTCCTTCGTCGCCTGTCGCTGCTTGTCGTTGAAGTACGCGGGAACCGTGATGACAGCCTTCTCCACGTCGTCGCCGAGGTACTCCTCGGCGTCGCGCTTGATCTTCTGGAGGATCATCGCCGATATCTGCTCCGGCGTGTACTCCTCGTCTTCTATCTCGACCGTGTAGTCCTCATCGCCCATGTGGCGTTTGATGGACTGGATCGTCTTCTCCGGGTTCTGCACCGCCTGGTTCTTGGCCGGTTTCCCCACGAGACGCTCGCCGTCGTCGGAGAACGCGACGACCGAGGGCGTCGTTCGGTCGCCCTCGCCGTTGACGATGATCTCCGGGTCGCCGCCCTCCATCACCGCGAACGCGCTGTTCGTGGTACCAAGATCGATACCCAGTATCTTGTTACTCGCCATTGTTGGGCCAACCTACCCGTTTGCGCCGGTTAAAGGTTACTAGATGTCACGGCTCGGCCCTGAGTGACGCCCCGGCGCCCGCTTGCGATTCGTGGTGCGGTAGTCGCTCACATTCGGGAACTTTATGACGAACCGATACTCCACTCGGTCGCGCGGGCGGCGCGCCCACGACGATCAGCCGACATACTACTCTTCGTCGTCCTCGTCACCGTTCCCGTCGCTGACCGTGACCTGCGCCGACTGGAGGACTTTCTCGGCCATCTCGTATCCCGGCTGGTACACCTCGGCGATGGTGTCCTCGGGGTGGTCGCTCTCGACTCGGAGCATCACCTCGTGGCGTTGGGGGTCGACCTCCTCGCCGGGGTCGGGGCGTATCTCGGTGACGTTCTCGTCCTCGAACACGCGGTCGAGTTCCTTCAGCGTGAGTTCGACCCCCTCGCGGAGACTCTCGACGTTCTCGTGTTCCTCTTCGACGGCGCGTCGCAGGTTGTCTCGCACGTCGATGAGTCGCTGAACGAGGTCCTCGGTCGCGCGCTTTTCGAGCCGTTCTTGGCGCTTTTTCGCCCGTTTCTTGTAGTTCTGGAAGTCGGCCTGCTTTCGTTTCAGTCGCGTTCTGAGGTCGTCGACTTCCGCTTCCAGTTCCCGTCGCTCCGATTCCGCGGCGACGAGGCGCTCTTCCACGTCGGCGGCGAGGCTCTCGTCGGCCACGGCGACGCGCGCGACGAGGCCGGTTCCTTCCGGGCCGAGCACGTCTTCCTCCGCGTCCTGTTCGGCCTGTTCCTCGTCCGCCGTCTGGGCGGCCTCTTCCTCGGTCATACGTAGTCGAAAATCCCTGCGTGCGTTTAAGCGTTACAGAATTGGGACGCGAGTTCGGTTCGCGCCAAGAGGTCGACGAGCGCCTCCGCGGGAACGCTGTATCGCGGCCGCCCGACCAGACCGCTGAGCGGGTCGTACTCGACCAGATCGCGACGGGAGAGCGTGGGGAGGCGAGTCCGCGAGAGGTCGGCGAGCACCGCTTCGAACGCCTCGTCGGACACCGATTCGGACGACACGTCCCGCTCCCACGCGGCGACCTCTCTTGCGAGCACCTCCAATTCCATCGGCGCGGTTCCGGCGTGCCGTGCGAGCGAGTAGAGCACGTAGCGGTTGCGACGCTCGGACAGGCTAGCAAGCACCGAACCGACAGAACTACGGGGCATCCGTCGTTCCACTGTCGCCGCGGACGAATTTTAACCCCGCCAACCGTTTCCATCGTTTACCGTCTGTAACGCGAGGTGAGTCGAGCGCGACCGAGTATGGGGTACGATTGTCCGGAGAGCGAATTCCGATATGGCCGTTTCGTCGGGGATGATTCCGCGGTAACGACCGGTTCTCGGGGATAAGGTCTCGTTCGAAGGCCTCGTCGGGAAGAATCGTCGGCCTACTCGCGCCAGCGTGGGACACAACTCTTTTCGGGCGGGCGAGAGAACTCGAACGTATGCCAGACGAAGAACCGAACGAGAACGGCGACGACGAAGAGAAATCATTCCGAGAGCGAGTCGAGGAGATCCGGGAGAAACGCGCGGAAGAAGGCGACGAAGACCGCGACGAGCGACTGAAGGAGGCGCTCGGCGGCGGCGGCCCCGGAGGAGGCGGCGGCCCCGGCGGCATGGGCGGCAACCCCTTCGCCCAAATGATGGGCGGCATGATGGGTGGCGGCCCCGGTTCGATGGGCGGCGGTCCGGGCGGCGAATCCGGCGGCAACGAGGAACTCGTCCGTGAGGTTCGACAGCTTCGGGACGAAGTCCGCGACGCCACCCGTCAGCTCCAGCGTATCGCGGACGCGCTCGAAGACTGAACTGTCACTCATCTTTCGGCAATTCGTAGACGAAAACGGAGATTCTTATACTTCACACCCCCTATTTCGATTCGTAACAGTGGCGGGAGAGTCGAGTAGCGGAAGTTCGCTCCGTCTGTTCGAAAACCGGGAGTTCGTCGCGCTGGCGAGCACCGCGTTCGCCCGGAGTCAGGCGTACTCGACCATCCTCATCGCGCTGGCGCTGTACGCCGACATGTTCCACACGACGAGCACCGTCGAAGGGTTGTTCGGTACGGCGTTCGCGGTGGTACAACTCTTCATCGTCCTCCCGCTCGGGCGGTACATCGACACGCGAAACTCGAAGCGCATCCTGCTCGTCGGTCTGCTGCTCAACGTCGCCGTCTTCATCGGTTTCATGTTCGTCGAGAGCGTCGAACACGTCATCCTCGTCCGGATTCTACAGGGAACCGGCGCGAGCATCCTCTGGCTCACCGGGATGACCGTCGTCGGGGAAATCAGCGAGGACGGCTCGCGGGGGTTGTGGATCGGCACGTATAATCAGGTCGGCGCGCTCTCCAGCCTCGTCGGCGACGTCTTCGGCGGACTCCTGCTCTACCTCTACGGTTTCAGGCTCACGTACATCGTGCTCTCCGTCATCACCATCGGGGCGTTCGTCGCGGTGCTCCTCTTCCTCCGGGACAACCCCGGCGGGCGGAAAGACGCCGACGAGACGAGCGGGCGCGAGACCATCCAAACGCTCCTCGACCGCTCGGCCATCAAGGCGCTCGTGTTCTTCCGCCTCTCGTTCAGCGTCGGGAAGATGGCGGTCATCACGTTCCTCCCGATATACGCCCACACGGAGTTCGGCATCAACCCGTTCGTCGTCGGCGGTATCATGGCCGGGGGAAAGCTGACCAAGTCGCTGACGCAGGGGAAGGTCGGCAATTGGACCGACCGCGTGGACGGCACCCACAGGTTCATCCTCGCGGGCGCGCTCGTGTACGCGCTCGGGACTGCACTCATCCCGGTCGCTGGCGTAGCCCACCACTACATCCCCGATACGACCGTCAGCGCCTTCGGCGGAGAGATGGCGCTCCCCGGCGCGTTCTTCGTCCTCTTCGCGGCCTACGCGGTGCTCGGAATCGGCGATAGCCTCCGACTCCCGGCGAGCATGTCGCTGTTCGTGGCGGAGGGCGAGCAGTTCGATGCGGTGGCCTCCAGTCTCTCTCTGCGGTCTATCGCGTGGAAGGTCGGGCAGGTCGGCGGGCCGGTGTTCATCGGAGCCATCTGGGACGCGACGAACGTGTTCGTGGCGTTCTGGTTCGCCGCGGCGTTCATCGTCGTGTCGTCCGCCGTCTTCGTCGTCCTCTACAGCACCGACCCCGCGCCGGGGGAGTGTGTCGACGCAGTTGCAGGGGATTAGAAAAATACGAGTCGACCGAATCCACCTTCCCACCGCCGAGAATATCGAATTACTGAAACCCTGTCCAGCCATACCTCCGGTATGGGCGACCCACTGGAGATGCGAGAAGAACAGTTGGACGAAGTTCTGGATCGACTCAACGACGAGTACCCGGACGCGACCATCTCGCTCAACTTCACGAATCGCCTCGAACTGCTCATCGCGGTGATGCTCTCGGCGCAGTGTACCGACGAGCGCGTGAACAAGGAGACCGAACATCTCTTCGAGAAGTACCAGTCGCCGGAGGACTACGCGAACGCAGACGTGGACGAACTCGACGACGACCTTAGTTCCATCAACTACCACCGCAACAAGGCGAAGTGGATCAAAAGCTCCTGCCGAACCATCGTGGAGGAACACGACGGGAAAGTTCCGGACACCATGAGCGAACTCACCGACCTGAAGGGCGTCGGGCGGAAGACGGCGAACGTCGTGCTCCAGCACGGTCACGACACGGTGGAAGGAATCGTCGTGGACACGCACGTCCGGCGGTTATCGCGGCGACTGGGACTGACGGAAGAGGAGCGTCCGAAGACCATCGAATCCGATCTGATGACGTTCGTCCCCGAGGAAGACTGGCAGCAGTTGACCCACCTGTTCATCAGCCATGGACGGGCGACCTGCACGGCCCGGAATCCCGACTGCGACGACTGCATCGTCGAGGATGTCTGCCCGTCATCACAACTCGACCATAAGATCGACCTCGCTAGCGGCGAGACGTGGGACTGAGAAGTCGACGGGAAGCGGTTAGAAGTAATCGGTGTACTTGATGAGGAACCGAATCATCCCGAGCACCCACGCGAACAGCCAGAAGAGGACGTAGCCTGCGACGCCGACGCGCAGCCGCCTGCGCCACGAATCCATGTTCTCGTGGAGTTCGCTGATATCCACGTCGTCTCGCGGGTTGCCGTACAGGTCGTGGGCGCGCTTCACCTGAAAGATCCTGACGATTCCCGTGAGCGCGAGCACCAACATTGCGTAGGCTTGCAGACCGAGAAAGACGTGTACCGCGGCGAGACCGCCCAACTGATCCAAGAGGCGCGGGGCCATCCACCCGAGAACCGGAATCGTCGTAAGCAGCAGTCCGACGAGGATGAACTTCAGGTGATAGGTGAGCACGTCCCACGTCACCGTCTCCGATTCGATGATCACCCACGCGCCGTAGAGATAGAACGGAAAACTCACCGTCACGACTACCGCGACCGCCGTCGCAATCGCCGCGTCGCTGACCATATTCGGTGGTTAGAGCGCGGAGCGTTAAAGCGTGCGAAACGCCCGGCAGGACAGAAGATGTTTAGCCGTCGAAGCGTAACTTCCGGATAATGGCCGACTCCGACAGTGGGACGCAAGGCGCAGACGACGATGTGCCGGAGAAATCCCGCGAGGAACTCCGCCGCGAGGTCGAAGAGAAGTACGATTTCGAGAACTTCGGCCCCGAGGACATGGCGGAGATGTCGCTCGAAGAGTGGGAAGTCGCGTTCGACCCGGACGCGTGGATAACGGGACGCGACCTGCTCGATCGAGTCGAGGCCGACCTGAAACACCGAATCGCCGTCCGCGAAGTGTTCGCCGTCGTCGAGCGCATCACCCGCGACGGCGAGCCACAACTGGTCGCGTACTCCGACGAGGGCTACGCCATCGTTTACCCCGACGGGAGCGTCGAAGGACGCGGAACGGTGCTCCGCGACGTGAAACCGACGGTGGCACTAGCGTCGATGGAGGAGTACGACGTACCGGAGATGCCCGACAGCGACCAACTGCCGCAACCGCACGAGGTTCCGGAGGGGAGCGGCGAGTTGGGGAACAAACTGATGCAGGCTATCGCGGTCATCCACATCCTCGCCGGAATCGGTCTGCTGCTCGGCTGGCTGCTCGTCACGCTCCGAGTTCTCGGCGTTCCGGAGAACGTGCGAAACGCGGCTGCGCTCCTCGCCATCGTCGGAGGCGGCTTCCTCGTCTTCGGGCTGTTCGTCCTGCTCCTCGTGGCGAACGCTCGCCTTTCGGATAGGTTCCGCTCGGAAGAGTATCGAAATCGGCTCCGGTCTGCCGGTGTCGAGTCGGGCGAACGACCCGACTTCCTCCCGCTAGACGAGAACGAGCAGGACGACTGAACGGACGGGAGGAGTTCCGAGGCCGTCGATGCCGGCAATCCAACGGCATCGGTGGCTTTAAGCAAGTCCCATCCTGAGAAACACGTGTATGAAGAGGCGGGACTTTCTACTGGCGGCCAGCGGCGTTGCTGGCGGAACTGCCGCGGCGGCGGCACCCGCTGGTGCGCAGCAGACGACCACGTCGGGAGGTGGAAACCAGTCCGGCGGGAACGGGTCTGGCGGAAACCAGACGTCGGGCGGTGGCAACCAGTCGAGTGGCAACCAGTCTAGCGGGAACAAATCACAAGGCGGTGGCGGTGGCGGCGGCGGCGGTGGCGGCCCCACGAAGACGGTGAAGGTCGGCCCCGGCGGAAACCTGACGTTCGAACCGTCCGAACTGTCGATTCCGCCAGGGACGACGGTGAAGTGGGTCTGGGAGTCGAACACCCACAACGTCGTCCCCGAGAGCCAACCCAGCGGGTCGAGTTGGAAGGGAACGCCGGGCGCACCGAGCAAGACGTACGATTCGGGTCACACCTACTCGCACACGTTCGACACGCCCGGTACGTACGAGTACTTCTGCCAGCCGCACAAGTCCGCCGGTATGACCGGGACGCTCCAGGTCGGCGGCGGTGGCGGCGGTGGCGGCGGTGCCGCCGAGGAAGCAGACCCCGAAGAGATGGGCGTGCCGTTTCAGGCGCACTACGTCGGAATCGCGACGATTCTGATGATGGTCGTCTCGATCATCTACACGTTCTTCTTCCTGAAGTACGGCGAGTCCGCACACACCAGCGGAGGGAACAGATAGATGTCATCGTCAGGAAGCACCTACGGCGACATTCACCGATACGAACCGGCCCGCGAGAGCACGACCGCAGCCATCGCCATCGTCCTGTTGACGATCATCGAGGTCGTGTTCGTCGGCCTGTTCACCTACGGCCTACTCAACGGCTGGGGTCTCTCGGAGGTCGGCAACATGTACCTCGGCGGCATCCTCGCCGTCATCTTCATCGACCTCGCATTCGTTCTCATGCTGTACCGAAAGGAGTTCCTCCCCGATGTGATGATCGTCAAGAAGCGTCGGCGCAAGTGGGAAGACCTCTACGTGCGCGAAGAAGAACAGTACGGAACCGAGTCGTTCGGTGACGCGTGGGATCATTTCAAACGAGCAGTGTACCCCTACTACAAACGATAAACAATGGCAGAAGACGACAAATATCCGGAAAGCACAGGTCGCCGCCGTTTCGTCAAAGGCGTCGTCGGAAGCGCGACGCTCGCAGGCCTCGGCACCGCCACGGCCGCCGCGCTCAAGACGGCTACGTCTCCGACCGGCGAAGGTGGCGGTATCACGAAGTTCATGGGCGTGGAAAACACGGACGGCCCCGCACCGCGTGGGATGCCCCAGATTCCGATCGAAATCGACGGCGAAGGATATCTGAAAGGGTTGTTCCCAAAACCCGAGACGAAGACGGTGCAGGGACGAGAAGTGACGGTCGCCGAGACAAAGATCGCGGGTCTCACATACTCCGTGGAGTGGTTCCAGTACTGCGGCGTCCAGACGTACAAGGGTGTCGACCCAGAGGCCGACATGGACAACTACTTCCGATACAAGGAAGGCGGGTACGATTGGCAATCTAGCGAGGTCAAACCCGGCAACAAAGTCCACGTCGATGACTTCAGCGACTACAAAACGTGGGGCAACGGAATCGGTAAGTCCGGTTTAGGGAAGCCGGCGAGCGTGACGTGGCGCTCACAGGACGTGCCCGCGAGCCAGACGCTGACTGTCGAAGTGATTCGAAGCACGAACGTCGAAGAGATAGCGAACAACAGCGAGTGGCTCAAAGCGACCACCCAAAAAGGATTCATCGCCCATCTGAACAAATGTACGCACTTCTGTTGCGTGCCCTCGTTCAAAGGCATCGCCGGATCCGCGAAGTTCGGCGCGGCGGATGAAATCTACTGCCCGTGCCACCAGTCGGTGTACGACCCCTTCAGCATCATCGAGGAATCGTTCGTGGCGCTGCCACGGCCGGAGGACGAGTAAAATGAGTATCGAACGAAAAGACGAGCACGACCACGGCGAGTGGCTCCGTGAGAAAGACCTCACGCCCATCGAGAGCACGTTCCTCACGACGCTCATATGGATGGATCGCCGGTTCCGCATCGTCGATTATCTGGAGATACTGGAGACGCTGTACTACCGCGTCAACCTCCAGATGCCGAAAAGCCACACCGAACAGTACGGGCTGGACAACAAGTTCTGGTACTGGTATCCGCTGTACGCGCTCGGTAGTTTCTCGACCATCGCGTACGTGGTTGCCGCCATCAGCGGCGCGTTACTCGGCTTCTACTACTCGCCATCGACGGCGGCCGCCCAAGGAGACCCATCGGCAGCGTATCAACAACTGACGTTGATCATGACCGACCTCAACTTCGGGTTCATGCTCCGGAGTATCCACCGCTGGTCGGCACAGGTGATGGTCGCCGCGGTGTTCCTCCACATGCTCCGCGTCTACTTCACGGGCGCGTACAAGGAACCGCGCGAAGTCAACTGGATAATCGGCATCCTCCTCATCAGCCTGACGATGGTGTTCGGTTACACCGGCTACCTGCTCCCGTGGGATCAGCTCGCGTTCTGGGCCGGACAGATCGGCGTCGAGATGAGTCTCTCGGTTCCGCTCATCGGCGAATGGGTCGCTCAACTGCTGTTCGGCGGCTTCAGCCTGAGTCAATCGACGCTCCAACGAATGTACATCCTGCACGTATTCCTGCTGCCATTCGTCGTGACGACGCTCATCGCCGTCCACATCGGCATCGTCTGGATGCAGGGCATCGCCGAACCACACTGATACCAATGACCGACGAAAACGAACCAAAAACCGACGGAAGCGGCACCGGCATCGTCCCGCCGGACGACGAGACCCCCTCGTGGCTGGAGCGCAAACAGCGTACGCAAGGTCTCTCTCGGCTGACCTACGAGTACTTCGAGCGCGCCCGCCGCGAAGACCAAGACCTCCGACAGGAGTCCAGCTACGTCGAGCGCGACGTGCTGGCGTTCCCGACGTGGCCCCACGAGATGATCCGTAATCTCTCGATCACGAGCTTCTTCGTCGGGATGATCCTGTTTCTCTCGGCGACGCTCCCGCCGCACCTCGGCCCGCCCGCCGACCCGAGTTCGACCCCGGCGATCATCCTACCCGACTGGTATCTCTACTGGTCGTTCGGCCTGCTGAAGCTGGGGCCGCTCAACCCCGAACTCGCCATCCTCGGCGGTGACAAGCTGATGGCGGATCGAACCTACGGCGTCGTGGCGAACGTCATCGTCGTCGGTATAATCGCTATCGTCCCGTTCCTGAACAAAGGGAGCGCCCGACGCCCGGTCGAGCAACCGTTCTGGGCGGCGGTCGGCGTCTTCGGCGTCACGTTCGCGATCACCATCAGCGCGCTGTCCATCAAAAACCTGCTCCCCATCAACGCACACCTCGCGTTCGACCTGACGTTTCTCATTCCCATCGTGGCGGGAACGATGGCGTACGCGGTGTTGAAGTCAATGCGGGAAGGCTACATGTTCAGCCTGAACCGACGGTACTACCGCCTGCGACCGCCGAAGTGAGCGAGTTCTTTTCTCATGTCCGGTCGTGACGACGAGTTCGAGACTAGTTATTCGGTGTTCGACGACGACGCGAGTGACGAGAAGAGCGACGACAGCGCCGATTCATCCGGGCTCCGTTCCCGCGACGTGGTCGTCCCGCTTCGCGTGTACAAGGCGGTGACGGTCTTTTCGACGCTTTTCGCCGTCGTTACGGTCGTCGGCGGGTTCATCGCGCTGGACGTGGCGACCGAGCGAGCGACCGTCCCGCTTCCGAAAGTCGATTTCCCGCTCGCCATCTTCGGGCTCGCGCTCATCGCGGCCGGAGCCGCGGTGTACGCCTTCTCCACGCGATTTCGCGCCGAGGGAATGGGAAAGTCTAAAGACGGCTCCGACGAACCATCGAACAATGGCTGACGAATTCGTAAAGGGACTCGGTATCGCCACGGCCGCAGGTCTCGCCTGGATGGTTCTGTCGGGGTGGTACACGACCCCCGGCTTCGAGGACACCCAACTCGTCGGCGAGGTTCCGGGAAACCTGGATATGTACGGCAGTCTCGCCATCCTCCTGCGCGAAGCGTTCTTCTGGTTCGCCATCTCCGCCATGGTGTTTTTCTGGGTTCTCGTCCCCGCCATGCGGAAGTTCCGGCGAGCGCGGACGTAACACGGCTTTTTCTCCGCGGTACTCGAATGTCCACTAACCGTAACTCCAACTAGCCGTCGATGCGCGTCCCCGGCGTCTCGTCGGCGAGAAACGCGGCAACGTCGTCCGGGCCGAAGATGGAGGCTGGAGCGCCGAGTTCGAGAAGCGCACGAACCTTCTCCGCCATACCGCCGGTCACGTCCGTCGATTCGCTCTCGCCGAGCACGTCCGCGACCTGTTCGTAGGCGGTGATTTCGGGGATCACCGAGTCGTCCTCGTCCAAGACGCCGGGCACCGTCGAACAGAAGCCGACTCGGTCGGCGTCGAGCTGGTTGGCGACCGAGACGACGAGTTCGTCTCCGCTGACGACCGTGATACCCGCTCCGGCGTGGGCCACGACGTCGCCGTGCAGAACGGGGACAAACCATTCGCCGAGCATCGTTTCGACCTGTTTCGTCGGGAGTTCGAGATTCGCGTTCGAATCGCGTGCTGCGGCGGAGAACGGATGCACCGGGACGGCGGGGACGTCGCGTTCATGGAGGCGCGCGAGGACGAACTCGTTCAGCGTCTTCATCGCGCCGTGGATATCCATCGTGGCACCCGCGTCGTGACTCCCCACCGTCGTCGAGACGTCGTGTCGGCTCGCGTGGTGGTGACCGAAACTCCCGCCGCCGTGGACGAGCACGAGGTTCTCCGCGTCGGCCTCGCTCACCGCGTCGGCGACGCGATCAAGGGTCGCGCCGTCCAGGGTGTCGGCGCGGTCTTTGTCCGTGATGACGCTCCCGCCGAGTTTGAGCACAGTGAGACTCATTCTACGCGCACCCCTTCGGTGTCGAGTTCCGCGCGAAAGGCGTCCTCGCAGCCCGGCGTGAACCGGAGTGCGGTCTTCGTCTCGTCCGTCGGGTCGAGAGCGACGATGCAGCCGCCGCCGCCCGCACCGGTCAGTTTCGCGCCGAGCGCGCCCGCGTCGCGGGCCGCCCAAACCATGTTGTCTAGCGAGCGCGAGGAGACGCCGAGCGCCTCCAGTAAGCCGTGATTGAAGTCCATCAGTCGTCCGAGTTCGTCAACGTCTCCTTCGGCCAACACCCGTTCACCTCGTCGGACGATGTCGCCGACGCTCTCGACTGTGTCGGTGGCGAACTCGTACTTCTCGCGGAGCGCGCGAACGCCCGCCACGAGTTTTCCCGTATCGCCTGCGCCGCCGTCGAAGCCGACGACGATAGGGAGGTCGGGAGCCTCGATAGCTCGACAGTCGTCACCCTCCACCCGGACCGCCCCGCCGGTCGCCGAGCAGAAGGTGTCCGCGCGCGAAGCTTCCCCGTCTTGTACCGCGAGTTCCGCACGGTACGCCCTGTCTGCGATCTCATCGGTCGGGAGTTCGACGCCCAATTCGCGGCTCGCGGCGTCGATGGTCGCCACCGTCACCGCCGCCGAGGAGCCGAGTCCGGCACCCAACGGGATGTCGCTCTCGACGGTGATGTCGAAACCGGCGTCCGGCGTGTCGGTCGCGTCGCGGGCCTGTTCGATCGAGGCGTCGATGTACCCCACTCCGGCACGGACGAGCGATTCGGAGACGTTCACGTCGGGTGTCTCATCGGTTCCACCGCTGTACTCGACCGTGAACCCGTTGAGGCTGAGATCCTTCGCATTGACGCGGAGGCGGTCGTCATCGCGAGATTCGACCGTGACCGTCGCCCGACGTTCGATGGCGCAGGGCACTGCGGGTTCGCCGTAAACGACGGCGTGTTCCCCGAATAGATACACCTTCCCCGGGGCGCTCGAAACTATCATGCCGTACTCTCGGTGAGCCGGGGGTATCACTTTTTTCGAATGAAGCGAAATCGATCTGCACCCGGACATGCTGGTTTCGCTGTGCTCGGTCTATTCCGAATCCCCCTCGCGGAGGAATTTACTCGTCACGTACGTTCCTCGCAAAATTCGGTGGGTTCGGGCGGATTCGAAATATCACGGTCGCACTGATCCGGTACGACTGGTCGCCTGCACGACCGACACCGTCTTCGCGCATCGTGTCAACCTCTTCGCATGGACGTCACGCTGCTCGGATCCGGCGACGCCCTCGGCGTCCCGGCCCCGCTGTGCGACTGCGAGTACTGTCGGACGAGTGAAAGACGACGACGGCCGGGTCTACTGGTCGAAATGGCGGGTGCGACAGTCGTCCTCGACGTGTCTCCCGATGTGAAAGAACAGCTCCACGCGATTGAAATGCCGGACGTGAACGCGTTCTTCGTCACCCACCATCACTTCGATCACGCTGGCGGCCTTCACGAACTCAACCACGCTGCTATGGCGTTCGACGAACACATGCTCAACCCCGGAGCGGTCGCTTCGGACGAGCGCCCTCGCAAAGCGAGCTTCGAAGTCTTTCTCACTCCGACGGCGTGTCTTCACCTCAATTACTCGAATGCCCACGTCGCAAAGCACCTCGACCTGAACCTGCTCGCGCACGGCGATGCGGTTCGAGTGGGCGACATGCGAGTCGTACCGTTTCCGGTCGATCACGGGCGACCGATGTTCGACACGCTCGGGTTCGCCGTCTACCACGACGACGCCAAGGTCGTTTACGCGCCCGACGTACGGGGGTTCCTCCCCGACCGCGAAGCGGGGCGGGAGTACGAGAACGCAGACCTTCTGTTCGCAGAGGGTGTGGCGCTGTTTCGCGCCGAGGGGCACGGTTCGGAGGCGGAGTTGCGATCTGCGCTGGAGTCGGCGAGCGCCGACCGGACGGTGCTGGTGAACTGCAACGAACACTTCCAACGGATGTCGACAGCGGAGCTGCGATCGGCCGCGGCCGATACGGAATACGAACTTGGGCGCGACTTCGCGGAGTATCAGCTTTGAGCTGTCGAGTTGATGGTAGAAGGCGCTCAACACCGTAATTCCTCAGCTAATCCGTAAAACAACGCAAATCCGGTTTCGAAAATTCGGCGATTAAATCTCGCTCTCGAAGTCGTCGAGCGAGTAAGCGGGTTCGGCACCGCGGCGGTCGAGCGTCTCGTTGGCCAGCAGCCAGTAGACGACCGACAGCGCCTTGCGACCCTTGTTGTTCGTCGGGACGACGAGGTCAACGTTGCTCGTGTTGTTGTTCGAGTCGCACATGGCGATGACGGGGATGCCAACCGTGATGGCCTCCTTGACCGCCTGCGCGTCGCCGATGGGGTCGGTAACGACGACCACGTCGGGTTCGATGTAGCCGTCGTACTTCGGGTTCGTCAGCGTGCCGGGGATGAACCGGCCGGTGCGAGCGCGCGCGCCCACGGCATCGGCGAACTTCTCCGCCGGGAAGCGACCGTACTGGCGCGAGGACGTGACCAGTATCTGCTCGGGGTTGTAGTTGGCGAGGAAGTCTGCCGCCGTGCGGATTCGCTGGTCGGTCTTGCTCACGTCCAGGACGTACAGTCCGTCGGTTCGGACGCGGTGGATAAACCGCTCCATGTCCTGGGTCTTCTGTTGCGTACCGATGTGGACACCGGCGCCGAGGTAGTCCTCGACGGGGATGAGGAGATCCGCCTCCTCGTCGCCGAGCACGTCCTCGTCGAATCGTGGTTCTTCTTCGGTCTCGTCCGCTTGTGCGGCGACATCTTCGTCGGGGTCGACGTCGGGTTCCGCACCGGCCTGTCCGGTGGCTTCCGCGTCGACTTCCTCTTCCGCGGCGTCGAAACCGTCCGCTTCGTCTTCTACCTGTTCAGATTCGTTTTCGCTCATAGTCGTGTCACGTTCTGCTCGATTCTGATGAGTTCGTTGAGTTTGGCGGTTCGCTCGCCGCCGACCGCGCCCGTCTTGATGAACGGCGCGTCGGTCGCCACGGCGAGGTGTGCGATGGTCGTGTCTTCGGTCTCTCCGCTCCGGTGCGAGATGACCGGGTCGTACCCGTTCTCGACCGCAAGTTCGACCGCGTCGAAGGCGTCGGAGAGCGTTCCGATCTGATTCGGCTTGATGAGGATGCTGTTTCCGGCACCTCGCTCGATACCCTCCGATAGTCGCTCAACGTTCGTGACGAACAGGTCGTCACCGCAGATGAGTGTCCGCTCGCCCACTCGGTCGGTGAGTTCCGCGAATCCGTCGTAATCGTTCTCGTCCAGCGGGTCTTCGACGTAGACGAGGTCGTACTCGTCGACGAGTTCCGCGACGTACTCTATCTGCTCGTCCGTCGAGCGCGTCCGGTCGCGGTAGTGGTACTCGCCGTCCTCGTACAGTTCGGCACCGGCCACGTCGAGTCCGAACAGCACGTCGAATCCGAACTCGTCGGCGACGGTCGAGACGGCCTCCTCCATCACCTCGAACGCTTCGTCGTCGTCGATGGACGGCGCCCACGCGCCTTCGTCACCTTTCGCGGCGGAGATGCCACGGTCGTCCAAGATGTCAGCGACTTCTCGGTGGACTGCGGCGTTAGCGAACACCGCGTCCTGAACGCTCGGTGCGCCGACCGGGGCCGCGAGGAACTCCTGAATCGCCGTCGCGTCGGCGGCGTGTTCGCCGCCGCCGATGGCGTTGCCGAGCGGAATCGGGAAGTTCTTGCCGCGGAACGCACCGCCGAGGTGCTGGTAGAGCGGCGCACCGAGCACGTCCGCCGCGGCCTTCGCGGCGGCCATGCTGATGGCGACGGCGCTGTTCGCGCCGATCTCCGAGAAGTCGTCGGTTCCGTCCGCGACGCGAAGCGTTCGGTCGACGTCGCGCTGGTCGCCGACGTACACCGTCCCTTCGAGACGCGGCACCGCGTGTTCGCGGGCCGAGGCGATCGCCTCACCGGGTTCGAGTTCTATCGCTTCGTACTCGCCCGTACTCGCCCCGCTCGGCGCGGCGGCGCGACCGAATCCACCGCTCTCGGTCAGCACGTCCGCCTCGACGGTTGCGTTGCCGCGCGAATCGAGCACCTGCCGGAGTCGAACGCGTTCGATGCGCGTCATCGCTCCTCTCCACGACGGACGGTGAACGGGAGCACGCCCGCGTCGTACTCCTCTGCCGCGATGAGGATCGGCTGTGACTCCTGGGTGTCGATGAGCACCGGAGCGCCGTAAGACACTTGCAGTGCGCGCGCGCCGAGGATTCGAGCTTTCTCGTATCGGGAGTAGTGTTGTTGAGCCATCACTGGTAAGGAGCGACGATGTCCACGAGGTCTTTGTGTGAGACGAGCATCCGCCGACAGCAGTGACGCTCGACGCCGAGGTCGTCGAGAACCTTCGCCGGATCTTCCTCGCCCATCTGGGTCTCGGCGCGAGCCTTGTACTCTTGCCAGTGTTCGCCGACGACGTTACCGCACGTGAAACACCGAACTGGGATCATCATGGTTGTACCACCTCAGCGGTAGGACTTCTGGTAGCGGGCGCGGGCACCGGGGCCGCCCCACTTCTTGGGTTCGGACTGGCGAACGTCGTTGACCAGCAGTGAGCGGTCGAACTCCATGAACGCATCGCGGAGTTCGGCGTCACCCATGTACTGGACGAGTCCGCGGGCGATCGCGGTGCGGACTGCATCCGCCTGTCCGGTGATTCCGCCGCCCGAAACGGTGACCTCAACGTCCACGCCTTCGCGCTCATCCTCCGCGATGCGGAACGGTTCGAGCATTTTGAGGCGGGCCATCTCCGGATCCACCAGTTCGACCGGTTTCGAGTTGATTCGTACGCGACCTTCGCCTTCCTTGACCGTGGCGCGGGCGATGGCTGTCTTCTTCTTGCCGCTCGTGTTCGTTACCATGTGACGTTAGCACCTAGGTGTTGACTGACTTCGCCCAACTGGACGAAGCGGATGTTCGAGAGTCGGTCTAGCGACGTATCGTCGAGGATTTCGCCGTCCTCGTCGTAGGGGTTGCCGACGTAGACGCGCACGTTCTCGAAGGCTTCGCGGCCCCGCGGTTTCTTGTACGGAAGCATGCCGCGGATGGAACGTTTGGCGATCATGTCCGGACGTTTCGGATAGTACGGACCCTGGTCGGAGCTTAAGTTGAAGCGCGTCTCGAACTTCTCCTTGACGTCCTCTTCGCTCCCGGTGATGATAGCTTGTTCGGCGTTGATGACGGCGATTCGTTCGCCGTCCATCGCCCGTTGTGCGACCTGACTCGCCACGCGACCGAGAATACAGTCTCGGGCGTCGACGATAACGTCAGCGTCGAACTCCGCGATACTCATCGAATCACCCGGACGTTCGAGCCGTTGGGGTTCTGTTCGATTGCCTGTTCGAGTCGAATCGGTTCGCCGTTCGCCTGCTCGATCTTCGTCTGTGCAGTCGAGGAGAAATCGACTGCTGCAACGGTGATGTTCTTCTGCAAGACACCGCTCCCGAGAACCTTGCCGGGCACGACGACGGTCTCGTCTTCCTGTGCGTACCGCTCGATGCGGCCCAGGTTGACCTCTGCGTGCGTGCTCCGTGGTTTCTCGAGACGTGTCGCAACGTCGCTCCACACGTCGGCGTCCGAATCGCGGGACACCGACTTGAGTTCGGCGATGAGACTACTGAGCCTCGGATTAGTTTTACTCATGCTGCTTCCTCCAAGTACTGAGAACTGAAGTGCAGGGAGCAGGATTTGAACCTGCGGACTCCTACGAGACAGCGCCCTGAACGCTGCGCCGTTGGCCAGACTTGGCTATCCCTGCACGCTGAGAACACGTGCATACCCTCGCGGGCAACACAGTGTTGACTGTGGCCCTTCAAACCTGTTTCGGTTGCCGAGGCGCGGAGCGCCTCGGATACCGCGAGCGGGCACCGCCCGCGAGCCCGCCGGTTTCGGGAGTCGGTACTCCGCGTCGAATCGGCGGACGCGTCAGGGAGGTTCGAAGGTCCTATCATGGTTATAGTTGAATTGCCTGTTCGAGTTCGTCCGCGCGCGCCGACAGCGAATCGACCGCCTGCGTCACCAGCTCTTCGATGGTGAACGACCCGTCGCTCTCGACGTGGAACACGAAGGCGTTCGGTACGTCGTGAACCGCGACCTCCTTTCCGGGGAACCGGTTGGTGAGGTCGTGGTCGAACGCCTCCGTCGGAACGAGTTCGCCGTCGTCCTCGATGACGCCACGGAGAATCTGCGGTTCTTCCTCTCCGAACTCGTCCCGGTCGCCGACGACTTCGACGCGCTGTAGGTGACGGTAGCCGACCGCGACGCCACCTTGATGCTTGGCGTGCTCCTTGCCCAAACCGAGCACCGCGTCGGCCTCCAGTTCGAGTCGTTGACCGTCTTTCAGGTCGATTATCGGGACGTTGTCGTCGGCTGGCTGCACCATCTCGTCGGAGCTGATGAGGTCGCCCGAGAACGCGGTGCCCGGTCCCGACACGTCGAGACTGAGCGTCACGGTGTCGCCTTCCTCGAACTCGCCGGGGGGCGTCGTCAAGGGGACGAGACCGAGCCGTAGCGCGATTTGCTCGTCGAACATCACCGAGGAGTTCTCGATGACTCGGAGCGTGTCGATGGACAGCGTCGGCACGTCCGCTATCATGGCCCGGCGAATCCCGTTGGCGAACGCCGGGGTGACGTTGCGGACGAGGAACCGAGCCTCGCGTTCGTCGCGGTCGATGAACTCTACGTCGAAGTCTTCGGTCATGTGTTAGAACCCACTACCTTTCGGTGCGCGAGTGCCGTCGTGCGGAATCGGCGTCACGTCCTCGATACGACCGATCTCGATACCGGCGCGGGCGAGTGCGCGAATCGTCGCCTGCGCACCGGGGCCGGGGTTCTGCTGTAGGTTGCCACCGGGGCCGCGCACGCGAACGTGCAGGCCGTCGATACCAGCGGCTATGACCTCCTCGGCGACCGTCTCGGCCATCTGCATGGCCGCGTACGGCGAGGACTCGTCGCGGTTCTGTTTCACGACCGACCCGCCGGACGACTTTGCAATCGTCTCCGCACCGGTGAGGTCGGTGATGGTGATGATGGTGTTGTTGAACGATGCGTGTACGTGGGCGATACCCCACTTCTCGTCGTTGTTGCTCATTCGTTACCCTCCGCGCGTTCCGGGTGGAGTTCGTCCGCAAGCGGGCTTGTCTCGTCGAAGGCGACGAAATCTTCCTCGTCCACTTCGACCTTGTACGACGGGATGGACACTCGACTATCGCCCACGGTGATGTGTCCGTGGGTGATGAACTGTCGCGCCTGCTGCGGTGTGTGCGCCAGTCCTTTCCGGTAGGCGACGGTCTGGAGTCGGCGCTCCAGCACGTCGGTGATGTCGAGGAGCAACACGTCGCCGAGTTCGTCGCCCTCGTCGAGGACGCCGATTCGCTTCAGTCGGGAGAGGAACTCGTCGCTCTCCTCCGCCTCGTCGCCCGTGATGCTACCGAGCAGTCGGCGGGCCTCGCGGCGGAAGTTACGAAGCTGACTCTGGGTTCGCCAGAGTTCTTCTTTATTCTTCAAGCCGTAGCGATCCATCAGACTGCGTTCCTCGGCGATTCGCTCGCCCTGGAACGGATGGTTCGGCGTCTCGTAGAACTTCGTGTTCTCTCCGGGGAGCGACATTATTCGTCACCCTCCTCGGCGGCCGCTGCGGCCTCTTCTTTGATCTCCTCGACGTTCACGCCGACCGTCCCCTCGGTACGGCCCGTGGACTTGGTTCGCTGACCGCGAACCTTCTGCCCTCGCTTGTGACGGACGCCTTTGTACGAGTTGATCATCTTCATTCGGTTGATATCCTGTCGACGGGTCATCGACAGGTCGTTGCCGGTCTCGTGGGTCGTCTCGCCGGAGAAGTACCCCTTGCGGTGGTTCGCGAGCCACTCCGGGGTTCGGTCGGTGTAGTTCTCCACGGCGTCGACGACGCTTTCGATGTCGTCGTCGTCGAGTCGACCGAACGTCGCCGTCCGGTCGATGCCCGCCTCCCGCGCGATAATTCGTGCCGTGCGACGACCGATCCCTTTCATCTCGGAAAGCGACCGCTCTACGGACTTCGTCCCATCGAGGTCAGTTTGCCCGATGCGGACGAAGTACCGAAGGTCGTCGTCTTCGTCCTGTGGTTGTTCCGTGCTCATGGTTGATAGGTTGGAGCGTCGAGGGAGGGATTCGAACCCTCGAGGCTTGACGCCACAGAGTTAGCAACCCTGCGCCGTGGGCCAGACTAGGCTACCTCGACACATACTCTTACGTTCGCCCTTCCGGACTCGGGACACGTATCCCTACAGTTGTCTGCAACTCATCCTACCGGAGGTTAGTATTTAAACGCAACGAATGTCTTCTGAAGCACGCGGTATCCCGCCGCCAGCACCACGGAGACGACGTACGAGCCGACCAGAAACGGAGCCCAGAACACCCACAGTTCGAGCGTCGGAAATAGGCGACTGCCGACGGCGCTCCCGAGCGTGAAAACGAGATAGCCCGGCAGCGCGAGCGGCGTCATGAGCCGGTTATCCAGCGCACCAAGAACGAGCGGGCCGACCAGCGCGAGATACGACCCCCACACCGCCCGCCCCGCGAACACTTCTCGCACGTTCATCGATCTGTCCTCCGTTCGATTCCGTGCCGGGAGAGGAGATCGGCGGTGGCCCGTTTCGTCCACCGAACCCTCGTATCGGGATCGAGCAGGAACTTCGTCGTCTCCACGATGTACCCCTCTTTGTCGAGGTCACCCGCCACCTTGTGGACGAGCATCGGACTCGACCCACCCAGTTCATCACCGCGACGGTAGGCGTGGAATGGCATGTACCACGGGACGACGTCGCCGTTAAGTTGTTCGACGGTTCGTTTCGCGTATTCGCTCGCGTCTCCCGCGTCGGTCGGCCAGATGACCTGACCGACCGACGATTCGTGATAACCGTAGATACCGATGGAACCGTGTAAGTCGAACACTACGTCCGGGTCGTGGCGGGAGACCACGTTCCAGATAGCTCGAGCGAGCGTCGTCTGCGGGTTCTCATCGGTGGGGAACTGTCGATTCAAGTCCCCGTTCGCACCTTCGCGCCGACTCTTCCGAATCGCCACGCGGTTCGCCTTCGGAAGGACAACGAGCGTTCCGCCGTCGATTCGCCACTTTGCGACGTCCCTTGCCGCGCGATAGCCGCTCGGTTCGTCGCCATGCATCCCTCCGACGACGAGTGCCGTCGGGCCGTCACCCGCTTTTCGGACGAACACCTCCGTCGCGTACTTCGTCCCATCGAGAATGGTGTACGACGAAGGTTTCCCCACCGGTCGTCCGCTTCCGACGACCGACGTCGCGGCGCACCCGCCTGCCAACGCACTAGACCTCGCGAGAAATGCCCGTCGTCGCATACGAGAGTGGGCGTAGCCAGCCCCTATGAACTTTATCGCCGACTCAGACGTCGATGTACCGGTCGTTTATCTCCCACTCGTTCTCGTCGTTTCGAATCATGTACTCGCCGTAGTAGGGGACGCGGTTCGCTACCGTCTCGCGGAACGTCTCGCGGATTTCGGGTTTCGTCATCTCACCCATCGACCGGAGGTCGTCGTTGCGATTCAGACACCCCTTGAGATATCCCTCGTGCGTTACGCGTACGCGATGACAATTAGAACAGAAACTCGGGTTCTCGACCGGGTCGACAATCTCGACCATCCCGCCGTTCACCCAGTACCGTCTTCGGCCGTGCATCTCCCGTACCTCGATCTCCTCGGCCTGTTTTTCGAGCCAATCGTGGACACGCTGGATGTCGATGGCCCACTCCGGCTTGCCGGTCAACTCCGGCATGTACTCGATGAGTTGTAATTGAAGTCCGTCGTTCTCGGCGACGTGTTCGACCATCCGAGGGACGTAGCCCGCGGTTGCCTCGAAGACGACCATGTTGAGTTTCACCGGGTCGAGACCGGCGTCGAGCGCCGCTTCGACGCCTTCTAGCACTTTGTCGTACGCGCCGCTTTTCGTCACCTCCGCGAACGCTTCGGGGTCGAGCGCGTCCTGCGAGACGTTCACGCGCTCTAGTCCCGCTTCACGGAGTTGCTCGGCCCTCCCCGGGAGGAAGGTTCCGTTCGTCGTCAGAGAAACCTCCATCTCGTCGGGCGTCCGACGAATTATCTCCTCCAGATCTTGTCGGAGCATCGGCTCTCCTCCGGTGAATTTCACTTTCTCGACGCCGAACTCGCGGGCGACTTCCAGAAATCGAACGACGTCGTCGGCGCTCATCTCGTCGTCCTGTGCCTCCATTGGACCGCGCGTATCCCCGAGTCCCTCGTTGTGGCAGTAGATACAGTCGAAATTACACCGGTCGGTGAGCGAGACGCGCACACCCGATACCTCGCGCCCGAACGAATCTTCGAGCATCACACACCTCTTTCGGACGAGTATTCTTAAACTCGTGGGAGAACACCATCGGAACGTAACTGAATCTATTTACGCCAGCCACGGAGCGAAACTACTGCCTCCGACGACGGAATCGAGTCCTCCGGTTTATCAGCCTTTCTTCCGGTTCACAAGTCTTATCGACAGGTCACACCCTAGCCGTCACCATGGACGAAGCTGACGTTCGAGAACTCCTTCGAACCGTTACAGACCCCGACCTCGACGAGGATATCGTCTCACTCGGTCTCGTTAACGACGTAACAGTCGAAGAGGGAATTGCACGGATTTCGCTCGCCCTCGGTGCACCGTACGCGCCGCACGAAACCGCGATTGCGAACCGCGTCCGCGAAGTGCTCGCCGAGGAAGGGATCGAAACGCAGCTCTCGGCTCGCGTCGACAGTAATCTCTCGCCGGATGAGCAGGTACTTCCCGGCGTCAAGAACATCATCGCAGTCGCGTCCGGAAAGGGCGGCGTCGGAAAGAGCACCATCGCCGTCAATCTCGCCGCGGGGTTAGCGAAACTCGGCGCTCGCGTCGGGCTGTTCGACGCCGACGTGTACGGACCGAACGTCCCGCGAATGGTCGATGCGGACGAACGACCGCGAGCGACCGAAGACGGGAAACTCGTTCCGCCGGAAAAGTTCGGCGTGAAACTGATGAGTATGGCGTTTCTTACCGGCCAAGACGACCCCGTCATCTGGCGCGGCCCGATGGTTCACAAGGTGCTCACCCAACTCTGGGAGGACGTGGAGTGGGGACAACTCGATTACATGGTCGTCGACTTGCCGCCCGGAACCGGCGATACGCAACTCACGCTGCTCCAGAGCGTCCCCGTCACCGGTGCGGTTATCGTCACCACGCCACAGCGTGTCGCGCTCGATGATGCGGAGAAGGGTCTCCAGATGTTCGGCAAACACGAGACGCCCGTTCTCGGCATCGCGGAGAACATGAGCGCGTTCAGGTGCCCCGACTGCGGGAGCGAACACGACATCTTCGGACGCGGCGGCGGTGCGGCCTTCGCCGAAGAGCACGATATGCCGTTTCTCGGTGCCGTCCCGCTCGACCCGTCAGTCAGAACTGGCGGCGACGAGGGGACGCCCATCGTCCTCGACGACGAGAGCGAGACGGGCGACTCCTTCCGCGTGTTGACGGAGAACGTCGCCAACAACGTCGGGATTATCAACCGCCGCAAGCAATCCTGAGTATGGCACGCGAGACGGAATCGTTCGAACCGGACGCGGAGCGCGTGGCGATCCTCCGCGAGATCGCCGACGACGTTCGCGGTGACAGCAGCGAGAGCAAGCAGGTCGCGGCGATGCTCTACCGAGTGAGCGATCTGTTCGACCCCGACGAGAATACGTCTCCGAAAGATATCTACATCAACATGCGCGAAATACTTCGGACGAAAGACGCCGGTGGAAAAGGAGAATAAAGAAATCGTTCGTCCTCAGCGCAATCGTTGGGCGAGCACTGCAACACCGAACAGGACGAGTATCGGATACGCGATTGGAATTTCACCGATTTTGTGACTGCCGCTGAGTTTCTCGCCGAAGGTTCGGGAGTATAAGTCGTATTCTTTTTCGGTGGTGGAATTATCCTCCTGGTATATGCGTCACTATACGGAGAAGATGTGTCCCTAATTACAGGAACGGTTGTCAAATTGGCGGTTCCTGACACTATTTTGTTATCGTAATAGTGTTCGCAAATAGCATTGCTGATGCTAAGATGTGATTATACGAAGGGAAAATCTAAAGATAAAGATCATATCTATATTCGATCACTTCTCTCAATTCTCCCACTTGTTGATGCGTACCTTTTTATTGCAATTCTACACCATTTGAAAAATAAGATGGAGAAAACTCGGTGGATTCCAATAGGAAGACGCATATCGAATTTTGGGTTGTCTTTGTGTTGGCTTGGTGGAGTTGCTGTCGGTCTATTTTCTATTAACAATGTGGTGGAAAATGTATTGGAAGTTGAAATCGTCAACATCCCCTTTGATAATGTTAATTTTTATCCTCTATTCCTGATTGGAGCAGTTATTCTGGCGTTCACTGGAAAGGTTATCACGGGCCAATTACAAGGGATGAACGAAGGAACAACACCAATCATACCAGGGAAGGAGTCACTTACCACAGGTTTTTTGAATTTGTGTTTGGAATGCTCCTCTTCGCTACCTTAGGAATTCTCCTTGACCAAAGTAACTTCTGGAAGTTTCTCTATTTTATTGCTTTGGCAACCTTTATCGTCGGGATATTAACAGCTGCGGTTGGGTGGACATTTAGTGGAGCTCTAAATTTAGGCTGGATAATCATTGAAATCCTTCATGAAAGTTCTTTGAATAGTGAAAATTCTATTTTAGATGAGAATAAAGTTTAGATGGTAATTACTCTAACATAGTAACCCAAATCCCGAGATAAGGGGGTAGGACAGAGGGTGTTCATTGAGCTATAAACCATCATTAAGAAACGAGACATTTCCATCTTCGAAAACCGCGAAATCAACCGTTAGACCCCATCTATCACGATAAACCCTTGCTAATCTATGGCAAAGGCTTTACCACCTTGCGCTACTACCGTAATACACTAGGCCGGGGAGGCCAGGAGTTACAATTATGACGGATGAAGAACTAATTTGGCGAGTCGCAGGGGGTTCCGGGGACGGAATCGACTCGACGAGCCAGAACTTCGCAAAAGCCCTGATGCGATCGGGGTTGAACGTATTCACGCATCGACACTATCCGTCGCGCATTCGCGGCGGCCACACCTACGTGGAGATTCGCGCGGCCGATCACGAAGTGAAATCACGGGGAGACAACTACAACTTCCTCCTCGCACTCGGTGACAGCTTCGCGCGGAACCCACAGGAAGAAGCCTACTACGGCAACGAAGAGATCAAACCGCTAACGGAGAACTTGGACGAGCTACGAGAAGGCGGCGTAATCATCTACGACGCTGGACTGCTCGACACAGACGACATTCCGAACTTCGAGGAGCGCGTCGAGGAGAACAACTGGCACGTCTTCGACTTGGATCTTCGCGGACTCGCCAAGGAGCACGGCCGGGAAGTCATGCGGAACACCGCAGGGGTCGGGGCGACCTGTGCCATCATCGGCCTCGACCTCGACGTCGTCGAAGAGCTGATGAGCGAGGCGATGCCGGAGAAGATCCTCGAACCGAACCTCGAGATCCTCCGGGAAGCCTACGAGGACGTTTCGGAGAACTACGACACGGACGTCGGCGTGACGGTTTCCCAGAGCGAACACGACGAAGAGCCGGTGCTCATCTCCGGTAGTCACGGAATCGCGTACGGCGCAATCGACGAAGGATGCCGATTCATCTCGGGGTATCCGATGACGCCGTGGACCGACGTGTTCACGATCATGACCCAACACCTCCCCGACCTTGGAGGTATCTCCGAGCAGGTCGAGGACGAGATCGCCGCTGCGTGTCTCGCCGTCGGTGCAAGCCACGCGGGCGCGAAGGCGATAAGCGGGTCGTCCGGCGGCGGGTTCGCGCTCATGTCCGAACCGCTCGGTCTCGCGGAGATCACCGAGACGCCGCTCGTGCTCGTCGAGTCGATGCGCGCAGGACCCTCGACGGGGATGCCGACGAAACCCGAGCAGGGTGACTTAGAACACGTACTTTACACGAGTCAAGGCGACTCGAACCGTGTCGTCTTCGCGCCGGGTGACGCGCGCGAGTCGTACATCCAGACGCGTAAGGCGTTCGAAATCGCCTACGAGTACCAGATTCCGTCCATCATCCTCTACGATCAGAAGCTCTCCGGCGGGCACGAGACGGTTCCCGAGTCGGTGTTCGACCGCGAGCCGAACCCGGACATCGGAAGCGTCGTGACCGAAGAGGATATCGAAGCGGGCGAACGTCTCGCGGGACGGTTCAAGCGTTACCGCTACGACGGCGAAGACGGCGTCAGCCCGCGCTCCCTGCCGGGACAGAAGGGCGGCAACTTCCTCGCGTCCGGAAACGAGCACAACGAGGCAGGGCACATCAGCGAGGACGCGAACAACCGCGTCACACAGATGAACCGCCGGATGTCGAAACTCGACGCCATCCGCGAGGAACTCGACGCGATGGACGAGTCACACCAGACCGTCTACGGCCCCGACAACGCCGACTACGCCATCCTCAACTTCGGCAGCACGAAGGGTGCCGTCGAGGAAGCGGTGGACGTACTGAACGAGGACGACCACTCGGTCAAGGCGATGAACGTCAGCGACATGGTTCCGTTCCCGAAAGACGAGGTCAGCGAGTTCCTCGAAGACGTGGACGAGGCGCTGGTCGTCGAGATGAACGCCACGGCGCAGTTCCGCAGACACATTCAGGGCCAGACGGGACGCTTCGGCGAGAAGATGTTCAGCCTGCTGAAGTACGACGGCAATCCATTCGAACCCGCCGAGATCGTCGACGGCTTCGAGGTGAGACTAGACGAGAACGCCGAGACCGACTACAACACGCACATCGAATCCGCAACGGGTGACTAAAATGAGTGTATTCAACGCAATCGGAGAAGAACGAGAGATCGATTCGAACGAGTTCACGCCGAGTCTCGAACCGCAGGCGACGTGGTGTCCGGGCTGTGGTGACTTCGGCGTCCTGAAGGCACTGAAGCAGGCGATGCCCGAGGTCGGTCGAACGCCGGACGAGACGCTACTCGTCACAGGGATCGGCTGTTCCGGGAAGCTGTCGAGCTACTTCCAGAGCTACGGCTTCCACTCCATCCACGGACGCGCCCTGCCAGTCGCGCGCGCGGCCAAACTCGCCAATCCGGACATCGAAGTCATCGCCGCGGGCGGTGACGGCGACGGGTACGGTATCGGCGGGAACCACTTCATGCACACCGCCCGCGAGAACCACGACATGACCTATATCGTCTTCGACAACGAGATCTTCGGGCTGACGAAGGGCCAGACGTCCCCGACCAGCCCAAAGGGTCACAAGTCGAAGACCCAGCCACACGGTAGCGCGAAGAGCCCGATTCGGCCACTGTCGCTCGCGCTCACCTCGGGTGCGTCGTACGTCGCCCGAACGGCGGCGGTCAACCCGAATCAGGCGAAGCAGATCCTCGCCGAGGCGATGGAACACAACGGGTTCGCGCACATCGACTTCCTCACGCAGTGCCCGACGTGGAACAAGGACGCGAAGCAATACGTCCCGTACATCGACGTGCAGGACAGCGACGACTACGACTTCGACGTGAACGACCGACGCGAGGCGGCCGAGATGATGTACGAGGCCGAGGACGAACTCTACGAGGGGACGGTGCTCACCGGCCGCTTCTACATCGACGACGACCGCCCGTCCTACCAGCAGGAGAAACAAGCCACGGGTGACATGCCGGAGACGCCGCTGGCGGAGCGGTACTTCGACGACGAGTACGAGTGGGAACGGAGCTACGACATCCTCGACCGCCACAAGTAATCTCGTTTCGCTTCCGTCCGAGGTTCGTACAAGCTTTTCGCGGTCCACAATGTGTTTTCCACTTCGCAAGGTATTTTTTCCTGTACGGGAAACAACCCACTAACATGAGCACGGAATCGACCGAAGACCGTATCCTTCGTGTTTTGGAGCACGACGCGCAGGCGTCGTACTCGGAGATCGCAGACCGCGCAGGGGTTTCAAAGCCGACCGTTCGGAAGTACATCGACAAGCTCGAAGACGAGGGCGTCATCGTCGGCTACTCGGCGGAAGTAGACCCGAAGAAGCTCTCCAGTCAGAGCATCGCGCTCGTCGGCATCGATGTGGAAAGCGAACGCTACGTGGAGGCGACGCGGGCGCTCAAGGAGCTCGACGACATCGAGACGCTGTACACGTGCAGCGGCGACCACATGCTGATGGCGGAGGTTCGCGCGCCGAACGGCGACGCGGTCGGGGGTGTGATAAGCGACCAGATTCTCGTCATCGACGGCGTCTCCGCGGCCCATCCGTCGTTCCTCCAAGAGCGTCTCAAGTGATCCGTATCGACCGCACGCCTCGTTCCATCGCCTCGGCCTTCGTTATCGATTCCAGTTCGGTCAGCGACGACGGCGGCTCGGGGTCGTCCGACGAGTTGAGGCCCCCCGACGAGTTGCTGTTGGTTGGCGAGTCGGGGTCGCTGGAGCGCAGTCGTCGGTGCCACCAACCGACGTCGCGCCACGCCCCGTTTTTGTACCCGACGCTCCGGTAGACGCCCACCTCCTCGAAGCCGAGCGACTCGTGGAGACCGACGCTCGCCGGATTGGGAAGCGCGATTCCCGCGTAGGCGTTGTAGAATCCCTGTCGCCAGAGGAGAGCGAACAACGATTCGTATAAGCCTCGCCCGACGCCCGAGCGACGGTGCTCACCGTGGACGTACACCGACACGTCCACAGACCACTGATAGGCGTCCCGCGTGCGGTGGGCGGACGCATAGGCGTACCCCAGAATCTCGTCGCCGCTTTCGCAGACCAGCCACGGGTACGTCGGAAGCGTCGTCAGGATTCGCTCCGCCATCTCCCCGTCATCCGGCGGGTCGGTTTCGAACGAAACGACCGTCTCGCGGACGAGGGGCGCGTAGATGGCCGCGATCTGCGGCGCGTCGTCCGCCTCGGCGAGTCGAACGGAGACCATCCCTTCGACGTGCGCGTCGAACCGGGATAAATCGTCGTCCCGGCTACCGCGCATAAGAAACTTTACGTCGGCGACGAAAGTCCCGACGATGGCTACCTACCAGCGCGAGGTCTGGGTGGACGCACCGTTCGAGGACGTGTGGCGGTTCTACTCGGCCACTGACGGGCTGGAGGCGCTCACCCCCGAATGGATGCACCTCCGCGTCGAAGGGATTCGGGGGCCGGACGGCGACCCGGAACAGGTCGTGCTGGAGACGGGCACGGAGATTCGCCTGTCGCTCCAACCCCTCGGCGTCGGTCCGCGACAGCGATGGACGTCCAAAATCACCCGCCGCGAAGAGCGCGACGGATCCGCCCTGTTTCAAGACGAGATGAGGGACGGTCCGTTTCCGGAATGGCGACACACCCACCAGTTCCACGACGGCGACGGACGAACGCTGGTGCGCGACAGGGTAGAGTATCGGTTCCCGGCACTCGGGACGGCGGGGAGTCCGCTCGCAAAGGTCGGGTTCGAACCAATGTTTCGCTACCGCCACCGAAAGACGAAGGAGTTGCTGGAGCGATGAGTTTTATAGACGCGTCAATGCTACGTGACGTCGTATGTCAGACGTAGCCGTCATCGGCGGCGGTCCCGCCGGACTGAGCGCCGCACTGTTCACCGCGAAAAACGACCTCGATACGGTCGTCTTCGACACGGACGACACGGCGATGCACGCCGCGTGGCTCTACAACTACCTTGGCATCGAGAGCATCGCCGGCGACGAGTTCATGGAGGTCGCTCGCAAGCAAGTGGACGACCACAGCGCGGAGCGAAAGCAAGGGGGGGAAGTAACCGCCGTCGAACGGGCGGACGACGGCTTCACCGTCACCACCGATTCCGACGAGTACGACGCCAAGTACGTCGTCTTCACCACCGGACGCTCGCGCGACATGGCCGAGGCGCTCGGCTGTGAACTGGCCGACGACGGCACCGTCGAAATCGATATGGACAACGCGACGACGGTCGAGAACGCCTACGCCGCCGGGTGGACGGCGCGCGCGGACAAGATTCAGGCCGCCATCTCGGTCGGTGGCGGTGCAGCCGCGGGGCTGGACATCCTGAGCGCGGAGAAGGGTCGCGCGTTCCACGACTTCAATACGCCGGACGACGCAGAGTAACTACTCGTACTCGCCGTACTCGCCGTAGTCGCCGCCGAACTTCATGAAGAAGTACGCCAGTCCGAGGGTGAACACCAGTGCGCCCGAGGTGGCGATGCCGAGCGTCTTGGCGCTGGACGGAACCGCCGGTTTCGACGAGCCACCGCCACTGCTTCCGACGGTTATCGAACCGGTCATACCGGCGGACTTGTGCGGCTGGCAGAAGTACTCGTACGTACCGGGCGTGTCGAACGTGTGCGAGTAGGTGTGACCCGAATCGTACGTCTTGTTCGGTGCGCCTTTCGACCCCTGCCAACTCGACCCTTCAGGTTGGCTCTCGGGGACGACGTTGTGGGTGTTCGACTCCCAGACCCACTTCACCGTCGTCCCTGGCGGAATCGACAGTTCGGACGGTTCGAACGTCAGATTTCCACCGGGGCCGACCTTCACCGTCTTCGTTCCGCCGCCACCGCCGCCGGAGCCACCCTCCTGCGCCGCCGCCGTTCCAGCCGCACCGGCGGCCGCTGCACCCGCAGAGCCGAGGATAAACCCGCGTCGAGTAATCGATTCGTCCGCTTCCCCATCTGTCATGGGAGAGGCTTGGCACCGACGGGTACTGAATACTTTGGTTTCACCACGACCTTTTTCTGCGGTCGGGAGCCGAGACGCGGACCGCACGATACGCGTCTTGACCTGCTTCTCTGGTAAAAGGCCGATCGAAAGCACCGGAAGACCTCAGCGGAAATCGTCGATTTATGATTGGCGCACTAGAGCATCGCTCTCGTGAACGTTCCTGCTGGCTCGAGAAGTGGGAAGCTCTCCCCTGCTCTCGTTCTTCCTTCGTCGCTCGCGAGAACTCGCTCACGAAGACCGTCCTCACTCCTACCGTCGCTCCCTCGGAAGAACTTCGCTCTTCCTCGCTCCGTCGGCGGATCGTCGGCCCAGAAGATCTCCGATTTTCCGGAGAGTGAGCTAGCACCTTGGCGGTTGTGTCACCTGCCTATCGCTCGAAACGACTCGTTTCACTCGCCGTTTCGTCGCTGGCGTAACCGAGTCGAAGTTCCAGCGTCTTGTCGTACCTACCGGTCTCGGTTCCGAAAAATGCGGTACGAGGAGTCGAACATCCGGAGTACGAACTTCCCACTACGTAGGATAAACTTACAACTTGTTTCTAGTTGTTTCGGAACGTTTTTGCCGGATACTCACACATGAAACGACATGGCCGACAAGGAAGCAGAATTCCGGCAGCAGTTCCGCGATGCGTTCAAAGGTGCAGACTACCCAGTCAGCAACCCGATGGATCTCGTTCCGGCGCTCCCGAACGGTCCCGGCACGCGCTTCGAAGCCGGCGACACGAGCTTCACCGCGATGGAGCTGTCGACGAAGATGAACGACTCGCAGGACTTCCCCTACGAGGACGTTGACACGCTCGTCGATGACCTCATCGAGGGGATGAAGCAGAAGGACATGCTGTAATCACTCTTCGTCAGCGTCCGTCTCCTCGTCGGGAAGCGCGACGAGCAACACTTCCCACACGTCCTGTTGCTCGTTGAAGTAGCTGTTCAACACCCTATCGTTTTCGCCGATCGGAATCGGTTGCTGCGGATGGGAGATCTCGAGCCACGTCAACGTCGGCTCCGTGATCTCCATCTCGGCGATATCCGCTATTTCCTCGGTTTCGGCCCCGTACTCCCCCATCCGCGCGTCTTGACGTTCCATCGTAACACCCCGTACCGGATACCACAGCCCGGCACATAACTGTGCTGGCGACTACCGTTCCACGTCCGGGTTCTCGGGGACGGCGGCGCGCTGGCGGGCGTATCGGGGATGTTCGCCGTCGTACACGTGGTCGAAGATGGCGTCGGCGTCGTACCCGTCGTGCGCTTCGGCGGCCTCGACCGCCTCGGCCACGCGGTCGGTCGCTTCTTCGCGGAGCGCCCGTTCGTCCTCGTCGGTCCACTCGTGCTCCGATTCGAGGTACTCGCGGGTGCGTTCGAGCGGATCTTTCTCGGCCCATGACTCGACCTCCGCTTCGTCGCGGTACTTCGAGGGATCGTCGGTCGTGGTGTGAGCGCCCCGTCGGTAGGTGACGGCTTCGATGAGTAACGTTTTACCACCTTTCGCGCGCGCGAGGGCGTCGCGCACCGCGCTGTAGACGGCGAACACGTCGTTTCCGTCCACGCGGACGCCTTCGAAGCCGTACGCCTGCGCTTTCTGCGCGATGGTGGCGCTGGCCGTCTGGCGCTCCCTGGGCACCGATATCGCCCACTGGTTGTTCTGGCAGAAGAAAACCGTCGGCGTCTCGAACACGCCCGCGAAGTTCATCGCCTCGTGGAAGTCGCCTTCGCTGGTCGCGCCGTCGCCGAAACTCGCCAGCACGGTGCAGTCGTCGTCCTTGTATTTGGCTCCCATGCCGACGCCGACCGCGTGGGGAAGTTGTGTGGCGATGGGAATCGTCGGCGGGAACGTCCGAAGTCCGTCGGCGTCCTCGCGGTCGACGTAGTTCCCCGCTCCGGAGAGGTTCAAAAGGATATCCCGCATGGCGTGCCCGCGAGTGAGATACATCGCGTGGTCGCGGTACGTCGGGAAACAGTAGTCGTCCGGCGAGAGCGCGTACGCCGCCCCGACCTGCGCCGCTTCCTGTCCTTGCAGCGGTGCGTAGGTTCCGATACGCCCCTGTCGGTGGAGCGAGACTGCTTTCCGGTCGAACGTGCGCGCGAGCACTTGCAACCGGTACATGTTCTCCACGTCCGTCGCCGAGAGGTTCACGTCCCTTTCGACACTTCCGTCGAGTCCAACTACGCGCGCCATATCAGGTGCTTGTGAAGCCATATTTGAGTGAAACTCCGACCGTCTATCGGTGAAACAACCCCATTCATTATAAAGCATCGCTACACTAACGAAACCGCCGAGAGTTTGAAGATAGTTTAAATACGCGGGTTACGAACTGCCGATTTTGGGGATAAACAGACGGAGAGAACCGACGAATCGTCGGGATATTACGGTTCGAAACGCTTAGGCGACCCCCCGCGAGATGTGGAAGCGTATGTCACGATGGATCGGCCGGACGTTCACGAGCAATGCGGGATGGAATCTCCTCGAAACGGTAGTGGATATCGGCGATCGGATGGCCGGAAGCGACGGCGAACGACGCGGTGCGGAAGCGACCCGCGACGCCCTCGAATCGGTCGGGGCGCGGAACACTCGACTGGAAGAATTCGACGTTCAGGGATGGACACGCGGCGATAGCGCGATTCGAGCGGGCGGCACGACGCAAGACTGCATCGCCTTGCCCCGCAGTCCCACCGACGGCGCGAAGGGCGAGTTCGTCGACCTCGGCTACGGTCTTCCGTCAGACTTCGAGCACAACGATGTCGAGGGGAAGGTCGTCATGGTCGCCTCGAACGTCCCGGATCACTACGATCGCTTCATCCACCGCCGAGAGAAGTACTACTACGCGGTCGAAGGCGGAGCGGCGGCCTTCGTCTTCCGCAACCACGTCGAAGGCTGTCTCCCGCCGACCGGGAGCGTCGGCACCGAAGACGACCCGATCGGCGACGTTCCCGCCGTCGGCGTGAGCAAAGAAGTCGGGGCGCGCCTCGCTCGGCGGTGGGAGGGTGAGGACGTGACGGTCGAAGTCGACGCCGAGATACACGACGCGACCAGCCAGAACGTCCACGCGGAACTCGGGCCGGACACCGACGAACGGGTGCTCATCACCAGCCACGTGGACGCCCACGACATCGCCGAAGGAGCGATGGACAACGGTGCCGGAACGGCGATGGTCGTCGAGTTGGCCCGCGCCCTCGCCGAGCGCGAAGACGAACTCGATACGCGCGTCCACTTCGTCGCCTTCGGCGCCGAGGAGGTCGGCCTCGACGGGTCGAACTACATGGCGAGCGTCACCGACCACGACAGCATCAAGGCAATCGTGAACAACGACGGCGTCGTTCGCGGGCGTACGCTATCGTTTTTCACCCACGGTTTCGAGGAGTTGGACGAGGCGGCCCACGACGTTGCGGAGAAGTTCGACCATCCCATCACCACGATTCCGGAACAGGGGCCGCACAGCGACCACTGGCCCTTCGTCCAGTGGGGCGTTCCGGGCTACCACGTCATGAGCGAGACGGGCGACGAAGGGCGTGGCTGGGGTCACACTTTCGCCGACACGCTAGACAAGATCGAAGTCCGCGACCTCCGCGAGCAGGCCATCTTGCTCACCGACCTTACGGTGACCCTCGCAAGCGACGAATTCGAGGTCGCGCATAAAGACCCCGAGGAGATCGCTGCCGCACTAGAAGCCGAAGACCAAGCGGCAGGGATGAAGGTGATCGGCGACTGGCCCTACGACGAGTAGCGCGGTATCCTTTTCAGGACGGGACGAGACTGTTCGGGTGATGAGAAGCGAGCGAGCACATGGGGGAAGACGATGCGGATAGGGGTCGTGACGGGGGGTGACGCGCGCCTCGTCCGTCGAATCGACGAGGCGATAGACGACGGCGTCGAGCGAGCGGTGGACGACGACCCGCGCACCGTTCTCGACGCGAACCCGTCGGTCGTTGTCGCACCCGGCGAATCGGCGGTCACCGGCCTCATCCGCGCCGGAGTGTCGATTCCGATTCTTCCGGTCGGTGCGGGGTCGGGGCTGGAGAGCGTTCCAGAATCCCAAGTCGAACTGGCCGTCGAGGAACTCCTCGCGGAGGAGTGGACGACGAGAAACCGACCGCTCCTCTCGGCGTCGGTCGGCGGCGAACGCGTCGCCGACGCGCTGTTCGACGCGACGCTGGTGACGAGCAAACCGGCACGAATCTCCGAGTACAGCGTTCACGCGGACGGCGAGTTCGTCGACCAGTTCCGGGCAGACGCAGTCGTCGTCGCAACGCCTACCGGCAGTCGGGGGTACGCGCGGGACGCCGGCGGCCCGGTCGTTCAGTTGGGGACGGAGGTCGTCTCTGTCGTCCCCGTCGCGCCGTTCGCCATCCACGTCGACGACTGGGTGCTCCGCGGCCCGGTCACGCTCGCCGTCGAACGCGATGAGGACGCGGTGGTGCTCCTCGCGGACGACCGCGAAGTGTGTCCGGTGGAGCCGCACGAACCGGTGGAGATCGCGTTCGACGGGACAGTCGAACTGACGTCCGTGGACGCGAGTCAGAGTTTCTTCGCGTAGCAGTCTGGCGAGCGAATTGGAAAGAATATAATACACTGTCCGACTGAGTTTCGGACATGCAACTCCTATCGCTGCTCGGGCCGGTCGACGTGATCGAACCGTTCGTGGAGTACGTCGTCCTCGCGCTCGTGTTGCTCAACATGGGAACGCGATGGCTCGCGTACCGGAACTACTCGAAGCAGGCGACGGACGACGACCGCGAGACGCTCGACCGGTGGATTCCGCACGAACTGTCGAACGTCCTGCTCGTGCTCGGTTCGTTCTACTTCCTGACGACCCACCACCACGCCGGAATCGTCCTCTCGTCACTCGTGCTCGGGCTGTTCATCACCGACTTCTTCGAGGTCGAGGCCCGTTCCGTCGAGATGCGTCGCGGCGTCCCGCTGGACAAGCCGAAAGGAGCACTCGCGGCGTCCTTCGTCGTGTTCCTGTACGTGGCGTACCTCAGTCTGTTCACTTTCATCAAACCGTTCTGGAGCGCCGTGGTCTGAACCGGTTCTCGTCTTCGCTTCTCCGTTTCTCTAAACCGTCAGTCTGTAGCTGATTTTTAACAAAACAGGACGGCGTGGCCCGAAGAGCACTGTCAGTAATATTTATCTACCCAATGAATATTATTTAATCGATGGCGAACGATAGTAGTTGGATACGCTGGGTCGTCGTTTCGATGCTGGCGGGAATCGTAGGGGAAATCTCGCGGGGGTGATCGGATTCCTGGACGGAGTCGTTCTCGTGTTCGGTTTCGGTGCGATTATGGAAGCCACCCGCACCGGGCAACGCGAGCGCATCGGCGAACTCGAAAAGCGCGTCGAAGAGCTGGGAGACGAACGCGAAGCGGAACGGTCAGTTTCCACTCCGTCGGACGAGAGTGAACGGTAGATGTTCCGTACTCATCACGCTCCTTCTGTCAGTTTCGAGAGCCTCTAAGAGGAGGTATCGTAGGAGTGCGGTCGTGCTCGCCAGATGCCGTAAACGTGGCTGGCACCATCGGCCACGTACACTGCGGAATCGACGACGGTGACCGGAGCAGCTTCCGTTCTCGCCGGCCGTGAGTCATACAGTTCTAGAAAGTTCGAGAACGCGACGAACTGCGGGCGTCGAAAGACGCAACGGTCAAACCGCTGAAGCCCCAAGGCCGCGCATGGACGAACAACCGGGACTCTCCGACCAGTACCGAAAATCCAGTCCGTGGCCGCTGTTCGTCGCGTTCGGTCTCGCGCTGTTCGAGGTCGGTATCGTGATGGCAGAAGTTCTCTTTCCCGTCGCAGTCGGCGGCATGCTGATGTTCGTCGGGAGCGTCGTCGGCATCCTCCGCGAATCGGAGTACATCCGCAACCCGTGGAAGGGACTCGTCGTCTCAGCCGGCGTGGCGTTTCTGGTCGGCGGTGCGATTTGGACGATGACGACCGGGTCGGTCAAACTACGCGGCACTGCCATCCTCGTCGGCGGCGCTGTCCTGCTCGTCGGCGGTATCGCGGGGGCACTCTGGCAACCGCAAGCGATCTGAGCCGAATCACAAACCTATTTGACGCCCTGTTCTCTACGTTCTCGTACTATGGCAGAACGAGTCTTCGACCGAGAAACGATCCTCGACCTCACGGTCAACATCGTCCCACTCGGAATCATGGCGTTCTTCCTCGTCCTCTTCGTCGCCGCTAGACCGTGGACGGGAAGTTTCTTCATCGACGTGATCGGCTGGGGACTGTTGGTGATTCCCTTCGTCTCGCTCGCTTTGTTGACGTACATCGCGGCGATTAAAATCGAGGGTCCGGACGCAACCTAACCGTTTACTCGCGCCAGACACCCCCGGGCGTGTCGTGCGGTATCACCTGTCGTATGCTAACGTTTCTGAACCCCTCCGAGCCGTAACCTAACCTTTCTTTACCCTGTAGTCCCGACGCTCTCGCATGGCAGCTACTGGGCAAATAGCGCTCACCGTCGTTATGGGGGTGTTTCTACTCGCGGTCGCCATGTTCATCGCCCGTATCGAGGACTGGCGGTCTTACACACCCCTCAGCGGAGGGGGCTACGGATACGGAGACCGGACCGGGCAGGCACACGAGGAGAAGCCTGCCGGAATCATTCGCTGGTTGACGACAGTCGACCACAAGGATATCGGGATGCTGTACGGAACGTACGGTATTCTCGCCTTCGCGTGGGGCGGTCTCGCGGTGCTCATCATGCGCACCGAACTCATGGCACCGGAGACCGACATCATCAGCGCGAACTTCTACAACGGCCTACTCACCACGCACGGTATCACCATGCTGTTCCTGTTCGGGACGCCCATCATCGCGGCGTTCTCGAACTACTTCATCCCGTTACTCATCGGGGCGGACGACATGGCGTTCCCGCGCATCAACGCCATCGCCTTCTGGCTCCTTCCGCCAGGCGCACTGCTCATTTGGGCGGGCTTTTTCATCCCCGGTGTCGCCCCGTCCCAGACAAGTTGGACGATGTATACGCCGCTGTCGGCCTGCGGAAGCGGAGCCAGCTGTCAGGCGATGGCGAGCCCCGGCGTCGATATGATGCTCCTCGGCCTGCACCTGACCGGCGTGTCGGCGACGATGGGTGCCATCAACTTCATCGCCACCATCTTCACCGAGCGCGGCGAGGACGTCGGCTGGCCGAACCTCGACATTTTCTCGTGGACCATCCTCACGCAGTCGGGCCTCATCCTGTTCGCGTTCCCGCTGCTCGGCAGCGCGCTCATCATGCTCTTGTTAGACCGCAACTTCGGCACTACCTTCTTCGCCGCCCAAGGCGGCGGGCCGATACTCTGGCAACATCTCTTCTGGTTCTTCGGCCATCCGGAGGTGTACATCCTCGTCCTGCCGCCGATGGGACTCGTCAGCCTCATCCTCCCGCGCTTCACGGGCCGAAAGCTGTTCGGGTTCAAGTTCATCGTCTACTCGACGCTGGCCATCGGCGTGCTCTCCTTTGGCGTCTGGGCCCACCACATGTTCGCCACCGGCATCGACCCGCGCCTCCGAGTGAGTTTCATGGCGGTGTCGATGGCGATCGCCATCCCAAGTGCGGTGAAGGTGTTCAACTGGATAACCACGATGTGGAACGGTCGCCTACGCCTCACCGCGCCGATGCTGTTCTGTCTCGGCTTCGTGCAGAACTTCATCATCGGCGGTGTCACCGGCGTCTTCCTCGCGGCCATCCCGGTCGACCTCGTGCTTCACGACACCTACTACGTCGTCGGTCACTTCCACTACATCGTGATGGGAGCCATCGCCGTCGCCGGCTTCGCGGGCATCTATTACTGGTTCCCCATCTACACCGGCAAGATGTACCAGAAGAAGCTCGCGCACATCCACTTCTGGCTGACCATGATCGGTTCGAATCTGACGTTCTTTGCCATGCTGTTCCTCGGCTACGGCGGCATGCCCCGGCGGTACGCGACCTACCTCCCGCAGTTCGCCACGTGGCATCAGGTCGCAACCCTCGGCGCGTTCATCATGGGTATCGGTCAGCTCATCTTCGTCTGGAACATCGTTCAGTCGTGGCTCGAAGGTCCCCCAGTCAGGAGCGCCGACCCGTGGCACCTCGAAGACGACGGCCTGCGCTCCAAGGAGTGGACGTGGTTCGAGAAGAAGCGTGAGACGGCGCTCGCGGACGGTGGCGAGCAGATCGACTCGGAAGAGTAGACGACTCGGACTCGGCTCGTTTTCGCTACGTCGTCGCGAGGATTATTCCCATCGCGAACATGAGCACGGCGATGCCACCGAGGACGACCAACAGCAGTTCTTTTTCGGACATACGCGACCTAGGCGCGAGTGGATGAAAAGGCTAATCCTTGCCCTATCGTAAGCTTCTCCCGTGCCATCTCGACTCGCAGGTCGAATACTCGTCGTCGGGCTGTACGTCTTCTTGGTCGCGTTCGCGGGGTTCATCGGCGTCCTGCTCGGTGCGTTCGGTCCGGACGACCTCCGACCCGTCGAACTGCTTGGTCTCGTCGAGCTACAGCCGACGCCGGTCGGACTGGCCATCTTCGGGATGGTGACCATCGGCCTGTTCCTCGGCATCCTGCTCTTTCTCGTCGTGTTCGTCGCCGATCGCTACGACGACGCCCACCCCAAGGGCTAAGCCGAGTCCGATGGACGTTCCGATATGTATCACGTCCTCATCGCACTGGACGAAAACGAATCGCGCGCGGTGGCACAGGCCACCGCGGTCGCCGACCTTCCAGAGTCGGCGACCGCGGTACGAGCCACGCTCCTCTACTCGTTCACCGACAACCCCAGCGGTGCGTCCGCCCTGCAGGTCGCGGGCGTCCGACGTGCGCAGGAAACGCTCGAAGACGCGGGCATCGACACGGACTTGGTCGAGACGAGCGGAAACCCGGCGGACATCATCCTCGACGTGGCCGAAGAGCGGGACGTCAACTGCATCTGCGTCGGCGGTCGCAGGCGCTCGCCCGCCGGGAAGGCCCTGTTCGGGAGCGTCGCGCAATCGGTCATCCTGAACGCGGAACGACCGGTGCTCGTCGCGGGCGAAGGCCAACAGTAGAACGGGCGTCGCCAAGAGTGCAATAGGAGGGCTGGGGTGACGCGCCGCGACCGATACGTCCGCTACTGTTGCTCTACGAGCGACCTTCGTTCAGTGGTGGGATGGCGGAACGACGCGGTTCGACCGCCGATGTCCGGGGTAGGGCTACGACTCCAGAGGCGGCGCGTTTTCACTCGAACCGAATCACGGCGACGTCGAGAAAAGGTACAGCGTCCTTCGAAATCCTACGACGCGCTAGTCGCTCTGCACCTTCTGCTGGATGTCCTCGACCACGTCCGGATTTCGTAGCGTCGAGGTATCGCCCAACTCGTCCTCGTTGGCGATGTCTTCCAGTAGTCGACGCATGATTTTCCCGGAGCGCGTCTTCGGCAGTTCGGGCGTGAAGACGACCTCCTCGGGGCGGGCGATGGGACCGATCGAATCCTCGACGCTCGCCACGATGCGGTCGCGCATCTCGTCGTCGCCCTCGTAGCCCTCCTCGGTGATGACGTAGGCGTAGACGGCTTCGCCTTTCACCTCGTGGCGACCGCCGACGACGGCGGCTTCAGCGACGCCCTCGACGCCGACGATGGCGGACTCTATCTCCATCGTGCCGAGGCGGTGACCCGAGACGTTGAGCACGTCGTCCACGCGCCCCAAGACGGTGATGTAGCCGTCGTCGTCCAACTTCGCACCGTCTTCGGGGAAGTACACCCACTCGTCCGCGTCGGGGTTTGAGTACTCCTGCCAGTACTCGCTGATGTAGCGGTCGTCGTTCTTGTAGACCGTCCGGAGCATCCCCGGCCACGGTTTCTGAATCGTGAGGTAGCCCGCACGCCCCGCGCCGACCGCCTCGCCCGCCGTGTCTACCACTTTCGCGTCGATACCGGGGAGCGGCGGGCCAGCAGAGCCGGGTTTCATCGTTCCGATTCCCGGGAGGGTGGTGACCATCATGCCGCCGGTTTCGGTCTGCCACCATGTGTCCACGATAGGACAGGATTCGTCGCCGATGTGCTTGTAGTACCACTTCCACGCTCGCGGGTTGATAGGTTCACCCACGGTTCCGAGCAGGCGGAGCGAGGAGAGGTCGTGCTGTTCGGGGTGCTCGCTCCCCCACTTCATGAACGCGCGAATCGCCGTCGGTGCGGTGTAGAAGATGTCCACACCGTACTCTTCGACGATTTCCCAGAGGCGGTCTTTCTCGGGGTAGTCCGGCGTCCCCTCGTACATCACGCTGGTCGTTCCAAGCGCCAGCGGCCCGTAGACGATGTACGAGTGACCCGTGATCCAGCCGATGTCTGCGGCACACCAGTACGTGTCGTCGGGTTTTACGTCGAGCACCGCCTGCGAGGTCCACGTCACGTAGGAGAGGTACCCCGCGGTGGTGTGTTTGACGCCTTTTGGCTCGCCGGTCGTGCCCGAGGTGTACATTAAAAAGAGCATATCCTCGGCGTCGCGTTCGACCGGGTCGACCTCCGCACCGTCCTGTTCGGCGACGAGGTCGGCGTAGTCTTGCTCGCCGTTCTCCATCGGGTGGTCGTACTCGTCGCCCAGTCGGTCGACGACCACGACGCCCTCCACGTCGTGGTCGACCTGCGAGAGACCCTCGTCGGCTTTCTCCTTGTGCTGGAGCGGGTCGCCGCGCCGGTAGTAGCCGTCGCAGGTGACGAGGTACTCCGAGGCGGCCGCGTTCATCCGAGTCGCCAACGCGTCCGCCGAAAACCCGGCGAAGACGACGCTGTGTGGAGCGCCGATTCGTGCGCACGCCAGCATGGCGATGGGTAGCTCCGGCACCATCGGCATGTACATCGTCACCACGTCGTCCTCGCCGACGCCCAACTCGTGCAAGGACGCCGCGAACTCGTTTACCTCGCGGTGGAGTTCCTCGTAGGTATAGGTTTGCGTCTCGCCGAGTTCGCCAACCCACTCGATGGCGGTTTCGTCGCCGCGCTCGTCCAAGTGGCGGTCGAGGCAGTTGTGCGAGGCGTTGAGCGATCCGCCCGTGAACCACTCGTAAAACGGTGCGTCGTCGTCGTCCAGCACGGTGTCGTACTCCTCGTACCAGTCGAGCAAGTCCGCCGCCTGCTCCCAGCACTCCGGCCAGTTCTCCTCGAACTCCTCGTAGATTCCCTCGTCGGAGACGTTCGCCTGCTCGACGAACGATTCCGGCGGCTCGAACGATTCCGCCTCTTCGAGCCGAGCTTCGAGTTCCACGGTATCGTCTGGCATATCCACATTAGAATGCTTTCAGCAGAGCCATAAAGATTTGCGCTATCACGTGAACGTGCTTGAAACTGACCGCCGTCGCCGGTACCGACGGCGATTATCCGTCCTCCGCTTCCGACCGTTCGACGGTCTCGACGCGACTGCGAAGCCACGACACCGCCGCCGAGAGTTCCGACCGGTTCGTGGCGGTGACTCTCAAGCGGCCGGGGTCGTCGTCTCGGCCCGGGTGACTCCCGACCGACACGTCGAATCGTTCGCGGACGCCGGAGAGAACGTCGCCGAGCGCACCCTCCGGGATCGGTGTGTACAACGTTTCGGCGACGACATCGCCGACGAACTCGTCGGAAACGAGCGCGAACATCGCCTTCATCTCGCGGGGGATTCCTGGGAGGACGTAGACGTCGTCGACGACACAGCCCGGGGCCCACCCGGCGTCAGTGACGAGCGGGCGACCATCTTCCGGAAGCGCGCTCGCGGCGTCGAAATCGAAGTCGAAGTCGTACTCGTCGGTCAGATCCGGGTTCTCCTCGGCGAACCGCCGCGCCTTCTCGCGGAGGCGACGCCGCACGTCTTCGTCCACCACGAGCTCCCGGTCGAGCGCGTTCGCCACCGCCGCCATCGTCACGTCGTCCGGGGTTCCGCCGAGACCGCCCGTCACCACGACCGCGTCGAACGCCGTGCACCACTCGCGGACGAACTCGGCGATGACGGTCTCATCGTCCGGGACGGTTAGGATCCGTCGCACCGACCCACCGTGCTCCCCGATTTCGGCGGCTAACCACGACGCATTGGTGTTCACCGTGTCTCCGGCGAGGATTTCGTCGCCGACCGTGAGAAGTGCGACCTCCATGGTTATCTCCAGAGAGCCCCCCTCGCCGCATAAATCTCCGTGAGCGTCATCCAGTTGAGAGAATCGCGGTCGTCCGGCTCAGGCCAGTCCGATCTTCTCCTGATACGAACCGTGCTCCGCCTCGAACACCTGCATTATCTCGCCCATCGTCGCGTACGCTTTCACCGCGTCCACGATGGCGGGCATGACGTTCTCGCCGTTCTCGACGGCGTCGCGCAGGTCGTCGAGGGCGGCGTCGACCGCGTCGTCGTCGCGTTCGTCTTTGACCTCCGCCAACCGCGCGAGCTGTCGCTCTTGGGTCTCCTCGTCCACCTGAAGGATGTCGGGTCGCGTGTCCTCTTCTATCTCGTACTCGTTGACGCCGACGACGACCTCCTCGCCCTCCTCGACGCGCTCCTGGTACTCGTAGGAGGCTTCCTGAATCTCGCGGTGGAAGTAGCCCCGGTCGATGCCTTCGAGGACGCCGTCTCGCACCGAGCCGTCGCCCATCTCCTTTATCTCCTCGATGTACGCCATCGCCTTCTCCTCGACCTCGTCGGTGAGCGATTCAACGGCGAAACTCCCACCCAAGGGGTCGATGATGTCCGCTGCGCCGCTCTCCTCCGCGATTATCTGCTGGGTGCGCAAGGCGACGCGAACCGCCTCCTCGCCCGGGAGTGCAAGGGCTTCGTCGAAGCTGTTGGTGTGGAGACTCTGCGTGCCGCCGAGGACGCCCGCCAGCGCCTGAATCGTCACACGAACGATGTTGTTGAGCGGCTGTTGGGCGGTGAGCGACTGTCCGGCGGTCTGCGTGTGGAACTTGAGCTGCTTCGATTTCGGGTCGTTCGCGTCGTACCACTCGTCCATCACGGTGGCGTAGATTCGCCGCGCCGCGCGGAACTTCGCCACTTCTTCGAACAGCGAGTTGTGCGAGTTGAAGAAGAAGGAGAGCTGCGGCGCGAACTCGTCCACGTCCAGCCCGCGCTCCGTCGCGTCCTCGACGTAGGCGAAACCGTCCGCGAGCGTGAACGCGAGTTCCTGCACCGCAGTCGAACCGGCCTCGCGGATGTGGTAGCCCGAGATCGAGATGGGTTTGATGTTCGGCGTTTCCTCGATGGCGAACTCGACCGTGTCGGTAACGACATCCAGCGACGGCTCCGGCGGGACAACCCACTCTTTCTGCGCGATGAACTCCTTCAGCATGTCGTTCTGGAAGGTTCCGCGAAGTTTCTCACGTGGGACGCCGCGACTGTCGGCCAGCGCGACGTACATGGCGAAGATGACTGGCGCGCTCGGGTTGATAGTGAAGCTTGTCGAGACCTCGTCCAAGTCGATGCCCTCAAAGAGAATCTCCATGTCGCGCAGGGTGTCCACCGCGACGCCCTCCTTGCCGACCTCGCCGTCCGAGAGCGGGTCGTCCGAATCCTTGCCCATCAGGCTCGGCATGTCGAAGGCCGTCGAGAGGCCGGTCTGCCCGTTCTCGATGAGGTAGTGGAATCGCTCGTTCGTCTCCTCGGCCGTGCCGAAGCCGGCGAACTGGCGCATCGTCCACGTCCGCCCGCGGTACATCGTCGGGTAGACCCCGCGCGTGTAGGGCTCCTCGCCGGGGAATCCGAGGTCGTCCCCGTAGTCGAAATCCGCCACGTCGTCCGGGTCGTAGATGCGGTCTACCTCTAGGTTCGAGACGGTCGCGAAGCGGTCTTTTCGCTCGCCGAACCGCTCCAGCACGGGCGAGAGGGTGTCGTCTTCCCACTCCTCTCTGGCCTGCTGAATCTCCCGCAGGTCATCCTCGTCGTACATGTTCGTAATTTCTGCCGGGGAATCCATTAAGGATTCGGTGGAAGATTTCGAGGTTGAATCGCGTTTCGACTCGAATTCGCGGCGTTCGCCACCACAAGAGATTTACTCGGGACGACGGAGTTCGAGAACGATGACCGCAGACTCGAAATTTTTCGTCGTCTTCTGCTACGCGTCGCTCGCCCTCGGCGTCGTCACCGGACTCAACGGGATTCGAATCCTCGTCGAACTTCTCTTCTGGTCGTCCGCCCCGACCGGCGCGTACGCCGTCGCGTTGATAGCGAACTTCGGAGTGGCTATCCTCGCGCTCGGCGTCGGGCTGATGGTTCGGCACACGCTGAGCAATCCGTACACCTACGGCGGCAGTGCCGAAGTTCGTGGAAAGTGGAAGTGGTGGTAGAGACGGTGGTAGCGGTTCGCCCCGTCGGTCGAACAGGTACCCCAGCGCCGTCAGTAGTGGCCAAGGACGCCGTTCCGGCGGGCGCGGCGTTGTGCCCGGTCGAAAAAGAGGTATCTGAGAGCGACGTATCCCACTGCCGTCAGGAGTAAGATCGCGAGACTCTCCGCCGGGAACTCCAAGAGACGGACGCCGTCTGACATCGTGCGTCGCGTCGGGCACCGACCCGTCGACCGTGAGTCGGTACGCCCGCGTGCGGAACAACTACGATGAGGTTCTTGACGCGGACGACGGTTTCGCGCGCGCTCGTCGTCTCGTCGGTGGTTTTCGAACTCGGTCGACTGAGTTCAGCGTGCAAGGTCGTACCAGTCGTGTAAGGAGTATAATGGTTTCCGGAATCGACGTTCAGTCTGGAGATTGATACGAAAACGTTGTGAGACGAAGATGTAAATCGTCGGACGTGGCAGGCGACGATTCCGTTTCACTCTCACCTTCCGAGGCGTTCGCGCTGTTCGGCGACGAGACGCGCCGACGCTGACGCTCGAGAGAATCTAACCGTGGTAAACGATCGAGTAGCTACTGCAACCGCTTCGTCGTCTCCACGAGCGGGTGGCGGGCGTAATCGACCACTTGGATGTCGTCGATGGTCTCCAGTCCTTCCTTGCGCGCCGTCTCGGCCATTCCGAGTTCGACCCGGTGGTCAGTGACGATGACGTAGGCGTCCATTTCCCCGATATCGAGTCTGTCGGCGGCTTTCGCCCGGTGGTGCCCGTCCGCCAGCAGGAGCGTCCGTCCGTTCTCGATGACGACGAGGGGTTCCGCCAGCCCGCGCTCCATCTCGTACACGCGACCCTCCAGTTCGTCGGCGTAGACCTTCGACTGCGTCGGCACGAGGTCGTCGAGGCGCACCTTCCGCCGCTTCTGGGACACCTCGGTGTCGTGGATTGATTCGAGGGTGCGCATCAGCTTCCCAACCTTCTCGGGCGTGACGCGCTCTATCTGACTGCGGATGACGTCCGTGTTGCTGATGATGCCGACGAGATTGCCCGCGTCGTCCACCACGGGAAGCTTCTGGATGCCCGACCGGAGGATGACGCGCGCCGCGTCGTTCACGTCGAGGTCGGGATGGGCGACGATGAGTTCCTGGCTCATCACCTTGAATATCGGCTCCCGGTCGTCCGCCAGCAGCAGGTCGCGCGCACTCACAAACCCCTCGACGCGCCGCCCGTCGCACACCGGGAATCCATTGTGTCCGTCGCTCTCTGCGATGCGCCGGGCGACCTCTTCGACGGTCGCGTCGGGAGAGACGGTCGCCACGTCGCGGGTCATGTACTCTTTGACCTTCGGTTTGATACCCTCCGTTCCGCCGTCGGAGAGGGTTCGAACGTCGGGTGACGTGCGGCGACGGTCTTCCTCCTCGGCCTCGTCCATGCAGGTATGCACGCGCTATCGGACAAAAAACTTCCCGACCGCTACTCGTCGCTTTCCGCGAGTTTGATGTCGAAGGAGGCGACCCGTTCGCGGCCGGAGCCGTACTCGTCGACGTCGGGGCGGGAACGAACCGTCTCGAAGAAGCGGTCGATGACAATCTCGCTGACGATGGTGGTGAGCGATACCTCCTCTTCCTCCTCGACCTCGCCGAGCAGGCCGAGCGGAATCTGCGCGCCGGCCATGTCGGCATGCCCGCCCGCACTGCCGATCTGTCCGAAGGCGGCCCGCATGGTCTCGCCGAGGTCGATGTCGGTGCCGCGGGCGCGCGCGGAGATGTACACGACTCCGTCCGTGAATCCGAAGACGAGCGTGACATTGACGCCCTCCATGTCGAGCAGGCGGTCCGCGGCCTGCGCCAAGGCGTCGCGGTCGGAGAGCGAGCCGACGCAACTCGCCAGCACCGTACCGTCGAGCTCTCGATTCCGAATCGCGCGGGCGATGGTTTCGAACGTTTCGGGGCTGATGGACGGGCTCTCGACGCGCTCCAAGATGTCGGTGTCGGCGTGGGGGAGCAGGAACGCCGCCGCCTCGAAATCGGCCTCGGACACCTCGCGCGTGAAGTTCTTCGTGTCGACGCGGATGCCGTACAGCAAACCGGTTGCGACCCGCTCGTCGGGGTCGCCTCCGAGGTGTTCGAGGTGGTCGGCGAGCAGGGAACTCGTCGCGCCGACGCCGCTGCGGAGGTCTACGAACCCCGCCTCGACCGGATGGTTCGGCGGGTGGTGGTCGATGACCATGTCGACCGGCGTGTCTTCGGGTAGTTGGTCGTTGACGCTCGGACTGGAGTGATCGACGAGCGCGATGCCGGCGAACTCCGAGAGGTCGTCGTCGGGGTCGAGATTGCGGAGGGTCAGATCGAGGAGGTTGACGAACGCCCGGTTCTCCTGATGGGAGATGGCCCCGTAGTAGCACGTCTCGGCCTCGGTGCCGACCGCCTCCGCGATCTCTGCCAGTGCGACCGCGCTGGCGATGGCGTCAGGGTCAGGATTGTCGTGCATGAAGATGCCGAGTTTCCCGTCGATATCGCGGAGCACGCGCTGAAGTTCGTGAGTTCTGAACGCCGCGTCCTCGCTGGTCATCGACAGCAGGCGCTCGACGATGGCCTCGCCGGGGTCAATCAGTTTGTCGGCGAGGTCGGCTAGTTCGTCGCGCGCCTCGAGGGACGGCCGGTCGCCCGTGTAAGCGACGAGATAGGCGTTCGGGTACTCCTGTCGAAGTGCTCTCGCCGCCCGTCGGTTCCGTTCAGGGTCGTCTCCCGCGACGAACGCCACGTCCACGAGCGGGCGCTCGGCGATGACGTCGGGGTCGGTGGGGTCGCCGCGGGTCGCCGAGACGCCTTCGGTGCGGAGCGTTTCGACGCGGCTCTCGCTATCGTCCACGACGACGATGTTTCCGGGGCGTTCCGCCACCGCCTCGACGATTGCATGCCCGACGGAACCACAGCCGAGCATGAGCCGCGAAACCATTCTACCACCGATTGCTGTCCGGAGACCTAAAACCTGTTGGGGATCCTTCTACGCGCGATTTCGAGCGCGCGCCGGGTCGAATCCGAAAACGAGTGCGGCGGTGGAAACGGTACCGAGCATCGTCGGGGGTCGGTTGGAAAACCGTGCGGTCGGGGAGAGTGAGATACGTCGATCGCTGCCGCTCGCAGTCAGACGCTAAAAAATCGACGTTGAAGCGAACGACGCTTCGTGCGGTCGTCTCAGGCGAACAGCGTCGCGGCGGCGTTGATGGCCGTGTCGGCCACCAGGCCAAACGCCGGAAGCAGGAGCACCGTCGCAACAGCAGCGACGAGCACCGCGACGTAGAGGCCGGTGGGCGTGCTCCGGATGTTGAACTCGCCCGTCGGCTCCTCTATCCACATCGCCTTGACGACGCGGCTGTAGTAGTACAGCGACAGCGCGCTGTTGATGGCACCGACGGCGGCGAGCCACCAGAAGCCGGCCCGCACCGCGCCGGCGAACAGGACGTACTTGCTGAAGAAGCCCGCAAACGGCGGGAGTCCCGCGAGGCTGAACATGAACGCGGTCATGGCGACGCACGCCATCGGCGCTCTCGTCGCCAGTCCGTTGTAGTCCTCGAACGTCCGACCGACGTCCCAGTACTCGACCAGCGCGATGAACAGGAACGCACCCGTGTTCATGAAGCCGTAGACGAGCAGGTGCATCATCGCGCCGCCCATGACGAAGTCGTTCGTCGCACCGCCGTCGACGGTGAGGGCGGCCAGTCCGATGAGCGCGTAGCCCGCGTGTCCGATGGAGGAGTACGCGAGCATGCGCTTGACCGTGTCCTGGGTCGCGGCGGCGAAGTTGCCGAGCGTCATCGTGACGACGGCGAGGATCTGGAACGCCAGCACCCAGTCCAAAGTGCTCGCCACATCGGCGATTGGGAACGCGGTGGTGAACACGCGGAACGCGACGGCGAATCCGGCGGCCTTCGAGGCCGACGAGAGGAACGCCGAGATGGGCGCGGGTGCGCCCTCGTACGCCTCGGGTGCCCAGAAGTGGAACGGGACGCTCGCGGTCTTGAACGCGAAGCCGCCGAGCACCATCAGCACGCCGACGCCGAGCACGCTCGCGAGGTCGGCCCCGCCGAGGTTGGCCGCGACCAGATCCAACTGCAGGTGGCCGGTGACGGCGTAGACGAGGCTGATTCCGTAGGCGAAGATGGCCGACGAGAGCGCGCCGATGAGGAAGTACTTGAGTCCCGCCTCGACGCTCCCGCGGTTCTTCTTCAGGAAGGCGACCAGCGCGAACGACGGGAGACTCGACAGCTCAATGCTGACGAACACCGTGGCGAGGCTGTTCGCGCTCGCCATCAGCGTCATCCCCGTCGCCGCGAATATTACCAGCGTGTAGTACTCCGCCTGATAGGCGTGGCCTTTCAGGTAGTCGTAGCTCGCCACGCACACCAGCGCGGTGACGCTGGCGAAGATGAGCGCGAAGAAGAGGCTCATCGTATCCACGACCAGCGCGCCGTCGTACAGCGAAATCGGGTTCTCGCCCGTTCCGGCGACGATGAACCACGCCGCGAGACCGCCGGCGACGAGCGCCCCAGCGGTCGAGATGCCCGCGAGGAGCGGGCGGTTCGTCGAGTCGGGTCGGATGCTGTCCACGACCAACAGCAGGAGCGCCGTTAGTCCGAGGACGATGGCGGGAGCCATCGCGGACCACGTCGGCCATCCGAGCGCTTGTGCCATCAGTGACCACCTCCCGCGATGAGGTCCATCTCACCCACGGCGTCCTGGATCATCGTGTAGAAGATGTCCGGCTGGACGCCGAGCAGGATGACGAGCAGAATGAGCACCACGAGGGGTGCCACGTCGTGGAACGCGGCGCGACCGACCTCGTAGTCCGTTTCGAGGTCGAACGAACCGAACAGGGTGCGCTGCATGGCGAAGAGCAGGTAGCCCGCGACGATGACGATACCGAACATCGCCGCAGCCGTGAACAGCGCGAGACCGTGGGTTCCCAGCGCGGTGCCGGCGAGCACGGTTGATTCGAACGCGCCGACGAAGATGAAGAACTCCGCCGCGAACCCGGCCATCAGGGGGAGCCCCATGTAGCCGAACGCGCCCGCCACGAACACCGCGACCGTGATGGGCATCTTGTTCGCAAGCCCGGACATGTCGGAGACCATCCGAGTGTGGGTCGTGTTGTAGATGACGCCGACCGCCATGAACATCAGACCCGAGATGAGACCGTGCGCGATCATCTGGAACGTCGCGCCGCCGATACCGTACATCGTGAACGCGACGAGTCCGAGGATGACGTACCCCATCGACGACACCGAGGAGTACGCGACGATGCGTTTGAGGTCGGACTGCGCCAGCGCGAGCATCGCGCCGTAGATGACGCTCACGACCGCCACGACGGCGATGAGGAGTGCGTAATCCTTCGCCACGCCGGGGAGCATCGTGAAGTTGAACCGCAAGAGTGCGTACGTCCCCATCTTCAGCAGGACGCCCGCCAGCATGATGGACACCGGCGTCGGTGCCTCGACGTGGGCGTCCGGCAGCCACGTGTGGAACGGGACGATAGGCACCTTCACGCCGAATCCGGCGAACATGGCGAAGAACGCGACGACCTTCAGGGTGTTCGCGTCCACCGCGCCGAGTCCGCCGAGCTGGCCGTCGTTCAACGCCAGTGCGATGGCGGGTAGATCCAGCGTGTTCACCGAGTCGCCCAGTCCGAAGACGAGGGCGATGAAGCCGATGAACATCACCAGCGAGGCGACGTTCGTGTAGACGAAGAACTTGATCGCCGCGTACTTGCGGCGCGGTCCGCCCCAGACGCCGATGAGGAAGTACATCGGTACCAGCACCATCTCCCAGAAGACGAACCAGACGAAGAAGTCAAGCGCCGAGAAGACGCCGAGGAGGCTCGTCTCCATGAACAACATCAAGCCGTAGAATTGGCTCTGGCGCGTGTCGATCGGTGTCCACGCCGCCAAGATTGCGAGGGGCGTGAGCACCGTCGTGAGTACCAGAAGCGGCATGCTGATGCCGTCCAGGCCGACGTGCCAGTTTAAGGTGTACGGGCCGAGTGCGACCCATTGGAACGTTTCTTCGAAGGCGAGGGTGCCACCCAAGAGGGCGTTTCCGCTCGCACCCGTCTCTTCGAAGACGCTGTACATCCAGAGGCTCCCGCCGAGCGGGAGCAGACTCAGCACGAACGCCAGCTTTCCTGCGACCTTGTCGGGCGCGAGGAACACCGCGAACGCGCTGAGCAGTGAAACCGCGATGAGTGCTTCAATCATCATCTAGAACCAACCTCCCGTGAAGCCGATGACGAGGAGCAGGACGACGAAGCCGAGCGCCAGCATGAGCGCGTAGTTCGTCACGATACCGCTCTGAATCCGTTTCACGCGGTTACCGCCGAACAGGCTCACGCTGGAGACGCCGTTGACGACGCCGTCGATGACGCCCGCGTCGAACTTGTCCGCCGCTCGCGCGAGCGGGAGCGTGAGGCCGCTCGCGAGCCAGACCTGATACTCGTCCTGGTAGTAGTTGTTGAACAGGAGCGTCTTCGCGCCGCCCAGCTTGTCGGTGTGCTCGACGGGCTCGGGGACGTTGTAGAGCGTCCACGCGAGTCCCGCGCCCGCGAGGGCAAGGGCGAGCGACATCGCGCCGGGGATCAGCGGCGAGATTTGTCCTGGTTCGCCGTAGGCGCCCGCGACGAGTTCCTCGTAGTGGTGCGCGCCGGTCGCCTCGACCGGGCCGTTGAGCCACGTGTGGAGGTACTCGATGTGCGCCCCCGTCAGTTCGGCGACCGGCGTCATGTTGACGAGACCGGCCGTCGCCGCGAGGACGCCGAGCACGACGAGCGGGAACTTGACGTTCCAGCCGACGCCGTGCGGGTCGCGCGCCGTGTCGGTGCGCGGCTCGCCGTGGAAGGTCAGGAAGACCATCCGGAAGGTGTAGAAGCCGGTGAAGAACACCGCGAGCAGTCCCATCGCGTAGGCGGCGAGCAGAATCGGGTTCCCCATCCCGTGGATGAGCGCCTCGTAGAGCACCTCGTCTTTCGACCAGAAGCCGGCGAACGGAACAATGCCCGCGAGCGCGAGCGACCCGGAGAGGAACGTCCAGTAGGTGACCGGCATCTTCTCCTTGAGACCGCCCATGTCCCACATATCCTCGTTGTGATGCATGGCGATGATAACCGACCCCGCTCCGAGGAACAGGAGCGCCTTGAAGAAGGCGTGGGTCATCAGGTGGAAGGTCGCCGCGACGTAGCCGCCGGCGCCCAGTCCGAGCATCATGTAGCCGTACTGAGAAATGGTGGAATACGCGAGCACCTGCTTTATCTCCCGCTTGACGACGCCCATCGTCGCCGCGAACAGCGCGGTGAAACCGCCGATGAACGCGATGATGGCGAGCACCTGCGGGAGCAGGGCGTAGAAGCCGTACATCCGCGCGACGAGGTAGACGCCCGCCGCGACCATCGTCGCCGCGTGGATGAGCGCGGAGACAGGCGTCGGGCCTTCCATCGCGTCCGGCAGCCACGTGTGAAGCGGGAACTGCGCGGATTTGCCGACCACGCCGCCCAACACGAGCAGGCCGACGACGGAGAACCACGCCTGCGGCCCGAGGCCGAAGAAGGTGGTCACGTCGCCGGCGCCGCCTTCGCCGAGCGCCTGCTCGGCCGCATGCACGAACGAGTGGTCGCCCGCGAACTGCGCCGTGCCGAACGTGGCGAACACTGCCACCACGCCGATGAGGAAGAAGTAGTCACCGAAGCGGGTGACGAGGAACGCCTTCTTCGCGGCGCTCGCAGGCCCGGGGTTGCGGAACCAAAACCCGATGAGCAGGTACGAACACAGGCCCACCAGTTCGAAGAACATGAACGCCATCAGCAGGTTGTCCGAGAAGACGAACGCGAGCATGCTGAAGGTGAACAGGCCGAGACCGGCGTAGTAGCGCGGCAGGCCGGTCTCGCCCTCGTCGTTCATGTAGCCCAGGCTGAAGATGTGGACGAGGAACGCGACCAGCGAGACGATGACGAGCATCATCGCCGACAGCGGGTCGAGGAAGATGCCGAAGTGCAGGTTGAAGGTTTCGTGACCCGTGACCCACACGATGTTCTGATGGTAGCTCTGTCCGCCGGCCACCGTGAGCATCACCCACAGCGACAGGAGGAGTGAGCCGCCCGTGGCGGCGATGCCCGGCAGCGCGCCGCCCTTCGGAAGCATTTTGCGGGCGAACTCGCCGCCGAACAGCGCAATCAGGAACGATACGAACGGCAGGAGTGCGATAACCGGAGCCAGTTCGAATGCTGTTGCCGCCATCTTACCACCTCATAGTCGTCGCTTGGGTCACGTCCACGTCGTTGAAGTTGCGATACAACACGAGGATGATGCCGATACCCACCGCGACCTCCGCGGCGGCCAGCGCCAGCGTGAACAGGCTGAACGTCTGGCCGGTCAGGTTACCGTGGTAGTGGGAGAACGCGACGAGGTTGATGTTCGCGGCGTTCAGCATCAGCTCGACGCTGATGAGGAACATCAGCGCGTTCCGCCGGGTGAGGATACCGAACAGCCCCGTGCAGAACACGGCCGCCGAAAGCAGGAGGTAGTATTGGACTGGTACTGCCGCCATTACTCGTCGTCACCTCCCTCCTCTCTTCCACCGTCGGTTCGAATCGACTCCGTGATGCCGACGTCCTCGCGGCGGGCGAGCATCACCGCCGCCGCCAGCGCCGCGACGAGGACGAGGTCGATTATCTCGAACACGATGAGGAAACCCTCGCTCTGAACGATGTTCTCCCCTCCGACGTTGAAGATGTTGAACATCGCGTAGCCGATACTCGCCGTGATGTTGGCTCCGTTCGGGAAGCCTTGCGGCGCGCCGAACGACGCGCCGAGGAACACCACGGCGAGGACGACGAACAGCACGAGCGCGACGATGCCGGGAAGCATCTTCGCCGGGTCGCGCATCCGTGGCCGCGACGTCATGCGTTGGTCACCTCCTCTGTACTTGTTCGACGTGTGAGCATGACGGCGAACGTTATCAGGATGAGAACCCCGCCCACGTAGACGAGGATCTGCATCGCCGCAACGAACTCCGCCTGCAACATGACGTAGTGCACCGCGAAGCTCAGCAACGAAACGCCGAGCAGCAGCGCGGCATGCCACACGTCCCGCACCAGGACAGCGCTCAGGCTACTCGCCACGGTGATGGCGGCGAACAGTCCGAACGCGATCATCTCATATGCCATTTCAGTCACCTTATGGTTTGGAGAAACGCCCTTTTAACATTTCGAGACGGGCGTGTTCACTGATAGTCGACTGCTCCCTCGCCCTCTCCGATCCACGCGCCTCTGTCCGGCTCGCGGGATTCGAGCGGGTCGATGTCTTTGTACCACGGGACGTTCTTCAACTGTTCTTTATTGTAGACGAGGTCGTCTTTCGTATCGCCCGTGAACTCGAAGTTCTGCGTCAGGAGGATCGCGTCGACGGGACAGACCTCCTCGCAGAGTCGGCAGTAGATGCACTGGCCGACGTGGAGGTTGTACTGCTCGCCGTTTCGTTGCTCGTCCATCACGATCTGGATGGTGTCATTCGGACAGACGTTCTCGCACTGGCGACACCAGATGCAGCGCTCCTGACTGAACTTGTGGATGCCGCGGAAGCGCGGGCTCACTTCGGGTGCCACGTCCGGATACTCCACCGTGAACGTCGACCCGTCCAATGCGTGTTTCATCGTCGTTGCCATTCCTTTGAGTAGTCCGATCATAGCATCACCCCTACGATGATGGCCGTGAGAACCAAGTTCGCGAACGAAAGCACGAGCATGCCCTTCCAGCCGATCTCGATGAGTTGGTCGATACGGACGCGCGGAATCGCCGAGCGCGCCCACTGCGTGAACAGGAACACCGCCCATATCTTGACGGTGAACCAGACGAAGCCGATGGAACCCGACGCCGGGCCGTCCGGACCGCCGAGGAAGACGGTGGCGATGATGGCTCCGCCGAGGAAGATGTGCAGGAACTCGCCGAGGTAGAACAACACGAAGTACACGCTGGAGTACTCCGTCTGATACCCGGCGACGATCTCCGTCGGTGCTTCCGGAATGTCGAACGGGTTGCGTCCGACCTCCGCGAGGTTCGCCACCATGAACAGCACGAACGCGAACGGATTCACGAACGCGTACCACGCGGGAATGCTGACTCCGGCGATGGACACCAGCGTCTGTTGCTGCTGTGCGACGATCTGGCTCGTCTGGAGCGACCCCGCGAAGATGACGACGGACGCCGCCGTTATGATGAGCGGAATCTCGTATGCGATGTTCTGTGCCACTGCGCGGAGCGCGCCGAGAAGCGAGTATTTGTTGTTTGATGCGTAGCCACCCATCGTCAGTCCGAGGGTGGCGATGGACGCCACGGCGAACACGTACGCCAACCCAGTCTCGGGGTCGGCGAGCTGCATGTTGATGCCGAAGAGGTACCCCATCGGGATGACCGCGAAGCCGAGGAGCGCCGACCCCGCCATCACGACCGGCGCGAGGTCGAAGGCGGGACGGTCCGCGCCCTCCGGGATGATGAGCTCTTTCGACAGTAGCCGCACTGCGTCCGCGACGATGATGAGCAGGCCGAACGGTCCGACCCGGTTGACCGCGATACGGTCGGTGAACGCCGCGGTGATCTTCCGCTTCGCCCACGGTCCCGCGAACGCCGTCATCGTCAGCATGACGGTGCCGACGATGGCCGCCGCGATGAGCGCCGAGAGCAGCTCTATCGGCGCGCTGGGGTTCTGGCCGCCCAGCGCGCGGGCGATCTGCTCGGGGAGGAGCACCGGACTGTCGCCCTGAAGCGGGACGAAGTTCATCGGTCTACCTCCCCGAGGATAACGTCGAGACTGCCGAGCGTGGCGACGAGGTCGGGAATGTACTCCCCTCTGGACATCTCGCCGAGCGCCGAGAGGTTACAGAAACACGGGCTGCGAATCTTGAACCGTCCCGGCTTGTCCGTCCCGTCGCTCCGGATGTAGATGCCGAGTTCACCCTTCGCGGCTTCGACCGCGCGGTACACTTCGGTGTCAGCGTCCGGCTTGAGCGTCCGGGGAACGTTCGACTGAATCTCGCGGTCGTCTTCCGGCCAGTCTTCGAGCAGTTCGAGACACTGCTCGATTATCTTCGCCGACTCCTCGACCTCGCGCATCCGGACGAGGAAGCGCGAGTAGTTGTCGCAGCCATCCTCGGTGACGACTTCCCAGTCGAGTTGGTCGTAGTAGCCGTAGGGGTCGTCGCGGCGCAGGTCGTAGTCGATGCCCGATCCGCGGGCGACCGGCCCCGTCGCGCCGTACTGCTTCGCGGTCTCTGGTTCGAGGATACCCGTGTCGATGGTTCGAATCTGGAAGATCTCGTTGCTCGTGACGAGGTCGTGGTACTCGTCGAGCGCCTCCGGAAGCCCGTCGAGGAAATCCCGGGTCTTCTCGAAGAACTCCTCGCGCGGCTCCGGAATGTCCCAGACGACGCCGCCGAGGCGGAAGTAGTTGAACATCATGCGCTGCCCCGTGAGATCTTCCAAGATGTTCTGGACGATTTCCCGGTCGCGCATCGCGTACATGAAGATGGCAGTGAAGTCGCCGTAGATGTCGAGCGCGAACGTCCCGACCGCGAGCATGTGCGCCGCGATGCGGCACAGTTCCGCGCTCATCGTCCGGATGACCTGCGCGTACTCCGGCACGTCGAGATCGTTCAAATCCTCGGCCACGCGCGCGTACGCCCACTCGTTGAGCAGGCCCGCCGACGCGTAGTCCCAACGGTCGGGGTACGGCATAATCTGGTGTCGGTACGTCCCGTTCTGGGCCATTTGCTCCTCGCAGCGGTGGAGGTAGCCGATGTCCGGGTCGACGTCGGCGACCTGCTCGCCGTCGAGGGTCGTCTTGAGGTGGAGCACCCCGTGGGTGGCCGGGTGGTGCGGCCCGATGTTGAGGAACATCGTATCCGATTCCTCGTCGTGATGGTCACCTTGAATCGGATTCTGATGCTCGTTGAACGAGACGATCTGGGGTCTATCTTGGTCGTAGTTTCGGGAAAGCGGGTGGCCCTGCCACGTCTCGGGAAGGAGGATGCGCCGCAGGTCGGAGTGTCCGTCGTACTCGATGCCGACGAGGTCGTACGCCTCTCGCTCCTGCCAGTTCGCGGTGCGGTAGACGGGTTCCGCCGTCTGGCTCTTCGGTGCATCGCGGGGCGTCGGCACGACGACGCTTACTTCCTGCGTCGGGTCGGCGAACTTCTTCAGGTGGTAGATGCTCTCGTAGCGATCCTCGTAGTCCTGTGCGGTCACCATCGAGAGGTGGTCGAATCCGGCCTCGTCGCGCAGGGTGGTGAGCACGTCCTGCACCTCGTCGGGCCGAATCACGATCCCCGGCGCGTTCAGGTGTTCCTCGCGCCCGACGACGTGGTCGCCGAGCAACTCCGCGAGTTCGTCGCCGTCGACGCTCTCGACCGCCGGGGGTGCTTCTTCCTGCGAACTCATGGTGAATCAGCCCAGTTGTAGCGCATGACGAGGGAGTCCTCGTCGATCTGGTCGGCGAGCGATTCGACCAATTCGTCGCGTTCGAGGTCGCTGAACTGCTCCAGTTCGTACGGCTTCACGACGACCGGACTGCTCTCGCCGTTGGCGATGCGCTCTTGCAGTTTCACGACGCCGTAGACGAGCGCCTCGGGGCGCGGCGGGCATCCGGGGACGTGGATGTCGATGGGGATGACCTCTTCCGCGCCCTTGATGACGTTGTACCCTTCCTGAAACGGTCCGCCGCTGATGGCGCACGACCCCATGTTCACGACGAACTTGGGTTCGGGCATCTGGTCGTAGACGCGCTTCATCCGAGGCGCGAACTTCGAGACGATGGTGCCCGGCACGATCATTACATCGGCCTGTCGCGGCGAGGCGCGCGGCACACCGGAGCCGAAGCGGTCTAAGTCGTGTTTGACGGCGTAGGTGTGCATCATCTCGATGCTACAGCAGGCGATGCCGAACTGGAGCATGAACATCGACGATCCCCGCACCCAGTTCATGAACTTGTCGAACTTCGTGAGGATGAACGGCGACGCGCCGAACGCTTCCCGAAGTTTCGAGTTGAAACGGTTGTCGGCGTCTCCTTTTCGTGCCTCACGGGTCTTCGTCTGCGGGACTGTGCTACCCTGTATAAACTCCCGTGGTTCGTTGCTCATTGTTCAGCGCTCCGTTGTGTTCCGCGGGGGCTGCGAACCCACCGCACCGCACCGTTACGCCAGGCCCACGCGAGCCCGACGACGAGAACGGCGATGAAGACCAACATCGGGACGAGTATCGTCGCCAGGTCGACACCGCTTTCGATGGCGTTTCGATAGATGACGGTCCAAGGGAAGATGAGAACCGTCTCGATGTCGAAAATGACGAACAGCAGCGCAACCATGTAGTACTGGATGTTGAAACGGATGCGCGTCGTCCCCGTTGGAACCTCACCGCTCTCGTAGGTGGCGGATTTGCCTTGTTCTGGTACGCTCGGCCTGAGGAGGCTCGAAATCGCCATCATACTCAACGGGATGGCGATCCCCACCAGCGCCAGCGCGCCAATAGCTACCCATGGATTCATACCGGTATTCTCCTAGCAGGCGGTGTTTTGTGAGCGCACCCCTATAAGCGTTGATTCTTGCGATTTAGGCCGGTCAGCGGCTCTTCCGTCCGTCTCGTGGCAACTGACGCTTTCTTTTCCGTAACGGAACATTTCCCGTGGCGAACGGAATGGCCGTCACGGCGGAGGAGAAAGAAGATAGATAGTTTACGACCGGTCTCGGAACGCCGGAGTCCCCGATTCGTGTAAATTTCTGGAGACTTCTCCGACGCTCTCTTGCAGTTCGTCGTGGTACGTGACCAATCGTTTCCGAAGTTCGTCGTGCTCGCGGGCGAGAATCTGCACCGCGGAGAGTGCTGCGTTGAACGACTTGCCGGCATCCACGGCGACGATGGGCGCACCCGTCGGCATCCCGATGACCGACGAGACGGACTTCTCCTGCACCGGAACGCCGACGACCGGAAGCGGGTAGGCGAGCGAGGCGGTCATGTTCGGCAGATCGGCGGACTTGCCGCCCGCCCCGGCGATGATAACGTCCAACCCTCGGGCTTCCGCCGTCTTCGCGTAGGCGTACATCAGTTCGGGGGTGCGGTGGGCGGAGACGACGTAGGTCTCGAAGCTGAACCGCGATTCCGGCGGGTCGTCGTAGTCGGTCACTTCCTTGAAGCCGAGTTCCGTGAGGGCGTCGTACGCCCCCGACATCACGTCGAGGTCGGAGTCGCTCCCCATGACGATTCCCACTTCCGGCGTCGCTTCGGGAGCGCGACCGCGCTCCGCTTCGGCTTCGAACTGTTCGACGAGGTTCGTTACTGATTCTACGGTAGTCATCGGAACGTGAGTGAGTCGGTGAGCGAACGCGCTTCGGCCAGCAGATCGCTGACGGACGATTCGGGACCGGACGGGTCGTCGGTGGACGATTCCTCCGCGGCCGACCTTCCGGTCGGCGATTCGCGCACGCGCGAATCGCCGACGAGCGTGACGTGCCCCATCTTCCGGAGGGGTCGCACCTCGCGTTTGCCGTACCAGTGGAAGGACGCGCCGTGCGCGGCGAGAACCGTTTCGAATCCAGAGAGGTCGGCCGGTCGAGTCTCCGCCACGTCGCCGAGCACGTTCGACATCGCGACGGGACACCGGAGGTCGGTCGCGCCGAGCGGATAGCCGAGGACGCCGCGAACGTGCTGCTCGAACTGCGAGGTCAGCGCCCCCTCGATGGTGTAGTGGCCGGAGTTGTGGGGGCGCGGCGCGATTTCGTTCACCGAGATAGCGCCGTCCTCGCGTTCGAAGAGTTCGATGCCGTACGCACCGCGTCCGGACAGCGCCGAGAGCACGTCGCGCGCGACCGCCTCGGCACGCTCTCGCACCTGTTCGGGTGCGCGCGCGGGAACGACCGTTTCGCGGAGGATCTCTTCTTCGTGGACGTTCTCGCCGACGGGGAAGGTCGCCACCTCATCGTTGCCCTTGACGGCGATGACCGAGAGTTCGCGCTCGAAGGGGACGAACTCCTCGACCATCAGTTCGCCCGACATCTCCGCAAGCAAGTCGTCCACCTCGTCCGGCGACTGGACAGGGAGGTTTCCGCGACCGTCGTAGCCGCCTCGGCGGGCTTTCAGCATCATCGGGTAGCCGAACGCCTCGCCCGAGTCGAGCAGGTCGTCGCGGTCTTCGACGGCGCGGAAGTCGGGCACCGGAACCCCTCGCTCCCGAAGCGCGCGCTTCTGGACGAGTTTGTCCTGGATGGTTCGGAGCGTGTCGGGGTCGGGGTGAACCGGTACGTCGTACTGCTCGCCGACCGCGTCGAGCAGGTCGGGGTCGGCGAGTTCGATCTCGAACGTCAGCGCGTCGGCGCGGTCGGCGAGTTCGCGGATCGCGTCCGGATCGTCGAAGTCGCCCACGATCTGGTCGCGGACGACCGGCGACGCCGGGCAGTCGGGCGTCGGGTCGACGACGATCAGTTCGACGCCGAGCGGAGCGGCCGCCTCCGCCAGCATCCGACCGAGTTGTCCGCCGCCGACGACACCCAGCGTTGGCGGTGAAGCCGTAACCATGTCGTCCGCTGGTTATCGCTGTGGGTGCATAAGATTTGCCAACTTCAGCGAAGAATATGCACGATTATGCGGTCGAGTTCGCCTCGCGGAGCGCGCTCTGCTTGACGTATATCGTCGTTTCGCTCCCATGCAGCGTGAGTTCGTGGTCGTAGGCCACGTACCCGTTCAGATACTGATCGATATCGGGTTTCTTCTCCGTCCTGGTGATGACGACCGGCGGTCGTCGATTCCGGAGTATTTCGTTTTTCATCGTACTGTCGACGCTCGCGTTCGACAACTCGGTGTACCACGGCAACGGTAAGCGATTGTACCAACTGTTCGCGGCGGGCCAGCGGTCGTTGTCGCTCTCGTCCGGGACGTAGAAGATGTAATCGCTCTGTTCGTTGATGTACCCGTAGTAGAGCACGTCCGTTCCGTTCTCGTTGGCCCTCGACACGGCCTGCATCTTCTCCAGCGTCGGGGCGATTCCGTCCGCCGGTTGGCCGTACTGCACGATGTGGTTATCCTGCTGGCCGCCGAACGGACCGGGAACGTGCCGGTCTTGCGGGTGGAGATACACGAAACTCACCGCCGGAAATGCGACCTGCGCGACGACGAGCAGGGCGACGAGCGCGGCGGCGGCGGTGCCCGTATCGTCGCCGTCCTCGTACGCCTCTCGACCCCACCGGTAGAGGAGTGCCACGCCGACCGCCGCCGGGATGGCGAGCGGGGCGACGACGTGGGCGGTGACCCATCCTGCTTGGATATCCGTGACGAGGGGATAGCCGAGGACGCCGACCGCACCCCAGTAGAACGCGAACGAAACGAGGTCGCGGGGGCGTTCGTCCACGTATCTGGCCGCGAGGAATCCGATCACCGCGAAGACGACGAGCGGAAGCGCACCCTGTTCAAGCACGTCCACGAAGTGCTCGAAATAGGGAAGATACGAGTGGTCTTGGCTCGTGACCCACTGGTCGGTGAGCTCGTTCCACGACCCGACCGTCGCTTCCCACACCACCGCGCCGAACATCGCGGGGTCTCCGAACGCTTTCCACAGTCCCGGCCCCTCGACGCCGCGCGCTCGGGGCGCGTAGAAGTAGACGATAATGGCGAAGAACTCGACCACCGCGAGCGCGAGGTGCGGGGCGAACCGCAGCAGCCATCGACTCGTCCGCGTCGCGTGCTCGACGAACACGCCAGTCCATCCTCGGTCGTGATTGCGGGCGAGGAACAGTCGGTGGTCGAGCAACAACGCGCCCGCGCCGAGCCACGAGAGGACGTAGAGGAGAACATTCTCCTTCGTCGTGAACCCGAGCGCCAACATCGCCGTTCCCGCGTAGAGATATCGAGCCTTCCCCGTCGCGCGTGCACGAAGGAAAAATCCGAGGGCGAACAGCATGAACGCCGCGAGGAGCACGTCGTTTCGCATGAACCGCGAGTAGTAGAGGAGGATGGGGTTCGCGGCGAGAAAGAGCGCGAGCGCGATCATCTCGGAGTCGAGGAGGTGGTCGCGGTAGAGCCACGCCGCGAGCGGGAGCAATCCGGTGACGAGCGCGACGGGCAGCCGAGCCACGAAATCGCTCGCGCCGAACAGCTGGAAGAGGACGCTGTTCACCTGCGGGAAGAACGGTCCGTGGATGACGGCGTGATACTCCCAGATTCCCGTCTTCTGATAGCGGAGTATCCAGTAGCCGACGCGGGCCTCGTCCCAGTGGGCGACCCGGTTTCCGAGGCGGAAGAGCCGGAGCGCCAGCGCGAGCGCCGAGACGGCGAGGAGGGTGACGAGAGTCCGGTTGGAAGATATCCACCCGGAGGACGGTCGGTCGTCTGAACTCATCGTTTTCTTTCAAGACAGAGGGGGAATACAAGCGTTGCGGAGAGCGGTAGTTCTTTTAGTCGCGCTGGCCTCCCGCCACACATGGTAACGCTCGGACTCGTCGTTGCGGAGTTCAACGCTCCGATAACGGAACAGATGGAGGCGTCGGCGCGCGAGGCTGCCGCCGAGCGAGACGCAGAGATCGTCGAAACGTTACACGTCCCGGGGGCGTACGACACGCCCCTCGCGGCGGACAGGCTTGCCCGGCGGGACGACATCGACGCCGTCGCGGTGCTCGGCGCGGTCGTCACAGGCAACACCGACCACGACCAAGTCATCACGACCGCGGCGACCCAGAAGCTGACGGACGTGAGCCTGAACCGGGACACGCCCGTCGCGCTCGGCATCACCGGGCCGGGGATGTCGGGGGCGGAGGCCCGCGAACGCACCGACTACGGCGCGCGAGCGGTCGAAGGAGCCGTCGACCTCACGGAGGAGCTCCCGGCATGAACTTCTCCGAACGAATCCGGCGCGTCGAACCGAGCGCGACGCTCGCCATCAGCAGCCTCGCCTCGCAACTCGAAGCGGACGGCGTCGACGTCATCGACCTGAGCGTGGGCGAACCGGACTTCGCCACGCCGGAGAACGTCGTCCAAGCCTGCGAACGGGCGGTGGAAGCGGGCCACACGGGTTATCCACCGTCGAAGGGCGTTCCGGAACTCCGCGAAGCCGTCGCCGAGAAATTACAGGCCGACGGTCTGGACTACCGAGCCGACAACGTCATCGTCACGCCCGGCGCGAAACAGGCGCTCTACGAGACGGTGCAGACCGTGGTGGACGATGGCGACGAGGTCGTCCTCCTCGACCCGGCGTGGGTCTCCTACGAGGCGATGGTGAAACTCGCGGGGGGCGACCTGAACCGCGTGAACCTCGCACCGCACGACTTCCAACTCGAACCCGCCCTCGGCGACCTCGGCGACGCCGTTTCGGACGACACCGAACTGCTCGTCGTCAACTCGCCGTCGAATCCGACCGGGGCGGTGTACTCCGACGCCGCGCTCGAAGGCGTCCGCGATCTAGCCGTCGAACACGACGTGACCGTCATCAGCGACGAGATTTACGAGCGGATAACGTACGGCGTCGAGTTCACGAGCCTCGCCACGCTCGACGGGATGTTCGAACGAACGGTCACGATAAACGGCTTCTCGAAGGCCTACTCGATGACCGGCTGGCGGCTCGGCTACCTCGCCGCGCCGGAGGAACTCGTCTCGGAGGCGGCGAAACTGCACTCACACTCCGTCTCGTCGGCGACGAACTTCGTCCAGCACGCCGGAATCGAAGCCCTGCGCGACACCGACGCCGCGGTCGGCGAGATGGTTGAAGCGTTCCACGAACGCCGAGACCGCCTCGTCGCCCTGCTTAAACAGCACGACGTGGACGTTCGGACGCCCGACGGGGCATTCTATCTGATGCTGCCGGTAGCCGACGACGACCAGCAGTGGTGTGAGAACGTGTTGGAAGAGGCTCACGTCGCCACGGTGCCGGGAAGCGCCTTCGGCGCGCCGGGCTACGCGCGCATCTCCTACGCGGCGGACATCGAGCGAATCGAGGAGGCCATCGAGCGACTGGTCGAGAACGAATACGTCTAATCGGTCGCCGACGCCGATTTCGACGCGTCTTCCGCGAGGAGGTGTCCGCCGACGAGCGTCAGCGCCGCCACGCCGACGCCCGCGATGGTGGGCGGATACCCGTCGGGCTACCGGCGAGTCGCAGGCCGACGCCGACGACGGTTCCGGAGACCATCGAAGCGACGAGCGCGCGTCCCGCGACGCCCCGCCAGTAGAGGCCCGCGTACACGGGCAGGAGGAACGCGCAGGTGAGCAACACGGCGCGAAACTCATAGAGGCTGATGATCGCGGCCGGCGGGTTCACCGCGACGACCGTCGTGCGAGACCGAAGAAGACGGTTGCGTAGCGCGAGACGGCGAGCTGCCGGGACTCGTCGGCGTCCGGCTCGAAGTACCCGTAGATGTCGCGCGCCGTGGTGACGCCGGTCGCGTGGAGGCGAGTGTCGGTCGTCGAGAGGATTGCGCTCATCGCGGCGAGAATGATGATGACGCCGACCTCCGTGGGCAGGTACTCGGTGATGAGCACCGGGAAGGCGCGGTCGGTGTTTTGGATGGTGAGTCCCGCGTTGTGGAGAGCGACGCTCGTCGCACCGCCGAGGAGTACGAGGATGACCTCGAAGACGCCGAGCAGGACGCCCGCCGCCGCGAGGTGGAACTTGGCCGTCTTCACGTCACGGGTGGCGTTGATGCGGATGATGTTGCTCTGGCTGGTGAACGCCGTCCCGAAGAACGCGACGATGGAGCCGACGATACCGACGACGGTGTAGACGCCCTTCCCGAGCGGAGCAGTGTTCGCGGCGTCCAAGGCGGCGAACTGCGCGTTGATGGACCCGATACCGCCGAGGTAGACGAGCGCGAGCACGACCATCGCGTACATCACGACTCCCTGCATGAGGTCGGTCCACGCGACGCTCACCAGCCCGCCCATGACCGTGTAGACGATGAACACGAAGCCGATGACCCACACCATGTAGCGGTAGGGGACGCCCGTGATGGTCGTTACGAGGATACTCGCCCCGACGAGTTGCATGATGAGGTAAAGCCATGCGTTGCCGAGCATGACGATAGCGGCTATCGGGCGCGACCACTCACGCCCCGTCACGTCGGCGATGATGTCCGGCAGCGTGACGTGGTTCAGTTCGCGCACTCGATGGACGACGAAGTAGAGACAGCTGATGCCGAGTATCAGCCCGAACGAGATGCCGGCCATCACGGCGTAGCCCACGTCGTAGATCGCGCCGATGAAGCCGACGACGGCCACCGCGCTGACGAAGTTGGCGACGTACGACCACGTGGCGAGCCACGGACCCAAGTCGCGCCCGTACACCCAGAAGTCCTCCACGTCGTTCGTTCGGGTGTAGCCCCACGCGCCGACCGCGAGGACGAGGAGGAGATACGCCGCGAACGTGACGAGGTAGACCGTGCTCACCGCCATCTACGCACCCTCCACGTCGTACCGGTCGAACGATTCGTCCCGGAGGACGTGTACCACGAAGTCGTGGACCGCGCCGAGACTCCCCGCGACGAACGTTGCGACGAACACGAGGAACGTCGAGAGCGGTAGCCCGAGGACGGTCATGGCTCCGGAGTCGGTTCGGTCGTGCGGTGCCCCGCTGCATCGAGATTGGGATGTTCCATCGTCGGCCCGTATGCAGATCGTGCCTAAACCGAGACTGTTGGCGGCGAATACACCCTCTCCCTCGAAACGAGGAAACGCGGTCGATATCGGCGATGATGGTCGGTTCAGAGATGGAGCGTCACGTTCTCCGGTCGATGTCGCGTCAGAGCTGTGGGAAAGACTTGCCGAGGGGACTTCGTCGGACGAAGTCCCCGAACAGTTTACCGGATAGCGCCCTCGGGAACGATGTCGGAACCGGCCATTCGGGTCGGTCTGGTTCCGGCTTTCGATATAAACCTACGGGAGAAATCGCCTCGACGAGTCAGATACCCTTGCCCATCAGGTGACTGCGGAGCACGTCGTCGTCCTTGTTCCCGGCACCCGTGTTGAGCAGGACGACGGTGTCGTCTTCGTCGAACTCGCCGCGCTGTGCGAGTTCCCACGCGCCGCTCGCGGCGGCGGCGCAGGTCGCGCCCATCTCCAACCCTTCTTTCTGCGCGACGGCCACGGCTGAATCGAGGATGTCTTCGTCGCTCGTCGCGACCGCTCCGCCGTCGCTCTCGCGGAGGGCGTCCAGGATGAGCGGACTCGCGCCGGGGTCGGGAATCTCGATACCGCCGCAGATGGTGTCGGGCGTCTCCCACGCTTCGTGTACATCCCTTCCCTCGTCCCACGCTTCCACGATGGGCGCACAGCCGGTCGATTGGGCGGCGTACATCGCCGGAAGGTCGTCGGTTAGCCCCAAGTCGCGGAACTCCTTGGCGGCCTTGTGCATGCCGATCAATCCGACGCCGCCGCCTGTGGGATAGACCACCGCGTCGGGGACTTCCCAGTCCATCTGCTCGGCGATCTCGTAGAACATCGTCTTCTTGCCTTCGTGGCGGTAGGGCGTGACGAACGTCTTGACGGAGTACCAGTCCTCGTCCTCCATGGCGTCGGCGTAGGCCGCGCCTGCGTCGCCGATCCGTCCTCCCACGACGGTCATATCGCCGCCGTGGACGTTGACCATCGCCTTGTTCGTGAATCCGGCGCGCGCCGGGAGAAAGACGTGCGAGGCGAGTCCAGCGCGGGCGGCGTAGGCCGCGGCGGACTGTCCCGCGTTTCCGGCCGAGGCGAGGGCCACGTCGGTCGCGCCGTGCTGTGCCGCCGCCGTCACCGCCGTCGTCTGCCCGCGGTCTTTGAACGTCCCAGTCGGGTTGCGCCCCTCGTCCTTGAACAGGACGCGGCGGACGCCCATCTCCTCCGCGAGGGTCGGACATTCGACGAGGGGGGTTGCGCCCTCGTCCATTGTCACCGCGGAGTCGCGCGTGAAGGGAAGCAGTTCCGCGTACTTCCACATCGTCTCGAAGGGCCGTGATTCGAGGTCGCGCCGCGAGAGGTCGATGGCGTCGTAGTCGTAGTCCGGGTCGAGGATACCGCCACAGTCGGGACAGCGGTGGGTTCCGGTTTCGGCGTCGAACGTCTCGCCGCAGTCAACACACGTCAGACCGATGAAAGCGTCCGTCGTCTCCATAGTCGGACGTTTGCGGGCGAACACTAAGCCCTGTTCATCCCCCGTACCTTTTGCTCCTAGCTGCGAAGTGACAGGCGTGGAACTTGACGTCGTCGGGTCGGAACTCGCCGATCGCGGCGAGGAACGCCGCGATTCGCTGACGGAACGCTGGGGCGAACTACCCTACCGGGTGCGCGACCCGATTCGCGTTACGGAACACGACTTTCCGGAGACACCCGACGACATCTTTCCGTGGGTCGCGGACGACGGACGAATCCTGCTGGTGCGGGATTCCGGACACTCGTTTTCGTGGGAACCGCCGGGAGAGAAGGGTGAAAACGGAGAGACAGTCGCCGAAACCGCCGAGCGCGAGACGCGCGACGAGACGGGAATCGAGTGCGAGGTGGCCAACCTGCTGTTCACCGAGACACTCCAGTTCGACTACGGAGAGTCAGTACTCGCGCCCGTTTTGCATGCCGGGTTTCTCACCCGGCGCGTGGATGGGCGAGCGCGCACGGGCAAGAAAAAGATCGAAGAGGCCGCGTGGTTCTCGATGGACGAACTATCCAAAGAGACGCAGTTCACCGAGGATATTCGTTCGTTAGCACCGAGAGGGTAGCGATACGACCGCTTCCCGTGAGAATTTACAACATCTCCCGAAACTTTCCGAGCGACGGAAATCGGTACGTCTCGTCTGCCTCCTCGTCGCGGACGATGGGGCGGAACGGGTCAGAACTGGCGACGAGCGGCGTCTGGAAGTCGCTTCCTCGCATCCCGTTGACCACCGTTCCGCTGGCGAGTCGGGTGAACGCCGGGAGGACGAGCACGTCCGAACCGCGGTACGTCCCCGCCCCCCAGAGGTAGCAGGGTCGCCGTTTGCCCTCGATCTCGATGGCCGGATGGTCGTGGCCGACGACGTAGCGCGGGGCGGTTCCCTCGGGTTCCGCGTGGCCGTGACAGATCAGCGTGTCGTCGGCGAGGCGGTGTTCGTCGGGGCAGTCGGTCAGTTCGGCGAGCATCGAATCATGGTTGCCTTCAACCGCGATGAGTTCCGCGCCCGCCTCGTCGGCGAGCGTTCGGAGGTCGGCGACGGTCTCCGAAACGCCGTCCGGCAGTCGGTCGAACGCGTGGAGCACGTCGCCCGCGAGGACGGCTTCGCTCGGGGAGAATCGGTCGAGCAGTGCTTCGAATCGGGTCGTGAGGTCGCGCCGCTCGCCGAGCGGGAGCTCGACGCTGGAAGTGGCGTCCTTACCGGCGTGAAGGTCCGCGAGAACGAGCGCGTCAGCTGTGGGGAGGTACACCGCCCGGTCTGCGAACTCAGCGTCCTCCATCGGCCCTGACCGTGGCGTCGTCGCCTTGGGCGGTACTATCGTCGCTGCCAATGGTGCGGGAGAGGTCGTACTCCTTGCCCGTGACGAGGTACGCCACGTCCTCGATGACGGTCAGCAGTTCTGGCAGGTCGCGGACGACCAGCCATAGGATGCCAACCAACGCGACCACCGCGAGCAGTTGGGAGAGCACGCGGTCGGCGATGAAGAACGACACCATCCCGGGGTCGCTGTAGCCGACGAGATTCGTGATGGGGCCGACGAAGAACTGGAACCACTGGTTGCCGAACGCCAGCGCGATGAAGACGTTGCGGACGACGTTCAGCACCCAGATGATGGAGACGGCTATCACGAACGCTCGGAGTTTCCGACGGAGCGGCGCTTTCACCGCCGCGATGAGGCCGCCGAAGATGCTCATGCTCCCGATGCCGGTGCAGGCGAGCACGAGGTACGTGTAGTAGGTGTGGCCCACGTCGTCGGTGAAGACGAAGGCGCTGTGATAGCCGTTCTTCTTCGCCGTCGTGAACGCCGGGTTGTAGCCGAGCAGTTCGATGACGGCGTTCGTCTGGTAACTCACCGTCTCGACCAGCCACTCGCGGAGGAAGCCGACGCCGGTAAATGGGAGGTAGATGACGCCCATCGCCGCCACGGCGCGGGAGAGCACGAACAGGGAGTCTCGACCTGCGTAGAGTTGGTACCCGGCGTAGACGCAGAGGGGCACCGCCGCGAGGCTGAGCGCCCCTTCCACGAAACTCTTCATCTCGAACGCGAACCGTGGGAAGAGGACGCCCCAGAACGCGCCGAACAGCACCCACGCCCCGGCTCCGACGGTTCGGGCCGTTCGGCGGTCGAACCGTTCGAGCACCGCGGTTGCGACGAACGCGGCGACGACCAGCCACGCGAGTACGTCGGGAAGGGCGGTGAGGGGTACGTCGGGGAGGATTTCAGGGAGTGCTGCGGTCACTGTTCGTGGGTTGTCGTCCCAAAATATAGACCTGACGCTCTTCCGGACTGCCGGAGGACGGCGGAACACCGCTGGTATTTTTATCGCTCCGCCCGACTGTTCGCACATGGCCGACGTGCTGGAGGACAAGCGTGCCGCGACCCGGTTTCGCATCCTCTCCGAGATAGCGGACCGCCAACCGGCGGTGAGCCAGGGCGAGATAGCGGATGCCGTCGGCGTCACGAGTCAGGCCGTGAGCGAGTACATCCGGGGACTCGTCGACGACGAACTCGTTGAGAAGGAGGGTCGCTCGCGCTACAGCGTGACGAAAGAAGGGGTCGATTGGCTCCTACAGTCGGCGACTGACGTGCGCCGGTTTGCCGACCATGTCACCGACGACATCCTCGGGAACGTCGGCGAGGACGCCGCGATAGCGATAACCGACGTCGAGGAAGGGTCGGCCGTGACGCTCTCGCTACGGGGTGGACTGCTCCACGCCCGACCGAGCGACGAGGGACCGGCCACCGGCATCGCCACGACCGACGCGGAGGCGGGCGAGGAGGTCGGCGTCACGGAGTTCGAGGGCATCATCGACCTCGAACCAGGCCGGGTGGCGGTGTACCAGATTCCGCCGGTTCGCTCCGGCGGGAGTCGAGCGGTCGATTCCGACGCGCTGGCGGCGGCGTGCGAACGAGGCGACGTGCTCGCGGCGACCGGCGTCGAAGCCGTCGTCGCCCTTCGCGCCGCGAACGTCGAACCGGACACGACGTTCGCGGCGGGCGAAGTCGCCGCCGAGGGAGCGGAGCGCGGGCTCGACGTGGTCATCGTTGCGACCGCCGACAGCGTAGGGAGGGTGACGGACGCCCTCCGCGATGCGGGCGTCGCGTACGAAGTGGCGAACGTCAGCTAGCGCGTCGCTTCGCGGTCGTGTATGCTTCGCGGACGCGCTGGAACTCTTCCCGCGTGCCGCCGTGGTCGGGATGCACGTCTTTCACCTTTTCGCGGTAGGCCGATTTGATCTCCGAGAGCGTCGCGTTGGTCGGCACTCCGAGAACTGCGAACGCGGCCCGCGTGGTATCGACTTCCTGCTCGTCGTCCAGTATTGGCGTTTCGAACGGGAGGCGGTCGCCGAGGTGGTAGCCGGGCATCTCGTGTTCGACGAGGACGGCGTACGTCTCTGATTTCTCGATGCGGAAGAACGCCCGAGCGTCGAAGGTGATTGCGACGTCCCGTTTCGGGAGGTAGAACGCGACGTGCTGGCCTGCGACGAAGTGGTCTTCCGCGAAATCTTCGCCGATGGCGCGGAGATACTGGCGGATCTCGGTTCGGCGTTTCCCCTCGCCGAACACGTAGGTGGCGTTGGTCGCTCGGCGAGTAGGAAACAGGCGCGCACCGACGAGAAATATCCCGGTGATGACCACCGCCACCGCCACCGACAACCACAGGCCCAGAACCAGCCAGTCGGGCATGGTGTTCCTGTAGGAGACCAACAATAAAGAAACTCCCGCCGAGAACGCTGAAGCGAACTGACCTGTACTCGGTTCACTACGATTCACCCTCTCCGACAAATCATTCCCGAGTTGGCGTCCTGAAATAATGGCAAACTTAATACCCGTCGGTTATGATGTGTATGAGTAACGAACCCTGTCGAATCAACATCGATGTCTCCATCATGAAACTCACTCAACCGGAGGACAGACGAGAACTCGACGAGAGCGAGATTCACAACGTCCTACGGAACGACAGACGACGTGAGACGCTTCGATACCTCCGGGAATCGGAAGGCTCGCTGTCGGTCGACGATCTCTCGGAGCACATCGCCACGCTAGAGACGAGCGAATCGCCGCCGCCGCGGAACGTCAGAAAGAGCGTCTACGTCTCGCTCCACCAGACGCATCTCCCGAAACTGGACGATCTCGGTATCGTGGCGTACGACCAACGGTCGAAAGAGCTTACGCTCGAAGACCGAGTGCGAGAGGTCGAAGTGTACATGGAGGTCGTCCCGCAACACGACGTGTCGTGGGCGGCGTACTACCTCGGTCTCGGCGCACTCGAACTCGTCGTCCTCTTCGCGGCGAAGCTCAGCCTCTTCTCGGTGGAGATACTCGATTTCGAGTTCTGGACGTGGTTCTTCCTCGCGCTTTTCGTCCTGTCCGCGCTCTACCACATCTACAGCGAACAAGAAAAGGCGCTGTTCTAGCCGATGTACCTGAGGTCGTCGTCGGACGGCATCGCGGCCTGCTGTGACTCCATCTCCTCTATCTTGCCGACGACTTCCTCCATCTCCTCCGCGCGGTCTTCGAGTGAGCCGAAGTCCACCTCGAATCCGAGCAGCTCCTGTAAGATTTCGAGCACCGCTTGCGCGCTCTTCGGGTCGACGAGGTAGCCACTCGTTTCGCCCATCAGGCAGGCCACTTCGACGCCGCGGCGCTGGCCGAGACCGAGCAGGAGACCGCTCGTGCCGACGATGCCGCCCGCCGGTTCGTCCTCGCGGAATTCGACGCCGACGTCTTCGAGTTCCGCGACGAACTCGGATGTCGTCGCCGCGCCCAACACGTCGTACTCCTCAATGAGTTCGCCGGTCGGCACGCCGCCGAGGGCGAACGCGCGCTCGACGCCGAACTCCTCGGCGACGTCGAGGAAAGCGTCGGTGAGTCGGTAGTGACCGACGTTGTCCTGCGCCTGATAATCCCCGGTCAAAAGGAGTACGTCTTGTCCGTCGAGCGTTAGGGCGTGGAGTTCGACGCAGACCAGTTCGGTCGTCCCGTCGTCGCCGACGCTCACCTGCGGTGGTAGGTGCTCGGAGTACACCCGCCGGACGAGTTCGCACTCCTTCTCTTCGAGGAGGTGTTCGGTGACGAGTTTGCCGACGTGGCCGACGCCTGGTAGCCCTTCGATGAGTATCGGGGCTTCTACGTCCGGATTTGCGACGATCTCGATATCAACTTCGTCCATGTGGCTTATTCGCGGGCGCGCCGCTTAAGAGCGCGTCGGTACTCGCCGTAGGGGTCGTCCGGGTCGAACGGGGCAGGGGCGCTGTTTACGGCCTCGGCTCCGCACTCCGGACAGGTAGAAGAAAGGGTGTACACCGGGCGGTCGTGCTCCGCCTCCCACGCGGAACACACCCGGATGTCGGATTTCATTCGTCGTCGGTGTGGCGGTCGCGGTGGAAGGCGGCGGTACCGCCGACCTCCTCCATGACGGCCTCGGCGCGGGCGGCGCTCTGTTCCAGTTGCGCCTCGGCGGTCTTGTAGTTCGGTGCCTTGACCCGAATCCGGTACTCGGGCGCACCGACGTACGTCACGGCGAGTTCGATCTCCTCGGGGATGTCACCGTTTCCTTCGGCGGCTTTCAGCGCCTCCTTGATGGCGTCGACGCCGTCTTTCCCCGGATTCCTGAGGTCGACGTAGCCGGTGACGTTGACGTAGGGTACCGAGACGTTCTCTCGGGCGGTCTCGACCAACGAATCGATCTCTTCGTCCGAGAGGTCGGTGTCGGCGAGCGCCTCCGGTCCGTGGATGGCCGCCTGTTCGAAGCCGTCATAGATGCTGCCGAACTCAGCGAGGAGTTCGTTGGCGACGTCCGTGTACTGCTCGTCGGTCATCTCCTCGCCGAACGCGAGGGACATCCACTTGTCGGCTTTCTGCTCATTCTTCCAGTCTTGTATCTTGTCGCTGCGCTGGTGTTCGTTGACATCCTTGATAGAGAGGTCTATCTGCTGTGACCCCTCGTCCACGTCGAGCACCTTACAGACGACCGTCTGGCCCTCGTTGACGTGGTCGCGGACATTCTTTATCCACCCGCTGGCGACTTCGCTGACGTGGACGAGACCGCGTTTGTCCTCGTACTCCTCGAGGTCGATGAACACCCCGAAGTCCTCTATCTCGTCGACTTTCCCGACGACGAGTTCGCCAATTTCCGGCCAGCCACTGTACTTCATCGGGATTGAATCGTTTCTACGACGTCGCCGTCGATTTCGGCCTCACCGCCGGTCGGCGAGGCGAGTCGGTGCCCGCAGACGACGCAGTTGACCTCGGTCGCGGCTTTCCCGAAGAGGGTCTGTTCGTTCTCGCAGTCCGGACACTGAACGGTGTAGAAGTTTCCTGCCATGGTGTTACTCCTGGAATTCGAGTCGGCCGGCGCGCCATCCTTTGCGGAGGTGGGCCTTGCCGCACTCGCTACAGCGGTATTTGAGGTCGGTCTTCTTCGTCGGCTTGTCTCCGCCGGGCACCTTCGAGAAGCCACCGGCGTTACCGATGACGGCCTTGCCGCGCTTCTGCTGGCGGGCGTTCCACTTCATGCCCGTTCGGCGGCCGGTTCGAACCTTCTCGACCTCGTGTTCTTGGTGTTCGTGACAGTGCGGACAATACGTGTTAAATCGACGTGGCATCTGCATAGATATCGACCTTACGGAGAGTTTGTAGACCGGGACTTAAAACCCGTTTGGTTTCGCGTCCGGCGGTGGGATCGCACGACTGCTTCGGACGACTACTCCGAGCAACACCTATATATCGTCTCGTTCTGAGATATTTTATCCTATATCCGAAATAAAAATTTTGAAGTAGTAGCGGTCCGAAACATACTTCGTACCACCCATGGTAGACGTTAACCGACGACGGTTTCTCGAGCGAACGGGCGTCGCCGCGACCGGACTGGCGACGCTCGGCATCGGCACCGCCAACGCGGAGCGATACGGCATTCCCATCGTCTCCACGCGCGGCCACTACAACGACGACGGTAGCCTCGCCGCGGGCGAGACGCAGACGAGTTACGACACGACAGGCGACGTGCCAGGCGTCGACACTTCCTGCGTAAACGACCTGACCGTGTTCATCCACGGCTGGCACAAGAAGGGCGACAACCCCGAGCAGGACGCGAAGGACAAGTTCCTCGACGCGAAGAACACGCTCGCAAACGCGGGGTACGGCGGAACGCTCGTCGGCTACTCGTGGGACAACGACGCCGGAAGCGGCGACGCGGACTATGGCTGGGGGACGGCCCAGACCGTCGCGCAGGAGAACGGGCAGAAACTCGCGCAGTTCGCGGTCGATTTCAAATACTACTGTCCGAACGCGACGCTCCGATTCGCCAGTCACTCGCTCGGCGCGCAGGTGCTGTTGAGTTCGCTCCGCTCGCTCGACGTGACTTCGTGGTGGGATAATCAGGGCCACCAGGTGTACTCGACGCACATCCTCGGCGGCGCAACCGACAACGAGAAACCGACCCAAGAGTCGTCGAACACCTACTACGCCATCGCCAACGAGACGGCGGCGACGTTCAACTACCACAGCCACGAGGACGACGTGCTCCAGTGGATATACAACTCCTACGAATTCGACCAAGCCCTCGGCGAGACGGGCTACGAGAGCGGTAACACGCCCGCGCCGAACTACAACGAGTTCGACGCCACCTCGCAGGTGGGTCACGACCACTCGGGCTACCTCGACCACCTCGGCGACGAGATAGTCTACCACATGAACAACGTGCCGTCCTACGACTGACGGCGTACGTCAGTCCCGATTTCACGAACGCGCGGACTAGCGACCGATACGAAATGAAACGATTTACCCGCAGACGATATCTCCGCGGCACAGCAGCAGCAACGACCGGACTCAGCGTTCTCGGAACCGCCGGTCTCGCGTCGGCCCACGGCTACTCGGTCATCTCGACGAGGGGTCACTACAACAGCTCGGGTGACCTCAACGCCGGGTATGCGCAGACCGATTATGATACTGACGGGAGCGTCCCCGGCGTCGACACCGGCTGTACCGGTGAACTGACCGTGCACGTCCACGGATACGACAACGACCGACAGGGTGCGCTGAACAACTTCGACGAAGCCTACCACAACCTGACGAGCGTCGGATACGGCGGCGAAGTCGCCGGATTTTCGTGGGATTCGAACGCCCCGGACAAGTACGATCCCGGCGATTGGGGCGGCTTCGGCACCGGGCAGGAGATCGCCCAGAAGAACGGGTACGCGCTCGCGCAGTTCGCTCTCGACTACAAGTACGCATGCCCGAACGGCGACCTCCGACTCACCTGCCACTCACTCGGCGCGCAGGTTGTCTTGAACGCGCTCCGGATACTCGATACGAATTCCTACTGGGACGACGGCTACCTTCGATTCGCCAGCGTCCACTTCCTCGGCGCGGCGCAGGACAACGAAGCGCCGACCAAGGAGTGGCCGAAGACCTACTACGCCATCCTGAACGAGACGTCGGCGACGTTCAACTACCATAGCGACGACGACAGCACGCTCCAGAACCTCTACTGGCCGCGCGAAGCCGACCGCGCGCTCGGCGAGACGGGCTACGAGGACGGCACGGTTCCGAGCAACTACGTCGAGAACGACGTGACCTCGCAGGTCGGTTCGAACCACTCGGGGTACATGGCCAACTGCGCGGACGACGTCGTCTACCACATGGCCAACGATTCCTCGTACGGCTAAGGCGGTTGCGAAGCGCTTAATTGACCGCCTTCCGAACCCCTGTGTATGAAGCGGCTCATCATCCACGGCGACCCCGGCATTCGCAAGAACGCCATCATCGAACACGACGGTGCCGAGGTCGTCTGCTTCTCCGTCACTCGGCAGGGCGACTGGCACGGTCCGGACGAACCTCAGCTCTGGTGCGTCATCGGCGGCGAAGACGAACGCGACGATTTCGAGGCTCGAAACTACGTTCCCCACTGGCTCGACACCGAGGTCGTCGACGCCGAGACCGTCGAGGTCATCAAACACGCTGACGAAGTCGCGGTGTCGTAACTCGCCGGTCGATTTCTCCCCCGACGTTTTCGTTCTCGAGTTTCCAAGAGGTACGCATTTTCGTCGTTCTATCGGCCGCCGAGTGGGTTCCCGTCTCTCGAGTTTGAAAGGAGTGGCTTACTTAACTCTGCCACCCGTAACTACGGGTATGACAGGCGTTCGGATTGCGGGAGTCGGGTTGACCCACTTCGGGAAGCATCCCGAGCGAACGGGGAGAGACCTCTTCGCCGAGGCGAGCGCGACGGCGTTCGCCGACGGCAACGTCTCCCGTGAGGACATCGAAGGACTCTACTACGGCAACTTCATGGGCGAGTTGGCCGAACACCAGGGCCACCAAGGGCCGCTAATGGCCGAGGCCGCGGGGGTTCGCGCGCCCGCCACGCGTTACGAGAGCGCGTGCGCCTCCAGTGGCGTGGCGATCCGGCAGGCCGTCAAGGACATCCGCAACGGCGAAGCCGACGCCCTGCTAGTCGGCGGCGCGGAGCGTATGAACAACCTCGGAACCGCCAGAACCACCGAAGCCCTCGCCATCGCCGCGGACGACCTATACGAGGTTCGGGCCGGAATGACCTTCCCCGGTGCCTACGCGCTGATGGCTCGCGCCTACTTCGAGCGATACGGCGGTTCGCACGAGGATTTGGCCCACGTCGCGGTCAAGAACCACGAGCACGCCCTGCCGAACGAACACGCCCAGTTCCAGAAGGAGATCAGCGTGGAGCAGGCGCTCGACGCCCCGATGATCGCGGAACCGCTCGGGCTGTTCGACGCCTGCCCCATCACCGACGGGGCGTCAGCCGCCGTGCTCGTCAGCGACGAGTTCGCTGCAGAACACGGACTCGACGCGCCGGTGTCCATCACGGGCACCGGACAAGGCGGCGACCGCATGGCTCTCCACGGTCGGGAGTATCTCGCCCGCTCGCCGGCCGCCGAGGAGGCCGCCGAAGAGGCCTACGCCGAGGCGGGCATCGACGCGACGAACGTGGACGTGGCCGAGGTGCACGACTGTTTCACTATCGCCGAAGTCCTCGCGCTCGAAGCCCTCGACTTCTACGCGCCCGGCGAAGGAATCGGCGCGGCACGGCGCGGCGAGACGACCCGCGACGGCGAGCGCCCGGTCAACCTCTCCGGCGGCCTGAAGGCGAAGGGCCACCCGGTCGGCGCGACGGGGACGAGCCAACTCGCGGAGTTGACGCGCCTCCTGCGCGGCGACCACCCGAACAGCGACACCGTGCCGGACGCAACTGTCGGCGTCGCTCACAACGCGGGTGGTACCGTCGCCAGCGCCACCGTCCACGTGCTGGAGGTGGTCTCGTGAACGAGCACTGCGAGCGAACGAGAGTACGCCAGAGCTGTGCTCTGGAGGTGGAAGAATGAGCGACCACGCTAACACGGGCTACGACGAGTGGCTTGACGCCGTCGCCGAGGGCGAGAGTTACTACCTGGAATGCGAGAACGGTCACGGCTCGCTCCCGCCGCGTCGAGTCTGCCCCCGGTGCGGCGCGACCGACCTCGAAGAGACGACGCTGCCCGAGACGGGCGAGATAGAGACGTACACCGTCGTCCACGTCGCCGCGCCGTCGTTCGCGGACGACGTGCCCTACACGACCGCCATCGCCGACTTCGGCCCGGTTCGACTGACCGGCGTGGCGAACGACGACGTAGGAGTCGGCACGAAGGTCGCCGCGGCCGTGGGTGAGACGGAGACGGCGGGCGAACGATTATTGCTGTTCGAGCGCCGTTAGCTCGTCGAACAGCACTTCCAAGAACGGGCCGGGATGTTCGACGTGCGGGAGGAGTCGCGCTTCGTCGAAGACGATGAGCCGCGTATCTCCTTGGTCCGCGAGCTTCTGGCCGTCTTCTAGCGGCGTGACCTTCGCTTCCCGCCCCCAGACGAGGGTCACCGGCACGTCCGCTCGCGCTAGCTCCTCGCCGAGATCGACGTCGGGGTCAAGGTAGTTCGCCACGAACGACGCGGGCGCGAACCGGGCGCCGGGCTGATGCGCGGTCTGCCACTCGAACTCCACGTCGCGCTCCGTGTATGACGCCTCGCTGAAGTAGCCGTCGCGCTCGTTGAACCGCCGAATCGAGCGTTTGCTGGCGAGGGCGTTGAACAGTGCGGTGCCGACGACCGGAGCGCGAAAGAGCGCCCGAAGCCACGACCGCCGCGAACCGGTGTCGGCGGTTGGGCAGATGAGTTCCAGCCGAGAGAACGCCCCCGTTTCGTTCTGCGCGAGCGTCGCGTAGGCTCCGGAGAGCGACGACGCGAGGCAGATGGCGTCGTCGGTCATGTCCTCGGCGAAGTCCACGACGAAGGCGGTGTACAGCGACGCCGAATACTCGACCGGCGGGCGCGACGAGCGACCGAAACCGGGGAAGTCGGGTGCGAGGACGTGATACTGCGTCGAGAGCTGCTCGAAGATCTTGTCGAACTCCTTGTTCGAGGCGGCGGCGTGGATGCCGTGCAGCAAGAGCACGTCCGGGTCGTTCGGGTCGCCCGCTTCGGTGTAGGCCACGTCGAACCCGCGCCAGTGGTAGGTTCCCTGCTCCCCCGACAGCGGCGGGTCGAGTGGTTCCACCTGCCGAGCTAGCGTCCGATTGGCGAGCGCGGCGAGTCCCAGCCCGCCCGCGGTGGCCGTGGCGAGTCGACGAAGTTTCATACGTACCAAGGCGGTGCGAACGGGTTTATCGGTTATGCCAAAAATCAGTCGTGTAGGCAGTCTTCGATCGGCGTGATTATTTCGTCGGCCACGGAGTAGGGGTCGGTTTCGCGTTCGAGCACGCTGTCGACCAACTCCCGCATCCCGTCCTGAGCCTCGATCTCCTCTGCGACGAGTTCGTTTACATCCTCGCGCAGAAGCGTTCGAATCTCCTCGGCGTAGCGGGTTCGTGCCTTCGCTTCCAGCATTCCCGTCGATTCGAGCAGATCGTGGTGCTCGTCCAGCACGCTCACGAACTCGGTGACGCCCTCGCCGTCTTTCGCGACCGTCTCGACGACGCGGGGCGTCCAGTCGTACCCCTCCACGCCGTCGGCGAATTCGAGCGTGGGCTGGTGGCCGCGCATCTCTATCATCTCCGTGAGTTCCTGTACCGCCCGATCTGCGCCGGGGAGGTCGGCCTTGTTCACCGCGAACACGTCGGCGATTTCGAGGATGCCCGCCTTGAGCATCTGGACGGCGTCGCCGCTCTCCGGAGGCACCAGCACCGCGACCGTGTCGGCGGTTCGCACGATATCGATCTCGTTCTGTCCCGCACCGACCGTCTCGACTATCACCTTGTCCTTGCCGAAGGCGTCGAGCGCCTTCACGGCGTCCGTCGTCGCGGTGGAGAGGCCGCCGAGGCTGCCGCGGGCGCTCATTGACCGGAAAAACACGTCCATATCGCCGACGTTGCTCGCCATCCGGATGCGGTCGCCGAGCACCGCGCCGCCGGTGAACGGCGAGGAGGGGTCGATGGCGATGACGCCGACCGTCTCGCCGCGCTCGCGGTAGCGGTTCGCCACCTTGTCCACGAGCGTCGATTTGCCCGCGCCGGGACTGCCGGTGATGCCGATAACCTCGGCGTCGCCGGTGTGGTCGTGCAGTTCCGAAACGAGTTCTCGGTAGCCGGAATCGCGGTTCTCTATCTTCGTGATGACGCGCGCCAACGCCCGGTGCTTTCCAGCGAGGAGGTCGTCCAGCAACTCCGCGTGCTTCGCGCTCATCGTTCGGGCGCGTTTTCGCGGACGAATCGGATAGTCTCTTCCATCGGCGTGCCCGGACCGAACACCTCCGCGACACCGAGTTCCTTGAGTTTCGCCTTGTCGTCGTCCGGCACGACGCCGCCGACGAGGATGAGGGTGTCTTCGAAGGCGTCGTACTCTTTCAGCCCGTCGACTATCTTGGGGATGAGGGTGTTGTGCGCTCCGGAGAGAATGGAGATCCCAAGGACGTTCACGTCCTCCTGTACGGCGGCCTGCACGATCTCGTCGGGGGCGTTGTGGAGACCTGAGTAGACGACTTCGAATCCCGCGTCGCGGAAGGCGCGGGCGATGACATGCGCCCCGCGGTCGTGACCGTCTAGACCGACCTTGGCGACGAGGCAGCGAATCGACTGCTGTTCCTGATCTGCGCTCATACTCCACCCTTCCCCGCGTCCGGGTTTCACTTTAACGGAAATACGTGTGAAATCACAGTTGAAAATAGGCAACTCAAGTTGTGATAGATAGGCGAGACGGCCGACGTTGCACACCGGCTGGACGAACTATCGAGGGACGCGAGTTCGACAATGTTACCTCGGCGCGCGCTGGCGCGGCGGCGAGGCCGGCGGTCGGCCGAGCCGCCAGACGCTCGCACGAGGGATGACGGAGCGACCGATAGGGAGCGAAGGAATCGGTTGGGGAGGGTGTGGCTGATGCGGTGCGGTTGCGGTTTTTGGCTCTACGATTTCTGCGGTTGCGTCGGCGGTGGTCGAGTTGATAGTCGGCGAGTCGGGAACGTCGAAGGAGAAACGAAGGCACCTTACCACACCACTCCCTACTCCCGCGCATGGCCACGGCGACCGCGCGACAGCGCGCACGGGAGAGTCCGGCGAAGGTGACGGCAGTGCTCTCGGCGGTCGGGTACGTACTCGTGCTCGGAACGTTCGCGGGCGTCCTCCCCATCTATCCGGAGATCGGCATCGAAACAATCAATCTGCTCTCGGACGCCATCGCGGTCGTCAACAGCGCGGCGACCGTCTCGCTCGTCCTCGGCTGGTACTGGATTCGCAAGGGCGACGTTCGAAAGCACCGGGTCGCCATGCTCACCGCGTTCGCCCTCATCCTCGTCTTCCTCGCGCTCTACCTTACGAAGGTCGGCGGCGGTGGAGAGAAACACATCGACCTCGCGCCGGGACTCGTCTACTACGCCTACATCGCCATGTTGGCGATACACATCGTGCTCTCGGTCGTCTCGGTTCCGGTCGTGCTGTACGCCCTCGTGCTCGGTCTGACCCACACGCCCGCCGAACTGCGGAGCACGTCGCACGCGAGGGTGGGTCGAATCGCGGCCTCGGCGTGGATTCTCTCGCTCGTGCTGGGCGTCGTCACCTACGTGATGTTGAACCACACCTACGGCTGGACGCACGTCACGATGTGAGAAACTTCCCTAATTTTAAACCCGCCGCCGGCGTCGTCTCGCTCGATGCGGGATACGTGGCGCGTTCGAACAGAGTGAGGAACGCTGTCGGTTTCAATCGGGTCGGTTTCGTCGCTCCCGTCCGACGACGAGGACGGGGACGAGGTTCGCGGATAATCCTTCGCCGACGCCACGTTTCCGATGAGGGAGAGATACACCGGCCAGAGCGCGACGACGGTCAGGACGGCGGTTCCGAGACAGAGTCCCGCCCAGAGTGGAAAGAGGACGAACAGAAGCAGGTCGGGCTCGGCGATACTGAAGAGCGTTGCGAGCAAGGCGAACCCGCTGACCGACCCAGATGCCGCCGCGAGGAGGACTCTCCCGAGGGCACCGTCCGGCGTGTAGTGTTCGACGAGCCGATGCCATCGACGGGTGTTCGATTGCGAAGAGGGGCGACCAACCATGCGGGAAAGTGACGCCGGCTTGTAATATTCGTTCCGGATACGATTCCGTCGAAATCAGACGGGCCGAATCAGTCGGTTCGCGGAATCGCACGCGCCCCGGCGACGAAGAAGGCGACCGCGAGCACCGCGAGGACGAGGAGGTTGATTTCCCACCCGCCGAGGGGATTCGAACCACTGACGACGGCGGTGGAGGGTGCGTCGTAGGTCAGTTCCCGTACGCCGCGGGCGAAGTAGGTCAGGGGCGAGAGATTCATCACCGGCCGGAACCACGCCGGCAGGAGCTCCGGCGTGACGAACGTATTCGAGAGAAAGAGGAGCGGGAGGGCGATCGCGTTGCTCGCCGCGATGACGCCGTCCTGCGACCCCGCGAAACTACCGAGGAGCGCGCCGACGCCGCAGAACAGCGCGACCGCTAGCGCGACGAAAACGGCGACGAGCGGCAACGCCGCGAACGAGACGCCCGCGTTCGTCACGAGCGCCATCAGCGCGAGGATGATTAGACCCGCCAGTCCGATGATGACGACGTTGACGAGAGTGTGCGCCAGCAACCACTCGGCGCGCGTGAGCGGCGTCGTCGCCAGTTTCTCGTAGCGGTTGGACTCGCGGTGACGAGAGACGGAACTGCCGACCCGCGAGAGCGGCGTGAACAGCACGACGACCGCGAGGTAGCCCGGCAGGTAGTACGCGGGCGGCTCCGCGAAGAGACCGCCGCCCGAACCGCTGTCGCCGGGGTTCGTCTGCACGAGCACCGCGAAGATGAGGATGAGGATGACCGGGAAGAAGAACGTGAAGAAGACGGCGGTGCGCCGCCGGAGGAACGACCGCCACGCCGCGCCCGCCTCCGCGCGAACTCGCCGCGTCGCAGTCGTCGCTCCGGTCATCGCTCACCCTCCGCGACGGCGGTCTGGCTCGCTTCTCGCGTCGCTTCCGGGCCGAGCGACGCGCCCGTCAATCGGAGGTACGCGTCCTCCAAGTCGGGTTCGGTCCACGTCAGCGCCTCGTACTCGATACCGCGGTCGTTCAGCTCCGACACCACCGCACCGATGTCGGCCGGGGTGACCCCGTCGAAGACGAGGCCGGTTTCGGTCTCTTCGACGGTGAACCGAGTCTCGACCGCGGTGCGCGACGCCTCGGTCTCCACGACGAGACGACTCTCCCCGCCGTGATCCGCGACGAGCGATTCCGGCGTGCCGACGGCGACGAGTTCGCCGTCGGCGAGCAGACCGACCCGGTCGGCGAGTCGTTCGGCCTCCGCCATGTAGTGCGTCGTCAGGAAGACGGTCGTTCCGCCGTCCGCGAGCGTCTCGACGAGCGACCAGAGCGCGCGTCGTCCCGCGGGGTCGATGCCCGTGGTCGGTTCGTCGAGAAAGAGCACGTCGGGGTCGTTGACCAGCGTCGCCGCCACACAGGCGCGACGCCGTTGCCCGCCGGAGAGGTTCTCGTACCACGTATCTCCGGCGTCCGCCAGTCCGACTTCCGCCAGTGCTTCGTCCGGGTCGCGGGCGTCGTCGTACAGCCCCGCATAGTACCGCACGAGTTCCCGCGCCGAGAGACGTGCGGGCGGGTCGAACGACTGCGGGAGCAGACCGACCCGCGATTTGTCCACCTCGGCTGGCGGCACGCCGAGGACGGACACCTCTCCCTCGTCGGGCGTCGTCGTCCCGGTGAGCGACCGAACGAGCGTCGTCTTCCCCGCGCCGTTCGGGCCGATGAGCGCGAACACCTCGCCCGCGCCGACAGAGAGCGAGACGCCGTCGAGCGCCACGGTGTCGCCGTATCGCCGTCGAAGGTTCTCGGCGACGAGTGCGTCGGTCATGCTCGAAACTTACCCTCGTCCGCAGGTAAGGGGTTCGATTCGGCGTCCGGGAAAGTATATGGGTGAACTTCCCGTCGCTCGAAACGCGAATGACAGGAGAGAGTTCCGACGGACGAGACGGTTCGTCGGACGACCCGCTTTCCGACGGCGAAATCCGCGACGGCGTTCCCGAACGCGCGAATCGACGACCTGGAACCGACCGAGCACGGAAAGAACGCAGTCTACTCGCTCTCCGTGGAACGCCAAACCGAGGAAAATCTCAGGCGACCGAGACGGAGAGGATCGTGCTGAAAGTCGCCACCGCTACGGACGACTCTGCGAACGACTGTACGAGGGTACAGTCGGACGAACTCGCTCGCCCGAGATTACGACTTTTCCAAACGCCGTCACCTGTATCGACTTGCGACGCTCGTCCGACTGATGAAGAACTTTGAAACGACGGGCGCTTCGTCCCGTCCGACCCGGCGCACACCGACCGACCGAAGCGTCGCGCACTTGCCGACGACGTACAGAAATCCGAGCAAGAGCGGCGTTCCGACGACGATCATCCCGAGTCCGAGCCGGAGGTTCGAACCCGTCACGACGTGCGGAAACGCGACACCGACGAGGACGAGGAGGGGGCGACGAACTCGAACGGAAGGACGGCGACGAGACAGAGCGCGAGCGCCATCCGAAGTCGAAGGGTTCTGTCGGCTTCCCAGTTCATTCGACCGAAAAATATCAACCGAGAACAATCACTGCTTCGATTATCGAATCGTCGGTCGCCAGTAGAGCAGCGCGACGGTCACGACGAACACGACCGTCGAGATGTCGTAGGAACCGGACGAAACCGTCGCGGCGAGTCCCGTTCCCGCACCCGCGATACCGGTGACGACGGAGGCGACGACGGGGAACGTGCAACTTACGCACGAGAACAGGCCGAGGAGTCCGGCGACGACGGACCCCGCGGCGTCGAGCACGGTGGCGTAGACGAGGTACGCGAGGGCGAGATAGCCGATCAGCTTGAACGGGAGGATCGAGAGGCGAAGCAGGTCGCCGTTATAGAGCAGGGCCGGACCCCACCCCGGCGGAAGCCACGCAATTCGGAAGTTACCGGCCGACATTCCGGGCATCGAGTGGCCGGGGCCGAACAGTCCGCCGACGTAGCCGAGGACGAGGAAGTAGCCCGCGGCGACGACGATTCCCAGGACTCGGTCGCGGTCGCTCTCAGCGACGGGGTTCGTTCCCCACACCGCGAACAGCGCGACGTTTATCCAGACGAAGGGGTAGAGGAGGTAGCGGAGGTCGCCGCCGGCTTGGTTGGAGACGGAAAAGTACAACAAAAGCAAGAGGAACTCGGCGTTGAGCAGGGCCGCTCCCCACAGTAGGGTTTCTCCGCTCGGTCGAAATCGCGCGATTTGCGTGCTCATAGTGCGAGTGCGTCGACCACGATGGCGACGAGGAGCGCCCCGAGGTAGGCGTTCGAGGCGTGGAACGAACGGAACGCCGCCCGTTCGTCGCGGTCGTGGTGTAGTTTGACGACCGCCGCGAGGAAAACGGCTCCGAAGACGAGCGTCGTGAGGGCGTACAGCCACCCGAGCGTCGTCACCGTGGCGAGCGCGCCCGCCGCGAGGAGCGTCGCCCCGAGCCACAACATGATGTGTTTCCGAGTCTCGACCTCGCCGCGGACGACCGGCATCATCGGGAAGCCCCCGCGCGCGTAGTCGTCCTTGTACGCGAGCGCGAGATTGTAGAAGTGCGCCGGCGTCCAGAGGAAGATGACCCCGGCGAGCACCAGCGCGGGCAAGCCGACGCCGTCGGTGACGGCGGCCCAGCCGATGAGCGCCGGAAGCGACCCCGCAAAGCCGCCGATGACCGTGTTCTGCACCGTGTTCGGCTTCAACAGGAGGGTGTAGACGACGCTGTAGTAGACGATGGCCGTCAGCCCCAGCACCGCGACGAGGAGGTTCACCGAGAGGAAGACGGCGAGGGAGGCCACAGCCAACAGGAGTCCGAAGGCGACCGCGTTCCGAACCGGAATCTGCGCCGTCGCCGCCGGTCGGTCGGCCGTTCTGGACATCCGCTTATCGACGTCGCGTTCGAGGACGTGGTTGAACGTCCCGCTCGCGCCGATGGAGAGGACACCGCCCGTGAGCGTGGCGACGACGGTTCCCACTTCGAGGTTCGGCCCCGCCGCGAGCGCCATCCCGGCGGACGCGACGAGACACAGGAGCCACATCAGTCGCGGCTTCATCAGTTGAAAGTAGGCGTAGGCGGTCGCTTTCGGGCCGGGCGAGGTCCGCCCTTCGTCCGGCGTCGCGGGCACCCCCGCGGGCCGGATGCTCGTCTCGACCGGGGCGTCCCGCTCCGCGGGTTCGAGCGTCCACGCGAGCGCGAGCACGCAGCCCGCGAAGATCGTCATCCCGACGACGAGGTGGACGGCGGCGAACGACGCGGTCGTGGCCGTCGTCGCCGCGAGCGCGCCGAGTCCGATCTGCACCGGGTAGAGCACCGCGGCGATCGAGAGGGTCGCTCGAACCCGCGGTCGCGAGTCGCGCAGCCACGCGAAGAGCGTCGTGACGGCGAGGAGCAGACCGACGGCGAGCGCGACGACGCGGTGACCCCATGCGATGGCGAGTTTCGGGTCGTCGAAGGAGACGACCCAGTGGCCGTTACAGGCGGGCCACGTCGGGCAGGCCGCTGCCGCGTCCGTCAGCGACGTGGTCGCACCAACGACGACCAGCAAGTAGACGCCGACTGCTGTTGCCGTCAGCGCGCGTTCGAACCGACCCGAGGGAATATCCTGCGATGCCACCGTTGTACGACGGTTGCCTTCCCGCGTACTTAGGCCATCCGACTTCCCCCGAAGACGAAGACAGCACATATTTATGGAGCACTTCCCAAGCCTAAGGTAGTATGGATTCGAAGCGGATAGCGTTCGTTTCGGTGCTCGGCGCGGCCCTCCTCGCGGTCGCGGTAGACCCCGCGCTCGCGCAGGGGTACGACTCGACGACCGAGGAACTCATCCGGACGCTCAACACCCAGTTGCTGTACGCCGCGATTCCCATCACGGTGTTGGTCGAGGGCATCCTCATCTACACCGTGTGGAAGTTCCGCAACAACGAGAACCCGCTCCCGACGAAGGAGAACCGACGACTCGAAATCACGTGGACGGTCGCCACCGCCATCGTCCTGCTGTTCGTCGGCTACGCCTCCTACGGCGTGATGGCGAACGAGTACGTCACGACGACGCCGGAGCAGGCGCAGAACGTGGAGAAGAACGCGGTCGAGATAGAAGTGGTCGCCGAGCGGTACGCGTGGACGTTCAACTACAAAGGTCAGAACGTCTCGGCCTCCACGAACGCGGTCATCCCGAAGAACCGCCCGGTCTACTTCAACGTCACCTCCAAGGACTGGCTTCACGCGTTCCACGTCCCCCAACTCGGGCTGAAACAGGATGCCATCCCGAACCAGCACAACGTCATCAAGACGAGGGCCACGGAGGAAGGAACGTATCAGCTCTACTGCGCGGAGTACTGTGGAGTGGGCCACTCCAGTATGCTCGGCACCGTCAAGGTCGTCAATCAATCCGAGTATCAGCAGTGGCTCCAGAACCAGCCGGGGTATCAGGGCCAGCAGAGCGGCGGTAATAACAGTAGTTCGGCCGGCAACAGTAGTTCAGGTAACGGGAGTTCGGGCGGCAACAACAGCTCGGCCTGAGACCGACTTTTCTCCCTTCAATCGTGGGATACGTCAGCGATACAACCACTTCATCCGACGCGGCGCGAACGTTTGAGACAGCGGAGGCTTTTGGGTGCATTTTTAGTGGTCGGACGGTAACCGTCTCAGTATGACGGTAACGGACGATTCGACAGAGGAGCACGGCCACCACCTCCCGGCCGTCGAGGACTGGCCGAAGGGCTTCGGCGAGGCGTCGTGGTGGCCCTTCGTCACCGCTATCGGCGGCGCCGGATTCTACGTCGGTGCCGCGCTGTTCATCCTCGGACACGGAGGAAACAATCTCGTCGGCCCGACGATTGGCCCGGCGGTGTTCATCGCCAGCACCGTCGTCTTCCTCGCAGGCCTGTACGGCTGGGTGTATCACGCCTTCGTCAAGCACTTCTGGAGCAGAGATGCGCACGAATCCGGCGCGAACGCGCTCCGCTGGGGCATGATCGCGTTCCTCGGGTCGGAAGTGGCCACGTTCGGCGCGGGGTTCGTCTACTACTTCTTCATCCGCACGGGAGCGTGGCCTCCGGCGGGTGATTCGCTTCCTGAACTGACGACCTCGCTCGTGCTCATCAACACCGCGCTGCTGATAGCGAGCAGTATCACGCTCCACTGGGCTGAAGTCGAACTCCGAAAGAACAATCGGAGTCGGTTCCTCGCCGGAATGGGCGCGACGCTCCTGTTGGGTATCGTGTTCATCGGCGGCCAGGTTCTGGAGTACTACGAGTTCATCCACGGACACCACTTCACGTTCACGGGCGGCGTGTTCAACAGCGCGTTCTTTGGCCTGACGGGACTGCACGGCCTGCACGTCTCCATGGGCGCGGTGCTCATCGGCATCGTCTTCGTGCGCGCGCTCTACGGACAGTACTCCGCCGACCGACACCTCTCGGTCACGACGGTTTCAATGTACTGGCACTTCGTGGACGCGGTCTGGATCTTCCTCGTCGTCGTGCTGTACTTCGGCGCGGAGATGAACATCTGAACCGGCCGATTTACTTTTCGTTCGCGCGACCGGCGCTCACCGTCCGCATGCGCGAAGTCCCAGCAATTGCCGTCGCAGCGGAGCCTTCGGCGCTGACGAGCGACGGTACTACGGCGACATCCCGGATCACGAAACCGCCCGAAACGCACGCTTCGCAAGATTGAAACGCGACAACGCAGAATTCGTGAGTATGGAACTGCGGGTTATCGAGAAGAGCGACACCGAACTCCAGATAGAAATCGGGGGCGAGAACCACACGTTCATGAACGTGCTCAAGGGTGCGCTCCTCGAAACCGAGGGCGTCTCGGCGGCCACCTACGACGTGAACCCCGAACAGTCCGGCGGTCAGACCGACCCGATTCTCAGTCTCAAAACCGAAATCGGCATAGACCCCCTCGACGCGCTGGAAGCCGGCGCGCAGAACATCAAAGATAAGGCGAGCGCCTTCCGCGAGGCGTTCGAGACCGCGGCCTGATTCTTCGGACGCGTTTCCGACGCCAACAGACACAACCGTCGGTCCCGACTAGGATTCCCGTGAGAACTAGCAGTGCCGTAGGGTGAACCGAAAACAGGGATTCATGTCAGGAACTAAAACTGCGGTGGGAAGTCGTACGGTGGCGAAGGTGCTCGTCGGCTTCGCGGTCGCTGGGTTACTTCTGTATCTATTCGGTCGGGTCGTCGGGTGGGGAGCGATACAGCAGGCGTTCGCGGAGGCCGACTGGAGGTGGATCGTCGTCGGGTGCGCGTCGAGCGTCGTCAGCCTCGTCATCTGGTCGAAGGCGTGGCACATCGTTCTCTCGGCCGTCGGCGTTCGAATTCCGTTTCGGTCGCTCGTCGTCACCTACTTCGCGGCGACGTTCGCCGACTACGCGACCCCGTTCGGTAAGGCCGGCGGGGGTCCGTTCATCGCCCTCGTCCTCTCGTCGGACGAGCGCGCCAACTTCCAGGAGAGTTTCGCGGGCGTCGTCGCCGCCGACCTCCTGAATCTCTTTCCGTTCTTCACCTTCGCTACCGTGGGGGGAGTCGCGCTAGCGTTCCGAACCGACATCACCGGGCGGACGAACCTCCTCGTCGCCGGACTGGCCGGACTGGCGGTCGTCGTCCCGGCGGTCGCGTACGCGGGCTGGCGAAAGCGGGGACTCGTCGAGCGATTCGTCGCCCGCCTCCTCGAACCGCTCGCCGCTCGCACCTCGCGCGTCGAGATGGAGTCGGTTCGTGAACGGATTCGGGAGTTCTTCCTCGGAATCGACGAGATTCGAACCCATCCGACCGCCGTCAAACGGACGCTCCCGTACGCCTACGTGGGGTGGCTGTTCTTCGCGCTACCGCTCTATCTGGCAGGATTGACGTTCGGCGTTCGCCTCGACCCCATTGTCGTCCTGTTCGTCGTCCCGGCGAGCACCGTCGCCGGAATCGTCCCCACCCCCGGCGGTCTCGGCGGCGTCGAGGTCGCCATCGTGGCGCTCCTCGTCGCCCTCGCGTCGGTGTCGGCCGACACCGCGGCCGCTATCGCGCTCGTCTACCGGGTGGCGAGTTACTGGTTCGTCCTTGCTTTCGGGGGGGTGGCCGCGCTCTACGAGACGTACACCGTCTGAGCGCCGGACTCACGGCGCATCTTCCGCGGTTCTCGGCGTTGTTATCTCCGTAGTAAACGGCGCGTTGCACCGCCAATGATGACAGTTTACTTAAATATCGTCGTCTGCTACGACGCGATGATGGATACCGAACGCGACGTTCGTACGATCGGAGAAACCCTTCCCCTCGACGAGCAGTTCGACATCGTCGCACATCGACGCCGTCGTTGCATCCTTCGATGCATCGAAACGCACGGGTCGCCTATCGCGTTGGCCGACTTGGCGGACGAGGTCGCGGTGCGGGAATACGAGTCGCGGCTATCGGACGTTCCGGTCGAGGAGGTAAAGCGAATCTATCTATCGCTCTATCACAAACATGTCCCGAAACTTGCGGACGCGAGCGTCGTGGAGTACGATCAAAAGCGACACACAGTTTCGCTTGCGGAGCGCGTCGGACGAGTTCGAGTGCTCCTCCGACTGGTCGAGCAGCGACGGTAGCCTCGCCGCCAACGCGGGTTTATCCGTCGCTCCGTTACTCGTCCCATGACTGGCGAACGCGAGGCGGTCAGCGCGTTGGAGAATTTGGGGTTGACCGAGTACGAGGCGAAGTGTTTCGTCGCGCTCACTCGCGTTCCCAAGACCACCGCGAAGGATATCAGCCAACTCTCCGAGGTTCCTCGGTCGCGTGTCTACGACACGGTCGAACGTCTCCACAAGCGTGGATTGGCGGACATCCAAGAGTCCGACCCGCGGGAGTACAGGGCGGTTCCCAAGGACGAGGCGTTCGACGTGGGCCGACGGAACTATCACGCCAACATCGAGGCGGCGAACGCTGCGCTCGAAGAAGTAGAGTCGACGGAGACGGGGGAGGACAAAGGGGTGTGGGCGGTCGGGGACGCGGAACACGTGAGCAACAGGCTGGTGGCGCTGCTCGACGACGCGGAAGACAGCGTCGCGTTCATCGTCGCCGAAAAGACGGTGCTCAGAGATCGGGTGCTCGACCGACTGGCGGCCGCCACCGACCGCGGCGTCGCCGTCACGGTGGAGGCACCGTCGGAGTCGGTAGGGGAACGCATCGGGCAGGCTGTCCCGAACGCACACATTACGGTCACGGAAAAACTGGAGCAGACGGATAAAGTCGAGAAGAAGTGGCCGGGACAGTTGGCGCTGGTCGACCATCGCGCGATTCTCGCCAGCGGCGTCGAGGAGAGCGACCTTCCAGAGGTGACGGAGGAGACGGCGGTGTGGACTCACGGCCACGACCACGGATTCGCCACTTGGATACGCGAGTTGCTCGCGGAGCGGGGTGGCGGCACTGGAACGACCGAATGAACACCGGACCGCGAAGCGGTCGCGTCGGTCGACCGAGCGGAGACTACAGCCGAACCGGTACGTCGCGCTCCGCGAGGTACTCCTTGACCTCCCGAATCGAGAATTCGCCGTAGTGGAAGATGGAAGCCGCGAGCGCCGCGTCCGCGTTCGCCTCGGTGAACACCTCGTAGGCGTCCTCCGGACCGCCGCAACCCGAAGAGGCGATGACCGGCGTGGAGACGGCGTCGCAGACCGCTCTCGTCAGTGGTACGTCGTAGCCATCTTTCGTCCCGTCGGCGTCGATGGAGTTGACGAACAGTTCGCCAGCGCCGCGCGATTCGGCTTCCGTCGCCCACTCGACCACGTCCACGCCGGTTCCTTCACGGCCGCCCTTGACGGTGCACTCGAACCAGCAGGATTCGCCGTCGACCTGCGCGTAGTGTTCGCCCTCCTCGTCGAATCGCCTGCGGGCGTCCACGCTGATGACAATGCATTGGTTGCCGAACGCCTCCGCGCCCTCGGTGACGAGTTCCGGGCGTTCCAGCGCGGCGGTGTTGATGGAGACCTTGTCCGCGCCGGCGCGGAGCGTCTCTTTGATGTCTTCGCGCGTGCGGATGCCGCCCCCGACGGTGAGGGGGATGAACACCTCGTCGGCCACCGCGGAGACCACGCCGAGCATCGTCTCGCGCCCCTCCGTGCTGGCCGTGATGTCGAGGAAGACGAACTCGTCCGCGCCCGCCTCGTTGTACCGCCGGGCCATCTCCACCGGGTCGCCGGTGTACCGGAGGTCTTCGAAGTTGACGCCGGTGTAGACCGCCGGGTTCCCGTCCTCGTCCACGTCCACGTCGATGCACGGAACAATTCGCTTGGTGAGGGTCATCGATTGGAAGACGGTAGGGAGTCGGTCGTCAAAAGGGATCGGTTTGAGGTAGCGTTGGCGACCGACCGTTCAGTTGCTGATCCGGTGGCCCAATGGGTCACCCGGTGTAGAAGTGGCCACCGTAGCCGTAGAGCGTCGATTTCTCCGCCCGGCGCGTGCGCCGGCGGGCCCGAGGACGGCGGTCGTCCGAGAGGCTGTCTGGCCGTCACGCGAGGGACGAGCGACCGTAGGGAGCGAGGAGGTTGGGGAGGACGAGGTGCGGTGGCTGTGGCGGTCGGGGGGACTGAAAGGGCCGGGCAGTCGGCGAAGCACGATGACGCTCTCGCGAGTGAACGAATGTGAGTGAGGGGGAGGCAGCGAGAGCTTCGCTCTCGCCAGCTAAGTACCGCACGGTGAGGGAGCAACGCGACTGAACCGAGGAGCGCAGCGAGACGTGCGAGTCACGCGAACGCAGTGAGGGTGATCACGGAAGTCGCACGCCCGCGCAGCGAACGACGTGAGCGAGCAGGAACGGCTTCCGGTAGTCGAGCGTGCGGGGGCTTTCCGGGACGACTTCACTCCAAGAACTTCACTGCGATAACTCGCTCATCACGACGAAAGCGCCCGCAACGACCGACGAGTTACCACCCCAATTCGAATACCTCCCTCGTAACGCGATACTAACACCGATACATCGAAGTACCGGGCACCCACAACTCCGGGTATGAGTGGTCACGAGTACGACGCCGAAGAGAGAGACCGAGTGACGGCACCGCAGCAGGACTTTACGATGAGCCAGGTGACGACCGGACTGCTCGTCCTCGTCGTCGGACTGGTCGTCACGTTCGGCGTCCCGCTGTTGCTCTGAGCACCGACCTCTTCTCGACGTTCTCCGAACTGTCCGCCGCGTTCGAGACTGAACGCCGGAAATTAGGCTTCCGTTTCGAACCCGGTCGTCGCTTCGATTTTTCGGCCCGTTAGACCGACCGAATAGCCGACGACGGCGATCAACTCCGAAGCGACCAGCCGACGAACGAGAACGCAGCACCGTCGAGGGGCCGCACGACGCGAACGAGGGACCGTATCCGCAACGAATAGCGGTGGGTTGTATATTTTATGTGACAATTTCGAGGCCTACTGCGGTTCCGGAATCGAAACCGCACTACTCTAGGTCTCGGGCGAGCACGTCTCGAAGTCCGGCAATCTCACTGGCCGAACGGCGAAGCTCCTCGTCGCCGACCTCGATCTTGAGCATGCCGGAGTCGTTCGCCGCGCCGATTTCGGCGACCGGTGCGACGCCGTCGAACGCGCGGAATACGTCCTCGGGGGCGGTCGTCTCGACCACGACTCGTCCGGGGAGTTCGTTGAACAGCAGTTCCGCGGCGGTCGCATCGCCCGAAAGCGACACCGACGCGCCCGCGTCATCGGAGATTATCTCGGCTAGCGTCACCGCGAGACCGCCGTCGCTCACGTCGTGCATCGCGAGCGTTCCTTCCTGCGTAGCGACTTCGCGCAGGCGAGCGACGAGTTCGCGGGCGTTCTCGGGGAGTTCGGGGAAACGGTCGCTCCCGCCGACCTGCGCGAGGTACTCCGACCCGCCGAGTGCGCCGGAGGGTTCGCCGACGAGGAGCAGGGTACCGTCTCCCGAAAGTTTGGCCGGCGGAGCGTCGTAGTCGGCGGTCGTGCCAGCCATCGCCAGCGTCGGCGTCGGCGGAATCGGGCCGCTCGGTGAGTCGTTGTAGAGCGAGACGTTCCCGCCGACGATGGGAACCGCGAGGGCGCTGCACATGTCCGCGAGACCGTCAACGATTCCCTTGAACCCACCGTACACGTCCGGCTTTTCGGGGTTGCCGCCGTTCAGGCAGTCCACCGCCGCGAGAGGGTGTGCGCCCTTCGCCGCGAGGTTCGTCGCGTTTTCGAGCGCGACGGCGCGAGCACCGTCGTAGGGCGCGGCGGTCGTCCAGTGCGGGTTCGCGCCCGCGGAGAAGGCGAGGGCGAGGTTCGCGTCCCTGATGGCGAGCACCGCCGCGTCGTCGCCCGGCGCGATCGCGGTGCGGGTCTGCACTTCGTGGTCGTACTGCCGGTAGACCCACCGTTTGCTCGCGCAGTTGGGTGAGCCGACGACCGCGTCGAACGCCTCGTGAAGATCTGCGTCGGGCAAGTCGCGTTCGCGTCGTGTCGGTTCCGTTGCGGGCAGGTCGTTCATCGGCGCGCCGTCGCCGATGAACTCGGCGGGCACGTCCACGACCGCCTCGCCCTCGAACGAGCAGACGTAGTTCCCCTCGGTCACGTCGCCGATGACCGAACAGCCGAGGTCGTACTTCTCGGCGATGGCGGCCACCGCGTCGACGTTTTCGGGGCGAACCTCGTAGCACATTCGTTCTTGGGACTCCGCGAGTAGGATTTCGAGCGCGTTCATGTTCGGTTCGCGCTGGTGGACGCGGTCGAGTTCGATGTCGGCTCCGAGACCGCCCTTCGCAACCAACTCGCTGGACGCGCCGCCGAGGCCCGCCGCGCCGAGGTCGCGGGCCGATTCCACGAGCCCACCGTTGACGAGTTCCTCGTTCGCTTCGATGAGCAGTTTCTCAGTGTACGGGTCGCCGACCTGCACCGCGGGACGGTCTTCGGTTTCGGCGTCCTCCGAGAGGTCTTCGCTAGCGAAGCTCGCGCCGCCGAGTCCGTCCCGACCGGTCGCGTTGCCGACGAGGACGAGCTTATTGCCCGCCGTCTGCGCGTTCGCCGTAACGAGGCGGTCGGCCGGGAGCAGTCCGATGCAGGCCACGTTGACGAGGGGGTTTCCCTCGTAGTCGGGGTGGAACTGCGTGCTCCCCGTCACCGTCGGAACCCCGATGGAGTTCCCATAGTCGGCGATACCTTCGACCACCCCTTCCAGCAGGTAGCGGGAGTGTTCGCGGTCGAATCCGCCGAAGTAGAGGCTGTCCGCGAGCGCAATGGGGTAGGCACCCATCGAGAGCGTGTCGCGGACGATGCCGCCGACGCCTGTCGCCGCGCCGTCGTAGGGGTCGACGTAGGAGGGGTGGTTGTGGCTCTCGATACCCATCGTGATGTAGGTCTCGTTATCGAGCGCGACGACCGCGGCGTCGTCGCCGGGGCCGACGACCACGTCATCGCTCTCCGACTCGAACGCCGACAGTAGGGGACGCGACGAACGATACGCACAGTGTTCGCTCCAGAGGTTCTCGAACAGCGCTTCCTCGGCCGGAGTCGGGTCGCGGCCGAGTTCGGCGACGACCAACTCTCGGTCGGACTCGGACAGGCTCATTCACTGTCCTGTACAGACAGGGCGGATTAATGCCTTTCTATGTGCACGAACGTGCTACTCCTTGAACACCGATGCTTCGAGGTACCGCGACACGAAGAAAACGGTGACTCGAACGAACAGCGGCCGGGTTCGACACCCGGAGGTCGTCCGAAGGGTGAGCGTCTGTCCGACGGTGCGAAATTGGCCGACGGCTCTCACTACATTCACCACCGGAAAATCAAAACGAAGGGAGGTGAAGCCCATTCTTTCCTTGTCCGTCTGCCACGGTCACTGGCTATCGTTTTTTGCCCTTTAGAGGGGCAGTTCAGTGTCCCTCCCGATCGGTCATAAACTTAACTAACAGAATTAGAAAATAACACGCGGTAATCAATAGTTGTAGTACGGTCCGACTGTGGATAGATTCCGTCTGTACGGGGTAAAATAGGCGTGAACCGCACGACGAAGTCGAACCAGCGCGCTTCCGCGGCGGCTACGAAAATACTACCCGAACTCCTCTCTCAATTTCTCGAGACGGGTAATCGAGCTTTCCACGTCGTTTCCGAACCCGAACTCGACTTCGTGATACGCCTCAGAAGCGCGGAGTAATTTTCGGATGGTTTGCCGCGAGAGGCGCGTCCGTTGGCACACTTCGAAGAGCGTCCTTGCCTCGCTAGCAATCTCGACGATTTCCTCGACTGAAAACTCGGTCGTTGGTGGGAGATACGTTTCCGGTGGCTTGGTGACGCTAGTTCCAGACCTCCGTTTCATAGTGTTCCGCTCTCACTTGAGCAAGTTAGTAATTTTGATTATCTATGTTGTTACTCAAGATAGGAAAGTACATTAAACCTGGTGGTTCACGCAAACAAAAGCGCGTACACCCCACCGCGGCGGACGAAGACTCCGCCGCCTGTCCGATATGCGGCCATCGTACGAAGTACGGGGGATCACAGAATCGGTTTCGAAAGTGTTTGCGGTGTTCGGTCTAACTCGCGTCAGGCCCGTCAGGTGCCATTCTCGTGCCATAGAAGAGTAACCGTTCTTCGTATCGAGGTCTTTCTCGTCAATTATACCGTCACATTCCGAACCCACGGTAGTAGCGACTCTCGCTGTAAGGCTCGCCACGACGAGCCGAACGAAAATCCGTGCCGTTCGAGTTACGGACGCTCACCTCGTCTCGAGGGGAAAACGGTGTTACAATCGAAACGATCCCTCTAACCGTGTGTTTCGATCGGTTCCATCGAGGTCTATCTCTTAAAGCGGATCTCTCCAATCGCCGAAGACCCACGATACCGACTCGGTGAATCGTCCTTCGAAGATGAGGGCCATCGCCACGATGAGAATTGCGACGGGGGTCAACGCGAATGTGACTGATTTTACGGCGATTCGCTCGGGGAATGTGTGGAGGGCGTTCATTTTGTGGTCACGGACGGTTTACCGTCCGGTTAAGATGACGGAGGTCGCCTCCTGATAAATACTTTCTGCTCCGCTATCAGCTCCTTTTCGCGGCTGCGTTCCGAACGTCATCACGTAGCGGCCGCGTAGTTCTGATGTTCCAAATAGGAGGGAGAGAATAAGCGAGGGAACGCTACCACGACGACCTACCATGACTCTGTGATTGCTGGTCTACGCCCCGCTATCCGTATCTTCGACGGCGATGCACCGTGCCGTCGCCGTTTTTCGTGCAACACTTGCCTTTCGAGTCGTTTCGTGAGTGATGTCGCCGCTTTCGATGTCCGTACTCGACGCCCAGAATCGATCGTAGTAACTTCCGAGGACGGGTTCGAGATTCCTCACCTACTATCGAATTCGAGCGGGAGGACTCGCTACTCCGGACACAGAAGGGTCGACGCCGTTTCACGAAAACGCGTCCTTCGTCGCAGACCGAGGCGTTTTTCCCCCCACTCGCCCAACGGTCGGTCGTGCTTTCGGTCGAGTTGCACTGTCACTCCGCGCTCTCGCACGACGGCCGCGACCCGGTTGGCCTCATCTTGGAACAGGCGAAAGCGGTCGGTCTCGACGCCATCGCCGTCACCGACCACGACCAGATCGAGGCGAGCCTCGAAGTCGCGGAACGCGCACCCGACTACGGACTGGTCGGCATTCCGAGCATGGAGATCACGACGCGCGCCGGACACGTCCTCGGAATCGGCGTCCGAGAGCGCGTTCCGCCGGGGTTGTCGTTCGGCGAGACGCTCGACCGAATCAGGGAACAGGGCGGCGTCGCCGTCGTTCCACACCCTTTCCAAAAGTCCCGAAGCGGCGTCGTCGCAAACATCGACCGCGCAGAACTCATCAAGGCGGACGCCATCGAAGTGTACAACTCGCGCCTGCTGACCGGACGGGGTAATCGCCGGGCGAAGGCGTTCGCCCGCAGACATAGGATTCCGATGACGGCGGGAAGCGACGCCCACATCAGCGAGATGGTCGGACAGGCCGTGACGAGAATCGACGCCGCACCCGACGTGCAGGCCATCCTCGACGCCATCGCGGAGGGGCGAACCGAAGTGCAGGGGAAACGAACGCCGTGGCGCATCAGCTTCCGCCAAGCCGCGGGCGGCGCGAAACGCAGAGTTGTCAGCCGCGTCGCGCAGTTCTTCGGCTGATGCGGGGCGCAGACCCGAACCTCGTTCGCCGAGCTATCGATGGGGGTAACCCGCTTCCGGGCACGCGAGGGTTCGCCGGCGAACTTGACGGCCGACTCGTTCGGGACGTGCTCGGACGCTACCCGCTCTTCTCCGAATCGACCGACCCGACGGCGTGGAGTTTCGACCCGACCGACTTGGACGGCCCCGACCCGGTTCCGGCGGGCCACGCCCGGACGCGAGACGGGGATGAACGACTCTGGCGGCTTCCCGGCCCGTCCGTCTTCGCGGACGAGGCGGAAGCGGTATCGGCGGTCGGCGACGCCATCGACGCGAGTCTGAAAGACGTCTCCGACGCCGACCTCGCGGTGGCGTTCTCGGGGGGCGTCGATTCGGCGGTCGTCGCCAGCGCCTTCGACTGCCCGCTGTACGTCGCGGGATTTCCCGATAGCCACGACGTGGAGGCCGCCCGAACCGCGGTGGAACGAATGAGCCGCGAGGTTCGGGTGGTCGAACTCGCCCACGACGATATCGAACGCGCCGTCCCCGAGGTGGCCCGCGCCATCGGACGCACGAACGCGATGGACGTGCAGATCGCGCTCCCGCTGTACCTGACCGCCGAGCGAGCGCAGGCGGACGGGTACGACCGGCTCGCGGTCGGACAGGGCGCGGACGAACTGTTCGGCGGCTACGAGAAGGTCGCCCGCGCGGATCATCGCGTCGAGGCCGAGACGGTGCGAGGCGCGGTCCGCGAGACGATTCGAACCCTCCCCGAGCAGTTGCCCCGGGACGTGCTCGCACTTCGGGCCGCGGGCGTCGACCCCGTCGCGCCACTGCTGGACGACCGAGTAGTTGTGACCGCGCTTCGACTGTCCGGACGCATGCTCGTCTCCGACAAAGGGGTACGAAAGTGGGCGCTCAGGGAGGTGGCCCGGCGGTTCGTCCCCGACGATGTGGCGACGCGGCGGAAGAAAGCGGTTCAGTACGGGAGTCTCGTAGCACGAGAACTCGACCGTCTCGCACGGCAGGCCGGGTACAAGCGCCGGATGGACGACCACGTGACGAAGTACGTTCGCTCGCGGTTGGAGTGACTCGCCCCGCGGGAGAGTGACTCAGTACGTTCGTGGCCGCGACGCCCGCTCTCCTAGTTCTCGTTCGAGCCACGAATCGCGGTAACCGATACAACAGCCGCCACACTCCGTACACACCTGTCGGTCGAGTTCGTACGGCGTCCCACAGCCCTTACACTCGAATCGTGCCGGGCCCGGGCTCCCAAAGTCCAGACCCATCCTCCTGACAAATCTCATCTCTGAATCGTTCGACACGGAGAATCCCCATTATTATACACCTGGTAAACCCCCGTAGAACGCTATTTCAGGCGCAAATTCGGATTTTGCCGAAATACCATCGAGGTAATAATCAAATATCATATATCGACAGGTATGAATTCTGTCAGTGTCGCGGCGTTATGACGTTCTCGCCCCCGCAGTCGGGACAGAGTTCGCGCTCCGCGTCGAACGCCTTCCCGCAACCAGTGCAGACGTAGGTCGGTCGCGGTTCGTCGTCGTTGTCGCCGCCGAGCCGCTGTTGTAGCCGGTCGATGATGCTCATGGAGTCGGCCATCCACCGAATCGACCTTATTATACACCGCTTAATCACCGGGTCGAGCGGATTCGACGCGCTCGATGGCCTCGATTCCGAGCGTCGTGACCTCCTCGGTCAGCCCGCCCCGGTCGCGCAGTTCGTCGGGGGAGAACCACCGCCACTCGCCGGCCTTCGCCTCGCCGTCGTCAGGCGAGAGAGTTCGGTTCGACGCTTCGGCGTAGTAGACGAAGTCGACGTGCTGGTGGGCTACCTCACCGTCCGCGGTATCGATGTCGTAGAGCATGGTGCGCTCGGCGGGCGAGAGTTCCCGCCCGAATTTGGCGGACACGTCCGTCTCCGGTTCGAGGAGGGTCGCGTCCAACCCCGTCTCCTCGCGGAGTTCCCGCAGGGCGGCCTCGCGGGGAAGTTCGTCGCGGTCGAGGTGACCGCCCGGAGGGAGCCACATGCCGAGTCGGTCGTGTTGGTGGAGCAGACAGTCGCCGTCGTGGACGACGTACGTCGTCGCCGTGAAGTGTCGCGTCGTCTCCATGGTGGAACGGCGGGAAGGCGGTACTTGCTGCTTACGGTCTAGCGGGTGAACCGCGGGTTCAATCCGCTCGTCGAACTGCCACGGCCGCGGTCGCTATCGAAAGGGTCGTCAGGACGGCGAGGACGCCCATCGCCAGCCACGCATCTTCGACGCTTCCGCGGTCGATGACGACGTACTCCATTTCGTCGACAAGGTAGGTGATGGGCATCGCTCGCGCGGGAAGTTCGAGAAATATCGGGAGTTCCTCGACCGGTCTGAACGTCCCGCCGAGGATGACCTGCGGCGCGATGACCACCGGGATGAACTGGAGGGCTTGAAACTCGTTCTCGGCGAACAGGGAGAGGAGGAAAAAGAGACCGACGCCGTGGGCGAACTCCACGTCGAGGAAGTAGACGCTGGCACCCAGCAGTACGACCGACTGGACGGCGGCGAGGAGACCGAATCCGACGACGTACCCGAGGACGAGTTCACCCCTCGAAATCGGCGAGACGAGGATGCATTCCAAGGTTCCGGCGGTCTGTTCGCGGAGAAAGCCGACGGCGGTGAGGAGGTACGTGAGGAAGAAGACGAAGACGGCGAGCAGTATCGGCGCGACGGGTTCCGGACGAGGGAAGGCTTCGCTGAGCAGGTAGATGATGAACGCGGGCACGACGAGCACGAGACCGAAGGTTCGTCGGTCGCTCCTGAGCGCCAGCAGAAGGCGGCGCGAAACCGTGACCGCGCCGTTCACGACGCCACCTCCTCGCCCGCGGACTCTTGGTCTTCGCCGACGGATTCGTTCGCGGCGTTGCGGTCGAGAAGCGCGAGAAACGCGTCGTCCAGCGTTTTGGTTCCGGTCGCTTCGAGAAACGATTCAGGTGCGTCGAACGCGAGCACCCGACCGTCGCGCAGGAAGAGGACGCGGTCGCAGTGCCGCGCTTCGCCGAGGTAGTGAGTCGAGACGACGATGAGGGTACCGCGGTCGCGCCGTTCCCGAAATCCCTCCCACATGGACGCCCGGAGTTGCGGGTCGAGACCGACCGTCAGTTCGTCCAGAAACAGCAGGTTCGGTCGATGGACGACCGCGCAGGCGAGATTCGTCCGTCGAACCCATCCCGCCCGAGAGGTCGCCGACGAGCGAGTTTCGGCGACCGGAGAGGTCGACGAATCCGAGCACTCGGTCGACCGCGTCCGCCACGTTCTCGACGCCGTAGAGTCGGGCGAAGAAGGTGACGTTCTCTCGAACCATGAGATCCGGATACACCGTCTCGTTCTGGGGCATGTAGCCGAGTCGCGCGCGATCAGTCCCTGTGAACGACAGCGGGTCGATGCCGTTGACCTCGACCGACCCGGAAGTGGGTAGGAGGGTTCCGAGCAAGGTGCGAATGAGCGTCGTCTTTCCCGACCCGTTCGGACCGGCGACGCCGACTATCTGTGGCTCCTCGATGTCGAGGGTCACCCCGTCGAGCGCGGTGATGGCCCCGAATTCGCGCCTGAGGCCGTCGATGCGTATCGAACGCGCTTCGTCTGCTTCCATACGAAAACAAAAGAGCGAATCTCCGATACTCCTTCTGACGGGTATAGCCGGGGGGTTTATACCGACGCCTCGACACCCTCACCGTATGAAATATCTCCGGCTGACGGGGACGCCGGAACCGGAACGAGTACCCCGCGTCTTTTCGTTGTGGGCCGGGGGCTCGCACGTGACCGAGACGCGCCTGTGTGACTGGAATCTGGCCGACAGCGACTCCGCGACCATCCTGTTCGAGATCGACGGCGACGTCGAACGGATTCGGGGCGGCCTGGCCGACGTTTCGGGCGTCATCGACGCCGTCATCAGTCGGATTACGGACGACCGCTTCTACTTGCTCGTTCGATTTCGAGTCTCGGAGATACCGCTGATGCGAGCCGTTTTTCCGGTGTTGACCAGGCTGGATCTCGTCGTCGTCAAGCCCATCGTCTACCGGGACGGCCATCGTCTACCGGGACGGACGAGTACACGCGTGCATCGTCGGAACCGCATCCGTCCTCCAGTCCGTGGTCGCCGACCTCCCGCCGAGCGTCGACGTCGATATCCACGCCGTCGGCGAGTCCGACGTCGGTCGGGAGTCGCCCGTTTCGACGCTCAGCGAACGCCAGCGCGAGGCCGTACTGGCCGCTCTCGAACTCGGGTACTACGACCACCCGCGGAGAGCCACGCACGAGGACGTGGCCGAACGACTGGGCAGCGCTCCGAACACCTCCAAAAAGGCGAGGCGAAGCTTCTAGAAACGGTGTTACGAGCGGAGTCGGACGCGGTGTCGGAATAAGGGGTTTGGAGTCGGTGCGCGGTATCGGATTTACGCCGCGTCGAGGTCGCGTCGAAGTGGTCTTCTCGCGACGTGGAAAAAGCGGGACGGTCGCTACGGCGCGACGGTTCCCTCTTCGGCGTCGAGCAGTTCGTGGTAGCGGTTGCGGATGGTGACCTCGCTGATGCTCGCCACCTCGCTCACCTCGCTCTGGGTCACCTTCTCGTTCGTGAGGAGGGCGGCGGCGTAGACCGCGGCGGCGGCCAGACCGACCGGCGATTTGCCGCTGTGGAGCCCCTGTTTGATCGCCGAATCGAGCAACGACCGGGCGCGGCGCTCGGTCTCGTCCGAGAGGTCGAGTTCCGAGGCGAACCGCGGGACGTAGCTCTTCGGGTCGGCCGGTTCGATTTCGAGGCCGAGTTCGCGGGCGACGTATCGGTAAGTGCGGGCTATCTCGTCCTTCTCGACGCGCGAGACGGCGGTGAGTTCGTCCAGACTGCGCGGCGTTCGCGCCTGTCGGGCGGCGGCGTAGAGCGCCCCGGTCGCAACGCCCTCGATGGAGCGTCCTGGGAGGAGGTTCTCGTCGAGCGCCCGGCGGTAGATGACGCTGGCCATCTCGCGGACGTTGTCCGGCAGGCCGAGCGCGCTCGCCATCCGGTCGATCTCGCCCAGCGCCTGTTTCAAGTTGCGCTCTTTCGAGTCGCGCGTGCGGAACCGCTCATTCCACTTCCGCAGGCGCTGCATCTTCTCGCGCTGGCGCGACCCCAGCGAGTTCCCGTAGGCGTCCTTGTCGCGCCAGTCGATGTTGGTCGACAGTCCCTTGTCGTGCATCATCGTCGTCGTCGGCGCACCGACGCGGGACTTCTGTTCGCGTTCGGCCGCGTCGAAGGCGCGCCACTCCGGACCGCGGTCGACGGCGTCCTCTTCGACGACCAGTCCGCAGTCGGCGCACACTCGCTCCCCTCGCTCCTCATCGGTCACGAGCGGGCCACCGCATTCAGGGCAACGCTGTCGCTCGTCGGCTCGCTCTTCCGTTCGCTCGTCGCTGGTCTCAGTTTCGTCGTTCGTTCGGGTGCGTGTATCAGTCATGGGCGCGTGCTGTGTTCGGTTTTTGCGTCCGGTCGGGTACGTGTGTTAGTCGCGTATATGGCACTCAGAAGTTGGTCGATAGACCGAGATTCGAAGTAATCGATAGACATATCATGTAGCACTTCCATCTACTTAAGTCCAGTGGATGATTGGCCGATTTTCTCAGTCGCTAAAATACGGATTCATCCGACCCTTCTCGGGAAGAATGCAGTATTCGAAACGTGTGCACGACTCAGGTGCTAGCCCACTTTATAAAGATCGGCGACCGGTGAGGTAGCGTATCGAAACCCTTACCGCTCGTCCGCGGGTTCGTCAACACATGAGCGATACGCCTCCCGGCCCCGACGAAGTTCGGTACATCGCACGGTTGGCCCGCGTCGGCATCGCCGACGCGGAAGCCAAGCGATTCGCCGAGCAGTTCGCGGACATCCTCGGCTATTTCGAGACGCTGGACGAGGTGCCCGAAATCGAACGCGAATCCGACCTCGTGAACGTCATGCGCGAGGACGAAGTGCGCGACGGTCTCGAACAGGAAGAAGCGCTGAAGAACGCCCCGGAGTCCGAAGAAGGCTACTTCAAGGGGCCGAACGTCTCATGAACCACAACGCGTTCATCACCGAGGAGACCATCGACGGCGAGGGAGACGGCCCACTCGCCGGGAAGACGGTCGCCGTCAAGGACAACATCAGTACCGAGGGTGTTCGAACGACCTGCGGCTCCTCGATGCTCGACGACTACGTTCCGCCATACGACGCCACCGTCGTCACGAAGCTGAAAGATGCGGGCGCGACCATCGTCGGCAAGGCGAACATGGACGAGTTCGGCATGGGCACGACCACCGAAACGTCTGCCTTCGGCCCGACCGAAAATCCCGTCGCCGAGGGGCGCGTTCCGGGCGGTTCTTCGGGCGGCAGCGCCGCGGCGGTCGCGGCGGACGAAGCGAACCTCGCGCTCGGCACCGACACGGGCGGCTCGATTCGCTGTCCCGCCGCCTTCTGCGGCGTCGTCGGCATCAAGCCAACCTACGGTCTCGTCTCGCGGTACGGACTGGTCGCGTACGCAAACAGCCTCGAACAGGTCGGCCCGATTGCCCCGACGGTCGAGGAGACCGCCGAACTACTCGACGTTATCGCCGGGCCGGACGAGCACGACTCCACGACCAGGGACGAGGGTGCGGGCGCTGACTACGCAGGCGCGGCGAACGGCGACGTGGCCGAACTCGACGTGGGCATCCCCACCGAACTGGTGGAGGGTGCCGACGAGGGCGTCGTCGAACGGTTCCGGGCCGCGATGGACGCCCTCGAATCAGAGGGTGCGACGGTACATGAGGTCTCGCTCCCCTCGGTCGAGCACGCGGTCGAAGCCTACTACGTCATCGCCATGTCCGAGGCGTCCTCGAACCTCGCGCGCTACGACGGCGTGCGCTACGGCCACTCCGGCGGGTTCGACGGCAACTGGAACGAAGTATTCTCGGAAGCCCGCGAGGAGGCCTTCGGCGACGAGGTAAAACGACGAATCTTACTCGGAACCTACGCGCTCTCGGCGGGTTACCACGACAAGTATTATAAGAAAGCACAGGACGCTCGGGCGTGGGTCAAGCAGGACTTCGACGCCGCCTTCGAGGACGTGGACGTGCTCGCCAGCCCGACCATGCCAACGCCGCCGTTCGAACTCGGCGAGAGTCTGGACGACCCGCTCCAGATGTACCTCGCGGACGCCAACACCGTCCCAGTGAACCTCGCCGACCTCCCCGCCATCTCGGTTCCGGCGGGCGACACCGACGGCCTCCCGGTCGGCGTGCAGTTCATCGGGCCGAAGTTCAGCGAGGAGCGCGTGATTCGGGCCGGAAGCGCGCTGGAGTAGTCGAACGGTCAAACGGTTCTTTCAGCCTTCCGAACTATTAGGAGCGAACGGCGAGTACGACCGGTATGAACCGTCGCGCGTTCGTCGCCGGTCTCCCCTCCGTTTTCGCGGTTGGCGGTTGTCTCGGCCGGTCGACTCCGGGTAGCACGTCCGAAAAGACGAAACGCGAGCGACCCGGAGAGAGCGAGAAGACCGGCGATAACGACTCGTCGTTGACCGACTGGGAGCGCTCGATCGACTGCGGGGAGACGCACGACGGGATGCACGACAGCGTCGTTAGAGTCGAGCGAGTTCGTTCCGAACTCGGCGGCGAGTACGCACCCATCCCGCTTTCGACGCTCTCGTCCGCCGAGAAATCGATCCTCCGAACCGTCGTCGAAGAAGGCGGATACGGGACGTGCGACCCCTCCGACGTGTTCCACCGGTTCGTCGACCGCGTCGCCGAACGCGCGGAACGACAGGCCGAGGATAGGCACGCGTATCTCGAACGGGACGGAACCTACTACGGTCTCTACGTCGAACTGTCGGTCAGGTCTTCGTGTGCTGACCGGGGCACGCCGGAACGCCGCCGAATTCTCCGACGAGTATCGATATCAGCGAACCGTCGGCGGGTCAAAGTGCGGTCGTCGGATGCGGCCGTCGACGGTCGGGGTGAGTCCGCGCTCGCGGGCGTACTCGACCAGCGCGTCGGGACGGTTCCGCAGGTTCGAATCGCGGCGTCGCGGTCGAACGCCGTGAAAAGGTTGTCCGCTTCCACGAAGTACTCCGAGACGGCGACTTCGTACCGCCTCTCGCAGTCGAGTGGTCGATCGTCGACGGTCGCCTCCGATAACGTATCGTGGCGGTCGTCCCACGTCACGGTCGCGCCCGAGACGTGACCGAACATGTACCGCGGCGAGTCGGGAAACTGGTACGACAGCGAAAGTTTCCTGAACGCTTCAGCGAGACGCTCGCCCGGGAGTTCGACCACGAGGAGGTCGTTGCCGTAGGGCATCACCCCGACGAGGTGGGCGGCCGTGACGGCACCTTCTAATGGGTCGCCCGGACGGATTCCTCCGAGCGAGAGGGCGACGTCGGCGTCGGCGCGCCAGCGGTGAGCGTCGACGACGAGATTACCGAGGCGACTCTCGCCGGCTTTCCGGGTGCGGTCGTGTCGAAGTATCGGTTCGTCGAGTGACCCGACCACCTCGGTCAGGCCGGTTTCGTCCATCAGGTCTCGGAGGGCGGCGACCACGTCCGTGTCGGGCGTCGCATCTCCGGTGTCGTGGTGCGTCGGGGTCGGGCGTCCTTCGCCGAGTTCCACTTCGAGCAGGGTTCATCCGAGGTCGCCCGGTCGAGTGAGAAGCGTTCCGTCTACGTGCTCGATTCGCTCCTCGTGCTCGTGACCGCCGAGAACCACGTCGACGTCGAGTTCCGCGAGTTCGGTGTCGTCGCCGCAGTGCGAGACGACGACGACGTAGTCGGCACCCCAGTCGCGGAGGCTCGCCGTCGCCTCGCGGACGACCGGCTTCGGGTCGAGAACCGTCATTTCCTCCGCGGCGGGATTGATATCCGGCGTTTCGGGAGCGGTCACGCCGACGAATCCAACTCGGTGGCCGCCGCGTTCGACCAGCGCGGTCGGGGCGGTGTCATCCGCGGCGAACTGCGCTCCGTTTCGTTCGACGTTCGCGGCGATCCATCGTTGCGGCGATCTCCGAACTATCTCGCGGATCGCGTCGAACCCGTGGTCGAAGTCGTGGTTGCCGAACGTCTCGAAGGTGGGCGAGACGGTGTCGAAGAACGGGAGCGACTGTCTCCCCTCGGTGACGAGCGAGAGGACGCCGGGGCCGGTGTCGTCGCCGGCCCCACAGACGAGCGTTCGCTCGTCGCGCAACTCTTTGATACAGCCGGCGAGTCGACCAATTCGCTGGGGAGAATCGTACGTGTTCTCCACGTCGGCGTACTGTAGGAGTCGGACGACCATCTAATGACAATTCCTAGATATTACGAAGTAAATCTTCGGGAACGGAGCCGACCCGTCCGGTTCGTCGGTGGGCCGATATCGCGACGAATCGCTCCGCGGAACTTCCCTTGCGAACTCGAATCGATACCGATGGATTAGCCGACGATCAACCGAAATCTATTGTCCCGTTATCATTTAGGCGTGCCTAAAAACCGCAAGCTTTTACTCGTTTTAGGTTAGCCTAAAGCCTGTGATGCGCCGATGCAAGCCACAGAACGGACGAATAGCTGCGGCTCTGCGATGCGACTCAACGGAGGTGTCGCCGTGAGCCGAACCGAAAACGAGCGCCTGCTAGAAAAGCAGGCCCGCCACGAATCGAACGCGCGAACCTACCCCCGCCACCTCCCGATGGCGATTCGGCGTGCGGAGGGAGTCGAGGTCGAGGATGCGGACGGGAACGTCTACTACGACTGCCTCGCGGGCGCGGGAACCCTCGCGCTCGGACACAACCATCCCGTGGTTGTGCAGGCCATCGAGGAGGTGTTGGAGGCGAACGGCCCACTGCACGCGCTCGACCTCACAACGCCGACGAAAGACGGGTTCGTGGACGCGCTGTTCGACAGCCTCCCCGACGAGTTCGCCGACTCCGCGCGGGTGCAGTTCTGTAGCCCCGCGGGAACCGACGCCGTCGAAGCCGCACTGAAGCTCGTCAAGACCGCGACCGGTAATCGCTCGGTTCTCGCGTTTCAGGGCGGCTACCACGGGATGACCCATGGTGCACTGGGTCTGATGGGCGACGCCGACCCGAAGGCGGACGTGCCGGGGACGATGCCCGACGTGCACCACCTGCCCTACCCCTACGATTACCGCTGTCCGTTCGGCATCGGCGGCGAATCCGGCCACCGAACCGCCAGTCGGTACGTCGAGCACGTCCTGGACGACCCGGAAAGCGGCATCACCGACCCGGCGGGGATGGTGCTCGAACTCGTGCAGGGCGAGGGCGGCGCGATTCCCGCTCCCGACGACTGGACGCGGGAGATTAGGCGGATGACCAGCGAACGCGACGTTCCACTCGTCGTGGACGAGATACAGACCGGACTGGGTCGCACTGGCGAACTGTACGCCTTCGAGCACGCCGACATCGTCCCCGACGCGGTGACGCTCTCGAAGGCGGTCGGCGGCGGCCTGCCGCTGGCGGTCGTCGTCTACGACGAGGAACTCGACGTGTGGGAGCCCGGCGCGCACGCCGGAACGTTCCGCGGCGACCAACTGGCGATGGCGGCGGGTCGCGCGACCATCGAGTACATCGTCGAAAACGACCTCGACGATCGCGCCGCGAGGATGGGCGACCGACTGCGAAGTCGTCTCGAATCGACCGCCGAGACGTTCGACTGCGTCGGCGACGTTCGCGGACGCGGGCTGATGCTCGGCGTCGAGATCGTCGACCCGAAGGCGGAGCCGGACGACCTCGGGAGCTACCCCACCGACGCCGACCGCGCGTCGGCCATCCGGACGGCGTGTTTCGAGCGCGGTCTCGTCGTGGAACTGGGCGGGCGACACAGCAGCACCGTCCGATTCCTCCCGCCGCTCGTCGTCACGAAAGACGACGTGGACGCCATCGCGGAACGCTTCCACGAAGCGGTCGGCGAGGCGGTCACCTCGCGCGAGGTGACCGCCACATGAGCGAAGCGACCGAACTCCGGCGCTCGCTCGACGCTCGGGCCGAATCGCTGTTCCTCGGCGGCGACGGGAGCGCGGACGCCTACCGAACAGCGATGGAGCGAGCGACGGACGCGGTGCTCGACGCTTTCGTCGAGAGCGCGACGCCTTACTCGGGCGAGAGTCCCGAATCGCTCCGCGAGCGCCTCGAAGACGCGGCGATGATTCCGGAGGACGGCGAGGGGATGGACGCGGCGCTCGACGCGGCGGGGCCGATACTGCGACACTCGGTCGGGGTCTCCGACCCGCGCTGCGTCGCCCACCTCCAGTGTCCGCCAATGGTGCCGAGTCTCGCCGCGGAGGCGATGCTGACGGCGACGAACCAGTCGATGGATTCGTGGGATCAGAGTCCGGCGGCGACGGTGCTCGAAACCCGAATGGTCCAGGAACTCTGCGACCTGTTCGGGTACGACGACGCCGGGGACGGCGTGTTCACGAGCGGCGGGACGCAGTCGAACTTTATGGGGTTACTGTTGGCCCGAGATTGGTACGCCCAGAACCGATTCGGCACCGACGTTCAGCGCTCGGGACTGCCCCACCGGGCAAAGGCGCTGCGACTCCTCTGTTCGGAGGACGCCCACTTCACCGCCGAACAGGCCGCGTCCCACCTCGGACTCGGGGAGAACGCGGTCGTACCCGTCGAAACCGACGAAAGCCGACGGATGAACCCCGACGCGCTCGACCGGACGCTCGCGGAACTGCACGAGCGCGAACTGCTCCCGTTCGCGCTGGTCGGCACCGCAGGGACGACCGACTTCGGGAGCATCGACCCCCTCGACGAACTGGCCGAACGCGCCGAGGAACACGGACTGTGGTTCCACGTCGACGCGGCGTACGGCGGCGCGCTGGCGCTCAGCGACCGCCGCTCCGACCTGCTCGCGGGCATCGACCGTGCGGACTCCATCGCCGTCGATTTCCACAAGCTGTTCTACCAGCCGATAAGCTGCGGCGCGTTCCTCCTGCGCGACGGCTCGCGGTACGAACTCGTCGCGCAGAACGCCTCGTACCTCAACCCGGAGGACGATTCCGCCCCGAACCTCGTCGCCAAGTCGGTGCAGACGACCAGACGGTTCGACGCACTGAAACCGTTCGTCGCCTTTCGGGCGCTCGGTCGGCGCGGCCTCGCGGAGTTGATCGACGGAACCATCGACCTCGCCGAGGAGGTCGCGTCCCTCCTCGCCACCGACTCGGCGTTTGAGTTGGTCGCCGAGCCGACGCTGAACGCCGTCGTCTTCCGCTACCGCCCGGACGACCTCGACGCGACGGACGAGCACGTGGGTTGGATGAACGAGGCGGTACGCGAATCCTTGCTCCGAGAGGGCGAGGCCGTCGTCGCCCGCACCGAGGTCGACGGCGTCGGCGCGCTGAAGTTCACGCTGCTCAATCCGCGCACGACGCTCTCCGACGCGGCGACCATCCTGGACAAGATAGAGCGTCGCGGCGATTCCCTTCGCGCCATCTCGCCGGGGGTGGGACGATGAGCGACGAGGCGGCCGCCGCCAAATCGGCGACGCTCCACGCGTTCCTCAACTCCTATCTCCGGGAGACAGGGAACTACGACATCGTGCCGGACGACTCGGCGTCGACGGGCGAGTCGATGCGCATCGAACTGTCAACCGTCGGCGTTGAACTGCTCGCGCCGCTGTCGTATCGCTCGCCGACGGGGCGACACCTGTTCGATCCCCCAGTTCGGTTCCGGGCGGGCGGCGACTGGAACGACGTTGACTACGCGACGCTGGCGAGCCTCGTCACGAAGGAACTGTCGCTCGAACGGGCGGGCGACCACGTCGCCGACGAGCTACTTCGCCGCGTCCTTTCGAGCGAGCGAGCCACCGAGCGGTTCGTCGCTGCCCGCGCGGACGACGGCGACCGGCTCTACGGAACCGAGTTCGACTTCGTAGACGCCGAGCAGTCGCTCGTCTTCGGCCACCTCCTCCATCCGACGCCGAAGAGTCGGCAGGGAATCGCGGAGCGCGACGCGCCGACGTACGCCCCGGAGCTGCGCGGCTCGTTCCCCCTGCACTACTTCCGGGCCGACCCCGGCGTCGTCGTACAGGATTCGGCGCGGGACGAGAGCGCCGCCGAGTGGGTGAAGTCGGAACTGCGCGACGACCCGGCGATTTCGGCGTCGTTCCGCCGGGAGCACGTCGAGAGCGGTGATGCGCTGATTCCGGTTCATCCGTGGCAGGCCGAACATCTGTTGAACCAGCCGCACGTCGAGTCGCTGCTGGCGGATGGTTCTCTCAGCTACCTCGGCGGTCGCGGGCGTCAATTCCACCCCACATCGTCGGTTCGGACGCTGTACTCCCCGGAATCGTCGTTAATGGTGAAGGGGTCGCTCGCGGTAAACATCACCAACTCGGAGCGGACGAACAAGCGCCCCGAACTGGAGCGCGGCGTCGCCATCACCGAACTGCTGGCCACCGACCTCGGCTCCGAACTGCGGTCGCGCTTCCCTGACTTCGACGTCGTGCGCGACCCGGCCTACCTGACCGTCGAAGCGGGGTCGAAGCCGGAGTCCGGGTTCGAGGTCGTCCTGCGAGAGAACCCCTTCCGTGGCGACGACGCGCGAAACGCGACGCCCGTCGTCGGTCTCTGTCAAGACCATGCGTTCGGCGGCAACTCGCGACTCGCCAACGTCGTCGAGGAAATCGCCGACTGCGAAGGGAGGACGACCTCCGCCGTGAGCGAGGACTGGTTCCGCCGGTATCTCGCCGTCTCGATTCGGCCCGTGCTGTGGCTGTACCTGACCTACGGCGTCGGTCTCGAAGCGCACCAGCAGAACGGCGTCCTGACGCTCCGCGACGGCTACCCCGCCGAGTACCGGTATCGGGACAATCAGGGCTACTACTTTACTGAATCGACGCACGAGGAGGTGGACGACCTGTTGCCGGGCGTCGCGGAGCGCGCGGACACGTTGGTCACCGACGCGGTGGCGGACGAGCGAATCCGGTACTACGTCGTGCTGAACAACGCGTTTGGCGTCGTCAACGCCTTCGGAACCGCCGGACTCGTAGACGAACGCGACCTGCTTTCGATCCTCCGCGAGGAGCTCGAATCGCTCCGTGAGTTCGACCGCGAGGAGTCGTCGCTGGTTTCGAGTCTCCTCTCCAACCGGCGACTCCCCTGCAAGGCGAACTTGCTGACGCGATTCCGCGGCATGGACGAACTGACGGGGTCGCTCGAAAACCAGTCCGTCTACACGGAGATTCCCAACCCCCTGGTGCGGGAGTTGGAGGTGAGAGCATGACCGGCCCGACCGGAATTGTGGCGTCGAATTACGATTACCAGACCCGCGACGACGCCATCGAGAAGACGATATCGTTCCGGCGGGCGTCGATGGAGCGCGACCTCGGTCGCCTCCACCGCTGGCTGAACGAACCGCACGTCCTCCCGTACTGGCAGTGGGACGACCCGCTTCCCGAGTTCCGGACGAGGCTCGCCGAGAAGCTGGACGACGCCCACCAGACGCTCTACGTCGGCCACCTCGACCACGTACCAATGAGCTACTGGGAGTCCTACTGGGCGGCGGACGACGGCCTCGCGGATTACTACGACGCCCACCCCGCCGACCAGGGCATCCACCTGCTCATCGGGGTCCCGGAGTTTCTCGGACACGGCTACGCGGAACCGCTCCTCCGGGCGATGACTGCCTTCCAGTTCCGTCAGGACGAGACGGAGCGGGTAGTGACGGAACCCGACGTTCGCAACGAGACGGTCATCCACGTATTCGAGCAGTGCGGCTTCGAACCCCGACGCGAGATTTCGATGGGCAAAAAGGACGCCCTGCTGATGGTCTGCGAGCGCGAGCGATTCGAGTCGGAGGTGACGGGTCGATGACCGACAGTTCGCAAGCCGACGAGACGCAGGCAGATGTGTACGACGTCGTGGGCGTCGGACTCGGCCCGTTCAACCTCGGACTCGCTGCGCTACTGGACGACACCGACTGCGAGGCGGCGTTTCTCGAGCAGAAACCCGAGTTCGAGTGGCACGGCGGGATGCTCATCGAGGACGCGACCCTCGAAGTCCCGTTCCTCGCCGACCTCGTGACGCTCGCCGACCCGACCAGCGAGCACAGCTACCTGAACTACCTCCGCGAACACGACCGCATCTACGAGTTCTACTTCTACGAGACGTTCCAGGTTCCGCGCCGGGAGTACGACGACTACTGTCGGTGGGTTGCAGAGAACCTGGACAGTACGCGGTTCAGTCGGCAGGTGACCGACGTGCGGTACGACGACGGCGAGGGGGTCTTCTGCGTCACTGCCCGCGACCCCGACGGCGGCGAGACGTTCGAGTACCGCGCGAACGACGTGGTCGTCGGCGTCGGAAGCGTCCCGTTCGTCCCCGAATCGCTCCGGGGCCATCCGGACGAGGACGTGTTCCACTCGGCGTCGTATCTCGACCGCCGGGAACGCTGTCTCGACGCCGATTCCGTCACGGTCGTCGGGTCGGGCCAGAGCGCCGCCGAGGTGTTCCTCGACCTGCTCCGGGCGCAACCGGGGGCGGGCTATCGGCTGGACTGGTTCACGCGCTCGGAGGGCTTCTTCCCGATGGAGTACTCGAAGCTGGGACTTCAGCACTTCACGCCGGAGTACACACAGTACTTCCACGACCTACCACAGGCGACGAAAGACGACGTGCTGCCCGAACAGGACTTACTGTACAAGGGCATCGACGAGGGCACCAGCGAGGAGATATTCGACCTGCTCTACGAGCGCTCCGTCGGCGACGCCGACCCGGAGGTCGGCATGCTCGCCACGACCGAGGTCGAGGATATCGAGCGAACCGGCGACCGCTACCGACTGACCTGTGAGCAGTGGCAGGAGGGCGAGCGGTTCGCCCACGAGAGCGAGGTCGTCGTCCTCTCGACCGGTTACCACCGCCCGACGCCGCAGTTCCTCGTCGGTATCGAGGACGACATCGACCGCGACGCGAAGGGACGACTCCGCATCGACGAGAACTACGAAGTCGCGTTCGACGCGTCCGGTCGGGTGTTCGTCCAGAACGCCGGACTCCACGCCCACGGCGTCGGGACGCCCGACCTCGGATTGGGCTGTTATCGAAACGCGACCATCATTGAATCACTGGTCGGGGAGGAAGTGTATCCGATAGACGAGGACACCGTCTTCCAGGACTTCTCGGTCGAGCGGTTCGTCTCGAACGCGCCCGACAGCGAGCGATTGCGAAACGCCACCCCGTTACAGGAGGACTGACCATGCAGGAACTCACCACCGACGCGGACGACGGAATCGAGTACGAACGACTGCGGAACGCACTGACGCCAGAAATCTGGGCGACAGTCGGCCGGCGACTGCTGGCGAAGATGCTGGCGGAGTTCAGCTACGAGGAACTCGTCGCTCCCGAGCAAACGGAGGACGGACACTATCACCTCGGACTGACCGACGGCGTCGAGTATCGGTTCGAGGCCGAGGAGCGACTGTTCGACTGGCTCAGCGTCCGCCCCGAATCAATAGCGCGTCGGGGGACGGGTGACTGGGAACCGGCGACTGACCCCGTCCGGTTCCTCCTCGACGCGCAGGAGACCGTCGGCGTCTCCGACATGACGGCGGGCCATCTGATTCGGGAGTATCGGAACACGATGCTCGCCGACGCGCACGTCGAAGCCAGAGCGCGCGAGCGAGAGGCGTTCGACCCGACGGCGCTCGACTACGCCGAACTCGAAGGTGAGATGACCGGCCACCCGTGGATAACGTACAACAAGGGTCGCCTCGGCTTCGGCTACGACGACTACCTCGACTACGCGCCGGAGAGAAAGGAGACGACGAAACTGGTGTGGGTCGCCGTCTCCCGTGACCGGGCGACGTTCAGCGCCGTCTCCGGACTCGACCACGACTCGCTGGTCGAAAGCGAACTCGGCCGGCACCGCGAGCGGTTCCGGGCGAAATTCGATTCGCGGGGACTCGACCCGGACGGCTACTACTTCCTCCCGGTGCACGAGTGGCAGTGGAACGATAGCATCGTCCAACTGTTCGCGGACGAGATCGCGTCGGGGAACATCGTTCCGCTCGGGGACGGGCCGGACGAGTACCTCCCCCAGCAGTCGATACGGACGTTCGTGAACGTGGACGAGGAGGAGCGCCACCACGTCAAGGTGCCGATGCGCATCCTCAACACGCTCGTCTACCGCGGCCTGCCGGGCGAGCGCACGGAAGTCGCCCCTGTCGTCACGGAGTACGTAAAGCGTATCCGCGATGACGACGAGTTCCTGCGCGAGGAGTGCGACCTCGTCCTCCCCGGCGAAATCGCGGGGGTGAACTACGACCACCCGGACTTCGCCGAACTCGACGGTTCGGCCTACCAGTACGACGAACTGCTCGGCTGCGTCTGGCGCGAGAGCATCTACACCTTCCTCGACGACGACGAGCGAGCCGTCACGCTGTCGGCACTGATGCACGAGGAGGACGGAACCCCGTTCCTCGAATCGCTCGCGGAACGGTCGGGGTTGACGATGGAAGGGTGGCTGGACGAACTATTCGCGACGGTACTCCCGCCGCTGCTTCACTACCTCTATCGCTACGGGACGGTGTTCTCCCCGCACGGTCAGAACGCCATCCTCGTGCTGAAAGAGGGACAACCGCACCGCCTCGCAGTGAAGGACTTCGTGGACGACGTGAACGTCAGCGACCGACCGCTTCCGGAACTCGAATCGCTTCCGGACGAACTCCGGGCCGTCCTCCGCGCGGAACCGCCGGAGGGACTCTGCCAGTTCGTCTTCTCCGGGCTGTTCGTCTGCGTCTTCCGGTACGTCGCGGATACGCTGGCGAGGCACTCGGACTACCCGGAAGAGCGGTTCTGGATGCAGGTGCGGGAGGCGGTGCTCGACTACCAGTCCCGATTCCCCGAACTCGAAGACCGCTTCGAACTGTTCGACCTGCTCCGCCCCGAGTTCACGAAACTCTGTCTGAACCGGAACCGACTGCTGGAGTACGGCTACGAGGACGCCGACGGTCGCCCGCACGCCTCCGAGCACGGGACGGTTCCGAACCCGCTCCACGAGGTCGCGGCGGAGACCGAGTGAGCGTCGGTCGACCGACGCTCACCGCGGCCGTCGAATCTCGTCCCGACCCGGGAACTCCCGTCCGAGCGCCGAAAGCAGTACCTCCGCGGTCTCCTCCGCGTCGCGCATCGAGAGCGTCTCGACCGGCGAGTGCGAGTAGCGACAGGGCACCGCGATTGCTCCGGCGTGGCGACCGCCCCGCACCTGCTGGAGTTCGGTCGCGTCGGTCGAACCGGAGAGCATCACGTCGTGTTGAACCGAAACGCCCGCCGCCTCCGCCGCGTCGCGGAGCCACGTTCTGGTCTGCCTGTCGACGATGACGCCGCCGAAGAGGTACTCCGAGGTGCCGTCGGCGAACTCGACGACGGGGCCGCCGTCCAGCGTCGCGTTCACGCCATCGCTCCTCCCGGCGGGGTAGTCGTCCACCGGAAAGATTTCGATTGCGATGCCGACGTCCGGGTCGATGTTGTGTCCCGCCGCCCGCGCCCCGCGGAGACCGACCTCCTCCTGCACGGTGGCGACGTAGTGAACCGTGGCATCCGCGTCCTCCTCGCGCGCGACGGCGAGCAGCACCGCCAGCGCGATGCGGTCGTCCAGCGCCCGCCCCGCGACGCGGTCGTTGGAGAGTTCAGAGACGCCGCAGTCCCACGTCGCGTAGTCGCCGGGTTCGACGTTCAACGCCGCCACCTCTTCGGGTGAAGCGGCACCGATGTCGATGCGGAGGTTCTTCGGCAGGGATTCCTTTTCCTCGTCGCTCATGTAGTGGCGACACCGCGGCCCGACGACGCCGAGGACACCGTCGGGCCCGACGCGAACCCGCTGACCGGACAGATTTCCCTTGTAGTGACCGCCCAGCATTCGGAACCGGATGAAGCCGTCTTCGTCCACGCTGTCGACGAGAAATCCCAGTTCGTCGGTGTGGGCCGCGAGCGCAATTTCGAAGTCGCTCCCCTCGCTCGTGGCGACGACGTTCCCCATCGCGTCGAAGGAGACGTCGTCCACGTGCGGTTCTATTAGTTCGGCGAACCGATCCGCGACGGCGTACTCGTTTCCGGGCGCACCGGGCGCTTCGACCAGCGTTTCGAGGTCGTCGAGCGAAACGTGCATGCGTGATGCGAGTTCGAACGAAGGTTAACCGTTCGGGTAACCGCAATCCGGATGCTTCCTCGAGATTCCGTTCGACCGTTCTGACCGTTTTCCAGTTCCACAAATCATATGAAAATGGAAATATAATTATATTCTCAATAATACGACCGACATTTCTGCATTATTATGTGTGAAAGCCGTCTATTTTTGGACGAAACCCGAAAAAACATAACGCCGCGCTTCAACGACCAACTGAGCAGCAATGACAACACGACGCACGTTCTTGACGGCAGCCGGAACCGCAGGATTACTCGGACTTGGCGCAGTACAGACGAGCGGTGAGAGCGACACGTCGTCGCTTTCGAGGGAGTCGTTCATCCTCATGAGCGGAACCAACAAAGCGACGAAAGTGCACGTGACGAAGGCGGATCAATCCGGGCCGACGGCGCTCATCGTCGGCGGAATGCACGGGAACGAGGAGGCTGGATACAGAGCCGCGGAGAAGATCGCCCAGTGGGACATCAAGCGCGGGACGCTCGTGACGATCCCGAGGGTGAACGCCGAAGCCGTCGAGGAAGATTCGCGGACGTCCGACGGCGACGGCGATCTGAACCGACAGTTCCCCACGGGCGAAGCGCCGGAGACGGACCTCGCCCGCGCCATCTGGGGCGTCGTCGAGGAGTACCAGCCCGACATGGTCGCCGACCTCCACGAATCGGTCGGCATCTACGACGGCGACATGGTCGGCGGCGTCGGACAGGCGATCTTCTACAGCTGGGAAGAAGCGGCGTCCAGCGAGGCCAAGACGACCGCAGACTACCTGAACGAGAACTACGTCTCCCGCGACGGGTACGAGTTCTCCACTGACGCGTTCTCCCCGACCTCGAACGAACCGAACGACCTGTTCACCCACAAGGCGGCCCGAGACCTCGGTGCGCGCGCCTACCTCGCGGAGGTGACCTCGCAGGATACGTCGCTCGACAAGCGCGTGCAGTGGCACACGAAACTCGCCCAGCAACTCGTCGAAGAGGAGCTACTGGCGACGTCGGGCGACGGCGGAGACGGCGACGAGGGTAGCGATGGCGGGGATGGCGACGAAGGAAACAAAGGCGGAGATGGTGGAGACAGTGGAAACGATGACACCGGCTCCGGCGACGAGAAGAACGAACCTCCCGTCGCGCGGATTCGGACGACGCCGAGCAACGTGAGCGACGGGTCGCTCGAAAAGGGCCAGGCCGTCACGCTCGACGCGTCCAAATCCGAGGACGGCGACAGCGAAATCGTGGAGTACATGTGGGACTTGGACGGCGACGGCTCGTTCGAAACCGACGGGAAGACGGCGAAGATGACGCTGAACAAGTGCGGAAGCTACCGCGTCATCTTGCAAGTGACCGACGACAAGGGCGCGAAAACCACCGACGAAGTCACCATCACCACGGTGAATTAGTCGGAAATCGAGGGATTTTGCTCATTTAGCGTTGAATTGCGGAGGCGAATACAACCTTCGGGTCACGACGAGCCGACTTCAGTTCAGGAGGACGCCGACGGTGTAGGCGTTCGGAACCGACGAATTCTCGATGACGACGTTCGACACGGGGAGGTTAAGCCCTCGTACGACTCGTCCGACGACCGCCGACAGTTCGGCGGCCTCACCGCTCGCGAACGAGGGTGAGATGGAGTTCCAGCGGGTCGCCGCCGATATCTGCGCGGCGACGTGGAGACCGACGACGGCGACGAAGAGACTGAGACCGGCTTCGGTGCCGAGAAGTGCGGTGACCGCGAGGCTCAGACAGAGGGTCACGACCAACCGAAACACAAGACTCTAATCTCGGCTTGTGCAGTTTTTCGGTGGTATCTCCCGTGCGAGAGCGTACCGTGCACGGATGGTTCCACTGCTAGAACGTTCGACTACCGGCGACCGACACATCGACCGAAACGGTCTCCAAACCGGCGTCGCCGGCATAATAAAGCGCCGTCGATACGGCGGAGAATTTTGATTCTCCTCGCTACGCGAGTATCCAAACGAATTCGCATGGTAGATAATGACTATCCAGAGCCGTTGTACTTCCCCAGTCAAGCGTGGTTCTCCCGGTACGAGAAGACAATCAACGACGACGACGAGTACAACGAGATGAGCGAAGGGTGGGGCGTCGGGTTCGACGGCGACATCGTGTTTGAGATGACCGACATGCCGGTCGACGACCTCGACGTCGCGGCGATGCCGGAGTACCTACAGGACGAACTCGACCAGTACTTGACAGAGACGGAAAACGGCTACACAGGGTACGCGTACCTCGGACTGGAGGACGGTCGGTGTACGGGGTCGGATCTGATAACCGGCCCGGACGCCGTCGATAACGGCTTCCACCTCACCGCTCACAACGAGGACTGGGAGGCGTTGCTCCGCGGCGACACTGACATCATCCAAGGGCTGATGAGCGGGAAGTTCGAACTCGACGGCGACATGCAGAAGATACTGCAGTATTCGGACTCTGCACAGCGGCTCACGTCGCTCGCCGCGTCGATAGACGCGAGGTTCGCGCGAGAGAAGTTCACATAGTTCGTCGATTCACTTTTTCGCAGAAGAGTTGCGGGGTGTCGCCAACTACTCCGTCAATAGGCGGCCATCCCCGTCAGTTCCTTACCGACGATGAGCTTCTGGATCTCCGTCGTCCCGTCGGGAATGGGCATCGTCCGCGCGTCGCGGTAGTAGCGTTCGAGGCGGTTATCGGTCTTCAGCCCTTCCGCGCCGTGGACTTGGATGGCGTCCGAGGTCGCTTCGACCGACTTCTCGCAGGCGTACCCTTTCGCCAGCGACGACATCATGCGCGCGTCCGAGCTGCCCTCTTCGAGCAGTTCGACGACGCGGTGGGCGAGACACCGCGAGGATTCGAGGGCGCACTTGATGTCGTAGAGCTTCTCCTGGATCAACTGGTGTTGGCCGATGGGCTCGCCGAACGTCTCGCGGTCTTTCGCGTACGCCAGCGACTCGTCGAACGCGGCCTGCATGATGCCGACCGCCATGAACGCCATCCCGGTTCGCATGAACGAGAACGTCGCGTTGAGCGGCTTCTGGTCGAGAAACAACTGCGTGACGCTATCGGGGAACGGAACGATGTCCGAGATATCCTTGCCCTCCAGAATGGCGTTCTCGAACATCGTGGAGAGGCGGTTGTCCACCGGGACGCGCACTTCGTCCAAGTAGATGTGACCGTTCGGCACCGCCTTCCAGCCCAGTTTGCTGATGCCCTCAGTCTCGAACGGCGCGATCTCCTGGTCGACGAGGAACATGTCCTGCGAATCGGTGCTCTCGTCGTGGGCGACGACGAGCGCCACGTCGGCGATCTGGGCGTTTCCGACCCACGTCTTCTGCCCGTTAATGACGAACTCGTCGCCCTCCTTTCGCGCCGTCGTCCGGGGACGGGCGGTGTCGCTCCCGCCTTCCGGTTCGGTCACCGCGAGACAGCCGATACACTCGCCCGCATTCAGCTTCGAGCGCATCGCGTCCCGCGTGGCGTCGCTCGCAAACTGGGCGAACAGCGACGGAAACGACATGTTCAGCGCGACGTTGAGGCTCGGCCAGACGCGGCTCATCTCCTCGGAGCAGATGGTGTATCGCCGCAGGTCGCCGAAGTACGACTCCGCGGTCTCGGGATCGAACCCGATGCCGAGTTCGCGGAGGTCGTCGACGTACTCCAGCAGTTCCGCTCTGGTGAACGGTTCCTGGTCTTGCTCGTCGACGACCGGTTCGACGTTCTCGTCCAGATACCGACGGAGATTCTCGCGGAACGCCCGCTGTTTGTCTGTCAACTGCATTAGCTCGGGATGTTATCGGAGACGGAGTTGATGACCGGTGCGAGGCGCGTCCCCTTGTTGACCGGACCGTCCATCTCGTACTTCTGTTGCATGAACCCCTGTATCGGGTCGACGTTCCCCGTGACCAGTCCGACGAGCGTGTCGGCCGGGCCGGTGATCTCGAGCATCGGGTCGTCCAGCGTCCCGGCACCGCCACGCATCATCTGCGCGTCCTTGTCCACTTCGAGGTGGCCATCCATCTGGCAGTCAGTCGCCGAGAAGTTCACGGTGATGTCGTCGTTTATCTGTTCCTGTACCTCCGGCTGTTGCTCGACGAGCACCTCGACGCCGGCCCAGAGTAGCTCCTGGAACTGATCCGCCGTCTCCGGGTTCTCCGAGACGAACTCCGCGGTGTCGAGCGTCTTCATCCGGTCGACGACGCGACCGAACGTCACCGGATGCTCGCGGACGAGTTCCCGCTCCTGCCCGTCTATCTCGTCGAGCAGTCCCGGAAGTTCGCGTTCGAGTTCTTCGTCTGACTTTTCCGTCGCGGCTTCGATGCGTTGTATCAGATCGTCGGTCATCAGTGTCACCACCTGTGTGACCCGGACACCCCGAGACGGGGTGTTCCGGGGCGTCTGCGTGCGATAGTTCGAACGAAACGCCGAAGGGTCTACTTCGTCGCATACACGGGGATTTTTATATCCCAGAAGTTGAGACCGGCGCTCCCAATGCATAGGACTCTCCTCAAAACTACTCATATAGTGATCGGAGTGGCGGCAACGGTCATAGAGAGTTCACTACCGACTCTCCTTTAGCTCTGACAGCTACACCTCGATATCGAGTGTAGATGACCGACTACTTGTCGGTTCGATCGGAAGTTATAAGATGCTAATCGTTTGACGGATAGAGAGTAGAGGCTTATGACCCGCTGGCTCGTACTTCGGCCGGTTTTTGATCCCCTCACGCGCCCAGCTGCGCAATAGGTCGGATAGCAGCAACACCCGGGTCGCCTCACTACGTGTTCCGTAGTTGTAACTTCTTCAGTAGAACACACGCACGCACATGCCGACACCCACCGAGTTCCTGATCCCCAGTGGTCAGGACAGCGCTGGAGACGCAATCGGTCCGCAACTCGAACCGACTCCAGTTGACATACAGCCAGCAGCTACCACGATAAATCACACAACTGTCACGTTCGGCGGAATGGGGATCCGGTCTCCCTCACCGACCGACGGGACGAGCGCACAACCAGACATTCGTCGAGGTCACGGAGATAAGTAATCAGATAGAGTCAGCGCAGGCTGCGGACGAGAGCTATCCATCGCTCCGAAAAAATCGGGATTTCCTGCGGCTCCTGCTCGGGCGATTGGTGACGAACGCCGGCGATAGTCTCTACGCCGTCGCAGCGATGTGGCTAGTGTACGACATCACACGATCGATGGTATTTACCGGCATCGCCGAGGCGTTGCTCCTCCTCCCACTAGTGTTGCAGTTCATCTCCGGGCCGCTCGTCGATCGGTGGCCTATCATCCGTACGCTGGTGTCGATACAACTCATCCAAGCCCTTGCGATTCTCTCGCTTCCCGTTGCTGCGTATACGGGGAATCTAACGGTCGAACTCCTGCTGGTGACGATTCCGCTCCTCGCGCTGTTGAATCAGTTCGTCTATCCGGCACAGAGTGCTGCGCTCCCCCGGACCGTCTCCGACGACCAACTGACACGTGCCAATTCCGCGTTCTCGTTCACGTTCCACGGGTTAGATATACTCTTCGAAGCATTCGGCGGGATACTCATCGCCCTCGTCGGAGCAGCATCGCTCTTCGTGCTGGATTCGGTCACGTTCGTCGTCGCGGCGCTCTTGTTCGTCGGCGTCCGGATTCCACCAACGAAACGCCCAGACGAAGAAGCCAGTGAAATCGACGTGTCCGGGTATCTCGCCGACATGGCTGATGGCTTCAGATGCTTGCGTGGGTCGGTATTCGTCGACATGACGCTCGTAACGATGGTTTCGAATTTCGGTACTGGAATGACGCCCGCAGTCCTGCCGAGCTTTGCGGATATTCGGGCTGGACCAGCCCTCTTTGGAGCGATGCTCGGAGCGCTCGGGGTTGGAAGAGCAGTCGGTGCAGCTCTCGCATCGAGACTGGAGACGATACAGTTCGGTCACCTGCGGATCGTCACCGCTGCCAGTGGATGCATCCTGTGGCTCGGAGTAGTCTACGCACCGTGGCCACCCCTTGCCGTCGGCTTGTTCGTTCTCGCGTGGATTCCGGCCGGTATTGCAGGCGTGATGGGAAATACGTTGGAGCAGGTAGTGACACCGAACCACCTGCTTGGTCGTGTTGCTTCCGTTACCGCCAGCGCATCGACGCTCACATTACCGATTGGTGCCTTGCTTGGCGGTGTAGTGGGCAGCACAATCAGGTCTGTGAGCACGATGGCAGTAGCTGGGTTAATGCTTGGATCTGTGAGCCTCTTCTACGCAGTACAGCCGCAATTACGTCACCTTCCAGCGATGAACGATATCAACCCAGAGGAATTCAATGTTGGCCTCGATTCACTGCCAGAATCAGGAAAATTCGATGGAGATTAGGGATCAAGTCACGGCTAAAACATCGGCTGTCGTAGGGCCGTACATAACCGACCTTACGGCCCCCACAAGAGTCGGAGAGCAGGCAGGACACGAATGGACAGCGTGCAGGTGCCGGTGTGGATGTGCACTGGTAGTGAGAATTTCCGAGAAACATCGAAGTAGGCATGCTACCAACACGAGTATCTCGACGCGAGGTTTTCCGAATCATTGCGGCAACGCTGGCTTAAATCTCTTCTAAAGAAGAACGAGTTAGAATGCTAATTGAATCGGCTTTCGAGGCCCAGTTTGAATCAGTTCCAGTTCGTTGGTTCGGGTGAAATCGTGCATTCTGGCGGAGTTATAGCCCGTGTAGTCTCAACATTTATTATACCGCGACGTGACCGCCGACTGAAGAAGATCAGCGGGGCGTTACCTCGGTGAGGATGGTCGACTCGACCTTGCGGAGGAGTTCGCCCACGTTGCTCGGAGAGCAGTCGAGTTCGCTGGCCAGATCCTCGTGAGTCACGCGACGCGGAACCGAGTAGTAGCCCAGTTCCACCGCCGTCCTTAGTATCTCCTGCTGGCGCTCGGTGAGCACGGAAAAGAGCCGTTCGTTCTGCGGTTTGTAATCCCCGGTCTGTTCCAACTTCGGGCGGAGCGATGTGGGAAGTTCGGGGATGGCCCGTCGAACCTTCTTCTCTTCGCCGACGACCGTGAGTCGGAGTCCGCCGCGGTCGGTGAACTCCAGCGGCGTGTCGACGATGAGTTCGTACTCGCGCGGAATCTCCAGCAAGGTCTCGATGACGTCGTTCGGCTCGAACTGGACGTAGACGTGGACGCTGTCCCGCGGCTGTGAGACGTGCGACATCACCACCTCGTCGTGGTCGGCGAGGATATCCTCGACCACGTCGGCGTCACCGGATAGCTGATAGATCGTGATCGCCGTCCTGTCGTTGAGTAGCGATATCTCGTGGATGAACTGCCGGTTGAGCGACGGTTCCGACGCGAACGCTTTGTCGATCGGGTGAAGCCCACCGTCGTCGGGGATGAGAACGAACTTGACGTACCGCATATCAATAGATGAGAAGAATAATCTTAAATGTTTTTTCGATTATGACCAGACAAATCCGGCGGCTCGTCTCGGCGCGGCTTCAGAACGAGAAGAGGTCGACGCCGCCGGTGACGCCGACCACCTGCCCGGTGATGTAACTCGCCTGCTCGCTGGCGAGGTAGGCGACGAGATTCGCGACGTCCTCTTCCCGACCGAGTTGGCGCATCGGCGTCGCCTCGGCGATGCGACCGTAGTACTCGTTGACTTCCTTCAACTGTTCCAGCGGGAGATCTGCGAGCGCACCGACGACGATGCTCGGCGCGACGACGTTCGAGGTCACGCCGTGTTGGGCACCTTCGAGCGCGAGCGTCTTCCCGAACCCGATGAGGGCCGCCTTCGTCGCGGCGTACGACGCTTGCCCGTACCCGCCCTGCCAACCGGCTATCGAACTCATGGTGACGATTCGACCCCACTCGCGGTCGCACATCGCCGGAAACACCTCTTGGGTCACGTTGTACGTCCCGGTGAGGTTGATATCCATGTCGCGGTCCCAGATGTCGTCGTCGTAGTCTTCGAGTTTCGACTGGGCGTCGACCATTCCGGCGTTGTTGACGAGCACGTCGATTCCGTCGAACTCGTCGCGTATCTCCTCGACGGTCGCCGACACCTCGGCCCTGTCCGTGAGGTCGCACTCGACCGCGGCCGCCACGCCGCCGTCGTCTTCGATGTCGTCGACGACCGTCTGTGCCGCTTCCACGTCCACGTCGAGGACGATGATCTCCGCCTCTTCCGCCGCGAGCGTTTCACAGTCGACGCTTCCGATTCGTCCGCCGCCGCCCGTGACCAGCGCGGTTCGGCCATCGAGTCCGAAATCCATCTCGTTCGTATCGTCGGAAAGCGGGCGGAAGTCGCTTGTTCGCCGGATGCGCGGCGCTTTATATCGAGCCGGGGGACTTCCTCCTTAGGTTGGCCCGCTCCCGACCGCGTTCCGAATCGGTCAGCCGACGATGGCGGCCTCGTAGGCGTAGCCAGCAGTTTTTAGTACATTTCGAGCGACCGTTCTCAAGCTATGCAATCGGTAGTCCACCTCGTGTCGGGAGACGAGGACGAACGGCAGACCGCGCTCGCCATCGTGAAAAATCTCTTGAACGACGAGAGCGGCACCATCGACGACGTCGCGGTCGTCGCCCAGTCGAAGGGTATCGAGTCGGTCACCGCCGGGGGAGACAGCGAGGAGCAGGTGCGGTCGCTGTTGGACGAGGGTGTCGCGTTCAAAGCGTGCAGCAACACGCTCGATATGATGAACCTCGACGAGTCCGACCTCGTCGACGGTATCGAAACGGTTCCGGAAGGTGCCGTCGAAGTCACGCGGTTGGAGAACGAAGGCTACGCGTACCTGCGTCCGTAGGGACGAGAGGCGCGTCCGTACTCACGGCGTCGACTCCTCGGAGTCGGCGGACGCGTCCCTCGACGAGACGGTTCGCGGCTGGCCGGTGTGCCGACCGAACAACCATTCGAACCACGAGAGTTCTAGCTGACGGTAGTTCCGGTTCGGGAACCGACGGTCGGCCGTCATCCCGTACACCAACAGCGCCACCAGCACGACGCCGCCGACCGTGTTCCCGAGCAACACGGGGACGAAGAACTGAAAGAACGCGCCCGTGAACTCCACGCTTCCCCGGAAGACGAGGTAGAACACCTCGCACGCACCGATGATGCAGTGGAAGAGTCCCCCGGCGGGGATGAGGAACATGATGACGTAGACCAGGAAGAATCGCGTAATCGTATCCCGCGCGGCGTGCGTGAGCCAGACCATTCCGGCGACCAGCCACCCCGCGAACACGCCCTTCTAGAAGAGCGCCGACCATCCCACCGAGAGCGCGTGCTCGCCGAACTCTCCGGCGACGTCCCCGACGCCGGGGTCGAAGACGCCGGTCGTCGCCAACAGGTACGCGCCGATGGCCGCCCCGAGGACGTTCGCGAACAGTACGATTCCCCAGACGCGAAGGAGGATCGGAACGCTGACGATTCGAGTCAGCACGAGCGTGACGGGGGTCAGCGTGTTCTCGGTGTAGAGCTGCGAGCGACCCAGGACGATGAAGACAAACCCGATAGGGTACGCCAAACTGGCGAGGAGGTTCGTGGGGTCTTGCGGAACTGCTGCGGCGATGACCGACCGCGCGAAAAAAGACAGCGTGATGACCAACCCCGCGGCGAGACCGTTGAAAAACAGGAGTCGGGCGCTCTGGTTGACCTCCTCGTCGGCGGTCGCGGTGATTCGCTGGAATATCTCGTCGGCAGAGAACAGGTCGTGGAGCGCCTGCCCCGCCGCCGGCGCGCCCCGCTCCGAGCGGTCGATGGTGTCCCGGAGTTCGACGTTGTCGCGGCGAACCGACACCTGCATCTCGGCGATACCGCCCGCGTCCGCTAGCGCCAACAACAGTGGTTCGAACTCCAGCAAGCCGTCGTAGCGCTCGCCGTTGATGAAGAACGTGGGGGTTCCGTTGACGCCGCTTCGCATGCCGCTCGAAAAAATCTTCGTGAACGCGCTCTTCGTGGACGCCCTCCGCCAATTCGCGCTCGAGCTGCTCCGTATCGAGTCCCAGCTCCGCGGCGTAGTCCACGAGGTCGTCGCGGGTGAGCGCGCGCTGGTTCTCGTAGAGCAGGTCTTGCATCCGCCAGAACGCCCCCTGCGCCGCAGCGGCCTCGGCGGCCTCGGCCGCCTGCTGTGCGTGGGGGTGACTCTGCGCCAGCGGGAAGTGACGGAAGGCGAACCGAAGTTGATTGCCGAGGCGGTCTCGAATCCGCTTCAGGACGGGAAACATGTCGCCGCAAGAGGGACACTCGAAGTTCCCGTACTGGACGAGCGTCACGGCGGCGTCATCCGGGCCCCTGACGTGGTCGCGCTCGCTCACCGGCTCGGTGAGTTCCGACAGTTCGGATCTACTCACCGTTCGACCACCCTCCCCTCGAACAGGGTCGGAACGTCGTTCGAGTCCCGACCGGCATCGAGCGGTGACACGCACCGCTTTCCCTTGCCGGCTCGAAGTCGGCGAGCGAGCGAACTGAATCGCCGCGTTCGGCGAACGGTCGTCTCGGCGATTCAGTTCTCGACATTCTCTCCTCCCGTTTACTCATGACTGACACACCCCCAAGTCGAGTCGTGACTCCGTCACGGAGTGATACCCCGTGACGCTCGTAGCGTGCAACAGTACCTCGTGAACAGGGTTAGCTATTCCGCCTATTCGACGACAGCGACGGGGTGGTGCGCCGGATGTCGAGTCGATTCACCCGTATCGGCGAGTCGCGTCCGTTCCGAAACGCGACGGTCGCCGCCTTCAATGGCTCCCCATGCGGGGCGTATCGACTTAGGTGAAGCTTGAGAGAATCTAACGCATGACACAGTCGGAGATGGGAAAACCGTGGTTTCGGGAGTATCGCGAGTTCGGCATTCCGGAGTCGCTTCGCCCGTATCCGGATACGCCGGTGCACGAGATCATAGAAGAGGCCGCGACCGACTATCCGGACGCCGGGGTCGTCCAGCGCGGGCGCACCGTCACGTATCCCGAACTGCACGACCACGTCGAACGCCTCGCGACTGCGCTTCGGGAACGCGGCGTCGAGAAGGGGACTCGCGTCGCGACGGTGCTGCCGACGTCCATCCAGTTCATCGTCACGGAGCACGCCATCACGCGGGCGGGCGGCGTCCACATCTCGAACGACTTCCTCGACGCCGAATCCGATCTGAAGTACCGACTCGAACAGGGGAACCCGCAGGTGCTCGTCGGAAACGCCGAGAACAGCGAACTCCTCTACGACCTGTACGACGAACTCGACATCGAACACCTCCTGATCACGGAGATAGACGACTACTCGACCGACCCGCCGACCCACGACGTAGCCCCGAACGCCGAGTGGCTCGTGAACGTCATCGAGGACACCCAACCGAACCCGCCGGACGTGGAGTTCGACGTCGAGTCGGACGTACACACCATCCTGTTCACGGGCGGGACAACCGGGCGACCGAAAGGATGTCTGCTCTCACATCGCAACGTCCTCGCCAACGCCAGACAAGGGGTGGCGAGCATGTCGCAACTGGCGGCGATGCTCCGTGGGAGCGAATCCGCGCTCCTCGCGCTTCCCATCTACCACGCCTACGGCTACTCGGTGACCCACTCCTTGCTCGATCTGCCGGTCACCGTCCTGCTCGCTCCCGACCCACGGGACACGAAATCGATGGTCGACCTCATCGACGAACAGGGTCCGGTGTTGCTGTTCGGCGTGCCGACGCAGTTCATGGACATCGTCGACGAGGAACTCGATACGAGCGTCGTCGGCATCTCCGGGTCGGCGCCGCTGGCGAGCGAGACGAAGGAGTCGTTCGAGCGCAGCAGCACCGGCGTCTCGCAGGGGTACGGTCTCTCGGAGATGTCCCCCATCACGCACTTCGACATCCGCGGCGTGTACGAGATGATGCTCGGAAACGCCCCCGACGACGACGGTCTCGACCAGCCGACCATCGGCGTTCCGGTGCCCGACACCGAGGTCAAGTTGGTCGATATCGACTCCGGCGAGGAAATACCGATGGCGCGCGCCATCGAGGACGGACTGGAAGGGGAGATGTATCTGAACGGCCCCCAGCGCATGCTCGGCTACCTCGACGCCGAGACCTCGCCGTTCGACGACGACGGGTTCGTCCCCACCGGGGACGTCGTCAGGGTCGACGAGCAGGGTCGATTCTACGTTGTCGACCGCGTCAAGGACATGATAAACGTCTCCGGGTTGAAAGTGTACTCCGAGGAGGTGGACGAGATACTGTTCGGCCACGAGGGCGTGCGACGACCGGCGACCGTTGGCGTCCCCGACCCCGACCGACCGGGGAGCGAACTCGTCAAGGTGTACGTCGAACCCGACCCCACCTACGACGGCGACCTCACGGCCGACGACATCCGGGAGTACCTCGCGGACGAGGTGCCGCGTCACGCGCGACCCGAATCGGTCGAGTTCGTCGAGGAGATACCGCTGACGGCGATCGGCAAGACCGACAAGAAGCAACTGAGAGAGCGACACGACGGCGACGAAGCCACAGTCGAGTAGGGCACCGACGAGCCGAGAACGAAGTCTCGTCGGCGTTACCCTTGCCGTACCGAATCCGAACCGAGAGAGGCGACCAGTAGAGTTCGAGCGCCCCCAGAGGGCAGCACGGCGACGAGGAGGAGCGACCCCGCGATTTCGAACAGCCCCATCCAACGCGGTATCACGAAGAGGATGCCGTTGACCAGTTTCGGCGGCAAGCTATCGGCGACCCGCGAAAGCACGCCGGCCCGCCCGCCGGATTCCTCCGCGGTTCCGCCCCCGCGAGAGGCGAGTCCCGCCGCGGTCGCACTTAAACCGTTGGTCGAACCGTCCCCGGTTTCCAGCCGTTCCGCCTCGTATGGAAGCATGACGGCGACGCTCCAGACGACGTCGCCCTGCCGGTTCACTTCGAGAACACGGTCGCCGTGCGTATCGGTGACGTGGGTGTGGTCGTTCGGCAGGCGGTTTGCGTCGCGGGGCGACTGAAGGTGGGGATGTAGTCGGGGTTGTGCTGTTCGTAGAGGGTCGCGTGGTCGTCGTCCGTGCCGAGCGTCCAGTTCGACCGCACGCGTCCCGTCTTTCGGTCGACGAAGATGACCTGATCCATGTTCCGAGGACTCATCATGATTCGGCCGTCGTCCAGCAGTTCGAAGTCGTTGATGTGCGACCAGTCGTGGGGGTAGGGGCCACCCGCCGCGAGCGGAAAGTGACTCTGCGCCTCCCACTCTCACGTGATGACGCCGCTCGACGCGTTGACAACGAACACGCGGTTCTGGAGCAATGTCGGCGACGAGAAAATGCGTCTCGTTGATGCGGTCGACGTTGTGCCACTCCGAGTTGTGGTAGTTGGGTTCGACCCGCGAGTAGAGCCGGGTGACGTTCCCGGTCGAGAGGTTGACCTGCTCGACGACGTTTCGGAGACACTGCGTATCCGAACAAAGGCTCTCGTTCGTCACTTTCTCGGCCGCGGAGTAGAGCACCGTCTTCGACCCCGACGAGGTGGGTTCGACGTCCCAGTAGGAATCGTACGTGTCGTTGTAGTAGACGACCGTACCGGCAGGCGATATCGCCATCATCTCCGCCGACTGCGTGTATCCTTAAAACGCGACGGACGTGATGACGGTCGTGTTCGAACTCGCCGGAGCGACCTGCTTCTGACCGGTGCGCGAGGTGAACCGCTCCGTCTGGCCCGACTGATCCGCCGACGCGTGCTGGGTGGCGGTGACGTAACTGACACCGAGGGACGCGAACAGAACGAGCGCGACGAGCAGGAACGCGGAACGGACTCGTTTTCGTCTCTCCATCGATACGGTATCGACAAGCACACGACGTTACTAATTTGGCAAGGACACCAACATTTTTAAAGTAATCGAATAGAGAAGACAGATGTTCACATTTTATCAACTGGTGGTAGGACGAGTTTTCGAAGCCCGTGCAGGATTCGAAATCTCTCGTCCCCGCCTCGCCGTCTCGAAAATCGAACCGGATAAAAATAGCCGTGTAAACGGCGCAGTAGCTTCATCGAGGGTTGTGAACATGTAACAACCATGTCCGTACGACTACAGACGCGAACCGCCATCACCAGGGAGGAAGCGCACGCGGCGACGCTGGCGGCGCTCTCCGGGGCGATTCTCGTCGGAATTCTGCTACAAGTGACGAACAGCAACGTTGCGGTGACGGAGTTCGGACGCCTCGTGGGTGCTAGCTACTCGGTTGGGTGGATCGTGTTGCTCGTCGTGAGCGCCGCATTCGCCCTCGTGTTCGTCGAGTTCCTCTCCCGAACGGTCAACTCGTTCGTCACTTGGGTGATCACTATGTCGAGCCAACAGGAGCACCTCCGAAAGCTTCTGGTGCCGCTCCTCCGGCGGTCTGCGCTGACGCTGACCGCGTTCAACCTCGGACTCGCGTACGGACTCGCGCTCGCGCTCGTCCTCTACGCGCTGCTGTTGCCGGTCTGGTTGCGGTACGTCATGAACATCCCGGTACCGGTGCCGAACGTCGACCTCGGTATCCTCGTGTGGGTGCTGTACGGCGGGATGCTGGGCGTCGCCTACGGACAAGTGATGGAGAAGTAATTCGTCGAGATCACGGATATCGATAATTCGAGCGAACGTCCGGCCACGCTCGTGCTCCCCGCGGTCGAGAGCAGGAGACCGTAGTTCGTTTCACGCCCGAGCGGAACGCTTTGAGGCGCGCCCGGCCGAACCTTAAACAAAGATTATAAATTAATGGTTACTATTTGAGTGATGGTTAAATAGTTGAACCTTGTTAGTTGACAGCATGGCTTCGCCGGGTACGGTTCGGTTGTTGACCGCCCTTTGGGACGATTCGCTCGACGAGATTCGGCCGACACTCGATACGGGGACGGGAGAGGTCACGTATCCCGACGCTGACGAACGCCTTGACGAACGCGACGGTGAGACCTTCGACGTACTGGAGACGCTCGCCGAACGGGAACTCCTCCACCGCGAGTTTCAGGAAAAGCAGTACATCTGTCCGCGGTGCGAGACGAAGGGGATGCAGTACACGACGGCGTGTCCCACCTGCGAGTCCCCGCTGACGATTCGGACGGATCGGTATCGACATTCGGACTGCGGGTACGAGGGAATCCGGGAGCAGTTCGTTGAGGCGGACGGCGTCGTCTGTCCCGAGTGCAAGACGGCGTTAGAATCGTTACAACACCTCGAATCGGACGCCGCGCACGTCTGCGAGGACTGCGAGGAGATATTCGAAACTCCGGAGCACCGACTTCGCTGCCGCGACTGTCACTTCGTCTTCCCGCCGTTGCAGACCATCGAGCGGATTCTCTACCGATACTACCTCAGCGAACGGGGGGCCGAGTGGGTCGAAGAGCAACTGACCGCGCGACAGTCGGTGGCCGAGATATTCGAGGACAGGAAGCTGAAGACGGAGATAGACACCACCGTGACCGACCGAGAGGGCGACGATGTTCCCGTCCACGTCTACGCGCGGGACGAACTGCTGAACGACCACGTGGTCGCCGCCGTCCACGAACGACCGGACGAGAGGGACGTCGCGGCGCTCCGATCGGTCGCGTCGGACGCGGATGCACGCGCGACGCTAGTCACCACTTCCGGGTCGGTAGTCGGGGGGAACGTCGAAGAACTCGTTTCTGGCGACGGGATGGCCGTCCTGAGTCTGCAAAACGGCTCCCTCCGACGCGAGTACGAAGTCGCGGAGGACGCCGACGCGGGGAACTCGTTCGTCGGACGAATCGCCGATATCTTCAAACCCCAGAACGGGTAGGAAGAACGAACATCCCAGCGGATTCAAAAAGGAAACCGTTTCCGCCCGATACCGCCGTTACGCGATTTTAGCGCCGACGAAGCGTTTCGACAGCAGTCCGTCGTCGGTCGTGGTCGTTCCGTCCGTCCCCCCGGTCGTGGTGTTCGTCTCCGTCGTCGTGTTCAACGTCGTCGTATCGAGCAGTCCTAGTCCATCGTCCGTGGTCGTCTCGGTCGTCGTATATGAAGTCGCGGTATCCGTGGTCGTATCAGTGGTCGTCTCGGTGGTGGTCGTGTCGCCGACGCCGTCCGTGACGTCACCCGTCGTATCCTTCACGCCATCTTTCACGCTGCCGGCCGTCTCCGTAACACCGTCCGTCACGCCGTCGGAGGTGTTCTGAACGCCATCTTGTACGCCATCGGACGTGTTTTTAACCCCGTCCTGTAGACTGTCTGCCGTTCTCTTGCCTCCGTCCGTGGTGTTCTCGACGCCGTCCTTCACGCCATCAGTCGTATTTTCGACGCCATCTTTCACGCCGTCCGTCGTGTTATCGACACTGTTTTTCACGCCATCTTTCACGCCACCTGTGGTGTTTTTGACTCCGTCCGTGGTGTCGTTCACGCCGTCTTTCACGTCATCCGTCGTATTTTCGACGCCATCTTTCACGCCGTCAGTAGTATCGTTGACGCCGTCTTTCACGTCGTCCGTCGTGTTTTTGACACCGTCCGTGGTGTCGTTCACGCCGTCTTTCACGTCGTCCGTCGTGTTATCGACGCCGTCGGTCGTGTTATCGACGCCATCTTTCACGCCACCTGTGGTGTTTTTGACTCCGTCCGTGGTGTCGTTCACGCCGTCTTTCACGCCGTCCGTCGTATTTTCGACGCCGTCTCCGGAGACGCCCGTTCGGTTCTCGACCTCGTCGGTCGAGTTCGGAATCTGCGTTCCGGACTCGTCGTCACCGATGTTGCCCGGAACCCGTTCGGACGGGTCGGTCACGTTGCCGCCGGAGCCGGGGAGTCCGCCGGTTCCGTTCTCGCTCCCGTTCCCGGTGAATCGAGAGATGAGTCGGCGACCGACGTCCTCCGGAACGTCGAAGCTGATCGAGTCGGCCGTCGCCCGCTCGAACAGGAGATTCGGTCCGCGAACGGTCGCGTTCTCCAACTCCGCCTGCTTGAACGTGAGTTGGACTCCCGGCGTACCGTCCGAGCTGTTTGTCTCGAGACACACCTTCTCGGCGTGGAACCGAGCTATGCGAATCATTATCGGTGCGTCGCTCGAACTCTCGTCGGAGTCGAGGTATCCCGAGACGGCCCCTTTAACCCGCAGGTCGTGGGCGTTTTGCCCGTGGGCGGGGAATCGGACGTTTCGGTACGTCACGTCCTGATAACACTGCGTCTCGCCCGTAAGGGTTCGATCCGCAGGCGATTGAACCTCGTCGGAGCGAAACGCCGCCGACGCAGGAACGACCGAGGCGAACGCGACACAAACTACCACGGCTATGGTGATCGAGTGCCCCATGAATATTCACTGTCGGTTATGACTACCACTAACATGCACCTTCAGCAGTAAATTAATTCCCTTGTGCATTTCCGGTTATTTATATGGCGGTGAGCGTTGTCGTACGTCGTGTTTTCGAGTAGAAACTATCCGAAGAGCGTCGAAAAGAGGTGTTGTTCGCTCTTTCGGAGATGTTCGTCGACGGTGCTGGGTGCGCATTCGAGTCGCTCCGCAATGTCCGCGTGCGTGACCTGCCGCGGAATCTGATAGTAGCCGAGTCTGACCGCCGTTTCGAGAACCTCGCGCTGTCGGTCGGTCAGCTGCGAGAGCAGATAGCCAAAGTTGGGCGTGTACTCGCCGGTCTGCTCGACTTCGATGTCGATCCACTGCGGCAGCGCTCGGAACGCTCGTTGCACCATCTCCTCCGTACCGACGACGGTCACCAAGATATCGCCGGAGTCGGTGTACGTGAGCGGCGTGTCGATTATCAGGGCGTACTTCTCGGCGATGTGCATGAGCGTCCCGGCCGGTTCGCCGGATTCGACGTAGATGTAGATGTGAAACTGCGCTTGCTGCCTGTCGAGGATGTCGTACGCGAGAACCGACTCGTGGGCGTCCAGTTCCTCGGCGAGCGCGTCCACGTCGCCTCGAAGCCGGTAAAAGAGCACACCGTCCCCGCTGAACAGGGCGTTGACGTGGATGAGTTCCTCCCGCTGGATGGCAGGGTGTGCCGCGATGAGATCGCCGACCGGGTGAATCCCGTCGCCGTCCAGCATCAGCCTGAGGGTGAGATATCTCATTGTCAGTGTTCCTATAACTTTGGAGACGTACATTATTATACGTCTCCTAAGTTCGGACGGGAGACGTCCTGAGATCGCTGAAACGTCCCTTATCGGTACTGCTGTTCCGGAAACGGGAACGGTTCGTGAGTCGGTGGCGGTGGCTGCGAATCGGGAGTACCGAACGAAAAGCAGGTTGAGTCAGCGAGCGTCAAGCGTCACGCCACCGCCGCCTGCTCGTCGGAAGTCGATTCCGTCTCTCTGGGGTCTTCCCACGCGACGCACATCGCACCGCCGAGCACGCCGAACATCATCCCGATGCCGAAACCGCCGAGCGCCCCGACGATGGAAGCGATAGACAACAGGATGGCGGCGGCCCCGAAGAACTCCGCGAAATCCGGCCGCAGCAGCGCGAAGACGCCACAGAGGATGACAAAGATGGCGAACACCAGTCCGGCGAACATAAACATGCTCGGGACGAGCGCGAAGGTGAGCGCGAGTTCGGCGGGGATGATGCCGATGATGAGTCCGCCGAGAAGGACGAGCGCGCCGCCCCAGAAGGGTCGGTCGTGTCGCCACGACGCGAACCGTGAGCGGTACGTCCCGAACTGTGATCCGTAGGTTGTGGACATTGTTGGATTCCTCTTGGTGGATTTTCCGTTAGCTCTCGTTTACGAGGCCGCGCACTGGTTCGCCGGGAACTTAGTGTCGTTGTCGGGGTTCACCTTGGTCTGGACGTGCGTTCCCTTCAGCGTGATGCTCCGCAGGAACTGGCTCTGGGCGTGAATCTTCCCGTCCTTGATGACGATGGACGGAGCCGAGAGCGAGAGGGCGCTCTTCATGCTCCCCGGATCGGAGGATATCTGCTGGTTTTTCATCTGGAGGTTCCCTTCCAGGTAGGTGAACTTCTGCGTCAAGCCGGTGAATTTCACCGGCTTGTCCGCCGCGATTAGAACCCTCACAGTGTTCCCACCGCCGGGCATCTCCTTGGGGACTTTGATGTCCTTGTAGAGTTTCATGTTGTGTATGCTCCCTTTATCGATCTTCGCAACCGCCGACGGATAGGCCGGACACTCGCTGGAGTTCTCCATCGATGCGTACTGCGTGAATCCTTGCCCCTCTAGCTTGTCGAACGTCACCGTGAAGCCGCCGACACCTGCCGTCGGAACCGCGACGGCGGCACCGCCGGTCATGATTGCGCCAACGACGCCTGTTTGGAACACGAGCGCAGCAACCATCGTTATCGCGAACTTCCTGGTATCGATTGCCATACCCGGTTTATCACTATTTAATATATTAAGGATTTCCGCGGCTAAAACCGGGGATATAAGTGGGTGCCGATGTTGAATCAGATTTTTTACTGTGAGACGAATACTCTATTACCAGAATGTTTTCATTTTCAAAACTGCCGAGAGGTGCGCGACGACGATTCTGCCGAAGACGAGCGACAAAAAAGAACGCGACGAACGTCGTGGTTCGTCAGATAGTCAGTAGAGGTCCGCTTGTTCGGCCTGCGCGACGATGTTCTGTGCCATCTTGTTCGTGGCTTCGTCGACCATCTCGCCGTCGACGGACACCGCACCGCGACCCTCCGCGGTCGCTCGCTCGTACTCTTCGACGATGCGGCGCGCCTTTTCCGCTTCCGTCTCGCTCGGGGCGAACACCTCGTTCGCCGGTTCGATCTGGCTCGGGTGGATCGCCCACTTGCCGTCACAGCCCACCATGCTCGCGTAGCGACAGGAGTCGCGGAAGCCCTCGGTGTCCTCTATCTCCGCGAACGGCCCGTCCATCACCTGCAAGCCTTCCGCCTTCGCGGCGTGCGCGATGCGAGCGAGTTGGTAATGCCAGTAGTGACCGGGGTAGCCGTCGCCGCTTCCAATGGTGAGACCCGCCGCACCGACGCTCGCCGTGTAGTCGCCGGGACCGAACACGAGCGATTCGATGCGCTCGCTCGCCTTGGCTATCTCGACGACGTTGTTCATCCCTTCGGCGCTCTCTATCTGGGTCTGCAAGCCGATCTCGCCGACCGGGAGGTCGTTGTTGACCTCGACCTGCGCGAGCAGGTTCTCGACGGTGTGCACGGTGCGCGGCCCGTGAACCATCGGCACCATGATGGTGTCGACGTACTCGCCGGCCTGACCGACGACTTCGATGATATCGTCGTACCACCACTCCGTCTTGACCCCGTTCATCCGGAAGCAGGGGAGCGTCTCGCTCCAGTCCCCGTCGATGAGGCCCTCGATGACGTTCTCGCGGGCGGCCACTTTCTCGTTCGGAGCCACCGAATCTTCGAGGTCGAGGAACGCCTCGTCGGCACCCGACGACGGCGCTTTCGATATCATCTCTGGGTCGCTTCCGGGCGTCGCCAGTTGACTCCGCCGCAGTTTGACGCCGTTCGTCTCAATCATCGGTCTCGGACTTGATAGGGTCGGTCTGATCTTCGCTGTACCCTTCGGAGCCCTCGATACGCTCGCGAGCCTCGGGGTCGAACTGCTTCTCGATGTCCTGATACCGACTCACGAACGAGAGTTCGTGGTGCGACTCGGTCGGGTGGTCGAGATACCGCCCTTCGAGGTCGAACTGCGCCTGTTCGTCCGACTCCGACAGCTTATTGAAGTCCTCGTAGACGCTGTGTGCGCCCGAGTGGAGCGCGAACAGCGTGATGAAGATGTACTTGTAGCCGAGGTCACCCAGCTCTTGGAACGTGAGCGGGTCGTCTTCCTCCGACCACGCGAACGACGATGAGTAGTTGAACGCGAGTTTGAGGTCGGGGTGAGTCTCGTGGATGGTCTCGGCGTACTCGACCGCGTCCTCCCGGCTCGGGTCGGGCATCTCGGGCCAGACGATGTCGACGCCTGCGTCCGCGTAGATGCGACCGCGTTCGAGGTGTTCCTCCCAATCGCCGTTCGCCGACCCGTATGCATCGGTTCGGGCGATGATGACCGTGTCGTCCGACTGCTTCGCGTCCACCGCGGCCTCGAACCGAGAGCGGGCTTTTTCGCGCGAGACGATCTGCTTGCCCGCGATGTGGCCGCACCGCTTCGGCGTCGTCTGGTCTTCGATGTGGATGGCGGCGACCCCCGCCTTCTCGTACTCGCGGACGGCGCGGCGGACGTTGTGGATGCCGCCGTAGCCGGTGTCGCAGTCCGCGATGACGGGGATGTTACTCGCCTCGACGATCCGCTTGGCGTTCTCGACCATCTCGGTCATCGTCACCATCTCCAAGTCGGGGAAGCCGAACTGTCCCAACACCGTCGAGTAGCCGCTCATGTACGCAGCGTCGAGGCCGGCCATCTCGGCGAGGCGGGCGTCGAGCGCGTGGTAGAGCCCGGGCGCGAACACGTAATCCTGGTTGTTCAGCATGTCGCGGAACTCTTGTGCGGCGCGATTCTCGAGGTTCGTCGTGGTAACATCTTTGTCTGGAATCATCGGTCGTCAGCGGTCGTGTTCTGGAGTGTAGCTTCGATTCGGTCGAGTCGAGTGTGGATCGTCACGAGCTCTCGCTTAAGCGCGTCGACTTCGTCGGTCGAGCGCGGTCGTCCGCCTCTACGCGAGACGTTCGGAACGGTCGGTCCTTCGACTTCGGTGCGGTCGTATCGAGTCGGCTTGGTCATATCAGTCGGGTCGTCTGTTGGGGTAGCTGAAGGGCTATTCTACCGCGGCGTCGGGAGCGGTCTACGGATACTGGCATTTATTTCACCGCATCGGGCTTGACCAGCGTTCGGGATATAAACATTATGATTTATAATGTTAATATTCATTAATGCGTATCTACGCTTGGATGGTGAATAAGGGCCTTTAATTGATTGTGATTGTCTCACATTATAGTTCGCCGAATGGTTTCGGCTCCCCCTCGCCCGTGGATGTCCAAGGACGGCGAGAAAAAGGAGAAAGACCTATGATAATCCATCCGAGAAGAAAGCGTAATGAGTTCCAAGCGAATCACGCTCGCGGAAGCGTTCGCGTCCCTCGAGAGTCTCGGGACGCCGGGCGAACCGGTTACGGCGAGCGAACTCGCGACGGAACTGAACTGCCCTCCGCAGGTCGCCTCTAAGACGCTCCACGAACTGGTCGAGCACGGCGACGTGAGGACCAAGACGGTCGGCGGGGGGACTCGCGTCTGGTGGTTACAGAGCGACGCCAAATCGGCCGACCACGCCCAGTTCCGCTCGCTGGTCGGCACCGTCAAGGAGTACGCCATCTTCCTCCTCGACCCGGACGGGTACGTCGTCACGTGGAACGAGGGTGCGAGGCAGATCAAAGGATACGACGCCGAGGATATCGTCGGAAAACACTTCTCGAACTTCTACACCGAGGAGGACAGCGATCACGGCGTCCCCGAACGGAACCTTAAAAAGGCGCGCGAACAGGGTCAGGTCGAAGACGAGGGGTGGCGCGTCCGCGAAGACGGCTCCCAGTTCTGGGCCAACGTCACGATAACCGCCATCCGCGACGATGACGGAACGCTCACGGGATTCACCAAAGTCACCCGCGATATGACCGAGCGCCGGGAGTACGAACAACAGCTCCGGCAGGAACGCGACCTGACCGAAGAGATACTGAACACGGCGCCGGTTTCGCTGTCGGTGCGGGCGTCCGACGGGACGATACTGCACGCGAATCAACGCGCACAGAACTTCCTCGGACTCTCCGAGGACGAGATTATCGAAACGCCGGAGGACATCGGCGAGTGGAGCTTCTACGACGCCGACGGCGACCCCATCTCCCACGACGACTCGCCGACCGCTCACGCGCTGGAGCACGAGGAGGCGGTGTTCGACGAGGAGGTCGCCGTCGAGAAGCCGAGCGGCGAACGCATGTGGTTCTCCGTGAACGCCGCTCCCGTGTTCAACCCCGACGGTAGCCTCGAACGGGTCATCACCGCCAGCGAGGATATCACCGCTTTGAAAGAGCGCGAGCAGCATCTCGAAACCGAACTGAGCGAGATTCTCGGTCGAGTCTCGGACGCGTTCTACGCGCTCGACGAGGAGTGGCGGTTCACGCACGTCAACGAAAGAGCCGAGGAGATCATGCAGCTTTCCGAGACGGAGGTGTTAGGGGAGATTATCTGGGACGTGTTCCCCGACACCGCCGAAACCGCACTCTGGGAGGAGTTTTACGAAGCGATGGAGACGCAGGAGCCGACCAGCTTCGATAACTACTACCGGGGGCTCGATATCTGGGTTGAGTTCAACGCGTACCCCTCCGAGACGGGACTGTCGGTCTACTTCCGCGACGTCAGCGAGCGCGTCAAATACGAACGGGCGCTCGCGGAATCGGAACGACGCTACCGAACCCTCGCCGAACACTTCCCGAACGGCTCGGTCGTACTGTTCGACCACGACCTCCAGTACACGCTCGTCGAGGGGACGCTCACGAATCAGCTCGGTGTCGAACGCGAGGAGATGGTCGGGAGCAACGTCGGTGACGCCCACCCGCCGGAAGTCCGTGCGACGTTCGAGCGCCACTACCGCGCCGCGCTCGACGGCGAAGAGAGCAATTTCGAGGTCGACTACGGCGACCGTATCCTTCTCATTCAGGCGATTCCGGTTCGAGACGCCGACGGCGAGGTGTTCGCGGGGATGGGGATGTCCCAAGACGTCACCGAACAGGTCGAACAGCGACGGGCACTCGAAAAGTCGGAACAACGGTACCGCGTGCTCGCCGAGCACTTTCCGGACGGCGCGGTCGGCCTCTACGATTACGACCTCCGATTTACCCTCGTGGAGGGGGCCATCTTCGACGACCTCGAAAACTCCGCCGAGGATATCGAAGGGCACACCGTCGCGGAGGTGTTTTCTTCCGAAACTTCCGTCGCGCTGAAACCCCTCTTCCGGAGCGCGCTCGAAGGCGAGACGAACTCCTCCGAAGCCGACTTCGCCGGGCGAACATTCGAAGTCTGGACGACGCCCGTGCGAGACGCCGACGGGGAGATATTCGCCGGGTTGAGCTTCGCACAGGATATCACCGAACGGGTGGAGCGCGAACGCGAACTCGAACAGTACGAGACCATCATCGAAACCGTAAACGACGGCGTGTACACCGTGGACGAAGACGGCTACTACACGATGGTCAACGAGACGTACGCGAAGATGACGGGCTACTCGCCGGAGGAGCTCGTGGAGTCGCAGGTTTCGCTCGTCACCAGCGACGAGATACGAGAACTAGCCATCCGACTCGAACGCGAACTTCGGGTCGGGGAGCGGGACACCGGGAAGATCGAGATGGACATCCACCCCGACGACGGCGAGACGATCCGAACCGAGGCGACGTTCGCGCTCCTACCGTCCGGCGAACGCGTCGGCGTCGTTCGGGATATCACCGAGCGCAAAGAGCGCGAGCGAAAATTAGACCGGTTCGCGAGCGTCGTCTCGCACGACCTCCGGAATCCGCTGGGAATCGCGCAGGGGTATCTGACGATGGCGCGAAACGACGGCGACCCGGACGATTTAAACGAAGTGCAGCGAGCGCTCGACAGGATGGAGACCATAATCCGGAACCTGTTGACGATGGCGCGAGAGGGACAGACAGTCACGGAATCGAACCCGGTATCCCTCTCGAACGTCGCCGAGAACGCGTGGCGATACGTGGAGACGGCCGAAGCGACCATCCACGTCGACGAGACGAGTCGGACGATTCTGGCCGACGAGAATCGACTCCAAACCGCGTTCGAGAACCTGTTTCGGAACGCCGTCGAACACGGGCGAGACGACGTCGAAGTCCGCGTCGGACTCTTGCCGGACGCCGGAGACGAAGCGACCCCCGCGCCGCCCGACGAGTCTATCGGTGGTCTCTACGTGGAGGACAACGGACGGGGAATCTCGCCCGAAGAGCGGTGCAAAGTGTTCGAGTACGGCTACTCCCCGAGCCAAGGGACGGGACTCGGACTCGCTATCGTCCGAGAGATCGCCGAGGCGCACGGGTGGGAGATAACCGTGACCGACGCGGCGAACGGCGGTGCCCGATTCGAGATTCGAGGCGTCGAGACGACCGACGAGGCGACCGGCAACCGCCGGTAAAGAAGGGCGAATGAGAGGTGGGCGAGCGACCGAAGTAGTCCGACGAGCGGGCGCAGTCGAGCGCGAGCGTTTCTATCGACGGTCGGTACGACCGTGTCCGTCCGCGATTTTCGGCCGGAATCGAGTCGGAATTTCCGCGCAGTTCGGTGGTGCGAACGGTACCGTCGGGAGATTTCCTCCGTCCGACGGTTCGATGGGTGCGTCTCCCCCGACTGTCGAATCAATCCGAAACGGCGGAGGCCGTCGGCGGTTCGCGGATTCTGAGGTCGAGGCCAATCTGTACGATGCAGACGAACGCCAGCAGCGCGACGAACCCGAGCGGGGAAATCCGACCGCCGACGATTCCGATGGCGAGGACGACGCCCGCCGTTCCGAACCGATAGAGCGACTGCACGCCGCCGGTCGGTCGCCGCCCGGCGCACGAGACGGTCGTCCGGTGGAGGAGACCGAGCGAGAAGAGACAGACCGCGAGTGACCCGGCGAGTAGCCAGCGTTCGGCCATCGGGAGCGGAGTATCGAGGTCGCCGGTGAAAACGCGGAACACCCCAACACCGGCCGCCGCGATTCCGATCACCAAGGGGAGGTGAACGTAGATCCACTCCCAGTACGCCCGGATCCGCCTTCCTTCGCGGGCCGCCAGAATGGCCGACTCGTCGTGGTTATCGAAGTATATCCACCAGAGACTGTACGCGATCGCCGTGCTGAAGAGCGCGATAAACACCGACGTCACGGTCCACTCCTGCGTCGAGATTCCGGTCACGACGCTCACGATGGTCTCGCCGAGGACGATGATGGTGAACAGACCGAACCGTTCGGGGATGTGCGTCGGGTGCACGGGTATCTCGACGTGCAGCCTCCCGGCGGTGATCGGCGTTCCGAAGTCGATCGCGATTCCTAACCCCCACAACAGAAATCGATACGGCGGTGGAACGAACACCGAGACGAGCCAGAGGCTCGCGGCGATTGTGTACCCGGTACGTAACCGAGTAGTGAGCGCGCGTACCTCCGGGATGTGATGCTGCGCACGAACGTACTTGAAGATAAGCACGCCTCGGACGAGCACGTACGCGAGCGCGAACCCACGCGACGTTTCGGCGAGGCCGCCGTGGACGTTGACCGCGAGCGCGATGACGCCGAACATCTCGACCGCCGTCAGGAGCCGATACTCCACGTCGTCCGTATCGAATCGCGTCGCGTAGAACGTCGACCCCACCCACGCCCACCACACCGGTACGAACAGCGCCACGAACCCTAACACGCCCATCCAGGTGAGGTCGTCGCGCAACCCGTGGACGAGTTCGGCGATGGCGGCGACGAAGACCAGATCGAAGAACAGTTCTAACCAGGTGGCGTGCCGGTCATTGTCCATCGAACCGACAGTTCGCAGTTGTGGAGGCCGAAGCCACGTGTCGAGCATCTCTCGCTGTGTGTATCGCCGGCCAAGGGGATACCACTGACGCTCCGGAGAACCGTCGGAGAACGCCGACTCAGTCCAGCAGTCGGTAGTACTGGTCGAACACCGCTCGGTCGTGCACGAGTTGGATGTGTTCCTGATAGCCGGAGTTTATGTTTCGAGCCACGTCGACCGACGAGAACTCGGGGGACGGGAGGCTCGCGTACTCGCTCGGGACGATGAGTTCGTCGGCGGTGCTCCAGAGCGCGGTGTAGTTCACTCCCTCGGCGAGCGTCCCATCGTTCAGTCGTTCGAGGAACGTACTTCCGGGTATCATATCCCTGCCACCTTCCGTCAGGATACCGAGGTAGGCAGCGTAGGTTCCCTGATGCGGCGTGCCGAGCGTGACGAGGTCGTCGACGTACTGCGCGCCATCCTGTTTCTCGATGCACCACCGCGAGTCGAGTCCGCCCATCGAGTGGGCGACGATGTCCACGGGACTCCCGTGCGCTTCGCCGATGGTCTTCAGGCGCTGCCCCACCGCGTCGGCGTACTCGGTGGGCGAGTCGGTGGTCGTCCCGGGAACGTCGCCTAAACTGAGGACGTAGATGTCGTCCGCCGAGTAGCCGACGTCGACCAGATAGTCCCTGACGACTTCCCACCACGACGTCTCGCCGGTGTCCATGTATCCGTGAACGAGCAACACCGGTTCGGAACCGGGCGGCGTTTCGGCGGCCGACGCCGACCCGACGGCCGCGACGCCGAGCGCGGATCCTCCGAGCGCCGTTTTCCGGAGGAACGACCGCCGCGTCGATGTGGTATCGAATCGTGTCATACGACGTGTCGTGTCCTATTCGTTCAGTAAGAGAGTACCTTTGTTGCCGTCGATACGCGCCGGTTTTTATCTTCCCGTACCCTCTGCGTGGTTCCGAGAGTGAGACGAGATAGCGGGGCGTCCGTCTTCGATTGCGTGGACGGTTCGCTACAGTCGAATCGCCGACGCGGTCGTCAGTCGTCCGACCGCTCGTGGACGTGTCCGCGACGGACGTTCGTCGCGGTCAGTCGGAGCACCTCGCGGAGGGCCGCGTGACGCCGCGCGAACAGCGCGAATCCGAGCAGGAGGTAGAGCACCGTGAACCCGATGAGCAACCAGTAGGAGTACGTCGTCGCCTGCGCCGTCGGGAGCGTCCGGATGAACACGAACTCCGCCACCACCTGCGACAGGAACAGCGTCAGGAGCGTCACCGCCTCCCGAACGCTGATGCGGAAGTTGACGAGCACCGCGATGGCGAAGAAGCTCTGCGCCGCGGTCAGCCAGATCTCGGCCGCCTGTTTCTGGTCGAACGCGAGCGGCCCGTACCGACCGAGCGCGATGCTGTAGACGACGACGAGCGTGCCGATGAGGAGCGTCCACTGGTTCAGTTTCGAGGAGATGAGCGCGTTGAACGCCGCCGTCGAACGCGCCTTGTTCACGAGGTACGCCGTGACGATGAGTTCCGGACTCTCGCTGGCGAGCGGGGCGATCCACTGGAGCATGAAGAACGGAGGAATGCCGACCCGGAGACCCAGTTCCTCCAGTCCGTGGGCGAACGGTTCGACCGCCGTGAAGATGAGAACGCCCGAGTAGGCGAACAACCCGAGCACGATAAGGATTCGCATCGACCGGCGACGGCGCTGGAAGTACGCCGGAACGCCGACCTGCTCCTCGTGAGCCACGTCGCCCCGGATGATGATGCCGATGTAGACGACGTAGAGGCCGACGAGAACGACGGAATCGACGGCGTTGATACCGCCGCCGAACGGGACGAAGAAGGCGTAGACGGTCGCGCTGAACAGGAAGAATATCTCCGTTGCGATGTCCCGGTCTAGCGGAACGGCATCCCGAAGCGACCCCTCTCGATCGATGTAGCGCACCTCGTCGTTTCGGCGGGCCTCGCGGATGGAGAACAGGGCGATACCCGACCAGCCCAGACCGATGAGGATGCGGTTCGCGCCCGTCATGTTGGCAACCGCAAGATTCGCGGCCTCTCGTCCGGCCTCCGTCCCGGCGTTCGCTCCGGCGGTCCACGCGAAGTACGCGTCGACGGCGTACTCCGGGGCGACGGCGAGCACCGCGAGGACGGCCAGCGCGAACGCGCGCGGAACGTCCTTCTCCGCGGTTTCCGCACCCCACGTGAGGAGGAACGACGCGCCGAGGATGGCGAGACCGCTCACGACGACGACCGGAACCGTCCCGAGAGCGTGGTCGGCGCTCGCTGACCAGACGCCGATCCACGGCACGGTGAGCAAGACCGCCCCGACGACGGCGGTGAGCGGATTTCGAATCAGGGATGCCATGCGTTCTCGGTGAACGACGGTGGATAAGATAACGGCTCTGTCGGCTTCGCGGAAAGCGCCGAACCGCGATGGCGAAGATTCCGCCGGGTCGCTGGTCACCACTTATGGTCAAATCCGCCGTACCTTCGGGACGACGTGACCACCATGTTCGACCGGATCCTCATCCCCGTCGACGGAAGCGAGGGCGCGCTGCGCGCCGTGAAGTACGGACTCGAACTCGCGAAGTCGCACGACGCGGCGGCCGACGTGCTTCACGTGATAGACCGCAGGCGGTTTCGCTCCCTCGAATCGGAGGAGGAGCGAACCGCGCGGAAGGAGCAGGCGGCCGAGTTCCTCGAAGACGCCGAATCGATGGCCGCCACCGTCGGCGTTTCGGTCGATACGCACGTGCAGGAAGGCAAGACGCACGAGACCATCGCCGCGTTCGCGGCCGAGACCGGCGCGAACCTCCTCGTCATGGGTCGACACGGGCGACGGAGACTCGGCGACCACCTACTCGGAAGCGTCACCGATCGCGTGCTCCGCACAACCGACGTCCCCGTGTTGACCGTTCCGAGCGGCGATATCGCGGACGACACCGGCGCGACCTACGAGACAATTCTCCTCCCGACGGACGGGAGTTCGAACGCCGAACGCGCGACGCCGTACGGCGTTGACGTTGCTAAACGCTACGACGCGACGCTCCACGTCCTCAACGTCGTCGACGTACAGACGGAGGGCGGACTGTTCAGCGCGGGCGGCGTCTCGGAGCGGTTCATCGGGCGATTGGAATCGGAGGGCACCGAGGCGGTCGAACGAATCGCGGACGATGTTCGAGACGCGGACGCGAGCATCGACCTTCGGACGGCGGTCGTGCGCGACACGCCGCACGCCGGTATCCGCGAGTACGTCGCCGACAACGACGTCGACCTCGTCGTCATGGCCTCCCGCGGCGAGGCGAACCTCGGCGGGCAACTCCTCGGGAGCGTCACGAACCACGTCGTTCACGCGGTCGACGTTCCGGTGTTGGTCGTGACGGCGACCGAGGAGGCGGAGACGTAGTCGGCGCTACCCCGCTCCGGCGGAGGGGTGATTCGTTCCGCGACGGGCGACCGCGAACGCGCGTTAGCAAGACGAGTTCCCTGACGACGGAGACGCTAAGGTACGCCAACCGATAGCTCACCGGCGACGCGAGCGCCCCGCTCGCGAGCGGGCCGACGGCGCGACCGACCGACGAGAGCGCGGAGTTGATTTCCACGGCGGACGACTGCGCCGCAGTCCGGGAGAAGATGGTCACCGCAGAGACGGATTTACGAAGTGGCCGAGCGTCTCCAGTTCTTCCCAGTCGCCGACTCGAACGTCTCGGAGAACGTCGTGGTGCTCCTCGTCGACCTGATACTTCTCCTCGTCGCCGGCCTCGTCGGCTACCCGGAGATTCTCGGCTTCCATGTAAACGTAGAGGTACGTCGTTCCGCCAAAAGACTGGATAAACGCCGTCTCGGTGTGGACTCCTTCGTGGCGGAGCGTCTCGACGACTTCCGATTCTCGCTCGCGCAGTTCGTCGAACCAGGCACGGAGTCGGGCCTCCTTCCCGAATTCGATGGGGGCACGAGCGAGCTTGGCTTCGGACATGGTCGTAGCTCTATCCGCTCGTGACAAAACAGTTATCCTCTAGATAAGTTGTTCGTGAGTCCGTCCCGGCCGTGAAGGCTATCGGGACGGGAACCGACGCTCCATCACCATGGATAGAAGGGAGTTCCTCGAAGGGGTGGGCGGATTCGCGGCGATGGGCGCGGGTGTCGCCGGAGCGCGACAGCGGCGGTATCGCGCACCGACCGTCACATCCCCGGCGATTCGATGGTGGGACGTCGAAGCGACGCTGACCGATCACATCCCGATTCGAACCGAGGGCTGGCAGTTCGGCGACGCGTACGCGACGACGGTTATCTACAAGGATTCGCGGCTCACGGACGCGCTCGACGAACGACTACGCCGGAACTTCGACGGGATCGTCGGCGCGTTCACGGCGACCCGCGTCACGTTCGACTCGCCGCTCTCGGTCTTCGCGCAACCGTCGCTGGTGGCAGGGCTGGCGAAGCGTCGCTTCGAACGAACCGCCCGGAATCGCGGTTTCTCGGCGCTTCGAGAGCGGCCTCCGGCGGAGCGCGAGACCTCGCCACGACGGGTGACCGCCGAGTACGAGGCGTACTACGACATCGGGTACGACGTGGCACACTCGCTTCCGACCGCCTCCGAACTCCCGCATGTTCGGCCGGACGGGCGCGTGAGGACGATCCTCTACTTCGACGTTTCACGCCCCCGCAAGTCGTTGATTCTCACCTCCGGCGCGCGACCGACGGACGCGATGTTACGGGACGTCTTCGACCGAAACGGCGACGCCTATCAAGCGGAACTGCTCCGACTGATGCATAGCGTTCGGTGACGAAACCGTGAGGTTTTCCACCGTCCGATGGACTCGCAGAGATAGCGGGCCGAACACCGCCCCGTCACTCGTAGGACGTTCCGGCACCGATACGGGAGACGACCCGTGATCGTAATCATCTGCGGCCCGGCGGGCGTCGGGAAGACGACGGTAGCGACGGAACTCCGCGAGCGACTTGCCGAGCGAGGGTGCTCGTTTCGGATGTTGCACTCGGATCAGTTCAGCCGAAACACGTACGACCGGATGTACGAGCGAGTCGAGAACTCCGACGACGATTGGCTCCTCGACGGGACGTTCTACAAGCGCGAGTGGCTACGGCGGTTCCGCGCGCTCGACGACGCGGTCGTGGTGTATCTCGAAGCGGATCTGGAGACGTGTCTGGAACGAAACCGGGAGCGCGACGACCCCATCGAGGAACGGGCGGTTCACATCATCTGGTACGAGTTCGAGGAACCGAACGCGGACGTGACGATAGACGCGACGCGAACGACGCCGGAGCGAGCGGTCGAGCGAATCCTCCGGGAGTTACGGCCCGTTCTGACGGACTGATACCCCGACCCGTCACAGCGGAGGGAAGCGCGTTTCTCGCTCGCCGCACGTCACCGCCGCTGTTCATCCCCAGCCGTGTTCGCGCAGATACGTTTCGAGCCGCGTCAAGTCGACGTCGTGCTCCTCCCTGAGAGCGTCGATGTCGGCTTCGTACCCGTGTTCGTTGAACCACTCGAACATCGTGGCGGACTCGTCGCCCATCTGCTCGCGAACGTCCTCGATGGAGAGATGTCGGGCCTCGACGTCGCGGCCGAGCACCTCCGAGAAGGCGTCCGCAGCGCTCTCCACCGTGTGTTCGTCGCTCGCCAGTTCGACCGCTTCGCCTCGGTATTGCTCGGGATTCTCGAACGCCCGCGCGACGAACGCGCCGACGTTATCCACGTCAACCATCTGGAGGGAGACGCCTTCGTCGAGCGCCAGCGCCAGCGTTCCATCTTCGATTGAGTCGCGCTGTCCCTCGAAATTCTGCATGAAGAAGACGGGGCGGACGACTGTCGCGGGGAGGTCGAGTTCCCGAATGCGCTCTTCGACTTCGTACTTGGAGTCGAAGTGCGGGATGCCGGTGTCGCGCTCGGCCCCGCCGACCGAACTGAACACGAAGTGTTCGACGCCGACGTCGGCGGCGACTTCCGCGAGGTTCGTTCCCTCCCTCACTTCCCCGTCGTATCCGGCTTCGTAGAAGTCGGTCACGCCGAAGACCGCGTCCACGTCCTCCACGACGGGTCTGAGCGTATCTTTCTCCTCCAAGTTCCCCTCGTCGACCGTGACGCCGCGGTCGGCCAACTGCCGGGCAGAGTCGCTCTCGGGATGTCGCGTCAGTCCGTGCACGTCGAAGTCCGCGTCGGAACCGAGCAGGTTGTCGACGACGGCACCGCCTTGCGTCCCCGTTGCACCGACGACGAGCACGCTGGTTGGAGTGGTTTGTGACATGGTACTGGATGGAGGCGTTCCATTCACTTAGGAGTGAGCCACGAGCGTTTTCCGTCTCGAAGCGCGCTCGGTCACTCGTGCCGCCGCCGGACGAGACCGGCTTCGACCCGGGCGAACGTCTCGCTTTTTCGGTCGTAGCGGTCGAGGTCGACGTCGTGGCGTTCCGCGGCGTCCCGAATTGTGTCGAGCGGGTCGGGGTCGCTCTTTTCCCACACGGGGCGCAGTTCGCGGAGGAAGATGTTCACCGTCACCGGCCCGACGCCGTAGAACGCGTCGAGTCGGTCTTCGAGGTCGTCCTCGTCCTCGGCGGCTTCGTGAAGTTCGTTCAATCTTCCGTCGTACTCGTCGAGGAGCGTTCGACAGTTACGGAGTATCTGTTCCGAGCGTTGGTTGTCGTACCGGACGTACCCGCCCTCCTGCATCACCGGGTCGACCAAGAAGTCGAAACCGGCGTCCACGATGTCCCCTGGGGTGAGGAGGTCGTGTCGCTCGAACGCTCGATACGTTCGCTTGGCGATGTCCTCCGAGATGCGTCCCCCGAAGAGGACGCTGGCGAGGAACCACTCGAACACCGCGTCGTCGTCGCCCGACGAGAGGTCGATGTCGAGTTCCTCGGAGTAGAGTTCGCTCGATTCGAGGTCGTCGATGTCCATGGCTATCATGCGGCTTCCACGTCCATAAACACTCAACGCCACCGCTCGATGCGACACGTTCGACGTCCTCGAACGCACGCTCTCGCGCTCGGCGAACCGTCCTCCGTCGCATCGTCGCGATACCGATGGCCGGTTCAGAGGTAACTACGGAACCCGCACACCGTGCATCGAAGCGTGTCGTTGGTTCGGACGATGACGCCGACCCCGCACTCGGCGCAGGTGCCTTCGTACGTTATCGTACCGGCCGGTACGGTTCGCACCGTGTTCTTCACCCGCTCTAGTTCGGCGATCTTGCGGTGCTGTTTGTCGATCTGACGCTGTAACCGAATCAGTTGCTCTCGTTCCTGTCGCCGTTCGTCCCGTCTCGCGGTTCTGCTCCCCCACGCTTTCATGGCTATTCCTCCTTGGGATGTAGGACTCCGGCGAGCATGAACCTCTCGCCGTCACCTGCCAGGGCGGGTCGCTCCCACGGGTCGTCCGCGATTCATCTGGTCCATCGATTCACGGTGAATCAAATCAGAAAGTATTCGTGTAGTACACAAGTCACGTCGGCAGTAGCCCGTCCGGTGCGTCCGGTCGCTGGCCGAGCGATTCCGCGACTCGGTGGTCGGCGAGCGCGGATACGGACAGTACGTGGTTCGCTACGAAGGAACGGACTACTGGGCCTACCTCACGCATCCGGAAGACGGCCGAGCGTAGGATGTCGTTTCCGGGTCGCCGACTACTCCGACAACACCTTCTCGGCGAGCGCGGGGACGAAGGTTCCTACGTCGGTGACCATTCCGATGGCCTGCGCGCTCCCGCGGTCGAGCAACTGCGTGACGGTCGCCGGATTGATATCGACGCAGACGACGCGCGTGGTCGACGGGAGGCAGTTGCCCACCGCGACCGAGTGCAGGAGCGTCGAGAGCATCAACACGAGGTCGGCCTCGTGGGCCTGCTCGCGGATGGCGTTCTGTGCCTCGACCGCGTCGGTGATGGTGTCCGGCAGCGGTCCGTCGTCGCGTATCGACCCCGCGAGCACGAAGGGCACGTCGTTCGTCACGCACTCGTACATCACGCCCTCCTCGATGCGACCGGCTTCGACCGCCTCGGCGATACCCCCGGCACGGATGACCTCGCTGATGGTGTAGATGTGGTGTTTGTGGCCTTTTCGGGGGTGTTCCAGCGTCTCGATGTCCATCCCGAGCGACGTGCCGTACTGCCCGTGTTCGATGTCGTGGACGGCGAAACCGTTGCCCGCGCTGAGCATGTCGACGTACCCCTCGCGGACGAGGCGCGCGAGGTCGTCGCCGGCGCCGGAGTGGATGAGCGCCGGGCCGACGACCGCGAGCACGTTCCCACCGTCTTCTTTCGTCTCGACAATGGTCTCGGCGATCTCTCGGATGAGCGACTCCGACGGACGCTCGCTCGACACGCCACCCTGCATGAATCCGAACGGGCCGCCCGACCCGCGCGGGCGCTCCGGCGGGTCGACGCGCACGCCGGCTTCGTCCGTGACGACGAGGTCTCCCTCCTCGATGGCGTTGAGCACCTTCGTCCTCGCCGTCCGCTCGTCGGGGTCGACGATCACCGCACAGTCCATCTCGATGTTCTCGACCGGGAGCCACTCCCCCTCGTAGCGCACCTGCGTCGGATGGTTCGTCGTCGAGTAGAAGCCGTCCGGAACCACTCTATCACCGGGGGCCGGTTTCAGCGTCGCGTCCGGCGGATTCGTGAGATGTGCCCCGTTCTGGTGGAGTTCGTGGAGGATGGAGCGGAGCGTCTCCTCGTCGTCCGCGGTGACCGTCATCCGGGCGTAGGACTCCTCGTCTTTGTGCTTGCCGACCCGGAACTCCTCGACCTCGAAATCGCCGTCGAGATCCATCACCACCCCGAAACACCGCTGCATCATGCCGGAGTCGATGATGTGCCCCTCCAGCTCGACCGTGCGAGCGTTCACCATGCGAATGTGGACGCACGTAACTGCCATCAGCGTTACGTCGGCGTCAACGAGCGACGCCGGGCGGGTGGCCGTCGGCACTCTCGTACTTGTTCGTCATCGTCGCCGCCGAAAACGGGAGCGTTCGCTCAGGGTTCGAGTAGCACCTTCGTGACGCCCTCCTCGCGTTCGTCGAACCGCTCGTACATCTCCGGTGCCTGTTGGAGGTCGACGCGGTGCGAGACGAGGAAACTCGGGTCGGCGCGTCCTTCGGTTATCAGGTCTCGAAGCCGACGGTTGTATCGCTTGACGTCGCACTGGCCCGTGCCGAACCGAAGGCCCTTCTCGAACAGCTTGCCGAAGTCGATGCCGAGTCGACCCTCCGCGGCCATCTCGTCCGGCGCACCGGGGTCGACCGGGAGGTACAATCCCGGAACACCAACCTGCCCGGTCGCGCGAACCGTTCGAATGAGTTGATTGAGTACCACCGCCGGGTTCTCCCGCGCCGGGTCGTACGCGCCGTCGGCTTCGTCTTCGTCGGTTCCGGGGTCGATGGCCTGATAGCCGACCGCATCGACGCCTTTGTCCACCCCGCCGCCGTGGGCGTCCTTGATCTGCTCGACCGGGTCGCTCTCCTCGAAGTTGATCGGCGTCGCGTCACAGTACTCTTCGACAAGTTCCAACCTGCTCTGCACCCTATCGACCACGTATATCTCCGCCGCGCCCTTGATCTTCGCGCTGTAGGCGGCCATCGTTCCGACCGGCCCCGCGCCGAAGATGGCGATGGATTCGCCGGGTTGGAGATCCGCCAACTCAGTTCCGTGCCACCCCGTCGGGAACACGTCTGCGAGGAGGATGAACGAGTCCTCGTGTTCGTCACCCTCCGGCAGCCTGAGGGCGTTGAAATCGGCGAACGGAACTCGGAGACGCTCGGCCTGCCCGCCTTTGTAGGGGCCCATTCCGACGTACCCGTACGCGCCACCGGCGGTTCCGGGGTTTACGGTGAGACAGAAGCCCGTGTAGCCGTTCTCGCAGTTCCGACAGAACCCGCAGGCGACGTTAAAGGGGAGGACGATGCGGTCGCCCTCTTCGAGCGTGGTCACGCCGTCTCCGACTTCGTCCACCGTACCCATGTTCTCGTGCCCGAAGACGATTCCTTCGTCCGCGACCGTTCGCCCCTCGTACATGTGGAGATCCGACCCACAGATAGCCGTCGTCGATATGTCGATGATGACGTCGTTCGGATGTTCGATTTTGGGTTCGTCGACCGATTCCACCGCTACGTCGTACGGTCCTTGGTAAACGACCGCGTTCATTGTCATAAGTTCCCACCCCGCAATCGGTTGGCTACGCCGGTGACAGATAAGGTGTTATTCGAATCGACATGATAGCTACGAGTTGAACGGAGGCGTCAGCCCGCTTCTTTCCCGCTCGTTCGTGTCGAATCCGATACCGCCTCGGCGTCCGGTCGGCGGAGACGACATCGCTCCGTGCGGCGAGCTCCCCGCCGTCGGCTCCTTCGGCCGGTCGGCGCTCCAACCCCTCGTCCGCTCGATAGGTAACCGGAGATGAACCGTTGGATAACGATTATACGCGCCGCCTCCGACTATGGGCGTGATGTCTGGTCACAATCTACACGATTACGACGACGAACGGGAGACGTTCGAGTGGGACGACATCTTCGACGAGGCCGACTGGGACTCGCCCGAACGATTGAACATCGCCCACGAGGTCTGTGACCGGCACGCGGAAAACCGCGAGAAGGTCGCACTCTACTACGCGGGCAAAGACGGCGAACGCGAGAAACTCACTTTCTGGGAACTCGCCGAGCGGTCGAATCGGTTCGCCAACGTTCTCGACGAGCTGATCGAATCGGGCGACCGGGTGTTCTCCTACATGCCGCGGATTCCCGAACACTACGTCGCCCTCGTCGGGACGCTCAAGGCGGGCGGCGTGTGGGGCGGCGTCAACGAACGGTTCGGCCCCGACGGCATCTCCTACCGACTCGACGACTGCGATGCGAAAGTGGTCGTCACGACGCCGGACAACCGAGACACCGTCTCGACGGCGCTCGACGACGCGCCGTCGGTCGAACACGTCATAGTCGTCAGCGATGACGGAACCGGGATTCGACGGGGAGACGTCAGCTATCGCGCCGCGCTGGCGGACGCGAGCCGCGAGTACGAGACGGCCGAAACGGGCGGCGAGGACGACGCGCTGTTGTACTACACGAGCGGGACGACGGGATTGGCGAAGGGCGTCCTCCACAAGCACCGGTGGGTCGCAGGCGTCGCCGCCACTCAGCGATTCGCGGTCGACCTCCAGCCCGGCGACTGCTACTGGTCGACGGGCGACCTCGGCTGGCTGACCGGCCCCATCAACACCCTCGGCGCGTGGTTCTGGGGCGCGAGCCTCTTCACCTACGAGGGCGAGTTCGACCCCGAAACCTGGGCCGGGCTGTTAGACGAGTTTCCCGTCTCGGTGCTGTTCAGCGTCCCGACCGCCTACCGGATGCTCCGGGAGAAGGAAGTCGTGCTGGAGGATATCGACCTCGACCTCCGCCACGCGCTGTCCATCGGCGAACCGCTCTCTGCGGGCGTGGTCGAGTGGGGCGAGGAGACGCTCGGCGTCACCATCCACGACACCTACGGGCAGACCGAGACCGGGAACATGATAATCAACAACTACCCGACGATGGAGGTTCGCCCGGGGAGCATGGGGAGACCGCTCCCCGGCGTGGAGGCCGCCGTCGTCGACCCGGAGACGGGTGAACCGCTGGAGCCGGGCGAGACGGGCGAAATCGCCCAACGTGGCGACTACCCCTGTTTCTTCGCCGAGTACTGGAACAAACCCGAGAAGACGGCGGAATGTTTCGTGAACGACTGGTATCTCTCGGGCGACCTCGGTCACGTGGACGAGGACGGCTACTTCTGGTTCGAGGGTCGCGCCGACGACGTCATCATCAGCTCCGGCTACCGCATCGGTCCCTTCGAGGTCGAGAGTTCGCTGGGCGAACACCCCGCCGTCGCGGAGGCCGCCGTGGTTCCGAAACCGCACGCGGAGCGCGGCACCATCGTCAAAGCCTACGTCGTTCCGAGCGAGGGGACGAACCCCACGCCCCAACTCGAAGAGGACATCAAACAACACGTCAAAGAGGAGCTGTCGGCGCACGAGTATCCCCGCGAGATAGAGTTCCGCGACGACCTCCCGAAGACCGTGACGGGGAAGATTCGCCGCACCGAGTTGCGCGACGAGACGAACTGAACTCCTTCCGACCCTCTTCGGCAGACGGTTACGACGTGACGGTCGTTTTTTCCTCTACGTCCTCGCGCTCGACGCCCTCGAAATCGAGGACGAAGTCCGGGCCGAACGCCGACGCCGGCGTCTGAAATCCCGGTTCGACCTCCCCCGCGAGCGTGCGTCGGGCGGCCTCGACCGCGGTCTGGGCGGTCAGCTCGTACGTGTCGGGCGTTCGGAGGCGGGCGGAGACGTGGCGACCGTCGTCGTTCTCGACGCGACCCCAGATTCGGGTCACGCTCTGCGCTCGCTGCTCCGCGGTCGGCCCGGAGACCACGGCGTCGGCCACTCGCTTCGCCGCTCGTTGCACCGGCTTCGCGCCGAACAGCGGGCTGAGCACGCGCGTTCTCCGCATCGCCGTCACGGCGTACTCCGGCACCGTGGCGTACACCTCGATGTTCGGGATGCCGGTCGTGTAGTATCCCGTCGAAACGTCGCCCCACGGGATGGTCACGGCGGTCTTCGCTCCCCGCCCGAAATCTACCCGGCGCGTCTTCCACGCCGCCGGAACCGTCCGAATCTCGCCGTCCGCCCGAACAGCGCCCGGTCTGGCGAGCCCTTCGATGATGGATTTCACGGTGCCGGGCGAGAACGTCCCGAGGCCGTCTATCGCCAGCACGAGGCGGGTCGCGCTCGGCAACCGCCTTTCGAGGTGTCCGGCCAGACAGTCCGTCGGGACGGTGTCGAACCCCATCGAGGGAAGGAGGCTCACGTCGGCCTGCTCGGCGTCCCGGTCGCGTTCCGCAACGGTTTCGAGGGCGTCGATCTCCCCGTTGATGTCGAGGTAGTCCGTACCGGCCCGCAGACACGCCGAAATGAGTGGGTCTGCGGTATTCGAAAACGGTCCGGCGCAGTTCAATACCGCGGAGGCGTCCTCGACGTGCTTCTCGACGACCTCCGGGTGCGCCAGACTGAACACCCGGTGGTCACAGCCGAGTTCCATCGCCTGCTCCTCGACTCGTTCGGCGTCTCTCCCGGCGAGCGTCGGCGATAGCCCTTCGTTGACCGCGTTTCGCGCGACCAGTGCTCCCGTGTACCCGTACGACCCGTAGATGAGCAGTTCGTCCTCCATGGTGTTCGGTTGCGCATCGACGGACAAAACTGGCGGGGCCGTCGCCGCGGTCTCCCGCCGGTAACTTGATGGGCGTATCGGCCGTTGGTCGTTGGCAATCGACTCGGCGGTGCTCGGCCGGCCGGCCGACGAACCCGCCGAGTTCCACCACCCATGACTTCGAACCGACGACCCATCTACATCGGCACCGACCCCGAAGACGCCGCGTGCGACCGGCACGGAGAGATGGAGCGGCGAGCGCCCATCGTCACCTTCGACGGGCACGTCCACGCCCTCGCGGACGGCGTGTCCGTCTACAACTGTCCCGAGTGCTGTCTCGAACTCGCCCGGGAAAGCGGCGGGCCGACGGAGACGGAACAGGCCGCCTTCGAAGCGTGTTGGCGGCAACTGGTGGATACGCGCTGGCGGAGCGGTCTCCGGCGACTGTTCGTCGACCTCGGGCGCGGCGGGGTGGACGACAAGACGATTCACATCCGCGAGCGGATGGACGACGACGAGATTCCCGATTACCTCCGCGAGGCCGACGACTGGGAGGTGAAGACGCTGGGGGACGCCGAATTCTAGTGACGACGGTCACGGTAGCGGTCGCTGTCACTCTGCTACTAGATGAGGAAATCGTATCACTGATAGATAGAGAGCGTGTATTTTGCAGCCTTCTAAGGATGAATACCCGCTATTCAAGTTAAATATAACAAATAGTTTAGTAGAGTATATTGACAAGAAGACCATGCGCCGCCGTCACTTCCTCACGTTACTTGGTGCCGCAACCAGCGGGGGGTGTCTCTCACTCGGGAGGTCGTCTGCTCCTCCAGTACTCGGCAAGATCTCCATTCACAACCATGCGTACGAACCATACACCGTTCACGTTCTTGTCGAGTGTAATGGCCAGCCCATTTACTGGGCAGACCATGAAGCGACGGCTAGTAACGATAGTGGCCCTGGGGGAGCAGTTTTGCTGTGTGCGTGGGATGGTAAGGCGGGCAAATTACATTTTGCGCGCACGCCTGGACGCCCGGACGAAGTAGCAATCTATTAACCTGGCCGACTTCAACGGCGACATTCTTGGACTTATACTGCGAATCGGCGATGTGAACACTAAGTGACACGACACTCCAGACCTTACGATTTGGCACACCAGTAACCCGAGTGAACGTTGTGAAATGGCTACTACGACCACTGAACCCTCGATGCAGTGATTCCGGATGTTGTCGCACCACGGACTCACCTTCATTGAAATCGGTCATTCAGTCCGCACCGCGAACTTCGCATAGGTTGAGCTGAGGGTACGGGAGCCTATTTCTGCTCACGCTTTTAGGCGAAAGGAAATCGGCTTCATGCCGAATATAGAGCTTCCATTCTATAATCCCCGCTCATTTGCAGAGTCAGTCATGTGTCTGTTGGATGCGTCAAATACTTCTTTGTGTTATTGCAGTAATTATCGGCGTTCTCCATGATATTACGTCACAATGAATCACTCCCGTCGTGTGTTTCTCGTCTCCGCCTCAACGGTTCTCACGGCCGCGATAGCCGGGTGTACCAGCGGTTTCGGTTCAATCGACCAAGACAGTAGTCCTCAACGAAGTTCCGAATCAGATGGAAACCCAATTCTGGCTGCTCGGTTACAGATGACAGCAGTAGATAACAGAGACATCGGTGGACGGCATACCCTATCTATGAGGGAGAATTCAGAGAAGGGTTGACGCGTCATCAAGCGAGCCGTACAAAACGGGTCGACGATGGTCGACGACCAATCACCGCCGATCTGGAAAGGCAGTGGACCATGGGTGTGCGACGGCAGTGTGTACCGACTCTCGTATAAGGTACGAAACGAACGCCCGACGACTCGCTACTTCTGGGATTTCACTCCTGTGCAACAGGCTGACCAGGATGACATCGTGCATTTCGACGAACTTCCGCGTCTCGATCGCGAGAAGTTTCGGTTAGTTGGCCTTGGAGACAACGCTGTGGGGGTCCGACACACCACTTGATGTTGGGATGACATTCGTGTACGCAAATACTGACCGAAATCAATCGGCACTCGTACCGACTCCCGATCGCTCGGTTATTGAATGGAAGTCTGGCTCACGTGCGGAGTTCTCGATCACCGGCTCGAACTCCAAAGACGTGACGCTCAAAACGTACCGTTACACGGCTCATCAACTTGCACCGACCGTCGAAGCGTATGGAAAGCAGCTCCACAACCAATACACGTTCGAACTCTCAGGGCTCTCCGATGCTGAGCGCGAACTCGTAAACAAAGCCATCGGGAGATACGGATTTACCGTCGAACGAGGTGGATCACCTCCCGATGCGTTCTGGTCCCTGATCGATAGATTCCAGCAGTACGAGGCGGTCACTGATGGATACGAGGGTGTGACTGGGGACTATCTCACCACATACGATGTGCAAGTCTATTGGATTGAATTGATAAACGGGAACGACTTTGGGAGGCAAAAAACGACCACGACGACAGAGCAGTAGAATGATAGGCTCACTTCGGTCTCAATGAGGCTACTGAACGGTAGTTGATGGCTGCATAATTCGCACCACGAGTTGTACATTAGAAGTCAGCTAGGTGGGTTCGTCATGCAGAGCTACCTGCGAAATATAGATTGTCGAGATAGATTCGATACTGGTCGTGCATGACCGATCTACCTGCCTGTTTCAGTCACATCGAGGCGTACGAGTTGAGACGACCGTTTCGTTGAACAATGTCGGTGTCAAACGAGTTCCATGATGACCTTCGTTTCGATTTTCCGCAGGTGCTCACCTATCGTCCCCGCAGAGATATTCGCTCGATCTGCAAGGTCGCTGAGGGTCGCACGCCGCGGCATCTCGTAATAGCCCTCATTGACCGCTAGTTCCAACAGTTCTTGCTGGCGATCCGTCAGCAGCGACGCGAGCTGGCGCATATCCGGGTGATACTCGCCGATCCCTTCGAGCGTAATCTGAATCTCGTCGGGGATTTGCGTGATTGCCTCTCGGATCTTCTTGTCCTCTCCAATCATGGTTACTCGAAGCCCACCCTGATCGGTGTATTCCATCGGCCAGTCCACAACGATCTCATACCGTCGGAATATACTGAGGAGGTCGGTCATGAGGGCATTTGCTCGAAAATGGAGGTAGACAAGCCCTTCCGATGCCTCAGACCGCTCGACTGATAGCACCTCTGGGTTCGCCTCTAGGACTTCCGTTCCCTGTTCGAGGTCACCACGGAGTTGATACAGTCCTACGCCAGTTCCGTCATCCAAGAGGTTGATGTACTGAATCGCTTCACCTTTCACTGCTGAATCGGTAGCGCACTCACCGTTAGGACAGCGTTCATCGTCGATCTGAGGAATGACGAACGTAATATATCTCACGCTATCGATCCGTTCTTTGTGTCCGTAGTGCCCGGGACGACTGTATCCGGCCGCTCTGTCTAGTAACGAGTTGATTGGGCTGCGTCTGTCGCGAGCGGTGGCGCATCAAAGGAAGAGTATGTAACATGCATATTTAAACCTGCCTCAGGTGTGAGGCGCTATTCGCATGCATAGGTGGATCGTCCATATCACCAACTCATGCCGAGCAGAAAAGCTGAAAGAGGCAACACGAACCGGACGGAAACGAAACCACCAACTCCTGATCAGCCGATCGTCGCCGCGCTCTCTGAGCGCTTTGACCTTGCTGATCATCGGCGGTATCTTGCACGCGATCTCGAAGGAGTGATACTGGATCTCGGCGCGGGGAGAGGTGCAATGGTCCCGTACCTGCGAACAGCAGTCCAGCGTGAGCCAACACTCCACCTGCATGCAATCGAACCGGATCCCAACAGGCGGAGGCAGGCGAAGCGAACAGCCAGCGCGCACGATCTGGACATGCATCTGCGATCAGGACGGACTGAATCCCTGCCCTATGCGGACGATACGTTCGACGTGGTCATCGCCTCCGCGGTGTTCTGTACGGTACAGGACCCTCCTCGGGCCCTCAAGGAAGTCCACCGCGTCGTGAAGCAGGATGGCGAATTCCGCTTTCTCGAACACGTTCGGTCGGACGGTCTGCGTGGCTACGTTCAGGACGCGATGACACCACTCTGGAAACGGGTCGACAACGGTTGCCATCTCAACCGTCGAACGGACGACTGGATTGCAGCGGGTCCCTTCGCTCTCGACGAGATCGAAACGCTGAGTATCGGTGTTAGCCCGTTCAGACCCTTCGTGCGCGGAACTGCCACGCCAGTGAGCCATACCGAGACTAATAGCCGAATCGACAGGAGGGAGTATGTCTCTTCGTAAATACGATTCTCTGCCGATCGAGGCACCACGCCGTGCCTTCGCGGTTGCGTTACATCCGAGAACAATTGGTCACTGTCCCTACGTGATGGAGAAGCAAGGTACCGATAAGGGATACAACGACGCTCCAAATGAAGCCGCTTCACGACCGGTTCTGAATGAAACGGAGGGAGTGTGATCTTGTTTATCGAAACGACCGATACACAGGAGGTTTCCTCGACTGCGATCACAGCGAGGAACGTCGAACTCACGTACTCGGACGGTACCCGAGCGGTTCGCGGTATCGACCTCGAAACCCCCAAGGATGAATTCTTCGGGTTTTTAGGGTCGAACGGGGCAGGCAAGACAACCGCTATCAAGACGTTCGTGACGCTGTTACGTCCTACTGCTAGGTCGGAGACGGTCAACGGGTTCGATGTCGTCGGCAAAGCGGGCGCTGTCCGCTCGTCCATCGGCTATATGGCCCAAGAGACGAGCGTGGACGAGGAACTCCTGGCCGGTTTCTTGGAGGAGGAGGCACGCGCGCTCGCGGCCATGTTGGGACGGATGCAAGAGAACCTCCGCGGTGCCGGTCGAGTCGGCGACTGGACCGCCAGGGACCGCGCACGGGACTGCCTGCCCCCGGGGAAAGGAGACAAACAATGGAACTGAGGAAGTGGTTGTACCGCGGCGGACGCCCCAATCGGATCGCGCGCCTCGCCGACCGGTTCACCGCCGCGCTCTCCGCGCGCGGGGTCGGCCCGGACTACCTCGTCACCCTGGAGGTGCCGGGCCGGAAGTCCGGCCGGACCGTGAGCCTGCCGCTCGTCGTGGCAGACGTGGGGGGCGAGCGCTACCTCGTATCCATGCTCGGGGAGGGCGCCAACTGGGTGCGCAACGTCAGGGCGGTCGAGGGAGAGGCCGTCCTGCGCCACGGCCGCCGGGAGGAGGTGCGCCTGGAGGAAGTGGCGCCGGAACGGCGCGCGCCCGTTCTGAAGGCCTACCTGGGGCGGGCGCCGAACGCCAGGGTGCACATCCCCGTGAACAAGGACGCGCCGCTCGAAGAGTTCGAGGAGGTGGCGGGCCGGTACCCCGTGTTCCGGATCGCGCCGAGGACCAAGGCGTGAAAGCACCCGCCAAGGTCGGCCGCTAGAGGGCGTCCAGGCAAGGGAACAGCGCCCTTGCAGCGCCACGGTTGATCTTGACCTAACGTATGGTTGGTAGAAATCACGAGCTGAATACAGGACGCGTCTCAGACCTCGTATTTTGCTCGGCTTTTAGTGGTGACGGACTCGCGTCAGTACCGAGAATCACTCCGTTACATCATCCAATGCGAACGAGCCAAGATCAATCTCTCCCGACCGCTCGTATCGAAGCATCTGCACCCCTGTACTCGATGTCTCCGCCTTCGTCAGTTCAAGGGCCGCAGGAATTGTCCCCGCCTCGAACAACCGTTTCCCGTCCCCCAGCACCAAGGGGAATATCCAGAGCCAGAACTCGTCGACGAGGTCGTGTGCGAGCAGCGTCTGGATCAGATCGTGGCTCCCCTGCACCATGATCACGTCCCCGCGCTCCGTCTTGAGATCCTCGACGGCCTCCGCGACGTCACCCGAGAGGAGCGTCGAGTTGTTCCACTCCACCACGTCGAGGGTCCTGGAGGCGACGTATTTGGGCATGCTGTTCAGTTTCGTCGCCACGGGATCATCCTCCGCATCGACGTTGGGCCAGTGTGCGGCGAAGATCTCGTACGTCTTTCTGCCGAGCAGCAGCGCGTCGGCCTCGGCGAACTGGCCGTCTATGATCTCGCCCATCTGCTCGTTCCAGTAGTTCACCGACCAGCCACCCTGTTCAAAGCCACCGTCACGGTCCTCCTCGGGGCCACCTGGTGCCTGCATCACACCATCGAGCGTCAGGAATGTTCCCACGACAAGTTTCCCAGTTGCTTCGTTTGCGTTCGTTTCGCTCATCGTAGGCATCTAAATCGCTGTATCCGTCAAAGACTGTTCTGGCCGATCAGATCGAGGTCCGCTGAAGTTATATTCTATATTCAGCACGGCGGTTATCGAGTCGTCTCATTTCCGGGGGGAAACCCGTGGTACATTCGCACCACAAATCTAACAGCTCGGTGGCTAAGGTGCTAAGTAGAGACTGTATTACCACCGCGGATGTGGCGTCTCGAACCGGTCGACCCGGAAGACCACCGGAAGGACGAGCACCGCGAGGGCGATTTCGACGCCGCCGGCGACGACGAACGCGGACACGTAGCCGAACCGGTCGGCCACCGCGCCGCCGACGAGGATACCGGCCAAGAATCCGACGCTACCGAACGCGTTGAAGCCGGCCATCGCGACTCCTCGGTCGCTGCTCGGTGCCAGATCGGTGACGAGCGCCATCGTCGCCGGAGCCATCATCGCGCCGATGACGCCGACGAGAATCATCGCCAGCGCGGCCGCGCGAACCGACGGCGCGACGCCGACGCCGACGACGGCGACGCCGTACAGCGTCGACCCGACGACGATGGGAATCGTTCGCCCGATTCGGTCCGAGACGACGCCGAACGGATACTGGAGGAGCGCGAACGGCGCGAAGAAGAGCGCGAGCATGAGGCCGGTCGTCCCGGGGTCGAGTTCGAAGACCTCCCGAAAGTATAACGTCCCGACGAGCGCGAAGAACCCGGCCGTCAGGCGGTCGATGAACCCGAAGGCGTACGGGACGAGCAACAGTGGTGTCTGCCGAATCCGGACGATAGCGCCCGAAACTCCCTCCCGACGGGTGCTCGTCTCGCTATCTTCGAGGACGACCGCCGCGACGAGCGCGACGACCAGCAGCAGTCCGCTGGCGATATAGACGGGGACGAGCGGCCCGAGTTCGTAGAGCTGGCCGCCGAGCGGTGCCCCGAGCGCGGTTCCCCCGCCGATGGCGATTCCGGCCGCCCCCATGTTCCGACCGTGGCCGCCCTCGAGATCCATCAGCATCGTGATCGCCAGCGAGAACGCGCCGATGGTCGCCGCCCCTTGAAAGACCCTGAGTGCGACCGCCGCGCCGAAGGTAGCCACACCGAGCGTCGGCAACAGACCGAGTAGACCGTACCCGACGAAGCCGCCGACCGTCCCGGCGACGATGAACGGGACGCGTCGACCCGTCGCGTCGCTCACCGCACCCCAGAGACCGGCGAACGCGACGAACGCGGCGAACTCGGCGGCGAGAAACCACATGCTCGCGGAGAGCGTTTCCGCCCCACCGAAGACGACGACCAACGTGTCGATACCCGGATACAGCAGCACCTGTGCGAGCAGGATGACGAAGATGATTCCGGCGAGCGCGACACGATTCCGACGAGTTGACATGGTGTTCGGTTTCCCTTTAGGAGGAACGCTTGAAGACACTACCGTCACGTCCGTCGGTCGCCCGGCGACTCGACGGGAACGCCCTCACCTCTTGGCCCCTTCGAACCCCGCTCAGAACTCGTAATCCCGGAACTGAAGGTTCCGACCGTATTTCGCTTTCAGTTCCTCTCTGCCGGCTTCGACTCTCGAACGGTCGGCGGTTTCGCTGTCCCTTCGTCGATGGTATACGAACAGCGGATTATCGATGTGGTAGCCATCGAGGCCAGCGTCTAGGTACCGCAGTAACAGATCGTACTCCGCGAAGATCATCTCCGAGTCGTACAGGTCGAATTCCCGGAGTCGTTCCGTCCGATGCATCGTCCCGACTTTGACGGTGTTCATGATGTCCGTCCCCGTATCGACTCGGACTCGTTCACCGTCGGGAAATCGCTCGTAGTAATCGCCGTAGACGAAATCAATATCCCGCCGAGCCACGAGAACGTCCGACATCCGCTCGACCAACGACGGGAGAAACTCGTCGTCCGCGTCGAGCACCACGAGATACTCGCCGCGCGCCTCCTCGATTCCTCGATTGCAGGCTATCGTCCCGTCGCCGCTGTTTCGCTCGTTTTCTACGAGACGCAGGTACGATGCGTCGAACGCTTCGACGATAGCCGCCGTTCTATCGACCGAACCATCGTCGACGACGATGTGCTCGATTTCGAACGTGTCGACGGTTTGTCGTCGGACGCTCTCGAGCGCCCGTTCGATGTGTTTTTCCGCGTTGTACGCCGCGGTGACGATCGAGACGGTAGGGCGTTCCATCCATAAGTCGATAGTAAACGGCCGTCCGTTAATAGTAATTGTACGATAGCATCAGTGGGAGCCCGTTCTAAGAGATTCGGGCCACCATCGGAGAGAACCCCGCACCGATTTTTCCTGTAGGACGTACCGGCGCTCATGAACGTGACCGTGCTCAGCACCGGCGGGACGATCGCCAGTACGGCGGGCGAAAACGGTGCGGTACCGACGGAAGGCGGCGACCGACTCGTCGAGGCGGTTCCGGAACTGGACGCGGTCGGCGATATCGAAGTCGAGCAGGTGGCCCAGATTCCGAGCTACGAACTGAACGCGGAGACGCTCGAAGCGATCGGCGGCCGCGTCTACGACCGAATCGGCGACGCGGCAGTCGACGCGGTGGTCGTCACGCACGGGACGGACACGATGGAGGAGACGGCGTACTACCTCGACGCCACCTTACAACCGGAGACGCCGGTGTTTCTCACCGGGGCGCAGCGACGTCCCGACGAGGTGTCCTCGGACGGGCCGGCGAACCTTGTCACGACGTTCGAGGCCGCCAGAACCTTCGCGAACGAGGGACGGGGCGGAACGTTCATCGCGTTCGACGGGACGGTCCACGCCGCCCGGTTCGGGACCAAAGTCCATACGTCGAGGCTCGACGCGTTCGACTCGCCCGACGTCGGCCCGGTCGCCACGGTCGACCGCGAGGGCGTGCGGATACTCCGCCGACCGCGAAGCGAAACGACCCCTATCGCGAACGGATCGCTCGAACCGTCGGTGTACGCGATACGGAGCGGAGCGGGCGTCGACGAGACGGTAGGGAAGGCGGTCGTCGAGCGGGGGGCCGACGGACTCGTCGTCGAAGGGACCGGACTCGGGAACGTCACCGCCGAACTCGGGGCGTTCGTCCGGTCCACGGTCGACGACGGGATTCCGGTCGTCGTGACATCGCGGTGCATCGCCGGTCGAACCGCGCCAATCTACGGGGGAGTGGGCGGTGGGGCGAAGCTTCGAGAGTACGGCGCGATGTTCGAGGGAGATTTGCCGGCGCAGAAAGCGCGCCTCAAGCTGACGCTCGCGCTGTCAGAACACGACGACCTCGAATCGATTCAAGCGCTGTTCGAGGATTAGACGTACTCGCCGTCGCTCTCGTAGACCGACGGGTCGTCCTCGTACTTTCGAGCGATAGCTTCGAGCGTCTTGAACTCGGCGTTCTCGTGGCCCTTGACGTACTGGATGAACTCCTCGAGGAGCGGAATCATGTGGGGCTTCCCATGGACGTCCGGATGGATGGTCAGCGTGTAGACGCCCGCACCGCGGCGGTTGTAGAGGAAGTCGAACTGCGCCTTGTAGAGTTCCTCGTGGATCATCCTCGGACTCGCGTACCCCATGTTGTAGTGAGGGTGTTTGATGAACATCATCGGCGGAATGTCGTCGCGGTACCAACTGATCGGAATCTCGACGACGTCCGTCTCTTCGCCGTATCGATACGGCTCCATCCACGTATCCGGATCTCGCTCGTAGTCGATCTTCTCCCACCGGTCTCCCTTTCGCATGTACCCCGGTTCGAACTCCCGTTCCATCAGGCTGCTGTCGTAGAGGAAATCATGTTTCTCCACGAGTTCCGGCGTGTTTTCGCTGAACTCCCACCAACTCGCGCGGTGGCCGGCCGGCCGCTCTCCGGTGATATCTTTTATCAGATCGATCGACGCTTCCATGATCGCGTCCTCCTGCTCACGGGTGAGATCCGTCGGATTCTCGTGCGAATAGCCGTGGATGCCGAGTTCGTGACCCGCGTCCGCGACCGCTTCGATTTCGTCCCGAAACGTTTCGATGGTGTGGCCGGGGACGTACCACGACGTGGTCACGTCTTCGGTCTCGAACAGTTCCAGCATCCGCGGAATGCCTTCGTTACCAGCCGAGAGCCCCCGCGACAGATCCGCCGGCGAATCTTCCCCACCGTACGATCCGAGCCACCCGGCGACGCAGTCCGCGTCCACGCCGATGGCGACGTCGATATCTCCCATGCGGATTCGTAGCACGTTGCCCGGCATAACGATACTGGCGGGCGGAGGCGACGATTCGCCTCGGCGTCGGGTCTGCATTCCCGGTTTCGTTCGATCGACGACAGTTGTGGATTCCCCACGAGACGACCGTTCGCGGTTCGATAACGACGTGCGGTCGTTCCTCTAACCGGTGGGTCGACGTACTACCGTACTTCGTTCGGAGCAACAACGGCCAAATGGAGCGGGTGATCTTCGGATTCCGGTCGGAAGTTCGGGTTTGAGGACCCCCAGGGAACGAGACCAGCGATCGGTTCCCCGGGCGTACTCACGCGTCGTCGAACCGTACCGATTCGATGATCACCCGTTCGGCCTCGATATCTTCGAGGATCGCTCCCCAACCGCCGATGCCGTACTCCCCCTCGTCCGTCTCCAGCACGAGCGTCGCCTGTCCGGCCAAACTGGAGAGGGACGGCGTCGCACTCTCGTCGCCGTCCGGATTCGCGTAGAGAACGTCGGTCACTCGGCCTCGGAGGTCGTGCGTTCGTTTCCGCCCGGCGTCTTTGCCGCGAACGGACGCGGCGATGGTCGCACCGTCGGCAAGAAGCGGGGCGATATCGCGGATACACTCCCGGATGTCGACGTACTCGGCCGGAAGGCCGTCGTCGCGGGTCGTGTAGACGACCGGCCACGACTCCCAGAGCGCCGCTTGAAAGTACCAGTGGAAGACGTACGTCAGCGTCGTATCCTCGAACACGACGCCAAACTGACCGACCGAACGCATGTGAGGAGCGTAACACGTCACTTCCCGGTCAACCAGAACGAGGAACGGTGCCGGTAGATCCCTGTGCCGGGCTTCCGTCACGACGTCGCGCATCTCGTCGTCGGTCGGCGGGGAGGACGGCTGCTCGGGCGACGTGTTGAATGAGACCGTGACGAACACGTCGTTCTCGACGGCGGAACGGAGCGCCGGTTTCAGACGGTCGAACTGGCCGGGTCGGATCGAGAGTTGCACCTGATTTTCCGCGTCTCGTATTGCCAACTCCGCCCGTTCGAGCACCGTTTCGACTCGCTTGAGGACGCTGATTCGGTGTCCGCCCACGCCAGTTTTCTGCCACCGCTCTCTGATTTCCTCCGCCGTGTCGCTCAGCACGTCCGCACGCGCTTGGAGCTCTTCGAAGATCTCCGTCGGATCCTGCGCCCGAGCGCGCAACGAATCCTGCTCGTACGTCTCGACGTACCCCTCATCTTCGAGGTCGCGGAGGATGTCGTAGATCCGCGACCGCGGAACGTCGGCTTTCTCGGCCAAGTCCGTCGCCGCCGCGCTCCCGAGTTCCAAGAGCGTGACGTACGCCTTCACTTGGTACTCCGACAGCCCCGCTTCAGCCAGCCCGTCGCGTAACTCCTCTTCGTTCATTTACCGCATCCTCGAATCTCCACCGGTAAAGGTTCCCGCAAATCGCGCGGCGCAGTCGTAAATGTTCGTTCATACGCATTCATATTCACTACAGTATCAACACAGAGGGCAAATTTTATATATTTTGTCTAAGAACGTTGGTGCGAAGCCATACCATGACAGACGACATCGACGCGGCCTCGAAATCCCGACGTAACGTTCTCAAGGCGGTCGGAGGGGCCTCCGTTGCGACGTCCCTCGCGGGGTGTCTCGGAAGCCTCTATGGTGGTGGCGACGACGGGACGGAGGGGAAGAACGGAGGCAACCAAGGCGGTAACGGAGGGTCGTCGATAACGTTCTGGACGACGCAGGTCGAGAACGACCGACAGCAGGTCATCAAGGAGCTAATCAAGGGGTACGAATCGAGCCACGAGACGAGCGTTCAGATGCGAACCGTGAAGGAGGACGAACTGCCGACCCGCATCTCCTCCGCACGGGCGTCGAACACGCTTCCGACGGTCGCGGAGTTCGGCCTCTCCCCGATGCAGAAGTTGGGCAGTAGCGGACTGCTTTCGAAGAGCGCCGCGAAGGACGTGATCGAATCAATCGGCAGGGACAAGTTCTACGACGGCGCTCTCAACCTCACCCGCGCACCCGATGGTGGACATTACGCGGTACCGATGCACGGTTGGGTGCAAGGCTTCTGGTACCGCAAGAGCGTCCTCGAAGAGAACGGTCTGAAACAACCGACTACGTGGGATGCGCTGTTGAACGCCGCGAAGACCCTCCACAAGCCGAACAAGAACCAGTTCGGCATCGTCGTCGGGACGAAAAAGACCTCGTTCGCTCGTCAGTGTTTCACACCGTTCGCGCGGTCGAACGGCGCGCGAGTGTTCGACAAACAGGGGAACATCGTCTTCGACAACAAGGAGATGATCGAGGCGCTGGAGTTCTACGGGAAGTTGGCCCAGTACACGCCCCCGGGGAAGGACACGTGGAAGACGGCCAACCACACATACCTCAACAAGCAGTGTCACCTCGTCGAATACTCGTCGTACCTCATGGGCGACGCCGCGAAGGCGGGGTCGAAGATGGTGAAAGATACAGGGTTCGCGCCGCACGTAGAGAAGAAGCGCAAAAGCTCCTTCGGGCAGGTCGTCACGCTCAGTCACTTCAGCTCCGCGTCGAAGCAGAAACTGAAGGCCGGAAAGAAGTACACCGAGTACCTCATGACCGGCGATAACTACGTCAAGTGGCTCCACATGGCCCCCGGCGGGATGAACCCCGTCCTCAAACCGACCGCGCAGAGCAAGCAGTTCAAGAACGACGAGACGCTGAAAGCGTGGGGGTCGACCCTCAAGGATATCTCCGGCGCGTTCGAGAACATCGAGCGGTTCGGCTACGTCGAGGGGAAATCGTTCCCGAAACTCGGTCAGATCACGAACAAGTATCTGATCGCCGAGGCCGTCTCCCGCGTCGCCGGCGGCGACGACGCCGCCACGGTCGCCAAGGAGCAGGCGAAGAAGATGCGCGAGGCCATCGGGCAGTAGCCGACGCGACGCTCGCCAGCGGTGATTTTCACCAATGTCAACGAAAACAACGTCGAAGCTGAAACCCGACGGAGAGTACACGATAGAGCAGAAAGAAGCGATCCTCGGCTACTTACTCATCGCGCCGGCCATCGTCCTCGTCGCCGCGGTCATCCTGTACCCGGTGGCGTACAACGTCTACCTGAGCTTCAATCGGGTTCCGATCTCGCCCACTGAATCGCCGACGTGGGTCGGACTGAGCCACTACGAGACGCTCTTTTCGAGCGCCGCGTTCTGGGCGGCGCTGAAGAACACGGTCGTCTTCACGTTCTTCAGCGACAGTCTCGCCACCATCGGCGGACTCGCCGTCGCGCTCCTGTTCAACCGCCAGTTCCGCGGTCGGCGGATCGCCAGGGGACTCATGCTGCTCCCCTACGTCGCACCGCTCATCGCGGTGGCGTACATCTGGCAGTGGCTGCTCGACCCGCTGTACGGACTGGTACCGTTCCTGCTGACCAACGTTCTCGGCTGGTCGAGCGGGCAACTCGACTTGCTCAACAACGCGAAGACCGCACTGCCGATGGTCGTCCTGTTCGACGCGTGGCGGTACTTTCCCTTCGCCTTCCTCATGATCATCGCACGCCTGCAAGCGATTCCATCGGACATGTACGAAGCGGCGAAAATTGACGGGGCCGGGCGTCTCGCGCAGTTCAAGGACATCACGCTCACCGAACTGAAGTACGTCCTCGGCACCGTGTTTCTGCTTCGCTGGATATGGAACTTCAACAAGTTCGCGGACATCTGGCTGCTGACGCGGCAGGTGCAGACGCTACCGATTTACGCCTATCAGACCGCGTTCGCCAACTACAATCAGGGGCAGGCCGCCGCCATCGCGATGGTGCTGTTCCTCGCCCTCATGGGGTTCGTCCTCATGTACGTCAGCTGGGTACTGGAGTGGTGATACATGCTCAAGATGATATACACGACGACAGTCGACGGGTTCAAGAGCGCGTTCGGACGCAATCACATCGAGACAAGCCGGTGGGAACAGTTAGTGTTCTACCTCTCGATAGGGGTGACGCTGTTCGTCTCCCTGTTCCCGTTCTACTGGATGGTAGTGACGAGCTTCATGGGCGAAAGCGCGATCTACTCGCTACCGCCGACGCTCGTCCCGCAGGATCTAACGCTCAAACACTACGAGAGCGTCTTCAGTCCGCAGACGTTTCCGTTCGCCACGTACTTCAAGAACAGCCTCATCATCTCGGTGATCACCGGCGGCCTGTCGGTCGTCGTCGCCACGTTCGGCGCGTACAGCTTCGCACGGCTGGAGTACCGGGGGCGGGGACTGTTCTCCCGCGGGGTGCTCCTCGTCTACATGTTCTCCGGCATCCTGCTCGTCGTCCCGCTCTTCCAGATCGTCGTCTGGCTCGGGCTGGTCGACAAGCCGGGGAGTCTCATCATCACGTACCTCGTTCAAACGCTCCCGGTTTCGCTCTACATGCTCGGGAACTACTTCCGGAGCGTCCCGCCCGAGATCGAGGAAGCCGCGATGATGGACGGCTACTCGCGGCTCGAGGTGATCTTCCGAATCACGCTCCCGCTCTCGGCACCGGCCATCGTCGCCGTGTTCATCTACACGTTCATGATCGCCTGGAACGAGTACCTCTTCGCCAGTATCTTCCTCCGGAGCCAGAGCAACTACACCCTCCCCATCGGGCTCGAAGCGCTCTCGACGGGATTCCATCAGGTCTGGGGGCAGATCATGGCCGCATCGCTGATGACGAGCATTCCGATCATCGTCATGTTCATCTACCTCGAAAAGTACATGGTCGAGGGTCTGACCTTCGGCTCGGTGGAGGGATAACGATGGCGGTAAACGCACCCACTGACCGGGCCGCCGAATCGGGCGACGCGGCTGGCATCGCGCTCGACGGGCTCCGAAAGGAGTACGACGGTGTCGTCGCCGTCGACGACCTCTCGCTCGAGGTCGAGTCCGGCGAGTTCCTCGTCCTGCTCGGACCGTCCGGCTGCGGGAAATCGACGACGCTCCGGATGATCGCCGGACTGGAGACGCCGACGGACGGCACCATCGACATCGGCGGCACCGACGTCACCAGAACCCTTCCGCAGAAGCGAGAGCTCTCGATGGTGTTCCAGAGTTACGCGCTGTACCCCCACAAAACCGTGCGGGAGAACCTCGCGTTCCCGCTGGGGAAGATGGATCTCTCGAAGGACGACAAGAAGCGGAAGATCGAGGAGACGGCCGAACTGCTCGAAATCGGCGATCTGCTCGATAAGAAGCCCGGACAACTGTCCGGCGGACAGCGCCAGCGCGTCGCGGTCGGCCGGACGATCATCCGGGAACCGAAGGCGTTCCTGCTCGACGAACCGCTGTCGAACCTCGACGCGAAACTGCGCGTCCAGACGCGGTTCGAGATTCGGGAGCTCCAACAGCGACTGGGGACGACGACGGTGTACGTCACTCACGATCAGGAGGAGGCGATGAGCGTCGCCGATAGGATCGCGGTGATGAACGACGGAGAACTCCAGCAGGTCGGTACGCCGGAGGAAATCTACAAACGACCGGTGAACGAGTTCGTCGCCGGCTTCATCGGGAACCCGCCGATGAACTTCTTCGACGTGGACGGCGGCCGGGAGGTTCGTTTCTTTCCCGACGGAGAGCCGGTTTCGCTCGGGACGTCGCTCCCGGCCGATGCGGACACCGTCGGCATCCGCCCGGAGAACGTCCACCTGACGAACGGCGGCGGACGGCCGAGTTCGAACGCGGAGTACGGCGACACGTTCGAATGCGACGTCGCCGTCGTCGAACCGCTCGGAAACGCGTACGAACTCGCGTTGGTTCGGGACGGCTCGCGCTTCACCGCGCGGCTTCGGGACCTCCCCGCCGGCCTCTCCGAGGGTGATCGCGTCGACGTCGCTTTCGACGTCGACGAACTGCACGCGTTCGACGACGGGGAGGCGGTGCGATGAGTGAACGGTCTCGAATACGCCGTGCGAACGGCGACGCGACTGCGGACGAACGAGGTGATATCGATGGCGACGCTTGAACTGAACGGTCTCACGAAGATCTACGACGACGCACAGGGCCGGGAAACCGCGGTCGAGGAGCTCGACCTCGCCGCCGAAGACGGCGAGTTCGTCGTCTTCGTCGGTCCGTCCGGCTGCGGGAAATCGACGACCCTCCGAATGATCGCCGGACTCGAAACCGTCACGTCGGGAACGATAGAAATCGGCGACCGGGAAGTGCAGGAACTGGCGCCGAGCGAGCGTTCCCTCGCGATGGTGTTCCAGAGCTACGCGCTCTACACCAAGATGACCGCCCGGGAGAACATCGAGTACGGGCTCAAACACTCGACCGACTTGGACGAGCGAGCGCGAGAGGAGAAGGTCGAGGACGTCGCGGCCTTGCTGGACATCACCGAACTACTCGACGATATCCCCGACGAGATGAGCGGCGGGCAGAAACAACGCGTCGCGCTCGGACGCGCCATCGTCCGCGATCCTGACGTGTTCTTGCTCGACGAACCGCTGTCGAATCTGGACGCGAAGCTGCGGTCGCGGATGCGGACGGAGCTCCAGGACATCCAGGACGACCTCGGCGTGACGACGGTGTACGTCACGCACGACCAAACGGAGGCGATGACGATGGCCGACCGCATCGCCATCATGGATGACGGCGAACTCCAGCAGGTGGCGCCGCCGGAAACCGCGTACGACCACCCCGTGAACGAGTTCGTGGCGACGTTCCTCGGCAGCCCCTCGATGAACACCTTCGACGCTCGCGTCGACGCGTCGGGCGACGAGGTGACGCTTCGTCGGGAAGGAGTCGCGTTCGCCACCCTCCCCGCCGACTCGGTTCCTTGCGACGACGGAGCGGAGGTGCGCGCGGGGCTGCGACCCGAAGACCTCCGGGTCGACGAGGCCGCCGAGTCGGCTTCGTTCGAAGCGTCCGTGACCGTCGCCGAGTACCAAGGCAACGACAACTTCCTCCACCTGTCAACCGCCGACCAGAATCTCACCGCGCGGGTACCGCCGGACGTGTATCCGAATCCGGGCGAGACGGTCGGCGTTTCGGTCGACCCCGCCGACGTCTACCTCTTCGACCCCGAGTCGGAGCGAGCTCTGAAGACGCGAGGTACCGCCGCACAGTCGCGCGAAAATCAACCTCTCACGCAATCCGAATAAGTGTCAATCGATCCATGACCGACGATTCACTGCAGCATGCAAGCGCCGTCGAACAAGTCCCCGACCGCATCCTGACGCCGGAGTTCCACCTCGACGTGTTGGACGATCTAGTGTATCCGGCGGAGTGTCGCGGTGCGGTGCCGTTGGCCAGTTCGCCCGACAACCGATACCCGTACGCCTACCCGCGCGACATCGCCTCGATAACGCGAGCGTGGTTGGCCGCCGTCGAAGCCGACGTTCGGCCGGACGACTGCAAACGACACGTCGTCGACGCGGCCAAATTCCTGCTCGCCGTCCACGGCGAAGACGGAGCGTGGCAGCAACGATACGCGCTCGACGGGATGGACAAGAGTATCTACATCCAAGAGGACAACACCGGACATGGGCTGCGCGTCCTCGCGCACGCGCTCATCGCGCTCGACGAAACCGACTCGGTCGACGCCGTCGACGATGACTTCTCCGCGACCGCCACCGAGGCCGTCGAGCGCGCCGTCGCGTTCGTTCGGGACGAACTGTACGACCCGAACGCGCAGCTAATCGAGAGTACGACGAGCATCCACGAGGGGCGCATCGAGTCCGGCTACACGCTGTGGGTGAACTGCACCTTCGTCGCCGCCCTTCGGCGAACCGTCGATGCGCTGTCTACCCTCCGCGACGACACTCCTGCCGTCGTCGAGACCATCGAGGAGTTTCGAACGCAACTGGAAGGCGGCGTAAAACGGGCGTTCACGAGCACCCAACACGTCCCCCGTCGGTACTCGCCGACCGGCGACATCGATACGCGACCCGACATCACCTTGCTGGCACCCTACTACTTCGGACTCGAGGATCTCTTCGGCGAGAGCGCGGAGGAAGCCGCCGAACGGGCGGTCGCCGCGCTCGACGACCCGGAACTCGGCGGTCTCCAGCGGTTCCTCGGGTTCTACCGGGATTACGATGTGCAACAGCACGGCGGTAACGGCCCATGGATGCAGTACACGGCGTGGCACGCGCAGTATCGGTTCGACCGCGGCGACATCGAGCGTGGGGACGCCGTGCTCGAAACCATCGCCCGGTACGCCGACGGCAGGGGCCACATCCCGGAACACCTGACGACGCGCGCGCGGTTCGAGTCGTTCATGGAAAACGAGTGGCACACGAGACGGGACTTCGAGAAGGAGTTCGACGAGGACGTTCTCCGCGACGTCCCCTTCGACCTCGTGGTCGAAGAGTTAGGCCACATGAAGGACGCGTATCGGGATCTCGCGGACCAGACGACCGAGCGCAACGTCGTCAGCTTCGCGCTGCCGCTGGCGTGGAGTCACGCCGAGTTCTTGACGGCGTTGCTTCGTCGGGCGAACGCGGTGAGACGACGCGAATCGAAATCACCCGAATCAACATCCACGAACCCATGAACTACGGACTGAACCAAGCTGGATTCCCGACCGACGACTTCGAGCGAACGTGCGATATCGTCTCGACCGCGGGCTACGACGGCGTCGAACCGAACTACACCGCGGACGGCGCGATCACGACCGACGCTGGCCGCCGAGAAATGAAGCGGGTGGCGGCGGCGAACGACCTCGCCATCCCGGCGGTCTCCACCATACTCTACTGGGAGTATCCGCTGTCGAGTCCCGACGACGAGACGCGGGAGCGAGGCATCGAAATCGGGAAAGAAACGGTGGACGCCGCAGCGACCTTCGACGCCGACGAGGTGCTCGTCGTCCCGGCGGTGGTCGAACCGTCCGCCGAGTACGACGCTTGCTACGACCGGGCGCTCGAATCCGTGCGCGAACTCGCCCGGTACGCCGCCGAGCGGGACGTCCGCGTCGCCATCGAGAACGTCCAGAACGACTTCCTCTACTCCCCGTCGGAGTTCGGTCGATTTCTGGACGCCGCCGCCGACGCCGGGCCGGTGACCGCGTACTTCGACATCGGCAATGGGTTCCGGTGGGGACTTCCGAACCGATGGATACGCGAACTCGGAGAACACATCTCCAAGATACACGTCAAGGACTGGCTCACGGACGCACATCGACCGACGTACCCGCTCCAAGGCGACATCGACTGGGAGAGCGTCGTCGATGCGCTCGCGGCTATCGAGTACGACGGTTGGATCACCGCCGAAGTGCCGCCGTACCCCTCGTCCCCGGAACGGATGCCGGCCCAAGTGCTCGAAAACGTGCGGTATCTCTTCGACAGAGGAAAACTCGAACCATAGGAGGATACACATCAATGTCACGCACCATTGTCGTCGACCCGCTTTTCGAAGACGTCTGGCCCCTCGCGGTGAAGCATCTCCGCCGTCTGTGGGAACGCGACGGGCCGGTCGAATTCGTTCGCTTGGATGACCAACGAGCGACGCCTCTGACGGACGCCGTCGCCGACCCGAGTAGCGTCACGCAACTCGTCTCGCTGGGCGTCAGGGTGGACGACACGCGGCTGTCGTCCTTCTCGAACCTAACCGAAGCGTTCGTGATGACCACGTCGATGTACTCGATCGACGAGTCCGTCTCGGTCGCGCTCGAAGACCGCGGGGTGACCGTCCACGACCACACGAACGAAGGCTTCTGGAGCGAGTCGGTGTCCGAATTCGGTATCGCGCTGACCATCGACGCGCTACGAAAGCTCCCCCAGAAGTACCGGGGGATGATCGAGAGCCACGACCCGTGGGATCTCGACCAACTCGACAACGAGATTCCGGAGGCCAGGGGGCACCAGTTCGCCGACGACCTCTCGTTCGTGAACGGAACAGTCTCGGGCAAGTGCGTACGCGTCGCGGGCGTCGGCAACATCGGCAGCCGATACGCGAGCGTCGCCGACTTTCTCGGCGCCGACGTCGCCGCCTACGACCCGTACGCCGACGAACCCTGTTTCCACCGCTCGGGTGCGCGTCGGGTGCACGACCTCGACGCGCTCGTCCGCGACGCCGACATCTTCGCGCCGACCGTCCCGCTCACCGAGGCGACTCGCGGGCTGATCACGGCCGACCACATCGACACGCTCCCGGAGGGTTGTCTTGTCGTCCTCATCACCAGGGCGGGCGTCTGCGATATGGCGGCGCTTCGGGAGCGCGTGCTCGCCGACGAACTCATCTTAGCCGCGGACGTGTGGGACGAGGAACCGCTGCCGTTGGACGATCCGCTCCTCGGGCGGGATAACGTCGTTCACACGCCGCACATCGCCGGACGGACGGAGGACGCCAACCGACGGTGGGCGGAGAGTCTCGTCGCGCACTTCGGCTGAACGGACGGGTACGAAGACCGTCCAAAATAATTACTCGACTCGGAGGATAGCCGTAACCTCGTACCAGCCCCGGTCGGTGGTGATGTGGACGTCGAACGTCATCCCGACCAGTTCGGCCAATAGCCGACATACGAGAAGGGCCCGTAGCCCGAGATTCTCAAGGAAGAATAGCTATTTGATCGTCAGAAGGTTGTGGACACCATCAATAATGAGTTTTGATACTTTAGGAGTGCTGAATGGGCATCGCATCTGAACGGTGGCACACATGATGAGTACATGGAAGCAATTGCGTAACGTCGTCGAAAAACTAGTGATAACTGACAACGCAAACTACGGTACTCACTCGCTACTACTGAGACGATACTCTCCGATCCAGCAACGGACGAGATGACGATCTCACTGACGTAGGACGCCGACGAGCACCGCAACTGGGGACAATTCAATGCGATCTGTATCTCCTATTCCATCGTTTTTCGGAGCTGTGTTCACTGAAACGGGCCGACGCGTTACCCTCGAGGAGCGGATTCACAGATATGCTCATCACCGTGCTCAGGCGGGACGGGCAATCCTCGCAATCGCCGTATTTCGTACAGGAGATTGTGCCGTTCGATTAGGATGAAGCCGACGACGATGACTGCAAAGCCAAAGACGGTTCTCACGGGGATTATCTCGCCAAGAACGACAGCACCCACGCCGGTTGCCACAAGCGGAACCGTATAGCTAGTGAGGTTTGCTCGGACTGGCCCGGCGCGATCGATGAGACCGTAATAAGCAGGGAAGGCGAACGCCGTCGCCGGCATCCCAACCCAAAGGACAGCTACGAGCGCCCGAAGCGTTGGAGTGGCGTCCCCCGGTGATTCACCTATCAACACGCTGATACTATGGACTAACCCAGCAGCTAGCACGAGTGCCCACGCCGTCATACCCAACCCTGGAATCGAGCGGTCAGTTCGGCTCAGAAGAACACTCCCGAACGCCGCCGCGACAGCAGCACCCCCGACTAGTGTGACGCCAAGGATAGTCGACTCTCCGGTCGTAGATAGCGAATTCAACCCGACAATAATCGCCACTCCGACAAATCCGAGTAGAATGCCGACCATTCCAAGCGGATCAAAGCGCTCCTCAGGCAACAACGCCAGTGCGAATAGTGGCGCCAAGACGGGGACGAGGCTGAATATCACAGCGGCGGTCCCTGTCGTGAGGTATTGCTGGCCAGAGAAGAGGAGTGTGGCGTTTAGCCCCGATAGAAAGAAACCGGCGATGACGACCGCCATTAGGTCGCCGCGGGTACGCGGCCGCCAGTAGCCACCGCGCCAGTAAACGTATGTGAGAAGGACAGCCGCACCGATGTCGTAGCGCAACGCTGCGAACAGTATCGGTGGAATATCGATCAATCCAGTCTTGATACCAACGAAGGCAGTGCCGAAGGTCAACGAGGTAATAATAAATAGCAGAAGCGTTCGACGACCAGAATCCGCTCTGGTCTCACTCTCGTTTCTGTCCTGGTCAGTTGCCGTACTCATACTATTTGTACACTGGATACACGCTTAACGATGCCGAGAGGGAACACTCGTCGGAAAATCTATTTAACAATCGCAATGCTGTGAATGCTTTTCGCCCCCGTAAACTAGGAGTTGCATCTCCGTTATACCCGATTCGTCGCTCGTCGGAACGCGTCCAATCAGACGACGAGCATCGAGGCGATGTCGAACATCAAATTCTGGGAGAATCGCCAGCTTCGACCGTTTCTCCGGCGTTTCTCCGAACAACGACCGAGATATTTAACCACGTCAAGTTACTACTAATGGTAGTGCCGTAGACCACTCGTACTACGGCGCACGACCCGCGAGACGGCGCACGGAGGTTCATTCAACACCGGCCGGAAAGCGGTTCGGAGACGACGTCAAGAACGCGAGGATATCGTCCGTGAACCACCCGTGGAGCACGTTCGAGAGACGACACCAGCAACGCACCCGCAGCATTCGAAATACAACTTGCTGCACGATACCATGTCGATTCAGTACAACACCACGCAAGACGACGCTGCACAGTTACTAGCAGCAGAGACCGAGGCCGACGTGACGGCCGCGCTGACCGATGCCCCCTTCGAGACCGCCCAGTGGAAACCGCTCGGCGGTATCGAAAACAACTACGGCATCGTCGAGAACCAACAGGCCGACCCGATGGCCGCGATGACGGAACTCATCGTCAACAGCATCGACGCCATCCTCCTGAAAAACTACCACGAGCGCGTCGGCGACGAGTACACCGGCGACGAGTTCGAGACGCTCGAAGCGGCCGCCGACACGCTCGTCGATCCTGACGACGAGGGGATACGACTCGCCGCCGACGGGACGAGGGACGAGTCTGTCTCGCTGACCCTCTCCGACTCCGGCTGCGGACAGCCGCCGGAGCGGTTCGAGGAGACGTTCCTCGGCTTCCTCCAACCCGGGAAGATCAAACAGGAGTACGAGTTCCTCCAAGGGAAGTACGGAATGGGAAGTTCCGGCGTCCTCCCTTTCTGCGGCATGCAGGGCTACAAGCTTGTCCTGTCGGCGAGCGTCGAGCGGCCCGAGGAGTGGAGTTGGACGCTGATTCGAAAGAACAAGGCGAAAGACCGCTACGAGTACTTCACGCTCGGCGGCGACGTGTCGACCTTCAGCGGGACGGTCGACGGTCGTTCCACCGGCACTATCATTAAGCTGTTCGACTACAACGTGGAGGCGGCGTCGCGGTTCACCACCACGTTTCGCTACCGCCTCGAGCGGTATCTACTCGATTCCCCCGTGCCGCTGACGTTCGAGGATAAGCGTGGCGAGTCGCCGAATGCGGCGACCACGCACGGCCTGTTCTCGACGCTCGACGCGTACGACGAGTTGATCGCCGCCGACCAAACCATCACGTACGACTTCGAAGATTCGACGCTCGGTACCCGCGACGTTCGCATCGTTCTCTTCGAGGATGACGCCACGCTCGACGACCTCGGGAGTGCGGACGGAGAATTCACGCACGAACGCGGATACGACCCCGTGACGGTGAAGAACCGACACTTCGTCGGCGGCGAGAAACACCGAGAGCAGGCGATCTTCTTCGCTATCAACGGGCAAACACACGGCGACCAGGGCCGGACGTTCATCAAGAACCGATGCAGTCTGCCGCACGTCGCGGGCGACGTCCTCATGTTCGTCGATTTCTCCGACCTCGACGATTCGAGCGTCGTCGACCTGTTCCCCGCGTCGCGCGACCGACTGCGGAACAGCCACGTCGGACGCACGCTGAAACGCGAACTGGAGTCGCTCATCGCGTCGAACGACATCCTCGTCGACGAGGAGCAACGTCGGCGGCAACGACTCCCGGGCGACGATTCGGACGAACTCGTGGAGGACGTGCTGATGACGATTCTCGAACGCAATCCGGCGCTCCAACGGTACTTTGCCACCGGCGACCGGATAGCGCCGCCGCGAATTCGTGACGCTACCGTCGGCGACGATCCGGATCACCGATACCCGGAGACGCTCGACCTCATCGAGACGTACCACGGGCCGAACGACTACGAGGTCTGGGGGCCAGATTCCAGCGCCGCCGACGGGACCTCCGCCGAAGCCGAATTCGTGAAGGAGGTGCCGACAGGCGGGCAGGCGAGGCAGCGACTCGTCCTTGACGCGCCGAACGACTTCCTCGCTCGGGACGCCGACCCCGGTTCGGTTGCGGTCTCTCCGAGCGAGGTCGTCAAATCCACGCGACTGCTGAACGGCGTCCTCACGCTCACGCTGATACCCGCCGAAAACGCGACGCCCGGCGAGCGAACGTCTGTCCGCGTTGAGGTACAGCCCGCCGGAGCCGACGGCGAGACGACGCTCGAACGACGGTTTACGATCGAGTACGTCGAAGTGAACGACGACCGCGGTCGAACGCGTACCGAGGCGGACGCGCACGGGTCGGCGCCGAAGGACATGATTCTGCCGAACACGCATCCGATCCATAAGGAGGATTGGGATTCGTACGACCGCGCCTTCGACGAGGACACCGTCGTTCAGGTGATGGACTACGACGACGAGCTCGACCTCCACATCAACATGGACGCGGCACCGCTCCGGCAGTTCTTCACGGCGCACTCGTTGACCGACGCCGGGAAGGAGTACGTGAAACGCGTCTACAAGACCGGTATCACGCTGTACGCAGTCGCCCAGTACATGGAACTCCATGAGGAGTTCGAAGAGAACGACGTCGACGTTACCGAGGTCGTGAGTACGGCGATGCGCGGGACGGGACAGATTCTCCTCGATCAAGCGATCAGCGACGACCGACTCGAAGAGCTGACCGTGTAAACCGTGAATCCGTTGCTCTGGGTGCCGTTTTCTTCCCGTCCGCCGGCCGTTTCGGGCCACGGTCGGAGTCCGGATATGGTAGTACCGATTACCGTCGAAAGTACGTCCTCCGGTCGGCACCTCGTTCGGTGCGTCGTTCGGTTGGGGTGGCTCAGTTGATGGAGAGCGACCGCTACGCTATCGGATACTTCCGGGCGAACTCTTTGACCTCCCCCGCATAGTACTCACGGTGGCTCTGTTAAAATTGACAGAAGGTGTGACACCATCGTCCGACGCCGGACACGCGTCCGGTCGTTTCGCAGGGGCAAGGCTCCGCAGTCCCTCTTCCAGACAATCCGATTCGTCTCAAGACGCGCGTTTTCGCGGCCAGAGCGATGCTCGTTAGGAGAATCGGCTCCGTTGAAACCCGCATCAAGTGACAGGTTTTGGCAAGCGAGCTGAATAGAGGGCGCATATCTTTCACTCTACGCTTACTGGCTGTAGCGTTCGTGGTGCGTATTAGTACTCCCACCCGTTCAATGTGAGCTGCACGACTGCTCTATGTATCTTGACCTCCGACAGTGGATTCCGACACTACTCTTCGCAGAAACCCCGCAGAGGTAACTCGCGGCAAACAGTCCGCTGACCCATTTTGAACTATCTCCACGTCTCCTACCGGTTGTTTGCGGTCGAAACGGCGTAGGACTATTTTTACCAGGTGGTGATCGTCTCACAGCTACCCTGTAGGTATGTTTCATCTTTTTGAAAAATAAACTAATGCGGTTGACAGAGTCGCATCTGTGCATTCACCATATGGTGGGCGTGGCCATTGTCTCTCCCACCGCTCACCCTTCTCAAATACCGTCTCGCCGCGAGTACGTTCATTGAAGGTGATTTGGATGGTAGTTGGGCGTCCACGAAATGGGCGACTCGTCCATCCATGGTCATACGCAATCGTCGCATATTCGTTCAAGAGCACTTCATCGGTTGCGTTTTTCACATGTAAATCACAATCGGAGGGGAGAGCCAATGCCGTTAAGGATTGTTACATTGTGGCCAAGATGGTGACCGAGTATCGACCGCTGGAAGCGGCTACAGCCAGAGAGGAGGGCAGTGCCGTGAACCAAGAGCCGGCGTCTATTCATAGCGAAGAAACATTATTGACCAGTAAATACTTTCTTGAGAATTACAACTCAGCACGGTAAATACACCCTCTGTATTCAGCACGCAATTACTGATAGCTGTTCGAGAGTTCGTTGAGGCTCTGCGAGATACAGGGCGCATATGCAGCACAGAGGATTCTCAGATTGAGCTTGATCGTATAGCAAAGTATAGAGCGCACAAATAGCATCAGCTACGGCGCGTGACAGTGAAAGAACGGAGTTGTCATCCATCGCTGTGAACGACGGGTGAAATTCGCGATTATTGACGGACGAGGTTCGTCGCGCGCGGTCCCTTAGGGGATGATTCGATGTCAAACTCGACTTCCTGTCCTTCTTCGAGGTCGGGGCCGCCGACGTCCTCCATGTGGAAGAACACGTCCTCGTCGTCGTCGACGTCGTCGTCGTCAGTCGAAATGAAACCGTAACCGCCCGTGTCGTTGAAGAAGTCAACCTTACCGTTTGCCATTACAAACAAACAAAGTCCCCACGTACGGATAACACTTCCGAGAGTTAAGGTACCATGACTCTCCGCTACAATTGGCACGTAGGTGTAGAGGTCAGCCGATTCACAGAGGAGTATCGTTCAAGAGTACGGCCCGTCGAGAGGAAACGAAAACACTGGTCAGGAGCAGGCAACAACTATAGACCACGTAGTACTCGGATACGGGTGCGGATTGTTGGACAGAATCACTCGACCGGTTCAACTGTTTCCTTGCCACAGTGGGGGCAGTATTCGTATTCTTCATCCACGGGGTTTTCACATGACATACAGGCATACTCCGCCGCCTCGTCATCGATAAACGTCCGTTTCGTTTTTTCGAACTTCCTTCCGACGTTACTGAACAGGCTCATTAGGTGAGATAGGATCGCGACGCGAATAAGCATTGGCTTGAGATCCATTTCTAGTCTGATGCCGATAAGCGGAACGTAGCGGAAAGATCACTACGGTGAATACGCACGATCCAATCACTTCGTGAGGGTTCTGGTTCGGAATCAGTATCAGAAACCATCGACAACTCCAGAAGAACACTGTTCGCCTGGGCTACCGTGAGTCTGTCAGTTCTCGGAGGCAGGTATTTAAGGTGTGGTCGCATGGTGCTAGTGCATCGCCATGAAACCGTGCCACAGCTGTCAGTCGGTCATCGACGAGTACAACTTGGATAAACAACTCGAACCGCTGCGCGACCTCACAGTTGACGACTTCAACCTCTGCGCGGACTGCGCGACCATCGTTGCGGATGCGTGCGTGGAGTGCGGCGGTGCGGTGTACGTCCCTCGAAGCGAATCTGTCACCCCTGACTATTGCCCAGCGTGTCGGTCCGATCTTATCGACCGCACCGGTCAGGACCCTGGCTGGAATTGAAACCCTGTGTCTTCCTGAACGGCACCCTACCTCTCAACCAATATTTCAGCTGGTACAGCCATTCAATAGATATGTCTAGTTAGCGGTTGGTTCAGTGTCGATGAGACGATATAAGCGAGACCTCTGTGATGGATACATCCTCTGTATCTCGCACACTGGTACTAACAGTCGTTGCGTAGTTTGCTCAGACGCTGCTGCTATAGAACGCGCGTAATCAGTACGCTCAGAGACTCGTTCTCAAAGAAGCGTACTCGACATGGAATACTGCGCCCGCATGGGCTACCGTCACCGCAGGTGGTTCCAGGAACCGTCAGAAAGGATTGCGGTGGGACTGGTAGGTGGTGTGGGCACCATCGCTTGGGCCGCCAGCTGACAGATGATCGAATTCCTTCGTCGGAATGGTACCGTCGGTCCAAGCTAACCGGCCCTCAGTTTCGACATCGAGCCCATGGAGGACATGATGGAGATTTACGAGACGATCCACAAGGACGTGCAGTCTCGGTCGACAACGAAGCATGGTTGGAGACCAACTCGTAAAAACCACAGTCATCAGCCCCAAGTCGTAGTTGCTGCAAACACGCTCTGTACCCAGCACGTCACTTCTGACAACAACTGCCTAGGTTTGCAACGACCGTGCTGCATATAGGGCACGAATTCATCGCGAGCCAAGCCTGAGAACGATTCAAATTGAGTCGATGGGTGCCTCAAAAGAGGTTATATCTCGGCCATGCGTACCGCTAACATGGACCCACCAATCGAAGAAATCGAGTTTATCGCAAGCTCGAAACACCGGGTCGGGGTACTTGACGCACTCGCCGAGGGGGCCTGTGACCGGGCTGACCTGCAGTCTGAGACTGGTGCCCATGCGTCGACCATCGGACGTGTACTCAGCGACTTTGAGGAGCGACGGTGGATCGAACGGAGCGGGCCGATGTACGAACTAACACCGCTCGGTGAGTTCGTCACCGAACAGTTCGCGAATCTCCGCGATGCGATGGAAACCGAGGGGAAGCTCCGTGACGTCTGGCGGTGGCTCCCGCGGGAGATGGAGGGGTTCTCCGTGGACTTGTTCGTAGACGCCGTCGTCGCCTATCCAGATCCAGGCTACCCGTACGAACCCGTCGAGCGAGTGATACAACTGGTCGAGGAGAGCGACTCAATGTGTGGCATCGGAGCGACGGTGTTCAAATCGGTCGCCAATGAGGCGTTCTGTCGGGCCGCCCTCAATGGCATGGAAATCGAGTACGTGTATTCACCGGCGGTTCTGGCGGCGACCGTCGCCTGGAATCCCGAACTGTTCGAGAAGGTGGCCGCCCGAGACCACTGCACTGTCCTCGTCCACGACGACCTCCCCGACAGGACGCGGTGTGGGATCGACATCTTCGATGATCGTGTCGGCATCTGCTGTCACGATGTCGAGACCAGAGCGCTGCGCGCGTGGATCGATACGGACACACCCGAGGCCCGGGAGTGGGCATGGTCCATCTTCGAGCGATACCGCCGGAAGGCACGGCCAGTCGATGAGGCCGCGTTAGTCACCCCGATCCCCGAGCAGTTTACGGTCCCGTAGTAAGACCCATTAGCAAGCGTGTTTCGTTTGCACGCCGTGCAATATTTCACTGGATAGTTACATTATCACGTCCGCCGTCGCTCCACAAGCAGATAGGTGAACGACTATGACCGAAGCAACATCGCCCGTCACGGGGGAAGAAATGCAAACCGTCACGACAGCCGATGGAACCGAGATTGCGTTCAAACGAACCGGAAGCGGGCCACCGCTCGTGCTCGTATACGGGAATGGCGATGTTCACAAATTCTGGGAAGAGGGAGGAGTCCTTCCTGCGTTCGCGGATCACTACACAGTCTACGCAATTGAGCGCCGTGGTCGCGGCGAGAGCGGTGATGCCGCCGGGTACGAACTTGAACGGGAGGTCGAGGACGTGGCAGCAGTCGTCGAGGCGATCGATGAACCAGTGACGTTGCTTGGCCACTCCGGTGGAGCCCTTTATTCGCTGGAGACGGCTCTGCGAACCGACAACCTACGTAACCTCATCCTTTATGAACCACCGATTCCAGTCGGCAACAACGAACTCGACATTGCTGAGGAAATCACCGAGATGAGGACGCTGGTGGATCACGGTGAAAACGAGCAGGCGCTCGTATTGTTTGTGCGCGACATCGCCGGTCTTCCGCCCGACGAACTCGACGCGCTTCGTTCGGCACCAATATGGCAAGATATGGTTGACGCGGCCCATACACTTCCCCGTGAATTGCAAACAATCCGCGAGTACGAGTTCAAGGCTACCCGATTTGCAGACGTGACCACGCCGACCTTGTTGTTGTCCGGCAGCGAAAGCCCTCCACTCTACAAAGACGCGACAGAAGCGGTCTACGACGCGCTTCTGAACAGCCGGATCGTTACCTTCGAGGGCGAACAACACATGGCGATGCACACAGCATCAGACCGATTCATCGACGAGGTGCGTACGTTTATCCGGGAATCGAACTAACTATTCGGCAATCGATCACTCCCTCAACTCCAGCGGCTGTTCGATACGCACGCTTACGGAACGATTGGTTCAGAACAAGCTTTCTGAACGAAATTCTCGTGATGGATCACTCCTCGTATTCAGCACGCAATTCCTATCAGTTGTGAAGTGTTCCAACAGAGCCAGCACAATAGAAGTGGAAATCGATTCGAGCGTACTACGCACGATCCGTCTCTATCAAATCGAGCGAGTACCGTCTCGAGATTTCGAATGGCAGTCGGACGATTCCCCCTTCGAATCACGACACCTGCTCCTGGGCTCGTTCGGCCTCCCGGAGGCGGTCGATTTGGGTCGCCGTCGCAGAGTGCGTCGGGAACGCGGCGGCCAGCGGGCGACCGAGGAGCGGAATCGAACCGACGGGAGCGGTTCGGTTCGACTCGACGATGGCGAACGCCGCGATTTCGGCCGACCGTAGACCGATTGTCGATCGAGTTGCTATCTCCTCGTCGAGACGCCCGAGCGCATTCGCAAGCGCAGTCGGATTGCCGGTGATGGCGACCGCTCCCCTGTCAGCGGCGAACTCCCGCGTTCGGGACAGCGACGCCCAAAGGACGTAGCCACAGACCCAGATCGGGGGAACGAATATCAGGCCGAGGGTCATGAGCGCGTCCGCGTAGCTAGCACGACTCGGCTGTCCGTATTCGACTCCTCGCGTATGTCCCATGAGAAGCGTGACGACGCGGTCGGCCGCGCCGATGGGGAGTGTGGCCGCGGTCATCACCGCCGTATCGCGGTTCGTGACGTGCGCGACGATCGCCTCGAGTTCGGCGTCAGCGAGCGTCTCGACGAGGCTCTCGCTGACGACTAGTCGGACGTTTCGAGGCCAAAACCCGGTCGTCAGCGACAGCGGGGTCGCCGTCGGTGCGACGTAGACCCTCGGAACGAGTGCATCTGCCCGTTGAGCGACCGACCGAACGAGCGCCAGCAGTTCCGGATACTCCCCCTCGTCGATTCGAGTCGCACGCGAGCGCGGAAATCATGTGGTCGGACGCATGCCGTTCCTCCCAAGCGACGACGGCGAGGACACAGACCGTCGAACCGCCGAGAATCGTGAGAAGAAGCCACGTTGCGGGAATCTCTGGGAAGACGATGACGGAGACGAACGTGAAAATGATAGTAAGCGCAACTCCACTCATCAGTGCCGTTGCAACCATTGTGAGCAAGAGAAGGAGAAGCGTTACACACATCCGAATGGACAATCGAGCATCGGAGAGCCGAGCCATATTCAGACGTATTTCCGAAAGAACAAGAATATGATGACGATAATCTCGCTTCCCGTCCGACGTGGTCTTCGAACGACCGAGACGTAGTTCGTTCTCTGCGCGTTGTAGCTACCCACAAAGCATTTACTAGACCCGGTAAACGTACCATCTGTGACGAGAAGCCTGCTCCCCTGATTGAGGTTGGGTCTAGCGCCATCGCGTTGACCCCCTCCTCGTCACGCCTCTGACTTCCAGTTCGCGCCGGAAACCCGAGAGCGGAACTGCCGGAGAGTTCCGAACGAAAGCTGCATGGCGCAGGGAGAGCGTCGATGGGTGGTTGTCACAACGTGCTGAGCTACGGTTCGACCACGTCCGTGTGTTCTCCCTACAACCGTAGATTCGAAACGAAAAGTGAGTAGGTATCGGTGGCTATACGAAGCGATATTTATTCGTCGAACGATGGAACGCAATTAGCCGTCCTTTCGACTAGTGAGCGAAAAGCGAGGGGTGCTCTAATTAAGCCCGTGGCGAGCCAACCTCTACTGCGGAGAACTCATCCTGCCAAACGACACCAATGCTACACCCCGCGCTCGAACGTCGGGAGGTATCGACCGCACTGAAACAGTAAATCAAAGAACACGATAGAAATCTAAATGACAGCAAACGTCCGACCCCCGCGTGCGGAGAGACGTCGATGCGACGCGACGGCGAGCCCCGATCGTACACTACACGCTTTGGATCGTATAAGGGTTGCTCGCGCTCGTCTTTCTGTTCGCCGGGGGTTTGAAGTTGATCACGCCGATCGGGATAATATTACCACAGACGCCGGTGCTGCTGCCGGGTCTGTTCGTGCAGTTCATCGCCGTGGCCGAAGTCCTCGGCGCGATCGGCCTGATCCTGCCCGGAGTCCTTCACATCCGGGAGTGGCTCACGCCGCTGGCCGCCGCCGGGCTGGTGATCATCATGACTGGTGCGACGGTGAATCTGGCGCTGTTGGAATCGAAACGAGGGAAAAAGAATAAAGCGGCGGATTCGGGCCCGAAGTCACCGGTGAGCGAGAAGGAAATCGAGAAACTGCGGGCGGAAACCCAGCACGGCAAGCATCGGCACGACCAACGCGACCGCGGGCACGATCACGTGCATCACGACGACGGGGGCGACGAACTGACGATCGGAACTGAGTACGACGGCGTCGGTGCCGAGGGAACCCGCGGCGGCGTCCCGTCCGATTCGCAGATCGCCGCGGGTCACGGGAAGGTCGTCCACGCGCTCAACCAACAGGCCGCTATCTTCAACAAACACTCTGGAAACCAGCAACTGAAAGTCCAACTGGAGGACGTCGTCCTTCCAGTCATCGACGCGCCCGAAGGTGGGTTCGCCTACGGCTACCCCTTCGTCTTCGACCCGCGGGCGCGGTACGACCGCAATGCGAAGCGGTTCGTCATCGCCGCGGTACAGTACGAACCCGGAATCACGGAGAGCGGAGAGATCGTCGACCGGGAGGAGATGGAAGAGCGAGTAGAAGAAGGGGATGAAGGCGACCTAGAACCCCTCCAACGACCTCCGCAAGGCTGGTGGTGCCTCGCCGTCTCCGACGACAGCAACCCGAACGGGAAGTGGCACGTCTACCGGATTCCGCCGCTGAACAACGAGGGACTCGTCGATTATCCGACGCTCGGGCTCGACCGAGACGCCGCCTACCTCTCGCAGAACTTCTTCAGCGAGCAGTTCGAGGTGACCATGGTGACCCTCGACAAGGCGACCCTGTACGCCGGCGAGGACGTCACGACGTACCACTTCACCGCGATGGACAATCCCGCGGTCGTCAAGGACGATTTTACGGTACAGCCCGCGCTCCAACCGTTTTCGGGCGGTAGCGGAGGGACGTTCTACCTCCTGAACAGCGTCTTCCCGTCGCCGACCGCCGACGCGCTCACGCTCTGGGAAGTGACCGATCCGCTCGACGACCCGACGCTCGAATGTTTCACCGTCGACGTCGAGGAGTTCGGCTATCCGCCGGTCGCGCGCCAACCCGACTCCGACGCGAGAATCGACACCCTCGGTACGCGACTGATGAACCTCGATTACAACGACGGGACGCTCTGGGCGGCACACTCCATCCAGTACGACTGGAACGGCGACGGCACGGCGGTCGCGGCCATCAAGTGGTACGAGATCGACGCTGACGCGCGGAAAGTCGTTTAGAGCGGCGTCTACGGCGAACCGAACACGTCCTACTTCATCCCAACGGTCGGGTCGGACGACGACAGTACGATCATCACACAACGTGAGCAGCCCCGACACCTTCCCGCGGATGAACGTTGCGGGGCGAACCGCGGGGCACACCCCCAACGAACTGGAGGACTCGGTCGTCGTACGGGACGGCGAGTCGCGGTACGACTACGGCGAAGGCTCCGACGTGATGCGCTGGGGCGATTACAACGGCGTCTCCGTCGACCCGACTTCGGGGCGCTTCTGGACCGTGAGCCAGTACTCGCCCGACATCGACGTCGACCCGGACGCTGAGGAACGAGACCCGTACCACACGCACATCGCCGAAGTGTCGTTCGACTGAGCCTCGGTCGGGCGAACCGGCGGTTCACCGGGCGAACGTTTTTCCTCGTGACCGTTCCGCGTTTGGGAGCACCGGCGAGGCAAAAGAATATCTCTCGAACGACCGGCATCGGTGGTCACGCGTCCTGCGATGTCAGCGTCGAGCCGTCGCCACGGTTCAGGATGCGGTCGACCATGTCGCCGATGTCGGGCGCACCTTTGTCGTCCGATTCGTCAGTCGGGAAGTGTGGAACCGGAGCCATTAGTAACGCCTCCACATGACGTTCGTACCTCACGAAAGTTAACGGTTGGGTTGCCACGAACGCTGGCGTCGCGTCGAGCGAGGCTCTGGACTCGTGGCGTCGCTACCGTTCCTGCGACGCGGTCACGCGCGAAACTACGCTCGAACCTACCCCGAGAGCACTCGGAGCAACGATGAGTAGTCCGCCGAGACAGATCAGCAGGATCGCCACCGTGTCCCCGACCGTCCACTCGTTTTCCGGCATATCACCGCCGCTTCGCGGGGGATCGAACTCTCCCCCGCCCGAGTTCGCGTTCGAGCCGTTCGGCACCGCTGTCCCCGTCGGCGACCCTCGTTCGGTGTCCGTCTCCGTCACCGAAGTCGTCCCCGTCGTATCGGTATCATCGCCTGCGGTAGTCTGTTGCGTCGATTCTCGCTGGGTCGGTTCCGACTCCGGTGCTGCCGATGCCGGCGTTCGGGCGGTGGTCGCCGAGTCCGGTGCCGGTCGGGACGCCGATGTACTCGTCGTTGGCGCGTCGCCGGTCATCGTGGACGTCCGCGTCGTCGTTGGCGGTGTCGTCGCAGTCGTGGCTGTGGTCGTCGGCGTTTCGGTGGTCGTCGATGTGGGAGTGGACGTAGTCGGAGGCGGTGTCGATGTGGTGGTCGTCGTGCTAGTGGTAGTAGTTAACGTACTAGTGGTCGTCGTTGCTGTAGCGGTTGACGTTGACGTGGTAGTGGTCGTCGTAGTCATCGTGTTTTGCCCTCGTTCGCACCCCGGATACCGCGGGTTGTCGTGCCGCTGAACCGAAACCCCGGTGGCGACGGTGAGAGCGGTCAGCGGTTTGCCCTGGTTGATACCGGTGCCCCGCACGGTGTGTGTCCCCGGGGAAAGCACAAGTTGCTGTTCGAGACCGTCGGGGAAATGCAGGGTGACGGTCGCGGTCGTGGTCGTTTCGATGGTCGCCCGGTAACATCGGAACGTGACGTGCGGTTCTTGCCCGTCGTCCGTCGTCAGTGGCGGTGAGATTCGTGCATCACCGGTACTACCCGCGGACGGGGCGAGACTTCCGGCGAGGAGAAGTCCCGCGACGATTAGGAAAACCAGCGTTCGAGTCGGCGAGGGGAGGACGCGGGATGGGTACATGAGCCACTACGCGTCGATTTTTTGCAACGATTAAAATCAGTTCCGGATACTGCGATTATATCTAAATATACTGCGATAAATACATACATTACGGGGGAAAGATAGTTAATGATTTGGTGAACTTCGACATTTATCGTGGAGAGTCCGAAACCCGTACCGGGTGCGGAAAAGAATCGGATCGTGGACTAGCCGGTGGCACACCAGCGAGTATCGTTCTCACGCCGTCTCGCGGAAGGTTTGCAACCCGAGCGAGAGCAGAATCAGTCCGAGGCCGAGTGCGCCGGTCGCTTTCAAGAGAGGCGAGTCGTAGAGATACGGTAGGACGGGGGCGCTCGACAGGACGACGGTGGATGCCACGAAGACGATACCAATACTCATGAATCCATTTGCTTTGATCATCTTGAATAATAGTTCACACGTAAGGGATATTGGTTGTTTCGCCCGTCGAAAGGCGGTAACTCCGTACGTTGTCTTGGCAGACGTCGCTGCCGAATCTCGATCTCCTTTCGGGTGTGAGATGACGTTTGATAAATAATGCCCTTGGATGAGTGTTTATCTATCGCAGTCTGGTTTAATCGGAATAGTGCCGGATAGGTGCGGAAAACGTATTCAACGCTGTGGCTTCAATGTAACCGATAATCATGACTAAACCACCCAGGTCGAACGACTCGGATACTGCCACCAAGAGATTCGAAATACCTGACGAGGATTCGTTTTTTAAACAGCTCGTTCACAACGCGGTTGGTGGGATTATCACCCTCGACGAGACCGCGACGATCCTCTTTACAAACGATGCAGTAGGCCGTATATTCGGCTATGAGGTCGATGAACTCATCGGACAGCCGGTCGACCAACTCTTCTCGGAGCAGTATCGCGACGAGTATTTCGCCGAAATGCACCGGTACATGCACGAAACCGGGACGGCGGCCGAATACACCGATCTCGAACGCGTTGGGCGTCGCAAGAACGGCACTAACGTCCCTCTTTCCTTTTCGCTTCGCGAACACACGTACTGCGACCGACGCCTCTTTACGGCGATTTTTCGGGATATATCGAAACGAGAACAACAGCAGAAAGCGTTGAAAGCGGCGACCGAAAAGTATCAGACACTCGTCAAAGCTGCTCCGGATGCGATTTTTGTCGCCGATGCGGAAACCGGAGTCATCCGAGAAGCGAACCGAGCCGCGTCTGAGCTGCTCGGGCGGTCGGTCAGCGAAATCGAGGGCATGCATCAAACCGAGCTTCATCCGTCGGAGGAGGTCGAACGCTACGAACAGCTGTTTCGAGGCCATCGCGAACAAGGTGGTATGTTCGAACGAAACGACGATCTGATGGTTGTCGATTCTGACGGACAGCGTATCCCGGTCGCCATCAACTCGAGCGTCACCAACCTCCAAGACCGACGGGTGATTCAAGGGATTTTTCGCGACATCAGCGATCGAAAGCGACGGGAGGATGCGCTTCAAGCGTTGCATACGGCAACCCAGCGGATGCTCGAAACCTCGTCCCAGCAGGAGATCTGTTCCAAAGCGGTACAAACCGCGACGAAGGTGCTGGAGTTGCCAATCACCGGGCTTCACCTCCACGCAGAAAACGAGAAGACGCTCGAACCGGTCATAACTTCCGAAGCAGTCGACAGAGTATTCGACGGTTCTCCTCCGACACTCTCTCCCGAAGATACGCTCGTTTGGGACGTCTTCGAGATGGGTGCATCACGAGCGATTTCCGACTTACAAGAGATCGAGAACCACCAGACGCAGGAGACACCGATTCGAAGCGCTATCATCACATCACTCGGTGAACACGGCGTACTCATCACGGCGTCGACCTCGGTTCGCGACTTCGACCGCATCGACTACGACCTCATGCGCATCCTTGCCGCGAATACGGAAGCAGCCTTGACGCGCGCCGAGCGTGAGCGAGCGGTTGCCCGCCACCGCAACGAGTTGGCAACCCTGAACCGACTCAACGCGATCATTCGCGACATCAACCAAACGCTCGTCACCGCCCCCACGCGCGAGGAAATCGAACGAACGGTGTGCGAGCGGTTCGCCGCTTCGGACGGCTATCCCGGTGCGCTTATCGCGGATCTTTCGTCCGCGGAGCACGGGCTGAACCTCCGAGCCACAGCCGGAATCGACGAGCCCTACCTCCAAGCGGTCACAGCCGCAGCGCCTGCAACGGAACACGGGCCGGCGGCGACGACCCTCCGGACGGGCACCCTCTTCATCGTGGAGGATATCTCGACGAGTCCGACGTTTCCTGCAGCCGTCAAAGAAGACGCGATAGCACGGGAGTATCGGTCGGCCGCCTGTATTCCGATCGAATACGGTGATACGACCTATGGGGTAGTAGTCGTGTACGCGTCGCAGCCGGAACTGGTCGGGGAACCGGAACAGACGGTGTTCGCGGAGTTAGGGGAAACGATAGGACACGCGATCAACGCCGCTGAAAACAAGAAGCTCCTCCATACGGATCAAGTTCTGGAACTTGAATTTTCACTCACCGGTACCGATGCCTTCTTCTTCACCGTCTCGGACGAGCATGAGTGCACCATTACGCTCGATGGTGTCGTCCCGTCAGCAGACGGTACGTTGCTGTTTTACGTCACCGCCACGGATATCGCACCGCGTTGGCTCCGAGAGCGAGCACGGGCGTCGTCCAAAGTCGATCGCGCACGATTGATCGGGGAGACGGACGAGGGAAGTTCCTTCGAATTCGTATTTCGGGGCGCTAAAACAGCCTCTCAGATGCTTATCGAGCGGGGCGCCTACATTCAGAGCGGGAGAGCCGTCGACGGCGAGGGGTCGATCACTTTCGAGGTACCGGCCGATACCGAAGTTCGGTCGTTCGTCGAGGCGGTACGAGCAGTCTATCCGGGTGCGTCGTTGCTCGCCAAGCGGCGGCGGGCCCGTTCAGTCCACTCACGAACTAGTTTCCTGAACGAACTCAAGGAAACGCTCACCGAGCGTCAGCTGGAGGTCATTCAGACGGCCTACCTCGGCGGATACTTCGACTATCCGCGCGCAAGTACTGGCGAAACCCTCGCGAATACACTCGATATCGCATCTCCGACCTTCCACCAACATCTGCACGCCGCACAGCGCAAACTGCTCACGACCGTATTCACTTCCGAAGACGAACCCGAATGAGGCCGTTACCCGTCTCTAGATTGACTACCTCACTGTTGAGGCACAACACTCGATACGGTTACGAACCTTCACGAATAAAGGTGGCTTCCCATGGTATCGCCCAATTCTTCCCTTACAGGTGCGAACGACTCCGCCCCCTCGACCGAGGGGCTGACGGAAATTCTGAGAAATCGACAACGTCGTGCGATCTGTAAGTGTCTGAATTCCACTCCGGACGGAACGTTGGACGAGCTTTTAGACCAACTCTGTCAACGAACACCGGTCAAGGAAACGGACTCAGCGGAGCGTCATCGACTCCGAATCAGGCTACATCACGTCCATCTGCCGTTTTTGGCCGATCTCGGTGTTCTCGAGTACGATCATCGGCGTCAGACGATTCACTATCGGGGACACCCTCACCTCGACCACCTACTCGAATAATTTCGGGAGTGAATCACCTAATAGCAACCGATGTTTTTCGGTGTGGTGATAGAGAAACTATTAGCGGAGGCAGAGTTCCTCTTCCTGAGATCCGTTATGCGTGACCGCAAATCAGCATCGGAGGAAGTTGTCATTCCTAACACGAGACACCCTCGTCAGACCGCTGGCCGATTGAGTACGCGGGTGGTAACGGCGGTGGCGACGCGCGAACAACTCTCGGCGGACGAGCTCGAACCGCTATACGACTACATCGATCCGGAGGCACTCGACACCTGTTCGAATCCCTGAACGACGGTTCTTCTCGTGCTGGCGGTCGCGTGTCATTCACGTTTTCCGGCTATCAGGTAACGGTCACTAACGACGGTGAAGTCGAGCTCGAACCATCGGAGTCCGCGTTGCACTGATACCCTCGGCTCTCCGCAGTCGCTCGACACCGCCACGCTGTTCACCGGTCAGCTTCTGAGAGTTCGAGCGAAGGCGTTTGGGGCACCGCTACCGTTCGTTTCCCGGTTCCTCCGTCGCTTCCGCCTCGTCGGAACTGCCGAACAGCGCGAGGTGGACGTACGCCCACGCTTCCGCACGTTTCGTTCTCGGTCCGTTCATTCTCGCGATTTCTCGATTTCGTCCGTGCCGGTTCGCCAGTTCGTTCGCGGAACTGGGTCGCTAAACACCATTATTAGGCTAACCTAAATCATGAAACGTCAAAAAGATTCGGGCGCGAAACGCCACCGACGGTTCGGCGCGCCGACCCAACACACCGACCGTAATCGGATTTCATCCGCATCGAACCGGAAGAAACACCACGAATCGCGGTCTACCTGCAACGAACGGCGAAACATGTCACCCACCGATTCGGACGACCAGATGGGATTCGACCAGAACGTGGACTATCTCGGACGCGCGTTCAGAGCCGTCGTGCCGCAGTGGATAGCGCGGCGAGGTATCGCGGTCGCCGTGAGCACCGACCGACCGCGGTACGAGGTCGGCGACGAGATACAAATTTCGGTCGAGTTCGAGAACCGACTTCCGTTTCCGGTGGCGGTCGAGACGCCACGACAGCGACTCTGGGGCTGGGAGGTGGACGGCGAACTCGAAGCGAGCGACGAGGCGTACTACGTCCGCGACCGACCGAACGCGTTCTACTTCCGGGCGCGGGAACGAAAGCTGGCTCGCGTGACGTGGGACGGGCGATTCGAACGAACCGACCGGTCGTCCCGCCGCGTCCCCGCCGAACCGGGCGAACACGCGATAATCGCCTACGTCGCCACCGAGGACGAACGCCCGCGGGACGAGACCACCGTCACGCTCCGCTAAATTTACTCTTGGAGTCCGCCGACGACGTCGTCGCGGTGGCGATGGCACGCCGCGGCGTGAGGAGACGTACCGTACTCCGTCGGCACTTCGTACTCGAGGATTTGCCGGGCGCAGATGCTCGGTTCGGCGAACGACTCGACGAGCAGTTCGGCCGCGCGTTCCCAGTCGTCGCTCGTGATTCGGTCTATCGCGTCGTCGACGATGCGACCCGCCTCCCCGCTCGGTCTCGCGTCGGCGAAGAACCGGGCTTCCACGTCGGCCTTGTCGGTCGGTTCGAACGACCGACGCTGGACTTCGCGCAGGAACCGACGCGCGTTCGCCCACTCCTTCTGTGTGAACTCGTACTCGGGCGGTGCGATGAGTTTCGGACACCGCGTTCGGAACCGACAGCCCGACGGCGGGTCGATGGGACTCGGAACGTCGCCTTCGAGGACGCCGCGGGTTCCCTCCACACGCGGGTCGGGCACCGGGATCGATTCGAGGAGCGCCTCCGTGTAGGGGTGCTGCGGATTCTCGAACAGCTCTTCTTTGTCCGCGAGTTCGACCAACTGTCCGAGATACATCACCGCCACCCGGTCGCTGATGTGGCGGATGACGGAGAGGTCGTGGGCGATGAACAGGTACGTCAGCCAGAACTCGTCCTGAAGCTTGCGCATGGTGTCCAACACCTGCGCCTGTATCGACACGTCCAGCGCCGTGACCGGTTCGTCGCAGACGATGAAATCGAGGTTCACGCTCAGGGCGCGGGCGAGATTCACGCGCTGGCGCTGCCCGTCGGAGAAGGCGTGCGGATGGCGGCCATCTGGAGCGTGCCGAGCGAGAGCGTCGGCAGGAGGAGATGCATCACCGTCAGTCGCAGCACGTCGAGCCGGGATGACGCTCCTTCGACCGAACTCGGTGCGGCCCACGGAAGGACGAGTCCCGTCGTGGGGAACCAGTTCAGGTGGTACGCGAAGACGATTATCAGCATCAGTCCAATCCAGAACGACGGCGTGCTGACGCCGACGACCGGCGACGACGACCAGAACATCCTCGCCTGCCAAACAGCCCGCATCAAGTTCGGCGTGGATGACCTCATCTCGCGGGTGAACGACGTCGAGAACGAGGAGGCGTTCGAAGACCTCGGCGTCCGAACCATCACGCCGACGTTGGCGTCCGTCGATACGATGGACGATATGATCCTCCGGCCAAGTCTCTTCGAGTGGCTCTCGGAAGTCGGCGAGGAAAACGATATCTCAGAGGTGGTTGTCGGGGCAAACGAAACCGCGGGTAGCACGCTCGGCGACGTGACGCTCCCAAACGACTGTACGGCGGTACTCGTTCGGAGGGACGGGGAGTACAAAGTTCCGGGGCCGGACACCGTCATTCGAGAGGGAGACCGAATCACGCTCCTCGGTACGACGGACGCCGTCGAAGCGGCGGTCGAATCACTGCGGTAACGCGGCCGCTTAGCGCGACTCTTCGAACGCCGAGCGAAGCGTCCACTCGCCGTCGGCGAAGAACGGCGACCCCGGATGGCCCGCGGCTCGCCAGAGCGCGTCGATGGGGTCGGCCAGTTCGGCTCGAACGTCGGCGTCGAAGTTCCGGAGGCTGACGGGAAACGGCGCGAGCACGTCCTCGCGTATCTTCCGCGGTTCGGCGGCGTCGCCCGGGTCGAGCGGACAGCCCTCGGTTCCGTAGACGCTCAACGCGACGTGGATCGGTGCTGTCGCCTGATGGTACGAAAGCACCCGAAGATACCGGCGCACGCACACCACCGTGGCGAGTTCGACCGTCCGACCGTCGAGGCGGGGCGCTCCGACGTCCGTCGAGGAGCCGCCGAACGGGAGCGCCGAAACGGATTCGACGACCCCGTTCGAGAAGAGATGTGCGTAGCCGGCGCATCGCCCGTCCGGGTCGTTCGACGCAACGTAGGCCCCGAATCCGTCCGCAGTCCACGTTCCGCGTGCGTCGTCGCCGCCGAGCACCGGCAGCTGCGCAGGTCGAGTGGGATTCGCCTCCGGCAACACCCCGCGTTCGGAGAGGTCGATGGCGTACCCGTCGTCGTAGACGCCCGTCGGGACGACGTGGAGGACGACTCCTCGCGGCTCGTCGAAGTCGAAGTATCCCGCGCCGGCCGCGACCGTTTCAAGACGTCGTTCGTGGAGCGCGGTCGCCTGTTCGTTCGCCCCTCCGGCGTACTTCGCCGCCTTGACCGCGTCTCGATAGCTCATCCAGTATCGGTTAAGTAGACGAACGCGGTTAAATGAACTGGCACGAGGGGGTTCCTCGTTCGGACGAGTAGTTCGTCGCTCGCGTCCGACCCCTTGCGGGCGACGGCGCTACCGCTCTCCGGTGGTCGGTCGTCCGTCGAAAAAGGCGCTTAGCACCGCGCAACGAGCGCTTCGTACCGATCCACGACCGGACTTCTCTCCCGAAGGGAAACCGCGTCTCGCTCTTGGTCGTACTCGACCAAGTCGGCGTCTTCCAGACGCGGAACGTGCGAATGGTACAGCGACATGTACACCTGTTTCACGTCCCTGGCGGGAATCTCGGCGAGCGGCGCGTCTCGTTCGTGGACGACGATTTCGTCGGCGAGGTTCGCTAGCGACATCGGCGTTCGACCGCTGTCGAGGCGAGAGAGGATCTGACGCCGTCGCGAGTACGAGAGAACGTCCAACAGCGTATCGAAGACCGCCTCTTCGCTCGCTGGCGGAGTAGTTCCGTCCGTGGCCGGGGTCGATTCGGTCGGTCTGTCGTTTGCCATGATTACATCTTTTAGCGTGGGTGCACGGGAGTCGTGCTTTTGTAGTAAGGCTATTGAAATGGGGGCGCGTCATCGTCGCAGCTCGGGTCGACACCCGAGAGATCGAACGACGCCACCCCGTCGTCCGCCGAAAAACGGAGAGTCAGCGCTCAGCTGTACTGATTTCCGGCCGTGGTCAGGCCAGGACAGCTACTGGCGTTGCCGAATCCGCCGAGGAGCGTGCTGTCCGTGATGGTTGCGTTTTGCCACCCGTCCGACAGACGGACGACCGATGCGTCGTCAAGCGAATCGGCGTAGATATCGTCGACGAAGGCGTTCTCGTTCTGCACGACCGGCCATCGAGTCGCCTCGTAGCGACCGCCGACCGTGCGGACGTTGTTCCCGTTGACGAGGAGTCCGTCGCGTCGGTCGGGGCCCGGTTGGCTCACCGTCAAATCGGTGAACTCGCACCCGTCCTGATTACATCGGATCGCTTCTCGCCACGTCGAACCCGGCGCGTCGCCGGTGACCGTGAGGCGGTCGCAGGTGACCTTTCCGGGATTGGTGACCGAAGCCGCCTGTTGAATCTGCACCGCGTTCGAACTCCCGTCGACGCGAACCGTCGTGTCGGCGATGGTGACCGACCCCACTTCCGAGTCGGGAATTGATTATCTCCTGATTATCTTTGTATAAATATATACAATATTGATTGTTTCTTTAATTATACTTAATATTTTATTGTATAACGTTATTTTAGATATATTTCTAAGAATTTTATCCCACCGAAGGAATTATAGAACGGATTTAGAACATTCGAAGAAGCCTGGAAAAAGACGCGCGTTCTTCGTGATTCGAAGACGGTCGATACCACAGCAAGACCGAACGAATCGCACCGAAATAGGCCTGAAACGGGGTCACGGCCGAACTGAAAATGTGGCGCTGACGAGACTTTTCGACCGAGCGGAGAGTCCCGAGGACGAGTCCACGAGCGTTACAGTCGGGCGGCGAGGTAGCGGCTCACCGCGAAGAGCGCGACGCTTCCCGCGAACGCGGTCAAGGCGACGGTCGCCACGCTCAGTCCGGTACCCGATGGGTCGAACGGTCCCTGCTGTCCGCCCGCCGAGTACTGCTGGATGGTCTCGACTCCGGCGTAGCCGAGGAGGAAGAACGCGAGCGTCACGGCGAGGAGGAGCGCACCCCCCACGAAGCCGTAGAACGACGACATCTCCTCGACGCTGAGGAGTTGTCGCATCCGGCGTTCGCTCAGCGCCGACTCGCCCCGGAGCACCGCGACGGCGACCGAGACGTGTCCGATCGCCGCTCCGAGTTCGAGGACGAGAACGAGCGCGCCGGGCATCAGGACGGTCGGCGAGGCCGCCAAGGGGTCGCCGCCCGGAAAGAGCGCGACGACCGACGACGGATAGGCGAGCGTCAGCGGCGCGACGAGCGCCAGCGCGAGCAGAAGGGCGCTCTGCCACGCCAGTTTCGTCGGTATCGATTGGTCGAAGTGGCTGTGCTGGTGGACGCGGAGTCGCTCGTACGCCGAACCGTTCAGTATCGCGTCCGCGATGTCGTCGTCGATGTAGTCGGTCTGTCCCGTCACGTTGTACGCTCCGTGCCCGTTTTCGCACCGATATTCACCTTGGGGTTATACCGCTATCGATACGCCGATGTGCCTTTTTTCGGGGGTGTCGCGCATCGTAAAGCGGGCGAGTGGCAACGATCCGGCGGAGTTCGAATACGACGTCGCTCCATTGCGGTTTCTTGGTGAACCACTATTGTCCCCGCCCACCATGGTCGTACCAGATGACGGAGTACGACACGATAGTCGTCGGCGTCGGCGGTATGGGCAGCGCGACGACCGCCCACCTCGCGCGACGGGGGCAGCGAGTGCTGGGACTGGAGCACTTCGACGTCCCCCACGCGAAGGGGTCGTCGCACGGCGTGACGCGCATCATCCGAAAAGCGTACTACGAACACCCGGATTACGTTCCCCTGCTGGAGCGCGCATACGACCTGTGGCGCGAACTGGACGAGACGCATCCGACCCGACTCCTGCACACGACCGGCTGCGTCGTCGCGGGACCGGAGGACGGCGAGAAGGTGGTCGGGGCGCGCGACTCCTGCGAGGAACACGACATCGAGTACGAACTGCTCACCGCGACGGAGGTCGGCGACCGCTATCCCGGCTACGACCTGCCCGACGATTTCGTGGCCGTGGTCGAACCGGAAGGCGGCTTCCTCCACGTCGAACAGTGCGTCGTCGCGCACGTCGCCGCGGCCCACCGCCGCGGGGCGGAGATTCGCGCCCGCGAAGAGGTGCTCGACTGGGAACCGACGCCGGACGGTGGGGTGCGAGTCGAGACGAACCGCGATAGCTACACCGCCGACGCTATGGTCGTCACAGCGGGCGCGTGGGCCGCGAAATTGCTGCCGATGCTCGACTTGCAGGCAGTGCCGGAGCGGCAGGTGCTCGGCTGGTTCCGACCGGATTCGCCGGAAGGGATCCAGCCCAAATCGTTCCCGGTCTTCATCGTCGAGTGCGACGAAGGTTACTTCTACGGCTTCCCCGAGTATCGCGTTCCGGGCTACAAGGTCGGCAAGTACAACCACTTCCACGAGCGGGTGAACCCGGACGAGGTGGCCGAACCCACGCGCGCCGACGAGCGCGTCCTCCGCGATTTCACCGAACGCTACTTCCCCGACGCGGCGGGGCCGACGATGCGCCTCGAAACGTGTCTGTTCACGAACTCGCCGGACGAACACTTCGTCGTCGACACACTCCCCGACCACCCGCAGGTCGTCGTCGGCGCGGGCTTCTCGGGTCACGGGTTCAAGCTATCGAGCGTCGTCGGCGAGATTCTGGCCGAACTGGCGACGGAGGGCGAGAGCCGACACGACATCGACCTGTTCTCGCTCGACCGGTTCTAACTCACGAAAATCGAGCGGCGCTGAACCGCTCCAACTCCGCCGACTCGTCCGCCGGTTCGCCCAGGATCGAATCGGCGACGAGCTTTCCGCTGTATGGCCCGAGTTGCAGCCCCGTCGCGCCGTGGCCGGTCGCCAGATGGACACCATCGACGGTCGGAATCGGTCCCAACACGGGCAACCGGTCGGCGGAACGCGGCCGCAGTCCGACCCGGATATCCCGCACTTCGGCGTCGGCGAGGCCGGGGGCGACGCGGAGCGCCTCGTCCAGCACTTCGCGGACGCCGCCCGCCGTCGTCCGGGCGTCGAACCCGGAGCCGGTTTCCCGCGTCGCGCCGACCGCGACGCGGTCGTCCGGCCACGGAACCATGTAGTGGCCGCGGAAGCCGCCGACGATGGGCCACGTCTCGGTGTCGGCGTCGTGCAGGTCGAGGTGGAGTATCTGGCCGCGCTGGGGCTCGACAGGAATCGAGACGCCCAACGACTCCTCGAACGCCCCCGACCACGCCCCACCGGCGACGACGACGGTTTCGGCGTCGTACCGGTCGCCGTCCGCTGTTCCGACGCCGGAAATCGAGCCGTCCTCGCGGTCGATTCGGGTGACGTCCTTATCGGCGACGGCGAGACCGTGATTCCTCCCCGCCCGACGGAATGCCGCCGTGAACGTGCGCCCGTCAACCCGTGCGGCGTCGTCGTATGCGAGACAGCGGTCGGTCTCCGCCAGCGGGGGAAACAGCGCTCGCGCCTCGTCGGAAGACAGTTCGGACACCGACCCCGGGGCGGGGCGTCCGTACGTCTCCTGTCGGTCGGCGATTCGCTCGAACTCGGTCTCGAACGCCGCGCGCTCGTCCTCGTCCACGGCGACCGAGAGCAGGCCGCAGGGCGCGTAACCGGTCTCGCCGTCCTGTTCCTCGGTCAAGCGGTCGGCCAGCGTCGGATAGTAGTCCGCGGCGTCGAGCGCGAACTCGAACCACGCGGTCGAGTCGGTTCGGCTGCTCGTCGCCGGCGACAGTATCCCCGCCCCGGCGTCAGTCGCCCGTCCGGCGTCGTGGCGGTCGAGAAGGAGCGTCTCCGCGCCGCCGCGGGCGAGGTGATACGCCGCCGACGCGCCGACGATGCCGCCTCCGACGACGATGGTGTCGTACATGCGTCGTTGTCGAACCGGCAGCGACTCGGAAGTATCGGTCTCGGCGATTCATGCAGACGTCACGCTCCGCGACGCGGAACCGCCCGCGTCGCGGTCGCCTTGAACGACGCGACGACCTCCGTCCCCGGTTCCAACCCCAATCGCTCCACGCTCGTGGTCGTGATCAACGCGAGAAACGGGGTGTCGGTTCCGACGTCGACCGCGACGCGGGCTATCCTCTCGCCGCGTTCGACCCCCCGAATCTCGCCGACGAACTGGTTTCTGGCGCTCGTCTCGTCGCCTCGCGGAGCCGACCCCGGGCTATGGAGGGTTATCACGTCCGAGCGGATCGCGACTTCGACGGCCTCGGAATCGGGCGGGACGAGCGCCCGAACGACTCCCACATCGGTCTGCACGAGTCCGAACTCGCCGTCCCGTTCGGTGACGCTCCCGACGAGCACCGTCTCGTCCACCTCCGCGAGGCCGGACGACTCCGCGGTGAGCCTGCGGAACCGCTGGAGCAGGCTCCGGGCGTTTTCGGTCAAGGTGCTCCCGCCGCCGTGCGCCCCGCCGCGCTCCCGGCGCACGAGCGCCCCGAGGCCGTCCTCCAACGCCACGACGCGTCGCTGCGCGTGGGCGTACGACCGTCCGAGCGCGGTCGCCGCCGCGTTGAGCGACCCGGCGTCGTCGATGGCCCGGAGCAGGCGTGCGTCCTCTGCGCCGAAACTCACGTCTCCGGCGACGAGTTGCGCGTCGAACGTCGCCTGCGGCGAGTCGTCCTCCGCCGTCGCTCCTTCCGTCGTCTCGGTGTCGTCGGTCATCGTCGCGTCCTCCTCTTCATCGTGCCCATCAGTACATCAATTCCCCCGCCACGAACTTCCGCGTTCGGTCGTCCTCCGGCGCCTCGAACACCTGTTCCGGCGGGCCGGTTTCGATCACCGTCCCGTCGAGCAGGACGGCGACGCGGTCGGAGATGCGTTCCGCTTGGTGCATGTCGTGGGTCGCCACGACGACGCCGACCCCCTGCGCCCCGGCGTCGGCGATGGCGTCCTCGATGAGTGCCGTGTTTCGCGGGTCGAGGTTCGACGACGGTTCGTCCAGCAGGAGCACGGCGGGGTCGGTGGCGAGCGCCCGCGCGAACGCGACGCGTTGGGCTTCGCCGCCGGAGAGCGAGAGGGCGTTCTGGTCGCCCTTACCGACGAGGTCGACGGTTTCGAGCGCCTCGGTCACGGTCGCGGCGTCCCGACGACCGACCAACCGCGCCATCGCCGCGCGGAGGCGCTGCGGCCACGGTCGCCTGACGCGAAGCCCGTAGGTCACGTTCCGTTCGACGGGCGCGTTGAACAGCGACGGCTCCTGAAACACCATGCTAACACGGCGACGAACCGCCAGTCGGTCGTCGTCCGGGAGTTCCCAGACGTTCTCGTCGCGCCACCGGACGGTGCCGGACTCGGGCGAGCGAAAGAGGGCGAGGAGGCGCAAGAGAGTCGTCTTCCCGGTTCCCGAGGGGCCGACGACCGTGACCACCTCGCCCGGGTCGACCGAGAGCGACACGTCGAAGAGGACGCGCTCGCCGTCGAACCCGTGCGAGACGTTCGCGGCGGCGAGCGTCATCGGCGCACCTCCCCGCGTCCGCGACTCCGACTGCGGACCCACGACCCGAGGACGTTCACGCAGAGGACGAGCACCAACAGCATCGCGCCGAGCACCAGCCCCGCCTCGTAGCGACCCTGCCGCGCTTCGACCGTGATGGCGGTCGTGAGGGTTCGCGTGTAGGAGGTCTTTGCGCCGGTCGTGTCGGTCAGAACGATGTTCCCGCCGACAATGAGGATGGAGCCGACTTCGCTGATGGCCCGTCCGTAGCCGGCGAGGACGGCGGTGACGATGCCGTAGCGCGCCTCCTTGACGACGAGGAGGCCGACGTCGGCGTCTGTGCCGCCGAGCGTGAACGCCGCGTCGCGCACGTCCCGCCCGACCGACTCGACGGCCGAGAGGCTGATGCTCGTGACGACGGGCGTCGCCAACACGAACTGCGAGGCGATCATCGCGGTCGGCGTGAAGACGAGTCCCAGCTCGCCGAGCGGCCCCTGATTCGACAGTAAGAGAAGGACGAGTAGCCCGACCACGACGCTCGGAAACCCCATCCCGGTGTTGATGACCGCGGCCACGCCCCGTTTTCCGGGGAACTCGGTGAAGCCGATGACGAGCGCGACCGGCACGCTCACCAGCGTGGAGAGCGCCACGGCGGTCGTGCTCACGTACAGCGAGACGAGGGCGACGCTCACGAAGTACTGCCAGTCCGCGCCCGAAGCGAATTCTTGAAGCATGGTAGCGATTCGATGGCTAGCGACGGTGGATTCGACGCGCCGGGGTCAGTAGTCCGCGGGCACTTCCCGTTCGACCCAGTAGAGGAACTGTTTATCCTCGCGCGAGAGGGATTTGGTCTGCTTGGCGGAGTAGCCCTGCGGGACGTACTGGCCGAAGTTCGGCTTCTTCGACAGCGCGTTCGGGAAGAACAGTTGCGACCCGTTCGCGGTGTAGTTGTCGATGAGCTTTTGTCCCTTCGGGCTGGTCAGGAATCCCGCGTAGGCCATCGCGGCTTGATAGTTGACGCTCCGGTGCTTCTCGGGGTTGACCGGGATGACGCCGTAGGGGTTCTTCAGGATGACCGGACCGCCCTTGAGCGGCCCTTGGACGTGAATGACGAGGTCGATCTCCTTTTTCATCGAGAGGTAGGTGCCGCGGTCGGCGAGGGTGTAGGCGTTGGACTGGTTCGCCTGCGTGAGGGTGTCGCCCATCCCTTTGCCGATTTCGCGGTACCACTTCCCGCTCGGTTGCACGCCCGCTTCCTCCCAGATACTCCGTTCTTTCTTGTGAGTTCCCGAGTCGTCGCCGCGCGAGAGGAAGGTCGCCTTCTTCCCGGCGATGGTGGAGAACGCCTTCGTCGCGCTCTTCATCCCGCCGATTCCGGCAGGGTCGTCCTTCGGCCCGACGATGACGAAGTCGTTGAACATCACGTCCCGGCGGTTGACGCCGTGGCCGTCCTTGAGGAACTCGTCCTCCGCGCCGCGCGCGTGGACGAGAATCACGTCGGCGTCTCCGTCGCGGGCGGTTCGGATGCTCGCACCGGTCCCTTTCGAGATGGTCTTGACGGTGACGCCGAACGCCTTCTCGAACTCGGGGTTGAGTTCGCCCAACAACCCCGTGTCGTACGTGCTCGTCGTCGTGGCGAGCACGAGTTCGCCGTCGCCGATCTTCCCGCCGCCGGAGTCGTCCTTCTCTTTCGTTCCGTTCTTCGCGCCCAACGAACCGGTACACCCGGCGAGTCCGGCGAGGGCACCGACGCCCGCCGCCTGAACGAACCGTCGTCGTTGTATCGACATGGAAACAACGTTGCGTGAGGGGGTGATAAGGGTTGCGTCATTGACGTGATCGAAAACGGTTACGCCGATTCGATGTCGCGTCTCGGAGAAAGGAGAGGCGGTCGTGACCGCAGTAGTGGCCGTCGTTTTCGTCGGAGTCGCTGCGTTTCGAATCCGCCCCAGCGTCGAATCCAAACCGATATCGGTTACCGCGGACGATGTATCCGCGGTCGGCCGCGAGCGTGCGAGGAAGCCGAAGGAGCGAGTCGGAGAGATGCCGACTTACGGCTCTTCTTCCGTCCCCGCGACGTAGCTGGTGACGTTGCCCACGTTCATCGCCACCGCCAGAATCACGGCGATGAGGAAGACGATGAACGACGAGATGGCGTTCATCTTCGGTGCGGTGCCGTACTTTATCATCGAGTACATCGCGGTCGTGAGCACGTCCGTCGTCCCCTGCACGAAGTGCGCGCGGATGAAGTCCTCGAACGAGCGAATCCACGCGAACAGGAATCCGGCCCCGATTGCGGGGGCGACGATGGGGAACGTCACGTCGCGGAACGTCGTGAGCGGGTCGGCTCCCAAATCCCGCGCCGCCTCCTCCAGCGACCTGTCGAAGGTGTAGAGGCGCGCCGTCACCATCAGCACGACGAACGGGAAGCCGTAGATGCTATGGGTGAGAATCAGCGTCAGCGGCCCTGTCGAGATGCCGACTATCGTCTGGAAGTAGATGATGAGCGCAATGCCCAACACGACGCCGGGGATGACCATCGGCAGGATGCCGAAGGTTCGGTAGGCCTCCTTGTACGGGAAGTCGTAGCGCGCGAGCGCGAAACTCGCCAACACGCCGAGGATGGTGGCGATGGTCGCCGAGTAAGTTGCCACCTGAACGCTGTTGAACAGCGCGGTCATCAGCGCGCCGTCGGCGAACGTCGCGGAGTAGTGTGCGAACGTGAACCCGCGGAACGGGAAGAAAGTGCTGGCGTTGACCGCGAACGAAAGGAACATCATCGCGACCAGCGGAATCCACAGGAACACCAGTAGGAGGACGACGACGGCGTACAGTCCACGCTGGAGCAGTCGTTGTTTCTGCTGATGGTCGAGCAGAGTCGACCCCGTCACCTCGCTGCTTTCGGTCGTGGTTCCGGTTTCGGTCGCCATCTCAGACACCTCCGAGTTCTTCGATGCTGACGTAGCGGAACGCGAGCGCGAACGCGATGACGATGGAAACGACGATGAACATCGATGCCGCGCTGCCGTAGTCGATGGCGTACTGGCCGGTGATTCGTCCCTCGATGAGTTGTCCGATCATCAACACCTTCCCCTGTCCGAGGAAGCGCGGCGTGACGAACGCCCCCAGCGCGGGGACGAACACGAACAGGCCGCCGCTGATGATGCCCGGAAGCGTCAGGGGTAGGATGATGTCCTTGAGCGTCCCGAATCGGCTCGCACCCAAATCGCGGGCCGCCTCGACGAGGGTGAAGTCGATGCCTTCCATGCTCGCGTACAGCGACAGCAGCATGTACGGGAAGTAGGCGTGCGTGAGACCGATGACGATGGCCGGAACGCCGTAGCTGAACAGCGACGTCGGTTCACTGACGAGGCCAATTTTCATCAGCGTCCGGTTGATGATGCCGCTCGGCCCGAACATCAGGTACCATGAGTAGGCGCGAACGAGGTACATCGTGAAGAACGGGAGCAGGACGAGGAAGATGACGATTTTGAACGTCTGCCCGTCACGACGCGCGAGGAAGTACGCGAGGGGGAACGCCATCAGCAGACAGAGGACGGTAGTTATCGCGGCGACGGCGTACGAGAGAACGAGCGCGTCGAAAAACGGCGTCTCCCAGAACGGCCCCGACCCGCTGAACAGCGTCGAATAGTTGTTCAGCGTCGGCTCCCAGATGATGCTGTAGCTCTCGCTGTCGACGCTCATGAAACTAACGACGACCATGAACGTCAGCGGTGCCATCAACAACAGCAACAGCCAGACGAGACTCGGGCCGAGCGTGAGCCCGAGCGTTCGCTTGCGCGACGCGAACGCACGAATGAGCCGTGCCCGTCTGGAGGTGGAACTGTCGGTGGACATTGTTCAGGCCGTTTTGACTTCGTCCCACGCGGTCTGCCACGCGCTCTCGTTCTCGACGGCTTTGAACGGGATGAAACTCTTCAGGCGCGACGGCTTGATGGCACCGAACATGTCGTTTTGCTCCTTCGAGAGGTGTTTTTGCGTCTTGGGATTACAGCTTGGCGAATAACCCACCTTGGCGAGTTTCGCGCCGAGATTCGGCGCGATGAACTCGTTGACGACCTTCCACGCGAGGTCTTTGTTCTTCGATTTCTTTGAGACGACGGCGGACTCGAACCACGCGAGCGACCCCTCTTTGGGTGCCGCCATCTTCGGCCAGTCGGTGCCGTTCGCCCACATTTCGACGATTTCGTTTCGCCCGGACTGGCCGACGTAGAAGTTGCCCTGTTTGAACGATTTGATGTACGACGGGTCGGCGGCGATGTAACCGTGCAGTCGCGGTTTTTGCTCGATGAGGGTCTGTTTGACTTTCTTGATTTGCTTCTCCGAGAGCCTAACTTTGCTCCCCTCGAACGCCTTCTTGTAGCCGAGATAGAGCGCGGTCGCGCTCATTGCCTTGAAGTGGTTGTCGTACATGACGGCTTTCCCCTTCAGGTTCGTTCCCTTGTACTTGTCGCTGAACAGCACTTTGTAACTCTGTTCGTGGCTCTCGGGAATCTTCCGAGAGTCGTAGGAGTAGCCGTACCAGCCGAATCGGATGGGGACGCCGTACTTCTTTCCGCCTTCCGTGAACTGATTCTTGCTGAACTGCTGGAACGTGTCGTAGATGCTCTTTTGATTTTTGACGATGTCGTCTGGAACCGGGTCGACCAACCCCGCGTCCATCATCTTCGGCACGTAGTTGTTGTTCGGTACTGCGATGTCGAACTGCTTGTCCTTGCCGGATTTCCAGCCCGTGAACATGTCCGACGAAGATGTGGATTTCGTGAACTTGACGGTGACGTCAAGGCGATTCTCGATTTGCTTTTTCAGATCGGCATACTCCTCCCACGTGAGGATGTTAATGGTTTTCTTTCCGCCACCGCCGCCACCGCCGATGAGACAGCCCGAGAGCCCCGTCATCCCGGTTGCTCCCGCGATTCCGGTCGCTTTTAGAAACCGCCGACGCGCCGTGCGACCATTAGTCGTCTGTGAACTATATTCCTTGTCATCAATATTCATACCAAAGGAACTCATCCAGGTATTATTAAATCTTTGGCAGAAAAAGGTAATCTAATCGTGGGTAATTCTCGCCGACATAAAAATTAGTTAAATGTCACGATAGATTTATACTTTTGGGTGAGAAACCGTGTCGTATGCCAGAAGGCGACGTTCTCATCGATTTACAGGGAGTCCACAAGGAGTACGACGAGGTGACGGCGGTGGACGATATCGATTTCACGATTCGAATGGGGGAGTTTTTCTCGCTCGTCGGTCCCTCGGGGTGTGGAAAGACCACGACGCTCCGGATGATAAGCGGGTTCGAAACGCCGACGAGAGGGACCGTCTCCCTCAATGGGAAGGACATGACCGGCGTCCCGCCGAACGCTCGGGACACAAACCTCGTCTTCCAGCATCTCTCCCTGTTTCCCCACATGACCGTCGGCGAGAACGTCGAGTACGGGCTGAAGAAGTCCGGTGTCGGCAAAGCAGCGCGAAAACGGAAAGCGAGCGAGTACCTCGAACTGGTCGATTTGGGCGGGTTCGAAGACCGCAATCCGAACGAACTTTCGGGCGGCCAGCAACAGCGCGTCGCACTCGCGCGGGCGCTCGTCAACGAACCGAGCGTCCTCCTCTTCGACGAACCCCTGTCGAGCCTCGACCGAAAACTCCGCAAGCAGATGCAGGTCGAACTCCGCAAGATTCACGAGAAGACCGAGGGGTCGTTCTTCTACGTCACGCACGACCAGGAAGTTGCGATGACGCTCTCCGACCGGATGGCCGTGATGAACGACGGTCGCATCGAGCAGGTCGGAACGCCCGAAAAGATCTACCGCGAACCCGCGAGCGCCTTCGTCGCTGATTTCATCGGCGACACCAACCTGTTCGAGGGACGCGCGCGAACGGAGAACGGGACGACGACGATAGAGATCGGCGACGGAAACGTCTCGTTCCCGCACGAAAAGCGCGTTGACGAGGGGCCGGTGACCGTCTCGATTCGCCCGGAGGACTTCTCGCTCGCCAGCAACGGCGGTACCTTTCGGGGCGTCGTCACCGAACGCTACTTTCAGGGCGACCAGACGAACTACATCGTCGAGCCGGATTCCGCCCCCATCTCCGACGTTCGAATCGTCACGCAGGGACGCAACACGCCGATATCACGGGGTGACCGCGCTTCGTTCGATATTCAGCGTGGAGCGGCGGTCGTCTTCAAACGATAGGAGACGAAGAAGCCGCAGAAGATACCACCACGACTACCACGCCCGCCGCAGTTCGCCTCCTCGTCTGTTACCTTCTCTTCGAACACTCGGTCGTCCGCCGCCGTCGACGGTACGGTCGTGGACTCGTTCCGCATCGAGAAGACCGCGGACGTGGTCGCCGACGTGACGATGCTGAGTTGTGCCCAGCGCGTCCACGAGGCGGTTCACGGAAGCGAAGGCGAAGCGGGAAGCGAGTTGCCGGAGCTGGAAGACCGGATGCACTCGCTGTTCGAAGCGCGGTTCGGCGCGTCGTTCGAGGACGTGACGGGGTACGAGACGACGGAAGGACACTGACGGCTTGCAACCGCGGCGGCAACGGGCAACCGAGTGAGGGCGTGACGAGGCTCGACAGTAGCTACCAACACGACCATCGAAACCGTCCCGTTATAGAACGAAACGGCGTCATTAACGCCCGAAATTGCACTTATTCCGTCGGCCATCTCGGTCGCCCCGTCCGCTGAAGAGCCGATTACGAGCCGGCAAACCCAGCGTACTGATTCGACCGTTGCGCGCGGGGCGGGTGAAAAACGGTCACCCCGTCTTTTTGAGACTCGTCTGGAACGCACAATCGTCCTCGGAGGGACAACGATGCCTACCGATGAGAATCAGCGAGCAGACGAGCAAGACGCATCGACACGACGAACGTTCCTCAAGACGGGTGCCCTCGCGTCGGTCGGCACCGCGCTCACCCTCGGAAGCGGTGCCGCGAGCGCCGAGACGGGAGCTAACGCGACGGCACTCCAAGAGGGACCGAAAGGGCTGATCTTACAGAACTCGTTCCGACCGGGTGCACGATTCGTGTTCACCTCGGGCGTCGTTCAGTGGGTTCCGAACGTGCCGGAAGTGCAGGACAACGTCTGGACGAACTACCAGACGCGCATGATTCGGTACCTGAACACGAACGAACAGGTGCCGTTATTCGTCGCGCGGGACGCGAACATCGGTCAGTTCAACGACAACCTCGGCTTCGTGACCGACCAACAGGATTCCCAGCAGCCGAACGTCTACGAGATGGATCAGGAGTTCACCGTCTTCGGCGACTCCGCGTTCCTCGTGACGGTTAACTTCAGCACGATTCCCGAGAACGAGGAGACCAATATCCTCGAAAACGACGACTGGTGGCAACAGCAACAGGGTGGCGGTGGTGGGGGTGGCGACACCCAGACGACCGGCGGCGGCAACCAAACCGGCGGCAATCAGACGGGCGGAAACCAGTCCGACGGCGGTAGCTAAGTTGGCGACCGAACGATAATTGCCCCCGTCGTTTTTCGCGCGGCGACCGTCTGCGGACGGACATCGCAACCGCGGGTGCGGAAGATAGCGCCGCGAATCGACCTCGAATGAGTCCGATAGCATGCCCGTCGACGCGACGCTACCGGCCATCGATTCAGGCCCCTTAAACAATCTAATGTCATACCACTCCGACGATGGCACGCGATTTTACCGAATCCGCGAACCGAACCGTCGTTCTCGGGCGCTGAAACGACCTGTCTGAGCGCAACGCTTAAATAGAAGTTCGCCACTCCAATCGAGTACAATGTCAGAAAATGACACCACCTCCGAGAGGGGGGGTCGAGTTCTTCGAGGGCACGTTAGCCCACACCGACGAGATTGAGACAGTCAGAGTTTTCGACACGACGCTCCGCGACGGTGAGCAGACGCCACGCACTTCGTTCTCGCCCGACGAGAAGCGCGAGATAGCGGCGACGCTGGACGAGATGGGAACCCACGTCATCGAGGCCGGGTTCCCCGCCAATGGCGACGCCGAGTTCGAGGCCGTCAGCGACATCGCCGACTCGACGCGGGCGACCACCTGCGCGTTAGCTCGCGTCGTGGACGGGGACGTGGAGACCGCGCTCGACACCGGCGCGGAGATGGTTCACGTCTTCGCTTCGACCAGCGACGTGCAGATCGAGGATTCGATGCACGCCACGCGGGACGAAGTAAAATCGCGGGCCGTGGAGGCGGTCGAGCGAGTCGCCGAGGCGGGTGCGATTCCGATGTTCTCGCCGATGGACGCGACCCGAACCGACCCCGAGTACATGGGCGAGGTCGTCGAAGCCGTCACCGACGCCGGCGTGGAGTGGATAAACGTCCCCGACACCTGCGGGGTCGCCACACCCGGACGATTCGCCGACCTGATAGCGCGAATCCGCGAGCACACCGACGCTCGCATCGACGTGCACACGCACGACGACTTCGGGATGGCGACCGCGAACGCGATGGCCGGTCTCGAAGCGGGCGCTGAGCAGGTGCAGGTGAGCGTCAACGGAATCGGCGAGCGCGCCGGAAACGCCGCCTTCGAGGAGGTCGTCATGGCCGCCGAGAGCGTCTACGGCGTCGATACCGGCATCGACACGCCGCAGATCGCCACCGTTTCCGAGTTGATCGAACGCTGCAGCGACGTGAGCGTCCCCGCGAACAAGCCGGTGGTGGGCGCGAACGCCTTCGCCCACGAGAGCGGAATCCACGCCGCCGGCGTCATCGAGAACAGCGACACGTTCGAGACGGGCGTGATGACGCCCGAGATGGTCGGCGCGAACCGGGAGTTCGTCCTCGGCAAACACACCGGCACCCATTCGGTTCGCAAGCACCTGCGACAAGCCGGGTTCGACCCCACCGACACGGAAGTCCGGCAGATAACGCGCCGCGTCAAAGACCGCGGCGCCGAGAAGGAGCGCGTCACCGTGGGCGACGTTCGACGATACGCCCGCGAACTGGGCGTCGATTCTCGGGAGGAGGCGACGGCCTGACCATGACCTCCCGCGTTCGCGCGACGCCTCGTGAGCAACTGCCACGGGACGGGCTACCGCGAGGCAAGTATTGCCCGCCGCGCAAGGGCTATTTCCGTCGAGGTAAGAAACGTACAACCAGAGATGCGACAGTCGCGCACGACTCCGAATCCGCAGGTGTCGAGCGTCGAGGCTGCCGAGCGCGTACTCATTATTGTAGGGGCATAACCGCCCCTCTACCTTCCTTCTCCCCGACCCCTACCGAATCGCCACCGAACAGTACCGAGCACGCGCAGAAACCGATGTCAAAGACACGAACGACAGCAAGCACGTATCGACCGACGAACGACCGACGAATCGAGGTGAACACACCGTGAGCGAGCCGGTAGTCGACGCCGTCTCCCGAGAGACGGAGGAGAGCGACGGAACCGACCGAGAATCGAACGAGGCGGAGGCGACGGGCGCGAGCGCGATCGTCGCCGCGCTCGAAGCGGTCGGCGTCGAAGCGATGTTCGGCGTGCAGGGCGGCGCCATCATGCCCGTCTACGACGCGCTGTTCGACTCGGACATCCGCCACGTCACGATGGCCCACGAGCAGGGTGCGGCCCACGCCGCGGACGCCTACGGTGTCGTCAAAGGCGAACCGGGCGTCTGCCTCGCCACCTCCGGGCCGGGGGCGACGAACCTCGTCACCGGCATCGCCGACGCCAACATGGATTCGGACGCGATGCTCGCGCTGACGGGGCAGGTTCCCTCGACCATGGTCGGCTCCGACGCCTTCCAGGAAACGGACACGACCGGCGTCACCGCCCCCATCACGAAGCACAACTACTTCGCGGGCGATGCGGACTCGGTCGGCGACGTCGTCGGCGAGGCGTTCGCCCTCGCCGACGAGGGGCGTCCCGGGCCGACGCTCGTCGACCTGCCGAAGGACACCACGATGGACGAGACCGACCGCGAACCCGGCCCCACCGAGACGCCGTCGACCTACTCGCCGCGGGAGGAAGCCGATTCCGAGGCGGTCGCGGCCGCGGCCGACGCCATTAAGCGCGCGGAGAAACCGCTGCTCCTGTTCGGCGGCGGCGTCGTCAAAGGCGAAGCCTGCGAGGAGGCGCGGCGCTTCGCCGTCGAGCACGGAATCCCGGTCGTGACGACGATGCCCGCCATCGGCTCGATACCCGAAGACCACGACCTCTGCCTGTCGTGGGCGGGCATGCACGGCACCGGTTACGCCAACATGGCCGTCACGCACTGCGATACGTTGATCGCCGTCGGCTGTCGGTTCGACGACCGGCTGACCGGCGGCGTCGACACCTTCGCGCCCGAGGCGGAGGTCGTCCACGTCGACATCGACCCCGCCGAGATATCGAAGAACGTCCACGCCGACTACCCGCTTATCGGCGACGCTGGAACGGTCGTCGACCAGCTCCACGCGGCGATGTCGAGTTCGCCGGACGGGCGGTCGTCGGGACGCACCGGCGACCGCTGGCAGGAGTGGCGCGAGCAGTGCCGGACGTGGAAGGAGGAGTATCCGCTGGCCTACGGGACGCCCGAGGACGAACCGCTCAAGCCGCAGTTCGTCGTCGAGGCGCTGGACGAGGCGACGCCGGACGACACCATCGTCACGACCGGCGTCGGACAACACCAGATGTGGGCCGCCCAGTTCTGGACGTTCCGCAGCCCCCGGAGGTGGATCTCCTCGCACGGCCTCGGCACGATGGGGTACGGTCTCCCCGCCGCCGTCGGCGCTCGCCTCGCCGCGGACGACGACCAGCAGGTGGTCTGCGTCGACGGCGACGGTTCGTTCCTGATGACGATACAGGAACTCTCGGTGGCGGTTCGGGAGAACCTCGACATCACGGTCGCCGTGCTCAACAACGAGTACATCGGAATGGTCCGCCAGTGGCAGGACGCCTTCTTCGAGGGCCGACGGATGGCCGCCGACTACGACTGGTGTCCGCAGTTCGACAAGCTGGCCGAGGCGTTCGGCGCGCAGGGCTTCCGGGTCGACACCTACGACGAGGTGCCGGACACCATCAAATCGGCGCTGGCCTACGACGGTCCGGCGGTCATCGACTTCCACATCGACCCCGCCGAGAACGTCTACCCGATGGTCGCAAGCGGCGGCGCGAACGGGAAGTTCGCCCTGTCGGAGGAGCAACTATGAGCGGTGAGGACGCGGTCGAGAGTTCCGGCGACGACGCCAAGTCGGAGTTCTCGGTGGAAGACCGACCGGAGTCGGCCGCGGAAGCCGAGTCGGACGTGCCGTCGTCCGGGATGCCCGGTCCCGCTCCGAAAGAGCGCCCTCATCCCGAGGGTCGCCGCAACGAGCAGGGCATCCGGGTCGACCCGGAGGCGGAGGCTGAACCCCGGTACCGAACCGCGGTCGTCTCCGCGCTGGTCGAGCACGAACCGGGCGTCCTATCGCGCGTCTCCGGGCTGTTCTCCCGGCGGCGGTTCAACATCGAGAGCCTGACGGTCGGCCCGACGACGGTCGAGGGTCACGCCCGCATCACGCTCGTGGTCGAGGAGACCGACCCCGGCATCGACCAGGTGAAAAAACAGCTGACGAAGCTCAAGCCCGTCATCCAGGTGGGCGAACTGGACGACGACGCCGTTCGGGGCGAGTTGGTGCTCCTGAAGGTTCGCGGCGACGAGCCGGACAAGGTTCACGCGATCACGCAGATGTACGAGGGACGGACGTTGGACGCCGGGCCGCGAACCATCACGGTGGAGATCACTGGCGACCAGCAGAAGATAGACGACGCGGTCGACGCCTTCCGACAGTTCGGCATCATCGAGATCGCCCGAACCGGCCAGACCGCGCTCGCCCGCGGCGACACGCCGACCACGCCCGGCGAGGAGCCGGGACACTCCACCGCGCCGACTCCCGAGCGAGATAGCGAAGAAACGCGCGACGCGACCGACACATCCGACAACTGAAACCATGACAGACGAACCCGACACGACGATATACTACGACAGTGACGCGGACGACGAACGACTTGCGAACGCGACGGTCGCCGTACTGGGGTACGGCAGTCAGGGCCACGCCCACGCCCAGAACCTCGCCGACAGCGGGGTCGACGTGGTTGTCGGCCTCCGCGAAGGGTCGTCCTCGCGCGACGCGGCCGAGGCCGACGGCCTGCGCGTGGCGACGCCGAAGGAAGCGGCTAGCGAGGCGAACATCGTCTCGGTGCTCGTTCCGGACACCGTCCAGCCCGCGGTGTACGACGACGTCGAACCCGAACTCGAACCGGGCGACACGCTCCAGTTCGCGCACGGCTTCAACATCCACTACGGACAGATAGAACCGCCGGAGGACGTGGACGTGACGATGGTCGCGCCGAAGTCACCCGGCCACCTCGTCCGCCGGAACTACGAGGCCGACGAGGGAACGCCGGGCCTGCTCGCCATCTACCGAGACGCCAGCGGCGAGGCGAAAGCCGAGGCGCTGGCCTACGCGAAGGCCATCGGCTGCACCCGGGCGGGCGTGGTGGAGACCACCTTCCGCGAGGAGACGGAGACCGACCTGTTCGGCGAGCAAGCCGTGCTCTGCGGCGGCATCACCGAACTCATCAAGGCCGGCTACGAGACGCTCGTGGACGCGGGCTACTCCCCGGAGATGGCCTACTTCGAGTGTCTGAACGAGATGAAGCTCATCGTCGACCTGATGTACGAGGGCGGCCTCGGCGAGATGTGGGATTCGGTCTCCGACACCGCCGAGTACGGCGGCCTCACCCGCGGCGAGGTCATCGTGGACGACCACGCCCGCGAGAACATGGAGCAAGTGCTCGAGGCGGTTCAGAACGGCGAGTTCGCCCGCGAGTGGATTCTGGAGAATCAGGCCGGACGCCCGGGCTACCGCCAGCGGCGGCAGGCCGAGAAGAGCCACGACATCGAGGAAGTGGGCGAGAAACTCCGAGACCTGTTCGCGTGGGCCGAGGTGTCGGAGTCGCCGGAGGAGGAGAAAACGGAGGTGGCGGCCGATGATTGAAAAATCGGACGGTGACGGACGGGCGATGGGCGACATCAGCCACACCCATCCGTACGCCGACGAGGGGGCGATGACGCGCGTCTTCGACCGCGGGCCGGTCGTCACAGACGGCGGTGATCAAATCGACTCTCGGGCGGGCGGGGATTCCGACGAGGACGCCGAGGAGGAAACCGAAACCATGGCCGACGTGCCTCACACCCCGCCGGAGGGCGCGGGTGACGCGGACAGCGTGTTCGAACGCGGCTACGAGAAGCAGGTAGAGACGGAAGAGCAGGTGGAGAATCGATGAGCAAAGGCACGCTGTACGATACCGTGTGGGAGAACCACAAAGTCACCGAACTCCCGACCGGACAGACCCAGTTGTTCGTCGGTCTCCACCTCGTCCACGAGGTGACGAGCCCGCAGGCGTTCGGCATGTTGCGGGAGCGCGACATGGAGGTCGCATACCCCGACCGCACCCACGCCACGGTCGACCACATCGTCCCGACTGCCGACCAGTCGCGGCCCTACGACGACGACTCCGCGGAGGAGATGATGGCCGAACTGGAGACGAACGTCCGCGAATCGGGCATCGAGTTCTCGAGACCCGAAACGGGCGACCAAGGTATCGTCCACGTCATCGGTCCGGAGCAAGGTCTGACGCAACCCGGCACGACCGTCGTCTGCGGCGACAGCCACACCGCCACGCACGGAGCGTTCGGCGCGCTGGCGTTCGGTATCGGCACGAGCCAGATTCGGGACGTGTTGGCGACCGGCACCGTGGCGATGGAAAAGCAGGACGTGCGCCAGATTCGGGTGACGGGCGACCTCGGAGAGGGCGTCTCCGCGAAGGACGTTATCCTCGAGATCATCCGCCGACTCGGAACCGACGGCGGCGTCGGCTACGTCTACGAGTACGCGGGCGAGGCCGTCGATAACTTGGATATGGAAGGTCGGATGAGCATCTGTAACATGTCCATCGAGGGCGGCGCCCGCGCGGGCTACGTCAACCCCGACGAGACGACCTTCGAGTACCTGCGCGAGACGGACGCCTTTCAGGACGACCCCGAGAAGTTCGAGCGCCTGAAACCCTACTGGGAGTCGGTGCGGTCGGACGACGACGCCACCTACGACGACGTGGTGGAGATCGACGGCTCCGCGCTCGAACCGATGGTAACGTGGGGAACGACGCCCGGACAGGGCGTCGGCGTCACGGAGCCGATTCCGGAGCCGGACGACCTGCCGGAATCGAAACGCGAGACGGCCCAGCAAGCGCAGGAGCACATGCGCGTCGAACCCGGCGAGACGATGCAAGGGTACGACATCGACGTGGCGTTCCTCGGCTCCTGTACGAACGCTCGCCTCCCCGACCTGCGCCGAGCCGCGAGCGTCGTCGAGGGCCGCGAAGTGCACGACGACGTGCGGGCGATGGTCGTCCCCGGAAGCCAACGCGTGAAAGCCGCCGCGGAGCGAGAGGGACTGGACGAAACCTTCCGCGAGGCCGGCTTCGACTGGCGCGACGCGGGCTGTTCGATGTGTCTCGGGATGAACGCGGATCAGTTGGAGGGCGACGAAGCTTCCGCGTCCTCCTCGAATCGCAACTTTGTCGGGCGGCAGGGTAGTCCGGAGGGTCGAACCGTCCTGATGAATCCCGAGATGGTCGCCGCCGCCGCGGTTCGCGGCGAGGTGACCGACGTGCGCGAACTGTCGGAGGTGGCGACGGCATGAGCGACGACGGAGTGAAGAAAGTCGAGCGGGCCTCGGGAACCGGTATCGCGGTTCGGGGTAACGACATCGACACCGACCAGATAATCCCGGCCCGGTTCATGAAGGTCGTCACCTTCGACGGACTGGGCCAGTTCGCGTTCTTCGACCAGCGGTTCGACGAGGACGACGAGCAGAAAGACCACCCCTTCAACGACGACGACCACCGGGAGGCGTCCGTGCTGGTCGTCAATGCCAACTTTGGCTGCGGCTCCTCGCGCGAACACGCGCCGCAGGCGCTAGCGCGCTGGGGCATCGACGCCATCGTCGGCGAGAGCTTCGCCGAAATTTTCGCGGGCAACTGCCTCGCGCTCGGGATTCCGACCGTCACCGCCGACGGCGAGGCGATCGCCGACCTCCAGAACTACGTTGAATCGAACCCCGACGTTGAAATCGAGGTCGACGTGGCGGGCGAGGCGGTGCGCTACGACGACCGCGAAATCGCGGCGAACGTGGACGACGCCCAGCGGAAGGCGCTCGTGGAGGGTATCTGGGACACGACCGCCCTCATGAAGTCGAACGAACAGGCCATCGAGGAGACGGCCCGGAGCCTCCCTTACGTCGACACATGACCGAGCAAATCGCGGTCGTCCCCGGCGACGGAATCGGGCGGGAAGTCGTCCCTGCCGCCCGACGCGTCCTCGAAGCCGCGGAGCCGGAGTTCGAGTTCGTCACGGCCTACGCCGGCGACGCGGTGAAAGCCGAGACGGGAACCGCCCTTCCGGACGAAACGCGCGACGTCGTCGCCGGCGCGGACGCCACCCTGTTCGGTGCGGCGGGCGAAACCGCGGCGGACGTCATCCTCCCGCTCCGCCGGGCGGTGGACGCGTTCGTCAACGTCCGGCCCGCGCGAGCCCACCCCGGCACCGACGCGCTCCGACCGGAGACCGACCTCGTCTTCCTCCGCGAGAACACGGAGGGCGTCTACGCGGGCCACGAATCGCGCCTCAGCGACGACGTTGCGACCTTGACCCGCGTCGTCACCGAATCCGCCTCCGAGCGACTCGCCGAGTTCGCCTGCGAGTACGTCGACGAGCGCGGCGAAGACGGGTTCACCGTCGCGCACAAGGCGAACGTGATGCGCGAAACCGACGGCCTCTTTCGGGATACGGTGGCTCGCGTGGCCGACGAGCGCGGCGTATCCCACGACGAGGCCCTGATGGACGCGCTGGCGACCCACCTCTGTCTGCACCCCGAGGAGTACGACGTGGTCGTCTGCCCGAACCTCGCTGGCGACGTACTCTCCGACCTCGCCGCCGGACTCGTCGGCGGTCTGGGGCTGCTCCCCTCGGCGAACATCGGCCCGGAACGCGCCCTGTTCGAACCCGTCCACGGCACTGCCCCGGACATCGCGGGCGAAGGGGTGGCGAACCCCTGCGCGACCGTGTTCTCCGCCGCGATGCTGCTGGAGTATCTCGGTTACGACGACGAGGGACGGGCGGTTCGTGGGGCGACGGAATCGGTGCTGGAAGACGGTCCGCGGACGCCCGACCTCGGCGGCGACGCGGGAACCGAGGAGGTCACCGAGGCGGTTCTCGGACGGTTGTAGCGGTTCACCTTCTCGACTACGGGGCGAACATCCCGGAGAGAGCGGTGAACGCTCCGAGCGCGGCCAGAAAGAGGAAGCTAATCTGCGTGAGGATTACCTTCCAGTTCGTCGGTTCGACCTCGCCCATCGGCCTCGTGCTTCCGATGGCGTCCAGTTCTTCGCCGAACCGCGACAGGTAGTAGGCGTAGCGGTAGCCGAGTAGACCGATACAGATTCCGCCGAGTCCGAGGACGATTTTCGCGGTGTTAGGCATGTTTTCCGTTCGAAATTTTCTCAGAATGGTGTTTAAATTGACAGGTGGTTCCGTCACGTCCCTCGGCTCCGTCCGTCACCGACGACGAACCCCCACTGCAACGAATCGTCCCGACCGGACGGAGTTCGTTCACGCGGTTTCGAACCACTCGCCCCGATAGGCGTCGGTGTATCCGTGCAGGTCATTCGCCCGCCAGAACATCGCAAAATCCTGCGGACTCGGAAGGACAGTCGCGAACCACCCGACGGTCGCCAGTTGCAGCGACGGGTTCTCGAGCGTCGTCGGGTCGGGGGCTGCGCCGAGAGCGACGAGCGAAAACGGGGTCAGCATGAGCAGGAGACTCAACGTCGCCAGTCGGAGTCCGCGAACCGACGTCGCCTCGGGAATCTCCGAGAGCGTCACGCGCGCCCACGACCCGCCGAGCAGACCGACGGCGACGCCGGTCGTCGCGCGGTTCGGAAGATACTCCATCCAACACGAAACGCCGATCGCCCGAAGAAAACAGACGTGGAGCGCCTCGTGGACGCAGACGTCGACCGCGACGCTGCCGAGCAAGCAACCGAGCGCCACCGCACCCGCTGTCGGGTTCATCGATAGTGACGACTCCCGGCGAGCGAACAAGGGGTTTCGTATTCAGTGAGACAGGTATGAAAGGGTCGGAGAGACGGCTAGCGGCGTCCCGCTCGGATATCCGTCGCTCAGTCCATCAGACCGTAGCCGCGTCGGAACAGGTAGGCGTCGAGCGCCATCACCGCGACGGTCAACCCCGAGAGTACCGCGAGCGAGACGTTCGGGTCGACCTCCGCCGCGCCGAGGAAGCCGTACCGGACGCCGTTTACCATGTAGACCATCGGATTGAGCAGGGTGAGAGTGCGAACGACTTCCGATTTCAGGCTCTCTACGGTGTAGAAGACACCGCCGAAGAAGACGAGCGGGCGGACGATGAATTGGTTCATCATCGTCAGGTTGTCCCAGTCGTCGGCCCAGAGACCACCGACAACGCCGATGCTCGAAAAGAGGAGCGTGATAACCAGCGCGAACGCGACGAGGTAGAGCGGGCGGGCCACGCCGACCGGCGTGAAGAACGCGCCGACGACGGCGATGAGGATGCCGACGAGCAGACCCCGGGTCGCTCCGGAGACGATGTAGGCCGCGACCATCCGCGAGTACGACATCGGCGAGGTGAGCGCCTCTTCGATGTAGCGGTTCCACCGGCCGTGGAAGATGGAAAACGACGAGTTCTCGAACGCGTTCGAGATAGCCCCGAGGACGACCAGTCCGGGGAGGATGAAGACGATGTAGTCGACGGTCACCCCGCTGAACTCCATCTTCCCTACGCGTCCGCCTAGAACGACGCCGAACACCGAGAAGTACAGCACGTTCGTCACGAGCGGCGGGACGAACGTGTTCCGCGGCCTCCGCAAGAAGCGCAAGATCTCGCGACGAGTGAGCGTGAGGAAACCGGTGAGACCGGTCACGCCCGCCCTCCGTCCGCCACCGCGGATACCTGCTCTTCGCCGTCCGCTTCGTCACGCGTCATCGCCACGAACACCTCTTCGAGCGAAGTATGCGAGATGTCGAAGTGGACGATCTCGAAGCCCTTCCGGTCGAGTTCGCGCACGAGTTCCGGTGCAAGGAGGCCCCCTTCCTGCGCCGTGATGACGAGGTCGTCCCCGTCCAGTTCGACCGACTCGATCTCGTCGCGTCCGGCGGAGAGGTACGGGGTGGTCTCGGGTGGATTCCGCAGGGTCACGGTGACCTTGTCCGGCCCGCGACCCATCAGCTCCTCCGGACTCGCCACCTCGACGATCTCCCCCGAATCGAGGATGGCGACCTCGTCGCAGAGGCGTTCCGCCTCCTCGATGTAGTGGGTCGTGAGCAGGATGGTCGTCCCGCTCTCGTTCAGGTCGGTGATGAGGTCCCAGAGGTCGTGGCGGAGTTGCACGTCCACGCCCGCGGTCGGTTCGTCGAGTATGAGCAGGTCAGGGTCGGTGATGAGCGCCCGCGCCAGCATGAACCGACGCTTCATCCCGCCCGAGAGCCAGTCGAAACGCGTGTTGCGCTTGTCGTAGATGCCGACCTGTTTCAGCACCTCGTCGGCCCGCTCTCGCGCCTCCCCTTTCGGAATACCGTGATAGCCCGCCTTGTGCTCCAGCACCTCGCGGATGGGGAAGAACCGGTCGACGTTGAACTCCTGCGGCGCGAGGCCGATCCGATTTCGAGCCTCGCGGTAGTCGTCTTCCACGTCCGCGCCGAACACCTCCGCTGTCCCCCCGGACTTCTTCACGAGGCCGACGAGGACGTTGATGAACGTCGTCTTCCCCGCGCCGTTCGGGCCGAGCAGTCCGAAAAACGACCCTTGCGGAACGTCGAGTGAGACGCCGTCGAGCGCTCGCACCTCCCCGTACTCCTTCTCCAGATTCTGAATCCGTATCGCAGAACTCATTCGAAACCTCGTAACGGACGGATGGGGTTAAGCCTGCTGAACCCGGTTAGAGCGTCCCCAACACGGCGTCCGCGTCGTCTAAGTACGACTCCGCGTGCTCCTCGCCGTGTGCGAACGAGAGGTGGTGTCGCTTGTAGGGGTTCGGCGTGAAGAAGTGGCCGCGCTCTCGCATTCCGGCGGCGAACTCGCGGAACTTCGCTTCGTCCAGTCCGAGCACGTCCTCGTAGCTCCGAGGCTCGTCGGTCACGCCGAACTGTACGCTGAAGATGCTCCGATGGCCGACGACCCTCCCCTCGATATCGCGGTCGGAGAGCAGATCTCGGAGTCCGGCGCGATACGTCTCGCCGAGGTCGGTAACGTAGTCCTGCACGTTAGCTTCCACGATGGTGTCGATGGTTTCACGCGCCGCGGCCAGTCCCGGAAGGTTGCCGGAGTACGTCCCGCTGATGACGACGCCGGTCTCGTTGTCGCCGCCGGCCTGCGCGAGCAGGTCGTTCCGGCCGCCCACCGCCGCGACGGGGTAGCCGTTGCCGAGCGCTTTCGCCACGCAGGTCAGGTCGGGCGTGACGCCGAACTCCCCCTGCGCGCCGTGCGGCGAGTGACGAAAGCCGGTGATGACCTCGTCGAAGATGAGCGGCACGTCGGCGTCGCGGGTCACCTCGCGCAGGGTTTCGAGGAACTCCTCCTGTGGGAGGAGACATCCGACTGAGTGCGGGATGGGTTCGAGGATGACGCCGGCGAGGTCGTCGGCGTGTTCTCGAACCGCCTCAGCGACCGCTTCGGGATCGTTGAACGGGGCGACGAGTGTATTCTCGACGGCCGCCGGGAGCATGCCGTCCGATTCCGGATACCGCTCGCCGAGGCATTCCTCGGGCGGGTAGACGCTCACGTCGACGTAGTCGTGCCAGCCGTGATAGCAGCCCTCGAATTTCAGTATCTTCTCGTTGCCGGTGTGCGCGCGGGCGAGGCGGATCGCGTGGTAGGTCGCCTCGCTCCCGCTATTGCAGAAGTTGACCCGCTCGACGCTCGGCAGGAGGTCGACCAGCCGCTCGGCCACCTCGACTTCGAGTGGGGTCGTCCCCGCGCCGTAGAGCACGCCACCGTCGATGGCTTCTCGGGCCGCCTCGTCCACCGCGTCATGGGTGTGCCCGAGGATTATCGGCCCGAACCCGAGGTGGTAGTCGGTGTACTCCTCGCCGTCGACGGTCGCGAGGGTCGCCCCGTTCGCGCGTTCGAAAGCGATATCGCCGGTGTCGTAGGCCTGCGCCCGGAGACCGGTCTGCGCGCCGCCCGGAATCACCTCGCGGGCGCGTTCGACAATCTCGCGGCTTCGCGTCGCGTCTCTGGTTAGATCAGAAGTCATGAGTATCGAATCGGGAGAAATCAGTCGTCGGTCGTCGGGCTGCTGGCTACGCCGCCGACGTCGGCCGGAGCGTCGGCCCACACGCCGGTGGTGAAGTCGATGGCGTCGTTCCACTTCGCCACGAGCGTCGTCACCGCGAGGTCGCCCGTGACGTTGTTCATGGTGCGCATCCGGTCGAGTAGGGGATCGACGCCGGCGACCATGGCGATGGCCGAGAGCGGCAGACCGACCTGCGTGAACACGACGGACATCATGATGAGGCTCGCACCGGGCACGCCCGCCGTCCCGATGCTGGCGAGCAGGGCCGTGAGGAGGACGCTCAACTGCTCGGCGAGCGTGAGCGACTTGCCGACCACGTTGGCGGTGAAGATGGCGGCGATACCGAGGTACATCGCGGTTCCGTCCATGTTGACCGTCGCACCGAGCGGAAGCGAGAAGCTGTAGACTTCCTCGTCGACGCCGAGGTTCTCGTCCGCGTTCGACATCGTAACCGGGAGCGTCCCGCTAGACGAACGGATGCTCAGCGCGGTCATCATGGCGTCTTTCCCGCCGCGCAGGAAGTCGACGGGAGATTTACCCACCAGTCCGAGCATGATGATGAGCAGGTAGACGACGGAGATGTGAATGGCGATGGCGATGGCCAGCGACGCACAGAGCTTGAGCAGCGAGACGATGGCACCGATACCGGTCTGGCCGAATAGGGCGGCCATCAGGGCGAACACGCCGATGACGCCGTACTCCATCACGCCCCAGACGACCTTGAACATCACTTCCGTGCCCACCTCGACGGCATCGAAGATGGCCGAGACGCCGTCGTCGAGTTTCGACCCTGGTTCGGCCTCGTCTCGCACCACGGTCAGTCCGATGCCGAAGATGAGCGAGAAGAAGATGACGCCGAGCATCTGCCCCTCCGCCATCGCGTGGATGGGATTCTCGGGGACGATTCCAAGGAGAACTTTACCCAGCGGTGGGGCCTTCTCCGCGTTGACGTTCGCATTCTTCGCCAGTTCGATTCCGACGCCAGGGTCGATGAGGTTGCTGATTCCGAGTCCGATGGCGATGGCGACCATCGTCGTGAGGAGGTACAACGCGACGACCTCGACGCCGATCTTTCCCAGATTCTTCGGCGAGAGGTTCCGGGCGGCCATGATGAGGGTGAAGACGACGATGGGAACAATGACCATCTTGAGAAGCCTGACGAACAGATCGCCGAGTGGTTGGAGGGACGCTGCCGGTTTTCCGACGACGATTCCGACGACGGAACCAAGGATGAACGCGGCCGCGATACGATAGATGATCGGCACCGAACGATATCGCCGCCACAGTCGCTGTGCGGTATACGACATACAGTAACAGTGTGTTCAAAAACTGTTTAAAATCTATTTCGGTTTTTCGTAGAAACTATATGAATCCATGAGTATACCATATTAAATTACTTATTTTATATATTTTTCTTGCACCGTGTTACGCGGGTTCAGACAGCGGATTTCGTCCCATCCGTTCAATTCCGAAAGATTATTCGACCAGTCGACGGCCGTCGGCCCCGCCGGTCGTTGGTCTTCTCGCGCCGACCGTCGCCCTCGTCAGCCTATAAATGGAAGGGCGGATTTCGTCGGCACCGTCTCGGGCGCGCGTTCGAAACGTACCGCGTGGGTCGACTGGATCGGCGGGTCACTCCCGCTTCGCGCCGGGATTCGTCACCGCGCCGTTCGCCGCCGACCCGAACGCGGTTCCGTACTTTGCGAGGACGCCGGTCGTGTACTGCGGTTCGTCGGGTTCCCAGTCGTCCAGTCGCTCCGCGAGTTCCTCGTCCGAGAGCGCGACCGAGAGCTCCCGATTCGTGATATCCACCGTCACCTCGTCGCCGTCTTCCAGCGCCGCGATGGGGCCGCCGTCGCGCGCTTCGGGTGCGACGTGACCGACCATCGGCCCGCGGGTCGCACCCGAAAAGCGCCCGTCGGTGATGAGCGCCACGTCGTCCTCGTGACCCTGACCGACCACCGCCGCGGTGACGCCCAGCATCTCGCGCATGCCGGGGCCGCCGCGGGGTCCTTCGTTACGGATGACGAGCACGTCGCCGGAGTCGATGTCGCCTTCCTGCACGTACCTCATGGCGTCCTCCTCGTTCTCGAAGACGCGCGCCGGGCCGGAGTGGTGGAACGTATCGTCCTTCGTGACTTTCAACACTGCCCCGTCCGGAGCGAGATTCCCCGTCAGAATCTTTATCGCGCCCTCGTCGCTGAAGGGGTCGTCCACGGGCCGGATGAACTCGGCGTCCGCCTCGCCGGTGACGCCGAGTTCGTCGAGTTCGTCCGCGACCGTGCGACCCGTCACCGTCATCGCGTCGCCGTGGACGAGTCCGGCGTCCAGCAGGCGGCGGAGGACGACCGGTACGCCGCCCTCGTCGTGGAGGTCTTTCATCACCTTCGACCCGCCGGGCTGGAGGTTGGCTATCTTGGGCGTCTGGCGCGATATCTCGTCGAAATCCTCGATGGCGAGGTCGATTCCGGCTTCCGCCGCGAGCGCGAGCAGGTGGAGCACGGCGTTGGTCGAACCGCCCATCGCCACCTGCACCGCGATGGCGTTCTCGAACGATTCCCGGGAGAGGATGTCGGAGGGTTTGCGGTCGTTCTCCACCGCGTCGAGCGCGAGTTCGCCGGCCTGTTCCGCGACTTCGTAGCGTTCGTCGGACTCGGCGGGGGGGCTCGCGGAGCCGAGCGGCGCGAGTCCGAGGGCTTCGCTGATGGAGGCCATCGTGTTCGCGGTGAACATCCCGCCGCACGACCCCGCGCCGGGGCAGGCGTGGCGTTCGAGGTCGTCCAACTCCTCCTCGGACATATCGCCGTGGGCAACCGCGCCGACGCCCTCGAAGACGTTCTGAACCGTGACTTCGCGCCCCTCGTGCTCGCCGGGGAGGATGGAACCCCCGTACAGGAAGACGGTCGGCAGGTCGGTGCGGATGGCCGCCATCATCATCCCCGGGAGGTTCTTGTCGCAGCCCGCGACGGTGACGAGGGCGTCCATGCGCTCGCCGAACGCGACGAGTTCCACGCTGTCGGCGATGACCTCGCGCGAGACGAGGCTGGCTTTCATCCCCTCGGTTCCCATCGAGATGGCGTCCGAGATGGTGATGGTTCCGAACTCGACGGGCATCCCGTCCGCCGAATCGACCCCTTCGATAGCCGATTCGGTCACGTCGTCCAGATGGACGTTGCAGGGCGTGATGTCGGCGGCGGGGTTGGCGACCCCGACCATCGGCGAGGAGAGGTCGTCGTCGTCGAACCCCATCGCCCGGAACATCGCCCGGTGCGGGGCGCGTTCCGGCCCCTCGGTGACCTCGCGGCTTCGCAACCCTTCGTCCTTCTCGCCAGTTTTGCTCATGACCGTGAGTAAGGGTGACGCGGGGGTTAAAGCCTCCCGAAGCGACAGACCTTGCTGTCGAATCGTTCAGTCCAGTTCGGACAGGATTTCCGTCGCCAGCTCGCGCGCCCGCTCGACGCGTTCGTCAGCCTCCGAATCGCCGGTTTCCTCGACGTGCGAGAGCAGTTCGGACGCCTGCGAGACGCGCTTTTTCACGACCGATTCCGGAGCACGCCTCGCGTCCGCCACGACCGCCTGAGCCTCCCCTAGGTACTGGTTCGCCCGCGTCTCCACCGGACGTCGTTCGGTCGCTTCGAGGTTAGCGTACAGGTCGGCGACGAGTTCGTGGATGTCGGTGATGGTCGGCGATTCGTGCCGGCGGAAAAAAGGAGTGTCGCTACTCCCCTCGTTCGATGGGTGCGCGCACGACGTTCCCCCACTCGGTCCACGAGCCGTCGTAGTTGCGCACGTCGCCGAAGCCGAGCAATTCGTGGAGCGCGAACCACTCGATGGAGGAGCGTTCGCCGACCCGGCAGTAGGTGATGACCGACTCGTCGCCGTCCACGTCGTGTTCGGCGTACAGGTCGCGCAGTTCGTCCGCCGACTTGAACCGCCCGTCGTCGGCGAGCACTTGCGCGACTGGGACGTTGCTCGCACCGGGGATGTGGCCGCCGCGCTGAGCCGTCTCTTGGAGCCCCTCGGGCGCGATGATTTCACCTGTGAACTCCTCGGGCGACCGAACGTCGACCAGCGGCAGCCCCGATTCCATCGCCTTGTCCACATCGTCCTTGTACGCCCGGATACCCTCGAACGGCCCCTTCGCGCGGTACTCGACCGCGGGGTGGTCGGGCACGTCGTCAGTCAGGGGGTAGTCGTTCTCGACCCAGTAGTCTTTCCCGCCGTTCAGCACGCGGGCGTCCTCGTGGCCGTAGTATTTGAACTCCCAGTAAGCGAACAGTGCGAACCAGTTCGGAATCCAGCCGTCGCCGTAGAAGACGACGGTCGAATCCTCGCTGATACCGTGGTCGCCGACGACCCGTTCGAAGTCCTCCTTCTTGAGGATGTCTCGCTCGGTCTCGTCCGAGAGGTCCTCGTCCCACTGCATGCCGATGGCCCCCGGAACGTGTCCTTGGCCGTAGCGCGACGGGAAATCCTCGTCTGGCGATTCGGGGCTGTTCACCTCCACGAGTCGGTACTCGGGGTCGTCGCTCTCGAACTCCTCGATGTGGTCTTCCACCCAATCCGCTGAAACCAGAACGTCGTTTTCGTACTCGGTCATCGGTGGATGAAACACGCAGTATTCCTAAACTCTCATGGCCAGCGATGACCGGCGACCCCCACCGAGCCGGCAACACTAATCGCGTGGCTCGCGTCGGTCGTCGCATGGCTCTCGATGTCCTCCGAGAATCGGTCGCGACGCTCCACGAATCGCGGGAAGCGATTCGTGACGGTCGAATCGCCATCGCCGATGCGAAACTCGAACTCGGGATACGATACGCGAGGCTCCGGAGGCGAGTCGACGGCGGCAGGCGGGCCGTCGAACTGCTCCAGACCGACGGCTCGGACGCCGACTTCGAGCGCCTCCTGTTGGCGCTCGACGGTCGACCCGACCGAGTTAGTCAGCGCGGCCGAGTCAGTCCGCCACGCTAACGGGCGAAATTCGTCCGAACACCCCGTCGGGGTCGTACAGCCGTTTCACCGCGGTCAACCGTTCTTCGTTCGCCGTGAACGAGGAGCGAACCGCTTCGTCCTCTTCGAGCATCGAGAAGTTGACGTAGGTCGCGCCGGTCGAATACCGCTCCGTGGCGTCCCAGAACTCCCGAACCCACTCGACGTTTGTCTCGTCGTCCGCCGGGTCTTCCCACGTCCCGTCGATGCTGAGCAGTACCGAAGCGTCCCGATCGCCGAAGGCGGTTTCGTCGGCTCCGACGCGGGCTATCGCCCCGCCGAGCGACCGAACCGGAACGAGCGACCACGGCGACGGTCGCTCGCGGCAGAAGTCGAGTATCGTCTCGATCTCCGCATCGCCGAAGTCGCCGATATAGTGCGATTTCCAGTAGTAGCGGTCGCCGTCCGGGAACATCGGGTCTAACATCGACTGCACCTGCAGGTAGGTCGTCGGCCCGCTCAGATCGAGCAGCGGCGTCCCGAACTCGCGGAGCGGTTGCATCGCTTCGGCTCCCTCCTCGGCCGCACCGGCGTACATCCCGAGTACACCGACGAAAGGCGTTCCGCGGAGTTCCTCCGGAAACATCGGATGCTCCGGAACGCTCCAGATCGTCACGTCCGCGGTTATCTCGTCGGGCGCGTCGGCCATGAACTCGTCCCACCGTTCGAACACCTCCTCTCCGTTGTCGAGAGGGTAGAGCGCGCCGAGGAAGAACACCTCCGGGCCGAGCGGGTAGCACTCGTACTCGAAGGCGGTGACGACGCCGACTCCACCGCCGCCACCGCCAAGCGCCCAGAGTAGGTCGGCGTTCTCCTCCTCGCTCGCCCTGACGAACTCCCCTTCCCCGGTCACCACGTCCGCCGCGACGAGGGCATCGCAGGTGAGCCCCCACTTGCGCCGCGTCCAACCGTAGCCGCCGCCGAGCGTGAGTCCGGCGATACCCGTCTCGGTGACGACGCCGCCCGGCACGACGAGTCCGAAGGTTTGCGTCTCCCAGTCCACGTCGCACCGCCCTGCGCCCTGACCCGGCGTTCCTCCGGATCGACGAGGACGTTCCGCATCCCCGAGAGGTCGATGACGATGCCGTCGTCGCATGTCGCGGTTCCGGCGACGTTGTGCCCGCCGCCGCGAACCGCGACCGGAACGTCGCGCTCGCGGGCGAATTTCACGGCGGCTTTCACGTCGGCGACCCCGGAACAGACGGCGATGACCGCCGGATGCGCGTCTCGCATCCCGTTCCATATCCGGCGCGCCCCCTCATAGCCGGAGTCGCCGGGTCGCAGCAGTTCGCCTTGAAACCCGTCTTGGAGTGCCTGTACGTCGTCGGTTAGAAGGTCTTTCGTGTCCATCGTTCTCCCCGTTCTCTGTTAGCACGCCACGAGCAAAGCCGTATATCGCGTAGCGTCTGGTACGAATATCGGGAGAAAATTACGGAACGTTCCGTTTCGACGCCGAGTCCCGTCCAGCGGCCCAGCGAAACCGTAGTTCGGGCGAGAGCGAACGTCTTTACCGCCGTTCCATCGCGTCTCGGTAGAGCGCGGCGGGGTCGGCCAGATGATGATCCGTACAGAGTCTCGCCAACTCGTCCGCGTCACTCAGAACCGTCGGTTCCTCGGACGTCCACGTCTCGTGAGCGTCCGCGAAGTACTCGGCTTCGTCGTCGTCGGAGTCGTCGGAGACGGCGTAGAACCGGGTGTGGACGTGAATCTCGTTGGGGCGTTCGACGCGTTCGTCGTTCGAGTCGGGGCCGTCCGGGTAGACCACGTCGTTGTGGTACGGAAGCGCGTCGTACTGTCGACGAACGGCCAACCGCCCCGCGGGGCCGTCGATGGTCGCGGTCGCTCGCATCGCGAACTCGTGTTCGCTGCTCTCGATGCGCTCCGCGTCGCTCTCGACCACGTCGATCTCGCCGGACGGGTCGCCGTCGGTAGCCGGCACCATCGTCGTCCAAGAGGTTCGCCGGTCGCAAAGGGGTGTCGGCCCGAGCGCCGGTCGAAGGGCTGCCGAGGGACGAGTGCGTCACCCCGAAAATCTACGCCTCGACCGCTCGGGTTCGAGTCGCGCGCCGAACCGACCGCGCGTACCAGAGACCGGCAAGCGGAACGAGCAGCGTCAGACCGACGAGGAGCCATCGGTGGTACGCGAACTCGTCGGCGGTCGATAGCTCCATCACGACGTGCGGCGGTAGGGTGACCGCCCACCAGACGGTGAGGAGAAACGCGTACCCGCCGAGAACGACGATGACGGCCGCGAGCACCGTCCGGTCGATGCGTCCGACGTAGCCGACGCCGACCGCGAGGAGGACGAGAAACGTGAGCACACCCGCGAACCGCATCCCGGCGACCGGCGCGCGGTAGTAGACGGCGACGCTCTCCGGATTCGTCACAAGATACGGTACCGCGAACGCACCGAGCACTGCGAGACAGACCGCGGCACAAACGGTCGTCGCTGCGTCTCGGTGTCGCATGTACGCACTCACACCGTGGATTTCCATAAGCACGAGGGCGACCGAGGCGTGGACGTGATCGGTCGGGATGTGGGGCGAACGGACCGAGGTCGGCGGAAATGGTTGCAAAATTACAGAATCGTTGTTCGGGAAATACTTATGAGCCGATATATTTCACTTCGAGTCGATGACGGAGGAATTCTCACTCGAAGACCTCGCTAGCCTTCCGGAGTTTCACCATCCCGCCTCTTCACCCGACGGCGAGCGGGTCGCGGTCTACTACGACGGAACCGGTCGCAACGAACTCCACGTCATCGACGTGGCGACGGGCGAGATGCGATGGGTGAGCGACGGTGAGGTGCCGCGGAACGCGCGCTGGCCGTTCATGTGGGCGCCCGACGGCGGCCGAATCGCGTACGTTACAAACGAGTCCGACGACCTGAACAACAGTGACGTGTACGTCGCCGACGCGGACGGGTCGGATGTACAAAATCTCGAAATCGGAATCGATGGGAGCGAACCCCGTTTCGCGGACTGGTCGCCCGACGGAACCCGACTGCTCGTCTCGGACGACACCAAAGATAAGACGCGCTGCGGCATCTACGACCTTGAATCGGACTCCGTCGAGTGGTTCGGGTCGGGCGAGTACGTCGAGAATCCCGTCGCGTTCCTCCCCGACGGCGGTGGTTTTATCGCGCTCCGGACGCGCCGTGCCGCCGTCGTTCCGCTCGTCTACGACCTCGGAGGAGACGCGACCGAACTCCACCTGCCAATCGGCGTCGCGTCGTTTCCCCAGTACGGCGACGCCGCCTTACTCGGCGACGGACGAGTGCTCGTGGAGCAGACGACGCCGACGCAGCGACCCGCGCTGCTCGTCCACGACGTCGAATCCGGCGCGACGCGGACACTCCTCGAACCGGAGTACGGCGATATCGACCTCGACTCGTTCGCGGACGCGGAGTACGTCATCTTCGAATCGCACGACGGACTCGAAATCAACTACCGCGGCTCGTTCGGCCGGGGGCGCGAGTTCAAGAACAGCCTCATCGGCGACTGGGGCGGCGCGGAACAGGACGACATAGCCGAGGGCGTCCGCTGGCTCCGCGAACGGGAGCGGATAGACGAGGAGCGAGTCATCGTCTACGGCGGTTCCTATGGCGGTTACAGCGCCTACTGGCAGATGGTGCGGTATTCCGAACTGTACGCGGCGGGCATCGCGTGGGTCGGCGTCACCGACCTCCACGACATATACGAGAACACGATGCCACACTTCCAGACCGGACTCATGGAGAGATATCTGGGCGACCCCGAGGAGAACCACGACCTCTATCGGGAGCGTAGCCCCATCGAGTACGCCGAGAATCTTGACAAGCCACTGTTGATGGTGCACGGCGTCAACGACCGCCGGGTGCCCGTCTCGCAGGCCAGACTGTTCCGCGACGCGCTGGACGAAGTCGGGTTCGAAGAGGGCGAAGACCGGGACTACGAGTACGAGGAACTCGGGGAGGAAGGCCACGGAAGCACCGACATCGACCAGAAGATTCGCTCGTTCGAAATCGTCGACGACTTCCTCGCCCGGCGGGTTTCGGCGCAGTAGGACGCCGGAACTCCCCACTCGACTGATGTCCCGCCAGTCGACCTACGGGAGCAGCGTCAACCCTCTCGCTGTCTGTTTCTCGAATCCCGTCGGCCATTCGATTTCGAGTTCGTCCCACGTCGTTCCGGCGTCCTCGGTTCGGAAGACGCCGCGGTTGTTGACGGCGTAGAGTTCGCCGCCGGCGGTTCCCGATTCGAACACCGTCCGGGTGACGCCGTCGCCGGTCGGCAACCCGTCGAGTCGCTCCCACGGTTCGCCGTCTCGCTTGCGGTAGACGTACGATTCGGCGGAATCGGCGTTGTGCGCGGTTCGGGGGCCGCTGGCGCTGGAGAGGAGGACGGTGTCCGGGTCGTCCGGCGCGAGGGCGACGCTCCAGCAGTAGCGGTGGCGGAGTCCGTCCTGCGGATACCGCCACGTCTCGCCGCCGTCATCGGATTCCGCGTAGCCGTCGCCCGCGGCGGACCAAACGCGGTTCGGCGCGTCGGAATGGGTGGTCAGCGAGTGGTTGTCCCGACGAGCGCTCGAAACCCTGTCCTCCCACGTCTCGCCCGCGTCGTGCGTCTGCACGAGCGCACCGGCCTCGATGCCGACGTAGAGGTGTTCCGGGTCGTCGGGGTCGGGTTCGATCCATCGGACGTGGTGGGTGTGCGGTCGCGGCGGGAACGACCACTGCGGTTCGGAGGGAAGGTCGGTCAGCCCCTCGCGCCGCTCCCACGAATCGCCGCCGTCGGTGCTTCTGTAAACGGCGCTAGGTTCCGTCCCGACCCACACCGTCTCCGGGTCGTCCGGGTCGACGGCGAGCGACATCACCGACTCCCGGATCGTCTCTCCGCCGACCAAACGGAACGTCTCGCCCCCGTTCTCGCTCCGGAAGAGACCGGCATCGAACGTCCCGTAGAAGACGCGGTCTGCGGTCGCGGCGATGCACTCCAAGTCGTTGGCGTCCAGTCGTACCCCCTTCGTCCCCGTCTCGTCGGCGACGAGGAGTCCGCCCCGCATCGCGGCGTACAGTTCCATACTCACGACTACGCGCTACAGATGCCTGAATCTATCCGGACGTGACATCTATCTTACTAGAACAGAGGGTGGCGTCGACCGAGCCGTCACAGGTACCGTTCTTCTTCCCCCTGCCCTCGCTTCCTCGTGATGTATCCCGCGATTCGGTTGCGAACGTCCTTCGACGTGACGTTTGTCAGTTTCTCTACACTTTCTTTGTTCTGGTCGAAGTCGTCGGTGAACGCTTCGGGGTAGCGTTCCAGCAGGAGATTCCCCACTTTCTTCACGTAGGCGGGACGGACTGGCATCGGTACCGATACTAACCACGGCAGCCGGTAAAACGATTGATGACGCTCGGCTCCCGACGATGCCAATTTAACCGGCGGTCGCGTCACCGTAGGAATGAAACGATTCGACTCAGTGGCGACGACGGGGACGGCGCTCATCGACCGTCGGCGACTGTCCCTCACCGCGGGCGTGCTGTTCGTGCTCGTCGTCGCCGTCAACGCCGCGTTTCCCGAGCGGACGCTCCTCTACACGCTCTCGCTGGTCGTCGGGGGCGTTCTGGTGGTCGGTGCAGGCTACCACCGTCGCTCGGTCGTAGCGAGTCTCACCCTCGGAACGTCGCCCCTCCTCGGCGATATGACGGCTTACCTGGTTCGAAACGCGCTCGCGGGCATGATTCTCTCGCCGGGGCGCGTGCTCTTTCTGTACTCGCGGACGCCCTACGCGGTGGTCGGTGCCGGCGTGCTGTACGTGCTCGGGAGCGGACGCTCCCGATTTCGACGCACGTCTCCGGAACGCGCCGAATCGTGACCGCTTCGACGGAAAAACAGCGGAGAAGACGCACTGGTCGTCTCCGAACCGCCTCCTCGCTACTCTCGGATCTTCTTGGCGAACTTCTCGCGCACCTTCCGAAGCTTCGGTTGGGCGTTCACCGTGCAGTAGGCGTCGTTCGGATTCTTCTCGTAGTAATCCTGGTGGTACCCCTCGGCCTCGTAGAACGCCTCCAACGGCTCCACCTCGGTCACGATGGGGCCGTCGAACGCCTCCGCCGCTTCGAGTTCGTCGATGAACCGCTCGGCGGTCTCTTTCTGTTCGTCGTCGTGGTAGAACACGGCGGAGCGGTACTGCGACCCCACGTCTGGCCCCTGTCGGTTCAGCGTCGTCGGGTCGTGGATGGTGAAAAACACCTGTAGCAGTTCGTCGTAGCCGACTCTGTTGGGGTCGTAGGTGACCTGCACGACCTCGGCGTGACCCGTACTACCGGAACAGACCTCCTCGTAGCTCGGGTACTCGACCGACCCGCCAGCATACCCGGACGTGACCGATTCCACGCCCTCCAACTCCTCAAACGCGGGTTCGAGACACCAGAAACACCCACCGGCGAGCGTCGCTCGTTTCGTCATACGCGAACGTAGGAGGTCGAGGCGTTAAGGTGCACCGGTGGCGGCCAACGCTGTGACCGGTTGGCCAAGACCGTGACGGAGCGGCCGAGGTACGGACGCAAAGGTGAATTCGTCACGCGACGTACACGCCACCATTTCCACGCGGGAAGAGCGAAACAGAACGGTCGTTCGTCGGTACGCCGACGAGGTTTGGGGCGAGGGCGACGCAGACGCCGCGGACAAGATACTGACGCAGGAGCAAGTGTACCACGACCCGACGTTCTCCGGCGCGGAGCACGTCGACGAGTTCAAGGAGTTCATACGCGGCTACCGCGCCGCGTTCCCCGACCTCCGATACGATATCGAGGGAACCATCGCCGAGGACGATTTCGTCGCCTTCTGGGGACGGGTGACCGGAACACAGGAGGGCGAGTTTTTCGGCATCCCGCCGACCGGGAACCGAATCGACATCATGGGAATCGGCGTCGTGCGGCTCGAAGACGGAAAGATAGCCGATCGATGGGCGAACTTCGACGTGTACGGCATGCTGAAACAGCTCGACGCCGACTCGACGGGGGGCGACCGCCGCGACGAGTCGGAGTAGCGTTCTCGCACGCCGGTCGGTTCGAAGCCGGCCGAATCACAGTTCCAGAAAATCGGAGGCGGTGATGACTTTCACGTCCTGCTTTTTCACGTATTTCAGCAGACTCTCGAACTCGTCTTCGCCGATATCGCCGTCCTTCCCGACCTCGTGGAACAGGGGGACGACGAGTTGGCCGTACTCGGCGGCGTAGTCCACGTACTCCTTCACCACCTCCACGTCCTTGCCGTACACCCGCGAAACGATGGCGTCCTCGCGTTCGAACGGCACGGCGTTCGGACAGCCGCCGAAGCTGAAGACGGTGTCGTAGTACCGCCGAGCGAGGTCGAACGTCTCCGGGCCGAGGAGGTTCTTCGGGACGAGCAGGTGGCGCGCGCCGTCGTCGAACCCCCGCGATTCGAGGTAGTTCCGTGCATCCACGAGGAGGTCCTTCTGGTCGTCCGCGGAGAACTCCGGGAAGAACTGCGCGCCGACGTTGGGATGGGCCGCGATATCCCACCCGCCCTTCGCCATCGCGGACAACCGGTCTTCGGTCAGTCGGTCGTCGTTCCCGACGCTCTCGGGGATGACGCCTTCGACGCCCGCGAACCCGTACTTCTCCATCAGTTCGAACGCGCGGTAGTGGCTGGCGTGGCTATCGTCGAAGGTGAACGTCACGTAGCCGGTGTCCGCGCTGGAGACCGTCCGGAGGTCGTCCACGAGAAATTCGACGGGTCGCTTGGCGTTCGGGTCGAGCGGTCGCCCGACGACGCGGAGTTCCCGCACCTGCGCGAGGTTCGCCCCGTCCGTCCGACCCGTGACGCCGAAGTTGACGCGCACCCAGCGGTCTTTCGGGCCGAGCACGGTTCGCTTGAGGACGACCTTCCGCTCGTCGTCCGGCGCGAGGAGTTCGACGGCGACCTTCGCCTGTTCGTGGGTGGTTAATTTGACGGCCATCGAGAAATTCGTCCCGCGGAGGTCGGCACCTGAAAGCGACCGGACGATGTGCCCTTCTTTCGTCTCCCCGCTTCCGGTCACGCGAGCGCATTGTGGCCCTTCGTAGGCGTCGGTCGATTTCGAGAGCGACCCCTGTCGTTCGACTGCCCGCCAGTGGTCGAGGGATTCGAAATCGTCGGCGACCGCTACGTTCGCCGCTCCGGAACCGCTCGCCTTTCCGGCATCGTCGCTCTTCGCCACCTTTCTAGTAAACGACGAACACCCCGCGAGTCCGGCCGCACCGGCCGCGGCGAGGAACGCTCGTCGCGTCTGTCGCGTCATCGCTGGTGGTCTGGAAGAACCCGCCGTATATTCTTATGGGGAATTTAATGCGGGCAGAAATCCTCAAAATAGAACCGAGATTCGTCGTCTTAATCCGAATCGGACACTACTACTCCGGCAAACGACGTCACACCGCCCGCGGAAGGTTTAAATACTTTCGAACCTAACTATAGGTTAGTAAGCTGGCTCTCGGCCTCCATTTTCTTCCTTCTGAGAGCCGGTTTCCATCCTCATCATGACGAGTACGACGATTCACCAGAGAGACCGAACTGTACCGAACACCGAACAAGAACGAGAGAGCGCCGAACGAGACGCGTGCCCCGAGTGCGGTGGTCGCCTCGTCGGCGACGACGAACACGCCGAGACGACCTGCGCGGAATGCGGTCTCGTCGTCGAAGCGGACGCTATCGACCACGGTCCGGAGTGGCGCACCTTCGACGCAGCCGAACGCGACTCGAAATCCCGCGTCGGCGCGCCGACGACGAAGATGATGCACGACAAGGGGCTGTCGAGCAGCATCGGTTGGCAGGATAGGGACGCCTACGGAAACTCGCTCGGGTCGCGCCAGCGCGAGAAGATGCAGCGACTCCGCACGTGGGACGAACGCTTCCGCACGCGCAACAGCAAAGAACGCAACTTGAAACAGGCGCTAGGCGAGATCGACCGGATGGCGAGCGCGCTCGGCCTTCCCAAGAACGTCCGCGAGACGGCCAGCGTCATCTACCGCCGGGCGTTGAAAGAAGATCTCCTTCCGGGACGCTCCATCGAGGGCGTTGCGACCGCCTCGCTCTACGCGGCGGCCCGCCAGACCGGCGTTCCGCGCAGTCTGGACGAGGTGGCGAGCGTCAGCCGCATCGACGGAATGGAGTTCAAGCGCACCTACCGCTACATCGTGCGCGAACTCGGCCTCGAAGTGAAACCCGCCGACCCTGTGCAGTACCTCAACCGGTTCGAGAGCGAGGTCGACCTCGGCGCGGAGACGAAACGCCGCGCGCACGAACTGCTCTCGACCGCACAGAAGGCTGGCGTCACCAGCGGAAAATCGCCAATCGGCCTCGCCGCCGCCGCGCTGTACGCCGCCGCGCTCCTCGAGGACGAGGATCTGACGCAGGACGCGGTGAGCGAGATCAGCGGCGTGAGCACTGTCACCATCCGCAACCGCTACCACGACCTGCTGGCCGCCGCCGACGAGACGCAGGCGCTCCCGTCGAACGTCTCCATCGACGGGGCGACGGCGTAATCAATCGAATTTTCGCGCGCGCAATGACGAGGACTGACGAGTATCGTCCCCGGAATCGGGTCGGATATCCCTCAGGTCAGCGACTGTCGGCCCGTTCACTATCGTCACGGTTCGCCCGTCGCGGACGATGCGGAAGGCGTCGGCGAACCCACCGCCGTCGATGACCCACGTACCGGGAGCGACGCGCGTCGCGTTCTGTCCGTGGAGGAGGTCGCGGTACGCTCGCGCGAACTCCGTCGCGTCCTCGGACGTGTCCCACTTCGTCCGCCAGATGTAGCCTCGCTCGTCGCCCTTGTGGTAGGGCCAGAGTCGGTCATTCGCCCACCCGTCGGAGGGTTCGCTGGTGTAGTTGAAAACGTCGAACTCGCCGGCCTCGGGGTCTTCGAACTCCTGCCACCGAATGACGGAGTTGTCGTAGACTCGGCCCTGATACCAGAACATCGCGTAGATTCCAGCTTCGCCGACCGTCTCCGAACCGTTTTCTCCCTTCTCGCCGTAGAGTCGCCACCCGTTTCTAGCCTGCTCGCCGAGCCGGAGCGACGCGGGCGGGGCGTTTTTCGTCTCCGGGTCGATGACCTGCTCGGACGACTTCGGCGGATTTCGGTACTGCTGTTCGACCGCGTTCCAGCCGCCCGATTCGACGGTCGACGCGACGTACGCCGGGCCGTCGGAGTACGGTTGAATCGTCGCCACCTGCATGGCGAGGTTGTAGGACGGAAGCGGGCCGCCGCCGTAGGGCGTCCGCTTCGGTTGCGGGCCGGGCGTCTCGACGCACTCCCACTCCGCACCGCACCGTTGCGCGTATCGTTTCTCGACGTACGACGCTTCGCCCTCGGTCAACCCTTGGCGACCTCGCAGTCCGTCCATCGTCCGAGCTCCGGACTGCGAGGGGTTCAGTCCTCCCTGCTGGTCTTGGAGCGCGTGCGTGAGTTCGTGAACTAGCGTCTCGTTGTCCACGACGAGTTCGTCGCCGGAGATGACGAAGATCTCGTCTTTACCCGGCACGTAGAAACCGGCGATGCGCTCCTGCAAGAGTCGGGTTCGTTCCCGGGCGGCGTCCGTCGGTTCGTCGCTGGCGAACATCGCTTCCCATATCTGATTCTCCCACGCGCGCTGTGCGGGCGTGTACTGCGCTCGCAACTGATCCCGGATGATTCGGCTGTACCGTTCTCGCGGGAGCGATTCGACCGTCACGTTCCGGTCGAACTCCTGCCTGCGGATGAACTCCACGCGCGCCATCGCCCGACCCACGTAGGCCCGTAGTTCGGCGTCCGTCAGCCCGTCGCTCTGGTCGACGGCGATGCGCTCGTCGTGCCAGTAGCCGTTTTCCCACCCGAGCACATCGGAGTTGGGATCGGGCGGAGCGCCGGCGCTCCCGCGGTCACCGGCCGCGCTATCGGCCACGCTGAGTACCGGTGCGATACAGACGAGAAGAACGACGACGAGTACCCCCACACCTCGCATACAGGCGACACGGACGCCGGGAGCATAACGGTTAGCTGTTGGTTACCACATCGCATCTCTCGAATTTGCTCGGAACCGAACGGAGGTTTATCCGGGATGGCGAAGCCAGACTCCGACAGGAGCACGGACACCGCGCCACCGCCCGCGAACCGGGTTCGGAATCAGACGGTCGTAGTACCGGGGATTCCGTCACCGGATTTATCGACGTGGCGAGCGAAGACAACACCATGGAACTCCGCGAACCCACCTCGGACGACACGGAGCGAATGCGCGAGCTCGCCCAGAGCGCGATGACGACGTCGTACGCGCTCAGCCCTCGGCAGATCGAGACGATAGCCGAGGAGCAGTTCGGCGACGAACGGTTGACGCGGACGTTCGACGACTCGGACGCCGTCGCGCTCGTCGCGGAGAGCGAGGAGTGGGACACCGTGGTCGGCTTCGTCGTCGGCGAGCGCGACGGGTCGGAGGGCGAGGTGCAGTGGCTGATGGTCGACCCCGAGCACCGCGGCGCGCGGGTCGGCACTCGGCTGTTCGAAACCGCCGTCGAATCGCTTCGAGAGCGAGGCGCGGAGCGGGTCTCCGCGACGACCCTCGAATCCAACACGGAGGGGGACGACTTCTTCGAGCGGTTCGGCTTCGAGCGGACGGACGACCGTCGAGTGGAGATCGGAGACGAATCACTCGTGGAGTACGTGTACGTCGAACCGGAGGAGGCCGACGGAACGCCGACCGAATCGGCGAAGGACGCGGAACTGCCGAACGCGGAGACGCGCGACGGTGTGACGACCGCGACGACCAACGACGGAGAGGAGATGTACGTCGACCGCGACGAGGAAGAGTCGGGAACCGAAGGCCCCTTCTACGCCGCCTACACCGACGAGGAACGCACCGAGAAGTTCGGCTACTACTGTAGTAACTGCGGCTCGTTGGACACGACGATGGACAACGTGGAGCGCATCGAGTGTACCGAGTGCGGCAACACCCACGTCTCGCGCTCGACCGAAGAGTACGACGATTCGTACCTCTGAGGCCAAAATACGGCGGGAGGAGGGAGTGTCCCTCCGTTCGTTCGAAGGCGACGGTCGTTCCTGCGAGAAGACAGAAAACCTAAGTTTTCAATCCCGCTACTCGGTATCGTGGATCTAGACACCGCCCGCCCCGTCGTCATCGCGCTCCTCTGCGTCCTCGCTATCTCCCTCGCCGCCGCGACGCTGAACTCGGCCGTGACCGAAGACGGTTCCGGCGGCACCGGGTTCGGCTTCGGTTCCGGTGGCACCGGATTCGGCGAGAAGAACCAGTCGTCCCCGTCCGGGGGGCAGGGAGCCGGCCCGGCCGTTCCGATAGAGTTCCCCTGCTACCCCGTCCTCGCGAGCGGCCCCGTGATACTCGCCATCGGGGGTGCGTTTCTCCTGCTCGTCGGCATCGCCTACCGACGGAGCGGACTCCTCGGTGCCTTCGCCGTCGTTGGCCCCGTCGGCGTCCCAATACTGTTGGTTCACGCCCTGTTGACCGCGTGTACCGTTTCGATCTCTCGAAGGTCGGACGGCAACCTCTTCCCCGGAAACCGGAGCAATTTCTCGCTCCCAGCGGGCGGTTCCGGCGGCGCCGGCGACGGCGCGGCGACCGTGGTGACGCCCTCGCTCGTGCTGTTCGTCGTCCTCGGAATTGCGCTCGTCGGCGCCGTCGTCCTCCTCGTGAAGAGCTCCGGCGGAAGCGAACCTGACGCGCAGCAGGCCGAGGAAGCACCCGACGAAGAGGACATCGCCGCCGTCGGGCGGGCGGCGGGAGAGGCGGCGGATCGCATCGAATCCGAAGCGAGCGTCGAGAACGAGGTGTACCGCGCGTGGCGCGAGATGACCCGCCATCTCGACGTGTCCGCCCCCAAATCGAGCACGCCCGGCGAGTTCGCCGCGGCGGCGGTCGACGCCGGGATGGGCCGGAACGACGTGTCCGAACTGACGACCGTCTTCGAGGAGGTTCGGTACGGCGGCGAGGACGCGACCGGCGACCGCGAGCGACGGGCCGTGTCCGCGCTCCGCCGAATCGAACGCCACTACGCGGAGGGCGAGCGATGAACGACCGACCGCTTCTCACGACGGTCGGAATCCTCGCCGTCGGCTGGGGACTCGCCGTCGTGTTCGCGCCGGAGCTCGCGGCGGTGGTCTCGACCGGAGAAATATTCGTGAATCTCGTCGGAATACTGGCGCTCGTCCAAGGACTTCGCGTCGTCCAGAGCAGACGCCGCCGCGACGTCGAAGGCGCGGTGACGGGCGACCCGGAGACGAACGTGACGCATCCCACGCCGGGTCGGGAGTTCGACGAGCGCCTCCGAACCGTCCACTCCGGGTCGCGGTCGCAGCGCTTCCAGTCGCGGAAACGACTCAGGGAGCACCTCGAACGGTCGCTCCTCGAAGCCATCGTTCAGCGCGAAGGTTGCTCGGAGGACGACGCAAAGGCGCGGATGGAGACCGGCGACTGGACGGACGACCCGTACGCCGCGGCGTTCCTCGGCGGCCCGTCCGCACCTCGGCGCTCGTGGCGCGAGTGGCTCCGTCGCTCGCTCGGCGGCGAGACGACCTTCCAACGGCGAGCGCGCCGAACCGCCGACGCCGTCACCGACTACGTGGAGGACGACCGATGACCGTCCGCGAGACGAACCGCTGGCACGGCGTGAGCGCGGTCGCGCTTCTCGCCGCGGCGGTCGGCGTGTTCGTCGGCAGTCCGGTCACGCTCCTCGTGGGCGTGGTCGGCGTCACGTTCGCGGCCTACGCGAGAACCGCGACGCCCCCGACGACCGACCTCGAACTGACGCGCACCGTGAGCGACGCGACGCCGGAGCCGGGGGACGAGATTCGAGTCGAGGTGGCGGTCGAGAACGCGGGGAGCGCGACCGTCCCGGACCTCCGCATCGTCGACGGCGTGCCCGAAGCGCTGGAAGTGACCTCCGGGTCGCCCCGACTCGGAACCGCACTCCGTCCCGGCAAACGGGCGGCGTTCGCCTACAGCGTCGAGGCGGTTCGCAGCGAGCACGCCTTCGAACCGGCGCAGGTGCTAGCCCGCGACTTCAGCGGAGCCGTCGAACGCGAGTTCGAACTGGCGGACGAGACGGCGATAACGTGTACGCCCCGACTCGCGGCGACGGCGGAGGCGGTTCCGCTCAGAGAACAGACGATTCGATACACCGGACGGGTGGCGACGCGCGAAGGCGGAACCGGCGTCGAGTTCCACGCCACCCGCGAGTATCGACCCGGCGACCCTCTCTCGCGCATCGACTGGAATCGGAAGGCGCGGACGGGCGAGCTAACGACGGTCGAGTTCCGGGAGGAGCAGACCGCGACCGTCGTCCTGCTCGTGGACGCGCGAGCGAAAGCGTATCTCGCGCGTGACGACGACGACGACCCCGGCGCGGTCGAGCACGCGGTTCGCGCCGCTGGCGACGCGTTCAGCGCCCTGCTGGACAACGGCGACCGGGTCGGAATCGCCGCGTTCGGCCCCGAAGAAGCGTGGCTGTCGCCCGGCACGGGAACGTACCACCGGGCGGAAGCGCGGGAACTGCTCTCGCACGCGGACGCGTTCGCGTGCGAGCCGCCGACCGGGATGTTCTACTCGACGCTGCGGATGCGGTGGCTCCTGCGGCGACTCCCGACGGACGCGCAGGTGGTGTTCTTCTCGCCGCTCTGCGACCGCTTCGCGCCGGAGGTGGCTCGGCGACTCGACGCTGGCGGTCACGCCGTGACCGTCATCAGCCCCGACCCGACCGGCGACGCAACGCCCGGACAGCGACTCGCCCGGTCGGAGCGAATCCGGCGACTCCAGTCGCTCCGGGCCGGCGGGCTTCGGGTCGTCGATTGGGACACCGAGGAGTTGCTCGGCGTGACGCTGGCCCGAGCGAATCGGAGGTGGCTCCGATGAACGAGGTCGACCGCTCGCCCGCTCGGGTGAGCCAACTGCTCGCCATCATCGCCGGTTCGGTCGCGCTCGGTGCGAGCGCATTCGTCGGCGGCGTCGGCGCGCTCGCCGGCCTGCTCGGGTTGGCGGTCGTCGCCCTCGGAGTCGTCCGGGGGTCACGCCGTGGGGTGACCGTCGGAAGTTTCGCCCTCCTGTGCGGCGTGCTCGCAGGCGGACTCGTCTCCGCCCCCGCCGAACTCCTGATTCCCGGCGCGATGGCGACGGTGCTCGCGTGGGACTTCGGCGAACAGGCCATCAACGTCGGCGAGCAACTCGGCCGCAAAGCCGACACGCAGCGCCTCGAACTCACCCACGCCGCCGCGAGCACGGTGGTCGCGGTTTCGGCGGGCGGCGTCGGCTACGGGATGTATCTGCTCGGAAGCGGGGGGCAACCGATGACCGCGCTGGTGTTCCTGTTGATCGCGGCGCTGGCGCTCACGTCGGCGTTACGGGCGTGAGTCGTCTTTTTCTGGAGACGCTTTCGACGAGGCAACTTCGACGGAGACGCCCCCTACCCGTCGTATCCTTTCCACACCGCCGGGTAGCCCGCGACCAGTGGTACCAGTTCGATGCGATGCGGGCAGACGGCAGCACAGGGTGGCAGTTGGCTCGACACGCCCAGCGTGGGGCCGATGAGCGTCATTTTTGCGAAAAATTTCACGTTCAACCACGGTTCGTACCCCGGCGGCGTAGCACAACCGACAGCGGGACAGCCTTTGAGAACGTCTACCGCTGCCACGACGAGCAGAGGGACTGCGAGGAGGACGAACGCCGGTCTCGGCGCTTCGCGGGCGAGTACGACGAACACGGCGACGAGAGCCAGCGTAAACACCCCAATCATCCCGAGGAAGGGGAGTGACGCCGGGGCAACCACGATGAGCGCGCAAACGATGACGTAGGCTGTCAGTACAACCCACGCGCTGGCGGTACGCTGTGACGGGATTCGAAGTGTGGCGGCCATACGCTACTCGTAGAATGTTGCCACGTAAACGTTGAGGACGAAGATTCTGACAGATTTCTCGTCTGTCTCGAGGTGGGAGAGGCAAGCCCGGGACAACCCGACGAGGCCGACGTGACGCGAATCGGCGCAGTGACTGTAATGGACGCCGATTGGAAACGACCCGAACTCGGTTACTGGCTCGTCCCGGAGGTGCACGGTCAAGGCTAAGGCAAGAAAACCGTCTCGATGGTTATCGACTACGTCTTTCGGTCGTACGATACCCCCGCCGTGGGTGCGGAGGATTACGACTTCAACGACGCTTCCCGGGGCCTGCTGGAGTCGCTCGGGTTCGCCGAGGCGGGCCGCCGCAAGTACATGTTTATCGACGGCGAGCACCGCGACATGGTTCAGTACGGACTCCTCCGTCGGGAGTGGCGCGAGCGAGAGCGAGAATAGTCGTTGCGACCGTGTTTCGAGCGCGTTTGGTTCCGTCTCACTCCACCGTCGGCACAGGCACGCCGTCCAGCACTGCCTCGATTATCTCGTCTTTCCGCACGTTGTTCACCTTCGCGTCCGGGGTGAGGACGACGCGGTGGGTGAGCACGGGGTAGGCGACGCGCTTCACGTCGTCGGGGGTGACGAACTCCCGCCCCTGCATGGCGGCACGGGCGCGGGAGGCTTCGAAGAGGCGCTGAGTTCCGCGGGGCGAGACGCCGATCTCGGCCCGGCGGTCGTCGCGCGTCTCGCGGGCGACGGCGGCCATGTACTCCAGCAAGTCCTCCTCGACGCGCACCGACTCGGGGACCGACTGCAGGTCGGTGACCGACCGGTTGTCGAGGACGCTCTCGATGCTCGGACTCTGGCTGTGGCGGTCGGCCCGGCGGCGCAGGAGTTCGACTTCGCCGTCCATGTCGGGATAGCCGAGGCTGGTCTTGACGGCGAATCGGTCGACCTGCGCCTCGGGGAGCGGGAACGTCCCCTCCTGTTCGACAGGGTTCTGCGTGGCGATGACGAAGAACGGGTCGGGGAGTTCGCGAGTGTCGCCGTCCATCGTCACCTGCTGTTCTTCCATCGCTTCGAGGAGGGCGGCCTGCGTCTTCGGCGGTGCGCGGTTGATCTCGTCCGCGAGGACGACGTTGGCGAAGATGGGACCTTCGTTGAACTCGAACTCGCGGTCTTGCTCGTTGAAGACGTGGGTGCCTGTCACGTCCGCCGGGAGCAGGTCGGGCGTGAACTGCACGCGGCTGAACGAGAGGCCGAGCGCGGAGGCGAAACTCCGCGCCGTGAGGGTCTTTCCGGTTCCGGGCACGTCCTCCAGTAGAACGTGGCCTTGGGCCATGACTCCGAGGAGAACCGTTTCGAGGAACTCGCGGTCGGCGATGACGGCGGTACCGATTGCGTCGAGGACGGAGTCGCTCTTCGCGTTCGCGTCTGTAACGTCCATGAAATCTTTCGCAAGGGCCACCAATTTTAATTTGATGGTCGCACAAATTCTGGTTCCGCGAATCGAAACCCATAAAACGAACAGCGGGGTAGGTGTGGGTGAGCCGAGATAGCCTAGCCCGGCCAAGGCGGCAGATTCGAAATCTGCTGTCCTCACGGACACGGGAGTTCAAATCTCCCTCTCGGCGCTTTTTCCAACGCAATACGACCAGTCGAAACTCTAGTGAGCGAAGGCGAACGGGAGTCGAGACACGTCTCTACGTTGGAAAACGTCCAGAGGAGATTTCAAACGACGGAAGAGGCAGTCTCGCCGAAGGCGAGGAAGCGTCTTCAGGTGGTTCAAATCACCCTCTCGATGTCATTCTCCGAGCGCAAAACGGCGAGAGGCACGACTGTCCCGCCTACGCCTCGTCGCGCCAGTCGTAGCGTTCCACGGCGCGGTCGGCCCGCGACGAGAGACCAGCGGGATTTCGAGCCTCGCTTCGGTCGCGCACGCGGGCGAGAGCACCGTCTTTGGCGCCGACCGCGATACCCTTGCAGACGCGCTTTCCGCAGCTCGCCCACAAGGAGGGTTCGGCGTCGCCCGACACGACCTTCCGGCCGGTTTCGCGGGCGTCGATGACGGCGTCACGGAGCGTCCGCCGGAAGACGGTCAGACGCGGTCCGTAGTTTTTCACCATGCGGTAGGCAAGCGACCGATACTTCACGCCCCACTCGCGCTCGATTCCCTCGTCGCCCGGCTCGTCGTGGCGCACGCTCACCGTCGGTTCCCACGTGACCGTCCGCTCCAGTCCGGCGAGCCGATGGGCGCAGTCGCGCGCGCCGCCGGTTCGGAGGTTCTCGTCGAACCCGTCCACCGTCTCGATGGCGTCGCGGGAGAACGCGACGTTCTGGCCCGCGAAGTAAGTCACGTCCCGCCCGGCGATCGTCTGCGTCTCGACCGTCTGGGTCGTCATACCCGCCCGCACCAGTCGGTGAATCGGACCGGTTACCGCATCACTGTCCGTCGCCATGGCCTCCTCGATACCGTCATACCACGACGCTTCGACCGTCACGTCCTGTCCGACGAGCGCGATCACGTCGCCGGTCGCTTCGACGATACCGGCGTTCCGCGCGACGTTGAGATTTCGGTCGGATATCTCAACCAGCGTGCTTACGTCGTCGCGGTCGCACACCATTCCGGTCGTCCCGTCCGCAGAGGGTCCGTTGACCACGACTACCTCGACGTCGGGCGCATGACGAGCGAGCGCGTCGAGACAGTCGCTCAGTGGTTCACGACCGTTCAACGTCGGAACCACCACGGACAGGTTCATACCCGCTTTTCAGATACCGAGTACGTAAAAACAGTTCGGCACGCGCCTGTTCGACGGAACTCACTCGACGTGGGTGTTCCAGTAGGAGACGGATGCGAGCGGGTCGCCGAGTATCGTCTCGCCGATGGCGGAGTCCATATCTCGAATCGGCTCCGCGACCGCGTCCGGAATCTTGCGGTAGAAGCCGTAGGGGAGAATCCAGTCGTGTTCGGCGTCGACCAGCGCGAGGCCGGTGTCGGCGAGCAGTTTCTCCACGTCGTCAAGCGAGTAGAGCCGCGACCCCATCGGGAGAAGCCAGTTGTAGATGCTTCGCGTGCTCGGACCGGCGAACGTGTCGAAGAAGACCTGCTCGCTCGAGACGCGACACATCTCGCTCAGAAACGACGCCGGCGTGTCGGCGAGGTGGAAAAACCGCATGGCGAATACGGTGTCGAAGTAGTCGTCGGGGAACGGGAGGCGGGCCGCGTCGCCGCGCATGAACTCCAAGTGATCCGCGACGCCCGCGTTCCGCGCCTTGTGGCGTCCCTGCTGGAGCATGGCCGACGAGATGTCGAGACCGACGATATCGGCCCCGCGTTCGGCGAGCATGACCGTGAACCGGCCGGTTCCACAGGCGATCTCGAGGACGCGCTTGCCCTCGACCGGTCCGATGGCGTCGAGGACGGCTTGCTTTTCGCGCCGGTCAATGAGCCGACCGCCGCGGGAAAACCGCTTCTCTTCGTACTCCTCGGCCACCTCGGTCGCTTGGTACCACTCCTGCCCTTTCACACTTCTCTCGTAAGGGTGTACTTCCCCCGGTGCATAAAACGATACTGAAAGCGGATAAGTGACCGAACGGGGGCGAACGACTTTCAGTATCGCTGGCATACGAAGTGTCGAGGTTTTCGATGCCAACGTGCAAACACTGCGGCGGCGAGTTCGCCGCGGACGACCTCGTCCGCCACGAGTACGAAAGAACGGTCATCGTCCACTGTCCCGATTGTGGCTACGTGCTCGGGACGTACAATCGGCACAGTGGACCGCCGAAAACCGACCGCCGAGTTTAACCGGTCGTCACGACGCGATCCGGTCGAATCCGGATGATGACGCGCGACCCTCCTCCTCGCCGAGATTCGGGTATTCGTCTCGACCCATGTACCGCTCGGTGAGTTCGTTGATGTGCTCGACCGCACCGTCCTCGGTCACTTCGACCACCTCGCCGCGAACCGAGACGTAGCGATACGGGTCGTCCGGGTCGAGCACGTTGATACCGACCTTGGGGTTACGCCGGACGTTCTTCTCTTTCTGACGACCTTTCGCAGTGTTCACGAGGAGGTGGTCGCAGTCGTACCCAACCCACACGGGCGCTATCTGCGGCGTCCCGTCCGGCGTGAGGGTCGCCAAGTTGGCGAACGACTTTCGCTCGAACAGGTCGTGATAGTCGTCGGAAATCCGTTCCATACGGGCGTAACGACGGGAATAGTGGAGTAGCTTCCGCCCGTCGTGTCGGAACTTTTGATAGAGATATAATCACCTTAAAGGTATTGGTATTGTATAGACGTACATATAGCCAAGTTTTACCATCTCACCGCAGGCGTGTGGTAGTATGAGCACGACTGCAAGCAAACCGGCGGGCGAGTTCCGCGAACGACTCAGGGAGCTACCCCCCAGCGCCAAGCTCGTGGCAAAGGTGCTAGAGACTGGCGAACCGCTGACGCAAGGCCAACTCGCGGAAGAGTCGCTCCTCCCCGACCGAACCGTCCGCTACGCGCTGACCCGCCTCGAAGACCAGGATCTCGTCGTCTCGCGCCACAGTTTCCGCGATGCGCGAAAGCAGGTCTACCTTCTGAACGACTGAACGTCCGTCTTCCGTATGATCCTTCTCACGACTCTCACCCCCTCGCAAGTGACGACGATGGCGTGAGCCCTTTCCCGGTGGGGTTCGTCACCCCGTGCATGAACCCCATCCCCGTCCCGACCGACACGCTCTCCCCGCACGGGGCGACGAACGCCTACATAGTCGAAAACGTCCTCGTCGACCCCGCCGGCAGGACGGACGAACTCGACCGCGCGGCCGACGGCGTCGACCACGTCCTCGTGACCCACACCCACCCAGATCACGTCGGCGGGGTCGCCCACTACGCCGACGCCTGCGACGCGACCGTCTGGGCGCGAGCGGGGCGCGAAAACCGTTTCGAGGCACTCACCGGAATCGCCCCCGACCGAACCCTCCGCGAAGGAACGACGGTCGGCCCGCTGACCGTCCTCGAAACGCCGGGGCACGCCCCCGACCATGTCTCGTTTTCGACCGGCGACGAGATAATCTCCGGCGACCTCGTAGTCGCGGAGGGAAGCGTCGTCGTCGCCGCCGGGGAGGGCGACCTACGCGCCTATCTAACCTCGCTCCGGCGACTGTACGCCCGGAACCCGGACGTCCTCTATCCCGGACACGGCCCGGTCATCGACCATCCTCGGAAGACGATTCGGCGGGTCATCGACCACCGACTCGCCCGGGAGAAACAGGTTCGCGCCGCGGTTCACGGCGGTGCGCGCACCGTCGCCGAGGTGACGGACGAAGTGTACGACAAGGATATCTCCGCCGTCAGGGAGTTCGCGGAGCGAACCGTCGCCGCCCACTTGGAAAAGCTAGCGGTCGAGGGAGACGTGGCGTGGGACGGCGAGCGCGCCGCGCCGCAATGACTTTCCCTGCCGACGCGAACTAGCGTCCGTGCAGAGTCTCGAAGCCGAACTGGAGCGCGCTAAAGCCCTCGACGCGTCCGACCTCGCGGACGCTATCGAGGATATCGGATTCGAGTGTACGCGCTGCGGGGCGTGTTGCAAGAGCGAAGCGGACGACCCTCACACCGCCACCGTCTTTCCGGACGAGGTGCGCGAGTTGCAGGCCGAAACGGGGTACGACTTCCGCGACGTGGCGCGACCCATGCCCTACGGCCTGACGGACGGGACGGGCCAAACGTTCGAGTGGGCGCTTCAGACCGACGACTGCGGCGACTGTCGGTTCTACGAGGAGGACGACGGCGTGGGCGCGTGCTCAGTGCATCCCGACCGCCCGCTCATCTGCCAGACCTACCCCTTCAGCGTGGCGCTGGGCAGCACGAGCCAACCGATGGGCGAGGCGGTGGACGAGTCCGGTGTCGTCCGCGCTCACGAGTGCGAAGGCCTCGGGCGGGACATCGACCGCGAGCACGCCGAAGACCTCGCGGAGACCCTGAAAACCCGCGCCGTCCGCGAACTGGAAGAGGCTATCGGCGTGCGAGACAACTACGAGTACGCGAATCCGGAGGAGGGCGACGTCGTCGTCTACGACTCCGAAGGTGCGAAGAGTCCCGACGGAACCGAGTACGAGACGGGAGGGTAGAAGCGAGCGCGAACGAAGAGAGCGCGAGCGATAGGCGGGCGACGCGACCGCCGGAACGACGAGCCGACCAACCGCCGGAAGTCTGCCGACGACACGAACCACCGGAAGACTGCCGGTGACACAGCCGCTAGAGACTGGCCTATTCACCGGAAATCTTCGATTTTCCAGGCCGACGAACCCCCAAGGGAGCGACGGAGGGGGTGAAGAAGGTCTTCGTGAGCGAAGCGAACGAACGGCTCGGAAGTCGTAGCTCGCGGAGCGCAGCGAGCAGGAACATCTTCCGGTGCTTTTGGTCGAACTTTTGCCAGGAGGCGCGCCGAAGGTGCACTTCCGCAGCAAAAGCTCGTGTTCGATAATTCTTTAATGGTTGACTACTTGGTATCAACTGGAGGTCTACGACCCTTGGAAATCTCTGACAAACTCCTGTGTCTGTTCAGCGCTGATGTTACTATGAAGGGCGACGAGTACGTCGTCACCGTCCCACGACGCGAAATCGACACGGGGTCGGTCGAACCGGGAGAAACCTACCGCGTCGCGCTCATCTCGCGCGAAACGGAAGTCGAATCGGAAGAAAGCCAGACAGCCACCGCGAACGACAGCACGACCAACACCAACACGGTTTCGTCGGAGCCACAGCCACCCGTCGAAGCCGGCGAAATCCGCTACGTCGAAGTGGAGGATATCGGAAAGCAGGGCGACGGCATCGCACGCGTCGAACGGGGCTACGTCATCATCGTCCCCGGCGCGGAGATCGGCGAGCGCGTGAAGGTCGAAATCACGGAAGTGAAATCGAACTTCGCCGTCGGCGAAATCATCGAAGAGGAGTTCTAACACGATCTTTTACGACGGTCGAGGGTCAGCGACCGTGCCGCGCGGCACGGTCGCTGGCAGTCTCCCTGTGAAAGCTCGACCAAAAGCACTCCTCTTTCAGTTCGCGTGGGAAGAGCTTCGCTCTTCCCAGCTCCATTCGGTCCTCGGCCCGCTCGTTCGTCGTTTCACTCCTCACTCGCGATAGAACTGCTCACTTTCTAGCGGCCGCGTTGCCTCTGATTTCCGGCGGTTGCGTCGATTGCTGACTCCCGAAAACCGTGTCGTTCGCCGATCTTCCGGCGGTTGTGTCGCTGGCGGTGTCGTCGTCAGTCCGCGCTTCTCGGTTCGTCCGCCGAGGCGAACTTGCTCAGATCCACGTCCACCGTCTCGGCGAGGTCGTCCGGCGTCTCGTAGGGGCGGTTGACGATGACGTTTCCGGCGCGCTGTTTTCCTAATCCGGGAATCGCGGTGAGTTCGTCCATCGTCGCGCTGTTCACGTCAAGAGGGTAGGGAACCCCGGTGACGGAGCGATAGCCGTGGTCGACGACCGCCACGTCGATGGTTCGGCCGAGTTCGCGCTCGCCCGGAATCCCGACGAGCAGGGGGTAGGTGCCGAGCTGTCGCCCGAAGGTTCGCCCGTCCTTGTGGTATTCGAGGTGGACGTTCGGTAACACGGTTCCCGGCGGGGTCACGCGCTGGAGCATCGGATTGTCGATCTCCTTGCGCACTTCGCGCTTGTATCGCTTGAACAGCTTCTTGTGGTCGTGGGCGATGTCCGCGCCGACCTCGCTCATCTCGGTGCCGGAGAAGGCCATCACCTGCCGGATATTCACCCGACGAAGCATCAACCCGGCGTCGTACACGCGTCGGAGGAACTCTCGGTTGTGGTCGAACGTCTCCCGGCGCTCGCCTTTCAGCCCGTGAAGGAGGTTGATGCCGGGCAGGAGCTTCGGCAGTCGATTCTCGGCGTCGGGACCGTACGTCGGCGCGTCGCGCCGACGCTCTCCGGGTCGCCACCCCGCCTCCTCGTTGACGATCTTCACCGCCTCGAAGCACTCCTCGCTCGTGACGTTCAGGTTGTTCTCCTCCTGGACGACGGGGTCGGCCGATTCGAGGCCGAACGCGGCGGTGTCGCCGGGCGTGTTGTGCTCGGCGATGACGCGAATCCCCTCCCGCGACAGTTCGGGCCACTCGACCACGGTGATGGGGTTCATGTTGTCGAGGTGGAGCGTCCCGAGGTCCGGAGCCACCTCGCGGATGCCGCCGTACAGTTCCCGTAGGGCGTCGGGGTTCGGCTTCTCACCGTCGCCGCCGTAGGCGAGAATGTCGGCCTGTCGCCCGAGGCGGAAGTGCCGGGCACCTCGGTCGTAGAGTCCCGCGACCTCCGCCACGACTGATTCCGGTTCGCGGAAGGAGGGGTTGCCGTACAGCGGTTCCGTGCAGAACGAACACCGATACGGACAGCCTCGTGAAGTCTCCATCTCGCAGATGAGGTAGTCGGGGTGGTTCGGATGCTGCTCGACCACGAACGCACCCGTCTCGGCCCAGCGGTCTATCTCCGCGTTGTCGCGCATCCGGTTGCCGAAGCCTTCCAGCCCGCTCTCCACCAAGTCAAAGGCTGCGGCCTCCACGTCGCCTTTCGCCACGAAGTCGAAATCGAGGTCGTCGCGCGCCGTCTCCGTCCCTCCGGCGTTCTCCTCGCCGACGCCGAACTTGACGGGACCGCCCATCAAACTCGTTCCGTCGGCGGTCCACGCCATCTTCCGCACCTCGTCCGGTTCGGCGGGCGTCCCGCCGACGTACTTGCCGGGGACGGTCATCCCGCCGATGTAGACGAACAGGTCGGCGTCGGCCACGTCGCCCCACTTCGCGTTGTCCTCGCGCAGTTCGTCGACGGTGTAGTACGTGATCCGCTCCTCGGGCACCCCCGCGTCCACGAGCGCCCCGGCGGTGTACCGCGGATACGTCGAGAGGTACGGCGGCACGCCGAAGTGCGCCGGTTCGTCGACGTAGCCGTCCACGAGCGTCACGTCGAGGGTCGCGGGGTCGGTCATACACCAATTTTGCCGCTCGACAGGTAAAACGGTGACTACACTCGTTTTTCTCCCCACCAGCCGTTATCCACCCCGGCGCGTGCGAGGACGCGCACGAGGGACGAGCGACGAAAGAGCGAGGAGGTTGGGGAGGTTCGAGGTGCGGTGGCGGTTTCACGGGAGTCGGCAACAGCTAGCGACTCTGCAGTAACGACGATTCCAGCGAACGAAAGATGGAGGATGCCAACGAACGACTGGAGAGTCGGGTAGAGCCGAAGTCCACGCGTTTATTTTCGTCCGGAACGTACTGCCGCCCATGCCCGCGACGCTCGAAGTGAAATGTACGGACGGCGATTGCGAACTCGATATGTTCGAGTTACACTACACCTACGACATGCCCGATGATATCGGTGTGAGCGATTTCCAGTGTCCGTACTGCGCCGGAACCGACTGTCTCGAAGCCATCGAACTATGACGCTCCGGAACCTCGGCCGCTCGACCGTGACGGCGGTCGCGGAGCGCGTCGGTCGCGCCGCGAGCAAGGTACAGGAGAAGCGACCGATTCCGTCCGACCTGCTCGAAAGCGAGGACGCCTACCTCGTCGTCTTCGACGCGGCGGGCGCGACCGGGAGCGACGTCCAGGTTCGGTTCGCCGAGGGTGCGGTGCTGGTCCGAATCGACCGCTTCCGCGATTTCCACGAGGGCTTCGAGATGGTGTTCCCCGGTCGGGGGATGTCGCTCGACGGGCGCGTCGAACTTCCCGCGGACGCCGAGGTGGACGCGAAACGCTCGACGGCGACACTGACCGACTCGGGGGCGCTCGAAGTGTACGTACCGAAAGCGAAGTAGCGACGACCGAATCTACTCCACGGCCATCCCTTCTATGATGTCGAACTCCTCGTCGCCGGTGAACCGCGTCGGGTCGAACTCCGGAATCCCGCCCTCGCCGAGCACGTCCTTCGCAACCGCCTCACCGAGCGCCGGCGCGCGCATAAACCCGTGGCCCTGCCACCCCGCCGCGACGTAGAGACCAGACCGGAGCTTGCCGAGGAGCGGGTCGTAGTCGGGCGTGGCGTTACAGAGCCCGGCCCACGCGCGTTCGACGGTCGGCCCGGAATCGACCTCCGACCCGAAATCGAGGCGGTGTGCGAGACGCGCTTCCATCGCCTCGCGGAACTCTGCGTCGCCCTCCCGCGTCCACTCGTCCGGATCGCTCTCGACCGCTTCCGTGCCGTCGCCCGCCAACAGGCCCTCCGGATGCGGGCGCAAGTAGTAGCCTTCGGTGGCGTCGTACACCATCGGCACGCTCCGCTCGAACTCGCAGGTGAGCGCCTGTACTCGGTAGGGTTTGAGCGCGACGGGGATTCCGGCGTCCGCGAGCACGCGCTTCGTGTGCGCGCCCGCCACGACGACCACCGCGTCGAACGCTTCTTCGCCGTCCTCGGTGAGCACGCGAGGCGGGTCGGTTCGAACGCGCGCCTCGACGCCGGTTCGTACTTCTGTGCCCGCCTTCTCCGCTTCCTCGGCCATCGCCCGCGCGTAGCTACCGGGGTCGGTTCGTCCCGTGTTTCGGGCGATCGCGGCGACGCCCACGTCGTCCGCGTTCAGCGCGGGATAGCGGTCGGCCAGTTCCTCGGCGTCGATGAGCGACACGTCCCGACCCTGTTCTCGCATCCGCGGCACCTGATCGCGGATGGCCTCCGCGCGTTTATCGTCACCGTCTCGGGCGAACCAGACGTAAGGCGTCTCCTCGAACTCGAAGCCTCCCGTGCCGGAAAACTCGCGGAATCGCTCGATGGCTCGGTCGCCGACGCGCGCGTCTTCGGGTGCGGCGAACGCGTCGTACAGTACGCCCGCGGCCCGTTCCGTGCTCGCGTCCGCATTCGGAATCTCGCCCTTCTCGAACAGCACCACGTCCGCGCCGCGCACCGCGAGGTCGTGGGCCGCCGTCACGCCGACCGCGCCGCCGCCGACGATTGCGACGGTCATCGGTGTTCCTGCGGCCAGAGGTCGGCGACGTTCTGTTCGGCGAGCCACTCGACCAGCGCGTCGAGTTGTTCGCTAGAGGCCGAGAGCAGTCGGTCGCCCGCCTCGCGCGAACCTTCGGTCGGGCGCCCGACGACGCCGCTGTCGGAGAAATCGATGGTGTCGAAGCCGACGTTCGCGCCGTGAACGTCGTGGCCCCACGCACCGCCCGCGCCCGCTTCCGCCTCCGCGAGCGCTGCCTCCCGAACGAGGTCTTCCGCGACGGCGAGTATCATGCTCGTCTCGATCTCGTCGGCGTGAGTGATTCCCGTCCCGAACTCATCTTCGAGCACGTCGCCGATGCCGCCCCACCAGTTCCACGGGACGGCGAAGGCGACTTCCTCGCGTCGGAGGCGGCGCGCGACGCGCTGGAGCGCGCCGCTGTTACCGCCGTGACCGTTCACGACGACGACCCGTTTCACGCCGTGGCTGGCGAAGCTGGTGACGATGTCCGCGACATAGTCTTCGAACGTCGCCGGGTCGGTCCAGAGCGTTCCGTCGAACTGGCGGTGGTGTTCGCTCACGCCGACCGGAACCGTCGGGAGACGGACGACGTTTCCGCGGTCAGCGACGCTGCGCGCGACCGCTTCCGCCGCCATGAAGTCGGTTCCCAGCGGCAAGGCCGGTCCGTGCTGTTCGACGCTTCCGGTCGGCAGCAGTGCGACCTCCGCGTCGTCCAGGGCGTCCGCCGCCGTCGTGGTCGTGTGTTCGTGGAGCAGACTCATGGACTGGGGATTGCGTTCACGGTATTTCAAACTGGGTGTCGCGGCGAACGCGAGAAGGAGACCGACGCTCAGTCGAGGAACGCTTCGACGCCTCTTGCGGGGTAGCCGACCACGCAGTCCGCACCGGCGTTCTTCAGCCCCGCGACCTGCTCGCCGATCTCGTCCACCGCGCCGACGAGCGCGAAGTCCCGGCTCGCCGCCGAGAGCACCTCGCGGGCGCGTCCCGTTGCGCGAGCATCTGGCTGGGCGGTCTCGGGGAGTGCCCGCGCGACGGGCTTTCGCCGGGCGACGTACGCGCCGACGGCGTCGAGGATGGCGTCCTCGTCGCTGGTGAGGACGGTCGGCGCGTACACCGCGATAGTACCGTCGAAGCCGGCGGCCCGGAGCGCCCGCAGGTCGCGGGCGGTCGAACGCGTGAGGAGTTCGAACTGCGCCGCGCCAGTGGCGGCGGCCACTCGCTCGACGCCTTCCGTCCCGACCCACGCGTCGGGTGTGCGGTCGAGCGCCGCCCCGAATCGTGGTGCGATAGCCCGCCGTCGCTCGCCCTCGGTGAGGTAGGCGGGATGCCCGGCGACGAGCACCGTCTTCACGCCCTCCGGCAGTCGGTCGTAAAGCGAGTCGTCGCCGAGGGGGTCGAAGCCGTCGGCCCGGACGGGTACCGTCAGGCGAACGTCCTTCTCGGCCACCAACTCGGCCAGCGTTTCGGTGTCGGGGAGGTGCTCGCGCCCTTCGTAGTCGACGGTGACGGCGTCGAATGGCAACTCCAGCGCGCGGCGCACGTCGCACTCCGCAGGCTTCAGCGCGGCGGCGTCGAGCCCCGTGCGCGCGACGGCGTAGTTACTGGTCAGCATCTGCGTTCAACTCCCGCACTCAGAACTAGTCGTCTACTGTACTCGCGGAACGCGATCCATCGTCTGTGCGACCATGTGCCTCTCCGTAGTTCGGTTGCGGGCAAAAGGTTGTCGGCGACGGCAACGAGTGCGACGTGGGGTATCGTCGTTCTCAAACGTATTCGGACGTTCGCTACGAACAGTGGTGGGTAGATTCAGATCGAGTCCGACTGTTTTGGTGTAGACTTCGAACGCCCTGGGCGTTCGCGCTTGCTCGGTCGTCGCAGCGGCCCCTTTCAGTCCCACCCCAAACCGCCACCGCCCCCCGTCCTCCCCAACCGATTGCGTTTCTCAGTCGCTCCCGCTCCCTGTGATACTCATCCCTCGCGCGCTTGCCAGTCAGGCCCTCGGCGGTGAACCCTCGAGCCTGCCGGCGCATGCGCCGGAATGGTTCGCGGTACTCGAAGAGTCGAAGTCGCGTATTCGTCCGGGGGCGTTCGCGGACACAATTCTAACACCAGCGCTGTTCCGAACGGAGCGTCCGAAAAACGTTCCGTACGGTCATCGCTACAAGCACGAACAGCACAGTTTCACCGCGAGAATGCCGGACTCACCCCCACATTCCTACCCCAAGTCGGGGTCGGTATCGACGTACCGATCTATCCGCTCTGGCGCGCGCCAGTCGGTGGTCAACTCCAGCAACTGCACCAAGATGCGTCCGGTCGCGCCCCAGACGGTGTAGCCGTCGACGTGGAAGAAGTGGATGACGATGTCGCCATAGTGGGGGTGGTCGCGCCGCTCGTTTTCGTAGTTCGTCGGGTCGGTGAGTCCGGCCACGGGGAGGACGGCGATCTCGGCCACCTCGCGCTCGTCGGGGTCGTACTCCCGGTCGGGAATCCGGACGACGAAGGGCGTCACGGCGTAGTTCGTTATCGTCCGGATGTCGTCCAGTCGTCCGACGAGTTCGGGTTCGTCGGGCCGGAGGCCGATCTCCTCGTACCCCTCTCGGAGCGCGGTCTGCCAGAGGTCGTCGTCGCCCGGCTCCCGGCCCCCGCCGGGGAAGCTCATCTGGCCGGGGTGCTCGCCGAGGTGGTCGGCCCGCTTCGTGAACAGGAGGTGGTGTCCGTCCTCGTGGGCGACGACCGGCACGAGCACGGCGGCGTTGCGCTTTTCGTCCGTGATCGACCGCGGTTCGTGGTCGGCCACCCGACCGAGGTTCATGCCCATTGATTGCTCCGTTCGCCCTTAACTCGCCCGGTCGCCGGTCGATTCGTCCAACCGCGAGCGCACGTCGTCCGCCTCGACCGGCGACCACGCTTCGAGGTCGTAGCTCACGTCGATGAGGTAGCTCGCGCGCTCCTCGTCGCCCCCGCCGACCGTTTCGGCCTCCGCTTCGAGGCGCTCTTTGACGCGGTCGCCGAGTCCCTCCTGGTCGACGCTTCGCTCCGGCACGTCCATGATGTGCGGTAAGTCCTCGCCGTTCTTGGGCATCGAGGGGAACGCGACCGGGCCGGGAACGAGCACCCGTTCCCCGTCGGCGTCGGCTTCGACGAGGTAGTAGTCCGTCACGGCGTCCTCAATGACGGTCTCGAGCGCCGATTCGTCCACCGCTTTACCCTGTTTGAACGCCAGTTCCGCGAGCGCCTCGGCTAGCTCGTCGCGCGTGAGGGCTCCAAACAAATCCACCACCCCGGCGAGTTCGTCCTTCATCTTGCTCATTATCGGGAAGCGTCGGGCCACCGATATCAGTGTTGGCGTTCGCGCAGGGTCGGGGACGCCGCCGTCCGAACCTCCTCGGGGTCGACGGGGGCGTCCGTCCACGCCGGAAGCACTGCGCCGCTTTCCTGTGATTCGACGGCTTCGGGTGGTTCGATCGCTTCGGCGTACGTCTCGACCTGTTCGCGCTCCGCCGTAGCGTTGTACCGCAGTCCGTTGAACGCGGCGTCGGCGGCGTACCGACGGACGAAGCCCTGCGCGGTCGTCCGGTAGCGTTCGGGGAGCGTCTCGTAGGTCGGTTCGACGCCGTGCGCTTCGCACACCCGGAGTAGTGCGCGTCCGACCCCCTCGCTCATCGCCGAGAGGCCTCCCGGCCCGGAGACGGTTCGGTGGTTGTGTTCGTATCGGCCGAGGTCGACCTGCGCGCTCCCGTCGAAACCGGCGCGTTCGAACGCCCCGCCGAGCGTTCCGACCTCCAGCCCCCAGTCGCGCTCGATTCGCAGGGACGCGGCGAGGTCGGCGGTCGCGGCGAACTCGCCCGCCAGCGCGTACCGGAAGGCGTCGAGGTACTCGAGAACGGGCGCGTCGTGCGCCTCCCGAAGCGCCCGGACGAGCGGCGCGTAAAAGAGTCGGAAGAGGCGACCGTACAGTCGTTCGTCTTCGACGCGGGCGTAATACCCCTTAGCGAACGAGAATCCGAACGCCAGCGGCGCGAGCAGTCGCGGGACAGTCTCCGCGCCGTAGGTCTTCGCGTCGGCGTCGTGGCAGACGACGAACTCCGACTCCGCGGCCGCGACGCCGAGCGCGAGCCACACGTCGCGGCCCTTGCCAGCGTCGCCGTTCAAACCGTGTCGCTTCAGCAGGCGCACGACGCGAGGGCTGTTGCACCAGAGCACCGTGAGCGGCAGGTCGAACTCCGAGAGCCAGCGGTGAACGGCCCCCACGCGTTCGGGCGGCGCGCGAAGCGGGACGACGACGCGACCGGGGCCGACCGCTTCGAGTTCCGAGAGGACGCGCCCGGCGGTTCGTGACCGATGTTCGCGCTCGGTCATCGGCACGACGACCGCGGCGCTGTCGGTCGGGGCGTCGGGAACCCGGCCCGTCAGGTCGTGAAGCGTCGTCACCCGCTCCTGCACGTACTCCATTGACAGGGGCTTGGAAGAGGGGGAAGAAAAAGGGCGTGAAGTCGGCAGAAGAGAACGATACCTGTTCGTCCGCTCTCGGGCGGAGACGTTCGAACCGATCGCCGGCCGATTCGGCCGGCGCTCGACCGTGGAATGACGGGCGCTATCCTTCGACCGAATCGCCCGCGTCGTCCGCGTCGTCAAGCGGATGGAGACGAACCTCGAGGACGGCGTTGTTGAACCGAGCCCTACTCACCGCGGCGCGGTTCCAGGGGAGCGAGACACTCCTGACGACAGTTCCGCGCACCGCGATGACGAATGCGTTCGAATCCTTGGCGAGTCCGATGGAGAGGTCGTCCTCGTCGACGCCGGGCAGATCGGCGACGATGGTCACTCCGTCGTCCGAACGATGGGTGGTGACGTAATACGAATCGGACTCGTGTCGCGGAGCGTCCGACTCCGCCCGCGCTCGCTTCCTGCGCACCTTGATCGGCTTCGACCACCGAGGCGTCGGTTCGCGGTTCGTTCGATGCCGGTGTTCGTCGTCTCGCCCGTCGCCCGGTTCGGGGGGCGAGTTCGAAACGTCCGCGTCGACGAGTCCTTTCAGCAAATCCGTCACCGGTCGAAGTCCGATTTCGAGCCGAACGCCCGAACCTCGACGCCGCGAATCGTCGTGGGTGGTCGAATCGGACGGTTCGCGTTCGTCCTCGTCGCGTTCGTCTGAATCTGATGGTGGCATCGTGCTATCCTCCGGGCGGCGAACCCTGAGTACGTTACTCAGAGGTACAGGAGGCTAATCAAATGTGCGTTCGTGTAACCGGGAGACTTACTGTTGAGAAAGAGAACGAGGTCGACGGAACGAACCGACGGTTCGTCGCCGAAACCGGCCACGACGGAACCGCACTTCTCGCGCCGATCCGTCAGCGACGTAATTTATCCCGTCCCCTCCTCTAAACTCGTCGCCGCTTCGGTCGGTAGGCGATTTACGTGGTGGAGGACGACGAGCACCGCGAGGATGGCGAGCAGGCCGAGCGCGAACGTCCGGAATACCTCGTCGAAGGCAAATCCCGCGTCCGTCAGTGCGCCGACGACCGAACTCCCCGCCGCCTGGAAGACCATCATGATACCGCTGTAGAGGGCGTACGCGCTGGCACGGTTCTCGTCCGGGAGCGAGTCCAGCAGGTAGGTGTCGAGCGCGGGGAAGATGCTGTGGACGACGTAGCCGAGCACTATCGACACCGCGACGAACGCGACGACGCTCCGGGCCGCGGTCACGGCCAGCAGACAGGCGATGAACGCGGCGAGGATGGCGAGCATGAGCGGGACGTGCGGTAGCCGATCCGCGAGTCGCCCGGTGAGCCAGAACGCCGGGACGCCCGCGGCGAAGGTCACGGTGAGCATGAGGTTCGCAGTTCCGGGCGCGAGACCTTCCGCGCGAAGATATGTCGGGTAGAAGTTGAACAGGCCGTTCCAGACGAATCCCGTCGCGCCGATGATGGCGACGCCGCTCAGGATGATGGGCCACTGACGGCGAAACGCCGTCCAGAGGTCGCGGTCGGCCGCCCCCGCTTCGGGGAGGTTCGACCGCCGCGCGACGACGACGAAGACGACCGTCGTGAGCGCGGCGACGACCGCCAGCAGGCCGAGGACGCTTCGCCAACCGGTCGTCGCCAGCACTACACCGACGAACAGGGGGGCGGCGACCGCGGCGAGTTGGCTGGCCGTGCCGTGGATTCCGAGGGCCCGACCGACGCGGTCGGGGTAGAGTTCGCTCACCAGCGGATTCGCGGCGATGAAGTACGCGCCGCTGGAGGCGCCCATCAGGAACGCGCCCGCGCCGAGCATCGGGATGGAGTCCGCGAGCGCGGTGAAGGCGGCCGCGCTGGTCAGCACGACGCCCGTACCGAGGACGACGTGGTGCCGCGGAACGCGGGTGAGCAGGTAGCCAGTCGGGATTCGCGGGAGCGCGCTCCCGAGCCAGACCATAGTGGCGACGAGACCGACCGTAGCGTCGCCGACGCCGAACGCGGCCTTGAGCGGTTCGAGGAGGGGCGCGAACACCACGCGGGCGAAGTTGACCAGGAAGACCATCGAGCTGAGCGACGCGAAGAGGCGTCCACGGGACACGCCCGAATGTTTCTGGAGTCAACAGTCAAAGCTTCCGAAACGGGCAAAGAAGGCGTTATTGCTTGCCACTCGTTCGCATCTCCCAGAGCTTCGAGAAGGTGATGACCTCGACACCCGGCGTGTTGTTGATGTACAAGAAGAGTGGCGAGTGGAAGGTGCTGTAGTTCGCTTCACTCGAAGACCGCGTCGAACGCGTTCGCACCCATCGGGTCGAAACGCCCGGCGTCGAGGTTCTCTCGGACATGGTTCGGGTCGCTCGCGCCGACCAGCGAACAGGTCACGCCGGGCGCGCTCCGAGCGAAGTTAATGGCGCGCTGGGCGGTCGTGTCGCCGTCGAGTTGCGCCGCCACGTCCTCGGGGAGTTCCTCGGCGAGACTGCCCTGCGCGATGCTCGCGCTGGTCATCACGTTCAGTCCAGCCTCCTGTGCGAACCAGAGCGCGCTCTGTTCTCCCTCCGGGCCATCCTGCGATTCGACGGTGAAAGCGTCGGCCATGACGACGTTGAAGGGGAGTTGCACCACGCGGAAGTGGGTCGTTGTGTTCTCCGCCGCCTTCGCGGCCTTTCGGGCGCGCGAGACGACTTCCCGGAGCGAGAGGTAATCGTCGTGGCTCTTCGGAACTCGAAAGGCCGTCCACGTCGCCACGCCGTAGTGCCGGATGTCGCCCTCGGCGGCGCGCTCTTCGAGTCGGGTGAAGGCGGCTTCGAGTCGGTCGTACACCTCCTTGCGCGACGTTTCGAGCAGTTGCGTCTCGGGGTTGTGGACGTAGTAGCAGTCGACGGCGTCCAGTCCGAGGTTGTCGAGCGACCGGTCGAGTTGGTCGTCGATGTACTCCGGCGCGATGCAGTGGCTCCCGCGCACGAGGTCGTCGCGGTCGACGAGACCGGTGTCGACGTACTCCTCCTTGACGAACGCGCCCGGATTCTCGGGTCGCTCGCCGTCGAACGGGACGAAGCCGCCTTTCGTGGCGACGAAGACGGCGTCGCGGTCGACCTCGGCGTCTTTGATGGCCCGACCGACCGTGCGCTCGCTTCGCTGACAGCGGTAGTTGATGGCGGTGTCCACGACGTTGATACCGCCTTCGAGCGCCGTCGTGATGGCGTCGCGGTACGCCGCGTCCACCTCGTCGGTCGGGTTGCCGAGGTAGGTTCCGAGGCCGACGCTCGACACCGCGCAGTCGCCGAGTCGGCGGAAGTACGTGCGCCCGAACTCGTCGCCGTGCTCCGTGCGATACTCGTGGGTTCCCGATTCGGTCGCCATACTCCGGGATAGTCGACGGCGGGGGATAAGCGCGCGGAGTCGAACCGTTCGTGAGCGTTCGAATTCTCGCCCGAAACGCGTCGTTTCTCGTATCTTTATCGTGACTCGCGGTCGAAGAGGGACATGAATAGCGCACTGCTCGTTGGCGGGACGCGATTTATGGGTCGCCAGACCGTCGAGGAACTCCTCTCGCACGGGTACGACGTGACGACGTTCACTCGCGGGGAGTCCGGCGACCCGTTCGTCGACCGCGAGGGCGTCTCGAACTACCGGGGCGACAGGAACGACCGCGAAGCTCTCGTCGACGCCCGCGACGCGGTCGAATCGGACGTCGTCATCGATTTCTGCGGGATGTTCCCGCGTCAGATCGAAGCCGCCACGGAGCTGTTCGCCGACGTGGACGCCTACGTCTACGTCTCCAGCGGGAGCGCGTACGCCGAGAACCCGGTTCCGATGCGCGAGGAGACGCCGCTCCACGAATGTTCCGAAAAACAGGCCGAAGACGAGTCCATGGAGACCTACGGCCCGCGCAAAGCAAAGTTCGACCGCGTCTGCTTCGCCGCCGCCAACGAGGGGGTGAACGCGCTCGTCGCCCGCCCCATGCTCATCTACGGTCCGCACGATTACACGGAGCGGTTCGACTACTGGCTCCACCGCGTGGCGACGTTCGACCGCGTCCTGGTTCCGGGCGATGGAAGTAGCTTACTCCACCAATTGTACGCGGTCGACGGCGCACGAGCGCTCCGAATCCTCGCGGATCGAGGTGCTCCCGGCGAAGCATACAACGTCGCCGACCGGGAGACGGTGTCGCTAGACCGGTCGCTGGAACTCGCGGCGGACGCCTTCGACACTGACCTCGAACTCGTCCACGCTAGCGAGCGCGAACTGGCCCGGCGCGACCTCTCGCCGACGGACTTCCCGCTCTACACGCCGTCACCCGCCGTCGTCTCGACCGAGAAACTGGCGCGCCTCGGCTGGGAGTCGACGCCGCTTGCGGACGCGTTCTCCCGAACCGTCGAGGAGCACGCAGGATCGGGACGCACGGGCGAGGAGCTCGGCCCTGCGCGCGAAACCGAACTGGCGCTCATCGAAGAGTTGACCGGCTAATCCTTCGCAGCGAGACCCGACGAACGATCTCCATGGCTTGGGACGACCCAGTACCTCGAACGCTCGACGGAGACCCCCTATCGAACTCGGAACTCGAACCCGCACACGCCGTCCCGCTCGTCCCCGAACACGCTCGCCACGCCGGCGCCGAACGAGTACGCGACGCCCTGCGCGCCGACGTTCAATCGTTCGCGCAGGGCGCGGCGGGGTTCGAACTCCTGTACCGACACCTCGTCTACGTCCAGTCGCTCGGCGATTCGATCCTCCACGTCCTCGCGCGTGCCGAGTTCGTCCACGAGGCCGAGTTCGCGGGCGTCGTCGCCGAGGTAGACGCGGGCTTCCGTCTCGCGCACCGTGGCGGGGTCGATGTCGCGCCCCGCCGCCACGCGCTCGACGAAATCCTCGTAGAACCCGTCGATGATGCCCTGCAGGTAGTCGCGCTCATCGTCACCCATCTCCTTCAGCGAGACGCCCGCGTCCTTGTACTTGCCCGCCGCGAGTCGCTCGTAGGCGAGGCCGAGTTTGTCGGCCAAGTCGGCGGCGTTCACCCGCGAGCCGATAACTCCGATGCTCCCGACGAGGCTGGCGTCCCGGGCGAACAGTTCGTCGCACCCGCTGGCGATCCAGTAGCCGCCGCTCGCGCACACGTCGGTCGCGTAGGCGACGGTCGGACCGTCGAATCGCTGCGCGGCGAGTCGGATGTCGTCGCTCGGGACGACCTCGCCGCCGGGGGTGTTCAGTCGGAGCAACAGCGCCTTCGCGTTGGAGTCGTCGTCCGCCCGTTCTATCTGCTCGACGACGTCGTCGGCCGGCGTACCGACCGACGAGGGAACCGGCCCGCGTCCGCTCCTGCTTATCGGCCCTTCCACGGCGACCTCGGCCACATCGTAGTCCGGATAGCGTCGGGCCGCGATTCGGGCGGCGAATCGCGCGCCGAACAGTCCGACGACGAGGACGAACACGACGCCGAGCAGTTCCGCGAACGAGTCCGGCGTGACGACGAACAGCCACCACGCGACCGCGACCGTGAGCAGTACGGCGACGAGCACGAACGTTCTACGCGCGGCGCGGCTATCGCCGTCGGATGCGTCTCCGTTTGCCATACCCACGAGTGAGCGGTCGACGCCGTTAAACGTTCGCTAAAAGAGAGACAGTAGAATCGAGCTTACAGCAGCCCCGTCTTCTGGAGCTTCATCAGGTCTTCCGTGTCAAGGGTCTCGCCTTCCTTGAACTGCTGGTAGATCTCCTCGGCTTCCTTCTTGGCCTCTTCGCGTTCCTTGGCCTTCTCGGACTTGCGCTCTTTCTCCTCTTTCTTGTCGAGTTCGCGCAGGCGCTTCTGGACGCGCACGAAGTCCTCGTGGTGCTGGTCGGCGGCTTCCTGCGCTTCCACGAAGCTCTCGTGCATCTCGTCGGCGTCGTCGCGGATGTCGTCGGCCTCGCGGTAGGCCTCGATCATGTTGTTGTGGTGCTGCTGGGCCTTGTCAGCGAGTTCCGTCACCTTCTCGTGGTGCTCGCTCGCCTCGGCGCGAACTTCCTCGGCTTCTTCGACGAGTTCTTCCAAGTCGTCGCTCTGGTCGAGCTTCTCCTTGCGCTGCTGGTACTCGTCGCGCTTGGCCTCGATCTTCTCGATGAGTTCGCGCTCATCCTCGGTGGAGAGCACTTCGGTCTGCTGTTTGAACTCGAGCTCCTCGATCTCCTTCTTGAGCTGCTCTAAGTCCTTTCCCTCGTCCAATTCGAGATCCGATTTCCGCTCTTCGACGCGCTCGAACAGCTCGTTTGCCTCGGCGTTGAGTTCATTGCGCTGTTTCTTGTGTTCCTGAACCTGCTCGTTCAGTTCGTCGCGCTTCTCGCGGTGTTCCTGCGCTTCGTCCACCTTCTCGCGCGTCTTTGCGTTGAGTTCGTCGCGGTTGGACGCGCGCTTGCTCGCCTTCTGATTCAGCTCGTTTCGTCGGTCGCGGAGCTGTCCTGCGAGTTTGATGAGTTCACCTTTCGACTTGTTCTGAAGTTCCTCTTCTGTTACGCTTACCATGCTTAGTTATACCTCGGTTCCTTCCGCTCCGGCGCACGCGGGCGTCGCTACTCTCTGTCTTCTATTACCAACCAGCCGGTTACAATATTCCCGTTTCATTGGTTGACGCGCGGTTCTACCGTGACGCCGGAAGCGTTCAGGTACTACCAGATATTCGGCATAGCTATTTAAATCTTGTGCCATCGAAACCTGTGGAAACGCTTAGCACACGCCCCGAAACGCGTGGAAACGCTTAGCATACCTCCGGCCAGGGGGTATATAAAGAATCCCGTAGCTATCGCAAGCCATTGTTGTCGCACGTCGGGATGAAACACCAAGTTGGCAAACACCGCCGTGAATACCGCCGGCGACCACTTTCACTTTCACTCCGGGGATGGGTCGGTTTAACGTGGTCGGCGCACGGACGGGAACGTATGATAGAGACCCTGCGATGCGAGTGCGAAGCGGCCGGGTGCGAGCACGAACTTCGGGAATCAAACCTGATGCTCGTGATGGAAACCCCCGGGGGAACCCGACGCGCTTACGAGTGCGACTGCGGTGCGGTGACCGTCACCGTCACGAAGTAGCCTGCCAGCGTGGCACCCGAACGAATCGATGCGAGTAACCGTCCTGAAGTTGTTCGGCGCGAAGGGTAGAGCATGGAAGAGACGATTCGCGCACGCGGACACGAGAACGTCACCGCCCGGCACGCGAGCACGTTCGAAGTGACGACCGACGATTATCTCACGCCCGCGGGCGACTGCATCCTCGCCGTCGAGGCCGACCGCGCGCCCGCCGACTTTGCCCCGGAGTTCGTGGACGCCTGCCGTGACCCCGACGCGACCATCTCGGTCACCATCGAAGCCGACGACCACGAAGAAACCGTCACCGGACGTGGCACTTCCGAGTTCGCGTTCGAGAGCGACCGAAGTATGGTCGGCAGAACGAGCGACTACGTGGACGACCGAACCGTCTTGGTCGGTGCCGAGTTCGCCGCGGACGGCTTCGACCGAGGACTCGTCACCGCGCTGAGCGAGGGTGCAGAGGTCGTCGTGACGATTCGAGTCAAGGCGTAGACTCATCGAGGCAGGTCGAGGAGAATCAAGGAAAGCGGAGAACGGGCGTGGAACACGACACCGAGCGAATCGAACGAGTGGTCGAGAGAGCGGTTAGACGCGACGACGCAGGGAATCGTCCCGCGTTCTACGCCGTCGCCGGAAGTCACATCTACGGATTTCCGAGCGAAGACGGCGAGTGGACGTGAGAGGATTCCACCTCGCGGACGGTGAGCGGTACGCGCTTCTCGACGAACCCGCCGAACAGATCGTCGTTAATAAAGGCGAAGTTACTCCGGAATTCGAGGAGGACGCGGATATCGACCTCGTCAGCTACGAACTCAAGAAGTTCGGTTCGTTGCTTTACGACGCGAATTTCAACGTCTTGGAGGTCGTCTTCGACGGTATCGAGGTGGTGAACGAGGTACCGTCCGAACTCGACGTGCTCGGGCGACTGGTCGAAGACGAACTACCGCTCGATGTGCCGCGAACGTACTACGGGATGGAGAAGGCGAACTACCGAAAACGACTGGAGTTAAATCGGGAGTCGTACACCCCGACCGCGAAGAACTACCTCTACATGCTCCGGGGACTGTTCGGGGCGCAGTACGTCATCGATCGGCACGCGATAACCGCCGACATCTACGAGCTTTCGGCGCACACCCTCGGCGACACCGAGTTGGTCGACGAACTCGTCGCGGCCAAGCGAACCGGCGAGTCGGCTGTCGTGGACGATTCGCTCGCCGAACGGGCCGACGAGCAGATCGCGCGACTGTTCGGCGAGATCGACCCGCCGCGTCGCGTCGACAAGGAGGCGTATCGGGCGAGGCTGAACGATTGGATGCGCGAGGTACGTGGTTGACCACCGACGGATTCTATAGCCTGACGCCGTAATCGGTGTCCATGAGCGACGACCCGGAACCCATCGACAACATCAGCGGCGGGGCGGAGGGGGGCGGTATCGCCGCCGAGTTCGACCCCGCCGACGCCGAGACGCGCGCCGAGGAGGTCGTCGACCGACTCGGCGAGTTGTACTGGCAGAAGACCTACGGCGGCCAAGACGCTTTCACCTGCCTCGTTCGAACCGTCCTCAGCCAGAACACGAGCGACGTGGCCAGCCAACCGGCGCACGACGCGCTCGTCGAGAAGTACGCTGGCGGCGACCTCGCCGAAAGCCTCGACTGCGCGGAGCACGCCGAACTCGCCGACACGATTCGCTCGGCGGGCCTCTATAACCAGAAAGCCGAGGTGCTCGTCGAGGCGGGGGAGCACGTCATCGCGGAGTACGGCGGAGCCGAGGGGTTCGACCGGTTCGTCACCGAGGGCGAACCGAGCGACGTGCGAAACGCCCTGCTCGATATGAACGGCGTCGGCCCGAAGACGGCGGACTGCGTCCTGCTCTTCTCCGGCGGGCGGTCGGGCGTCTTTCCGGTCGACACCCACGTCCACCGAATCTATCGTCGGCTCGGTATCGCGCCAGCAGATGCCGACCACGAGGAGGTTCGGGCGGTGCTGGAGCGCGAGGTTCCGGCGGAGAAGTGCGGCTTCGGGCACACCGCGAGCATCCAGTTCGGTCGGGAGTTCTGTTCGGCTCGGACGCCCGCGTGTCTCGACGGGCCGGAGGCGTGTCCGATGTCCGATCTGTGCGAGCAGGTCGGGGTTGACGTAGAGAGCGGAAAAGTGGTCGACCCGGCGGACGCCGACTGACTACTCCACCCCGCCCTCGTCGCTCGACACGTCCGTCACCCACACCGTCTTCTTGTTCGTGAACTCCCGAATCCCCTGCCGGGAGAGTTCGCGTCCGTAACCCGAGTCCTTCACGCCGCCGAAGGGAAGACGGGGGTCGGATTTGACGAGTTCGTTGACGAACACCATCCCGGCATCTATCTCGGGGACGACGCGCTTCGCCTCCGCCTCGTCCTGCGTCCAGACGCTCGCGCCGAGACCGAATCTCGTGTCGTTGGCGCGGTCGATGGCCTCCTTGGTGTCGGCGACTCGGAACACCGCCGCGACCGGGCCGAACATCTCGTCGTCCGCGGCGGGGCTGCCGTCCGGTACGTCGGTGAGAATCGAGGGCGGGTAGTACGCTCCCTCGCGGTCGAGCGGTTCGCCGCCGAGTTCGAGGCTCGCGCCCGCCTCCACGCTCTCTTCGACCTGTTCATGGAGGCCTTCCATCAGGTCTTCGCGGGCCTGCGGGCCGATGTCGGTGTCCTCGTCCATCGGATCGCCGATGGTCATCGACTCCATCTCCTCGGCGAATCGCTCCACGAACTCGTCGTACACGTCGTCGTGGACGACGAACCGCTTCGCCGCGATGCAGGACTGACCGTTGTTGATGCACCGGGCCTGCGCGCCGGTCGTCGCGGCGTCCTCGATGTCGGCGTCGGGGAGCACCACGAAGGGGTCGCTCCCGCCGAGTTCGAGGACGGTCTTCTTGAGCTTCTTTCCGGCCGTTTCGCCGACCGAGCGTCCCGCTCGGTCGCTTCCCGTCAACGTCACCGCTTCGATTCGCTCGTCCTCGATGACGGTCTCCATCTCGTCCGACCCGACGAGCAGGGCGGTGAACGCCCCTTCGGGGTAGCCTGCCTCCTCGAACACCTCTTGGATGGCCGTCGCGCACTGTGGGACGTTCGAGGCGTGTTTGAGCAGGCCGACGTTGCCCGCCGTGAGGTTCGGCGCGGCGAACCGGAACACCTGCCAAAAGGGGAAGTTCCACGGCATCACCGCCAGCACCGGCCCGAGCGGTTCGTAGGAGACGTAGCTCTCCACGCCGGGTTCGGTGCCGACGCGCTCGTCTTGCAGGAACTCGCCCGCGTGCTCGGCGTAGTAGTCGCAGACCCACGCGCACTTCTCGACCTCGGACACTGCGCTGTCGATGGGTTTCCCCATCTCCTTCGTCATCAGTTCGGCGTACTCCTGCTCGTTCTCGCGCAAGACCTCGCCCGCCTTCGAGAGGAGTCGCTGACGCTCCTCGATTGGTCGCCTGTGCCATTCCTCGTACGTCTCGTGGGCGCGCTGAAGCTTCTCGTCCACCGTCCCTTCGTCGTCCCCATCCATCGTCTCCAGCACCTCGCCCGTCGCGGGGTTGAGACTCTCCATGTTCAGTTTGACGCCGCGCTAGGGCATGTACCCTCCGGCAGAACGGTCAGAACGGGTTCAGGTACGTCGACGTTCGCCTCGTTTTCCTCCCGTCTCGACCGCGATAACGGCTCGTTGACGAGCATACGCGCCGCATACTTATGGCCGTCTGAAACGCACATCGAATGCGATATGGGGGACGACAAGGGGACGGCTATCGGGGTGTGGTCGTCGTAGATGGCCTCGCTCGAACTGTTTCTCGTCATCGGAGCGAGTCTACTGCTCTCGCTGGTTCTGAGCGAAGCGATCGAGCGTCTCGGTGAGCCGGGATTTCTCGGGGAGATCGTCGCCGGTATCTTGCTCGGCCCGTCGGTGCTGGTGCTCATCAACACGAATCAGAACAACCCGTTCATCCTCATCGCGACCATCGGCGGGCTCCTGTTGTTCTTCGACGCGGGATACCAACAGATTAGTTTAGACCAACTGCTCGCAGCGTTTCGACCGGTTCTGATAATCGGACTCTCGGGCGTGATATTCCCCTTCGTGGTCGGTTACGGAATCGGAGCGTGGTTCGGTTTCGAACTCGAATCGACCCTGTATCTCGGTCTCATCCTCTCCGTGACATCCGTCTCCATCGTCGTTCGGACGCTACTCTCACTCGACAAACTCGATACGCAGTACGGTCGGTGGATTCTCGGCGCGTCGGCGGTCGACGACGTCATCGGCCTCCTTGGCATCTCGATTCTTCCGTTGTTCTTCGTCGGCGGCGGGACGGGAGCGACGCTCTCCGCGCTCGGACTGGCCGCGCTCTTCTTCGTCGCCGTGGCCGTCTTCTATCGGTTCCTCCTCGACCCGATAGCGAACTTCCTCGCGAAATTCAAAGTCGACCAGGCGGATTTCATCGCGATTTTGGGCCTCCTCTTCGTTTTCGGTTACGCGTCCGACGCGGTGAACCTCTCGTACTTCATCGGCGCGCTCGCCATCGGGTTGATCGTCTCGACGAATGAGCGACTCGAAGGCAAAGACCTCCAGTCGAACGTATACGGTATCGCCTACGGGGTATTCATCCCCCTCTACTTCGTCGCCATCGGGACGCGGATGAACTTGGGAGAATTGACGCTCAACTCGTTCGTCGTCGTGTTCGCCGTTCTCGGTCTCCTCTCCAACTTCGTCGCGGGCTACGTCGGAAACCTCCTCGCCGGGGGCCCTCGGGAACATTCGCTGGTCTTCGGCTTCGCGTTGCTGCCGCGTTCCGAGTCCGGAATCGCCATCGTCGCACTCGGCGTCTCGCAAGGAATCGTCGGGAATCGGATTTTCGTCGCGTATCTGGTCGTCTTCATCATTTCGGTATTACTGACACCGTCGCTGTTGAAGCGGGCGGTCAACCGCTCCGAGGCGAAAAAAAGCGAGGCAATCAGGGGCGGATCAGAAACGGCCCGACACGAGTGGATGAACGACCCGTCACGAGCGGTCGAACGAAAATGCTACTCCATCGAATCGTCGTAACGATCCGCGGCGGTCTCGAACGCGGCTTCGACCTGCTCCCTGCTCCGGCGGCCTTCCGCCTCGGCGATGGCCTCCGGGTCGGGGTTCACGTCGTCGTGGATGCGCGCCCATGACTTGTGGACTTTGGCGTGGCACCACCGACAGAGGTAGACCGTTATCTCGTGGCTCAGCGTCTCCCCCTCGCCCGCGTCATCGGACTGCGTCTGATTGCTCGGTGAACGCAGTTCACCGGCGTACGAGAGGTGGTGCTCTTCGAGCAGCGGTCGCTCGTTCGAGTGAGCTATCCGGCGCTCTTCGAGGCCGCATCGGATACACCGGCGGTCGCGGTTGCGACACCGGAAGTGCGGACAGTCGCTCCAGTTCCAGTCGCCATCGGAATCCGCTCGCGAGTCGCTTCGCTCCTCGGTCGTCCGTTCCGAGGCGGTGCCCGCCTCGCGCGCAACCGGACACGCAAACTCGTCTTCCCGGCGTTCGCGGGCGAACTCGGGGTCGTGTTGCGGGTGTTCGAAGGCGTATCGACACAACCCCTCGTCGGTCAGGTGGTCGCAGAGTCCGGCGTGGTCGTAGGGGTCGTCCACGCCGACGGCGGTTCCCGACGGGGTCTTCTCCATGCTCTGTTCGTGGGGACGCTATCGCACAAAAGCTTTGTCTCCTCCGTGAACAGTGAGCGACGTGCGCGTCGTACACGAATCCGATGGAGCGTCGAAGACGCTGGCGACGAACGTTGAGACGGCGGACCCCTTTCTCTCACAGGCTCGCGGGCTGATGTTTCGGCGGTCGATTCTAGACGATTACGCCCTCGCCTTTCGATTCGACGCCGCCGCCGCGCGCGACGTTCACATGGTGTTCGTCCCGTTCCCGCTCGACATGGTGTGGACGCGGGACGAAGACGTCCGGCGAGTCGAACGCCTGCGCCCGTGGCTCGGGCGAGCAAAAGCAGACGCGGACGTGATGTTCGAACTGCCGGCCGGAAGCGCGTCGGCGGTCGAGGTCGGCGATTCAGTTCGGCTGGTCGACTGATTCCGCGGAATCGTAATCGCTCAACTCGTCTCGGCGAGCGGGTTGAAGTCGTCGACGGGCGTGACGGAGTAATCGACGGTGAGCGTGTCCCTCGTGGCGCGAATCTTGCCGACGAAGGTCGATATCTCGTCGAGCGTTCCTTCGATGACGAACAGCTCCATGCAGTAGTGGTCGCCGACGTGGTTGTGGAAGTTCGACTCGACGAGACCCTCGTGTTCGTGGCGCAACTGCATCATCCGCTCTTCGACGCTCGTCGTCTCGTAATCGAAGAGGACGGTGACGATACCCATCAACTTGCGGTCTTCAAGTCGGCGGTTTTCGAACTCGCCGAGGAGGTTCCGACTAGCTTCGCGGACGACTTCGCTCCGACCGGTGTAGCCGTGTTCGTCGGCGAACTGGTCGATTCTGTCGAGTAGTTCGTCCGGCATCGAGACGCTGACGACGGTCATGTATTAACTCAGGCCCCGTTCGCTATTAGAACCTTATTATCAGTACGAGAACTCGATGCGCTCGCGTTCGAGGTCGACCGTCGCCACGCCGCCGATCGGAATCGGGGCGACCGGCGCGGTGTGGCCGAAATCGAGGTCGAAGACGACCGGCGCGTCGGAATTGTACTCGGAGACGAGGTCGGCGACTGCCTCGCGCTGGCGCTCGCGGTACGCTTCGCGTTCGTCGGGGGGGCGCTCGACGTCCATCGACCGCGCCTTCGCTCGCCCCACGAGCACAGCCGAGAAGCGCGAGAGGAGACCGCGCTCGCCCATGCCCATCAGCGTCCAGCGAACGTCGAACTCGCTCGGCAGTTCCTCCGACGTTTCGAGCAGGAGCACCGTTCCGTCGAGTTCGCCGGGGTCAGGGAGGTAGCGGTCGACCGACAACTGGAGGTCGACGACTTCGAGATTGCCGCCCCACGTCCGACCCGTGACGCGTTCGCTTCCGCCGCGCCACCGCCACCCCGGATTGGGTTCCATCTCGCGCCGTCGGTCGAGGTCGTCGGGGTCGGCCCAGTCCAAATCCTCGTCGGTGAACCGCTCGGCGGGGCGCAGTTCGCCGAACGACTCCTCGAATATCGCCCGGCGCAGATGCTCTACGGTGTAGTCGTGCATCGCCCCCTGCATGGCGAACTCGGTGAAGAGAGTACCTCCGTAGAAGGAGACGACGCCCACGTTCCAGAGCACGGTCTGGAGGTTCGTGTTGTCGCTGATTCCGTAGAACCGCGTCGGATTCTCGCGGAGCACGTCGGAATCGAGATGGGGCAGGATTCGTACTTGGCCGGCCCCGCCGATGACCAAGATGACACCCGAAATCTCGGGATCGGAGAAGGCGTCCATCACGTCCGTCGCTCGCGCTTCGGGGTGCTCGTACAGCCACTCCGGGGACTTCGTCGCGGTCGGAAACTCGACCGGTTTCAGTCCGAACTCCCGAACGCGTTCGAGTCCCAACTCGTAGACGTGCGGAAACAGCTCCGCGTGGCTCGTTCCCGGCGCGACGATGGCGACTTTGTCCCCCGATTCGAGTGCTGGCGGAACGACGAACTCGCTCATTCGTTGATAGGTTCGGCGGAGCGTGTCAAGTAGTTTTTCCGTACCGTTTCGTCTGCGGCTAACTGTCGGCTAATCCGATACGTCCCCGGAAACGTCGCCCTGCACCTTGCTTAACCGTGACATAACAAAGTCGGGTTCGGGCGTAAGTCGACGTATGTCGAACCGCTCCGCCGGAGGGTACGAGACGGCGGTCGAATGGCCGTCGTTCGCGCCGAACCGAGCGTGGTTGCTGGCGGTGCTCGTCGGCGGGAAAACGCTCGACGCCGTGAGCACCATCACCGTCCTCCACCTCCGAGACGACGTGTTCGAGTCCGTGTGGCTCACGCGAAAACTCATGCAGGAGTTCGGGATGGTCGGCGGGTCGCTCGTCACCCTCCTCTTCGCCGTGGTCGGCGTGGCTATCCTCGCCGAAAGCGGCCTCCTCGTCGAGCGTCTGCTCCCCGAATCGTGGGTGCCGAAGGGGTACCCGGCGGCGTTCCGGACGACCACGTACCTCGCGGCGGGCGCGTGGTACGGATTCCTGGGCGTGCACAATTTCCTGTTGCTATTCTAATTTCTCGTTCGAAAACCGTCTTCGGTCACTCAGTTTTCGCTGTCCGACGCGAGCGCCGCCACCACCCGCGACGGGTTCTTCGAGAACTCCTTCCGCATGGCGTCTTCCGGCACGTCGAGCGTCAGAACCTCCATCACCGCGACGTTCGAGGGGCGTTCGGAGCGCCGCTGCCGAACAGCACGCGATCGGGGTGTTCCATTACGGCGCGCTCCAGTTGTTGGCGGTAGCGCACGAAACTCGTGTCCAGATAGCAATCGTCGTACGAATCGAGCATGTCGATGGCCTCGTCCATCAGGTCGCGGTTCAGCGGATAGCCGCCGAAGTGCGAGAGGACGACGGGGAACGACCGGTCGAGCAGGGTCTCCGCCGCCGCACCGGGCGGAAATCCCTCGCCCGCGTGGACGATGAGAGGGAGGCCAACGTCTTCCAGTTGGCCGAGCACGTCGTCGTCCGGCAGGCCGTCGCACGTCGGGTCGATCTTGAAGCCGTGGAACCGGTCGTCGTAGGCGTACTATTCGATGTCGTCCGGCGCTGGGTGCCAGTCCTTTCGGCTCGCGCCGAAGTTCCGCAGTCGCGCGGTCCGTTGATGCGAGCGAATGCGACGAACGGGCGCTTATCGCTCCGCCGGGCGATGGCGTTGTTCGCCCGCAGATAGCTCTCCCTCACGAGGGCCGGGAAAGACGACGGCGGCGACGACGCCCGCCTGATGCATCTCGCGCTCCAGCTTCTCGGGCGAGATGGCCCGCCCCCGCGCCGTGACGGGTTCTTCGACGGGAAGTCGAGCGTGTACGTCCACCACGCGAAAGCGGTGCTCCAGTTCCAGCATCGCACCATTTTTCGGGGATAATCCAGTTTGAATCTATCGGTCGGGGGACGGACGAGCGTGCAGTTCCGTCGCATCCTGCGGTTGCAGTAGAAATGTTTATATAGAACATCAATCATTCGTTATACTGATGTCAGAATCAGGCTTCGGACAGCGACGCATGGGCGGACGACCGATGTTCATCCTCAGCGAGGGGACACAGAGAACGCACGGTCGAGACGCTCAATCCTCCAACATCACGGCAGGGAAAGCGGTAAGCGAGGCCGTACGCACCACGCTCGGCCCCCGCGGAATGGACAAGATGCTCGTTTCCGACTCCGGCGACGTGGTCATCACAAACGACGGGGCGACCATCCTCGACTCGATGGACATCGAGCACCCCGCGGCCCAGATGATCGTCGAAGTCGCCCAGACGCAGGAAGACGAGATCGGCGACGGGACGACCACCGCCTCGGTGCTCGCCGGCGAACTCCTCGCCAAGGCCGAGAACCTCCTCGAACAGGACGTTCACCCGACGACCATCGTGGAGGGCTACGCCCGCGCCCGCGACATCGCGCTGCAAGCGATCAACGAACTCGCACTCGACGCCGACATCGACGACGAACTCCTACGGCAGGTCGCCGAGTCCAGCATGACCGGCAAAGGAACTGGCGACGTGGCGACCGAACGACTCGCGGAAGTCGTCGTCGGAGCCATCCGCCACGTCGAGGGCGACGACCGCGTCGAACGCGACGACGTGCGCGTCCACACGCAGGTCGGGTCGAGTTCCAGCGCGACGGAACTCATCGAGGGCATCGTCACCGACGCCGACCCTGCGCACAAGAACATGCCGCGCTCGGTCGAGGACGCCACCATCCTCGCCACCGACGGCACCTTCGGCGTCCGCGAGACGGACATCGACGCCGAGTACTCCGTCGACAACGTCGATCAGCTCACCGCCGCGATGGACGCGGAAGACCGCCAACTCCGCGACCTCGCCGACGCCATCGCCGACGCGGGCGTCGACGTCGTCTTCTCGAACTCCTCCATCGACGACCGAACCGCCTCGTACCTCGCCGACCACGGCATCCTCGCGTTCGAGGACGTGGACGACGACCTGACGACCGCCATCGCGCAGGCAACCGGCGGCAAGCGCACTGGCAAACCGGACGACATCGACGACGACGAACTCGGCCACGCCGACAGCGTCTACGTCGAAAAGTACGGCGACGAAGACCTCGCGTTCGTCGAGGGCGGCGCGGCGGCGAAGTCCGTCACCGTCTTCGTCCGCGGCGGCACGGAACACGTCGTCGACGAACTGGAGCGCGCACTGACGGACGCGCTGGACGTGGTCGCCTCCGCCGTCGACACCGGCAACGTCGTCCCCGGAGCAGGCGCGACCGAGATCAACATCGCGGGCCGCGTCCGCGAAGACGCCGCGGGCATCGAAGGTCGCCAGCAACTCGCCATCGAAGCCTTCGCCGACGCCGTCGAAGTGCTCCCGCGCACCCTCGCGGAAAACACCGGCATGGATCCCATCGACGCGCTGGTCGACCTCCGCGCGGGTAACGACGACACGCCGGGGCGCGCAGGAATCATCGCCTCCGGCGAGACCGGCGAAATCGCAGACCCCGTCGAGGCGGGCGTCATCGACCCCGCCGCCGTCAAGCGCGAGGCCGTCGAGAGTGCCACCGAAGCCGCGACGATGATCGCCCGCATCGACGACGTTATCGCCGCGAAGTAAGCACCGGCGAAAAAATCGTTTTCGTTTATTTTTCGTGCGGCAGGTACGGCAGCGGACTCACCGGGCAGAACATCGGTGACTCGTCGAGGAGATGCCGCAAAACGCGAACGTGACCGGAGCCGACGAGTACGAGTGCTCGTTCGTCGCCCACTTCTACTACTCGCCACAGGTTGTGTACCGTGCGAACGTTGCGGTCGTACCACGCCGCCAGCATTCGTGGCCCGCCGAAGTTGTCCCCTTCTCCCCATCGGATGCCCTTATCGAACATCAGTTCGTGGTTGAATCGGGAAGAACGACTCCGATTCAACCAGTGCAAGAACTCGATGACGATCGAATCGACCAGTCGTTCTTGGCATCCACGTATGACGTCGTTCCCGTCCGGAACGTCGTACTCCATCTTTGATTCAGGCTGAAAGTCGCGCTCTTCCAACGCTTCGAGTTCCTCATTGCTGATGTCCATCGGGGCGTCGATAGCGTACACCTCGTCGTGGTTCAACTCGTCTGCCAATCGAAAGCCGACCTGCACGACTTCGCTTCGAATCTCCTCCTCGGCGTCGGATTCCAGCTCACGGAAATCGGCGGTCGAATCCGACGGTCGCCGGTCGTACCGTCGCTCTCCGGAACGGAACCGTTCGTAAAGCGAGTTCACGTCTTCCTGTCGTTCGTAGGGGCGTTCGACGGCGATTCGGTCGGGACGCCAATCCGCGAGTCGGTTCGTCAGATTCCGCAACTCCTCCTGTCGTTTCGGCGCGAGGACGTCGTCGGCTTTCAGATTGAACTCGTCCAACCCCGGATTGTCCATGTGGTAGGTGCCGAGCAGCATCACGCGAACCTGCTCGGGTTCCGGCCGGGGCCATTCCGGTGGAACTGCCCTCTGTTGTCGTTTACTTGTCACTAAGAGTGATAGTTGGGAGAAGAACGTAACTGTTAGGGTGCCACCTATAAACCGTACGTTCACACCCGAGTAGCAAACCCTAACCCTCCTGAACGTCAACTCCGGACGATGAGCGACCGTATCGTCTCCAGCCGCCCCATCTTTCTCATCACCGCCGCGGTCGTCGTTCTCGTCGCGGGCGGTATCGGATTCGTCGTCGGTACGACCGGACAGAACCGCGGGACGGCGATGGCCGTCTTCGGCGTCCCGCTGTTCGAGATGTCCCCCGCGACGATGGCGCTGTTCGGGATGGCGTTGACGACCGGCGTGTTGATTCTCCTGTTCGGACTGGTCTCGTACGCCTCGCGGTTCGACAACGAACGGGCGTCGTGAGAGAAGGGCACACTTACGTCCGAACGTTGGAATTGTCGTGTAATGAACCATTTTTCGACGTCAGACCGCCGTTCCGTAGTCCGTGCCACCCTTCGAAGTCGTCGAGGGCGAAATCCGACCCGCGAAACGCTTGCGATCGCCGCGACCGTCTTGCTGGCGAACGCGCCGATGCTCTTCGCGTTCTACGTCACGCTCGACACGTACGACACCGCGAGCGTGGGGTTCTTTCGGCACGACCACGATGAGTGGCGCGCTCGTCTTCGCCGTGCTCTGGTCGTCGTCTCCTTCGCATTCGGGCCCGTGCTGGCGGGGGCGTGGAAGTATCGGTAGTCCGGTTCGGCGAGAACAGTAAAAACGACAGGGGCGGAAGGGAGGTGCATGGGTGAGGGAACGCTCGGTCTCGGAGAGTCGGTTTCGTTCGCGCTCGGCGGAATCATCGGCGGCGGAATCTTCGCGGTGTTGGGCGTCGTCGCCAAGGTCGCGGGCCCGACCGCGTGGATCGCGTACTTCGCCGCCGGTATCGTCGCGATGTGTACCGGCTACTCCTACGTCAAACTGAACCGATTGAGCGACTCGCGGGGCGGGTCGGTGACGTTCATCGAGGAGTTCGTCAACCGACCGACGCTGGCCGGAATGGTCGGCTGGACGCTCGTCGTCGGTTACATCGGCACGATGGCGATGTACGGGTTCGCCTTCGGCGCGTACTTCGGCCAGATATTCGGCCTGTCCACGATTCCGGTGCTCGGGCTGCCGACCCGACCTATCATGTCCGCGCTCGTCGTCGCCGGATTCGTCGGCCTCAACGTCGTCGGCGTCCGCGAGTCGGGCGTGGCGGAAGACGTGCTCGTCGTGCTCAAGGTCGGAATCGTGGTGCTGTTCGGCATCGTCGGCATCTGGTTCGCCTACACGCACGGCCAGTTGAAACTCGGCGTCTCGGAAGCGATGAGTCACCCTGTCGGGCCGTTCGTCGCCGCCGCCGTCTCGTTCGTCTCCTTCGAGGGGTGGCAACTGCTCATGTACGACCAGGATAGCATCGAGAACCCGGTCGAGAACATCACGAAGGCGGTGTACTTCTCGATTCCCGTCTCGACGCTCATCTACATGGCCGTCGCGCTCGTGACCATCAGCCTCGTGAGTCAAGGCCAGGTCGCCAAACATCCGGACGTGGCGCTCGCCATCGCGGCCCGGCGGTTCGCGGGGCAGATCGGCTACGTCCTCATCGGCGTCGCGGCGCTCCTCTCGACCGCTAGCGCCATCAACGCGACCATGTTCAGCACCGCGCTCTTCTCGAAGGGGATGCTCGCGGACGACCTCCTGCCGGACAAAATCGGCGACGCCTCCGCCGAGGGGCCGCCGACGCGGACGCTAGTCATCATCGGCCTGTTCACGATAGCGTTCACGGTGTACGGGAGCCTCGAAGCGATAACCGAGTTCGCGTCCCTGTCGTTCATCGTGGTGTTCGGCGCGATGAGCTACCTCGCGTTCAGGGAACGCGACAGCGAGGAGATAAACGCCGCCATTCCCGCAATTGGTATGGTCGGAAGCGCCGTCTTCCTGCCGCTGTTGCTGTGGCACCTCTACACGGCCCAGAGCGGGATACTCGCGCTGGTCGTCGGTATCGCCGTCGCCGTGTTGCTGCTCGAACTCCTCTACTTCGAACGAAGGTCGGTGGTGGAAGGTGTCCGCGATATCGAAAAGCGGGTGTAGACGGTCGGCGTTCGCTCGCGCCGAATAGTCATTTTTCCAACCGAACCTCGTCGCCGACCGCGACTCCGAACGCCTCGTCGCCCCGACCGCGGTTCACTGCGAGTTCGACGTTTCCGTGGCTGCCGACCGTCACGAGACGCTGACCGGGTTCGACGTGCGCGTAGGACGGTGTGACCGGCGCTCGCGCTCCGTTCGCCTCGATTTCGCCCACGTCGAGGAACTCGCCGGGAACGTTCGTGACGGCGTTCCCGAAGTCGTCCACGACGAGGAGTTCGCCCGTCGCCTCGCGCTCGCCGACCGCAGGTTCCGGAAACCGCAGGTCTTCGAAATCGTCCGTCGGCGTGATGTCGGATAGGGTTTCGAGCGAATCGACGCCTTCCTCGTGGATTCGCGCGGCGGTGGGTGCGAACACGTCCCGCCCGTGGAACGTCGAACTACTCGCATCTCCGTATTCGATTCGGAACACTTCCGGGTCACCGAGTTCGCGGGCGACCGGAAGCAAGACGCCGTTGTCCGGCCCGACGAGCGCGTGGTCGCCCGTCCGGATAGCGAGTGCCGCGCGGTCGGTGCCGACGCCGGGGTCGACCACGACGAGGTGGACGGCGGGCGGGAAATAAGGAAGTACTTCGCGCAACCAGAACGCGGCTGCTCGCACGTCCTGCCGGGGAAAATCGTGTGCAACGTCGACGAGTCGGGCGTCGCTACGCCGGAGGATGACGCCTTTCATCGCCGCCGGATACGGGGTGCCGAAGTCCGATGAGAGGGTTATCATAGGGTGACGTAGGAACTCGGCCGTAAAAACGGCGGTGTCGACATCCTTATTCCGTCGTACAGAAAAGGACGACCTCAGATGAGTTTCGGCGCGTCACTCGCCGTTCGAGTCGGTCTGGCTGACGCGTTGGATGCGCTCGATACCGTCGATCTCGTCGATGACCTCCACGACCGATTTGGGGACGAGTTTCCGCCAGTTACCTCCGTCTATCATCCGGTCGCGGACTTCGGTGCCTTCGAGTACGTCGCGGTTGAACATCGGCGATTGGCGCACTTCGACGCCCGCCTCCGAGAACAGTTGGATGACAAGTGGGTTGTTCGAGAACGCCACGTCGAAGTCCGGACTCATGCTCTGGACGTGGCTCACCCACACGGAGTTCCTGTCCAAGTCCTCGATGGGAACCGCGTAAGTGACGAGGTCGAAATCCACGAGCGATTTCGTTATCATCATGATTCGCTCGCCCGCCGTGAACGGGTCGTGACGGGTGTGCGAGTCGCCCGCACTTCCGATACCGAGGACGAGTTCGTCGACTTCTTCGGCGATGTTTTCGACGACGCTGTGGTGGCCGTTGTGGTAGGGTTGGAAGCGCCCGATGTAGAACCCGCGGGTCATGGTCGACTCGACGAGGAACATTTTTATAAGGGTGACGAGTCCCGGTCGAAGCGTGACTTCGGAGTCTCACGCCGTGACAGGTGGACGCGAGAAAGCGGCACTCGCAGTCGGAGGGAGAAAGTATATCAGTTCGCCTGCCCTGTTTTCGATTACACTGAACGAATTCTATGAGTAACGACACCGAAGCACCACCACCGGAGCAGGAAGCCGAGCAAGAGGTCGAGAGCCTCGGTAGCGAAGTGGACGTCGAAGGTAACGACGACGTTGCCGAAGACGACCTGCTCGGTGGACTAGAGATAGGAAGCACGGAAGAGGTCGAGATCCCAGACCGACTGGTGGATCAGGTCATCGGTCAAGACCACGCCCGTGACGTGGTGATGAAGGCGGCCAAGCAGCGCCGTCACGTGATGATGATCGGCACGCCCGGTACCGGGAAGTCGATGCTGGCGAAAGCGATGAGCCAACTCCTCCCCAAGGAGGACTTGCAGGACGTACTCGTCTACCACAATCCCGACGATGGGAACGAACCGAAGGTCAGAACCGTTCCCGCGGGGAAGGGCGACCAGATCATCGAAGCCCACAAAGAGGAGGCTCGCAAGCGCAACCAGATGCGCTCGTTCTTGATGTGGGTCATCATCGCCATCGTGGTAGGGTACGCCCTGCTCATCGCCGGGCGACCGCTCCTCGGCATCCTCGCGGCAGGTGTCATCTACCTCGCGTTCCGCTACGGTTCCCGCGGAAGCGACGCGATGATTCCGAACCTGCTGGTCAACAACAGCGACGTGACCAGCGCGCCGTTCGAGGACGCGACGGGTGCCCACGCCGGTGCCCTGCTGGGTGACGTGCGCCACGACCCGTTTCAGTCCGGCGGCATGGAGACCCCCAGCCACGACCGCGTGGAACCGGGTGCCATCCACAAAGCCAACAAAGGCGTGCTGTTCGTCGACGAGATCAACACGCTCGACATCCGCAGCCAGCAGAAGCTGATGACCGCGATTCAGGAAGGCGAGTTCGGCATCACCGGCCAGTCCGAGCGTTCCTCGGGTGCGATGGTGCAGACCGAACCCGTCCCGACCGACTTCGTCATGGTCGCGGCGGGGAACCTGGACGCGATGGAGAACATGCACCCTGCACTCCGCTCGCGCATCAAGGGGTACGGGTACGAGGTGTACATGGACGACACCATCGAGGACACGGCCGAGATGCGCCGCAAGTACTCGCGGTTCGTCGCGCAGGAAGTCGAGAAGGACGGTCGTCTCCCGCACTTCGACGCGGAGGCCGTCGAGGAAGTCATCCTCGAAGCCCAGCGTCGCGCCGGGCGGAAAGACCACCTCACGCTCAAACTGCGCGACCTCGGCGGTCTCGTCCGCGTGGCGGGCGACATCGCCCGTGCGGAGGACGCGGAGTATACGACCCGCGACCACGTATTGCAGGCGAAGCGCCGGTCGCGCTCCATCGAGCAGCAGATCGCCGACGACTACATCGAGCGGCGCAAGGACTACGAGCTCACCGTCTCCGACGGCAACGTGGTCGGTCGCGTCAACGGTCTCGCGGTCATGGGCGAGGACTCCGGTATCATGCTCCCCGTGATGGCCGAAGTGACGCCGTCGCAGGGGCCGGGCAACGTCATCGCCACGGGGCAACTCAAGGAGATGGCCGAAGAGTCCGTGAAGAACGTCTCGGCCATCATCAAGAAGTTCAGCGACGAGGACATCAGCGAGAAGGACGTGCACATCCAGTTCGTGCAGGCCGGCCAGCAGGGCGTGGACGGCGATTCGGCGTCTATCACGGTCGCCACCGCCGTCATCAGCGCGCTGGAGGACGCGCCGGTTCAGCAGGACGTGGCGATGACAGGCTCGCTGTCGGTGCGCGGCGACGTGCTCCCGGTCGGCGGGGTGACGCACAAGATTGAGGCCGCCGCGAAGGCCGGCATCAAGACGGTCATCATCCCAAAGTCCAACGAGCAGGACGTGATGATAGAGGAGGAGTACGAGGAAATGATAGAGATCATCCCCGTCTCGCACATCAGCGAAGTCCTCGAAGTCGCCCTCGCGGGCGAACCCGAGAAGGACAGCCTCATCGACCGCCTGAAGAACATCACCGGAAGCGCCCTCGAACACGAAATCGGCGGCACCTCCGGTCGTCCCAGCCCGCAGTAACGACGCTCCCGAGTCGTCTTCGTTTTCCGTCGTTTTTCGCGTTGAGGAGCGCGCTTTCGACTAGCATCACCGATCACCGCGGTTCAAAACTCACCCGACGATGTCGAAAGCGGAGTAGACAACTTTTCCCCGCACGCCGTCCAACTCGCGTTCGAATGCCCGCGCCGAACTGGAACGCCTTCACCGCCGTCGTGCTACTCGTCCTCGCCGTCCTGATAGCATTGGCGCGAGCGTCGCAGGCGATGTTGGCCGGCCCGCGAGAGGAGAACGAAGTCGAACGTTCCGAGGATGATGGCACCGCACGTCTCGACAACGTAACCGCCGAATCGGAGGCTGTCGCACACACCGCCGAACCGGAGACGACGCGCGCCGGCGAGTCGGAAACTGCCGGCCACGCGACCAAACCGGGAGTGTCCGGACACACCGCCGAACCGGCGACCCCCGCCGTCGAACCGGCCGAGGAACTCACGCCGGGGAAGCTCCTCCTCAACGTCGCGCTGAGTCAGGGACTGTTCGGCGCGGTACTGGTCGGGGCTGCGGTGCTCGCCGCGATTCCGCCCGCGGCGCTTGGAGCCGCGTCGCCGACCCTCCTGGAGTTCGGCGCGGGCGTCGCTCTCGGCGGGGCACTGTTCGCGGCGAACGAACTCGGCCAGCGGGGGGCAGACGCGCTGGGCATCGACTACGAGGACGGCCTGCGCGAGATGCTCACGCCGGACTCGCCCGGCGGGTGGCTCCTCCTGCTCGGCGTCGTCCTCCCCGTCATCGCCGGGTTCGAGGAGTTCCTCTTTCGCGCGGCGCTCGTCGGCGCGCTGACCGCGGGGTACGGCGTCTCGCCGTGGCTCCTCGTGGTCGGCTCCACGGTCGCGTTCGCGGTGGGACACGGCGCGCAAGGGACGGGCGGAATCCTCGTGACGGGGGCGCTCGGCGGCGTCCTCGCCGCCGCGTTCGTCCTCTCCGGTAGCCTGCTGGTCGTGGTCGTCGCCCACTACCTCGTCAACGCGCTGGAGTTCGTGGTTCACGCCGGGCGGGGGACGTGAAAAAGCTCCGAGGACGGAGCGACCGCTCTTCCGAATTTGCGCACGGCCCGAGGAACGTATCGTTCCTCGCCGTTCTCGTGAGAGAAACGAACGGGAGCTAGAAGAACTACCGTTCTTCGCTGTCCAACACGCGAATCTGGTCGCCCCGCACCGTCACCGGAATCGGAACCGTCGCTTCGTACAGTTCGACCGTCACCTGGTCTTTGCCCTCGTCGATGCGCTGTACCTGCGCCTTCTCGCCCTTGAACGGACCGGCGATGAGTTCCACGATGTCCCCCTCTGCGATGCCCTCCACGTCCGGCGTCGGCGAGAGAAAGTGTTCGACTTCGGAGATGCTGCTCATGCCGGGCACCATGCTTCGGGCGTGCGGAATCTCTTCCAGCACGCGCCTGATGACCGCGTCGTCGTCCGCCTCGACCATCACATAACTCGTCAACGAGTCGGGGGCGAGGACGGCGTGAATCTCCTCCTCTTCGCGGTTTACGATCATGTCCGCGACTGTGCGTTCCTGGCTTGCCGTGGTCTTTACTGCGTAGATTCCCATTGTTTCACCTACACCGGAAAGGCGCTCATGATCGCGTAGATGACGAAGCCGAGCAGTCCGACGAGCAGAATGCCCGCGCCAGCGATCTTCGATATCTTCGAGAACTCGTCCCACGAGGGCGTACTCGCCAGTTTGAGCACGCGCACGTACGACGCGAGGTCGAGTTTGACGTCCATTGTTAGTTGTGTTTGGCTATCGGGCTTTTTCTATCTTTCCAAGGTCACTCAGCGGACACTCGCCCGAAAGTCGATGACCGGTGCTATCGAAGGGGTGCGCCCGGCGCGAATCCACGGGTCGCGTCAGAAACGAAGACGCGAAGACGACCTACGCCCGCATCATCTGTTCGTTCGACTTCTGATGGTGCTTCGTCGGCGTCGAAGCATTGGAGACGGATCGCGGGTGTCACGACGTGGATGCCGACTATTCGACGTAGTCGATGTCTTCCATCCGGCTCTTGGCTTTCGCCTGCTCGGCTTCGTTACGGCCGTAAATCTGGGGCGACTGGACGCCCGTGACGACGATCATCGTGCGCATTGTTCCCTCCAGGCTTTCGTCGATGGAGGTGCCCCAGATGATGCGGGCGTCGGGGTCGATGCGGTCGTAGATCTGCTCGACCACGCCTTCGGCCTCCTCGATGGACATGTCGTTGCCGCCCGTAACGTTGACCAGCGCGGATTTCGCGCCGCTGATGTCCACGTCGAGCAGGGGCGAGCGCAGGGCGCTCTTCACGGAGTCCTGGGCCTTCGAGTCGGAATCGCTCTCGCCGAGACCGATCATCGCCACGCCGCCCTTCTCCATGACGGTGCGAACGTCGGCGAAGTCGAGGTTTACGAGGCCGGGCTTGGTGATGAGTTCCGTGATACCTTTCACGGAGCGCATGAGCACCTCGTCGGCCACCTTGAACGCCTGCTTGACGGGGAGTTTGCCTACGGAGTCGAGCAGTCGGTCGTTCGGGACGACGATGACCGTGTCGCTCACGTCGCGCAGTCTTTCGAGTCCGGCCTCCGCGTTGGTGCGCCGGACTTCGCCTTCCGCCGTGAAGGGCGTCGTGACGATGGCGATGGTGAGCGCGCCGGCCTCGCGGGCCGCCTTGGCGACGACCGGGGCGCTCCCGGTTCCCGTGCCACCGCCGAGGCCGGCGGTGACGAACACCATGTCCGACCCTTGAATCGCGTCGTAGATCTCCTCCTGACTCTCGAGGGCGGCTTCCTCGCCGACCTGCGGGAGCGACCCCGCGCCGCGCCCGTTGGTCTTCTGTTCGCCCATCAGGATCTTCGTGTCCGCTTCTATCCCCACGAGGTGCTGTACGTCGGTGTTCGCCGCGACGAGCGACGCGCCGTGGATGCCCTCTTCGGCCATCCGGTTCACTGTGTTTCCGCCGCCGCCGCCGCAACCGACGACGGTGATGTTAGTCTGTAGGTCTTTGAGTACGTCCTGAAGCTCCTCGTCGGTCATCGTGCCCGACGGAGTTGCCTTTTTGGTGGCACCACCCATTTGGTTCTGCTCGGGGGACTGTTGCTCCCCTTCCGCCTCCTCAATGGCGTCTTCGACAATCGAATCCATCCTTGAGACTTGAATTACGATCGCAGATTAATTATCTTTCCCCTCTGGATGACGTACGTCTGACGACAGGTCACGGTTCATACGTGATAACGGCGGATGCGTTCGGTCTGAACCGCGTCCGGTGGAATCGTCTCGTCGTTCACCGTCACCGCGACGCCGGACGAGAGTTTGCCGAACTCGGGGCCTTCCGGAACGCCCAATCGGCGAGCCTTCTGAGGGTCGAAGGCGACCTTCCGCACCACGACCTCGTTCGCGAAGCGTTCCACGTCGTCGTACTTCTCCCCCAGTACACCCGCCAGTTCAGCCACGATGGCGTCGTAATCGTTCGGGCCGCGAACCGCCGCGCTCCCGGCCGCCAGCGTGCCACCCTCTTCCGTCTCGAACGCGAGGGTGTGCTCGGCGACGAGTTCGCGCACCCGCTCGCGGTCGATTCCCGCGGCGACGGCGACCAGGTCGTCGGGAAGCCCGACGACCTTGAACTCCCCCGACGCGTCCGCGAGGTCGCCGAATCGGAGCCCCGACTCGACCGACGAGAGGTTGGCTTCCAGTCGCTCGGCGAGCGAGAGAGGGACGCCGGACACCTCTCGAACCCACGTCTCGCTCACGGTTCGATAGCCGAGGTCGGCGACGACCGACGCCAGTTCGGGGTAGTCGCCCTCGCAGACGGCGTACTCCGCGTCGCTTCGCTCGAACGCACGCCGAATCGTCTCGCGGTTCTCCGCGGGCGACCCCATCGCCTCCAAGTTCCAGTCCGACGCGATGTGCCCGACCGCCCACTCCGTCTCGCGGACGATGCGCTCGAATCGCGGGGCGTAGTGGCCGCCGCCGAAGCCGACGAACTGGCGCTCTCGGGCGGAGTCGACGCCCCGGAGGTCGAGGATGGCGCGCGCGACGGCGCGGGCGGCCTCGGAGTCGCGCCACTGGTCCTCGTCGCTCCCCAGTTCCACGAACATCGAGGGGACGCCGACGGTGCTCGGCCCGTGGTGAGTACACTCCATGCCAACGTCGTACTCGGGGGGCGCGTGCTCGTCGAACGCGCGAAGCAGTTGGGCGTGCGCGTTCGGGCACGCCCGAGCCAGTTCGCCGTCCTCGCCGCCGAACTGCGCCGGGCCGAAGTTCCCCGTGAAGTGCGCGGTGAGCAACGGTCCGGTATCGCCGGAGTGCCGGGAAGCGAAGACGAGGAGGTCGGGGTCGGCGAAGGCGTCCGCTGCGCCCTCGATGTCGAGGTGGAGCGCGTCGAACTCGCGGAGTTCGAACCCGTCCGTTCGGTAGTAGCGACCCCCGCCCTCGGCGTCCGGGCGGGTTTCGTCTTCGTGGGCTGTCCAGTTGGTCTCCGAACGCAGGTGCTCGCCAATGTGTTCGGAGGCGTGGTCGGCGCGACTGACGAGAACGGCGATCACGGTCGGGAGTCGGCGCTAAACCGAAAAAAGGGCGTCGATGGCGTTAGACCTGCTCCGCCGGCCTTCGCTTCCGACCGGTAATGCGGTAATAGACGCGCCCGACGAGCAGCTGGAGCGCCTCGCGTCGAAGCGCGAGTAGGACGACGCCCAAGACGATGTAGATGGCGCTGAACGCGATGAGCGCCTCGTAGTGGTGGAAGTCGGGCCAGAGTTGCACGAGGAACAACACGAGCAGGGCGAGCGCCTCGCGGATGCTGATGTTGAAATTGACGAGGATGGCGAGCGCGAAGAAACTCTGTGCCGCGGTCAACCATATCTCACCGATCTGCTTCTGTTCGAGTGGGAGGTGCGCGTAGTAGCCCAGCGAGATGCTGTAAACGAGCACGAGCGTGCCGATGAGGAGCGTCCACTGGTTCAGCTTCGAGGAGATGAGCGCGTTGAACGCCGCCGTCGAACGCGCCTTGTTCACGAGGTACGCCGTGACGATGAGTTCCGGACTCTCGCTTGCGAGCGGGGCGACCCACTGAATCATCAGGAACGGCGGGATGCCGATCTGCTCCCCGTACTGTTCCAGTCCGTGCGCGAACGGTTCGACCGCGATGAAGATCACCGCTCCGGCGAAGAGGAACATTCCGACGTACGTGGGAACGCGAATGCTCTTCTTGAATGATTGGAAGTACGCCGGAATGCCGACCTGTTCTTCGTCGGTGTGCTCCGCCTGTAGGGTGAAGTAGATGTACATGAGGTACAGTCCGACGAGGAATAGCATATCCGTGGCGCCGATACCGCCGCCGAACGGGACGAAGAAGGCGTAGATGGTGGCGACGAACAGGAACAGGATTTCGGTCGATATGTCCTTGTCGAGTCGGACGCAGTCGGCAAGGAAACCGCTCCGTCGTTCAACCGCCGGGTCGTCCGTCTTGCGCGCCTTGTAGATGGCGAAGATGGCGATGGCTGACCAGCCGATACCGATGAGGATGCGGTTCGCACCCGTCATGTTGGCGACTGCGAGACTCGCCTTCTCCGCGCCGAGCGGTGTTCCGACGTTCGCTCCGGCTTCCCACGCGTACAGCGCGTCGACGGCGTACTCGGGCGCGACGGCGAGCACCGCAAGGACGGCCAGCGCGAACGCGCGCGGAACGTCTTCCTCGGCGGTTTCGGCGGCCCACGCGAGGAGGAACGACGCGCCGAGGATCGAGATTCCCGTGAGCGCGATGACCGTGGGTCTCGAAAGCGATTCTCTCATCCCCGTGATCTTTACGGCAAGCCACGGTAGCGTCAGCAGCACCGAGAACAGAACCGCAACGAGGGGATGTCGTAATCGGTTAGACATGTCTCTTGTCACCTGTAGCGTGGGACCTTAAGTAGATTTTGCGTTATCGGATGGAAGGGGTTAATCGTCCGAGAGGATAGCGTAGTATCCATGGACGTGTACGGACTGCTCGGCAACCCGGTCGGTCACTCGCTGTCGCCGCCGATGCACGAGGCGGCCTACGACGAACTCGGATTGGACGCGCGCTACGTTACCTTCGAACCGGAGGCTATCGGCCCGGCGGTCGAAGGAGCGCGGGCGCTCGGCGTTCGGGGACTAAACGTCACGATTCCGTTCAAGGAGGACGTTCTCGCACACGTCGAACCCGACGCGCTCGCGGAGCGGATCGGCGCGGTGAACACCGTCGACTTCTCGACATCGACGCCCACGGGCCACAACACCGACGGCGAGGGCGCGCGTCGTGCATTCGAGCGTCACAGCGTGACACTCGACGGACAATCTGCAGTCGTCGTCGGTGCCGGCGGGGCGGCCCGGGCCATCGCGTTCGCGCTGGCCGACGAAGGGACGGCGGTCGAGATAGCGAACCGAACCGTCACGCGCGCCGAGTCGCTGGCCGCGGATGTGCCGGGCGCGAGCGCGCACGGACTCGATTCGCTGCCCGAACTCGTTTCGACCGCGGACGTGCTGGTCAACGCGACGAGCGTCGGGATGGAAGACGACGTCTCCCCGGTTCCCGCCGACGCGCTTCACGGCGACCTCGCGGTGATGGACGCGGTGTACCGCCCGCTCGAAACGCGATTGCTCCGCGAGGCGGGCGCGCGCGGGGCGACGACCATCGACGGGGCGTGGATGCTTCTCTTTCAGGGAGTCGCGGCGTTCGAACTCTGGACTGGCCGGAACGCTCCCGTGGAACGGATGAACGCCGTCCTGCGAAGACGCCTTTAAGTGAAGGGACTCTGTACTGTCCCACAATGGGGCTTATCACACGGCTGAAATCCTTGCTCGGTCTCGGCGAGGAACGGTCGCAGACGCGCCGGAGCGACTCGGGCGTGACGATAGAGCGCGAACCGACCGAGGCGAGCGAGCAACCCGACACGACTAACGAGAAGGCAGTGAAACAGACCGACGAGTCCCCCGCGGAAGACACGAGCGTCTCGACAGAGGACGTCGTGGACGAGGGCGAACCGACGGAACACATCGAAGAAGCCGAACCGGACACCGCCGCCGAACCGGCGGAGGCGACCGGACCGGAACCCGAAGCCGGGCAACCGGCGCAGACGGAGGCGACCGAACCCGAACCGGGGCCGGAAGAGGGCGACGAAAAGTCCGACGAAGCGGTCGAAGGGGTACCCGAAACCGAAGGAGACGTCGAAACCGAGCCGACGACAGAGGAGGTTGAACGACCGGGGGCCGAGGAAGACGAAGCGGAGGACGAGTCCGAAATCGAAGCTGAAGTGGGACGACCCCTGGAAGACGTGAAGGGAATCGGCCCGGCGTACGCCGAGCGACTGCGGAACGCGGGCGTGGAGGACTCGGCGGCGCTGGCGACCGCGGACGCCGAGGAACTCGCGGACGAAACCGACCTCTCGCCGAAGCGAGTCAAAGGCTGGATAGAGCGTGCGAAATCGATGTGAGGAACCGACGGTCGTCACCCCGCGGGCGTCGTACCGCGAGACGGCCCGCGACGCACCGACGGGGGCGCGGATTCCCGTCGAAGCGCGGGTTCGGGTGGACGACCCGTTCCTCGCGTATCGGCGGGCGCGAGACGGCGCTGGCGGTTTCTATCTCGCCACGACCGGCGGACAGTCCGGTTGGGGCTACTTCGGCGTCGAACCGACGGCGCGACTGCAAGCGCACCCTGATGCGGTGTCGCTCACCGACGCTCCGGGGCCGAGTCTCGGCGCACTGGGTGGCGTGTTGGACGACGAGCGACTGGTGCGCGGGGAGTGCGACGTACCGTACCCCTGCGGCCTGTTCGGCTGGCTCTCCTACGACCTCGCGCGAGAACTCGAAGCGCTACCGGGGTCGGCCGACGACGACCGGGGACTGCCGCGACTCCAATTCGGGCTGTACGACTGCGTTGCGGCGTGGCGGGCGCGAAACGATTCAGAGAGCGTCACGCTTCGAGCGACCGCGTGCCTGCGACTCGGTGACGCCGACGTGACCGATGACCCCGGCGCGACCGCCGACCTCGACGCGACGTACGACGCCGCCCGCGAGCGGGCGCTGGCGCTCGCGCGGGCGGCCACGAACGGGGACGCGAGCGTCGGTGCACCGCCCACCGACGAACAGGGGTCGTTCGTCAGCGCGTGCGGTGTCGAGGCGTTCGCGGAGCGCGTACGGGCAGTCAAGCGCCACATCCGCGACGGCGAGACGTTTCAGGCGAACATTTCCCAGCGACTCGAAGCGCCCGCGGGTGTCCACCCGGTCGAGGCGTTCGACGCCCTGCGGCGAGTGAATCCCGCACCCTACTCCGCGCTGTTAGAGTTCCCCGGCGTCGATCTGGTGAGCGCCAGTCCGGAACTCCTGCTCGACGTGGACGGCGACCGCGTTCTGACGGAACCAATCGCGGGGACGCGACCGCGCGGGAAGAATCCCGAGGAGGACGCGGAACTGGAGGCGGATTTACTCGGCGACGAGAAGGAACGCGCCGAACACGCGATGCTCGTCGACCTCGAACGGAACGACCTCGGGAAGGTCGCCGAGTACAGGAGCGTCGAGGTGACCGACTACCGCCGGGTGGACGGCTACTCCGAGGTGATGCACCTCGTCTCCGAGGTCGCCGCGCGTCGTCGCCCCGACGTGAACCTCACGGACGCCATCGCGGCGGTGTTCCCCGGCGGCACCATCACGGGCGCGCCGAAACCTCGGACGATGGAGATAATCGACGAACTGGAAACGACTCGCCGGGGGCCGTACACCGGGAGCGTCGGGGTGTTGGGCTTCGACGACCGAGCGGCCCTGAACATCGTCATCCGGACGCTGGTTCGTCATCGTGACGAGTACCACCTGCGCGTCGGGGCGGGTATCGTCCACGATTCCGTGCCGGAGCGCGAGTACGAGGAGACGCTGGCGAAGGGGAAAGCACTCGTGAAGGCTATTGACGAGGCTCTCGGTCGAAAAGACGGGTTTTCCGTGGAGTAGGAGAGACGAGATATTGGAGTATTCAGTTCGTCCTCGAAAATCCCTGAGTAGGCTACCCCACCCCGTCGGTGCGCGTTACCGTGGAAAATCCAGGCGTCTCGGCGTGACACTTACCGCACTGGCGCGTGCGCCAGCAGGCCCGAGGCCAGCGAGGGCCTGCCTGGCTATCACGCGAGGGACGAGCGACCATTGGGAGCGAGGAGGCTGGGGAGGACGAGGTGCGGTGGCGGTAGGGGCGGGACCGAAAGGGATCGGGCGCTCGAAGACAGATAGAAGTAACTCGTTTATCCGACGACGTCCGAGGACATCGTCGTTTTGACAGCTGAGCTTTCTCGAAGGCCGACCAGCACCTTTTACCTGTGACACTTCGAACATCGACCAACACGTTCGGCGCGACTCCTGAAACCAACGACATCCACGCGAAAATGATCCTCGTCATCGACAACTACGACTCGTTCGCCTACAACCTCGTCCAATACATCGGCGAGTTCGCCGACGAGGTCGTCGTTCGGCGCAACGACGCCGTCGACGTGGCCGGCATCCGCGACCTCGACCCAGACGGCATCGTCGTCTCACCCGGCCCCGGAACGCCCGCCGACGCGGGCGTCTCCATCCCCATCTTCGCGGAGACGACCTACCCCACACTGGGGGTCTGTCTGGGCCACCAAGCGCTCTGTGCGGCCCACGGCGCACCGGTCGTCCGCGCCCCCGAAGTCGTCCACGGCAAACCCTCAGCGGTGAGCCACGACGGGCGGGGAATCTTCGAAGGCCTTCCGGAGGAGCTCGAAGTCGGGCGCTACCACTCGCTGGCGGTCGAGCGACGCGACATCCCCGACGCGCTGGTCGAGACTGCCCGAACCGCCGACGAGCGCCGAACCGTGATGGGTGTTCGCCACGCCGAGTTACCCCACGTCGGTGTCCAGTTCTACCCCGAGAGCATCCTCACCGACGAGGGGAAACGACTCGTCCGAAACTTCCGTGAGCTATGTTGTACCACGTAAACGGCGACCTCGTCCCTGCCGACGAAGCGATGGTGAGCGTGCGCGACCGCGGATTCATGTACGGCGACGCCGCGTTCGAAACCCTGCGCACCTACGGCGGCGACGTGTTCGAGTGGGACGCCCACGCCGACCGCCTGCGGGCGACCTGCGACGCGCTCTCGCTCGACCACGGCATCGGCGACGACGACCTCCGAGCGCGCGTCCGCGCAACCCTCGACGCGAACGACCTACGGGAGGCCTACGTCAAACTCTCGATTTCGAGGGGCGCGCAACCGGGAAAGCTCACCCCCGGCCCTGCCGAGGAACCGACCGTCGTTGTCATCGTCGCCGAACTTCCGCGAGGCGGCAGAAACGACGATGGCTCCGGCGAGTCGGTGTGGGACGCGCCGGCCACCGCCGAGGTGGTCGAAACCCGGCGCGCGCCCGACGCCGCGCTCCCCGCGCACGCGAAGACGCACAACTACCTGAACGGAATCCTCGCGCGACTCGAAACCGACGCCGACGAAGCACTCATGCTCGACTCGCAAGGGAATCTCACGGAAGGTGCGACGAGCAACCTGTTTTTCGTCCGCGACGGGGTGCTCCACACCCCGTCGCTCGCGGGGCCGGTTCTCCCCGGCGTCACGCGCCGGGTTGTCCTCGAACTCGCGGCGGAATCCGCCGTTCCGACCGAGACGGGCCACTACGACCCCGAGGCGGTTCGACGCGCCGACGAGGCGTTCTTGACCAACACGACGTGGGAGGTTCGACCTCTCGCCCGACTGGACGACGTCGAGATTCGGGGCGGCACCGTCACCCGAGAACTCTCCGACGCGTTCGACGCGCTGGTCGAGTCGCGCCACTATTGAAAAGTCTCAAACGTCCGCGCCGGCTACTCCCGGTCGATGGAGGACGACCACCGAATCGCCGCCGTTTCCGAGATTCCGGACGACACGACCTTTCTGTTCACGATTCGGAACGGATTCGACGAGGAGGAAGCCATCCTCGTCGAACAGGACGGCGAAATCCGAGCGTGGCGGAACTACTGCCAGCACTGGACGGACGTTCGCTTCGACAAGGGCGATGGCGCGACCGTGCGCGACGGGGAGCTCGTCTGCGGGAAACACGGCGCGCTGTTCGAGGCGGACTCGGGGGTCTGCACCTACGGTCCCTGCGAGGGTGCCGTGCTCGAAGCAGTCGATATCGCGGTGGAAGACGGCGCGGTCTACCTCACCGACCCGGAGTACGAGTTCGTTCAGCGGGGGTCATCGATAGAGTACGATCTATCTTCGAACCGGTCGTTGGGATTCGATTAGCGGCTCGAACTTCCGATTCACCGGACGAGAGCGAACCGCCGTGGCGGAATCCCGTCCGCGACCCGCGCTTATTTATCGCCATCGCATATAAGATACAATAATTTTACACTTATAATACATTATTTTATATAGCCTATAAACCATACTTTCACCATTTAGAATACTTTCAGAAGATGCCCGTTAGCTTCCGAGGTTGAATCTCCGAATTTCGTGAGAACGTTCGAAAGAACCCCTCACGCGCTCTGATGCAAGCCCTCTAGTGTACGTATCTCGGCCCGTGGTTTACCCTCACTTCGCGGCACACGTTCGTTCCGAACGTGTACGACCTCGAGTGGGACACGCTCATCATCCTCGACGCCTGTCGCGTCGACGCCTTACGAACCGTCGCCGACGAGTATGACTTCCTCGAATAGGAGCGCATCGGCTCGATCTGGTCCGTCGGCAGCGGCTCTTACGAGTGGCTCGTGAAAACGTTCACCACCGACCATCTTTCGGACGTCCGCGAGACGGCGCTCGTCACCGCGAACGGTTTCGACCGGAACGCGTTCATCAAGGGGCGATACGCGCCCAGCGTCTCGATGCCGTTCGGCTGGCTGCGAGACAACGTCGGCACCGCAGCGGACTTCAAGGAGTACGTCCCGGCCTGGCGACAGGGCCACGACGACGAACTCGGCAACGTCCCGCCCCGGTACCTCACCGACCACGCCATCGAAACCGCCCGCGAGGTCGACGCCGAGCGGTGCCTGTTCCACTACGCGCAGCCACACACGCCGTACATGTCCAGGGCGGCCCATACCGGCGACCAACTCACGCAGGTGGAAACGAAACCGTGGTCGGCGCTCCGTCGAGGCAATCTGAGCCGGGCGGAAGCGTGGGACATGTACCTCAAAAACTTGCGATACATGCTCGACGACGTCGAACTCCTGCTCGAAAACCTCGACGCGGAGCGAGTCATCATCTCGTCCGACCACGGCGAAGTATTCGGCGAGGGTCGCATTCACGGCCACCCGACGGGCGTTCCGCTCCCGGTCGTCAAGAAAGTTCCGTGGGCGGTAACCACGGCCACCGACGCGGAGACGCATACGCCGAAGAGCGAAGACGAGGACACAATCGCCGTCGAAAACCATCTCGAAGCGCTCGGATACCGCTGAACTGTCGAAAGACGCGAACGCCTTTCGAGCCGAAAAGACGGAGCAACGTCTCCGACTCGCGTCGGTGCATACCGAAAGCGTGGGTCGTCACTCGTCGCCGCGGATCGTAAACGCGGGTTCCTCGATGGCCTCGCTCTTGCACTCCGGACACCGCGACGGGCGGTTTGCCGGGTCGTCGAAGCGGTCGAACCCACAGTCCCGACATTCCGGCGGGGCGACGAGCAGTCGTTCCCCATTCGATTCGACCGACCGCGCAATGTGCCTGACGTGGCGAATCGCCGCTCCGGCGGTGATGTCGAACTCCGCTACGATGGCGCTCGGCGTGGCGGACTCCGACCGGAGAAAGGCCGCGATCCGCTCGCGCGTCGTTTCATCGTCACGCATGGTATGCGATACCCGGCGCTCGTTCAAATCTCTACCGCGACGAAAGTGACAACATAAACCGTTTTCCCGTCGGAGTGCATGTGCTACGCTACGATGGGGGAGCGTCCGTTCCAGACACATGATACCGAAACCACCTCACACGCCATCACCACGTCGAGCAGTCGTACCGTTCTCTTCGTGGAACACGAGACCGATATCTCGGGTCGATTCGACCGCGAACACGACGACGTGACCGTCCGCGTCGAATCGTCCGCGGCGGACTGTCTCATCCGTCTCGGAGCCGAAGCGATAGACTGCGTCGTAAGCAACTACGACCTGCCGGACGGCGACGGTCTTGACCTCCTCGAATCGGTGCGCGACGAGCATCCGAACCTCCCGTTCGTGATGTTCACCGGCGCGGGTGACGAGCGAATCGCCAGCGAGGCCGTCGTGGAGGGCGTGAGCGACTATCTCCCCCGAGACGCCATCGACGGATTGGACGACCTCCGCGGGCGAATCGAGACCGCCATCGACAGGCACCTCACCGGTCGCGGTGAGAGCCGCATCAGGGCGCTCATGACCGCGTTTCCGGATGTCGCCTTCCTCCTCGACGACGAAGGGCGCTACCGCGAGTTGCTGGTCGGGCCGAACACCGAGAGTCTCGCCGCCGCCGCCCCGCCCGATCTCGTCGGGCGACAACTCCACGACGTGTTTCCCGAAGAAACGGCGGAGCAGTTCCTCACGCACATTCACCGAACGCTGGAGACGGGGAACGTCCAGACGATGGAGTACCCGCTGGACGTTGCGAAAGGGACGCGCTGGTTCGAGGCTCGGACGACGCCGCTCGGAACCCGAATCGACGGGCGGGATGTCGTCGTCTGGGTCGCTCGTGACGTGACGGAGCGTCGAGAGCGCGAACGCACGCTGGCGCGGCAACACGACGAACTGGAGATGCTGAACCAGATACATCGGTTGATCCAGGAGGTCATCCACGAACTCGTCCGCGCCGCGACACGCGACGATATCGAACAGTTGGCGTGCAAGCGGATGGTCGAATCGGGGCTGTACGAACTCGCGTGGACCGACGAGAGCGAAGTCAGCCGGGACGGCATCGCACCGCGAATCCGTGCCGGCGGTATCGACGGCTATCTCGACACGCTCGTCGCGCTCGAGGCGGACATCGGCGACGACCCCGCCACGATGGCGATGCAGAACGACGAACTACAGGTTATCCGGGACGTTCGGGAGACCGACCTGCTCCCGCAGACGGTTCGGGAAGAAGCGGTCTCCCGAGGAATCGAATCGGGGATCTCCATCCCGCTCTCGTACGGAAACACAATGTACGGGTCGCTCTCGCTCGTCTCGACGCGGACGGGCGTGCTGAGCGAGCGAGCGCAAGCCGCCCTCGAAATCCTCGGGGACACCATCGGATTCGCCATCAACGCCGCGAAGAACAAGAAGCTCCTGCTGTCGGACACCTCCGTCGAACTCGAATTTCAGGTGAGTGACACCCGAGGAGTGTTTCTGTCCGTCTCCCGTCGACTGAACTGTACGTGTCACTTACACGGTCTCGTCCCGGCCTCGGAGGGACAACTGCTCCACTACGTGCGGGTCGAAGGTGCACCGCCGCAACATGTCGAGAAAATGGTCTCCGACTCGGAACACGTCACCGAATGCCGGCTCATCGACACCGACGAGAAAGGGTTCGTCCTGGAAACCGTGATGACCGAATCGACGGTCAAGCGACTGGTCGAGGCCGGTGCCGCCGTCCAGTCCGCTACCGCGGACGGCGGCAAGGTGTTCCTCGTCGCGGAAGTGCCGCACGACGCGGACGTTCGGAGGGTCGTGGACACGTTTCAGGCGGCCTATCCGGAGTCGAAGCTCATCGGAAAGCGCACGGTAGACCGGTCCATCCAGACCGCCCAGGAGTTCAGGCAGACGCTCACCGACCGCCTCACCGATCGACAGGAGACAGCTCTTCGGGCCGCGTACTTCGCCGGGTACTACGACTGGCCGCGGGGAAGCACGGCGGAGGAGATCGCGGGGTCGCTCGACATCGCGTCGCCGACGCTCCACTACCACCTTCGGAAAGCTCAGTACGAACTGCTCGCGGCCTTCTTCGACGAGTAGCGCACCACGAAGGCGAGCGATAGCGAGCACGAGCGCGCAACACGAGAACCGCCGCGTCGAGGCCCGAATGTCGGGGAGGGGAACCGGTTTGAACAGGATCCGGCCGCGGAGATGAAAAAGGACTTACGGGCCGGGCGTGACGATGTGGCTATGAAAGCCGTCGTCCTCGCGGGCGGATACGCGACGCGCCTGTGGCCGATCACGAAACATCGACCCAAGATGTTCCTGCCGATCGGCGAGACCACGGTCATCGACCGCATCTTCGCCGATTTGGAAGCCGACGACCGCATCGACACCGTCTACGTCAGCACCAACGAACGCTTCGCCGAGGATTTCGAAACCTACCTCGCCGACAGTAGATTCGAAAAACCTCAACTCAGCGTCGAGGACACCTCGGAGGAAGACGAGAAGTTCGGCGTCGTCGGCGCACTTGCCCAACTCGTCGAGCGCGAGAACGTCGACGACGACCTCGTCGTCATCGCCGGCGACAACCTCATCAGCTTCGACGTGGGCGACTTCGTCGACTTCTTCGAAACGAAAGGCTCCCCGTGTCTCGCCGCCTACGACGTGGGGAGCCGAGAGCTGGCAAAATCCTACGGGTTGGTCGAACTCGACGGCGACCGGGTGGTGGACTTCCAGGAGAAGCCCGTCGACCCCAAGTCCACGCTCGTCTCCATCGCCTGCTACGCCTTCACCCGGGAGAACCTCCCGGCGCTCGAACGGTACCTCGAAGACGGCAACAACCCCGACGAACCCGGTTGGTTCGTCCAGTGGTTGCAGAACCAAGAATCGGTGTACGCCTACACGTTCGAGGAGGCGTGGTTCGACATCGGCACGCCCGCGAGCTACCTCGACGCCGTCGCGTGGTACCTCGACGGTGAGTCATATATCGCCGAGTCGGCCACGTTGGAGAACGCGACCGTCGGCGAGAATGTTCATGTGATGGACGGCGCGAAACTCGTCAACGCCAGTCTCAACAACGCGATCATCTTCTCGGACGCGACGGTGCAGGACTGCGACGTACGTGATTCGATAATCGACGAGGAGACGCACATCGAGAACATGGATTTGGCCGGCGCACTCATCGGCGCGCACACGCAGATCACCAACGGACGAGACGAAGCGTAACGGTGGTCTCCTGCTTCTAAAGCTGCACCGTACCTCACGAGCGATAGCACTCGCGCAGTTGCGCAGCTTTCTGCACCAAAAAGTCCGCTCACTCACTGCGTTCGCTCGCGGAGACGACGCTCACCCCAACCGAGCGCCCGTAATCCGTAACCGCCCTCGCGTTCCGTCCCACTCCGTTTCATACTCCAATTCGATGGGGCGTTCCATGTGCGGCGCGTCCGTCACCAGCGTCTCGAATTCGCCGCCCTCTCCCAATATGTGTACGCCGTACTCCTCGTTGAGTCGTTCCAAGTCGGCCAGCGCGTCGGCATCCAGCGTTCGACCGAGCCACGATTCGTCCAGTCCGCGGGCCGCCACCTGCACGATTCGAATCTCGAACCCGGCGTCTTGCATCTCGCGGGCGAGTTTGCGGGGGTCGCGTTGCCAGAGGGGGGCGAACAGTTCAACGCCGAGGCGGTCGCAGAGCGCCCGAATCCTGCTCGTCTGGAACTCGCTTTCGACCGCGCCCGCCGTGACGCCCGCGAGGTCGACGTCGAGGTTGCGAAGGGCGGTTTCCAGCGTCTCGACTTCCTTGTCACCCTGTTCGCCGGCGTCCTCGGCCGATTCGGCGTCGAAATCGCCTTCGACCTCGACGAGCGGGATGCCGATGCTCTCGGCGGCGAGCGCTGCGAGGTCGGTCGCCGGAACGTGGTACATGTACGAGTCGCCCGCCGAGTGGACGGTGAGCAGTCGCTCGACGTTCAGACCGTCTTCGAGCGCCCGGTAGAGCGCCCATGAGGAGTCCTTACCGCCGGAAAAGAGGCTGACCCACGCCTGCTGGTTCATGGACTCGGATTGCGGTTCGGGGGATAAATGCGCCCCGATTACTCCACCAGTTCGTCTTCCAGCGTCGTCCCGCTCACGTAGGAGGCCACGCGAACGCCGAGCAGGCTGACGAAGACGCCGAGGAAGACGTACACCGCCAGCCGCGTTCCGGGGTTGAGCGTGAACTGGTCGACGGTGGTCTGGCCGACCGCGACCTCCGGCACCGTGACGGGAGGAATCTTCTCGGCCTGCTGGAGGAAGTACGCCGAAAAGCCGCGGACGACCAGCCCCACCGCGAGCACGCCGAACGGGAGGTTCAGGTAGGAGTTGCGCACCCGGTCGTTGCGGATGGCTTCGTCCAGCAATCGGCCCGCGCTCGCGGTGAGCGCGGCCACCGCGAGCCACGGGACGCTCGCGAAGGTGAACGCCATCGCGGGCATGAGCACGCCGTCGGAAGCGTCCATCGGCGCGGCGCGGTACGCCCCGGCGAAGACGCCGATGAGCGACAGCCCCGCCCCGACGACGTAGGTGACGATGGATACCCGGCCGGAGTACAGCGCGTCGCGGGCCTGCGCGGGTAAATCGCGGAAATAATCGCCGATCGCGAGTCCCTTGTAGAGCGTGAACAGCCCAATGACGGCGGTGATGGCCGCCGCCGCCAGCGCCGGGCCGGACAGCATGAGCAGGACGGGAAAGGCGATGAGCGCGATACCGGTCGGGACGAGCACAGTCTGGCGGAGTTCTTCGTCGGCGAGAAACTGCTTCAACAGATAGTAGGTGGATTCGATGTCGCGGGCCTGCCGGACGACCACGCGGTCGACCGCGTCCACGCGGACGCGACTCTCGACGATGGGGACGAGACGCTCGTCCTCCGCGCTGTCGATGACGATGATCGCCGAGTCAGGATCGTGTTCCTCCACAAGTTCGTCCGTCTGCGCGGCGACGGCGCGATCCGCGCCCACCCGCGTCTCGGCGGTGCCGGAGATGACCGCCACCGTCGTCTCCTCGTCCTCGTCTCGCAGGTCGCGGGCGACGCGGAGGGCTTCGAGCAGACAGTTGACACTCGAATCCTCCGGGTCTTCGAGTCCGACATCGGTGGCGAGCGACCGAACCGCCTCCCACCCCGCGACGGGCATCTCCAGTCCGGTCTTGCGCCCGATGTCGTTGTTTCGGTCGACACACACCACCAGCGTACTCATTCGGTATCTCAATCCAGACGGTCAGGGGATAAAAATCTCTCTTTGTTGTAACTATTCGTCGCGTCTCGTCAGACGTTGCCGTTCAGCGCGTCGAAGATTCCGTCAGTGAACTCCCGATCAGTCCACAAACTGCTCTCCATCCCGCCCGCGACGACCGCCGATTCGACGGGGACTTGTCCGCCGCCCATGCGCGCGTGACCGCCCGCGTCGGCCCCCGGAATGTCTGCCACCGCGGTCTGGAGCGCTTTGCCCATGTGAACCCGGTCGTCGCGCGACCGTCCTGAGATGTGGAGCGTGTCGTCGCGCCGCCCGTAGACGACGACGGCGGTGACCCCTTCCAGTTGCATGAGTTCGTCCGCAGCCTGCGGGATGGCGTCCGCGTTCGTGAGTTCGCCGACGTTGCAGACCGCGAACGAGCCGCGAACCTCTCGTTCGGTGATGGCTCGCGATTTGACTTCGAGCACTTCGGCGCTCACCTGCGGATTCGCAATTCGGTCGAGACTGTGTTCGTCGACGCCCCGATAGAGGTACGCGCTCGACGCGAAATCGGCTTCGATACAGCCATTCGTGAGATGTTTCGTGTCCGATTGGATGCCGTACAGGAGGCCAGTGGCGATGTCGGAGGGGAGAACGAACTCGTTTTCGTCAGTGGCTTCGTCCGGGCCGACCGGCGTCGCACCGAGTTCGCCGAAATACTCCGCGACGATGGTCGAACATGAACCGTAGCTCGTCCGTTTGTCGGTGAACACTTCGCCCGACCCGTTTCCGGGGTGGTGGTCGATGACCGCGTACGGTTCGATTCGCTCCGCACCGTCGAACCCGCGGGGCGTGTTGTGGTCGACGAGGACGATGGTAGAAGCAGCGAGGTCGGTGACGTGTTCGACGCGTTCGAGTTCGAGGTCGAGAATGGTTCGGAACGCGCGGTTTTCCTGGTGGCGAATTTGCCCGGAGTACTGAATCGTCGTCTCCGTATCGACCGTCTCGGCGAGATACGCGACAGCGATTGCGCAAGCCATCGCGTCGGGGTCGGGGTTCGGATGCATCAGGACGACGAATTCGTCCCGCTTCGCCAGCGCCCGTTTGAGTCTGGCGCCCATCGGCCGCCGAATCCAGCGCACGACCAGCCAGAGCGACACCGCGAGCACGACGGCCCCGAGCGCGGCACCGACGATGAGCAGCGGATTTTCGGAGCCGTAAACCTCGGCCGCCCGGAACAGTCCCCGAACCGACTGGTCGGCCAGAAACTCCATACTCCGTGGTCGATACCCGAAGACAAGAACTTTTCCCAACGGTTACAGTTGTCAGACGCTTGTGGGCTCCCCGCACGACGAAACGGCGTCACGATATCCGTCCCGAAACGTCGGATATCGGAGTTCGTAACCTATCCTTCGGAGCTTTTCGTTCGAACATCGCTTACTCGTTCGCGCTCGTTTGGAGGTCGCCTCCGTCTTCGTCTCCCACCCCGTCGACGAACGCTCGACGCCGCACTGCTCGGCGAGCCAGTCAGCGAGCGTCGGTTTCCAAACCGGTTTGTCGTCGGCGACGAGGACGGTGTCGTTTCGCGCCAACCCCTCGTCCAGCACGTATCGAACCGCACCCGCCGCGTCGTCCCGATGGATCAAGTTCAGATACCGCTCCGACACCGGCCCGTCCAGATATCGCTCGATTCGATAGCGGTCGGGGCCGTACAGTCCCGCGAACCGAGCGATCGTCCAGTCCGCGTGGCTCGCTTCGCGGACGATTCGTTCGGCCTCGACCAGTATCTCCTGTCGCTCGGTCTTCGGCTCCAACGGTGTGGACTCGTCCACCCACGCCCCGCCACGGTCACCGTATACACCTGTACTCGACGCGTAGACGGTTCGTCCGGGCGGCGAGTCGCGCTCGGTGAAGTGTTCGAGCGTCGTCCGAAGCCCGTCGACGTACGCGTTCCGTGCGGCGTCCGAATCGCGGCCGTCCGCGCTCGCGGCGTAGACGACGGCATCCACATCGGGAATCGCCGCGAGTGAGTCCGCGTCGGTCGCATCCGCCCGAACACCAGTGAATTCCGCGTTCTCGATGGCCCGTATTCCGTCGGCGGATCGCCGGACGCCGACCGCGTCGTGACCCGTCCGAACCAACTGCCGACCGAGTTCGAGACCGACGTATCCGCAACCGATGATGGCGACGTTCATACGCTTTTTTCGATCGGGTCGCGGAAAACTCCGCCGTCTATCGGTCGTTTCGTTCGGCGATGTAATGGTGGACGAGCGCGTACTCTTCGAGCGTCATCGGTGCTCGTCCCTCGATCTTCTGCTGGATGGCTTTCGGGCCAAGGTCGCTATCGATGTCGGACGCGAGGGTGTCCACATCGAGCACGCCGGTCGTCATCCCCATCAGCAGGTGGTCGCGCACTTCGAGGAGGATCGCGTCCTTCGATGGGGCATCCTCACCGGTGGCGAGCACGGCGGCGGCGTCTTCCAGCGTTATCTCGGGGGAGTCACCGTCCGCGAGCGACGCCACCGTCTCGCGGTCGAGTTCCGTCTGCATCGCCACTTCGTCGACGCCGACCGACGCGACCATCTCCGCGAGTTCTTCGACGTACTGCGCGCGCAGTTCCTCCGGCGTCAGTTCACCGGGGTCGTCTATCTCGTCGTAGAGCATGGTCGTCACGAGGGTCGCGCGAGTCAAATGGGTTGTCACTCCGGTTCGTCCACCCCGGAGAGCGTTCGTCGGGTGCGTTCTGCCCTATCGTCGAGCCGTTCGAGAACCGAATCGACGTACGCCGCTCGAACCGCGTAGCGCGCTCGTTCGGCCGAGCTGTCGTAGGTCGCGGGTGCACTGACGAAGTCGCTCCGTCGCACCCGAAGTTTTCGAGCGAGTTCAGTCGCCGGATTCATCCTCCCCGTGGCGATACCGCCGCGGGAAACCGTCACCGAGAGGTTTCGGATTCGGCTCGAAGCGCGCGAACGTCGCGGTACGCCCACGAACGAAGTTCGGTCGGGGAGCGTCCCCGAACCGTCTGCGGGCGAGTATCTAACGTCCCGTCGACGGCGCGCCGTGCTAGTTCGTCCGCCCCGCCGCGTTCGTGAATGAGTCGTTCGACCACCGTCCGACCGACGCCCGCGAGGTTCGGCCCGGAGAACGGGCCACCCGACTCGTATGCGGTGGGAAGCGACCGGGACGGAGCGTACTCGGTCGTCACGTGGTCACCCGCGACGTCGAGCGAAACGATGAACTCGTCCCTCCAGCGACGAGTCATGCGCGTCGTTCGATTCCCTCGCTTCCATCGGCGGACGACCGTGTGCGTTCGGACGACTCGCCAGGCGCCATCCCAGAGGAGATGCCATCCGCCGGGAGTTCCGAGAGTCGTCCCGTCGGCTCCGCCGACCGATGTCCGCGACTCCGTGCGTCGTTCGACGAGCGTCCAATTCTCTCCCGGCGGTCGGGGTCCGGGCCACGATTCGTCACGAACCGTTCGGACGGTCGCCACGGGCCGGACGGTGACCCGATACGCGGACGTGACGGCGGCGGCGAACCCGTTCTTCTCGTCACTCTCACCGTCCTTGCCATCACCGATGAGGTCGAGCAGCGCTCTGTCCGCCGACTCGTTCACGCCGACGACGGTTCCGTTTTCGGGCGCGTGCGTCGAGGAGGGAGCGGAGATATCCGTCGGCTCGTCCCGAAGCGGCCCCGCCGTGTTCAGGATGGTGTCGGCCCAGAGCTTCCCGCGTTCGGTCGTCGGCACCAAGAGATCGGTCAAGTCGAAGAGGAGACCGGAAGTCTAGAAGTTCGCGGTAGAGATTTCCCGATGGAGAGCGACCGACTCGCGTCGTTGATATTACTCGGCGGCATCGAGCGTTTGCCCCGGATGAAAGTTCATGGAGCGCGCGAAGGCGGCGAACAAGCAGGAAGAGCAAAAGAGAGACCCCGCCGGCCTGTTCCAGAACGACCAACTCGACAACCTGATCTGAATCCGATAACCCGTTCCGATCAGTCGCGCTCGTCTCGAACCATCCGCTCGATGCGGTCGAGACCCAGTTCGATGCGCTCCGTGCTGTTGGCGAAGCTCAGTCGTAAGTACCCCTCTCCGGCGTCGCCGAACCCAGCGCCGGGTGCCGTGACGACGCCGTACTCGGAAAGCAGTCGCTCGGCCACGTCGACGCTGGTTCCGTCGAGCGCGCTCACGTCGAGGAACGCGTAGAACGCGCCTTCCGGGTGCGGACAGGAGATTTTCGGGATCTCCTCGACGCGCTTTACGAGGCGCTCGCGGCGCTCGCGGAACGCGGCTCGCATCTTACGAACCGGCTCCTGCGTTCCGGTCAGGGCCGCGAGCGCGGCGTGCTGGCCGACGCTGGACGGGCAGGCGGTCGTGCTCTCGCCGAGGTTGGTCGCCGCTTCGACCACGTCGCTCGGGCCGACGAGCCACCCGATTCTCCACCCGGTCATCGCGTACGTCTTCGAGCAAGAGTTGACCGTCAGCAGTCCTTCGTAGTCCGCGTACGACGCGACGCGTCTATGATCGCCGCCGTACGTAAGGCGAGCGTACACCTCGTCCGCGATGATGTAGGCGTCGTGGTCGGCGGCGGCCTCGACGACCGCCCGAACGGCGTCCTCGTCGTAGACCCGTCCCGTCGGGTTCGACGGCGTCGTCAACACTACCGCGGCGGTGTCCCGGGTCAGTTCCTCGACGACGCGGTCGGGCGCGAGGTCGAACCCCTCGTCGGCTGGCAGGGGCACTTCGACCGGGGTGGCTCCCGCGAGCTTCGCCTGATTACTGTAGTTCGGCCATGCGGGGGTCGGTATCAGCACCTCGTCGTCCGGTTCCGCGATGGCCGCGAGGGCGAGCGACAGCGCCTCCATCGCGCCGTTCGTGACCGAAACGCCAGTCACCGGGTTCACCGAAACGCCGGTCTCGCGCTCAGTTCGGTCGGCGATAGCCGCACGAAGGTCAGGGATACCGGCCCCGGACGTGTAGTGGGTCGCGCCGTCTCGCGCGGCCCGCGCGGCCGCGTCAATGACGTGTTCGGGCGTGTCGAAGTCCGGTTCGCCGACCTCCAGACGGACGAGGTCGCCGCCGTGGGCCTCCGCAAGTTCGAACATCACGCGAATCCGCGAGCGTTCGAACGCGGCCGCCCGCGCGGAAATCTTTGTCATGGTACCAACCCTCGACCCTTCGGTGCAAGTAGCTTCGCAGTCCCCCCGCGGCTTGCCGGGTTGGGGTGGTCGGTCGGAGGGCGGATAGGGGTGAACAGGGGGCGGACTGAAGGCTGGCTGAGGGATAGCTGAGAGCTGACCGGAAGCGAACTGGAGGTGGACGGGAACCTATTAGGTCGCTCCGTCTTCAGTTTCGAGCATGGTATCCGAACTCTTCGACGAGGAGCGCTGGGAGGAAATTTCGGAGTTCGACTTCTGCGACGTCACATACCATCGGGCGACCGACCAGGGCACGGTTCGAATCGCCTTCGACCGTCCCGAAGTTCGCAACGCCTTCCGACCCGGAACGGTGGACGAACTCTACCGCGCCCTCGACCACGCCAAGCGCCAGACCGACGTGGGCTGCGTCCTGCTCACCGGCAACGGACCGTCGCCGAAAGACGAGGGGTGGGCGTTCTGCTCCGGCGGCGACCAGCGCGTTCGCGGCGGCGCGGGGTACGAATATCAGGGCGAGGACGAAGCCAACGAGGCCGCGTCGAAGGCGGGTCGCCTTCACATCCTCGAAGTCCAGCGACTCATCCGCCACATTCCGAAGCCCGTCATCTGCGTGGTGCCGGGGTGGGCCGTCGGCGGCGGCCACAGCCTCCACGTCGTCTGCGACATGACGCTGGCGTCGGAAGAGCACGCGAAGTTCCTCCAGACCGACCCCGACGTGGCGAGCTTCGACGGCGGATTCGGCTCGGCCTACCTCGCCAAGCAGATCGGTCAGAAGAAAGCCCGCGAGGTGTTCTTCGTCGGGAAGACCTATTCCGCCGAGGATGCCGCGGAGATGGGCATGGTAAACGAATCGGTACCCCACGAGGAGTTGGAGGAGGTCGCGCTGGAGTGGGCCGCGGAGGTCAACTCGAAGAGTCCGACCGCGATGCGGATGCTGAAGTACGCCTTCAACATGGCCGACGACGGACTGGTCGGCCAGCAGGTGTTCGCGGGCGAAGCGACGCGCCTCGCCTACATGACCGACGAAGCGCAGGAGGGTCGGGACGCCTTCGTGGAGAAGCGCGACCCGGACTTCTCGGAGTACCCCTGGCACTACTGACGCAGCTTTTTCTTCGACGAATCGCCGAACCCGGACGGCGATTCCGATTTAAGTAGTTCTCGCGACAAAGGAGAGATATAGAGGAAGTGAGATCCATTCTAACGTACCCCATCACCCAGTAGCCGGGGCTGTACCCGACGAGTCAGTCGTGATATTCTCAACGACTCGCGCCCGGACGACCGCGGTCGATGTCTCGATTCCGCTTTAAGTGATTCTCGTGACAAGGGAAAGATATGGACGGAGCGGGGCTGATTCTGATGGAAGTCACACCGGCCGAAGAGCACTGCGTGTCGGTCGCGCGTTCGGACGACCGCCGCAAACCTACCTTTGAACTACCTCGACCGAGTAATGGGGAGCGATGCGTCGAGACGGCGACTCGCAAGCGGCCAGTTGGCAGTGGCAGTCCGGAGCGACCGCCGAGCCGGACGACCCGCGAAATCGGCCGCTCAGCCGACTTCCGGGCGACGGTGCGGTTCGGCGGGCGGATCTCCAGCGCGACGAATCGGTTCGGCGCTGGGGGCCTGTCACGCCGAGCGCGACGCTCATCGGGCGAGCGCAGTCCCCAGAATCGGACGTCGGGGAGAACATTCGGAGGCTGCACGAGGAGCGTCACTCGGCGATGGCGGGCCACAGCAGTCGGATGCACCACCTCGACAAACTCAGGGTCAGCCACGCGCTCTGCAACGACCTCGCGCTGACCCCGTGGCAACGTGACTGCGTCATCGGTATCATGGCGGAACTCAACCTCACCGCCTTCGGAAGCCAGCGGGCCATCCCGAAGGTCGCGCTGGTCGTCATCCGCCACGTCGTCGATCGAGAGCGCGAACACTACCTCGGACTGCACGACAGCGAGTGGATCGGCCAACTGCCGTCCGAGCGACTAGGTGACCTATACGACCAGTTCCAATCACTCACCGACGACGACCGCTTCGACGAACTCACGGAGAAACACGGTCTCGACATCACGAGCCTCAACCGACTCCGGCGGGTGCTCAAAGAGCAGATAGAAGAACAGGGGATTGAGTTCGCTGTCCACGGTCGGAACCCTCACCGCGACCCGAACCTCCCGAGCCTCACGAGTCGAGGGGAGAGACGAGATTGAAGGGTCACGGAGGAGAGAGGAATCTCGGCAGGAAGCGGTTCTGAGGTGAGAATCAGAGAATCGAGGAGAGAAGAATCCAAAGTAACCTTCCTCGTATCTATCCGTTATCGCGTGAAGCAGTTAAATCGAAACCTCTTCTGACGAGAACGGTGCCGAATCGGAAGCGCGAGCCGATGCCGGCGCTATCCCCCAAACCTAAGCTATTCTGGTTCGTTCAGTGATAGTATGTCTCCGCATACGTCCGTACTTCTCGAGGAGCACAGCTGGCCGGAGGTCGAGACGGCGCTCGAAGGTGGAACGCGAACGGCTATCGTCGCCGTTGGTTCGGTCGAACAACACGGCCCACACCTCCCGCTTATCATGGACACGTTAGCCGGTGACGAACTCGCGCGGCGCATCGCCGAAGAACTCGGGGACGCCCTTGCTGCGCCCACGATTCGACCCGGTTGCTCGGGACACCACATGGAGTTCCCCGGGACGATAACGATACCACCCGAAACGTTGATGGATCTGATCCGCTCGTACTGCCGGTCGTTAGACGAACACGGTTTCGAACACATCGTCCTCGTGCCAACCCACGGCGGTAACTTCGCGCCCGTCAACACCGCCGCTCCCGAAATCGCCCACGAGATCGACGCGAACGTGATCGCTTTGGCGAACCTCGACGAGCACATGGCGTTGATGAACGAGGGGCTGCGCGATGCCGACGTGGAGTACGAAGAACCGGTGATTCACGCGGGTGCCGCCGAAACGGCCATCGTTCTGGCGGTGGACGAAGGGCTCGTTCGAACGGACGAATTGGAAGTCGGCCGCGAGGGAGAGATATCGACAGCACGACTACTCAGCGAGGGGTTCAAAACCATCACTCGAAACGGCGTCCTCGGCGACCCCCGAGAAGCGACCCCCGAGGCGGGAGAGGCGATCCTCCAGAAGGTGACGACCGCGTACGTCGAGCGAATCGAGGCCGAGCGCGACGCTGCCAAATGATCGCCTCGGAGTCCGCCGCTCCGGCCGCGCAACTCGATGCGCTCCATCGACCGAGAGCAGCACCCTCCGAAACCGCAGACGCTATGCCCCTCACGTCAAAACTACTGCAGTAATGACCGAAACGGCGACGGAGATTTCCCGCACGAAGGCGTGGCTGATGGCGGCCCGACCGCACACCCTGCCCGCCGCCGCCGCTCCCGTCATCGTCGGCGTCGGCCTCGCCGTTCACGAGGGGCTGTTCGCCCCGCTTCCCGCGCTCGCCGCCTTCGTCGGCGCGGCGCTCATCCAGATCGGCACCAACCTCGCTAACGACTACTACGACGCCGTGAAGGGCGTCGATACCGACGAACGGACGGGGTTCACCCGCGTGACCCAATCCGGACTCATCCCGCCCGGCGAGGTCAAACGCGCGATGTACTCCACATTCCTGCTCGCCGTCCTCGTCGGCGTCTACCTCGTCTACATCGGCGGCCTGCCGATTCTCGTCGTCGGTCTCGCCAGCGTCGCTAGCGGCATCGCCTACGCGGGCGGGCCGTACCCCCTCGGCTCGCACGGACTGGGCGACCTGTTCGTGTTCGTCTTCTTCGGCGTCGTCGCCGTGATGGGCACCGTCTACGTGCAGGCCGCGGCGGTGCTCGCCGCCCCCCTCGCGCTCGGCATCCCCGCCGGAACCGTCACGTGGCAAGCGTTCCTCGCCAGCCTTCCCGTCGCGGCCATCTCCACGAACATCCTCGTCGTGAACAACGTCCGCGACTTGGAGACCGACCGCGAGGCGGGCAAGCGGACGCTCGCGGTGCTCGTCGGCTACCGGGTGAGCCGGGCGGAGTTCGTCGGCATGCTAGCGCTCTCGTACCTCGTTCCGGTGTACTTCTGGGCGAGCGATACGTTCGGAGCGGTCGTCCTCCTTCCGCTGCTCACGATACCCTACGCCGCGACGATCGCCGGAAGCGTGCTCACGAATGCCTCCGGCGAGGCGCTCAACCCGGCCCTCGAACAGACCGGCAAACTGCTGGCCGTCCACTCGCTCTTGTTCGCCCTCGGGATGGTGCTCTGAGAATCGAACCATGCAAATCGAAACGAGAGAGTTCTCGCTTCCGCTCGAATCACCGCTCGACACGGCGCGTGGGAAGATAGAGCGTCGGGAGGGCGTTCTCGTCCGAATCGAAGACGGCGACGAGGTCGGGATCGGCGAGGCGACACCCCTCCCCGGCTGGACCGAATCGCTCCCGGCCTGTCAGGCGGCGCTCGCCGGTGTGGGCGACCCGGACGCCGCGCTGACCGACCTCGATTCGACGCCCGCGGCCCGCCACGCGCTCGCGCTCGCGCTGGCCGACGTTCGAGCGAAACGCATCGACGAACCCCTCTACCGACACCTCGGCGGGCCGGAGACCGTCGAGGTCGTCCCCGTCAACGCGACCGTCGGCGACTGTTCGCCGTCCGACACGGCGACGGCGCTGAGTGAGGCGGTCGAAGCGGGGTTCGAGTGCGTGAAGGTCAAGGTCGGCGCGCGCTCGGTCACCGACGACGTGGTTCGGCTTCGAGCGGTTCGCGACGAAGTCGGCTCCGACGTGGAACTCCGCGCGGACGCGAACGGTGCGTGGTCGCGTGCGCAGGCGCGCGAAGCGTTTCACAAATTCGACTCCCTCCGGATAGCCTACGTCGAACAACCCCTCCCCCCGGACGACTTGGACGGTCTCGCCGACCTCCGCAGTCGGTCGGTCGGCGTCGCGGCGGACGAGTCGGTAGCCGAAACCTCGGTCGACGAGGTGCTCGGTGCCGGGGCCGCCGACGTGCTCGTCTGTAAACCGATGGTGCTCGGCGGCCCGGACATGGCAGTCGAGGTCGCAAAACGGGCCCGCGACGCGGGCGTGACCCCGGTCGTGACGACGACCATCGACGGGGTGGTCGCCCGGACGGCGGCGATACACGTCGCGGCTGCCATCCCCGACCGCCCGGCCTGCGGTCTCGCCACCGGAACCTTGCTGGCCCGCGACCTCGGCCCGAACCGCACGCGAATCGTCGACGGAGCGGTGAGCGTCCCGCAGGAACCGGGCAACGGCGTCGCCGACACGTGGGGACAGCTATGAGGTGGACGAAAACGAGAGACTGGCTCGCACACCGGGCGGAGATATCGCCGGACGCGACCGCCGTCGTCGAAGCCGAAGACGGAAGCGAGCGGACGTACGCCGACCTCGATTCGACGGTGGAGAAGACGGCCGGACGGCTCGCCGGACTGGGTCTCCGCGCGGGCGACCACCTCGGCGTGCTGATGGAGACTCGGATGGCGGCGGTTCGGCTCGTCCACGCCGCGATGCGACTCGGCTGCGTGCTCGTCCCGCTGAATGTTCGACTCGCCCCGCCCGAACTCCGGCGACAGGTCGCGGTGACCGACCCGTCGGCGCTCGTCTGCGACGCCGACACCGAGTCGGTCGCGCGCGACGTCGCCGGGGACGTGCCGGTCGTCTCGGTCGACCCGTCGGACGGGGCGACGCTCGCCGAGTCCGAGCGAGCGAACTTCGTCCCGGCGGAGTGGGCGTGCGACGACCCGCAGGTGATGCTGTTCACGTCGGGAACGACCGGGAATCCGAAGGCGGTCGCGCTCACGACGGGGAACCTGCTGGCGAGCGCCACCGCCTCCGCGTTCCGGTTGGGCGTCCTCCCCGGCGACCGCTGGCACCTCTGCCTCTCGTCGTACCACATGGGCGGTCTCGCGCCGCTCCTGCGTTCGACGGTGTACGGGACCGCGGTCGTCGTACAAGAGGGGTTCTCCCCCGCGGAAACGCTGTCGCACCTCCGCGAGTACGGAGCCACCGGCGTCTCGCTCGTGCCGACGATGCTCCGCCGACTGCTGGAGGAGGGCGACCTCTCCGATTCCTTGCGGTTCGTCCTCCTCGGCGGCGCGCCCGCCCAGGACGACCTCGTCGCGGAGTGCGTAGCGCGAGGAGTGCCGGTCTGCCCGACCTACGGGATGACGGAGACCGCCTCGCAGATTGCCACCGCCCGCCCAGAAGAGGCGTTTTCCCGCGTCGGCACGGTCGGGCGACCGCTGATGTTCACGGAGGTCACGGTCGTCGACGAGAACGGCGATCCCGTTCCGGCGGGCGAACCGGGCGAACTCGTCGTCTCCGGGCCGACCGTGATGGCGGGTTACTACGACAATCCGAGCGCGACCGAGAGCGCGTTCGGGGAGTACGGCCTGCACACGGGGGACGTGGGCTACCGCGACGAAGGCGGCCGAATCTGGGTGTTGAATCGGCGTTCCGACCGTATCGTCACAGGCGGCGAGAACGTGCATCCCGGCGAGGTCGTCGAGGTGCTGCTGGAACACCCCGAGATTCGGGAGGCCGCGGTCGTCGGTATCGAAGACGACGAGTGGGGCGAACGAGTCGGTGCGCTCGTGGTGCCCGAGACCGACGAGGCGGTGACGCTCGAATCGGTTCGCGCCTTCTGCGGCGGTCGACTCGCCGGCTACAAACACCCCCGCATGCTCGAAACCGCCGAGGAACTGCCCCGAACCGCGTCGGGGACGGTCGACCGCGAAGCGGTTCGTGAGCGACTCCGCTACGATCCCTGAACCTGCAAACCGACGGAGCGGGAGACGCCGAACCCGTCTCCCGCGTCCACGCCGATCCGCTGTCGGAACCGAACCCGCGCGGTCGAGACGGACGAGAGCTGACCGCGAATCTCGCCCGCCGGATTCGATTTCGTATGAACGTTGACGTACGCATTACCGTTCTCGATAGCGGAAGTCAGTGAGTCGAGCGAGCGTCCTTCCAGTGGGCCGACGAGGTCGCCCGCGAAGAACCGCCTCGCCGAGAGGACGCCGTCGAACCGACCCGGAACGCGCTGCGGCTGTCGCGCCTGCGGGTCGGGATACAGCCACGTCACGACGGGGCCGTTCTCCCCTTCGCTTCCGCGATGGATGTGCGCCTGCGTGACGTTTTCGATTCCGGTGGCGAGCAGGATGAAGCGCATTCCTGGCCCTTCCCGGACGAACACCGCCGCCCCTTCGGCGTTCGTCTCGACCGTATCCGGTTGCTCGTCACCCGTCATTCGTCCCGCGCTGAGCGTCGTTCCGTCCTGCGATTGTGCGGTGACGACGCCGGCTCCCGCACCGAGTGATACCCCCGCCTTGAGCACGTCGCGTCTGTCGAGCATGCGTTTTCCCCCGGTGAATATCCACAGGCGGACGCATAAGTGACGGGGGTACCGGCGACGAATCCTTTTATTCGATGCCGCCTTACTGTTCGGCGTGTGTACACTCATCGTCGCGTGGCGGGTGTTCGACGGAACGCCGGTCGTCGCCGCCGCGAATCGGGACGAAGCCCTGTCGCGTCCGTCGCGTTCGCCCGGGGTTCTCGACCGCGAGCCGACCGTCGTCGCCCCGCAGGACGAGGAGGCCGGGGGGACGTGGATCGGCTACAACGAGCACGGGCTGTTCGTCGGGGTGACGAACCGCCGAGCCGACATAGAAGGTGAACGCTCCCGCGGGCTGCTGGTTCGGGACGCGTTGGCCCGCGAATCCGCGGCGGACGCCCTCCGATTCGTTCACGACGAACTCGCTGAATGGCGGTTCGCGGGGTTCAACCTCTTCATCGCAGACGCGGAGGAAGCGACCCTGTTGGAGTGGGACGGCATCCTCGAAACGACGCACCTGGAACCGGGAATCCACGTCGTCGTCAACGAGGGGTTGAACGGCGCCGCGCCGAAAGCCGAGCGCATCCGGGCCGAATCCCATCCCGAACCGGGCGAAGACGTGTCGCTTCCCGAGTGGCGCGACCGAGTGAAAGCGGTGCTCCGCGACCACGACATCGGCGCGTGCGTCCACGGCGAGGGGTACGGAACTCGGTCGTCGTCCATCGTAACCGTCGACGCCGACGGCACCGGAGCGTACGAGTTCGCCGACGGGCCGCCCTGCGAGACGGAGTACGAGGACGTGGAAAGTCACCTTTAAACGCCCGCCCATCCCAGTATTGGAACATGAGCACGGCAACGTCCGAGGAAGACCTTACCGAGGACGAGTTCGCGGGACTCGAACTCGTCCGCGAGACGGGCGGTATCCACCAGAGTGACTTCTGGAAACAACTCGACGTCTCGTCGCGGAAGGGGAGTCGGATCATCGAGTCGTTGGTGGAAAAGGAGCTCGTCCAGCGACAGGAGACCGTCTACGACGGGCACAACACCTACTTCGTCACGCCCGCCGCGAAAGACCTCGACTTCTCGCTTCTGATGGCGGGCGACATGCTCTCGCCGTTCATCGGGGAGGAAGAGATCGACCCCGAGAGCGACGCCTTCTCGCAGTGGATAATGAACCTCGCCTACGAAGAGTAGAGAAAAACCGCTTTCCGCGAAACGGTGCCGGAATCTCAGACGACGGAGCCGACGACGAGACCGGCCACACCGCCGCCGACAATGAGGTACGCCGCGTCCACGCCGCGCACGAACAGGGCGAACGTCACGACCGCGAGGAGGGTCGTGAACGGGTCGACGAGCGCCTCGCGGGCGAGCGTCACGGTCGCACCCACGATGGCTCCGACGACGGCCGCGTTGATTCCCGTCAGCGCGACCTGAACGACTTCGTTCTCGCGGATGCGTGCCACGTACGGAAACAGTCCCATGATGAAGACGAAGGAGGGGGCGAACGCGCCGACCGCGGCGACGAACGCGCCGACGACGCCCCAGAAAACGCTGGCTCCGTAGGTTTCGTACATCAATTCGTAGCCGACGAACGCCGTGGTCATCACCACCGGTCCGGGGGTCAACTGGCCGATGGCGATTCCGTCCACAAACGCGTTCGAGGAGAGCCACCCGAACTCGCCGACGACGTACTTCTCGATGAACGGGATGAGCACCAACCCGCCGCCGTAGATGAACGACCCGGTGTAGAGCATGAACAGGAATAGTTTCAGCCAGAGGTTGCCCCAGATAGCGCCGACGATGGGGGCGACGCCGCTCGACGGAACGAGACGAACCAGCCAGCCGAGGAGACGGTCGCGGAGGACGTAGAGGACGCTGCCGACGGCCGCGACGGCGACGCCGACGCTCACCGACCGCGGGTTCTCTCGCAGCCACTCCGTTCGATATACGGCGACGGCGGCGACGCCCGCGACGACGAACTCAAGCACGGGATTCGGATTGACGAGAACCGTCGCGGTCAGCGCCCCGACGAGGAGTCCGAGGAGCTTCCAATCGACCGACCAATCGTCGGCTCCGACGCTGAACGAGAACGTGTCGTCACCCCGTCCGAGGGCGCTCCGGGCCATCGAGTAGGACGCGCCGACGATGAGTCCGATGACGACCGGATTGATGCCGTAGAACATCATCATCGTCGCCGGGAATCGACCGTAGGCGAAGTAGAGGTACGAGAAGCCGACCACGAGCGTGAACGTCGGAAGCATGAACGTCGCGCCGGCCACCAGCGCGCCGAGCGTGCCCGCCCGAATCCATCCCATGAAGATGCCGAGTTGGGTCGAGGCCGGGCCGGGGAGCACGTTGCAGATGGCGAGCCCCTCCGCGAACGTCGATTCGTCCGTCCACCCCTCGCTCCCCTCGCCGACCAACTCGTCTTCCATCATGGCGATGTGAACCAGCGGGCCGCCGAATCCGACCAGCCCGATCTTCAGAAAGAACGCCGCGACTTCGAGGAGTCGCGCGCGCGACGGCGTTCCTTTGTAGCCGGTCGCCGATTCGCCGGCGACGGTGTCGTCACCCATCGGTATTACTCCGGAGGCCGCGACGAAAAAGTTGCCCGCGAGATGCGGCGGTTCAGTCCTCTTTCGAGGTCTTCTCGCGGAGGAGTTCCGTCGGCGAACCCAACCGTCGCAGCACGAGCCAGCGCACCTCCGCACCGCCCCACACGAGCGCGACGACGAGGCCGACGGCGAGACCGAGCAGTTCCTGAATGCCGAGCCACACCGGCGTGATGTACATCAAGCCGTTCAGGTACTTTCCGGGGATGAACGACTTCACCGTGATCCAGAATCGGTCGCTCAGCGTCCCCGTCCTCGTCGCCAGTTCGGCGCTCTGCGCGCTCTCGCCGCCCGTGCTCTCGTCGTCCGTCCCGAGGCGTTCGACCTCGTAGGGGAACGCGATGTTCACGCGCCAGACGACATCGCCCTGCCGGTTCACTTCAAAGACCCGGTTCCCGTTCGAATCGGCGATGAGGGTGTGGTCGTTCGGGAGACGGTCGGCATCGCGGGGCCACTGCATCCGCGCGTCACGCCACGTCCACGTGCGCGTCCACTTACCGCCTTCGCGCTGGTACTCGACGACGCGATTGTTCTCGCTGTCGGCGACGATGGCCGCCGGGCCGCCGTTCGATTCGGGGATGAAATCGGGGTTGTGCTGCTCGTAGAGGATGCTGTAGTTGTCCTCTTCGCCGAGCGTCCAGTTTCGGACGAGTCCGTCGCGGTTCAGAAACACGACGCGATCGTGGTTACGCATGCTGACCATCAACCGCCCGTCTTCGAGAACTTCGACGTCGTTGATGTGGCTCCAATCCTTGGGATACGGACCGCCGGTCTTCGACGGCGAGAAGGCGTCGCTGGCGTTCCACGTCCAGACTATCTCGTCGGTCTTCGCGTTTGCGATGAAGACGCGGTCGAGGTAGATGTCCGCCACGGCGATGTGCGTCCCGTTGATGCGGTCGATATCGTGGTAGCGGGACGCCTCCTTCCCCGGCGTTCGCTGCGACCACACTCGCGTCGTCTCGCCGGTCGTCAAGTTGACGCGCTCGAACCCGTTTCGCGTGCACGCGCGGATGTCGCCGTGAACATCGAGATACTCGTTCCACGTGGCGTTGTCGACGGCGTAGTCGCTGTGATTCCACGTTTCAGGACACTCCTTCGGGTCGAGATGATCCGCGTAGGAGTATTCGACGGTCGCCCGAGTGCCGGGAACGGGGTCGACGTCCCAGTACCGAGTGTGCGTATCGTTGTAGTATAGGACGCTTCCGTCGGGGTTGAACGCGACCAGTTCGGCGCGCGCCCGCGGCCCCTCGCTCTGCTGGCCTCGCCACGAGTTCGAGTCCGTGGCAACGACCGTGATATTGTCGCGCGGCGGTACGATCGGTTCGCGCGTCGTCACCCCGTCCGCGTCGAGATGTTGTTCGAACGTCGTGTCGGATTTCGCGGTTACGTACCCGTATCCGACCGGAAGAACGGAGAGTATCAGCAACACCGCAAAAGCGGCGCGAAGACCAGACTTCGAAACCATACGGAAAACTTCACCAGCGGGAGTTTAATCTTTCCGGCACAGTGTGAAACGGATGCGTGATATCGACTACCAGAGCCGAGGGGGTTGATCCGTTCTCCCTCATACGTCACCGACCTAACTCGAATCGCGGTCGGCGACGCGCTCCAATCGCTCGACCAGCTCCTCGTCGGAACGAGACGATTTGTCCGACGCGCTACCGTCTCCTCCGTCGGCGGAATCGTCCCGACGAGAACGTACCCCGCTCCGAACGGCGCGTAGTTCGGTTTCGAGGGCGCGTCCGAGCAGGCGACCGACCTCACGGCCGAGGAACGAACCGACTCGCGCTCCGCGGCCGCCGGACGGACGACGCTCCGCCGACCGCGACTCGGTCTCGCCGCCCCGCGAATCCGAACTCATCGACAGGCGTAGTTCCACTTCGTCCAGACCGACCGACAATTCGTCTATGTCCGCCGTCACGCCGGAGAGGTCGAGGGACAACCCGCCGAGACCGAGACGAAACTGACGCTCGCTTCCGCCGCGTTCGTCGTCCGTCGCTCTCCCCTCGTCGTCGCTCTCCTCACTTTCCATGCTGAGTCACGTCGGGCGCGCTGCCGACCCTAATCGTCACGCCGTCGTTCCTACTGTAGCTTTCGCCTGACTTTCGACCCGAACGGTCGGGACACGAAGCTGCGGACGAGAGGCGCGACTCAGCCGCCTAACTGGTCGTCCAGCCCCCACTCCTCGGCCCGGCGTTCCGCTTCCTCCCGCGCCTGCTCCTGTATGGCGCCGATCTTCTCGTCGTCGTCGAGAAACGCCTCCAGCGCGCTGGTCTGGGAGTCCTCGCGGTCGCCGTCTAGCGACCGTATCCGCTGGTGCACGCGAGCGCGTCTGCGCGGCAAGTTCCGGGTCGCCCGCCAGTCGCTCGGCGGGCATCCCCGGCGGAACTCGTCGCTCATCCGCTTCGTGAACAGCGGCGAGTTCATCCGGGGCAGTCGGTGGAGGTCGACGCTGTAGGGGCCGGGCACCGCGAGGTCAGCTATCGCCTCGGGGCCACCGCGGTCGGTTCCGGTGTGGTACGCGAGCACCGGCACGCCCGCCTCGAAGGTCACCACGCCCCGCCCGTCCGCGTCGAGGAGGAGCGAGTCCTGCGGCTCGAATACGGCGTACCCGGTTAATTCGCGCTCCGCCGCGGCGACGAGCGCGGTCACCGGGTCGCTGACGACGCGAGAACGAACGAGTTCGCCACGCGGGAGTCTCATGGCGAGTCGGGGATGACCGCACTCCGGAAGCGTTCGGCGACCCCCTCCGATTCGCCCGTCCGAACGTCGAGCGCGGCGGCCGCGTCGTGGTAGGCTCGCGCTGCCGCGCTCTCGGGCGCGTGCGCGAGGAGGGGTTCGCCCGACTTTTAGGCGGCGCGCGCCGCGTCGTCGTCGGGAACTGCGGCGAGCGTCGGCCCGCCGAAGTAGCGTTCGCTCTTGTCCGCTATCGCCACCACGTTCTCGTCCTCGTGAACCTTGTTGAACAGCACACCCGCCGTCTCCGTGCCGCACGACCGGGCGTACTCTTGGACTTTCAGGCCGTCGCTGAGCGACGGAATTGTCGGCTGGAGCACGACGACGACTCGGTCGGCGAGGATCACGGGGAGGACGACGCTCTTGCTGCCGAGTGCCGCGGGCGAGTCGAGCAAGAGCACGTCGGTCTCGGACGCGAGTTCGGCGACCACGTCCTGTAAACGGTCGGGGTCGGCGCGTTCGAACGCGGACAGGCTCGTTCCGCAGAGGACGACCCGCATTCCGAAGCGTTCGTAGACGGTGTTCTCGACCTTCGCGCCGCACTCATCGATGAGGAGGTTGTGGAGCGTAGTTTCCACGTCGGTCAACCTGACGTGGAAGAGCAGGTTTGCCATCCCCGTATCGGCGTCCACGACCGTCACGTCGTACTCCTCGGACAGGGCCATCCCGAGCGAAAGCGTGTTCGAGGTCTTTCCAGTCCCGCCTTTACCGCTCGCAACCGCAAACGCCTCGACCATCGTCTTACACTCCGGTCGCCATCGGTTAAAAATTCGTGCCCTTCGACCGCGGAAAAGATGGACGCTACCGACCGAGTTCCGTCGGTGTGCGCAAGACGGAGAGGGAAACCGCTATCGACCGTTCTAGGGCGTCGAGAAGAGCGACCAATGGGGCTGTCAGCGGGAACCGCAAGGCAAGGTGAAGCCAGTCAGTCTTAGCGTTTTGAGCCGACTGGCGACAGCGGGATGCACGCAGCAGTCCGGCGACGACGATGCAGACGACGTGTCGCAGTGCATCGCTCGTCCACTGGTCGAGCGGCGGTGACCAGTTAGAGAGTCGTAAGTTCGAATCGACCGTTCGTTCGTTTCTCGCACATCCCACTCCCGACTACAACACACATTGTATGAAAATTTACTCTAGCCATACGTGTATGTTAAGTGCATTGATGTCGAGACGAAATTCGATATCGTTTTCAAACAACTGTGCAGTAGCATACCACATGGAGTCCCCGAAAAGCGACCTGACGACGCCTCCGCTCGCTCGCGTGCTGGTCTATCCGGCGCGCGTGAAGTTCCTCAGCGTTCTCGCTGACAATCCCGGCGAGAGCTTCGGCGCGACCGAACTCGCAGTCCACGCCGGAACTGCCCCGAGTACGTGGACGGCTCACCGCGACGACCTCCTCGATCTCGACCTGATCGAAGAAACCGAGACGGGAGGTGTGTATCCGGAGTACACGCTCGCCTCGACGGCTCACGCTCAACTGCTCCGACGACTGTCCGAAGAGTTGGATGCGTTGCTTCACGAACTGAACGACCCATTGTCGGACGCTATCGGTGGTTTTGCTCAGTGAGAATGCGTAGCATAGATTGATGTTATTATTCTATACTTGCACTTATTAATATTATTTATGTATTATTAAAAAAATTATAATTCGTGTGGGTATCATCTTTCGTATGCGATGGCACGGAAGAATGCGATGGGCGACTACTTGGCAACGTACCCGCGGATGATCGGCGCGCTGTTCGCGCTCAGTGTCGCGCTGATGCACGCAGGAAACGTTCTCGCGAATGCAGGAGGATCGGAAGGTGGACCGTAATTAACCGTCGATATTCATCGCAGACAGCTCGTCACTCCAATACAACTGGTCACCGATTTCGATAGGCATCGTCTCGGATTTGAGACTCGAATTGAACTCTTCGGGAGAGAGTTCGATAGTGGTCAACGGTGCCGACGAGATGTATCTGGTATTCGATGAATCGGCATGGAATACGTTCATCGTCCCGATACCGTACAAGTCGTTCGGATAGGCGTTCACTTCGACGTCGAACCGACCGTCGTCCAGTGATTCGACGCGAAGATGAAGCGGCACTCCGCTCTCGCTTTGCACGAGCGTCACGCCGCCGTCCCCGAGAACGATATACTGATAGCCGTGCATTGAGTGTTGCTGTGCGATCGACAGTCCCGCTCGGAGCGAAAATCCGCAGTTCAAGAGGCGAGCTAGAATCTGGCCGAGCTCGGTCGCCATCGGATTGCCGACCGGCGAGAGCGTGGCGACGCCGCCGTAGCTCCCTTTCTTGACGAGTTCGTGACCCTGCTCGTACGACGCGCAGGCGTTCAGGAGGAACGCCTTCACGCGAACTTCGTCGAGCGAACTAGCGTCGAGTGAGCCGTCAGCACACAGGAGTCCGCGGTCGTCGACGTGACCGATGTAGTGGAGGAAATCGGCCGTCCCAGCGAGCAACTCCGCGAGTTCGTCGCGCGTCAGGTCGTAGTGAGCAGTGACCTCGAACCGGAGCAAATCGCGCACGCCGTAGAGTTCCCGCACCACGTCCTCGTCTTGCATCTTACCGTCGTTACAGACGACGTGAATGTCGATGGTGTCGGACGAGGGCTGGCGGTCGACGCGCCGTCGAAGCGCGCGCACGTCGAATTTGTTGACCTCCAGCGGATAGCCCGCCCCGGCCCACGCCTGCTCGATGACGTTCGGCATCGGATCGACTTGGAACACGTCGCGATCGTCCACCGCGTCCCAGCTATCCGACCCGCGTACCAACACGTCCGAGGACGGTGCGCGGAAGAACTCGGTCTGGGCGTCAGACATCGGCGACGCCGACTTCGGGTTCGGATGCTCCGGGATTCGAACGAGCGCGAGGTCTTTGGCGAGATATGGCGCGTATTCGACGTTTTCGACCGTCGGCGTAACGTCGACGCCGAGTCGCCAGTTCGGCACGTACGGTTTGATCGTCTCGAACGGTATCGAGAGATAGTGGTCGAGGCGTTCCGGCATCGGCGCGTCGTAGAGCGCCGCGAAATCGAGGTCGACCAGCGGTTCGACATGCTGGCGCTCGTGGAGGGCTACCTTGTAGTAGCCCTCGGTACGGGTGAGACAGTCGAGGAAGAACGTCTGCCGGAACACGCGGCTGACCGTCGCTTCGTACCCGCCGGTTCCGTCGAGCGAGCGTTCGAACGACCCCGCGACGAGGCGCGGGTCGGTTCCGGGGACGACCTCCGCGCTGAGGTAGTACGCGAGCGATACGGCGGGGAAGACGTGTTCGCGGTCGGGCGGAAGGACAAGTTCGACGCCCGTCTCCGGGCGCTCGACACCGGCGGGAGCGGAGAACGACTCCCCGCGTTCGACGAGCGGCGGGTGGCCGCGGAGGGTGGGAAACGACCGCTCGGGGCTGGTCGTCTTCAGCGCCGACCCGAACAGCGACACTGCGCGCATCACGTCTTCGGTGTCGTCGGTGACGGTTATCGTCCCCGCCGGGCGGTCGTGATAGGAGCGCACCCCGACGCGAACCGTAGTCTCCTCGCCGAAATGGAACACGACTTCGGAGTCCGTATGCTCGAGTCGGGCGGCGCTCTCAACGGCGAGATAGAGTTTCATCGGGGCCGTGCTCAGTTCGACGAGATACGAGTCGGCGTCGAGGGTTCGGTCGCGGCCGTCGGAGGTTTCGACGACCATCGTCCCGTCCTGTCGCCGTATCGTGAGCGGAACGAGTTTCGGGACTTCGAGCGCCGTCGTTTCGATGGCGACGGCGGCATCGACGGGGAAGTAAAACGAGGTAGTTTCGACGGGCATCGGGCGAATCGGTTCGGGCGTAAACAACGCGAATCGGACGTTCTCGATGGGGTCGTAGATGTCGAGCCCGGCACGGTCGGGATGCCGCCAAAGTTCCATAGCAGGTGGTGTATACCGATTACGATAGTTCTACCCAGTGAGTCGTCTCATCGAGCGCAGGAACGTGCCACCGCTGTTCGGCCCGTCCTGGTCGCTTCCGGAGTTCGATTCGCGCGTCGAACAGCGACGAAAGGTCGTCCACGAGCGGGTCGTCGTCCGACAGGCGAAGGTGGTAGTGAGCCATTCCGGAGCTACCTCGGACGATGGCGGTGAGACTACGGAGAAACTGTTCGAGCGTGACGAGGTCGTCGCCGCCGGAGAGCGCCTCGACGGAGTCGACGCCGAGACGAAGTTCGGCGGGATCGAATCCCCCGACTTCGACGCCGCAGCGACCGATAGCGGAGATCACCTCCGTCCGGAGCGTCTCTCGGTCGAACTCTGATGAAGCAGTGGTCGCGGTGGCCGCCGCGGCTCGCCGGTCGATTCGACGGTCGACGACGCGGGTGTTCGGATCGTCGGACGAGGCCGGAAGATGCGCGTCGGCGTCGAGCGCGGTCGGGTCGGTGAGTGCGAGAACGCGCGTTCGTTGCCCTTCTCCGAAGAGCGTCCGACTGAACGCGGCGCTCGTCTCACTGGGTACGTCACCGGTGACGAGCAGGTTGCTCCCATGGGATTTCAGCCCTGCGAGCCATTCGGTGAACGTCACGTCGAGTTCGTCCGAATCCTCGCCCGACCCGCTCCGAAATTCGAGGCGAGAAGCCATTGATAAGGCGGACGTTTCGATGCAAAATAAGGGTTTGGGGTCGTCTCGTCATTCGTGTTAGCGGCGAGCTACCACGTGATTACGTTTGATTCAAAGTCGCGGGGATAGTAGGTCAGCATCTCCGTCCCGTCTTCCGTGACGGCGACTGTGTCCGAGTGACGATACCCGTACGTATCGGTGTAGAGTCCGGGTTCGATGGTGTAAACGTGACCGGGCTCCATCTCGGCGTCGCCGTCGTCCACGTGCTCCCCCCAGCCGCGGTCGATGTAGGGCGGTTCGTGCCCGCCCATTCCGATGTTGTGGCCGACGTGGTGCTGTGCGAGGTCGGTGACGCCCTGCTCTTCGAAGTAGTCCCATACCTGCTGGTCGACGTACGACAACGGGACACCTGGCCCCAGCGCGTCGATGGCGATGGTCTGCGCTTCGAGCATCAACTCGAAATAGTGCGCCTGTTCGTCCGTCGGATCGCCGACGAACATCGTCCGCTCCAACTCGGAGTAATACCCGTCGACGTTGGCGGACGCCCCCGTGACGAGCACGTCACCTTCCTCGATTCGGCGGTTCGCGGTGTGTCCGTGCGGGAGCGCGGTCTGCGGCCCGGTGATGTAACCCGCGCGTGCGGGGCCGTCTCCGCGCGTGCGCGCGACGTAACGGTCGCCGAGCGTATCGAGCATAGCACGGGAGGCATCCATCGAAGCTCGCTGGCTGACGGTGGCCGGATGCGCTCCGGGTTCGGTGTAGTCGGCGAGATATCGGTGGGCGAGGTTCCCCCACCTCGCCGACTCGCGAATGAGCGCGACCTCGGCGTCTGATTTCGCCCAGCGCATCCGACTCACCCAGTCCTGCGATTCGACCTCCACGAACTCCGAGAGGGACGGGCCGTCGTAGCCCATCACGCCCGGCGCGCCGTCGGCGTCCGCCGCGACCATCCGCGCGTCGAGACCGGAGAGCATCTCGGCGGCGACTTCGAGCGGCTTGCCGCCCGGGTAGTCGAAGTAGTGGTGCACTGCGTCGATGCGCGGGTTAGGCTGGACGCGCTCGACTTCGAGCCGTGGCATCGTTATCTCGATTCGGTCGTCGGTCACGGCGAGAACGACCGGCCGTTCGGTCTGAATATGGTCGAAGCCGGTGAGATACTCGATGCTCGTCGCACCGAACCAGACGCCCGCGTCGGCACCCGCTTCACCGAGCTTCTCGCGTACGTCAGCGAGACGGTCTTCGAACTCAGAATCAGGAACGCGTGTCGGCATACCTCGAAGTTGATCCGACGTATCAAAAGTATTGACGTGCCAGCAAGACGGCCTCGACGACCGACTCGACCGGGGCGTTTCCGCAGCTGGCAGTATCGATTTCTGCATCGAGGAGTCGACCGCGGATATCGAGGGAGAATCGACGCGTTATCGACGCGGTACGACGCGACTACGACCGTTTTACACTGCATTCTTTACTGCATGGGCGTCGCGGTTCGCGCTGGATGGTTCCGTCCGTCTTCGTTCTCGTCCAGAACGGTCCGGCGATTCCGGAGCTGACGCCCGAGATGGCCGTCGTGTTCGCCATCGCAGTGGCGACGTTCGTCATGTTCGCCACGGAGATATTTCCGCCCGACATCACCGCCATCATCGTAATGGTCGTCCTCATCGTCCTCGGGCCGGTGACCGGCATCTCGCCCGAGGAGGGAATCTCGGGGTTCTCGAACGAGGCGACCATCACGGTGTTGGCGATGCTCGTCTTGAGTTCGGGTATCAGTCGAACCGGGGCAGTGCAGGAACTCGGGGAGCGGATGGCCTCGTTCGCGGGCACCGACGAACGCAAGCAACTCGCGGCGACGCTCGCGTTTGCGGGCATTCCGTCCGGCGTCCTCAACAACACGCCCATCGTCGCCATGCTCGTCCCCGTCGTCTCCGACCTCGCAAATCGAGGACGAACCTCGCCCTCCAAACTGCTCATCCCGCTGTCCTACGCCTCGATGGTCGGCGGGATGCTCACGCTCATCGGCACCTCAACGAACCTCATCGCCAGTAGCGTCACCGCGCGACTCGCCGGGGAGTATCCCTCACTCCATCGATTTTCGATGTTCGAGTTCACGAAGCTAGGAGCCGTCGTCTTCGTCGTCGGCACGGTGTATCTCATGACCGTCGGACGCCGACTTATTCCGGAACGAATCAGCCCCGAGGAAGACATCCTCGAGGATTACGAGCTGACGCCCTACCTGACCGAAGTCGTCGTGGGCACGAACTCGGCGTTGGTCGGTCGAACGGTCGAGGAGACGTTGGCGGAGATCGACCTCGACGTGGACGTCCTCCAGTTGGTGAGAGAGGAAGCGACGTTCATGGAACCACTCGCGGGGAAGACGATTCGCCCGGGAGACGTGCTCATCGTTCGTGCCGACTTCAGCACGCTCCGCGAACTGATGATAACCGAGGGGTTGTCGCTGGTCGCTTTCTCGCAGGTGACCGAGGAGGAACTTGCTGCCGACCAAGCGGGACAAAATCTCGTCGAACTCGTCGTCCCGTCGTGGTCGTCGCTCGTCACCGAGACGCTGGAAAGTTCGACCTTCCGCGAACGCTACGACGCGAACGTTCTCGCCATTCGGCGAGGGTCGGAGTTACTCCGCGAGCGAATGCAACAGACGCAGATCCGCCGGGGCGACACGCTACTCGTGCAGGCGACGGAGGACAGCATCAACCGGCTGGCGACGAGTCGCGATTTCGTCGTCGCGCAGGTGCCCAGCGAACCCGACTACCGGCGGTCGAAGATTCCCGTCGCCGTCGTCATCGTCCTCGGCGTCGTCGGACTGGCCGCGCTGGGCGTCTTCGACATCCTCACCACCGCGCTCGCGGGCGTCGTCGCCATGATACTGACGGGAATCGTGAAGCCGAACGAGCTGTACGACTCGGTCGAGTGGGACGTGATCTTCCTCCTCGCGGGCCTCATCCCGCTCGGCATCGCGTTCGAGCGAACGGGCGCGGCGGATCTCATCGGCGCGCTGGTGGCGACGAGCGCGGAGTTCCTCCCCGTGATCGGCGTACTCTGGCTGTTTTACGTCATCACGACGCTCGTAACCGCGGTCGTCAGCAACAGCGCGAGCGTCATCCTCATGCTCCCCGTCGCGGTCGAGACGGCGAGCCGCGTCGGCGGCAACGCCTTCGCGTTCGTCCTCGCGGTGACGTTCGCCTCCAGCGCCGACTTCATGACGCCCATCGGCTACCAGACGAACCTCCTCGTCTACGGACCAGGCGGGTACAAGTTCACCGACTACTTCCGCGTCGGCGCGCCGCTGCAGCTGATCTTGTCGGTGGTGACTGTGCTCGGGATCGCCATCTTCTGGGGAGTATGAGAAACGTATTACACCGTCTCCCATCGAAATTATTATATTTACCAGATTCAGTCACACGCGGGGGAAATCGCCCGAAATGGGCGTTTACGGGGCTTTTTTCGGATGGCCAGTTTGAGAACCGGAAAGTAGTATCACGTATCCGTCTCGAAAACTGCATGGAATCACCGTCACGCTCTCACGACCCTATCCAATCGAATTGAATTCGTTCCGGGATGCCGACTACCGCCAGTAGAACCGGAGTATCGGCGGAATTTCGCTCGAATCGCCTCGATCAGACTGTTCACTTCTCACGATGTTCGCAGGAAAAGTCCGCCCTCCCCGATTTGAACGGGGGACAAGTCGATCTACAGTCGACTGCTCTACCAGTCTGAGCTAAGGGCGGGCACTCACACCTATCCCGCTGCCGGACTTAAGAATTATTATTCGGGGCCACGCAGAGGGAAGACAGAAAGGTTCAAGTATGGTAGGCTGTGTGTATCGGAACACGTACATAACGAGGTGGCCGACATGAGCAAGATAACATTTCGGGCGGATGACGACCTCATCGAGCGGATAGAATCGCTCGACGCCTCCAAGAGCGAGGTGATGCGCGAGGCACTCCGCGAGTATTTGGACGGCCACAGCGACGCCATGGACCGCGCCGAAGGAAGCCTCGACGCCGCCCTCGATGAGCGCGTGGACGCGCTCATCGACCAACGACTCGGCGGCTCGAGCGGGGGTGACCGCGCGCAAGACATCAACGTCAACGTCACCGTCGAAGGTGCCGGCGAGGTTCGCGCACGAGAAAACGCAGAGTCACAAGGGACGGCGACGCCGAACGAGACGGAATCCGCGCGTCGGACGACCGCCGACACACGTCAGAAAGGTAATACGTGCGGCCAGTGTGGCGAATCGTTGGACTCCGGACACGTCTACTGCCCGAACTGCGGGGAGAAAGCGACCCACCGCGTTTTCTGTGACTGCGGTGACGAGATTCGCTCAGACTGGGCGTTCTGCCCGGGTTGCGGGCGGAGAACGCCTTCGGCAGACGTTTTGGACTCGTCGTAAAACGCTTGTTTTACGCGCGCCGTTAATTATATATACTGTGCCTTTGTTGGATACTTCTACGTAAGACGATTGTCTTACGCCAGCAACTACCCGGTCGAATTATGGCGTCTCGGCCACCTGAATGGCGTAAGACGGACGATATCGTTCGCCGCGTGTCGTCTTACCGATACAAGGGGAATCCAACTATGGAGCGCGTGACACTACGAATCCCAAAACAGCAAATCGAAGAAGTCGAACAGATGGTCGAAACCGGCGAGTTCCCGAACCGGAGCGAAGCGATCCGAGCTGCCGTCCGCGATATGCTCAACGAGCACGACGGCGCGGGAACCGAGACCACGAACAAGCGCACTTGGGCGAAGGTGTAAACGATGCAGGACATCGTTCAAGAAGCGCTGGAGAACGCAGAATCCGAGCAGCGTGAGATGGACGCCGCGACGACGGACGACGAGTTCGGCGACCCCCGAATCGTCATCGTCGGCTGTGGCGGCGCGGGGAACAACACCATCAATCGCCTGTACAACATCGGCGTCGATGGCGCTGACACGGTCGCCATCAACACGGACAAACAACACCTGAAGATGATCGAGGCCGACACGAAGATTCTCGTCGGGAAGTCCCTGACGTCCGGCCTCGGCGCGGGTGGCGACCCGCAGATGGGAGAACGTGCCACGGAGATGGCACGGGGAACCGTCAAGGAAGTGCTCGGCGACGCCGACCTCGTCTTCGTGACCGCGGGCATGGGCGGCGGAACGGGTACCGGTGCGGCGCCGGTCGTCTCGAAGATCGCCAAAGACCAGGGCGCTATCGTCGTGGGTATGGTTTCCACGCCGTTCAACGTCGAGCGTGCCCGAACCGTGAAAGCGGAGGAGGGACTCGAAAACCTCCGCAACGAGGCCGACTCCATCATCGTCCTCGACAACAACCGTCTCCTCGACTACGTCCCAAATCTCCCGATTGGCAAGGCGTTCTCGGTGATGGATCAGATCATCGCCGAGACGGTGAAAGGTATCTCGGAGACCATCACACAGCCGAGCCTCATCAACCTCGACTACGCCGACATGACGTCCATCATGAACCAAGGCGGCGTCGCGGTGATGCTCGTCGGCGAGACGCAGGACAAGAACAAAACCGAGGAAGTGGTGCGCGATGCGATGAACCACCCGCTTCTCGACGTGGACTACCGCGGAGCGTCGGGCGGTCTCGTCCACATCACGGGCGGTCCCGACCTCACGCTGAAAGAGGCGGAGGGCATCGCGGCCAACATCACCGAACGCCTCGAAGCGAACGCCAACGTCATCTGGGGCGCGCGCATCCAGGAGAACTACAAGAGCAAGGTTCGCGTCATGGCGATCATGACCGGCGTCCAGAGCGCGCAGGTGCTCGGCCCGACGACTCAGAAGCAGGCCGACCGTTCGCGCGAGAAGATGCGCGACGTGAACGCACAGTCGTACGACGCCAGCAACAACGTCGATAGCGTCAGCGGCGGCACCTTCGGCACGCAGAGCGACGGGGGCCGCGACGAGGTAGAACAGAACAACGGTCTCGACGTAATTCGGTAGTTCGCCGAAACTATTCCTTTTCGCGGAACGACCTACTCCAGCGCGAGCAGTCGGTTACCGACGCCTGCATAAACGATACCGCCACGAACGAGTGGCGTCGTATCGACGTTCACCTTCGTCCACAGTTCGGAACCGTCCGCCGCGTCGTAAACGCGAAGTTCGGTGGGGTTCGGCAGATACACGCGTCTATCCGCGACGAGTGGTTCGTAATACGTCGTCTGTGGAACCTCGACCCGCCACCGTTCGGACACACCACGGGTGCTTTTCCGTCGGCGACTCCGCGCGTATTACTCGCGTTACAGCCGAAACTCGATCACTCACCGTCGGCTCCGTAGATGTGTCTGTCAGGATTCGTCGATTGCGTCGAACCCGGTTTCGGCGGCTCGTCCGCCACCGTCATACAGCCGGCGAACGCCGTGGCGGCACCGAACGCGAGAAACCGTCGTCTGGAGGACAGCCTACGGCGTCGTGATAGCGGACGATAAGTTTTCTCAACTATACGTGAGAAAGCGGAAACTACACCGCGTGAATCGCGTCCACGAGCGCGCACTTCCGACACACGTCGCGGGTCGTGGACGCGCCGCACCGCTCGCACTCACCGAGTTGGCGCTTCCCTTCGCCGGCGCCGAACTCGTCCGCGGCGAGCGCGGCGAGCTCCTCGTACCCGGCCATGATGGAGTGGCGCGTTCCGGGGTGATTTTCTTCCAGCGAGAGCATCAACTTCTGAATCTCGGCGCGGTAAGCCTCGCTGGAGTGCGGGCACTCGGTGATGTGCGCGGGCAGATTTTCGAGGTGCGCGTACAGCGCGACCTCCTTTTCGGGAACGTCTCGGAGCGGTTTCGCACGCGGGACGAAGGCGTCTTGGTCGCTTCTCGTCGGGGCGTCCTCGTCGTTCGAACTTCCTCGCGCGTCGTCCTCGAATCCGCCGAGACTCGCGTCGAAGTGCTTGGCGATCTGAGCGACGTCGCCTTCGAGGAAGTTCATCAGCGCGGTTTCGGCTTCGTCATCCAGATTGTGGCCGGTGAGCAGTTTGTCCGCCCCGTACTCCTCGGCGTACTTCGAGAGCAAGTCGCGTCGGAACACACCGCAGTAGGCGCACGCAGCCATGTTTTCGGGATCTTTTTCGACCACGTCGTCCATCCGCACGTCGAACTCCTCCTCGTAGGTGACGACCTCGTGGCGGATTTCGAGGTCGTCGGTGAGTTCGAGGCAGGCGTCCAAACTCTTGTCGCGGTAGCCTTCGATTCCCTCGTGAATCGTCAACGCGACTATCTCGACGCGCGGGTCGTCGGCGAATGTCTCGTGGAGAATCTGCGTGAGGACGACGCTATCTTTGCCGCCGGAGAGGCCGACGAGCCACATCTGTGGGTCGTTGGGCGTGGCGGACGCCGGGAGCAGATTATCGTCGCGGATGCGCCGTCGGACGCGTTTTTCGACCGACCGACAGAAGTGGTCGTCGCAGAGATGCAGCCCCGAGTACGCAGCGTGCATGACCGCTTCCCGGTCGCACTTGTCGCAGTCCATTACCTGTCGCTTACGCCGCGGGCCGTTTCATCGTTTCGCTCCGCGATAAATTCCATATCGCTATATTAAATCAAAAAGCAGTCAGGAATGTGACTGAATCAATTCGTTCGAATCACGCCCTTCCGTGACCGTTTTCGACCGAATTTGGACAGAACGGAGAGGAATCGCATCGATATCTACAGGAAAGATACAGTTTCGGAGCGATCTCGAATCGGAGTTCGTCCGGACGCGCTTCGGCGAATCGGGCTGCAGTAAGCGGTGATTAACGACGGGTACAGACCCCGAGGCGGGGCGTAAGGGGAGCCATCGAATCGGCCGGCGGCGGGCGGTACGCTCGGCTTAATGAACTAATAATTTCGGCGGGAACGAACGGTGGCGAGTGGCGCTCGACCGCGAGGAGTCAGTATCGAGCCTCGTCGCCGACGGTGGCGTGTACGCCGTGACGACGAGCGTCACGAGACCGGAACCAGTCGCCGAGAGTAGCTCGTTGCGCTCGACGACGGTGAAGTGACGTAGACGTTCCATCCGAAGTTCCTCCTGTTCGGCGCGCTCTGCACTCCGATCGTCGCGGACGGAACGGTGTACGTCGGTGTGAGCGACCGCCGGGTGTACGCCCTTTCGACGGACGACGGGACGGAACTCCGGCGATTCGAGACGGGCGGCGAAGTCGAGAGCGTCGCGGTCGGCCAGCGGGTATACGCCTCGAGCGACGCGGTGTACGCGTTTCGGCGGTGAAGCGCCCGAATTAGCCAGATATTAGGCGGAACAGTTGTTCGGGCCGAGTTCCAGTTCGGTCGCGGCCTCTTCGTCCTCCGGTTCGTCCGTACCGCAATTGATGGCGATGACCGTCTCGTAGTTCGGCGGTTTGTCGGGGGTGTTCTCGGAGAGGCGCGAGACGAACTCGTCCTCGTCCAGTTGGAGCACGTCGAGTTCGCGGCGGAGGTCGCCGACCGTAGACCGAACAGGGTCGCCGGGACTGCCGTGAGCGAAGCGCCCGTCCTCGGTGACGGTGACGTGCCCCGGCAGGACGACGACGTCGTCCGGTTCGCTCATGAGCACTTCGTGGAGGGAGTCGTACTGCATCTCGGCCCCACTCGTCGCGTCTGCTTCACCGAACTGGAGTTCGGTACGCCCGATGGAGTCCACGAACAAGGTGTCGCCCGTCAGCACCGCCTCGTCGTTCACGAGGTAGCTGGCGATTTCGGAGGTGTGGCCCGGCGTGGAGATGGCCTTTATGTCGGTGTCGCCGACTCGAACGACCTCGTTTCGGCCGAGCGAATCGTACTCGTATTCGACGCCGCGTTCTTCGGCGCGTTCGCTCAGATGGTAGGGAACGTCGAGTTCGTCGGCGAGTTTCCGCCCGCCGGAGATGTGATCCGCGTGAACGTGCGTGTCGAAAACGTGCGTGATTTCGTAGCCTCTCGCCGCCGCCGCTTCGCGCCACTCGCGGGTATGACGGCTTACGTCGATAGCCGCGGCAGCCCCGTCGCTTCCGACGATGTAGCCGAGACAGCCTTTCGCGCGGCGCTGGATTTGGACGATATCCCCATCACCGTCGGTTTCGATCGGGACGTGCTCGTACACTCGACTCCACGCTTCCATGCCGCCTTCGACGACTTTCACGCCCCCGAAGCCCTGTTCTCGGAGTTCGTCGGCGAAATGACTCGACGAGATTCCTTTCGCACAGACCGTTAGAATCTCGTCAGTTCCGTCGAGCATCGACCGAATTTCCTCCGCGCCCTCCTCCGAGAGCGATTCGTCCGCCCCGAACGGAAAGTTCTGTGCGCCTTCGATGTGCCACGACTCGAAGCTCTCCTCCGGTCGCGTGTCGAGGAGCGCGTAGTTCTCTCCGGCGTCCTGTTTGTCCGCTAGCTCCTCCGGAGCGATCTCTCTGACCATGAACGCGGGTTGGGTATCCACGTTCATAATCGTGTTGGGTGTTGGGTAAATAGTACAATACTATTGCGGAGGAGATACGTCGTCTGCAGTGCGGTGTTGAGCCCAGCGATAGTGAACGACTCGTTTGCACCGGTGTCGTCACGAGGCCACGATCGTCGGTCACTTCGACGCAAGTCCCCGATTTTCGTACCTTCCTCTCAGCGTTCCAGCGCACTTATCCGCGCCAAACGCGAACTGCGACCAGAACACCGATGGAGCGAAGCGTGGCAATCGAGCGAATCGAGGGGATAGTCGAGACGGTCGAGAACGAGACCATGCCCGTCCCCGTCCGCGAGATCTGGGTGTACGGCGACGTGGCGCTCGGACTCGACCCCATCGACCGACTCGACGTGTACGTGACGAAGGACATCCTGCTTCGGGACGACGACGCCGACCGCGAAGCAGAGTTCGTAGACTCTCTCGGCGTCAAAGGCGTCGGAAAGACGGTTCGTGCGGGGTGGGCCGACGAGAACTCCGACCTGCTCCGCGCGAACGACAACGGCTACGCCGCTCCGGAGAAATGTCTCGCGGCGCACCTACTGCCTGCGGACGAACCCGTCCACCTCGAAGTCTGTAATTCGAGTTTCGAGGACAACGTTACGCAGAGACTCAAGGGTGCTATCTCGCGCGACGCCTACGAGCAGATCCTCGACCCGCGCGGCGTCTGTCTCTGGGTCGACGGCCAGCGAAGCAAAGAAGCGTTTCGGAAGTTGCGTGCCAGCGAGTTCGCCTTCCCGACGCTCCCCGACGCGCTGGAGATGCTCGGTCTAGACGAAACGAAGACGGCCGAGGCCGCCGAAGCGGTCGAATCCTATCGTCGACGGCAGGAAGGGACGACGGTTCGCGGCGACGTGGTGTAAGGCGAACAGGCGGCACGCTGTCCGCGCGGGGGTGTGCCACACGAACGCCTCGACCACCCGCGCGGTGGTTCTCAGGTCACGCCGGTTCTGGTCTATTTTTGATACTTGAAACTTCGGCAGACTGGTGGCTCTACTCGTCGAAGTTGTCTTCGAACCGGAACGTTCCGTCTCGTTGGACGATTTCCCCGTCTACTTCGATGAACGAGTTCTCGCTCATATCGACGATCATGTCGAGATGCGCGGCGCTCTCGTTGTACGGTCGTTCCTCCGGCACCGTCTCGCGGATCGCCTTCCCGATGGCGAGATGAATCGTGTCGCCCATCTTCTCGTCGAACAGCATGTTGTAGCTGAATCGGTCGATGTCGCGGTTCATCCCGATGCCGAGTTCGCCGAGTCTGCGCGCTCCTTCGTCCGTATCGAGCACGCCGACGAGAACGTCTTCGTTTTTCTCCGCATTGTGTTCCACCACTTCACCACCCTCGAAGCGGAGCCACGCGCCTTCTATCTCCCGCCCCTGTCGCATGACCGGTTTGTCGAATAGCACTTCGCCCTTGACAGAATCGGGCACGGGCGCGGTGAATACCTCACCGCCGGGCAGATTCTTCTCGCCGTAATCGTTGATGGTCTTCATGCCCGAGATCGACATGGTGAGGTCGGTCGTGTCGCCCGAAACGATACGCATCTCGTCGGCGGGGTCGAGAATCTCGACCATCTGCCGTTGGAACTCGCGCTGCTCGTCCCAATCTTTGTTCATCGCCCCGTAGACGAACTCCTCGTAGGAGGACGTTCTCATCTCAGCTAGCTGGGCTTCGCCGGGCGCGGGGAACTGCGTGCCGACCCAGCGTTTTCCCATCCGTTCTCGCTGAATCGGCGCGTTGGCGCTGGTGCGTGCAGCGACTTTCTCGGGCGGTACATCGCTCGTCTCCGCCGCGTTCTCCGAGCCTTTGACGATGATTACCGCGTCCGTCTCCTCCATCTCCGCCATCGAGTGCTCGTGCAGTTCGAAATCGTCGGTGTCGCAAGCCCGGAGGAACGCACGGTCTGCTCGCGAACTCCGCATCGAGAGCGACGGTTTCGCACCGCGCTCGCCGAGTTGCTCGTAGAGCGCGACCACGAGGTCTTCGGCGACTGCGGGAGCAGCAACTTGTACCGTGTCGCCTTTCTCGACCTTCACGGAGTGGTCGACGATTATCTCTGCGTGCCTTCGGATTCGTGGATCCATATCGTATCCCTGACTCGTGCGTGAGATAACGGTTTCAGTTCACACGCGGCCCGTCGTGACGTAGAACGGAACGACCTCCGCTCGTCGGTACTCGCCCGCCCGCATCTGGTCGACGACGGTGCGACCCATCTCGCGCCAGTCGGCGCGCAGTCGCTCGTACTCGTCCGGCGCGAGCGGGCCGACCAAGGTCTCGCGTCTGTCCGTCAGCGCACCCGCGGTCGCCTTTCGCCTCGCGGCTTCGAGTTCGCGTGCCGAGTACGGCGGTTCGACCGTCTTCGCGTGGTGGTGCGTGCGAGTCGACACGTCGTCGAGTCCGGCGGCGTGGAACGCCTCCCGCGTTCCTCCGCCGCCGAGCGCGACGTTCGTGTCCACGCCCGCGACGTATGCCGCCCTCGCGCGTCGGGAGAGGTCGCTCTCCGCGGAAACCGTCGATTCGACGGACACCGACGAGTTGTCCGGTTCGATGGCCGCGACGAGGTCGGACGAGACCCGGGCGAACTCCCGCACCGCTCGCTCCGGGTCGGGGAGATTGATAAGCAGGGCTTGGCAAACGACGAGGTCGAAGCTATCATCGGGGAAGGGAAGTCGATGGGCGTCGCCCGCGACGACCGGAACGGACTCTGTCGCGACGGTCAACAGGTCGCGGTCGGCGTCCACGCCGACGACTTCACCCGACGTCTCGTCCGCGAGAACGCGGGTGAGTTCCCCCGTACCACAGCCGATGTCCAGCGCGCGCCGGCGGGTGTCGAGTTCGAGGTCGCGGAGCGCCTCACGGGACTCCCACAACCCCTCTCGCGTCCGTCGAAGGTAGTCTGCGGAGAATGCTCGCACTATCGAGTTCCTCACCCTCATTTCGGGCGACGGTGGGAAAAGCGGGGCGGTCTCCGCCGAAGGTCGCCAGGATACCAAAGTTGATACCCTCCAGCGGACCTACGGAAAGACAGTGTCGTCACCACGTGCAGACTTTCTCTCCGGAGTTCGTGTGGCCCTCCCGATAACGCTCGGTATCGTCCCGTTCGGAACGGTCGCGGGCGTCGCGGCGGTCAGCGTCGGCATCCCCGCGGTACACGCGCTCACAATGTCGGTCGTAATCTTCGCCGGGGCGTCGCAGCTCGCCGCCGTGGAGCTGATCGGCAAGAGCGCGCCCGCCGCAGTGATAGTGCTGACGGTTCTCATCGTCAACCTCCGGATGATGATGTACAGTGCGTCCATCGCACCGCACTTCGAACCCCTGTCGACGAGGTGGAAGGGGGGGCTCTCGTACCTGCTCACCGACCAAGCCTACGCCGTCTCGCTGGTGGAGTTCGAGAACAACGAGACGACGAATCGGCGGTGGTACTACCTCGGCGTGGCGGTGCCCCTCTGGGTGACGTGGCAGGCCGCGACCGTCGCTGGAATCCTCCTCGGAGCCAACGTCCCCGCGGGTTGGCACCTCGACTTCGCCATCCCGCTCGTCTTCCTCGCGGTGCTGGTGCCGGCCGTCACCGACCGACCGACCGTCGTCGCGGCGCTCGTCGGCGGGACGACGGCCGTCGCCGCCAACGGACTGCCGTTCGACCTCGGACTCATCGTGGCCGCGGTCACCGGCATCGCCGCCGGTGTGCTGGTCGAGGAGGTGGCCTGAGTGCCCCAAACCGAGTTCGGCGGGGGCATGCTGTGGCTCATCATCCTCGCGGCGGGCGTCGGAACGTATGCCATCCGGCTGTCGTTCATCGCGCTGTTCGGGCTGTTCGACGAAGTCCCGGAACGCGTCGAGCAGGCGCTTCGGTTCGTCCCGGCGGCGGTGCTCTCGGCGCTCGTCGTTCCGCAACTGCTCTACACGGACGGTGCCGTTTCGCTCTCGTTGGACAACGTTCGCCTGTTCGCGGGCGCGCTGGCGGCGCTGGTCGCGTGGCGAACCGAGGACATCTTGGCGACGCTGGTCGTCGGAATGGGCGCGATGTGGCTGCTGAGCTTCGTGCTTGCGTGAATCCTCACCGACCTCAGATCTCGTCGTCGAAGAACTTCACCAAGTCCTTCGACGCCTCGGAATCGTCGGGGGACGTCCCGTACTCACCCGATATGTCCCTCACGAAGGTTCCCACGTTGTAGAACAGGATGAGCGCGTTCGCAGACGGTCAGCAGCGAAACGAGGAGTCCGAGAAAGGGGGATCCGTCCGACCCGCCAAACGCCGCGAGGACGAGCGGAGCCGACACGAGGTTGAAGAGGAACGCCTGCGTCGTGTACGTTCCCGCGCGTCGGAGGTAGCTCATGCTTTCTCGATGGGAGTCAACCGATTAACCTATTTCGAAAATCAGGTTGCAACGAACTCCCTCACCGAGCGCGCAGAATCGTCAGCGCGACCGCGACGAGGGCACGATGATTCCGAGGGCCGTAACGACCGAACTACCGGAGGAGTCGAACCGCCAGCCGAAGACAGTATAGCCGACGAGACCGACGACGAACGCCAGCAGACTGACGAGTTGGAGGGTTCGAGATTGGAAACGCATAGCGGAATCTCCTGCCGAGACGATAAAAAGATTCGGAGGGCGCCGCGACCACTCAGCAGTCGCCGTTCTCGCGGATCTCCTTCACGCGGGCGATGTTCTCGGCGAAGCCCTTCCCGTCCTCGTTTGGCGTTTCGAGGACGAGGGGAACGTCTTCGAGGTCGGAGTGGTTGATGAGCGCATCCATGCCCTCCTCGCCGATGAGACCCTCGCCGATGTGGGCGTGTTCGTCCTTGTTCGTCCCGCACTCGTGTTTCGAATCGTTCAGGTGGACGCACCGGAGGTGCTCCAGTCCGACCATGTCGTCGAACTCCTCGACGGCTCCTTCGACGCCTTCACGGGTGGATAGGTCGTAGCCCGCCGCGAACGCGTGGGCCGTGTCGAGACAGACGTCGAGGTCTTGCTCCGACCGGGAGAGTACTTCGTTCAGATGCTCGAAGTCTCCGCCGAGTTTCGTCCCGCTTCCGGCGTCGCTCTCGATGAGGACGGTGACGCCGTCCGGAACGTCCAGTTCGTCCAGTGCGCTGGCGGCGTTGTCGAGGCCGCCGTCGACGCCCGCCCCGGTGTGCGCGCCGAGGTGGACGTTCACGTACTCGACGCCGAGTTTGGCCGCCGCGTCCACCTCTTTCTGCATGCTGTCGATGGATTTCGCACGAAGGTCGTCCTTCGGCGTGCAGAGGTTGACGAGGTACGACGAGTGGATGACCCACGGCCCGTCGAGGTGCGTTGCGGTTCCGTCGCGGAACGACGCCGCTTCTTCGTCGCCGATGTTCGGGTCTTGCCACACCTGCGGGGAGTGTGTGAATATCTGCCCGCAGTTACCGCCGACGTCCAACTGGCGTTCCACGGCGTTGTCCACGCCGCCCGCAACGGAAACGTGTGCTCCGACTCGCATGTACGCTGACTAATAAGCCGGGGGTCAAATGCACTTCGAATAGCGTTCGCCGCGGTCGAACCGCAGTCGAATCGGGAGAAAATCGATAGAATTATCAACGATTTGATTCAACGCTCTCCGATGTAGAAGGTAACCGTCGAGGAAGTCGATTCGTTCGTCAGCGCCGGGGACGTGTTCCGACCGCTCTCCGCCGCCCTCGGAACCGAACGCGTCGCCGTCAACTATTACGAATTCGCCCCCAGCGATAGCTTCGACTTCTGCTATCACCGCCACCACGAACAGGAAGAGGTGTTCTACGTCCAGTCCGGTACGGCGACGTTCGAGACGGAGTTCGGGGCCGTGACCGTCGGTGCGGGTGAACTCGTGCGGTTCGCTCCGGGCGAGTTCCAGCGCGGGACGAATCGCGGGGCGGAGCGCGTCGTCGCGCTGGCGCTCGGCGCACCGCGCGTCGAGGACGAGCGAGTCGACCTCCGGCGCGACTGTCCGAAGTGCGAGGAGCAAACCGAAGCGAAACTCGCGCGAGGGAGGGATAATCGTCGTCGAGTGCAGAGCCGAGACCGGGCGATTCACGCGGTAGGGTCGGTACGCCGCCTCGTCCACTCGTCGCTTCCGAACTTCTCGCGCGCGTGGTCGCGTGCGCTAGAGAGTTCGTCGTCGGTCCACGACCCCTCCTCGGCGTCGCCCCAGTCACGGAGGGCTTCTTCGACCGCGGTGACGGCTTCCCCGCGGTCGATTCCGGCCTCCTCTCGGATGGTCGTCACGCGCTCGTGGAACTCCTCGGGCGTCGTTCGCGGGTCGGCGAACGTGGCGAGGTGGCGCTCCGCGTCGAGCGCGAACTTCAGCGAGCCGTGCTGGATGACGGCGTCTTTCCGCCGATACTGGGCGTTTCCGCTGATCTTTCGCCCGTTTGCCACTACGTCGTGGGCGGGGTGCAGTTCCCGAAGGTAGCACGCCGGTTGGTAGATGGCGGGGAGCTTTTCGTCGGAGAACGTCGCGTCGATTCCCATGCGCTCGAAGGCGTCGAAGATGGGGTCACAGAGCAGTTCGTACGTCTCCATCAGATTGCCAGGCAGTTCGTCGGCGGGGGCGACGATAGAGTAGGAGATGTCGCCGAAGTTGTCGTGATAAATGCCGCCGCCGCCGGTCGGCCGCCGGGTGACGGTGACCCCCTCGCGCTCGCAGAACTCCCAGTTCACCGTCTCAGCGTCTTGCCGGTAACCGAGCGACAGCGTGCTCGGCTTCCAGCGATACACGCGAAGGGTGCGCGGGCCGCCCTCGGCGGCGGTCTCCGCGGCGATCTCGTCCAGCGCCATGGTCGGCGGCCCGTCCCGCGACTCCTCCCGAATCAGCCGCCACTCCCTGTCCGCAAGTGTCATGCGCGGAGATTGGAGGAGGCGGATAATGTGGGTTGCGGACGAGCGATGCGCCGACCGGTCGGCCTCCGGTAGTCGGTGTCCGTGACGGGTCGGTCGGGACGAGTTAGCGTCTGCGAGGAAACTCGGTCGGTCGACTCAGCGTTCGAACGTCCCCGTGAACTGCGCTTCCGCGAGTCGAACGTCTTCGAGCGCGTCGTCCAACTCACGGCGCGGGAGACCCGGTTCCAGATCCAACGTCTCCTCGACCGCGACGAGTCGGAACCGGTACTCGTGGGTGCCGTGACCCTCCGGCGGGCAGGGGCCGCGGTAGCCCACTTCGCCGAAATCGTTTCGTCCTTGGCGCGCGCCGTCGAGGGTACCGACAGTTTCGGTCTGCGGAACGCCCTCGTGAATCTCGACCGTGTCAGGCGGCAGGTTCCAGACGAGCCAGTGGGAGAATGTCGTGTCCGGCGCGTCCGGGTCGTCCACGATGACGGCGAGCGATTCGGCCTCGTCGGGCGCGTCGCCGATGGTCAGCTCTGGGGAGATGTCGTCCCCTTCGCAGGTGAACTTCTCGGGTATCGATTCGCCGTGGGTGAATGCGGATGTTCGAATCGAGAGGTCGCTCATGCATGGCGATTCGACGCAGAAATCAATAGGCGTGGCGGCCATCTGCGACGGGATGTCGTCGGTTGCGGCGGTTCGGATGTGCATCTCGAAACGAGTTGACCGCGATAAATCAGGAGACGATAAATATCGGAAGAACGGTGGTTCTGGCAGAACGATGGCTACCGAAGCGCGGGCGGAGAGACGCGACGAGCAGGCGCGACCGCTCGACCTCTCGCTGTTCGGGTCGATTCACTTCGATAGATCGCGGAAGGTCGCGGACGAACTCGCGGACTACGCCGACGACCCGGACGCTCTCTTCGTCGAGTATCTGCGAGATTTGGCGCTTCGGTCGCTGGCGCTCGCACTGGTGAAGAATCCGCTCGTGCTCGTCGGAACCGCGTTCTACTTCCTGCTCTTCGTCCCGTTCTTCGTGGTCGGACTGCGGAACGTCCTGCCGATGGAACTCGTCGTCGCGCGGAAGTACGCCGACGAGCGCGACGTTGCACTGCACGCGGTCGACAGACATCCGCTTCAAATCCTGAACGACGGGCGGTGGTGCTGGTCGGTCGTGAACTGGGTCTGCTGGCGCCACTGGCGAGGTCGCGTCCGGTTGCGGCCGCCGTGACCGTCACAATCTTCGTGGCGGTGTGGACGCTCCCCGGCCTCGTCGCGCGCTGGAATCGACCCGCGGGTGCAGCGATGGCGCTACCGCTGACGTGGGGACTGCTCTGGGTCGTCTCGACTCGAGCACCGTTCTCGTGGCTCTTCGCGCTGACTTTGGCGCTGGTGTATCTGGTGGTGGCCACGCGGATGGTTCGGACGCGAAACGAGTTCATGCTCGACACCGCCGAAAAACTCGCCGAGCGAGAGGGCTATGGGTCGGCATGTTTGATAACCGGGAAAGCGCATCTGTCGGGGCTAACGACCGGCGCGGTCGGTCGAACCCTCGCCGTCACCCGTGCGTACCGTCCGCGGTGGCTCCGGCACGGAGGCGACGTGACCGAGAGTCCGGAACCGGCAGAAGACGACTCCAACAGTGCCGCAGTGCGGCCACGACCGCAGACGACGGAGATCCCGATTCTCCGGCGGGTCGTCGCGGCGATCGTCGATGGTGCATTCGTCGTCACGCTGGCGATGGCGAACGGCGCGTTGCTGACGGACGTGGTTTCCACGGAAATAGCCTTCTTCGTCGGATTTCTCGTCACACCGCTACTGTTTCACTTCGCGCTGGAGACGCTGGCCGGAAGCACGCCAGGTAAACGGTTGCTCGGGGTCACCGTCGTCACGAAGGACGGGTCAGCACCCTCGAAGCGCGCTCGCACTTCGAAATCTGCTCCGACCGGTTGATTTCGTCTTTCTCTACGCGCTCGGATTTCTGACGATGGTGTTGACAGACCGTCGACAGCGACTCGGCGATTTGGCGGCGAACACCGTCGTCGTGAAGGTGTAACGACGCGGGAAAGTTTCGACGGACGTATCGTCCTCCTGTCTCTCGGTTCGGTCGTGACTCCCGATTCCAACGCCGGACTCCTCCACCACGTCGAACTGTACGCCTCCGATTTCGCCGCGTCGTCCTCGTTCTGGGGCTGGTTACTTGGTGAACTCGGCTACTCGGTCTATCAGGACTGGGACGACGGTCGGTCGTGGAAGCGTGGGGAAACCTACGTCGTCCTCGTACAAGCCGACGAGGAGTATCTGGACGTACCCTACCACCGCTGTCGGCCGGGGCTGAACCATCTCGCCTTCCACGCCGAGTCGCGCGAGCAGGTGGACGACCTGACCGACGAACTGCGTGCGAGAGGCGTGCCGATACTGTACGAATACGACCACCCATTCGCGGGCGGCGACGACCACTACGCCGTCTATTTCGAAGACCCGGAGCGCGTCAAGGTCGAACTCGTCGCACCCGAATGAGATCGAGGTCGTTCGCTTTCGGACGCTTCGTCCGCACCTATTCGCGTTCCCAGAGGACGGCCTCCTCGGCGTCAAGGGTCGAATCTTCGAGGTCGAACTCGCCGGCCGGCGAGCCGTGTTCGTCGTACTCCCAGTCGTCGGTGCTGGCGACCCACGTCAGGGTGAACAGTCGATCCGCCCGCGGGTAGTAGGCGGTGACGCGCTCTTCGAGGATGGTGACCGCCGCCGCGTCCAGCGGTTCGTCGGCCGGGGGAACCTCGGCGTTGGAGATGGGAATCTCGCCGACGAGTACGTCGCCGTCGACGGCCGAGTCGCGGGTCGTCGACTGCGGATTGACGACAGGCACCGCGACCTCCAGCACCTCGTGTTCGTCGCCGCTGTCCCGTGGCTTCCATCTGCGGCGTCGGAGTTCGACGCCGCGGTCTGGCGTTTCCTCCCTCATGTCAGTGGTGTAACTCGGCCTAGACGGCCTCCGAGACGCTGACGGTGTCACCGTGTTCGACTCCATCCATAGCAACCAAAGACTCCGAGACATCCGCGGAAAAGCGTTGTTGCCGACTCGACGCACTCCGACGAGGAACAGTTCGAAGAGGGTCGTTACCCCGTCGTCACTCGGGGAGTTCGGCGAGCACTATTCGGTTACCGTACAGGTCTTCGAAGTGGACGTGAACGCCGCTCTCGCTCGCCTCCTGTTCGACGATGAACGCGACACCCCGGCCGCGGAGCGTTTCGTACGTTTCCCGGCAGTCGTCCGTGTAAAAGACGAACGTCGGTTCGCGTCCCGTCTGGTTCCCTATCAATGCACGTTCCTCGTCGCCGACCGCCTCCATCAGCCAAATGCCGACCGGTCGTCGGTCGGAGGGTCCGACGTGAACCGCGCGGAATCCGTCTTCGAGTTCGTCGTCGTACAGCACGTCGAATCCGAGCGTCTCGGTGTAGAATTCGAGCGCATCGTCGTGGTCATCGACGAGGAGCGTCGTCCGTCCGATTTCCGTTATCATCGACTGCTCTCACCCCCCGAGCGGAGATAATCGTTCGTCACCGGGCGAACGTGAACGCGCCTTCGGTCGCGGAGAGGGTTTCGCCGGTCACCGGCGGCGGACGAACGTCTCGATGCGGCGCATAGCCTCGCGGAGGTCGGCCATCCCGGTCGCGTAGGAGACGCGCAGGTGTCCCTCGCCGCCCGCACCGAAGACGCTCCCCGGCACGACCGCAACGCCTTCCTCCCGGAGGAGGTCTTCGGCGAACGCCTCGTCGTCGCCCCCGCAGGCGGGGAAAGCGTAGAATGCGCCGCTAGCTTCGAAGCAGTTCAGACCCATCTCGTCGAACCGCGAGAGCACGAATCGTCGCCGCCGGTTGTACTCGTCGCGCATCTCCGCGACGCTCTCCTCGCAACTGCGAAGTGCTTCCAGCGCGGCGTACTGGGCGGTCACCGGGGCCGAAAGCATCGAGTACTGGTGGATGCGGTTCATCGCGTCGATGGCTTCCTTCGGGCCGAGCGCGTACCCCAATCGCAGCCCCGTCATCGCGTACGCCTTCGAGAACCCGTTGAACACGACCGTTCGCTCGCGCATCCCCGGGAAGGTTGCGATGGAGGTGTGGTCGCCGTCGTAGGTGAGCGCGGCGTATATCTCATCGGAGAGGATGAACAGGTCATGTTCGCGGACGAACTCCGCGACCTCCGCGAGTTCGTCGCGGGTCATCGTCGCGCCCGTCGGATTGTTGGGATAACACAGCACCAGCGCCTCGGCATCCGCCGCGCCCGCGTCTTCAAGCGCCTCGTATGTGAGCGCGAAATCGTCGGCGGCGCGAGTCGGCACCTGAACCGGCTCGCCGCCCGAGAAAACTATTCCGGGGACGTAGGAGATGTACGACGGTTGGTGAACCGCGACGCGGTCGCCAGGGTCGACCAGCGCCCGCATCGAGAGGTCGACGGCCTCGCTCGCACCCGCCGTCACCAGAATCTCCTCGTCCGGTTCGTAGTCGAGGTCGTACCGCCGAACGTGATCCGCGATCGCTTCCCGCAAGTCGCGGCGTCCTCGATTGGCGGTGTACGACGTTCGCCCGCGCTCCAGCGAGTCGATGGCGGCGGTGCGAGCGGCCCACGGCGCGGAGAAGTCCGGTTCACCGACGCCGAGCGAGATGATGTCGTCTCGCTCCTCCGCGAGTTCGAAGAAGCGCCGGATTCCGGACGGCGGCACTCGGTCGACCCTGTCGGCTGGTTTCATGGCGAGACGGAGAGGCGGTCGTCTTCGTCGCGGTCGTCGAACTCGATGCCGCGCTTCTTGTACGTCTCCATCACGAAGTGGGTCACCGTCTGGGTCACCTCCGGAATCGGTGCGATCTGTTCGGAGACGAAGTTGGAAACGTCGTGCATCGACTCGCCCTCGACGTCGACGGCGAAGTCGTAATCACCGCTGACCAGGCGAAGCGACGCTACCTCCGGAAACTTGGCGATTCGCCGTGCGATCTCTTCGTACCCTGTTTCGCGGTCGAGTTCGACGTTGAGTTCTACCTCCGCCTCGACGTGTTCTTCCGATAACTGGTTCCAGTCGACGACCGCGTGATAGCCGCGGACGACGCCCTCCGATTCGAGCTCCGCGACGAGCGACTCGACCTCGGACTCCGACAGACCCGTCTGACGCGCAAGGTCGGCGGTGCTCACACGGGCGTTCGACAGCAGGACGTTCAGTAGTTCCCGTTTCGCGTCCATGCGTCTCTCTTACGGGGGTGGGCACAAGTATCTGGTCGCACCTGCCAATCCTGCGTGAAGACAGGTCGAACGGAGGTGGAGTGGCGAGGAGCAGTCGAGTGTCGCCACAGGTTCCGAACTCGACCGACCTATGAACGAAAACGGGGGTGAAATTACCTTATCTCCACTGTTCTCCGACGGTCACGAACAGCGCAGAAACTCACGCTGACGCGACCACACCACCGACCCGCCCGGGCAGCCTCCGTGTACCGCGCGTGAACCTACCCAACGCCCTTAGCGTGTCCGACCGGCACCCCGGTCAATCGTCGCCTCGGTCGGGAAACGCGACTGATCGAAGGTGCTTCGGAAGCTGTCTGAATTGCCAATCGCGTTCCTCGGCGGTGGCAGCGTCGGCGTCGGTGGGGACGGCGGCGGTAACGGCTTTGACAGCGTAGGTGGCAGCGTGCGGAGCGTGGTCGTCGACGTGGGCGGTTGCAGCGGCGTGACCGGCGGCACGAGCGGCGGCGGTGGCCGCAGTTCGATCGGCGTCGCGTGCGGCGGCGTGGGCGGCGAGTGCGGCCTCGCGCGCCTCGCTCACCCCGACCTCACCGCGCACCCAGGCGTGCCCGGCTTCGACGGCTTTCCGAGGGCGGTTGTCTTTCGGGTACTCCTCCTCGAAGTGCGGGAGTACGTGCTCGGCGCAGTCGGCGGCCCAGAGCGCCAATGACCTGTGATCCCCCTCGTTTAGGTTCACTTCCCTTCCTCCTTCCGCTGCCGGCTTGCTAGTGGATTCATACGCGGCACTTGGGCGGCGACCCAGATGATATTATTTGTTTATCATTTCGTGGACGTGCCAGTGGTAGGCGTATCGCAGACAAGTGACGGACAGAGCGCGTGTATCGTGAGGTTAAGGATCTCGTGAGGGAGAAAAGCAAGGCGGATAAAACCGCATTCGGCTCAGCACCGGCCCGCATCAGTTTCGAGCCAACGAGCGGTGCCCACCGTTGAAATCCCGTATTCAGTTCATAGTGGCAATTCGTCCATCCTCACGATGACGGACGTCGGTAGTTCATCGACAGCGGTAGGTAGGTGCTGGAAACCGAATGAAGCTACGTCTGACAGCGAGGATTCGTCCGATGAGTTATTTGCCGAAGTGAGAGTATCGTCGTACCGAGCGATTTTATATCGCACTCCGTGGTTTATCGTCGACTCACTCGCCCGAAATTCGAACCGGGGAACGAGCCGTAAAGCGCGTGTTCTACCAGCGAACCTGCGATTCGAAGTCGAAAAAGACGCGTTCTTCGGTTCCGGCGTCCTCGTGCCACCACGGACGTCTTCCACACTCCGCCTCGTAGTCGTTCACGCCCAGAGATGATTCTGGTGAGGAACTTACGAGACGAGAACCGGTTGTCTCATCTCGGCTGTGGTGTTGAAAAACGTTCGAACGCTAAGCAATCCCGGGTGATACGATGAGTTGGCAAGACCTCATCTTCCTCGCCGGAAACGTATTCTCGCTCGTCGTGCTCGGCCCGACCCTCCGCGACGAGATGGCGACCATCCCGCTCGGGACGACCCTCCCGTCGGCCATCATCGGGCTAATCTACGGAACGGCCTTCGCCACTCTCGGGATGACGCTCTCGGCGTTCGGGGCGGTTCTCACGGAGGTCATGTGGAGTGCGATCGCGCTCCTCCGGTCGCCGAATCCGTTCAGTAGCTTCTCGGAGAAGGCGCCGGGAACGCACCCCTCACCTCGGTCGCCGAGTACGCCCAATAAGTAGCGTCACCCGCCTCGCGAGAGCCACGTATTTTCGGTCGTTCCGTTTGGAGTATCGGGACTGAACCTCGCGTCGCCGCTTTCGGTGTCTCGTCGCTAGACGGCAGATGCCGAGAAGGAAGTGGAATCCGAATCCAGCGGTGTTTCTAACACCGCCGTCCGGGTCGCAAATGCCTTACGCCGCGGACAGCTAGTTGCCGGTGATGGTTCGGAACGTCGCGCCGGAGATGGCCGAGCTGGAGCCGGAGGATTTCTATCTACTCTCCGGCGTCGAGCAAGGGATGCGCTTCAGCGAGTGGGTACAAAAGGAGAAGATTCCGAAGTTCTCGCGGCTGACGGCCGAGGAGGTGGACTACCGAATCGACCGCTGTCTCGACCGGGAACTGCTGGAGCGCAAGACCATCCAGTACGAGGGGTACACTCTCACCTTCGAAGGGTACGACGCGCTGGCGCTTCGGGCGTTCGCCGAGCGCGATACGATTCAGGGCGTCGGTTCGCCGCTCGGGGTTGGGAAGGAAAGCGACGTGTACGAGGTGCAGTCGTTCCGCCCGCTCGCGCTGAAGTACCACCGCGAGGGGTACACCAACTTCCGCGAGGTGATGAAAGAGCGCGACTACACGTCCGAACACGAGCACGTTTCGTGGCTCTACACGGCGCGTAAAGCCGCCGAACGCGAACACAGCGTGCTCGAAGCACTGTATCCGAACGTGAGCGTGCCCCGACCGATAGACCACAACCGCCATGCCATCGTGATGGAGAAGGTCGATGGTGTGGAACTCGCGCGCGCGAAGTTCGAGGACGAGCAGGTCGTGCCGGTGTTAGATCTCGTGCTCCGCGAGGTGAGCGGGGCCTACGCGCACGAATACATTCACGCGGACATGAGCGAGTACAACGTGTTTGTCAACAGCGAGGGCGTCACGGTCTTCGACTGGCCGCAAGCCGTCCCCACCGACCACCAGAACGCGGCGGAGTTTCTGGAGCGCGACGTTCGCAACGTGGTGAGCTACTTCCGGCGGAAATACCCCCGTCTCGTCGGCGAGGTTGACGTTCCGAGCGTCGCGCAGGCCATCGCGGACGGACGGTTCGGATCGGTGCGCGACCACTCAGAAGATGAGCGATAGCACGGCCAACACCAGGAAGATGATGACCAACCACTTGGCGACGTCCATCGACAGCCCCGCGACGCCGCCCGCACCCATCGCTCCGGCGATGATTGCGAGGACGAAGAACGCGACCGCGAGTTCGAGGATGGCCATCAGCGTGTCACCCCGTCGGTTTCGTATCGGGCTACGAAGGTCATAGGTGAACTACACCACTGGACGACTTTTCCTCGTGGCATGAGTTAGCAAGGTGATTATCAGAGCCGTGCTTTCGCGGAATCCTGCGAAGGCATTCCGTATCGTCGCTCGGCTTCGCTTCCGTCCGATGGGCCGTGAGACCGATCGCCGAGTTCGCCCGAGAGAAGACGAAGCCCTTAAACCCGTGAACCGGGAAATTCCGGATAACTCGCTGGACGACGGGCACCAGCGGGCACCTGCGAACGCAGGCCGGAATGTGGCGTGCGCGGATCCTCGAACCGCGGAGAGGCGGACTTCCGCCGAAGACGCTGAACCACTCAACGCCCGTGGTGATAGACCATGGCAAAAAGCTTCTACTCTCACATCCGAGAAGCGTGGAAAGACCCGGACGACGGCAAACTCGCCGAACTCCAGTGGCAACGAAAACAGGACTGGCGCAAACAGGGCGCTATCGAGCGAATCGAACGCCCGACCCGACTCGACCGCGCCCGCGAACTCGGCTACAAGGCCAAGCAGGGCGTCGTCGTCGTGCGCGCGAGCGTCCGCAAGGGCGGCGCGCGGAAGCAGCGATTCAAGGCCGGTCGCCGTTCCAAGCGACAGGGTGTCAACCGCCTCGGGCGGCGCAAGAACATCCAGCGCATCGCCGAGGAGCGCGTCAGCAAGAAGTACCCGAACCTTCGCGTGCTCAACTCCTACTGGGTCGGCGAAGACGGAAGCCAGAAGTGGCACGAGGTCATCCTCGTAGACCCCGAACACCCCGCCATCCAGAACGACGACGACTTGAACTGGATCTGTGACGATGTCCACCGCGGCCGCGCCCAGCGCGGTCTCACGAGCGCGGGTCAGAGCAACCGCGGCCTGCAACAGCGCGGGAAGGGAACCGAACACACCCGCCCCAGCAACTCGAAAGGCAAAGGTCGCGGGAAGTAACCCGCCCGATTCGCACCGCGTCGGTTCGTTTTTTAGCAACCCTCTGCAAGCGGAGTAGCCGTATTTCGAACGTTCGTCGGTCAGACGTCGCTCTGGGAAGCGACGCTCTCGTTCGAACGTCCCCTGCGGAGTTAGCCAGCGGCTTCGATAGCAAAACCGAGAGCGGGCGGCGACCATTTCGAATGGGTACACTTCGTACAGCGATATGAAATCGCCAGTCGCCGCGAACGTCGAGCGTTTTGCGACGTAAGCGGCCGCGTCCTTCTCGGCGAATCTCGAAGTCGAGTAAGTTCGGCGGGGGATAGGATAGCCAATTAAAATTATATTTTTCTGTATAAAAATTTATTTTCTATCGTTTCATACTATAATCCGAGATTCCACGGTGACAAACGAAACAAGCAGGAGGAAGTTACTGAAGGCATCGGGCTCGGCCATCGTCGGCGCCGTCGGTCTGACCGCGACGAGCGGAACCGTGTCCGCTCGATACATCAGCTAACCGATTTACACGACCGAGAACACGTGGGTTCGAACGGCCTCGGAACGGAAAACGGCATCCGGGCGACGGCGGAAAAGCACACCGGCGGCGGCATCGTCGACGGGCCGATAGACGAGGACGGGTTCAGATGGTGGCGATGCCAGAAGAACGGCGACGGCGACAACGGTCGGGTTTCCGGTTGGATACCGAACCGAAACTTCAACCCGGCGGACATCACCTACCCGTCCCTCGAGTACATCTCCTCGGACTACGACGACCGCGGCGGCCGCTACCATAGCGCCGTGGATATCGCCAACGACTACGGCAGCCGGTGAAGGCTGTGCTGAACAGTACGGCTTACAGAGCGTACGAGGAGGGCGGTTGCGGGAACTACATCTACATCGACCACGAAGACGGCTACCGGACGCTCTACTGCCACCTGCAGGGATTCAGCGTCTCCCACGGGGAGTACGTCGAACGGAACCAGCAGGTCGGAACGATGGGCAGTTCGGGCCACTCCTCGGGACCGCACGTCCACTTCGAGGTTAACCGAAACGGGAGCGAGGTGTACGTCGCCGGCAACACGGGCGACGAAGTTCACTCGGAGTCGGGCGTCGCGAAGAACTACGCCGACCTATAGCCCGAATTGGCGACGTTTCTCGCCGGTTCGTTTTTCCGCGTATCACCCGCCGAAACCGAAACCGAAATCGAAGCGCGACCGGCGCGCCCGGAGTCAGTCGTCCTCCTTCAGTTCCAGTTCGATCTCCGCGTCTCCCCCGAGTTCGATTTCCAACTCGAACGGCCCCCATTCGAACTCGAACTCGGCCAGTTTCGCGTCTATCTTCCACTGCATTTCGTTCACGACCTCTTCCCCCACCTGTAGTTTCATGCTGACCGACATGGGTACGACAGCGACACGGAAAATTCTTCGTGCTGCCGAGGGGCGGCTACGGACGGATCGTGCCGGCGGGCATCGAAGTACGGTACGGAAACGACGGAAGACTCCCCCGGAAAGGGATGCTTCGTCGTCGTTCCGACGACGTTCGTGGCCCCGGATGTGGAACCCCGTCGCCGAGCATCGAGCTCAGGCCCTGCACAATCAATATCAACGGGGAGATAGTTATCTAAATCGATGAGGGACTCGGGGGCGTCTGATCGACGGCGACTGGAAGGACTGGCTCGACTGTCGGGATTCAGCGACGGCGTTTTCGCAATCGCCATCACGCTGTTGATTCTGAACATCGAACTACCCGATTCGACCGCGTCGGCGACGGTCGGCATGCACCGGGTTCTCGAGGAGTGGCCGGATTTTCTGAGTTACGTCATCAGTTTTCTCGTCATCGGGAACTACTGGATCGTCCACCACAGCATCTTCGAGGACGTCAGGCGGTACGACCGAGGGCTTCTCTGGTTGAACATCATCTATCTCATGTTCATCGCGTTCATTCCGTTTTCGACCTCGCTGATCGGCGACTTCCCAGGCGGCTTTCCCGTGATGGTTTACGCAGGAACGCTCACGCTAACGGGCGTCGTTCTCTCCATCCTGTGGCGGTACGCGTGGTCGAACGACTTACTCGACGACGCGGTCGACGGGGAACGGATGCACGACGTCACCCTCAGCATTCTCACCCCGTCCGTCGTTTTCGCCGGGTCGGTTCTGATAGCCACCGTGAGCGCGCGGTTGGCGATGTACTCCTGGTTTCTCCTGTTTTTCGCCGACTCGATCCGAAAGCGATTGGTCGGATAGGAGGTGAAAGGCGGAATGCACGGGTATCCCGAAGGCGGTCGCCCGAACCGACTCGTCACTCCCCACGCTCGCCGACTTTCACCAGCTGCTTGCCAATGTTCTCGCCCTCGAACAGCCCCAAGAAGGCGTCGGGAGCGTTCTCCAAGCCCTCCGTCACGGTCTCGCGGTAGGCGAGTTCGCCCGACGAAATCCACTCGGCTAACTGCCGCGTCGCCTGCTCGAATCGGGGCGAGAAATCCCCGACGAGAAAGCCCTGGACTCGCGCTCGCTTCTCGATGAGTTTGCCGAGTTTGCGCGGCCCGGTCGGAACCGACTCCTCGTTGTAGAGCGCGATCTGCCCGCACACTGCGACTCGCGCGTCCACGTTCAGTTTCGAGAAAACGGCGTCGGTTATCTCGCCGCCGACATTGTCGAAGTAGGCGTCCACGCCGTCGGGCGCGGCCTCGTCCAAGGCGGCCCCGTAGTCGTCCGCGGATTCGTAGTTGATTCCGACGTCGAAGCCGCACTCCTCTTCGAGGAACGCGACTTTCTCGTCCGACCCGGCGAAGCCGACGACTCGCGCTCCCGAAAGCTTCGCTATCTGGCCCGCCACCGAACCGACCGCACCCGCCGCCCCGGAGATGACGACGGTGTCGCCCGCCATCGGTTCGACCACCTCGTGCATCCCGAAGTAGGCGGTTCTGCCGGGCATCCCGAGGACGCCGAGCGCGGTCGAAATCGGTGCGAGGTCGGGATTCACGGACTGGAGGGAACCGCCAGAAGCGGTGGCGTACTTCGCCCACTGGAGGTTTCCGGCGACCACGTCTCCCTCTTCGAAGCCCGCGCCGTTGGACTCGACGATTTCGCCGACGACGCCACCCTGAAGCGGTTCGCCGACGTCCCACGGTTCGGCGTAGGACTCGCCGGCGCGCATCCGCCCGCGCATGTACGGGTCGACCGAGAGGTACAGCGTTCGAACGAGCGCTTCGCCCGGCCCCGGTTCCGGTACGCTCTCCTCAACGAGTTCGAACGTATCGCGGTCGGGCGTTCCCTCGGGACGCTTCGACAATTGGAACTTGCGGTTGGTCGCCATGCGCGAACGTACAAACCCCTCGGACAAGGGTACTTCGGCAGAAGCCGCGTTTGCCGATTGTGCGGCGAGAAGACCGCCGCGGCCACGATGATTGCGAAAGCGTCGCCCGACGAACCGTCGTCGAGTCAGAAGATTCGAACCGCGGGTTTATAGCCCGATACCCCCAATCCGGAGCTATGAGCGGCCTCTCGCTCGACGCGACACAGCTCGACCGCTACTCACGGCACATCATCATGGACGAAGTGGGGCCGGAGGGTCAGAAGGCGCTCCTCGATTCCGCCGTCCTCGTCGTCGGCGCGGGCGGTCTCGGTGCACCCGCCATCGAGTATCTCGCGGCGGCGGGCGTCGGAACCCTCGGCATCGCGGACGACGACGCGGTGGAGCGAAACAACCTACAAAGACAGGTCATCCACGGCGACGACGACATCGGACGACCGAAAGTCGAGAGCGCGGCGGAGTTCGTCGCGGAACTGAACCCCGACGTGAGCGTCGAGACGCACGAACTGCGGGTCGAACCGGAGAACGCAGAAGAGCTCGTCGCGGACTACGATTTCGTCGTGGACGCGAGCGACAACTTCCGGACGCGCTACCTCGTCAACGACGTGTGTACGCTCACGGAGACGCCCTTCTCCCACGGCGCGATCTACAAGTTCGAGGGGCAGGTGACGACGTTCACCACGGACGGGCCGTGCTACCGATGTCTGTTCCCCGAAGCGCCGCCCGAGGGGATGGTCGCCGACTGCGCGACGACGGGCGTTCTCGGCGTGCTTCCGGGCACCGTCGGCTGTATCCAGGCGACCGAGACGGTGAAGTACCTCGTCGGAATCGGCGACGTGCTGGACGGTCGGATGCTGTTCTACGACGCGATGGATATGAGCTTCGAGGAAGTTGAGTTCCGGCGGAATCCGGACTGCCCAGTCTGCGGCGAGGACGCCATCGACTCCATCGAAGCGGTGGAGTACGCCGAAGAGTCTTGTGCGGTGCAAGCCGAGTGATTCGTTCGCACTCCGTCCTCGGCTGAGCGTGCTTTTTCCGGCGATTTTCGAAGGAAGTTTTCGAGCGAACGAATCCAGTGCATACATGACGACGAGGCGGCTAGAACTGACCATGGAATCGAATGTGGGGGCGTGGAGTAGCCGGATACTCGTCGCGCTGTCGGCGCTCGGGACGCTTCCGGTCGTCTCCGCCCACGGCGGAGGACACGCACCGCCGTATCCGCAGTGGCTCGCGCTGGTGGTTCTGTTCGCGGGCGTCGCGGTCGTCGGGGAAGCGTCCACCTCGGACGCACCGCGTGGGAACGGCGACGAACGCTCGCGCTCTGGGGCGTCTTCGCGGGGTTGTTCGTCACCGCCGCGGGCGCGGTCGGACTGGTGCAGCTGTCGCCGGTCGAAACGATTCGGGCGTCGCAGGCACCCCTCAGCAGGGAGTGGTATCAGCCGCTGACGCTGGCCGCCGGGACTGTGATCGCGGTCGGAAGCTTCGTCGCTGGCCGCCTGAAGTGGCCCAAACGCCCGCGCTACGCCGGACTCAGGATGGCGCTCGGCGCGTGGGTCGCCTACCCCGCGGCGATGGACGCGTTCGGCGCGCGAACGCATCCGCTGGGCTATCTGCTCGTCCTCGGCCTACCACTGGGTGTCGGATACCTCCACTGGCGCGACGCCCGCGAACCGCTGGCGTGGGTCACCCGCGACCGCCCCGCTCGGTGGTTCGGCGTCGGAACGGGCGTGCTCGCCGGACTCTTCTTCGCCTTCTCGATGGGGATGCTCACCTTCGTCCCGGAGCACGGCGTCGGCGTGCCGGAGGGAGCGTTCGTCGTAACGGCTCCGGTCGCCAATCCGATCGTCTACTGGACGGCATTGGAGTTCAGCTTCCCGCAGATTCCGTTCGCCTGCGTGTTCTCGCTCGGAATGCTGATCCAGATCGGGGTCGTCGCCGCGCTCGTCGGCCTGAACGGCGCGGTCATCGCCTACCAGTGGCAAGGTGGAACGAGAACCGGAACGACGGAGGTCACCTCCGGGACGGCGGCCGTCGCGGCTCCCAACGCCTGCTGTTGCTGCGGCCCCATCATCTCGGAACTCGCAGTGGTGTCAGTCGGACCGTCCGCGGCGGCACCGCTCTACTGGCTCTTTGTCGACCTCTCCTCGCCGGTCGGGGCGCTCTTTTTCGTCGCCAGCGTCGCCCTGCTTGCCGGGAATCTGGTGTGGTTCGGCGTCCAAAACAAGTAGTTCGATTCCGAGCGACTCAACGCTACTCGGACAGCAGGTCGTCCACGAGTCGCGTGAACCGGTCGACCATGCGCTCCGGAAACGACGGCGTGATGGCGGCCAGCAACCGAGCGGTCGCCTCGGGGCGAGTCGGGGCGAGCGTCACCCGATTTCTCGCGTCCCGCCGTTTCTCGACGAGGTCTTGTTCCACCAGATGCCCGACGTGCCATTCGAGCGTGCTCCGGGCGATGCCGATGTCGTCCGCGAGCGTCGCCGGTCGGGCCGTCTCGCGTTCCAACAGGGAGACGAGCACGTTGCGGGCGGTTTCGCGCCGGAGCAGGGCGAGCGCCGACCGCTCCCAGTCGTCGTACTCCGGCGGGTAGTAGTGCGTCTTGCCGTACAGGTGCTCGCTGGCGAGTCGGTTCTCGGAGAGCAAGTCCCGGAGGTGGTACTGCACTTGGCCGGGCGCGAGTTCCGACCGCCGGACGAGGTCGTTGAAGTGGACGCCGGGACGGGATTCGACCTGCTCTGCTATCCGGGTTCGCGTCTCGGTCATCGCGTTTCCACCGTCCTCGTGTAGTATACCGCTCCGACGAGTAGGGCGACGACGACCACGTCCAGCGCGTGCTCCGCGATGTGGTGCGTGCTCATGGCGAGATAGTCGGCGGTCGTCAGTCCCCCGACGACCGCCCGCCCCGCTAGCGCCGCGAACGCCAGCGTCACCAGCAGGTAGGGAAACGTGCGCCGTTGCCGGAACGCGACCAGCGCGAGCGCGAGGACGAGCGCCGACCCCAGCGCCGCCAGCGCGATGACGGTCGGAAGGAGCAAGTCGCTACCGGACGCGACGGCGTGAAGCGGTTGTGACGCGGCGGTCATCTGCTCCGAGGTTGGTGCTCGACGTACCTCAGAGGTTCGGTTCCGAACCCTCCACGAGTCGCCGGAGTTGGGCGGGCGGCACGGCACCCTGCGCGGCGAGCGGTCGGCCGTCCTCCTCGTAGACGAACGTCGGCACCGCCGAGACGCCGACTTCCTGCGCATCGTCGAACCGCTCCCGCAGTTCGGTTTTGAGTGTCTCGTCCGCTATCGCGGAACGGACCTCGTCGGGGTCGATGCCGACGCCTTCGGCGACATCGGCCAGCACGTCCGGGTCGTCGATGTCGCGGCCGTCCTGCCAGAGCGCGTCGAAGACAGCGTCGTGAAACGCTCGGAACGTCCCGTCGTTGTGCGTCCGACGGACGTAGAGGGCGGCTTGCTGCGCGTTCCACGAGTCCACTTCGCGCGCGAAGTCGAGGCTCATCTCGGCGTCGTAGCGTTCGGCGAGTTTTCTAACATTCTCGCGCACCTGCTCGAAGTACGCGTCGTCTTTTCCGTCGTCCGCGTCGTGGTCAATGCTCCCGTCCTCTTCCCGTTTGTTCCCCCGAAGGTCGTAGGCGTGCCACTCCACGTCGAGGGGGCCGTCGCGGGTTTCCCGGTAGTTTTCGAGGGAGGATTTTCCGAGGTAGCAGAACGGACAGATGTAGTCCGAGTAGACAGTCAGCGAATCGGTGTCGCTCATACCGGAACTACCGACTCCACGGATAAAAGCCACAGGACGGCGGAAGCGACCGCTGAGACCGGCTCGAAACGGTTCATCGCAACGGAGCCAACTCGGACTCCGGTTCTTCCTCGACCCCCACGAAGACCGAGTGCGCTCCCTCCCGCTCGCGGGCACCCGGCGCGACCCGGACGAACTCAGCGTTCTCGCGGGCCGCCTCGATGTCGTGGCCGCCGCAGTAGCTCAGCCCCGACCTGACACCCGCGAGGAAGGTGGCGACCTCGTCGGCGAGCGGTCCCGTGTACTCGGTCAGTCCCGCGATACCCTCGTCCGCGTCGGGCGTGAGGTCTTTGTCGGTGCGGTTCTCGTTCGCGGCGGTGGAGGCCATCCCCCGCGAGCGTTTGAACCTTCGACCGTCGACGGTGACCGTCTCTCCGGGTGCTTCGGCGGTTCCGGCGAAGAAACTGCCGAGCATCACGGTGTCGGCTCCGGCCATCAGCGCCTTCACCGCGTCGCCGGAGGTTCGGATGCCGCCGTCCGCGACGACGGTGATTCCGAGGTCGCGGGCCGTCTCCGCACAGTCGTCCACGGCGGTCAACTGCGGAACGCCCGCGCCGGCGACTCGGCGGGTCGTGCAGTGCGAACCGGGACCGACGCCGACTTTCACGCAGTCCGCCCCGGCCGAGTAGAGGTCTTCGACGGCCTCGGGCGTGACGACGTTTCCGGCGACCAGTTCGGCGTCGGGGAACCCCCGGTCGAGACGCGAGACGGCGTCCAGACAGCGTTCCATGTGGCCGTGCGCGACGTCGACCATCACGCAGTCCGCGCCCGCTTCGAGCGTGGCCTCCGCCCGGTCGACGAACTCCTCGTCGATGCCGACGGCGGCGCCGACTCGTCCGCCCGCCTCCTTGACCGCTCGTACCTGTCCGGCCTGTTCGTCGACGCTCAAGAAGCGATGAATCGTACCGAGACCCCCCATCTCCGAAAGTTCGGTGGCGAGGTTCGCCTCGGTGACGGTGTCCATCGGCGCGCTCAGAAGCGGCGCTTCGAGGTCGAGGTCGGGCGTGAGCCTCGTTGAGAGCGAGACGTCGCTTCGACTATCGACCGGAGAGCGTTGCGGAATCAGCAGTACGTCGTCGTACGAGAGACCGGTCCTGATATCCATCGGTAACCTTCCCTTCCGAGTGACCGACGCTACTTAACTTCACTGGAAGCCCCCGGCTTCATCGACACCGAACTCCCTCGACTCCCGAACCACCTCGCCCACCCGAACAACGCGGGTGCGCCGAACACCTGACCACGGCCCACCTCGACCGATTCGATTCCGGACGCTTATTGCCGCGCAAGCACTGGGTTTCTCGCATGGACGCGGCGCTAGGGGCACCCGAGAAGATGGCCGAACACAGTGAGGAGCTGACGCCGATGATGCGTCAGTACTTCGAGCTGTGTCGGCAGTACGAGGACTCGCTGGTGCTGTTTCAGGTAGGCGATTTCTACGAGACGTTCTGCGAGGCCGCGGAGCGAACCTCCCGCTTGCTGGAGATCACGCTCACGAAGCGCGAGGATAGCACCGGAACATACCCGATGGCGGGCATCCCCATCGACAACGTCGAATCGTACATTGAGCCGCTCCTCGATGCGGGCTACCGCGTCGCCGTCGCGGATCAGGTCGAAGACCCCGCGGATGCGTCCGGCGTGGTCGAGCGCGCCGTCACGCGGGTCGTCACGCCAGGCACGCTCACCGAGGACGAACTGCTCCACACCGACGATAACAACTTCGTCGCCTGTCTCACACGCGACGACGGCTACGGCCTGGCCGTGCTCGACGTTTCCACCGGCGATTTCTACGCGACGACGGTCGAAACGGAGGGTGCAGTCCGCGACGAAGTAGGTCGCTTCGCCCCCAGGGAGGCCATCGTCGCTCCCGGCGCACCCGAATCGCCGTTTGACGCCGCCTGCATGGTCACCGGGTACGACAAGTCGGCCTTCGACGTCGACAGCGCGGGCGACCTCGTCGCAGACTACTTCGGCCCGCCGGAACGCCTCCTCGCCACCGACGCCGAGGTTCGTGCCTGCGGCGCGCTCCTCGCGTACGCCGAGTACGTCCGCGGCGGCGAGGATGGTCACCTCGACTACCTCAACCACCTCACACGCTACGACCCCCGGTCGTACATGCTGTTGGACGCCGTCGCGCTCACGAGCCTCGAACTGTTTGAACCGCGAGCCGTCCACGGACAGGAGGACGCCACACTCGTCGGCATCCTTGACGAAACCGCTTGCGCGCTCGGCGGGAGAAAACTGAAGGACTGGCTCCGCAGACCCCTGCTCGAACGCGACCGAATCGAAGCGCGACTCGACGCCGTCGAGGAGTGGACGACGCGCGTCCAAGCGCGCGAGGAGGTACACGACCTTTTGCGGGACGTGTACGACATCGAGCGCCTCATCTCCCGCGTCGCTCGCGGTCGGGCGAACGCCCGCGACCTGCGCTCGCTGAAGGAGACGCTCGACGTGGTGCCGCGCGTCGCGGAGGCGATGGCCGACGTGGAGTCGGAGAAACTGACCATCCTCCACGAGAATCTGGACGAGATGGCCGACGTGCGCGACCGAATTGGGCGCGCCGTCTGCGACGAACCGCCCATCGAGGTCACCGAGGGCGGCGTCATCAGATCGGGCTACGACGACGAACTCGACCGGCTCCGAGAGACGGAGCGGTCGGGAAAAGCGTGGATAGACGACCTCGAAGAGACCGAGCGCGAGCGGACCGGAATCGGGTCACTCAAAGTCGGTTACAATCAGGTACATGGCTACTACATCGAGGTGACAGACCCGAACCTCGACAAAGTGCCCGAGGATTACACCCGTAGACAGACGCTCAAGAACTCGGAGCGGTTCTACACGCCGGAACTCAAGGAGCGCGAGGACGAGATCGTCCGAGCCGAACAGCGCGCCGACGACCTCGAATACGAGTTGTTCCGCGAGGTGCGCGAGGCGGTCGCCGAGGAGTCCGAGCGAGTGCAGGCGCTCGCGGACACGCTGGCCGAACTCGACGTGCTCGTCGCGCTCGCGGAGGTCGCCGCGAAACACGGCTACTCGCGCCCCGAAATCGGCGGCGAGGGCGTCGACGTTCGGAACGGCCGGCATCCGGTGGTCGAGCGAACCGAAACGTCGTTCGTCCCGAACGACACGCACCTCGACCGCGACACGCTCGCCGTCATCACCGGCCCGAACATGGCCGGGAAGTCGACGTACATGCGGCAGGTCGCGCTCATCACCCTGCTCGCGCAGGTCGGTAGCTTCGTCCCCGCCGACGAAGCCCGGACCGAGTTGGTCGACCGCATCTTCACCCGCGTCGGCGCGAGCGACGACATCGCGGGCGGGAGGTCGACGTTCATGATCGAGATGACCGAACTCTCGGATATCCTCCGAAACGCGACGGAGCGGTCGCTCGTCCTGCTGGACGAAGTGGGTCGCGGCACGAGCACGACCGACGGGTTCGCCATCGCCCGGGCGGTGACGGAGTACGTCCACGACGAACTCGGCGCGAAAACTCTGTTCGCCACCCACCACCACGACCTCACCGCCGTCGCGGACGAGTTACCGAACGCCCTCAACCTCCACTTCGGCGCGACGGAACGCGACGGCGAAGTCGTCTTCGAACACAGCGTCGAACCGGGTGCGACGACAGCGTCCTACGGCGTCGAAGTCGCGCAAGTCGCGGGTGTTCCAGAGTCGGTCATCCGACGGTCGAAGGAACTGCTTAAAGCGGAGCACGACGGAGCCGAACCCGGTCGGGCCGAAGACGGGGACGAAGCCCTCTCACCGACCCCCAATGCGGCGACGGAGGACGCGCTCGCCGAACTGAAGCGCACGAGCGTCGCCGACACGACGCCGCTGGAAGCGTTGCAACTGCTTGACCGATTGAAACAGCAGCTAGAGTAACTCGCGTCAGGCGAATCGTTCCGTCGCCCTGAGCGCGACGAGGTGGAGGACGAGAAATCGATTCACGTTTCGTCTGATTAACTAGTGTCTTACACTGCTTTTCCGTGATTTACGGCTATCTCAGGCTTCGTGGAGGGTCACGCTCAGGTCATCGTCGGCGACTTCCACGGTCATCATCGTCGCGCCCTCGGCCCGCCCGACTCCCGTGGCCGACCCCGGATTCAACAACCGAACGCCGTCGTGAACCGTATCCTCGACTTCGTGAGTGTGGCCGCCGATCCCGACCATCGGCTCGTCGGCCCTCGCCCGGGTCGCGTCGGCGACGGCGTCCAACCAATCGTCGCGGTTCATGACGACCCCCTCCGAACTGGACACCGCACTATCGACGACGTTGACGATACCGTGCACGACGACGAACGTCACGCCACCGACCTCGACCGACGCCACCGCCGGGAGGTCGACGTCGTTCGGGTCCGCATTTCCGTAAACGGCGGTCAAATCCGAGGCGAGTGCTCGCACGTCGGCGAGAGCGTCTTTCGAACCGAAGTCTCCGGCGTGGACGACGCAATCGGCCTCCCGAACGCGCCGACGGAAATCGTCCGGAATTCGTTGCTCTTGTTCGGGGATATGCGTGTCGGAGAGGATTGCGACTTCCATAGAACGATGTGTCCCCTAATTGATTAGTATCTTGCGAACGGTAACTCGGCTAGTCGAGACCGACGAGACGATGTCCCCTCGTAGTAACCGTAACGCGACGCTATCGACCTGCAGTGCGAAGCCTTTCCGTCCGCTTCCAGCGTTGCCACTGGCCGCGCCCGCTTGCGATGGCTCGACAGACCCTATGGTTCAAGAGAGACGAACTCCAACCCGCTTTCTGCGAGCATGTTCCGGGCGCGTTCGGTCACCGACGGGGCGATCAACACGCCTCGTATCTCCGCTCCCGCGTGGAGGTCTCGCCGGAGCGCGTCCATGTACCGCCGGAGTTGGCCGACCGCGTCCGGCCCGACGCGCCTGCGCTTGAGTTCGACGACCATCGTGGTTCCGACGGCGTCTTTTCCGTAGATGTCGATGGCTCCGGCGGCGGTCTCGCGCTCGGTCGCCAGCGGCGTGAACCCCTCCTCCACGAGGTCGGGGTCGTCCAAGATGCGCCGACGGAGGTCTTCCTCGGTTCCGGCGAGCGAGAGTTCCTTCGCGTCGGCCACGTCGAACGCCGACACCTGCGTCACGCGCTCGAAGTGAACCTTCAGCGACTCCTCCGGGTTCGGCCTGTGACTCGTGACGAGCAGTCGCTCGTCGTTCAGTTCGGGGTCGAATGTCCCGCCCGGCGGTTGCCAGTTGACCGGTTTCTGTCCCTCCTCGGTGTGGACGAGCGCGGTTCCGTCGGGTTTGAGCACGAGAAGTCGGTCGCCCGACCCGAGGTAGCTCTCGGCCCGTCCGTCGTACTCGACGGTACAGCGACCGAACAGGGTCACGAGGTCGCCCCGTGCGAGCGCCGCCTCGATGTGGACTAGCGCCTCGCGGTGCGTCGGTGACAGGAGTGTGGCGGGTTCTCCCCTACCGTCCGTCTGCGTCACTACCGTTTGATAGTCGGCGACCGGATAAAAACCGACCGCCGTCAGACCATCGAGACCACCTCCCGGTGGTCGCCCGCCCACTCGGCGACGCGATCGTCGAGGTAGTCGGTCGATTCGCGTTCGTCTACGGCACCTCGGCGAACCATATCCCGAACCACCGCTCGCGTGGCGCGAAACCACCGTCGCACGTGCGCCGCGTCCCGGTCGTCGCAGATGGCGACAAGCGCGCCTACGTCGGTGTCGGAATCTCCGTCGGCGACGGGCGCCGAACCGAACCAGAGCGGGAGATACGCTGTGGCGACCCACGCGAGCGAGACGACGTAGAACGCTTCGAACTGCCGGTAATCGAAGGTCGCGGCGTCCTCGAACGAAAGCGCGGTCGCCTCCGGAGCGGGTTCGACGGCGGGCGTCCATCGGTCGCCGGTGTCGTCGGCGAAAGGCATCTCCGGCGCGATTCGATGGCGGAGCGAGAAGGACGTGACTCCCCCAGTGCGCGTAGTGACGGTCGTAGCGTCCGTCCGGTCGCTCGTAGGCGACGAGTGCTCGGTGTCCCACGGGTAGTCCGCAGTGGTTCCGGTTTCGGTTATAAACGTTCGCGTCGGCGGCGGAAGTCGAACCGCAGAAACGTTCCGTGCGACGAACGCCCGTAACACTGAACCGAGCGTTTCCACAATAATTTAATCGTGCGCTTCGACGGAGCTACCTCGGCCAGAACATCTCCAGTATGACTCGCTATCGTCCGCTAAAACGATACGGTATCGTTGGAAATCTCGAAACGAGCGCGCTCGTGAGCGACGAAGGGAGCGTCGACTGGCTCCCGCTCCCGCACGTCGAATCGCCGAGCGTCTTCGCCAAGATCCTCGACGCCGAGGACGGGGGGCGATTCCAACTGTGTCCCTCCGAACCGTTCGACTCCCGGCAGTCGTATCTGGTTCGGACGAACGTCCTCCGAACCTCGTTCGAGACCGACTCCGGCACGGTCAGTATTCTGGATTTCATGCCGATTTGGGAAGACGAGAGGGAGCGGGCGCTCTACCGCAAGGTGGAGAGTGTCGAAGGGAGCGTCGACCTCGAACTCACGTTCAGGCCGCGATTTGACTACGCGCGGGCGGACACGGACGTTCGGACGACCGACGACGGCGTTCGCGCCGCCGGTGACGGTGACCAACTCTATCTGACGGGAGACGCGTCGTTCGACGTGAACGGGGCCGACGCGCACGCGACCTGCACGCTCTCCGAGGACGAGACGCGCTGGTTCGTGTTGCGACACGACGAGGAACCCGACGCGACCGACGAGGAGCGCGAGCGAAAACTGAACGAAACCGTCGACTACTGGCGGGAGTGGTCGCACGACTGTCCGAACGGGTGTATCTTCGACGGGGCGGATCACGACCTCGCCGTTCGCTCCGGGCTGGTGCTCAAACTCCTGACGCACCACGAGACGGGGGCGATCTGCGCCGCGCCGACAGCGTCGCTTCCGGAGGACGTGGGCGGCGTTCGCAACTGGGACTACCGGTACAACTGGATTCGAGACGCCGCGTTCACGATTCAGGCGCTGGCGAATCTCGGTCACTTCTCCGAAGCGGAGGCATACGTCGAGTGGTTCCTCGACCTCTGTCGGGACGTGCCGCCGGAGGAGATGCAACCGCTGTACGGGCTACACGGAAACCCGAACCTCGAAGAGGAGATTCTCGAAGGGCTATCGGGTTATCGGGGCTCTGACCCCGTCCGCATCGGAAACGCGGCGAAAGACCAACGACAGCTCGACGTGTTCGGCGAACTCCTCTTGGTTATCCACGAGACGAGCGACGGAAGCAGCTTCGACGGAGACGACTGGAATTCGATTCGGCGTATCGTCGATTACGTCTGCGACGTTTGGGACGAACCGGACGCGGGAATCTGGGAAGTTCGCGGCGGCCCCCGTCACTTCGTCCACTCGAAGGTGATGTGCTGGGTCGCGCTTGACCGCGGCCTGAAGATGGCGGACGAGTGGGTGTTCGACGCGCCGCGCACCCGCTGGCGGGACGTACGCGAAGAGATACGAGAATCGGTGCTAGAACGCGGCTACGACGACGAAATCGGTAGCTTCACGCAGTCGTTCGACGGAACAGCGCTGGACGCCACGGGACTGCTCATCCCCCTCGTCGGCTTCCTCCCGTTCGAGGACGAGCGCGTGCAAGGAACCATCGACGCCATCCGCGACCGCCTCGAAACCGACGGCCTCGTCCATCGGTACGACGGCAAAGACGGATTACCGGGTGACGAGGGCACGTTCGTCTTCTGTTCGTTCTGGCTGGTGTCCGTTCTAGCGCTGTCGGGGCGCGTCGAGGAGGCGCGCGAAGTGTACGACGTGGTTCGTTCGCACGCTAGTCAGCTCGGGCTGCTCGCGGAGGAGATCGACCCGGAGACGGGGCGACAGCTCGGGAACTTCCCGCAGGCGTTCAGCCACGTCGGACTCGTCAACGCCGCGGTGTATCTGAAGACGATGGAAGAGGAAGAAGCCGAATCGGAGCCAGTCGGCGCTTAGTCGAGGACTTCGGAGGCGTTGTCCCGCGGTTGGTAGCCGAGCGCCCGTTCGGTCTCGAGAATCGAGAGGAATCGGTCGTCGTTGCGCGAGATGGCGTGAACGGTGACGACCCGCTCGGGAAGCGACGCGGTCGATGCAACGCGGATCACGTCTCGGCAGTCGCAGGGGCTGAGCCACATTGCGCGAGCGAATCTGGCGTGTTCCGGCGACCCGTCCTGCTCCTCGCGGAGGTCGTCTTCCGAGAGAAGCCAGCCGATTCTGAGGTTGACGACTTCGATTCCGTGACGGTCGGCGTAGTAGCTGCCGAGCGCCTCTCCGGTTACTTTGCTCACGCCGTAGTAGGAGTCCGGGCGCGGCGGGTCGTCCGGGTAGACGGGGTGGGCGTCCCCGGTGACCATCGTTTCGGTCTCCGCTGGGTCGTCGGCGTTGTACATCCCCATCGCATGGTTCGAGGACGCGAAGACGACGCGGTCGATATCGTGCTCACGGGCGGCCTCGAAGACGTTTCGCGTCCCCTCGACGTTCACGTCCACGGTGCTTCGCCAGTCGGCCTCCGGCGACGGGTTCGCGGCGAGGTGAACGACCACGTCGTGGCCCGAGAGCACGTCGGCGAGCGCGTCGTAGTCGGTCACGTCGCACACTTCGCCGTCGATGTCCTCGTGCTCGCTGTGCGTGACGGGCGTCACGTCGTAGCCTTCGAGGGCGGCGAGCGATTCGCGCCCGACGTTGCCCGCCGCGCCGGTCACGGCGATTCTCGTCATGTCGGGGAGATGGGCGTCCGGCGACGTATAAGTCCCGGCCACCCGACATCCCGCCGGGCGAACCACCACCGATTTGTGCCACCGGGGGATATCCCGAGTATGACCGACCTCGGGAAGGTAGACTGCGACTTCTTCGACGAACACATCTATCCCCACCTCGGGGCGGAGCGCGACGACGTGGCGCTCGGGCCGCGGCACGGCGTCGATTTCGGCGTCATCGAAGTCGGCTCGATAGCCGATCAGACGCAGTCCGATGACGGTATCGAACTCGGCCAGCGAGTCGTCGCCCTCGCCACCGACCCGCTCTCTATCCTCCCCGGACTCGGCTTCGAACGCGCCGCGTGGTTCGCGTTCCACGTCGTCATGAGCGACGTGGCGGTTAGCGGCCTGCGACCAACGCACCTCGCGGTGGACTTCAACCTCCCGCCCGAGATAACGGACGAAGAGTTTGAGACCATCTGGGAAACGTTCGACCGCGAGGCCCGCGAGTTGGGCGTCAGCATCGTCACCGGCCACACCGCCCGGTACTCGGGCTGTCGATATCCGTGGGTCGGCGGCGCGACGACGCTCGCGGTCGGCGACCGTGAGAATCTCGTGCGCCCCGACGGGGCGCACCCCGGCGACCGCGTCCTCGTCACGAAAGGGCCGGGCATCGAGGCCGCGGGCTTTCTCGTCACCCTGTTCGAGGAGCAGGTCGAACTCCCGAAAGATACCGTCGAGAGCGCCAAAGACAGGTTCTACGATATGAGTCCGGTCGAGGACGCGCTCGTCGCCGCGGAGGCGGGGGCGGTCACCGCGATGCACGACGCCACGGAGTGTGGGATTCACGGCGCGCTCGTCGAGATGGCGCGGGCCGCAGGGGTTCAGTTCGACGTATCACACGAAGGCGTGCCCGTCCTGCCGGGCGTGCTGGAAGCCTGCGAGTTCTTCGACATCGACCCGTGGGAATCGACGACCGAAGGAACCCTACTCCTGACCGTCGCGCCCGAGGGCGTGGACGACGTGCTTGCGGGGCTGACCGACGCCGGAATTCCGGCGGCCGAAATGGGTACGGTGCGCGAGGGCGATGGGGTGTACGTCGATACGAACCGAATCGAACATCCCGACGTCGACCCCTCGTGGCAGGTGTTCGCCGAGTACGCAGACCGGGAGTAAACACCATTGGTAAGTACGACCGAGTAATAATCCCGCACATGAGTAACCTCGGCAAAGTAGACAGAGAGTTCTTCGAGGAGTACATCTACCCCCACCTCGGGGCAGAGCGCGACGACGTGGCGCTCGGGCCGCGGCACGGCGTCGATTTCGGCGTCATCGAGGTCGGCGAAAAAGCGATCGTGACGGCGACCGACCCCATCTTCGTCATGCCCTCGCTCGGTTTCGAGCGCGCCGCGTGGTTCGCGTTCCACGTCGTCATGAGCGACGTGGCGGTTAGCGGCCTGCGACCAACGCACCTCGCGGTGGACTTCAACCTCCCGCCCGAGATAACGGACGAAGAGTTTGAGACCATCTGGGAAACGTTCGACCGCGAGGCCCGTGAGTTGGGCGTCAGCATCGTCACCGGCCACACCGCCCGATACGCCGGTTGCAACTACCCGATGGTCGGCGGGGCGAACGCGATGGCCGTCGGCGACCGCGCAGATATCGTGCGCCCCGACGGAGCGCTCCCCGGCGATCGCGTCCTCGTCACGAAGGGGCCCGCGGTGGAGGCGGTCGGCCTGCTTTCCATCCAGTTCGAGGAACTGCTTGAACTGCCCGACGAGACCGTCGAGGAGGCGAAAGCACGATTCTACGACATGAGTCCGGTCGAGGACGCGCTCGTCGCCGCGGAGGCGGGGGCGGTCACCGCGATGCACGACGCGACCGAAGGAGGCGTTCACGGTGCACTGGTCGAGATGGCTCGCGCGGGCGGCGTCCGACTCGACGTGTCCCGCGATTCGATTCCCGTCCTGCCGGGCGTGCTGGAAGCCTGCGAGTTCTTCGACATCGACCCATGGTCGTCCATCAGCGAAGGGACGCTCCTGCTCTCGGTCGCGCCCGAGGACGCCGACGACGTGCTCGCGGCGCTTTCCGACGCCGACGTTCTCGCCGCCGACATCGGGGAAGTCGGCGAAGGAGAGGGCGTCACGGTCGACGGGGAACGCATCGAACATCCCGAGGAAGACCCCTTCTGGGGAACGTTCGAGGAGTTCATGGGGCGATTGGAATGACCCGCGAACCCGCCCCCGTCGAGTTGCCCGTCGCGCTGACCATCGCCGGAAGCGACTCCGGCGGCGGTGCGGGCGTCCAGGCCGACCTGAAAACGATGGAGGCCCACGGGGTGTTCGGCACGAGCGTCCTCACCAGCGTCACGGCCCAGAACACGCGCGGCGTCGAGCGAGCGTTCACGCTCCCAGTCGACGAAATCGAGGCGCAGTGTTCCGCCGTCCTCTCGGACTTCGACGTTCAAGCGGTCAAGACCGGCATGCTCGCGGAAGCCCCGGTCGTGCGAAGCGTCGCGGAGCAGGTGGAATCGCTCGACGCGCCGGTCGTCGTCGACCCCGTGATGGTCGCTGCGTCGGGCGACCGACTGCTCGACTCAGAGGGCGAGGAGGCCTACGAATCGCTCCTCGACCGCGCGGCGCTGGTGACGCCCAACGCCGACGAAGCCGAGGTGTTGACCGGCGTGCTGCCGGAAGACGACGACAGCGCGCGCGAGGCGGCCGACGCGCTGCTCGACCTCGGTGCCGACGCCGCGCTAGTGAAGGGCGGCCACATCCCCGGCGCGACGGTTCGGGACGTGCTAGTGACCGACGAGGAGATCGAGATCTTCGAACACGACCGGGTCGAGACAGACGCGACGCACGGGTCGGGGTGCACCTTGGCCAGCGCGATCGCCGCCCGACTCGCGCACGGCGACGACATCCGCGACGCGGTCGCCGCCGCCACGGGGTTCATGGAGCGCGCGGTGCGCTACTCGCTCGACGTCGGAGAGGGGCCGGGGTCGGTTCACCACCTCGCCGCGCTCCGAGAGCGAGCGGACCGTCATCCCACCGCGGAGGCGGTCGAGGGCGTCGTCCGGTCGTTCGTCGAACGGAACGTGAGCACCCTCGTACCCGAGGTCGGGATGAACGTGGTCGGCGCGACACGGTACGCCGAGCGGGTCGGCGAAACCGCCGCGGTCGAAGGACGAATCACCCGTACGATGTCGGGCGTAAACCCGAATCGCGGCGTTCGCTTCGGCGCGTCGAGCCACGTCGCCCGATTCCTGCTCGCGGCGCGCGAGTTCGACCCCGACCTGCGGTTCGCCGTCAACTGTCGGTTCGACGACGACGTGGAGGGCGCGCTTTCGGCGCTCAACGGTGAAATCTCTGAGTTCGACCGCGGTGCGGAGCCCGAGGGCGTGAAAGCGCAGGAAGGGAGCACGATGCAGTGGGGTGCGAGAAAGGCGTTCGAGTCGACGGGCGAGACACCCGTGGCGATAATCGACCGCGGCGAAGTCGGGAAGGAAGCCATCGTGAAATTACTTGCGGAAGACGCCGAGACGCTGCAACGGCGGACGTTCGCGGTGCTCTCCGCGTTAGGGGGCCAGCATGAGGGCTGACGTCGGCGTCATCCTCCCGCAGTACGGTCACGACTACGACGCCATTCGCGACGCGGCGACCGCCGCCGAACGTCACGGGTACGACGGCGTCTGGCTCGAAGACCACTTCCAGTCGTGGATCGGCGACCCGGAGCGGGACGCCTACGAGTGCTGGACGACGCTGTCGGCGCTCGCGGAAGCGACCGAGCGGATACGGATCGGGTCGCTCGTCACCTGTCAGGCGTACCGCCATCCGTCCCTGTTGGCGAAGATGGCCGCGAGCGTCGACCGCGCGAGCGACGGTCGCCTCGACCTCGGCCTCGGCGCGGGGTGGTATGAGGCGGAGTTCAACCGGTTCGGCTACGAGTTCCGCGAACCGCCTGCCGAGCGCATCGAGCGGCTGCGGGAGACCGTCGAGGTACTGCGCGGACTCTGGACGAACGAGACGTACACCCATCACGGGGAGCACTTCGACCTCGACGGGGCGTTCTGTCGCCCCAAGCCGGTACAGGAGCCGCATCCGCCCGTCTGGATCGGCGGCGGAGGCGAGCAGTTCACGCTCCGGTACGCGGCCGAACTCGCCGACGGGTGGAACTACGGCACCCTCGACCCGGAGGGGTTCGCGGAGAAACTCGCGGTGCTCCGAGACCACTGCGAGGACGACGAGCGGTACCGCGACATCACGAAATCCGCGGAGCTGTTCGCGTTCGTCGCCGACGACCGCGAGGCGGCCGAGCGAAAGCGCGAGCGGTTCGCCGACCAGTATCTTCCCGAGGAGCCGAGCGAACCGTGGGAGTTCTTCCTCGCGGGGTACCTCAACACGGCACTCGTCGGAACGCCCGACAACGTTCGCGGGCAGTTAGAGCGATACGAGAACGTCGGCATCGAGTCGTTCATGCTGAGCATCCCCGACGCTCCCGACGACGACAGTCTGGCCCTCCTGGCGGAGACGGTAGTTTGACGCTCAGTCGTCCAGCCAGTTGTAACAGTGAAACGTCTCGCGATCGGTCGTCAGCATCTCGACGGGGACGAATCCCACTCCGCCGCGAGCGCCGACCTTCGACTTCTCGGGGTCGCCCGCGACGAATATCGGTTTCGCGCGCAGTTCAAACGTCACCTCGAGATCGCCGACCCCGTCCTCGCCGGGGTCGAACGACATCCGAACTCCCGACGCGCCGACGCCGAACGTGACGTAGCCCTCCGGCGATTCGACCGCGACATCGTGGCTCGCCATCCCGCCGGCGAGGTCGTCCAACCAGTCGGCCATCCCCTCGCGGTCGAGGTCGGCTTCGAGGTCGAACGACCCGTCGGCGGCGATTCCTCCGCCCTCGAAGACGAACTCGGGCTAGCAGAGGTCTTCGAGCGGGAGGGCGTGATCGTCGTCGGAACTCCCCTCGCGGTCGGCGCACGCTTCGCGCCCGTTGGTCATAGTTCGGACAGGAAACCGGGAGTACATTATGCTACCGGGAATCCGCAGTACCGGAGACGATGAGGGAGACGGGCATCGAACGCGGCGAACCGACGGAGAGAAGACGGGATTTCCCGACCGGAACCAAACGAAGTATTTTATCCGCGGTCATCGTCTAGAGCGTCGCGGTCACGCTCTCCCTGAGCGCGCTCGGGGGTGTCGTGTTCTTCGCGCCCGCACTCGTCACCAGGGTCGCCTTACTCACCGTTGCGACGGTGTGACGAACGACCGACTTACGACGCGATCATGTTCCGACAGCTTTCGGCGCACGCTTCGAGCACGTCGGCGCAGACCTGACAGTGCTCGGCGTCGTGACGTGAACACTCCTCGGCGCACTCCTCGCACGCGCCCGCGCAGGCTTCCGCGAGTTCCTCGCTGTAGTTCGAGTTCCGCACCATGAACCGGGCGTGGAGGGTGGTGAGGTCGGCCGCGTCGCGGCAGAGCCGGAGACACTCGGCCATCTCCTCGCCTTCGCCGGCGCACTCGTCGGCACACCACTCGCAGGCTTGTGCGGCCTCGAAGCAGTTGTCTACGCAGTCGGCCATCTCGTCGGACAGGTGGTCGATCTCTTGGAGCGCCATATCCGGAGGAACGACGGCCTCACCGGAAGAAGCCGTGGTTGCTCACTCAGCCCTTTTTTCAGTTCCGGTGACGAACAGTCCGAGTCCGGCGAGGAACGTCACCGACGCGACGGAGCCGACCGCGAGGTGCCAGCCCGCCAGCCAGTAGGGGAGTTCGACGACGTGCCGGGCGCTGGCGAGCAGGTAACTGAATACGGGGAGTTTCGTCGTCCGCTCGCCGAGGTCGCCCTCCGAGTCGTAGGGCGCTCCGGCGGGATACTCGCCAGGGACGCGATCCGCCTCGTACGGAACCGTGGGGACGCGGGCGCTCCAGACCATCGTCCCGGACTCGTTCAGTTCCACGACGCGGTTGTTCCGACTGTCGGTGACGAGCGTGTTGCCGTTCGGCAGGCGGTCAGCGTCGCGGGGCCAGTCGAACGCGATGCCGCCCGCGCCGCGCGCCTGCCATGCGACCCGCCACTCGCCGCCCTCCCGGTGAAGTTCGACCACCCTATCGTTCTCAGAGTCGGCGACGAGGACGGCGTCCTCGGCGAGCCACTGCGGGTTGTGCTGGTTGTTCAGCACGGTCGGGTCGCGGTTCTCGTTTATCACCTCTACGACGCCCTTTCCGCGCTCGACGACGACGAGCTGGTTTGCGTTTCTGACGCTGACGAGGTAGCGTCCCTCGCCGATTCTATCCACGTCGTTGATGTGGAGCCAGTCGGTCTTCGTGGGGTCGGGCGGCGCGTCGTAGAACTCGCTCGCGTTCCATTGCCAGGTTATCGTCCCGTTTCGTGCGACCGTGAACACTCGTTCCCCGTCCATGTCCGCGATCAGCAGTTCGCCGGAGGGGAGGAATTCGGCGTCGTGAACCTCGCTGTTCAGGCTCGTCCGAACGGGAAACGACCACTCGAAGACGACGTGTGGCTCGGGGGTCGGGTCGATGATTCGAACGCCGGTTCGCACGCAGGGAGATTCGTACCGGCCACAGTCGCGGTAGCCTCGAGCCGCGAACGAGGCGAGGACGGAGCCGTTCGGAAGCCGGGACACGTCATGGTAGCTGACGGCGTTCCCGTAATCCCAGCGCTCTCGTCCGCGGGTGTCGAGAACGGCGACGCGACCCTTCGTCGTCGTGGACTGGACGCCGACGATGGTTTCGCCTTCGGTATCGCTCAGGGCGGTGTTCGAGATCGGCGGAGCGACGGCGGCGCTGGCGACGAGAACGAGCGCGAAGCCGAGGACGGCGAACCCCATCAACCGGACGCCGAGTCCGCGCCGCGACCGAGGAACCACGGAGACCACGTGCTGGCGGTGGAACGTCGCCGGGGAACAAAACCGTGCCGGCCGCGGATTCGAACGTTCTCGGTTCGACGAGTCGCTTCCGCACGAGAACTCAGCAAAAGTAACATTTTAGCCGACGCGTCGCCGTTCGAACGGTAGTGCTCGAAGGATTGCAGCAAGAACTCGAACTCGTCGCCCGAACGGTCGAACTCCTCCAACTGGTCGAAGCGGAAGAACCGCTCGGCACCCGACACACCTCCACGATAACCGATTACCCCAAACACCGAGTCAGACGGTCGTTCCAGCTACTCGAAGCGGAAGGACTGTTGCGGCCGACCGACGACGGTGCGGTCACGACCGACCGAGCCGCGACGTTCCTCGCTCGGTTCGACGACGACATCGACTCGCTGAAGACGACCGTCGAGGAACTCGCCGCGGTCGTGGACGACCCGCGATAGTGACCGCTCTCGTCCGAGCAGGACGCGACCGTCGCCGCGGAATCCACACCGTTTTATCCGCGCTCGAACTTCCTCCGTACATGATTTCGGTTGCCCGTTTCCGGGGGTGTCCACCGTGAGCGAAGGCGGCATCGTCGGGGAGTTTCTCTCGCTCAAGTCCGAGACAGACGCGGACGTGCTGACGATGCAGGTCGGCGACTTTTACGAGTTCTTCGCCGACGACGCCGAACTGGTCGGCGAGGTGCTCGACCTGAACGTCTCGCAGAAGTCGAGCCACGGGAGCAGCTATCCGATGGCCGGCGTCCCGCTCTCCGAACTGACGCCGTACCTGAAACAGTTGGTCGAGCGCGGCTACCGGGTCGCCGTCGCCGACCAGCACGAGACCGAAAACGGCCACACCCGCGAAATCTCGCGGGTTGTGACGCCAGGAACCCTGCTCGAAACCACGTCCGCGGACGCCCAGTACCTCGCGGGCGTCGTCCGCGTCAAAGACGGCTACGGACTAGCCTTCGCGGACGTGACGACGGGGCGATTTCTGGTCACCGCCATCTCGGGGCCGGACGCCGACGAACGGGCGCTGACGGAGCTGTATCGGTTCGCTCCCGCCGAAGTGCTGCCCGGCCCGGACGTTCGTAACGACGATTCGTTCCTCGAACGAGTGCGCGAGCGAACCGACGCCTCCCTGTCGGTGCACGACGCGAACGCCTTCGCGCCGGGGAAGGCGACCCACCGAACGCGCGAACAGTTCGGCAAGGAGACGCTCGCGAGCCTCGGATTGGACGCGGGCGAGGGGGCCGAAGTCCGCGCGGCGGGGGCGGTGCTCTCCTACGTCGAAGAGACGGGGGCGGGCGTCCTCGGGTCGATGACGCGCCTCCAGTCGTACCGCGCCGACGACCACGTCGAACTCGACGCGACGACGCAGCGGAACCTCGAACTCACCGAGACGATGCACGGCGACCGGAATGGGTCGCTGTTCGACACCCTCGATCACACGAAGACGAGCGCGGGTCGCCGCCTGCTGAAGGAGTGGCTCCAGCGCCCTCGGCGGTCGCTCGACCTGCTCCGCGAACGCCAGTCGAACGTCGCCGCCTTCGCGGAGTCGGCCCTGGCCCGCGAGGAGATTCGGGAGAGCCTGTCGGACGCCTACGACCTCGAACGACTGGCGAGCAAGGCGGCGTCGGGAAGCGCGGACGCCCACGACCTGCTCCGAGTGCGCGACAGCCTCGCGGTTCTTCCGACGGTGGCCGACGCCATCGAAAACGCGCCCTCGCTGACGAGTTCGCCGCTCGCCGAACTCGCGGCTCGACCGGATAGGGAGCGGGCGGTCGCCCTGCGCGGGGAGTTGGCCGAGGCACTGGCGGACGACCCGCCGAACACCGTCACGCAGGGCGGCATGTTCCGCCGGGGGTACGACGAAGAACTGGACGAGATAATCGACCAACACGAATCGAATCTGGAGTGGTTCGACACGCTCGCGGGGCGCGAGAAGTCCCGAACCGGTATCGCGCACCTGCAAGTCGACCGCAACAAGACGGACGGCTACTATCTCCAGGTCGGCAAGTCGGAGACGGGCAAGGTGCCCGAGGAGTACGAGGCCGTCAAGACGCTGAAGAACTCCGAACGGTACGTCACCGAGGAACTCCGGGAGCGAGAGCGCGAGATTCTGCGCCTCGAAGAGCGCCGGGGCGAGATGGAGTACGAACTGTTTCAGCGACTCCAGGCGCGGGTGGCCGACCGCGCGGAACTTTTACAGGACGTCGGGCGCACGCTGGCCGAACTCGACGTGCTGGCGAGTCTGGCGGTTCACGCCGTCGAGAACGGATGGGTGCGACCGGAACTCGCCGAGTCAGGACTGGACATCCGGCAGGGTCGTCACCCCGTGGTGGAGCAGACGACCGAATTCGTCCCGAACGACGTGCGGATGGACGACGACCGCGAGTTCCTCATCGTCACCGGCCCGAACATGTCGGGGAAATCGACGTACATGCGGCAAGTTGCGCTCATCACCCTGCTCGCGCAGGTCGGCGGGTTCGTCCCGGCGCGGGAGGCGCGCGTGGGGCTGGTCGACGGCATCTTCACCCGCGTCGGCGCGCTGGACGAGTTGGCGCAGGGACGCTCGACGTTCATGGTCGAGATGCAGGAGTTGAGCAACATCCTCCACTCCGCGACCGAGGATTCGCTCGTGATTCTGGACGAGGTCGGTCGGGGAACCGCGACCTACGACGGCATCTCCATCGCGTGGGCGGCGACGGAGTACCTGCACAACGAAGTTCGGGCGAAGACCCTGTTCGCCACCCACTACCACGAACTGACGACCCTCGCGGATCACCTCCCTCGCGTCGAGAACGTCCACGTCTCGGCCGACGAGCGAGACGGCGACGTGACCTTCCTCCGAACCGTTCGAGACGGGCCGACCAACCGCTCCTACGGTATCCACGTCGCGGACTTGGCGGGGGTTCCCGTCCCCGTGGTCGAACGCTCGCGCGACGTGCTCGACAAACTGCGGAAGGAGAAGGCCATCGAGGCGAAAGGTGGCGGGTCGAACGACCCCGTGCAGGCCGTCTTCGACCTCGGAAGCGGCGAGTTTCAGCGGACGGGTGACGACGCGAGCGAGGACGTCGATGCGGAATCGGACGGCGGGCCGGAACTCGACCCCGAAACCGAGGCCGTGTTGGACGAACTCGCCGGGATGGAGGTCGCGGATATCTCGCCGATTGAGCTGATGTCGAAGGTACAGGAGTGGCAAAAGCGCCTCGACGGCGCGTGAATCGGCGATAACGAGGGCCGAGTTTCCGTCACTCGCCGGTTATCGCCCGTCGAAGTTCTCCGACCCCCGGCGCGCCATCGACGAGCCAGAGGAGGAACGCGAACAGGTACGGGATGGAGTACACGCCGAGGAAGACCAACTGCTGTCTCGCCGTCAGCGAGTGCAGAAAGCCGCCGAGTATGTCGAAGACCCGGCCGAACAGCGTCGTCTCGTGGTCGTACGGCGGGAGCGTTACGACGGGCCAGAGGACGCGGTCGAGCGGCGCGACGTTCCGTTTCGGAACCGCCAGTATCACATCGCCGAGCAGATGCGACCAGTATCCCACCGCGAACGCGATACCGACGGTCGAGCGCCCGCTGCGTGCCGCAACGAGGAGAGCGAGCAGTCCGACCGGAATCGCCACGAACAGCGAGTGGGCGACGGAGTAACCCTGCGGAAAGAGGTGCAACCCCCACGAGAGCGGTTTGTCGACCAAGTCCGGCAGTTGGGTTCCGAACAGTACCGCGACGACCGCGGCGGCCGTCGGTGCTTTCCGCGTCACGAGGCGGTGTCCGAGCGAGTACAGGACGTAGCCGAACGCCGCGTGCCCCCACGGCATCACGGTCGCATCACCGTCCGGCGAGCGCCGACGCGAGAGGGCAAGTACAGAGGGAACGCGGGTCGCGGAGCGACATGAGGAGCACTCATCACCGTACGGTAGCGAACCGACGAACAAAATCCCACTGTTCGCCGCCGGTCGTGTCGTTCCGGCGTCATGACGGCGCGATTACGCCGTTCCGCCGCCGAGACGTCCGTTCGAGGGAATCATCTCACTCCGACGAGTCTCGCTCCGAGTACCACATCCGTTTTCGCCGGTCGTCGTCGTCGACGGCCTCCTCCAACTCCTCCACGCGCTGTTGAAGGTCGTCGATTTCCGCGCCGAGCGAGCGGATCGTCGCACTGAGAAGTCCGATGATCTCCCGGGTTTCGGAGTCAATACCGTCGACCGCTTGCATTTCGTTCAGCCGCTGTAACAGATCTTCTCGGGCGTCGGGCATCAAGTCGTGGTCGGTCGCGCGGGACGCTAATTCTTTTGCCCGGCGTCAGTCTTCCGTCTGACGGGCTTTAAAGGCCCCCTGCCACCTACCTACGGACGAATGCTGCGACGCACTCGCCACCGGCGAGAGTCGCTCGCACGCTGTTACGAATCGACGCTAGTGTCACTGACGCCGCCGCGAGTCGGCGTCGTCGACCTGAAAGCGTCCGTCACCGCGCGTTCCCCGGTTCACTTCGAACCCGGAGATATGCGACGGGATTACGGCTGGACGCGAGCGCTACTCACCGCCGCGGCGGTCGTCGGTTCGCTGGCGTTGAGCGTCCGGGTGCTGCTGACGGGACTGTTCGTTGTGTTCGTCAGCACCGACCTCCTCCTCGTCGGTCTCTTCAACGCCTGCGTGACGGTTCTCGTCGGTCGATGGGTACTCGCGAGACGCACCGCTCCGCGGACGCTGCCTCGACCCGTCCGGCGGTGGATTCAGAAACGACGTATTCCGCCGCGGCTTCGCCGTCTTCGGCTGAAACGGTCGTCGGCTGGCATCGACCGACTGTGACGACCGACGGCTGTAGACCGTAGGACGCGAGTTCCCGGTGCTGCCGGAAAATCTTTCGAACCGTTAAGAAGAAGGAGCGACAATCGAACGCAGATGAAGACGTTCCCACCGATTCCGCGGGTCGAGGACGCACCCCCCGAACTGTTCGAGAGCGGGCATCTCTGGATTCGGGAGTTGGTCGACGGGGCGAGCGTTCGCTTTTGGTTGCAGGAGTCGGGATTGATTCAATTCGGCGACCGAAACCGAGCGTACGATTCCGACGAGATACCGATTCCCTACCGGCACACCGCACGACACGTTCGGGAGAGTCTCGACCGGTCGGCGTTTCGAACCGCCGTCGACGACGTCGAGTCTATCGTCTTCTTCGGGGTGGCGACGCACAAACGCGCGATCGACTACGACTGGGAGCGCACGCCCTCGTTTCTGGGCGTCGACGTCTGGTCGGCGGTCGACGAGCGATTTCTCCCGCCGGACGCCGTCGAGCAGATCTACCGGCGACTCGGTCTCGCGCCGGTGAACGCGTTCGAAAAGGAGGTTCGGGCGGTCGACTTCGACCCGGGCTCCTACGAGATTCCGCGGTCGAACTGGTACGACGGCCCCGCGAAAGGCGTCGTCCTCCGGAACAAGACGGGGAATCGCGCCGCGCTGTTACACCCCGATTTCGAGGAGACCGACGATGCGACCCTGGCCGACGCGCCGGCGGAGGAGTTGACCCGGCGATACGCGACCGACCGCCGCTTCGAACGGATCGCGGCCGAACTCGAACGCGGAGGCGAGCCGGTGACCGTCGACGCGCTGTGCGATAGAGTCTTCGAGGAGATCGCCCGGGAAGAACACGAGCGACTGTTCCGCGACGACCGCGATATCGACGTTCGGGCGTTTCGCTCGGAGCTGGCGTCCCTCGCGCAGCGGTTCGTGGCCGAACGCGCCTAAATCGGCGTGTCGTCGTGCGACGAAGGGCGGATAGTCGTCCGGACGCTCCCAACCGGTCTCCGTTCAGTCGCGCACCGTCGTCACACCGGTCACGCCGTTCGACGTGACGCGGAGGGTCACCGTTCCGGGGTGCAGTCCGGTCAACTCGCCCGTTTCAGGATCGAACGCCGCGACGTAGTCGTCACCGTCGTCTCTATCGTCTTCGTCGTGGCCGTCGTATCTATCTTCCTCGCGTTCATCGCCACCCTCGTTGCGGACGAACAGGTTCGAACTTCCGCTCCACCGGACGGTTGCGGGGTATTCCAGCGGGAACGCGAGACCGCCGGTCTGGACGCCCGTCGCCGAAACCGTCGCCATCTCGTCGACGGTCACGGAGGACGGCGCGTCGAACTCCACGTCGTCGAGCAGGGGTCGAACCTTCGCTCGGAGCCAGTCGATTCGCTCGGCCGGTTCGCCGCTCGGCGTCGGGCGCGAGTCTACGCCGAACAGCGTCCACTCGCGGAAGCCGCCCTCGTCGGCCGGGCCGTACGGGTCTTTTCCGGTCGTCCCGACGACCACGTACGGGACGCCCTCGACGCGGCTGACGTCCACTGTTCCGGCGTGACCGGCGACGTAGGCGGCTCCTTTGCCGTCGGAGCGCTCGCGGAAGGCGGTCAGCCACTCCTCGATCAGTTCGGCCTCCATGCGGTCGCCGAGTTGGCTGTTGTCGGTCGGTAGGGGGTCTCGCGGGGGATGGTGGGCCATCACGACGACGTTCTCCACCGCCTCGTCTTCGGCGGCCTCGTCGAGACCGCGCCGGAGGTCGAGCAACTGTTGGAACTCCACGGTCCGGAACGAACCGGTGGAGGAGTTTAGCAGGAAAAAGCGCGTCCTCCCGCGGTCGAACGCGTACCGCGTCTCGTCGAACGCGGCCTCGAAGTTCGAGAGGTCGTCCGGGCCGACGCGCTCGTGATTGCCCGGGACATAGTAGACGGGGAGCGCGTCACCGATCTCTTCGCGGAGGATCCGTCGGGCGAACTCGAAATCCCGCGGGTAACCGGTGTCCACGAAATCGCCGACGATGACGAGGAACTCGGGCGCGGCCGCAACGACCTCCCAGAGGGTTCGTCGCGCGAGTTCCACCGTGAGACCGTCGGGGTCGTCGGCGACGAACTGGCTGTCGGCCATCACCGCGAACGTCCAGCGGTCGTCGTCGAGGGCGTCGTTCTCGACGACGAGGGGGTCGGGACGGGTCGACTGCTCGGGTATCGAGACCGGCGGCGTCACCTTCACCGTCAGGTCGTCGAACACCAGACTCCCCGCGTACTGCTGGTCGGACGACGCCTCGACCGGGTAGAAGTGCGAGAACTGGAGGGGATACTCGACGCCCGCGGGGACGGTCGCTTCGAGACGCTTCCAGCCTGTCCAATCGACGCTGTAGGTGAAATCGAGGCGATGTGAGACCCCAGCCGCGTCGGTGACGACGCCCCGCAACCACGCGCCCTTCCCGTCGCCCTTGACCCACAGCCCGATTCGCTGGGGTTCGCCGGGGAGGTCGATCTTCGACTCAGCTCTGGCGTACACCGCCCGCGTGGCGGTCGTCGTGGTGAAGTCGTAGTCGAGGCGCAATCCCGTTCCGGAGCGCCCCTCGACGAACGACATCGACCCCTCGACCTCGCTCGGATAGCGCATGAACCACCATGCCGACGAATCCTCGAAGCCGGAAACCCGTTTGGTCGCTAGCCCGACCGCCACGGGGACGTACGCCTCCTCGCTGAGCACGGAGACGGTCACGATCGTCGAGCCGCTTTCGCCGGTCGGCGCGACGCGGAACGTCCCTTCGTCGGTCGGCTCGACCGTCACGAGCGAGTCGTCGTAGTCGAGCGATACGTCCCGCGGCACCACCGGGGCCGCGTACCCGCGAGCGTCGAATCCGAGCACCGCGAACGTGGCCGAATCTCCGGGCGCGAGTCGCTCCGCGTCGGTCTCGACCTGCCGCAGTTCGTCGAGGACGCGGAGTCGGGTCGTCCCCTTCGTACCCCGCCGACGGGCGACGGCTTCGCCGGAGCCCGACTTCCAAGCGGTGAACCGTCCATCGTCGTCGAATCGTCCGAGTTTAGCGGGCACCGCCCGCCAGCGTCGAGGCGTCGCGTCGACCGGAGCGTAGGTCTCGTCGTGACCGCTCGCCTTGAACCGCCGCGAGAGCCCCGGAAAGACGCGGTGGGTGTTCTCGCCGTCGAGCGAGGGGGTCACGCAGAATCCGTCGAGGGTGCCGCTACCGTCCGCGGTCGTCAGCCCCAGCCCGTTCGAGACTGGCCGTTCCGAACCGTCGGAGGGGTCGTTCTGCACGCGGACGCCGACCTCGCCGGGTTCGCGTGCGACGACGGTCGAGGAGCCGCCGCCGTCGAGATTGAGCGCGTCGCTCGCGCCGAAATCCCGCATAGCTTCGCCGAGTTCTCGGAGGCTCGCGCCGCGGCTATCGCGTTGGCGACCGTCCACGACGAACAGGAACAGCGTCGTCCCGTCGGCGGAGACGCCCGCGGCGGTTCGCGGTTCGAGTCGGTCGTCGTCGAGACCGGCGAGGAGTTTGCCGTCCCGAAGCAATCGCGTTCCGCCGCCTACCGCCGCGTCGAGGGGCGAGCCGGCGTCGGTCTTCGGAGCGTAACCGATCGAAACGGAATCTCCCTTCGAGAGCGCCGACAGCGCGTCCGCGCCCGCGCCGCGGCCGACGAGCGCGGACGTTCCCTCCGGAACCGCACCGTCGCCGACCGGCGACGGTTCAGACGCAACGACGCCGTCACGGACGAACACTTCGACCGCCCCTGGTCGGGCGGCGTCGCCCCAGAGCGGCGTGTAGAGTCCTATGCCGTCCGCCGGAATCGACGGCTGGTTCAGCGCCGCTATCCGGTGGTTTCCGTCCGGCAGCCCGACGCGACCGTCGAGCGCGACCCGCGCGATGCGGGCGAGACCGTCGCGACCGACGGCGACGGCGTTCTCCCGTCCGGGCGCGGGCGACGACCGAAGTCGGCCGGCCCCGATCTCGGCTCCGACCGGCGCGTCGGAGTTTCCGATGTCGAAGAAGTCGCCGTTGACGCCCGCGACGGCCCCCTCCGCGTCGGCGAGGTTCGACACCGTCTCCCTGCTCGTGACGCCCGGGGAGAGGAGCACGGCGTCGTCCGACTCCTCGTCGAGCGCCACCGAGAGGAGATCGCATTCGAGCCAGCCGCGTTCGGTGAGACGGGTGAACGAGCGACGTTCGACGCCGGGAGCGACGGGCGCCGAGTTCCTCTCGACGACGATGGCGTCGCCCGTGACCGCCGAGAGCGTCGCGTCCCCGATCTCTCCGAGGTCGCTCGTGAACCGGCTGGTGTCCGACGCGCCCGCAGTTCCGGACGTCGCGGCCCCGCTCAGGGAGACCGCGGCGCCGAAGCTCTTGAGGTAGTTCCGTCTCGATTCGGATACCGCGTTTTGCTCGGTTCTTCGAGGCATCCCGGTATGGTATGATGTTCCAATGATTTGATATTAATTGATATTTATTTCATTGATTAATTGTTTCTTGAGATAGAAACTCCACTAACGTTCTCACACTGGGTAGTGCGTTGAATACGAGAACGAACGAGTCTCGGAACGGTGTCGAAGCTCGCTCACCGCCGGAATTAAAAATCTCCGTACCGCTTTCGGAAGGGATGAACCTCGACCGCCTGCGACGGTACGCCGCGAAACTCGCGGTGTTCTCGACCGTCGCGACGATACTCGTCCTCTGCGGCGGCGGGCCCACTACCTCTCGACAACGGAGAACCTCACCGAACTGGGGTCGCTCGCAATCTTCGGGCTGATCAAATATCCGATGGTCGCGACGCTCGCGTCGCTCGGGATTTACGCCGCTATCAAACTATACCGCTTCTTCGAAGCGAAGTACCGCTCCAAGGAGTCGCGGTCTATCACCGAGGTAACCGGAAGACGCCCGCGGTGAACGACGGGTCAGTTCGCGTCGGTAATCGTGTTTCGGAGGGTGCCGACGTTCTCGTACCAGATTTCGACCTCGTCGCCGGGGCGGACGAGGCCGGGGTTGGCGGGGCTGCCGAACGAGACGACGTCGCCGGGTCGGAACGCGTATCGCTCCGAGAGGAAGGCGACGACCTCGCGCGCGGAGAACAGCATCTCCGAGGTGTTCGCCTCCTGTCGGCGCTCGCCGTCAACGTGGGTCGTCATGTCGAGGTCGTCCGGCTCCACGTCCGTCTCTATCCACGGTCCGAGCGGCCCCGACCCGTCGAACGCCTTCCGGGCGGTTCGTCCCTCCTGGTCGAGCGCGTCGAGGTCGTTCAGTATCGTGTACCCCCGGACGGCGTCGTCCACATCGTCAACGGCGAGGTTCGAACATCGGTCGTCGATGACCGCGGCGAGTTCGCCGGCGTACGTCAGTTCGCTCGTCCACGAGGGGTACGGTATCGTCGCCCCGTGAGGGCGCACCGAGTCCGGGGGTTTGATGAACCAGTCGGGACACTCCGGTCGTTCGTACCCCATCTGGTCGTTCGTGGTCGCGTAGTTCCGCCCGACGCAGTACAGCGCCGACGGTTCGCACGGGGCGAGCAGTTCGGCGTCCTCGCCGACGGAGTAGGTCGCTCCGTCCACGGCCACCGTTCCGTCCCCGTACTCGCCGGTCAACACGCCGTCCGCCGTACGGATTCGTGCCAGACGCATACGTCGAAGCCACTCGGAGGAGCCGTCTATCTCTTTCGATAGCGCCGCTGCGACCTCCGCTCCGGTCGAAATCCGAGACGGCGTCCGGCCCGTCGCTTTTTGTATCGCACGCCCGATTAAGTGTTCGACCGATGCCAGCCTACAGTCCCGGATTTCGCTCCCTCGACGTCGAACGCGACGGGCTCGAACTCGCGGTCGAAGGCGAGATACCGGCGTGGCTCTCGGGGTCGCTCGTCCGCAACGGCCCCGCGATGTTCGAGGTCGGGGGGCGCCGCGTCGAGCACTGGTTCGACGGGCTGGCGATGCTCCACAAGTTCCGCTTCGCCGACGGCGACGTCGTCTACAGCAATCGATTCCTGCGAACCGACACCTTCGAGAAGGCGGTCGAAGAGGGAACGCTGTCGAACCAGTTTGCGACGTCCGGCGGTTATCTGGACCGACTTAGGTCGTTCGTCGGGAAGCCGACGGACAACGCGAACGTGAACGTCGCCAAACTCGACGGCGAGTACGTGGCGCTGACCGAGACGTCGCGGCGCGTGCGGTTCGACCCAGAGACGCTGTCCGCCCGGGGCGACCTCGTCTACGAGGACGACCTCACCGGCCACCACGTCACCGCCCACCTCCAGCACGACCGAGAGGCGGGCAAAACGGTCGGCTACATGACCGAGTTCGGCCGTCGGAACCGATACCACGTCTACGGCGTTCCCGACGACCGACCCGAGCGCGTTCCCCTCGCGTCCGTCGAGGTAGAGCGACCGGCGTACCTGCACAGCTTCGCGCTCACGCCCCGATACGTCGTGCTCGTCGAACCGCCGTACGTCGTGAATCCGTTCCGATTCTTCCTGCCCGGCGGCGGGTTCATCGACCACTTCAGGTGGCGACCGGAACGAGGCACCCGGTTTCTCGTGTTCGACCGTTCGTCGGGCGAGCGGGTCGCCGAACCGACGACGAACCCGTTTTTCTTCTTCCACACCGTTAACGCGTTCGAGTCGGGCGACGAGATCGTCGTCGACCTCGTCGCGTACGACGACGCCACCATCGTGGAAGACCTCTTCATGGCCTCGGTCGAGGGAGGGTCGGCGGGCGCGTCGCGGGACGCCGAACCCTTTCCGGGCGCGTCCGAAGGAGTCCTCACACGGCTTCGTGTTCCGACCGACGGCGGCGAAATCGGACGACGAGCGTCGTATCGCGGAATCGAACTTCCGCGCGTAGCTCCGTCGGCGCGCACGCGCCCCTACCGGTACGCCTACGGACAAGCGACCGGGCGTCGAGGAGAGAACGGGCTGGTGAAAGTCGACGTCGAGACGGGGACTTCGCGGGAATGGTGGGAGGAGGCGAAGTACGCCGGAGAGCCGATCTTCGTCGCCGACCCCGCGGCGGAAGAGGGGGCGTCCGACGAGGATCGCGGCGTCGTCCTGGCACCCGTCCTCGACGTCGAGACGGAGCGGTCGCTGTTGCTCGTCCTCGACAGTGAGACGTTCGCTGAGCGGGCGCGGGCGCACGTTCCGCACCACATCCCGTTCGGATTCCACGGCGAGTTCTTCCCTGAAATAACGTCGTAAAACCAGCCGGCAACGACCGCGTTGTGGTTGTCGGAGTCGGCGAGGAGCCACTGGAGCTGAGTCGGGGAATTCGCACCTCGGCGTTCGCCCGCGGTCAGCCGCGCCAGTCGAGCACTGTCGCCGCCCACGTGTAGCCTGTTCCGGCGGCGAGGAAACAGACCACGTCGCCGGGTTCGACCAGCCCCTCCCGAACTCCGGGGTCCAGCGCGAGCGCCTGGTCGACGCTCTGGACGTGACCGAACTCATCCAGATAGCAGCCCCGCGCGTCGAGTTTCGAACGGAGCAGTTCGTGGAACGACCGCTCCGTGTGTGTGAGCGCGACTAAATCGAGGTCGTCGCGTCCGTAGCCGGATAGTTCGAGGGCGTCGTCGGCGACCGCGAGGAAGTTCGAGCGGCTGACGTCCGCCAGTCGCTCTTTCAGTGTGAACGTCTTCGACAGCGAGAAGGCTCACGCGACGCCCTCCTGTCCGGACTCGTAGCCACCGAGGTAGGCGCTCTGAACGTCGGGGTCGTCGCGCACGTCGCCCGGCGGCCCGTCGGCGATGGCCGACCGAGACGGTCGTCTTCCCGCTCTTCACGCCCATCTTCGGCGTCGCGTTCGCTTTGTACGCGAGACCGGAGAGGAATCCCCAGAGGCTCTGTTGCCCGTAGTATTTCAAGTCGCCGGATATCGGCTGTAGGACGCCGACCTTGACCGCGCCGGAGACGTTCTTCGTCATCGTCTTACTCGTCATACCGCCGGTTCCTCCGTTGGTTGTCGTTGTGTCGCCATCGTTATTTCCGGTACACCCTGCTAGTCCAGCCACTCCGATAGTACCCGCCGAGATGAGCACATCCCGCTGTCGGAGTTCATGGTTTGCCATGACGTGTGTATTCGGTGCGAGAAACGGCAAATACAGCTGGATTAACATGTGAACTGACGCACCGACCCGCGGTTCACATATCAACCCCGCAATTTTCCACCGTTCCGGTCGCCTACGAGAACGTGACGGACGATCGCGTAACACCGCCGGAGTTCGACCCCGAGGAGGTACTGTTCCCCGACGACGACCGCTTTAAATCCGAGAACGTAGCCATCGTGACGGGCGCAGCGTCGGGCATCGGGCGGGCGACCGCGCTCGCGCTCGCGGCGAACGAACTCACGGTTCTCGGCTGCGACGTGGACGACGATGGGCTAGACGGAACTGTCGCTCGGGCCGACGACCTGGGTCTCGCGGGGCGCATCAGGACGGTCACCGCGGATCTCACCGACTCGGAGCACGTCGACCGAATCGTTTCGCGCGCTGCTGACGCGGGTGCCGTCAAATATCTCGCCAACGTCGCCGGACTGCAACACATCGACCCCGTCGACGAGTTTCCGACCGAGCAGTTCGACCTGCTCCACGACGTGATGGTGCGCGCACCGTTTCTGCTGGCGAAAGCCTGCCACCCCCACATGCGCGCGAGCGATGACGGAACGGGGTGCGTCGGCAACATGGCCTCGGTTCACGGCCACTACGTTACCGCAGACAAGGTCGCGTACAATGTCTCGAAGTTCGGGATTCGCGGTCTCACCCAGTCCATCGCGGCCGAAGGGGAGGGAGCAGTTCGCGCGTTCTCGGTCAGCACCGGGTACGTGAAGACGCCGCTCGTGACGGAGCAGATTCCGGACACCGCCGACCAGCGCGGCATCTCGGTGGACGAAGTCGTCGAGGACGTGATGCTCGGTCAGTCGCGCACGAAGGAGATGATGACGCCGCTGGACGTGGCGAACCTGTTCATCTTCGGCTTCTCGAAGCACGCCCGACACCTGAACGGCGGCGACCTCCTGTTCGACGGTGGGATGACGCTGACCTACGACTGAGTCAGTCGAGCAGTTCCAGCGCCTCCACGACGCGCTCGATCATCTTTCGCTGGCCGCGGCGCAGGTTCTTAGAGACGGCGGGCTTCGAGACGCCGAGTTCGTCGGCCAACGTGCCGAGAGTCGCCGACCGCGGACTCTGGAAGTAGCCGTCTTTGACCGCGTGTTCCAGCGTTTCGCGCTCCACGTTCGAGAGGTCGCGGCAGCCTTCGATGAGCGCCATCGTGGCACCCGCGTTCTGCACGAGATTCTGAGGTCGGGCAGGTCGGGGTTCTCCCGCGAGACGACGTCGAACTCGTTTTTCCATTCGAGTTGCGAGAGGGCGTCGTCGGCGACGCCCTCGTGGTCGAACCCGACATGCCAGAGTTCGCGGCCGCCCTCGATGTAGAACGGGCCGGTGATGTAGCCGTCGTGGTTGCGGATGGCTCGCATCGCCTCCGTCTGCCCGATGGTCGTCCGTATGTGCGCGACGTTGTCCCGCTTCGAGAGCAGGGCGCACTCGTGCATATTGTCGTGTTCGTGGAGCGCCAGCAACCCCCGTTCGAGTTCGGCGTCGGGCAGTCCGTCGCGGAGGACGCGGGCGTTCTCGACGGGCAGGACGCGGTCGTCGGTGCCGTGGGCGACCAGCACCGGAACGTCGATTTCGCCCAGTCGCTCGCTTGCGTCGAAGTTCGCCACGCCCGCCGCCTGCGCTTTCCGGGCGTCGTCGAACGCGTCGCCGGCGAGTCGCCAGTCCACGATGTCGGCGAGTAGGTCGTCGTTCGCCTCCGCGAACTCGTCGGTTACTGCCGGGGCCATCTTGTACCGAATCGCCTCGCGCTCGTCGTACTCCTCGGGAACGTCGAACATCCTTGCCCGCGTCTCCGGCGGCGTCGGGACGGCATCGTCGCCGCCCAGTGAGGTGCAGAATAGGGTGAGTGACGCCGCCCGGTCGAAGTCGAGCGCGTACCGTTGGGCTATCATCCCACCCATGCTCGCCCCGACGACGTGCGCCGAGTCGACGCCGAGGTCGTCGAGGACGCTTTCGAGGTCGCTCGCCATCTCCACGACGGAGTACGGCCCATCGGGTGCGTCGGAATCCCCCGTTCCGCGGTTGTCTCAGACGACGACGCGAAACGATTCTTCGAATCTCGTTCGCTGCCAGCGCAACATCCGCCGGGCGTAGCCGAGTCCTTCGACGAAGACGACGGGGTCGGCGTCGGTCGGCCCGCTTTCCTCGTAGTAGAGGGAGACACCGCCGTTGTCAGCAAATGGCATGGGTAAATCGACGCGAGAGCGTAATCAACTCCTTATTTCACATGTTAACCCGGCAATTCATCCCGACGAACTCCGGGGTTCGCGTATGCCAATCGCATCCGTCGGCGACTCGACAGAGAGCGCGCTCGAAGCGACGCAGGAACGCATCGACAGGTTCGCGGCCTTAACCGGGGACGACAATCCGCTCCACGTCGACGCCGACTACGCGAGCGACGGACTCTTCGGCGGGCGCGTGACGCACGGCGCGCTCACTGCGAGCGTCGTCAGCGCGGCGCTCGCTCGCCTCGACGGCGACATCGTCTACCTCTCGCAGAACCTTTCGTTCGAGAACCCGGTTCGACCCGGCGAGACGGTCACCGCGACCGCCACCGTGGTCGAGGATCTCGGCGACGACCGACTCGGAATCGAGATCAATGCGGAGACGGACAGACCGGTGCTCTCCGGGGAGGCGGTCGTTCTCCCGCTTCCGCACGAGTAGCGTCTCGGTGGGGGGTACGGCGAAGCGGCAAGAATCGATAAAAAGTTCCGCGCGGAATCACGGAGTGTATGGCCGTCATCGGAGATTTCACCGTTCCGGCGGAGTCGTTCGCGCTCGATACGGCGTTAGCCGACGCTCCAGATATGATAGTCCGGGCCGACCGCCTCGCATCACACAGCACCGAAGACGTGCTCCCGTTTCTCTGGGCGTCGAAGGGCGACTTCGAGACGTTCCGGGAGGCGTTACGGAACGATTCGACGGTCGAGAGCGCGACCGTCGCCGCGGAACGAAACGAAAGCGTCCTGTACAAATTGAAGTGGAATCAAAGCTTCATCGACCTCATCGACGAGATGATAAACCAACACGCGGCTATCGTCGAGGCCGACGCCCGCAACGGAAACTGGCGACTGAAGTTGCGGTTCACGAAGGAAGGACAGGTCACGTTGTTCCAGAAACACTTCGCAGACAAGGGCATCACGTTCGAGGTCAACCGACTGTATCGCCCGGACGCTCCGCGACAACGGGAGTACGACCTCACCCCTGAACAGCGCGACACACTGGTGACGGCGCTCGACGAGGGGTACTTCGAGGTACCGCGCGACATCTCCATCGAGGAACTGGCCGACGAGTTCGGTCTCTCGGCGAACGCCATCTCACAGCGGATACGCCGCGGTTCCGCCAATCTCATTCGAAACACGCTGACGATCACCGCGAACCGAGAACGCGACGAGGAGTGACCCGTCTCGGGAGTCCGACTCCCCGTTTTCCTCTTCGCCGTCGACCCGCGTCCGTACCGACACGGTTCTATTTATAAAAGCCGTTAATTCTGCGCCCGCGGTCTCTTGCGCGAACGGTGAGCAACTACGAACGTGGAAAACGCCCCACGAGAACCGCACACGAATGACGAAGTCGCTCACTGCTGGTCATGACGGAAACACGAGAAAACGGAACCATCGTCGAAGCCGAGATACCCATCGACGAGTTCGCGCTCGGCAGGACGCTGTCCGTCCTCGACGGCGTTCGCTGCGAGGTCGAACGCGTCGTCGCCCACGACAGCAGCCACGTGATGCCGTTCGTGTGGGTGAGCAGTACCGACGCCGATCGCGCGAGAGTCGAAACGCTTCTCACCGACGACCCGAGCGTCAGCGAGACGGAGTTGCTGATAGACCTCGCCGACCGGTGGCTCTATCGGATGAAGTGGGTCGGACACATCGAAACGCTCCTCCGAATACTCACGAAAGAGAGTGCGATTCTCGCCGTGACGGGTGATGGAGAGCGGTGGAATCTTCGAACCCTGTTCCCCGATCGCCGGGCGCTATCACGAACCTACGAGCGATTCGAGGAGAGCGGACTGACGATGGACGTTCGGAACATCTATCGGCTCGAAGACGGCCAGCAGGGGCGCTTGGAACTGACGGACGAACAACGGGAGGCACTCGTGCTCGCATACGAGCGAGGCTACTACGATATTCCGCGAGAGACGACCGCCGACGAGCTCGCCGACGAGTTGGGCATCACACACCAAGCGCTCTCGGAACGGCTGCGGCGCGGCCACGAAAATATCGTGAGAACTACGCTCGTCAACGACAGCGGCGTCGGTGGATTGACCGGGAAGTAGCGCTCCTCGGACGGGTTCTACCCCGTCGGCGGAACGCGGGAGTCGGGGGTTCCGACTCCTGCCGAATCGGAATCTATAGGGCCCAATCGACGAGCCACGCGACGACGCCGACGCTGATGAGAAGTATCCCGAGCGCCGAGGTCGCCGGTTCGGGGATGACGAACAACACGACACCGGCGACGAGGAGCAGCGATATCAGCCCCTCTTCCCACCAACTATCACCTTCGTCTTCGGTCGTATCCGCGGCGGTCGTCTCGCCCGCGGGCGCTGTTTCCTCGTCCACGGTCTCGCCGCCCACGTTCTCGCGGGACAGAGCCGACAGCCCGAACGGGAACGCGGAGCCGGTGAACGGGAAGAACGAATCGGCGTGGTCGTCCGTCTCGTACGCCTCGTCGGTAGTGGGGTCGTTGTCCCTCATGCGCTGATTTTACTTCGCTGGAGGGTTATGGATTGGGGCCGACGAACCGATTCCGAGGATTACAGAACGGCTCGCAGGAGTCTCCGGTCGAATCTGGACGAAAAACGGGGGCGTGTTAACTACCGGACGATGTCGATGTTGTCGGCCTCTCCGACAACCGTCCAGTCGTCGTCGCCGAGGCTGAAGTGGCGAACCTCCGGCGTCGTCCACTCGCCGTCGACGCACTCCGCGCTGACCTCACACCGACGAATCTCCTCGTGACGCGGTTCGATCTCCAGTCGGAATCGGTCGTCCGGAACGTAGTCGATCGGACTTGCAGGGCCTTCGAACACCGTCCCGTCCGTGAGTTCGATCCTGATCCGGTTACCCAAGTCGACGACTTCCAGCGTCTCGGTGAACGATTCCATGTCAGGTATTTGCACTGCTCGAACGGGAGTAAACGTTGTGGCTCTCTTCCGTCGGAACGGAGGGGGAAAGTTACTTTTCCGACGAGTGGTGCGGGGAGTTTCGGCGCGACGGCGATCGGTGAATTCTCCGCTATCTCCTACCGAGCGCGGTCGAACACGGTATTCTGACACCGACCGCACTGCCGTCGGTTGCGCCAGTATTTCTTCCCGCACGCGCTGCACTTCCAGTTCGGCGTGAGGAAGTCGGGTTTCAGGGCGTCCAAGTTCATACGTTTCCTACGTTCTCGGTGAATAAACGCCTCACGCTCTCGATGAACTCGCGGCGATTCGGCGACCGTGCTCGTCCGATTTCGTCGCCGAATCCGTTATCGCGGCGTCTCGGTGCCCCACTTCTCCAACGCGGTGTCAAGCTCGGGGTGGTCTTCTGCGTACGCTTCGAGCGAGGTACCGTCCACCGAAGCGTCCACCGCCTGTCGGAGCGCCGCCGCGCCTGCTCTGGTTCCGTCGGGGTGGCCGTGGACGCCGCCGCCGGCCTGGATGCAGATGTTCGTCCCCTCGCGGTCGATGAGTTCGGGAATGAGTCCGGGGTGCAGACCGCCCGAGGCGACCGGGAGTACGTCGTTCAGGCCGTGCAGATCGGAGTACAGCCACTCGTTGATACCCTCCGTATCCTCGTTTTCGAGCTTGCCGAGGTCGGCGGTTCCGGTGTGGAGTTGGTCGACGCCGCAGATGCGAGCGACCTGCGCCAGCACGCGCATCGAGACGCCGTGCGTTTCCACGCGGTCGAACGCGGCGTGCATGGCGCGGTGGGCGTGGATGGCGAGGCCGAGTTCTTCGCATCGCTCGCGGACGGTCTGGACGGCGGCCCAGCCCGTGGTGACCACGTCGACCATCACGTACTCGCAGCCCTGTTCAGCCACCGCGTCGGCGCGTTCGAGCATGGTGTTCGCGTCCGCGGTGATGTTGATGAGGTAGCTCTTCTTCTCGCCCGTCTCGTCCTGCGCGTCGTCCCGCCGGGCCAAACTCTGGGTGAGGCGGTCTTCGAAGCGGTTGAACGACTGGTCGGTCAGGTTCTCGTCGTCCTTGAGGAGGTCGATACCTCCCAACCATGCTTCGTAGCCGATCTGGGCGTGCTGGTCGGTCGAGAGGCCGACTTTCGGCTTCGGGACGGTCGCGGTGATGGGTCGGTCGCCCGCGCTGAAGATATCGTTTCGCACCGCCGAACCGAACTGCGGGCCGGGGAAGGAGGTCGTGAGCGATTCGGGCCACTCGCAGTCGAGCAGGCGGATGCGGTCGACCGCCTTCATACCCATGATGTTGCCCGCGATGCACGAGAGCACCTGCGCCATGTTGCCGTCCTCGAACAGTTCGTCGGGGTAGGCGACTTTCACCTCGTTGCCGTCGATGTCGAAGGTGGTGGCGCTGAGGTCGGTGATATTGCCTTCGACCTGTAGCTCCGCCCACGTTCCGTTGGAACTCTCGCTGGCGACGCGCGACGCGGCGGCCTCCATGTCCATATCCTCCGCGGGTTCGACGTAGAAGGTGCAGAGGAGTTCCGATTCGGCGGGGTCGTAGTCGAGGTTCAGGAAATCCTCGTAGGTTATTCCGGGCATAACCTGTTTCTTCGTCGTCATCGGTTAAAAAACCGACCGCCGATTCGGGCCGGACGGTTCGCCCGCGACCGGGCGGGTCAGTTCCCGCTACCAGAGGGTTCGCTCGGCGTCGTCCACGCGCCCGATCCACAGCAGATGCGCGTAGGGGACGAACGCGAGGAACTCGCGGTCTTCGCCAAAGAGTCTGACGCCGAATTCGCCGCTCTCGTAGTCGGTGCACGATATCTGCTCGCCGTCGGAGATCTGTGCTTTGAACATGGGGATAGAGACGGTTTTCAGCAGGTAAAAACTACCCCGTCAGGACTTTGTCCCCGTCCGTCGTATGATTCCGTGATTAGAGTCGATGAGGGAGAGCCACCGATTCGCGCCCCAGCCGGCGGTGACGAGGCGGTCGTCCGTTCGGACGCCCCCGTTCGAACGAGGGCCGTTACGTCGGGTGATTCTCCCGCGCCGAACATCCTCTCGACATAAAAGAACTTGCGAGCGCAACCCATGCCGTGAATGGGCTGTCGGCCCCACTACCGAACGAGCGAACTAAACCAATGGACAACTCCGTAGGAGCAACCTCAGAATCGAACGATTCCACGTCGACGGCAGGCGCGTTCGAGAATCGCGAACTGATTCTCGTGTCGAACCGAGAGCCATACGTCCACGAACGCGACGACGAGGAGATTCGGGTCGTCAAACCGGAAGGGGGTCTCACGTCGGCTCTCGACCCGATGATGGCGAGCACCGGCGGCACGTGGGTGGCGTGGGCGAGCGGCGACGCGGACGACGAGGTGAGCGACGAGAACGGTTGCGTTCGCGTGCCGCCTGACTCGCCGTCGTACGAACTGAAACGGGTCTTTCTCACCGACGAACAGGTGACGAACTACTACTACGGCTATAGTAACAAGGTTTTGTGGCCTCTCTGTCACTCGGACACCGCCAAGATGGAACCGAAAGCCCAGTTTTGGCGGCACTATCGGGAGACCAACCGGCAGTTCGCGGAGGCGATTCGGGAGCAGACGAACCCGTCGAACGCGGTGATTTGGTTCCAGGATTACCACTTCGCGCTCGCACCGCGATACGTGCGTGAGGCGTCGCCCGACGCGTTCTGCATGCAGTTCTGGCACATCCCATGGCCCTCGTGGGACGTGTTCCAGAGCTGTCCGCAATACGACGAACTGCTCGACGGATTGCTGGCGAACGACCTGCTCGGCTTCCACCTCGACCAGTACTGCCGGAACTTCCTCGACTGCGTCTCCCGCACGCTCGACGCCGAGGTGGACCGGGAGAACGGTCGTATCCGCTACGACGGGCGAACAATTCGTGTCGCGGCGTTCCCCCTCGGCATCGACGCCGCGGAACGAAACGCCCTCGCCCAGTCCACCGAGGCGGACGAACAGTGGGAGTCGCTGCGCGAGTCCTACCCGCTCCCCGAGGACGGGCGGATCGCCGTCGGCGTCGACAGACTCGACTACACGAAGGGAATCGAACAGCGACTCGCCGCCCTCGAACATCTGTGGGAGTGGTATCCGGAGCACCGCGAACAACTCACGTACGTGCAGAAAGCGAGCGAGAGCCGGAGTCGAATCGAGGAGTACCAGCAGGTGCAGACGAACGTCAAAAAGAAAATCGAGCAGATCAACGACCGATTCGAAACGGAGAACTGGCAGCCGGTCGTCTACGTCGACGACTACCTCCCGCTGTCGGCGCTGGCCGCGTTGTACCGCGAAGCGGACGTCTGTCTCGTGAGTTCGCTCCGCGACGGGATGAACCTCGTGGCGAAGGAGTACGTCGCCTCGCAGGTGGACGAGCCGGGCGTGTTGGTTCTCAGCGAACTCGTCGGCGCGCACGAGGAACTCGGCGAGTCGGCGCTGACGGTGCATCCCAACGACACCGAATCGTTCGCCGCCACCATCCAGCAGGCGTTGGCGATGGAACCGTCGGAGCGTTCGACCCGGATGGAAACGATGCGACAGCAGGTCGAATCAAACGATATCGACGCGTGGAAGCGGAACGTGCTCCGACAGGCGAACAAAATCTTAGAACAGAAAGACGAGGCCGCGACGGCGTGAGAGCGGCGAGGAGTGATCTCTAGAACGTTCTTCGGCATCTTCGAATAGGAACCCTCTTTCGAGAGTCGGAAAATCGTCCCGGCACTCAGCCGAACAGTTGGCCGAGCCCCTCGCCGGTCGTGTCCTCTTCGTCCTCGTCTTCTTCTTCAGCTTCAGCGGCTTCTTCCTCCTTTGCTTCGGCTCGTTCGGCTTCCGCCTCCGCGGGCGCGGTGGGCGCACCCGCGGGCACGGCGGCCGATTCGGCGAGCGCCTCCTCGATGTCGACGTCCTCCAGCGCGGCGACCAGCGCCGTCACGCGAGCCTCTTCGACGTCCACGTTCGCCGCGTCGAGAACGGCGGTCAGGTTCTCTTCCGTTACGTCTTCTCCCGCCTCGTGCAGGACGAGTGCGGCGTAGATGTACTCCATGCTCCACCCCCGATCGTTCTTCGCCACCGATCGCCAAATCGGCTTCGGCGCGGCGAAACGCACATTGGGCCGCCCTGAGAACGTCGGGCCATGATCGGCAAACTCGACCCCGAAGACCTCGCGATGGTCGTCTCGCGAACGGGCGCGCAGGACGACGACGTGCTCGTCGGCCCGGCGTACGGCGAGGACGCCGCCGCAATTCGAGTGGGCGACCGAACCTTGGTCGTCAGCTCCGACCCGCTCTCGCTGGCCCACGAGCGACTCGGCACCCTCGCCGTGAGCGTCGCCTGCAACGACGTGGCGGCCTCCGGGGCCGACCCGCGCTGGCTGACGAACGTCGTCTTCCTCCCCGACGACGACCGCGAAACGCTGGACGCGGTGACCGGGCAGATAGACGACGCGGCGACCGACCTCGGTGTCGCCGTCGTCGGCGGGCACTCCGAGTACGCGCCCGACCTCTCACGCCCGATGGTCTCGATGACGTGCATGGGTCTCGCGGACGAGTTCGTCCCGACCGGCGGCGCCGAACCGGGCGACCGACTCGTTCTGACGAAAGGGGCCGGAATCGAAGGCACGGCCATCCTCGCCACCGACTTCCGCGACGAGGTCGGCTCGGCGGCGAAACGAGGCGAATCGTTCTTCGGGGAGATCAGCGTCGTCGAAGACGCTCGAATCCTCCGGGAGTACGCGACCGCCATGCACGACCCGACCGAGGGCGGCGTCGTGACGGGTTTGCTGGAGATGGCCGAAGCCGCAGGGGTTCGACTGGAAATCGCACGCGACGACGTGCCAGTTCGTGAGGTGACTCGGGTACTCTGCGATACGATGGGCGTCGACCCGCTCCGAATCTTCGGGTCGGGAGCGCTCATTGCGGTGGTTCCGGAGGACTCGGTGGACGAGGTACTCGGAGAGCTTCGCGACGCGGGGATTACGGGTGCGGAAATCGGACGAGTCGTTGACGGTGATGGCGAACTCGCCTTGGACGGAGAGGTGATTTCGGAACCCTCAGGGGACGATCTCTACGACCTCTGGGAGTAGCGACTGCGCGACGAAGCTCGCGGTTCTGACGATAGCGTTTCGAATGCGGAGAACGCTCCCGTGCCGTAAATGCGCTCGACCGGCCGACCGATCGGATGGCCGCTCCGGTCAGGGCGTGATGACGGCCCGCCCCTCGATTTCTCCGCGCTCTAACTCCTCCGCCACGTCGTTTATCTCGTCCAGTTCGTACCGCGACGTGCGCAGTTCCACGTCGCCCGCCGCCACGAGCGCCACGAGTTCTTGGAGTTCGGGATAGGTGCCGACAAGCGTCCCCCGATAGTCGAAATCGCCGTTCACGAGCGCCTGCGCCGGTTCGTGGACGTGGCCGCCGTAGCCGACGACGTGGTGGTCGCCGCCCGCCGCGAGCAGGTTCGGCGCGTAGTCCAACGTCTCGTCCGCGCCCACGAAGTCGAGGATCTGCTCGACGCCCGAACCGTCGGTGAGGGCGTCCACCTCGTCCGCCACGTCCTCGTCGCGCGAGTTCAGGGTGTGGTGTGCGCCGAGGTCGTGCGCGAGTTTCAATGCCTCGTCTTTCACGTCCACGGCCGTGATTTCGGCCGCGCTCATCGCTCGGAGGGCTTGTAGGCCGATGTGGCCGAGACCGCCGACGCCGACGACGACGGCGTGCTCGCCGGGGTTTAGTTCGCGGGCCGCCTTCTTCACCGCGTGGTAAGCCGTGATTCCGGCGTCGGCGTGGGGTGCGATCTCGGTAAGGTCGACTCCGTCCGGAAGCGGAACGACGGCGCGCTCGTTCGTCAGAAGGTACTCCGCGAAGCCGCCGTCGGTCGAGAGACCGGGGAAGACGAGGTTCTCGCAGTGCATGTCCTGCCCGCGGCGACAGCCTCGGCAGACGCCGCAGGTCATCGCGGGATGGCAGAGGACGGCGTCGCCCTCCGAGACGACGGTCACGTCCTCCCCCGTTTCGGCCACGACGCCGGCGTTCTCGTGGCCGAGCGTCATCGGGAGCGACTGGTTCATCTGTTCTTCCCACATGCCCTCGATGACGTGGTTGTCGGTCTGGCACCAGCCCGCGCCTTCGATCTCCACGACGACGTGGTCGCCTTCGGTCGCTTCGGGGCGGTCTACGTCGTCGATGGAGAGGGCGTCACCCATCTCGTCGGTGTACTCGTGGAGTCGTGCGGCGCGCATGGGTCGAATCACGACGCGGAGGACAACAGGTGTTGTGGCGACGGAGTACGCTATCGGAACGAGGTGTCGGAGAACGCGAGGTCGAAACGTGGGTGGGCCGAGCGGCGGTACGGCGCGTTGGACAGGCGTTCGGGTTCGAACGTGAGCGCGAGACCACGGTCGTCGGCCACTCACCCGCGCTCGAATGATTTACTCGAGAAAGAATAAATGTTTTGAACGAGCGCCGACAAGGGGTGGAGTATGGACGCAGTCGCACTCGAACGCGGGGCCGATGCCCCCCAAATCCTGGAGAAGCCTCGCCCGGAGCCCGACTCCGGGGAGGTGTTGGTGCGAACGCTTCTCGTCGGCGTGGACGGCACCGACCACGAGGTCATCGCCGGACGCCACGGTAGTTTCCCCCCAGGAGAAGACCACCTCGTCCTCGGCCACGAGGCGATCGGCGTCGTCGAAGACCCGAACGGAACCGCCTTCGAAGCCGGGGACGTGGTCGTCCCGACCGTGCGACGACCGCTCGCGGGCGGCGCGACCGAGTTCTTCGAGCACGGCGAGCCGGATATGGCACCGGCGGACGAAGTGGTCGAGCGCGGCATCTCGGGGGCTCACGGCTTCATGAGCGAATATTTCACCAGCCCCGCCGAGTTTCTGGTTTCCGTCCCCGACGACCTCGCCGAGTGGGGTTTTCTGATCGAACCGATAAGCATCTCCGAGAAGGCCGTCGAGATGGCCCGTGCTTCCCGGTCTGCGTTCGACTGGCGACCCGAGAGCGCGCTGGTGCTCGGAAACGGAAACCTCGGCCTGCTCACGTTGGCGATGCTCGGTGATTCGTTCGATCGAACCTACTGCCTCGGACGGCGCGACAGGCCCGACCCGACCATCGCCATCGTCGAGAAACTGGGCGCGACGTACGTCGATTCGCGCGAGACGCCCGTCACCGAAGTTCCGGATGCCTACGAACCGATGGACTTCGTCTACGAGGCGACGGGCTACGCGAAACACGCCTTCGAGTCCGTCGAGGCGCTCGCCCCAAACGGCGTCGCGGCGCTGCTCGGGGTTCCGGAATCGTGGTCGTTCGAGATCGACGGCGGGAGCGTCCACCGCGACCTCGTTCTAGGGAACAAGGCGCTCGTCGGAAGCGTCAACTCTAACTACCGGCACTTCGAGGCGGCGGTCGAGACGCTGACCGCGCTGCCCGACTGGCTGAAAGACGACCTCGTCACCGGCGTCCACGATGCGTCGAACTTCGCGGACGCCTTTGCGGACGACGAAACGACAATAAAGGCGGCGGTAAAATTCTACCACCAATGAAGAACGTAGACGACCTCATCGAGAGCGCGGCCGAACTCGCGGAGCGCGGCCTCTCGAAAGGCGAAATCGCGGACGAACTGAACGTGTCGCGCGAGACGGCCAGCTGGCTGGTCGAGCGCAGCGGGAGCGCCCCGACCCCCGAACCGAAGGGCGGCCCGCAGGACATCCACGTCGATTGGAGCGCCGTCGGGCGCGACAGCGCCCGCCTCTCCTACGTTGGCGCGGCGATGGCCGACATGCTGTCGAAACACGGCGAGGAAGTTGACCTGACCATCGGCATCGAGAAAGCGGGCGCGCCGCTGGCGACGGTGGTGGCCCGCGAACTCGACACCGACCTCGGTACGTACGCCCCGCGAAAGCACCAATGGGAGGAGGGCGACATCGACGAGTACGGCGGAAGTTTCTCGCGCAACTTCGCGCAGATTCGTAACCGCGAGTGTTATGTCGTAGACGACACCATCACCAGCGGAACGACGATGGGCGAGACCATCGACGCCATCGAAGACCAGGGCGGCGAACCGGTCGCCTGTATCGTCCTCGCCGACAAGCAAGGGTTCGAGGAACTGAAGGGCGTCCCCGTCTACTCGCTGGTGCAGGTCATCGGCGTCGGTAGCGAGGAGTGACAGTCGCAACTTCTTTGCGGCGTCGGTTCCTACGTAAGCGTATGACGTTCACACCCGGCGAACAGCTCTCTGCCGAGGAAGCAGCGGAACGAGTCGATTCGGCCATCGAGGACGAGGAGGTCGTCCTGTTCATGAAAGGAACGTCGATGATGCCGCAGTGCGGGTACTCCCAGCGCGCGCTCGAGCTCATCGGCAAACATCGCAGCGACGAGTTCGAGACAGTGGACGTGCTCGATAACCTGAACGCCTACCGCGAGGCGCTCTCGCGTCACAGCGGCTGGGAGACGATTCCGCAGACGTTCGTCCACGGCGAGTTCATCGGCGGGAGCGACGTTTTGGCCGAGATGGAAGAGCGCGACGAACTGGGAAAGACGCTCCGAACCGAATAAGGTCATTTCGATGGTTGTATCCGCAACCGAAAGAGTAGACCCTATATGTTCGGGGCGCGTATAAGTAACCGACAGCCGACGGGAGACGGAACCACCGACTACAAATGAGCCAGGTATACCGACTGCATTCGACGCTCGAACTGCCGCTTGAGACCGTCTACGACTACTTCGAAAGCGACCCCCAGCTACCGGAGAAGATCGACAGCGTCGACATCACTCGCCGCAACAACACGCTCATCATCAGCGCGGTGTCGACAGACGAAAGCATCAGCAAGTACACGCCGACCGCACAGTTGAAAGCGAGCGTCTCGGAGACGCGCGTCTTCACCGAAGAGGAGGAGGCGCGGCGCAACGCTCCGCGATGGGGCGAGGATTACGACGAAGACGAGGAGGAACCCACGGGCGAACTCATCGAGATGGCCGCGTTCAAGGGCGACCGCGAGACCGTCCTTCAAAACAGTGCGGTTCAGTACTCGATGTTCGAAGTACTCTGCGCGCTCGCCCGCAAAGCGGAGAAGGGTACGCTCACCGCGATCTCCGAGGTCGACGGTGATCTGGAAGCGACTCGCATCGTGGATGGGGACGACCGTCCCGCCTCCATCGAGGTCGTGGAAGGACCGCGAAAGGAGAGTTCATCGTCCAGCGGCGTGAACTGGCGCGACAACAAGTTCATCAGCTGATCTTGAGGGTTCCGATTCCGGTCGTTGCCCGCTGAAACGGATTCTGCCGTCCAAGTCGCTCTCTCTTCGGCGTGCCGCCTCCTTCGGACTTGCAGGACGCTCGGTTCTCGAACTATCGCCCACGACCGCGCACCGATGCGGCCACCGACGCGAATCGAGAACGCGACTCGTTTATCCCGAACGATCCTTCACGCTGAGCCGAAAAGCACTTTACGCCCCTAATTATATCTAATTATGAGTCATGCCGGACGAGTTTCCAGACTATCTCGACGTAGATTACACCGACGGCGAAGGCGAGAATCCCGAGGATTACCCTTCGCTCGAAGATAAGATCGAGAAGGCTATCGACGTGACGCGACAGGGTCTCGAACAGTACGAAAATCCCGTCGTCATGTGGACCGGCGGGAAAGACTCCACGCTCACGCTCTACTTCATCAAGGAAGTCGCGGAGCGGCACGACCTCGAAGTCCCGCCCGCGGTGTTCATCGACCACTACCAGCACTTCCAGGAGATCCACGATTTCGTCGACCGCTGGGCCGACGAGTGGGACTTGGACGTCATCTACGCCCGCAACGAGGACGTCGGCGGGTACGTGGACGAACACGACCTCGAACCGGGCGACGACATCCCAGTCTCCGAGCTATCGGAACACAACCAGCACCACGTGCGTAACCTCCTCGAATACGAGGAGGACACGTTCCCGTTCCTGCTCGACACCTACGTCGGCAACCACCTGCTGAAGACGGTCGCGCTGAACGACGCGCTCGAGGAGTACGACGTGGACGGCGTCATCTCCGGCGTCCGCTGGGACGAACAGGAGGCCCGCGCCGACGAGACGTTCTTCAGCCCGCGCCACGACCCCGACATCTACCCGCCCCACGACCGCATCCAGCCCATCCTCCAGTTCGACGAGGCGGCCGTCTGGGACGCCTTCTGGCACTTCGTCGTGCCCGACACCGTCGAGGACTACCCCGACGAAGGCTACGTCCCAGAAGGGTACGACGATCTGCCGAACGGACTCACGCAGGAAGATATCCCCGTCTCACCCAAGTACTTCGAAGGGTTCCGCTCGCTCGGGAGCGAGGTCAGCACCGAGAAGAGCGACGAAGACCCAGCGTGGTTGCAGGACATGGAGAACACGACCGAGCGCGCAGGCCGCGCCCAGGACAAAGAAGACCTGATGGAGCGCCTGCGCGACCTCGGTTACATGTAAGAACGAGCTTTTTTCGACGGTCAGGAGCCGAAACCGGCGTCACTGTGACGCCGGTTTCGGCCTACTTCCCTGGAAAAAGCTCGACCAAAAACGCTCCTCCTTCATTTCGAACGAACTACTCGCGGCGCGAGTAGTTCGTGCTCCATTCAGTCGTCGGCCCGCTCTCTCGTCACTTCGTTCCTCACTCGCGGAGAGTGCGCCGGCCTCCGGCAGTTGCGTCGCCTGCTGATTGCTGGCGGCAGTTCACCTGCCGATTTCAGTTGTCGGCGAAGATTCGCGGAGTTTTTGGCGGTTGGTCGGTCTGCCTATCTCTCTCTCATTTCACTCGGTCAATAAGGAGGTGCAGGAACGAGTTGGGAGGTCGTTCGAACCCTCCGCAAAGACCCGACCGTCACCGACCTATCGAACCACATCCTTCGAGCGCGTCGAACGATCATCTCGTCGCGCGATACTCGCCGTGTTTCACGCCGAGTGCCAACACGAGGATGCTGAAAATCACCACGCCCGCGCTGACCATCATCGAGATCGTCCGCGGCATTCCGCTCGTCAGCGTGCCGCCGAGGGCGACGGCCAAGAGCACGAGAAACGCGACTGCCGTCGTAACTTCGTCGAACTTCATACGTGAACGTTAGCCGACTCGATAAAAAGGCTTACTCCGATTTCGGGCGCATGAGATTCGCCAGCGTCACTAAGAAGCCGAGGAGCCAACCAAGCGGAACCGCGATACCGAACCACATACCGTCGTAGGCGAGTCCTTCGAGGTCGAACTGCACCCGGAGGTACTCGTCGATTCCGCGGTAAGTGAGCACGTTGTCGAGCAACCACACCGCGAGCGTCTCGTTGTTCGGGAAGACGACGTTCGAGAGCGTCGGCGAGTACAGCGCCGCGACCACGGGCGGTAGGAACAGCGACGTCATACCGAAGGGGTAGGCGAACAGCACCGTCGTTATCCGACCGCCGTACTTGCTGGTGAGGAACGCCAACACCGCCGCGACGGTGGCGACGCCCCCGCCGCGGTGACGGCGAGAAAGCCTTCCGTCGAGAAGCACATCCGCGCCAGCGCCGCGAGGCTACCCCACACGACCACCGAGAGTAGGACGACGCCCAGTATCCCGAGGCTCGCCGCCGTCCGGTCGATGCGACTCGTGTAGTAGCGCGCCGCGAATCCGAACAGGACGAACGGGTAGAGCAGTGCGACGACTCGCGCGCCGACCGGGCTCCACCCGCGATAGGCTGTCTTCCCCATCGTGCTCTGTGGCGTCCACTTCCCGAGCACCGAGTGCGATTGCTGTCGCTATCGCGGAAAGAACAGCGCCATCCATCCGATATGTAGTTGCTGTATGTCGTATTGTATCGCGCCGATGAGTCCTCCCTGACTCGTCCCGCGTGCCATACTGTGGTTCCATTCGACACGCCGATATGAATGATCCCCTTTATGAGTTCCGAGATTGGAAGTTCGTGGTCACTGGAGCGGTGGCATCGAACTGTCTCATGTCAAAAATTTGTCTATATGAGCGATATCTATTCACATTTAGCTTGAAAACGGATTCTCTTCCCCCGTCGACTGTCGCCATTCGTCGCGCCGGAGACGGCCGTCCCGACCGGACACCATTAACTACAGAACGTGGAGATATTAATTACGTTTTTATTTCTGTTATAGTAAGATATTTCATCCTCGAGTACATCAATCGTGTCGAGGACGGATTCCGACGAGTCCTCCCGCGGTGGATCGCCTCGAACGTGTACTGGTTGTCGATACGACAGGTATCGGGAACCGTTGCGCGTCGAAGAGACCATCGCAGCGAGCGCACGAACAACTGAACGCGACGAAAACTCGACTCCCAACGACCATGACGCGCAAATTGAATCGACGAACGTTCGGTAAAGTACTCGGAACAGCCGCGACGGGACTGGCTGTTCCAGCAGCACTCAGCGGTTCGGCCAGCGCCTTCAGCGACGGAGAACGAGTCGAAGCGACGACCAACCTGAACACGCGGGAACAGCCCGGCACGGAGTCGCCGGTCGTCGCCACGGTCTCCCCCGGTGAGGTCGGCGAGATCATGAACGGGCCGACGACCGAGGACGGCTACACGTGGTGGGGCGTCCACTGGCTCGACCGCAACGTCTGGGGCTGGTCGGTTGAGCGGTATCTCGCTTCCACCAGCAGCGCAGAAACCGACATCGTTTGGCCAATGGACGGCTACATCACATCGCCGTACGGCCAGCGGTCGAGCGGTTTCCACGGCGGCGTGGACATCGGCCACAACGGCGAAATCGGCACGCCCATCTACGCGGCGCGGGCCGGCACCGCCTACACCGCCTACGACTCCGGCGGCTACGGCAACTATGTCTACATCGTCCACGGAAACGGCTACGAGACGGAGTACGGCCACGTCAACAGCTTCGCCATCTCCGACGGTCAGAGCGTCAGCCGAGGACAGCACATCGCCGGGATGGGCGACTCCGGAAACTCGACGGGGCCACATCTCCATTTCGGTATCGAACAGAACAACGACCCGAAGCCGATCCCCGGCAGCGACGGTCAAACCGTTAACGCCGGCGGGGCGATTTCGCGAGACTACAGCGGCCTGTAGTTCGGCCAGCGTGTCCGACAACGACCGTTTTTCCGCGGGGATTCGACGCCGAGGCAATCACTTCGACCGCCGTCCGGCGTGGCCCGGATAGTCGCGCTCGAACCGGTCTCCTATCTCTCCTCCGTCGAACTCGATGACGACGGGCCGCCCGTGCGGGCATGCGTAGGGGTTCTCGCAGTCGTCGAGCGCCGAGAGCAGACACACCACGTCGCCCTCCCGAAGCGACGTGTTTCCGGTGACCGAGGGGTAACACGCCAGATCGGAGATGAGCGCGTCGGCCACCGCCTCCGCCGAATTTCTGTCGCGCTCGTCCGGGTCGGTCGAGACGAACTCGCTCAGCACGTCCCGCAGGAGGTCTGGCGAGAGCGTCTCGCTCAGCACGGCGGGCACCGTCGTCACTTCGACCGTGCGCTCCCCGGCGCGTGCGGCGTGAAAGCCCAACTGCGCCAGCGCCTCCTGGTACTCGTCGAACAGCGCCGCCTCCGCCGCCGTCAGTTCGAGTTCGACCGGCGCGGCGAGCACCTGCGTCGTGGTGTCGCCCGCGAACTGCTCGCGGAGTCGTTCGTAGTTCACGCGCTCGTCCGCGGCGTGTTGGTCGACCAGCACCAACCCGTCTGGCGTCTCGGCGACGACGTAGGTGTCGTGCAGCTGGCCGAGGACGCGCATGGGCGGCAGGGTGTCGAACTCCGCGCTTTCCCCCTCGGACGACTTCGCGAGCGTCCCCGCCTCCGTCGGCGCTCGGAACTTGCGGTCGGATTCTGGGTTCGAACTTGCGGTCTCTCGGGGTGGCGTCGTCTTGTGCGCCGACGGCGAATCGCGTGCCGATGTCCGATGTGGATTCTCGTCGGTCGCGGCCGGTGTCCCGTTCGCTCGGCCTCGCCCGCTCGCGGTGTCGCCGCCGCCCGGCGAGTTCCAGTGGCCGGTCGTCGCGGCGCTTTCCGCGTTGGTCGTTCGGTCGGTCTGCGGGTTCGGCGTCTCGGCCCGTCCCGCCTTCGACCCGGCGGTGGTCGGTTCTCGCTCGCCACCCGATCTCCCGGAGGTCGCTTCCCGTCGGCTTCCTGTCTCGCCGCCCCCGCCTTCGCCGCCTCCGTCTTCGTCGGTTCGGGTGCTCGTTTCGAGCTCCGACTGAACCCCTTCGGGAGTCACGTCGGCTTCGGCGGGTGCGGAGCGACCGCGGGGCGCGGACGACCTGACGAGTCCCTCATCCAACAGGGCATCTTCTACGGCGTCGCAGACGCTCCGGTGGACTCGGCCCTCGTCTCCGAAACGGATTTCCATTTTCCGGGGGTGCACGTTCACGTCGACGGAGTCCCCCGGCACGTCGAGAAAGAGGACGGCGAACGGGTATCGGTCGGGCGCGAGCTGATTTCCGTAGGCCGAGAGCACGGCCTCGCGGACGACCGCGGAGCGGACGTACCGCCCGTTGACGTAGGTGGCGACGTACTCGCGGGTGCTCCGGGTCGTCTCGGGGTGGCTGACGTAGCCTGAGACGTCCACCTCCGTCGACCCATCGACGGAGACCATCGCGGTGGCGACTTCCCGTCCGTACACCGAGAGAATCGCGGACTGAAGGTTGCCTTGTCCCGTCGTGGAAAACACCTCGCGCCCGTCGTGTTCCAGCGAGAACGCCACGTCGGGGTTCGCCAGCGCGTACTGCGTAACGACGCGATTGACGTGCGAGAACTCGGTCGCGTCTGTCTTCAGGTACTTCTCTCGTGCCGGGGTGTTGAAGAACAGCTCCACAACTTCGACCGTCGTGCCTTCCGGACAGCCCGCGGGCCCGACGCTCTCCACGCCGCCGCCGACGAGTCGGAGTTCGGTGCCGCGCTCCCCGCCCCGAGGTTTCGTCCGGATGCTCATTCGTGACACAGCGCCGATGGTGTAGAGCGCCTCGCCCCGGAAGCCGAGCGTGGCGACGCCCGATTCAAGGTCGTCGATGTTCCGAATCTTGCTCGTCGTGTGCTCTTCGACGGCGACCCGCACGTCCGCCTCGCTCATCCCTGCGCCGTCGTCGGTGACGGATATTCGCTCCGTCCCGCCGCCGTCGACGCGCACCGAGATGCGCGAAGCGTCCGCGTCGAGGCTGTTCTCGACCAGTTCCTTCACCACGGAGGCCGGTCGCTCGACCACCTCCCCCGCCGCGATTCGCTGGACGGTCGTCTCGGAAAGCGGGCGGATGTTCGTCTCGCCGTCGGTCATCTCTCGAATCGTTTCGTCCCGGCGTCTTCAATGTTCGCGTGTTTGGCTTGGCTCGTTTGCCGCGGATCGGCGTGTTGAACGCGAGGTGTCGCGCGGTGTATCATCGGTTTACGGCGAACCGCCGTCCGAACAGCCCTCCCTGAACTTTATCCCACAGAGCGACCCACGTCCACTATGGAACGCTACGATGCCCTCTATCGGCTCTACGACGAGTTCGACGCGAAGACCCTCAGAGCGTACCAGGATTTCGTGAATCTGTTCCCGCCGGTCGATTCCCGAGTGGCGTTGGAACACTGGCAGTCCGTCAGCGAGGAACTCGACGCGAAGAAAGACGAGATTCGCGACGAGTTCGACGCGGGCGAAACCTACGCCGACATCGCAGCGCACGCCACGCGCGACCAAGCGTTCACCGCGCTCGATCTCTACTCGAAGTACGGACGGGCGGTGAACGCGCTGGTGCTGGACGTCGACGAAACGCTGCGCTCCGCGGGCGGGACGGACAACGAGATTCCCCGCGAGACGCTCCACCTGCTCACCGAGTTCCACGAGAAGGGCGTTCCCATCGTCGTCTGCACTGGACAGACCCTGGAGAACGTCAAGGGATTCGCAATCCAGGGGCTCGGCAACGAGATCGTCCACTCCGGAAATCTGAGTATCGTCTACGAAGCGGGAACTGGGGTGTTCACGCCCGGCCACGGCGCGGACACGAAGCGCCTGCTGTACGAGGAGTTGGACGACGAGATTCGGACGGTCTTCGACACGGTTCGCTCGCGGGTGCTCTCGGCCGCCCCGGACGAACTCCGGCGGTGCACCCACCTGCAAGGCAATGAGTTCAACGTCACGATGAAGCCGAACTTCGAGACGGGGAATTCGCGGGCGGTGGAGGTCATCGACGACGCGCTGGTCTACCTGCTCGACCTGCTCGGCGAGACGGTGGCCGAAGACGGAAGCGACTGGGCGCGAGCCTACTACGTCGACAGCGACCCCGAGATTCGCGGCGTGCTCGAAGAACAGGGCGAGACGCCCGAGCACGACGCGGCGGCGATTCCGGAAAACGTGCGGGACACCTTCGAACGAATCGACGTGGCCTACTACGAGGGCGACGCCGCCGAGATCGGCAGTCGGGAGTTGAACAAGGTGGTCGGCGTGGAGGCCGCGCTGGAGGTGCTCGGCGTGGACGACCCCTTCACGCTGGTGATGGGCGACAGCAAGAGTGACCTGCGCGTGATGCGGTGGGCGGCGGAGAACGACCGGGGAATCGCCGCCGCGCCCGAGCACGCCTCCCGCGACGCGTTAGACCACGTCGTCCGCACCGACGAACTCGTCTTCGACCGCGGGAAAGCGGGCGACGTGCTGCGGACGGTGTACGCGCTGAACCGGCTCGCACGCCTCGGGTAGCCTTGCCCTCGCAGGCAAAGCGGCCTTTCGTCCGGACGCCGAAGCGACAACCATGCGAGAGTGTCCAGTCTGCGGCACGAACCTCTACGAGAATCGGGAGACGGAGTTCGTCACCCGTCACATCGGACAACAGTACCGGTTCTGCTCGGCGGAGCACCGCGAGCAGTTCGAGAACGCCCCGGGCGAGTACGCCGGCGCTTAACCGTACCGGTAGACGAAACTGGCGACCGAAAGCGAGACGGTGGCGAGCAAGAGGAGTATGCGCAGAGCGAGGAGTTGAACCGGTGAGAGCAGGTCGAATATCCACGAGTCCTGTACGACGTAGTATCGTCCATCGTCGCGGACGATACGGTGCAACGCATTGATTTCGCGGGACGAGACCGCGCGGCCGTCCTCGACCGCATTCTGTATCGCTCTGTCGTATTTTGTGGCGGAGGGAGTCGGGGAGTACGCGATATCCGAGAGAACGTTCGCTCGGGGTACTTTTCGCGATGAGACGAACCCGTCCCCTTTCGGTTCTCGACCGTTGGGACGTAGTATCCGTTGCGAGTCGCAACGTACCGGTAGTCCGCGTACAACTCCGTATTCTCGGCGTCGAGTGCGATAGGTTCGTTTCTGGCTCGTAGCTCGAGTCTGCAGGTGCGAGATTTTTCGACGATGCAACGACGGACGGACGGATGTACTTCGATGTAGTAGTGTGCGTTCGACTCGTTCAACTCCACAGCGCGATACTCGTACCGCAGTTGGTCGGCGTGTGGAAACAGCCAAAGGGTGTTGGCGGCGAACGCGATGGCCAACACGAAATAGAGCAGGCCTCTGAGTCGCCGGTTCACGGGGACACCTCTCGTCGAGAAACCATACCGCAGAACGATCAGAATGTGTTATATATCTTACTTTATTAAGAGAGGAAAGAGCCGAGAAGAAACGACGAGCGCCGACTCAGGCGTTCGGTTGGACGCAGACCGTGTCGCCCGCTTCGACGGGGCTGTGAGCCGAGAGCGGTTCGACCTCGCGCTCCGACTCGCGGAGGATACGGGTGTCCGAGCGGATGCCGAGTCCGTCCACGATACCGGCGCTGACCTGCGGCCCGTACTTCTCGCCGAGTTGGTTGACCACGTCTTCGACGGTCGCCTCCTCGGGAACCGCGACGCGGGCGTCGCGAGTTCCGGTTCGCGCGACCAGCGGGCCGAAGAGTTTGACTGTGACGTTCATACTCGTACGTAGGAACCCCGGGATTAAAAGTTTACTCACTACCGAAAAAGAACTGCCGGAGCAAAACTCCTTATTGGCTCGGGCGATGATGTTCCGCCATGGCACACGCACCCGAACCGGGGTCGGACGACCCGCTCTCGTTGCACGGAGTCATTCCGCCCACGATCACCGCGTTCCACGAGGACGAATCGGTCGATTACGAATCGACAGCGGCGCACGCGGAGTTCGTCGCGGACGGCGGGGTACACGGCGTGTTCCCCCTCGGAACTAACGGGGAGTTTCCACTCCTGACGGGCGAGGAACGTCGTGGCGTCGTCGAGTCGGTCACCGACGCCGTGGACGAGGTTCCGGTCATCGCGGGCGTCGGCGCGCCGAGCACGCGTGAGACCGTCGCCCACGCCGAACATGCTGAATCGGTCGGCGCTAACGGCGTCGTCGTCGTCACGCCGTACTACTACCCGCTAGACCGCGACGCTGCCGTCTCCCATTACCGGCGCGTCTGCGAGGCGGTCGAACTGCCGGTGTACGTCTACCACATCCCGAGCAAGACCGGGAACTCGCTGTCGCTCGACACCCTCGCCGAGCTCGCCGCCATCCCGAATATCGCGGGCGTCAAAGATTCGAGCAAGGACGTTCCGTGGCTCGCGCAAGCCATCGACGCGCACTCCGAACTCACGTTCCTCGCCGGCTCCGACTCCCTGCTGTTCCCCGGACTTGAAGTCGGCTGTACGGGCATGGTCAGCGCGGTCGCAAACGCCTTCCCGGAGCTGGTCGTCGACCTCTACGACGCTTACGACGCCGGCGACGAAGAACGCGCGCGAGAGCTCCAGAGCGAGGTGTACGCAGTTCGAGACGCCCTGAAGGGCGGGTCATACATGGCCGGCGTGAAGACGGCGCTCGACCTGCGGGACGTGGATTTCTCGCCCGGCCCGCTCCGGAGTCCCCTCCGAAAGATGGACGACGCGGCGCGGGCGTCACTGGAGTCCGACCTCCGCGCGCTCGACCTGCTCTAGTCGATTCCGCGATACTGTCGTTTTTCGGGGATAGCCTATAACAAGAAGGACGGTGTGCATTTGAGCATGAAGCTCTCTGCCGTTCTCGCGGTCGGCCTCGCTCTCGTCTGCGTCTTCGGCGGCGTCACCACCGCCGCCGGCCCGCAGTCCGGTACGCCAACGTCCCCCATCGACTCCTGTACGACGATATCGAAATCCGGCCACTACGTCCTCGGAAGCGACGTTCACAACGGAAAGACGCGCATCTCGACCGGCTGCGTCGTGATTCGGGCGGACGACGTCGTGCTCGACGGTCGCGGTCACACGCTCGACGGGTTTGGCGTCAGCGACACGAGCGGTATCCTCGTCGAGAACGCCTCGGACGTGACCGTCCGGAACGTCCGCGTGAAGGACTGGAATCGTGGTGTCGCGGTCAGAAACGCTTCTGACGTGACGATTCGGGGCGTGAGAGCCACGAACAACGCCATCGGTATCGACGTCGAGGACTCGAACGCGCGACTGATCGATAACACCGTCACCGGCGACCTTCACGGGGTCGCCCTCGCCGACCCGTGGGACGACGAACTCCGAAACAACGTCATCCGCCAGAACCGCGGCGTCGACGTTCACGCGCCCCTCTCAGTCGTCGACGTGTTCGGTGTCCGGCTCACGCTCGGCCCGCCGCTCGACCCCGACCGCGACGGGCGCTACGAGGACCTGACCGGGAACGGTGAGACGGGACTCTGGGATGCGGTGGCGTTTCCGGTCGTCGTGGCGACGGACGCGGTCGGTATCGGCGAGGTGCCGACGGAACAACAGACCGCGCTCGACTTCGACGGCGACGGGGCCCTCGACCACGGTGACATACTGGCCTACGCCGGACTCACGAGCGCCGGTTGACCGACTCGGCCCACGCCGGCCACTGCTGACGCTCGTTCCCGTCGAAATCCTCGTCGCCCGACATCGACTTGATGGCGCTGGCGTCGTCCGTGCTCCAGACCGCGCCGTCCTCGTGGAAGACGCCGTTAATGACGCCGCGCCTGCGCTGCGTTAGCGAGTACGCGGGTTGGAGCATGAGCGACCAGAAGAAGTTCCCCACACCCGACTCCCGGATGACCGGCGCGAGCGAGGCGTAGTTCGGGGTCGCCTGCTCCCGCGAGATATCCCCGTTCCCCCAGCCGAAACTTGCGATACGTTGCCACTCCGTCAACCAGACGGGCATGCTGATGCTCCGTTGGAGGTCGGTGGCCTGCCGGAGCAGGTCGCGGTAGATGGTCGGCGTGTCCGGGAAGTTGTAGTGAAACTGCACCACGTCGATACCCCAGTCGAAGTAGTCGGCGACGTTCGCCAAACTCGTCGAACCGACCGTCAGCGGGACGCTCCCCCGATTCTCGCGGATGACGCCGAACATCTCGCGGGCGAACCGTTTCTTCCACGGTGTCCACCCCGGTTCGTTCATCACTTCGACGGCGAGCAGTCTCTCGTCGTCGCCGTAGTGCTCCATCACCCACCGGGAGAACCGTCGCGGTTCGTCCCACCGGTCGGGATTCTTCATCACTTCCTCGCTCGGCGAGAAGACGCCCGTGGCCGTCCACGGGTCGGTGTTGTGCAGGTTCTTCGGCGTCGGCTTCCGCCCGACGCCCTCGAAGATTCCTAGCAGGACGCGAATCCCGTGCGACTCCGCCGTCGAGAGGAAGTGGTCGATGGATTTTCGCAACCCATCAGGGTCTTCCAGCCACGCCTCGTAGCTGAGCCACGTCCGGATGGCGTTCAGGTTCAGCCGGGAAGCGAAGCCCATGTCGCGCTCCGTGACACCCGGTTCGTAGGTGTGCCACATCTGGAAGAAGTTGAATGCGCGGGCCGGAATGTACAGCGCACCGCGAACGTCGACCGGAGGGTCGGCGGCGAGCGTCGTACACCCGGCGATCGGAACGGCGGACGCGATACTAGCGGCGAGAAACCCCCGTCTCGTACACCGACGACTCATACGGTTGCCGACGACGCCGACCAACCTCAAAGTGATGGTGCGCTCGCCGACAGAACGATAAAACGTTATATAAGCTTGTATCCAATTCAGTTCGACACGTATAAACGATGAAATCAACGATTTGCAACGGTCTGCAACGCATTAGGTCGCGTCTAGCAACGCTAAACGATTATTCTGTTTTATATTAAACACTCATTCGGCAGGAAACGTGACGCGAAAGACGACACGATGACAGTTCATGCGACTCTCCGGCGGCGCGGCCTTCCTCGGCTTGGCAGGCGCTGCGAGTGCAAATCACACGACGAGCGGTCCCGTCTCCGGTGCGCCGGTACCAAACGACCCCAACCAGTTCACCTACGCAACGATGGGTGAGGGAAACAACCCGACCGCGACGCTGTACGGAACTTCAAGTGCCCGTACACGAAGGATTTCGTCCTCAACAACCTCGAAGACGTGATTCGGGAGTTCGTCGAACCCGGACGCCTCGACATCCGCTACCGGGCGTTGGCCTACGAACCGCCGGGCGAGTCCTCGCACGGCTCCTCGTACTACTACATCTCTAGCAGTGACCCGCGCATCTCCGAGTGCGCGATGGGCGCGTGGAACGCCGAACCAAACGAGTACTGGGCGTTCTTCCGCGACATGTTCGAAAGTCAGGTGTCCGGAAACGTGACCTACGACGACATGCGCGACCGGATGCGTCAGTCCGACCTCGAAGAACGGGACACGGCCATCTCGTGGGCGAAAGACGGGCGCTACGAAGACCCCGTCTATCAGACCCGCTACGCCGCCGGCGACGACGGCGTCGGGTTCACGCCGACGTTCGAACTAAATGGGGAGACGACGCCCCCACACCACGACACGCAGGATATCCTGAACTGGATCGAGAATCGGCTGCCGATGTCGGTTCGAGCAGCGCCCCCGTCGGCGAGTCCGGTTCCGTAACCGTCGGACAGCGCGACAGGGACGACTGGTCACGCGTCGGCCTCGCGGGGTCGTACGACTCGCCGACCGTCATCGCCACGTCGCTGTCGTACAACGGTAACCACCCGACCCACGTCCGGCTTCGAAACGTCGGGAGCGACCACTTCGACGCGGCGCTCGAAGAGTAGGATTACAAGGACGGCTGGCACGCACAGGAGACGCTCGGATACACGGTGCTCGAATCGGGGACGCACCCGCTCGACGGCGTGAACGCCGAGGCGGGGCGCGTGACGACCGACCACTCCTTCCGTTTCCTCGGATTCGACCAGAACTTCTCCTCGACGCCGGTCGTCTTCAGTCAGGCCGAGTCCTACCGCGGCCCCCACGCGGTCGTGACGCGCCACCGCAACGTCTCGTCGAACGGGATGAGCGTTCGACTCCAAGAGCAGAACAGCTATGGCGCGCACATGAACGAATCGGTCGGCTATCTCGCGGTCGAAGAAGGACGCGGGTCGCTCGGCGGCGCGGCCTTCGAAGCGGGCTGGACGCCAGATTCGGTCACCCACCGGTGGCACCGGATTTCGTTCGACCGATCGTACGACGACCCGCGGTTCGTGGCGGACGTTCAGACGTACAACGGCTCCGACGCGGCCGAGGTTCGGTACCGAACTCTCTCATCGTCGGGCGTCGAGGTGCGCATCGAGGAAGAACGGAGCGACGACGAGGTCTTCCACCGCAACAGCGAGTCCGTCGGCTACCTCGTGTTCGACGGGGCGTAGTCGCCGCCTCGATAGCCAACCAGCGGACATTTCGTCGGAACGAAGACACTTTAGATACCGCTTAATCGCCACCAGAAGCGACGAATCCGCGAGGGCGCGTAACCGGAAACCCGTTGGCGGACGGACGGGAACGATTCGCCTATTCGACCGTGCGACCGGTTAACTAGTCAATAGTAAGGACGACGGGCGTCGAAGGAGTAGTCGAGATGCCTGACCAGCAGACCGAATCCAGGGTCGTCGGCTACTACCGCCGAGGTCGGTACGAACTCCGAGCTGAAGATTCCGTCCACGCGTGGATCAGCGCGGAGAAGCCGGTGGACGTTCTCCAGTAAGCAGGGAACTCGCCGGGCGCGCTCCAGTAAGAACAGTCGCTACCAGACGAACTTTTACTACGGACGAAGTACCCGGAAGTATGGTACGCGACTACGCGATGTTACACGACCCCAACGCGGAGTACACGATGCGCGACCTCTCGACCGAGTCGATGGGCCTCACGGCGAATCGAAGCGGTGCACGCGACATCGAGATAACCGACGTGCAGACGACGATGGTCGAGGGTAACTTCCCGTGGACGCTCGTCCGCGTCTACACCGACGCCGGCATCGTCGGTACGGGCGAAGCCTACTGGGGCGCGGGCGTACCCGAACTTGTCGAACGGATGAAACCCTTCCTCGTCGGCGAGAATCCCCTCGATATCGACCGCCTGTTCGAGCACCTCGTCCAGAAGATGTCGGGCGAAGGCTCCATTCAAGGCGTCACCGTGACGGCTATCTCGGGCATCGACGTCGCCCTTCACGACCTCGCGGGCAAAGTGCTCGACGCGCCTGCCTACCAACTGCTCGGCGGGAAGTACCGCGACGAGGTTCGAGTATACTGCGACTGCCACACCGCGGAGGAAGCCGACCCCCAAGCCTGCGCCGACGAGGCGGAGCGCGTGGTCGAAAAACTCGGCTACGACGCCCTGAAGTTCGACCTTGACGTTCCCTCGGGTCACGAGAAAGACCGCGCGAATCGACACCTCCGGAATCCGGAGATAGAGCACAAAGTCAGCATCGTGGAGGCGGTGACTGAACGCGTCGGCGACCGCGCGGACGTGGCGTTCGACTGCCACTGGACGTTCTCCGCCGGGAGCGCAAAGCGACTGGCCGACGCACTCGAAGAGTACGATGTGTGGTGGCTCGAAGACCCGGTTCCCCCGGAGAATCACGACGTCCAGCGCGAGGTGACGGCGAACACAACGACGCCCATCGCGGCGGGCGAGAACGTCTACCGCAAGCACGGCCAGCGCAGACTCATCGAACAGCAGGCGGTGGACATCGTCGCACCCGACATGCCCAAGGTCGGCGGCATGCGCGAGACGCAGAAGATAGCCGACCTCGCGGATATGTACTATATCCCCGTCGCCATGCACAACGTCTCCTCGCCCGTCGCCACGATGGGGAGCGCCCACGTCGGCACCGCAATCCCGAACTCGCTGGCGGTGGAGTACCATTCCTACCAACTCGGTTGGTGGGAAGACCTCGTCGAGGAGACCGTCATCGAGGACGGGTACATCGAGATCCCCGAGAAACCGGGTCTCGGCGTGACGCTCGATATGGACGTCGTCGAGGAGCATATGGTCGAGGGCGAGGAGTTGTTCGACGAGGCGTAGCCGAAATCAAGCTCACGAAGCTTGGCCCCGTTGTGTTCGACGAGGCGTGGCTTCGTCGAGCGTGCCTCGACCGGAACGGACCAATACGTACGACGATTTCGACGATAGTATTCGAGTGATAAATCACAAATATCGACAGTTATCGGCCGACGACTGACGGTACTTGTCGCCCGATGACGGAGAAATCTCACGGTCGGGTTAAATTCACGAACAGATCGTTGAACGGTCAATTGCCGGAAAATTTTCTAAATAATCCAGTCACAAGGCTTATTCCTCGATGATACAGCCAAATAAGGCATGAACGGAACGAATCGGCGGGAGTTCCTCGACGCGGCCGGTGTGCTCGGTGCGACGGTCACGGTCGGTGCCGAGTTCGCGCCCGGCGTGGCGGGGGCCGACGAGTCAGCGGTTCGTGGACGTCCTTTCGCGGAAACGCCGGGCGAACCGGGGCGACCGCGGACAGCGGCCCCGGTTCGAACGTGACGACCGACTGGTCGTTCGATTTAGGTGGCGGGATGTATACCGTCGAACCGGTCGTCGGCGACGGAACGCTGTACCTGGCCGTGACGACGGCGCACACCCCTTCGGTCAGCGAGGGCTACGTCGCCGCCTACGACCCGGAGACGGGCGACGAGTTGTGGAAGCGAGACGACGTCTCCCGCCCGGGGACGCCGACCGTCGGCGACGGAACCCTCTACTTCGACACCGGCGGTTCCGAGGACGCCGAGGCGACCGGATTCTTCGCGCTCGACAGCGCCACCGGCGAGACGAAGTGGCACAAATCGGAGTCGTTCGGATTGGGCGACCCATTGGTCGCCGGGAGTCGACTGTACGGAACCGCCTCGGGGGACGCCTGCGAACTTGACTCCGAAACGGGCGACGTGCGCTGGAAGACCGACGGCGTCGGCGGCGGCGCGTGCTACGCCGACGGAACTCTCTTCTACGGCGGTGGCGTCGCGCTGAACGCCGCCGACGGTTCTGTTTTGTGGGACACGTCCGGAAGCGCAGACGATTTGCAGACGGTCACGGATGGACTGGTGTACGGCACCGTAAACGGGAGCGACGCGGAGAACGTCGTCCGGGCGCGGTCGGCCGACGACGGGACGGTGCAGTGGTCGTACTCGCTCCGGACGACCGGCTACTGGTGGGCCGACCGACTCGCGGTCGCCAGCGGATGCGTTTTCTTTTGATTCGGCGACGCGATACGGGCGCTCGACGCCGAAATCGGCACGGAAGCGTGGACGTATGAGGCGGACGCAGAACTCGCCGGTGCCCCGACGGTCGGCGACAGAACCCTCTACGCCGGCGGACGGACGACCCCCGAACCCGACACCGGGGATGCGCTCGTCGTCGCTTTCGACGCTGTGTCCGGCGAACGCGAGTGGCGACACACCTTCGGTAGTTGGGACTTCGACGACTACGGTCCCGCCGCCAACACGCCAGTCGTCGCCGACGGGAAGATGTTCACCGCGACCTATCCGATGGGGTCAACCCTCGACTGGATGTACACCGAGTACGGCGATTTCCACGTCCTCCGCTCCGTTGATAACCCGGACGACGGAGCGACTACGACGAGCGAGGGGACGACCGGGAAGACGACCGCGACGGAGTCGACCACCACGACGCGACTTTCGGGAACGGGGGAGGCGAGTACGACCGGGTTGGCGAGCGAGACGGGAACCACCGTGACCGCCACGGACGGCCAGTCGGGATTCCGAATCCTCACCGCGGTCGGGGGAGTCGCGGACGTCGGTGCGTACCTCCGTAGTCGCATCGACGGGAGCGACTGATTCTCGCTCCCGCCGGAGATACGGCGTAGATTCATACTCCTAACCGACCTATCGCACCGTATGGCCACCGTCGGCGAACACTACCGGCTGATTGACCCCGCACGCGAGCCGTGCGTTTACCGCGTCGTGGGAGCGACCGACGAGGTGACGCTGTTGCGAGTCACCGACGCCGACGGCCGGCGCGTCAATACCGGGGAGATATGCCGTATTTCGTCTTCCACCCTCGCCGCTGAGTTCAAACGCTCCGAGAATCCGGATTCCGGTTTTACGCCGGCATCGAGCCTACGAAACGCGCTTTCCGGCCTGTACTGGAGCGTCCGGATGTATCTGTAAGCGAGAATTTAGAGTCGTCTACCGTTCCTTCTCGATCTTCCGAGTCCTCGTCTCCCCGCGAAACTGTGATCGAATCCGACGTTCTAAATCGAGGAAGACGAGATGGAGTGTCGTACGGTAGCGGCGAATTGGCTACGCCTTTTCGTCGAGGAGGGCTTCCGCCGCCTCGACGGTGTCCGCAACTTCCACGGCGTATTCGACCTCGCCCGCCCTGTCCATCTGCATGTTGGCGATGGTCGACTCGGGCGCGACGCGAACGACGGTGCCGACCCGGCTCTCGTCGATCGCCTGTTTCACCTTCGCTATCTCCGCTTTGATCTCCTGTGACACCGACTTGTACTCGGCCATATCGTTGACGACGGCGAAACCGGGGTCGAGCTTTTCGAGTCCGGAGATCACTTTACTCGACGCTTGCCTTTACTCGACGCTTGCTCGCCTCGTCTTCGGATGTCTTCCCGGTGTGGGTGATGTCGATTCTGTTTCGGGTCGTATCGGTTCGAACGTCCAACATTGACTGCGAATAAGACCAGTGGTTTATGATATTTTCTAGATATTTTCGATGACGGTTATTCACGGTCAGCGGACGAAAAATGCGCGGCGAAGTGCCGGAAAACGCGAAGGCGATAGCAGCTCGACGTGCGGCGCTTTCTTCCCGCGTCAGCAGATCGGCTTCGGGTCGAGTCCCATCCCGGTCAGCGTGTCGGCGTAATCGTCGTAGGCGGTCTGAATCGTCTCCTCGGCCGCCTCGTGCGCTCGCTCCCAATCCTCCTCGCGTTCGCACCAATCGGCGAGCAAGGAGACCCCGTCGGAGACGTTTTCCCGGGTGTCCTCGCGCAGGTTGCGGAACAGGTTCGCCCGGCGCTCGTCCCCTCGATTGACGAAGAAGTTCACGACCTGCAACAGCGTCCGGTCGGCGACGAGCGACCGCCCGACGAGACCGCCCGTCCGCGACGCGTCGTCGTCCAGCTCGCGGAGGAGGGCGTGCATCGGGTCGGGGTCGGACGGTTCGAACTCGTCCAATTCCGCGACGACGCGCTCGTGGTGGTCGCGTTCCTGCTCGGCCAGTCGCTCGAACGCCTCGCGTCCGGTTTCCTCCGCCCACGCGGAGAACGTCTCGGAGGCGGTGCGCTCGCTCCCCGCCACCGCGGTGAGCACAACCTCGGGTTCGAGGTCGGCACCCGTGAGCGCGACGAGCAGTTGCTGGGAGCCGAGGCGGTCGAGTTCGGTCGCTTTCGCGTCTCGCACCGAGTCGGCGAAGTCGTCCGCGTTCATACCGACGAGACGGCGACGCGAGACAAAACGTTTTGGCGACGGGGGCGACAGCTTTTGCCTTCGAATCGCGTACTCGACGTATGGCCGACGCCCTCTCCGCCGCGGAACTGTACGACCGACTCCGGCGCGGCGAGCCGCTCACGCTGCTCGACGTTCGTAACCGCGACGAGTTCGAGACGTGGCACATCGACGCCCCGAAGACGGTGCAGACGCCCTACGCCGAGTTTTTGAGTGCGAAGGTGCGCGACGACGTGCCCGAACTCGCCGAGTCGCTCGACCTCGACGAACCGGTCGTCGCCGTGTGTCCCCGCGGGGACGCGAGCGACCGGGTCGCGTCCTTGCTCCGCGACGCAGGGGTCGACGCGATGAATCTGGAAGACGGGATGAACGGTTGGTCGCGGGTGTACGTCGCCCGCGAGGTCGAAGGGAGCGACGAAACAGTGTTCCAGTACGAACGACCCTCCAGCGGCTGCCTGTCGTACCTCGTCGTCTCGGGCGACGAGGCCGCCGTCGTCGACCCGCTACGGGCGTTCGCCGACCGCTACGTCGAAGACGCGCGGGAACGCGACGCGGAACTCCGGTACGCCGTCGACACGCACGTCCACGCCGACCATGTCAGCGGAATCCGCGAGGTCGCCGAGCGGAGCGAGGCGGAACCGGTGATGCCGAGTGGGGCGCGAGAGCGCGGACTCGCGTTCGACGCGAAACTGGTCGAAGACGGCGAGTTCGTCGCCGTCGGAGAGACCGCGCTGACCGCCGTCCACGCGCCCGGCCACACCAGCGAAATGACGCTGTTCCGACTCGGAAACGCGCTGTTCAGTGCCGACACGCTGTTCTTGGACGGGGTCGGGCGGCCTGACCTCCAAGCGGGTGCAGAGGGAGCATCGTCGCTCGCGGACGACCTCTACGAGACGCTTCACGACCGACTGCTCGCGCTTCCCGAGACGACGATCGTCGCGCCGGGACACGTCCACATCCGGACGCCGCGGGCCGAGGACGGAACATTCACCGCGCGACTGGCGACCGTGCGCGAGTCGGTTCCCTTACTCGAACTCGACCGCGAGCGATTCGTGGAGCGCGTCGCGGACGACCTACCGCCCCGACCCGCCAACTACGAGGAAATCGTAGCGGTGAACCTCGGAGAGCGGGACGTCGGAGAAGAGACGGCGTTCGAACTGGAGCTCGGACCGAACAACTGCGCGGTTTAGGCGCTGTCGGTGTCCTCTTCGACGTCGACGTGCCGTCCGTCGGCGCGGTCTTCGTCGCCGTCTACGTCCTCGTCCGGGATGCCCTCCGCGTCGGACTGCTGGAATTCCGCCGAGTCCATCTCCTCGTCCACCCGTTCGAGTTCCTCTTCGACCTCGCGTTCGCGCTCCGCTTCCATCTCGTTCGCTCGGTCGTGGTCATCCTCGGCCATGCTCAAAAGTACGGTCGTCCCGTACTTTGGTGTGGTGGCTCACCGCCCGGCGACCACGACGTTTATCACGGCACCGACAAGGAGGAGGATGCCCGCGAAGTAGAGCCACGTGAGGAACAGGATGACCCCGGCGAGCGCGCCGTACACCGCGTTCTTGTCCGCGTTCAGCGCGTACAACTGGAATCCTGCCTGCAAGAGTATCCAACCGACGGCGGCGAAAACCGTTCCCGGAAGGGCTTCTTGGAGCGTCATCTCCACCGGCGGAAGGACGTAGTACAGCGGAAGGAAGACGAACACGAGACCGAGCAGGAGGGAGAGCGTTCCGGCGAAGTCGATGAACGGTATCGCTTCGAACGAGGGCATCCGAAGCACCGCTCCGATGGCGACCATCAGCGCGATTCCCAACGCGACGGCGACTAACGCGACGACTCCCTTCTTTATCTGTTCGACCAGTCCAGCGTCGGGGGTGAACTGATACACCTCTTCGAACGCGAGGAGGAGCCCGCGAAACAGTTTCAGCGCGCTCCACAGCAGAACGACGACACCGATGACCGATGCACTCGCACGCCCCGACGAGCTGGTTATCGCCTGTTGGAGAAATCGGGCACCTTGACCGGTGAGTAAGCCTCGAAACTGCTGAACGAGGGTCTGAGCGAATGCCTCACCCCCAACGAGCGATCCGACCGCTATCGCGAGCAGTGCGAGCGGGAATATGGAGACGAACGCGTAGTACGCGAAACTCGCCGCGAGGAACGTGACGTTTCGCTCCTGGACGACACTGACCACCGAGCGCGCCGTCGCGGAGACGCTCATGGGGGAGAGTCACCCTCCGCCGTAATGTTTTGTTCGGCCATCCGGGCGACGACGTGTAGCGATGGTTGCGCGAACGAAAGGATGAACCCGCGACCGAAACCGGGCGAGTCGGTCGATTCGGTCGAGCGGATGCGGTTCCGGCAGAGGCGACCGTACCCGGAACTGGTTTGCCGACTCGTTTCCACGAACCGATATGGAACTCGACCCGACGGAGGTGCGCTCGCTCTACCGGACGCTGGCGGGGGCGGTCGTCCCGCGACCCATTGCGTGGGTGAGCACCCGAAGTCCGGACGGGGTGGACAACCTCGCGCCGTACAGCTTCTTCAACGTGGTGAGCGTCGCACCTCCGGTCGTGATGTTCGCGCCGGTCGACGACGAGGACGGGCTGAAAGACACCCCCGCCAACGTCCGAGAGACGGAGGAGTTCGTCGTCAACGTCGTCACCGAACCGCTGGCGGCGGCGATGAACGAGACGAGCGCGACGCTCCCCCACGGGGAGAGCGAGTTCGACCGCTTCGGACTCGACCGCGCGGGGTCGACCGCGGTGGACGCGCCGCGCGTCGCCGACTCGCCGGTCGCGTTCGAGTGTTCGCTGTACGAGATGGTCTCCGTCGGCGCGTCGACGATGGTGCTCGGCGAAGTCGAGTGGGTGCACGTCGCGGACGAGGTGACGACCGACGGAAAGCTCGACGTGGAGAAGATCGACGCCGTAGGGCGTCTCTCCGGCAGCGGCTACGTCCGGACGACCGACCGGTTCTCGATGGAGCGACCGCCGTGACCGAACGAGACGCGGTGGAGCGAAGCGACGAACCCGTCACCGCCGACCGACTCGAAGCCGACCTCCGCGACCACGGCCTCGCGGCGGGCGACGCCGTGCTCGTCCACTCGTCGCTTTCGGCGCTCTGTTGGGTATCCGGCGGTCGTGGACGCGCTCCTGAACGTCGTCACCGAGGACGGGACGGTCGTGATGCCGACCCACACGGAGTACTCCGACCCGGAGGATTGGGAGAACCCGCCGGTGCCCGACAATTGGACGGACGAAATCCGGGCGACGATGCCGCCGTATCGCCCCGACGTGACGCCGACTCACGGAATGGGTGCGATTCCGGAGTGCTTCCGGAACTACCCCGGCGTCGTCGGGAGTCGGCATCCGCACTACTCCTTCGCCGCGCGAGGGGCGGACGCGGAGTCGGTCGTCGCCGACCACGAGTACGATTTCGGTCTCGACGAGTCGTCGCCGCTCGCGCGACTGTACGAACTCGGAGGGAGCGTGCTCCTGCTGGGCGCGGGCCACGACAGCAACACGTCGCTCCATCTCGCTGAATATCGTGGGAAGTACGAAAAAGAGATCGTGACAGACGGTGCGCCCGTGTTGGAGGACGGCGAGCGCGAATGGATCACGCTCGAAGCGCCAGCTATCGACGACGGCGATTTCGAGGAGGTCGGCGAGGCGTTCGAGCGCGAACGGCCGGACGCGGTCGCTCGCGGACAGGTCGGGTGTGCCGATTCGGTCGTCGTGAGCCAGCGAGAACTAGTTGACTTCGCCAGCGAGTGGTTTGGTCGAACTCGTTAGTCGTCGTCCGCCGCCGCGGCGTCCGCGTCCATCGCTTCGACGTCGGCCTCGATGCTCGGCGGGTACTTGCCTCGGTCGAGTTTCAGGTCGCTCTGCGGGCGAGCCATGCAAGTGAGCGCGTACTCCTCGGTCTCGGCTTCGGTCAGGCCGCGCGCGGCGGGTTGAGTGACCTCGCCCTCGACGATCTCCGCCGAGCAGGCGAGACACATGCCGACGCGACAGGAGTACTCCTGGGCGATGCCTTCCTCGATGCATTGCCCGAGAATTGTCTGTTTGTCCGAGACCTTGATGGTCTCACCCGTCCCAACGAATTCGACGGTGTATTCTGTCATGTTCCGTGGATACGAAAGACCCAGACAAAACTCTTTATGCACGCCCTCGGGCGTTCTGAGTCGTTTTCGAGGGGACACAATAGGGGATAAAGAGTTTTCTCGCTTCCCTCTCGTATCAAAATGCATGACCGAACAGTACGGCACTGACGGGGAAACCGCACCGAGTGCTCGGACGTGGTCCGGTGACGTGGTCGTCGTCGGCGCGGGAACGGCAGGATGTTACGCCGCGGCGACCGTCGCCCGCGAGGGGTACGACGTAGTCGTCGTCGAGCGGAAAAACGAGAAAGAGGCGGGACACATCGCCTGCGGGGACGCGTTGAAGGGGGCGGACGCCTTCCCCGAGGCCATCCCGAAGGAGAAGATCCAGCCCGCGTTCACGAACACCGACGTCGACCACGGCCGGTTCGAGATTCCGAAGGAGGATACCGTCCTCGAAATCCCCGTTCCCGGTGAACTCGCGGTCATCGACCGCTGGGAGTACGGACGGCGCATCATCGACGGCGCGAAAGACGCCGGGGCCGAGTTCCACTACGACACCGTCGTCCAAGACGTGACGCAGGAGGACGGGCGCGTCACGGGCGTTCGGGCGAAACGCGACGGTGACGTGGTGGAGTACGAATCCGAGTTGTTGGTCGACGCCGCCGGGTCACTCTCGATTCTGCAAGATAAGGCGGATTTCTCGGACTCGACGTTCGACACGAACGTCACCTACTCGCAGTTCTGTTCGGCCTACCGTGAGATCGTCCACGTCGAGGAACCGGTCGAGTGGGACGACGCGCTCGTCTTCAAGCCGACGACGCGCGCCGCGGGCTACCTCTGGTACTTCCCGCGGACGAGCACGGAGATAAACGCGGGTCTCGGCTTCCAGATGAACGAGGAACCGATGACGCTGGTCGAAGACCTGAAACGCGACCTGCGCAACCGGCCCGAGTTCCACGGCGCGACCGTCGAGGATAAACTCGGCGCGGCGCTGCCGACTCGGCGACCGTACGACTCCGCCGTCGCGCCCGGATATATGGCCGTCGGCGATGCCGCGGGACACGTCAACCCGACGACCGGAGGCGGCATCGCGGGCGCGGCCTACGCGGGCAAGTACGCGGGCGAGCAAGCCATCGAGGCGTTGGAGGTGGGCGACGTGAGCGAGCACACCCTCTGGCGGTACAACCAGCGCGTCATGGATCACTTCGGCTCGCGCTACGCCGGGTTGGACATCTACAACATCTTCACCACCGCCGTGGACGTGGACGACCTGATGGGGATGCTCGGGGCGCTCCCGACCGAGAAGCTCTCGGAGGCGCTCTACTCGGGAAGCGCGAACATCGGCTGGCGGCTCAAGCTCCAGACCGCCATCGACGCCCGCGACCACTGGCGATTCATCTACGACCTCTACAAGACGAAGAACGTGGCCGACGAGATAATCGACCACTACGACCACTACCCGACCGACCCGCGGGGCCTCCCAGCGTGGCAGGAGGTTCGGGACGACCTGATGGACAAAGTGTACGCCACGACCGGCGCGGCACCGAAGTACTGAACTCCGGGGCGATGGCCGAGAAGAGTCGACGATAGAGATCGAGTCTTCTTCCGACTACCGCTCAGTTCCGCTCTCTGACGACGATTTCACCGTAGCTGTGGACGGTCACCTCGTAGTCCAAGATGGTGAACACGACTTCGCCGCCCATCCGGGGCGAACCGTCGTGCTTGTCGCCGAAGAGGTTGTCCAACGCGTCGGGGTCGATGGCGTCGTAGAGTGGCATGCCGACCTCGGCCGGGTCGTCTCCCGCCACTTCGGCGAGCGCCATGACCACCGCCGTGCTGAGCGGCTCCTCGTTCGTGTAACTGACGTACTGGTTCTGCTGACCGGTGCTGGCGATGACATCACTGGTATCGCTGTCGTTGATGTTCCCGTTCATAAGTGTCAAACCTGTTAAGCAACTCGTTGCGCTTCGGTCTATGCAGATCGATGGCGTAGGTGCTTATAAAAATTGCCGTTTTTGATTGAAAAGGTTGGAAATTCGAAGTCTATCCGGCGGTACGAGACCGTCAGTCGAGACCGTAGTCGCCGCCATACTTGAGGAAGAAGTACGCCAGCGCCAGCACCGACAGGAGCGCCGAGACGGTCGCAACGCCCAGCGTTTTCGCGCTGTTCGGCACCGCCGGTAGCGCACCGCCCCCGCCACCGGCGGTCGTCCCTCCGCCCGCTGCAACCTCGATAGATGCGACCATCCCCGCGGTCTCGTGCGGGATGCAGAAGTACCGGTACGACCCTTCGACTTCGAAGGTGTGTTGGTACTGCTCGCCGCCGCCGATCTCGCCTTCGGGGTACGCCTGTCGGGCGGCCTGCTCGCTGTCGAACCCGCCGCTGGCGAAGTACTCCGCCTCCCCCGGAATCTCGTCCTCGTACGCCGTCACCGAGTGGCCGATGCTGCCGGTGTTCCGCCAGATGACGGTGGTTCCCGACGCGATGGTCACGGAGTCCGGGTCGAACACGAGGTTGTCGGTCATCTCGACGGTCTGTTGGCCCTGTGCGACCACTTCGGCGGCGGCGGCACCGGCGACGCCGCCGCCGGTCGCGCCCCCCGTGAGCCCACCAAAGGAAGTCTCGCCGCGTCGTTTCGGTTCCCCCCATAGCGGCCCATCGACGTTCTCGAAAAAAGTGTGTTTCGCCCGCCGAGGGTCGATCCGAATCGGAGCGTCGTGGCTGCGATTTTCGTGAGAGGTAGACCTCCCGTTACCCGTATCGAAAGCGATCACGGACGCCGGCGAGCGATCTCCCGAATCGAATCGGAGAGCAGGTCGACCGCGATGGGGAGGCTATCTTCGTCCACGTCGAACGTCGCGGTGTGGTGACCGCCGGGGTGGTCGGTGCCGACGCCGACGTACGCCGCGAGGCCGCCGTTCCGCTGCACCTCCTGCATGAGGTACGTCGCGTCCTCGCTTCCGCCGAGCGTGTCCCGGCGAACGGGGTTGTCCACGCCGCGCGTCTCGCCCGCGACGCCGTGGACGATTTCGACCAGTCCCTCGTCGCTCTCGGCGCTCGGGGCTTCGCCCTCCGTGCTCCGTTCGACCGTGCACCCGTGCATCTCCGCCGCGTTGTCGAGGACTCGGTCGGCGCGTTCTCGCATGTAATCTTTGAGTTCGGTCGTCTCGCCGCGCACCTCACCCTCGATGAAGGCGTGTTCGGGGATGATGTTCGTGGCCGTCCCGCCGCCGACCAGTCCGGCGTTGACGCGCGTCGCGCCGTCGCTGTGGCGAGGGATGGCGTAGAGATTCTGGATGGCGGTCGCCATCGCCTGAACCGCGTTCTCGCCCTCGTCGGGTTTGCCGCCCGCGTGGGCCGGAACCCCTTCGAACTCCGCGCGGAAGTGGCTCACCGCGAGGAAGCCGTCGATACCCGCGACGACCTCGCCGGTCGGGTGGTCGAGGCCGACGTGAACCGCGAGCAGGTAGTCCACGTCGTCCACGTGGCCGCTTTTCGCCATCGGCTTCCCGCCCGCCACCATCTCCTCGCCGGGCTGGAAAAGTACCTTCACCGTCCCCTCGAAGTCACTATCTTTGATGGCTTCGACGACGCCGAGTCCGATGGTCGCGTGCGCGTCGTGCCCGCAGGCGTGCATCGCACCCGCGTGTTCGGAGCGAAATCCCGCTTCGGCCGGAACGTGGTCGTCGTCGGTCGACTCCTCGCGGAGGAGTCCGTCGATATCCACGCGAAGGGCGACGGTCGGGCCCTCACCGCGTTCGACGACGGCGAGCGCGCCGGTGTACCCCCCTTCGAGTCGTTCGAGGATATCTTCGCGCGCGCCGGCCTGTCGCGCTCGGTCGTACCAGCGCGCGAGTTCGTCCTCGTCGGGGACGGCCATGCGCTCGTTCTCGGCGAGCACCTCCGGGCCGACGTAGAGTTCGTCCACGCCGATGGTTTCGAGTTCGTCTACGATCCGGCAGGTGGTGTAGAACTCGCGCCACGCCGGTTCCGGGTGGCGGTGGAGTTCGCGGCGGAGTTCGACCAATCGGTCTCGGCGAGTTTGCTGGCTCATGTCGGGGTGGACGAAGAGCGCGGCCTTAAATTCTCTAGAGCGGGCAGGCGTTGCACGTTTCGGAGTCGGGCCGGGAGTTCCGTCACCGAACGGATATCCGTGTGAAAATCGCAATCGGGTCGCGTATCGACTCTCAGCTCTCCGACGTATCAGCCGAAATGAGCCATGATTTATAACATCGGAACAGCATGGCACAAACTGATAGAGGTGAGCTAGATGGGTGCTTCAGACGACAGGCGCGACGAACCGGTCGACGAAGAAGTGGAAGAAGAACTGATGGAAGCAGAACGGGCGCGGAGCGAACCCCAGATACAGTTCTACGGCGGGAAGTGGATGAGTACGCTTCCCATCGCACTGTTCATCGCCTGGGCGATCTTCCAGAGCGGATTCCTCGGCGTCGGCGATACGACAGGTCTCGTCATCGGGATGCTCGTCTCGCTCATCGTCGGGATGCTGTTCGCCAAAGGTGACTGGAAGACCTACGCGAACACCATCTTCGAAGGGATGACCCAGCGCGTCGCGGCCACCGCCATCGTCGCGTGGCTGTGGGCGGGCATGTTCGCGCAGGTGCTCCAAGACGGTGGCTTCGTGCAGGGGCTCGTCTGGGCCGCCGAAGCGCTGAGCGTGGGTGCCGCGCTGTTCCCGGCGGCGACGTTCATCCTCGCTGCGCTGCTGGCGACGGGTATCGGCACCGGCTATGGGACGACCATCGCGTTCACGGGACTGTTCTTCCCGGCGGGCGTCCTCATCGGCGCGAGTCCGGTGTTGATGTTCGGCGCGATACTCTCAGGCGCAGTGTTCGGCGACAACCTCGCGCCGGTCAGCGACACGACTATCGTAAGCGCGGTGACGCAGGATTCGGATATCGGCGGCGTCGTCGCCTCCCGATTCAAATACGCCATCTTCGCCGCGATATTGGCGTTCGTCGGGTACGTCGTCGCGGGGTCGATGATGCAGGGGACGCCCGTCTCAGCCGAGGGCGTCTTGCAGGGGGATCCTGTCGGTCTCGTCCATCTTCTCTCGATGCTCATCGTCATCGTGACGGCGATATCAGGCCGCCACATCGTCGAGGCAATCTCGTGGGGGCTCATCTTCGCGGTCGTCGTCAACATCGCTCTCGGCCTCGCGTCGATCGGTAAGTTGTTGATCTTCTACGCACCGAGAAACGGTCCGTTCGCCCAGGAGTTAGGATTCCTGCCAATCGTACAAGTCGTCGCACCGGACGCAGATAACGCTGGCACCGTCAGCGGGAGCCTCTACGCCGGGGCGGAGGGCTTCTTCGCGCTCATCGTGCTGACTCTACTCATCGTCGCGGGGGCACAGATAATGATTCGAGGCGGCGGCTTCGCGGCGCTTCAAGACTGGCTGCTGAACAGCGTCGCCACGAGCGTCCGCCGCGCGGAGACGACGATGGTACTCGGAACCGCGATGGTCAACGCGATGATAACCATCAACACCGCCGCCGAAATCGCCATCGCGCCGTACATCGCCCGCATCGGCCAGCGATTCAACGTCAACGGCTACCGACGCGCGAACATCCTCGACGCCAACAGCTCCGCGATGGGGTATATCTTCCCGTGGGGTGGTGGCGTGTTGGTCGGCTACGCGACGATGATCGGCCTCGTGGAGCGGTTCGACTGGTTCACGCAGTCGATGCTCGTCAACCCCGCCGAGGTGTGGCTGTACGTCTTCCACGGCTGGTTCCTGTTCGGCGTGTTCTTACTCTCCGCGCTCACCGGGTTCGGACTAGAGTACGTCTCCGACCGCCGCGCCGAGGAGGTGGCTCGGGTATGATAGAGAAGTACCTCAAGGGGTGGACGTTCCGCACGAACGAACCCAAATTCGACACGGGCGAGGAGATAGACGCCTTCATCACGGGGTACGAGAACGGGAATGCCGTCGCCCGCATCGGCGATACGATACTTCACGTGGACGGCGTTCCCGCCGAAGCGGTGGACACCCGCGTGCTACTCCGCGTCGAGGAGTTCGATACGAACGACCACACCGGACGGGCGACGTTCATCGAGTCGATAGACGAAGGAACGTTCTAGCGCCGGTCGGGGGCGCAGAGATACCCCTTCGAAGCAGAAGAGAAGACGAAGCGACTACGCCGTACCCATACCCTGAATCTGTTCGAGTTCGACTTCGACGCGGATGCCCAGCGGGAACTCCATGTCGGCGATGCGACGAGTCGCCTCGTTGTGGCCGATTATCTCCATCTTTCGGGTGTACACCGTGTACTCCCAGCTTCGGAACTGCCGCCCTTCGTCTCCCGAGAGCGTCTTGTACTGCGGAACCCGAAGCCGTTCCGGCGGGTCGGAGTGGGGCCCCCGTAGTTCGGCCCCCTTTCGCTCGACCATCGACCGAATATCCGACACTACCCTGTCGAGTACGGGCCGGTTGCCGCTTTGAAGGAGTATCTTTGTGATAAACGTCATGGCTGGCTCTGTAGGTTGTATATCGTCCCCCTACGTAAAACGTCTGCTTCTGGTTTGCGCACCGTATATTTCATAACTACTATTCTATCAATAACACCGCGTGTCACGGAATACAACCTGAAAATCGGAATGCGTCGGATAACGACCGTATAGGTCCGACATTCCTTTAATGGCGAACCTCATAGATGAACGCAATGGCAGTCGAAGCTACGAGCGCGGGTGCGATCCTCTTTCGGGATACCCGCGGTCGAAGGGAGTACCTCCTCCTCAAGAGCCGTCCGGGGGACTGGGAGTTCCCCAAAGGCGGCGTGGAGGGGAACGAAGAGCTACAGCAAACGGCGATCAGAGAGATAAAAGAAGAGGCGGGAATCGACGATTTCCGCCTCCTCGACGGCTTCCGCGACGATTACAGCTACGTCTTCGAGGCCAACGGGAAGACGATTCACAAGACCGTCCACCTGTTCATCGCGAAATCCCACGAGGCGAGCGCGGAACTCTCGAACGAACACCGCGACCTGCAGTGGCGCGACTACGAACAGGCTATCAACACCATCACGCAGGACGGTCCTCGAGACATCCTCCGCGATGCGCACGAGTTCCTCGACGGCAGCGACGACGTCTGAAGAAAAATCGTTTTTCGAGGCGTTATCGGCGTCGCGCCAGCAGCGCGACGCCCGCGAGGGCGGCCACTGCGAGGCCGACGCCGAAACCGGGCTGGCCGTCGCTTTCGGTCATGGTCGTGGTGTCGCCGGTCGTCGTGGTCGTGCCGTCGGTCGTTCCGTCGCCTTGGACGTTGAGACCGCCGTGGGCGATGGCGGAGACGTTCTCGGAGGTTCCGTTGTAGACGGTGATGCCGTACATCCCTGTACCGAGGCTACCGTCTAGTTTCGTCTCGTTTTTGACGGTGAGGCTGTCGGCGTCCGCTTTCGTCGTCAGCGCCGCGCCGTCTCCGCTTCCCGCCTTCGAGGTGTCGAACAGCAGGACGACCCGTCCGTCGCCGCTACCGTCGGTGACGGTGGCGTTCAGCTCGTAGGCCGCCTGACCGCCGCCGACCAAGACGGTGATACCGTCGAGACCGCTAAGACTGAGGTTGATCGTGGCTGTTTCACCTTGCTCCATATCGTAGATGGAGTCGTTGAAGGCGACGGTACCGTTGCCATCGCCCGCCTTTTGGAAGAGCAGGGGGACTGTACAGCGGGGTTCGGTGCGGTGTTCGCGGCGCTTCCGGCGGAACCAGCGACCGCAGTTCTAGCGAGGAGCGAGATGACCACCAGAGATGTCAGGGCATGTCGTACGTTCATGGTTATCGGATCACCAAAGCGGTAGAACCGCACACATCCGTCTTGTGACGAGAGTAGTTTGATATTTCTTTTATATATACAAATATTTCTTGTTATTCGGTTCCAGTCGAATCGCTTACCCGTCCGCGGTGCGACGAACGCGTATGGCCGAACCGGAGTTCACCTTCGAACTGCGCGTCTGCCGTTGGGTCGAGCGCCACTGGCCGCCCGAAGGCCGCGACCGCGACGTGCTCGTCGCCCGGCAACTCGGCACGAAACGCAGGCGGTGGGACACGGTGGTCGTGGAGGTGGACGCGGGCGCGCTCGTCCAACGTGCCCAGTTCGGTCGCCGTCGGTTGGGCAGCGACCTGCTTCACGTGGTGCGTCACGCGCCGGGCGAGTGGACGTGGTACCGGGACGCCCTCCCCGACCCCGGCTATCCGTGGCGCTACCTCCGCGAGACGATTCACGAGGCGGACGATCGCGATATCCTGGACGTTCGAAAGCGAGGACGACGCCTCGAAATCCGGCGGCGACACGAGTATCCGGAGTGGGTTCGGCGCGTCGTCGCCATCGAAAACAAACCCGACCTGGTCGCCAGCGCCGCCCGCGATCTGCGACCGCAGTTGGAACGAGACGTCGCCCTCGCGCTGGCCGACGAAGTGTGGGTCGCCACGCGAGCGACGGGCGACCGAGTCGAACCCGCGTTGCTCGAATCGATACCCGTCGAGGCCGGGATCCTGACATTCAGCAGAGATACCGAGGCGGCGGCCGACGTGGCTGGGAGCGATGCCGAAGTAGCGTGGTTCCCCCGAACGCTCGACGCGAACGCTCCGGGAACGCGGATTCTGGAGCGTCCGACGGGCGAGAAGTACGACCAGTCGGCGGCGCGGTTCGAGTACGTCTCGCCCGAGACGAAACGCGAGAAGCGACTTGAAATCGCGGAGCGCGCCTACGAGCGCGGCTGGCGGTCGTACACTCGCACGATGCGTCCGGACTGTCGGTACTACGAACTGCGACACGAAAACGAGACGATGCTGCCATACTGCGCTACGAAGGAGTGCCACCAGACCGCGGCGGAGTGTTCGGCGCGATGTTCGCAGTTCGAACCCGAACCCCCGGCGTGGCGGCAGAAGGGCTGGCCCATCGAGGGCGGGCCGGGGAAGGCGATTCGGCGACTGCTCGAATCGCGCCGGGAGCGGAGCCGACCGGGATAGGCGGAGCGGGCGTCAGCCGGACTCTTCGACCGAGATATCCTCGCGCGATGCGGCGAGTTTGAACGTCGGGACGGTGCGGTAGACGACTTCCACGACGCCTTTCCGTTTCAAGCTCTGGAGCGCGGAACGCACGTCGTCGACGTCGGGGTCGACGCCGAACTCCTCGCGGAGCTTGTTGAGGACGGAGACGACGCTCTCTGAGCGGTCGTCCGGCCCGGCGAGCACGTCGAACACCTGTCGCTGGAGCGTCGGCACGCGGACGATGCTCGGCACGTCGCCCTCCTCGTCAGCGACTATGCCGGGTTCCACGTCGACGAGGTCGTTCGCCTCCGTCGTCGCGCAGATGTAGCTGTTCTCGTCGCGGTAGTAGTACTCTTTCAGTTCGTTTTCCAGATACTGGTGAACCTCGCTCCCGCTCTCCAATCCCCAGCGCTCCTGCAGTTCGCTGTTTTTCGTGGGTTGGAGTTCGACTAAGTCGGCGAGTCGTTCGCGGGCCTCCTCGGACAGCGTCATCGTCCGGTGGATATGGCGGGGTGTTATTTCCCAGTTCCGGAGCGGGATGGGCGATGCCCAAAACTGCGGCACCTCGCGTCGCAACGATTAACCGACCGCCGGGAGACACCTCACCCATGCCCGAGTGGAACACGGTACGACTCGAACTCGAAGACGGCGTAGCGACGCTCACGGTCGACCGACCCGACCGACTCAACGCGCTGAACGTCGAGACGTTGCACGCACTCCGCGAAGCCGTCGCCGAAGCCGAGGCGGAGGACGCCCGCGCACTGGTGCTCACGGGCGCCGGCGAGACGGCGTTCATCGCGGGGGCTGACATCAGCCATATGCAAGACCTCTCCACCGCCGAGGCGCAGGAGTACGCGGAGTTGGGCCACGGCGTCGCCGACGCGCTGGAGTCGTTCCCCGCGCCCGTCATCGCGGCCATCAACGGCTACGCCTTCGGCGGCGGCTGCGAGTTCGCGCTGGCCTGCGACCTGCGGGTGGCGAGCGAGAACGCCGTCCTCGGCCAGACCGAGATCGACCTCGGCATCATCCCCGGTTGGGGCGGTACGCAGCGACTCTCGCGCATCGTCGGCGACGAACTCGCTCGCCGACTCGTCTTCTTCGGCGAGCGAGTGGACGCGCAGGACGCCCACGAGATGGGGCTGGTCGGCGAGGTCGTCGCCCACGACCTGCTCGAAGGGCGCGTCTCGGAGATGGCGAGCGACCTCGCGGAGCGTCCGGCGTTCGCCATGCGAGCCGCCAAGGAAGCGCTGAATCAGGTGCACGAGGAGTCGCAGTCGGCGGGGCTGACGTACGAGCGCCGACTGTGGAGTTCGCTGTTCGGCACGCACGACCAGCGCGAGGGGATGGCGGCGTTCCTCGAAGACCGCGACGCGGAGTTCGAGTAATCAGTCCTGCGGCGCCGGGCGCACGTCGGCGCCCGGCGAAACCGTCTCTTCGACCTGCGTGTAGACGAGCAGCGCCGCGAGCGCCGCCAGCACCGCGCCCAACTCGAACGGAACCGCGAACCCGAACTGGACGAGAAATCCCGACGCGAGCGGGCCGATGGCGGTTCCCAGCCCGAACGACATCGTCAGGATGGAAAGTTGCGTGCCGGACTGGCCCTCGCGCGCGAGGTCGCCGGCCAGTGCGAGCGCGGGTGCGAACACCAGCGCGCCCGAGACGCCCTGGACGAGTCTGGCGACGAGCATCTGTACCGAAGTGTTCACAAACCCTTGCACCAGCGTCGACGGGACGAGGATGACGAGACCGGCGACGATAAACGGTCGCCGCCCCCACCGGTCGCTCGCTCGACCGATGGGAGTCTGGAGGACGACCTGCGCGAGGACGAACGCCGCGAACTGGAGTCCGAACCACGTCTTTCCTTGGTGGAGGCGTTCGTTTATCATCGGTTCGATGGTCGCCAGCAGGGCGATGCTGATCGCCAGAAACAGCGTCGCAAGCCCGAGCGTAAAGACGGAGTCGAGTCCGCCGCGCCGTCCGCGCACCGCAAGGTCGAAGTTCTCGCCTGCGCTGGCCTCGGTGCGCTCGGGGTCGCTCACCAGCAGAGTGACGAGCAGGTAGCTGACGAACGCGCCGACCGCCGCGAAGTAGAAGGCGGCGTCGAAGCCGGTCAACTGGACGCCGACGATGTCGTAGGGGCCGCCGTCCACGACCGACCCCGCCGCGATGGGGCCGAGGCCGAAGCCTAGCAATCGGAACGTGTTGAACACGCCCATGTTTCCGCCGCGCGTGTTGGTCGTGGCGAGTTCGTTGACCAGCGCGATGGTGCAGGGAATCGTGAAGGCGACGCCGACCCCTTGGAGCGCGCGAATGACGACGAGAGAGACGTAGCTCTCGGCGAAGGCGTAGGCGACGTTCGTCACCGCCAAGATGGCGAGACCGAGCAGGATGAACACCTTGCGTTTGCCGGTTCGGTCGGAGATGCGCCCCGCAAACGGTTGCGTGAAGCTGTTGAGAAAGCCGAACAGCGAAAGGACGATGCCCGTCACCATCGCTTCCGCGAGACCGAACGTATCGCCGGAAACCGCGCCGCTCGCGATGTACACCGGGAGGACGACGATGAGGAAGGAGTTACCGACCGCGTCCGCCATCCGCGCCAGCGCCAGCGCCAGCACTCGTCTGTCGATACCGAACATTCGATTCGAAGTATCCGCCCCGCGTTCAAGACGATTGTGATGGCGGCCGTGATAACAACTAATACCGCGACCGTCATCCGTATTACCATGACACGAGATGTCAAGCTCAATCACGTGGAGTCCGTCATCGAAGAGTTGTCCTACCCGATTTCGCGCGGTGACGCGGCCGAGCAGTTGGAGGACGTTACGCTCATCCTCGCCGACGGCGAGAAGAACCTCGGCGAGCACGTCTCGCAATCCAACGACGATGAGTTCGACTCGGTGGACGATCTCGAAAACGAGATTCTCAACAATCTGCCGCGGCGGGCGGTCGGCGAACCGTACCAGTCGGAAGGCGAGGGCTGAGAAGCAGGTCCTTTAAATGGACGCGTCGGCTATCCCGGGACAACGATGGAGTTCTGTGACGAGTGCGGTTCCATGATGAAAGCCGACGACGGTCTCTGGGTCTGCGGGAGCTGCGGCTACGAGAAACCGAGAGGCGACGCCGCCGAGTACGTCATCACCGAAGACCAAGAAGCCAGCGAGATCATCGAGAGCGGCGGCGGAAGCAGCGGACTTCCGACCACCACCGCTCAGTGTCCCAACTGCGACAACGACGAAGCCTACTGGTACATGCAACAGATTCGCTCGGCCGACGAGAGCGAAACGCGATTTTTCGTCTGCACCGAGTGCGAGCACAAGTGGCGCGAAGACGATCATTAATACCGAGCTTTTCATCGAGCGGGTCGGCGCCGCCGACCCGCTCGATGAAAAGCTCGACCAAAAGCACGGCGTCACCTCCTCAGGCGCTCCTTTCGGTCGCGCCTTCGAAGGTTCCTTGGCCCGCTCACTTCGCCCGCGATGAGCGACGGAAGACTCTAGCGGTTGCGTCACCGGCCGACTCCCGGCGGTCGTGTCGCTTGCTGATTTTTAGCGGCTGTGTCACTGCTACAGCGTGCTGGTAAGCCGATCGACCGCTTTCGGGACGCACGCTCCCCGGGAGGGGATGGGGCCACGAGGACGGGCGGCCCGAACCGGGGCCGCCCGTTTGCAGGCGGTGCGGAGTTGGCCCTAGCGACTTCCGTCGTGTCGCGATGTCAGCGATCGCGGGAGACAACTCGTTTCTGGCTCCGTTCCGGTATTAAAGGGTTCGTCGCTACGCCTTCCGCGCGAACGTCAGATAACCCGTATGTCCGACGCCGGTGGTCGTGGGGCGCGTCCCGCGTTCGTCGAAGTCCATCTCGCGCTGGATGGTCTCCATCGTCCGGAGGTCGTCGAGGTTCGCTTCGCGCGCGGCCTCGGCAACGTCGCGGGCGGTCTCCACGAACGGGGAGTAGACGCCGAGCGAGCCGCCGTCGGCGAGTAGGTCGGGCGCGTGTGCGACGATTTCCGCCGCGTCCGGCGTGTCGAGCGTGAGCACGTCGAATTCGCCGAGGTCGCCGAACCGTTCGGTCACGTCGCCGGTTCGAACGTCCACCGCGTCAGCCACGTCGGCCATCTCGATGTTCTCGCGGGCCACGTCGGCGAACTCCGGTTTGCGCTCGAACGTCACGACCTCTGCACCGATTCGGCCGAGATAGCCCGCCAGAACGCCGGTTCCGGTGCCCGCGTCGAGCACGCGGTCGCCCGCGGCGACGCCCGTCTCGCCGACTATCAGACCCACGTCTCGCGGGAGCATCGGCGCGCCGGTTCGCTCGAAGTGGTGAAAGAGGTCCGGCCCGCGAAGTCGGCGAACCGTGAACTCCTCGTCCAAATGCGTGGTGAGGACGTCCCCCGGTCGCGCGTTCTCCGGCACGGTCAAGACCCCGAGGTCGGTCTGCAGTTCCTCGCCAGGGTCGCGCAGGTACTCTCGGTCGCCGTGGACGAGAAGTATCGTCACTCCAGTCGCTCGACCGCCGCCGCGAGGTCGCCGTCGGTCGCGACCAGCGCCTCGCGGGCTTCGTCCTCGCTCGCGCCCGTGCGCTGGGCGACGATCTCTACGTCGGCGTCCGGAACCGCGCCCGCGGAGTCCGCAGCGCTCTGGTCGACGGACGTCCCGCCCGCACCGCCGGACGCTTTGCGCGTCTCGGCGTCGCCGACTATCTGGTAGGTCTGCTGTCCGCGGGCGTCCATCCGCGTGACTTCCGGGTCGCTGAAGACGAGTTCCTCGCCGTCACCCGTGCGGATGATCACTTCCTCGGCATCGACGTCGTCTACTTCGATGCCCATCTGCTTCATCATCTCTTGCATCTTGCGTGGATTGAGTCCACCGCCGCCTCCTCCGAACATACGCGAATCGTCGGAACGAAGGGGCAAAAGCGTGACGCAAGCGCGGCGGACTACTCGCCAGCGCCGTCGCGCACCTTCACCGCCATCCCGGTGTCGAAATCCAGCATCGCGTCGGCGTCGAGTTCAGCGCGGCCGACGGCGAGCAGGTCACCGTCCTCGTGCGTCACCAGCACTTCGTCGCCGGCGCGAACGTCGGGGTCGACCTCTGCGACGAACTTGGCGAAGACGTTCTTGCCGTCGCGGACGAACGGTTCGCTCTCGTCGCCGACGACGACGCGACCCGCCGGGGAGTCGAGGGCGTCCGCGAGGCGACTCCCACCCGCGATACCGAGCGTGAATCGCCCGTCGGTGGCGTAGGTGACGAGCCGCGACCCGTCGGCATGCACCTGCTGCGGTCGCCCCGACGACGACCTCCGGATTTCGAGGTCGTCGTCGGGGTGGAATAGGGCGGTGCCGGCACCGGTTCCGAACTGGTAGTCGGCGGTCACGCGTAGCGCGGGCAGATCCTCGGCATCGGTCATCAGTCCGGTTTCGAAACGGGTGGGGGAAAGCCCTTCGAATCCGCTCACCAACAATTGGTTTGTTATGGCATGACATTGTCATAGAGTACCACGGAGCGGGTTATCGATTTGAGAGCGATTTATTAGTCGGGAGACCCAAGAGCGCGTATGAACTCGAAAGAACTGCTCGGAATCGCGCTCCTCGTCGTGGGAACCGTCCTCATCATCGGCGTCTCCACGATGACCGGCACGCTCGTGACGAACGTCCTCGCGGGGCTCTCGACGCTGGCGCTCGCCGGCGGCGCGCTGATGTACGGAACCGCCGAAGACGGTCGGCCGGTCTAAAGGAGGAACGTGTCTGCCCGTTCGCTGAGGTCGATGAAGGCGTCGGCGGCGGCGACGAGTTCTTCGGCGGACGATTCTTCGAATCCCATCACTTCCACGCGTACTCCTTCGTGACGGAGATGCATGGCGAGCCGGGCGAAATCGCCGTCGCCCGTACAGAGCACGACGGTGTCCACCTTCGGTGCGAGCGTGATGGCGTCGAGACACATCCCCACGTCCCAGTCGGCCTTCTTCGACCCGTCTCCGAACGTCTTCAGGGCCTTTATCTTCGTCTCGAAACCGATCTCGGTGAGCGCGTCGAAAAAGCGGTCTTCGTCGGGGCTGTCGGCTTGGATGACGTAGGCGATAGCTCGCGTCACCCGGCGGTTCTGCGCCGCCTTCGAGAGCAGAGACGAGTAGTCGATATTTCGACTATAGACGCTTTGAGCGGTGTGGTAGAGGTTTTGCGCGTCCGCCAACACCGTGACGCGCTGATCCGGATGAATCTCGGTCATACCATGGTGTGATAACTACTGGCATAAAGAGGTTCCTGCTCTGCACTCATCACTCGACTGGTGTTTCGAACCACGTGAGCGAGAGGGAATCGGGGTCGAGCATGTAATATCGCTCCCACGTCGGCGCCAGACTGACGACGCGAGTGTCTCCGAGCGCCGTCTCCGCGTGCTGGTGGTGGTGGCCGACGAGACAGAGTTCAGGGTCGAGCACTGAGAGCAGGTCGTCGACGTGCGAACAGCCCACGTCATAGTCCTCGGCGACCGGTAGACCGTGGGGCGCTTCGTGGGTCAGCAGCACGTCGACGGACTCCAGCGCCATCGCGCGCTCCACGTCCTCGCGCGTGAAGTGACGACGGCGCTCGGCGACGAGGTTCGCGCGCGGGCGGTCGTACTGCGTCGGCGCGTAGTTCCCCGATAGCCCGGCGACGCGGACGCCGTCGAGGTCGACCGTGGTGCTGGCGAGCAGGGTGGCGTTTCGAACGTCCGAGTTCGAAACCAGCCCGTTGCGCAGCGCCGCGATGGTGTCGAAATCCTCGTTGTTGCCCGCGATGAACCACGTCGGCTTCGGGAGATCGTAGTACATCAGGTCGCCGAGCTGCAGCGCGACATCGGCATCCGCCTCTCGGTAGGCCGCGAAGAGGGCGCGCCGATTGTCGGGATCAGCCGCGTGGGCGTCTCCGAGGACGAGCATCGGTGAGATGTATTTCGGACAACGTGATAAGACCGCCGGATTTCATTCACCCGAGGAGAACAAGCCAGACTGCGGAGAACGATAGGAGACTGACGCCGTAGAAGAGGAGTTTGACGTCGTTGTCCATCTGCTTCGGCGTCAGGTCCGCCGGGTCGACGATGCCGCTTCGGAACCCCATCGCCTGCTGGTTCGTCATCGCCGCGCCCATCCGGACGGTGCCGGTTCCGCCGAGCACGAGCAGTATGGTGACCAGCCCGAGGCCGAACAGGGAGACGAGCGCGAGGTCCGACCGCGTGACGACCGAGACGGCGGCGACGGTCGCCCCAGCGTAGACGAGCGCGTAGCGCGCGCCGCATCGGGCGATGAGATGCCAGTCCATTAATGGACGAACGGTTGATAGGTATTTGAATCTGCCCGAGAGGTGTCGCATGGTCTGCCGACGGCGCAAGGCATAAGTCCTCGGGGAACAGCCATTGTTCCACATGCCATGTGCTGTGACGCTCGCTGCTCGCTATTTCGGGCGGGAGAGCGACAGCACGGTCGGAAAACGCACAAAACGCGCGGCGTAACAGGTTCGTGGCGGGCGTGGCGACCCCGTTTCGAGCCATCCTCGTTCTGTACCGCGCGCCGACCGACCTCCGACCAGAAACCGATGACAGACACAGATTCACCGTTCCGCGGGGTCTACCCCGCGATGACGACGCCCTTCGCGGGCGAGAGTATCGACTTCGACCAACTTCGCAGCGACGCCCAGCGCCTCGAACGGGCTGGGGTTCACGGCCTCGTCCCCGTCGGCTCGACCGGCGAGAGCGCGACCATGACCCACGACGAACACGTCGAGGTGATCGAGGCGGTCGCGGACGCGGTGGACGTGCCCGTGATCGCGGGCGCGGGAAGCAACGCGACCCGCGAAGCCCTCGAACTCTCCCGGCGCGCCGCGGACGCCGGGGCGGACGGACTCCTCCTCCTCTCGCCGTACTACAACAAGCCCGAACCAGAGGGGATGGAACGGCACTACCGCACCATCGCCGACGCGGTCGACCTCCCGCAGATCGTCTACAACGTTCCGTCCCGGACGGGCCGCAACGTCGACGTGGAGACGACCGTCTCGCTGGCCGAACACGAGAACGTCGTCGGCTACAAGGCCGCGAGCGGCGACCTCGGGCGGATCGGCGAGATAATCGAGCGAACGCGGGACGAGGAGTTCGCGGTGCTGTCGGGCGACGACGCGCTCACGCTCCCGATGCTCGCCATCGGCGCGACCGGAACCATCAGCGTCTCGGCGAACGTCGAACCCGAGCGCACCTGCGAACTGGTCGAATCGGCGCTCGCCGGCGACTACGAACGGGCGCGGGAACTCCACCGCGAACTCGGGCCGCTCTTCCGCGCGCTGTTCCGGGAGACAAACCCGATTCCGGTGAAGGCCGCGATGGAGATTCGGGGCTATGGTCCGGGCGAACTCCGGCTTCCGCTGTCGCCGCTTTCCTCGGAGCATTACGAGGACCTCGCGGCGGTACTCGACTCGCTGGAGGAGTCCGAATGAGACGGGTCGCGGTCACGGGCGCGACGGGACGGATGGGTCGCACCGTCATCGAGGCCGCGGCGGAGCGAGACGACGTGGAGGTCGTCGGCGGCGTGAGCCGCGACCCGCCCGCGGACGTCGCCGGGGTTCCGACGAAACCGGCGCAGGAGTTCGGGGCAGTGCTCAGGGAGTACGACCCCGACGTGCTCGTCGATTTCTCCGCCCCGTCGAGCAGTCAGAACTACGTCGCCGTCTGCGGGGAAGCGGGCGTCGCCTGCGTCGTCGGGACGACCGGTTTCGACGAGCAGGGCGAATCGGTTCTCCGAAGCGTGAGCGACCACGTCCCCGTCCTCAAAGCGAGTAACTTCTCGCGGGGTATCCAAGCGCTCCTCCGGGCGGTCGAAGGCGCGGTCGCCGACCTCCCCGGCTACGACGTGGAGCTGACCGAGACCCACCACAACGGGAAGCGAGACGCGCCGAGCGGCACGGCGAAGACGCTCCTCGACAGAATCGCGTCCGCTGGCGGCCCCGAAGAACGGGTTCACGGGCGCGAGGGAGACGCCCCGCGCCGGCCGGGCGAAGTCGGCGTCCACGCGCGCAGGGCGGGCGGAATCAGGGGCGAACACGAGGTGCTGCTGGCAAATGAGAACGAGGAACTGCGCCTCGTCCACCGCGCCGGGAGCAGGGCGGTGTTCGCCGACGGCGCGCTCGACGCGGCGGCGTGGCTGGCCGGACGGAATCCGGGATGGTACGATTTTAGCGAGGTGATCGGCGAATGAGAAACGAGATACGAGAGCTGTGGCATCGATACGAGTCGAACGATTTGAACGCGGAGAGCGCCGGGGGCGACGAACACGCGACCCTGAACGCCTTCCTCGACGCGCTGGAGGCGGGCGAGGCCCGCGCCGCCGAGAAGCGCGGCGGAAGCTGGGAGACGAACGAGTGGGTGAAACAGGGAATCCTGCTGAACTTCGGTCTCCGGGACATTGAGGGGCGCGAGTACGGCGACGTGACCTACCACGACGTGCTCCCGCTCCGGCAGACCGACGACTTCCCCGGCAGGGGCACCCGAAACACCCCCGACGGAACCGTCCTCCGCCGGGGCGCACACGTCGGATCGAACTGCATCCTGATGAGTCCGAGTTTCGTCAACGTCGGCGCGTACGTCGGCGACGGGACGCTGGTGGACTCCTGCGACACGGTCGGCTCCTGCGCGCAGATCGGCGAGAACGTCAAACTCGGCGCGAACGCCCTCATCGGCGGCGTCCTCGAACCGGTCGAGAGCACTCCCGTCGTCGTCGAAGACGAGGTGTCGCTCGGCGCGGGCTGTCGCGTCACCTCGGGCTTCGTCGTCGGCGAGGGGAGCATCGTCGGGGAGAACACCCTGCTCACGCCGCGGATTCCCGTCTACGACCTCATGGACGAGGAGATACTGTACGGGCACCTCCCGCCGAACCGCCGGGCGTTCACTCGGTTCGTGGAGTCCGGACTTGGCGACCACGACCTGTTCGACGGCGGGGCCTACAAGCCCGCCGTCGTCGCACTCGACGTGGAAGCCGACACGCTCGCGCAGGTCGAACGCGAGGAGGCGCTGCGATGAGCGCGACGACCGACACCCCGCCGGTACGCCGCCTCGCCGACTGGTCTTCCGACCGGCTCGCCTCGCTCGCCGAGGAGCACGGGACGCCGCTCTACGTCACCGACCTCGACCGCGTGCGCGAGAACTACCGGCGATTCGCGGGCGCGTTCCCGGACGCGGACGTTCACTACGCCGCGAAGGCGAATACGTCGCGGGCAGTTCTCCGAACGCTCGAAGCCGAAGGGTCGAGCGTCGAGTGCGCGTCCGCGGGCGAGACCGAACGCGCCTTCGCCGCCGGATTCGAGGGAGAGCGCGTCCACTACACCGCCGTCAATCCGCCGGGCGAAGACCTCGACAGGGCGGTCGAACTCGCCGACGAACACCCCGGACTGACTATCACGGCCGGGGCGAAGGACACCGTCGACCGACTCGCCGAGCGAGGCTACGACGGGCGGCTCTGTCTCCGCGTCAACCCCGGCGTCGGTGCCGGACACCACGAGAAGGTTCGAACCGGCGCCGACGCCAAGTTCGGCGTTCCCTACGACCGCGCCGCGGCCCTGCTCGAAGACGCCGCGGACGATTTCGACGTGGTCGGCGTCCACGCCCACGCCGGAAGCGGAATCTCGGGCGACGACCTCGGCAACCACCGCGAACTCGTCTCGCAGATGGGCGAACTGGCGCGGAGCCTCGATTTCTCGCTGGAGTTCGTGGACGTGGGCGGCGGATTCGGCGTTCCTTATCGACCCGACGAACCTCCGCTCGACATCGACGCAGTCGCGGACGCGACCCGAAACGCGCTTGGCGACGTGGATGCGACGCTCGTCGTCGAACCGGGTCGCTACCTCGTGGCCGACGCCGGCGTCCTCCTGACTCGCGTGAACACGGTCAAGGAAGCGACGGAGACGACCGTCGTCGGCGTTGACGCCGGGATGACGACGCTCGCGCGACCCGCGCTCTACGACGCGTATCACCGCGTCCGAAACGTCACCGGCGACGGCCCCGAAGTCGAGACGACCGTCGCCGGACCTATCTGCGAGAGTTCGGACACGTTCGGCGAACACGCGATGGCCGAACCGCGGCGCGGCGACCTGCTGGCGGTCGGCAACGCGGGGGCGTACGGCTACGAGATGGCGAGCCAGTACAACTCGCGGCCCCGCCCCGCGGTCGTTGTCGTGGACGGCGACCTCGCGGACGTCGTCAACCGCCGCGAGACGCTCGCCGACGTGACCGCGACCGAACGGGAGGTGGCGTGGCGATGAACTTCTCGTTCGAGAAGTACCACGGCACCGGGAACGATTTCATCGTCGTGGACGCGGACATCTGCGTCCCAAACCGGGCCGCGTTCGCCCGCGAAGCCTGCGACAGGGCCGAGGGAATCGGCGCGGACGGCGTGCTTTTCCTGGCGCTCGAACCGGACTACCGACCGCCGCGGGTCGTCATGACGCTCGTCCAACCAGACGGGAGCACCGCGGAGATGTGCGGCAACGGCGCGCGGTGCGCCGCGGTCTGGGCCGCCGAGCGAGCGAACGCGGACGAAGTGATGATAGACACGCTGGCCGGAACGCGCTATGCGAGAGTGCGCGACGGCAGTGCGACCATCGAGATGGGGCCGCCGAGATTCGCGCCCGACGCCGTTCCGGTCGCCCGAGACGAACCGCTCGTCCGGGAGCGAGTCGGCGACTACGAGGTGACCGCGGTGAACACGGGCGTTCCGCACGCCGTCGCCTTCGTGGACGACGTGCACGCAGTGGACATCGAGCAGGTCGCGCCGGAAATCCGTCACGCCGACGCGTTCCCGGAGGGCGCGAACGTCACCTTCGCGTCGCGCCGACCGGACGGGTTCGACCAGCGAACCTTCGAGCGCGGCGTCGAAGGCGAGACCCGATCCTGCGGAACCGGTGCGGTCGCCATCGCCGCCGTCGCCCGGCGACTCGAACTCGCCGACGACGAACGAGTGTCCGTGTCGCCGCCCGGCGGCGACCTCGACGTGACGGTCGGCGACCGAACCGTGTCGCTCTCCGGCCCCGTCGAACGGGAGTTCGAAGGTGACGTGAGCCTGTCCGCGACGGGGCGGCTCGATTCGGAAGCATGACCGGCTTCGACCACATCTCGTTCCTCGAACGGGCGGTTCGGACGGAGTCGCATGAATCGGTCGGCGAGATGCGAACCCTGCTCGTGGAAACGCTCGACTCGGGGGGCGCGGAACCTCGCGTCGACGACGCCGGAAACGTCCTCGCTGAGCGCGACGGCCCGAAAGACGGCCCGCACGTCGTGTTGAACACGCACATCGACACCGTCCCGCCGCACGTCCCCTTTTCGCGCGACGGCGACGAAATCCGAGGACGGGGTTCCTGCGACGCGAAAGGGCCGCTCGCCGCACTCCTCGACGCCTTCCTCGCGATGAACCCCGAGCGAGGACGCGTGACGCTCGCCGTGACGCCCGACGAGGAGACGAACTCGACGGGGGCGGCCGCGCTCGACGTGGACGCGGACGCGGTCATCGTCGGCGAACCCACCGGTCTCGACGTGTGCAACGCGGCCCGCGGACGCTTTCAGGCGACCGTGACGCTCCGGGGAGCGAACGCCCACGCCGCGAATCCGGAGGACGGCGTCAACGCGGTGGGCGCTCTCTCGCCCGTGCTGGAGGCGCTGAACTCCTTCGACGGAGGCGACGAACATCCCGAACTCGGCGCGCCGACGCTCACGCCGACGACGGTCGAGGGCGGAACGGCGACGAACCAGATCCCCGCCGAGTGCTCCTTCGTCGTGGACAGGCGGAGCGTTCCGCCGGAGAGCGCCGAGGAGTTCCGCGGGTCGCTCGAATCCCACCTCCGAGAGGCCGCGCCCGCGAAGGTTGACGTGACGGTCGCGCTCGCGGAACGCGACACGCCGTTTCTCGAAGCGTTCGAGACGCCGGCCGATTCGCGGTTGGTGCGGACGCTCCGAGACGCCGGCGGCGGCGAAGTGCAACCGTTCGGCGCGGCGACGGAGGCCTCCTATTTCGCGCAGGTCGCGCCGACCGTCGTGTTCGGGCCGGGCGTGCTGGCAGACGAGGAGGGGGCGGTCGCGCACGCTCCACGGGAGTACGTGCGCGCCGAGGACGTGACCGCGGCGGCCGACGCCGTGACCGAAACGCTGTCCGAACTGCTCGCGTAGTTTAGTATTCGTTCGCCAGATACGCGCCGACGTAGCCGCCCAGCGCGCTCAGACCCATCGTGTAGAGCAGCGCGAACGCCGCGAGCACGAGGACGAACGCCAAGAATCCGCCCGGCGCGCCGCCGAAGGAGAAGACGCTCACGACCAGAAACCCGAGCACGATCATCGGAACGCTCCGATGGCGCCCGAGACAGCACCGATTCGGAGGCCTTCGTTCTTGTTGGCGTCGCCGAGATATGCGGCGACGCCGCCGCCGAGGATAGGGGAGAACGGGAGGAAGGCGGTGACGATGGTCACGACGGCCCCGATAGCCGCGTGGACGAGTCTATTATCGTTTCCCATACGACATCTATTGGACGCCAGCGGAGATAAACGTCAAGGAAGCCGTCCGTCGAAATTAGACGGCCGGTTCGATTGCGGATCGAATTCGAGAACACGAAACCGGACACGTCGCCGAGCGACGTAACGATGCTTCGGGAGCGGGATAAAGTTCGGTCGAACCGGCGAGGTCAGTCGAGTTCGTCCACCAGTTCGTCGGCGAAACCGGTGTATCCAGCGGGAGTAAGGTCGTGCAGTTCCTCGCGCACGTCTTCGTCCACGTCCAGGTCGTCGAAGAGGTCGCGGAAGTCGGCGAGCGCGACGCGCTTGCCGCGGGTCAGATCCTTGACGCGCTCGTAGGCGTCCTCGTGACCCTCCCGCCGGAGGATGGTCTGTACCGCCTCGCCGATTATTTCGGGCGTCGCTTCGAGTTCCTCGCGCATGACCCGCTCGTTCGGGACGACCCTCCCGAGTCCGTCCTCCGCTTTCGTGTAGCCGAGCAAACAGTAGGCGAACGCCGCACCGACGTTTCGTTTGACGGTCGAATCGGAGAGGTCGCGCTGGAGGCGCGAGGTGGTGACGTAGTCGCCGAGAAACGCGAGGTCGGAGTTGGCCTTCGAGAGGTTCCCCTCGCTGTTCTCGAAGTCGATTGGGTTCACCTTGTGGGGCATGGTCGAACTGCCCGTCTCGCTCGCGGTCGCCTCCTGTCCAAGGTAACGGTCGCTGACGTAGAGCCACGCGTCGCGGTCGAGGTCGAGCAAGACGTTGTTTGCACCCCGGAGCGCGTCGAACAACTCGGCGAGATCGTCACAGGGGTTGACCTGCGTGGCGAGCGCGGTGTGTTCGAGTCCGAGGTTCGTCACGAACTCGCGCGAGAACGACCGCCAGTCCACATCGGAGTAGGCAGCGACGTGGGCGGCGTACGTGCCGCTCGCCCCCGCAAGTTTGCCAGAGAGGGACTCTGTCGCCCGCTCAACGCGACCGACGGCCCGCCCGAGACGGGCGGCGTAAACCGCCATCTCCTTGCCGAACGTGGTCGGCGTCGCCGGTTGGCCGTGCGTTCGGGCGAGCATCGGAACGTCGCGGTACTCGCGGGCCATCTCGGCGAGGTCGTCGCGGACGGCGGCGAGTTCCGGGAGCAAGACCTCCTCGACGGCGGGTTTGACCAGCAGTCGGTGCGCGAGGTTGTTCACGTCCTCGCTCGTCAGCGCGAAGTGAATCCATGAGGAGAGCTCTTCGAGGTGGTCCGGAAGCGAGTGGCGGACGAAGTACTCGACGGCCTTCACGTCGTGGTTCGTCGCGGGGTATCCGGCGTAGCCCTCGGTTTCGAGCGCCTTGACCGCGCCGGCGTCGTCTTCGTCGAACTCCTCGTAGAGTTCGCGTAGCGCGTCGCGGTCGTCGGACGAAATCTCGAAGGGCGTCGCGTCGTGGTCGGCCAGCGCGAGCAGATACTCCACTTCGACTCGCACGCGAGCGCGCATGAGCGCGGCCTCGCTCGCGTACTCGCGGAGGGGCGCAGTGCGACCGGCGTAGCGCCCGTCCAGCGGCGAAACGGCGAACAGGGAATCCATACGTGTGCCTGCCGGGGCGTTCGGCAAAAGCGTATCGGTACGATGACGCACAGACGTGCATATAAATCGCGTGAACAGGCGAATCGGTACGAAATATGAGCACAAAGTTGCATAGATTTTGGAACTCGACCGCAACTACTTTGCCCGCGCCGCACGGTCTTCCGACCATGACACAGATTGCGGGCATGGCCGGGAACCGCGGTCGAAATCTCTTGCACATCGACGACCTCGCTCCGGGCGGGGCGGAACTCGCGGTCGTGTTGACGAACGACGCGGACGCGCCAGTACTGGAGAAAGCCGAAGAGCGCGGGATTCCGACCGAAGCGGTCGAACTGGGCGACGACGAGTCGCGGCGGGAGCACGAGCGGCGGGTGCTCGACGCCCTTTCGAGGTACTACTTCGACCTCGTCTGTCTCGACGGCTACATGCGAATCGTCACGGGCGAGTTTCTCGACGAAGTGCCCGTGACGCTGAATGTCCACCCCTCCTTGCTCCCCTCGTTCCCCGGCACGGACGCATGGGGCGACGCCCTCGACGCCGGCGTGAGCGTGACCGGCTGTACGGTGCACGTCGTCACGGAGGCGACGGACGAGGCGGGCGCGGTCGACCCCGGCGAAGTCGACAGCGGCCCGGTCGTCACGCAGGAGCCGATTCCGGTCTACGAAGGCGATACGAGAGAGACCCTGAAAGAGCGCGTGCTCCATCGGGGCGAGTTCAAAGCCTACCCCCGTGCGGTGCGCTGGTTCGCCGAGGGGACGGTCGACGTCGATTACGAGGCGAACGCGGTTCGCGTCGAGGGCGACGAAGACGGCCCGCTCCCGGCTCGGCGGGTCGAGACCGCAGATCGGGCAGCGACGCTTCGGTACGGCGAGAATCCCCATCAGGACGCCGCGCTCTACGCCAACGCCGCCTGCGAAGAGGCGAGCGTCGTCCGCGCGGAACAGTTGAACGAGGGCGCGAAGGCGCTGTCGTACAACAACTACAACGACGCCGACGCCGCGCTGAACCTCGTTAAGGAGTTCGACTGCCCGGCATGCGCGGTCATCAAGCACACCAATCCCGCCGGTTGTGCCACCGCCGATTCGCTCGCGGAAGCCTACGACCGCGCGCTCTCGACCGACGCGAAGAGCGCCTTCGGCGGTATCGTCGCCCTCAATCGGGAGTGCGACGAGGAGACGGCGGCGCGGATAATCGACTCGTTCAAGGAGGTCGTCGTCGCGCCGGATTACACCGACGAGGCGCTGGCGACCCTCCGCGAGAAGAAGAACCTTCGAGTCTTGGCCGTGGGCGAACTGGGCAAAATCACCGAAACTCACACCGAAAAAGACCTCGTCGGCGGCCGACTCACGCAGGAGCGCGACCTGCAAGCGCCAAGCCGCGACGACCTCGAGGTCGTCACGGAGCGCGAACCGACCGAGGAACAACTCAACTCCCTGCTCTTCGCGTGGCAGACCATCAAGCACGTCAAGTCGAACGCCATCCTCTTCGCTAAGGGCACCGAGACGGTCGGCGTCGGCGCGGGGCAGGTCAGTCGCGTGGACGCGGTCGAGATAGCGAAGATGAAAGCCGAGCGCGACGCGGAAGGCAAGGACGCCGACGGCGCGGTGATGGCGAGCGACGCCTTCTTCCCGTTTTCGGACGCCATCGAGGAGGCCGCCGAGGCCGGAATCGAGGCGGTCGTCCAGCCCGGCGGGTCGGTCAACGACGAGGACGTTATCGAGGCCGCAAACGAGTACGGGATGGCGATGGTGTTCACGGGGAGTCGGTGCTTTAGGCACGATTGAACGCAGTGGAGAGCGCGTAAAGTTCGTCAGAGCAAGCTTTGGCGGTGTTTTAGACACGATTTCTCTTCGCTCAATCGTGTCCGAAGCCAGTGGTCGCAGCACGCGAAGGGTGACGTCTCGCGCGGTTTCCGCCACGACTGAACGGAGTGAAGGAGCGTTCGCTCGGGAGAAAGCTTATTATCCGAACGGTTTACGGTCTTCTATGAATCTGCGAGCAGAACACGGCGTCTATCTGGCGGTCTGGCTCGTCGTCATCGCCTTCCTCGTGATATTCTTCTACATGGGGCCGTTCGGCTGGAACATCGGGATATTCGTCCTTCTCGCAGTCCTCAAACTGGCCGACTTGAGCGGCTTCTTTCAGGGAACGCCGTCAGAGCCGAAGCGCAGCTGTTCCGAGTGCGGCGCTCGGAATCCCGCCGACCGAACCGCCTGCCACTACTGTGACGAACCTCTGACTGCTGCACCGTAACGACACCTCCGCCGCTTCGCCACCGATTCACAATCCGTCGAACAACGCCGTGAGCACGCGGTCGAACCGCTCGTGTTCTTCCAGCGTGATGCAGTGTCCGCTCTCCTCGAACAGTTCGAACTCGGCGTTCGGGATGCGAGCCGCCGCGTCCTCGACCGCGGCGACGGTTCGCCACTTCTCGTCCGCGCCGGCGCAGACGAGCGTCGGTACGTCGATTTCGGGGAGCACGTCACGGTAGTCGCGCACCGTGTAATCGAAGAGGATGGCGCTCGCTATCGGCCGCGGAATTCGGGAGAGTTCGTCGAATACGAGAGTTCTCGTCTCGTCCGACGGTGGTTCATCGAACGCCGCCCCGACGAGCCGTTCGATGAGGCTCGAACGGTCGGTCTGCACCAGTTCGAGGGTGCCGACGAGGCGTTCCAAGTCATTACTCCCGTGTTCGAAGTCGTCCCACCGGAACGCCGAGGCCGACATGTCCACGACCACGAGTCCCCGAATCCCGTCGATACCGAATCGGTCGACGTACTCCCACGCGACGAACGCGCCCATCGACCAGCCTACCAGAACGACGTCGTTCGGATTTCTCCGGTCGAGGAAGGCGCGCAGGTCGCGGGCGTACTGGGGCACGGTGTGTCCCGTCTCCGTCTTCTCCGACCGGTCGTGACTTCGGTAGTCGAACGCGACCGTCCGGAAGTCGTCCGAGAGCGCCGCCAACTGCGGCGCGAAGAATCGAATCCCGGTCATCACACCCGGCAGGAAGACGACCGGCGTCCCCTCCCCCTCGTCCTCGAACTAGAGTTCCGCTCCGTTGCACCGTTCGTAGGTTATCACGCCTCGCCCGACTCACATGGGTAAAATCGCCGCGGCCGAGCGAACCGGATACGATTAAAGTACGCTCGCCACCAACGTCCGGACGATGGGACTGCTCGGTGACTCCAAGGTCAAGGCGCTGCTCGCGGGGCTGGTGCTCTCGCTCGTCGTGCTCGTCGGCATCGCCGCGCTCGGACTGCTCGCGGCGCTCTCGGCGCTCGGCAATCCCGGGGCCGCCAACACGCCGCTGCTGCTGGTCGTCCTCAACGCCGCCGCGCCGTACATCGTGGCGCTCCTGCTAGACGGTCTCGTCGCGGGGCTGCTGTTCGTCGCGCTGACGATCGCCGCCGCCCGACGCGTGTCGATACCGCGGGACGACCGATTGGCGGGACTCGTCCGACGGGCCGAGCGACTGCACCCCAAAGCCAATTCGCTCGGTCTGTCGAAGCGAGTCGAACCGACGAGCGAAGACCGCATGGACGAGTTGAAACGGCGGTACGTCGCGGGTGAAATCGGCGAAACCGAGTTCGAGCGTCGGATGAAGCGGCTGATGGACGGCTCCGACGACGACCGAGCGCGGCGAGAGCGAAAGCGAGCGGAGCGCGAGTTCGAGCGATAGCGCCGACCCGTCCGTTTCGCCCGCCGTCAGAGTTCGACAATCTAAAGCGCCCGGCTTCTGTCGTCACAGGTATGGACTACCACGAGGCGGCGAACTTTCTTTTCGACCTGCGGCGGTTCCGCCCGAAGCCGGGGACGGAGTCCACCGCAGACCTCCTCGCGTACCTTGGCGACCCCCACGACGGCGTGCAGTTCGTACAGGTGGCCGGGTCGAACGGGAAGGGAAGCACGGCCCGGATGACCGAGCAGGTGCTCCGCGAAGCGGAGCTGACCGTCGGACTCTACACGTCGCCGCACTTCGACGACGTGCGCGAACGCGTCACGGTCGACGGGCGCAAGATACCGAAGTCCGCGGTGACCGAGTTCGTGGACTCGGTGCACGACTACGCGACCGACCGGGCGGCTGACGGCGACTCCCCGACGTTCTTCGAGGGAATGACGGCGATGGCGCTCTGGTACTTCGGGCGCGAGGACGTGGACGTGGCCGTCCTCGAAGTCGGCATCGGCGGGCGCTACGACGCGACGAGCGTGGTCGAACCGGTCGCCTCGGCGGTGACGAGCGTGACGCTCGAACACACCGGTATCATCGGCGAGACGGTCGAGGAGATCGCCCGCGACAAGGCGCACGTCGCGCCCGCCGACGCGCCGCTGGTCACCGGAACGGCGGGTGCTGCGCTGGACGCAGTTCGGGAGCAAGCCGGAGACGTCGTCGTGGTGGGCGACTCGGGCGACGTGCGGGCCACCTACGAGGGGAGGACGAACCACACAGAGGCTGCGATCTCGGTGTCGGGCGACGGTTGGAACGTCGAGACAGCCATCCCGCTGCTCGGCGAGTATCAGGCCCAGAACGCGGGTATCGCGGCGGTGCTCGCCCGGCAGGTCGCCGACGTGAACGAAGCCACGCTCGCGTGCGGACTCCGGAAGGGGTTCTGGCCGGGGCGGTTCGAAGTGATGGGCACCGACCCCCTCGTGGTGCTCGACGGGGCGCACAACCCCGGCGCGTGCGAGGCGCTCGCGGACACCGTCGACGAGTTCGAGTACGACGAGTTCCACCTCATCTTCGGCGCGATGCACGACAAGGACGTGCGGGGGATGGCCGACGCGCTCCCGACGCCGAATCGGGTCGTCGCGTGTCACCCGAACATTGACCGCGCGGAGGACGAGGAAGTCGTGGCGCAGGTGTTCGAGGACCGCGCCGACGACGTCGAGCGAATCAGTTCGGTCGAGAGTGCGCTGGACGACGCCCTGGCCGAGGCGGACGCGAACGACCTCGTGCTCGTCACCGGGTCGCTGTTCGCGGTGGCCGAGGCGCGAGCGCGGTGGACGCGCGACGAGATTCCGAAGCGAATCGGGAATCTGGACGAAGCGCGCAAGGCGCTGGAAGGGACGCACGTCACCCCGCCCGGCGTCTGGCGGATGCGCGGGAAGGCCGTCCATCGAGTGTTGAAGACGCGGGTTCAAACCCGGCAGGCCCAGTACGTCAAAGAGGAGATGCTCAGCCTCGGAGGCGAGTGCGCCCAGTCCGGGTTGAACGACCGGGACGACGAGAACATCGACGTGCTGCTGATGGGTACGCTGGCGCAGTTCAAGCGCCTCGCCGACAAACTCGACGGACAACCCTACGGCCTGTCGGTGTTCGCCGACGAACTCCGGAACGCACTCGGCATCCGGCGAAAGCGGGACGAGCGGGGCTACCCGTGGGAAGGACGGACGGCGGTGATGGGCATCCTCAACGTCACGCCGGACAGTTTCCACGACGGTGGGGAGTACGAAGCCCGCGAGGACGCCGTCGAGCGCGCGACCGAGATGGTCGAGGCGGGCGCGGACGTTATCGACATCGGCGGTGAGAGCACGCGCCCCGGCGCGGACGAAATCCCGGTCGAGACGGAGATAGAGCGCGTCGTCCCGGTCGTCGAGGAGATCCGCAACCTCGACGCGATGCTCTCGGTGGACACGCGGAAGGCGGCGGTCGCCCGCGCCGCGCTCGAAGCGGGTGCGGACATCGTCAACGACGTGTCGGGACTCGAAGACCCCGAGATGCGCTTCGTCGCCGCCGAATACGACGCCCCGCTCGTGGTGATGCACAGCCTCGACGCACCCGTGGTTCCGAACCGGTCGGTCGAGTACGACGACGTGGTCGAAGACGTTATCGCGGAGTTGGAAGAACGCGTTCTGCTCGCGGAGAAGGCGGGCCTCGACAGGAGTCAGATAATCGTCGACCCCGGACTCGGCTTCGGGAAGACGCCCGCGGAAAACTTCGAGTTGCTTGGCAGGACGGGGGAGTTACACGCGCTCGGCTGTCCCGTCCTCGTCGGCCACTCGCACAAGTCGATGTTCAATCCAGTGAACGAGGACGACCGGACCGCCGCGACGGTCGCCGGGACGACCATCGCCGCGGAGCGAGGGGCGGATATCGTCCGCGTTCACGACGTCGAGGAGAACGTCTCGGCGGTTCGGGCGGTAGCGGCGGCCGAATCGCCCGCAAAGTTCAACGAACCATAGGATGATATAACCGCATCGTGACGGCAGTGATATGGACGTTCGCCCGCTCGAACTGGACGACATCTACGACGTACGGCGCGTTTCTGACTGCTCTCTCTCTCCCGACGGCGACCGTGTCGCGTTCGTCGTGACGGAAGCCGACGAGGACCATCGGTCGCTATTCGTGGTACCGACGGACGCCAGCGACGACCCGCATCGCCTCACGCGCCTTCCCGGCGTAGGGTCGCCGAAGTGGTCACCGGACGGGACGAAACTCGGATTCGTCGCGAGCCGCGAGCGCGACGTATCGCTCCGGGTCGGACGCGAAGACGACGCGCCCGACGAGCCGAAATCGCAGGTGTGGGTGTTCGACCTCGAACGCAGCGGCGACACTAGGCAGGTGACCGACCGCGAGGGGGGCATCCGCGAGTTCGATTGGGGACCGGAGAGCGACCGCCTCGTCGTCTCGGCGCGCGACCCGACCGAGGAGGAACGAGAGTATCTGGAGGTCCGCCGAGAGGAAGACGCGCCGGTCGAAATCGAGCGCCTGCAGCACAAGGCCGACGGGCAGGGGTGGCTCGACGGCGTCACGAGCTACCTATTCGTCGTGGACGTAGAAACCCGCGCGGCGCGCCGACGTGGACGGACGATGGGACGCTCCTTTGTTCGGTCGGCGACGGTGCACGGACGTGACTCGTTCGACTCGACGTCACCCGCGACGCGCCGGAACGCGTATTTGACCGACAGGGCGAGTACCGGACGATACGGTCATTCGACGCCGCGGAATCGACCGTCGCGCTCTGTCTCACCGGGCCGGGCGAACCCGCGGACGCGTACGCCACACCCCTCGAAAACGTCGACGGGGGAGGCGAGCCGACGCGACTTACGACGATTAACGCCGACCTCATAGACCATATCGAGACGCCGCAGTGCGAACGCGTCACGTTCGAGAACAGCGACGGCGACACCGTGGAAGCCATCGCGTATCTACCGTCGGATTTCGACTTCGACGACCCCGAACCGCGACCGCTCGTCGCCGCGATACACGGCGGGCCGATGGCCTACGACGCGCCGGGGTTCGGCTTCGACGATTGCTACTGGACGGGGCAGGGCTACGTCGTCCTCCGGGTCAACTACCGGGGGAGCACGTCGTACGGACGCGAGTTCAGCGAGGTTATCCGCGGCGAGTGGGGACCGCGCGAGAGCGACGACGTCATCTCGGGCGTCGAGTGGACTGTTCAACAGGGCTGGGCGGACAACGATCGGCTGTTCGTCACCGGCTTCTCGCAGGGCGGCGTCAACACCGTCCACGTCATCGCGCGAACCGATATGTTCGCGGCCGCCGCACCTGAACATGGCATCTACGACTTCTACTCGCTGTTCGGGACGGGTGACCTACACCACTGGTACGAAAACGACGTCGGCGTACCGTGGGAAGAACCGGACGCCTACCGCGCCATGCCGAGCATCACCGAAGTGGGAGAGGTAGACACGCCGACGCTCGTGACCGCAGGGGAGAACGATTGGCGCTGTCCTCCCACGCAGGCGAAACAACTCTACGTCAGCCTGAAAAAGCGGGGCGTTCCCGTGAAGCTCGTCGTCTATCCGGACGAACACCACAACATCGGCGCGCCGGAGCGCACCCGCCACCGCCTGCGGACGCTCACTGACTGGTTCGAGCGCCACGACCCAGCGCTCTAAAAGGAACTGCGAAGCCGCCGATTACTCAGTTGCCGATGTCGACGAGCGCCTGCCACGTGTTTGGGCCGACGATGCCGTCGACGGTGAGTCCAGCGCCGGACTGGAAGCTCTCGATGGCACCCTGCGTTTCCGGGCCATAGACACCATCGACGGCGATGCTGTGGCCTTCGTCGTAGCGCAGGTGGTGTTGAGCCGCGTAGGTCGGCCAGTAGGCGCTTCCGCTCTGCACCGTCACGATGAGCGCGCTCCACGTGTTCGGGCCGACGACGCCGTCCACGCTCAGCCCGTTTGCGGACTGGAAACTCTGGACGGTGCTCGTCACTTCCGAGCCGTAAATCCCGTCGTGGTACTGGAGGTTGTAGTCGTGGTGTTCCAGAAGATATTGGATGGAGTACACCGCCTCGCCTTGGTCACCGTTCGAGTAGATCGGCCAACTGTAGCCGCCACCGCCATCGCCGCCGATTCCGGGGAAGTCCTTCGACATGCCAGCGCCCGCGGTGACGTTCTGGCCGTCGTATCCGGGGAGGGAAACTGCACCGCCGTTTCGTTCGACTTCAAAGTGGAGGTGCGCGCCTTGGGCGTTCCCGTCCGCGCCCATTCCACCGATGTAGTCTCCCTGACCGACGTACTGACCGTGCGAGATGCCGAAACTGTTGAGGTGGCCGTACTCCGACACGTAGCCGCCGTCGTGTTGAATGTAGATGTAGTTTCCGTAGCCGCCGGGGTCTTCGGCCGTGTAGGCGGTTCCGCTGCGCGCCGCGTAGATGGGATGGCCGATTTCGCCGTAGTATCCGATGTCCACGCCGTAGTGGTAGCCGTTACCGCGCGGGCCGTACGGCGACGTGATGTAGCCGGTCATCGGCTAGACGAAGTCGGTCGCCGCGCTGGCGGTCGAGGAGATGATCGGGAGCGAGACCGCGGCCGCTCCGGCGGTACGAAGGAAGTTCCGTCGCGTGTGTTTCTCTTCCATGGCTGAACCCCAAATTACAACACGAATTAGTGAGTAAAAAGTTTTTCTAGTGTTTTAAATCAGTGATAATATGTTCGAACAAGAAAGGATTCAAAGAAGAACGGTGGCGTTTAGATGTCGGCGGCGCGGAACCTGAGGTAGCCCAAACTAACCGGAACGTCCGCCCACGCCACCAACAGGACGAGTCCAAACCAGTCGGCGAGGTAGAACGGTACGTCGCCGGTCGGCCCGATGCCGAGGACGGCGGTGGGCGACTCCGGCAACACCGCACCCATCGCGGTCACGTAGGCGGCGCTCGGAGTGAGTCCCGAGAGGAACAGCGCCCAGTTCGGGAACTCCTGCGGCGGAACGAGACGACCCTCCAGCAGGTAGAGGACGCCGATCGGTACGACGTCCCAGAGGAGTTCGAGCACGACGAACAGCCCGATCGCCATCGCGGTCGCGCGAGCACCCGACCCCGTCGTGGCCGAGAGGCCCACGACGATGCTGATGTAGGTGAACGCGTACAGCACCGTCAGCAGGACGAACAGCGCGTAATCGACCGGCGTGAAGGTGGCATACTTCGCAACCACCACGACCGCCGCGACGGCGAAGCCGAGGACGATGGGGAGCGCGAGCACGGCCGACCGACCGGCGAGCTTTCCGAGCACCACGTCGCGGCGCGAGTGGGGGTACGAGAGCATGAGCTTCATGCTCCCGCTCTCGCGCTCGCCGGCGACGGATTTGGCGGCGAGGACGACCGCCGTGATAGAGACGAACAGCGTGGCGGGCGCGGAGAGGAAGAACACAAGTCCGAGCGCCGAGAGGTCTCCGGCGTCGCCGCCGAGTCCGGGGAGTTCGGCGTAGAGGTACGCCATCCCCGCGGCGAAGACGACGAACAGCGCCGACAGCGCCCAGAGCGCCTTCGAGAGACGCGCGTCTTGGAAATCCTTGCGCGCGACGACCGCCCAGGTCATGCTGACACCTCCACCCTGGCGGTCGAGCGTCCGTCGGTGTAGGCCATGAACAGCTCTTCCAGCGACGTCTCCCCCGTGCTGAAGTCCTCGACGCCGACGCTGCGTTCTTCGAGCGTGTTCAACACCGCCGCCTTCGAGCGGGCTTCCAGTGTCACGGCGACCGCCGTCCCGCTTGCGGTGGCTTGCGAAACGCCGTCAACCGCGCGAACCGCGTCCAGCGTCGTCTCGTCCAACGGAGTATCGACGCTGACGGAGAGCGTCTGCTCGGTGCTGACGGTGGCGCGCAGTCCGTCGATGGTGTCGACAGCGACCAGTTCACCGCCCATCAGGATGCCGACGCGGTCGCAGACCGCCTCGACTTGTTCTAGGATGTGACTGGAGAAAAACACCGTCGCGCCCCGGTCGCGCTCCTCGTTGATTATCTCGCGCATCTCGCGGGCACCTTTCGGGTCGAGTCCGGTCGAGGGTTCGTCCAAGATGAGCAACTCCGGTTCGCCGACGAGTGCCATCCCGAAGACGAGGCGTTGGGTCATCCCCTTCGAGTAGCCGCCGACTTTCCGGTCGGCGGCGTCAGCGATACCGACGCGTTCGAGAATCGCCATCGGATCGTCGTCCGCACCTTTCGACTGGACGGCGAACTCGACGTGCTGGAGGCCTGTCAGTCGGTCGTAGACGTGGTAGGCGTCAGGCAGGACGCCGACGCGCTTTCTGACTTCGAGGCTCTCGCGCTGGGCGTCGTAGCCGAGCACCGTGGCGCTCCCGGCGGTCGGCCGGACGAAGTCGAGCAGTACGTCGATAGTCGTGGATTTCCCCGCGCCGTTCGGCCCGAGGAAGCCGAAGATTTCGCCCTCCTCAACGACGAGATCGACGTCGCGGAGCGCGGTCACGTCTCCGTACCGTTTGGTTACGCTGTTTAGCTCAATAGCAGCCATACAATTTATATGGGTCGTGACTATATAAAGCCAGATTGAATGCTACTGTCAGGCACTGAGCCACCCGAAATATCCGATATCGGCCCTCAGAAGAAACCGAACGAATCCTGCACGTCACGATAGCAGTCGAGGTACCGCTCCAGCAGGGTCGATGGTCGTACCGCGCGAACTCCTCGTTCTCCGTCATCTGCGGGAGGTCGGCGGCCTGTCGCTTGTACCGATGGCGCTCGGGGCCGTCGCCGACGACGACCGCGTGCCAACCTTTGACCCGGAGTTCGGCCAGCGCGAGCAGGAGGCTCTCCGGATTGGCGTCCTCGTCGAGGCGGCGCGAGTAGTCGATCTCGGCTCCCTCGACTACCTCTGTGTCGCGGATTGCGTCCATGTCGATGCTGTTCGGAATCACGCGGTCGTCGTCGGCGCTCGCGCCCAGTTCCCGAACGCGCGTCTTCACGGTCTCCGATGGCGTGATAACTTCGTCGGGCGCGCGCGGCCATCCGGAGACTCTTCGATGCGGTCACCGTGACCGCGGGCGGTGGCTCGTACCAGTCCACGACGAGAAGTGCGCGCGCGGGTTTGCTAGCCGTCTTCGCCGCCAGCACGTGTTTCGGAACCACCGCGGCGCGGATAACGTCCAGTTTCGCGCGGCGGAGCGCGCCAGGAATCGAGAGTGCGAATCGTCCCGACGGAGCCTCACCGGGCGGTTCGGTCGTCACCGCGCGGTACGTCACGCCCGCCTGCTCGAACGTCTCGTGGTCGCCGTCCCACCACCGGGCGCAGAAGACAAGCGTGTCGTGACCGCGACCGGCGAGGAGTTCCGCGGTACGCCGAAGTCGGCGTGTTGCTCCCGTCTCTTCGTGTTGGGCCGTCACCTCTGCGACGAACGCGACGCGCATACGCATCGCCACGAAACGCGAAAGTAAAAGTTTTCTTTCATACGGTTCGCACCGCGAACGCCCGCACCGTCACTGGAACCATCGACCGTCGCCGAACCCTAGCGCGAGGTCGGGCGTCGAATCCTGGAACCGTCGTTGCCAGCAGCGGTGGTCGTAGAAGTGCGTCATCGCGGTCATCCCGAACAGGACGAGAACGAACACCGATAGCTGGAACCCGGAGAACGGAACGAGACCGAGCCATCCGACGACGACCAACAGCGCGCCGACCCCCGAGAGAGCGAGATACAGCTTGTGCCATGGAATTGTCGTCTGCGAGTCCGTTGCGAGGTACAGTTCGAAGTTCTCTGCGCTGTCGGTGAACGACACCTCCTTCGATTCGCGGTCGTAGGAGACGATGCCGATGTTCTCCAGTTTCGGGAGATGCGTCTGATATAGCGCGCTGTACACCGATTTACGCTGTTCCGGCGTGACGTCTTCGACGACGGTGTTGTTCTCCCACGCCGCGATCTGTTCGGCGAGTTCCCCCAGTTCGACGGGTTGGCGCTCGCGGTTGACGTGATACAACACGTACCGACGGCGCAGATTCTTCACCGCGTCGTACACCTCCTGTTCTGAAAACGAACGCGACCGTGTCTGGTCGGACGACTGCGTCCGGTCGTGTGTCTCTTGCGTTGTCGTATTCATTCCTCCACCCCGATTACCGTCCGGACGCCGAGAAGCCGCATAAACCGACGACTCCGTTCAGTTCGTATCAACCGATGTCGCCGTCACGTGAACGGTTGTCCGGCTAGCAAATCCGGAATTGAACTGTTTTCCCGAGGACACGATACCTTCGGCCCCGCCGGCGTCGTTCCGCTTCCAGTTCCGTTCGTCACATCCTCCACGCGATGATACCGAGAATTGAACGGACTCGCTTCGTGACGGACAGAGTCACCGATCTCCCGACGAAAAAGAGGTGGAGCGCGTTCTCGTTAGGTGCCGGATACTCGACGGTAATGACGGCTAGAGACGCAAACGAGAACGTTATCGTCCGGATTCTTCGGACCCTTTCCGAAGATACGTGATCTCGACCATCACGTCCGGAGCGTCGCCCGAGCGGCGGAACGTCAACAAGCGGTCGAATCCGATTCCGTTTCGGGCGCTCACCTCGACGAGTTCGCTGAGACGCTTTTCGAACTCGTCCAACGAAAGCAGCTCCGGTTCGCCGGTCACGATCCTAGCACCCGGTGTCGTCGGAGGGTAGTCGCCGATTGTCGTCGAACACTTGCACCGTCCCGGTCGTATCAACGCGCACCGTACAGCCATGAAGCGGGAACTGCATCATCCCGATACCGGCCATCCCGTCCGCGCCGAACGAGTGGATGAGGGCTTCGAGCGCGTCACAATCGACCGTCTCCTGCAGCGGCGGCATCTCCTCCATCGGCGTATCGGTCACGTGGGATATCGCCTTGCTGATGGTGATGATGATACTGTCCGCCTGCCCTCTGTCGAACGAGAACTGATGTATCAGCTCTGAACCATTATTTGAATCGGAAGATGTATTCCTATAATATATTATTTATCGTAATTTGAATAGACATATAGGTTCTCCAAAGTCTGTGGCTTCGCATCTCCATCCTTTAAATAATATTAGAGGTAATATATCCTACTTTTTTTCGGGACGTTAAAACGTCGCCCGCTACCGCTTGCCAAAACACTTTCACACCCGAATCGAAAGGGAACACGATGGCGTACGATTTCGAGCGGTATCTAAACGTCCGAAGCGCGTACGGCGGTTCGTTCGGCCCGGACGGCGAGCGGCTGAGTTTTCTGCTGGACGTGACGGGCGTTCCGCAGGTGTGGCGACTGGACGACCCGGAAACGTGGCCCGACCAACTCACGTTCTACGACGAACGAGTCACCTTCGCGTCGTGGTCGCCCGAGCAGGACGAACTGATCTTCGGGATGGACGAGGGCGGCAACGAGCGCCAGCAGCTCTTCCGACTCGACGGCGACGGCGAGATCATCACGCCCCTCACGGAGACGCCGGACGCCAAGCACCGCTGGGGCGGTTGGAACTCGGACGGGTCGCGGTTCGCGTTCGCGTCCAACCGCCGAAACCACGCCGTCTTCGACGTGTACGTGCAAGACCGCGACGAAACCGGAGGCAACGCCGAATTGGTGCACGAAGGAGACGGCTGGCTCTCGGTCGCGGGGTGGAGTCCGGACGACGACCGACTCGCGGTGGTCGAATCGCACTCCTCGTTCGACCAAGACCTCCACGTCCTCGATATCGAGTCGGGTGACGTCGAACATGTCACCTCGCACGATGGGAACGTTCGATACCGGAGCGTCAACTGGGGGCCGGACGGCGACGCGCTCTACCTCGTCACGGACGAGGGGAGCGACACGACATACCTCGCGCGCCTCGACCTCGATTCGGGAGATATCGAGGTCGTCGAAGAAGGCGGCGAGTGGAACGTCGACGGCGTCACGCTCGACGAGAACACGGGGCGACTGGTCTACTCACGCAACGAGGACGGTTACACCGAACTCACGGTCGGCGAGTTGACCGGCGAGACGACCATCCGCGAGTTCCCGACGCCGAACCTCCCACGGGGCATCGCGGGCGGCGTGAGCTTCGACCCTGACGCGGAGCGGTTCGCGGTCACCGTCACCGGAAGCACGACCAACGAGAACGTCTACGTGGTCGAAACCGAGACCGGCACCGCCGAACGCTGGACGGACGCCTCCACCGCCGGAATCCCGCCCGAAACGTTCGTCCGCCCGAAACTCGTCCACTTCGAGAGCTTCGACGACCGGGAGATTCCGGCGTTCTTCTCTGTGCCGGAGGACGCGACGCCGGGCGAGACGCCCGTTATCGTGGATATCCACGGCGGGCCGGAGTCCCAGCGCAGGCCGTCGTTCAGCCCGACCAAGCAGTACTTCCTGAATCGCGGCTACGCCGTCTTCGAGCCGAACGTCCGCGGCTCGTCCGGATACGGCAAGGAGTACTCCCATCTGGACGATGTGGAAAAACGGATGGATTCGGTGGCGGATATCGAGGCGGGTGTCGAGTGGCTCCACGACCAGCGCGTCGTCGACCCTGACCGCATCGTCGCCATGGGCGGCTCGTACGGCGGGTTCATGGTGCTCGCGGCACTGACCGAGTACCCCGACCTTTGGGCCGCCGGGGTGGATATCGTCGGCATCGCCAACTTCGTCACCTTCCTGGAGAACACGGGTGACTGGCGGCGGGAGTTGCGGGAAGCCGAGTACGGGTCGCTCGAAGACGACCGGGAGTTCCTCGAATCGGTCAGCCCTATCAACAACGTCCGGAGCATCGAGGCTTCACTGCTCGTCCTCCACGGTGAGAACGACCCCCGCGTCCCGGTTGGGGAGGCGGAACAGATAGCCGATGAGGCCGCCGAACGGGGCGTTCCGGTCGAGAAACTGGTCTTCCCGGACGAGGGGCACGGCTTCTCGAAACTGGAGAACCGCATCAAGGCGTACACGACGATAGCCGAGTTTTTGGACGAACACGTCTGAGACGAGGACACCAGCCGACGTCTCCTATGGCGAAGGTTTTATAACCACGTGTACTATCGTTTCTCCTCATATATCAGATAATGTCAATTCACTGGCGCTCTATTATCTGTGGATTCTACTGCTCGTCGGCGCGACTGCGGTGTTCGCGTGAGGCACCCGAATCGTCCTCTGGAACAGCGATGCGAAGCGAGCTATCGGCCGTATCACGGCCGTCTCGCAGTTCGGCTACATCGTTCTCTGCGCGATACTCTTCGTGATGAGCCTGCTGCCCGGCGTCGGCGACTCGTTACCGACCGCTCTCGAACTGCCGATTCTCACCGTCCGGTTCAGCCGACTACTCGTCCTCCTCACCGTACTCGCGGTCAGCCCGTGGTTCGTCACGGCTTGGTGGTGTACCTCATTTCGTACGCCGCGGTGCAACGAGTCCGCGGCACCGACGAACCACTGCGCTCCGCCACTCGGCGGTTTTCGGCCGATTACGCGGTGAGCGTCGGGGTTCGGCTCCACCTCTGGTGGCTCGCCGAATCCGCACCGGCGAGGCTCGCGGCTGGCCTCGTTGTCGGTATTGCGTACGCCGCCATCGGTGCGGTAGAACCCTTCATCGTCGAACTGGCGAACGAAACGGGGGAACTCAACCCGGAAGAACGCGCCCGTATCGGGATTCGAGAGGACGGAATTCGAATCGCAATACTGGAGACCGAACGAACGAAAATCGCGAGCGGCTTGGCGGTCGGTATCCTATTGGGATATCGGGCCATCTATCCGACGTCGTATCTGCTGTCGGAGCTCGCGCCGGAAGCCGTTTCCGCGGTCGTCGAACACGAGCGGGCGCACCATCGTCGGCACCACCTTCGACTGAAAGTGGCGCTCGTGAGCGGGGCACTCGCGGTCGCGGTGGCCCTGCTGACGACGAACGTCGGGTACTGATTCCACTGCCTCGCGCTCGCCGTCCCGTTCTGGCTCTTTTTCCGTGCGCTGTCCAGACGGTTGGAGCACGATGCGGATCGATACGCCGCCCGAGCGACCAGCGAGTCGGCGATGTCCAACGCGCTCGTCGACCTCACGGAGTTGAGCCTCTTTCCCCGGAGCGTCGGTAGGACGAACGAACTGCTCTCGACTTATCCGTCCGTCTCGCGACGACTCGACCGAATCCGGCCCGGTTCCACGGCGACGGGCAACGACTGACGACGACGAACGATCTACAACGCTTTCTCGTACACGTACTCGGCGACGCCGAACCCCTCCGCTTCGCGTTCCTTGATGCGTTGGAAGCCGCGAGATTCGTAGAATCCGACGCCGACTTCGTTGTCGGCGAAGACGCTCAATCGGAGTCGTTCGACGCCCCCGTCGCGCAACCGTCGCTCGACGCGGTTGAGTAGCCGGGTGCCGAGACCGGAGCCCCACTCGTTCGGGAGGACGTAGATGCGGACGAGCAGTGCGACGTTCCCCTCGTCCGGAACCGGCGCGACGTGGACGAAGTCGACCGAACCGTCGCGCTCGTCTCCCTCTACGTGGTGGTGTTGGCGCTCAGCGTCTACGTCGCTCCGTCGTACGTCACCATGACGAACGTCCTTCGGCTCGTCTCGATGATCGGAATCTTCATCGTTCCCATCAGTGCCCTGATTATCGCGTACCTCTCCATCGCCGGGGAACGCGAGTCGGGGAGCATCAAATACCTTCTGAGGCTTCCGAACACGCGTCTCGACCTCGTCGTCGGGAAGTTCGTCGGCCGCTCCCTCGTCGTCACCGTCGGGTTAGTCCTCGCGTTCGGCGTCGCTAGTGCGTTCGACGTGGCGATGCTTGACTCCGTCGATTTCGTCGTATTCGCACAGTTCTTCTTGTTGCTGTCGTTCTTCACGGTTACGTACATCGGCATCGCGGTCGGTCTCTCGGCGGCCTGCGCGTCGCGGTCGCGCGCAATGGCGAGTTCGGTCGGCGTGTTCTTCGTCTTCAACGTTCTCTGGACGGTACCGCAGATCTCACCGTCGAAAGCGCTTCAGTTCGTCACCGAGGACACGCTCGGGCTGAGCCTCAGCCCGCAGATATACGAGTTCGTCTACCTCGTCAGCCCTCCCTACGCCTTCCAGCGCGCCGCGGGGCTCGTTTTCACGGAGCATCCGATCTACTTCTTCCGCACGCTCGGACGGAACGCGACCGTCCCGTTCTATCTCGAAGAGTGGTTTATGCTGGTCGTGCTCGGTGCGTGGCTCGTCGTCCCCCTCGTGCTCGGCTATCTGTCGTTCGACCGCGCCGACCTCGGATGACCGTGCCGTGGTATGTCACGTCAACGTAATTTTAAATGGAAGAGGCTACAATCGGAGGTTATGGCCGCCATCCGAACGAAGTCCCTGACCAAGCGATTCGGCGACGTAGTCGCCGTCTCCGACCTCGACCTGACCGTCGAGGAAGGGGAAGTCTTCGGTTTCCTCGGCCCGAACGGGTCGGGGAAGTCGACGACCATCAACATGCTATTGGACTACGTCCGACCGACCGCCGGGAGCGCCACGGTGCTCGGCTACGACGCCCAAGAGGAGACGCAAGCGATCCACGAGCGCATCGGCATCCTCCCCGACGCGTTCGATCTCTACGGGCGCCTCTCCGGGCACAAGCACATCCAGTTCGCCATCGACTCGAAAGATACCGACGAGGATGCAGCCGATATCTTAGACCGGGTCGGTCTCTCGGCGGAGGACGCCGCTCGCCCTGCGGGCGACTACTCTAAAGGGATGCGCCAGCGAGTCACCCTCGGGATGGCGCTCGTCGGCGATCCCGACCTGTTGATTTTGGACGAACCCTCCTCAGGGCTCGACCCCCACGGCGTCCGCGAGATGCGCGAGATCATCCGCGCGGAGGCAGACCGCGGCACCGCCGTGTTCTTCTCCAGCCACATTCTCTCACAGGTCGAGGCGGTCTGCGACCGCGTGGGAATCATGAATAAGGGCAAACTCGTCACCGTGGACACCATCGAAGGATTGCGAGAGGCGACCGATTCGGGCGCGACGATGGAACTCACCGTCGATAGCATTCCGGATCTGGCGCTCACGGAGGTCGAGGGTGTGACGAACGTCGCGGTCGACGGCGACCGAATCTCCGTATCGTACACCGAATCGAGCGCGAAAGCGAAGGTCATCAACCGTGTCGAAGAGGCCGGGGCGAGCGTCACCGACATCACGACGAAGGAGTCCTCGCTCGAAGACCTCTTCGAAACCTACACCACCCAATCCGACAGTCAGCGGATCGAATCGGAGGTGGAAGCATGAGTTGGGCGGTCGTCGCGCGCAAGGATTTTGAGGACGCGGCGCGCTCGAAGATGCTCTGGGCTATCACCGCCCTGTTCGTGCTGACGACGGCGGGCGGGATGTACGCGGCCGGCGTCGTACTCGACCAGCAGAGGGCAAGCGAGGCGCTGCAGTGGCTCGGCGCACCGGCGGCAATGATAGTTCCGCTCGCCGCGCTCGTCGTCGCGTACCTCGCCATCGCGGGCGAACGCGAGTCCGGGAGCATCAAGATACTGCTCGGACTTCCTCACACCCGGCGAGACGTGGTGCTCGGAAAGCTGCTCGGCCGCGCGACCGTCGTCGCCGTGGCGACCGTCGTCGCGTTCCTCGCGGGAGCAGTCGTGTTGCTCGTCCAGCACGGCTCGCTTCCGGTCGTCGAGTTCGCCCTGCTCGGCCTGAACACCCTGTTCTTCGGATTGGTGTTCGTCGGCATCGCCGTCGGCTTCTCGGCGATGATGGCGACCCGGTCGCGGGCGATGGCGGGCGCGATAGGGCTGTTTTTCATCTTCCAACTAATCTGGGATTTCGTTCCGCTGGGCGTCTACTACGTCGTCGAAGGAGGAATGCCGACCGTCATGCAGGGACTTCCGGCGTGGTACTTCTTCGTTCAGATGATAAACCCGAAGAACGCCTACTCGACCCTCTCGACGCATCTCGTAAATCCGAACACCGCGACCCAGATCGAGCAGATGCTCGGCGGGGACATCCCCTTCTATCTCCAAGAGTGGTTCCTGGTGGTCATCCTCCTCGCCTGGCTGGTCGTTCCGGTCGCGCTCGGCTACTGGCGGTTCCAGCGCGTCGACCTAGGCTGAAACCGACCGAACCCACAAAATAGCCGACTAAATCACACCGGTTCTTTCCGCCGCCTCGACGGCCGCGGCCTCGTTCATCCCGTTTCCGAGAATCGTGTAGCGGTCGCGGATTTCGTGGGCCGTCGTGAGCGCCTCGACGACGGTTTCGGCGTCGACGCCGAGTTCGTCCGCCGTCGTCGGCGCGCCGAGGGTCGCCAGCGCATCGCGGATGCCGCGCCAGTCGCCGCCGTGGAGGTACTCCATGACGATGGAGCCGACGCCGACCTGATGACCGTGGAGTGCTGCGCCGGGCGCGATTCGGTCGAGTTTGTGCGAGAAGAGGTGCTCCGCGCCGCTAGCCGGACGTGAGGAATCGGCGATGCTCATGGCGACGCCGGAAGAGACGAGCGCCTTGGTGACCACCCATGCCGATTCTTCGAGGCCGGGTCTGATGGAACCGGCGTTGTCAACCAGCATCTCGGCGGTCATCTCCGAGAGTGCGGCGGCGTACTCGGAAAATTCGACGTTCTGGAGCCGATTGGCGAGTCGCCAGTCCTTGACCGCAGTATAGTTGCTGATGATGTCGGCGCAGCCAGCCGTGGTGAGTCGCCACGGCGCGTCGGCGAGTATCTCCGTGTCGGCGACCACCGCGAGCGGCGGTTCCGCGGCAACGCTGTGTCTGGTGTCCTTCTCCGGAACCGAGCCGCGACCGCTGACGATGCCGTCGTGGCTCGCCGCGGTCGGAATCGAGACGAAGCCCCGGCCCAGTTCGTCGCTCGCCATCTTGGCGATGTCGATGGCCTTCCCGCCGCCGACGCCGACGAGGTAGCCCGCGTCCACCTCGCGGGCCGCCTCCATGACTCGCTGGACGACGGCAAAACTCGCTTCCTCGATGACGACCGTCTTCACGTCGATTTCCGCGTCCTCGAACTGCTCTACGACGCGCTGGCCTGCCACCTCGTTGGGCGTCGGGCTGGTCACGAGGAGGGGGTCGCCGTGGAGGTGTAGCTCGGATATGGCGTCCACCGTTTCCGAGAGAACCCCGTGGCCCACCACCACGTTCCGCGGAAGACGTATCCACGTCGTTTTCTCGAACATACCTCTCATTCGTCTAGGGACTGTGAAACCAGTTCCGCTCCCGCGACGAACGAGGGGACTGCGTTCGGGCGGGGTCGGTGCTCCGGTTCGTCCTCGGCGGTCACGAGATTCGGAGTGCACCAGGAGGCACGTCTCCCGAGCATATGATTTTCGGATCCGTAACACCGCTTTCACTGTTCCCCCCCATTCTGAAGTAAAGCGGACGACGTAGGCGAACTGTAGATACATGTATACCATCGAACTATCTGTTTTCGGCATGGTATCTCGCTGGTATCAACTCGGGTTGTTACTCGTCGTGTTCGGAGGATTCCTCGCCACCAACAGCACCGGGTTCTTCGCGGAATCCGGGATTTGAGTGATGTTTCTCGGCTTGCTACTCGGTATCGGCGGGGTGCTGCCGTCGGAACCGTCATCGACCTGAACTGCTGAGACGAGCCGTTCTTCCTCAACAGAGGTCGATACGCCCCCCTCAAATCGTCTCTAAAACACCGAGAACTCGCTCTTCTTTCTCGCGTCCGGGGTCGTGCTCGCTCCCGTCGCGATCGCTCTCCAGATGCTCGTCGACGGTTCGAGCCATCGCTTCCTCGACGGGCGTCGAATCCCACCCGAGCGAAGCGAGTTTGTTCGTATCGAGGACGTGCGGGTAGTCCCGGTAGAGGACGTAATCGTCCACCGAGAGACCCGCCGTGGATAGTTCGCGGTCGCTGGCGTGGACGAGTTCGACCGAGGTGTCGAAGGTGTCCGCGATGAGTCCGACCATCTCGTCCATCGTGACGAGTCGGCGGTCGCCGACGTTGTACACCTCGCCCGGTTCGCCGCGCTCCGCGACGATTCGCAGGGCGCTCGCCACGTCCTCGACGTAGGCGCGGTGCCAGATGTTCTGGCCGTCGCCGGGCACGAGCAGTCGGTCGTAGTCGTTCACGCGGTCGAGCCAGAAATCGAGGCGCTGGGTGTAGTCGTGGGGGCCGTAGACGATGCACGGGCGGACGCTCATCGCGTTCACGCCGCGCTCGGCGGCCTCGAAGACGGCACGGTCGCCCCCCGCCTTCCGCGGGCCGTAGGTGTCGTGCGAGTCGTCCGTGGCCTGCTCGGACGTGCAGTCGCAGAGTTCCGTCTCGCCCTCGCGCTTGGGAATCTCCTCGCTCGCGTAGGCGCTCCCGCTGGAGATGTAGACGTAGCCGTCCACGTCCGCGAATATCTCCGTCGCGGCGCATACGTCGTGCGGCTTGTACGCCACACAGTCCACGACGATGTCCGGATCGACCGTCTCTGCGGCCCGTTCGAGGGCCGTGTCGTTCGTCCGGTCGCCCTCGAAATGGTCGACGCCCTCGGTCTCTGCGAAGGGGTTGTCGTGATTGCCGCGATTGAAGAGGGTCACGTCGTAGCCGTCGTCCAGCAGGTCGGTCACGAGGTGGCGACCGATGAATCGCGTCCCCCCAATGACGAGTGCAGTATCCATATCGGGACACGCACGTACTGTGGCAAAACGCTACCGAAGGCGGAAGGTGGCCGGGAGGACGGTGGCCGGTACAATGTTTAACTTCCGCGCGGGAGTAGTCTACATATGCAGGTACGCGAAGCACGAACCGAAGACATGTCCGGTATTCGAGATGTAGCGTCACGGTCGCTCGCGTCGACGTACAGTCACTTTTTGGACGAGGACGTCATCGACCACGCCGTCGAGGAGTGGTTCTCCGACAAGAGCCTCGAATCCGAGTTCCAGAGCCGCGGGATGCTGTTTCTCGTCGCGCTCGAAGGGGGCGACGTGGTCGGTTTCACGCAGAGCGACATGCTTCCGGACGTTCCGGAGGGCAACATCCTCTGGCTGCACGTCGACCCTGACTACCGGGGCGGGGGCGTCGGAACCGCGCTCCTCGGGCGAACGCAGGAGGTTCTCACGGAGAAAGGCGTCAAGACGCTTTCGGGACTAGTGCTCGCCGACAACGAGGTGGGCAACGAGTTCTATCGGGAACACGGTTTCGAGAAGGTGAGCGAGCGAACAGCGACGATCGGCGACCAAACCTACACGGAGAACGTCTACACGGAAACCGACAAGACGGTGCTGGAGCCCCGAGAGGTCGAAGGTCAAACCCTCTACATCAACCGCGCAGAGAGCAGTCGCGGCTCGAAAGCCCCGTTCTTCGTCGTGTTCACCGACGAGGCGGCCAAGAACCGCTACGGGTACTTCTGCTCGAACTGCGAGTCGTTCGACAACTCGATGGACAGCATGGAGCGAATCGAGTGCAACAAGTGCGGAAACAAGCGTAAGGCGACGCGGTGGGACGCGGCGTACCTTTAATCGTCCACCCCGTCTCCGTCGTCCGACCGTCTTCGATGTCCGACCGTGCTCAGTCGTCCGAGACGACTTCGTACCCCGACGACTGCCCGCCCGCCGACACCGAACTGGGCGGCGAGGTGCGAACGTCCTCTTGGCCGTCCACGATGGCACGCCGGTAGGCGTCGGGCATGACCTTCACGAACCGTTCTTTCGCCGTCTCCCAGTTCTCCAACAGCGCCCGCGCCTTCTCGCTCCCGGTGCCGGCGGCGTGATTCTCGACCAAGCGCCGGAGCACGGCCTCGTCGCGGTCGTCCAACTCGTCCGAGAGCGATACGGTTCCGTCGTTGACGTTCTCCTCGAACGTCCCGCCGTCGAGGACGTAGGCCACGCCGCCGGTCATCCCGGCGGCGAAGTTCTCGCCGGTGTCGCCCAACACGACCACTACGCCGCCGGTCATGTACTCGCAGCCGTGGTCGCCGACGCCCTCGACGACCGCTTTCGCTCCGCTGTTTCGGACGCCGAATCGTTCCCCGGCGACGCCGTTGACGTACGCCTCGCCCGCGGTCGCGCCGTAGAGTGCGACGTTGCCGACGAGGACGTTTTCGGCGTCGTAGCCCGCGTCATCGGGCGTCCGCACGACGATGCGACCGCCGGAGAGACCCTTGCCGACGTAGTCGTTCGCGGCTCCGGTCAGGAACAGGTCGACGCCCGACTGGCAGAACGCGCCGAAGCTCTGGCCCGCGGTGCCTTCGAGGCGGCAGGTGATGATTCCGTCGGGAAGCCCCGACGTGCCGTGTTTCGCAGAGATGCGCCCCGAGAGCAGCGCGCCGACGGCCCGGTCGCGGTTCGAAATCGACCGTTCGAGTTCGACCGCTCGCCCGTCGTCGAGGGCGGGGCGGGCGGCGGCGAGCAGGTCGCGGTCGAAGTGTTTTTCCAGTTCGTGGTCTTGCTCCCGCGTCTTGGTTCGTCCGTCGGAGTCGTCGGGAGCGGCGAGCACCGACGAGAGGTCGAGATGTCGGGCCTTCGGGTGGGTCGTCTCGCGCTGGCGAAGCGCGTCCACGCGCCCGACCATCTCCTCGACCGTCTCGAATCCCAGTTCGGCCATGTACTCGCGGAGTTCCTGCGCGATGAACGTCATGTAGTTCACGACGTGGTCGGGTTCGCCGGGGAAGCGCGCCCTGAGGTCTTCGTCCTGCGTGGCGATGCCGACCGGACAGGTGTTTTCGTGGCACTGGCGGGCCATCACGCACCCGCTAGTGACGAGACTCGCCGTGCCGAAGATGTACTCCTCGGCTCCGAGCAAGGCGGCGACGGCCACGTCTCGGCCGGTTTTCAGACCGCCGTCGACGCTGACTTTGATGCGCGAGCGAAGCCCTGTCTGTCGGAGCATCTGGTTCGCTTCGGCGAGGCCGAGTTCCCACGGGAGTCCGGCGTTCTTGATGGACGTGCGCGGACTCGCGCCGGTTCCGCCGGAGTGACCCGAGATGTGGACGACGTCCGCGTTGGCCTTGGCGACGCCCGCCGCGATGGTTCCGATGCCCGCCTCTGAGACGAGTTTCACGTTGATGTCGGCTCCGTCGCTCGCCGCCTTCAGGTCGTAGACGAGCTGTTTCAAGTCCTCGATGCTGTAGATGTCGTGCTGCGGCGGCGGCGAGATGAGACCAACGCCAGGAGTGGCGTGGCGGACGTGGGCTATCGTCTCGTTCACTTTTTTCCCCGGTAAGTGGCCGCCTTCTCCCGGTTTCGACCCCTGCGCCATCTTTATCTGGAGTTCGTCCGCCGCTTGGAGGTATCGGCTCGTGACGCCGAACCGTCCGCTGGCGACCTGTTTCACCGAACATTCGCGTTCGGTGTCGAATCGCTCGGGCGGCGAGCCGCCCTCGCCGGTGTTCGCCTTCCCACCGATTCGGTTCATCGCCACGGCGTTGTTCTCGTGAGCTTCGGGCGACAGCGAGCCGAGGCTCATCGCCGCCGTCGAGAAGCGTTTCACGATGTCCTCTACGGGTTCGACTTCGTCGAGGGGAATCGACTCGCGCCCGTCGGCGTCGAAATCGAGCAGTCCCCGGAGCGTCTGAAGTCGTTCTTGCTGGTCGTTTATCGCGCTGGCGAACTCCCCGTACTCCTCGTCGCTCTCCTGCCTGACCGCGCGCTGGAGCGCGCCGACCGTCTTCGGGTTCCACTGGTGATAGATACCGTTCGAGCGGTGTTCGAACTCGCCCTGTCGGTCGATGCTCGACTCGTCCTCGAACGCCGCCTCGTGACGCGCGAGCACGTCTTCTTCTATCTCCTCGATGCCGATGCCCTCGGTTCGGTTCTCGGTGCCCTCGAAGTACTCCGCGACGAACTCGCCGTCGAGACCGACCGCCTCGAACACCTGCGCCCCTCGGTAACTTTCGACCGTCGAGATACCCATCTTCGCCGTCGTCTTCAGCAATCCCGCCTCTAGCGCGGAGACGTAGGCCTCGACGGCCTCCGATTCCTCCGCGCCGTCCGGCCCCGCCACCAGATCCGCGATAGTCTGGTACGCGAGGTAGGGGTTGACCGCTCCCGCGCCGTAGCCGACGAGGGTGGCGAGGTGATGGACGGTTCGGGGGTCGCCGGATTCGACCACGAGTCCGGTTCGGGTTCGAAGCCCCTCCCGGACGAGGTGGTGGTGCACCGCGCCGGTCGCCAGCAGGGACGGAATCGGAGCGCGGTTGTCGCCCGTCCTTCGGTCGGAGAGGACGACGATTTCGGCGCCGGTTTCGACCGCGGCGCGAACCTCGCGTCTGACTCGGTCAATCGCCTCTCGGAGGTCGGTTTCGGGGTCGAACGTGATGTCCACGACCTCGGTCGGGAGACCCGCCTCTTTCACCGTGGCCAGCTCCGGGTCGGTCAGTACCGGCGAGTCGAGGACGAGCTGTCGAGCGTGGGCCGGCGACTCGGAGAGGAGGTTGCGCTGGCGACCGAGCCGGGTTTCGAGGCTCGTCACTAGTTCCTCGCGGATGTAGTCCAACGGCGGGTTCGTCACCTGCGCAAACAGCTGTTTGAAGTAGGAGAACAGCGGGCGGTCGAACTCCGAGAGCACGGAGAGCGGCGTGTCGTCGCCCATCGACCCGACCGGGTCTTTGCCGTCGTTCGCCATCGGTTCGAGGAGTTCGGTCAGTTCGTCGTGGGTGTACCCCCAGACCACTTGCCGGGCGCGAAGCGACCCCGGTAGCTCGTCGGGGGTGGGGTCGGCGACGTCGGGTAGATATAGTTGCTCTCGCTCCACCCACTCGGCGTACTTCTCGTCAGTCAGGTCGTCGAACACCTCTTCGTCGGAGACGACCCGTCCCGCCTCGGGGTCGGCGAGGAAGAGCTGTCCGGGCTGGAGACGACCGCGCTCGACGATCTCCTCGTCGGGGGTGTCGAGCGCACCGGCTTCGCTCGCCACGACGAGTCGGTTATCTTCCGTCACGTCGTACCGGCAGGGTCGGAGACCGTTTCTGTCGAGCACTGCGCCGACGCGCTCGCCGTCGGTCGCGGCGACGAGAGCGGGGCCATCCCACGGTTCGACCAGCGAGGCGTGGAAGTCATACCACGCTCGTCGGTCGCCGTCAGTACGCTCGCGCCACGCTTCCGGCACGAGCATCCGGAGGGCGTGTGGCAGGTCGCGGCCGTCCTGTAAGAGGAGTTCGAGGACGTTGTCGACGATGGCGGTGTCGCTCTGGTCAGCGTGTGTGACGGGCGTGATACGGTCTACGTCCTCGCCGAGGCGCTCGCTCTCGAGGTCGGTCTGGCGCGCCGCCATCCAGTTTACGTTCCCCCGGATGGTGTTGATCTCGCCGTTATGAACGACGCGACGGTAGGGGTGTGCGAGGTGCCACGCGCCGAGCGTGTTCGTCGAGAACCGTGCGTGGACCATGGCGAGGGTGGACTCGAACCGCTCGTCTGCGAGGTCGGGGTAGTACCGTGGGAGCTGCTCGCCCGTCAGCAGTCCCTTGTAGACCAGCGTCTTCCGGTCGAGCGAACAGACGTAGAGTTCGTCGTCGCGCGTCTCGACTTCCTTCTCCAGGACGCGCCGCGCGACGTACAGGCTTCGGTCGAACGCTTCGGTCGTCCGATCCGTCGATGGCCGGATGAAACACTGAACGACCGCGGGTTCCGAATCGAGCGCCGTCTCGCCGAGGTCGGCGTTGTCGGTCGGAACCGCGCGCCAGTGGAACACCGTCAGTCCCTCCGCCTCGAAGACCTCCTCGACGATTCGTCGCAGTTCGCGGCGGACATCTTCGTCGTGCGGGAGAAACAGTTGTCCGACGGCGTACGTCTCCGGAAGGTCGCAATCGAGTTCCGCCGCGAAAAAGGAGTCCGGTCGTTGGACGAGGATGCCGGCACCGTCTCCGGTGTTCGCTTCCGCACCCGTGGTTCCGCGGTGTTCGAGGTTGGCGAGCAACGAGACGCCGTCGGATACTATCTCGTGGCTGGCGTCGGCATCGAGATCCATGACGATACCGACACCACAGTTCGACCGCTGGTCAGTCGGGTCGGCGAGTCCGTGAGTCATTGTGTGACCGCATGGCTAGGCGGTATAAGAGATTACTCCTGAAGGTCTAAATGAATGCTATTGTCAATACTATCACCTTATATAGTGAGTAAACGATGGAATAGCACGGAGATAGTAACCAAAATAAACTGTTTATCGCTCTATTTATGTTCAATTGATTCCGATATCCGGGTTAAATGCCATGAATGCCCAGACATTATTCGCTACTCGTCTTCGATGAGCGCCTCTAGGTCGTCTTCGTCGTAGTTGACGAGAAGCCGCGATTCGTCCTTGAACGTTCGCAACACGATCTGCGTCGAAGAGTGTTCGACGCCGTCGGTGTGGATGATGTTGTCGATGTAATCTTGCAGGTGGTCGTGGTCGCGTAGATGGGCGATGATGGTGAACGATTTATTGCCGAGCATGAAGTAGACGGTCTGCACGCCCGAGATATCGCATAGATTCTCGCCGATATCCTCGTAGTCCGGGCCGTACTCGCTCCGAATCTCCGTGATGGCCGTGAGTTCGAGTCCGAGTTCGCGGGCGTCGAGTTTCGAGACGGTTCCCGACAGGATACCCTGTTTGCGGTACTTATCGAGTCGGTAGTACACCGTCGAAGTGCTGATTCCGAGTTCGTCGCTCACTTCGTCCACGTCGATGTCACCTTCTCTGTCGAGCCATCGAAGGATTTTGAAGTCCTTTTCGTCCAGATTGACGTCTGCCATATCCAACCAATCGTAGCCGAGTTTCTAAAACTTTGCTAAGAATTATGAAGTTGGTTAAATCTAGATTCTATGGATTGCAATACGTGTCGTTCGAAGCGATTGTCCCAAGTTTCCTCAATAAGTCGTGTGAAAACCCCAGTCGAATCGCTAAATAATTTTCTTTTCACATCCGCATTCGAAGATAGCAGTCGCGCTTTCCGCGGAAGACACCGTAAATCGTCGCATTCCTTCATCACCGGTCGTCGGTGTTCGAACACCGTCGCACGGACTGGCGAACCGCTTCGAAATCGCGCGAGCGTTCGGCCACGATTTAAAACGGAGAACGCTGAGGACTCAGTAGGTCTTGGCGAAGTACGCCGTCTCCTCGCTCTCGTCATCGCAGACGGCACACTCGTCGCCGATGGGTTCTTCGTCGCGGTCGAGGGGAACCATGACGATCTCCGCGGAAATCGGCTTCTTGATTTCGGTTTCACACGCTTCGTCGCCGCACCACGGGGCTTTCACGTAGCCGCCGTGCTGACCGATGGTACCGAGGATGTCGGCGCGGGAGTCGGCCTCGCGGATGTTCGCTTCGAGGTTCTCTTCGGCCGATTCGTATAGTTTGTCATACACCGCGTCGAAATGGTCTCGAACTGCGTCGGCGATACCGACGCGGCTCTCCGCGACCGATTCGCTGTCGGGTCGGTGGACGACCGTCACTTCGTCGTCCTCGACCTCGTTCGGGCCGATCTCGAAGCGGACAGGGACGCCCTTCAGCTCCCACTCGTTGAACTTGAAACCAGGGTTGCGCTCGTCGCGGTCGTCCAGTTCGACGCGGACGCCGGCGTCTTCGAGGTCGTCCGCGACGTTGGCCGCGTAGGAGAGCACCTCCTCGCGGTTCTCCTCCTGCCAGATGGGGACGATGACGACCTGCTCGGGCGCGAGAGTGGGCGGGCAGACGAATCCCTGCTCGTCGCTGTGGGTCATGATGAGCGCCCCGAGCGCCCGCCACGACAGTCCCCACGAGGTGGTGTGGGCCACCCGCTCGTCCTCGTTCTCGTCGGTGAACAGGAGGTCATAGGCCTCCGCGAAGCCCTGCCCGAGGTAGTGGCTCGTGCCGCCCTGCACCGACTTTCCGTCGGGCATGAGCGCCTCCACCGTTGTGGTAGTGTCCGCGCCGGGGAACTTGTCGTGTGAGGGCTTGCGACCGCGCATGACGGGGACGGCGAGCACGTCCTCGTAGAGGCGCGCGTACTGCCCGAGGCGGGTCATCGTCTCGTCCCACGCCTCCTCTTCAGTCGCGTGGGCGGTGTGGCCTTCCTGCCAGAGGAACTCCTTGGTGCGGAAGAACGGCTTCGTGTCGGTCGCCTCCCACCGGATGACGCTACACCACTGGTTGAGTCGAAGGGGGAGGTCGCGGTGGCTTCGCACCCACTGGCTCATGAAGGGCGTGATGATGCTCTCGCTGGTGGGTCGGAACGCGAGTCGCTCTTCAAGTTCGTCGTGGCCGCCGTGGGTCACCCACGCCACCTCGGGGTCGAACCCCTCAACGATGTCGCTCTCGCGTTCGAGGTAGCTCTCAGGGATGAGCGCGGGGAAGTAGGCGTTCTGCGACCCCGTCTCCTTGAACCACGAATCGAGGTGGTTTTGCACGCCCTCCCAGAGGGCGTACCCCCGGGGACGGGTGATGATGAACCCGCCCATAGGGGCGTAATCCGCGAGTCCAGCCTTCAGTACCACTTCGGCGTACCAGTCCCCGGTTTCGTGCTGTTTGCTTTTGGTTATCCCGAGTTCCTGTTCATTGTCGCTCATTACATCTACCCAGTCCGGATGCGCTCTTAAATCCCCTGAAGCTAACGACTCGGCCGGACGCACCGATTCGAATCGAGGACTCGGTCGGCGGAGACGAGCGTCTCTCAACTCTTAAGGCTCAGCACCGCAACGATTCAGACAATGTTCGATGCGGACGACCTCGAAGCGATCCGCCGGGAGAAAGACGACTGGGAGGACGAGACGCTCGAACCCACGTTGGAGCGCTTCGGCGAGCGGAAAGAGGAGTTCACGACCGACACGGACGGGCAGACGGTCGAACGACTCTACACGCCGAACGACGTGGCCGACGCGGACTACGATGACGACCTCGGCTTCCCCGGCGAAGACCCCTACACGCGCGGGGTCTACCCGACGATGTACCGCGGACGACTGTGGACGATGCGCCAGTACGCCGGCTTCGGAACGGCCGAGGAGACGAACGAACGCTACCACTACCTGCTCGATAACGGGCAGAGCGGCCTCTCGGTCGCGTTCGACCTGCCGACGCAGATGGGGTACACCTCCGACGACGAGATGTCGGCCGGCGAGGTCGGAAAGTCCGGCGTGGCAATCGACTCGCTGGCGGACATGGAGACGCTCTTCGACGGAATCCCGCTGGACGAGGTGAGCACGTCGATGACCATCAACGCGCCCGCCTCGGTGCTGCTGGCGATGTACATCGCGGTCGGCGATGAGCAGGGTGTTCCCCGCGAACAGCTCCGGGGCACCATCCAGAACGACCTGCTGAAGGAGTACATCGCCCGGAACACGTACATCTACCCGCCGGAGCCATCGATGCGCATCATCACCGACATCTTCGAGTTCTGCGCCGAGGAGACGCCGAAGTTCAACACCATCTCGATCTCGGGCTATCACGTCCGCGAGGCGGGCGCGACCGCGGCGCAGGAACTCGCCTTCACGCTCGGCAACGGAATCGAGTACGTCGAAGCCGCCCTCGACGCCGGATTGGACGTGGACGAGTTCGCCCCGCAACTCTCGTTCTTCTTCAACGCGCACAACGACATTCTCGAAGAGGTCGCCAAGTTCCGCGCCGCCCGGCGGATGTGGGCGACCATCATGGAGGAACGATTTGGCGCGGAGAACCCGAAATCGAAGCAGCTCAAATTCCACACGCAAACCGCGGGCTCCACCCTGACCGCCCAGCAGATCGAGAACAACGTCGTCCGCGTCGCGTATCAGGCGCTCGCCGCCGTCCTCGGCGGCACGCAGAGTCTCCACACGAACGGGAAAGACGAGGCGCTGGCGCTCCCGACCGAAAAGAGCGTTCGAACCGCGCTCCGCACCCAGCAGATCCTTGCCCACGAGAGCGGTGCCGCCGACACCATCGACCCCCTCGCCGGAAGCTACTACGTCGAAGCGCTCACGGACGACCTCGAAGCGGAGGCGTTCGACCTCATCGACACCGTCGACGAGAAGGGTGGGATGCTCCAGGCCATCGAAAGCCAGTGGGTGCAGCGCCAGATCCAGGACGTGGCGTTCGACCGCCAACAGGAGGTCGAGGCGGGCGAGCGAATCATCGTCGGCGTCAACGAGTTCGAGGTGGACGAAGAGCCCGAGATGGACATCCAAGAGGTCACCGAGGAGGACGAACGCCGGCAGATAGACCGTCTGAACGAGGTTCGGGAGGAGCGCGACGAGGAAGCGGTCGAGGCAAAGTTGGCCGCGCTCCGCGACGCCGCGGAGGGTAGCGATAATCTCCTGCCGTACATCGTCGACGCGGTGAAAGCCTACGCCACGGTCGGCGAAATCTGCGACGTGCTTCGGGACGTGTTCGGGGAGTACCAGCCCGGGACGGCGGTGTGACGTTCGAACCGACGGAGGCGTTTCACGGTAGTTAAACCGACCGACGACGAGTTGCAAGCATGCGAATCGACCACCTCGGCGTCGCCACCGAGAACGCCGACGAACTGGCCGACCGGTACAGCGCGCTCTTTGGCGCACCCGTCGCTCACGAGGAGGAGTTCGACGGCCTGAAAGTCGTCTTCCTCGACTTCGAGGGGAGCTACTTTGAACTGCTCGAACCGATAGAGGAGGGAACCGTCTCGCGCTACCTCGACCGTCACGGGGCGGGTATCCACCACGCCGCACTCCGAACGGAGGACATCGATGGCGCGCTGGAGACGGCCCGCGAGCACGGGGTCGAACTCATCGACGACGAACCGCGACCTGGCGCGTGGGGCCACGACGTCGCTTTCCTGCATCCGAAATCGACGGGCGGCGTGCTCGTCGAGTACGTCGAGCACTAAAACCAGTCGTCTGCACGTCGTTCGTTCGCCGGAAGCATTCGTTTCGGGGGTTCCGCAAACCACGCCGCACCATTCAGTTCACCGCCTTGGATCGCAATCGTCCCGCTTCGATACTCAGCGTCGAAGAAGACGTACAGGAGATGGATTCGCTCCTCGCGGTCTTCTTCGGAGACGACCATCGCCCTGCGGAGCAAGAACGGTTCCGCGAGCGAACAGCGAACGTTCGTCTCCTCCTCAACTACTCGAACGGTCGTCTCCTCGAACGTCTCGCCGCCCTCCCGTCCACCGCCGGGCAGTCCCCACGAATCCGCCCCACGACCGAGAATCATTAACACCCGAGGGTGGTCATCGAGGGCATCGTCCGGCATTGTGTTAGTCAGTGACGGCGCATCCGCCTGATTCCGGATGACTCACGCATAGGCACCACCGAGATAGCCGTCGCGGGCGTAGCCGAGAACTTCGGTGAACGTTTCGGACGGTCGCTCCCACGTCTGGTCTTCGACGGGCACCTCTCCGTACTCTCCTTGGGGTCGTTCCATCCGGTTTTCGATCGCCGTGCGATTTATCTCGATGGACATGGGTTCCATCCCAGTAGCACGAGAAATATAATTTAATCGGAATTACATCGACCCTTCGCGTCAAAGACGACAAAACGGTTTCCGATTTCGAAGCTACAACAACTATTTGAAGCGGAACGTCTCCAGGTTCTTCGGCGCGAACGTGCGGATGTTGTACTCGTGGTAGAGCGACGAGGAGAGGTCTTGCGTCGAACTCTCGTCGCCGTGGACGCAGAGCACCTTCTCGGGGCGGGGGTTCATCGTCTTCACGAAGTCCATCAGTCCCTGTCGGTCGGCGTGGCCGGAGAAGCCGTCTACCGTCTTGACATCCATCTTCAGGCTGAGGGTCTTGCTTCGGTTGCCCCGTCCGTTGAGCGGAATCTCGTCCCAACCGCTCTGGATGCGACGCCCGAGCGTCCCCTGCGCCTGGTAGCCGACGAACACCATCGTGTTGCGCTCGTCGCCGCCGAGATGTTCGAGCCACGACATGATCGGGCCGCCGGTGACCATCCCGGATGTCGAGAGGATGATGGCCGGGTCGCCGTCGGCCACGTCCCGTCGTTCGTCCTCGCCGCCGTCGATGTGGTTGAACTGCGGCGCGAGGAACGGATTCTCGTCCTCGTGGAAGATGCGGTCGCGGAGGTCGTCGCGCAGGTACTCGGGGTATGTCGTGTGGATGGCCGTCGCCTCCCAGATCATCCCGTCCAGGTGGACGGGCATGGTCGGGATATCGCTCTTCCGCATCGCCTCCTCGATGACGAGCATCATCTCCTGCGAGCGCCCCACCGCGAACGCGGGGATGACGACCTTGCCACCCTTCTCGTGCGTCTCGTTGATTATCCGCTTTAAATTGCGTTCGGAGTCCGCTTGGTCGGTCTGGTAGTCGTTGCGACCGCCGTAGGTCGATTCGAGCACCAACGTCTCGACGCGCGGGAAGTCGTTGACCGCACCGTTGAACAGGCGGGTGTCGGTGTAGTGGATGTCGCCCGAGAATGCCACGTTGTACAATCCGTCGCCGATGTGGAAGTGCGTGACGGCGGAGCCGAGGATGTGACCCGCGTTGTGGAACGTGAGTTTCACGTCCGGCGCGACGTCGGTCACGTCACCATACTCCAGCGGGATGGTGTGTTTGATCGCCTCCCGAACCATCTCGCTCTCGTACGGCGGGACGCGCCCCTCCTTCGCGGCCACGTCGAGGTAGTCGAGTTGGAGGAGTCCCATCAGGTCGCGGGTCGGTTCTGTCGTGTATATCGGGCCGTCGTAGCCGTACTTGAACAGGAGCGGGATGAGTGCGCTGTGGTCCAAGTGAGCGTGCGTGAGCACCACCGCGTCGATGGTGCTCGCGCCCGCGCCCAGCGCCTCCTCGACTTGCAGGTACGGCACGTCGTCGGAGCCGGGTTTGTCACCGCAGTCGATGAGGATCCGGGTTTCTGGCGTCGAGAGGATGAAACTCGCCCGGCCGACTTCCCGGCAGCAGCCGAGGGTCGTGATGCGAACCCACTCTTCGTTACTCATCTCCTCGCGGTGTATCTGCCTGCCGACCTTCTCCAGGACGTTCCGGCGGTCTTCGCGCTCCTGTTTCAGGAAGTTCCTGACGTTTGACACCGTCGACGATTCGATGGGGGGCGTGCGGACGACTTCCGGCGTCCAGCCGACTTCCTGCGTTATCTGGCGGAGCGTGCTTCCGTGCTTGCCGATGACCATCCCCGGCTTCTCGGCTTCGATGACGACTTCCCCGGTGTCCACGTGGAAGTCAAGGTCGGTCACGCCCGCTTCGTCGGGGATGACTTCGAGAATATCTTCTCGGGCGCTCTTGGGTCGGGAGAGCACGTCCGGGTCGGGACGAACCGTGATTCGCTTTCGAAGCTGGCTCGCCAGTTTCCGGATGAGGTCGCCGTTGCGCGCGAACTTCTTCGGGTCGCGTGTGTAGACGACGAGTTCAGGTCCTTCGTACTTCACGTCCGACACCGAAATGTCGCTCGGCAGTTCGCTCGTGATCGTTGCTTTGAGGTCTTCGAGTTGTTGCTCTACTTTACTCATGGTGAAAACAGTCTGCTTCGTCCGTTGCGAGACGGCGTGCTGTCGTTCCGACGGTTCGGGCGGCGCCGTAGACGGTGAGTTCGACCACCGTGACCACTACGACTCGTCCAGCACAACATAGATTGTCTCGATTTTTCTGCGGGATTGTGTGATTGCGCGGTCGCGCGTACTGTAGTCCTGGTCTCCGAAAGCCAACCGTTCAAGGTAGACGCAGGAAAACCCGCTTATCACCCAGTAAACGGTGCGATTATAAAAGCCTTCTCAAAAATGCTAAATCCACGCCCGTCGACGCGTTCCCCATGCAGCTATCCCCGTCCGCGGTGGCCGACGAACGCGAGTGGGTTCGCTCTCGAACAGAAGCCGTGACGCTCATCAACCGCGTCCGAGCGGATCTCGGCGAAGCGTTCGGAACGGACGTGGCGAGCGTCACCGAATCGGCGTACCGCGACGAGGTGGACGCCGTCTTCGCTGACGGCGACCTCGCGGTGAACGTCGCGGCGCTGGTCGTCATCCTCCGCGACCTCGACGTGGACGACGACTATCCCGGCTTCGTCGTGGACGAACTACTCGGCAGGGAACTCGCCGGGATGATAGCCGGCAACCAACCCCTGCGCTTGCTCGGCGAGGCGACCTTCCACTACACCGACGTGATGCACCACGCGGACGACGAGGCGGCGGGACTGGACGACCTGGACGCTGCGCTGGCCGCCGGATTCCAGACGCGACTGCCGGGGTGGACGTGGACGGAGAGCGAGAGTCCGTTTTCGGTGGAATGAGTAAAGGAACCGGGCCGAGTCAGGTGTCGGCGTCGATGTTCGAAGTGACGCCCGCCGCGGGCGATGTCGTACCCGATGTATGCGAGCGCGAGTGCGCCGACGACCCACAAGGCACCGTCCTCGGCGAGCAGATTGGCGAACAAATACGACGCCGCCAAGCAGAGATAGCCGACGCCAGCCAGTCGATGCCATTCGACGTTCCACGGGAGGTCTATGGACGCGAGGATGAGCAGGAGACCACCGATTACGCCGAGGGCGACCTGAACGAATCGACTCGGGACACTCAGTACGTCGAACCCGAAGACGAAGAGCAGGCCGAAGTTGAGGAGCAAGATGAGTATTCCGAGCCAGCGAGTCCATCGTCGTTTCATTCCGCCCGTGGGTGCTCGAATGATCGGCGCTTTCACGCACTTCTGTTGGCGGACTGACCGTAAAACCCTTGTCTCGTCGTTCGGCACGCAAATTCGCCACATCCAGAGATTCGGAACACTGATAGAATCAGGGTGACAGCCGACAGACATGCAATCCGCGACGCTCTGCTACCCCGTTCGGAACGAACGTGTCCTGCTCATCCGCAAGAAGCGCGGCCTCGGGGAGGGGAAGTTCGTCGGCCCCGGCGGGAAGGTCGAGGACGGCGAGACGCCGCACGAGACGGTTGTTCGGGAGGTCGAAGAGGAGATTCGCCTGACGGTGACCGACCCGACCAAGATCAGCGAGTTCGAGTTCATCTTCGGGGACGACCCTCGGATGTTCGTCCACGTCTTCCGCACCGAGGAGTTCGCCGGGGAACCGCGGGAGACGGCGGAGGCCGACCCCCGATGGTTCGACTTCGAGGACGTACCCTACGACGAGATGTGGGAGGACGACCGACTCTGGATGCCCCACCTCTTTTCGGGCGAGACGTTCGCCGGGTGGTTTCGGTTCGACGCCGAGGGAGAGGCGCTGGTGGAACACGACCTGAACGTCGGCGTTGAGTTCTGAGGCGACCGTCCAACGCCGCGACGCCCACCTACCGCCGCCCGGTGTCGTACTTGTAGGTCGCGTTGTCGGGGTCGATGCCGAATTCCTCCGCCATCGAATCGGTGTCGGTCTCCTGTGAGGAGCCGCCCTCCCGAGGCCGAGCGTCCTTGAATCGTTCGCGCAGGCGGTCGGGCATCTCGAACGCCTTGACCGCGAGCACCATCGGCACCGCGTCGGGTTCGATTCGCTCGCGTTTGGCGTCGAGGCGGTCGCGCAGTTTGTCGGGCAACTCGTCGGTGTCGATGATCTCGAAGCCGAACTGCCCGAGGAAATCGGGCACCCCGACGAGGGCGTACACCTCCTCGAAGCCGTCGTCGCTCGCTTTGTCGATGAGGCGCTCGACGACGTGCGCGCCGACGCCCTGTCCGCGCCACGCTTTTACGACGCCGATGCTCGTCAACTCGCAGATGTCGGGCACATCCTCCGGTTTGTGGATGCGGATTCGACCGAACCCAGCCTTCTCGTTCGACGTTTCGTCGATGGCGACGACGTAATCCCGGGAACGGAAGGCGGTCTCGTCAAGTCCCATCGCCTCGATGTTGTCGAGTAGCCAGACCTCCTCTCTGTTTTTCGCGTCCCGGACGTACATGGTGAGAGATTCGCTGTCAGGGCGTAAAAAGGTGTGGCGGTTGGGATTCTGCGAAAGCGACGGCGACCGCGATTAGCTGGCGACCGTGACGCCGACTACAGCTCTTCCAGCGACCGCAACTTCTGCTCTACGTCCGGCGGCGCGGCGCTCGGCCCGTCGCGCACCCGGTGGTCGGGAATCAGAATCGGCGCGGGGTTCTCGTCCAGCGCGGTTCGCACGAGTTGTAGATCGGCCTCCTCGGTGTGATCCAAATCGGGCGTCATCCGGGTCAGCGTCTCCACATTCACCTGTTCGCCGTAGGGCACCGCCCGCACCGCTTCGAGGACGCGTCGCTGGTCGGTCGGAAGCGTCAGCGCGACCTGTACGTCCACGAAATCGTCCTCCACGCCCTCCAGATACGCGATGATTCGGTCGAGAACCGCGTGCTCCGCCTCGGCGTCCTCGTCGGCGTCGCGGGGAAAGGTCACGCGCAGAACGCGCCCGCTCGCTACCCCTAGCTGCACGAATCGCTCCAGATACGGCGACTCCCGCGCGTAGATTCCGGCGTTCTCGTCCATGCTGGGGGGAACGCCCCTCGGAAACTTCAAGATTCGTCCCCCGGACGCAAGTCTTATGTATAAACTAGTCCATTGATGTACGATAATGAACGCAGAAGGTGAATTCGCACCCGCGGTCGAATCCATCCTTCGCGCCGCGCGGTCGCGCGACGCGCTCGACGCACGCGAGGGGCGCGTGTCCATGGACGCGCACTCGGTGCGCTCGCTCGCGGACGCGCTCGCTCGCGCGGAGTCGGACGGGCGCGTGCCGCTCGTCGCGGAGGTGAAACCGACCAGTCCGACGACAGACGGGAGCCGAACCGACGATCCGGTCGAACTGGCCCGGAAGATGGTCGACGGAGGCGCGGCCGCGCTGTCGGTGCTCACCGAACCGGAGCACTTCGGCGGGTCGCCCGAGAACCTGCGTCGAGTTCGGGAGGCGGTGGACGTGCCGGTTCTCCGCAAGGACTTCGTCCTACGGGAGGCGCAACTGGACGCGGTGGAAGCGGACGTCGTCCTCCTCATCGTGCGGTTCGTGGACGACCTCGACGGACTGCTCGCCGCCGCCCGCAAGCGCGGATTTCAGGTGCTCGTGGAGGTGCACACCCGCGACGAACTGGCGGTGGCCCTCGACGCGGGGGCGGAGATCGTCGGCGTGAACAACCGCGACCTCGCCGAGCTCGACGTGAACCTCGAAACCTTCGAATCGGTCGCGCCCGCGGTGCCCGACGACGTGGCCCTTGTCGCGGAGAGCGGAATCACGACCCCCGAAGACGTCCGACGGATGCGCGAGGCGGGGGCGAATGGGCTTCTCGTCGGGAGCGCCATCATGGACGGGGACGTGACCGAGAACACGCAGAGGTTGGTCGAAGCATGAGCGGGAGCGAGGCGGAGCGGGAAACCGAGACCAAGTTCGGGGAGTACGGCGGTCAGTACGTCCCCGAGGTGCTGATGCCCGCCGTCGAGGAACTGCGTTCGGCCTACGAGCGATACGTTCGGGAGAACGAGGACGAGTTCGTGGACGAGTTCCGCCGTCACCTCCGCGATTTCGGCGGGAGACCGACCCCGCTCCAGCGCGCCGACGCGCTGAGCGAGCGGTACGACCGCGATATCTACCTGAAACGCGAGGACTTGCTCCACGGCGGGGCGCACAAGCTGAACAACGCGCTCGGACAGGTTCTGCTGGCGAAGTACATGGGCAAAGACCGAATCGTCGCCGAGACGGGCGCGGGCCAACACGGCACCGCGACGGCGATGGCCGCCTCCTACCTCGACATCGACTGCGAGGTGTACATGGGTCGCACCGACATCAACCGCCAGCGCCCGAACGTCTTCCGGATGCGAACCCACGACGCCGAGGTGAACTCCGTCGACGTGGGGTCTGGAACGCTGAAGGAGGCCATCAACGAGACGATGCGCGACTGGGCGGCGAACGTCGAGGACACCCACTACGTTATCGGGAGCGTCGTCGGCCCGCACCCCTTCCCGCGGATGGTGCGCGACTTCCAAGCGGTCATCGGCGAGGAGGCCCGCGCGCAGATTCGAGAACGGGCGGGACGACTACCGAATAGCGTCGTCGCCTGCGCCGGCGGCGGGTCGAACACGATGGGCGCGTTCCACCGCTTCGTCGGCGATGAGGACGTTTCCCTCTACGCCGTCGAGGCGGGGGGTTCCGGCCTGACCGTCGACGAAGCCGAGGGCGTGGCCCCGCACTCCGCGTCGCTCGCCGCGGGCGAGGACGGCGTCCTCCACGGTGCTCGGACGAAACTGCTCCAGAGCCGCGACGGCCAGATTCTCGAATCCCACAGCGTGAGCGCCGGACTCGACTACTCCGGCGTCGGCCCGGAGCTCGCCCACCTCGTCGAGACGGGGCGCGTGACGCCCGTGAGCGTCGGCGACGACGCGGCGCTCGAAGCGTTCCACCGCCTTTCGAAACTGGAGGGAATCATCCCCGCGCTGGAGTCGAGTCACGCGGTTGCCTTCGTAGACGAAGCCGACGACCTCGGCGACCTCGTCGTCGTCAACGTCTCCGGACGGGGGGACAAAGACATTGACACGGTCATCGAGGAGAGCGAGAAGCGCGGCATCGAGAGCGCGCCGGAGATGGGGGTCTTCGAATGAACCTCAAATCGGCCTTCTCGGACGAACCAGCCCTGATTCCCTACGTCGTGGCGGGCGACCCCGACCCGGAGACGACGAAGGAGTACGTCCGGGCGCTGGCGCGGGGCGGGGCGGACGTTATCGAACTCGGCCTCCCGTTCTCGGAACCCATCGCCGACGGGGCGACCATCCAGAACGCCATCCAGCGAGCCCTCGATGCCGGGATGACGCCCGACCGCTACCTCGAACTCGTAGCCGACCTCGACGCGGACGTACCCGTCGTCTGCATGACCTACTACAACCTCCTCTATCAGTTCGGAAACGAGGAGGGGGTCGAATCGTTCGTGGAAGCCGCGGCGGACGCCGGTCTTTCGGGTCTCATCGTCCCCGACCTCCCGGTCGAAGAGAGCGGGCCGCTCCGGGCGGCCTGCGACGATCAGGGACTCGACCTCGTGTTCATCGTCGCGCCGACGACCACGGACGAGCGCAGGGAGCGCATCCTGTCACGCGCGTCGGGATTCGTCTACGTGCAGGCACGACTGGGAACGACGGGCGCACAGGCGGACGTGAGCGGCGCGACCCACGAGAGCCTCGCGCACCTCGCTGACGACGACCTCCCCAAGGCAGTCGGCTTCGGCGTGAGCGAGGGCGAACACGCCCGCGAAATCGTTGCGGCGGGCGCGGACGGCGTCGTCGTCGGAAGCGCCCTCGTCGACATCGTCGCGTCGGGCGAGAACGTCGCCGCTCGCCTCGAATCGAAAGCCGCGGAACTCAAATCCGGGGCGCTTGAAGGGAGGCACGAAACGCCGGAACCGGAACGCACTTGAAAACTGCTTGCCACACTCTCACACACTATGAACACAGGAACTGCAGCACGACTCGACCGCATCGGGCGCGACGGGCGCTACGTCGTCGTCCCGATGGATCACGGAATCACGCTCGGAGCGGTACGCGGACTGAAAAACATCGAAGCGACCATCGACGCGGTCACCCGGGGGGGTGCCGACGCCGTCCTCACGCAGAAAGGCATCGCGCCGCGCGTCCACCCGAACAAGAACGGCGCGGGCTACATCGTCCACCTGAACGCTTCGACGACCATCGGTCCAGACTCGAACGACAAACGCACGACCGGCACCGTCGAAGACGCCATCCGCGCCGGCGCGGACGCCGTCTCTTTTCACATCAACGTCGGGAGCAACCACGAACCGAAGCAGACGAGCGAACTCGCGCGGGTCTGTTCCGAGGCCGACCGATTCGGTCTCCCGGTGCTCGCCATGTCCTACGCGCGGGGGCCGGGTATCGACGAACACGACGCCGAGAGCCTCGGCCACGCAGTTCGACTCGCCGAGGAGGTCGGCGCGGACGTGGTGAAGACGGCGTACAGCGGGGACGCCGAGAGCTTCGAACACGTCGTGGAATCGACGCGCCTCCCCGTCATCATCGCGGGCGGCAAACCCGAGGGCGACCGGGCGACGCTCGCCGCGGTTCGCGGCGCAATTGACGCGGGCGCGGCGGGAGTCTCCATCGGACGGTCGGTCTTCCAGCACGACGACCCGGAAGCCATCGCGCACGCCGTGGCGGGCGTGGTTCACGACGACCTCCCCGCGGAGGACGCGCTCGACAGCGCCGGACTGTACGTCGAAGCGTAGGTCGGTATTCGCCCCGGTGCATCCGATTCCTTTCTGCGCGGCGTGGCGTCGTTGGCGGCGACCATCGAGTCACTGGCCGTCCTCTGGGCCAGCGTGGAAACGACAGTAGGCTGACGTCGACGTCGTAATCGGCCGAACGAATAACCACCACCCTCCGCTACGTTTCCGTATGGGTTCACCGACGTACGACTACGGCGGCGAGACGGTCGTCGTAACCGGCGGCAGTTCGGGCATCGGACGAGCGATGGCGCTACGCTACGGCGAGGCGGACGCGACGGTCGTCGTGGCCGACGTGCGCGAAGACCCGAAGGACGTGAGCGAATCGGTTCCGACCCACGAACTCGTGGAAGAACGCGGCGGCGAGGCGAGGTTCGTCGAGACGGACGTTTCCGACCCCGACGAAGTCGAATCGGTCGTGGCGGCGGCCCGCGAACTGGGCGGAGTAGACGTGATGGTCAACAACGCCGGGTTGTTCGTGGACGGGGACTTCGTCGATATCTCGCCGGAGGAGTTCGACCGCATCTTCGCCGTCAACGCCCGCGGCGTCTTCTTCGGGACGCAGGCCGCTGCGAATGACATGGTGGAGCGAGACGAACCGGGATGCGTTCTCAACACGGCCTCCATCTCCTCGAACCTCGCTCAGCATGGGCAGGTGCAGTACGACGCGACGAAGGGGGCGGTTCGAATGATTACTCGCGGCGCGGCCCTCGAACTCGCGGAACGCGGGATTCGGGTGAACGCGGTCGCTCCCGGCCAGATAGCGACCGAGTTCGTGGACGGTCTCACCGAGCAGATGGAGGAGGACACCAGGACTGACGGATTTCTCAAATCGATTCCGCTCGGGAGGCCGGGGCATGCCGAGGACGTCGCCGGAGCGGCGCTCTTCCTGACGAGCGAGGACGCGGAGTACGTGACCGGCGAACTCCTGCACGTGGACGGCGGGTGGCAGATCTGCTGAACGGGGAATCCACCGCAGCGAAGTTGCGGATTCCGCCACGTTGAAGCCACCCCGATTCGACCGTGGAACTATGACACGCTCCGTGTGGTTGAAAGCCGACTCGGCGGTCGGCGACTGGGACGACCGACGCAGACGAATCACGGCAGGGCTGGAGGCCGGCGTCGACTGGGTGCTCGTGGACGAACACGACGTAGAGCGCGTCCGTGAACTCGGCGAGGTGAACGTCGCGGCGTTCCGCTCCGACGGCGACGTTCACGTGATGGACGCCGAAACGGACGACAGCCCCGAAGTCGATGCGCGTATCGTCGGCAAGGACGGCGAGGGCGACGGGACGGTCGACCTCCCGTCCGACTTCTCCGGTTCCGCCGACCTCTCGACGCTCCGGCGAGACGGCGAAGCCGAGGGAGCCTACGTCCGAATCTTGAGCGAGGAGTACGAAGCGTTCGCCGAGGCGGCGGCCGAGGAGGCGGCGTACACGATCGTCGTCGGCGAGGACTGGACGATCATCCCGCTGGAGAACCTCATCGCGCGAATCGGCGAGGAGACGAAGCTGGTCGCGGGCGTCTCGAACGCCGAGGAGGCCCGAACCGCGTTCGAGACGCTGGAACTCGGCGCGGATGCGGTGTTGCTGGATACCGACGACCCCGACGAGATTCGCGCGACGGTCGACGTTCGGGACGCCGCCGAGCGCGAGAAACTCGACCTGGAATGGGCCGAGGTGCGAACCGTCGAGCAGACGGGGAGCGCCGACCGCGTCTGCGTCGACTCCGGGTCGCTGATGGAACACGACGAGGGGATGCTCGTCGGGTCGATGTCTCGCGGTCTCTTTTTCGTCCACGCGGAGACCGCCGAGTCGCCCTACGTCGCCTCCCGACCGTTCCGTGTGAACGCAGGGGCGGTTCACGCCTACGTCCGGACGTCCGACGGCGGGACGAAGTACCTCGCGGAACTCCAGAGCGGCGACGAGGTGCAGGTCGTCGACCTCGACGGCAACACCCGCGAGGCGGTGGTCGGACGGGTGAAGATAGAGAAACGCCCCATGTTCCGCCTCGAAGTCGAGACGGCGGATGGCGACCGCGTGGAGACGCTCCTCCAGAACGCGGAGACGATCAAGGTCGCAACACGCGACGGGCGAAAGGCGGTGACTGACCTTGAAGTCGGCGACGAAGTGAAGCTCCTCCTCGAAGGCGGCGCTCGGCACTTCGGCGAGCGCGTCGAGGAGAGCATCATCGAGCAGTAGTTCGCTCGCGGTCGCGTCAAGAACCGTTCTACTGCGCGGTCGCGTCACTTTCGAGCGGCGCGGTACACCACTGGCAGAAATCAAGGTCATCGTCCACCTCTCGGCCGCAGTTCGGACACTGCATGCCGCGTCCGCCCGCGGTCGTTACGGCTCGATTGCCGCGGAGGGCGGCCCAGTACGCGTCGAGGATGTTGCACAGTTGGACGACGAGGATCGGGATGACAACCTCCTTCGGAAGACCTTGAGTGGCCTGCACGTAGGCCGACCAGCCGCCGGTTTCGACGCTTTGAAACGTTTGCTCGGGGATGAACACCATCGCCGTCGTCAGGGCGAAACCGAACCAGAGAAGCGCGCGAAGCCACTGGCGTAAGTAGGCGTGGCCCAGCCCGGGGTAGACCAACGCGAGCAGGGCCGCGAGCCACGGGCGCTTTCGGTTCTGCGTCACTAGCCGAGATTTGTTGTCGGGTAGTGTTAAACCCTTCCGATACGTTTTCGGCGAAACGACCGCTCCGAATTCGCACGAGAGTCGCACGCTGTGTCGGGTTCCGCGGGTCGAAACGAAAGACGAGTACCGCGGGCGACACTCTCCGTGAATCGTCACCCGCGCAGCTCACGAACGAGACGTGAGAGGGTCGCTAGGTCGTACTGGCCCGGCGTGGTCGCGTCCGCCAAATCGAGGGGCGCGTAGCCGATCTTCGAGCCGTAGAGCGGCGCGACCGCACGCGAGTATCTGCCCACCTCGCCCATCGCCATGGTCGCCACCCGTCGCCCGCGCTTCGCGAGGTTGACCGTAACCGCGAGCAGGTCGAGCACGTCGGAGCGCGTCCGGGCGGTGACCGCGAGCTTTCCCACGTCGGCGTGGTCGGTGGCGTCTTCCAGCAGTTCTCGCAGTTTCGCCCGAGGGGGCGTCGTCTCGAAGTCGTGCACCGAGGCGACGACCGCAGCGTCGTTCGCGCGAGCGTGGTCCGCGACCGCCGCCCCGCGCTCCGCGAACAGGCTCTCCAGTTCGACGTCGATCGCGACAACGGCGGCGCGTTCCGCGGCCCCGGCGAGGGCATCCAGTCGCTCGTCGTCGCCGGTCGCTTCGCCGCCCTCCCACGCGGCTCGGTTCGTTACGAGGACGGGTAGCTCGCCGTCGTAGGCCGAAAGTGCGCCGAGCGGGTCGTCCGCCAAATCCATCCGAAACTCGACGAGGTCGGCGTGGGTGCGGGCGCGGGGTTCCCCCCCCCGAGATCGGCGGTGCTCGCCGCGAGTGCGAACGAGTCGAACTCCATGGCAGATTGTCGGCCCGCCCGAACAAAAGGTTACTCGGACGAATCGACTACTCGCGGTACGGTTCGTGCGTGGCGACGAATCGAGTGCCGGTGCGAGCCACGTCCGTCACCTCGTAGAATCGGATGTCGCGCTCCTGTGCCGTCTTGACCGGAAAGTCGTAGTGGCGAGAGTCGTACTTCAGCGTCCCGTCGTGCTCGCGGACGAACTCCCGGTGGTCGTCGAGTCGCGTGCCGACGATGTCGCGCGAGAGTTCGGGCACCGACTCGACGCGCTGCTCGAAGACGCCCGTGAACTCCGCTTCCAGTTCGTAGCCCACCGAGTTGCGGCCGGCGACCATCGCCGCGAGCGAGGTGGTTCCCGTCCCCCAGAATGGGTCGAGGACGGTGTCGCCGTAGACCGAAAACATCGAGACGAGTCGGTAGGGGAGTTCGAACGGAAACGCCGCGGAGCGCTCGCGCAGGTCGTCGTGGTCGAGTTCCTGTATCTCGCCGCGAACTTCGACCCAGAGGTCGGAGAACCACTCGTTTCGCTCCTCCCAGAAGTACGCCGCCTCGTAGCGCCGGTTCGACCCCGGTTCGAGTTCGCGGGGGTCGCCGTTCCGAAAGACGAGCAGATACTCGTGTTCGAGCGCGGTATAGGCGTTCGGCGGGAGCATCCCCGACCCCATGAACTTCGTCAGGCGGTTCGAGGGTTTGCGCCAGAGGATGTCCGGAAGCGGGCGCAGGCCGCAGTCCCGCAGTCGGCTGAGCACCCGCGAGTGGTTCGGAAATAGCTGAAAGGTTTCGTCTATCTTCCGGGTCGCGTCGCCGACGTTTATCACCGCGATACCGCCGGGTTTCAGCACGCGGGCGAGTTCGGCCCAGACGGAAGCGAGTTCGTCGTGCATCAACTCGAAGGCGGTGTCGCCGTCCTCCCGCGCCAGCGCCGATTCGATTGCGGGGTTCGACTCGGCAAACAGGTCGTCCCACATCTCTATCATCGGATACGGTGGCGAGGTGACGACGAGGTCTATCGAATCGTCCGGGAGCGAACTCTGGCTCGCGTCGCCGACGTGAATCTCGTGCTCGGTCTCCATTGCGGTTGCTATCTAAATGTATCGGCGCACCGCAAAAACCTCTTTTCAAACCGGTCGAGGAAGATTACAGCGCGACCGTGCCTTCCTCGGCTTCGAGCAGTTCGTGGTAGCGGTTGCGGATGGTGACCTCGCTGATGTCCGCCACGTCGCTCACTTCGGCCTGCGTCGTCTTCTCGTTCGTGAGGAGGGCGGCGGCGTAGACCGCGGCGGCGGCCAGACCGACCGGTGATTTTCCGCTGTGGACGCCCTGTTCTTTCGCGTTCCGCAGGAGTTCGCGGGCGCGGTGTTCGGACTCGTCCGAGAGGTCGAGTCCGGATGCGAACCGCGGGACGTAGCTCTCGGGGTCGGCGGGTTTCACTTCGAGGCTGAGTTCGCGTACGACGTAGCGGTAGGTACGCGCCACTTCGCTCTTGTCGACTCGGCTCACGTCCGTTATCTCGTCCAGACTGCGCGGGACGCCGGCCTGTCTCGCGGCGGCGTAGACGCAGGAGGTCGAGACGCCCTCGATGGAACGCCCCGGAAGGAGGTCTTCGTTCAACGCCCGGCGGTAGATGACGCTGGCCATCTCGCGGACGTTGTCCGGCAGGCCGAGCGCGCTCGCCATCCGGTCGATCTCGCCTAGCGCTTGCTTCAAGTTGCGCTCTTTCGAGTCGCGCGTGCGGAACCGCTCATTCCACTTCCGCAGGCGCTGCATCTTCTCGCGCTGGCGCGACCCCAGCGAGTTCCCGTAGGCGTCCTTGTTCCGCCAGTCGATATTGGTCGAAAGCCCCTTGTCGTGCATCGTGTTCGTGGTCGGCGCGCCGACGCGGGACTTCTCGTTCTTCTCTTTCGCGTCGAAGGCGCGCCATTCCGGGCCGCGGTCGACGTTGTCTTCCTCGACGACCAGCCCGCAGTCCTGACAGACGGTCTCGCCGTGGCCCGAGTCCGCGATGAGCTTACCGCTACATTCGGGACAGCTCTGGCCCCCGGTTCGTTCTTCCTCTACTTCCGTTTCTTCGGTTCTCGTTCGGATTGACGTATTTGGCATGGTGAGTACCCCCAGCGCGGGAGAGCGTCGGCTACCGGGCAGGAAAAACCTGTAAAACCCGGATTCCGCGTAGTCTTAACGTGCCGTTATGACGAAAAGCACTTAAAGACTTCGTTTTTGACTGGGTTTGGGTTCGTGAAACAGTCACACGGGCCGTGAAATCACCGTCCGGCGTCTGGCGAACGAAATGTTTAAGGAGGTATTACCCTCCGGTAAGGGAACGTTTACTCCGCCTCAGACGAACGTGCTACCGATGGCTCCGAATCGCGTCGTCTCGCTCGCACCGAGTGCGACCGAAATCCTCCGCGCGCTCGGCGCGGGCGACCGACTGGAGGGCGTCACGCACCACTGCTCGGTCGACGCGCCGGCGGTCGGCGGCTGGCTGAACCCCGATTTCGAGGCGGTGGAAGCGCGCGGCCCCGACCTCGTGCTCACCGCCGACCCGTTGCAGACCGACGCGCGCGACGAACTCCGGGAACGTGGGCATCGCGTCGTCCACGTCGAACCTGGGACGCTCGACGAAGTGGTCGAGTCGTTCGGCGTGCTCGGGCGTGCGGTCGGGAAGCCGCGAGCGGGTCACGACCTCGCGTGGCGAGCGCGAAACCGAATCCAACGCGTCCGCCGACTGGTCGCGGGACGCGACCGCCCCGTCGTCTACTGCGAGGAGTGGTCGAACCCGCCGACCGCCGCTGGAAACTGGGTTCCCGACGTGGTGGAAGTCGCCGGCGGTCGCTACCCCTTTTGCGCGCCGGGCGAGCGGTCGCAGGAGGTCGAACGTGGTGCGGTCGAAGACGCCGAACCGGAACACGTCTTTCTCCACGTCTGCGGACGCGGCGAACGAAGCGACCGCGAAGCCGTGCTGAAACGCGACTGGGAGGTTCCCGCGCTCGAACGCGACGCGGTTCACGTGTTAGACGACTCCGTACTGAACCAGCCGAGTCCGCGGCTGATGGACGGAATCGAGACGATGGCCGCTACGCTCCACCCCGAAGCGATGGAGTAGAAATAGCCAAGTTCGGTCGGAGACTGGAGGCGGACATGCGAGTCGGCGTAGGCAGTCGAAATCCCGTGAAGATCGCCGCCGTCGAAGCCGTTTTCGACGCCCGTGAGACGCAGGTCGACCCGGTCGTCGTCGAGTCGGTCGGGGCCGAATCCGGCGTCGCCGAGCAGCCGTTCGGCGAGCGCGAAACGCTAGCGGGCGCGGAGAACCGCGCTCGCCGCGCCGCCGCCGGACGCGACCTCGGCGTCGGACTCGAAGGCGGAGTGAGCGAGGTTGCCGACGCGGACGGTCTCTACCTCACCATGTGGGCCGCCGTGACCGACGGGGAATCGCTGGGACGTGGAAGCGGGCCGCGCCTGCAACTCCCCGAACCGGTCGCTCTCCGGATTCGAGATGGGGAGGAACTCGGCCCCGTCATGGACGACGTGCTCGGCGAGTCCGACGTGGCGAAAAAGCAGGGTGCGGCGGGGGCGCTCACGGACGGCATCATCGACCGACAAGAAGCGTTGGAACACGCGGTCGCCGGGGCGCTCGCCCTGTTCGTCACCGACGTCTACGACCGGGAGTGACTCGTGGAGCGATACACTGATACCTTCTTCACGAGAACCGACCCGGTCGATGAATCCCGTCGTATCGGAGGCGTTGGCATCCCGCGTCGAACGAGCGGAAATCGAGACGCTCCGGTCGAGATTGGAGGCAGTACGAGGACGAGTCGGAAATCCGATGGGCGTCGAAATCCGGAAGTTCGGCGACGCTACCGCGTTCGTCGCGCGGAACGCCCCCGGACCGTCGTTCAACACGGTGAAAGGTGTCGGAGCCGCGGAGGGAGAACGAATCCCGGCCATCGCGTCGTTCTATCGACGGCAAGAGACCCCCTGTCGGGTTGAGGTCGCACCGACCCGCGCGAGCTCCGACCTCTTCGCGGCGTTGGCCGACCGAGGGTTCGTTTAGTCGCAGTTCCACTCCGCCCTGTACGGAACCCCTTCGCTCGAAGAGCGTCGGTCACCGCCGGGCGTGACGCGTCGGGAACTGACGGGTGGCGAGCTCGACCTGTTCGCCGACGTCTACGTGGAGGGGTTTGGACTGCCGGACGACATCCGGTCGGGCGTCGCCGCCAACAACGAAGTACTCGCCGACCGAGCGGCCTGGCGCTTCTTCGTGGCGTGCGTCGACGGTGTTCCGGCGAGCGTCGGCGTCCTCCACGCGAAAAGCAGAATCGGGTCGCTAGCGGCTGCTGCGACGCGCCCGGATTTCCGAGGACGGGGGTGCCATATGGCGTTGGTGCGTCGGCGGATGCTCGTCGCCGAACGCGAGGGCTGTGACCTCGTCGTCGGGGAGGCTCGGTTCGCCAGCACCAGTCAGAACAACATGGTACGATAGGGCTTGAGACTCGCGTATACGAAATCAATATGGACGTAAATCCGAACCGTCGGGACACTACGAAACGGAGTGAGGGTCGCGCTAGTCGTCCATCGACGCCGCGTCGGATTCCACCGACACCTCCCTTCCTTCCTCGACCGCCTGCGTGAGCGAGACGTTGAGCGAGAACATCGAACCGACGCCGCCGACGAGGGTGACGATGTTCTTCACCGCGTGGTCGAGGATGGCGGCACCGAACGCCACCGGCCACGAGATGGGCGTCAAGCCGGCGACGAAGACGGTGAACGCCGCTTCGTACAGGCCGACGCCTCCGGGCGAGAGCGGGAGCACCTTGGCGAGGTTGCCGACGCTCACCGCGAAGAAGCCGACGGCGATCAGCGTCACGGGGTCGAGCGCGACGCCCTCGAAGGCCGTCAGCACGAGGATGGCCGTCAGCACGTCGAGCGTCCAGATGGCGAGACTGCTCGCGCCGACGCGAGCGAACGCACTCCGATTGCTCGCCACGGTCTGCACATCGCCCGTGAACCGTTCGATGATGCTGGCCACGTGGTCGGCGTAGGAGTCGGAGCTAACCTTCTTCACGGCCGCGCGGACGAGATTCCGGTCGGAGCGCGCGCTGGCGACGATGACAGCGACCGCCGCGAACGCCGCGCCGCCGACGCCCGCCGCGACGTACACCGCCATGCGCGCCGCTTGCTGGTTCTCCGCGCCCGTGATCGCCTGCACGATTTCGGCGGCCTGCCCGGTCACCGTCAGACCGAGCAGGACGGTTCCGGCCATGACGGTGATGGTGAGCAGGTCGAAGACGCGTTCCACGGCGAGCGACGCGAATCCCGAGGGGTACGGTATCCCGCGGCGCGCTTTCACGACGTAGGCACGCACCGCGTCACCGGCACGAGCAGGGAACACGAGATTCCCCGTCTGGCTGACAAATATCGCTCCGGTGAGGAAGCCGACCTGCTCCGTGAAACCGAGCTCTTCGAGGATATCCCGGTAGCGGACGCCGCGAAGCGGCCACGAAAGGACGTAAATGAGCGCCGCGATACCGACGAGCACCGGGTTCGCGTGACTCATCTGGTCGAGCACTTCCGTCATCGGAAGGTACTTGCCCATCAGTAGGACGGCGACGACGGTCATCAGAACGCCCACCGCGATGGACACCCGGCGGGTGATGCGCGGTTGGACGGTGAACTCCCACCAACATCGACCTATCTGGCTTCCCATGCCGAACACGTCGCGCACGAGTTCGACTTTCGTATCGCCTTTCGGCGTCCAGTCGACCGCGAACTCCTTAATGCGGTACCCCTTGTGCTGTGCGCGAATGAGCACCTCCGTGTCCCAGAACCAGTGTTTGTCCTCGACCCCTTCTAGTATCTCGAACAGCGCCTCGCGGTCGAACGCCTTGAACCCACACTGGTGGTCGCGCAGGTCGGAACGGAGGAAAAAGCGCGTCAGACCGTTGAATCCGCGACTGGCGAAATCGCGTTTCGCCGGTCGGTCGGCCACGTTCTCGGGCATCCACCGCGACCCGGTGGCGAAGTCGTACTCGCCGGAGCGAACGCTCTCGACGAGTTCCTCCAGATGCTGCATGTCCGTCGCCAAATCCGTGTCGAAGTAGACCAACGTCCCCCCGTCTGCGGCTTCGAACGCGTGATTCAGTGCTCCCCCGCGCCCCAGTCGTTCGTCGCTGTGGAAGTGACGGACTCGGTCGTCCTGTTCGGCCATCCGATCCGCGATCTCCGGCGTTCGGTCGTCACAGCCGTCTTCAGCGACGATCACCTCGAAGCTATCGGGCGGCAGAAACGATTCTAGCGTGTCGAGGGTCGTCTCGACGGTGTTCTCGATGGTCGTCTCCTCGTTGTAGGCGGGAAGGACGACACTTACGTCTACGGAACCACCGCTCATTACTAAAATCCCACTGCACCACGCCGTAAGTAGCTTCTGGGCCAATCGGTGTCACGACGGCGTTAACCAACCGTACCAACCCGCCCCACGGAGCGAGTTCATTTCACACTCATCAGTCTGGAAAACACAAGACGGCGATGCGTTAGCCACTCGTACCAAATTCACTAAGGGAGTATCCGTTCTCTGCAGAGACATGAGCACGACTGCTGGCACGACCGCACTCACCGACAAACAACAGCGCATCCTCCGCTACCTCCGCGAGAACGGTGGCACGAAGACGTACTTCAAATCCCGCCTCATCGGGAGCGACCTCGGACTCACGGCGAAGGAGGTCGGGACGAACATGACCGCCATCGCCGACGGTGACTTCGACGTGGAAGTCGAGAAGTGGGGCTACTCCTCATCTACCACGTGGAAAGTCGACGCTTAATCGATACTCGTCAGCTCCTCGACGGAGGGGATATCCTCGCTTCCGGTCGTTATCTGGTTCATCCGCTGGCCGTGTTTTTCGGTCGCGTAGCCGACCAGTTCGGTCGGCGACGGCCCCGGACCGTCCTCGTCGCGTTCAGGAATGGTCGCCTGCACGAGCGGGAGGAGTTCGTCGATGGTCGTCCGTAAGAGGTCGGTATCGACCGCATCCGACGCGACCAGTTCCTTCAGCTTCGCCATCCCGAAGCCGACGTGGCGACCCTCGTCGCCGCGAATCTTCGTCAACCCCTCGATCAGTCCGGACAACACGGGAATCTCCGGATACGTCTCGCCGTCGTAAGAGCGAGTCAGGCCATAGTACCCTGTCTGGGCGAGGATGCCCTCGATGGTGAGGTGGTAGTGACAGTACGCCACCGCCCGGTTCACGGGCGTGTCGTCGTCCAGCAGTCGATTCATCACGGCTTCGTTGCGGTCGAACAGTTCGAGGTACCCCTCGTTGAACCACCGGTCTTCGGTCGGCGAGGAGCGTTCCTGTCCCCGACGCTCCTCTTCGGCGTTGATGACTTCGTCCCAGTAGCGGTCGAAGAAGACCGTGTGCTTCGCCTCCTCGTACACCTGCGTCGTGACGAACAGCTGGTCTTCCACGTCGTCCAGCACGACGGCGAGCGGCGTGAGGTCTTCCGTGACCGCCTGCTCGCCTGCGCCGAAGCGGGCGAGGGTCTGCTTGAGACCGAAGAGGGCGTCGTCGTCCAAGTCGGCGACCGCGGCGAGGTCGCCGGCGAGGTCGATGTCATGGGGATCCCAGTGTCGTTCGACGGCATTTCGATAGTACCGAAACGAGCGGGCGGCGTGGTCGAGTTGCATCGATTCGACGTTAGAACTCCAAGGGAATCAGTTTACGCCTCGCATGGGCGGCGGTTTACGGGTCGAACGAGATGAGGCCCGCCGCCTCGCTGGCGAACGTCTCGGCGTTGGCGTCGAACGAATCGGCGTACCGAACGAGCAGTGTGATGAGCGTCTCCGGGCGACGGACGGCGTAGCCGTCCTCGCGCGAGAGCAGCCCCTTCTCCTCCAAGTCGGCGGCGTACTTGCTCACCGTCGGACGGGACACGTCGAGCGCGGTTGCGAGGTCGCCGCCGGTCGCCGTCGGGTTGCGGAGCAGTTCGATGAGCATCCCGCGTGCGGTGTTCCGGCGGAGATAGCCGAGCGCCACCTGTTCGAACGCGGAGAACTTCCCGGCGGGGAAAAATCGTCGGTAGTCGCCGTCCCGGTGGCTCTCGACGACGCCGAGGTCGACGAGGTGGCGGAGGTGGTGTTGCGTCTCGCCGGTTCCGAGTTGGAGGTCGTCGCGTATCTTCGAGAAGTGAGCACCCGGCGTGGTGGAGATGTAGCCCGCGATAGCCTCGCGGGCCTCGCTTCGCTCACCCGAAGGGTTCGCGTCGGCGAGTTTCGTCAGCGGCGTCGCCGCCCCGAGAACCGCGAAGCGGCGGAGGGTGGCGCGCTTATTTTCATCCACGTTACCGCGTTCAACCATCTGTACAGCTATACGACAGGGGGACGTAAAATTGCTTCGTTTGGAAAGACGCGTACAACCGAGTGGTGAGAGCGGGTTTGTTACTCGACTTCCGTCTCCATCTCCGACTCGTCCATCTCAGCGTCCATCTCCTCGATGACCTCGTCGGCGCTCTTGATGTTCGCCGGGTCTTCGCCCTCCTTTATCGCCTGCGCTTCCTTCTCCATCGCTTCGACGTCCATCTCGGCTTCCTGGTCTATCTGGCCGAGAATCTCGTCGATGTCGTCGAGTCCGAGCAGTTCGCGGGTCTCCTCGTCGAATTCGAGGCTCTCCAAGTCCTGCTTGCCGTCGACGGAAACGTCGCTTCCGGTCAGGTGTTTGCCGTACCGACCGACCAGCGAGGAGAGTTCCTGTGGCAGGACGAACGTCGTGGATTCGCCCTGGCCGATGGTTTCGAGCGTCTCCATCCCCTTCTCGATGATGGCGCGTTCGCCCATCGATTCGGCGGACTTCGCGCGGAGGACGGTCGAGACCGCGTCACCCTGCGCTTCCAGGATCTGGCTCTGTTTCTCACCCTGCGCGCGGATGATGTTGGACTGCTTGTCACCTTCCGCCGTCTCGATGGCGCTCCGGCGTTCACCCTGCGCTTCGAGGATCATCGCACGGCGTTTGCGCTCCGCGCTGGTCTGCTGTTCCATCGCCTGTTGAACGTCCTTCGAGGGGTTGACCTCGCGGACTTCGACGCTCTCGACGCGGATTCCCCACTCGTCCGTGGGTTCGTCCAGTTCGCGTCGGATCTTGGCGTTGATCTCCTGGCGCTTGTTGAGCGTGTCGTCCAATTCCATGTCACCGAGCACGGCGCGGAGGGTCGTTTGGGCGAGGTTCGAGACGGCGCGCTTGTAATCCTCGACTTCGAGGAACGCCTTTTTGGCGTCCATCACCTTGATGTAGACGACGGCGTCCGCGGTCACGGGCGAGTTGTCGCGCGTGATGGCTTCCTGTCGCGGCACGTCGAGCGTCTGGGTTCGCATGTCGAAGCGATGGGTGTTGCTCACGAACGGCGGGACGAAGTTGATACCCGGTTCGAGCAGTTTGCGGTACTCGCCGAACACCGTCAGCGCCCGCTTTTCGGTCGCGTCCACGATTTCGACCGCCGACCAGACGGTGACGATAGCGAGGACGAGAAACAACAGTGCGATTATCATCAGCCCTCCGCCGAGGGGGGCCGCTTGGAGAGGTACAGTGGGCAGCATACGTCCGGGTGTTAGGAGAGATACGTGTTAAGTATTCTGCTAATGTTTGGTGTACATTTCCGCACGAAAAGAGGTCAGGCGTCAGAGTTCTTCCGTCTCGCGCTCGCTATTTGCTCGCTCGCGCGCGAGTTCCCGGTCGATGCTGTCCTCGATGTGGCCGAGCGGTTCGACGGTGACGACGTTCCCGCCGCCGGGGTCGATGACCATCACCTCGGTTCCCTCCGGAATCTCGCCGTCCATCGAGCGCGCGGCGAAGTACGGGTTAAAACCGCCGTCGTCCAGTTTCACCTGTCCCTCCGACGGCGTGACGCGCTCGGTCACCCGACCGGTCGTCCCTTTCAGCGAGTCGGAGTCTTTGGTTCGGCCCGTCCCTTTCCCGCCGTAGAGGTCGAGTTCGCGGTACGCGTACAGCGAGACGGCCCCGAATCCGAGCACGAGCGCCGCGAGCACGAACGGCTGTGCCAGCGGCGGAAACGCGACCGCTATCAGCCCCGCGAGCAAGAGCGCGACGCCGAGGACGATGAAGTGAGCGCCGGGGATGAGCGCCTCCACGAGCGTGAGCCCCGCACCCGCGAGGACGAGCAAGAGCGGGAGCGAATCGAGGGGCGATGCCATGTCGTGGTCTTGGTGTCGAACGATTAAGGGTTTGTGGGTTACGCCAAGCCGAGCAGGCGGAGGAAGATGAAGACGGTCATGAAGACGCCGAGCAGGACGAAAAACACGTTCTCGGCCGATGGAGACCCCGGTTCGAGGGTCTCGTCCTCCGGCGAAATCTCTCGCTTCGGAGCGTCGTCGTCGCCGACTTCGTCCGTGTCGAACTTCCAATCGGACATGCGACGCGATACGGCGCGCGGCGACAAAAGACCTACGAGCGGTCGCGCGAACGAACGTCGCCCTCGTAGACGACGCCGCGCTCGGCGTCCATCGTCACGACGTCGCCGTCATCCACTTCTGGGCCGAGCGGCGCGCCGCTGACCATCGGAATGTCGAGTTCGCGGGCGACCAGCGCCGGGTATCCCGTCATCCCGGGGCGGGCGTCGACGATGCCCGCGAGGCGCGACGTATCGCCGGTGAACTCCCCGTCGAACTCCGGTTCGAGCACGAGCACGGTTCCGCCTGGAACGTCGGAGAGATCGCCCGTCGTACTGCGCGCGACCGGCCCGGCGGTCTGCCCTCGCACGACGCTCCGCCCGGTGGCGATGGTCTGGGCGGCGACGTGGACTTTGAGCATGTTCGCCGTGTCGGAGCCTTCGAGTTCGCTCATCATCCCCGTGAGCACGACCACGGTGTCCCCGCTCTCCGCGACGTCCGCGTCGAGGGCGGCCTGCACGCCGTCCTCGATGATAGTCTCGACGCTCCGACCGAGGTCGATGTACTGGGCGTTGACACCCCACGAGAGCGTGAGCTTTCGTCGGACGCGGTCGTTCGGCGTCGTCGCCACGACCGGGACGCCGGGGCGAAACTTCGCCACCTTCAGCGCGGTGTAGCCGGACTCGCTGGCCGCGACGACCGCGCTCGCGCCGATGTCGCGGGCGAGGTAGCGCGCCGACCGAGCCAGCGCGTCGGTTCGGGTGTCGTCACCAGCCGGGACGCGCTGTTCGAGTGTTTCGGCGTATTCCTCGCTCCCTTCGACCTCGCGGACGATTCTGTCCATCGTCTCGACGACGCGGACGGGGTGGTCGCCGACCGCGGTTTCACCGGAGAGCATCACGGCGTCGGTTCCGTCGAGCACTGCGTTCGCCACGTCGGAGGCTTCCGCGCGCGTCGGTCTGCGCGAGTGAACCATCGAATCGAGCATCTCCGTCGCGGTAATGACGGGGACGCCCTCCCGCTGGCAGGTGCGAATGATGCGCTTCTGAATCATCGGCACGTCCTCCATCGGACACTCGACGCCGAGGTCGCCGCGGGCGACCATCACGCCGTAGGCCGCGTCGACTATCTCGTTTAAGTTCTCGACCGCGCCGCGGCGCTCTATCTTGGCGATGATGGGGATATCGGCACCGGCCTCTTCGAGCACCTTGCTCACCTCGTACACGTCGTCCGCGTCGCGGACGAAGCTCGCGGCGACGAAATCGACCTCTTTCTCGGCGGCGAGCGCGAGGTCGCCGCGGTCTTTCTCGGTAACGGTGTCCAGACCGAGTTCGACGCCGGGGACGTTGACGCCTTTCCGACTGCGGAGTTCGCCGCCGCTGACGACGCGGGTGACGACGGCGTCGTCCTCGACTCGCTCAACCCTCGTCTCGATTCGTCCGTCGTCTAAGAGGATGGCGTCACCCGGTTCGGCGCCGGTGATGCCGACCGACAGACCGACCTCCTCCGGCGTCGCGTCGTCGCCCTCCACGAACTGGACGGTCGAACCGGTTTCGAGCGTGATCGGCTCCTCGACCTCCGCGGTTCGAATCTCGGGGCCTTGGAGGTCGAGCATCGCGGCTAGCGGACTTTCGGTGGCTTCGTCCGCTCGGCGAATCGTCTCGACGAGTTCGGCTCTGTCGTCGCACGACCCGTGACTAGCGTTGACCCGGGCGACCGTCATTCCGGCGTCCGCGAGCTCTCGAACCCGACTCTGCGAAGCGGACGCAGGTCCGAGGGTGCAGACGATCTTCACATTTCTCATGGCCGTAGATTGGTGTGATTGTGCAAAAAAACCTCGCAGTTAACTCACGGTCGAGTCCACTGCGGGCGAAAACGAAAGCAGGCGAAGGTATGAAAACTAGCCACAACCGCTATTTGTGTCCCCTTCAAAACCGGAAAATATGTCCAAATACGCGTCGCTCGTCAACGTCGAACAGAACTATCAGAACGTCCAAGAGCTCGCGTCTATCTGGGGCGACGTCCGGACGGAGCTGGAGCAGCACGACGCGGCGTTGGAAGAGACGTACGCGATTTTAGGGGAGTACGATTTCCTCCTCCTCATCGACGCCGAGAGTCGTGACACGGCCTACCAAGCGTCGCTGTGTATCGAACGCTACGGTCTCGACATGCAGACGATGGAGATAATCCCGATGGCGGAGTTCGCGGGTCTCGTCGACGACCTCTGATTACTGTATCTTCGTTCCCGGCTCGGCGTCGCCGTAGGTCGTCAGTAGGTCGGCCTGCTCGCCCGCAGCCAGCAACATTCCGTTACTCTCGACGCCGAACAGTTCGGCTTTTTCGAGGTTCACCACCACGACTATCTTCGTCCCCGGAAGGTCGTCCACGTCGTGAAGCTGTTTCAGCCCCGCGACGATCTGGCGCGTTTCGACGCCGATGTCGACTTCGAGGCGGACGAGAGCATCGGCGCCCTCTATCGGCTCCGCGGTCTCGATGCGCCCGACCCGGAGGTCGAGGTCTTGGAACTCGTCGAAGCTGATGCGGTCGTCCGAGACGGGTTGGAAGTCGTCGTTCACGGTTTCGTCTTCCGCTTCCTCGTCGTCCGACGTAGCCGCTTCGATGCGCTCCCGTAACTTCTCGTTCAGCTCCTCGACGCGCTCGTCCTCTATCTTCTCGAACAGTTCGTTCGGTTCGCCGAAGTCGCCGCGAGGTGCGGCGAGCGCGTCGTCCAGCGCGGCATCGTGAACGGAACCATCCTCGCCGAGTTGCGACCAGAGGGTCGCCGCCGCGTCGGGGAGGACGGGGGCGAACAGCACGGCGAGCGCCTTCGACAACTGCACACAGTCGTAGATGACCTGTTCGGCCCGGTCGGGGTCGTCGTCGGTCAGTTTCCACGGTTCGTTGCGCTGGATGTACTCGTTGCCGAAGGCGGCGAGCGCGGTCGCGGCGTCGCCGAGTCGTTTGAGCGAGTAGTCGTTGATGGCCGCCGCGAAGTCGTCGACGGCCGATTCGATGCGGTGGCGAACCTCGTCGCTCGCTTCGGCGTCTGGCGCGCCGTCGTAGTTCCGCGCCGCGAAGAGCAGACTCCGGTAGACGAAGTTGCCGACCGTGCCGACCAGTTCGCCGTTGACGCGCTCTTGGAACTGGTTCCACGAGAAGTTCACGTCGCGCTCGAAGCCGCCGGTCGTGGTGAGATAGTAGCGCAGGAGGTCGGGGTCGAAGCCTTCGACCAGATAATCGTCGGCCCAGACCGCGCGGTTGCGACTGGTCGAGAACCCCTCGCCGTCGAGATTGACAAAGCCGCTTGCCATGACCGCGCGCGGTTCGTTGAACCCCGCGACACGGAGCATCGCGGGCCAGAAGACGGTGTGGTGCTGGATGATGTCGCGTCCGATGATGTGAACGATCTCCCCGTCATCCTTCCACACGTCTTCCCAGTCGAAGATGTCCGCGCCGACGCGCTCGGTGTACTGTTTCGTGCTGGCGATGTACTCTATCGGTGCATCCACCCAGACGTAGAGCACGAGGTCTTCGCTATCTTCGACGGTTTCACCGTCTCTGTCTCGTTGCTCCCGAGGAGCAACGCTACTCTCCGGGTAGTCGATACCCCAGTCCATGTCGCGTGTGATACACCAGTCCTTGAGTTCGCCCTCTATCCACTCGCGGGGCTGGTTCTTCGCGTTGTCCGTCCCTTCGAGGCGGTCGATGAACCCCTTCAGGTACTCCTGCAACTCCGAGACGCGGAAGAACTTGTGCGTCCGCTCGCGGTACTCCGCAGGATTGCCGGTCAGAGTGCTCGTCGGGTCTTCGATCTCGCCGGGTTCGAGGTGGCGACCGCAACCCTCGTCACACTCATCGCCGCGGGCGTGCGCGCCGCAGTAGGGACAGGTTCCCTCGACGTAACGGTCGGGAAGCGGGTCGTCCTCGACGGGGTCCCACGCGACCATGATCTCCTTCTCGTATACGTACCCCTCCTCGTCCAGTTTGCGGACGATTTCGCGGGTGAGTTCAGTGTTCGTCTCGTCGTCGGTGTGGCCGTAATTGTCGAACTCGATACCGAACTTCGGGAACGTCGCTTCGTACTTCTCGTGGTGGCGGAGCGCGAACTCGCGCGGCGAGACGCCCTCCTTCTCGGCGTTGACGGCGACCGGCGTTCCGTGCATATCCGACCCGGAGACGAAGGCCGTCCGTTGGTCGAGTTTTCCGAACGCCCGTGCCAGAACGTCGCCGCTAACGTACGTCCGCAGGTGACCGATGTGTAAGTCCCCGTTCGCGTAGGGGAGACCGCACGTCACCACCGCGGGGTTGTCAGTTGGGTAGTCGTCGTGGCTCATACTAGCATCTCCTTCGGTGCGGGTGTAAAACCCGCCGGTTTCGCTGCCTCGTCATGTGGATTTCGCGTGATTTGTTGGTGGGTACAGCTGTGGCTCGCGAGCGATACTCGAACTGCCGGGTTTCACCCCCGGAGAACCGACCGCCACCCGGCCCAGAAGGATTCACCCGACGCTACTGCTGGCCGCGCATAGGCAGGGCGACGGGGTTGGCCGTCCGACGCATGGTGTCTGATATGTTCGTGACAGTATATAAACCCTCGGCCGCGAACGGGGACGCTTCTCGAATCGCACCGTCCCTTCGGGTGACAGGTCAGGGAACAGATAGGGCGATGACACCGGCACCGAGACCCAAGGTCAGTAGCAATCGGCCGACGCTCCCCGCGAAGGTGGCCGCCGCGAATTTCGCGTAATCCTCCTCCAGAATCGAGAACGCGTAGATCGAAATCGTGTCCGGGAAAAACGGAACGCAGAGCGCCAGCGCCAATCCAACGTACCCCCACTTCCGGGCGAGCGCGACTGTCTTCTTCTCCGACCGTTCCACCACGTCGAACCGCGAGCGCCGGAGCGCCTTGATGACCGGCCCGGACTGCTTCGCTTCCTGTCCGATGTGGAACGCGAACACGCTTCCGGCGGCCTTGCCGAGTCCGCTGACGAGAACGATGAGGGAATACTGCGCCACTTCGCCGACACCGAGGCTGAGAGGTGCGAGTAACACGACTTCGCTGGGAAGCGGGAGGATAAAAGAGATGAGAAACGAGTAGATGGCGATGAGTACTAGTCCGGCCCACCCCGTCGCACCCCTGACCGCATCCTCCAACCAACCGAACGACCCGAACGAGACCGAGTTCACGACTGAATCGACGAACAAGGCGAGAATCTCAGACACGAGAGTCCTTCGGTGGCCGACCGATGTAAACTTTAACATCGGCGAACCTGTCTGCGGAAATTACCATTGGCGAACAGACTCATACGGAGTCGGTACGAATGAACCGGTGTGAACTCGGACAGTGAATACCGCGTCGCCGTCCACCCGAACCTCCGGGCGAAGGTGACCTACGATGCCGACGACGGGGCGATCCGTCTCACCGTCGACTACCGACGCGACGGCGAGTGGGACGAACCCTCCGGCGGTCTCGAGCTCAGAGGGCGGCGAATCAGCATCACCTCGGACGGCGAATCGCTCTTAGAACGCGACGTTTCGCTGGAATTGCTCGAACGTTACGGGACGACGCTCGCCCGCTTCGCCCGTCGACTCACCGACCGAACCGGGCCCGCGGAGCCCGAATCGTGGCCCGTCGCGGTGACGCAGAATGACGGAAGCGTCGTCGAGGCACTTCGCCCGCCCGCGCAGGCGTCCTTCGAAGTGTACGAAGACAAGACCGGCGATTGGCGCTGGCGACTCGTCCACCGGAACGGGAACATCATCGCCGACGGCGGCGGGGGGTACTCCTCGAAACAGGCTGTGAAGAAGGGCATCAGAAGCGTCAAGCGGAACGCGCTCGGCGCGCCCGTCGAAGAGCTATAGCGAATCGAGGTCGGCGGCGAACTCCTCCAGCATCGAACGGGTGACGTGGGGCATACAGACAATTCTGAGTTCGCCCGACCCCGTCGACGAGACGCGCCACCCTTCGGCCTGAAGTTCCTCGACCGTCTCCCGAGGGACGTCGGCCGCGACCAGCGGTAACACAGGTTCGACCACGTCGTAGCCGTTCGATTCGAACGCCTCGGCGATCCACTCGGCGTTGGCTTGGGAACGTTCGTACTGTTCGCGGTAGCCGTCCGGCCAGAGTGCGTCCATCGCGGCCCACGCGCTGGCGACGCCCGCACCGCTTCGCGTTCCCGTCAGGGTCGCCTGCGAGGTCGATTCGAGATACGGCGTCTCGACCGCCAGCGCGTCCAGTACCCGCTTCTCCCGAGCTAGAAATCCGCCTGCCGGAACCGCCGCCTGCCCCATCTTGTGCGGGTCGATGGTCATCGTGTCCACACCCGCGTGCCCGAAGTGCCACTCGCGGTCGGTGAACGGGAGTACGAACCCGCCCCACGCCGCGTCGACGTGGAACAGCGCCCCGGCATCGTGGGCGATCTCGGCGAGCGCCGGAATCGGGTCGACGCGCCCGTACTCGGTCGTTCCAGCGATACCGACGACGAGGACGGTGTCGTCGTCCACCTGTTCGTCCACCGCCTCCGGGTCGGTGCGGTATTCCGCGCCGACCGCCGTGAGTCGCAGTTCGACGCCGAGCACTTCGGCCGCCTTCTGGAAACTGAAGTGGGCGCTCTCGGGAGCGACGATGTTCGGCGCGTCCGTCTCCGCGAGATTGCGCGCCGCCCGAACCGCTTGAACGTTCGCCTCGGTGCCACCGCTGGCGACGTAGCCATGCGGCTCTCGAAGACCGGTTATCTCGCCCAACAGCGCCACCGCATCGTCTTCGAGCGCGGAGACGGTCGGATACGTCGTCGGGTCGCCCGGGTTCGACGCCAAAAATCGCGCGGCTGCATCACGGGCCGCCGGATGAGGTTCGGTACACATCGACGAGAGCACCCGGCGGAACGACTGCGGCGCGGCCACCTGCATACCCTCAGATTCGGTACGTCGGGTTTATCGGTTCCGTTCTCCGCGTCACAACCTGTTGAACTACTCTATCTTTTCGAGCTGCGACCGCAGTTCCCGCATCGCCGGTTCCGGTGCCACGTCCCCGGAATACGTCGCGTGAACGAGTTCCGCGATTTTCGTCGACTCCTGCGACCAAGCGATCGTGACCGGACGCGGCATCGCATTCTCCCCCGCCGTACGGAGCGTGTCGACGTGTGACCCCATTATCGGCACCCGCCTCGCCGCGCGCGATTCAAGGACGGAAATCTCGGGCGGAAGCAAACCGAGTTCCTCGAACAGCATCAGCTGAATCCGCCAGTCCGTCATGGCTTCGAGCACCCGAACCGCGGCGTCGATCTTCGTGGAGTTCGGGTTGATGGCCATGTGCCACCCGCCGAGCGCGGACGTCGAACCGTCCACGCCCGCGTACTCAGACTGTCGTTCCGTGACCGCGTAGGGAATCGGCATCACCCCGAGGTTCGTTCCGAGCGCGCTCTCGGCTCCCGCGCTGGCGATGGCGTACGGCCAGTTTCGGTGCATCACCGCATCGCCCGCGCCGAACGGCCCGAAGGAGGTGTCCTCCGTCCACTGGAGACGCCGGTCGGAGCTATCGGCCCGGCGTAGCCGTCGAGCGCGGACGGGTCGTCCGCTCCCCGGACGAACGTTCGAACCATCCGTATCGAGTTCACGACGGCGGGGTCGGCGACGGTGACCGGGCGTTCGCCGACCGGGCCGAAGAGGTAGTTCCGTCCGCCGAAGTACGCCCCTCCCCACGTGGAGATGAATTCGTTGAAATCGCAACACGGGAGTCCCTCGTAGAGGTCGGCCTGAAACGTAAAGCCGTACGGAACGCCCGACCGCTCCATCGCGTCCTTCGTGACTCGGGAGAACTTCTCCCACGTGATCGAGTTCCGCGCCCAGTTCTCGCCGTCCGGGTCGTATCCAGCTTTCTCGACGAGATCTTTGCGGTACAGCATCATCCCGAAGTCCGGATACAGCGGAACCGCGTAGAGGCTACCGTCGGGCCCCATCGCCGTCGAGACGCTCGCTTCGAAGTATCCGTTCTTCACCCGGTCGAGCACCGACTTCGACAGGTTCCGGTCGAGGTTCAGCAGTTCGTCGCGGATGACGAAGTTCAACGTCCAACCGCTGTCGGTGAGCATCAGATCCGGCTCCGAAAGGTTTGCCGACATCCACCGCGTGTACTGGTCCTCGCGGATGTCGGTCTCCTCGGTTCCGGCGATGATTTCGATGTTTCGGGGCAGTCCGATGTCCCATAACAGTTGCTGAAGCGCTCCCCTCACGGACGCAAAGTCCGCGTCGGCACCTCACGGCACCATCGTCGTCCCGGTCTGTCGCGCACTGGCCGTCTGACTCGTGATCGCCGCCGTTCCCATCGCGCCCGTCGTCCGCAGGAAGGCGCGGCGGGAAACCGAGTTCGCGTCGTTTCTCCCCATCTCGTTCACCTCACACGCTAGAGATTACGGATACGGTTATAGTCGTCTGGCGGTCGGCAGACACGTCGCTACGAAACAAGACGTGACAAAAAGTGATCTCGATGGGATGTCCGAGCGTCGGTAGCGATTCCGTCTATCTGACCGAATCGAGCATCAGTTTCTGCTCGACGCGCTTCACTTCGTGTTGTACGTCGCGCACGGCGTCGATGTTCGCCGAAATGGACGAGACGCCGCGGTTGACGAGGAACCGAACCATCTCCGGTTTCGACCCGGCCTGTCCGCAGATGCTCGTGTTGATGTCATGCTCTCGGCAGCAGTTGATGGTCTGTCCGATAAGTTCGAGCACAGCGGGGTGGAGTTCGTCGAACCGCCCGGCAACGTTCTCGTTGTTTCGGTCGACCGCGAGCGTGTACTGGGTAAGGTCGTTCGTCCCGAAACTGGCGAACTTGATGCCCGCGTCGGCCATCTCCTCTATCTGGAGCGCACTCGCCGGCGTTTCGATCATCACGCCCCACGTGCGCTTGTCGGGGTCGATGCCCGTCTCGGAGAGCAGGCGGCGGGAGCGGTACACGTCCTCCGCGTCGTTGACGAGCGGGAACATGATCTCGACGTTGTCGTAGCCCATCCCGTACAGTTCGCGGAAGGCGTCGAGTTCGTGCTGGAACACGTCCTGCTTGTCGAGACTGCGGCGGATGCCGCGCCAGCCGAGCATCGGATTGTGCTCGTCCGGTTCGTTCTCGCCGCCCTGTAACTGTCGGAACTCGTCGGTCGGCGCGTCGAGCGTGCGAACGCGAACCGGTCGCGGATAGAACTCCTCCGCGACGCCGCGGACACCTTCGACGATCTCGTCCACGTAGGCGTCGACGCCGTGGTCTTCGATGTATCGCTCGGGCGTCTTGTTGGTCGAGAGAATCATATGCTCCATCCGGAGCAGGCCGACGCCGTCGGCACCCGTGGCGGCGGCGCGTTCGGCGGCCTCCGGGATGGAGACGTTCACCTTGACCTCCGTCGCCGTCATCGGTTTGACGGGAGTCTTCGGGCGGGCTTCCTCGATGGGTTCGCGCTCCTGTTCCCGCTCGGTTTTACCTTCCCGAACGGTTCCTTTGTCGCCGTCCAGCGTGATGACTTGGCCGTCTTCGAGCGAGTCGGTCGCGTTACCACAGCCGACGACCGCCGGGACGCCGAGTTCGCGCGAGACGATGGCGGCGTGACTGGTCATACCGCCCTCGTCCGTGACGATGCCCGCCGCGCGCTTCATCGCGGGCACCATGTCCGGGGTCGTCATCTCGGTGACGATGATGTCGCCCTCCTCGACCTTGTCGAGTTGGTCGAGTTTCGTCACGATCCGCACCGCGCCGCTGGCGATGCCCGGACTCGCGCCCAGCCCGCTCACGACGATTTCCTGTTTGTCGGCGCTCGTCGTCTCGACCGCACCGCTCCCGTCGGCGACGCCCTCCATCGTGTCGGCTTCGGATTCGATGTCGCCGCCCTCCTTGATGGTCGTGATAGGACGCGACTGGAGCATGTAAACCTCGCCGGCGACGATGGCCCACTCCACGTCCTGCGGGGTTCCGTAGTGGTCTTCGACCTCCTCGCCGAGTTCCACGAGTCGGTCGATGTCGTCCTCGGAGAGGACGCGGGCGTTTCGCTTCTCCTCGGGGACGTCCTTCTCGACGGTTTCGCCGGTCTCGGGGTCTTTCTCGTGCATCACCTTCTTGTCGGCGATGGTAACGTCCTCCGTTTCACCGGAGGATCGGTCGACGACGTAGTTGTCCGGGGAGACGGACCCCGACACGACCGCCTCGCCGAGACCCCACGCGGACTCGATGATGATCTTCTTCTCGCCGGTCGAAGGGTGGCTGGTGAACATGACGCCGCTCTTCTCCGCGTCCACCATGCGCTGGACGACGACCGCGATATCCACCTTCTCGTGGTCGAAGTCCTTCTCCTGTCGGTAGTAGATAGCTCGCTGCGTGAAAAGCGACGCCCAGCACTCTTTCACGCGCTCGACGAGGTCGTCGCGGGTGATATTGAGAAACGTCTCCTGTTGGCCCGCGAACGAGGCGTCGGGGAGGTCTTCCGCCGTCGCGGACGAGCGAACCGCGACGAACGCCTTCCCGTCGTCTAGATCGTCGTAAGCGGCGAGGATTCCCTCTCGAATATCGTCGGGAATCTCGGTTCCGAGGATGAGTTCCTCCGCCCGGGACTCGGCTTCTGCCAGTGCCGCAGAATCCTCGGTATCGACGTCGACAGCCTCGAATAATTCGTCCGCGATGCCGGTCTCCTCGATGAACCGCCGATAGCTTTCGGCGGACACGACGAATCCCGGCGGGACGGGGAGGTTCGCGCCCGTGAGTTCACCGAGCGACGCACCCTTGCCACCGACCAGTTCGAGGTCGTCTGCACTGAGATCTTCCAGCCAGAGTACAACCATGTGCGTATGGGTGGGAACAAGCAGGCACATAAAGAATGTTCCGACCAAAACGCCGAAGATAATTAACTCGCAGTCGAGTACACTGTAAGTCGATAGCCGACGACAGCACTGATTCGGAGGTGGCCACTTCGAGGGCCGATGATTTGAGGCGATATGCCGTCGTCCGTCAGACGATGAAAGCACACATCGCAGGGGGCGAGACGGTCGAGTGCGACGAGTTCGAGGAAGCGCAGCGAGGAATCGTACTCAGAGACCGAGAGCAGGGTGTGGTGGGGTACGTGCCGTACGAGAAATTGGAGTACGTGACGCGGACGCGAACGCCGGTGACCTCGTCCAATCTAGCGAGTATCGGCTATGATCCGAACGAGGAAGCGTTGGAAATCGAATTCCACAGCGGTGGGGTTTATCGGTACGCGAACGTCCCGCAGTCGGTGTATCAAGAACTGCTAAGCGCTGGATCGCACGGGTCGTACTTCCACGAGAACATCAGGGGCGAGTACGAGTATCGGCGGATTCGTTAGAGTTCGATGATGCCGTCGTCATCCGCCTCGGGAACGACCAATTGGCCGTCCAGTACGGTGATCGCCCGTCCGCCGACCCGCACTTCGTCGTCCACGCGCACGCGAACATGGCCAGGTCTGTCCACGAAGTGACCCTGCTCGAAGCGCATCTCGTCCGGGAAATCTTCGAACGCTTCGGAATCGCGGAGATACGCGCCGACCGCCCCGCTGGCCGTCCCGGTCACGGGGTCTTCGGGGACGCCCGCGAGCGGTGCGAACATCCGCCCGTGGAGCGTCGAGTCGGCGTCGATGGCGTCGAAGGTGAACGCGTAGACGCCGACCGCATCGACCTCCTCACAGAGAGCTTCGATGGCTGCCATGTCCGGCTCCGCGCCGCCGACGTGTTCGAGGAAGTTGACGGGCACGACGAGAAACGGAAGACCCGTGGAGGCCACCGCGAGCGGGAGGTCGGCTCCCACGTCGCGGAGTGCCGCCGAGTCGATGCCGAGCGCGCCCCCCACTCGGTCGTAGTCCAGTTCGACGGGCTCGATGTGGGGGTCCTCCTGCGTCATCCAGACCGTGCCGTTGTCGCCGACTTCGATGTCGAGCACGCCGACGTTCGTTTCGAGGGTGTGCGTGCCCGACTCCACGACACCGTCTTCGAGCAGGTGGACGTGCGACGCGATGGTGGCGTGGCCGCAGAGGTCGACCTCAGTCGCCGGGGTGAAGTAGCGCACGCGGCGGTCTGCCCCCTCGCTCGTCCGGAGGAAGGCCGTCTCGCTCACCGCGAGTTCGCGGGCGATGGCCTGCATCTGGTCGTCGGTTAACTCGTCGGCTTCCGGCACGACGCCCGCCGCGTTTCCGGCCAGCGATTCGTCGGTGAAGGCGTCTACGAGGAGCGCACGGACGGTTGGCATACTCGAAGTGTGAGTCGGGGGAGGGTTTAATTCTCGGTTCTCCGTCGGGTTGGGGTTGATGGAGGATTTGAAGCTCTCTCGTTTTCGTCGCATCGAAAATCGGAACTATCCGCGTGGCGCGCGCTGGCGTGGCGGCTCGGACGAATTGTCCTCGCCGCCACCGCCAGACTTCGTGTGAGGGACGACTGGAGAGAGTGCAACGAACGGAAGGAATTGACCGGGAGGGAGTGGTGCGCTGGCGTGGCGGTGGGGTGGGACGTGGTTACCTCGTTGTCAGAATCGTTTAAACGAGAGCGTCTGGAAGCTTTCGAAAACGCAGTCGCTGAATCTCCAGCGACAACTCGAAAAATTCGTCCAGCGGCTCACGACGACCGCCGCCTACGCCGAATCGACGTACCCGCCTTCGACGTGAACCTCGAACGAGTCACCCGGCGACTCCGGGACGGTAACCGTCACCGCCACGTCGCGGACGTACTGCTCGCCTCGGGCGTGCTCCTCGGTCAGTTCGAAGGTGGTGCGCGTCCCCTGCACCTCCAACCACCCGGTTCCCGGCGCGGTGCCGGACACCGCCGCGGTGGCGTCGACCCGTCCGCCGGGGGAGGGCGACCCCCGAACCGAGAACGACTTCAGCGAGAGTTCCGGACTATTCATCGAGACGGTGACGGTCGTATCTAGCGTCTCGCGGTAGGTGGGCGACATGCCGCCACCTCCCTTACCGCCACCATCTCCACCGCCGCCGCCCTTACCGCCGCCACCGCCACCACCGGATTCCGCGGTCAGCAGTTCGACGCCGAGTTCGGACTCGACGTTGCCGATTTTGTTGAGGATGGTCTGCTGTTTCGATCCAGCGAAGAGCAAGCCGACGAGTTCGCCGGACGAATCGTCGAAGACGGGCGAACCGCTGTCGCCGCCCTTCGACATCGCGCCAGCGATGAGTTGATCGCGGAGCGTCAGGGTTCCGGCCTCGCCGAAGTTCACGCGAACGCTCGCGCCGACGGCCTTCACTTGGCTTTTCGTGACGCCGGTCGTTCGCCCCGTCTTCGTGACCGTCTTCCCTTTGAGCGAGCGGTACTTCTTGCGCCGGACGCCCGTGGGCCACGTGTCGTCCAGTTCGTGGTACTCCGGCGACTCCCGTTTGGGGTCGGCAGACCGCGCCGCCACGTCCACCAGCGAGCCGTCTTCGACGGTGACGTACCCTCGGAGTTCGCCGGTCTTGTCGTCGGGAAGACTACCGCCGTCGCGCGGGGAGGGTTGGATGACGGGTTCGCCGAACTGGGCCTTATTGACGCGAGCGTAGACGTGGTTGTTCGAGAGGCGAACGAGGTCGCCCGTCGACACGGCGTCGCTCCAGTTCGCCCTCGAGGTGTCGGTCACGCGGGCGGGGTACGGACCAGCGGTCGCGGCGGTCGATTTCGCGTTGATCTCGCTGACGCCCGCGACGACCGGGCGGTGGCGTTCTTTTCGGCCTTTCTCGGCCTCGGGAATCGGTTCGACGAGCGCGAGGGCGTCGAACCCATCGCGCTCTTCCCCGAATCCCGCGTCTTCCACGACGACGTTGACGCCGGAGACGCGCTTTTTCACGTTGTCCTCGTCGGCGAGTTCGCTGTCGGGAAGCTTTTGGGAGACGAAGACCGTGACCGTGTTTGTCTCCTCGTCGTATTCGACGCCGAGCACGTTCTTGCAGTCGAGGAGGTCTTCGAAATCTTGAGTGTGGGTCATAGGGCGTACTTACGGAATGGTTATCCAGCCACAAATACTAATTCGAACGAAAATTATTCGAATAAAATGATAGAAGTGGATGCTCGTCGTTCGAGGTCGTTCCGTCTCGCGTTCCACGACTAGGACGGATACAGCGCCCACCTGTAAACCGTTAAGTGGCATGGCGCGCGACTCTCGATTTGGTATGAGCGACCTCCCGGACGATTTCAAATGCACGATAACCAACTGGGACTACATCTACGGCCTCTGTCGGGACGTAAGCGACCAAGTGAAGGGCTCGGAGTTCGAACCCGACGTCGTCGTCGCGCTCGCACGAGGGGGCTGGTTCGCCGGGCGCTGCATCTGCGATTTTCTCGGACTGGACGATCTCACGAGCCTCAAGATGGAACATTACGTCGGCACGGCCCAGAAATCGGGCGAACCCGAAGTTCGCTATCCGATGCCCGAAGGGAGCGTCGAGGGTAAGGACGTGCTCATCATCGACGACATCGCGGACACCGGCGGTTCCATCGAACGCGCCCACGAGTACGTGACCGACCGCGAGGCCGGGGAGGTCAGGACGGGGACGCTCCAACTGCTCCAGACGAGCGAGTTTGAGCCCAACTACATCGGCGAGCGCCTCGAAGAATGGGCTTGGATCGTCTACCCGTGGAACTTCATCGAGGACATGATAGACATCGCCAGTGGCACGATGGATAGAGCCGACGCCGAGGTGTTCTCGAAGGACGATATCCGCCACTATCTGAACGAGTACCACGACATCGAGCGCATTCAGATGGAGATCGCGCAACCCGACCGACTGGACGAAGTGCTCGCCGAAATGGAGCGCCGGGACGTGCTCGCACGCGAGGAGACGGGCGAAGATGGGGGCTGGCGACTGCTCGAAAACGCAAGTGGCGTGCAGTAAGCAGCGGTACGGTCTTTTCGCGGCGATATTTCTCCGGTTCAATCCGCGAGCGCCGGGTCGCTCGCCGAGACCACCGTCCGCTTCCATGTTCCCCGGAGGAACCACGCGACCGCGGCGATCGCCCCCACGATGTCGCCGAGCGCGACGGCCACCCAGATTCCGGTCGGCCCCCAGCCCTCGACGAAGACGAGGTAGTAAGTCGCGGGGACGCGGGCGACCCACAGCGTCACCATCGAGAAGACGAGCGCGGTTCTGGTGTTACCCGCGCCGCGGAACGCGCCGAGGACGACCTGCAGGACGCCCATGAAGATGAACATGACGGCCATGATCCTGAGATAGTCGCTCCCGTGGTCGATGGTTTCGGCGACGCGGGGCGTGTCGGCGCTGAGGAAGACCGACACTAGCGGTTCGGGGAACAGGACGGCGACGAGCGACACAGCGAGCATCACGCCCGCGACCAGCGCGACGGCCAGTCGAACCGCACGCTCCGCCCTGTCCGGTCGCTCGCCCCCGAGATTCTGCCCGACCATCGTGTTCGTCGCCTGTCCGAGTCCCATCGCAGGTAGGAAGACCAGCGACGAGAGGCGATTGCCGAGGCCGTAGGCCGCGACGACCGCGGGCGGGAACGTCGCCACCATTCCGGTGAGCACGACCATCGCCAGCGAACTCGTGGACTGCTCGGCGGCGGTCGGCACGCCGAGTCGAACGATTTCGCGGATTCGAGCGAAGTCGGGCGTGAGATGGTTCAGTCGCACTTCCGGGCCGGCGTCGGTGCCGAAGATGACGTACAGCCCCATGACGGTCGCCAACGCGCGCGAGAGGACGGTCGCTATCGCCGCACCCTCGATTTTCATCCCCGTTATCGGCCCCCAGCCGAAAATGAAAATCGGGTCGAGCACGACGTTCACGAGGACGCTGACGGCCATAATCCGCATCGGCGTCCGGGTGTTGCCGTAGCCGCGCATCAGCGAGACGAAGACGAAGAAACCGAAGAGAAACGGCGAGCCGAGGAAGAACACCCGCATGTAGTCGGCGGCCATCGGAACGACGAACGCGGCGGTTCGATCGTCGGCGGGGAAGAGACCGAGCATCGGGTCGACGAGCAGGAAACCGACGAGACTGATGGCGACCGCGACGATGGAGACGAACGAGAGCGTCTGTCCGGCCACCGCGCTCGCTTCGTCCTCGCTCCCCGCGCCGATGTACTGTGCGACGAGGATGCTCCCCGCCGCGGTGAACCCGCCGCCGATGGAGATGAGGAAGAAGATGAGCGGGAACGCCAGCGAGAGCGCACCGACCGCGTCCGAGGAGAGTGCGCCGAGCCAGAAGGTGTCGGCGACGTTGTACGCGACCTGTAGGAGTTGGATGACGACGATGGGCCACGCGAGCCGCACCATCGGGCCGACGAGCGGCCCGTCGGTGAGTTCGCCGGAAGGGAGGGAAGGGGACATGGAGCGTTACGACCCATCGCTGGTATTTCAACTCTCGTACGATGTGATATCACTCGACACGAATCGAACCCGAGTCGTTTAGGTGACCGCCGAACGCAGTGCCCGCCATGATCGGCTTCATCGGCGGAAGCGGAATCTATGACGCACTGCCGCTCGAAAACACCCGCGAAGAGCGCGTGACGACCCCGTTCGGCGACCCGAGCGCGCCGGTCACCATCGGCAAACTGGCCGGAAAGGAAGTGGCGTTCATGCCCCGTCATGGACCGAATCACCGGCACACGCCCACGGAAGCCCCCTACCGGGCGAACGTCCACGCGCTGAAACAACTCGGCGTAAAGCGGATTCTCGCCAGCAACGCGGTCGGCAGTCTCCGCGAGGAACTACCGCCTCAAACGCTTGTAATCCCCGACCAGATCTTCGACCGGACGAAACATCGGACGCCGACGTTCTTCGGCGACGGGATGGTCGTCCACATGCCCTTCGCGGATCCCTACTGCCCGCACATGGTCTCGCACCTCTCGGACGCCAGCGACAAGGCGACCGACGCGAACCACCAATCGGGCGGCACCTACGTCTGTATCGAAGGGCCGCAGTATTCGACGCGCGCCGAGAGCGAGTTCTACTGCGCACAGGGCTTCGAGATAATCGGGATGACCGCCATTCCGGAAGCGAAACTCGCCCGCGAAGCCGAGATGTGCTACGCGACGGTGGCGGGCGTCACCGACTACGACGTGTGGAAGTCGGACAGCGAAGTCACCCTGCAGGAAGTGCTCGAAAACGCCGCGAAGAACGAGAAATCCATCAAAGACGTGGTCGAGCACGCGATTCGGACGATGCCCGACGAGCGCGACTGCGACTGCGGACACGCGCTGGAAGGCACCATCAACACGCCGACGGAAGCGATTTCGGACGAGACGCGGGAGCGCGTCGAACTGCTGGTCGGCGAGTATCTCTAACTTCGGTTCCGGTTCCCGCTTGCGCAGGATTTTAGCTTCAGTCACGAGAGCTACCTCCTATGGACGAAACGCTCACGATGACGCCGGGACCGACCGCGGTTCCGGACGACGTGCGGGAGGCGATGGCCCGCCCCGCCGTCAACCCGGACGTAGACCCCGAGTTCGCGTCGTACTACGAAACGCTCCTCGACAAACTGGCGACCGTCTACGACACCGACGACGATGTGGTGATTCTCGGCGGCGAAGGAATCCTCGGCCTCGAAACCGCCGTCGATTCGCTCGTCGCGCCCGGCGAAAAGGTGCTCTGTCTCGCGAACGGGTTGTACGGCGACGGCTTTTCGGACTTCGTGGAGATGGCTGGCGGCGAAGTGGTCGCCCACAGTATCGAGTACACCGAGGGATTCGACGCCGACGAGATTGCGTCGCTGGTCGAGGAGAGGGAGTTCACCGCCGCGACGATGGTTCACTGCGAGACGCCGACCGGCCTGCTGAACGACTTCGACGAGACACTGACGACGTTGCGGGACGCGGGCGTGCTCACCGTCGTCGATGCCGTCTCGTCGCTCGGCGGGACGCCGATTCCGGTCGAACGCATCGACGTCTGTCTCGGAGCCTCCCAGAAGTGTTTCAGCTCGCCGCCCGGTCTGACGACGCTGTCGGTGAGCGATTCGGCGTGGGAGAAAGTCGCGACGACCGAACAGGATTCCTTCTACACCAGTTTGGAACCGTGGCGAGAGCCGGACTTCTCCTTCCTCCCCTACACCCACCTCGTCTCGAACCTGTACGCGCTGGAAGCCTCTCTCGACCGAATTCTGGACGAAGGGCTGGAATCGGTGTTCGACCGTCACCGGCGCGCGGCGGAACGCTGCCGAGAGCGCGGCCGCGAGTTGGGACTGGGACCGTTCCCCGATTCCAACTCGCTCTGCTCGCCGACCGTCACGGCCTTCGAGATGGAGGGGCGAGCGAAAGACGTTCAGCAGCGACTCCACGACGACCACGATATCCTCGTCGCCACCGGACTCGGGGAGATGGCCGACGACATACTGCGCGTCGGCCATATGGGGTACAACGCGCAGGAACCGCGCGTCGAGAAGACGATGGACGCGCTGGAGAAGGTTCTCGGTTAGTCGGCCGGACTAATCCGCGAGTAGCTCCGCCGGTTCCTCTTCTTTCTCCGCGCTGCGAGCGTCCTGCACCCAGAGGTCGCCGAACAGGTCGTCTTGTTCGAGCGTGATGGCGTTGCGGTGCGCGAGAAACAGCAGCGCGAGATACGTTTCGACCCGTGTCGGGCCGACGCCGTCGATCTCGGCGTACAACACTTCGGTTCGCCCCGCCTCGTACTGGGTGACGAGCGCGGCCTCCACGTCGTCGATAACCGCCTCGATGTCCTCGTCGTGGGTTGTGCCGGTCACCTCGGACTCGGTCGGTTCGTCGTCAAACCGCATGTCGTCGCCCGCGTGGTAGTCCAGGGTCTGCGTCCCCCGGCGGAACCCCTTTGGTGAGTCGCTGGTGTCGTAGGTGCGGGATTCCTTCCACCATGACCCGCTCTCTCGCTCGCGCAGGTCGCGGACGAGTTCGTCCAGCGTCTCCGGGTTTCCGCGGGCGTGCTTGCGCTCCAGTCGGCGCTCCATCTCGTCTTCGAGCGACGCCACAGGGTCGAAGCCGCCCGCGTCGTCCATCGCCATCGGGGCTTCCCACGGTTCGAGTTCTTCTTCCTCGGGTTCGTCGTCCGCGAGGAGCGCGTCGCTCTTCATCCGCAGGAGGACGCTGGCGTAGAAGAGTGCCCGCCCCGACGTTCGGAGGTCGGCTTCGTCCAGTCGCGCGAGGAACTTGTCCGTCACCTCCACGATGTTGATGTCCCAGGGTTCTATCTCGCCGTCCTCCGCGAGTTGGACGAGCAGTTCGACCGGTTCGACCTCCTCGCCGTTTTCGTCGGGTCGCTCGTCTCCGAGGTCGGTCCCCTCTCGCCTGCGTTTCTCGTGGCCGGTGATGTCCAGCGGCGATTCGTCAGTCACCGGCGGCCACCTCCTGTTCCCCGTCCAGTCGAATGCCCGTCACGCTGCTCACGTTGTCGCCCTGCATCGTCACGCCGATGGCGCGCTCCGAGCGGTCGAGCATGGCCGAGCGGTGCGAGACGACGACGAACTGGGCGTCGCCCGCGAGTTCGTCCACCATCTCGCCGACGCGCTCGGCGTTCACCGCGTCTAGGAAGGCGTCCACCTCGTCCAGCGCGTAGAACGGCGCGGGGTTGTACCGCTGGATGGCGAAGATGAACGCGAGCGCGGTCAGCGACTTCTCACCGCCGCTCATCGCGTCGAGACGCTGCACCGGCTTGTCGCCGGGTTGGGCTTTCATCGTCAGGCCGCCGTCGAAGGGGTCGTCCTCGTTTTCGAGGAACAGTTCGCCCGACCCGGCCGAGAGACGCGTGAAGATGTCCTGAAAGTGGTCGTCGATGGCGTCGAACGCGTCCATGAACGTCGCTCTCTTCTGGGACTCGTAGGAGTCGATGCGTTCCCGGATGCCGTCGCGCTCCTCCACCAGCGTTGCCTTGCGCTCTTTCAAGTCGTCTAAGTCGCTCTCGACGTCGTCGTATTCGTCGATGGCGAGCATGTTGACGGGTTCGAGCGCCTCCATCCGGCGTTTGAGGCGGTCGATGTTCTCGCGCACCTCGTCGTGGTCAGGCACTTCCTCGGGGTCGTACTTGCCGACTTCCTGCCGGAGTTCGGCCACGTCGGCTTCGAGTCGATTCGCGCTTCGCCTGAGACTCTCCAGCCGATTCTCGACCGCTTCGACCTGCTGCTGTTGGTCGTCGCGTTCTGACTTCGCGTCTTGTAGCTCCTCTTTCAGCTCGCTCCGCTCGTCTTTGAGTTCCGCGAGTTCGTCTTCGAGTTCTTCGACCGCCTCGCGTTTCGCTTCGAGGCGTCCTTCGCGGTCTTCGATCTCCGCATCCAGTTCCTCAATGAGTTCTTCCTGCTCGGCCTTGCGGTTCTGCGCGGATTCGATGTCGTCGTGGAGGTCGTCGATCGCGTCCTCGGCGTACTGCTTTTCGAGCTGCAGTTCGTTCAGCTGACCGTCTAGCTCGTCCATCCGGTCTTCGAGGGCGTCGATCTCCTCGTTCACGTCGTCTGCCTTGCTCGACAGTTCGGGAATCTTCGAATCCGCGAGTTCGGCTTCGAGTTCCGCGACGGCGCTCTCGATGTCCGCGATGGTCTCCTCGTGCGCCGCGATGTCGGATTCGAGCTCCTGCATTCGGTCGTTGACCGACTCGCGCTCGGCCTGCAACTCCTCGATTTCGTCCCCGAGCGAGTCGATTTGGGTCTCAACCGATTCGAGTTCGTCCTCCTTGCGCTCGATGTCGTTCTCGATGGATCGAACTTGATCCGCCGCGTCGCTCTGGCGGTCGCGGGCGTCGTCCAACCGCTCTTCGACGCCGCGGATGGACTCACGAACCGACTGGCGTTCGTCCTCCAACTCGTTTATCTGCCGTGCGACGCGCTCCAGTTGGCCCTTGCCGGACGCCGAGAAGGAGTAGCGCGACCCGCTGGTCGAACCGCCGGTCATCGCGCCGCTCTTCTCGACCAGTTCGCCCGACAGCGTGACGAGGCGGAAATCGCCCATCAGTTCGCGGGCCGTCTCCATGTCCTCGACGACGAGTGTGTCGCCGACGATGTAGGAGAACACCGCCGAATACTCCGAATCGAAGTCAATCAGGTTGTAGGCGAAATCGACCACGCCGGGCATACTCGGCGGGGACGGGAGACCGCGGTCGCGCATCTTCGTGATGGGTAGGAAGGTCGCACGCCCCGCGTTCTGCCGCTTCAGGTACTCGATACACTGCTGGCCCACGTTGTCGTCGTCGACCACGACGTGCGCCATCCGTCCGCCCGCCGCCGTCTCGCAGGCGGTCGCGTACTGCTGGCCGACGCTTCCGATCTGGGCGACGGTGCCGTGCACGCCGTCCATCTCCGCGTTCTGGATGGTCGAAACCGCACGCCCGTAGGAGGAATCGCCGCTCTCCTGCGCGCGAGCGTCGAGTTCGGCGTACTCCTGCTGTTTCGCCTGCAAGCGGTCTTCGACCGAATCGAGGTCGGACTGGAGTTCGCGCTTCTCCGATTTCAGGTCGGCGACCACGTCCGCTATCTGCTCGGCGTTCCGTTCCGCCTTCAGCAGTTCGTCCGCGAGGTCCTGCAGTTCAGTTTCGAGTTCCGGAATCTGCTGGCGGGTCGAATCGAGCTCCGTCTGCTTCTCGTTCACCGCGTTCGAGCGTCGCCGGGCCTCGTCGAGCAGGCGGTCTTTCTCGCGCTGGCGCTCGTTCTTCGCGCTCTTTTCTTCCTCCAGCACCTCCTTTTTCTCCTCGAGGTCGGTTTTCACCTCGTCGTACTCGGTGTCGACGCTCTCGATCTCCTCCTCTATCTCCGCGAATTCGGCCTCTTTCGTGCCGATCTCGCCCTTGACCGAGGCTTTCTCGATCTTGATGTCGCGGATGTCGCCGTCCAACTCGTCGACCGTCTCCTGCTTGCGGTCGATCTCGACGAACGCCTGCCGTCTGCGATTTTCGGCGTCCTGAATCTTCTCTTTCGCCGTCTCGGTGCGGTCTTCGAGGCGAGCGATCTCGCCTTTCACCTCCTCTATCTCGCTCTTGATAGCGAGCTGTTCATCCTCGCCCTTGCGCTCGATCTCGGTGTTGAGTTCCTCCAACTGGTCTTCGAGGCGGACGACGCGACCCTGTCGCTCGTCCAACTCCCGCTGGAGGGAGACGAGTTCTTCCTTGCGGGATTCGATGTCGTCCCGGGTCGCCTCCAGGTCCGCCCGCTTCTCTTCGAGTTCGGCCGCCTTCAGGTAGCCCTCGTACTCCTCTTTCTCGTCGCGGAGGCCCTGGTACTCCAGCGCCGTCTCGCGCTCATCCTGGAGTTGGTCGAGTCGGTCTTCTTTCTCCTCGATGCGGAGTTCGGCTTCCTCGACGCGGTCTTTGACGACTTCGAGCTCTTCCAAGGCGTCCTCTTTTTTCGCGTCGAACTCCGCGACGCCCGCGATTTCGTCGATGATCTCGCGGCGCTCGTATGGCGTCATGTTGATAATGCCGGTCACGTCGCCCTGCATGACGACGTTGTAGCCTTCCGGGGTCACGCCCGCCTGCGCAAGCAAGTCCTGGATGTCGGAGAGGTTGACCGAGCGACCGTTCAGATAGTAGTAGGAGTAGTAGTTGTCCTCGGTCTCCTTGACCCGGCGCTTGATGGTGATCTCGTCCGCGTCTCCGACGTTGTCCGTCCCCGCGGCGTTGACGATCTGCGACCGGTCCAGCGTGCCGTCGGAGTTGTCGAGCACGACTTCGACGGAAGCTTCGAGCGGGCCGTTTCGCTCGGCCTCACCCTCGTCGTAGCCGGGATTGTAGATGAGGTCGGTCAGCTTCTCGGCGCGGATGCCTCGCGTTCGAGCGAGGCCGAGCGCGAAGAGGACGCTGTCGATGATGTTGCTCTTACCGGAGCCGTTCGGCCCCGTGACTACGGTGAAATCCTCGTAGAAGGGGATTTCGGTCTTCCTGCCGAAGCTCTTGAACTTGTCGAGGACGAGCGATTTGATGTGCATGGGTTGCTCGTAGAGGGCGAACCTACGCCACGATGATATCGTCGCTAGGGTCGGATCCGCCCTCGTCTTCTTCTATTTCTTCCTTGGACTCGTCGGTTTTAGCCTCTTCGGCCTGAGTCGATTCCTGGTCTGCCTCTAACTCCCGGAGTCGCTGGTTGGCGTCCACGAGTTCCTCCGTCAAGCCACGAATCGTCGCTTCTAACTCTTCCACCCGCGATTCGAGCGACTCGATTCGGTCGCGCTGGCTCGTCATATCACGTATGCGTCACGGTTTCCTCATAAAGGTGCGTCAGACGCTCGGCAGACGGGCCGCCCGTCGAGCGCCGAAACGATTCCGACCTGAGCGTCGACCGGAGCGAATCGGAACCGTTATCGGCCGAAAAAAGCGACGACACGGGACGTGACCACCGTCTACTTCGTCCGACACGCCCACTCCTCGTGGGTACCCGACCGCGAAGCGGAACGTCCCCTCTCGGAACGCAGTCGGAGAAACGCCGCTCGCGTCGCCGACCTGCTCGCCGACCGCGACGTCGACGCCGTCGTCTCCAGCCCCTACGCCCGCGCGGCCGAGACGGTTCGGCCAGTCGCCGACCGCCACGGACTAGAAGTGACCGTCGAGGACGATTTCCACGAGCGTCGGTTGACCGACGGCCCGGTCGAGACCATCGGCGAGACGTTCGAGAGTGCCATCGCCGGCGTCTGGGAAGATTGGGCGTTCGCGTGGCCGGGCGGCGAGTCGAACTTCGCGGCGCAGGAGCACGGCGTAGCGGCCGTAGAACGAACGTTGGAACGCTACGAAGGCGAATCGGTCGTGGTCGGCACCCCACGGCAACCTCCTGACGCTCGTTCTGAACAGCTACGACGACCGCTTCGACTTCTGGGAGGAGGAACTGACGACGCCGGACGTCTACGAAGCGCGGTTCGCGGACGGGGAACTCGCGGCGATAGCGCGTCGGTACTCCAAATAGGAGAGCAGCGCCGTTCGGGCCGTCTCCGTAGGCTTTTAACGCGTACCGCACCAACCAACGGACAATGACCGCTCAGGCTGTTCAGGAGGGCGAACTCGTGGCCGTCATCGGCCTCGAGATACACGTCCAACTGGAGACGGACACGAAGATCTTCTGCGGCTGTTCGACGGAGCAAGACGACGCGGAGCCGAACACCTACACCTGCCCGGTCTGTCTCGGGCTTCCGGGGTCGCTCCCGGTGCTGAACGAGGCCGCCGTCGAGTACGCCGTCAAGGTCGGGAAGGCCATCGACGCCAACATCCCCGAGGAGACGCGCTTCCACCGGAAGAACTACTTCTACCCCGACCTGCCGAAGGGATTCCAGATAACCCAGTACGACGCCCCCATCTGTCAGGACGGGGAGTTGGAGTTCCGCCACGAGGGCGAGACGCGAACCGTCGGCATCCACCGCGCCCACCTCGAAGAAGACCCCGGCAGCCTCCGCCACGTCCGCGACGGGAGCGGCGACATCGAGACGCGAACCGTCGGCATCGACCGCGCGGATTATACGCTCGTCAACTACAACCGCGCCGGGACGCCCCTGATGGAGATCGTCACGGAACCCGACTTTCGCGAACCCGGCGAGGTGGTCTCCTTCCTGGAGAAACTCGAGGAGGTGCTGGAGTACCTCGGCGTCTTCGACTCGACGCGGGACGGCAGCCTGCGTGTGGACGCGAATCTCTCCATCGTCCCCGCCGAGGACGTGGACGAGGACGGCACCATCTCGGAGGACGTGCGCGCGGACGCGAACCGAACGGAGGTGAAGAACATCTCCAGTCACAAGGGCGCGGAGAGCGCGCTCGCCTACGAGGAGAGCCGCCAGCGCAACCTCATCAGGCGGGGGAAGGCGGTCGAACAAGAGACGCGCCACTTCAACGAGACGCACGGTTCGACAGTCTCGATGCGCTCGAAGGAGGCGGAGAAGGACTACCGGTACTTCGCCGAGGCGGACATCCCGCCGCTACGGGTGAGCGACTGGAAGGAGACGGTGGCAATTCCAGAACTGCCGGACGCCCGCCGCGAACGCTTCCGCGAGGAGTACGGGCTGAGCGCGGAAGCCGCGAGCAAACTCACGTCGAGCAAGCAGGTCGCGGACTTCTACGAGGACGTTGCCGAGGAGTTCGACTCCGACCTCGCCGCGACGTGGGTTGCCGACAACCTGCTTGGCGAACTCAACTACCGCGACATGGAGATCACGGACGTGGAGGGTCGACTGGGCGAATTCACGACCCTCATCCGTCTCGTCGCCGAGGACGATATCACGGTCAAGAACGCGGAAGAGACGGTTCTCCGCCAGATGTTGGACGAGAGCGACGACCCCGAAACCGTCATCGAGCGCGAGGGCCTCGGCAAGGCCGACACGGGCGAAGTCGAGCGGGCGGTCGAGGCGGCCATCGACGAAAACCCGGACACGGTCGAGGACTACCACGCCGGAGAGGGCGGTGCCATCAACTTCCTCGTCGGGCAGGTCATGCAGAAGACCGGCGGAAGCGCAGATCCCGGTAGCGTGAACGGGATGCTCCGCGAGCGATTGGACGAGTGATCAGCGTCGCCTGAAGGTCGGCACCCAACGGCACCGCGACCCACTCGAAGATGCGCTCCGTTCCCGATTGCGTGCTCAGAAGCGTGCCTTCTCCCGTCTAATAGCCGAAGCACTCTCATCCGTCTTCAAGACGGGGTTCGACCGACAGCAGTGGTTGATTTATTAATATTATTTGTAGAAAATTATATTAACGCGTGCTATGTCGTGATAAATGTATCATGCAATCAAGACGCGACATGCTCAAGAAGCTCGGTGCGGCAGGAACGACGGCGGTTGCGGTTTCGGGGCTGTCGGGCTCCGCCGCCGCCGCGCCCGGTTCCATCCCGTCACACTACCTCGCAGAGTACCGCGACACGGGTTCGAACTGGGGACTGGACTGGACATATCTCGCCGGCATCGGCTGGATAGAGACCCAACACGGCCAGTACGAGGCAGGCTGTGACACGTCGTCGGCGGGAGCAAAAGGGCCGATGCAGTTCATGCCCTCGACGTGGGACGCCTACGGTCTCGACGGCGACGGCGACGGGTACGCGAACATCTGCGACTACCAGGACGCGATTCCGTCCGCCGCCAACTACCTCACGGCCTCGGGCGCGCCCGAGGACTGGGATAGTGCGCTGTACGCCTACAACCACAGTTGGGCGTACGTCAACGACGTGAAGAACGCCGCGGCGTACTACCGCGATGCCTACGGCGGTGGCGGCGGTGGGGGCTTCGTCGATGGCGACCGAGTCACGCCGACCGCCAATCTGAACACGCGGGAACAGCCCGGGACGGAGTCGCCGGTCGTCGCCACGGTCTCCCCCGGTGAGGTCGGCGAGATCATGAACGGGCCGACGACCGAGGACGGCTACACGTGGTGGGGCGTCCACTGGCTCGACCGCAACGTCTGGGGCTGGTCGGTTGAGCGGTACCTCACCTACGCGTAGACGCCCGACGCACTCGCTCGACCGTTTTTGGCCGCGGACCGAACGAGACGCTCGTCCACCTCGCGGTCAGTCCGCGGTCGTCGGTTTGCGTTCTTCGTCCAACACGCCCCGTCGCCAGCGACCGAGGCTGAACCAGAGCGCGCCCACGACGAACGATCCGATGGCCGAAATCGACCACGCCCACCAGAGACCGCCGACGCCCCACGCAAGCCCCGAGACGACGACCGGCCCGAGCGACAGAGTCCACTGGTAGGCGAGCAGGAGCGCGATGGGGATGCGGAGCACCCAGCGCGAGAGGAACGAAAGCGACATCGCGACGCCGGTGTCGCCAGCACCGCGGAAACCGCCCTGAATCACCATCAGACCGCCGAAGAAGGCCAGAAACGGGCCGATGACGTAGAGGAAGTCGACGCCTTCCGCGACCACCGCCGGATCGTTCGTGAACACCCGTACCCCCGCGGCGGGGAACGCGACCATCAACCCGCCGGCGGCGAAGAGCACGCCCAGCGTGCCGACGGTCGCTTTCCACGTCACTTCGGCGGCCCTCTCGGGCGTCTCCGCGCCGAGGTTCTGGCCGACGCCCGTCGCGGCGGCCTGTCCGACCGCGCCCGAGATGGTCCACGAGACGGACATCATCCGGACGCCGATACCGTACGCGGCGGTGGGAACCGGTCCGAATCGGGCGACCAGCGCGGCCATCGCCACGGCGGCGAAACTCCGGGCCGCGCCGTCGACGGTCGCCGGGGAGCCGACGGTGACGAGTTTCTTCAATACCGGCCAGTCCGGGCGCAAATCGTCGAGCCGAAGTTGGATACCCCAATCGCCGCGTAGGAGCACGTAGACGCCGACGGCGGCCGCGAACACGCGAGCGACGAGCGTGGCGACCGCCGCGCCGCGAGTTCCCATGGCGGTGAACGGGCCGTATCCGAGGATGAGAAGTGGATCGAGAACGACGTTCAAACCCGCCGAGAGCACCATCAGCCACATCGCGGTTTTGGTGTCGCCCGCGCCGCGGAGGACGGCGCGGAAGACGAAGAAGAGGAACGTGAACGGGATGGAAAAGAAGAGCACCTCGATGTACTGGAGCGCCTCGCGGTACACCGCACCCTCAGCGCCGACGAGCGAGAGTAGTGGGTGCCGAAAGGCGTAGCCGAGCGACGCGAGGACGACGCCGACGAGAACGGTGAGCAGCGTCGTCTGCGCGACGATGTTGTCCGCGGCCCGGTCGTCGCCAGCGCCGACGTGCTGTGAGACGAGCGCGACCGACGACGCAGTGAGTCCCATCGCCAGCGAGACGAACAGCCACGACGTCGGAAACATGAGCGAGACGGCGGCGACGGCGGCGGTGTTAACCTGCCCAACCCAGAACATGTCTGTGATATTGTAGAACGTCTGGAGGAGGTTTCCGACGACTAACGGCCACGCGAGGCTCATCAGTTTCGGCGTGACGGGGCCGTCGGTCATATCGACGCGGCTCTCGGCTCGTCGGGACACGTATCTATCGCCACATTGGTCGACCGGTTCTTAAACGCACGTGTTCCGGCCCCTCGCTGCCGGATTTTCGACCGAGGATGGAAACGTTCGGTGGTAGGCGTCGAAGCGCCGATTCACTGCCGAAATTCGCGGAGAACGTGCTGAAACTCGCGGTGGTCGCCGAGATCGACCGAGTCGTCGAGGGCGCGACGGACGGTCTCAATTTCGAATTCGAGGGAGACGAACTCCTCGTTTCGACGGAGTTTGTCGCGGGGGCGTTCGGCCACGAGGCTCGCGTGGGTTGTGACGAGGGAGTAGTAGTGCGTCAGCCTGTCCGCGTACTCCGCCCGAGAGTGGAGCGACGTCACCGTCTCTCGGAGGGTTTCGCCGTCGACGGGTTTCGTGACGTACTCGTCGAACTCCATGTCGATGATATCGTAGTCGGGCGCGACCGCCGTCATCATGGCGACCCGACAGTCGTGCCCGCGGTCACGAATTGTTTCGAGAACGGTCTCGCCGCCCAACACCGGCATCTTTCGGTCGAGAAGCGCCACGTCGATACGCTCCGTGAGTCGGTCGAGCGTCGTGATCGCTTTGCGTCCATGAACCGACGACTCGCGGACTGAAGCGCCCGGAGCGACTCTTCTCGACGCTTCTGGACGGTTATTTCCCGAAGGACGAGGATTTCGCCTCGGTGGATGCCGTGGTGGTCGCGTATCGTGGTTCGTTGCGGGTCGTACACCGAGTTCTCCAAGACAGTGCCGCCGTCCGCCTAGACGGGAGGGGGTGAGAACGGTTCGTCCGCATAAACCGCTTCGAGCAGCCCCAGAACGACCGATTCGAGGTCGCAGCCAACGACGTCCGACGACTCGAACAGCGCCTCCGCCGCCGCGTTGTATTCGAGGATTCAACGGTCGTCGGCAACGATAACTGGGTCATCCATCTCGTCCAGCACGACTTCCGCGGCGAGGGGAGCGACGTCGAGAAAATCGTACTGGAAGAGTGCAAAACCGACGAGGATGCCGCCTCCCGCGAAGAAGACCGGCGTCAGGGTGAGCACGTAGCGCGGGACGACGAAGGTGAAAAAGATAGCACCGGTGAGCGGGAACAGCCCCGCGAAGACGATGGCAGCCGTCTGTTTTCGATAGAGGTGGTCGACTCGCATGAGGAACGCGAACCCGGTCACGATGACCACGAACAGATACGCGAGGTGGAAGTAGAACGACGGAGAGTGGGCGGCGGATACGACGGTCAGACCCCCCATCGACGCCACGCGAGCGCTCTCGTTCGTGAACCCGTATCCGGAGGTGGCGAGTTCGAAGAGGCCGTAGATGACCGGTTCCGCCCAGATGAGCGGAACCGTCTTCGCGGTCAGCCAGTCGTCCCGACCGACGTATTTGAGCGCGAAGGTCAGCCAGAAGAACGGGACGACGGTCACGCACACGCCGACGAGCGTTGCCCAGAGGGCGGCGCGGGAGCGCGTCGAACTCGTGAGGAGCAACGAGAGGAGACGCCAGCCCGCGATGGCAAGCGTCAGTGTCGAGAACGACCTCGCACCCGGGACGTCCCGGTCGACCACGCGTACCGTGCGAGTACGAACCCGACACCGCATCCGACCGCGGTTCCCGCGAGTACGACACCAGCGGGGGAACGTGATGGCTTCGGACATGTCAGAATACTCTTCGATACGGTGAGACGCGATATAGCCGTTTCTTCCATTATCAGGCCAGATAATCGGAAGACAGCGTCGGGAGACGGCAGGAGCCCGACCCCGTCGTTTGCACACGATTTTCGCTGGCGAAACGTTTACCAGCACGATGACCGTAGCCGAGGGCGATGACCGACACGAACCGGGGTGATGGGTAAGTGGAACTCATCATCACCGAGAAGGACAACGCTGCGCGCCGGATCGCCGACATTCTTTCCGGCGGGAGCGCCGACGCCGACCGACAGAACGGCGTCAACGTCTACAAGTGGGGCGGCAAGCGATGCATCGGCCTATCGGGTCACGTCGTCGGGGTAGACTTCCCCCCCGAGTACAACGACTGGCGCGACGTGGAACCGGTCGAACTCATCGACGCCGACATCGAGAAACAACCGACCAAAGAAAACATCGTCCGCACCCTACGGTTGCTCGCGCGCAAATCGACGCTCGTGACCATCGCGACCGACTACGACCGCGAGGGCGAACTCATCGGAAAAGAAGCGTGGGAACTCGTCCGCGAGGTGAACGAGGACGTTCCGGTCAATCGAGTACGGTTCTCCTCGATCACCGAGAACGAAGTCGTCTCCGCCTTCGAGAACCCCGATGAACTCGATTTCGACCTCGCGGCGGCGGGCGAAGCGCGCCAGATAATCGACCTCATCTGGGGTGCCGCGCTGACCCGATTCCTCTCGCTCTCGGCGAGACAGCTCGGCAACGACTTCATCAGCGTCGGGCGAGTGCAGAGTCCGACGCTCAAACTCATCGTCGATCGCGAGCGCGAAATTCAGGCGTTCGACCCCGAGGACTACTGGGAGCTGTTCGCCGACCTCCGAAAAGCAAGCGAGGAGTTCGAAGCCCAGTACTTCTACCGCGACGAGGACGGCAACGAGGCCGAGCGCGTCTGGGACGGGGACGCCGCCGAGAAAGCGTACGAAACGCTCCGGGAGGCGACGCAGGCGACCGTCGAGCGCGTCTCGCGGCGCACGCGAACCGACGACCCGCCGGCGCCGTTCAACACGACGCAGTTCATCCGCGCGGCGGGCAGTCTCGGCTACTCCGCCCAGCGCGCGATGAGCATCGCGGAAGACCTCTACACCGCCGGATACATCACCTACCCCCGTACCGACAACACGGTGTATCCGGACGATTTAGACCCCGAAGAACTGCTCGACACCTTCGTCGGGGACTACCACTTCGGCGAGGACGCGGAGAGCCTGCTGGAGCGAGACGACATCCAGCCGACGGAGGGCGACGAGGAGACGACCGACCACCCGCCGATTCACCCGACCGAGGATATCCCGACGAAAGGCGAGTTGGGCGACGACGAGTGGGAGGTGTACGAACTCGTCGTTCGACGCTTCTTCGCCACCGTCGCGAATTCGGCGAAGTGGGAACACCTCAAGGTGGTCGCCGTGGTGTCCGACCTCTCGCTCAAGGCGAACGGAAAGCGACTGCTCGAAGAGGGCTACCACGGGGTCTATCCCTACTTCAACACCAGCGAGAACTATGTGCCAAACGTCGAAGAGGGCGAAACGCTCGACGTGACCGACACGCGAATCGAGGAGAAGGAGACCCAACCCCCCCGTCGGTACGGCCAGTCGCGGCTCATCGAGACGATGGAGAAGATGGGCATCGGAACGAAATCGACCCGACACAACACCATCCAGAAGCTCTACGACCGGGGGTACCTCGAAAGCGACCCGCCAAGACCGACGCGTCTCGCGCAGGCGGTCGTGGAGGCCGCGGAAGACTACGCCAACCTCGTGGTGAGCGAGACGATGACCCGCCAACTCGAAGAGGACATGACCGCCATCGCCGAGGGCGACGCCGAGTTGGGCGACGTGGCCGACTCCTCGCGCGAGATTCTGGCCGAGGTGTTCGACGACTTGGAGGAATCGCGCGAGGAGATCGGCAAACACCTCCAGCAGTCGTTGAAGGAGGACAAGACGCTCGGTCCGTGTCCCGACTGCGGCGAGAACCTGCTCATCCGCCAGAGCAGGCGGGGGTCGTACTTCGTCGGCTGTGACGGTTACCCCGACTGTACCTACACGCTTCCGCTGCCGAACAAGGGAAAACCGCTCCTCTTGGACGAGACGTGCGAGAAACACGACCTGCGCGAGGTGAAGATGCTCGCCGGGCGGGGCACCTTCGTCCACGGCTGTCCGCTGTGCAAGGCGGAAGCGGCCGAGGAGGAAGAAGACCGCGTCATCGGCGACTGTCCGGAGTGCGGCGAAGAGCACGGCGGCGAACTCGCCATCAAACGACTCCAGACCGGCTCGCGGCTGGTCGGCTGTACACGCTACCCCGACTGCGATTACTCGCTCCCCCTCCCTCGCCGGGGCGACATCGAGGTGACGGACGAGCACTGCGAGGAACACGGGTTGCCTGAACTCGTCGTCCACGGCGGCGACGAGCCGTGGGAACTCGGCTGTCCCATCTGTAACTACCGGGAGTTCAAGGAGCGCGAATCCGAGAGCGGCCTCGAAGCCATCGAGGGAATCGGCTCGAAGACCGTCGAGAAGCTCGCCGAAGCCGGTATCCAGAACGTCGACGACCTGAAGAGCGCGGAGGTCGAGACCGTCGCGGAGCGGGTCAGCGGCGTGAGCGAAGACCGGTTGCGGAGTTGGCAGGCGAAAGCGGATTAGAGGTCGTCACCAGTCCGATCCAGTTCCCGTCGTTCTGTTTCTGAAATCGGCTTTCTAACCTACCGCCGTGGTATAGCAGACGACAAATACACCACAAATCGACAGGTGACGCAACTGCCAGAGGCTAGTGACATTCACCGCGAACGACTGAACGGAGCGCAGCGAAGTGAGGGAGGAGCGCTTTTGGTCGAGCGTCTTCCAGGGAGACTATCAGTGCCCGCGTCGCTGCGACGCAGGCGCTGATTCTCGACCGCAGAAAAAGGTCGTGGTGGTCGTTTCGAAGCTGTTTTAGCCCGCAATTTTGAAGAGGGGCCTATGACTGCGCCGTGGGACGACTGGAGCCATATCACCAAAATCGACCCAGACAAGACCCTCGCGGGCGACGACACCTTCGCCGACGTGTGTTCGACGGGGACGGACGCCCTCGAAATCGGGGGGACGCTGGGGATGACCGAGGAGAAGATGACGCGGGTAATCGAAGCGTGCGCCGAACACGACGTGCCGCTGTATCAGGAACCGAGCAATCCGGCGGTCGTCGTGAAGAACGACGCGCTCGACGGCTACCTCGTGCCGACTGTCCTGAACACGCGCGACGTCGCGTGGATCGCCGGCCTTCATAAAGAGTGGGTGCGCATCACGGAGGTAGACTGGTCGAGGACGTTCACCGAGGGGTACATCGTCCTCAATCCCGATTCGAGCGTCGCCGAGTACACCGAGGCAAACTGCGACCAGACCCCCGACGACGTCGCGGCCTACGCCGAACTGGCGGAGCACATGCTCGGCCAGCAGATAATCTACGTCGAGTACTCCGGCACGTTCGGCGATCCCGAGATCATCGCGGCGGCGCAGGACGCGCTGGACGAGGCGGCGCTTTTCTACGGCGGCGGCATCCACGACTACGACTCCGCGTACGCGATGACTCAACACGCGGACGTCGTCGTCGTCGGTAATCTCGTCCACGACGAAGGCGTTGACGCCGTCCGAGAGACGGTCGAAGGAGCGAGCGACGCAAAGAAGACGCGCGCCGAATCGGCGTAGAGCTACTTTCTCTCCGCGAGGTTTCAGTCAGTGACGATGCCCAGATTCGTCTCCGACGGGCGCGGTCGATTTCGCGCTTCGAAAATGAATGAACGATGCATTCATGTATTCATAGCTCCGAGATTCACGGTGAGAGACCAATGTCGACCATCGAGACGCGCGACCTCACGAAGTTCTACGGCGAGACGCGGGGTATCGAAGACCTGAACCTCGCCGTCGAGGAAGGCGAAGTGTTCGGCTTCCTCGGCCCGAACGGAGCCGGAAAGACGACGACGATTCGAACCCTGCTCGGCTTCATCGCACCCACGGAGGGAGAAGCGACGGTGCTCGGACGCGACGTGCGCGACGAGCGCGACCTCATCGACGCCAAACGTCACGTCGGCTACCTGCCGAGCGACCCCGGCTTCGACGAGGATACGACCGGCGAGCAGTTCCTCGACTATCAAGCGTCGCTGAAGGGCGATGCGCGACGCGACGAACTGCTCGACCTGTTCGACGCCCCGGCCGACCGGAAGATCGGCGCGTACTCCCGCGGGAACAAGCAGAAACTCGCCATCGTACAGGCGTTCATGCACGACCCCGATCTCGTCGTCATGGACGAACCGACCTCGGGTCTCGACCCCCTGATGCAGGAGCGTTTCTACGACTTTATCCAAGCCGAACAGGAGTGCGGGAAGACCGTCTTCTTCTCCAGTCACATCCTGAGCGAGGTTCGGAAGGTGTGCGACCGGGTCGGCATCATCCGCGACGGGCGACTCGTCACGACCGAGGACGTGGAAACGCTGCTCGACCGGAGCGGCAAGCGCGTCCGGGTGAACGTCGAAGAGCAGGTCGACCCGGCTGATTTCGATATCGCGGGCGTTCACAATCTCTCGCTGGACGGCGAAGTGCGGTTCACGTTCACGGGCGAGTACGACGCGCTCATCGACCACTTGGCGGCGTTCCACGTCGTCGATTTGGACGTGGAGGAAGCACCGCTGGACGAGGTGTTTATGCGGTTCTACGGAGGCGAGGCACATGCTTGAAATCGTGCGCTACGAGGCCTCCCGGCGGTACAAGGGCGCGGTCGTGCTCTCCGTGCTGCTCGGCATACTGTCGGTGCTGATGGTCGCCCTGTTCCCATCCATCGAATCCTCCGGTGCAGCTATCGACGAATACTGGGAGAGCCTTCCGCCCGCGATGAAGGCGGCGTTCGGAGTGTCGGGCGGCGGCTTCTCGATATCCACGTTAGAGGGATTCCTCGCAGTCGAAATATACCAGTTCTTCTGGCTCCTCATGCTCGGCATCTACGTCGCCTACGTGGCCGGGAACCTCATCGCGGGCGACGTGGAGCGCGACCGACTGGACATCCTACTCGCCGCACCCATCTCGCGCTCGAAGGTGCTGGTCGAGAAGTTCGTCTCGTTGCTGTCGACGATACTCGTCCTCAACGTCGTCGTGGGGGTGGTCGTGTACGGGAGCATCGTCGCCATCGGCGAATCGATCTCGGCCGCCGACGTGGCGATGGTTCACCTGCTGTCGATCCCGTATCTGCTCGCCTGCGGGGCTATCGGGCTCCTGCTGTCGGTGATATTCAACCGGGCCGACCTCGCCCAGCGCGGCGGTCTCGGTGCGGTGTTCGCCCTGTTCCTGCTCGACTCCGTCAGCGAGTCGGCGGACGTCGATTGGCTCGGCGCGATCAGCCCGACGCGTTACTACGACCCCACGGCGATTCTCGTCTCCGGGGAATACGACTGGATGGGCGCCGCCGTACTGCTCGTCGGAACCGTCGCGCTAGTGCTCGTGAGCCGCGCCATTTTCCGACGGAAGGATATCGCGTGAGGAGATATCGAATGAGGAGAGATCGGACAACGGAGGACATCGCATGAGGGGCTTCGACGAGGAAGAACGGGAACGGATTCAAGAGGAACTGATGGCGGCGGGCCGCGACCTGTTCGCGCAGTACGGACCGCGGAAGACGACCATCGCCGACCTCACCGACGCGGTGGGTATCGCCAACGGGACGTTCTACCGGTTCTTCGACTCGAAGGAAGAACTGTACTTCGAGGTCGTTCAACGGGAAGGCCACGAACTCGCCGACGAACTCGTCGCAAACTCGCTGGCGGCGGAAGACGACCCCGAGCGAGCGATTCGGCGATTCCTTCGCCTACTGGTCGAGACGATGGAAGAAAACAAACTGTTCCAGCAGTTGCTCGACGGCGACGAACTCGCGCGGATGATGCGGACGATGGACGACCTCTCGGACGAAGAACTCGAAGCGCGGAGGGCGGCCTCGTTCGCCTACGTGCTCCCGTACGTCGAACGGTGGCAGGCGGAGGGGACGATCCGCGACGGCGACCCGTACGCCATCGTGGGAACGATGGGCGTCGTGAAGTTCCTCCCCCTGTATCGAGAGCAGTTCGGAGAGTACTACCCCACCGTCCGCGACACGCTCATCGAGACCATCGCGGCGGGACTGACGCGGCCGACGGAGTGAACCCCGGCGGGCGGAAACGAACGCGTTTAAGGCCGCCCCGGAAGAACTGCGCCGTATGCAGAACCGAACCTACACCGCGGACGCCGAACCCGGCGATAGCGTTACCGTCGCTGGCTGGGTGCACGAGATCCGCGACCTCGGCGGTATCGCATTCCTCATTGTCCGCGACACGACCGGCAAGATTCAGGTCAAGTTCGAGAAGGACGAGATGGACGACGACCTCGTAGAGACGGGACTCAGCGTTAACCGCGAGAGCGTCGTGAAGATCTCGGGCGACGTGAAGGAGGAGCCACGCGCGCCGACGGACGTGGAAATCGTCCCGACGGAGGTCGAGGTCGTCGCGTCGGCGGAGCCGGAACTTCCGCTCGACCCCAGCGGAAAGGTGGACGCCGACCTCTCGACGCGCCTCGACAACCGGACGCTCGACGCGCGAAAGGAGGACGTGGAGGCGGTGTTCAAGATTCGCGGCGAAGTGCTCCGCTCCGTGCGCGAGCAGTTCCGCGAACTCGGCTGTTCGGAGATCAACACGCCGAAGATCGTGGCGACGGGCACCGAAGGCGGAACCGAGCTGTTCCCCATCACCTACTTTGGACGCGAGGCGTTCATGAACCAGTCGCCGCAGCTGTTCAAGCAGTTGATGGTCGGCTCCGGGCTGGAGCGCGTGTTCGAGATCGGCCCCATCTTCCGCGCCGAGGAGCACAACACGCCGCGACACCTGAACGAGGCGACGAGCATCGACTTCGAGAGCGCGTTCATCGACCACACCGAAGCGATGGACGCCTGCGAGTCGGTCGTCAAAGCCGCCTACGAGGGCGTCGCCGAGAACTGCCAGGACGAACTCGACGCGCTCGACGTCGACTTCGAAGTGCCAGAGGGCGACTTCCCGCGACTCACCTACGAGGAGGCCATCGAGCGAATCAACGCCACCGGCGAACTGGACGAGATGCTCGTCTGGGGCGACGACCTGCCGACCGAGGGCGAGAAGGCGCTCGGCGAGGACGTGGGCAGTCACTACTTCATCACCGACTGGCCCAGCGAGATAAAACCGTTCTACATCAAAGACCACGACGACGAGGAACTCTCGACGGGCTTCGACATGATGCACCCGCGGATGGAACTCGTCTCGGGCGGCCAACGCGAACACCGCTTCGACCGCCTCGTCGAAGGCTTCGAGCAGCAAGGTCTCGACCCCGAAGCCTTCGACTACTACACGAAGATGTTCAAGTACGGCATGCCGCCCCATGCCGGTTGGGGACTCGGCGGCGAGCGACTGGTCATGACGATGCTCGGGCTCGACAACATCCGCGAGGCCGTACTGTTCCCGCGAGACCGACAACGGCTCTCGCCGTAGTCGGCGAGCGGGAGCAGAGAGTGGAGCAAAACGGAACGAACGTGTTCCCGCGAGATCGTCAGCGACTGAGTTCGTAGGCGAAGTCGCCGACCAGACGTATCGAACGTTTCCCCGAAGCGACCAAAGCAACCTCTCCTCGCCGACGTCCTTCGCACGGGAAGAATGGAGAGACATTGGTCGTGGGTCAGATTCGACGCCTTCGGTTCGATTAAATTCCGCAGGATTTTATCGTTATCGAAGAAAATTGCACCTGTTCGAATATTACTTATGTTTTTTAATTTGGCAATCATATACTGTCTGCGAGATAGAGAAGGTGGGTGCGAGTAACACCCAGAGAAACGATGAAGAAAGCAATACTGTTCAGCCTGATCATCGCCGTATTGCTCGTCGCAACGTTCGCCGGCCCGGGGATAGCCGCGCCCATCACCGCCAGCGATGCCGGTGACAGCGTCGTCACGAACGACGCCACCGTCACGCCGAACGCGTACTGCGTCGACGACGACTGCGACTGCAGGTACGACCCCAACACGGGCGAATACTTCGGCGACTGTTGAGAGCTCGGTAACTGAGGACGACCCCTCGACCTTTCGAGCATAGGACTCCGAGTGACGACGCCGAATTTTAAGGGTTATACGCCGTCGCCCGAAACTGGCGGGTATGAGTGACGAGGCAGGTCGCGCGTTCGTCCCCGGACACGTCACCGGGTTCTTCAGCATCCACGAAGCCGACGACAGCGAGCGGGCCGGGTCTCGGGGAGCGGGCGTGACGCTCTCGGAAGGGGTGACCGTCACGGTCGAACCCTCCGAGGAGACGAGTATCGCGTTGAACGGCGAGTCATCCGTCGAATCCGGGCGGCGCGTGCTCGACGTGCTCGGCGTGACGGCGCGGGTGACGGCGGAAACCGACCTTCCGCTCGGGGCGGGATTCGGTGTCTCCGGAGCGCTCGCCCTCGGAACGGCGCTCGCCGCGAACGAACGGTTCGACTGCGGACGTTCGGAGAACGAACTCGTCACCGTCGCCCACGTCGCGGAGGTCGAGGCTGGTACCGGACTCGGCGACGTGGTCGCGCAGGCGCGTGGCGGGATTCCAATTCGACTCGAACCGGGCGCACCCGAGTACAACCGCCTCGACGGCGTCCCGAAACGAGCGCGTATCGAGTATCGTTCGCTCGGCGAACTCTCGACCGCCGAGGTGCTCTCGGGGAGCACGGAGAGGATTTCGCAGGCGGGCGTCGAAGCTCTCGTGGCGCTCGTGAACGAACCGACGCTGGAGACGTTCATGAGCGAATCGCGGAGGTTCGCCGAGAGGACGGGGCTGCTGACCGACGAAGTCAGTGACGTAATCGAAGACGTACACGACGTGGGCGGCCGAGCGTCGATGGCGATGCTCGGCCGGACGGTGTTCGCACTCGACGGCGGCCTCAGTAACGCGGGGTACGACGCGAACGCCTGTCGATCGCACCACGCCGGGGCGACGCTGCTCGACTGACGCGAAACCGTACCGATTTTTTACCGCTTCTTCCGAAGGACGACCATGACCGACGTAGGGGAGATTCCCGAAGACCATCCCCGCTACCAGTCGCTGCTCACGCGCCACCGAATCGAGGACGGCGTCGAGAGAGGCGTCACGAGCAAACAGGGCCTCATCGCCGAAGGGCGGGGCGAGGCGTTCGATTACCTGCTCGGCGAGGAGACGATTCCGAGCGCGGACGATGCGGAGCGGGTCGCGGCGGCCCAACTGCTGCTCGCGGAGCACGCCGTTCTTTCCGTCAACGGGAACGTCGCAGCGCTCGTGCCCAACGAGATCGTCGCGCTCGCCGAGGTGACCGGCGCGGACATCGAAGTCAACCTGTTCAATCGCACGGACGAGCGAATGGGGGCCATCGTCGACCACCTGCGCGAGCACGGTGCCGAGGAGGTGAAGGGACTCGACGCGGACGCTCGGATTCCGGGATTGGAGCACGAGCGCGGCAAGGTGGACGAAGACGGAATATACGTCGCTGACGTGGTACTCGTCCCCTTGGAAGACGGCGACCGGGCCGAGGCACTCGCCGCGATGGGAAAGACCGAAATCGTCATCGACCTCAACCCGCTCTCGCGCTCGCCGCGAACCGCCGCGATACCCATCGTCGACAACATCGTTCGGGCCGTGCCGAACGTGACGGCTCACGCGCGAGAGTTGGCGGACGCACCGCGTGCGGAACTTGAAGCCATCGTCGCGGAGTTCGACCGGGAAGAGGCGCTCCGAGACGCCGAGCGCGCGATTCGAGATATCTAGCGCTCGGTAGACGTTGCGACCGGTTCATCCGCCAACAGATATATTCGACCAGCGCTGTTAAAGGACAGTGGAGCTAGTTACAATGGCAACCGGTACGGTAGACTTCTTCAACGACAGCGGACGGTACGGCTTCATCGACACCGAAGACGCGGACGAGGACGTGTTCTTCCACATGGAAGACGTCGACGGCCCCGATTTGGAGGAGGGCCAAGAAGTGGAGTTCGACATCGAACAGGCCGACAAAGGGCCGCGAGCGACGAACCTCACTCGGCTGTAAGGAATCGAACGGAGAAATCGCACGGTATCTCCGCGAACGCTTCGAATCTCGGAGGAGTTCGCCGGGGCTTTACGGATGGACGGTGAGTAGATACCCGTGGATACCAACGAAGTTCTTCGGCGATGGGCGGACCGGTCGGGAGAGTTCTCTCCGGACTACTACGCCTACTACGGCCCGAACGAAGCAAGCGAGTCGATACGCGCCCGTCTTGACTCGCTCGTGGGTTCGAACGCGACCGTCTTGGAACTCGGATGCAGTTCGGGTCGCCATCTCTCTCACCTCCATGACCACGGCTACGAGAATCTGCATGGCATCGAGATCAACGACGAAGCGCTCGACGTGATGGAGGACGCCTACCCCGATCTTTTCGCCCGCGGAACGTTCTACATCGACGCCATCGAGAACACCATCACGGACTTCGACGACGGGCGCTTCGACGTCGTGTACTCGGTGGAGACGCTCCAGCACCTCCACCCCGACAATGACTGGGTGTTCGAGGAGGTGTCCCGAATCACGGACGACCTGCTCGTCACGGTGGAAAACGAGGGGGAGGACGACCGCCAGTCCGCCGAGCCGACGGTGAACTACGTCAACGATGACTTCCCGCTGTACTACCGGAACTGGAACCGCGTCTTCGCCGAGCGAGGCTTCGTCGAAGTCGATTCCGAACCGGTCGAACGGAACACGCTTCGGGCGTTTCGACCGACGCGAGACTAATGGTCGCGTTCGATAGCAGCTAGTATTTCGGCTCCGCACCGGTGATGCTATAGATGTCGTCCATGATGCTGTCGCGCTGTTCCTGCCACGTTTCGAGTCCGTCGGGCGAGGTCGGGTAGGCGTCGTAGTGGTCTTTGAGTTCGCCCGCCTTCTTCTGGACGCGCGACATCTCCCAGAGCAAGTCCCAGTGGCCGAACGTCTTGAACAGCGTCTTGATTTTCAGCCCCAGCCCCATCGAAGTCGTCCCTTTCGACCCGAGCGCGTCCACGAGCTGCTGGCTGGGAAGCGTCGTGATAAGACCGGTGAGTTCCTCCACGTCGTGCGCGCCGCCGAAGATGTTGTACACGTCCATCGCGGCGAACTTCTTGCCGAAGTCGGTCATCACCTCGTGGTTGTACCCCCAAAAGCGTTCCTCGCTCGGGTCGTCTTCGGTGACGGCTTCCACTGCGCGTCGGGCCGCCCACGCGCCGGACTTCGCCGCGCCCGGAATTCCGCCACCGGTCGTCGGGTTGACGTGCCCCGCAGCGTCGCCCACCGCCACGAAGCCGGGCGCGACGGCGGAATCGTACGGTCGCCGGGTCGGCAGGGCCGCGCCGAGTTTGTCCTTCACCTTCGCGCCCGCGAACTCCGCACGATTTCGCAGGTCGCGTTTGAGGATCTCCACGAGTTCCATTGGCTCTTTGTTCATCTGGAAGCCGAGACCCGCGTTTATCTCCGTGCCCGAGCGCGGGAAGTACCAGAGGTAGCCGAGTTCCTCGGTCGGCTTGAAGACGATGGCGTCGTCCCACTCGACGGGTTCTTTCACTTCCACGATTTCGCGGTAGGCCGAACAGAACTGCGAGTAGTTGACGTTCGTGTCGAACGTTGACTCGCGCAGGTCGGCCTTGTCCTGCAACAGCGACAGCGCCCCGGCGGCGTCGATGACGACCGTCGACTCGTAGGCGAGCGGTTTTCCTTTCCGAGTCGCACGTACGCCCGTGGCTCGTCCATCGCTGTCCTGAATCACGTCCTGCACGACGGTGTCGTAGTGGATGTTCGCGCCCGCCCGCTGGGCCTCGTCGAGGATGACCTCGCCGTAGCGCTTGCGGTCGAGCACCGACCCGTTGATATCGCCGAACGGGATATCAATGCTCTCGCCCGAGAGGGGGTTCTCGAACACCGCCCGTCGGATGTTCTGGTTGCTAAAGGCCTCCTCGCGCAGTCGGTCGCGGTCGAGCACGTTCGGGAACGTGCTCTTCCCCTTGATAGCGTCGCCGCAGGCGATGTGGCCCGCCTCCTCGGGGGACTTGCGCTCTAGCAGGACGACATCGGTACCCTCGCCGGCGGCCGTCGCCGCAGCGAACGCTCCGGCGGTGCCCCCTCCGACGACGACGATGTCATATGTTTCCGCAGTCATCTCTATACGGTGTTACTGGTCATATCATAAAAAACAGACGCAAACGCGCCCGAGCGACTCGATTTCGTCGGGATAGGTAGGTCAGAAATCGGCTATTTTCGGTTCGCCGTTTGGTTCGGCTCCGGACGAAATGTGTCGTTTCGGATCGGATTCATCGCGGAGCAGCTCGATTACGGCCGAAATTCGGACGGAGCGACCGGTTCGAGGTCGCGTTCCGCTAGAAGTTCAGCGATGAACTCGGCTCGTCGGCCTAACTCGTCTGGGCGGTGTGAATCGGTTCCGACGGTAACCGGGATGTCGTACTCGCGCAGAACGTCGAGGAACGCGGAATCGGGGTGGACGATGCCCGCGTCCGTCAGCGCGCGCCCGGCGTTGATTTCGGGAATCGTCCGGGAGTCGACGAGCGCCCGTGCGGTCCGGTAGTAGTGCTCCCGAGTGGCGCGACCGCGGAGCGCCCCCGTACGCTCCACGAGGTCGACGTGAGCGGCGATATCGAATAACTCCGATTCGATGAGCGCCACGAGCTTCTCGAAGTACCGGTCGACGATAACGTCCAGTTCGTCGGCCGTCTTTCCGGCGAAGTTCGAGTCGACTTGGATATTCGTGTCGTCGATCCAGTGGACGCTCCCGATGGCATAGTCGAACTCGCTCTCGTCGAGGAAGTTTCGAATCCGTGTCTCGTCGCGGGGCTCATAATCTAACTCGACCGCGTCGTATATCTCGATGTCGGCGTCCTCTCGAAGCCGCCGGATGGCGCGGCGGCGGCGTTCGTAGGTGACGTCGAGGTTGAACCCCTGCAAGGCGCGCGTGTCCGCCATGGCCTCACGAGGCGAAACGTTACAGTGATCCGCGAATCCGACGCCCGTGAGTTCCGTCTCCTCGGCGGCGCGAACCATCGCGTTGAGGAAGTGCCCGTCCGAGTAGTTCGAGTGGATGTGGCAGTCTTGCACGGGACGAGAGGGGAGGTCTAAAGAGTAAACAGTTGGGGAAAACGGTGTTCGACCGAAACCTCCGTCATCGGCCCTTCTACGGCGATTACAGTCCGGAAACGCCTCGTTTCCGACGAAGGCGAGGACGGACGTTTCGGTCACTCCGACCGCTCTGGTCGGGGAAATCGTCGCACCGGAAAAAACGAAATCGCGTCGTCAGTAGAACTCGCGCACCAAGTCCATCGCACCCTCGGGTGCACCATCGGGAATCTCGGCCATGTTCCCCTCGACGCCGTGAAGTTCGTGGTACGGGGCGCTGTCTTCGTCCTGGTAGATGATTCCCTGATACTCCTTGCTCGCGTCGAGGATCTTGTCCTTGGCCGCGCCGTAGTCGGTCGGGTCGTGGTCTTCGTCCGCGAGGTCGACGATGGAGTCGCGCCAGTAGTCGTAGGTGTCCACGTCGTTGAACGTCACGCAGGGTGAGAAGACGTTCACGAAGCCGAAGCCGTCGTGCTCGATGGCCTTCTGGACGATTTCCGCGTGGCGCTGTGCGTCGGTCGAGAACGACTGCGCGATGAAGGTTCCGCCCGCCGACAGCGCGAGCGCGAGGGGGTTCACCGGGGGCTGTTTCGGCCCTTCCGGCGTCGTGCTCGTCTCGAAGTCCTCGCGGCTGGTCGGCGAGGCCTGACCCTTCGTCAGCCCGTAGATGCGGTTGTCCATGACGATGTAGCTCATATCCACGTTCCGGCGAACCGCGTGGATGAAGTGGCCGACGCCGATGGAGTAGCCGTCCCCGTCGCCGCCCGCGACCATCACTTCGAGGTCGGGGTTGGCGAGCTTGACGCCGGTGCCGACCGGGAGCGCGCGCCCGTGAACGCCGTGGATGGCGTACGAGTGCATGAACGTCCCGATCTTCCCGGAACAGCCGATACCCGCTACGATGAACGTGTCGTCGGGGCTGTTTCCGGTTTCGGCGAGTGCTTTCATCATTCCGTTCATCGTCCCGAAGTCCCCGCAGCCGGGACACCACGTCGGTTGCTTGTCCGACTTGAAGTCGGTGAATCTCACGTCCGAGCTCATGCTGTTACCTCCTGTCCGAGTTTCGCCTTGATTTCGTCCGCCAGTTCGTCCGCCTTGAACCGCACGCCGTTGTATTTGTTTATCCGCTCGACACGGGTAAGGGCGTCGTGTTCGATGAGGTTGGCGAACTGTCCCGTCGCATTACACTCCACCACGATGACCTCGTCCGCGGCCTCGACGTCCTCGGTGAGGTCGGGACGCGGGTAGATGTAGGGTACCGAGAGGAACCGGACGCTCACGTCGTCCTCTTCGAGGTAGGTGAACGCTTCGCGCAGCGCCCCCTCGTTCGACCCCCACGAGATGACGAGCGTGTCCGAATCCGGGTCGCCGAACTCGCGGGGCTCCCAGTCCTCTTCCTCTCTCGCCGTCTCGACCTTGCGGTTTCGCTTGTCCACCTGCTCGACGCGAATCTCGGTGTCCTCCGTCCGGCGACCGAGCGCGTTGTGTTCAAGACCGGTGGACATGTGCGCGCCGCCCTTCGTGCCGGGGAATGCCCGAGGGCTGACGCCGTCCGCGGTCGGGAAGTGCGGTTGGAAGCGACCCTGCTCGTCGGTCCACGCCTCGATATCGTTCTCGTCCACGATGTTACCGCGCTCGACCTCGACGGCGTCCATGTTGAACTCCTCCGGCGAGAACGTCTGTTCGGTGACCGCCATCGCCAGGTCAGACAGTAGGAAGACCGGCGTTTGGTACTTCTCGGCCAAGTTGAACGCCTCGACCGTCTTGTGGAAACACTCGGAGACGGTCGTCGGCGCGACGACGAACCGCGGAATCTCGCCGTGGCCGCCGTACAGCGTCATGTTCAAGTCGCCCTGCTCCTGCTTCGTCGGCATCCCGGTCGAGGGACCGGAACGCATCACGTCGCAGATGACCAGCGGCGTCTCGCTCTGTGCGACGAGACCGAACGTCTCGGTCATAAGGTCGATACCCGGACCTGACGTTGCCGTCATCGCTCGGGCGCCCGCGCGTGCCGCGCCGAGCGCCATGTTGATGGCCGACAGTTCGTCCTCGGCCTGCATCACGGTGCCGCCGAAGTGCTCGATGCGGCCGGTGAGATACTCCATCACGTTGGTCGCGGGCGTGATGGGGTAGCCGGAGTAGAACCGGCATCCGGCGGCGATAGCGCCCATACCGATGGCCTCGTCGCCGTTGAGTAGAACGTAGTCTTCGTCCGTCGTCTCGATGTCGTAGGCGAAGTCGTGGTCGTACTCCTCTTGAACGTGTTCCTGTCCGAGGCGCGCGGCTTCCTTGTTGTTCTCGACGATGGCCTCGCCTTTGGCTCCGAACTTCTTATCGAGCGCGCTGTCGAGATTCTCTATCGGGAAGTTCGCCACCTCGCAGGCCGCGCCGAGCGCGACAATGTTCTGCATGATGGCTCCGCCAGCGTCCTCTGCGAGACGCTTGAGCGGAACGGACAGCCCGAACATCTCTTCGGGAATGTCCACGTCCTCCATCTCGGTGCGCTCCCCGTCGTAGATGATGACGCTGTCCTCGTGAAGTTCGTCGAGGTTCTCGTCGATGGTTCGCTGGGTCAGCGCAACGAGGATATCCAGTCGGTCGACGACGCTCTCGACTCGGTCGGTAGACGACCGGATCTTGTACGCAGTGTACCCACCCCGGATGCGAGAGGCGAAGTCCTTTGACGTGAAGACGTGTCGCCCCGCGCGGGAAAGGGCCGTTGCGAAGATTTTCCCGGTCGAATCGATTCCATCGCCGGCTTCCCCGCCGATGGCCCAGTTCAGGTCTTGCATCGTTGCTAAGCTAACCGGTGACAAATCAAAAGCCTTCTGAAGCAGGTTCGGCGAGCGGGGGAAAGGACAAGAAGGGATTTGTGCCGGACGGCCAAACAGACCACCATGGACAGCACCGAAGTCGTCGTTCGGTCGGTACGAACCGTCGGCCCGGACACGGTCGCACTGATTCTGGAATCGCCGCCGGAGTTCGACGCCCGCCCGGGGCAGTTCCTTCAGGTCGCGGGCGAGGTCGACGGCGAGGAGATAGCCCGCCACTACACGCTGTCGTCGCCGGGCGCCGACGAGACGTTCGAGATGACGGTCGGCATCGACCCGGACGGAGACCTCAGTCCGTGGCTCGGGGAGCGCGAGCAGGGCGACACGCTCGAAGTAGCGGGACCGTTCGGACGCTCGTACTATGAGGACGAGCCGCGAGTCGTCGTTCTCGCGGGCGGGCCGGGCGTCGGCCCGGCGGTCGGCATCGCGGAGCGCGCGATGGCGGACGGAGGCGAGGCGGTCGTCGTCTACCGGGACGACGAACCGGCGCACGAAGATCGCTTACGGGGACTCGAAGCCGCGGGCGCGACGGTACTCGTGACCGACGAACCGCTGGCCGACAGCGACGACGCGCTGGACGTGCTGTCGGAAGCGACGGGTCAGGTATTCGTCTACGGGTTCGCCGATTTCCTCGACGACGCGAACGACGCGCTGGCGGCGACCGGGCACGACCCCGACGACGCGAAGGTCGAAAACTTCGGATAGCGCCGCGAAAAGCAGTACCCTTTTATCGTCCCGTGAAAATAACCCACACTCAATGGGTCTCAGGTGTTCGCTGCTGGGGCACGATTACGGCGAGTCCGAAATCGAGCGCGAGCGAGAAGAACAAGGCAACGAAGTGGTGGTGACGGTTCGAGAGTTCCAAGAGTGTGCGCGCTGTGGCGACCAACAGGTCGTCAGCGAGAACAAGGAAGTGACCGCGCTTGAAGAACCGGAGCCAGCGCCCGAACTGATAGAGAGTCGAGAACCGGACGAGCCGGAGTCGACACCCGAACCGACCGAAGTGCAGGAACCGGAACCGGCGCCAGTCAGATTCAACGACGACGGTTTCGAACCGCCGGAGAGCGCGGAAGAGGACGACGGCATCATCCTCGAAGACGAGGAGGACGACGAACCCGACGGGCGCGAGCGCGGGGAGTGGCCCGACCCGGAGGATACGAACGTGGACGATTCCGAACGCGCACCGACCGAGTGGCCGGACACGGGATTCGAAGACGAAGGGTTCAACGCCGATCCGGGCGACGGCGGCGGTGCCGACGTGAGCTTCGGCGGGAGTCTCACCCCGGAGAGCGCACCCGAGGCGAGCGATGAGACGGAGTACGTCGAAGCGGAACCGCGTGAGGAGACAGGATTCGTCAGAACGACGCGACCGGAGCCGCAGACCGACACGGGGTTCACCCGGGCGCGCGAAGCGCCCAGCCCCGACCAAGCCTCTGAATCGAAACCGGACGCCGAACTCGTCTGCCCCGAGTGCGGGCACATCGACGACGCGGCCGGGTCGTCGCTCCGCGCGGGCGACATCTGTCCGGAGTGTCGCCGCGGGTATCTCAGCGAACGGGAGTGACGCGTCTCGAAACATTCGGCTCGCACAGCGTTCGACGCGTCGGGGGTGGAATTTCATTCAGTCGCCGGAACGACGTTTTCTCGATGGCGGTCGCGGAAAGTCGTCCGGCGCTCTCTTTTAAAGCAGGGCTCGCTCTGCTTGCAGCACCGCGAACGTGACGCGAAAAGAGTAAACATCCACCCCTCCAATCTGGTGCCAACGCATGAAGGAGTACAAGATGCGACGCGGCGAGCACCTCGAAGACCGCATGCCAGACCTGAAAGCGAGTATCGAGGAGTACTTCGGGCCGGTAACTGGCACGGACGAGTTCAACGGACACGAACTCTACGTGGTCGAGGAGCCCGATAACCCGGTGTTCGAGAAGATCATCGCGGGTGCTGCGTCGTACAGCGGTAAGAAGGACAAGCTCGCCGTCCACTTCGAAGAGCGCCCCGCCGAAGACGTTATCGCGGAAGGGAACGCCGACGCAGCCGCGGACGCCGTCAGCAAGAAAAACGAGTTCCTCCTCAAAGCGACTGGGCGCGACGCCAAAGCCCGCCGCGACTCGTTGAAGCGCACCGTCGAAGATGAAGCCGACACGCCGGACAACGTTTAGTTACGTCCGAGTTTTTGCCGACTGATGTGGACGCCCGACGGCGTCACGATGAGTTGGTCGTCACCCTTCTGGACGATGTCGCCGTCGACCTCGCGGGCGACCTGCTGTAGTTCGTCGGTGATCCGTTCGACGGTCGTATCCTCAGTTCGAAGGCGGGTGATGTCGGCGACGACGAGGTCTCCGTCGTACACCGCGTCTTTGATAGCGATAACGTCCTGCTGGCCGCCGATTTCCGCGATGTGGATGCTCATTCCCGCTTCGTCCGACGCTGTCTCGAAGTCGTCCAGGTCGAGTTCGACGTAATCGCCGACGCTTCCGGACGGTCCATCGCCGAGAATCTTGTTCATGAAGCCCATAGGAAGATGGGGTCATCGAACGAGTATAGTTCTTACGTCAGACGTTCGGAATTCGAAAGCGCTTCGCCGCGAAACAGACTTTTTTGACGATACACACCCCGTTCCGACGCGTGACGTTCAGCATCTGTGTCAGGGAGGAGTACGTCGACGAAGACGGGAACGACCGGTATCGGTTCGGCGTCGCCGTCCCGACCGCCGCGCGGCGGTCGGGACGGTGTGTCCGTTCCCCAGCGAGAACGGCGCGGTCACCACCCAGAGCCTCGTCAACGTCGAACTGGGACGAAAGGGCGTCGAGTATCTGGACGACGGCATCGCAGTGGACGACGCCCTGCGAGCGCTCCTCAACGCCGACGACGACGCGGAACAGCGCCAACTGCACGGCGTGGACGCCGACGGAACCTTCGCGTTCTCCGGCGAGGAGTGCAACGGATGGTATGGGCACGTCGAAGGGGAGAACTACACCGTTTCAGGAAATCTGCTGGTCGGCGAGTCCGTCGTCGACGAAACCGCCAGCGCGTACGAAAACGGCGACCGTGACGCTCCGCTCGCGGAACGGCTCATCGACGCCTTAGCGGCGGGACAGGCGGAGGGTGGCGACAAGCGAGAGGAACTCCACGTCCAGAGTGCTGCCCTGCTGGTCGAGACGACGGAAGACCGCGAGATGGAACCGTACTACGACGACCTCTGAGTCGACGCGAGCGAAACGCCTATCGAGGACCTCCGGGCGATCTACGAACGCGCCCGCGAAGGGTTCGAGATGGCCGTCGAACGATACGCGGATGCGTAGAGGAAGACGATATCGAAGATGGTGGTGACGACGTTCGCGGAGGCGATGACGAAACGTAGTCAATAGGCCGCCCACGGAAACGGAGATATGCGTATTTGGGATGAGAATATCCAGGATAGCTCCGTATGAGGGGAAGTACGGTGACGGGCTAACGAACGCGACCGATTGGCAGGGAATGTCGGAAGCGGGGACGTTCGATGCTACCCTTTCCGGATTGATGTGGGACGAGTTGTACATGTTAGAAGCAGCGGCACGGGCAGGGTTACTCGACTACGACGATGACGCCGACGCGTACGCCTTCTGAGCGGCCGCGAGCAACTGACAGCACGTCCCGCAGTTCTTTCGACTGAAACGGGTGGGTTTATGGCCGAAAACGACACACCTGCGGATATGGAAGTCAAATCTCGTCATCACCTCCGAAGCGACGAGGTCAGAGAAATAGAAGACGCGCTCACGGACTCGCTCGGCGTCGAACTGGACGCGGACACCTACGAACTCGTCGAGTTGGACGGAACCGAGTTCGACATCGTGCTGGTCAACGGCGACCCTGTCGTCGTGTACGTGGACGACCAACCGTTCCTCACAGTACAGGGCGCGAACACGTATCCGCCGACGAGTCGGGTCGTCACGGTGGACGCAGGGGCCGTGTCGTTCGTCAGCGACGGGGCCGACGTGATGCGTCCGGGCATCGTCGAGGCCGACGAGGATATCGAACCGGGTGATCTCGTCGCCATCGCGGAGGAGACCCACGGCAAGGTGCTCGCCATCGGTCGCGCGAAGACGACCGGCGATGACATGGTCGGCGACTCCGGAAAGGTGGTCGCATCGGTTCACTACGTCGGCGACGACCTCTACGAGTTCACGGTGTAGTCGCCCCGCCGGGGAAAGGGCGAAGTGGGAGGACGTCGAAGGGAGGGGTATGTGGGGTTCCCGGCGGAACCGGGAGAGAAAGTCAGTCGTCTGCATCGCGTGTGGCGACGCCGTCAACCGCTCTGCGGCCCGCGAGTACGACAAGGAGGGTAACCGCTGGGAGCGGAACGGGAAAACCTTCGAACATCTCTGCAAGGCGTGCCACCGCGACCTCTGCCACCAACCGCGCGACGAACTGGAAACCATCCTCGTGGAGATCGACGCGGGAGGTGTCGATCAGGGCGAATTTTTCACCCGGTACGAAACCGCCGTCCGCGACCGCTACGGACCGCTGGAAGAGCGAGAAGGCTGACCAGTCGATACGACTAACTTGCCGACTCCCCTACCGACGGCCATGACGAGCGACGCACAGGCCGAGGCCGGAACGGCCGAGGGACAAGGGCCGGTCGAGATATCGCCGGAACTCGCCCAGCGACTCGACGAGAAGCGCGAACAGCTATTCGAGAAGTTCGAAATTCGGGACGAGTTTCCGCAGGCCGTGATGACCGAGGCGGAGAAACGAACTGAGAACATCCAACAGGAGATCCAGGATGAAGTCGACGAGCGCGAAGACCTGCGCGATATGACGACGTGGACGACCGACCCCGTCGACGCGCAGGACTTCGACGACGCCATCTCCGTCGAAGAGCGCGACGACGAGTACGTCCTCTGGGTTCACATCGCCGACGTGACCCATTACGTCCACCCCGAGTCGAACATGTGGGAGGAAGCCGTGAAGCGGGGGAACACGGTGTATCTGCCCGCCTACACGATTCACATGCTCCCCCCGATGCTGGCCGAGACGGTCTGTTCTCTCGTGCCCAACGAAGACCGCCTCGCTCACACCGTCGAGATGCATCTGGACAAGGAGAACCTCTCCTACGAGACCATCGACATCTACAAATCCGTCATCCGGAGCGACGAGCGACTCACCTACTCGCAGGCGGAGAACCGTATCGACGACGAGGACGCGCCGCTCCACGAGGAGTGCCAACTCTCCTTCGAACTCGCCGACCGGATGCACGAACAGCGCAAGGAAGACGGCAGTCTCGTCCTGAACCCCCGGCGCGACCGCGCGCACACCATCATCGAGGAGTCGATGCTGAAGGCGAACAAGGCGGTCACGCACGAACTGATGTGGGGTCGCGGCGTCGAGGCGATGTACCGCGTCCACCCGCAACCGACGCCCGACGAGTGGGGCGAAGCCTTACAGGAGATTCAGGATTTGGACGGCGTCTCGATTCCGGGGAGTACGTGGGACGACCCCCGAAAGGCGGTCAACGCCACGCTCGAAGAGGCACCGCCGCGCCAACTCGACAAGATCCAGTGGGCCGTGATGAAGGTGATGCCCCGCGCCCGGTACATGAGCGACCCGTTCGGCGGTCACCACGCGCTGAACTTCGAGATCTACGGTCACTTCACCAGCCCGATTCGGCGGCTCTCCGACCTCATCAACCACTGGATCGTCTACACGAACGACGTGCCGGAAGACCTCGTGGCGCTCTGTGACCGCGCCAGCGACAAGCAGGCGGACGCCGAGGCCTGCGAGCGCGAGTACAAGCAGTTTTTGGAGGAGGTCGGACTCGACCCGAACGCGGTCAACAACCGCGGTATCGAAGTAGTCGAAGAGGAGTGAGCGTGTCTAACGGACGAATGCCCAGCTTTCCAGACCCCGACTCGCGGAACGTCCTCGAACCGGACTGCTCGCGCTGTCCCGACCTCGCCGCGTGCAGGAACCGCATCTCGTGGGGAAACGGGTCGTCGAATGCAGACGTGATGGTCGTCGGCGAAGCGCCCAGCGCGGGAAATCCCGACGCGGAGCGGTGGCGGGGCGGCAACTGGACGGGGATGGCGTACACGTCTCGTCACTCGGGGCGGAAGGTTCGCGCGCTGTTCGACGAACTGGGGTACGACGCCTACTTCACGAACGCCGTAAAGTGCTTTCCGGAGGGCGACGACGGGTCGAACCGGGAGCCTCGACGCGAGGAACTCGACCGATGTTTCTCCCATTTGCGAACGGAGATAGAACGGGTGCGTCCCGCCGTCGTCGTTTCGACGGGGAAACACGCCACGGAGGCCATTCTCGATTTCGAGTCGATTCCGCTCGACGGGTTTCTCGACCGGGTTCTCTCGCCCGTCGAGTGCGAGCGGCTCGACGTGACGCTTCTTCCGCTCTTACACCCGTCGTACGAGAACATCTGGCGAGAACGACTCGGCTACGACCGGGCGGAGTACGTCGCCGCTATCGATGCTGAACTCACAGCACTCGCGTGATCACTCGTCTGCGGGCTTCTTTTCGGACGCTCCCGAGGGAGCGTCTGTGTCGTCGGTCACGTACACCCAACCGTCGCTCCGGTACGTTATGCGGTGGCCGTGGTAGGTGAAGACCGCGTTGCCATCGCTCCGCGATTTTCCGTCCGTTCGCGGGCGAAAGAGCGCATCGAGCGCATCCGGATCGATAACATCGTACAACTGTTGCCCGATGTCGTCGGGCGACGCCTCCTCGTGCTCTGCAATCGCATTGACGACGGCGATAGACGGGGTTTCGCTGTCCTGCAGACAGTAGGAAGTGCGTTCCATTACGGTATCGACCCAATGGATTCAACAATTGATAAACATACCGGATAAATATGTCCGAATCCGATTCTGAACCTAGTATTTTCCGGATTTCGAATGAATTCCTACGAGGAGACTACTCGTCGGTCGCTCCGTCTCCGAAGTGGTCAAACGGTTGTACGTGTTCGTCCTTCACCAACATCTCGTTCATCACGTCTAATCCGGCGTCGTCGAGCGATCTCCCGATGGCGACCATGTTGTCTCGATCCCTCGCCACCGCCTCGACGTGGACGTTTTCGACGCCCGCCATAATCTCCTTGACGTTCACCACGCCGTTCGCTTCGAGCGCACGTTCCGCGAGTTCCTCGCGCTCCGGAATCGGCGCGGTACAGACGAAGAGAACGCGGAGCGGGAAGTCCGCCTCGTGGTAGTCGATTTGCGGGTGATACCCCTTAACGATTCCCTCGTTCTCCAGTCGCTGGAGCCGATTTCCGACCGTGCTAGCGGAGACGCCGACTGCCTCGCCCATCTCGGTCGTCGTCGTGTTGCGAGCGTCCTGCTGGAGCAAGTGAAGGATGCCGCGGTCAACCTCATCGAGTGTATCCTGGCTCATGGCTCTTTATCGAAACTACGATTCTCCGGCGCGATTCCATTCGAAAAAGTCGGCAGTCGTCCGAGACGACAAACTTTCGTGGGAGGCTTGGCCGAAACTCGGCGAGAGGCCAGCTCGCCACCAGAGCCTCCGGCAACGTCGAACACTGCCAGGTCTGTCACACCCGGGCTCCGGGCGTACTTGGTCAAAACACTGCTACCCCCTTCATTATATTCCGAATAATTGAGCCGAAGACGGGTAAAACTGTGTGAAACGGTGGTCTTTGTCAGTGCTGGAATTCCGTGGGGGTTGCGGTTCAAACGGGTGTGAGTCGGGTTTCGGTCTCTGAAACGGTGGTAGAGAGGAAGATAGCTGACAGGTTTTGGGTCGATGGAAGGGTTCGAGAACGGGGGTGTGAGAAGGTGGAGTCGTTTCACACTAGAAGCGAACGGAGTGAACGATAGGCAGGTGGCACAACCGGCGGAGGCTAGTTTACTCTTCGGAAAATCGAAGATTTTCCGGGGCGACGAACCCCCGACGAAGCGAGCGAGGAAGAGCGAAGCTCTTCCGAGTGAGCGACGGAAGGAGGTAAGGAGTGCTTTTGATCAACCTTTCATAGGGAAGCGTCAGCGACGGCGTCAGCTGCCGACGCCGTCGCTGACCGTCGTAAAAGGTTGAATGGACTCGCCGGGATTGAGCAAACGCGGTTCGTTTGCGAAGGTAGGCGAGTCCACTGACTGGAGCGAAGTGAAACGAAGCGGAAGAAAGTGGACTCGCCGGGATTTGAACCCGGGGCCTCTTCCTTGCGAAGGAAGCGATCTGCCACTGATCTACGAGCCCTCGGTCTATTATACCGGACGGTCGTTATTTGTAGCTTGTGTTTCGGTGCGGAGGATGTGAAGTCGTCCCGCGAAAAGCCCGACGGCGAAGCCGGTGAAATGGGCGACGAGCGCCACGCCTGGGGCGGCGGTCGTCGCGGTCGCGAGGAAGGCGAGGACGAACACCACCGCGATCTGCGCCCGGCGGGAGAGGCGGAGGCGACCGAGCACCGCGTCGGCGACCGGATTGCCCGCGAGCAGGTAGCCGAACAGGCCAAACACGGCGCCGCTGGCTCCGAGGACGGCCGGAGCTGTTGGCGAGAACAGCCCCGTCACCCACACCTGCGCCACCCCGGCCAGCATCCCGATCGCCAGGAAGTAGGCATGGAATCGGAGGGTCGTCGTCACGCGCTCGACCAACAGCCCGGCGAACAGCAGGGCGATGGCGTTCGAGATGAGGTGCGGGACGTTGGCGTGGGCGTAGACGCTCAGCGGAAGCGTCCACGGGCGCACCGCCACGGGCGGAGCGAGAACGAACAGACTCGCCGCGAGAAGCGGGCTGACGAACCGCAACGCCGACTGGAGGGCGAACACGACGAGGAAGACGGCGAGCGTCTGTATCGTCGGGGAGCGCGAGAGTCGCATACTAACTACTGTTCGCCGGAGCTACAAAAATCGACCCGACGCCGTCGCTGGTTGAGGCGAGAAAACGGATAGATAAGTGGCGGCAGACGATGTTCGTCGCTTAGTCTTCGAGAACGATTTCGATGCTCACGTCGTTCGGAACCTGGATGCGCATCAGCTGTCGAAGCGCGCGCTCGTCCGCGTCGAGGTCGATGAGGCGCTTGTGGACGCGCATCTCCCAGTGCTCCCACGTTGCGGTGCCCTCTCCGTCGGGCGACTTGCGTGTGGGAATCTCCAGCGTCTTTGTCGGGAGCGGAATCGGACCACTCAGGGAGACGCCGGTCTTCTCGGCAATCTCTCGGACATCGTCGCAGATATCGTCAAGGTCGCCGGGGTTGGCTCCTGCGAGTCGGACTCGTGCTTGCTGCATCGTTTACTTCTCGTTGACTTCGAGGACTTGACCGGCCGCGACGGTCTGGCCCATGTCACGAATAGCGAAGGATCCGAGTTCCGGAATTTCGCCAGCCGGCTCGATGCTGAGCGGCTTTTGCGGTCGAACCGTAACCTTCGCTGCGTCGCCGGACTTGATGAAGTCCGGGTTCTCCTCGGAGACCTCACCGGTGGACGGGTTGATCTTCGCGTCGATGGATTCGATGGTGCAGGCGACCTGCGCGGTGTGGGCGTGGAAGACCGGCGTGTAGCCCGCCGTGATCACGCTGGGGTGTTGCATCACGACGATCCGGGCCGTGAACGTGTCGGCGACCTTCGGCGGGTCGTCCGCCGGACCACAGACGTCACCGCGACGGATGTCATCCTTACCGATTCCGCGAACGTTGAAACCGACGTTGTCGCCGGGTTCCGCCTTCGGTACCTCTTCGTGGTGCATCTCGATGGTCTTGACCTCGCCACCGACGTCGCTCGGTTGGAAGGAGACGTTGTCGCCCGTATTCAGGGTCCCCGTCTCGATACGTCCGACCGGGACGGTTCCGATACCGGAGATGGTATAGACGTCCTGAATCGGCAGGCGGAGGTCTGCGTCCGTCGGCGGTTCCGGCGCTTCGAGGTTGTTGAGAGCCTCGAGCAGCGTCGGTCCGTCGTACCAGGACGTGTTGTCCGAGCGCTCGGAGACGTTGTCGCCCTCGAACGCCGAGGTGGGGACGAACGTCGCGTCGTCGGACTTGAAGTTGACCTGCTTCAGGAGCTTCGAGACCTGCTCTTTCACGTCGTTGTACTTCTCTTCGTCGTAGTCGACGACGTCCATCTTGTTGACCGCGATGATGAGCTCGTTGATGCCCAGTGTCTTCGAGAGGAAGACGTGCTCCTGGGTCTGCGGCGCGACACCGTCGTCGGCGGCGACGACGAGCACCGCGTTGTCGGCTTGGCTCGCGCCCGTGATCATGTTCTTCACGAAGTCGCGGTGGCCCGGACAGTCGACGATGGTGAAGTAGTACTCGTCGGTGTCGAACTCCTGGTGGGCGATGTCGATGGTGACGCCGCGCTCGCGCTCCTCGGCGAGGTTGTCCATCACGTAGGCGAACTCGAAGCCGCCCTTACCCTTCTCTTCCGCTTCTTCGCGGTGCTGTTCGATGACGTGCTCCGGGACGCTCCCCGTCTCGAAGAGGAGTCGCCCGACCATCGTACTCTTGCCGTGGTCGACGTGGCCGATGACGGCCAAGTTCTGGTGTGGTTTGTCGCTCATTGGTATCTCACGCGCAGATGCGCTCTGTCGGATTTATTTGGCAGAAGCGGTTAAAACCATTTCGATACGTCATGCAGGCTATCTCGCCGCCGTCTGGCGGTTAGTGGGAACACGTGACACGCTATGGCGTGTCTGGTGGCGGGCTACTCCTCGCGTTCCAATCGCGTCACGTCCGACAGCACGGCGGTCGCCGTCTCGGGGCCGCCCGCACCGCGCCCGCTGATGTTGAGTCGTCCGGCGTGCTCCGTCTCGAACTGGACGATGTTTCGCGTGCCGGACACCGCGAGCGTGCCGTGTTCGGGGACGAGACGCGGACCGACCCGGACGCCGTCGCGCGCGACTTCGCCGACGAGGCGAATCGTTCGGCCGTCCTCGGCGGCCAGTTCGAGTGCGCTCCCCGGGAGGTCCCGGATACCGGCGACCTCGGCGTCGGCGAGGGTGTACTCGCCGTCGAAGAGGACGTTGGCGAGGATGACGCACTTCAGCGCGGCGTCGGTCCCGTCCACGTCGAACGACGGGTCGGCCTCCGCCACGCCGAGATCTTGGGCCTCCGCGAGCACGTGCTCGTAGCTGAGCCCCTCCGCGGCCATCCGCGAGAGGACGAAGTTCGCGGTGCCGTTCAGCACGCCACGAACCGCGGTGACGTTTTTCGCGCCGATGTCCGTGATAGTCGAGAGCACGGGTATCGCGCCGCCGACGGTCGCTTCGAACTGCACGCGACCCTCGCTCTCCCGTTCGAGCGCTCGCAACTCCCGGTAGCGTTCGGCGACCGGCCCCTTGTTCGCCAGTACGACGTGCCGGTCGGCGCGGAGTGCCTCGCGCGCGTGCTCGAACCCCGGTCGCGCGTCGCCGAGCGTCGTCGGGGTCGCCTCGACCAACGCGTCGTACTCGCTTACGAGCGCGGCGTCCGGGTCGAGCGAACCGACGCGACCCTCGCTGTTCTTGCGGGCGAAAACGGATTCGATATCGATTCCTGCGGCGTCTACGACTGCGCTTTCGGAATCGGCGAGAGCCGTCACCGTGTGGCCGTACTCCCCGGCGAGTTCGGCGACCGAGCGGCCGACGGCACCCGCGCCGAGCACTGCGAGCCTCATACGCCGCCCTCCCTGTCGGTCAGCGGTTCGATGACCGTCAATCCTTTCTCGTCGGCGATGCCGTTCACGGTGTCGATGACGTGAACCGTCTCCGTCGAATCGGTGGCGAGTCGGAGTCGCGCGCTGGACACGTCGCTCGTCCCTTCCGGAGCCGAAAGCGAGATGTCGACGACCGACGTGCGCGCCTCGGTCGTGATCCGCGAGAGAGTATCGGAGATGTCGGTGTCGATGATGTGGCCGGTGAGGATGACGGTTATCTCCTCGTCGTATCGCTCTGCCCCGGCGCGGACGACGTTCACGCTCCCCTCGCGGAGTGCGGAGACGATGGTGTCGAAGCGATCCGGGGGACACTCCAAGTCCACCTCGACCGGGATGTGGCCGCGCGGCGTGAGTGACCCGCGTTCGTGGAAGACGCTGAGCAGATTTCCACCGGAATCGGCGATGGGTTCGAGGGCGCGGAGCAGTTCACCCGGTTCGTCGGCCAGTTCCAGCCGAACCGTGTACGCCTGCACCCGTCCGTCGCCGTGGTCGGTCATGGTAGCAGGATTCGAGCGCGGGCGACAATAAAGCTTCAGTCGGTTACAAAATTCTCCGTTCCGGAGGTTGCAACGTGATGCAACGGGAGCACAACCGTCTGCAACGAGAGTTAGTCAGACACTACACGGTGTGTTAACGAGCGCGTAGTAATACCGCTGGAGATGGAACCGGGAAGTCAGGTGACAGAGATGCGATTCACTGATGCGGTCGGCGCGGGAAGTACCGGTGCGGAGACGAACCACGTCTGTGCGTTCTGCCAGACGGCCTTCGACAGCCGAGAGGAGGTCTGCCCGATGTGCGACGCAAGAATCGTCCATCGGGGTGAACGATAAAACACATCCGTAGCAGTCACTGTTCCGGTCGTGCCGAATCGAAACGGAGCGACTCGTCTCGGGCGCTTCTAGCGGAAGAAACCGCAAAGAAAGCAACCGGTGTCGCTTAGAAGTAGTCCACGGCCTGCGGCAGTTCCAGCTTCATACCCTTGCGTTCGCGGATCTCCATGATCTTCTCCCGCTGGAGATTGTCGGCCATGACCTGAAAGCCTGCGTTCTCCGTGTTCCACGAGGCGCGACCCTCGGTCGCGGAGCGGATGTCGCTGGCGAATCCGATCATCTCGTCGACCGGCGCGATACCCTCGACGACCATGAGGTCGCCCTCCTGATACATGTCGTCCACGCGACCACGTCGGCCCTGAATCTCGCCAGACGCGGCACCCATGTGCTCGTTCGGCACGTCGATGCGGACGTTCTGGATCGGTTCGAGGAGTTTGACGTGACCGTGGATGAGCGCGCTGTGAACCGCCTGACGAACTGCGGGGATGACCTGCGCCGGACCACGGTGGATGGTGTCCTCGTGGAGGCGGGCGTCGTTGAGGCGGATGAGCGTCCCCTGCACGGGTTCGGCCGCGAGCGGTCCGTCGTCGAGCGCCTCTTCTAACCCCTCGATGACGAGCTCCATCGTCTCGTTCAGGTGTTGGATACCCTTCGTGTCGTCGATGAGGATGTTCGTCCCGTGGATGTGTTCCACGTTCTGGCTGGTGTCTTTGTCCATGCCGGCTTCCTGCAGGGCCTCGCGGCGCTCCTGCTCGGGCATGTCCATCGACACGTCGCCGAGTCGTACCTTCTCGACGATCTCGTCGTTGAGCGGTTCGACCGTCAGGTAGAACCGGTTGTGGCGGTTCGGCGAGATACCTTCGACGGTCTCCGTGCCGCCCTGAACCTGCTCGCGGTAGACGACGATGGGTTCACCGGTCGTCACCGGGATACCTTGATTGCGCTCGATACGCTGGGTGATGACTTCGAGGTGGAGTTCGCCCTGACCGCTGATGAGGTGTTCGCCCGTGTCCTCGTTGATGGTGATCTGGATGGTCGGGTCTTCCTTGGACACCTGTCGGAGCGTCTCGATGAGCTTCGGCAGGTCGTCCATGCTCTTCGCCTCGACGGACTTCGTGATGACGGGTTCCGAGATATGTTCGATGGACTCGAACGGCGTCATCTCGACCGAGGAGACGGTGGAACCGGCGATGGCATCTCGGAGGCCGGTGACGGACGCGATGTTCCCCGCGGGGACGCGCTCCACGTCCTCGCGCTCGCCGCCCATGAAGATACCGACGTTCTGGATGCGGTTTTTGCCCGCCGTACCGGAGACGTACAGCTCTTGGCCCTTTTCGAGGGTGCCGGAGAACAGCCGACCCGTGGCGATCTCGCCCGCGTGCGGATCCATGCCGATGTCCGTGACCATGAAGACGACCTCGCCGTCCGCGTTCACGAGTCGCATGTCCTCCGCGAGCTGCGTGCTGTCGTCACCGCGCCAAACGGTCGGAATACGCTCGGGCTGCGCGTTGAGCGGGTTCGGGAAGTGCTCCGCGACCATGTCGAGCACGACGTCCGAGAGCGGGGTTCGATCTTTCAGCTCTTCGATTCCCTCCTCGCCCTGGCGGTTCAGCTCGATGATATCGCCGAAGTCGATGCCAGTCTGTTGCATCGACGGGAGGCTCACCGCCCAGTTGTACAGCGCGGAGCCGAACGCGACAGTGCCGTCCTCGACGGACACCTTCCAGCCCTGCTCGTACTTCTCCTCTTCCATGCCGCGGATGAGTTCGTTCACCTCGCGGATGACCTTCTGGAGACGCTCTTGCATCTCCTGCGGTCCTTCCTGTAGCTCGTTGATGAGGCGGTCGACCTTGTTGATGAACAGGGTCGGCTTGACGCCCTCACGGAGCGCCTGACGCAGGACGGTCTCCGTCTGTGGCATCGTCCCTTCGACGGCGTCGACCACCACGAGCGCACCGTCGACGGCGCGCATCGCGCGGGTCACGTCCCCGCCGAAGTCCACGTGGCCAGGGGTGTCGATGAGGTTGATGAGGTAGTCGGTGTCCTCGTAATTGTGCGTCATCGAGACGTTCGCGGCGTCGATGGTGATACCGCGTTCCTGCTCGTCCTCTTCCGTGTCCATCGCGCGCTGGTGACCAGCAGTCTCCGAGGAGATCATTCCGGCACCAGCGAGGAGGTTGTCCGTAAGTGTCGTTTTACCGTGGTCGATGTGTGCGGCGATGGCAATATTCCGGATCTGTTCCGGCTTGTCCATGAGCCGCTCGCACTGTTCGACGATCTTCTTTCGTCTGCCCATATATGGGTATCCCTACCTGTACGAGGTTGAAAAGCGTAGTGTTTTGCCCGCCCACGAACGGTCGAGAAACGCCGCGTTTCCCTGCGAATCGGTCACATAGAGCATAAAAACCTCGTCGGTTGGCGGTCGTTGCACCGTTCGTCCGACCGTTAGCGACCTCGGGTGAATTGCTCCAACCGGCAATCTAATAGCCGTCCAACCCGTGACAACATCACGCATGGATATTCGTGTGCAAGGAGCCGCACCGACGACCCCGTTTCTCAGCGCATCCGACCTCTTCGAAACCGAGCACGACTTAGACCGCCCCGTCCGCGTGCGCGTTCGCTCCGACCCGGACGAGCGCACGTGGACCGCCCACCCCGGCGACTACCACGTCCTCAACATCTCCGAACAGGCAGCGACCAGCGCGATGGCCCGCGAACTCGCGCTCCACGAGTATTCGCACATGGCCCGCCACGAGCAGGCGCACCCCTCGCACATGCAGTCGACCGCCGAGGCGCTGTTCCTCGCGTTCTCCGGACGGTCGGTCGAGCGCCGAAAGCTCACCCACTGCTACCAGATCGCCAACCACATGAAGGACATCTACGCCGACGACATCACGCTGCGCGTCGGCCCGACCGATAAACTCGTCGCCTTCCTCGAATCCGAACTCGCCGCCGCGGTCGCGGATCGGCCGGCCTTCCCCCGCGGTCGGCGAACGACCGCCACCGCCGACCCCGAGATGACCGCCGTCAACGCCGCCTTCGCCCTCGCACTGGTCGAGCGCCACGACCTCGTGGGACGCGACCACCGCCTCTACGACCTCGCCCGCACCGCGGCCCGCGACGCGCCGACGGTGGACGTACAGGGGTTCAAGTATCGGTTCCTCTCGCTGGCCGACGACCCCGACGAGAGCGAGTACCGGAAGGAGTTGGTCGGTGCGGCGCGCGAGTACGTCCTCGATGGTGGCGACGAAAGACAAGCAGCGGACTAGCGGTTTTGTCGGCGGTGGTTCGAGGATTTGGGAATACTCGCTAGCGTTTTCTACGTGACGAACAAGCAACCACAGTGGAATCGTCTCCGAAAGCCCTCGTGGGTTACGCCACCGGAAGCCGTTCCTGCTCGCTCACGTCGGTCGCTGCGCGGGCGTGCGGCACGCTCACCTCGTTCGCATGACTCGCGCGCCTCGCCCTTTCAGTCCACCAAAGAGACGAGCTCCGACGGTGGATGAGCGCAATGAGTCTGGCCCGGCGGGGTGAGTGTCCGGGGCTTTCCGTGACGAGACGACAACAGTGGTTCACTCGGCACAAGCAGAGCGGTCGAGAACGTCCTCGACAAAACGTACTGATTTCCACCGTTCTCTACCGAGTCGTACTGAACGATACCGCCTGGAAACCTTCCGAAACCAACCCTTGTCGAACCAGTCGCTCTCCACGAGACCGACAAACGAGAGAAGAATGAATCTAACCCAGAGAGATTCGAGTCGGTGACGTTAGCGAGCCGCGGCGGCGACGCGCTCTTTCTCTTCTTTCTGGTTGATAGCGTAGGTCTGCACGTCGTAGTTCGCCGCGCCGATGAGCTGGGAGGCCAGCGCGTCCTCGGCGTCCGTGGGGGACTTGAACGAGGCACTGTAGGCACCCTCGGCGATGAACTTGAGCGACTGGTCGACGCGACGCTGCGGTGCGACGTCGACCGCCTTCGGGACGGAGATGCCGCCATACTTCAGGCGAACCGTCTCCTCGCGCGGGGCGGCGTTCTCGACTGCGCGGACGAGCACCTGTATCGGGTTCTCCTCGGTGCGGTCGTGGATGATGTCGAACGAAGCGCGGACGATCTTCATCGTCTGCTGTTTCTTGCCCGTGTTCTCCTCCGTCTGCATGAGACGGTTGATGAGGCGCTCGACGATGCTGACCTCGCTCTTCTGGAACTGCTTTCCGGCGTGGCGACCCATCGTGTGCGCGACGGGCGTGACCGAGATATACCGCTCCGTGCTCGGGTCGCGGAACTCTATTTCCGTCACGTCCCACGTGCCGAACAGCTTCGCCGCTGCGCCTTCGCCTTCCGTGCCGACGTGCGAGTCGGGTTCCGGTTGTTCTTCGTCTGCCGACATGGTTATCGCACCGGTTTCTCCGCGTTCCCGCGAACCAGTTCCTGCAGGCTCACGCCGTTGACTTTCTCTACCTTGTAGTTGACGGCGGAGAGGTCGCCCATCGCGCGACCCTTCGCACCGCCGATTCCCGCGATGGTGACCTCGTCGTGCTCGTCGATGAACGAGATTGCACCGTCACCGGGAAGGAACGCCGTGACCTGCTTTCCGTTCTTGATGAGCTGGACGCGGACGCACTTTCGAATCGCGGAGTTGGGCTGTTTCGCTTCGACGCCCACTTTCTCCAGCACGATACCTCGACCCTGTGGCGCGCCTTCGAGGGGATCGGATTTCTCCCCGAGACCGCGCTCGCGTCGGGCGTAATCGGAGTCAGACCACCGATGGTTCTGGCGGTCTTTCTTCAGCTTTCGAGCTGCATACTTGCCGTTCGCCATATGACGTGGACTATCCGATGGAGCTACTTAAGCGTCCTCTTTTGATTTCGGTGAAACGCCCGCAGGTCGCTCGAAAGGGATCGATAAAGCGATTTGAGAGCGTTGCAGTGATTCTAAGCCGAGCCAATGGATTCGTTCGTCGGTTCTCGTTCGTCTCCGTCCGAAACGTTCGGCGTTGTGACGAACGAGCGGTGGGCCGTCGTCACTCGTCCGTCGAAACCGCGGTTCCGACGAACCGCCCGACGGCATCCGTGAGCCAGCCGAACAGGAGGAACAACCACGCGACCGAGAGGGCGACGCCGACCGCAACCGCGACGAACTCGATCACCGCGAACTGCTGTCCGAACGCGTTCACGACGGCTATCGAACCGACGACGAGTAGCATCAGTGGCCACCCGACGATGACACCCACTGGAACCGCCACGACGTCGAACCACCGTGGAACCGTTCCAGCGACGATGTAGATATCGAACGCTAACGCAACCGAAGCGAACAGCCCGATCACCTGATTTGACGGCGCAAACAACCATCGTTTCCACCTCGGTAATGGCTGCTCCTCCGTGGCCGCTATCGCGGCTATCGCCGTCGCAATGACGTAACTCAGAATCACTGCGCCAGCAGCGAACGCGATCGCTTGCGGAAAAACGTTCGCCGCGGAGCGACCGCTTGCGGTAACCGTCGCATCCCGATAGATGAACCACAGACATGGGGAGAGTACGGTGGCAAACGGGAACACCATCCTTCGGCGAGGCCGAGCAAGCGAGGCGAGAGACATAGCTGATAGTCAGCTTCGATAGCATATAGTTTTTGTCGAGGAGTCGTAACGTCTGCGTTCGACGCGGAAACTGCGCCAAAATCGGCACCAGACTACGTCAACTGGATGTCGCTCACGTCGAAGTGACGTTCGACCAGCAGTTTCGCCGTCTCGATGTTGCGTCCGCCCGCTCCGATGGCGACGCCAGTGTCGTCCTGCGCTACCTCGACGTAGGCCACGATGTCGTCGTTCTCGCTGATGGTGACGTGGCGCACCTCGGCGGGAGCCAGCGCGTTGGCGACGAACCCGGCCGCCGTGTCCGCGTCCTCGACTAGCTCGACGTTCGCGTCAAGTCGGTCTTGGACGCTCCGGACGTTCTTTCCGCCGGGGCCGATGGCCCGACCCATGTCGCCCGGCTTGACGACGAAGACGACGCGCTTTCCGTGGCCGTCCTCACCGTCGAGCACGACGCAGTCGCGGGCGGTCGCTCCCGTCTCGTCTTCGAAGAGGGCGATGTACTGGCGAGCCGTGTCGGAGAGGGTGACGGTCATCAGTCGGAGGGTTCGGCTCCGCGACTCACCGAACCCATGCGGAGGTTCACGTCGCCCGTGCCGAGTTTGATGGGCTTGCCGACGATGACGTTTTCGATGACGCCGTTCAGGTCGTCGATTTCGCCGTGGATGGCGGCGTCGAGTAGGTGGTTCACCGTCACCTCGAACGCCGCACGCGCGAGGACGGACTCCTTGCTGCCGGAGATACCGTGGCGACCGATGGACTCGATGGTGCCGCGGTTGGTCATGATATCCGAGACGAGCATCAGGTGGCGAACGTTCACGTCGTCTAAGCCCTGCTCTTCCAGCGTGTCCATCGTCTCCTCGATGATGGACTCGCGGGCCGCCTCGACGCCGAGGTTCCGGTAGATCTCGTGGATGTTGTTCGAGGTGGTGCGCGAAGCGTCGACGCCTTCGATTTCGATAACATCGCCGAACGCCGACCCCTCGGTGTAGAGGACGAACTCCTCGCCGTCGTCGGTCTGCTCCTTGCGGATGACGACGCGGGTGATGTCCTCGATACCCTTGAAGACTATCTCGCGGAGTTCCTCGACCAACTGCAAGAGTTTGCGGTAGCTGGGCTGGTCGGGACCGAACTCGATGGCGGTTCCCTGCTGGGTCGTCTCCACGCCGAGGCTATCCTCGATGATGCTCGCAACTTCTTCGGGCGTTATCATCCGTTCCTCGAGGGTGTCCTCGTTCAGGTTGATGGAGACGATCATGTCGGCGACGTTAGTCGAGATGTCGCCGAGCGCGAGGATCTTCGTCGCCTCGATCTGCCAGACGACTTCGTGTGCGCGCTCGCGGTCGTCGGCGTACTCCTCGTCCAAGTGCACCGTCATCATCGGCGTGTCCGGCGTCTTGCGGGCGTCCACGAGTTCGATGAGGCGCGGCAGCCCTTGGGTCACGTCGATCTCCGCCACGCCCGCGTAGTGGAACGTGTTCATCGTCATCTGCGTTCCCGGTTCACCGATGGACTGGGCGCTTACCGTTCCGACGGGGTCGAGCGGGTCGACCCGCGTGTTGAAATAGCGAGTCTCGACCGCACGTGCGATCTCGTCGGCCTGCTCGACGGTGATGCCGTCGCGCGATTCGATGGTCTCGTACACTTCGTCTTTGAGCCGTCGGGGGAGGTCGGTGTCCTCCACGACGGCTTCCATGTCGTCGGTGATTTCAGTCATCGGATTCCACCTGCCGTGCGTCGGCGTGTTCGGAGAGGTTCGTCGGCGGGCGCTGCTCACCGAGGAACTCCCGTTTGCGGTTGTCGCTGTCGAACTCCTCGTCTATAATACGATCCGCGATATCCGCGACGTCGATGGGGTTCTCCTCGTCGGAGGACACCCGAACCGGCGAGGTGCCGTCCTCGCCGAACTCGAACTGGACGATGGTGTCGCTGGTATCGCGCACCGTACCGTCGTACTGCGTTTCGAGTTCGGACAGCGCGTTGATGAGGCGGCGCTGGAGATAGCCGGATTTGGACGTGCGAACCGCCGTGTCCACCAGCCCTTCGCGGCCACCCATTGCATGGAAGAAGAACTCCAGCGGGGTCAAGCCGCCGGTGTAGGAGTGTTCCACGAAGCCGTGGGCGTCCGCGGAGAGGTCGTTCTCCTGATAGTGGCTGAGGGTTCGGTCTTCGTAACCGCGGTTGATTCGCTCGCCCCGAACCGCCTGTTGGCCGACACAGCCGGCCATCTGAGTCAAGTTGAGCAGCGACCCGCGCGCACCGGATTCGGCCATGATGACCGCCGGGTTGTCGCCGGCGAAGTGGTCTTCCGCGATGTCACCGGCGGAGTCGCGCGCGTTGCTGAGCGTCTGCATTATCTTCATTTCCAGCGTCTCGTCCACGGTGCGGCCGGGCAGGGATTCGAGTTCGCCGTTCTCGTACGTCGTGATGAGGTCTTCAACGCGGTCGTAGGCGTTCTCGATGGTTTCGTCGATCTGTTCCTGAGCCGCCATCGGAATCGTCTCGTCGTCGATACCGATGGAGAACCCGAAGTGCATGATGGCGCGCATCGCCAGCGTCGCAACTTCGTTGATGAAGTGGCGGGCGCGGGTCTCACCGTACACCTTACAGATGGTGTCGACGATCTCCCCGCCGAACGCGCCGACCGCGTCCTCGTCGATGGTGCCGCTGGTGAGTTGGCCGTTCTCGATGAGGACGGTGTCGCCGGCCGAACTCGTGAACTCCAGTTCCAGTCCGTCGGGCAGGAGTTCCGAGAACAGCGTCCGGCCCGTCCAGTACGGCGTTCCGTCCTCCTGCTCACCATCGGCTTCGGGCAGTTCGTCGATCCGAGTCGCACGGAGCAGGTCTAACGCTTGCGTCTCGTTGAACTGTGGGTTCTCGTGGGTCAGGAGGTAGGTGCCCGAGATGTGGTCTTGGATCGCGCCGATGATGTTCTCGCCGAAGCGCGGGGAGAGTATCTGTTCTTGCACGCGCATGAGCACGCGCGCCTCCGCGCGAGCCTCCTCGTTCTGAAGCGCGTGCATGTTCATCTCATCCCCGTCGAAGTCGGCGTTGTACGGCGGACAGACAACCGTGTTCAGGCGGAACGTCTTGTACGGCATCACGACCACCTCGTGGGCCATGATGGACATCCGGTGGAGCGACGGCTGGCGGTTGAAGATGACGATGTCGCCGTCGATGAGGTGGCGGTTGACCTCCCAGCCTGCTTCGACCTTCTCCGAGAGTTCCTCGCAGTTCTTCTCGGTGACCTTCAGGCGTCGTCCGTCGGGACGCTTGACGTAGTTCGCGCCGGGATGTCCTTCCGGTCCGTTGCGGACGTAGCGCTGGGCTTCCTCGATGTTCCGCGGCGTGACGTTCATCGTCTGGGTCATCTCGCGGGCGACGCGCTGAGGGACGCCGACCTCGTTCAGCGAGAGCGTCGGGTCGGGCGAGATGACGGTACGCGCCGAGAAGTTCACGCGCTTCCCGGACAGCGAGCCGCGGAATCGCCCTTCCTTCCCTTTCAACCGCTGGCTGAGCGTCTTGAGCGGACGCCCGGAGCGGTGGCGAGCGGGCGGCGTGCCCGATATCTCGTTGTCCATGAACGTCGTGACGTGGTACTGGAGCAGTTCCCACAGGTCTTCGATGATGAGCTGTGGCGCGCCGGCCTCGCGGTTCTCCATGAACCGCTGGTTGATGCGGATGATGTCCACCAACTTGTGGGTCAGGTCGTCCTCCGACCGCTGGCCGTTGTCCAGCGTGATGGAGGGACGGGCCGTCACCGGCGGCACCGGGAGGACGGTCAGGATCATCCACTCGGGGCGCGAGCGGTCGGCGTCGATGCCGAGCACGCGCACGTCCTCGTCCGGGATGTCCTCGAACCAGTCGCGGATGTCCGAGGGCATCAGCTTGTTCATGTCCTCGGTCGTGAGGTCGATGTCGAGCGCCTTTTCGAGGGCCTTGCGATCTTCCTCGCGCGGGCGGAACTCGCCCGACATTATCTGGTTGATACGCGAGAGGTCGATACCCGTCTGCTCGGCGAGATCCGGCGGTGAGACGGGTTCTCGCTCCTCGTCTTCTTCACCGTCTTCGGTGCGACCCTGCATCGCGGTGGCGATGCGTTCGCTGTACTCGCTCGTGAGCACTTGCTGGACTTCGTAGTAGGTCGTCGGCTTCTCGTGGTTGATGTCGTACTGCACCTCGCCGCAGTGCGGACAGCGGTCTTTCTTCCGCGCCTCCCGGATGGCGGCCTTCGTCACGTCGTTGACGTCGTTGCCGAGTTCCTTCGTCCGGGTGAGCATGTTCCGGTACTTCTCCTTCTCGTCCTCGGTCAGGAGAAGCCGTGAGCAGTTCCGGCAGGTGCCCCGAAGCAGTCTGCGGATGAGCTTCGTGAATCCGACGTGGATGACCGGCGCGGCGAGTTCGATGTGACCGAAGTGACCGTTACACGACCCGGAGTGTTGCCCGCAGGTCTTACACTCCAGTCCGGGGTCGATGACGCCCAGTCGGGGGTCCATCAGCCCCATGTCGATGGGGAAACCGTCGTCGTCGTACGTGTCGGCGGTGATTATCTTCGTCGCCGACATCTCTCGATACTCCTCGGGGTCCATCAACCCGAAGCTGATGGAGCCAATCTCCTTGGGAGTTTGATTCGTTGCCATGTTAGACTGCGTCCTCCAGTTCGAGTCGCGGCGCGATTCCGAGCGCCTTCATCTCGTCGAGCAGGAGCTTGAACGCGTAGCTCATCTCGATCTCGTGGATGTCCGTCTCCTCCTCGCAGTTCGGACAGTACACGCGGTTCTGGTCGATGTTCTCGACTGCGCTCATCCCGCACTGACCGCAGACGTAGATCCATTCGCGGTCGGAGGAGTCGAGAAGTCGTTCTTTGAGCGCCAGCGCGGCGCCGTGACCGATGAGCACCTCGCGCTCCATCTCCCCGACGCGCAGGCCACCCTCGCGGGCGCGACCTTCGGTCGGCTGGCGCGTGAGCACCTGTACCGGGCCGCGCGAGCGAGCGTGGAGCTTGTTCGACACCATGTGGTAGAGCTTGTGATATAGGATGGTGCCGACGAATATCTCGGCCTCGACCTTCTCGCCCGTGATGCCGGAGTACATTATCTCCTTCCCGGACGATTTGTAGCCGCGCTCTTCGAGCGCCGAGCGGAGTTCTTCCTGATCTTCGCCGGTGAAGGCCGTCCCGTCGACGCGCCGTCCTTCCAGCGCGCCGACTTTGCCCCCGATCATCTCCAGCACGTGACCGACCGTCATACGCGACGGGAGCGCGTGTGGGTTGACGATGAGGTCGGGGACGACGCCCTCCTGCGTGAAGGGCATATCCTCCTGCGGCGCGATGTGGCCGACGACACCCTTCTGGCCGTGTCTCGACGCGAACTTGTCGCCGAGTTCGGGGATTCGCTCGTCGCGCACCGACACCTTCGAGAGCTTCGAGCCGTCTTCGCCCTCCATCAGCGTGACGGTGTCCACGACGCCGGATTCGCCCGAACGCATCGTCACGCTCGTCTCGCGGCGTTTCTGTGGCGACAGACCGCCCATGTCGTCCGGCTCTTCGAGGAATCGCGGCGGACTCGTCTTGCCGAGCAGGACGCTGTTCTCGTCCACTCGCGTCTCGGGGTTGACCAGTCCGTCCTCGTCCAAGTGCGTGTACGCGTCCTCGCCGCGAGCGCCGCGCACGTCGTCGCTCGGAATCTCGAAGCGGTCTTCCTGTCCGCCGGGGTAGCGTCGTTCTTCGCCCTCGTAGGTGCGGAAGAAGTGCGACCGGGCAAGCGCGCGGTCGACCGACCCGCCGTTCAGCACGAGAGCGTCTTCGATGTTGAACCCCTCGTAGCTCATCACGGCGACGGTGAAGTTCTGCGCCGCGGGGCGGTCATCGTAGCCGATCTGCTCGGTCGTCTGCGTCTTCACCATCGACAACTGCGGGTAGTGGAAGAGGTGCTGGCGCGTGTCCGGGCGGATGCGGTAGTTCGCCGCCGGGAGACCGAGCGACTGTTTCATCATCCCCGCACCCATCGTGATGCGCGGGCTGGCGTTGTGCTCGGGGTACGGAATCATCCCGGCACCGATACCGAAGATGAGTTGCGGGTCGATTTCAAGGTGGGTGTGATCCCCATTGAGGTCTTCTTCGTCGACAGCGACGTAGATGTCCTCTTCCTCCTCGGCGTCGATGAACTCGATCTTTCCGCGCTCGACGAGTTCTTCGAAGGAGAAGTCGCCCTGTTTGAGCGCCTCGACTTCCTCGTCGGTTATGAGCGTCTCGCCGTCTTCGATGACGAGCAGAGGGCGGCGGGCGCGCCCCGCATCGGCGTTGATGATGACCTCGCGGGTGCGGTCTTTGACCGAGACGTTCACCATCTCGCTGACGTCGCCGCGTCGGCGCGCCTCTCGTACCTGATCTGCGAGCTGTTCGGGGTCAGGGTGCGTCCCGACCAAACTACCGTTAACGTATACTTTTGCTTCTCGTCCCTGACTCATGTTAGTCTGCGCTCCCTTCGATGCTCTCGATTCCGGGGATACCCTCGACCCCCATCGACGACAGTTCCTGTTTGAGCTCCTGTTCGTCCTCGATGTTCTGGCTGAGTTCCATCGCCTGCGCGAAGTTCTTCACCAGCCCACAGTTCGGCCCTTCCGGGGTCTCGGAGGGACAGATGCGACCCCACTGGGTCGCGTGCAGGTCGCGCGCCTCGAAGTGCGGCTGACTCCGCGAGAGCGGGCTCCGGAGGCGGCGGAGGTGCGACAGAACGCCCATGAAGTCGGTCCGGTCGACCAACTGCGACACGCCGGAGCGACCGCCGACCCAGTTTCCGGTCGCAATCGGGTGTTCGAGGCGCTCGGTGAGCACGTCGGAGCGAACGACGGTGTTCACCGAGAGCTGCCGGTTCCGCATGTTCGCGCGTTCAAGCTGATACTTCACGTCCCGCGCCAGTTTGTTCAACGCCGTGCGGAACAGGTCTTTCATCAGGTTTCCGGACACCTTCAGGCGCTTGTTGGCGTAGTGATCTTTGTCGTCCGCGTCGCGCCGACCCAGCGCGAGTTCGAAACACGCCTCCGCCATCCGGGCGAGGTAGTACGCCTTGTTGATCCGCACTTCCTCCTCATCGACGCCCTCCTCGTGGAGATGCGGCAGGAGATAGCGGTCGATGACGTAGTTGGCGCGTTTCAACTGGTAGTTCTTGCCCTGTCCGGAGGCGACCCGCTTTCCGAGCGCCTCGATGGCCCCCTCTTGGGTCTGCACCTCCGCAGCCTCCAAATTCTCGAGCATGAACTTCACGATCTCCGGGTCGTCGGAGACGCGGTGGACGATCTCCTCGTCGGATTCCAGCCCGAGCGCCCGCACGAGCGTGACGAAGTTGACGCTTCCCGAAACCGAGGGGAACGACACTTCGAGCAGGCCGTCGCGCGTCCGCTCGACCAACACTAGCGCGCGGTAGCCCCGGCGCTGACTGAACGTCTTCGCCACCTGAATCTCGTCGCCGTACTTCGTGTCGTACTCGGCGAGGATCTTGTTCGGCGCGAGGTCTTCCGAGGTCATCAGGACGCGCTCGGAGCCGTTGACGATGAAGTACCCGCCCGGGTCGGCCGGATCTTCGCCGATCTCGACCAAGTCGTCGGCGTCGAAGTTCGCGATGTTACACTTTTCGGAGCCGACCATTATCGGCATCCGCCCAACCTTCGTCTCGGTCGAATCGACGACCCGCTTGTCGTCGCCTTCGCCTTTTACGATGGTCATCTCCATGAACACGGGCGCGGCGTAGGTGATGTTGCGGAGGCGAGCCTCCTGCGGATAGAGGAGTTCTTCGCTCCCGTCCGCCTCACGTACGCGCGGAGTGACGACCCTGATGTCGCCGAGTTCGACGTACACCGGTTCTTCGCCCTCTTTGTCCCCGATGTCGGTGTCGATGGTCTCCTTCTCGGTCACTACTTCCTGCATACCGCGGGTCAGGAAGGAGTTGAACGAGCGGTAGTGATGCTCTGCGAGCCGTTCTTTCGAGAAATACTCTTTCGATAGTGCGCGTCGGTCTTCCCTTTGCATTATTCCACCACGAGTCGGTAAACGACCGCTCGGTCGGTCGTTCGTGAGTCGCGGACGATCTTGATCACGTCGCCGACCTCTGCGTCGTCCGGCAACGCGGGATCCGCCCGCTTGATCTTTGGTAAGTCGGTGCTTTTGATGTCGTACTCCTCGAGCACTTCGTCCAGTTCGCCCTCGTCGACGACGGAGTGCTCGGGAACCAGCTTGTGTTTGCTTACGTCTACCATGTGTGCGCGATTTTCTGGCCAGCGGGAGAAATGGCTATCACGAGATACTACAGGGTATTACTGGCGGCACTCATTTAAGGCTTGCTAACTAGAGCGCACACGCCCGGCTATCGCACCCCGCACCTCCGTGCGGGCAGTTCTCTAACACCAGTACCTACTTCGTTCTGGTATAAATGGTTTGGGCCGGTGCGGTGCCGTCACTCGATACGAATCCGCACGCCTCCTCCGTTTGGAAAGCCTTAAGCCTACAAGCCAGAAAGGAGAGAGTGCGTCCAAGCCCGGGTGGTGTAGTGGCCCATCATACAACCCTGTCACGGTTGTGACGCGGGTTCAAATCCCGCCTCGGGCGCTTTTTCAAATCTGATTCGCGAGCAAGACGTAGCAAGTTACGCCGCGAGCGCGACGATAGTAACGAACGAAAAATAGTTCCAATTTTCGGCATCGAGATGGGATTCTAACAAAACGCTCTCTGTCGACACTCACGTAAAGAATCATTTCTCTTAACGAAACGATTCACGTCTTATCGACTACCTCTTTCGCCAAAATAGACTATTTTATGAGCATAGAACTACTAAACGGTAATAAATGAACGTGGGAGAAATGAGAATACGAAGGACAAAGGTGACGAAACTGAGGCGAAAATTATTCGCGAATTGATTTCCTGCGGATACAGCGTTTCGGTTCCTTTTGAAGACAACGACAAGTACGATATCATCATGGATGACGGTGGAGAGTTATACCGGATTCAACGCAAAATGAGGTGGACGAATAAAGAAAACACGATGCAGTTCAACACCCACTCCCAGACGACCAAAGCTGGAAAATATCACGAAGATACGTATCACGGTGAAGTGAATGCTTTTCTCGTCCGATATCCTGAAAACGAGAAAATCTACTGGATAGGAATTGACGATGCAACTGAACAAAAGATGGAACTCCGATTCGATGCCGAACTGAATCATCCTTCGATTAATTGGGCAGAAGAATACGAGTTCAGCGGGGAGATTCCGTAGAGTCAGTAAGTCACCACGAGTGTGCGTCAAGCTCTCTCAATGAACGACGAAATCGACACCGGTTAATAAGGGCAGAGAAAAGAGAAGAGTGCGTTACGAAGCCCGGGTGGTGTAGTGGCCCATCATACAACCCTGTCACGGTTGTGACGCGGGTTCAAATCCCGCCTCGGGCGTTCTTTCGAACTCGACCTGCGAGCGAGGCGTGTGCGTCGAGTGAGTGCCGAATTCGGAAGACGAACACACGCGGATTTGAAGTAAGCCGAGGTTCTGCGCTTCGCGCAGATTCTCGAACGTGGTTCAAATCCGGCCTCAGGCGCTTTTTCAACTCCGATGGTACCAAGGGATCCGAATCCGTCGGCAACACATCCGCGCAGCGAATGGTGAGCAGGAACCACATCGCGCTTACAGAACACGAAAGCAAACCGATTCTCGGGGACCGTCAAAACTGGGCCAAATCTATAGGAATCACCGTCGCGTGACAGGACTGGGGGAAGAGAGAAATGACGCACATCGCGGAGAGTGGGGAGACTCTCGCGGAACACGACGCATGAATCGGGGGGCGCTCATTCGACTCACCGTCGCGCTCCTGCTCGTTTCGCAGGGCGGGACGTCCGTCGTTGCGGAGCACGGATCGCCAGTCCAACAGACGACGACCGCGCAAACGACCACGCAGACGACAATTACGCAGACCACGAACGAACGAACGAGCGGCGAGTTCGAACTGGTCTCGGTTTCCTCGAACGTGCCGATAAACGGAACCGGCACGCTCGCCGTCACGTTCGAGAACACCGGAACGGACGTCTCCAACGCGAGTATCGCCGTGCAGTCCCCAAACGAGAGCGTTCGGTTCGGTCAGGCGCAGAACGCCAGCCAGTTCGTGGGCAACTGGTCGGCCGGCGAGCGCCGAACCGTCGAGTTCAGACTTCTCGCGGAGGAGTTCGCGGAACTGCGGAGCTACCCCTTTCAGGCGTTCGTCTCGTACACCGCCGAGGACGGGTCGCGCGAGCGCGCCGGGCCGTTCACGTTCGACGTGACGCCCGCCGAGACGATTCGATTGGAGCGGTTCGAAGTGACGGCCATCTCCTCGAACGTACAAGCAGGCGATACGGGCACGATCTCTCTCACGCTCGAAAACACCGGACGGGACGTGAGCGACGCCATCGTTACCCTGCAATCGGCGAACGACCAACTCCAGCTCGGGCAGTCTGGCAACGCCAGCCAGTTCGTCGAGGAGTGGCCGACCGACGAGGACGTGAGCTTCGAGTATCAGGTGACGGCGAGAAACGACACCACCGTCGGGAGCTATCCCTTCTTCATCTCGGTGTCGTATCGGGAGGACGGAAATCGAACCCGAACCGCACCGCAAGTGGTCGGCGTCATCCCCGCACCGGAACAGTCGTTCTCGCTCGGCGACCTGAACAGCACCTTGCGCGTCGGCGACGAAGGGTCGGTCACCGGAACCGTCACGAACGAAGGGCCGCAGATAGCGCCGAACGCGGTGCTCGTCCTCACGTCGCAGGGGGAGAACGTCTTTCCGAAGGAAACGGAGTACGCGCTCGGCACCCTCGACCGCGGCGAGTCGATTCCTTTCGAGTACCGAATCGACGTGAGCGACAGCGCAGACCGCGGGCCGCGACAGCTATCCTTCGTCGTCGGATACCAGAACCAGGACGGCGACCCGCGACAGAGCGAATCGCTGGAGGCTCGAGTACTCGTCTCCCCGCAGCGAGACGAGTTCGCCGTCAGGCCGCAGGGAGCGTCGGTCGAAGCCGGTTCGAGTTCGACGGTCTCGCTCATCATCACGAACCGCGACGACAGGACGCTCCGAAACATCGACGCGCGGGCGTTCGTCGACAGCCCGCTGACCGTCGAAGACGACCAAGCGTTCGTGCCGCGACTCGAACCGAACGAATCGGCGACGATACGGTTCACGGTTGGCGCGAACGGCGGGGCGCTGGCGGGAACGTATCCGATGTCTCTCGATTTCCAGTACGAAACCCCTGACGGCGACGAGGAGCTTTCCGAGACGTACGAGGTTCCGATTCGAATCGTCGAGCCGGAACGGGACGGAATACTTCCGTTTTCGACCGATTCCGAACTCGACTTCCCGCTCGTCGTCGCCATCGGCGTTCTCCTCGGTATCGCGGGCGTCGGCGCGATTCGGAGGTGGCGGTGAGTGGTCGGGTACCAAGCGGTTATCGACCGGCTTGACGAGTGGATCGTCGAGCGGTCGAGGGTGGTTCTGCTCATTTTTCTCGTCCTCTCCGTCGGATTCGGCGTCGGGTTGACCCGCGTTTCGACCGAAGCCGGGACGAGCCAGTTCACCGAGGACACCCCGACTCAGGAGGCGTTCGACGCCGTCGACCGCGAGTTCGCGCCCCCCTTCGCGGCGGAGAACGGGAGCACCCAACTCATCCAGACGGGGCGAAACGTGTTGTCGAAGCCCGAACTGCTGGCGATGTTGGAAGCCCAGCATCGACTTGAACGGCGAGAGGAACTGCGCGTCGGTTCGACGGTGAGCGCGGCAGGTATCGTCGCGCGAACGCTCGACGGGAACGCGACGACGCTGGAAGCGCAGATTCGCGCCCTGGAGCGGGCGACGCCCACCGAAATCGAAGCCGCGGTGAGACGGGCGGCGACGAACCCCGAATTCAGGACGCTGCTGAGCGACGACTTCAACCGTCGCGCGGCCTCGGCGTCGGCGACCATCGGAATCGTCCAGCATCGGATTCCGCGCGGCATCCCCGAACAGGCGGGCGCGGAAGCCAGCGGGGACGACCCGCTGGCGGAGATACAGAACCGCGCGCAGTCGGTCGTCGGAACCGTCGATAGCGACATCCGAGTCTTCGGGAGCGGCATCGTCACCGCCGAGCTCTCGAACGTCGTCTTCGATTCGCTCGTCATCGTCGTTCCCGCCGCGGCGATACTCATCCTCGTCTTTCTGGTGTTCGCCTACCGCGACCCCGTCGACCTCCTGCTCGGGGTCGCGTCGCTGGTGATGACCGTCGTCTGGACGCTGGGATTCATGGGTATCGTCGGAATCCCGTTCACGCAGCTACTTGTCGCCGTACCGCCGCTGTTACTCGCGGTCGGCATCGACTACGGAATCCACGTGATAAATCGCTACCGCGAGGAGCGCATCGTCGAGGACGGAGTGCACGTCGAGGGAGGTGTCGGACGCGCGATGCGGCGAGCGACCGATCAACTGCTCGTCGCGTTCTTCGTCGTGACCGGAACGACCGTGCTCGGATTCGCGTCGAACGTCACGAGCCGCCTCCAGCCGATTCGGGAGTTCGGCGTCGTCGCCGCGGTCGGCATCGTGTTCACTTTCCTCATCTTCGGCATCTTCCTCCCCGCGGCGAAGGTCGCGGCAGACCGACTCCGTGCTCGGCTCGGAGTTCCGGCGTTCGGCGGCCGCCCACTCGGAGAGGAAGGGTCGTTGCTGGGACGAACGTTACAGGTCAGCGTCGCGCTCACCCGTCGGAGCGCCGGGTCGGTGCTCGTCGTCGCGTTCGTCCTGACGGTCGCTTCCGGATACTACGCGACGGGCATCGACACGTCGTTCTCGAACGAGGATTTCCTCCCGCCCGAGGAGACGCCGGCATACCTCGAATCGCTTCCCGAACCGTTCGCGCCCGAAACCTACACCGTCACCCGAAACATCGAGTTCCTGGACGAGAACTTCGCCACCGCGGAGGACGACACGGTCACAATCTTCGTCGAAGGGCCGCTGCAGGAAGACTACGCGCTCGAATCGATCCACCAGGCCAATCGAAATCCACCGGAGTCGTTCGTCGCGGACGAGAGACGGGCGAGCGCGGAGAGCATCATCACCGTCATTCAGAACTACAGCGCACAGTCGGAGGAGTTCCGCCGCCTCGTCGAACGGAACGATATCGACGGCGACGGCATCCCCGACGACGATCTCGAAACGATCTACGACCGGTTGCTCTCCTCGCCGGCTCGCGGGCAAGCGTTACAGTACATCTCCGACGACCGACGAAGCGCGCAGGTCGTGTACGCGACGAAGAGCGGCGCGTCACAGGAGGCCATCACGCGCGACGCTCGCGCCGTCGCCGAACGGTATCGCTTCGACGCGACCGCAACGGGCGAAATCGTCGTCTTCCAGTCCATCGCGTCGCTCATCTTCACGTCGGCGATCAGGAGTCTCGCCGTGGCGCTGATCGCGACGGCGATCTTTCTCACGCTCGTCTATCGCGTCCTCGCCAGACGCGCGGTGTTCGGCGTCATCAATCTCGTCCCGATTATCGTCTCGGTCGCGCTGCTCGCCGGGACAATGCGGTTGCTCGGGATTCCGTTCAACGCGCTCACCGCGACCGTCCTCGCCATCGCCCTTGGGTTAGGTATCGATTACTCCGCCCACGTCGTCCAGCGGTTCACCGACGAGTACGACGCGCGCGACGAGCACATCGAACACGACAGGGAGACGGCGGTTTTCGACGCGCTCTCCCGAACCGTGCGCGGAACCGGCGGCGCGCTGACCGGAAGTATGCTCACGACCATCGCCGGAACCGGGATACTCGGCCTCGCCATCACCCCCGTCCTCGGGCAGTTCGGTCTCGTGACGGCGCTGAGCATCTTCTACTCGTACCTCACCGCGCTCCTCGTGACGCCCGCCGTGATCGTCGCGTGGACGACCCTCTCGCGGAGGGCGTCGGCGAGGTGAGTTCGGACGTAGCTCCGTCAGACAGAAAGCAGGGTCGCCGCGGCGCTGCCGAGCGCGACCGCAACCAGCGCGCCGACCAGATTCACCGCCGCGTTGCCGACCGCTCGGCGGCGTTTCCCTCGCTCGTACAGTCGAACCGTCTCGAAGGCGAAACTGGAGAATGTGGTGAACGCGCCGCAGAACCCCGTGCCGAACAGGGTCAACACGGCGGAATTGTCGCTCAGTCCGGCGGTCAGCGCTCCGAGAACGAAACTCCCGACGACGTTCACCACGAGCGTGTCCCGGCGCTCGCCGGGAAGCGACTGCCCGACGAGGTGACGACTCAGCGCGCCGAGCATCCCGCCGACGCCGACGAGGAAGATCGGATTCACGAGACGTCACCTCCGACGACCCGGCGACCGAGGAAGACGGCGAGGATGCCGAGTACGTAGTTCACGGCCACGTTCGCGGCGGCGAGCGTCGGCGAGAGACCCGCCGTCTGAACCGCAAAGGTGCTGTAAGTCGTGAACGACGAGAGGAATCCGGTTCCGACGAGTAACCGCGTTTCCGGTGCGAGCAAATCCGTCAGGTGGGCCTCGCAGAGGAGTACGCCGAGCGCGAAGCTTCCGGCGACGTTGACCGCGAGCGTTCCCCACGGAAAGCCGCCGGGGAGGGCGGCGCTCGTCGCAGAACGAAGGATCGCGCCGGCGAACCCTCCGACCGCGACGAGGAGGAGCGGTTCGAACCGTTCGAGTGTGTGCGTGGCCTGCGACATCGTTTCTTCGGAGAGCCTATCAGCTCAGTAGGCGGTTCCCGACCGAGTCGGCGAGCGAGACCCATCGCTCGTGTTCGTTCGCAGTTCGCACCGGAACCTATCCCTTTCGAAGTTCGCTCGCACTCGGACTTCCCCCGCCGTGTGCCACCCGTCGTTCTCGAATTCGAACCGCGTGGACGCTCTCGGTCGCGTTGTCCATGACGACCGCCGCGCCCGGCGTCTCCGGCATCCGGTCGGCGAACGACTCTCGCATGTACGCCGGCCGGGTGCGAGCGAGCGCATCGCGGTCGGGACGAGAAGTCAACCGATGTGCGACGAGCACGTCCGACTGTGAAATCGCCGCCTCCGGAAGCGCGACAGGGTGCTGTGCCGCCGCGACCAAACTGACACCGGGTCGCCGACCGCGCGTTACGATAGTCCGAAGCGCCGGTTCGACGACGCCGTCGAAGAAAACGTGCGCCTCGTCCACGACCAACCAAGGAAGCGTCCGTATCGACTCCGGCGTCGCGTCATCATTCTCGCCGCGAGTTGCACCTGCTTGTTCTGATGCTCTTCGCCGGTGCTATCGTCCCAACACTCCTGTAGGCTGAAGAACGTTCCCTTAGAAATTTTGCCCTCGTTTCGTGACCGATACGCGCCCTGTATTCAGCACGTCCTTTTGAACCTATCATTCATTGAGGGTTTCAACGGAAGCTGAAGTGTGTTGGGTAGCTGTTCGCGGCATGTCCATTGGTGGGTCGGTTTTCTATACGTTTTCTATACGGAGATAGGGATATGAACATGCTGTCGGGACTCAACGGACTGGCGGTGAGCGAACTCGACGCGAAGCCCCAGCCGGATGTTCTCGAACCCGATCGGCAGACGGTCGAAATACTCGTCATCGATTCAGACGGAAAACCGGTCGCCGACGCGACGGTCGTCGTGAAAGGAGATTCCCCGACACTGGAGGATATCGGAACTGTGACCACGGGAGCGGACGGACGGGCGAGCTTCTCGATACATCCCGAACTGGGGCCGAATCAGGACGACGGGACGCTCGACGTAGATATCAAACCACCCGCAGGAAGCGAGTTCGCCGACAAGCGGGAAAATACGCGGATACTGGTCGTCTCCGGTTGATCGCCCGCTCCGGCCTCTCCGTAGCTGCCCGACCTATCCGTACCCGTCCCAGTCGATCCACTCGTGTTCCCAACCGCGCCGCGTCTGCGCGTGGCGCTCCGCGAACTCGCGGTCTTCCCGAGCAGTTCGGTTCCGTTCGAGGGAGTCGGACTGCTCGCCGTCGACGAGAAGCGGCGTGAAGGCGACGCTTCCGAACCGCTCGGCCGTTTCGGCGGCTCCGGTCGCCGACCGTTCGACGGCGACCAATCGCTGGTTGCCGCCGCCGAGGGGGATGACCAATCGTCCCTCGGGCACGAGCTGTTCGACGAGCGCTCGCGGCGGGTCGATAGCCGCGGCTTCGACGAGAATTCGGTCGAACGGCGCGTACTCCGGCAGCCCGTCGGCCCCGTCGCGGCAGTCGACGAACACGCCGCCGTACCCCGCGGCGTCGAGGTTCTGCCGAGCTTCGTAGACGATTCTGCGGGTAATATCGACGGCGTGGACGTTACGGTCGCCGACCATCTCCGCCAGCACCGCCGCGGTGTAGCCGACGCCCGCGCCGACGATGAGGACGGAATCGTCCTCGTCCACGTCGAGCGCTTCCAGTAGCCGAGCCACGGTGCTCGGAGCCAGTATCCGAGTCCCTCGGTGGTCGAACGACTGATCCGAATAGGCGCCTTGGTCGGCGTCTATCGGGACGAACTCGTGACGTGGCACCGTCCGGAGCGCGAGACTGACCGGTTCGCTTCGAACGAATCCCTTGGTCTCGTGCTCCAAACTGGCGACCATGTCGTCGCGCAACACCGCCGGTTCCATAAACTGGCGTTGGGTTCGAACGTTCTTCAATTGCGCGGCCTTCGTCCGACGACGGCTTGCAGATTCGTCCCCAGAACGTCACGGATTTCGAATCTCTCGAAGCCGGCATCCTCGAACCAGTCCGAAAACTGCTCGGCGGTGTACGCGTCGCCGTTTTTGGTCTGCGCGAGCATGTGCGCCCCCATCAACGCCGCACCGTCGGCCCGGCCGCGGATGCGGTCGACGAAGACCGCCACGCCGCCGGAGTCGAGCGCTGCGAAGGCGTTCCGGAGGAGTATTCGGTTTTCGTCGGGGCCGAGCGCGTGCGCGACCCGGGAGCAGAACGCGACGTCGAAGTCCGTCGGCAGGTCGTCGGTGATATCCCCGGCGACGAGTTCGATGGGTTCGCGTTCGAGAAATCGGCGGTCGATGTCGATGACGGCGGGTTGGTCAACGAGCGTCACCTCGAACCCACGGCGGACGAACTCCTTGGCGAAGACGCCGGGGCCACCGCCGATATCGAGGACGCGCTCCGCGTCGGGGCGTTCGTGAACCGCCTCGGTGACGCACGCTCGAACTGTCGTCTCGTCCACGGTGGCCATCGCTCCGACGAAATTCGTCGTCCACTCGTCCGGCGTTTCGGGCGGCGTGCCGGTTCGCATGGTTTCCGGAAGCGCCAGCCATCGGTCGAGACAGTCGAGTCGGTGGGGCACGCTTCCAATCGAGCGCACGTCCACCTTGGCGAAGAGGCCGAGCGCCCGGTTCGTGGGTTCGTACTCGTTGCCGACGCGTTCGAGAAAGCCCAACTCGGCCATCGCTTCCAGCGTGATTCGGGCCGCGCGGCGGGTGACCCCGGTTTTGTCGGCGACTTCGTCGGGCGTTCCGGCGTCGAACGCGACGGCGTCGACGATACCGGTCTCGCGGGCGGCCCACAGCAGGCAGAGTACGCGATAGTCCATACCGTCCGCTCGTGGGCGAGCCGAAAAAAGCTACGCTCACTGCATCGGAACGAACCGCACCGCGCCGTGTCGTTCGCGGTCGAGCGTGCCGTCTTCGCGCTCGCGTGCGAGAACGAGGCGCTGCGTCGCGGTGCCGAGCGGCGCGAGCAGGCGACCGCCGGGGCGAACCTGCTTGACGACGGCGGTCGGGAAGTCGGAGGCGGCGCAGGTCAGGTAGGCGGCGTCGAACGGCGCGCGCTCGGACCAGCCGTCGTGTCCGTCGCCGACGCGAATCGAGATTTCGTCGTAGCCGAGATCGGCGAATCGCTTCCGGGTCTCCTCCGCCAGCGACTCGTGATACTCGACGCTGCAGACGTTCTCCGGGCCGACGATTTCGGCGGTGACGGCGGCGTGATAGCCGCATCCCGTGCCGATTTCGAGCACCCGCTCGCCCGGCGAGAGGTCGAGCAGGTCGGTCATGATGGCGACCATGTGCGGGGCGCTGATGGTCTGATCTTCGCCGATGGGGAGCGGGCGGTCGGCGTACGCCTCTCGGCGCTTACTTTCGGGGACGAACTCGTGGCGCAGGACGGCCCGGAGCGCGTCTAGCGTCGCCTCATGCTCGATTCGGTCGCGGTCGGCGAGACGCCCGACGAGGGCGTTCCGTTCAGTCTCGAAGTCGTCGCTTCCGCGTCCGAACATGCTACCACGCCGACCACGCGGTCGAACTCTCGTCCTCGGCATAGATTCGCTTCACGTCCTTGGCGAAGACGGTGTCGCCGTCGTGGTCGAGTCGGTCGAAGTTGTAGCCCGTCGCATCGTCGGTGACGAGAATCCCGTCGACGGTGAACTCCTCGTCGGCGAGTTCCTCCGTCTCGCCGACGACGAACTCGTAGTCGCCCGGAATGTTCACCGTGACGCTCCGCGAATCGTCCCTGCGTCCGTCGTTCGGGTGGATGGTGACGTTGACCGAGACGTTGTCCACGGCGCGCGTCCAGATGGTCTCGACGCCCTCGGCGACCGACTCCTCGACGCGGCGATTTGCGTCCTGTTCGAGGCTCGTGATTCGGACGACGAAGATGGCCTCCTCGGTTTCGAGGACGAACTCCTCGCCGACCGCCAGCGTCTCCTCTATCGGTACGTCCGCCGTCGCGCTGAACGACTCGCCACCCTGCGAGACGACGACGTGGATCTCTTCGGTCTTCTCTTCAGCTATCTTCGTCTTGTGGACGTGGCCGCACTCGGTGCAGCGAACCGTCGCCTGTCCGCTCGGTTTGAGCACCTCGTGGACGGTCTCTAACTCGGGGGAACACGACGGGCAGGGGACTGCCACGCGCTCCGCAGTTTCGCTCATATCATCGTGGTACGGACTGCGAGCGTAAAAGTGCGTGGAGTTGGGAGAAGCGTTCAGGCTCAGCGTTGTCGAATGAACGGTTTTTCGTAGACGACACCATTGCCATCCTTGACGTGTCTGACGACGACGCGCGATGGGAGATTCGATTCGAAGCTCACGGAGACGGCATTCAAGATAGGGCCCAACTCCAATGTGCAGATGACGTGGTGGACGTAGTCGTCAAAAACGGCTACAGAAAGGGTATCGGACGATTCGTCGTACCGAAGCGTCTTGAGTTCGGTTTCCATACAGGAACGACCGCCGCTCGGAATCCGACCCGCAATTCGAATACCGTTGTCGGATGAATCAAACTCGGCCTCCGCATGATTAGAAAGAGAGTCATCCGGTGCGTTTTCTTCATCGTATCGTTCATCAAAGCCGACGAGTTCGAACTAGTGTCCCGGGATGGGCGGCTCGGTTCGAATGGAGAAGTTCTTATCGCGGCGATAATCGAGCCTTCGGGCGACGATGGCAGCGCCGCCGACGAGAGGAACGGTGAGTTCGGCGAGGAGGGCACGGCGATTCATGGCGACCACTCGGTTGACACGAAGTAATGCTTTTGTGATGGGTGAAACGTCCACTGTACCTTTCTCATAATGGCGACCACCCGAACTCAGCCCTCGAAGTACAATTCGTAGTGTTCAGCACAGCCGGGATTGAATCCTGCATCGCACTCGGGACACTGAGAGTTACAGGCGAGATACTCGGCAATCATCAGTTCGGCACCGCAGACACCGCACAGCACCGCCTCCGCAGCTCGTTTTATTTCGGGCCACGCTTCTCGGGGATGGTCGGCTACTGCATCGTGACACCGGTAACAGGGATAGAATTCGTCACAGCAAGGGAACCGAATCGCAATTACGTCTCGCTCGGTGTCGTAGTGCGAACAGCGCGTCTCCGTGTCTACGTCAACGCCATGAACTTGGGTTCCGTGGACGAGTGTCATTCAGTGGAGGATTCGATAAGGGTTCAGGGCTGTGGCAGTTCAACTTCCTCACCATCCGCGTAGACGGTCGGTTCCCGAATGATACCGTCAAGGTGGAGCGGAGCGTCCGTGTCGCCGCCGATTCCTGCGTCGTCGCCGATGGCGATGTGGACGGTGCCGCCCGCCTTCTCGTCCAGCAGGACGGAGCCGACGAGTTCGGTGACGGCGACGTTCGTCCCGATGCCAAGTTCGGCGAGATTGTACGCGTCTCGCCCAACTTCTTCCGCGCCGGTCTCGACCTGCTCGCGGATGTCGTCGTCGCTGATTTCCGTGACGTAGCCGTCTTCGACTTCAAATCCGAGGGTCTGCCCCTCGTCGAGCAGGCCGTGAGGGCGCATCGTTCCGTCGACGACGTAGCGACCGTTCGCGTTCTCGGGGCTGACGAACACCTCTCCCGCGGGAAGGTTGGTGAAGTCGCCGGGGTCGTGGCAGAGACCGGTGTCGTCGTACCACTTCCGGTCGCCGGGTTCGAAGGTGATGTCGGTTCCTTTCTCGGTGGTAACGCGGATTTCGTCCGCGCCCTCGGCCTGTTCGAGCACGTCTCGGCAGTGTGCGCCGATGGTCTCGTAGTCGGCGGCGAGGCCGGTGACCATCACTTCCTCCGTGATGCCGGGGAGGGTCGCGGCTCGTGCACCCGCCTCGTTCGCTTTTCCGCGTGCGCGGGTGTGGCTGAGACTCTTGGTCGTCGGGGCGAGCACCACGTCCGCGCCGGCCATCGCGGCGGCGACGGGGGTGGGGGGTTCCTCGCCGTGCTGGTTGCCGACCGGATAGCGCGCGATGACCACTTCGTTCGTTACCTCGTAGGCGGCGTCGTACAGCGCCTTGCCGATGTCCCACCGCTTATCGTCGGTGATGACCGCGCAGGTTTCATCCGGTTGGAGCGCCATACACTGTTCGACGGCGGTTCGCGCCGCGTCGTCCAAACTCATGGTCGAAGCTTGCGCTCGGGGGTGGTTAGATGTTCCCTTTAGCGACTTACTCGCAGGAGAGTTGTTTTCCGTCGAAACAGCTCGAAACCGTTTTGGTGGCGGGCGTTGGAGCCAGACACACATGCTACAGGTCGGCATTAACGGGTACGGGACAATCGGGAAGCGAGTCGCTGACGCCGTCCGCGCGCAACCGGATATGGAGGTCGTTGGTGTTGCGAAGACCCGACCCAACTTTGAGGCCGAGGGAGCTATCGAGAACGGGTATTCGCTCTACGCCGCCATCGAGGAGCGGGCGGAGCGGTTCGACGACGCGGGAATCGAACTCACCGGGATGGTAGACGAAATGGTCGAACAGGCCGACGTGGTCGTGGACGCCTGTCCCTCCGGAATCGGCGCCGAGAACAAATCGCTGTACGACGAGCACGACACGCCCGCGCTGTATCAGGGCGGCGAATCCGCCGACGTGGGCGACGTGAGTTTCAATGCTCGCGCCAACTTCGAGGACGCGGTGGGCGCACGGCACGTCCGCGTCGTCTCCTGTAACACGACCGGACTCTCGCGGCTCATCGCGCCACTTCGCGAGGAATACGGCGTCGAGAAGGTTCGGGCGACCCTCGTCCGACGCGGCGGCGACCCGGCCCAGTCGGGCCGCGGCCCCATCAATGATATCCTGCCGAACCCGATTTCGCTGCCGTCGCACCACGGACCGGACGTGAAGACCATTTTCCCCGACCTCGCCATCGACACGCTCGGGCTGAAGGTTCCGGCGACGCTGATGCACATGCACAGCATCAACGTCTCGCTCGAAGCCGAACCGGGCGCCGAGGAGGTGCGCGAACTGCTCGAAAGCCAGTCGCGCCTGTTCGTCGTCCCCGAGCACATGGACATCGACGGCGCCGGCAAACTCAAGGAGTTCGCCATGGACAGGGGCAGGCCGCGTGCCGACTTCTGGGAGAACTGCGTCTGGGGCGAGTCGATCTCGATGGAGGACAACGACCTCTACCTCTTCCAAGCCATCCACCAGGAGAGCGACGTGGTTCCCGAAAACGTGGACGCGATTCGCGCCGTGACGAACGCCGCGGACGCCCGCGAGAGCGTCGAGACGACGAACGACGCGCTCGGCATCAGCTTCTGAACCGGGCGTTCGATTCGACCTTTTCGACCCAACGGTACCGTACGAACTGCCCCATTCCCCGTGAGCGGCGACCATCGTGGGAATCTGTTCGCCGTCGGCTTCGCGAGTACGGCCGTGGCATACACACCGTGGTGGAAGAAACAGGAATAGCTGGCAGTACGCTGAGTCCGACGTGGATCAAGAGCAGGATGTGATACAGCGAACATCAACGTTCAGGACGACAACACCGCCGTCTCGTACTACAAAGGCGACGCGTCGGCCGTCCAGGCTAGCTCCCAGAGCAACAGCAACGCTCAGGTCGCCTACTCGGAAGCCGAAAACGAGAACCAGCAGGAGCAGTACTAGTCGTGAATCTGACACCTCATTCTATTTTTTCGCGTCGGTCGGCGCGACGCGCATCGAATCGACGAACCAAGCGTTTCGAACGTGAACCCGGTGATTTCTGACCTCACGGAAGCGGCGCGTTCGGTGAACGTCCAAAACCTTTTCCCCGGCAAGGGCTTACTCTCGGGTATGCGACGAGACGACCGCGACGACCCCTTCGACGATCTCTTCCGCGAAATCGAGCGCATGATGAACGATATGATGGGCGGGAACGTCGACATGGGGGTCGACACCGGCACGTCGGGCTTCGGTTCGGAGACTCACATCGACATCCACGAAGACGATGAGACGATTCGCGTCATCGCCGACCTCCCCGGCGTCGAGAAAAGCGACATCAACCTCAAGTGCGACGGCGAGATGCTGACCATCAGCGCCGTCAGCGACCACCGCGAGTACGACGAACGCATCTCGCTCCCGGCGCGCGTGGACGAACGCTCCGCGAAAGCGACCTACAACAACGGCATCCTCGAAGTCACGCTGGAGAAGACGGACGAGTCGGCGAACATCAACGTCGAGTAGCCCGGATGAGTTCGGCGAGACGGTCGTAAAAGCCATCTTCGTACTTCGTCTCCGCGTCGATCGTCGGCCGGGCGTTCGTTTCGTTCACCACGACCCGGTCGCCGGTATCGAGCAAGTCGACGCCGAGGAAGGGTATCTCCAACACCTCCGCAGTCCGCTCCGCGAGTTCTCTGTGTTCTTTCGAGAGAGTACTCCCGCGCGCCTCCGCACCCCGATGGACGTTGTGTTTCCACCGACCGTCGGCGAGCGCGTCGTCCGGCAGTCGGCGTTCGACCGCGCCGACGTACTCGCCGTCCACGACCATCGCGCGGTAGTCGGTCGCGCCGGGGAGAAACTCCTGTACGAGGAACGATTTATCGCCTGTCGCTCGGTAGTCGTGGACGAGGTTCAGGTAGTCGACGACGCCGAGGAAGGAATCGAGGTCGCCGACCTTGGCGATACCCGTCCCGCGCGTGGTCGAGTTGGGCTTCACCACGACCGGGGGGTCGAACCGCGCGAAGACTGCCCGTAGGTCGCTCTCATCGACCGGATTCGAGACCGCGACCGTCTTCGGAACCGGAAGCTCCGCTCGCCCGAGCTGGGCGACGACGCCGCCCTTGTTGCGCGAGGTGAGCACCGCCTCGCGATCGTTCACCCACGGCACCGAGAGCAGGGCGTCCACCACGCCGCCTTCCATTGCTCGGGAGGGGTAGACGAAGCCGACGTCGAACTCGTCGGGGCCCCACTGCGGGTCGGCGAGGTCAAAGGTTCGAGCCTCGCTCGGGACGTGTCGAACTCGGATTTCGCGCTCCGCGAAGGGGTCGCGCATGCGCGCGAACGACTCCTGTTTGTACGCGACCGCGAGGTTCAGCATCGGACGGGGGTTCCGCGGCAGCCCGTAAAAAGATGTGTAGTCGGGAGGCGAATCTCTGACCCCCGTAGTCCACGTCGCTATCGCTCTGCGGAAACCCAACCACGCCGAAAAAACGAGTCCGTTTTAGCTGACCAGCTTCTCCTGACCGCGCTCGACGACGATTTTGCACGGCGGGGATATCTTGTTGTACGCGCGGCGGAGCGCGTCTTTCACGACGGTCGCGTCGTCGACGTTACACCACGCGGTGAACACGCGCTCGCCCGTCTGAATCCGCGCGGCGGTGCCGACCGGCTTCCCGAACGCCTGTCGCATTCCGTCGGAGACACGGTCTGCACCCGCACCCGTCGCCTGCTTGTTCTCGCGCAGAACGTGGTGGGGGAACTTGCGGAGGATCATCTTGTAGTTCTCCTGTCCCAACTGCTTGAGCAGGAAGCGGTTGGCGGAGAGGCGGGAGGCCTCCAGCGCGCCGTGGCGGATTTGGCACTCCTCTTCGACGACGAGTGAAATCTGGACGGGGTAGTCGTCCTCGTCGCTCTCCACGTTACCCATCTTGTACTGTGCGATCTTCGAACCCGGGATACCCGTGATATACTCGCGTCGCGTGTACGCGGGCTTGTTGATGGCCCGGTACATCGAGGCAGGTTTGTCGGACATGGTTACTACTGAAGTCTGATGGTCAGGCCGTGAATAAACCCTTCGAAGCGCGTTCGACCTTCTACACGAGGTCTCGGACGAATCGCTCCGGAACGTAGGCCAATATCGAGGTGGGTATTCGGTCGACCAACCACTCCGCCGCGAGCACGAGGCGCTTGCGGAACAGGGAGTAGACGCCCGAGACGAGAACCGCGACCACCACGAGCGTCTGAACCGTTCCCTCGTGGAGGATGAGGCTCGGGAGTGCGAAGAAGAATCCGAGCGCGAAGTCCTCCGGCGCGCCGTCGTACCGAACCCACCGCCGGGGGCGAATCCACTGGTCGCGGAAGTGGTCGTACACCGCCCGATCCGATTCGCCGAGCCACGGCTTCAACTCCAGTCCGCCGCCGAAGGCGTCGGACACAGAGTGAACCGCCGCGGAGAGAAGAAAGACCCCGAGTGCGACCGTCGGCGCAGTCGGGACGAGCGCCGCGACCGCGAGCACCGCCACCGTCGCCATCGAGTAGTAAACGGGAAAGTGGAGCGTCTTCCGATGGCCGGCGTAGAGGTCGAGGTCGGGGAACAGACCGCCGACCAGCCCCGCCGCAACCGCGACGGGGGCGAACTCCGGTGCGACGAACAGCGCCGCACTCCCGATGAGCACGCCGAGAAGAGCGTGCGTGGTTGCCATCATTGTGCTCACCGATAGGCGAGATTCACGTAAACCCTTGTCGGAGAGCGCAAGAACGAACGTTCGTCAAGGAGCGATGGAGCGAACGGTCGTCGAAGCGCACGGGAACGAGGTGCACCACGAGAGCGACCGTTAATTCCCTTCGGCCCGTACGTTCGATGGAATGGGAGAGACGATCGACGACCATTCGCGATACGTGGTGCGAGGGATGCAACTCGCGATCGTGAGCGTCGTCTTTGTCGGTCTCGTGACCCGGAACGTCGGCGTGTTGGTGAACGGCGTCTTCGCGCTCGGCGTGACCGTCCTTCCCGCGGTGCTAAAGCGCGACTACCGCCTCGCGCTCGACCCTGCGCTGACGCTCTGGATCACCGCCGCCGTCTTCTTCCACGCGGTCGGGATGCTCGGTCTCTACGACGTGGTCTGGTGGTGGGACCACCTGACGCACACGCTCTCCGCCACGCTCGTCGCGGGCGTCGGCTACGCGACGGCGGTGGCGTTCGACGAACACTCCGACGCGGTTCACTTCCCGCCGCAGTTCATGTTCGTCTACGTCCTCCTCTTCACGCTCGCGTTCGGCGTCGTCTGGGAAGTGTTGGAGTTCACCGTGCGGGGGTTCGCCAGCGTCGTCGGAATTGAGCCTGTACTCATCCAGTACGGGCTCGAAGATACTATCGTCGACCTCATCTTCGACGTCGCTGGAGCAATTCTCGTCACGCTGTTCGGAACCGGCGTGCTCTCTGGCACGATAGACTCGCTCGTCGCGCGACTGTCGAGGAGCGAATCCAAGTGACTCACTCCTCCGGAGCGTCTCACCCCGTCACGTCGCCCGACAGAATATCGCCGTTGACGTGCCACGTCCGCGGTCGGTACCCGACAGTGAGGAGAGAAACGCAGAAAGCGGCCACGAGACCCGTGAGCGGAGAAAAGCGGTGCTGGAGGAAACCGGCGGCTACGCTCCGTTAATCGGCTCTAAGTAAAATTGGATTCGTTTCTGCTACCGAAGTAGCGAGTAGTTCGAGCTACTTACAGGCGGGTAACGTTCGTCGCGCGGGGACCTTTCGGTGCCTGCTCGATATCGAACTCGATTTCCTGCCCCTCTTCGAGATCGTCGCCGCCAACGTCCTCCATGTGGAAGAATACGTCGTCGTCCGCGTCGTCCGTCGAGATGAAACCGTAGCCGCCAGTGTCGTTGAAGAAATCAACTTTTCCTTTCGCCATTGCTTCTAAACAAAATAGCGGGACACGCATAAGGCTTCCGAGATGGACGTTGGCACGCGAGTCATGAGTACCGACCGCCTGGCAGGGCCGAAAAAGTCCCGTCGAGGTGGTTTACTCGCCGATTGCGCGGTTACCGGACGGTCGAAGGTGGACGTGCAGAACGCCGTTTTTCAGCGTCGCCTCGGTAACCCGTCTTCACGTTCTCCGGGAGCGAAACGTGATCGACGACGGTCTCGTTCACGACGACGATGAGCGCGGGAAATTCCTCGTCGAGTCCGACGAACAGTTCGTCTCCACCGACGCCGGGAACGTCCCCGACGACGACCACTTCGTCCTCGAATCGATGTATCCGTACGTGGTAGTCGTCCGATTCCGACGTCCGGTTCGTATCGCTTCCGCGCTCCGTCGGTTGCCGACGACCGCGGTCGTGAGACGGACGAGCGTCCTCCGTCTCCGAAAATTGGTTCACGGGATTAGTCAGTGCCCGAACCGCAACTGTGACGTCGATTTCCGAATCTCGTCGCTGCGACCGGTCGTCCCCTCCCTCTGACTCGGCGCGTTCGTCGTTTTCGTCTGTCGGGTCTGGACTTAGCATCGTGCTTTACTCTCGGTCGCACGGTCGTGTGACCATCACCGAGACTAGTTGCCGATACCCAAAAAGCACGGCCTAATGGTTGGCAATCATCTCGACACGATCCCATACGTTCGAAAATCGAACCAAAAATCGATGGCCACCACCACGTCCCTTTCCTGTGATCGTTTTCGAGACAGAGATTCGAGTACACGAATCCGATAGCCGGCACTGTTAGCCCGTTCACTTCTGAGACGAAACTGACCGGCTCCGCCGGCCGGAACGCACTGCTCCGGAGATTCGGGGTGGCGTTCCTCGACGCCGCTGTCCAGTGCTCCGACGGAGACACATCGAACCGAGTCGAAAGATCGGGCGTTCGACGGCGGGACAGCCTACGGACTCGGAACTGGCGAATCGCGCTCCCGAGCGGCTTCGATGAGCGACTCCTGTTCGTCTGCGCTCAGTGGCTCGTAGTCGGCTGCGGCGTCGAGGATCGCCGGGACGAGTGCAGGGTCGCCCGCGTTCGTGATCGAGGTCAACCCTTGCGAGAGGGCGAAGCGCAAGCAGGCAACGAGTTCATCTTTCTCGTCGTAGGGTTCGTACCACGTGTCGTAGGGGCGGTCGTCCACGTCGAGGTCGTCCGGCCACGGCCCCTTTGCGAAGGCTTTGATGCCCAAGGTGCCGATGCCGCGCTCCTCGGCGAGGTCGAGCACCGCTTCGTAGTCGTACTCCGGCCCGTCCTTGCTCGACAGGGTGTAGTTCATCGGAAACATCACCGTCTCCAATCCGTCGATGCGTCTCATCGCCGTCCGGATGACGCTCGGGTCGCCGTGGCTCGTCAGGCCGATGTGGTCGACGAGACCGTCCTGTTTGGCGTCCTCGAACGCGGCCAGCGCGCCGGGGTCGTCACCGTTCGCGCCCTGCCCCTCGCCGACGATGGTTTCGAGTTCGTCGTAGCGCGTCACCGCGTGGAACTGGTAGAGGTCGATGTGGTCGGTGTCGAGGCGCTCCAGCGACCTGTGGAGTTCGCCCCACGCACCGTTGTAGGTGCGTTCCTGGGTCTTACAGCCGAGGAAGATCTCGTCGCGATGTTCGCCGAGTTTCGGCGCGAGCTTCAGCTCCGCATCACCGTAAGTCGGTGCGACGTCGAAGTGGTTGACGCCGGCCGCGAGAACGTCTTCGACCATCTCGTTCGCCTCCGACTGCGAGAGGAAATCGAGTGCGATTGCGCCGAACGTGAGTACCGAGCTGTCGTGACCAGCGGTGCCGAGCAGGCGAGTTTCCATATCGGTGGGACGTGAGCAGGGGGCAAAAAGCTCCGCCGTGATGACGACTGGGCGCGTGATTTTTTTCGGGATCAGTTCCTTCGTCACTGCGATCCTCCGAAACTCGTTGCTCTCCACCAATTTCTGTCAAATCGCGGTCACGGACAAGGTTGCCACTCACGGACGCGGTCGCTTCGCTCCCTCGTCGATTCGCGGCATAATCACGCCGCCTCCCGAATCAGTCGGGGTAGCTTTCGACCGACACCTCCGTCCGACCGTCCGGTCGTTCGTCGCGCATCCTCCAGTAAGGTGACTGTCGGAAGGGATTCTATCGCCCGAAGCGAACCCCTGACGGCAACATATTCTTATCGTTTCGCGCCGTAGAACTCCTGTTTTCTGTGCACCGTAAGCCGACCAGCGAGAACGCAGTCAACCATACTATGACGAACGATACAGCAATCAGACACCTCACCGTGTTCGAGGACAACGACCGACTCGAGGAACTGAAAGACCGAATGTCGGACGACCGAATCGACTTTAGACTCCTCTACGACGGAGAAGTCGTGAGCCCGTGGTCGAAAAACCCGAACGAGATCACCCGTCTCTACTTCAACGACGACCGACTCGGGGATTTCTACGTCCCGATCGATTTCCCCGAACAACTCGAAGAGGAGACGCGCTCGACTCCGATCGGCCGTCCGACGACCGACGATGATCAGAAGTCGTGGGGCGAAGTCGATGACGACTATCGAATCGAACAGGGGACGGAGATCGACGGACACGAGTTCGATCTACTCTGGTACCGTCAGTCCGAGGAAGACGACGAGAACGTCATCGCCGCGGCGGATTTCGGCGAAAACGGTCGCTGAATCACTGCAACCGGTGCGCCCACGGTAGAGGTGGGAAAAGCTGCAGTCGAAGTCTCTCGCGGGCGCGAGTCGACGGTCACTCGCTCGAGCCGTCCCGTTGGGAGCGTTCTATCGGATAGCGCCTGCCGTCGGCGAGTTCCTCGAACGCCGAGTCGGCGGCCGATTCGACCTCCGCGAGAAGCCCGTCCTCGAACTCGGCGACGAGTTGGTACGTCAGCTTCCCGTCGGCGGTGACACCCGCCGGGAGGATTTCCTCTTCGAGGTGGTCGGCGAGTTCGTCGTGTTCGCCTCGCAGGTGAGATTCGGCCTCGTCGACGTGCTCCATCGCGCGGCCGACCGAATGGTGGAACTCGATGAGCGCGCCGTGGGCGCGATGAAACGTTTCGAGCGCCCGCTCGACCTCTTCGACGGCTGCACGCTCGTCGTCGGACATCTCCGCGATAGCATCACGCTCTCCCATGTACCGTCCTCTCTCGCCGCGCCAGTTAGCGGTGTCGGGACGGTCGATGCGCGCTCGGACTCCCGTCGTGCTCCGCTAAGTAGCAGGTGGGGTCTCGGCCGAAATCGATGCGGAAGCGATCGAAAAGGGGAGCGCCAAAAAGCGGGTTGGCGCTCGAATTCGAACGGAGAACGAATCGGTGAGTAACGCCACTCACGCCATACGAAAGTGTCTCACCGAAGAACGTGTGTATCGCCGAGATGTTTCCGGAGCGGCTATCCGTCCTCGTCCTCATCTCCGTCTTCGTCGTCTTCGTCGTCTTCCTCCGGGGACTCCGTCTCCCCCTCGCGGAGTTCCGTCTGTTCCACGGCGTCGGTCTCCTCGGCCCCTCCGCCGTACTGGGTATCCTCGTCTTGCTCCTCGTTCTCCTCTTCGTCATGGGATTCCGAGTTCTGATCGGTCATCGTATTCTCCCTTTCGAGAGTAAGTGCGCGAGATAGATAGGTTTGGGGACGCTCGTTTGGAGACAATTCTCTCGTTCGGTGAGAGGTACGTTGTAATCGGATTTCGAACCGAGGTCGGCATCCTCGGTTCGTGATGACGGACGGAGGGAACGAAAACAATCCGTTCACAAATCAAATTTTATGTTCGATTATTTATTTTATGTTGTATGAACAATGTGAGTGGTCGACTCGATAGAGATGTCAAAACAGTCGTGACCAGATACTATCGGCTCACGGGGGAGTTCACCTCGCGTTTCTCAGCCTCTGGGGCGTGGTAGTTTGGTACAGCTTCTCGACGGAGGGTTTCCTGGTCGCCGGTGACGTGTTTCTCGTGCTATATCTCGTCGATACAGTTCCATTGTTCGACCTGCGTACCGAAGGTGCCCTCGAAACGGAGAAGTCCCCGGTGCCAGTCCGCGAGAAGTTCGAAGAACTCCTCAATCCGATAGCTGCGTTTCCGGTCGCGTGGGCTGACGAGATTCACGAGGAGTCGACGGACGGCGGAGGTGCCACGGCGGTTCTCAAAGGCACGCTCCTGAAGTTATTCCGCCGCGAGTACTCGCTCCACGTGACGCGTACGAACGATGATTCCGTTCAAATCCAGTTCGGGGAGGACGAAGCGGCGGTCAAACTATCGATTGCGCCCAGTGATGATGGTACGCGAGTTACGGTAACGAGTTCTCACGAGAGGGAGCGATTGCTAGGATTGTTGTATCTCGTACTGCAGAGCCCGTTCAAGCAGCGAGTGTTGAAGCACTTCGGGTATCAGTCCGTCGAGAACTCGACCAAGATCGACTTCCGATTCGGATAGCGACTGAGAGACGAACTCGATTCCTCGCGGTGTATCTCGAAGGAAAAGTGCCGTCCCGAATCCGAAACAATGGTAGAAAAACCCGATTTACCGCCCCGTACTCTTCCGAGTCCTCAGTCAAGCCTAGGTTCGTCGGTGTAGTCGGTCACGTCGTCGGGGGACGCTGGCAGCACCCTCTGCGAGTCGGATAGTGAGTCGTACTCTCCTCTGTCGACGTGGTGATGCCAATTCGTGCAATAACGAAATCGACTGAGGTTCACAGCGCATGAAAGAAAACTAAGGCTATCGTCTCCATTAGTGAGATGTCCGATTCGACACGTTCCGGCCGAATCGGAGCATCGTCCGGGCGTTCACGCCTCGCTTTCGAAGACGTTCATCGGCTTTTCCCAGCTGACGACCTGTGCCATCGCGAACGTGTGAGTCGTGATGCCGTCGTCGAGGAGGATGACCGCTCCCTCGAAGTCGAACGTTGCGGTTCCCTGACGGACTTCCACGTACTCGTCCGAGTCGGCCCACTTCGCGTGCACCTCACCGTGTTCCAAAACATCTTGCATCATGCGAACGATCGTCGGGTGCTCTTCGGCAGCCGACTCGTCGAAGTCGCCGGTCACGTTCAGTTCGTCGCGAGCACGTTCTATCTCCATGGATATCGGTACGGTGGGAGGGCTAAAAAAAGTTCGAGCGGATTGGCGGTGCGAGTGAATCCTTTAAATCGCGGTCGGTGAGGGTACTTTCCACTCGACGTATTGTCTCGCGGAAAACTATGCCGCCTCCCGGATTTGAACCGGGGACAGCTCGATCTTCAGTCGAGTGCTCTCCCAGTCTGAGCTAAGGCGGCGCACTCGGTACGAAGCGCATGGGACAAAAAAGGATTTCGAAATGCGCCGGACGGCGCGCGGGCGGCGGGGCGACACGCCACACCCCGACAGCCGCTAGACGCAAGCCATTTACCGAGTGTCGTGGTATTCGTTATCATGGGCGACCCGGCCTGCTATCTAGAGTTCTGTCCCGAATGCGACGCGCAGGTGACGACGGTGGACGACGAGTGCCCTGACTGCGGAGCGATACTGGACGACGGGTGACTCGTGAACGCATAGATAGCGGCGAAAAGCCGCAGAGGGACAAAGCTTATTCCAACACGGTTCTGCACTCCGGACGTACCCGATGGTGCAAGAGAACACCGAACAACGTGGCGACTGCCTGGAACGCGAAATCGACGGCGGCGTCGAACTGTATGATCCGGAGAACGAAGACGCGTGGATCTGGTCAGACACCAGCATCGAACTCGTACGACAGGCGTAGCGCCGACCGATTCCGCCCTGCGTCCAAAAGATATCGGGGCTACTGTTCTTGGTGAGCGTGCCCGCCGCCGGCGGAACCGTTGTGAACGTGCGCTCGTTCGCGATGGCTGGAATACTGCTCTCGTGGTATGCTCGGAACCCGACGAGTCGCGGGGGCGCCGTCGCAGTTGCGGGCCTCTTCTCCCAGCACGCGGTCTTCGCCATCCCGGTGCTCGCGTACGACCTCGTCCGCGAACTCGACCGTCGTTCGGGAGTTCGGTGGATGACCGCGTTCGCACTCGCCGGTTTGAGCGTGGCCGCCGTGACGTTCGCGTTCGTCTACGCGGTCTGGGGTTCGCAGTCGTTCTACGGAGCTATCTATTGGACGTTCGGAGTCGCAGGGAAGTACGCGACCAACCCGGTCGTTCCGTCACTCATCGGAGATACGGACAAGTGGATGCGATCCCTCTACCGGGAGGGGACGAAACACCTCATTCTGATCGTGCCTGCGGCGATAGCCATTCAGCTGGCGCTGACCGACCGCGGTCTCAAGCGACTGGTTCCATCGTCGAACGCGCCGCTGGTGACGACGACGCTTCTCGCGCTCTCGATGACGATTCCGCTGTTCGTTCGCGCGTACCGAGCGTACTGGCTCTACCCGCTTCCCTTCCTCGCCCTGTTGGCGAGCATCGGGTATCGACGGTTGTTCACCATCAGTGAGCAGTGAGTTCATCGGCGAGAAGCGAGGCGGAACAGATCAGAGCACGCGACCGAGTCTGTCAAGTGTGCGGTGAGGACGGGTCGACCCACCTCCTTGATGTCCATCATATCGTCCTGCTCTGTCGATGTTGTCCCAAGTAGGTCGAACATCGTTCGATACCGTGTCCGCACCCGATAACAGAACCTCCAAGCGTTGCAGAAGAAATCGGACGACTTCTTAATTTATTTCGTATGGGTTCGAGCGGATTTGAACCACTGGCCTCGGCCTTGTAAGGGCCGCGTCATAACCAACTAGACCACGAACCCGTATCCGGGAGAAATCACTCCGCAGGAATAACTGTTACTTTCTCGGTTTCGAAACGACTACCACTCCCGCTAGCAATCCGCAGGTATGGACGACTCGCTCTCTGCGCTCGGCGAGCAAGACGGCTGGAAGGTAGACGAGTTCGCCGCCCGAGTCCACTACCGCGGCGCGGACGACCACTACAGTATCGAGTTCTACCAACCTAGCCAGTGCGTGCTCTACTGGAAAGTGAAAGGCGACGGAGAGGTGGCCGTTCCGGTCGGGCGCAACACGGTTCCCACGCCCCTGCGCGACCGCGTGCGACAGGATTTGGCCGAAGCAGGAATTGCCCCCGAAATCGAAAGTCGCAATCTGTGAAAAGGCGGTTCCGCGGTGCGCTAAAACCACCGACCTTCTTCTGTAAGTCCGTGTTTCGGTTCGTAGGAAACTCTTATCAATCCTGTGTCCCTTGAGAGAGAATAATGAGCATACACGCAGACGAAGACGACCCGTTCGAGGAACAACGGGAGAACGCCGAGAATCCGATGCGACGGCTGTTCCTCGAATACGGGGGTGAGAACAGGCTCGCCTTCGTCGTCGGAGTCGTTTCGAGTTTTTTCGCTCGGGTGTTGAATCTCCTACCGCCTATCATACTCGGCGTTGCTCTAGACGCGTTATTTCAAGATGGAAAGCAGATTCCGTATTCCAAAGCGCTCACCGAATCGGTTCCGTTTCTCTCGCGGGGAGTCGCCACTCAGATTGCGCCGGGTTCGCCTCGAGGGCAGTTTTGGTTCTCCGTCGGCGTCGTCGCGGTGGCGTTCGGCATCGGCGCGGCGTTCCACTGGGCGCGAAATTGGGGCTGGAACTCGTTCGCTCAGAACATCCAACACTCGATTCGTACCGACACGTACGACAAGATGCAGCGATTGGACATGGAGTTCTTCTCGGATAAGCAGACCGGAGAGATGATGTCCATCCTCTCGAACGACGTGAACCGATTGGAGCGGTTTCTCAACGACGGGATGAACTCTGCGTTCCGTCTGGGCGTGATGGTCGTCGCCATCGCGGCCGTCTTGCTCAAGATCAACTGGCAACTCGCGCTCGTCGCACTGGTGCCGGTGCCGCTCATCGCGCTGTTCACTTACAAGTTCATCCAAATCATCCAGCCGAAGTACGCCGATGTACGTTCCTCAGTCGGGAAGGTGAACTCCCGATTAGAGAACAACCTCGGCGGCATCCAGGTCATCAAAACGAGCAACACGGAGTCCTTCGAGTCCGACCGCGTCAACGACGTGTCGAACGAGTACTTCGGCGCAAACTGGGACGCCATCGTCACGCGTATCAAGTTCTTCCCGTCGCTCCAGATCCTCTCGGGTCTCGGATTCGCACTGACGTTCATCGTCGGGGGACTGTGGGTGTTCAACGGCGAGGGACCGTGGTTTTTTTCGGGAACCCTCGAAGCAGGGCAGTTCGTCACGTTCATGCTCCTCACCCAGCGGTTCATCTGGCCGATGGCACAGTTCGGCTCCATCATCAATATGTACCAGCGCGCCTACGCCTCCAGCGCCCGCATCTTCGGACTGATGGACGAACCGAGCCGAATCCGAGAGGAGCCCGACGCGGAAGACCTCGTGGTCGGCGAGGGCGAGGTCGTCTACGACGACGTGACGTTCGGCTACGACGAGGAGACCATCGTTGAGGATATCTCGTTCGAGGTCGAGGGCGGCGACACCCTCGCGCTGGTCGGCCCGACCGGCGCGGGCAAATCCACCGTCCTCAAACTCCTGCTCCGGATGTACGACGTGGACGAGGGTGCGATTCGCATCGACGGCACCGACCTCCGCGACGTGAGCCTGCCGAGTATCCGACAGGCCATTGGCTACGTCAGCCAGAACACCTTCCTCTTCTACGGGACGGTGAAAGAGAACATCGAATACGGCACGTTCGACGCGACCGACGCGGAGATAGAGGAGGCGGCGAAGGCCGCCGAAGCCCACGAGTTCATCACGAATCTGCCGGAGGGGTACGAGACGAAGGTCGGCGAGCGCGGGGTGAAACTCTCCGGCGGCCAACGTCAGCGCATTTCCATCGCCCGCGCCATCCTCAAAGACCCGGAGATCCTCATCCTCGACGAAGCGACCAGCGACGTCGACACCGAGACGGAGATGCTCATCCAGCGTAGTCTCGACCGCCTCACCGAAGACCGCACGACGTTCGCCATCGCCCACCGCCTCTCGACCATCAAGGACGCGGACAAGATCGTCGTCCTCGAAGACGGGAAGATAGTGGAGCGCGGATCGCACGACGAACTCTTGGCGCTCGACGGCCTCTACGCGCACCTCTGGGGCGTGCAGGCCGGTGAGATCGACGAACTCCCGGAGGAGTTCATCGAACGCGCCACTCGCAGAACCGCGCGGACTGACGCCGACGATTGAACGAGGCGATATCAGCGTCGTCCGCGGTGATATCTCCGCCCGCTTTTGTCCCGCTGGAAGTCGCGCTGGCGTTCGAGCGCCGCGTTCACCCCGCGTTCGTACCGCCGAACTTCGGCGTCCCGTTCTCGTCGCCGTTGCCGTTCCCACGCCGGGTCGCGCGGGCCGCCGTACTTCAGCACCTCCGTCGGTTCGGACCGACGGTGATTTTTGCTCCGCCGCGGACGGGACGCTTCTCGCGTCGGTTCACGTTGCGGCGGTTCAGGCTCGCACAGCTCGCGTTCGTCCCGGTCACGGGATCGATCGGACGAAGCGGAGCGAGACGGACGGGACAACCGCTCCGGCCGTCGAGACCCTTCGTTCGGCCGTCGCCCGCCTTCGTATCGTGACGGGGTCGCCGAGCGTCCCGGGGCTCGTTCCCTCTCTGTCCGCCGTTCCTCCGAGTCATCCGTCGCCGGGTCGTCCGTCGCGGAGTCGTTCGTCGATTCGTCACGCACTGCTCGGTCGGTGTCGTCGTCGGTTGCCATTGGCTCTCGCCAGCAGGATACTCACAAGCGGCGAATAAACTGACGTGACCGTTTAGACCGTTCGCCGCCGTGCGCCCGCGTTTCGAATACGGTAACGCGGAGTTTCTCAGATGGGAGCGACGGGGCGTTCCTCCGACTCCGTCCGGAGGAACTCAACGCCGTACTCCGCGAGCCACTCGATGATCGAGCGAACCGCGGTCGGGTCGGCGACGCGGTAGCCCGCGATAGTCGGCGGTTCGTGTCCGACTTTGAGGGCGAGCCCCGACTCGGGTAACACGTCGAACGCGTCCTCGTCGGTTCGGTCGTCGCCGACGTAGAGCGGAAGCCACGTCTCGTCGTCGGGGACGTGGTGGTCGTACAGCCAGCGAATCGCCCGCCCCTTGTGCCAGTCCACGTCGGGCCGCAGTTCCAACACTCGCTTGCCCGCCGTGACGCGAACGTCGTCCGCCTCCCGCGCCGCCTCCCGCACCGCCTGCTCGACCGCGGGAATCTCGTCGTCGTCGACGAGTCTGAAGTGCACCGACGCGGTGACGCCCTTGTCTTCGACGAACGCGCCGTCCACGGCGGAGAGCCGTGATTCGAGTTCGTCACTGAGGGCTTCGATGTCGTCTCTGGCGTCTGCGGCGGCGGGGTGGGTGCGTCGTTCGTCGCCGGCGTGGAGTTCCAACCCGTGATTGCCGGCGTACGAGATACCATCGATATCGACGCGATCGCGGAGGTCTTCCCGTCCGCGACCGCTGACGATACCGACCCGCACGTCAGGGGCGTCGCGGAGATCTTCGAGCGCGGTTCGCGTCGCCGGCGGGAGCGCCGCCTCGTCGGGGCGGTCTTCGATGGGTGCGAGCGACCCGTCGAAGTCGAACATGGCGAGCAGTCCGTCGGCGTTCAGCAGTCGGTTCACCAGCGCATAGAGGTGTTCGTCGAGGGGATTGGGTGTCTCGGTACTAGTCATTGCTCGTATCGTTGTCGTTGGACGGATCTGGCGGCGACGTCGCGTCCGCGCTGAATCGCCTCCACCGTTCGGAACTGCGCGGTCATCCACGCGTACACGTCGTTCGAACGCACCTGTCGTCCGAGGTCGCGCATGCGGCGCGCTCGCTCGGACTCGGGGAGCGAAAGCGCGCGTTCGATGGCGTCCGCGAACCCTGGCGTGTCGTGCGGATGCACCGACACCGCCTCGTCGCCCAGTTCCTCGCTCGCGCCCGCCAGCTCGCTGAGGACGAGAACGCCCAGTTCGTCCACCTGCGACGCGACGAACTCCTTCACGACGAGATTCATCCCGTCGCGGCGCGGACTGACGATGGCGAGGTCGGCCTCGCGGTACAGCGCTGCGAGACCTTCGGGCGGGAGGAACTTGTTCAGGTAGACGACCGGCGTCCAATCGTCGGTTCCGAAGCGGTCGTTGAGTCGCTCGATCTCGGACTCGACTTCGGCCTGAAGCTCCCTGTACTCCGGAATCCGGCTCCGACTTTCGCTTGCCTTCTGGACGTAGGTGAAGCGTTCGCGCCACTCCGGACGCGTCTCCCAGAACTCCTCCAGCGCCGCCAGTCGCTCTGGGATTCCTTTGGTGTAGTCGAGTCGTTCGACGCCGACCGCGAGCGTCTCGCCGAGGTCGTGACGTTCGCGGAACTCGCGCCAGAACGCGGTCGCGTCCTCCGAGTCGGCGAGTTCCCGCCGGTAATCGGCGTCGATGCCGAGCGGGAACGATCGGACGAACGTTCGCCGCCCGTCGTAGACGATGCTCCGGGTCGCGCGGTCGACCATCGTATCGGGTATCATCGCCGCACAGTCGAGAAAGTTCTGGCAGTAGCGGTGGGTGTGGAACGCGAGCAGGTCGTTCGCCAGCAGTCCATCGAGCAGGTGCTCGTACTGCGGGCACGTCTGGAAGGTGTCCCACGAGGGCCACGGGATGTGCCAGAACTGCATGCAGAATGCGTCACGCTCCTCGCGCACCATCCGCGGAGCCAGCGCGAGGTGGTAGTCCTGAAACCAGACCACCGACTCGTCGTCCGTCTCCTCGACGACGGCGTCAGCGAACGCGCGATTCGCCGATCGATACTGCTTCCAGAAGTCGGAGTCGGCGTTCATCTTCGCCGGGTCGACGTGGCAGATCGGCCAGAGCACCTGGTTGCTGTAGCCATAGTAGTAGCCGTCGACCTGTTTGTCGGAGAGTCGGACGCGACGCAGGTCGTAGGCGGGCGACTCCGGCGGGACGCCCACCCGCCCGTTCTCGTCGGTCACTTCGTCGTCCGCGTCGCCGCTCGCCCACGCCACCCACGTGCCGCCGGCGGACTGAACGACCGGGTCGAGCGCGGACGTGAGGCCGCCCGCGGGCCGCTGCACGGTGATGCCGTCCCTATCGCCTCGTCCGTCACCGTCGTCTCCCTCCCAGTCGTTTCCGTCATCGTCGTACTCGTGGCTGTACGGTTGGCGGTTCGAGACGATGACCAGTTCGCGGTCTTCGAGCAGCGTCGAAACCGTCTCCGCTGTCGGCGGTTCACCCGTCATTACGTCGTCCACAGGCCGCGGGATAGACCTGCAAGTCTGTGCTCACCTCTCATCGGGTACGTCGGTGGTTGCCGACAGCGAGGAATAAGGCAGTCGTCCGTTCATCTGCGTTCGACCGAACGAACAGAGTTAACGGCGACGTACCGCCGACGTAAGCCGACGATACCGAAAGAAACGGCCCGTTTCCCGCTTCAGAACGACTCTTGGTCGGGGTCTTGACCCTCGCTCTGTTCCGCCCCCGCGCCGCGGTCGGAGTACCGCTGACGACCTACCGCGCCGCTATCAACCATGGTCATGATGGATTGACGGACGCCGTCCGGGCCTTCGAAGGTGTCATTCATCGGCCCGAGAATCTCTTCGAACGTCTCGGAACCGTTCTCGTACTCTATCTCGTAGTCACCGTACGCTTCGACCAGTTCGTCCGCGGTTGCGGGGTAGTCGTGGTTGTCGAGTTTCTCGCCCAGTTCGCCGAGTTCGACGCCCATTTCGCGGTCTTCGTCGGCCATGTCTGAAGGAATGGCCGTGACCGAGTAAGACCTTCTGGCTAGTTCGCCGGAGCGGATTCGGTTCGTCGGGTACAAGGTAGTGCCCGCGCACGTGGCAGGTATGCACCTCTCTGACGCGACGTGGACCGAGGCGGACGCGGTGGAGACGAGCCTCGCGCTCCTCCCTGTCGGAAGCACCGAGCAACACGGCCCGCATGCCCCTCTCGGCACCGACCGACTGAACGCCGAGGCGGTCGCGGACGCGGCCGCCGAGGCGTACGACGGCGACGTGGTCGTTGCGCCCCCCGTTTCGGTCGGCGTGAGCGAAGAGCACCGACAGTTCGCGGGGACGCTGTGGGTCTCGGAGGAGACCTTCCGGCAGTACGTCCGCGAAACGGTCGCCAGCCTCGCGCACCACGGCTGGAACCGGGTCGTGCTCGTCAACGGTCACGGCGGTAACGTCGCCGCGCTTCGGGAAGTCGCCGGAAAGATCACGCGTCACGACGCTTCCTACGCGGTCTCGTTCACGTGGTTCGAGGCGGTCGGCGACCACCGGAGCGACATGGGTCACGCCGGGACGCTTGAGACCGCACTCCTGCGACACGCCCACCCAGAACTCGTCCGCGAAGACCGAATCGACGAGGCCCGCGAGGGCGCGAGCGACGGCTGGGGCGAGTGGGTGTCGTACACCAACCTCGCGTTCGACAGCGCAGAGTTCACGGAGAACGGCGTGGTCGGCGACCCGGAAGCGGGAGACGAGGAGCGCGGCGAAGAACTGCTGGAACTGGCGACGCGGTCGCTGGTGAAACTGCTCGAAGCAGTGGCTACGCGGGACGTGGAGCGTCCCGAACACCGTTAAACACCTTCTTCGTCTGGTACTCGGCTACTCCGCTTCGACCTCTTCCGCTCCATCGTCGTCCGCGGCGTCCGCTTCGGCCTCGTCCTCCGTCCCGTCTTCCTCATCCGCGGCGTGCAGGTCTTCGAGCGCGCCTTTCAAGCTGGGGATAGTGCTCGCCAGTTCGCCGACCTGCTCGCGGGCGTTCTTGATGTCGTCGATGGCCGAATCGAGCGTCTCGATCTCCGCTTCGAGATCGTCCGCATCCTCGAAGGCGTCGGCGCGCTCGCCCATCGCGTACCACTTTTTCGCGTCGTGGAGGTGGTCTGCGGCGTCGCCGACGTCGAGCGCGGAGCGAAGCGCGTTGAGCGCCCCCAGCGTGTTGTCGGCGTCGGTCTCCCAGACGGCGTCGACCGGCGGGAGTTCCGCGCGGGCGGCGGCGAGGTGTTCTTCGACATCCTCGCGCATTTCGTTCGCCGCCTCACCGAACAGTTCGTCGTCGAATGTCGATTGGCTCATGTAAGATTATTCGGCGGGAACGCATTTAAACGGTGACCCGAAACTGAAAGTGAAAACCCACCTTTTGCTGCGGTCGGGAGCCAAAAGCAGCGCCATGTGGCGCTGCTTTTGGCCTTCCTCCTTTGCAAAACCTGGACCAAAACCTTGGTGCTCCTTTCAGTCCGCGCCGGGTCCGCTCACTTGTCGCTTCGCTCCTCGTTCGCGGTGGAACTGCTGGGTCTCGGTGAAAAGTTCAATTGCCTCTTGCTCCTCGTTTCACTCGTCGCTCGCGGAGGGTTTCTGGTTCTTGCCAGGAAATTTATCTTGTTGAAATTTTCATTACATGGCAGAAATTGTGTGCTGAAGACAGAGGATGTATTCAGCAAAGGGCTCTCACAATTTCAGAAACACGGTCGGACTCAGCCTCACTACGGTGAGAGCAGAATTTTGAACGATATCGTTACTCGAAACGGTCGGGTTTAATTCTCGCCAGTCGAAGTGCGTTCGTCGTCACACCGAGACTCATCCCCATGTCACCAACGACGACGGCGACCGCGACGTTCACCAATCCAAAGGGGACGCCTACCGCCAACAGCGCCTTCACACCGATACTCGCCCAGATGTTCTCCCGAATGACACCGTTCGCCTTCCCCGACAGCGCGCAGAGATACGGAAGTTTCGACAGCTCGTCGCCCATCAGCGCGACGTCTGCCGACTCAACCGCCGTATCAGTCCCCGCCGCACCCATCGCTACCCCGACCGTCGCCGTCGCAAGCGCCGGCGCATCATTAACCCCATCACCAACCATCATCACCCCGCCGAACTCCGCATCGAGTGCGGCCACCGTCTCGGCTTTCTCCTCGGGCAACAACTCAGCACGCACGTCATCGACTCCCGCCGTTTCACCGACTGCTCTCGCAGTCACCTCGTTATCACCGGTCAGCATCACGACGCGCTCGACACCGAGGTCATGGAGCCGCTCGACCGCTCGCTTCGCCTCCGGGCGTACCTCGTCCGCCACTGCGACAACTCCCACGATCCGCTTCTCGGTTCCGACAAGGATGACAGTCTTCCCGTCGGCCTGCAGGTCTTCAATCGTATCACTGCCAGCGTCGGCGGTATCGTGACTGCTGGAATCTTCGACCGCGACGCCACCGTCAGACACGGGACGGACGGTGTCGAGAGAGAGACCCAACTCCTCGAACAGTGCGGGCTTCCCGGCGAAGTACATTTCGCCGTCTAGTTTAGCCTGGACACCCTTCCCGGTCAGGCTCTCGAACACCGAGACATCGCCGGTCTCGACACCCGCTTCGTCGGCGGCCTTGACGATTGCTTCCGCGATTGAGTGTTCGCTGCGCGCCTCCAGACTCGCCGCCGCGGACAGCACCGACTCCCGGGACTCACCACTGGCGGGGACGACATCGGTGACGGTGAGTTGGCCGTGCGTGAGTGTCCCCGTCTTGTCGAACGCGACCGCCCGGACTGTCCCGACAGATTCGAGGTGCGTGCCACCCTTGATCAGCACGCCATTCTTCGCGGCGCTCGTGATTCCGGAGACGACACTGACGGGCGTGCTGATGACCAGCGCACACGGACAGGCGAGCACGAGAAGTGCCAGTCCGCGTTTGAACCACGTCGCCCAGTTGCCGACGAACACGAATGATTGACCAGCGAGGCCGAGCGACACGCTCCCGTCAATAAGTAGCGGCGGCACGGCGGCGATGAGGACGGCCAGCGTGACCACCACCGGGGTGTACTGGCCGGCGAACCGGTCAACGAACTGCTCGTGTTCGGTCTTGTCCCGTTGGGCGTCCTCGACGAGTTCGATAATGCGGGCAAGCGTGCTGTCATCGGCCTCCGCCGTGACCTCCACTTCGAGATACCCTTCCTCGTTAATCGTCCCGGCGTAAACCTCGTCGCCGTCCGTCTTGTCTACGGGCACGCTCTCACCAGTGATCGGAGCCTGATTGACCGCACTCTCACCCTCGACGACTGTGCCGTCGGCGGGGATGCGGTCTCCAGGACGCATGATGACGTGATCGCCAACGCGCAGTTCCTCCACCGGGAGGGTCGTTTCCTCGCCGTCCCTGCGGATGGTCGCAGTCGTCGGCGAGAAATCCATCAGTTCGCGGAGCGAGGAGCGGGCACGATCCATCGCGTATTCTTCCATCAACTCGGCGATGCTGAACAGCACGGCGAGCATCCCGGCTTCGAGGTAGAGGGCCTCGCCGAAGACGAGGCTCGCGGTGATCGCGCCGAGGATACCGAGGCTCATCAGAAGGTCGATGTCCAGCGAGCGCATGCGGGCAGAGTAGTATCCGTTCCGGAGGATTTCCTCGCCGCCAATCACCGCGCCGGCGAAGTAGAACAGTTCGGCGGTGCCGAACTCGCGCCCGAGGAGCCCCACGAGCGTCACGTCAAGTCCCGACAGCAGGAACTCCAGCACGAGGCCGACGAGCAACAGCCCTCCGCCGATCCAAGTCTTGAGAGCGCGAGGACTCAGCCACACGTCTCGCGCCCGGTTCTCCTCGACGGGGTCTTCTTCCTCTCTTTCTGGCCCAGTCTCTTCGACGGTGTAGCCCGCACTCTCGATGGCGGCGACGAGGTCGGCGCGAGAGGTTTGCTCCGGGTCGTAGGTGACGATGACAGTGCCGGTCGTCGGAAGTGTCTCGCGTTCCCGAATCTCCGCGACAGTATCAAGTGCGTTCTCGATTTTGCCTGCACAGGACGCACAGTCCATTGTGGGCACGTCGAACCGTTCGGTTTCAAGATCGTCGCGTGACTCGATGTCGTAGCCAGCGGCTTGCACGCGTTCGATAAGGGCATTCACCGCGACCTTCTCGGGGAGGTACTCGATGTGGACGGTGCCGGTCATCACCTGCGGTTCGACAGTAACAACGCCATCAAGTTCGGAGACACTGTTGACGATCTTCTCCGCGCAGGAGGGACAATCCATCCCCGGTACATCGAGTTTCACGGTTCGGGATGTCAAGTCATCCGAACCGGTTGCGTTCGTAGTCATTGTGCGTATAGACGGCCCGAGACGACAAACCCATTAGTTTGGTGTATACCAACTCCAGTTAGGCGTCGGGTGAAGAGAGGTGGGTGGACGGAAAGTGGTCAGTAACGTAGGCTTCAGCCAGTTGCGCTTCGGCACGGCGGAGCCGGTAGGAGAGCGTCGAACCGGGAACACCGAGTTCTTCGGCGAGTTCGTAGGTTTCGATCTTGCGGGGTGTCTGGTAGTAGCCGTGTTCGACGGCGGCTCGCACGGCAGCATCCTGTTCGGGCGTCAGCGAAGGTTCGCCATCGTCCGTGGTGGCGTCGTCCGCGTCGCCGACTCTGACGAAGGTGACACCAGTGGTGTCGTCGATTTCGTTCTCGATGGCGCTGCGGAAGGCGTGGTAGGCGGTGTTGTCAGGGGCAATGATGCGCCACTCGTACCGGTGGCCGACCCATGTCGTTTGGAAAATAAGGCCGTCACCGAAGTGGTCGAGTGCGAGGTGGGGGATCGAGGTACAGGAAGGGGTACGTGTCCAGTACGAGTAGAGGACGAGTGCGTCGTCGATGTGGTCGAGGATCTGAGTTTCCCAGTCGGCTTCGCAGTCGCGGCGGGCCAGACAGTCGGTATAGTACTCGGCGTTGGCGACGGTTTCGATGAGTTCGTCGAGTGCGTTTTGACCACCGGTTACGTAATCGACGCGCCAGAGATTGTCGGGGGTGACGTGGCAGGAGAGGGAACGAATCTTCGTCTCCGGATTAGCGGTGAGGATGTCGGCAACGGCGTTGGTTCCCGGAACATATTCGAGGGCGAAGACGAGTTCACGCATACGGTCGTATAGGGTGGAGAGGGGTATGAACGCGTTGACGAGAGCTCGCGCTTTCATCGTCCACCGCTGACCGATACGCGCCCTCTATGCAGTATGTTCGCCAAAACCCATGACTGATTAGGTACTTCAACGAACACGGGAAGTCTGGCGCCCATTGTCCCGGTCGTCGCTCGTTCGATCCGCTCTTTGCGTCATTCCTCGCGCACCGACTCGATCTTCATCAACGGATACCCGCCTTCCATCTCCATTCGGGTGACGACTTCGGTTCCCTCGTGTTCGACGACTATCTCGACTTCCATGAACCGACCAGTGAGTTCCGTATAGCCGGGGGAAATCGCTTCTTCGCCTTCGGCGAGACTACCATTTCCTTGCTCCCCCTCATGTTCACTCGCGGGAACGTGGTCGATGGCTGCGGCCAGATCGTCGGTCAGGATATCCACCGTGACCGACTCGCAGAAGGGCTGGTTTTCGATGCTCTCCTCGATGGCGCGTTCGAGGCTCGGCGCGCTCTCGAGGCTGACGGGCGTGCCCGCGAACTGGTGGTAAAGCGCGCCGAACTTGATGCCCGCCTCGAAGCAGGCGGCGTCTCGTGCGGTGGGTTCCATGCCTGCCGTGAGGCGTGCGGGGGTTAAATTCGTGATGACACGCGACACGGAGCACCTTTACGTTTCCGTCACCTCGTGTCCGTATGGATTACAATTCAGCCCTCGACAGAGGCATGGACGCGGTTCCCGACCTCGAAACCAGCGATGAGCGATTCAGCTTCCCCGACCCGGCGGTACAGAAGGACGGTTCGTTCACGCGACTGACGAATCTGGACGACATCGCGGACGCCCTCTCGCGGGACGGCGAGCACGTTCACAGCGCGCTCCAGCGCGAACTGGGAACGAGCGGGAAGTACGAGGCCGGTCAGGCGCGCTACAGCGGGTCGTTCTCGCCGTCCGACTTCGAGACGGCGCTGGACGAGTACGTCGAGGAGTTCGTCATCTGCTCCGAGTGCGGCCTGCCGGACACCCGCCTCGTACGAGAAAACCGCAACCTCATGCTTCGCTGCGACGCCTGCGGCGCGTTCCGACCGGTAACGAAACGGAGTTCGACGAGCCGAACGCACCAGCAGAACGCGGTGGAGGAGGGACGCACCTACGAGGTCAAGATCACCGGCACCGGGCGCAAAGGTGATGGAGTCGCAGAGCGCGGTAAGTACACCATCTTCGTCCCCGGCGCGCAGGAAGGACAGGTCGTCACCATCTTCGTCGAGAGCGTGCGCGGAAACCTCGCGTTCTCCCGCCTCGCGTAGATCTTCTCGACTTATTTTCTCGGATCGCGTCGTTACTCCCGCTTCGCGCTATTACTCTGTCAGCGGGAGGACGATGCCGAACACGAACGGGGAGAGCAGTCCGAGCAGGATACCGAGGATTTCGAGGTCGGTGAAGAGAACGTTCTCCCAGCCCGGGAGTGAACCGTACAGCGTCGCGCCGACGAACTCGCCGAGCGCGCCGAGTGCGAACAGCGAGACGCCGAGGAGAAAGCCCGTTTTCGTGAGTTTCGGATAGTCGAGGTCGCCGTATCGTCCCATAGGAGCAGTTCTACGGCTATCGAGGAAAAGCGTTTCGCTGGCGCCCAGCGAAAAGTTCTTGCGTGCCACGTCCGGATAGGTGGGCATGTACGAACCGCTTCTCGAAGTTGGCGCGTTTCTGCTCTACCTCCTCGGGTCGGGACTGCTGACCGCACTTGGCTTGCTCGCGGAGTACGACGGAGTCCAAAGCGCGGCGTCCGGCGACAACGTGCTGGCGATATGGCTCATCTACATGGGAACCGTCGCGCTCGTCGCCGGCGTCACGCTCGCCCGCGAGAAAGTCATCCGGCGCGCGCTAGCGTAACGTCTCAAAATCGCATGGTTCTTATCGCCCTTGTGCTTCTAGCCGACTGAATGGACGATCCCGTTCTGCTCACGGGTTCCGAGGGCCGCGTCGGGTCGGCGATTCTGGGCGATCTCGGTTCGAAGTACGACTGGCGACTGCTCGACCGTGAACCGCCGACGGAAGAACCATCTCACGAGTTTTTCGTCGCGGACATCACCGATTACGACGCAGTCCGCGAGGCGGCGGAGGGTGCGGGGGCCATCGTCCACCTCGCCGGCGACCCGCGACCGGAAGCGCCGTGGAACAGCGTCCTCGGCAACAACATCGACGGGACGCACACCATCCTGCAAGTTGCCGCCGACGTGGGCGTCGAGAAGTTCGTCTTCGCCTCTTCGAACCACGCGGTCGGGGGCTATGAGACCGAAAAGCGAACGCCTGACCTCTACCGCGAACACGACGCGTTTCGGCTCGACGGCACCGAACTCCCCCGCCCCAGCAACCTCTACGGCGTGAGCAAGGCGACCGGTGAAATACTCGGGCGCTACTACCACGACGAGTTCGACATCAGCGTCGCCTGCGTTAGGATCGGGAATCTCACCGAGGGTCACCCCCCTAAGGAGTACGAACGCGGACAGGCGATGTGGCTCTCCTACCGCGACTGCGCCCACCTGTTCGACCGCTGTCTGGCGGCCGAGTACGGGTACGAAATCGTCTACGGCATCTCCGACAACGACCGGAAATACTACTCCATCGACCGGGCGCGCGAGGTGCTGGGGTACGACCCGCAGGACAACTCCGCCCACCACGACTGAGCGGTTCGAAATCGTCGTTGGGAGAGTTCCGACCCTCTCGTGGAATCGAATCGAATCGACCAGCAATTTCCCACCATCTCGCGGACGAATCCCAACATTCCCATACTTCCAGCACCTACGTCCACCCAATGACAGAGACCAGCGAACCGGAAACCGACGGACAGGAGAACGACCTCAAATCGCGGGTCGAGCGCTGGCTCTCCGCCCAGATGCCCATCATCCAGATGCACGGCGGGACGAGCGCGGTTCGCAAGGCGGACCCCGAGGACGGCGAAGTCGTCATCGAACTCGGCGGCACCTGTAGCGGCTGCGCCATCAGTTCCGTCACGTCCCAGAACATCGAAGCCGACCTCCTGAAGAAGTTCGACGAGATAGACGACGTGACGGTTCGCGTCCCCGACGACGGAACCGGCGACTGGAAGGTCGACCAGCCTGAGAGCGTGATGGGAATCGACCGTAGCGAGGGCGGGCGGGGCGGAAAGATGGGCACTTCGTCCGAGAACGACCACTTCTAAAACGACCGTTTACGAGGGTCGAGGGTCAGCGCCTGCGTCGCAGCGACGCAGGCGCTGACCGTCTCCCTGTAAAAGCTCGACCAAAAGCACTCCTCCTTTGCTTCACTCCGTTCCGCTCAGTCGTTGGCCCGCTCGTTCGTCACTCCGTTCCTCACTCGCGGTGGAACTGCTAGCCCTCCGGCGGTTGTGTCATTGGCCGACCGCCGTGGCCTCTTTGCCTCAGTTATTTGTCTAACACTTTCTCCACGCTCGCCGCCACGCTCCGAGCCTTTTCGGCCAGTTCCTCCGAAACGTGGCCCGCCTCCACCGCCGCGTCCAGTTCGTCGTCGTCCACTCGCTCGACGCCTCCGTCCGGGCGCTTAACCACGTCGACGTGCAAATCGACGTAGCGCACCGATCGCGGAAACAACTCGACCGGCGTGCAGACGTTGACGTAGGTGCCCTTCGACTCACCGTCGTCGCTCCGGTAGGCGGTGGGATACCACCATCGACCTTCGCGGAACTTCGTGACGGCCATGTCGCCTGCCTCGCGTTCGGTGCCGAGGGCGTCGTAGGTGCCCGACCCGCGCATCTCGCGGCGGACGGTGTACTTCCCCTCCTCGAAGTCGCACTCGGCCACCTCGCCCTTGCCGAGCGAGAAACAGCGCCCGTCCGGTTTGCCGTGGTCGATGAACACCTCGCCGCCCTCCTCCGGCCCGAACTGCCGGAGGGTCGCGCCCGTCGGAAACTCCCCGTCGGGGTCGTAGAGGTCTTCCGCGAAATCGACCGCCGCGCTCGCGGACTCGTCGGCGGCTTTGATTCGGTGGTGACCGGGGATGGTGGTCATGACCTCTCCGCGGAGGTCGTCCAGTTCGAATCGGGACTCCCTGCCGAACCAGAGCCACGCCGTCGCTTCGGGTTCGACGATGGCTCGCGGGGAGTCGCTCTCGTCCGAATCGTTCCCGAGCGCCCTGTCGATGGTTTCGGCGCGCTCGACGGCCCGAGAGAGCGCGCCGTCCATCTCGCCCACGTCCGCGTCGCTCGCGGCGTACTCCCATCGGACGCCCCACCCGTCGGGCACGTCGGTCGGGAGCATCTCGGTCGTTCGCGCGAGTTCGCGCCTACCGGCGTCGTCTGGGGCGTCGGCGACGACGCGACTGACGCCTTTCGAGAGGCCGGCGACGCCGCCGAACACCCGTACGTCGGTTCCGAGCAGCGGTCGGTCGCGCGCCCACGGCGGCGCAGGTTCGTGTACCTGTACTCGCACGCGGTCGCCCTCGTCGATTCGACGGTCTATCTTCCCGTACGGGAGAAAGCCGTCGCGGTCGCCGAGATTCACGACCGCACCGCTTCCGAGCGTCTCGCCGACGACGCCGTCGAAGAGCGCACCGCGGGCGGCGGCGTCGCTCCAGTGGAAGGTATCGACGCCGATATCCGCCAGTCGCTCGGCGAGCGTTCTGACCGCGTCCGGGTCGCCGAAGATTCCGACGCCTTGTCTATCGTCGGTCGTCTCGACCGTCGCGTCGTACTCCCCGATCTCGAACTCGCGGTCAAACCGGCGCCGGATGGGCGGCGAGGCCTGCACCACGTCGAACTCGTCGACGAGCGATGCGGTGAGGGCCGTGGTGTAGATACCGCGAATGCGAACCCTGCTCATGGCTGGACGCGAGAACGGTGGTCGTCACGAGAAATGTGATCGGCGGTCGTCGCGGCGGAAAGGAAGGTGGGTGGCATACCCCCGTTTGGTGTGGAGGGGTTTTTAGCGTGACGAGGTCGGTTGTCGGCGCCCGCGTCAGTCGTCCGCGGGAACGGTACCGGTCCAGTTCGCGTCGGTCGTCGCGGGAGTCGGTTCTTCGTCGGACGCTTCCGCGCTCTCGTCTTCGGCCGATGCGTCGTTTCGTGTCGTTTTCGTCGGCGGGGCCGAGTACAGGATTCCTCGGCTGTGACTCGTGGGTGTCATCGTGTATCACGAATCAGCGATTACCGTTATTAAATTCACCCCTACATGAGTATATGTAAAATATATGCGTATAAGGGATACTAGGACGACATCGCCGAACGCTTTACTCCGTATCCGCGTGAATGCGGACTATGGACGATAAACGCGATCCGGTCGCACGAGGGATGGGCGACTCGGTCGATCTCTACGGCGTCTCGACGTGGGAGCAGCGAACGCGCCTCGACTGGTTCTCCTCGAAACTGTACAGTGGTATCGTGGCGACGGCACGCGTGGTCGTCATCCTACTCGCGCTGGCGATTCTCCTCGTACAGTTCGCACTCGGTGGATTAGCGGCGATAACCGATCCGTGGGTCGGGACGTTCATCCTGCTCTCCATCGTCCCTGCGTTCGCCTTCGCCATATACATCTGGCGCGCCGATGTGACGATGTCAGAACCGCTTCCGACGCTCGTCGCCACATTCCTGCTCGGTGTGCTGTTCGCCGGATTTGCGGCGGTGTTCAACTCGTACACACAGTCGCTCTTCACGGAGATTCCGGTCGTCGGGATGGTGCTTTTCTTCTACATCGTCGTCGGGCCGGTCGAAGAGACGGTGAAGTGGTTGGCGGTGCGCCTGTACGCCTTCCGGAGCGACCGATTCGACGCGGTCATCGACGGTGCGGTGTACGGCGCGATGGCTGGACTGGGGTTCGCAACCATCGAGAACGCCATCTACATCAGCCAAGAGTATCTCACTACCGCGGGAACCGATCCGTTCCTTCGCGCCGGCCAAACCGCCGTCTTCCGGCTGTTCGCCGGTCCGGGCCACGTCATCTACTCCTCGTTCGCGGGCTACTACCTCGGGCTGGCGAAGTTCAACCGCGAGAACGCCGGTCCGATCGTCGTGAAGGGTCTCCTCATCGCAGCGTTTATCCACGCGACGTACAACTCGCTGGTCGGGTTGGTGCCCGGACTGGTCTCGTACTTCTTCCCGTCCGTCACGCCCGCGGTGGCCTACATCGCGTTCGTGTTCGTCTACGACGGCTTCTTCGGCTACCTGCTCTACCGTAAAATCACACGGTACCGAGAGTTATACAACCGGTCGAACCGGCGGAAATCGGTGTCGTTCGGCGGAGACGAGGAGGAAGTCAGCGAAGGCGAGAGGAAAGAACACTCCTCGAGCGAGACGGCCGAGTTCGACTCGGAGTAGATCGCTGACGTCCGCGCTCGCCCCCTTGAACCGTGCTATACGATAACGATTATCGTTGCGAGCGTAGAAACTACGAGTAGCGTTCGTCGCGTGGATGGGGAGGTGTCGAGGAACGTCGAGACGAACGCCACGGAGGTATAGATGGCAACAGCAACAATTGAGGAGAACAAGCGACTCGCACGCCGCGTGCCGGAGGAGATAGCCACAGGACGGAACATCGACCTCGTCGAGGAGGTGTACGCGGAGGACTGCGTCGAACACGGGCCGTTCGGGGAAAGCACGGAGGGGATACGAGCGAACGAGGAGCAGCTTCGGAGTTTCATCGACGCGTTCCCGGACTTCGAGGCGACGGTGGAGGATATCGTCGCCGAGGGTGACACGGTCGCCATGCGCGTGACACTCCGAGGCACCCATGAGGGCGAGTTCATGGGAATCGAGCCGACCGGAAACTCGTTCGAGGTGCAGAACACGGTCTTCACCCGCATCGAAGACGGGAAGATAGCCGAACGGTGGGTGCAACCCGACACGCTGGGGATGCTCCAACAACTCGGCGTCGTCGAGTCGCCCGTGGACTGACGCTCGAAACCGAACTCCACGTTCCGTTTTGGTGGCGTATCGAACTACTCCGCGAGCAGTCGCTCGGCGTACTTCGCCAGCACGTCGACTTCGATGTGAACCGGGTCGCCGGGTTCTTTCTCCGAAAGGTTCGTCACGTCGCGGGTCGTCGGGATGATGGCGACGGTGAAGGTGTCCTCGCGCCTGTTGGCCACCGTGAGGCTGATGCCATCCACCGCCACGGAACCCTTCTCCACGATGTATTTCCCGTACCCCTCGGGGACGGCGAACTCGTACTCCCAGTCTTCCCCGACCTGCCGAACGTCCGTGACCTCGGTTGTCGTGTCGACGTGACCCTGCACGAAGTGCCCGTCGAGGCGGGCGTCCGCCCGGAGCGCGCGTTCGAGGTTGACGGTGTCGCCCTCCTCTATCTCCCCGAGGTAGGTCTTCGCCACCGTCTCGCTCGCCAGAAACACCTCGAACGTCTCCTCGTCGAATTGCTCGACGGTCAAGCAGGCCCCGTTGACGCTGATGCTCGCGCCGTGTTCCACGTCCGAAAGCGCCTCGTCCGCCGCGATGACGAGACGGCGGCCGCCGTCCGCGTCTTCGACGCGGCGCACTTCGCCCGCCTCTGCAACAATTCCGGTAAACATAACAGAACTGTGACGCCGAGCGGTTGAAAACCGTTCCGAATCGTCCGAGCCGCGACGTCGGTGTCGCGTCGTTCGTCGACTCATGGCGGCGCACTTTTGGTCGGTGGCCGGGTACGGAGGGGCATGAAGCTGGGAATCCTCGACACCGTGAGTCTGGCCGCGACGTTGGTGTTCGCCATCCCCATCGCCCTCTTCGGCGTCGAGCGCCTGCTCGCGGGCCAAACCCTCTTCGGCGGCGCGTTCGTCGTCATCGCCGCCCTCATGGTCGTCCTCCGCGAGTGGCTGACGACGCCGACCGACATTCCGGCGAGCGCGGCGCAGAAAGTGGTCGGGAAGGTCGCCAAAACCGAGGACGAAAAGGAGTAACGACGAGGAGCGAAAACGAATCGGATACGACATCGAATCGAACTAGTCGAGGTCGTAGATTTCGCCGTACTTCTCGGTCACGTACTCCAAGAAGTAGTCGGCGGTCAGCGGCTCGCCGGTCGCTTCCTCGATGAGTTCGTCGGTGGTGTACCGTTGGCCCTGCTCGTGGATGTTCTCGGTCAGCCACTCGCGGATGGGGTCGAAGTTCCCTTCGTGGATGAGTTCCGCCGGGTCGTCCAGTTCCTCCTCGATGGTCGCCCAGAGTTGGGCGGCGAAGACGCTCCCGACGGTGTAGTTCTGGAACCCGCCAAACCGGCTCGTCCAGTGGATGTCCTGCAGGCAGCCCTCCGAGTCCGTCTCGGGCACGATGTCGAGGTACTCGTCCATCAGTTCGTTCCAGCGACCAGGAATCTCGTCCACGTCGAGGTCGCCGGAGACGTACTCCCGTTCTATCTCCGACCGGAGGATGATGTGCATGTGGTAGGTGAGTTCGTCCGCCTCCACGCGGATGAGGTTGTCCGTGAACACCTGATTGACCGCCTCGTAGGCCTCCTCGACCGTCACGTCCTCCGTCTCGGGGAATCGCTCTTTCACGGTCGGCAGGAACAGCTCCCAGAACGCCTTCGTCCGCCCGACGTGGTTCTCCCAGAACCGCGACTGCGACTCGTGGATGCCCGAACTCCGCGAATCGCCGAGCGGGGTTCCGTAGGCGTCGTCGCGCAGGCCGAGTTGGTAGGTCGCGTGTCCGAACTCGTGGATCGTCGCAGTGAGGGAGTCGATGGGGTCGTCCTCATTGTACCGCGTCGTGACGCGGGCGTCGAACTGCGTGCCGGACATGAACGGGTGCGGCGCGGTGTCGAGGCGGCCGCGGTTCCAGTCGTACCCGAGCAGGTCGAGCGCGTCCCGGCAGAGTTCTTCCTGCGTCTCGGCATCGAACGTTCCGGAAAAGGCGTCGTCCGCGATGTTCGCGCCATTCTCCTGGACGTCCTCGATGAGCGGAACCAGCCCCTCGCGGAGTTCGTCGAAGATTCGCTCGACGGTGTCGAGCGGGAGGTACGGCTCGCCATCCTCGAACATGACCTCGTAGGGGTCTCCGTCGGGGTCGATGTGCTCTGCGCGTTCGACGTGGAGTTCGCGCAGTCGGTCGAGGTAGGGCGCGAACGTCTCGAACTCGTCGTCCGCTTTCGCGTCGCGCCACGCCTGCTGGGCTTCGCTCATCGTCTCGGTGAGTTCTTCGACCAGTTCGCCGGGAACGTCGACGGCTCGCTCGTATTGGCGGCGTACCTCGCGGACGACCGCGGCCCGGTCGTCGTCCAACATCTCGCGTTCGAGCGCGTCGAGCAGTTCGCCCGTGCGCTCGTTGGTCAGCAGTTCGTGACTGATCGACTGGAGCGCGGAGAGCTGTTTGGAGCGTGCAGGCGTCCCACCTTCCGGCATCTTGGTCTGCTGATCCCAGTAGAGGATGCCGGTCGCGTCCCCGACGTTCGAGATTCGCTTCACCCGGTCGAGCAGTTCGTCATACTCGGATTCGGATTCATGTTCGGAAGTTGCCATGCGACCTACTGCTCTGCGGGGCAGTATCAATGCACGGGTATCGGAAAACGGAAACGAACACGTTCGACCGCTTCGACTACTTCGCTTCTATCTCTTCGACTTCCTCGTTTTCCTCGCCGAGGATGTCCTCGACCGACTTCCCGTTCGGTTCGTTGAACAACAGCACGTCGAGTTTGAGGGTCGGCGCGCCGCTGACGAGATTCTCCATTATCACGAGTCGCTCGCGGGCGCGGCTCATCCCGACGTAGAAGACGCGGCGCTCGTTGTCGGTGAGAATCGGAACGGGGTCGGTTCCGGCGGTGAACTCCCCTTCGATGGGAACGTCGATACCTTCGTTATCGACCGTTGCCGCCATCTGCTCAACGACCTTCTCGGTGAGGTCGGTCGCCACGAACACGTGGTCTGCTTCACGACCCTTCGCGCTGTGGATGGTGCCGATGCGGAGGCGGTCGCGTTCCATGTCCTGATACTTCCCGTTGAAGTAGGCGTCCATGGAGCGTTTCTGGTAGCTCGTGACCTTCCGAACCATATCCGACGCCGACGTGGGGCCGGGCATGAACGGCGCGAAGTTCTTCACGAAGTCGGGTTCGAACTCCAGTTCGGTGAGGTCGTCCGCGTCCGCTTCCTCCTTGCGCTCGTCGATGGCGTCGAACATCTCGTCGCGCTCGTTCGTCCCGAACGTCGAATCGGCGAGCATGTCCGCGAGTCTGCGAGCCTGCAACCCGTCGATGGGTTCGCCCGCCTCTATCTGCTCGACCGCGTCCACGTACTGGTTCAGGCGGTCGGTCCACATCCGCTGGTCGGTGAGCGTCTTAAACGGGATCCCCTCGTCGATGAACTCGTCGACGAATCGGAACATCTGGTAGCGGGCGCGGAACAGCACCATCACGGTGCCGTCGAACTCGCGGATGGTGTAGCGGACATTTCGCACGAGGTCGAGCATCGACGGGTCGGTGACGGCCTCCACCACGCCGCCTTCCTTACGCGGCTTGAGGTTCTTCTCCTGTCGCTCCTCGATGTGGCTGACCTCCTTCTGGACGACCTTGAGAACGCGGGAGGGAAGTCGGTGCGAGGTGTCGAGAATCACGTCTTCGCCGCCTTCGCCGAGGAGTAGTTTCGGATCCGCCCCCTGCCATGCGTAGACGACCTGGTCGTCGTCACCCGCGATGAGGACGCTCTTCATGTGGGGTTTCCACTCCTCGTAGATGTCGAACTGTAACTGCGTGATGTCCTGAAACTCGTCGATGATGAGATAATCGACGCTCGGCAGGAGCGAGCGCTGTTTCACGCGTTCGAGCATGTCGGCGAAGCCGACGAGTCCTTCGTCGCCCTTGTACGCTCGCCACGCTCGAATGGCCTCCGGCACGTCGAATCGGTCGTCGCTGCTGGGCCACGTCGGAGTGTACTTGTTGCCCTCCTGCGCGTTCGGGTCGATATCCGGCGGCAGCCGAACCGTCTCTACATCCCACTGGAAGGGAACGTCGTACCAGTCGGCGACCTGTCGGCGCGTGCGCTGGAGCCACTGCGAGGTGGCGATTATCTTGTTGCCGAGCGTGGTCGAGCGCGCGGTTCGGCGACCGGAGCCGCTGTACTCGTCCTCGTACTCCAGCCCGAAATTCTCGCAGAACTCCTTCTTGTGCTTCTCGCCGACCACGTCGCCGCGCGAGAGGTTGAGCAGTTCGTACGCTTTCGCGTGCATCGTGCAGACGTTACCCTGTAGGGAGCGAGGGTCGACGTCGAGCCGTTCCGCGAGTCGTTCGCGGACTTCGTTCGCGGCCGCGCGGGTGTACGAGACGACGAGAAGGTCGTTCATCGTGACGCCGTCCCTGGCGAGGATCTCCTCCACTCGATCTAACAGTTCGGTCGTCTTCCCGCTCCCCGGTCCGCCGAACAACCGGGTCACTTTCGCGTCCGTCTCCGCCGTTGGCACGGTCATTACACCACCTCAGGGGCTAATGACGTATAAAACGACGTGAATCGAAGCGGATATTTTATCGGCTCAGGTGCCGCGCGGAGAACGTGCGGTGCGTATCTCGGCACCGTCCCGAATCTTATCCTCGCAGTCGGGACAGACGCGGGGATTCTCCGTCCCTCGCGGCGTGAACACTCTCGCATAGGCTGCCGTCACGAACGAACCACAGTTCTGACACTCTGGCATTTTCTCTCTCGTCAACGGTTTACAATATTACAGTATATGTCTATCGACATCGACTCGAACGAAAGTTAAGCACTCGGCCGAAAACCTTCTTCGATGGCACTCCCTCTCGAAGTGTATCTCCTCTCGCTCGTTCCCGCCGTCCTCTGGGGGTTCGAACCGGTCGTCTCGAAGCGAGGGATGGCCGCCGGGGGAGACTCGCTTCAAGCATCGCTGGTCGTCGTCGTCGTGGACTCGACCCTGTTCTGGGCCGCTCTCGTCGTTCTCGAAGGGCTGAACCCGCTCGCTGACCTCCCGCGGGCAACCGTCGCCATCTTCATCTTTGCAGGGTTCGTCGGAACGGCGGTCGGCCGACTGGCCGCATTCGGCGGCATCAGGCGAGTCGGTGCGAGCATCAACAGCGCCGGTATCAGCACGCGGCCGCTCTTCGCGACGATGCTGGCGGTCGCGGTGCTGGACGAACCGCTCTCGGTCGCCACCGCCGTCGGAATTGTCGTTCTCGTTGCGGGACTCGCGGTGCTCGCGCTGGCGAAAGGCGGCGACATCGGCGGGTGGGATCCCAGCGATCTCTCGTTTCCGCTGGCGGCCGCGGGGGCGTTCGCGGTCGGAAACGTCGTCCGACGGTTCGGACTGGAGACCACGCAGGCGACGCCGCTCGAAGCGGTCGCGCTGAACGAGACGGCGGCGCTCGTCGCACTCCTCGGGTACGCCGTCGCGCGGAACCGTCGGGACGTGTTCGCCGCGCCCCGCGGAACCTACGGCTTGTTCGCGGTGAGCGGCGTGCTCACCGCCGTCGCACTGTTGTCGCTGTTCGCGGCGCTGTCGCTCCCCAACGGACGGGTCGCCATCGTCGACCCGCTCACCGGAACCGCACCGCTGTTCACGACCGTCTTCGCGTACTTCCTGCTTCAGGACGTCGAACGGGTCACCCGTGGAATCGTCGCGGGCGAGACGCTGGTCGTCGTCGGTGCCGGTATCATCACCGCGTTGTAAGGACGAGAAACATCGGGAATTCGATCCGCGCTGTGGCGCGGATGCCGTGATTCCACTACTCGACGAGCGCGACTACGGATGCCATCCGCAGACGGAACATTCGCTCGCTGCGAGGTCGTGGAGTCCGCCGCATTCCGGGCACTGCTTTTTGTTGTACTCCTGCTCCCAGTCTACTCGTTCGGTCTCGTGACCGCGGTCGGCGAGGAACTGGTCGAAAACGGATTCGTCGTTGCCGGTTGGTGCGGAGGCCATACGTGCTATGGTAATGCACACCACCCATATAACACTGGTGGTAGGACGGACGCCGAGATTCGTTCTTCTTCGAAATACGACCCTGTCGAGGCTCGACGCGTTCGGTTTCGAATCGTCGCGAGAAGCGCGTGGGCGACGTGTCCGTTTACAAGTTCCGATTATCGGAGGAAAGCAGAGCCTGCGTCACTCGGCGGAGGGGTCGAGACCGGTGAACTCGAAGCGCGCGCCGCCCGCCTCGCTCTCGGTGACGGTGTACGTCCAGTCGTAGCTGTCGGCGATCTAGGCGATGAACGTGAGTTCAAGACCGATGCCGTTCCGTTGCGTCGTGTAGCCCGCCTCGAACACGGTCTCGCGTTTCGTCTCCGAAATCCCCGTTCCGTCATCGGCGACGTAGAACCCGCGGGCGGAGTCGTCCGTCGAGTCGATATCCGCGACGCGAACGATCACGTCCTCCCCGCCGTGTTCGATGGCGTTCCGGAAGAGGTTCTCCAAGAGCTGTTTGATGCGGGTCGGCTCTGCGTGAACGACCCGCTCGGTTGCAATCTCCAACGTCGCTTCGTCGCGTTTGAGTTCCTGTTCGCGCTCCTTGCGCTCGGTGACGTCGCGGAAGTAGATGGAAACGCCGCTCTCCGAGGGGTAGACGTGAACCTCGAACCAAGCGTCGAAGGGCGACCAACGCTCCTCGTAAGTCACTCGTTTCTGGGTTTCGACCGGCCGGCGGAACGCCTCGTACCCCTTCGTCTCGCAGGAGTCCGGGAAGATATCCCAGACGATGCGACCGAGTAACTCCGATTCGTCGCGACCGAGGAGTCACTCGGCTCGTTCGTTCACGTAGGTGAACCGCCACTCCTCGTCGAGTGCGTAGAACGCGTCGTCGATGCGGTCGAACACCTCGTCGAGTTCCCGCTCCAGGTCGTCGCGCTGGCGTTCGAGTTCGCGCTGGTAACGTTTGACCTGTGTGATATCTTTCCCCGCCGTGATGACCTGCGTGACCGTCCCGTCGGCTCCGTGAATCGGTTTCGCGTTCACGATGAACCAGCGCCGTTCGCCGGTCGGCCTGTCGACGTACAACTCGACGTCGTCCACCGCCTGTCCGGATTCCACCACGCGGGCGAACGGGTAGTCGACTTTGGTGAGCGATTCGCCGTCGGAACCGTAGAGTTGGGTCTCGTCCGTGACGTCGCCCGCGGCACCGAGGATGCCGACTAGCTCGTCGGCGCGCTCGTCCGTCCGAAGAATCGTCCCGTCCGCCGAGCGAATGGATAGAGCGATGGGACTCGCGTCGAACACTTCGTCCAGTTGTTCGGTCTTCTCGTCCAGTCGGTGCTCGATGCGCTTCCGGTCGGAGATGTCGCGCATGACGCCGATGAACCGTTGACCGTCCGTCTCGCTGGCGTCGTCGACGTGGAACGACACCGAGAGCGGAATCTCGGTACCGTCGGCCCGAAGTCCTGGTAGCTCGATGGCATCCCACGGAATCGTTCGCTCGCCAGTTCGCACGTACCGCTCGAAGCCGGCCTGATGGCGCTAACGGAGGCGTTCGGAAATGAGCGCCGTGAGCTGGCGGCCCTCCAGCGTCTCCGGGGCGTGGCCGAACACGTCTTCCACAGCGCGGTTTGCGAATACGATGGTGCCGTCGCTGGCCGCGATGACGACGGCGTCCGTCGTCTGCTGCACGAGGCGTCGAAACACCATATTTTCGACCGCCACGTCGTCGGAGGGAGTGTTGTCCCTTCGGACGGATTTATATCGTGTTCTCTTCGAAAGATATGCTCTTTCTTCTCGTATGTATGTTACTCTCCGACGGAGCCGCGACGGACGAGTGCGACGCGGCGGTTACGGGGTCGGGTCGAAGTAGCGCGCGAGTTCGACACCGAACTCCTCCGCCAGCGCGGCGATCTCGTCACCCGAGAGCACCTCGTACCCGTCCGTCATCGCCTTCTCGACGTGAACCCCCAGCGCGGCGTCGAAGACGGCGTTGCTTTCGAGGTACTCGACGGCGGTCGTGAACTCCCGTTCTCGTTCGACCGCGTAGCGGTCGCCGTCGATGAACGGACCGTAGGCGTCAGAGTCGGCGTACTTCTCGTAGAAGCCACTCGCGTGGGAGCGCACGTGGACGGGAGGTCCGTCGTGGTGCTCGATGGTCGGTCGCTCCGTCACCGCCAGTTCGAAGAAGAGCGCCGCGGTGTCGTCCGCGAATAGCTCTGCCCGCAGGACTTCGAATCCCCGTCGGTCGAGGGCGTCTCCGACGCCCGAGAGCGACTTCTGGAGTTGCGGGTAGAGTTGGTCGTCCACCACGTCCGGTGCGTCGAATCGGATGGCGACAGGCGCTGTTCCGCGTTCGGCGACGGATTCGCGGAGTTCGGCCGGCGAGAGCGGGTCGGGCGAGTCGGGGAAGAAGAGCGATTCGCGCGACTCGGCGAGGAGGTCGCGGGCGTAGTGTTGGAGTCGCGCGAGGTTCTCGGCGGAGAGGACGGCGGCGACGTTGCGCTCCGGATCGGTCGGGTCGATGACCACCAGCGGATCATCGAACGTCGCCCGTCCGTGGTCTTCCGGGTCGAATCGAACGGGCGGATGCCACTCCGCCGCCGCTTCGAGCAAGTCGCGGAAGCCGTCAAATTCGAGGACGAGGAGTTCGGTCAGGTAGCCCGAAAACCCCCGCGTCCGGAGGTCGCTTCCGTACGCGCCGATTCCCTTTAAGAACTGCTTGAACAGCAGCACCTCACGGGCGAGTTCGTCGTCCAATCGCGCTTCGAGATACTGGGTGTGAAACGGAGTGCGGTCGACCGCCGACTGGATGGCCGACGCCGACTCGACGCGGTAGCAGGGGACGAGGTCGATATTGAATCCTTCGAACTCGCCTTTGACGTATGGGTGTTCGGCGAACTCCTCGTGGCCGTCCGGAAGCACCGCGTGGCCGACTTCCAACCCGTAGGATTCCAACGTCGCGCGGTCGATGGCGGGGGGGAATCGAACGAATAGGTCGATGTCCCGGTCGCCGCTGATCCACGTTCCGCGGGCGGTGCTCCCGACTCGTTTCACGTCGGCCTCGACCGGCAAGCGGGCGACCGCTTCCTCGGTTCGCTCCACCAGTGCGTCGGCGACGCGCCGGAGGTGCGCTCGCTCGTCGGCGTCCGGTTCGACCCGCGTTCGAACCGCCGCGATGACGTCCTCGAAGCGTTCCATCACGCGATGGTTTTCCACGAACGCGGGAAAGCGTATCGATGCCGCCGGGGAAAAACGAAAGCCCTATCAAAGAACTCCATCTATGGACGGATGCAGTCAGAAGCCGCCGTAGCTCAGTTGGTAGAGCACCTGGTTGTTACCCAGGTTGTCCCAGGTTCGAGCCCTGGCGGCGGCGCTTCTCGGGTCGTCACGGATTCGAATCGTCGAAACCCGGTACGTTAAAGAGGCGTCACAGATTATCGACTGCCGAGAGGGCCCTTAGCTCAGTCTGGTTAGAGCGCTCGGCTCATAACCGGGTGGTCGTTGGTTCGAATCCGACAGGGCCCATTTCTTCCTGACTCCTGTGAGCACCGCGAGGCGTGTGCGAGCGACCGCGCCAGGAGGAAATAAACGCCGGACTCCTCTATTGTCCTGTGATTCAACACATTCCGACGCTAGTAAAATTACCAACATATCTAAGTAGTTCATTGGCTAGTATTCAACTGGTGGGAGATAATGTCTGAGAATCCAGAAACGACTGGCGAGACGCGCATCACGACTGACCGAGAGACCATTAGAACGTGGGCCGACGAGAGCGGTTGGCAGCCCGCGTACCGAACCGACGCGGAGACGCGGTCGCCGTTCGCCTACTCGCCTGAGCGACACGCCGACGTAGAGGTAGAGGAGGCGGAGTGGGAGGAGTTCCTCGAAACGTTCGACGACGAGGAGATGGCGGTCATCCGGTATCCGGCGACGGACGAGGAGGCGGAACGGTACGAGGTCGTCCCGCGCTCGGAGGTCGCGGAGCGGGCGACGCTCGAAAACGCCGAGGTCGAACAGGCGTTGTTGGACGGCGAGACCGTCAGGAGCGAAATCACGGAGACTCGCATCATCGAGCGCGAAATCGTCGAAACCGAGACCATCGAGAGCGAAGTCGTCGACTCCGAAATCGTCGCCGACCGAATCATCGACACCGAACTCATCCGGCGCGAACTGACCGACACCGAACCCGAGTTCGTCGACGACGACACCCTCGTCCTCGAATTCGACGAGACGCGTCTGGTGCGCCGCGAGGTCGTGGAGCGCAAGCGAATCGAGAGCGAGGTCGTCGACGTCGACGTCGCCGAGCGCGACGTTCTCGAAGAGGACTCGCTCGAAAGCGTGGTCGACATCGAAGGCGTCCAACGAACGCTCCTACAGAGCGACCTCTTCGGCGAAATGCCGGTCAATGAGGCCATCGAAGCGGGGCACATCGAGAGCGAGTTCACGGAAGGCCGGATCATCGAGAGCCTGTTGTTCGAGCGACGACTCGTCGAGGACGAGATCGTCGACCGAGTCGAGAACGTCTACAACTTGACCGAGAGCGAGGTCATCGAGAGTACGACGGCGACCTCCGACCTCGTCGAGAGCGATATCGTCGATGCCGAGTACGTCGAGCGGGAGTTCGGCTCCGAAGTGGTCACGGGGACGACCGAATCAACGGTCGTCGAAGAGACGACCGAGACGGAGATGACGGAGGACGAGACGATGGAGACGGAGACGACCGAAACCGAGACCGCGGAGATGGAAGGAGCGACGGAAACCGAAAGCGAAGCCGTCTCCCTCAACAACCGTGACACTGGGAAGAACGTCGTGAACCGCGACGGCGAGAAGATCGGCATGGTCGCCGAAGTCGAAGGGGACACCATCTACGTCGACCCCAACCCCAGTTTCACCGACCGCGTCAAGGCAGAACTCGGTATCGAGGAGCACGACGAGGACACGTATCCGGTCAGAGCCGACCAGATAGACGAGGTTACTCGTACCGAAGTTCGAATCGCCGGGTAGCCGGCGGTCGAACCGCTGGTCGATTCGGCGCGGCGGCGAGTGGGTGGCCGGGCGACGTTCGACCCCTTCGAAACCCTGTGTCGACGGAACTTGTCGGGAGGGGAGAACTGCCGGGAGACCGAGCCACGAGTCCGACGTTCCCGCTCTACTCCCCGGACGCTGAGCCTTTAAACAGGCCATAAATAAGGCGGTGGCGGTAGAGCGTTCCGGTATGTCTATTCGGGGTCGGTACAATCTCCAGAACGCCCTTCGAGTTCTCAAAGATCCATCTCTAGTTCGCGGGGAAACGCGACGACTGCGCAAGGACGCGCTGCGGGCGAACGCCTACGTCTCTCGGCTGTTGAACGACGAGGAGCGCGTAGACGTGATGGCAGAAGAGTGGGACAACCTCGTCATCCTCGACGCCTGCCGGTACGACATGTTCGCCACGCGGGCGAACTTCGGCGACCGAGTGACGAGCAAGCTCTCGCCGGGGAGCGAGAGTTGGGAGTTCATGCGGGAGAGTTTCGTCGGGCGCGAACTCCACGACACGGTGTACGTCACGTCGAACCCGCACGCCCACAAACTCCCCGACGGCACGTTCCACGCCGTCGTCAACCTGTTAGACGATCACTGGAACGAGGAGTTCCGGACGGTTATGCCCGAGACGATGGTCGAACGGACGCTCACGGCGTTCGAGAAGTATCCGGACAAGCGCATCATCACGCACTTCATGCAGCCGCACTTCCCGTTCATCGGCGAGAAGGGTCGGAAGCTCGGCCACGCGGGCATCGAGATGCAGCTCGACGCGGACGAACACAGCGGCGAGCCGCACCCGTGGAACGCCCTGCTGTACGGCGAGACGACGAACAGGTCGGCGATAATCGAGGCCTACGTCGAGAATCTAGACGTGACGCTCCCGCACGTCGAACGACTGGTCGCGGAACTGCCGGGGAAGTCGGTCGTCACGGCCGACCACGGTAACCTCATCGGCGAGCGAACGTATCCGATACCGATGCGAACCTACGGACATCCCGGCGGACTCCACAAACGCGAACTGATAGAGGTGCCATGGGCCGAAATCGACGCGGACGAGCGACGCGACGTGACGGCGGAGTCGCCGGAGGTGCGCGAGGAGATGACCGACGACGTGATAGAAGACAGGCTGCGAAACCTCGGCTACGCGGAGTGACTACAGCAACGCGAGCTGGGCGATGTAGACGAGACTCAACACGTGATCGTTTGTATCGAGGTCGGCGGGGCCGGTCGCTCTGAACCGATCTGCCTCCGAGAACCCGTACATGTACGACCGGAGGCTCTCGTAGGCCGCTTCGCTCAGCCAGTCCACGTCCTCGTAGTACGAGAGCGCGTTTCCGGTGTTCTCGAATCCGGCTTTCTCGATGAGGAAATCGAGCCACTCGAAGACAATGACCTCGGCACCTTACCGGTTCGGAAGCGCCGTCAGATAGTGTTTCTCTGGAAGCGACCCGGATGCCAGCAGCTTCGTCTGGAGTTTCAGTAGCTCCTCGCGCTGGCCCAGTCGGTAGAGGTCTTCTGCCGTTCGCCCGTCGCCCCCCGCGGAGAGGTTGAGCGCCTCCTCGTCCTCGTCGGCCATCCTGCGAAGCTCGTGCAGGTCGTAGTCTGCGGGATTGGTAGCCATTCTGATGTTTCGAATACAACCCTTTCGTCCTATATAACTCTTGGCACGGCACGATTCTCCAATCCGACCTCAGAAAAACGTCATTTTCGGTTACTCGTCCGACGACCCGCCGCGGACTTTTCGCGCGACGACGACAATACCCAGCAGGCTTCCCAGAATCCCCACCGCGCGAGCGGCCTTTCGACCGCGCGCCAGTCGAGACCGGCTGGACTCGTCTGCCTCGGGTTCGGTCGGTTGTTCGATCGTCTCTTCCGTCACTTCGTCGTCGTCTGACGACGAACGAAGCTTGCGAAAGAGCATGCCGAGGCCGGCGATCACCACCAGACCGAGCACCGGGCCGAGTAGCTTCCCGAGCGACCGTCCTCCGGACGGTTCGGACTCGGACTTCGGCTCCCTACCGGTGGGTACTGCGTCCTCGTCGCTGTACACTCGTTCTTCGACGAGCGCGGGTTTTTCGAGGTTGATTTCGAAGAGCGCCATCACGGTTCCTTCGTTGCCAAACGTCATTATAGCTTCTGGCTTCCCGTCCGTTCGGATCGGTTCGCGGAATTTCGGAGGAGTGGAGACGCTCGTCGTGGAGCGTCGGACGAGGTCTCGAAAGGGCGAATCGACGGGTCAGGGCGAGGCGAACGTTCCGCGAACCGCCTCGTCGAGCGTGTGTCTGGTTTCCGGACTCGCGGCGAGGAGGACACCAATGTAGACGACCCCGCCGAGCGAGACGAGCACCGCGAGGTCGACCCACGACCGGATGGGGAGCGAGGCGTGAGCCGTCGACACGACGACGAACATGACGAGGCTCGCCCCGATTTGGGCGACCATTGGACGCGAGACGGGAACGAACCCCGACACCGTTCGCCGGAGGAACAGGAGGGTACCGAGATACCGGAGCGTCTCCGCGACCAGCGTGGCGACGACGACGCCGATGGGGCCGAATCGTAGCGTGAGCAGGACGCCGAGAACGAGGTTCGCGGCCACCGCGACCGCGGAGAGCCGCATGGCGATATCCGGTCTGTCCAAGCCGTTGACCGCCTGGAGGAGCGGACCGCTCTGCGTGCGGACGACGCGATAACCGGCCAACCCGACCAGCAGGAGGGCGGCTTCCCGATACGCCGGTCCGTACACCGTCACGACGAGCGATTCGGACAGTGCGAGCGCCCCGAAGAAGATGGGAAACGCGAGCACCCCGGCGTAGGCGACGGTGTTCGATACGTCCCGCCCGACGCTCGCACCTTGCGCCCTGCGGGCGCTCACCGCCGCCATCAGTCCGCGCCCTGCCACGTCGGCGACAAACACCGCCGGAAGCGTGAGCTTCCACGCCACCTCGTAGAACCCGGCCGCGGCGGGCGCGAGCAGGAAGCCAAGCAGGAGCACGTCGAGGCGGTCGTATGTCGTCCCCAACGCCGTCGTCGGGATGCTGTACCGAGCGTAGTCGGCGAGGCTCCGGACGAACGCGCCTGACGGGAGTGCGGGCCGAACCCCGACGAACGCGGCCGCGAGGGGGAACGTCAGCGCCGAGGCGGCCGCGAGTCCGTATACCATCCCGGCGGCGGCGACCGTTCCGGCGGTGCTGAGGAGCCAGACGAAGCCGATCTGAAGCGGGAGGGTGAGCACCGACCGAACAGTATCTATCCACGTCGCGGCGCTGATTCGCCCGCGACCTTGGACGAGGCTGTCGACGGTCTCGTACGCCGATTCGGTGGCGAGCAGGAGGACGAGCAGGAGGGGGGCGGCCGCGAGTCTCGTGTACCCCCGGAGGGCGTCTGCGGCGGCGAACACGGCGACACACGCGAGAACGACCCAGCCGGCGTCGAACAGCAGTTGCGCTCCGAACGCGGGCGGCCGGAGCGCGTCGGACTCGGAGAGGCGTTTCTTCGCCGCCAGCGACCAACCGTTCATCGGTCGATCGGCGAGCTTCGCCAGCGCGTACAGCAGGTAGACACCCCCGAACGCGCTCGGGCCGAGCCACCGCGCGAAGATGACCGTCCCGGCGAACCCGATGGCCGCCATCGTGAACTGGGCGACCGTTCCGCCCAGCGTCTCCTTGCTGAGGCTGATGCCCGCCGCTTCGCTCACGCGTAGCCCAAGTCCCGGAGTTGGTTCTCGACGGCCTCCGAGACGGCCACGTCGTTCTCGACCGCTCTCCGTTCGAGTCGGTTCACGAGCGTTTCGATTCGCTCGCGCGGCTTGTCTATTTCGCCTAGTTCGCGGAAGCCATCCGGCGTCTCCCAGCCGTAGTAGCCCGGCGCGACCAGTGCGTGCAGTTCGGCGTCGAGCGGTGCGGTGTCGAAGCCGTCCCCGGCGAGCGACGTTCGGTGGCGGTTCGTCAGGCCATGGTACTCCGCCAGCCAGGACCTTTCGTCCAACCTGCCGAGCAAGCATCGCCCCCGCGATTCGGCGTCGAGGTCGGCGATGTCCAGCATCGTCCCGTGAACGTCGAGTAAGCTCACCGTCTCGTCGCGGGTTCCGTCGAGTCCGTCACCCCAGACGCAGAGCGGGATTCGCGTCACGTCGGGGTACAGCCCGCAGAGGTGCTCCCACGCGTCGTACTCGCCGAGCGCCTCGCCGTGGTCGGCGAGGGTGACGACGTAGTCGAACTCCTCGCGGAGTTCCGCGAAGATGGCGCGGTAGGCGTCGGAGAGGTAGCAGACGCTATCCCGGTACGCTCGCCGAATCCTGTCCGGGTCGGCGTCCGGCGCGTCGAGCGTCGCCCGCAACCCGTTCAGTTCGGGCGGTTCGACCGTCCGGTACTCCTCGGGCGGGGCGTAGGGCGTGTGCGCTTCCATCAGGTTGACGAACAGGAACTCGTCGTCGCCGAAGTCGGTTTCGCGGACGAATCGGAGCGCCTCGGTCGCCCCGTCGTCGCGGGTCGTCCGACCCCAGCCCAGATCGCGGAGTTTGAGCAGCGCGCCGCGTTTGAGCGAGGGGATCGTATCGCTGTCGCCGGCGAGCACGTCGCGTAGGGCGAACAGGTAGCGTTCCGGTCCCATCTCCCGCGTCTCGGCGATGAAGCCGTCCCAGTCGAAGACGTTCTCGGAGAGCGCCCGAAGCCGCCAACTCCCTTCGAACTGGTCGAAGCCGCGGTGGAAGTCGAACGGCCGGGAGACGTTCACGTTCGCGCTGAACGCGCGGGTCGTGTAGCCCGCGTCCCTGAACGACTCGGCGAGCGCCGGTTCCGGACAGTCGAACAGTTGCGCTCCGGCGTAAACGCCGAGTTCGCTCGCGTACTTCCCCGCGAATAGGGAGGCGTGGGCCGGGACGGTCCAGTGGGACGTGGAGTAGGCGTTCTCGAACCGCTGGCCGGGGAGCCAGTCGAATTGCTCGTCGAAGGCGTCCTTTCGTAGGGTGTCGAGGACGACGAGCGCGACCTTCATCGACTCCCCCCGGGGTAGCGTACCCTGTCGATAGCGTCCCAGAACCCCCGTCGCCAGAGCCAGTCGTTGACGCACCCGAGCGTCGTATCCGGGACGATTCGCTCCTCGTAGCGGGTCGGGTACTCGCGTCGCAGGCGCGCCTCCTTCTCGTCGTCGATGCTGGCGCGCGTCCGGTCGGGGTGGGACATCACCAGATTCGGGTCGTAGCGACAGGGGCCGGACTCTTCCATGCGCCACCCGAACTCGGTGTCGTCGCGCCATCCGGCGTACTCGCTCCGAAATCCGCCGGCGGCGAGGGCGGTCTCGCGGTCGAACGCGAGATTACAGCCGACGTACTTCCCTTCGCCGCGGTAGGTTCGTCCCCCCTCGACGCGCCCTTCGACGCAGACGGCATCGTCCGAGAGCGCCTCGTCGGCGCGAGCCACCCACTCCGGCGGAGGGCGACAGTCGTCGTCGGTGAGCGCCACCACGTCGGCGCTCGCGGCCTCGATACCGGCGTTTCGCGCCTCACAGATGTCGAGGCTCGCGTCGTCCACCACCAGCACCTCGAAGTCGCGCGTCGTCTGTTCGCGGAGGTCGGCGACCACCCGGTCGTGGTCGTTCGCCGGGAGGGTCGGAATCACGACCGAGACGCGAGGCTCAGCGGATTCGTACGGTTTCCGTATCATTGTCGACCGCGGAGCGCTTCGAGGCGGCTTCCGCGTGGGTCCTGTTGACGAGGTTCAGAAGGCTATCCGCGAACGTCGTCCTGTCGTACCGTTCGGCGAATCGCCGAATCTCGGCGGCGTCGAAGTCGTGCGGGTCGAATCGGTCGATGGCATCCCGCAGCGACGCGACGGTCGGTTCGAATCGGAGGCCGGTCGTTCCTTCGACGACCTGCTGGCGGGTGTAACCCTCGTTCACGCCGATGAGGGGTTTTCCGGCCGACAGCGCCTCCGCCCCGACGAGGCCGAAATCCTCGTCTTTGGGCGCGTACACGATGGCAGTGGCGCGGGCGACCACGTCCTCGATACGCTCCACGTATCCGCGCATCTCGATGTTGTCGTTCCCTCGGGCCTTCCGTTCGAGTTTCTCGCGTTCCTCGCCGTCGCCCACGACGAGGAGGCGTTCGTCCAAGTCTGTGAACGCATCGATGACGAGATCGATCCGCTTCTCGGGGGCGAGGCGCGACCACGTCACGAAGTAGCCGTCGTCGCCCTCGTCGCGCCACTCGCCGGTCACCGGCGGATAGATGACGGCGGCGTCCCGGTCGTAGTACCGCTGGACGCGGTCGCGGACGAGTTCGCTGTTGGCGACGAATCGGTCGACGTAGTCGTTGGCCTCTTTGTCGAGCGCGCGCCACCCCTTCGCGTACGCCTTCAACGCGAACTGAACGCCGGGGTAATCGAACGCCGAGAGACGCTCGCCGTAGAGGTCGTAGAGCCACCGCGGCGGGCTGTGTGGATAGTGAAGCACCGTCTGCCCGACCTGCGGGACGTAGGACTTCGAGAGAGGGGCGCTCTCGACGAGCACGTCGTACCCCGCCAGTTCGTCGTGGGCGTCCGTCATGTCTAGCGCGACTGACAGCGTCTCCAAGGGGTTCATCCCCTCGTTCTTCCATTCGAGGAACCGCCCGGAGACACCCCGAGTGTACTTCTCCTGTCGTATCGGAACGACTCGAACGTCGTCCGGAAGTTCGACGCCTTCGGCGACGTACATCGTGTACATCGGCGCGTCGAGCACGCGTGCCGCCTCGATGGCGAACTGCTCTCCGCCCCCGATTCCGGGGAATCGGTCGTGCAACACCGCTGCAGAGACGCTTTGTGATTCCTGTCTCATCGGCCCATCCCGTAAGGTCTGACGACCCTACACCGCGTCAAAATATAAATTACAGGTAAGGTTCGAAAGCGATGGGCCACAAATCCCTCGGTGATACGCGCCGGATAACGAAGCATGCCCACGTGCATCATCTGCGGCACCGACGTTGACGTCGAGAGTCCGCAAGAGACCGACTTTCAGGAGACGGAGTTCGCCCCCGCGACGATGGAATACGAGGGCGAGACGTACTACTTCTGCTCGTCGGAGCACGAAACCGAGTTCGAAAACGATCCCGAACAGTACGCCGAGTGAGAGGCGAGTGTTCGGTTCAATAACTCCGAGCGCACTGACTCCGGTGAGTCGGACGAAAACGTCGTCTGGAAGTTCCTATAGACCCTCGTTGGTTAATCGAGAGTCGTCATGGTGTCCTAAAAGCACGAGAGCTGTGGTCGTCTTACCAGAATCACCAAGAGTCCGTAAGCGACCGTCTCGCTCAAGTGACCCTGAACTTTAAACCCTAAGCCGAATCCAAGAGCGGGTGTGAGTCACGCACGCCCGAAACGAGTTCTAGCACGTCCTCGTTCGCCTCTTCCTCGGAAACCACCGGCTCCATTCCGTCGAACACCTCGTGAACCATCGCAACTCCGTCCGAGAGCGTGTCGAGTCCGTACCCGCCTTCGAGGACGAAGGCGGGGGCCGCCCCCGCCTCGTCAGCCGTCTCCCGAACGCGCGCCGTCAGCATGCCGTACCCGTCCGTCGAGACGCGCATCCGCGAGATGGGGTCATGACGGTGGGCGTCGAACCCCGCGCTCACCAGCACTAAGTCCGGGTCGAACGCGGCGAAAGCGGGCGCGACGAGTTCGTCGAAGACGGTGCGGTACTCCGGGTCGCCCGACCCCGCCGGAAGCGGCGCGTTGAGCGTCGCCCCCCTTCCGTCGCCCATCCCCGACTCGTCGATTTCGCCCGTGCCAGGGTAGAGGCCATCTTCGTGTATCGAGGCGTAGAACACGTCTTCATCGTCGTAGAAGATGTCCTGCGTGCCGTTTCCGTGGTGAACGTCCCAGTCAAGGATGGCGACTCGCTCGGCGTCGCCTGCGTCGATGACCAACTGGGCCGCGACGGCGGCGTTGTTGAAGAAGCAGAAACCCATGGCGTCGTCGGCCACGGCGTGATGCCCCGGCGGGCGGCCGAGCGAGAAGGGAGTCTGGCGTCCGTCTTCGCCCGCTAGCGCAGCGTCCGCCGCCCAGCACGCTAGTCCAGCACTTTCGAGCGCGGCGTCCCACGTCTCCTCGACGGCGACCGTGTCGGGATCCCAGTTTCCGCCGCCGCTCGCGCAGAACTCGCGGAACTCGTCGACGTAGCCCGCGTCGTGGACGGCGGTGACCTCGGATTCCGTCGCCGAGTCGGCTTCGACGTACTCGACGCCGTGCTTACGCGTGAGCGCCTTCCGAATCGCGCGGAGGCGATCCGGGTTCTCGGGATGGCGCTTGCCCGTGTCGTGTGCCAAGCAGACTTCGCTGTAGCCGAACTTCATTCGAACAGCCTAAAGTAGGTCTCGATGTCTTCGCCCTTAACCGTTCGCCGGTCTGCGTGGTGTGCGAGTATCGCCGCTGCCGACGCGACATTGTTGGCGTAATCTTCGAGGATGTCCGCCAGCGCGATTCGCGCGTCCATGGCGACGCGATAATCGTCATCGATGTCGAGACGAGCGATGCGGTCGACCGGCGCGACCGGCAGGGTGAGGTTGTCCTTATCGACGACCTGCTGGACGCCGAAATCCTCGGCCATCAGCGTCTTCCGTCTGTCCGCCGTCGCCTGCTTCGCGGCGTCCTCAGCCAAGTCAGCCCCGTGAACTTGGATGCGACGCGCGAGTTCTTCGGCAGCACCCGCACTCACTCGAAGGTCGCCCGCGTTCCGTCGGATGATCGTGTCGACCGGCGCAAACGGAAGCTCAACGCTCATAATCCAACAGCGGGAGGCAGTCGCCCTTAATCTTTCCCTACTGGCGTTCGCGGCAAACGCGTCCGATCGGCTGCGAACCGCCAGTACGAATAAGGAAGTCGGAAGCGAATTTTTCGATACGATGAGTGACCCACACGAACGCGACCGAACGATGGCGAAGGAGAAAGAAGAATCGGAGGAAGCGGAAGGAGAGGAAGAGGTCGAGCAACGACGTGAAGAGGAACTCGAAGACGAGACGAGGGTCGAGAACGACCAAGATCGTGAAGACGCCGCCGCGGACGAGCAGAACGTGGACAACCACCGCGACGAAGAGCCGTTCGAGAGTTAAGCCTCTTGAGCGGTACATTTCAGGCAGTATACGGGTCTGACGGTCGGCTGTTCGAGCGCTAGAACACGTCGTCGGCGTCAAGCGTCCCATCGCGGAGTTCGCCTCGCGCCGTGACCTCTTGGCCGAGGTGGACGTCGGCGTCCGTCTCGACGCTCACCGTTTCTTCGCCGTCGTCCAGCACGACGGGGTTACCGGCCTGCACGACGGTTCCGGTGAACTCAACGTGCTCGCCGTCTCCACCAGTTGCATCTGCCGTGGTCGCGTTGGCGTCCGTCGACGTTGCCGAGGTGGCATCTACCGTCGCGGTCGAGTCGGTGTCTGTCGCCGTGGTCGAACTGGAGTCCGTCGATGTCGTTCCGCCGGAGTCCGCGGTCGTCGATTCGTCTTCGGAGTCGTCGGCGAACGCGTCGAGTCCGGTGGCATCGCTGTCCGTGTCGTCCCTCGCGGTTTCCGTCGGCGAGCTACTGTCGAGGACAGTGACGGTCGATTGCCACCCGGCGGAGCCTTCGATATCGTCCGCCCAGCCGTCCTTAACGTCGATGTCCGCGAACTGGACCTTGTCGCCCGGAGCGAGTTCGCGGTCGGCTTTCTCCCCCCAGAGGGCGACCCGGATGTCTCCCGTCTCGTCCTGCACACGGACGTTCTTCACCTGCCCTTCGGAGCCGTCGTCGCGGTCGAAGGTACGTTTCGGATCCGACGAACGGATCACGCCTGCGATATCCACCGTATCGCCGATCTGGAGATCCTCGATCGGTGTGCTCTCCGGAACGTACTCGATATCTTCCTCAATATCTTCGACCGCCCCCCGATTTCCGACGTGGAGTTCGAGACTTCCGTTGCGTTCGCGCACGTACCCGTCCACGATTTCGACGGAGATGCCCGGATCGAGTTCCTCGGCGATGCCGGCCCGCTCGTCCCAGAGCGTGACCCGAATCCGTCCGGTGTGGTCGCCGACGGTCAGGTTGGCGACCTTGCCCTCCGACCCGTCGTCACGGTCGAAGGTGCGGACAGTGTCCGTATCGAGGAGTTTCGCTCGCACGTTCACATCCGAGAGGCCGAGCGAGAGGTCAGAGATAGCGTAGGTGTCCTGCACTTGCACGTCGATCTCGGTGTCCTCGTCGGGTTCGACTTGGTCGACGCTGACCTCGGTGCCGCTGTAGCCGTCTTTCGGGCGACCCTTAATGCGGAGCACCTGCCCGGGTTCCAGTTCGTCTTCCGCGGCTTTGGCCTGTTCGTCCCAGAGCGAGATGCGGATCGACCCCGTCTCGTCCGCGACATCGACGTTAAGGACGTGGCCGTCCGCGTCTTCTCCGTCGCGCTCGAACGTGCGTAGGTCGCCGACGCTCGTCACTTTGGCGACGAACTTCGCTTCCTCCATGCCGGGTTCGACGTCCGCGACACCGTTCACTTCGTCATCGTCCAGTTCGTGGGCGATTAGCATCGCGGCGGTCTCCTCGTCCGCGAGCCCGCCCATCTGTTCGACTTTTTCCTCGACGGCACCCCGAAACTCCTCCAGAGAGATGTCGGCGTCGAGGTCTCCGTGTACGTCCTCTATAACGCCCATAATCGTACTAAGGTGGTGGGTTGGCCGTCGCTTAAGCGTTGTCTTTGTGTCGGCGGTCCGACGCTGTCGGGCGCTTTCGATGCGAATCTGCTCACAGAGAATACTGCCCGCGTCCTCTCAGATAAATGTACGCTTCGTCCGTCTCGCCGACTACGTTCCGTAGGGGGTAGTGGTGGTGCTCGTACCGTCCCGTTGCATTGTCGCGGCCGTCTTCGTCTCGCCGAGACTCTCGTGGACGACTTTCACTGACTTCGGAGACGACCCTTCGAACGCGAACGTCGCCCGATACTCGAGTTCGGTGAGACACTGCGTGCAGGCGGTCGCGCCGTTTTTCTTCTTGGTCTTCACCGTGACCGTGAGGGTTCCGTCTTTCCTCACGTTCGCACCTGCGAGAACCGGTTTCGCACAGGAGTCGCTGCCGGTGATGGTGCCGGTGACGATGACGTTTTTCTTCGCCGCTTCGAACGAAACCGACGCCGTGTCGGTCTCGTTCCCGCAGTTCGCGCTGAGCATTTTGAACGAGCGATTTTCGAGGGTCGGCTTCGCAGTCGTTGTCGTGGTGTCGCCTCCCGACCCGCCTGAACCGTCGTCGGATGCCTGCCCGCCCGGAGCGCCGCTCCGACCGAGACAGCCACCGAGTAGGCCGACGGTCACCGTCGCGCCCGTTTTCTTGAGGATTTCCCGTCGTTGCATACGAAGAAACAACACCTGCGTTGTAAATAATACTCCCGTAGGCGAAAACAGCGATTTGAGTTACTCTCATATGGTTTCTGCGTTACACGCTCGGTTGCGCCCCATCCGCACGGCGTCTTCAGACCGTAACCCCTATAACCGAAACCGCGAAAGGGATGAATGAGTCCTGGTAGGGTAGTGGACTATCCTCTTGGCTTGCGGAGCCAGGGACCGGAGTTCAAATCTCCGTCAGGACGTTTTCAGGGGCCAACGTGACGAGCGTAGCGAGTTGCTTCCCGATTCATTTCGTCGCCCGAATTAACACCTTCTCGTTACCGAACCCGCGAACGACACCGTCCTCGACGGTGACGCCGTACACCGTTTTCGCCTCCGGTCGCCGAACGAGTTCGTTCAGTTCTTCTCGCCGTTCTTCGTCGGGGTTCGTCCGGTCGACCCACGATTCGTACTCCAACTCCTTCCGCACGGTCGCCGATTCGTCGACGGTGAACCCCGCCTCGCGGAACCGGTCGTGCCACTGCGCGACCGAGAACGCCTCGCCGTGACACGGGTCGCGTAGGCGTTCGAACTGGTCGAAGAAATCAGCGAGTTGCTCGTCGTTCGGCGCGACGTTGTCCTCGAACGCGAAGATGCCGCCAGGCGCGAGCACGCGGGCGACCTCGCGGACGAACGCATTCGGGGTCGGAAAGTGGTGGGCCGCGATTCGACAAGTGACCGCGTCGAAGGCGTCGTCCGCGAACGGGAGTCGCTCCGCGTCGGCGACGGTGCCGACCAGGTCGAACGTTTCCGTGGCGGTCTCGACCATCGCAGACGTCGCGTCGGCGGCGACCACCGTCGAGACGCCCGCTTCCGTGAGTGCTACGGCGGTGTGTCCTGCGCCGCAGGCGATATCGAGCGCGCAGGTCGCGTCGTCACACCACGAGGCGAGCAGTTCGAGATCCGCGCCCGTCCGGTGGACGTCGCTGTCGAGATATGCGTCGGCGAGTTCGCCGAACGACGCCGTCGTCAGTCGTTTCCGTTCGAGGTCGTCCATACCGGAACGACGCCTGTCGGAGGTATGTCCGTTACCATCCGGTCAGTTCTGGTCACGAATCGTAAGCGCTGGTCGTGCTATGCGTTCCCAGTCCAAATGTATCCTCGACCGTGATACTTTTCAAGTCCGGGTGATTATTTACTCGTGTATGAGTAAACTTGAGAGCTACCGACTGTTCGTACAGGACGCCAAGAAGTGGGCCGCGAAGAAGACGGCGAAGTAAACCACCTTTCTTCCACGCGATACCGCGACACCCGTGCGATGGCGATACCAGTAGCGAAGCGTTTCGCATCCGTGAACCGCTACTCGTTTCTGACCGGTCGCTCGACTTTCGCCGCGAAGAGGAGGAACAGTCCGAGGAGTCTCCCCGGTTCGCGGAACCGAGCCATCCCAGTTCTCGAATCGTACTCGACGACGCCTCCATCCGCCAACTTCGGCAGGTCGACGTTCTGCAAGCGAATCAGCGTTCGCTCGCGCTCGTCGTCCGTCACCTCCTCGGACGGTTTCTCTCGCTGCCACGCCGCGACCTGCGTGGCGATATCGTCGAGGTCGGCGGAGCCATCTAGTTCGTGGAGATAGTAGAGCACGTATCGTCGTTGCTCGCTCGCTAGCAGGCGAAATATCTTGTTGAGCGAGCGTTCATCGGTAACCGACCCCTGTAGCATCCCTCCTCCAACCGTACGTTACCCTCCCGAATAGTCATTGTGGTTTGGTAACACCTTTCTTTCCGGAAGGAATTTTCACCCCCGGCGAGAAGACGATGGTATGGAGGACTCCCTCCAAGCCGGTGTCGCCATCTACAACGCGGGCGAGTTCCACGCAGCCCACGATGCGTGGGAAGACCACTGGCTGGAACTCGAACGCGACTCCGCCGACGAGCGGTTTCTCCACGGTCTCATCCAGTTCACCGCGGCGGTGTATCACGTCCGCGGTTCGAACTGGGAAGGCGTTCGAGGGCTGGCCGCCAGTGCGGTCGCGTACCTCGACGGGCTTCCGGCGGACTACCGCGGCATCAACGTCGGCGACGTTCGGGACTACCTCAGTACAGTCCGCGACGACCCCGAACACGTGGAGCGAGCGCCGCCGCCACGGTTGACCTATCGCGAGGTCGTTCTCCTGCCCGACGACCTCGATTTCGACGCTGCCGCGACGGCGGCGCTCGTGCTCGCCGAGGAGTTCGGATACGACGAGGGAACTATCGAGCGAGCCATCGAGTTCGCACGTGACGACCTCGAATTGGGCGACGAGGGGAGCCGGTTCATCAGCCTCGTCATGGATTTCGTGCGGGAGGACGAAAATCGGGGACTGGTGTTTCAGCGACTTCGACAGCACGCGGAACGGCGGGCGGCGCGCGAACGCGATGTCGACGGTCTGTTCGAGTAGTACGAGACTCGGCCGAGACGACGGAGGTACCGCGGTGATGGTTCGAAAATCCCGCCCCGGTTCTTTTGTCGATTCGCGGCCTACGAGCACGCATGTCACGGAGCGAAACCTCCGCCGCCCAGCGGTTCTACGGTCGGTGGGCGCGACTGTACGACCTGCTCGCGTCGACGACGCCCGGATTATCAAGTCTGCGCGAGCGTGCGGTCTCCGAACTCGCGCTCTCGCCGGGCGACACCGTCGTGGAGATGGGTTGCGGCACGGGCGCGAACTTCCCGCACCTTCGGAACCACGTCGGTTCCAAGGGGGAAGTCGTCGGTGTGGATTTCACCCGCGGGATGCTCGAACAGGCCCGCGACCGAGTGGCCCGAGAGGGGTGGGAGAACGTCCACCTCGTACACGCCGACGCCACCGCGTTCGAACCCCGCGAGGAGGTGGACGCCGTGCTCGCCACCTTCCTGGTGGGGATGCTGGACGATCCTTACGCGACGGTCGGGCATTGGGCGGACTGGATTCGCCCCGGCGGCCACCTCGCCCTCCTCGACGCGGGCCAGAGCACCCATCCCTACTCGTGGCCCGTGAATCAGGCCTTCCGCGGGCTGGTCGTCGCTTCGACGCCCGGCGGCGGGTTGGATTTCGAACGCCCGCCGTGGAGCGTGCTGGACGAGCGAGTTTCGGAGGCGCGGCGGGCGCTCTCGGAGCGCGCCGTCGAGGTATGGGACAGCGAGCACGTCATGGGCGTCGTTCGAATCACGGGCGGGCGGTTGGTGTAGCGACTCGAAATCGGGTCAGCCACTTCCCGCGAATCGAACGACTTGCAAAGCCAGCTACCGACCGTTGGCCATCAATCGTCTTTCAGTCGTCCGCGGGCGACGGCGTCTCCGACATCTCGACCGTTCCGCCGACGCCGAGTTCGTCCAGCGCGACCTGCGCGGCGCGCTTGCCCGAGAGGAGCATCGCGCCGAAGGTCGGTCCCATCCGGGTCAGACCATAGGTCGTCGCGGTGGCGAGGCCGGTGGCGACGAGACCGTCGTGAACCTTCCCGGCGTGTTCGACCACTTCGTCCTCGCTCTTTGCGACCCACATCGAATCGTGACCGGGCGAGTCGTGGCCGGGCGCGCCGTATTGGTCATCCGCGGTCTTGTCCATGTCCGTGTTGTGTTCGTTCGCGTGGCGGAGACCGGGTGCGTCGAGTACGCCGCGCTCTTGGAGTTTCGAGACGACGACCGCGTCGTGGCCCGTCGCGTCGATGACGAGGTCGGATTCGACTGCGATCGGGTCGACGCAGGTGAGTTCTCGCGGCAGGGCGTGAACCGGCGTCCAGTTCATGACGATACCGCCGACGCGGTGGTTCTCGCGGACGACCACGTCGGTGAACTCGGTCATGTTCTGCATCTTCGCGCCTGCGGCGCAGGCCGACTCGATGAGCGAAGAGCATGCATGCGGGCCGTTCGCCACGTACAGGCCCTCCGCCTCGTCGGATTCCCCGTAGGGGACGCCGAGTTCGTCGAGCACGGATTGGGCGGGGTCGCGAACCGTGACCTTGTTCATCAGGAACCCGCCGAGCCAGAACCCGCCGCCGAGGTAGTTGTTCTTCTCGACGACCATCGTCTGCACCCCGCGCTCGCCGAGTTCCTTCGCCGCCATCAGTCCGGACGGCCCGCCACCGACGATGATGACTTCGCTCTCCGAGAACTGATCGAACTCCTCGCTCCACGCGCTGCCGATTGCTCGGGTGACTTCCGCCTCGCTGACGTCCGCGAATCCGTCGAACTCTTGCATACCATCTAGTGGTATAACTTAGTTGTTGAAAACTGTTTTCCTTCCGATGGTGACACGAACATGATGAAAAGAAAGACCGGGCGTTCGACTGGTCGAAACGGTCTCTCAATGTTCGAAAAAGATGATCGAATCGGTCGAGTCGTGCTTCGACGAAGAAGCGAGAAACTAAGTGCGAGCGGTCGCCTCGGCTGGTCGATTACGTCAGGTCGTCGCGGAGTCGGATTTCCGCGTTCCGCACTGCCGTAACCATCGACTCGTTGAGTTCGTAGGTATCGTCGTCCTCGTCCCAGTCGAGCGTCTCTCTGAGTCCGTCCGGTACGTGATCCCAGTCGGGGTCGACGTACGCCGTCCCCCCGCTAACGTCGGTGACGGTGCCGATTCGTTCGGTGCCGCTGACGACGGTCTTACCTCTGTCGTCGTCGCTGAGTTCGGCGGTCATCTCGCATCACGGTACGCCGTCGTCTCCCATAATCCCGGCGGCCGCGCTCCGGGCGGTCGGTGGATTCTCGGCGATTCGAACCCTCAGTATCGTCTGTGTCGATCGAGGTCACTGAAGACGACGACGGCCTTGGCCTCGTCGTCGCGGGAAACGGCGACCACATCGGCATCGTGGACGAAGTACGGGACGGAACGGCGCACGTCGGCCGCGACCCAGACATCGGTTTAAACCTCGGCTGGGGGCCGACCGAGCAGGAGACCTATCCCCTCCGGAACGACGCCGTGGACACGATAACGGACGAAGCGATTCACCTCCGGAACGAGTACTGAACGCGGTATCCGTGACGGTTTCCACGGTTCGGAACTCGAAGAGAAGCGTCACTCCGGAGTCCGTCCGCTCTATTCGTACCTCGGCAGGCGCTGAGACGAGTCGCTTCCCTCCACGAAGGGGAGCGCCACCGATTCCGCGGGCGCGTCCTCGCCGTCGACCCGCACCGTCAGTTCGGTTCCCACCGTCACGTCGAAGTCCACCAGCGCCATGGCGATAGGTTCCTCGCGGGACGGACTCTCGACGGCGCGAGTGACTTCACCGACCGCCTCATCGCCGTCGAAGACGGCGGCCCCCTGCTCCGGCACCGTTTCGGGGAACAGTCCCGCGAGTCGACGACTCGGCCGTCCGCGGTTCTCGACGCGCGAAACGACCTCCTGACCGACGTAGCAGCCTTTCTCGAAGTCAAGGGCGTTCCGCAAGCCGAGGACGTTCGGAATCTCCCCATCGAGTTCGAACTCGAACAGCGGCGTCCCGGCCTCCAGCGTCAGCGATTCCCACGTTCGCCTGCCGAACGGTGCGGCGTTCATCCCGCGGGTGAGAAGGGTATCGAAGACGAGTTCGACGTTCGAGCGCGTGCGACCCATCTCGTCCACCGTCTCGCCAGTGGTACAGACGACTTCGTAGCCCTCCTCGCCCGTGGGCGCGTCGGTTCGGATGACGGTTACACCCACGTCGGACATCTTTCCGCGGACGAACGAGAGGTGGTCGTCGGGCGTGCCGGCGTTGTTCAGCACGCTAGCGACCTTCTCGGTCGCGTGGGGCCCGTGGACGCCGAAGACGGCGAACCGGTCGGTCGCCACCGTTAGCTCCACGTCCTGGATGAACACCTTCTCGCGCCACTCTTCGACGAGGGGGGTCGCCCGTCCGGGCGCCGTAAAGAGTAGGAGGCTGTCGTCTGTACAGTAGGCGTACATGTCGAGTTCGATTCGACCTTGCGGGTCGAGGAGGAGGGCGTAGGTTCCCCGGCCGTCGTCCGTCGGAATCGAGTTCGAGACGACGTTGTCCACGAACTCGACGCGGTCGTCTCCGGAGACGACCACGACGCCGTAGGGCATTTCAGTGAGTCCGACGCCGTTTCTGACGGCGCGGTGCGTTCGCTCGGGTCTGCCGTAGTCGCGCGGAATCCGGCGGTTGCCGACCGAGCAGAACGTGGCTCCGTGGTCGCTGTGTATCTCTTCGAGAGCGCTCATACGCGTATTCGATGCCCGAGGGGAGTAAAAACGTCGGATGCGCTATAGGGGTAATCGGTCGATGATCCGGTCGACGATGGACGGCTCTTCGCCGCGTTCGTCGGGGTCGGGGATGACGCGCTCGTCCGGTTTAATTCGGGTTCGTCCGTTCTCGGTTTTCGCGTTGATAAGATTGTCCTCCTTGAGATTCGCAAGTGCGTCTTCCAAGTCGTCGATATCGGCCTCTACGTGCGACCGGAGTTCGAAGACCGTCATCCCTTCCTCGCTCCGATCCACGAGGGCGTCGAGCACCCGGACTTCGATGTCCGGGCGGCGTCGATACTCCCGCTTGGCCTTCATATCCGTCTCTATGTCCCCCCGGTTTTTAGCCTTACCTGCGTTCGTTTCTGGGGTCAGTGTCGTGCCGAAAATCGGAGTCCGCGGTTGGCGGGCGACTCTCTTCGTCCGGTTGCGAGACGGCGCTTCCGCCGGACGGCCACAGCAATTTCAAACCAGACCGCCGAACCGAACGTATGGTCAGGGTTTCCGATATCCAGGGGGTCACGAAGCGGGTCGTCTCCGATTTTTCCGAGAAGAACGTGACGTTCATGGCCGCGGGCATCGCGTACAACGCAATCGTCTCGCTCGCGCCGATGCTCCTGTTGCTCCTGTTCGTCATCTCCATCTTCGGCGGGGGTCTCGAAGCGCGCATCGCCGCGGTCGCCGGTAGCTGGCTCCCCGCCCCAATCGCGGACGTCGTCGAACAGATATTCGAAGGGAGTTCATCGGCCGCCAGCGCCTCGTTCGTCGGCCTCGTCGTTCTGATCTGGGGAACGCTCAAGATATTCCGCGGTCTGGACACGGCCTTCTCGGAGATATACGAGACCGAGACGCGCAACTCGTTCGTCGACCAACTAGAGGACGGTCTCGTCGTCCTCGTCTCACTCGTCGTCGCCATCGTGGCGACGGTGGGCGTCAGCACCGTCTTCGCGCGGTTCTCCGACACCGTCCCCTTCCTCGGTTATCTGACGCCCGTGGTGCTCATTTTCGGACTCGTGGTCGCGCTGTTCCCCGTGTACTACCGTTTTCCCGACACCGAGGTTGGGGTGGACGACGTGCTTCCGGGCGTGCTCTTCGCCGCGGTCGGATGGGCGGCGCTCCAAGGGCTGTTCCAGATATACCTCGTCCTCAAAGACCCCGGTTCGGGAAGCTTCCTCGGCAGCGTCGTCGTCATCGTGACCTACCTGTACTTCACGGGACTCATCCTCCTGCTCGGCGCGGTGATCAACGCGGTCGTCGGCGACCACTCCTCGGGAGCACCGGGCGGCGTCGGACGGGGCGCGACGAGTTACGAAACCGAGACCACGGCGTCGCTGAACCGCGACGAACTCGCAGACTACCTTCGAGACCTCCGCGAGGAACTGGCCGGTCGCTACAAGGGGATGCGTCCGGTGGGCGACGCCACCGACGACGGACATCCCCGTCCCGCCGGTGACGTGGAACTGGTCGAACACTCCTCGGTCCGAGGCGACACCCGACAGTGGGCGGTCACGCTTCGGTGGGAGGTCGCCGACGAGGCGAACCCCCCGGCGAAGTCGACGGACGATTGAAACCGAGCTCCGCCGCAACTCGTCACCGTCCGACCTTCGAACTCGCATCGCGGAACAGGCCATCCAGAATCTCTGGGGTCGTCGGGTGAAACGCCCGATTTGGAACGTCGCGTACGTCCATCTCGCGTTCGACGACGACCTGCATCGTCTTCGCCATCACGTCAGCGTGATAGTGGAGGCCTTGATAGCCGAGCACCGTCCCGTCGTTCGCGTCGACCACGAGCTTTGCGAGTCCCTCTGAAGCATGTTTCGTCTTGAACACCCCGTCGTCGCTCGCGCGGCGCGTCACCGTCACGTACTCCCTGCCCTCCGAGCCAGCAACGCGCTCCGAGACGCCGACTCTGGCGAAGGGGTAGACGCCGACGGCCGAGAAGATGACGTGGTGGTGGACATTCTCGTACCGGTCGAGGTCGGCCCCGCGAGCGTGCGCGAGGATGTTCTCGGCGGCCGTGAATCCCTGTTCTTTGGCGACGTGGAGGATGGGTTCTTTCCCGTTCACGTCCCCGACGACGAACGTTCGGGGGTCGTCGCGGGCTTGCATCGTGTCGTCGACCCAGCCCGTCCCCGGTTCGAGCGCGGTGTGCTCCAGCCCGAGTCCGTCGAGGTCCGGTCGCCGACCCGTGAAGAGAAAGAGCCGGTCGGCGTCGATCGCGTGCTCCTCACAGCCCTCTTCGCCGTCGCGCTCGACGTGGAGGCGAACCCCGTCAGTTGTCGGCTCGACGCGTTTCTCGCGGGTTTCGGTGAGGATGTCGACGTCGAACTCCTCGCGGTAGATGTCGAGCAGTTCGTCTCCGAACGCTTCGTCGGCCTCGTCCAACGGTCGTTCGTCGTGTTCGACGACGGTGACGTCCATCCCCGCCGCCTCGCTGAGGTAGGGAACGAGTTCGAGACCGACATACCCGAAGCCCATCACGATGCCCGAGTCGGGGAACTCGGTCGCGTCCAACACGTCCGCGCTGGTCATGTACTCCACATCTTCGAGGCCAGGTAATTCGGGGACGTTCACGACCGACCCCGTGGCGACGACGACGTAATCCGCCTCGATCTCGCGGTCGTCGACCGCGACGGTGTGGTTGTCCACGAAACGGGCGGAGTCGTGGTAGAACTCGACGTTCTCGCGCTCCGCGAGGTCGTGAACCGCGGCGCGGCGGTGTTCCGCGAAGCCGAGGACGTGTTCGTCCTTCAGGTCGACCACCGATTCGAGGTCTGCTTCGGGCGTTCCGGAGAGCCGGGAGTCGTGGCGAGCGTGATAGCGGTGGGCCGCCGCCGACAGCACTTCCTTCGAGGGCATACATCCCTTGAGGATGCACAACCCGCCGCCCGGTTCCCCATCGTCCACGAGGATCAGCCGGACGTTCGGTTCGTCGGCGAGGCGTCGCGCGACGGCGACGCCCGCGCTTCCGTACGCCCCGACGACGAGTACGTGAATCGCCATGCATCGAGCAACGGGCGACGGAGGTTTAGGGATTGAGGTAGCGACGGAAACCGCAGGTGCGTGGCGTGCGATGATTTCGGTCCAGTTCGGCCGCCGAGTCGCGCCCCGATTTTGCAACGGGTGGGACGGAAACGAGATACAGACAAACGAACACCTTTTGAGGCAGGGTACCCGAGTGCCACGCATGGCGACTGAACAGGCATCAGAGCGACGGGCGGCCCATCTCCGAAGTATCACCGTCACGTCGCTCGCTTCGATAGCTGGAATCGTCGCGGCGTTCGTCTCCGCCGCCATGGTGGGGACGACGACAGCGGCGGCGAAAGACCAGATGGGACTGGCCATCGTACTCGCGTTCGTGGTCGTCCAGATCCCTCTGCTCCGATTCATCGGATACGAACTCGACGGGGTCAAAGACCATCTCTACGTGGCGTTCATGACGTTCTCGCTGTGGTTCATCACGTGGGGAATTCTGCTCATGAACCACGTGCAGGTGTAATCATGGCGGAGGATAGTATCGCCGTCGTCGACTTGGAGCGATGCCAACCCGATAGGTGCAACTACGAGTGTAAGAACTACTGCCCGCCGAACCGAACCGGCAAGGAGTGCATCACGCTCCGAGGCGAGGACGCGGACGAGGGACAGCCCGACCAGATCCACATCAGCGAGGAGATCTGTCTCGGCGAAACCTGCGGCATCTGCGTCGAGAAGTGTCCCTTCGACGCCATCGAGATCATCAACCTCCCGCAGGAGCTACAGGACGACCCGACCCACCGATACGGCGAGAACGCTTTCGCGCTGTACGGTCTCCCAATTCCCCAAGAGGGGCAGGTGACCGGTATCCTCGGCCCGAACGGGAGCGGGAAGACGACTGCGGTGAAGATTCTGGCGGGCGAACTCGCGCCGAACCTCGGCCAGTTCCAAGACCCACCGGGGTGGGACGCCGTGCTCGAACGCTACCGCGGGACGGAGTTGCAGAACTACCTCGAAGACGTGCGGGACGGCGACGTGACCGTCGCGCGAAAACCCCAGTACGTCGATAAGATTCCCGACCGATTCGACGGGAGCACCGCCAAACTGCTCTCCCGGACCGACGAGCGCGGCGTGTTGGACGACCTGCTCGAACGTCTCGAAATCGAGCACGTGATGGAACAAGACATCGACAGCCTCTCTGGCGGCGAACTCCAGCGCGTGGCGCTCGTGGCGGCGCTCGCTCGCGACGCGGACTTCTACTTCCTCGACGAGATAACGCCGTATCTCGACATCAGCCAGCGCGTCAAGGTCGCGCGCTTGATCCAGGAGATGGCGGGCGAGGACGGGCGGTCGATGCTCGTTGTCGAACACGACCTCGCCATCCTCGATCTGGTGGCCGACAACCTGCACGTGGCCTACGGCGAACCCGGCGCGTACGGTGTCATCACGACACCGAAATCGGTGCGCAACGGTATCAACGAGTATCTCGCAGGCTACCTCAACAACGAGAACATGCGCATCCGACCGAACCCTATCGAGTTCGACGAGCACGCGCCGCGCGAGGCGACGACCGCCGACCCGCTCGCGGAGTATCCCGACCTCTCGAAATCCTACGGCGAAAGCGAGTTCTCGCTCGACGTCGAGGGCGGGACGATTTACGAAAACGAGGTGCTCGGCATCGTCGGCCCGAACGGAATCGGGAAATCGACGTTCGCCAAACTGCTCGCCGGGCGACTCGAACCCGACGAGGGGAGCGTGGACTTCGACCTCGGCATCTCCTACAAACCGCAGTACATCGAGATCGACCAGCCGATGCGCGTGGACGCTTTCCTCTCGTCGCTGACCGACGATTTCGGCTCCTCGTACTGGAACACCGAGATCGCCCAACCGCTGCTGCTCAACCGTATCATGGAGCAGAACTTGACCGACCTCTCCGGCGGCGAGCGCCAGCGCGTCGCAATCGCGGCCTGTCTGTCGAAGGACGCCGACCTCTACCTGCTGGACGAACCCTCGGCGTACCTCGACGTGGAACAGCGCGTCCGGGCGACGCGCGCCATCCGGCGCTACGCCGAGATGCAGGACGCCACGGTGTTGGTCATCGACCACGACATCTACATGATAGACCTCGTCTCCGACCGCCTGATGGTGTTCGACGGCGAACCCGCCCAGCACGGTCACGCCGGCCGCCCGAAGGGGATGCGAGAAGGGATGAACGACTTCCTCGCCAACCTCGACATCACCTTCCGCCGCGACGAAAACGTGGGCCGCCCGCGCATCAATAAGCCCGGCAGCCAACTCGACCGCCAGCAGAAGGGCGAGGGCGAGTACTACTACAGCTAACCATCCGTTCTCTACGTAGAAACCCTATTAGTTCAACACTCACGTACGTGAATTGACTGACAAGGAGGTCGTGTGCGTATCACGAATGAATTACGACTGCTGTTTTCGAGGCCAGCCAGCTTCGATGCCCGCACCGAGGACGATTCCGAGAGCAATACCCATAGCCAATTCGTTCATCGCGACACCGATGGCGACGCCGAGTACGAGTCCAATCGACATCCCTGCACCCGTGTTTCGCTGGGAACCGTCCTCTCCGTTCGCGGAAGCCATTGAACATTACTTCGCCGTATTCAGCGATAAAACTGCTGGTGAAAGAACCGAAGGTAGTCATCGGGGTGGAGCCTCCGTTTCAGACGATAGCGACTCGAAGGTAGTAGTATCCGCCCTCGTACCGCACGACCTTCACGCGCTTCTCGTTGTGGAAACTGAACTCGCCGTCCAGCGTCACGGAGCAATCGCACTCGACGGCCTCTTCGACCACCTCCTTGCACTCCGCCGAGTGGTTTTCGAAGGCGACCCGTTCGCTGGCGTCGAACGCCATCGCCTCGCTCTCGTTCAGTTCCGAGACCGAGAGGAACTCCGTGCCGTAGGCGGGCATCGTCTCTGTGGTGCTAGTCGTCGGTGTCGCAGTCGTCTCGGTGGTCGAGGTCGGCGTCGTCGATTCGACCGTCGCCGGTTCCGCCGCGCCGGGACTCGGAGAGAGACCAGAGCAACCGGCGAGCAAGAGCGAGAGGACGAGTAATCCTGCCATATCTATCAGTCGTCCAAACATCATGTAATTCTAACTTTTCTGCCGATAAGTGCTTTGTGTCGCGTCGGCGGGTCGGTTTTCCGGTCGCTTGCACTGGCAGCTCACGGCGACGGCGAACCGAATCACCTTTTTTCCGACCCGACGTATCGCCCGACAGTGATTTCGACGCTCGTCGCGTGGCTCTCGGTCTCCGACAACCGCGCGAAACTGTTCGCTTTCCTCGCCGTCTCGCTCTTTGCGACCGCCGGAGTCGGGGCGCTCACCGCACCCGACCGACCCCATCCGACGGTCGACGAGGAGCGTCCCGCGAACAACACCCTCATCGCTCTCCAAGGCTACGAACACGAGGGGCGAGCCATCGAAGTGAATCCGCGGGGCGAGGTCGTCTGGGAGTACGCGAAGGCGGACGACGTGTTCGACGTGGAAGCCCTCGGGCCAAATCGCGTCCAGATCGCCGTGGCCGACGAGATTCCGGACGAGCGCTGCCCGGCCCGGTTCCGCGACGACGGCCATCGAAACTGCGTGCGAAACGCGCTCCGGGTCGTGGATAAAGAGACGAAGGCGACCCTGTGGGAGTACGCGTGGTTCGACGCGAAGCTCCACGCGCACGAACTGCACGACGCCGACCACTACACAGTCGACGGCGAACACCACTGGGTGCTCGTGGACATGGGCAACGACCGCGTGTTCGCGGTGAACCGCGCGAAGGAGATCCTCTGGTGGTGGAACGCAACCGACCGCTACGAGCGCCCGCCCGAGATGGGAGCGGAGGGGGACTGGACGCACGCCAACGACGTCGACAGAGTCGAACCGGGCGTCTTCCGGGTCAGCCTCCGGAACTTCGACACGGTGGTCGATCTGCACGTCAAGAGCGACGCGACCGGAAGCGACGACGAGTCGGTTCGCGTCGAACCGGTCGTCGGCCCGGACTCGTTTTCGAAGCGCGGCGACGTTCTCCACGAGCAGCACAACCCCGACACGCTCGGCGATACTCTGCTCGTGGCGGACAGCGAGAACGACCGCGTGCTCGAAGTTCGAAACGGGAGAATCGTCTGGGAGTACGGCGGGAGCGCGGTCTTCGATTGGCCCCGGGACGCCGACCGCCTGCCGAACGGCCACACCCTCGTCGCGGACTCGTACAACGACCGCGTTGTGGAACTGAACGAGGACGGCGACATCGTTTGGGCGATAGAAACTGGGTCGCTCCCCTATGAGGTGGACCGCCTGCCAGGAGAGGGTAGCGACGGGCCGACCGCGCGCGAGGCGGGGATACCGAACGAGACGCGCGGCGCGTCGGTCATCCACGAACGCGGCTCGTGGGCGATCTCGATGGTGAAGTACGTCGCACCGGACAACCTCGCAAAACAGTCGTTCGTCGTCGTACTCGGTCTGTTCGCGCTCGTCGGAACCGGCATCGAGCGGTGGCGCTAACGCTTTCCGAAGTTAGCTCGACGGGATTTGTCGGAGTTCAGAGCACCCGTCGCTGGCAGGTGCCACAGAGGTTCTCCTCTTTCACGTCCACCTCGCGGACGGTCGGCGAGAAGTTCATGACACAGCGGGAGTTATCGCAGTGTTCGAGGCCGAACGTGTGTCCGATTTCGTGGACGACTTCCTTCCGCACGCGGTCGGAGAACACCTCGTCCGCGGGCTTGGTCGAGATGCCGCCGTCGGAGGAGAGACCGTCGGACGCGGGCTGAAGCCGGAACGTGGAGATGACGCTCCCGCTCCCGTCGAGATAGGCGAGACCGAAGACGTAGTTTCGGCGGCGGTAGAAGAGATCCTGCGGCGTGATGGCGATGTTCTTCTCCCCCGTTCCGATGCGACTCGCTAGCTCGATGAAATCCTCCGCCCGGTACTGGTCTCGGTTGGGGTCGTGCGACCCGGCCGGTATCTCCTGTCGGTCGTGTACCATTACATCGCAGTCGTAGATAGTCCGAAGGGCCGCAGACGCCTCGCGCTTGACCCGTCCCGCTACGTCCCCCACGGGGACGATGTCAATCAACATAGCAACCCCTATGGGGGGACGCCCCATAAACATCCCGCCGTGAACCCGGACACCCGCGACGGAATCGTCGCCCGCCTCGCCGACCATCGGCGCGCCGTCGAGATCGGAATCGGTAATCGAACCGACGTGGCGGAGGCGCTCTCGAATGCGGGGGTCGCCGTCACCGCGACCGACATCACGCCCCGCGAGGTTCCCGACGGCGTTCGATTCGCGCTGGACGACGTGACCGACCCCGACGCGGCGGCGTACGATGGCGCGGACGTAGTCTACGCGCTCAACCTCCCGCCCGAACTACATCGCCCCGCACTGGCGGTCGCGCGCGCTTGCGACGCCGATTTTGTGTTTACGACGCTCGGCGGCGACCAACCCGCGATTCCGGTTCGACGGGAGACGATTCCGGGGGAGACGCTGTTCTGGGCGCGGAAAACGGGCACCGACCGCGGCAGAGCCGAAACGGAGCGGTGAAAAAACGGCTTGTCTGCAAGAGGCTGAGAGCGATTTACGCGAGGAAAGTGAGGTCATCCGGTGGAGAAGGGGAGGGTTCCGCTTTCGTCGCCGTCCTGAAGGCCGGTTTACCGCCTTACACTTCGGCTTCGTAGCCGATTTTGATTATCGCTTGACGGACGCGCTCGGACGTTCCGAGTTCGCCACTGACGGTGACTTCATCGGCTTGGGCGTCGGGGTAGACGCTGCTCACTCCGCGGAGGCCCGTCACTTCCTCACGAACCGTGCACTCACAGCTTTTACAATCCATGCCGGTTACTTCGAGGCTGTATTCTTCCATCTGCGGTCGAAAAGACGGCCTCGGTTCAATTAATCCCCCAACACCGTGTATATTTATTGACTATCCTTCCGATTCGACTGTCGTCGGCGAACGTGGCGACGAGCGTGCTTCGCACCACAGGTGGGAGCGTCTACTCCTCCGGTCTCCGTACCACCAGCGTCTCCGTCGCGTGTCGGTGCGGTTCTCCGCTGGAATCGTCGTTGAAGACGAAATCGTCTTCCGCCAGCACCTCCCAATCGTCGTAGTAGCCCCGGAGTTCGTCCCGCTCGTAGAAGTGTTCGTTCGCTCCCCAATCGGGCGGGGTCGGAATATCGGGGCGGTCGACGAAGGCGAACAGGACGTGAATACCTCCGTCCGTGGTGCCGGTTTTGAACCGTTCGAACTGTCGCGATCTGTTCTCCGGGCGGAGGTACTGGAGCATCCCGCAGGAGTACACCACGTCCATCGCCGGAAAGTCGAGGTCGTTCACGTCGGCTTCTCGGGTCTGGATCTCGACGCCGCGCTCCCCGGCGAGTCGCTCGGCCTTGTCGAGTTCGTTGGGGACGGGGTCGATTGCGAGGACACCGTACTCCTGCTCCGCGAGGCACACCGCGTCACGACCCTCGCCCGCGCCGATGTCGACCGCGGCCGGAGCGACTCGGTCGGGGGCGAACTCCAGCACCGACTCGGCTAACTCGTTGGGTTCCGTCCCCTAGTAATACTCGTCGCGTCCGTAGAGGCGCTGGAGTTCGTCGTACTGCATCGGTCATGCTTCGGAGGGGAGACGGAAAAAAGCGATTCGGCAGACCCTTACACCATCGCACGAACGCCAGCACATGAACGCGGACGCTGTCGTACTGGACATCGACGGGGTGCTCGTGGACGTGGCGGACTCCTATCGACGGGCTATCGTGGAGTCCGTCTCGCGGGTCTACGGCGACACCATCCCCAAATCCGACGTGCAGGCGTTCAAGGACGCAGGCGGATTCAACAACGACTGGGAACTCACGTACGCCGCGGCGCTGTACGTCCTCGCCTCGCGCGAAGGTCTCGACCAGCCCGTCGAGGCGTTCACCGACCGAATCGCCGAACGAGGCGGCGGACTCGACGCCGCCGAGCGCGTCGTGGCCGATTCCCTGCCCGACGACGCTCTCGCTCGCGTCCGGGACGCGTGGAACCCCGGTCGTCTGCGCGAGGTGTTCCAGCAGCTCTACCTCGGGGGTGAACTGTACGCCGACCTCGAAGACGCGGAGCCGACGCTCGACGCGCGAGGCTACATCAACGACGAACCCGTGTTAGTCGAACCGGAGACGCTCGCCGAACTCACCGCGAACTATCCCGTCGGCGTCGTCACCGGCAGACCCGCGGCCGAGGCCGACATCGCCCTCGAACGCGCCGGACTGGACGTGGCCGACGAACATCGATTCACGATGGACGACTGGGAACAGGGCAAGCCTCACCCCCACGCGCTGACGACGCTGGCCGAGCGATTCGACGCCGAGCGCGTCATCTTCGTCGGCGATACGCTGGACGACATCCGAACCGCCGTGAACGCGACGGAGACGAACCCAGACCGCGACTACTCCGGCGTCGGCGTCCTGACGGGGGGGTTGACGGGCGAGGAAGGCCGCCGGAAGTACGAGGCGGAAGGCGCAACGGCAGTCGTCGATTCGATAAACGACCTGCTCGCGTTGTTGGGAGAAGATTGATACCGGAACGACGGAATCGGAAGGTATGGTCTCCAGCGAACACGCCGTCAAAACGGTTCTACTCGCCCTCTTCCTCGCGCTCGTCTTGGGCGGGATTCTCTCGCCGCCCGACCCCTTCACACAAATTTTCTACGCGATTCCGCTGTTCCTCGCGATGCTTCCGGTAGCCCACTTCGCGCTAAAGCGCATCGCGTAGCTCCGCCTCGCCTCGGGCTAAGCGCGTCCTACGCGGGTTTCAGACGGAACATAACAAAGTAAGAACGTCCCGTTTTCGGCGACGATAGTCCGCACGACGCGGACATGCTGAGAACATGAGACACCGACTCGCTTCGAGCCACCCGCACCGAACCGCGAGGTCGTATCGTCGATGAGTAGACGCACCGCGCTAATCGCCCTCCTCCTTCTCTCCACGCTCGGTACCGCCGCGGCCCTCCCGCCGCCCGGACTGCCCAGCGACGACCTGCCAGACACGCCGGCGTCCGAGCACGATGTGTACGCCGTGGAGCAGGGCGACACCTGCGTCCCGGTAAAACCCATCCAAGGAGACGAGAACGTCGTGCGGTTCTACGACTACCGAAATCCCTACACCGAACCGAGCGACTGGTCGTACAGCTCCTTCGCGCCGTCGTCGCTTACCCGCGAGAACGGGAGCACGATGTTCCTCTACGAGGCTCCCGACGGGGTCGTGAGCCTCGTAATACTGCACGACCGGCGACGGACCGGACGCACCGGGCAGAAACTCCCGATGAGCGCGGTGTCGTTCCGGTTCGACGGACTGCCGGAGTCGGGTCGGTGGGTGCTCATGGACGACACCTACGACGGACGCGAAGACCGGTGGTCGCGGAACCGCATCGACTGGACGTGGACCGGTTCCCGCATCGACGGGGCTGTCTTCCGCGGGGTGTCGGGCGACTTTCGGACGACCATCACCCCGAGGTGGAACGGAGACGCCGCGTTACACGACCCCCGCTTCGGGGCGGAGTCAGTGAACTCGTGGGCGTTCCTCTCCGGAAGCACGAGCGACCCGACCGAAACCGAACTCGACATGGATGCACCCGTGACCGTCCGTCCCGGCGGGTGCGGCGCTCCGCCGGAGGCCGCGCTCAGCGCGAACGGCGCGGATGACGGAATCAAGACGGGCGAATCGGTGACGTTCGACGCGAGCGGGACGAGCGACTCGGACGGCGACGTGACGGAGTATCGCTGGGATTTCGACGGCGATGGGACGGTGGACGAGACGACGAAGGAAGCGACGACCGGTCACGCCTACAAGACGCCCGGCGAGCGCACGGCGAGGGTGACGGTCGTCGATAGCGAGGGCCAGACCGACGACGCGACCGCGACCGTGCAAGTGACGGAGGGCACGACCGACGGTCGCTCGACCAGTGAGTCGTCCGACCGAACGCAAGATTCGTCCCGCGAATCGCCGGGCGGGGAGACGACGCGGGAGCCGAACGCGCTGCCGGGAGCCGACGTGCTGGTCGAGCACCCCGAGTGGACGACCGTCGGCGTCGCGCTCGCCCTGCTCGCCGGGGCCGTCGCGGCGAGGCGGTGACGAGCGGTTTTTATTCGCGCCATCCATAACGCCCGACAATGACGAAAATTCTCGTCGTGGACAACCGCGGTCAGTTCACGCACCTCGAGCACCGGGCGCTCCGTGATATGGGAGTCGAAACCGACCTCGTCGACAACACCGTGCCGCCCGAGGAGATCGACGCTGACGGACTCGTCCTCTCCGGTGGGCCGTCGATGGACGACATCGGCTACTGCGCCGACTACCTCGAACTCGACGTTCCCGTCCTCGGCATCTGTCTCGGCATGCAAGTGATGGCGCACGTCCTCGATGGCGAGGTCGGCGGCGGCGACTACGGAGGGTACGCCGACGTGACGGTCGAAATAACCGACGACGACGACCCTCTCGTCGGATCGCTCGCGCCCGAGACGCGGGTGTGGGCAAGCCACGCCGACGAAGTGAAGCGGGTGCCGTCGGGCTTCGAGCGCACCGCCACGAGCGACGTGTGCGGCATCGAGGCGATGAGCGACGCCGACCGCGACCTGTACGGCGTCCAGTGGCACCCGGAAGTGGCACACACCGACGAGGGCGAGGAAATTTTCGAAAATTTCCTCGCCGTCTGCGAGTAGCATTCTTTAACTCTCCGCGGCGTGGCCTTCCTCCAATGACAGCGACCCAAGGCGACTTGGCGAGTCTCTCTCGTTACATCTTCCGCGCCCCCCGGTGGTACGCGAGCGTCACCTTCGCGCTGTTCATCGCGGCCGTCGCGGGTATCGGGGCGTTCGACTCGCAGTACGTCCTGCAAGACGCGTGGGAGGGCATCTTCTTCATCGGGATTCCGACCGTCGCCGCGAGCGTCCTGACGACGCCGGTCGACCGCCGTCTCGGCGGCCAGTTGACGTACAATCGGTCGTCGCTGCTGGCATTGGCGTGTGAGGTGATCGTGGTCGCCATCCTGACGATTGCTGGTACCGTCGTCGTGTTTACCCAGCTCGAGCAGGACTTCGTCCTCGACGCACTCATCGTGGGTTTAGCGTCTATCTTCGCGCTACGGTTGCTGGTCGTCATGGCCGTCTCGCGGAAGTCGCTCTCGGTCGCGCTACTCCCGGCAAGCATCCAGACGGGGGCCGCCGGAGTGTTGCTGTTCGTCTACAGCGAGACGATCCGCGTCCTCAAACTCGGCGGACCGCTCGTACAGAACGTACTGGCTCGTCCAGAGAAGGCCCCGCAAGCACTGACACAACTCATTACCCCCCGCGATTTCTTCCTCCTCGCCGTCGTGAGCGGGGTGTACGCCCTCGGCGTGTACGGTTTCCTCGTCGTCATCGACCGCCCGTGGCGGCGCAGTCTCGGCGTCAGTCTGCTTGACTTCGTCGGGGGATTCATCGGCCACATCGCGGAGGGCACCCGCGAACTGGAGGACTTCTTCGAGCAGATCGGTCAACCGGCGGTCATTCCCGTCACCGTGCTCTCGTTCCGCCGAACGGACGGGAGCGAGAAAGCCCGGTTCGTCCTGCCGATGATCCATCCCGGACCGATGGGCGAGATAGGCGGCGGGAACCTCCCTCGGCGCGTGGCGAGTCAGTCCAAAGGCCTCGCGTTTCCGCCCCACGCCACCGCTGGACACGACTTCAACCTCGTCACCGAGCGCGAGGTGGACACCATCCTCGAAACCGCGGAAGCGGCCTACCAGCGGATCGAGTACAGCGATTCCGCGAGTCGGAGCGTTCGGACGCAGGAGGGTGACGCCAAGCTCGTCGGGCAGGGGTTCGGCGACGACGCCCTATTGGTCGCCACCTACTCCCCGGAGTTCGCGGACGACGTGGAGTACGCGGTCGGACTCGCCGCCGCCGCGGAGGCCCGGTCGAGCGGAGTGGACGACGTGATGCTCGTGGATGCGCACAACTGCAACAACGGATTGCAGGGTGAAGACCTCGGTCACGTCTACCCCGGCAGCGAGCGCTCCTTCCAGATGATTCAGGCGGCTCGCACCGCCGCGACGGAACTCGGAGCGGCGGCGCGCGGACGACCGAAACTCGGCGTCGCGTGGGACGAGACGTCGTGGACGCCCGCCGACGGAATCGGCCCGCTCGGCATCCGGGTGGCGGTGGTCGAAGTCGCCGGACAGCAAACGGCCTACGTGCTCGTGGATGGCAACAACATGGAACCCGGCCTCCGGGACCGAATCGTGGCCGCGGTCGGGACGGACGAGGTGGAGGTGATGACCACCGACACCCACGTCGTCAACATGGTCGAATCCTCGAATCAGGTCGGCGGAGCCATCGACCACGACGAACTCATTGACCTCGTGGATCGGCTGGTCGAGGACGCCGCCGCCGACCTCGAACCGGTCGAAGCGGGGATGGAGAGCGAATATGCCGACGTGACGGTGTTCGGCAACGACCGAACCGAGACGCTGGCGAGTCATGCCAACGCGGTCATCGCCATGGGCGGGGCGCTGGCGGGCGCGGTCATCCTCGCGGTGACGGCCATCAGCATCCTCATCTTCTTCCTCGCCTGAGACCTATCAGACCATTCCGCAGTCGCGTTTATCGACCCTTCGCGCCTATCCTCTGGCGGTGGGGAACATGGCCACTGAAACCATCGAATCCGCGGTCGAGTCGTTCGAATCGGAACTGAAAGGGGGACTCGTCACGCCCAACGACGAGAGGTACGACGAAGCGCGCCGAGTGTGGAACGGGATGATAAACCGCCGACCGGCGATGATCGCGCGGTGCGAAGGTGTCGCGGACGTTATCGCGTCGGTGAACTTCGCTCGGGAGCACGACCTGCCCATCGCGGTTCGCGGCGGCGGTCACGGCGTCGCCGGACGGGCGACGGTGGACGACGGACTGGTCGTCGACCTTGAACCGATGAACTGGGTGCAGGTCGTCCCGGACGACCGACGAGTCCGCGCCGGGGCGGGCGCGACGTGGGGCGACCTCGACCGAGAGACGCAACCGTTTGGGCTGGCGGTTCCCGGCGGCGTCGTCTCCGACACCGGTATCGCGGGCCTCACGCTGGGCGGCGGGATGGGCCACGTCCGCCGGAAGTACGGCCTCTCCTGCGACAACCTCGTCGCGGCAGACGTGGTGACCGCGGACGGGGAGTTCGTCACCGCGAGCGAGGACGAACACGAGGACTTGTTCTGGGCGCTCCGCGGCGGCGGCGGCAACTTCGGCATCGTCACCGCCTTCGAGTACGATTGCCACCCCGTCGGACCGGAGGTCGCCACCTGCTTCGTCTGGCACGACGGCGACAGAGCGACCGAAGCCCTCCGATTCTTCCGGGAGTACACGGAGGACGCCCCTGACGAGGTGAGCGTCCTCCCCTTTTACGCGTGGGTGCCGGAACTGGAGGAGTTCCCCGAGGAGTCGTGGGGTGACCCGACCATCGCCTTTCTCGGCTGTTACGCCGGCGACCCCGAGGAAGGCGAAGACGCCCTTCGTCCCCTCCGGGAGTTCGCCGACCCGGTCGTAGATTTCAGCGGGACGATGCCCTACGTCGAACTCCAGTCGATGCTGGACGAGGACTACCCGGACGGGCGACTCTACTACTGGAAGTCGCTCTATCTGGACGAATTGAACGACGAGATCATCGAGAGCATCGTCGCCTGTGCCGAGCGATGTCCGGTTCCGCTCTCGACCGTCGACGTCTGGCAAGGCGGCGGCGAAATCGCCCGTGTCGGCGACGACGAGACGGCCTTCGCGTATCGGGACGTCCCGTACGGACTCAACTTCGAGGCGAACTGGGACGACCCCAGAAAGACCGAGGCCGCCATCGCGTGGGTGCGCGAGAGCATCGCGGAGATGCGCGAGTATCCGGAAGCGCGCGGTCAGTACGTCAACTTCCCCGGCCTCGAAGAAGACCCCTCGTGGATTCCGTTCGGCGAGAACGCCGAGCGACTCGCGAAAGTGAAAGCGAAGTACGACCCGGAGAACGTCTTCCACGCGCACGGGAACGTGGAAGCGAAGGAAAGACTGTAACGACTACGTTTTCGTGAACGCTCTTTCGAGCGGAAATGCGTCTCGGAACCGTTCTCACGCTATTTCTCGCGTGGCTCTTCGTCACCTTTCTCGTCTTGCTCGGCGTCTCGGTTCCGCGGCTCACCGCCCTCGCACTCGCACTGCTCGCGCTGGTCGTCTTCGTCGCAATCGCGTACGTCACGGCGAAAACACCCCGATGATATTCCCGAAGACCGCCGCCACCCTCACTGGCGACAACCGGGTCGACGGCGCACGGAACCTACTGCCCCGACGTTTCCGTCGAAGGTTTTCGGGTCGCCACCTTCGGCTCGTTCCGGCGCGCAGTTCTCGGCGCAGATCCCGCTTTCTCCGCGGAGGGAGGGCGTTTCGATGCTCGGCGCACGCCGGTTCATCCGAAGGAAGCGGTGCCCAGCCGTCGATTGTCCCGACGGGGTGTCGGGCGGGTGGTTCAACCCGGAAGAACGTTGTCTCACGACGCCAGGAAAACGGGCCGATTCCGCCGTCTCCGGAGAACGACCGCCGGACGGGCCCGTGACTGGCGACGTGTCACGGAGACACGCGATGGTAATAATTTTTGACGTTAGATACCGCGAACGAATCGGATGAAATCAGGCGCTCTCGGCGAACAGTTCGTCCACCGCCGCGCGGGCCGCCAGCGCGGCGTCGTTCGCCACCTTCTCCTCGTCCCGATCCGCCTCCGACGCGTTGACGTACACATCCACGTCGAGGATTCCCTCCTCGAACGTGACGGTAACGTCGAAATCTTTCACCTGCGACTGCTTGATGCGCGAAAATATCACGTCTTCGGCCGCCTCTGCGGCGGTTCGGACGACTTCTTCGTCGCTGACCATCGCTTACGCGCCGCCGGCGCCGCCGGGACCGGTCGGGCCGGACGGCCCCGCACCCGCACCGCCGCCGAGCATGCTCTGAAGTTCGCCCTGAAGCTGCTCGAACTGCTCTCGGACGCGGTTCTCCTGTTTTTCGAGCGTCTCGACGCGGATTTCGAGGCTGTCTACCTTGTCTTCGAGGTCTTCCTGCGCCTCGTCGTAGTCCGTCTTGACGAACAGTTCGCCGACCTCGCGGAACATCGTCGTGTCCTCGTCGATGTCGTCCAATTCGTCGAGCGCGTTCTGCGCCCCGTTCAGTTGCGTCTCGGCCTGATTCTTCTGCACCGCGACCTGCTGGGCCGTGTCCTGAAGGTCTTGCAGTTGTTCGAGCTTCTCCTGTGCCTCCGGCGGAAGATTACCCTGCATACCTCCATCCTCGTGGTCGGGACTGAAAAAGCCACGCTTTGCGCCTCAGTCAAAAAGCCCACGGAAGACCCGCGATTCGGCCTTCCGAAGGTGTTCCGCCGCGGTGCTTGGGGCGCACCCGAGCGCGTCGGCCACGTCCGCGTGACTCGCTCGCCGGGGAACGTCGTAGTACCCCAACTCGACCGCGACTTTCGCCGCCGTTCGCTGGCGATCGCTCAGCGACGCTTCGACGTCCTCGCTGCCGGTCGCGCGCTCTCCGACCTGTTCGACGCGAAGTTCGACGCCCGGCGGAGCGTCGGTCATCGCGGCGTGGAGGTCGTCCGAACTGCCGACGATGTCGAACGTCGCCCGCCCGTCGTCGTGGTACTCGATGGGCGATACCTGCACGACGCTCTCGCGGGTGAAAGCCGCGAACAGCGCCCCATCGACGGCGGTCGTCTCATTGTAGACGTAGCAGTAGAACTCGTCGTCGGCGAGGAGCGTCACGTCGTAGTCCAGAACTTCCGGGATATCGTCCAATCTCGCCGTGAATCGCTCCGCATCGCCTCGAACGTGAAAGAGGAGCGTGGCGATATCTGCGGCGACGTTTCCGTGGAGGCCGCGCGCCCGCTCGACGTACTCAGCGTCGGTCAGAACGTCGTACACGGGATGCACCGAGGTTTCGCCGGGGTCGAGCGTGAGGCGAAGGTACTTCATAGTCGAGTGTCAGTTCGGACACTTATAAATCGACCAGACGACTGCGGCACAACCGCTATCGTCGAATCTCCCCAATCACTACCTATGAACGTCTTCGCCGCAGGGGCAACCGGAGTTCTCGGTCGCCAACTCGTCACCGAACTTACCGACAGAGGCCACGCCGTCGTCGGACTCACCCGCGATGCGCGAGGTGACGAACTCGTCGCCGAGCGCGGCGGCGAACCGCGACGCGGGGACGTGCTCGACCGTGAATCCCTCCGCACCGCCGGGGCGGGGTGCGACGTGCTGATCCACGCCGCCACCGCGATTCCGACGAGCACGAAACCGACCGAGGAGGAGTGGGTGCTAAACGACCGAGTGCGCGCGGAGGGAGCCAGAAATCTCGTTTCGGTCGCCGCGGAGATAGACGCCCGCCGACTCCTCTTCCAGAGCATCACGTGGCTCGCCCGCCGACCGGACGGCGCGCCGTTCGACGAGGACGCACCGCCGAACCCCGACCGTTCCACGCGCTCCGCGCTCGACGCGGAACGGATCGTCCGGCGGGGCGGCGACGAACACGGCTTCGAAGTCGGCATCCTGCGCTGCGGGTGGTTCTACGCGCCAGACTCTGCCCACACACGTCAGATGGGTTCCGGACTGCTCGACGGGAGGTTCCCCATCCTCGGCGGCGGTCCCCTCGGAAGGCGGGACGCGACGCTTTCGATACTCCACGTCGAGGACGCGGCGCGGGCGTTCGCCGCGGCGACAGAATCCGACGCGACCGGCCTCTGGCACGTCACCGACGACGAACCGGTCGCACTCGCCACGCTCGTACGAGCGTTCGCCGACCGACTCAACGCCCCCGAACCCCGCCGGATTCCGGGGTGGCTGGCGCGCCCCCTCGTCGGCAAAGCGTCGGTTCGCTTGTTGACGAGTTCGGCCCCGACCTCGAACGAGCGATTCCGCGAGACGTTCGACTGGGAACCGCGCTACCCGAGCTATCGAGAGGGGCTCGCGGACGTGGTCGAGACGTGGCGCGAGGAGGGGACGCTCGCCGAGATGGCGGGCGGGGAGTCTCCCGAACCGCTCGCCGCATCCGGGGTGAGGAGCGGCGAGTGACGGGGAAACTGACGGTCGCCGCCGTCGCGCTCGGCGCGTACCTGCTCGTCAATCTCGCTCACGGCGTTCCACACGCCGCCGTGCCGGTTCCGCTGATGCCGTTTCAATCAGCGTTCGTCGTCGGAGTGGCGACAATCGCACCCGTGGTCGGGTTCGTGCTCCTGTGGCGCGGGAGAGAGCGACTCGGGAGCGCGGTGTTCGTCGCCTCGATGGCCGCCTCGCTCGCGTTCGGCGTCTACTTCCACTTCCTCGTCCCGAACCCGGACAACGTTCACTCCGTCGGTGGTTCGTGGAGGGAGCCGTTTTTCCTGACCGCCGCGCTGGTCGCGGCGGCCGGATCGGGTGGGACAGTCGTCGGTGCGTGGCTGTGGAATTTCGGCGATAGCGTCGACCACGAACCCTAGTTCGCTCCGGCGGACGGAGACGAGTGGCGGGACGTCGGAAATTCGGGAACGCCGATATTCGAGCACGTTCGGTGATTCGTCCGCCACTGCGATTCGACGCCGAAGTCGTCGTGAAACGATCACCTCTATCCTCGAAGGCTAGCAGTTGCAGGGTCGCTCGGCGGCGGTCGCCGTCAAACAGTTGGTGGACGGAGTCGGTAGTAAACGGTAGGGATGAGAGTAGTTGTAAACTATCGGTCGCGCGGAGGGAAGTAACGTGGCTCCGAGAGGCTATCTCGACCGCGCGCTGTGGTGGTTGCTGTTTCGGGGAGACCGCCTCACCGTCGCCGTCGGGATTCTCGTAGGGATATTCGCCGTGAACGTCGTGTTCGGGGTCGCCAAGCTGTTCCTGCTGACCAACCCGGCGCGACTCATGTGGCTGATGAACGGGGTGGTGAACGGAATCCTGACGCTCGTCACGGTCGTCGTGGCCGTGAATCAACTCATTCTCTCGCAGGAGTTCGGCGGGGTTAAGAACCAAAAACGGCAGTTAGAGGCGATGGTGGAGTTCCGAGAGGAGGTCGGAGAGCAGATCGACCTCCTCGTGAGTCCGCCGAATACGGCGGCGTTCCTCCGCGAGCTGTTTCGTGCGCTCGACGAGCGCGTTCGTTCGTTCGAAGAGAAGTGCGGAAGTTCGGAAGTCGGGGAGGAGAAGGAAGAGTACGCGCGACTGTTCGAACGGGTGGACGACGAGATCGCCAGACTGGACGATCCGCGCGCCGACCTCTTCGTCGTGCTCTCGGTCATCCTCGACTACAACGACTCGATGCAGCAGTACGAGACTCGGCGGTTCAGGGCGAAACACACGGATGCGCTCTCGGACGCGACGAAGCAGATACTCGAAGACATTCAAAACCTGCTCGTCCAACTCGACACGGCGCGACAGTACTTCAAGATGATATTCATCCAACGCGAACTCGCACAGCTCTCCCGTTACATACTCTATACCGGCGTCCTCTCCATCGTCGTTTCGGGACTGACGATAATGAGCTACCGTTCCCTCCCGACGACGCCGCTCGGGTACGACCCGCTTGTGGTCATCGTCAGTCTGATCGTCGCGGTGGTACTCTCGCCGGTAGCAGTCCTCGTTTCGTTCATCCTTCGGGTCGCAACTGTCGCGCGGCGCACTGCCGCGTACGGCTACTTCGTTCCGGAGTCGAACGGAGGATAACCCTCATCCCGAAACCTTCTCCGCGACCCCCACCAACGTCTGCCACGTGTTCAGCGCCGCCCGGAGCGCCACGAGGTCGTCGGCGGAAACCCGAACGACGACCGTCCTTCCGTCCCGCTTGACGGTCGTCCGCGAGCGGTCGCCGTCTATCTCGCCGACCTCTCGTTCGACGCTTCGGAAAATCAGTGTCGCACGCTCGTCGGATTCGTAGTCGAATTCGAGAAGCACGTCGTGAGACACGGCGTTACCGGACTTCGACTTGCTTCACGTCGCGGCTCCGCTCTTTCAGCAGGACGCGGTGTCCGCAGTACGGACAGCGGACGCCGCCGTACTCGTCCAGTTCGACGTCCCGTTTGCAGCGCGAGCACTTGTAACTCATTCTTCGTCGGCGAGGGCGGCGCGGATGGAGCGTTTGACGGTTCGTCCGGCGGGCGTCTGCGGGCGGTAGGTACCGCCGGCGAACTCGTAGCCGCACCGACCGCACGCCCAGATACCGGTTCCCTTCCGGTCGACGCTGCTGCTTCCACAGTCCGGGCAAGTGTGGTTCTCGTTCTTGTCCGCCTCGATTTCTGAGACCCGCTTTCGGGCGACGCGACCGTATCGCGCTCCGAACCGTCCGGCGCTACCGGTTCGTGATTTAGAGTCTTCGGCCATAGTACCGAGAAATTACCCGAGAGGACTGATAAACCCTTTGAGTTCAATCGCGTGGTGGTCGCGCCAGCGCGTACCCAACCACGAGCACCGCCCCGACCAATCCGAGCACCGCCAACGGAAGCGACGTGAACTGTGCCGCTACGAATCCACCGCCCGAGAGCGTCGGTATCGCCGCGAGCACCGCGTCGTAGCGTGAGGTCATGTAATTACATATAATTAGAGCCACGCCCAAAAGGTCTGTGGCTACTGGAACCCCGTCTCCGCGAGCACTTCGTTCAAGTCGTCTCGCACTCGTTCGCCGCGCTCTCGATCCATAGCGGTGGTGACGACACGATTCTCCTGGACGCTCGAACCGTCGCGCAGGAGGAGACGAACGTTCCCGTTCTCGTCGGCACGGGTCGCCTTGGCCCGGACGCCGGACGGGGAACTCGACCCGCCCGCGCTGATGGGTCCGGGGATTATCTTCTTGACGTGCGGGTGGCGAGCGACCTCCCGAATCGCGCGCATCCCGTCCCGGTTGCCGATGAGCGTGGTGTGCGCGCCGCCGAGTTTGTCGCCCGGGTCGGTCTCCACGACCTCCAGCGACCGTTCGTTTCGGCGTTCGAGCACCTCCCCCACCGGGCGCTCGTCGCCCACCCGGTAGAAATCATGGCGCAGTTGGGCGCGCACCGCCCGAATCACGTCTCGGTCGCCCGCCGCGTACACCTCCTCAGGGCGCTTTCGCCGGACTTCGTCCGCGACGCGCCCCGCGAAGTTGCGGAGTTCGACGACCTCCCGCTCCCCGTCCTCGGGCGTCGTCCGCACGTCGGTCGCGCCCACCGCGTCCTCGTCCAGCAGCATCGTCATCGCGGCGTGGTCGCGGTCAAGGTCGAGAACCACCGCGTCGGCGTTGCGCGTCCGGCAGACCAGACAGTAGTCGCCGGGGCGTTCGAGCGAGGACGCGCACTGCCGACACTCCATGGGAGTCACTTTCGGAGCGTCGCGTTTAATCTCCACGTTCCAACTCCGTCTTCTGTGGCGGAAAGAAACTTATCGGACGAAATACGATTTGGAGCATGCGTTCCCGAACCTTCGCCCTCCTCGTACTCGTCGTTCTCGTCGCGGTCACGACACCGATTCTCGGGGCGAGACCTCCCGTCGACGTTTGTACCCCGTGCAGCGGCGTCGGAACCGACATCGAGCGAAGCACCGCCACGGTCGTCATTCACGAGAACGGTATCGCGGACTGGACGATTCGCAACCGATTGGCGGACGACGAGATTCGGAACTTCAGCGAGAATCGTTACGCGCTCGTCGCCGCCGCGGATGGTGCGTTCGACGCGCCCACACCCACGACGCTCCGCGACGCCCGCGTCACGTCCGACGACGTCGTCGTCCTCCGATATCGGATGACCAGGCGGTGACTCGCACTCCCGGCGGCGTCCTTCGTTTCGACCACTTCCACGAACCGGGGACGTGGAACTACGCCGACCTCGGCGCGGCTCGACTGACGGTTCGCGGGCCGCCGGGAACCGCCGTTACGCGCGCGCCGACCGGCGCATCGGCGGCCGGAAACGAGTTCACGCTGACCGAGTATCGGGACGGGGGAGACGGCCCGTTCGTCACCTTCGCCCAATCGAGCGATGTCGTCGGTGAGATGTGGAGTTTCGTCGCGGTGGCCGAGACGCTCGCGGACGTGGTTCGTAACTTGTTCTTCGACGTACTTTTACCCGCGATGACGCTGTTCGCGCTTCTCGTCGGATTCGTTTGGGTCGGTGGAAAAACCGTGAAACGGAGCGACGCGACGGCTCGACTGACTGCGAAAATCGTCGGCGGCATCGGGTCGTCGGACTGCTGTTCGGTATTTCACAGGCCGTCGTCATGGGAGACGGACGGTACTCGCTCGGCGCACTCTTCGCGGGGAGTGCGTATATCGCGCTCTCCCTTTTCGCCACCTCCGACGCTCGTCCGACCCTGAAGCGTGGGTTCGTCGCCGCGATACTCGCGTGGTCGGTCGGTCTCGTCGTGACGGTCGTTACCGTCGCGCTCACCGATCCGTACCTCGTCTCGCGGCTCCTCGAACTGAACTTCTACGGCGTGACCGACTTCCTGTTCGCCGCGTTCGCCACCCTCCTACTGCTCTCGATGTCGGTCGTCGGCTACGCCGCGACCGACCTCCGATATCGCCGCACGGCCGTCGTCCTCCCGCCGACGCTGCTCGCGGTTATCATCGCGGCGACGAGACCGGTCACTCGCGTCGGGACGCCGTTAGATATCGTTTTCTCCGTCCTGTTCACCGTGTTCGTCCTCGTCTTCATCGTACTGTTCAGCCTGCCAGCGTTCTTCCTCGGACGCGCGACGCCGACGAAGAAGTGAGGAGTCAGGCCCCTTCCATCACCTCCGCGATTCCCGCGCCGCACGAGCTACAGTACTTCGCACCCTCCGCGACCGCGGCCCCGCAGTTCGGGCAGGTCATGCCGACCGGTTCCGGGTCGGTCGGCAGTTCCGTCCCGCAGTTGCGACAGTAGTTCGCGTCGGGGGCGACCGTCGTCCCACACTCCGGGCATTCGCGTTCCGACTCCCAGAGGACGCGACGCTGGGAATCGTTGACGTACTTGTAGGCGGCGTAGGCGAGGTTCCCGACGCCGAGCGTCCACCAGAACGTCAGCAGCGCGAGGACGATGTGAACGCCGAAGTCGCCGTAGTTTCGCTTCACGAGCACGACCCTGTCGGGCGTCTCGGATTCGATGCGCCACCCTTCCGCGAGCGCGGTGTCGATCTCCCGCTGAATTCGGTCGGTTCTAGTTCTCGTCTCCATCCCCGGTCCCCCGCCGGGGTACGACGGCGAGGCGGAAAGTCCTATCCCATATCGAGGGGGTCGGCTTTCAGGAACTCTCGCAGGAATACGGTGGCGTACGACCCCGAGGGGAGCGAAAATCCGAACGAGAGCGGATCGTGCGACAACGTGAAGTCGGTTCGCACCAGCATCGCCCGCCGGGTTCCGGTCGAGTAGAACTCCCCCGGCGAGTTGAAATCGGCGGGTTCGAGGTCGAGGTCGGCGAGCACCTCGCGCTCTATGTCCCCCTGTTCGCCATCGGCGAGTTCCGTCTCGGTGCCGACCAGCGGCGCGGTGACGAATGCCCGACCGCGCTCGCAGTGGCGTTCGACGGTGCGAACGCGCTTCTCGGTCACACGCTGTCGTCGGTCGACGTCCGGGACGACCAGTCCGTCGACCTCCTCGGCGAAACAGACCACGTCGCCGGCGACAGGTTCGTTGAACGGAAGCCCCCGGCGCAGTCGTTCGCTGAGGATTCGATTGAAGACGAACGATTGGGCCGCGTTCACGAGCAGTCTCTGGAGGTTGGTCGGCAAGGCCTCCAACGCGACCCGGAACTCCTCCGGGGCGGGGTCGTCACCGCCGTTCTCGGCGAGTTGGTGTACCATCGCTCGCTCGAAGTCGAGTCGCTTCGGCAGGACGTCGAGCGCGGCGTTCCAATCGGGCGCGACGTCCTCGACCGTCCGGCGGGCTCGTTGCGTGTCCTCGGGTTCCGTCTCGAAGGGGTTGCCGACGTAGGCCATCACCGCCTCTTCCCACTCGCCGCGGACGATGTGCAGGCCGACCTCGTGCGTGACCGGTCGTCGACTGCCGAATCGCTGCTGGCCGAAGAAGTTGGGAACCGCGAGCCGTTCTGCGTCCCGCCCGCCGACGAACGCCCGCAGTTCGTCCGCGATTCGTTCGGCGTTCGCCGGGCGGTCGGGATTCAAGACGGTTATTTCGAACTCGTTGCCGGCGAGGTCGCCGAACTGGAGCGCCCGTCCCGCCCGCCCCACGGGTTCGATGTCGGCGCCCGAGATTTCCGGGAGGTCGTCGGGCGAAACTTTCCGGAGGCTGAACAACTGCGTCGTTACCGCGCGCTTGTCCTTCGTTCCGGCCCACGAGACGCGTTCGCGGCTGATTCCGAGCGCTCCGGAGAGCCTGCGGGCGAAGTCGTTCGTATCCCACCCGCGGAGGGTCGCCCGGACGACGAGGTGCGGGTACGAACCCGGGTCGGCGTCGAGCGGTTCGGCGTCGAATCGTTCGATCTCCCGCACTCGGAAGTCGTCATTCGCCTCGCGGAGTCGACCGCCCACGCCGTCGGCGTCGCTGACGTAGAACTCCATTCCGACCGCGGTCTCGATGGGGTGTGCCTCGCGCATTCGTTCGGGAAGTGAACCCGGGCGGGATTAAAACGTGTACTCTAGGAATTCGAGGTAGTTCGCGGCTAGCTCGATGTCGTCTCCGGGGGCGACGAGACCAGATTCCGGGTCGTAGGCGACGAAATTCGCTTCCGCCATCTTCGGGAGGTCGACGTGATAGAGCAGTATCTCGACCTGCTCTACCGCGTCGGGCGATGCGTCGTCAGCGAGGGTGCCGGTCTCCTGTTCGACGATGTGACGGGCAAGGTCATCTATCAAGACGGTCGTCGATTCGTCGTCGAGGCGAGAGCAGATGCGTCGCCGACGTGGACTCCCGAACACCTCGAACAGTAGGTCGACCGGTACGTCGCGCTCCTCGTCGGCCAGCAGTGCTCCTCTATCGAATTCCGTTTCCCACTCGATCATCGAGTTAGTAGTGGCGGGTCACGACCAAGTACCTGATACCTACGTACGTTGGTAGGGCGATGAGCGAATGCGACCGTCGCCGAAGACGAAGGGCGACGGGAGAAACGCGACCGTCGCAGAAAATGGAGGGCGACGAACCGGGTGCCAGCGTCGCCGAAGACCGAGCGTTTCCGGTGACGTGGCCCGCGATTTCAACGACGCGATAACGGTGGCGTCGAAATCGATGCACCACCCCGCTAGTCGCCGAAGAACGCGAGGCCGTGGATGCGGTCGTCGGGCGTCAACTCTGGATGGAAGGAGGTTCCGACCACGGGGCCATCCCGAACCGCGACCGGCCGCCCGTCCCACGCCGCGAGCACCTCCGCCTCGCCGACGTCGCCGATGAGCGGCGCGCGGATGAACACGGCGGGGAAGGGGTCGCCGAGGCCGGTCACGTCGAGCGGGGCTTCGAAGCTATCCTTCTGCCGCCCGAAGGCGTTGCGCTGGACGGTCACGTCCACGAGTTCGAGGTTCTCGACGCGGTCGTCGCCCGCGTCCGCCGCGGCGACGATAAGACCGGCGCAGGTGGCCAGGATGGGCTTTCCGTCCGCGACGTGGGACCGTATCTCCGGGGCGATGCCCTCCGACTGAAGCAGGCGGGAGATGGCGGACGATTCGCCGCCGGGCATGCAGAGTAGGTCGCAGTCCGGAACGACGCCGGACTGGCGAATCTCCGTGACTTCCGCGGTTTCGCCGTGCGCGGCGGCGGCCCGCCGGATCGCGTCGGCGTGCTCGCTCACGTCGCCCTGCACGGCGATGACGCCAGCGTCGAGACTCATACCGGTGGTACGGAGAGCGTCGGGAAAAGGGACTCGTTATATCGCGAGGAAGTTCAACACCATGATGAAGACGCCGAAGAAGACGCCGAACGCGACGATCGTCTTGGGATCGATACGGATCGTGTTTCGGTCTTCAGCGTCGAAGTATCGCACGAGTCCGGCACTGGACATCAGCCCGCCGGAGTTCTGGCCACTGCTCATAGTTGCGGTTCAGAGAGCGTCGGGGGTAAACCTTTCGCAACACCGTCAGCCTGCTTCGCTTCCACTCGAATCCACGGTTCGGCGTAATCCACGGAACTCCGGCAGAGCTAGCGGAGTAAGAAACCCTTATGCACGCGGCGACAGAAATTCAGGAAAGAAACGCATGACAGTCAAGCTACTCGACTTCTACGCAGACTGGTGTGGACCGTGCAAGACCCAAGACCCGATTCTCGAGGACTTGGAGGAAGACTGGAGAGACAGCGTCGAGTTCGAGAAGGTGGACGTAGACGAACACCAAGACGTTGCGAACGAGTACCAAGTTCGCTCCATCCCGACCATCGTCATCGAGGACGACGAGGGCGTCGTCGAGCGATTCGTCGGCGTCACCCAGCGCGACGACTTGGAGCGCGTCTTGGAAGAAGCGGGCGCGTAACCAGTCCGAACGCAAAATCGAATCTTTGGACACGCGAACCGTGAGCGGTGCAGTTACTCCGCACGCTACTCACTCGTAGTCGAACCTACTCGAATCGGACGCCCACGTCGTGCATCCCCTCGTTGTTGAGCGCGAGGTTGATGAGCAACGGCGTCACGCTCTCGACCTCGGCGGCGTTGGCGATTCCCCCCGCGTCGAGCGCCCGCAGGCCCTTTATCTCCTCGGCCAGCGTCCGAACCATCTCCTTGGCGTCCTCGTCATCACCCACGAGGAGGGTGTCCTGCGAGAGTTCTACTTTGAGGTTGGCGAGGCGGTCGGCCGAGAGATTGTGGAACGCGCCGACGACGGGCACGCCCTCGGGTACGGACTCCGCGACGAGTTCCGTCACGCTCCCCGCCTTCGGCGGTTTGTAGTGGAAGCCGTCTTCGGCCCGATCCATCCCGACGGCGGGGGTGACGAGCACGTCCACCTCGCCGAGGCGATCCGCGACGGCCTCGACCGTGTCGCGGACGTAGAACGGCGGCACGGCGAGAACGACCACGTCGGCGCGCTCGGTGGCCATCCCGTTGGCGAAGCCGTTGATGGAACGCGAGACGCCCAAACTGTCCAGTTCGGTCTCGTACTCTTCGGCCATCGCGCGGGCTCTCTCCGGGTCGCGCGAGCCGATGACGACCTCGTGGTCGGTATCGTACGCCCAGCGGAGCGCGAGTCCCTGCCCGATATCGCCGGTTCCCCCCAGCAGTGCGATTCGCATATTCTGGGTGTCTCCCGGGGCGTGGATAAGTTCTCCGGAAGCCGCTCTCATCGACTTTCTCGGACGAACTTCGCGACGATCCTTCCTTCCGCCCGGTGAAGCGTTCTGCTAGCCGACCCCTTCGTAACGCCCATCGAACGCGCCAGTTCCGTGAGCGTGCATCGGCGTGGGGTGTCGTAGTACCCTCGTTCAACCGCCTCGCCGACGAACTCCCGCTGTCGTTCCGTGAGGAGATCACTACTGTCGTATGATTGGGAGACAGAATCGACGCGATAGGCGAGTCCCGCGTCTTCCAACGCCGCTTTCATGGTCGATAGGTCGCCGTCGGAGGCCGTGACTTCGACGTGGAGCCACCCGTTTCGGAGTATCAGCGGGAACGTTGCGAACCCCTTCGATGCGTTCGCGACGCAATACGGCTTCGGCTTCGGTATCGAACATCGGAGGAGAACGACACGGTCGCTTCGATGCATCACCTCGCACGACCGAACTTCGTCCGCTGCCTCGAACTCCCGAACGACTCCGTTAGGGTCGGTCGTCCGGATTTCGTACAGGACGAACAGCCCGTCCTCGTTAGGATGTCCGTCCAGTATTCTGAACTCGTCGTCCGGGCGTGCGACCGAGACTGCGGCCAATCCGTCGTGGCTCGGTTCGATTCGCAACCGTGCTGTAGGCATGCGTTACCTTCGTTGGGCGACCGTAAAATGCAACATGTTTCGGTTTATCCCTTTGGTACCTCGCCGTTTCCCTCTACATATGCAATCGACAGCGCGTGTTCGATGCCGAGGAGCGAGTCGATGACGACCGACGCCGCTCCGACTCCGGACGACGAACGGGCGATCGAAGCTCTCCTCCGACGGGTAACCGACGGTTGGAACGACGGCGACGGCGACGCGTTCGCGAAGCCGTTCGACGAGGAGGCGAACTACGTCGTCGCAACCGGCGACCGACTCGACGGTCGCCGCGAGATCGCCGCGGTTCATCAGCGACTGTTTGACGGTATCTTTCGAGGAACCCGTCTCTGGAGCCGTCCCGTGGACGTGCGATACCTCGCTCCCGATGTCGTCGTGATTTGCTCCGAGGGTGCCATCCTCTTCCCCGGCGAAGAGGAGGGGTCGGTCGAACCGAACGGTTTGACGACCACCGTCTGTACGAAACGCCAGGACGAGTGGCGTATCGCCTCCTTCCAGAACACGCCGACCAGCAGCCTGAGAACGGTACGGTTCTGCTGGCGGTACCTCATCTCACATCTGCGACGCCGCACGTAGTCAACCGGTCGAATCTCTCACAACCATGCAAAATCACGTTACGACGTTTCTCCAGTCGTTCGACGACGGGGTGACCGCGACGGTGCGCCTCCTCCACTGGGCGGTGTCGTTCTACGTTTCGAACGTCCTGCTCATCGGAGCCTTCTCGATCGTTCCCGTCCTCTCCCGCTGGGTGTTCGTCCTTTGGGGCGAGCAGCTACCGGAGTCGTTACTGCTGATCGTCGAATCCGTCGTGGGACTGTTCAGGGTGGCGCTCGTCATCGTCGTAATCACCATCGTCCTCTCGACGACGACCGTCGGTAGCGGTTTGTCGATAAACGCCAGCGACCGGTGGCCGCTAATAGCGTGGCAGGTTCTACTCCTCGGCGGCGTCTTTCTCGTCGCCAACGCGTGTCTGTTCGTCCTGACGAGCGACCCGGTCGTGGACTGGTCGACGGCACGCCTCGGCGTCTTCGATGGATCGAGCCGAATCGGTTCATTGGTCAGTTTTACGATAAAGAATCTCGTGACCATTCCGTTGTTCGTGATCTGTCTGTGCGGTCTCATCGCGGAACTGCTCGGGGGTTGAGGATACGCGGTGACAATTACGGATCTCCTACCCGAGCAACTCGACTTCGAGCGACCGGTTGCGAATCTCGCCGGAATTTCCGCCGACGCAACCCCTTTTTCCGCGCTGGCCCTTGTTCGGAGTACGATGACCTACGACGCCAGCGACGGCATCCCGAAACTGGGACTCGGAACGTGGCAGAACACCGACCCCGAGGAATGCGTCGAAAGCGTGCGATACGCCCTCGACCTCGGCTACGAGCACGTCGATACCGCGCAGGCCTACGACAACGAGAAGTACGTCGGCGAGGGAATCGAGCGGTCGTCGGTCGACCGCGAAGACATCTTCCTCGCCACGAAAGTCTGGATAGACGAGCTCGCATACGACGACGTGTTGTCGAGCATCCGGGCGAGCCTCGACAAACTCGGCACCGACTACCTCGACCTGCTCTACATCCACTGGCCCGCCCGCGAGTACGACCCCGAGGAGACGCTTGCGGCGTTCGACCAGCTGTACGACGAGGGGACGATAGAGCACGTCGGCGTGAGCAACTTCGAGCCCAAACATCTCGACGTAGCGCGGGAGACCCTCGACGCGCCCCTCTTCGCCAACCAAGTCGAGATGCACCCCCTGCTCCCGCGGGACGAACTCGTCGAGTACGCACGGCGAAACGATATCCAACTCGTGGCGTACTCCCCGCTCGCCCGCGGCGAGGCGTTCGACGTGCCCGAACTGAACGACGTCGCCGAGAAGCACGACGTCAGCGAAGCGCAGGTCAGTTTAGCGTGGCTGGTGCAGAGGGAGAATGTCGCCGTGATTCCGAAGGCGACCGGCCGCGACCATATCGAGGACAACTTCGCCGCGCTCGACTTCGAACTGGACGACGAGGATGTCGCAAAAATCGACGGTCTCGACCGGCGAGAGCGCGAAGTCGACCCGTCGTTCGCCCCGTGGTAATCACTCTCCGAAGAACGCGACGAGCAACTTCTTCTCGGCCTTTCGGAGGTGCTGGTGGAGCGTCGCCGACGTGACGCCGAGAGCGTCTGCCACCTCTTCCGCGGTGCTCTCCCGCGGCCAATCGAAGTAGCCCGCGACGTACGCCGACTGAAGGGCTATCGACTGACGCTCGGTGAGGTCGACTTCAAATTCCGCCCGCAGCTCGTCGACCGTTCGGGCGGGTCGTTCGCGCTCGCGCTTCCCCACCAGTTCGGAGTCGGGAAACTCGTCTTCGAGTGCTTCGACGATGCTCCGAACGTCAGCGTCCGGCGGAAGTTCGGCGACGATGTGCGCTTCACCGTCCTCCGCGACCGCTTTCGTTATGGACGCGCCTCGTTCGACCAACGAGAGAACCGGCGACGCACCGGCTACCGTGACCTCGAACAGCGTCCCCTCGACCAACCGGATGTGTCGCACCGCATCCGTTTGCTCGGCGAGTCGCACCACCTCGCCTGAGGATACGCCTTCGATGTGAACGTATTCGAGGAGCGTTTCGCTTTGGGACGGAATCACCTCTTCGAGAACGCACGTCGCGTCGAACCGGTTCGATATCGAGGTGAAAAACGCCGTTTCGTCGGTCAGTCGGAACTCCAGTTCGACGACCCGATCTGCGTGGAGTAGCCGCTTGCTCTCGACGGCGTCGATGACGAACCCGACGAGTTCGCCGAGCGATTCGAAGCCGGCGGCCTCGCGCTCGCTGAACGCCCCCGGGCGGGTCGCGTAGACGACCAAGACGCCGTAGCTCGTCTTCCCATGCGCGAGCGGAACCGCGATGCCGGACTGGATGCTGGTGTCGGCGATGGCCTCTTGCACCGATTCCGGATATCGAGAGTCGGTGGCGATGTCGTCCACGATTTCCGGCGTTCCGGTACGGAGCACCACGCTGGCCGGACGTTCCCATTCTTCGTCCTCGGTTCCCTGTTCGATGAGTTCCCACGCCCCGTCGTCCGTTCCTGCTTGCGTTCGCTGTGCGACCGACCCAGTCGCTCGGTTTCGTTCGCCGATCCACGCGAACCGGTACAGATCCGAGTCCGCCAAGTGAGTGCAGACCGTTCGCTCGACTTCGTCGCGAGTCGCCGTCGACGCGAGCGCCAGCACGAGTTCGCGGATGAGGGAGTTGATGCGGTCGAGCGTCCGCAGTTCGTCGCGTTGCTGGCGCAGAGTGTGCTCGTGCTCCTTCCGCTCGGTTATGTCGCGCGTGACACCGACGACCGCATCGGCGTCGTCTGAGAGGTAGGTAAATCGGGTTTCGATGGGGAGCAACGTTCCGTCCGCTCGAACGAGTTCGGATTCGAGGGCTGCCACCTCGCGTCTCCCGTCCGCCATCTCGGTCGCCAGTTCCGAACCTCGTTCCCATCCCGCGTCGCTACTGACGAGTGAAGCGTGCATGCCGAGCAGTCGGTCGCGGTCGTATCCGGTCATCGACGCGAATGCGTCGTTGACCGCGACGAACCGAAGATCCGAATCGAGAACGTACACCCCGTCGTCGACGGTCTCGAACAGGGTTTCGTACTGCTGAAGTTCCTGCTCGCGCTCCTTTCGCTCCGAGATGTTTCGTCCCGTGCCCGCCAACCCAGCAACGGTTCCCGCCGCGTCCGTGATGGGCGACCCGTTGAACTCGTAGGGGACGTACTCGCCGTCTTCGGTGACGAGTTGCGATTCGACCGTTCGCGTCTCGCCGTGCTCGAACACCGTTAGAACCGCCTGTGCTATCGTCTCGCGGTCTTCTTCTGGAATGAACTCCAACGGGTGCATCTCCGCGATTTCTTCGTCGGTGTACCCGGTCTGCTTCGGTAACTGGTCGTTCCAGTTGCGAAGCCGCCAGTTGCGATCGATAGCGTAGAATACGTCGGGAAGTGCGTCACAGAGGTCGTTCTCGAACATCTCGATTTCGGAATACTCCGGTCGCCTCCGTTTCTGGTTGCTCATGTGATGACCAGTGGCTATTCTAGTTAATTAACGAACAATATAGATTGCGGCTGTGGAAAATTCCGCTAACAATGGAATGTCGCGACCGGGCGAACTATGATTCCCGCGGCCAATCTCGTGGACATGACCGATATCGTGACGTTTGGCGAGACGATGTTGCGTCTCTCGCCCCCCGACTACGAGCGAATCGAGAGCACGGCCACCCTCGAACTCCGGGCCGCGGGCGCGGAGAGCAACGTCGCTATCGCCGCCCATCGACTCGGGGCGGCGGCGACGTGGTTCTCGAAGCTTCCGGACTCGCCCCTCGGACGGCGCGTGGTCGCGGGCCTCCGCCAGTATGGCATCGACACCGAAATCGCGTGGAGCGACGAGGGCCGACAGGGCGTGTACTACCTCGAATACGGTACCGAGCCACGCGGGACGAACGTCATCTACGACCGCGCCGACGCCGCGGTCACGACGACCCGCCCCGCCGACGTACCGCTGGACGCCGTCCGAGACGCTCGCCTCTTCTACACCAGCGGAATCACCCCCGCCCTCTCGCCCACTCTGGAATCGACCGTCGGCGAGGTGCTCGCCGACGCGCAGGACGCCGGGACGACGACCGCCTTCGACGTGAACTATCGTTCGAAGCTCTGGTCGCCCGCCGAAGCACAAGCCAGCCTGACCAACCTCTTTCCGATGGTCGACGTGCTCGTGACGGCGGAGCGCGACGCCCGCGACGTGCTCGACCGGTCGGGCGGCGTCGACGAAATCGCTCGCGGACTCGCCGCCGATTGGGACTTCGAGACCGTCATCGTGACTCGCGGTGCCGACGGAGTGCTGGCGCTTCACGACGACGAGGTGATAGCCCAGTCGGCCTTCGACACCGAGACGGTCGATCCGATAGGAACCGGCGACGCCTTTGTCGGGGCGTTTCTCGCCCAGCGACTCGCGGGCAAAGACGTACCGACCGCCCTCGAATACGGCGCGGCGACCGCCGCCCTCAAACGAACCATCCCCGGCGACATGGCAGTGTTGACGCTCGACGAGGTCGAACGGGTCATCGAATCCGAGGGCCGGGGAATCTCCCGGTAACGTCGCTACGAAGAAGTTGCAGTCGGTCAGTTTGCAGCACCGACTTCGAACGCGTCCGGTCTCGCTCGATAGTTGTGGACGCCCCCTATCGCATCACTGATTCGTCGAGACGATTTCCACGACCGACCGGTGGTTTAACTCCGAACTCGATCCGATCTGGCGCTTACTCCGGCAGTCGATGCCGTGCAGGAATCCCTCGCCGATGTCGCTGTGGAGGTGGTAGGCGAAATCCTCCGCCGTCGAACCGCCAGGGAGGAGGAAGCAGTCGCGGAAGACGCCCTTCTCGCTGGCGCTTCCGTTGGCGGAACCCGGGAACACTACGATGAGGTTCAGTTCGTCGAACAGCGCGGCTTCGATGGCGCGCTGGACGCCCGTGCCGCCGAACTCCGCGGTGAACTCCCGAATCTGTTCCAATCCCGCTTCCTGCTCCTCGCTTACGTCGCCCGTTATCTCGAAGTCGGCGTCGCCCGCGTCGTACTCGACGACGCCCCGCTCATCGGCCTTCTTCAGCGCCTTCTCGGCGTGCGCGCTAGCGGGGACGACGGTGAGGTGGTCGTAGTCGGGGTCGGACGTAATCTCCTCGAAGTTCGCCCGTGCTTCGGGCGTGTCCATCTTGTTCGCCGCGATGACCATCGGTTTGGTGCGCTTGCGGATCTCACGGGCCAGCGCTTCGCGGTCGTCGTCCCCCCACTTCTCGGGGTCGAGTTCGAGGCCGAGCGAGAGGATGATCTGCTTTATCTCGTCCTTGTTCGTCTTGAACGCGCTCATCTGCTCGGCGAGGTCTTCCTCGACGTGTTTCTCGTCGCCGTCGTAGCCCGATCGATAGCGTTCGATACCCTTGTCCAGTATCTCCGCGTACCACATGTCGAGTTCGTTTTCGAGGAACGCGATGTCCTCGCGAGGGTCGTGGCCCTCGGTCGGTTCGCCCTCAATGTCGGTCTGGCCGGAGAAGTCTACGACGTGCACCAACACGTCGGCTTCGTTCAGGTCGGTGAGGAACTGATTGCCGAGGCCCTTCCCCTCGTGTGCGCCGGGAATCAGACCGGCCACGTCCACGAGTTTCGTGGGGACGTAGCGAGTTCCTTCCTCGCAGAATCCGACGCTGGGGGTGCAGGACTCCTCGAACTCGGGTGCGGCGCAGTTCACCCGGACGTAGGCTTCGCCGACGGAGGGGTCGATGGTCGTGAAGGGGTACGCGCCCTCCGGCACGTCGTTCATCGTCGCGGCGTTGAAGAAGGTCGATTTGCCCACCGAGGGCTTCCCGACCAGACCGATCTTGTAACTCATTAGGCCGGAGTCGGCCATCCGAGCGTAAAGGGGTTTTCAAACGCTGACACGACTGTCGAATGATAGCGATTCGCGCGGGCGCTCGGGCGAATCGCTGGGGTTCGAACTACTCGGGCGCGATACCGTGCCCCGGCCCGAAGACATCGATGGTCGGCCCGCGCTCCGAGGAGATCACGTCTTCCGCGAGTAAGAGATTCCCGTCCAGATCGACGTGCGAGAACGACCCGACGCCCGAGACGACGTGCGCGCTGGCGTGGATGCCGACCGCGCTTTCGAGCATGCAACCGACCATCAGTTCGACGTTCGCGGCCTCGGCGATGGCTGCGATGTCGCGCGCCGCCAGCAATCCGGATTTGCCGAGTTTGACGTTTATCACGTCCGCGGCGTCCTCGCGGACGACTCGAATCGCGTCCTCGGGCGCGAACACCGATTCGTCGGCGGCGACGGGAACCGACACCGCCTCGCGCACTCGTGCGAGGCCGACCACGTCCTCCGCCGGAACCGGCTGTTCGACGAGCAAGAGGTCGATTCCCTGCGATTCGAGTTCGTTTGCGAATCGGGCCGTCTCCTTCGGCGTCCAGCCCTGGTTCGCGTCCACCGTCAGTTCCACGTCGGGCGCGCCCTCGTGAACCGCGGCGACCCGCGCCACGTCGTCTTCGACTGTCGTCCCGGTCTTCACTTTCAGGCGGTCGAACCCCTCCGCCACCGCGTGCTCCGCCCGCCCTCTCGCCTCGTCCGGCGGAAGGATGGGGACGGTGAGGTCGGTGGTGACGGGCCTCGGCGACCCGCCGAACAGTTCGGAGAGCGGCATCCCGCGCTCCCGACAGTAGGCGTCCAGAATCGCGGTTTCGACCGCGAACAGCGCCGACACCATGCCGGGAAACGTCGCCCGAACCTCCGAGACGAGGTCGCGGTAGTCGGCGAGATTCCGCCCGTCTATCAAGTCGGCGGCGGTCCGAGCAGTTGCGAGGGCCGCTTCCTGCGTCTCGCCGGTGACGTGAGTGAGCGGCGAACCTTCGCCGTACCCCGTCGCGCCGTCGGTTTCGACCGTCACGAGCAGGTTGTTCGCGTGATATTGCGTGCCGAGCGAGATTTCGAACGGTTCGCGGAGGGGCAGGTCGAGCGGTTCGACCGAGACGCGTTCGATTCTCATAGAACCGCCCGAACCGCGGCGAGGAGGTCGTCCGACCCGCCCTCGTCGTAGACGTTCGCGGCGGGGACGGGGTAGTCGATCTCCGCCGGGTCGGCCCACGTTGAGACGGCGGCGACGGTCGCGTCCGAGAGCGCTTCCACGAGGTCGAGTTCCCGTTCGACGCCCGCGACCGACCACTGTTCGAAGTGGGTTCTCCCGTCGCGGTCGGGTTGGTCGGCCAGCACCACGGCATCGGGCCACGCGCCGTGGAGGAGCGCGAGCGTGACGCCCGAGTAGGCGCGGTGGGTGAGCGCGGCCTGCCCTTCGACGAAGACGATGTCGTGTTCCTCGGCGACGGCGTGAACGAGGTCTTCGACGACGCCCGCGGTGAAATCGGCGGGGACGCGGTCGATGACGACGCCGCGATGCGCGCCGACCATGATTCCGGTCTGGCCGGTGGCGACCCACCCCGCGTTCAGTCCGGCGCGCTTCGCGGCGCGATAGAGTTCGAACGTCGTCGTGCGTTTTCCGACCGCGCAGTCGGTTCCGGCGGTCAACACGACGTCGGCGTCCGTCTCGTCGACCCGCCCGTCACCCACCCGGAGGGTGTCGTCCTCCGGCGGTTTTCGCACGTCGAAGAGGCGTGCGTCGTGTTTGCCCGCGAGGTTCCGCCACGATTCCCGTTCGGAGAGGAAGACGTGGAGGCCGGACACCACATCCACCCCAGCGCGGACGGCCGCCTCGATATCTTCGACCCACTCGTCGGGGAGCGCACCGCCGGCGGGTGCCACGCCGATGACGAGCACTTCGGCGTTCGGTGCGCGTTCGAGCGCGTCGCTTGTGGAGTCGACGATGGGAACGTCGCCGACGTCCGGTCGGTCGAGAACGACACCGGCATCCTCCCCGGCGTGGGTCGAGTCGATGACCGCCCGCGCGTCGAACAGTTCGCTGTGCATCACGACCCCGTTGGCCGTCTTGCCGTCCATCGTTCCGAACGCCCCCTCCGCGAGGATGATCGCGGGAGCGGGGGCGTCGAAGGCGTCCCGGAGGTTCATATGCTAAGCAGGCGCACAGCGGACGAAAGTATTGCCCCCTTTCATGGAAGGGTACGTGACGCCGGATGGGGATTTTTGACCGAGATGTGTCGGCGACCATCCGTCCGCGAGAACGAAACGGCCACAGCCCTGAAGGCCACGCGCGGCGGGTTTTATTCCATGACGGTCGACCTCACCAAGGACGAGGAAGGAAAGCGCGTCGTGGACGCCGACGGAACTCAGCTCGGTATCGTCGAAGATGTACGGCACGGGACGGCGCACGTCGAAGCCGAACCGGCTGTGGTCGAGGAGATGAAGACCGAACTCGGCGCCGGCGGAAGCGACGAGAACACGTTCGCCCTCTCGGAGGACGGAGTCGAGCGAATCGAAGACGACGAGATAATCGTCGAAGCGCGGGGTTGAACGTCTCTAGACCCGCAGCTGAGCAGTCTGTTCTATAAAAACATATCTCGTGTACCCCTACCCGAGGTATCTGAATAGTGAGACCAAACTAGTATATACTTTGTGTGTGTCAGTTCGACCTCGTGGCATAAACGACCCGCACAGGCAGGCACGGTGCACACCCGACTGGCCGGCAAACAATAGGATATGCCACCACTGCCCGATAGCGGAGATATCCCCACCGAATGGGAGCGGTCACCCCTCCGTGGCGACGAGATCGGACTCCGGCATCGGGACGCGAACATCGCGGTGCGGGCGGTGAAAGCGACGATTGCGGGCGAGTGGGAGCTCGAACTGGTGGACAGCATCGGCAATCGGTTCACGACGGCTCGCCCCGTCGGCCGGGTCGAGAGCCGCGAACGGGCCGTCACGGAACTCGTCTCGTTCGCGGAACAAGTCGACGACCTTCGAAGTGGGCGCGACGACGTGTTGGCCGATGACATCGTTCGAGAGGTGCGACAGGGCGAACGAACGACGGTGTGAGCGCGGGCGAAGCGTTCAGGCGAGCTTCCGAGCGATTTCCGCGGCGTCTTCCGCGCTGTCGGCGAGGATGTAGGTGATCGGTTCGATACCGTAGCCGCCGGTGTGATAGAGCACCGTCGCGTCGGGGGTCTCGTCCAGAGCAGCACCGACCGCCTCGCTGAGATTGTCGTACTTGGCGTCGAACTCCGCGGTTTCGTACCCGAGGTCTTCGAGTCGCGCGACGATGTCGGGGTCGTACCGAACGTTGAGCGCGGCGCGAGCATCGACGCCGTGGCTCCGCACCGCGAGCAGGATGGAGGCGACGTGTTCGCTGACGCTGAACTCTGGCTCCGCGGGAATGGTCGCTCGCCCCTTCACGTCGAAGATGCGACCCGGAACGCCCGCAACGTCGTCGATGCCGTCGGCACCGGGGAGACACTCGCAGAGGTTCGACCCGACCGCCGGAATGAGCGATGCAAAGCCCCCCGCCTGTTCGACGGCGCGGAGTCCTCGGCGCACGGACGAGAGGACGCGCTCCGTCGCCCGGAGTTCGTCGTTCGGGTCGTGGACGTTGAAATCGCCGCCGTGGCCCTTGAGCTCCGGCATCCGCTCTTCGTGCAGTTGCGAGATGAGGTCGTGGTCTTCGAGTCGCCGGATGAGCACCTCCACCTCCACAAGCGCCTGTACTCGACTCATGCTTCCCGTCGCCAGCCCCTCGCCGATTTCGTCCACGAGGCGCACGATTCGCTCGTCTTCGCGGATTCGGGCGTTCTGCGCCACGTCGCCGTGGGCGTACTTCGAGACGGCGCTCTGGCTGATGCCGAGGGCGTCGGCCACCTCGCTCTGGGTCAGTCCGCGCTCTCGGAGGTCTTCGGCGAGCATCGAGCGAAACGTCGGGAGGAACTCATCGACGACGATCTCCTCGGCGAATCTCACATCTGCTCACCCCCGTACTCGTGGTCACTGCCGATTCGTGACGCCTGCGGGCCGGCTTGATCTTGGTACTTCGACCCGCGCTCGGAGCCGTAGGGGCGCTCTGCCGGGGTTTTGAGCTCCGTAAAGATGAGCTGCGAGATGCGCGTTCCGGGCGTCAGCGCGACAGGGGCGGTGCCGAGATTCGACAATTCGAGCGTTATCTGCCCGCGGTAGCCCGGGTCGACGACCCCCGCCGTGGCGTGGACGACGACCGCGAGTCGACCGAGCGACGAGCGCCCTTCGACGTGGGCCAGCAGATCCGCCGGAATCTCGACGCGCTCCTTCGTCGTTCCGAGCACGAAGTCACCGGGGTGGAGAATGAACTCGTCTCCCTCCTCCACGACGGTTTCCGCGACGTAGCTCTCGACTTCCTGCTCGCTGTCGGGGTGGATGCAGGGGATGTTCGTGCGCTTGAACTCCAAGAACTCCTTGCCGAGTCGGAGGTCGATACTCGCCGGTTGAATCTGTAGCTCCGGTTCGTCTATCGGTTCCACGACGAGGTCGCCCGAGTTGAGGCGGCGAGCGATGTCGGCGTCGGAGAGTATCATGTCGGTAGAACGGGCGGGGGTGAGTAAAGACCCACCGGTCGTCAGACGGAACCGAGGAGCGAGAGGCCGAACGAGAATAGCGCGACGACGCCGGCGGTGACCGTCGCGTCCGAAATCGGGAGGTTCCGCGTGTTTCAGACCGTAGCTCCAGATGAACCACTGCCAGACGGTGACGAGCGCCGACAGGAGTACGTTTCCGCCGGTCGTGGTCGCGGTCAACGATCTGATCTGTTCGGCAAGCACCGCGACGTTTCCGTCCAAGGTCGCGTTCCGAACCGCGAAGTAGAACAGCACGACGCCGACCGACGTTTGGAAGACTCTCGGAACCATCCCCCACGCCGCGACGCCGAGGGTGTCGAGTAGCGACCCGTTTCCACCCGCGAACAATCACACGACGTGAAGCGCCGCACCGTGGACGAACCAGACGACGAGGACGCTGACGAAGATGATCGGGTACATATCGCTGAACGCTCGCCAGAGCAGGTCGCCGACGGAGACGGAGATCCGTTTCGGCTGGTTACAGCCCTCGGAGAAGTTTATCGTCGAGGATACGAAAGTTCTATCACAGAACGGTTCAGGCGGTCGGTCGGTCAGGGTTGTCGACCAGCGTCGTCGCCGTGATCCGCTGGCTGAGCCACCAGCCCATGACGCCGACCGACGCGGTCGTGACCAGGGTGACGAGAAAGACGACGGCGAGTGTCTGCGGGAACGCCAGTTTCGGCGTCCGCTCGCGGAAGAAGCGGTCGGGATTGCAGAGGGCGTCGCCGAGCATGCTCCCCGTTTACTGTCGCAGATAAAGAATGTCCCAAATCGAGTAGCCAGCGTTTTACTCCATCCCCCCGACACACGACCATGAAGCAGGCCATCGTCGCCCGCACCGACATCGGTATGGGCGAGGGGAAACTCGCGGCACAGGTCGCCCACGCTTCCCTCTCAGCCTACGAGGATACAGGTCGCCGAGCGCGAAAGCGATGGAAGGGAGAGGGACAGAAGAAGGTCGTCCTGAAAGCCAGCGGTGAGAGCGAGATCTTCCGCCTCGCGGAGAAAGCGCGGGCGGAGGGTCTGCCCCACGCGGTCGTCCGCGACGCGGGACACACCCAACTCGACCCCGGAACGGTCACGACGCTGGCAGTTGGTCCGGCGGAAGACGACCTCGTAGACCGGGTGACCGGCGATCTCCCGCTGCACTGACGGTTGCCAGCGACGCACGGCAGCCGAGCGAACGAAGGTCTCGTGAGCGACGACGGAGCGAGCACGGGACAGAGCGTCTCTCTGTCCGTATGATCGAGGTGAGGAGGATACAGGCGAAGAGCGGTGAGCAAGTTTTTGGCGCTGGCCCGCTTCGGTTCCGGTATGAACGTTTCAATCGACGCGGTGCGCGTCGCCGCGACGGGCGAAGGTCCGCTCCCCGTGGTCGTGCTCGCGCCGAACGACGGCGACGACATCCTCCCCATCTTCATCCGCTTCGAGGAGGGCGTCAGCATCGCCCGGGGCATGGAAGCCGAGGACATCGGGCGACCGCTGACCCACGACCTCCTGCTCGATGTGATGGAGGAACTCGGGGGACGAATCGAGCGCGTGGTCGTCAGCGAACTCGAAGACAACACCTACATCGCCGATCTGCACATCCAGACGCCGCGCGGCCACGAGGTCGTGGACGCCCGACCGAGCGACTCGCTGGCGTTGGCGTCCCGCACGGGCGCACCCATCGAAGTCGCAGAGGAGGTGTTCGAACACGGCCAGCAGGAGCGCGCCCAGTTCGACGAGCTACAGGATATCCGGGAAGTCGCCCAGATCGGTCCATGAGCGACGTGCTGGACGACCTCTTCGCCGTCATCGAAGACCGGAAGGAGACGCTCCCCGAGGAGTCGTACACCGCGTCGCTGTTCACCCACGAGAAAGGACAAAACGCCGTCCTCGAAAAACTGGGCGAGGAGACGACGGAACTCGTACTGGCCGCGAAGGACGACGACCGCGAGGAAATCGCCCACGAGAGCGCCGACATCGTCTACCACCTGCTCGTCCTGCTGGCGATGAAGGACATGGATTTGGCGGATTTACGGTCGGAGTTGGCCGAACGACGCTAGGTTCGGGAGTTCTTTTTCGCGGGTCGAATCACAGACAGGACGCTTGAGTTCTCCCCGAAAGCCCTCGCTAGGCTCGCGCGTTTCGCGTACTCGGTCGGTGTGTGCTCTCCGCGGCTGGGCGGTCGGATAACGTGAAACGATTCTTAGCTACTCCGCTCGCTCGAATCGGTGTCGGTACACCGTCGCGTCGTCGTCCCACTCGAAGTGTTCGTGGGCTTGGTTTAGTCGCTCCCGGTACGCGTCCAAGTTCTCCGACCCCTCGGCCCGCGCGTCTTCGTCGGTCAAATCGCCCAGTGTTCGCTCGGTGACCTCGACCACCTCGAACGTCTCGCCGTCGATGTCGAAGGTGTCGCCTTGGTCGGCGTACCGGTCGCCGCGGTGTAACTGCGAGACTCGCCCCGAGGCGACCGCCTGCTGGATGTGCTCCGCCGGAAGTACCGTGTTGGCGTCGATGTGGGCCATGGTGGTGGTTCGACCCGCCGGCGGAAAACGGCTGTCCTTTCGGCACCGCCACTCCTTCGACGCTACTGATTTCCGCTCCTTCCCGCTACCGTCCTTTCAGCACGCCGCCGACCGCGCCGCCGACCGCGCTGTCGAGCGCCAACAGGAGCGCGACGAAGACGGCGGCCAGAAAGACGCCGACCCCGCCGAACAGCGACCCGGGAGGGCCGCCCATCAGTCCGCCGATTACGGTTCCGGCGAAACCGAGGAAGAGCGCGACGACGATTCCGCCGAGCGCCCCGGCGAGCAGGCCGTGCCAAAAGCCCCGACCCAATCCGCCGCCCGCGACGTAGCCCGCCGTGAACCCGCCGACGAGTCCCGCTCCGACGTGGCCGATTCCGGGGATGGCGAACGCGACGATTCCCGCGAGCACCGACACGACGAACCCGACGAAGACCGCGTACCAATCGGTCATGACAAAAGGATACGGGACGGGTGAGCAAAAGCCTCCCGCCGAAATCGGCCGAACAACGCTATGGACGGCCTTTTAAGGAGGGAAGTCATACGAGGGACTATGATTTTCGAGACCTTGCCGACGACGCCCACGTCGGAGGAACTCATCGACAAGGCGTTCTCGCGGGCGGCGCGAGCGGGGCGGGCCAAAAGCGGCGTCCAAGCCCAACAGTCAATGCTCCAGACCGCCTCGAACGTCCTCTCCGACAACCTCCAGAACGTCGTCACGTCGTGGCCCGACTTCCGCGAGGTAGACCCCTTCTACTACGAACTCGCGGACGCCGTGGTGGACGTGGACGAAGTTCGAAAGAGCCTCTCCGAGATCCAGTGGGCCTCCCGGAAGACGAAGGAGATCGGACGCGAGTATCAGGGAAAACTCCGCGGCGACATCGACTACGCTCGCAAGGTTCGCAAACAGGGGTTCGCCCGTCTCGCGGACGTGGTCGAGGAAGTCGAAGCCGACTTAGACCGGGTCGGCGCGGCGCGAAACGACCTCCGCAAACTCCCCGACATCTCCCCCGACGACCCCACCGTCGTCGTCGCGGGCTATCCCAACGTCGGGAAGTCGTCGTTCGTCAACAGCGTGACGCACGCCCGCAACGAGATCGCAGAGTACCCCTTCACGACCAAGGGCGTCCGAGTTGGCCACTTCGAGCGCGACCACATCCGCTACCAGATCGTGGACACCCCCGGTCTGCTCGACCGCCCCGCCGACGAGCGAAACGCCATCGAATCCCAGGCGGTCTCGGCGCTCACCCACCTCGCCGACTGCATCCTATTCATCGTCGACGCGAGCGCCTACTGCGGTTTCCCCCTCGACGCACAGCTCGAACTCCGCGATTCCGTCGAGGAACAGTTCGGCGATGTGCCCGTCCTCACCGTCTGCAACAAGGCCGACCTCTCGACCGACGTGGATGCGGATCTGTTCATGAGCATCGAGGAGGACGAGAACGTCACCGAGACGCTCGACGCCGCGGTCGAAGCCATCGGCTACGAACCCGAACTCCCGTTCGAGGGGTAGCTGGAACCCGGCTCCGCGACCTGATAATCCCGATAGCGAACTCGAACCTCGGGCGAGCGACCGGTTCGGGCGGCGATGCGACGTTGAACGTCTCGGGCGAGAGAAGGATACGACCGGTTCGACGTTCGGCTCAGCGTCACGGTGACGGTTCGAGACCCGCCGAGCGCGTCGTACTCGGTTCGAATCGCCACCACGTCGAGTCCGCCATAGGCCGGACGGCTGAGCACGTCCTCGACCGCGCTCGTCGTCTCTCGCTCGAACGATAGTTGCTGGTACGTCCCGAAGAGAACGCCACCGATGATGGCGACCAAAACGATCAGAGCGACGACTCGCAGGGCGCTTGGCAATACGCTCGAATCGCCCTCAGCGGAACGGTAACCGAGATAGCGGAGCGTGACAATGACGGCGGCGTTAATGGCGACGATGGTCACCGCCAACAGGAGTGTCGCACCGAGCGCCACGACGAGCGCCCCCCAGACGAGGGCGATACCGACCGTCGCCGCCCCCGGCAAGAGCGCCGCCGCGATCATCACGCCAACGAGCGCGGTCGGGCCTTCCGTGGTGAGCGCGAACGCGGCGGCAGACCCCGCCGCGAGACCGATGGTGACCGTGATGAACGTCGGCGCGAGGCGGACGGTCACCAACTCCAGAGAGGATACGTCGAGGCCGACGGGTGCGAACCCGGTCAGGCGGAGGAGGAAACCGAACAGCGTCGCGGCGACGATCGCCACGACGAGACCGCCCACCTGGAACTTGACGCTGTCGGCGACCATCTTCCGGTCGCCCGTGACGACGCCAACGCCGGTCGTGAGGATGGGGCCGACCAGCGGGGCGATGACCATCGACCCGACCACCACGGCGGGCGAGTCGGCAAGCAACCCTCCGGCGGCGATGACCGCCGACAGGACGATCATCCAGACGAACGAGTACGGGTCGCGCGACATATCCCGCGACTTCGACCGGAGTTCGTTGGTCGCCAACGGCGAGAAATCGCTCGCGTACCTATGCTCCAGCAGTTCCATCGTGGCCGTTTCCGCGGTCTCCGCGGTGCCGACGACGATGTACGACTCCTCGTCCAGACCAGCTTCGTGAAGCCGTCCGAGCACGTCGCTGACGGCGTCGGTCGGAAGCGGAAACTCGATCAGCATTCCGCCGTCGGCGACGCCTGACGCGGTGATGACGACGTAATCTACGTCTCGATCGTCGAGCACCCCTAGAACGGCCTCCTGTCGTTCCTCCGGGATGAAAACGTGTATCAGACGCACGAGGGCACAACCACACACCGGAACAAAAGCGTTCAGGCCGCTATCCGGGGCGCGCCTCGTAGGTCACCGTCACTTGTACTGCCACCGTCACCGGCCCGGACTCGACTTCCGTCTTCCCGCCAGCGTCGGCCACCGCGGTCGTCTCGGCTTCGGCGGGAACGAACGACGACTCTACGGTCGAGGCGTTTCTGACGCCGGTTATCGACAGATTCTCCGCATCTGCGATGATTTCCGCGTCGGCGCGTGCGCCGTTCACCGCGCTCTGAAGCGCCCGCGTTCGGAGTTCGTCGCGGCGAGCGTCCGAGAGCGTGAACGCGACGCCATCGACTTCGTTCGCGCCGTTTTTCACCGTCGTATCCACGACCCGACCCACACGCGAGGTGTCATTCAGCGTTATCTCGAACGCGTGAACACCGCGAAATCCGGACGGAGCCCCCTCTTCGTCGCGGTCTTCGCTGATGTCGAACGCGACGGTTCGAATCCGGTCGTCGCCGACGCCGACTTCTCGAAGCGCCTCCCGCATCTGCGAGGCGTTCCGGGCGAGTCGCGTGCGAACCGTTTCGGCGTCGTCCGCGGACTGGACAATCGCGACTCGCACGAGCGCTTGATCCGGTTCCGCTTGAACTTCACCGACCGCCGAGACGCGAATCGTCGTACTCGTACTGTTCTCTGTCTGCGTCGCACCGCCAGCAGTCCCCATCCTACGGAAGCAAGTAGGATAGCAACCCCCAACGCCGCGATGAGTGCGCGTCACATGGAGGCAGGAAAACGTCGGCGAGTGACAAATAGTTAGGCCGAAACTTCGTCGGTTTCGACGTATCGAACCTGCACCGCGACATCTTGTCCGGTTCGGCGTTCGATTCGGTCGTGTAACCTATCTGCGAGTAGAGGGTAGCGACCGTCCGCCGGTCGTCCCACGGTCACCACGACGCGGTCGGGTTGGCGGAACGGGAGACTGCGGGCGTACGCGCTGTTCCCCATCGGAAGTCCACCTCGATACTGCACTTGCAGGTCGATCTTCTCGGCCTGCCGGTACTGGGAGTCGTTGAGGACTGATTCGACCGCATCGTTTGTCTGTTCCTCGAACTGTGCGCTCTGATAGGACGAGTAGGTCACACCGCCGAGAAAGATGGAAAGTAGGGCGATGCCGACGACGAGAACGCCAATTCGGCGAACCATTTCCGTCTGAGTGCGTTCCACTTGGAACCAGCTTTTCGGTCGATACCCCATGTACTGGAGCGTCACGATGGCCGAGAGGTTGATGGAGAGTACGTTCACCAGCACGAGGACGCTCGCGGCGAGCGCGATAGTCGGTCGCCACCACGCGATGCCGATACCGACCGCCGCGACGGGCGGGATGAGCGCCGCCGCGATCATGACACCGACGAGCGCGACGGACACGCCCGCCGCGAGGCTTACGACGCCCGCCGCCCCGGCACCGAGGGCGACGATGAGCGAGAGGAAATCGGGCGTCAATCGCCCGCTTATCTGGGAGATCGACGTAACGTCGGTGTTCGGCGGGAAGAGGTAGAGATATCGTACGACGAGGGCGAAGATGGTCGAGCTGGCGATGGCGACGACGACACCGAATATCTGTAGTTTCACGCCGCGGCGAAACAGCCCCTGGTCGTTCAGCACGGTACCGACGCCCGCGGAGAGCGCCGGGCCGACCAGCGGGGCGATGACCATCGACCCGACCACCACGGCGGGCGAGTCGATGAGCATTCCCGCCGTTGCGACGATGGCGCTCACGACGGTCATGAAGACGAACGTTCGGAGCCGGGGCGACAGCTCCCGCGCCCGCGTGAGGATTATCGTCACGGGCGATTCGGTCGGTACCGCTCTCCGCGTCGTATCGCTTCGACAACTCCTCGAACTCGCGGGACGTGTCCGTCTCGGCGTCGATGATGACCGTGTGTGCGTCGTCGCTCAGTCCCGCATCGTGGAGTTTGTCGATGACCGTCTGAACCGCGTTCTGCGGGAGCGGAAACGCCGCAATCGCAGTGTACTTGCGACCGCCCGCTTCGTCGGTAAGAAAGTAGTCGATACCCTCGGATTCGAGCGTCTCGACGACGGTCTTGCGCTCGCCCGTTGGGATAGAAACCTGTACGAGTCGCACGTTTTACGATGGGAAGCCGAGGGTGATATAAGGGACGGCTCGAACGCAAAGCATGGCGGTTAAGCGTCGAGGGAGGAAAGGAGGGAATATGTTCGAGAACCGACCCGACAGAAGCGCCGAAATCGTGTTCGTCGGGCGTTCGAACGTCGGCAAGTCTACTCTGATGCGCGAGCTGACGGGGCACCGCTTCGAGACGGGCGGCAAACCCGGCGTCACGCGTAAACCGAACCACTTCGACTGGGTCAGCGAGGATTTCATGCTGACCGACCTGCCGGGATTCGGATTCATGTCCGGCGTGTCCGAGGAGCGCCGCGAGCAGATCAAGACCGACATCGTACAGTATGTCGAAGAACACGCGGACGACATCCTCGTCGGCGTCCTCGTCGTGGACGGAAAGAGCGCCGTGGATATCATCGACCGCCACTCCGGCGAGGACGAGATTCCGCACGACGTGGAAATGTTCTACTTCCTCCGAGACGTGGATATTCCGGTCGTCGTCGCGGTGAACAAGATGGACAAGGTGGACGACAGGGACGAGAGACTGGACGACCTCTGTGACCGCCTCGGCCTGCATCCGCCCTGGAAACAGTGGCAGGACACCATCACACCCATCAGCGCGAAGCGCGGGAACATCGACGCGCTGAACGAGGCCGTCAAGACCCACCTCCACGAGCAGAAGCGTGACGACCTGCTGAAGTTCTTCTCGTAGGTCGGATTTTTGCGGTTCTCGTTCGATACTCTCGGGCATCGGCGGCTTTGGTCGCTCGATAATTTATAAACATTCGTGCGAGGAAGGGGTGATTTGGAAACCGTTCGGCATCGAAGTGATGTCCAGGGCTTTCAAGGAGACAGTTAAAATATTATCAACACCGTTTTTAAGTCAGTCTGGACACACTGCCGGAATCGGCACGGAGAGTGTATTCAAAAGCTTTCAGGGGGAATTTTATTCGAACAGAGCCGACCGTTACCGTGTTATTCGTTCTCAATAGTTTTATGCCGGTTGGGTGTTTCGATTCGTAATGATGATGTCTCAAACTGAGCGGAAAGAGATAGACGACCTACCCCCGAGTGCGAAACTCGTCTTCAAGGTTCTCGAATACAAGGGGTCGCTCACCCAAAAGCAAATCGTGAACGAATCGATGCTCTCCGCGCGCACGGTTCGATACGCACTCGAACGGTTGGAGGAGATCGGTGTCGTCGAAGAGGACATCTACTTCGCGGACGCCCGCCAGAGTCTCTACGAGATAACCGTCCCGAACGAGGTCGAAACCGACCAGTCCGCGGACGCCCAGTGCGCCGAATAACCGACCGACTTTCTTCCCTTTCTCACGCCGTCACGACGGTTATCTGGTGTTCCCTGTCGATGGCGCGCTCCAACTCCTCAGCGATGGCGCTCCCGCGTGAGACTTGGATGTCACCGCCGCGTCCGACCGTCGCGGTGAAGAGGTACTCGCCGTCGGCCTGCACCTCCACCGTCTCCCCGGCGTGGCCGGAGAGCGGGATGATGACATGCCGCGAGGTGATCTCGGGCGTCACCACGTCGCCGCGCGGCGTCGCGGCCGTCCCGCCGTCGCCGACCGACGAGGGTTTCTCTTCGTGGGTTCGCACGTCGATGTCGATGCCGAGGCGGTTCTCGATGTCGTCGATTCGCCCGCCGCCCTTGCCGATGACGTAGGAGATGTCGCTCTCGTCCACGTAGACGACGGCCCTGTTCTGGCCTTGAAGGTCGACGTCCACGTGGCCGCGGGCGACCGATTGAACCTCGCGTTCTATCTCCTGTCTGGCGAGGCGGGAGACGCCGGTTTCGTCGCGGTCGCCCTCCTGAAGCGGAACCGTGACGACCTGCCGGTTGAAGGTGTAGATCTCGTACTCTGGCGTGCCCGTCTCGAACTCCTCGACGAGGATGACCGGACGCGCGAGGTCTTCTTCCATCATGCCCTCGGGCACCTTGACCTGCGTCTTCACGTCGTACACCTTCTCTATCTGTCCGGCTTCGATGTAGACGACGGTGTCCACTATCTGGGGAATCATGCCGAGTTCGACCCGCCCGATGAGCCGCTGGAGCGCGTCGATGGGCCGGGTCGCGTGGACGACGCCGACCATCCCGACGCCCGCGAGGCGCATGTCGGCGAACACCTCGAAGTCGTCCGTCTTCCGAACCTCATCGTAGATGGTGTAGTCGGGGCGCACCATCAGCAGGGAGTCCGCGGTCTTCTCCATCTCCCCGGCCAGCGCGGTGTACTGCGTTATCTCCGGCCCGACTTGCAGGTCGCGCGGTTTCTCCATCGTCTTCACCGCGAAGTCGTTGTTCGCCAAGAACTCCGCCACGGCCTGCGCAAACGTCGACTTTCCGGCACCCGGCGCCCCGGATATGAGGACGCCGCGCTGGCGTTTGAGCAGGCGACCTTTGAGTTCGTCGGCGTGCTCGTAATCCTCCATGTTCGTCTTGACGATGGGGCGAACCGCGGTGATCTCCCACGCGTCGGCGAAGGGCGGCTCCGCGATGGCGATGCGGTAATCGCGGAACTGGACGATGGTCATCCCTGGTTCGTCTATCTCGATGAACCCCTCGTTGCTCTGTTTCGCGCTCTGGACGATCTCCTGGGCGTACTCCTTGAGTTGGGCGTCGGTTGAGGGGTCGTCGCGGATCTCCTGATAGTGCATCTCGCCGATTTCACCGCGCTTCGCCATCGGCGGGACGTCCGCCCGGAGGTGGACGCTCATCGTCTGTTCGTCGAAGTAGTCCTCGATGCCGAGTCGACCCACGTCGCGGGTCTTCGGCGCGATGTACTCCACCTCTAGCCCTTTCGCCTGCGCCACTTCGCTCTGGACGAGGTCGCTGGTGACGAAGGTGGCGTCGTGCTCGTCCGCGAGTTCGCGGATGAGCGCATCTATCTCGCCCCGGTGGGCGTACCCCTGCTCTTCGGGCTTCGGTCGGACGCCGACGTATTCGAGGTCGATATCGCCCGCGTCAGCGGAGTCCGCGAGTCGCTGGAGTTCCGACAGCCCGTTCCAACCGCTCTCTTCGCCCCTGTTCGCCTGCGATTCCAGTTCGCTGACGACGGCCTCGGGGATGAGTACCGTCGCCCCGGCAAAGTCGCCGTCAGCGACTTTCTGGGATATTCGGCCGTCGACGACGGCGCTCGTATCCGGCACTACGTTCATGCGCGCAACTTCGGACGGTAGCCTGATAAGGGTTTCAGCGTGGGAGTCACGCTTTTGGGACTCCGTACCGTACGCTATTCGATGCGCCACGCCCACCTGGTACTCACCGTCGACGCCGAAACCCGCGACCGAATCGAGGCCGACTGCGCGGACGAGACGATAGACGAGTGGCTTCTGGACGCTATCGACCGAAAGCTTGACCGACGCGAGGAGTATGAGTTCACCGACGACTGCGGCATCTGAAACCGGTAGCCTGCGTTTGCAAGCGCAATTATTAGAGCAATATTCGTCCCACTTGGGATAATGTCCGCTTCAGAGTCAGCGACACTCGACACTGTGTTCAGTGTTTTGTCAGATTCTCAGCGCCATCACCTCCTGGCCCACCTATCCGATTCATCGGACGAACCCACAACAGTCGAGGAACTCGCGGGGGTGTTCCAAAACGAGCCGAACGCCGAAGTTCTCCTTCGTCACGTCCACCTCCCCCGACTCGCCGCCACGGCGCTGGTCGACTACGACGCCCGAACCGGAACCGTTCGCTATCGCGGTTGCCAGCTCGCGGAGACGTTGCTGGAGTGCTGTTTCGACGAAAAGGCAGTTCAGACCCGCTGAGGAAGCGCCAATTTGAATCCGATGGCGAATGTACGCCCCGTATGACCGCGCTCGACGCGCTCGTTACGAAGCGGGACGCGGGCCTCGCGTGGACGTTCGTCGCGGTGGCGACGGCGTCGATTCCGGCGATGATCGTCCTCGGAGAGGCCCTCTGGGCCGGGTTCGCCGTCCTTCTCGTGATCGTCGCCCTCGTTCCGCCGCTCGCCGCGCGCGACTCGTCAGTGATGCTTCCGTGGGAGACGCTGGCGTTCGCCGTGCTTCCAATATTTGTCCGGACGTTCGGGCCGCCCGCGCTGGACGGCGTCGCGCTCTCGTTCGTCGTCTCGGCCATCGCGCTCGTGCTCGTCGTGGAGCTGGCGACGTTCACGTCCGCGAGGCTCGCGCCGTGGTTCGCGGTGACGCTGGTCGCGCTCACGACGATGGCCGCGGTCGGAGGCTGGGCGGTCGCACAGTTCTACGCCGACCGCTTACTCGGAACGCAGCATCTCCGGTCGCAGAACGCCCTCATGTGGGACTTCGTGGCCGCGACGGGCGTGGGCGTCGGTGCCGGTATTGCCTCCCAGTTGTACTTCGACCTCTCGGCGGTGGACACCGATATCGACCTGCTCGGTGGTGGTGACTGATGGTCGTTCCGAAGCGGTACAAGCGCCGTCTCGTTCGACTCCTTCAGGCCGGACTCCTCGCGCTCACGGCCTACGGTATCTATCGGGGCAACGTCGGTGTCGCCGTCAACGGCGGCGTCTCCTTGCTCGTGACGTTCGTTCCGGCGTTCCTCCGGCGGGACAAGGGCGTGTCGATGAGCGCCGGGTTCGTGCTGTGGCTCACGGCGGCCGTCTTCGTACACACGGTCGGCATACTCGGCCCGTACCGACAGTATCCGTGGTACGATTCGGTCGCCCACGCGCTCTCGGCCAGTATCGTCGCCGGCACCAGTTACGCCTTCCTTCGGGCGGTCGAACTCCACTCGGAGCGCGTCGAACTCCCCCGCGAACTCCGATTCCTGTTCGTGCTCGTGTTCGCCCTCGCGTTCGGCGTGCTCTGGGAAGTCCTCGAATTCACATCCGGCCTTCTGGCGAACGCCGTGGGTGGTAAGGCGGTGCTTATCCAGTTCGGCATGAAGGATATCATCCTCGATCTGGTGTTCGACTTCGTCGGTGGCGTCATCGTCGTCGCGTGGAGTCGCGCTCGACCGATGCGAATCGCGTGGTCGCTCGCGGCGTCGATGGGGAGCGACGAGCAACAACGCTAACGGAGATTCGGGTTGAAGGGCGAGTATGCTCGAACTGTATCAAGCGGAAGACTGTCCGTATTCTCAGAACGTCCGGCAGGCGATGCAAGACCTCGGCCTCTCGTACGTCGTCCACAACCCGCGGTCGCACGAGGGCGACGTGAACAACGAACAGGCGCAGTCGGAACTGGAGGCGGTAGGAGGAGACGACCAGATTCCGTTTCTCGTCGACACCCGCCGAGAAGTATCGATGTACGAGAGCGACGATATCGTAGACTACCTCCGCGAGCACTACGATTGAGGACGGCGTCGAATCGTCGCTAAGGACGGCGGAACTAAGCCGCTAGAGGAACTGAGATGCTGCATGGACGAACTGGTCGAGTTGACCCACGACCTCGTGTCGATTCCGAGTCACGAGGGCGAGATGGCGGCGGGCGATTACATCGAAGAGTGGCTTCGCGCCGAGACGGACGCCGACGTAACTCGTGACGGCGTCGGGAACGTCGTCGCTCGCAGGATAGGCACCGAGTCGGAGTCCGACGACGCCGCCGCCCGGCAGGAGTCGAATACATCGTTAGCGTTGGTCGGCCACCACGACGTCGTGCCGCCGGCCGCGTCGCAGGTCGAAGACGGCGAGTACGTCGTCGAAGGCCGCGACGGACGACTCTACGGCAGAGGAACCGCGGACATGAAAGGTTCGGTGGTCGCGTCGATGCTCGCCTTCCGCGACGCAGACCCCTCCTGCAAACTGGTTTTCGCCAGCTTCGTCGGCGAGGAACTCGGCGGAAACGGAGCGCGCCACGCCATCGGTCACGGCTTCTCCCCGAACTACGCCATCGTCGCCGAAGGTTCCACGAACTACTCGAAACGGGGCGTCACCGACGTGGTGGTCGCACACCGAGGGAGACGCGCGAGCACCCTCACGGCCAGCGGAACGGCGGCGCACGCCAGCGAACCGGACGCGGGGAAGAACGCCATCTACCGGGCCTGCGACGCGGTCGACATCGTGCGCGACTGCGAGGTTCCGACGGTGTCCGTGCTCGGCAACGACATCTCCGGCAGCGTCGTAGTCACCGAAATCGACGGCGGCAGCGCGTGGAACGTCATTCCGGACACGTGCGAGATAACCGTCGACGAGCGAACCGTCCCCGACGAACACGCCGACCTCGTGACCGTCGAGGAGGTCGAGGGCGTCGAGTGGACGGTCGAACAGAACTTACCACCGATGGAGTGCGACGACGCCGAATTCGCCGAGACGGTGCTCTCCGCGGCCCGCGACGCGCAGGACGGCGACCCGGAGCACGTCACGAAACCGCACGCGACCGACGCCGGGTGGCTCTCGCAGGCCGGGACGACCTGCGTCGTCTGCGGCGCGTCGGAACCCGGCGAAGCGCACACGAAAGACGAGAGCGTCAGCGTCGACGTGTTACACCGCTGTTACCGAATCTACCGCAACGCGGCGGAGCGACTCTGACCGTTTCGTTCCGAAACCCATTCATTGATAATCGGTGACAGCAAACACCGAACGATGGCAACCGAAGCCGCCACAGAGAACGCCACGTACGAGGAGTTTCTCCAGAAAGTGAAACGGATCTCGAACGTGCAGAACGCAGCGGGAATCCTCGGCTGGGATCAGGAGGTCATGATGCCCGAAGGCGGCACGCCCGCCCGGTCGCAGCAGCGTTCCGCCCTGTCGGCGATCGCCCACGACCTGCTGACCGACGACGAGATGGGCGACTACTTGGACGACCTCGAATCGCGGGAGTTGGACGACGAACAGGCCGCCGTGGTGCGGGAAGTACGCCGCGACTACGAGCGAGCGACCCGCGTCCCCGGCGAACTGGTCGAGGAGATATCCCGAACCACGTCCGAGGCGCTGCCGAAGTGGAAGGAAGCGAAAGCGGAGGACGACTTCTCCATCTTCGCGCCGACACTGGAGAAGTTGGTCGAGCAGAAACGAGAGTACGCCGAGCATATCGACCCCGACAGCGACCCCTACGAGGTGTTGTTCGCAGATTACGAACCCTACCTCGGCATCGAGACCGCGGAGGAGACGCTCGCCCGCCTCCGCGACGAACTCGTTCCCCTCATCGAATCGGTGCGCGAAAGCGACGTGGAACTCGCAACGCCGTTCGAGGGCACCTACGACACGGAGACGCAGGAAGAACTCTCGCGCGACGTGCTCGACACGTTAGGCTACGACTGGAATCGCGGCCGACTCGACACTGCGCCCCACCCGTTCTCCAGCGGGACGACGTTCGACGCTCGGGTGACGACGCGCTTCGACGAGGAAGACCCCCTCGGCGCGCTGATGAGCACCATCCACGAGTTCGGCCACGCGACCTACACGCAGGGACTGCCGGACGAACACTACGGGACGCCGCTCGGCCAGTCGCGGGACCTGACGGCCCACGAGTCCCAGTCCCGCATCTGGGAGAACCACGTCGGTCGATCTCGCGCCTTCTGGGAGCGATTCCTCCCCGCCGTCAAGGAGCGTTTCCCGGACGCGGAAGGCGCCTCCGTCGAGGACGTGTACGAGGCCGCAAACCGCGTGTACGAGGACAATCTGATTCGCGTCGAGGCGGACGAACTCACGTACCACATGCACATTGTGGTGCGATTCGAGATCGAAAAGGCGCTCATCCGCGGCGAAATCGAGGTTGAGGACGTGGCGGAACTCTGGAACGACAAGTACGAGGAGTACCTCGGCATCCGCCCCGACACCGACGCGGAGGGCTGTCTACAGGACATCCACTGGAGCCACGGCAGCTTCGGCTACTTCCCGACCTACTCGCTCGGCAGCGTCCTCGCGGCGCAACTGTACGACAGCGCCGAGGAGGACATCCCAGACCTCGAAGAGCAGATTCGAGAGGGCGAGTTCGACGACTTCCACAACTGGCTCACCGCCAATGTCCACCGGTACGGCTGTCTGTACACCACCGACGAGCTCATCGAGCAGGCCACCGGCGAGGAGTTCACCGCCGACTACTTCGTGGAGTACGTCAACGAGAAGTACGGTGCACTGTACGACCTGTAAGACGAGTTCATCCCCGTTTCTTTCGTTCCTTTCCTATGAGCGGGTACGCGACTTCGATCGTCTTGAACAGCGGAAACGATGAGAAGCACGCGAACGCGCGGTATTAGCGGTACGTCGGGTGAAACTATTTGTTATGTCGTTTCGGTATCACTATAGAGAGTGGACACGTCTGGTTCGTAATCACGTTGCTGAGCTTCGGCGTGCTCGCCGGGACGGTCGGTCTCGGCCTCGGAGACCCCTTGGAGCCACCCTGTACGGACAGAACCGAAATCCTCGTCGACCGGACGGACGGCCCGTTTGCAATCACGTACCCGCGAACGAACTACTCGGAACTCTCGCTCAAAGCACGGGAGGTGTTCCGAAAGGCGGCCGTCGAGCACCCTATCAGCGGCGGTGACGAAGTCCTGATTCCTCCGCGACGAGTGTCCAGACGACCTGCGACTTCCGCTTCTCGTGGAGTATCGCGGGCAGTACTACGTCCTCGAAGGCGAACCCCGGATGTGCGAGCGCGAGTACGACGCCATTTTCTCGGCAATAGGAGGAGTCGGCGTCTCCGCCGCCTTCGTCGGAGTCGCGTTACTGTCTCGGTGGGGTCAATAACGTTCGTCTACTGCCAGCAGAGTGAGAGGGAGAACCCCTTACGCCCGTCTGAGCAGTTTCCGCAGGTGTTCCGTCGAGAAGAACGAGGAGGGTCTGTCCATGTGGACGCCGATCTCGCCCGACATAGCCCTGAGTCCCACGCTCTGCACCGACTCCGGCAGGGAGTAGGCGCGGCGCACCCAGTGGCCCAGTCGAATCTCGTTTTTCAAGTCAGTTCGCCACGCTCGCTCGTAGTCGGCCAGCGTGCCGGGGTCGTCGGGGTCGACGGTTCGAACCGCGTGATCCGCCGCGGTCATGCCGTAGAGGATGCCGCCTCCGGTGAAGGGTTTCGTCTGGGCGGCGGCATCGCCGATGAGGAATCCCCGGTGGGCCGTCACTCGCGGCGGCGGGCCGATAGGTATCATCCCCGCGCAGAAGTGGTCCGTCTCCACGTCGTACTCGGCGGTGAAGCGGTCGAACAGGTCGCGGGCGCTCTTCCCCGGCGGCGCGGCCAGTCCGTACTCGACGCCCGCCTCGCCGCGCGGGATGCGCCACGCGAAGAACTTCGGGGCGGTGAGATGCACGTCCACGAAGTTTCCGCTGTGGGCGTCGAGCGCGAACCCGAGGACGCCCTGTAGCTTCTCGCCCGGTTCCGGCAAGCCGAGTTCCCGCCGGACGCGAGAGACGGGGCCGTCGCAGCCGACGACCATCTTCCCGCGAAACGTCTCGGTTCCGTCGGGAGTGCTCGCCGTCACGGCCACGTACTCGCCGTGTTCGACGACGTCCGTCACGGTGTGGTCTTCGCGCACGTCCGCGCCCGCATCGCGGGCGGCGCGTGCGAGCGTGCGGTCGAGACCGACGCGGTCGATGACGTTCGAGACGACCGTATCCTTGTAGAAGGGATGTTCAGGCGAGTCGGGGCCGCCGACGTGGAAGCGCGCGCCGTAGATTTCGTTCTGGAGGAGGTGGTCGCGCGCACCGTCGGGAGTGAACGCCCAGATGTCGGTGCTTACGTGGCCGGAGCAGGCGAGCGGCGTCCCCACTCGTCCCCGTTCGAGGACGAGTGCGTCGTATCCCGCGTCTGCGGCCTGCCGTGCGAACCGTGACCCGGCGGGACCTGCGCCGACAACCACGAAATCGTACATTGTGGTCGCTTACTTGTCCGTGGGTCAAATACCTTCTTTCTCGTCTCAAGGAAACCGCGGCTTCGCGGCGGTTCCCCTACCGCGCCGACGGCGGTCGTTCCCCCATTCCGAGTTGTCGACGCCGGAGATAGTGGACGAGCGCGGAGAGCGCGAACGCGGCGACGATGAGCACACCCCATATCTCGTCCGGTATCGTGGTAAACGGCGGAATACCGAGGAAGTCCGCGAGGACGAGTATCGCACTCACGATGGCGAGACCAAGGTAGTATCGAATCCACGGGAACTCGTCCTGCGGGCGCAGGTACCCCTCCAGCTGTGCCGCGTTCCCCGAAAGCTCGACGACGCCCCTGTTCTGGTTGTAATCCACGATACCCGCGTCCGCGAGTTTCGGTAGATGCGTCTGGTACAGAGACGTGTACACTGACTTCCGTTCGTTCGCGGAGAGACCCTCGACGGTGGTGTCGTGCTCCCACGCCGCAACCTGCTCGGCGAGCTCGCTTAGCTCGACCGGGCGGCCCTGCTGTTTGAGGTAGTGGAGCGTGTATCGTCGCCGTCGATTTTTAAGAACGTCGAAGATTAAATCTTCCGACAGTTCTTGGGGGGTTCCATCAGTCGAACTCATGCCACCTGTGACCCGCAATCCGTTGTTGTGCCTATGCCATCGCCACCCGAATGTAACACGAGTGCGAAATTACCGCGGACGACACTTTGTTATCCAGTGCTTAGCTGGCGGTAATTTTCAAATTAATTAGTATATTCGGATTTAAGCGTGCGATTCTCCGGGGTAAGCCTGCCATTCCTCGAAAGAGTAGAACGCCGTTCAGTCGTCCATCGCGGCGGGTGCGGATCTGTCGGCACGGGGTCCGTCGAGGTCGATGGCGGGAAGTTTGTCGCGGAGGTAGCGCCCGGTGTAGGACTCCTCGACTCGGGCGACTTCCTCGGGCGTTCCGGTGGCGACGATGTCGCCGCCCTTCTCGCCGCCCTCCGGCCCGAGGTCGATGACGTGGTCGGCGTTCTTCACGAGGTCGAGTTCGTGTTCGATGACGACGACGGAGTTCCCCTTGTCCGCCAGTCGCTGGAGCACTGAGATGAGTTTGCGCTCGTCCTCGTGGTGGAGACCGGTCGTCGGTTCGTCCAGCAGGTAGAGCGTGTCGCCCGTGTCCTTCTTGCCGAGTTCCTCGGCGAGTTTGATGCGCTGGGCCTCGCCGCCGGAGAGGGTCGTGGACGGCTGGCCGAGTTTCATGTAGTCGAGCCCCACGTCCTTCAGGAGCTTCAGGCGACGACGGATGCGCGTGTCGTGCTCGAAGAAGTCGTGTGCCTCCTCGATTGACATGTCGAGCACGTCGGAAATCGTCTTCTCCCGATAGGTCACGTCGAGCGTCTCGTCGTTGTAACGTGCGCCCTCGCACTCCTCGCAGGGAACGTACACGTCCGAAAGGAAGTTCATCTCGATCTTCACGGTTCCCTGTCCGCCACACTCCTCGCAGCGCCCGCCTTTCACGTTGAACGAGAAGCGGCCCTTCTCGTAGCCGCGGCGTTTGGCGAGTTTCGTCTCGGCGAACAGTTCGCGGACGTAGTCGAAGACGCCGGTGTAGGTCGCAGGGTTGGATCGCGGTGTTCGACCGATGGGCGATTGGTCGATGAGTCGCACCTTCTCGATCTTGTCCATCCCCTCGATGGCGTCGTGGTCGCCGGGGTCGACCGAGGTGTTGTTGTTCATCTCGCGGGCGAGTCCCTTGTAGAGGATGTCGTGCATCAGCGTGGACTTGCCAGATCCGGAAACGCCAGTGATGGCGGTGAACTTCCCGACCGGGATATCCACGTTCAACTCCTTCAGGTTGTGCTGGCGCGCCCCGCGAACCGTGAGGTAGGTGTCGCTCTCCCGGCGGGAGTCCGGCACAGGAATCTCCTTTCGCCCGGCGAGGTAATCGCCCGTGAGGCTTCCTTCGTGGGCCATCACATCCTCCACGTCGCCCTGTACGACGACCTCGCCGCCGCGCTTGCCGGGGCCGGGACCCATGTCGATGACGTTGTCCGCCCGGCGCATCGTCTCTTCGTCGTGTTCGACGACGATGAGGGTGTTACCCAGGTCGCGCAGTTCGCAGAGCGTGTTCAGCAGGCGGTCGTTGTCGCGCTGGTGAAGCCCGATGGAGGGTTCGTCCAGCACGTAGAGCACGCCGACCAGCCCCGACCCGATCTGCGTCGCCAGCCGAATCCGCTGGCTCTCGCCGCCCGAAAGCGTCGACGCTTCGCGGTCGAGTGTGAGGTACTGGAGACCGACTTCCTCCATGAAGCCGAGTCGAGCGCGAATCTCCTTCAGAATCTCCTCCGCGATGCGGTTCTCGCGCTCCGTGAGGTTCGCCTCGAGGTTCTCGAAGTGCTCCAGGGCGTCGCCGATGGACATTCCGTTGACTTCCGAGATGGAGGTGCCGTCGACGTACACGGACCGACTCTGCGGTCGCAGTCGAGTGCCATCACACGCCGGGCACTCCGTCACGGCCATGTAATCCTCGATGTGACCCCGCGCTCGGTCGCTATCGGTTTCGACGTACCGGCGTTCGAGGTTCGGGATGACGCCCTCGAACGGCTGTTCTTTCCGCCGGATACCGTTCTTCGTGTTCCACTTGAACAGCACGTCCTCGTCGGTTCCGTGGAGGAACGCCTCCCGAACGTCCGAGTCGAGGTCTTCGAACGGCGTGTTCAGGTCGACGCCGAAATGTCGCGCGACCGAATCGAGCTGTCGCCGGTAGTACGTGCGCTGGTAGCTCCACGGCTCGAAGACATTCTTCAGCGGTTTCGAGGGGTCCTGGATGACGAGCTGTTCGTCCACTTCCTTCGTCTCGCCGATACCCTCACATTCCGGGCACGCACCGTGCGGGCTGTTGAACGAGAAACTCCGCGTCTCTATCTCGCGGAAATCGATGCCGCAGTGCGTGCAGGCGAGGTCTTCGGAGAATTCCACGACGAGGCGCTCGTCGTCCTCCCCGGCGAGGTCGCCCGTCGAGCGTGCTTCCGAGCCGAGGTTCACGTCCTCCGGCGGGTCGGGAACGACGAGTTTCATGATGCCCTCGGCCTCCTCCAGCGCGGTTTCGACGCTGTCGGTGATGCGCGAGCGAGCCTCCTCGCTCACTTTCACCCTGTCGACGATAACGTCGATGGTGTGGTCGTAGTTCTTGTCGAGTTCCGGGCGGTCGAGTGTGAGGTCGAACTCCTCACCGTCCACCTCGACGCGGGAGTAGCCGTCCGAGACGAGGTCGTCGAACAGGTCGGCGAACGCACCCTTCTGGTCGCGGACGACCGGCGCGGCGATCTTCGCTCGCGTGCCCTCCGGCAAATCCAGCACCCGACGAACCATGTTCTGGGCGCTCTGCTCGCCGACCTCCTGCCCGCACTGCGGACAGTGAGGATTGCCGACGCGGGCGTAGAGCAGTCGCAGGTAGTCGTGAAGTTCGGTCACCGTTCCGACCGTCGAGCGCGGGTTGTTCGCCGCGTTCTTCTGGTCGATGGAGATGGCGGGCGACAGCCCCTCGACGTTCTCCACCTGCGGTTTGTCCATCTGCCCGAGGAAGTTCCGGGCGTAGGCGGAGAGGCTCTCGATGTAGCGTCGCTGCCCCTCGGCGTACACCGTCTCGAAGGCGAGCGAGGACTTCCCCGACCCCGATAGTCCGGTTACCACGTTGAACTGCTCGCGCGGAATCCGAACGTCGAGGTCTTTGAGGTTGTGTTCCTCGGCCCCCCGCACTTCGATGTAGTCCTTGCTCATCTATTCACAGCCAGCCACCGAACGAGGGTATGCCTGTCGGTTGCGGGCGAAAGCGGAGTGAAAGTGAAAGGGAGTACCTAAACACACAAAGCCACTGAAGGCCTAGAACCTTCGAACTAGGTGATACCATTCAGCGCACTCAATCGACTTACTGACGTTCAAAAACCGACCACGGACAACCCGATGTGGCGGCTCTACGCCGAGTACGGCCGCGGCCACGCGGTCGAGTTTGCGCTCGGCATCGTGGCGACGACGCTCGGTCGCCTGTCGGGGCTGCTCCCGCCGTTCGTCCTCGGACTCGCCATCGACGCAATATTCCTGAATCGGCGACCGTTTCGGCTCCCCCTGCTCCCGACGGCGTGGGTTCCCGAGATGGCGACCGGTCAGCTCTGGCTCTCCATCGGCGTCATCGCGGCGTCGTTTCTCGTCGGCGCGGTCTTCTCGTGGCTTTCCGGGTGGGGCTGGAATCGGTTCGCCCAAGGCGTCCAGCATACGCTCCGGGTCGACACCTACGACACGATGCAGTTGCTCGACATGGACTTCTTCGACGGCAAGCAGACCGGCGAACTGATGTCGGTGCTCAACAACGACGTAAACCAACTGGAGACGTTCCTCAACGACGGCCTGAGTTCGGCGCTCCGCATCGGCGTGATGGTGCTCGGCATCGGGGCGCTCCTGTTCTCGTTGAACCCCTCGCTCGCGCTCGTCGCGCTCCTGCCGGTGCCGCTGCTCGCGGGGTTCACGTACCTCTTCGTCCGAACTATCCAGCCGAAGTACGCGGCGATGCGGGCGAGTGTCGGCGCGCTCAACTCCCGACTGGAGAACAACCTCGGGGGCGTCCGCGTCATCAAGACGGAGACGGCGGAGGAGTACGAGTCCGAGCGCGTCGCTGACGCCTCCCGGAACTACTACGACGCCAACTGGGACGCCATCAGGACGCGAATCACGTTCTTCCCCGGACTGAGCGTTCTCACCGGAATCGGGTTCGCCATCACTTTCGGCGTCGGCGGATTCTGGCTGCTCGCGGGAGCGCCGGGACCGTTCACCGGGACGCTCGACCCGGGCGAGTTCGTCACGTTCATCGTCCTCAGTCAGCAGTTCATCTGGCCGATGGCGCAATTCGGCCAGATCATCAACATGTATCAGCGGGCCAAGGCGTCGAGCGTGCGGGTGTTCGATCTGATGAACGAGCAGGGGTCGCTGGAAGCGAGCGCGGAGGCACCCGACTTGGTCGTCACCGACGCGCGCGTGAAGTACGACGACGTGAGTTTCGGCTACGCGGACGAGACGGTCGTCTCGCACGTCGATCTGCGCGTCGGGCGCGGCGACACCCTCGCGCTGGTCGGCCCGACCGGCGCGGGCAAATCCACCGTCCTCAAACTCCTGCTCCGGATGTACGACGTGGACGAGGGTGCGATTCGCATCGACGGTACAGACATCCGCGACGTGAACCTCCGGAGCCTTCGGCGCGCCATCGGCTACGTCAGTCAGGAACCGTTCCTCTTCTACGGGACGGTGAAAGAGAACATCGAATACGGCACGTTCGACGCGACCGACGCGGAGATAGAGGAGGCGGCGAAGGCCGCCGAAGCCCACGAGTTCATCACGAATCTGCCGGGGGGGTACGAGACGAAGGTCGGCGAGCGCGGGGTGAAACTCTCCGGCGGCCAACGCCAGCGCCTCTCCATCGCGCGGACGATACTTAAAGATCCTGACATCCTCGTGCTGGACGAGGCGACGAGTCATGTCGACACGGAGACCGAAGCGCTCATCCAGCGCAGCCTCGCCCATCTCGTCCGCGAGAAGACGACGTTCGCCATCGCCCACCGCCTCTCGACCATCAAGGACGCGGACGAGATCGTCGTTCTGGACGAAGGCCGCGTGGTCGAACGCGGAACACACGACGAACTCTTGGCGCTCGACGGCCTCTACGCGAACCTCTGGCGGGTGCAGGCGGGCGAGATAGAGTCTCTCCCGCCGGAGTTCATCGAACGCGCGATTCGACGCCGCGCCGAGGTGGACGCCGGCGATTTGCCCGCTGACGGGAGCGAGTGACGCTTCGAGCAACCGAACCGCCCTCAATTTTAAATACTAACCCGCGGCAAACCAACCACGATGGAAGACATCACCGGGGAGCACGGCATCGGCGGCATCGTCCTCGACGGGAACGAGTACACGGTCGAACAGAGCCACTTCCGGAACAAGTACAAGGTGTACGACGCGGACGGAAATCTCGTCCTGAAGTCGAAACAGAAGATGATGAAGATGAAAGAGGAGTTTCCGTTTTTCGACCCGGACGGGAACGTCGTTTTCCGGGTGAAGGCGAAGAACATCCTCGACGTAGCAGGTGACTACGTCCTCACCGAAGAGGGGTCGGACGAACCGATTCTGGTGCTGAGCAAGAACTTCACCTTCTTCCACCACCGCTGGACGATCAAGCGTCCCGACGGAACCGTGATCGCAGAAGTCGCGTCCCGGAGCGCGGTGCTCGAAGCGCTGCGGTCGCTCGTCGACGTTCTCTCGTTCATCCCGCACAAGTACTCCATCACGACGTCGGACGGCGAACCAATCGGCGAAATTGCGGGGCAGTTCTCCATCCGCGACCGCTACGACATCCGCATCGACAATCCGGGAACGATATCAAACACAGCGCTCGTCGTCGGCGCGGTCGCCATCGACGCGCTGGAGGGGAACTGAACGAGGACGGACGTCGGACGGCGTCGGGACTCAGACCGTCTCCGGCAGCCAGCCCCCGTCGACTTTGACGTTCACGCCGCTCAGGTAGTTGCTGTCCTCGTCCAGGAAGAAGCGCACCGCCTGCGTCACGTCCTCGAATCGGGCGGGCCGCCCCCGCGGTAGGTCGTCGGGGAACACGTCGGAGTTCTCGACCACGTAGGGCGAGACCGCGTTGACGGTGATGCCGTCGTCCTGCGTGTCGGCGGCGAGCATCCGCGTGAACATTAGAACGCCCGCCTTGGCGATGAAGTAGGGTGTGTTCTCGGGGTTGACCAGTCCCTTCTCCGAACTCGAATAGCCGACGTTGACGATGCGTCCGAACCCCCGTTCGCGCATTTCGGGGAGCGCCCGCTTCGAGCAGAGGTAGGTTCCGTTGATGTTTCCGTGGAGCACCGCGTTCCACCGCTCGAACGAAATCTCCTCCCAATGGTCGGGCGCGAAGGGGCCGACGTTGTTCACCAGCACGTCCACCGACCCGAGGTCGGCTTCGACGGTCGAAAAGAGGTCGTTCACGCTGGCGGGGTCGGTCACGTCGCCCTGCGCGAGCGTGGCGTCCGCGCCTCGTTGACGGGCGCTCTCGACGACCGCCCGCGCCGTCTCGTCGCTTGACCGATAGTGAACCGCCATGTCGGCCCCGCAGTCGGCGAGCGAGAGGAGTAGCTCCCGACCGATGCCCTTCGAACTTCCGGTGACCAGTGCGACTCGTCCGTCGAGATCTGGCGCGATCATGCGTCCCCTTTGGAGGTGCCGGATAAACTATCTTGATGTCCGCGTTTTTTCAATTCCGAGTTAACGCCCCCAACTTTAATATTCTGCGTGGAAAGGTGATACCATGGCAATCGAGACGATTCTGCTCGCCGTGGGACCGGGCGATGCAGACCGTACCGACAAACTCGCGTCCGCGGTCGCGGACGTAGCCGGGCCGACGGGAGCGACAGTGGTGCTCGCGCACGTCTTCACCGACGAAGAGTTCGACGACGTGATCGAGCAGCTCGACTACGACCCCTCCGGAAAGCCGAACTCGGACGAGGTGGCGGCTCGACACGCGACTATTCGCTCGCTCGCCAACTCGCTGGACGATGCGGACGTGGGGTACGCGATTCGCGGCGCCGTGGGCGAACACGGCGAGACCATCGTGGACCTCGCGGAGAACGTGAACGCCGACAGCGTCTTCGTTGGCGGTCGAAAGCGCTCGCCCACCGGGAAGGCGGTGTTCGGAAGTACCGCGCAGGAAGTCATCCTCTCGGCGCCTTGTCCGGTGACGTTCGTGCGAGATGATTGAGATAACCCGCGCCACCGTCACAACGTCCGATGTTTTCCCGCGACTGTGGGACGAATAGAACTCGGTGGCGAGTAAATGCTTGTAGTTAAGTGTACCCGATAACCTCTGTCCATCTGAATAATGGCCTACTACGCGGGCGTAGACTTGGGAGCGACCAACATCCGAGCGGCGGTCGCCGACGAGGAAGGCAACGTCGTCAGCACGACCGACTGCGACACGCCACAGGGTCCGGCCGGCATCGCAGTCACGGAAGCGGTACTCGACAGTTTGCGGGAGGCGTGTGCTGACGCGGGCATCCAGCCGACCGAGCTTCGGGCGGCAGGTGTCGGCAGTATCGGTCCGCTCGACCTCGCCGAAGGGGCGGTTGAGAATCCGGCGAACCTGCCGGACACCATCGACCGAATCCCGCTGACGGGACCAGTCGGGAAGCTCATCGCCAGCGACCGAGTGTACCTCCACAACGACACCAACGCGGGCGTCATCGGGCAACGATTTCACAGCGAGCGTAACCCCGACGACATGGCCTACATCACGATTTCGAGCGGTATCGGTGCGGGCGTCGCCGTCGACGGCAACGTCCTCTCCGGGTGGGACGGCAACGCCGGCGAGATGGGCCACATGGTCGTCGATTCGCGGGGGCGGCGCACCTGCGGTTGCGGGCGCGACGGGCACTGGGAAGCGTACTGTTCGGGAAACAACATCCCCGAGTACGCTCGGATGCTCGCCGAGGACGGAGAATCGGTCGAGACTAGCCTACCGCTCTCCGACCCGGAGTTCTCGGCGAAGGACGTGTTTGACCACGCAGAAACCGACGCCTTCGCGGAGCGCGTCATCGACCGGGTCGCTCACTGGAACGCGGTGGGCGTGACGAACGTCGCGCAGGCGTACGCGCCCATCGTCGTCTACCTCGGCGGGGCCGTGGTGCTCAACAACGAGGAACTGGTCGTCGACCCGATTCGAGAGCGACTCGACGACCTCGTGTTCAACAACGTTCCGGACGTGCAACTGACGACGCTCGGCGACGAAGTTGTGCTGAAAGGCGCAATAGCGAGCGCGCTGACCGACGGCACCGGAGACCAATCGAAAGTGCGTTAGTTTCGGCACCCGCGCCTTTATTCTCCTCGCGCCCTATTATCGAGATATGCGACGGCGAGAGTTCCTCCGTACCGCCGCCGTGGGGGGTGGCAGCGCGACTCTGTTTGCGTCCGGTGTGAGTGTCGCCCGCGAACCGTATCGTCCGCTCGGCAGCGTCGCCGTCCGAAACGCCAAAGAAGCGGTCGTCGGGAGCGACGGGAAGACCGCTTTCGTTGCCTCGACCGATGGCTTCGCGACGGTCGGTATTGGCGACCCGGCGAACCCGACCGTGTTGGCGGAGCGACGCGACTTGCTCAGCGGGAAGACGGGGGGCCCACTTTCGGAGATATGGGACGTGAAAGTCGACGGCGACCGTCTCCTCGTCGCCGGTCCGGCGAATCCGGTCGGCGACAACGTGCTCCACGGGTTCGCACTGTACGACGTGAGCGACCCGGCGAACCCCGAGCGAGTGGCGTTTCACGAGACGGAGTTCCCCATCCACAACGCGATGTTCGCCGACGGGATGGCCTACCTCACCGGCAACGACGGGGACGGAAACCCTCTCGTGATGGTGGATACGTCGAACGACAGCCCGAAGGAGGTCGGTCGGTGGTCGATGCTCGACGCGGATTCGAACTGGTCGAAGGTGGACTCGTGGGTTCGGTCGCTCCACGACGTGTGGGTTCGGGACGGAAAAGCGTACCTCGCGCAGTGGGATGCTGGGATGTGGGTCGTGGACGTGTCCGACCCAAAGAACCCCTCCCATCTCGCGCACTTCGGTGGACGACCGCTGAACGAACTCGCAAAGATTCCGTCGGAGAAGGAACACGACACCGTCATCGGCCTGCCGGGCAACGACCACTACGTCAGGACGAACGAAGACGGGTCGCTGCTGGTCTGCAACAAGGAGGCGTGGGACACGGACGGGAAGGGCGGCAACGGCCCCGGCGGGATGGAACTCTGGGACGTGTCGAACCTCCGACAGCCAAAGAAACTGTCCGAGATTCCGGCACCGGAGTCGAAAGACCCGACCTACGACCTCCAACTTCCGAACCTCCTCCCCATCGGCGTCGCGTCGGCGCACGGAAAGTGTCACGATTGCACCGGCGGGGCCGGGGCGTCCGGTCAGTGGACGACCTCGCACAACTTCGACATCGCGGGCGACCGCCTCTACACCTCGTGGTATCAGGGCGGTGTGAAGCTGTTCGACATAAGTGACCCGGCGAACCTGCGAGAACTCGCGTGGTGGCGCGACCCGAAGAAGACCTCGTTCTGGACGGCCCAGCGCGTCTCGGACGACTTCTTCGTCGCCGGAAGTATGGGTCGGCACGCCAACGGGAAGGGGGCGCTCTACACCTTCCCGAATCGCGCCGGCGAGCAGGAGAATCCGCCGCCGCTCACCCCCGGCGGCAACGGAACCGGCGGCGCGATCTCGGCTCCGAAGAACGAATCGACCGCGTCGACGACGGAACAACCGGGATTCGGATTCGGCGCCGCCGGCCTCTCCGTGCTCGGACTGACTGCGTTGCGCCGATTTCGAAACCGAGAGTAGGTGACTCTCCCACGTCCTCGGCACGGAGAGCGCGGAACCTCACCCCTTCTACACGACCCGATTGACCAACTCCTCGCCGGCGTCGATGTGTCGGACGTTCCCCCGCACCAGCTCCGCGATGTGCCGGTAGTAGTCGATCTCCGCGGCGGCGGCGTGGGGCGTCACGAGCACCTCGTCCATCCCCCAGAGTGGTGAGTCGTCGGGGAGCGGTTCCTCCTCGAACACGTCGAGGGCCGCACCCGCGATTTCTCCCTCCTGTAAGGCCGCGACGAGGGCGCTCTCGTCGGCGCACTTCCCGCGAGCCACGTTGACGAAGAAAGCGTCCTCGCGCATGGCGTCGAACTCGGCGTCGCCCATCAGCCCTCGCGTCTCGTCGGTCAAGGGCGTCGCCAGCGCGACGAACCGAGCATCCGCGATGGCCTCGCGTAGGTCGTCGGTGGCGAACACCTCGCTGACGTGCGGAACTGACTCCGCCGAGCGCCGGACGCCCGTGACGTGCATCCCGACGGCGTCCGCCCGCTTTGCGATTCCCTGCCCCAACGTTCCGAGACCGACGACGCACAGCGGTTCGTCCTGAAGCGTGAACGCTTCGTCCCACTCGGGACGGCTCCACTCACGCTCCGTCTGTTGGCGGGCGTAGGCGTGCAGTCGGCGGGCGAGCGACAGCATCATCCCCAGCGCCGTCTCGCCGACGCTGGTGCCGTGGATGCCCGTGCTGTTCGTCAGGACGACGCCCTCCGACTCGAACTCGTCGAGCGGGAACCGGTCGTAGCCCGCCTGAATCGAGTGTACCCACCGAATCCCGGCGTCGAGAAACTCCTCGCGGTAGGCAAACGTAACTACGGCATCACACCCGGCCAGTTCGTCCACATCGTCGCCCACGACGACCGCTCGCGAGTCGATGGACGAGAGCGCGTCGCGGAGTTGCTCGGGCGGGAAGACGGCTCCGACCGATTCGTGAACTCCGATATGGGAAATCTGCATGGAGATGGGTACTCGCGGCTATGGATTGAATCTTCGGAACGGGGCGGCTCGGGAGAAGGCCTCGTCACAAGGGGCTCGGAGGGGGTAACTTTCGTCACCGCCGCCCGGTCGGAGATAGCTACCCGAGCAATTTGACTCTTATCACTCGTCCCATTCGGCCAGTTCGCGCAGTTCCTCGGCCACCTCCGATAGCTCCTCACGTCCGAGCACGCCGCGCTCTGTCGCGTAGCCCGACACCAGGTCGCGGGGCGTCACGTCGAACGTCGGATTCAGCGCCGACAGGTTCGCCTCCCCGTCGTACACCGCCTCCGGGTCGCCCGATTCCAGCGCCGGGTCGTCGTCGGTTCGCACCTTGTCGGTCGCGGCGACGACGAACACCGGCACGCCCTCGCGATTCGCCGCCAGCGCCGCCGTCCGCGTTCCGGTCTTGTTCACCGCGTCGCCGTTCGAGAGCACCGAATCTGCGCCGACGACCACGCGATCCACCTCCTCGGTCGCCAGCACGTGCGCCGTCGCGGCGTCGATGTGGAGCGTCACGTCCGTCTCGGACGCGAGCGATTCCGCGACGCCGACGCCCTCGCACGCCGGCCGCGATTCCGCGACGAAGACGCGCTCTGCTGCGGGGAGCGCGTCGAGCATTGTCCCCGACCGCGAGAGCGTGAGGACCGCGATGTCGGCGACGAACTCGCGTGCCGCCTCGGTCGCCTCCTCGTCCGCGCGATAGGCGCGGTCGATTTCGTCGACGGCCGATCGCTCGACCGCCTCCGAGAAGTTCGCCTCCGCGGAGTCTGTTTCCGCGGAGTCCATTTCCGAGTTCGCTTCGGCCATCGCACGGTTCACCCGGTTTTCCAACGCTGCCATGCTCGGGCGGGCGTCGAGCAGGTCGCGTGCGAGACTGGCCAGTTCGTCCCAGTCGTCGTCCCGATCGCCACCGCGAACGGCGAGTGCTCCCGCTCCGTCGCGGAGGACTTCGAGGGCGCGAATCGAGATGTACGCCGAACCGTGTTCGGCGTCTTCGGCGATCGATTCGACGGAGGGGGCGACACGCTCGTAGGACGTCCAGAGGTCGGGAACCGTCTCCCGCCGCAGGATTTCGGTCGGCGGAACCCACGCCGCCTCGGTCGTCTCCCAGTCTATCGTCACGTCTCGACTCGCGCTGTCGAACAGGTAAGGGTGGACGACCCACCGCGCGTCGAGCGATTCGTCCACCACGTCGAACGAGTCGCCCGAGCGAACGAACTCGCAAGCGTCGAGCAGGCCGGTCTCCTCCTCGATTTCTTCGCGCGCGAGAGCGTCCGGGTCGCCCTCCGCGTGCCCGGCGACGCCGCCCCACCGACCCGAGTACGATCCGACCTCGTCGCTTCGCCGGAGGAGGAGTACTTCGCCCCGGTGACGCAGGAAGCAGGTGACGACGTGGGTTTCGTCCATGGTCGAATCGTCGGTCTCTCGGGAGTTGAACCTGTGGGATGGAGCGGAGTGGACGAGCGGCCGACCTACAGTTCGTACGCCGAGATGACGCCGTCGAAACTACCGGCGACGACCGTCCCGCCGCGAAGCATCGGCCGCATCCGAATTCCGCTCTCGACGTCGTACCGCCGTCGTCGATCGCCGCCCTCGTCGTAGACGGAAAGCAGATCCCCGTCCCCTTCAGCGTCGATGGTTCCGACGACCACCGTCCCGTCGACGGCCGATAGAGGAGTCGAAGGACTCGCGGGAAGCGCCTTCCGCCACCGCTTTCTCCCCGATTTACGGTCGTACGCGAACAGGTACGGACTCGCCGCCATCGTCGTCCGGTTTCCGCCCGAACCGACCGACAGCGCCGCGTACACCGTCGATTTCGTCACCGCCGGAACCGTCGCGGCGTTCCCGACGACGCGCCTGTACCAGCGTTCGCTCCCGTCGTGCGAGAGCGCCGTCACGCCGTCGTTCGACGCGACGAAGACGGTTCCGCGGTCGCAGACGACACGAGCGTTCTCGCTCGTGGCGTGCGTCCATCGGTGTTCGCCGTCGTCCGCGGCGTACGCTCGCACGTAGCCGGCGGAGCTGCTGACGAACACGCCGTCGCCGTCGGTCGTGACCGCCGTCGGCCACTCGCCGAAGGCGCGTCGCCATGCAACCTGCCGGTCGTCCAGGTCGAGCGCGAACAGGCCGAAACTCTTCACCCGGCCGCTGAATCCGGCGATGAACATGCGAGACCCGGCTATCGCCGGAGGGAACCAGCCGAACGAGAGGTACTCGGTGTCAAATCGCTCGAAGCCGTCGGCGTTCAACGACGCCTCGCAGACGACGCCGTCGGCTTCGACGTACGCCGTGTTCCCGCGGAGTACCGGAGACGAGGTGGTTCGGGGGAGTTTCGTCACCCGGTCGTACTCGCCGTCGAACGTGACGGTTCCGAGTTCGCTGTCGGCGACGTGCGTGCTCCCGACGACGAGTCCGTCGTCGTACTGGGCGGGGATGCGCGAGAGCAATCCGTCTAGTTCCACCGTCCACCGGGTACTGCTCCGAAGGGCGTTACAACCGCCCCCCATCGCCAGCAGACCGGCACCGGCGACGCGAAGGAAATCGCGGCGAGGGGAGCGACGAACCATATGAGGGTCTTCGAAAGCGGGGAAAAAAGCGTTCTGGGCGAAACGACCTCGAACGCTTTTCCCCCGGCACGTCGAAACGACGACCATGCTCCGGGTCGCCGTCATCAGCGACACTCACATCCCCTCGCGTGCGAATCGCATCCCCGACTGGGTTCGAACCAGAATCCAGCGCGCGGACCACACGATTCACGCGGGGGACTTCGACTCGGCGGACGCGCTGGCGTCGGTGCACGAACTGACGGACGGCAACCTCACCGCGGTCGCCGGAAACACCGACCCGCGTTCGTTGCAGTTACCCGAGGTGGCGACGCTCGAAATAGAGGGCGTCGCGTTCGTCGTGACGCACGGAACCGGGCCGAAACGGGGGTATCGAGACCGGGTCGCGGAGACGGTTCGAGAGGCGGCGAGGGAGTCGGTAGACGGGTCGGGGGTCGGTGCGGTCGGCATCGCCGGGCACACGCACGAGGTGATGGATGACGCGGTCGACGGCGTGCGCCTGCTCAATCCGGGGAGCGCGACCGGAGCGGCTCCCGCTCGAAAGGCGACGATGCTCGTCGCAACCGTCGAAGACGGCGAGGTGAGCGTGCAGACGCATGAAAGCTGACCGGATTCGTCAGTTTCGGGCGGGTTTTTATCCGGGCGCACCAACGACCGAGCATGAATGTCTTCGCGGTACCGGGGATTCCGGAGGTCGAGTCCGGCGACGACATCGCGGCGCTCGTCGAGGAGCGCGTCGACCTCGAACCCGGCGACGTACTGCTGGTAGCGAGCACGATCGTCTCGAAGGCCGAAGGGCGCGCGTTCGACCTCGAGGAGTTCCCGGCGAGTCCGCGGGCGGAGGAACTGGCGGCCCGCCTCGCCGAGATTTCGGGCGAGGAGAAGGACCCACGATTCGCGCAGGCCGTGCTCGAAGAGAGCACGGAGATAATCGTGGAAGCGCCCTTCCTGCTCACCGCGACGCGGTTCGGCCACGTCGGCGTCAACGCGGGAATCGACCGGTCGAACACCGGGAGCGCCGACCTCCTCTTGCTCCCGAAACGACCGAGCGAGAGCGCCGCGCGGATTCGAGAGGCTCTCTCGGCGGACGTGCCGGTCGTCGTCACCGACACTTGCGGGCGACCGTTTCGGCACGGCCAGCGCGGCGTCGCCCTCGGCTGGGCCGGAATGCCCGCGAGCAGGGACTGGCGCGGCGAGCGCGACAGGGACGGCCACGAACTCGAAGTGACGGTGGAGTCGGTCGTGGACGAGCTCGCCTCCGCGGCCAACCTCGTGACCGGCGAAGGGGACGACGGGCTTCCGGTCGTCGTCGTCCGGGACTGGGAGTTCGGCAATCACGAGGGGAGCGAGAAGCTCTTCCGGGCGGTCGAGGGCGACTTCGTCCGGCAGGCACTTCGGGGGTGGGAGTTTGCGCGGGATTGAACTCGCGCCGGAACAGCCCGTCGCCGAACTGGTCGCCCTCGGCGAGCGCGCGGAACGCGAGGGATTCGACGCGCTGTTCGCCAGCAGTCACTACAACAACCGCGACCCCTTCGCCGTCCTCTCCCGCGTCGCGGCGGCGACCGAGGACATCCATCTTGGGCCGGGCGTCATCAACCCATACGAAACCCACCCCGTCGCCCTCGCCTCCCGCATCGCAACCATCGACGAAGCCAGCGACGGGCGGGCGGTCTGCGGGTTGGGCGCGGGCGACCGCTCGACCCTGCGAAACCTCGGCATCGACCGAGATCGCCCCCTGCGGCGCGTGTTGGAGACGATGAAAGTGTCGAAGCGCCTCTGGGCTGGGGAGCGCGTGAGCCACGACGGGACCTTCACCGCGCGGGAAGCAGGGCTGAACTACTCGGCGAGCGAGATTCCAGTGTACGTCGGCGCGCAGGGGCCGCACATGCTCCGGATGAGCGCGAAGCACGCCGACGGCGCGCTGGTCAACGCCGCACACCCCCGCGACTTCGCGTGGGCCGCGGAGCGAATCGCGGAGGGGTTGGACGAGCGATCCGACGACCGTGGCGAGTTCGACTTCGCGGCCTACGCCTGCGTGAGCGTCGCCGAGGACGAAGACGATGCGCGCGAGGCCGCCCGGCCGCCGGTCGCGTTCGTCGCCGGTGGCGCGGCAGAGCCGGTGCTCGACAGACACGGAATCGACCGCGAACGAGCCGAAGAAGTGGGCGAGAGAATCGAAGCGGGCGACTTCTCGGCCGCCTTCGAACGAGTGACGGCCGAGATGATAGACGTGTTCTGCATAGCCGGGACGCCGGGGACGGTGGCCGACCGAATCGCCGCCGTTCTCGACTACGCGGACAGTTTCGTCGCCGGGTCGCCGCTCGGTCCCGACCGCGACGAAGCCGTGAGCCTCACCGCGGCGGCGCTCGACCGGGCGAATCGGGGATGAGCGGCGACACCAGGCCGCCGAGGGCGAGGTAGCCGAAGAAGAGCGACGAGAAGCCGATGAGGAGCACCCCGACGAGCAGAAGGAACGCGGAGACGGGGTTCACCGCCGCGATGTCGGTAAACAGGCGAATCATTTCGGTGACGTTTGCGATGAGTCCTGCCATGGTCGAACGTCCGTACTGGGGGTACTTGTTTGCTCCGTCACGCTTACGACGGGAGGCTTCGTAGGCGAGGACGTGTCAGAGGATACGTCGCTGTCGGAGTTCGTGACGGGGAAAACCGACGAGGCGGACGGTGAAGCGTCCGAGTCCGTCAGTTCGGACGAGGACGACGGAGAAACGTCCAAATCGATCGGAGCGGACTCAGAGGTCGGCGAAACCTCCGAGTCCGTCGCGGAAGCCGAGAAAGGCTCGAAATCCGCCGCGCGCGGTGAGTCGGACGTCGAACCGGCCAGCGCGACGTACGGGTGGACGCCCGACGGAACGGCGTGCGAGTGCTGCGGCGAGTCGGTTGAACAACGATGGTTGGACGACGACGAGATGGTCTGTTCGGACTGCAAGGAGTGGTAGCAGGACACGGGTCGTACCGTTCGGCCCGCGCTCGTCGCGCACTGACGACGGAATCGACGAGACGTCCGCGCCAGTTTCCGCGCCGACTGGGTAGAGTCACTAATCCACAAAGTATTCAACCGAAACGTGTACTCCTCTTTGAGTAGCGACAAAAGTTACAAAGGTACGTCCCCATAGTACGAGTAACGAGGAGACGCCAGCATTGGCGTCTCCGGGACTAAGACCACCCGTCTCGATCTAACCGCCGCACTCAGAGCATGAAGGAAGCTAACAAAGAACCCGAGCCGACTTCCGTGGAACGACCGACAGACGAGTTTGCAGACCCACTCTCCATCGAAGACGCAGCGGATTTGGCACAGCGAATCATCGGGAACATCGAACACGTCATCGTCGGTCAGCACGACGTGGCCGAACACATCCTCACGACGATTCTCGCACGGGGCCACCTCCTGTTGGAAGACGTGCCGGGCGTTGGCAAGACGATGTTGGCCCGGTCGCTGGCGCGCTCTATCGACTGTTCGTTCAAGCGAGTGCAGTTCACGCCCGATCTCCTCCCGTCGGACGTGACCGGCGTCAACGTCTACAACCAGAAGACCAACGAGTTCGAGTTTCAGGCCGGACCCATCTTCGGCAACGTCGTCCTCGCGGACGAGATCAACCGCGCGCCGCCGAAGACGCAGTCGGCCCTGTTGGAAGCGATGGAAGAAGAGCAGGTCACCATCGACGGAACGACCCACGACGTGCCGAACCCATTCACGGTCATCGCCACTCAGAACGCGGTCGAGCAAGACCGGGCTTATGAACTGCCGGTCGCCGAGGTAGACCGATTCATGAAGAAGCTCTCGCTCGGCTATCCGAGTCCGGAGGACGAGTCCGAAGTGCTCCGGCGCATCGTGGGCGAACACCCCATTCGGCGACTCGACCCGGTGGCGAGCGCGAGCGACATTCGACGGGCGCGAGCGACCATCGCAAACGTGACCGTTCGGCCGCCGGTTCGCGATTACGTCACTCGACTGTCGAACTACACCCGCGACCGCAGTCGGCTCGGCGTGAGTCCGCGCGGGTCTATCGCTCTGCTCCGGGCGGCGCAGGCGCGGGCCGTCCTCGAAGGACGGGAGTACGTCGTCCCCGACGACGTGAAACTGGAAGCGGTGACGGTGCTCCCCCACCGCATCCGCAGCGACACCGGCGCGATGGGTGGCGACGAGGGCGACGCTGTCGTGCAGAACGCCCTCGACAACGTTCCGGTGGAGTGAGATGCTGACGCGACGCGGGCAGGTGTTCGTCGTCGTGGGCGTCGCCGGAATCGTGCTGGCGTTCGCGTTCGGCGCGCGGTCGCTGAACGCCGTCGTCGGCCCGCTCCTCGTCGCGCTCATCGTCGGGTACGTCCAGTTGAAACGAACCGACCACCCCGACCTCGACGTGACGGCGCCGAGCGTCGGATTCCGCGGCGACGAGGCGACCGTCGAACTCGACTTCTCGGCTCCCGATCCCTTCGCCGGAAGCGTCTCGTTACGGTTCGCGGACGGACTCGAACACTCAGGCGAACCGGTCGACGCCAGCATCGGCGAGACGACGCTGACGTTCGACGTTCGCCTCGCGGAGCGCGGCGAACAGGCCATCGGCCCCGTTCGCGTGGTCGGGGAGGACGTGTTCGGCCTGTTTCGGCGAACGTTCACCCACCAAGTGCGGGAGTCGATACTCATTTTCCCGCGGATCAAACGGATAGACGACGTGAAAACGGTGACCGCGTTCGAAGAGAGTCTCGGCGTCGCGGCGCGACGCGAGTTCGACCAACTCCGCGAGTACCAGCGCGGCGACCCGCTTCGGGACGTACACTGGAAATCGAGTGCGAAGCGACCGGACGACGGCCTACTCGTTCGGAAGTTCGAAACGGAAGAGGAGCGACAACGAGTCGAGATCAGCGCCGAGGCCAACGCGGGCCGGGTCGACGTCGTCGCGGACGCGGCGGCGAGCATCGCGGCGGCGCTTCTCGATGCCGGCGTCGCCGTCGGGATGACGACCCCGGAAGGCCGCGTCGCCCCCGACTTCAACGAGGGGCAGCAGACGAACGTACTCACCTTGCTCGCGCACATGGAGAGCGGTCGGGTTTACGAACGCGACCGAGAGCGGGCGGATATCGTCGTCCGCGGGGCAACCGAGTGCGAGGACGCAGAAATCCGGTTCGCCGGTCGCACGGTCGCGTTCGAGGAGTTCGCCACCGGCGGAACGGCCGGTTCGGCGGCCCAGGCGGTGCGAACCGACGGTGGTGAGCGAACCAACAAGTCGGACGTATCGCGAACGTCGGAAGACGAGCGTCGCAAGTCTTCTGGGGGTGAGCGACGATGAGCACGGCACAGGACGGTGCGTTCCATTTCGGCGGCGTCGCCGTCCCCTTCCACTGGTTCGCCGTCGGTTCGACGGCGGTGCTCATCGCGTCGTACTTGAAGATCTTCTACTACATCACGAACGTGGTGGGAGGCACCGACGACCTGCTCTTGTTCGTCGCCGGTGCGCTCGTCGGGGCGACGATACTGGCGCGCAAACTCCCGACGTGGACGGCGTTCGTGCTCGGCGGGGTGCTACTGGGCGGCGGGTTGCTCAGCTACTACTCGACGGTGCCGCAGGCGAACCTCTCCCAAACCGGCCGCATCGTCGCGGACAACGTGGCGCTGTTGACCGGGCTGTCGATCCTCCAGATGCGTGCGGTCGGGACGTGGGCGCTGGGCGTCGCGCCGGCGACCGCATTCGTCCCATGGTATCTCGTCTTCCGGCGACGGTACGTGCTCGCCGCCGCCAGCGGCGGGGCGGCGCTCGGCTTCTTCGTCCTCACCAGCGACGCCGGGTCGTTCGTGACGCTCACGGGGATGCTCGGTATCCTCGGCATCATCGCGTTCGGAACGATGGCTCGGTACGGCGGCACCGTCGCGCAGGTGGACGTGCTGGCGGTGGCGTTGGTTGCGATGGTACTCCTCTCGACGACCGTGAGCGTCGTTCCGGGCGGGAGCGTGAGTCCGATCCTCCCGAGCGGCGGCGGTGGCTCCGGCGGGAGCGGCGGCCTCATCAGTAACGAGCGACACGTCGCAGTACAGGGGAGCATCGAACTCTCGCCGAAGGTACAGTACACGGTGACGGCGAACCGCTGGGCGTACTGGCGGGTCGCCGCCTACGACCGCTACACCGGGAGTAACTGGATGCGAACCGACGGCAGTCGATCCTACGAACAGCAGTCACCGCCGCTGGGGAGTTCGTACGAAGTGCGCCAGACGTTCACCGTCGAAGCAAACCGCGTCGACGCCATGCCCACCGCGTGGAAGCCGATACGGGTCATCGGAAACCAGAAAGGCAACGTGCGAATCGGGAGCGCCGGAAGCTTCTCACCGAAGAACGCGCTGACGAAAGGGGAGACGTACAGCGTCGTCAGTCGCGTCCCCACGAAAAGCCCGTCACAGTTGCGAGACGCCGGGACGGACTACCCCTCAACCATTGAAAACCGGTACACGCGACTTCCCGCGAACACGCCGGATAGATTGGAACGACGGACGGACGAGATAACCGCCGAAGCGGACAACCCCTACGAGGAAGCCATCGCCATCGAGCGGTGGCTCGAAGAGAACAAGCGATACTCGCTCGACGTGCAGAAGCCGAACGGGAACGTGGCGGACTCGTTCGTCTTCGAGATGGAGAAGGGTTACTGCGTCTACTACGCCACCTCGATGGTCGCCATGCTACGGACGCAGGACATCCCAGCGCGATTCGTCACCGGCTACACGCCGGGACAACGGGTGGCCGAGGATAAGTGGGTCGTCCGCGGTCTCGACGCGCACGCGTGGGTCGAGGTGTACTTCCCGAACGTCGGTTGGGTTCGATTCGACCCGACGCCGTCCGGCCCGCGGTCGGACGCCGAACAGTCGGTGGTCGAAGAAGCCCGCGCGAACAACATGAGCAACGTCGACGCCGGCGGGAGCGAGAACAGAACGTGGACGCCGGAGCCGACGACCACTACTACCACGACCGAAGCGTCGACGGACGAGAACGAAACGACGAGCGACGTGAGCAACGGCCCCCGACCCGACCGCGGTCAGCGCGGCAACGACGCCATCGCGCCCAGGACGAGCGGCGGGACGACGAACACGTTGGCGGGCACGACCGCCGCTGGTGGCAGGATTCCCATCCAGATGCCGTCGACGGAGCAACTGCTGTACGGCGGGTTGCTTGGCGCCGGACTGCTGCTCACGGCGCGACGAACCGGCGTCCTCGGAACCATCTATCGTACGGCGTGGGTGCGCTGGCAACCGCGCGACGACCCGGAGACGGACGTGGAGCGCGCGTTCGACAGGCTGGAGTACCACCTCTCTCGGAAACACCGCGAGCGACGACCGGGCGAGACGCCCCGCGAGTACATCGACGCGCTCTCCCACGTCGGTGTCGACGAGCGAGCACGACGAGTGGGTGCGCTGTACGAACAGGCGCGCTACGCGGGCACCGTGACGAGCGAACACGCGGACGAGGCGGTGTCGATTGTGGACGACATCGTCCGCGAGTCGAGGCGTTGAAACGTGAGCGGATAACGACCTCTCGACATGGAAACATACCCGACAATGTTTAATAGGTTGCTTTCGTAGCCCCATGCGTAATGTCGGAAGTCTGCTCGACGTGCGGGCTGCCTCAGGAGCTTTGCGTCTGCGAAGACGTCGCAAAAGAATCCCAGCAGATCACCATCCGCATCGACGAGCGCCGTTACGGAAAAGAGGTAACGATTATCGAAGGATTCGACCCCAAGGACGTGGACTTGGACAGTCTATCTTCAGATCTCAAATCGAAGTTCGCCTGCGGCGGGACGGTCGAACAGGGTCAGATAGAACTCCAAGGAAACCACACCGGCCGCGTCGAGGATTTCCTGCGCGACAAAGGCTTCAACGTCGCCTGACGAGCAAGTCGGTCGAGTTCCGGGCTGGTTAGCGGCATCTTCCCCTTTGTGACCGTTTTCGGTAGCGCGCCGAGCGACGGATCGAACGTCGCAGAAGCGGCGGTTTTCCGGTCAGAACGGCGCGTCGGATTCGGCGTCGTCCGCCGATCGGAGTTCGTGATCCCAGTCGTCCAGTCCGCCCGCCATACTCTCGACGCGGGCGTCCGACGGAACACCTTCGTAGGAATCGATGAGCCGCGCGGCCTGGACGCTCGACTTGCCGAGCGGACAGACGGTGACGACGTGCTCGGCGTCGTCCAGTTCTGAGACTCGTTGCGGCAGCGCGTGGAACGGGATGTTCACGCTTCCGGGGATGTGACCGCGGTCGAACTGGGCTTGCGGTCGGATATCGACGATTCGCGCGTCCGCGTCGGACTCGACGAGTTCGTGGACTTCCTCCGTGGAAATCTCGGCGTCCATGAGCGCGGGCTACGGCCTCCGACGGAATAAGCGGCCCGGTCGAACGACCGAAGTCTTTTGTGAATCGTTACCATATGCCACTCATTCGACGAAAAGCGACGGTCGTGACGGCGATTCCGAATCCAACCCGGGAGGAGTCGTCGGAGCCGAGGAGCACGCCGACGCTCCGGGCGATTCGAGCGGGTCGATTGGAGTAGTGCCGGTTAGCGTACCGAACACCGATCAGAGTAACCCTTCTTCGCGTGCGAGAAGTAACGGCGGGAGCGCCCAACCGCACGTCGGTGCGGCGCGAACCGCGTCGATGGCGTCCGTGACCGGAACGGTTCGCACATCGATGAACTCGTCGGGTTCGAGGCGCTGGCGGCCCGGTGTGAGTTCCGACGCGAAGACGATACCTCGGCGCTTTCGCATCCCCGCCGCCGGGTAGTACGTTTCGAGGTGTCGGACGTTCCTCGCTTCGTAGCCCGTCTCCTCGCGGAGTTCCCGTCTCGCCGCCGCCTCGAACGACTCGCCGGGTTCGACGCGACCCGCCGGACAGGACACCACTGTCTCGCCGAGGCGCGAGCGATACTCCTCGATGAGGACGATCTCGTCCCCCGTACGGGCGACGATGGCGACCGAATCCGGCGGGTCGAACCAGACGCGCCGAACCGTCTTCCCGTCGGGTCGCCGAAGGGTGTCGTACCCCACCGCGTACTTCCCTAGCGAGACGCTCCGTCGCCCGCGGCGCTCCCAGTTCATCCGTCGAGCAGTCCGGCCTCGCTAGCGAGGAGCAACGCCTCGATGGTCGCGTCGTTGGCCGGTGCCTCGCGGGCGGCGGCGAGGGCGTCTTCGACCGGTATCGTCTGCACCGAGAGGAACTCGTTATCGTCCAGTTCCCGCCCGGCGGGAGTCAACCCCTCCGCGAAGACGACGCCGCGCTCGTGGCGCAACACGCCGGTCGCGACCCAGAACGATTCGAGCAGGGCGAGACCGTCCGCCTCGAATCCCGTCTCTTCGCGGAGTTCGCGCGCTCCGGCGGTAGTGTAGGACTCGCCGTCCTCCACGATTCCGGCGGGACACTCCAAACATCGCTCCCGAATCGCGGGGCGATACTGCTCGACGAACACGACGTTTCCGTCCGCGACCGCGAGGACGACCACCGCGGGCGGTAGCTCCGCCCAGTAGTACTTCTTCGTCGTCCCGTCGGGCTGTTCGACGAGGTCGTACCCCCCGGTGTACCACCCCGTCTCGTACTCCGTTTTCGATTCGAGCACCGACCAGTCGTGGTCGCGCCAGTCGTCTCGCAGGTCGTCGGTCATGGTTCGACTGTAGTGACGAACGTTTAAAACCGAAAGGAAGTGTCGAAGCGTCAAGCGGTGGCGAGATGACCGCCGAAATCGAGAGGCGACGTCAACTACGGGTCGGCAGGCGACACAGCCGCCGGAAATCGGTCGATGACACGACCGCCGAAGGGCTAGCACGCCGCCCGGAAAATCTCTGATTTTCCGGGCCGACGAACCCCCAACGGAGTGCCGAAAGGAGACGCTTCGCGTCTGCTGGAGGCACGACGGACCGGGGTGAGGACAGCTTTTGATCGACCTTTCGCAGGGAGATAGACCGAGCGCCGCACGGCGCTGGTCTCGGCTTCTCTCCCTAGAAGAACTCGACCAAAAGCGCCGGAAGACCTCATCAGAAATTGTCGATTTCTGATTGGCGCACAAGAGCTTCGTTCGCGGAACGTTTGCTAACACCTTGGTTACGCTGGTTTCGGCTCCCGACCGCAGAAAAAGCTCGTCGGGCATGAAGGCTTTATCCCATCGTGCCGAACCCCCCTGATGTGACGACCACTGCGAGCGAGGCGAGCTCCCCGACGATTCGTCCCGCAGAGGACGCTGACTTGCTCGCCGTCTTCCGAATCGAGAAGGCGTCGTTCAGTCAGCCGTGGCCCTTCTCGGCGTTCGAGCGTTTCGTGGGCGAACCCACGTTCCTCGTCGCGGTGGACGCGGGGAAGGTCGTCGGCTACGTCGTCGCGGATCTGGTTCCGAACCATGGTCGGGGACTCGGACACGTCAAGGACATTGCAGTACACCCCGCCCGCCGCGGCGAGGGTATCGGTCGGACGCTGCTCCAACGCGCCCTCTCGGGACTCCAGGCGCACGGCGTACACTCTGTCAAACTGGAGGTACGCGCCAGCAACGAAGGCGCCATCTCCCTGTATCGCAAGTTCGGTTTCCACTACCTTCGGACGGTACCGCGCTACTACGGCGACGGAGAGGACGCCATCGTGATGGTGGTCGAACTCGACTGAACCGTTTTTCCGTCCACGCTCCGTACCACCGAGCATGGGATTCGCGTGTCCGGTCTGCGAGACGCCACAGTCCGACGGGGAGCACCTCGCCAACCACCTCGCGTTCGCCGCCATCATGGGCGACGACGAGCACGAATCATGGCTGGACGAACACGCGCCGGGTTGGGACGACCAAGGCCCCGACGAACTCGCGCCGCGCGTCACCGAGCACGCGCTGGAGACGGAGTACCCGCAGGTGTTCGAGGACACGGTCGACGACCGGCACGACCACCGGCTGGAGGACGAACTCCAGCAGGCCGGTGGCTACGGGCGGAGCGCCGGGAACCGGAACGCCGAGATGGGTGCGGAAGCGCGGGCGATTCTGGACGAGGCGCGTCGGATGACCGAGAAGATGCGAGACGAGGACGGTGCGGAAGACGAAAACGAATAGTTCCCGCCCCGGAAATCACCGCGCATGGAGACGCACGGAATGCTCGCTCCGGACGGCGCGGAAGACGCGAGAGAACAGTACGAGGTCGTCGGCCCGGCGGCGCAAACCGTCGTCAAGGAGACGGCGAAAGCAATGCGCTTCGACCGCGAGGAGTACGACGAACGCGTGACGAGCGACGTGGTCGAAACCGCCCGAGACGCGCTTTTCGCGTCGCTCCTCGAAGTCCACACCGGAACGCGCGAGGAGTTCGAGAACGGGGTGCCCGCCGAGTTCGACGTTTACGAGGAAGGGAGTAAAAACGTGGAGTACGTCGCGTGGCACGTCGCTCCCGCGGCGGGGACGGTCGTCGCCGCCACGTATCAGCGGAAAGAGGCGGCGGCGGTTGCGACGCTCCGGCGAATCGTGTTCGGACGGGTGTACCGGGATATCGTCTGATGCTCACTGGAGCGCGTCGTCGCGCACATCGTCGAGGCACTCGCTGTACTCGTTCTGCGGTGCGTTACACTCCCCAGCGCACGGGTGGTCGATGCGCTCGCGGAGTTTGGCCGCGACCTCGTCGGAGAGCGCGTTGCCCATCTCCCGCGCCTCCTCGCGGTCGTCGAGTTCGAGGTCGTCAGCGAAGAAGTTCTCCGCGAGGCAGTGTTTCCACATTACTTCGCGGACGGTCTCCTCGCCCTCGTCGGTGAGCGTCGCACCCTTGTACTTCTCGTAGGTCGCGAGGTCGCGCGATTCGAGGGTGGCGAGCATCTCAGTGACGCTGGCGGCGCTCACGTCGAGGGCCGACGCCAGTTCGCCGGTTTTCGCCGGGCGACCGGCACGCTGACTGACGAGATGTATCATGCTGAGGTAGCGCCCGACGCTCGCTGAAACCTCGCTCATACTGCGATACTAGCGCGTGGCGGAGGCATAAATCATTCCCCACGACCTTTTACTGCGGTCGGGAGCCGAGACGAGCGCCGCAGCGGCACTCGTCTCGGCGTTCGAACGGCAGAAAAATGTCGTGTTGTTTAGTCGTCGGCGGGGGTCGCGCCGCTGTCGCCGGATGTAGCCTGTTTCTTCGTGTGGGATAGTTTGCCACCGTCGGCGAGGATGCGGCGTTCGCGCTCGGAGGCGTTGAGGGTCGCAGTCGCCTCCCACTCGTCGTTCACGCGAACCGTGAACTCCTCCTGACCGGAGCGAACCGCTTCGGCCACGTCGTCCACGATTTCGATGTCGTCGCCCTGCTCTATCTTCTCGTAGGTCTCCGCGTCGATTTCGAGGGGGAGCAGACCGAAGTTGAACAGGTTCGCCTTGTGGATGCGGGCGAAGCTCTGGGCGAGGACGCCCTGCACGCCGAGGAACATCGGGCACAGCGCGGCGTGTTCGCGCGAGCTACCCTGTCCGTAGTTCTCGCCGGCGACGAGGAACCCGCCGTCGGCGTCCATCGCGCGGGACGCGAACGTGTCGTCCACGCGCGAGAGGGTGAACTCGGAGAGCTTCGGGATATTCGACCGGTACATCAGGATATCCTGCGTGGCGGGGATGATGTGGTCGGTCGTGATGTTGTCCTGCATCTTGAGCAGGGCCGGTCCTTCGAGTTCGGATTCGAGTTCGTCCTTCAGCGGCACGTCGCCGATATTCGGCCCTTTGATGAGTTCGTCGTCCACGGCCTGGTCGGGGGCGATGAGGTCGGGGTCGTCGGCGCTGGTGCCGTACCTGTCACCGAGTTCGAAGCCGGGGTCTTCGAGGTCGCCGAGTTCGTCCGCGAGGTCGCGGGGGTCGACGATTTCGCCTTTGATGGCCGCCGCGGTGGCGACTTCGGGCGAGCAGAGGTAGACCGAGTCGTCCTCGATACCGGAACGACCCTCGAAGTTGCGGTTGAACGTCCGAACCGAGACGGAATCGGACGCCGGAACGTGTCCGATGCCGATACAGGCGCCGCAGGTCGCCTCGGAGAAGTTGACGCCGGCCGCCATCAGTTCGGCGACCCAGCCCTCGCGGGCGAGCATCTCGGAGGCCTGCTTGGAGCCGGGTGCGACGATCATGTCCGTCTTCCGGTCGACCGTGCGACCTTCGAGCATCTTCGCGGCGGGGAGTATGTCCTCGTAGCCGCCGTTCGTACAGGAACCGATGATGACCTGGTCGACCGACTGCCCGGCGACTTCGCGGACGGGCACGACGTTGTCCGGCATCGACGGCTGTGCGATGAGCAGTTCGAGGTCGGAGAGGTCGATGACGAGTTCGTCGTCGTACTCCGCGTCCTCGTCGGGCTGGAGGTCGACATACTCGTCCTCGCGGCCGAGGCGGTCGAGCCACTCCTCGGTCTTCTCGTCCGTCGGGAAGATGGAGGTCGTCGCGCCGAGCTCCGTCCCCATGTTGGTGATGGTCGTGCGCTCCGGAACCGAGAGCGTATCGACGCCCGGCCCGGAGTATTCGAATATCTTGCCGACGCCGCCTTTCACCGAGAGACGACGGAGCATCTCGAGGATGATGTCCTTCGCGGTGGCCCACTCGGGGAGTTCGCCTTCGAGCCGGACGTTGACGATCTCCGGCATCTCGATGTAGTACGGTCCGCCTCCCATGGCGACCGCGACGTCGAGACCGCCGGAACCGATGGCGAGTTCGCCGAGACCGCCGGGAGTCGGCGTGTGCGAGTCAGACCCGAGCATCGTCTTGCCGGGCGCGGCGAAGTTCTCCTTGTGAACGTTGTGGCAGATACCGTTGCCCGGACGGGAGTAGTGTGCGCCGAACGTGCCCGCCGCACTGCGGAGGAACCGGTGGTCGTCCGTGTTCTTGAAGTCGAACTGGTACGTCTGGTGGTCACAGTACTGGGCGGCGATCTCGGTCTGGACTTCATCCATTTCGAGCGCCTCGAACTGGAGCCAGACGAGCGTCCCCGTCGTGTCCTGCGTGAGAACTTGGTCGATCTCGATCCCGATCTCCTCGCCGGTTTCGAGCTCGCCCTCGACGAGGTGATCGTCGAGAATCTTTTCCGTAAGTGTCTGTCCCATATCGGCTAAATATCGACTCTCCGGAGGTATAAATCCCGCGTGTTTGCATTACCATCGTTCGTGGTAAATTCGCCTCTCGTGCGGCAATTTTCGCCTTCGGAACGTGTTCGTTACTCGAACCGAACGTCGCACTCCACGTCGGTCACGGTCGGTGTCCCGTCGTCGGCGCGCCCCCACGAGAGCGTCGGTACCACGTCGTACGCCTCGCTCCCGTTCTGAAGTTCGAGCCGCGCCGACGCACCCTCCGCGAGCCGACGATTCACCTGCGCTCGTTGGTCGGCCGCGAAACGGTTCGACGTCGCGGTGTCTTTTCCGCGTCGCACCGCGACGACATCCACGTCGAGACCGTCTGCGCTCGTCTGAAGATTCACCCGCAGCGGCACTCGTGCGCGGTCGTCTTCGAGAAACGGAAACGAGAGGGTGGCGTCTTCCGCGTCCTCCAGTCGGTCGATCTCCACGCCGAGTCCCGCGCGAACCGCGTCCATCGACTCCTCGACGGTGTCCATCGACTCCCGCACCGAACTCTCGATCTCCCGTCGAAGTCGGTCGCCGAAGTCGGGGTCGAACGGACTTGGGTGCTCGCTGCGAGCGCGTTCACGATCGCGCGAGTGAGGCGGTTGCGGGGGTTGTCGAGGGTGTCGAGGATACTCGGCCCTCCACCCGGTCGATGACTCTCGTCCGCGCTCTAGACCGCGGCGGAGCGCTTCCTCCCACGAGAGGTCGAGTTCCTGCTTGCGGCGTTTCAGGCGCTCGAACACTTCGTCGTCGTCGATGGTGATCCGGATCTCTCGGCCCATAGCCGGAGCTACTGGCCCCCCCAACATAACTGTTGCTATCAAACTCACATCGAACTCACATCGAACTCACAAACGATGCATAGATTTATGAGGTGGGTCGTGCAACACCGACTGCGATGGATACGCATACCGAACGAAACCGAGGAATCGGACGAGACCGAGCGATTCGCGTCTCGGGGATAACCAGCTTCGACGAAGTAGACGCCGAGCGATTCGACGTTTCCGGCGTAGCGACCGTCGAAGGCGACGTTCGCGCCGACGACGCATCGCTTTCGGGGTCGACCCACATCGGCGGAGATTTCCGCTGCGACTCGGCGGAGGTCTCCGGAGCAACCAACGTCGACGGAGACGTTCGCGCGGACAGTATAGTTATCTCGGGGTCGATGAACGTTGGGGGAACGACGGTCGCCGACGCGTTCGAGTGCTCGGGGTCGGCCAGCCTCGAAGCGGTCGAGGCGGATCGGTTCGAGGCGTCCGGTGCGGTCGAACTGGCGACGCTCGACGCCGGGACGGTTCGCGTCCGCGGCGCCATCGGCGCTGAAGTCGTCGAAGCGGACGACCTCGGTTTCGACCTCGTCTCCGACTCGGTCGTCTTCCGCCTCGTCGCCGATTCCGTGGTCGTCACCCGACACCGACCGGACGGGTTCCTTCGAGCCGAGCGCGTCGAGGGCGACGATATCGCCCTCGACCACGTCGCCGTCGGGACGGTCGTCGGCGACCGCGTGCGCCTCGGCCCCGACGCTCGCGTCGAGACCGTCCGAGCGCGCGAACTCGACGCCGCCGACGGCGCGACCGTCGGATCGGTGGAGCGCATCGAGTGAGAAAGACAACGATTTTGCCCCCGTGCGAGATTCGTTCGAGTATGTTCCAGAGCGGAACGTTCGTCGCGGAGCACGTCTCGGAGACCATGGACGAGCAGGTACAGCCAAACGGCATCGACCTGACGCTCGAAACCGTCTACGAACAGCGCGATTCGGGTCGCATCGGGCGCAACGAAAAGGAGATCGGCGACCGCCAACAGGTCGAACCCGAGCAGGTGACCGAGAAGTCGCCCGAAACCTACTACCTCCCGCAGGGCGGTTATATCGTCCAGTACGCCGAAACCGTCCAGATTCCGGAGGGACACGTCGGATTTATCTTCCCCAGATCGTCGCTCATGCGCAACTCCTGCATGCTCAACACGGCTGTCTGGGACGCAGGCTACGAGGGCAAGGGCGAAGGGCTGTTGCAGGTTCACCACGACATCGAACTCGAACGCGGAGCGCGCATCGCACAACTCGTTCTCAGCGAGGCGGATCACGATGGAACCTACGACGGCGATTATCAGGGCGAGAACGTCGAACGGACGACCGTCGAGTAGGCGAACGAAGCCGTTATTCCAACGCCAATCCCCGGAACATTATGTGAAGAATTACTTTTCAAATATCGGTGAAAATCGTTTAGTTCATTCGTGACGTGTTGGAAGTTGGAATGGTTGAGAACCAGTCACACGGACGGCGGCGATTTCTGAAGGCAACTGGCGCGGCGGCGGTCGCGTCGGCGATTCCGTTCAGCGGGACGGCGACGGCGGGCGACGGTATCCTCGACTCCGCGTTCGATTTGACGACGGGCGCCCTACAGCAGGCGCTCGTCGTCTTCGACAGCAACGACGACGTAGACCGACTCGGCGCACTGGATCTCGTGAACGGCTATCACAAGTTCGAGGTGCTCCCCATCGGCTTCACCGAACTCTCGGTCGGCCAATTGGAAACGCTCGCCGACTGGGATTCGGTTCGGTATGTCCAGAAGAACGTCGAACTCGACTACTACAACGACGATACGCGAGAGGTGACGCGGGTGTCGGAAGTGCAGTCGAGCGGCTACACCGGAGACGGCGTCCACACCGCGGTCATCGACTCGGGCGTGGACGGCGACCATCCCGACCTCCAGTCCAGTCTCGTGAACAACTGGCGTTGGGCGGGCAACCCGCTCGGGTCGCCGACGCTCTGGGTGCAGGCGGGGAGCCTCGACACCGACGACAACGGGCATGGCACGCACTGCTCGGGAACCATCGTGGGCGACGGAACGCAGAGCGGCGGACAGTACAAGGGGATGGCTCCGGACGCCGACCTCACGGTGTACTCGGCGGGGCTGACCCTGCTCATCGTCAAACCCGTCGCCGCGTTCGACCACCTGCTCGCGCGCCAGCAGGCGGGTGAGACGGACGTGTCGGTCGTTTCGAACTCCTACGGTTCGTCGAACGGAAACGCGTTCAACCCGGACGATGCGCTGAACGTCGCCACGTGGGAGGCGTGGAAGGCGGGTCTCCTCCCGGTGTTCGCGGCGGGCAACTCGGGGCCGCAAACGAACACGCTCAACCAGTACGCTAAAGCGCCGAACGTGCTCGGGGTCGCCGCGACGAAGGACAACAAGAAGGTCACGAACTTCTCGTCGCGGGGCCGCAAGCAGAGCGCCGACCCGAGCAACTGGGACCGCAAGACGGCGCTCGACAACTTGGAGCAGTACCGCAACGGCGGGTCGCCGTCCGGCCCGCTCGGCGTCTACCGACCCGGCGTCGGCGCGCCCGGCAACGCCATCGTCAGTACGATGGCTCCGACCGACCCCCTGCAGGCCGAGAGCGCGGACGACGGATTACTCTATTACGCGACCATCAGCGGGACGAGCATGTCCTGTCCGGCGGTGGCCGGAATCGCCAGCCTCGTCGTCGACGCCTACCGACAGAATAACAGTGGGTCGCCGACGCCGGCCGAGGTGCTGAACACCGTCTCAGCGGAGGCGAAAGACGCTATCAGCGGTTACAAACCATGTACCATCGGTTCGGGCTTCGTGGACGCCGCGAACGCCGTGACCCGCGCCGAGAACGGGAACATGGCGACGTACAGTGATGTCAGCCTCGTGAACTACTGAAACCGGTTCCACCTCTCCGGAACCGATACCACTATTCTAATCAACTCACTACCGACGGTCGAAGAGTCGTGACAGCCACGGACGTACTTAGACAGTGTGACAATTGCGGGGAACGGATGCTCGATATCTATCTCGAAGACGACCTCTGTTCGAACTGTCGGAAGGAGTAGGACGGGTCGGGTATGCTACTGCTCGTCGATCCTCGTTAGCCGTCGAAGACGCGCCCGAAGCCGATAGAAGACGCTTCTGGTCGCCACGCCGCCGAGCGTGCCGACTCCCGCCGTGCTCGCGGCGAGGACGGTGTTCTCTTCGGTGGTTCCCGGTAGCGTCCGCCACGTCTCGCCGTCGGTGCTGTACTCCACCGGACCGAAGGTGTACGACCCCGTCTCGTCGACGCCGGTCGGCGCCTCCGCGAAGTAGGTGCGGTCGTCGCCGTCGACCGTCCCGACGAACTCGACGTAGCGGTCGCCGCCTTCGAGGTAGGTCGTGTGGGCGTCGCCGCCAGCGACCGATCACTCGCTTGGAATCCGGTCGCGGACGCGAACCGACTCGTCCGCCGCGATGGTCAGGTCGACTCGGTTCGTCTGCCCACCGATGAAGGCCGACCCGTCGTCCGCACGCGACCCGGTTACGGAGAGCGAGGTCGGCGTGTCGGGGTTGGCAAGCGTCGTCTCGCCGAACTTCGCAAAGTCGCCCGCCTCGGCGCGCATCACGGCGGCCTCGGCGTCCACGAAGCCGGCCCCGACGTTCCACGGCGTGTAGACCGTGTGAACGTCGCGGGCGGTCGCCTCGACCGTGTTGATGACCTCGATGGGCGACGGGTCGTAGCCGTTCTTGTGGGCCGCGTCCAGCACGAGAACGCAGACTCCGGCGGCGGGGCAGGCCATCGACGTCCCGCTCATCGGCCCGTAGTACGCCTCGGTGTCTGCACCGTAGGCGTCCAGCGGGTCAGTCGACCCGAGCGTGCTCATTACCATGTCGCCGGGCGTCCCGACCGCCGGGCGGTAGAGACCGACCGGACGCTGCTTCTCGGGTTCGCCGCGAATCTTCTCGTGCGATTCGTACTCCAGCGTGTAGTCGACGGCGACCGACACCATCGGCTCCACCTCGACCCAGTAGGTCGTCCCGCCGTCCACGTCGGTCGTCAGCGTCCGGTGCTGGTGAACCGGTTCCTCGCCCATCTGCGCAACGACGGTGCCGTCTCTGCTCCCTTCGTGAACCGACACGCGAACCTGTTCGCCGTCCGGCGTGACGTCCAGCGTGAGTTCCAGCGCGTCCGCGTTCGGCGGGGCGTACCACTCGTGGAACCCGCTCTCGGTCGAAACGTCGGTGCCAGTCGTTCCGTTGTCCGCGGCGGGGCCGACAGTCCCTTCCCACGTGCCAACGTCCACGACGTACTGCCCGTAGGTCATCGCGGCGTGGAACTTCCCGAGATTTCAGAGTGCTCTCTTGCGGTCGTAGTTCGTTTCGCGGTTCTCGCCCGGGAAGCGACCTCGCGAAGAGAATCCCGTGACGTGCTTGTCGTCGCGGGTCGCGGCCACGCAGAGGACGTGCGGCGCCTTGGCAAACCGCGAGAGCGTGTCGGCGTCCGGCCCGGAGTTGCCCGCCGCGAACACCGGGACGATGCCGTGACAGAACGCCTCCCACGTCGCCACGTTCAGCGGGTCGTTTGGGTTGTAGCGCACGTCACGAGCCACGCCGTAGGAGTTCGAGATGACCGCCGGGTCGAAGTCGTCGTCCGGGTCGGCGGCACGTGCGAGCACGTGATCCCACGCGCCGATGGCGTAGGGCAGGTAGACCGCCTGATTCGTAGAGTAGACCGACAGGCGCGCTCCGGGGGCCATCCCCCGCCACCGACCGTCGCTTGCCGAGCCGTCTCCTGCGACGATGCCGGCGCAGTGGGTGCCGTGACCCAAGTTGTCGGTGTCGCCGTCGGAATCGAGGTCTATCCAGTCGGCGTCTCGCGTCCCGAGAGGGTTATCGACCCACTGCCAATTGGATTCGAGGCGACCCTCGAAGTCGGGGTGCGGGCCGATGAACCGGGAGTCGATGACGACGGCGTCGACGCTCGACCCGTCGTAGCCGAGTTCCCGCTGAACCGCGTCGACGCCCATTGCACCCCGCGAGTCGTCGTTGAAGTACTCCAGTTCGACCGCCTTTCGGACTCTGCAGACACCGTCCCATCCGGCGACCGACCGAACCTGGTCGGTCGACAGCGCCGCGTAGGTGATAGGGAGCGTCGAGTACTCATGTCTTCCGTCCGGGAGTTCGAGGTCGATGAGTCGACTCATCGCGTCGCGCGAGTCGAAGACGACGAGCACCTCGTGAAGCCCGGACGCCGAGGGGTCGAGTTCGTCGTCGACGGTGCTCATGTCGGTGCTGGCCCTCATGGAATCGGAGAGCATCGACCCGGCGACGACGGTTCCGACACCCTTGATGACGGTTCGTCGGTGAAATCCCTGCGACGGGTCGTCCAGTCGTGAGGTATTGCCGTTCATCCCGACCACCTTACGTGCTAGCTCCCAGCACGACCAGCGTCGCACTCGTTCCACTCACGTCCACCCACGACCGTCCGGGGTTCACCTGAACCGGCCCCATCGCGTACTCGCCCGATTGAGTGAGCGAGTCGGGTGCCTCGACGAAGTAGGTGTACTCGGTCTGCTCGTCGGCGGTGGCGTCGGCCGTGAAGTAGACGTGCTGCACGTCGCCCGCCTGCTCGATCCTCGCCACGTCGTCGGAGTGTTCGACCAGCACGTCCCACGCGGCGGGCACCACGTCGCGCACCTGCGAGTCCTCCGAGGGATTGACGGAGAGTTTCACGTGGTTCGTCTGACCGCCGGTAAAGACGCTGGCGTCGTTCTCCCGCGTCCCGTCCGCGAAGAAGCCCTCGGTGGTCGATACGTCCACGTCGAAGTGCGCCTGCACGTCGTTTCCGTTGACCGCGCCGGGAACGTCGACGAGTTTGCCAACGACGTAGAGCACCTTCTCGCCGGCGTCTCGGCCGAGCGAGACCGAAAGGGAGGCGTCGCCGGTCAGTCCCTGCGCTCGCCCGAGAAGGTTCGGTTCGCCGTTCTGCGCCGGATTCGCGGCGGCGTAGGCGAACAGATCGATGTGCGGGTCGCCCTTCGCCATGCTATTGTTGCAGCCCGATAGGTGGCTGAACGTCACGCTCACGTTGACGGTGCCCGGCCCGGCCTCGACGTAGCCCGCGAAGGCGCGCTCGTCCTCGGGGACGTTCAGGCCGATCGTGGCGTCCGTCACGCCCGTCGCGTCACAGGTCACGGCGTCGATGGCCGCGCCGACGTTCGCCCGTCCGTAGCCCTCGTAAGGGTCGCGAGCGCCGAAGTCGTAGGTCGGTCCCTCGGTTCGGTGGTACGGAGCGGCGGTGAACGCGGTTTCGGAAGCGGACGCGAGGATGGCTTGCTTCAGCAGGAGCACGTCCTCCATCCCCGCTTCGTCGGGCGACGAGAGTCGAATCCGGCCCGGTGCGTCGGTGCTCTCCATCGCCTCCGCGACGAGTCCCGAGATGCCCGAGACGTAGGGCGCGGCCATGCTGGTGCCCGCCTTGCCCGTGTAATCGCGGATGGGCGGTTGTTCGCCCTCGGGGTCGGCGGCGATACCCTTCTTCGCCGCCCGCGCGAGGTCAGTGACGGTGCCGCCCGGCGCGGTCACGTCGGGCTTGCGGTAGACGGTGTTCGAATCCTCGTCGTAGGCTCCGAGGCCGCCGCTGGAGTAGCCCGCGATTCCGTCGAGTGGGCCGGTTGCGACGACGGATATCGCCTCGTCCGCGACGTTCGGCGCACCGTTTCCGTTGGCCGGCGTCCCGGCGTTTCCAGCGGCTGCGGAGACGAGGACGCCCGCTGACGCGATGTCCTCGATAAGAGAGGGGTCTTCGGTCAGCAGGCCGCCCGCCGCGCCGAGGGGCGCGCCGCCGACGTAGCCCCAAGACATGTTGACGACGCGGATATTGAACCGGTCGGCGAACGTCTCGGCGTGCTGCGCGAGGTCGGCGGTCGCGCCGCCGAGTCCCTGCAACCCGACGACGCTGGAATTGGGTGCGATGCCGGCGTGGACGGAACGGTCGCCCGTCGCGGTGCGGTCGCCGACCGACTCGTCTTCCGCGAAGAACGCGCCGACGCTCACGGCGTCGACCGTGGCAGTCGAGGCGGCTTCTCCCTCGGCGGGCCGAACGTAGACGGTGTATGTCGCCGTGTCCGAATCGTGGACGGTGTGGGCTTCCGCGACGTTGTTGTCCCACTCGCTGGTGTCCGAGAGCACCTTCGAGGAGCCGAGTTCCTGGCCATTCGGTCCCTCGATGATGATCTCGATACCGTCGCCGTAGGCGCTCCCGAAGACGCCGCGGTCGGGGCGAGCGTCGACTTCGTACGACAGCGTCTCGCCGAGCGTCAGGGTCGTCTGGGGGTCGTCCTCGGCGACGGTATCAGGATCGACCGCGCTGGCGATTCCCGACCCGGCCATGATGGACGTGACGTGCGTGCCGTGCCCGTTCTCGTCGCGGGGTTTGGCGTAGCTTCCGTAGCGACTGTCCGAGTCGTACCAGCCGACGACTTTCGGGGTGTCCGGCTCGACGCTCCCCGGGAAGACGCTCCCGTCGTAGGGCGTGAGCGACCCTTCGTACCGGTAGTAGTCGCCCGTGATCTCGTAGTCGGCGGCGACGTTCAGATAGGTCTTGACGACGAAGGCGTACTCGCCGCCCGCGTCCACGTCGACCGTGAGCGTCTCGGGATTCTTCGCCGTCGCAGCGGTCGCAACACGTTCGCCGGAGGCGTTCTCGATGTAGAATTCGAGGTCTTCGCCCTCGCCCTGCACGTTCTCCGGCGACCACGCGCAGGCCGCCTGGATCTCGTCCGCGCCGTCCGGCACCACGAAGGAGTGGCGCTTCGTCGTCGGCACGACGAACGTTCCTGGGCCGATGGTGCCAGAGAACGATTCGGACCGGTCGAGTTCGACGCGCTGCACCGCGTCCGGGCCATCTTTCGTGACGAGGAGTTCGCCGTCCCGGGCGACCGCCCGGACGCCGTTCCACGGGCCGACGTCGAGGTGGCGCGCGTCGATGCCGCTGTCGGTCAAGCCGATGGTTCGGTCAGTTCGGCCGCGATAGCCGCGTTCCCATGCGTGGGTCGCTTCTCGTACCCGCCAGTTCGCAAACCGATCACTGAACCCGTCACTGGCGGTTGCCAGCCCCGAGAGCAGGCCCGCTCCGGCGAGGGCACCGCTCGCCGCGAGAAACGAACGTCGGGAAAGTGCGAACTTCGACTCGTCGTGGGGTTGCTCCGTTCCCATACCGCATGAAAGTATAACTCGTTGAAAAGAGATTGTGACAAAACCGTCCAAACGTCCAACCGATCGAACTGTTTGGGTCAACGGCAGGTAACCATAAATATCTGGAACGTTGTATGCTAACTGAGGGCACACGAACCGAATGGCCGCACGTATCGACCGGCCCAGCGCGGTGATACTCGTCACGCTCCTCTGTTTGCCGAACCTCGCCGCCGCGATACCGGGCGGCGAGGCGGTCGAGGGCCCGCTAAACGGGACGAAAACCACGGTCGAAGAGACTACGACCGCAGTCGAGACGATCGATATTGGCGATACCGTGACGGCGAGCGACGCGACGACGCGAACCACGCAGGACACCGTTTCCAATTCTATCTCCGAGGTGACGATCGTCGCCGAAATGACAGTGACCGATGACGTGACGACGACCGAGGTGAGCAGCGGCGTTGGCGATTCGACCGACACCGTCGACGACGCGACCGATACCGTCACCGACTCGGTCGACGATACGACCGCCGAGACCGCGGAGACCGTCGAAGACACCTCGGACGCGACTCAGACGCTATCGACGGATTCCCTCGACGAGACGGGCGATTCGGTCGAAGCCGACGTGAACGACACGAGCGCGACCGACGCGGTCGATTCGTCGCTCGACTCGGAACAATCGACCGACGGCGTGAGCGACAACCTGACCGACGCGAACGTCACGACTCCGACCGGCGATAGCTCCGTCGACGCGACGAGCGACACCGCCGACGCACTCGGTGACACCACGTCGGCCCCGGAGTCGGACGGTGACGGCAGTTCGGAAACGACCGCCTCGTCCGTGGCCGACGCGACGACTGCGATCACCGATACGGTCGACGCCGCGGCGGAGACCGTCGCGGACATGAGCGATGCGGAAACCGCGAGTTCGGGAATCGGAAACGACGAAGCGACGAAGACGGTCTCGAACGGGTCGGCGACCGCGAGCGGCGGGAGCGATGGGAGCGGTGAGGAGAAATCCACCGCGAAGACCGGGGCCGGAGAGAACGACCCCGAAACGAAGACGACGGCAGCGAGTGGCGCACCGGCGGCGTCCAGCGAGGGGTCAGCGGGTGGAACCGATACGAGGACGCCTCCGGAGGGGTCGATTCCGACGCCGGCGGACACCGCGAAACTCGCCGGAGCCGTTCTCGCCGTCGGTCTCGCCAGCCACCTTCCGGACGTGACCGCGTTGACGGTCAACGTCGGGGGGACGACCGGGGTCGCACCCGTCGTCGCGGGACGAGACTGGGACCGATTCTGGCGCATCATCACGCCGTTCCGGTACAGCCGGTACGACGACTCCGACCCGCTGGAACACGAGATTCGGGCCGACCTCTTCGAGCGAATCGAACGCTCGCCGGGCACCTACCTCTCGGAACTGGATGCGGGGATGGACGTGTCCCTTTCGACCATCCGTCACCACCTCCGCGTGCTGGAGCGGGAAGGGATGGTGACGGACGCGAAAGTTCGCGGGAAGCGACGGTTCTACTCAGACGGCGAGAGCGTCCATACGCTCGCCGCCGCGTTGGCCGACGGGCCGACCGCCGCGGTGCTCGACGCGGTCGCTCGCAGGGAACCCGCCTCGGTCGGCGAGTTGGCCGACGAACTTGAGCGCGACCCGAGCACCGTCACACACCACCTGAAACGGCTGGAAAAAGACGGGTTGGTCGAGCGCGAGCGCGACGGGCGGGCGGTCGTCAGTCGGCTCTCGCCGGAAGCCAAAACCGCGTTTTCGGGGCGGAGCGCGGTCAGCGCGGACGACTGAGTTCGAGAGGTACGCTTTCTGAACGTTCATCGTGCTCGGACAGTTCCGACGATGTCGTCGAATCCGCGGAACGCGACGTATGCGTGTACAATTATATGAGTCCCGTGCATACGTTCCTGCGTGGCCGACGTATTCCAACTGATGGCGGATCCAACTCGTCGACGTCTCGTGGAACTGACCGCCGGACAAGAGCGGAGCGACAGCGAACTCGTCGAGGCCACCGGACTCAGCCAGCCGGCCGTTTCTAAACAGTTACGCCGACTCCGAGAAGGCGGGCTCGTGTCCGTGCGCAAATCGGGCCGATATAGGATGTATCGGGCTCGGACGGAGGAACTCCGGGAGATGCGGGACTGGCTGCTGCGATACGGCCCCCTTTGGACGGAGCGCCTGGACGCACTGGAAGAGCACTTAGACTAGACGTGATACCATGGAAGGAGAACTTACCGAGAGCGAAGACGGTTACGAAGCGCGCTTCGAACGTATCCTCGAACACCCGGTCGAGAAGGTGTAGAAGGCACTCAGCGAACCGGAACAGTTGCGAGAGTGGCTCAACGTCGTGGAGTTCGAGGGTGAGCCCGGAGGCGCGTTCGTCACGGAACACGACGGCGCTGACGATAGAGCGGAAGACCGCATCCTCAGTATCGAGCCGCCCCGTCTCTTGGAGCACACGTGGTGGGAGGAGATGAACCCGGACGGCGTCGTCCGCTGGACGCTCGACCCCCACCCGGACGGGTGTCGCCTGACGCTCACCTACGCGGCACCGCCGGAATGCTCCGACGACTGGGCCAGAGACATGGCGGGTTGGCACACGATGATCGAACTGCTCGCCTCGTACTTGGACGGAGTCCCCGTCGGTGAGCATCAGCGCCCGTCCAAGGACTCGGATGGAGGCAGATCGGGGGAACGGGAGTTTACGCGCAGTTCGAGGAGATCCACGCCGGATACGCGGAAGTCGTTTCCCGGTCCGGCGGGAAAACGCCGAGAAAGTAGGTCGAGGGAGTCGCACGGGTAGTTCCTCTACCGCTCGTTCCCCAAATCGAACAGTTCGGCGGCCTGCTCCATGTCCTTGTCCCCCCGCCCGCTCAGGTTCACCAGGATGACGTCGTCCTCGTCGCTCTCGTCCGCCAACTGTTTCGCCAGCGCGACGGCGTGGCTCGATTCGAGCGCGGGGACTATCCCTTCGCACTCGCTGAGTTCGCGGAACGCTTCGAGGGCTTGGTCGTCGGTGACGCCGTGGTACTCGCAACGCCCCGATTCGCGGAACTGAGCGTGCTCCGGGCCGACGCCGGGGTAGTCCAGCCCCGCCGAGACCGAGTGAACTTCCACGTCGTCGTTCAGTATGCGGGTACGCATTCCGTGCAGGATATCGGTCTTCCCGCTAGCGAGGGGTGCGGCGTGGCGAGTGGAGTCTGCACCCTCGCCGCCGCCCTCCGCGCCGTACAGTTCGACGGAGTCGTCGCGGAAGGCGTGGAACAGACCGATGGCGTTCGACCCGCCGCCGACGCAGGCGACCGCGGCGTCCGGCAACCGTCCCGCCTGTTCTCGAATCTGGCGTCGGGCCTCCTCGCCGATGACCGATTGGAAGTCGCGCACCATCCGCGGGAAGGGGTCGGGGCCGACCACGCTCCCGACGAGGTAGTGCGTGTCCTCCATGTTCCCGGCGAAGTCCTCCAGCGCGGCATCCACCGCGTCGGCGAGTCCGGCGTCGCCGCGGGTGACCTCGTTCACCTCCGCGCCCATCAGGCGCATGCGGAAGACGTTCATCTTCTGGCGCTCCACGTCCTTTTTCCCCATGTAGATCTCGGTGGAGATGTCAAGGAGCGCGCCGACCATCGCCGTCGCGGTCCCGTGCTGGCCCGCGCCGGTCTCCGCGATGAGTCGCTCTTTCCCCGCCTTCTCGGCGAGGAGTGCTTGCCCGAGACAGTTGTTTATCTTGTGCGCGCCGCCGTGAAGCAGGTCTTCCCGTTTCAGATATATCTGCGCGCCGTACTCCTCCGAGAGACGCTCCGCGTGGTAGATGGGCGTCGGCCGTCCCGCGAAGTCCGCCAACAGATGGCGGAACTCGCGCTGGAACTCCTCGGTGTCGTGAATCTCGTCGAACGCCTCCGCGAGTCGTTCGAGCGGTTCTTCGAGCGCGTCGGGGACGTGTCGACCGCCGAACGTCCCGAACTCGGTCGGTTTGTTTTGTGGCATGGAGAAGAGATGATATTTCGATGTATATAAAACTGCTCCGATGATCAGATACGGTGTTGGATGAACACGTCTTCCAACATCGACGTGCCGCCGAGAGCGGATTCCGCGGCCACCGACTCGCTCTTTTCCGTCACTTCTTCGGTAGATTCCGCACCGCCGGTCCGTCGAGCACCGTCCCTTCGGAATCGAACCGCGACCCGTGGCACGGACAGTCCCACGTTCGCTCCGCGTCGTTCCACTCCACGAGACATTTCATGTGGGTGCAGACCGCCGACAGGCGGTGCAGTTCGCCGTCCTCGTCGCGGTACTCGGCGACGGGGTCCCCGTCTTCACGGACGACTCGCGCATCGCCGCGTGCGAGCGCTTCGCGCGTTCCGTGCGGCTTTCGTACCCAGTCTTCCACGAATCGCGAGCCGACGTTCACGTTCTCCGAGAGGAACTTTCCGGCGGTTCCGAGCGGCGGCAAGCGCCCCGGGTCGAACACGTCGGCCCACTCGCTTCCGTCGCCCGCTATCTCCTCGGCGAGAATCTGGCCCGCCGCGACGCCGGTCGTCATCCCCCAGCCGCCGAATCCCGTGGCGACGAAGACGTTCCGCCGCCACGGAGCGATGGGGCCGACGAACGGGACGCGGTCGGTCGAGGTGTAGTCCTGCGTCGACCAGCGGTAGGCGACCTCCTCCACTTCGAACCGGTCGCGGGCCTCCCGCTCGACCTCCCGATACCGCTCGCTCGTCGACCCCCCCTGTCCGGTCTTGTGGTTCTGGCCGCCGACAAGGACGAACGACTCGTCGGCCGTCTCGTGCGGACGGACCGAGAAGTAGGGGTCGCCCGACCGGTAGTACATCCCCTCCGGCGGCGGGTCGCGGGTGCGAATCGCCAGCACGTACGATCGTTTCGGGTACTGCCGGGCGAAGTACCCGGCGGGGTCGACCAGCGGGAAGTGCGTGGCGACGACGACGTGGTCGGCGGTCACCGTCCCGCGTTCGGTCTCGACGCGGCAGGGTTGACCTGCACGGAGGTCGGTGGCTTTCGTCTCCTCGTAGACGTGGCTCCCGTCGCCCGGAATCTCGTCGGCGAGCGCGAGCAGATACTTTCGGGGGTGGAACTGCGCTTGGTCGTCGAACCGAACCGCGCAGTTCGCGTCCACCGAAAGCGGCGTATCCTCGACGAACGAGGCCGGGAGGCCGACGCGTCGGGCGGCCTCGACTTCGCGGCGCACCTTACTGCGGTCGTTCGGGTCGTTGACGTAGGTGTACGCCGGTCGGCGGCGGAAATCGCAGTCGACGTCCTCGGCGCGGTCGGCAACGATTTCGACGGCCGCCTCGTTCGCGTCCGCGTACTGGCGGGCGCGCTCGTGACCGAACCGCGACAGCAGTTCGTGGTAGATGAGACCGTGTTGGCTCGTCAGTTTGGCCGTCGTTCGCGCCGTGACGCCCGAGACCACCCTGTCGGCTTCGAGCACGGCGACCGTCCGTCCGGCGTCCTTCAGCGCTGCCGCGGCGGACAGCCCCGCGATGCCGCCCCCGACGACCGCCACGTCCGCATGGCGGTCGCCGTCCAGCGGGTCGAAATCGGTCGGCGGCGTCGTCTCTAACCAGAGCGATGCGTCCTCCCCCGGTAGTTCGTTCGTTTCCATCAAACCCCTCGTCGTGCGGTGTTCGACGCCGGGGCGGAAAAGAGGGGTGGCCGCGCTGAAAAGTCGTCTGAAGAGGTGCGTGAGAAGAGGAGCGTCCAGAGGGTAGTTACTGCATGTAGCCGAGGTCGGCCAACCGTTCTTCCAAGTTCTCCTCTCCCTTCTCGTCCATCGCCGACCCGTCGCCGTTGGCGTACTCGGAGTACGACTGCGCTCCGGCGTCCGCGACGATGGGAACCACCGTCCCGTCCATCCGGTTGCTGTACGGGACGCCCAGCGCGGACATGATGGTCGGAGCCACATCGAAGATGTGCGCCTTCGCGGGCATCGCGTCGGGGTCGATTCCCGTTCCTTTCGCGGCGATGATGCCGTCCAGCTTGTGGTTCCACGGCTCGGTCGGCGGCGCGAAGTAGTCGCCGAGCAGTTGCGCTGAGAGGAATTGACCCATCTCGTTCGGTATCGTCACGATGTCTGGGGCGTTGTCCGCGTTTTTCCCGTGGAAATACTCCTCGCGGGGCGCGACCTCGCCGAAAATCGGCTCGCCGTCAGGGGTCTCGACCGCGCCGAGTTTCGCTATCAGTTCGTCCCGCACCTCGTCGTACTCCTCCAGGGGGACGATACCGTTCGGTTCGCGCCCCTGCAAGTTGATGCGCACGCCCAACTCGGTTCTGGCGCGCATGTAGGCGATCGAGTTCGGGAAATCGACCTGCTCGTTGGCGGTTCGGGCCACGTTCTTCGGCGCGTACTGCTTGGCGATATCCGCGAGTCCGACCTTCTCCAGTCCGGTTCGAATCCGGTGTGCGGTCAGTCCGAACTTGGCCGCTTTCGCCGCGATTCGCTCGACTGCGTTCGGTTCCCACGTCTGGGTGTCTTTTCCTTCGCGCAGTTCCTCCTGGATCGGGTTCCACGACGGCATCCCTTTACCGCCTTTTATCGCCTTCACGTAGCCTTCGTCGCGCAGGAACTCGTTGACGCGGAACTCGTACTTCTCGTAGGGACCCATCCCATGGTCGCTGGCGATGAAGACCGTGTTCGGGTCGCACTCCTCCAACAGTTTGCCGACCTGCCTGTCAGTCTCCTCGTAGACGGTCTTCACCTTCTCCCAGTTACCGTCGAACTCGTGGAAGACGGTGTCCGGCTTCTGGAACTGGACGAACCCGAAGTCGGGTTCGTGTTTGTCCGCGAGGTAGCAGAACGCCTCGCCGCGCATCCGAACGAGCGTCGTGTACTCGTCCATCTTCTGCTCGTCGGTGAAATCGGAGTGTTCGCGCGAGTAGTTCGGATAGACGCGGTACTCGCCGATGGCCTCGCGCACCTCCTCCAGCGTCCCCTCGGGGTGGCACTTCGGATCCTCGGGACCGATGAAACCGGGGATGAGCGCGCCGTCGAACTCGTCCGGCGGATGCGTCACCGGCACGTTGACGACGACGCTCGACCGGTCGTGTTCGTCGAGCAGCGACCAGATAGCGTGCTCCTCGACGTCGTTTCCGCTGACCACGCGGAAGTCGTAGCCGTCGTACGTGACGAATCCGCAGACGCCGTGCTGGCCGGGATTGACCCCGGTGTACAGCGACGGCCACGCGCTCGGCGTCCACGGGGGCATCTGGGACTCCAACGGAGCGGCCACGCCGCCTTCACAGATCGACCGGATATTCGGGATAATATCGTCCTCGTAGAGACGCTCGAAGACGGGGAGACACCCCGCGTCGATACCGATGAGAAGAACATCGACGTTGCCAGTCATCGTTTCTCACCTCGGATACAGTTTCGGCCCACATATATCGTTTCGTTCGTCGGACAGGGTAATCCACCCTGTTGCGCGACGCTCGCCGGACTCATTGGACACCACTACTCGGTCTAGGCATTTTATTATGGCACGCTTAATCTCGACAGCCAAAAATCAGTCGCCTTCGCCGTCCGCGACAACGACCTCGGAATCGTCGATGACCGTCCGTTTCCACGTCCCCCGCGTGAACCAGAGCGCGGCGGCGACGGCCCCGACGATGTTCCCGAACGCCATGCCGATCCAGATACCCTTTGGGCCGAGGTCGCGGACGAACGCGAGGAAGTACACCGTCGGCACCCGACCCAACCACAGCGTCACCATCGAGAACACCATCGCCGTCTTCGTGTTACCCGCGCCGCGGTACGCGCCGAGCAACACCTGCAACAGCGCCATGAACGCGAACTCGGCAGAACGAATCCGGAGGTAGTTGCTCCCGTAATCGATGGTCTGGGCCGCGTCCGGCGTCCCCGTTGCCATGAACACGCCGACGATAGGGTCGGGGAACAGGGCCGCGACGAGAGCGACGGCGAGCATCACCGCGGAACCGACCTTCGCGGCCATCCAAACCGCCTGTTCCGCGCGTTCCGGCTTCTTCGCGCCGAGGTTCTGCCCGACCATCGTGTTCGTCGCTCGTCCTAACCCCATCGCCGGGAGAAAAACGAGTGACGCGAGGCGATTACCGAGTCCGTAAGCGCTGACCACGGGGGGTGCGAACTGGACGACCATCACGGTCATCGTTATCATGGCGAGCGAACTGGTGGACTGTTCGAGCGCGCTGGGCGTTCCGAGACGCACGATATCCCAGATGTAGCCGAGGTCGGGAACGAGGTCGTCGAAGCTCACATCCGGACCGGCGCGCGCCCCGAAGAGGACGTACAGACCGAGGACGCTGGCGACGGCCCGCGCGGCGATGGTGGCGACCGCCGCGCCGACGATTTCCAGTTTCGGAAACGGACCGACGCCGAAGATGAGGAGCGGGTCGAGCACGACGTTGAGGGCGACGCTGACGAGCATGATACGCATGGGCGACCGGGTGTCGCCGTAGCCGCGCATCAGCGAGTTGAAGACGAAGAACCCGAATAGGAAGGGAAGACCGAGGAAGTACACCTCCATGTACTGGCGGGCGAGAGGGACGACCTGAAGGGTCGTCGCGTCCTGCGTCGGCATGAGCGTGAGCATCGGTTCGGTGAGGAAGTATCCGGCGACCCCGAGGACGACCGCGAGGATGGAGACGAACGTGAGTATCTGTCCCGCGACCGTTCCGGCGGAGCCCTCGCTCTCGGCCCCGGTGTACTGGGCGACGAGGATGCTTCCGGCGGCGGTGAACCCGCCCGCGACGGAGATGAGAAAGAAGATGAGTGGGAAGGCGATACTCATCGCGCCGACCGCGTCGGACGACAGCCGCCCCAGCCAGAAGGTGTCCGCGACGTTGTACATCACCTGCAGGAGCTGGATGACGACGATCGGCCACGCCAGTTTGAACATCGGTCGCACCAGCCCGCCGTCGGTGATAGAGCTGCTGGGCTGCGTGCTGGTCATTGTACCTTCGAAACGAAACAGGTCGGTTTCAATATTTCGACTCGTGGACGAGGTGGTAAAATATGCCGGATTTCACTCGATGCTCAGTTCGTCGTCCTCGGGTATCTTGTCGGCGTCCCAGACGAGTTCGAACCCAACGCGCTGCGTCTCTTCGGGACTGACCAGTGACGAGTCGGAGTTCACCTCGACGACGAACGAGACGGTTTCGGGCGGGTTGACTGTCGCGCTGTCGTTGCCGACCATGAACGTCACCTTCTCGCCCGCGTTGCGGTCGGAGTCGGCGTCCCCATCGGTTCCGAAATCCGGTTCCGGGCGACCGTCACCCCGGTCGCTGCCGCCCCCACCGTCGAGTTTGTCGGCGAACTTCCGGAGGTTGTCGGCGACTTCGGCACGCGAACGCTCTCGCTCGGCGCTTATCTCAGATATGGACTCGTAAGGAACGGATGAGAAAGGATTATTATGAACTACCTAAGCCATCAAGGACGGGTGAGAAAGTCGGTTCGACCTCGCGTCCCGTCGATCATTCTCGCCGCGAATATCGGAGCGCCGAGCGGTTCGGGTTTCGGTATCGTATCTACTTTCGGAGCGTCGCTATCGCGGCGGCGGGCGTGGAACCGCGGGCGGAGCGACCGTCCGCGTCTCTGGCTAACCACTCGCCGTCCCGAACTTGGCGAACGGTCGGGCAGTCGTCGGGGTTTCGAACGGGGTAGTCGGACTGGCAGTGGAGGCGCATGAACAATTGCATAGGCGTACAATATGTTAGTTATTTGCTACCTGTCGTCGTGGTAGGAGTTACCTGCGGCGTAGGCGAACATCTACGAAGGACGAAAGATGGCCGCAAACTTTTTATTATTGCTATTTGTGTAAGTAACCATAAGTATGTCAGACGATGTTCTCCTCGGGTCGGGCTTCGGTATAAAGGGCGAAAAGTACGATGATGAAGCGGTCGAAAATCGGCTCGATACCGTTTTCGAGATGTTAGCCGACCACCAACGACGATACGTCCTCCGCTATCTGCGCGAAACCGACGACGGCATCGGCTCGTTCGACGATCTCGTGAAGTACATCGTCGCTCACGACCCCGAGTCCGGAAACACGGAACGGGTCGTCATCAGACTCTATCACACGACACTGCCGAAGTTGGAAGCGGCGCAGTTCCTCACGTACGATTCAGGGAGCGGAACCGTCCGATATCGAAGCAACCCCGTGGTCGAGGAGTTACTGGACTGCGTTGCGTACGTCGAGTAACACCGGTTATCGAACGCGAGCCGTGCCGTCGGTCGTCTCGGAAGAGCGGGTACGACCGAGCGTCGACCACGAAACCATTAAACGACGCCTAAATCGCAAGCAGGTTGGGGGTTTCCGTTCTCGAAGTCTCGTCGCACGGGGGACGTTCAGCATGCGCAGCGAAGTGTAGCCTCTCGGCAGACGTAATCACGGTTCGCGCGATTTATAATCGGCGTGTTGACAAGCTTTTTTAGCGGGATGAGCACTACTTTGTAGTGACGAGCCGTTAGTGAACTACCCCGCCCTACGCGCTACGCGCGGTGAGGACGGGGCTTCCTGCTTCCACGACGCACTTTGCAGGAACCGAAGTGGTTCCCGTAGGGAGCGCAGTCTCCACAGGCGTTGATTCGGAGCATCCCACTCCAATATCTACTTTCTTCAGACCGCGAACGAGGATATTGTAGGCCGCGTTCCAGTCCCTATCCGCCGTGAACCCACACGACGGGCAGGAGTGTTCACGAACCCATAGTGGCTTATCAGACGAGACACCACATGCCGCGCATTCTTCGGTTGTCCCCCGTGGATTCACTGGAACGTAGTGCGTGCCTTCGCGTTCACACTTGTATTCGAGCATCCGCAGAAACGTCCGCCATGCGGAGGAAGCTCGGTTGCGTGAATTTGAATCGAACTGCATCATTCCAGCGACGTTCAAGTCTTCAACAGCCACGAGGTCATACTCCCGAGCGTAGTAGTTCGAGAGCTTGTGCAAGAAGTCGCGGCGCTTGCGGCGGAGGTTGGCGTGACACTCCGCAACGCGGCGACATTGCTTCTCGTAGTTGTTCGACCCGTATTCCTTCCGCGAGAGTTTCCGTTGCTCGCGTTCCAACCGCTCGCGTTCGTCCGAGAGGTCGAGGGAATCGACGACGATTCCATCAGTGTCGTGGGCGTACTTGAGTATCCCCACGTCGATGCCCACTACGTCGGTGAGTTCATCGGGTTTCTCGGGTGGTTCGCGGTCTACTTCGACGCCGAAGGTGGCGAACCACTTGCCGGTTGGCTCTTTCTTGAGCGTGACCTGCCTAAGGTTCGCGTTGTCAGGAATTGCGCGGTGAAGCCGTATCGGGATATCCGCGAGTTTCGAGAGTGACAGTACCGTCTGACCGCCCTTCTTGTCGAGCTTGAAGCCAGACTGACTGTAGGTGAAACTGCGGAACTCCCGTGGTGGCTTCCACTTGAGGTGACCAACGCCATAGCCGTTCTCCTTGAGTTTGGAGAGACCCTTGAGGTTGTCGAATAGCCGCTCGACGACGACTTGGAGCGTCCGAGAGTACACATCAGAAAGCTCGTCCCACCACTTCTTGAGGTCGGGGAGTTCCGACCGAAGCGACGACATAGACTGGAGCTTTCCGTGGCTCTCTCTGTACTATCAAGCCGGTAGAGGCAGTGGTTGTACAGTTTTGCCTGCAAATATCGCGGTGACGATCCAACTCCTTACGGTGGGCGTCGGACGGTTTGAGACGATATTTGTAGGCGTAGTACATCCGCTATTCGCGCTCCTCAATCAGTTCGTCCAATTTCTCACGAAGGAACGACGAGAGGTTGAGGTGGTTTTCTTCTACCCACACGGCTTGGTCTTCGCGGATGGTGATATTCTTCCGTCTCATTACATGCGCACTATACGTTTTTATGCGCATAGACTTTGTGGAATGTAGGCCTGTGGGCCTGCAACAGAACAGTGTCTGAAAGACGATGACGGCGCTGTCTCCCCTCCCTACTCGCTCGCGTTGCTCGCTCCGTGAGGAAGGGGGATTACCGCCTGTATTCAGCTAAAGAAGTGGATTTTCCATGAGTGAACGAATCGAGGGTCACGAGGCGTTTGACATCGAGGCCGATCGGAGTACGATACCCTCGGAGCCGAAGATCGCCGATCACGGCCACGACGACGAAGAAAACGACCATCTCGCGTTCATCTACGATAGCCGAGACGGGCAGTTCTCCACCTAGTTCCGTTCGTCCGAGAGGCAGGAGCGCGGCGAACGCTGTCTCTACATCGCCGACGACAACACGCCGGACGAAGTGCTGAGCGAACTGTGCGACGGCGGCGTCGACGTCGATGTCCGCATCGGACGCCTCGACGACGCCTCCGGAAGCGAAGTGGTCGGAGACTCGGCGGACGAACCCGTCGGCGGATTCTACGTGAAGGATACGGGATCGGGAATTCCGCCCGAGAACCGAGAAGAGGTGTTCGATTACAACTACACGGCGAGCGACGGAACCGGATTCGGACTCGCAATCGTCCAAGAGATCGTTAAAGCACACGGCTGGGAGATAACCGTGACCGACGGGACGACCGGCGGCGCTCAGTTCGAGATCCGAAGGACGGAGGGCGCTTCGACGGACGACCGTCAGTAGGAGAACGTGATTTTTCGCGGAGCGAGTCTGAAAACCGAAAGGACGCGACGAGCGTTCGATGGCCGAACGACGATTACGGATTCGTCCGACGATGGTCGAACTGTGGTCGACCGTCGAGCGTCCTGTCGTTCGAGCACGGAGATCGTGAGTGGTTCGTAGGCGCTTCCCGTGTCAGTACGCGATTCGCCGGATAACCGCCGTGAAGAACGTCTGTCCCCTCGATTTTGGCGGATGGACGAGAAGTACGCTGCAATCGAGTTCGTCACTGATATCCGTCGCCGGATTACTGAACAAGAAATCGTGGGCCCGAGAATGGGCGTCCGTCCCTAAGAGTGCGACGTCAGAACCAGTCGTCGCTGCTACGAGCCCCTCGACCGTCTCGGTCGTCTGGAGTACGGTACTTTTCGTCTCGACCGAACAGAGTCGTTCGAGCTCGTCCAGAAACTCCTCCGTTACGGTGAGTAGTTCCTCCGAGGCGTCCGCGTCGACTGCCGTCACGAACCGAATCGTCGCCCCGAATTCGGTCGCTATGGCGTTGGCGAACGCGACTTTCACCGGGCCGTACGGCCCTCGTTGTGTGAGCACCGCGACAGTATCGATTTCGTCGAATCCTCGATCGCGGAGAAACACGACGGCACACGGCGCGTGTTTCATGAACCAATCGACGTCACTACCGAGCAGTTCGGCGTGCCAGTGTTCAGGTCGCCACTCGCCCAGGATTAGTCCAGCACCAAGGTCGCGGGCGTAGTTGACGACTGCCTTCTTGGTATCGTGACTGACAATTTCACGCGCTTCGATGGACACTGGCAACGACGCCGCCAACTCATGCGTCTGCACTTCGAACTCCCGGTCGTCCGGGCGCATATCGGTCGCCGAGGAGAGCGTCAACTGTTCAGGTACTTCTTCGAACCGAACGGCGTGGACGGTACCGCCTCGTTGCTTCGCTACGCTCGCCGCGACCGTCAGCAGCGAGCGTTCACGCTCGGCGGACGTCTCGGCGTCCATCGCGACGAGGACGTGCCCATCAGCGTCGACACCGTCGCCATCGGCAACCGTTCGTTCCGTTTCCGCGAGCGTCTTCGAACTGGCCGAGCGTCGAATCGCGTCGAGCGCGGCACCCTCGCGTTCGGTTTTCTCCCGTCCGTAGAATCGGTACCACGCAACGCTGACGACGATGATGCCAGCAGCACCACCGAGCGCGATGATACCCATCTGCGTGAGGAGAACGAACCCGCCGACGGCTCCGAACGCCTGCACCCACGGATAGCCGGGGGCGGTGAATTCCGGCGCGTACCAATCCAGTTCGCTCTCTCGGAATGCGATGAGCGCGCCGTTGATGAAGACGAAGACCAAGATTTGGAACGCGCTCGCCAGTTTGGCGAGATCGACGACGGGGACGAACGCGATGAGGACGAGGAGGATGAGGCCCGTAAACCCGATCGACCAGATCGGTGTCCTGAATCGCTCGCTCACTTCGCTAAATCTCAGCGGGGCGAGCGAATCTCGACTCATCGCCAGCGGATAGCGCGACGATGAGAGGATTCCCGCGTTCGCCATACTTGTCAGCGCGAACACGGCGACGACGGCGAGTCCGAGTTGGCCGGCCGACCCGGCGAACGCTCGGGCCGCCATCGCCATGGGCGTCAAATTGTGTTTATCCTGCAGCTCTGGTGCGGGGACGACGCCCACGATGACGAAGACCGTCAGCGTGTACACCAACATCATCACGAGAACCGAGATGAGAATCGCGCGTGGAATATTCCGACCGGGGTTTTCGACCTCCTCGGCGACGCTTGCGATTTTGGTGACGCCCGCGTAGGAGACGAACACGAATCCGGTCGCGGCGAGGAGGCCACCGTTTCCGTGGGTTAAAAACGGATGGTAGTGGGACTGGTCGACGTACGTCATCCCGTCGGCGACGAAGCCGACGAGCACGAGCAGGACGAGACTCACGATTCCCGCTTGGAGTCGTCCGGTCTGTTTGACGCCCACGATGTTGACGACGATGAGGAGAACGCCGAGTGCGAGTCCGACGACCGTGAGTAATCCCGGCGGAACCTCGACGAATATGAGGAGGTACGCGCCGAGGCCGACGAGCGCGAATGCGCTCTTGAAAACGAGCGAGAACCACGCACCGATACCGGCGATGGTGCCGGGGAGCGGTCCCATCGCCCGGTCGATGAAGAGATAAGTACCGCCGGCTTCGGGAATCGCGGTCGCCATTTCTGCCTTTGAGAGTGCCGCAGGAAGGACGATAAGACCAGCCAGTAAGTATGCGAGAATGACGCTCGGGCCGGTTTTTGCAGCAGCCAATCCGGGAAGGACGAAGATACCGCTGCCCACCATCGCGCCGATACTGATGGTGATCGTTGCGTACAAACCGAGGTCGCGTTCGAGGTCTTTTGCCATTAATGTCTATTGGTTCGTTTATCGGTTGCAGCCCCGTTTCATCCCGCGGTGTGTCCTTTTGCGGACGGTAGGAACATAAGAGTGGACATCGCCTTCGTCGGGAAGTTCCACGACGTCCGGAGCAGTCCCGCTTGGAAAACACCCTCAAGACGTTCACTTAGAACGTCTTCTCCGGCTTGGGCTGTTACTTCTTGTCGAATACGATGGAGAACACGAGCCGACCGTTCATTTCGTGTTTGCTCTTCAACAACGAAGAGCGCACTCTTCGGTGTGGCTTCTCGAATAACGTAACTCCTCGCGGATTCGGTTTCGGTTCACGGGCGCGACGGGATTTGAACCCGCGACATCTTGGTCCGGAACCAAGGACTCTGTCCACTGAGCTACGCGCCCTCATCCAGTGCTACTCTCCCGCGGATATTAACCTTGTGACCCGGTCAATCTTCGACGCTGCTCCGCGAATCTGTGGCCGGTTCGCCGATGACGGCCTGCTTCCACGTCTCGCGAGTGAACCACAGACCCGCCCCGATGGCACCGATGATATGTCCGATGGCGACGCCCAGCCAGATACCCGTGGGCCTGAGGTCGCGGACGATAGCGAGATAGTAGACAGCGGGTTCTCGACAGAACCACAGCGTCACCATCGAGAATGCCATCGCCGTCTTCGTGTTACCGCGCCGCGGTACGCGCCGACGAGGACGTGGAATGGGCCGATGAACGCGAACTCGACGGTTCGGATTCGAAGATATTCGGCGGCGAACTCCAACGTCCGTGCGGCGTTCGTCGTCCCCATTGTCAGAAAGACGCCAACGAACACATCGGCGAACAGGGCCGTGAGGATGGTGACTGCGATCATCACCGCACAGCCGGCTTTCGCCGCCAGCCAGACCGCCCGTTCCGCACGTTCGACCTTACCGGCCCCGAGGTTCTGTCCGACCATCGTGTTCGTCGCCCGACCCAGTTCGACCGCGGGGAGGAAGACGAGCGAGACGACGCGGTTGCCGAGGCCGTAGGCGGCGATGACCGGCGGCGCGAACGTGACGATGATGGCCGTGAGGGTGAGCATCGCCAGCGCGCCGGACGACTCTTCTAGCGCGCTCGGCGTCCCGGTGCGGACAATATCCCAAATGTGCGACTTGCTAGGGACGAGGTTCCCGAGGCGCACATCCGGCCCCGGACGGCGTTCCGAACAGAACGTACACCCCGATGACGGTCGCAACGCCGCGCTAGAGCACGGTCGCTATCGCCTCACCCTCGATTCGCATTTTGACTTTCGAATATCGAGCGGAGAGGGGAGAATAGAAGACGGTTACGGCGTCTCGTTCGTCTCGATGCTGATATCAGCCTGCGGATACGCGGTGCAGGTTAAGATATAACCTTGGTCGAGTTCGTCGTCGCTGAGCGTGTCGTTGGTGCTGTGAACGACGTCCTCAGGTTCTCCCTCGGTGATCTTCGCGCCGCAGGAGAGACACGACCCTTCCCGGCAGGAGTACGGTAAGTCCCATCCCTCGTCTTCGCCTGCTTCGAGGAGCGTCTCGTTGTTGGCGACTTCGATGGTCGCGCCCTCCTTGGCGTACTCGATATCGTAGTGCTCGATCTCGTCTTCCGGAATGGCGGCGGGGTCGAAGCCCTCCTCTTCTTCCTCGGCTTCCTCGCCTTCGAGTTCGCCTTCCGCACCGGCACCGACGGCCACCGCACCGCCACCACCGATGGAGCGGTTCATCGGTTCGGGGAAGTCGGTTTCGGGGACACTCGCCGCACGCTGGTCGAGCACTTCTTGGGAGATATCGTCCGCGGTGCGCCATTCGGTTCCCTTGGTGAAGTGCAGAGCTACCGCGACGAGCGTGAGCAGTAGCCCGAGTCCCAGACCCAGTTCGTTTACCATATGGCGGAAGCTACGGAACGGTGGTTTAACAGCATTGTGATTGACGCGAGTACGAGGCGAGGTGTGAGTACGAACGAGAGAAGAAGTTACGCCGGTTCGGTGCGTCGAGGCGACCGTGTTCTTCGATACCTTTCTCGATCGTGCATTCGGGCATCCCTCCGGTGCACTCGGACGACTCGGCGGAAAACTCATGGCTCGGTCGAAGGGAGAATTCACCGGATGGGTCGTCTCCGAACTCGAACTCGACCCGGATGACCGCGTACTCGAGGTCGGCTTCGGCCCCGGTCTCGGCATCGAACGGTTCGCCGAAGCGGTTCCGGACGGGTTCGTCGCCGGAGTGGACGCTTCCCCGGTGATGGTCGAGCAAGCGCGGAAACGAAACGCAGCGGCGATTCGCTCCGGACTGGTCGAACTACGGCGTGGTCTCGCGGACGACTTGCTATCCGACGACGACATCTTCGACGCGGCGATGACGATGAATTCCGTGCAGGCGTGGGCCGACCCGGTGGCCGGCCTTCGGGAGATACGACGCGTCGTGAAATCCGGAGGCACCGTCGCAGTCGCGTTCACGCCCCACTCCGGACAGTCGCGCGAAGAACTACCGGCACTGCTCGCCGAGGCCGGATTCAAAGACGTTCGAATCAAAGACCGAGAGGATTATTTCTGCGCGTTTGGAAGGATATAACCCGAATTTCCGAGGTGTTCCTCCCGTAACCACCCGCGAGAGTTGATTGTTCCGAGGCGGCGTACAGATATCGAACTCAATCGGATGCGCGGAATGCGCTTCCCGCGGAATTCCGCGTCGCGTATCGGTGACCCAACCGGGATACACCGAGTCAGTTCACGGTGAAAAACGACTGTTGAACGATCCAGTTGCCGTTTTCACGCAGGGAAATATTTCACGAGCTAGCTTCACGGTGATTCATAGCGTGTTCGTACGGTGTCATGAGAGACACGGACGAGACTCGACAACCGTCGGAAGGTTGGCAGCTCAGGGGTAACAGCGCAGAAGCGTACGAACGATTCTCGTTCCGAGGATGTTCGCCCCCTGGGCGGACGAACTCGTCGAACGTTCCGGTCTCGGGTCGGGTGATCGCGCGCTCGATGTCGGGTGTGGAACCAGTATCGTCGCACGATACGTGGCTCAAACGGTGGAGCCGGACGGATCCGTCGCCGGACTCGATTTGAACGAAGGTATGCTCGAAGTGGCGAAAGCGACCTCGTCGGACGAGGGTTCGGTGATAGAGTGGCAAGAAGGTGACGCTACCGACCTCCCGTTTTCGGACGGTACGTTTGATGTCGTCTTCTGCCAGCAGGTCCTTCAGTTCGTGCCGAACCCTTCGACCACACTACAGGAGATGTGTCGCGTTCTCGTTCCCGAAGGCCGACTCGTGGTCAGCGTCTGGCGGCCGATCGAGTTCAATCCCAGCTACGTCACGATGGCGGACACGTTAGAGCGCCACGTCGGCGACGAGACGGCGGCGATGATGCGTTCACCGTTTCCCTCGTGGGGGATGGACGAGTTGCGCGACCTCGTTAAAGAAGCAGGATTCCACGACGTATCCGTCACCATCGGGATCGAATCTATGCGATATCCGTCTCCGGAGGAGTTCGTGCGACGAGAGGCCGCGAGTTCACCGTTAGCCGAACCACTCGGCGCGCTAAAGCGAGTCGTTCGGGAAGCGCTGGTTCGGGATGTCGAAGAATCGCTCCGAAAGTATACGGACGATGACGGCGTCGTCTTCCCGATGGAAGCCCACGTCGTCGTCGCACGTCGGTGATCGATATCAGTCCCGCGCGACCTCGTGTCGACCGAACCCGTGCCGAAGTCGGTTCGCCAACCGGCGCGAGAAGCGACCCTCCGACCGACTGCCGAACCGCTCCGCGAGCGACTGATAGATGAGTGGAACCGGTACCTCCTGCTCCAGTGCCTCCTGTACGGTCCACGTCCCGGTCGAACCGCCGGCGACGTGGTCGGCCACGTCGTCCAAGTCGGTGCCTTCCTCGCGGAACGCCTCTTCGCAGAGTTCGAGGAGCCACGAACGGATGACCGCGCCGTTGTTCCACGTCCGGGCGACGGTCTCCAAGTCGAGATCGTAGCGGCCCTCGCGGAGCAGTTCGAACCCCTCGCCGTAGGTCTGCATCAGCGCGTACTCGACGCCGTTGTGAACCATCTTCACGTAGTGGCCCGACCCCGCCTCGCCCATTCGGTCGTGTCCGTCCGGGCCGGTCGCCACCGCGTCGAAAACCGGGGTTAACACCTCGTACGCCCACTCCGGCCCGCCGACCATCAGCGAGAAGCCGAGTTCGGCCCCCGCCGGTCCGCCGCTCGTCCCGCAGTCGAGGTACGCCGCCGAAGTTGTCTCGGCCCGGCGCACCGAGTCCTCGAAGTAGGAGTTGCCGCCGTCGACCACGATGTCGTCTCCGTCGAGGTGGGGTTCCAAGTCTTCGAGCGCGGCGTCCACCGGTTCTCCGGCGGGCACCATCAGCCAGATTCGCTTCTCGTCACCGAGTTTCTCCGCGAGGTCGGCCACCGAGTCCGCGGGTTCCGCGCCCGCCTTCGCAGCCGACTCGATCGCTCCCTCGGCCACGTCGTAGGCGACCACGTCGTGTCCGGCGTCGAGGGTTCTGTCCACTACGATTCGTCCCATTCGCCCCAGTCCGATGACGCCCAGTTGCATGGACGTAGGTGGCGGTGGGGGAGAGGTAGGGGTTGCGGTTCCGGTCGCGGATTACGCACGTTCGGACGGGTCGGGGACGTACACCTCGTGCTGGCTGTAGATGTACGCCGCGATAGCTCCGTTGCTGACGAGCGTGACGAGACCGCCGAGACTACCGAACCAGAGTGCGACGAGTCCGACCAGCGCACCCGCGGCGAACATCACGACGGCGAACCCCCACGCCCACGTTCGCGCTCGGAAGAGTCCGTAGTAGATGGAGAGTTTGCCGACGGGGAACGGCGAAAGGAGGAGGAGACTCGTCTCCGCGATGAACGGAGGTATCACGGTTACCGAGAACAACAGCGCGAAGACGAACGGGTCGACGAACAGGGCGAGAACGCAGATCGCCTCGATGTACTTCGGGGTCGGCGCGGCGCAGTCACGACAGCGGTTCGCGCCGGCACAGATGCTCGCGCCGCACTCCTCGCAGGATATGCGGTAACATATCTTTTAATAGCGAGTGAATCCCGCCGTTTACGGCGGGCGTGAATCGTGTACGATCAGTCACACTACCGCCGTAAATCAGCCGGTAGGAACCCCAACGTGAACGTTTAGTAGTTCTCGAACCAACTGACTGGGAGCAGAGACAAAAGTCTGCACGCAGAGGGTTCCCGTCCGGGTGTCCGGACGGGGTGCTCATAAGTCCGTTTCGGCAGGTGCCGCCAGAAAGCCGGGTCAAAACGGTATAACGGCCGTCCGCAAGGGTAACTCATTGGGAGAGAGCCGCGTTGAGAAACCGCGTGGCGATGACTCGCTTCAAGATGGGAGCACTGGTGACGGTGCCACAGGACACGCCACTGGAGGGATGAAACCCGTCCCGGCGAACGTGGCGCGCAGCGTCCTGAAACCGAACCGGCGTCATGCCGAGTTCCTCCTATGTGGGGAAGCCCCGTCGTTTACGACGGGCGAGGACGTCACAACATCGAACACTTCAAGATACGGATTCGTCCATCGCCGGGACGCGTTCCGGCGACAGGGGCGTCAGAAGCGCGGAGCGACCGTTTCGACCGCGTTCGTCACTCTGTCCGCGTGCTGGATCAACAGCGTTCCGAGGATGCTCATGACGAGGACGTACCCCACCGCGAACGCGGGGATCAGTTCGCCGAGAGCGCCGGTTCCGACGCTCATCGCGAGCGTCGCCAACACCAGCGAGAACTCCCCCCGAGGCACCATCCCAAGACCGACGCGAATCGAGCGCCGTCGGTCGAGTTCGTAGAACATTCCCGAGAGCGTCCCACTCACGAACTTGCCGACGGTCGTGACGACGACGGCGGCGAGCAAGAGCGCGACGACGCCGGCCAAGAGCGTGATGTCGGTCGTCAGTCCGATGGAGAAGAAGAACACCGCGGCGAACAGGTCGCGGACGGGGGAGAGCACCTGTTCGATGCGCTGGACGTGGGCGGTCTGGCTGAACGCCGTCCCGACGAAGAAGGCGGCGACCGCCTCGCTGATACCCAACGCCAAGGCGGCACCCGCGACGAGGACCGTGACGCCCGTCACCCCGAGCAGGAATAGTTCGTTCGACTCCGCGCCGAAGAGTCGTTCGACATGCTCCGACCCGTACCACGCGACCGCGACGAGGAGGGAGAGAAAGACGAGCGACGTAGCTATCGAGAGGGCGGCGTCGGAAACGCTCCCTTCGCCCAGCGCGACCGCCGAGAGCAGGGCCAGATAGACGGCGATGAAGATGTCTTCGAAGACGAGCGTTCCGAGGATCGGTTCGCTCTCCGCGTTCGCGATCCACCCCTCGTCGATGAGCGACTTCGTTATCACGGCGCTGGACGAGATGTAGACGATTCCCGCGAGAAAGAGCGTTTCGAGCCACGAGAAGCCGAACAGCGCGCCGAGTCCGAGACCCAGCGCGAAGTTGATGCCGAGGTCGACGAGACCGATTCGGACGAGTTTCTCGCGGTTCGAGACGAGCTGGTCGAGGCTGAACTCCAACCCGAGAAAAAAGAGGAGAAAGACGATGCCGAGCTCCGCGAGGAGGTCGATGAACTCGCTCGTCCGGACAAGTCTGAGCGAGATTCCCCCGATGCTCGTCGGTTCGTTCGGCCCGACGAAGATGCCGACGACGATGTACGCGGGGATGACCGAGAGACCGACGCGAACCGCGAGCGCGCCGACGAGAGCGATGGCCGTCACTGCGACTCCGAACTGGACGAGGAGCGACCCTGCCATCGTCAGGACTGCGCGTCTTCGGAGTCGGTCGCGTTCAGTAGCTCCGTGAGCGCCGCCTGCTCTTCGCGGGTTCCGATGGCGACCAGGATATCGCCGGCGTCGATTTCAGTTTCGGGGTTCGGGTTCGCAATCGTCTCCTCGCCGCGCTGAATGGCGATGACCGAGACGCCGGTCTGTCGGCGAATCGCGGCTTCCGCGAGGGTTCGTCCGACCGGCGGCGACCCATCTTTGACTTCGACCCACTCGATGATGGCCTCCCCAAGCGGGACGTTCAACTCGTCCATCTCGACGGGTTGGAAGTACGCGCCTTCGAGTATGGAGCCGAGCTGTCGCGCCTTCTTCCCGGTTAGCGAGGCCAGTTTGACGCTGTCTTCGTTCGGGCCGGGGCGGCGGTAGAGTTCGCGCTTCCCGTCGTGGTGGATGATGACGACGAGTCGCTCCTCGCCGTCGAGTTCGAGTTCGAACTTGTGCCCGACGCCGGGAATCTCGGACTCGTAGACGGTCATACGGAATGAAACGAGTGTGAGGGTATAAAAATCACGTTGCAGGAAGCCGATTTCACTACGCGCGATGTGCGTCGAGCGCGTCTCGAATCTCGGTGCCCTTCGACAGTCCGTGAAGAAAGATGGGCAATCGCGGAGCGACCCGGTATCGAAGCGTCGCTTTCGCGCCGTCGGACTCGGGAGTCGGTCGAATCGTGGCGACGACGAAACCGGTGGCCGTTCGGAACTCAATAGCGCCGTCGCCCCGAACCACGCGGAGGTCGTCTGTCTTCTCCCGCACGATATCGGTCGCTTCGTCCGGCGGTATCCGGAGGTCGACGCGCTCGAAGCTAGCCATCTCGATATCCGCAACTACGGGACGGACACGGTAATCGTTTCGGCGAAAGAAGGAGGGCTAGCAGAAGTTCTGCGTCGCGTACACCTTTCCTTTCTCGGCCACGTAGATGCCGATACCATCGTTGCGCCACGCAGGGGTAAGGACGTTCTCGCGGTGACCCTGCGAGTTCATCCACTGGTTCACGATGCCGCGAGCGAGTTCACGCTCGGTGGTGTGGCGAACCGTTCCGCCGTCGGTGGTGACGGCCGTGTCGTACCACGTCTGAGCGATGTTCTCGCCTCCCGTGAGGTACGACCCGTCGCCCGTCGGCGCGCGGCATGTGTAGCCGGACCGCTCGTAGCGGTCGGCGAAGTTCTCGCCTTCGGGAGACGCGTGCGAGAAGTAGCCCCGCGTCGCCATATCCTCGCTGTGAGAACGAACTATCTTCCGCAGTTCAGTGTCGAACACGAGGGGGTCGAGGGCTCGTTCCGTGCGTTCTCGGTTGACGAACCGGTGAACGAGTCGCTCGACTTCGCTTCGGTTCAACCCGTCCGAATTCGGTGTCGTCGTGATCGTCGTTTCGGCCGTTATCGTGGTCGTTTTCGTCGTGCTCGTGGTTTTCGCTGTCGTCGTCGCGGTTTTCGTGGTCGTCGGTTCCGCAGTCGCGGTGTTCGTTCTGATTCGGACGTATCGAACGGTTCGGGGTTGATTTCGAAGCGACGTTGGACGGGAACCTTTATCAGCGACGACGCGCAGAGTCAAGATATGAGCGCGATGGTGTCGGTAGTACGTCTCTAGCGCAGAGGATGAATCGACCGTGTTTCTCGCCGAATCACCATCTAGCGACAGCAATCTGCAGCCATGACTGACGTTCCAACCGACTACGACCCCGAGCGCATCGAGCGAAAGTGGCGCGACGAGTGGCAAGACTCCGACGTGTACAGTCCGGACGGCGATCCGGACTACGTCATCGACACGCCGCCACCGTATCCCACGGGCAATCTCCACATCGGACACGGTCTCCAGTGGAGTTACATCGACTTCGCGGCGCGCTATCACCGTCTCCAGGGCGAACAGGTGCTCTTTCCGCAGGGATGGGACTGCCACGGCCTGCCGACGGAGAACAAGGTCGAGGAGATCCACGACATCCACCGAACCGACGTGTCGCGCGAGGAGTTCCGCGACCTCTGCATCGAGCACACGGTGAACATGATCGACTCGATGAAGGAGACGATGAACGAGCTAGGTTTTTCCATCGACTGGAACGCGGAGTTCCGGACGATGGATTCCGAATACTGGGGGAAGACCCAGCGGTCGTTCGTCGAGATGGAGGAGTACGTCTACCGCGACGAACACCCCGTCAACTGGTGTCCGCGCTGTCAGACAGCCATCGCGGACGCGGAAGTCGAGAACGAAGACCGGACGGGAACGCTGTACTACGTCACCTTCGACGGAGTGGACAACGAGGACGTCGAAATTGCGACCACGCGCCCCGAACTCCTCCCGGCCTGCGTCGGCATGGCCGTCGACCCCGAGGACGAACGCTACGCCGACCGCATCGGCGAGACCTTCGAAGTGCCGCTCTTCGGACAGGAAATCGAACTCATCGCCGACGACGCGGTCGACGGCGAGTTCGGCACCGGCGCGGTGATGATCTGTACGTTCGGCGACAAGCAGGACGTGGACTGGTGGGCGGAACACGACCTCGAACTGCGCCCGGTGGTCACCGAAGACGGTCGCCTCGACGACCTCGCGGACGAGTTCGCGGGGCTTCCGATAGACGAGGCGAAAGAGGAGATCGCCGAGGCGCTGGACGAAGAGGGCTATCTGAACGACTCGGAACCGACCGAGCAGTCCGTCGGCACCTGTTGGCGCTGCGATACGCCCATCGAGATCCTCTCGAAAGAGCAGTGGTTCGTCGAGGTTCACCCCGAGGAGATACTGGAGAAGGCGGCGGAAGTCGAGTGGATTCCGGACCACATGTACTCGCGCCTCGAGGAGTGGACAGAGGGCATGGACTGGGACTGGGTCATCTCCCGCCAGCGCGTCTTCGCCACCCCGATTCCGGCGTGGGAGTGTGGCGAGTGCGGCCACTGGCACATCGCCGAAATCGAGGAACTACCGGTCGACCCGACCGAAGCCGACCCGGCGGTCGGCGACTGTCCCGAGTGCGGAGGAGACTCGTGGCTCGGCGAGACGGACGTGATGGACACGTGGATGGACTCCTCCATCACGCCCCTCCACATCACCGGGTGGCCGGACGACCTCGCGCTTGACGAGTTCGAACCCGTGGCGCTCCGCCCGCAGGGACACGACATCATCCGGACGTGGGCGTTCTACACCCTCCTGCGCGTCGGGAAGCTCACCGACGAGCGTCCGTGGGACTCCATCCTCGTCAACGGGATGGTGTTCGGCCCGGACGGCCACAAGATGAGCAAGTCCCGAGGAAACGTCGTCGCGCCGACCGAAGCGGTCGAGAAGCACAGCGCGGACGCCTTCCGCCAGTCGCTCGCGCTGGGCGGCCAACCCGGCAGCGACGTCCAGTTCCACTGGAAGGAGGTCAAATCCGCCTCCCGATTCCTGACGAAGGTCTGGAACATCTTCCAGTTCTCCGCGAGCCACTTCGACGAGAACACCCCGGCGGTCGCGGACCCGGCCTACCGCGACGCCGACCGCTGGATCCTCTCACGGCTGTCCGAGACCGCCAAGAGTGTCGGCAACGACATGGAGGTCTACCGCTACGACAGCGCCCTCCGCACACTCCGCGAGTTCGTCTGGGACGACCTCGCGGACGACTACCTCGAACTCGTCAAGGGTCGCCTCTACGAGGGTCGACCGGGCGAGCGAAACGCGGCGCGTCACGCCCTCTACACCTGCGTCTCCGCGGCCGTCCGGATGCTCTCGCCGTTCTCCCCCTTCCTCACCGAGGAGGTGTACAGCCACCTCCCCGGAACTGATGGAAGCGTCCACCGCGCGACGTGGCCCGACGTCGAGATGCACGACGAGGAAGCCGAACTGGCCGGGGAGATAATCGCCGAGGTCGCCGGAGAGGTTCGGGCATGGAAATCCGACGAGGGTATGGCGCTCAACCAGGACCTCGGGCGCATCGAACTGTACGCCGACTGCGAGCGCAAGCCGGACACCTACGACCTGAGCGAGGCGGTGAACGGGCCGGTCTACCTCGAAGAAGGCCGACCGAGCGTCGAACTCGTCCCGGTCGGCGTCTCGCCCGACCACTCGTCCATCGGGCCGAAGTTCCGGGACAGAGCGGGCGCGGTCATCGGCGCGCTGGAGTCGACCGACCTCGCCGAACTCAAGGCGCAGTTGGACACCCACGGCGAACTGACGCTGGACGCGGCGGGCGAGGAGGTCACCCTCGACGGCGACTGGGTGGAGATAGAAGAGGAGTACCGGGCCGAAAGCGGTGAAGAGGTCGAAGTGCTCGAAACTGAGCACACGACCGTGCTCGTCTTCCCCTGAGAGTCGCCCTGTTTTCACGACCCTGAAACTTCCGGGTTCGCACTTACTCCCGTTCCCGTCGTCTCCGCAAGCGGGGAAAACCATGACAGTCAGAGAGATCGCCGCGACCGATATCGTCACGGCGGACAGGGAGGAGACGCTCGCCGAGGTCGTCGAACGGATGGCCGACGAGAAGGTCGGGTGCGTGCTGGTCGGCGACGGGGACGAACTTGTCGGTATCGTCACCGACCGACAGATCGCGCTCTCGCTCGGCGACCACCCCGACGCGTCCGACAGGACGGTCGGGGACGTGATGACCGAAGACCCAGTGACCGTCGAACCGGAGACGGGCATCTTCGAAGCGATTCAACGGATGGACGAGGCGAGCGTTCGTCGGCTTCCGGTCGTGGAGGATGACCGAATCGCAGGTATCGTGACGCTTGACGACGTGCTCGTCGCGCTCGCCGAGGAGTTCGACACCGCCGTCGAAGTCATCGAAGCGCAGTCACCGCGATTCTGAATCGCGGGAACTTTTCGTCCGCTCTCCGAGCGTCGAGTATGGACGAACGAATCCACGAACACGCCGAAGTGTTGGTGAACTGGAGCGCACGGGTCGAAGACGGCGACGACGTCGTCGCCGTCGTGGACGAGGGGGCGCACGACCTCGCGGTGGCGGTCGGAGAGAAGGTCGGCGAACGCGGTGCGAACCTGCTGACGGTGTACGACTCCGACGAGGTCAAGCGCGCGTACCTCCGGGCGCACGAGGGCGACTTCGACGAGAACCCCGCGCCCGAGTTGGCGATGTACAAGAACGCGGACGTGACGCTTTGGCTCACGGGGAGCACGAACACGATGGCGAAGGCGGACGTACCGGGCGAGGTGCAACAGGCGCACTCGAAAGCCTGGACGGGGATTCGTAACGCGCGCCTCGACACCGACTGGGTTTCCACGCTCCACCCCACTCGCGCCCACGCACAGCAGGCCGGGATGGCCTACGAGGAGTATCGAGATTTCGTGTACAGCGCCGTCCTCCGGGACTGGGAATCGCTCGCCGAGGAGATGGCGAAGATGAAAACGATTCTGGACGAGGGGAGCGAAGTCCGAATCGTCAAAGAGGATACCGACATCACGATGTCCGTCGAGGGCCGAACCGCGGTCAACAGTTGTGCGTCGGTTGCCTACGACTCGCACAACCTGCCCAGCGGCGAGGTGTTCACCGCACCTCACGCCACAGAAGGCAAGGTGTTCTTCGACGTGCCGATGACCTACCACGGAAAACGAATCCGGAACGTCCACCTTACCTTCGATGACGGCGAAGTGGTCGATTTCAGCGCCGAGGTCGGGGAAAGCGTGCTGGCAGACATCCTCGACACGGACAAGGGGGCGCGCAGGCTCGGAGAACTCGGCATCGGGATGAATCGCGGTATCGACCGGTTCACCGACAGCATCCTCTTCGACGAAAAGATGGGCGACACCGTCCATCTCGCGGTCGGTCGCGCCTACGACGCCTGCCTCCCGGATGGCGAGTCTGGCAACGACAGCGCCGTCCACGTCGACATGATAACGGACGTGAGCGAGAACTCGCGGATGGAGGTGGACGGGGAAGTCGTCCAGCAGGACGGAACGTTCCGCTGGGAGTAGCGCGGCGGCGACGGGACGACCGAGACGATTCGACGCGAACGAAGCGTTCGATTCGCGCTACGTCCACCACCGACTCCGTCGCTCCTCGGCGGATGCGTCTCGGAACGGCGGTGCGAGTTCCGAATCTTCGAGACCGAACCCGTACCCCAACCAGTAGCCGACGTACCAGCCGACCGCGTCCGTATCGACGCCCGCGATGGAGATCCGCAGTCGGTCGTACTCCTCCAGCGCGCCGTCTCGGTCGGGGTCGGTTCCCCGCACGCCCCCGCAGGAACCGCTCGATTCCGGTTTGCAGGGCAGTTCGTCGGGGAATCGAATGACGATGTCCGCCGCGGAGCGGTCGCGGGTGAACGAGAACGAGACGTTCGCCGGGACGGTGCCCTCGGCGCCCCGAGCGTAGTAGTCAAGGGCGTGTTGCACCTGCCGCTTCACGGCGTCGCGGTCGTCGGTCGGGCCGAGGTAGACCGTGAAGTTCGAGTCCGCCCACGGGAGCGGTCGCTCCATCGCGTTCGGCATCGGTCGCATCGAGAGGGCTGTCTGGGCGGACATTATCGACTGCGGGGCCGAACTGTGGTTCAGCCCGAGCGTGTGGCCGAGTTCGTGTTTCAGGACGAGGACGGTCGAGTCGGTCGAGAAGGAGTCGCCCACGTCCACCCGCATCGGGCGGGATATCTGCGAGGCTTTCGTGATGTACGGTGCACAACCTGCGGCGTGTTTGATGCCGGGACAGCTCCGGACTTCCTCGACGAAGTTGACGACGAGATCCGGGTTCTCGGCGTTCGGAGCGAGTTCGTATTGGACGGCGTACCCCGCGTACTGCTCGCTGTGTCGCTCCCAGTAGTCGAGCGCCCGTCGGACTTCGGCGCGACGGGCGCTCGAGTCGTTCGCGCTTCCGTTGATGGCGACCGTCAACACCGACTCGCCCCACGGATTAGAGCGATCTGCGACCGAACCCTTTGGGGTGGTCGTTCCCGTCGTTCCCGTCGTCGCGGTTCCGTCGGTCGTCTGCGATGTCGTTGGTCGGTCGAACTGTACTCCAGCGCATCCGGAAAGAACGAGACAGAGGACGAGCAGGAGCGTACGCCGCTTCATTAACGTATCATCGGACGTCGTGATATCAAACCTTACGGCTTCGAAAGTAGCAGTCGAAATCGAGGGTGTGGCTGTACGACCCCGATTCGACCTGGATCGTCGCGTGGTCGATGTCGAACCGGCTGGCGAGTTCCGACTGGCAGTTCCGGAGCACCGCGTCGGGGTCGACATCGTCTTCAACCACGACGTGCGCCGAGAGGGCGTGTTTCGTCGAACTGAGCGACCAGACGTGAACGTCGTGGGCCTCCACGACGCCCGGCAGTCCGGCGAGATATTCGCGCACCTCGTCCACCGCGATTCCGGACGGCGTACCCTGCAGGAGGATGTTCAGGCTCTCCGCGAAGAGGTCTTTCGCGGAGTACACCACCAGCGCGGCGACGACGAGGGCGAACAGCGGGTCGAGCACGGAGAGGTCGGTGAACATGAGCGCGACGCCGACCGTGATGGCCGCCACGCTCCCGGCGGCGTCGGCGAGCAAGTGGAGGAACGCCCCTTCGACGTTCAACACCTCGCGGTGGCCCGACAGCACCCACGCCGCGACCAAGTTCGCCGCCAGTCCGAGCGCGCCGACGACGACGACCAGTTCGGCGTCCACCGGTTGCGGGTTCCGAAACCGGCGGAGCGCGTCGAAGAGGACGTAACCGACCGCGACGAGCAGGAGGAGTCCGTTCCCGAGCGCACCGAGCACCTCCGCGCGCTGGTAGCCGTAGGTTCGCTTGGCGTCGGCGGGACGAGCCGAAATCCACGCCGCGACGAGCGCGAGGCCGAGGTTGGCGCTGTCGGCGAACATGTGAACCGCGTCCGCGAGGAGAGTGAGCGATCCGCTGTAGACGGCCCCAAGGAGTTCGACGACGAAGAAGACGGTGTTGATAGACAGCGCGAGCGCCAGCGCGCGAAAGCTAGCGTCGCCGTGGTCGTGGCTCCCGTCGTGGTCGTGCGCCATCGGCGGAGGATACGGTACGAAGGGTAACAGTAGTGGCGGGGGTCGGTGGAAAGTATCAGCGGTCGATGGCGGGACGGCGGGTGCGAAGATTCGATAGTCGGTGGCGGAATCGCCGAACTCAGCAAATGGTGTAGTTGACCCGAATCTCGTCGTCCCGAACCATCACGTCGGCACTTCCGTAACACTTGCTCGTCCGAATGGTCACACAGCTACGACGCGGCGAATCGGATTCATCCGATTCGCCGCGCGAGTCCGTCGTTCGAGTTTCGGTCGCGGTCGTCGACGAACCGACGAGTTCACCGCAGACGGAGAACGCCTCGACGCCGTCCGGGTCGGCCCGTTTCAAGTTGGAGGCGTCGACGCCGCTTCCCGCCGAGAGTTCGTGCGTCTCGTCGTAAACCGTCTCGCCGGTCTTCTCCCGGACGACACGGACGCGGACGGTTCCGGTTTCGTCGCTCTCGTTTCGGAGGGAAATCGCGTGGTCGGGGCCGGGCGCGTTCGACGCCGCGGATATCCAGTCGTCCGTCGTGGTCGCATCGTCGGTGCGAGTGGTCTGCGTCGTCTCTTGCGGGGAATGAGTGCTCGGGTCGTCGGTGCCGTTCACTCCGGCGGGATCGCTCACGCACCCGGCGGTGACGAACGCACCTCCGAGACCTACGAGGACGGAGCGGCGTTTCAGATCGTGCATACGTCGTGAAAATTCTCGCTTCATGTTAAGTCTTCTAGAGAATCGAGGAGTGCTTCGAACTTTATCGACGAGAGCAAAACGACGGCGCGACCGTCACTCGTCGTCCGGACTGACGCCCGCCAGTCGCATCGCGTTGCTCGTCACGCCGAGGCTCATCCCCATGTCGCCGATGACGATGGCGTGGACGACGGTGACGAATCCGAGCGGCGCGCCGACCGCGAGCACCGCCTTCACCGCGAGGCTCGTCCAGATGTTCTGGCGGATGACGCGGTTGGCCTTCCGGGCGAGGTTCCGCAAGTAGGGAAGTTTTCCGAGATCGTCGCCCATCAGCGCCACGTCGGCGGTTTCGATGGCGGTGTCGGTGCCTGCCGCGCCCATGGCGATGCCGACCGTCGCAGCGGCCATCGCGGGAGCGTCGTTGATGCCGTCGCCGACCATCGCAACGCCGCCGTCGGCGAGTTCCTCGACGGCGGCGACCTTGTCTTCCGGCAGGAGTTCGGCGTGGTACTCGTCCACGCCGACCTGCGCCGCGATGGCGCGGGCGGTTCCCTCGTTGTCGCCCGTGAGCATGACGACGCGGGAGACGCCGAAGTCGTGGAGGCGCGCGACCGCCTCGCTCGCGCCGTCGCGCACTTCGTCCGCGACGGCGACGATTCCCTCCAGTTCGTCCTCCGTGCCGACGAGGACGATCGTCTTGCCTTCCCGCTGGAAGCGCGGGACGACCTCCGAGAGCAGGTCGAGGCAGTCGTCCCGGTCGTCGCAGATGCTCTCGGTTTCGAGGGATTCCTCGTCCATCTCCTCGCCGGCGACCACGCCCCCGTCCGTCGTCAGGTGGGTGTGTTCGAGATCGAAGCCCAACTCGGCGAAAAGAGCCGGTTTCCCGACGTAGTGGGTCACGCCGTCTAAGTCGGCGCGGACGCCCTTCCCCGTCAGGCTCTCGAAGTCGGATACGTCGTGCTCCTCGACGCCCTGCTCGTGGGCGTAGCCGACGATGGACTCCGCGATGGGGTGTTCGCTTCGGTGTTCGAGGCTGTGGGCGCAACGGAGCACGTCGTCCTCGCCGTTTCCGTTGAGCGGAACGACGTCGGTGACGGTCAGTTCGCCTTTCGTCAGCGTCCCGGTCTTGTCGAGCGCCACGGCGTCGAGTTCGCCCATCGCTTCGAGGTGGTCGCCGCCCTTGACGAGGACGCCGTTTCGCGCCGCGCTGGTGATGCCCGAGACGACGCTGACGGGCGTGCTGATGACGAACGCGCAGGGGCAAGCCACGACGAGTAGGGTGAGACCGCGGACGAACCACTCCTCGAAGACCCCGCCGAACAGGAGCGGCGGAACCGCGGCGGTGAGGATCGCTGCCGTGACGACGACGGGCGTGTAGTAGCTCGCAAATCGGTCGACGAATTGCTCGTGTTCTGTCTGATTGCTCTCCGCGTCCTCCACCAGTTCCACGATGTGCGAGAGCGTCGAATCGCTCGCCTTCGCGGTGGTTTCGATTTCGAGGTACCCCTCCTCGTTCACCGTCCCGGCGTATACCTCATCGTCCTCGCTCTTCTCGACCGGAACGCTCTCGCCCGTGATGGGTGCTTGATTGACCGAACTCGTCCCGTCGCGCACGTTGCCGTCCACCGGTACCTTCTCGCCGGGGCGGACAACGACGGTGTCCCCGACGCGAACTTCCTCGACGGGAACCATTTCCTCGTCACCGTCCCGGCGCACGGTCGCCGTGTCGGGCGAGAGGTCGACGAGTTCGCGCAGGGAGTTGCGGGCGCGATCCATCGAGAAGCGTTCCAGTAGTTCGGCGACGCTGAACAGCACCGCCAGCGTCGCGGCCTCGAAGTACAGGTCGACCGCGAGCGCGCCGATGATTCCGGCGGCCATCAGCAGGTCGATGTCGAGGCTGGCGTTCTTCGCGGAGTAGTAGCCGTTTCGAATGACCGCCTGCCCGCCGACGGCGGTGGCGGCGAGATAGCCCACGTCCGCGACGGTGAACGTCCGACCGAGGGCGGCGAAGAGGTCGGCGTTCGCGGTGGGTACTACGAACTCCAATAACAGCGCGCCGATAAGGAAGGCTGCCCCGACCCACGTCTTTAGCGCGCGAGTGCTCGTCCACACCGCGCGCGGCGACTCGACCGCCGGTTCGTCGTCGGTCGATACGTCGGCCACGTCGTAGCCCGCGCCCTCCACTGCCTTCACGAGGTCGTCGCGGGAAGTGTCGGTGGCGGTGACGACGACTCGACCCGACGCGGGTTGGGCGTCGAACTCCGAGACGCCGGGCACGTCGGCCAGCGCGTTCTCGACCTTTCCGGCGCAGGACGGGCAGTCCATCCCGGGAACCGAAAGGGTCTCCGTCCGCGCGTCGTCCACCTCGTAGCCCGCGCTCTCGACGGCGGCACGAACGTCTTCGGCGTCGGCCGTCTCAGAGTCGAACGCGACAACAAGTCGCCCGGCGGCGACCTGCGCGTCCGTCTCGGTGACTCCGTCGACGGACTCGACGCTCGCGGTGACCTTCCCGGCGCAGGACGGGCACTCCATCTCGGGAACCGATAGACGAAGCGTCTCCGTCCGAGTATCGCTCATTGAGCGACTCTAATCGCTAGAGAGTTATTAATTGCTCTGTCAGAAATCGGGGTTCGTCTAGGAACTTCTAGTAAATAATTGGTCGTTATTTACTAGGTTGGTCGGGTCGTCGACGATCCGACCAACGCCGACGCGAACGTTTCGTATCGTACAGATGTCACTTCAAACCGTTCAATCGGTTATTGTTCCGTTGAAAACGGAAACGATGGCGAACCATCGTTCTCACTTATCGGGGTCGGTATCGATGCACGAACTGGGCAGTATGAGGCACATCAAAGCAGGCGCGGGTTTGGCGGTGGTTCTGATGGAACTACTCGCCGTGGTCGCGTTACTGGCTCTCGCGTTCGGCATCTGAAAAGCGGCTGAGGGGAGTAAGCCCCCTTCTGTTCGGCCCGGCATTCGGCTGAGCGTCCGCACCATCGCCGGATACTCCGGCCGCGTCCGGGCTACCAAGTGGTGCGGACTTGCACCGGCAAGGATTCGCCGTTCCACCCGTTCTCCACACTCATTCCTTGGTGGGTTAACTCCCTTCCCTTACGGGTCGGTTCGCGCACCGCATCGGTCGTGTGGAGTGGTCTCGTTTCTGTTCCAGAGCCAGCGGTCTCCCACTCCGGACTTGCGTCCGGTTGCCTGCCCGGACGGTGGGGGGACTTTCCTCACGTGGGTGCCGGATGATCGGCACCGTGAACCGCGGGAACCGGGCTCCCTCTGCCGTAGTAAGCTAGCCCATAGACGCGTTTAAGCCGTTCGGTCCGCACAGTCACGGGGGCTTAAAGGCGGCCAGATCGAAGGGAAGCGTTGAAGATGCTTCTGTGCATAAGAGTAGTCTGTATGTCTGAGGCACAGGCAGTTACCCTCACCTACGAGGATGGCACGCGCGCGGTCGAACTCGCACGAGAGGCGGTTACTTCATACGTGATCAATGGGCAGCGTGAACAACCCGGCAGCATGCGGGAAGCGTTTTACGCTCGAACCGGCGTCTTCGTTCGACTGGAATCCACCCGTGGGCGCGGAAGCCTGCGCGGGTGTGCCGGTGCCTACGAGACGAGCGAACAGTTAGGGCACGCGATAGTCGATTCGGCCATCGCAGCGGCCAGCGAGGACTCCTGCGGGTCGGAAGTCGAACCGGCCGAGCTATCGAATCTCACTATCTCCGTGTTCATCGTCGAGAACACGGTGTTGACCGACGACCCTGCGAACGATATCAAACTGGGACGCCACGGCGTCGCCGTCGAAGGACGTGGCCAGCAGGCGTGGATGTACCCCACCCTGCCCGTGGAACACAACTGGAGCGTGTTCGAATATCTCGACCGAACCTCCCGCAAGGCCAGTCTTCCCCACGGCGCGTGGGAGGACGACGATGTGTTCGTCACCCTCGTCGAAGGGCCGGTGTTCCGCGAGCGCGAACCGGAAGGGAGTATCGAACGCCTCTAATCCTCGAACCCGACTGCCGCAGCGTCGTCGCCGGCACGCCGAGCCGCATCGGCGACGGCGAACTCGCGCACGAGTTCGCCGTCGCGGAGGAGCGGTTGTAGCAGCGGTTCGCCCTCCGCGTCGTGGCGCGCGAGACCGACGTGATGGCCGCCGTCCGCCGTGCGATATGCCTGTTTCTTGCCCGAGAGTTTCCCACGCTTCGCCACCGGTTCGCCGTCGACTTCCACGATGTCGAGCGCGAAATCGACGGGATCCGCGTTGCTGATGTGACTGCCGACGCCGAAGCCGTCTGCCGCGTCGCGGAGTTCGCGCAGTTCGTCCGGGCCGAGGCCGCCGCTGGCGAAGATACCCACGTCCTCGAAGCCGCGCGAATCGAGTTCCCAGCGCAGTTCGCGCAGGATGTGCCGGAAGTTCCCTCGACGCGAGCTGGTCGTGTCGATGCGAACGCTGTCGAGGGAATCTCCGAGCGCCTCCGCCGCGCGAAGCACTTCGTCTTTCTCGTCGGAGAACGTGTCGCAGAGCGCGACCCGCGGCACGTCGTCGCCGACTGCATCGTCGAACGCCCGCCACGCCCCCTCCTGATTTCCGTTGCCGAAACAGATGAGTAGCGCGTGGGGCATCGTCCCGCTTGCGTCCACGCCGAGCATCTCGCCCGCCGCGACGTGGGAGATACCGTCCAGCCCGGCGACGAGCGCCGACCGTTCCACGACCGCGGCGATGGAGGGGTGGACGTGGCGCGCGCCAAAACTCAACACGGTCGAGTCCGGGGCGGCGAGCCGCGTTTCGAGCGCATTGGTCGCCATCCCCGACGCGTGCGAGAGGAAGCCGAGTAAGGACGTTTCGTATCGCGCGAAGTCGAGGTAGCGCCCCTCGATGGTGAACACCGGACCGCCGTCGAACAGTCGGCCCTCTTCCATTGCGTCCACGTCGACGGGAAGCCCTTCGAGGAGGTGAGCCGCGTCTTTCACGCCGGCAAGCAGTTCGAACTCGCCGGTCGGGAACTGGTCGGCGGTCACCTCGGCGACGACGTTCGGGTTCTTCCCCGTGGCTTCGAGCGTCGTCTCAGTGCGGAGGAAGTAGGCGTCCGTCGCAGTTCCGTCGCGGATGGCCGCCTCCGAAACCACGTCGAATCGGTCGCTCACGCGAACCACCAGTTGTGCATGTGTGGAGAGTTCTCGTAGGAGAGCGAAAAAGCACCGGATTCGTCGAGCGCGAAAGCGGTCGGAACTCCGACCGTCAGGTCAGGCCTTCGGCGCTGCGCCGTTTCGCACGTCTGAGAGGTCGGAGACGGTGGGCGCGTTCACGATGACGACGGTGTTGCCCCGCTGTTGGACGTAGAAGGCGTCGCCGAAGCCGGTCTTCGCCGGCACCGTCCACGTGTTCCGCCGGCCGTCAACTCGCTTGGCCTTGCGGTATTTCAGCAGTTTCTCGTAGGCCGCGACGAACTCCCTGGCGTCTTTCTTCGAGTCCCACTTCGTCTTGAAGACGTAGCCCGTCTCGTTCTGCTTGGCGTTGTCGTTCGTGTAGACGACTATCTTGTCGCCATCCCAGCCTTCGGTGGGTTTGCTTCGGTAGTTCAGCGGGTCGAACTCCTTGAGACTCTGCCCGTCCGCCTTCGTGTTGAAGAACTGCTGAGCCGGGATTATCTGCGAGTTCCCCTGGCTCTCGTAGTAGGGGTACATGAACATCGCAAAGATGCCCGCTTCGCCGACCTCCCCGAAGTTCGGACGACCTTTCGGCTTCAGGCGTGTCCACCCGTTGCTCGTCTTGTCTCGCACCGTAACCCGGGCGGGTTTGTCACCCGGATACTTCTCGGGGTGGATGACCTGCTCGGTGCTGGCGGGCGGGTTCTCGTAGAGGTCGTTGACGCCCTTCCAACCCTGTTTTTGGTGTATCTGCTTCATGAATGGCGGTCCGTCGCTGTACGGCTGATACTTGAGCAGGTATGGGCCAATATTGGCGAGCTGGCCGCCGCCGACGCTGTCCTCGTTGTTGGGCATGAGACAGGTGCCCTTCCACTGGTCCTTGCACCGCTTCTCGTAGAGGTAATCAACGTAGTTACCGTCGCCTTCGATGACGCCGTCGATGGCGTTGTGTCGCTCGCGGGTGTTCTGGTTGAACGAGTTGAAGCCGAACTTCTGGTCTTGGAGGGCGTGATATAATTCCTGTGAGAGCGTGATCTCGTTCATCTTCGGCGCGCTCTCGTTGTTCGAGATGATGACGATGGACTGCTCTTTCGGACTGTAGTAGCCGCCGACCGACGACCCGGAGTTCTTCGTCTGCACGGCGATGGAGTCGGTCGATTCGCCGATCATCATCAGCGCCTCGAACTTCACGTTGTCGAACAGCTTTCGCTTCGGTGGCGTCGTCTGGTTCCCCTGATTCTTGCGGAACTGCGCGCGCGAGATGACCTTCACCGGAACCGACTTGTCGAACTCCAGTTTCCGTATCCTCTCGACGCGGGCCATCGAGCGATTGACCACGGCGTCCATCTCGGAGTCGTTCAGACCGTCGCCCCGAGTGACGTTGACTGTCTCGTTGTACCAGTAGCCGTTCTCCCAGCCGAGCACGTCCGAACTCGGGTCGGGCGGGTGAACCACCTCGGTCGGGCCGGATGGCATGGTTCCGGGCGTCTGCGACGTTCCTGTTGTGCCGGGGTTGCTCGTCGTATCGTCCAAGCCGGGAGCCTGCGAACACCCGGCCAGCACGAGCATCAGAGCGACCGCGACGACGGTGATTGTGCGCATTCCTGTGGGCGACACCAAGGACTACTGTGTAAAAAAGCTCGTGAAAGGAGAGAGGAACGATACGGCGCGAGCAATACGTTAGTGGCCTGCGTAACGGTTTCCTACGAACCGACCGAAGCCTTGGGTATGAACTTCGACCCTGATTCGACCGCTATCGTCGTCGTCGACATGCAGAATGGCTTCTGCCACCCGGACGGGAGCCTCTACGCACCGGGAAGCGAGGACGTTATCGAACACATACAAGAGCTTCTCTCGCGCGCACGCGAGGCCGGCGCGTCGGTAGTGTTCACCCGCGACGTTCACCCGCCGGAGCAGTTCGAGGACAACCACTACTACGACGAGTTCGAGCGCTGGGGTGAGCACGTCGTGGAAGGGACGTGGGAGACGGAGATAGTAGACGAACTCGACGTGCGCGAGGACGATCACGTCGTAACGAAACACACCTACGACGCCTTCTACCAGACCGACCTCGAAGGCTACCTCGACGCTCACCGTATCAAGAATCTGCTCTTCTGCGGGACGCTGGCGAACGTCTGCGTCCTCCACACCGCCGGAAGCGCCGGACTACGCGATTTCAAACCTGTCATCGTGGAGGACGCCGTGGGCTACATCGAAGAAGGCCACAAGGAGTACGCCGTCGAACACTCGGCGTGGTTGTTCGGCGAGGGCGTGGAGTTGGACGACGTGGAGTTCAAGTGAACGGAAAGACGAGTTCCGAATCAGCGAAATATTATAAACGAAAACGAGGCCAGAGTCGTCACGATGTGAGAACCGCGAAACGTCAAAATCGTACGCAGTAGTCAGCCAAACCCCGACTCAGCGGATGCTCACGGAAATCGAGTTGCCGACTCGAAACTCGTGGCCCGGACAGACGAGTTTCGCGCCGAACTGTTCGCGCGAGACGAACAGCGAGAGGCCGGTAATCGGCCTCTCGTTCGCGCGAACGGTCACGTCGTCCCACGTCACGGTTCGTCCGTCGACCACGCCGATGGACGAATCCACGAGCGAGACGCAATCGCCGTCCGGCGAGCGACTGCTACCCGCGGACAGCGCGCCGCCGCCTTCGTAGTGCGGTAGCCCGCCATCCAGCACGACGAGTTCGTCGCCCATGACGCCGGCGATTCCGGCAAATCGCTCGCCGGGCGCCGGGTGGATGGGCGAATCCAGCACGACGAGTTCGTCGCCCATGACGCCGGCGATTCCGGCAAATCGCTCGCCGGGCGCCGGGTGGATGGGCGAATCCAGCACGACGAAGGTCTCGGCGGTTGCGACCACGCGTCCAGAGCCGTCCCACGCGAGCGGTTCAATATCGACCGGGACTTCGATGGGGAGCGACCCAGAGGCGCGCATGGGGTTTGCGTCGCGCTCTCGAAAGCCGAGGTGGATGTGGTTCGAAACCCACGGCGCGAAGAAGCCCGAGCGAACCAACTCGCCCAGCGAGTCGCCGACTTCGATCCGGTCGCCGGGTTCGACGTTCGGCTCGACGTGGAGCATCCGGACGAGGTACTCGCCGGTATCGACCACGATGAGGTGGTCGCGGGCCACGGCGTAGGGCTTCGGCGGTGCCGTCACCGACCGCACCGCGACCACCTCGCCGGCGACGGGACTCGGCGCGCTCGTCTCCCGAGTCGCTTCGCTCCCCGCTCGACTCCCTGGTGGTCGTCCCGCGCTCCCCGGATAGAGATCGATAGCACACCCCTCGTCGTGGGCGACGTACGGCGAGTTGTATAGCGAAAAGCGCGGATAGCGCGAGAGCACGTCCGGCGAAAGTCCAACCATGAATCTATTCCAGACCGCGAGCGTTTACATACGTCGGGTTACAATGGAGTGCTATGCGCGTGCTGCGTGGTCGGGCCGAGACACGAGAGGTTGACGGAGAAGTCACAGCCGCGATGCTCTCGGAGACAGCTGAAACCGGCGAGCCGGCGGTTCGCGTCTGGACGCCGCACCGACAGGTCGCCTTCGGACGGCGAGACGCACGGGCCGAGGACTTCGAGGTGGCGAAGTCCGTCGCTCGGGCATGCGGATTCGAACCGGTCGAACGGAGCGTCGGCGGGCGTGCGGTCGCCTACACCGGGACGACGGTCGCCTTCGCTCGCACGATACCGCTCGAAGACATGCGAACCGGGATGGAAGCGCGGTACGCCGAGATGACCGAGGCGGTTCAACGCGCCTTCTGGCGGCTCGGCGTTCCGGCCCAGCGCGGCGAACCACCGCGGTCGTTCTGCCCCGGCAACTACTCGCTCCAGTGGAAGGGGAAACTCGCGGGCGTCGCCCAGCGCGTTCGTACCGGCGCGGCGCTCGTTTCCGGCGTCGTTGTGGTGGACGACCACGGTGAGATAGCGGACGTGCTCGACCCGATATACGCCGCCCTCGACGTACCGTTCGACCTAGATTCGGTCGGCAGTATCGCCAAAGTGGGAGGTGACGCCGACCCCGGTCTCGTGGTCGAAACCATCGAAGAGCTGTTGGTCGGCGACGCGGAACCGACGGTCGAGCAGGTCGAGGCGAGCACGCAAGTCGAACGGATCGACGCCGACGAGCGAGCCGAATACGTCGGCGACCGGGACACTTAGGACGCTCCCGAAGACACTGGCCGATATGCTCACCATCCGGAACGCGACGCTCGCCGACGGAAGCAAACGCGATGTTCGCATCGAAACGGACGCGGGGAGGATCGCCGCGGTCGGATCCTCGCTCACGGAATCCGGCGAGGTCGTCGACGCCGCGGGGAAACTCCTCCTGCCGGGGGCTATCGACGCCCACGTTCACTTTCGTCAGCCCGGATTTCCGCACAAGGAAACGTGGGAGACGGGTAGCAGGAGCGCCGCCGCGGGCGGCGTGACTACGGTCGTCGATCAACCGAACACGAACCCGCCGACCGTGGACGGCGAATCGTTTGATGCGAAAGTGGTGCTGGCCGCCGACTCCTACGTCGATTACGGTATCAACGGCGGCGTCACGCCCGACTGGAAGCCCGATGAGCTGTTCGACCGACCCATTCTCGCGCTCGGCGAGGTATTTCTCGCCGATTCGACGGGGAAGATGGGCATCGAGGAAGACCTGTTCCGCTCGGCGGTCGGGCGCGCCGCTGACGACTACGCCGTCGTGACCGTACACGCCGAGAACGCCGAGCTCTTCGATCGAGACGCGAAATCACGCGACGACCCGAACGCGTGGAGCGCCTACCGCACGGCGGAAGCCGAGGTCGACGCCGTCGAGCGCGCCTGCGAAATCGGCGCGGAATTCGGTGCACGACTCCACATCGCCCACACCAGCACGCCCAAGGGGATCGACGCGGCCCGCGATGTCGGTGCGACGTGCGAGGTGACGCCCCACCACATGTTCCTCTCGCGCGACCACCTCGAAGAACTCGGAACGTTCGGTCGGATGAACCCGCCGCTTCGAAGCGAGAAGCGACGGGAAGAAGTCTTCGCGCGCGTGGCGAACGGAACGGTCGATATGATCGCGACCGACCACGCGCCGCACACCCGCGAAGAGAAAGACGCGAGCATCTGGAACGCTCCGAGCGGCGTCCCCGGCGTCGAGACGATGCTCCCGCTCCTGCTGGAGCAGGCCCGTAAGGGCAATCTGAGCTACGACCGCGTGGCGGATCTCACCGCGCGCACCCCCTCGAAAGTATTCGGCCTGCCGCGAAAGGGTCGCATCGAGGAAGGCAGAATGGCCGATCTCGTACTGGTCGACCCCGACGAAACCCGCGAGATTCGGGGCGACGACCTCCACTCGAAATGCGGTTGGACTCCGTTCGAGGGCTGGACTGGAGTCTTCCCCGAGTTGACGATGGTGCGCGGGAACGTCGTCTTCGAGGACGGCGAATTCGGCGACCCAGTCGGCGAGAACGTTCGGGACTGAGTCGGCGACGCTACGACAGGTCGGGGAGTCCCGCTTCGGTTTCGTCTCGCCCGCCTTCCAACTCTGCGGGCCTGTCGAGGGTCGGTCGATTCGTACGACGGTTTCATCGTAACTGCGTCGGCCGAAACGGGGTTCGAGTCGGTCATTCACAAGTTCGAAGCGGTTTCGGACGCGATGGACACCCATGCAAGCAGTCGTCCTCGCCGCCGGAGAAGGAACGCGCCTCCGACCATTGACCGAAGACAAGCCGAAAGCGTTGGTCGAAGTGGCCGGTAAACCGATCCTCACGCACTGTTTCGAGACACTGGTCGAACTCGACGCCGAGGAGTTGATCGTTGTCGTCGGCTACGAAGGTGCGAAGATTCGGGAACGTTACGAGGAGTCGTTCGCCGGAGTGCCGATAACGTACGCGCGGCAGGACGAACAGTTGGGGATGGCGCACGCACTCCTGCGAGCCGAACCGCACGTCCGGGATGATTTCATGTGTCTGGACGGGGACTGCGTGATTCGGGCCGACCTCCGACCACTGGTCGAACGCCAGCGCGAGGACGGGGTGGACGCGGTGCAACACGCCGAAGAGGTCTCGCCCGAGGCGGCGCGCGTGAAAGCTATCTGCGACGTGACCGAGGACGACGAACTACTCGATATCGAGAAAGAACCCGACGACCCGCCGGAGCCGAGTCTCGTCGCGGCGGGGTTCGCCGTCTACAGTCCCGAAATCTTCGACGCGTGTGCGGACACCGAGCTATCGGTTCGAGGCGAGTACGAACTCGCGGAGTCGCTTCGGCGGTTCGCGGACGACCACACGATGCTGGCGATGACGACGGACGGGTGGACGGCGAACGTCAACACGCCCGAGGAACGGGCGGCGGCGGAACGGTGGCTTCGTCGGTGATGCGGCCCGAGTCGCCCGGGCCGCTACGGTTACCGACCTACGCGTCGAAACTCGAATGATATGGTGGGGGATGGAAACACCACAGTCGAGATACCGGTCGATGGCGTCCGACTCGAAGGCGACCTGCAGATTCCACAAGACGCAGCAGGTTTGGTCGTGTTCGCACACGGAAGCGGCAGCAGTCGGAAAAGTCCACGAAACAACTTCGTCGCCGAGCGATTGCACGAGTTCGGTCTCGGCACTTTGCTGTTCGACCTGCTCACCGAGAAAGAGGACGCGATCTACGAGAACCGATTCGACATCGACCTGCTGACCGACCGCCTCGTCGCAACGACGGAGTGGGTCGAAAACCGGGAGGAAACGGGGGACTATCGCGTGGGCTACTTCGGGTCGAGTACGGGGGCCGCCGCCGCGCTCCGCGCCGCGGCGCGCCGCTCCGAGGTGGGTGCGGTCGTCTCGCGGGGCGGGCGCGTCGATCTCGCCGCGGAAGTCCTCGATGCGATAGACGCGCCGACGCTGTTCGTCGTCGGCGAGCGCGATACGCAGGTGCTTCGACTGAACCGCGAAGTGGCGGCCGAGTTGACCTGCGAAAAGGAACTCGAAATCGTGGGGGGTGCGGGACATCTCTTCGAGGAACCGGGGACGCTGGCGGCGGTCGCCGACCTGACGGGCGATTGGTTCGCGTCACATCTCTAGCCGACAGCAGGCACCCGTCGTCAACTCCTCGTCTTCGATGTGCGCCGACAGACAAGCGTAGTTACAGAACTGCCCGGTTCGCCGTCTCGTTCCGTCGAGACGCTCGTCGACGAACACGGGTCGATGGTCGTCGATATCGCGCCCGCAATAGGAACACACGTTCATACCGAAACGGAGGACTCGCAGGTTGGTATCCGTTCCGTGGCTCACGGGAGGAAGAGCGACGCGAGCACCAGCACCAGTCCAACGAGCACGCATAACAGCCCGTAGACCTGATAGCGCGCGACACCGAACCCGTCGGGTTCGTGGGGCGGAACGACCGAAACCGACTGTCTGATGGTGAATATTTCACGGGGTCTTGTCACCGCAGTGATGCCGATTCCGGCGAGGAGAAGACCCACGAGCGTCGGTTCGAGAACAACCATACCACTCCTAACTATGATATGTGGCCAAAAATCTTACGGCTCAATATGCCGCACGCAAGACGAGCGTCATCGCACTCGCGCCGACCATACCGCCAGCGCCGAGACTACCGATGACAGTCATCGCGTGCCGGGAATTGGCCTCCGTCCAGTTTGAGTTCGTGTCGAGATGCTCTTGCATGTTCTCGACGGCTCGACCCGCGAGCACCGACCCCGACCAGCCGATCAGGGCGAATCCGAACGCGAGCGCACCGACGGCGAATACCTTCCGACTGGCGAAGGAGACCGACTCGCCCGCCACGACGGCGAGCAGGACGCCCGCAACGCCGAGGATGATTCCGTAGAGTCCGAACCGCCAGACGAGACGAACGCGGGGGCGTAGATAGCCGAACAGGCTCATCAGTCCACGGCTTCGCGCATCCGCGGGTCGAGCGCGTCGCGCATCCCATCGCCGAGCAGGTTGAAACCCAACACCGTCACGGCGAGGAACAGGCCGGGGAAGAACGACCACCACCACGCGCTCGGGACGCTGAACAGGCCGTTTTTGACGCCGTTCGAGAGCATCAGACCCCACGACGGGGTTCCGGGCTCCGCGCCGAATCCGAGGAATGACAGCGCCGCGAGGTCGATGATGGCGAGACCGAAGTTGAGCGTACTCTGTACCGTGATTGGCGCGAGACAGTTCGGCAGGACATGCCGAACGAGCACGCGCGGGTTCTTCGCACCGAGTGCCACCGTCGCGTCGATGTACTCGTCTTCGAGCACTTTCAGCGCCGTACCGCGGACGACACGCGCGAAGCGCGGCGTGTAGACTAACGTCAATGCGACGACCGCGCGCCAGAGACCCCATTTGTCGGGGAAGATGGCAACGAGTGCCAGCGACAGCAAGAGCGCCGGGAACGCGAGCAGAACGTCCATCGTCCGCATGATGACGTTGTCCGTAAGGTCGCTGTAGTAAGCCGCGATGATGCCGAGTCCGACGCCGAGGAGAGTCGAGGCGCTGACCGTGACCGTCCCGAACAGCATCGCGAACCACGCGCCGTAGAGGACGCGTGGGAAGAGGTCTTGGGCCTGCAAGGTTGTCCCGAAGAGGTACTTCCCACTCGGCGGGGCCAGACTTGGCTGGGTTCCGATGCGAGTTTCCTTGATGGCCGCGAGGTCGATAGTCAGTCGGGCGTAGATGGCGACCACTATAATAAACACGATGATCGTCAACCCGGTTACTGCGAGACGATTCGACAGGAGTTCGGAGAGAAACGGCGACGCCCGCAGTCGCTCCACGAAGCCGCGGGACGAGGCCGTTTCGTTGGATTCTGTTTGTGTGCTCATTGTTCTATCCTCGGATCGAGATAGGAGTACGTCACGTCCACGAACAGGTTGACGGCCGTGAACAGAAATGCAAAGGTCAACACAGTTCCCTGTATCACCGGGAAGTCACCGACTTCGATGGCGTCCACGAGCATGGTTCCGATGCCTGGAATACCGAAGACGGTCTCCGTTAGCACGGCCCCACCGAGCAGGGTACCGAACTGAATGCCGATGACGGTGACGACGGGAATCATCGCGTTACGAAATCCATGTTTCATCACGGTGATTTTCACACCCTGCCCTTTTGCGCGGGCGGTTCGGATGTAATCCTGCCGGATGACTTCCAGCATCGACGAACGCATCATCCGTGAGATGAGTGCCATCGAGTAGATACCAATGACCGCGGACGGTAAGAGCAGGTGCAGGGCCGCCGACTGGAACGCGGGAAGGTTCCAGTACAACAGCGTGTCAACCGTGATGAGGCCGGTTACCTGGTTGATACTGTACGCCGAATCGATACGGCCGCTAGGAGGCAGAATGCTGAGATACTGGGCGAACAGCAGGATGAGCAGTGGACCGCTCCAGTAGATCGGTACACTGATTCCCGCGAGCGCACCGACGCGGGTGAGGTGGTCGGTCGCCGAGTCCTGCTTGATCGCCGAAAGTATCCCGAGAGGGATGCCGAAGAGGATGCCGAATAATTGGCCGTAAATCGCCATCTCTACCGTCACCGGAAGTCGGTTTCGGAGGATCTCGGTGACCGGAACGCCCTTTCGAATCTGATAGGACTGGCCGAGATCGAGTTGTACCGCTTCCCACAGGAACTCTCCGTACTGCACCCAGACAGGCCGATCTAGTCCGAGCTGGTGGCGAACCTGCCGAACGAACTCCTCCGACGCGCGTTGGCCCGCGACCACGCGTGCAGGGTCACCCGGTGCTAGCTGGAGAATGGCAAATACGAAGGTCGCTACCCCGAACAGCACGGGAATAAGTAGCAACAGTCGTTTGACAACGAACCGCTTGGAGATCATCACCCGAAGGTGAAACGGCCGGGGGGCAAAAAAGCCCCGTTAGCCGATCGCAATCCGTTAGTTGAGTTTCACCAGACGCAAGAACGGGCCGCCGATGGGGGCGAGTTTGAAGCCGCTGACGCTCTTGTGAACACCGCGCAGGTCTTTCGCGTGATCCATGAACACCCACGGAGCCTCATCGTGGGCGAGTTTTCCTGCTTTCCTGTACTTCTCCTTACGGGTCGCTTCGTCGTAAGTCGCCTGTGCGTCTTCGACGAGTTTCATGTACTCTGTGTTCGCCCACGCCGCGACGTCGAGTGTGTTGATGTTGTCGTGTTTGCTCGGGTCGACCCAGTCCTGTCCGTCCGGCACCTTGTCGATGGACACGCCGGGGTGGAGCAGTGCGTAGTAGAAATTATCTGGGTCGGCGTTGTCCGTCATCCAGCCGAGGAAACACGCGTCGTGTTTGTACGAGTCGGTGTAGCTCAGGAACGGGTCGAACGCCTGTTGCTTGATACTCACGTCGATGCCGACGTTTTTCAAATTCGACTTGACGGTGTTCGCCGCCTGAATCGGGCTCGGGTTGTAGGTACGTGGGTTCTTGAACGTCGCCAGTTCGAACGAGAAGCCGTCACCGTAGCCTGCCTCCTTCAGGAGCTGTTTTGCCTTTTCGGGATCGTGTTTGTACGGACTGAGGCTGTCGTTGTAGCCCATCACACTACTTGGGATGGGTTGACTGGCCTGTTTTGCAATCCCATTGAAGATCGTATTGACGATACCTTTCGTGTCGATCGCATGGCTGATTGCCTGTCGAACCTTCTTGTTTCGGAAGGCTTCGACCTTGGACATGTTGAATGCCATGTAACCGACGTTGATACCGGCGTCCGAGACGAGTTTGGCGGCGTCGGAATTGTCAACTTGCTGGGAGGACTGCGCGCCGAGTCCGTCGATGATGTTTGCATCGCCGGCGATGAGCGTCTGCGCACGCGACGTGTTCTGGCCGACGACTGTGAAGACGACTTCGTCAACGTGCGGGCCGTCGCCCCAGTAGTCGCCGTTCTTTTCGAGGCGAACGCGATTGTTGCTCTTGTCCCAGTTCTTCAGTTTGAACGGTCCGGTACCGACCGGTTCCGACTTGAGTTTCGTGCCCTTCTCCTTGATCGCCTTTTCCGAGTGTACCGCGGAGACAAACATCGCGAGGTTCGGCAGGATGGGCGCATACTTCTTACTCAGCGTGATTTTTAGTTTGTGTTTGCTGACGGCTTTCACGTCATCGACGACACCGAAGGTGTACGGACCGTACGAAGAGGCATACGTCTTGCCGGGATAGTGCTCATACTTTTCGTCTACGAACCGGCGGAACGTGGCGACGAAGTCCGATGCGGTAAAATTATCACCGTTATGGAATTTTACATCTTTGCGGAGGTCGAGGGTTACCGTCTTTCCGTTGACGTTCCACTTCTTTGCAAGTCCTTCCGTCAGGGAGGTCTTACCAGGTTTGAATGCGATGAGCGTATCATACATCTGGTTCGTAACTTTCGCGGCCTCGCCGCTCGTCGTGTTCTGGAAGTCCAGCGAACCGGATTTATCACCGCGGGCGTAGGTGAGCGTACCGCCGCCACCGCTACCGTCGCCACCGGTATTACCGTCTCCACCGAGACAACCGGCGAGTGCCGCCGTAGCAGTAGCACCACCAGCCGCTTTCAGGAAACTACGTCTATTCGTTACGTTTTCGCGTGACGCCATACGGCACTGTGCTCACATGTTCCATATAAACATACCGAACCAATAATAGATAGTCTACGTACGAAACACCGCATAAAATCAGTCAAAAGCAGTGATTCGTCATCTATCCACACATTGAAAATTGATAAAATGGAATAGATTTGTCTTCGGTGCAAGGAAACTAAATGCAGAATCGATTCGGAATTCGTTCGACGACACGTCGTGGCCGAGAATTCGAATCGCTTGCTCGAAGCGGACGCTCGGCTCGAACGAGGCAGAATCCGCTGGTCGGATCCATGAGACCCTGCATTGGAACCGAATTACTTCTACCAGAAACAGTTTGTCGGATGGGTAAGAAAGCGGAAATTAATAGGAAATAGCGGGTAACAGACGAGAGAAAGCAGAAGCAGACAAGTCACTCAAGTCGATCGTAGATTACTCGGGTTGGTCGTATAGATGGCACGCAGAGGGGTGAGCGGTGTCTTGTAGGATCGGGCTTTGGCGTTCGCAGACGCTGGTGAAATGGTCGCGCAGGAGCGACTCCGCACCCTCCCAATCATCCTCTTCGAGGCGGTCGAACGACCGTTCCACGACGGCGCGAGGCTCACCGATAGGTTCCGTCTCGAATAGGTGGTTCCAGAGCGCGGCGTGGAACGCGCCGTCGGGTGGCGTTCCGCCGTCGGTAGCGGTCGCCTCCGGTACCGGCACGTCGTCCGCCGTGACTTCTTCGCGCACCGATTCAAGGTTGATGGCCCGGTCTTCGACCCGTTCGCGGTAGTCCATCACCTCGCGGTATGCTCGCTGGTCAATGTCCATCCCCTCCGGCGGGATTATCTTCGGACAGCGGGTTCGGAAGTGACAACCGCTCGGTGGGTCGATGGGCGAGGGAACGTCGCCTTCGAGGATGATGCGGTCGTCGGTGTCGGCCCGCGGGTCGGGTTCAGGAATCGCCGAGAGGAGCGCCTGCGTGTAGGGATGTTTTGGGTCGGCGAACAGTTCGTCCGTGTCCGCGACCTCCACGATTTGGCCGAGATACATCACCGCGACGCGGTCGCAGATGTGGCGCACGACGGAGAGGTCGTGGGCGATGAACAGGAACGTCAGGCCGAACTCCTCCTGGAGGTCTTCGAGCAGGTTGAGTATCTGGGCCTGCACCGACACGTCCAGCGCCGAGACCGGTTCGTCGGCGACGATGAAGTCGGGGTCGACCGCCAGCGCCCGGGCGATGCCCACGCGCTGGCGCTGTCCGCCCGAAATCTCGTGGGGGTAGCGGTCGCGCTGGCCGGGTTCGAGACCGACCGCCTCCATGAGTTCCGTGACCCGGTTGTCTCGGTTCCCCTTCGACAGTCCGTGAATCTTCAGCGGCTCGACGATAGTCTGCTCGACGGTCATCCGGGGGTCGAGGCTAGAGAGCGGGTCTTGGAAGATCATTTGCATGTCCTTACGCTTCTCCCGGAGTTCATCGTCGTCCAGTCCGCCGAGGTCGGTTCCGGCGAAGACCACCCGCCCGTCGGTCAACGCTTCGAGGCGGAGCAGCGAACGACCCGCGGTCGATTTTCCGCAGCCGGATTCGCCGACGAGGCCGAGCGTCTCGCCTTCGTAGATGTCGAAGCTCACGCCGTCGACGGCTTTCACGCTCTGATTGCCGTCCGAGAGCCACTTGTCGAGGAAGTCGTCCGCGCGCGAGTAGTACTTTTTCAGACTATCCACGGTCATCAGCGTCTCGTCCGTGGCGTGGCTTTCGGTCGTGATGCTCTCGTACTCCTTGATGTACTCGCTTTCGTCAAAATCCTCGAGGATACATTTTGCCCGGTGGTCTACGTCTTCGGGGCCGTGCTGGAGGTGCGGAATCTCGCCCTGCGTACACTCCGGTTGCGCCCACGGACATCGCGGTGCGAAGTGACATCCTTCGGGCATGTCGATGAGGTCGGGCACGTTCCCCTCGATGGGCGTCAACCGCTCTTTGTCCTCGCGTGGGATGGATTCAAGTAGGGTATAGGTGTACGGGTGACTCGGGTTGTGGAATATTTCGTCCACCGGCCCGACCTCCACAAGGTCGCCCGCGTACATCACGGCGACCCGGTCACAGGTTTCGGCGACGACGCCGAGGTCGTGCGTGATCATGAAGACGGACATGCCCATCTCCTCTTGGAGGTCGTTGATAAGGTCTAGAATCTGGGCCTGAATCGTCACGTCGAGCGCGGTCGTCGGCTCGTCCGCGATGAGCAGTTTCGGGCGGCAGGCGAGCGCGATGGCGATGAGCACGCGCTGGCGCATCCCGCCGGAGAACTCGTGGGGATACTCGTCCACGCGAGACTCGGGTTCCGAGATGCCGACCTCCTCCAGGATATCGATGGTATCTTGGAGGAGTTGCTCGTCGATGTCGCCCCCGCCGACCTTCGGGGCAATCTCCCGCACCGCGTTCCACCAGTTATCATTCTTCTTCCCGCCGTACTGGTGGAGGCGCAAGCTCTCCGAGACCTGCTCGCCCACGGTGAGTGCGGGGTTGAGCGAGGTCATCGGGTCTTGAAATATCATTCCCATCTCGCCGCCGCGGATGTCCCGCATGGCCGATTCCGGCGCGGCCATCAGGTCGACGTACCCCTTCTCGATGGTGAAGTACGCCTCGTCGTTCTCCTCCCCCTCGACCGCGATTCCGTCGGGATATTCGCGGGCTAGCCGGGCGGCGCGTTCGGCCTCCGACAGCTCCGAATCGTCGAGGAGTTCGCCGTCTGGAGCGCGCCCCCGGTCGACGGTCGCGCTCTCGACGACAATGAAGCCACTCTTTGCGTCGGTGGTGACGCCCGACGGGTACTTGCGCGCGAACCGGGCGACGGTTTCGGCGTCGTGGAACCGTAGATCACCGCTGGCGACCTCGCCCGGGTCGTCGATGAGTTGCATCGCCGAGAGCGCGGTGACGCTCTTGCCAGAACCGGATTCACCGACGAGGCCGACGGTTTCACCCTCGCGGATGGTCAACTCGAAGTCGTCCACCGCTTTGACAGTCCCTCGTTCGGTGTGGAACTGGGTTTTGAGATTCGAGATGGACAGTAAATCGGACACGATTATCCGGCTATGGTCTTCGCGTCAGCAAAAATCGTTCGATTAAGTGTAGCACGCGACACGGAAATACTCCGGAGTCGCTACAGTCGCAGCACCATCTCCAGTTCGAAGCTCTCCGCGTCGGCGGTCTCGAAGCCAACGTTCCGGTAGAGGTTCACCGCGGCGCGGTTCCACCGCTCCACTGTGAGCCACACCTTCTCGATACCCTGCTCTCGTCCGTAGCCCAGCAAGGTGCGGATGAGGTGCGACCCGATACCGGCGCGCTGGTACTCCTGATGGACGAAGATGGCGAGTTCGTACGCGTCGTTGCCGCCGGGGACGAGCGTCGCGTGGCCCGCGATGCGGTCGCTGTGCCACGCGACGACGTTCAACCCCTCGGCCAAGGTATTCACCCAATCGCGCACTCGCGGTTCCGTGGCCGGCGGAATCCCCTGCGCGCGGTCGGCGGGGTCGAAATCGACGTACATCGAGACGAGGGCTTCCTCGTCGTTCTCCTCGTAGGGCCGAATCTCTATCTCGCGCCCCTCGCGGTCGTTGAACGAGAGCGGCGGCTCCGAAAACGGACCCGCGGGTTCGTCCGGAAAGCGACGAGGTTCGCTCATCGTACCAGCTTCACCGTGACGTGCGAGTTCAACAGGACGAACTCGGCGATGTGGCCGAGTCGAATCTTCCCCATCGGACTCCGCTGGCCCCCGCCGAGGACGATCTGGTCGTAGCCCTCGCTCTCCGCGATGTCGAGCAGTCGGCTCCCGGGGTCGCCCGACACGTCCCGAATGGCGGCGTCGAAGTCGGCGTCAGCCAGCACCGCCTCGACCTTCTCGCCGATCTCGTCTTTCGCCCGGTCGCTCTCCGGGTTGTCGAGGACGGCGACGGTCAGATCGTCGCCCGCCGCCATCGCGCGCGAGACCGTCTGTTCAAGCGCGGTGAAGGAGTCGTCACTTCCGCCGATTCCCAGTAGCACCTTCATACATCTCCCATTCCCGTCGGGTGTCAAAACAGTTGGGTGCGATACGCTTTTGCGTTCCGCTCGGTAACGACGGCGTATGTCGAACGACCCCTCCCCACCGGAACCCGAGACGGAGGACGACCGAGATGATGCACCGAGAGAGACGCTCGACGACGCGCCGCGAAAATCCGACGAGACGTCACGAGAATCCGACGACGCACCTCCGGCGTCCGACGAGACACCGCCGGAGTCTGACTCACCGACCACCGCGTCCAACGACGCCGACCCGACGCGGGACGGCCCTGACACAACGCCGGGCGATTCGGACACCGCTTCAGACGCGTCCGACCCTGCGCCGGGCGGGCCTGACGCCGCGCCCGAACTCCCGCCGGACGTGCAGAAGTACGCGCGGTTCAAGAAGATGGACGGCGCGCAGTACGAGCGCGTCAACGAGTTCCTGCGCGACCGAACCTACATCACGGCCCGCGAGTGGGCCATCGCCCGACTCTGTGCCGACTTCCGAACCGAGACGGGCGTCGAGATGACGAAGATCGGGAACAATCTCCCGCACCTCGTCCCGTTCATGACCGACACGTACACCCCGCAGGCGGTCAATCAGGCGCGGTCGGCGTTCGAGGAGAAAGTTCGGAAAGCGGGCGCGACCTTCCTCTACGGCGCGATGTCCGGATTCTTCACCGCCGAGGACCTAGACGACGTGATGTACGAGGTGACCGAGGTGGCGAAATTCCTGCTCGAAGTCGAGGGCGTCGACCTCTCGGTGGACGAGGAACTCGCCGCAGAAGACCGGATTTCGAGCGTCATGCGCGAGGTGCGCGCGTCGAGCGAGCAGTTGCGCCACGACGAGATGGAGTGTCCGCACTGCGGGCGTGACATCGGCGATAAGTAGCTACTCTTCGGTCGTCTCGTCGGACGCGTCCGTTTCGTCCACGTCTTCCGACTCCGGCGGTCGGAACACGTCCGGGTCGTCGTGGGTGAACCGGATGCGGTCGTCGCTCAGCGTCCGGACGAAGGTGTGCATCTCCCCCGCAGCCATCGCGTCCACCAGCATCTTCTCGTCGCCCTGCACGTCGTAGTACGCCGGATAGCAGACCGCCGTCTCGGCGTCGTAGTCTTCCATGACGACGACGAGGAAGACGAGGCCGTCTCCGAGCGCCCGGAAGGCTTCGAACGCGTCGAACTCGACACCGTCCAACAGCGTCTCCAACGTTTCGAACTCGTTGTCCGGCACGAGCACGTCCAGCCCGAACTCGTCGTCCCGTTCCGTCCAGAGGGGCGTCACGTCGCCCGGATGGAGTTGCAGGGTCTCCCAGCCCGATTCCTCGTACTCCGCCGCCGTCGCATCCATGTCGGAGAGAACGTTCTCCCAAAACGGCATCGCCCGCTGATGTGCCGTGAAATTCGGCGTCGTCCCGTCCATACAGCGATGGGCGGCCTTTGCGGGTAAAAGGGTTGTGTCATCACGGGCCGCTGCGGACGCGAGACGCGCATCCCATCGAAGTTCTCAGTTCGCGGCTATCCGGGGAGAGACCAGATACTCGACGGAGCTCGCACCCTCGGCGAACGCGTAGCGAACCGAGAGGGTACGTTCGTTCCGAGCTGGAGGTCGAGTTCGAGATCGCGGGGCATCGCCCGCTCGATCGCTTTCAGATAATCGATGGAGAACAGCGAGCGTGCGTCCCCGGGCGTGAACTCGACGAGTTCGTCGGCCGGTAACGCGAGCGACACGTCGTCCGTGTCACCCGCCGCTTCGACGTAGAAGGCTGCTCGCTCTTCGTCGATGCCGAACGTGACGTGATCCGAAACCATATCCGCCGCTTTTACCGCGCGACCGATATCTTCAGCGTCGGTGACGATTCCCCCCGCGAACTCGAACTTGAAGTTCGTCTGATCGGGCGGCGAGCGAACCGTCTCCGGATCTAGAAATGCGAGGGTGTACGTGAGTTCGCAGATGCGAATCTCGAGTTTGCGCGTCTCCGCATCGAGCGTGAAGTAGACGAGTTGGTCGCGGTCAGCCATCCCCACGATATCACCGAGGCGTTCGACGCCCTCGTGTCCGCCGTTTCCTTCCTGTATCGAGCGGTCGAATACACCGACTTGGAGTTCGAAACGGTGCTGCACGAGGGGATCAACATGGCCAAGGCGTAGGGCGACCGGGCCGCGACCATTCGACTGGACGTGACCTTCCAGTCGCTCACCGCGAAGCAGTTGCGCCACAAGTTGGAATCGGGCGAATCGCTGTCGCTAACCGAGATAGCGTATCTCCACGAAAGCGACGAGGTGCGGGCGGACGAGCTAGCGCAGTATTTCAGGGACGTCGAGGGGCAGCCTCGGAGATAGACGACGGACGGATTCAATCGAAGGTGACCAATTTCTGAGCTCGTCTCGACGGAACTAGACGATCTCAGACCGAAAGGACGGGTTGACTCGCGTACAGCAGCACGTACTCCGCCGCCTTTTCCAGCACCTCTCCGGGTTCGCCGGATAGCGGTTCCCGCGGGATGACGAGGAAGTCGGCGTCGATCTCCTCCGCGCAGTCGAGAACGGCGCTGCCGGGGTGCTGGAGCTTTCGCTGGGTCGAGAAGCCGTAGGCGATGGAGTTACCCAGGGCGACGCCCGCGTCGTCCGCGACGGCGCGGGCGCTCTCGATGAACGACTCGGTTTCGTCGATAACGTCGTCCTCCTCGACGGTGCCCGTCTCTATCGCCCGGGACATCTCCTCGCCGAGGACGTACAGCGCGTGGACGTCGGCCTCGTACTGTTCGGCGATGCCGACCGCGTACTCGATCGCTCGCACCGACTCGTCGCTCCCGTCCACCGGAACGAGCACCGTGTTCACTTCGACTGGCGGCTCGGTCATACCTGTGAGTGTGCGCAGATGAGCCAAAAACCTTCTCCTGCCGCTCCGACAAACCGCAATCGGAGAGATTGCGGTCTGGGTGCAACCTTGCCCCGTCGGGCGTCTTGATAGCACACGACACAAGAACTTAGCCATTTGGATAGACGCAATTTAGCCCCTGAGCCGAAAGATTAGATCACGAAGCACCGCTCGCAACGAACGGGAGTCGCTCCGGCGACCAGAGGGAGACGTCCGCTCCTGAGAGTTTAAGAGCGATGGGACGAGAAAGACGAACGATGCTAGACACCGTCGTCATCGCCACCGATGGCTCCGAGAGCGTCGTTCGCGCGGTCAGAATCGCGCTCGACCTTACGCGCCGGTTCGACGCCGAAGTACACGCCCTCTACGTTGTGGACGCCGGCGAAGTCGAATCCTCGCCCGAGAAGCTCCGCGGGGAACTCCACGCCGCCCTCGAATCGGAGGGAGAGGAGGCGCTGGAATCGGTACGCGACCACGCCGACCGCGACGTGGTCACCACCGTCCGCGAGGGCGACCCCGCCGTCGAAATCCGGGAGTACGCCCGCGAACACGACGCCGACGTCGTCGCCACCGGAACCCGAGGTCGCCACGGCGAGAACCGATTCCTCATCGGCAGCGTCGCGGAGCGCGTCGTCCGTACCTGCCCGACGCCCGTGCTGACGGTTCGACAACTCGGCTCTGGCGAGGCGTGAAGAAAGCATATGTCAGCGCGCTACTATTTTCCGGCATGCCCGCCATCGAATTGGACGGCGTGACCAAGCGTTTCGGGAACGTCGTCGCCCTCCGCGTCGAAGAAGGCGAGGTGTTCGGTTTCCTCGGCCCAAACGGCGCCGGGAAATCGACGACCATCGATATCCTGCTCGACTACGTTCGTCCGACGACCGGCACCGCCCGCGTCTTCGGACGCGACGCCCAGCGCGAGACTCGCGCGGTCCACGAACGAGTCGGCGTCCTCCCCGACGCCTACCACGCCTACGATCACCTGACCGCCCGCCAGCACGTCGCGTTCGTCGTCGAGTCCCGCGGCGCGGACGACGACCCCGACGAACTCCTCCACCGCGTCGGCATCCTCGACGCCGCAGATCGCCGAGTCGAGGGATTTTCGAAGGGGATGCGCCAGCGATTCGTCCTCGGGATGGCGCTCGTCGGCGACCCCGACCTGCTCGTGCTGGACGAGCCGACGACCGGTCTCGATCCGAACGGGGCGCTGGCGATGCTGACCGGCGTCCTCGCGTACGCGGTCGTCTTCCTCGCCTTCGGCGGGTCGATTCCGCCGGACGACCTCGCCGTCTTCCTCGCGCTCGGTCTCCACCTCGGGGCGACCTACACGGGGACGGGGGTCAGCATCTCGGCCGCGGTGAAGACGAAGAATCGCGCGCTGGTCGGGAGCGTCGTCTTCTTCCTCCTAACGCTGATAGGCTGGACGGCCATCTCGAACGTACTCCGATACGTCCTGAACGGTTTCTCGACGCCGCGAGGGCCGCAACCCGAGTGGGCCGTCTTCCTCGATAGGCTCAATCCCGTGGAGGCGTACCAGACCGCCACTGACGCCTTGATGAAGACGGGCGGGATGTGGATGCCGCCGGGAGACGCCTTCTACTACACCAGGTGGTTCGCCCTCGTCGTCCTCGTCTGCTGGGCCGTGGTGCCGGTGGCGCTCGGCTACCGACGGTTCCGCACGGTCGACCTGTAACCGGGAACTCTTTGCGCCGGGCGTCGGAGAGGGCGTATGGAAGACTGGGTTATCGACGACGAGAACCTCTCGCTCGAACGAAAATCGCTATTGCCGGGCGAGGGCTTTTTCGTGCCCGACTCGCTCGAGGAACAGAAGGAAGAACAAGAAGCGCAGGAGGCGCTGTCCGGTGCGGACGTGGCGGTCGTCGCCGACCCGGACGCCGACGGACTGGCCGCGACGGCGCTCGTCCGCGAAGCCTACGGCGAAGGTGCGCTCATCGACGCCGGACCGCACGACTTGGACGACGCGCTGGAGCGCGTGGTCGCCTACAGCGAACCCGACGCGACGGTGTTCGTCTGCGACCTCTGCCCGGACGCCTACGAACCCATCGCGGAGGAGTTGACGGTGCTCGTCGCCGAAGCGAACGAGGTGTACTGGTTCGATCACCACCAGTGGGACGACACCGTGGCCGACGCGGTGCGCGACGCCGGCGTCGAACTCGTTGTCGGCGAGTCGGACGAGGAGTGTACCGCCGACGTGGTGGCTCGGTCACTCGATTACGACTTCCCGGACTACCTCGTCGAACTTGCCGCCGTCACGCGCGACCACGACCTCTGGCTTCGCGAAGACCCGCGCAGCGACGACCTCGCGGACTACTCCTACTGGTCGGAACCCGAGGAGTACATGGCGGTCATCCAGGAACACGGCGCGGACCTCCCCGAGGAAGTACGGCAGTTCCTCGCCGAACAGCGTGTCGAGAAGGACGCGCTCGTCGAACGAGCGGTGGAGCGCGCCGACGTGAAGGAGATCGGCGACTGGACAGTCGGCGTCACCTACGGTCGCTGTTCGCAGAACGAGGTTGCCGAAGCGATGCGCGAACGGGGTGCGGACGCCTCGGTCGTCGTCAAACCCGCCGGGAGTGCGAGCATCCGCGGCACCGACGAGTTCCAGCGGTGCCACGAGGTCGCCCGGCAGGTCAACGGCGGCGGCCACCCGAAAGCCGCGGGATGCAAACCCGACATCTACGACGACATGCTCGACTACGCCCACCACTGGACGACGCAGGGCGCGGTGGCGAAGCAGGTGATTCTGGACGGGTTCCGAAATCTAGAACCCGAGAACGACGACTCCGAGGAAGCGAACGAAGAATGAGCGTGCTACCGGACGACACCATCGTCGGCATGGTTCACCTGTCAGCCCTGCCCGGCGCGCCCGGATACGACGGAAACTTCGACGCCGTCCGCACCCGCGCGCTCGCCGACGCCCGCGCACTCGAAGCGGGCGGGGTGGACGCGATAATGGTCGAAAATTTCGGGGATACTCCGTTCTACCCCGACGACGTGCCGAAACACATCGTGGCGTCGATGACCCGCGTCGCGACGGAACTCCGGCGGGCGGTCGACCTCCCGCTCGGCGTGAACGTTCTCCGGAACGACGCCGAAGCGGCCCTCTCGGTTGCGACCGCCGCCGAAGCTGAGTTCGTCCGCGTGAACGTCCACACTGGCACGCGGCTGACGGATCAGGGCATCGCCGAAGGGCGAGCGCACGAGACGCTCCGCCTCCGCGACGAACTCGATTCCGACGTGGCGCTCTTCGCCGACGTGGACGTGAAACACTCCGCCCCGCTCGCGGAGCGGCCTACCGCCGAACTGGTCGCCGAGGCGGTCGAACGCGGGCGGGCGGACGGTCTCGTCGTCAGCGGGCCGGGAACCGGCCGGCCGGTGGACGCCAATTCGCTGGAATCGGTCGTCGCCCGCCGGGACGAACTGGGCGTCGAGACGCCCGTACTGGTCGGGAGCGGTACGACCCCCGAGAACGTCTCCGGGCTGCTCGACGTGGCGGACGGCGCGATAGTCGGAACCGCACTGAAAGCGGGCAATGAGACGACGAATCCGGTGGACGAAGCGCGGGTGACGGAACTGGTCTCACGCCGCCGGTGAATCCGAGTATCGAGTTCGCCGTGTTCTTTACGCAATATTTAGAAAATTATATCATTTATTATTGATTTTCTGTTGATGCACCAGCGGGTGCGGCGGTGACCGAAGGGGCTATCAGTCGGAGAAGGCACCCATTTCGTCATCCGGCGGCCTCGGCCGTCACCGCTCTCCGATCATCCGTCGATGAGAGCTACGGCCTACGGAAAACGTAGGTCGAGCCTGCCCGTTCGATGCGAATCGCCCCTCTGTCGTGGTCGAAGACGAGCGAGTCGGCGCGTCCGTCGAAATCGTGCAGGGGCATCCCGGCGGTCACCCGGCCGTCGCGCGTGACGGCGAATCGGGCCACTCCCATCCGGGAGACGAGTTTCGCGTCGGACGCGTCGACCTCCCCGGCGAACCGGCGGAGATGCGACTCGACCGCGTCCCAATCGGAGAGCGGTACACGTTCTACCATACGGAATCCATCGCCGGGAGCGAGCAAAGCGGTGACGGTCGAAACGGTTGCAGACCGCCGATCGGCGCGGTCGAATCGGTTAGCGTTCGCCGGCGATCCACTTCTGCGAATAGGCGGTTCCGCACTCGCAGTAGGCGTACGCGTGGATAACGTCACCCTCGGCGTAGAGGCCGCCAACCTCCTCGTTCTGCGCTTCCGCGAACGCGAAGACGAACTCCACGTCGTGGTCGTCCTCCGGGCAGTCGCCGCCCGCGAGGTTCGGTGCGATTTCGCCGTCGGTTCCCATCGCTCGTTTGGCGAAGTCCATCGCGTCCATCCCGGTCGCCTTCTCGAAGACGCTTCGACCCGTCTCGCCGGAGACGACGAGGAGCGTCCCGCCGGGAACCGACTCGCCGTACTCGGCCAACGAGTCGCCCGAGACGAACGAATCGGCGAGGAAGAGGGCGATATCGTCCGTGCGCTCGCCGGCGAGGAACTCGTCTCGTCTACTCATCGGTCTTCCACCTGTCGCGCGATGTCGGCGAGGCTGTCGTTCGGTTTCTCCGTCGCCGCGTACACCGCCCGTTCGCCGGGGTTCCGAAGTCCGTATTGGAATCCTTCCTCGACCACGTCGACGAGCACGGACTGGCCGAGTTCGCGGTCGCTCCCGGCGAACCACTCGACGAGGCGGTTGTCACCGTCGCTCGGATTGCGGGCGAGTCGCGGCGTGTCGTACGCGCCGCGGATGAGCCGACCGTCGCCGGTCAGCGGACGTTCGATTCGAGCGCGGTACTCCGTGTCGTCGATGACGAGTCGGACGAGTTCGTCCGCCGGAAAAGCGTCCGCGTCGTCCGCCGAAATCTCGATGCGCGGACGGTTCGTCGCGCCCGCCTGCGCGAGCGTCGCACGGATCGTGTCTGTGGTATCGCTGGAAACCCGCTGGGTCATGGTGAAAAGCTCGTGGAGAGTGGTGTCTGTTTCGCCGCGTTACTCGTCGCTTTCGTCTTCGTCGCCGCCTTCGCCGTACAGTTCGTCGACCGACTGGTCGCCGCGCTCGGCGATCTTGACGTTCAGTTGGGCCACTTCCTCGCTGACCTCCTTGCCGCGAACCGAGATTCGGCGGCGCTCGCCGTCCCGCTCGGGGTTGTAGCCCGTACCGCCTTTGAGGAGCACGTCCTTGAGGTTCGGCCCGGCGACGTCGCCGCGCATCGGGCGACCGGCGTTGTCGGAGCCACCCGTTATCTCGACCGTGTAGCCGTCGAGGCCGACGGCGCCACCGTCTACGTCTTCGCCGATGGATTTGCCGAGGAATCGGTTCGCGTCCTGTCCGTCGATGTCGCGCTGATACGCCGCCCCGGAGTCGGGATCCGCGACGACGACCTGAAAGTTTGCCATACGGGAGAAATATCGGGCGCTCCCTAAAAGGACATCGAAACCGACCGTCTTCCGGACGAAACCCCTTTCGCCCGCGCGGTCGTCTATTGCTTCGGGGAAGGGGAATGTCCGATGTCTACTACTTCGTCAGCGACCTTCACGTCGGGGGTGACGAACAGCTACAGGAGTGCGAGTTCGAAGATGAGTTCGTCGAGTTCCTCCGGAAACTCGACGGAGCCGACGAGGACGCGGAACTGATAATCCTCGGCGACGCGTTCGGCCTCTGGGAGTTCACCGAGACGGACGGGATGGCGAAGTTCAAGGAACTCGTCGAACACCATCCAAAACTGTTCGACCAACTTCGCGCGACCGGCGAGAACGTCACCATCACGCTCATTCCAGGCAACCACGACGCCGAACTCGCGGGCTACTCAGCGTACGTTGAACGCCTTCGGGAGTACAACGTCGAACTCGACCCCACGCTCTCGCTGGCCAGACCGGTCGCCGGGCAGACAATTTGGATCGAACACGGGATGCAACGGGACGCGAACAACCGGATGCCCGAGTTCGGGAACCCGTACGCGAACCCCCTCGGCTACTTCGTGAACCGCCACATCACGGGAAAGGCCGGACAACTGTCCGGACACGGGAAGTACAACTGGCTCAAGGACATCCAGTCGGTGACGCCGCTCGAAGAAATACCGCAGTGGATCGCGTCGAACTACTTCTACCGCGAGATGAGTCCGTTTCTCCGGTACGCCGCGCTTCCGTTCCTCCTGCTTTTTCAGGTGAGTATCGTCTATCTGGCCGTCCTGCTCGTCGGGGATAGCGGCCTGTTCGGAGCGAGAGCCGCGACGAGGCTCACCGGCGCGCTGCTTCGACAGTTGGGACTGGTCGGTAGCCTCATCGAATTCGTCTTCGTCGTCAACTTCGTCATCGTCTCCCTCCTGTTCGTCATCTCGATTCCGCTGTACTTCTTCGCCCGCGACGTGCGGAAGACGCTCGAACGGTTCGACCTCGTTCGGCCGAAAACGGACACCGAAGACCCCGACGCACCCTACGTCGAAGCCGCACTCGGCGTGTTCGAAGCTAACCCGGATGTCGCGGCGTTCATCTACGGACACACCCATCGAGTGTCGCTATCGAGGGTCGGGAAGCGCGTCATCATCAACACCGGGACGTGGCTCAAGCGACTCCACCGGACGCCGACGTGGATCGGCGTCCTCCCGCCGGTGTACTACCCCTCCTTTCGGCTGAACTACTTCCGAATCAGCGAGGAGGCGGGGAACGTCGTCGTCGAGTACGAGACCATCGAGAAGGACGCACCGAGGGAACTCTCGCTACTCGAACGACTGGTGAGTAGACGTCCGAAACCCGACCCGGGAATACCGGAACGAACCGTCATCGAATCGCCGCAGAAAGAGACGGTCGAGTCGCCGACGCAAACGGACGGGGGAGAGTAGCGAGCGGGATTTCCGAGGCGCGCGAGCTACCGCGCCCGGACGACCACGGTGTTCGCGGCCATGTCGCCGATTCGCTGGCGGTCGTCGTTGACGAGCATGACGACGAGCGCGACGGCGTAACTCAGGATTCCGTCGACGAACCGAAGCAGATTGCGGACGAGCGAGGCACCCATCGTACACGGGTCGCCCGAGCGTTTGACGACGACGATGCCGAGCAGACGCTTGCCGAGCGTCTGGCCGAACAACCCTTCGAGGACGATGAAGTAGCCGAACATACCCGAGAAGACGCCGAGCCAGATGCCCGCTCTGCCGAGCGCCAACGCGAGCGCGAAGCCGACGACGAGCGCAGCGATGAACGAGATGATGTGGTCGATGACGAACGCGCCGACGCGACTGAGGATCACGTCCTGCTCCGTGTCCATAACTGGTTCTGCCATGGAACCTCGGTTACCCATCGTGAGAATAAGTCTTCTGTTCGCCGGGAAAAGTCGACCGAGGCGTCGAGTTAGAACGGATACTGGCGGCGCTCGCGCTGCACGGAAATCCACTTCTCCTGCGTGAGTTCGCCGAGAATCGCGTCGCCGTTGTACCTTCCCATGCCCGACGCCTTCACCCCGCCGAAGGGGACGTGCGGTTCGTCGTTGATGGGCTGGTCGCCGATGTGAACCATCCCGGCGTCGATGGCGTCGGCGATGTCCTGTGCGCGCCCGAGATCGCCCGCGTGCACCGACGCGGCCAGCCCGTATTCGGTGTCGTTGGCGAGTTCGACGGCCTCTTCGTCGCTTTCGGCGGGGATGACGGGCGCGATGGGGCCGAAGTGCTCGTTGCAGGCGGCGGCCATGTCGTTCGTCGCGCCGGAGAGCACGGTCGGCTTGACGAACAGTCCTTCGTCGTGTCCGCCGGTTTCGAGCGTCGCCCCGGCATCGACCGACTCCCGGACGTACTCCAGCATCTGGTCGCGCTGGTCTTCGTTGATGATGGGACCGATGACCGTCTCGGAATCGGTCGGGTCGCCGACGGGGAGTTCCTCGGCACGCTCGGTCAGGCGGGAGACGTACTCGTCGTAGAGGCTCTCATGGACGATGTGGCGGTTGATGGAGATACATACCTGTCCCTGGTGGAGGAACGACCCGAAGACCGCGCTGTCGACGGCAGCCTCGACGTCGGCGTCCTCGGTGACGACGTGGGGGTTGTTCCCGCCGAGTTCCATCGCTGGGAGCGCGAGGTTCTCGGCGGCCTGCCCCGCGACTCGCTGGCCGACCTGCGTCGAACCGGTGAACGCGATAACGTCGGCCTCGGGGTGGGACGCCATCCGGTCGCCGATGTCCGACCCGTGGCCGGGAACGACGTTGAGCACCCCTTCGGGTAGACCGGCTTCCTCGAAGATGCGGGCGAGGAGGAGTCCGCCGACGACCGGCGTCGGCGAGGCGGGCTTTAACACGACCGCGTTCCCGAGCGCCAACGCCGGAGCGACGGCCCGCATCGAGAGGTGAAACGGGAAGTTCCACGGCGAGATGACGCCGACGACGCCCATCGGGACGCGTTTCACCTGATTCTCCTTGCCCGGAATCGTCGAGTCCTTTATGTCGCCGCCGACGCGGAAGGGGAAGTCCGCCGCCTGTTGAGTGATTCCGCGGGCGGTCTGGAACTCCGCGAACGATTTTGCGTTCGCGCCTCCCGCCTCGATGGCGAGCGAGCGGAGGATGGCGTCGCGGTGCTCGTCCAGCAGGTCAAGCGCCGATTCGATAACCGACACCCGTTTGTGCGGCGGTCGGTCGGCCCACTCCGACTGCGCCGCTGCGGCCGCCTCGTAGGCGCGGTTCACGTCGTCCTCAGTCGCGGCGGGCACCGACGTGATCTGGTCACGCGTCGCCGGGTTCGTCACCTCGATTTCGTCGCGGTCGCCCCCATCGACCCATTCGCCGTCGATGTAGAGGGCGTTCCACTCTCCGTCGGTGGTGAAGGCATTGTTTGACATTCACTTCCAAGTATTGTCTTCGTGCGGATAAAGAGCAGGGCGCAGTAGTTTCCGTGTCTTACAAAGTATTCCTTCGGAAAGGGATTTGATGCCTCAACGATGAGAAGAACTCCTCTCTCCATCGATGGTGAAAAACTGTCTACCGCTCGCGTCAATTCTATCGTTAAAATAATAATTTTAAAGACATAATTTTGGTTTTGTCTTTTCTACTCATATCAGTTTTTATATGTGCAACCAATGTGGTTTATCGGACATGTATGAGGCTGCTCGTTTGCGAAGGCGAGACGAACAGGGTCGCTTCTCACCGTGACCGTTTCCTAGTAATGGGAAAGAAGCCCATGATACGTGAGTACTGCTCAAGCAGAGGGACGATCAGCAGAACAAATTAGAGTCTGTAAATTTCGGTAATATATATGTAATCTTCAAATTTTTGTTGAAATGTTCTATAATGGCCTAGTCTAATACACTCTCGTATGAGGGTCAAGATAAAATGAAACTGAAAAACCAACGGACATCTACGACGACACTCCCAGTAAACCCATTTCAACGCGAACTCCTTCCCCTCGTGCTCGTACAGCTCTTCTTGCTCCCCCTCCTCTTCGCTGAGGTATTACTTCGAGCGACGAACAGTCCTGAATGGTTATCCTCATTTCACCTTAATCTCCTCTATGTTTTCTTCGCTCCAATCCTTCTATTCGTCCACGCCTATTACCGAAGGGATCGAAATCTCTGGCTTCATGTCGCACAACTCGCGATACTGATACTGCTGACGTTCGCCCTGTTGCGACAGAAGTACACGTACATTCCACCTGCCGACGAAGGTCGCACCATCCACGTCGCCATTCTCTACCTCTATTATCTAGCTTACCCACTGCTCGGATACGACCTCATTGATTTCCTTTGGGAACGAGCAGTCTACATTGCGGCGTACGCGACGGTACTCGGCGTGTACTTCTTCCACGTCAACGGGATGGCTGCCGGATCGGGAAGAGCAAGTTTCGTCGTCTTCGTCGGGCTGCTCTTCGGGATGAATCTGTTTTTCATTCCGCGACACGTCTCCCGCGACGTCTTCCTGTGGGCAGTGAGTCTCGCTTCATCATTCGCGGTCGGACTTGGACTCCTGGCCTACGTACTCGGGGAGTATCAGATATTGTGGTTCCAAATACAACTGTTCGGGGCCGAGTTCAGTCCCCCTCTGCTCGGCACCAAACTCCACTTTTTGCAATCTATCTTCGGGAACCCGAACACCCTTGGTGGACTCGCATTCGCAGGTGCGTTTGCGGCACTTGTACTCACGGGCGAAGCCCTACGGCGGCGGTCGTTCCTGCTCGTTCCGGTCGCAGGCGCGATGTTCGTGCTGAACAGTATTGGCGTGTACGCGAGTTATTCTCGGGCGAGTTGGCTCGCTTTAGCACTCGCGGCAGCGGTGTACGTTACCTATGTCGTTTTGGGTCGACGAGCCGCCGCCTACACTACCGTCGCACTGGGCGTACTGACGGGATTCTTTTTCGTAGGAATGTCCCTCTCGATCGTCCCGATCGACTCACACGGTCGGTTCGCGCTCTGGGAGGGCGGTCTTCGAGCTATACTAAACGCACCGGGGTCACTCGGTTACGGCGTTGTCTCTGAAGACAAGGTCATCGCGCCGTTCGTGCCAGATCCACAATTCCGTGGGTATTCGCCCCATAACTCCTACGTGGAGATATTCATCAACGTCGGAATTGTCGGTGGGCTCGCGTACCTAGTATTGACGCTTGGAAGCATTACCGAAGGGTTGTTTAGATACGAAACCGTCGACGTTCCGATGCTTGCGTTCGCGTTTGGCTTCTCGGTTCACCATATGTTCGAAAAATATACGATGTTCAATATCGCTATTGCAACGATCATCTCCGCGCTGGTCTTCGGTTATCTCATCAACGGATATCGGCAGTAACGACGGTCGAGAATTGGATCGTCACCGCGCAACGCGACGCACGATTCGTTTCGCCCCTTCGATATCGGCACCGGATCGGGTTCTCGTGTGCTCATGTGACTTTCTTTTGTTACTAGTACGTTTGGAGTAGCCGCTAATCTCGACTTCTGTTGGTGGTGTAAGATCGTTTTTCGAGGGTTTTTACAGTGTGTTTCGGCGAGTTATAAGTTCCTTCTTTGATTCGTCTAGCAAGATATTCGGAATTTTTTCTATATTATATAAATGCGAATATATTTTTTGTTTTATGAATTAGTTATTAATAGCCAAGATACAAATCTATTCGATGTAACCTAGGTTTTTAAGATGTTCTTCAGGAACCTGTGTGTCAACATTCTGGCTATCCTCAACCGGTAATCCCTGGCCCCGTAATTCTAATTCATTCCACAGTTCGTTCCAAAGATCGGCGTGTTCACCTCCAACTGAATCACCAGCAACGTCCGATTCTTGTACGACTTCTTCAGTGAGTGCGTCGGCAGGATCGAACTGAGTAAGGACGATTTTATTGGTGGACTCCAATTCTAATCCAAACAATTTCCATCCAGATTCGTGACGAATTGACCGATAGGTACGTCCCGTATTTGGTGGCTGAGAAATCGAGATCGCGTATTCGGATGCTAATTTTTCCGGTGTACTAGCTGCTGTTCCATCAGTGTCGCTGAGGGTGGATAGATTCGCTGCATCGAGAATAGTCGGCATTACATCGATGAGGCTGACCTGTTTGTGTATTGTCTGAGCATTCCAGCGAGGGTGACAGATTGCTAATGGTACGTGAATACATTCTTCCCAAAATGAGGTCGGAAAGTGACCAAGACTGGGATAGTCAGTGGGATTGAGTCGTTCTCCGTGGTCAGCAGTCAAGACGAGAACGTCGTGGTCAGGGTCAAAATGATTCATCGAAATGAGATCTTCGATAAACTCAGATATAGCATCACGAATATAGGCACAGCATGCTCGGTATGTTGCCTCAACATCACGGATATCATCAGATGAGTATCCTTCACCATTCGACTTGATGACATCTCGAGAAAGTTTTCCTAGTTCGGACGGAGTCTTCTCGGTAGTTAGTGAGACATCCGCTAAGTACTCGCGAGGTGGTTCATAGGGATGATGGGTATCCATATAATGGATCCAACAAAAATTGGGCCCTTGGGACTTCTCAAACCAATCGAGAGCACTTTTGTGCAATTGGTCAGCCGACAGGTAAAATGAGCTATCTCCAGAGACAAAATCTTCTACTCGCTGTGCGACGTTAAAGTAGAGCCACTCAAACATTCCGAATGCAGGCTGAAGTGGGCTTTTTTTAATGCGAGTAGCGAGGCGCTTTTTTCTCGTTGGTTCACCCTGGTTGCCAGCAGCAAATCCACGGTCGTAATTATATTCTGAGCCAAAGAGGAAATTGTCCGACCAAAGACCACATCCGTATCCGTTCTCGGCTAGCACTTCCGCAAGTGGTGCCGGTTCACCTGATGTCGGTAGACCTTGCGTTGAGAGTCGATCGTCGAAGACCCCAGCAGCTAATCCTGGCATCGCTGAGCTGGTCTGATTCGCTGTCGCCATTGCATTCGTGAACTCAACGGCACCAATGGTTGAGGCAATTTCCGAGAGTGCCTCGGAAAAATAGCCGTACTGGAGTGAATCGACGGAGAGTACAACGATGTTTGGTTTATATTTTGAATCGCTCATAGAGTCTCTTGAGAGTTGTTTGGTGGTAATAGGCAGCCCTGTTGAGAGCTATCCTCGTCAGTATGGGTGGCCTGTTTTCCCATCGATAAAAAGCTATCCATCCCCTATCCTTTGTTATAAGGCATCTAAAATTGCGGAAATTGATACAGATATCTTGACGCAACCGATCCTCCATACAATATGGCTCATGCCTTATGAATTTGACTTCAAATCCAATTTTAGTAGGCGAAAGAGATATTATCGACACTCGGTATGCTCTTAACTCTCGTAGGAGCGTTCCCCTCCGTTGGATGGATCCCCAGCTTCTGAAACTCGTTTGCATACATTTTCATTCGAAAGATCTCTTTTACCATACAGAAGGTACTTGCGGAGTCTGCTAGGTCTCCGAAGTCACTATTACGAATCATCAGACATGTTTCTCGACTTGGCAAGATCGTTTGAGCAGCGAACTGGAGCTAATCTGACCAGAGATACTGTGTTCATTTTATCGGGATAGCTCTCTCGAACCAAGGCGATATAGAAACCACATCATTCACCTAATAGATCATATATTTTGAAGACAGTAACAAATAAATCCGCGATAGGATTCACCAGAAGAAGCTCACGCGTTCACGCAGGATCTCCCGTTGCTCCGCTTGCGGGAGCGACGGATCGATCACCTCGGTGATTTCGAGGAGCGGCTTGAAAAGATACGTTTCTTTGGCGTGATCGAGGCGGACGCTGAGTCACCCTCGGTCTTCCCAAAAGGCCACGTTCGCTGAACAGGCGAACGTGACCAGCGTCCACGCGAGAAACACTAGCTGGATATAGCGCTAAATCGCCTGTTTTTGCTCTAATTCGTACTGCTTGAACCCGAACTTCACGTTCGATTCCTCGTGAACCGTCTTGAGGTTCCATCTCTGCTCGACGAGTTCGAGATCTCGGCCGCTGACCGGCCCAGATCCGTATTCAGTGAGTCGGGACAAGCACAGTAGGTTCGATTTGAAGGAAAAGTGTCGGCAGGAGCAGTTGGAGGAAAATCTCGACTACATCCTCGAGGTAGTTTTGAAGCGGTTGAACCGATTTTACAAACGCACGACAAGTTTGCCGTCGCTGACGTGAATGTTCGAGTCCTTCACCACGCTGTCGTGGTTGTTCGAGTCGCGGCCCCAGCAATACCCCGGGCTGAGACTCGCGAGAAGGCGACCGTTCTCGAAGGTCTCCTCGTAAGCAAGTCGCCAATCGTCGGGATCGAGCAGTCGGGGAGCATCATGATTTGGGGAGCACTGCCGCTACCGGCGGCTACTGGGTTCGGCGAGAAGGGTTCAGCGCGCGTTCGGGGACGAACGGCCTACTCAGGTGCGCGGTTGGCCGATCAAATCAGGGGGGCGATGGATCCCTCGGCGGCCCGCGAGCGGCCGCGTCATCAGGAACAGGGAGTAGGTTAAGTACCGATGAAGGATGACTTTTAATACTAATCCCCATAACCGAGCAGTATGGTCACCTCACTATCGCGTCGCCTCGAAGTGAGCGCTTTCACTGGCGATGACCCCCTCCATCGAGCTACGATCGCCGCGACCGCAGTGTTACTCGTCGCCGCGATCTACGGGAATTCCCGCACCGGGTTCGGCTTTCACGGTGTGCAACTCACGTATTTCAGGCTCTATTTCCCGCTCTATGCGCTTCTTTTGGCCGCGTATCTCTTCACGCACCGAGACGCCCTTACGCCGATCCCATGGCCCGTCGCTGCATTGCTCGGCTTCGGGGGGTATGTGACGGTTTCGGCGGCGTGGGCTACGGATACGGGGATGGCAATCTCGGGCCTCGCTCGGATACTCCCGGGGCTGCTCATCGCCGGGGCAATCTACTGGACGACGAAGCGAAAGCAAACCGTGCTCCTCTATCTCGCCGTACTCGTCGGCCTGGTAGCCTGTGCGGAGGTCGTCTCGGTTTGGGAGATCGTCACTGGGTCGCACCTAAGCGATGTACGATTGTTGCAACCGCATTCGCAGGTGTTCTGGGCGAATCACCCCTCACTGTTCGGCTCGCGCTCTTCGAGCGCGTGGTTTTACAATATAAACGGGTATGCGTTCTTTCTCGTGATCGGCGCGACGCCACTCGTCGCTGTGATCGCAGCGCGAGATACTCGCCGCTCGCTGCGCGCGCTGGCAGCGCTCGGTTGGCTCACCGCGTTTTTATTCGTGCTAAACGATCGCGCACGGGCTGGCGTTGGAGCGTTGTTAGTCGGTGCAGTGGCGATCATCGCGCTGCGAGCAGTTCGGCCGCGGCTCGCCGCTCGGACGCCCTCTCGAGTCGATGCGTGGGTCGTCACCGTCGTCATCGCGCTCGGTACGCTCACGACGGTGGCGCTGCCGGCGCTCGTTCCAGCCTTGTTCCCACCAGGTAGCGGTCTCGGGGGGCGGTGGCAACTCGCCCAGGTCGCCGCCGAAGCACTTGTCCAGTCGAACGGGCTCGGCACTGGCGTCCGGAACTTCGCCGTCGCCGTGCGGTCGAGTTCGATCGAGACAGCCGGCAGCTATGCGCCTCACAGCTGGGTGATCGCCTTGGTCGGTTCGTTCGGCGTCGTTGGTACTGGGTTGTTCGTCCTTGCCTATGGGCGGTTGATTTACGACGTCGGCGCACAATTCGTCACGACCGCCGACCCGTTATCGCTCGGGTTGTTCGGGAGCATGGTCGCGTTCTCGCTCGCCGCACTCGCACCGTCCAATGTGTTGTACTCGTCGCTCGTGCTGTACGCGCTGTTTGGACTCACCGCGGCGACCGTCTACAAAGTTCCGGCTTCGAGTGGGCGGTGAAGTCGGCAGTAGTCAGAGCCGCTTCAGCCCAGTCTCGCATCCACCTTCACTCGCCGCGCGTGGCGCCGTTTGAAGCGCCCGATGTGCGTCGTCGGCATCCTCGAAGCCAAGTTCGATCCGGTCTTGCCCTGCGCTTCGACGTATTTCGTCGTCGTGAGCGGCAGATACGCCGCTCCATCGGCGGTGATCCCTTCACCCTCTAATTCTATCAATAGATAGTAAACTATCGGTGCTTGATGAGCGGTCGAACGCTTTGCAAAGTGTCGGTGGAGTAGATATTGAATCAAGATCGAGGGCGTCGCGGATGTACGGCGTTTCGATAAGTTTTGTCTGCTAAGTCCCGGTACGTAGTGGTCATCCTCACCTTTAGATAGAGCAGAATGACGTGCTGGCGGAGGATGTACCGCGTCTTCGAATATTTCGAGGAGTATCGTGCTACCGCCTGTCGAGCCAACTCGACGGCGCGTTCAACGAATTAAAGAAGGTCAGACTTCGAGAGGTCATACATCAGGGATGATAATCCGGACAACTCGACTTGGCAAGATCGGTTGAGCAGCGAACTGGAGCTAATCCGGCTAGAGAGGGTGTGTTCATTTTATCGGGATAGCTCTCGAACCAAGGCGATATAGAAACCACACCGTTCACCCAATAGAGCATATGTTTTGAAGATAGGCTGGATGTATCGTTCGATAACCTGCTTGGGCTCGACCTCGTACTGCTTGAACCCGAACTTCTCATCCGATTCTTGATGAATCGTCTCGATGTTCTATCGATGGTCGACGAGTTCGAGGATTTTGGCCACTAACCGGCCGAGATCCGTGCTGAGTAGTAGCGAGTGGTGCCGTCGTCGGTCTTGCTCACCATGATCTTGACTATGCCAACGCCCTCGATTTCGATGATCTCACTTACAACGCAGTAGGTCTTTTCTCGTCCACGAACGGTGATTGTGGTGGATTCGTACTCGAGCGTCGATGCGAAGGCATCGATGCGTTGGGATCACACGATACCAGTGGTGAAACGTGATGGCTCAATTTGTAGCGACAGACGTCGTCATAGCCCTGCTTTTGGATTGTCGCGACTCTCTTGCCCCCCGTAGTACGCTGAATCGAAGACAACGGTGAGAGTCGCTCCAGCCGCCAGCTGGAGCGGCGTGATGATTTCTTCGCCAGCGATCTCGGTTTTCTTCTTGAACGGCTGCTCGAAATTCGGCGTGAGATGCTCCGAGATGAACATCCGTACGAGGTAGGAAACGTACACGTCGCCGACTTGGATGTACGAGGTGACGAACTTATTTCCCTGCACCAGGTCGCCCATTGCCGGGTTGTACAACTTTGCGACGCCATCGGTAGGTCGCCAGTTTTCCCGACAAACGTATCGTCGATGTGGAGGAGTACGTCGTCACCGCCACCGACATCGAGTTGTTCGAAGACGAACGCGGCCTGGTGCTGAGCGAGACCGGTGGCCGACCAGTCAGCCCCACCGAGAAAGTAGCGATAGGTTCTGTCGGATTTCGCGTCCCGACGCGGACGCGAAATCCCGCGGGTGAGTTCGCTGATCGTCCACTGCGCTTCGGCCAGAATCACTGCGCTCACGAGCGTGGTAAAGGAATCGACGTTGCGGCTGTCGGAGAAGACTGGTTCGAACCTCGCAAACACTTACGCAATCCACGGCGGAAGACGAGTAAGACCGAGCACAGTACCCGGACTCAGGGCTACATCGGGAGCCGCTGTTCGATGTCACTACCTACTTCTCGCTGACTGCTCAGCGAGCGTAGGAAAGAGTTGCTAAGTCGAGCACGTTTACAAAGCATTCAGTTAGCCGAATGGCTCATTAAACGAATCCTTTCACAGCGTATCGAGAGCTACAAGTGGTATTTTGATTTCTTGATATTTAATTGAAAGTAGAGTATTTTCCGGGTTTTCTTTTTCAGATCAGGGTATTTATTTACTGATGTTTAGTGGAGGATTAAATATCTGGAAGTTGGGAGATAATAATACATTTGGCGTTGCAATCGAAATAGGTTGTCAACATGAGTAGGATCGCAGTCGTTCATCCAGATTTACAAATGAAGGGAGGGGCAGAGGATGTCTGTATGCAAGTCATCGAGGCCCTTCAAGTATCTCACAACGTGACACTTTTCACACTTATACCGCCGAACATTGCTGAATTGAATCACTACTTTGATACGAACGTACGAGATCTTTCTGTGTCTCTTCCACCATATCCAATCATTGAATTTAGTCAATGGGTTGGAAATCGAGCAGTGAAGTTCCAGGCAGGCCTCCTCGCCCAGTTTGCGAAACGAAACAGGAACGATTTCGATCTTATGATAAGCACAAAAAACGAACTCGCACTCGACACAGATTCAGTCGAGTATATTCACCATCCGCAATATGCTGTCGATGACCCTGGACTTACCGATGGATCACTACGGAGACGGGCATACGATACTCTATGTCGACGTCTCGCAAATGTAAACCAGACTAAACTTATGTCGAACATGCTTCTCGCCAATTCAGACTGGACGGCGAACGCGTTCTACGAGGCTTACGGAATTCGACCCAATACAGTATATCCTCCAGTTCACACTGCCAGATTTACACCATTACCATGGGAGGAACGTGAACCAGGGTTTCTAACAATCGGACGAATTGGACCAAGTAAACGAATTCTCAAGAATATCGATATAATTACACAGCTTCGAGAGAGAGGGCACAATGTTCATCTCCACATTATCGGACCAACTACAGATGGAGAGTACTGCGAACGTGTGAAACGCCGCTCCACCAAACTTGACTTCATTCACTTCGAGGGAGCAGTCGAGTATGAAATACTCACTGATTTGATAACGAAGCATCGATATGGCCTCCATGGCCGTCCATACGAACACTTTGGAATCGTAGTAGCTGAGATGGCCGCAGGGGGGATGATTCCATTCGCCCCAGACAGTGGTGGTCAACGTGAGATTCTGAATGAAAATGCGGATCTTCTGTACGCTTCTCCTGCAGATGCGATCAATAAAATCGACGCAGTTCTTGGAGATTCAGTGCGAATAATGAAGCTTCGGGATGAGTTATCATCGACCTCGCAGCGATTCAATCGTGATCGTTTTAAAAATGAAATCCGTGATATAATAACCGATAGAATTTCATCCTAATGACTAAACCTGAAGTAACGCAAAAAGTTTAAAAAGCCAAATCTAATTGTCGTATGATACTACAACAGTAAATTATTTTATGAGTTTCAAAAAATACATGATAACGAATATACAGCACTGACTAGATAACCGTCGAAGCGAAAAACTAGGACGCTGAGCGTCTCTCACTCCGATGGAACGTCTACACGTTCTAGAATGAATTGGGAGTCACCCCAAAGTGCGAAGATGAGCAAAGCGAGGCCACTGCTGATGTCACTCTCTTTCTAGTTGCTCCCACTGATCAATTCGACTGAATCGGCTTAACTAGACGGTGCCGAATATATCATCTTGGATATTAAATCAGTTCTTGGCCTCCGTTTGTATCCACTGTTTGAAGTGGTGCTGATAGAGAAACACGACCAATACACTCAAGAAGAGTGGTGGGAGTAAGCGCAAGCCAATCGCTTTCACACCAAAGGTGATATTCGTTGGGAACAGGAGCACAGCACCAACCAACAGCACGGGATAAAGTGCATTAACTAGATACCCCATCTCAAGCGTTCGTAATTGATAAGCGAACTTCAGACAAAGACCATAGAGCACTCCGCTCATAAGCGCCCCAATCACACCAAAGTTGAGATAGAACTCGCCGGTCAACATCGCAGACAGGGTGACTCCTGGTCGATTCTTTCCTGTGGCGATGATATCTAGATGCTCACCATACCGGAGTGGACCACCGTCAACGCCAATCAAGATTGCCCGCAAGAAGGTTTCACCCCATTGATAGGGGTACTGACTAGGGACGCGGTCAACCAAGACCATAAACACTTGGAGGCGGGCGGTGTGAATTGCTGCCTCAAAGAGCATCCAAATGCCTGCCGAACTAATTAGCAGATGCTCTATGAAGGTGAACGCGATGCCAAAGAACACCGTGATACTCCCGAGCACGACGAAGTGTCGATCGGTGATTACATCAGTCGTATACAGGTAGACCAACAGATATGCTGCTGGGATGAGGATCAACATGCGTGCGCGGAAGGAAACCGCAATGGCGATGGTGATGACACTCGCGCCGCCAACAACTGCCCACAAAAGAGGTGATTTCTCACGACTGGGACTGGCGATGGCGGGATATAATGCAGAGAGGATCGTGATGAATCCACCAAACACGCCAAGGAGACCGAAGAGCCGATAGCGCCCTGTGTTCGGAATCTGCTGAAATGCCGTACGGGGTGTCACGGTTAATAGGCGGCCAAATCCCCCATTTAGATTCACATAATACAGATAGAAGAGTAAACCCACAACAAAGCCACCAAGGCCAACCCAAAAGAGTAAATACGGATTAGCGACTCGTCGGTCGAACCGAGGACCAGCAGACAGGTAACGGGTGAAATCACTTTGATGGAATGCGAAGAGGGCGACGAGATATACACCGAATAAAATGGCAAGTGAGATGGCCAATGCGACAAAAGGACTCTCATACTCAAAGCGGAATCGTCCTGTTGCCACAATATAAATTGCTGGAAACACCACAAAATATCCGACAATGCCGTTCATGAGAACAACAGGGTGAATGAGGCTCTCGAAGAGAAATTTTCTGGTGGTGACTGCCATAACTCCGAGAAAGAGGCACAGGAGTGTGAGGGTAGCAAACAAAGTGAGGAGAGCGGTGAGACTCATTTACTTACTCGTCTCCTACGTTAATGAGTAAGTCGGCAGTCGCTTCCTCAGTATTTCGAAACCTATTCTGTGCACGATAAATGTCCAACCGGCGGAAGCTTTCTTCGGTAATGACGGGCCGGTACTCCTTCTGTGATATCATAGTGTCTTCGAGGGACTTTGAGTAAATAAGTTTTCTCACCCAGGCGTGAAACGAGTTCGTGCAGTGACCCGCAAGAGGGAATACCTATGATCGACGCTAATTGTTTTAAATTTTGGATATAACTATCAGTAATAACTGCCACAACTCCAGGGATAGTATTTACGCTACATAGTAGAATTCAGTAAAAACATCCGTTTCATCTTCTTTCCTGGAGATCACCGCGTTCTCAATCAGTCAGTGCATTTGACTGGAATGAATCAAATTCATTGACAAGGGACAATACACGTTCGTTGCCGAAGATAAATTCGATACCACAGACTTTATTTTTAGACGCGTCTTCGAGACTGCGATAATCAGCTTCATCTCGATTGGTTTGATATCAATTTTAATGCAGAAATGGTCGATAAATGATTACGCCCTCATCAACAATAGTGGAAAGTTCTACCTCAATTTTGGTATCATTACGTTCGCTGCTCAGAGGAGCCATCCATAGTGGCCTTTTAACAATTCATTTATCAGTTCCGATAATATACTTGAGGGTATTCTCCTTGGTGGATGTTACCTGTATTATAAAGAAGAAGCGGTTACTTTCCTAAAATTATACAATTATTTCATCATGAAAATCTTTTATCGCCTGCTCCAACCATTTCTCCTTGCAGCGCGTGAAATCACAATATATCATCGCCATATTCAAAATAACGATGAAATCTCCTTTACCGCCTTATTACGTAAAGTACCGAGCAAGCGCACGCAACGGATCGAGATTTAGTTTCATGCGCTTTTCGAACGCATTGAGGAGCGAAATCTCTTCTCTTTCGACGCCACCAAAGCGGAGAATAATAACGAGATAGATTAGTAAGTAAAGCGCTTGAACGAGTACAAATGACGGAAGGGTGAGTGTGATGAGCATCTCAATTCCCCAGTAGAACATAACCCAGAGCACTCCAGCAGCAAGTGCAGGTTTGAGCAACGATCCCCGAAACGGATGAATCCCCACTTCACGGTAGAGAAATCCGAGATAAATCGTATTCATCAGTAAGTAACTCGCAGTCGTGGCAACCGCAGCTCCGAGATATGAGTACTGGGGAATCAACAGCAAGTTCAGGACAATGTTTAGCGCAGCGACCAGCACATTGTCATACATTACTAACTTCTGGCGTCCAATTGCGGTTAACATATCGCCGCTTGGTCCAGCAACAGCATGCCCGAAGAAGCCAATCGAGAGAATTGATAACGTCAGGCTACCTGTAACATATTCGGCACCGAATGTATTTCGAATGACTAGCTGTGGGTACGAGACGAGGACAAGAAAGAGGGGGAGCGTACCGAGGAAAATCCACTTCGAGACGACCTCGTATGTCCTCGCCATTTCATTCCATTCATTGTTTGAGTGAAGTTCAGAAATTACCGGCATGAAAATGAAAGCGCAGGCACTTAAAGCAATGCTAAGCAGCATTGCTAGGGGATATGTAGCATTATAAACTCCCACATCACCCGTTGATGAAAATGCTCCAATCATAAAAATATCTAAATTAGAGAATATCATATTCATTGTAGCAGTGATCATAAGAGGCGCGGAGAAAAATAACAATTCCTTGCGCATCGGTATCCAATTGGTTGAACTAAATAACGAGGTTTTGCGCACAAGGTAGTAGATCGAGAGAAGCGATGCGATAATGTACGATCCTGTGTAGGCCCACGCGATACCTATTGAATCCAAACCGACTAATATCACAGCGCCGATGAGCATGAAGCGCGTGACAGGTACGGCGAGGTTCTGAATGTAGACACGGGGAAATGCGTCTTGCATTCCGCGAATGCTTCCTACTGTCAACCGAACAAACGCGGCAAGCGGAATGGTTAGCGCGAAAATTCTAAGTACTGGTGCTAGATCCGCGTCGTGAAATATGGATGTCGCGAGGAAGTTGGCAAACAATGCGATAATAACGGCAACGGCGATAGCGAAAGGCAATACAAGTTGATACGCCGATACCAATACACCCCGTTGCCGCTCTTGGTCGTCGAACCGAGGGAGGTATCGACCAACGCCGGTATCGGTGCCGACCACTACGATAATTGAAGCAGTCATTAATAACGTCGCACCAATCGTGACAGATCCATAATCGACTTTTCCAAGTTCTCGAGCGATAACCAGACGTCCAAGGAAGCCTAAGCCGAGGCGGCAAACGAGTCCGATAAAGAGGATTCCGCCAGAAGTCGCTATCGTTTTAAATACCGAACTGGAATTTGAACTCATAGTTGGGGGATACAAAGTTTCGCTCGCGACGTTAGTCGTACCGCTCTCCAGCGATAATCGTACAAGCAGGGAGCCGTCATACTACTAGCTGTGACAATGAATCCATCGGTAATAGGCGTTATCACTCACATACTGACGGCGTTCTAACAAACACGTTCGATGACGGCGATGCATACCGAAACAGTTCTACTATTGGGCTTAGGATGTTTCAAAAACCACTTACAGAAGGTGTGATCACTCATATGGCAATTCCTTACGAGAAGAGCGTAAGACGCGTGCTGTCGAACCCGAACTCGATCCGTGGTGAACTGCTTCAAGTAGGCGTCAAATTCCACCGGCAGTTTGGTTCATATTACGCATCAGGTGACCCCGTCGCGGTGATGGATGAAGAGTGGGATAATCTTATCATCCTCGATGCTTGCCGATACGACCTGTTCAGAGATCATAGTACTCTCCCAGGATCATTACAAAAGGTAAGGTCAGCTGGCAGTCAAAGCCGAGAATTTATGGAATACAACTTCGCCGATGAATACCACGACACAGTTTACATTACATCGAATCCATTTACAACAAAGATTGAAAGTGGAGTTTTTCACGCTATTATCGATCTATTCGACGACTCATGGGATGAGGAGATTCTCACAGTTCGTCCAGAATCGGTCGTCAGTGCGACCACAAAGGCGCATAAAAAGTATCCGAATAAACGACTTATCAGTCACTTCATGCAACCACACTACCCGTTTATCGGTTCGCTCGGACAACAAATCGAGAGCGGTGGAGTGACCGGACATACGACGCGAGCGGTAGGGAATACAGACGAGAATAGCTCATCTATCTGGTCACAGCTTGATTCAGGCACCTGTTCCGTTGACCGTCAAACCGTCTGGGATGCCTACGTCGAGAACTTCAAACTTGTCGAAGAACATGTAGAGGCGCTTATCAAGGAACTTGATGGCAAAACGGTCGTCACCTCAGATCATGGTAACCTCTTTGGGAGACGACTGTGGCCAATCCCACTGCAGAAATACGGTCATCCACCAGGCCTTCGCTTCCCGGAACTGATTGAAGTGCCGTGGCACGAGCCGCCATTCAATGAACGGCGAGAAGTATGCAGCGATCCGCCAGAAGAAGCGGCCTCGGTCTCAGACGAAACAGTTGAGGATCGTCTCAAACATTTAGGGTACGCTTGATTTTAACATAATTTATTTAATATTACGCATATCCCAGGTCTTCGAGTTGCTGTTTTACCTCGTCCGGGATCTCATTGTCGGAGTTAACATCTCGAACATCAAGTTCTGAGAGTAATTGTTCTATTCGTTTTTGGGGGTTGTTTACGCGTTCGGAACCGTATTCCTGGAATCCGTCAAGAGTTTCGCATCCATAATAGTCCACTGTCGCTGCGTAACCATGCAACGTTCGGTCGTATTTTTCGAATTCGCGGTCAGCGTCAAACCGTCGTTCGCTCCACGAGGTAAGCCCCATATATTCAGTCAGAATTTCACGACCCTCGACATTCTCAAGCAGCGATTCCCCGCGGGAACTGCCATCGACTCCTGCAAGATCCAACACCGTCTGATGGACATCGTGAAGATTTACCGTCTCGGTACACGTTCCGGACAGTTCACTTCCGGAGATACAAAGTGGGACATTGGTTAACTCGTTAAAGACCCCATGTTCGTGTCCCCACGCTCCATGCTCGCCCAGCATTTCACCATGATCCGAAAGCGTGATAATGTAATCGAAGTGCTCATCCAGTAAATGGAAAATTTCTTGATAAATATCGGATAAATATCGAATGCAATCTTTGTATGCTTGTGTTGTTTGCTCTGCGTCAACACCATCACCGAATTGCCTATCACCGACTGCGTTTGTCATTGACGGTTCTTCTACAGTCATGTATTTAGCTGGTGCCCGATATGGTTCATGGGCTTCCATTAAATTGAGAAAAAGGAATTCGCGGCCGCCGAAATCTATTTCTTCGATTTCAGTTTGCGCTTCGAGTGCTCCGCCATACTCAACCGCGTCATTCCGGTCACGCTTCAACTGGAGTCCGGCTTTCAATGAAGGTAGAGTTGCACAGTCACTAATAAAACATTCATACACTCCACGAAGATACTTTTCAACACCGGATGTTGAGGTATTCCGACTGAACTCTCGCCAGTCGAAAACAGTCTTGTCATTCATGTATTCGAATTTCTCTGGGACACGGAAGTCCGTGAACCCCCGGTCGAAGTCGAAATGGCCGGTGACGTTTGTATTTGCGCTAAACGCTCGTGTTTTGTAGCCACTATCACGTAGGCGTTCAGCAAGCGTTGGTTCGCTGCAATCAAGATAATTATTCTTAGCATGGACGCCTACCTCACTTGCGTACCGACCAGTGAATAGGGAAGCGTGAGCTGGAACAGTCCAATTCGCCGTGGAGTATGCTCGTTCGAATCGACGTCCCGGAAGCCATCCGAAATGTTCATCAAAGGTATCTTTTCGAAGGGTGTCGAGGACGACTACTGCGATATTAGTCATTATTTATTGATTGGGTGTTTTTAATTACTTCTGAAGCAAATCGACAGCGGGTATAGGGTATTGGCCCAAAGTCTTATTTTGTGACGATTGTACTTCCATACTGTACTACGATGAGTAACCCAAGTAAATAAGACATTTGGCAACAAACTGAGATGATTTTCTCATATGTTCAATGTAACTATTATCCGTGCTGGTCTAGGAATGAAAAGCAGCACTGAGAATATGTGCATGGAAAGCGTCGATACAGTACTTCCAGATCCGGCGCTTGCGGCTGACCTCGGAAAATTTCTTGACAACTGTCGATCGGTTCGGTCGCGAACAGTTCAAAGAAACTATCCGCAAAAATCATAACTGTGATACGGTCCTGACAATGATCAAAATCGGTATCAATGCCCGTACGCTGACTAAACCAGATCCGACTGGCGTCAGCCGATATACACGAAAACTACTCGAAGCGCTCGCCAGACAAGACAATGACATCGAGTATCTTCTATTTGGGGTCGACTCACTCCCCGAACCGTTCGATGAGTATGCAAGCATCAAAAATGCCGCTGTCCCAAGTCCAACACACAGCGGGGTACAGGCCCATCGCTGGGAACAGACTACGCTCCCGCGTGTAATTCGCCAATACGATCTCGATGCATTCCATACACCTGCCGGGCAGCCACCGATGGTGGCACGAACACCACTCATCACGACGATTCACGATATATCGCCGATTACACATCCTGAGTGGTTCTCCTGGAAATATAGCACGTTCTATCGTCTCCTAACCCCATTGGCGGTTCGAACATCAGACCGGATACTGACGGTCTCGCAATTCGCTCGTGATGAAATTCTTGACCACTATCCCCACGCTGCAGGAAAAACCGTCGCCGCATATAATGGTGTCACGGAACCAGCAGCCGGAAACGAACCGGTTGCTGGTCTGTCGAAGGGGGCGTATCTCCTCTCCGTTGGTGCGACCAATCCTCGAAAAAACCTCGATGGATTAGTGTGCGCCTACCGGAGCTATCGGCAACGTGTAGACGATCCAGTCGAACTCGTGCTCGCCGGCCCGGATCGCGAGGTGTTCGCAGCTGCCGACGTGCCTCCAGTTGACGGTGTGCGTACGCTTGGGTTCGTTGACGACGACGAACTCGGTTGGCTCTATCGCAACGCGGCAGCACTGGTTTATCCCTCGCTGTACGAAGGATTTGGCCTGCCGATTGTCGAAGCAATGCATGCTGGAACACCGATCGTTACCTCCAATCGTGGTGCAATGGCCGAAGTCGCGGATGACGCTTCTTACCTAGTTAATCCGACAGATCCGGTAGAGATTGCCGACGGTATTGAACAGGTCGTCACCGACGATACACTCAGAAAGCGACTTCGCTCCAAAGGGCACAAACGCGTTGACGAGTTTACATGGGAACGAACGGCACGTGAAACGGTTGCAGTATATCGTGAGGTCATTTAAACGTCATGACTCGATCCACTAAGGAGGGGTTCCCCCTCTCCAAGCGCAGGAACGTATTGCAGGTGAGTAAGTTCTATTACCCCGACGTTGGTGGCGTCGAACGCGTTGTCCAACAACTCGCTGAGGGAATGTCGGATAGGCATAACATTCGGATTCTTGCCGCGACACCGAAAGGACGCGGAGAACGCGACTCAGTCAACGGAGTTCCCATCGTTCGAACGAGTAGCCTAGGAACGCCGTTATCGATGCCTGCGGCGCCGACGTTTCCGATCCACCTCACACGTATGCAACGTGGAGCGGATATCGTCCATTATCACTTACCGAATCCCCTTAGCGTAGCATCGTATTTCCTCTCACCCACCACTGAGGCGAAAACCGTCGTTACATACCATAGCGATATCGTTCGACAGGCAACCGCGCTCAAAGCATATCGACCATTCCTGCATCGATTTCTCGACCAAGCCGATCGCATTATCGTAACATCACCGAATTTACTTGAGTCCTCAGAACACCTTTCGCCTTACAGAGGAAAATGCAGAGTTGTTCCGCTCTCCATCGATCTCGACGAGTATGAACGACCACAGGGGGTGCCCCCCGAGTTACCAGTCGATCCAGATCGTCCCACGATCCTCTTCGTTGGCCGATTGATTTACTACAAAGGTGTCGAGTACCTCGTCGACGCGATGTGCGACGTGGACGCGACGCTGCTCATCGCTGGTGATGGGGAACTTCGAGAAAAGCTACAGACGCGTGCTAAAGAACGTAGCGTAGCTGACAAGGTTCACTTCCTCGGCTACGTTCCGAATAAGCATCTCCATCACTGTTACGAGGCTGCTGACCTCTTCGTGTTACCGTCGGTTGAACCGAGTGAAGCATTCGGTATCGTCCAACTTGAGGCGATGGCGTACGAGACCCCAGTCGTGAACACAGATCTTCGAACCGGCGTTCCGTGGGTGAGTAGAGACAGCGTGACCGGACAAACTGTTCCGCCGCGTAACGCCCAAGCGCTTGCACGCGCGATCAATGATCTGATTTCTGATGATGATCTACTGAACACATACGGCGAAAAGGCGCGCAAACGCGTTGAGAACGAGTTCACTGAAGCTACGATGCTGTCTCGAACTAACGAAGTTTATCGTGAAGTTTTAAGTAGTTAGTCTCATTATGTGATTCACTCGGCTGCGTCCGAATGAGTCGAAAATCAAGGAGTTGAAACTGAATACTGGATATAGCTACCAATGAAATTCTACTATACTCGAATATAAGCGGTTTGTTATTTTATAATGAGTAAATTCTGATAAAACATACCGCGCGGATTGCAGCGGATTCGCTAATTGGGCGCTAGTATCACTACTTCGTCTTTACAGTCATTTCAAGAAGTTCTACCTGAAGAATATTCGATCTGCTTCTCGAAATGCTTGGCATCACTACAGATCACTCTGACCGAGAATCATCTGCCGAACCTACTCACGCTTTGCAAAGTGTTCGACCTCCTGAAAATGTGGATTTGACGAGCGTTGCTTCAGGATTCGGGAGGACTATTCGAACGTACTCGATGTTCAGCATTGCCATTACCTTGATCATCTACGCACTGGTCTTCGGTTATCTCATCAACGGATATCGGCAGTAACGACGGTCAAGAGTTGGATCGTTACCGCGCAACGCGACGTGCGATTCGTTTCGCCCCTTCGAGATCGATATCGAATCGAGTTTCGAAGCTCTCTACTAGGGCAAGTTCTTCCTCTTCGATACCGCCGAATACGAGAATCATTACAACGTAGACAACACAGAATAGCGCGAATGCGCCGACGAGCGAAACGAGAGAAATGTCGAGCAGGAACGACGCGCCACCATAAACAACTCCAGCAGCGACAACGGCAGCGACCGCCGTTCGAAGTAACGACCCTCTGAACGGATGAATTCCAACGATGCAATAGAGTTGTGCGAGATACAGGGTGTTCATCAGCAGATAGCCGACAGTGGTTGCGACAGCGGCCCCAAGATACGAGTAGCGAGGAATCAAAACGAGGTTTATCACGACATTCACCGTTGCGACGGTGACGTTGTCGTACATGATGAGCTTTGTCTTGCCGACCGAAGTCAGCGTGTTTCCGGCTGGTCCGGCGACCACATGTGCGAGGAATCCGATCGCGAGAAGCGAGAGGGTAAACGCCCCCGCAGAGTACTCTGCGCCAAATGTATTTCGAATCACGATACCAGGGTAAAGTACGACGACGAGGAAGATGGGAACCGTCGTCAAGAACACCCATTTGGAGACGAGTTGGTACATCCGACGCATCTCGCTAAACTCATCGTTCGAGTGGAGCTTTGAGATGACGGGCATGAAGGTGAAGCCGAAGGACGTGAGCACGACCGTCAACATTGCTGCGATCGGATACACCGAGTTGTAGATGCCGATTCCGCCAGTTCCGTCGGAGAAGACACCGAGCATGAAGATGTCGATATTCGCCAATATCATATTCATCGTCGCGGTTATCATGATGGGTGCAGAGAAGACTAGCAATTCGCCGTGCATTCGTTCCGGTTTGACGTGCTCTAGAAGGGGCGTGTGGCGTGCGAGATAATAAATCCCGAGAAGAGTGGCGATACCGTAGGAGCCAGCGTAAGCCCACGCGACACCAGTTGTCCCGAAACCAAGCACGAGAGCCCCGCCGATCAGCGTGAACCGGGAAACAGGAACGGCGACATTCTGGAGATACACCTTCGGAAACGAATCTTCCATCCCTCGTATACTGCCTATCGTGAGCTTGACAATCGACATGAACGGCACCGCGATGCCGAAGATACGGATAATAGTCGAAAGCGACGGATCCCCGAATACCACCGAGGCGATGGTGCCAGCGAAGAAGGCGATACCGACGCCGACGGCAAGGGCGAAGGGAATGACAATTTGAAACGCGGACAGGAGGATACCACGTCGCTGCTCTTGATTTTCGAATCGGGGGAGATATCGACCGATGCCCGTGTCGGTACCGACGAGTGTGAGTACTGACAGCATCGTCATCATCGTGATGCCAAGTGAGACACCTCCGTAATCGACCTTACCAAGTGTTCGAGCGATGAGGAGTTTCGAACCGAAGTTGATTCCGAGCTGGAGTATCATCCCGCCGAACAGGATTACACCCGACGATGCAATTATCTTCGAGAATTCATTATTCTTATTTGTCATTTGTAGAACCAAGATGGACAACCGTCTCTCGCTTTCGTTGAACTATATGTAGTCCCTCTCCAACAGTTCTCGTCCGGTGAAGTTGTTGGTTTTGTCTATCAGTTATCTAGAACTATTGTCCATTTTTATTAGTCATATTTTCTACAATATTGGTGAAGAGTTGAGTTCTATTGTGAGTAAATGGGGTAGAATCATAATACTTAGTGCGGACGAACCGGGGAGTTACTTATACTTACAAAAATATTTGCACTCGATATGGCTACGATCGCCGTCGTCCACCCCGACTTCTCGGTCAGGGGCGGTGCAGAAGCCGTCTCCATGAACGTTCTCGAAGCTCTCCAAATCGACCATGACGTGACTCTCTTTACTACGGTGAACCCGAATTTCGGCGCGCTGAACGCCTACTACAACACCGACGTCGGTGACGTATCGGTGGTCGTACCGGGGATCAACGTCGTGGCGCGACAACTCATGGGGGCGCGATTCGGTCTGCTGAAATACGCGCTCTGCAATCGCGCAATTAGGTCAAAAACGGACGCCTTCGACCTCGTCGTCGGAACATACAACGAACTCACGGTCGATAGCTCCTGTGTGCTATACGTCCACCATCCTGTATATCGCCAACCGACGGAGTCGCTCGATGCGCGCGAGCAAACAAGCGTGCGTCGAGTGTACGAGCGATTCTGTGCCGCCATTGCAGGCGTGACCGACGACCACCTCCGAGAGAGCACTGTGCTTGCTAACTCACGCTGGATGGCCGCACTGGTCGACCAAGTGTATGATGCCGACGCACGACACCTCTACCCCCCAATTGATACGACGGAGTTCGCCCCTCTTCCTCTGGACGAACAGGAACACGGGTTTATCTCCATCGGGCGGTTAGCACCCGATAAGAACACCCTTCGGAACATCGAAATCATTGCCCGGGTTCAGGAGCGCGGCCACGACGTCCACCTCCACCTCGTCGGACCATCACATCTATCTGACTACGAGGAGACAGTGCGGGAGCGGGCGGCCCGATACGATTTCGTCTACATCGAGGAGGAACTGCCCCGAGACGAGTTGACGCGGATGGTGGATACCCACCAGTACGGTCTGCACGGGAAGGAGAACGAACACTTCGGGATGGTCGTCGCGGAGATGCTCGCCGGAGAGACGATTCCGTTCGTCCCGAACAGTGGTGGCCAGCGCGAGATCGTGGACGAGCGCGCCGAACTCTGCTACGACTCCGTCGAAGAAGCCGTCGAGAAGATCGACGCAGTACTCTCGAATTCCTCGCTCGAAACCGAGATTCGATCCAACCTCACCGGCGCGAGCGACCGATTCGGACGCGACCGATTCCGGACGCAGATCAGGGATATCGTACGTGATTCGATAGACGGTTCCGAGTAAATTAACATGGAAATGATTTTTTCAATCTATTCCACCATTAAGGATGACTATGAAATAGATTATGTAGCATCTACGCTGACACACTAAGACGATGTATGTCGGACTCGACGCGCGGACGGTGACTGGCAACATCTCCGGCGTGGGTAACTACCTGAAGAACGTCATCGAGGCGGGTGCCTTCGACGGACACACCGTCTCCGCCTACTACGACGGCTCCGAAGGCGAATCACCCATCGATATCGAGGTGCCGGACGAGACGACGCTGAAATGGCGTGCCCTCTGTCTGCCAACCAGAATCACTGACGTTCTCGGCTCGGCCGCACCCGTCTGGTGGGTGAACGTCAGTCTCGCCAACGCGCTCCGAGCCGACGACGTAGATTGCTTCTTCGGCCCGAACTTCGTCCAGCCGTTCACGTTCGGCGGCCCCAGCGTCGTCGTCGTCCACGACATGGTTCACCGCCGGTATCCCGAGACGCATCCGATGGTCTACCACTGGTATCTCAGGACGTTCCTCACCGGGTCGTTGTGGCGCGCAAACCACGTCATCACGGTGTCCGAAAACACCAAACGGGATGTTAAATCGTATCACGACGTTCCGGAGTCGCAGCTGACTGTCGCCTATGGTGCGGCGAACGAGACGTACCGACCGCGAGAGCTGTCAGGAGAGACCATAAACCGGTTGCAGAAGAAGTATGACCTGCCGTCGGAGTTTCTCCTCTACGTCGGCAACCTTGAACCCAGAAAGAACCTCGTCGCGCTGCTGCGGGCGCTGTGGACATTCGAGGACGACGAACGACCCCCACTCGTCGTCGTCGGGCAAGAACACCTCACGGACGAGGAGTTCGCGGCGGAGTACCAGCGGTGTCCGTTCACCGACCGTATAACCTTCACCGGCTACGTGGCCGAAGAGGATCTCCCGCTGTTGTACGACCTAGCCTCTGTATTCGTCTACCCGTCGCTGTACGAGGGATTTGGCTTACCCGTCCTAGAGGCACTCCAGTCCGGGACGCCGGTTGTCACCTCCGACCGGTCGTCGCTCCCCGAGATTGTCGGTGACGCCGCGCTCACCGCGAACCCGCAAAACCCGAGTACTCTCGCGGACGCGATCCGACACCTCTGGTTCGATCCGGACGTTTACGAACGGTATCGGCGACGCGGGCGACAGCAAGCGTGCCGATTTTCGTGGTCGCGGACGGCCTTGGAGATCGCGGCGGTTCTCGAGTCAGTCGGGTCTAGCGACCACAACCGACACACCTCCGTTACGATATAATTCGAACCAACTCGACACCTATCCAACTACACATGGCACGCATACTCGTCCTCTGTTCGCGCATCCCCCACCCACTCGTCGGCGGTGCGAAAGTCCGCCTGTTCAACACGGCACGATTGCTCACGGACGACCACACCGTCGACCTCCTTATTGTCGATGAATCGCCAGTTGACGAGTCGGCCGTCACAGCACTCGAAGACGTATTCAACGACGTTACAGTGTTCTCCTATCCGGAATATCGCTTCCACCTGAACACGGTTCCCGGACTTGTCTCACGGCGGCCCCTCCAGACGTTCTATTATTCGTTTTCCGCAGTCGAGCAGTGGTTGGATAGCAACGTCAGGAAGTACGACCTGGCGTTCTGCAATCATGTTCGAACGACAGAGTATATCTGTGAATATGACCTGCCGAAAGTTGTCGATTTCGTTGATGCGATTTCACGGAACTACGAAGCCTCGGGTGAACATGCGAATGGCCTCTGGAAAGCGATATACCCGATAGAAGCGCGTCGCTTGCTTCGCTACGAACGGATGATTGTTAACGAGTTCGACCATTCGTTTATCACCACCGAGGAGGACAAACGGTACATCGAGGGATTGAACCAATATGAATCACTGACCGTACTTCCCAACGGCGTCAACAACGAGATACTCGAACGAGGACGGAATTCCACGGAACCCACCGACGACGATCCACGACTTGTCTTCCTCGGGAAGATGGATTACTCCCCAAACGAGGACGCTGCGACCTTCTTCGCCAAGTCGATTTTCCCCCGAGTCCGAGAAAACTACCCGGGCACGGAGTTCCTAGTTGTTGGTGCGAGTCCGACCGAAACGGTGAGGAAACTCGACGCTCTCCCCGGAATCACCGTGACGGGATTCGTTGAAGACTCTACTGGTTACCTCGAGGATGCCCACATCGTCGTCGCTCCGATGCGACACGGGGGGGGCCTCCAGAACAAAATCCTCGAAGCCATGGGACTTGGGAAACCTGTCGTCACGACGCCCCTCGGCCAACAGGGTATAGACGCTGAAGACGATAACCACCTCTGCATCGGGGAGACGTCGGACGAATTTGCACGAGAGGTTGTCAAGTTGCTGAACGACGAGACGCGGCGCGAGCGAATCGGTCGGCAGGCACGGGCACGCATCGAAGAACGGTACACGTGGGAGGAGATTCGACTCGAACTACTAAGGTTGGTGAATGACGTACTTAAATAGACCCTTGTGAATCCCGTCGTCTGGGGACAGTTTCACTGGTTACTGTGTCGTGTATGCACAGTCAAACACCGATCCTTCAAATAGAGGAGATAAAACGATATGAAGAGACGTGAAAATGAGGAGAGACGCTATCCTCCGATAGTGTCCGAAAACGGTTTATTGCTGTCAGAATTATGATGGAATTGCTCGGATGGCTCGTTGTGGCGGTTCCGCTGATAGACTGTATCTCGACTGGTACTTCGTTCAAGTACTCGGACGAATTGTAGAGGCAATAGAACCAGAGCTTCGGACAAGATTCGAGAAATACGGGGGAGGAATGGGGTATATTCTGCGATTCCAATGGGTTTGAATGAAGCGTATTTCATAGAAGAGGTTTTTAATGCAGTCATCAACCAGTGACTCTATCCTTTCTCAGGGCGCCTACAAGACTTTTAATATCTTTGAAAGCCTCAGACGCTCTCTTCAACTTGATTGGACATTACGGATGTGACTCGTTGTTGGATTCTTCGGTAGGCTCCTGTGTATCCGATTCGTCGCTTCTCATAATCAAAACCACATCCTCTACGACCTGCCAAATCTGGCGCGCAACGATTTTCAGGTCAAACCAGAACGACTGTCGTCGAATGTACTCCAAATCGTATCGAAGCTTCGCCGTCGGGGTTGTGCTCTTAGCATCGTGGATCTGAGCTAGTCCAGTGAGTCCGGGTTTGACGAACCACCGCTTTCGCCACGTCTTCGTCTCCGCCTCCAAAAGCGGTTCTTCGTCCGTCCAGACGGCGCGCGGGCCGACGACGCTCATCTTCCCCGTGAGAATCGTCCAGAGCTGGGGAAGCTCGTCAAGGTGAGTCTTCCGAAGAATTCGACCAACTCTGGTGATCCGGTCGTTGCCGTCGTCCTCTTCAGGTTCAGCCGATTCACTGTCGGGCAACATCGTCCGGAATTTGTATACCGGGAAGGTATCACCGAGTTCTGCCGTTCGTTCCTGACTGTAGAAGACCGGCCCCGGACTGTCGAGTTTGACGGCGAGTGCGATGACGATGAGAACGGGCCCAAACACCGCGAGGCTCACGGCCGCGAACGTCACGTCGAAGATGCGCTTGAACAGGTAATCCAGCCAGTCCCACGGTTCGAGCGCGATGTCGACGAGTTCGTCGCTGCCGGTGGATTCCGTTCTCGTAAGCACGCTATCCATATGTTCGCGGTGGGCCTTCGCGGTCACGCCATGTTTATAACAAGTGTCGAGCGTACCGAAGAACTCAGCCCGGTCGGAGGTCGAAAACGCAAGTATTGCGGTGTTGATGTCGTTTTCGATCAGCACCTCTTCCAGCCGCGAAAGACCCCCGAGTCGGTTGATTCCCGATAGCGGTTGTTCACCCCAACCATCGGCCACGATACGTCTCCCCGTTGTATCCTCGTCCTTGATCCAATTGGGTGGTGAGACGTATCCACATACGGACATGCTGGTAGTTTCGAAGACGGATTTGATGTGCTCAATGTCGTCGCCGACGATGATAGCGCGCGCATTCTCGCCTACAGGAGGACGGCGAATCATGATGAACCAGAGCGGTAAGAAAAGACCCAGTAATGCCGTGACGATGATAAGTGTCGAGCGTGGCAACCGATAGCTGTAATCGAAGTACCCGATGGTTGCGAGTTCGCAACATGCGATCAACACCCGCTTTTCGGTGATGAAGAAAATGTCCAAGATGCGGCGCGGACGAGGCTTGAACATGGGAACGAGACTGACAGTTACCACCGTCGCGGTGGTCAGTATCGTTATCGTGAGTTTCTCCTCAGTGAGTACCTGTGGCACGAGCTGATTAACCACTGGAACGAGAGTCGTAACCGGCTGCTGGGTCGCAGGGAGGTTTGCGAGCACGACGGCGAGCGTTGTGAGTGAGATAGCGCCACCGATACTCGCCAGTCGATATCGGAGACCAGAGACCATTAGGTAAATAAGCGCAGGGGGACTTCATAAATGCTGTACACCGTTGATTTTAATAATTAAGATGAAACTACTTCCTAAATGTCTAATGTTCTATAGTACTAAAACACCCTGTTTCAGCCTGATTATTCATCACATTGAGGTTGAGAACACGATGAATGCCAATTCCGCAGAACGAATTTCGACACAAACCATCAGACGTCTCGTTTCAACAGATTAAAACGATGTATTGAAATATACAAAAATCTGATATCAACCCCACTTGGAAGAGTAAGGATTCCGCGAAGCAGCGTTCAGGGGTGTGCGTTTCCTCGAAAGTGACGACACGAACGCGACCCTTCTCATTGGTAGCCATCTAATTATGATCATGGCAGAGTTACTCAGGATCACACCCATATGACGGTTGTTTAACAGTATGACATCAAAACTGAATCATTTTCTTTCGCGCCACATTTTGCCATGGCCGACCGCTCGCTCCTCATCGCGCTCTTCGCCGGAATCATCCAAGGTATTTTCGAGTAACTTCCCATTACCAGTGAAGGGAACATCACCCTCTTTTTCACTGCCGTCGGAACCGCGCCGGAGGTTGCACTGCGATTCTCGCTGTTCTTGCACGCTGGAACCGCCGTTGCCGCGGCGGGTTACTACCGCTGCGAACTCGAGGATATCCTCCGAGAGCTCCCGCGCTGGCGGCCCGCCTCGGCCTTCGAGGGCGACCGCGCCGAACTCACGTTTCTCGCGGTTCAATTTGAACCACACGCCCAGCGAACAATCACGCTCAATGTGACGCTTGTGTACGTTGGTACTCAGAATGTTACCGTCAGAAATAAAACGGCAACAGTTACAGATGTTCCACCGAATGCGCTCCAACTCCATGGGCTCCCCCGATGGAAAAAACATCACGTCGAATCCCTATCTGCGTGCCACGGTAATAGACAGTGAAAGAAACAACACTCTGGAAATGACTGTTCACAGGCTTTGAGTCTTCAATTTTAAAGAAAAGGAATTAATTATCATTGAATGGATTGTTAGGACATCTTCCGCTGTTCGAGGAGGATTGCTAGCCCAGATGTCGACGCCGAATAACAACAGCGACACCGAGACAGCCGATCAGCCGTCACGTCCAGACATCGTCCGCCCCGAATTCACGGTCGAGGGCACACACGCAGACCGCCCACCGATTCCGGACTCTGTCAAACCTCGTCCATATATCGAGATTCGACCCTCCGAAACACCCCTCGACGCACGGACAGTCGTGCGTGCGATGGATCTTCTCTATTCGATGCTCGATCGGGAGACGAAGACCGGACTTCGTCACTTCCTCACCCGGTCGACACAGGCCCCTCTCGTCGAATGGTGCCTCATCTCCGATGGTCGGGAAGACACGACGATTCGTTATCTCGTCGGCACGTCACAGCCCGACCTCCTCTCTGAACTTGAGAATATATTGCGAACTTGCGTGCCGAATACGTATGAACTCACCCACGTCGAATGGCATCCACAACACGTCGAAGAACATCTGCCGCTGAAAATCATTGGGACGCAACCAACAGACCCCTCTGAACAAACCGGGCAACATCATCCAGCAATCTCGCCATCGAGTCCTTACATTGCAGGTGTCGAATACAAAGGCCGTGCCGAGCGACGCTTCGATTGGCAGACCCCGCTCACACCATTCGGCGAATTCACAGCGAGCAAGACGACCAAAAGCAAGGACACCTCATACCAGTCCACAAACAATGAGTCTAGACGAATCCCGCTAGCCTCGCTTATCGAAACGATCCGGGATGCCACCGTTCCAGTCATCTATCAAGCAGTCTGTGCCCCGGGCGGTGACTGGACACCTGCGGCTGACGACTATCTGTATCACCTCGAACGCGGACAAGGATCACTGAGTGCGAGATTTTGGGAGATGATCTATCCCGAGCCCGAAGAGAGTCGGCGCACATACAAGCCAACGGGCACAGACAAGACTCGAATCGACGGCATACAAGAGCGGACACTGCGCCGCACGTTCTGTGTTTCTGCACGCGCAGTCGCACTTACGCGAGAAACACCTGAAGATGCTGATAGGGTCGCCCGCCGTCTGACGAGTGCATTCGCGCATGTGAGTGGCGAAAACCACGAGATACGGGGTGAGGTTCGAACTGATGATGAACTCCATCCGGGGTCGAAGAAACCGCCGGGCAGCCAGATTTTCGACGACCTCTGTGAACGCACGGTTGGGGCGGTCACGTACGAAACCCAACGGAACTACTTGCCATGGATTCCACACGAAAGCACGGGGGTCATCGTCGCACCGGAGGAACTACCGGGATTCTGTTTGCTTGGCGGTGGGGGACTTACGCCGAATGGGCAGCGTGCGCTGGCAACACGCCCTGTCGAACGTACCGGCATCCCGCTCCCACCACCACAGCAGCTACTTCGGTACCAACCGCCCGGGATGACCCTTTGTATGCCGCTCACCCACGACCGCCAACCCTACGGCCAGCCGCTCGCGATCAAACCCGTCCACCAAAGTCGTCACCTCCTCCTCGTCGGCGACACTGGCGCAGGTAAGACGGTGCTTCTGTGTGGCGCAATTCTCACGAACGTCATCGCGACGAACGGCCCAGAAATCATCTTCGATACGAAAGGTGGTGGCACCGCAGAAGAATTCCTTCGAGCGTACTACGCCACCTTCGGAAACCTCGATGACGTCATGTACTTCGATTTCACGGAAATCTTGCCAGCACTCACCTTCTTCGACATCGAGTCACTGCTGGCAGCGGGCATCCCCCGCGAGGAAGCGCGCTCGCGGAAAGCCGGCCATTACGAGGAGATTTTGAAGGGTGTAATGGGAGCCGAACGCTTCGGTCGCGCAGTGGATTCACCGAAAGCCATCCGGAATCACATTAAGGCATTATTCGATCCGATTCACGGCCAGAATGCATTCTCGCATACAGATCTCTACGAGGCGTTGCGACGGACACAGGAACAACAGACGACACCACCCGTGTCCGATAACCGCTATACGGAGTACTTCGAAAATCTAGTTACGCGCGACCGCGATGTCTTCAAGAAAGTGCTCAGCGGTGCGATCGGCCGGGTTGATGAAATCGCCACGAATGGCCGACTTGCACCGCTCTTCGAATTCGTAGCGACAGACGACCAAGAAAACGGTCGTTCGCCACGATTCGATTTTGCGGACGAGATAAACGAGGATACCGTGATTATCTTCGACTTTGGTGGGATGGAAGACCACGTCAAGCGAACGCTCACGCTCGTGTTATTGTCGAATCTCTGGAGTGCACTCAAAGCGCGGAAAGAAGATTCCAATACCCCAGAGTCAGCACCACTGGTGAACGTCTACCTCGAAGAGGCTGCGGGCGTTGCAGACACAACACTCGTCGATACGCTGCTTTCACAGGGACGGTCGTTCGACGTGTCGCTGACGCTCGGCGTACAGTTTGCTCGCCAACTCGACTCACCCGATCCCAGTGACGAGACGTACCTCGAAGCACTCAACGAAACAGCCACATTCGTCGTTGGGAACGTCTCGGTCAGAGACGACCTCACCGAAGCACTGGCCACCGGAGAGATGCCTCCCCAAGAAGTGGCACGTCGGTTGAGTGCGCTCCGGAGTGGCAAATGGTTAGTGAGACCCGGTTCAGGATTCGACGAGCCAACACCACAGCCCTTCCTCGCAGAATCACTGCCAGCACCACGCGGACATCCTGCAAGCGACGATCCACTCGCAGGGACAGATGAGATGCTGTTCCAGGCAGCATTTGAGAAAGCGAAATCACGGACGTACCTAGATGCCGGGATCGCCCGCGTCCAACAAACCGGGACAAAGAGTGGAGAGACGGAGACGGAAACAGAGGCAAGCGCAGAAGATACAGACGGCGATGAAACGTCCGGTGAAACGATTGAACGACCGAGTGCCCGAGTAGATACGCTCTTGGCGCACACGAAGCGACTCCCCAAGTTCATCAGGTACGACGAACAGAGTCACGCCCTTCGGTGTGGACGATGTCAGAATCGCTACGACCCATCGATCAAGGGAATGTGCCGTGCCATCGAATGCTGTCATTCGATGGACGACGTGAACCGCGACAACATTCCCATCTGTGAGTTCAATCTTAAGCTCTCACCAACGGAAATCGCTGAGTCCGACTGGTCGATTTCACAGTTGTTGTTCGTGCAGGCAGTGTATAACGCCCAGCAGTTGCGCTACGATCCATTAGAGTACGACATCATCGAGGATAGCATGCTGTGTCTGCAGGAGTATGTCGGTATCGAACCCGAGGAGATTCAAGGGCTCATCGACGCAGATGTCTTGCGACGTGACGGTGACCACCCCCATCGATTGTACTCGGTGACACCCGAGGGTCGGCCTGTGATCGGTGAAGCCTACCGGGAGGGCGTTGACTACGGGCATGGCGTAGGGGACTTAGAAGAATCTGCACAGCACGTGTGTCTGAACGAGGCTGCACGACGCTATCTGATACAGGAGTATGAGGAAAACCCTGAATCGGACGTAATTGAGGTTCATCCCTACTACGAGTTGGATAATGGCCACCGCCTCGACTGTGCAGGATTGGATAGTGAGGGAAACGTCGTTGTGACGGTCGAAGCCGAACGCATCAACAACGACCGCTCCGAGGCGATTCTCGATGACTTCGATAAGATGGCGTCGTGTGACCCACAGGAAGCGATCTGGTTCGTGTTGACTCGACAGGATGCACACGATGTCCTCGAGACGTTGTATGAGCCGCGACGTGGTACACCTCGAGTGGAGAAAACGTATAGTCGGAACACGCCACCACAGCAGTTCCGACTCAATGCACCTGGGGTGACTGCCATCTATCCGATAACGTATATTCAGCGGGAGTTGGACGATACAATCCCAATACGCTCCTTATAGAGCACTTACTGGAAATCGAACCTGGAGGATACGTTTGAGACGGTCATCTTCTGCCACCAACCCACCGTGACGAGGTTGTGGCTGCTGGCCGAAGGCCGGCAGCGGTGGGTGGCTGGTATCGAAAAAAGAATGAACCGCCCGTTTCGCTATCTGACGCTGACCACCTCACGCTCCGTATCGGACACGAGCTTCGGCTCGGCCTGTCCGTGCCTCTCTTCGTAGGCGTCGTACAACTCTCGGGAGTAGCGCGCGATCACGCTTTTCGACGTTGGACACACGTGGCTTACTGCCTCGGCCATCTGCGCCTGGGTCATGTTCTTCCCGTCCGTCAACCGGTCTGCCGCGTAGACGGCCGCGCCCGCAACGGCGATTCGTGACGTCCCTGAACCTACTGGTGCCATGTCGGCTACCTCCAGGAGATGCCTCCCCAGCCGTACGAACTCTAACACAGTCCGCGCATCCAGCTTGTCGTCCAATTCTACCAACACCGCATCCACCGCTCTCGTCTGCACTGGGGGAAACGCCTCAACCAGGTCACACTCGATCCGGATCTTCCGCGCTGCTGCACATGCTCGTTCGTGCGTCGACTTTGCATATATCGTAATTGTGTCCGTCTCTCGTGGCACGCCCGCTCGCCTCGCCGCCAACAGTACTCCCCCGGCCGCCAGTGACTCCCAGGCCATCCGGCCACCCGGCAATCGTCGTTCAGCCGCCTGCCGCATGAGCAGGCACACGTCCTCGCAGACATACCTGGGAAGCCCGACGTTCTCACCGATGCTCTGCACATCGCGCAGACTCTCGTTCAGCCGTCGGTCACGGGCGTCCATGCGCTTGTCCAACCGCCGTAGCCGCCCAAATCGCCGCTTTTGTTCGGCCGAGAGTGGTCGTCCACGTTCATCGCGCCCGAGTTCGAATCGCGACCCGAGGCCGTGGTTGACTCTGAAGGCGGTCGTCGGCTCGATCGCCCACTCCTGGGGGCCACTTCGCCGCACTGGCCCATGCACGCTCGGCGACACCGTCTGTTTCACTGCATCCGTGCTGACGACCAAGCCACACACCTCACAAAACGTCTCGATCCCGGCCGTGATCAGCCGCTGGCCACACTCTGGGCACCTGCTTGTCTGGTCATTCGATTGTCGGTACGAACCTTCTTTACCGAAGCTGTTGCTAGTACTCATTGGAACTCATCTCAGTTCCGAAGGCGCGCCTCACCGCGTCTTCTGCAGCTCTCACCCTCACGTGAGATCCATCTCTAATACGACCGTCCATCTCCTGCGCGCGCTCGCGAAGGCGCGAGCGAGCGCCCCCTGGGCGCGAAGCGAGCGCGCGCTATCGGAAGTTAATCAAACGAGCACGCGCGCCGTCCCGGTCGGGGCGAGTGGCCAGCGGAGTTAGTCTGGCGTGTTCCGAGCACCCACGGCGCGCAGGAACCGACCGACTAACCCGCTGGCGTTCCGGGAGGGTGCGAACGATGGCCCGACCGAACAGGACGGCGAGCGGGCGTTCGGAGCACACATCGCACGTACATGGCACGAGGCAGACCAACTTGTCCACGGGGTGGGACTGAAAGGGGCCGGCGTCTCGGGGAACCCGGACGACGCAAGCACCGCAACGGAGTGCGGAGCACAGCGAGTCCCGGGAGTCGAGATGCCAGGGGCTTTCGAGCGTCTCGACATCCCAAATCATACTCCGTAATGGATCGTACAAGGTGTTTAGCGACTATTTATTGATAATTAAGTAACCACCAAGTAAGGATGACCTCGATGGCCTTCGCTAGTGCAATCGCCCCTGCTGTCGGCCGGTGGGCTGACGCACTGCTCACGGAACGCGATTTGAGAGTCGACTGGAAACTGGCTGGCGAGTAGGGTAGAGCACAAACGTGTGGTTCGACCGATCTGAGGGAGACTATCTAAAGTAAAAATATGATAGTGTGCTAATATGCCGTATGCGGAATAGTAGTTCGGAAGAAGAACTAACCGATGACTCCGACCTAAGAGGGGTGTCTATCGAACTTGCAGTATCCGGTCGAGATCCGGAATTCTTCAGGCATGGTGCGACGACGCATATCCTCAATTTCTTAAGCGATAATCCCGACATCAACGTCTCTATCCGACAACTCTCAAAGGATCTACCTCTTCGGTGACGAGGTGTAGCACCTCGGTTGAGCTATATGAGACGATCGGCAGTGATCGTGATTCGGTTCAGGTATCCGTTCGAACGAATAGATACCGACGATTCGAGGATTGTGAAACTACTACAAAAACGGCAGTAAACAGCAGTCTTCGAAAGTGAATCGGTCGCTCGCAAATCAAAATATTTGGAATTCATATGAAGTTATTTCGTATAGAAGGCTACGGTTTACTACTGAAAATTGGAACGGGGCTCATCGCGATAAACGGGCCGGTATCAGCGATGTAGATGGAAGTCACGTAGCATCGGCAGCGTCCCAAAACTATCTTCGATACCAACCGATGTCCCTAATTCTTCGGTGGCGATGCACTCGGTGACGGCAAAAAGGAGGGTTGCGGGATTATCTCCACGGCGTGTGTCGACCAGCAGGCAAACACCTGGTATAGCAACTCACACTCCGCGATGTGGAACCGAAAAGGCCGGGTGATAACGCGTTTGTGGCTGACGCAGCACTATCAGCGTGCATGTCTCACGAATGAAGTGCACCGATATGTCGCCTGAGCGACCGCGAGCGACTGGAGCTTTCGAAACCGTAGTCACCGACGCCATCTCACGCTCAACTATCGCCATCCGCACTCTCATCTGGCCACGAAAGATCCACGCCATACCGTTCGAGACCTCGCGTGAGTGCGGCTTCGATCTCGGAATCACGCCGATGGCGTGCTACTGGCCCAAATGGAAGTGCTGGCTCCTTCGACGACTGCGGTGGGTAGCCTACGAGTGTCCCACTCCTATTCGTCTCTACCCAACAGACGGGCGCCTCGCCAATCGCACTCTCCTGTTCGGTCGAAAGCGACCGTTCGATCGGAGCAGTGCCGGGTGACAGAAGCGAGCGCGTGATGGCATCAGTTGCGTCCTCCTCGAACGTGATCATCGTCCGAGCATGGTCGCGGATGGCAATCGCCACCGTATCGGAAAACTGCGACGGGGACGGCCCACTCACTACAAAAGCGAGCGGTGTCCGCGAACAGTTTGAAAGTACCTCTCGAAAAAGCGTGCCGGCACCTGGCAGCAGATGAGAGATACCATCAAGAACAAGTGGATAGTAGTACGAATCCTCGTTTCCTGGTTTGTGAGTTTGATTTTCGTCTGAATCTGCACTGGAATCGGACATCGTTTGAAGCGTTTCCCAGAGTCGACGCACGATGGTCATGGTGAGGAGGTGGGTTGCACTCCGAGCGATATCCGTACCAAGGCCGTTGTCCGCATCGGGAGCGTCACCCGACACGAGGATGATCGCGTTCTCTGTGACACCCTCAGCGAACGAGTACGTCGTGTCATGAGTGAGAGGATTGTAGTATTGGAGCCCATCAGTTGGAACCCCAATAACGTCCGTGCCGTCTGAAACACGCGTGGGTCGTGTTCGAACGCTCGCTGAAGGTGTGTGCGGACGGTCGGGCGATCTACGCCAGGGATGAGCTCAAGTAGTGGGTCGATATCTTTCTCAAGATCCGCAGCCTCAAAACACGAGAGAATGCCATTTTCTCCATACACCGATCGCTCGTCGCTGAGAACGCCGGGCAAGAGCAAACTCCAGACAGTAGCGACGTTCCAGTCGAACGTCTCGTGTTCGCTGAACACGTCCAGCAAGTCTGCGATACGACCGGTGATCGGATCTCGTGTAAGCGCCGTGTGATCGATGGCGTCCTCGGACCCGTCGAAGGGGTTAACGCAGACGTGCTCGGCTTCCGGCACGTCGAGGCGTGCACAGAGGTCGGGACGCGAAATATCGATCCAGACGACATCCTCAAGGCGGTCGGGAGTGCATACAGCAAATCGAGCGGTGGGCCACAATGAGGACTGATGTAACAAAAGCCCCGGTCTGCGTGTGCCCACTGGACACAGAGACGGTGACAGAGTGCTGTCTGTTGGTCAGGAATGGTGCCCTCGATATAACAGGTCTGTAGGAGGTCATCGTCAGTGAGGGTGACTGGCGAGGCATCGTCTGGGTTCGTCCCAACCCACGTCGGTGATTCAGAAAGCGCACGCGCGAAGATCGTCTCGTCGGGGGCAGTAGCCATTATCTCGTTCATAGTGTGCGATAATACCAGTGTTTCGGACAGGAATATTATCTGTGATCAAAAATATCTGACTTTCGATACGTGAACGAAGTGCTGAAGCCGATACAGGAGTTCTCTATTTGGATCTTTTCTGGTAGCTATGTCACTCCATGGCAAACTTCCCGGAATAAGAGCCACGAATCGTGACCTGCCTTTGGTTGACCTCCGTGCCGTGAACAGCGAGGCTTGCGCTCGAAACCCACGCCAAGTCGTTCGAGACATCTCCAGTGTCTCATCTCGTCATCATGAATGACTGGAGGTCGTTTGAACGATTTTCGAGACGCTCACCTGTTTGCTATGTGAATGCCCCGGCCTCAAGGGTGAAGCTTCACGCTCTGTACTGGCTATAAATTCATCTGCATCTGTTTCTATTAGAGGATGTTCTAAACCACACCGCTATGAGTTCATAAAAGGACACCGCAGTGAGAGTCTCAGAAGAACTTGGAAACTTCGTCCGAAGATATGAGAACTTCACACGGTATCGGTTCGTCTCGTGTGGCGAGCGCCCCATTAATGGGTGCAACGTGGGTCATCGAATCCTCACACTTGGAGTTTCACACCGCAAGAGAGGGTTAAACAGGTGATTTGAGTGCATGTGTGAACCGACCAGTGGATGGAGGTATCGCCAGTAAGCCAGTGTGGAAACGGCGTGGAGAGGGCGTGTATCGAGGCTCTGTTAGTGAATCAAAGCACATTATCTCTTAGCGTAGTCCCCATGACAAGCCATTGGATGCCGTGACAAAGGGAAACCGCATGGTTGCGCCGATGTGTGAAGAGAGAGCACCGGTGAGATGAGACGCAGGTGAGCTGGTACTCGGCTTCTAACCATCGCAGTAAACTGCCGGAACACGCTCTGAGATGATGGCTATCGCCATTTCATCAAGCCATCTTTTGGGAGTACCATCATCGTACACCACTCCACGAATAGAGTCAAACCACTGTATTACGTACTATTGCGGTCGAAAACGCCGAGTGTGGAAATAAGCGGAGCGATTCGTGTATTCAAGAACACCAGAAAACGTCTCTCATAGCGTAAAACTCGGTGTGGCGAGAAACGTCGTCTAAACAGAGTCAGTCTGGACAATTAGACAAAGTAGCCGACCCAGCCATGACCTATATTCCAGAGATCTGGACGAACCCGATGAACAAGATCTCGATGACAGGAAATCAGGTCAACGGGACATCCGGACACGAACTGCTGGACAATAGTCACGCGGAGATCGACGGTCGAGTAATGCCAGTCAGTGCACAGGCCGAATTCTACGATTTCTCGGTGCACGCCGCCCGCGATGGACTGTTCGCATTTCTGGGTTCATGCAGTGATTCACAGATACGGATATCAATACTTCGACCAGGCTCCCGTAACGGACGGTATGCGCGTGTATATTGCCGGGACGAACGTCGTAACTGCACTTGACGCGACGATAGATATACACCGATGGAAAATCAACTTCGAAAACGTACTTGGGACCCCACTGCTGACGCTGTACGACGATATCCTCTTAGTGACGGCATAACAGCCTCTCGATTGGGATTGTAGTGCTGGATACTTCAACGCGCTTGACCCATCGATGGGCGACGTGGTATGGCAGTACTCGATCAATCCCACGGGCGAACCGCGACGAGCGGTTCTCCCTGAAGCGAAGGTACCCACAGTCACGGACGACATCGCCTACGTCACGAATTATTGCTCCATCTACGCGGTCGACTAGACGGCAGTCTGTCTGTGCTGGCGATTCGTCGCAGACAAGCCAATCGGACACGCTCTGACGTTCGAGAACGAAACGTGGAACTTCATTGCAGAAAGTACAGTCTATGCGCTTGATGCGACGGTGAGCAAAGTACAGTAGTAGACCTCGGTCGAATCCCAGATCGTTCATAGCGTAGCAGTATCGGACGGAACGCTCGTCGTTCCGGATGGCCAAATCCGAGACTCTGGGGTCAATACCTGCACCAGGCGTCAACGGTGGGCGGTTCGACTCGACGAGTACGATGCTGGCATCACGTACACACGCGATAGCGCAGGAGACAGTGTCCGCTTCGATAACCAGTTTAAGAGCGGCGACTGCTACACAGCTGGCTCGAACCCGTTAACAGGACAGTCGACGGGCTAGTTGGCACATTCGCTCTCGATGACGGTATCGAACGCTGGCGGGAATCGCATCTACAGACCGATTACTGGCAGACTCCATGTGTCGTCAGCAATCGGCTGTACCTCACGAACGCTGGCAAGCAACTGATCTGATTCATACAGATCATAGAGTAACCACACCCCCGAATACAATCTCCAATGACATCAACATCGAACCCAATGGAAATGAGCGCCCAACCACCGCAGACGACGAGTAACTCGGCCAGCAGGGCATCGACGCCGAGGACGACGACCACCTTTGCATCGGGAGACACCGGACGAACTCGCGCGGGAAGTGGTCGAGCTGCTGGACGACGGGGCGAAACGCGAACGAATCGATCGGCGGGCGCGGGCGCGCATAGAGGAGCGGTACACGTGGGAGGAGATTCGACCCGAACTGCTCGGACGGGTGAACGACGTGCTCGAATAGAGCGGGAGCAGTATCGCTCGCGGAGCCGGAAACATTACTTACGCGCGTCTCGTCACCGTTTCCACCCCGGCGAGGGGAGGAGAGATAACATGGCACACCAGTTCGAATGCACGCAGCAGGACTGTGACTTCATGGTACGGGCGAACGACGAGAACGAAGTCATCGACATGGTACAGGAGCACGCGCGGGAGAAACACGGCATGTCGATGGATAGAAACGATATCCAAGGCGCGATACAGCAGCGATAACCTACCAGTCGCCTTTTTGCCGACGCTATTGTCTCTGGCGAAGGATTAAGTACCTCGGGAAGCGTGGTGAAAGTGATGGCAGACGACCCCGACGAGGGGATGTTGTCGTGGGACGAGTCGGTGTTCCGCGAGGAGCACGTCTTCGAAATCGACTACGTGCCGGAGACCTTCGAACACCGCGCGTCCCAGATGCAGAGCTTGCAGTACGCGCTCCGCCCGGCAGTTCGCGGGTCGCGTCCCCTCAACGTCATGGCACGCGGTCCGCCCGGAACTGGCAAGACCACCGCCGTGCAGAAGTTGTTCGACGAACTCTCGGCCCAGACCGACGTTCGAACCGTGCGCGTCAATTGCCAGGTCGATTCGACGCGCTACGCTATCTTCTCCCGCATCTTCGAGGGCATCTTCGAGTACGAACCGCCGTCCAGCGGTATCTCGTTCAAGAAGCTGTTCCGCCAGATTACGGATAAACTGGTCGAGGATGACGAGGTGCTCGTGGTCGCGCTGGACGACGTGAACTACCTGTTCTACGAGGGCGAGGCCTCGGACACGCTCTACTCGCTCCTCCGCGCCCACGAAGCCCACAGCGGGGCGAAGATCGGCGTCATCGTCGTCTCCTCCGACCTCAATCTCGACGTTATCGAGGAACTCGACACGCGCGTCCAGAGTGTCTTCCGCCCCGAAGACGCCTACTTCCCGGTGTACGACCGCAACGAGATAGTGGATATCCTCGGCGAGCGTGTCAAGCGCGGCTTTCACGAGGGCGTCATCGGGCCGAACGTGCTCGACCGCGTGGCCGAACTCACCGCCGAGAGCGGCGACCTCCGGGTCGGCATCGACCTGCTCCGCCGGGCCGGACTGAACGCCGAGATGCGCGCCAGCAGAACCGTCAGCCTCCAAGACGTGGAGGACGCCTACGAGAAATCGAAGTTCGTTCACCTCAGCCACAGCCTCCACGCGCTGAGCGACAACGAAGTCGCGCTCGTCCGCGTCATCGCCGAAAACGACGGCGAGCAGGCGGGCGACGTGTACGAAGCCTTCCACGACGAGACCGATTTGGGCTACACGCGCTACTCGGAGATCATCAACAAGCTCGATCAACTCGGCATCATCGACGCGACCTACACCAACGTCGAGGGGCGCGGGCGGTCGCGGTCGTTGTCGCTGCGGTACGACCCGGACTCGGTGTTGGCGAGGCTGAACGACTGAGGCGAGTCGCCCACTGTTCTCGTAGGTGACGGTCGCCGCAAAGTCGAGGACAAAATACGAACCATCGACCGGTGTTCCTCCACCGAGGTTCCGACCGTCGGGGAGTCGTATCGTCGCTCCGAATCTCCGTCTCGACTACGACGCCGCCTCCGCGACGAACTCCTTGACGATTCGACTCTCGGCCCGATGGAGCAACCTGCTCGCCGCCGATTTGTGGACGTCGAGCGACTCGGCCAACTCGGCGACGGTACAGCCTCGGGGAGTATCGTAGTAGCCGCGCTCGACTGCCTGGGTGATGACTTGCCATTGGCGATCCGTGAGAAGCTCGCTCGAATCGTACGATTGGGTCAGCGACAGAACACGATACGGAATGCCGGTCGCTGCTAATTCGTCCGTGTACTTCGACAGCCGTTCGTGCGAGGCCGCCAGCGTCACGGAAAACCATCCGTCCCGAAGGATGGTGGGATAGATGGAGATGTTCTTCGACCTGAAGAGCGGATCGTAAGAGTTCGTTGCCGAGGTCGTGAACTGAATCAACACCGTCCGTTCATCGGAGTGGATAACCTCGAGCGAGCGCACTTCGGGCGTGCTCTCGAATCGGCGAACGAGCGCATCCCCCTTTGGCGTCTTTACTTCGAGAATCACGAGCGCGCCCTCGTCCCGTAGTTGGCTCGCCAGCAGCCTGAATTCGGCGTCGGGGAACTCGGTGGAGATATCGGCCATCCAACCGTCCACCGCCGTCCCGTCGAGTTTCAACTGGATTCGAGGCATATCGTCCTAGAGTCGGCTACGGAATAGCTTAAAGACGGGAACTTGTTCCCGCTCGAACTCACGGCGGTCGTCCGCCTACTACCTCCCGTGGTTGCAATGAATCCGCAGACCGACATTCGTACCGAAGAGAAACTATATCCATGACGGACGCATCAACGACTCCCCAACAGGAACGGAACGAGAAACTCGCCCGACGTATCCCAGAGGGCGTCTTCGCGGAGGGCGACCTCGACCTGCTCGACGAACTGTACGCCGAGGATGCCGTCGAGCACACTCCCTTCGGAGACCAACGGGGTCGAGCGGCGATCCGAGAGTCCTTCGAAGGCTTTCTCGCCGCGTTTCCCGACATCTCGCAGACCGTCGAGGACGTCGTCGCCGAAAACGACACGGTCGCCATGCGAATCACGAGCCGAGGGACGCACGAAGGTGAGTTCGTGGGAATCGAAGCAACCAGGAAGAAGATCGAGGTGCAGCAAACGGCCTTCGTCCGCATCGAGGACGGGAGAATCACCGAACGCTGGCTCCTCCCGGATAATCTCGGACTACTCCAACAGATCGGTGTCGTCGAACTCCCCGTCGAATAACGCCGTTTTAGGCGCTGAGAACGCACTACGAACGAGTTCGCTGGAGATACGGGACGACATCGGGTGATTCCAGTCGAGTTGAAGTCCGTGCCGGCGATGACGGCCGTACGCGGAAGACGCCCGATACGTCGCCGGTCGATAGGAGTGCACCGGGCCGGGAAACGACCGCCTCAAGTAGCTCGAATCCTTACGGAAGATACCATGAGCGACACGCAGTCGGGGCCACTCAGGCCGGATGACCCGAACGCGGAGACCGACTTCCGGGTGGACGCCCCCTTCGACCCGGCGGGGGACCAACCGGAAGCCATCGAGCAGTTGGCGGCGGGGTACGACGAGAGAATGGACAAACAGACTCTCCTCGGCGTCACGGGGTCGGGAAAGACCAACACCGTCTCGTGGGTGGTCGAGGAGATACAGAAACCCACGCTGGTCATCGCGCACAACAAGACGCTGGCGGCGCAGTTGTACGAGGAGTTCCGCAACCTCTTTCCGAACAACGCGGTGGAGTACTTCGTCTCGTACTACGACTACTACCAGCCCGAAGCTTACGTCGAGCAGACCGACACATACATCGACAAAGACGCCTCCATCAACGACGAGATCGACCGCCTGCGCCACTCCGCGACGCGCTCGCTGCTGACGCGAAACGACGTCATCGTGGTCGCCTCCGTCTCCGCGATCTACGGCTTGGGTGACCCGCGTAACTACGAGGAGATGAGCCTCCGCCTCGAAGTCGGGCAGGAGATCAAGCGCGACGAACTGCTCGCCCGCCTCGTAGATTTGAACTACGAGCGAAACGACATGGACTTCACGCAGGGCACCTTCCGCGTCCGGGGCGACACCGTCGAGATATTCCCGATGTACGGCCGGTACGCGGTGCGCGTCGAACTGTGGGGCGACGAGATCGATCGGATGGTGAAGATCGACCCTCTCGAAGGGGAAGTGAAATCACAGGAACCCGCCGTGCTCGTCCACCCGGCAGAGCACTACTCGATTCCGGAGCAGACGATGGAAGAGGCCATCGCGGAGATCGAGGAGGACTTGGAGAACCGAATTCGCTACTTCGAGCGCAACGGTGACCTCGTGGCCGCCCAGCGAATCGAGGAGCGCACCACCTTCGACTTGGAGATGATGAAGGAGGCGGGCTACTGCTCGGGCATCGAGAACTACTCGGTCTACCTCTCGAACCGCGACGTGGGGGACGCCCCCTACACCCTGCTGGATTACTTCCCCGACGACTTCCTCTGCGTCATCGACGAATCTCACCAGACGGTTCCGCAGATCAAAGGCCAGTTCGCGGGCGATAAGTCGCGCAAGGATTCGCTCGTGGAGAACGGCTTCCGCCTGCCCACGGCCTACGACAACCGCCCGCTCACCTTCGAGGAGTTCGAAGAGAAGACCGCGAAGACGCTCTACGTCTCCGCGACGCCCGCCGACTACGAACAGGAAGCGAGCGAGCAGGTTGTCGAACAGATCGTTCGCCCGACCCACCTCGTCGACCCCAAGGTCAAAGTCAGCGACGCCTCCGGACAGATAGACGACCTGATGGCCCGCATCGACGCGCGAGTTGAGAACGACGAGCGCGTGCTGGTGACGACCCTGACCAAGCGCATGGCCGAAGACCTCACCGAATACCTCGAAGAGGCGGGCGTCGCCGTGGAGTACATGCACGACGAGACGGACACGCTCGAACGCCACGAACTCGTCCGGGGGCTTCGATTGGGCGAGTTCGACGTGCTGGTCGGCATCAACCTGCTCCGCGAGGGACTCGACATCCCCGAGGTGTCGCTGGTCGCCATCCTCGACGCCGACCAGCAGGGGTTCCTGCGCTCGGAGACCTCGCTCGTGCAGACGATGGGTCGCGCGGCCCGGAACGTCAACGGCGAGGTCGTCCTCTACGCCGACGAGGTGACCGACGCGATGGACGCCGCCATCGACGAGACCCAGCGCAGGCGGCAGATTCAGCGGGAGTTCAACGAGGAGCACGGCTTCGAACCTCGGACCATCGACAAGGAGGTCTCAAAAGCCAATCTACCGGGGAGCAAGACCGACACCAGCGGCGTGACCGGAACCGACCCCGAGACGGATGAGGAGGCCGCCCGGTACATCGCCGAACTCGAAGATAGGATGCAGGAAGCCGCGGGCAACCTCGAATTTGAACTCGCTGCCGACATCCGCGACAGAATCCAAGACGTTCGCGCGGAGTTCGAGGTTGACATGGGCGTCGAACCGGAGGGAGGCGTCGAACCCGAACTGGACGAGTTCTGACCGACTCACCGCGATTTCTCAACCGACTCGCGTTCGCGCTCGTCGTCGATTTCGGTCACGTCGACCGCGTCATCCATCTCCGCGAGCGTCTCCTCGATGTTGTCGAGTCCGAGCAGTGCCTTCGTCTCGGGGTCGAACTCGTTCGGTTCGAGAGTCGCTCCGTCGCCGCGAACATCGCTCCCTGTGAGATGTTTCCCGAAACGCCCGAAGAGCGAGGTAAGTTCCTGCGGCAGGACGAACGTCGTCGAGTCGCTCGCGCCGATACGTTGCAGTGACTCCAACCCTCGCTCCACGATGGCGCGCTCGCCCATCGATTCGGCGGACTTCGCGCGGAGGACGGTCGAGACCGCGTCACCCTGCGCTTCCAGGATCTGGCTCTGTTTCTCACCCTGCGCGCGGATGATGTTGGACTGCTTGTCACCTTCCGCCGTCTCGATGGCGCTCCGGCGTTCACCCTGCGCTTCGAGGATCATCGCACGGCGGTGACGCTCGGCGCTGGTCTGGCGCTCCATCGCCTGCACCACGGGCGGGCTGGGGAGCACTTCCTTCACCTCGACGCTCTCGACGCGGATCCCCCACTCGTCGGTCGGCGCGTCGATCTCCTGTTGGAGGCGGGCGTTGATCTCGTCCCGACGACTGAGCGTGTCGTCGAGTTGCATATCGCCGATGACCGCTCGAAGCGTCGTCTGGCCGAGATACCTGACGGCCTTCTCGTAGTCGTCGACTTCGAGGTACGCGCGCTCCGCGTCCATCACGCGAACGTAGAGCACGGCGTCGGCGGTGACGGGCGAGTTATCCTCGGTGATGGCCTCCTGTCGCGGCACATCGAGCACTCGCGTCCGCACGTCGAAGCGGTGGGTGGCGCTCACGAACGGCGGGACGAAGTGGAGGCCGGGGCCGAGCAGTCCGCGGTACTCACCGAACACCGTCAGCGCGCGCTTCTCGTACGGGCCGACGATCTCCACCGCGCTGTTCACCGTGACCGCCGCGAGGACGAGCAGAAGGAGTCCCGCGACCGTCACCGGGTTCAGCGACGGGAGGGCGAAGAGAACGAACAGGACGATAGCGGCGGCGAGGAGGGCCTTCCCTGCGTTTACCCCTCGTGAGAGTTTACCGAGGTAGTAGAAGGGGTGTACCATACATCGAAACTATACGCACCAATCGTTTAACAGTTCTGTTGCGGTGAGTGTCAGGAATACAGTTGGAGAAGATGTTTCACCTCGGTGTCGGTAAATCGGACGCTTTACCCCGCTTCCCAACGACGCCACCACCCTATGCAGGCCATCAAGGACAGCGTCCACGACTACGTGGAACTCCCGCCGGTCGCCGAGGCGTTGCTGGACACCGGCCCCGTCCAGCGACTCCGACACATCAAGCAGTTGAGCACCGTCCGGCTCGTCTACCCCTCCGCGAACCACACGCGATTCGAGCACAGCGTCGGGGTCGCCCACCTCGCCGGGCGGGCGCTCGACCGACTCGATATCGAAAGCCAGCAGGCGAAGGCGGTGCAGGCCGCCGCGCTCCTCCACGACGTGGGCCACGGTCCCTACGGCCACCAGACCGAGGGTATCATCGAGCGCCGATTGGGGCAACACCACGACGAAGTCGGCGATCTGCTCGCGGACGGCGACCTCGCGGACGTGCTCGAACGCCACGACCTGAACCCCGACGAGGTCGCCGCGCTCGTCGCGGGCGACGGCGAACTCGGCCAACTCGTCGCGGGCGAACTCGACGTGGACAGGATGGACTACCTCGTCCGCGACGCCCACCACACCGGCGTGCCTTACGGGACGGTCGATTACGGCCGCCTGCTCGGGGCGCTCCGATTCGTTGACGGGGAACTCGTGCTCGCGGAGGGCAACGTCCAGACCGCCGAGAGCCTGCTCGTCGCCCGCGCGCTGATGAACGCGACCGTCTATCGCCACCACGTCTCCCGAATCGCAGGGGCGATGCTGGAGCGGACGAGCGAGCGACTGCTCGACTCGACCGACTGCAGCCCCGAGGAGTTCCGGCGGTTCACCGACGCGGAACTGCTCGCAACGCTGCGGAACTGCGACGCGACGACCGAGATGGCCGACCGAATCGCCAGGCGAGATCTGTTCAAGCGCGCGGTCTGGGCCGAGTGGGAGGCGGTACCCGCGGAAATCGTCGCGGCGAACCACGAGGAAGCGCGCGAGTTCGAGCGCGAAATCGCAACCACGGCGGGAGTGCCGCCGGAAGCCGTCCTGCTTGACAATCCCGGCGAACCGAGCATGCCGGAATCCTCGACGCGCGTCGTCGTCAACGGCGAAGTCCGGCGGTTGGGCGACAAATCGCCGCTCGTCCAAGGACTCCAAGCCTCCCAGCGAACCCAGTGGCGGTTTGGCGTGTACGCCCCCGACGAGCAGACCGACGAGGTGGCGAACGCGGCGAGAACGGTGTTGGGCCTCCGCGACCTCACTCCTTGAGCGCGCCCGCCGTTAGGCCGCTCACGATTCGCTCCTGCGCCACGACGACGAGGATAGCCACGGGGAGAACGCCGACGATACTCGCCGCCGCCATCAGGTTGTAGAACGCCTGAAACTGGCCCTGATAGTTGAGGATACCCCAGACGATGGGGGCCCAGTGTTGGGGCTGTCCGTCGGTCATCAGGAACGAGAAGAAGAACTCGTTGTAGACGGCGATGAACGTGAGGACGCCCGCGGTCGCCACGCCGGGCGCGGACAGCGGGATTATGACGCGAAAGAGCGCGCCGATGCGGGTCGCACCTTCGATGCGTGCTGCGTCCTCTAAACCGTCCGGTATCTGCCCATAAAACGTTGTCAGAATGAAGATGGTCAGGGGGAGAAAGAGCCCGGAGAAAGGCGTCACGAGCGCCCCCGGCGTGTTGAACCAGTTCGGACTCGACACGCCCAACACCGAGACGTTGCCGGTGAAGAAGTTGAAGAGGGGAAGGATGAACGCCGCCGGCGGAAAGTAGGAGATGGCGAGCAGGGTGACCAGCAGGATACCTTTCCCCCGGAAGTCCAAGCGGCCGAAGGCGTACCCTGCAAAACTGCCGACGAGCAGGACGATGAACGTCGTCACGAGCGCGATGGCGATGCTGTTGAACATGTACCGGTGGAACGGGATGAACTGGAACATCTCGACGAACGCGCCGGGGTTGAACCCCTTCGGCACGAGGCCCATATTGACGATTTGGTCGAGCGGCGTCAGCGCGAGCACGAGCAACCAGTAGAACGGAAACAGCGTCGTGACGATGAAGAAGATGGCCGCGACGTAGAACATCGCGCGGTACGCCCGTCTCGGGTTTCGAATCGCCCCTTGCACCCAGCGCGTGTACGGACCGTCGTTAGTTTCCTGAGCCATGGTTTCATCCGATGTCCGCGTAGCGAACGATGTACACGAGCGCCACCGCCCCCACGATTCCCGCCGTGATGAACGCCACCGCCGCCGACGTGCCGTACCGTCCCGCAGTGAACGTGGTAACGACGAGACACGACAGCGTCGGAATCGTGGAACAGTCCGAGACGGTCTCCACGATGCCGAACACGCGCATCGCTTGGATCGTCCGGAACAGCATGGCGACGAGCAGCGTCGGTAGGACGAGCGGGAGCGTGATGTACTTGAACTGTTGCCACCGCGACGCGCCCGAGACTCGGCCGACCTTGTACAGCGACCGGTCGATGCTCTGGAGCCCTGCGAGGATGAGCAGCGCCATGAACGCCGAAGTCTTCCACACGTCGGCGACGATGATGATGATGAGGGAATCGACGTTGTTGATGAGCGGCGTCGGCGTGAAGATGCCGAGGTCTTGCATCAAACTGGCCCCGAAGCCGATTCCGGGCTGGAAGATGAGATAGAAGATCATTCCCTGGATGGCGATGGGAACCGCCCACGGGATGATGATGGCGACCCGAACCCAGCGCCGACCGCGGAAGTCCTGGTCGAGCACGAGCGCCTGCCCGAACCCGACGAGCGTTTCGATGAGCACCGAAACGAACGTGAAAATCAGGGTCACGATGACGGCGCTCTCGAACGGTTGACCGAAGTTGATGAACGGGCTGCCGAGGATGCTGTCGAGTTCGCCTGACAGGAGCGCGGCGTAGTTTTCGAAGCCGACGAACTCGCCCACGTATCCGCCGCCGAAGAGGTTGTCCTCGTGGAGTGACAGTTGAAACGTCCTAACGAGAGGCCAGAACGCCATCGCACCCACCAACAGAAACGCCGGGAGAATGAGGAGGTACGCGAACTGTTCTTCGTCCAGGCGCTCAGTCCAGCTGGCGGGCCGTTTGACCAACGTCCGCACGGATCGCCGCACCGTACTCATCGGGTTAGATGCTCTCCTCGATGTCCTGCAGCGTGCTCTTGAGCGACGACATCGCCTGGTCGGGCGCTTGCTGTTGTGCGAGCGCCCCATTCACGCTCTCGGCGATGGCCGCCGATTCGTCGGGCCAGACGACGGTAACAGGGCGCGGAATCGCCGAATCACCGGCGATACGAAGCGTGTCGATGTAGTTGCCCCAGATGTCCACTTGCTGGGCTCGGTTGGTTCGTAAGTACGAAGCGTCCGACGGCAGATAGCCGAGGGTGTTAAACTCGAAGTTACGGAACTCCGGTTGAGAGACCGCTTCGACCACTTGTACGGCCGCCTGTTGGTTCTGCGAATTCGGATTGACCGCGAGATGCCAACCGCCGAGCGCCGCCGCTGTCCCGCCGGTTCCCTCATATTGCGCTTCGTTCGGCTGGACGCCGTACGGGATCGGCATGACGCCGAGTCGATTGCCGTACTTCTGAGCCGCTCCGTAGAGGCCGGAAGGCCACCAGCGCATCGCCACGGCATTGCCGTTCATGAACGCCGACTGCGTCGGTCCTTCCGTCCACTGGAGCGTTGCCTGCGGTGAGATTTGCTGGTAGCCTTGTAGTGAGGACTGATCGCCCTGACCGTGGATAAATGTCCTCCCCATCCGAATCGCTTGAATGACGGGTTGTTCGTCGACCGTGACGGGACGATCGCCGACAGGGCCGAAGAGGTTGTCCCGGCCGCCGAAATATGCGCCGCCCCACGTCGTCATGAGTTCGTTGAACGTACAGCACGAGAGCCCCTCGTAGTTCGCACCTTGCCACGCGTAGCCGTACTGCGTGTTCGCCTGTTGCTTCGTCTGCGCGATCACTCTCGAGAACTTCTGCCACGACATCGGTTCCGTCGCCCAGTTCTCGCCCTCGGGATCGAAACCGGCGTCGGTCACCCAGTCCTTACGATACTGGATCGTCGGAAGGTCGGTGAAGTACGGCACCGCGTAGAGATCGCCGTTTGGTGCCGACGCGGTGTTGACGCTGGCCGTGAAGTTATCCTGTTTGATGCGGTTTACCGCATCCTGTGACATAGCTTGGTTTAGGTTGAGTATTTGATTCCGAGCGATGAACGGTATCGTCCACCCGCTGTCCATCCGGAGGATGTCCGGCTGACTCCGACCCGCGGAAAGCCACTGGCGGTACTGTTGCTGTACGTCTTCCGACACTTCTGAAGTGGCGATGACTTCGACTTGAATGTCGTTCGAAAGACCCGCCCGTTGGAGCGCCTGGTTGATGTTCCCCGCGTTCTGCTTATCGACTTGATTACCCGCCCATTGAACCGTCGTCTGTCCCTGTCTCGTCGATGCGGCGAGTCCGGTTAGCCCGGAGAGCGCCCCGGCTGCGCCTACCGTTCGCACGAACCGTCGTCGCGTCGATTGTGTCATGTGTTCCCCACCACCGCCCGGATACCATGGGTGACCTCAAAGGCATTACTCATCAGTAGACACAGTTCGTGTCATAATCGTACGATTACCAGACGTTGGTTGAATCGATTTCGAGACGCCGAGGGAACCGATTCCTCGTCCGAGATCATTCGCGATGCGTCTCACTTATACGGTTGGTAAGATGGATTATGTGACGAATATTATTCACTAAACTCGTCGTGGATTCAAATATGTCCGCGGTGGAACTCGTCACCGCGCTCGTCGCACAGGTCATCGTCGTCCCGTTACAGTTCGTCAGCTTCTAGGTGTCCGTGTCTCTCCTCTTGCTCTACATTCCGCTTCTGTTCACCGAACTCAGGCCCGACGCGAGCATCTTCGTCGTATTGCTGATGGTTCACCTCGTTTCGTCGGTAGTGGGTCACGGGTACGGACGGGAAGAAAAGCCGCCGTCAACGAAAGTCGAACGTGCGTAGAAACGAACGTAGCAGGATCGAAAACTGTGAGACGAAGGATGTAATCCGGTAGTGAAGGCGTCGACCAACGTCCAGCGGTACGAAAGTCCCGTCAGAACGTTCCGCCGATAACGTCCGCGAGTTTCCGTCGGTCGAACAGTCGTTCATCGGCGGGGATTTCCGGATACGATTCGCCGGTCACGTAGCCCGGCCACTCGCCGAACTGCTCGGGATACAGCTGCTTGGCCGTCATCTCCAACTGGAACAGATTCATGATAGGACCCTGATATCGCATCCCCGCCGCGTAAAACCGGTTGTTCTGAATAGCGGAGAGCTGTCGTCCAGCGGGCTGACTCTCGATTTTCTTTCGAATCTCATCGAGATGGTATCCCGGCGAGATTCCCCAGAGGTGGAGGATGACGTCCGGGTCTGCGTCGAGCATCGTCTCGAAATCGACCGTTCCCCAGAGGTTCGCCCAGTCTTGCTCCGCAAACGCATCGGTCGCGTCCAACGGACGAGTATCCGCCAGCCAGTAGCCGGGTTTGTTGAGGTGGTACGTGTAAAACGAGCCATCGTTGTATGTGACGCGCACGGCCGTCGGTCGCTCGTTTTTCGGCGGAAGATTCTCTTCTATCGTCGAGAGAACGTTCGCGTGAATCTCCGTAAGTGCCCGAGCGCGTTCCTGTTCCTGAAAGATCTCCGCGATCTTCTCGAACATCTCCCATAGACCGTAGTACCGATATCCGTCACGGTAGCCTTCCGGCGGTTTATCGTGAGTACCGCTGTAGAAGTTGCCGAACCACGGGCCGATGTTGTTTTGGATATCCTCGATGTCGGACTGTGACCAGCCGTTTTGGGTGCTAATGTACGCGGGGTCGACGAGGTGAACGTCGCTATCGAGTTTGTAAAACAGTTCCCTGTTCAGCCCATTCTTCAGCGGGTCGGGAAGACCCTTCCACTCGAAGGAGACGCCCTCCAGACGATCGTAGTAGGTGTTCATCGTCTTGCCGGACATTTCGGGGACGTAAACGGAGTTCACCGCATCACCGTGACCGAGTGCGACCGCCATGTCCGCGTACTGCGGGAATATCGTGAAAACGCTCTTCGGGACGTCCTCGAACTCGACCGTCCCCATTGGCGCCATCGTCACCGAATAAGAGTCGGCGTCCGCAGTCGTTCCGTTTTTGAACTCTCCGGCGCTCGCGTTCGAACCGTCGCTTGTACAGCCCGCCAGTAGACCACCGCCGACGAGGGCACCGCTGCCCTTGACGTACTCGCGGCGGGTCGGAATCTCCGCAGGTGTTCCAGACATATGTTTTTAGGCTTGCCTAAACACCGACTTAGAGGTTTTGATTCGCCTAAAAGCAGCCATCCGACATCTATCGAGTCGTCCGCGACCCGATTCGGCTCGCTGTTCGTCTGGCAACCTCGGAGGATGACGGAAGAACGAACGACGGTTTCTATCGCAGCGTCTAGTTTGTTATCTGTCACTCATATATACGACAGCCCTCAGCGAAACCGAATCGCTCACGGTCGTCTCTCCGCCGAACGAGTACGCCTTCGGTCAGCAAAAAAGGCGCAGTTTATCGCGACGTTTAGGGTCTACGGCTACGCCGTTGGATGCCGTCGTTCTCTCCATGAAAACCGTGATTCACGTGTCGAGTCCGAATCTGCACGACCACCAGCACGCGATGGTGAACACCCTGAACCTACTCACCGACGGGAGCGGCTCCTCACTCGGTGACGACGTTGCGGTGGTCGCAAACGGCGCTGGCGTCCGGGTGTTCGTCGAGGCGACCGACGACGACCTGCTTCCGGGCGTCGAGGGTGTCCCGGCCGGCTCGGGGGCACTGGCTCGACTGCAGGACGGCGGATACGGGTACTTCAAAACGCCGTAGGTCGTCCTCGAAACGGGGTTTGCGTCGTTCGTTTGGCGCGGGATGCCCGGTTCCGAGGGGAAACTATCTCGACGTGCTCATCCATCGTCGTACTCGTCCAGACACTCTCGGATGATGGTTTGAATCGCTACCGTCGTGGTTCCGATGTTCAGAAGTTGATACCCGTTCCGGGCTTTCTCGTTCACGTCGTCCATATCGAAGCCGAGCCCTCCCACGGGAACACCGCGATCGACGCTGGCTGAACGAATCGTTTCGATAGTCTCCTGCACCTCGGGATGGTCGAGTTCACCCGGGTGGCCGAGCGCAACCGGAAGGTCGAACGGCCCGATGAAGACGAAGCCGAGGTTCGAAACATCGAGGATCGACTCGATGTTCTCGACCGCCCGTGGAGACTCGATCGTCACCCCGATAACGATCTCGTCGTCTTCGCTTGTTACGTAGTCGTCCTCGAGTCCCCATCGGCTCGCCCTCGGAATCGCAAGGCCACGGTCGCCAGCCTCGCCGTCGTAGCGGAAGTGAGCCGCTCGAACGATACGGCGCACTTCGTCCACCGTATCGACGTGCGAGAGGAACACGTTTCTGACGCCGGCATCGAGCGTTTTGCGAACGAGCGCCGGCTCCGTGACCGGAAGCCGAACCAGCAGCTCCGTGTCCGTCAGTTCACTCGCACGGAGTAACCCTTCCATCGTATTCGCGTCCCACGGACTCGGCCCCGCGTGTTCGAAATCGATCCAGACGAAATCGATCCAGACGAAATCGAGCCCGAGTTCGCCGTACAGTTCGACGAGTGCGGGAGAGTACGTGTCGTCGGCAACGCCGAGCGCAGTGTCGCCGTTCTCGAGCCGTTCCCGCAAACCGGTCGCTCGTGATGACCGTGTCATGGTTCGTCTCCATCGAGCAGATGGCGTTCGAAGAACGCGCCTTCTCTGTCGACGACCTCCTCGAACAGATCGCCGAAGAACGCCCCGAAATAGTCGGTGTCGTAGGATACCCAGTTCACGTCGGGGAGCTTCGAAACTGTCCCGTCGATGGTGCCTTTCGGGGCGATCTGATCGCCGGCTCCTTCCACGACTAACGCCGGACAGCCGACGTTGCGGGGCTCGTCACCGCTATCACCGAGCGACTGGTAGTCGAACATCAGCACGGCCAGCCCGCGCTCGGCGAAGGCGGGGAGTTCGAACCAACGCGGCAACCCGAATCCGTGAGCCATCACCACGACCGGCGGATCTCCGGTGGCGGCGCTCGCTGACTCGTCGGGGCGGTAGAGCCAGGCCGCACATCGTGTCCCCTCGCTCTCGAAGTCCATGGACTCGCGTCGAACCGCTTCTTTTTGAGCCATGGCACTCACCCGAAAACTTCCTCAAGTGCCTTGCCGGCGCGTCTACGCACGTCCTCGGCCGCGTCTACATTCGGAAACGGTTCCGAAAGCCGACGCATGTTGGCGAAGTCGTGGATCATGCCGTCGTAGTGAGTGTGCTCGACGGGGACGCCAGCGTCGTCGAGCGCCTCGGCGTACGCGAACTGTTCGTCGCGGAGCGGATCGTATCCGCAGGTGAACAGGGTCGCCGGCGGTAGTTCGGCGAGGATTCGTTCGGGAGCGCGAAGCGGCGAGGCTCGCAGATTCACCCCGTCGATATCGTCACGAAGGTAGTGGTTCCAGAACCACACCATCCCTCGGGTGGTAAGGAAGTAGCCGTCCGCGTTCTCTTCGTAGGAGGGAGTGTCGAACGAGTGGTCGGTCACCGGGTAGAGTAGTACCTGATGGTCGATCTCCGGCGCGTCGACCTCCTTTTTGACGGCCATCTGTGTTACGACGGTGGCGAGATTACCCCCCGCACTCTCGCCGGCGACTGCCAATCCTTCACCAACCCCGATTTCGTCGGCGTTGTCGGTGACCCACTTCGTTGCAAGGTAGGCGTCCTCCACGGCGGCTGGGAAGGGATGTTCGGGCCCCTTCCGGTAGTCGACGGAGACGACGACGCAGTTGCCCTCGTTCGCCAGCGACCGCGCCACCCCGTCGTGGGTATCGAGGTTGCCGACGACCCAACCTCCACCGTGGAAGTAGACGACCGCGGGGAGCGTCTCGCTCGGATCTGGATCGTAGACTCGTACGCGGATATCCCGCGCGTACGCCGGAATCTTGCGCTCGTCCACCTCGGCGACTGGTTCGGGTTCGACGTCCGGAGTGAACAGACCGCCGAGCAGTGCGCGGGCCTGCTCGGGCGAGAGGTGGCTGAGGTCAGGCGCTTCTTCGACCAGCTTTTCCAGAAGTGCCTGTGCGTCCGAATCGGGTTCCGGAGCGCGTCGCTCGTCTGTCGGAGTACTCATCACCCGTGATATGCCAGTACACGGCATAAACATGTGTGTATAGTGTTATAATTGCGGAGGGCTGACTCGTTGAAATACGACCCCCGGATGCTAATTCGCGTGAAAGCACCGTTACGGAGAGTTTCCGATTAAACGACCGCACTCAGTAGGGTCTGCGCAAGATATTGCGCGTCCTAGAACTAGCCGTCCGGTCGATACTCCCGAGATATTGTCCGAAGTTCGCACCTATCGGCTGGTGCGAGTCGACTACCGTCGGAAATGGAGAGCGAGTAGAAGTCGAGAACAGACGGGTTCATCCCAAAGGCATCCCGAAGGAGTACCGCATTCCATTTTTTGCTCGCGTTCACAGCTCGTCTGCTACGATGTGTGGCGACCCACCGATTCACTGGCGTAGAAATGAGAGATTTCGTATCGCGGTATAGGATTCATCGAAGCCCACGTTTATACGTGCGACCGTCGCTCAGCGGAATCGAATCGTTCGGTTCGAGCCGTCGATCTCGACCTCGGCACCGATAGGGAGCGGTAACACGGGGGCCGGGTGGCCGAAATCGAGGTCGAAGACGCACGGTACGTCGGCGTACTCGTCGACGGTACCCACTATCGCGTCTCGCTGTTCGCGGCGGTACTGCTCCCGATCGGTGCGTGTTCCGCCGGGCGTCTCGGGTTTTCCGACGAGGACGCCTTCGAGGTCGGCGAGGACGCCGCGCTCTCCGAGCGCCATGAAGAAGCGTTCGACCTCGCTCGCTCCAGGCGTTTCTCCGGAGGTTTCGACCGCCAGCACGGAGTCCGAAAGTGCATCGACGCCGAAACGGGACGGCCCCGCCAGTAACTGCGTCCGGAGCATCGAGAGACAGCCACCGGCGACTGGGGCGACGACTCGTTCGTCAGCACCGTGCCAGTGCCAGTCGTCGGCCGGAAACCACGTTCGCATCGTTGGTTCGTCGAAATCGTAGTATTCGTCCGTCCAGTGAGACGCCGGACGAGCGGCGCCGAACGGGGTCGCCGAGAGAGCGCGCGAGACGTTGGCGCGCGTGTACGGGTGTATCGCGGGGTCGGCCGTGAGATCGGGAAAGAGCTGTCCGCCGTAGAACGAGACGAGTCCGGCGCGATTCAAAAACAGGTGGAGGTGGGTGTTATCGCTCGACCCGAAGAACCGCTTCGGGTTCCGGCGGACGACCGCTTCGTCCAACTGGTCGAGAATCTGGAGTTCGCGGTTACCACCCATCGCGGCGACGATGGCGTCCACCTCCTCGTCCCGAAACGCGTCCATCACGTCCGCCGCCCGCGCTGCCGGGTTGTCGCGGAGCCAGTCGGTGCTCCGCGTCGCCGTCTCGAACACCTTCGGTCGGACGCCGAACGATCGGAGGCGGCGCAGTCCCTGTTCGAAACCGTCCGGCGGGGCGTGCGAGGGGGCGACGACGGCGACCGTATCGCCCGCGGTGACCGGCGGCGGGTACTCACAGTCGGGCATCGCGTGAACGAAAACCGGGCGACGAGTTACGTATTACGGCCCGCGATGAATCTGATATCGCTATATTAAATCGGGGTTAGAGCGGTTACTCGAGTCTCGGGGGACGGCGTAATTTGGCCTCTACTGTTCAGACTCGGATCGATTAGTGGCGAATAGAGCCGAAATGGGCCACCTCATTGGCGACCGTCTACGGTTCGTCGGAAAGCGGGCTGGAATTCGACTTCTCCGCCAGCATTGCCACTCACGATGGGCGGTTCAATCAGGTCGCAGAGAATGGAACGATAGAGGAATGGAACGATAGAGGTGAGTGACGCCCATCGCGGCGAGCAGAACATGTTCGAGCGAATTTTGAGGGAATGATGGCCCTTCTGTGTAGTCGATGACATCAAAGTCATGCCCGATTGAATCCAGATTCCGTGGTACGGACTGCGATCGAACGGAACCGAACGCGAATCACGGCCGTCCCGGGCAGCAAGGCCCGCCTCGATTCGCCGTCTTCGGTTTCGGTGTCGCCCTTGGACTGCTCGTTGCTCGCAAACTCCGATTCGAGTCCGGAGAGCACTGATCACGTTCCGAAATCGGCGATAACCGCTCCGAGACCCGAAGCAGTAGGTACTCAAATAGCGGGAGAACGAAGAAGGGACGAGTAACGGAATCAGGCGTTCTGAATTTGCTTCAGCACGTCCGGCGCGTCTTCGAGCGCCTCGTCCAATTTATCGGCGTCGGGGCCGCCGCCCTGCGCGAAGTCCGGCGGACCGCCACCGCCGCCGCCGACGCGGGAGGCGAGTTCGCCGACGACTTCGCCGGCGTTCAGCGAGACGCCGTCAGGGACTGCGACGACGAACTGCGCGCCCTCAGCGCCACTGCCGAGAACTGCGATCTTCCCCTCGTCCCCGAGGGCGTTCGCGGTCGCGCGGAGTTCGTCCATGTCGGCGTCGATTCGCTGGATAACCGCTGTCGTATCGCCGATTTCTATCTCCTCGCCGCCGCCTCCGCCGCTGGCGCGGGCTTCGGCGAGCTGTTCATTCAGGGCCTCGATCTGCTTGCCGCGCTCTTTCCATTCCTCGAAGAAGCGCTCGGCGGTGTCCGGCACCTCCGAGGGGGCGACATCGAGGATGTCCGCGGCGGCCCGGAGGGAGTCGTCGGTCTGTTGGGTGGCTTCGATGGCGGCGTTGCCCGCGGCGAACGTGAGTCGTTCGACGCCGTCCTGCACGCGCTCGGTGTTCAGGAGTTTGATGCAGCCGACGTCGCCGGTTCGGCGAACGTGCGTGCCGCCGCAGGCCTGCACGTCTTCCGCGACGTGGATGAGGCGGATGTTCGTCCCAGCGGGAATCCCTCCCTGGTAGAGGTCAAAGCCGAACTCCTCTTCGGCCTCGTGGCGGTTGGGCCACTCCTGTTGTACCGTCGTGTTCTCCATCACGATCTCGTTCGCCAGCAGCTCGATCCGCTTGGCCGTCTCGCGGTCGATGCGCTCGTAGTGACGAACGTCGATGCGCGAACTGTCGGTGCCCTTCTGCGCGCCGGCCTGTCGGATGTGGTCGCCGAGAATCTGGCGGGCCGCGTGGACGACGATGTGCGTCGCCGTGTGGTGGCGCATCAACCTGCGGCGGCGCTGGGCGTCTATCTTCCCGCGGACGATGCCGCCTTTGTCCACCGATTCGTTGGTGCGGTGGAGGATGGCGCCGTTCTGAATCTGGGTGTCGGTGACATGCACCGTCCGCTCGTCGGTCGAGAGCGTTCCGTGGTCGCCCGGTTGTCCGCCACCTTCCGGGTAGAACATCGTCTGGTCGAGTACCACGTCGTAGCCACCCTCGCGATCGAACACGTCGAGGACGACGGCCTCGAAGTCGGTTCGGTGCTGGTCTTCGTAGTAGAGTCGCTCGGTCTTCGGGAGGTCTCCGAGGCGGTCGTCTTCGGCCTCCTCTTCCTCGAAGGCCTGCCCGCTGTCGTGGCGTTCCGCGACGAGGCTGTAGAAGTCGTCCGGAACGTTCACCGAGACGCCGAACTCGTCGGCGATCTCCTCGACCATGTCGGGCTGGAGACCGTGGGAATCGTACAGTTCGACCAGCGTATCGGTCGGAATCGGTTTGCCCTGCTCGGCGTGGTCGCGGGCGATGCGGCGCACCCGGCGACCGCCCTGCTCCAGCGTCTCGCGGTACTTCTCGACCTCGGTTCGAACGATGTCGCGGATGGTGTCGCGGTTCTCGTAGCCGAGACGCTCGGCCTGCATGTCCACGAGTTCGTCCAGCGGTGCATCGACGCCGACGGTGTCGCAGAGGCGCTTGGTGCGTCGGAGCACCATCCGGGCGAGGTAGCCGGTGGAGACGTTGCTCGGGACGATACCATCGCCGAACATGTAGGCCATCGTTCTGCTGTGGTCGGCGATGGCGTAGATGGTCTCCAGCGGTACCATCAGCTCTTCAAGGCGCGTCGCGGAGACGTCGAGCTTGTCGGCGATATTGTCGCGAGCGGCCTCCATATCCTCGGCCTCGTCGATATCCAAGTGTCCCGCGAGCTTCGCTGCGCGGTGTACGAGTTCGTCTTCCTCCTCGGAGTGTTCGATTCCGGCGTTCTCCTTGAGGAAATCGATCATGTCCGGATAGACCGCTTCGTAGACGGTCGGTGTCCCTTGGGACACCCACGTCCAGCGTTCGAGTCCGTACCCGGTGTCCACGACGTACGTATCCATCTTCGAGTACCGGTTCCCGTCTTTCATCTCGTACTCGCCCTCGGGGTCTTGCTCCATCGACATGAAGACGAGCGTGGCGAGTTCGACGCCCCGATATATGACTTCGATCGCGGGGCCCGCGTTGCCGCCGCCGACCCACGGGTCTTCGATGTAGATTATCTCCTCGGGATCCGCGCCCATCGACTCGAAGAACTCGTCGCAGTACGCGACGGTCTGGTCTTTCCAGTACACCTCGCCCTCGTAGGCGTACTCCTCCTCGGCGTCCTCGCGGACGTTGAAGGCGTGGTGGGCCATCATCTCGAACGCCATCGTGTGTCGACCCGTCTTCCCCACGTTGTCGATATCCTGCATCCGGATGCAGGGCTGGCTGATGGTCAGCGGGTTCGCCGGAGGCGGGGTCTGACCCGACGTAATCAGCGGCTGGAAGTCGTAGATCGACGCTTGGGTCAACAGCACGTCGTCGCGCCAGCGATTCGCCGCCACGGGATAGGGGTCGATTCGCTCGTGGCCGTGTTCCTCGAAGAACGAGAGGAACGCCTCTCGCATCTCCGAGAGCGAGTACTCTTCGTCGAGGCTCGGGTTGTCGATAAACCCGTACTCCTCGCACGGGGGTTCCCCGCACGTCGTTCGGTCGTGGTCGCGCGTCCAGAAGTGGGCTCCGCACTCGGAGCATTCCTTTCGCACGAAATCGTTTTCCTCGAAATAATCGAGGCGGTACTCCTCCTCGAGTTCGCTCATTCTTGGTAGTTCTACGCCCATCGGTGCGTAAAACAGTTCCGCAAGGCCGCTCAGCCGAGGACGTACGAGTCGAACCGACGAGCGGCGTACCGGTACGCGACTGGCGGCGCGACCGCACCGAGCAGAACCGCCACCGCACCGCCGACGACGCGGAGCGCCACGGCCGGAATTTCGACCTGTCGCCAGAGCAAGGCCGACCAGACCGCTATCGCGTTCGAGACCAGCGACGCGCCCTCCGGCACCGCCGCGACGGCCGCGCCGACGAATCCGGCGAGCAGCGCGACCGAGTAGACAGCAAACGCGGTCTTACTCGGGACGACGACGTGTCGACTTCGCGTGACTCGCACCTCGCCGAACCGGGGAAATACGGTGCCGACGCCGACGGCGACGACCGCACCGGCCACCCCGAGCAGGGCGCTCGCGGCGGTGAGCGACAGCCAAACGTCCGGAGCGAGGGGACTCAGCGCGCCCGTGAGGGCGGTCGCACCGACCACCACGGGGAGAGTGACGAGCGTGGCCGCGAGGACGTGCCCCCGAACGAATTGCTCGCCGCGGAGCGTCGAGGTGAGCGTCACCGGAAGCATCGAACCCTCGTCGCCGAGCGGGTTGAGCACCGTCGCGCCGACGACCCAGGCACCGTAGAGCGCGACGATGACGGGAAACTCCGACGGAATCTCGCCCGACGAGACGACCTGCTGGAGGAAGCCGGTGAAGAAGAACACGGGGTAGACGGCGTAGATGAGCCGAATCGGGGCGCGCTTCGTCCGCCGCCAGACGTTCGCCGTCACAGCGCGGGTCGGTCGTGAGACGACGCCCGCGATGGGCCCGTCCTCCGAGAGGAACCCCGCGTCTGAGCGTTCCTTCGACGTCCCCCCCTTCGGTCGCTTTCCGCTTCCGGGCTTCACCGCGTCGCCGTACCAGAGTCGAGTCGCCGCCCGCACGTCGAGCGAGAGCAGGACGGGGACGGCGACCAAGAAGAGAGCGAGCGCGCCGAGCATCCGCAAAGGCGAGGAGTTGGCGGCCGGAAAGCCGACGACGAGCACGTCGCCGAACCACGCCGTCGGAGCGTCCTGCAGGTGGCGTCCTAGCGCGACCATCACCGAACCGAGCGCGTTCGTCATGATAGCAGCGAAGTACGCGACGAAGATGGCGGCGAAGACGAGCGTCTTGTAGCGTGCGAGCAGTTTCGAGCGCGCGAACGCGATCTTGAACAGGACGCCGAACAGGTGGCCGACGAGCAGCGCGATGACGAGTAGCGCGGTGACCGTGGAGACGATAGCGACGAAGGGGACGGGCGAGCCGAGAACGACCGCCCACATCGCGCTTAGGACGAGCAGCGGAACCGCGACGACCGACAACACGCGGGCGAACTCCGCGAGTAGCAGGCCGCCAACCACATCGCGGGCGGGAACCGTCGTCAAAATCCCGTGTTCGTGGTCGATGCGGGCGGTCTTCCCGACAGCCCGTGCGGCGACCATCACGGCGACGGCGATCCACGCGACCGCCGTCGCGCCGCGGGCCGCATCGAGTAGGAACGGTAGTTCGGCAATCTTGTCACCGAAACGGTAGATCGCGTAGCTCCCGCCGACAGTCGCGCCGCCGACGAACAGCAGGACGAAGACGCCCATCCCCAGCAATTGAACCGGGTTCTTCGTGACGGCGCGGAAGCTTCGAACGAACTCCACGCGGGCGATTCGAACGCTCTTCCGGGGCGTTGGCCAGTTCATTGCTCCACCGGCCGCGCCGTCTCGTCGCTGCTCGTCACGTCGAGGAACACCTCTTCGAGCGTCTGCTCTTTCTCCGCGCGGTGGGTGAGTCGGGTGGGCGAGTCCTCCGCGACAAGCGACCCGTCGGACAGCACGCCGACCGTGTCCGCGAGTTCTTCGACCACGGGGAGGATGTGTGTCGAGAGAAAGACGGTCATGCCGTCGTCGGTGAGTTCCGAGATGAGGTCACGCACGGTGCGGGCGGCGCGGGGATCGAGTCCTGAAGTGGGTTCGTCCAGAAAGACGACTTCCGGTTCGTGGAGGATGGCCTGAATCGTCGCCACCTTCTGTTTCATCCCTTTCGAGTAGGTGCTCACGCGCTCGTCGGCGTCGTCGGCGAGGTCGAGGCGGTCGAGTAGGGCGTCGATGCGGTCGTCGGCGTCCAAGTCGCGCAGTCCAGCGACGTACTGCAATTGCTCGCGGCCGGTGAGTTCGTCGTACAACGGCGGTTCTTCCGGCAGGAAGCCGATGCGCGAGACGACGGCGTCCCGGTCGTCGATGGACTGCCCGGCGATTCGCGCGGTGCCGCTCGTCGGACGGGTCAGCGTCGTCAGCATTCGCATCGTCGTCGTCTTACCCGCACCGTTCGGGCCGAGGAAACCGTAAACGGACTCGGCGGGGACCGTGAGGTTCAAATCCGAAACGACCGCGGTGTCGTCGAATCGTTTCGTCAGTCCGTCGGTTTCGATTGCGGGCGTCATCGGAGTACCTCCGAACCGAGGAGGGCGATACGGCGAATTGCAGCAGCGTCGGGAACGGTTAGAACCATGCTTCAGTGACTGTCTCGAGGTGTGAAAAATGCGACTGAACTGTTCGTCGGTTCTCGACCGTGCTACGGGAGAGCGTCATTCGACCGTAATCGGTGCGCGATGGCGACACTCACAGGCGACGGCGTTCCCCGACCGTTCCGACCGTACGTACGACATCTCGTGACATCATCCCGACAGGTTACTTCGAGTCGGTCGCAGATTCGTACTCCTCTCGCGTGATGGAGTACCGATGCTGGTCGGTCACGTCGCCGTTCGGTCGCGGTTTGTACTGCCGGAGTAGCCCCTCGTGGCGGCCGCCGAACGCCTCGACGTACGACTCTATCATCCGACGTGAACGCTCGTTTCCGTCCGCCACCGTGGTGTAGTAGGCGTCCAGATCGAATCGCTCGAACGTCAGTTCGACCATCGCGTTCGCTCGCTCCGTACCGTAGCCCGACCCCAGAATCGCTTTGCGAGGACGATGCCCGACCCGGCCCGTCGTTAGTCCCACTCCGGGCCGAATGCGGTGAGTCCGGCGAGTTCGTCCGTGCCGTCCTCGCCGGGTTTCGGGCGGACGGTGTATCTGGCCGTCTCGCGGTCGCGCCACTCCGATTCGGTGTGCTCGACGAACTCGGCCACGTCGGAGAGCGTCCGAAAGCGAAACCACGGCATGTGCTCGGTCACGTCGGTCTGCCACGATTCGGTCGAACAGAGGACGTACAGTTCGAAGATATCGATGGTCTTCGAGGAGATTCGTCCAAGGACGAGGCGGTCGGTCTTGATTCGCTCGGGGAAGAGGGGTTCGGCCATGCGTCCTCCGAGAGGGCGAGTACCCTACAAACCGTTTTGATAGAAGACATGTATACCGCAAGATAAAAGGAGTTTTAAATCGTCATTCCGACCGAGACTCTGTCTCTTTCGGCGGTTATTCTCGGTCGAGCGCCAGCGAAGCTAGCATCGCTTCGAGTTGCACGCGCTCGTTCGCGCCTTCCGTGATGCGGTAGTCAGCTTCCCCGACTCGTTCGAGGATGCGCACGGCCTCCTCGTCGTCCAGGTCGAACTCCCAGACGGAGCGGTGGAGTTGGTCGATGATGTCGCCGCCCGCCATGCCGCGCTCGGTAAGCAGTTCGTCCAGTTTGGAGCGCGCGCGGGTGAAGTCCCCTATCAGCGCGTCCTGCACCATTTCCTTGATATCCTCCGGGCGGGCCGTGCTGGTGATTACGAAGACGCCCTCCTCATCCACCTGCTCGCCCATGACTGCGGCCGCTTGCAGGGCGTTGATGGCCTTTCGCATGTCGCCATCCGCGGCGTAGACGAGGGCGTCGACGCCGCCCTCGGTCGTCTCGATGCCTTCCTCGTCGGCGATGTAACGGATTCGCTCCACGACGGCCTCGTCGGGAATCGGGGCGAACCGGAACACCGCGCACCGCGACTGGATGGGGTCGATGATCTTCGAGGAGTAGTTACACGACATGATGAAGCGCGTCTTGTCGGAGAACTGTTCCATCGTCCGGCGGAGGGCGGCCTGCGCGTCGCTCGTCAGGGAGTCCGCCTCGTCGAGGAAGATTATCTGGAAATCCACCGCGCCGGGGTCGTGGCGGGCGAAGTTCTTTATCTGATCGCGCACCACGTCGATGCCGCGCTCGTCGGAGGCGTTCAGTTCGAGGAAGTGCGACTGCCAGCTATCGCCGTACAGCTCCTTGGCGATGGCGACCGCGCTGGTCGTCTTTCCGATGCCCGCCGGACCGGAAAAGAGCAGGTTCGGCAGGTCATTCTTCTCGATGTAGCTCTTCAGTCGCGCCGTGATGTCCTCGTGACCCGCCACCTCGTCCAAGGTCTGGGGTCGGTACTTCTCGACCCAGATGGTTCCGCGCCCGGGGACGGTTTCCGATTCGGCCTCGCTCATGTCCCAGCAAAGGCACCTGCCGTTCTTAAAGGCCCCGAGACGCCGCTCCCGGTCGGTCTGCCGATTTTTCACGCCCAATTAGTCCGCCGCTTCCTCGTGCACAATCCACGATTCTCGCGGACAACGACTCAATTACTATTCGCCCGGATGCCGACCGTCGGGGCATGCGAACGCGCGCGGTCTTTCTGGTACTCGTCCTGCTCCTCGCCGGGGCGACGGCGACGGCGACGGCACAACAGACGCGAACGGGCGGCACGGTCGTCGTTCAGGAGGGAGAGACGGTGGACGGCAGCCTCACGGCCACCGCCGGAACCGTCGTCGTCCACGGGACGGTGAACGGCGACCTGAGCGCGTTCGCCGGGAACGTCCTCGTCGCGCAGACCGGTACCGTCAGAGGAGACGTGTCGGCGTTCGCCGGAAACGTCCGGATAGGAGGCGACGTTACGGGAGACGTCGAAGCGGGCGGCGGTAATCTCGTCGTCGCCCGAACCGGCACGGTCGGCGGGTCGCTCGAAGGAGCCGCGGGATATACCCTGTTGGCGGGAACCGTAAGGGGAGACGCCGAAGTCACGAGCGAGACGCTGCGAGTCGCTGAGACGACCCGCATCGGCGGCGACCTCGTCTACGACGCCGAAACGTTCGAGCGCGCGCCAGGGGCGAGCATCGGCGGGACGGTTCGGCAGGACGAGACGCTCGCCAACGTCGGGCCGGCACCCGCGTTGCGAGTGCCCAACTGGGTCGGCGCGCTGTACGGCTTCCTCGTGAACCTCCTGTTGGGCGCGGTGCTGCTGGCGGTCTTCCCGACGTTCTCCGGACACGTCGCCGAACGAACGCGCGACGACCCCGTGCTCTCCGCCGGCGTCGGCCTCCTCCTGCTCGTTCTCGTGCCGATTCTGCTGGTCGTCTTCGCCGTGACCATCATCGGGATACCCATCTCGCTGTTGGGGGCGCTGTTGTTCGTCATCCTGCTCTGGACCGCGGCGGTGTACGGGTCATTCGCGGTCGGCATCTGGCTGTTGTCGTTGGTCGACGAGACGAATCGCTGGCTGGCGCTGGCGGTGGGGCTGCTCGTCGTCACGCTCCTCAGTCAGATACCGATCTTCGGTGGTCTCGTCCAGTTCATCGTCCTCCTGCTCGGACTCGGGGCGCTGGCGATGGCGCTCCGGGCGCGCTACCGCGGGCGGCGCACAACGCCGACGTACGCGGAGCGTGCTGGACGGGGAACCGACGAGGAGTCGCCCGCCTGAGCGCGACCTCCTCCGCGACACCGACCCCGACACGCTGAAGGCACGAGACCGGTAAGAGAGGCCATGAACGTGACCGTCGAGGTGGTCGGCGAGGACATCCACGAGTTCGACGTGGAGGGCGCGACCTACGCCGACCTGCTGTCGGAGGTAGGCTTGAGTCCGCACGAGGTGTCGGTGATGGTCGACGGTCGACCCGTGCCGGAAGACCAACCGGTCGAAGCGGAGCACGTGAAGGTGCTGCGGCTGATAAAAGGCGGATGACCGTCCGCCCCGCTCTGCCCGACGACCACCTCACCGTCATGCGGATTCTGGACGCCGCGATGCTCGAAACCGACGCAAGCGAGGTTCGGGGGCGAATCGACGCGGGTGACGTACTGGTCGCAGAAGACGGCGGGCGGATCCTCGGCGCTGCAGTGATGGAGTCCCGCGATTCAGGCGGTTACATCGACTCCATCGCGGTTCGGCGAGCGCGGCGCGGGCAAGGAATCGGAACGGCGTTGGTCGAAGCGGCCCGCGAACGACACGGAACGCTGACCGCGGAGTTCGACCCGAGCGTTCGGGCCTTCTACGAGTCGCTGGAGTTCGACATCGAATCGACGGAGGAGCGGAGATTGTGGGGATTGCTCGAAAGCGAAGACTGATACTCCGCGTTTGCCAACGACGGCGCATGGACGAGACGAAACGCCGCCGTCTCGCGATCATCTGGGTCGCGTTCGCAGGGGTGATGGCGTTCTACGTGCTTCGGGACGGGGTCGACGCGTCGGCGAACGACCTGCTCGGACTGGTCACCGTGGCGCTCGGCGTGGGACTCGCGGCGCTCTACTATCTAAATCCGGGCGACGTGCTGTCGTTCGAATGAGAATTTTTTCGATGGCGGGCGTGTTCAGTCAGCGGTCTGCCGTTCCGTCTTGGCATCGGCAACTGGCGTCTCGACCGCGCAGACGACGACGGAGGCCAGAACGAAGAAGCCGCCGAGGGCAGCCACCGCGACGAGCGGAGCGGTCGCGTCCGCCACGACCCCGGCCAGCGGTTTGAGGGGGAGGCGGACGAGCGCGTACACCATCGACGCCGCGCTCAGGAGCGTGGCGCGGCCGACCGACTCGACGCAGTCGTTGAGATACCCGCTCGTAATCGGGGCCATCACCACTCGGGCGCTCTTCATCGTGAAGAAGAGCGGGAGCGCTGCGAGCGGCGCGAGCAGCGGTACGACGAAGAACGTGGCCACCAGCCCGGGGATGAGTAGCACGGCCCACCGGGTGGACAGCAGTTCCTCTATCGTTCCCGCGTGGTAACTGGCGACCGCGGCGACGACGGTGAATCCGGTGTAGAGCGGCCCCAAGCCCGCCATCGGAAGACCGAGCGTCCAAGTGGCGATCGGCTGGATGAACGTGTCGGCGGCGTTGACGATGCCGTAGAACAGCGCCACGTACAGGACGAACAGGCGAAGCGGTGGCTCGGTCAACCGCTGACGGATCAAGGGGAACGTTTCGACGACGGTCAGTCCGTCCTCTTCGTCGGTGTGCTTCGAACGAGGCATCGAGATGAGGACGGGGATGGAACAGGCGACGAGGAGCCCCCCGGCGAGAAACGGGAGCCACGGACGAACGCCGTACAGTCCACCGGCGGCGAGCATCGTTCCCGCGCTCACCCACTGGTTGACCGAACCGCCGCGTCCGCGGATACGGGTGTACTCGTCCTCGCGGAGACGGGATTCGAGCGCGTCGTAGAGCCACGCGTCGTCGCTTCCGGAGTGGAACACCAGCCCGAGCGCCCAGAGGACGTATAGAACGACGAAACCGGCGAATCCGCGGGCGACGACGAATCCAAGGAGCGAGAGGGAGAGAAGCACGAAACCGACGAGGAGGCCGTTTCGACGCCCGATACGGTCGCCGACGTACCCTGTCGGGAGTTCGCCGAGGACGACGAACGCCGCGGAGATAGTTCCTAAAAGACCGATCTGCGTGTAGGAGAGGCCGCGGTGGAGGAGAAAGACGGTGAATACGGGCCAGAAGAAACCGAACGTCACCGTCGCTTGATAGAGATAGTATTTCAGAACGAGCGGGGGTGGAGAGTCGGGGAGTCGCACATCGAGCGATTGTCGAGTTTCGGGAAGAAAGTTCGCTGAATCGATTTATTATATGATTGATTTCACATAAGATTCGGGTACCTGGCGCATCGGCGCGAGAAGACAGACGACCGTTTGACGGGGCGAGCGAAAATCGGCGCTGATGACGTCGGTTCGGGAACTAAATCAGCGGTTCGACCAGCTCCTCGCCCGCGACGAGCAGGTCGTTGACGCGCTCGTCGCTCTCGGCTTCGGCGTAGACGCGCATCTTGGGTTCGGTTCCGCTCGGTCGGACGAGCAGCCACGACCCGTCCTCGAGCAGGATTTTGAAACCGTCTTTCGTCACCACGTCCTCCACGTCCCTGCCCGCGACTTCCTCGGGAAGTTCGGCTTCGAGGTCGGCGAGGACGCGCTCTTTCTCGTCGTCGGGGCACGCGAGGCTTATCTTGTTCTGATGGATCTCGCCGAACTCGTCCAGCAGGTCGTCCACCCGCTCGTCGAAGGGGCGTTCCGCGGCGACCGCGGCGGCGAGCAAGGCCATCAGAACCCCGTCTTTCTCGCGGACGTGACCGCGTATGGCGAACCCGCCGCTCTCCTCGCCGCCGACGAGGGCGTCGTACTCGGCCATCGCCTGCGCGACCCATTTGAACCCGACGGGGGTCTCGTGAACCTCCTCGCCGTGCGCCTCGGCGATTCGGTCGATGAGGAAGGTGGTCGAGACGGTTCGAACCGCGGGGCCGGAGTCGGCTTCGAGCAGGTAGTCGTACAACGCGGCGAAAAAGAGGTTCTCGTCCAGAAAGCCACGGTCGGGCGTCACGATGGCGATTCGGTCGGCGTCGCCGTCGTTGGCGATGCCGATATCCGCGTCGTTCTCTCGAACCGCCGTGACCAACTCCTGAAGGTGGTCGGCGTCGGGTTCCGGCGGCGTGCCGCCGAACTCGGGATCTCGCTCGCAGTGGAGTCGCTCGACGCTCGCGCCCGTCTCTTCGAGCAGGCGGTCGGTGACACCGCGCCCGCTTCCGTGCATGGCGTCGTAGACGACCGAGAGGTCGGTGAAGTCGCTCTCCACGAGGTCGAATACGTGGTCGGCGTAGGGCGCGACGAAATCCTGTTCGCGGACGACGCCGTGTTCGTCCTCCGGGCGGGGGTCGGGGTCGGCGAGTCGGGATTCGATCTCGTCGGTCACCTCGGGGAGGGCGGGCGCTCCGTCCGTCGGGATGAACTTCACGCCGTTGTACTCCGGCGGGTTGTGCGAGGCAGTTATCATCAGGCCGCCCGCGAGGTCGCGGTCGGCGATGGTCCACGCGAGGACGGGCGTCGGCGTGTCCCGCTCGGGGATGAGCACGTCGAAACCGTTCGCCGCGAGGACGCGACAGAGGTCTTCCGCGAACCCGCGCGACGTTTCGCGGGCGTCGTAGCTCACCGCGACCGTCTCGCCCGCTCGGTCTTCGACCTCGCGGAGGTAGTCGGCGATAGCTTGTCCGACGATCCGCACGCGCGGCGACGTGAATTCGTCCAGCGTTGCCCGCCAGCCGTCGGTTCCGAACGAAATCGGCGTGTCCATACTTCGTCCGTCGTCGTCGTGGTCGAAAAAACCACCGTGTGTATGGAGAACACGGTCGTGACAAAACCGAGATACTGGGGTGATTTCGAGCCGAGTGGATTAAACGTTCTCGGCACTGAGAGACGAACAATGACAGCAGTACCGAGGGTCGTCGCGCTGTGCGGAAGCATGCGCGACGGGAGCCACACGCGAACCGCTTTGACGCATGTACTGGACGCCGCGGAGAAAGCAGGAGCCGAGACGGAGTTGCTCGACGTGCGCGACTACGACCTTCCGGTGTTCGACCCGGACGAAGACGAACCGGAGGACGCGGTGGAGATAAAACGGAAGATTCGGGGGGCCGATTCGGTCATTCTCGGTAGTCCCGTCTACCACGGATCGTACAGTTCGGCGTTCCGGAACGTCCACGACTACTGTGGCTTCGACGAGTTCGAAGATACCACGGTCGGCCTACTCGTGGTCGCCGGCGGCGGTTCCTACGCCAGCACGCTCGACCACATGCGAATCACCGTTCGCGGCGTCCACGGCTGGGTGCTCCCGCATCAGGTCGGCATCCGGCGGGCGTACGACCAGTTCGAAGACGGCGAGTTCGTCGACGAGGACCTGGAAGAGCGCACCCGAAAACTCGGACGACAGGCGGTAGAATACGCCTTCATCACGCCCGACGTGACCTCGACCGAGGCGGCGGACGAGGCGGCGGCGGACGACTGATAGCCGTCGCTCACCGATTCTTCTGTGGGATATTTTCCACCGGACATTCTTCCACCAGTCGCTCCTTTTCGGCGCGGCCGAGTTGTTTTATCTCGTACTCGCGGGACATGGCCGCGGACTTCGACTCGAATCGTTCGGTGTGGACGAGTTCGATAGGCGTCCTCCCACGGATGTATTTCGCACCGTCGCCGGCGACGTGTTCCGCGACGCGGCGAGCTACGTCGGTCGTGTATCCGGTGTAAAAAGTGCCGTCACTGCATTCGACGACGTAGACCCAGTGGGTGGTCACACCTAACAGGCTTCGCGTGGTTCGTCTTGTTCCTGTCGATTCCGCCCTTTCGCCTCGTCGGGCTATGCTTTTTGCGCGCGCTGTCGCGCTACCTCGGCGATTCCGGCGTTCGCCGAGCAAGCGGGGCAAGCGCGGATGTGACCGTGTTCGTCAGCGAAGACGCGCGCGAATCGTTCGGAGACGTGCGCGCTACAGTGGTCGCAGTTTGGCATGCTTTCAGCCGACAACGGCGTCGTCGGCATCCAGTTCTTGGTGGCGAGCACCTAAAAATCCTTTCCAAAGTCTCACCCAAATTCCCGAATATCAAAGAATTGTTTTCGTAACCCCGAAACAACTGTTCGGAAGGAACCGTTCGGTGGCGAATCGAAAACTCGGGTTTCGATTCCGAAAACTCGGTCGCAACCCCTGCTTTTCCGGTGGAGATGGACATCGCCACCGCGTCGGACGGTCTCAGTGGCCGTCCCACGCCCGCTCGCCGGCCCGAATCGCCACGTTCAGCCAGTTCTCCTCGGGCGGAAGAGGGCACGAGAACGTCTCGCTGTAGGCGCAGAACGGCGAATAGGCGAGATTGAAATCCAGCGTGACCTCGTCGCCATCGTTCAGTGCTCCGTCGGGATGGAGGTCGAGATACCGCCCGTCCTCGTAGCTCTGCTGACCCGTTGTCTTATCGCGGAAGGGAACGAACAGGGATTCTTGGCCCTCCTGCTGGTACGCCGAGAGCGAGCAGTTCTCGCCACCGACCTCGAAGTGGAACGTCGTCGTCCGGAGATACCGCTGCGGCGGCCCGGCGGTCGTTTCGAGTTCGAGCGGTTCCGGCTCGTCGTGCGTCTCGACCGTGGCGGTCACGCGATACTCCGAATCCGGCTCGAAGTACGAGATGCCGTCGAACTCGTCGCGCCTGTCGGGCGGAATCGGCGACTGCGGATGGTCGCCGAGGAACTCGTCTTTCTCGTCGCGCAAGGACAGCAGTTCGTCGCGCCAATCGTCGTCCGAGAGTTCGGTCGGATTCGTAGGCTCGTCCGCATCGGTCATGACGGGATGTAGAAGTTCGCGGCGGGTAAACACTGCGTCGTCGAGACGTTCGCTTCGAGAGACGCGGTATTGCGGCGGAGTCGTCTGCGAAAGTTCTCGAACTCTTCGGTTGAGCTGACCGAATTCCCGTGGTGACGCAGTCCTCGAAAGCCTCCGGGCGGGAGCGAAGCGTTCGGCCCCTTTCAGTCCATTCCAGACAGCACCGCAACCGCCCACACGCCTCCCCAACCGACTCCTTCGCTCACTCCGTTCGTTTAGTCGTCCCCGCACGGGATCTGGCGGTGGCGGTTGGTCGGCCAGCCGCCGAGCGTATACACCTCTCAATCACTGGAAGCGTGCTAACCCGTCCTTGCCGCTCCGGGTGGACTTTCGGGGATACTATTGAACGCTTTTTTCTGCCATCTCGATCGTGTTTGCATGGACGAAACGAACGTTCAACTCTTTGGAATCGCTGTAATCCTGGCTGGAGGCTTCGTTATGGTCGCTTCGACCCAGGGGCGCTATCCGGACGATTCCCTCGAATACTGGGCGGTTCTTCTCAGTCACGGAATTAGTTTTGTCGCTCTCCTCCGGGGATGATCCTCACAGAATTGGGCATCGGATAGCACCTGAAAAGAGGCCTCTCACGCACTTACCGAAATTTTTGAAATATCTCCGCACCCCCACCATGTTCACTCTGTGCTGAGGTTTAAATACCAAGACGGAACCAATCCAGTTCAACAGCCCTAAGCACGAGGCTGACTGAGCAATGATGATGGCGGATTGGCGGACGATATTCGGACACGACGAACCCTACGACGAGCAGATAGATGGCATCGAGACGGCCATCGAGACCGCCCGCGACGATGGCTTCTCGGTCATCGAGGGGGCCTGCGGGACTGGCAAGACGATGCTGGCGCTGACGGCCGGTCTCCACCTCGTGCGCGACCCCGACAGCCGGTACGAGCGAGTGTTCGTCCTCACGAGCGTCAAACAACAGCTCCGCCAGTTCGAGACCGACCTGCGAACGATCAACGCGAACCTCCCCGACGACTGGAACCCCGTCTCCGCGCTCACGCTCGTCGGGAAGGCCGACGTCTGTCCCTACAACCGCGAGAACGCGGGGGGAATCGACGACGGCAACGTCTACGAGCGCTGCGAGGGCCTGCGCGAGCGTACCCGCGACCTGACCGGCGAAGGTGGCTCCACGACCGCCCAGAACCTCGCCTCCCAGGCCAGAAGCCAGCAGACCGGACTGGCCGACTCGGGCAGTCAGAGGAGCGCCGCGACGTATCTCGAAACCGCGGGCGAACCAACCCCGTACTCGCCGGAGATGCCGGAGTACAGCGACGTGGAGTACTGCCCGTTCTACGCCCAGTTCTTGGACGACCTGCCGGAGGACGGTGACCCCGTCGAGGCCGTTCCGTTCAATTTCGAGGGCATGGGTCTCATCGAACCCGACGACCTCGTTGCCCATTCGGTGCAGTGGGGCACCTGCCCGCACTCGATGATGGGCGCGCTACTCGGCCACGTCGAAGTGGTCGTCGGAAACTACTACCACGCCTTTGACCCGGTGACGACCGCGGGGTTCACGGGCGCACTCGTGGACGACTCCACCTTCCTCGTCTGTGACGAGGCGCACATGCTCGAACCGCGCGTCCGCGATCTCGTAAGCCAGTCGGTCGGCGACGCGACGCTCCGGGACGCCGAATCCGAACTCACGCGCGTCATCCAACCGGTGAAGTTCGACGACCGGGATTCGAAACACACCACCGCCGACGCCGCTCTCATCCGCGCCGAACTCGAAGACGCGAACGTCACCCTCCGCGAACTGGAGGAGACCCGCGACTTCGTCCGCGACCTCCGCGAGGAACTCGACCGACGAGTCACCGCGCACCTCGAACGCGAACATCGGGGCTGGAAGGCGAACCTCACTGACCTCCCGGACGCCGAGATTCCACTCCGAGACCCGACCGTCCCACAACCCGACGAGATATCGAAATGGGCCGAGAACGCGGGGTACGACGGCGGCACGTGGGCGCGCGCGGAGGCGGTCGGAGCGGTCGTCGCTCGCATCCTCAACGAAGCCGACGAAAAAGATAGGGAGCGCGCTTCCCTCCCGGCGGGCCACGTCATCGGCGAGTGGTATCGCAACGATCACGAGACGTACTTCCGCGAGATCGTTCTCGAACGGACATGGAACGACCGCGAACCCGACGATTCGTGGCGACGGGCCTACAACGCGAAACTCGCCATGCAGAACTGCGTCCCGAGCGACGCCATCGGCGAACAACTCGGGGAGTTCGGCGGCGGCATCCTGATGAGTGCGACGCTCGAACCCCTCGAAATTTTCGAAAAAGTGTCGGGTCTGATTCACATCGAAAACGACGGGAGGCCCGTCGTCGAACGTACGTACGGCCTGAATTTCCCCGAGCCGAACCGCGAGAGCTTCGCGGTGGACGCTCCGAAGTTCACCTACGACAACAGGGGTGCGCCGGGCGAGGAGACGCCCGAACGACAGGTGTACGCCGACGCTATCCGCGACGTGGCCCGATCGCCCGGCAACGTCCTCGTCGGGATGCCGAACTACGCGGAAGCGAAGTGGACCGCGGAACACCTCCGCGAGGTGGTAGACAAGCGAGTGCTGCTGGACGAGAGCAGCGCGGACGACACCACGGAGGAACTGAAAGACGAGTTCTTCGACGGCGAGGCGAAGGTGCTGGTCACGAGCCTCCGGGGAACGCTCACCGAGGGCGTCGATTACCGAGGCGACCGACTCCGCGCCGCCGTCGTCTGCGGAGTCCCCATCATCAACACCGCGAGCCCCCGAACCCGTGCGGTGCGAACCGCCTACGAACGAAAGTTCGGCGACGGTTTCACGTATGCGCTCACAGTCCCGGCGGTCAGAAAGGCACGGCAGGCGCTCGGACGCGTCATCCGCGGTTCCGACGAGCGGGGCGTCCGCGTGCTCGTCGATAGCCGCTACGCCCGCGATTCGTGGGACAGCGTCAGGGAGTTTTTCCCCGAGACGGAGCGTGAGGAGTTCCAACCGGTCAGCCCGGACATGCTCTCGCTCGGGTTGGAACGATTTTGGGGAAATGTTGATTGAGTCATCCTCTTCGACGTAGTATTCGGGTTTACACACGTATCGTGCGCTAACCTCTTTTCGAATGCGCTGCTTCTAATAGATTCTCCCCGGTGTTAATATATAGTCAGAAGATAACAATATCCACGTCGTCGAAGACGGTTACATAGAAAAAGACGAAGGAGGACTTGCAAATGCCGTGATGTGGAAGCAAGGTGTGTTCGTCAGGGAGAATAATCCCAACTACACTGCCGTGTTCGACTCGAGCGACGAACGTGTTCGTGGGATGTATCGGTTCCGGATAATCTCCTGGAAGGAACCTTCGGAGCTGCAACGACCGCACTATCGTTGAGTGCTGTCGAGGCTAGCTCCCTCTCCTATGTTTTGGGTACGGCAACGCTTGCGTCAAAAATGGGTGATATTCTTCTCGAGGATTCGGTGAACAACTTCACCCACGACTGGCAGAAAATCGATTCTGGTGGAT